>NZ_CP089214.1:0-4800000 GCF_021183625.1 Nocardia asteroides
GCGACGCGGCATTCGATACCCGAAATTTCCGTTCGAGCGCGTGGAGTACTCACTGCAGCCGACGGTTGGGATGAGGTGGCTCCGGTGTCTCTTTCTTCTTTGGCTCGAAGGTCCGATCGAGGAAGAACCCAATTTCCGCGCCCGCTGGGAGAGCCGACGTCCACGTGGCTGTCCGATCTTGAAATTGAGGTCATGATGCATGCAGCGGTAGCGGACGCATGCGTCGCATTCGCCGACGAATTCCGCGATTTCGGCTCGCACGAAGAAGAGGGGCACCTGCGCATACTCATGAAGCAGATCGAGGAAACCTTGCGGCAGAGACAGCGAGCCTCAGCCGGAGCCGAGCGTTTGCCGGTCGACATCGTGGGAGCTTATAGACCAATTCAGAAGAAGGAAGAGAAGGAAATCGGCGCCGACCTGGCGATAGTAGTGTCCATTGCAATTCCTGGACAACTGGAGCTTGAGTTCGCCGAGTTCGTACAAGTCAAGAAAGCGCTGAACATTCCTTCCGGGGCCGTCGCGGACAGGTGGAGAATCAAAATCGACCAGATCAAGGACTTGCTGAGCACGAGTCCGACAGCCGCGTACTGGCTCATCGGCGCCGACGGCGACGTCTACGCGGTGCCCGCCAAGCTGCTCCTAGGTCGCGCGGCTGGCGCGGGGCGACTGGACAAGGTCGATTTCACTCTACACTATACAGATATCCGACACGCGGCGATCAGACTCGAATCCTATCTAACCTATTTGAGCGTAGGAACCTGGACCGGTAGCGCGGCTATGGAGGCAGTTAGGTTGGGGCGAAGCAGGAAGGACGCAGTGGGTACACGCGCGCGCGCGATTTTCGAGCTCAGCGTGCGGACCGGAGAGGGGCAAGGCGAGGGCAACGTACTACCTTCGCAATCGTAACCGGGCACCCGCCCTGGATTTAGACCAGCGGCACGAGACAACTGACACGATCGCCGCGACTGGTGTCGAGGCAGGGGCGTGGCCGCTGATGTAGGTGAGCAGCTGGTGGACGTCGGCGGGGGATACGCTGCCCGAGTCGTAGGTCTTGTACTTGGCGTCCAGCGGTACCACCGCTGCACCATCGATCCGCACGAGGACATCGGGTCGGAACCGCGAGGTGGATGACAGGTCATCGGCGATGGTGATGGCGTCGGTGTCGTGCGGTGCCAGCAGGCTTCCGGCCGCTGCGCAGGTGTATGACGCCGTGCCGTTGGTGACGCCGGTGTGGAGGCAGTTGGCTGGTGGCCGGTTGCCGGCTAGTGGTAGTGGTAGTGGTAGTGGATGTTCCAGACCGTGATCGCGTGGGTGCGTTGTTGTTCGCTGGTCCATTCGCGGGCGTAGAGCAGTTCCTCGGCCAGGATTTGTTGGTAGCGCTCGACCTTGCCGTTGTGGCGGGGTGTGTAGGGGCGGGTCCGCTGGTGCCGGGCGCCGTGCAGGACTTTGGCGAAGTCGTGGGCGCGGTAGCAGGCGCCGTTGTCGGTGATGATGCGGTGGATCCGGGTGATGCCGTGTGCGGCGAAGAACACCCGCGCATGGGGCACGAAACCGACTGTGGTGCGGGCGGTCTCGTCGTCGAGCGATTCGGTGTAGGCCAGGCGCGAGAATCAGTCGACGGCTGAGTGCAGGTAGACGTAGCCGGCTCTCGCGCCGCGTTTCTTGGCCCGGGACACGGCCTTGGCCTGCTCGGAGCCCAGGCCGTGGGTGCGCCAGCCGCCGCCGTCGGGGATCCGGCCGACCTTCTTCACGTCGAGGTGGACCATGTGCCCGGGCCAGCGAGCAGTGATCCGGGCCGGGGCGCGGTTGCCGGCACCGCTGGGGTCGATGAACCAGCGCCGGTTCAAACCCAGCTGCGCCAGCTGCCGTGTGACCGTGCGCACCGCGATGCCGATGCCCTGGGAGTCGAGTTCGAACGCGATCCGCCGCGCGGACCACTTGTGATCGCGGCGCCATCGCTCGATCCGGGCGACAACCGGCGCTGGAGTCGCGGTCGGCTGGCGGTGCGGGACCGAGGACCGATCGAGCAGTCCCACTTCACCGAAGCGACGCCACCGGTTCACCCACTTCGAGGCGCACTGGCGCGAGATCCCCATCTCCGCGGCCACGTGAGCGATCGGGCGGTCCTGGCAACGGTGCACGAGACGGCGACGGCCTTCGACGGACAACGGGGCATTACGGTGGGTCACGGACGGGTCTTTCCGGTCAGGGGCGGATGGGGGATGTGGTGTTTTCCATCCTGCCGCCGGAAGATCCGTCCCCTTCACCTCACCCCGTGCCGGGCGTCACCAACTTCATGACCCGCAACTTTGTTGGCATCCGCGACCTGGGACTTGCCAAGTAGATTGCACCGAATTCGGACATCTTGCGTGCAAAAGTAGTCGGCAAGTCCGAAGGGATGTGCGCTGTACCTGGCACTTCTGGAGCGGATTGATCTTGAAAACTCTGCGAGTGGCGGGTTGAGGTTGTGCCGTGGCCCGGGCCTCTCCCTTTCCGGCTATGTCACGTGACAGGGTTGCGGGTTAAGTGGGATTGGGCTCAACGCGGCTGCCGTCCGTCGAGTGCTTCCGATTGGAGACTGATCCCGATCGCGATACTGCTGCTACTTCTCTGAAATCACCCCGCTGACCCCACGCCTTCGGGGGATGGGGGCTGCCATGCCTGTCAGAGCTATTCGGAGCAGGTCCGGTTTGACCCCGATTGCCGTGCAGAGACGGGTTATCTCGGGATCGGGTTTGGTCAGCGGGATGATTCTGCGGGCGCCTCCGCGTCCGTCGGCTGTGACCAGTGTCGTGGTCGGTGTGCCGACCACCACTCGATGCAGTCGCCACCGCTGTTGTCTGCTCTCGGCGTAGGCGATGTCATCGCCTACCCAGAGCACGACGTGGCCGGTGTCGTCGCCGATGACGAGGGCTGCGCAGGGTGCGCCGACCGTGGTGGCGATAGTCGCCGCGGTGGTGAGCTGGTTCTTCTTGTCGCCGGTGCGGCAGACCCAGGCCCCGTCGTGGAAGTCGGCGGTGATTGCTTTGTCGGCCAGGATGGCTCGGATTTCGGCGGTTGGATCGGTGGCGCTGATGCGCGCGCGGTCGACGAGCAGTTCCACTGCGGAGCGGGAGGCGTTGCGGCTGTAGGTGTTTGCTTGGTCGAGGAGATGGCGGTCGATTGCGTCCTCGGCGGCGAGTGCGATGACGTGTCGTGCGTTCGACCAGAGCTTCTGTGCGCGAAAGTCTCGTTCCACGCCGCCGGATTGCCGAAGTTCGTCGAACAACAACGATGTACCGACGGCCAGTACAGCGCCGACCGTACTGCGCGCCTGTGCTGGTATGGATTCGGTATCGGGCAGGAGTTGGTAGAGCAGTTCGATGAGATCGTCGCTCCACTGGGTTTCGTCGGGCCTGCGAAGTCCGGCGGCGAGCAGATCCAGGTGTAGTCGTACTGCCAGCAGGCGAAGTTCCACAGGCAGGCGCGGTTCGGCGCCGACGATCCGTTGGCGCAGCCTGCGGTCCCATTTCCGCCACGCGGCCCGTGCGGTGTCCTGGATGGCCTCGACGGCGCGCTGGTGCGCGGCGGAGGAGTTCGCCAGCAGATCGATATCCTCCTCGTTCTCGTCTTCGGTGATGTCGCTGCCTTCGTCGATGTCGACCAACCACGACGGCGTGCGCATATGCGGGATGGTCTCGAGGCTGTTGCCGAACAACAGCCCGGTCAGCGACGGTTTCAACATGCCTTCGACGGAGGCGATCCAGGCGCTCCACCGATCGTCGTCGGGAGCCTCTGTGCCGCTGTTCCTCGGCGATGTCGACGCTGTCGGTGTCGTCGCGACCGCGGATGCGGCGAGGAGGTTGTCGAGGTCCTTGCGGAAACGGGCGGCGAGGTCGGTGTCTTCGAAGAACGCCTCCGGGGCGTAGTCCTGTGTGAGACTCGTGCCGGCGGGGGCGGTCGTTCGGGCGCGGCATCGGTGTGGGTCGGTGGCGAAGACGACGCGCGATGTATGGACGATGCCGTCGATACCTGTGCGGGCACGGACCGCGGTACCGTCTCGCGCCCGAACTGGACAGAGGTAGGGATGGTGCCCTGGTTCGACTGTTTCGATCGTGTGGGCGGCGACCCATTCGTCGGGACCGCCGTCGGCGGAGATCTCGATGACGGCGGATACGGACGCTCGCGCGATCAACTCGACTTCCAGACCGTCGGGACGGAGTCGGGCTCCGAGCGCAGTCAGCGGGTCGAGTTCGGGACGGGGTCGCTGTGCCGGGAAGGTGTGCTTGGTGAGCAGATCTCCGGTGGTACCCGGGTCGCCCTCGGGCAGCAGCGTCGAATCGGTCGTGTGGATGACCGCGAGTTCGCAATTGCCTGCCTGCCGTGGAGTGCGAAGCAGCGCGGCGGTGCTGATGTTGGGGCTGCCGATCAACGCTCGCCGACGTCCGGCCGCGGTCCATTCGACCAGTTTTCCGTGCGACAGTCGGCCGTCCTCGGCGAGATAACGCACGTGATGGACAGGAACTGACTGTAGAGCCTGGACCAGCGAGGCGCCGTCGAACTGTGACAGGTTCGGCTGAAGTCCCAGCAAAACAGATTTCGGGTTCAGCCGCTGGATCAGGCGGTCCAGCGCTCGCGATCCGGGGTCGAAGAATGGCGCTGTGACGGCGAGTTCCTCGACCGGATCGGTGGGTAGCTGATCGATGATCGGCTGTTCCAGGTTGCCGAGGATTCTGAGTTCGTCGAAGGGGTGCTCGACGACTCGATCCGGGATGAGTCGCAGGGCGATGTCGGCTAGGGTGTCGCCGATCCAGCCCGGCATCGTCACGGCGGTGGGCAGGTCGGTAAGCCAGGTGGCGAGATCGGTCAAGGCCTGCGGACCCGATGCCCGCACCGTCCGGATCGTCAGCCACAGTTCGCGGTTGTGCCCCCACCCGGAGGTGGTGGGATTGCCCGAACCGAGAGCGACCCAGATATCGGTGTCGTTGGCCAGTACCGCCAATTTTGGGTGGAATGCGCCTTCGCATAGCACGGGGGCATACATGTAGCTGCGTCCGGCGTGGCGGACGTCGACGTCGTCGTGGATCGATTGGCGGGCGTCGGACACAATCGTGACGCGCGCGCCGAGCGCCCGCGCGGAGGAGGTGAAGTACCGTTCCAGGAAGGGAAGGTCGACGGTGTAGCCGATCACCAGCGCCTCGGTCAGCTCCCACCCGTTCGCACGCCAATCTCGCAACAGCGTCAGTGGTGAGGAGAACTCGAACTCGACGCTCACCGCGGCAACTGCAACTCGATCGCGCCGCCGGGTGTCACCGTCGGCGTCCCGCTGTCGGCGACATCGAACACACCGAGTTGGGTGGCCAGAGCGCCGAGCTGCTCGGTGCGCAATCCGACGTTGCCGCGTCCTTCCGAGGCGCCGGAGGCAAAAAAGACGTCCTCGCGTCGATGTAGTTTGCTGAACATCATCAGCTGGCCGGTGGAGTGGTCGAGACGGGTTTTACGCAGGGCGACCCGCTGTGATTGAGCGAGCATGTCATCGACCAGTGCGCAGGCGAGATCTCCGACGTTGCGGTCGAGGTGGGCGTCGCGTTGGTGGCGGACCCATTGCGGGTCGAGGAACTGTTTGGTGTTGCGACGACCGCCTCGGAACGCTTCGAGAACTGTTCCGGTCAGCTCACGGTCGCGTTGTGCTCCCAACAGCAGGATTGCGAGCCGGGACTCGATCGGCCTGGCACGGTCTTCCACGTGGTCCTCGGCGCGCGCTGGGTGTCCCCGAGAGTCGAGGGTGTCGGGCAGGTCCTCCACCAGGTGCCGAACGGTCGAGGTGGGCACAGACGCACGGATCCATTCGTGTAGATCGTCTTTCGTGACGCCCGCCCCTGTCTCAAGCACCCTGTCCACGAGCTCTGCCCACAGCACACGCCACGCGCCGACGGTGCGGTGACGCAACAGCGTGCCCCTCCATGCCTGAGCGCGGGTCTCCTCTGCCAGCACTGGGTCGGTAGCCAGGTGCTCACCGTAGGCGACCGCTCGACGGAGGATGTCGGTCCAACCGCTGGCAGAACCGGAAAGTTGCACGCAGCGACCCAGAATACGGAACGCGGCCCAGCGGGTCTCGGCGTTGCCGGAGCCCGACCCGGCGTCCTCGCCCCGACCGAGCAGCAGGTTCCGCAGCCAAACGGAGTCCACAGAGTCCGGGCCGATGTCGTCGCCGAGACCGGCCAAACCCGCCAGATCCGATTCGCGCACAGGGCGGATGCGACAGATGTCGAACAGTCCGGCGAACAGCGCCGCGACCTGGCCGGGACACGGTATGCGACCGGGGCGAAGCGCCCGCTTGTTCACCGAGACGGCACCCAGGGTGACGGACGGGCCGCCGTATTGCGACCAGAAGCCCCACGGCCGCGGCGAATAGCTTCCCTGTCGTTGCTCCGCCATCATCTCACTCGACCCTTTCGCGATGAGCGAGGCGACGCTGACGGCACCGTGCGCGCTTCCCGTGCCGTAGGTATTCGACAGCCACGCCAGCGCGACTTCACTGCGGCGCACGAGTTGTCGGCACGCCGCCGCGTCGAGGTCATGACGACCGGCATAGTCGGCCAGCGCCCAATACAGCGAGAAGGAGCGCGCAGACCCCGTCAGCGTCGAAACACCCGGCACCAGAACATCGACCATCCGCAACACCGCCGACTCGACCGCTAACGGATACCGGCCGCCGCGCACATCGAGTCCCGGCTCGCACCATCCCGGCCCGTCGATCACCACACCTGTTGCCACATGCGCATTCTCGCAAATTTGGCCGACATTTCGAGACCAGTTGCGGGAAGCGACAATCCCGGCGGTCCCCCAGATCACTGAGGTTTCGACTTACTGATCAGTTCAGAATGAGTTGGCGTAGGCAGATCATGGAGCAGGCCAGGCTGAGCAGGGCTTGGTGGACATCGGCTCGGCGCTCGGTGCGAACTCGGAGCCAACGGTAGTTCTTGATCCAGGCGAAGGTGCGCTCGACCGGCCAGCGGTGGACGCCGAGCCCGGAGCCGTGGCCGGTGCCTCGGCGGGCGATGAGCGGGGTGATGCCGCGGGCGCGGACCAGGCGGCGGTACTTGTCGTGGTCGTAGCCGCGGTCGGCGTAGATCCGCCCGGGCCGGCGCAGTGGGCGTCCGATTTTGCCTCGGATGGGCGGGATCGCCTCGATCAGCGGGAGCAGCTGGGTGAGGTCGTGGCGGTTCCCGCCGGTCAGGAGGACTGCGAGGGGGATGCCGGTGGCGTCGGTGATGAGGTGGTGTTTGGAGCCGGGCCGGGCGCGGTCGACCGGGCTCGGGCCGGTGTGGGCCCCCCTTTGAGCGCGCGCAGATGCGTCGAGTCGGCCAATGCGGCCGACAGGTCCAGCCGGCCCGCCGCGTTGAGTTCGGCCAGCAGTTGTTCGTGCAGCCGCTGCCACACCCCGGCCTCGTGCCACTCGGTGAGCCGCCGCCAGCACGTGGCTCCGGAAGCGCCGAACAAGGCAGTGGGCAATCGGTTCCATCCGATGCCGGTGCGGGCGACGAACAGGATGCCTTCCAAGGCTGTGCGATCGTCGGCTCGTCGGCGGCCGGGGTAGCGGAATCGTCTGGGTTGCTGCGGGATCAAGGGCTCGAGCCCGTGTCCACAGTTCATCGGTCAGGATCTGCTCACGCACCCCGGCATCATCGATGCCATTGCCGGACAGCGGAAGGCGACACGCCAGCTCATTCTGAACTGATCAGTTAGTAGTGCTTTGTTAGATGTGTCGATGATGTGTTCTGCTGCAACGGTGTTGGGTGAGGAGATCGACGCTGTCCGTCCGGTGATTGAGGAGTTCGCGACGGGGATCCTCGACGGCGAGCTGCTGCTGTGCATGGGCTGCGACTGCGACTGCGGCTGCACCTGACCACCCGCCAGGGGGCTACAGCCCCCTCTCCTGCTGTCTGTCGGCGAGATTGCACGGCGACGTACAGCACCTGCAGCCGGTGACCGAGGTCGGCACCTTTCTATTCGCCTGTCGGCGAGACCGCTCGGCGACGAGAAGCTGGTCATGGTTCCGCTCGTGTACACCGAGATTCCATTCGCCTGTCGGCGAGACCGCACCGGTGACCCTACCCGAAAATCAGCCCTACGGGTCCGCACCGAACGTCGCGCCGATGTCCACCAAGCCCTGCTCAGCGTCGCCTGCTCGGTGATCTGCCTACGCCGACTCATTCTGAACTGATCAGTTAGACGCCTACGGATTCCCCGGCCGAGTACGGGCCCCCGATGCCATCGAGCTATCCCGCGACACCCCGTCGATTCCCGATGTGGGACCAGCCGCGACATCGGGGGTGCTCGACGAGACGCAGCGCGCCACCGTGCCGGAGGCACTGACCGCCGTGCTGGCACAGCACGCCTTACCCGCACCCCGTGACGGCGACTGCGAAGTGGTCTCGGCCGCCGTCACCGCCGCACTCCGCGAACAAGGCCTGCCGGCCCGCTAAGCAGTCGTGACCGGCTTCCTCGATCCCGACACCCTGGGCTTCCACCACGGCCTCGGCCCCGACGCTCGGATCATCGCGTTCCTGCATCGCGTCACCGTCTGCAACGGCCTCGTGCTCGACGGCACCGCCCGTCAGTTCGACCCCTACCTACCGGCCCCTGGCCCCTGCCCTGCCCCGCCCCGCCTACGAACGCGAACTCGCCCACCGCCTGCCCGGCATCACCCACGTCACCGTCGCCGACGCACCCACGGACGACGGCACTCAAGCGGAACCGGTCGCAGCGCCCCTCGTGCAGTCGCCGCTTCCCGGCCGGACACCGGGCGAAACTGTGCGATGAGCGGCGGTTTCATCCTAACGCGAGATCCGAAACAGACCCTGGTCCTGCCAAATTGCCGTGCGCGCAATGCCGGCGGCCGCGGCTGCTCGGCCTGGACACCGGCACCGTGCTCTGCCGCACCGCCGGGTGCGCGGAAGCCGGGCTACACGCTGAGCTCGAGCGCGTCCTGGACGCCGCCCCGGTCGACCACAACCCCGCCGGGGCCGACCGGCCCACCGACCGCGGCATCCCGATCCCGTGGATCACCCTGGTCACCGGCGGGCACCCGGGACTGCGCGCGCATTGGCGGATGATCCACCGTCGCAGGATCGCCCGGGGTCAAGCCGACTGGCTCTGCCAGCACTGCGGCCTGGACGCCGACCCGGCCGCTACAGTGGTGCTCATCGACACCGCCGGCCGCTGCCCCAGCCCGGCCCCGCTGCACCCGGACTGCGCACGCGTCTCGGCCGCGCACTGCCCCTACCTGCTCGGAACCGACATCCGAGCGGTCGTGATCACCCGCGGCCAGCAACAGTGCCGGGGCGAACTCATCCCCGACATCGGCATATCCCAGCCCTGGTCCCTGCACCCGGACTCGGCCACACAGCTCGACCTGCGATAACACTCCGCCATCAGCGCACCGCAGGCTCGCGGGCCGCGAGGCGGCGTCACGTACTCCCCCCTCGGAACCGGGGCGGTCTTGATCGTGAAAGACTGCCCGGCCCGGCCACCGGAAGGTCGCGGGGTGCCGTAGTCAGGCGGATAGTTCGAAGTGGAGGTCGCGTGATCGATCTTGCGCCGTTCGTGCGGTCGTGCATGGAAGAGCTTGCTCGGCGGCGTCCCCTGTTCCACTCCGAGAGGGACTTTCAGCTGGCGCTCGCGATGGTGCTGGCCGACGATGTCGCCCAGCTGCGGTTGGAGAAGACGGTGCCGGTCAGCGAGCCGGTGGGCGGGCGGAGCCGATTGTCCATCGACGTGCTCGGGGAACTGAACGGGCACCGGATCGCGCTGGAGCTCAAGTATCCGAAGAAGCGGCTGCGCGCGAGTGTCGAGGGCGAGGTGTTCGACCTGCCGGCCTCGGGTGCTCCGGATCTGGATGCTGCGGCGATCTGGCGCGATGTCCAGCGCATCGAACGATTGATCCTCGACGGGACTGTCGATGCCGGGGCCTCGATCACGCTGACGAACTATCCGTTCTGGAGCCAACGCAATTCCACCGCCCGGTCGCAGGCCTACGAGTTCCGGCTGTGGGAGGGCCGCACCGTCGGCCCCGGGGCGTTGCAGTGGAGGCTCGAGGGCGGGCGAGTCGGAGAGCGGCTGACGTTCAACTCGGGATACCACTGCTGCTGGCGAGATTTCGGCGCCGACGTCGATTTCGGGTTCCGCTACCTACTCCTGCAACCGTCACTGCCCCGGTAGATCCGCGGCCCGTCAGGCGGAGTCGGCGTTCCACCGCCCGGCCGGGCTCGCGGGCAGGAACACCGGGCGCGTGCTCGCCGGGCGCACCACGACGTAGACCCCGTTCGCGGCCGGTGCGGCCGCCACGTCGGCGAGCGGCACGAAACCCTCGAAGTCGTGCACGGGAAACGACATCGGCCCAGCATCCCGCGCTTCACCGCACGGTCGCGGCAAGCGTACGGGAAGCCCGGCGGACCGCGACCGGAAACGGCGGCTCAGTGCGCTCGGTCGGATGCCCACTGCGACGAACACGAGCGCAACCGTGCGGGCAAGGGGGTCACGCTGCGTGGCCGGGCCGGTGCGACAACTGGCCGAGCGCCTCGGTCACCGCGCGGGTGGCGATCTCGAGCGCCTCGGCCAGCGGCACCATTTCGGGCTCGTCACCGTAGGCGGTCCCGAGGTCTCGCTCGGCGAGCCAGCGGAAGTAGGCGCTCTTGCTCATCCCGAGCTCGCCGGCACGGATTCCGACGCGCAGGTCCAGCTCGTCGGACATCTTCACCGAGCGCGGCTTGAGCCGGGCATCGGACTCGGTGTCAGCAGCAGGCTCGGCCTGCACCGCGCGCCCGCGCTGGGCGCGGGCCACGATCCGGGCCATCTGCTCGGGGGTCGCGTCATCGGTGGGGGTGGTGTCGTCAATCATCGGAGTTCTCCCACTGCGTGAATTCGGCGGTCTCGGTGGCCGTCAGCGGCCGGACATCGACGACGGTGAAGTCGGGCGGCGCGATCCGGCCGGTGACCTGCACGGCCTGACCGGTGTCGGTGCGCATCCACAGCTGGAACATCTGCCATCCGGTGGCGGCGTCGTAGGCGGGTTCGCCCCATGCGCGCACCTCTCCGGCCAGCCACCGCCGCATCAGTGCCACGACCTGCTCGGGAGTCAGTTCGGTCCCGGCCGTCGCCATCATCTGGGCCAGCGCGTAGTAGAGCCTGATAGCCACACTGCGAGACTACCCGACGGCGCAATTAGACTACCACGAAACAAAGGCCCTTCCCAGGCTCGGCACCACGACAGGCAGGAAGGTCTGTGCTTGCCGCGCCGACACCGCTGGTGTCCTCACCGCCCTCAAGCCCTGGTTCGCCGAGATGGTCGCTCTGTCGCGGGCTACCTCGCGGCGCCCGGCCGCCAACGGCGGTCGTCCGCACCCCTGTTTTGCACTCTTGAGAGCACCGGCACGACCGACACACGTGCTCCGGGAGTGCCCCGGTCGCCGCGCGGGAGAGACAGGGCGCTCCCGGGGCGCGGTGCCGGGAGTGGCTGCTCTGTCCGTGTTTTCGACCGACAGAGCGGCAGCGGGCATGGGCGGCAATCGCGCGGTGAGATTGTTTCAGTGATCGAGGCGGGCGGCGGCAGGGGCCAGCCAATCTGGGATGGAGGTGACCCAGCGGTGCAGGGGCCATGGCGGCGGGTCGGTCTGTCGGGCCCAGCGGGTGGGAGTGAAGATGTCGCGGCTGCGCGGGGCGGTGCGCTCGGGCAGCGGTGACTCGACCTCCGCGAAGAGATCGATCGCGCGTCCGGCTTGTTCGAGGTCGGTGTCGAGCAGGGCGCGGTGTCGGTGGCAATCGCGGTCTTGTCGCGCAGGCACATCTGTTCGAGCACCACCGTAGCTGGCGAAGTCGTCATGGAAACGCGTTCACATGACTCAATCGAAGCACTCGATCAGCGAACACGGCATGCGGAAACCAGCAGGTCCTCTCCCCACGCGCTCCGGTCGCGGATGGTGCGCATGCAACCGCACCGGCACAGGGGCTGTCTGCCGCGATACTTCCGCATCGCGGTGACCGGAGTCGGCTCAATGAAGCCGACCCCACCGCCAGCATCGACGCCATTCCCGGGCGCGCTCGGTGAGGCACCCACGCCTGGATTGCCGGAACCGAATCAGCGGGTGAGCAGGCCTGAGCTCGGCCGGATCGGGAACGGTGCACGGGCACGGTGCAGAGCCGAAGGCCGCCGAGCCAGTATGCGATGACGTCCTTCAACCGGACGCGATCACGCCGCCGAGTTGGACTCCGCTTCGTCCGTAGCGCTCAGCGTATTGCGCGCTGCCTCGATGAACGCGAATCGAGCGTCGTTCAGGAAGTCGTTGTAGGAACCGCCCGAATCTGTCTCAAAAGTTTCTTGGATTCGCAGGGCGAATTTGAATGCCGCATCCTGCAACTCCGGGGTTCCGACCACTTCGACACACTTCTGGCGATACCAGACAGTGTGAACAGCCGAGCGGAGGACTTCCAGTTCAACCAGGTGCCCGCGCATACGCTGCTCGACGAGCTCTTCGACCTTCTGCACAGATTCCAAGAAGGAATTGATCGCATCCCGTCGATCATCGCGCAACTTCATTCGGCGACCCTGCGCAGCGACAGCCTTATTTGTCTCGGTAGTCAAGGCGGCGATTGATGTATTGGTAGCCTCGGTCATACGCGCGATGCGTTCGTTCGATTTGAGAAGTCTGCGCTGGCCGATAAGAGCGATGATGGCGGCGATGACAGCGCAGGTGCCTGCGATTACCGCGGCCGTAGGTGATGATTGCACGGCGACACAATAACTGTATCCGCAAATTCACGGTACCGTCCGGGCCCCGCAAATACTCGACCCGCACGGACGGCCATCATGGCACCGACGGCGGTCGCCCCCCAGGGGAGTCGTCTTCGAGTCGCTCGGCGCCGAGATACGCGAGACAGGCGCTCCCATGGCCCGACCTTCGAACCCGAGCACGGTCGTCCGGAGCGGGTCTCGGGAACGGCTCACGGATTTCGAGCGCGGCTGACCGCTGAGTCCCGCCGCGAGTGTGGGAGCCTGCGGCGATGACGCTGCTCACCTACGCCGCCGCAGACGGGGTCGTGATGTGCATGTCCGACTCGCGCACCACCTACACCGACGGCCGACCTCCCACCGATGACGCCATCAAGGCGATCGCCTACCCTCTCGACCGCAAACCGGTCGCGGCTGAACCGCTGGCTGTGGTCATGCTCGCCGAACGCAGTTCCTTCACTGTCGTCGACGACGCCCTCCCGCAGGAGCAGACGATGCAAGCCGCGCAGGTCGTGCGGGAAGCGCTGTCGCGCCCGCCGTTCGCCAGGGTGGACGAACCCGCGACCGCGACCTGGAATCTGTTGCGCGAGTATATGTTCAGCTGCCCGGCTTGCCGAGCGGCGCGCGGCGCGCTCTACGCCGAGATGCAGAGCGAGGGCTGGGAGGACGACTTCGTGGAGCTCGAGGCCCCCGGCGAATGCGGGCACGACCTGCAGGTGCACGTGGTCGGCTTCGACCCCGCAGCACCCGCCTTGCCCGTGCGTTACCTCCGCTCGTGGGGATCGGCGTCCCCCGACCAACCCTTCGTAACGGAGGATCTACCCGAGCGAACCGCTTTCCGGACCCGTTTCAGCGCCCCCGAGGACAGGACCGCGCTCGACTACTCGCCGAGCCCCCCCGGGTGACTACCGCTACCTCGCCGAGGCGATGCGGCAGTGGTTCGCTCAGACCGCCGCCCGCCCCGGGGTGCGGGCCACCATCGGAGGCCCGATCCGGACCATGGTGATCGATCCGCGCACCGGCATCAGTGACCTCCCGGCCTTCGAACTCGACCCACCGCCCCCGCTAGAGCAGGCCGACGGCGCGAAGGACGAAATTCCAGGCCATTCCCCTTCTGGCGGCGAGACCGGACCTCGATCGGTGTCGCCCGATGCGCTCGATGCGGATGGGCATGTCCAGCCAGCTGCGGACGACGCAGGAAGCCCGTAGCCGACGGGGATCGGTTCGGGCCAGGTGGTCGGTGTGTGCCGCTCGTCGGGGGTGCACGGCGTCGGCGATGTGTGCGTATGCGGAACTCGGCACCATCGCGCACCGCCGAAGACCGCGTGCTAGCACGTCGCGAGACGCAAGCGATGAGCCGGAGCACCGGAGTTGCCGGCGGCACCGGTGCTGTCCCTGGCACACCGCCATTGCCGACATGGTCACAGACGACGGGACTCGTCCGCCATGGGAGGTGCGGAGGTGATTGGACCGATTGGATGTCGTGCCAGATGCAGGTCGGAGCCCGAATCGTGGAGGTGTCGGACCCGATGGAGGCCCGGCGCGCAAGACGACACGGGAGGTTTCGATGACTACCAGCACGACAATGCGCCGGACCCGGCCGCGGTGGGGTCTGCGGGCGGTGGCCGCGACGGCCGCGGCGGCCGGGCTGGCCCTGGCGGTGCCCGGCACCGCGACGGCCGGGCCCGAGCATCACGGCACCGATCCCGCGGCGACCGGCTGCAACCAGAACGGCTACCTGGCGGGCGACCCGGGGGATCGAGACCGAGCTGGGGCAGGTGGTGGCCTACGTCGACCTCTACTACAGCAACAGCTGCCAGACCAACTGGATCAGGGTGCGCGAGAACCCCGCCGGAGGGGATGCGAGGAAGACCATCTGGGCTGACGGGCAGCCCGGTCCGCCGATCGACGACGTCGACCCCGGCACCGGGTCGAGCTACAGCAGGCAGGTCTACGCACCGGGAGCCACCTGCATCCACTTCCAGGTGCACCTGAACTACCCCGACGGGCGCCACTACGCCGAGACCTATGACCCCGGCGCCAACAGCATCACCATCTGCGACTAGCCCGACCGGCCGCTCCCGTCCATGCCACCGCGCCCGCGGCGCGGTGGCATGGACGGTCTCGGGATCCGCTGTCGGGGTGAGGGGGACGGACCGAGCGGAATCACCGCAGACGGGACGGCGGGCCGGGAGGGGACCCGCCGTTCCGGCGAGGCGGTGGCCGGGGATCATGGCTATCACGACCGGGTGTGGAAACCGGACGGTACGCGGAATGCATTGTGCCACACTGCAGTGTGAGGGACGACACGAAGCTGGTGGCGCCGGGCGAGATCGCGACGCGTGCGCAGTTCGCGGCGGCGTTGTGTGCGGCGCTGCAGGCCGTGGGGCTGACCCGTCGCCCGGCAGTGCAGCGGGCGGCGCGGTTTCTGCCCGACCGGCCCGGGGTCGGTGGCCAGGTGCCGTTCGGGACGGTGAACGGCTGGTTCTCCGGCATCGCGGTGCCCGATGCCGACAGCCCGTACTTCGTGCCGATCCTGCGCGTGCTGGGCGTGCAGGATGCCTGGGAGATCGAGCAGTGGAAGCGGGCCGCGGCGCGGGTGCGAGCCCAGGCACATCCGGTGCGCGGGTCGCGTTCGCCCTACCGCGGCTTGGATCGGTTCGAGCGCGAGGACGCCGTCGACTTCCACGGCCGCACCGGGCTCACTACCCTGCTGTGCGCCCGCGTCGACGCCGCGCTGGCCGCGGGCTCGCTCGGGATCGTGCTGGTCGCCGGTCCTTCGGGCGTCGGGAAGTCCTCGCTGCTACGCGCCGGGCTCGCAGCCCACCGCCCCGCGGTGGTGTTCACCCCGGGATCGGACCCGTGCGCGGCCCTCGCGGCGGCCATCGCACAGTTCGCGCCGCAGTCCCCGGCACGGATTCTGGTGGTGGATCAGTGCGAGGAACTGTGGACCTACGAACCGGCCGGTGACCAGCGCGGTGAGCCCCGGCGAGCCTGGAGCGCACAGCGAGCGCGGTTCCTCGACGATCTGCGCGGCTTCGCTGCCGGGGACGGGGCCGCGGTGGTGATCGGAATGCGGGCCGACCACTTCGGGTTCGCCGCCGCCGCACCGGTGCTGGCGGCGGCGCTCACCGGCGGTGAGCAGCACCTGGTAGTGGTCACTCCGATGAACCGCGAAGACCTCGAGCAGGTGATCTGCGCCCCGGCCGCCGCGCGCGGAGTGAAGGTCGAACCCGCGCTGGTGACCCAGCTGCTGGAGGAGATGACAGGCAGCAGTTCCGGGTCCGGTTCCGAGCCGGCCGCGCTGCCGATGCTCTCCCACGCCCTGGATCAAGCGTGGGGGCATCTGCGGCCTCCGCGCAAGGAACTCAAGTCCGCCGACTATCACCGCACCGGCGGGATCCGGGGCGCGGTAGCGCACACCGCCGAGCAGATCTACACCGGCTTGGACTCCAATGCCCGCCTCGCGGCGCGGCGGGTGATGACCCGGTGCGTGGCGGTCACCGGCGAGTCGGCGGCACGGCGCACCGCGGCCCGTAGCGAGCTGGACTGGGAGGACCTGCCCGCCGAGACGGTGACCGCAGTGATCGCGAGCTTCGCCGATCAGCGGTTGCTCACCTTGACCGAGACCGGAGTCCAGCTCGCCCACGAGATCCTGCTGACCGCGTGGCCGCGGCTGAGCGGGTGGATCGACCGCGACCGCGACGCGCTGCTGCAGCACCGGCGCCTCACCGAGGAAGCCACCGTATGGGAAGCGGGTGGGCGCGCTGACAAAGACCTCATCAGCGCCGGACGCACCGAGGACCTGCGTGGTTGGTTCGCCCGCCCCGAGCGTGAACGCGAGCTCGCGCCGCTCGAGCGAGAGTTCCTCGACGCCAACATCGCTCATCACACCGCCGTGACCGAGCGGAATCGGCGCCGCGCGAGCCACCTTGCGCACGCCGTGGCCACGCTGAAGACCTCCCAGGCGAGGCTGCGGACCATCGTGGCGGTGCTGATCGCGGTGACCGTCCTGGCCGTCGGTGCGGGTGCGGTGGCCGTCTACAGCCGCGCTGCCGCACAACGTGCTGCCCAGCAGGCCCGCATCGCGCGTGATGAGGCGTTCTCCCGGCAGGCGGCGGTGCAGTCGGAGTTGCTGCGCGAACGCGACCCGGCCCTGGCCCAGCAGCTGGCGCTGGTCGGCTACCGCGCTGCCCCGACCCTGGAAGCGGCCTCCGCGCTGCTGGACTCCACTGCGGTCCCCACCCCGCATCGCCTGCCGGCCGTGCCGGGCACGATCGCCACCAGCCTCGATCGCACCGGCACCCGCCTGGCGGCCGCGGGCGCCGACGGCGCGGTACGCCTGACCGATCGCCGCGCACCGCAGCCCGGGTGGGCACACACCATCACGGTGTCGGCCGGACCGCTGTTCGCCGTCGCGTTCGCCCCACACCGCGATCTGCTGGCCGCCGGAGGGATCGAGGGGAGCTGGCTGCTCGATCTGTCCGGCCCGCAGCCACGTCCGCTCACCCGGCTGTCCGGGCCGGGCGAGGGCACCGTCTACGACCTGGCCTGGGCAACCGATGGCAGCGAACTCGCTGCGGCCACCTCCACCGGCGTGCACCGCTTCGGCGCCGTGCGTGAGAACGAGTTCATCCGGACCGCGCTGCCCGGCGCGGACCCCGGTGCCAAGGCGGTGGCCTACAGCCCCGACGGCACCCTGCTCGCCGCCGCCGGAGCCAGCGCGCGCATCGCCCTATTCGACCGGGTCCCGGGGACCGGGCCGGTGCCGGCCGGGGTGGTTGCGATGCCGCGTGGCAGCGACGAGGTGCTGGATCTGGCGTTCGACCCGTCCTCGACCCATCTGGCGGTGGGATCGGCGGCGCGTGAGGCGGCGCTCTACGACCTCACCGACCGCGCCCGCCCGCTTGCCACCCGCCACTTCAGCACCTTCACCAGCTTCGTCAACGCCGTCGCTTTCTCCCCCGATGGCACTACCCTGGCCGCGGCGAGCTCGGACAACACCACCCAGTTGTTCGACCTCACCGGGCCCCGGCCGTCGCTGACCCTGCCCGGCCCCTCGATCGTCACCGCGCTCACCCACACCGGCACCAGCGTGATCACCGGCTCCACCGACGGCGCTGTACGCGAATGGCCCCTACCTGGCCCGGTCACCGCCCCTGTGGGCGGCCGGATCTACACCCTGCCGACCGATGCCGCCAACACCGTCACCGCTGCCGGGCTCATCCCCGCCGGCGACACCCCCAGCCTCGTGCACCGCTACGACCTCACCGCCGCGACTCCACGTGAAATTACTCCCGCGCTCGAACTCGACACCGGCGCAAGTATGTCCGGCGTCGCGGTACTCTCGGAAGACGGCCGCACCCTGGCGGCGGCCACCCAGACCGGCGAGCTCTACACCTGGGACCTCACCGACTCCGCCCGGCCACGGCGCACCGCGATCATCCCGGTGCTCGACACCGTCATCGCCGCCGCCGTGTTCACCCCCGACACCACCATGCTGTTCGCGGCCAGCAGCCGCGACGACACCAACCGAGTCATCGTCGTCGACCGCCGCGACCCCGCACACCCCCGCCCGGGCGAGACGCTCACCGCTCCCGGCTTGGTCCAGCTGCTCTCGATCAGCCCCGACGGCACCACCCTTGCCGCCGCGACCGCCCACGGCGTCGGACTCTGGGACATCAGCGAAGGCCCCGACCGCATCACCCCGCTCCCCGCTCTGACCGGGTTCGACGCCACCGTCACCACGGTCCGCTTCGGCCCCGGCCACCTGCTCGCCGCCGGCGGCGACGACCGCACCATTGCCCTGTTCGACCTCACCGACCCGAGAACACCACGCCCGCTCGCCCACATCACAGGCCCCGCCGCCACCATCCAATCCCTGACCTTCGACACCACCGGCGACCAGCTCGCCGCCGGCATCGGCGACGACCAGATCTGGCTCTTCAACATCAGCGATCCCTCCATCCCGCAACGTCGTGCCGCGCTCAACGCCTACCGCGGCCGCGTCAACGACGTCGCCTTCCACCACGACTCGCGAACGATGACCGCCGGCGGACCCGACGCCACCCTACGTACGTGGTCTACCGACCCCGATGACCTCGCCGCCCAGCTCTGCGCCGACCCCGCCGCGCTGATCACCCCCGCCGAATGGGATCAATACTTCCCCGACACCCCCTACACCGCCGCCCCCTGCCGATAGACCGCCGCCAGCGGATGCAGCGAGCAGGGGCTGGCCGTTTCACGGCGACGGTCCCCGTGCAGCATCCGCCAGTGCGGCCCGGCCGCGGTGACCGGGGTCCACCACGAAATCGGCACCCACCCGCGATGCAGCGGGTGCGGCACCCCGGCGGGCGGCGATCGGGCACCCGCCCGGCTGCGGCCGCCTCGTCGAGCAGCCGCCACACCGGAACCGCCATCCCCGCCGCCGAGCAGTCCCCGTCCGCGCCACCAGCGACACCGCACTCGCGGTCGAGCTGCAGAGGGCCATCGCAGGCCAGCTCGGCCAGCATCAGCGGCGCGGTGATCCCGGCGCCGAGCCGCCGGACAGTCTTGAGATCGGTCAACGGACACTCCCTCTCCCCCGGCATGCTGGAATGATCGCCGCCCGGCGGTGGGGCTGCCCGGCGGGGCCCCGCATGCCGGGTCCGGGGATGGACCGTCAGCGGGTGCCGTCGGTAACGGCTCGGGTGTTCTTCTCCCGGTTCCCCCGCACCTGGTCCCGGGCCGAATGGCAGCGGACCGGAGACAGCGTTGATGCTGGGGACGGTGACAGGCGGGCCGGGCTGTTTCAGCGGGTGGAGCTGTTCCGGGTGGCGCACCTGCTCGACCAGGCCGTGCAGCAGCGGCCGTGCTGGTGCTGGCATGGCCGCTGCCAATAAGGTCGGCGGTGGTGTCGGCTGAACGATCGACACCTGCGGGCGGGTTCCGGGGAGGCTGGAGCAGCGCGTGTCGCGGGCCGCTCATTACCGCGGCGGGCCGCGGCTCCCGCGCGGGCACCCTGCGAGGGGCAGGATCACCCGTGGCCGTGGCGGGGTCTACCACTGCCTTCTCCCGTCCGGAGCTGCACGGCACCAGGCTCCATGTTGGCAGCGACCTGCGCATTCCTCACGGATTCGGATGCGCGTGCCAAGAGCTGCACCAAATCGGCGATGTCGGTGTCGCTGTCTGAGAGAGTGATTCGCCAGAATTGCGATCGCGCGAGGTACGAGATATCGGCTGGCAGTTGATTCCGCGTCGGCAGCGGGGTGTCGCCGAGTAACGACCTCGTGCATGGTTGGGGTGTAGACGTGTTCGCCCCGGGTTGTCGGGTGGGGCTTACCGTGCTGGCGCGGGGCGGGTGGTGTGCTGAAAGTCCGACAGCGGCCCCGCGATGGCGAGGATGTTGTGCTCGAAACAGGCCCGACGAGGCAGATGGCGGGACAGTGATCGCCAGTTCTTCAGGTGCGCGATGGCATGCTCTACTCGAATCCGGAGGTGGGAGTGTGCCCGGCGCTGCTCTCGGTGGAGCTGCTTGTACCAGGCCGGTGGATTGCGCCGGAACTTGCGGTGCGGTGGCGTGATGACCGCGCCACCGGTCTGGGCACCCAAGCCCTGGTAGCCGGCGTCGGCCAGGACCCGGGCACCGCTCGCGGCGAGCAGACCCGCCAATCCACTGCGCCTTGCCTAGGTGATGTCGGCGACCGACCCGGGCATGGTGGCGCCGCAGAACAGCAGCCTTCCGGCGGAGTCGGTGATCACCATGGTCTTGATCGCGTTCTGCCGTGACTTCCCGGACACGAACTTGTCCCGGCTCGCAGCGCCTGCGGCGGGTCGACGGACACGGACCTCGGTCGCATCCAATATCGCATAATCGGCTGCGCTGCCGAGGAATTCGACTACCTCGGCGATCGTGCGCAACCGTGTGCTCTCCCCGACGCGGCAACCTCGCTCGGCCAGAATAGGCCGGATCTCTCCGATTGCGCGGGTCACCGTGGAACGGGGCCTGGAGCAAGGCGACCCCGCGCACGACCCCGGCGGCTTCTACTGGAACGAGGGCGTCCGCGGCCTCGGCTGGGTGGTGAACGCGGTGCCGACGCTCGAGGGGCTCCGCGCTCGGCATCGCCGGCCCGCCCACCGTCGGGCTGCCTGCCTGCCGGCGAGGCCGTCACCCCAGGCATCGAGGCCGGCGAACGGCTGCAGGGCTTCGCCGCGGGCTGGACCGAACCGGCCCTGACCGTCCCCGGTTCCGCCAGGGCCACCGCTGGAAATTTGGTCGGCAACGCCACGGCCTTCACCGACCTCATCGCGGCGCGCGAGCAGCGCTGACGGAACCCGTTGTACGCGAGCTGGACTCGAGGCAGGATGGGGACCGGGCAGGGAGGGGCGGCTCGATGGCGCGGGTGCTCGACGGGGTGCAGATCGATACGGCGGTGGAGGCGGCACTGCGAGCCGCCGCCGTGCGCCGGTCTCCGGTGGATACCGGCGCGCTGCTGGCCGAGCTGCCGGGGATCGTTCCGTCCGCAGTCATTGCGCGAGAGCCCGATCCCGGCGGCGCTGGTGGGCTGCGATGGCGCGACATCCCGCTCACCGACTCCTGCGCCACGGCGCTGGTGACGGCCGCCCGGCTGGCCGAGCGGCAGGCCCGCACCCCCGTGCCGGCGGAGCTGGTGGTGCTCGGCCTGATCACCGACCCTGCTTCCGGGGCTTCGCGGGCACTCGGTGCCGACCGGGCCGCCGTGCTCGGCGCGGCGCCGGAGAAATCCGGCACCGGTCGTGCGACGCCACAGCCCACCGCTCCCGCACCGCCACCGAGGAGTCGGCGGACCGGGCCGAGCGTCTTGTCCTGGCGCGGCACATCGGACAACCGGAAGGTCGCGGTGATCCTGGCGGTCATCGTCGTGGTCGCCCTGCCGTTCGTCGGCTACTACGCCTACCGGGAGTACTTCGGCTGGCCGGACTACCGGCTGATCACCGACGAGGACGACTTCACCGACGGCTGCGGTGATCCGCGCAAGTACTTCCCGCACGCGGCGGCCTTCGCCGGCCCGGCACCGCATCCGATCATCGCGTTCCGCAACGACGGTATCGACGCCACCGGTCCCGGCTATCCGCGCCAGGTGCAGACCTCGCGCTGGCCGGCGTCCCGGCCCGCGCAATGGATGGCGGCAGGCCCCGCGGACTACCAGCTGATCGCCTGCCTCGGCCGGGCGGAGGCCGGGGACTACCTGCAGGACTGCGTCTTCTCCTCGGGGCGGCTCCCGCTGCACCGCGGCCGCTACCACGTCACCGTGTACGAGGCGAAGACCGGGAAGGAGGTGGGCAAGGAGACCATGAACGGCGCGGTCATCAGCGACGACCCCGATCCGTGCCCGGTTTTCGTCTGGTATCGCGGCGCTCCGCCAGCCCTGTTCACCGAACCCACCCTCGACGAATTTCGTTCGGTACTGGGCGAATACGTCGACGGAGCGGGCAGGTAGGCGAAACCCCGTCGGGGTCACGGGATGATATCGCTGATGTAGAGCAGGAGCAGCAGGAACAGCGCCCCGCCGACCCAGGTGAGTACCGGATTGCGGGACCACACCGACGGCTCGCGCGGCGGGAAGCCGGGGTCCGGGGCGGATTTCGACACGAGGGCGCGGGCGGGCGGGCGCGAGCCGGTGCCGCCGGCGGCGCCGAGCGCGCCGGCCAGGGCGGCATCGACGCCGCTGAGCGTCATGCCGAGTACCTCGGACTGGATCAGCGCGGACAGCGCGTGGCGGTCGCGGGTGCCGCCCGCCGCCCGCGCCGCCGACCAGCCGGGGTCGGCGAGGAGTGCGACGGCGACGAGGCCGACCGGTATCGGCCACAGGTTGTACCGCTGCGCCAGGTGCCGGGCCGTCTCCAGTGCGACCGCGCAGGCCGGGGTCAGCGCGACCTCCTCCCACCGCCGCCGCACGCCGCGGTCGGGGTCGGTGATCCGCAGATTTCCCGCACCGAGCGCGGGGGCGTGCAGCCCGATCCGGGACCAGTCGCCGGAGAAGTCGAGGCGCATCAGCTCCACCAGCAGGGTGTAGGTGTCGACCGGCTCCGGGGAGCGGCGCCGCCCGGCCGAGCGCAGCGCCGCCTGCACCGTCCCGTGCACCGCCGTCCCGGAGAGCACGGGCGCCAGTGTGGGCACGGCGGGGGCGACCGGACCGCCGTTTGCGCGCAGCATGCGCTGGCGCCGGAGCCGATCGAGGCTGTCGGCCGCGGCGGTATTGCCGCCGTCCGTGGCCTTGCGGTACCAGATCTCGGCCTCGTCGAGGTCATCGCGCTGCTGCAGCAGCCGCCCCAGGTTGTGCATCGACCCCGTGTGGCCGTTCGCCGCGGCGCTGCGGAACCAGGGTTCGGCTCCGGCCGGATCGCGGCGATTCTGGATCAGGCAGCCGAGATTGTGCATGGCCGCGGTGTTGCCGTGCGCCGCCGCCCGGCGATAGAGGTCTTCGGCGCCGTCGAGTTCGCCGCGCTGGTCGTGCAGCCGGCCGAGCGCGAACAAGCCGTCGGCATCGTCGCGGTCGGCGGCTCTGCGGTACCAGCGCTCGGCCTCGGCGAGGTCCCCGCGGCTCTCCAGGAGTCTGCCGAGATCGGTGATGCCGCCGAGGTGGTCGCGCTCGGCGGCCTTCCGGTACCAGGTTTCGGCGTCGCGGTGTCTGCCGCGATGCTCGAGGAGTCTGCCGAGACCGGCCATCGCCGCGGGGTGCTCGTGGGCCGCGGCCCGCCGGTACCAGGTTTCGGCTTCGGTGAGGTCGCCGCGCAGCGCGCAGAGCCTTCCGACGGTGTCGAGCGCGGCGGGGTGGTCGAGGTCGGCGGCGGCGCGATACCAGGTTTCTGCATGGGTGAGGTCGCCGCGCTGTTCCAGGAGCCTGCCGACATTGTGCGCGGCGAGCGGGTGGTCGAGGTCGGCTGCTCTTCGGTACCAGGTTTCGGCCTCGGTGCGGTCGCCGCGGTGCTCCACGAGCCGGCCGAGGTCGTTCATGCCCGCGGCGTCACCGAACTCGACGGCTCTCCGATACCAGCTCTCGGCGGTGGCCGGATCGTCGCGGTGCTCGTGCAGCGCACCCAGGTCGCGCATCGCGTCCGCGAGACCGAGGTCGGCGGCGGCGCGCCAGCAGGTCTCGGCCTCCGCGAACTCTCCGCGATCGTAATGGGTGCGGCCCTGTCGCTGGAGGGCGTGCGGGGTCTCGGCCCGGTCCGTCGGCGCATCGGCGCCGGACAGATGGCCGGCTATGCGTTCGCACAGTGCGGCGGGCGAGAGGTGCGGCCCCGAGAGTACGGTGCGAACGCCGTCGGCCCCGATCCGTCCGGATACCACGGGGGAGCTCTCCTGGCCGGGCGTCGCGCAGTCCAGGACGAGAATCCGGATGGCGGCGCAGCTGTGCAGCAGGTGGTCGCGCAGGGTGGTGAAGGGCAGCGCGGTATCGCGTCCGGCCAGTGCCAGGTGCAGGTGGTCGCGCTGGTCGAGCAGTAGCGGCCCGTGGTAGTACACCAGCAGCACGTCGGTGGCCGCCTCGGCGACCCGCCGCAGGGCGCCGTCGATCACCGCGCTGTCCGCCGGGTCGATGACCGGCACGCAGCGCTCGGCGGCGAAACTGCCGGCGACCGGGTCGATCAGGCGCTTCCTGAGCTCGGCGAGCCTTTCAGTCGGCGACTGCCCGCCCACCGCGATCAGTACCGCTCCCGAACCGTCCCGGTCCGATGCCCCCGTCATCGCGGGCCGTCCAGCTCGGGCCGGGCGAACTCCCTCGCCGTTACCGCGCAGCGAATCATCAACTGCCCCTCCCGAATTCACTCGGGAGTCAGTATCCCATCCCGGGAACGTTCCCGTTCGCGGAAATATTCTCCGCGCGAGGAATCGGGGGCAGCGCCAACTGGCCGAGATCGTGTTGCGCGACGGGTGGCTGAGCGTCACCGCGCGCGCCGACCCGCTCGCGCATCAGGCCGTGACCGCGGCGACCCTGTAGAGCCACAGTTGGTGGCTGCCCTACACCAGCGCCGAGTTCGTCGACCCCACCCACGGGCACGGTGCCGAATGAACGGCCAGGCTGCGACCGGCCCGGCAGTGCACGGGGTCCGAGATCCTGTTCGACACCTCGACCTCGACCAACGCGATTCGATCACCGGCCACCTGGTAGACCCGGTCACCGACGCCCCGGTCATCGAGCTGGCCTCGGGCATGCTGTGCGCGGCGGTCTCCCACCGGATGCCAGTGATCTGGCCGCTGGCCGAACTCGTCCTCGCCGAGCCGATCTGGATCCGGCTCACCGACGACACCCTGCACCTGGCTCCCTACCGCGACGGCACCGGGATCGGCTGGGGCCGTGAAGGCCCCGCGACCACCGCCCTGGCGGTGCTGCTCACCCGGCTCCTCGACGACATCACCGCCCCTGCCGACGCGCCAGCCCGCTACGTCGCCACCGCAGCCGAGGACGCCTTCGTAGGGCTGGCCCGTCACCGCGTTGCCGGGCGTCTTCGCGTTCGACCAGTGCGGATGGCGCAACCCGTCCCCGGAGTCTTCGTGGTACCGGCCGGTGCCGATGAGCAGCTGCACTGGGATGTGGCAGGTGCAAGTCGCCGAAGCCTGACCCAGGTCCCCGAACCGCCCGCGAGCCCCCGGCCCGCGGGCGGTTCGTCGTCTGCACTATCTGATGAACCAGTACTCTCCGATGCGCACACAGGCCAGCAGTTCCCCGTCGAAGATCCCGGCCCGCACCTGTTCGCACTGCACGAGGTAGTCGAACGGCCCCAGCCCCGGCCCGGCGCTCGCCGGTGCGGCACCGGCCAACGCGACCCCGGCGGCCGCCGCGCACACCAGTAGCAGTCTCAGCATGTTTCCCCCTTACCGAAGGTCCCGACGATCATCAGGACGTCTTCATCATGGCCGGACCCGCCGGCGCAGGCCAGAACGCACTTTCGCGACGGCAACGCACAGCGGGGTAACCGCGCAGGTGGGGGAGGGGAGCGCGGGCTCGGCGGCGAGCACGGGCTCACCCACCGCACCGCTGTGGCGCGTCCGGCTGGCTCGGGCACGCGCCGGCGGTGGAGTGTCCGGCTACGTTGCTGTCAGGCCGGCTGAGGGGATCGGCCCGACGTGGCTGGTCATCATCTCCCCCTGAAATGGCCGGAGCGCACCGGACCTTTCGCCGTATCCGGAGGAACTTCGATCTTGATGCGCCAAATAACGCCCGACCCGACCGGGGCGGGTCAGGCGCGGTGACGCCCAGCGATGCGCAGGGTGGTGCGGACCCAGCGGGCGCGGTCGGCGGCGGTCATCGCCTTCACCGCGTCGGCGTCGGCGGCGCCGCCACTCGGGCTCCCTGGGCTGAGTAAGGTGGGTTACCTGGCGCTTGGCTCTGCTGCAGCGGCGCCGCTCCGGGGTCGTCGTGGAGTTCCTGCCCGAGTTCGAAGGAGCACTGGGAGCGTGCCGGTAGAGCCGCAAAATGGTGGGCATGTCGCATGTCCTCCGGTCCCTTGATGCGGCCGCGGTCTCACTCGTCGCCCGATGCTTCGACCACCCGGACGCCGAGCGCCTGCTCAGCGCCTACGCCCGGGAACGGAAGCGGATCGTCGGATTCGACGATCCGCCTCATAGCGACCTTCCGTGCGAGTACGAGCCTCCCGCAGGGTTGTTCCTCGTCGCCTACAGCCACGACGGCGGCGCCGTGGCCTGTAGCGGCTACCGCGACTACCCGGCCCGGGACGGCGTCGCGGAGGTCAGGAAGATGTTCGTGGTTCCCGGTCACCGCCGACAAGGACTCGCCTACCTCGTCCTGGCCGCCCTCGAGGGACAACCCGTGCGACTGAAACCGGTAGCGCTCTATCGCGAGCAGTACCAAGGCGAACGCGACCACCTACCCTCCATCCACGACCACCCCGCCGAAGAACCCGCACTCGACCCCGCGGTGATCCTGGACTACATGACCCGCGTCCCACCCGGCCTCGACGTCATGGAATCGGTCCCCGACCTGTTCGACCACAGCGCGCGCATTCCCGGCGGGCCTTCGCTGCACACCGACGGCACCTGGATCTGGCGCACCGACTCCCTGCACTACCTCCGCCACGGACACATCACCCTCCCCACCGAATTCGCCCACCACGTCCGCCAACACAACTACGTCGCGCCGTCGTTGCGGCACACCGACGAACTGTTCGAAGCGGTCCGACACTGGTGGAACCCCGTGCAGCCATGTCACCGACGACCGATCGCGCCAGCGGCAGCCTCGACGAAGACCGCGCTCGACACAGGCGGCCAGTAGGCGAGTTTCGTGTCGGACGCGCACCATCGCGGCCGATTCCGCTGTGGGAGACCTCATACAGCTAGCGGCCAGGCACCCAACGAGTCGCAACAAGATGCACGTTCTGGTCGTTATCCAAACCCGTGATCTTGAACCAGACGACGGCATCCGAGCTGGTTCTCACGCAGAATCCGCGACCCCGGACGAGTAGATGTTCCGCTCAGTCGAGCGGGACGACCGTGACCATCGGTTCGTCTCTGGATCCGACGTAGAGTCGCCGCCCGTCCGGGGAGACCATCAGCTCGGTCGGGGTGCGGGCCACCCGGATCCGGTCGAGCACGGTGAAGGAGACGGTGTCGACCACGATCACCGTGGCGACGTCATCGACACTGAGATACGCGCGGGCGCCGTCCGGTGAGAGCGCCACTTCACTCGGATGCTGACCGAGCGGTACGGACCCGAGGACCGTGTCGGTCTCGGTGTCCAGGACGCAGAGCCGATCGCCCGCCGAGTCGATCACGCCCGCCCGCAGCCCGTTCGCCGAGACCGCGATTGCGCCCGGTCGTCCGTCGAAAGCGATCGGGCCGCGCACCGTGGCCGTTGCGGTGTCGAGCACCGACAGGGTCTTCTGTTGATCGATCGGCCTGCCGACGGACTGGACCACATAGAGTTTGCGCCCGCCCGCGACGGAGGCGTATCCGTGCACGTCGAAACCGAATTCGATGGGCGCGCCGACCACGGTGTCGCCGCGCGTGTCGACAGCGAACAGCCGCCTGCGCGATTCCAGGTACATAAGGGTGCCGGGAGGGGCGGGCACCGCGAACGTCGCCGCATCGACCGGGATCTCGGCGATCTTCGCACCGGAGGCGGCATCGTGGACCGCCGTGTGGTCGGCGAGCCAGGACAGCGAGTAGACGCGCCGACCGTCCGCCGACATCAGGGCGTAGTCACGTGATTGGACCGGGATGGTCCGCGTCGCCTGATCGGTTACGGTGTCGATGACGCGAACTCCCGTGCTGTAGGCGACGAACAGTTCGCGGCCGTCCGGTGAGAGCGACAGCGAGTGCAGCACTCCGAACAGTGATGTCGGGATCTGGGTGGGCCGCGCCGGGCCGACCAGCGTCGGCGACGGTGTCGCGAGGCCGGACACGGGTTCGCGCGCCGCGCGAAGTGCGACACCCGTGGCCGCTACGAGTATCAGCACCAGCGCCAGCGCCCCGATCAGCCTGGCCGGGCGGCGGGAGCGGCGCGGACGAACGGGGGCTCCGGGCTGGGGCCGGTCGTAGGACCGCACATGGTCGCGAACGGCCTGCGGCAACGAGGTGTCGGCGGCGGACTCGAGCGCGGCCAGCACCTGCCCCGGCACGGGCCGCCGCGCGGGCTCGCGCGCCAGACAGGCCGAAGCGAGCCGAAGCAGCGGGCCGTCCGGCACACCGGACAGGTCCGCGGTACCCGCCGCGGCACGATGCAGCAGTGCCACGGCGTCCGCGTCGCCGAACGGCCCGCGCCCGGTGATGGCGTAGACCAGCAAGGCGCCGAGTGAGAACATGTCGGTCGCCGGGCCGATGTGCCCCCCGTTCACCTGCTCGGGCGCCATGAAGCCCGGCGTGCCGAGAGCGGTCGCGGTGTCGCCGTGGATCGCGGCGATCCCGAAATCGATGACGCGCGGCCCATCCGCCGTGACCAGGACATTCGACGGTTTCAGGTCGCGGTGCACGACTCCTGCCGCGTGAATGCGAGCCAGCGCCTCGGCGATGCCGCGACCGATGCCGACCACCGCGTTCTCGGGCAGTGGGCCGTGTCGCGTGATCACCTGGCGCAGCGACGGCGCCGCGACGTATTCCGTCACCAGCCAGGCCGCGGTGTGCGTGCGGCCCGCGTCGATCAGCGCCGCGGTGTGGAAACCTCCGACCGCGCGTGCCGCGGCCACCTCACGCGCGAATCGTCGTGGGAAGTCTCTGTCGCGGACCAGGTGCGGGTGAATCGTCTTCACCGCCACCGGCCGACCTCCTGGCGTGTGGGCGAGGTAGACCTCGCCTGCGGCGCCGATCCCCAATCGCGCCGACAGGCGGTACCGGCCGATGGTCGACGGGTCGTCCTCGCGCAACGGCTCCATGATCACACCGTGATCGCGTGCACGCGTTCGTCCGCGACCACGTACGCGGACTTGTCGGCGACGGTCACCGCACTTCGCACCTTGCCGACCTCGGCGGTCCAGCGCGGCTCGCCGCTTGCGGCGTCCAGTGCGGACACTCGGTTGCCGCACGCCAGGTACACGATTCCGTCGTGCACGGTGGGCGCGCCCGTGGGTTCGGCGTCGGTGCGCGCCATCCACCGCAGTGCGCCGGTGCGCAGGTCCAGGCGATACAGCTTGGACATCGCGCTGGTCACGTAGACGGCATCACCGTCGACGGCCAGGAATTCCCCGTCCTCGTGCGCGAAGGTCCACAGCGTCGCACCTGAGTCCGCGGCCAGCGCCCGCACCCCTTCCCCGGTCGGTCCGACCACGAGCACTTCGTTGCCGGTGCAGGCGGAACGGGCGGGCGAACCCACCTCGGCCTGCCACCGCACCGCGCCGGTGACCACATCCAGCGCACACAACGCCGGATCGAGGTCGCAGATGACGACACCGCGGGCGAGGGACATCCAGGCGGTGTAGCCGACTCTGCGACCCTCGACCGAACTCCACCGTCGCACCCCGGTCCGCGCGTCGTAGGCGACGATCCCGCCGCCGATCGGCGGCGCGGTGAAGACGGTGGCGGGATCCCCGCCCGCGTAGAGCACTGCGACATCGGTGTCGGCCCGCCAGAGTCGCTGCCCGGAAGCCACATCGAACGCGTCGACGCCCTTCGTGACGGCGGAAGCGGCCACCACGTCACCGATCACGACGGGCACCCGGTAGATCTCGTAGTCCATCGAGCTCTTCCAGCGCACGGCGCCTGTCGCGGTGTCCAGCGCGTACACGTGACCATCGATGCTGCCCGCGAAAACACTGCCGCCCGCGACGGCGGGAGGTGTCGCTTCGCGGTCGCCGACCGCACCCACATCGGCCGTCCACCGCACCGTGCCTGCGGGCGGACCGACCGGCGTCCCAGGCGTCTCGCGACTTCCGCGCCCGAAGGCGACCGCGGCCGCGCCACCGGCCGCCAGCAGGCAGGCACCGGCCAGTCCCGCGGCCAGTACGGTACGTCTGCCCGCACGGGCGGGCGCGGCCGTCACATCGGCGGGCAGCCAGCCATCCCACGGCAGCGTGACGCCAGGGGCGCGCCCGAACGCCGCGAGAACCTGCTCGGTACCGGGCCGGTCAGCCGGGGCGTGCGCCAGACAGGCGGTGATCACCCGCAACAGCCTGCCTTCCGGGATGGCGCTGAGGTCGGGCCGCTCGTGCAGCACGCGATGCAGCACCACACCGATCGGCCCGTGCCCGTACGGGGGCACCCCGGTGGAGGCGAACGCGAGCACCGCGCCGAGGGAGAACACGTCACCGGCCGGGCCGACCTCCGCACCGAGGATGTGTTCGGGCGACATGTAGCCCGGCGAACCGATCACCGATCCGGTCGCGGTGAGCGAATGCGATTGCGTCACCGCGCGCGCGATGCCGAAATCGATGACACGCGGACCGGAGTCGGCCACCAGGATGTTCGCGGGCGTGAGATCGCGGTGTACGACACCCGCCGCGTGTATCGCGCCGAGCGCCTCGGCGACACCCGCGGCGAGCAGTTCGGTCGCCGCGACGGACAGCGGACCGTGTTCGGCCACAACCTGTTTCAACGACGGCGCGGCGATGTACTCGGTCGCCAGCCACGGCCGTGGGGAGTTCCAATCGGCGTCGACCACCGCTGCGGTGTAGAAGCCGCCGACCGCGCGGGCCGCGCGCACCTCGCGCGCGAATCGCAGGACGAACTCCTCGTCGGCGGCGAGGTGTTTGTGCACCACCTTGATGGCGACCTGCCGCTGTCCCGGTGAACGTCCCAGGAAGACGTCACCCATCCCACCGGAACCGAGTCGCGCGGTGATCCGATGCGGGCCGATCTGTCGCGGGTCCTCGGGCCGCAGCCGCTCCGTCATCGCCGCAAGGTATTCAGGATCGCCCTGGCCTGCTCTTGGACCAAGCGTGCGCTGGTTTCACCCGTGTGTCCACTGTCGCGCCCGGACACGTCGAGGCTGAGAATCACCACGACATCGGCATCGAGCACCCCGAGTTCGTAGTCGACTTCCGCGAATCCGTTGCCGACGGCATTGCGCGATTCCCGCGAGACGTAGTACGCGGCCTCGCCGAATCCCGCCAGTTCGCCTGCCTTCTCGTCGTCGTGTATGCGTGTGCTGGTTCTTCGTTCGAACTGCCGGTACACCTCGCGAGTCGAGAGGATGGAGTCGCCACTGTAGACGCCGATGGAGACCATGCCGTTGCGAACAGTGGCCAGACACGTCAGCGACGGCCTCGAGCCCCTCGATTCGGTGTGCGTCGGGGGGCGCGCGGTGTCGATCGCTCCGGCATAGGCGATCAGCGGCGCGAGATCGTAGAGGTCGCAAGCGTTCACGATGTGGTCCACGTGGTAGCGATCCGGCGGCGGCGCGGGCGTCGTCGTGGTAGCGACCGGGGCGGCGGTCGTCGTCGGCTGCGCCTGTGCGGTCGCTTCCGCGCCGTCGAAATGCCGGATGAGGACGCCGCCCGCGCTCACACACACAGCCAGGGTCAATGCCGCGCACAGCCCGACCAGCAGCCATTCGATCCGTCGGCGACTCATGCGCGCAGCCTCTCCATGACCTGCCTGACCTCATCCTGGACCAGCCGCAGACCCTCTTCGCCGGTGGCGGGCACGCCAGGACTTCCGAGTATGACCAGGATTCGGACCGACATCCCGGCGTCGTGGACACCGACGTCGGCGCGCAAACTCGTGAGCCGCGGCCCACCCGATTCGTGCACGGAGAAGTAGGCGTCCGCACCCAGTTCGGGCAGGACACCGCCCCGCATACCAGAACCGGTCGTCTTGATCGCCGCATCCCTCGACATCTCGTACAGGCTGTCAGCGGATTCACCACGACTGATTCGCACGGTCAGCAAGAAGTACCCGCTGGGCGTTCGACACTCGAGGGTGCCGTTGGCGCCCTTGCTCTCGCGGTGGTCTGGTTGCCCCTTGTCGTTCAGACCGTTTGCCTTGAATTTGTCGAGGTCGACCAGGTCGCAGGCGTTCGTCACCGTCGCGATGGTGTACTTGCCCGGCGGTTCGGCGGAAGCGGTCCGCTCGGGATCTCGATAGGCGAGGGGTGGATCGTCGGCATCGATGAGCAGCGTGGCGGCCACTCCGACCACGACGAGCAAGGAGAACAGCGACAACCCGGCCGCGATCCAGGCCGGGCGGCCCGGTGACGGTTGCCGATCGGTCATTCCACCCGCCCCCATGCCGTCTCGGTCTGTCGTTCGCAGATCGCGCGCAGGTCCGCCCGCGAGATGCCGGTGTCCTCCGACAGCAGGAAATCGACGGTCAACGCCGCGTTGGCGACGATCGAACCGACTCCGCAGAGGAGCTGGTCGCCCGTGCCGGTCTTGCGGGTGCTGTGGTAGGCGTCCTCGCCGACACCGGGCAGCAGACCCGTCTCCACTCCGGCGCCGCTGGTTTCGAAGGTCCTGGATTTGGCGCGCCAGTACCATTGCGCCGTATCGTCGCGGTCGCCGATCTGTAACTCCGCACTCAGCCACCCGTGCTTCAGATCGGCGTGACATGTGAAGGTCCGGCTGCCGAGGAAGATGCCGCCGTAGTCGTCGTGGCGCGTCGAGGTGATGCCGCCTCCGAGTTTCTCGACTGCCGGGAGATCGAGCAGTGCGCAGACGTCGGTGACCTCGTCGGCGGCGAAGTCACCGTGCGGCGCGGACGCGTCGCGCCCCGCCGAGATGGTGGCGGTACCCGCGACGACGAGGATCACCGTGACCCAGCTCGCCGCGGCGATGATCCAGGGCAGGCCGTCGCGTCGCCGTCGCGACGGCACCGACGGCGGCCCGGTGACCGATTCCGCCTTCACGGTGACCGGAACGGCGGGCAACCAGCGCGCGGGCGCGGGTGCGGCCAGCACGCGGGCGAGGTCGGCGGCGGTCGGCCGATCGGCGGGACTTCCGGTCAGGCACGGGTCGATGACCTCGCGCAGCGCGGGCGGGACCGGCGCCGACAACGAGCCGGTCGCCGCGAAGACCAGGACGGAGGCCAGATCGAATACGTCGGTGGTCGAACCGATATCGGGTTCGGTAATGGCCTGCGGCGTACTTCGTTCGTCGAGCGGGGTGGTCGGCGAATCGTCGCCGGGGTCGAGTAGCCGCGGACCGGAGTCGGTGACCTCGACGCGGTCCGGAGTGACCGCCGCGTGGACCCGGCCCAGCGCGTGCATCGCACTCAGCGAATGCGCCAGTACCGTTCCGAGTCCGCGGACCCACCCCTCGGGCATGGGTCCGTACCTCGCGATCATCCGGTCCAACCGAATGCCGCGCGGCTCCTCGGATAGTTCCCCCTCCGCCATACTCCCGCCCCGTCCTCCTTCGATCCGCCCGTCGTGACCCGTGCGCGGCGAAATTCCCACTTCGGGGACATGCGGCGCCGGGGAAGCCCTTGCGCCACACGGTGGTCCGCTCACGACGTAGGACAATATCCCTCATCATTCGCATCGTGCGCAACCATCGCGAGTCCCGCGACGACCGCGCGGGCCGAACCCCGAGCGGCGTGCGATCCGACGCCCGGGAATCTTTCTCGGTCGACATGCCACGGGCGGCGCGATCGCGGACGTACCATCCGAGCGTGGTCGAGTGCCGCTGCGCACGCAGCGCGCGCAACTGGGATCGCGGCGGGCCAGCGTCGCGAGCATCCGCTCACCCAGCACGACATCGTTCCCGCCGCCGTCCGGTACCGTCCCCGCACCGCGAACAGCGACCGCGCCGCCACGGCGCTCGACCCATGCGCCCGCGTGCACCCGCCCCGCCTCGAACTCGGCTCGAACCTGCACGAATTCCCCGCCGGGCATGCCTGATTCGGCGTCGGAGAGGAACCGGGAGGCTAGGAAGACCGCGGACTTCGGTGCGTCCGAACTGGGACGACACCCCGACGATATCGGCTATGCCGGACGCCGGATCGACTTCCTGGGCAAGGACCTCGACGTTCCGCTCGGCGCCGACCCGGTGGAGGCGGTGCGCTCCTACCTGCGCGGCCGGCGCACCCCGACGGCCTGGCATCTCTCGCAGAAGGCGGTCGTGGTGATCGGCCCCGGACATCTCCTCGGCCATGTCATCTGGCCCGAGTAGATCACCGCGGCGACCCTCACCGGGCACCGAGGACCGCTGATGCACCCGGCCGGTGTTCCACCGAACCGGGTCCGGCCCGCACCCGGCACACCCCGGCACGGTGACAACGAGGACGACGACGCCTTGGCCGAGCTCGACGAGCTCCTCGCCCGCGTCGAGGGCCTGCGCGGCGAGCACCAACGCGAATGGATCCAGTTCGCGGTCTGGGCCACCGCACACCAGCATCCCGTGCTGCCCGCCCCGGCCGCGGTGCTCGCCGCCTACCTCGACGCCTACCCCGGCACGCTGGCCACCCAGCGCGGCCGCGCCACCGCGATCACCGCCGCCCACCGCGCCGCCTGCCGTACCCCCGGCGACCCGCTCCCGATCACCACGGGCCCCGTCCCGCCCCGCGGGCTGCCATCGCCCGCCGACGCCGAAACCATCCGCCGCCTGCTGCGCCCCGGCCGCGCCGCCCGGCTCGCGGCCGCGCGCGCCGAGATCGAACCCGCCATCGCCGCCCTGCCCACCCACGGCTGGCCCGACGCCCTGCACGGGCGCCGCGACGCACTCGTGCTGCACCTGGTCGTGGCCGGGCTGTCCTGGGACACCATTGCCGCCCTGTGCCAACGCGACATCTGCCTGACCGGCACCGCCGTGGCCGTCGGAACGCAGCCGCTGATCACCCTGCCCGCCACCGGGCACCCCGCGACCTGCCCGGTCGCGGTGATGCGTCGCTGGGCCGCCGTGCTCGCCCACGCCCCCCGGGCCACCGGCCACATCACCCTCGAACCTCTGCTCACCACCCCGCCGCCGGGCGCCGAACCCGAGATCGGGCTGCTGCCCGAATGGGCTGATCAGCCCCTGCTGTGCGGATTCGACGAACGCGGCTTCGCCGAAGGCGTCATCGACGAACTCAACCCCCTCACCCGTTCCCATATCATCGAGATCTACACCAGCAGAGAAGCACTCACCCCTCCACCCGCAGGGATCGAACTCTCAACCGACTGGCACGAACGTGGCATCGCGGCGCGGCACCGTGACCACGCCGCCGGCCACGACCTCGACGACCTGCTCACCCGCCTCGAAACCATGCTCGACGACCTCCACACCCGCACTCAACCATCCCACCACTGATCCCGGGCCGCTCTGCCCAGCCAGGGCCTACAGGAGGTCACGGCGTGATGAGGATGTGAGCCAGAGACAGGCCAGTCCTGGTCCAATCCCGCAACTCCGACCGCGTGTTCGGCCACCAGAGCTGTGATCAGGAACCGCTCCGGCACCACGCCGTCGGCGTCGCCTGTCATCGGCATCGACCCGCCCGGCGAGATCGCCTTCCGCGCCCTGCGCCCACGTGCCTGACGGTGGCGACTCGAATTCAGTGTCGAGCCGCCACCGACGGAGGCTGGTACTCGAAGACCGCGATATCATCATCGACGACCACGACAATCTCACCACCGGGGCCGACGCTCACCACCGATATCAGGCCCGGACAATCGAGCACCGCGATGGTCATCATCGTCGCCAAGTCCCAGACCTGCACCGTGCCGTCGTTGCTGCCGGTGACCGCGACCGGGCGCCCGCCGAGCTCGGTGCAGGCCACCGCCCCGACCCAGCCGGTGTGGCCGGTGAGGACGAGGTGTTCGGTGCCGGTGTCGAGGTCCCAGACCCGCACCGTCCGGTCGAGGCCGCCGGTGACTGCGACCGGGCGCCCGCCGAGTTGGGTGCAGGCCACCGCGAAGACCGAGCCGGTGTGGCCGGGCAGGACGAGGTGTTCAGTGCCGGTGTCGAGGTCCCAGACCCGCACCGTGCCGTCGTCGCCGACGGTGACCGCGACCGGACGCGCACCGAGTTGGGTGCAGGCCACCGCGAGGACCGAGCCGGTGTGGCCGGTGAGGACGAGGTGTTCGGTGCCGGTGTCGAGGTTCCAGACCCGCACCGTCCTGTTGTGGCCGGCGGTGACCGCGACCGGACGCGCACCGAGCTGGGTGCAGGCCACCGCCCGGACCGAGCCGGTGTGGCCGGGCAGGACGAGGTGTTCGGTGCCGGTGTCGAGGTCCCAGACCCGCACCGTCCGGTCGTCGCCGGCGGTGACTGCGACCGGGCGCCCGCCGAGCTGGGTGCAGGCCACCGCCCGGACCCAGCCGGTGTGGCCGGTGAGGACGAGGTGTTCGGTGCCGGTGTCGAGGTCCCAGACCCGCACCGTGCCGTCGTCGCCGGCGGTGACTGCGACCGGGCGCCGGGCGAGCTGGGTGCAGGCCACCGCCCGGACCGACCAGGTTCGGCGGATCGGTGGCCGTTCGCGATCAGTCATTGTCTCGCCGTTTTGGGCGGAATCAACGCCAGTCGGCATGTCCGGAGTGTCCGCCGAAGGACTTGCTACCAGTTCACCTCCAAGGGAGGGGACTGACCGCCAACCAGCCTCATCGAGGTTCCAGACCCGCACCGTGCCGTTGTGGCCACCGGTGAGCGCGACCGGGCGCCCGCCGAGCTGGGTGCAGGCCACCGCCCGGACCCAGCCGGTGTGGCCGGGCAGGACGAGGTGTTCGGTGCCGGTGTCGAGGTACCAGACCCGCACCGTCCGGTCGTCGCCGGCGGTGACTGCGACCGGGCGCCCGCCGAGTTGGGTGCAGGCCACCGCGAGGACCCAGCCGGTGTGGCCGGTGAGGACGAGGTGTTCGGTGCCGGTGTCGAGGTACCAGACCCGCACCGTCTGGTCGTCGCGGCCGCCGGTGACTGCGACCGGACGCGCACCGAGTTGGGTGCAGGCCACCGCGAAGACTGAGCCGGTGTGGCCGGTGAGGACGAGGTGTTCGGTGCCGGTGTCGAGGTACCAGACCCGCACCGTCCGGTCGAGGCCGCCGGTGACTGCGACCGGGCGCCCGCCGAGCTTGGTGCAGGCCACCGCCCAGACCCAGCCGGTGTGGCCGGTGAGGACGAGGTGTTCGGTGCCGGTGTCGAGGTACCAGACCCGCACCGTGCCGTCATCGCTGGCGGTGACTGCGACCGGGCGCCCGCCGAGCTCGGTGCAGGCCACCGCGAGGACCGAGCCGGTGTGGCTGGTGAGGACGAGGTGTTCGGTGCCGGTGTCGAGGTACCAGACCCGCACCCTCCGGTCGAGGCCGCCGGTGACCGCGACCGGACGCGCACCGAGCTGGGTGCAGGCCACCGCCCGGACCGCGGGGGTGTGGCCGGGCAGGACGAGGTGTTCGGTGCCGGTGTCGAGGTCCCAGACCCGCACCGTGCCATCGCGGCCACCGGTGACCGCGACCGGACGCCCGCCGAACTCGGTGCAGGCCACGGCATCGACGGGACTGGCATGGCCATTGAGTGTCGCACGGTGGGCGGTGTGGGTGAGTTGGTCGGTGGCCCAGCGCGTTCGCCATGCCAGGGTGCGGTTGAGCTGGTGGTGTTGGCGGGTGGCGTCGAAGCGGGCGGCGTCGAAGGCCAGGATCTGGCGGCGCCGAGCCGAGGGCATGTGCTGGTGATGAGCGGCGGACCACCTGTAGATCGCTCGGGTCAGAAGCCCGTCGTCGCTGCGGGTTTGGTGTAGCGCGGTTTGCAGCGGGGCGGGTTCGGCGTGGACGAGGTAGTCCATGTCGGTGATCACCTCGTCGATCAGCCCGGCAAGTGCGGCGTGGGTGGCGAGGTGGCGCAGGGTGTAGGGGTGGGCTCGTGCCCAGTCGCGGTAGCCGTCGGCGCCGACCGGTACCCGGGCGCGCAGCACGTGCACGAACGTGGTGTGCACGGTGGCCGGGTCGTGGCCGTGGGTGAGGTATTCGGCCAGGGCTTGGTGGTAGAGCCGGTAGGCCGAGCGGCCGTCTTCGGCGGCCTCCACGACGTAGGAGCCCGCGGTACGCCGCAACCACAGCAGATCGGCGTCGGTGTAGGTAGCACCGGCGAGGGCTGAGGCGATCGGCGCCCACAGGTCCTCCCACGGCAGGCCCTGGCCTTGGGCAAAGGCCAACGGCTGCAACAGATCCCGTGCCGCGTCCGCGCGGGTGCGCAGCCGGGAGTCCAGATCGCGCCCCATGGCCTCGCCGGGCATGGCGGGCAGGGAGGCCCGCCATGCCTGGTCGGCGGGGTCGGGGATGGTGTGTTCGGCGGCCAGGGTGGCGGAGACGATGCGGGCGACCAGGAACGACGGGGTGGCCTGGTCGGCGACCGCGGCGGCGACCGCCCGGATCACCGGCGGCTCGGTGGTGGTGTAGATGCCGTGGGGTTCGGCTTCGATCAGACCGCGTACCGCGTAGGTGCGCAGCGCGTGCAGGTCGGCATAGTGCGGTGCGTCGAGGTCCAGCGCCGAGCCGCGGTCCAAGCCGAGATCGTCGAGCAGGAACGGGCGGGTGCCGACCAGCAGTCGGAGCCCGGCCCCGGCATGCTCGAGCAAGGGCCGCAGCAAGCCGCGGGTCAGCGCACGCGGGTCGGCGGCCTCGTCGAGCCCGTCGATGAGCACCGTCAACGTCGCGCCGCGCCGGTGCAGGGCCTGGGCGAGTTCCCCGACCGTGGCCGCAGTGTTCGGCGGCGGCCGCGATCCCGTCGCGGACCTGGTCGACGGTGAGGTTCTGGGCGTAGATCGCCACATCCACCGCCCCGCGGACCTGTTTGACCGAGGCCGGAAGGTCGAGGGTGTCGACCGGCACCGCCCGGTAGTAGTCGGGGTCGGCCAGGGCGGCGATCAAGCCGAGGACCGCGGTCTTGCCCGAGCCCGGATCGCCGGTGACCGCGAGCAGCCGCCGGGTGGGGTCGGGGTGGGTGAGCCAGTCGGCGAGACCGGCCAGGGCGGTGTGGCGCCCGCAGAACCACCAGCCCTTGCCGTCGTAGTTGCCCATCGCCCGGACCAGGAACCGTTTCCGGAACTCGACCTCGCGGCGCTCGGCGTGGGCTTCCCATTCCCGGGCCGACTGCAACGCCAGGTCGATATCGGTCATCCCGCGCCGGTAGTGCGGGTTGTGCAGGAACGGCGGCTCGCCGGCGGTGAACCGGACACCGTCGGCGACCACACTCTGCCGAGCCGGATCGATCGCAGCTTTACGCATCTCGGTGGCCAGCGCATGGACGGTGACCGTCGGCGGGCTGTGCCCGGCCGGGGCGAGAGATTCCGCGGCCTCGGCGAGCATGTGGGGGAACAGCCCGGCCTGGGCGAGTTGGCGGGGCTGGACGGAGCTGAGGACCATGATCCCGCTACCGGGCTCGTCCTTGGCCCAGTGGCTGGTGTAGTCCTTCAAGGCCGCGGCGGTGAAATCGGCGCCGCCCTTGCCCGAGTGGCAGGTATCGAGCAGCAGCAGCAGTCGCCGGATCGGGGTCTCGTAGAGCACGATCCGGGCCAGATCAGCGGTGCGGGTCGCGCGGTGCAGCCGGTCCGGGCGGGTGTCGGCGGTGACCAGGACATGCTCGCCGGTGCGGTCCAACCGCTCACCGTGGCCGGTGAAGTAGATCGCCAGGACGTCGGTGGACCGGCGATCAGGGTCCCGGCAGAAATCATCGAGGGCGTCGAGCAACTCGCTGGCCGTCGGGTCCATCGCGACAGTGTCGATCAGGGTGTAGCCGAACCGTCCGGTGAACAGCCCCACCAGATCCGCGCGCGCCTGCCCCAGACCGGGCCGGTCCCAGCCCGACCCGGCGACGGCGTGTTCGGCGACCGCGGCCGCGATCAGGAACCGCCGCGGCCCCCCGGCCTCATTCACCACGCAATCCCGCGGCGATCGCTTCGCCGACGCGTTTCTCGGTCAGATACGGCACCGCCGAATGCGCGTGAGAACCGTTGTGTACCGGCGTGTCCCACACCCTGTGCGAGAACGTGGCGCCGAAGAGCGGGTCGAGCTGCTTGACCAGCGCCACCACGTCCCCGGCGTCGGCGAAGTTGGACCACACCAGCCCATCGCGGCCGGGCCAGGCCCCGACGCCGCCGGTGGGGGAGGGGTCGAGGCGGTGAAAGATCAGGTTCGCGATCCCCAGCGGCGAGCCGAGTGTGATCAGCGCCCGCACCGGATGCCCGGGCATGGCGCAGAGGGTCTCGTAGGCTACGACCGAGCCGAGGGAATGCGCGACCACCACGCGGGTGTCGCCGGTGATCTGATCCCGGACCCGGGCCCGGATCCGATCGCGCAGGGGCGGTTCGGTGAGGTAGCGGCGCACCTGTTTGAGGCTGCCGACCATCGACCGCAGGGCGATCCCGGCGAAGAACCGGGAGTCGGCGAGAGCCTCGAGGCGCCGCTGCACCGACATCGGCACCCTCCCCAGGCTCTGATCATCCGGGATCTGCACGGCGGGATCAGTGGCCGCCGCGGCGTGCCACCACGCGGCCAGCAGGTCCTGTTCGAGACCGGGTTCGACGTCGTCGGCGTCGTACCACGGCTCCGGTCCCGACAGCGGCTGGCCCGGCGGGCGGAACAGGTCCCCGTGGAACCCGGCTGCGACCTCGCCCTCGCCGAGTTTGTCTGCCCCGGCCAGCACCAGCCCGCTGTTGAGCGCGGGCCGCCACCCCTCGAGCAGGACCTCACTACCCGAGACCTGCTGGCCGATCCCGTGCACACAGACCACCCGCGCCATCACCACACCCCCGCCCCTCTCTCACCACGAAACCTCGTGAACGCGATCACCAGCGCGCCACTACGCGCACAACGCAGCACCACATCGGATCTAACCCGCCCACGTCTCGAGCGCGCCCGGAAATCGTTCCTGAGACCGAGCCTCAACACCTCGTGTCCATCGATCGACCGACACTCCGCGCCACTCACGCTGAACCGCCCCGGGTTCGGTGCGCACCGGTTTATCTGTCTCCAGCCGGTAGCTCGGCGTGGCGTTAATAGTAGTCGGCTTCGTGCTCGACAGGCGGCCGGCGCCCGAGCCGGTGCATGCTCGACGGCGCCCACGACCCTCAGCCGCTGCCGGGTGCGCAACGGGTGCTCGCCGCCGACGCCGAGGGCGTTCTGTTCCGGCAACGCGCGGGTGTGGAGTACATCGGCCGGGACACACGATGGGTGTCCGAAGACGCCGAGGTGCGCACCGCCCTGTATTGGTACTACGGCTTGCTGGGCGACTACGTGGCTGCCATCGACCAGACCGATCCGGGCACGGTGCTGCGAACCTGGCGGCGCTCGGACGGCGCACCCGGGCCGGTCGTGCCTGTGGAAGTGCGCGGGGGACGCTGCCCGGAAGGGGGCCTCGTCCCCAGTCCGGAAATGCTCATTGTTCCCGGTGGGCTGCTCATTCGCTGCGGCGGGTGGATCGTCGGCTACAGCTGACCGACACCAGCTCCCGAGGTTGGGCACCGCGCGGTGCTTGACGGCGGTTCCACGGCGTCGGCGAGCTGTAGGGGTTGGGATCGAGGAGCGTGGACGGTGGTGAGCGCACCACGAGTCAACTCGGTTCCTCGTGGCGGGGTGGTGATGCCCCTGTGTTCGGTAACCGGCCGGGACGAGGGAGCGTTCTCGAGGGGGTGCCGGTGGGTAGCCGGTGTGCTCGTTGCGATGTGAGGCCCGGGACGGTGGGCCTGCGGTCGGTTGCGGGTTCTGGGGTGTTGAGCGGGGCCGCGAGGGCCGGTCGTCTCCTTCGGCGCGGGTGGTGGATCGAGGGATGTGGTGCCTGATCTGTGATTAGGTGAGCCGGTGTGGATAACGACTCCGATCTACTCGCAGGCCTTGAACATCATCGGACTCATCGCGCTGATCGTCGTCGCGGTGGCAGCGGTCATGACCACCCGGCGCCGGGGCGGGCCCGCGACGGCGGTCGCGGTCATCGGGATGGTGTTGCTGGCCATCGCGCAGGCGATGCAGGTGGCGCTGGGGTTCCACTGGATCGACTTCGACGTCCGTACCATTGTCGAGGGGTACTTCTTCGTGTCCGGCACGCTGTCGACCGTTGGCTTGATCATGGTCTTGGTCGGGCTGCTCATCGGCAAGACAGCAGCGAATCCGCATACTCCGAACCCCATATCCGGATTCCAGCCCGCACCGTTCGGGCAGCAGACGGGGACTGCGGTGCAGCCGTTCGGTCAATACGGTGCTCCCGGGCAGCCTTTCGGTCAGCCGGGTCCGTCCGCTGCGCCCTACGGCCAGCCGCAGCAACAGTTCGGTCAGCCGCAGCAGCAGTTCGGTCAGCCGCAGCCCGGATCCGGTCCACCGCAGGGCGGACCGGGAGCGTACTGACGAAAAAGCAGAGTGCCGCGCCGAAGGCGTCGAGATCTTCGGTGGCCATGAGGCCTGCCCCCAGCGACACGGAGAGCTGGGCGCAGACTGCGAGGATGTTCCCGCCTGCGGAGGTCCACGACCGTCGACGCTGCGGCGCAGGGGAGTCATGAGCGGGGCCGACCCCGCGCGTCCCTCGCTCGACCGAGACCGCAGCGCCGCGACGCCAGGAGAGGTACCCGGGGATGAACCGACCCCGACTCGCACCCCGGCCACGATGGAGCGCGGGCTGGGGTATCGGCCTGGCGGTGCTGGTGAGCCTGATGGTTTTCCTTCCCGCCACCTTCGCCGCGCGTCAAGCACTCCACGTCCCGGAGATAAACGCCAGGCCCAGGCGTCTACGTAACCGTCCACCCCACATCGCGACGTCCTACTGGATCACCTGGATCGCCGCCCTCACCGCGCTGGTGGCTCCCGCGGCGATCCTGGCCCTGTTCCCCCGCACTCGACGCGTCGCACTGGGCTACGCCCTGACCGCGACTCTGCTGGGCGCAGCGCTGAGCGCACTGGTCATCGGCTTCGAACTCAACGGCTTCGCGCCCGACTGACCGGACATCCGCGACCCCACAACGATCCCGGCCACGGCGGCCACGACACCGGCCAGCGCTTACTCGGCGTCCGGGGCTGTGGTCACAGCCTGTCGCGGCGGGACGTGGCGCGGCAGTTGCTGTACCGGGACCGTGCTGTGGTGCTGCCGCGCGGATACCAGCGCAGCAGGCCCCAGCTGCGGCACCGATGTCACACCGTCAGTTCACCGTGCCCAGGCCAGCACAGGACAGGATTCCACTCACGGGCCCGCAGCCGCAGCGCAGCGCGTAAGTCCGGCAGTAGCCGCGCACCGACGGATGCCGGAGCGGGATCGATGCCGGTGAAATCGGGGTGGCGGGAGGTTTGCTGGTGCCATACTGATCGTGCCGCCCGCTCGAGCTGGGCGACACCGCGATTACCCCGTCGCGGAGCCGGTCTCGGCTCGGACCACCCCGCCCGAGCCGGGACCATTCGCCCGCCAGCGGCACCCTCTCCGGGGCGGTGGCGCGACGCGCGAATACCGGCTCGCCGGTGGGACGGTCGGCGGCGCAGCACCGAATTCACCCGGCCCGCGCACAATTCCGCTGTTTCAGCGCCCTGGGTACGAACGGCTTCCTGTGGCGCTCGGACAGCGGCAATGCCGCTCCTGCCGGGAGCACCTGACGCGCGGGCGGTGGTGGGCGCGAGTCGCGGCGGTGAGTGGCCGCGCTCCGGAGGAAAGGGGGGACCCTGCTCGCCTTTCGGCGGGAGTACCTGGTGGTTCAGCAGTGCGGCGAGGGGCGGTCCTGCGTAGTCATCATGGTGCACATCAAGGCCCGCCGAACCTTCCAGGACGCCCCCTCGAGGACGAACGGGACCTCCCCGAGGTCGGGGAGCGCGGCGCCGTCGACGGTGGTCTGCACCTGAGCCCACACCCGGGAGGCGTTCTCGGGCCGGACCGCGACCACGGTGTGGACGAAGACCGGCGCTTTCGGGTGCCGGTCGATCAGCTCGTACTCGGTGCCGTCGCCCTCGATCGCCCCGCGGCGCTGCTCCGGGGTCGGGCTCAGCGCGTGCGCCAGCAATGCGTCGAGTTCGGCGGTCGAGGGAACCGCCGCCACCGCGGGAGTCGACACCGGCACCGACGGCGGTGTGCTCGGGCCGGGCCCGGCGTAGCCGGTGGCGATCGCTACCGCAGCGAGCGCGGCCCCCAGCGCGGCAAGCCGACGGGCGGTCACCGGCCCTCGTTCGCGGCGGTCCCGGGATCCGGGTCGGGGATCCAGTCCGGCTTCTGCCCCTCGAAGTACGCCCACCCCGCCGCCGGGTCATATCCGGGCTCGGGCACCTGCCGCAGCGTGTTCACGATCCGGTGCCACCGGCTGCGCTCGGCCGACAATGCCTCGACCGCGCCCCGGCGGAAAGCCATCGCTTGCTCGACGTCGTGCCCGCCGTCGAGGGCACCGAGCCGCTCGACCTCGGCCTGAGTCTGGTCCAGGTCGGCGATGACCGCGGCCAGCACCGCCTCGGCCGCGGCCGCGAGCTCCTCGGTGACCGGCAGCACCCGCGCGAACTCCTCGAATGCCGCCTTCAGCTCCTTGCCGTGTCCGTACACCGCCCCATTCTCCAGCGGCGCGCGAGCAGCGCCCCCCTGTGACACGGAGCTACCGCCCGCCGTTCAACCGCGGCCCTCCGGCTCGGGCCCGAGCATGGCTTCGAGTTCGGTGATCCGGTCCCGCTGCCGCGCCAGGATCTGCCGCACGGCCTCGATGAGCTCGACGAAGCTGTACTGTCCCACCGGGATCTTCAGCACCCCAGCGAGATCGCTGCGCTGGCGCGCTATGAGGTCCTGGTAGTCGCTGAGGAGGGCATCGGCCATCGCCAGCCGCACCTCGGCCGGGACCTGCTCCTGAACCTGCGGGCCGTGCGGCGGCGGCTGCTGCCCGCGCCACGGTGACCACCGGTAACTGATCTCGTCCTCGGTCATCTCCGACAACTGCTGCAGCAACGTGCGACAGGCCACCGGCGAGCGGCGAGCGGAACACCGTCTCCAGGCAACGGTGATAGTCGGGCGGCCGCATCTGGACGTGATCGTTCATCACTCAACGCTCCGAAAGGACTCCGCACGAAGGCGAAGCAACCCACCTTACTAGCCGTCGTAGCACCGAACCCTGCGAGCGTTCGCACCCCGCGGGCATCGGCTGACATCGCCCTGTCCTCAGCCCCGACAGGCACCCGCGCGCCGCTACGCTCCGAAACGGCGCGGCCGGGTGCCGACAAGCCCCGGCCGCGCTGATCGGAAATCACCGGCCGGCGCCGTCGCGGCGACTCCCCGTGTCGCTCACCCGAACGGGACATCCCCCTCCCGCTGCGGCGGCGCCGCTGTTGTGCGGGCGCCGCACCACCGCGCCCGCACAACCCGCCCGGTCCGGAGCGGCGGGCTCCTGAGCTTCTGATCCGTAGTCTGATGCTGCGCGAGCTGCGCCGCTGGGCCGGGGCCGGGCGGGTCAGTCGGTGCGCAGTTCCAGGCGCACGGTCTGGTGGTGGCAGCGGTAGAGCGCGACCGGGTCCATCCAGTCGTGCTCGCGGCCGTCCTCGGGCTCCAAGCGCACCGTCGGCGCCCCGGAGTCGAGGCGGCCGGGCAGCAGCATCCCGTGCCCGAGCTCGATCTCCTCCCTGCGGGCCGGGGTCGCGGTGGCGATCCCGCGCTCGGTGTCGCCGATGTGCGGGGAGTCGCGGGTGGTCGAGCACGACCGCGACCAGGCGCCCGCACTGCCCGGCCTCGGCGAGCGTGGCCGGTTCGACGGGTTCGGTGTGATCGGGGCCGGTGTACAGCGCCACCGCGCCGTAACGGTTGGTGCGGCGCTCGACCGCGGGCCAGGCCAGCACCCCTTCGCCGATCTCGTAACGCATCCGCTCGCCCCTCCTCCTCGGTGGCTCGAACGGGCCGACGCTACCGAGCACGGTGGGTCGTATCGTCAGCCGGTGGGACCGGAAGGTGCCGGTGCTCGGCCGGTCCACCCCTCACTCCGGGGCCGTGGGCCGGGCGGTGACCGGGGAATGCGGTGGAAACGGTGGTGCGGGGAGTGGGTGCGCGCGAGGATTGGGGCTGCAAGTTGCAGTGATCGCTTGGAGCTGGTGACCCCGTTGTCGCGGCAGGTTCCCGAGTGTCTGGCGGGCGCCGGCCGCACCCTTCGATGGAGAGGTTGTGAGCCCGATGAGCACTCCCATGGACCACGAAGCCGCCGAGCGCATCGGCGAGGCCGCCGAGCGTGATCCCGGCTCGGTGACCGCGCAGTCCGGCTTCGACGACCGCGCCGCCGCGGCCGCGGACCGCGACGACCCCGGCTACGACGACTACGACTACGACTACGAGTAGCCAGCCACGGCGCGGAATCTCGCGCTGCGGGCGGCGGGCTGGGTAGGCTCTCGCCCCGGCGTCCCGGGCGAGTGAGCGGGCCGGGCCCGCCGATCGGATACCGGTTAGGACGGGGCGCCGCCGTGGCGCACACGGTTCGCTCACCCGGACCAGCGCGCGGCGTCGCTCGTGTGCGGGTGCCCAGACCCCCGCGCCCGCACACACTCCGGCCGAGGCTCTCGGCCATCGTGCTGCTGTGGTCGGGCGTCGGGGTCAGGCGGCGGTGAGTGCCTCGGTTTCAGGTTCGGCGAGGGCTCGTTCGCGCAGCCCGGCGAGCACGCGGGTCAGGATCCGGGAGACCTGCATCTGGGAGACCCCGATGCGGGCGGCCACTGTGCTGGACGGCACCCGAGGACGCCCCCGTCCGAGCCCTCGCACCACCAGGTCAGGCCGCACGGGCGCCCGGACGATACGGCCGGTCTACCCGGCCGACGGGCCGTAAATCTCGCCCCCAGGGCGGGACCGCTCCGGGCGCGGCTACCGCGCGGTGCGATCCGAGGTTCGCGGTGAATGGGCGCTGCCGGTGATGGCGCGGCGGATGGCCGCGGTGCGCCGCCCCGGCACGGCGGCGCGCTACCCGGGCAGGCGTGGCCAGGAGAAATGCGCCGTCACCGCGTGCCCGCCCCGGTGCGGGTCGCAGGCGGCCTGGCGCACCGTCCTACTGTTCGTGGCCCTACCGGCCGCCGCGGCACCGGCGCCCCAGGCTGTCACCGCTGCGCGCCCAGTCCGGCGAGGAGGATCTCCATTCCGGCGGTGAACTCGGATTCGGGATCGCTGGTGCGTGCCGCGTGCGCGATCTCGATGAGCCCTGGGAACTGCTCGGCGGGCAGCGCCGCCATCCGCGCGGTGATCGCGTCCGGGCTGTCGTTCCGGTCGAGGGACAGCGGGCCGGCCAGTTCGGCTTGGGCGAATCCGGTCACATAGCCCGACACGGTGCGGAAGGCGACCAGCAGTTCGGTGCCGGTGCGCCCGCTGCGGGCGAGCGCACGGAGCAGCGCCTCGGCGGGCAGCAGGGTCGCGATATCGACGCTGCGCCGGGTGAGGATCAGCGGGATGGCGTGCGGGTGGGCGCGTATCGCACGCCACATCCGCGTGGCGACCGATCGGAGGTCCGCACGCCAGTCGCCGGTGTTCGGGCATTCCCAGGACGCCTCGGCCAGCACCGCCTCGGTGACGAGTTGTTCGAGCCCGTCCCTGCCGTCGACGTAGTTGTAGATCGTCATGGCGCCGGTGCCGATCTCGGCCGCGAGGCTGCGCATGGTCAGCCCGGCCAGACCGTGTCGATCGACCAGTGCGAGCGCGGCGGTGCGCAGCTGTTCGCGGGTGAATTTCCGGGGTGCGGGCATGGTCCTCCTTGTTTACGTACAAGGTACGTGATTAACTACGACGTGTTCACGTACAACGTACTCAATCGGAGTTCCCATGACCGTCCGCACCACCTTCCCGTCCGGCCGCGAGCACTGCGCGGCCTGGCTGACACTGCCGCAACGCCAGGGCCCGCACCCGGTCGTCGTGCTCGTGCACGGCGGCGGCGCGACCCACGAGATGATGTTGAACCAGTACGAGCGGTGGTTCAGCGACGCGGGAATCGCCGTGCTGTCCTTCGACTTCCGGCACCTCGGTGAATCCGGCGGCCTACCGCGCCAGCTGGTGAGCAGCAGGCGCTACGCCGCCGACCTCGACGCCGCGCTGGCCTTCGTTCGCGAGCACCCCGAACTCGACCCGGGCCGGATCGCGCTGTGGGGGACCTCGTTCGGAGCGAGCCATGTGCTCGCCGCGGCGGGCAGACATCCCGGGATCGCGGCCGCTGTGGTGCAGTGCCCGGTATTCAGCGGCCGGGCCGTGGTGGCGGCCGCAGGCCCGCGGCACCTTGTCCGGTTCACCGGCCCGATCGTCTCGGACCTGGTTCGCGCCGCGCTGCGGCTGCCTCGCCGCTACGTCGCCCTGGTCGGCGAACCCGGCGAGCGAGCTTTCGTGAACCGGCCCGGCGCCCTGGCGGGATGGCGGTCGGTGACCCCGGAAAGCTACCTTTTCGACAACCGGATAACCGCCGCATCCGGGCTGGACATGCTCTTCTATCACCCGGCGGGCCGGGCGGACCGCGTGCGCTGTCCGCTCCTGGTGTGCGCCTGCGACCGGGAGAACCTCATCGACCCGGCCCTCGCCGAGACGGTCGCGGCGGCCGTGCCGCAGGCGGTGGTGAAGCACTACGACACCGACCACTTCGGGGTCTACCACCCACCGATCGTCGAGCGGATCGTCCAAGACCAGATCGGCTTCCTGCGCGACCACCTCACCGTAGATTCCGGGCCGCCGCCCGGAGGCCCTGCGGTCGAGGGCGCGATGCTGTCCGACATGCACGCCACAGGGGGACTGAATCACGCCCTGGATGCCGAGGCCCGGACCGGACTCGTGCCAGGGACCGCCAGTGACCCCGAGGACCGGGATCCGCTGGCCGTGGTCAAGCGACTGGCCAACCGAGCGAGCAGAACCGCCTGAACGAGCCACCGCCGGGTGAACTGCGACAACACCTATGCTCCGAAAGACACGAAGCCCAAGGAGCACCGATGCCAGCCCTGCACGTCGAGCACACAGGTCGAGTTCTGCTCGTCAAGATGGACAACCCGCCGCACAACTTCCTGACCGGCGCCGTCATGGACGAGCTGCACGCGCTGTTCGCCTCGTTGCGGGGTGATCGGTCGGTCGGCGCGGTCATCCTGACCAGCGCGGTCGAGGGAGTGTTCGTCTCGCATTACGACGTCGGCGAAATTCTCGCGGGGGTCGAGGCCGCCCCGCTCACTGTTCCGCGCAAAGTCGCCGGTGGGCTGCTGCGTGCACAGTCGGCGATGGAAGCGGTGCCGGGCGGGCGGGTAGCGTCGGGCAAGACACCGGCCGCCGGAGTGTCGTCGCTGCTCCGCTATCACCAAACGTGCAGCCTCATCCAGAGTCTCGACAAAGTCGTCGTCGCAGCGATCAACGGACGCGCGATGGGCGGCGGCTCCGAACTCGCCCTCGCCTGCGACATCCGGATCATGGCCGACGGCGAATTCGAGCTGGGCCAGCCCGAGATCTGCGTCGGCATCATTCCCGGCGGCGGAGGCACCCAGCGGCTACCGCGGGCAGTCGGGCATGCCAGGGCATTGGAGCTGATGCTCGAAGGCCGCCCCGTCTACCCCGACGAGGCACTCGCCCTCGGCTACGTCCATCGGGTCGTCCCGCCGCACGAACTGGCACGCGAGGCAATGGAAACCGCGACCCGCCTGGCACGCCGCTCCCCCGAGGCAGTCGGCGCGATCAAACGGGCAGTCAACGGCGACCCGGCGCTGGCGAAAGGGTTACACGCCGAGCGTGCCGAGTTCCTCGCGGCAGGCTCGACGAAGGCGGCCCGCGCAGCGATGCGCGCCTACCTGGACCACCTCGACGCACTCGACACCGCCGGCGAACCGATGACGCCGGAATCGTTCACGCCGTGGCTGGAGGGCACCGCCCACGACTTCACCTGAAGGAGCGGTTGAACAAGGAGATCCGGCGACGCACCGACGTGGTCGGGATCTTTCCCGACCGGGCCTCGATCATCCGTCTGGTCGGCGCGGTCCTGGCCGAGCAACACGACGAGTGGATCGAGAGACGTCGCTACCTCGGCCTCGACGTCCTGACCCGTTCCCGCGACCTCATCGACCTCACCGGACAGGAGGACAACCCCGCAGCCCTGACCGCCTGACCACACCGATCACGCGGTGACCATCCCGCTACACCACGCCTTTGGACTTGACCCACGTCGCCGCGATGCGCAGCGGCCGCCACAGTGCCCTCACCATCAACCCGACATGACCCCCGTCTGTTCGATCGAGCTCCAGCCGCAAGGAACCGTGTGTGCGGCAACTGATCTTCGATGGACCCGACCGCTGCAGGTGGGTGGAGGTTCCCGAACCGGAACTCGCCTCAGCTGATCAGGTTCTTGTCCGTCCGGTTGTGTTGGCATGCTGTGACCTCGACTTCGACCTCGACCTCGCGGTTTCGCAGGGCCGACTGCCCATTGCGGGCGGTCAGGCTCTCGGCGATGAAGTCATCGCGCAGGTCGTCGTGGTCAGCGCGTCGTCGATCGCGATCGGCTAGGCCGACGTGGTGACGGCGTGGCCGCCCGGCACGGCGGACAGTGGCTCGGTGTCCCGGTCGCGGCGTCGAGACTCGCTACCGCGGCGTGGACGTGTCATCGCTGTCCCGCATCCCTATTCCTGGCCACGGTCCAGGAGTGTGCGGGCCGCGGCTTTGGCGCTGTGCAGCGCGCCGGGTTCTCCGGCGACCCGGGACATCAGCAGGGCGCCCTCGATCAACGAGACAATCGCGCAGGCGGCCTGTTCGGCTTGTTCGTCGGGCCAGCCGTCGGCGCGCAACCGGTCGGCGAGCGCACCGATCCAGTCGGCGAAGGCCCGTGCCGACGCTGCCCGCACGAGGGGGCTCGCGGTCACCGATTCGGTGGCGATCGGTTCGATCGGGCAACCGTCACGCTCGTCGGCCGCGAGACCGGCGGCCATCACATCCACCCAGCGGTCCATGATGTCGGCGGCCGGGGCGTCGCCGGCCAGTAGCTTGCGCAGCAGCGCACCGATCCCCGCACCGGCCGTGTCCACGACGGCCGCCGCCAATTCGGCCTTCCCCTCGGGAAAGTGGTGGTACAGCGAGCCGGCCCGGACTCCGGCGACCTCCAGGATCTGGTTGACACCGGTGGCCGCATACCCCTGCCTGCGAAACAGCTGTCCCGCGACCTCGAGCAGGGCGGCGCGGCTGCGGTCGGGTCGGGGCACGGCTCAAATCCTACTTGCGATAGTGGAAAGATCGTTCAACAATACTTGAACGACCACTCAAGAAGGGCTCACCCGTGCAGCACTTGGTTTTCGAAGACGTCGGACGGTACCGCTGGCAGCACACCGCCGACCCCGTGATCAGCGACCCGCGCCAAGCTCTGGTGCGGCCGCTGGTGGTCGCCTGCTGCGACCTGGACGTGGGCGTGGTCCAGGGCGTGCTGCCGGTGCCGCCCGGGCACGCCGTCGGCCACGAGGGCGTGGCCGAGGTGATCGCCGTCGGCGATCAGGTCACCGCTGTGCGGGTCGGGGACCGGGTGGTGGTGCCGTTCCAGATCAACTGCGGGGAGTGCGCGCCGTGCCGTCGCGGGGTCACCGGCTCGTGCGCCGCACTGCCGTTGATGGCGACCTACGGGATGGCGCCGGTCTCGGGCATGGACGGCGGCGGCTTCCTCGCCGATCTGGTGCTCGTCCCGTTCGCCGACGCCATGTTGGTCTCGCTGCCGGAGTCCGTGGATCCGGTGGCGGTGGCGTCGCTGTCGGACAACATCCCCGACGGGTGGCGCGGGGTCGGGCCCTACCGCAACGAACTGGCCGCCCTCGATGCGGCCGACCGCCGCGTGCTGGTCGTGGGCGGGCTCTCGATCGGGCTCTACACCAGCGCGCTGGCCACGGCTCTCGGTGCCCACGTCGACTACGTGGACACCGACCCGGGCAGGCTGGCCATCGCGGAGCGCCTCGGTGCCACCGTGCACGACCGCACCGGGCCCGACCGCGCCTGGTCGCCGTACCCGGTCACCGTGAACACCTCGATGAGCCCGAAACTGCTGTCCGCGACCCTGCGGGCCACCTGGCCCGACGGGGTGTGCACCGACACCGGCATCTACTTCCAGGGCTCGATCGAGATGCCCCTGTTGCCGATGTACACCCGCGGCGTCCGCTTCGTCACCGGGCGGGTGAACGCCCGCGCGGTCATCCCCGAAATCCTCGACCTGCTCGCCGGCGGCGTCGATCCCGCGATAGTGACCGATCGAGTAGTGGCGTGGGACGACGCACCCCGGGAATGGGCGGCGATGACAGGAAAAACCGTGTTCACCCGGCTCTGAACAAGGGTCCGGTGCTCGTCCATGTCGATTCCGGCCGAATCCCAGACATCCGATGGCCAGTGAGGGAAACGCATGTCTCATGACAACTCGGCACACTCGACGGGCCGCGTGGAGCAGGCCGAGGACCTCTTCGGCGACCTCGCCGGCCGATACCGTTCGACAGCGGCCGCCACCGATGTCGTTCCGTCGACGCTGGTCGACGCCGATTCGGCCGCACTCGAGCGCGACGGCTACCTCGTCATCGAGCGGCTCCTCCCGCCACAGCTCGGTGCCGATCTCGCCGCTACGCTGCCCGCCCTGCTCGGTCCGGTCGGCCGAAACGATTTCGAGGGCAGGCACACCCAGCGCGCCTACAGTCTGCTCGCCAAGACCCGGGTATGCGATCACCTCGTGGAGCACCCCCGCGTGCTCGCGCTGCTCGATCGCCTGCTGATGCCCAACTATCTGCTCTCCCAGCTGCAGGCCATCCGGATAGGCCCCGGTGCGAACCGGCAACTCCCGCATTTCGACGACGGCATGTATCCGGTCCCCCGCCCGAGGGCCGCGTTGAGCGCTGCGACCATCTGGGCGATCACCGACTTCACCGCCGACAACGGTGCCACCGTGGTCATCCCCGGCAGCCACCGCTGGGACGACGCCCGCAGGCCCACCGACAGCGACGAGCACGTCAGTATCGCGATGCCCGCCGGTTCGGTCGTCTTCTTCCTCGGCACCCTGTGGCACGGCGGCGGCGCCAACCACACCGCCGACCGGAGACGCCTCGCCGTCACCGCCCAATACTGCCAACCCTGGCTGCGGCCCCAGGAGGCGTTCACCCTCTCGACACCCCCGGCCACGGCGCGCACGGTATCGGAGAACATCCGACGCATGATCGGCTACAGCATCCACCCGCCCTTCCTCGGCATGGTCGACGGCATGCACCCCAAGCGGGTCCTCGACATCCCCGAGTAGCCCGCAGCAACGACACCTGCGACACCACCGGGCTCGGCCAGGCCCGCGCTGATGAACTCGTGGCCGCGCTGCCGGCGCGGGCCCGGCAGCCCATCTCCGCCGGCGCGGGCGCGCACGGGCCCCGCGATTACGACCGGGCGCGAGTTCGGATTCGCCAGCGAATCTTGGCCGGCGGGACCAGGTTCCACAGCGGGACCGAGGCGGCAGGATCGACAGCCAGTAGTCGGGCGGTTCGGGTGGTCCGGTGGGCCATTCGGCCAGCAGCCAGCACTCGGGCAGGCTCGCGTCGGGGCCCGGGTCGCCGGGCGTCTTGTGGCTGCCGCGATGCCAGGACAGCGCCGGCGCCTCGCGGGAGGCACGGGGCAGCGCGGCGTGCACTGCTCGCGCGTGACGGCGAGCAGAGCATCGAGACGATCGGCGTCCCGGCTGGGCAGGTAGTACGAGATCGTCGGTGCTGCCGGAGCCGCGTGGAGCCCGGCCCGCGGCCCTCGCCCGCGCGCGGTCGGTCTACGTCGCGAATCAGCTCCCCGTGACCGGGGGCGTGGTCGAGTCGATCACTGCGGCCGCCGGGCTGCCCGGACTCGACGCGCTCGCGCCTCGGTGCCCCAGTGTGAGGCCGATGTGCGGCAGATGGTTGAGGTGGATCCACAGCTGCGGCGGGAAGCCCGCGCACGGCTGCCACGCTGCTCACTCGTCCGGCCGCGCCCGCGCCAGGCACGCGAAGGCCGGCACCAAGCCGCGGTGTCGTGTCGGCGTGGCGGGCCTCGGGCAACAACCCGTGCCGCTGCTGGCTCGCCGCCGCGCCTGGAAATCACGAGGGTGGGGCAGGTCACTGATGTGAGCGACTGACCCCGCAGTAGGTGCAACAGATGAAGTACGCCTTCTCCGAGGTGCCGGTCGCGACCCTGTGTGATGTGGACGATTCGCTACTGGTCGTCGACGCCGCCATCCGGCCGATGACATCCAATCCCCGGTTGTGCGGCCCGGCGTACGCGGTGATCGCCGATGGCGAGTTCCTCTCGACGTTGTAGGGCGATCACCCAGGCGGCGCCGGGCGATGTGATCGTGGTGCAGACCAATGGCTCGCGCCTGGCGGCTTTGGGCGATGTGCTCAGCGCCGAGGCTTACCGGCGGGGACTGGCCGGAATCATCGTCGACGGCTTCATCCGGGACAGCCGGGATCTGCCGCCCCGGTTCCCGGTCTGGGCGCGCGGCGCGGTACCGAACGTCGGTCGTTCCGACGTCGCCCCCGACGTCGGCGCACCGATCCTGCTCGGTGGCGTGCCGATCACCCCCGGTGCCATCGTCCTGGCCGATCACGATGGCATCGTGTCCGCCCCGCAAGCACGGCTGGACGCCTGCGTGGAACCCGCACAGGAGATCGCGCGGACCGATGCCGCCCTTCGTGATCGAATCAACCAGGGGCGCTCGCTGCTGGACATGTCCAGCCTGGTCGATCACGTCGCCGCGATGCGCAGCGGCCGCCGCAGTGCCCTCGCCATCGACCCGTTCTGACCGCGTCTGTTCGATCGAGCTCCCGCCGAAGGAACCCTGCGTGCGGCAGCTGATCCTCGATGGACCGAGTGCTGCAGCACGCTACGGGGAGCTACCCCGACCACGAAACCGCTACCGAACACACAAGTCGGAACCTCACGCTGTCGTTTCGAGGGCGACGAGTCGGAGGTCAGGGCCGATGCCTGTATCCCGTTGAGCGGGTGTCTGATCCGAGTCAGGTTCGGTGTGTGCTCGTCCTGATCGTGTTCGCAGGTCGTATTCGATGTGTTGCTGGTGGGCCTTGAGCTCGCGGCGGCGCTGTCCGGCGGGGAGGCGGTCGAGCTCCTCGCCGGCGCGAATGATCGGCATTTGTGAGCCGTTCGCGGATCGGTGCTGGCGTGTCGGTACGGTATCGGCCGGGCGTGCTGGCCTCGTCCATCGACCAAGCAGCCATCCACCGGAGGCCAGGCCACTCGGCCCGGACCTGCGGCCGCTGCTACCCGTGTCCGGGTCGTTGTTCGCTCTCCTGCCCGGGATGTCGGGGATCGACCTGAGCGGCACGATCTCGTAGGCTTTGAACCTCACCGGCCCGGATGGTTTGCGGCTCCGGATCGGGATTCGATAGCTCCGCGCCGGGCACGCGTAGCATGCTGACGCTGATGGCCAGCAGCCACAGCATCATCAATCCGCCCAGGGTGGCGGTGGTGCCCCACCCGTTGGCGGCGTAGAAGTCGACCGGATCGTTGCCGAAGTACATCGACGGCACGAACGCCAGTTGCAACACGGCCAGGACATAGGCCGACCGCGCTGTCCAGCTCGGTAGCAGCCGTGCCTTGGACATGCCGACGCCGAATGCGAACAGGAACAGGGCCATCAGCAGCTTCGAGATCGAGCCGTAGAGGATGTAGGTGCCGCTCACCGTGATGGTCGGGTCGATCGGTTCGGCGACCTGGATCACCGCCCCGACCTCGAGACCGGTGGCGACGAACGCGGCGGTCAGCCACATCAGCCCCGCCGCCGCCGCGAGACCGCCCGCCCACTCGTAGCTCGGCGCGTGATCGCGCACCAGGTAGCGGATGCCGGACATGAACACGATGAACGATGTCAGCCCGGCGAGCCCGAGCAGGCTGCGGGTGAACACGTTCGAGTCCGGTGGGGGGCCGGAGTAGACGAAATAGAGCGGTAACTCGGCCAGTGTGAGCAGGGCTCCGATCAGGCCCGCAGTGCCGGTGACGTTGCGAAGTGTGGTGCTGTTCATGGCGTTTCTCCAGTCGGCCATTGGAGTATATGGCTTATTCTATAAGCGTTATACTCCTGATTCGAGTGGCCGCGCGTCAGACTGGAGAGTGAGTTTGTCCCCCGACCTTCCCGACGATCTCGCCCGTCTGTGGCGGCTCCGGAAGAGCTCCCGGCTCGGCCGTCCCGCCGGTCTGGACGTGGAGCGGGTGGTGGGCGTCGCCATCGACCTCGCCGACCGCGACGGCCTGGCCGGAGCTACCCTGCCCAAGATCGCCGCCGAGCTGAACGTGACTCCGATGTCGCTCTACCGCCACGTCGGCTCCAAGGACGAACTGCTCACCCTCATGGGCGACCTCGCCTTCGGCCTGCCCCCTCAATACGCACCGCCATACGGTGATTGGCGCACGATGCTGCGGCACTGGGCGCAAGCGCAATGGTTGGTGTACCGCCGCCGCCCCTGGCTCGCGCAACTTCCGACCTCCGGCCCCCCACGCGGCCCGCACCTGATCGCCTGGCTGGATGCCGGCCTGCGCGCCCTGCGCGACACCGGCGTGGACCCGGCCGCCAAACTCGGCATTCTCACCGTGATCAGCGGCTACGTCCGCCAAGCCGACCTCCTGGCCCAGCAACTCGAGCAGGGCTGGCTCTCCGACGGCGGCGACCAACTCCAGCACGAACAGAGCTACGGCCGCCGGATGGCCGAGTTGCTGGACCCCGCGCGATTCCCCGACGCTGCGGCCCTGTTCGCCACCGGCCTCTTCGAAGCGCCCCCGCCCACCGAGGACCCGACCGGCGACGATTTCCGCTCCGGCCTGGAGCTGATCCTGGACGGCGTGAGCGCCACCGTAGCCGCGAACTGATGTTCCCCTGGATCTGCAGAGCCGCCAAGTGGTCAGCCGCCTCGAATGGCCAGCGCACCGCGCGTAGTACGACCGTGAGAATAGTGAGGCTTGCTCGTGGAGCGAGACGGGCGACGGCTGGATACTCGCGTGGGTATCGGAGAGAAGGCTGACCGCGGTCAAGGGGTCGGCTCGGCTGGGCATCGGCGCCTCCGAGTGCTCTCGAGGGGGCGCCTCCGTCCCAGAGCAGCTGTGGAGTACTGGGATAGAGGCTGTGTGCGGAGGTAGGAAGGCCTTCGATATCCCAGATGTAGCCCGTCGAGAGGTCTTCGGGGAGGCGGACGTCAGCCGAACAGCGGACCGGTGAGGGTGAGGCCGAGTGCGTCGCCGGTGGCGACGACGAATCCGAACAGGAACAGTGCGGCACCGGCCAGCGAGACGTCTTTGCTGAACTGGATCTGCTCGTTCATCCGGGTCTCGGCGTCGCTGTGCCGCCAGAACGGGTGCATGAGCACCGCGGTGGGCAGCAGGAATATCACGAGCATCGCCGCGCCCAGATCGGCCCACGCGCCGAGGACGACCAGCGCGATAGCCACGAGCATCCAGATTCCGCTGGCGATCACATAGACACGACCGGGACGAAGTCCGCTGCTCTCGCAGTAGGCGGCCATCGCCTGCGTGTTCGTGAAGTGACCCAGCGCGCCGCCGATGAAGATGGCGGCGAACAGAATTCGGCCGATGAGAATGACGATATCCATCGAAGAGGTCCTTTCGGGGGAGTACGAGGGGCGACGAGTGAGCTGTCCGGAGACTTCCGGGTTTCGGCTATTCGTCGTCGGTGAAGAGGGGACGAATACCGCGAGCCGCCATGATGTGGTCGTTGCTGGCGCCCGCGGCGATCATCGGCCAGACCAGCGCGTCGTCGCCGACGATGAAGTCGATGACGACCGGGCGGTCGTTGATCGCCCGTGCCTGCGCGATGACGGCTTCGACGTCTTCTTCGCGTTCGCAGCGCAGTGCGACGCAGCCGAGCGCTTCGGAGAGTTTGACGAAGTCGGGGATGCGCCGGGAGTGGGTGGCGAGGTCGACGCTGGAGTAGCGGCCGCCGTAGTGGATTTCCTGGAGCTGTCGGACCATGCCGAGGTTGCCGTTGTTGATCAGGGCCACCTTGATCGGGATGCCCTCGATCGCGGCGGTGGCCAGTTCCTGGTTGGTCATCTGGAAGCAGCCGTCGCCGTCGATGGCCCACACCTCGCGCTCGGGGGCGGCGAGTTTCGCGCCGATGGCGGCCGGGATGGCGTAGCCCATCGTGCCGAGGCCGCCGGAGTTGAGCCAGGAGCGGGGGCGCTCGTAGCGGATGTAGTGCGCGGCCCACATCTGGTGCTGGCCGACGCCGGAGGTGTAGACGGCCTCGGGGCCCGCCGATCGGCCGACGGCCTCGATGACGAACTCGGGGGAGAGCGCGCCGCCGGCCGGGGCGGCGTAGCTGAGCGGGAAGCTGTCCTGTATCCGATCCAGTTCCTCGATCCACGGCGCGAGGTCGGTGGAGCCGGTGGCGGGGGTCGCCGCCAGCAGGCCGGTGAGGGCTTGCCTGCAGTCGCTGACGATCGGGACGTCCACGGTTCGGTTCTTGCCGATCTCGGCGGGGTCGATATCGATGTGGACGACGCGTGCCCCTGGTGCGAAGGAGGCGGCTTCGCCGGTGACCCGGTCGTCGAAGCGTGCGCCCACGGCGATCAGCAGGTCGCTCTTCTGCAGGGCGGCGACGGCGGCGACCGTGCCGTGCATGCCCGGCATGCCGTAGTGCAGGGGGTGGCTGTCGGGGAAGGCGCCGCGTGCCATGAGTGTGGTGACCACCGGGATCCCGGTTGCCTCGGCGAATTCGAGCAGCTCGGGTGCGGCCCCGGATTTGATGACGCCACCGCCGACGTAGAGCACCGGCCGGTGGGCATCGGCGATCAGCTGTGCGGCCGCCCGGAGCTGTGTGGTGCTGGGTTTGTTCTCGGGGCGGTATCCGGGCAATCGCAGCACGGGGGGCCAGTCGAAGACGGTCCGGGACTGCAGGATGTCCTTGGGGATGTCGACGACGACCGCCCCGGGCCTGCCGGTGGAGGCGATGTGGAAGGCCTCGGCCAGGGTGCGGGCGATGTCGTCGGCTGCGGTGACCAGGAAGGTGTGTTTGGTGATCGGTGCGGTGATACCGGCGATGTCGGCTTCCTGAAAGGCGTCGGTGCCGATCAGGCGGCTGCTCACCTGGCCGGTGATGGCCACGAGCGGAACCGAGTCCATCTGGGCGTCGGCGATGGCGGTGACCAGGTTGGTGGCGCCGGGCCCCGAGGTCGCCATGCACACGCCGACCTTGCCCGAGGCCTGGGCGTAGCCGGTGGCGGCGTGCCCGCCGCCCTGTTCGTGGCGGACCAGGATGTGGCGGACCTTCCTGGACTCCAGCAGCGGGTCGTAGACGGGAAGGATCGCCCCACCGGGGATTCCGAAGACCACCTCGGCGCCCAGCTCCTCCAGCGAGCGCACGACAGCCTGGGCGCCGGTCACGGCTTCGAGGACGTGGTCGAGAGGTGCGGCCGCGGTCTGCGTCGCCTGGGGCCGGTGCTGGGAGAGGGTGTGGCTCACGGGAGTACCTCAGTGGTCGACCGATTCCCGGACGTCCGGGTTCGGTGGCGGTGACTGGCGGGCGGGAGCTTCGTGAGCTGCTGGTTCGTGCGGTGCGGGCGTCGGCCCGGCGGCACGGGGGGCCCGGGTGCAGGGGTGGCGCATCGGGCTCGGTGGTTCGGGTGTCGGTTCAGCGTCGTGTCGCGCTGTGGTCGTTCTCGGGGTGGTGCAGGGCGAGTTTGCGGTAGCAGAGCTGGCGCACCAGCCGCGCGAGCGGCTGGTCGAGGCCGTGGTCCTTGCGGGTGTTGAGCAGCCACAGCACGCGCTGGTAGAAGACGGGCGGGGTGACTCCGAACGTGGGGAGGATGTATTCGTCGCCGCCGTCGAACCGGTGCCACCGGGTCGCGAATTCCAGCATCGAGTCTTCGTTCGGAGTCATGGATTCCTCGCTCGCTAGGTCAGATCGTCTGCGGTGAAACCGTTTTCGAGCTTGTTCTTGACGGCGGTGAGGTAGCGCGCGGCATCGGCGCCGTCGACGATGCGGTGGTCGTAGGAGATCGAGAGGTAGGCCATGGAGCGGGCGCTGATGGTCAGGTTTCCGTCGCGGCGGTCCGGGACCAGGCGTTCGACCACGGCGCCGGTGCCGAGGATGCCGGTCTGGGGCTGGTTGATGATGGGGGTGTCGAACAGCGCGCCGCGGCTTCCGGTGTTGGTGAGGGTGAAGGTGCCTCCGCCCAGCTCGTCCGGGCCGATCTTGCCGGTACGTACACGCTCCGCCTTGTCCGCGATCGCCTGGGCGAGACCGGCGATGGTGAGGGTGTCGGCATCGCGGATGACCGGCACCATCAGGCCCTTGTCGCTGTCGACGGCCATCCCGAGATGAACGTGGCCGTGGTAGGTGACCTCGGTGACCTCGGGGTCGAGCGAGGCGTTGAGCATCCGGTGGGTGGCAAGGGCTTGGACCGCCGCCTTGGCGAAGAACGGCAGGAACGACAGCTTCACGCCGGTGCGGGCGAGGAAGGCGTCCTTGTGCTGGGCGCGCAGGGTGGCGATGGCGGTGACATCGACCTCGAGCACGCTGGTCAGCTGAGCGGAGATCTGCAGGGATTCGACCATGCGCGCGGCGATGGTCCGGCGGATCCGGGGCAGCTTCTCGACCTTGGTGCCGGGTTCGGCGGGCGTTGCTGCTGCGGCCGCGGGAGTCCTGGCGGGTGCCGGTGTGGCCACGGGAGTCGGTGCGGGCGCCTCGGAAGCCAGCGCCGGGGCAGGAGGCGGTGCTGCCGGAGCGGGTGCGGATGTCGCTGTTGGAACGGAGGTCGGAACGGGTGCGGGTGCCGGACTCGCTGTGGGTGCCGGAGCGGGAGCAGGAGCAGGTGCCGGTTCCGGGTCAGGTGCCGGTCCCGGGACAGGTACCCCCGCTCCTGCAGGTGCGGACGCGGCAGCCGGTGCTGGCTCCGGTGCCGGAGCAGCCGGCGGCGGGGTCTCCGCCGGTGCCGGAGCTCCTGCCCCGGACTCCGCCGCGATGATGGCGAGCGCGGTGCCGACCGCGACGACACTGTCCTCCTCGACGAGGATCCGGTCGAGGATGCCCGCGGCGGGCGCGGGGATTTCGGTGTCGACCTTGTCGGTCGCGACCTCCAGCAGGGGTTCCTCGGCCTCGACGCGGTCGCCGGGTGCTTTGAGCCAGCGGGTGATGGTGCCTTCCTCGATGCTCTCGCCGAGGGCGGGCATGTGCACGGTGGTGGTGGCCGCGATCTGGTCGGTGGTCATGGGGTTGCGGGCTCCTGGGTCGGGTCCGGGTCAGGGCAGGATGTCGAGGGCGGCGCGCACGATGCTGTCGGTGTCGATGCCGTGGTAGCGGTAGACGTCGTCGAGCGAGCCGACCTGGCCGAACTTGCTGACGCCGAGTGCGGTGCTGCGCACCTGGTTGATCCCGGACAGGAATGCCAGGGTGTGCGGGTGTCCGTCGAGGACGGTGACCATGGGGGTGGCGCGGTCGGCGGGGAAGAGCTGGTCGAGGATCCAGCTCTCGCCGCTGCCGCGGCCCTGGCGGGCCTGCAGCGCCTCGAACAGCAGCCCGGGGCTGGTGACGCAGACGACGTCGGCGGGCACGCCTGCCTGCTCGAGACGTTCGCCCGCGGCGAGCGCCTCGGTCAGCAGGGCCCCCACGGCGACGATGGTCAGCGTGGCATCCGCGCGGCGGACCAGCGGGTAGCCACCGGCCACGACCTGGCGCCTGCGCCGTTCGCGGGCGGCGGGATCGGCGGGCACGTCGGCCAGGGTCTGGTCGACGGGGCGGGTGGAGAGCCGCAGGTAGGCCGAGGTGCCGTCGGGGCGGCCCATCTTGGCCAGGCTGGCGAGCAGGGTCCACTCGACGTCGATGGCGAAGGCGAGGTCGTAGCTGACGCAGCCGGGCTGCTCCAGGCCGATCGAGGGCGTCTTGATCGACTGGTGGGCGCCGCCCTCGGCGGCCAGGGTGACCCCGGAGGGGGTGCCGACCAGGATGGACTGGCCGCCTGCGTAGATGCCGTAGGACCAGGGTTCAAGGGCGCGCTCGACGAACGGGTCGTAGAGGACACCGATCGGGAACAGCGGTTGCCCCCAGCGGCTCCAGGTGGCGCCGAGTTCGCCGATCAGGCCGACGAGGTTGGTCTCGGCGATGCCGAGTTCCATGTGCTGGCCGGTCGGGCGCTCGTTCCAGTGCATGATCGTCTCGGCGTCGTCGGCGAACCAGTTGTGGCGTTCGTCCGAGGACCACACGCCGACCTTGTTCACCCAGCCGCCCAGGTTGGTGGTGGAGCTGACATCGGGGCTGACCGTCACCACCCGCTGGGCGGCCTCGGGCGCGGCGCGGGTCAGGTCGAGCAGCGCACGGCCCAGCGCGGCCTGGGTGGTGGAGGTGCCCTTGGGGATCCGGCCGAACTCGGTCGGGATCGGGATCGAGGGCAGCGCGGGCACCGGGTCGCGGTGCAGCGTGGCCGCCGTCGCGTCGCACAGGCTCGCCGCGGCTGTGCCGGATTCGAAGCGCTGCCACGGCTGGTGCGGGTCGTAGCCGATGCCTTCGGCGAACCGGGTGTACTCGTCGATGGTGAGCAGCGCGGAGTGGTTCTGCGGGTGTCCCTGGGTGGGCAGGCCGTAGCCCTTGATGGTGTAGGCGATGATCACCGTCGGGCGCGTGTCGTCGATCTGCCGGTAGGCCTGGATCAGGGCGGGCAGGTCGTGGCCGCCGAGGTTGCGGATCGCCGCGGTGACGGTGTCGTCGTCCAGGTCGGCGATCAACGCGGCGATCGCCTCGCTGCCCGCGCCGGTTCCGGGGAGCCGGGTGCGGATCTCGGCCGCGCTGCACCGCAGCAGCCGCTGGTACTCCGGGTTGGACATGTCGAGGATGCGCGTGCGCAGTGCGTCGCCGCCGGGGCGGGCGAACAGCGATTCCAGCAGCCGCCCGAACTTGACGGTGATGACCTGCCAGCCCGCGGCCTCGAACATCTTCTCCAGCCGGCGCGCGGCGATATTGGGCACCACGCGGTCCAGCGACTGGCGGTTGAGGTCGACGATCCACACGACCTCGCCCAGCTCGGCGATGCCGGGGTCCAGGATCGCCTCCCACACCGCGCCCTCGTCCAGCTCGGCGTCGCCGACCAGCGAGTACTGGCGGCCCGCGCCGGTCGCGGTCAGATGGGTGTCGACGTAGCGGCGGGCCATCGCTCCCCAGATCGGGGCGGTCGCTCCGATGCCGACCGATCCGGTGGAGTAGTCGACGGGGTCGGGATCCTTGGTGCGGCTGGGGTAGGACTGCAGCCCGCCGAACTCGCGCAGCGTCGTCAAGTACTTCTCGTCGAGCTCGCCGAGCAGGTAGTTGATGCCGTGCAGCACGGGGGAGGCGTGCGGTTTCACCGAGACCCGGTCACCGGCGCGCAGCTGGTCGAACCACAGCGCCGTCATGATGGAGACCATCGAGGCGCACGAGGCCTGGTGCCCGCCGACCTTCAGGCCGGTCGGGTTGGGCCGGACGCGGTTGGCGTGGTGGACGATCGAGGTGGACAGCCACAGCAGCCGTCGCTCGATCGACTCGAGGGCGTCGAAATCCGGATCGCCGGTGGCGCTGGGGAGCGCGGAGGTGATCGACGGGGCAACGGGGGCGGGGGTCATGAACCTCTCCTTGCGTGCAGCATGCGACTGCGCGGGGGTGTGGATGAAGTAGCCGGGCGAGAGGAGCCTGTGGGCTCGTCCGCACGGGGGAGACGGGGTGGTCGAACCGATGCGTGAGGTGATCGACCCCGTCCTGCCGAGGTGTTATAACAGTGGAACAGGTGGTCTCGGACTGCGCAATACCCGAGGTCCGGCGTGCGCAGAATGCACACGAGCAGCGGGGGGCCGAGAGGAACGGTGGGCACTATGACAACCACGCACCACGCCGACGAGATCGACGCCCGACTGCTGCTCGCGCTCGCGCGGACCCCGCGCGCCACCACGGTCGCGCTGGCCGAACGGACGGGGCTGTCGCGCAACACCGTGCAGGCCAGGCTGGGCAGACTCGAGGAGGCCGGGGCGCTGCTGTCCTTCGAGCGGCGCATCGATCCGGCGACGCTGGGCTACCCGCTGCGGGCCTACATCCTGACCAACGTCACTCAGCGCAAGCTCGCGCAGGTCTCGGCCGCGCTCGACGAGATCCCCGAAGTGCTCGAGGTGCTCGGCCTCAGCGGCGTGGCCGACCTGCTCATCCATGTCGCCGCCCGTGACGCCGAGGATCTCTACCGCGTGGCGGGCGACATCCTCGGGATCAAGGGCGTGAAACGCACCAATACCGCCCTGGTGATGCGGCAGCTGGTCGATCACCGGGCCGAGCAGCTGGTCGAGAAGCTGCTGTGAAGCGGTGTTATAACATCGGAGCGAGTGTGGATCCACAGCGGAACGGGGAGCGGGTATGAGCCGGGCGGCCGACAGCGAGATCGTACGAACGCTCACCCCGACCTCGGTGCCCGAGCAGGTGGCCAAGGAGATTCGGCGCTCGATCCTCTCGGGCCGGTTGCGGCCGGGGCAATCGTTCTCGCTGCGCGAGATCGCCGGGCAGCTCGGCGTGAGCTTCATCCCGGTCCGCGAAGCGCTGCGCGACCTCGAAGCAAAGGGGCTGGTCATCACCAGCCCCGGCAAGAGCGCGATGGTCGCGCCGCTGTCCCACGATGATGTGCACGGCATCTACCGGCTACGTCGCCAGATCGAGCCCGAAATCGCCGGTCGCGCAGCCGGACTGCTGCGCGACGACGACTTCGCCCGGCTCGAGGATCACCTGGCGATGCTCGCCGACGCAGCGCTGGGCATCGATGAGGTCTACGAAGCCCATCACGCCTTCCACCTCGGCTTGCTGCGTCCCGCGGCCACCACGTGGGATGTGCTGATCCTCGAACGGCTCTGGCGCGCCGCCGAGCGGTACGTGCGGCTGGCGTTCGCCGGACGGGATAGCGATCCGGAGGAGCCGCATCGGCGGTGGTGCGCCCACAACGATCTGCTGGTGGCGACCCGGACTCGCGACGCGCGCAAGGTCGCCGCGGCGACCCGCAAGCACCTGGCCGGCAACGAGCAGATCGCCCTGCGCGCGCTCGATCCGATTGCGCCGTAGCCGAAGACATTTCGACGCCTATGTGATCTCCGCCAGGACAGTGCCCTGGGTGATCGCGGCCCCGGCCTCGACGGAGAGCCCGGTGACGACCCCGGCCTTGTGCGCGTTGACGGGGTTCTCCATCTTCATGGCCTCGAGCACGGCGATCAGATCCCCGACCTCGACCGACTGTCCCTCTTCGACGGCGACCTTGACCACGGTGCCCTGCATTGGCGCGGTGACCGCGTCACCGGAGGCGGCGCCACCGGCGGCCCCGCCGCGCTTGCGCGGCTTGGGCTTCTTGCGGACGACGCCGTTACCGGCGGCGGGTGCGCCGTCGCCGAGGGAGAAGCTACCGGGCAGTGAGACCTCGACCCGGCGTCCGCCGACCTCGACGACCACCTTCTGCCGCGGCTCTTCGTCTTCTTCCTCGGCGGGGGCGCCTGGGGTGTAGGGCTCGACGGTGTTGTTCCACTCGTTCTCGATCCACTTGGTGTAGACGTCGAAGGAGGTGCCGTCGCCGATGAAGGCGGGGTCGTCGATAACCGCGCGGTGGAACGGGATGACCGTGGCCAGCCCCTCGACCTGGTACTCCGCCAGCGCGCGCCGCGCCCGTTCGAGTGCCTGGGTGCGGTTCTCGCCGGTGACGATGAGCTTGGCCAGCATGGAGTCGAACTGGCCGCCGATCACACTGCCCTGCACCACGCCGGAGTCGACGCGGACGCCGGGGCCGGTGGGCTCTTTGTAGACCGCGACCGGGCCGGGGGCGGGCAGGAAGCCGCGCCCGGCGTCCTCGCCGTTGATCCGGAACTCGATGGCGTGCCCGCGCGGGGTGGGGTCCTCGGTGATCTCGAGGGCGTCGCCGTTGGCGATGCGGAACTGCTGGCGCACCAGGTCGATGCCGGCGGTCTCCTCGGTGACGGGGTGCTCGACCTGCAGGCGGGTGTTGACCTCGAGGAAGGACACGGTCTCGCCCTGGACCAGGTACTCCACGGTGCCAGCACCGTAGTAGCCGGCCTCCTTGCAGATCCGCTTGGCGGACTCGTGGATCTGGGCGCGCACCGCGTCGGAGAGGAACGGCGCGGGAGCCTCTTCGACCAGCTTCTGGAAGCGGCGCTGCAGCGAGCAGTCGCGGGTGCCCGCGACCACGACGTTGCCGTGGGTGTCGGCGATGACCTGCGCCTCGACGTGCCGCGCCTTGTCCAGGTACTGCTCGACGAAGCACTCACCGCGCCCGAACGCCGCGATCGCCTCGCGGGTCGCGGACTCGAACAGCTCCGGGATCTCCTCGATGGTGTGGGCGACCTTCATGCCGCGCCCGCCACCGCCGTAGGCGGCCTTGATCGCCACCGGCACGCCGTACTGCTTCGCGAACTCCACGACCTCGTCGGCGTTCTTGACCGGGTCCTTGGTGCCCGCGGCCATCGGCGCCTTCGCGCGCTCGGCGATGTGGCGGGCGGTGACCTTGTCACCCAGGTCGCGGATCGACTGCGGGGAGGGCCCGATCCAGATCAGCCCGGCATCGAGGACGGCCTGGGCGAAGTCGGCGTTCTCCGAGAGGAAGCCGTAGCCGGGGTGGATGGCATCGGCGCCCGAGCGGGCCGCGGCGTCGAGGATCTTGTCGAACACCAGGTACGACTCGGCCGAGGTCTGCCCGCCCAAAGCGAAGGCTTCGTCGGCGAGCTTCACGAAGGGCGCGTCGGCGTCGGGTTCCGCGTAGACAGCGACGCTGCCGAGGCCGGCATCCTTGGCCGCCCGGATAACGCGCACCGCGATCTCGCCTCGATTGGCGACGAGTACCTTCGAGATTCTTCGGTCTGAACCGGTCAACACTGCACTTCCTTCACCACGCGAGCGGAAAGCCGCCGAGATCGCCTCGGAGCAGGGACATTTCGGAGCGCAACAGGTCGGCGGGGCTGCCCCAGCGGTCTTGCACAACGGGCGGGAGCGGTGCCGGTACGGCGGACAGACACAGCAGGATCGCGGCGACCTCCTCGTCGGAGGGGCGCCCGTTCAGCCGGATCGGATGCGAGTGCGAGGCCGTCACAGCGGGATGTTGCCGTGCTTCTTCGGCGGGAGGCTGACCATCTTGCGCTCGAGCAGTCGCAGCGCGGAGACGATCTGGCCGCGGGTGTGCGAGGGCGGGATGACCGCGTCCACATAACCGCGCTCGGCCGCCACGTACGGGTTCACGAGGGTGTCCTCGTACTCGTTCTGCAGCTCGAGCCGCAGCGCATCGACGTCGGAGCCGTCGGCGGCGGCGTCGGCGAGCTTCTTGCGGTAGACGAAGCCGATGGCGCCCGAGGCGCCCATGACGGCGATCTGGGCGGTGGGCCAGGCCAGGTTCACGTCGGCGCCGAGGTGCTTGGAGCCCATGACGTCGTAGGCCCCGCCGTAGGCCTTGCGGGTGATGACCGTGATCTTGCCCACAGTGGCCTCGCCGTAGGCGTAGAGCAGCTTCGCCCCGCGCCGGATGATGCCGTTGTACTCCTGGCCGGTACCGGGCAGGAACCCGGGCACGTCGACCAGGGTGACGATCGGGACGTTGAACGCGTCGCAGGTCCGCACGAACCGCGCGGCCTTTTCCGAGGCGTCGATATCGAGGCAGCCGGCGAACTGGGTGGGCTGATTCGCCACGATCCCGACGCTGCGCCCGTCGATGCGGCCGAAGCCGACGATGATGTTCATCGCGCGCTCGGCCTGGACCTCGAGGAACTCGTCGTCGTCGAGCAGCCGGCGGATGACCTCGTGCATGTCATAGGGCTGGTTCGGCGAGTCCGGGATCAGCGAGTCGAGCTCGAGATCCTCCTCGGTGAGCGAGTCCTCGATGGCCCCGGTGACCGGGTCGGTCGCGGGGAAGCGCGGGGCCTCGGCGCGGTTGTTGCTCGGCAGGTAGGACAGCAGGTCCTTGACGTAGTCCAGGGCGTCCTGCTCGCCGGAGGCGACGTAGTGCGCGACGCCGGACTTGACCATGTGGGTGTGGGCGCCGCCCAGATCCTCCATGGTGACGTCCTCGCCGGTGACGGTCTTGATGACGTCGGGGCCGGTGACGAACATCTGGCTGGTCTGATCGACCATCACCACGAAGTCGGTCAGCGCGGGGGAGTAGACGTGCCCGCCCGCGGCCGGGCCCATGATCAGCGAGATCTGCGGGATCACCCCGGAGGCCTGGATATTGCGGTGGAAGATCTCGCCGTAGAGCCCGAGCGAGACCACACCCTCCTGGATCCGCGCGCCCGCGCCCTCGTTGATCCCGACCAGCGGGCGCCCGGTCTTGAGCGCGAGATCCATGACCTTGACGATCTTCTCGCCGTAGACCTCGCCCAGGCTGCCACCGAAGACGGTCACGTCCTGGCTGAAGATGCAGACATCACGCCCGTCGACGGTGCCGTAGCCGGTGACCACACCGTCGCCGAGCGGGCGGTTCTTGTCCAGCCCGAAGTTCACGCTCCGATGCCTGGCCAGCGCGTCGAGCTCGACGAACGAGCCCTCGTCCAGCAGGGCCAGGATCCGCTCACGGGCCGTCATCTTGCCCTTGGCATGCACCCTGTCGACGGCAGAGCGTCCGGAAGGCACACGCGCGTGGGCGAGCCGCCAGTGCAGTTCGGCGAGCTTGCCCGCGGTGGTGCGGCTACCGGAATGCACCGGCTCTTCGGTGACGGTCACGCGGATGAGTCCTTCGGGTCGGGGTTGTCACCGCTGTCGGCTGTGGCCGTCGGTGAGCAACCGGGTCGGAGGCATCGGCTCCGGATCGGTGCCGGTGCCCGGCTGTCGATCAGCCGGTGGGGGCATCGACGGCTGCGGTGTGGAACCGCTCCGCGTAGCGGATATACCAGTCCAGGGCGGTGACATCGGCGACGGTGGCCCGGTTGACCGCGGTATCGGCCGACACGCCCTGGATCAGCTTCTTGATCGGGATCTCGAGCCGCTTGCCGGTCCGGGTGGTGGGGACGGCGGGTACTTCCAGGATCTCGTCGGGGACGTGGCGGGGGGAGACCTTGCGCCGGATCGCGGTCCGGATCTTCTCGGCCAGGGCGTCGTCGAAGCGGACGCCCTCGCGCACGACGACGAACAGCGGCATGTGGTAGCCGCCGTCGGGCAGCTCGGCGCCGATGACGAGCGCGTCGGCGATCTCGGGCAGGGTCTCCACGGCCTGGTAGATATCGGCCGAGCCCATGCGGACGCCGCCGCGGTTGATGGTGGAGTCCGAGCGGCCGTGCACGATGCAGGAGCCGTCGGGCTGCATCGTGATCCAGTCGCCGTGGCGCCACACTCCGGGGTAGAGGTCGAAGTAGGCGGCGCGATAGCGGGTGCCGTCGGGGTCGTTCCAGAACGAGATCGGCATCGATGGCATCGGGGCGGTGATCACCATCTCCCCGACCTCGCCGATCACCGACTGCCCGTCCTCGTTCCACGCCTGCACGTTCACCCCGAGGTAGGGGCCCTGTAGCGCGCCGGTGACGACCGGGCTCAGCGGGTTGGCGCCGACGAATCCGGTGGCCACGTCGGTGCCGCCGCTGTCGGAGCCCAGGTGCACATCGGCGCTGACCGCCGCGTAGATCCAGCGCCACGTCGTATCGGGCAGCGGCGAGCCGGTCGACATGATCGAGCGCAGCGCACCCAGGTCGAAGTCGGCGCCGGGGCGGGTGCCCGCCTTCTCGCACAGCGTCAGGTAGGCCGCGCCGGTGCCGAAGCGGGTGACGCCGTAGCGGGCGCAGAGCTCGAACAGGTGGTCGGTGCGCTCGTAGGTGGGGCTGCCGTCGTAGGTGATGATGGTTGCGCCGGTCGCCATCGCGTCGACCAGCATGTTCCACACGACCCAGGCGGTGCTGGCGGCGATGAACACCCGGTCGGCGGGCCCCAGGTCGTAATGCAGCGCATTGGCTTTGAGGGATTCGAGCAGGATTCCGCCGTGCGAGTGCACGATGCCCTTCGGCAGCCCGGTGGTGCCGGAGCTGTACAGGATCCACAGCGGATGATCGAAGGGGAGCTGTTCGTAGCGGGGGAGCGCATCGCCCGCCACGAGCTCCGCGTAGTCGAGGGCATCGGCGAGCTCCTCGCCAGGGCCGAGCCCGAGGTTGGTGACCAGAATGGTCTCGCGCACGGTCGGCAGCTGCCCGCGCAGTTCGGCCAGGTTCGCCCTGCGGTCGATCGGTTTGCCGTTGAACCGGTAGCCGTCGACTCCGATCAGCACCGTCGGCTCGATCTGGCCGAACCGATCGACCAGCCCCTTGAGGCCGAAATCCGGCGCGCAGCAGGACCATAGGGCGCCCACGCTCGCCGCGGCCAGGACCGCGATGACGGTGGGGCCGATATTGGGCAGGACCGCGGCGATCCGATCGCCGGGCCGGATGCCGATGGCCCGGAAGTGTGCGGCCAGGTTCGCCACCTCGCCGACCAGGCGCTCGCGGGAGATCTCGGCGGTGGTGCCGGTCTCGTCCACCGAGATCACGGCCGGGCCCGGTGCGTCGCGGTGGCGCAGCAGGTTCTCGGCCCAGTTCAGCCGGGCGCCGGGGAACCAGCGCGCGCCGGGCATCGTCTCCTCGGCGAGCACGGCCCGCGGAGGTCGCGATGCCAGGACCTCGAAGTACTCCCAGATGGATGACCAGAACCCCGTGGGATCGTTGATCGACCAGCGCCAGAGGGCGGCGAAGTTGTCGGTGTCGATGTCCTTCTCACCGGCCAGCCACCGCTGGTAGTGGGTCATGCGCGCGGCCGCGACGCGGTCGGGCGCCGGGTTCCACAGGACTTCTCGGTCGGCCCCAGTCATTGCTGCTGTTCCTTTCCATCGCCCGTGCCCCGGGGGCGCATCCGCCCCGGGGGCACGGGCTCAACCGTGCGAACTCAGCGCGACAACACCGCGCCGAGCGCCTGGACGAGCGTGCTCGACGGGTCGCTCACGGCTTCGGCGCTGCGCCAGGCCACGTGGTTGTCTGGGCGGACGAGGATCGCGCCGCTACCGCTGATCTGGCGCAGGGCGCTCCACTCTCCCTGCGGATCGCGGTACTCCGACTCCGCTCCGATCTCGGCGACCTTCACCTGGACGCCGTACTTCTCGGCCGCCTGTGCTGCCGCGGGCGCCCAGCTCTCGCCGTTCTCGGCGACGATGAGCACGAAGCGGGCGTTGTTCTCGGTGAGGTCGTGGGTGGAGAGCCGCCGGCCGTTGTGCTCGATCCAGGTGTGCGGCAGCCGATGGCCGGGGCGCGTGGTCGGGTGATAGATCCGGCCCATGGGGTCGCGCGGCGGGGCGTCGGTGCCGTCGGGGACCAGGGCGCCCTCGGGGTAGGCGAATCCGATCTCGAGGTCGTGGGCCTGGAACTCCGTGCGCTGGGTGGAGACGACCTCCGCGGCGCGGGCGCGGCGGGTCTCGCCCATCGCGGTGTCGGAGAAGAAGTCGCGGAAGACCTGGAGCTGGGCTTCGAGCGGCTGGCCGGGAACCAGCCCCAACCCGGCGTCGATGACCATGTGGTTGAGGAAGGTGAACATCGCCCAGTCCACGTTGCGCATCCCGACCGGGCGGCGCTCGGCCTCGTAGGTGTCGAGCAGCGCCGGGGCGGCGGCGCCCTTCAGCACGGCGGCCAGCTTCCAGGCCAGATTGTGCGCGTCCTGGATGGCGGTGTTCAGGCCGAGCCCGGTGGTCGGGGGGTGGCGATGCGCGGCGTCTCCGGCCAGGAAGATCCGTCCTACCTGGTATTTCTCGGCCAGCACGCCTTCGAGGATCCAGTGGCTGACCTTGTGCACCTTCATGTCGAGATCGGGCAGCTTGAGCAGATCGCGGATGCGCGGAGCGATGCCGTCCTCGTCGAAGCGGGCGGGGTCGTCGGGCCGGAAGGTGAAGTGCAGCACGAACTCCTCGGAGTGCCTGCCCCAGGTCGGGCCCATCGCGGCCATCGCGCCGCTGTTCCAAGACCCCGCCCCCTCCGGGTTGAGCAGCCAGGTGATCAGCACGTCGTCCTCCCACCACTGCGACAGATCGGCGGTGAAGTGGGTGCTGACCATGTCGAGAATGCCGGTGGGGCCCTGCATCGCGATCCCGAGTTCGGGGCCGACGGTCTTGCCGCCGTCGGCGGCGACCAGATACTGGGCCTGCACGGTGTAGGTCTGCTGGGTGGTGCGGTCCAGGATCACCGCCTGCACGCCGTCGTCGTTCTGCTCGAACGAGACCAGTTCGTGGCTGAAGTGCAGCGAGCCGGGGGCGCGCTGCTCGGCGTGTTCGCGCAGCAGCGGCTCGAGGCGGATCTGCGGGTAGTTGGTCGAGGGGCACGGGCTGTCGATGGCGTATTCGCTGTCGAGCCGGCCGCCGCCGAAGGAGTCCAGGGTGAACAAGGTGCGGCCGTCGAGCTCGCCGTCGCCGCCGAGTGAGGTCACCCACCTGGTCTTGCCCATGTTCTGCGGCGGGGTGCCGACGGCATAGATCGAATCCGCGACGCCCACCTGGCGCAGGACCTCCATCGAGCGCTGATTGAGGTAGTGCGCCTTGGGCAGGTGCGAGGTGCTGTCGTGGCGTTCCACGAGGCAGTGCTCGATCCCGTGCTCGGACAGCAGGATCGAGGTGGTCAGGCCGCAACCGCCACCTCCGACGATGAGGACGGGAACGGTGATATCAGGCATGGCTGGACCTTCCGGCAGCGGTGACGGGGTAGGGGTGGGAAGACGGCGTGAACCGGTGGCGCATCTCGCCGATGACCTCGGCGCGGCTGACGAGCACGTCGTCGGTGCCGATGAGCCGCTTCGGCTCGCGGGTGTAGCCGATTCCGGCCGGTGTGCCGGTGAAGATCAGGTCACCGGGGCGCAGGGGCACGATCGAGGACAGGTAGGCGACCAGCACCGGTACCGAGAAGATCAGGTGGCGGGTCCGCGAGGCCTGCATGACCTCACCCGACAGCACGGTGGAGAGCCCGATGTCATCGCGGTCGGGGAACTCCTCCGGAGTGACGAGGAACGGGCCGATCGGCGCGAAGCCCGTGAACGATTTGCCCAGGGCGAACTGCTGGGGCGGCGGGCCCGACAGCTGCAGCTCCCGCTCGGACAGGTCCTGGCCGAGGGTGAGCCCGGCGACGTGGTTCCAGCCTTCGGCGGGCGGTACGTGGCGGGCACGGCTGCCGATGACCGCGACGAGCTCGACCTCGAAATCGACCGAACCGCCGGGGTGGTCGATGGTGTCGTAGGGGCCCGCGATCGCGGCCGGGAACTTCGTGAAGACGAACGGGGCGTCGGGCAGGGTCAGCCCGGACTCCTCGACGTGATCGGCGTAGTTGACTCCCACCGCGAAGATCTGGCCCGGATGCGGAACCGGGGGCCCCAGCTCGGCGGGCTCCAGCGGGCTCGCCGAGCCGGCGTCGGCGGTCGGTGCCCACTCGAGGAACTCGTTCCACCGCTCGAAGATGAGCTGCGGCTGCGCGGAGAATCGCCCGCCGCTGGCGTCCTCGACGTCGACGACCGTGTCGCCGACGACGAGCTTGAGCCGACCGGATTGATTGGCCACACGCATGAGGTGTCCTTCGCGAATCGAGACTGCAACTTGTCGGTGTGCGTGTGGATCAGCTGGTCAGTGCCGCCATCGGATCCGGCAGATCGGGGCTGGTCCGCAGCGCCCACCGGTGTGTGGTGAGCTCCGCGACCGGAGTGCCCTCGGTGAGCGCCGCTCGCATCAGCTCCGGGACGAAGGAGACGCCAACGGGGTTGTCGCCGTATTCGGGGCCGTTCATGTAGGCCGTCGCGTCGTCCGGAGTCGCGAAGTTGTCGATCTGCAGCTCCACGAAGTTGCCGTCGGGATCCCGGTAGTACAGCGAGGTGGTCACCCCGTGCTGGATCGGCACCTTGGGCTCGATGCCCTTGGCCTTGAGCGAGTCGTACCGGTCGAGCAGGTCGCCGAGGGTATCGAAGGTGTAGGCGGTGTGGTGCATGCCCGCCGCGCCGGGATTGCGGGGCTCGAGTTGCACGGGTGCGCCGAGCAGGGCGACGCGGTGGTGCTCCTCGTCGAAGGTGATGAAACACAGCCCGTGGCCCTCGTAGACCACGTGGGCGTCCAGCACGGTGCAGTACCAGTCGCGCATTTCTTCGAGGCGGCTGGTCTGCAGTACAACATGCGCGAACTTGGGTGTGGCGGACATGATCGGCTCCTTTGCGTCTCAGGGGCGGCGGCCCACCTCGTTGTGCGCGCCGCCCGGTGCCCGGCACGGCATCGTCGGTGCGCCGGAGCACTGGTGCTATATGTGATAACATCCGCCACCAAGCAGCTTGTGGCGTGCATCACGTAAGCGGTGTCACAATTCCAACCAATTTCCGGCCGGGCCACCACGGGCTGCGAACCAAGAGAATCCGGAATCATTGGTCCGAAGCCCAAACCGTGTCCGATCCCGGCCGGGAATCGACCGAAAGGGACACGAAGTGCCGCACTGGTCCCGCGGGCTGGCGCCGAGCCGCATCGCAGGAGACGAGCCCGAGTGGCTCGGCTCCGAAGCAGACCGAGTCCGGAACGCTCTGGGATCCGGGGCCGTGTTGTGGGCGGTCGAGGTTGGTCAGAACATCACGGCCAGGATCGCGCAGGCGCTGCCCGAACTCGGCGAGGGGCCCTCGGCCCTCGGGGCGGTGCTGCGGGCCACCACCTCCACGACGCTGCAGGCCCTGACATTGGTCGCGAGCATCGGTGAGCAGGACGCGAGCCTGGCCAGCCGCGAGGTCACCGAAATCGCGGGCGAGTTCGCGCGCCGCGGGATGGAGCTCAACGACCTGCTGCGTTCGATCCGGGTGGGGTACGCGGTGCTGGCCGCCGCGCTCCTCGACGGCGCCTCCGAACTGCTCCCGCCAGAGCAGAGCAGCGCCGAACTACGGCGGATCTCGGTGCTGCTGTTCGAGGTGCTCGACGACTTCACCGGGGTCGCCGCGACGGCCTTCGTCGCGGAGCAGAGTTCGTGGGCGGCCGGGGTCTCGGCGGCGCGCCTGGAACTGGCCACCACGATCATCAATGGTGAGCCGGTCGACGCCGCGCGCGCCGCCCAGGTGCTCAGCTACCCCCTGACCGGCCAGCACGTGGCGATGATCGCCTGGGGCGCCCCGCAATCCCGGCACGACCTGCGCAGCGTGGTGGAGCCGGTGCTGCGCCGGTGGGGCACGCTCACCGCGACCCTGGTCATCCCGGTCGGCGTGCAGGCGATCTGGGCGTGGGGCTGCGTCGTCCCGGACCAACTGCGCCCGCTGCATCCCCCGGTGCCGCACCTCGGTGAAGCCTGGGCGGTGGCCGGAGAACTCGACGCGGGCGTGGAAGGATTCCGCCGGAGCCATCTGGAAGCCCGCGCCGTCGAGCGGCTGGTGCGGATGCGCGAGCAACCCGAGGGCGCGGTGACCGCACACGAGGACGTGGCTCTGGAAGTGCTGTTGCTCGCCGAGCCCGAGGCGGCCACGCGATTCGTCGACCGCGTGCTGGGCCCGCTGGGTGCCGACGATCCCCGCATGGCCGACCTGCGCTCGACCTTGCGCCGCTACCTGGATTTGGACCACAGCCTGGCGCAGGTGGCCGCCGCCGAGCACATCTCCAAGAACACCGTGACCTACCGGGTGCAGCGGGCGCTCTCGCTGTGCGGCCACAGCGGTTCCTCCACCACCAATCTGCGTTCCGCGCTGCGTATCCACGACTGGCTGAATCCGCCGTCGACCGATCAGCGCTGACCCGGCACGGTCTGGTCCAGAGCCCAATTTCCGGCGCGAACCCTGGGGTGCACACCAGTGCGGTACCCCGGACTACCGCGCTCTACTTGTGGTGTAGGACACACAGCCCGCGAGGGTCGGGCAGCAGCCGACCCGGATGTCGCCGGCGTTCGAGTCCGTTCCCACGTACAGCGGCTGCGCCCGCGGTTCGACAGAAGAAGGTGCCGTTTTGAGCTCCGTACAGCAGTCTTTCAAGGATGTGATGGCCAGTGTGGCTGCCCCGGTGGCGGTCGTGACCTCGGCCGACGGCGCACTTCCGGTCGGTACCACGGTGAGCGCGTTCACCTCGCTGTCGATGACCCCGCCCATGGTGATGGTCGCTTTGGATCGCGGCTCGGAGACGCTCCGCCACATCGTCGAATCCACGATGTTCGGGCTCAACGTGCTCGGGGTCGAGCAGCAGGACATCGCCCTTGCCTTCGCCCGGAAGGGCGGCACCGGCAAATTCGACGGTATCGGCTGGAGCCGCGATCACGACCTCCCGCGCCTGCACGGCTGCGCCGGTTGGATCGCGTGCCGATCCGAGCGCGTCGTCGACGGCGGAGACCACGTGATCGTGCTCGGCGAAGTCGTCGCGGCCGAGCACCGGGACTGCGATCCCCTGACCTATCACCGGCGCACCTTCGGCACGCACTCCGCGTTCACCACGGTGTGAGACCGCCCCGGTGCCCTCTCCGCGCTCCGCTCCCGAAAGGCCCGGCATGACAACGTCATTCACCACTCAGGTCGCCGCACCGTGGTCGACGCTCGTCGACGGCGTCTGCGCTCTCGGTGCCGATGAGCTGATCATCCTGCACCACGACGGGCGCTTCGTGCTCGCCGGATGCGCGGGCACCGCCACGACCGAGCAGCTCGCCTTCCTCATCCGGCACAGCACCGGCTTCGTGCAGGTCGCACTGCACGAACGCGACTGCGACCGACTGCTGCTGCCCGAAGCGACACCGGATGTCCGCGATGCCGGTGCTTCCAGCTACGGCCAGTGCGTCGCCGTCGATGCCGCACTCGGTGTCACCACCGGGATCTCCGGCGCCGATCGGGCCCGCACCGCGCGGGTGCTGGCCGATCCCGACTCGAACTCCGATGACCTGAACCGGCCCGGACACCTGGTGCCGGTGCGCGTCAACCCCTTCGCGTTCCAGGACCGGCTGAGCGCGGCCGCGGTCGCCCTCGCGCTCACCGACGCGGCGCGCCCGGAGTGCTCCGGTGCGCTGTTCGCCGATATCGCGGGCATCGTCGACCCGGCCGAGCTCGCCGATGCCCGCGACGCCGAGACGATCGCCGCCCGGTACGGGCTGACCACGGTGTCCTCGGTGAACCCCTGACCATCCCTTCCGGGTTCCGGTCCGGCCGCGATAGCGCGCACCGACGAGCTTCCGGCACACCCCCACCCCTCCCATCCGAAGGCAAGGAAGCCATGACGATCACTCCGAACGAACTGCTCGACCGTGTCCGTGACCTGGTTCCGGCGATCACCGAGCGCGCCCAGAAGACCGAGGAGAACCGCGCTCCGCTGGACGAGACGATCACCGACCTGATCGACTCCGGAGTGCTGGCCACCCTCACCCCCAAGGAGTACGGCGGGCTCGAGTTCGGCCTGGACGTCGCGGCCGACATCGTGCGCACCCTGAGCGCGGCCTGCCCCTCCACGGGCTGGGTCACCTCCTTCTACATCGGCGCCGCATGGCGGGTGAACATCTTCACCGAGCAGGCCCAGCGCGAGGTCTTCGCCGACAAGCCCTACACCCTCACCGCCGGAACCGCCGCCCCGCTGAGGCAGGTCGAGCAGGTCGACGGCGGCTTCCGCATCACCGGCCAGACCGCCTGGAACTCCGGATCGATCCACGCCGACTGGTTCACCTTCGCCGGACTCGGCGTCGACGAATCCGGTAACCCGGCTCCGCTGTGGTTCCTCGTCCCCCGCTCGGAGGTCAAGATCCTCGACACCTGGTACATCTCCGGGATGTCGGGCACCGGCAGCAACGATGTCGCGGTGGACGAGGTCTTCGTGCCCACCTACCGCACCGGCCCGTTCGCCCTCGCCCTCGCGGGCAAGGCACCCGGCCAGCTGCTGCACGCCAACCCGATGTACCACCTGCCGTTCCTGCCGTTCGCCATGGCCGAGGTCACCCCGGTCGTGGTGGGCGCGATGCGCGGTGCCGCCGACGCGTTCGTCGACCGCACCAAGGCGCGGCAGGGCACCCTCAGCCAGGAGAAGGCCTCCGGCAAGCAGGCCGCCCAGATGCGGCTCGGCCGGGCACTGGCCGCAGCCGACGCCGCGGAGACGCTGCTGCACGCCTTCTTCGAGCGGCTCACCAGCGAGCGGCCCGAGCAGGCCGAACCTCTCGACCGCGCCGAGATGAAGCTCAAGGCCGCCTTCATCACCGACCTGTGCCGCAACTCGCTCAACGACATCGTGCGCGGAATCGGCGGCGACGGATTCCGGACTTCCTCGCCGATCCAGCGTTTCCACCGCGACCTGAGCGTGCTCGGTGTGCACGCCTTCCTCGACATCGACACCGCCGCCGAGACCATGGGCCGGTTCACCCTCGACCTGCCCGTCTCCGACCCGCTGCTGTGAGCGCCCCGGAAACGTCCCGCGGACTGGACGAACAGGCCGCCTCGGTGCTGTTCTCCGGTGCGCGCACGGCCAACAGCTTCGCCGCCACCCCGGTGCGCGACGACGAGCTCGCCGCCATCTGGGAGCACACCCGGTGGGCGCCGACCGCGGCCAATTCCCAGCCGATGCGGGTGCTGTTCATCAGAACCGACGAGGCAAGGCAGCGGCTGATCCCGCATCTGAGCGAGGGCAACCGGGACAAGACCCGGTCGGCTCCGGCCACCGCGATCCTCGCCCTGGACACCGAGTTCCACGAACGGCTGCCGCAGCTACTGCCCTTCCGCCCCGAAATGCGCGACATCTTCGCCGCCGACGACGACCTGCGCACGCGGACAGGACAGTTCAACGCCGCACTGCAAGCCGGCTACTTCATCCTCGCCGTCCGCGCCGCCGGACTGGCGGCGGGACCGATGGCCGGATTCGACGCCACCGGGATCGACGCCGAGTTCTTCGCCGGTACCACCCGGCGCTCGATCCTCGTCGTCAATATCGGCCACCCCGGCCCGAACCCCTGGTTCGAACGCCTGCCGCGGATCGACCCCCGCGAAGCGATCGACTGGGCCTGACCCCCTCCCTGACAACCTGAGCGAGATCACCATGACCAGCAACGTCACCGCCCACCCCAGCGAACTCGAGATCACCCGCGACCTGCTCGACGCCGCCGACACCGACATCGCCCGATTCTTCGGCTACTTCTCCGAGGACTGCACCTTCCGCATGGGCAACAACGACACGATCCGAGGCAGCCGGGCCATCCAGGAGTGGGTCGCCGCCTACCTCGGGGCGGTCACCGGAATGCGGCACTCGATCCTCGAGGAGTGGCCCGCCGGCGCGGTCACCGCCTTGCGCGTCGAGGTCACCTACACCCTCGGCGACGGCACCGAGTTCACCCTGCCCGCCGTGACCCGCACCCGGGTCGAGGACGGGAAGGTCACCGAGTATCTGATCTTCATGGACCCGAGCCCGGTCACGGCCGCCCGCTGACCGGCACATCTTTCCCGAACGGAGCCATCATGAGCCACCCCACCCACCCCGCACCGGAGAACCTCGACGAGAAGGTCGACACCTCCCACCGGCGTCCGGTGCTGATCTCGGGAGCCGGCCCGGTGGGAATGATCCTCGCGCTGGAACTCAGCCTGCACGGGGTCGAGAGCACGCTCGTCGAACAGCACCCGCAGACCACCCGTTTTCCCAAGATGGACCTCACCAACGCGCGCAGCATGGAGCTGCTCGCGCGGCTGGGCCTGGATGAGGAGATCCGCGCGGCCGGAGTCGGTCCCACCTACTCCCACGATGTCGTCTTCTGCACCTCGATGACCGGGCGCGAGGTAGGCCGATGGAGCTACCCGAGCGTCGACGGGATGTCGGAGTGGATCGCCGCCAGCAACGACGGCACCACCCCGGCCCGCGCCTGGCAGCGGGTCACCCAGATCGAGGTCGAGAAGCTGCTCATGCGGCGCTGCCTGGCCGACGACAACATCGAGGTGCTGCGCCCGTGGCGGGTCACCGAGGTCGCGCACGACGAGAACGGGGTCAGGGCCAGGATCGTCTCCCCGGTGGGCGGCGCCGACCACACCATCGAGGCGGACTACCTGATCGGCTGCGACGGCGCGGGCTCGGTGGTCCGGCGCGCCATGGACCTGCGGATGGAGGGCGAGCGCGGGGTGATCACCTTCTGCCAGGTCCACTTCAAGTCCCGGGATCTGGCGACCCTGCACGCGCACGGGCAGTTCTGGCACACCTTCTTCGTCGGCGGCGGGGTCGGGGCCATCATCGCCCAGGACGAGCGCGACACCTGGACCCTGCAGACCAGCGCCATCACCGACGGCGTACGCACCGAGGACATCGACAAGCAGCAACTGCTCGACAAGGTCTGTGGCAAGCACCTCGAGGTCGACGAGATCCTGCAGAGCAGCGTCTGGCAGGCCAACGTCCTCGTGGCCGACCACTACCGCCTCGGCCGGCTGTTCGTGGCGGGCGACGCCGCCCACGAGGTCATCCCCACCGGCGGCTACGGCCTGAACACCGGCATCGCGGACGCGGTCAACCTCGGCTGGAAACTCGCCGCCGTGCTCAACGGCTTCGGCGGCGACGACCTGCTCGACAGCTACGAAGCCGAACGCCGCCCGGTCGCCCTGCTGGCCAGGGACTGGTCCTTCCGCCACCTCAACGTGCACGTCGAGGCCCAGCAGCTGATCGACCCCGAGCTGATCGAGTCCGACAGCGCCGAAGGCGAGGCCCACCGGGCGACGCTGGCCGACTACTTCGCGGCCAACACCGGCGAACACGAGAGCTACGGCGTCGAGATGGGCTACCGCTACCACTCCGCGGTGCTCGCCGACGACGACGCGGGCAGCTCCGATCCGGACGTGTCGACCTACACCCCGACCACGGTCGCGGGCGCGCGTGCTCCTCACGTCCGGCTCGCGGACGGCACCTCCCTGATCGACGCGTTCCGCGACGCCTTCACCCTGGTCAGCTTCGTCGGGAGCGAGGTAGCCGGGGAGCTGTCGGCTGTCGCAGCGGAGGCGGGTGTCCCCCTCGAGGTTCTCGCGACCGATGATGCGGTCGCGCGCACTGTCTACGAGCGGGATCTGGTGCTGGTGCGGCCCGACGGCCATGTGGCCTGGCGCGGAAACTCGCTGCCCGAGGATGTGCGGGCGCTGCTGTTGACCATCACCGGCCGCAGTTCGCTGGCCGCTGCCGCCTGAGACCGAATCGAAGCGGTGCACGCACCGCACCCGCCCCCGAGTAGTCGTTCGCGTCGGGCAGCGGTGTGTGCGCCGACCCCGGACGCAATCCCATCTCGCCGAAAGCGCCGACAACGACGTGCGCCCGGGAGGCCAACTACCGACCCGCACACCGAAGGGAGTGCCGCGATGCCGGGTGCGCCGCGGTCGTCCGGGAGCGAACCCCGTCGGCGATGGCCGAGCAGAGACCGTGCTCGGCGCCGAGCCCGCGCGGTTCGGAAATCGGCTGTGGAAATGGCACGCGCAGGCGGCCGGTGCCGCGACTGCTCGAGCTATAGCCGAGTAATCGTTGTTGTCGGGTCAGCCGCCAACGGCTCGGCCACCATCACCGTGAGCAGGATCTGCGGACGAGGTTGCGGATGGCACGACGAGAGCGGCGAGCCCTAGTTCGAGGACCGACCGAAAGAACAGATGATTTCGCTGAGAACCCCCGTCCGATTCGGATTCGGCAGCGTCCGCTCCCGCATTCTGACAATCGCTTTGATTCCGAGTCTGGTACTCGTCATCGCGGTGGCCGGAGTGATGAGTCACCTCGTGCGGGAGGCTGATCGCGACAGAAAATGGGCCGATACGATTCTGCAGTCGGCGCCGCACGCAATCGCTTTCAACGACGCGATCGTGCGGGAGCGTCGGCTGACCCTGCTCCGCATCGCACAGCGGCCCCACGACCAGGCTGCGCTGTTGGACGAACGCCGCCGCGTCGATGCTGCTGTTCGCGGGCTGGGTACCGTACCGACTGCGCTGAGCGCCATCATCCCGGGGACGTTCGACGAATTCGGGGCAAGCGTCGATGAAGCGGTCCGCAAGTTGCTCGAGCTGCGTGTGCGGGTGGATGCGGAGCTGTCGAATGTGGCCGAGGCGTACGAGACATTCGGTCGCCTCACTGCCGTGCAGGCGCGGTCCGTCGACATCATGGCTCAGCAGGCACCTGACGCCGGAAGCGCAGTCGCGCTGGCGAACGCGGCGCGGTTGTTCCGAGCCGCCGACGCGATGTCGGCGGCACACGGGCTGGCTGCTGCCGTCGCCACCGAAGACGGACTCGGCGACCTTTTCCTGCAGCAGTTCGTCGGCCGGGTAGGTGCGTATCACGCCGAAGTCGGTGTGCTTGCCGCGAGTGCGGACGAACAACTCCGCGCTCGCGTAGCGCAGCTCACCGGCAGCCCGGCGTGGCAGTCTTCGGCAGCATTCGAAGCGGCCCTGATCGAACGAGGCAGCTCGTCTCGCCGGCAGGCAACGGCAACGCCGGAAGCAGCGTCGGTCGAGGAGAACGCGGAAACGTCCGTCGAGGAACTCCACGCGCTCTGGCGCACCTACTACCAGCAGGTGCAGGAGCGTGTGGCCGGAACCGCGGAGGAGACGACGCGTACCGCGTTCACCCTCGGCGGTGTGGCGCTCGGGGTCACCGCCATCGCCTTCCTCGCGACACTGTGGCTCGCGAACCGCATGACCCGGCGCCTCATGCGGCTGCGCCAGGAAACCCTCGGACTCGCCGACGACCGTCTCCCCGCGATCATCGCTCGAATTCATGCCGGGGACGACGTCGATATCGGGTCCGCGCTGCCCGGCCTCGACTTCGGTGACGACGAGATCGGGCAGGTCGCACGGGCTTTCGAGGCTGCGCAGCGAACCGCCGTTGCAGCCGCGGTGACCGAGGCCAAGACCAGGGATGCGGTCAACGCGGTATTCCTCAATCTCGTCCACCGCAGTCAGCTGATGGCGCATCGGCAGCTCGAAGTGCTGGACGCCGCGGAATCCAGGGAAGAGAACCCGGCGTTGCTGAGCCTCTTGTTCAAACTCGACCACCTCGCCACCCGCGAGCGGCGCAATGCGGAAAATCTCATCATCCTGGGCGGAGAACGACCCGGCAGGCAGTGGCGTAATCCGGTGTCGCTGCGCGACATCGTCCGCAGTGCCATTGCCGAAACCGAGGACTATGCCCGGGTCCGGGCAGCGCGACTGCCCGATGTCCGGATCGAGAGCGTCGTCGTCGCCGACATCATCCACCTGCTCGCCGAACTGATCGACAACTCGCTCTCCTACTCGCCGCCCGCTTCTCGGGTCGAGGTCTCCGGCAATCCGGTCGGAAAGGGAGCGGTGGTCGAGATCATCGACCAGGGACTGGGGATGCGGCCCGATGAGCTGGCGCGGGTCAACGCCCTCCTGGCCGACAGCCCCGACTTCGGCGTGCTGCAACTCTCCAGCGACTCTCGTCTGGGGCTGATCGTGGTGTCGGTGCTTGCCGCGCGCAATGACATCAAGGTTCGCTTGACCGAGTCCGATTACGGCGGGATCAAGGCGCTCGTGGTGATTCCAGCGGCATTGCTGGCCGATGAGGCGGCCCCGAATCCGTATTCGACACCGCCCGCCTTCGCGGACGATCCCGCCCAGGGGCCGCTCCCGATCACCACCAGCGGACCCTCACACCCGGCACCGGCCGACTTCGGAGCGGATCCCGAGACGGCATCCGGTGCTCGGCCCTCGCTTCCGCGGCGCCACCGGCAGGCGAGCCTCGCCCCGCAGCTGTCGGATCGGCCGGTCGAACGGACCGCGCGGCCGGTGGCGACACCGCGCTCCGCAGAGCAGGCGCGGGACCTGATCGCGAAGATCGCACACGGCACCGAGCAAGGAAGGCGCGTACCCACCCGCACTCCCCGCGACGATGAGGAACGACGACCATGACCTCCCTGGCTTCGACCGATCTCGGCTGGCTGCTGGACGAACTCGTCGGGCGGATACCCGGAGTACGCAGCGCGGTGCTGCTGTCCACCGACGGGCTGCTGATCGCCCGCTGCCGATCCCTGGCACGGACCGACGCCGAGCACCTGTGCGCCATGTCCTCGGCGATGTACGGCCTGGCGCGGAGCGCTGGAGGCAGGTTCGACGGTGGCGGCGTGCGACAGGCCGTCATCGAACTCGAGGACGCGGTCCTGTTCGTCACGGCGGGCGGGCCCAACGCGTGCCTGTCGGTGTGGGCCGAGGCATCGGCCGATATGGGAATGGTCGCCTACGAGATGAATCAGACCGTGCAGCGGGTCGGAAGCTATCTGTCGGCGACGACACGGCAGAATGACGGCCGCGTCGATTCGCGATGACGCCCGCGCGGGAGTACTGGTTCGAAGACGATGCCGGAAGGGTCGTGCGACCGTACGCCGTCGCCGCTGGGCGCGATCGAGAAGCACGTCACGACCTCGACATGATCACTCTGGTCAAGACGGTGCGTAGCGACATCCGTGTGTCCCGAATGGAAGCCGAGCACGTGGAGATCGTGCACCTGTGCGCGCAACCGCTGTCGGTGGCCGAAGTCTCCGCGCGACTGCGGCTTCCGCTGTTCGTCACCAAGGTCCTGATCTGCGACCTGATCGAGGCTGGCTACCTCACCTACCGGGCGTCCGCCCCGGCCGACACACCTCATGACCCAGTCCTCCTTCAGGCGTTGTTGAACGGCATCCGAAGTCTCTGAGGAGCCGACCGAACCGATCCAGGATCTCGGTGGCCGCGCGCGGTCCGCGCACCGAGGTCCTGGAGGTGGTCATCGCGTCGGCACCCGGCTGGTTTCCCGCCGCAGCACCGGAGCGACTTCGGTCATGTAGAGCTCGAGCGAGTCGCGGGTCATGGACCACGGAAGGTTGCCGACATCGATCTGCCCCATGAACCGGTCGATGCCGAGCAGCTCGACGCGCCGCATGATGGCATCCACCACCTGTTGCGGACTCCCGACCGGCAGGCTCGCCTGAATCCAGGCGTCGTAGGTATGGCGCGGGAAGCCGTTGGCGGCGAAGGGTGCGCCGCTCGCCTGCAGATACCGTGAGTAGTACGGGTAGAAGTCCGCTCGCGCTTGCTGCGATGTCTTCCCCACGTACATGTGCCCGCTCGCCGCGACCCGCAGCGAGGAACGTTCGTGTCCCTCCGCCTCGGCTGCGCGGTGGTAGAGCTCGACGCGCTGGACGAACTGCTCGGGACCGGCGAAGAAACCGAGATTCATCGGGAGCCCGAGGGCTCCGGCGCGCATCGCGGAGGCGGGGGTACCGCCGACGCCCACCCAGATCGGCAGCGGTGTCTGGACCGGCCGCGGCGAGATGGCCGCAGCCTCCAGGGCGGACCGGAATCGACCTGTCCACGTGACGACTTCGTTGTCGCGGATCTGCATGAGCAGCCGCAACTTCTCATCGAAGAGCGCGTCGTAGTCCGCGAGGTCGTACCCGAAGAGGGGGAACGACTCGACGAAGGCGCCGCGCCCGGCGATGATCTCCGCGCGGCCGTCGGAGATGTTGTCGAGCGTCGCGAATTGCTCGAAGACCCGAACCGGGTCCTGGCTGGACAGCACGGTCACGCCGCTGGAGAGCCGGAGTCGCTCGGTCACTCCGCTGATCGCGGCGAGCACGATCTCCGGTGCCGACATGCTGAAGTCGGGCCGGTGATGTTCGCCGAAGGAGATGACGTCCAGCCCGCCCGCATCCGCCAGCTTGCCGAGCTCGAGCATTTGGGTGAACCGCTCGTGCAGTGTTGCGGCGGAGCCTCCCTGTCGGCACGCCACCATCCAGCCCGTAGAGGTGGGCTCCGAAAGCGGTGTGCCTTGGGCGCAGGGTGACCGGCGCCTCGCATCGAGAAGTGAGTATCGAATGATTTGCAGCGTAAGGGAAGCACGGGTACCGCAACCAATGCCCCTCTTGCTGGGCGATGCAGCATGTGCTGCGTGCGGTTGACCGCGGCAGCTCTGCCGCGACCATGGGTGTCGCGGGTTGCGTGGACGAGTATTGTTTGGCGGTGGGGATGAACATCTCGTTGTGGCGGCTGCTCGATCAGGAGGCCGGGCTGCTGCTCGAGTTGATATACACAAAGGGAAGCGTCGTCGGTCGAATATATCCATACATCGCGAGCGGTCGGACGCAGCAACTCCGACCCCAGCCGCAGGGAAAAGGGTCCGCATGGCTTACTACCGCACCGTCGGGCAAATACCCCCCAAACGCCACACGCAGTTCCGCCGCGACACCGGCGAACTCTACTCCGAGGAACTCGCCGGCGCAGATGGCTTCTCCGGCGATTCATCACTGCTGTATCACCGCGGGATCCCCTCGGCCATCACGACGGCCGAACCATGGGAGCCCGGCGATCTGAGCTTGGAACCCAACGTCCCGCTGCTGCCCCGGCACCTGCGCCTCCACCTGCTGTTCACCACGGCGGACGCTACGGACCTCGTCACCGGGCGTCGGCTGATACTCGGCAACGCCGACGTGCGCATCTCCTACGCGGTAGCAGGGGTGCCGTCACCGCTGTACCGGAGCGCGATCGGTGACGAATGTGTCTACATCGAGCAGGGCGCGGGCGTCATCGAAACGGTATTCGGTGCCCTCGACTTCCGCACCGGCGACTACGTGCTGATACCCCGCGCCACCATCCACCGCTGGCTCCCGGCCGAAGGGGCACCGGTTCGCGCCTACGTCATCGAGGCGACCGGGCACATCGCCCCACCCAAGCGCTACCTGTCACGGTTCGGGCAATTCCTCGAGCACGCGCCCTACTGCGAGCGGGACCTGCACGGCCCGACGACGCCGCTGCTGCGCGAGGGCACCGATGTGCCGCTCCTGGTCAAGCATCGCGGGCCCGCGGGAATCGCCGGCACTCGCTACGTCCTGCCGACCCACCCGTTCGACGTCGTAGGCTGGGACGGCTGCCTGTACCCCTACACCTTCAATATCGGCGACTTCGAACCGATCACCGGGCGAATCCATCAACCCCCGCCGGTACATCAAGTATTCGAGGGCCGCAATTTCGTCGTCTGCAATTTCGTGCCGCGTAAGGTCGACTATCATCCCCTCGCCGTCCCGGTGCCCTATCACCATTCCAATACGGATTCTGATGAAGTGATGTTCTATTGCGGCGGCGATTACGAGGCGCGTGAGGGGGCCGGTATCGAGAAGGGATCGGTTTCGCTGCATCCAGGCGGTCATACACATGGGCCCCAACCCGGTGCGATGGAGAACAGCATCGGTCGCGAACGGTTCGACGAGCTCGCGGTCATGATCGACACCTTCGCTCCGCTGCAACTCGGCGAAGGCGCACGAGCCACCGATGACGGCGTCTACTTCCGAAGCTGGTCCCGCTGAGACTTCCCCAGGGAAACGCGCTCGTCGCCGACCTCGTGCCCCGCAGCACCACCGACCGCGAAAGCGCCGCAGGAACAAGTCGCGGCCCCCGCATCAGGCACGCACACGGCCTCCGCAAATGGAACATCTGCGCATCTGCACGAACAGACCGCCGGACCGCGCACCACGGTCACCTCGACCACGCACGCCACAGATCGGCTCGTGGCTGCAGCGACGATCATGCAGACCCGAAACCCGATCCACGCGAGCCCGGGGCGGCCAGCGGGTGTGGTTCTCCGGTCAGTGCCTGCACCGCCGCGGCGACCTCGGTAACGCCGGCTCGGACATAGGTGTGGGTGACGCCATCCCGGCCCCGGCTGTCGGCGTGCCCGGCGTACGCGCGAGCGGTCGCGTACCCGAATTCGCGTTCGACCCAGGTCAACGTCGTGTGGCGCAACCAATGCATGCTCACTCCCGGCGTGGCCGCCCAGGGCAGATGCTCGCGCCACCGGTCGGCGAGGTGATCGTAGCGGCGCCGGCCCATCGCCGCGCCGGTGTAGTAACGCAGCACCGGACGGGTGCTGTCGAGCCCACCCCGGTCCTCGACGTGGAGCAGTAGATCCCGCATCAAAGTGGGAGAGACCGGTTGCCAGCGCACGGTGTTGCGCTTCTCACGCAGCCGGATCAGGCAGTCCTCGGGATCCAGGTCTTCCCCGCGCAACGCGAGACTGCCGCCGCGGCGGCAAGCCGTTTCGACATGCAGCCGCACGAGCAGCGCATCGAGGTCCGGATCGTTGCCGGTGGTGCTCGCGATCCGAGCGAGGTCCTCGATGCGGTCGCGCGAGAGAGCGTGGCGCGGGCTGGCCAAGGGGGCCGGTTTGTCGACGCGAGCCGCGGGATTGTCGAGCGGGTGGACGAGCTTGTCGCGCTCGGCGTGGCGATACAGGCACCGGAACGCGGCGATGAACAGCAGGACCGCGTTGTGCCCGCCGCGGGTATTGCGCCGCACCACCGCACGGTGGCGGTGCGCTTCGACCATGGCAGTGATCTCGGTGGCGCTCGGCTCGTCGAGACGACGCTCACCCCACTCGCGTTCGATGATCCGCCAGTAGGAGTTGTAGGCCCGCAGCGTGGTCACCGGGACCGCATCGCGCAGTCCGGCCAGGTAAGCCTGAAAGGTCGGGATCTTCGACGCGTCAGGCTCGGCGACGGCCAGATCCTCGAGAGTCAGACCGAGCCGGGCGATCAGGTGCAGAGCAGTACCGATGTCATCTCCCCTGGCCATGACCGGCCCCATCCGCGGAAGTGAGCGTGCGGGCCCAGACCTCGGGGCGGTAACGCCACAGCGCCTCACCGAGCAGCCGCGCCGGGTAGACCACGAGGGTGTCGGTGCCCGGGTCGGCAGCGAGCAACACTTGATGGCGCGCGTGCAGCCCGCACGCGCGGCGCAGACCGGCGGGGATACGGATGAAGCCGTCGTGGCGGATCGACAACCGCGCGCGACGCGCGCCCCGGATGACGAGCAGCCGCTCGCGCACCACCATGGTGATGGGCTCACGGGGAGTCCAGCCCAGGGCGCGCACGAGAGCGCGGTTGCCCAACCGGCCGCGGCTGTCCAACGACGTCACCGCCCACAGCGCGCGATCCAGCGGAGAACTCGGCATCGCCGACGCCAACGCGAACGCCGGCGTCCGCGCCTCCACCGCCGCAGATTCCCGGGCACCCGCGCGCAGCAGCAGATCGACGCCGAGTTCGGTGGCACGTCCCCGTGTCCGCACCGGCGCGCACGCTCCGATCTCGCCGATGAACCGGCCCGCCTTCACTTCGAGGCGAACATGCCCACGCGAACCGGCATGACCTCGGGCGCGGGGCGCAGACTCCGAGGGCGGCACCTCCCGGCCGGAATCGGACCAGGACGGTTGTCGGGACATGGCAGACCTCCGCAATCTCACGATCGGCAGTCCCCACGCCGTACCCCGATGCTACCGATCACGCGCGACCTGTGCCCCTGGTCGCCGGTTCTGTTCCCAGCACAGCGCAGCAAAGACCTCCGAGCCTGGCCAGTACCGCGACGTGCAACGCCTCCCCGATCGCGTGCCGCATATCACGATGCCGGACTCGAAGCGGCTATATCTGGTGTGGTGGCCGAGGTCGGGGAGCTTCCGGTCAGGGATCCGGAGGAGTTGCCCTGGGGGCGGTTTCCGGTCTGACATGCCCGGTGGAGGTTGTGCGCTGTGGAGTGCGTAGCCCCCGCCAGGCTCGTCTGCTGCGGCTGTGACGGAACAAGCAACGGGTGAGGCTCGCCGGTCAGGGTCTGCACGACCCGGGCGAGCTCGGTCAGATCGGCCTTGGTGTAGGTCAGGGTGGAGCTGTAGCGCTGGTTGTAGATGTGGCCGGCATACGCCCGCGCGGCCGCGTACCCGAAATTGCGCTCGACCCAGGTCAAGGTGGTGTGACGCAGCCAGTGGGTGGTGATGTTGTAGGCCTCGACCTCCGGGATGTACCGGGACATGCGCCCCCACAGCCGGGCATAGCGATCATCGCGCACCGGACGCAGCGATCGGCCCCGCAGCAACTGCTGATCCGGGTCGGTGCACCGGGTGCGCGCGTGGTGGACCAGCGCACGCATGAGCGTGGGCGAGACCGGATGCCAGCGCTGCAGCCCGCCCTTCTCCCGCAACAGCAACACACAGTCCTCGGGATCGAGATCACGCGGACGCAGCGCCATTGCCGCACCACGCCGGCACGCGGTCTCGGTATGCAACCGGATGATCAACACGTCCAGCTCGGGATCGCTACCGGTCACCGCGGCGATCCGGTTGATCTCGGCCATCACCCGCTGCGGCAGGGCGTGCCGCGCCGGGGGCTGCATCCGCGGGCGCTCGAGGCGGCGGGCCGGATTGCGGTGCGGCTCGATCAGCCCGTCGTCCTCGGCACACTGATAGAGCCTGCGCAGCGCGGTGATCCACGACGACTCCACCGCACTGCCGTCGCGGCCGTTACGGCGCCGCACCCGGGTCTCGCGCAGGTGGGCGATGAGGGCCTTGAACTCCGTGGCGGTCGGCTCGTCGAGACGGCGCGACCCGAGATCACTCTCGGCGAGCAACCGCCGCCAGTACAGCCGGTAATTGCGGCTGCCCGGCGTGTCGGGCAGCGTGGGCAGAAGGCGCTCGATGTATTCGGCAATGGTGGGCATGGTGCGCCGCCGTGAGGCGAGAGCGGCCACGTCGGCGGGATCGAGTCCGAGCTGGGCGAGCAACGCCCCGGCGGTGCCCGGCGCTGGAGTGGGGCGATCGGTCACGAGTTCTCTTCGATCGCGGCACGCAACCGGCCACCGATCTGCTCGTCGAGCAACCGCGCCGAGGCCACCAGCAGCAGGCGGCGTTCACGATGGACCGCCATCAGCAGCTGATCCCCGACGGTCAGGCCCAGCCGCCGCCGGACCGCGATCGGCAGGCACAGATGGCGATGCTTGCTCAGCGCCGGGCCACGCCCGGGGCTCAGAACCCCGATCTGCTCGCGGTGGATCCGCGTGGCGAGCCGGGTCCCCGGGCCCCAGCCGAGGTCGTCGAGCAGCCGCGCGAATACCACACGTCCGCCGGTGTCCATCAACCGGATCGCATAGCGGTAGTGGCCCTCCCACGGCAGGTGCAGCGTAGCCAGACGCGGGGGCTCGGTGGGGACCTGCCCCAGCGGCGGGCGCGGGGTATCACTGCTGGTAGGGAAGGCGAGGGGCCGTACGGGAGTGGGCTGGGCGCGGTTCATCGGAGCCTTTCGAGAAGACGAAACCGACCAGACTCGCTGGTCTTGTATCGGCGGAAGACGAGGGAAAGCGGGGCATATCTGCTACACCGAGGTGGTGAAACACTCCAATACCGATTCCGACGAGGTGATGTTCTATTGCGGCGGCGACTACGAGGCGCGGAAGGGTTCGGGGATTGGGCTCGGCTCGATCTCGCTGCACCCCGGCGGGCACGCGCACGGCCCGCAGCCCGGCGCCGCGGAGCGTTCGCTCGGCGCCGAGCGGTTCGAGGAGACCGCGGTCATGGTCGACACCTTCGCCCCGCTCGGGCTCGGCGAGGGCGGGCTGGCCTGTGAGGATCCCGATTACGCCTGGTCGTGGGCGTGATCGACGGGGTCCGGCCGTACGGGGTGTTCTCCGTGGGGGGTGCGGCGCCGCGCGTCGGGGTCCGGGTGGGGGAGGGGGTCGTCGACCTGGCGGCCGCGCTCGGCGACGACGTGTTCGCCCGGCCGAGCCTCAATGCCTTCATGGCGCAGGGGCCGCGGCGCTGGGCCGAGGTGCGTTCGCTCGTGGCCGAACTCGACACCTCGTATCCGCTGACCGAGGTCACCCTGTACCGGCCGGTGGAGATCGCCGACTACGTCGACTTCTACGCCTCCGAGCAGCACGCGAGCAACCTCGGGCGGCTCTATCGTCCGAATTCGCCTCCGCTGCTGCCGAATTGGAAACACCTGCCGGTCGGGTACCACGGGCGGGCGGGCACCGTCGTCGTCTCCGGGACCGAGATCGTCCGGCCGTGCGGCCAGCTCGCGACGCCGGACGGCCCCGTCTTCGGGCCGTCGCGGCGCCTCGACATCGAGGCCGAGCTGGGCTTCGTGGTCGGGGTGGGCGGCGCGCGCATCACCCCGGACGCCTTCGCCGAGCACGTCTTCGGCGTGGTCGTGGTGAACGACTGGTCCGCTCGCGATATCCAGTCCTGGGAGTACGCGCCGCTCGGCCCGTTCCTCGGCAAGAGCTTCGCCACCTCGATCTCCCCGTGGGTCACCCCGCTCGCCGCGCTCGACGCCGCTCGTATCGCCACACCGCGCCGGGACCCCGAGCCGCTGCCCTACCTGCGCGGCACCGAGCCGTGGGGGCTCGATATCGAGCTCACCGTCTGCTGGAACGGGCAGCTCGTCTCCCGGCCGCCGTATGCGGGTATGTACTGGTCGCCCGCGCAGATGCTCGCGCACCTGACCGCCAACGGCGCCGCCGCGCGCACCGGTGACCTGTTCGCCTCCGGTACCGTCTCCGGCCCCGCCCGTGACCAGCGCGGCTCCTGCATCGAGCTGACCTGGAACGGTGCCGAGCCGATCGACATCGCCGGTGCGCCCCGCTCGTTCCTGGAAGACGGCGACGAGGTCGTCATCGCCGCGACCGCGCCAGGGCCGGATGGCACCCGGATCGAACTCGGCGACGTGCGCGGCCGAATTCGGCCCGCCCGCCGGTAGGGGTGCTACCGGTGGTGCGCTCGCCGGGTGCGTGGCGGTGGCGGGTCGGAGCCCGCTCTGCGTGGTCGGCGACCGCGAGCTGAAGCGGCCGGTCAGGTCGGGGTATCGCCCTCGGACTGCATCTTCTCCGCCTGCTCCTCGGTGTCGGTCGGGGTCTGGTCGGTGGAGTCCGGGCGGTGCTCGACGTCGTCTCGCCCGGGTTCGACACTGTTCCGCTCTTCGGGATCGCTCATGATCGGAGGGTTGACCGGAACGCCGCGCGGAAACGCGCGCCGAGCTTCGATATCACCCCGAACGGGTGATGGCCGCGGCCGCGCGGGCGTGGATCATCGGGGGCGCCGATTCCGACCGGGAGGTGCGCCGTGCACGCGAAATCCGATTCCGCGCAGCCGAGGCAGTCGCTGCTGGCCAAGATCTCCACCGGGCAGTGGCTGGCCCTGGTCTTCGCGGTGCTCGCGCTGATCTTCGTGTTGTCCAACCGCGGGAAGGTGCAGATCGAGTTCCTGTTGGTCACCGTGACCTCCCCGATGTGGCTGATCCTGCTGATCATGTTCGTGATCGGGGTGCTCAGCGGGGCGCTGCTCACGCGCAGGAAGGGGCGTGCTCCGCGCTGAACCGCGCTTCGACTACGCCCGCGCCGAGCACACCCTGGAGCTGGGTGACGCCGCCGCCTTCCGCGGCCCGGGGCTCGACCTGCACGTCCAGATCAGCGGGCCGATCGAGCTCAGCGCCGAGAACACCGACGTGACAGCGCATTTCACGCCCGAAGCGGGCAACACCGCCGCGATCGTGCTCAGCACCGCCGCCCCCGGCAGCGCACCCCCGCCCGCCCCCGGCTCCGGCAGCGTCTTCGCCGCCTTCGACACCTGCTGCCGGTTCTGGCACACGTGGCTGCGCGGCAGCACCTACCGCGGCCGCTGGCGCGACATGGTGCACCGCTCGGCGATCACGCTGAAACTGCTGACCTACGCCCCCACCGGCGCGCCGATCGCCGCGCTCACCGCCGGGCTGCCCGAACAGGTCGGCGGCGAACGCAACTGGGACTACCGCTACACCTGGATCCGGGACGCCTCGCTCTCCGTCCGGGCCCTGCTCGACCTGGGCTTCACCGCCGAGGCGCAGGCGTTCCGGCACTGGCTGCGCGACCGGCTCGAGGCCGGCGGCACCGCGTCAGGGGAGCCGCTGCAGATCATGTACCGGGTCGACGGCGACCCCGAGCTCACCGAGGAGACCCTCGACCACCTGACCGGGTACCGGGGCTCGCGGCCGGTGCGGATCGGTAACGGCGCGGCCGGGCAGGTCCAGCTCGACATCTACGGCGAGGCAGCCGACGCGCTGGCCCAGACCACCGACATCGCGGTGCGCGGCCGGCAGAACTTCGCCCGGCTGGTCGACTGGCTCTGCGACAACTGGGACCGCCCGGACGAGGGCGTCTGGGAGACCCGCGGCGGGCGCAAGAACTTCACCTACAGCAGGCTGATGACCTGGGTCGCCTTCGACCGCGCCGTGCGGGCCGCCACCGCGCACGCCCGCCCCGCCGACCTGCCGCGCTGGAGAGCGGCCCGCGACGCCGTCTTCGAGCAGATCCTGGCCCGCGGCTGGAACCCGAAGCGGCGCGCCTTCACCCAGCACTACGACACCGAGGTGCTCGACGCCGCGCTGCTGCTCATGCCGCGCATGGGGTTCCTCTCCCCGCGCGACCCGGACTGGCTGAGCACGCTCGACGCCATGGACGCCGAACTGGTCAGCGACAGCCTGGTGCACCGCTACGACCCCGCCGCCGCGCCGGACGGCCTGGCGGGCGCCGAGGGCACCTTCACGCTCTGCAGCTTCCTCTACGTGGAGGGCGGGGCGGCTGACCAGGGCCCGCTACGGCTTCGACAAGATGCTCACCTACGCCAACCACGTGGGGCTCTTCGCCGAGGAGATCGGCCCCTCCGGCGAGCAATTCGGCAACTTCCCGCAGGCATTCACGCACCTCGCGCAGATCGCGGCCGCGCCGGCCCTGGACGAGGAGCTGGACCGGGCCGAGGCGCGGCCGGATCCGGGCGCCGGGGTGGCCGCGGAGTTCCGGTGAGGGGGTGTCTCCGACCTCGGGCTGCTCACCCAGAACCTGCAGTGGCTGCTGCTGATGGGGGTCTCCTTCGTGGTGGCGGCCTACCTGCAGGTGGAGCACGGCTACAGCGCCATCGGCACCGGGGTGGCCGGGACCGTGCTGGTGCTGAACCCGGGGGCCGGGGGTACGCCGCGGCCATGGTGCTGCTCGGGTTGCTCGCCGTCGCCGGGATGGCTGCGGCGGCCCTGCTGCCGCGGAATCCGGTCGCGCTGCCCCGGTGAGCTGCGGCGGGGCGCGGGTCACCCGGATCGGATGAGGGCGGCGCGGGTGCCCGGCGCGAGGCTGGAGAGCGTCAGCCGCACCCGTGAGAGAGGACCTGCCGTGTCGTTCTGGGAGATCGTCGGCGTCGTCGCCATGTCGTTCCTGTTCCTGGCCTACCTGATCGTGCTGTTCCGGATCGTCACCGATCTGTTCCGCGACCACACGACCTCCGGGTGGGCCAAGGCGGGCTGGATCGTCGCGCTGGTGCTGCTTCCGCTGCTCACCGCGCTGGTCTACGTGGTGGCGCGGGGGCCGGGGATGGCCGAGCGGGCGCAGGCCGCGTCGCTGCGGGAGTGGGAGGCGCGCAACGACTACATCCGGGTGATCGCGGGCACCGACGCGGTCTCCCGGATCGGCGAGGCGGGCAGGCTGCTGGACAGCGGCACGATCACCGAGGCCGAGTTCGCGCGGATCAAGGACTCGGTGATCGGCCGCTGAGCCCGCGGCGGGCCGGCTCAGAGCAGCCCGGCCCGCCGCGCGTGCTGCAGGGTGCCCGCCCGGCTGCTGGTGCCGAACTTGGCGTAGATCCGGCGCAGGTGGGTCTTGACCGTGTTCACCGAGACGCCGAGCGCGTCGGCGATCTGGCGGGCGGTGCGGCCGCTCGGCAACTGGGCGAGCACGGTGCGTTCGGTCTCGGTGAGCAGCGGGGCGGCGGTGCGCTCGGCGCCCGGGTGGGCGCGGAGCGCGGCGGCGAAGCCGTTGTGCTCGGCGAAGGTGCCCGCGTGGTCGTCGAGCAACCCCAGGATGCCCGGTGTCTCCAGGAACGGGCGCACGATCCGCTCCGGCCCGGCCAGCTCCAGCGCCCGGACCAGCGCCGCGCGGGCCTTGCCCGGGATGCCGAGCGCGGCGTGCGCGTTCGCCTCGAGCAGCTGCACGAGCACCGCGTGCTGCGGGGCCGTCGCGGCCGGGTCGCGCCGCAGCGGGTCGAGCAGGGCGCGGGCGAGGTCAGGGCGGTGCAGCCCGGCGGCGAGCACCGCCCTGGCCAGGACGAGGCCGGGCCGGTCGCCGAGTTCGGCGCGGGCGTGGCCGAGCAGCAGCCGGGCGGTGCGCGGGGTTCCGGCGTCGACCAGCATCCGGACCACGTGCGGCAGCAGCAGTTCGGTCGTGGTGCGCTCGGGGAGCGCAGCGGTGTGCAGCAGCGCCGTGACGTGGTGGCGGAGCGCCTCGGCGCGGCGGTGCCGGTCGGCCTCGTCGCCGGTGCCCGCGAGCCCGTCGAGCACGGCCCTGACCCGGCGGTCCGGCTCGGCGGCCGGGTCGGCGGGCCGGGGCGGACGGCCACCCGGCCCGGTGGCGGGCGGCGGCTCGGTGCCGCGCAGGAAGGCGATGTAGGCGGCGGCCGCGTCGGCCTCGCCGAGCGCGCCGCGCAGCCCGGCGTCCGCCGCGGTGGCCGCTGCCGCGGCGGCCCGCTCGGCGCCCGCGGTGAGCCGCCCGCTCCAGCCGAGCACGGCGGCGAGCCGGGATTCCGCGCGCAGCAGCAGCCGGGGATCGGCCGCGACCCGGGCCAGCGCCACCCCGCGGTACAGGTCGTCGACCCCGCCCGCGCTGTCTCCGCGAACCGCGCGGGCGGTGCCGGACTGGACGGCGGTGTAGGCATCGACCCCCGGACTCCCCGACGCCGGGACCACGTCGGGCAGCTGGACGTCGTCGAGCCCGGTGGCCATGGCGAGCGCGGTGGCCAGCGTGGCGGCCAGGATCAGCGCGACCAGCTGCCCGCTCGGCACCGCGGTGCCGTTGCCGGTGCGGCGGCAGGCCAGGTCCAGGTAGGTGAGCGCGTGCGCGGTGTCGGCGCGCTCGACCGCGTCGACGGCGCGCAGTGCCCAGACCGCCGGGTCGTCGGCCTCGACGCCGTGCGCGAGCTCGAGGCCGTCGAAGAGCGCCCGGCCCGCGCCCTGCAGGATCATGCGCAGCGCCGGATCACCGAGGAAGGCGGGCAGCCCGCGTTGACCGTTCTCGCCGAGCACGTGCGGCAGCGCGGCGGCGGGCGCGCCCGCGGCCAGATGCCAGGCGGCGGTGATCCGGTGGCACTCGGCGCCGACCCCGGCCCGCTCCGCGGCGCCGAGCAGGTGCGCGCGGACCAGCGGGTGGTAGCCGAACCAGAGCGCGCCGTCCCGGTACACCGGCGCCAGCGGGAAGTTCTCGCGCAGCAGCCGATCCAGGATCTCCGGGGCGGCCTCGCCGGCCAGCCGCCCGGCCAGCCCGGTGCTGAACCGCTCCGGGACGCTGGTGCGGACCAGGAACCTGCGCACCGGCGCCTGCTGCGGCGCGATGAGCGTGTCGAGGAAGGCGCCCGCCTCGGCGGTCGGGTCGAGCAGCGCGGCCGCCGCCGCGCGGACGTCGCCGCCGCCGTCGAGCTCGGTGGCCGCGATCCGCACCGGGGCCGCCCAGCCCTGGGTGAGGCGGAGCAGCGCGTCCACATCGGCCCGCTCCGGCTCGATTCCGTACCCGGCGAGCAGGTGTGACGTCTCCTGACGATCGAGCGCGAGTTCGGCGGCGCCGATCCGCGTCACCCTGGTCTCCAGGACCAGCGAATGCCAGGCGAGCGGCGGGTCGCGGCGCGCGATCAGCACCAGCGCGGTGTCGGCGGCATGGTGCATGAGGTAGTCCAGCGCCGCCTGCGAACGGGGATCGCTGACGAGATGCGCGTCGTCGATCACCAGCACCCGCGCCGGTGCGGCGGGGCCGCCGGGGGCGGGTCCGCCCGGGGTCACCGGGGGCAGCAGCTCGGCCACCGGCGGACCGCCGGGCGCGCATGTCACCCAGTGCATCTCGGCTTCCGGCGTACTTTCGCCGAACTTGCGGAACCATTCCGCCACGGCCACTGTCTTACCGCTGCCCGGCGGTGCGCAGACCAGCACCACCCGGCGCGGACGGGTGCCTGCCGCGGAATCGAGAATCCGCCGGATCCGGTGCCGGGGAACGGGTTCGAATACGAATTCGGGTGAGAGCGTCATCATCTCCTGCTCGGGGTGGCGAAGATTAGCCGGACACCGCGCCGCGCGACCCCGGTTGGGCCCGGGATCGCGCGGCGCGCAGCGGATTTCAGGACGGCAGCAGCAGGGCGAACGGCGCGTAGTCGCGCACGTGCCCGTCCACCCACTGCCAGACCGTCGTGGTGTCGACGGCGACGCCGTTCTGCAGGCAGAGCAGCCAGCCGTGCTCCGCGCGCACCCAGACGTCGCCGTCGCGGTCGCGGTAGACGCCGGGCGCGGCCGGCTCGGGGGCGGTGGGGCGCGGAGCCGGGGCGACGTCGATGGTGATGGCGGTCATGGGCAACTCCCGTTCGGGTCGGAAACAAATTCTGCGTAATTCTCACGTGCTCGGCTGAACAATTACTTCCGCACCGATTCCGCAGTTCTTCGGAAATTCTTTGTTATCGAGTGTTGACCATTTTCGAATAGCACTGTGACGAAATTCGTGAATAGAGTGTCGGTGTTCTCCGGATCGGCGAGAGGTGAAGGTATGGATTGGCGTAGTGGCGCCGCGTGCACGGGAATCGCGCCGGGGCTCTTCCTGCCCCCGCTGCCGCCGCGCGGCGACCCGAGGCAGGCGCTCGAATATTGCCGTCGCTGCCCGGTTCTCATGGAATGCGCCGAGAGTTCGCTGCGCGCCGGACGGCGGCACGGGGTGGTGGCCGGAGTTTGGCTTTCGGCCGACCCGGGGGCACGCGATGTGCTGCGCGAAATTTCCGCGGGGCGGGTGCGGCAGCGGCGCTGTGTGCGCTGCTGGCGGGTGCTGGATCCGGCCGCGTCGGAGCGGTCCTGTGAATTGTGCGGATTCGCGGAGGTTCCGGCCTGAGCCGAAATCTCGCGTGCGATCGTGTTCGCGAACACAACTGTTACCCACCGTTTGTCAGTTTTGTGAACCGGCGGTAATTTACCGGTCGGTTTATGTTTGCCGAGGATCGGATGTGAATATCCGGCGACTGGAGGGGTGTCGTTTCATGACAGAGGTGCGAGTTCAGGTCTTCGGCCCGCTGCGGGTCGTGCTCGACGGCCGGGCGACCCGACTCCAGGCGGGCAGGCAGCAGGCGCTGCTCGGCAGGCTCGTCCTGGCCGGTGGGACGACCACGCGGGTGGATCGCCTGATCGAGGATGTGTGGGAGGGCAGCCCGCCCGCCCAGGCCGCCTCGGTGCTGCAGGTGCAGGTGCACAATCTGCGCCGCATTCTGGAGCCGGCCAGACCACCGCGGACGCCGGCCTGCGTGCTGGTCTCCGAGGACGGCGGATACGCGCTGCGGCTCGATGCCGACAGCGTGGATTCGTGGCATTTCGAACGATTACTCAACCGCTACGAGCAACATCTGCGCCAGCACGCCGGAACCGGCCCCGCCGAGCGATATCGGATGCTGGACGAGGCGCTGGAGTGCTGGCACGGCGGGGCGTTCGAATCCTTCGCCTCCGCCTCCTGGGCATCGGCCGAGGTTTCCCGGCTGTCGGATCTGCGGGCCACCGCGATGGAAATGCGGGCCCGCGCCGCGCTGGAGATGGGGCTGGACGCCGATGTCGTCGCGGCGCTGCATCAGCTCGCCCGCGACAATCCGGGGCGCGAGGAGAGCGCGCGATTGCTGGCCACCGCGCAATATCGGCTCGGTCAGCAGATCGACGCGCTGGACACCGTGCGGCGCACCCGCGAACATCTGCGCTCGGAATACGGGGTCGACCCCGGCAGGCCGCTGCACGAACTGGAAATGGCGATCCTGAACCATTCGCTGGAACCGGAGACACCCCCGCCCGGCTCCGCGCTGGTGCCGGTCTCCGTGCCGCGGTTGGAGAAACCGCCATCGCGCCCGGCCTGCTATCCGGCCGAGGCGGGCGCCATCCACGCCGCGGCCGAGGCGGCGGCAGCGGGCGACCCGCGACTACTCTGGCTGGTCGGCGCGGCAGGGTCGGGCAAGACCACGTTGCTGACCGGCGTTCTCGGCGAGTTGGCGGCACGGGGCTGGCACACCGCCTTCGCCTCCTGCCCGGAATTGGACGGCGCACCGGAGGGATGGGTCTGGACCGAGCTGCTCGAGGGGCTGCCCGGCAGCGCGGAGGTGCGCGCCGCTGACGGCGTCTTCGGGGTGGTGCGCGCGGTCTACCGGCGCAGCCGCGAACTCGCGCTGCACGGACCGGTCGTCATCGCGCTGGACGGCGCGCACCGCGCCGACGCGGCGACGCTGCAGGGCATCAGGCAGCTCCTGACCTGGCTGCAGGGCGAGGCGGTGCTCGTCGTCGTCGCGGATCGCGGCACCGAGCCGGGCCGACCGGCCGACCTGATCACCGACCGGGTCGAGCTCACCGGCCTCGACCTGGCCGGGACCCGGGAGTTCCTGCGCAACAGCGGCGTGGACATCGGCGACGACGCCCTGGTGCACAGCCTGCGCGAGCGCACCGCCGGAAACCCCATGCAGCTGCGGATCTGGAGTCAGATGATCGCCGCGCGGCCGGACTCCGGCGAGCCGCCGCACCGCATCCGGGCCCTGATCCTCGACGTCGCCGAGCGGCTGCCGACCGGCTCGCTCGCGGTGCTGCGCGCGCTCGCGCTCTGGGGCGGCCCGATCGACGTCGACGCGCTCGCCCGGCTGGCCGAGCTCACCGAGGAGCGGGTGGCCGATCTGCTCGACAACGCCATGGCCGCCTCGCTGGTGCGCTTCGACGGCTCCGGCCGGGTGGCCGTCCGCGACGAGCTGGTGCAGCGCATCGTGCGCGACAGCATCCCGCCCATGCGGCGCAGGCGCATGCACGGCCACATGGCCGAGTTCGCCGCCGACCGGATCGCGGGCGGGGTCCTCGACGGGGCCGGGTCGGCCGCGCTCGCCGTGCACGCGCTGCACGGCAGTACTCCGGCCACCGCGGGCCGGGTGCTGGAGCGGCTCGTCGAGGCGGCGGCGCGCTGCGCCGCGGCGGGCAGGCGGGCCGAGGCGGCGACCCTGTGGCGGGCGGCCGCCGAGCTGAACGGGCGCGCCGCCCCGGTCGATCCGGACGCCGCTCCGGCGGAGCGGGCCGCGCTGATCGACGCGCTGTGCCTGCTCGCCGAGGCACTGGCGCACGCGGGCGACCGGGCCGCCGCGGCCGCGGCCCGCGAACGCGCGCTCGACATCGCCGAGAGCCTGGCCGACCCGGCCCTGGTCGGCCGCGCGCTCACCTGCTGGAGCGCCCCGGTGATCCCCGGTATCCGCTACCGGGGCACCGGCAGCCAGCGGCTCCGCACCGCGCTCAAGAACGCGCTGGCCGAGCCGCTTCCCGGCCACACGAGGGCGCAGCTGCTGATCACCCTGGCCGGCGAGTACGAGGGCACGGGGACCGCCGCGCAGCGGTACGCACACGCGGGCGAGGCGCTGGCGCTGGCCTACCACGCCGGTGACCGGCTGCTGGTGTGCGCGGCGCTGAACGCGGTGGTCTGCGCGCTGGTCGACGCCGGCTCCGCCGACCTGTGCGGCCCGGCCACCGCGGAGCTGAGCCGGGTGGCCGCGCTCACCGAATCGGCCGAGTACCGGGCGCTCGCGCTGTACCTGCGCTTCCTCGACGCGTGCAGGCGCGGCGACCTGGTCGCCGCGGCGCGCTTCGCGCTGGAGGCGCTCGCCGTCGCCGCGGACGGGCACTTCCCCGAGCTGCACCAGGCCCTGCTCTGCTTCGTCGCCACCACCGACCTGATCCGCGGCGACCGCACCGCCGCCGAGCAGCACTACGCCGCCTGCCGCGCGGCCGCGCTCGAGCTCGGCGCCTGGCACGAGGACGCGCTGCTGCTCACCGAGCTCGCCACCGCGTGGGACCGCGACGACCTGACCCCGCTGCGCGCGGTGCTCGAGCGGCGCTACGCGCAGGAGCCGGAGCGCTTCGCCCACGTCTACGCGCTCGCCCTCGCCCAGGCCGGTGAGCTGGAGCGCGCCCGCCCGGTGTTCCGGGAGAACCCGCCGCTGCACCGCGGCCCGGGCCGGCCGCTGATGACCGTGTTCTCGGCCCGCGCCGCCGTCGCGCTCGGCGAGAGCGAGGCCGCCGCACTGCTTTTCGAGCGGCTCACGGCCTGGTCCGGCTCGACGGTCGGGCTCGGCACCGGGTTCGTCGGCCTCGGCCCGATGGACCTGGTGCTGGCCCGGCTGGCCGCGGCGGCCGGGGACGAGGTCTCCGCGCGGACCCTGCGCGACCGGGCAGGCGCCCAGCGCGAGCACCTGCGCGGGATCGCCGAGTCCATCCGGCCGCAGACCGAGCTCATCGCCGCCCGCTGCACCGGACGGCCCGAGCCCGGCTGCGCCTGCCCCGACCTGCACGTCTCCATCGCCTGAGCTGCCCGGATCCGCAGGTCACCCGCAACGGATGATCCCCGGCCCGCCCCGCGTCACTAGCGTCGCCGGGCGCAAGGCACGTATCCCTCGACGAAGGAGAAGCCCATGGCCGGAACCCTGACCGTCTGGAAGTTCCCGAGCGAGACCGGCGCCGAGACCGCGGTCGCCACCCTGCGCGAACTCGAGCAGCAGCGGCTGGTCGCCGTGCACGACGCGGCGATCGTCAGCTGGCCCGCCGGGGCGCCGAAGCCGAAGACGAAGCAGCTGCACAATCTCGCGGGCGCGGGCGCGCTCGGCGGCGCTTTCTGGGGGCTGCTGTTCGGGCTGCTGTTCTTCGTCCCGCTGCTCGGCGCCGCGGTCGGCGCGGGCATCGGCGCGCTGACCGCTTCGCTGGCCGATGTCGGGATCGACAACGCCTTCATCGCCCGGTTGAAGGAGCAGCTGACCCCCGGCACCTCGGCGCTGTTCGTGCTCTCCTCCGATGCCAGGCTCGACCGGGTGCACGAGGAGTTCCGCCACCAGACCGCCGAACTCGTCACCACCAACCTCAGCCACGAGCAGGAGCGGAAGCTGCGCGCCGTCTTCGCCGAGTAGCGGTCAGGGCCGCCGCGGCACGGTGCCGAGGTGCTCGCCGAACCACACCGACGCCAGGTAGGACGACCACATGCCCAGCCGGTCCCGCGGGACCGGCTGGGTGCTCACCGCCAGCTCGGTGATCCGGGTCGGCGCGGGCACCAGCGCCGCGGCAGCGCGGACGCACCGGCGGATTCGTTCGTCGGCGCCGCCGGAGACGAACAGGGTCGGGGCCAGCACCCGGGTCAGGCGGTCGGCGGCCAGGTCGGGCCTGGCGCCGTGCACCACCACGGTGCCCAGGCGCACATCCGGTTCGCCCGCCGTCCAGAGCGCCACCGGGGCATCCGAGCCGACGCCGAGCAACCCCACCGGCATCCAGTGATACGGAGAGCGGGCCAGCCAGTGCCTGACGGCGAGCAGCCGCCTGCCGAGCAGGGTGATATCGAAGATCAGATCGGTCGTCGCCTCGGCGGGGGTCAGCAGGTCCAGCGTCAGCGAACCGAGCCCGCGGTCGGTGAGCTGCCCCGCGATATGGGAGTTGCGCGGGCTGTCCCGCCAGGTGCCACTGCCGTGCGCGACGAGCACCATGGCTCCTGCGCCGTAGGGGATCCGCAGGTGCCCGCGCAGTGCCGTGCCCTCGGCGCGCACGGTGATCTGCTCGTCGATGTCCAGTGCGGTGATCGCCCCGGTGTCCGTCATCCCGTCTCCTCTGTCCGTCTCCGGTGATGGGATCAGTCTGTGCGGCAGCACTTTTCGATCGCTTCCGCGCGGATTCCGGATGCGGAAGAGCGCCTGGCCGATCCTGCGGGCTACGTCGGGCCGCGCCGCCCGACGGCCCCATTCCGGGTGTTTCATCGAGGGTGATCGGTCTGTATCGAGTGCGCGCTAACGCTCATCGGCCCGTCGCGACCTGAGGAACGACACCGTTCATCGGAAAGGCGACGACCATGAGCACTGTGCGCGACAAGAACCCGGATCGGAACGAGCGCGACGAGTTCGATCTCACCCCCGTGCTCGCGCTGGCCGTCAGCGCCTACGGGGCGACCGGCTCCCTCCCGGTGGCCGCGGCCGTCGCCCTCGTGGCGATCGCGGCCCGTCGCGTCGAGATCGGTTGATCCACGGGAATTTCGGCGCGCGATCTAACACCGGAGCCTCGGCCGGGACCTGGATATCGGATGGCACCTCGCTTCCCCCGATCACCCGAGGAGATGGAGACCGTGCTTTGTCCTACGTGGAGCCCCCGGAGAGCACCGGGGGAGGCGCCGACCCGCGATCACCGACCGCCGGGACACCGGCGCGGAACGAAGCCGACTTCGTGGAGCTCTACCGAGACCGCTACCCCCGGCTGGTCAGGACGCTGATCTGCTTGGGAGCGACGAGGCAGATCGCCGAGGACGCGGTCCAGGAGACCTTCCGCGAGTTGTGGTCCGGATGGGACACCGTCCGCAAGCCGGAGCCCTGGCTGCGCAAGGCGACGAAGAACCGGTTCCTCAAGATCTGCGGAATTATGCGGCGGGAACAGGGACTCGATCCCGACCACCTGCACGCCATCCCCGACGGCTCGGCCGAGCGTGAACTGTCGACCTGGGACGACGAGCAGTGGGTGGCCCAGCTGCTCGGCCAGCTGTCGCCCGCGGCGAAGGAGACCGTCGAGCTCATCCTGGCCGACTACAGCACCGCCGAGATCGCTGCCCTCCTCGGCCGCACGCCGAATGCCGTCCGGCAGCGGCTGCACCACGCCCGGAGCCAGCTCGAGCAGCTGCTCGGGCCCGACTACACGATCAGGAACAGACCCGGCCCCGTGCGGCCGCGAGGGGAGGTCGAATGAACCGGGACGTCCGGATCGAGCCGAGCGACGGTGACCGGGAAGCGATCGCGGAGATCGCGGAGCTGTTCGGCGAGATCGCCGAGAGCGTGGCCGCGCTCTACACTCCGGCGCGGATCGACGCCGGGCTCGGGGATCTGCTCGCCGGTCCGCTGCCGGTCGTGGTGCGTCCCGCCGCTCGCCGCCCGGTGCGGCTCGCGGAGTCGCTGGCCGACCCGGCTCGCGACACCCGAATTCGATCCGGGGACGACCGCGTGGCGACCGGGCTGCTGGTCACCGGGTTGCGGGAACTGCTCACCGGGTACCCGGTGCGGAGCTTCGGCGCGGCGGGCTCGGGGATGGTGCTGGAGTCGGTGGCCAAGGTCGCCGAAGCGCTGATCGCCGATCGAGACGAGCGCACGGCGCTGCGGCTGATCCGCGCCGCCGTCCCGCACCTGCGAGTGCTCGGCGGCCACGATCACCGCGGTTTCCGGGTCCGCCGGGCCTGGGCCGAGGCCTGGTCGGAGCTCGGCGAGCACCGGCGGGCCGAACGCCTGCTGGGGCAGCTGCGCGACGACGAGCGGCGGGTGCACGGTGCGGCCGACCCGCGCACCGAAATGCTGCTGCTGTGGGCGCTCGGCGGGCGCGGACGGCTGGCCGAGGCCGCCGCCGGGTTCCAGGCGCTCGCGCTCGACCGGGACACCGATCTGGCCAGGCACCTCGCCTGCAGGCGGAGCTGGGTACTGGGGAAGCAGGGGGCCACCGAGGAGTCCATCGCCGGCTACCGCGGCGTCATCGCGGGCCGGTCGGCGCAGCTCGGCGCCGACGACGCCGAGACCCTCGACGCCAGGCACTCGCTGGCGAAGATGCTGGTCGGCAACGGCGCGGGTGAGCAGGCCGTTCTCCTGCTGGAGAGCCTGCTGGCAGATCGCGCACGGGTACTCGGCGCCGGGCATCCGGACACCCTGGAGTCCGCGAAGTACCTGCACCTGGCTCGCGTCCAGGCGGAGCCGCTGGACGCGCGGCTCCGCGCCCACGCGATCGAGGAGTTGCGCTCGATCCTGCACAGCCAAGCGCTGCGGCACGGCCTCGGGCACCCGACGACTCGGGACACCACGGCCCGGCTCCGCGACATCCAGACCGGCGTACCGCGGTGGAGCGGGCCCGTCGACGCACACCAGGGACAGTGAGGGAGAGAATGAAACTCGGACTACTGACAGCCGCACTCGGCGAGATGTCGCTGGAACAGATCGCCGCCTGGGCGCCCGGCGCGGGCTACCGGGCGCTGGAGGTCGCGGCGTGGCCGGAGGGCAGCGAACACATCCACCAGGCCGCGCACCTCGCCGTCGCCGGATTCGGTGCCGCGGACGCCGCCCGGGTCACCGAACTCCTCGACACGCACGGCCTGAGCGTCTCCGCGGTGACCTACTGCGGCAACAACCTGCACCACGACGGTGTCGAGCGGGACCGCGTGCACCGGCACCTGCGCGCCTGCGTCGACGTCGCCGCGCTGCTCGGGGTGCAGCGGGTCACCACCTTCGTCGGCCGCGACGTCACCCTGCCGGTGGCCGAGAATCTCCGCGCCGCGGAGCGACAGTTGCCACCGCTGATCCGGTACGCCGCCGATCGGGGCGTGCGGCTGCTGGCCGAGAACTGTCCCATGGAGGGCTGGCACCCCGACGGGTACCCGGCCAACCTCGCCTATTCACCCGAGTTGTGGGACTGGATGGCCGAACTCGGCTTCGGCCTCACCTACGACCCCTCCCACCTGCCCTGGCTCGGCATCGACCCGATCGAGGCGCTCGACCACGCGCTGCGGGCGGGGATCGTCGGGCACGTCCAGGCCAAGGACATCCAGATCGATGAGCGGGCCCGCACCCGCTACGGCGTCTTCGGCAAGACGGTGGGGCGCACCTCCACCACCGACGTCGGGTGGTGGCGGTACCGGGTGCCCGGCCGCGGCGAGATCGAATGGAATCGGATCGTCGACATGCTCTACGCCGCCGGCTACACCGGTGACATCGCCGTCGAGCACGAGGATCCGGTGTGGGGCGGGACCCTGGCGAAGACCATCCAGGGCCTCGAGATCGCGGCGCGGACGCTGCGGCCGCTCATCGTCGCCGGGTGAGCGGGCTACGTCAGGGAGCGCACCTCGGCGATGTCGTACTCCGAGACCGAGGCCGCGAGCATCTGCGCGCTCTGATCGTCCCCCGGCCCAGCGCCCCGGAACGCCTCCACCGCCGCCTGCGTTTCCCAGCGCTCCAGGATATTGATCCGCCCGCTGTCGACCAGGTCCGCGCTGATCGCGAAGTCGAGGCAGCCGGGGGCGCGGCGTGCCTGCTCGACGACGGTCACGCATCCTGCCAGGTAGGAATCGCGGTCCGCGGGGTCGACGGTGATGTGGCCTGCGACGATAACCATGTACGGCTCCTTCTCGTGGTGTCGGCTATACCGACGACGGGAGTGGCCGAAGTTCATCGGTGAAAGGGATTCGCGCATGGTCGACAGCACTCCGCGCCGCCTCGGGATGGCGGCGGCGTTCCTCGCGGCAGTGACTTCGAGGACAGCTCGACCTTCGTCCCCGGCAACCTGGTGACCCCGGTGGACGGCGTCGCCACGGTGCGCTGGACGCCGGTCGTTCCTGGCACGCATCGGATCATGGCGTACCAGACATCAGCGGGCGGCCCGACGGTGGACATTCAGGTCGGGACCGGGATCAATACCGGATCGGGGTGTGCGGTGCCGTTCTGAACAGGACGGTTCAGGCGGTGAAATCGTGCAGGAGGAAAGCGATTTCGAAACCGCGTCGCTGCAACCAGTGCGCTACGACCGAGGCCCGGGCCGCCGTCGGATCGTCGATCAGCACCACGCGCGCCCCGCGCACGGCGATGGTCCGGTAGGAGACGCCGAGCAACTGCCCGCCCTCGGCGTTGATCGAGCCGGGCAGGTGGCCCTGCTCGAACTCCTCCGGGGTGCGGACGTCGAGCAGGTAGGTGGTGCGGCCGGGGTCGGCGGCCCAGGCGTGCGCGGTCACCACGTCGATGCGGGGGAAGTCGTCACCGGCGGAGATGGCCCGCACCCGGGCGGCGGCGCGCTCGCGGGCGGCGGCGTCGACCGGTCCGTAGATGGCGGTGGCGCCGGTCTCGAGCTCGAGGTTCCGCTGCTTCCAGGCTTTGGTGCCGTCGTGCAGGTAGGAGACCTTGTTCGGGACGCCCGCGTCGATCAGGGTCTGGGCGCCGATGATGGCGCGGGGGAGTCCGGCGCAGGAGACGACGATGTGGGTGTCGGGGGAGGGGACGACGTCGGCGAGGCGGAGCAGCAGCTCGGCGCCGGGCACGCCGACGGCGCCGGGGACGTGGCCCGCGGTGAACTCGGGGACGGTGCGGGTGTCGATCACGACGACGTCGGCGCCCGCATCCCGGAGCGTCTCGAGCTCGGCGGCGGTGACGACGGGGGTGGCGCGTTCGTCGCGGATGGCGAGCGAGAAGTCCTGGCCGGGGATGTCGAAGGTGGGCAGGTCGTCGGTGCCCGCGCGGGTCCACTCCGGGATGCCGCCCGCCAGCACGTGCACGTCGGTGCGCCCGGCGGCGGCCAGTTCGGCGGCGAGCGCGGCGGCGGCGCCGTCCCCGGCGTCGACCAGGACGGTGCGCACCACCGGGCGCGGCACGAACCGGTCGATCTCGGCGACGACCCGCTCGGCGGGCAGGTTGGTGGCGAAGAGCGGCGAGGCGTAGCCGACCACCTCGCCGGGGCGGATGTCGAGCACCGCCAGCTCCGCGCCGTCGGCGAGCCAGCGGCGCAGCGTGTCGGTGTCGATGGTGTTCGCGGCGGCCGTGCTCGGCTCGATCGAGGAAGTGCTCACGCTCGTACGGTAAGGCCGGTTTCGCGGGTCCCGGCCGGACGGAGCGCGGTCCGTGGCAGTGGGCGGCGGGCTCGAGCTGGGCGGACGCCCCGCGGGCGGTGTTCGAATCACGGTGGTTCGAGATCCGCCAGGTCACAGGGTGTTTCGACCACGATGAACGGCATCGGTGACGTGTGGCCGGGTTGGTTGGCTCCGCCCCGGTAGGGACTGTCGTCGACCCTGGCAGAGGATCCGGGGCGGAGCCGCACCCGGAGCGGAGATGAGCGATCCGCTCCGGGTGCACCCCTCTGTTCTACCGGGCGCGACGGTGAATTCCTGTCCGCTGTTCGCTCGATTCCCCGTCGGTTCGCTATGAGGTAACTGTGGTGCGAGCAGGGAAGCGATTGCAGTGCTCAGAGCCAGCGGCGGACGCGGGCGCGATAGGCGTCGTACTCGGCAGGGAAGCGCTGGTGCAGGTAGCGCTCCTCGGGCACGATCACCAATCGGGTGACGGCGAGCAGTGTCAGCGGGAGCAGGACGAGCGGCCACCAGGTGCCGAGGAGTAGCCCGACCCCGGGAATCACCAGGGCGAGCCCGAGATACATCGGGTTGCGGGAGATGCGGTAGACGCCGGTGGTGATCAGCGCGGCCACCGGCCGGTGCGGCACGATCGTGGTGCGATGCCTGATCACCGCGAGCACCCCGGTGGCTACCGAACCCGCTCCCGCACAGGCGATGACGATCCCGGCGACGCGCAGCGCCGGGTGGGCGGCGGCGAGCGGGAACACCCGGTCGAGCAGTACGCCGCCGACCATGGCCGCGGCGTAGTAGAGCGGCGGCGGGATCGGGACGACGCGGGCGCCGGTCTCGGACGTGGTGGTCGACATGGCATCCTCTTTTGGTAGAGTGAAACTCTATTGAATAGTTGACTACTCTGAGCCGGTGGCTGTCAAGAGGCGGTACGAATCCACGCACCGGCAGGAGCAGGCGCGCAGCACCCGGCTCGCGATCCTGGCGGCGGCGCGCACGCTCTTCGTCGCGCCCGGGTACGGCGCGACCACGCTCGCCGAGATCGCCCGCGCGGCGGGGGTGGCGGTGCAGACCGTCTACAAGGTGTTCGGCAACAAGAAGACGCTGCTCTCCGAGCTGCTCGATCTGGTGATCGCCGGGGACGACGAACCGGCCGCGCTGGCTCAGCGGGAGTTCGTCGCCGAGATCCGCGCCCTCGGCGACGCCCGCGCCAAACTGCGCCGCTACGCCGTCCACCTCGCGCAGACGCACGCGCGGCAGGCCGAGGTGCTGCTCGCGATCGAGAGCGCGGCGAGCGCGGAACCGGACGCGGCCGCGATCCACGCGAAGAACGTGGCCGAGCGCCGCACCGCCATGGGAATGTTCGCGGCCGATCTGGCCGTGACCGGGGAGCTGCGGGCCGAGCTGTCCGACGAGGAGATCGTCGACGTGCTGTGGCTCGCCATGGACGTGCGGAATTTCGACTGGCTGGTCCGGCGGCGGGGCTGGACCCCCGAACGGTTCGCGGAGTGGTACGTCGAGTCGGTGGCCGCGGTGCTGCTCAGCCGGTAGGGCCGCCGGGGCGCGGGGTTCCGGCCGGGTCGGCGCAGGTGTCGGCGGCGGCGAGCTCGGGCGCGAGGAAGATCGTCTGCGCCATCATCCGGTAGCCGGACATGCGCTCCCGGAACACCTCCACCGACTCCTCCGGGTGCACCGAGTCGATCACGGCGTTCGGGCCGACCGCGTTGAACTGGTGGCTGACCCCGCGCGGGATCTGCATGTCGACGAACGAGCACGGCGGCACGATCAGGTTGTGCCTGGTGCGGTGCACGCCGGGCGGGGTGTCGGGCAGGTCGTCGGTGAACTGCTCGGGTGCGAACGGGGTGACGCCGGGAACGTCGGTCACCACGAACGGCGACAGGCTGCCGACCCTGATGCTGGTGTCCGGCCCGGTCATCATGCGCACGAAGCGCAGCCCGGTGTGCAGGTGCATGCGCGAGCAGATGCCGCGCTCGGCGGAGTCGTAGAAATCCATGAGGTAGCGGTCGGCGAAGAAGCCGTCGAAGGGCTTCTCGATCATGTAGACCTCGCCCTCCTCGAAGGTCTGCGAGCGGACGATGCCGTCGGCGTCCGCGGTGGTCGCGGCGGCGCAGGCCGCGGCGGTGCGGACGATCCGCGCGAAGGCGTCGACCACGGCCGCGGCGACGCCGGGCTCGAAGCGGGCGACCGGGGTGACCACGTTGCGGCCCGGATCGGCGAAGGTCGCCAGGTCGTGGATCTCGTTCTCCGCGTCGGCCGCCACCTTGAGCCGGGTCATCCGACCGGCCCGCCCACGTCGAACGAGCGCAACCACAGTTCCAGCGACAACACCAGCCAGAGTTTGCCACCCTGTCGCGGGAGCAGCGCGCCCTCCCCGCGCAGCCAGCCGCGCACGGTGTCCCGGCGGAAGAGCCCGCGGTCGCCGGAGAGCAGCAGGTCGTGGCCGAGGTCGCGCAGCGGGCCGTCCAGCCACTGCTGCACCGGCACCCGCATGCCGCTCTTCGGCCGGTCCACGATGGTGGCGGGCAGCAGGTCGCGCACCGACTCCTTGAGGATCCACTTCTCGCTGGTCCCGGCCAGTTTCAGCGCGGGAGGGGTGGCGAAGGCGCGGTCGATCACCGCGCGGTCGAAGAGCGGGGCGCGGCCCTCGATGCCGCTGGCGGCGGTGAGCCGCTCCACCTTGGTCAGGATGTGGTGGGCGCCCTTGGTGCGCAGGTTGACGTGCAGGAGTTGGTTGAGCAGCGTGCTCATTCGGCCCTGCCGCAGGTAGGGGGCGACGTGCGCGGCCGGGCCCGGCGCGGATTCCAGCGCGGCCAGGGTGTCGGGGGTGAGCAGGGCGGGCAGGTCGGCATAGCACTTGCGGTAGCTGTCGATGTAGGCGCGGGCGCGGGCATCCGGGTCGGGATCGCCGCGGAAGAGCTCGAAGATGAGCATGGGCAGGTTCTTGGGGCCGCCGAAGACCGGGTCGCCGCCCTCGCCGTTGAGCGCGACGGTGGCGCCGTCGGCGGCCACCGCCTCGGCCAGCAGCGCGTTGGGGACGGTGAGCGGGTCGCCGACGGGGGAGTCGAGCAGCCCGACGGTGTCGGCGAGCCGGGCGGCGACGGTCGCGCCCGGCACCGTGAGCACCCGGTGCTCGGTGCCGCAGTGCGCCGCGACCAGCCCGGAGTAGCCGAGTTCGTTGGGCGCGGTGTCGCCGAAGCTGATCGAGTAGGTGCGCACCGGGTGGTCGTGCAGCTTGGCGGCGAGCGCGGTCACCAGGCTGCTGTCGATGCCGCCGGAGAGCAGCACCGCGACCGGTTCGCCCGCGGGCAGCCTGCGCGATACCGCCTGTTCCAGCAGGGCGCGCAGGGCGAGGGCGTGCTCGGCCGCGGGGCGGTCGTCGACGCGTTCTTCCGGCTCCCAGTAGGTGTGCTCGCTGCTGGTGCCGTCGGGGTGCAGCCGGACGCAGCGGCCGGGGAGCACTTCGTGGACGCCGTGCAGCAGGGTTTCCCGGCCGGGGAGGTAGGCGAAGGTCAGGAAGTCGCGGACCGCGGGCAGGTGCAGCCCGGTGCGCAGGGCGGGCCAGCGGCGCAGCGCGCGCAGCGAGGTGGAGGCGGCCCAGCCCGCGGTGGCGCGCGCGTGGAAGAGGGTGCGAGCGCCGACGTGGTCGCGGATCAGCACGAGGTCGGGGCCGTCGGTGACGGCGAGGGCGAACATGCCGTCGGCGGCGGCGACGCCGGGCAGGCCGAAGCGCTGGTAGAGGTGCAGCAGGAGCAGGCCGTCGTGGCTGCCCGGCGGTGGCGCGGCGGCGCCGAGCCGGGCGCGCAGCTCGGCGGTGTTGAAGAGCGTGACCTCGCCGACGGCGGTGAGCGCGCCCGCGGTGAACGGGCCGGCGGCGGTGCCGGGGCCGTCGAGCAGGCCGAGCGCGTGCGGGCCGTTCGTCGCGAGCGGTTCGGCGCCGACCGCGCGCACCTGGGCGGCGGGGTCGGCGGAGGTCAGGAAGGCGCACCAGCGGGACATCAGCTCACCCGAAATCGTCGTCGTCGCCGTAGCTGTCGTCCCAGTCGCCGTAGCCGTCGCCGCCGTCGTCCCCGCCGCCGGAGCTGCTGTTCGTCGCCTGGTTGCGCAGCTCCTCCTCTTCCTCCGGGCTCATGACCAGCGGCGGCACGACCAGCGCGCCGAGCAGCGCGCCGCCGGCGACGGTGGCGAGCACCGCGCCGATCCGGCCGCCGAAGGAGCTGCGGTTCACGGTGAGCACGCCGTCGCCCCAGAGCGTGCGGCCGTACCCGGCCTCGCGGCCGTAGAGGACGCCGCCGGGGTGGTCGCGCCGGATGATCTTCGGGCCGAGCGGCTCGTCCCGGCCGGAGCGGCCCTGGTTGTCCCGCCAGAGCACGGTGCCGCCGGGGCCGCGGCTGCGCCACTCCTGGCGGCCGTCGCCGTAGCGGCGGTGCACGGTGCCGTCGGCGAGCAGTTCATCGGTGTAGTCGACCTGCCGGTACGGGGGCACGGCTGGCTCCTTTCGGGTACCGGTCATGCGGCGGGCCAGGTCAGGAACCCGGTGTCCCTGGTGCGGCGGAGTTCGAGCAGCGGGGTGCGCGGGGTGCGCACCTCGCGGACCAGGCGGTGCACGGTGCGCAGCAGGGCCGCGGGGCGCACCGCCTCGAGTTCGACGGTGCGGCCGCGGGCCAGCCAGCGGCGCTCGCGGTCGTCCGGGCCCGGTGGCGGCTCGGCCGCTGTTCCCGGCAGGTGGAACAGGTGCAGGGCCTTGGCCTGGCGCGGGCGGAGGCCGAGCGGGACCACCGCGACCTCGTCCGGGAGCGCGGCGAGTTCGCGGACCCGCGTGGCGAACTCGAAGCCCGCGGTGCTCGCCCCGTGCAGCACGTAGGCGGTGCCTGCGACGCTCGCGAGCATGCGCGCGACCCCGGGGTGCACCGGGAGCTCGGCGGCGCTCAGCACCGGGCAGGCCGACTCCATCGGCAGCCCGTTGGCGCGCAGCATGTGCGCGATCTCGTGCGAGTGGCAGATCAGCAGCCGGGGCAGGCCGTAGTCGAACAGGTCCGGCTCGGGGGTGTGGCGTCCCGGCTCGGCCCGCTCCGGCGGGGGGATCGTGAGCAGGCCGGGCAGGTCGCCGAGCGCTTCCCGGAACGTGCGATAGCGCAGCGGAACCCGGACGGTGAAGCCGGGGCCGCCGCGCAGCCGATGCGCGGGGGCGAGCAGGCGGCACAGCTCGTAGTACAGCTGGCGCTCGGTGACCAGCAGCCCGCTCGGCGCGCTCGCGCGGGCGCGGGCGAGCGGCAGCAGCCGCTCGATCACGCGGGAGCCGGCCACGTCAGGAAACCCACCTGCCCCGCCCGGCGGCGATCGGGGTCGGCGGCCTCTTCCGCCCGGTCCACCCCGCGCTGCACCAGCCGCAGCAGCCGGGCGGGCGGCAGCGCGGCCACCGGCGACCACCAGCCGTCCAGCAGCCACTGCCGATCCTCCGCGCCGATGGCGGGCGGCAGCTCCGCGGACTCCATGGGGTGCTCCTTCACCCGCACCGCCCAGGGCGCTGTGCGCACCGACGCGGGGGAGAGGCCGAGGAGTGCGGCGCGCGGGCCGAGCGCCTCGCGCACCTGACGCGCCCAGCCGATCCCGGCGACGCTCGCGTCGTGCAGGACCAGCACCGGCCCGTTCGGCGGCACCTGTTCGAGACGCGCGCACAGCGCCATCCCCCAGGTGGTGGCGGCGCCGTTGGCGGCGAGGCAGGCCAGGGTGGAGCGGTCCGGGCAGAGCAGCGCGATCCGGGGCTGCGGCACGGCGGGCAGCGGCAGGTTGTCGGGGACCAGCCGGGGCGGCGGGGCGCCGTAGATCCGCCGCCAGGGGCGCAGCACCTGCGTGCCGAAGTCGGGGTAGGGGCGGTCCATCCGGATGGTGCTGCGGCGCAGCAGCTGCGGCCGGATCAGCAGCAGGAGCAGGTTCACCGCGACGATCACCGCGGCGACCCCGGCCAGCCCCGGCCCGACCGGCAGCACCCCGGAGGCCAGCAGCACCGTCCCGATGATCGCCAGCAGCACCGTGTAGCCGATCGCGGCCAGGGTGTAGGTGCGCCCGGTGCTCGGCAGCGTCTTACGGCCCGCCGCGAAGTACAGCTGCGGGCCGGTGTAGAGCAGGCCGCGACCGTCGGAGAGTTTGTCCGCCAGGCGCTGCACGCGCAGGTCGTGCAGCCGGAACGGGCTCTCCTTCGGCTCCAGCGCGAAGGGGCGCCCGCACGACGAGCAGATGCGCTTCGGGCGCTGCCGATAGAGCAGGCTTGTCTGACAGTGCGGGCAGATCACGCCCTATATTCACCCATCCGCGCCGGATCCGCGAGCGCTGCCGGAGAGAATCGATGTTGACTCTCCACCTACTGGAAACCCGAGGCTGATTCCCGTGAGTGACCGCGACGAACTGTTCACCATCGGCGAGCTGGCCCGCCGCACCGGACTCGCGGTGCGGACCATCCGCTTCTGGTCCGACGCCGGGGTCGTGCCGCCGACCGACAGGACGCCGACCGGCTACCGGCTCTACGACACCGAGGCGGTGGCCCGGCTCGACCTGGTGCGCACCCTGCGCGAACTGGGGCTCGACCTGCCCACCGTGCACAAGGTGCTGTTACGTCAGACGACGGTGGCCGACGTGGCCGCCGCGCACGTGCGGGCACTGGACGCCGAGATCCGCACGCTGCGGGTCCGGCGGGCGGTGCTGCGTTCGGTCGCTCACCGCGGAAGTTCGACCGAGGAGATGAGAATTATGCACAAGATGGCCAGACTGTCCGCCGCCGAGCGGCAGCGGGTGATCGACGACTTCGTGGACGCGACCTTCGCCGGCATCCCGGACGACGCGCCCGGGGCGCACATCGCCAAGGGGATGCGGTCGATGCCCGCCGAGCTGCCCGACGATCCCAGCCCGGAGCAGGTGGACGCCTGGGTCGAGCTCGCGGAGTTGGTCGGGGATCCCGCTTTCCGGGAGCGGGTGCGCGCGATGGCGGTCACCGGGGCGGCCGGGGCCGAGCCCGGGGCCGCCCCCGACCCGGCCCGGGTTTCCGCGGTCGCCGCCCAGGCGCTGAGCGAGGGGGTCGCGCCCGATTCGGCGCGCGGCCGGGAACTGCTCGACCAGATCGTCGATCCGGCGCTGTCCGCTGACGAGCGGGTCCGGCTGGCGGATTCGATGGCGACCTTCACCGATCGTCGGGTCGAGCGGTACTGGCAGCTGCTCGGCGTGCTGAACGGATGGCCCGCCCGGGAGCCGCAGGTCCCCGCCTGGGAGTGGTTCATCGAGGCGCTGCGCGCGGGCGCGTAGCGGAGTCCGGGCCGGGGTGGTGGCCCCGGCCCGGCCCGTTGTGGTGCTACTTCCTGAAGGTGAAGGTGAGACCGCCCTTGCCGGACAGCTCACCACCGGTCCCGAGAAGCGAGAGCTGACCCTTGGCGCTGACTTCGATATTCACCTGCACTTCCTGCAAGCTGTATTCCCCGGCGGTACCCGGGATTCCGGCGACGACATCGCGAATGGTCTCCATGAAGTCCAGCACACGTTCCCGGAAGAGCTCCACCGGGATCTCGCTCCGGCCGTATCGGAAGTCGTCGCCCCTCTTGAACAGCGACCGGTCCGCCCGCCCGTCCGTGTCTTCTCGTCCGAAGATGCTGATCACGCCCGGAGCGTCGCCGGAGGCCGGCCTGTCGTCGGCAGCGGTCATTCGTGTGTACCCCTTCATTCCGTGATGGCCAAATCGGTATCGCCGTACACGGTGTAGGCGAGGCCGATCGGATTGGTGAAATCGTGCAGGAGGTGATTGCGGGAGCGATGCGCCGCGACGCCTACGCTGCCGCCCTCGAGCAATTCGCGATAGAAGACCCGGGAGAATTCGGCTGCCTCCTCGTCCGGGATCGCGATCTCTGTGCCGATACAGCCGCGATTTCCGTTCTGCAGGAATACCTGCGGGAAGGAGATCGAGCTGGACGGGTCGACCCGGGACGAGCCGCAGGCATTGAGAACGACCAGTGGCATGTCCCGGATGCCCCGATCGACGGTGGCGCCGAACCGAACCAGATGCTCGCCGAGCTCGCCGAGGGTGAGGTCGAGGTCGCGGCCCGCGCCGCGCAGTTCGAGCCGATAGTCGAGGGGATCCGGCGCCGTGGTGTCGCAGTGGCACGAGAAGTGCTGTATCTGATCGGATTCGGGATCATAGATGCGCTCGGCGATGTCGAGGCCGCGCTGCTCGGAGTTCGGGTACGGGCCGCGCAGCGACAATTTGGCGCTTCCGTCGGTCGTGAACCACTTGTACTCGCGCGCGGCCCCGATCAACGTGTCGTGATGCAGGTAGCGCAGTACCACCTTGCCGTCGGTGTCCACCGCGAGGCCGTGCCCCGGCGCGGGGACCGGTATCGGGAGAACACGCCGCCGCACGATGCAGCTGAAGCCGACGAACGAACGGCAGCTCGCGACGAAATCGGCACGTCCGCCGATCTCGTCGGTGCAGCACCCCATATCGAAGAACGGGAGGTATTCGAGCGGCAGGAGCCGGTCGGTATCCCCGAGACACTCCACGACTGCGACGTGGCCCGGGTTGCGCCACGTGGGAACGGCTGATCTCCAGAACAGTTGGAGTTCTCGAATCAGATCGGATTGGTTGCCGATCAGCGTGAAGATCATGCGCCGCCCCATGCTTCCGAGGGCCTGGGCCAATATCGGGATATCGGAATCGGGCACGGTCAGCGCGGAGATCGATCGCTTCACCTCCAGCAGGCCGTTGTGGAGCTGACGGCGCACGGCGGCGATCCGGCCCGGGTCGGGGAGCGTGAATCGCACCGGTCTGACGTGCGAGGCCGCGGCCTCGAACTCCACCCGGAGTCCGCTGTCGGCGGGTACCAGCCGGACCCGGACCGCAGGACCCTGCGCTACGGTCACCGCCCTGCTCGCGTCGAACGATCGGACAACCGGGTATCGACGACGACCGTGACCGCCTGGATGAGCCTGCCCGCCTGATACAACTGCAGCCACGCCTCGTGCACACCCTCCGAAGCCGGGAGTTCGAGCTCGATCTCACCGCGTCGTTCGCCGTCCCGGCGGGGCAGCCGGAGGACACGGCGCCGCGGAACCGGTGTCATCGTCGCGCTGTCCAGCAGGACCTCGAATTCGACCTCGGATTCCGCCGTGGTCCCCGCTATCGTCACGATTTCGAGGGCGACGAAATCATGGGCCGTCGCCGCACCGCGATCGGGGGCGACGTCGGCAGCGGCCTCGTCGGCGACAACCGACGCCGACAAGCGAATCGACACCCCGGGCGACGCGGTGATCACCCGGTCGCCGGCGCGTTCCGCGCCGGCCCCCGCCTCGGCGAGTTCGATCGCGAAGTACCCGCTGAACTCGATCAGGGGTGGCCCCGCCAGGACCGCCCGCACTACCCGGGTGACCGATTCGTCGGCCTGCACGCGCAGCGCGGTGACCGCATCTTGCAGGCGTTCGTGCACCCGGGCGGCGGTGGCCTCCGCCAGCTGGGCGGCGATTCTGCCGAGATCGGGCGGCGGCGCCGTTGCGGTCACGAGTTCGGCGATCTGGGTTCGCTGCCGCTCGCTCAGTACCCGCATCTCGGTCCTGAGTTCGTCGATCAGCGCGGAGAACTGGGCGGTGTTTCCCGCGGCAGGCTCGGCTCCGGTCTTCCCGTTGGGGGTGGCCAGCCGATCGAACGGCATGTCGCCATCGAGCACACCGCCGAGCACGAGCAGTTCGGCGCGGGTGGTTGGCTCCGGTAGCCGGAGTGCGTGGATCAGATCGGTCCGGAAGAGCGCGATGGCCGCCGCGCGTCGCCGGTACTCCTCTTCCAGGCCGGCGCGCCCGGCGAAGAGCGCCAGGGACCCGAGAAGCAGCGGGGGGATCGCGTAGGCGAACAACGAGGCGGCGGCGAAGGTGATCGCCGCGGCGATTCCGGTTGCCGTGACAACCCGGGACAGCGCGACCGCTCGGTCGGACCAGGCGTGCCTGCTCCGCACCGCAGCGGGAAGAACCAGCTCGAGTCTCGGCCATATCCGGTCGATGACGACGCCCTCGTCGCGCGCGGTGGCCACGTTGATCGTCATCGTCTCGGAGCTGACGAGCGGCCGCGGCCGGCGAGGAGTCCGGCTCGCCCGGTATGCGCTTTGCTCGTATTCACGCACCAAAGGGTCGATGTCGATGGTGTCGTAGCTGTGTGCCCGCTCCAGCGTCCACTCGACCGCCTCCCTCTCCACCCTCGACCTGGCGTCTCGAATGCGCTTGGCGATCTCCCGGTACGCCGCGGGCGAGCGGCTGTCCCCGGGGTCTGCGAAATGCCGCCGTCCGACGATCTCGGCGGCGATGGTCCGCGCGGCGAACGCCGACCGTTCGATCGCGGGTGCCGGCCCGACGGTGGGCCACAGCATCCGCACGACGGCGGACATCACGGTCCACTGGGCGGCCGCGACGATCGAACCGATCGTCACGAGCACCGCCGCGGACCCGGAGCCGTGCCCACCGAACTGGTCCGCCAGTGGTTTCGCCGAGATCGCCGACGTCGCGACGATGATGACCGGACCGAGCCATCCGACCTCCGGCGGCAGTGGCGTATGGCCGGTCGACGGCGACGAGAAGTAGAACGCCGCTGCGACGACGGTCGCCGCGACCGCTGCCGTTGCGGCGCCGATGGTCCCGGCGACGATGTAGGTTCCCGCGCCGATGATCGCCAACGCGGTCATCGCGCCCGCTACCGCGGCCGTGGTCCGGACGGGCCCGTACGGATCGGAGTCCAACCACACCGCGCAGAGTCCGGCGTAGACCAGGACGGCGGCCAGGATCCACGCCGGGAGGCGATCGCTTCGTGCAGTGAGGGCCGTCAGCGCGGCCGCCGCTGCGGCACCGGTGAGAATGCGCGACGTCACGTAGATATACCAGTTCGTCTCGAGCATGCCGGGGCGGTGGTATAGCCCCGTCCGGACGGCTGCGGTGCAGACGATGGCCGCGGGCCCGAGGACGACAGCGATCAGCGCGGCCAACGGAGTCCCGGTGCCGGTGAGCAGAGTCCAGCCACCCGTGATCGTCGCGGCGGTGGCGACCGTCATCGTCGCCAGGAAGGCCGCTGTGTTGCGTTCCACCCTGTCATTGGAGCATGGCCCGCAGCGGATCGGATATGTTCGGCACGAATGTCTTTCGGTGCCGGGGCGCTGCGGCGAGCGGAGCCGAGCAGCCCGATTCCGCTGCGGGGGCGGAGCGTGAAAGTGCCGCTACCGGGTACAGCGTTGTTGGTGCCCGGTTCGCTCATTCTCGCGCGTCGTGCGATTCGGGTGCCAGGCCCGCCCCGGTCGTTCCTGTCCTCGTCCGGGGCGGGTCCGCGCGCCCGATGTCGTTGCGCCGCAGATCCTCACGTTCGGCGGGCGAGGTGCGCGGTGATGTCGGCGATGATCTCCACCCGGGCGGGCAGCGCGGCGGTGATCCGGGTGAGCACCCGCTCGCGCTCGGCTTGCGCGAGCCGGAGCGTGGCGGAGAGGGTGCCGAGATAGCCGAGGTAGTCGTGCGCGCTCAGGGTGAGGCGGTGCTCGAGCACCTCCTGCCGGACGTCGGTGAAGAGCTCCGAGCGCAGCAATTCCGTTCCCGGCCAACGCATCCGCTGCTCCGGCGGGGTGCCGTCCGGCGAGGGCACCGCGTCGTCGCCGCGAAAGGCGATGCTCACGGCCGCGCGCACGGCGGGGTCGGCGGCGAGCACCGGGCCGCCGAAGGAGGCGACGATTCCACCGGGCTCGAGCAGCGCCGCCATGCGGGACCAGCGTCCCTCCGGAGCGGTCCAGTGCAGCGCGGCGGCCGCGTAGACCAGGTCGTAGCGACGCTCGAGGGCGAGCTCCTCGAAGGCGGCGCGCACCGTCGAGACGCCGGGCACCCGCAGCTCGGCGAGCATGGCCGGATCGGGGTCGGTCGCGGTGACAGCGATGCCGCGGGCGGCGAAGATCCGGGTCGCCTTTCCGGTGCCCGCGCCGATCTCCAGCGCGGTGCGCAGCGGGCGGTCCGCGTAGGTGAGTACCAGGTCGGCGAGGTCCGGCGGGTACTCCGGCCGGAAGCGTTCGTAGGCCCGCGCGACCGCGCCGAACCCGAGTGCCCGGGACATGCCGCACATCCTGCCAGCGCCGAGCGCTTGACCTTGACACAGTGACAACGTCTTCACTGGACGGGAGGAGGTGGTTCCCATGAACCCGAAACCAGAACGATCCGTCGACCCGAGGCTGCTCGCCGCGCTGAGCACGGAGAACCCCTCGACCCGGCTGCAGGCCGCGCTCACCGCGGGCACCCACCCGGCCCCCGCGCTGCTCGGCCCGCTGCTCGCGCGCTGCGCGGTCGAGCCGGACTTCTACGTCCGCGACATGCTCACCTGGGCGCTCACCCGGCTCCCGGCGGCGAGAACGGTGCCCGCGCTGCTCGCCGAACTCGAGTCCGGCCCCGCGCAGGCCCGCAGCCAGGCGCTGCACACGCTCTCCAAGATCGGTGACCCGGCCACCTGGTCCGCGATCACCCCTGAGCTGCTGCGCGATCCCGACGACGAGGTCGCCCGCAGCGCGTGGCGGGCCGCGGTGGCCCTGGTGCCGGACGCCGAGCGGAAAGCCCTCGCCGCCGAGCTGGCCGGGCAGTTCGCCCGCGGCGGCCGCGACGTGCAACGCAGCCTGAGCCGGGCACTGGCCGCGCTCGGCGACCTGATCGAGCCGCTCCTGGACACCGCGAAAACCAGCCCCGACCCGGCCGTGCGCGCGCACGCCCTGGTCACCGAGCAGCTGCTGCGCGACCCGGACGCCGCCTTCGACATCGAGGCGGCCAAGCGGATCGCCGCGCTGGACGGCGCCCCGTGCTGATCGGTGAGGTGGCGCGGCGTTCGGGGGTCAGCACCCGGATGCTGCGCCACTACGACGCGCTCGGGCTGGTCCGCCCCACCGGGCGCACCGTCGGCGGCTACCGCGAGTACGCCGAGGCCGACATCCGGCGCATCTTCCACGTGGAGAGCCTGCGCACGCTCGGCCTCTCGCTGCGCGAGGTCGCCCGCGCGCTGGAGGATCCGGCGTTCGCGCCGCGGACCCTGGTCGCGGAGCTCATCCGGCGGACCGAGGAGCGGCTGGAGCGGGAGCGGGAACTGCTGGAGCGGTTGCGCGCGGTCGAGGGCGCGGAGCCGGCGGGCTGGCGTGACGTGCTGCGCATCGTCGAGCTGGTCCGCGACCTCGGCTCCGCCGACCCGCCGCGCCGCCTGCGGACCGTGCTCAATCCCGCCGCGAACGAGCCGGTCCCCACCGACCTGCTCACCGCGGCGGTGCTCGCCGAGTCGGAGCCGAACATGGCGGGGGCGCTGCGCTGGGCGCTGGCCAGGGCCGGGACCGACGGGCTGGCCGGGCTCGCACCGGGATTGCGGTCGTCCGATCCCGAGGTCCGTCGCCGGGCCGTGCTTGCGGTCGCCGAAATCCCCGGCGATGCCGCCACCGAGCTGCTCACCGCCGCGCTCGCCGACCCGGACCCGGCGGTTCGCGGCCCGGCCGCGCTGGCCGCGGGCGCTCGCGGGGTGACCGGCGCCGAACCCGCCCTCATCGACATGGTCGTCACCGGCACCAACGACGTGGACGCGGGCGAGGTGCTCGGCGCCCTCTCCCGAGACCCGGCCGCCGCGGAGCGCATCCTGAACGCGCTGACCGCCGCACTGACCGCCACGCCCGAAGCCGACGCGAGCGTCCGCCTCCGGCTGATCCAGGCGCTGGTCGAGCTGCCCGGCACCGGCGCCCTGGCGATCCTGCGACCGCTCCGCGCGGATGCCGACCCCGCGATCGCCCTGGTCGCCACCGCCCTCGCCGACCTGGTGGCGGCGAGGTCATCCGGCTAGCGTCCGGCCGGGCCGAGGTGGTGCGGCGACCGGTGTACTGCTGAATCCACCAGCACTTTCTCGAATGTCAGGTACGGCAGCGTCGCCGGATCGGCGGTGATGTCGTACTTCGGCTCGTACCCCGTGGTCAGATACAGCCCCGCCGCTTCGGGCTGCCGCGGCCCGGTGCTGAGCCGGATCAACCGATACCCCGCCGCCACCACCGCCCGCTCCAACTCGACCAGCACCGTCCTGGCATGCCCGCGCCGCCGGTGCGCCGAGTGCGTCCACACCCGCTTGATCTCCGCGGTCGTCCCATCGATCCGCCGGAACCCGCCGCCCGCGACCGCTCCGGAACCCTCGAGCAGCAGCACGAGCCCGCCGTCCGGCGGCTCGAAGTCGTCCGACGCGGTATTGCTCATCTCGTCGTTCGCGGCCCGTACCGGGTCTCGTACTCATGGGCCAGCTCGTCGAGCAGCGGCCGCACCAGGGGGTCGGCGGCGCCGACCCAGCGCAGCTCGCGGGCTTTGTCGCAGCGTGTCACGATCCGGCTCAACAGCGCCGTCGGGGCCGGGCATTCCCCGCGCGAAGAGCGAGCGGTCCGGCGGCGGTGTAATACCGGCTCGTACCCCTGCGATCGACCTGGTAGCAGGGAGGGAGCACGGGGATGAGCAAAGGGTCGACCTGGCTGGAGTGGCTCAGATTCCTGCTCGGCGTACTGACCGTCGCGGTGCTGCTGATCACCGGCAGCTCCCTGCTGTTCCCTTCGGAACCGGCGGGCCCGGCCGAACCCGGTTGGAGCGTCGAGATGCCGGTCGTCATCCGACCCTGGACTCCACCCGAAACCCCGCGCTGAGACGCCGAACGGCCCGCCCCCGGAGCCGGGAGCGGGCCGTTGGCACAACAACCTCAGCGCAGTGCGGGAACCGGCTCGTCCGCCTCCGCGGGCACGTCGAGCCGCTTGGTCAGCCCCTCACCCTCGATGTCGAACGTCGGCACCAGCGGCGCGAGCCACTTCGGCATCCACCAGATCCGCTCGCCGACGATCAGCATGAACGCCGGGACGATCAGCATCCGCACCAGGAAGGCATCGGCCAGCACACCGACGGCGAGCGCGAAGCCGATGGTCTTCAGGATCACGTCGTCGGTGAGCGCGAACCCGGCGAAGACGCCGATCATGATGATCGCGGCGGCGACCACGACCCTGGCGCTGTGCGCGAACCCGTCGATCACGGCCTGGCGGGCCGGGGTGCCGTGCGCGTACGCCTCGCGCATCCGGCTGACCAGGAACACCTCGTAGTCCATGGCGAGCCCGAACAGGATGCCGGTCAGCAGGATCGGCAGGATGAACAGCACCGGCGAGGTGGTGTCCAGGCCGATGAGCTGGTTGAGCCAGCCCCACTGGAACACCGCGACGGTGGCGCCGAGCGAGACGCCGACCGAGAGCAGGAACCCGAGCGCGGCCTTGAGCGGCACCCACAGCGAGCGGAACACCGCGATCAGCAGGAAGACCGCGAGCCCGACCACGACCGCGAGGTAGATCGGGAACACCGAGGTGAGCTCGTTGGCGATATCGACCCCGACCGCGGTCTGGCCGGTGACGAGGGCGCGCGCGCCGGTCTCGGCGGGCAGGTCGGCGACGGTGCCGCGGATCTCCGCGACCAGGTCCTTGGTGGCCTGGTCGGACGGCCCGGAGCCCGGGATCACCGTGACGGTCGCGAACTTCACGACGGCGAGCTGCTGGGCGAATGCCTGCTGCGCCTGCGGGGTGTCGCTGGTGAGCGCGGGGATCACGGTGGCGACGTCGGTGCCCGCGCGGCCTGCCATGGTCTGCAGGTCGTTGGTCACCCTGGCGACCGCGCCCGCCGGGTCGGCCGCGTTCGCGGTGTCGACCACCACGACCAGCGGGCCGTTGGCGCCGGGGCCGAAGTTCTCGGCGATCAGGTCGTAGGCGGTGCGGGCATTGCTGCCCGCGGGCTTGCCGGCGTCGTCGGGCAGCGCGAGCTGCATGGAGGCGACCGGGAGCGAGGCGAGCAGCGCGATGGCGATGCCGCCCGCCAGTGCGCCCCACTTGTTCCCGGCGATGCCCTCGACCCAGCGGCGGCCGTGCGTGCGCGGCTCGACGCCGTTGGCGGCCTTGGCCAGGTAGCGCGGCTTGCCCCTCATGACCCGCTCGCCGGCGAAGCCGAGGATCGCGGGCAGCAGCGTGAGCGAGATGAGCACCGCGACGGCCACGGTGAAGGCGCCGCCCAGCCCCATCTGGGTCAGGAAGCCGATGTTGCAGACCGCGAGCCCGACCAGCGCGATGATGACGGTGAGCCCGGCGAAGACCACCGCCGAGCCCGCGGTCCCGACCGCGCGGCCCGCCGCCTCCTCGAGCGAACGCCCGGCCCGGACCTCGCTCTGGTAGCGGCTCATGATGAACAGCGCGTAGTCGATGCCGACCGCGAGCCCGAGCATGGTGCCGAGCGCCGGGGTGGTGGAGGAGAGCTCGACGAAGCCGGTGAGCGCGGTGATCGCCAGCATGCCGATGCCGACGCCGACCAGCGCGGTGAGCAGCGGCATCCCGGCCGCGACCAGTGAGCCGAAGGTCACGGCGAGGACGAGCAGCGCCACCGCGATGCCGACGACCTCGGCCAGCGGCATCTCCACCTCGTTCATGGCGTCGCCGCCGATGGCGACGTTCAGCCCGGCGGTCTCGGCGTCGTGCGCGGCGTTCTCCAGCGCCGAGCGGTCGGCGTCGGTGAGCTCGTTGGAGGTCTGCGTGTAGCCGACCGAGGCGTAGCCGACGCGGCCGTCGCCGGTGAGCGTGCCCGCGGTGAACGGGTCGGTCACCGAGGCGACGTGCTCGGTGCGCAGCGCGCCGAGCGCGGCGGTCACCGCGGCGCTGTAGCCGGGCTCGGTCAGCGAGCGGCCCTCGGGCGCCTCGAAGACCACCCGTGCGGTGGCGCCGTCGGGGGAGGACTGCGGCGCCCGCTCCTCGATGAGGTCGAAGGCCTGGGTCGACTCGATCCCGGCCAGCTCGAACTTGTCACTGGTCTTGCCGGAGAGCGTCGCCGCGCCGACGCCGAGCACGACCAGCAGCAGCACCCAGATCGCCGCCACCGCCCTGCGGTGCGCGAACGACCACCGGCCCAGCCGGAACAACTGCCACGCCATGAGCGTCCTCCAAGCACCTATATGGACCAAATGGTCCGGATAGGGTCTAGAGTAGGAGTATGCGGACTACGGGGTCCACTTCAGCGCCCCAAGTGTGCAGCAACTCACGTGAGCTGCGGAAATGAGACCCCGGACACACTCCGGCAAAGGGAGCGGATCGATGACGGCACCGAATCGGCAGCGGCGGCGCCGGGTGGACGCCCAGCACAACTCCGAGCGCGTGCTCGCCGCCGCGATCGAGGTCTTCACCGAGCACGGGCTCGAGGCCACCATCCCCGAGGTGGCCGCGCGCGCCGGCGTCGGCAAGGCGACCGTCTACCGCAGCTACCCGACCAAGGCCGACCTGGTGCGCGAGCTCGCGCTGCTGCACCTGGACTGGATCGACGAACTCGTCACCGCCGCGCTCGACACCGCCCGCACCGATGCCTACCGCGCGCTGGAGGTGCTGCTGGAGCGGATCGCGACCCGGCTCGCCGAGGACCGGCTCATGGTCGAGGTGCTCAGCGGCGTGGACGGCATCGAGGACGAGCGGCTCGACAACCAGCTCGAGCAGCTCCTCGCGCTGGCGCACGAGCAGGGCAGGCTGCGCCCCGACGCGACCGCCATGGATGTGCAGGTGCTGGTCGCCGGGGTCGCGCGGGCGCTGATCGAGCTGGAGATCGGCGACCCCGCCGTCTGGCGCCGCTACGCCCGGCTTGCGCTGTCCGCGCTGCGCCCGGAGTGAGCCACCGCGCGGTGCGCGGTGCCGATCACCAGCGGCGCGATGGTCGGCACCGCGGTCGGCATGCGGGTGTGCGTGATCTCGGTGACCGTCAGCGGCGAGGCGGCGAGCAGGGCCTCGAAGTCCCGGTTGGCGTGGCAGCCGTCGGCCAGCCTGCGCTGCACCGGGGTGAGGACGTCCTGCACGACGCCGAGCGCCCCGGTGCCGCGTACGTGCTCGTGGAACAGGAACTGTCCCCCCGGACGCAGCACCCGGTGCACCTCGGCGAGCGCGGCGGCGGGGTCGCGGATCGAGCAGAAGACCAGCGAGGCGGTGACGGTGTCGAAGCTGGCGTCCGGGAAGTCGATGGCGTGCGCGTCGCCGTCGATCACGGTGAACGGCGGCTCGGTGCGGGCCGAGAGCTGTTCGCGCAACGCGGCATTGGGCTCCAGCAGGACCAGCTCCGGCAGCCCGGCGGGGTAGTGCGGGACGGAGAGGCCGCTGCCCGCGCCGATCTCGAGGGTGCGGCCGCGGGCGGCGGCGAGCTGGGTGCGGCGCAGCCCGGACTGCCCGGCCCGGTCGACGCGGTCCATGAAGCGGGGGTACCAGGCGGCGAAGCAGCGCTGGCCGAAGGTCGGAGCGGTCATGGTTGCCAGTGTGGTCCGCGCGGGGACTGCCGCGCATGGCCGGAACCGGCCATCATCGAGGGGTGCCGCCCGCCGAGGATCAGATCGTCCGCCACCTGCCGACCGGCGGCGGCGAGCTCGCGTACGCGGTCACCGGGTCCGGCCCCGCGCTGCTGATGGGTGGCTGGTGGTGCGCGCACCTCGCGCTGAACTGGGCGGACCCGCTGTTCCGCGGCTACATCTCCCGGCTGGCCGCGCGGTTCACGGTGATTCGCTACGACCAGCCCGGCCGCGGGCTCTCCGGGGGCGCCACGGTCGGGCTGGACAGCGAGATCGCGGTGGTCACCGAGCTGCTGGACGCGCTCGAGATCGAGCAGGTCGCGCTGCTCGGCGGCTCCTCCGGCGCCGCGGTCGCCGCCGGGCTGGCCGCCCGCCTGCCCGACAGGGTGCGGCGGCTGGTGCTCTACGGCGCCTTCGCGCGCGGCGCCGATATCGCACCGGAGCCCGCCCGGCGAGCAGTGGTCGAGGCGGTCGCCGCGCACTGGGGGCTCGGATCCCGGTTGCTGGCCGACGTTTTCGTGCCGGACGCGAGCACGACCGAGCGCGAGCGCTTCGCCCGCTTCCAGCGGCTCTCGGCCACGGCCGAGCAGGCCGCGTCCGCCCTCGCCGAGAGCTACGCCCTCGACGCCACCGAGTACCTGGCCGCCGTCACCGTGCCCACCACGGTCCTGCATCGTCGCGGGGACCGCGCGGTGCCCTTCGCCCTCGGCGTCGACGTGGCCCGGCGGGTGCGCGGCTCGGCCCTGGTCGAACTCTCCGGCGACGACCACTTCCCCTGGCGCGGTAACGCTTCCGCGGTTGCCGACGCCACCCTGCGCGGACTCGGCCGCCCCGTGCGCTCCCGCCCCGAGCCGCCCGGCCCGGCCGCCGTCACCGAGCGCGAGCGCGAGATCCTGCACCTGGTCGCGGCCGGGCTCACCGACGCCCAGATCGGCGAACGGCTCACGCTCAGCCCGCACACCGTGCACCGCCACATCGCCAATGCCCGCACCAAGCTCGGGGTCCGCTCCCGCGCGGCCGCGGCGGCCGCCCTGCGCGGCTACGAACCCGGCCGCCCCGGAATCTGACTCCAGTAGCCCGCCCGCGCGCCGTACTTGCTGCGCACCCACTTCGACGGCAGGTCCCGCTGGGAGGCGGGCCCGTCCGGGGTCACCACCGCGAGCAGAATCCGGCCGAACTCGGCCCGCGCGGCCAGATCCGGCGCCGTCATGTGTGCCCGGTCCCGTCCCTGCCAGTACTGCTGCTCGACCACCAATCGGTCCAGTAACTGCTTGCGTGTCAACGTATCCAGATCACCCCAGGTGAGCCGCTCGAAAGCCATGAAGCCCTCTTCCGATCGCGTGTCCGTCCGATTCAATCAGGTGATGGAGGGGTCACGCCAGAATTCCGGCGTGCGATCGACGCCTACGACCCCGGCGCCCGGTCCGAGTCAGGCTCGTCACGGGTGGCGAGGTGCGCCTCGGCGATCACCGACCAGAACCGGCTGCGCAGGTCGCGGGCGCGCTCGACCTCGCCCGGGTCGGGCGCGGCGGCGGGGCCGAACATCCAGGAGGGGCGGGCGTCGGCGGTGGTGTCGCGGGCGCCGAGGCGGTGCACCGCGGTGATCACCTGCTCCAGGGTCTCGGCGCTCTGGACCGCGGACCAGAAGGAGGCGGGCAGGTCGGTGAGCGCGGCGAAGGAGGCGGAGCTCAGCCCCAGGTCGACGGTGGTGCCGACCTCGCCGTCGTCGTCGAAGATGGTCTCGATGAAGGTGATCTCCCAGGACGGCGCGGTGCCCGCGCGGCGCAGGGTGAGCGAGGGGTGCTCGATATCGGCGGTGGTGGCCCATGGCGACGCGTGCGCGAGCCGGTACTGCAGCGGCCCCACCTCCGGATCCCAGCCACGGGTGTGCACCCGCACCTCGGCGGCGCGCCCGATGGTCCGGTGCTCCACGCCGGTGCCGGACGACCCCAGCCAGACCCGCACGACCTCGCGCTCGGCGTAGGTGCCGAGCATGGCGGCCAGGTGCGCGAGCGCCTGCTCCCTGCTGCCCGCGAAGCCGTGCACCTCCTGCTCGGTGGCGAGGCCGTAGAGCACGCCGACCGCCCCCGGCGCGAGCCCGGCCAGGTAGTCGGCGGCCAGCGCGGTGCCGCGGGCGAGCGCGCGGGGCCAGTCGTGTTCGGGTAGTGCCGGGTCGGGCTCGTCCATCGTCGTACCCCCTGTCCGTCCCCATTCTCGCGCCGATCGGCGCTCCTGTCCCGGTACCGTGGTGGCGCGGCGATTCGCGTGTAAACGAATCGGGCCGCCGGGTGGATTACCCTGTGCCGCCCGCGGTGGGCGGCCCCACCGAACGCAGGAGCGCCCCGTGCACAACCCCGTCAACCGGTTCATCCTGGCCGGCATCTTCGCCACCCTCGGCTTCGTCGCGCTGAAGCTGCTGCTCGACGGCGCGCCCGCCGAGACGGACACCTGGATCGGCACCTTCTGCACCGGCATCGTGGTCGGCGGCGCCGTCGTGCTCGGGCTGAGCTGGCAGCAGCGGCGCAAGCAGGCCAGGGAGCAGGAGGGTCAGCCCGAGAAGTAGATCCCGGCCAGCCCTGCCCACAGCAGCACCAGCCAGGCATCGGTGCCGAGCCGCAGCCAGCGCGGCGCCGCCCTGACCTCCATGAACCAGCGAAGCACCAACCGGCACTTCACGAAGGCCAGCACCACGACCACAGCGACCAGTTCGGTGGTGTGACCGGGCGCGAACCACCAGGCGGCGATGGTGCTCACCACCAGCACCAGCCAGACCAGGACGAGCGCGCGCCGGGACTCCGGCAGCGAAGGGGACTCGGTCACGGCGTCACCTCATGAGGTAGAGGATCGCGAAGATCACGATCCAGAGCAGGTCGATCATGTGCCAGTACAGCGCACCCTGCTCGACCGGGCTCACCGCCGGTCTGCGCGCGACGATGCCGAGGATCAGCAGCCCGAGCAGCAGGTGCGCGAGGTGCACCCCGGTCAGCACGTAGTAGAAGGAGAAGAACTCGTCGGCCACGGTGTGCCCGGCCGCGACGGCGTGCCGCCACTCGTAGCCCTTGAGCACCGCGAACAGCACCCCGCAGCACCCCGCCGCCAGCAGCGACCGCTGCGTCGCCCGCACCGCACCGCGCCGGATCTCCAGCACGGCGAGCGCGGCGAAGAGCGAAGCGGTCAGCAGCACAACGGTATTGACGACGCCGACGCCGAGCAGCAACTGCCGCTGCCCGGCCGCGAAGAGCTCCGGCGAGCGCGCCCGGAACACCATGTAGGTGAGGAAGTAGCAGCCGAAGAAGAACAGGTCGCCCAGGATCATCACCCACATGTGGATGTCGCCGGAGATCCGCCCGGCCGGGGCGCTCACCGCGCCGACTCCGCGCTGTACAGCGCCGGAGTCTCCGCTGTTTCGGCCCTGGCGGCGGTACGCATGAGCGGAAGCAGGCAGGCGATCCAGATCCCGAAGATCACCACCGCGATGTAGAAGGTGATCATGCCGTTCCAGGCGAAGGCGCCGGAGCGGAAGACCCACATCTGGGTGGCGACCACCTCGGTCACGATCTGCCAGATCGAGACGTAGGCGAACCACTTCGGGAAGATCCCGTTGCGGTCGTAGAAGATCGCGATGGCGAGTACCGCGTAGGCGGCGGTGAAGCAGCCGAGCGAGCCGTTGTAGGAGAGCATGCCGAGGTCGTAGAGCAGGTACCGGATACCGGGGTCGCGGTCCGGGCGGAAGGTGGCGGCGAGCCAGCAGACCAGGATCAGGTGGAACCCGGGGATCGCGCCCACCCCCATGGCGGCGATATAGGCGTAGGCCAGCAGCCGCCCCGACGACATGCGCTTCATGAAGTAGCCGATGATGCCGTTCGAGATCGCCGCGCCGCCCGCGATCACCAGCAGCACCCCGAAGCCGAGCCGGATGCCGGTCGCGTGCGCGTCGAACCACTGCGCGGCCTGCTCGGCGGTCACGTCCGGGCGCGGCGGCGGGGTCGCCCGGCCGAAGAACACCACCCCGACCGAGAGCGCGGCGTAGAACACCGCGAACCCCCAGTAGGCGATCCACACGTCGAGATCGCGCGCCCTCACGCCGCGCGCTCCTGCGCCCGCAGCGCCGCCCGCACCTGGACGAACATGACCGCGACGAACAGCGCGATCGCGCCGTTGCGCAGCCAGAACGAGACGAACCCGTCCCACGCCAGCGGCCCGCTGGAGAACACGGCCGCCCCCGCCGACGGCGCCACGAGCACCGCGGTGAGCAGCGAGTACGGCGCCACCCAGCGCGGGAACACCGCCCGGTCGTCCAGGTACACCGCCAGCGCCAGCAGCACGAACTGTGCCACCAGCATGCCGATCGGCGCGATGAACAGCAGCCAGGCGAGGTCGTTGAGCAGCTGCACCAGCGCCGGGTCGCGCTCCGGGCGGAAGGCCGCGACCGCGAAGAGGATGTTCGACAGCGCGAAGAGCGTCGCGCCCGCCACCACCGAGGTCAGGTAGGAGAAGGCGAGGATCCCGCTCTGCCCGCCCATCCGCGCCATCCGGCCCATGATCAGCACGAAGAACGGCACGATCATGATCCCGCACAGGTTGAACCCGACCATGCTGAACCGGGTGAGCGCGGTGTTGTCGAGGTAGAACCGCGCCACCTCGTCGGCCGTCATCCCCGGCGACATCGGCGGGAAGAAGCCGGGGAAGGCCACGAACAGCCCCCCGAGCACCAGCGCCACCACCGGGGTCGACCACAGGATCGCGTACTGCGCCCGCAGATCGGTGTCGTCCATACGTTGTTCCTCCCGGCTCCCGCGCCCACCGAGGATCGCAACTTTTCTGACGGTAGTCAATAATCGAGGCGGGGTAATATCGCTGTGTGGCAGCAACTCCGAAAAGTGACCAGCGTCAGAAGCGGGCGACGCCGGTGCGGGCCAGGTCGCAGGCGAGCCGGGAGGCGATCATGCGGGCCGCGATGGCGCTGTGGCGGACGAAGGGGTTCGCGGAGACCACCGTCACCGATATCTGCAAGGCGGCGGGGGTCTCGAAGGCGCTGTTCTACGTGTATTTCGCGCGCCGGGAGGAGATCCTGCTCGCGCTCGAGGTGTTCACCATGCGCGAGGCGCACGCCGCCGCCGAGGCGGTCGTCGCCCGCCCGTACGAGCTGCGCGAGGTGCTCACCGCGGTGCTCGGCACGCTGGAGCGGCGGGCGCGCCGCTTCCCGGCCGAGCTCATCTTCGAGGCGGTGCTGGAGACCTACCGGCTGGAGCGGCAGGCGCTCGGCGACGGCGCGAGCGAGGCCGATATCGCGTACCTGTTCCTCGGGCCGTTCCAGCGGGCGCAGCGCGACGGCAAGCTGGGGCCCGAGGTGGACGTCGTCCGGTTGGCCAGGCTGGCCCAGATGCTGGTCGCCGACGGCTTCCGGCTGTGGGCCGCGGCCGATTTCGGCGACGAGCCGCTCACGCCGCGGCTCGCCGCCGAGATCGACACCGTGCTCAGCGCGGGTTGGTGATGGCCCCGGTCTCGGCGCCCTGCACCAGCCGCGCGTACTTGCCGAGCACGCCGCGGGTGTAGCGCGGCTCGTTCGGCACCCAGCCCTCCCGGCGCGCGGCCAGCTCGGCCTCGTCGACCAGCAGGTCCAGTGCCTTGCCGTGCACGTCGACCCGGATCCGGTCGCCGTCGCGGACGAACGCGATCGGCCCGCCGTCGCGCGCCTCCGGCGCCACGTGGCCGATGCAGAAGCCCCAGGTGCCGCCGCTGAACCGGCCGTCGGTCACCAGCGCGCAGTCCGCGCCGCGCCCGGCGCCCTTCAGAGCGCCGGTGATGGCGAGCATCTCGCGCATGCCCGGCCCGCCCTTGGGGCCCTCGTAGCGGATCACCAGCACCGTGCCCGGCTCGATCTCGCCGGCCAGGATGGCGGCCATGGCGCCGTCCTCGCCGTCGAAGACCCGCGCCGGCCCCTCGAACTGCATCTGGTCGGCGGTGAGCCCGGCGACCTTGACGACGCTGCCCTTCGGGGCGAGCGAGCCGCTGAGCACGTTGATGCCGCCGTCGCGGTGGATCGGGCGGTCGATCGGGTAGACCACGACACCGTCCGGGGCGGGCGGGTCGATCTCGGCCAGGTTCTCCGCCATGGTCTTGCCGGTGACGGTCAGGCAGTCGCCGTGCAGCAGCCCGGCGTCGAGCAGCTGCTTGAGCACCACCGGGACGCCACCGACCCGGTCCAGCTCCAGCATGTGGAAGCGCCCGCCGGGCTTCATGTCCGCGACGTGCGGCACCCGGGCCGCGATCCGGTTGAAGTCCTCTAGATGCAGCTCGACCCCGGCCTCGTTGGCGATGGCGAGCAGGTGCAGCACCGCGTTGGTGCTGCCACCGAGCGCGGAGGTGACCGCGATGGCGTTCTCGAAAGCCTGCTTGGTCAGGATCTGGCTCGGCCGGATGCCGAGCCGCAGCATGCCGACGATGGCCTCGCCGGAGCTGCGGGCATCGTCCTCGCGGCGCCGGTCCACCGCGGGCGGGGAGGCCGAGCCGGGCAGGCTGAGCCCGAGCGCCTCGGCGATCGAGGACATGGTGTTGGCGGTGAACATGCCGCCGCAGGCGCCCTCGCCGGGGCAGGCCTTGCGCTCGATCTGGCCCAGCTCGTGCTCGTCGATCTTGCCCGCGGCGCAGGCGCCGACGGCCTCGAAGACGCTGGTGATGTCGAGCGAGACGCCGTTGTGGTTGCCGGGCAGGATCGAGCCGTTGTAGACGAAGACGCTGGGCAGGTCCAGCCGGGCCGCGGCCATGAGCATGCCCGGGATGCTCTTGTCGCAGCCGGCCAGCCCGATGAAGCCGTCCAGGCGCTCGGCGTGCACCACCGTCTCCACGCTGTCGGTGATCACCTCGCGGCTCACCAGCGAGGCGCGCATCCCCTCGTGCCCCATGGAGATTCCGTCACTGACGGTGATGGTGCCGAACTCCAGCGCGACACCGCCCGCCGCGCGCACGCCCTCCTTGGCCCGCTGCGCCAGCGTGCGCAGGGTGAGGTTGCACGGGGTCACCTCGTTCCAGGCCGAGGCGATGCCGATCTGCGGTTTGTCCCAGTCGTCGTCGGTCAGCCCGACGGCCCGCAGCATGGCCCGGGATGGGGCCCGCTGCATCCCGTCGGTGACATCGCGGCTGCGCGGCTTCATATCGACCGGATCTGTCATTTCCGGGAGGCTACCCCATCGGTTTTCGGCAGCCGTGACCAGCGTAGTTACCGCTCGCGCAACTATCAGGTGCGGTCGTTGCCGCGGAAGGCAACATTGCCCCGGCTCGGCTCAACGCAGGACGGTGCCGCCGTCGATGTTCAGCACCTGGCCGTTGATCCAGGCGCCGTCGTCGGAGAGCAGGAAGGTGACCAGCCCGGCCACGTCGGCGCTCTCGCCGACCCGGGGGCTGTGCATGCGGCGCAGCGCACCCGCCTCCAGCTCCGGCCAGCGCTCGGCCGCGCGGATCGCCTCGGTGGCGGTGAAGCCCGGCGCCACCGCATTGCAGCGGATGCCGTCACGGCCCCAGCGGGTGGCGACGTGCCTGGTGAGCGCGCCGATCCCGGCCTTGGCGGCGGCGTAGGCGGGGCGGGCCGGTTCGCCCTGGAAGGCGGCGGCCGACGAGGTGTTCACGATGGCGCCGCCGCCGCGCTCGAGCAGGTGCGGGATGGCGTGGCGCATGGTGAGCAGGTAGCCGCGCAGGTTCACGGTGAGCAGGCGGTCCCAGACGGCGAGGTCGATGTCGACCACGTCGGTGTCGCCGCGCAGCGCGCGCATGTCGGCGCCGACGTTGAAGAGCCCGTCCAGCCCGCCGAACTCGCCGACCGCGGCGGCGATCAGCTCCCGCACCGAGTCCTCCTCGGCCAGGTCGAAGGCGTGCGGTATCGCGGTCCCCCCGGCCCCGGTCACCTCCGCCGCGGTGCGCCGCGCGCCCTCGGCGTCGAAATCGCCGACCAGCACCCGGTGTCCGGCCGCGCCGAGCCGCCGCGCGGTGGCCGCGCCGATCCCGCTGGCCCCGCCCGCGACCACGACGGCCTTCACAGCGACCGCACCGGTTCGGCGCGTTCCGTGTGTCCGATCTGCCGGATCGGCCTTGGCATCGGCATGACGGCCTCCTTGTGCGCTCGTGTCGAATATGTCACTCTCGGAATCAAGAATAGCATTCTGAGAACTGAGAGCGAGAGTCTGGAGCATGGGCTACGCCGACGAATTGTTCGACCTGACCGGCCGCGTCGTGCTGGTGACCGGGGGCAGCCGCGGGCTCGGCCGGGAGATGGCGTTCGCCGCCGCGCGCTGCGGGGCGGACCTGGTGATCGCCAGCCGCGACCACGAGAGCTGCGCGGCCACCTGCGCGGAGATCGAGCGCGAGACCGGCCGCGCCGCACTGCCGCACGCCGTGCACGTGGGCCGCTGGGACCAGCTGGACGGCCTGGTCGAGGCCGCCTACGCCCGCTTCGGCCGGGTCGACGTGCTGATCAACAACGCGGGGATGCAGCCCGTCTACGACACCCTCGGCTCGGTGAGCGAGAAGCTCTTCGACGCGGTGCTGAACCTGAATCTCAAGGGCCCGTTCCGGCTCTCGGTGCTGATCGGCGAGCGCATGGTGGCGGCCGGGCGCGGCTCGATCATCAATGTCAGCTCGTCCGGCTCGATCCGGCCGCGCCCGTCGATCGTGCCCTACGCCGCCGCCAAGGCCGGGCTCAATGCCATGACCGAGGGGCTCGCGCTCGCCTTCGGCCCGGCCGTCCGGGTCAACACGCTGATGGCGGGCCCGCACCTGACCGGAGCCACCGCGGGCTGGGACATCGACGCCGTGCCCAACCCGTTCGGCGCACACGCCATGCAGCGCGCGGGCCGCCCGCCCGAGATCGTCGGTGCCGCCCTCTTCCTCGCCTCCGACGCCTCCAGCTTCACCACCGGAGCCACCCTGCGCTCCGACGGCGGCATGCCCTGACCTTCCCGACCCCGACCGACCGACCGAGGAGACAACGACATGGCGTGGGATTTCGAGACCGATCCCGACTATCAGGCCAAGCTGGACTGGGCGGACGAGTTCGTCCGCACCGAGGTGGAGCCGCTGGACCTGGTCTGGCCGCACGAGCAGTTCGTGCCGCTCACCGGCAAGCGCCGCGATGCCATCGCCCCGCTCAAGCAGCGGGTGCGCGAGCAGGGGCTGTGGGCCACCCACCTCGGCCCCGACCTGGGCGGCCAGGGCCACGGCCAGGTGAAGCTCGCGCTGCTCAACGAGATCCTGGGCCGCTGCTCGTGGGCCCCGATCGTCTTCGGCTGCCAGGCTCCCGACACCGGCAATGCCGAGATCCTCGCGCACTACGGCACGCCCGAGCAGAAGGAGCGGTACCTGCGCCCGCTGCTCGACGGCGAGCTCTTCTCCTGCTACTCCATGACCGAGCCGCAGGCCGGCGCCGACCCGCGCCAGTTCACCACCACCGCGGTCCGCGACGGCGACGACTGGGTGATCGAGGGCCGCAAGTACTTCTCCTCCAACGCCAGGACCGCCGCCTTCTATATCGTCATGGCGATCACCGACCCCGCCGCGGGCGCGTACAAGGGCATGTCGATGTTCCTGGTACCCACCGACACCCCCGGCATCGTGATCGAGCGCGACGTCCGGCTCTACGGCGAGCCGGAGGCCGCAGGGCAGCACGCGCTCGTCCACTACAACGGGGTGCGGGTCCCGAATTCCGCCCTGCTCGGCGGCGCGGGCCAGGCCTTCGTGATCGCGCAGACCCGGCTCGGCGGCGGCCGCATCCACCACGCCATGCGCACCATCGGGCTGGCGCAGAAGGCGCTCGACATGCTCTGCGAGCGGGCGCTGAGCCGGGAGACCGCGGGCAGCTCGCTCGCCGACAAGCAGTTCGTGCAGGGCTACATCGCCGACTCCTGGGCCCAGCTCGCGCAGTTCCGGCTGCTCGTACTGCACACCGCGTGGAAGATCGACAAGCACAACGACTACCGGAAGGTCCGCAAGGACATCGCCGCGGTCAAGACCGTCATGCCGACCGTGCTGCACGACATCGCCTGGCGCTCCATGCAGGTGCACGGCGCGCTCGGCGTCACCGACGAGGTCCCGCTCATGAAGATGATCACCGGCGCCGCCGTCATGGGGCTCGCCGACGGCCCCACCGAGGTGCACAAGACCACCGTCGCCCGCCAGGTGCTGCGCGACCACTCCGCCACCGAGGAGCTGTGGCCCACCGAGTGGCTGCCCCGCAAACGCGAGGCCGCGCTCGCGCAGTACGCCGACTTCCTCGGCGACGAGCGATGAGCGGCATCGACACGGCGCGGCTCGCCACCTGGCTGGACGAGGCCGGGATCGGCACCGGCGCCCCGCTCGAGGTCGCCGAGCTCTCCGGCGGCGCGCAGAACGAGATCTACGAACTCCGCCGCGGCGAGCACCACAGCGTGCTGCGCATCCCGCCCGCCACCGCCCCGCCCGAGCGGGACAAGGGCATCCTGCGCGAATGGCGGATCACCGCCGCGCTGGACGGCACCGACGTCCCGCACGCCGCCGGCGTCGCGGTCTGCGCCGACCCGGCCGTGCTCGGCCGCGCCTTCTACCTCATGGGCCACATCGACGGCTGGTCACCGATGGACCACCGCGCGGGGCTGCCCGAGCCCTTCGACCGAGACCCGGCCGACTTGGCCTACCGCCTGGTCGAAGGCGTCGCGCTGCTCTCCACCGTGGACTGGCGGGCCCGCGGCCTCGGCGACCTCGGCAGACCCGACGGCTTCCACGACCGCCAGGTGCAGCGCTGGACCGGCATGTTCGAGCGGATCAGGGGCCGCGACCTCGACGGCATGGACACCGCCACCAGCTGGCTGAACGCGCACCGCCCGCTCGACTTCGTCCCCGGACTCATGCACGGCGACTACCAGTGGGCCAATGTCATGTTCGCGCACGGCGGCCCCGCCCGGCTCGCGGCGATCGTGGACTGGGAGATGGGCACCATCGGCGACCCCAAGCTCGACCTGGCCTGGGCGCTGAAGGACTGGCCCGAGGACACCAGCGCGCCGGAGGCAGCCACCGCGGGCTACCTCGACGTGCGCGGCATGCCCTCGCGCGACCAGCTCGTCGCCCGCTTCGCCGAGGTCTCCGGGCGGCAGGTCGACGACCTGGACTACTACCTGATCCTGGCCCGCTGGAAACTCGCCATCGTGCTGGAGCAGGGCTATCAGCGCGCGGGTGACAACCCGAAGCTGCTGGCGTTCGGCGAGATCGTGCCGAAGCTCATGCGGGGCGCGGCCGAGCTGGCGGAGAGCACCGGCTACCGCTGATCGATCAGCGCGGTGAGGTGCTCGAAGCGGGCGCGGGCGGTGATCTCCGGCAGCCGCCGGATCGCGCCGTTCTGCGCCCACTGCCCCTCCGGCACCTCGTGGATCACGCACGAGGTGACCACCAGCCGCCCGTCGTCGCCGTCGCGGGCCGCCTTCGCCGCGGCCTGGAGTTCGGCGGCGAAGCGCGCCTTGCGGGCGCCGTCCAGCACCCCGGCGCTGACCTGCCAGTCGATGAAGACCCCCGCCACCGCGGCATCGGCCGGGTGCCCGGCGGAGTAGAAGGAGCCGGGGGCGAGCTCCTCGACCAGCACCAGCGAGCCCATCCGGCTGCCCGGGTCGTCGGGCAGCGACTCGGCGCGGCACGAGGCATCGGTGAGCGCGGCCGCCAGCCGCGCCTTCTGCGCGTCGTCGAAAGCGCCGGGGGTCAGCGTCACTCGCAGCAGGGGCATGTCGGGCCTTCCGTTCGTTCGGATCCTTCGCCTCGACTCTGCCGCCGGCGCGGGCTCCCGGACAGTGGCGAGAATGACAGCTTTCTTGCACAATTCGCCACATGATCGGAATCGACCTGCTCGTGCTCGACGGCGCGAGCGCGAGCGCGGTCGGCAGCACCGTCGACGTGGTCTCGGCCGCCAACCGCATCCTCGGCGAGCCCACCTTCGACCTGCGCTTCGTCGCACCCGAGCCGGAGGTCAGGGTGCGCGGCGGGCTCACCGCCCTTGCCCGGCCCCTCGCCCGTGCCCGGCCGCGCGACATCGTCGTCGTCCCCGGCCTCGGCGCCGCCGACGGCGCGGAGATCACCGCCCGCCTCGCCGCCCCCGATATCGCGATCGCGGGGCAGTGGCTCACCCGGGCGCACGCGCGCGGCGCGGAGATCGCCGCCTCCTGCACGGCGGTCTTCGTCCTCGGCGCGGCCGGGTTGCTCGCCGGCCGCCGCTGCGTCACCACCTGGTGGCTCGGCGCCGAGCTCGCCCGGCTCGCGCCCGGCGCCGAGGTCGTGCTCGACGACATGGTGCTGGTCGACGGCCCGATCCGCACCGCGGGCGCCGCCTTCGCCCACATCGACCTGATGCTGGCGATCATGCGGGCGCACGGCGGCGCCGCGCTCACCGACGAACTCGCCGCCCGGCTGGTGGTCGACCAGCGCGCCTCGCAGGCGAGCTTCCTCATCCCCTCGCACCTCGCGGCCCGCGACGACGCCGTCGCCGCGCTGGAATCCTTCGTCCGCGCGCACCCCGAGCACCCGCACACCCTGGAATCGCTGGCCGGGCACTGCAACCTGAGCCCGCGCACCCTCGCGCGCCGCACCGGCTCCGCCGCCGGGCTGAGCCCGATGCAGCTGGTCGCGCGGGTCCGGCTGCGGCACGCGCTGCATCTGCTGCGCACCACCGACCGCCCGCTCGCCGAGGTCGCGGCCGCCGTCGGCCTCGCCGACCCGGCCACGCTGCACCGGCTGGTGAAGCGCCATACCGGCCGAGCGCCGGGCGCCTTGCGGCCGGCGGCGAAACACGGGGTCGCGGCGGGGTAGCCGCCGGAACGCGATTCGCGCGGCTTCGTCGTTCGACCGGGCTCTGCCCGTTCGCGCGGGCTCAGGATGTCGCGCGGTCGCGCAGGCGGGCGGCGAGCCCGGCGAGGACGACATCCAGGTCGAACTCGAACTGCACACCCCGGTCGCGCACCGCATCGCGCTCGGCGGCGATCCGGCGCAGCGCCGGGAACTGCTCGCCGCCCGCCCCGGCCAGCGCGTGCACCACATTGTGCGCCTGCGGCTCCGGCGGCCCGCCGGTGTTCTCCAGCGTCTCGTAGGCAGCGGCGCGCGCGATGTCGGCGAGCAGCGTCAGCGTCCGCCCCGCTTCCCGCGAGGTGAACCCGGCTTCGATCAGCCGGGTGAGGATGCGCTCGACGGTGCCGAGCGCGTCGTTGCCACGCACCGCGCCGAAGTCGATCGCCGAGATCAACCCACCCACCTGGAGATACGCCGCCCGCATCGCCGCCGCGCAGAGCCGGAGCAGCTCCGGCCACCCGGTCTCGGGCCCGAACCGCAGCCCGGCGATCTCGGTCTCGAAGGCGTTCAGCGCGAGCAGCTGCAGCAGCCCGGCCCGGTCACTGACGTAGTAGTTCAGCGCCTTGCGGTCGACGCCGAGCCGGTCGGCGACCCCCTGCATGGTCAGCGAGTCGAGCGGCAGCTCCGAGGCCGCGGCGACGATCCGCTCCCGGCTCAGCTTGGCCGGTCTCCCGGGCCGCCGCGGTACCCCCGTCCCCTCGCTCATATTCCCACCCTACGGGGGCAGACCGTCCGGTCGCGTATCCGGTCACCGCAGGTCGGCCATGGATTTCCCGACATCGCCGAGCGTCAGGGGCGCGCCGTAGTCGCTGCGGAAGGCGTACGGCCGCACATCGCAGCGGTACGGCCCGGTGTCCGGGCGGAAGTCGGCGGGCTTCCAGCCGTCCGGGGTCGCCTGCTCGATGTTGAAGCACACCGAGGTGCCGTCGCGGTCGGTGAGATCGATCGGGGCCTGCAAACCGCCTGCGGTCCAAGCCTTCTCGGCGGTGGCGGCCTCGTACACGCAGCGCGGCGTGAGGTCGTCACCGCAGCTCGCGGCCGAGCGGGCGAAGAGCAGCCAGGCCGAGAGCGAGCGCAGCTGCGGGAAGCTCGGCTCGGTCTCCGGCGCGTATGCGGCGAACAGCTCGCGCACCTGCGCCATGACCGGAACGGCTGCCCCGTCCTCGATCGGGCTGACGCCCCCGAGATCGGCGACATTGTTCTGGAACTCCACCGATTTACCCAGCCCTTCCAGGAACCCGGCGCTGTAGTTGTTGTTGGTGGCGTCGATCCAGTCCGGCCGGTAACCGATCCCGGTGAGCGCCTCCTCCAGCTTCACCAGCTGCCGCGGCTCGCCGTTGAAGACCAGCCCGCGCACGTCTTTGTCCTTGATCGCCTGGGCGAACGGGGTCCAGTCCGGCACACCGGCGATGGGGTAGCGGTCGTCGTAGACGATCTGCGCACCGAGCGCCTCGAAGCTCTCCTTGCCCTTGTCGCCGAGGATCTTGGAGACCGGGGAGTCGGCGCTGACGTAGCCGATCTTGTCCTTCGAGCCCGGGTAGGCGTCGAGCAGCCACTGCCGGAAGCCGGTGTAGATGTCATGCCGGGGCAGCGTGGTGGGGGAGGCGCTCACCTCGAGATCGGCGCCGACACTGCCGGGCTGCGCCACCTGGGCCGGGAAGCTCGGCAGCAGGCAGGAGAGCCGGTCCTTCACACCGAGCGAGTCCAGCCCGGCGCCACCGCCGACCAGCGCGAAGTCGTCGCGGCAGGACTCCAGCATGCGCTGCTTGACCTCGGTGAGCCTGGTGTCGCGCACCTTCAGCTCGAGCCGCCGCCCGGCGATGCCGCCGTGATCGTTGCACCAGTCGACGAAGACCTTCGCGGCGTCGTTGAACTCCGGATTCTTGGTGAACCCCAGATCGCTGACGACCCCGACGGTGATGCTCTCCGCGGTGACCCCGCGCCCGGTCGCCTTCGTCGGCGATCCCTCGCTACAGACCGCGCCGAGATCGCCGAATTCCGCGGCGACCGTCGGAGTTCCGGCCGCTTCGCGCTCCGGCTCACCGGAGCGCCCGCACCCGGTGAGCATCAGCAGCGCGGCCGCGCCGAGCACGGCGGCCGCGCGCAGCCGGGCGGTCATCGGGCGCTCAGGATGCCGCGCGGCAGGGTCAGCGGGAGGTCGGTGTAGGTGGCGATCCCGGCCCGCGCCTGCACCACCGCGGGGATGGCGTGGATGGGCGGCATGGCGGTCATGACGTGGCCGAGCACCATGAAGTCGGCGATGGTCTCGCCGACGAAGTCCGGCGGCGGCAGGAAGCCGACGTTCATGGTCACGGTGGGGAGGCCGTCGACGGTGATCTTCCAGCCGTCGCCGTCGAGCTTCCAGTCCGGGTCCAGGGTCTGGCCCTTGCGCCACCGCACGTTCAGGTCGACCACCGTCTTCCCGGCGACGATGCCCTGCCAGCTCACGAAAACGCCAGCGACGCAGCCCTTCTCGATGGTCCAGGAGCCGAGGTCGAGATCCTCGGTGGTCTGCGCGTACTCGGCGACGCAGCGGATCTCGTCCAGCTCGGCGCCGAGCGAGTCGGCGAGCAGCCGGACCGCCTCGGCGAAGACCGCGGTGCCCTTCTCGGCCATGCCCGCCAGCGCGGGATCGTCGATGGCGGTGCCGAAGCCGACCGGGCGCTCGGTGGCGGGGGAGTCGTAGAAGGTGGTGTCGGCCTGCTCGGCGATGGACACCTTGTCCACCCGGTTACAGGCATTGGCCGCCACGATCGCCAGCAGCTGCGCGAACCCCGGGCTCACCCCGGAGCCGAAGAGGGTGGAGCCGCCGCGGCGTGCGGCCTCTTCGAGCCGGGCCCGGCCGGCCTCCAGGTTGTGGCCGGTGATGAACGACGCGGTCGTCACCACATTGGCGCCGGAGGCCAGGATCTGCTCGAGTTCGGCGACATCGATCCACATCGGGTTGTAGACGACGCAGTCCGGCTCCAGCGCCAGCAGCGCCTTCACGTCATTGGTGGCCGTGACACCGACCGGGTCCACCCCTACCAGCTCACCGACGTCCCTGCCCGCCTTGTCCGGCGACCACGCGTAGCAGCCGACCAGCTCCAACCCGGGGTGCGCGAGCAGCGCCTTGACCGAACTCTTGCCCACATTGCCGGTCGTCCACTGCACGACCCGGTAGCTCTTGGCCGACATCGATACCTCGTTCTCATTCTCGACTAATCAGATTCTCGCGTCCTGCTTACTCCTCCGCGCCCCGGTTTTTCCCGGCCGGAAAATAACTGGCTGAATACATCAATCAACCGAGTAAGTCCCGATGGGGAAGAACTCTTGACCTGCTTCAGAGGTCGTGTTAGGCATAGCCGGCAGGATTCGGTCCGGCGGAACGGGAGCGGCGATGGACGGGTCGACGGGGTGGCGCGAGATTCTCGCGATCACCGCACTCAAGGCACAGTACTGCCGCTACCTCGACACCAAGCGGTGGGACGAGTGGCGCGCGCTGTTCACCGACGGCTTCGTCAGCGACACCTCGGCGGCGGGCGGGCAGATCATCACCGGCGCCGACGATTTCGTCGCCTACATCCGGGCCACCCTCGGCGACGGCAAGGTCACCGTGCATCAGGTGCACAACCCGGAGATCGACCTCACCTCCGCCACCACCGCGACCGGGGTGTGGGCACTGCACGACGTGGTCCACCTCGGCCCCGGTCTCGACCTGCACGGCTACGGCCACTACCACGAGACCTACGAGAAGCACGGCGCCGCCTGGCGCATCGCCACCTCGACGCTCACCCGGGTCCGGGAGGACATCCGGACCCCGCTGGTCTCGGTGCGGATGTCCGCGCGGCTGCGCGATGCGGGCGCCGCCCTCGCCCGCAGGCGCGGACTATGAGCACCGTCCTCGTCACCGGCGCCTTCGGCCAGATCGGCGCGCTCTGCACCGAACTGCTGCTCGCTCGCGGGCACACCGTGGTCGGCATGGACCTCCGCACCGACGCCACCGAAACCGCCGCCGCCCGGCTCGGCGGTGCCCTGATCCCGTCCTTCGTCGACCTGCTCGACCGCGACGCCGTGCACGCCGTCGTCGCCGAACACCGGCCGTCCGCGATCGTGCACCTGGCCGCCGTCTACTCCCCGATCTCCTATCGAGCGCCCGCCCGCGCCCGCAGGGTCAACGTGGACGGCACCGCGCACCTCATCGATGCGGCCCGGCTGCTCGATTCGCCCCCGCTGCTGCTCTTCGCCTCCAGCGCCGCCGTCTACGGCTCCCGCAACCCGCACCGCTATCCGGAGCCGATCACCCCCGACACCCCGGTCGCCCCGATCGATCAGTACGGCACCGACAAGGTGCTCGGCGAGGCCCTGATCACCGGCAGTGGCCTGCCGCACGCCGTCCTGCGCCTCGGCGGGGTCATCTCCCCGGTCGGCGCCGGACGTCTCGACGGCGACTACCTCTCGCTCATGCGCGCCACCCCCACCGACAACCGCATCCACGCCGTCGACGCCCGCGACGCCGCCCTCGCCTTCGCCAACGCCGTCGACCGCAGTTCCGCTGTCGCGGGCCGGACGCTGCTGATCGCGGGCAACGCGAGCTACCGGCACCAGCAACAGGACCTGAGCGACGACATCGCCGCCGCGACCGGCCTCGGCCGCCTCGGCCCGCGCGCCGGACTCCCCGGCGACCCCGCCGACGACCGCGGCTGGAGCTTCACGGGCTGGTTCGACACCACCGAATCCCAGGCGCTACTCGATTTCCAGCAGCACGACTGGCCCGACACCGTCGCCTGGGTCGCCGGAGCGAGCGGGCAGCTCCCGCGCATCATCGGCCCCGCCCTGCGCCCGGCCATCCTCGTCTTCCTCCGGGTGCAGCGCCGCCTCGAACGCCGCGGCCGCTACGCCGACCCGTGGACCTTCCTCGCCCGCCGCTACGGCCCCGAAATCCTGGCATCCGAAGCACCGTTGCAGTGATTACACTCTTACAGGTGAGCGAAATTCCGACGCTGTACGAGTGGGCGGGCGGCAGGCCCGCCATCGAACGCATGATCGGCCACTTCTACGACCGGGTGGAGCGCGACGAGCTCCTCGGCCCGCTGTTCCCCGGCGGGGTCACCGTCGCGCACCGCGAGCACGTCACCACCTGGTGGAGTGAGGTTTTCGGCGGTCCGGCCGCGTACACCGAGCACCGCGGTGGTTACGCGACCATGCTGGCGCACCACCGGAACCTCGGCATCACCCCCGACCAGCGCTTCCGCTTCGCCTCGCTGATGAGCCTGGCCGCCGACGATGCCTCGCTGCCCGACGACCCGGAGTTCCGGGCCGCGCTCGTCGGCTACCTCGAATGGGGAACCCGCTTGGCACTGCACAATTCGCAGCCCGGGGCCGAGGTGATGGAGCAGGCACCGGTTCCGCACTGGGGTTGGGGAGTGGCCCCGCCCTACCAGCCCTGATCCGGGCAGATCACCGTCGCGCCGGTGGGTGCTCGATCCCATCGACGGGACGTCGAATTTCATTCACGGGCTCCCGCTGTGCGCGAACTGGGCGCCGCGATCATCTCGATCGGTGACTACGCGGTCGGCGAAGGAGCCGACGACAGAAATCGCCCGCGTCTGGCGCTCACCGCGGCGCTGGCGGCGAACGTCGAGCGCGTCCGCATGTTCGGATCTGCCGCACTCGACCTCGCCTGGGTCGCGGAGGGCCGCACCGACGGCTGCGTCATGCTGTCGAACAAGCCCTGGGACACCGCCGCCGGAGTGGTGATCGCGCGGGAAAGCGGGGCGACGGTCACCGACACCGATGGCAGTGCGCACACCGCCGGCTCTCGGCACACCGTGGCCGCGGCGCCGGGGTTGTCGGCTCGTCTTCTCCGGCTGCTGACGGCCCCGATCGACGGCTGAGCGCCGCTTCCTGACCGATCGCCGCGGCGCACGCGAACCACCTGCGGATCCAGGCCGAAATCACCCTTTTCGGGTGAGGCGCGCGCTCGCACGCCGGGGCAGCGTCTCGATCGTGCGCCGGCCGCGGGTGCCGGCCCGGATGGGAGTGGCAATGTCCTCGACGGCGGTCGGCTCCGCGAACACCGGTTTCTCCGGAGGGTTCCCCGACCCGGAGACGGCGCGGAAGGCGCGTGCGGACGCCGATCTGTCGCGCGCGCTCATCGCCTACCGATTCTGGTACCCGACCGTGTCCGTGGAGGGCATCTTCAACGGCAACCGGGAGCTGGGGCTGGCCGACAACGAGGCGATCGGGATCGCGGCCGCCGGTCCGCGCCAAGTGGGGTTCACCCTCAACTCCGACACCCCCTACGGCGCGGCGGTGCTCGATATCGAAGCGGGTCCGCTGGTGATCGAGATGCCGGCGGGGCCGTATATCGGGCTGGTCGACGACCACCACCAGCAGTGGGTCACCGATCTCGGGATCCCCGGCCCGGACGCCGGGCACGGCGGCACCTACCTGATCGCCCCCACCGGCTACACCGGCCCGGTCCCCGACGGCGCCCACCTGGCGCACGCCGAGTCGCACACCCTGCTGCTGGCGCTCCGCGCGCTGCCGCTGCGCGGAGATCTCGCCGCGGCGCTGGAGTTGCTGCGGGCCATCCGGGTGTATCCGCTCGATGCCCCGGACCGGGTGCTGCGCTACGTCGACACCACCGCCGAGGCGATGGACAGCACGTGCCTGCGCTGGGAGGACAACCTGGAGTACTGGCGGGTCCTGCACCGCATCCTCGACAGCGAACCCGCCGTGCCGGCCTTCGCCCCCATGTACGGCCTGCTCGCCGATCTCGGCATCGGCAAGGGAAGCACCTTCGACCCGGACGAGCGGATGACGGCGCTCCTCACCGAGGCGGCCCGCCGCGGCCGCGATCAACTGCTGGTCTCCGCCTTCGCCGGCACCCGCCCGGACAGCGTCGCCTGGCCCGACCGCGCCTGGGAGTGGGTCGCCCTGGTCGCCGACAACGGCAACTTCACCACCCCGGCCGGGCTGGACCTGGAGGCACGCGACCGCTGGTTCGCCCAGGCGATCATCGCCTCACCCGCGATGTTCCGGCGCGCACCCGGCAGCGGTTCGCTGTACTGGCTGGCTGCCCGCGACGACACCGGCAGCTGGCTCGACGGCGCCGCCTCCTACACCCTCGACCTGCCTCGCCCGGTGCCGGAAAAGCTGTTCTGGTCGGTCACCGTCTACGACGCCGCGACCCGCTCCCAGGTCCAGGCTCCGAGCGATGTCGCCGCACTGCGCTCGCTCCTCGAGCTCCGCGAACTGCCCGACGACGGCCCGGTGCGGCTGCACTTCGGCCCGACCCCGCCACCGGATGCCGATAACCGCTGGCTGCAGACGGTTCCGGGCCGCGGTTGGTTCGCCTACCTCCGCATCTACGGCCCCGAGCAGGCCGCCTTCGACGGGACGTGGCGGCCGGGCGACTTCATCCGGACCGGATAGCCATCGACCGGGGTTCACCCGTTTCGGATGAGGCCACCGCTCCGGGTGATCCCTAGCGTCGGAGTCCACGGTCCGCCGACGGGGCGGGGCGGGTCAGTGTGGAAGGAGCCCGGTGTGGCTGCGAGTTTGACGGTGTGGAAGTTCCCCTCGGCCGACGGCGCCGATCAGGCGATCGGGACGCTGGAGGAGTTGCAGCGCGAGAAGCTGATCTCGGTGCACGACGGGGCGATCGTGACGTGGCCGGAGGGGGCGAAGAAGCCCAAGACCCATCAGCTGAACTCACTGACCGGCGCCGGGGCGCTCGGCGGCGCGTTCTGGGGGCTGCTGTTCGGGCTGCTGTTCTTCGTCCCGCTGCTGGGGGTGGCGGTGGGCGCCGGGATCGGCGCGCTCACCGGCGCGCTGACCGACGTCGGGATCGACGACGGCTTCATCGCCAGGGCGAAGGAGAAGATCACCCCCGGCACCTCGGCGCTGTTCGTGCTGACCTCCGACGCCACCCTGGACCGGGTGCACGAGCGGTTCGCCGGCCAGCGGGCCGAGCTGCTCTCGACCAACCTGTCGCACGAGCAGGAAGCCAAATTGCGCGAGGTCTTCGCCGCCTGAGAGGTGTCAGCACATGACAAGCACGAGCGTTGGGACCGATCACCGGCTGCGACAGGAGGTGGCGGCGGGCACCTCGATCGCGGCCTCGCTACTGCTGCTCACGGTGGGAGCGCTGTCGCTCCTCGAAGGCGTCTCCGCGGTGGGGCGCGACGAGATCTTCGTCCCGGGACCGGATTACGTGTACGGCTGGGACCTCACCGAGTGGGGCTGGGTGCACATCGTGCTCGGCGTGCTGCTGGTGATCGCCTCGCTCGGGCTGGTCAGCGGCGCGGGGTGGGCGCGGTTCGTCGCGATCGTGATCGCGGCCGCCTCGATCGTCGGGAACTTCCTGTGGCTGCCCTGGTACCCGTGGTGGGCGGTGGCGATGATCGCCCTGAACGTGGTGGTGATCTGGGGCGTCACCACCTGGCAGCCGGGCCGTCGATGAGCGCGGACCGGTCCCTGCCGTGCTGAGCGCGGTGGGGCAGCTGCTGCCGCTGGCGGTCGGGGTCGCGATCTCGCCGATCCCGATCGTCGCGGTGGTGCTGATGCTGATGTCGCGCAATGCCGGGGCGACCAGCGCCGGCTTCGCGGCGGGCTGGGTCGCGGGCATCGCGGCGGTGCTCGCGGTGGTGGCGGCGGCGGCCGGGGCGATCCACACCGGCGACGGCTCCGAGCCGTCACCGGCCGTGGGCTGGGTCAAGATCGGGCTCGGGGTGCTGCTGGTGGGGCTGGCAGGCAAGCAGCTCCGGGCCCGCGGCGACCACTCGGCCCCGAAGTGGATGCAGGCCATCGACTCCTTCACCCTGGGCAAGGCGGCCGGGCTCGGCTTCGTGCTGGCAGCGGTGAACCCGAAGAACCTGCTGCTGTGCGTCTCGGCGGGGCTGCAGCTCGGCACCGCCGAGCTCTCCGTCGGCGCCGCGGCGGGTGCGGGCGCGATCTTCGTCGTGCTCGCCGCGACCACGGTGCTGGTGCCGGTGATCGGCTACCGCCTGGCCGCCGAGCGGCTGCGGGCGCCGCTTGCCGCCACGCAGCAGTGGCTCTCCGGCAACAACCACCTGGTCATGGCGATCGTGCTGGCGCTGATGGGGGCCTCGGTGATCGGGAAGGGCCTGGAGGCGCTGTGAGCGGCGGCCGGTGGCCGGTATTCGCCTCCCTGGCCGGGTATCGGCGCGACCGGATCCGGCCGGACGTCGTCGCCGGGATCACGGTGTGGGCGGTGCTGGTGCCGGAGGCGCTGGCCTACGCCGGAATCGCCGGCGTCGACCCGGTCGTCGGGTTGTATGCCGCGGTGCCCGCGCTGGTGCTGTACGCGGCGTTCGGCTCCTCGCGGCAGCTGGTCGTCGGGCCGATGTCGGCCACCGCGGCGCTCTCGGCCGCGATCGTGGCCCCGATCGCGGCGGGCGACCCCGGCCGCTACCCGGCGCTCACCACCGCCCTGGCGCTGGCCACCGGTGTGGTCGCGGTGGCTGCCGGGGTGGCGCGGCTGGGATTCGTCGCCGCGTTCATCTCCGAGCCGGTGCTGAAGGGGTTCATCGTCGGGCTGGCGCTGACCATCCTGATCGGCCAGGTGCCCGCGCTGCTCGGCGTCGACGGCGGGCACGGCAACTTCTTCGCCGAGACCTGGGCGGTGCTCGGCGATCTCGGTGACGTGCACGGCGCCACCGTCGCGCTCGGCGGGCTGAGCCTGGTCGCGGTACTGCTGCTGCGCCGCCTGCTGCCGCGCGTGCCGGGATCGCTGCTGGTCGTGCTCGCCGGAATCGCCGCCGCGACCTGGCTGGATCTGCCCGATCGCGGGGTCGAGGTGGTCGGGCACATCGATCCGGGCCTGCCGCGCCCCGGCCTGCCCGCCGGACTCTCCCTCGGCGACTACCTCGACCTGCTCGGCCCCGCGGTCGGCGTCGTCCTGATCGGGTTCGCCGAGGGGCTCGGCGCGGCCAGGACCTACGCCGCCCGGACCGGCGACCGGATCGACCCGGACCGCGAGCTGGCCGGGCTCGGAACGGCCAACCTCGGCGCCGGGCTCTGCGCGGGGATGGTGGTCAACGGCAGCCTGTCCAAGACCGCCGTCAACGGGGCGGCGGGCGCGCGCAGCCAGGTCTCCGGCCTGGTCGTCGCCGCGCTCGCCGTGCTGACGCTGTTGCTGCTCACGGGGCTGTTCGAGAACCTGCCCGAGGCCACGCTCGCCGCGGTCGTCATCGCCGCCGTGCTCGAGCTGATCGACCTGCCCGCGCTCGCCCGGCTGTACCGCGTCTGGACCAGGCGCCTCGGCGCGCTCTACGGCCCCGCCGCCCGGGTGGACTTCCTCGCCGCCATCGCCGCGCTCGCCGGAGTGCTCGTCTTCGACACCCTCCCGGGGCTGCTGATCGGCATCGGGGTCTCGGTGCTGCTGCTGCTCTACCGTGCCTCCCGCCCGCACGTCGCGGCCCTGACCAGCCACGACGGCCTGTGGGTTGACCGCGCCCGCCATCCCGAGCTGCCCGCCCCCGACGACGACGCCGTGGTCGTGCGGGTGGAGGCCGGTTTGTTCTTCGCGAACGCCGACTGGGTCGCCGAGCACATCCGCTCCCTCGTCACCGAGCACACCCGCCTGGTCGTGCTCGATGCCGAGACCTCGCCCTTCATCGATGTCACCGCGGCGGGCGTGCTCGCCCGGCTCGCCACCGCGCTCGCCGGCGACGGCGTCACCCTGCGGCTGGCCCGCGACGTCGGCCAGGCCCGTGACGTGCTGCGCCGGCTGTCCGAACAGGGCGTGCGGATTCCGGTCTACGCCACCGTCGACGAGGCGCTCGCTGCCGAGCGCCCCGAATGAGGCGCTCCGAGCGACCGGATTCACCCCCTTCGGGGTGAAGTGCCCGGCGCCGGGCGGGCCGGGTGCGCCGCCGCGGGGCTGAAGGTCTACCGCGAGCACCGCGGCGACCGCCCCGTCACCGGGCTCGTCTACACCCATTCCCACGCCGACCACTTCGGCGGTGTCGGCGATCGCGATCCGGGTGAACGGGCCGTGCGCCGCCGTCGAGGTCGATCTCACGCTCGAACTCACCAAGCCGCAGCTGCTCGGCATCCTCGCGGGCAAGGGGCTCGACGGAGTCTCGCACTCCGGCGACCCAGCGGTCCTGCAGCGTCTCTTCGGGCTGCTCGACACCCCCGGCCCGGACTTCGCCATCGTCACGCCCTGACACCGCCACTCGCTGCGGCAGCGGCGGAATTCTCGGCATTGCGATCCGGGTCACGTCTATGCGATCGTAGCTCCCAGCAAATGTGATCCCGATCGGTATCACAATAGCCCGAGGAGTGAATGATGCAGAGCCGAGGACGCCGTTGTCGTCGGATCGTCTCGATATGCGGGGCGCTGACGGTGGGAGTACTGACCGCGACGGTAGCGCTCGCGCACGCCGAACCCCCCGCTCCCGCAGCCGCGCCGATCCCGGTGCAACCCGCCGCGGCCGTAGCCGTGCCACCGGAACTGGACCCCGGCTTCTACCGCCCGCCCGCAGATCTCGTCGCCGCGGCGGCGCCGGGGCAGATTCTGGCGGCTCGGCAGATCAACGCCGCGAACTTCGGGTTGATCCCGCTCAATGTCGATGCGTGGCAGGTCTCCTTCCGCTCCAATGACAGTCGTGACGAAGCGATCCCGGCCGTGGCGACGGTCCTGAAACCGCGCGGTTCCACCCCGGACAAGATGCTCTCGGTCCAGATCGCCGTGGATTCCCTCGCCGCCTACTGCTCGCCCTCCTACGCCGTGCAGCAGTGGTCCGCCGGTGCCGCGTTGGGCCAGATCGTGGCCCCGCTCGAGTTCATGCTCGCCCAGGGCGCACTGCAGCAGGGCTGGGCCGTGGTCATCCCCGACCACCAGGGGCCGAAGGAGGCATACGCCGCCGGGCCGCTGGCCGGGCGGATCACCCTCGACGGCATCCGCGCCGCCCGCGCCTTCGAACCCCTGCGGGTCGCGCCCGACGCCCGCATCGGCCTGTACGGCTACTCCGGCGGAGCCATCGCCACCGGCCACGCCGCCGAGCTGAAGCAGAGCTACGCGCCCGAGCTGAACATCGTCGCCGCCGCCGAGGGCGGGGTCCCGGCCGACCTCGGCCCCACGCTGCTCAACGGCAACAACGGCCTGTGGTCGGGCATGATCCTGTCCGCGGTCATCGGCCTGGCCCGCGAATACCCCGACTTCGCCGCGCTGCTCGACCGCCGCCTCGACCCGCTCGGCAAGGCCCTGGCCACCGTGAAGGGCGGGCTGTGCGTGCAGTGGAACACCGCGCTGGCTCCCTTCCTCAACATCATCGGCTTCCTGCACGCCGATGGCGATCCCTTCGACGATCCCGCGGTGCGCAAGGTGCTCGAGCAGACCCGGATGGGCAAGGCCGTGCCGGACCTGCCGATGTACATCTGGCAGGGCAACCCCGACGAGCTGATCCCCGTCGGGCCGGTCGACACCCTCGTCGAGGGCTACTGCCAGGATCCCGCCGCCAGCGTGGAATACAAGCGCGAGCACTTCGCCGAGCACATCGCCACCGAGATCTCCGGCGTCGGCCCCGCCATGCTCTGGCTGCGCGACCGGCTCAACGGCGTTCCGGCCCGGCAGGGCTGCACCACCACCGACGTCGGCTGGCTCGCCCTCGACCCCGAAGGCACGCGGGTGCTGGCCGAGAACTTCGGCGAGACCTTCGCCTCCTTCTTCGGCAAGCCGATCGGCACGGACAGGTGAACAATTCGCCTCTGATCACGGTCGGGTTGCCGCTCGCCCTGGCGATCATCTGTTCGGCCTCGGGCTGATCCTGACCATCGCCGATTTCCGGCGGGTGACGGGGAACCCGAAGGCAGTCGTGGTCGTCCCGGTCGCGATCGGCATGCTGGTCCGCGGCCGCCGCGCGGAGTTCGCCGAGCGGGCCGACCGCCCGGTCCGCGTCTTCTCCATCGTGGTGCTGGTCCCGGTCTCGCTCGGCCAACGCGACAACGTGATCGACTACGCCAGACAGGTCGGCCTGGTGACCGGGCTGTTCTGCCTGGCCGGCCTGACCCTGGGCTATGTCGGCGCGCGGCTGCTGCGGCTCGGTCGGCCGCCGACACCGAGCTGCGGGGCGCCCGCTATGTCGCGGCCACGACCGGCGTGCTGAACATCGGCGCCAACGACGACGCGACCGCGGCAGCAGAAGCTGTCAACGATCTTCCCCCGGAAAGCACGAAACCCGCGCCAAGGCGCGGGTTTCGGGTTCTAACTGGTCTCAGATGGCGCGGACGCTCTGAGCCTGCGGGCCCTTCTGGCCCTGCTCGATCTCGAACTCGACACGCTGCCCCTCGTCCAGGGACTTGAACCCGGAGCCGGAAATCGCGGAGTAGTGGACGAACACGTCAGGGCCGCCACCGTCTTGCGCGATGAAACCGAAGCCCTTTTCGCCGTTGAACCACTTCACACTGCCTTGCGTCATTTACTTTGTGTTGCTTTCTGTTGAGAGCCGGGAGATCGCTGCGACAACCCTGTGCTCGGTGAACAGCCTGCCATAACTACTCCCCTCGCGCACCCTCGGATGGCGAAACGTGATGATCGCAACGGGATCGCAACCGACCGGTCCACGGGTGAATCGGGGTCGACGGCGGCCGGAGGTCTGCTCGGGGCGGGGAATCCGACCGCCAGCACAGCGGGGGACACCGCTGTGCGCCGGCAGCCGTCCTCGGCGGGCGGCGCTCCGAATGTTGTGGGACCTCGGATCGATCCCGCCCGACCGAAGGAGTGACGATGACGTCTGCGGACAGCGATGCCCTGTTCGAAGATCTGCTGTCCTCGGCAGCGCGGTTGTCCTTCGACGCCCGCGACCCGGCGATCTTCGCCGACGCCAAGCACGACGACCGCTCGCACGGCATGTCGCCGCGCTGGTCGCCGCTGTACGACACGGCGGCCTGGCGGGCGCTCCCTCCGGCCCAGCAGGTGCTGCTGACCAGGGCGGAGGTGGCCCAGTACCTCGGGATCGCGATCTGGCTGGAGCTGCTGCTGCAATCGGCGCTGCTGCGCAGGCACGTCGATGCCGACCCGGCGCGCCCGGACACCCGCTTCCTGCTGCACGAGTGCGCCGACGAGAACATGCACTCGCTGATGTTCGTGAACGCGGTGGCCGGGATCGGGGCGCGCTTCCACCGCAGGGACTTCTCCTTCACCGTCTTCGGCTGGCTGTTCCGCTACGTCGCCTGGCGCGAGGCGGTCTACGGCCTGGTGCTGGCGGGTGAGGAGATCTTCGACGTCATGCAGCGGGACTGGATGGCCGATCCCGAGGTGGCCGCCGCGGTGCGCCAGACCTCCTACATCCACGTGGTGGAGGAGTCCAGGCACATGCAGTTCGCGCGGCGCAATATCCGCGACCAGCTGGCCGGGCGCTCGCGGCTGCGCCGCCGGGTCTGCGCGCTGATCATCGCGATCGGCACCCACGTGATCGGCAAGAGCCTGATCAACCGGCGGGTCTACGAGGACCTCGGGCTGGACTGGGGGTCCGTCCGGCGCGCCATCGACGGCAACGAGCACCACCGGATGATGTTCCGCCGCGCGGCCGAGCCGCTGATGGATTTCCTGAGCCGCGAAGGTCTGCTCGACCGCGGCTCCCGCTGGATCTACCGGAAGTCGAACCTGCTGTGAGGGACAAGGCGTGACCCATGTGATCCTCGGCCACTGCTGCAAGGACGCTTCGTGCGTCAAGGTGTGCCCGCAGAACTGTATCCACCCCGCGCCGGGCGAGCCCGGCTTCGGGACGGCCGCGACCCTGCACATCGACCCGCGCACCTGCATCGACTGCACGGCCTGCGTCGAGGCCTGCCCGGCCTCGGCGATCAAGTCCGAGTTCGACCTGACCAGCACCGAGCTGCCGTTCGCGCGGATCAACGAGGAGTTCTTCCGGGGCCGGGCGCGCGCGCCCCGGGTGCCCGCCCCGCGCGACACCGGGCACCGGGCGCTCGCCGCGCCGCTGCGCATCGCGGTGGTCGGGGCGGGGCCGGCCGCGCTCTACACCGTGCGCGAGATCCTGCAGCGCTCCGGTTCGGCGCGGATCACGGTGTTCGAGAAGCACGAGGAGATCGGCGGGCTGCTGCGCCGCGGCGTGTCGCACGCCGACAGCCGGGTGCGCGACATGATCGCGCTGTTCGGCAAGCCGTTCGGCGACGACCGGGTGACCGTGCTGCTCGGCACCGAGATCGGCGTGGATATCGCGGTGGACGAGCTGCGCCGGGAGTTCGACGCCGTCGTGCTCGCCTGTGGCGCGACCCGCCCGCGCACGCTCGGCCACGACAACCACCGCCGCATCCCCGGCTTCCACCACGCCATCGACATCATCGCCGCCGACAATGCCGGGCTGCCCGCCCCTGCAGGGGCCGGTGACCTCGGGCCGGTCTGCCTGGTGGTTGGGGGCGGGAATGTCGCGATGGACCTGGTCCGGCACATCGTCACCCGCGACGAGGTGAACCCGGGCGGCCGCCCGGTCGAGCAGATCCTGGTGCTCTCCCGCACCGACCGGGTCGCCTTCACGCCGTCGGTCTTCCTCGAGCTGGCGCTGCTGCACAACGTGGATCTCGTCCGCGACGGCGCCGGGCTGGCGCCGCGCGCGGCTCCGAACCCGGTCGTCCGCGATATCAGCGAACTGCCCGTGATCGATATCGCCGAGCCGCCCGTGCGCGGCCGCACCCGGGTGGTCTTCTCCTTCGGCAGCGAGGCCACCGGGCTGGAGATCGCCGACGGGCGCAGCCTGCGGGTCTCGACCGGCGCCGGCCGCACCTTCGGCGCGAACTCGGTGGTCAGCGCGGCGGGGTTCCAGGTGACGCCGATCCGCGGGGTCCCGCTCAGCGAGCGGGGGACGGTCGCGCACCGGGCGGGGCGGGTGGTCGATCCCGTGAGCGGTGCGGTGGTCGACCGGCTCTACGTCACCGGCTGGGCCAAACGCGGCCCGGTCGGCGGGGTGGGGGACAACCGGGTGTGCGCGGCGGAGACGGTGGCCGCGCTGGCCGACGACCTGGCGGAGGTGCGCTCGGGCGAGCTCGCCCGGGTGTGATCAGTTCGTACCCGCGAGCTCGAGGCGCACGCGGGTCCAGGTGTCGCGGGCGGGGTCGTACTCGGCCAGCCCGGCGTCGGCGAAGGCCTGGAGCCAGCCGGTCATGGGCCAGCGGCCCCAGCGGCGGTGGAAGCGGGTGGCGTTGGCGAGGATGTCGGCGAGGTGCTCGATCGGCGGGTCGGAGACCGGGTGGTGCTGGTGGTAGGCGTCCGCGCCGCCCGCCCAGTGCAGCGGGACCCCGGTCGCGGCGGCCTTGGCGCCGAAGTCGGTGTCCTCGCCGCCGTAGCCGCGGTAGCCGGGGTGGAAGCCGCCGATGGCACGCCAGGTGCCGGCGGTGACGGCGAAGGACAGGGACCAGAAGAGGTCGTGGTCGCCGCCGCGCAGGACCGCGCCGGGGCCGGGGTCGGGGCGGACCGGGTGCGGGGCGCGCTTGGCGGCGAGCCGCTCGAGGTCGTAGCCCTCCGGCGGGGCCGGGGGCAGGTAGGTGACCGGCCCGCACCACAGCGCCCGCTCGCCCGAGGCGGCCAGTTCGCGGTAGCGGGCGAGCAGCTCCGGGCCGGGAACGCAGTCGACATCGAGGAAGACGAGCAGCTCGGCGCCTGCTGCCAGCGCGGCCTTGGCGCCGAGATTGCGGGCGGCGGCGAGGGGAAGCGGAGTGGCGCAGTCGAATTCGACCACGTGCGCCGGGTGGTCGGTGAGTGCGGTGGTGACGGCGGGATCGCCGAGCGCCACCACGACGTGGATCTCGGGGCGCAGGGTGCCGAGTTCGATGCCGCGCAGCTGATTGCGCAGGTGCGGCAGCCGTCCGCCGCACAGGGTGATGACCGCGGTCCTCACGAGGCCCGCCGTTCGCGTCGGCCGGTGAGCTCCGCGATCGCGGTGGCGGCCCTGGCGGCTGCGCCGGTCGTGCGCCACGCGGTCCAGCGGCCGGGATCGAGCTCCGCCGCGCGATCGAGCAGGTCGGGCCAGTGCTCGGGGGCGGGCCAGTGCTCGGCGATCACCGCGAGCCCGGCGGCGTCCAGCGCGGCGGCGGTGGCGTGCTGCTCGCCGAACGGGCGCGCGGCGGGGACCAGTACCGCCCGCGCCCCGGCGGCGGCGATGTCGGCGACCGCGCCCTGCCCGCAGTGCGCGACCACGACCCCGGCCCCGCACAGCAGCGGCCACGGATCGTCCACCCAGGAGCCGGGGCCGAGGTGGCGCCAGCGCCGATCCCCGTGCCGCACGGCCAGCTCCGACACGGTCTCGGCGGCGAAGTCCGCGCCGCCGGTTCCGGCCAGGACGAGGACATCGGGTGCCCGCGGATCGGGTACGCGCGGCCGCCCGGCGAAACGGCTGATGCCGCCGACGAAGCGGACGTCGTGGGCGCGCAGGTAGGGCGGGTCGTTCAGTTCGCGCGGCCAGGCCGCGATGACCCGGTCGGCGATGCGGTGCACCAGCCGGTGCGGGTCGTCCACGCGCTCGCCCGGGAGCACCATGGTCGCCACCGGGACCCCGTGCAGCCGCGCCAGCAGCGCGACCTCCACCGAGACGTCGACGACCATCGCCGACGGCCGCGCCGCCGCGATCCACGCCGCGATCGCCGCCATCCGGTCGGCGAGCCCCCGGTCACCGCGCGGCACCCAGTGCAGCGCACCCCCGGCGTCGGTGCCTGCCGGGTCGGTGCCGCTGTCGTCGCGCGGCAGGAGCACGGTGTCGGCGAAGCCGGTGCCCGGGTCGGGCAGGGAGGTCAGCAGGGTCACCGGCTCGCCGAGTTCGGCGGCGATGGCGCGGGCCCGGTGCAGGTGACCGGAGCCGTGGTGGTGCACGTAATAGCCGATCACGCCGCCACCCCTTCGTGGCGGCCGATCAACCGCTCGTAGCTGCGCAGGTATGCCTCGATCATCCCGGATTGGGCGCAGTGCGTCTCGGCGCGCCGCCTGGCACCCGCACGCGGCAGTGCGGCCGCTCGGTCGGCGGCGGCCGCCATGGCAGCGGTGTCACCGGGCGCGACCAGGACGCCGGAGCCGGAATCGAGGATCTCCGGAATCCCGCCGCGCGCGAAGGCGACCACCGGTGTTCCACAGGCCAGCGCCTCGGCCACCACCAGCCCGTACGGCTCGTCCCAGCAGGGGGTGACCAGCGCGGCCGCGCTCGAGCCGACCAGCTCGGCCAGCTCGGCCTGGTGCAGATGCCCGTGGTAGACGACCTCCGGCCCCAGCCGCGGCGCGACCGCCCGCGCGAAGTAGTCGCCGTCGCTGACCGGCCCGGCCAGGTGCAGCCTGCGCCCGGCCGCCGCGGCCGCTTCGATCGCCAGGTGCGTGCCCTTCTCCGGGGTGATCCGCCCGGTCCACACCAGGTCGGCGCCGCCGGGCCCGACCGGCCAGCGCCCCGCGTCGATCCCGTTGCCGATCACCGGGATCTCCCCGAGCAGCGGCCGCCATGACCGCGCGGTGTGCGCGCTCACCGCGGCGAACGCCGACCCGCCCGCCCCGGCGACCCCGACCGCGGACTCCAGCCACGGCGTCGGCGGGGTGTGCAGGGTGGTCAGCATCGGCACCGGCACGCCCGCGGCCATCGCCACCGGCAGGTAGTGCAGGCTGTGGTTGTGCACCACGTCGAAATCTGTTGCGCCCGTGCGCTGCAGCCGCAGCATGAGGCCGAGGTAGGCGTGGTGGTCGACCAGGAACTCCATCGGCGCGGACGAGGGGTCGGCGGCGGCGAGCGGGCTCGGGGTGAAGGCCGGTTCGGTGACCGTCGCCGCCTCCAGGGCCGGGTCGCTGCCCGCGGCGGCGAAGAGCGTCACCGCGTGGCCGCGGATGCGCAGCGCGCGGGCCAGGTGCCACACGTGCGCCTCCAGCCCGCCCGCGAAGGGCTGGACGATCGGGTGCCTGCTGGAGGCGATGAGCGCGACCCGCAGCCCTGCGCTCACGACAGCGCCTGCTCGTAGAGGCGTCGGTGCGCGGTGGCCAGCGCGCGGCGCTCGCTGTGCCTGCGCGGCCAGGTCGCGCGCGGCAGCGGCCCGGCGTTCGCCTCGAGCACCGCGCGCCGCAGCGAGGCGGTGTCCAGGCCGTGCTCGCCGAATCCGTAGCTGTAGCAGGGGCGTTGGTCGCGGTAGTGGCCGCAGTCCGGGGCGATCACCGCGGTGCCCAGGTCGTAGCAGGCCTCGAGCCAGCCCGAGTGCGTGCCGAAGCGGTAGGGCAGCACCGACGCCGACAGCGACGACAGGTAGCGCCACAGCTTGGCGTCGGAGAAGTACTCGTGCACCTCGACCTGTACCTGCGGGCGGCGCTGGAAATCGAGCACCGCGGCACCTGTGCGCGGGTTGTACCAGTGGTTGTCCGGGTCGAACATCTCGTCGTGCAGGTTGATCCGCAGCACCGCCTCGGGGATCTCGGTGATCACCCCGGCCAGCGTCTCCAGCACCGGCAGCGGATCCATGTTGGCGCGCAGGCTCTTCACGTGCACCCCGACGCTGAACTGCGGCGCGGGCGGGCGCTCGGCGCGCACCAGGCCGGGCTCGACCACGTGCGGGTGCGGCAGCACATGCGCGCGCCGCCCCCAGCGCCGTTCGATCTCGCGTCCGGCGCCGGGCGTCAGGGTGATGAGGACGTCGGCGGCCTCGATCAGGACGTCGAGCTGGGCATCGTGGTCGCCGGGGTCGGGGTGGTGCGGGTTGCGCAGGTCGTGCACGGTGTAGACCAGCGGCTTGCCGTGCGCGCGCAGCCGGTCGACGATCTCGCGCAGCACCGCGGGCTCGATGGCGTCGAAGCCGAAATGGACGTGCATGAGGTCGAATTCGGCCTGGTGCTCGTCGATCCAGGCCGGGTCGAGCATGAGCGGGGGCCACCAGCCGCCCGGCACCGTTCGCCCGTCCGCGGGCGGCGGGTCGGGCAGGCGGAGCACGCCGTCGGGTTCGTCGGGGTCGCCCAGGTGCCGCACGTACACGTGCGACGCGGGCACCGAGGCCACCCGGATCGTCGCAGGCACTCCGGGCCGCCGCGGCGGCGCCAGCACGGCCTCGGTCACCGCTGCCCGCCAGGAATTCGCACCATGCCGGTCCGCCCTTTCGCCGTGATCACAGAAGACGGACGGCAACTACCCCCGGTGCGGACCGGCAAACTCTGCGCAGCGTCTCTGCCTCGGCGAATACGGCGCCTCCAAGGCGAATCGATTCAGCCGCAGTCGACGGGTCGGAGCAGCGGTGACCTCGATCACGTAGTCGTGACGGAAGGCTGAGGGCCTGGGTCTTACGGGGTGCACACGCAGAACACAGACCCGAGGAGAGAACGATGACTGCATCGAAAGTCGAATCGAAGATCCGCACCGATGTGGCGCCCGCCGAAACCGGGACCGCCGAGCCCGGCGCCCCGGTGACCGAGCAGGGCACCACCACCATCACCGACGTGGTCGTGCGGAAGATCGCCGGCCTCGCCACCCGCGAGGTCTCCGGCGTGCACGACCTCGGCGGCGGCGCCGCCCGCGCCCTCGGTGCGCTGCGCGAGCGCATCCCCGGCGCCTCGGCCGGGATCGGCCAGGGTGTGTCGGTGGAGGTCGGCGAGGCGCAGGCCGCGGTCGACGTGCAGCTCGTCGTCGAGTACGGCGCCGCGATCGCGGAGCTGGCGAAGGCGGTGCGGCGCAACGTGGTCACCGCGATCGAGCGGATGACCGGGCTCGAGGTGGTCGAGGTGAACATCACCGTCGACGACGTCTTCATCGAGGACGACGACGAGGACGTGCCCGCTTCGCTCAGCCGCGTGCGGTAACCGCTCTGCCCCGACCGAACTCCTACTTCGATCCGACCCGGGACTGTGCGGCGATAGCCGAACCCATCCAGCGCCGCAGGTAACCGCGCAACTGTTCCTCGCTGCGCGGCGGATTCCCCGGCGAGACGAAGAACGACTGCATCGTCCGCAGCACGTACTCGACGAGTTCGTGCAGCGCCTCCTCGTCGTATCCGTGCCGCGCCCAGTCCACGTCGAACCGCCGGATCATGGTCATGCCGAAGGTTCGGGCCTGCTCGGAGGTGAGGCTGTCGGGGTCGCGCCCGGAGTAGGAGCTCGAGAGCAGCAGCCCCAGGTGCGGGGTGCGGCGCACCTCGACCAGGGTGAAGAGCACGCCCTCGGTCATCGCCTCGGCCGGGTCGTCGAGCCCGGCGACCTGGGCGGTCAGCCGGTCGAGGAAGCCGTCGACGGAGGCGATCGCGGCCGCGGTCATCAGCGTCTCGGCGGTGGGGAAGTAGCGGTACACGGTCTGCCGGATCACGCCGAGCGCCTCGGCGACCTGGGCGATGCTGATCGCCGCTCCGGTCGCGCCGATCAGCTCGACGGCGGTGGCGACGATGCGGCTCTGCGCTTCCTCGTCGTCGACCGGCGGACTGCCGCCCCATCCGCGTCTGCGCGCCACCGGTCGGACACTACCAGCGCGAACAGCACCGTGCGGCGGGGCGCCCGGGCGGCGGTGATGCCGGTTCGCGGGGTGCCGCCCGGCGGCATCGTCCGGAGCCGGGACGCGGCCGGTACCGATGTGCGCGTGCCGACGAGGCAGGAAAGATCAAGCGCCGCCCGGGAATACGTCGGCGAGCTCGCGCCGGACGATGGCGTCGAGGTGCCGCTCGACGGCCCGGTCGATCACCGCGGCCGCCACCCGGCCCGGCTCGGTCCTGGTCGCCGTCAACCGGGCGTCGAGCCGCTCGGCATCGGTGTCGGTCCGCCCGGACTGGCGGTACGCGCGCACGGCCGTGCGCAGGAAGGCGTCGGTGAACTGGCGTGCGATGTGCTCGCAGTCGGCGCGGAGCTGCTCGATCTCGTCGAGCGCTCGATCCAGCGGGGTGCCCGCGGTGACCAATCGGTCGAAGAACTCGGTCAGCGCCGGGTCCGCGACGCGGTAGCTGCTCGCGTCCACCGGCTCGTAGAGCCCGGCCGAGACCGCGCGGGCCAGCCCGTCGGGCAGCTCGCCGAAGCGTCGGGCCAGCTCGTCGGCGGTGACCAGGCCGTCGGCGTCGAGGGCGCCCGGCGGCGGGGGAGCGGTGGCGACACCGAGCACGTCGGCGAGGTCGTCGCCGCGGTCCCATGCCTCCAGCAGTCCGCGGACGCCGTTCAGCGTGATCCCGCGCTCCAGCAGCCGCTCGACGATCCGGATCCGGTTCAGGTGCTCTTCACCGTAGATGCCGGTGCGGCCCTTCATCTTCGGCGGTGGCAGCAGGCCGCGCTCGCTGTAGTCGCGCAGTGTCCTGACCGTCATGCCTGCCTGCTGGGCCAGGTCGGTGATAGTCAGCTCGGAATCCCCTGCCATGGATCTAGGAAACCACAGGTGAACGGTCTCGCCGACGACCGTTCCGCCCGGTCTGCGCGGCGCCGTCCCGGCCCGGTGGCCGACGGATGTGTTGCAGCCTGCCATCAGTTGACGGTATATTACATCAACTGATGGCGCATAACGGCGCGAGGTGAGTGGTGATCGTGAAGAATGTGGTCGAGCCGGAGTCCACAGTCCTGAGTGAACCCGAGGTGCCGGAGGCGGAGCGGTTCTGCTGGAACTGCGGCTCCCCGGTCGGGCGCCGAACCGGGCGCGGCGCCGCGCCCGTCCATGGTTCCTGTGGAAACTGTAAGGCGCTTTTCGGTTTCCGGCCCGCCCTGGCACAGGGCGATGTCGTGGCCGGGCAGTACGAGATCCGCGGGTGCCTGGCGCACGGCGGCTTCGGCTGGGTGTATCTGGCGCGGGATCGCCATGTCGGCGGGCGCTGGGTGGTCCTGAAGGGGCTGCGCAATCCGCGCGATCCGGAGGCGCACGTCGCGGCGCTGGTCGAGCGGCAGTTCCTCTCGGAGGTCGCGCACCCGGGCATCGTCGAGATCTTCAACTTCGTGACCCACCGCGGCGTCGGCTACATCGTGATGAAGTACATCGACGGCCGATCGCTCGGCGCGCTGCTGAACCAGCTCGGCGGCGAGCCGCTCCCGGTGGCCGAGGCGATCGGCTACCTGCTCGGCGTCATGCCCGCGCTCGAGCACCTGCACTCGCTCGGGCTCGCCTACAACGACCTCAAGCCGGACAACATCATGGTCGGCCCGGACGGCGTCGTCCTCATCGACCTCGGCGCGGTGGCCGCGCTGCGCTCCGGGGGGCCACTCGACGGCACGCCCGGCTTCCAGGCCCCCGAGGTCGCCCGGACCGGCCCCACCGTGGTCGCCGACATCTACGGCGCGGGCCGCACGCTGGCGGCGCTGGTGCTGCCCGGCGAGGCCGGGGCGGAGCTGCCCGCCGACCACCCGGTGCTGTCCGCGCACCCGGAGCTGGCGAAACTGCTGCTGCGGGCCACGCACCCCGACCCGGGGCGCCGCTTTCCCTCCGCCGGTGCGCTGCGCAGGCAGCTGGACGGGGTGCTGCGCATCGTGCGGGCCCGCGAGACCGGCCGCGAGCACCCGCAGGTGTCGTCGCTCTTCGGCACGGTGCGCGTCGACTTCGCATCGGAGGCCCTGCTGGAGACGATGGACGTCACGCTCGGGAGAAGCTGCCCGACGCCGCCGGTTGCCCCCCGGCTGGCCGCCGCGCTGCCGATTCCGATGACCGACCCCGACTATCCCGGTGCGGGGCTGCTGTCCGGGCGGGTGCACGCCGACGCGGACCACGCGCTGGAGGCCCTGCGCATCACCCGGGCCAAGCTGCGCGCCGACGCCGTCGACCTGGACGAAGCCTTCGAGCTGGAGTGCGCGCTGATCGAGACGAGGGCCTACCTGGACATCGGCGCTCCGGACTCGGCGCGCGACGTGCTCGACGGCCTGCGCGCGGCGCACCCGGGCGAGTGGCGCGTGGAGTGGTTCGACGGGCTGGTAGCGCTCGCCGACGGCAGGTTGGACCGCGCGCACGCGCGCTTCGCCACCACCGCCGCCATGCTGCCGGGAGAGCTCGCGCCGGTGCTCGCGCTGGCCGCCACCGGTGAACTGCTTGCCGCCGCCGCTCCCGCCGACCGCGAGCGCGAACAGCGCCGGGTCGCGGAGCACTACCGGACGGTGTGGCGCACCGACCGCACCGTCGTGGCCGCGGCATTCGGTCTGGCCCGGATGGCGACCGCGATGGGCGACCACGGCGCCGCCATCGACACCCTGCGCCAGGTGCGGTCCGCCACCCGCAACTACGACACCGCCCGGATGACCCTGGCCCTGCTGCTGGTCGCGCGGCCCGCGGCCGAGCTCACCCAGGACGAATTGGACGAGGCGGCGAACCGGCTGCACGGCCTGCCCGCCGACCGCAGGCTGCTCTCCCTGCGCGCGGCGGTCCTGGACGGTGCGCTGCGCTGGTACGGCGCGGGCGGGCGGCCACAGAACCCGGCCGACACCCTGCTCGACTGCCCGTGCACCGAGCGCGGGCTGCGCAAGGGCCTGGAGGCGGCGCTGCGGGCGGTCGCCAAGGTCACCCCGGACACCCTGGACCGCTTCGCCCTGGTGGATCGGGCCAACTCGGTGCGGCCCCGGTCCTGGTTCTGACGCGCGGCGAACGGAGCTCGACGCGGGCATGTTGCAGGGAAAGTCATCATACAGCGGTGCGCTTTTGTGTATGGTGACGCAAACAGCCCTGACCCGTGAGGCGAGGTATGACCCAGTTACAACCGCGGAAGATGGACTTCGGCTTCGAATCCGCCGACGTCCCCTTCTGCTGGAATCCGCAGAACCCGGCCTGGTCGAGCATGTCCAATGCCGTCTCGTTCCTGGCGGTCGGCTTCGAGAAGATGATCGTGAAGCTGATCATGCAGCTCAAGCCGGTGCTCACCGATCCGGAGGTCGCGGCCGAGGCGGTGGCGTTCATGCGGCAGGAGGGGCACCACTCCACCGCGCACCGCCAGCACGTCAAGGCGCTGATCAAGCAGTACCCGGGGCTGCAGAACACCCTGGACGCGGTGATCGGCGAGTTCGACCTGCTCACCGAGGCCACCTCCACCGACTACCGGCTCGCCTACACCGCCGACCTGGAGGCCACCTTCACCCCGGTCTTCAAGCTCATGCTCGACCACGAGGCGACCCTGTTCCGCCCCGGCGACGACCGCGTCGCCTCGCTGTTCCTCTGGCACTTCGTCGAGGAGGTCGAGCACCGCAGCTCCGCGCTGATCCTGTTCAACGCGCTGGTCGGCAACGAGCTGTACCGGATGCGGATGGCGCCGTCGATCTTCGCGCACGTCATGAAGGTGATCCGGATCGCCTGCGCGGGGTTCAACCAGCACGTTCCGCTCGCACAGCGGAAGGTCGACTCGCTGTCGATGTTCGCCACCCACCGGGTCAAGCAGCGGGTGCTCGGCTCGGTCGCGCCCTACCTGACCAAGGGCCCGATGCCGCGCGCCTTCGACGGGCTCCCGCGCAGGGAGCAGCTCACCGCGCTGGCCGGGGTGTTCCGCAGCCAGATGCCCGGCCACGATCCGGGGGAGGAGAAGCTGCCCGCGCTGGCCGGGGAGTGGTTCGCCCGCTACGACGCCGGTGACGACTGCACCCGCTGGTACACCGCGGACTCCGAGCGGCTGGCGGTGAACGGATGAGCGCCCCCTGCGCCCCCACCTTCGCCGAACTCGCCACCCGGCTCGGCTTCTCGTGCGACGAGGCGGGCGGGCTCGTCGAGTTCCGCAACCCGGCCGCGCTGGAGAACTGGACGCTGCCGGTCCTGGAGCTGACCATCGTGCTCGGCTCGGTCCTCGCCCTGGTCTACGCGATCCTGCGGCTGCGCAGGCACGGTGACCCGACCAACCTGGTGCTCTGGTTCGGCGCGACGGCCTACCTGTTCGTGATCGAGCCGCCGCTGTACTTCCCGGCGGCGTTCGGCATCGAAGAGCACGTCGACACCATGTTCGCGCACAACGTGTTCACCGTCGACTTTCTGTGGGGGCGGCTGCCGCTCTACATCGTCGCGATCTATCCGCTGATGGCGACGCTCGCCTTCGAGATCGTCCGGATGCTCGGGGTGTTCCGCCGGTACGGGGTGCTGCTCGGCGCGGTCTGCGTCGGCTTCGTGCACCACGCCTTCTACGAGATCTTCGACCACATCGGCCCGCAGCTGCGCTGGTGGGAGTGGTCGCTGGAGAACCCGATCAACCAGCCGTTCTTCGACGCGGTTCCGCTGCCGAGCGTGGTCGTCTTCGCCGCGCTGTGGCCCATGTCGCTGGCGCTGTGCGTGCAGTTCTTCGTCGGCAGGCACGTGGATGCCGGGACGAAGTTCACCGGGGTGCAGCTGGTGTGGCGGACGGTGGTGATCGGGCTGCTCGCCTCGGTCGGCACGTTCGTGCTTCCGCTGCCCGCCACGGTGATCGGCATCGGCAGCGACACCGTGCGCGGTGTCGTGTACGCGGCGGAGCTGGCCGTGCTGTCGGTGCTGGCGGCGGCGCTGCTGTGGAAGCGCTGGTCGGCGCTGCGCGCCGGGACCTCCGAGGTGCGCGGGGACCGCAATCGCTTCGTGCAGGTGTACGCGATCGTCTACCTCGTGGTGATGGCCGTGCTGTGGGGGGCCGCGCTGCCGGACTACTTCGGCGCGGTGGACGGGGTGACCGGCAACGGTGACCCCATCGGCAGTCTCTGGTACACGGTGGGGTGCTTCGTGATCGCGATCGCCGTCGTGCTCGCCACCTTCACGATTCCGCAGGCGTCAGCGGTCGAAGCGGCCGAGCCGGCCCAGGAGCCCGCCACGGCATGAACCCGGTGCCGCGGCCGGGGTCCCGGCCGCGGCACCGGCGGTTCAGACGGCGTTGCTCCAGCCCTCCGGGTCGGCGTCGTCGCCCTCGTAGCGGTCGCCGCGCAGCTCGACGGAGCTGTCCGGCTCGACGCAGGCGGTCACGTCGGCCGGGTCGAGCACGGCGACGTGCAGTTCCAGCTCCACGTCGGTCTCCCTGGCGAGGGTGAAGCCGACCAGCTCGCCGACCACCTCGGATTCGTCACGCCGCAGCCGGACCGCAGCGCCCAGGTCGGTGTACTGCAGGTGCGCTGCTTTCTTGATCATGCTGCCCATCGGCTCCGGATACCCGGTATCGGGGCGGTCAACATGACACCTGGTCGACGACCGGCCGGCAGCGATTGATCGGACGGCCGGACCAGGGCGACCAGCCCGAGCGCGGCGATCACCAGCAGCACGCCACGTGGTCTCGCTCGACAGGTGCGCCCGGCGTGCGCCGCGCGACGGACCGACCGCCGATATCACCCGAAACGGGTGATATCGGTGCGCACCCGCTGCCGATAGCGTCGCCGATGGCAGCACCGACGAGGAACCACGGCCCCCACCGGCGATCGTCACCCCTGACCAGCGAGCTGGACCCCGACGAGGATGGAGTTGCGATGACCGGTGAGTCGTTGCCCGAGCTGGCCGCTCGCGCCTACCTCTACGGCTTCCCCCTGGTGTTCAACCTGGACCAGGTCCGGCGCTACGTCGAAGAAGGAGTCGGGGCCAACCCGGCGGCGCCGTTCAACACCTTCTCCCACGCGCGGAGCCTCGCCGGGCCCGCCGACACCTTCGTCACCATCAACAACGACACCCTGTACTCGATGGCCCAGCTCGACCTCTCGGCCGGGCCGATCGCCCTGCACGTCCCCGACACCGCGGGCCGCTACTACGTGCTGCAGTTCGTCGATGCCTGGACCGACAACTTCGCCTACATCGGCCACCGCGCGACCGACACCGGCGCCGGTGATTTCCTGCTGGTCCCGCCCGGGTCGAGCGCCGAGGCTCCGCCGGGGAGCACCGTGATCACCGCGCCCACCACGATATTCTCGATCGTGGGCCGATGGTCCTGCACACCGGATGAAGACCTCGCTGTCGTCCACGCCCTGCAGGACGCGACCACACTGACCCCGCTCGATACCGGCGCCCGCCCCACCGGCCTGCCCGCGCCGGAGCCCGGCATCGACCCCGAGCTGCTGTTCCTCGAGAAGCTGCGGCTGTGGTCCCAGGCATTCCCGCCTGCCCCGCGAGACCGAGCGCTGCAGGATTCCCTGGCGCCGACCGGCATCGGCGAGCAAGGCTCCTCGCCCTACCACCGCCCTGACACAGACACCGCCGCCGCCCTGCGCGCCGGGCTGCGCGCGGGGGCGAACGACCTCGACACCGCGCTGACCCACGGCTCCAGCCCCGAGGTCAACGGCTGGAAAATGACCCTGCACGCCTTCGACTACAACCTCGACTTCTTCGAAGTCGGCGCCCTCGACGACCCCCGATTCAAGATCGACGATCCACACCTGCGGATCATCGAACGCGCCGCCGCCGCCAAGGGCGGGCTCTGGGGCAACCACGCCTACGAAGCCGCCTACATCATGACCTACCTCGACGACCACGGCGCACAACTCGACGGCGCCGACACCTACACCCTGCGACTGGACCCCACACCACCGGTCGGGGCGTTCTGGTCGATCACCATGTACTCGGTCCCCGACTTCTACCTGGTCGCCAACCCGATCGACCGCTACTCCATCGGCGACCGCACCCCCGGCATCGTCCACGAACCCGACGGCGCACTCACCATCACCATCAGCAACACCGCCCCCGCCGACCCCACCGCCCGCGCCAACTGGCTACCCGCCCCCGCCGGCGCCTTCCGGCCGGTACTGCGGATGTACGAACCCGCCGACGCCGTGCTCGACGGGACCTACACGGTCCCCGCCATCACCCGGACCTCCACCTGAAGCGACTACCGCGCACGAGGCTCACCCAGCATGGGCACGCGGGACATCTGACGGAGAGCCTGGATCGGCCGATTGTCAGACGGGCTACTTCCGCCCGCCCACTCCGCTGGCCCGGCCGGGAGCGCCACCGAGCACCGCCGCCATCCGGCCCGGAGTCACCCCGCCCATCGCGACCGTGCTCCGCACCAGATGCGCTTGATCCGCGAACCCGGTACTCGCCGCGATCTCCGCGGCGGGCCGGAGCGGGAACTGCAGTACGGCCTCGCGCAGCCGATGCCAGCGCCGCAGCGCTGTCAGCGAACCGCCGAGCGCCGCGGCGGAGAGCTGCCGCAACCGCCGAGGTGACAGCCCGACGCGGACGGCCGCATCGTCCACGCTCGATCCCTCGTCCAGCAGCCGCAGCACCCGCCGCAATCGGGGATCCGGGGCGGCGGCGGCGACCGCGAGCCGGTCCAGCGCCGCGCCCAGCCGCTCCGGATCGAGGTCACGGCCGGTGGCGGTGACCACTCGGCGGACCTGGTCCCGGTCGAGTGCGTGGACCCGCGGGGTGCCGCCGACCGCGACCAGGTAGGGGTCGACCCACAGCGAGAGGAACCCCGCCGGATAGCGGATCGCGCGCTCGAGGCCCGGTGGAATCAGAACTCCGGGCGCGGTGGTGATCGCGGCGCGCCCGTCTGTCACCGACACCGGGTCGTCGGTGCAGAGCACGAGCTGCCAGGCCGGATGCCGGTAGGGGTTCGGAGCGGCGGCGGCGTCGAGGGATATGCACGCGAACTCGGCGCACACCGCGACGAAGGCGGTGCTGCCGTTGCGTTCAAGACGCCACGACCGCGGCTCCTCGATCATCACTCCATGCTCGCACTCGACACACCTCCGCTTCCAGCCCCGGTGATCCGCGCCACGACACCCGTCCGAGTGGAGCGCCGATGAGAATCAGGCGATCGGAGTACAGCGCCCAGCCGTGGCGAATCCATGCGATAGCCCCGGATTTCACCGTCGAGGACGTGTGGGAACTGCCGACGCCCGGCGGCCGGGACGACCTGGCCCGCCTGGTGCGGCAATTCGCGTCGGACGGGAAAGAACAACGAACCTCGGCCGCGTATCGAATACTGTTCGCGATCCGCTGGCGACTCGGGGCGCTGCTGCACTGGGACGATCCGAACACCGGGATCGGCGCCCGGGTACCGACCCTGCGCGATCGTCTGCCCGCCGACCTGCTGGCCGGGCCCCGCGGCCCCGATCTCACCGCCGTGCCCTTCACCTCGGTGTATCTGACCGACACCGAGTGGGTGGCCGAGATGGCGAACCGGACCGTGCACGCCGCGATGCACATCGGCTGGGTCCCGGACGCTTCCGGGACCGGTTACCACGGTCAGATGGCGGTGCTCGTCAAACCCAACGGCCTCTTCGGCAGGCTCTACATGGCCGCCATCCTCCCGTTCCGCTACACCCTCGTCTACCCGGCCCTGCTGCGCTCGATCGAACGCGGCTGGCTCAGCGGGTGAGGCCGGCGAGCCCGCCCGGATCCGCGACGAACGCGCGCTCCTCGCCGGGGTCGCCGCAGTCTGCGGCGCGGTTGAGCCGCTGCTCACCGGCGGCCTCGTCCGGGGAGCCGGTCAGTTTCGCCGCGCCGCGAGTTCGTCCTCGAGCTCGGCCCCGCCGCGCGCCGAAACGCCCACCGATGTCCCGGTCTCCGAGTCGGTGCGCTGATCGGGGACGGGCGCGGAGCGTCCCGCGAACCGGTTCATGATCGGCAGATCGACCCAGTGGTAGAGCACGGCCGCGGCCGCCGTCGACAGCACGAACGTCAGCACGGCGAACCCGGCCCACCCGAGGAACCCGAATTGCCTTCCCCCGATCAGGAACCGGGTGACCAGCACCATCACCGGGAACTGGATCAGGTAGAACGCGTAGGAGATATTGCCGAGCCACACCATGCGCGGGTGCGAGTTGAGCCCGCGGATCCCGCGCAGATCCCGGACCGCGAGCGTCGCCACCACCGCCGCCGTCGGCGCGATCAGCAGCGCCGACATCTTGAAGTCGACCGGAACCACCCAGGTCGCGGCGTAGGCGAGTACCAGCGCCAGTACCGGCGGCGCGAGCCGGGTGTTGCGCCAGCGCCCCTCGATCACCATGCGGGCGGCCAGCACGCCGAGGTAGAACTCCGGGAGCCGGGCGGGCGGGAAGGTGTAGCCGAGCCAGTACGACGGCGACACCGGGATGTCGGGCTGGGCGAACCAGGCGGGGGAGGCGTGCAGCTCGTAGTACGGCGAGGTGTCGCCGGGCACGAGCCGGGGCGCGAAGGCGTTGCCGATCCCCTTCGGGCCGGGCACCCACAGGTAGAAGGCGGCGTGCAGCGCGAGCACGCCCAGCACCAGGATCGTGGCCGCGAGCAGCAGCCGCCGGGTCGGGATGCGCAGCACCAGCGGAACCAGCAGCGGGAAGCTCAGGTAGAACAGCATCTCCGAGGCGAGTGACCAGGCGGGCACGTTCAGCCCGCCGACCGTGCTCCACTTCGGCACCCACGCGTGCACGAGCAGCAGGTTCGGCAGCCACACCACCAGCCGGTGCAGCGGCACCGCCGCGACCAGCACGAACGCCGCGGCCGCCACCAGGTGCGTCGGGTAGATCTTCAGCACCCGGCGCCGGTAGAACAACCGCACCGACATGCCGGGCCGGAACGCCCAGTAGATGATGAAGCCCGACAGCACGAAGAAGAACGTGACCCCCGCGGCCCCCAGCTGCATCGGCATCCACTGGTGCAGCTGCCGGAACAGTTCGGACTTCTGGAACGGGTACACCGGCAGGAACACCAGCGCGTGCAGGGTGAACACCGCGAACGCCGCCCACCAGCGCGCCCCGGTGAGCGACGGCAGCGCGGGCCGCCGCCGCGCGACGACGTCGGTGGTCACCGCAGGTACCCGTCGTACAGCGCGTTCGCGACGACGGAGTCCCCGCGCGCGGACGGGTGCAGCGGCAGCCCGGCGATATCGGTGCGCCAGTCGAAGAACCCGTTGACCCACGGCTCCGCCGAGCACAGCCCGTGCCCGGCGGTCAGCGCCCTGGTGTCCAAGAACTCCAGCCCGAGCAGCTGGGCGGCCTCGCGCTGGGCGCGGTCCATCCGGTCGAAGTAGTCCACCACCGCCTTGGCGCGCGGCTGGATGAACGGCGCGACGCCGAGGATGCTGACGCAGGCCGTCTCCGTTCCCGCCGCCAGCACCTCCGGGTAGCCCATGATCACGATCCGGGCCGCGGGGGCGTAGTAGCGGATGTAGGTGACCGCGGCGCGGATCCGCTCGGCGTAGACCGGGCCGGTGACCCCGTGCAGGTCCGGGTAGCGGCCCTGCTCGACGGCGTCCAGGTCGCAGCCGCGGACGAGGTCGAAGACGCACTGCTGCAGCCCGTACCAGAGGGTCTGCGTGGACTCGCCCCAGCGGTCGTCGAGGCCGAGTTGCACGGTCACCAGCTTCGTCGCGGGTCCGAGCGCGCCTTCACGGTCGGCCTGCAGCACCTCGTGGGCGAGGGTGAATCCGGGGCCGCTGTCGATGGTCGCGCCCGAGCAGGACGGGTTCGCCACCTGGCCCGGCTCCAGCAGCGCGCCCAGCTGGGCGGGCCACGCGGTCGCGCCCCGCACGCAGACGTCGCCGAGGGTGAACGGATCCCAGCCGTTGGCGGTGTAGGAATCGCCGAGGACGATGACCTGCTTGCCCTGCGGCGCCGGCTCCGCCTGTGCGGCGGCCGTTCCCATCGCCGACGCGGCGGCCAGCGCGGCCGCCGCGCACAGGGCGCTGACGACGGATCTCATCGTGTCCTCAGTAGCCGGCGCGCGGCTCGAAGCCGGGCGCGTCCAGGGTGGGCGGTGCGGGCGCGGGCTGCGGGGCGGGCTGCGGGGCGGCCGTCTGCGGTGCCGGCTTCGGCGCGACCGGCGGCGGGGCAGGCGCCGGGACGACCGGCTCCGGCTCGGCGACCACCGGTGCGGGCGGGGCTTCGGCGGGTGCGGGCGCGGCGCTGCTGCTCGGCGCGGGGCCGGCGGCGGGCGCCGGAGTCGTCGGGGCCGGGGCGACGGTGCTGGTAGCGGGCGTTTTCGGCGGCTCGGTGGACCCGTCGCCACAGGCCGTCGCGCTCAGGAGCAGGAGTCCGGCGATCAGCGCGCCTGCCGCGCGGAGAAGGTGCTTACCCGAGGTGCGAATCGTCATGGGCCTCTCGAATCCAGATGTGAAATACGTGTGGGTCACTTTTGGCGCAGCGTACAGCCGCCTCGAGTGCATAGTGCCCGAATCGGGCGAAACATGATCTTCGTTCCGAGGTGAATGTGCTCGGTGACAATGGGCCGCGGGTGCTCTCGTGGTGGTCTCACGGCTCCGCCCGGGAGCGCCTGCCACGAGCGGAGTGCTGAACTCCCCGGCAGGGCTCGGCGCCACCGCAACCCGCCTTGACGCGCTCTCGATCGACGTGTCCGGCACCCCCGGGGCAGTGTCGGGAGCGGCCGCGGGGGAATCCGAGTCTCATGTCGGAGAACACTCATGACGCCGAATCGGATTGCACAGCCGTGCTCGCCGCCGCGGACTACCCGGTCTTCGTCGTCACCACCCGCGCCGGTGCCGAGCGCAGCGGCTGCCTGGTCGGCTTCACCGCCCAGGTCAGCATCGATCCCCTGCGCTTCCTGGTGGGAATATCGAAGTCGAACCACACCTTCGGGGTGGCCGAGCGTGCCGAGCGGCTGGTGGTGCAGCTGCTGCCGCACGACCGGCGGGCCCTCGCCGAGCTGTTCGGCGCCGAGACCGGCGACGAGATCGACAAGTTCGAGCGCTGTGCGTGGCGGCCGGGTCCGGGCGGGCTGCCGATCCTGACCGACGCGGCCGGGTGGTTCAGCGGCCCGATTCTCGAACGCCACGACTACGGGGACCACGTCGGCATGCTGCTCGCCCCGGATGTGGGGTCGGCGCCGGCGTCCGGGGTCGCGGTCGTGCGCATGGCCGATGTCGAACACCTCGAGCCCGGCCACCGGGCCTGAGGCGCATTCGTTCGGAGAAGTAGCAGTGCCGCAACACGTTTGGCTCGGCGTGGATCGGCTAGACCCTGGGTGACACCGCGGGCGCCCGCATCCCCGACCTTCCGATTCGGGCCCCGAGGTGTGCGGCCCTCGCCGCGATGCCGCCATGGCGGTGGCGGCCCCGCGAAGTGAGGGCTCGACCGAAACCCTGCCCGGGCGTGCGAAACAACCGGTGCCGATCGGAGTGAATCGATTCGGCGCAAGAGCTTTTCACGCCCGGGCAGGGCGGGGAGATGACGGGTGCGGCCTTCGAGCCGCCGCGGTAGCGTTTGCGCTTCTTATATTCGGGTACCACCGTTAGAACATCTGTTCGTATTGCCCGCTGGAAGGTACCCCACCCTGTGACGAGTTCGAGAACCTCGACCACCTACGCCGAATTCGCCCGCCGCTCCGGCACGGGTAAAGACGACTACGAGAACCTCGAACCCCGTTTCGCCGAGCTGGCCGCCCTCGATCCCGCCGACCCGGCGCGGGCGCGGCTGCGGGACGACATCATCACCACCGCGCTGCCGCTGGCCGAGCACATCGCGATGCGCTTCGGCGGGCGCGGGGAGAATATCGACGACCTGGTCCAGGTCGCGATGGTGGGGCTCGTCCAGGCCGTCGACCGGTTCGACCACGCGCACGGCAGCCCGTTCCTCGGGTTCGCGATCCCGACGGTGATGGGGGAGGTGCGCCGCCATTTCCGCGACAAGATGTGGGCGGTGCGGGTACCACGGGCGGTCAAGGAACTCCAGCAACGCCTCGCCCCGGCGATCGAGTCGCTGTCGCAGCAGCTGAACCGGATGCCGACCGCGCGCGAGATCGCCACCGAGCTCGGCGTAGAGCTGGTCGAGGTCACCCGGGCGCTGATCGCCCGCAACGCGTACCAGAGCGAATCGGTCGATGCGGGGCGCCGGAGCGAGGACGGCAACGGTGGCGGCTCGGTACTCGATGATCTCGTCGCCCCCGATCCCGGTTACACCCTGCTCGAGGATGCGATCACGGTCGGTCCGCTGCTGGCCGCGCTCCCGGAGCGCGACCGGCAGGTGCTGGTGTGGCGCTACTCGGAGAACCTGACCCAGAACGAGATCGCGGCCCGGATCGGGGTCTCCCAGATGCAGGTCTCCCGCATCCTGACCCGGGTGCTCGCCCAGCTGCGCGCGCAGGCGATGGCCGAGACGGTCGCGGCTGCCTGACAGCCCGCCCGCAGTCGTCGCGGGGGGCACGAAACGGCTTGCGGTGTCTCGCCCTTCACACAGGGCGCCGGGGGCGCGTTTGCCGGTGGCCCGGAGCGGGCACGTCGCCACTGCGGAGTCCGGCCCCCGCCCGAACGACCCTGGGAGCCGGGAACCGCAGGTGCCGCCGGAGGTGCGTCGAGGCAACGGACACCGTTCCGGTGGCACCGCCGTCGGCCGGGGGGCGCCGCCGGATTCAGGAGTGCAGGGTCTGCGCGGGCGTCTCGCCGTAGCGCCGCTGGTAGTAGCCGGCGAATCGTCCGGAGCTGGGGAAGCCCCAGCGGGCGGCGATCGCGGTCACGGTGTCGCCCGCTGCGGGGTCGGCGGTGAGCAGGTCACGATGGGCGGCCTCGAGCCGGACCTCGCGGTGGTAGCCGAGCGGGGTGGTGCCGTGGTGGGTGCGGAAGGCGTACTGCAGGGCCCGGGGAGTCACACCGGCGACGCGGGCGAGTTCGGTGACGGTGATGGGCAGGTGCGGGTGGGCGTGCAGGTGCTCCACCGCGCGGGCGAGCGCCGTCGGGGAGGTCGTGCCGGGGCCGGGCCGGTGGAGCTGGGTCATTCCGGTGTGCGGGAACACCGCGAGCAGCACGGTGGCGAGCAAGGCGCCGGTCTGTTCGGCGAGGACCGGGTGGGCGAGCGCGGGGTCGGCGGCCGAGAGCAGGTCGCGGTGAACCTGGTGGGTCAGCGAGTTCCAGTAGCGGTCGAGCGCGGGGTTCAGCGGAGTGAACCCGGTGAAGCGCAGTTCGCCGGGGTGCAGGCCGTAGTGGGTGGCGGCGGCGTCATCGATCCGGGTCATCGGGATCCGCAGGATCAGCATCTCCATCGCGAAGGCCTGGAATGTCTGCGTGGTGTGGGCGGGGACGAGGACGGTGTCACCGGCGCGCCCGCGCACCCGGGTGCTGCCACGGTCGTAGTCGTACTCGAACCGCCCGGCCGTGAAGGTCTCGACCACGATGTGATCGCCGATCGGGTCCGTGTCGGCGCCGAAACCCGTCGTCGCGTGCAGCCGTGCCGAGTGCAGGCCGGGCACAGCGCCGCTCTCGATACTGAAGACGTCGTCGGCGTCGATCGGCTCGATCCGGCTGCGGGTGCCGACGTACATGTCGGTGAGCATCTGCTCGATCAGGTCCGCCTCGCCGGTGGCGAAGCGCTGCCGCTGCACCGGAGCGTCGTCGCTGGTCCTGGTCATGATCTCCTCGACTCCTCGCTCCGGATGGTGCGCGCCGGGCACGCTCCCGCCGACGGCCGGTCAGCCGCCGGATTCGGCCTCCGGCGCCGGGCCGGAGAGCTCGGCATTGCGTTCGTGGGCGCGGGCGAGCTGATCCTCGAGGGAGATGATCCGGCTGGCCGCCTCCAGCGCGGTGCCCCTGTCCACCAGCTCACGGGCGCGGGCGGCGATCTGCAGCTGGGCGCGGGAGTAGCGGCGGTGGCCGCCGTCGGAGCGCTGCGGCTCGACCAGGCCGGTGGCGCCGAGGGCGCGCAGGAAGGCGGGTGTGACGCCGAGGATCTCCGCGGCTCGACCCATGCTGTAGGCGGGGTAGTCGCTGTCGTCGAGACGCCCGGCGGCGATATCGGAGCCGGATTCTTCGAATGCGGGTTCGGGCATAGTGCCTCTCGGGTCGATGTTCACGCCAGGGGGCCCCGGCGCCATTGGCGCCGGGGCCCGGAAGAGTTACGAGGGGTATTCCGACATCATCACTCGGCCGGTGCGGCCGGTGCCCGGAATCTGGCGGGCGTGTGAAGTCGGGTCGAGTTGTTCAGTAGGCCACCTCCCGGGATCGGTTGCTATCTCTGCGGTACTGCGTCCCCGCCCCCCGGCGGTCCGGCCTACTGCACCGGATTCTCTTCTCCGTCGGGGAGGGGCGAGGGTGCTGCTCTCCGGGCAGTTCCCCTGCCCGGCTACCAGTCCTTCTGTTCTCGACGAGAGAGACGTTAGTAGCTTCTCGGCAGAATGTCTACACCCGGGAGAGCAGGTTTTGCCCGCGGGATCGGTGGCATACCGAGGGGGTCTCATTACCCTGGGTTTCGGGGTCCGGAGCGGCGTCCGAGGCGGTAGCAGAACGGGGGGTGGTCGTGGACAGCGACGATCTGGAAGCCGAACTCGCCGATGCGATCACGCGACTGGGCGGGCTCGGCCCCGCGCCGACCCGCGCCGAGGTCCAGGTGCTGCGCGAGCGGGTCGGGGTGCTGTACAGCAGGCTGTCGCGCACCGTGCCCGACGGACCCCGCCTCGACCGGCTGCACGCCGCCCTGCGCGACGCCGAAGAGCTGCTGGTCCACGCCGCCGAGCGCGCCGACCGCGCGGTCACCGTCGCGCATATCGTCGCCGCCCGCCGCCGGGCCGCGCCGCGCTGACCCCCTCGATCGCGATCCGCCGCTCCGCTCCTGTCGGAAACCTGCTCGACGCCGACCTCTCGCCGGACGAAAATTCTCCGGCGAGGTCGATCGGCGGGACGAAACGGGTATGCCTCGATTGCAGCGGCCGTGGCCGCTGGCGGGGCCGGGCCCGCAGCGGTGACAGCTGCCGCGGGACCGGGCGATCCGCAGGTTCGGACCGAGAGCGAGAGGGCATGGGCGGCACACGGCAGACGGAGTCGCGCGAGGGGATCGATGCCGCGGGCGCGGTGGCGCCGGTGTGTGTCGGCCGGTTCGGGTACCGCCCGGACGAGCGGACGATGTGGTGGACCGGGGAGACCGCGCCGCGCTCGGCGGCTGCCGATGCCGGGGACGGGCAGCTGGGCCTGGAGCTGCTGCTGGCGCAGGTCCACCCGCTGGACCGGGCGGCCCTGGCCGCGGCGCTCGCCGGTGACCGGCGGTTCTGCGTGCGGGTGCGGTTGCCCGACGCCGCCGGGACCGAGCGCACGCTGATCCTGTTCGCCGACCGGGCGGGCGGTGCGGACCGGCCGGGTTCGGAGTTCGAGGGGTTCTACATCGACCTCACCGACGAACTCGCCGTGCAGCACAAGGCGCTGCTGGACGAGGCGTTGCCGCGCATGGTGCGGACCGGCGCGGCGGTCGAACAGGCCGTCGGCATGCTGCAGCTGGTCTACGGTGTCACCGCGGACAAGGCCGGGGAGCTCCTGGCCTGGCGCGCGGAGGTGACCGGGCTGCCGGTGGCGGAGTTCGCCGCGCGGCTGTGCGCCGTTGTCTCCGGGGCGGGCGCCGCGGCGTCGGCGGAGGTGCGGTCGCGAGTCGATGATCTGCTGCTGACCCTGCACGAGCGCATGGGCGCCGACCGGGAGCGGTAGCGCCGGAGCCGTGCACCGGCATTTGTGCGGTGGCTCACGTTCGAAGACAGCACGGCCCCGGTGTGACATCCTTGAGAGGAGTACGAGTTGTCGCAGTGACAGCCCGGCTTGCTACAGAAAGCAACACAAAGTAATGACGCAAGGCAGTGTGAAGTGGTTCAACGGCGAAAAGGGCTTCGGCTTCATCGCGCAAGACGGGGGCGGTCCTGACGTCTTCGTGCACTACTCCGCGATCTCCGGATCCGGTTTCAAGTCCCTCGATGAGGGCCAGCGTGTCGAGTTCGACGTCGAGCAGGGCCAGAAGGGCCCGCAGGCCGCGAGCGTCCGCGCCGTCTGACAATCGTCTGACCCGAAACCCGCGCCAACGGCGCGGGTTTCGTGCGTTAACGGGCCTCCTACGCCGTCACCTGCCGCGGCGCAGGACCAGCACGGCGCCGACCAGCGCCCACACCACCGCCAGCGCGACCCCGAGCCCGAGCGGGTAGGCCCGGTCGAGCACCGAGGGGTTGTCCGGCATGGCGCCGCCGCGCCCGAGCACCGGCAGCGCGAGCAGTGCCAGGGTGACGGTGCACAGCGCGCCGCACGCGGCAGGCGCCCACCAGCGGGCGGGTAGTATCCGGCGCGCGCCGAGCCCGGCGGCGGCGCAGAGCGGCGCGAAAACCGCGTCGTGCAGCAGGATTCCGAGGCCGAACCACCAGGCGACCGAGATCAGCTCCGGCCGGGCCAGGTCGAGCAGCGCGGCGATGCCGTACCAGCCGAGGGCGATCCCGGCCGCGAGCAGCGCGGCGCGGAGGGCGAGCATCATGCGAGCACCTCGATCCGGGCCAGCCACTTGGTCTGGAGCACGCCGGGCCGGTTCGGGGCGATGAGCCGGCACGGGTAGCCGTGGTCGAGATCGAGCGGCTGCCCGTTGATCGTCAGCGCGACGAGCGTGTCGGCGGCGGCGACGTGGACGGCGGGCAGGATCGAGGTCCGGTAGATCCCCGACTCCTCCAGCGACTCGACGCGCACCGCGCCGCCGCGGTAGCCGACGCTGTCGAGGAGGTCCCGCAGCCGGACCCCGGACCACTCCGCCGAGGCCGACCAGCCCTCCACGCAGGCGATCGGCAGCCGCGCGGAGGTCTGCGGCAGCGCGGCCAGCTCGTCGGGGCCGAACTCGCGGCGGCGTTCACCGGCGGCCACGATCAGGCGGTAGGCGGGGTTGCGGGCCCGGTCGACGACCCCGGCGGCGACGGCGGTGCGGTTGACCGGAACCCCCTGCGGTCCCTCGCCGCTGCGCGGCGCCAGCACCGCGAGCCACCGCAGGAACGGGACCGACTGGCCCGCCACCGCCAGCCCGGCGACGGCGGCGGCGATCCAGCCCGCGTTCAGCACCGCGCGCCGGGAGATTCCGGAGCTGGGCGGGGAGTTCACCGGGCGGTCGAGGGCGGAACGGATCACCGGGAGCTTCACCGCCAGGTGCACGGCCAGCGCGCCGAGCGCCACGTAGGCCATGGCGTAGTGCGCGGGCGGGAAGAAGAATTTCCACGGGTAGAGCTGGGCGATGTTGGCCAGCCCGGTGGCCAGCTGGAAGATCACCGACCCGACCAGCAGCGCGATCGAGCCGCGCTCGGCGAGTACCAGCGGCGAGAGCCGGGGCCGCTGGAACAGCCGGGGGTAGACCGCCCACAGCTTCACCAGCAGCAGCGGGATGGCCGCGACCCCGGCGATCACGTGCAGGCCCTGGGTGACCCGATACAGCCACACGGGGTGCGCGGGCCAGGAGAACCAGTCCGGCGGATGCTGGATCCAGTGGCTGAGCAGCCCGGTCACGAAACACACCAGGATGGCGACCCCGAGCGGAATGCCTGCGCGGGCGGCGATCTCCGCGCCGCGCGCCGGACTCGCCGGTTCGTTGGCGGGGTGATCGCCCGGCTGCGGCGGGTCCGGGAACTCGTCGCGAGTCCGGCCGTTCATGCCGATACCGCACGGCGGGCGCGGTCGAGCCAGGCGATGTGGCGCCCGTGCACCTCGGCGGTGGCGCGCACCCGGAACCCGGTGGCGGCGGCGAGCTGCCCGGCGTGCTCGATGCCGACCCGGGTCCACGGGAACCACGGCCCCGCGACGGCCTCGGTCTCCACCCGTTGCAGCAGCCGCACCATCCCGGTGCCGGGCGGGTCGAACTCGACCACGGCCACCCCGTCGGCGGTGAGCAGGGCGCGGGTGCGGACGAGCAGCCGGTGCGGGTCGGCGCCGATGCCGATATTGCCGTCGGCCAGCAGCGCGTAGGACCAGCGGCCGGCGCCGGGCAGCGGGCCGAACACGTCGCGCAGCAGCGCGGGCGCGCCGCGGGCCCTGGTCAGCGCGACGGCCAGCGGGGAGACGTCGACGCCGAGCGCGACGACGCCGCGGCGCAGCAGCGCGGCCACCAGCCGCCCCGGCCCGCACCCCAGGTCGATGGTCGGTCCGTCGCAGCCCGCGGTGAAGGCGGTGTCGGCGGGTTCGGCGGCGCCGAGCCAGCGCCGGGCCGGGACCTCGCGCCTCGTCCCGTCCGCGGCGCGAACCCAGCAGTCGTGTCCGGCGAGGGCCCGGTCGAAGGTCTCGGTCATCGGGACACCGGGGTGAGCCGGTGCACGGCCGCGGCGAAGCGGCCACCGGCGAAGGCGGCGACCCGCAGCGCGTCGTCGAAGTGGTCCACGTCGGAGTGCGTGGCCAGCGTGCGCACCGGAATCCCGCAGCGGCGCAGGGCGTCCCGGGTGAGCAGCCCGGTCCGCGCGGTGGACATCGGCACCCCGGCAAGGGCGCGCGCGGGTTGCGGGGTCGGCAGCCCGAGCGCCCACCAGCCGCCGTCGGTGGCCGGGCCGAGCACCGCCTCGCCGGTGCCCGCGAGCTCGGTCGCGGCCGTGGTCAGCTCGGCGGGGGAGAGCTGCGGGGTGTCCATGCCGATCTGCAGCACCGGAAGCCCGGCGCGGGCGGCGTCGGCGTGCGCGTTGGCCAGCCGTTCGCCGAAGGTCCGGCCGCGCTGGGGCAGCACCTCGAAGCGGGCGAGCAGCGCGCGCACCTCGGCGGCGCGCTCGGCGGCGGCGAGATCGCCGGTGAACGCGACGACCCGGTGCCCGACCTCGGCGTCCAGCACCGCCTCCAGGGTGTCGAGCAGCGCGGCGGCGGCTAGGTCGGCGGCCTCGCGCGGGGTGAGCGGCGGGCTCAGCCTGGTCTTGGCGAACCCGGCGACCGGCGCCTTGGCGATGACGAGAAGCGTTGCCGGACAGGTCATGACAGCACCGCCAGGAAGTCACGGGTGGCGCGCGCCGAGCCGCGCAGGGAGCCGGAGACCTTGGAGACGCCGCCGGCGCGGGGCCGGTAGCCGATGTCGAACTCGACGATCCGCCAGCCCGCCGCCGCGGCCCGCACCAGCAGCTCGAGCGGGTAGCCGAAGCGCGGGTGCAGCGGGCCGAGCGCCAGCAGCGCGTCGCGGCGCGCCACCCGCATGGCGCCGATGTCGTGCACCGGAACGCCGCGGCGGCGCAGCCGGGCGGCGATCACCCGGTTGCCGAGCCGGGCGTGCCATGGCCAGCAGCCGCGCCGCACCGGCCTGCGCCGCCCGACCGCGAGGTCGGCGCCCGCGGTCACCGCGCCGACCAGCGCGGGGAGCTCGCCGGGGTCCATGGAGCCGTCGCCGTCGAGCACGGCGACCAACCCGGTCGCCGCGGCGGCGATCCCGGCCTGCACGGCGGCGCCGTAGCCGGGAGCCGGTTCGGAGATCACCCGCGCCCCCGCGGCGCGGGCGACGGCGGCGGTCCCGTCGGTCGAGCCGTTGTCGACCACGAGGACGCGGTAGCCCCCGGGAACGGCGGCGAGTACTTTCGGCAACGCTTCAGCTTCATCGCGGCACGGGATGACGACGGTCACGCCGTCCATGCTTTCGGTCACCATGTCGACGCTATGCCCCGGAGCGTCCGAATGAGCCCATGAACCCGTGACGAAAATCTGACGTCTGTTCCGAACACCGGAAACTCCGGGCGGCGCGGCCCTAGGGTCGGTGCCGTGCCCGACCTCACCGAGACCGCGCGCGAGCCGCGCCTCGCCCGCGCCGACCTGCTCGCCGCCGGGGCGGGGTTGACCATTGTTGCCCTGGCATTCGTGGTCCCGCGAATAGCCAGCGAACAGTGGCGGCTCTCGCTCTACGCCGCCGCCGCGCCGATCTTCGGGAGCTTCGTCCCGCACATCGGCTGGGGCACGGTCCCCGCGATCGCGCTCGCCGCCGCGGTGATCACCACCGGCCCGGCGCTGGCCGCCCGGCTCTCCCCGCCCCGGCTGCTGACCCTGAGCTACCTCACCGCGCTGGGGTGGGCCCTTGCCCTCGCGCTGGTCGACGGCTGGGAACGCGGATTCGCTGGACGCTTCGCCGACGTGAACGAGTACCCGCACGAGGTGCCCGGCGTCACCGATATCGGCGCCATGCTGCGTGGGTTCTCCGGCCGCATCCTCGACTTCCAGCCCGACTCCTGGACCACGCACGTCTCCGGGCACCCGCCGGGCGCGCTGCTGTTCTTCGTGCTGCTCGACCGGGCGGGGCTCGGCGGGCCGGTGTGGGCGGCGTGGGCCTGCGTGCTGATCGGCTGCACCGCGGTGCCCGCGGTGGCGGTGGCGCTGACCGCGCTCGGGGCAGCGGAGCGGGCGCGCGCGGCACTGCCGTTCCTGGTGCTCGCCCCGGCCGCGCTGTGGATCGCGGTCTCGGCCGACGCGATGTTCGCCGCGGTCGCCGCCTGGGCGGTCGCGCTGCTCGCGATCGCGACCCGGCCCGGCCGGACCCCGGTCGCGCTGGGCGCCGGGCTGCTGTTCGGGCTGGCGATCTTCCTCAACTACGGGCTGGTCCTGATGGCGTTCCCGGCTGTCGCGGTGCTGATCGCCGGGCGCACCGCCCGCCCGCTGCTGCCCGCGCTGGCCGGCGCGCTGGCGGTGGTCGCGGCCTTCGCGCTGGCCGGGTTCTGGTGGCTGGACGGCTATCACCTGGTGGTCGAGCGCTACTACCAGGGCATCGCGACCACGCGGCCGTTCGGCTACTGGTGGTGGGGCAATCTCGCCGCGACGGTGTGCGCGGTCGGCCTGGCCACCGTGGCCGCGCTGCCGAGGGTGGCGGCGCGGCTGCGGGCGGCCGACCCGGCCGCGATCCTGGTCGTGGCCGGGCTCTGCGCGGTGCTCGCCGCCGACGTCAGCGGGCTCAGCAAGGCCGAGACCGAACGGATCTGGCTACCCTTCGACGTGTGGCTGCTGGCTGCTCCCGCGTTCCTGCCGCGCGCCGCGGACCGGATCTGGCTTACCGTGCAGGCGGTGGGCACGCTGCTGCTCGTCCACCTCGTTCTGACGAATTGGTGAACCACCGTGTGCATTCTCGTCGCCGATGACGACCCCGTGGTCCGTGAGGTGGTGCGGCGCTACCTCGAGCGCGACGGGCTGACCGTGCTGGAGACGGCCGACGGCGCCGCGACCACCGCCGCGCTGCGCGACGCGGAGGTCGAGCTCGCCGTGCTCGACGTCATGATGCCCGCCCCCGACGGCATCGACATCTGCCGCGCCGTGCGCGCGGGCCCGCGCCCGGACCTGCCGGTCATCCTGCTCACCGCGCTCGGCGAGGAGGAGGACCGGGTGATCGGGCTGGAGGCGGGCGCCGACGACTACGTGACCAAGCCGTTCAGCCCGCGCGAGCTGGCGCTGCGGGTCGCCTCGGTGCTGCGCCGCGCCCGCCCCGCGCCCGCGCCCGACCGCGGGGTGCTGCGCGACGGCCCGATCGAGCTGCGCCCGGCGGCCCGCTTCGTCGCGGTGCACGGCAGCGCGGTGGAGCTGACCCCGCGCGAATTCGACCTGCTGGAGTTCCTGCTGCGCCACCCGGGTGCGGTCTTCGCCCGCGAGGAGCTGCTCGCCCGGGTGTGGGGCTGGGATTTCGGCGACCTCTCCACGGTGACCGTGCACGTGAAACGGCTGCGCGCCAAACTCGGCGACCGGCACCGCATCGACACCGTCTGGGGTAGGGGCTATGCCTGGCGCCGGGAGCCCGCCGATGGATGAGTCGACCGCCCAGCTGATCGGTTACACCGCCGCAGGCTCGCTGCCGGTGGTGCTGGCCGGGGCGATCGTGCTGCGCTACACCGGGAATCGCTCGCTGACCACCAGCATGGTGGCGCTGGTGCTGATCCCGATCCTCTCGGCGCTGGCGGGCATGGTCGCCGTCAGCGGGCTGATGTTCACCGAGGAGCTGCACCGCACGCTGGTCGTGCTCGGGGTCGTTGCCGCGGTCACCGTGCCCGCCGCCGTCCTGCTCGGTCGGCAGCAGGCACGCAAGACCGTGTGGGAGAAACAGATTCGTGAGCAGGAGCGGGCCGCCGAGCAGTCGCGCCGGGAACTCGTCGCCTGGGTCAGCCACGACCTGCGGACCCCGCTGGCCGGGATCAGGGCCATGTCCGAGGCGCTCGCCGACGGGGTGGTCGCCGGTGACGCCGACGTCACCCGCTACGCCGGCCAGATCGGCCGGGAGGTGCACCGGCTCTCCGGCATGGTCGACGACCTGTTCGAGATGTCCAAGATCAGCGCGGGCGCGCTGCGGCTCGAGCTGGAACCGGTCGACCTGCGCGAACTGGTCGACGAGGTGCTGGCCGCCAACCGCACCACCGCCGAACGCGCCGACGTCGCGCTGCACGCCGAGCACCCCGAGACCCGGCTCACCGTCGCCGCCGACGACCGCGCGCTGGTCCGGGTGCTCACCAACCTGGTCTGCAATGCCATCGCGCACACCCCGCCCGGCGGCCGGGTCGCGATCTCCGCGGGGGCGGGCGCCGGGCACGCGTGGGCGCGGGTGGACGACACCGGCCCCGGCATCGCCGAGCTCGACCTGCCGCGCATCTTCGACATCGCCTACCGCGGCACCGCCGCCCGCTCCCCGGTCGCCGCGGACGGACTGCCCGTCGGCAGCGGCATGGGGCTGGCCATCGCCGCCGGGCTGGTGCGCGCGCACGCGGGCGACATCACCGCGGAGAACCGCGAGCGCGGCTGCCGCTTCGAGGTCCGGCTGCCGCTGCCGCGGTACTGATCACAGCGTCGGCGCACCCGCCCCGGCGGCGAGCCGCAGCGGCGCGAAGGCGAACTCGGCCAGCCCCCGTTCCGGCCGCACCCGGGCCGAGAAACCGAGCAGCCGCCGCGCCGCCTCCGGGCTCGCCACGATGTGCCGCACATCGCCGGGCCGGAACTCCCCGGTGACCACCGGCGCCGGGCCGCCGCGCGCCTCGGCCAGCACCGCGGCCACCGCGCCGATCGTGATCGGATGCCCGGAGCACACATTGAGCGCGGTGAACCCGGGCAGCGGCCGCTCGACGGCGGCCAGATTCGCCGCGGCGATATCGGTGACGTGCACGAAATCCCGCGCCTGCGCGCCGTCTTCGAACACCCGGGGTGGTTGCCCCGCCTCCAGCGCCGAGCGGAAGATGGCCGCGACCCCGGAGTACGGGGTGTCGCGCGGCATGTCCGGGCCGTAGACGTTGTGGTAGCGCAGCGCGGTCACCGAACCGCCGGTGGCCGCGACCCACGCGACCGCGTAGTGCTCCTGGGCGACCTTGCTCGCCGCGTAGAGGCTGCGCGGGCGCAGCGAAGCCGCCTCGGGGACGAGCTCCCAGTCCAGCTCCTCGCCTGCGCTCCGATGATCGAAGTGCCCGGCCGCGAGGTCGGCGCGGTCCCGCAGGCCGACCTCGACGATCCCGCCGTCCGCCGCGCGGTAGCGGCCCTCGCCGTAGACCACCATCGACGATGCCAGCACCAGCCGGGAACAGCCTGCCTCGGCCATGGCGGCGAGCAGCACCGCGGTGCCGAGGTCGTTGTGCGCGGCGTAGGCGGGCGCGTCGGCCACGCTCACCCCGGCTCCGACCACGGCGGCTTGGTGGCACACCACATCGACCCCGTGCAGCAGCGGGGCCAGGGCGTCCCGGTCGCGGACATCGACCCGGTGGACCCCGTCCGGCGCGGGGGCGTCCGGGCCGTGCGCCGCGGGCAGCATGAGGTCGGTGGCGATCACGTCGTGCCCGGCCGCGGTCAGCGCGCGGTGCACCTGCGCGCCGATGAACCCGGCCGCGCCGGTCAGCAGAATGCGGAGCGTCATGGCCCGATTGTCGTCCGGTGGCGGGGCCGGAGCTGCCGCGACAGTCCGGCCGTCACTGTTTCGTCACGACCTGGAGCGCGCGGTCCGGCATCGAGGGTTGCTTCCGCCCGGTGGTGTACCGGAGGGCGGGGTCGTGCGGGTCGCCGAATGTTACGCGACGTCGAATCCGGCATCCGGACGGTAATACCCCTTGACAATGACCTATCGGCACCCGAGTGCGGCTGCGCGACTTAGTCTCCCGATCGTCCGACGAGATCACCGATACCGCTCCGGGGAAGGTCGCACGTGCACCGAGGCCAGCGTCGCCACTACGTCAGGGCCGCGATCATCGCCGGAACGGCGCTCTTCGTGATCGCCGCGGTGGGGATCGGCCCCGCGGTCGCCGACCCCGGCCGGCCCTCCGGCAACTTCGCGCCGGGTTCGGTCGACACCGTGGGTTTCGGTCCGGTCCAGACATCCTGGGCCGCCGCGACGAGATACGCGCGGACCCGGCCCGATGTCGCACCGCCCGGCACCAACGACTGGTCGTGCCTGCCGAGCGCGGCGCACCCGCGCCCGGTGCTGCTCGTCCACGGAACATGGTCCAACGCCTACGGATTCGCCGGGCTGAGCGGGCCGCTGGCCGCGGCCGGGTACTGCTTGTTCACGTTCAACTACGGTGCCGCCGACCTGGCGGGAGGCGGGGGAGTGATGCCGATGCTGCGCCCGGCCGTGTACGGCTCCGGCGACATCGCGGATTCGGCGCGCCAGCTCGCGCGGTTCGTCGAGCGGGTGCTCGCCGCGACCGGGGCGAGTGCGGTGGATATCGTGGGGCACAGCCAGGGCGGGCCGATGTCGCGCTGGTACCTGAAGTACGGGGGCGGCGCCGCGGTGGTCCGCCGCGAGATCACCATCGGCGCGACCAATCACGGCACCACCATGGCCGGGGTCGGCGCCATCGGGCAGGCGGTGGCCGAGCTCGGCGGCACCGCCCTCGAGCCGGTCGTCGGCCGCGCCACCAGCCAGCAGCTCGCCGGCTCGGATTTCCTCACCGCGCTGAACGCGGGCGGCGATACCGTGCCGGGGGTGGAGTACACCGTGATCGGGACCCGCTACGACACCGTCAGCACCCCGTACGAGGCCACCTTCCTCGAAGCGGGCCCCGGCGCGTCGGTCGCCAACATCACCCTCCAGGACGGCTGCGAGCAGGACCGCTCGGACCACTTCGAGATGCTGTACTCCCCGCGCACGCTCTCGATCGTTCTCGATGCCCTCGACCCCGGCTCCACACCGACCTGCACCGCCCACGGGTGAACCGCTCCGCGGCCGGACCGCCTCGTAGGATGGGCCCGTGTCGTTGAGCGGGAAAGTCGCGTTGGTCACCGGTTCCACCAGTGGAATCGGCCGGGCGACAGCGGAGCTGCTCGCCGAGCGCGGTGCGCACGTGGTGGTCTCCGGCCGCGATGCCGAACGCGGCGACCTGGTCGTGCGGGGGATCCGCGAGGCCGGGGGAGCGGCGGCTTTCGCCCGCGCGGAGTTGTCGAGCGCCGCTGACGCGCTGGCCTTGGCCCGCGCCGCCGAGGAACTCGCCGGACCGGTCGACATCCTGGTCAACAATGCCGCGATCGCGGTCTTCGGCGCCACGGCCGCGATCGCGGAGGACGATTTCGACGCCTGCTACGCCATCAACGTGAAGGTGCCGTTCTTCCTGGTCGGCGCGGTAGCGCCGGGAATGGCCGCCCGCGGGAGCGGGGTGATCGTGAACGTCTCGACCATGGTCGCCTCCTTCGGCACCGCCGGATCGGCGGTCTACGCCTCCAGCAAGGCGGCGCTGGAGCTGCTCACCAAATCCTGGGCGGCGGAGTTCGGCCCGCACGGGGTGCGGGTGAACGCGGTGGCGCCGGGGCCGACGCGGACCGAGGGCACCACCGCGCAGTACGGTGCGAAGCGGTTGGAGTCGCTCGGCGCGCAGGCGCCTGCGCGGCGGGTTGCCGAGGCGCGGGAGATCGCCGAGACCATCGGGTTCCTCGTCGGGGCCGAGGCCGCGTTCGTGCACGGCGTGATCCTGCCCGCCGACGGCGGCCGCACCGCTGTCTAGCGCTCGCGGTGGGCTGATACTTCGTTCACGAGCCGAGTTCGTATCGGTACCACGCCGCGGATTGCCGTCCTCGTGAATCGCCCACACCTTCCTGTCCGAGGCGCGCGGCATCCAAGCCCACTCCGCTTTCCGCGCCAGGATGGACGCATGGGACCGACTCTGCGGAACGGGCGCTGGACCGTGCGCCGCCACATCCCGGCGGCGCCGGAGGTGGTGTGGGCGCTGCTCACCGATCTCGCCGCCTGGCCGCGCTGGGGTCCGAGCGTGCGCGGCGCGTCCATCGACGGCGGGCTGGTGGTCGAAGGCGCCCGCGGCACCGTGACCACGTCGGTCGGGGTGCCGCTGCCCTTCGTCATCACCGACGTCGATCCGGGACGCCGCTGGTCCTGGACGGTCGCGGGGGTTCCCGCCACCGCGCACGGCGTGGAACCGGCCACCGACGGCTGCGAAGTTTGGATGTCCGCTCCACTGTGGGCGCCGGCGTACCTTCCGGTGCTGGCACTCGCCCTGACTCGCATCGACCACATGGCCGGCGGGCACTGAGACTCGTCCGGCTCACCCATCCGCGGCGGCAGCGCGAACGCCGAACAGGATTCGCTGCGCAGCAGCGGCACGCCGGCGGTGCTGGGGGCGAGATGACAGGAGCAGAGCGGGAAGGTGTGGCCGCTTCGACAGGACCTCGGTCGAGATCGTGTGGCGTCGGCTCCAGCGCGTGTCTCGGAGCCGGGGCCGCGAGTAACGACGTGTGCTTCGGCCGGGCACGTAGTGTCGCGACATGCGCACTGTCCTCTTCTGGCTCGGCGTGCTGCTCGGCGTCTATCTGATCGGCCGGGCTATCGCCGAGCCTTTCGTCATCGACATGTCCGACCCGGCCACCTACAGCAAGGACTGGGGCGGACCCAGCCTGATCGGCGTTTTGCTGGTGCACTGCGGCCCGGGACTCATCGCGGCTGTCCTGCTGACCCTCGCTGTGCGCCGCCGACGCCGTTCGGCTACTGGCTGACCCGTTCACAGCCTGCCGTCGTCGCTGTCGCTGTCCTGGTCGAGGGATGATCTGTCCCACTCGTGGTAGTCGGAGATCGCGTTGTCGAGACCGTCGCCAACCGCGGGAAGCATCCTGCTCGCGGCGGCGCTGCTACTCGTGGTGCTGGTGATTCTGCCGGCCCGACAGCTCAACCCTACGAATGCGGAGGAACACGCTGTGACCGTTCCGAACTTCACCCTCAACAACGGGGTCACCATCCCCGCGCTCGGGTTCGGGGTCTTCCAGACCCCGCCGGAGCAGACCATCACCGCCGTCGAGACGGCGCTGGCGACCGGCTACCGCCACATCGACACCGCCGCCGCCTACGGCAACGAACGCGAGGTCGGCGAGGCACTGCGCCGCTCCGGGATCCCGCGCGACGAGGTGTTCGTCGAGACCAAGGTGTGGATCACCGACTTCGGCTACGAGCAGACCCTGCACGCCTTCACCAAGGGCGCGGGCAAGCTCGGGCTCGAGCAGCTGGACCTGCTGATCCTGCACCAGGCCCTGCCCGGCGAGTTCGACCTGACCATCCAGGCGTACAGGGCGCTGGAGACGCTGCTCGCCGACGGCAGGGTCCGCGCGATCGGGGTCTCGAACTTCATGCCCGACCACCTGACCCGGCTGCTCGAGGCCACCGATGTGGTGCCCGCGATCAACCAGATCGAGGTGCACCCCTACTTCCGCCAGTCCGAGGCGCTCGCCGCCGACGAGGCCAACGGGATCCTCAGCCAGGCGTGGTCGCCGATCGGCGGGATCACCTTCTACCGCGACAGCGGGCACACCTCCACCCTCACCGACCCGGTCATCACCGAGGTCGCCGCCGGGCACGGGAAATCCGCGGCGCAGGTGATGCTGCGCTGGCACCTGCAGCAGGGCAGGCAGGCGATTCCGAAGTCGGTGACGCCCGCGCGCATCAGGGAGAACTTCGCGGTCTTCGACTTCACCCTCACCGACGACGAGCTCGCCGCCATCGACGCGCTCGACACCGGCAAGCGCGGCGGCCCCGAACCGGAGCAGATCACCCGCGAGCAGTACGGCGTCGTCATCCCTGAAGCCTGACGATCCGAGGCGGTCGGAGGGCGGGCTCATCGATACCCGATGTGGTTCACGGCCCGCAGCCGAGCGCGATCGGGTCGGTGTTGCCGATCGGGCCGGCGGCGATGTCCTCGACCACCTTCGCGCGGCGGTTCCGCGACGTCGCGGACACCTCGACGCTGTCCTGCCTCATCTACCGGCGGATGCTGCCGGCCCGGCGGCCGGGGCCGATGCACCGGATGCTCACCGTCCCCGCCGGTGCTGACCGCCGGCACCCCGTACTCGGCCATACTGGCGGCATGGCGAATCGCTGGGTGGGCGTGACGGTCGACTGCCTCGATGTCGAACGGGTGGCACATTTCTGGAGCGCACTGCTCGAGCGGCCCGCCGGGCCGTCGCGGCCCGGCTGGGTCTACCTCGGCGAGCGCGGAGATCCGCTGCCGCGCATCGTTTTCCAGCCCGTCACCGAACCCGCGCGGGGGAAGGTGCGGCTGCACCTCGATGTCGCGGTGGACGATATCGACCGCGGAATCGCCCAGGTCGTGGAGCTGGGCGGGCGGGAAACCGGTGAGCGGCACGACTACGAGCAGGGCGTGGTCGTGGTGATGGCCGATCCCGAGGGCCACGAATTCTGCCTGGTGCAGTACTTCGACGAGCCCTGATCGAGCCGGCCGGGCCTCGCACCCGGAACCCGGGCCGTCAGCCCCGGTTTCCGGGCGCGGCGCTGATGAGCGCGTGGGTGCCGCTGGTGCGCCAGCCGGGGTCGTTGGTGTCGAGGGTGTGCTCCTGCTCGGCGGTGAGCCCCACGACGACATCGGACTTCAGTGTCCGCAGCGCTACGACCGCTGTCGGGAACGCCCCGGTTGTCTCGGCGAAGGGCGTGGTGGCGGGCCAGTGCCGGTCACCGACCAGGCGCCGGTAGTTCAGGTCGCCCTTGAGCACGGTGACCCGCGCGCCGGCCAGTTGCCGGGCGAGGTCGTCGGGCATCTCGGCGAACGGCAGCGGGGCGCAGAAGAATTCGTGGGTGTCGATGATCAGCCGTGCGGTGCCGATGTGGTCGGCGAGCCGAGCGGCGAGGCCGGTGGCGGCGGGGGAGGGCGCCCCGCGCAGCAGCGCGAGGGTGGCGAGGACATCGGCCGTGGTGGCGTCGGAGACGAAGTAGGGCGCGGGCTTGACCCACACCCTGACCTCGGCGGCGATCCCGGTGGTCAGCAGGTGGTCGATCAGGATCAGGTCGGGCAGCAGCTCGCCGGCGGCGTTGTCGGCGATCACGTCCAGCCTCGGTGCCTTCGCCCCCGCGAGCATCGACCACAGCCGGGCGCTGTCGTCGATGAGCAGCGCCTCGGAGCTCTCGCTCTCGGTGGCCGTGAGCCGGAATCCGAGGTCGGCGCGATTACCCCAGAGGCAGGCGAGCAGCAGCTGGTCGCGAGGGTCGACGGCGTCGAGCCGGTCGAGGGTGTCGAGCTGGCCGGTGACCGTGGTGCCGTGCAGTTCGGCGGTCTTGAACGGGGCGAAGGGGTCGATGCCCCGCCAGGGGCCGGGGCGGTGGTAGCCGGTGGCCTCGAGTAGCCGCCGGTAGAAGAAGCTCTCCGCCCACAGGAACGGCGCCGCACCCCACGGTTTGCCGTAGTGCTCGGCGCCCCAGCCCAGCCAGCGGCCGCGGTCGGCGGTGTTCTCCGACAGCGGCCGCATCTCCCCGGCGATGCTCTCGGCGAGCAGTGCCTCCAGCGCGGCGCGTTGAACGGGGGTGTAGGGCAGGGCGTCGAGGACGCGCGCGATCAGCTTCGGGTGGCGTTCGTGGAAGACGGCGCGGGCGAAGGAGCCCGGGGTGCCTGCGAGGATGGGTTGCGGGGTCGGGGGTGTCGGCACCATGCCGCTATTCGACCAGAGTCTCGGCCGCGGGGTGGTTCAGGCGTGGCTCAGCGCCTTAACCTTGAGGGCTTCGAACTCCTGGGTGGTGATGGTGCCCGCGTCGAGCAGTTCCTTGGCGTGCGCGATCTCCTGGGCGGGGGAGCGCCCGGCGGCCTCGCGGATGTAGGCATCGGTTTCCTGCTTGGTCGACGCGGCGTACTCGCGGGCCCGTTCGGCCATGCCCCGGCCGCGGGCGATCAGGTACACCAGCGCGGTGAGGTAGGGGAGCACGATCAGCCCGATGAGCCAGACCGCCTTGATCGCGCCCGAGGTCTTGTGGTCGCGCCAGAACAGGTCGACCAGGATGTTGAACAGGATCATGAGGTAGGCGACGAACGCGAAGATCACCACGCCCGCCCACAGGAAGTCCCAGAACGAATCCCACATGGTGTCTCCTCCATCGATGAGCACGGCAGCGATTCGGCAGGCGCGAAGAGCGATCGCGCGAGACGCTGATCGAAGCCTAGAGCAGCAACTCCACGATTCGGTGCAGGCGGCGGACCCGAGTTTCCGGGACCAAGGTCCTCGGCGCGCCGATCGAGCTGCCGCCCGTGCCGGCGGCGCGGCTCATGCCGGGGCTCCGGCGGGCAGGTGCGCGGTGGGCACGGTGGCCGCTCCCGGAGCCGCCAGGATGGCGTCGGCGAGGGCGCCGAGGTGTGCGGCCGGGCGCCCGGCGGGGTGTAGCCCGGCGATCGCGAAGGCGCCGACGATCGCGAGGTGGAGGTGGGCGGCGAGCCGGTCGCCGTCGGCGACACCGAGGCGTGCGGTCAGCGCGCGCAGCCGCCGGGCGAGCTCGCGGTCGTGGTCGAGGCAGCGCTGCCGGACTTCGGCGTGGCCGAACTCGGCGGCGATATTGACGAACGCGGACCCGCGGTAGCCCGCGCGCGCCGCCAGCTCCTGGAACCCGGCGAGGTGGGCGTCGAGTTCTTCGCGCGGATCGCTGTGCTGGGCGGCGGTCCGGTCCCAGCGGGCCCAGAAGTTGGTGTCGTGGCGGTGCAGTACCGCGAGCACGAGGTCGTTCTTGGTGGGGAAGCGCCGGTACACGCTCGCCTTGGCCGTCCCCGTCCGCCGGACGAGTTCGTCGACGCTGATCGCGTGGACGCCGTGCTCGTAGAAGAGCTCGGCCGCGGTCTCGACGAGCCTGTCCCGCAATGCGGTGCCGCGGAGCTGCTTGCGCTCGGCGGGCGGGGTGGGCTCGCCGCTGTGCGCGGTGGAGTGCTGCTGCCGGGCGGGATCCCGGCGCTGCCGGTGGCCGGCGGGATGGCTGTGGCCCGGCCCCGGCCGCAGCCGGTCGGCCGGTGCCGGGCGGCGCCCGATCGGGAGATCTATCGGTGTACGTAGCACTGTTTCTCGCGTTCTTGCAGGAGCCTTCTTCGGCATGCCGGGAACAGTAACGTAGGTACTATTCGAGTACTAAACGTTCCAGGTGTACCTCGGCGGGGCGCACGCGGGGTGGTACATTCAGTGCTCGCTCAGTACCATGTGGTCCGAGGGGGCGTCGTGAACTCGATCAAGCGCAACATCCGCACCACCATGGGACGCAGCGGCGGTCCGGGCAGCGTGTCCTGGAAGATCACCGCCGAGACCCTGATCTTCGCGCCCTACCTGCGCACGAGCGCGCCGCTGACCCGCCGGGTCGTGGGCGAACCTCGCTGCGCCGGCCAGGCCGGGCTCCGCGCGGGTCCGGCGCGGGTGCCCGGGCAGCCGTTGGCGATAATCAGCCGATGAGCCCAGAGCCGGTCACGCTGTCGGAGTTCCTCGACCGCGCCGCCACCCACCGGGTCGCCGACACCGACGCGACCGCGCACCGCATCCTGGACGCCGCGGTCGCCGAGGCGGGTGCCGTCGGCCTGGACCGGGTCCGGATGGAAGACGTCGTGCGCCGCAGCGCGCTCGGCCGCACCACCGTCTACCGCCGCTTCCCGAGCCGGGAGGAGCTGGTGCGCGCCCTGGTCGCCCGCGAGACCGAACGCTTCCTCGCCGCCGTGACCGCGGGCATGGACAGCGTCGACCGCCCCAGCGACCGGGTGGTGGAGGCATTCCTGGCCGCGGTCTCCTTCGCCCGCGCGCACCCCATGCTGCGCCGCATGGGCGAGAGCGCACCCGGCTCCGTGCTCGACCTCGCCACCACCCCCGGCATCGAGTTCCTCGACACCGGGACCGCGTTCATCGCCCGCCACCTGCACGGCGGCCGCCCCGGCAAACCGGGACGCCAGGCCCGCTGGGTCGCCGACGTCTTCGCCCGCCTGTTCCTCACCTACCTGGCCCTGCCCCCGCTCGACCCGGACGTGCGCAACGACACCGAACTGCGCGCCTTCGCCAGAGCCGTGCTGACCCCCATGGCCGAAAGCGCCGCGCCGGCCGACGCGACCGACAAGCGCGTCCGGTAGCGCAGCGCGTCTTGTACCCCGTCTCGACGGCACCGTGAAGTCCTTCCCCGTCGGGGCCGTCGACGAGTTCGACCGCTGGGCGCGCGGCAGCGAGCTGCACGTCACCGCCGTCGCCCTCGACGCACCGCTGCCGCGGCGATATCGGCGACCGCGCGCTGATGCCCCTGGCCGGGGACCGAGGTGTAGGCCGCCACCTGGGCGTGGCCGATCGCCCCGAGCTGCTCGGCCGGTGCGCCCACCGCCGGTGCCGACACGACCGGGACCGCTGAGCCGATCGCCTCGGCCGCGACCCTGTCGATCGCCGCGTCCAGCGCGACCTCGAGGGGCAGGCAGTCCCGCTGGGCGCGGGCGACGAGCATGCCCCCTTCGTAGGCGGTCACGATCAGCAACGCCAGCCGGGCGATGTCGGCGTCGGGGCGCAGTTCGCCGGAGTCGCGCATGCGGGTCAGGCCGGCGGCCACGGCAGCGGTGAGCCGGCGCAGGCCGAGGGCGACGAGTTCGAGCAGCTCCGGGTCGGTGTCGCCGATCTGCTCGGCGAAGGAGGCCAGCGGGCATCCGGTGCGCCACCCCGCCGCCCGCGCCCCCTCGACCACGGCGTCGCGCCAGGCGCGCAGATCGCGCAGCGAACGCAGCCCGGTCACCCATTCGTTGGCGACGACGACCTCGGTCCCGGCCTGGATGACCGCGGCGATCAGATCCCGTTTGTCGGCGAAGTAGTGGTACAGCTGCGAGGTGCTGACCTCGGCCGCGAGCCGGATCGCCTCCAGGGTGGTGGCGTCGGCGCCGTGCGCGAGGATCAGCTCCGAGGCGGCCTCGATGATCCGGGCCCGGCTGCGCCGCCCCTTGGTCGTCAAGCTCTCCGCCGCTACCGGCACCGGCCGTCCCCTCCGAGTTCTGGTATTGCGATTCCATTCTGCACTCGCAGAATGAGAGAAATGGAACGAATTGGAGCACAGCAACATTCGGTCGCCGTGGTGACCGGGGCGACCAGTGGGATCGGGCGCTCGGTGGCGCATGAGCTGGCGGGAGCGGGGTGGACGGTGCTGGTGCACGGCCGCGCCCCGGAGCGGGTGCGCGCGACGATCGGATCGGCGGGGGAGCTGCCCGGACGGCTGATCCCCGTCGTCGCGGATCTCGAGACGCTCGCCGGTGTCGGCGAGCTCGCCGCGCAGGTGCGCGCCGCGGCACCGGAGGGGGTGGATGTGCTGGTCAACAATGCGGGCGCGGCCTTCGACCGGTACGGGCTCACGGTCGACGGGGTGGAGCGCACGATGGCGGTCAACCACCTGGCGGTCGCCGGCCTCACCTTCGCGCTCGAACCGGCGCTGACCGGGCGGGGTTCGCTGCCGCGGGTGATCATGGTGACCTCGTTCCTGGAGCGCGGGGCGCGCCCCGCCGCGGAGTGGACGCTGTCGTCCGGCTGGACCCAGATGGGGGCGTACCGGACGAGCAAACTCGTCGACCTGGCCTTCACCTACGCGCTGGCGCGGGAGTGGGCGGGGCGGGCCGATGTGCTCGCCGTTGACCCGGGGTCGGTGCGCACCGGATTCCAGCGGCGGGCGGGCGGCCCGCTGCGGCTGATCGGGGTGCTCGGCAAGCCGTTCATGGCCGGTCCCGAACGGTCGGCGCGCACGATTCTCGCCGCGGCCACCGCGCTGCCCGGCCATCCCACCGGCAGCTATCTCCGGGCCGGTGCGAGCGGGCGCGGCGACTCCTCCGCGCTCTCCCGCGATCCGGATTTCCAGCGGGAGGTCTTCGCGGAGACCCGCCGGCACCTCGGGCTCGCACCCTCGTGATCGAGCTCGGCGCACGAGGTCCGCGCCGGTGGCCGGCCCGGCGGACCGTTCTCACGCACTGCTCGCGGCGTGGCGGGTGAGGAACGGGGTGACCGCGTCGAGGAAGCGTTGCGGGCATTCGGCGTAGGGCTCGTGGCGCGCGGGCAGAATCGCGACCTCGGCGTGCGGGAGAGCCTCGGCCACGCCCTTTCTGCTCACCACCCACGGGTTGATCGGGTCGTTCCGCCCCCAGACCACCTGCACCGGAACCTCGGCGCCCGGTCGGTCCCCGGCCCGCAGATCCAGGCCGGGGTCGGCGAGCGCCGCCCAGATGCTCCGGTAGACGGCGAGCCGGGCGGGATCATCGCGCAGCGCGACCGCCCGCTCGTAGATCGCCCGCGCCCCGCCGCTGCGCGCGGGCCCCAGATACGCCCGCGCACTCGGAGCCACCAGCGCAGGCCCTGTCCTCGGCCCGCTCATGATTCGGAACAGCAGCCGGGTGGCGAGGTTGAGCGGCGCGAAACCGGCCGGTGCCACGGCGACCACGCCTGCCACATCGGCGCGGTGCGCGAGCCGCAGCGCCACATAGCCGCCGACGCTGCTGCCGACGACGATCAGCTCGCGGAAGCCGTGCGCCGACAGCGCCGCGCAGACCGTCTCCGCGACGGCGACCAGGGCGGACACGGTGACGGCGGCGGGGTCGCGCACCCCGGATTGCCCGTACCCGGGCCAATCCACCGCGGCGATCGCCCACCGGCGGCCGAGCACGGTGGAGATCTCGGCGAAGTCGCGGTGGTCGCCCGGGTTCGCGTGCAGCAGCAGTATTCCGGGTGCCCGTGCGGGATCGCGGCCGGCCAGGTGCACGGCGATCTCCCCGTGGTCGGTGCCAACCCGCAGAATCATCGTCCACTCCCGTCGCTCCCGCCCGAACCGGGCGCTGTACTCGACGTTAGGCAGTGACCGACCGGTCGGTCAAGTGGGTGCGGCCCAGCTCCGCGAGAGGTCTCGCTACCGCGCCGGTCGGCGGGCGTGGAAGCGGAAGTCGTATTCACCGTGGTCGATCGTGACGTCGGTGAAGCCGAGGCCGGCCAGCCTGCCCGGCAGGGTCGAGGGGTCCAGCGGTACGAAGAGGTCGTCCACGTGCGCCGCGCGGACCCGATCGTCGTCGTAGCTGTCCGAGCCGAGCAGGACGCCGCCCGGGTGCAGCACGCGCAACAGCTCGCGGAAGATGTTGTCCTGCGTGATCGCCGACCCGACGTGGTGCAGCACGCCGAAGCAGGCGGCTGCCGAGAACCGGTCGGCGGTGAGCCCGGTCGCGGCGGCGTCGCCGTGTACGACCTCGACCTCGGTGCCAGCCAGGCGTGCGGCGAGCGCGGCCGCCAGCACCGGGTCGATCTCGACCGCGGTGACCCGCGCGGCGTTGCGGCGCAGCAGATCGGTGGTCAGGCCCGGTCCGGGGCCGATCTCGATGACGTCGTCGCCGAGCTCGGCCACCGAGGTGATCCAGGGCAGCAGGTCGCGTTCCAGCATGGCGGCCCACCGCGGGCTGGACAGGATGTCGAGGTGGTATCTGTTCATGGTCCCGGATTCCTCTGTGTCGCAACGGTGATGGATCCAGGGTCTAGAATTCGGGCATGGCTGTCGCGGCTCCAGCGGCCGACTCTGTGACCGTGGCGGCCAGAATCGCCCGCGGCGATGTCCGGGGCGGCGCACCGGGCCGGGCCGGGACCCGTGCCTTCGACTCCGGGCCGGGGCTCGTCACCGGCTGGCATCGCCACGATCTGCACCAGCTCGAATACGCCTTCGAGGGGATCGCGGAGGTCGAGACCGCCGAGGCACGCTATCTGCTGCCCCCGCGCCAGGCGATCTGGATCCCGGCCGGGGTCGACCACAATTCGACCCTGACCCGGGTGCGGACGGTCTCGGCCTTCTTCGCCCCGGAGGCGGGCATGGCGGCCGGCGACCGGGTCAGGGTGCTGGCCGTCGGCCCGCTGCTGCGCGAGATGCTGCTGCACGCCCGGCGCTGGCCCATCGACCGCCCGGCCGTCGACCCGGCCGGCGAGGTGTTTCTCGCCGCTCTGGCAGGCGTGGTCGAGGAATCGCTCGACCACGAGACGCCGTTGCGGCTACCGACGTCGCGCCATCCGGTGGTCGCGGCCGCGATGCGGTTCACCACCGAGCACCTCGCGGATGTCACCCTGGCCGAGATGTGCGCGGCGATCGGCGCCTCGCCGCGATCGCTGCGCCGGGCCTTCGCCGCCGATACCGGGATGACGTGGCGGCGCTACCTGCTGGAGAGCAGGCTGCTGCGGGCGATGGCGCTGCTCGCCGGTCCCGATCCGACCGTGCTCGCGGTCGCCACGGCGGTCGGTTTCGAGAGTGCCAGTGGTTTCACCCGCGCGTTCCGCCGCTACTGCGGTGTCTCGCCGCACGCGTACCGCAGGCGGGTGGACACAGGGGAGGGAACGCCGATGAATTTCCCGGCTCCGCCCCGTCGAATCCGGTAACCCGACCGGAAGGACACCCCCATGACCACAACCGAGAGCATCGAGACCCGAACCCTCGAGGTGCCCGGCGCCGTCCTGCGTTACGACATCCGCGGCGAGCTCGGCTCCGGCCCGCACCCCGCCCTGCTGCTGGCCGGCTCGCCGATGGACGCGAGCGGGTTCCGCACCCTGGCCGGGCACTTCACCGACCGCGCGGTGGTGACCTACGACCCGCGCGGCACCGGCCGCACCGAGCGCACCGACGGCGCCGCCGAGTACACCCCGCAGCAGCACGCCGACGACCTGCGCCGCGTCATCGAGGCGCTCGGCGCCGGGCCGGTGGACGTGTTCGGCAGCAGCGGCGGCGCGGTGAACGCGCTCGCGCTGGTGGCCCGGCATCCGGGGCCGGTGCGCACGCTGGTCGCGCACGAGCCGCCGAGCAGCCAGTTCCTGCCGGACCGCGAGATCATCGACGCCGTCTGCGACGACATGCGCGCCACCTACTACGCCGACGGCATGGGCCCGGCCATGGCGAAGTTCATCGCCCTGGTGTCGCTGCGCGGCGAGCTGCCCGCCGACCACCTGGATCGCCCCGCACCCGACCCCGCGGCCTTCGGGCTCCCCGCCGAGGACGACGGTGACCGCAGCGATCCGCTGGTCGGGCTGAACATCCGCACCTGCACCTCGTACCGGCACGACATCGAGGCGCTGCGCGCGGCGCGCACCCGGATCGTGCTCGCGGTGGGGGAGAAGTCCGAGGGCGAGCTCGCCCATCGCGGTGCTGCGGCGCTCGCGGTCGCGCTCGGCGGCCGGGCGGTGTGTTTCCCCGGCGACCACAGCGGTTTCCTCGGCGGCGAGTTCGGCATGCACGGTGAACCCGACGCTTTCGCCGCCGCGCTGCGCACCGCGCTGGACGGCTGAGCGCAGGAGCGCGGCGCGAACCGGTGGCCGTCACCGGCGGGCCGAGCCGGTCGGTATCGGCGTGCCGCGGCGACCGAATCTTGTACTGTCGCAGACGAAGAACTCGTCTCGACAGCCCGTGATCGCTATGGCTCGGGCCCGATCAGGAGCGTGCTGCTCATGTCCGATGCCCCCGACTCGGCCCTCCGGACCGATATTCCGCATTCGGCGCGGATCTGGAACTACTGGATGGGCGGGAAAGACCACTACGAGATCGACAAGATCGCCGGCGACGCCGGTATCGCGGTGGACCCCGACATCACGACCATGGCGGTCCAGTCGCGCCAGTTCCTCATCCGGGCGGTGCGGTTCCTGGCGGGGGAGGCCGGGATCGGGCAGTTCCTCGACATCGGCACCGGGCTGCCCACGATGCAGAACACCCACGAGGTCGCCCAGTCCGTGCGGCCGGAGGCGAAGGTCGTCTACGTCGACAACGACCCGCTGGTGCTCACCCACGCCAGGGCGCTGCTCACCAGCACCACCGACGAGGGCGTCACCACCTACGTGCAGTGCGATTACCACGAACCCGAGCAGATCGTGGCCGACGCCCGCAACGTCCTGAACTTCACCCGCCCGATCGCGGTGATGTTCATGGGCGTGCTCGGCCACGCCCGCACCTACGACGAGCTGCGCCGCATCGTCGGCACCGTGCTGGCCGCCGTCCCGTCGGGCAGCTACCTGGTGATGTGGGACGGCACCGACGACAGCGCCGCCTACGTGCAGCTGTGCGAGGAGTACACCGGCACCGGCGGCGCACCCTACGTGCCCCGGCCCAGGGAGCAGATCGAAGCGGTCTTCGACGGACTCGAGCTGGTCGAGCCCGGCGTCGTCCCGATCACCCACTGGCGGCCCCGGTCCACCGAGGTGGGCAGTCCGCAGACGATCTCGGCCTACGGCGCGGTGGCCCGCAAACCCTGATCATCGAGCGTGCGCCGGCACGAAGTGGTGGCGGTGCGCGCGGACGTACTCGGTGAAGGTCTGCGGCGGGCGGCCGATGGCTGCGGCGAGCGCGGTGGTGTCGGCCGGCGGGGCCGCAGGCAGCCGGGCGAACCCCGCTCCGATGGCCGAGATGTGCTGTGCCATCGCGCTGTTCACCGCCGTGCCGGTGCTGTCTGCCAGATCTTCGATCTCGCGCCGCCACCGCGCGGCCGGGATGGCGGTGAACGTCACCGGGGTACCTGTCTCGGCGCCGATGAGCGCGGCGATGTCGGCGTGGCTGTGCGCGGCGGCCCCCTGCGGGTAGTGCGTGCTGCCGCGGGGGTAGCGGGCGGGGTCGAGCAGGGCGGTGACGGCGAGATCGGCGGCGTCCAGGCCGCTGATCCACGGGACGACGGCGGCGCCGAAGCTGTTGCCGAAGGCGCCGCTCCGGCGGATGGATTCGGCGTGCAGCAGCGGGATGTTCTCGTAGAACAGCGCCGCGAAGCGCAGGATGGTCGGCTCCAGCCCCGCCCAGCCGAGCACCTCCTCGGCGGCCCACTGTGCGCGCCCGAGCCCGCTGGGGTTGTCCGCGGCGGCGACCGCCATGGACATCACCACCAGCCGGGGTGAACTTCCGGCCTGACGGAGCGCGGCGGCCAGATTCGCGGCGGCCTGCACGATGCCGGGGGCGACCGGGTAGGTGAAGTACACCGCGTCCACGCCCCGCACGGCCGCGCCGAGAGTCGGCTGGTCCAGGAGATCGCCCACGACGATCCGGGCGCCGAGGTCGCGAAGGTGTTGTGCGCGTTCGTCATCGGTGCGCACCAGGACTCGGACCTCGTGGCGCCGTTCGCGCAGGCGGCGCACGACGTGCGAGCCGGTGCCGCCGTGTCGCCCGCCCGCGCCGATGACGAGCGTGGTCCGAGCGCCGGTCGGGGATGGGGTGCCTGTGGACATGCCGCTCACCCTAGCTCGAGTAACTACTATGATGATAGTTACTCGGCAGTGTAGGAAAGGAGCGGCGGGTGCGACGGACGAGCTTCGAGGCGTTGGGGTGCCCGATCGCGGGCGCGCTGGAGTACGTGGGCGACTGGTGGACGCTGCTGATCGTGCGCGACGCGCTCGACGGTTTCACCCGATTCGACGAGTTCGAGCGCAACCTCGGCATCGCCCCGGCCATGCTGACCAAGCGGCTGCGCACGCTGGTCGAATCCGGGCTGCTGGAGCGGAAGCGGTACCGCGAGTCCCCGCCCCGCTACGAGTACCGCATCACCGCCAAGGGCCGGGACCTGTCTCCGGTGCTGGTCGCGCTGTATGCCTGGGGTCGCAAACACGCGGAGACCGGGGAGCCCGGCGTGATCCTGACCGATCGGGAAACGGGTGCCGAGATCGTCCCCGGCCTGACGGACCGCGGCAGCGGACGCCCCCTGTCCGAGGTGGACCTGGCCTTCCTCGCGGGTCCCGGCGCCGACCGGTTCATGCGGGAGCGCCTGGATCCCGAACTGCGTGCAGAGCGCCGCCGCCGCGGTGACCCCGGCACCTCGTGACCCGAGAACGTCAGATACCTGCCCCGCGCATCACGTGCTGCCCCACCTCGGCGATTCGCGCGGCATCCAGAACGCGCATCGGGTGCGCGCCGAGGATCATGGCGACGTTCCCGCGCTCGTCGAGCACCGGCGCGGTGATGCTGAAGACCGGCCGGGACTCGCGCCCCTGGTCGTCGTCGGAGAGGTACCCGATGGAGGTGAACTCGGCGAGCAGGGTGTCCATGATCCGCCGCACGTGCGGCGGCAGCCCCTCCTCGTCGAGGCGCTCCACGAGCTGAGCGGCCTGCATCAGCGCCGGGGTCGTCCAGTCGACGTCGAAGCCGCGATCGCGGGTCCGGGCCAGGACCTGTTCGAGCCGCGCGGTCACGGTGCCGTCACCGCCGGCGCGTTCGATCCATGCGCGCTTCTCGGCCGCGGGCGCCCACGCCGCGAAGGCGGCTCCGAAGGGCGGGGCGTAGGGGATGCGTTCGCCGGGGCGGGCCGGGCGCTGGTCGTCGTCGCCCGCGAGGAAGGCGGTGATCACCAGGTGGTCGCCGACCCGCTCCACGACCGAGGCGGCGTAGCCGAGTGCGGCGACGAGTTCGGCGGCGGCCGCGCGGGCGAGGGCGGCGAGCGGGCGGCTCGCCTGGACTCCGGCGGCGAGCGCGGTGAGCGCCGGGCCGGGGACATAGGTCTTGTCCAGCGGATCCCGCACCGCCCAGCCCCGCTCGCACAGCGTGGTCAGGATGGCGTGCGCGGTCGCCTGGGTGAGTTGCAGCGTGCGCACCACGTCGGAGAACCGCAGTGGCTCCGCCCCGGCCCGCGTCAGCAGTTCCACGATGTCGAGCACTCGCGAGGTCGGGGCCGATCCGCGCACCGTTGACTCCTCCTTTGCCGGAATCGTATTCTCATGTCGTAATTTCGAGAAGTATTCTCGCATATTCGAGAAGTGCAGTCCAGGAGAGTCCATGCGCGCAGTTGTCCTGCGGTCGAACCGCCTGACGGTCCGGGAGACGCCCGATCCGGAGCCGGGAGCGGGGGAAATGCTGGTGTCGGTGGTGAGCACGGCGATCTGCGCCTCCGACGTCCACTACATGGATCACCCCGAGGCCGGGACGAACGACCCCACCGGCCGCTCCCGCTACGATCCCGACCGCGATGTGGTGCTCGGGCACGAGTTCGTCGGGGAGGTGCTCGCGCACGGGCCGGGCTGCACCGGGCAGTTCCCGGTGGGGACGCGGGTCACCTCGATCCCGATCCGGCTGGTCGACGGCGGGGCGGGCGGGGCTCGGATCATCGGCCAGCACCCGGAATCCCCCGGCAGTTTCGCCGAGAGGCTGGTGATCGCCGAGGTGATCGCGCGCGAGGTGCCGCGCGAGGTGGATCCCGACGCCGCCGCGTTGACCGACGCGTTCGCGGTCGGCGAGTTCTACGTCCGCACCGCGCGGATCGCCGCGGGGGAGATCCCGATCGTGATCGGCGCGGGCGCCATAGGGCTCTCGGCCGTGGCCGCGCTGGCCCGCCGCGGCGTGGAACCGATCATCGTCTCCGATTTCGACCCCGGCCGCCGGGGGTCGGCGCGGGACGCGTTCGGCGCGCACATCCTGGTCGACCCGGCCGAGGAGTCCCCGTTCGCGGTGTGGCGCTCGGTCCGCGCGCGGCGCGAGCTGTGGGGGTCGGCGGTGGTCTTCGAGTGCGCGGGTGCGCCCGGGCTGATCCAGCGGCTGATCGCCGAAGCCGATATGGGTACCAGGATCGCCTGCGCGGGCGGCTGGTACACCGGCGACACCCTCGACATCACCGCCGCCACCCGCACCGGCGTGAACCTCCAGTTCGGCGGCGGCCCCATGCCGGAGGACTGGTACGGGACCCTCGACGCCATCATCGGCGGCGCCCTCGACCCGCTGCCCAGCGTCGGCGCCGTCATCGGCCTGGACGAGGTGCCCGACGCGCTCGAACAGGTCAGGCACTCGCGGGGGCCCGCCCGCGTCATCGTCCACCCGAACGGAGACCCGCGATGAACGACCACCACGATATCGGCGCGGTGCTGATCCGCTACGCCACCGGCATCGACCGCCGCGACTGGGAGCTGTTCCGCACCGTCTTCACCCCCGACTGCGTCCTCGACTACGGCCCGATCGGGACGTGGAACGGCATCGAGGAGGTGCTGACGTTCATGCGGCAGTCCCACGACATGGCCGGGCACACCCTGCACCGCATCACCAATATCGCGGCCACCGTCGACGGTGACGGCGCGCGGGCCACCAGCTACGTCGACGCGGTGATCATGTCGCCCGACGGCACGTCCGGCGTCAACGCCGTCGGCTGGTACGACGACGAGCTGCTGCGCACCGGTGCCGGCTGGCAGATCCGGCGCCGCCGCTTCACCACCGTCCGGATCGGCGCGACGAACCCGTGAACCCCCCGCGTCGCTCCTCGACGAGGTGGGCGAGGCGCACCGCCGCCCGGACAGGGGCGAGCACACCGGCAAGATCGTCGTCACGCTGCGGGAACAGGGCATCCGGACCTGCGAGACACCTGTGAGTTTCCCGGGTGCGGGTTTACCGGACCGCACCGGGGCTATCGCCTGATCGTCGGCCCGCGGACATCACGGACCGCGTACGTCACGTCGAAAGGGATACCGGATGAGCGCCACCGACAAGGCGAAGAACAAGGTCGAGGATCTCGCAGGCAAGGCCAAGGAGGCGGTGGGCAAGGTCACCGGCGATCGGAGCACCGAGGCCGAGGGCAAGACCGACCAGACCAAGTCCGACCTCAAGGGTGCGGGCGAGAAGGTCAAGGACGCGCTCCGCGACTGATCCATATTCTCGGCAGGCCGGGCAGCGAGGCACGTTCCTCGCGGCCCGGCCTCGCGCCGTTTCTACCGCTTGTTGAGCAGCCCGGCATCGACCGGGACGACGGTCCCGGTGACGTAGCGGGCATCCTCGGAGACCAGCCAGGCGATGGCGTTCGAGACGTCCAGCGGTTCGACCAGGTCGACCGGCATGGCATTGGTCAGCGCGTGCGCCAGCTGCGGTGAGCGCTCGAGCACCGCTCGCAGGTCGCCGTCGGCCGCCATCGGGGTGCGTACGGCGGTCGGCGCGATGCTGTTCACGCGGATGCTGTGCGGGGCCAGGTAGTTCGCCCACGACCGCATGAGGCCGATGACCCCGTGCTTGGCGGCGGTGTAGCCGAGGAATCCGGCGGTCGGAATGCCGACGCCGATGAGCCCGCCGGTCGAGCTGGTCAGCACGATCGAGCCGCCCGCGCCGCGCTCGACCATGTCCGGGATGGCCACCCGGCCGGTGTTCCACACCCCGGTCAGGTTGACCCCGACCACCTCGTCCCACTCCTGCTCCTCGGCCACCGCCGAGCCGCCCGCTCCGATGCCCGCGTTGGCGAGCACGATGTCGACCGGGCCGAGCTCCTCGACCCCCGCCCGGTACGCGCCGCGCAGCGCGCCCACATCCCGCACATCGGCGCGATGAACCGAGACGCGCCTACCGGTGGCCGCCACCAGCCGGGCGGTCTCGGCGAGTTCGTCGGCGGTGCCCATCGGGTACCGCACCGAACCGAGCTGCTCGCAGATGTCGAGCGCGATGATGTCGGCCCCCTCCTGCGCCAGCCGGACGGCATGGCTGCGGCCCTGGCCGCGCGCCGCGCCGGTGATGAAAGCGACCCTGCCTTCGAGCTTTCCCATGCCGATCACCGCCCCGCCGGCTGGTAGGTGATGTGCAGTTCCTGTAGCCCGCGCAGCAGGAAGGTGGGCTCGTACCGGAAGTCGCGGCCCCCGGCCGGGCCGTGCGCGGTCTCGTCGATGGCGAGGTCGGTGACCCGGTCGAGCAGCCGGTCCAGGGTCACCTGCCCCTCGGTGCGGGCGAGCGACGCGCCCGCGCAGGTGTGGATGCCGCGGCCGAAGGCGATGTGCTCGCGCGAGTTCGGGCGGTCGAGGCGGAACTCGTCGGGGTCGTCGAACTTGCGCGGGTCGCGGTTGGCGGCGCCGATGCAGAGCATGACGATGCTGCCCGCGGGGATGTCGACGTCGCCGACCCGGGTCGTCCTGCGGGCGAGCCGGAAGTCGACCTTGGTCGGGCTCTCGATGCGCAGCGCCTCCTCGATGAACGGGGCGACGAGGCTGCGGTCGGCGCGCAGGATCCGCTGGTACTCGGGGCGTTCGGCGAGCACCCGGATCGCGGAGCTGAGCAGTTTGGTGACCGTCTCCATGCCCGCCGCGAAGAGGAAGGTGGCCGGGCGGACGATGTCGATCAGCTCGGGCAGCGTGCCGTCGGGGTAGGTGGTGGCGGCCAGCACGCCGAGGATGTCGGGGCTCGGGGTGGCGCGGCGCTCGCCGAGGTAGCCGCCGAAGGTGTCCTCCAGCCACTGCAGCGGGTTGCTGCCGACCGGTTCGCTGTCCAGCGAGCCGACCCGGCTGCCCGGCTCCTCGTGCCCGGTCAGCCTGCGCCGGAACTCCTCCCGGTCCTCCTCGGGGACCCCGAGCAGGTCGGCGATGACCAGGGTGGCGAACGGTTTGGCGTAGTCGCCGAGGAATTCGCAGCCGCCCGCCCCGACGATCGCGTCGAGCCTGCGGTCGGCCAGCCCGAGCATGTAGTCCCGGTTCTCCCTGAGCCGCTTGGGCGTCAGCAGCCGGCTCAGCAGCGTGCGGGTGCGGGTGTGGTCGGGCGGGTCCATGGTGACCATGTGCTCGAAGATCGGGAAACGGTGCCGGTGTGCCTCGATCTGATCGGTGATGTCGTCGCCCTCGGGGGTGAACGGCAGCGGCGGGAAGGGGCCGCCGATCGACACGCACGCGGAGAACGATTCGTGGTCGCGGAAGATCAGGTCGGCCTCCCGGTAGCCGGTGACCACCAGGACGTCGTGGTGCGGTTCGCGCACGATCGGGTTCCGGTCGCGCAGCCCGGCCAGGTACGGGTAGGGGTCCTGGGCCAGCGCCGGGTCGGAGAAGTAGTCGAGGGACGCCGTATCGGTCATGAGCCGGCCTTTCCGGGGCGAGAGGGCGAGGCGGCCGGCGAGCGTCACGGCGGGCCTCGGACTGATCGATCGATAAAACTCGAGGAGCGGTGCATTGGTACCACGGCCCCGACGCGATGGTCAACCACGTAAAGCAAGAATGAGAATGGCATTGACATGGTTCTTGGAAAGGTGTCCACTTTTATCGACCGATCAGCATCGGGCTGGTCGAGAGCACGGAGCGAGGTCTTCCATGGTGGGTCGGGTCGAGGGCAAGGTCGCCTACATCACGGGCGCGGCGCGCGGGCAGGGGCGCAGCCACGCGGTGCACCTGGCGCGCGAGGGCGCCGACATCATCGCGGTGGACGTGTGCGCGCCGGTCAGCGGCACCGACCAGATCGCGCACTCCACCCCGGAGGACCTGGCCGAGACCGTGAAGCTGGTCGAGGAGACCGGGCGCCGGATCATCACCGCCCAGGTCGACGTGCGCGATTTCGACGCGCTCGCGGCGGCGGTCGATTCCGGCGTCGAGCAGCTGGGCCGGCTCGACATCGTGGTGGCCAATGCGGGGATCGGCAACGGCGGCCAGACGCTCGACAAGACCAGCGAGCAGGACTGGAACACGATGATCGACATCAACCTCTCCGGCGTCTGGAAGTCGGTGAAAGCCGCTGTGCCGCATCTGCTCTCCGGCGGCCGGGGCGGGTCGATCATCCTGACCAGCTCGGTCGGCGGGCTCAAGGCCTACCCGCAGACGGGGCACTACATCGCGGCCAAGCACGGCGTGGTCGGGCTCATGCGCACCTTCGCCGTCGAGCTCGGGCAGCACTCGATCCGGGTGAACTCGGTGCACCCGACGAACGTCAACACGCCGATGTTCATGAACGAGAACACCATGAAGATGTTCCGCCCGGATCTGGAGAACCCGGGCGTCGACGACTTCCGCGTGGTGGCCCAGATGATGCACGTGCTCCCGGTCGGCTGGGTCGAGCCGGAGGACATCAGCAACGCGGTGCTGTTCCTCGCCTCCGACGAATCCCGTTACGTGACCGGGCTGCCGCTGACGGTCGACGCAGGCAGCACGCTCAAGTGAGGGATCCGATGCGCACCGGTTTCATCGGGCTCGGCAGTCAGGGCGGGCCGATGGCCCGCCGCATCGCCGAGGCGGGTTTCCCGCTCACGCTCTGGGCCCGGCGGCCCGAGACGACGGCCGCCTTCGCCGACACCGGCGCCGCCGTCGCCGCGACGCCGCGTGAACTGGCCGCGGCCAGCGAGCTGGTCTGCCTGTGCGTGGTCGGCGACGCCGACGTGCGCCAGGTGCTCGACGGGCCGGACGGCGTGCTCGCCGGGCTGGCGCCCGGCGGCGTCGTCGCGGTGCACAGCACCGTGCACCCCGACACCTGCCGCGACATCGCCGCCACCGCCGGGGTGCGGGTCGTGGACGCACCGGTCAGCGGCGGCGGGCAGGCGGCGGCCGAGGGCAGGCTGCTGGTCATGGCCGGCGGCGACGACGAGGCCGTGCGGCGCTGCCTGCCGGTCTTCGAGTCCTACGCGGGCCGGGTCGAGCACCTGGGCGCGGTCGGCGCGGGGCAGGTCGCGAAGCTGCTGAACAACCTGCTCTTCACCGCCAACCTCGCCACCGTGGCGACCACCTTCGCGCTCGCCGCCGAGCTGGGCGTCGACCCGGCCCGCCTCGGCGGCGTGCTGGGCGGCGGCACCGCGAACAGCTTCGCCCTGACCGCGATCACCGGCAGCGGCGGCACCGTGGACGCCATCGCCGCCCACGCGGGCGAATTGCTGCGCAAGGATGTCGGGCTCGTGCGCGCTCTCGCCGAGCGGGCGGGCGCGGAATCCGGCGCCGTCGGCACCGCCGCCGAGGCGGCGCTGGCGCTGATGCGCGTCGGCTGACCGCGTTGCCCGGTCCGATCCCCTGCCACCTGCGGAATTGATCGGACGATCAGATGATAACGTGCGCTGTGCGCAGTCCGACGAACAGCGGGGAGCGGTAGTGGCCGTCAGGAAGCCGCGCGAGGCCACCGGCGCCAGGGAGCGGCTCATGGCGGCCACCGAGCAGATCATGGGCGAGGACGGCTACGCGGCGGCGACCTCCCGGCGGGTGGCCGAGCGCGCCGGGGTGAAGTCGGCGCTCGTCTACTACTACTTCCCGACCATGGACGACCTGTTCGTCACCGTCCTGCGCGACAGCGGCGAGCGGGCGCTGGTCCGCATGCGCGAGGCGCTCACCGCCGACGACCCGCTGCGCGTGCTCTGGCTGATCAACACCGACACCCGCTACACCCGGCTCAGCACCGAGTGGATGGCGCTCGCCAACCACCGCAAGGTGATCGGCGCCGAGCTCCGGGTCTTCGCCGAGCGCGTCCGCGACATCGAAACCGCCGCGGTCACCCTGGTGCTGCGCAGCAACGGCGTCGACCTCGCCGATTTCCCGCCCGTGGTGATGTCGATCCTGCTGACCGGTGCCGCGCGCATCATCTGCAACGAGAGCGCCGTCGGCATGGTGCAGGGGCACGAGCAGCTGCGCGGCTACGTCGAGCAGTTCATCGCCCGCTACCCGCTCCCGGTCCGGCCCGCCGAGCGCTGAACGGGCCGGACCGCGAGTCCGTCAGCTCATGCCGATCCGGATGTTCTTGACCTGCATGAACTCGTACAGCCCGTCCAGTCCGCCGGTGCGGCCGAAGCCGCTCTGCTTGTAGCCGCCGTAGGGGCCCTGCGGCGAGATGTCGCTGACCTGGTTGATCCAGATCGAGCCCGCCTCGAGCCTGCGGGCGACGCGGTGCGCGCGGACCAGGTTCGTGGTCTGGATGAAGGCATTGAGCCCGTAGGGGCTGTCGTTGGCCAGCCGCACGGCCTCGTCCTCGTCGCGGAACCGCATGATCGACACGACGGGCCCGAAGGTCTCGGTGCGCGCCAGCGGCGAGCCGTTGTCGACCTCGCCGAACACCGTCGGCTCGAGGTAATAGCCCGCGCCGAGCGCCCCGCCGATCCGCTTGCCGCCGGTGAGCAGGTCACCGGCGCCGGTCGCGACGGCCTCGTCGATCACCGACAGGATGCGGGTGGCGTCGGGCTCGCTGATCACCGGCCCGAACACCACGGCGGGATCGAACGGATCGCCCACCGCCGCCTGCTCGACGGTCGCGACGAACTTCTGCACGAAGGCGTCGTAGACCGATTCGTGCACCAGCACCCGGCTCGCACACGCGCAACTCTGCCCGGACTGCACGATCGGCCCCTGATAGGCCGACAACCGCGCGGCATAGTCGAGATCGGCATCGGCGAAGACGATGTTCGCCGACTTGCCACCCAGTTCGGCGACCACCGGAATCAGGTTCTCCGCCGCGGCCGCGAGGATCTTGCGCGCGGTCACCCCGCCCCCGGTGAAGTGGATCTTGCGGATGCCGGGGTGCCGCACCAGCGCCTCGCCGCCCTCGGCGCGGGCGGGCACGACGTTCACCAGTCCGGGCGGAAGCCCCGCCGCCAGGCACAACTCGCCGAAGCGCAGCGCCGCGAACGGCGCCAGCGCCGACGGCTTGAACAGCACCGCGTTGCCCGCGGCCAGCGCGGGCGCGACGCACGACCCGGCGACCACCATCGCACCGTTCCACGGCGCGATCACCCCGACCACGCCGTAGGGCTCGCGCTCGACCAGATTCAGGTCGGGGGACTCGGCGACCGGCGTGCTGAGCCCGTGCGGCTTGTCGACGTATCCGGCGTAGTGCCGCAGGAAGCGTTCCAGCACAACGGTATTGATGGCGAAGGAGATCGGCACCCCGTAGTCGTGCACGTTCAACCGGCTCAGCTCGGCCGTGTGCTCGTGCACCGCGTCGGCGAGGTCGATCAGCAGATCGCGGCGACGATCGGCGGAGTAGGAGCTCCACTCCCGCTGTGCTTCGCGCCCGGCCCGGACGGCCAGCTCGATGTCTTCGGCGCCCGCGAGCGCGACCGTCCCGTTCGGCGCACCCGTGGCCGGGAAGATGTGGTCCTGGGACCCGCCCGCGGCGGCGGTGATCCGGTCCCCGCCGATGAGTAGCGCGCCGTTCAACGTTTCGGTGGTACTCACGACTGCTCCTCCTCGGCTTCGACGCGCCACTCGTGCACGACGCGGCCCTTCTGTTCGCGGATGACCTGGCTGAGGTACGTGCCCTTCGGCAGCCCGCAGTAGGCGCCGAACTGCAGCGCCAGCTCGTCCATCTCCTCGAACGACACATCGCGGCTCTTCAACGCCGCGTAGACGTGGGACAGAATCGGCAGCGGGGCGTCCTGGAACCCGACGCAGGCCACCGTGATCAACCGGCGCGCCTTCATCGGGAGCCCCGGACGCAACCACATCTCGCCGAAGACGAAATTCAGGATGCCCGCGCCCTGGTACGGGTTGTTCCGGTCCGGGGCGAACGGCATGCAGTTGACCTCCTTGAACGACCGCGTGCCCCGGACCAGGCGCTCTTCGGGGTCGCTCGGGGTGACCAGCGGCAGCAGCGGCTCGGGGGCGGGGACCGGAAGGCCGCGTTCGCGGTGGATCCGTTCCCACTGCTGGTCGACGACGATATTGAACCGCGACGCCTTCGGCCAGCCCGCGTAGACCGCGAAATGCAGCACCGTCTCGCGCATTTCGACGATGGAGAGGTCGCCGCTGTTCAGCGCGGCGTAGACGTGGTCGATCAGCGGCTGCTCGGCGTCGGAGTCGGCGACGCAGGCCAGGGTGACGAAGCGCCGGTCGCGGCGGCTCAGCACCGGCCGGGTCCAGACCTCGGCGAAGACGTAGTCCAGTAGGTCGTCGGAGTCGGTGGGCGGAGCGAAGGTCATGACGTCGGTGAAGGCCCGCCGCCCGCGCGCGCTGATTTCGGTGGTTTCCATGAGGTTCGCTTTCAGTGGAGCGTGACGCCCGCGTCGACCTTGAACTCCATCCCGGTGACGTGCCGGGCCTCGTCGGAGATCAGGTAGAGCACCGCGTTGCTGATGTCGATGGGTTCGGTCATGACGACCGGGAGCGCATTGCCGAACAGCGGCGCCAGGTCCGGGCGCACCTCGGTGAGCAGGGTGAACAGCGACGCCGGAGACATTCCGGTGGCGACGCCGGTCGGGTGCACCGTGTTGACCCGGACGTTGCTCGCCGCCAGCTCGTTGGCCAGCGCCCGGCTCAGCCCGACGACGCCGTGCTTGGCCGCCGTGTAGGGGGTGTGCAGCGGGGTGCCCTTCAACCCGGCCGCCGAGCTGATGTTGACCAGGCTGCCGCCGCGCTCGACCAGGTGCGGCAGCGCGGCCGCGCAGGTGTTCCAGGTGCCGATGAGGTTGACCTCGACCACGGCTCGCCACTGCTCGGGCGTGGTGTTGTCCCAGGTGGCGGCGGTGAGTACCCCGGCATTGGCGACTGCGGCGTCGAGCCCGCCGAGCGCGCCCACCGCCTCGTCCACCACTGTGCGCAGTGCCGCCGCGTCGCGCACGTCGGCGACGGCGGTGCGCACCTGCCCGCCGTGCTCGCCGGCCAGCCGCGCGGTCTCGGCGAGATCGTCCTCGGTGGCGAGCGGATACTCGAGTTCGGGCAGCGACCGGCAGATATCGATGAGCAGCAGGTCGGCGCCCTCCTCGGCGAGCCGGAGCGCGTGGCTGCGACCCATGCCGCGGGCGGCGCCGGTGATCAGCACCCGCTTGCCCGCGACCCGCCCGGTCCTCACAGCTTGTTGACGAAGCCGGCGTCCACCGGCAGCGTCACCCCGGTGATGTACTTCGCCTCGTCCGAGGCGAGGAAGGCGATCGCGGCGCTGATGTCCTGCGGCTCCAGCATGGCGACCGGCATCGGGTTCATCAGGTGGGGGCCGCCGTCGGGGTTGTTCGCCGCCCACTCCATCATCTGCGGGTTGACCGCCATCATGGTGTTCACCGCCGTCGGATGCACGGTGTTGACCCGGATGCTGTACTGCGCCAGGCCGTTCGCCAGACAGCGCATGATCCCGACGATCGCGTGCTTGGACGCCGCGTACCCCAGGCCGCCCCCGTCCATCCCGCCCATGCCGACCAGCCCCGCGGTCGAACTCGTGAACACGATGCAGCCCCCGCGCCCGCCGGCGATCAGATGCGGCAGTGCGGCGCGCGCGGTGTGGAAGGCGCCGGACATGTTCACCCCGATCACGTCGGTCCACTGCGCGAGCTCGGTCTCGATCGGCACCTCCTCCAGCGAGAGCGGCGCGATCCCGGCGTTCGCGCAGACGATGTCGAGCCGGCCGAGCGTGGCCACCCCGGCGTCCAGCGCCTCGCGCAGCCGGGCGAAGTCGCGCACGTCGGCGACCGCGGCGACCATCCTTCGGCCTTCGGCCTCGACGAGCGCCACGGTCTCGTCCAGCTCGTCGCGGCTCGCCATCGGATAGGCGTTGGAGGCGATGTTCGCGCAGATGTCGACGCCGATGATGTCGGCGCCCTCGCGCGCCAGCCGCAGCGCGTGGCTGCGCCCTTGTCCTCGCGCCACCCCGGTGATGAAGGCGACCTTGCCGTCCAGGGAACCCATTGATCCTCGATTCGATGCCGAGTAGCTCCGCGCCATCCCGGATTCCGTCACGGGAGCGCGCCGAGCCGAGTGAAAATCTCGCTTCTAGCAGTGGTAATCTGATTACCACTGGGCGAGAGTAGCAGTATCTTCGGTGGCAAGGGAAGGAGTTGGGCCGAATGCCGGAAGAACACCGCGACGTCATGGAGTCGGTCGTCGGGCAGGGGGAGCAGCGCATCCGGGCCGCCGTCGTCGAGATGCTCGAGGCCGAGGGGTACGACGCGGTGCAGGTGCGCGAGGTCGCCCGGCGGGCCCGGGTCTCGCTGGGCAAGATCTACAAGCTCTACGGGACTCGCGACGAGCTGATCCTGGCGGCGCTGCAGCGGTGGCTGGCCGAGAATCGGTATGCCGGGCTGGCGGAATACACGCCCGACCCGGGGGTCTCGCTGCACGAGGCGCTCATGGGCGTGCTTCGTCCCATCTTCGAACCGTGGGAGCAGCATCCGGGGCTGTTGATCGCCTACTTCCGTGCCCGCGCCGCGAGTGGTGGGGAGTTGCTGGTGCGGCGCGGATTCGAGGCCGTTGTCCCGGCGGCCATGACCGCGCTCGACGGTGTGGACCCCGACTTCGTCCAGGATCTCGGGCGGATCCTGTCCAGCCTGGTCTACGGGCTGCTCGGGCGTTTCGCCGGGGGCGAGATCGCGGTGACCGAAATCCTGCCGACCGTTGATCGCACGGTCTACTGGCTGACTACGGGTTACCGGGCGGGGGGTGGCCCGATTGCCGAATCAAGCGTCGGGACAGCAGTTCCAGGGCATGCAGGACAGCGCTGATCTCCTCCGGGTCGGCGGTGCCGAGCGCGTCTCCGAGCACGTCGTCGACCGTGCTCGCGCGCACCTCGGCAACGCGATCGGATGCGTGCTCGGCGCGGCGCAGCAGCGTGCGCCTGCGGTCGCGCGGATCGGCGCGAGCCACGACCGAGCCGGATTCGCGAAGCCTGGCGACCGCCGTCGACACCGCGCTCTGCGGCAGTCCGGTGCGGGTGGCGATCTCACCGACCGTGCAGTCGGAGTTGTCCAGGATGTCGGCCAGTACGACCAGGACAGCGCTGTTTTCGCCCCCGCCGACGTCGGGCAGGGCCTCTTCGCCGAGCTTCATCAGGGTGCGACCGAGGAGAAACAGCTGTACTCCGTTCACGGCTCCAGCTTACATCAATCTTGATGCATCAAAAATGATGGATTACGGTGGGGTCATGACCACGATCGAAACCGCGACCCTGGCGGTTCCCGGCGCCCGGCTCCACTACGAAGTCCGCGGCCGGGGGCCGGTGCTGCTGATCTCCCAGAGCGGGGAGGGCGATGCCAACCGGACCGGCGACCTCGTCGGGCTGCTGGCGGAGGAGTTCACGGTCGTCACCTACGACCGGAGGGGACTGTCGCGCAGCACCATCGACGATCCGTCCCGGCCGATCACCATGGCGACCCACGCCGCCGACGTGCACCACCTACTGACCGCGGTCACCAGCGAACCGGCGTACATGCTCGGCTGCAGCATCGGAGCGGTGATCGGCCTGCGTCTGGCACTCGAGCACCCCGGACAGCTGCACACCCTCATCGCCCACGAGCCGGTGGCGCCCTCCCTGCTCGCCGCCCCCGACCGCGCCGCGCACCTGCGGGAACTCGAATACTGCCAGCAGGTCTTCCACGCGGAGGGCTGGCGCGCCGCGCTCGCGCCGGTAGCTCGCACACTGGGAATCGACCCTGCCTGCCAGGAGGTCGAGCCGGGGATCCGCCTGCCTGCGATCACCGCCGAGCGCGCCGCCGGCTTCGGCCACTTCCTCGGCCACGACCTGACCGCCGTCCGTGCGGACCGGCTCGACGTCGCCGCCCTGCGACACAGCTCGGTCCGGATCATCCCGGCCGTCGGCAGCACCACTCCGGCGCACGTCTTCGATCGCAAGTGCGCCGTAGCGCTGGCCGCGCTGCTCGGCACCGGCATCGCGATCTTCGCCGGTGGGCACAACGGCAGCATGACGCACCCGCGCGGCTACGCCCTGCGGCTATCGGCTCTCCTCGGGTAGTCCGCGGGACGTCGGAGAGGGGGTATCGGAGGTCACCGCGCGGGTCAGTGCGGGATGAGTCTGGGCGAGCGCGGGCGGGGTCGCGACGACAGGTGCGCCTCGATCACGTGCAGCACCTGATGAGCATGCTCGGTCGGTTCGAGCAGGGGAAGGTACTCGATCGTCCGCGCCAGTGCCCGGAGGTCGACGGCGACGTACATCGCCATGAGCGGGTTCACGAACAGCTCGCTGCCCCCGGTGCGGCCGGTGGTGTGGACGTCACCGAACTCGCCACGGAGAGCGCCCGCGATCTGGGTGTGCACGATGGTCGGGCGCAGTGGCGTGTCGGCGACCGCCTGCTCGACGGCGTCGAGGTAGGCGGCCCCTTCGGGGCTGTCGAGCGGAATGGAGAGCGCCCCGAGGTACGCGTTCCGCCGTTGCAGCGCCGCGAGATTCTCCAGGACGTGGGCGTGGCACACCCCGTGATAGGCATCGACGCCGAAACCGATCGACACCACCACGGCGGTGAGATCGTCCAGCCCGGCCACCGCCGCGAGGCTGGTCATGTCCTCGTGCGGAGTGCCGAGGCCGGTTTCGTCGCCGCGCAGCAGAATGTCGGTGCCCCCGTCCACCAGCACGATGGCGTCCACGCCGAGCTGCTCGACGAGGCCGCGGTAGGCCGCGCGCAACGGGCGGACACCGGATCGGGGGAACGTGTAGACGACCGGCTCGCGTCCGGTGGCGCCCAGCCAGCGAGCCAGGCTGCGTTCGGGGAAGTAGTCGTCGTCGCCGACGGTGTCGGGGGTGACGGCGGCGACTCCGGGGAGCAGCCAGTCGTCGAGCGGGGTCCGGCCCAGGTCGCCGAAGGACAGGTTCGCGAGGTGAACGGTCTTGCCGAGCCCCTCCAGGGCGACGGCGAGCGGCAGCCCGCCGTAGATGTCGAATCCGCCACCCGCCCCGGCGATCAGCACGCGCGAGGCGTCGTGCAGGCGAGTGAACAGCGGAGGCTCGGCCAAGCGATACGAACTCACCCCGTCCATCATGACCACGGCGGCGTTACGGCGCCACGGTCTCCCGAAGGCCCGCCCCCGCACCGACCGGCAACGGGGAGCAGCGGTGGTGGAATTCGGATCTGCGGCCCGATCCCGGTGCGGGCGGCCGGGGCCGCGCGACCTGATCAACGGCTGAACGAGATCCGGCGCCCGCTGGGAGCGGACGCCGGATCGTAGGGACTCGGACCCTCAGGCCACGAGATCGAATCGGTCGCGCATGGGCGTCGCCGGCGCCCCGGGACCGGACTCGGGCTTCCCGCCCTCGCCCCGCTCCCCACCGGTGGTCACCTCGAACGCGCCCGGCTCCGGGTCGCGCACGGTGGGCGAGCCGGGGCTGGGCTGCCCGCTCCAGAAGGTGGCCACGGCGCCGTATTCGGCGACCGCGGTGCTCCAGTTCCACATGTCGTCCCCCTTTCTCGGTCCCTCGACGGTATCCGGGATGGTGGCCGTGCCGATACTGATTTTCCGGCGCGGGAGCGGTCAGAAGCGTTCGCGCAGCGGGATGTCGAAGGGGGTGCCGCGGTAAATGCCGCGGTCGATGAGGCGCGGCACGACCTCGTCGATGAACTCGCGGATGGCGCCAGCGCCCGCCGCGAACATGAGGTTGAATCCGCCGACCGAGCCGTCCTCGTGCCAGGCGGCGAAGTCGTCGGCGAGCTCGTCGTAGGAGCCGACGAACTTGCGGTGCGTGGCTCCGCCGCGCCCGACCGCCTGGGCGACGACCTCGCCGACGGTGACCCCGGGACGCTCCTGGACGAAGGTGTAGATCGCGACGTAGTTGCCGAAGGTGCTCTTGATCGTCGCCTCGACCTCATCCGGGCGCGGGAGCAGGTGGGCGGGGAACGGTTCGCCCACGTCGCCGAGGGGGATGTCGAGCCCGAACTGCCCGAGCGCGAAGGGTGCCATGGCGGCCAAGTCGACGTGGCTGTCGAGTTCGCGCAGCTTCTCCTCTGCTTCGGCGGTGGTCCGGCCGAGGTAGGGGATGAGGCCGGGGACGGGCGGGACCGTGCCCGGGGTGCGGCCCGCTTCGATGAGCGCCTTGTCGAGGGTTTCGCGGTAGGCCGCGGCGGCGGCGCGGGTCGAAGAGTTGGTGAAGACCATGTCGGCGTGCGTGGCCGCGACCGCGATACCCGCGCCCGACCCGCCCGCCTGCGCGATGAGCGGGCGCTGCTGGCGGCTCGGCGCGATATTGAGCGGGCCGGTGACCTGGAAGTGCTCGCCGCGGTGGTCGATCGGCTCGGCGTGGAAGCGGAGGCGGCCGTCGGCGTCGGGGCGCAGGGAGCGGTTCTCCCAGAGGCCGCGCAGGACCTGGAGGAATTCGTCGGCACGGTGGTAGCGGGCCTCGCGGTCGAGGTGGCGGTCGAGGCTGTAGTTCAGGGCGAAGCGGTCGACCACCGAGGTGACGGCGTTGTAGCCGGCGCGGCCGTCCGAGGCCTGGTCGAGCGAGGCCAGCAGCCGGGCCAGGTTGTACGGGTCGTAGAAGGTGGTCGACGCGGTCGCGATCAGCCCGACGTGCCTGGTGTGCTGGGAGATCGCGGTCAGTGCGGTGATCGGCTCGGCGGGGCCGCCGTCGAAGGCGGGGGAGCCCTGCATTCCGGGGATGTCGCCGACGAAGAGCGCGGTGAACAGCCCCTCGTCGCCGAAGCGGCCGTACTCGAGCAGCCGCTCGAAGGCGCCGCGGTCGGGGATGCCACGGGCCTGCTCCGCCTTCTGTGCGCCCTGGTGCAGGTTGAGGTCGTTGGCCACCAGGTTCAGGTGCAGGTAGCGGCGTTGCGCCATGGGATGGGCTCCTGTCGTCGCCTCGGCGAGATCGGGACTTTTGTCAGTGGAGAATCATATTCTCCTCGCGGTTCCGGCGCCAGCGGCCGGTGTACACGTCCCAGGCTCCCCGGTTCGACGATTCGTGGCTCGTCGTCGAGTCCTGTTACGCTGCCCTGTTTTTCACTCGGAAGGGGAACGGAACATGATGAATCGCTCGGTCACGGTGGCGTGTGCGGGGGTCGTGCTCGCGGCGGGAGCGGTGCTGCTCGCGCCCGGAGCGCAGGCACAGGGCTCGCTCGGCTTCGATCCGGGGATCGGGGAGTGCGTGCGGCTCGGCGGCACCGTCGACGACGCCACCATCACCGGGGCGGCCTGCGGCAGCGCCGAGTCGAACTACGTGGTGATCGGCAAGGCCGCCACCAGCGACGGATGCATCGCCGACCGGGACAACTTCTACGCCGAGACCGTCGACGACGTGGAGGTCGGCGCGCTGTGCCTGGATGTCGACTGGGTCTACGGCGGGTGCCTGGACGTGGGCGGGGAGGATCCGCAGCGGATCGACTGCGGTGCGCCCGCTCGCGAGGGGATCCGGGTGCTGAACCGGGTCGACGGCACCGACGATGTCGCCGCGTGCGCGAGCGAGGTCGGGTACCGCTACACCGAGCGGCATTTCGTGGTCTGCGTCGAGGACCTCTGAGCCCGCCGATGAATCGGATCGCCGCCGTCCCCGGTGTAGGCCGATTTTCGGGGGGCGCGACGAGTTCGAACCGGCCCGACGCCCGGTGCCGGGTGAGCACCGGGCTGCCGGCGGACTACCGCGCGGCGAGCGCGTGCGTCACCAGTTCGCCCAGGATCTCGATCCCGTCGGTGGTCAGCACCGACTCCGGATGGAACTGCACCGAGGCGAAGCCGGGCCCGCGCAGCGCGTGCACCCCGCCGCTCTCCGAGGCGCTGCACTCCACCCACGGCGGCGGGGTGGCGGCGACGGCGGTGAAGCTGTTGTAGAACCCGGCGGTGGTGCGCCGCCCGAACAGGTCGATGCTGTGCTGGCTGCCCTGGTTCGGCGCGGTCAGCCGGACCAGCCGCAGCCCGAGCCGCGCGGCGAGGAGCTGGTGGCTCAGGCAGATGGCGAGCAGCGGGCGGCTCTCGCGCAGCCGGTGCCGCACGAGCGCGTCGATGCGCGCGATCCGCGGCTCCGCCGTTTCGGTGGGGTCGCCCGGGCCGGGGCCCATGACGAGCAGGTCGGCCGGGTCGGAGTCGGGCTGCTCGCTCCAGCGCCGGACCTGGACGGTCAGCCCGAGGTGGCGCAGCTGGTGCCCGAGCATGGCCGACCACTCGTCCTCGCAGTCGACGATGGTGGCGGTCACCGGCTCGACGCCCGCCTGCGGGGCGAGGGCCGGCTGCCGATCGAGCCAGAACTGGGCCAGCGACCCGTTGCGCGCGGCCAGCGCCCTGCGGATCTCGGCGTGCTCGAGCAGCGAGGTGCGCCCGATGGCGGGCCGGTGCCCGGGGAGCGCGCCGAGCGCCTGCAGCACGCCGGCGAGCTTGGCGTGCGTCTCGGCGACCTCGGTGACCGGGTCGGAGGCGCGCACGAGGGTGGCGCCGACGGAGGCTTTCACGGTGCCGTCGGCGTGCAGCTCGCAGGTGCGGATGAGGATCGGGGCGTCCAGGGTCTGGCCGTGGTCGTCGCGGCCGAGCAGGGCGAGCACGCCGGAGTAGTAGCCGCGGCCGCTGTCCTCGTAGCGGTGGATGACGCGGGCGGCGTTCTCGATCGGCGAGCCGGAGACGGTCGGGGCGAACATGGTGGCGCGCAGGATGTCCCGGACGTCGCGGGTGCTCTCGCCGCGCAGCAGGTACTCGGTGTGGGTGAGGTTGCCCATCTGCTTGAGCGAGGGGCCGATGACCTGGCCGCCGCGATCGCAGACGGCGGCCATCATCTTCAGCTCCTCGTCGACGACCATGAACAGCTCGTCGGTCTCCTTGCGGTCGCCGAGGAAGTCGAGGATGGCGGCGGGGTCGGGGGCGGTGCCCGGGTGGCGGAAGGTGCCGCTGATCGGATTCATGAGCACCGTGCCCGCCTCGGCGGAGACGTGCCGCTCCGGGGTGGCGCCGACCAGCGCGAGCTCGGGCGTGACGAAGGCGAAGGTCCAGTAGGCGCCGACCTCGTGGCGCAGCAGCCGCCGCAGCAGCACCAGCGCGCTGCGGACGTGGTCGCCGCCGATCCGGCCGCGGAAGTCGCGCCGGATGACGAAGTTGGCGCCGGCGCCGTGCGCGATCTCGTCGGTCACGATCTGCTTGACGATCTGCGCGTAATCGCTGTCGCTGGAGGTGAATCCGCCGCCGCGCAGCCCGGGGCTGCCCGCGGGCAGCAGGTGCACGGCCTCGCTGACCGCGGCGGTGCCGCGCTGCTCGATCAGCAGGCAGGTCAGCGCCGCGGCGTCGTCGTGGCAGGCGAAGCCGCGCTCGGTGATCTGCCGGTAGGGGATGGCGGCGAGGACGGCGGGGCCGTCCGCGTCGCCGGGCAGCGGGATGTCGGCGATGGTGGCGACCTGCCGCGCCCGGCCGGTCAGCACGTCGAGCGTGCTGCCGTCGCGGCAGAGCAGGGCGAAACAGTCGTGTTGTCCTTCGAGGACCTCGATCAACAGCTCGGACACCGGGAACCTTTCGTTACGCCTGCCCGAACGGGACCCCTGCTCGGCGAGGCGCGTCCCGATCGGGAAAGGCAGCCTCTGAGCGGAGAATTCGCACGCTGACAGTGGCGCCTACAGGCGCCACTGCCACACGTGCCGGGTGATCATGAACGGAGACCCTACAACACCCGGGGGATGGTGTCCGCGCACGCGCTCATCCGCTGCGCGCCAGCGTCTTCCTCGCCTTGTCGAGCAGCGCGTCCAGGCCGATCTCGAAGATGTGGTCCTGGATGAGGGTCAGGCGATAGCCCTCCTCGAGCAGTCCGGCCAGGTTCGGCATGGACTCCCGGTCGACGGGCGGCCCGGCCGAGGTGTCGCGGGTCGCCGCGGCGAGCCCCTCCCTGCGCTCCAGCATGGCGAAACCACAGCTGTGCATGGACATCGAATAATAGGTGTCGAGCGCGTCTTTCCGGGTGAAACCGGCCTGCACCAGAGTCCCGACAATTGTTTCGAGCCGCTGATAGGTGACGCGGCCGACATTGCCGTTGCCGTCGTAGACGCCGTGCGCGGTCGGCATGATGAGCAGATCGCAGAGCACCGGATTGTCCCGGAAAAGGGCGCGCATCTGTAGGAAATGATGGCGCAGGCGTTCGTGCCAGGCACCGTCGCCGGTGAAGGGGAGCGCTATCTCGTAGTGTTCGAGCGCGCGGTCCCGCATGGCCTCCAGCAGCTGCTCCTTGCTGCGGAAATACCAGTAGAGGCTGGTGACGCCGGAATCGAGCCGGCGGGCAAGGGCGGGCATGGAGAGTTTCTCCACGGATATCTCGGCTGCCAACCCGTAAGCGGCTTCGACGATTTCTTCGGCCGTGATCGAACCGCGCTCACGGCGTTGGCGCCGCGGTGTCCGCGTCGCGGTTTCGTTTCGCGCCACAGCCGTCCCTTCCGGTCATCGTCACAATCGGCGGAGTCTAGCAGGCCCGTGAATGCGGGCTTTATCGCGAATTGCCGGTTGTCGCCGACGGTGTGATACGGGTCGCACAAAGACAGTTTCGGTCATGAATCGGCTTGGCTAGCCTGCACGTCCCCCTGGGTGTCGAAGTGGCCTCCGTGCCTGCGCCGCCCGCATATAGTAACACCTTACGGTAGGCGGCAGAAGCTGTGGAAAGTGCTGGTGTGAGCATTTTTCCGGCATCGGCCATTGACACCGCGCCCACCTCGAGCGAGACTCGGAATGCGTTATCGAAAGACCTTACGGATACCCCTTACTATTGGGACCGACGCAGTGGTGGCAGTCACATCACCGCATCGGACAGCAGAGCGGGACAGCATGGCAGCAGGCACCAGACCACTCACCGGAATCCGCGTCCTGGAAGTGGCGATGTACGGGTTCGTCCCCTCGGCGGGCGCGGTGCTCGCCGACTGGGGCGCGGACGTGATCAAGGTCGAGCACGCCGTGACCGGCGATCCGCAGCGCGGGCTGCGGCAGATCGGCACGTTCGTCGTCGATGGCGACCCGAACCCCAATATCGAGCACGCCAATCGCGGCAAACGCAGCATCGGCATCGACATGGCGCAGCCGGAGGGCCGCGAGATCGTGCACGCGCTGGCCGAGACCGCCGACGTCTTCCTGACCAGCTTCCTGCCCGCGCACCGTACCCGCTTCGGCATCGACGTCGACGACATCCGCGCGGTCAACCCGTCGATCATCTATGCCAGGGGCAGCGGGCTCGGCCCGCGCGGCGCCGAGTCGGGCAAGGGCGGGTACGACATGACCGCCTTCTGGTGCCGCGGCGGCGTCGCCGCCACCATCACCCCCTCCGACGTGCCGGGAATGGTCACCCCGCCACCGGCGCTCGGCGACACGATCTCCGGCACCAACCTCGCGGGCGGCATCGCCGCCGCGCTGGTCCGGCGCGGGCTCACCGGGGAGCCGTCGGTCGTCGACGTGTCGCTGCTGTCCAGCGCGCTGTGGTCGATGGGGCACGCGATCGCGCTCTCGGCGTACGCGGGCGAGCCCATGGTGGCCGGGCCGAGCGGCGCGCACGGCGCCCCGGCCAACCCGCTGGTCGGGCTGTACGGCACCGCCGACGGCAGGTACCTGTCGTTCGTGATGATGCAGCCCGCCAAGTTCTGGGCCGACGTCTGCGCGCACATCGACCGGCCGGAACTCGCGGCCGACCCGCGCTTCGCCACCGCGGCGTCGATCGCCGAGCACACCGTCGACGCGGTCGCGATCCTGCGCGCGGCGATCGGCGCGAGGACGCTGGCGGAGTGGACCGAGAAGCTGGCGACGCTGGCCGGACCGTGGGCGCCGGTGCAGGACTCGCACCAGGTCCTCGCCGACCCGCAGGTGGTCGCGAACGAGTACATCCGCACCGCGGGCGAGCTGCGGCTGGTCGCCAGCCCGGTCCAATTCGACGTCGGCGCACCGGCATTGACCCCCGGCCCCGAATTCGCCGCGCAGACCGACGAGATCCTCGGCGAGCTCGGCCTGGACTGGGACCGCATCATCGCGCTCAAAACCGCCGGTGCGGTCACGTAGAGATAGGCAGGACCATGACACAGGCGACGACAACGCCGCGGGTGCCGAGCACCGAGCAGGTACCGGTTCGCGTGGTGGATTCCGATGTGCACCCGGTGCCGCGCGCCGGGCAGATCCTGGAATACCTCCCGGAGCCGTACCGGAGCAAGATCGTCTCGCACAAGGTGGGGAACACGATCTTCTACGACGCCCCCGATTACGCGCACGCCTTCGCCATGCGGGTCGACGCGTTTCCCGAGGACGGCGGATTCCCCGGCAGCGACCCGGAACTCGCCTTCCGGCAACTGATCATGGAAGCCGGGTCGGATATCGGCATCCTCGAGCCGTCGGCCAAGGCCGAGCGGCTGCCGGAATGGTCGCAGGCGCAGAGCGTCGCGCACAACAGGTGGCTGGCGAACCACTGGCTGGACAGCCGGAACAACTGGCACCAGCGGTGGCGCGGCTCGATCTGCGTCGCGGTGGAGGACCCCGACGGCGCGGTCAGGGAGATCGAGAACTGGGCCGGGCACCCGTACATGGCGCAGATCCTGATCAAGGCCGAGCCGCGCCCGGCCTGGGGCGACCCGCGCTACGGGCCGATCTGGGCCGCCGCGGTGAAGCACGGGCTCCCGGTCAGCTGCCACCTGTCGCGCGGCTACGCCGAGACCCTGCCCACCCCGCCGGTGGGGCTGCCCTCCTACAACCACGACTTCATGGTCAGCTACTCGCTGCTCGCGGCGAACCAGGTCATGAGCCTGATCTTCGACGGCGTCTTCGACCGGTTCCCCGAGCTGCGCATCGTCCTGGTCGAGCACGCCTTCACCTGGATCCTGCCGCTGATGTGGCGGATGGACGCGATGTACGAGGCGCGCGGGCCGTGGATGGAGATCACCCGCAAGCCGTCGGAGTACGTCAAGGAGCACATCCGCTTCACCACCCAGCCGCTGGACTACCCGGAGGACAAGACCGAGCTGATCCGGGCGTTCGAGTGGATGGAGTGCGCGAAGATCCTGCTCTTCTCCTCGGACTACCCGCACTGGACCTTCGACGACCCGCGCTGGCTGGTCAAGCACCTGCCCGCGCACGCCCGCGAAGCGATCATGTTTCGCAACGGAATTCAGACCTATCACCTGCCCGAGTCGGTCCCGGCGCTGCCGGGGCAGGCGAGGGCGTGGTGACGGGGCTGCGGAAAACAGAGGAAACGACAATGAGACGCGTTGCGGGCAAAGTCGCCTTCGTCACCGGAGCCGCACGGGGGCAGGGCCGCAGCCACGCGCTCCGGCTGGCCGAAGAGGGCGCCGACATCATCGCGGTGGATATCTGCCGCGATATCGAGTCCATCGGATATCCGATGGCCACGCAGGCCGATCTGGACGAGACCGTCGCGCTTGTGGAGAAGACCGGCCGCCGGATCTCCGCCGAGCGCGCCGATGTGCGCGACGTGGCCGGATTGCGCGCCGCGCTGGCGCGGGGCGTCGCCGAATTCGGCAGGCTGGATATCGTCGTCGCGCAGGCCGGCATCGCCGGGATGACCGGGAATCCGCCGTGGCAGGCGTGGTCGGATGTCATCGACACCAATCTGATCGGCGTCATCAATACGATCCAGGTCGCGCTGCCGCACCTGGACGACGGCGCCTCGATCATCGCCACCGGCTCGATGGCCGCGCTGATGGACGTCGCCAAGACCGACAACCCCGGCCAGGACCCGGGCGGCGCCGCCTACCTCGTCGCCAAGCGCGGGTTGTCCGAGTACGTGCACGCCATCGCCACGGAGCTGGCGGCCCGGAAGATCCGCGCGAATGTCGTGCACCCCACGAACTGCGACACCGACATGCTGCAGAGCGACGTGATGTACCGGACCTTCCGCCCCGACCTGCCGAACCCCGGCCGCGCCGACGCCGAACCGGTCTTCTACGTGCAGCAGGCCATGCCGGTGCCGTTCGTCGATCCGCTCGACATCAGCAATACGGTCCTGTTCCTGGCCTCCGACGAATCGCGCTACGTGACCGGCATGCAGATGCGAGTGGACGCGGGCGGATATCTCAAGTGGTACGACTACCACATCTGAAAGACGAGGACACGAAATGACGACCGAGAATATCGTGTCGGATATCGATCGCCGCCGCAACACCTACCATTTCGATCGGCACACCCCCGAATACCGCGAACAATTCGAGAATATCACCGAGGAAATGCAAGAGCGGTGCCCGGTCGCCTGGACCGAGACCTACGGCGGGCACTGGGTGGCCGCCGGTAACCGGGAGGTCTTCGAGCTCGCCCGCTGCCCGCACCTCTCCAACGACCGCGACATCAACAACGAGCGCCGCGGCTACGAGGGCATCACGATCCCGTCCCCGGCGACCATGCAGTACCGCAGCGGCATTCTGGAGATGGACGAGCCGGAGCATCGGATCTACCGCGCCGTGCTCAATCCGTACCTCTCCCCGGCCGCGGTGAAGCGCTGGGGGCCGTTCATCGACGAGATCGTGCGGGCCTCGCTGGACGAGCACATCGAGACGGGGCGCATCGATTTCGTCGAGGACCTAGCCAATATCGTCCCCGCGGTGCTGACTTTGGCCCTGCTGGGAATTCCGCTGGCGAAGTGGGCGATCTACAACGAGCCGTCGCACGCCTCGGTGTACACGCCGCCGAACTCCCCCGACATGCCGCGCGTCCAGGAGGCGAGCCTGGCGATGGGGCTCGACCTGCTGTCGAACCTGCTCGAGATCCGCGAGAACCCGCGGCCCGGCATCATCGACGCGCTGGCCCGGATGACGATCGACGGCGAGCAGCCGCCGGACCTGGATCTGCTCGGGCAGCTGGGGCTGCTCATCGGCGGCGGCTTCGACACCACAACCGCGCTCACCGCGCACGCGCTGGAGTGGCTCTCCCAGCATCCGGGGGAGCGGGAGCTGCTCAGCCGGGAGCGGGACGGGCTGCTCGATCCGGCCACCGAGGAGTTCCTCCGGTTCTTCACCCCCGCGCCGGGCGACGGGCGGACGGTCGCGGAGGACTGCGAGATCGCGGGCCAGCGCTTCCGGGAGGGCGAGCGGGTCTGGCTGTCGTGGGCGATGGCCAACCGCGACCCGCAGGTCTTCAGCGACCCGAACACGGTGATCCTGGACCGGAAGGCGAACCGGCACTACAGCTTCGGGCTCGGCATCCACCGCTGCATCGGCTCGAACGTGGCCCGCACGGTGTTCAAGCACATGGTCACCGCGGTGCTCGACCGGATGCCGGACTACGTCTGCGATCCGGCCGGAGCCGTGCACTACGACACCATCGGGGTCATCCAGGGCATGCGCAGACTCCCCGCCACCTTCACCCCCGGGCCCCGGCTCGGCCCCGGTCTCGACGAGACCCTGGCCCGGCTGCAGCGGCGCTGCGACGACGAGCGGCTCGCCGCACCCGTCACCGCCGAGCGCCCGCCCACCGGCTGACCCATCGACCACGGGAGCACACCCCATGCTGTCAACGCCCGACGGGCGGCGCATTCCGCTGATCGACGCCAGCGTCCACATCTTCTTCCGCTCCGACGCCGATTTCCGCGGCTTCCTGCGCGAGCCCTACCGCAGCCGCGGCATCCCGGACGTGGAGATGGACTGGTACGGCGCGCCGGGCGGGGAGTACGCGCCCGGCACGACCGGCCCCAGCGGCCAGTACCCCGGCTCGGACCCGAACCTGCTCGGGCACTGCCTGTTCGAGCAGCGCGGCGTCGACCTCGCGATCCTGCACCCGATGAGCCGCGGCATCCTGCCGGACCGGCACCTCACCTCCGCGGTGCTCGCCGCGCACAACGAGATGATGGTGTCGCGGTGGCTGGAGAGCGGCCAGTACGCCGAGCGGTTCCGCGGCACGCTGCGGGTCTGCCCGGACGACATCGCCGACGCGGTCCGCGAGATCCGGCGCTGGCGCGGGAACGCGCAGATCGTGCAGATCGGGATTCCGCTGCAATCGCGGGAGCTGTACGGCAAACCCCAGTACTGGCCGCTGTGGGAGGCCGCGCAGGAGGCGGGGCTGCCGGTGGCCGTGCACATCGAGACCGGCAGCGGGGTGGAGAACCCGCCGACACCGTCGGGGCATCCGCGCAGCTACGAGCAGTACGCCGCCTTCATGCCGCTCAACTACGTCTACCACCTGCTGAACATGATCGCCGAGGGGGTCTTCGAGCGGTTCCCCGCGCTGAAGTTCGTCTGGGCCGACGGCGCGGGCGACATGCTGACCCCCTTCATGTGGCGGATGGACACCTTCGGCAGGCCGCACCTGGAGCAGACGCCGTGGGCGCCGCGCATGCCGAGCGACTACCTGCCCGGGCACGTGCACTTCGTGCAGGGCCGGCTGGACGGCCCCGGCGACGTCGAGTTCGCCGGGGAGTGGCTGGCCTGCACCGGCAAGGAGGACATGGTCATGTTCGGCTCCAGCTACCCGCACTGGCAGCTGGGCGAGCCCGCGCTGCTGCCGCGGGCGTGGAGCGCGGAGCAGCGCGACAAGGTCTGCTGGCGCAATGCCGCCGATCTGTACGGCATCGAGCTGCCCGCGGCGGTGGCCCGGTGACCGCGGATCAGGAGTTCTTCCGGGCGACCACCGAGAAGTTCCTGCGCGGGCGCGTGCCCGCCGACGAGGTCAGGCGCCTGCGCGACGATCCGGCCGGATTCGACCCCGGCTACTGGCAGGCAGGCGCCGAGCTGGGCTGGACGTCACTGCTGGTCGACGAAGCGGCGGGTGGCGGCACGCTCAGCGGCGACCCGCTCGCCGATCTCGCGCTCGTCGCCTTCGAGTTCGGCAGGCACGCGGCGCCGGGGCCGCTGATTCCGGCGAACGTCGTCGCGGCGGCGCTGAGCGCCACCGGCACCCACCCGGAGGTGCTCGCGGAGCTGATCTCCGGCACCGCGATCGCGACCTGGTGCCACGCCGCGGCGGGGCCGGGCCTGGCCTTCGACGCCGTCGACCTCGAGATCCGGGAAGCAGGCGCCGACCTGGTGCTCACGGGCAGCTCCAGGCCGGTCGAGTACGCGGGGGTGGCCGACCACCTGCTGGTCACCGGGTACACCGATGGCGCACCGACCCAGGTCTTGCTGCCCGCGAGCACCCCCGGCGTCGCGATCGAACCGCTGAGCTCGGTGGATCTCACGCGCCGGTTCGCCGCCGTCACCTTCGCCGCCGTCCGGGTTCCGCGCACCGCGCTGGTCGGCGGCTGCGGTTCGGCCGCGCGGCAGGTGACCCGGCAGCTCGAGGTCGCGCTGGTCGCGCAGTGCGCCGAGATGGTCGGCGCGATGCAGGCCGGATTCGACATCACCCTGCGGTGGGCCGCCGACCGCTACTCGTTCGGCCGCCCGCTCGCCTCCTACCAGGCCCTGAAACACCGCTTCGCGGACATGAAGTCGTGGCTGGAGGCCGCGCACGCCATCGCCGAGGCCGCGGCTTCGGCGGTCGACGCGGATGCCACCGGCGCGGCCGAACTGGCCGAGGTCGCGAAGGCCTATATCGGCCACCACAGCGTCGAGCTGCTCCAGGAGTGCGTGCAGCTGCACGGCGGCATCGGCTTGACGTTCGAGCACGATCTGCACCTGTTCCTGCGCCGCGCCGCCGTCGGCCGGGCCCTGTACGGGACCCCCGCCGAGCACCGGCGGCGGATCGCGGCGCGGCTGATCGACCGGGAGGCGGCGCTGTGAGCACCGAGATCGAGGACCTCGCCGCCTTCCGGGCCAGGGCGCGCGGCTGGATCCGCGCCGAACTCGGCCCCTTCGACCCGGAGCTGGCGGTCGGGCTGCACCGGGTGCCCCGCGAGCAGGAGCTGGCCGCCGTCGCGCACGACCGCCGCCTCCAGCGGCGGTTCCACGACGCCGGATTCGCCGGGATCGCGATTCCGCGCGAGTACGGCGGGCAGGGGCTGACCGGCGCCCATCAGCAGGTGTTCAACGAGGAGCTGGCCGGGTACGAGTACCCGACCCGGTTCCAGGCGCCGACCATGTCGCCCTGCGCCGCGGTGCTGCTCGACTTCGGCACCGAGGAGCAGAAGCGGCGCCACATCCCCGCCATGCTGCGCGGCGAGGAGATCTGGATGCAGTTCCTCTCCGAGCCCTCCGGTGGCTCCGACGTCGCGGGGGCGCTGACCACCGCGGTCCGCGACGGCGACGAGTGGGTGCTCAACGGCACCAAGATCTGGACGACCGGGGCGTGGTGGTCGGACTGGGCGCTGTGCCTGGCCCGCACCAACTGGGACGTGCCGAAGCACCGCGGCCTGACGGTGTTCGTCCTGCCCATCCACCAGCCCGGCATCGAGGTGCACCGGATCGAACTGCTCAACGGCTCGGGGGATTTCTGCCAGGAGTTCCTCACCGATGTGCGGGTGCCGGACACCGACCGCGTCGGCGCGGTCGACGACGGCTGGACCGTCGGCACCCGCTGGATGTTCCACGAGCGGATGCTGTTCAACTCGCCCTACGTCACGCACGCGCCCGGCGCCTCGCACACCCCCGCCGAGACCTCCCCGCTGCGGATCGCCACCGACGCGGGGGTGCTCGACGATCCCCGGGTGCTCGACCTGATCGGCGAGGCGCAGGTCCTCGCGGTGGTGGGCCGGGCCCTGCAGGAGCGGCTCGGCAGCGGAATCCGCTCCGGCCGCATGCCGGACCAGTCCGCCGCCGTCGGCAGGCTGTTCGGCGGGGTGAGCCAGGTCCGCACCGAGGCGATCAAGTTCGAGATCGCCGGCTCGAGCACCGCCGCGTGGTCGGACGGGGAGCGCGGCGTGGCCGCGGCGAGCGAATCGTTCCTGATGCGGCAGGTGGCGTGCATCGGCGGCGGCACCACCGAGATGGCGCGCAACGTCATCAGCGAACGCGTCCTCGGCATGCCCCGCGAACCCGCTGCCGACCACGGCATTCCCTTCCGGGAGGTACCGCGCGGCACCCGCACCGACCGATGACCCACCCCGACGAACGAGGAGTACCGCGATGAACCTGAACGACATGATCCTGGTCAGCATCGACGACCACATGATCGAACCACCCGACATGTACGCGGGCCACATCCCGGCCAAGTGGAAGGACGAGGCGCCCAAGGTCGTCCGCAACGCCAACGGCGTCGACGAGTGGGTCTTCCAGGACGAGGCGACCTCGACCCCGTTCGGGATGGCCGCGACCGTCGGGTGGCCGCGCGAGGAGTGGGGCTTCAACCCCGGCGCCTACAGCGAGCTGCGGCCCGGCTGTTTCGACGTGCACGAGCGGGTGCGCGACATGAACGCCAACGGCGTGCTCGCCTCCATGTGCTTCCCCACCATGGCCGGCTTCAACGCCCGCACCTTCCACGAGGCGCGGGACAAGGAGCTCGCGCTGGTGATGCTGCAGGCCTACAACGACTGGGCCGTCGACGAGTGGTGCGGCACCTACCCGGGCCGGTTCATCCCGCTCGGCATCGTGCCCATGTGGGACGTTTCGCTCGCGGTGGCCGAGGTGCGCCGCCTCGCGCGCAAGGGCTGCCGGTCGATCAGCTTCCCGGAGACCCCACACGTCCAGGGCTTCCCGAGCTTCCTCTCCGGGCACTGGGACCCGATGCTGGAGGCGCTGTGCGAGGAGAACATGGTGCTCTCGCTGCACATCGGCGCCGGCTTCGACGTGATCAAGCGGCCCGCCGAGGCGCCGATCGACCACCTGATGGTGCTGGCCTGCCAGATCTCCGCGATCACCGCCCAGGACCTGCTCTTCGGCCCGACGCTGCGGAAGTTTCCGACGCTGCGGGTCGCGCTCTCCGAGGGCGGGATCGGCTGGATCCCGTTCTACCTGGACCGCATCGACCGGCACTTCACCAACCAGTCGTGGCTGCACGACGGCAACGACTTCGGCGGGAAACTGCCCAGCGAGGTGTTCCGCGAGCACATCCTGGCCTGCTACATCACCGACCCGTCCGGGCTGCTGCTGCGCGACCGCATCGGCATCGACATCATCGCCTGGGAGTGCGACTACCCGCACACCGACACCACCTGGCCGGAGTCACCGGAGTACGCCTGGAACGAATTCCAGGAGGCGGGGGTGACCTCCGAGGAGGAGATCCACAAGATCACCTGGCAGAACGCCTGCCGGTTCTTCGACTGGGACCCGTTCCAGCACACGCCGCGCGCGCAGGCCACCGTCGGCGCGCTGCGCGCGGCGAGCGCCGATGTGGACGTCACGCGGATGTCGCGGTCGAAGTGGCGGGAGCGCAACGAGGCGGCCGGGATCGGCACCTTCTGAGGGGTAGCGGCGTCCGGCTCACCCGGAGCCGGCGTCGCGGACGGTCAGCAGCAGGTCGTCGAAGCGGGATCGCAGGGCGGTCGGGGCGGGGCTGTGCCCGCTGACCGCGGCGCAGAGCCGGGCCGCGAGCTCCTCGACCGGCACGCCGGTCTCGGTGGCCCGCCAGGCGAGGATCTCGCGCGCCCGGTCCGCGGGGATGCCGTAGACGAGCAGCAGCATGCCGACGGCCCGCTCGACGACGGCGCGGTCGGCCACGAATCGGGTCACCGATTCGTCGACCACCGCCATGCCGTCGGCGCGGAGATCGGCGGTGAGGTCGACGTAGCAGCCGTCGACCCCGTCGGGGGCCGGTTCGCTGATCACGATCAGCGTGCGCACGCCCCGCTTGGTGCCGAGCACGCGCAGCCGCAGGCAGCGGCGCTCCGGTGCGTTCAGAACCTGGGCCAGCAGGCCCCGGTCGTCCGGGTGCACGCGGGCGATGGCGGCGTGCTCCGCCATCTGCTCGACCGCCGCGGGAACCCCGGGTGCCGGTGCCGCGGGTGCGGACCACCACACCGTCCGGGTGCCGCGGCGGTAGGAGAAGCGCCCCGCGCGCAGTGCTCCCGCCGCGGTGCGCTCGCCGTCCGCCTCGATGCGAGCGGTGGGGCTCACCCCGCTCGCCGGGGCTGCTCGGAAACTTTCCATGCTGGGAAAATCGGTGTTGACCTGGGGGTTATTTCCGAATTCCGGCGTGAGGAGAATCGCGGGCGCTGTGACGTTTGGGCGGTTCGACGGGGGTGCGGGCGCTATTCGCGCCCCGGAGCGGCGGTGATGCCGCCGCCGCCCCGGGGCGGGGAATGGTGCCGAGCCTGTCCGCGGGGGTGCGATGCGGAACGTCTCACCGGCGTGGCGCGACCGGAGATGTGGTCATCGGCACGGTGACGTTTCGCGCCGCGAGCGGCGGAATCACTCGGGTGCGGGCGCGGTGAAGGTGAGGCCGAGCGAGCGCGGGAGGCCGCGGTGGCGCCCGCGCCGGTTCGACCAGAACGTCTCGGCGGTCGAGGCAGGCTCGTCCAGTGCCGCCGCGCGCAGGGCGTGCTGCTTGAAGGCGGTGCCCGCGAGGCTGAGGGGGTGCTGCGCGCGGTGCAGCCCCGTGTGGTTCGTCGTCCACAGGACCGCGGGCGGCGCGTTGAGCGCCATCGCGGGCCAGACGTCGGCGAGGACGAGCACGTGCGGGTTGACCTCGTGCAGCAGCGGGGCCGGGTCGGAGCCGGGGTTCATGACGATCGCGCCGAGGAGTTCGAGGCCGCGGAGCCCGCGCGGGTCCGGGGTCGCGACGATCACCTCCCAGCCCGCCGCGCAGGCGTCGAAGAGCAGGCCGCCGGAGTGCCGGATCGCCTCGGTGGCGGTTCCGGCGGCCACCAGCAGGCGGTAGCGCAGGCTGGATTCGCGCAGGTGCGCGCGCCAGCGCTGCCGCGAGTACACCCCGAAGGTGGTTCCGCGATCGCGGAACCCCTCCTCGGCGAGGCGCAGGTGCCTGCCCGTGCGTTCGACGTCGGGCACGGTCATGCGTCGCTCCCGGTGATCGGCGCCGCCAGGTTCTGCTCGTGCACCGTGCGCTGCAGCTGCTCGATGGTGTCCGCGAGCCCGGGCCCGAGCCGGGGGCCGGGGGTGAAGGTGGCGGGCAGTTTGCGCATGCCCTGGATGATTCCGATGGTCTCGTAGTGCACGGCCCCCGCGGGGTCGCAGGCGTAGTCCGGCATCCGGTCGAGCACCGCGAGCAGCATTCGCTTGAAGATCAGGCGGGCCACGTTGGAGCCGATGCAGCGGTGGATGCCGAGCCCGAAACTCAGGTGCCGGTTCGCTTTCCGGTCGAGGACGACGGTGTCGGGGTCGGGGAAGACCGCGGCGTCACGGTTGGCCATGGCCCAGGACAGCCAGAGCCGTTGGCCTTCGCGCAGGGTCCGGCCCGCCACGTCGTGATCGGCGGAGACGGTGCGGCCGTCGCCCGGCGCCGGGGTGAAGTAGCGCAGGAACTCCTCGGTGGCGGGGTCGAGCAGCGTGTCGCGGTCCCTGCTGAGGACGGTTCGCTGGCCGGGGTTGTCCGACAGCCACTCGAGGGAGTGGGCGGTCAGCGCCGTGGTGGTGTCGAAGCCGCCGCCGATGAGCAGCCCGAGGATGCCGAGCAGGTCGAGCTCCTCGGGCGGCTCGCCGTCGACCCGCATCCGGGCGAGCGCGTCGATGATGCCGGGGCGCGGGTTCTCCCGGATCTCGTGCAGGTTGGCCAGCAGGTCCATGCCCATCGCCATGTTCAGCTCCTGAACGCGGTCGATGTCGGGGGAGTCCGGCGGGGTGTAGACCGAGGCGTGGGCGGGCTCGCTGTAGACGGCCCACTTGTGCAGCGGCACACCGAGCATGGCCAGGGTGAGCACGGCGGGCACGATATTGGCGAGGTCGTCGACGAAGTCGATGTGGCCGGTCTCGATCCGCTCGTCCAGGCAGGCGCGGACCAGGTCGTCGATGAAGGGCTGCCAGCGCCGCACCGCACTGGGCGAGAGATACGGGTTCAGCACCGCGCGGAACACCCGGTGCTCGGGGTCGTCCATCTCGATGATGCCGTTGCGCATCGGGAGGTAGGTCTTGCCGGAGGGGATGGTGATGCCCTGGTAGCCGCGGCGCTCGTTCTTGTAGTCGCGGTCACTGGAGACGTGCGGGCAGCGGGCCAGCTCGAAGACCTCGCGGTGGCCGGCGGCGACCCAGTGGCCGCCGTGGGTCTCGGTCCAGGCCAGCGGGCAGCGGGCGTGCAGTTCCCTGGTGATCGTCTCGAACTCGCCGCGGTACTGCGGGGTGTGCCGGTCGAAGTGGTAGTCGGGGGTGGGCCGGGGCGCGGCCGTCTCGGGGTGCGGGTTCACGGCGGAGTCCCTTCCTGCCGGTCGGCTCAACGGTCCTTGAACGGCACCGGCGCGGGCACGGTGACGCCCTCTGGCATGATGAGCTCGCCCTCGTTGTTGATGTAGCCGGAGCCCTTGCGCGGCAGCGGCAGCGCCGGATCCGGGCAGGGCATGTCCGAGCCCGCCCCGCAGATGCCGCCGTTGAAGTAGGAGCGCTCGAGCACGTCCTCGGGCCAGGGGTCGGCGTGCATGCCGAACCACTGCGCGGGCAGGTTGTAGAAGGCGAAGAAGATCACGCTGACCGCGGCGAAGATCGCCAGGAAGCGGGTTGCCTGCTGCTTGGCGAAGCCGCCGCCGACCCGGTCCAGCCCGCGCTCGGCGATGGTGCGGCCCCGGTCGTCGGTGAAGTAGTACAGGCAGCACAGCCCCGTCTGCACCCCGCCCCACATCAGCCCCTCGTAGACCGGCCACTGGTAGTAGGTGCCCGCGTTGATCGAGAGCGCCTGGATGGAGCCGGGGAAGCTGTAGAGCCCCATCGGCATGAGGACAAGGCCCTCCATGACGAAGTCGAAGACGAAGGCGATCACCGCGGTCACGCCGATCAGCCGCAGATTGCTCATGCCGGGCCACCGGGCCTTGACCTTGCGCATCACCCAGCAGCCCGCGATGGTGCAGAGCAGCACGCCGTAGGCGTAGCCGGGCGCGTTCATCAGCAGCGGCTCGGCGACCTGGCGGCCGGGTTCCTCCGGCGAGATCCAGCCCGGGATGTGCGAGGACCACGAGCCGCGGTTGAACATCCAGGTGTTGTAGGTGCACCAGGTGTTGAAGTAGTTGAGCAGCGGGTCCTGGAAGAACATCAGCCCCATCGCGCCGATGAGCATGCCGTCCAGGGTGATCCGGCGTTCCCGGCGCCACGGCCGGACGATGAACCACCAGATGCTGACCGGGAAGAGGACCACGATGCCTGCCGTGTAGACGGTCAGGATCGTCTTCATCGCGGTGGGCAGCTCGGTCGGCCCGGCCGGGACGCGCTCGAAGTAGGGGCCGCTGACCCAGCGGATCCACACGTACACCTGCAGGAGCAGGATCGCGGCGCCGACAACGGCCCAGATCTGCACGGGCTTGACCGCGGCCTGCTGCTCGCCGCCGAGCGCGGCGGTCTTCGCCGCGGGCTCGGTGACGGTGACCCTGCCCTTGTCCTCCGGTCCGCTCATCGCGCGCACCCTTTCCTCGACGTTTCGGTAACCGAACGAACATCAAGATACCAGCTAGTATCTGTTTGACGAAGAGGAATCTGTGGCGGGAAGAGGCAAGGGCGGCAGGGGGATCCGTGGTGGTGCTGCTACGGCGTGCGCGGAACCACCGGCAGGATGATGTGGGAGGGTCGTGCCGCGTCGTGGAAGATCGTCTGCTCGGCGGTGCGCGGGGTGACGGGATCTCCGGTGTTGAGGTTGCGGTCCCAGCGGGGGAAGTTGCTGGAGGTGATCTGGACCCGGATGCGGTGGCCGGCGCGGAAGACGTTACTGGTCGACCACAGGTCGATCTCGTACTCGCCGGGTTCGCCGGGGACGGCCCGGATGCGCTGGATGCCGTCACAGAGGTTGCGGGAGATGCCGTCGCCGTCGACGTCGCAGAGCCGCGCGACCCAGTCGGTGGCGGGGCCGTCGGTGGCGGCGTGCAGGCGCACGCGGACCCGGCCGGTGACCTCGAGGTCGTCGGTGAGCGGCTCGCTGGTGTAGACGAGCACGTCGGAGCGCTGCTCGGTGGTGGCCTGGTCGAACTGTCCGGCGGGGTACTCGGCCGACATGACGAGGTTGCCGCCGCGGGTGCGCACGGGGTCCGCGGGGTCGTAGAGGTAGTGATCCGGGTTCTGCTCGGCGCCGGGCGGGGCCGGGGTGAGGGTGGCGTCCGCGCCGAGGTACCAGGGGGTGTCGACCGCGCGGGCCGGGGGCCACTCGGTCTCGTCGCGCCACCGGTTGATGCCCATGACGAAGATCCGCACCGGCGGCTCGGCATCGATACCGTTGTCCGCGCCCTCGAGCCAGCGGTCGAACCAGTCCAGTTGCAGCTCGTTGTAGGCGATGCCGGCATGGGTGGAGGCCAGGCCGAAGTTCGTCTCGCCGAGCACGCCACCTGTCACTCCGGCGGCGGCCATGTGTGTCCACGGGCCGACGATCAGCCGGGTGGGCTTTCCCAGTGCGGTCATGGCGGCGTGGTTGTCGAGCGTGCCCTGCAGGAAGATGTCGAACCAGCCGCCGGTGTTGAGCGCGGCGACCTCCACACCGCTGTGCTTGCCCGCGATCGTGGCGCCGTCGGCGTTGGCGGGATCGGCCAGTGCGCGGCGCACGCCGATGTCGGGGACGCCGTGGCGGGCGACGGCGGGCAGTTCTCCGGCGGGCAATCCCCAGTACCCGTCGGCGGCCAGCCCGTCATAGTCGACGACCAGCCCGGCGAGGGCGGCGCCCGCCTCGGCCGGATCCTGTGCCCGCGCCGCGATCTCCCCGGCGCCGGTCGTCAGCGACCACCACCCGTTGAGACCCAGTTCGATCGCGCCGCCCCGGAAGTGCAGCCCGTCCGCGGGGTCGCTCCAGGTGATCTGCGGGCTGATCGCGCGCAGCTCCGGCGGCTTGGCCAGCGCCGCCGCCCACTGGGTGTTGCCGGTGTAGCTGCCGCCGAACATGCCGACCACACCGTTGCTTCCCGGCAGCCCCGCCGCCCAGCGCACGGTGTCGTAGCCGTCCTCGACCTCGTAGGTGAAGGGGAGCCATTCGCCCTCGGAACGGAACCGCCCGCGGGAGTCCTGACGAATCAGGATGTAGCCGCGGGACACCGCGCGGAGCGGGTCGAGGGAAATCTGCAGCATGGCGCGCCGATCGTAGGGTGTGCGCTCGATGAGGACGGGCCGGATGGGAGTGGTCATCGGCTGCTCGCGGCGGCGCGGCCGCGGCGTAGCCGGGCGCGCTGGACCTTGCCGCTCGGCGTCTTCGGCAGGGCCTCGACGAAGTGGATCCGCCGCGGGTAGGCGTGGGCGGCGTACTCGGTCTTGACCCACTGCTGCAGCTCGGTGACGAGGTCGTCGGTGCCGGTGGTGTCGCGGGCCAGGACGACGAAGGCTTCGACCACCTCGCCGCGCACCTCGTCGGGGGCGGCGACGACCGCGGCTTCGACGACGGCTTCGTGGCGGAGCAGGGTGGATTCGATGTCGAAGGGGCCGATGCGGTAGCCGGCCATGATGATCACGTCGTCGTCGCGGGAGGAGAAGCGGACGATGCCCTCGCCGTCGATCGAGGCGAGGTCGCCGGTCGGGAAGTAGGCGCCGTCGGCGCGGAAGCGGTCCCCGCCGACGCCGCCGACGTAGCCGTGGAAGGTCATGAACGGGCTCTCGGCCACGACGACGGCGAGCCGTCCCCGCTGTCCGGGCGGGGCGGGCTCGTCGCGCTCCTCGAGCAGCACGGTCATCGTCCAGCCGGGCAGTGCCACTCCCATCGCCCCGTTCCGAATCGGGACCTCGAGCAGGGGGTGGTGCGGGAAGCCGATCGGCATGCCGAGCTCGGTCTGGCCGTAGTGGTCGTGCACCCGCAGTCCGAGCGCCCGGGTGGCCCACTCGTCGACCTCGGGAGTCAGTGGCTCCCCGGCGCTGGAGAGGCGTTGCAGGGCAAGCCCTTCCGGAATCGCCGCGGCCGAGGCGCGCAGTCCGCGGTAGACGGTCGGGGCGGCGGCGAAGTCGGTGACGGCGAGCTCGGCCAGCAGCGCCCAGGTGGACTCGGGCGAGAAGCCGCCGCGCAGCAGGATCGTCGGAACACCCGCGGCCAGCGGGGCGACGAGCGCGGTGTAGAGGCCGTAGGCCCAGCCGGGATCGGCCCCGGACCAGAAGACGCTCTCCGCTCCCACCCCGAGCCCGAACTCCAGGTAGCCCTGCCAGCCGGCGGCATAGCGGACCGGATGCACGACGCCCTTGGGCTTGCCGGTGGTGCCCGAGGTGAACATGTGTACCAGCGGCGCGTCGCCGCCGACCGCGACCGAGGTGATCCCCTCCGGGCTCGCCGCCGCCATCCGGGCACGCAGCCCGTCCACGGCGTCGGTACCGGCGACCAGTACCGACCAGGAACCCGCGGGCACCTTGGCCAGCTGATCGTCGTCGGCCACCACCAGTACCACGCCCGCGTCGGCGAGCCGGGAACCGATGGCCTCGCGGCCGAAGGCGGTGAACAGCGGGGTGTAGACCGCGCCCGCCCGCCAGATCCCGAGCACGACCGCGACCAGATCGGTGCTCTTACCCATCACCGTCGCCACCCGGTCACCCCGGCGCACCCCGGCCTCGGCCAGCACCGCCGCCACCCGCCGCGAGGCCGCGCCCAGCTCGCCGAAGGTCCAGCTCGCCACCGACCCGGGCCCATCGGCCACCGTCAACGCCGTCCGCGCAGCCGGATGCCGGTCGCAGAGCAGCCACGCCACATCGGCGTCGGGCGCGCCGAACACCTCGAGCAACCGGTCGACCCGTGCTCCGACTCCGCTGTCCATCACCGCTCCTTTGGGTACTAAATCAGGTGCTCTGGTACCGAGTAACGTACCCGAACGCGGGCCGGGAGGGAAGGGCCCGGTCGGCGCGTGGGGGAGTGGTCATGTGTCAAACTCGCGGAATGGCCGCACCTTCGCCCAGGGACCGCTCGCCGGTGAAGACCCCCCGCCGCAGGCGGGTCGACTCCGCCCGCCGCGAGGACCTGCTCGGCAGCATCCAGCGGATCTTCCTCGACGAGGGCTTCACCACGGTCACCATCGGCGAGCTGGCCGACCGGCTGCACTGCTCGCGGGCCACGCTGTACAGCGTCGCCGCCACCAAGGAGCAGCTGGTCGTGCTGGCGACCAAGGAGTTCTTCCGCTCCTCCGCCCAGGCCATCGAGCAGCGGGTGAGCGAGCACGACGATCCGCGCACGCGGATCCTGACCTATCTGGACGGCGTCGCCGAGGCCATGCGGCGCAACTCGCCCGCCTTCTACGACGACATGGTGTCCTTCGCGCCGACCGCCGAGATCTACGGCCGCAACACCGAGCGGGCAGCCACGCGCGTGCGCGAGCTCATCGAGGAGGGCATCGCCGCGGGCCTGTTCCGCGCCACCGACGGCAATTTCGCCGCCCACCTGGTGGCGCTGTCCATCGAGGGGGTGCAGTCCGGGGTGCTGCTCGAGCGTACCGGCATGACCGCCGCCGACGCCTTCGCCGAACTCGGCACGCTCCTGCTCAACGGGCTGCTCCGCCGGGCGGAGTGAGCGCGCCCCGGCCGGAACGCAGGGCGTTCACCGGCGGAGTTACGCGCGTAAACTGCGGACGGAGAGTTCGGTCGGGGCTGGCGACGGGCGAGTGGATCGCTCGAGGTGGAAGGGGAGCGCGGGTGAGCACGGTGGAGCATCGGAGCCCGATCCGGGACTGGTGGAGTTACTCGCAGGGGCTCCGGCTGCGGCACCGCCTCGCGGTCCTCGCCCCGGACGCGCAGGACGTCGTCACCCACGCCGGCGGCTGGCTCTTCGACCGGGCGCAGGCGGGCTGGGAGGTGGCGGTGGTGCTGGCCGACGTCGGCGACATCGCGCCGCTGCAACTGCTCGGCGCGACGGTGCTCGAGCTGGAGGGGCCGCTCTCGGTGCCGGTGCACCACACCTGGCCGGAGCTGCTGATCGTCGCGCCGGAGCTGCTCACCGCCGATGATCGGGTGCGCAGCGGGGTGCGGGAGTGCCTGGAGCGCGAGCTGCTCGACATCGTGGTGTGGGATCAGGAGCTGCCCGAGGGGTTCGACCGCTGGTTCGCCGGGGCGCACTGCCATCCCAGCGCCGCCGCCCGCGCCTTCAAGGCGTGCGCGCTCGCGCTCGGCGGATACCCGGGTGCCGATTCCGCGCCGACCGAGCGTTTCCGCGCGGCCGGTGCTCGAATCGACGCCGTCGCGGGTAATTTCGCGCTCGATCCGGGCGAGTGCGAAGCCTGCTGACGGGAACCGGATAGAGCTTAGCCGACGAGGGACCGGAGCAGCTCCCTGGTCCGCCGGACCGAGGCCACGCGGTCGGGGCCGACCGGGAAGACGGCGGCCCAGATGTCGGTGGCGCCCGCGTCGAGCAGCGCCCGCAGCTGGCTCTCCACCGACTTCTCGTCGCCGACGACGGCGGCCTCGGCGGGGCTCGCCAGCCCGCCGGCCGCGAGGATCCGCCGGTAGTTGGGTTGATCGGCGTAGGCGGTCGCGTTGGCCGCCACGCTCGCCCGCGCCTCGGCGACGTCGTCGTGCACGGCGACGGGCAGCCCGGCGACGATCCGCGGGCTCGGCCTGCCCGCGGCGGCCGCCGCGGCGGTGAGCGCGGGGGTGATCCGGGTCTCCAGGACCTGCGCGGGCGCCATCCAGCTGACGATGCCGTCCGCGAGTTCCCCGGCGACCCGCAGCAGCCGCGGCGACATCGCCGAGAGCAGCACGGGCACCGGATGCTCCGGCGTCGCCGTCGGTTCGCCGGTGTGCGCGCGCCAGTCGACGCCGTCGACGTCGGCCGACCCGGTCCGCAGCACGGCGGTCAGGATGCGCAGGTACTCCTCGGTATTGCGCCCGGGGTGGTCGTAGTCGAGCCCGTAGACGTCGGTGACAAGGGATCGGTGCGACGGGCCGATGCCGAGGGTGAAGCCGGGCCGCGCCATGGCCTCGGCGGCCGCCGCCGCCCGGCGCGCCTGCAGGACGGGGTGGCACGGGTAGGTCTGCACGACCGCGGTGCCGAGCTCGATCCGGGAGGTCGCGAGCCCGGCGATCGCCATGGCGGTCAGTGGATCGCCGAGGACGGCGCTCGCGTACCAGAGCGAGGTGAAGCCCTCGTCCTCGGCGCGGCACGCCTGCTCGACGAGCCGGCCGGTGCTCGCGGCGCCGCCGGTGAGGCCGATGCGCATCAGCCGTCCTTCCCGGCGGCGTGCCGCCGCATCAGCTCCTCGATATCGGCGTCGATCGCGAGGTCGAAAGAGCGGAACATGCGGGCCAGCCCGTCGTAGGCGTTGACCGTGAACACCACGTCGAGCAGCTGGCGGACGTCGAGCTCGGCGGCCAGGGTGGCCCAGGTCGGGGCGGTGATCGCGCCGTCGGTGATCAGCTCGTCGACCGCGCGCAGCAGCGCGGCGTCGAGCGCGTCCCAGAACGGGGCGTCCGGGCCGTAGGCGATGCGGCCGATCTCCTCGTCGGAGAGCCCGGCGTCGCGCGCCATGAACAGGTGCTGCGCCCATTCGTAGTTCGAGCGGCGCAGCGCCGCCACCCGCATGACGATCAGCTCGCGCTGCCGCTCGCTGAGCGTCGTCGCCATCAGGATGTGGCCGTTGAAGGTGAAGAACGCGCGGGCCAGCGCGGGGTGGTGGGCGAAGATCCCGAGGGTGTTGCGCGCGGCGGGCCGGTTGTCCCGCTTCGGCGGCGGGTGCAGCGGCTCGGGTGGGCGCAGCGCCGCGAGCGCCGCGCGCATCTCCTCGGGCCATTCGCCAGGGGGGAGTGGGTCGATGCGTGCCATGTCAGATCCGAACCCTTCCATCGTTCGTTCGCGCCGCCGTCATGCCACGGCCTCCTCGCCGACCAGGGTGGTGCGGTGCATGAGCCGCCGCGAGGTCGGCGCGTAGGGGACGGCGCGGTGCAGCATGCCGGTGTTGTCCCAGATCACCAGGTCGCCCACGCGCCAGCGGTGGCGCAGGACGAAGCGGTCCCGGGTCGCCCAGGCCAGCAGTTCGTCGAGCAGTTCCCGGCTCCGCCGCTCGTCCAGGCCGACGATGCGGCCCGCGGTCGCGCCGATGAGCAGCGAATGCCGCCCGTCCCGGTGCCGCCACACCAGCGGGTGCTCGCGGGCGGGCGCCCTGTCCCACAGCGCCCGCTGCTCGGCGTCGGCGTCCGGGTGCAGCAGCAGCTGGGAGGCGGCGACGCTGTGCACCACCCGCAGCCTCGACAGCTCAGCCCCGCGCTGCTCGGGGAGCGCGTCGAAGGCGGCGTAGGTATTGGCGAACTCGGTGTCGCCGCCCTCCTCGGCGACCTCGCGCGCGGTGAGCAGCGTTGCCTTCTGCGGGGTTTCGTCGATCAGGCCGTCGGTGTGCCAGAAGATGGTGCTGCGCCGCAGCGCGGCCAGCTCGCTCCTGGCCGGGTCCAGGCTGACCGGGGAGATCTCCGGATGCTCGGGATGCCCGCCGCGGCCGGCGATCACGACCTCGCCGAGCATCCGGCTGAAGGTGACCAGGTCGGGGTCGGTGATGTGGGCTTCCCGGTACACGACGACGCCGTGCCGGGCCAGCAGCTCGCGGCACCGCTCGGCGGCGTCGGGGGTGGTGAAGCCTGCGGCGGGGAAGCCGCGGATCTCGACGCCGATGTCGGGCGAGATCGGGTTCGTGGTGACGGTCAACGGAGCCTCCGCTATCGGACGTCGAACTCGAGGTGCAGGTCGGTGAGACCGCGGATGATGTAGGTGGGGTCGTAGCGGTAGCCGCGCTGCCCGGCCGGGCCGTGCTCGGCCTCGGAGATCCGGATCGCGGTGGTGCGGTCCAGGAACTTCTCGACGGTGACCCGGCCCTCGGCGCGGGCCAGCGGGCTGCCGGGGCAGGAGTGCGCGCCGCGGCCGAAGGCGATGTGTTCGCGGGCGTTGGGCCGGTCGAGGTCGAAGGCGGCGGGGTTCGCGAAGCGCTCCGGATCGCGGTTGGCCGCGCCCGGGTGCAGCATGATGGTGGTGCCGGCGGGCACCTCGACCTCACCGATCGTGGTGCTGCGCTGGGTCATCCGGAAGTCGCTCATGGTCGGGCTCTCGGTGCGCAGCACCTCCTCGATGAAGTCGGGGACGCGTGTACGGTCGGCGCGCAGCCGGGCCTGGACCTCCTGGTTCTCGGCGAGGAGGCGCAGCGCCGAGCCCATCAGCCGGGCCGAGGTGTCCTGGCCGGCGCCGAAGAGGAAGGTCGCCAGCCGGACCACGGCCGGGATGTCGGGCAGCGAGCCGTCGGGGTAGGTGGCGGTCGCGAGGTCGGTGAGCACGTCGCGGCGCGGGGTGCGGCGGCGGTCGGAGATATAGCCGGCGAAGGTCTCGCTCAGGTACTCGAGCGGATTGCTCGGCAGCGGGGACTCCGCGCCGACCTCGGCGACGTGCTGCCCGGAGAAGATCGTGCGGAAGTGCTCGCGGTCCTCGGCGGGCACGCCGAGCAGGTCGGCGATCACCATGATGGTGAACGGCTTGCCGTAGTCGAGCACCAGCTCGCAGCGCCCGGTGCCGAGGAAGGTGTCCAGGCAGGCATCGGCGATGACCCCCATCTCGGACTCGTTCTCCTTCAGCCGCTTCGGGGTGAGCAGCCGCTCGAGCAGGTTGCGCTCGGCCAGATGGGGCTGCCCGTCCCGGGTGACCATGTACTCGTGGAACACCCAGTGCTCCCGGTTCTCCCGGATGCGCTCGCTGATGTCGTCCTCGCCCGGCTGCACCGGGAACGGCGGGAACGGCCCGCCCAGCGCGTTGCACGAGGAGAACGAGGCGCCGTCGCGGTAGACCTGCACCGCCTCGGCGTAGCCGGTCACCGCCAGCACCCCCGGCTGCGCCACCGGATGCACCGGGCACCGGGACCGCAGCTCGTCGAAGTACGGGTACGGGTCGTTGATCAGGCTCGCGTCGGTGAAGAAATCGACGGCATCGGACGGTGAATTCACAGCACCCCCTACGGGCGGCAGCGGCCCGGGTCGGCCCTCATTCGTTTGGGCGATCGCCCAAAAATGTCCCGGTTCATACCTAGCATCGGGAGCGTGAAGAGGTCAAGGGATGATGGCGGGATGGGCGATCGCCGCACGGAAGGGGCCCGGTCGTGACCGGAGCACGGAACGGAACCGGCAAGCGGGACGGCGCGACCCGTGAGCGGCTGCTCGACGCCACGGTGGAGGTCATGCTCGACGAGGGCTACGCCGCGGCCACCTCGCGGCGGGTCGCGGAGCGGGCGGGTGTGCGGCGGGCGCTGGTCCACTACTACTTCCCGACGATGGACGAGCTGTTCCTCGCGGTGCTGCGCCGTGGCTCCCAGGCGAACCTGCAGGTGCAGCGCCAGGCGCTCAGTGGCGACGCCCCGCTGCGGGCGCTGTGGGAGATGACCGCCGACCCGCGCGGGGCCCGGCTGGTCATGGAGTTCATGGCGCTCGGCAACCACCGCAAGGCGATTCGCGCGGAGCTCGCGGCCGGCGCCGCGCAGTTCCGGGAGGCGCAGGTGGCCGCGCTGTCGGTCATCCTGCGCGGTCGCGGGGAGGCGCCGCCCGCCGAGGTGCTTTCGGTCGTGCTCGCCGCGATCGGGCGGGTGCTGGTGATCGAGCAGGGGCTGGGGATCGAGATCGGCCACGCGGCGACCAGGGAGCTGTTCGAGGGCTATCTCTCCGCGCTCGAACCGCGCGGGTGAATTATTGGGCGATCGCCTAATCGGATCACTCACTCTCGTCGACCTCGGACTGAGTTAAGTAAAGCGTTTGACTTAACTCCTCGTCAAGTGTTCACTGACCTCCGTGACGAACTCCCGGACCGAGCGGGCCGAGTCGACCAAGCAGGCGATCGTGACCGCCGCCGAGGCGCTGTTCGCCGAGCACGGGATCGGCGCGGTCTCGCACCGGCAGATCGCCACCGCCTCCCGGCAGGGCAACAACGCCGCGGTGGCCTACCACTTCGGTACCAAGGCCGACCTGGTGGCGGCGATCCACCTGCGCCACGCCGGCGTCATCGAGCAGCGCATGGAGCGATCCCTGGCGCGGATGGCGGACTCCACCGAACTCGCCGACTGGATCGACGCCATGGTGCGCGGCCTGACCGACCACCTCGCCGCGCTCGGCACGCCGTCCTGGTACGCGCGGTTCTGCGCGCAGGCGATGGCCGACCCGGTCTACGCCGACGTGCTCAACCACACCGCCATGGCCGGGCCCGCGCTGAACCGGGTGGTCGCGGGGATGAACCGCTGCCTGCCCGAGCTGCCCCAGTACATCGTCGCCGAGCGGCACGCCATGACCCGCCTGCTGCTCAACCACACCTGCGCCGACTACGAAGCCGGGTTCGCCGAGGGGCGGGAGATGCCGCGCGCGGACTGGGAGTCGGTGACCGCAGGCCTGGTCGACGCCATGGTCGGGCTGTGGTGCGCGCCGCACACCGTCCGGCACCCACCGGCCCCGGGCCGGTCGGGCCCCCCGATCGAAAGGACCTCCTCGTGAAAGCCTGGCAACTCGATGCCGCGAACGAACCCCTGCGGCGCATCGAGCGCCCCGACCCGGTGCCCGGCCCGGGCCAGGTCGTCGTCGAGGTCGCCGCGGCGGGCATCTGCCACAGCGACGTCGGTTTCTGCGACGGCACCCTCACCCCGATGCTGCCCGGCCTTCCGATGATCCTCGGCCACGAGGTCGTCGGGACCGTCGCCGTGCTCGGCCCCGGCGTCACCACCGTCGCCGTCGGCGACCGGGTCGCGATCGGCGGCCCGGAGAGCTTCGCCCCCGGCTGGGCCGTCGACGGCGGCTTCGCCGACAAGTGCCTCGCCCAGGCATCGGGGCTCATCCCGATCCCGGACGGCGTCTCGTTCGCGCAGGCCGCCACCGCCACCGACGCGGGCCAGACCGCCTACGGCGCCGTCATGGGCGCCGGGGAACTGAAGAAGGGCCAGCGGGTCGGCATCGTCGGGCTCGGCGGGCTCGGCATGACCGGCGCGCGGATCGCGGTGCTCGAGGGCGCCGAGGTGTATGCCGCCGATCCCAAGACCGGCACCTGGGGGCCGGCGAAGGAGCGCGGCGTGCTCGAGGTCGTCGCCGACGTCACCGAGCTCGGCGCCTACGAACTCGACCTCATCGTCGACTTCGCCGGTTTCGGCAGCACCACTACCGGCGCCGTGAACGCCGTGCGCGGCGGCGGGCTGGTCGTGCAGGTGGGGCTCGGGGTGCTGGAGGCCACCATTTCCACGGCCGCGCTCGTGGTCAAGCCCGCCACCCTGCGCGGATCGCGCGGCGGGCGGGCCGGTGACATCGAAGCCGTCCTGGCCCACATCGCCACGGGTGACCTGGTGATCCAGACGACCCCCATCGGGTTCGACGACATCCCGGACGCCATCGGGCGGCTCACCCGCGGCGATGTGGTGGGACGGTTCGTCGCCCTGCGGGACTGAGCCCCGTGGTCGGCTCCCGGCCGGCCACCGTGAGCACCGACATCCGGGCGGGGTCGGTCCGACTCGAAACTACGTTTGCCGAGACCCTGCCGAGGTCCGACCGGCACTCGTCGAAACAGTACTCTACTTGCGGTTTTCTTTCCCAGCCGCCGGGCGAGTCCGCGTTTGCCGGACCCCGCTCACCGCTACGATCGCCGCCATGCCATCCCTCCGCACCAAGCTTGTCCTGTCTTGCTCGGTACCTGTCGTGGCTGCCGGGCTCGCCACCGCCTTCGCGCCCCCGGCCCTCGCCGAGGTGGTGACCCTGGCCCCGCACGAGCTGACCTTCGAATCGCCGGACGGCCCGACCTTCGTCGTCGGGTCGTCCGACGAGCGCATCGACAAGGTGCCGCCGCTCAACGCCGCGGGCACGGTGCGCGAGGTGTACATCAGCGGGTCGTCGTACACGCGGTCGCCCGCGGCGGGGACGTTGGCCGTCGGGTACCACGTCGGCTGCGCGGTCGATCTGCAGGGCATCAACGCGGGCATCGGCCCGGACGACGACGGCGACCCCGACTGGACCGACCTCGGCCTGACGGCGTCGGTCTCGGTGCGGCCCGGCACCATCGCCGAGGTGCCGCTGGCGAAGAAGGACGTGGTCGCCGGCGCCTCCGCCCGCATCAACATGCGCGACGTCCACCTGGTCATCAACGGGTGCATCGGCCCGGCGGTCATCCGCCAGTACACGACGATGCAGGTATACACCGAGCAGATCAGCGACATGGGCGCCGTGTACGGCGACCCGCTCTGGATCTGAACACCCGGATTCAGGCCACCTCGCCCGCGTGCCGCCACGGCAGGAACAGCGCGCCGGCGAGCAGGACCAGCGCCGCGGCGCCGATGGCGGTGCGCGTGCTGGTGGCCGCGGCCAGCGCCGCGCCCGCGACGATGAAGACCGGCTGCACCGTCTTGGCGCTGATGGACCACGCCGTGCCGACCCGGGCCAGGTGATCGTCGTCGGTGCCGTTCATCCGGACGACAGCGAAAACCGGATTGAACACACCGGCGCAGAACAGCAGCGCCGACTCCGCGGCCAGCACCACGAGCAGCCCCTTGACCCCCGGCTCGGCGAGCAGCACCAGCCCGAGCCAGCAGCACCGCAGCGTGCCGAAACCGAACAGCACCCGCGCCGGACCCCAGCGCGTCACCAGGCGCGGCGCGCACAGCGAACCGGCCAGCCCGGCCAGCGTCGGCAGCCCGAGCGCCAGCCCGTACTGCCAGGGCGCGAGGCCGAGTTCGCGCAGCATCAGCACCGCGAGCAGGGGAGCGGAGGCCATCAGTGCGCCGCCGAAGAGCATCCCGTTGCCGAACAGCCCGCGCAGCAGCGGGCGGCTGCCGATGTGGCGCCATCCGGCACCGAGATCGACCCGCGGGGTGTGCTCCGGTCGCGGCGGCGCCGGGTCGGGTGCGGTGATCCGGCTGATCCCCAGCGCCGAGAGCAGGCAGCCGACGGCGTCGATGGCGAGGGTGACGGTACTGCCGAGCAGGGAGACGAGCGCGCCGCCCGCGGGCGCCCCGATTGCGGCGGTGGTCCACATCGTCGACTCCAGGCGCGCGCTCGCGGAGACCCGATCCGGCTCGGGCACCAGCGCTTTCAGGTGTGCGGCGTTGGCGGCGGTGAACACGATCGTCGCCAGCGTCTGCACGGTCGCCACCACGCACAGCTGCCCGAAGCCGAGCACCCCGAACCAGCCCGCCAACGGCACGCTGACCAGCGCCGCCGCCGTGGCGAGATTCGCGCCGATCATCACCGGGCGCTTGCGCCGGAACTCGATCACCGACCCCGTCGGCAGCGCGATGAGCGCGGCCGCCACCCCCGAGATCGCCGCCAGCATGGAGATCTGCCAGTCCGCTGCGCCGAGCACCAGGATCGCGACCAGCGGCAATGCCCCCATGCCGATCGCGGAACCGGCCTGCGCGGCGGTGAACGCCGCCCACAGCTTCCGGAAGTCCGGCGGCAGCGCGGCTCGGCTCGTCACCTGCGGCACCCTAGCGAAAAGGGGTTTCCCCGGCCGGGAGCGGCTCTCTACCGTGGACCGGTGGCAACCGTCAGTTCTGCCTCGACTGAATCAGCGGCAGCAGTTCGGGTCGAGCGCCACGCACAGCGCCGACAGCGCCTCGCGGCGCGCGGCGTGCACGGTGTGCATCCCGCGCCGCTCGGAGGCGATGAGCCCGGCCTTGCGCAGCTGGGTGAGGTGATGTGAGACCGTCGACTCACCGAGCCCGACCGCGGCCGCGAGCCCGCCGCTGTTGTGCTCCCCGTCCGGATCGCTGAGCAGGATCGACAGCAACCGCACCCGCACCGGATCGGCGATCGCCTTCAACCGCAGCGCGATGGCGAGCGCGGTCTCCGCGTCGACCGGCGCCGCCGCCACCGGGGCGCAGCACACCGGGGAGGTCATGTCGATCACCGGCAGCGTCTTGGGCATGCACCGAATCCTACCTACCTTATTGACATATGTCGAAGTACTGGCGCAGACTCGGGCCCGTAAGTTCTTCGACATACATCACACAACCTCTGGGAGGTGGCGGTCATGTCCCGCATCCAGCTCGCCCTCGACGTCGACGACCTCGACACCGCGATCGGCTTCTACTCCACCCTGTTCGGCACCGGCCCGGCCAAGCGGAAGCCCGGCTACGCCAACTTCGCCATCGAGAACCCGCCGCTGAAACTGGTGCTCCTGGAGAACCCCGGCTCCGGCGGGCGGCTCAACCACCTCGGCGTCGAGGTCGAGACCTCGGAGCAGGTGCACGCCGAGATCGCCCGGCTCTCCGGGGCCGGGCTCTACACCGCAGAGCAGCCCGCGGCGACCTGCTGCTTCGCCACCCAGGACAAGGTCTGGGTGACCGGCCCGGATGCCGAACGCTGGGAGGTCTACACCGTGCTCGCCGACACCGAGCACTTCGGCGCCGACGCGCAGGCGGAGGCCGGGAGTTCCTGCTGCGGCAGCGATGCGAAGGCAGGCGTCCCGTGCTGCTGACCGAAGCCGGCCGGGTCCGCGCATGACGGACACCTCTGTGGCGCGACGCCTGTCGATGCCGGATCGGCTCCTCCCGGTCTTGATCGGGCTGGCGATGCTCGCCGGGCTGGTGCTGGGCCGGACGATCCCTGGGCTCGGGGACGCACTCGGCGCGATCGAGATCGACGGCATCTCGCTGCCGATCGCGGCCGGGCTGCTGATCATGATGTACCCGGTGCTGGCGAAGGTCCGCTACGACCGCCTCGACACCGTCACCGGCGATCGTCGCCTGCTCGCCGGCTCCCTGGTGCTGAACTGGGTGCTCGGCCCCGCGCTGATGTTCGCGCTGGCCTGGCTCTTCCTGCCGGACCTGCCGGAGTACCGGACCGGGCTGATCATCGTCGGGCTCGCCCGCTGCATCGCCATGGTCATCATCTGGAACGACCTCGCCTGCGGCGACCGCGAAGCCGCCGCGGTGCTGGTGGCGCTGAACTCGGTGTTCCAGGTGTTCATGTTCGCGGTGCTGGGCTGGTTCTACCTCTCGGTGCTGCCCGGGTGGCTCGGCCTCGAACAGACCGGGATCGACGCCTCGCCGTGGCAGATCGCGAAATCGGTGCTGATCTTTCTCGGCATCCCGCTGGTCGCGGGCTACCTGACCCGGCTGTTCGGCGAGCGCGCCAGGGGCCGGGACTGGTACGAGACCCGGCTGCTCCCCGCGATCGGGCCGCTGGCGCTCTACGGGCTGCTGTTCACCATCGTCGTCCTGTTCGCGCTGCAGGGAGACCAGATCACCTCCCGCCCGGCCGATGTCGCGCGGATCGCGCTCCCGCTGCTGGCCTACTTCGCGCTCATGTGGGGCGGCGGGTTCGCGCTCGGCGCCGTGCTCGGGCTCGGCTACGCGCGCACCACCACGCTGGCCTTCACCGCGGCGGGCAACAACTTCGAACTCGCCATCGCCGTCGCGATCGCCACCTACGGCGCGACCTCCGGTCAGGCGCTGGCCGGGGTGGTCGGCCCGCTCATCGAGGTGCCCGTCCTGGTCGCGCTGGTCTACGTCGCCCTCGCGCTCCGGCACCGGTTCACCGCGGAAGCGGATGACACCGGGTAGGCGAGACGGTCAGTCCGCGAATCCGCTTCGGCGTTCGGCCAGTTCCTCGGCGAGGATGCGGATCGCCTTCGGTCCGACGCCGTGGATGGCGAGCAGCTCCTTCGCGGACACCGTGCCGAGCTGCTCGTAGCGGGTGTACCCGTGCGCGGCGAGTTCGCGGCGCGCCACCTTGCCGATCCGCGGAGTGAACTCGCTCGCATCCTGGTCCATGGCCCGATGCTAGAGCCCCTGCACCCGGGCCGTCATCGCCGCCGATCAGCTCGGGCGCAGGTCTAGCAGTTGCTCGAAGAAGCCGCCGATTCCGCGGGCGCGGTCGGCGAGGTGCACCTCGAGGATCCAGTGGCACCGCTTGCCGGTGGGGTCGAGCCGGCGCAGGGGGGTGTGCGAGCCGGGGGCGATGTAGGAGGTGACCTCGGTGCCGGAGATCTTCTTGTGCGGGAACTCGCCGACCAGGTGTCCGGCGATCGGGGCGGAGAACTCCAAGCCGAGTTCGGCGGCGCGGGCGGTGATCCAGGTGTAGAGCTGGTCGCCGGTGATGTCGGGGGTGCGTTCGAAGTGTGCGCGGCCCTCGTGCCAGAGCGGTTCGAGGGCGTCGCGGAGTGCGAGCTTGGCGGGGTCGGCGCCGAGGACGTAGGTGCGGCCGAAGTCGGCTTCCCATTCGGCGAAGATGGGGCCGAAGTCGAGGTAGCAGATGTCGTCGGCGGCGATGGTGCGGTCGGGCGGGTCGGCGGCGAAGGGCTGCAGCGTGTTGATTCCGGCGCGGACCAGGCGTTTGTGCCAGAAGCGGCGGGTGCCGAAGAGTTCGATGGCCAGGTCGCGTACCGCGTCGCTCACCGCGGACTCGGTGGCGCCCGGCGTGACGAGGCCGCGCGCGAGGACCTCGTCGAAGAGCGTGACGGCCTTGGCCTCGGCCGCCAGCAGCGCGGCAGCACGCTCCGGCTCGACGACTTCGGGAACTCCCATCCGACGAACTCTAGCCGGGTGCGAAGGACGCTCGCCCGTTCCGGCCACGTCCTCGTCCGAGGGCCCGGTTTGTCGTATCGGCCTGCGGGTAGGCGCATCCGCGAAGGCACAGCGTCGATAGCTCGGAGGAGAACAACTCGTGACTCAGCCCCATGAAGCCGATGACGGTGCACCCGACACCGAGGAAGACCGCATTGTCGAGGGCGGATCCGAGGCGCCGGACAACCTGGCGGGTCCCGGCCCCGGCGACGACCGGAACGAGGACCCCGATACCTGAACCGGCCGACGCCTACCCGAGCGGGTGCGGCCAGGAGAACCCGACTGTCACCGGGTGCCCGGCCGCCGCCGGGTCGTAGGCGCCGCACCCCAGCGCGAAGTCGGTGACGAGGGTGCGCACGATGTGCCAGCCCAGCCCGTTCAGCACCGGAGGCACAGCGGTGTACGAGCTGATCAGGACCTCGATCTCGATCGCCTCCACCCGGTACTCGAAGCGCACGATCGCATCCGGCGCCGCCACCGGGATCAGCGCCGTCGCGATCTCGTGCGCGACCAGCTCCAGGTCCGCGGCGGCGTCGATAGCCAGCCCCAGCCCCCATCCCAGCGATCGAGTCATCGAGCGCAGAATCCCCAACTGCTCGGGCCGTGCCCGGATCTCCATCGCCACCGTCGAACCCGACACCCGCGCACCTGCCTCCACATCGAACCCGTACTACCCGAACGGTCCGGCTCGAATCCCGCCCGGGTGAGCACCCCTTCATACCCTCGCGACGGCTGCCGACGACACCCGGTCGCGTGTGGAGGTGGTGACCGCGGGTAGCTCTGCTCTCGAAGGCCGGAAACGGTCCCGGCCGGAGGAGAAGACATGAACAGCGAGGTCGAGCCACTACGGATCGAGTTCCCCGCGAGCCCCGACGAACTCCCCGGGGTGCGCAGCCGGCTGCGCCGGTGGCTGGCCGGGATGATCGCCGATTCCCAGCGCGCCTACGACCTGCTGCTGGCCGCGGGCGAAGCCTGCGCCAACGCGATCGAGCACGGCCACGCCGGTGACCGCAGGCCGATCCGGCTCGAGGCGATCGTGGCGCGCGGAGCGGTCCTGGTCGGCATCTCCGATCACGGACACTGGGTCGCCCGCCCGGCGGCGCCGGACGACGAACGCGGCCACACCGAATCCCTGCGCGGCCGCGGCCTGCAGATGATCAAGGCTCTGGTGCACGAGAGCCGCGTCACCGTGCTCGACTCGGGGACCACGGTCACCCTGAGCATGCCGCTCGACGCCGACGGTGCGGCGGAGGGCAGCCAGGCCCGCTGACCGGACACCCCCGGGTTGCGAGCCGTCGCGAGCCGGGGCACCCTGCCGCGCCACGCGCCGAGCTCTCGGTTGGGATCGCCGCGACAGGGCCCCGCTCTGCCAGGATGAAGGCGTGGACGCCGAGATCGACGAACGGATCGCCGCGAGCCGGGCGACGGCCGGCCGATGAGTGCCGCGCCCGGCCGCGGGCCCGAGGAGCGTGCCGTCGCCACCGTGCTCGAGGACGACGCCGAGGATCTCTACGAGTACGCGCCGTGCGGCTACCTGTCCACCCTGATGGACGGCACGATCGCCCGGATCAACACCACCCTGCTCGAGTGGCTCGGCCGCACCCGCGCGGAGCTGGTCGGGGTCCGCCGGTTCGGCGACCTGCTGACCGTCGGCGGCAGGCTCTACCACGAAACCCACTTCGCGCCGCTGCTGCAGATGCAGGGCGAGGTGAACGCGATCGCGCTGGAGTTGCGCACCGCCGACGGGCAGCGGCTGCCGGTGCTGGTCACCTCGGTGGTGCGGACCGGCGGTGACGGCGCGCCCCTGCTGATCCGCACCACCGTGGTCGCGGCCAAGGACCGCAGGGACTACGAGACCGAACTGCTGCGCGCGCACCGCGCCTCGGAGGTGGAGCTGGACCGGCTGCACCGGCTCAACCACCTGCTGCAGAGCACGCTGCTGCCCCCGGCGCTGGAGACGGTGCCCGGGCTCGATGCCGCCGCGCATTACCACATCGCCTCGCTGGACGAGGTCGGCGGCGATTTCTACGACCTGTTCCCGCTGGCCGCGGGGCGCTGGGGCTTCTTCCTCGGCGATGTCTGCGGCAAGGGCGCGCTCGCCGCGACCATCACCTCGCGGGTGCGGTACACGCTGCGCTCGGCCGCCGTCTACGCCCCCGACCCCGCCGCCGTGCTCGAGCACCTGAACGGGGTGCTGCTCGAGGCGTACAACCCCGGCGATCCCCGGTTCTGCACCGTGCTCTACGGGCAGCTCGTGCTGTCCGCGGGCGGGGTCGAGATCACCATCGCCTCCGGCGGGCATCCGGCGCCGATCCTGCTGCGCGGCAACGGTTCCGCCGCGTATCTGCCCACCGAGGGCGGGCAGCTGATCGGGGTGCTGGCCGATGTCGGGATCGTCACGGCCACCGTCACCCTGTGCCCGGGCGACACCCTGCTGCTCTACACCGACGGGCTCACCGAGGCCCGCACCAGCACCGGCGGCCTCTTCGGGGAGCAGGCGCTGCTGAGCCTGGCCGAGACAGTGGCCCCGGTGTCGGCGACCGACGTGGTGGCCGGGCTGGCCGATCTGCTGCACACCCTCGGGTCCGGGGTCACCGACGACACCGCGCTGCTGGCGCTGCACCTTCCCGGCGCGGGCCGGGGGCAGCCGTGAGCGCCCATCTCACGGTCCGCACCCGCACCGACGCCGAGGGCCCTGTCGTCGAGCTCGCCGGCGAGCTCGACTTCGCCGGAGCGCCACGGGTGCTCGCGGTGTTGTCCGGCCTGTCGCTGAGCGCGGACGAGATGCTGGTGCTGGATCTACGGGCGCTCACCTTCTGCGATTCCCGCGGCATCACCGTGCTCATCGCGGCACATCACCGCGCCGAGGAGGCGGGGGCGACCCTGACCCTGGTGGCGGTGCCCGCCGATATCGGGCGCACGCTGCGGCTGCTCGGCGTCGATCAGCTCTTCGGCACCGCCGACACCGTCGCGGCCGCCCACGCGCCGCGGGGTCGATAACGCGCCGGACCGGGGCCGGGGGAGCGGTCAGTAGGCGAGCAGGTCGAGGGCGTCGTCGGCGGGCAGGATCCAGGCCTGGTCGATCCGGTCGGTGAGCTCGGCACTGTCGAACGCCGCGCGGAGGCGATCGGGCGGCGGCGACAGCGCGGCCGGGTCGAGGCCGGTGTCGTGGTCGTCGGGGTGGGCGAGGGTGTGCTGGTCGGCGCGATCGAAGTCGCTGCCTGCCGGGGCGAAGGGCATGGCTCACTCCTTCCTGGACGGTGCGCGCGGGGCGCCGAGGTGGGGGGGCGGGCCCGTGACCGCCGGGCCCGCCCCACGAAGGGAAGAGTCGTGAAAAACGAATGATTCGAAGGGTCGTCGCGTAACGGGCACCACCTGCCTTCCACTCGCATCGTTCGTGTACGGGGTCCCCGCGGGGTCCGGGCGGAGACCGCGTGGCGGGTGTCACCACCGGTCAGGTACTGGCCAGCGCCTTGGCCTCGTTCTCGCCGCGGATGATCTCGATCTTGCGCGGCTTCGCCTTCTCCGCCACCGGGATCGTCAGCCGCAGCACGCCGTGCCGGTAGTCGGCGCGGATCCGCTCGGTGTCGAGCCCCTCGCCGAGGAACAGCTGCCGGGAGAACACGCCGCGCGGCCGCTCCGAGGCGATCATCGACCGCTCCTGGTCCAGCGGCGCGCGCTCGGCGCGCACCGTCACCACATTGCGCTCGACATCCAGATCCAGCGAGTCCGGGTCGATGCCGGGCAGATCGAACTCCGCCACGAACTCCTCGCCCGCACGCCAGGCATCCATCGGCATCACCGCCGGACGAGCCGCCGTGCCGAACACCTGCTGCGTGAATCGGTCCAGATCCCGGAACGGATCGGTACGCATCAGCATGGTCGCCACCTCCACTACTCCTTATCTCACTGTGTGTGGTGCCAGGTAATCTGTGTTCGCTGGCATAGATTTGTTTTAGCACTCCGTTGAGATGAGTGCAAGTGGGTGAGAAGATAATCTGGAACAGACCGGAAGGACGGTGAACAGGGGCGATGAGCGGTGACGGACCGGTGCACGGACCGGATCGAGCGGTGTACGCGATCTCGGTCGCGGCCGAACTGGCCGGCATCGCGGTCCAGACGCTGCGGCTCTACGAACAGCACGGGCTGATCACCCCCGCGCGCAGCGCGGGCGGGACCCGGCGCTACAGCGGCGCCGATCTGGCCCGGCTGGAGCGCATCTCCGAGCTGAGCAGGCAGGGAATCAACCTCGCCGGGATCGGGCGCATCCTCGACCTCCAGGACGACAACGCCGCGCTCACCGCCGAGCGGGACCAGCTGCGCGCCGACGCCCCCGAGCCGGAGTCGGACGGCCGCATAGCCGGGTAGGGCCGCGCCCGCCCGTCGGGCAGGCGGTCGCGATTACCGGGCAGTAACATGTAGTACTGTCTGGTGGGTAACGACGTTATCCGTCACGCGATGGGACGTCCCGTATCCGGTGCCGCACCGAGTTCGGTTCGGCGACAGGCGAACACCGCGTCGCACGTGCCGGGGCCGGGGGCTCGGAAGGGAACATGGTGGCCGTCGACCGCGCGATCGTTCATGCCTGGCTCGCGGATTTCGCCGAGCGGGTGCGTACCGAGGCCGAGACCGAGCACGTGCTGCGGTGCGTGGACCGGGCGATGCTCGAGGAGTTCCCGCGCTTCGCCGCCGACCCCGAGCTGCGCGGCGAGGTGCGCACCAGTGGCAAGGCGCACTGGCTCGGGCTGCTGGCCGGGATCGGGCGGCCGCGGTTCCATATCCGGCCGCCGATCGAGGTGATCGACGGCGCGCGCACGGTGGCGTGCCGGGGCTACGACCTGAACGTGCTGCTCAAGACCTATCGGGTGGGCCAGCGCGGGCTGTGGAACTACATCACCGGCGTGCTCGACCTGCAGATCGGCGATCCGGAGCTGCGCGGGGCGGTGCTGGTGACCTTCTGGGAGCGCAGCAGCCGGTGGCTGGACGGCTGCCTGGACGCGGTGGTCACCGCCTACCTCGAGGAACGCGAGCAGCGCAGCCGCAGCGCCGAGGAGCAGCGCGCCGCCACCGTCCAGGCGCTGCTGCGCGGCGACGCCACCGCGGCCGAGCTGACGCCGGAGCGGCTCGGGCACAACGTGGAGCACCAGCAGACCGCGCTCACGCTCTGGGCCGACCACGGCATGGCGTCGCCGGTGGCGGCGCGGGTGCTGGCCCGGCTGGCCGCCGACACCGCCGCCGCGCTCGGCGGCCCGCCCCCGCTCACCCTGCCCAGCGGCACGCACGGGCTGTGGGCCTGGGTGGCGACCCCCGAGCCCGCCGATGTCGCGCTGATCCCGGCGCCGCCGGTGCCGGGCACCCGGATGGCGGCGGGCACCCCGTGGCCGGGGGTGGACGGGTTCCGGCGCAGCCATCGGGAGGCGCTGGCGGCGCAGCGGCTCTCCGCCGACGGCGCCGCCGCGGGGCCGGTGATCGCCTACCGGGACGTGGAGCTGGTGTGCCTGCTCACCGGTGACGGCAGCGTGGAGTCGGCCCGGTTGCTGGTCGAGCGGGAACTCGGCGGGATCGCGGGCCCCGGTGAGCCGGCCGCCCGGCTGCGCGAGACGGTGCGCGAGTTCCTCGCGGGCGGCGGCAGTGTCGCCGCCACCGCGGAGGCGCTCGGGGTGCACACCAACACCGTGCGCTACCGGCTGCAGCAGGCCGAGCAGAGGCTCGGGCGCCCGATCGACCAGCGCAGGCTGCACCTGGAGCTGGCGCTCGAGGTGCTGGCCGCCTACGGCGACGAGCTCCTTCCGGCCGGATGAGACTGGAGACCGCGCACAAAGCGGGCGGGCCCCGTTGTGCGGCGGTACCAACTCCGGCGCGCGGCCCGGCGGCCTGCCGCGCGCCGACCTAGCGTGGGCCGGGTGTGGGTAGCGGGTTCGGCGATGCGGGAGCTGTCCGGCCCGCGCGCGCCGTCATCCGTGGTAGACCTCGGGCTCGAGGGCGTTGCCCGGCGCGATCTGCCCGCAGCTGGTCGGCGCGGGCTCCCCGGCGAAGCGGGCGTTCACCCAGGCGAGCGTCTCGAGGGCCCAGATCGGCACCACAGCGCCGTGGCTGAGCAGCGGCAGCTCCCGGTACTGCACCGGCAGCCCGGTCGCGCAGTAGCGGTTCAGCAGGGCGCGCACGTCGCCTGCGATCATGATGCCGTCACCGTCGCCGAGACCGGGCCCGCCGGGCGCCGTGCCCTCGAAGATGCCGCCGGTGCCCTGGTAGACGAGCATCGGGATGGTCGGGATCGGCGCCAGCCCCATGTTGATCGCGTTCGCGACCGCGGTGAACTCCGGGATGGAGTTCGGGTCGGCGTACTGCGGGAGCACCATCTGCTGCCAGGTGAGCCCGGGGTACTGCAGGAAGACGTTGATGATCGAGGCGTCCCGCAGCCGGGCGAAGACCTGCCTGCCGTGGTCGCTCAGGTACTGCTCGACATCGATCCCGTACGAGCGCGAGATGCCGACCAGCGCCATGCCGACCACGCCCGCCCAGGCCAGGCTGCCCGAGGCGTAGCGGAGGGTGTGCGCGGGCACGGCGAGCAGCCCGCCCTGGGCGACCCCGATGAGCTGCGCCGCGATCTCCGGCGCGTACTCCGGGGCGAGGATCGCGGCCCAGTTGCTGGCGATCGCGCCGCCGGAGTACCCCATCAGCGCGGTGCGGGTGCCCGGCGCGATCCCGGTCTCGGGCACCTGGGCGACCGCGCGCAGCGAGTCGAGGGTGTTCATTCCGTACTCCGGGCCCGCGGCGAAATTGGCCTGCTGTCCCTCGGTGTCCGGCACCACGATGCTGAACCCCTGCGCGAGCAGCAGCGCGAACCCGGCGACCTCGCCCGAGAAGAAGAGCCCGCCGACGGCGAGATTGCGCCCGCTGTCGGTGAATCCACCGATCCGGATGTCGCCGGCGACCGCGCGCGACGGGCTGTCCTCGGGATTGAGCGAGTCGTAGGCGGACTGGTAGGAGATCACGCCCCTGGCCGGCCCGGCCCCGGCGGCCCTGATCACCGAGGTCACGTTGGCGACGGCATTGCCCTCGGAGTCGGTCGAGCGGTACAGCACCTGGATGGCGGTCAGCGGCGTCGGCACCTCGGTGAGGTGGAACGGGACCGTCCGGACATCGAGCACGGCTCCCGGCGCCAGCGCCGCGAGATCCGCTGTGCCGCTGTAGGAGTAGAAGGTGTCGCGGGCCTGCGCGACCGGCGGCGTCAGCGCCGTCGCCACCGCCGTCGACAAAGCCGCGACGGCGATGCCCGCCGCCCGTGCGACCGCTCGAGTTCTCATACACGTCCTCACATCACACCGTTGGGATGACCGGGGTCACACCGGCACGTGGGTCTTCCGACGCCTCGAGCTAGTGGAACCAACCGGGATCAAATGCCCGCCGACTATGGCACAGCGTGGTGCGTGTCGCAATGGTCGCCGGTGATTCTGTACCGGCGGGTAAGTGGTCCGCGTCACGGCTTACTTCGTCTGGGTTCGGAATCGACGGGGAATTTTTTCGCTCGCCGGACGATCTTCTGCGCCCAAGCGTCCGGAGCAATCGAGCTGCGGTATCGGAGAAATCTGAAAACGTCGGGACTCACAAGGGTGGGATCGTCGTGCAGCCCGAATGGTGAGCGCGCCTGCACCCCGATCGGCGTACTTGAGGGTTTCATAGCGCGATCCTCACGATGTGACTCGCGTCTATCGCCCTGTCCCGGGCAGGCGGCGTCCGCGCAGGTCGCCTCGAATTCGTGCCCCGTTTGCCCCTCGTACGCGGCTGGGACACAAGTAGCAACCAGTCGCTCTCTTTGTTACGTTGCGAAAGCGCCGACGTCGCGAGATCAGTACCCGGAGGCATCGGCGCCTTCTTCGATTCGACTGTCCCCATTGCTCTTTCGCTCCCGAGCGCGCTGCCGCGTCCGGGTGGCGGAGCTGCGCGGTGGGCGACCAAGGAGGCTGCACGTGCGCGACCAGACGGCTCAGATGCCCCGCGTGCCCGACCGCGGGCACGAGAGCGAGAGTGCGAGGCGCAGGCGGCTGGAGTGGATTCGCGCGCAGACCGGCGGCAGCCTGCGCGCACTGGACACCTTCGACCTGGACCCGGCCCGGCTGGTCGGCAATATCGAGAACCTGGTCGGCAGCGTGACCATCCCGGTGGGGCTGGCCGGGCCGCTGCGCTTCACCGGCGAGCACGCGACCGGGTGGATCACCGCGCCGTTCGCCACCACCGAGGGCGCGCTGGTCGCCTCGGCGACCAGGGGCGCGCACGCGGTCTCCCGCGCGGGCGGGGTCAGTACCAGGGTGCTCGGCCAGCGCATGGTCCGCTCGCCGCGGTTCGACCTGGACGACGTGGTGAGCGCGCACCGCTTCGCGGCGTGGGCGCAGGCCAGGCAGGACGAGCTCGGCGCGCAGGTCGCGGATGTCTCCCGGCACGCGCGGCTGGTCGGGCTGCGCCCGATGCAGATCGGGCGCAGCGTCGACCTGGTCTTCGAGTACGAGACCGGCGACGCCTCCGGGCAGAACATGACCACCGCGTGCACCTGGCGGGCCTGCCTGTGGATCGAGAAGCAGCTCGCCGACGACCCGGAGATCGCGCTGCGCTCGTTCTGCGTGGAGGGCAACACCGCGGGGGACAAGAAGCTCAGCCAGCGCTCGCTGATCAACGGCCGCGGCACCAGGGTGACCGCCGAGTGCCGGATCGACGGCGCCACGCTCGCGCACGTGCTGAAGGTCGATCAGGCGGCGCTGTGCCGGGCGTATTCGATCAATGTCATCGGCACCGCGCTCGGCGGCGGCATCGCGCCGAACATCAATGTGGCGAATGCGATCGCGGCGCTCTTCGCCGCGACCGGCCAGGACATCGCCTGCGTGCACGAGTCCGGCGCCGGGATCCTCAATATCGAGCCCGACGGCGACGGCGTCTACGCCTCGCTGCTGCTGCCCGCGCTGGCGATCGGCACCGTCGGCGGCGGCACCGGCCTGCCGCAGCAGGCCGACTACCTGGAGATGCTCGGCTGCGTCGGCACCGGGACCGCGGGCAGGCTGGCCGAGATCATCGCCGGGTTCGCGCTGGCGCTCGACCTCTCGACGCTCTCGGCGGTGATCGGCGGCCAGTTCGCGACCGCGCACGAGCGGCTCGGCCGCAACCGCCCGGTCCGCTGGTTCACCGCGCTCGACCTGACCCCGGAGTTCTTCGAGCGCACCCTGACCGGCGACGGCCGGGTGCAGACGGTCAAGGTGATCGGCGACAACACCGCGTCCAGCGTGATCAGTGAGCTGACCCACCGGGTGAGCACCCAGAAGCTGGTCGGGGTGCTGCCGGTGGACGTGCACTTCGACGACGACGCGGCCCCGCTCGAGCTCGTGGTCAAGGCCAAGCCGCTCGACGGCGAGGTGGTGCTCGCCGCGCACCGGCTGGTGTCGCTGGCGGGCGGCAGGCTGGCCGAGGCGTGGTCGCGGGGCAGCGACGCCAGCGGCTTCCTCGGCACCCACATGCGCGAGCTGGAGCTGTACCGGGACCCGGGGCCGCTGGCGGCGATCATGCCGCGCTGCCACGGCATCCACCAGGCGCCGGAGCGCGAGGCGTACCTGCTGCTGCTGGAGCGGCTCGGCGACGACGTGCTGCTGAAGGACTCCGCCGACCGCCCGCAGGACTGGCGCCCGGCCCATATCCGCGCCGCGCTCGACGGCATCGCGCCGGTGCACGGGCACTGGCTGAACCGCACCGGCGAACTCGTCGCGAAGCCCTGGTTCGGCCCGGCCACCGAGACCGGCCGGATGGTCGAGATGGCCGAGCTGTGGCGCGGGCTCTACGAGCACCACCACCGCGAGTACCCGCAGCTGGTCGGCGGCGAGTGGCTCGCCGAGACCGTCGGGTGGATCGAGACCGTCGCCGACTGGTGGCCGGAGCTGGAGGCCATGCCGCGCACGCTGGTGCACAACGACTTCAACTCCCGCAATATCGGGCTGCGCCCGGTCGCGGAGCGGTTCGAGCTGGTGGCCTACGACTGGGAGCTGGCCTCGGTGCACGTGCCGCAGCGCGACCTGGCCGAGCTGCTCGCCTACGTGCTGACCCCCGCGGCCACCGCCGAGGAGGTCGACGGCCACCTCGAGCACCACCGGCTCGCGGTCGAGCGGGCCGCTGGCGTCGCGCTCGACCCGGTGCGCTGGCGCCGCGGCTACCGGCTGGCGCTGGCCGATTTCACCGTGCGCAGGCTCTCGCTGTACCTGATGGTGCACACCGCGCACCGGCTCTCGTTCCTGGAGCGGGTCGTCGCCACGGTGGCGCGGCTCGGCGAGATCGAGCGGGGCCGCGAATGAAGGTGCACCACCTGGACTGCGGCCCGCTCGCGAGCGGGATCGTCACGCACTGCCTGCTGGTCGAGACCGCCGACACGCTGGTGCTGGTGGACAGCGGCTTCGGCACCGCCGATCTCGCGGAGCCGGACCGCAGGCTCGGCTGGACCCGGCGGGTGCTCGCCCCGCGGCTCGACCCGGAGCACACCGCGCTGCGGCAGGTCGCGGCGCTGGGGTACGACCCGCGCGACGTCGGCCACATCGTGCTGACGCACCTGGACTACGACCACGCCGGCGGAATCGGCGACTTCCCGTCGGCCCGAATCCACGTGCACGGCCCCGAGCTGCGCGCCGCCGCCGCGCCGACCGGCAGCGACCGCTGGCGCTACCGCACCGCGCAGTGGGCGCACGGCCCGCGCTGGTCGATCCACGAGCGCGGCGGGGCCGAGTGGTTCGGCTTTCCCGGGGTCACGGCGCCGGGCGGGCTGCCGCCCGAGCTGCGGCTGGTTCCGCTCTACGGGCACACCGCGGGGCACATCGGCGTCGCGATCGACACCGGAGACCGCTGGCTGCTGCACGCAGGCGACGCCTTCGTCTCCGAACTCCAGCTCCATCGGCTGCTGCCGGGGCTGCTGCTGGCCGGCGCCGCGTTCGGGGTGCCCGAACCGCGGCTCGCCGCCGCCCGGGTGCGCACGCTGCACCGGCTGGCCGAGCTCGCCCGGCTGCCGGGCGGGCCGGTCACCGTCTTCGCCGCGCACGACCCGATCACCTTCGCCCGACTGGCGAACCAACCGGAAGGAGAGCCGTCGTGCGCCGGACTGTGATGCACGCCAAGGTGCACCGCGCCACCGTCACCCAGGCCGACCTGCACTACGTCGGCTCGGTCACCATCGATGCCGAGCTGCTGCGCGCCGCCGACATCCTCGAGGGCGAACAGGTCGACATCGTCGACATCACCAACGGCGCCCGGCTCACCACGTACGTGATCAGCGGCGAGCCCGGGTCGGGGGTGATCGGGATCAACGGCGCGGCCGCGCACCTGGTGCACCCGGGCGACCTGGTGATCGTGATCGCCTACGGCCAGTTCGACCCCGCCGAGCTCGCCGCGCACCGGCCGCGGGTGGTGCACGTCGACGCCGCCAACCGGATCGTCGCGATCGGGGCCGACCCCGCGCAACCCGTCCCCGGCGCACCGGACCAGATCTCCGGCGCCCTCACCGCAGCCGGACAGCGACAAGGAACCCCCTCGTGACCACCACCGCCATCACCACCGAGTCCCCGTTCGCGCTGCGGCTGCTCGCCTACTCCAACGAACGCTTCCCCGCCTGGCAGGTCGCGGCGCAGCTGCCCATGTTCCTGGCCGCCTTCCTCTTCGGCCAGGCGATCACCGGCCAGGAGCCCGCGCTGCGCGCCGCCACCTGGGCCGGTTTCGCGGCCTTCGTCGCCTACACGCTCATGGTGCGCTGCATCGACGACAACAAGGACGCCGCGCACGACGCCGAGCACTACCCGGAGCGGGTGCTGCAGCGCGGGCTGGTGACCTTCACCCAGCTGCGGGTGATCGCGGTGCTCTGCCTGGTGGTCTCGGTGGCGGTCTCGATCTGGATCGACGGCGGGCTCGGCCGGGTGACGCTGTGGTGGGTCGTCATCTTCGTGACCAACAACCTGGTGCAGTTCGTGCAGGTGAAGTGGGCGGCCATCGGTGCGTGGCTGGAGTCGCGGCGGGTGCTGCTGGCACTGAGTGTGGTGCCGTTCTGGGGCTTCGGCTCGGTGTGGATCGCGCAGATGGGCGGCGGCGACCGGCTGGTCCCCGCCGCGGTGTGGTGGCTGGTGGCGCTCTGGTGTGTGGCGGCGCTGCTGCTGGAGATCGCGCGCAAGTCCCGCACCCCCGACGACGACCGGCCGACCGTGGTCGACTACACGAAGGCGGCGGGGTCGTGGACCCGGTCGCTCGGCCTGGCGGGCACGGTCGCGGTCCTCGTGGTGCTCGCCGTGCTGGCCACCGTGCTCGAGGTCGTCGTGCTGCACACCGCGGGCGCGGACAGCCGGTGGGCGGTCGTCGCGCTCGGGGCCGTCGCGCTGCTGCCGATCGGGGCGGCGGTGCGGTTCCTGCTGAAGCCGGACCGGTTCCGGGTCAAGGACGTCGCGGAAATGTCGGCGGGGCTGTGGCTGATCGGGCAGATCGTCTCGGTCGCCGCGCTGCTGGTGGTGATCTGAGGCAGTGGAGCCCTTCGCCATCGTCGGGGCGGCGCTCGCGCTGCCCGGCGTCGAAGACCTGGATCGCTTCCGCGCCGATCTGCTCGCGGGGACAACGCATTTCGGCCCGGTGCCGCGCGTGCTCGCCGACGACAACGAGGTACCGGTCGCCTCGGTGCTGCCCGAGGCGGAGCTGTTCGACCGCGAGTTCTTCGGGCTGACCGCCACCGAGGCGCGCTGGACCGACCCGCAGCAGCGGCTGCTGCTCCGGCTGGCCCACGAGGCGCTGGAATCCACCGGGATCGCGCGCTCCGGCGCTCGGATCGGGGTGTACGCGACGGCCTCGGCGTCCACCTGGCTGCACGGCCGGGTGGCCGCGGCGGAGCCGGGCCCGGCCCGGGTCGACTACCGCGCGCTGCTCGGCAACGACCGCGACTTCCTGGCCACCCGGATCGCCTACCGGCTCGGCTGCACCGGGCCCGCGTTGACCGTGCAGAGCGCGTGCTCGAGTTCGCTGGTCGCGCTGCACCAGGCCTGCCTGGGGCTGGCGTTCGGTGATGCCGACACCGCGGTGGTGGGGGCGGCATCGCTGGCCTTCCCGCAGGAGCAGGGGTATCTGCACGAGGCGGGCGGGATCCTCTCGGCCACCGGGCGCTCGCGGCCCTTCGACGCGGCCGCCGACGGCACCGTTCGCGGAAGCGGCGGCGGGGTCGTGGTGGTGCGGCGGTTGGCCGACGCGCGGGCGGACGGCGACCCCGTGCTCGCGGTGATCGCTGGTTCGGCGATCAACAACGACGGCGCGCAGCGGATGGCGTACAGCGCGCCAGCGGTCGGCGGGCAGCGCGACGTGCTCGCGGCCGCGCTCGACCGGGCGGGGATCACCCCCGGTGCGGTCGGCTATCTCGAAACGCACGGCACCGGAACGCCGCTCGGTGATCCGATCGAGTTCCGCGCGCTCTCCCGCGCGTACGCGGATCCGGCCGCGCGGCGCTGCTACCTCGGTGCGGCGAAGGCCGGGTACGGCCACCTCGACGTCGCGGCGGGCATGGTCGGGCTGCTGAAGGCGGTGCTGGTGCTGCGCGGCGGCACGATCTTCCCCCAGCCCGCGTTCACCGCGCCGAATCCTGCTATTCCGCTGGCGGATTCGCGGTTCGCCTTCGCCACCGAGCCGGTGCCGGTGGCCGACCTGGAGTACGCCGCCGTCAGCTCGTTCGGCATGGGCGGCACCAATGGACACGTCGTCTTGCGGCGGGCCGAGGCGAGGGCGCCGGGACCGGCCGAAGGGGGGCCGGTCCCGGTGGTCGTCTCGGCCCGCTCGGCGGACGGGCTGCGCGCGTACCGGCAGCGGCTGGCCGAGTACCTGCGGGCGAACCCGGAGCTCGCGGTGCGCGATATCGCCGCCACGCTGGATCGCCGGGTCCGGCACGAGCACGTCTGGTCGGGGTCGGCGGTCTCCGCCGCCGACCTGGCCGAGCAGCTCGCGCTCGAGCCGGTGACCGGGTCGGTGGCCGCCCGGCCGGCGCCGGTGACCGGCACCGCGGAACCCGGTGCCGGAGAGCGGATCTGGCTCCCGCCGAGCCCGCTGAACCCCCAGCGCCTCACCCTGCCGCTGCTGGCGGCGCCCGCGCCCGCCCCCGAGGACGACGCGCACGCCCTGTTCGTGCGGCTGGCCGTGGCCGAGCTGGGCGGCGCGGCGGACGAGGACACCGACTTCTTCGCCGCCGGCGGGGAGTCCATGACGCTGGTCGCGCTGGTCGGCACGCTCACCGACAGCATCGGCTTCCGGGTCGACTTCGACGCCCTGGACGGCGTCTCCCGGATCGGCGACCTGGCCGCGATCCTGGCCGGTCAGGCACGCGCCAAGCAGACGCCGGCCCCCGGCGGCGACCTGCTCGTCCTCGGCGCGGGCGAGCCGCTCATCTACCTGTACCCGCCCGCGGGCGGCACGAACTTCGGCTACACCGCGCTCCAGCGCGCGGCGCCGCGGCTGACTCTGGCGGCGTTCCGCGCGGTGCGCGGCGCGCACACCGTCGAGGAGATCGCCGCGGCCTGCCTGCGCACCCTGCGCGAACGTGGCGCCGTCAGCCCGGAGCTGGTGCTCGGCGGGTACTCCTTCGGCGGCAATGTCGCCTTCGAGATGGCCAGACAGCTCGACGCCGACGGCACGCCACCGGCCGGGCTGGTGCTCATCGACTCCTTCCCGCCGCAGGCGTTCGGGGCGGAACCGGTCGACCCGGAGGCGCTGAGCCGCGAGGTCGGCGCGATCGCGCGCACGGCCGCCGCCGAGCTGCCCGGCACCGACCCCGCCGGCGTCCTCGCCGCCTTCGAATCGCTGTGGCTGGCCAATACGAAGGCGCTGCGCGCCTACCGGCCCGCGACCCCGATCTCGGTGCCGATCACCGTGCTCCGCGCCGAGATCCCGCTGACCCCGGCCCGGGCCCGCGCCGTCGGCATCGACCCCGCCACCGGCACCGACTGGTCCCGCTGGACCCGTGCGGACGTGCGGACCTTCGACACCCCCGGCGACCACTACACCGTCTTGACCGAGCAGCCATGCCGCGCGGCGGCGGCCGAGCTGCTCGAGCGGGCGCTGCGCACGAGAAGGACCATCCCATGAGACCCGCATCCCCGATCCAGCGGCACCTGGTGCTCGCCGCCGCGTTGCGCCCCGCCGACCCGGCGCAGAACTGGGCGCTGCTCTCCCGGCTGCCCGCCGGGACCGACCCGGTCCGGTTCGCCGCCGCCGTCGAGGCGATCCTGCACGGCAACCGCGCCTTCACCGAGACCTTCACCCGCACCGGCAGCGGCGATATCGTGGTGACCCCGACCGCTGTGCGGGCACCGGTCCCGGTCACCCGCTACCCCGACCTCGCCGCCGTCCAGGCCGAGGTCCGACGGCTCGGCGACAGCGTCTTCGACCCGGCGATCGCCCCGCTCCACCACGCGGAGATCGCCACCGCGGGCGCCGACGCCTACTTCCTCTTCGCAGGCGCGCACGTGCTCTCCGACGGCTTCGGCTTCTACAACCTGCTCGCCGACTTCGCCGCCCGCTACGCCGACCCCGCCTACACCAGCCCCGACCCCGGCTCGCCCGCCGATGCCGCCGACGCACCGGCCCCGAGCCGCGCCGACGCCGTGCGGCACTTCGGCGCCGTGCTCGCCGGCCTCGACGACCTGCGCGTCGAGGGCTGGCGAGACCGCGACCCCGGCGGCCGGATCACCGGCGGCATCCGCCGCGAACCGCTGCCGCGCGCCGACTACGACCGCGCCAAGCCGGCCGGGACCGCGCTGGGCGTGCGCCGCTACACGGTGCTGCTGGCGACGCTGGCACTCACCGCGGGCTGCCTGGCGGGCACCGACACCGTCGTCGTCTCCACCCCGATGTCCAATCGCCGCTCGGGCGCGGGCTCGGCGACCACCCGCGGCGTCCGGGTCAATGCCCTGCCGATCCGGTTCGATCTGCGCCCGGAGGTCGGCTTCGCCGAGCTCTGCGCCCGCACCGAGGCCCAGCTGCGCGGGCTGCTCGAGTTCGAGCAGCTGCCGTTCTCCGAGTTCTCCCGCAGCCTGATCGGCTCCGAGGCCATGGACGCCACCCAGCCCTCGGTCGCCTTCACCCTGTACCCGCGCCCACTGGCCGCGGTCGTGGACGGCGTGGCAGGCGAGGCGCTGCACGTGGACCGCCGCTACCTGCAGCACCCGCTCTCGGTGACCGTCGAGGTGGGCGCGGACGAGCCCGCGCTGCTAGTCCAGCGCGCCGACCAGCTGCCCGATGCCGATATCGGCGCGCTCTACCGGCACGTGCTGCACCAGGTCGTCGCCGACCCGGAGCACCTGCGCCTCGGTGCGATCAGCTGGGCCGAAGGCGATCTCGCCGCGCGCGTCGAGCCGGTCACCGCTTTCCCGCGGCGCAGCCTGGCCGAGGAGTTCGCGACCGCGGTCGCCCGCGACCCCGATGGAACAGCCGTGCTCACCGACGACGAGCGGCTGAGCTACGCCGAGCTGGACGCGTGTTCCGACGCCGTCGCCGCCTGGCTGCGCGCGCACGTCCCCGGCGCGCTGGTCGGCGTCACGATCGCGCCATCGGTGCGGCTGGTGGCGACCATGCTCGGGGTGTTCAAGGCGGGCAAGGTCTACGTGCCGATCGACGTGGCGGCCGCACCGGCCCGGGTCGCCCAGATCGCCGCGGCCTGCCCCGACATCACCATCGTCACCGGCCCGGCGGATCAGGCAGACGCGAGCGGCGACGCACTGCCCGAAGCCGGCCCGCGGACGGTCGCCATGCCCGAGCGGCTGCCGCCCGCGCCCGCATCGGCGGCCCGGCCCGGCCCGGACGATCTCGCCTACATCATCTTCACCTCCGGCACGACCGGCGCACCGAAGGGCGTGCGGATCGGCCACGACGCCGCGGTCCGATTCTTCGACGGCCTGCGACAGGCCACCGGCATCGGGGCCGAGCGCTGGCTGCTGTTCCACTCGATGTCGTTCGACATCTCCATCGTCGAGACCCTCGGCGCGCTGTTCTCCGGTGGCGCGGTGTGTATTCCCGGTGCCGAGGTCAAGCGCGACCCGGCAGCGCTCGGCGCGTTCCTGGACCGGCACCGGGTGGCGGTGGTGTCGCAGACGCCGTCGGCGTTCGCCATGCACGGGCCGCGGCTGCGGGAGCTCACCGGCCTGCGTCACGTGCTGCTGTGCGGGGAGCGGCTGGAGTACGGCAGCGTCGCCGGGTTCGTCGCCGCCCGCCCCGACGTGGCGGTCATGAACTGCTACGGCATCACCGAGACCACCATGTACCACACCGCGTTCCGGGTCCCGGCCCGCCCGCCGGAGCGGTCGGTCATCGGCAGGCCGTTCGCCGACACCGGCATGGCCGTGGTCGACGCCGCGCATCGGGTGCTGCCCCGCGGCGTCCCCGGCCAGCTCGTGGTCAGCGGTCCCGGGCTCATGCTCGGGTACCTCCAGGACGACGAGCCGACCCGCGCGCGCATCGTCGAGATCGACGGCGTGCCCAGCTACCTCTCCGGCGATCGGGGCACGCTCGGCGCGGACGGGCAGTTCGTCGTCGCGGGCCGGATGGACACCCAGGTCAAGATCCGCGGCCACCGCCTCGAGCCGGGCGAGGTCGAGCGGGCCGTGCACCGGACCGGGCTGGTCGCGAACGCGCACGTGCGGGTGGCGGGTGCGGGGCTCACCGCCGAACTCGTGTGCTTCCTGGTCCTGAACGGGGACGGCGATCTCGCGACGGTCCGCGAACGGCTCGACCCGCTGCTGCCCCGCGCCTTCCACCCCGACCGCTACCTGGTCCTCCCGGTGCTGCCGGTGAACGCCAACGGCAAGCTCGACGCCGAGGCGCTGACCCGGCTGTACACCGCGGACCGCGACACCGCCCCCGCCGCCACCCCGGACGACCGCGCCGCCGCCGGGCTGGACGCCGTGGTGACCGAGGTGTGGAGCGAAGTGCTCGGCAGCACCGAGTTCGACGGCTCCACCCGGTTCTTCGACGCGGGCGGCACCTCGGCGATGGTGCTGCAGGTCGGCGAGCGGCTGCGCGCCCGGCTCGGCCTGCCCGAGCTGAGCGTGGTCGACCTGTTCGAGCACTGCACCCCCGACACGCTGACCGAGTTCCTGGCCGAGCGGGCGTGACGCCCGTGCCCGCGAACCCCGACGAGAAGAAGCGAGAACGCGTGCCCTCCGACGACTACCAGGCCATCTGTGGCTGGCTCGACAACCCGGATCCGGCCGGCGGGGTGCGGCTCGCCGACGACGACGGCGGCTGGACCAGGCGGGGCTACCCCGAGCTCGCCGCCGACGTGCGCGCCGTCGCCGCCCTGCTCGCCGCCGCCGGGCTGCGCGCGGGCGACGGGGTGTGCGTGGTGCTGCCGACCGAGCTGCGCTGCATCGCGACCATGTTCGCGGTGTGGTCGAGCGGGGCGACGGTGACCATGGTGGCGCCGCCGGTGTTCGGCGCGGGCGGGGAGTACGGCGAGCAGCTGCGCGCGCAGTTCACCCGGGCCGCCCCGCGGCTGGTCGTCACCACCGAGCAGTTGCAGGGGCCGATCGGCGCGGCCATGGCGGACGCCGGGGTGGCGGGCACCCCGGTGACCCTGCCGAAGGACGTCGCGGGCGGCGCGTCCGCAGCGAGCGCCCCGGCGAACCCGGCGGATGACGGCGCGGCGCCGACGAGGCTGCCGGACAACCCGGTGTACCCCATCGCGGCTGTCGGCGCCCCCGTGCCGGGGAGCACCGATCGCGCGCTGGTGCAGTTCACCTCGGGCTCGTCGGGTGCGCCGAAGGGGGTGCCGATCAGCTGGCGCAACCTCGCCGCGAACGTCGCCTACATCACCGACTCGATCGGCTGGCGCCCCGGCGACGCCACCGTCTCCTGGCTGCCGCTCTACCACGACATGGGGCTGGTCGGCGCGGTCATCGCCACCATCGCCGGCCAGGGCGAGCTGCACCTGATGCGCCCCGACCAGTTCATCCGCGAGCCGCTGCGCTGGGTGCGGGCGATGGCGCAGGCCCAGCACGCGGTCGCGCCGTCGTTCGGACTCGGCTACACCGCGCGCCGGGTGCGGCCCGAAGACCTCGCCGACCTGGACCTGTCCGGGCTGCGGTCGCTGATCACCGGCGCCGAACCGGTCGACGTCGAGCACGTCAGCGCCTTCACCGCCCTGCTGGCCGAGGCCGGTTACGACCCGGCCGCGCTGCGCCCCGCCTACGGGCTGGCCGAATCCACGCTCATGGCCACCATCACCCGCTCGGGCGAGACCCCGGTCGCGGTGCGGATCGACAGCGCCGCAACCCGTTTCGGCGAACCGGTCGCCGTCGTCGCCGAGACCCCGTACCGGGGCCAGCCGCTGTCGGGGGGCGGCTGGCTGGTCGGGCTCGGCGGCCCGGCCGCCGCGGTCGCGGTGCGCATCACGGGCACCGACGGCGCCGAACTGCCCCCGGGCACGCTCGGCGAGGTGGTGCTCAGCGGTGCCTCGGTCGCCACCGGCTACCACGGCACCGACCAGGAGTCGGCCGCGGGCACCCGCTTCGCCGGTGGTGAGCTGTGGACCGGCGACGCGGGCTTCCTGCGCGGCGGCCAGCTCTACGTACTCGGCCGGATGGGCTCCAGCCTCAAGGTTCGTGGCCGGTCGGTCTTCATGGAGGACCTCGATGCCAGGATCGCCCGCGAGACCGGGCTGCCCAAGCACACCTTCGCCGCGGTCGCCATGCCGGAGGCAGGCGTCGACCAGGGCGTCGTGCTCTTCGCCGAGCACGCCCCGGGCGACTGGACCGACGCCGCCCGCAAGGCGCTGCGCGCCGAGCTCGGCCCGGCGCGCGACTGCGTCGTCGTCACCGGCGAGCGTGGGCTGATCCGGCGCACCTCCAGCGGCAAGCCGCGGCGCAGGCTCATGTGGGAGCTGTACCGCGACAACGGAACCGACGCGGTCGAGACCGACTCCGCCCCGGTCTTCGCCGAGCGGCGCGCGTCCCTGTCCCGGCTCGGTGACGCCGAGCTGACCCGGCTGCTGGAGCAGGCGCTCGCGGCGGTCGAGGTGCCCGCGACGGCGACGGTCCTGCTGGAGGGCTCGATCGCGGAGGGGTTCGGCAACGAGGGCTCCGATATCGACTTCCTCGCGGTCTCGCCCGGCGCGGAGCCGACGCCGGTGATGCCGTCGGTGCTCTTCCTCGGCGGGCGCCGGGTCGAGGTGCGCACCCGGTCGGAGGGCGAGCTGCGCGCCCAGCTCGACCTGGTCCGCAAGGCCGCGCTGGACGAGGACATCACCGGGGCCGCCCTGCTCGACCTGGACCAGGACCTGCTCAACCGCTGCCAGCGTTTCGCCAGGGCGGCGGTGGTGCGGCCCGGCGCGGCCGATATCGCCGGGCTGCGGCAGGCGCTGCCGTTCCCCGAGCTGAGCCGGGTGCTGTCCCGCTGGTGGTCGGCGCGCGCGACCCAGTCGCTGCGCCAGGCGGTGGCGATGGCCGCGCTGCGCGACCACGGCACCGCCGCGGCGTGGGCGGCCGACGGGCTGCTGCAGGCGGTCAAGGGGCATCTCGCCGAGCGCGGCGAGACCTACCTGGAGAGCAAGTGGCTCGGCCCGCAGCTCGACCGGCTCGGCGCGGACGCGCTCGCCGACCGCTACTTCGAGCAGCTCCGCGCCCTGCGCGCGGGCACCGATCGCGGCCGCGCCCAGGAGCCTGACTCCGCGCAGGAGCCTGACTCCGCGCAGGAGCCTGACTCCGCGCAGGTGTCCGGCTTGGCGCAGGTGTCCGGCTCCGCGCAGGTGTCCAGCTCCGCGCTGGCCCCCGCGCTGGCGCTCGCCGAGGAGCTGGGGGTCGCGGTCGCCGACGACCCCGTGCAGGTGGTGCTCACCCGCGTCGACGGCGTGACGACCTGGCCCATCGACGGCCGCATCCACGTCGTCCGCGGCCGCTCCGACGTGCTGGTCCTCTCCGACCGCGCCGCCAAGGCCTGGCGCGGCGTGGTCTTCGGCCGCTCCGTCTCCGAGGTGCTCGCGCGCAGCCCGGAGCCCCTGCACGCCGAACTCGCCGAATTCGTCCGCCTCGGCCTGGTCGGCCTGCGCTGGGGCCGCGGCGCCGCGATCAGGCCCGCGGTGGCGATGGTGAAACCGCTCGGCCCGTCCACCCTCGCCCCGTGCCCGGTCAGCCCGGTGCTCGGCATCGGCGGCGGCACCAGGGCCGAAGGCCGGCCGGTGACGCTGAGCCCGCTACCCGCCACCCGCTTCGCCGAGTGCGCCTCGGCGCTGGTCTGGTCCAACGTGATCGTGGAGAACGCCCGCGAGGACCTGGTGGGCGCGCTCGGCCAGGGGCAGCCCCGGGTGGCGGAGGCCGCCGCGGACCGGCTGCTCAAGGGCGCGGTGCGGCTGCTGCTCTGCACCCTCGGCATCAGCCCGCTCCCCCCGGACGTCGCCCCGGTCGCCACGCTCGAGCGGCTCGTACCCGCCGGCCTGCCCGGCCGCGACCGGTTGCTGGCCCGGGTGGAGGCCGCCGCGCGAGTCGGCTTCGCCGGGGCACCGCAGAGCGCAGGGCTCGCGGTACTCGACGACCTCGTCGACACCGTCCGCACCACCGCCGACCTGGCCTTCCCCGCCTCCTTCGATTCGCACGAGCAGTGGCGCGCCACCCTGCGGATCACCTACGACTGGCTGCGGCTCGCGGCCTACCTGGACACCGAGCTGCCGATCGACGAGGTCCAGGACCTGCTCGCCTCCGGTGGCGCCCAGCCGCACCAGCGCGGCACCGACCCGAACGGAGAGATCGACCGATGACCGACGACGCCATCGCGGAGCCCGTCCGCGCCCTCATCGCCCGCATGGCCCCCGACACCCCGCAGCACGTGCGCGACGACGAACGCCTGATCGACGACCTCGGCTTCGACTCCATCCGGCTGATGGAGCTCACCGTCGCCCTGGAGCGCGTCTTCGCCCTGCCGCGGCAGAACCCCGAGGACCTGGCCGACATCCTGCGGGTCGGCGACGTCGTCGGGCTGGTCCGCGGCGCGGCGGCCGGGGAGCGCCGGTGACCGCCGTGCTGCTCACCGGCGCGGGCGGGCTGGTCGGCGCCGAGGTGGCCACCCGGCTGCACCGGCGCGGACGGCACGTCGTCGCGCTCACCCACCGCACCCCCGGCATCGTGGACTGCGCCGGGAACCGGCTGCCCGCGACCGCGTTCGCCGACGATCCGGAGGCACCGGTCACCGCCGTGCGCGGTGACGTGCGCGCGCCTGGTTTCGGCCTGGACGCGAGCGCCATGGCCGGCCGGGTCGGGGCGATCGTGCACTGCGCCGCCACCACCGATTTCGCCGCGCCGCAGCGCGACTACGACGAACTGAATGTGGCGGGCACCGCCAACGCCTGCGCGCTGGCCCTCGAGCTGGACGTCCCGCTGGTGTACGTGAGCACCGCCTACGTCTGCGGCCGCCGCGAGGGCGGCATCGCCGAGGACGACCTCAGCGATGCGCACGGCTTCGGAAACGGCTACGAGCGCAGCAAGTTCGACGCCGAGACCCACGTCCGCAACACCGAGGGGCTGCGCTGGTCGATCGTGCGCCCCGGCATCGTCACCGGCTACACCGGCACCGGCGCCATCCGCGACTACAAGAACCTCTACACCGTGGTGAAGCTGATCGTGGAGGGCAAACTGCGCACCCTGCCCGGCCGCTACGACGCCACCCTCTCGCTGGCCCCGGTCGACTTCGTCGCCGACACCGTGGTCGCCGCCGTCACCGACTTCACCGAGCACCGCACCTTCCACGCGGTCGGCGCCGACCCGCTGTCGCTGCGCGGCATGTCGGAGGTGCTGGCCGAGTACCCCTCGTTCGAGGTGGCCCGCTTCGTCCCCAAGTCGGCCTTCGTGCTCGCCGACCTGGGCGACCTCGAGCGCGAGTACTACCTCCGCATCGGCGCCCAGTACACCGGCTACTTCGACGCCCGCCGCAGCTTCGACACCGCGAACACCGCCGCGCTGCTCGGCACCCCGCCACCGGACACCGGCCCCGCCTACCTGCGCACCCTGCTCGACTTCTGCACCGAGAGCGGCTATCTCGGCGCGCCGCTGGCCTCCGTCGACGAGGTGGTGCGGTGCTCGAGCTGAGCGAGGTGAGCAAGTCCTACACCGTCGGCGGCAAGGAGGTGCGCGCGCTCGACCGGGTCAGCCTGCGCTTCGACGCAGGTACCTTCACCGCGGTCGTCGGGCCGTCCGGCTCCGGCAAGAGCACCCTGCTGCACCTGCTCGGCACGCTGGACTCCCCGGACAGCGGCCGGGTCGTCTTCCGGGGCGAACCGGTGGACGGCCTCGGCGAACAGCGGCAGGCCGCCTTCCGGCGGCACACCATCGGCTTCGTCTTCCAGTTCTTCAACCTGCTCCCCACGCTCAGCGCCTGGGAGAACGTGGCCCTGCCGATGCTGCTCGACGGCGGCACCCTGCGCGGCGCCCGCGCCCGCGCGCACGACCTGCTCGACACCGTCGGGCTGACCGACCGCGCCGAGCACCGCCCCGCCCAGCTCTCCGGCGGCCAGATGCAGCGGGTCGCGGTGGCCCGCGCGCTCATGCTCGACCCGCCGATCGTGCTGGCCGACGAGCCGAGCGGCAACCTCGACACGCACGCGGGCGACGAGCTCATGGCGCTGCTGGCCCGGCTCGCGCGCGACGGCGACCGGCAGCGCGCGGTCGTCATGGTCACCCACGACCAGCAGGCCGCCGCGGGCACCGACCGCGTGGTGACGCTGCGGGACGGCCGGGTCGCCGACGACACCGGCCGCGAGGCGCCGTGAGGTCGGCGCTGAACCGCTGGTGGGTCTTCGGGGTCAGGGAGTGGTCCGCGCACCGCGCCCGCGCGCTCACCTCCGGCGCGGTGGTCGCGGTCTCGACCGCGCTGCTGGTCACCGTGCTGTCGATCATCGGCTCGATCGACCGCTCCCTCGACGACTTCGCACACGGCACCACCGGCGATGCCGCGCTGGAGGTCTCGGCCTTCTCCGGCGCGGGCATCCCGGCGGCGCTGCGCACCGAGGTCGCCGCCGTTCCCGGCGTCGCGGCGGCCGTCCCGCTGGTGCAGACCCCGGTCACCACCGCGCGCGGCACCGCCCTGCTGATCGGCACCGACGCCTCCGCGACGGCGCTGCACAGCCCGCTCCAGGACCACCTGCGGGTCCTGCCCGCCACCCCGGACGGGGTGCTGGCGGGCCCGAACACCGGCTTCGCGGCGGGGGAGGGCATCGCCCTGCGGGACACCCGGGTGACCGTGGCCGCCGTGCTCGACGGCGTCGAACGCTTCGACGGCGGCCGCTTCCTGCTCGCGCCGCTCCCGCTCGCCCAGCGCGCCGCGGGCCGCGGCGACCGCATCGACTTCGTCCTGATCGTGGCCGCGCCCGGCACCGACCCCGCCGCGCTGCGCCGCGACGTCACCGCCGCGGTCGCGGGCCGGGCCGGCGTCGGTGAGCCCGCGGCCCACCGCGCCGCGGCGAGCAACGGCGTCCAGCTCATCCGCTTCGTCTCCGTCTCCGCCGCCGGAATGTCGTTCCTCGTCGCCGCCTTCCTCATCTACACCGCGATGGGGCTGGCGATCGCCGGCCGGCGGCAGCGGATCGCCATGCTCCGCGCGCTCGGCGCGACCCGCCGGAGCATCGTCGCCGACCTGCTCGCCGAAACCGCCGTCTCGGCGCTGCTCGGCGCGCTGGCGGGTGCCGCGCTCGGGCTGCTGCTCGGCCGCGCCGCGGTCGGCCGGCTTCCGGACATATTCCTGCAATCGGTCTCCGCCCGAATCGAATTCGCGGTGCCGTGGTGGACGATCCCGCTCGCCGTTGCCGCGGCGGTCGCCGTCTGCCTGGCCGCCGCGGCACTGGCGGCGCGGCAGGTCTACCTGGTGTCCCCGGTGGAGGCGCTGGCCCCGGTCGGGGTCGCACCGGTCGACCGCATCCGCCCCGCGGCGCGGATCGGCGCCGCCGTGCTCGCCGCGGTGCTGGCCGTCGCGGCGGTGCTGGTCGCGACCGGACAGCCCGGCATCCTCGCCAACGGCGGCATCTCGACCATGTTCGCCGCCGAGATCGCGGCGGGCTTCGCGGTCGGCGCGGCGCTGGTGCGCGCGGCGGCCGCGGTCGCCAACCGGTGCGGCGGCGCGGGCGCGCTCGCCGCCGAGACCATCCGCCGCTCACCGAAACGCTCCTGGGCGACGCTGATGACCGTCGCGGTCGCGGTCGCGGCCAGCTTCGCGATCAGCGCGGGCAACAGCAACGCGGTGACCTCGACCGAGAAGTCGTTCGAGGTGCTGCGCGGCGCCGACATCTGGGTCTCGACCACCCCGGCCGGAACCTTCCCCACCGGACCCCGGCTCCCCGCGGACACCGCCGAACGGCTGCGCGCGCTGCCCGCCGTCGCGACGGTCGTCGCCGACCAGGCCACCTACGTCGACCTGGGCGAACAACGTGCCCTCGCCTACGGGGTCGCCCCCGGCTCGGCGAATGCCCTGCTGGACGCCGCCGGCCTCGATGTGGCGCGCCGCGTCCTGGACGGCGCGGGCGCCGTCGTCTCCCGCGACCTCGCCGACGCGCTATCACTCCGGGTGGGCGACACCCTCACGGTCCCGAGCCCCACCGGCGCGCACGCGGTCCCGATCCTCGCGGAGGTCGCCTTCTTCTCCGCCCTGAACGGCGCACTGGCGCTCGGCCTCCCGCTCGTGCAGGAGTGGTTCGGCGACACCGGCACCGCCGCCGTGCAACTGGGACTCGACCCAGGCGCCGACCCCGGCGCCGCGCTCGACCAGGTCCGCGGCGCCGTCCCGCCCGGCGTCCACGTCTACAGCGGCGACGAGGCGGTGCGCGGCTTCGCCGCCGCGCTCGACCAGGCCACCAGCCTGAACCACCTCATCTGGATCATCGTCACGATCATCGCCGCGGTCGCGCTGCTGAACACGCTGCTGCTCTCGGTGCTCGAACGGCGCCGCGAGATCGGCGTGCTGCGCGCCATCGGCGCCGCCCGCCGGTTCGCCGTGGCGACGGTGCTCGCCGAGGCGGCCGGGCTCGCCGTGGTGGGCGGGGTCCTCGGGCTGGCGTTCGGCTCGGTGCAGCAGGTCGTCGCCGACCTCGCCTCCTCCCGCGCGTGGAACGTCGACGTCGCCTTCGCCCCGGTCCCCGGCGCCTACGCGCTCGCGCTCGGCGCGCTCCTGCTCTGCCTGCTCGGCGCGCTGCCCGCCGCGTGGCGCGTCTCCACCGTCAACATCATCGAAGCGATGAGGGTCGAATGAATCAGCGAACCGACGTATCCGTGCTGCGTGACGGCACTCTTGTCGCCGACGGCGACACCGGCTGGGCGGGCGGCAAGGCGGCCGGGCTGGCCCGGCTCGCCCGCGCCGGCGCCACCGTGCCCTCCTGGGTGGTGCTCGGCACCGAGGGCTTCACCGCCCACCTGACCCGGGGCGAACTGCCCGAACTGCATCGGCTCCTGCTCGACGCCGCCGACGACCCCGCCCGCGCCGAAGCGGCCGAACGCCTGCGCGCCGAGATCTGCCGCACCCCGGTCGATCCCGCGCTCGCGGCCGAGATCGAGGAGGCCATGCACGGCCGCGAGCGCGTCGCGGTGCGCAGCTCGGCCGTCGGCGAGGACGGCGCCGACCGCTCCTACGCGGGCATCTACGAGTCCTTCCTCTACCTCACCGGCACCGGCCAGGTGCTCGACGCCGTGCGCCGCTGCTGGGCCTCCGCCTTCAGCCCGCGCGCCCTGCACTACACCGGCGCCGAGGCCGCGTCCCCGGTCGCGGTGATCATCCAGGACATGGTCGACGGCGAGGTCTCCGGCGTCCTGTTCACCACCGACCCCGTCACCGGCGCCACCGACCGGGCGGTCGTCAGCGCCTGCTGGGGGACCGGCGAGGGCGTGGTGAGCGGGGCCTGCGCCACCGACGAGTTCACCGTCGGCCACGACGGCACCGAGGTGTCGGTGACCGTCGCCGACAAGGACATCGAGTACGGCCGCGCCGATGCCGGCGGCGCCGAGCAGCGCGTGGTCGCCGAGCCGCGGCGCCGGATCCGCTGCCTGAGCCAGGAGCAGACCGCCGAGCTGGTGCGCGAGGGGGTCAGGATCGCCGCCGCCATCGGCGGCCCGCAGGACATCGAGTGGACCTTCCGCGCCGGCGAGCTCGTCATCCTGCAGACCCGCCCGATCACCGCGGTGGCCGCGCTCGGCACCTGGCGCACGGTGTGGGACAACAGCAATATCCAGGAGAGCTTCAACGGCGTCACCACCCCGCTCACCTTCTCCTGGGCGGCCAAGGTCTACGAGGTGATCTTCCGCGAGACGCTGCACCTGATCGGCGTCGGCGACCGGACCATCGCCGCCAACGACAAAGTGCTGCGCAACATGGTCGGGCTGGTCTCCGGCCGGGTCTACTACAACATCAACAACTGGTACCGGGTGCTGCGCCTGGCCCCGTTCTTCGACCGCAACAAGGACGACGTCGAGCGGATGATCGGCGTCGAGCACCCGGTCGACTTCATCGAGGGCATCCACGCGGGCCCCGCCGAGCGGCTCGCCGCCATCCCGCAGCTGGCCCCGGTCTTCGTGGTGCTCGGCTGGCGGATGCTGAACCGGGGCAGGCTCGTCGAGCGGTTCCAGCGCGAGGTCGGCGCCGAGGTCGAGCGCATCCGCCACGACCTGGACACCGCCACCGAACTGGACCAGCTCCTCGACCTCGCCGAGCGCGGCCTGAACCTGTTCGACCGCTGGGCCGTGCAGATCCTCAACGACCTCTACCTGAGCAACCAGGCCGGCCGGGCCAGGCGCATCCTGGCCGCCGCGGGCGGCTCCGAGGAGACCGTGGCCGGGCTGCTCGCCTCCGAGGAGGCGGTCGAATCACTGCAACCGACCCTGATCCTGATGCGGCTGGCCGCCGACATCCGCCGCGCCCCCGAACTGCGCACCGCGCTCTACACCGGCGACCCGCGCGCCGGCCTCGACGCCGTGCGCGCCGCCGCACCCGCCGTCGCCGCGGAGCTCGACGCCTACCTCGACCGCTACGGCGACCGCTGCATGGGCGAGCAGAAACTGGAGACGGTGTCGCTGCGCCAGGACCCCTCCTTCATCGGCACCATCCTGCGCAACTACGTCCGCGACGACGCCATCGACGCCGGCGCGCTCGAACGCGACCACGCCCTGCGCCGCGCGGCCTTCGAGCGCGAGATCCTCGACGCCCTGCCCCGCGGCCGCCGCGACAGGCTCGCCGGGGTGCTGCGCAAGGCCCGCACCGCGGTCCGCGACCGGGAGCGCATGCGGCTCACCCGCACCCGCATCGTCGGCGTCGGGCGCTCGGTCTACCTGCGGGTCGGCGAGGTGCTCTGCGCCGCGGGCCGCCTCGACGAGCCGCGCCACGTCTTCTACCTGACCATGGAGGAGATCCAGGGCTTCGCCGAGGGCCGCTCCATGACCACCGACCTCGCCGCGCTGGCCCGCACCCGCATCGCCGAGTTCGCCCGCTACGAACACACCGAGCCACCGAACCAGTTCGAGACCACCGGCCCGCCCGACGTCCTGACCCCCACCGCCGCGGCCGCCGCCGAGCCCGTCGGCGACGGCCGCACCCTGCGCGGCACCGGCTGCTGGCCCGGCATCGTGCAGGGGCCGATCCGCGTAGTCCGCAGCCCCGACGACGATCTCGACGTGCGCGGCACCATCATGGCCGCGCTGCGCACCGATCCCGGCTGGGGGCCGCTCTTCCCGAGCGTCAAGGGGCTGCTCATCGAACGCGGCAGCACGCTGTCGCACTCCGCGGTGCTCGCCCGCGAACTCGGCATCCCCGCCGTCGTCGGCGTGCCCGGGCTCATGGCGACCATCCGCGACGGCGAGACCGTCCGGCTCGACGGCGGCTCCGGCCTGGTGGAGCGGCTCGATGACCCCGCCTGAGCCCCCGCTGCTCGTCTGCGTCGCCGGCGCCGACGCCTCCGGCAAGAGCACCCAGATCGACGCCCTCACCGCGGCCCTGACCGAGGCGGGCATCGACACCGCAGGCGCCGGCATCTGGGACGCCCTCGCCGATCCGGTGATCGGTGCCCGGCTGCCCTTCGCCGACCGCGCCGCCGTCCTCGCCTACCTGAGTGTGCTCGGCCCGAACGCCCGCGCCCACTTCCTCTTCCACGCCCTGCACGCCGCGCTCGACCTGGCACTGGCCCGCAACCCGCGCATCCTCCTGCTGAACGCCTACTGGTACAAGTACTTCGCCACCGAGGTCGCGCACGGCGGCGACCCGGCCACCCTGCGCGCCGCCACCACCGCCTTCCCGCCACCCGCGCTCACCTTCCACCTGCGCGTCACCCCGGAGACCGCGCTCGCCCGCCGCACCGACCCCAGCGACTACGAGAGCGGCTACGGCGACGCCGCCCGCTTCCTCGAATTCCAGCGGCGCAGCCACGCGGAACTGGACCGGCTCGGCACCGAACTCGGCTGGATCGAGCTCGACGCCACCACCGCCCCGGAGGTGCTCACCCGAACCATGCTCGACGCCGTCACCGCGGCGGCCCGGCCGTGACCGCACGGATCGCCGTGGTCGGCATCGACGGCTGCGGCAAGTCCTCGCTCATCGCCCGGCTGCGGGCCGGGAACCAGCTCACCCTCAGCTGCCCCGACCTGCACCACAACGCCGACGGGCCGCTGCACGACCTGTCGCGCAAACTCGCCGCCGTCGGCGCGGCCGCCGACGCCGTCGGCAACCCCGCGGTGAAGGCGGCGACGCTCTACCTGCGCATGACCCTGTACGGCCCGGTCGAGGACTTCCTGCTGCGCACCTACCGCCCCGAGGTCCTGATCTGCGAACGGCATCCGCTGATCGAGACCCTGGTCTACGCCCCGCTCTACGCGCGGCTCGCCGGCCGCGCCCGGCGCGATGTCGCGCCCGTCCTCGACCGGGCCGAGCGGCAGCTCCCCGGCGCGACCGCCGCGCTGCGCCGCTGGCAGGCCCTCGAACAGGACCGCGTCGGCATCGGCGGCGACTTGGCGACGGTGCTCGACGAGATCGTCACCATCCTCGGCACCGGAACCGAGGCCGCCGTCACCCGCTTCGCGCAGAGCTACCGCACCACGCTGCCCGACCGCGTGCTGTGGCTGGACACGCCCCCCGCCGACGCGGCCCGGCGGCTCGCCCTGCGCGGCGGGCCCCTGGAAACCCACGAGAACCTCGCGCACCTGGAAACACTGCGCACGGGATATCGAGAACTGGGTGCGCGGCTCGAAAGCGTCTGGCCCGGCCTGCGATTCGTGCGCGTGCCGAACGCGGATTCCGCGGACCCCGCCGAGGTATTGGATGCCTGCCTGGCGGCGGCGAACTCTCCGTGAGCAGCCCGCACAGCAGCGGATGGCAGGAGCCGAATCCCGCCTCCACCCGGAAGGCGAACCGCGAGCAGTCACCCTGCCGTGCCCTGCTCGCGGGCGTCCTCCGCGAGCCGGTCACCGCGCACTACGTGGTCTGCGCGCTCGCCGCCGACCCCGCCCCGGACGACGACCCGATCCGCGACGTCCACACCCGGCTCGTCGCCACCTGTGAACAACCGGTCCCCGCCGCCCTCACCCGCCGCAGCGGCACGATCCTCATCCCCGGCCTCCGCCACATCGACCAGGCCCCGCCCGGTTTGATTACCGCCCCGCTCACGGCCACCTGGGTCCCCGCCACCGCCCCCACGGTCCCCGCCTGCGCGGAACTGGCCCACGAACTGCTCGACCTCGCGGTCCGGGTACGCCCCGGACCCGGTATCTTCGGCACGCGCGACCTCGCCCTCGAATACCAGATCACCCGCCCCGGCCCCGGCCGCGACCACCTCGCCCGGCTGCTCACCCCGCTCGACCCGCACCCCGAATTGCTCGACACCGTGCGCGAGTACCTGCGGCTCGAACACGGACGGCTCGCCACGGGCCGCGCACTCGGCGTCCACCCGAACACCGTGACCAACCGCCTGGACAAGGCCGGTCAGCTCATCGGCCTCGACCCCACCCGGCTCGAGTCGCTGTGGCAGCTCCGCGCCGCCGTACTCGTGCGCCGCTTCCTCGGCATCGGCTGATCGGGCTACGGGAGGTCGAACTCACCGCCCCGGACCCCGGCGGTGAAGGCGGCCCACTCGCCGGGGGCGAAGACCAGCGCCGGACCGGCGGTGTTCTTGGAGTCCCGCACCCCGACGAGCCCTCCACGCAGGTGGGCGACCTCGACACACTCGTTGTTCCCGCCGCTGAAACTCGACTTGAACCACTGCGCGTCGGACAGATTGGCCGTCATTGCCTGTACTCCCTCGCCATGCGCCGGAGCGCGTGCTTGCTGTCTGCCGGCGACAGGGCGGTGGCCCGGAGCCGCTCGAAGGTGCTCCGGAACTGGTCTACCACCTCGGCCTCGCGCAGCGACAGTAGCGGATGTCTCCCAGCAAAGAATCGGCGTTGCGATTTCCACCGCTGGCGCGATCGCTTCGAATGCTCCGAAGGCAGGTGGTAGTGGGGGAGGGGTCGTGGCCGCCGTCGCTGAGGGTGCCTCCGAGCGGGGAGGAGGCTCGGGATGGGATGCGGCCTGACACCCATCCGTCCGGTACCTGCGCTGCCGATCGAACTTGTCGGGCACTCAAGACTCAAGCGCGTCAAATGGTGACATTGTGATATTCGCATCAAACATGTTCGTCACCTCCAATCGGGAGTCCCGAGTCCCACTCAGTAGAGATTCGAGATACCTGGACGGTCAGGGGAACCCCACGTCTACAACTGCGCCGCCCAGGCCCGCGGCGAGCACCCCACCCGCTGGGTGAACGCCCGGGAGAACGCCGGCGCGGTGGCGTACCCGAGCTCGGTCGCGGTGCGCGCCACCGGCACGCCGGCCCGCAACCGCTCCTTGGCCACGGTGATCCGCCACCCACCGAGGTAGTCGGCGGGCGACTGCCCGACCGCCTCCTTGAACCGCGCGGCGAAAGCGCTGCGCGACATCCGCGCCTCCCGCGCCATGCCTTCGAGCGTCCACGCCCGCCCCGGCTCCTCGTGCACGGCGACCAGGGCGCGAGCCAGCCGCTCGTCGGCGAGGCCGGTGAGCAGCCCGGTGGGCAGGTCGAGGTCGTCGGCGTGCTCGAGGATCCAGCGGAAGAGCTGGATGAGCACGACTTCGAAGAGCCGGTCCACCAGCACGCGGTGCCCGCACTTCGCGGTGTCGATCTCGGCGAAGAGCAGGGCGAGCGCGGGTTCGAGGGTGGCGACGGCGTCGAGCGGGAGCACGATCACCGGGGGGAGGGTGCGGACCAGCGGGTGGTTCGATCCGCCCTCGAAGTCGACGCTGGCGCAGGCGAAGTCGGAGTCCGCGGTGGGCGCGTTGTGGAAGGAGTGGTCGAGCGGGCGGGGGTAGAAGAGCAGGCTGGGCCGGTCGACGTGGCGGGTGGCGAGCCGGTTGCCCGCCCCGCGGTGCGTGACCTCCATCGACCCGGCCCGCAGCACGTGCAGGAAGCCACGGCCGAGCCCGGCGTCGTAGGTCGTGACCCCGCAGAGCGGGCCGGTGTGGAAGAGCCGGGTCCGCACGCGGAATCGTTCGAGCAGCGGGGAGATCCGGTCCACGGAGGTCATGGGCCCATCCTCGCAGACGAATAGGTAAGAAATCGAGACGATAGGGCGCAAATCGTCCGGCTCGGCGCGGCAGGCTGGGAGCTGTCCGAAACACGACAACGAAGGAACCTCCCATGACACTCGTCCCCCTTGTCGAGCGCGAGAGCGCCACCGGCACCGTCCGCGAGCAGCTCGACAGCATCCACGCCGCCTTCGGCACGGTGCCCGCCATGTTCCGCGCGGTCGCGAACTCACCCGCCGCGCTGACCAGCATGTGGGCCGCCTTCGGCGCCTTCGGCGGCGGCGCGCTCGGCCCGGCGGTCGGCGAGCGGATCGCGGTGGCCGTCGCCAACCGCAATGCCTGCGAGTACTGCCTCGCCGCGCACACCGCGCTGGGCCGCAGGGCCGGGGTCGGCGGCGCGGACATGCGGGCCGCGCAGCTCGGCGAGTCCCCGGACCCGCGCACCGCCGCCCTGCTCGGCTTCGCGCTGAAGCTGGTGGCGGAGCGCGGACAGGTCGCCCCCGAGGAGGTGGGCGCGCTGCGCGACCTGGGGTGGAGCGATGAGCAGATCGTCGAGGCGATCGGACAGGTCGCGCTCAACCTGTTCACCAACTACATCAACGTGGCGCTCGGGGTTCCGCTCGACTTCCCGAAGGTGGCCCTGCGCTGAGGTTCGCCGAGCCGGGCAGCGCGTCCGGCGCGATCACCGGTCGGACAGCAGCTCGACGTAGCCGTCGGCGCCGTGCACCCGGATGCGCTGCCCGTCGCGAATGAGCGTGGTGGCGTGCTCGACGCCGACCACGGCGGGCAGGCCGTATTCGCGGGCGATCACCGCGCCGTGCGTCATGAGCCCGCCCGCCTCGGTCACCAGCCCGGCGATGGCGACGAACAGGGGGGTCCAGCTCGGGTCGGTGTAGACGGTGACGAGGATGTCGCCCGCTTCGAGGTCGGCGTGGGCGATGTCGGTGATGACGCGGGCGCGGCCTTCGACGGTCCCGGCGGAGACCGGGGTGCCGGGCAGCGCGCCGTCGGGCAGGTCGGTACGGCGGTAGGCGCCGGTGAGAACCTCGCCGTCGGAGGTGAGCACGCGCGGTGGAGTGAGTGCCTCGTGTGCGCGGAACGCGGCCCTGCGCGCGGTGATCAGCTCCGGGTCGGCGCGGTAGGTGGCCGCCACCTCGCGCAGTTCGTCGAAGCGGAGGTAGCCGATGTCGTCCGTGGCTTGCAGGACGCCGGCCGCGACCAGGCGTTCGGCCTCGCGCAGCAGGGCCTGCCTGTAGACGAAGTAGCGGCACACCATGCCGTACTTCGGGTACTCCCGGTAGCCGGAGAAGGTGCGGACCCGGTCGATCATGCGCTCGGTCTCCGCCGCCTTCGCGGTGCCGTCCGGGAGCGCCCGGACCCGGTCCAGAATCCGCTGTTTCGCCTGCTCGGCTTCGCGCAGGCCGTCGGCGAACTGCCGCGCGGCCGCCCCCGGCTCGAAACCGGCGACATTGCCGAGGATCGCGGGCAGCAGCGTGTCGGGCCGCTCGCGCCAGCGCGGCCGGGTGATGTCGATCTCGCCGGCGCAGCGCATGCCGTAGCGGTCAAGGAATTCTTCGATGGCGGTGCGTGCCTGTTCGCCGCCGGGGTGGTCGGGGAGTCGGTCCAGGAAGTCGTCCGGGGCAGCGTGCAGGTAGGCCACGACCTCCGGGTGCGGGCGGATGGCGTCGGCGACGTCGAGCAGCGCGAGCCCCATCTCCGAGGTGATGTTGCCTGCGACCGAGCGGGTGAGCGCGTCGGCGGCGTTGCGCTCGCCCAGCCAGTCGAGCAGCCGGTCGTTGAGCCACTCGGAGGCGTCCATGGCGGCGGTGATCAGCTGGAGTCCGCGCGGGTCGAACAGGACGCGGCGCAGCTCCTCGATGTCGGTGCGGATGAAGTCGAGCAGCGCGGCCCCGGTGTGGGCGTGGATGTCGCGCTTCAGCACCGCCAGCGATGCCTCGCTCCCGGCGATGAGCTCGCCGATGAGCGCGGGGTCGAGGTCGGGCGGTGCGGGCACCGTACCCGGGATCGGGCGCTCCGGTTCGGGCGCTTCGCTGCCGTAGCCGCCGCGCTCGACCAGGGTGCGCAGGGCATCGCCGAGCAGGGGATCGGATTTGCCGAGCGCGCTGACCAGCGCGGCGCGCGACCCCGGCGCCGCGAGCATGGCGGTGACGTCGACGAACAGCCGCCCGCCCGCGTCGCGCATGGGTGCGCCGCTGGTGAGCTGCCAGAGCGAGATCCCCAGCGGTTTCATGGCGTCGGTCATCATCTGCTGGTGGCCGACCGAGACGTAGACGTGGTCGCCGCCGTCGGCGGCCTCCGGGATCGGGAACAGCGTGGTGATCGGTCTGCTCTGCACGATGCGGATCCCGTCGTCGCCCAGGCACCACTCGATGTCCTGCGGGCTGCCGAAGTGCGCTTCGATCCGGCGGCCTAGCCGCTCGAGGTCGAGCACCTCGGCGTCGGAGAGCACCGGCTCGTCGCGGAGCTCGGGGGCGAGCTCGCGCACCCGGGTGCCCCCGCCGGGCTCCGGCTCGACGGCGAGCTTCTTGGTCGCGGTCGTGCGCTCGACGATCACGCCGCCGCGCACCCGGACGTTGTCGGCGTTCACCAGCCCCGAGACCAGCGCCTCGCCGAGCCCGAAACCGGCGTCGATCGAGGTGACGGTCCGATCCGAGGTGACCGGATCGGCGGTGACCAGCACCCCCGCGGCGCGCGGGAAGACCATGGCCTGCACCACCACCGCCATCCGGATCCCGCTGTGCCCGAACCCGTTCCGCTGCCGGTAGGCAACGGCGCGCTCGGTGAACAGCGAACCCCAGCAGCGCCGCACGTGCGCGAGAATCTCCGGCGCGCCGACGATGTTGAGGTAGCTGTCCTGCTGTCCGGCGAAGGACGCCGTCGGGAGGTCCTCGGCCGTGGCGCTGGAGCGCACGGCGTAGGCCCCGTTCGCGCCGAGCCGGGCGTGCGCCGCGACGATCTCCGCCGCGACGTCGCCGGGAATCTCCAGCTCCTCGATCACCGCGCGGACCCGTGCGCTGAGCACCCGGGTCGCCTCCCGGTCACCCGGCTCGAGCCGGGACAGCTCGCCGAACAGCGCGTCCAGCCCCGGTGCGCCCGCCACCGCGCGGGTGTAGGCCGCCGTCGTCACGCAGAACCCGTCCGGAACCCGCACACCATCCACGCGGGACAGCTCACCGAGGTTCGCGCCCTTGCCGCCGACCACCGCGACCTGCGTCCGATCGATCTCCGCGAAGCCGAGCACATAAGCCATACCGCCACACTCCTCACCTGGGGTTTTCACGCAACGGCAGCGAGTATGGATCACTTTTCGGGAGCTCATGAGGGCGCGGAATCGTGTATACAGTAAAAGGGGGATGGGGGATCAGACCTTGCTTGGATGCCAGTGCGGTACCCGGCCGGTCGTGGCGAGAATGCGATCCAGCGTCGGTGCGCAATCCGGGATCGGCACGGCGGGGCCGTAGGCACCCATTTCCCTCCCCTGCTCGGCGGTCGCGCTCACCTGCTCGAGGAGGAAGCTCAAAAGCTCATCGTCCCAGCAGGCATCGATGCCGAGCGCCCGGCCCAGATCCCAGCCGTGCACGACCAGCTCACCGACCACCATGCCGCCGAGCATCGGCGCGGGCAGTACGGCACCGGCGAACTCGGCCGTGCCGTGCCAGGCCCGCGGCTCGCTCCAGGCGGCGACGATCTCGTCTACCCGCGTGCGCAGGGTTTCGGTGAGAGCGGCGTCGCGCGGCAGGGATTCGGCCATGGGCGGCGCCTGCTCCCGGCGGCCCGCGGCGGCCAGCCCGGGCGCCCAGTACAGCAGGTGGTTCACCAGGGCGGCCACGTCGTAGTCGGCGCACGGGGTGCGGCGGTCCAGGTCGGCGGGGGTGATCGCCGCGGCGATCCGCAGCAGGGGCGCGGCGGCCGCTGCCATCGTCTCCGGAGTGCTCATGGCCGCCAGCCAACCAGCCGCGGGCCCGGCTGTCTTGAACGAACGCGACACCTACACTCGCGTCATGAGGGATGCCCGTGAGCTGGGCGGGGCCTGGCGGCGGTTCCAGCGGCACGAGACCGCCGCGCCGTCGCCGGAGCTCGCCGGGTACATCGAGCACTACTGGACCGTGCACTGGGACTACACCGAGCCCTACCGCCAGCTCATCACGGCGCTGCCGCGCGTGCACCTCACGATCAGCAGTCAGGTGGGCGCGACGGTGCGCGGGGTCACCAGGGGGCACCGCCACCAGACGTTGACCGGGAGCGGCCGGGTGTTCGGCGTCGCCTTCCGGCCCGGCGCGTTCCGCCCGATCCTCGGCGCGCCGGTATCCGGGCTCACCGACCGGGTCGCCGACGCCGCCGCCATCTTCGGCACCGAGCCGCCGCAGTGCCCGGAGGTGGCGACGATCGAGGAGTTCCTGCGCCGGCGGCTACCCGAGCCGAGCGCGGCGAGCCGGGCGGCGGTCGCGGCGGTCGCGCTGATCGCCGCCCGCCCCGACCTCACCCGCGTCGACCGGCTCGCCACCGAGCTCGGCTCCCCGATGCGGACCCTGCAGCGGCTCTTCGCCGAGCACGTCGGGGTGAGCCCCAAGTGGGTGCTGCGCCGCTACCGGGTGCAGGAGGTCGCGCGCAGGCTCGCGGCGGGCGCGGAGATCGATTGGCCCGCACTCGCCGCCGACCTCGGCTACGCCGACCAGGCCCACTTCGTCCGCGACTTCACCCGCCTGATGGGCGAGCCCCCGACGCGGTTCGCCGCACGCTACTGAGACCGCCCGGAACGTTTCCCGGCGGGCAGATTCACCCGATATGCTCGGTGGGCGAACGATTTCCGCCGCGGGCCGTCGATGCCGACGGAGTCATCCGGCCGGGGCGCGCGGGATCAGAAGGCTCGACGGGGGAGGGCTCGAACGATGAACATTCGACGACTGGGCGCGGGGCTGGCGGCATCGCTGGGGATCGGGGTGCTCTGCGGCGCGACAGCCGTTCCGGCGCAGGCGGATCCGCTGCCGCAGTTCGCGCCGATCGGCACCACGCTCTACACCTTCGGTGACGCGAACTTCTGCGCCGGAGCGATTTCCGTGGATCTGGAGGCGGCGCCGAAGCGGCCCGGGTTCGTGCGGGCGCGGGTGACGCCGCAGGGCTACCTGAGCGGGCCGTGCGGCAATCACGTCATGATCGGCTGGGTCGGCTCGGCCGGCTTCCGGCACCAGGACGTCTACGTGCGCACCGGGGCCCAGCGCGGCAAGACCGTGACCGTCGACCTGTGGGTGGGGATGGGCCCGGCCAAGATCATGTCGAGCAGCTGGCCGATCCAGGGCCCGTTCGCCGAGTGGTACCTCTACGTCCCGTAACCCCGGGCGCTCAGGGCAGGTCGGCGAAGCGGACGTCCGCGGCCGCCGCGCTGACGTGCAGCCCGTCGGGGCCCGCGCGGATGTCGGTGATCTGGGCGCCGAGCGGCAGGTCCTGGAGCGGGATCGTGAAGGCCAGGCTGCGGCTGAGCACCGAGAGCGGCAGCGCCGGGCCGCCGACCGCGGCCTGCACCGAGATCGGGGTGAGTTCGATGCCGTCGGCGGTGGGAGCCATCGCGAAGACGATGGTCGCGGGCACCGGGAACGGCAACCCCTCCACCCGGAAGGTGCCGGTCACCTGCAGCCCATCGGGGCTGTCGGAGAGTTCGCGGACGCCGTCGTCGGCGAAGCGCCGCACGGTGTCGTAGGCGACCACCGCCTCGGCGGTCGCCCCGGCCGCGACCAGGGTCGAGGTGTCGCCCCCGATCAGGTCGGCGAGCGGGGCGGTGACGTCGGTGAGGGTGAGCCGCAGGTCGCGCACGGTGACGTCCTGCTCGCTCCACTCGCCCGCCCGGATGTCGATGGTCTCGTACCGGCCGTCGGCGGCCTGGGTGAGGAACGGAAAGCCGCCGATGTCCACCGCCGGATCGCGGTCCAGCGCGTACTCGGCGGCGATCCGGCGCCCGATCTCGTTCTGCGCCATCAGCACCGCGATCCGGTCGCCCGCGATCAGCGCGATCGCCGCGACCACGATCAGTATCACCAGCGCGCGCATGCGCTCACCTGCTCGGTCACCGCACCATCATCGCCGCTGCGGGCCGCGGGGGCGAACCGATCCGCGCTATCGGGCGCCGATCAGGGCGCGTCCAGCACGCCCGCGGGCACGCTGTAGGGCAGGAACCGCACCCGGCGGCGGTCGTCGGTGTTGTCGCGGTGCGCGCGCAGCGCCTCCAGCTCGCTGGGGAAGACCTGGTCGACCCTGGCCGCTCCGCCCTCGTCGACGGTGTAGATCACCCAGACGCCGCTGCCGGACTCGCCGGTCGTCTCGCCCTCCGGCTTCGGTGTCGTGCGCGGCTTCTCCGGCTGCGGCGCGAACTGGCCGAGCAGCGCCGCCAGCGAGCCGACGCTCGCGCCGTCCACGCGCTCCAGGTACCCGCCCGCCTTGCCGATCAGATCGCGCAGCTCGATGCCCGCCTCACGCAGCGCGCGCTCGACATCTTCCGGGTCGAGGCCGAAGGGCCCGTTGGTTGCCATCGCATGTGCTCCTGGGGGACGAGTCGAATCACTACGTCCCCGAGTGTCCTCGCGAATCGCCGATCACGCCACGTCGGTCACCGCGCGGGTGACGGACTCGTCCTCGCGGAACACGAACCGGTCGATGCGCGGCTGGTTGCCGATCACCTCGGCCGCCGCCCCTGGATCGACCAGCGGGCCGACGAAGGCGTAGTAGGTCCACTCCCGCCCGCTGCCGTCCCGGCGCGGGGAGCGGCCGTGGCGCAGCTCCCGCACCCGCCGCCACAGCCCGGTGCCCGCGGGATCGGCCACCACATCCCCGAGACCCACGTCGGTCACCGCCACCGATTCGGTCCGCATGTGCTGATTCTGGCAGTCGCGCGTCGCGGCGTCGCGCCGGAATCGGCAGCGGCTCAGGGCGCGCGGAACGCGCTGATCATGAGCGCGGCGTAGTGGCTGGTTGCGGCGGCCCCGAGCACACTCCGCTCGGAGCCGGGTCAGCGGGCGAGCGCTCCGGGGCGCAGGTCGATGCGGCGCAGGAGCTGGGCGTTGGCGGCGACGACGACGGTGGAGGCGGACATGAGCAGGGCGCCGATCTCCATGGGCAGGGTGATGTTCCAGTGTGCGAGCACCCCGGCGGCCAGCGGGACGGCGACGATGTTGTAACCCGCGGCCCAGGCGAGGTTCTGGATCATCTTGCGGTAGGTGGCCCTGGAGAGGGCGATGACCGAGAGCACCGCGCGCGGGTCGTCACCGGCCAGGACCACTCCGGCGGAGGCGATGGCGACGTCGGTGCCCGCGCCGATGGCGATACCGACGTCGGCGCGGGCGAGGGCGGGGGCGTCGTTGACGCCGTCGCCGACCATGGCGACCCGGTGCCCGGCGTGCTGCAGCGCCGCGACCGCGGCGCCCTTGGCTCCGGGCAGGACTCCGGCGACGACATCGTCGATGCCGAGCCGGGCGGCGACCGCGCGGGCGACCGGTTCGGCGTCGCCGGTGATCATGGCGACGCGGATCCCCCGCTCGTGCAACGCTTCGACCGCGTGCGCGGATTCGGGGCGGATCTCGTCGGCCAGGGCGAGTGCCCCGGCGACGGCACCGTCGCGCAGCACGTGCAGCACCGTCGAGCCCGCCCACGCGGCGGCCTCCGGCAGCGGGTCGAGGCCGTGCTCGGCGAGCATGCCGGGGCCGCCGACGGAGACGGTGGCGCCCGCGACGGTCGCGGTGACGCCGATGCCGTTGCGCGCGGTGAACCCGGTCGCCGGGGCGACGGCGAGGCCGCGCGCCGCCGCGGCGGCCACGATGGCCCGGCCGAGCGGATGCTCGCTGTCCGCCTCGACGGCGGCGGCGAGGGCGATGGCCTCGTCACCGGTGGCCGCGTGCAGCGCGGGTTCGCCACGGGTGAGCGTGCCGGTCTTGTCGAACAGCACCGTGTCGACCGTGCGCATGGCCTCCAGCGCGCGGCGGTCGGTGACCAGTACCCCGCCGGCCGCCGCGCGTTCGGTGGCGATGGCGACCACGAGGGGAATGGCCAGGCCGAGCGCGTGCGGGCAGGCGATGACCAGCACGGTGATGGTGCGGGTGATCGCGGATTGCGGCTCGCCGAGGATCAGCCACACCGCCGCGGTGAGCACGGCGGTGCCCGCGGCGAACCAGAACAGCAGCGCCGCGGCGCGATCGGCCAGGACCTGGGCGCGGGACGTCGAGTTCTGCGCCTCGGCCACCAGGCGCTGGATCCCGGCCAGCGCCGTGTCGGCGCCGACCGCGGTGACCCGTACCCGCAGCCCCGAATCGGTGGTGACGGTGCCTGCCACGACGGTGTCACCGGGCGCGCGGCGCACGGGCGCCGATTCGCCGGTGATCATGGACTCGTCCACATCGGCGGTGCCGGACTCCACCGTTCCGTCGGCGGGCACCCGGCCGCCGGGGCGGACCACGACCAGGTCGCCCGCGCGCAGGTCGCCGAGAGCCACGGTGCCGGGGGTGCCGGTCTCGTCGAGGCGTTCGGCATCGTCGGGCAGCAGCGCGGCCAGTGATTCCAGGGCACTCGACGCGCGGCCGAGCGAGCGCATCTCGATCCAGTGCCCGAGCAGCATGATCACGATCAGCAGCGCCAGCTCCCACCAGAACTCGAGGTCGTGGGCGAGCAGCCCGAGGGTCGCACCCCAGGACGCGCCGAAGGCGACGGTGATCGCCAGCGCGATCAGCAGCATCATGCCCGGCTGCCCGGCGCGGAGTTCGGCGACGGCGCCGGCGAGGAAGGGGCGCCCGCCCCAGAGGTACATGACCGTGCCACCGACCGGGGCGACCCAGGTCAGTGCTCCGGGCACGGTGTAACCGACCAGATCGGCGAACATCATGGAGGTGGCGACGACCGGGATCGCGAGCACCGCCATCACCCCGAACAGCCGCCGGAACACTGCCGCGTCGTGACCGGCGTGTGCCCCGTGGTCGTGCGGGGCGGAAGCCTCGCCGGTGTGGTCGTGGTGCGTCGCGTGCTCGCTGGACATACTCGGACCATATACCCCCTAGGGGTATCTGTCCAGGTGGTGTGCGCGGCAGGGCGGCCGCTCGCTACCGTGAAGCGGGCCGAACTACGCATACCGTCGAACCCCGCACCGGGGTCGGGCGGCCGCGCGAGGATCGGACCGGCCGCGGCGGCTCGCCGTCGTGGTTTCCGTCGCGGCGCAGCGGTCATTCCGGGACGGGGGAGCGGCGTAGGAAAGGGTTCTGCACATGGGCGAGACGTGGTTCGGCCACTACCGCCTCGATCGGCTGCTCGGCAGCGGCGGCTCGGGCCGGGTCTGGCTGGCGCACGACACCGCCACCGACCGGGACGTCGCGCTCAAGGTGCTCGCCGCCGACCTGGCCGCCGACCCCGGCTTCCGGCGGCGGTTCACCCGCGAGGCCAGGCTCGCCGCGCAGCTGCGCGGCCCGCACACCGTCGCCATCCACGCCTTCGGCGAGCACGACGGCCACCTCTACCTCGACATGGAGCTCGTCGACGGCATCGACGCCGCCGCGTTGCTGCGCCGCGAGGGACGGCTCGCGCCCGGGCGCGCCACCGCCGTCGTCGCCCAGGCGGGCGCCGCGCTGGCGGCGGCGCACCGGATCGGGCTCGTGCACCGCGACGTCAAGCCGTCGAACCTCATGGTGACCGCGGAGGAGTTCGTCTACCTGATCGACTTCGGCACTGCCATGCGTGACGGGCAGCCGGCGATCACCGCCACCGGCAACCTGGTCGGGACCCTTGGCTACGTGGCGCCGGAGCGCTTCTCCGGCGCCGCCGACGCCCGCTCGGACCAGTACTCGCTGGCCTGCGTGCTCTTCGAACTGCTCACCGGGCGTAGGCCGTTCGGCGACGGTGACTCGCCGCAGCAGGTGCTCGCGCACCTCATGACCGCGCCGCCAGCGGCGAGCATGCTGAACCCCGCCGTTCCGCGGGAGCTGGACGCGGTGATCGCGCGCGGGATGGCGAAGGAGCCGCGGGCGCGGTTCGCCGATGTGGAGGAGTTCGTCGCGGCCGCCCGGGCCGCCGCGGGCGGGGCCGATATCGCGACGGCCGATATCGCGCCCGCGACCGTGGCCGGTTCCTGGTATCGGCACCCAGCTCCGCCCACCCTGCCGGAGACGGCGCCCCGCGCGGGCAGCAAGCGCCCTGGGATCGCGGTCGCCGCGCTGGCCGGGCTCGCCGCGCTGATCGGCGGTGTCCTGCTGCTCGACCGGCCCGACCCGCCCGGGAGCACCGAGGTCGCCCCGACGTCCCCGCCCGGCACCGCGGTGCCCACCGCCGCGCCGATCGCGCAGACCCCCGGCCCCGTCGTGCTCGACACCTGCGGTCCGGCGCAATGCACCGCGGTGATCCAGGCGCCACCGCCCCCGATCGGCGACCCCGACCCCGGTGCCACCGTCGCCGAGCCCGGCCCGGTCAACCCCGGCCCCGCGGTCGCAGACCTGCCGGAGCCCGACCCCGGGAACGGCAACCCCGGCAATGGAAACGGCAACGGCAACGGCCGGGTGAAACCCGAGAAGCCGGACAAGCCCGCCAAGCCGGACAAGTAGCCGCCTAGGGTGACCGGCATGAGTGAGTTGTCGGGAAAGGTCGCGCTGGTCACCGGCGCGTCGTCGGGGCTGGGCGCGGCGGTGGCCCGGCTGTTCGGGCAACGCGGAGCCACCGTCTTCGGCGTCGGCCGCGACGAACAGCGGCTGGCGGCGGTGTTCACCGAGGTGCCGGGCGGGCGGTATGCGGTGGCCGACATCGCCGGTGCGCACCGCTGCCGCGAGGTGGTCGAGCAGTGCGCCGCGGAGCTGGGCCGCCTCGACATCCTGGTCAACGTCGCCGGACAGCACGCCATGCGGCACACCGCCCAGGTCACCGACGAGGAGTGGGAGCGCGACCTCGCGGTCAACCTGAACGGCCCCTTCTACCTCTCCCGCGCCGCCCTGCCGCACCTGCTCGCGGCGGGCGGCTCCATCGTCAACGTCGCCTCGATCGCCGGCATCGAGGGGCAGGCGTACTCGGCCGGGTACTGCGCGGCCAAACACGGCCTGGTCGGGCTGACCCGCGCGCTCGCCGTCGAGTTCACCGCGCAGCGGCTGCGGGTCAACGCGATCTGCCCGGGCGGCATGCTCACCCCGCAGGTCACCGGCTTCACCCTGCCCGATGGCGCCGACCCGAACCTGGTCATGCGGGTGGCCTCGCCGCGCGGGCTCAGCGAGCCGGAGTCCGTCGCCAAGCTCGTCGCCTTCCTGGCGAGCGACGACGCGGCCGCGATCCACGGCGCGATCTACACCGCCGACAACGGCAAGACCGCGGGCTGATCAGGCGGGTTCGCGCCGCCGCAGCCGGAACTCGCTCGGCGCCACCCCGCGCACCCGCTTGAAGGCGGCGCTGAACCCGAACGGATCGGAGTAGCCGACGACGCGCGCCACGTCGGCGATGCTGCCGTCCTGCTCGGTCAGCAGATCCGCGGCCAGCGTCATCCGCCAGCGCGTGAGGTAGGTCAGCGGCGGCTCGCCGACCAGCTCGGCGAAGCGCTTGGCCAGCGTGGAGCGGGAGACGCCGGTGCGCCCGGCCAGCGTCGCGACCGTCCAGGGCGCGGCGGGCTCGGCGTGCAGCAGCCGCAGCGCGTCACCGACGACCGGGTCGCGCTGCGCGGCCCACCACGCGGGCGGCTCGCCACCGGGCCGGTCGAACCACTCGCGCAGGGTGCACACCAGCATCCAGTCCAGCAGCCGGTCCAGCACCACCTGCTGGCCGGGGACGTCGGCGCCGACCTCGGCGGCGAGGTGGTCGAGCACCGCGTCCCCGGTCCCGCCCGACCCCACCCGCAGCACCGCGGGCAGCGCCTCGAGCAGCCTGCCGCTGATCTCCCCGCGCACCGGGTAGGCGCCGACGATCAGCGTGGTCGCCCCCGGCGCGGGCTCACCGCACTCCGCCCAGCCCAGCCGGTACCGGGTACCGCCCTGCTCCGGCCCCGAGCAGAACGCCCCGCAGGCCACCGGCGCGGCAGCCGTGCCGGGATCGTCGACGAAGGTGAAGGTCGCGGGGCCACGCACCACGGCCGTCTCGTAGGCGCGGACCCGCTCCGGCGCCCCGTCCTCGGGCACGATCCAGCCCGCCCCCGACAGCACCGTGCACAGCGTGAGCGGCGCGCCGTCCACGAAGTGCAGCGACCACGGCGGGGTGAGCGTCGAGCTGCCGAACAACGAACCATGCGCCCGCACCCCGCGAATCAGGTCACCGAAGACATCCACCCCCGCCAGATTAGACGAATGGACAGGCAATCCGGCTTCTCACCTATGGAACTGTCCGGCTCGGCCCCGTTGAATCAAGGTCCATGAGCACCGACACCACCCTCGTCCTCGGCGCGACCGGCAAGACCGGCCGCCGGGTCGCCGCCCGCCTGCGCATGCGCGGCACCCCGACCCGGACCGCCTCCCGCTCCAGCCCCACCCCCTTCGCCTGGGCGCACCCCGACGGCTGGGACGCCGCCCTCACCGGCGCCACCGCCGTCTACCTCATCGCCCCGCCGGTGCCCGGCCCCGTCCACGACTTCGTCACCAGGGCCACCGCCGCCGGAGTCCGCCGGGTGGTGCTGCTCTCCGGCCGCGGCGCCGACACCTGGGGCGGCTCCGACTTCGGGCTCGACATGCGCGACGCCGAGGACGCCGTCCGCGGCTCCACGCTGGAATGGACCATCCTGCGGGCGAGCAACTTCGACCAGAACTTCGACGAGGACCTCTTCCACGCCCCGCTCACTTCCGGCGAACTCGCCCTCCCCGCGGGCGTGGTCCCCGAACCCTTCCTCGACGCCGAGGACGTCGCCGACGCCGCGGCCACCGTCCTGACGCAGCCGGCCACCCACGCCGGCCGCGTCTACGAACTCACCGGCCCGCGCGCCCTCACCTTCGCCGAGGCCGTCGAGCTCATCGCCCGCGCCGCCGGAGAGCCCATCACCTACCGCGAACTGACCCCCGCCGACTACGTGACCGCCCTGGTCGAACAGGGCTGGAACCGCGGCACCGCCGACCACGTCACCGCCATGTTCGCGCTCATGGCCCGCGGCCTGTTCGCCACCCCCACCGACGACGTCGCCACCCTGCTCGGCCGCGCACCCCGCCCCTTCGAGGACTACGTCGCCCGCACCGCCGTCACCGGAATCTGGCAGAAGGGACGGGCATGAGCACCCTCACCCCCGACGACATCACCTTCCTGCGCCGCCCCCTGCACGGCTTCCTCACCGTCGCCGCGGGCCCCGTACCGCCGCAGCCGCGCCCGGTCTGGTTCGAACTCGCCGACGACGGCACCGTCCAGGTCTTCACCGAACCCGGCTCCGCCAAGCTCCGGCGGCTCGCGAAGGACCCGCGCGCCTCGCTCGTGGTCGCCGCACCGGTGGGGGAGCGCGAACGCTGGATCTCGGTCACCGGCCCGGTCACCGTCGAACCCGACGGCGCCCGCGAACTCTGCGACCGGCTCGCCGCCCGCTACTGGGACCTCGACGACCCCGACCGCGCCGCCGAGCTCGCCGCCATGCGCGCGGGCGAGCTGGTCCGGATCGTGCTGCACCCGGAGAAGGTGGCCCGCGTGGGCTACTAGCCGCTCTTCAGCGGGTCGTGACCCCAGTTCATCAGCGAGTAGCGCCACTTCGTGTCCTCGACATCCCCGGAGGGGCGCTGCTTCGCGTGCCGGTGCACGTAGCCGACCACCTTGCGCATGTGCGCGTAATCGGCGTCGGTGAGCTCGTCGGCGGCGAGGATGTCCAGGATCCGGCGGCCACTGTGGTGGCCGGTGGACTCACCTCCGCCGTCCGGCTTCTGACCCACCGCCTTCGACTCGTCGGTCTCCAGCCAGCGGCGCAGCTCGGCGCCGGTCATATTGACCACCGCGCCGAACTCCTTCGCGGTCGCGTCGTCGTCGTCAGTCATCGCTCGCCGGCTTCAGCGCCGATGGCTTGTGCACCGCGTCCCGGCCGCTCTTCGCGCTGCGCACCCGGTACTGCGGATCGTCCTTCGACGCCCGGACCGTGCGCCCGGCCGCCTCGGTATCGGAGGTGATCTTCTCCTCGACCTTGCCCTCGGCGGTGCTGCCGTGGCTCTTCCACTCCACCCTGTCGCCCTTGCGGAACGTGTCGTCGTTGCTCATGCGCGGCTCCTCATCGTCGAAGATCAGCGAACAACCCGGACCTACCCGAGCCACCCGACCGGAAACGCCCAGCTCGGCAGGCGCGCGAGGCCGGATCGGTCTACAGTTCCGAGCGTTCCGCGCACCGAGGAGAGATCACCATGGCAGCCACCCGCACCCCCGTCGTCTTCATCCACGGCCTGTGGCTGCACGCCACCTCGTGGCAGCCGTGGGCGGAGCTCTTCGCCGCCCGCGGCTACGAACCGCACACCCCGGGCTGGCCCGGCGAGCCGGACACCGTCGCCGCCGCCCGCGAACAGCCCGAGGCCGTCGCCGGGATCGGCATCGACGACGTCACCGCGCACTACACCGAGATCATCCGCGCCCTGGACACCCCGCCGGTGCTCGTCGGCCACTCCTTCGGCGGGCTCTTCGTGCAGAAACTCCTCGCCGCCGGGCTCGGCAGCGCGGGCGTCGCCATCGACCCCGCCCAGATCAAGGGCGTCAAGCCGCTGCCCTTCGCGCAGCTGCGCTCCGGCTTCCCCGTGCTCGGCAACCCCGCCAACCGCAAGCGCTCCGTCGCGCTCACCAAGAGCCAGTTCCGCTACGGCTTCGGCAACGCCATCCCCGCCGACGAATCCGACCAGCTCTTCGACGCCTGGACCATCCCCTCCCCGGGCCGCCCGCTCTTCGAAGCCGCCTTCGCCAACTTCACCGGCGACTCCCCGGCCGCCGTCGACACCGCCAACGCCACCCGCGGCCCGCTGCTCTTCCTCTCCGGCGGCAAGGACCACACCGTCCCCGACGTCGTCACCCGCGCCGCGCACAAGCTCTACAGCGGCTCACCCGCCGTCACCGACCTGCGCCGGTTCCCCGACCGCGGCCACTCGCTCGCCCTGGACAGCGGCTGGACCGAGATCGCCGAATCCGCGCTCGAATGGCTCACCGAAAAGGGTGTCGGCCCCGCGCAGTAGAGTCCGCCGCATGCGCGCGGGCATCGGCGGACCGGAGGCACACGGCACGGCCGGCATCTGGCGGCACTCGGCGGCATGGTGGCGCGAGCACACCCCGCTCGGCGACGCCATCGGCACCGCCCCCGACCTGCCGCTGCCCGCCGACGCCGCCATCGGCTTCGCCTTCCCGCCCGCCGCCGAGCAGCGCACCCACCTGCCCGCGCTGCTCGGCCTCGCCACCTACGACCGACCCGCCGAGGTGGCGAGCGACCTGCTCGACGGCGGCATCGACCGCCCCGACCACCCCTACCTCCTCGTCCTGCCCGCCGACCGCATCCAGCCCTGGACCCGCGGCCACACCGCACCCGCGCTGCGCCGGGCACTCACCGAACACGGCTGGTCCGGGCTCACCGTCCCCGAATACCTGGTCCTGCAGCGCCAATCCTTCGAGGCATACGGCGACCACCGCTTCGACGCCTACACCGGCGACGAACCCGGCTGGAGCTGGCTGCCCGGCTCCACGCACGGCCCGCTCGTCGGCATGGCCTACTACAACCCCGGCAGCGGCACCGTGCAGATCGCCGCCTGCAAGACCGGAAGCAAGAACCCGCGCAAGGGTGCCCACATCGGCCGCGTCCTGCCCTGACCCGCCCGCGCCGCACGGCATCTGGTTGACTCGAGCCCACCTCGACCGCCACCGCGCCGGGGCAGCTGTGAATACTGGGAGGCCGCCGTGCCCGACTCCTCGCACCCGATCGACGTCCTGCTCGTCGAGGACGACCCCGGCGACGAGCTCATCACCCGCGAAGCCTTCGACACCCACACCCTCGGCAACACCCTGCACGTCGTCCGCGACGGCGAAGAAGCACTCGACTTCCTCTACCGCCGCGGCCCGCACACCGACGCCGTGCGCCCCGACCTCATCCTGCTCGACCTCAACCTGCCCCGCTACGACGGCCGCCAGGTCCTCGAACAGATCAAGGCCGACCCCGAACTGGCCGCCATCCCCGTCGTCGTGCTCACCACCTCCTCGGCCGCCGAGGACGTGGAGAGCAGCTACCGCGCCCGCGCCAACGCCTTCGTCACCAAACCCGTCGACCTCGACGCCTTCATGGCCGCCATCCAGCAGATCGACGGCTTCTTCGTCCGAGTGGTGAAGTTGCCCCGGCCACACCCGTGACCGGCGTGTCGTCCCCGCAGGTCGCGCTATTGTTTCCAGGTGTCCGAGTCCGCTGTGCCCGAGTGCCGGGAAGACCCGCTCGCCGATCTGCCCGAGTCGGTCGATCCCCAGGTGGCAGGCGGCTTCACGCTGTGGTTCGCCGACCGCCGGTGGGAATGGTCCCCCGAGGTGTACCGGCTACACGGGTATGAACCCGGCGCCGTCGAACCGAGCACCGAACTGGTCCTCGCGCACAACCACCCCGACGACCGCGACCTGGTCGCCCAGCTGATCGAGCGCGCCCTCACCGACCGCGAACCCTTCTCCGGCAGGCACCGCATCATCGACACCAACGACTGCGAGCACACCGTGCTCGTCGTCGCCAACCGCATCCTCGACGCCGACGGCGAACCCGTCGGCACCAGCGGCTGCTACATCGACCTCACCGACACCATCGACGCCGCCGGCCAGGCCGCCGTCAGCGACGTCGTCCCCGAGATCGTCGAATCCCGCGCCGTCATCGAACAGGCCAAGGGCGTCCTCATGCGGATGTACGGGATCAGCCCCGAACAGGCCTTCAAGGTGCTCTCCTGGCGCTCCCAGGAGACCAACACCAAACTGCGCGCCATCGCCGCCCAGCTCATCGCCGACCTGCCCCAGGTGCCGCCGCCCCGCCCGGACATCCTGACCGTCTTCGACCACCTGCTGCTGACCGGGCACGAACGCGTCGAGCCCGCCGCGGACTGACCGCGGCTCAGGCGGGCTGCGCCTCCCGGTACGCCGCCACGATCTCCGACGGGATCCGGCCCCGGCTGGAGATCTCGTGCCCGTTCTCCTTCGCCCACGCCCGGATCGCCGCCACATCCTCCCGGCTCGCCGACGAACGCCCGCCCCCGGCGTTCTTGCTGCGCGCCGCCTTCCCGGTCCGGCGCGCGTACGGCGTCCACTGCTCCAGGAATTTCCGCAGCGAACGCGCATTCTCCGCGGAGAGGTCGATCTCGTAGGACACGCCGTCCACCCCGAAAGCCACCATTTCATCGGCGGCCGAAATGCCGTCGTAATCGTCCACAACCGTGACAACGACTTTGCGTGCCATGAAGCTCTCCCTCTTCCAGTGCACCGAAAACGCGACAGAAACACACTGTAGCGCCAGGGGAGTACACCCCGGAATTCGGCGAACCCTTTATGGCAGCCGCGGCGGCCCGCCGCCCGGCAACTCCGGCCCCACCGCCACCCCGCTGCCCGGCGTACGCCCGCGACCCCGGCCCAGCCGCTCCCGATAGCGCCCGATCTCCTCGGCAGGCACCACCGGCCGCGGCGCCGAATCCAGGTGCACGAACAGCGCATCCGCCGGTCCACACCGCGTCCACCACGCCGGAGAGCACGTGATGCCGCTGCGCCGGATCCAGCTCCGGATGATCCGCCCGCTTGCTCATCCCGCGAGTCTCGGTGCGCGCCAGCGTCGACGCGTACATCAACCGCCACCGCCGTGATCGCCGCCGCCTGCCGCGCCCGCACCCGGCAGTCACCCGCGCTGTCGCCGCCGAGCCCGGCCACCCGCGCAGCGCGAACCGCGCCTCCCCCGCACCCGCCCACGACCCCGAACTCATCGCCCACGACCCCGAACTCATCGCCCACGCCGAATTGTGGCTGCCGCCACCGGTGAAACCCCCGCAGATCCGCTCCCGCGTCGCCGCGTCCGCCCGATCCAGCTGCGCGAAACCCGCTCCGACCGCAGCGCCCGCGCGATCACCGAACGCCCCCGCATCCTCCGGCACCGACCCGTCCTCGTGGAAGAACGTGGCATACCCGTAATAGGCCGTCTTCGTGATCGTCGACCCTTTCGCCACGATCGCGTACGCATTCGAGAATTCCACCCCGGAGAACCGCGCACCCACCCCCCCCGCCATCGACGCACCGTCCCCGCTGTTCACATTCGTGCCCAGCGCACCCGACAGGAACGCGCACCCGCCCGACGCCAGCACCACCGCCCCCGCCGCAATTCGATAATCCCGGCCCAGCTGCCGCTGAAACCCCGCCGCCCCGCGAACCACGCTGTCCGCGTCGACGAGCAATTCCAGCGCGGGGGAGTGATCCAGAATTCGGACCCCGCTGGTCCCGCAGTACCCCTTGTCCACCAGCACCACCTCGACCCCCGCCGCCCGCGCGTGCAACGCTGCCCACGCCGCGGCCGGGCCACCCCCTGCACCCCGGAACACCAGTGCGCTCACCCCGATTCCGGCGCCCCGAGCCCGGCGTTTGCCCGACGAAGCCTCGGGTAACCGCCTCCCGACCGGAGGAGGGATGCGAATCATGACGCACGCCGCACACGACCGGAACGGGCCCGCCGACGCCCGCTCGGTCTCCGAACTCGTCGGTACCGCGAGCGAACAGCTCAGCCGCCTCGTCCGCGACGAGATCCGGCTCGCCACCCTGGAGATGCAGCAGAAGGGCAAGCGGGTCGGCAAGGGCGCCGGGCTGGCGGGGGCGGGTACCGTCCTCGCGCTCTACGGGGTCGGCGCGCTCGTCGCCGCCGCCATCATCGGCCTCGCCGAGCCGCTGCCCGCCTGGGCCGCCGCGCTGATCGTCGGTGTCGTGCTGCTCGTCGTCGCCGGCATCCTCGCCCTCGCGGGCAAGAAGAACGTCCAGAGCGCAACCCCGCCGCTTCCCGAGGCCGCCGTCCACGGCGTGCAGGAGGACGTGGCCACCATCAAGGAAAGGAGCCGCAGGCAGTGAGCCCGGACCCCGAACTCAGCCCGGAGACCGAGAAGGAACTCGTCGCCGCAGGCCGTGACCGCGCCCGCGAGGAGCTCGGCCAGGCCGTCGAGGAGCTGACCCACAAACTCGACGTCCCCGCCCGCGCCTCGGAGAAGGCGCAGGAGGTCAAGGAGAACGCCGCAGCCACCGCGGCAGGCGCCAAGGACAAGGTCGCCGACAGCGCCCAGCAGGCGAAGGAGCGCGCCGCCGAAACGGCCGCCGTCGCCAAGGAGCGCGCTACGGAGTCCGCGACCGCCGCCAAGGAGAAGGCAGCGGAGACCGCCGCCGTGGCAAAGGAGAAGGCGGCCACGACTGCCGCCGTCGCCAAGGAGCGCACGCAGGACGTGGCCACCAAGGCCAAGGAGAGCACCGCGGCCGCCACGGCCAAGGTCGCCGAGGCCACCCCCGAGCCGGTCGCCCGCGGCGGACGTCAGGCCGTAGACCTGATCCGCGCCAATCCGGTGCCGGTCGCCATCGGCGTCGTCAGCGGCGTCGTGCTCTGGCAGGTCCTGCGGAAGCGAGGCAGGCGATGAAGCTCGCGTACAAACCGCTCGGGCTCGGCGTCAGCGTCCTCGGCGGCCTGCTCGCCAACTTCGTCTTCGGCAAGATCTGGCAGGCCGTCAGCGGCGAGGACGAAGCGCCGCACGCCACCTCCGAGGACTACGGCTGGCGCGAAGTCCTGCTCGCCGCCGCCATCCAGGGCGCCGTCTTCGGCCTGGTGAAAACCGCCATCGACCGGGCCGGAGCCACCGGATTCCAGGCCGTCACCGGCACCTGGCCGGAGGACTGAGACGACGTTCACGCAGTTCGGCTGCGTGAACGGGTCGATCCCGGGTAGCCAAGCCAATGGATATCGGGACCGACGACGAGAGAGAGGTACAGCAATGTCGCAACCCATCACCAGCACCCTCGAGGCCGAACAGCAGCGCATCGCCGGTGAGGCCCTGCGCGCCACCGTCGTCGACCTCATCGACCTTTCCCTGATCGCCAAGCAGGCGCACTGGAACGTCGTGGGCCGGAACTTCCGATCGGTGCACCTCGCCCTCGACGAGCTGGTGGTCGCCGCCCGCGAGTTCACCGACGCCGCCGCCGAGCGCGCCACCGCCATCGGCGTCAGCCCGGACGGCCGGGCCTCCACGGTCGCCCGCGACAGCGTGACGGAAGGCTACCCGGACGGCTGGCAGAAGGACACCGACGTCATCAACGGCGTCGTCACCAACCTGACCGCCGTCATCCGCGGCCTCCGCGAGCGCATCGACGCCACCGAGAAGGCCGATCCGGTCACCCAGGATCTCATCATCGAGATCGCCGGGCGGCTGGAGCAGCTGCACTGGATGTGGCAGGCCCAGGTCGCCGACGCCTGACATCGGCCGATCGAACCGCCCGCGAGCTCCGGCTCGCGGGCGGTTCGGCGTTTCAGGGCCGGGGGAGGGGAGGGGCGGCGGCGAGCCAGCGGCGCAGCGCCTCGTGTACCGCCTCGTCGTTGAGCAGCGTGAAGTGATTGGCGCCCGGCAGGTGCAGCCCGTTCTCCGGCTCGAACGCGATCCGGCGGGCACGGCCACGCCCGGAGCCGCTCGGCGTGAGGACCAGGCCGTCGCCGACGATGCGGCCGAGCGGGTTCTTCGGGTTGCGGATGATCGACGCCGTCACGAAGTAGTGCTCGACACCGGGCAGCAGCGGCACCTCCTGCTGCACCCGGCGGGTGAGCGCGTCGATGTCGAGATCGGTCCAATCCTCGTCCACCAGCGAACCCTGCCGCAGGTCGCGGATCCCGGCACTGCGCCTGCGCAGCAGCCGCCCGAACGGCCTGGTCTCCGGCAGCTTCACCAGCCCCGCCGACACCACGTGCACGAACTGCTCCAGCGGCGCGCCCAGGTGCGGCGAACCGAGACAGACGATCTGCCGAACGAGCCGCACCCACGCGGCACCTTCGGCGGCGGCGAGATGGCAGGCCGCGCGGGCCACCAGCCCGCCCATCGAGTGCCCGACCAGCGCGATCCGGCGCAGCGGAACCGGCCAGGCGCGCTGCGTCCGCTCCAGCAGGTCGGCGAGTTCGCGCGCGTTCTCCGAGATGTGCAGCCCGCTGTTGAATCGCACCGCCGCCGTCGCGCAGGGCAGCTCTTCGGCGAGCCGCTCGGCGTAGCCGGGGGTGCCGCCGCGGCGCCAGGCGTGCTCGGTCTCGACCAGGCCGTGCACGAAGACGACGAGGGTGTCGTGCGGCGAGCCGAGTTCCTCCGGGGCCACCGGCTGCCCGTCGACGCGGAACGACATGGGGCCCGTCAGGACGGGATTCTGCTCGGCCAGCCGGTCGCCGATCAGCCCGGACAGCACGCCGAGCAGCCCCGCGCCGAAGACCGTGCGGGAGGGTGGCTCGCCGTTCGGCAGGTCGGCGGTGCGCTCGGCGACCCGGCCCGCGGTCTCGGCGACGGTGCCGACGATCGCGTAGACACCGTCGGCGATGGCATCGTGGGCGACCTGGACGGGGGCGGCGGCGGGCCCGACGCCCCAGCGCACCGCCGTGAAGACGCGGTCGGCGACAGCCCGGTGAACAGTGGCGATGCCCGCGACAGCGCCGCCGAGCTCGTCGCCGGCGAGGCGGGCGAGGGCGCGGACTTCCGCGCGTCGCTGGTCCTCGTACATGGGGTTCAGTGTACAGGTGTGCACCAGATAGTTATCGTATAAATATTGCATGTATGCGACTATGCGCATCAATCAAGATGGCCTCCATCAACAACAAGGAACAACCGGCCAGGACAAGAGGGGGCTCAGGGAAGTTGGGTGATCGTGTACCACAGCAGCGCGAGGGTTCCCGCCATGAAAAGGGGAGCGAGCACCCAGGTCTCGACCTTGTTGCCGGTGCGGCTGATGATCTCGATCCCGAGCCGCTTCCGGTACGGCCAGAGCAGGGGGCACCCGCGGTCGGTGAGGCAGTCGCCGAGGATGTGCACCAGGCAGCCGAGCGCGACGCAGAACGGTAGCCACGGGGGAGCGTCGGAGATCCAGTGCGTCATGGCGAAGGTGCCGCCGAGGGCGAGCGCCAGGACCGTGCCCCAGGCGCGGATGCCCTTGCCGGGCGGGCAGAGGTGCAGTGCTCGGACCGCGAGCGCGAGCAGGACGAAGACCAGGCCGAGGGTGAAGGGCCGGCCGAGGTAGGTCATGCCCGCCCAGGTGCCGATGCCGGCGAGGGCGACGAAGAAGAACGAGTGCGTGGCTTTGCGGTGGCCGCCCGCGATCCAGGAGACGACCGTGCAGAAGAGCTCGGAGACCGGACCGAGGGTGTTGGCGATGGTGCCGTCGGGGTGGTCCATGTCGGGCAGCAGCGCGGCGCCCGCGGTGAGGAAGACGCCGAGTAGCAGGTCGACGGTTCCGAGGTGGTGGTCGCCGACGACGTCGATCACGGGGTACGTCAACACCGACACCGGGAGGGCGGCCGCGGCCGCCGACCAGCCGAGCGCGCCGCTGGTCGCATGAGAATGTCCGAGCACGCGTCCACGTTATCGATCTTGGTTCACGTGCGGTTCACCGGGGAGAGCGCGGTTAGTTGACATAATGTAGATTATCGGCGTTTTTACGACCTGGCGTTTGGGGCGCTGGAATGGCATTCGCTGTGCAGCTGCCCTCTGTGCCGAGTTGCACGGTTTCCCGGGTCTCTCGACCTTTGCCTCGCCCGTAAATGCTCGATGGCCGCGATGGTGACCGACTTGCACTGCGGCAACCGCCCTCCTCCGATGTGTCACAGTGACGCTCCACATCCCCCCATTTACGTCACAGTGACGTTTTTCCCACGCCACGCGGGAACGCGGCAAAACCCGTTGCCGGTCGATTGCTGGACGCTAGGCTCGTCGCATTGTGCTGTGCATCACACCAAGGAGGTGGTGGCCGTGCGGGATCGGAGCCGAGTGGTGATCGGGCTGGCGGTGGCGGCGGTGCTCGTCGTCGGGTCCTGCGCGCAGGAGGACTCGGGCGGAGGGACGGCGTCCTCGAGCTCGGCCCCGCCGAGCGGCACGGCGCAGGAGTCGCCGGGCCAGGTGGCCGGTGTCGCCATCCCGGACGGGCAGATCGACAACGCGGTCGGCAAGCTGGATCGGATCGCCGAGGAGCTGATGGCCTCGTCGAAGATCCCGGGCATGGCGATCGCGGTGGTGCACGGCGGCAAGGTCGTGTACAGCAAGGGGTTCGGGGTGCGGGATGTGACGACGGGGCAGCCGGTGGACGCGGGGACGGTGTTCCAGCTGGCGTCGGTGTCGAAGCCGCTGGGCTCGACGGTGGTGGCGCGTGAGGTGGCGGCGGGCCGGGTGGCGTGGGATACGCCGGTGAAGAAGCTGTCGCCGGGGTTCGCGCTGAATGATCCGTACGTGACGGAGAACGTGACGATCGGGGATCTGTACTCGCACCGGTCGGGGCTGCCGGATCACGCGGGCGACCTGCTGGAGGATCTGGGGTACGACCGCGGGCAGGTGCTGGAGCGGCTGCGACAGCTGCCGCTGGACACGTTCCGTGATTCCTACGCCTACACCAACTACGGGCTGACGGCGGCCGCGGTGGCGGTGGCCGAGGCGGCGGGCACCTCGTGGGAGGAGCTGTCGCAGCGGGAGATCTACGAACCGCTCGGGATGGCGTCGACGAGTTCGCGGTACAGCGACTTCGTGAGCCGCCCGGATCGCGCGGTCGGGCACGTGCTGGTGGACGGTGCGTACAAGCCCGCCGATCCGCCGCGGCAGCCGGATCCGCAGGCGCCGGCGGGCGGGGTGAGCTCGTCGGTGGACGACATGGCGCGCTGGATGACGATGATGCTGGCGGACGGGGCGTTCGAGGGCAAGGAGATCGTGCCGTCGGGCGCGCTGCTGCCCGCGGTGTCGCCGCAGGCGATGTCGGCTCCCCCGGCGTCGCCGGATTCGCGGGCGGGGTTCTACGGGTTCGGTTTCAATGTGGGGACCTCGCCGGCCGGGCGGGTGACGCTGGGGCACTCGGGGGCGTTCAACCGGGGTGCGGGGACGGCGTTCACATTGATCCCGTCGGCCGATGTGGGGATCGTGACGCTGACGAACGCGGCGCCGGTGGGGATTCCGGAGACGCTGAACGCGGAGTTCGCGGATCTGGTGCAGTTCGGGGAGGTGCGGGAGGACTGGCGGGAGCTGTACGCGGGGGCGTTCGAGCAGTTGAACGCGCCGTCCGGGGATCTGGCCGGCAAGGAGCCGCCGTCGAACGCGAAGCCGGCGGGGCCGCTGCAGGAGTACGCGGGCACCTATGACAACGCCTATTTCGGGCCCGCGGTGGTGTCGGTGGACAACGGTGCGCTGGTGTTGACGATGGGGCCGGCGGCGGTGCGGATGCCGATGCGGCACTGGGACGGGGACAAGTTCGTGTTCTCGCCGCAGGGTGAGGGGGCGAATCCGGGGTCGGTGTCGGTGGCGCGATTCGAGGGGAATCGGCTGATCCTGTCGTACTACGAGGAGGAGGGGTTGGGGATGTTTGTGCGGCCGTGACCGTTGATCGCTCTATGGCCGCGGGGTGTGACGCGGGTAACCTGGTCGAAAAGTTCGGCAGAAGGTGACGGAGCTTGATGAACGCGACCACCATTGCCCGGCAGTGCACGCTGTGCGAGGCCCATTGCGGAATCCTGGTGACCGTCGAGGACCTGCAGGTGACCCGGATCGAGGGTAATCCCGACGATGTCCTGTCGAAGGGCTATATCTGCCCGAAGGCGACGGCCATGGGCGGGCTGCACCACGATCCGGATCGGCTGCGGACGCCGATGAAGCGGGTCGGCACGGAGTTCGTGCCGATCGGCTGGGACGAGGCGATCGCCGAGGTGGGCCGCAGGCTGCGGAAGGTGCGGGCGGAGCACGGCGCGCACGCGGTCGGCATGTACCTGGGGAATCCGGCGGCGCACAGTTCGTCGGTGATCTACGGCGGGATGCTGCGGGCGGCGCTGGGGACGAACAATTTCTTCACGGCGTCGTCGATCGATCAGTTCCCGCAGGAGTTCGCGGCGTGGCAGATGTTCGGGTCGAATGTGCTGATGCCGGTGGCCGATATCGATCGGACGCATCGGCTGGTGATCCTGGGTGCGAATCCGGCGGTGTCGAACGGGTCGATCACGACGATGCCGGGCGCGCGGGATCGGATCAAGGCGGTCCGTAAGCGGGGCGGCACGGTGGTGGTGATCGATCCGCGGCGCACGGAGACGGTGAAGCTGGCGGACGAGCACGTGGCGGTGGCGCCGGGTGGTGACGCGTACCTGCTGCTGGGGATGTTGCACGTGCTGGTGACCGAGGGGCTGGTGGACGGGGCGGCGGTGCGGTCGCGGACCACCGGGTTCGAAGAGTTGCGGGCGCTGGTGGCGGAGGCGACGCCGGAGTGGGCCGCTCCCCTGGCGGGGGTGGATGCGGAGGTGATCCGGCGGTTGGCGCGGGAGCACGCGGCGGCGCCGTCGGCGGTGATGTACGGGCGGATCGGGGTGTGCCATCAGGTGACGGGCACGCTGACGCACTGGCTGATCAATGTGATCAACGCGGTGACCGGGAATCTGGATCGGGCGGGTGGGCAGATGTTCGCCACGCCCGCGGTGGACGCGGCGCGGATGGCGCGCCGGGTGCCGCTGGCGGGGTACGGGAAGTGGACGGATCGGTCGGGGCGGTTCAAGTCGTTCCGGGCGGAGTTGCCGGTGGCGGTGCTGGCGGACGAGATGCTGGACGAGGGGCCGGGGCAGATCCGGGCGATGGTGACCTATGCCGGGAATCCGGTGTTGTCGACGCCGCAGGGTGGGCGGTTGGACGAGGCGCTGGCGGGGCTGGATTTCTATGTCGCGGTCGACATGTACATCACGGAGACGACGCGGCACGCGGATCTGATCCTGCCGCCGGTCTCGCCGCTGGAGCGCGAGGACATGGACATCGTGCTGTCGGTGTTCAGTGTGCGGAACAGTCTGCGGTTCAATCCGCGGGTGTTCGAGCCGCAGCCGGGTGGGCTGGAGGATTGGGAGATCATGGCGCGGCTGGCGGTGGAGATTCTGCCGCTGCCGGTGCGGCGGGTGACGGGGCGCGCGCTGACGGCGGTGCTGGATCGGCTGAGTCCGTTGCGGCTGGCGTCGGCGGGGATCGCGGTGGGTCCGTACGGGGTACTGCGCAAGGGGCCGGGCGGGGTGACGGTGTCGAAGTTGCGGAAGACGGCGGGCGGGATCGATCTGGGGCCGTTGCGGCCGCGGTTGCGGGATTTGATCGCGACGAAGGATCGGAAGGTGCATCTGGCGCCGGAGTTGCTGCTCGATGGTGCGCGGGAGTTGATCGCGGAGGCGGGGCGGGGTGCGGCGGTGACGGCGCCCGTGGACGGGTTCGATCTGCGGTTGATCGGGCGGCGGCATCTGCGGAGCAATAACTCGTGGTTGCACAATCTGCCGTCGATGGTGAAGGGGAAGCCGCGGTGCACGGTGCTCATGCATCCCGATGACGCGGTGCAGCGCGGGTTGGCCGATGGTGATCCGGCTGTGGTGTCGTCGCGGATCGGGGCGATCGTGGTTCCGGTGGAGGCGAGTGACGAGATCCGGCGGGGGACGGTGGCGATTCCGCACGGGTGGGGGCATCGGGAGCCGGGGGTCGGGTGGACGGTCGCGGCCGGGTTGCCCGGCGCGAACGTCAACCTGCTGCACGACCCCAAGGCGACGGATACGTTCACCGGCAATTCCGCCGTGAACGGCACCTGGGTCACCGTGGCTCCCGCCCCCGGCGCCCCGGAAGTCGCCGAGCAGCCCGAAATCGCCGAGCAGCCCGAAGAAGCCGCCATCCCCGGCTGACCTCTCCCCCGGTGAACTACACCCACCCCGCACGGGTGACACAATGCGACGATGCATGTGGCTGTCGGCTTGGTGGTCCTGGTAGCGGCAGCGGTAGCCCTCGCTGCCCTGGCCCGCAGGGCGGGTCTGTCGGAGCCGCTGGTCCTCACGGTGGCGGGGGTCGCGGCGTCGTACCTGCCGTTCGTCCCGCAGGTGGATCTGGACCCGGAGATCGTCCTGCTCGGCCTGCTCCCCCCGCTGCTGTACACGGCGGCGATCCGCACCTCCCTGCTGGATTTCCGGAAGAACGCGACGACGATCGCGCTGCTGTCGGTGGTCCTGGTGCTGTTCTCCACCTTCGTGGTGGCCGCGGTGGTCTGGCTGCTGCTTCCGGTCCCGTTCGCGGTCGCGGTGGCGCTGGGCGCGGTGGTCGCCCCACCGGATGCGGTGGCCGCCACGGCGGTGGCGCGCAGGATCGGGATGCCGCGGCGGATCGTGACGATCCTGGAGGACGAGTCGCTGTTCAACGACGCGACGGCGCTGGTGGCGTTGCGGACGGCGATCGCGGCGTCGGCGGGGTCGGTGTCGGTGTGGCAGGCGGGCGGCGATTTCGTGCTGGCGGCCGGTGGCGGCGCGCTGGTGGGGGTGCTGGTGGCGGCGGTGCTGGCGACGCTGCGGCGGCGGATCACCGATCCGGTGCTGGATACGACGCTGTCGTTCCTCGCGCCGTTCGCGGCGTACCTGCCCGCGGAGGAGGTGCACGCCTCGGGGGTGATCGCGGTGGTGGTGTGCGGGATGATCCTCGGGCACGGCGCGCCGCGCTGGCAGAGCGCGGCGTCGCGGATCGCGGAGCGCACGAACTGGCGGACGGTGCAGTTCATTCTGGAGAGCTCGGTGTTCCTGGTGATCGGGTTGCAGGTGCGCCACATCGTGGAGGACGCGCTGGCGTCGGGGCTGGACGAGGGGACGCTGCTGGCGGCGGTGATCGCGGTGCCGGTGGCGGCGATGCTGGCGCGGCCGCTGTTCGTGTTGCCGTGGGCGTGGTTGAACCGGGCGCGTGGGCGGGGTGAGGAGTCGCTGCGGGAGGGGCTGGTGGTGTCGTGGGCGGGCATGCGCGGGGTGGTGACGGTGGCGGCGGTGCTGTTGCTGCCGGAGGAGACGCCGCAGCTGGCGGTGTTGAAGTTGCTGGCGTTGCTGGTGGTGGGGGCGACGTTGCTGGTGCAGGGGTCGACGCTGGCGGTGCTGGTGCGGGCGTTGAAGTTGCGGGGGCCGTCCCGGGCGGAGGACGCGCTGCAGAAGGCGAATCTGTTGCAGCAGGCGGCGGCGGCCGGGTCGGCGGAGCTGGATCGGCGGGTGACGCCGGAGACGCCGGAGGAGGTGGTGCGGGCGTTGCGGGAGCGGTTGACGTTCCGGACGAACGCGGCGTGGGAGCGGCTGGGGCGGGCGGAGTCGGAGCTGGCGACGCCGACGGCGGAGTATCGGCGGTTGCGGTTGGCGATGCTGGGCGCGGAGCGGCAGACGGTGCTGCGGGCGCGGGACGATGGCGCGCTGGATTACGAGATCCTGCAGGCGGTGATGGCGCGGCTGGATCTGGAGGAGTCGATCATCGACCGGTTCGACGAGGCGGAGGTGGCGGAGCCGGAGCCGTTGACGGCGCCGGATCGGGCGGAGAGCTGCGCGCATCTGCGGGAGGCGCCGCTGGTGCGGGTGCCGGATTCGGTGGTCGGCTGCGCGGCGTGTATCGCGGAGGGGCTGACCTGGGTGCATCTGCGGATGTGTCTGACCTGCGGGAATGTGGCGTGCTGTGATTCGTCGGTCGGCAATCACGCGTCGAAGCATTTCGCGGCGCAGCGGCATCCGGTGATGCGGAGTGTGGAGCCGGGTGAGGCGTGGCGGTGGTGCTATGTGGACGAGTTACTGGGGTGAGCGGCGGTGGGAGTAGATGAGCCCGGCGAATTCGGTGAGTAGCCGGTCGAGGCTTGGTTCTTGTTCGCCGGGGGCGATCTGCTGGTAGCCGATGAGGGTGGCCATGCCGAGTGCGGTGAGCACGCCCGCGGTGTCGGGGTCGTGGACGACGCCGTCGATGGCGCGGTGCACGGTGCGGCGGCGGGATTCGTCGACGCGTTTGAGGGCGACGGCGACGGATTCGTCGTTGGCGCCCCAGGCGCGGATGGCGGCTTCGGCGCGGTGGTTGAGGCCGCAGGCGAGGTCGGAGAGGGCGCGGATGTCGTCGTCGGGGGTGGCTTTGCCGAAGTTGCGGGCGCGCAGGACGAGGACCTGGCGGTGTTCCCAGGTTTCCAGGAGCAGGTCGACGAAGCTCTGCCAGCTGCCGAAGTGGTGGTAGAAGGAGCCGGAGGTGACGCCGAGGCGGCGGCAGAGGACGCCGATGTTGAGGCCCTTGAAGCCGAGTTCGGCCAGCACCTCGAGGGCGATGTCGAAGTACTGATCCTTGGTGACCACGCGGGACATGGGGTCGCCGATCTGCTCGCAGGGACGGAGTGAGGCCGAACAGTACCTCATGGGTCCCGGCGTTCCCGGCAGGTGAAAGGGGTGGAATCGGCGAACCGCGTGGACATCCCGGTCGGTTGTCCGGTTTCGTGACGGTTCGGGTCAGCCTCCCGGACGCGGTGTGGCTCGGCCGCTACCCGGCGGGGTGCAGCGCGATGCCGAGCAGGGCGTCGACGGCGGCGCGGATGGCGACGGGGGCGGTGCGGTCGGCGCCGCCGTAGGCGAGTGCCTGGCGAGCCCATTCGTCGACGGCGGCGAGCGCCTTGGGGGTGTCGAGGTCGTCGGCGAGGTGGCGGCGCAGGCGGGCGACGGTGTCGTCGGCGGCCGGGCCCGCTTCCAGGGCGGTGGCTTCGCGCCAGCGGGCGAGGCGCTGTTCGGCGGTGGTGAGGACCTCGTCGGTCCACATGCGGTCCTGCCGGTAGTGGCCGGCGAAGAGGCCGAGGCGCAGGGCGGCGGGGTCGGTGCCCGCGCGGCGCTGGGTGGAGACGAAGACGAGGTTGCCGCGGGATTTGGACATCTTCTCGCCGTCGAGGCCGATGAGGCCGGTGTGCACGTAGTGGCGGGCGAAGCGGCGGCCGGCGCCGAGGGCTTCGCCGTGTGCGACGGAGTATTCGTGGTGCGGGTAGATCAGGTCGGAGCCGCCGCCCTGGACGTCGAACTCGGGGCCGAGCCGGTTCAGGGCGATCGCCGTACACTCGATGTGCCAGCCGGGCCGTCCAGGCCCGAAGGGGGCGTCCCAGGAGGGTTCGCCGGTGCGGGCGGCGCGCCAGAGCAGCGGGTCGATGGGGTCGTGTTTGCCGGGGCGTCCGGGGTCGCCGCCGCGTTCGGCGAAGAGCTGTTCCATGGTGGCGCGGTCGTAGCCGGATTCGTAGCCGAACTGTTCGGTGGCGTCGGCGCGGAAGTAGATGTCGGGGTGTTCGGCGTCCTCGACGGTGTAGGCGGCGCCGGCGGCGAGCAGTTTGCCGACGAGTTCGATGACCTCGTCGACGGATTCGATGGCGCCGATGTAGTCGCGCGGGGGCAGCACGCGCAGGGCGGCCATGTCCTGGCGGAAGAGTTCGATCTCGCGGGCGCCGAGGTCGCGCCAGTCGATGCCGTCGCGGGCGGCGCGTTCGAAGAGCGGGTCGTCGACGTCGGTGATGTTCTGCACGTAGTGCACGTCGTACCCCGCGTCCCGCCAGAGCCGGTTGACCAGGTCGAAGGTCAGGTAGGTTGCGGCGTGGCCGAGGTGGGTGGCGTCGTAGGGGGTGATGCCGCAGACGTAGAGGGTGGCGGTGCGGCCGGGGGTCACCGGGCGCACGGCGCGGTCGGCGGTGTCGAACAGCCGCAGCGGCGGCCCCGTTCCGGGGAGGGCGGGGAGGGGCGTATCGGACCAGGACTGCATGATTCGAGGGTAGAGGTGTGGGCGGGGTCGCGGTTCCGCACCCCGGTTCCCGGCATACTCCCCGCACCCGGGCGGGCGTTGCCGACCTGCGGCGGGGCCGCGGGGAGGCGAAGTCAACAGTTGGCTTCCGGGTGATTCGCCGGTCACCCGCCGCGGGCGGGTCGGCGGGCCGGGGTCAGAACGCGGGCCAGGGAATGGGGCGCGCGGTGTCGGGCAGCGGCATGGCGGGGTCGTCGAGCAACCGGCGGGCACGGTCGGCGAGGGCGGTGATCTCGGTGTCGGTGAGGTGCTCGGCGAGCTCGTCGGCGAGCTCGCCGCTGAGCTCCTTGACCAGGCCGGTGATGTCGGGCAGCAACTCCTCGGGGACGGGCTCGCCCGCCCACCCCCAGAGGACGGTCCGGAGCTTGTTCTCGGCGTGCAGGCAGATGCCGTGGTCGACACCGTAGACGGTGCCGTCGGTGCCGTGCAGGGCGTGGCCGCCCTTGCGGTCGGCGTTGTTGACGATGACGTCGAGCACGGCGAGGCGGCGCAGCCGGGCGTCCTCGGAGTGCACGAGCGACACCTCGGTGCCCGCGGGGTCGACGGCGCGCAGGACTTCGCGGAAGCCGTCGGGGACGGCTCCGGCGGGGGTGAGGTCGACCAGGTCGAGGGTGTCGGCGTGGTCGACGGTGTCGATCCAGCGCTGCACCATGCCCGGGCCGAAGGGGCCCTCGCGCAGGATGGTCTCGGGGACGGTGTGCCAGCCGAGCGTCTCGGCGATCCGGTAGGTGGCGACTTCGCGGCCGGCGAGGGTGCCGTCGGGGAAGTCCCAGAGCGGTTGTTCGCCGCGGACCGGTTTGTAGACCACGCGCAGCGGTGCGGTCGGGTCGGCGGTGGCGATGTCGCAGACCAGGGTGAGGTTGCTGGCGGTGCTGATCCGGCCGAGCACCGCCAGCTCGCCCTCCCGGAACAGCGGGTCAGCGCCGCCGGGCACGGGTCACTCCTCTTCCAGGTCGGTGGTGCCGAAGATGTCGCCGCGCTTGTAGCCGTTGGTGCGCACGCACATGTGCCCGCCCGGGGTGAGCGGTTCCCCGCAGAGCGGGCAGGGCTGGCGACCGGCGGCGATCACCTTGGTGGAGCGCAGCGCGAATTCGCGGGCCTGGATCGGGGTGAGGAACACCCGCACCGCGTCGGGGCCCTCCTCGGTGTCGTCGAGCACGACCGACTCGTCGACCTCGGTCTCGGTGATGGCGAGCAGCTCGACCACCACCGCGCCGGCGTCGGCGTCCCAGCCGAGCCCCATGGTCCCGACCCGGAACTCGGCGTCCACCGGGGTGACCAGCGGGTCGGTGTCCCCGACGGCTTCGGCCTGCGGCGGCACCTCGGCGCCGAACCGGCGCGCGACCTCGTCCAGCAGCAGCCCCATCCGATCGGCCAGCACCTTCACCTGCTGCTTCTCCAGCAGCACGCTGACGACCCGCGGATCCTGCACGGCCTGGAGATAGAACGCGCGATCACCCGGTTCGCCGACGGTCCCGGCGACGAAGCGATCGGGGGTGCGAAATACGTGGATTGCTCGTGCCATCTGCACCCTCCTCGAACCCTGACCCTCATCGACTTATCCCGGCGTGGCGTTTTCCAGACGCCGGGGCGAGCCGGGTGCCCCGTGTGACGTCTCTACAACGGATCGCGGCGCTCCGCATTCCCATTATCCGCGACCGGCTCCGGCGCCACCTCGCCACCGGGGACCGGGCCGTGCGCGCCCGCGCCGGCCTTCGCGGCCCCGGACGGCGCCGCGGCGGCCAGCGCGGACAGGTCGGCGCCGGTGTCGTTGAGCCGCCACACGTAGGGGGCGTGCGGGGAGTAGCGGACGACGCTGATCGAAGCGGGCTCGACCACGATCCGCTGGAAGCCGTCGAGGTGGATGCCGAGCGCGTCGGCCAGCACCGACTTGATGACGTCGCCGTGCGTGCAGGCGACCCAGAGCACGTCGGCGCCGTCGTTGCCGTCGGCGAGGCGGCGGTCGATCTCGCGGATCGCGGTCACCGCGCGGCGCTGCACGTCGGCCAGGCCCTCCCCGTTGGGGAAGACGGCGCCGGAGGCGTGCCGCTGCACCACCGACCACAGCGGCTCCTCGAGCAGTTCGCTGAGCGGGCGGCCGGTCCAGTCGCCGTAGTCGACCTCGAGCAGCCGGTCGTCGTACTCGGGTTCGAGGCCGAGGCGTTCGGCGAGCGGGCCGACGGTGCGCTGGCAGCGCAGCAGCGGGGAGTGCGCGATGTGCTCGATCGGGAGCCCGCCGAGCCGGTCGGCGACCGCGGCGGCCTGTTCGGCGCCGCGCTCGGTGAGTTCGACGCCGGTGCTGCGTCCGGCGAGCGTGCGCGCGGTGTTCGAGGTGGACACGCCGTGGCGCAGCAGGATGACCGTCATGGGGTCAGCCTAGTGGGCCGCGGGTCGGCGCCGTTCCGCTCGCGGCGGGCGGTGGCCGCGCCCGGCCGTCGCCGCTGTCCGAAATTTTCGTTCCGGACCGACAATTGGGCTCGTCGGCCCGCCGTGATCACGCAGCGACAGTACAGGCCGCCCGGAGCCACCCGCGCGGGGGTGGGCCCGGCACTGTGTGGGACGGCGCGGTGTCGGCTCGGCGCTCCCGCGGTGGTGACGCTTTAGGCTTGGCGCCGTGACGAGAGCGTGGACGCGGTAATGGAACAGCGGACGGTCGGCCGTAGCGGGCTGCGGGTGTCGCGGATGGGCCTGGCCACCCACACCTGGGGCGACCGTACCGGCGGCGACGAGGCGGCGGTGCAGATGACGGCGTTCCTCGACGCGGGCGGCACGCTGGTCGACACCTCCCCCGCCTATACGGCGGGCGGCGCGCAGCGGGTGCTTGCCGAGCTGCTCGGCGATCTCGTCAACCGTGACGACCTGGTGCTGAGCGGCTGCTCCGGGGTGGTCCCGGTGACCGTCGCCGAGGCCGGGCCCGCGGTGCCGGAGCCGGTGCGCCCGGCCGTCGACGCCTCCCGGCGCGGGCTGCTGGCGCAACTGGACCGGACACTGCGCGAGCTCGGCACCGACCACCTGGATCTGTGGAGTATCGGCGAGTGGGATCCCTACACCCCGCTCGACGAGGTCGCGGGCACGCTCGAGCACGCGGTGCGCGCCGGGAAGGCCAGGTATGTGGGGGTGCGCGGGTTCAGTGCCTGGCAGCTGGCGTCGCTGGCCGCGCTGACCCCGGTGGTGGCCGCGCAGCACCCGTATTCGCTGCTCGCGCGCGGTGCGGAGGAGGATCTGCTGCCCGCCGCGCGGCACCACGGGACCGGGTTGATCGCGGCGACGCCGCTGGCGGGCGGCATCCTGACCGGCAAGTACCGGGACGGGGTGCCTGCCGATTCGCGCGGGGCGGACGAGGCGACGGCGGAGGAGATCAGGGATCGGCTCGACGAGCGCGCCAATCGGGTGGTGGACGCGCTGGTGACCGCGGCCGACGGGCTCGGCACCTCGCCGCTCGCGGTGGCGCTGGCCTGGATCCGGGATCGCCCGGGGGTGGCGAGCATGGTCGTCGGGGCGCGCGATATCGGGCAGCTCACCGGGGTGCTCGCGGCCGAGACGCTGGAGTTGCCGCGGGCCATCGCCGCCGCGCTCGACGACGTGAGCGCGCGCCCGGAGAACGGGCACGAGTAGCCCGGTCGCCGATGGCGCCGACCGTGCGGCCCGCCGTAGGCGGGGGCAGCGCTAGCCTGGGCGGCATGAGGTGTGGCGGTCGTGTTCGTTCCGGGGGAATCCGTGCCGTGGTGGCGGTGCTCGCCCTGCTCCTGGCGGCCGGGCTCACCGCCTGCGGGGATACCGGGGCGGGCGCGAGCGGCGGGCAGCGCGGCCCGGCGACGGCGTCGCTCACCGACCTGGATCCGGTGCCGTTCACCCCGCCGCCCGCGCCCGCGCTGCCGGTGACGGTGCGCTCCTTCGACGGCACCGAGGTCACCGTCGGCTCCGCGGATCGGATCGTGGCCGCCGACCGGTACGGCACGCTGGCGCAGACGGTGTGGGCGCTCGGGCTCGGCGCGAACCTGGTCGGGCGCAGCACCGCGGCCGCCTTCCCCGCCGTGCGGGACGTGCCGAACGTGACCGGGGGCAGCGGCTCGCTGAACGTGGAGTCGATTCTGGCGCTGCGCCCGACGGTGTTCCTCACCGACACCACCAGTGCCGCGCCCGCGGTGCGCGAGCAGCTGCGCGCGGCCGGGCTCGCGGTGGTCTACTTCGACCCGCAGCGCACCATGGACGGGGTGGTGCCGCAGATCGAGGCGGTCGCCGCCGCGCTCGGCGTCCCCGAGCGGGGCGCGGAGCTGGGCAGGCGCACCCGCGACGAGATCGCCGCCGCCACGGCCGCGGTGCCGGCGCAGGAGCCGCCGCTGCGGATCGCGTTCCTCTACCTGCGCTCCACCGCGATCACGATGATCGCCGGGCCGGGCTCCGGGGCGGACGCGCTGATCGCGGCGATCGGCGGGGCCGACGCCGGGACCGCGGCCGGGGTGCGCGAGCCGTTCACCGCCATCACCAGCGAGGGCATGATCAATGCCGCGCCCGACGTCATCCTGGTCATGACCGACGGGCTGCAGTCGGTCGGCGGGCTGGACGGGCTGGCCAAGGTGCCGGGGATCGCGCAGACCCCGGCCGGGCGGGATCGCCGCGTCGTCGACATGTCGGATGCGGTGCTGCTGTCCTTCGGGCCGAACACCGGCCGGGTGGTGGCGGCGCTCAGCGACGCCGTGTACGGCGCATGAGCCCAGAGCCGGGTACCGGATCCGCTGGGTCGCCGCCGGTGCCCGCCGGACTCGCGAAGGCGGGCGCAGCACCGGGCAGGCGGGACGATCCCGCGGTGCTCGTGCCGCACTCCCCCGCCCCGGTCGTGCCGCGCAGCCGCGGCGTGTCGCGGATCGCGATCGTGTCGATAGTCGCGGTCGTGGCGCTCGTCGCGCTGGCGCTGCTCTCGGCCACGCTCGGGCAGGTGCCGACCACCCCGGCGGAGGTCGCGGGCAGCGTCCTGCATCGCATGGGGCTGGAGCTGGGCCCGCTGCCCGCGCACCCGGCCGGCGAGGTCACGCTGTGGGAGGTGCGGTTCCCGCGGGTGCTGCTCGCGGCGTTCGTCGGCGCCGCGCTCGCCACCGCGGGCGCGCTGCTGCAGGGCGTGTTCGCGAACCCGCTGGCCGAGCCGGGCGTGATCGGGGTGTCGGCGGGGGCGGCGGTGGGCGCGGGCACGGTGATCGTGGTCGGTGGCGCGTTCGTGGCGGCCTGGTCGGTGGCGGCGGCCGCGTTCGCGGCCGGGCTGGCCACCACCATGCTGGTGTACCTGCTGGCCCGCTCCGGGGGGCGCACCGAGGTGGTGACGCTGGTGCTCACCGGGGTGGCGATCAACGCCTTCGCCGGTGGGCTGCTGGCGTTGCTGCTGTTCGTGGCGCAGCCCGCCGCCCGCGATCAGATCGTGTTCTGGCAGCTCGGCAGCCTCAACGGCGCCACCTGGGACGCGGTGGGGATCGTGGCCACGCTCACCACGCTCGGGGTCGCGGCGGCGGTGCTGGTGGCGCGGAAACTGGACCTGCTGGCGCTGGGGGAATCGGTGGCCAGGCATCTCGGGGTCGACGTCGAGCGGTTGCGGGCGATCGTGATCGCGGTGGTCGCGCTGCTCGCCACCGCGGGGGTGGCGTTCACCGGGATCATCATGTTCGTCGGGCTGGTGGTCCCGCATGTGGTGCGGATGCTGGTCGGGCCCGCGCACCGGGTGCTGATCCCGCTCAGCGCCGTCTTCGGCGCGGTGGTGCTGCTCGCCGCCGACGTCGGTGCCCGCACCCTGGTCACCAACGCCGACCTCCCGCTCGGCATGCTCACCTCCCTGGTCGGCGGCCCCTTCTTCTTCTGGCTGCTGCGCCGCACCCGCGCCCGCTCGGGCGGCTGGGCGTGAGCGGCGGGGAGCCGCGTCGGGCGAGCGGCGCGCAGCCCGCCGACCCGGGCAGCGTGGATCGGGCGAGCGCCGCGCAGACCGTCGGGCCGGGCAGCGTGGACCGGGCGGGCACAGAGCAGGCGAGCACAGAGCAGGCGAGTGCTGACGGCTCTCCGGCCGAAGGTCACGGCCCGGCGGAGCCCGTGCGGCGGCGCCGGATCTTCGGGCGCACTTCTCCCCTGCCTCTCCCCCCGGAGCCCGGCACGGTCACCCTGCGCGCCCGCGGCGTGACCGTCGCCCGCGGCCCGCGCACGGTGCTGCGCGATGTCGACTTCGAGGTCGCCGCCGGGCAGGTGGTCGCGCTGGTGGGCCCGAACGGGGCGGGCAAGTCGACCCTGCTGGCCGCGCTCGCCGGGGAGCTGCCCGCCACCACCGGCACCGTCGAGCTGGACGGCCGCCCGGTCACCGCGTGGTCGGCGCTGGACATGGCGCGCAGGCGCGCGGTGCTGCCGCAGAGCCACACCGTCGGGTTCCCGTTCACCGCCCGCGAGGTCGTCGCGATGGGGCGCGCCCCGTGGTCGGGCACCGGCCGCGACCTCGGCGACGAGGCTGCCATCGACACCGCGCTGGCGGCGGCCGATATCGGCCACCTGGCCGGGCGCGCGTTCCCGACCCTGTCCGGCGGTGAGCGGGCCAGGGTCGCGCTGGCCCGGGTGCTGGCCCAGGGCACCGCGACGCTGCTGCTCGACGAACCCACCGCCGCCCTCGACCTCGGCCACCAGGAGGCCGTGCTGACCCTGGCGCGCGAGCGCGCGCGGGCCGGTGCCGCGGTGGTGATCGTGGTGCACGACCTCGGCATCGCCGCCGCCTACGCCGACCGGGTCGCGGTCCTCGACGACGGCCGGGTGGCCGCCGACGGGGCGCCGCGCGCGGTGCTCACCACCGGCCTGCTCACCGCCGTCTACCGGCACCCGGTCGAGGTGATCGACCACCCGGTGACCGGCGCGCAGCTGGTCCTGCCGGTGCGGGCGGTCAGCGCCGCCACACCAGTTTCAGCACCGCCGGGGTGAGCAGCATCCGGATGACGGTGGCGTCGAGTACGAGCGCGGCGATCATGCCGTAGGCGATGTACTTCATGAGCACCAGGTCGGAGAAGCCGAACGCGCCGGTGACCACGATCAGGATGGCGGCGGCCGAGGTGATCACCCCGCCGGTGTGGGCGATGCCGTAGCGGATGGCCTCGGGCGGGTCGGCGCCCGCCGCGCGCGCCTCGGTCATCCGGGACTGCAGGAACACCTCGTAGTCGGTGGAGAGCCCGAAGATCACGCAGACGATCAGCACCAGCGCGGCGAACATGAGCGGGCCGGGGGTGAAGCGGAGCAGCTCCGAGCCGTGGCCCTGGACGAACAGCCAGGTCAGCAGCCCGAGGGTGGAGGCGAGGCTGAGCGCGCTCATCGCCACCGCCTTCACCGCGAGCACCAGGGAGCGGAACGCGACATACATCAGGGCCAGGGAGGCGCTGACCAGGATCAGCAGCAGCCAGGGCAGCCCGGCGAGCAGGCCGTTGATGCTGTCGCGTTCGAGTGCGGGCACCCCGGCGACGTAGGTGCGGACGCCGTCGGGTTGCGGGATCTCGCGCAGCGCGCGGACCACCCGGTCGGCGTCGCGGTCCTCGCGCAGCCCGGCGCTGAGCACGTTGACCCCGTCGCGGGTGGCGGCGGCGGGTTCGAAGCGGCCGGTGAGGCCGGGGACCTGGTTGGCGGCCCAGCGGATCTCGGCGAGCTGCGCCGCGTCGGCGCCGACGACGACGAGTTTGACCGGTTCCAGCCGCAGCCCGGGGAAGAGCTCGTCGAAGCGTTCCTGCGCGACCCGGGCCGGGTGTTCGCGGTCGAGGTAGCGTTCGCTGATCCCGCCGAACTCGATGTGCCGGAACGGGGTGCTGAGCAGCGCGATGCCGAGCAGCACCGGCACGATCACCAGCCACGGGCGGCGCATGGCGAAGCGGGCGAGCCGGGCGAAGAACCCGGCGTCGATCTGGGCTTCGGTCTTGGTGCGGGAGAACCGTTTCCAGCCCCACAGGTCGATGCGGTGCCCGACGATGCCGAGCAGCGCGGGCAGCGCGGTCACCGAGAGCACGGCGGCGATCAGCACCGAGGAGATGCCGCCGTAGGGCACCGAGCGCAGCACCCCGTTCGGGTAGATGAAGAGCGCGCCGAGGCTGATCGCGACGATCAGCGCGGAGAACAGCACGGTGCGCCCGGCGGTGGCGACGGTGCGGGCTACCGCGTCCTCGACCGTGCGGCCCGCGGCGAGCTCCTCCCGGAACCGGGTGACGGCGAAGAGCCCGTAGTCGATGGCGAGCCCGAGGCTGACCAGGGTGACGACGGCGCCGGCGAAGACGTTGACGTCGATGTAATTGGTGAGCCCGCGCATGATGCCCTGCCCGGCCAGGATGGTCATGCCGCCGATCAGCACCGGGAGCAGCGCGCCGACGATGCCGCCGAAGACGAAGTACAGCAGGATCGCCACCAGTGGCAGCGCGATCACCTCGGCGCGGCGGATGTCGTCCTGCATGCCGGTGTTGATGCCCTCGACCACCGGTTGCAGCCCGGCCAGCTGCACGGTGGTGCCGCCGGGGCCGGTGCCGTCGCCGTCCGCGCCGAGCGCGGGTTTGAGCGCGAGGAAGTTCTCGATCGCCTCGGTGCCCTCCTCGCGGAGCCCGACGACGGCGAAGGCGACGGTGCGGGTGGCGTCGGTGGCGGAGGCGGCGAACGGGCTGTCCCAGTAGCTGTCGATCTTGGCGATCCGGTCGGGGTGCTGTTCGCGCAGCGCGGTGAGCGCGGCGGTGACCGGGCCGCGCACGCCGGGGTCGTCGACGGTGGTGCCCGCGGGGGCGGTGAAGAGCAGGATGAGGTCGCTGTCGGTGTCGCGGCCGAAGGTGTCGTCGGCGATCTCGGAGCCGGCCACCGATTCGCTGCTCTCGTCGAACCAGCCCTCCTGGGTCAGGTGTTCGCCGAGGTCGCGGCCGTACCAGCCGGTGACGAGCACGGCGAACACGCACAGCGCGAGGACCGCGACGCGGTGCCGGTAGACGAATCTGCCCCACCGCAGGGAGCCGGAGTGCAGCACCCGCGCCTCAGCCGCAGGCCGCGGTGCGGTAGTCGGCCGAGCGCAGGATCCCGCACAGGTCGGTGCGCGAGATCTTCCACTGGTCGTCGAGGTAGACGAAGTGCACGACGGTGGTGCGGATGTTGCTGCCGGTGCCGTCCTTGTCCAGGCGCAGGGTGGCGGTGAGGGTGCCGTCGCGGTTGTCGAAGACCGGGTCGGTGACGCCGTAGACGGCGCGCGGGTTGTCCTGTAGCGCCTTGTACATGTCGGGGATGGCGTCGCGGAAGGCGGCGCCGTCCTCGATCAGGCCGGTGCGTTCGGCGTCGGGCAGCGCCGGGTCGAGGGCGCTCTTGATGCGGGCGTCGAGTTCGGGCGCGGTCGGGATGTGCCGGTTCGCCACCGCCGACGAGGTCGCCGCGATCGAGGAGGTGACCGCGGCGTTGGCGGAGGAGCGGGCGGCGGCGACGGCGCTCTCGTCCACGCCGTCCCCGCAGGCGGAGAGGGTGAACGCGGTGGCGGCGGCGGCCAGCGCGGCGCCGAGCGCGCGGCGGATGAGGCGGTGCGGTGTGGGAAGCATCACCTACAGGGATACCGTATGCGGTCAGCGTCCGTCGATGACGGCCCCCAACCGTCCCAGAAGGGCACGTACGATCGTGGGCTCGCCCGCGGTCGTGCCCGGTGCCGCGACGGCGCGGGGCAGCAGGTCGCGCACCAGGGCGGTGACGCTGCGCGCGTCGTCGAGGTCGATGTCGGTGACCGGGGTGTCGGCGGCCGCGAGGACGTCCTCGGGGCCGGGAACGGCCAGGTCGGGGTCGTGCCGGTATATTTCCACGAAGAGAGTGGACCGGACGGTCCGGAACGCGAAGGGGTGGCCGTCTGCCGTGGTTCCGAAGCCGTGCGCGAACGGGCCGACGGTGAGGTCGTCGACGGTGAAGCCGGATGATCGGTCGGGCTGCAACCGGGTCTCCCTGGGTCGGGTGGTGGTCACCTCCACGGTAACCACCGGAGCGGACGGTCGGCCCGCCGGAAGCGACGACACAGCTGGTGCCGGGGCGTCGGCGCAGCGATGTTGCGTCATCATGGGTCGATGCGGTCTGCTCGTATGTCGGCTCCGGCGGGGCCGATGTTTCGCCCCGGGCCGTGATCGGTTCGGGGCGGTGTCGCGGGTGAGCGGTGGAAAGGGAGTGCGGCGGATGCGTCCGGTTGGTTCACTGGCGGCGGGGCTGGTGGCGCTGGCGGTGCTCACCGGCTGCTCCGGCGAGTCCGCCGGCCCCGACGTCCCCACCAGGGAACCCGCCGCCCCCGCCGCCGCGCCGGTGCCCGCCGTCCCGCCCGCCGGGCGCACCGCGCTGGCCGGCTCCTCGTACTCGCTGCTCGCCGCCGATCCCGGCAGCGGGCTGCTCGCCGCCGCCACCGGCACCCGGCTCGACGTGCTCGATCCCGGCGCCGAGCCGCTCGCCGTCGCCCGCACCGTCACCCTGCCCGGTGCCGCCGCCGCGCTCGTGCCCGGTCGCCCCGGTGAGGTACTGGCCGCGGTGCCCGGCGCGGTGGTGCGGGTCGCGCTCGGCACCGGGACGAGCACCGAGGTCCCGGTCGACGCCGAGGTGCGCAGCGTCGCGCCCGGCCCGGACGACACCCTCGTCGTCGGCACCGGAGACGGGCAGCTGCGCACCCTCGGCCCGGACGGCGCCACCCGCGCCACCGCGGACGGGCTGGTCTCGGCCGACGCGCTCGCCGTCGTCGGCGGCGAGGTCGCCGTGCTCGATCGGCGCCAGAGCATGATCGCCGAGCTCGGCACCGGCGCCGACCGGCTCGGGCTCGGGCTGCGCGCGGGCGACGGCGCCACCACCCTGATCGCCGACCCGCTCGGCCGGGTCCTGGTCACCGACACCGACCACGGGGAACTGCTGGTCTACACCACCGCGCCGCTGGTGCTGCGGCAGCGCTTCCCGGTGGGCTCCGCGCCCTACGCGCTCGCCTACGACGCCGGGTCGGACACCGTGTGGGTGTCGTGCACGCAGAGCAACGAGGTCGTCGGATTCGACCTCGGCACCGGGATACCGGTGGAAGTGGACCGTCGTCCGACGGTCCGGCAGCCGGACGCGCTCGCCGTCGACGCGGGCACCGGCGACCTGTTCGTGGCATCGGCCGCCGGCGACGGCGTCCAGCGGATCGCCGCGACGGATCGGAAGAGAGGTCAGTGATGGCGCCGAAGCACCGGAGTTCGCGAACCGCGCTCCCCGCGGGCTGGGAGACCAGCGGCGACGACTACGAGTACGTGCCGCTGCGGCTGCCACCCGAGGTCACCAGGGTGACCGCCTCCATGCGGCTGGCCATCCAGGCCGAGTACGGCGGCTGGGAGCTGTCCCGGGTCCGCGCCTACACCGACGGCAGCCGCCGCGTGCTGCTGCGCAGGCGCCGCAACGCCGCGCTACCCGAGTCCGAACCGGGGATCTGATGTACGGCCTGCTGCTGCGCCTGATGTTCCTGCTTCCGCCGGAGCGGGTCCATCACCTCGCCTTCGCCGCCATGCGGTGGGCGACCCGGTTCCCGCCGCTGCGCTCGGTGCTGGCCCTGGTGCTCGCCGGGCACGACCCGATCCTGCGCAGCACCCTGTTCGGGGTCGGCTTCCCGGCCCCGCTCGGGCTCGCGGCCGGGTTCGACAAGAACGCCGACGGCGTCGACGCCTGGGCCCCGCTCGGCTTCGGCTTCGCCGAGATCGGCACCGTCACCGCGCACGCCCAGCCCGGCAACCCCGCCCCCCGGCTGTTCCGGCTGCCCGCCGACCGCGCCCTGATCAACCGGATGGGCTTCAACAACGAGGGCGCCGCCCCGGCCGCCGACCGGCTGCGCGCGCGCCGCCCCGGCGTCCCGATCGGCGCCAACATCGGCAAGACGAAGGCGACCCCGGCCGCCGAGGCCGCCGCCGACTACGCCACCAGCGCCGCCCTGCTCGGCCCGCACGCCGATTTCGTCGTCGTCAACGTCAGCTCCCCCAACACCCCCGGGCTGCGCGACCTGCAGGCCGTCGAGGCGCTGCGGCCGCTGCTGGCCGCGGTGCTCGACACCGTCACCGTTCCCGTCCTGGTCAAGATCGCCCCTGACCTCTCCGACGACGACATCGACGCCGTCGCCGACCTCGCCATCGAGCTCGGGCTGGCCGGGATCGTCGCCACCAACACCACGATCGAGCGCGCCGGGCTCGCCACTCCCGCCGCCGAGGTCGAAACCTGCGGCGCGGGCGGGCTCTCCGGGCCGCCGGTGGCCGACCGGTCGCTCGAGGTGCTGCGCCGGCTGCACCGGCGGGTGGGCGGGCAGCTGGTGCTGGTCTCGGTCGGCGGGATCGAGACCGTCGATCAGGCGTGGGAGCGGATCCTCGCCGGGGCGAGCCTGCTGCAGGGCTACACCGGGTTCATCTACGGTGGCCCGTTCTGGGCGCGGCGGATCCACCGCGGGATCGCCGCCCGGCTGCGCGCCGCCGGCTACCGGGATCTGGCCGAGGCCGTCGGCGCGGAACACCTCGACCCGGCCTGATCACGGGAACACCACCGGCGGCTCGGTGTGCGGCCTGCGCAGGTCGGTGCAGTATCCGAGGCCGTGGCCCGGGCCCGGCGCGGGCGGGCGGCGCGGGATCCCGATATCGCCGCCGCGCGGGCCGTCGGCCGGCTCGCCGGGGGTGATCTCCACCGCGCCGCGCGCCGCCATCGCCTTGGCCAGCAGCAGCAGGGCCTGGGCGAAGACCGTTCCCAGCCGGTGCGCCCGCTCCTGCATCAGCGCGAACGCCAGCGGGTCGTGCACCAGCGCCGAGTTCGACACCAGCTCGTCGAGCTCCATCCCCGCCAGCGCCTGCTCCTCGGTGAGCGGCCTGCCCGGCCACCAGCTCAGCCGCCACGGCTTCCTGCCGCCGGAGTACACCCGGTAGGCGTACTCCGGGGTGACCTCGCTGGTCATCCTCGAGCCGGTGCTGTGGACTGCCATGATCGCTCCTTATCGGCCCCTCCGGGCCTCGTCCCCGACGGGGAGGAGCCGATCCCAGTGTGACAGTCGCCGCCGAAGGCGGTCAATTGCCGTCGAGTCATGGGAATTGACATGTGAACATTGCGGTAAACCTGCTGTCAGGCCGGATGGACAGCGCGCAATCCCGCTGTGCGCGACACTATTACGGCGCGGTTGCCAGATCGCGATCTCTCGGAAGCCTTCGGGCGGACGCAGGGTGGCAATTGGCGCGGTAGCGTAGAGAGCGGCGGTGGCAGGAGGTGAGGCCGGTGAGCGGCCCGCTGGACGGACAAGTCATCGCTGTCCGGCAAATTCTCACCCGGCTCGGGAAACGGTCGGGGCTCAGCGCGGAGCGGGTGCGCACCACGGAGATCGACGTCTCCCCCCTGCTGGAGCTGCCCGCCATCCGTACCCACGCCCGCCGCACGGGGGTGGAGTCCGCCGAGGCGGTGTTGCCGGTCGTTCGCGAAGTGGCGCAACGACTCTCGCCCACCGATCGGCTCGTCGTCGATGCCGCGCTCTCGCTGGGGCTGCTCGCCGACGACGAGGTGGACACCGCACGGCTGTACGCCGGTGACCTCGGGGAGCGACGGGAGTACCTCTCGACGGCCTGGGCGCTGCTGCACACCGTGCTCGGCGCCGGGCCGACGCCCTCGGCCCCGAGCGTCCGGACGCTGCGCGCCTCCCCCGAGCGGCGGGCGTTCACCGCACTCGCCGCGGCCCTGGTCGACGGCCCGGTGCGCAACGGCCGGGGCTATTCGCCGGCGCGGGTGTCGGAACAGGCCGACGCGATCGCCGACCGGTTCGGCACCAACGGCACGGTCACGGTGCTGGGGAACGCGGTGGTCGACCACCTGTACCGCGTCGATCGGCTGCCGGTCGCCGGCGGCTCGGCGAGTGGCCGCTTCGAGCGGCGCCTCGGCGGCAAGGGCCTCAACCGGGCGGTCGCCGCCTCCCGGCTCGGCATGAACACCCGGTTGCTGGCCGCCGTCGGTGACGACGACGCCGGACGCCGCATCGTGGCCCTGCTCGAACGCGAAGGCGTCGACACCTCGATGATGAAGATCGTCCGGGAAGCGGGCACCGACGTGGCCGCGCTCATCGTCACCCCCGGCGGCAGCACCAGCGCGATCGGCGCCGAAGGCAACCAGGTCCAGTTCACCCCGCAGGACCTGCTCGACCCCGACGTTGCCGCGACGCTGGTCAGCTCCGACGTGGTGATCATGACCCTCGAGTCACCGCTGCCGGTCGTGGAGCAGGCGCTCTCGATCCTGCGGGAGGTCCCCCGGCCCCCCGCGCGGGTGCTGCAGGCGGCGCCGCCGCACGACCAGCCCGCCAGGCTCTACCAGTTCCTCGACGGCGTCGAGTACGTGGTCGGCAGCACCTGGCAGCTCAGCCGGCTCATCTCCGCGACCCGGTACACCCCCGACGAAGCGCTGCGGGTCTTCGACGCCGAGATCGCGCCGAAGCTGCTGGCCCTCGGCGTGGGCACGGTCTGCGCCATCGAGGGCTTCACCTGCCGGCTGCGCGGCAGGCACGGCACCGCCGATATCCCCCGCCCCCGGCTCGCCGCGATGGACGACGCACCCGGCGCCCACGCCGCGTTCTGCGGCGCGCTCGCCCACCAGCTGGTGATCACCGGCGGCGAGCCCGACTTCCACTGGATCTGCGCGGCGATGGCCGCCACGCAGTCCTTCGCCGGTGATGTTCCCGAGGCCATGCCCGGCCGGGCGGCGATCGATCGGTTCGTGGACAAGCCGGGCGACCCCGGGTGATGTACGTTTGCCCCGCCCGCCAACGATGCCCGACCGCTTCGGAGGAAGCATTTGACCACGACCGCGTGTGATCGGCCCGAGGCCGCACATCGGAGCCCCCGCAAGGGGAGCGAGCTCGACGTCCGGGTGGTCGAACTATCGGATGCCGTCAACGGGGGGCACCTGCTGACCTTCGGCACCGTCACCGACGGCTGCCTCGTCCGGCTGCACTCCCGCTGCCTCTACGGCGAGGTCCTCGGCTTCGAGGACTGCGACTGCGGGCCGGAGCTGGAGGCCGCGATGGACCTCATCCAGGCCGAGGGGGCCGGGGTGCTGGTCTACCTGGAACAGGAGGGGCGCGGCGCGGGGCTGTCGATGAAGGCCCGCGGGCTCGGGCTCGGGCAGCGCGACAACCTCGACACCTTCGAGAGCTACCACCGGCTCGGCCTGAACGAGGACTCCCGCGACTACAAGGTAGCGGCGACCGCGCTGGTGGCGCTCGGACTCGACCGGGTCCGGCTCATGACGAACAATCCGGACAAGGTCGCCGCGCTGGAGGAAGCGCGCATCGAGGTCGTGGTCGTTCCGCTGCACACCGAGCCGCGCTCGGAGGCCGCGCGGCACTATCTGACCGCCAAGCGGGTCAAGCGCCACCACCTCCTCCCGGAATAGGGACGATCCGGGCAGTACACCCGCTACGATCGACGTGATCCACACCACTTCCGCGCACCCTGAACCCTGACACGGTGACAGACGTTCACCGCCACTGTGTCAGGGGCTGCGTGTGGCCACGCTCGACGATCGGGAACTACGAACTATGACTACACCGGAGATCGGCTTCGCCCACGAATCGGGCGCCACCGTCTACACCGTGCCCGCCGCGTTCCAGGAGACCGTGAAGCTGCGCCCCGGCCAGGTGGCGCTGCGCACCGTCGGGGGAACCCAGGAGATCACCTGGGGCCAGTACGCCGAACGGGTCCGGGTGCTCGCGGCCGGGCTCGCGCGGCTCGGCGTCGCCCGCGGCGACACCGTCGGCATCATGCTCACCAACCGGCCCGAGTTCAATCTCGTCGACACCGCCGCACTGCACCTGGGCGCCACCCCGTTCTCGGTCTACAACACCAGCTCCACCGAGCAGATCGCGCACCAGTTCGGCAACGCCGGGAACCGGGTCGTCATCACCGAGCGGGCGTTCCTGCCGGTGATCACGGCGGTGCCGACCCCGGTCGAGCACCTGATCGTGGTCGACGGCCCGGCGAGCGGCGCGATCACCCTCGCCGACCTGGAGGCGAACCCCGAGCCCGGCTTCGACTTCGACGCCGCCTGGCAGGCCGTGCGCGCCGACGACCTCGCCACCCTCATCTACACCTCCGGCACCACCGGGCCGTCCAAGGGCGTGGAGATCAGCCACCGCAACGTGCTGGCCCAGATCATCGCGCTGCTCAGCGGGCCGCTGAAGGTCGGGTTCGACGACCGCGCCGTCTCCTACCTGCCCGCCGCGCACGTCGCCGACCGCATCTCCGGGCACGCCATCAGCCTGCTCACCGGCGTGCAGATCACCACCGTTCCCGACCCGCGTGAGATCGCCGCCGCGCTGCCCGACGCCCGCCCCACCACCTTCTTCGGCGTGCCGCGGGTGTGGCAGAAGATCAAGGCCGGGGTCGAGGGCAAGCTCGCCGCCGAACCCAGCCCGCTCAAGCGGTCGCTCGCGGACTGGGCCATCGCGACCGGAATCGCCGCCGCCCGCGCCGATCTCAGCGGCAAGGGCCGCTCGCCGGTGCTCAAGGCTCAGCACGCCGTCGCCGACAAGCTGGTGCTGGCCAAGCTGCGCGCCGCGCTCGGGCTCGACCAGCTGCGCGTCGCCTCCTCCGGCGCGGCGCCGATCCCGCCGGAGACCCTCGAGTACTACCTGGGGCTCGGGTTCGTGGTCTCCGAGGTGTGGGGGATGTCGGAGACCACCGGTGTCGGCACCTTCACCGACCTGGACAACCCGCGCCCCGGCTCGGTCGGGCGCGCGGTCGACGGGGTCGAGCTGAAACTCGCCGAGGACGGCGAGGTGCTGATCCGCGGCCCGATCGTCACCCGCAGCTACCGCAACATGCCGGACAAGACCGCCGAGGCCATCGACGCCGACGGCTGGCTGCACACCGGCGACGTCGGCAGCCTCGACGACGACGGCTACCTGCGGATCATCGACCGCAAGAAGGAGCTCATCATCAGCGAGGCGGGCAAGAACATCGCCCCCTCCAACATCGAGAACGCGGTCAAGGCCGCCAGCTCGCTGGTCGGGCAGATCGTCGCCATCGGCGACGCCAGGCCCTACATCACCGCGCTCGTCATGGTCGACCCCGACGTGCTCGCGCTGCGCGCCAAGGAGCTCGACGCCACCGGCGAGGAGCTGCCCGCCCTCGTCGCCCGCACCGAGATCCTCGACGAACTCCGGGCCGCCGTCGCCGAGGGCAACAGGAAGCTCTCCCGGGTCGAGCAGATCAAGCGCTTCACCGTCGTCGACCGGGTCTGGGAGCCCGGCGGGGAGGAGCTCACCCCGAAGATGTCGCTCAAGCGGGTCCCGATCGCCGCGGCCTACGCCGCCGAGATCACCGCGCTCTACGGCCCCGAGCCGGGCGGGCGGGTCATCGCCGTCTAGAATCCGCGAAAACGGCCCCGGACAGCGTGCTCCGGGGCCGTTTTCGCGGGCGGGGGCCTACTGCTCGTAGGTGGCGACCAGGGTGGCGCGGGCCAGGGTGTGGCTGAACAGGTTGAAGCCGAGGAACGCGGGGCTCGCCTCCGGCGGCACGCCCAGGCTCTCCACGTCCACCGCGTGCACCACGACGAAGTAGCGGTGCGGGCCGTGGCCCTGCGGCGGAGCCGCGCCCACGTACCCGGCGAAGCCGCCGTCGTTGCGCAGCGTGATCGCCCCCGTCGGGATCGCCCCGCCCTCCTCGCCGCTGCCCGCCCCGGACGGCAGCGAGGTGGTGCCCGCCGGGATGTCGGCCACCGCCCAGTGCCAGAAACCGGAGGCGGTCGGGGCGTCGGGGTCGTAGACGGTGACCGCGAAACTCTTGGTGCCCTCGGGGAAACCGGACCACGACAGCTGCGGCGAGATGTCCCGCCCGCCCGCGCCGAACACCCCGCTCACCTGGTCGTTGCCGAACTTCTCGCCGTCGGCGACATCGTCGGAGGTGACGGTGAAGGACGGGACATCGGGCAGCGCGTCGTACGGGTTGTTTCTCATGCGGTCCTCTCTCGTTCGGTTCAGCTGTGCAGCAGGAAGTGTTCCAGCACCCGGGTGCCGAATTCGAGCGACTCCACCGGCACCCGCTCGTCCACGCCGTGGAACAGCGCGGTGAAGTCCAGCTCCGGTGGCAGCCGCAGCGGCGCGAACCCGAAGCAGCGGATCCCGAGCTTGGCGAAGGCCTTCGCGTCGGTGCCGCCGGAGAGCATGTAGGGCACCGTGCGCCCGTTCGGGTCGTGCGCCAGCACCGCGGCGTTCATCGCGTCGACCAGGTGCCCGTCGAAGGTGGTCTCGTAGGAGTCGAGCTTGGTGATCCACTCGCGCTCCACGTCCGGGCCGATCAGCTCGTCCACCTCGCGCTCGAACTCGGCCTGCCTGCCGGGCACGACCCGGCAGTCCACCACCGCCTCCGCGGTCTGCGGGATCACGTTGGCCTTGTAGCCGGCACTGAGCATGGTCGGGTTCGCGGTGTCGCGCAGGGTGGCGCCGATGATCCGGGAGATCGTGCCCAGCTTGGCCAGCCTGCCCTCGATGTCGGGGCCCGCCGGATCGAACTCCAGGCCGCTCTCCTCCGACACCGCGGCCAGGAACTCGGCCACCGAATCCGAGACCACCAGCGGGAAGGTGTGCGTGCCCAGGCGCGCCACCGCCCTGGCCAGGATGGTGACCGCGTTGTCCTCGTGCAGGAACGAGCCGTGCCCGGCGCGCGCCTTGGCGCGCAGCCGCATCCAGCCCAGCCCCTTCTCCGCGGTCTCCACCAGGTACAGGCGGCGGTCGCTCCCGTCCCGGCGCGGCACCGTCAGCGAGAAGCCGCCGACTTCGCCGACCGCCTCGGTGATGCCGTCGAACAGCTCGGGGCGGTGCTCCACCAGCCACTGCGACCCCCACTTGCCGCCGTTCTCCTCGTCGGCGAGGAAGGCGAAGACGATGTCGCGCGGCGGGACCGTTCCCTCCCGGCGGAACTGGCGGGCCAGCGCCAGGGACATGCCGACCATGTCCTTCATGTCGACCGCGCCGCGGCCCCACACGTAGCCGTCCCGGACCGCGCCGGAGAACGGGTGCACGCTCCAGTCCGCGGCCTCGGCGGGCACCACGTCCAGGTGGCCGTGGATCAGCAGCGCGCCGCGCGAAGGATCCGCGCCGGGCAGCCGGGCGAAGACGTTGCCGCGGCCCGGCGCGCCGGACTCCACGTACTCGGTGGTGTAGCCGACCTCCTCCAGCTGCTCGATCACCCACCGCGCGCACTCGGCCTCGCCCCTGGTGGTGGCCAGTTCGCCGGTGTTGGAGGTGTCGAAGCGGATCAGCGCGCTGACCAGGTCGACGACCTCGGCGACGGCGCTGGAGTCGGGAGGGGGACCGGAGGGATCGCCAGTTGCGGACACGTCCCCTTTCCTACCATCCGGCGCGGCCCCGGTGCCGCCGGTGCGATCACGCCGATCGGAAGTACCGGACGGTTTCAAGATCAACAGCGGTGCCCCCGCGCCCGGCCTGTCACCGGCATTGGATATTCTGGTCGGCGTCACGCGCTACCCCAGACCCCGGTGGCCTGCGGCGAATCGATTTCGTCGGAAGAGGTAGGGGTATGGACCAGGCGAACAGTGATGCCGTCGTGCTCGGCGCCGCGCCGCGCGCAGCCGAGGCCGAGGACGGGCTGCCCGGGGGCACCGAGCTGCTCGGCGGCGGCCGCCCCCAGGTCGCGGGCGGTTTCCGGTTCTACCTCGCCGACCAGCGCTGGGAATGGTCCGACGAGGTCGCCGCCCTGCACGGCTACGCCGAGGAGACCGTGCAGGCCACCACCGAGCTGCTGCTCTCGCACAAACACCCCGAGGACCGCGACCAGGTCGCCGCCACCATCGCCCGCAGCGTCGAGACCGGCGAGCCCTTCTGCAGCAGCCACCGCATCGTCGACCGCACGGGCGCGGTGCGCCACGTTCTCGTCGTCGGCGACCACCTGACCGGCGACGACGGCACCGTGCTCGGTACCAGCGGCTACTACATCGACGTCACCGACACCTTCGCCGAGAGCCGCAAGGCCACCCTGGACGGGGTGCTGCCCGAGCTCTACGAATCGCGTGCCGTGATCGAACAGGTCAAGGGCGCCATGATGCTGGTCTACGGGATCAGCGCCGACCAGGCCTTCCGGGTGCTCGCCTGGCGCTCGCAGGAGACCAACGTCAAACTGCGCACGCTGGCCGCGCGGCTGATCGCCGAGCTCGCCGCGAGCGCCGACGCCGACGTCCAGCTGCGCACCCGGTTCGACCACCTGCTGCTCACCGTGCACGAACGCGCCGACGAGGGCGAGCACCCCGAGCCCTGACCGCTACCGCTCGTGTGCGGGCGCCGCGGCGAAGGCCAGCACCTCGGCGGCGTCCACCGAGCGCTCCACCACCTCGCGCGAGAGCTCGGGCAGCCGGCGCCGGTGGTGGCGGGCGTAGCCGCGCAGCGCGGCGAACGCCGTCTCCGGGTGCAGCTCGCCCTGCGCCGAGAGCATGCCCTTGGCCTGTTCGATCACGATCCGCGATTGCAGCGCGTGCTGCAGCTGGTTGTTCACCGTCCTGGTGTCGGCCAGCTGCCTGGCCCGCAGCAGCGCGATCGCGGCGATGTCGGCCAGCGCCTGCCCGACCGCGAGATCGTCGTCGGACAGGTGCGCCCCGGTGTCGGTGCTGAACAGGTTCATCGCGCCGAGGCGGTCGTCGCGCAGCCGCAGCGGCAGCGCGTACACCGAGCGCAGCCCCTGCTCGTAGGCGGTGTCGGCGAACTCCGGCCAGCGCTCCCGGTCGCGCTGCAGATCCTCGGTGACGACCCGCTCCGCGGTCCGGTAGGACTGCAGGCACGGCCCGTTGCGGGACTGCAGCTGCAGTAGCTCCAGCCAGCGCGCCGTCTCGTCGGTCGAGGCGAAGACCTGCAGGTCGCCGTGCTCGTCCACCAGCAGCACCGCGCCGTTGTCGGCGGGCGGCAGCAGCTCGACGGCACGGTCGAGCAGGTACTGCACCAGGTCCATCGGGTCGTAGTCGTCGACCAGTGTGTCCGCGAGGCGGACGAATGCCGCCACCAACTCCGTTTCCCGGCGCGCCATTCCTCCCACTTCCTTCCAGCTCCGCCGGGCCCGTCGGGGCCCGGTGCCGGGACGCCGCCCGGCCGTGCTTTCGTGATTGCCCCGCAATCTTTCCGTCAACCCTGTCGGAAAACGAAACACCGCCCGGGCGTGGCGCAGCACACGCCGGGGCGGAACTCGATGTGCGCGTGCCGTTCTCACCGGGCCGAGCACGTTTGCGCGCACCGGCAGCGGGCATCGCGGCAGCCGTGACCAGACAACCCGCCCCGGCCCGGCGCCACCGCGCGCCCCTTCGTGCGAAACTGGCCGCGTGAGCGCGGAAGACGCCGTCGGACACGGCACCCGAAAGCCCGAGCAGGCGCGTGACCGGGGCGAGGTGATCGGCAGGGGGTTCCTCTGGCTGGCCAAGTGGTCGCTGTGCCTGGTCGCGGTCGCCGCCGGCGCCTGGGTGCTCGGCTATCTCATCGCCAAGTTCTGGGTGATCCTGCTGCCGGTGGCGATGGCCATCGTCGTGGCCACCGTGCTCTGGCCGCCGACCCGCTGGATGGTCAACCACGGGCTGCGGCCCGCGCTGGCCGCCACCATCTCGCTGCTCGGCTTCATCGGCGCCCTGGCCGGGGTGATCGCGCTGATCGTCCCCTCGGTCGTCGACCAGGCCCCCGACCTGGGCGACAAGTCCACCGAGGGCGTGAACCAGGTCCGCGATTGGCTGCGCGGCCCGCCGCTGCGGGTCCGCGACGAACAGCTCGACTCGGCGGTCGACGCCATCGTGCAGCGGCTGCAATCCAGCGCCGAGCAGATCGCGGGCGGGGTCTTCACCGGCGTCACCACCGCCACCTCCGCGCTCATCGGCATCTTCCTGGTGCTGGTGCTGGTCTTCTTCTTCATCAAGGACGGGCCGCGGTTCCTGCCGTGGCTGCACCTGCTGCTCGGCAGCCGCAGCGGGCGCCACGTCGAAGAGGTGCTCAACCGGATGTGGGTCACGCTCGGTGGCTTCATCCGCACCCAGGCGCTGGTCAGCCTGATCGATGCGATCTTCATCGGCGCCGGGCTGGTGATCCTCGGCGTCCCGCTGGCCATGGTGCTCGCCGTCATCACCTTCATCGGCGGCTTCGTCCCCGTGGTCGGGGCGTTCGTCGCAGGCGCGCTCGCGGTGCTGGTCGCGCTGGTCGGCAACGGGTTCACCACCGCGCTCATCGTGCTCGGCATCATCATCGCGGTGCAGCAGCTGGAGGGCAACGTGCTGCAGCCGGTGCTACAGAGCCGCAGCATGAAACTGCACGCGGTCGTGGTGCTGCTCGCGGTCACCGCGGGCGGCTCCCTCTACGGGATCGTCGGCGCCTTCCTCGCGGTACCGGTCGTGGCGATCGTCGCCGTGGTCGTGCGCTACCTCGGCGAGCAGATCGACGTCGTCACCGAACCGGCCCCCGAAGCCACCGACGACAACCCCTCCCGAGCCGGGAAACCGGACGACGCCGCCGATGCCCCGGCCGGGGAGAAGCCCGTCTGATCCTCAGCGGATGTCGAGGTGCCAGTCCGCGGGCAGCCCCTCGACCCGGGCGGTGTCGCCGCGGGCGATCACGTGCACGCTCGCCCCGCCAAGGCGCAGGTCGGTCAGCCGCACCTCGCCCCAGGCCGCGGGCAGCCGCGGGGTGAGCAGCAGGGTGCGGCGCGGCAGGTCGGGCTCCAGGCCGAGCAGGGCGCGGACCAGCAGCAGCGGGGCCGCGCTGGCCAGCGCCTGCGGCGAGCACGCCGCCGGATACGGGATCGGCGGGTCGAACCGCGCGCGCGGGAACCCGCAGAACAGCTCCGGCAGCCGCCCGCCGAAACGCTCCGCGGCCTCCAGCAGCCCGGCCGCCAGCGACTCCGCGAGCTCCGCCGCCCCGCGCACGTGCCGGTAGCGGGCCAGCCCCGCCACCGCGAGCGCGGTGTCGTGCGGCCAGATCGAGCCGTTGTGGTAGCTCATCGGGTTGTAGGCGCCCATCCCGTCGGCCAGCGTGCGCAGCCCGAACCCGCTGTTCATCGCCGGGCCCGCGAGCCGGTCGATCAGCTCCTCGGCGCGCTCGTCGGCCACGATCCCGGTCCACAGGCACTGGGCGGCATTGCTGGTCAGCGCATCGATCTGCTGCTTGTCGGCATCCAGGCCGAAGGCGTACCAGCCGTGCTTGGGAATCCAGAACGCCTCGTCGAAACGCGCCCGCAGCTCCTCGGCCGCAGCCCACATCATCGCGCCGGTACCGGCATCGCCGAACGCCGCCGCCAGCTCCGCGCGCGCCAGGTACGCCGCGTACACGTACCCCTGCACCTCGGCCAGCGCGATCGAGGGCCCGGCCGGGCGGCCCCTGGCATCGGTGACCGCGTCGAAACTGCCCTTCCAGCCCTGGTTCACCGGCCCCTGATCGGAGAGCCGCCGGTACTCGACGAAACCGTCGCCGTCGCGGTCGCCGTACTCGGTGATCCAGCGCAGCGCCGCGTCCGCCGCCGGCAGCAGCGCCTGCACCTCGGCGTCCGGGGCGCCCCAGCGCCGCGCCTCGGCCAGCAGCACCACGAACAGCGGGGTCGCGTCCACCGAGCCGTAGGTGACCGCGTCGTGCCAGTCCCGGCCGCCGTGGCGCAGCTCGTGCATGATCCGGCCCGGCTGCTCCTCGGTGAAGGCGTCCACCCGCGCGCCCTGGGTCGCGGCCAGCTCGCGCAGCGTCGACAGCGCCAGCCCGTGGTCGAGCGGCAGCGTCATCCACGAGGTGAGCAGGCTGTCGCGGCCGAACAGCGTCATGAACCAGGGCGCGCCCGCCGCCACATAGCCCGCGCCCGCCGCGGAGTCCTCGATGCGCAGCGCGCCCAGGTCGGTGTCGGTGCGGCGCAGCACCCGATCCAGCGCGGGCGCGGTCGCGGTGAGCGCGGTCGGGGTGGCGCGCCAGTGCCTGGCCGGATGCTCGGCGCAGCGGTCCAGGCAGGTCACCTCCACCCGGCGGTGCCCGCTGATCGGCTGCACCAGCAACCGCGTCTCCCACTCGCCCTGCGCGGGCACCATCGCCTGCCACTGCAGCTGGCCCGGCACGATCACCGGGGCCGGGCCGGTGGCGCGCACCGCGACCCCGTGCCCGGTGCCGCTCTGGTCGTGCAGCAGCAGTTCGTGCTCGGCCGGGGTGGCCTCCACCGGGACCTGGTGCGCGCGGCCCTGTTTCACCGCGAGCAGCCCGGCGAAGTCGGCGTCGGCGTGCAGCACCAGCCCGATCACGGTGTCCTCGTGGCCGAGGTTGCGCACCGTGATGGTCTCGGCCAGCCCCTCCCCCACCAGCCTGCGCCGCTCGATCAGCAGCGTGCTGTCGGCCAGCCCGCTGCGCGGCGGCACCCGCAGCACGAACCTGGCCTCGTCCGGCCCCGGCATGTCGAGCGCGAGCTGCTCGGCGGGGTGGCCGTCGACCAGCAGCTCCCAGCGCGACAGCAGTCTGGTGTCGCGGTAGTAGAGCCCGGCCGCCGCGCCGCCGATGTCGCCGCGCGGGTCCGAGGCGCAGAAGGTGGTGGCCTCCACCAGCGTCACCGTCTGCGGGCCGGAGTCGAAGGGCAGCTCGCCGCGGTGCGGCAGGGTCTGCGGCTCGGTCATGCGCGGCCACCGACCGGAACCGCCGCGCGGCCGGCGCGCACCGCGCGGTAGGCGTGCTCGTAGCCCGCGGCGAGCCGCTCCACCCCGAACCGGGTCTCCGCGGCGCGGCGGCAGTCGCGCGGGTCGAGCGCGGTCACCCGGTGCAGGGCGGCGGGCAGCTCGGCCGGGTCGTCGGCGATCATGCCGGTCACGCCGTGGGTGAGGATCTCGGGCACCGCGCCCGCGCGCAGCGCCACCACCGGGGTACCGCAGGCCAGCGCCTCGATCAGCACCATGCCGAACGGCTCCTCCCAGCGCACCGGGAACAGCAGGCAGCGCGCCCCGGCCAGCAGCGTCCGCTTGGCGGTGGCGTCGGCCTCGCCGACCAGGGTGTCGGTGGGGCCGAGCAGCGGGCGCACGGTCTGCTCGAAGTAGCGGCGCTCCATCGGCTCGCTGCACTTGGCCGCCAGCACCAGCGGAACCCCGGCCGCGTGCGCGGCGCGGATCGCCAGATCCGGCCCCTTGTCCGGGGAGAACCGGCCGAGGAACAGCGCGTAGTCGCCCTTGACCGGCTCGAACGGCCAGTCCGCCGGGCGCAGCGCGTTGTGCACCCGCCCGACCCAGTTCAGGTCGGGGGCGAGCGCGCGCTGGCGGTCGCTGATCGCGACCAGCCCGGCGCTGTCGCCGATCTCGCGGTAGTAGTCGGCCAGCTCGGAATCGACCGAGCCGTGCACGGTGATCACCGCCGGGATGCCGAGCCGGGCGAAGGCGGGCGCGTTCAGCGCGCCGGCGAAGGTGTGGTCGTGGATGACGTCGACCGGATCGCTCGCGTGCAGCTGCTCGATCGCGCGGCGGACCGCGAGCGCGTGCACCACCTCCGGGAAGGGTTCGCCGAGCCGGGCCGCGGCGGGGGTGTCGGAGACCGCGACGAAGCGGGCGCTGGTCCCGGGCCGCCCGACGCCGAGCAGCGTCACCCGGTGCCCGCGCACCACGAGCGCGTCGGCCAGGTCGGCGAGCACCGCCTCCACCCCGCCGTAGCCGCTGGGCGGCACCTCGTAGTAGGGCGGGGCGACGAGCGCGATGTGCAGCCGGGACCCCTCCGGGCCCGGCGTGTCCGGCGGTCCCGGCGGGACGGGCGAACCCACCGCGGCCTGGCGTGTTCCGGACATCGTGCTCATCGGGCCTCCTCGTGCGTGGCTGCCGCCGGACGCGCGCGGCAAGGGAGCGATCGGACGTGATCGGTGGAGCGAGAAGGAGATATCGGGCGCAACGGTAACCGCTGCGCTGCCGCGGTGACCGGTATTGCGCCGTCGGCCTGCGAGTGTCGGCGCCGTCTCCTGGTTACGGTTCGGCAACTACCCGGGCTCGGGGGTGGGAAACCGGCGAACCGCAAATCGCGCGCTGGCCGGCCGCACCGGAAATCCCTCGCACGCAATGCATCTCGTCGGCCCGGGAGCAACTGACAGCACCTGCCCGCACAACCTCCGTAGGATGCGCTACGGTACGAACGCCACGACGACGTGACGGAAGGCGGCGCGGATGCAGTACCGTCCCTCGGCCCGGGAACTCCTCGACGACCTGGCCGAACTGCTCGGCGAGGTACTCCTGCCCGCGCTCCCGCCGGAGCTGCGGCACCGCGCCCGCGTCGGGGCCAACCTGGCCCGCATCCTCGCCCGCGAAGCCGAGCTCGGCCCGGCCGCCGCCGAACGCGAAAAGGACGCCCTGGCCGCGCTGCCGGGGGCTGACGAGCACGCCGAATGGGCCGCCCTGGTCGAGATCACCCGCGCCGACCTCGCCATCGCCAAGCCCGGCTACGACGCCTGGACCGGCGAATGAGCCCCGACCTCGCCGCCGGGCTCGCCCGGCACCTGAGCGAGGCGCTAGGCGAACCCGCCACCGTCGAGGCCGTCCAACCGCTCTCGGCCGGGGCCAGGCGCCGCAATATCGCCGTCGACGCCACCGTCGGCGGGCGCCCGCTCGCCCTGGTCGCGACCCTCGTGCCCGCGGGCATCCAGCTGCTCCCGGTCACCGCCGAGGCCGCCGTGCGCGAGCTGGCCCGCGGCGCCGGGGTCGCCGTCCCGGAGCTGGTGAGCCTCTGCCCCGACCCCGCCGCCGTCGGCGAGCCCTTCCTGCTCTCGGCCCGGATCGCGGGCGAGACCGTCCCGCGCCGGGTGCTGCGGCTGGTCGCGGCCGAGGGCAACGGCGAGCGCATCGCCACCCAGCTCGGCCACGCCATGGCCCGGCTGCACGCCGTCGACCCCGCGCTCGCCCCCGCCGAGCTGCCCGGCACCGCCGGCGAGAACCCGGCCGAGGCCGCGCTCACCGAGGCCGAGGACGGCGTCGCCGCGCTGCTCGCCGACCGCCCCGCCTTCGCCTTCGCGCTGCGCCGCCTCGCCCGCGACGTCCCCGCCCCGCCCCCGCGCACCGCGATCCTGCATACCGACCTGCGCAACGGCAACCTCGTCATCGGCCCCGACGGCATCCGCGCGGTCCTCGACTGGGAGGGCGCGCACCGCTACGGCGACCCCATGCGCGACGCCGCCTGGGCGGCCCTGCGCATGTGGCGCTTCGGCGCCGACGGCCGCGAATTCGGCGGCTTCGCCGGACGCGACCCCTTCGTCCGCGGCTACACCGAGGCGGGCGGCGACTTCGACCCCGACCGTTTCCGCTGGTGGAAGACGCTCGCCACGCTGGCCTGGGGCATCGGGCTGGCCGGGCAGGCCGCCGCGCACACCGACGGCAGCGTCCGCGACATCGTGATGGCCGCCAGCGGGCGGCGCATCCCGGAGATCGAATGGGACCTGCTCATGCAGACCCGGCCGAGCTGAGGAAGGAACACCATGGATTTCGAGCTGCCCGCCGCGCTCACCGCCTACCTCGCCGAACTCGACGAGTTCATCGAGCGCGAGATCGTCCCGCTACAGCACACCGGCGACAACAACCGCTTCTTCGACCACCGCCGCGAGGACGCCCGCACCGACTGGGACCGCGACGGGCTGCCCAACGCCGAATGGGAGGCGCTGCTCGACGAGGCCCGCCGCCGCGCCGACGCCGCCGGACACCTGCGCTACCCCTTCCCGGTCGAGCACGGCGGCCGCGGCGGCGGCAACCTCGACATGGCCGTCATCCGCGAACACCTCGCCCGCAAGGGCCTCGGGCTGCACTGCGACCTGCAGAACGAGCACGCCGTCGTCGGCAACAACGTCGGGCTGCTGCTCATGCTCGAATACGGCACCGAGGCACAGCGGGCCGAATGGCTCGAGGACCTCGCCACCGGCAACCGCGGCTTCGCCTTCGGCATCACCGAACCCGACCACGGCTCCGACGCCACCCACATGGAGACCACCGCGGTGCGCGACGGCGCCGACTGGGTCATCACCGGCGCCAAGACCTGGAACACCGGCATCCACCGCGCCGACACCGACCTGATCTTCGCCCGCACCTCCGGCGCACCCGGCGACGCCACCGGCATCACCGCCTTCCTGGTCCCGGTCGCCAGCCCCGGCTTCACCGTCGAGGAATTCCTCTGGACCTTCAACATGCCCACCGACCACGCCCGCATCTCGCTCGACGCCGTCCGGGTGCCGGACTCGGCGATCTTCGGCCGCGAGGGCCGCGGCCTCGCCGTCGTGCAGCACTTCTTCAACGAGAACCGGATCCGCCAGGCCGCCTCCAGCCTCGGCGCCGCCCAGTACTGCATCGACGAGGCCGTCGCCTACGCCAACGAGCGCCGCACCTTCGGCAAGCGGCTCGCCGCCAACCAGGCCATCCAGTTCCCGCTGGTCGAGCTGCACACCCAGTGCGAGATGCTGCGCGCGCTCATCCACAAGACCGCCTGGACCATGGACCGCGACGGCGCCTTCACCGTCTCCGCCCAGGTCTCCATGTGCAACTACTGGGCCAACCGGCTCTGCTGCGAGGCCGCCGACCGCGCCATGCAGGTGCACGGCGGGCTCGGCTACTCCCGGCACAAGCCCTTCGAGCACATCTACCGCCACCACCGCCGCTACCGGATCACCGAGGGCGCCGAGGAGATCCAGATGCGCCGGGTCGCCGGCTACCTCTTCGGCTTCATGAAGCAGCAAGCACCCAAGGGCGTCTGAGCCGTGTAATTCACTCTTGACTTATATAAGTTCTTCCTGAAATATCGGGTCGTGCACGCGTTCGATGTTCTCGGTGACCCGGTGCGCAGGCGGCTGCTCGAGCTGCTCGCCGCCGGGGAACGCTCGGCCGGTGAGCTGGCCGAGCAGGTGCGGGCGGAGTTCGGGATCAGTCAGCCCGCCGTCTCCCAGCACCTGAAGGTGCTGCGCGAGAACGGCTTCGCCTCGGTCCGCGCCGACGGCACCCGGCGGCTGTACGTGGTCGAGCCGGAGCCGCTGCGCGAGGTGGACCGCTGGCTCGGCCACTTCCGGCACTTCTGGACCGCCCGGCTCCGCGCCCTGGATACCGAGATCGCCCGCGGCAAACGCACCCGACGAACCGAGGAAGGACCACCCCCATGACCGATGACCAGGTCACCGCACCCGTCGATGTCGACCGGCAGCTGCACGAGGTGCGGCGCGGCGTCACCATCGGCGCGCACGAGACCGGCGCGGCCGCCGTGCCGACCATCGTCGAGCTGAGCGAGGAGTACGCCACCACCGTCGACGACCTCTGGGACGCCTGCACCACCGCCGAGCGGCTCCCCCGCTGGTTCGCCCCCGTCACCGGGGAACTGCGGATCGGCGGGCGATACCAGGTCGAGGGGAATGCGGGCGGTGTCGTCGAGGAGTGCGAGCCGCCGCGCTCGTTCCGCATCACCTGGGAGTTCGGCGGGGCCGTCACCTGGGTCGATGTCACGCTGGAGCCGGTCGGCGCCGAGGCGGCGCGGCTTACGCTGCGGCACTCCGGCGACACCCCCGCCGAGATGTGGGACCAGTTCGGCCCCGGCGCCGTCGGGCTCGGCTGGGACCTGGCCCTCCTCGGCCTCGCCTCGCACCTGGCCGGGCACGACCTGCCGCCCGAGGCCACGCAGTGGGAGCAGAGCGACGAGGCCAAGCGCTTCATCCGCGAAGCCGCCGCGGCGTGGGGTCGGGCCGCTATCGAGGGCGGGAGCCCCGAGGAGGCCGCGCTCGCCGCCGCCGAACGGACCAGGGCGTTCTACCTCGGCGAGGGGCCGGGCGCGGCCGGATGAGGGGTGGCCCGGTGCCGGGTGCGGCCGGAACCGGTTCGCGCCGGGAACGGTGACGTCGCGGGCGCGGTCCGGCGGTGCGCCCGGGGCGCGGGGTCAGTGGCGGTTGCGGCGCCAGAGCGCGGCCGAGAGCACCGTGGCGAAGGCGCACCAGGCCGGGTAGGCGATCAAGGCCCGGCCGCGCGGGTCGGCCGCGGCCACCCGGCGGGTCAGGTCCGCGCTGCTCGCGGTGAGCGCGGCCGCCGTCAGGGTGGCCGCGCCGAGCCGGTGCGCGCGGAAGAACACCCAGGTCCAGCCCGCGTTCAGCACCAGGTTCGCGGCCAGCGCGCGCTGCACCCGCTCCGCGTAGCCCGGATCGGGGGCGTTCTCCAGCGCCAGCGCCGAGGTGAACGCCAGATCGGCGTAGAGCAGCGTCCACGCCACCGGGAAGGCGGCGGGCGGCGGCTGGAACCGAGGCTTGCGCAGCTGCCGGTACCAGGCGCTGCCCGGCGTGGTCGCCGCCGAGCCGACCACCGCCGCCGTCGCCACCCCGAGCCCCGTCTTGACCAGCGAGTCCGTCGCCGGCCACCGCCTGTGCCTCGCGATCGTCGCCACCTCGCACCTTCCCGTAGTCCTTGCCGTCGCGTACCCGGAGACCGACCGCAGCAAACTGTGAGCGATCACTCCGCGGGTAGATTGCCCGGGTGATCGAGGTCAGGAGTGGCTGCGGCGCCGTCCGCGGGCAGTGGACCGCCGGTGTCGCCGTATTCCGCGGCATTCCGTACGCCCTCCCGCCGTTCGGCCCGCGGCGCTTCGCCGGACCCGTCCCGGTCCCGCGCTGGGACGGCGCCCGCGCGGCACTCGCGTTCGGCCCCTTCATGCCGCAACCCGGCCACCCCGGCAGCGCCGGGCCCCTCACCCTGAACATCTGGTCGCCCGCGCCGGGCGCGACCCGGTTACCGGTCCTGGTCTGGATCCACGGCGGCGGCTACTACGAGGGCGGACCGGACAATCCGCACCAGGACGGGACCGCGCTCGCCCGCGCCGGGACCGTGCTGGTGACGCTCACCTACCGGGTCGGGGTCGAGGGCTTCGCGCACCTCGACGGCGCCCCCGGCAACCGTGGCATCCTCGACCAGCTCGCCGCGCTGCACTGGGTGCGGGACAACATCGCCGCATACGGCGGTGACCCCGGGAACGTCACCCTGATCGGCCAATCCGCGGGCGCTGGCTGCGTCGCGGCGCTGCTCGCCATGCCCGCGGCACGCGGACTCTTCCGCCGCGCCGTCCCGATGAGCGTGCCCGGCACCTTCTTCACGCCCGCGCTCGCCGCGCGCATCGCCACCGACATCGCGGCCCGGGTCGGGGCGCGCGCGACCGGCGCCGAGCTGTCCCGGTTCGCACCGGGGGCGCTGGTGGCCGCGACCGGCGAGGTCATGGGGCGGATGCCCGGATACATCGGCCGGTGGGGGCGCGTCGCGCTCACACCATCGCCGTTCTCCCCCGTCGTGGACGGCGAGGTGCTCCCCCGCGATCCCTGGCGCGCGCTCGCCGACGGCGCCGCACGCGAGGTCGAGATCCTCACCGGGCACACCCGCGACGAGTACCGGCTCTTCGCCGTCCGGCCCGGCGCCGCGACCGAGGAGCTGATCGACGCCGCGTTCCACTGGTTCGCCGATGAGGACCGCTACCGCAGCGCCTACCCGGACGCGAACCGCGCCCGGCTGCACGAAACGCTGCACGCCGACTGGCTCTTCCGCATGCCGACCCTGCACCTCGCCGACGCCGCGCACATCGGCGGCGGCTCGGTCCGGCTCTACGAGCTGTGCTGGAGCTTCCGGCACGACCAGGGCGCCTCGCACAGCCTCGACGTCCTGCTCCTCTTCGGCACCCTCGCCGCCGCCGACGTGCGCGACCACCCGGCCGCCATCGCCGGTGCCGCTGAACAGCTTCCGGCGCTCACCCGGCGACTGCGGGACGAATGGGTGCGCTTCGCCCGCACCGGCGACCCCGGCTGGCCGCGGTACGACCCCGAGGCCAGGGCTACCCGGATCTACGGCGCCGAGGTGGTGACCGGGCGCTACCCGGAGGAGCCGTCGCGCGCCATCTGGCGGGAACACCGGTTCGGAGCACTGACCCCGCCCGGGTGAAACACCCCGGCCCCGCCATCCCGCCGCCCCTGCGCCGCCGTGTCACCGCCACGGCGCGCGGAGGCACTGGAAAGGGGGCCGGGAGGGCATCGTATTCTATTGAGGCACTGAGCCGTTCGACTTCTGCCGTCCAGGGGGCGCGTGATGATCGTGATCGCGCAGGACAGTACGTTCTCCGGTCCCGAGAAACTTGTCCGGCGATGGTTCGAGAGCTGGCACGGCCCCGATCGCGGGCTCGGCGGCCTCGCCGTCTTCGGCTGCAGGCTTCCCGGTGTCGCGGGCGGGCCCGGCCGCCGGGCCGACATCCTCGTCTGGACGCCGGGGCACTGCACCGTCGTCGAGATCGCCGGGCTGCGGCGCAGCCAATCCGGGGTGCTCGACACCGAGCAGCGGTGGCGGATCGGCTCCGCCCCCGCCGATCTCGACCTTCCCGTCGCCAGCCTCACCCCGGACGTGCGCGCCGCGCAGACCGCCACCGGGCTGCGGGCCCGGCTGAAGCGGGCCGGGCTGCCCGACTTCGTCGGCGAGCTCGCCGTTCTGGTCACCGCGCCGGGGTCGGCGGTCACCTGTTCCGAACCGCTCGAGCCGACCGGCGGTGTCGTCGTCGCCGGGAGCGCGGATCCCGACGCGGTCGAGCGGTACTTCCGGCGCCGGACCGGTGGCGAGGTCCGCTGGGATGTCGCCACGCTCACCGCCGCCTTCGCCGAACTCGAACTCGGTGAGCTGCTGCCCTCCGCCGAAGCGCTCGCCCGCGAGGGATTCGCGGCGGTAGCCGAGATTTCGGCGGCGGAGGTGGCGGCGCAGGGGGCCGTCACCACCGCCGCCGATCCACCGTCGGGAGTGGACGGGGGGACCACCGAGGGCGGCCGCATCGGCGATTCGGGAGCGGGCGCCCCGGAGCACGGGACCGGACTGCCGGACGACGCCGACCTCCGCGACCGATCACCGGAACCCGCCGCGACCGACACGGACCTCGATGAGCCGGACCGGGCGGAAGCCCCCGGCGACCGACCCGGCCGAGCAGTGGCAGCCGCTCCCGAACCGCCCCCGACGTCCGCTGATGACGACCTGGAGCCCGACGATCCGCGTCGCGCGGAATCCGAGGCACCGGAGCGGGTTCCGGCGATGGCCGCGGCAGGGCGCCCGCCGTGGCTCGCGCCGATTCCGCCGCTCCCGGAGCGGCCGCGCCGCCGGCCCGGCGGGCGGAAGGCGGAGCCGAGCGCGATCACGCAAAGGGATACGCCGCGCCGCCCCACCTCGGCGGCCGCGGCCGAACCGGTGGTGGATGCGCCGGCGCGCGCGACCCCGGAGGCCACGCCCGAACCCGTGGTGGATACGCCGGCGCACGCGACCCCGGAGGCCACAGCCGAACCCGTGGTGGAGATGCCGGGGCGCGCCGCCTCCGAAGCCACGGCCGAACCGGCGTGGGCAGGGGCCGGACGGGCCGCACCGGCGCAGACCTGGCGTCCCGGGCCGACCCCCACCGAGCCTCCGAGCAGCGAAGGCCGCACCGCGCCGCCACCGCGATCCCCGATCGCCGCACCGCACCCTGCCTCCGCACCGCGCCCCGCCTCCGCACCGCGCACGGACACCGCACCGCGCACGGACACCGCACCGCGCACGGACACCGAAGGACCCCGGCAGCCGCAAGCCGCCCCCTGGTCACCACTGCCCGGACACCACCACCCGGACTCCGCACCCTCCGGAGAACCCCGCTCCCGCGGCGTCCGCCTCACCCGAACCCCGGCGAACCCGGCACCCTCCCCCCGCGGCCCATCGTTCACGGCGCCCTCCCCCTACGACACCGCCCCGACGAACGAAATGCGCCAACACCCGCGCCCCACCCCACCCGCCGCCGAACAACGCCCGCCCCGCCGCCTCGAATACAGCGCCGACCCCCAACCCCTCCGCCCCCGCACCCACTACTCCCCGCCCCCGTCCCGCGGCGAGAAACTCCGGTCGGCGTTCGACACGGAATCCTGGCCCCGCTTCCGGGTCGGCGGCACCGCCCTGCTCGTCGCCCTCGCCGCAGTGGTCGCCGTCTTCTTCGTCGTCACGCACGTGGCACGGGAGAACCGGCCCGCGCTCGCCGACTACGCCGCGATGTGCGACAAGCCGGACGGCTTCGCCGGCGCCGCCGAGCCGAAACCGGGCCCGGTCGGGGTCTACGCGGCGGGCGACCTCAACGCCGTCAGCCCGCCCGGCGACCCCGCACTGCCCCGTGCCACCCGCCCCGAGGACGTGCAGTGGGTGGCCTGCGCGACCCGCACCGGCGTCGGCGAACCCGTCGCGAACTGCCGCTACCAGGACGGCTCCGCGCTGACCCTGATCGCGGGCCGCTACCGGCTCACCGTCTACGAGGCCGCCACCGGCCGCACCGTGCACAGCGCCGACGTCCCCGGCGACTGGTTCGCCCCCGGCACCATCCCGATCGGCGACCCCTGCGCGGCCGCGGCGGGCGCGACACCCGACCAGCCGGGCCAGCGCTTCGGCCGACCGGCCCCCGACCGGCTGCGCCAGTTCCTCACCGACGCGGCGCGACTGCGGAATCTCCCGTCCTGAACCCCTCCACCCCGGCCGCCGCGCGATCGGCGGCCCGCACCTGCCGGGTGAACGCCGCGCCGAAGGCCCGCGCGGAGTAGGGATCCTGGCCGGTGACCAGCTCCCGGTCGATCACCACCTTGCTGCCCATCGGCAGCCGGGTCTGCTCCACCCGGCCACCGAGCTCACCGAGCAGCCCCGCCGGGTCCGGCTCGAAGAGCCTGCCGGGGAAGCGCCGCGCCACCGGGACCGTCTGCAACATGGTGTCGACCACGGTCTTGAAGCAGGTCATCCGGTAGCCGGCGTAGAGCCAGTGCCCGTCCACCTCGGGCGCGGCGGCCAGCGCGGCCGGGGCGTGGCAGATCAGCCCGGTCGGCTTGCCCGCGGCGTGGAAGTGCGCGAGCAGCGCGCCGAAGTCCTCGTTGTGCGCGGCGCCGGTGTGCGCGTCGCGGTAGAGCAGGTCGACCAGCGGGGCGTGCCCGCCGGGGACGAAGAGCCCGTCGTACTGCTCGACGGTGTGCAGCTTCTCCAGCGGGATCGGGGCGCCGAGCCCGGCGTCGAGCAGCCGCGCGTAGGTGGCGAAGGCGGCGTCGCGCCGCGCCCGGGAGAAGCCGAAGTAGGCGAGGCTGCAGGAGGTGCCGTCCAGTGTCGGCGCCCGCCCGCCCGGCGTCGCGAACGACAGCCGCACCCCCGCCTCCAGCAGCGCCGCCGCCGGTTCCACCAGCTCGCCCAGGTAAACCCCGGTCGGGGCGCTGCCGCCGCCCTGCAGCGGCAACCGGTCGGCGGCGGAGACGACGACGAGCACGTGACGGGGCATGGTGGATCCTCTCGACGGCGGGCATTCCCCACGGGGCTACCCCGTCGCCGCGCCCCGACGCAGCGCGCCCCTCGCTACGCTCACCCCGTGACCGCCGCACCCGACCCCGCCCTGCCCGCCCCGCGGGACGCCGTGGCCCATGCGGTGCGCGCCGACATCCTCGCCGGGCGGCTCGCTCCCGGCGACCGGCTGCGCGAAACCGACCTCGCCGAGCGGTTCGGGGTCTCCCGGATCCCGGTCCGCGAAGCGCTCTCCCAGCTGCAGAACGAGGGGTTCGTGACGCTGGTGCGCTACCGCGGCGCCACCGTCTCGGTGCCATCGGGCACCGCGGCCAGAGAGCTGGTGCAGGTGCGGCGCGGGCTGGAGGTGCTGGCCGCGCAGCTGGCGGCGCGCAGGCGCGGCGGCGAGGTCGCCGCCGAGCTCGCCCGCGTGGTCGAGCTGGGCCGCGACCTCAGCCACTCGGCGGCCGCCCGCGCCGAGTTGCCGCCGCTGGTACTCCGCTTCCACGAGCTGGTGGCCGAGGCGTCGGGCAACAGCCAGCTGCGGCAGCTGCTCGAGCAGCTGCTCGGCCGGGTCTCCTGGCTGTTCGGCAGGCACCTCGACGCGCGCAGCGAGGAGTCGTGGAGCGATCACGCCGCCATCGCGCGCGCCATCCTCTCCGGCTCGCCGGTGCAGGCCGGGTTCCTGATGGACGAGCACATCGCCAAGGACGAGGCGTTGCTCGACGAACTCGACAACTGATTTTGTATACAAACACGCCGAAAACACCGCACCGCCCACGGTGAGTTAACGCAATCCACCCGGACGGTAATCGACCGGAAACAGAAGTTGTATACAAAAGCGGGGTAGCTCAGCAGAAACCCGGAGGTCCCCGTGTCCGTACTCGCCCCGGCGGAATCCCCGCCCGCCGCCACCCTGCCCTGGTGGCGCACCGTGCTCTTCGGCATGCAGCACGTGCTCGTCATGTACACCGGCTGCGTGGCGGTGCCGCTGGTCTTCGGCGCCGCGCTCGGACTGGACCGCTCGATCGTCGCGGCGCTGGTCAACGCCGACCTGCTGGTCGCCGGGATCATCACCGTGGTGCAGGCCGCCGGGGTCGGGAGGCTGCTCGGCGCCCGGATGCCGGTGGTCGCCGGCGCCTCGTTCACCGCCGTCACCCCGATGATCCTGATCGGCCAGGAGTACGGGCTCTCCGCCGTCTACGGCTCGATGATCGCCGCGGGCATCTTCGGCGTGCTGGTCGCGGTGCCGTTCTCCCGCCTGCAGCGCTTCTTCCCGCCCGTCGTGCGCGGCGCCGCCATCGCCATGATCGGGCTCTCGCTCATCGGCAAGGCCGTCACCATGACCTTCGGCGCGGAACCCGCGGGCGGCGCGCGGCTGCTCGTCGCCGCCGGGGTGATCCTGCTGATCCTGGCGCTCATGCGCTACGGCCGCGGGCTGCTCGCCCAATCCGCGGTGCTCGTCGCGCTGGTGCTCGGCACCGTCGCCGCCGCCGCGCTCTCGCTCACCGACTTCTCCGCCGTCGGGGCCGCGGGCTGGCTCGGGCTGCCCGACCTGTTCCCCTTCGGCGCGCCGACCTTCCCCATCGCGGGCATCGTCTCGATGTGCCTGGTGATGCTGGTGATCTTCACCGAATCCACCGCCTACCTGCTCGCCACCGCCGAGCACACCGGGCAGCCCGCCACCCCGGCCGTGATCGGGCGCGGGCTCGCCGCCGACGGCCTCTCCGCGGTGCTGGCGGGCGGGCTCACCTCGTTCCCGGACACGATCTTCGCGCAGAACGTCAGCCTGGTCCGGATGACCGGGGTCGCCGCCCGCAGCGCCGTGGTGGTGGCGGGCGGGTTGCTGGTCGTGCTCGGGCTGGTGCCCAAGATGGGCCAGGTGGTGGCGAGCCTGCCCGGGCCGGTGATCGGCGCGGTCAGCCTGGTCATGTTCGCCACCGTCGCCGGGGTCGGCATCGCCACCCTCGCCACGGTGGACTACGCCCGCACCGACAACCTGCTCATCGTCTCGCTCGCCATGGGCGCGGGCATGATCCCGATCGTCGCGCCCGAACTCTACGACGGGCTGCCCACCTCGCTGAAGGTGATCGTCGGCGGCGCCATCACCAGCACCGTCCTCGTCGCCTTCACCCTGAACCTGGTCTTCCACCACCTCACCCGCACCCCGAAGGAGCTGCCCGCATGACCGGCATCGCCCTGCTCACCGTCCCCACCGCGGGCCCGGACGACCTCGCCCCGCTCACCGCGCTCGGCCCCGCCGGGCTGCGCGCCGACGACGTCCTCGCCGTGATCGGCAAAACCGAGGGCAACGGCTGCGTCAACGACTTCAGCCGCACCCTGGCCGCCGCCGTCTGGGAGCCGCGGCTGCCCGGCGCGATCACCGTCTTCTCCGGCGGCACCGAGGGCGTGCTCAGCCCGCACGTCAACCTCGTCGTGCGCGACCCCCGCGCGCACCCCGGCCACGACCGCGGGCTGGTCGCCGCCGCCGGGCGGACCCGGGCACTGGCCCCCGCCGAGATCGGGCGCCCCGCCCAGCTCGGCGCGGTCGCCGAGACCGTCGGCAAGCTCGTCGCCGAACTCGGCGCCGACCCCGGCGACGTGCACCTGGTCCTGGTGAAATGCCCGCTGCTCACCTCTGACCGGATCGCCGCGGTGCGCGCGACGGGCGCCGAACCGGTCGCCGCCGACACCTACGCCTCCATGGGGCACTCCCGCGCGGCCGCCGCGCTCGGGGTAGCGGTCGCGCTCGGCGAATGCGACACCCGCGCCGCCGAAGCCGCGCTCGCCGGGCACGCCGATATCGACTCCGCGCGCGCCTCCACCAGCGCGGGCGCCGAACTCGACGACTGCCACGTGCTGGTGCTCGCCGAGAGCGCCCGCGCCGCCAACCCGCTGCGCGCGCTGCACGGCCGGATGCGCGACGCCATCGACATCGCCACCGTGCGCGGGCTGCTGGACGAGGTCGCCGCGCGCGGCGGCACCGTGCGCCAGATCTTCGCCAAGGCCGACGCCGACCCGGCGGGCACCGTGCGCGGGCTGCGGCACACCATGCTCACCGACTCCGACATCCCCGCCACCAGGCACGCCCGCGCCGCCGTCGGCGGGCTGCTCGCCGCGCTCAAGGGCGACGGGGCCGTCTACGTCTCGGGCGGGGCCGAGCACCAGGGGCCGCCCGGCGGCGGCAGCATCACCGTGGTGTTCGAGGTACCCGGGGCGTGAGGGTCGTGCTGGTGCACGGCACCGCCACCGACGGCCGGGTCTGGGCAGGCGTCGCCGAAGCGCTCGGCGCCGGATACGAACTCGACCGCCCCACCCGCCCGCAATCCGGTGACCTCGACACCGAGATCGCCTTCCTCGCCCCGCGCTGCGCCGGCGCGGTCGTCGCCGGGGTGAGCGGCGGCGCCACGCTCGGGCTCGAGCTCGCCGCGCGCGGCGTGCCCTTCATTGCCGCGGTGCTGCACGAACCGGCCGCCGGGTCGCTGGTCCCCGGGCTGCTCGCGCCGGTCGCGGCGGCCTTCGCCGACGGCGGGACCGGCCCCTTCGCCCGGACGCTGTACGGGGACTCCTGGCACGCCGGGCTCACCACCGCCGATCCCGGCACGATCGCCGCCGAGCTGCGCATGTTCCGCGCCTTCGAACCCCGCCCCTTGCCCGCCGGGGTAGCCGAGCGGGTGCTGCTGACCGTCGGCGCCGACTCCCCCGCAGCGCGCCACCGGGCCGACACCACCCTCACCGCGCTGCTCGGGGTCCGCAGCCGGGTGGTGCCCGGCGCGCACGCACTGCACCTCGACCACCCGGCGGCCCTCGCCGACCTCATCCGGGAGGCCGCCGAGCACGGGTGAACTACGATCCACCGGCGACCACAGCGGGGGGAGGACGGTGCACCGGCTCGCTCGGCGCAGCCGTGGCGTGACCCGTGCGCGATCCCGCGCCGCCGCAGCGGTTCGACAGCCTCGGCTAGCGGCCCTCCGTGCCCGCCGCCTCGGCGATCAACTGCGTCATCTCGGTGATCTCGCGCCGGATCCGCCTGCGCATGGCCCGCCCGAACTGCTCGTCGGCCACGGTCCGCGCCACCGGGCGCAGCTCGGCGACGGCGCCGATCAGCCGCTCCAGGTTCTCCGGGGTGGGGTCGTCGAGCATGCGGTCGAGCACGTGGCTGCGGAAGGCGTGCACGAAGGAGAAGGCCATCCGGTCGAAGGCCGCCTCGATCTCCCAGCTCATGGCGAGCACCGCGCGCAGCGGGATGCCGGTCGCCACGAGCGTCAGCGTCGCCTCCAGCAACCGGGCGCTCGGGTGGCTGTAGTGCTCGCCGCGGCGGCGCAGGTACCCCAGCTCGATCGCCTCCGCGAGCACCTCCGGGGTGAGCTGGCCGCCGAAGCGGGCGCGCAGCTCGGCGGCGGTCAGCTCGACCGGGTCGCTGTGCGCCCAGTCCACGGTGGCGACCGAGCCGAAGCCGAGGATCTCCGCCAGCCCGCGCCCCTTCTGCGCGGCGGTGAGCAGCTCCTCGATGCCGTCGAGCCGGTAGCCGCGCGCGACCAGGTCGCCGATCAGCCGCAATCGCTCCAGGTGGGCCGCGCTGTACCGGGCGGTGCGGCCCTCCCGGCGGGGCGGCTGGAGCAACCCGCGCTCCTGGTAATAGCGCAGCGTGCGCACCGGGATCCCGGCCTGCTCGGCCAGTTCGGTGACCCGGTACTCGCGCTGCTCGTCCACCGGGCCATCCTCGCCTCGCTCGAACCCTGCTGCCGCGCCGCGCCGTCCGCGGTGCCGCCCGATCCTGCCACCCGGTACCGGGGACGGCCACCGACCGGCAACCATTCCACCCCGAGGTGGCAGCAAACTCCCACTTACCATAGCGTTCACTACGGAAAACCCGGTATCGAAACAGGTTCCACCCTGGTGGACGATCACGTACCCTGCAATCGTGACAGTTGCCACTGGCTGATCGAGTCGATGGGCAACCCAGCCAGGAGGGCAACGGTGATCGAGAACGCGCCCGCCACAGCGGATCTGCTCGTATCGGGGCGGCCCGCATCCGCCCACCTGCGCGACGTCCGGACCCTGGCGCGCCGCCTGGTCGGGCACTTCGCCGACAATGTGGTGCCCTGCGGCACGCTGCCCGGTGACGCGCTGAGCGGCGAGATCACCGTGGTCACCCGGATCTGCCTCGAGCTCGCGCTCGACCTGCTCGACGGCAGGGAGACCACGGACAAGACCGAGCGGGTGCAGGAGGCCGCCGCCGACTGGGCGCGCGAGGGCATCCCGATCGACGCCATCCACAACGCCGTGCACGAGGGGCTGCGGATCGGCTTCGACCTGATCGTCGCCAAGGCAGGCGCGCAGGACTCCCCCGCCATGGTCGACCTGGCGCGCAAATTCATGGAGATCCAGGACCGGATCACCCGCGCGGTCTCCACCGCCTACGTGCGGGAGCTGAAATCGGTGGTCTCCGAGCACCACACGGCCGTGCACACGCTCACCTCCGCACTGCTCGGCGGGCGCAGCACCTCCACCATGGCCAGGGAGAGCGCGGTCGCCATCGCCGACTCCTACCACGTGCTGGCGCTGGCCGTCCCGCCGCACCGCGACGAGCACAACATCGCCCTCGACACGCAGGTGGTGGCGCGGCGCAAGCTGCGCAGGCTGCAGGCCGCGCTGGCCGATCACTGCGGCGGCGACGCGCTCGCGCTGCTCAGCGTGGACGGCGGCACCGTGCTGCTGCCCACCGACCGCTACACCGAGCAGGCGCTGGACACCCTGATCGACCAGCTCGCGGTGGCCGCGCAGGTGCCGCTGGTCGCGACCACCGTGCGGGCCGGACGCGAGGAGATCCCGCTCGCCACCGACCAGGCGCACGAACTGCTCGACGTGGTGCAGCGGCTCGGCTGGCCGCACCGGCTGCACCGCTTCGACGACCTGGTGCTCGAGTACCAGCTCGCCCGCCCCGGCCCGGCGCGCACCGTGCTCGCCGCCGCGCTCGAGCCGCTCGACGGCCAGCCCGACCTGCTGCAGACCCTGCGCACCTACATCGCCAAGGACCTGAACCGCCAGCGCACCGCGCGCGCCCTGCACGTGCACGCCAACACCGTCGACCACCGATTCCGCCGGATCGGCCAGCTCACCGGCTTCGACCCCGGCCAGGCGCACGGCCTCTGGTACCTGCGCTCGGCGCTGATCGCCCGCGCCTTCGAGGCCGGAGCGGCGGCACCGGCGCGCCGTGCCGAGGATTCCGCTGCCGGATAGCCCGCCCGGCTGACACGATTGGCCGCGAGAGCCACCGGCGAGCGCGGCGGTGGGAGCGGCGAGGTGAGGAGGGTGCGGTGCAGGCAGCCGTCTACTACGGTTCGGAACCCCGGCTGGTGATCGAGGAGATCCCGCGCCCGGCGCCCCGGCGCGGCGAGGTGCTGCTGCGGGTCACCGCCTGCGGGGTGTGCCACACCGACCTGCACGTGCTGCGCTCCGAGGTCGCCTTCCCCACCCCCGCGGTGCTCGGGCACGAGGTCTCCGGGGTGGTCGCCGAGCTCGGGCCGGAGGTCACCGGCGTCGCCGTCGGCGACGAGGTGGTGTGCAGCTTCATCATGCCGTGCGGGGACTGCAGGCACTGCGTGCGCGGCATGGAGGACCTCTGCGAGAAGTTCTTCGCCTACAACCGGCTCAAAGGCGCGCTCTACGACGGGGAATCCCGGCTCACCACCGCCGACGGCTCACCGCTTGCCATGTACTCCATGGGCGGGCTCGCCGAGTACTGCGTGGTCCCGGCCACCGACGTGTTCCGGGTGCCGGACGGAGTCGCGCTGGACCAGGTCTCCATCCTGGGCTGCAGCACCTTCACCGCGCTGGGCGCGCTGCGCACCGCCGAACTCGGGGTCGGCGCGCGGATCGCGGTGGTCGCCGCGGGCGGCGTCGGCTCCTCGATCGTGCAGCTCGCCGCCGCGGCCGGGGCCGCGCAGATCATCGCGGTCGACCTCGGCGCGGAGAAGTTGTCCGCCGTGGCGAAGCTCGGCGCCACGCACACCGTGGACGCGGCCACCGAGGACGTGGTCGCGCGGGTCAGGGAGCTCACCGACGGGCACGGCGTCGACATCGCCTTCGAGGCGCTCGGCAATGCCGCCACCTTCGGCACCGCGCTCGACATCCTCGACGACGGCGGGCGGGCCGTCGTGGTCGGCATCGCCCCGGCCGGCTCCACCGGCTCCGTCGACCTGGCCCGACTGGTGCGCCGCAAGCTGGAGATCCGCGGCTCCTACGGCGCCAAGGCGCGCACCGACATGCCCGCGCTGCTGCGCCTGGTCGCCGCGGGCAGCGTCGCCCCGCAGGAGCTCATCACCCGCCGCTACCCGCTGGAACAGGCCGACGAGGCGTACCAGGCCCTGGCCCGCGGCGAAATCGTCGGCCGGGCCATCATCGAGATGGGCTGAACCCTCAGCGCTGCCGCGCGGGCCGCACCACGATCTCGTTGACATCCACCTCGGCCGGCTGGTGCAGCGCGTAGTCCACCGCGGCCGCGATCGCCTCCGGGGCCATAGCGTGCGCGCGGTAGCCGCGCATCGCCTCGGCGGCGCCGGGGTCGGTGATCGAGTCGGCGAGTTCGGAGGTCACCACCCCGGGAGAGACGGTGGTGACCCGGATGCCAGGCGCGCTCTCCTGCCGCAGCCCCTCGGTGATCGCCCACGCCGCGTGCTTGGTGCCCGAGTACACCGCACTGGTCGGCACCACCTCGTGCGCGCCAACGCTCGCCACCGTCACGAAGTGCCCGCTGTCCTGCGCGGTGAACCGGGGCAGCACAGCGGCGATGCTGTGCAGCAGCCCGCCGATATTGACGTCGAGCATGTGCTGCCACTCGTCCACGAGCAGCCGGTCCAGCCGGGACAGCGGCATGACGCCGGCATTGGCGACGAAGGCATCGACCCGGCCGTACCGCTCGGCGGCCCGATCGACGAAGTCCCGCACACCGGCGAGGTCGGTGACATCGACCCGCACCGGGTGAATCCGGTCGTCGCGCTCGGCCAAGGCCCGCAGCCGCTCGGTGCGCCGCGCCCCGGCGAACACCCGGTGCCCGCGGGCCGCCGCCCGCAGCGCGACGGCTTCCCCGATGCCGCTGCTGGCGCCGGTGACGAGGACGATCTTGCTGGTTTCGGTAGTGGTCATGGGTTCCACCGTGCTCGGCGCGCGGAGTCGGCGGCAGGGCGGGAAGTTCCTGGGAGCAGCGCACCCAGGCTCGCCCCCGCACCCCCTCCTACTCTCGGGGCATGGCTTCCAAGCAGTTCGGCGCCTACCTGAAAGCGCGGCGCGCCCAGCTCGACCCGGCCGCGGTGAACCTGCCGGACACCGGGGTACCGGCGGGTGCCGGGGTTGCGGCACGAAGAGGTCGCAATGCGGGCCGGGGCGGGATGTCGGTTATATACCCCATCAAGACTGACCTGCCCCACGTCATCGCGCAGCAGCCCAATTCGCAGGCGGGCATGGCAAGCGGCTCCGACCAGATCCTTGCCCCCGGTGACAGTAATGGCCGCCGCGTCGGTAATCAGGGCAGGTCGAGTTCGCCGGGGATGGAGGGGTAGATCCCGGCGGGTTCACGTTGGCCAGCGCGGACCGCCTCGCGCGCGAAGGTGCCGAGCATCTCGCCGCGATGGCGTCCGCGCTACACAGCCTCGGTCGCGGCTCTTATGCCCAACTCGGCAAGGAGTTCTTCGTTCGAAAGTTCTGCCAGCGTCAGTGCTGGGCGATCGAACAGAAGCTCTGACACCAAGGCCGCGCGCGCGGCCTCGGTGTCGTGGGCGAAGATGACGATCGCCAGCGACTCGACGGCCCGGGAGACACACACATAGAGGAGCCGCCGGGTCCGTTCGAGCACTGAGTCCTCATTGGCGGCGCGACGTGCCAAGTCTCGGTCGGAGAGGGCTTTGATGCCGAAGAGCTTTTCGTAAGAATATTGCTTGAAGGGTGCCCCTTCCTGGTCGTCGAGGATGACGAGGACCTTGGCGAACTCGGAGCCTTTGGTACCGTGCTGCGTCGAGTACGGCGACTGCTCCCGGATATAGTAAAAGTATCGAGAGACTTCTCTGACGTCACACGCGAGGTAAGCCTTGAGAGCCGCCGATTCGGGATCTCCTGTGTCAGCATCCGTAAGTTCACCGCCGAGCGCTCGGTTCAGCATCACAGCCAACTTAGGATCCGGTTCGTAGAGACTGGATTCCATTGCGAGCCGCAGTACCGCGCCGACTGAGTTCGGGCCGCCCTCGCTTACAAGACTTCTGATCTTCTCCACCTGGGTGCGCGTCCCGGCAAGCGCACCACGAGCATCCGTGCCGCTCGTCAGTTCTCGAACGAGCTTGTCACGCACGAGGGCGATCACGGCGGGGTCGTCTGCGCCAGCGGGTTCACACAGCGGCAGAATCAGTTCATCGAAGACCTGCAACGGCCGTGCGTTCCCGCTGTTGAACGCCGCTTTTAGTGTCGATTCGTCGTTGTCGTTGAATGCGGCAAAAAGCGCCGCGAATCCCAGCCGGGCGGCCGCCATGCGATGCATGATGATCAGGATCTTGGCCGCACGGCCATCGACGTCCGGGTCGGTGGTCCAGTCACCGGCGCTGCTGTGGCGACTGAGCCATTCCCGAACAAGATTCAGGTTTGCAGTGCGATGCTCGTCGGCGGGCAGCACGAAGACGTGGAATTCACCTTCCCGTTGCGTGCCATCTGGACGGCCCGGGACTTGAACTAGCCCATCCGCCTTGGAGCGAACCTGATTCACGATGCGGAGCACCTGCAGAGAGCTGCGAAAGTTCTCGGCCTTCTCGATGGTTGCCCATCCTGGTTCGATTGTCACCGTGCCGACGCCGCGTTGGTAGATCTGCTGCATCGGATCACCGAAGAACCCCAGACATACTTCACCGCGCGCCTGGGCGTAGATGTGTTTGAGGGCGGTGACCACTTCGGGAAAGGTGTCCTGGCTTTCATCGACGAAGATGTAGGGATACTTGCGTGCGGCGATCCGGGCCAGCATCGGCTTGTCGATTATGAGCTGGGTCGCCAGTTTCACGACCTCTTCGTGCCCCAGGCTCCCTGTGCTGTGGTCGGTTCCGTGCCCGTAGCGGAAACTCTCGACCGATGCCAAAGCTCCGACTTGGCGTCGCAGACGCCGCATCTCCTCGTCATCCCGCGCCCTGGTGGTTTGCCTCGTCCGCAGCGTATATGCAGCTTGTTTGGCGGTCATCGTCTCGATCTTGCGGTGGAGTTCCTGTTCGAGCCATACACGGATGTCGTGGTTGAAGGGCCGGACGAGCGTCCACAAGAAGCTGTGGATCGTTGACACTGTGACAATCGGGTTGTACCCGACGTCGGCCGCGATCTCCTCGGCCGCGACTGCAGTATAGGTGATACACGCGATCTGTTGAGTCCGGCTTCTCAGCTGCTGCCCGCGGGTCCGAACTACGTGGCCGAGTGCTTTCACCAAAGACGTGGTTTTACCCGACCCCGCTCCGGCGATCATCACGAACCCGCGCGCCGGGGCACCGTCGAGGACCTCACGAAGCTGCCGGTCGGCGTCGGTGTCCTTCGCCGACAGTCTGGAGCTCACGAGATCGACGCCGAGCCGAGCACGGCGGGGATGACGACGTTCGACTGCCGCTCTCCTAGGGCGCCCGGTTCGCCAACCCCCAGACCAAGGCGGCCCCGCAGCCAAGCTAGTCCATCCAAAATATATTGCGGGGCTTCCCATTCCGAAGCAGAAGCAGACATCAGTCGAAGCGCGAACACTGTCTTGTCGAGCCTCCGAACACGGTTGAAGAGCCCTCGGTGTATCTGCTCCAGTGTCATGCCGTGGCCGCCTCGAATGCGCAGACCCACGTCGACACGCGATCGATCCTGCGTCCAAGCCAGATTGCGGAGAGCGAAGGCTTCCTCCAAGGTACGACCTGCGAGGGCCGCCGTGCTCCCGGCCCAACTCACCTCGCAGCGGGTCTGGTACGCCAGACGGATCGTGCCCTCGATCTGACCGTCGAGGGCGATAACCTTGCCGATTTCATCCACGTCGAGAAGATCACTGATCGTCGCCGACCCCTTCAACCAATGAATCAGCGTCTTGTTGGAGGTAACGGCGCCTGGAACCGTTGCCAGGCAGGCCTTTCTGGCATCAGCGAGCTCGTCCTCGGTAGTCGCGGCGGACGGCGTCGCCTTCGTTGGCCTGACGCTGTCGAGATCGGTGATGATCAACGCCGGCACGCCCAGGAACGCTAGCAGAGGCTCGAAGACGTGGGCGAAGTCTCCGCCTACCTCAAGAATGGTCAGATGAACCGACCCGAGTTCGGGGAAGTAGCGTTCGATAATTAGCGGAAGCAATAACCGCTCGACGTTGCCCTCCACCAAGATCACCGCATCAGCGAAAAACAGGTCGCAGTGCGTCAGTTTTACGTACTTCTGCAGAAACTCTCTCGTCGGTTCTTCAGCCTGTTGATGGAAAACTGACAAGTCTTTGACCTCGCTGTGCGGCAGCGCTTTCGAGCTCGCCGATCGGCTGAAGTACCGAATAGGCGTGAAGTTGCTCTCGTAGAGCATGTGGGAAGAGTGTGTCGTCACCACGAGCTGAGTACTGAAGCCCGCCTCCGGGGGTGGCAACAGCTCGAAGACCTTTCGAATGAAGACCTGCTGCAACTGAGCATGCTGGTGAGCCTCGGGTTCCTCGATCATGATCAGATGAACAGGGGGGCGATCACCGGTCGACTCAGTCCACGCCTGATGGAAATCGAGCAACTCCACGGCCATATAGATCAGATTTTTGAATCCCAGGCCATTGTACTGATCGGGCAAGGTCGCCTGGGTCCCGGAGCTGACGATACCGGGCAGCGCGTAGTGCACGCGGGCGTTGCCGGCAAGGACCTGGGCGGGGTTGAAGGAAGCCTTGAGTAGCAGCTCGGGGTGCGCGGTGCCCGGGTAACCGAGCTCGGCGATACCTTGCAGGATCGGCGCGAAAACATCGGCGTAGTGATCGTTGAGAGCGGCTTCCGACCCCGCGATCGCGCTGAGCGCGGCGGGGTCGGCATCGTACTGTCGCAGGTTGCGCTTGTAGAAGGCGCCCAAACGGTGTGAAAGGTTCTCCGCGCGCCCTCGGGACGAAGCGCTTTCTCCGCGAGGGCGAGAATCCGAATCGGATAAGTGCCGTTGGGCGTCGAGAAAGTCCACCCGAATCAGGTCCGCAGCGATGTCCCCGGCACCCGAGGATCGCGGTCCGAGCCGGTGAGGGATGTAGTCCGGCATGGGTTGGCGCGATTCATCACAGAACCGCTCATCTAACACGTAGTAGAAGATCTCGAACTCATCGGTCAACCGCTTGCGCAGATAGTCGGTCAAGCTCAAAGGCCAAGGCCTGTGCGCGAATTCATCGCCAGCCGCTCGGTCCTTGGAGACCTCCCGCGCGGCCCGATAGTTCTTGAACAACGCGTCGGGGTTGCGCGGCCCGTAGGCCATCCGTAGTCCGATTAACTCGCCGTCCCACGACAGGCTCGGCAGCAACCCCACCACACGATGGATGTTCGCGTCATCGACGTCGAACCACAGGTCCAAACTGATCACCGGCAACAACTCCGCGGCGTCAGGATCATCGGTATCAAGGGCATCGAACGTTGCCCAACAATCAGCGCTGAAGTCGTAGATCTCGAACCGGTCGCTTCGTCCCAGAAACCGCTGGAACACATGGGTCGCCGACGTCTTCCCTGTGTTGTTCGCACCGACGAAGACTGTGGTCTGCTCATCGAGATCGACTACGACATCCTTCAGGCGACGAAAGTTTTGAACCCGAAATACTTTGATACGCAACCGTTCATTCTCCACTGTTGAATGGAACTGGCGAGACTTCTAAGGACACCGACTGTCGAGATAGAAGCGATATCACTGCGAACCGCCCCTATACGGATACTGAGGCGACGACTTCGAATGCAGCGGGCAATAGACACGCACTGTGGCTGGACCGCCACTAAGTGGCCCGCTCAGGCCGACACTAGCCGATTCGCCCGACCGAGAGGAGATAGTCGGCACCATAGGCAGATGTGCCAAGTATGGCGCCGCACCGACAAGCAGGACGGACGGGCAGGCTCTTCCCGTAGCGAAGTCATGCTTGACTCACACAACTGCGCTCCCCCTTCCAGATAGGTACCCCGTCGCTCATCGCCTAGCAGAACGTGACAGGTAGCCTAACCGCACGGTGTACGCTCGTCACATCGGGGCTGCTGCATGAGTAGGTGACACCGTTCTGGCTTGCCGTGAGGCGGGCCTGGAAAGATGTTCATCGTGCCCAAGCCCTACCCCCAGGAGTTCCGCGACGACGTGGTCCGGGTCGCCCGTAACCGCGAGGACGGGGTGACCCTGGACCGGATCGCCGCGGATTTCGGGGTCCATCCGATGACGTTGTCGAAATGGATGCGTCAAGCCGACATCGACGAGGGCAACAAGCCCGGAACCAGCAGCAGCGACTCCGCTGAGCTGCGGGAACTGCGGCGGCGGAACCGGTTGCTCGAGCAGGAGAACGAGGTCTTGCGCCGGGCCGCGGCCTATCTGTCGCAGGCGAATCTGCCGGGAAAAGGCTCTACCCGCTCGTGAAAGAGCTCGCCGCCGACGGGATCCCTGTCGTGGTGACGTGCCGGGTGCTCGAGCTCGCTCGCCAACCCTATTACCGGTGGCTGGCCGCCCCGGTCACCACCGGGGAGGTCATCGAGGCCTATCGAGCCGCCGCCCTGTTCGATGCTCATCGTGACGACCCGGAGTTCGGGTATCGGTTCCTTGCCGACGAGGCCGCAATTGCGGGTGAGGTGATGGCGGGGCGGACCGCGTGGCGGATCTGCTCGGTCAACAGGTGGTGGTCGGTGTTCGGCAAACCCCGCCGCAAAAAATCGCAAGCCCGGGCCGCCGGTCCATGACGACCTGGTGCACCGGAGGTTCACCGCGGATCGCCCGAATATGTTGTGGCTCAGCGATATTTCCGAACATCGGACCAGGGAGGGCAAGGTTTACATCTGCGCGGTGAAGGACGTGTTCTCGGGTCGGATCGTGGGCTATTCGATCGACTCACGGATGAAGTCCCGTTTGGCGGTGAACGCGTTGAACAACGCTGTCGCCCGTCGGGGCGAGGTGGCCGGTTGTGTTGTTCATACCGACAGGGGTAGTCAAGGCGGATTCAACTGGTCGTCGCAACACCTCGACTGTGGAGGTGTTGGGCAATGGCGACGAGGGACTGGGGCGCGAAGACGAGCGAGGTTCCCGAGGGGGCGCGGCGGCAGTGGCGTGCGGATCGGGCGTTGCGGCCGGCGATGCGTTCGCCTGGGCGGCCTGAGCCATCGCGGGCGGTGCAGCGGCAGTTCTGGCGTCTGATCGCGACGGGCATCAACTCGGCCGAAGCGGCGTTGAGGGTGGGTGTGTCTGTGCCGGTCGGGGCTCGCTGGTTTCGCCACGGTGGCGGCATGCCGCCGATCTCACTGGCCGAGCCCTCCGGCCGCTATTTGTCCTTCGAGGAGCGTGAGGAAATCGCGCTGCTGCGCGCCGAGCAGGTCGGCGTGCGTGAGATCGCGCGCAGGATCGGCCGCGACCCGGGGACGATTTCCCGCGAACTACGCCGCAACGCGGCCACGCGCGGCGGAAGGCAGCAATACCGAGCGTTGGTGGCCCAGTGGAAGGCTCAGCAGGCGGCCAAGCGCCCCAAGACAGCGAGGCTCGCGACCGACGACAGGCTGCGTGAGTACGTCGGGTAGCGCCTCGCCGGCAACATCCGCCGGCCGGACGGCAGCATCGTCCTCGGGCCGGAGCCGCCCGCGTGGAAAGGGCTGAACAAGCCGCATCGGCAGGACCGGCGGTGGGCGAGAGCGTGGAGCCCGGAGCAGATCTCGCATCGCCTGAAGGTCGACTTCCCCGATGATGCGTCCATGCGCATCAGCCACGAGGCGATCTACCAGTCGCTCTTCATCGGGGGCCGCGGTGGTCTCGAACGCGCACTCGTCACCTGCCTGCGAACCGGCCGTGCGCTCCGGGCGCCGCGGGCTCGAACACAGGACAGACCACAAGGACACGTCACCGCCGATGTGGTGTTCTGCAAGCGTCCCGCGGAGGCCGCGGATCGCGCTGTCCCCGGGCACTGGGAGGGTGACTTGATCATCGGCACGGGCCGGTCCGCGATCGGCACGATCGTCGAACGCAAGAGCCGCTCGACTCTGCTGGTGCACCTGCCCCGGCTGCAGGGATGGGGTGAGATGGCTTACGTGAAGAACGGTCCCGCGCTGGGTGGCTAGGGCGCGATCGCGATGAACGCCGCGCTCATCGCGACGATGGCGAATCTTCCCGAACAGCTCCGCAAGACTCTCACCTGGGATCGCGGCAAAGAGCTCTCCGCGCACGCCCAGTTCGCGCTCGCCACGGGCACGAAGGTGTTCTTCGCCGACCGCACTCGCCCTGGCAGCGGCCGACGAACGAGAACACCAACGGGCTTCTCCGGCAGTACTTTCCGAAGGGCACAGACCTCTCACGATGGTCCGTGGAAGACCTCAAGGCAGTCGCTTTCGCGCTCAACAATAGGCCCCGCAAGAGCCTCGGGTGGAAGACGCCCGCCGAGGTGTTCGACGAACAGCTACGCTCACTTCCACAACCCGTTGTTGCAACGACCAATTGAACCCAAGCAGTTCCGTTCCCGGCGTTTCACGCACGCGCTCAACAGGTTCGGGATGGCTGGGTCGATGGGGCGGTCGGGGCCGCTGGTGACAACGCCGCGATGGAAAGCTTCTTCAGTCTGTTGCAACGCAATGTCCTCGACCGCCATCGGTGGAGACCCGTGAGCAGCTCCGGATCGCGATCGTGTCCTGGAATGAACGCACCTACCACCGCCGCCGGCGCCAGGACCGGCTCGGCCGGTTGACCCCGATCGAGTACGAAGCAATCATGACCCCAGCAGTCGTGCAGGCTGCATAACTCCTGCCACCTCAGAGTGCAGCAGCCCCGGTCACGTATCGGGCTGTGTCACGGGCAGCGCGCAGCGCCGGCTGCTGCCGTCGGCGAGGAATGAGCCCAGTGGGGATCAGCAGTCCGCAGGCGAGTGTCATCGCGGTGTATCCGGTGCCGAAATGCGCCAGGTCCGGTGCGATGACGACCTCGGCTCCGACGCGGGCGGCGGCGGTGATGATGTAGGTGATGGGCATGTAGGTGTCGTGACCGATGGTCACGACCTCGGCCAGCTGGAGGGTTTCGGCGCGGGCGAGGTCATCGATGACCGTGCAATGGGTGGATTCATTGCCGGGCAAGCCGAGATGGATGAGTCCGATCGCTCTGTTGCACAAGGGTTTTACCTCGTCTCTGAAGCGGGTTCCGGGCTGCTTTGCGGGGCTCAGAACAGGGCGTTGTTCGTGGCCTTGTCGTAGAGCCGCATGGCGCCTGGCACCCCGGAGTTCTGGTAGGAACGGACCATGAGCGCGACGTGGTCGGCTGCGTGGGGGTAGTCCCTGGTTTCTTCGGCGATCACTTGCGACAGCTTTTCCCGTGCCGAGTCCTCGAAGTTGCGGATACCGAGTTCATTGATGATCAACGAGCCGTCGACGCCGTCCCTGCTGACCACCCCATCGGTGTTGAGCCATGCGACCAGATTCGCCAGCAGGAACACCGCGTACAGCAAGCGAGCTTGCGGGTGGTGGCGTGGGACGTGGCCTGCGAGTGCGGCCAGCAGATCGGCCGAGGACGGCAACAGTGTCGGCTCGGGAGCCGGGCGCGGGATCGTTTCGGTCATGCTCGCGGGGCCTTTCACACTTGAGCGGGGATGCGAGGAATGCGGGTGGTGGTCACGTTCTGATTCATCGCCGACAGCGCGGCTCTGACTGAACCGAGAACGGTCAGTCCGGTGGGCCGGTACGGCCCGGGGGTTGCGGTGATCCAGCCGCGGTAGAACACGCCACGTCCCTGCGGGGAAGGCAACGGAACCTGTGTGCCGGGAGCGAGGATCGCAACCCTGTAGCCGTTCCACAGCGGGGCCTCCCGGGCCGCGACGTCGGCAGGAACTTCCGAGCGGGTCAGGAAGGTCCACACCGCGCGGCGCGGGTGGCACACGATCGGTCCACCGCCCTGGCGTCGCCGGTCGAGGTCTACTTTCACCAACTGCGCTATATGTGAGGGGATTTCGATCGCCCACACCAGTCCGACCCGGACGTTGATACCGCCGGTTGTCGGGTTGACCGTCGCCGGTAGGTACATGGCATTGCGGTAGAACAGGCATCGGCTGCGCGCGGTGTCGGCGGTCACGACTCTTCTCCGAGTCGGGCTCGCGCGTTCGCGATGGCATCCACCGCGCGCGCCTGCGCGATGAGTTCGGCCACCACCTCAGCTGACGGCGGCCCAGCATAGGTGGCGGCTTCCCATGCGGTGACCAGACCCGAAGACACCAGTCGCTCCAACAGCGAGGAGTAAGCGCCCCCATCCGGCGTCCGCTGCTCACAGCTCACGAGGAGTGCCCGTGCACTCACGATCTGCGTCCCGTGCGGGACGTGCTCGCCGGTTGAGGTACCGCTTGCCTCTGTTCTCGCCGGGAGATTCATGCGGCTGCGTTTGCCCACCTGGACTGGCATAGCTCTGCCCCCAATGCCTTCCCTGTCGTAGCTGGTCAGCCCCGCTAGCGAGGAGCGTCTGTCACCCGCTAGCGGGGTTAGGGGCAACCGTGCCAGCGCGGGAAACCCCGAAGTACGAAGAAACTTCGTACTCTGAGCGATAGCGCTGGAACAGGATGGTGGGTATGAGCCACGTCGAGGGTGGGGCAGCGAAGGCGGTCGCGGAAGATCGCAGGTGTCACCCAGAAGGAACTCGCCAGGCGCGCCAACGTGTCGGTCGGGCTTGTTCGCTCTGTTGAGCAGGGGCGGGTTGCTGCCACTCCGGGGTTTCTCGGCGCGGTCTCGAAGGCGCTGCGCGTGCCGGTGAGCGAGCTGAATGGGCAGCCGTTTCCGCCTGCCGAAGCCGACTCGGGCGTGCACTCCGTGATTGGCTTTCTGCGTACCGAGCTGGCTGCCTACGACATCGACTGTGCTGTCTCGAGCGACTTTCGGCCGATAGAACAGATCGGCGTAGACGTAGCTCAGGTATGCCAGTACCGGCGAAATGCGTCTTTTCATCGTCTGAGCGAAGCGCTGCCGCCCCTACTCAAAGAGGTACGCGCTGTCGTGCATCGGACGGTCGGCATCGAGCGCGATCTTGCTCTCGTGCTCCTGTGCGAGCTGTACTACTCCACACATTCCCTGGCGCACAAGCTCGGATACGCGGACCTCGCCGCCCTTGCTATCGACCGGATGGGGTGGGCTGCCGCGGAAGCCGACAATCCGCTCTGGACGGCAACGGCACACTTCCATCGTGCTGCTCTGTTGACTTCCGGCGGCGACTGGGCAGCCGCGTTGACATTTCTCGAGCGTTGCCGAACAAGCATCGAACCGCGCCTCGGTACAGGTAAGCGACCTGATCTGATCGCGTGGGGTGGTCTGCATCTTCAGTCCGGACTGGCCGCGTCTCGCGCCGGCAGGAGAGATATTGCCGATGAGCACCTCGCCGAGGCGAGATCTGCCGCTGGACGGATAGGTGATGACCGAGACCGGGTCCTGTCGTTCGGGCCGAGGAATGTGGGCATCTGGGGCGTAGCCCTCGCGGTGGAAGCAATGGACGGCACCGAGGCTCTCCGCCGATCACGGTCGCTGATCATTCCTGACGACGCCCCTCGGGAACGTACGGGGCACCACTTCATCGACCTATCGCGTGCCTATCTATTGCACGGTAACCGGCGTAGGGCGCTCGATGCCTTGCTCACCGCAAAGCAGATCGCGCCCGCGCAGACGCGGTACAACCCCGGCGTACATGAAACTGTGCGCGCTCTGGCCCGGGCCGAGACTCGAAGCGTGGGCCTCGTCCACGATTTCGCGGTGTGGTGCGGAATCGTGCACCGGCTCTAGCCGGGAATCCCTTTCACCGCAGCCGGGGACAAGAACTCGACTCGGAAGGACTCGACAAACTCACCGCGGCTGTCGAGGAAGCGACGTGTATGGGGTTGGCGCTCGTGTTCTTCGAAGGCGTCTCGATTCCTGTAGACCTCGTAGAAGACTCTCGCCAATGGCTCGTTCTCGACGGTGTGCGTCGCATAGACCAGCGTGCCGGGTTCGCGCTCTCGGATGGCGGCAACGGTCTCTTCAACGAGGTCATCGAAATCGGCAGCCTTCTCGGCGTCGATGAGGTCGAATCTCACCACAAGGGCAAACATGCCCTGACCTTACCGTTCAGGATCGGGACAAGGTGCCGGGCGGACGCCTCGTGTACGTGGTCTTCACCGGCAGGGCGAGAAGTTCCTGCCCAGGTCCCGCACCGGTAGCGCATTGTCAGCAAGCTTTTGGATGACCTGCAAGCAGCTATCGGGCTGGATGAACAACCCTTCGGCTATCGGTTGGCCGTGCGCTGACGCAGCGCCGTCAGTCCCACCGCGACCGCGCCGCGCACGATCAGCCCGGCAGCGACCAGCGGCGCGAAGACCAGCCACCCGGTGCCCCGGTGGTAGTCGCAGTAGAACCGCAGGGCACTGCGGTGGTGCGCACGGACCTTGCGATAAGGGGCGGATCGCATGCTGCCGCCCTCACGGTGGCGGATCTCCACGCTCGGGTCGAGCACCACCCGGTAGCCCGCGCGATGCATGTCCAAGGCCATCTTGGTTTCCTCGAAGTAGAGGAAGTAGCGGTCGTCGAAGCCACCGACGGCGTCGAACGCTTCGCGGCGGAACAGCATGCAGCACCCGGAGATCCAGTCCACCCCGGTCACCCCGGTGACCGGGGTGCCGAAGTAACGGCGCGTGGCGGGGTTGCCCGGCCACACGCCGCCCAGCAGGGCATGGGCGATGCCGACTGCCAGCGACGGGAACCGCCGCCCGCTCGGATACGGGGTACCGTCCAAGCGGGCGATCCGCGGACCGATCATGCCCATACGCGGGTCGGAGATCGCTGTGTCGACCAGTGCGGCGATCGAGCCCGGCATGAGCTGGGTGTCCGGATTGGCGACGAGAATCCATTCCGCGCTCGTCGCGGCAGCCCCTTGATTGATCGCTGCTGCAAGGCCGACATTGCGCGGGTTGCGGATGACGCGGCCACCGAATTCCTCGACGATATCGGCGCTGCGGTCGGTGGAGACATTGTCGACACCAATCACATCGGCCGCATACGGCTCCACGGCAGCCGCCAACGTCTCCAGGAATCCAGGCAGATCCTCGGCGCTCTGGTAGGTCACCAGGGCCAAGCCGACGGTCTTGTCATCCGAGCTGAGCATGTCGGCGAACCTACCACCGTGAAATCGTCCCTGAGCCACCGATTACGTCACCGACCAGGCGGTCTGTCGGCTCAGCAGCACAGTTGGAATCGTCGTCGAGTGCTCCCAAGCGTCAAGCGGCCGAAGAATGGAGCTAGCTCAGCGCACTCGACGAACCTCGTGCATGTCGCCGGCATCAACGACTCTTGATCGACTCCATCGCTATCCGGACCGCCTGCACGACCGCGTCAGGTTCCAGACGGCTGACAATTGCGTCTGGTGAATGCTGCGCCAGCTCGTCGGCCGGCAGTCTGTGCGCTACTGCGACGACCCCGAAGCCTGCGTGACGTGCGGTCGCGATGTCGTTCGGCGCATCGCCGATGATCACGGTCCGTGCCGGGTCGAGCGGATATCCGAACCGTGCCCGGAATCGGTCGGCGACGAAGGCGGGCAGGTCGAACCGCTCGCGCGCATCCGAACCGAACGCACCGAGATCCATATCGAGGTCCGCGGCGAGACCCGCGACCCTGAGCTTGAATTCGGCTGATACCCGCAGGTTGCCCGTGAGAACGGTCTGGACGAACCCGTTCTCCGCCAGAGCGGCAATGGTGTCGGCAGCGCCGGGGTACGCGGCCTGATCACGGGCAAGCTCTGCCTCGCCCTGAGCCATGACGTCCATGAGCACGTCGGCGTAGCGACCGAAACCCTGCTCCGCGGTCGCCTCGTCGACTCCGGAGGCGATCACCGTATCGATGACGATCGACTCGTCGGTGTAGCCGTGAACGCGTGATGCGGGGAAGACTACCGCTGACTCATCCAGGTCGTAAGTGCGGGCCACAGCGCGCCTCAACCACCGCAGATCCGCAGGAATCAGAGTGCCGTCGACGTCCCAGACAACAAGCCCCGCGTTCGTCTCCCCCATGTCCACGGATTCTTGCAGACGAGACTGTCGGATGCAGGTGCGTCCGAACAGCCCGGCGTTCAGGATTGGGAGAAGGTGCTGGGCGCACTCGACGAACCTCGTGCACGTGGTCTTCACCGGCCGGGCGGGAAGTTCCTGGGAGCAGCGCACCCAGGCTCGCCCCGGCGCCGCCGCCTACCCTCGAGCCTATGGCTTCCACGCAGTTCGGCGCCTATTTGAAAGCGCGGCGCGCCCAGCTCGACCCGGCCGCGGTGAACCTGCCGAGCACCGGGTATCGGCGGGTGCCGGGGTTGCGGCGCGAAGAGGTCGCGCTGCTGGCAGGGATCTCCGTCGACTATTACGTCCGGCTGGAGCAAGGCCGGGAGCGGACCCCGTCGGCGCAGGTCGTCGAAGCGCTGGCGGCGGCGTTGCGGCTGGGTGACGATGCCCGCGAGCATCTGTTCCGGCTGGCCGGGCTCGGCCCGCGGGCGCGCGCGGCGGCCGGGCCGGCTCGGGTCGACCCGAGCCTGGCGGCGCTGCTGGCGGCCTGGCCGGACAACCCGGCCGTCGTCTACAACCGCGCCTACGACGTGCTCGCGTCGAACCCGATCGCCGACATCCTGTTCCACGGCTGGGCGCACTCGACGAACCTTGTGCACGTGGTCTTCACCGACCCGGCCGCACGCGCCTTCTACCGCGACTGGCGCGAGGTCGCCCGCAATACCGTCGCCGGGTTCCGGCTGAACCACGGCAAGGCGCCGGACGATCCGCGCATCCGGCAGGTGCTCGCCGAACTGCTCGCCGCGAGCCCGGACTTCGCCGAGCTGTGGGGCAGCCACGACGCGCGCGGGAAGGCGCTGGAGAGCAAGCGGTTCCAGCACCGCGATGTCGGGCCGCTGACGCTGACCATGCAGACCTTCGACGTGCGCTCCAGCCCCGGGCAGGAGCTGGTCGTCTACCACGCCGAGCCGGGGTCGGCGAGCAGCGAGGCGCTCACCCTGCTCGGGACGCTGGCGGCGACGCGCGGTTAGGGGTTCTCCCGGATTTCGTTTCCTTACTCGCGGGCGTATATTCGTCTGCGAGTAAAGGAGGCGGGATCGTGGGAGCGCGCAAGGTCGACAACCTGATGGCGTTGGCAATTCTCTCGGTCATGGTGGAGCGGCCCATGCACCGCTACGAGATCGCCGCCACCCTGCGCTCGCACGGCAAAGACCAGGACATGGATATCAAGTGGGGCTCGCTCTACACGGTGGTCCGCAATATGGAGAAGGCCGGCTTCCTGGAGATCGTCGGCAGCGAACGCGCGGGCGCCCGCCCCGAGCGGGTCATCTACCGGATCACCGAGGCGGGCCGCAAAGAACTCGTCGACTGGACCCGCGACCTGGTGGCCCGCCCGCAGCGCGAGCAGAGCCGCTTCGTGGCCGGGCTCTCGGTGCTCGCCGTGCTCTCCCCGGACGAGGTGGTGTCCCTGCTCGAGCAGCGCGCCGCCGCGCTCGAGAACACCCTGGCCGAGATCCGCGCGCAGGTCGGCGCGGTCGAGGGGCTGCCGCGGCTGTTCCTGATCGAGACCGAGTTCGGCGTCGCCATGCTGGAGGCCGAGCTGGGCTGGGTGCGCGGGCTGTGCGCCGAACTCGCCGAGGGCACCTTCCCCGAGGTCGACACCTGGCGGCAACTCAACCGCGCCCTGTTCGACCCGGCGGCGCCCGCGGTACCGGGGTGGTCGACGGAGTAAGGGTGAGCGGAAGTCACCGCGCGGGCAACGCTCGCAACTATGCACACCGGGCCCGGCAACGGTGCGGCAACACCATCGCCGAGCCCGGATCTACCGTCTCGAACCGCGCCCGCGGAGCGCACCCGGCCACGAGGCTGGCACCACGAGGATATCCGGGTGGGCACGCGGGACGGTTCGGGCTGCTCGAAATCAGGAGAACATTATGTCCACTCCCGCAATCCGCACCGCGATCGTCGCCGGTGGCGGCATCGCCGGAACCGTCGCCGCCACCGCGCTCCGGCTGGCCGGTATCGACGCCCAGGTGTACGAGGCATACCCGGCCGACAGCTCGTGGCCCGGCTCCGGGCTCGCGCTCGCCCCCAACGGGCTGGCCGCGCTCGACATCATCGGCGCCGGTGACGCCGTGCGCGCCATCGGCGTCGACGTGAGCGGCACCCGCATGTCGGTCGGACGGCGCACCCACGAGCTGCCCGGCCTCGACGACCTGCCGCCGCTGTCGCTGGTCGACCGCGGTGACCTCGTCCGGGTGCTGCGCGAGCACGCCGCCGCCGCGGGCGTTCCGTTCGAGTTCGGCGCCCGGCTGACCGGCGTCGAGGAACACGACGGCGGCGTGACCGCCCGGTTCGCCGCCGGCCGCACCGCCACCGCCGACATCCTGATCGGCGCCGACGGCATCCGCTCCGCGGTCCGCGCGCTGATCGATCCGGCCGCGCCCGGACCGGACTACACCGGCATGCTCGGCTTCGGCGCCGTCGTCCCGTGCGAGGTCGGCATCCCGGCGGGCACCATGCAGTTCGCGTACGGCAAACGCGCCTACTACCTGTACTGCCCGCTCGGCGACGGCCGGGTCATGTGGGGCGCCAACCTGCCGCACCCCGAGTACCTGACCTCCACCCAGGCGCGGGCGATCCCCGCCGAGCAGTGGCTGCGCACCCTGCGCGAGACCTACGCCGAGGACACCCCCGGCGCCGCGCTCACCCGCGCCACCACCCCGGAGACGCTGGAGGTCTGGGGCGCGCTGCACATCATGCCGCCGGTGCCGCACTGGCACCGCGACCGGCTGGTCCTGATCGGCGACGCCGTGCACGCGCCGTCCAACAGTTCCGGCCAGGGGGCGTCGCTGGCGATCGAGAGCGCGATCGAACTGGCCCGCTGCCTGCGCGACCTGCCCACCCCCGCCGCCGCCTTCGCCGCCTACGAGGCGCTGCGCCGCCCGCGCGTCGAGGGCATCGCCGCGCGCGCCGCCAAGATCAACCACAGCAAGGCGCCGGGCCCGGTCGCCCGGGTCGTCATGAACCTGCTCATGCCGATCGCCATGCGCATGATGGACCCGGAGAAGATGCTCGGCACCGAACAGCGCTACCGCATCGACTGGAAGCGGCCGGTCGCAGCCTGACCCACCGGGGGCGAGTCTTACGAGCCCCGTTCGCGGCCCGTCTCGCCGCCGAGTGCTCGAAAGCGCATGCGCCGAAGGCGCGAGACTCGAGCGCTCGGCGGCGAGACTCCCCGGGGCCGCGAACACGCCCGCCGAAGGCGGGCCATCCAACACAAGCAAACACTTGACTCGTTCCAAAGAAAGAACGAGACTCTCGTGTGTGCCGACGGCGACCGAGTTCCAGCAGATGCTTCGGGGTGTGTCGCTTCGCGTGACCGCGCCGCGCATGGCGGTGCTGAGCGCAGTGCACGAAAACCCGCACGCCGACACGGATTCGATTATCCGCGCGGTGCGCGACCGCCTCGCCGCGGTCTCGCACCAGGCGGTGTACGACTCGCTGCACACGCTCACCGCGAGGGGGCTGATCCGGTGCATCCAGCCCCTCGGATCGGTCGCCCGCTACGAGACCAGGGTCGGCGACAACCACCACCACGTGGTGTGCCGCAACTGCGGCGCCATCGCCGACGTCGACTGTGCCACCGGCCCGGCCCCGTGCCTGACCGCGACCGACGACCACGGCTTCTCGATCGACGAGGCCGAGGTCATCTACTGGGGCCGCTGCCCCGCTTGCAAGTCCTGATCGCAGCCCACAACCCCCTCAGGAAGGAACGTCGTGACCTCCGACAGTCGTCCGCCCGCTCCCGATACCGCTACCGCCAGCAACAGCGAGAGCGAGAACCCGGCGCTCAAGTCCCCGACCGCGCATCCGGAGCGCCGCCCGCACACCAACCAGGACTGGTGGCCGGAGCAGATCGACCTCTCGGTGCTGCACGCCCACTCCACCAAGTCCAACCCGCTCGGCGCGGACTTCGACTACGCGAAGGAATTCGCCAAGCTCGACGTCGAGGCGCTCAAGGCCGACGTCACCGCGGTGCTGACCGACTCCAAGGACTGGTGGCCCGCCGACTTCGGCCACTACGGCGGCCTCTTCATCCGCCTGAGCTGGCACGCCGCCGGCACCTACCGGATCGCCGACGGCCGCGGCGGCGGCGGGCAGGGCGCGCAGCGCTTCGCCCCGCTGAACAGCTGGCCGGACAACGGCAACCTGGACAAGGCGCGCCGGCTGCTGTGGCCGGTCAAGCAGAAGTACGGCAACAGCATCTCCTGGGCCGACCTGCTCGTCCTCGCGGGCAACGTGGCGCTCGAGGACATGGGCTTCCAGACCTTCGGCTTCGCCTTCGGCCGCGCCGACGTGTGGGAGCCGGAGGAGATCTTCTGGGGCCCGGAGGACACCTGGCTCGGCGATGAGCGCTACAGCGGCGAGCGCGAGCTCTCCGGCCCGCTCGGCGCGGTCCAGATGGGGCTCATCTACGTGAACCCGGAGGGCCCGAACGGCCGCCCGGACCCGCTGGCCGCCGCCAAGGACATCCGCGAGACCTTCGGCCGGATGGCGATGAACGACGAGGAGACCGCCGCGCTCATCATCGGCGGCCACTCCTTCGGCAAGACCCACGGCGCGGGCAACCCCGACCTGGTCGGCGCCGAGCCCGAGGGCGCGCCGATCGAGCAGCAGGGCCTGGGCTGGAAGAGCACGCACGGCAGTGGCAAGGCGGGCGACGCCATCACCTCCGGGCTCGAGGTGATCTGGACCTCGACCCCGACCCAGTGGAGCAACGGCTTCCTGCAGAACCTGTACGGCTACGAGTGGGAGCTGCACAAGAGCCCGGCCGGTGCCTGGCAGTGGAAGCCGAAGGACGGCGCGGGCGATGGCACCGTCCCCGACCCGTTCGACGGCCCGCGCCGCGCCCCCGGCATGCTCACCACCGACCTGGCGCTGCGCGAGGACCCGATCTACGGCGAGATCACCCGCCGCTGGCTGGACCACCCCGAGCAGCTCGCCGAGGCGTTCGCCAAGGCCTGGTACAAGCTGCTGCACCGCGACATGGGCCCGGTCAGCCGCTACCTCGGCCCGTGGGTGCCCGAGCCGCAGCTGTGGCAGGACCCGGTGCCCGCCGTTGACCACGAGCTCGTCGACGAGCAGGACGTCGCCGCGCTCAAGGCGAAGGTGCTCGAGTCGGGGCTCTCGGTCGCGCAGCTGGTCAAGACGGCGTGGGCGGCGGCCTCCAGCTTCCGCAGCACCGACTACCGCGGCGGCGCCAACGGCGCGCGGCTGCGGCTCGACCCGCAGAAGAACTGGGAGGTCAACGAGCCGGCCGAGCTGGCGAAGGTGCTCCCCGTGCTGGAGCAGATCCAGCAGGACTTCAACGCCTCCGCCGGCGGCAAGAAGATCTCGCTCGCCGACACCATCGTGCTCGCGGGCAACGCGGCCGTGGAGAAGGCGGCGAAGGACGCGGGCCACGAGGTCACCGTCGCGTTCTCCCCCGGGCGCACCGACGCCTCCCAGGAGGAGACCGACGCGGAGTCGTTCGCGGTGCTCGAGCCGCGCGCCGACGGCTTCCGCAACTACGTCCGCCCGGGTGAGAAGGCGCCGCTGGAGCGGCTGCTGCTTGACCGCGCCTACCTGCTCGACGTCACCGCGCCGGAGCTCGCCGTGCTGATCGGCGGGCTGCGCGTGCTCGGCGCCAACTACGCGGGCAAGGAGCACGGCGTCTTCACCGATCGTCCCGGCGTGCTCTCCACCGACTTCTTCGTCAACCTGCTCGATCAGGACATCGAGTGGAAGGCCTCGAAGTCCGAGGAGAACGTCTACGAGGGCACGAAGGGTGGCGCGGCGGTCTACACCGCCACCGCCAACGACCTGGTCTTCGGTTCGCACTCGCAGCTGCGCGCCATCGCCGAGGTCTACGCCCAGAACGACGCGTCCGCGAAGTTCGTCGACGACTTCGCCGCCGCGTGGGCCAAGATCGCCGACAACGATCGCTTCGACCTGCGCTGATCCCGCTCACGAGCACCGGGCCGGTCCTTCGGGGCCGGCCCGGTCTCGTTTCGGCCGTACACTCACCTTCAGTCAGTCTGAAGGTCCGCAGTGGCCGTATCGAGAGGGAGCTACACCGATGACGAAGGTTCTGCTCGCGCTGCACGTCGTGGCCGCGATCGTGGCGATCGGGCCGGTCACGGTCGCCGCGAGCATGTTCCCGCCCGCCGCCAGGCGCGCCGACGGCGAGCCGGGGATCGAGCAGGCGGCGCTGCTGTACCGGATCTGCCCGGTCTACGCCGCCGTCGGCATCGCGGTGCCGCTGTTCGGACTGGCCACCGCGCTCGCGCTCGGCGTGCTCACCGACACCTGGGTGGTGTTCTCCATCGCGCTCACCGCGGCCGCCGCCGGCGTGCTCGGGCTGATGATCCTGCCCGGCCAGGCCGAACTGCTGACCCGGCTGCGCGGCGCTGGCCCGGTGCTCGTGCGCGCCGACACCGCGCAGCTGGCCATGCTCACCGGCGTCTTCAACCTGCTCTGGGTGGTGGTCACGGTGCTGATGATCGTGCGCCCCGGGTCCACCACCGGCGGGTGACCGCCCCACTTCGTTCGGCGGACAGGCCGGGCCGAAGGGTTCGCTCGAGGTGCTGTGCGGCCCGGCCGCCGCCCGGCAAACTGGACCGACGGTGCCCACCGCGCGGGCACGCGGGCGGAAGGGCGGGCATGACCGAGACGATGAGCGGACCGCGGGCCGCTTCCGTGGCGCTCCTCGCCATCGCCGAGCACCTGGCCCAGCTGGTGCCGGGCCCGCCCCTGGTCGGCATCACCGCGATCAGCGGTGACGAGATCGTGGTGGCCGGTTGGTCGTCGCCGCGCGCCCGGCTGGCCGAGCAGGCGCAGCTCATCTGGGGCGCCTCCCCCGGCCTGGAGGCGCTGCGCACCGGCAAGCCGGTCACCGTGCCCGACCTGCGCCTGACCCAGCGCTGGGGCGAGTGGTCGGCCGAGCTGCGGCTGCTCGGGCTCGGCTCCAGCCACAGCCTGCCGGTGCGCGGCGACACCCGTCCGATCGCGGTGCTCGACCTCTACGCCGACGACGGCAACGGCTTCGAGACCGAGATCGACCACCTGCTCATTCCGCGGCTGCCCGCCGTGGCAGCCGCGGTCACCGCGCTCACGGGCGGAACACCGCGCGCACGCAGCCGTCCTTCTTGTTCTTGAACAGGTCGTAGCCGCGCACCGCGTCGTCCAGCGGCAGGTCGTGAGTGATCAGCCAGGACGGATCCAGGTCGCCCTGCTGCACGTAGTCGAACATGCGCGGGACGTAGCGCTGCCCGTGCTGCTGGGCGGTGCGCAGGGTGAGGCTCTTGTTGGTGAGCGCGCCCATCGGGAACTTGTCGGTGACGCCGTAGACGCCGAGCACCGAGACCACCCCGCCCTTGCGGCAGGCCAGGATGGCCTCGCGCAGCGGGGTCGCCCGGTCGGTCTCCAGCCGCAGCGCCTGCTTGGCGCGGTCGTACAGCTGCTGCACGCCGGTGCCGTGCGCCTCCATCCCGACCGCCTCGATCACCGCGTCCGGGCCGCGCCCGCCGGTCGCCTCGCGCAGCGCGTCCTGCACGCTGTCCACCGCGCTGTAGTCGATCACCTCGGCGCCGACCTTCCGCTCGGCCAGCGCGAGCCGCTCCGGCAGCCGGTCGATCACGATCACCCGCTCCGCGCCGAGCAGCAGCGCCGAGCGCGCCGCCATCAGCCCGACCCCGCCGCCGCCCCACACCGCGATCACGTCGCCGGGGGTGATGTCGCAGAAATTCGCGCCCATCAGCCCGGTCGGCACCGCGTCGGAGAGGAACAGCGCCTGCTCGTCGGTGACGCCGTCCGGCACGACGAAGCAGTTCGAGTCGGCGAAGGGCACCCGCACGTACTCCGCGTGCGAGCCCTGGTAGCCGCCGAACGGGTGCGTGTAGCCGTAGATGCCGCCGGTCGGGTGGCCGAGCAGCGGCTGCTGCAGCTCGGGGTTGGGGTTGGTGGTGTCGCAGGCCGAGGGCAGGTCGTGGCGGCAGTACCAGCACGATCCGCAGGAGATGAAGGACGGGACTGTGACCCGCTCGCCGATCCGGCGCTCCCGCACCGCGGGCCCCACCTCGACGATCTCGCCGGTGAACTCGTGGCCGAAGACGTCGCCCGCCCGCATGCCGGGCAGGTAGCCGTCGATGAAGTGCAGGTCGGAGCCGCAGGTGGTGGTGAGCGTGACCTTCACGATCGCGTCGTGCGGGTTCAGCGGGGCCGGGTCGTCGACGGTCTCGACCGCGAGGTCGTTCACGCCGTTCCAGACGAGTGCGCGCATTCGGGGTGTCTCCTTCGATCAGTGGTCCGATTCGCGGGCGGCGGGCTGTGGCTGCAGGGTCGGGATCTCCCCGGTCTGCAGCAGTGCCCGGGCCCGGTACAGCACCTTGAAAACGGCGGCTTCGGTGAGGATTCCGGGGATCGGGGCGGCTACCCGCGCGGTCACCTCGGTGCCTCGATCCGCCGGGGCCTCGGCGAAGGTCAGCCGGATGTGCGGGCCGTCGGGGTCGTCGGTGGTGCTGAAGCGCAACCCTTCGGCATCGGTGCTCAGGGTGGTCTCCCACTCGGTGTCCCGCTCCCCGTGCAGCACCCAGGTGTAGCCGTCGCTGCCGCGCGGCCGCACCTCGCCGACCGTGCCGAGCACCCGGGACAGCTGCTCCGGGTCGTGCCAGAACCGCTCCACCTCGGGGCGCGGCCGCTCGATCGTGATCGCCTGTGCGCGTTCAGTTCTACTGCCGAGCACGGTGCTCGCCAGCCCGCTCAGGCGCTTGGTGGCGGTGCCGACGGTCTTGTCGACGATGCTCATGCGGATCTCCTCCCGTCGTCGTTCGGCGGGCGGCTACCCCTGGGCCGCACGGGCAAACGGGGTTTCCGGGGCCGCGGCGGGGGCAAGCGGAGTGCATCGCCGCCGGTTATCGACCGGCGAACAATCGCATACCCGGAGGCTCCCGTGTTCGCTCGCCGTTTCGTCCTCGCCGGTGTCGTCGTCGGCACCTGCCTGCACGGAGCACCCGTCGCCGGCGCCGACCCGGCCGCGGAGGCCGTGCCCGCGCGCACCGCCTTCTCCGTGCGGACCCCGCTCGGCGGCTGGGGCACCGAGACCGAGAACCTGCCGCGCGCCGCGCTCTCGCTGGCCAAGCTCTACCTCGCCGACTACGCGGTGCGGCACGGCGACGGCTCGCCCGCCGACCTCGCCGCCGCCGAGCGCGCCATCCGCCGCTCCGACGACGCGGCCGCCGACACCCTCGGCGCCCGCTACCCGCAGGCCGTCGCGGCGACCGCCGCCGAATTCGGGCTCACCCGGACCGGTGGCGGCTACTGGGGAACCGCGACGACCAGCACCGCCGACGTCGCCACCTTCCTGCTGGCCAAGGAGACCGCCGACCCGGGCTCCCCGATTCTGCTCTGGATGGCCACCGCGGCCCCGGTCGCGGCCGACGGCACCCCGCAGGACTGGGGCACCGCCGACGTCCCCGGCGTCATCGGCACCAAGTGGGGCTGGTCCGACACCGGCGTCGCCGAGGTCGCCTCCGCCTCCTTCGGCCCCGGCTTCGTCGTCGTCGCGCACACCACCGGCAGCACCGGCGAGCACACCGCCGACGTCTTCGCCGGGATCGCGGCGGCCGTGGCCGACACGGTTCTGCCCGGCTGAGGCCCCCGGCCCGCGGGACAGCGGCGTAACCCGCCGCGGGCGCGGGAACGTGCTATTTTGCTCCGAGTTCGCCATCGCGGCCGGACTCCCGCGCAGCGGCACCCATATGGGGCCGCGCCCGCGTTTCGCCGCCGCGAAACCGGGCATGCGGTATCCATTCCCCCGGTGCCCCACCGGCACGCGCGTCTCGATTCCGCCGGAGGTTCCGTGTCCGCTCGGATGTTCTGTCTCACCCTCGCCGTGGGTGTCTGCTGCGTCCTTCCCGCACCGGTCGCCGGTGCCGAGCCCGCCTCGGTGGTCATCGCCACCGACGACGTGCCCGCCAGGACCGCGTTCTCGACCCGGACCCTGCGCGGCGGCGGGTCCGGCTCCGCCAACGAGAACGAGCCGCGCGCCGCGCTCTCGCTGGCCAAGCTCTACCTCGTCGACTACGCCGTGCGGCACGGCACCCACGGCGAGCTGGACCGGGCCGCGGGCGAGCGCGCGATCCGCTTCTCCGACGACGCCGCGGCCGACACCCTCGACGCCGCCTACCCGGACGCGGTCGACGCGATCGCCGCCGAGTTCGGGCTCACCCACACCGGCGGCGGCTACTGGGGCACCTCCACCACCAGCACCTCCGACGTGGCCACCTTCCTGCTCGCCAAGCTCCGCGCCGACCGCGATTCGCCGATCCTGGAGTGGATGGCCGACGCCGCGCCGGTCGCCGCCGACGGCACCGAGCAGAACTGGGGCACCGCCGACCTGCCCGGGGTGCTGGGCACCAAGTGGGGCTGGTCGGACACCGGGATCTCGGAGGTGGCCTCGGCCTCGTTCGGCGTGGGTTACGTCGTGGTCGCCAACACCATCGGCAGCACCGGCGAGCACACAGCCGATGTCTTCGCCGGGTTCGGCGCCGCCGCGTTCGAGGTCACGAACTCGCGCTGATCGCGCGCCGCACGGCGGCGGGCCTGCACCGCATTTTCAGCTCCGGCCCGCCGGTACGCCCGGCACCGCTGCCCCGATCCGGCGCAGCATCTCGCGCACCACGATCCGGTGCCCGCCGGAGCCGATGACCAGCGCCTTGTAGACGGCTCCGCGCAACCCGGGGAACTCGGCCCAGGTCTGGGCACGCACCCGGGTGCCGTCCGGCCCCAGGTCGTCGAGCTCGAAGATCAGCGCGTAGCGGGAGAACCAGTGCCGCCCGCGCAGGACCAGCCGGTGCGGGGCGTCGGCTTCGTCGAGGCGGAAGCCGCGCGGGACGGTCGCGGGGTCGTCCGGGTCGCGGCAGACCACGGTCAGCAGGGCGCGCCACACCCGGGCCGGATCGGCGTCGAAGGATCTGGCATGCTCATCGATATAGGGTAAACGCTCCATATAGAAGGAACGTACTAGTAGTGGCACCTCCCCGCAAGCACGACACCGATGTGATCCTCGACGCCGCGCGGGCTCTCGTGCTCGGTGAGGGCCCGCGCGCGGCGAGCGTCGCCGCCATCGCCGCGGCCAGCGGCGCCCCGGTCGGCACGCTCTACCACCGCTTCGGCAACCGCGACGGCGTGCTCGGCGCGCTCTGGCTGCGGGCGCTGGAGCGGTTCCAGCGCCGGGCGCTGGCCGCCGCCGACTCCGCCGACCCCGTACAGGCGGGTATCGCCATGGCGCTCGCCACCCTGGAGTTCGGGCGCGACCTGCCCGACGACGCCCGGCTGCTGCTCGGCGCCGGCCCGGCCGACCTCCTCGACAGCGGCCCCGACGCCGCCTTCCGGGCCCGCCGCGACGAGCTGAACGTCCCCCTGCGCGCCCGCCTCGACGCCCTCGCCACCGCACTGACCGGTACCGGCGACGCCCGCGCGGTCGAGGCCGTCACCCGCGCCGTCGTCGACCTGCCCTACGCCGCGCTGCGCAGGCATGCCCCCGCCCCGCCGGAGTGGCTGGCCGCCGATCTCGCGGCCGCTGTGCGGGCGCTGCTGACCGTCCCGAACCTGGGCGTCCGACTAGATTGATTCACCTTTTCGGCCCTCTGGGCGGTGTCCGCCCCGGTCGGGAAACTCGGAGTGGCAGCTTTACCCACTGGCCGCTATTCTCAACCGCGAAAATTTCGGATCTGCTTGCCGGGCTGCGACTTCGGTTATCCAGATCGCCGCAGCAAGGGTCGGAGGCGCCGACACGACGCCCTCCGGCGAGCGCGAAAGTGCAGGACGTGTCGGATTCTTCGCAACCGCGGGCAAGCGAGCCCGCGAGTCCAGAGTCGCGCCCCCTCGTGGTGGCGCTGCTGTCGATCGTGCTGGTCATCGTCGGGTTGGTCGTGCCGCCCGGCGTGCTGACCTCCGGTGATACCAGGGTCATTCTCTCCGTAGTCGGCGCGGCGGGCGGGCTGCTGTTCACCGTCGCGGTGCTCATCGGGCTGCGCTTCCACCGCAAGGCCGCCGAGGCCGCGGCCGCGGTGGCCGCCGCCGAGGTGCGAACCCTCGAGGCGCAGGACCGAACCCTCGAGGCGCAGGAGCGGATCGCCGAGGCCGAGCACCGGCTGGCAGGCGCCGAGGCCGAGCGCGCGCAGGACGGCGCCGCCACCAACGACGCGGTCGGCCGGGCCAGGGAAAGTGAGCACCGCAGGGCCGCCGCCATGGCCGCCTTCGCGGGCGCCGCAGGGCGGATGCAGGCCATGACCACCAGCATGCTGGCCGAGCTCCGCGAGATGGAGCACCGGCACGCAGACCCCAAGGTGCTGGCCGACCTGCTGCACCTGGACCACCGCACCGCGCAGGCCGGGCGGCTCGCCGACAGCGTCGCGGTGCTCTCCGGGGCGCGCTCCGGGCGGCGCTGGGCCAAGCCGATCGCGATGGAATCCATCCTGCGCGGCGCGATGGGACGGGTCGCCGGCTACCAGCGGGTCCGGCTGCGCGCCGTCGCCGACGTCGGGATCGCCGGGCACGCCGCCGAGGGCGTCATGCACGCGCTCGCCGAGCTGCTCGACAATGCCTGCAACTTCTCCCCGCCCACCACCGAGGTGCACGTCTACGCGGCCGAGGTGCCCGCGGGCGTGGTCGTCACCATCGAGGACAGCGGCCTGGTGATGAGCGAATCGGCGCTGCGCCGGGCCGAGTTCGCGGTCTCCGGCGCGGGCGCGGGCGGCCGCGGCATCTCCTCGGCCGACCTCGCCTCGCTCACCGGCACCAGGCTCGGGCTCGCCGTGGTCGGGCACCTGGCCCGCAAGCACGGCCTCACCGTCTCCTACCGGCCGTCGGCCATCGGCGGCACCGCCGTGGTGATCGTGGTGCCGCGTGACCTCACCGCGCGGGTGGACCGCACCCGCCGCCCCCAGCTCGCCCCCGCCGGACCGGCGGAGGCGGCACTCGCCGTCGAGCGCGTCGAGGCCGAACCGGCCGCGCTACCCGACGGCGACGCACCGCTGCCCAAGCGCCGCCGCGGCAGCACGCTCGCGGCGGTGCACCCGGCCGGGATCGGCGCCGACGCCGCGCCCGCCCCGGCCGCGGGCACCGCGCACACGGTCGAGCCATCCGCGCTCGGCGCCTTCCAGCGTGCGGTCACCGGCCGCGACGATGCCGTCGCGCCGCCGCACTCCTCCCCCTCACCCGCCCTGGAGAACGATCGATGACTACCTCCACCCCCGCGCAACTGGGCTGGCTGCTGGAACAGCTGCTCGCCCGCACGCCGCACGCCAGGCACGCGCTGCTGCTCTCCGGTGACGGGCTGAAGATCTGCCACACCCCCGAGCTCTCGGTCGACAAGGCCGACCAGCTCGCCGCCATCGCGGCGGGCATCCAGAGCCTCTCGCACGGCGCCTCCGCCGAGTTCGGCGACGGCCGCAGCGGCGTCAGGCAGTCGATGACCGAGTTCTACGGCGGCATCCTGTTCATCGTCGAGGCCGGGCGCGGCTCGCACATCGCGGTACTCGCCGCAGAGGAGGCCGACGCGGGCCTGGTCGGGCACAACATGCGCGAGATCGTCGAGCAACTCGGCGAGCACCTCGCCATGGCGCCGCGGGTCGCGGGAGCGAGCCTGTCGTGACCAGGCCAGGTCGCGACGACGACCCCGATCGGCTCTATACGCTCACCGGCGGCCGCACCCGCCCCGATTCCGACGCGTTCGATCTGGTGACGCTGGTGGTCGGCGAGTGCGAGCCAGCGCCGGGCATGCAGTCCGAGCACACCGCCATCCTCGAGCTGTGCCGGGCGCCGATCGCGGTGGTCGAGATCGCGGCCGAGTTGCGGCTACCGGTCGGAATCACCACGATTCTGCTGTCGGATCTGTTGCACGCCGGGAAGATCACGGTGCGCCATCCGCACGGGGCGGACGGCGCCTACCGGATGCCGCCCGCAGACTCGACCACTCTGGAGAAGGTGCTCGTTGGACTCCGCAATCTCTGACCACCGGCCCAGCCGTGCCGATGCCCCCCTACAGGCCAGCACCAACCAGGGGCTGAAGATCGTGGTGGTCGGCGGATTCGGCGTCGGCAAGACCACGCTCGTGCGCGCGGTGAGCGAGATCCGCCCGCTCGACACCGAGGCCACCATGACCGACGCCGGGCTCGGCATCGACGACACCAGCGGCGCGCCCGGCAAGACCACCACCACCGTCGCCTTCGACTTCGGCCGCATCACCATCGACGCCGAGCACGTGCTCTACCTGTTCGGCGCGCCCGGCCAGGAGCGGTTCTGGTTCCTCTGGGACCGGCTCTTCGCCGGCGCGCTCGGCGCCATCGTGCTCGTCGACCGGCGCCGGATCGCCGACTCCTGGTACGCCATCGACCGGCTGGAGGCGCAGCGCACCCGATTCGTCGTCGCCTGCAACAATTTCGGCGGCGCCGCCCGGCTGGAGGAGGTGCGCGACGCGCTCGACCTCGACCCGGGCGTCCCGCTGCTCGACTGCGACGCCCGCTCGCGCGGGTCGGCGAAGGACGTGCTGATCGCCCTGGTCGAGCACCTGCACAACTCCGCGACCGGCGTCGCTCCCCCCGCTCGGGGCATCGTCGCCCCCGGGACGCGATTTTGACCGGGTCCGACCCGAGGGCGCACACCGGCGCGGTGCCGCTGGTCGGCCCGCGCTTCCACACCGACCCGCAGCGGCTCTACGCGGAGATGCGGCTGGAGCACGGCCCGGTGGTGCCGGTGGAGCTGCCCGGCGGGATTCCGGCGTGGCTGGTGATCGGGTACCGAGAACTGCACCAGGTGGTCACCGACACCGAGATGTTCCCGCGCGACGTCTCGCTGTGGAACCAGTGGCCGGCGATTCCGGCGGACTGGCCGCTGCTGCCCATGGTCGGCAGGCACTTCACCTCCCCCGAGCAGTCGCGCAGGCACATCGCGGCGGTGGAGCCCGCGCTGGCGGCGGTGGACGCCTTCGCGCTGCGCAATTCCTGTGAGGCACTGGCGGATCGGCTGATCGACGGCTTCTGCGGCCTGGGCCGGGCCGATCTGGTCGCCGAGTTCGCCGAGCCCATCCCGGCGCTGGCGCTGGCCCTGACCCTCGGCTTCCCGCCGGAGGCGGGCGACGAGCTGGCCCGGTCGATGAAGGCCATGGCCGACGGCGGCGCCGACGCGCAGGCCGCGCACGTCGGCTTCGCCGAGCACTTCGGCGCGCTGCTCGGCCGGGCCCGCGCGCATCCGGGCGAGGACCTCGCCAGCGGGCTGCTGCGCCGCCCCGGCTCCTTCACCGACGACGAGGAGTACGTCCTCGTGCTCATGGCGATCATGCTCGCCGGGCACCTGACCACCGCGGACTGGCTGAGCAACACGGTGCGGCTGATGCTCACCGACGACCGTTTCGCCGCCGCGCTCGGCGCCGGGCGGCACAGCGTCGGGCAGGCCATGAACGAGGTGCTCTGGGACGACACCCCGAGCCAGATCCTCTGCGGGCGCTGGGCTTCCCGCGACACCCGGCTCGCCGACCGGCAGATCCGCGCCGGTGACATGCTCATGCTCGGGCTGGCCGCGGCCAATGCCGATCCGCACATCCGCCAGCACGTCGACGGCACGGTCGGCGGGGATCCGGTGTACAGCGGCAACCAGGCGCACTGCTCCTTCGGGTACGGCCTGCACCGCTGCCCCGATCCCGCGCAGCAGATCGCGGAGATCATCGCCCGCACCTCCATCGAGGTGCTGCTGGACCGGCTGCCCGATCTCGACCTCGCGGTGCCCGCCGCGGCTCTGACCCGGCGGCCGTCGCCGTTCCTGCGCGGCACCACCGCGCTGCCCGTCCGCTTCACCCCGGTGCCCGCCATCGGCGCCGCCCGGTGAGCGGCAGAACCACCCCACCCCGCCAGCTGCGGCCACCCGGCCGCCGGACTCGCCGGAGCGACATGGTGCCCGTCCTCGTCCCAGCCCATGCCCCACCGGCTCTCGGAGGCCAGTCGTGACCCGCCCGGACAACACCGCCCGCGTACCGGGCTGCCCGGTGAACCCGCAGGCGGTGCCGCTCGGCGGCCCCCGCTTCCACACCGAGCCGCACCGGCTCTACACCGAGATGCGCCGCGACCACGGCCCGGTCGTCTCCGTCGAGCTGCCCGGCGGGGTGCCCGCCTGGCTCGTCATCGGCTACCGCGAGCTGCACCAGGTGACCAGCGACCCCGACCTCTTCCCGCGCGACGTCGGGCTGTGGAACCAGTGGCCGCACATCCCCGAGGACTGGCCGCTGCTGCCCATGGTCGGGCGGCCCATGCCCTCGCTCTACTTCAGCGCGGGCGCCGAGCACCGCAGGCACCTGGCCATGGTCGAGCCCGCGCTGGAGGCGGTCGACCCGTTCGCGCTGCGCCGCACCTGCGAGCTGCTCGCCGACCGGCTCGTCGACAGCTTCTGCGGCCGCGGCGAGGCCGACCTGGTCGCCGAGTACGCCGAGCCGCTCCCGGTGCTCGCCCTGGCCTGGATGCTCGGCTTCCCTGACGACGACGGCGCGCGGCTGGCCTGGACCATGAAGACCCTCGCCGACGGCGGCGCCGACGCCCAGGCCGCGCACCTCTCCTTCGGCGAGCTGATGCAGAACCTGCTCGCGATGGCCAGGTCCCGGCGCGGCGACGACCTGGTGGCCAGGCTGCTCGCGCACCCCGAGCGCTTCTCCGACGAGGAGTACGTGCTCGACCTCATGGCGATCACCGCGGCCGGGTACCTGCCCACCGCGGACTGGATCGGCAACTCGGTGCGGCTCATGCTCACCGACAACCGCTTCGCCGCCGCGCTCGGCGCCGGGCGGCACAGCATCGGCCAGGCCATGAACGAGGTGCTCTGGGAGGACACCCCCACCCAGATCCTGGCCGGGCGCTGGGCCGCCCGCGACACCAGGCTCGGCGACGAGACCATCAGGGCGGGCGACATGCTGCTGCTCGGGCTGGCCGCCGCCAACGCCGACCCGCACGTGCGCCAGCACGCCGACGGCGCCGGAGGCCGCGCCGACCCGACCTACTCCGGCAACAGCGCGCACTTCGCGTTCAGCCACGGCGAGTACCGCTGCCCGTACCCGGCGCAGCAGATCGCCGAGATCATCGCCAGGACCGGGCTCGAGGTGCTGCTGGACCGGCTGCCCGACCTGGATCTGGCGGTCGCCCCCGGCAGCCTGGTGCGCAGACCGTCGGCCTTCCTGCGCGGAATGACTTCGCTCCCTGTACATTTCACGCCAGTCCCCGCAGTCGGAGGTTTTCTGTGAGTTCATCGTGCCCGCATGCCATGGCCATCGATCCGATGGTCGGCGATCTCGCGGGTGAGACCGATCGGCTGCGCGCGGCGGGCCCGCTGACCCGCATCGAGCTGCTCGGCGTGCCCGCCTGGACCGTCACCGAGCACAACCTGGCCAGGCAGCTGCTGACCGACCCGCGGCTGGTCAAGGACATCGGCTCCTGGAAGCTGTTCACCGACGGCATCGTCACCAGGGAGTGGCCGCTGATCGGGATGATCGACGTCAAGCGCTCGATGTTCACCGTGGACGGCGCCGCACACCGCAGGCTCCGGATCAAGACCACGCAGGCGCTGTCGCGGCGCAGGCTCGACGCGCTGCGCCCGATCGTCGAGCGCTACGTCGCCGAGCTCCTCGACGACCTCGAGGCCGCGGGCGCCGCCGGCGAGCCGGTCGACCTCAAGCAGGTCTTCGCCTACCCGCTGCCCATGCGCGTCGTCAGCGAGCTCATGGGCGTGCCGCACACCGACAACGAGCAGCTGCTCACCTGGTACAAGGCGTTCTTCTCGCTGCTCACCCCGCAGGACGAGCGGCTGGCCACCATCGACGAGCTGACCACCTACTACACCGCGCTGGTCCGCAAGAAGACCGCGACCCCGGCCGACGACCTCACCTCCGCGCTGATCCACGAGAACGGTGACGGCGAGGAGCCGCTCACCGAGGAGGAGGTGATCGGCAACCTGGAGGCGCTGGTCGCCGCGGGCCACGAGACCACCGTCAACCTGATCCTGGCCACCGTGCGGGCGCTGCTGAGCAACCCCGAGCAGCTGGAGCGGATCCGCGCCGACGAGGTCTCCTGGGCCGACGCCATCGAGGAGACGCTGCGCTTCGACGGGCCGGTGATCCACCTGCTCATGCGCTTCGCCACCGAGGACATCGTGCTGGACCAGGGCGTCATCCCGGCCGGTGACGGCGTGGTGATCTCCTACCGGGCGATCGGCCGCGACACCGGCGTGCACGGCGCGGACGCCGACGTCTACGACAGCAGCCGCCCCACCGCGCACCGCAACATCTCCTTCGGCTTCGGCCCGCACATCTGCCCCGGCGCCACCCTGGCGCGGCTGGAGGCAGCGGTCGCGCTGCCCGCGCTCTTCGCCCGCTTCCCGAATCTGCGCGCGGCAGGCGACCTCGCGGCGCTGCCGAACATGCCGGTGCTCACCCAGAACGACCTCTCCGCGCTGCCGGTCCTGCTCACCTGAGTTTCGTTGCGGCACAGGCGGGAATTGCCCGGCGGTGCCCCGTAACGACACCGCCGCACAGCGGCGCGACAAAGGCGTCGCCGCGCTCTGGCGCGCAGGAAAGGCCGCCGTGCGGCGCGGCAAGACCCGTCCGGCCGCGCGGCGGCGCGAACTCTGCCGGGTCGCGAAGGAGACCTTCGGCTGGCCGGAGCTGCGCACCGGCCAGCTCGACGCCATGCTCCCGCTCACCGCGGGGTGCGACGTGCTCGCCGTCATGCCGACCGGGGCGGGGAAATCCGCGATCTACCAGGTGCCCGCGCTGCTGCTGGACGGCCCGGCGCTGATCGTCTCCCCGCTCACCGCGCTGCACCGCGACCAGGTGCAGCAGCTGGCGCGGACCGCAGCGCCGCCCGCCGTCGCGATCAACGCCACCCAGTCCGCCGCCGCCACCGAGCAGGCGTGGGCCGCACTCGAGGGCGGCACCGCGAAGTACCTGTTCCTGGCCCCCGAGCAGCTCGCCAAGGCCGAGCTGCTGGACCGGGTGGCGGCGCTGCGCCCCGGGCTCTTCGTGGTGGACGAGGCGCACTGCGTCTCGGCCTGGGGCCACGACTTCCGCCCGGACTACCTGCGGCTCGCGCACGCCGCCGAGCGGGTCGGCAGGCCGCCGGTGCTCGCGCTCACCGCCACCGCCAACGGCCCCGTGCGCGAGGACATCACCCGCGTGCTCGGCCTGCGCGACCCGGCCACGATCGTCGCGGGCTTCGACCGGCCCAACCTCTCGCTGACCGTGCGCGCCACCCGCACCGCGGGCGACCGCGACGCCGCCGTGCTCGACCTCGTCAGCACCGGCCCGGCCCTGGTCTACACCGCCACCCGCCGCGACACCGAGCGGCTCGCCGCCGCCTTCCGCGAGCGCGGGGTCGACGCCGCCGCCTACCACGCGGGCATGAAGCCCGCCGAGCGCAACGCGGTGCACGAGCGGTTCCGCACCGACCGGGTCGCGGTGGTGGTCGCGACCTCGGCCTTCGGCATGGGCATCGACAAGCCCGGCGTCCGCGCCGTCGTGCACGCCGCCGCCCCGGACTCGCTGGACTCCTACTACCAGCAGATCGGCCGCGCGGGCCGGGACGGCGACCCGGCCGAGGCGATCCTCTGCTTCCGCGCCGAGGACCTCGGGCTGCAGCGCTTCCTCACCAGCCGCCAGGTGGACACCGACGGCCTGCGCGCCCTCGCCCGCACCCTGCACGGCAGGAAGGAGCCCGCGACGCTCGCCGAGCTCACCGCGGCGAGCGAGCGCTCGCGCCGCCGCACGCTCAACAACCTGAACCTGCTCGAGGCCGCCGGGCAGGTGGAGAGCACCGCCGACGGCCGCTTCCGCGGCACCGGCGACGACCCCGACGCCGCGCCCGAGCGCGCCGCCGAGATCGCCGAGCGCCGCCTGCAGCTCGACCGCTCCCGGCTGGAGACCATGCGCGCCTACGCCGAGACCCCGCTCTGCCGCAGGCAATTCCTGCTCGGCTACTTCGGCGAGGTGCGCGAGGAGCAGTGCGGCAACTGCGACACCTGCCTGGCGGGCACCGCGCCGCCGATCGAGCACGTGGACGGCCCGTTCCCGGCCGGCGCGGCGGTGCGGCACCCGGTCTTCGGCGACGGCGAGGTGGTCCGGCGCGAACCGGAGACGGTGACGGTGCTCTTCACCGAGGCCGGGTACCGCAGCCTGTCGCTGGCCGCGGTCGAGGAGGGCGACCTGCTGAGCGAGCGCTGACTCAGCGCATCTCGCGCAGCAGGTCCTCCAGGAAGCCGGTGCTCTCCGCGGGCGAGAGCGCCTGCACCGCGAGCCGGTTCATGACCGCCAGGTACAGCTCGACGTCGCGCTGCTTGTCCAGGTAGATGGAGCTGGTGAGCTGCTCGGTGTAGACGATGTCGGGCAGCTCCGGCTCCGGGAAGCGCAGGATGCTGAACGGGCCGCCCGCCGCCGAGTGCCCGCCCGCGGCGTAGGGCAGCACCTGGATCCGCACGTGCGCGTGCTCGGCCATCGCCACCAGGTGCGCCACCTGCTCGCGCAGGACATCGGCGCCGCCGACCGGGCGGCGCAGCGCGTTCTCGTCCACCACCGACCACAGCGTCGGCGGGGCGTGCCTGGTCAGGATGCGCTGCCTGCGCATCCGCATGTCCACCCGGCGGTCGGTCTCGTCGGAGTTGCCCAGCTCGATCACCGCGCGGGCGTAGTCCGGGGTCTGCAGCAGCCCGGGGATGAACTGCGCCTCGTAGGTGCGGATCGTGGTGGCCGCCTGCTCCAGCCCGATGTAGGTCTCGAACCAGCTGGGCAGCAGGTCGCTGTAGCTCTGCCACCAGCCCGGGTCGTTCGCGCGCTTGGCCATCGCCAGGAACGGCGCGCGCGCCTCCGGATCCTCGACCCCGTAGAGGGTCAGCAGATCGCGCAGGTCCCGCTCCTTGAACCCGGTGCGCCCGAGCTCGAGCCTGCTGATCTTGGCGTGCGAACCGCGGATGGCGTACCCCGCCGCCTCCCGGCTGATGTCGCAATCCTGGCGCAGCTGCCGCAGCCTGCTCCCCAGTGCGACGCGCAGCACCGTCGGCCCCCGCTCGGCCGCGAGGAACTCCGCGAAGCCGCTGTTGTCGTCGTTGGTCATGGACCGCCTCCGGCCGGTGAACGAATACCCCTGCACGCGAAAGTCGCTCCCGGCACACCGCCATCCCCCGCGTCGCGCGCCGATACTACCGCCTCGCCGCGCGCGCCGGAGCACGGGTGAATCCCCGTTTTCCATTGGCATTACTGTGAATTCGCGTACCGGGCGCTGTTCGGAGCGCTGTTCCGTACCGACCGGCCCGAATGTCAGCTATCCCGAAACTCGCTCTCCGACAGTGTGATCGGATCCACGGTTATCGAGCGGAGCGCACGGTGGGTGCGTAAAGTGCGCGGCAAGCGGCGCCGGAGGGGGTACTCCGGCGGTTCCGCCGCAGCGCAACGAGGATCGAAAGCCAGGGGGCCGACCGTGACGTCGCACGAAATCCAGCTCACCGACGGCGAGGTGGCCGATCGGCTGTCCGCCATCCTGACCAGCACCAGCATCGATCTCGCCACCTCGAAGGCGGGCGCGAACTGGTGCTCGAACGCCTTCTTCGCCGAGCGCGGCGGCGATCCGTTCCGGCTCCTCGTCGTGCTGGAGTCGAGCGGCCGCACCCTCGATTCGCTGCGCGCCAATCCGCAGGTCGGGGTGAAGGTGGTGCCGACCGGCTTCCTCGAGCCCTTCGCGCAGGGCGTCGGCACCGCGGCGGTGCGCACCGAGTCGGCGGCGCGGGAGGAGATATTCCGCACAGTGGTGGACAAGGAGCCCGCGCTGCGGCCGTTCCTGTCCGCCCCGGTCGAGGCGGTGGAGATCACCGTCGACTGGTGGCGGGTCACCCACGTCGGCGCCGGTCTGCTGCCCGGCCGGGTGCTCGAGCGCCCGGCGCCGCACTGATGCCGAACCCGGATCAGCAAGTCGCTCAGTACATTCGGCTATTGTCGCCGCGCCGGTGGCGCTCCTAGGCTTGGCCCGCCGCGGTGGATCGGCACCCGATCCCGCGGCCTCGCACCCGCACAGAGAGGTCCCCATGTCCGAAGCCACACCGCAGACCGGCGTTCGCGCCCCGGTCGGCGTGGACACCACCCGGGCCAGCATCGCCCGCGTCTACGACGCCACCCTCGGCGGCAAGGACAACTACCCGATCGATCGCGAGGTGCGCGACCGGGTCGCCGAGGTCGCACCCAGGCAGAGCGACGTCGCCAGGATGAACCGGCGCTGGCTGCACCGCGTGGTGCGCTACCTGGCCGGTACCGCCGGCATCGACCAGTTCCTCGACATCGGCGCCGGGCTGCCGACCGTCGGCAACACCCACGAGATCGCCCAGCAGCAGAACCCCGAGGCCACCGTGGTCTACGTGGACAACGACCCGGTCTGCAACGCGCACGGCCGGGTGCTGCTGGAGCAGAACGAGTTCACCCACTTCGTCCCGGCCGACCTCACCGAGCCGGACACCCTGCTGCGGCACTCCGAGGTCACCGCGCACCTCGACCTCGAGCGCCCGCTCGCGCTCATCCTCTGCGGCATCCTGCACCACGTCGACGACGCGCTCGACCCGGCGGGCATCATGCGCCACTACATCGAGGCGCTGCCGCCCGGCTCCTACGTCGGCATCACGCACTTCTACGACCCCGCCGACGGCGGCGCCGCGCACGACATGGCGCTCGAGCTGCAGCGCCGCTTCACCGAGATGGGGCTCGGCTCCGGCTGGTACCGCACCGCCGAGCAGATCGCCACCTTCTTCGGCGACCTCGAGATCGTCGAGCCCGGCCTGGTCGAGCTGGACGACTGGTGGCCGCCCGGCCCCGCCCTTCGTCCCAGGCGCACCGAGGAGCGGCTGCTGCTCGGCGGCCTCGGCTACAAGCCGGAGCAGCTGCGATGACCGGCTACGACGACCTCACCGGCCCCGCCGTCGACCCCGAGCGCTGGCAGTACCTCGAGGTCCCGCTCGGCCCGGACGAGACCTGGCGCTACGCCGACCCGGCCGCCGAGATCACCGTCTCCGGCGGCGCCGTCGCGGTGCGCATCCCGGAGTTCACGCTGGCCAACCCGGCGGTGCAGATCCTGGACAACCCCAAATTCCTCATGGTCTCCACCGCCGAGTTCGACCTCACCGCGGGCCCGCGCACCTTCGGCGTGCGGATGGCCGCGACCAACCTCGGCACCGACGGCGCCGACTACCGCGACGGCTTCGCCGCCTTCAACGTGCTCGACATGGCCACCGCGCAGGTCTTCGACGCCATCGCCACCGGCAGCCACGCCTACGCCATCCACGAGCGGCTCCTCGTCCCCGGCGTGGTCGACCCGGCCGACGCCTTCACCCACGTCGCGCACGCCCCGCTCGCGGGCGAGGCGGTGAAGGCCGGGGAGTTCCAGCACTACGCGGTCACCATCGACCGCGCGGCCGAGCGGGTCGAGTGGCGGGCGGGCGGCGCGCTCGTCTACACCGTGCGCGCCGCCGCGCTGCCGGAGCGGGTGCGGATCGGCTTCGGCATCATCACCCTGCACCCGCTCGCCGACGGACGCAGCACCTCGCTGCGCGGTCAGGGGCTCGCCGCCGCCTGGCGCGACTTCACCGTCGACTGACCGCGCCGGGCTTGGCCAGGCTGAACTGCATGACGTCGATGTAACCGTCGCGGAAGAACTCGGCGCAGCCGGTCAGGTACTTGATGTAGGTGTCGTAGGTCTGCGGCGAGGTCAGCGCGATGGCCTCGTCGCGGTGCGCGCGCAGCGCCTCGGCCCAGCGGTCCAGGGTGATGGCGTAGTTCGGGCCGAGCGGGTGGACCCGGGTGACCTCGAACCCGGCCCGCTGCGCGCCCTCGATGACCCACTCCGGCTGCGGCAGCTCGCCGCCCGGGAAGATCTCGCGCGCGATGAAGCGGGCGAACTCCAGCACCTCCCGGTCGATCGGCAGCCCCTTCGCCCTGATCTCGTGCCGGTCGAACTGCACGATGGTGTGCAGCAGCATCTTGCCGTCCGCGGGCAGGATGGCGTGACAGCGGTCGAAGAACTGGTCGTAGCGCTCCCGGCGGAAGTGCTCGAAGGCGCCGATGCTGACGATCCGGTCGACCGGCCGGTCGAACTCCTCCCAGCCCTGCAGCAACACCTCGGCACTGCGCGTGCCGCGGTGCCGCTCGAGCAGGTCGGCGACGTGCTCGTGCTGGTTCTTGCTCAACGTGAGCCCGACGACGTTCGCGTCGTAGCGCTCCATCGCGCGCAGCATGACCGAGCCCCAGCCGCAGCCCACATCGAGCAGCGTCATCCCCGGCTCGATGTCGCACTTGCCGAGCGCCAGGTCGACCTTCGCGCGTTGTGCCTGCTCCAGCGTCATATCCGGACGTTCGAAGTAGGCGCAGCTGTAGGTCCGGGTCGGGTCTAGGAAGAGCGCGAAGAAGTCGTCGGACAGATCGTAGTGCGACTGGACATCGGAGTAGAACGGAGCCAAACCGGGCACAACGCGCTCCTTCATTCGTCTGAGTGGTCGAACAGAGCTAACGATCGGTGCAGCGGCAGCGCGATACCACGGCATACTCAGAGCAAACAGGGGATTTACGGGTGTCCGATTGACGGAGGGCTTGCGGCGGTCAGGCGGTGCGGCGCTCCGTCGCGGCGTCGCCGATCCAGGTGGAGACGACTTCGTCGACGCTGAGGTGAGCGGCGCGGGCACTGTCGATCAGGACCCGGTCCTGGTCGGCGGGCAGGCTCAGGGACACCGTGCGCCGCACCCGCAGGGTGCCGCGCTCGTGATCGGGTACCTCGTCGGCGGGAGCGTCGGCGGAATCGGGACGCAGATCGGCGATGCTCCAGCCCGGCCCGAACTCGGCCACGAGTGCGTCGCGGACCGCTTCGATGGGGTCACCCTGTGAACGGCTCATCGGTACGCTCCTCCCAATCCTCGAACGCGGCCAGCTCCGCACCGGTCAATTCCTCGGCGCCCAGAACCAGCCAGTGGAACGTCCCGACTCGGTGCACTGCCACGAACAGCGGCCGCCCCGCCTCGGTGCGTCCAGCTATCAGTGTGACCCGTAGTGACGCTCCTGTCGACGGCCGGGGCCATTTGCGGCGCCCGCTCAACACCTGGTCGATCTCGTCGGGGGTCACCCCTCGCAGCTTCGACTCCGCCCACTCGGGCAGCTCGTAAGGCATGGCCGGAAACCCTACTCTGCTCGGAGTAGAGGTTCTTCGGCGCCAATGCTGTTGCTGCGCAGACATTGTGGTCCGGGTTCCGGACGCACCCGGGCCGATGTCCGATTCGTGCAAGACCGGGAGCCGGTCGACGGGGTTCACTGGCAGCATGACGATCAGTGCGATCACCCTCGGGGTGCGGGACCTGGAACATTCGCTGCGGTTCTACCGCGACGGCCTCGGACTGCCCTTCCCCGGCATCATCGGCACCGAGTTCACCGGCGACGCGGAGAACCCCGGCGGCAGCACCGCCATGCTGACGCTGGGCAGCGGGCTGATCCTGTCGCTGTACGGCCGCGACGACCTGGCGAAGGACGCGGGCGTCACCCCGGACCGGGTGACCGGGTCCGGGGTGAGCCTGGGCTGGTTCGTCCAGAGCAGGGGCGAGGTCGACGAGATCCTGGAGCGGGCCGCCGCGGCGGGCGCGACGATGGTGCGCGCGCCGCTGGAGCGGCCGTGGGGCATCTACGCCGGCTACTTCGGCGACCCCGACGGGCACCTGTGGGAGGTCGTCTACTTCCTGCCCGGCTGAGCGGCCGGTGCCGCTGTAGCGGGCGTCGAGCCCGCGGAAGTAGCCGCCGGCCGGCGCGGCTGCCCCGAACCGTACTCCGCGAGCCCGCGCAGCGCGGGCGGCAGCGGGCCGCGGTGCAGCACCCCGAGCCGCTGGGTGGCGCGGGTGAGCGCGACGTAGAGCTCGGCGGCGCCGCGCGGGCCGTCGGCCAGGATCGCCTCCGGCTCGACCACCAGCACGGCGTCGTACTCCAGCCCCTTGGTCGCCGCGGCGGGCACCGCGCCCGGCACCCAGGGCGGCCCGATCACCACCGCCGTTCCCGGCTGCTCGGCCTCCGAACGCACGAATTCCTCGACCGCCGCCGCGATCTCGCCCGTCGCGACCTGCCGGGACCAGGGCCTGATCCCCGCGGCCCGCACCGACTCCGGCGGGCGCACCGCGGGCGCGAACTCGGCGAGCACCGCCGCGGCGATCCCCATGATCTCGGCCGGGGTCCGGTAGTTCACGGTCAGCGACCGGTACAGCCAGCGCCCCGGCACGTACCGGTCGAGCACCGCACCCCAGGTGTGCGCTCCGGCGGGCGAGCGGCGCTGCGCCAGGTCGCCGACGATGGTGAAGGAGTGGCTGGGGCAGCGCCGCATGAGCACCCGCCAGTCCATGTCGGAGAGCTCCTGCGCCTCGTCCACCACCACGTGCCGGTAGGTCCAGTCCCGGTCGGCGGCGGCGCGCTCGGCGAGGTCGCGGGTGTCGCGCTCGACGAAGCGCTCGGCCAGGTCGGTGTCGTAGAGCAGGTCCGAGGCGAAGAGGTGGTCCTCGTCGTCCATGGAGTCCTCGCGGTTCACCAGGATGTCGAGGACGCCCGCGGCGTAGGCGGCCTCGGCGCGCTGCGCCCGCTCGGCCGCGCCGTCGTCGCCGTCGGTGCGGCCGAGCAGGTCGGTCAGCTCGTCGAGCAGCGGTACGTCCGAGACTGTCCAGGCCGTGCCGTCGGCGCGCCGCAGCGCCGGGGCGGCGCCGGCCGCGGCCAGCCGCTCCGGTGATTCGTAGAGCGCGGCGAGCAGCCGGGGCGGGGTGAGGATGGGCCACAGCTCGTCCAGGGCGGCGGTGAAGGTCTCCAGTTCGGCGAGCTCGGCGGTGAGGTCTTCGCGCAGATTCGCCCAGGCCGCGCGGTCGTCGCGGGTGAGCCAGCCCCGGCCCACCCGGGTGGCGGCCCGCTCGGTGAGCACATAGCTCACGATCTCGGTGAAGACCGCGCGCGCCTCGTTGTGCGGCCGCTCGCTCGCCCGCGCCTCCTGCCTGGCCCACTCGGCGGTCTCCGCGTCGAGCCGGACCGTGACGTCGCTCAGCTCGAACTCGATCGGCCGTTCCGGCAGCCGCTGCCGGTCGGCCACCGCGGCGGCCAGCACCGCAAGGATGTCGAGCGAGCCCTTGAGCCGGGCGGCCGCCGGGGCGTCCTCGGCGGTGACGCGCAGCCCGGGCACCAGGTCGCCGGTGGTCGTGAACACCACATCGGTCTCGCCGAGCGAGGGCAGTACCCGGCCGATGTGGCGCAGGAAGGCCGGGTTCGGCCCGATCACGAGCACGCCGTTGCGCGCCATCTGCTCGCGCTGGGTGTAGAGCAGGTAGGCGACCCGGTGCAGCGCGACGACGGTCTTGCCGGTGCCCGGGCCGCCCTCGATCACCAGCACCCCGGCGTGGTCGAGCCGGATGATCTCGTCCTGCTCGGCCTGGATGGTCGCGACGATGTCGCGCATGCCATCCCCCCGCGGCGCGTTCACCGCGGCCAGCAGCGCCGCGTCCCCGCTCTCGCCGCCCGCGGGGCGGCCGAGCACCTCGTCGGTGAAGGCGGTGATCCCGCGCCCCCTGGTGTGGAACTGCCGCCTGCGCCGCATGTTCTCCGGGTGCGCGGCGGTGGCCACGTAGAACGGGCGCGCCGCGGGCGCCCGCCAGTCCAGCAGCAGCGGCTCGAATTCGTCGCGCTCGTCGAACAATCCGATGCGGCCGATGTAGGAGCGTTCGCCGGTGGTGGAGTCGAGTCTGCCGAAGCAGAGCCCGTTGTCGGCGACGTTCAGCCGCTCGACCTCGCGGGCCAGCGCGCGCACCTCGGCGTCGCGCTCCAGCGGCGAGCTGCCCCGCGTGCGCAGCGCCGCCGCGTGGCGGTCGCCGGCCAGCGCGCGCTCGGCGTCGAGCCGGGTGTAGAGCCCGGCCACATACTCGCGCTCGTCCCGCAGTTGCGCGTCGTACCCCTCGGCAGTCATGCCCCTCACTTCCCGCGTTTCCGCAGCGTCCGGCCTCGGCGGGCTATTGTGCGGGAAGACCGGGGCCTTGCCGCAAGCCCCGGGGTCCGGGATAAAATGAGGACGGGAACACGGACGTGCGCATGCCCCTGGAGCTTCCCGACACCCCCTTCGCCGTGGTCGACCTGGCGCGTGTCGACCGCAACGCCGCTCGCCTGCGGGACCGCCTCGACGGGCTCGGCGTCCCGCTGCGGCTGCACGTGAAGACGGTGAAGTCCGTCGAGCTGGTCCGGCGGGCGCACGGCCGCGCGCCGATCACCGTCTCCACGATGGCCGAGGCCGAGTACTTCGCCGACGCCGGGTACGACGACATCGTCTACGCCGTCGGCATCGACCCGCACAAGCTGCCGAGGGTGGCCGCGCTGCGGGCGCGCGGGGTCGCGCTCACCGTCCTGCTCGACAGCCGCGCCCAGGCCGAGGCGGTCGCGGCGGCCGGGATTCCGGCGCTCATCGAGATCGACGCGGACGGCAGCCGCGCCGGGCTCCGCCCCGCCGACCCGCTGCTGCCGGAGCTCGGGGCGGTGCTCGGCGACCGGCTGGCCGGGGTGCTCACGCACGCGGGCGGCTCCTACCACGCCTTCACCCCCGAGGCGCGGGCCGCGGCGGCGAAGGGCGAGCGGGACGCCGTCGTCGGCGCCGCCGAGGTGCTGCGCGCGGCCGGGCTGGACTGCCCGGTGGTGAGCCTCGGCTCGACCCCGACCGCGCACACCGTGCGCGACCTCACCGGGGTCACCGAGGTCAGGGCGGGTGTCTACCTCTTCTTCGACCTGGTGATGGCCGGGCTCGGTATCTGCGGCCTCGACGATCTCGCGCTCTCGGTGGTCGTCACGGTGATCGGGCACCGGCCGGACCGGGCCTGGATCGTGACCGACGGCGGCTGGATGGCGCTCTCCCGCGACCGCGGCACCGCCGAGCAGCCGGTCGACCAGGGCTACGGCCTGGTCACCGACCTCGCCGGGACCCCGCTCCCCGACCTGCTCGTGACCGGGGCCAGCCAGGAGCACGGCATCGTCGCGCTGCGCCCGGGCAGCGGCCGCCCGCTGCCCGAGCTGCCGGTCGGCACCCGGCTGCGGGTGCTGCCCAACCACGCCTGCGCCACCGCCGCGCAGTACGCCCGGTACCACCTGCTCGCGGACGGCGCGCTCACCCGGGTCGAGCGGCACACCGGCTGGTGAATCAGTCTCCGCGCAGGGCGTTCTCGACGCGCTCGGTCGCGGCGGCATTCCATCCGGGCGGGTCGAGGATCTCGGCCCACAGCTGCGCGGCCTCGGCGCCGTAGGTGTGGCCGAACCCGGCGGGGACGTCGGCGGAGAAGACCATGTCCATGGTCACCTGCCAGAAGGTGACCATCGGGATCCAGCGCATGCCCGGGTCGACGTCGGGGCCGAGCGGTTCGCGCAGCCAGTCCGGGCGGTGCCAGGCCAGGTCGAACGACCACCAGGTGATCGGGTCGCCGGCATGCTGCCAGAACACCAGCCGCGGGAACTCCCACGGCGTGGCGAGCGCGGTGTCCTCCGGGCGGGAGGCGAAGCGGATGTGCTCGCCGTCGTCCACCACCGGCAGCCGCTCCGGCGAGCCGGGGTCGCGGCCCGCGGTGATCCGGCCCCACGGCTCGGCGAAGTTCGGCGTGCCGACCAGCAGCGCGCCGTCGGTGCGGGCCACCAGGTCCGGGCCGGAGGCGAAGGCCGCCTGCCCGCCGTAGGAGCCGAGGCTCTCTCCGAAGACCACCAGCTTCGGCCGCCGGTCCTCCGGGCGCGCGGCCCACACCTTGTACACCGCCTCGAACAGGGCGCGCCCCGCCACCTGCGGGGTCTCCCGGTCGGCGACGAAGGAGAGCGCGCTGGGCAGGAACGAGTACTGCATGGCCGCGATGGCGGTGTCGCCGCCCGCCACGTACTCGAAGCTCGAGGCCACGTTCGCGTTCACCCAGCCGCGCCCGGTGGTGGTGACCACCGCGAGCACCCGGCGGTCGAAGGCGTCGGTGCGCTCCAGCTCGGCGACGACCCGCTCCGCGATCCCGGCGACGGTGTCCGCGGATTCGCGGCCCGCGTACACCCGGATCGGGGTCCGGGCGGGCGCGCCGGTGACCTCGGCGATCCGCTCGACGCTCGGGCCGCCCGCCACGAAGGTCCTGCCCTCGGCGCCGAGCGAGTCCCAGGGTTCGGCCGAGGCGGGCGAACCGGAGCGCTCCGGGAGCCGCGGCTGCTCGACCCCCTCCGCGGTGCCCTGGTCGGCGGCCTTGGCCGACTGCTCGGCCACTCCGAGCAGCCCGCGATACAGGGCGCCGTTGAGCAGCACCACCAGGATCACAAGCACCAGCACCACCGCGCCCAGCCGGGCCACCGGCGCGGGCAGCCAGCGTCCGCCGAATCGGGTCAATCCGGCGGTGGCGGCGCGGATCCCGCGCCCGGCGGCGAGCAGCAGCAGCGCGACGACCACCGCGATCAGCAGCACCAGCAGGTAGTAGGAGCGCTCCACGCGTACCACCCCGACCAGGTCGCGGATGATCTGCTGCCACCACGAGCCGAGGGCAAGGAACAGCGGCACCAGGATCGCCGCCGCGGCGGCCAGCGCCAGCCAGCCGATCCGCTTCGTGCGCGCCGACCACTCGGGCCGGACTCCGCAGCGCCGGATCACCCAGGCGACCAGCACGCCGATCGCGTAGCCGGTGATCATGGACAGCCCGGTCGCCACGCCCTGCAGGTACCAGACGCGGGGTAGCAGCGACGGTGTCATGGACCAGACGAAGAACAGTAGCGCCCAGGCCAGCCCGACGGGGTGCGGAGCGCGGAGGAAACCGCGCGGGGGCGGCTCGGGCTCGGGGTCGGGCTCGGGCTCGGGGTCGGGCTCGGGCTCGGGCTCAGGCTCGGGGTCGGGCTCAGGGTCGGGGTCGGGCTCGGGCTCAGGGTCGGGGTCGGGTGAATCGAGCACGGCCATGCTCCTCTCCGGGCGCGACCGGCGGGGTCCTGGCACGATCGCGTGTGAGCAGGGTACACAGCGGACACCGCTCGCTGTCGGCAATACCGTCCGCTGGCATGGGGGTGCGAAGCTGCGCTGGATTCAGTAGTAGACCGGGCCGGGAACCCCGCCGCCCGCGGCGATGGCGTCGCCGGTGAGGGCGATGCTGCGCGGCGAGGCCAGGAAGGTGACGTCGTCGGCGACCTCGCTCGCGTCGACGATCCGGCGGATCGAGTTCCGCGCCGGCCCGGCTTCGAGTTCGGACCCGGCGCCCGCTCGCCGCCGCCGGCGTGCGCGCGGGTCCGCCGTCCCGCTCGAGCGGATCCGAATCAGCGGGCCGCCGGTCCCGGGTGGGCGCGGAAGAAGTCCCAGATCAGCACGGTGGCGTCGATCGAGGTGGTGTTCGCGCCGACGATGAACGCCGGGTACAGCGGGGAGCGGCTACCCGGCCAGATGTGGCCGCCGCCGAGGATCGAGTACAGCTGCACGTCGGCTCCGGGGGGACACGCGTACCGGTCGAGCACGACGTCGGTGGCGATCGTCGTCCGCTGCGCCCCGCCGGTGCAGCCGTTGCGGTTCGCCCAGCTCTGCGCAGCGGCGGTGACCGCTCCGGGGCTCGCCCCGGAGTTCTCGTCACCGGCCGCCGATCCGGTGCCCGCCGTGCCCGTGTACGGGACGATGGGGTCGTCGGTGCCGTGGAACGCGATCACCGGAACCGGCCGCGCCGGGCGGCACCAGCTGAAGTCCCGCAGCCCCGCGACCGGTGCGATGGCGGCGATCCGGTCGGCGAACCGGCAGCCGGCCGAGCTGGTGGCGAAGCCGCCCATGGAGAGGCCGGTGACGTAGATCCGGCCGAGGTCGGCGCAGACCGTGGACTCGACGTGCGTCAGCACCTCGCCCAGCCAGGTGATGTCGGCCGAGCCGGGGCCGAACTCCCACTGGGAGGGCGCCAACCGGTCGAGTTGCGGGGTGACGGTGACGAAGCCCTGCCGCAGCCCGTACTCGCCCATCCCGCTGCCCAGTTCGGCGATGTCGATGTTCTCCAGCAGGCCGTGCAGGGCGAGGACGACCGGAAGCGGCCGGTCGGCGGCGGCCGGGACCATCCGGCGGTACTGCCCCGATTTCTCGCTGCCCTGGAACTTCACGGTGGCTCGCTGCTCGAGCGGAGTATCGCTCGCGCAGCCGGCGGACGGGATCGGCGCCGGTCCCGGCTCGTCGGCGTGCGCCGTGGCGGGTGTCGCCAGCAGGCAGGTCGCCACCGCGGCGAGCATGACCAGGAATGATCTGAGAGGTTGATTCTCCTTCATGCGAAGGAGAATCTCAGGCGGACTCGCGCGTTCGGCTCCACATCCGCCGGTGTTGGAGGTATTCACCCCCGCCTCGGGCCGGGATGCACATACTTCCCGGCAGCTTCACCGCCTGCGCTGCTCGGCGTGCCGCAGTGCGGTGCGGATGGAGTCGTCGGAGAAGCCGATGGCCTCGATCGGCTTGCGGATCAGCCCCGCCATCCGGGCCGCGAGCGTGAGCGTGCGCGGCACGGTCGTCAGCTCGGCGCGGCGCTCGATGGCGTCGGCGGTCGCGGTGACCACCGTGGCGCGGGGCACGAACTTCCACGGCGCCCTCCGGTGCTCGCCCCACAGCGCGCGCCCGGCCGGGTCGTCCAGGACGCCATCCATCATGGGGGTGTCGAAGAACGTGGGGTGCACCGAGCCGACGGTGACGCCGGTGTGCCGCAGCTCCAGGCGGATCGAGTCGCACAGCGCCCAGACCCCGGCCTTGCTCGCGGTGTAGGCGCCGTTGAGCGGTGAGTGGACGAACGCCGCCATGGACGAGATCGCCAGCAGATGCCCGCGCTGCTCCGACACATGGGGCAGCGCGGCGCGGAACGTGCGCCAGACCCCGGTGAGGTTGATGTCGACGGTTCGTTCGAAGGCGGCGGGGTCGCCGGTGGCGAGCGACTCGATGGCGCCGACACCCGCGTTGGCGACGGCCACGTCGAGCCGGCCGAAGTGCGCGGCCGCCGCGGTCATGGCGGCCTCGAGCGAGGCCAGATCGCGCACATCGGCCCGCCAGCCGCGGGCGACGGTGCTGCCGCCGAGGGCCACCGCCTGTTCGTCGACGGCGTCCTGGTCGAGATCGAGTAGCGCCAGGTCGGCGCCCCTGGCGCGGAGTTCGGTGGCGAGGTCGCGGCCGAGGCCGCCGGTGGAACCGGTGATCGCGACGGTGCGGCCGGCGAGTTCGATGCGGGACATTCTCATCCTCCTCGAAGGGTCGGTATAGGGACATGGACGTCGGACCGGCTCGAGCCGGCCCGGATCGCCGCGAGCGCGGTGTCCACCACCGCCTCTCGGCCGAGCACCGACCCCTGCGCCCTGGCTCGCGCGAAAGCGACCTCGCCGAGCGCCGCCCGCAAGGCCGCCGCGACCGGAGCCACCGCCTCGGCGTCCGCGCCGAATCCGGGATCGCCGCTCTCCAGCGCGCCGAGCAGCACGGCGGTCTCGGTCTCGGCGACCCCGGCCAGCAGCGGGAGCAGGGCGCGCAGCGTGGTGCGCTGGTGATGCCAGACCTGCATCGCCCGCCAGCCACGCACCGCCGCCCCGAACGCGTCGAGCGCCTCCGGGATCCGCTCCGCACGCAGGTGCAGCGCGGCCAGCCCGACGTGCGCGACATTGGCCGCGAACACGCTGTACACGGTCGCCGCCAACGCCACCACCTCGCTGTACCCGAGCAGCGCCGCCGGCGGATCGAGCACGGCCAGCGCCTCGGCCCGGTTGTAGAGCGCCCAGGCGCGCAGGCTCGGATTGCCCGCGTCGGCGGCGGCGCGCAGGTTGCGCTCGGCCAGCGCGAGCCCGTCGGCCGGGTGGCCGGCGTAGCTGCGGGCGAGCCCGGCGAAGAGCAGCGCCTCGGCCCGGTACCAGGGAGTGCCGGAACGTTCGGCCAGGGCGAGCAGTTCGGCGGTGGCGGCGCCGCACTCGTCCAGCCTGCCCCGGTAGAGCGCGACCGCCGCGCGAATCTTGAGCAGCGGCATCCGCTCCGCTGCCTCCGGCGGCAGCGGGGCGAGCGCGGCCTCGGCGACGGCGAGCGCGCGATCGTGCTCCCCGCCGAAGGTCAGCGCCTCGCCGACGGCGGCGCAGACCGCCGGGTAGCGCGGGTGGGCGTCCGCGCCGGGCAGGGTGAGCGCGGTCTCGCCCCAGGCGACCACCTCGTCGGGGAAGCGGTAGAGCATCGCGAGCGCGAGCCCGGCGCTGAGCCGCAGCGCGCGATCGGTGTCGCCCACCGCCACGGTGTGCCGGTGCGCGGCCCGCAGATTGTCCAGGTCGGCGGTGACGACGGCGTACCAGTGCGCCTCGTCGGGGCCGCGCAGTCCGGCGTCGGCGCGCTCGGCCAGTTCGGTGAACCACGCGGCGTGCAGGTCGAGCACGGCGTCCGCCTCGCCGCGCTGGCCTAGCAGGTCGGCGCCGTACTCGCGGACCGTCTCCAGCATCGTGAACCGGGTCGTTCCCGCGGATTCCGCGACGGCGACCAGCGAGTTGTCGACCAGGGCGGTGAGCAGGTCGAGCGCGGGAGCGCCGTTCACGGTCTCGGCCGCGTCGGCGCCGAATTCGCCGTGGAAGACCGAGAGCCGGGCGAAGAGCCGCTGTTCGGCCGGGCCGAGCAGTGCGTGCGACCAGTCGAGCACGGCCCGCAGGCTGCGGGCTCCGGCGGCGCCGAGCGGGTCGGCGCGGGCGGCGAGCCGGGCCGCCAGGTCGGCGGGGTTCAGCACCCGCACCCGGGCCGCCGCCAGCTCGAGGGCCAGTGGGAGCCCGTCCAGCCTGCGGCACACCTCGGCGATGTGCCGCAGGTTCGCCCGGTCCAGTTCCAGCCCGGGCCGGACCGCGCGGGCGCGTTCGGCGAAGAGCCGGACCGCGGGGGCGGTGTCGTCATCCGGCGAAGCGGGCAGGCCGAGCGGCGGAATCGGGTGCAGCCGCTCCCCCGGGACGCCGAGCGCGGCCCTGCTCGTGGCCAGTACGGTCACCCGGGGGCAGGTGCGCACGATCTCGGTGACCAGCCGCGCGGCGTCGTCGAGGACGTGCTCGCAGTTGTCGAGCACCAGCAGCAGTTCGCGCTCGGCCAGGAGCGCGAGCAGCGAGTCCAGCAGACCGGTGCCCGGCTGCCGCCGAGCGCCGACCGCGGTGGCCACCGCCTGGACTACGGCATCGCCGGTGAGCGGGGCGAACTCGCACCAGACCGCCGACATCCCCGACCCGTGCGCGGCGTGCAGCGCGAGCGTGGTCTTGCCGACCCCGCCCGGCCCGGTCAGCGTGCGCACGCGATGCTCCCGCAACCCGGCCACGACCCCGGCCAGCTCGGCCTCCCTGCCGATCAGCCCGGTTTCGGGCAGCGGCAGCCCGCGCACCCGGACCACCGCTGCCAAGGCCGGATCCTGCCGTAGCACAGCGACTTCCAGCGCGCGCAGCGGCGCCGACGGCTCGACCCCGAGCTCGGCATCGAGCCGCTCCCGCAACGCCCGCAGCACCGCGAGCGCCTCAGCCTGGCGCCCGTCCCGGTACAGCGCCCGCGCCAGCTGCCCCACCGGACGTTCCCGCACCGGGAACTCGGCCACGTGCGCCTGCAACGCCGCCACCAGCCCGTCCCTACGGTCGGCGGCCAGCGCCGCCTCGAACCGCTCCTCCACCGCCGCCACCCGCAGCGCGCCGAGCCGGTCGGCCTCGGGGCGCACGGCGTCCAGCTCGGCGAACTCCGCGTAGGCGGGGCCGCGCCAGAGCGCGAGCGCGGCGTCGAGCAGGTGCCGGGCGCGTTCCGGGTCGGCGTCGCGGGCAGCGCCGAGCAGCCGCGCGAACTCGGCCGCGTCCAGCGCGTCGGCGTCGAGCAGGTAGCCGGGCGGGCGGGTGTGCAGCCGCTCGACCCCGTCGGCGCGCAGCGCGCCGCGCAGCCGGGCGATGTGGCTGTGCAGGGTGCGCAGCGCGGTGGGCGGCGGCTCCTCGCCCCACAGCGCCTGGATCAGCCGATCGGTCGAGACCACCGTGCCCGCGTGCACCAGCAGCACGGTGAGCAGCACCCGCTGCGCGCGGCTGCCGAGTGCGACGGCGACGCCCGCCTGCCGCACCCGCAGCGCGCCGAGTACCTCGAACTCCATCCGGCCCCGATTCCGTGCCCGCAACCGTGCCACAACCGCGCGGCAACAGGGTCGCCCCATCCTCGCATCGACGACACCACAACAGGAGGTTGGAGACGATGGGTACCACGGAGCAGCTCGAGCTCGACCCGGCCGAGGTGCAGGCCTTCGCCGGCCGGGCGGTCGCGGACGCGGCCACCTGGATGGCCAGCACCATGACCATGTTCGGCGACCGGCTCGGGCTCTGGCGCGCGCTGGCCGATTCCCGCCCGGTGACCAGCCCCGAACTCGCCGCCCGCACCGGCACCGACGAGCGCTACCTGCGCGAATGGCTCGCCGCCATGACCGCGCACGGCTACCTCACCCACGACCCCGGCGCGGGCACCTACCTGCTCCCGCCCGCCCACGTGCCGGTCCTCGCCACCGAGAGCCCGGCCTACATCGGCGGGCTGCACCAGGCGCTCTACGGCCTCACCGGCATGCTCGACCGGGTGCTCGCGGTCTTCCGCACCGGCGGCGGCGTGCCCATCGGCGCCTACCCGCGGGACTGGTTCCAGGGGCTGGAGCGGTTCAGCGCGGGCTGGTTCGACCACCTGCTGCCGCAGGTCTGGCTGCCCGCGCTGCCGGAGCTGGAGGCGGCGCTGCGCCGCGGCGCCGACGTCGCCGACATCGGCTGCGGCCACGGCCGGGCGCTGATCCGGCTGGCCGAGCGCTACCCCGCAGGCCGCTACACCGGCTTCGACGTGCACCCGGAGTCCATCGCGGCGGCCGCGGCCGCGGCGCGGGCGGCGGGCGTGGCCGACCGGGTGCGCTTCGAGTGCCTCGACGTCTCCGGCGGGCTGCCCGGCGACTACGACGTGATCACCACCTTCGACGTCGTGCACGACGCCGCCGACCCGCGCGGCATCCTGGCTGCCGTCCACGCCGCGCTCCGCCCGGACGGCCGCTACCTGTGCCTCGACATCAACTCCAGCCACCGCCTCGAGGACAACCGGGGCCCGATCGCCGCCTACTTCTACGGTGTGAGCGTGCTCTACTGCATGACCACCTCGCTCGCGCACGGCGGCGCCGGGCTGGGGACCTGCGGGTTCCCCGAGCACACGGCGCGCGAGCTGTGCGCGGCGGCGGGTTTCGGCACGGTCCGGCGGGTCGAGATGGAGAACCCGTTCAACATCCTCTACGAGATCACCCACTAGAAAGACGGCACCGCCATGACCAACCCGCTGCCCATGACGAACGCGCTGCCCGGAACCGGTCCCGTGCTGGGAATCTGGGCCCATCCCGACGACGAGGTCTACCTCTCCGGTGGGCTGATGGCGGCCGCGCGGGCCGCGGGCAGGCGGGTCGTCTGCGTCACCGCCACCCGCGGCGAGCACGGCACCGACGACCCGGGGCACTGGCCGCCGGAGCGGCTCGCCGCGGTCAGGGAGGTCGAGCTCACCGCGAGCCTCGCGGCGCTCGGCGTCACCGAGCACCACCAGCTCGGCCTCCCCGACGGCGGTTGCGCCCGGCAGCCGTTCGAGGCGGTGGTCACCCGGCTCGCCGCCATCGTTTCCGAGGTGCGCCCCGAGGTCGTGCTCACCTTCGGCCCGGACGGCTTCACCGGCCACCCGGACCACCGCATGGTCTCGGCATGGGCCGAGGCCGCCAGGAACCGCGCGGCACCGACGGCCCGGCTGCTGCACCCGCGGCTCACCGCGGCCTTCGCCGACACCTGGCAGCACGTCTACGACCGGCTCCAGCTGTTCGACTCCGCCGACCTGCCGTGGCGCGCCGCCCCCGACCGGGTGGCGGTCGAGCTCCGGCTGGACGACGCGCTGGCCGACCGCAAACTGGTCGCGCTGCGCGCCCAGGCCACCCAGACCGCGGAGCTGCTCACCCTGCTCGGGGCGGAGACCATGCGGGCCTGGGCCTGCTCGGTGGAGTCCTTCGTCGACGCGGCGCCCGCCCCGGCGTGGGATTTCGCGGACGGCTGCTGACCGCCCGGCGCCCTCAGCTCGGCTCGGCCCACATATTGCTCAGCAGCCGGTGGCTGGGGGTGTCGGCCAGCGACTGCGAGGACTCGTAGATGCGGCGGTAGCCGGTCGCGGTGATCCGCCAGGCGCCGTCCGGGTCGCGGCGGTACTCGTCGGCGTAGTAGCCGGAGCCGCGGATCAGCGCACCCCACTCGGTGGCAAGCACGGTGTCCTCGAAGAGCCAGCTGCCGGTGGCGGTGTCGCCGTCGACCCGGATCTCCGGGTGGTTGGCGACGTGCGTGGTGACGATGCCCGGCCCCAGGTTCTCCCGCATGAAGGCGACGATGGCGGCGCGGCCGTCCAGCACCGGCGGCTCGCCGAGGGCGTGCGTGCCGTACCGGCCGCGGCAGTCCTCGGCCAGGGTGTCGGCGAACTCGTCCCACAGCTTGAGGTCGAGCGTGCGGAAGTAGCGGTACTTGAGCCCGCGGATCGCCTCGAGTGCAACCAGGTCCATCGCGACAGAATAACGTGTTCTAGTTTTCCGGGGCGGAATCCGGCGTGAAGGCGGCCTCCAATCCGTCGAACCACGCCGCCTCCTCGATCAGCCTGCGGCTGCGCCACCCCTCCCCGGTCCGCACCAGCTCGTGGTTGTACCAGCCGCCGCAGAAGAACTGCTTACCCGGCGTCACCACCATGGGGTTGAAGAACATGGCGCGAACCCGCGCGCTGTCACCGTCCAGTTCGACGCCGATGTTCGAGATGAAATGCTGTGTGCGGCTGAATAATCCGAGTCCGGTGACGAGTCCTTCGATCACCTTCTCCAGGTTGCCCACCGGGCCGCCCGCGGTGCCGTAGTCGATGTGCGCGTCGGCGGTGAAGACGGTCCGGTAGAGCTCCCAGTCCTTGCTGTCCACCGCGTGCGCGTAGCGGGTGAGCAGGTCGGTGATCTCGATCCGGTCGGCGATGGTCTGCAGATCCATGCCGTCCATCCAAGCGCACCCGGCCCGCGAAAGGAGGCAGAACGCGTTATCGTCTACCGGCGAGCGTCGGCGTGGTGCCGACCTGTCAGCTCGGGCGGCCGAACCAGCGGGCCAGCGCCTGATCCAGTTCCCGCTGTTCGGAACCGGCCCAGGCCACATGGCCATCCGGGCGCAGCAGTACCGCGGGCGTATCCAGCTCCGCGCTGTCGGCGGCGAGGTGGTCGACCCGATCCGCCCTGCCGGTCACCGACAGTTCCCCGGTGTGGTCGAGCAGCAGCCCGCGCCCGGCGTGCAGGTGTTCGTACAGCCGCCCGTCGCCGAGCGGGATATCGCGCAGCCTGCGCCCGACCAGCTCGGGGCCGGGGCCGAAGTCGTAGCGCACACCGATCGCGTGGATCGACTCCACCAGATACCGGTTCACCTCCTCGAACTCCATCAGCCGGGTGACCAGCCGCCGCACCGCCTGCGCGCCCGGATCCAGCGCCATGAGCTGCATCTGCGCCCGCGTGTTGTCGAGCACCTCGGCGGCGACCGGGTGCCGCTCGGCCTGGTAGGTGTCGAGCAGATCGTCCGGCGCCCACCCGTGCACCGCGGCGGCGAGCTTCCAGCCCAGGTTGAAAGCATCCTGGAGGCCGAGATTGAGCCCCTGCCCGCCGGTCGGCGGATGCACGTGCGCAGCGTCGCCCGCTAGAAAGGCGCGGCCGCTGCGGTACCGCTCGGCGAGCCTGGTGCCGTCGCCGAAGCGGGAGAGCCAGCGCGGGGAGTGCACCCCGAAATCCGTGCCCGCCACGGCATGCAACCGAGACCGGAATTCGTCCAGCGTCGGCGGGATGCCGCGCTCCTCGCTCAGCCCCGCCGCGGGCACCACCACCCGATACCGGCCGTTGCCGACCGGCCCGATCCCGAAGCGCAGCTGGGTCTTGCGGATCTCGGCGGTGACCGCGGCCATCACCTCGGGTGCCGCGGTCGCCGCCATCTCGCCGAGCAGCGTCTCGACCCGGCTCGGCTCGCCGGGAAACTCGATCCCGAGCAGGTTCCGCACGGTGCTCCGGCCGCCGTCGCAGCCGATGAGGTAGCGCGCGGTCTCCGTCGACCCGTCGGCGAGTTCGACGGTGACCCCGTTCTCGTCCTGGCGCAGCCCGGTCACCGCGGTCCCGCGCCTGAGTTCGGCACCGAGCTCGGTGGCCCGCTCGGCGAGCAGCCGCTCGGTGATCGGCTGCGGCAGCCCCAGCGTGAAGGGGTGCGCGGTGTCCAGCTCCGCGGGCGGCGGCTTGGGAATCCCGGCGAAGAACCCACCCGCCGGGTGCTTCGTGCCCAGCTCCACGAATCGCTCCAGGATTCCGCGCTGGTCCAGGATCTCGATACTGCGCGCGTGCATGCCGAGCGAGCGCACCACCTCGGTTGGCTCCGGCTCCTGCTCCAGCACGAGCACCCCGACCCCGTGCAGCCGCAGCTCGCACGCCGTCATCAGCCCGGTCGGGCCGCCGCCCGCAATGATCACGTCGATCATGAAACTCCCGATTTCCGCAGGTAGTGGCCAACGGAGAGAGATTCTGCGGCACGCCCCGGGTCTTGCCGCAAGCCCCGGGGTGCGCTATACGTTGAAGAGGGAAGCGAACTCGCCCGCCGGTTCGATGGGCTGGATCACATCCACCAGCACCCCGCCCGGGTCGGCGACGATGAAGTGCCGCTGCCCGAAATCCTCGCTCCTGATCGCCAGCTCCGGGTGCAGCCCGCCCGCGGTCACCATGCGCTCCCACTCCGCGTCGACATCGTCGACCTCGACATTGAGCACGATGCCGCGTGCCGGGGTGCGGTAACCGTCCGGGATCGTCGGGTGCGCGGGATCGAGCAGCGCCAGCTCGCACGGCACCGGGCCCGGCCTGCGCAGGCTCACGTACCACTCCGCCTCGAAGGTCACCTCGAAGCCCAGCCAGTGGCGGTAGAAGTCGCGGCTCGCCGCGATCGCCTCGGTGCCGAGCACCGGATAGAAGCTCTGCAGTCGCATGTCACACCTTTCGCATACCAGCGGTATGTGAGCTACGGTAGGTCGCATACCGCCGGTATGTCAACGAGGAGGGGCCGATGCCACCCAGCCGACGCGCCGCGCAGCGCGAGCAGACCCGCGCGCTGCTGGTCCGGCGCGGTCGCGAACTCTTCGCCGCCGAGGGGTACGCGGTGGTCGGGTTGGCCCGCATCGTCGCCGCCGCCGGCGTCACCAAAGGCGCGCTCTACCACAACTTCTCCAGCAAGGAGGAGCTGTTCCGCGCGGTCCTCACCGAGGTGCAGCAGGAGGTCGGCGCCCGGGTCGCGGCCGCCGCCGAGGCCGTGGACGACCCGTGGCAGCAGCTGCGCGCCGGCTGCGACGCCTTCCTGGTGGCCGCCACCGACCCGGCCATCCAGCGCATCCTGCTCGTCGACGGCCCCGCCGTCCTCGGCTGGCACGAATGGCGCGCGCTGGACGAGGCGAACTCCGCGAGCCACCTGCGCGACGCGCTCGCCCCGCTCGTCGCCGACGGCACCCTGCCCGCCCAGCCGCTCGAGCCACTGGTCCACCTGCTCTCCGGCGCCATGAACGAGGCGGCGCTGTGGCTGGCGACCGAGCCGGAGGCGCTGGCCGACACCAGCGCCGCGCTGGGGCGGCTGTTGGAGGCGCTGCGCGAGCCCTAGGATCACACGGGGACACGGGTCTATCGAAGGAGTCGGCGATGACGGCACACCGGTTCGGCACCGCGGCAACCGCTCTCGGGCTGGCCGCGACTGTCGCGCTCGGCGTCTCGGGCTGCGGCAAGTCCGAGCGCTGGTGCGAGCGCGACCAGGGCGACGTCCTCGTCGCGAACTCCTACTGCGAGGCGAACACGCCCGGCTACGAGTGGGAGCCCGACCACGACAAGCCCAAGAAAAAGAAGAAGCCGATCAAGAAGAAGCACTAGGTCGTGGCGACCAGGATCTGCTCGGACTCCGCCGGCCGCAACCCGTCCGCGCGGCCGGTGAAGTAGCGCGCGGTGAGCTCCGCCGCCGAGACGTGCCCGGCCTCGGCGAACCCGGCCTTTCGCGCGAGTTCGACCAGCTCGTCGGGGCGGAAGAAGCTGCGGAACGGGGTGCCGGAGCGGCGGGCGCCGTCCTCGGCGAACCGGCGCAGCCGCTGCTCGTCGGCGTCGACGAGATGCAGCGGCAGCAGGAAGGTGGCGACGAAGGCGGAGCCGGGCGCGAGCCGCGAGAGCTGCTCCCACGTCGCGATATTCGCCTCCCCGCTGAGGTACATCGTGACGCCGGCGGAGGCGACGAACGCGGGCCGGTCCGGCTCGAAACCGGCGGAGCGCAACCGCTCCCACCAGGAGTCGGTCTCGAAGTCGACCGGCACCAGGCGCAACCGCTCCGGCACGCCGTAGCCGAGTTCGCCGAGGCGCCGCCGCTTCCACTCCTGCGGGCCGGGCCGATCCACCTCGTAGATCGTGAGGTCCCGCTCGGGCCACGGGTTCCGCTGCGCCAGGGTGTCGAGCCCGGCGCCGAGCACCACGTACTGGTCCACCGCCCGCTCGGCGAGCAGCTCCTCCACGAAGCGGGCCCTGGCCACGATGCCCGCACGCATCGGCGCGGTGGTCACCGGATCCATGTCGGGCCGCCGCTGCCAGTCGTCGTCGGGCGCGGCCAGCCGCAGCCCGATCGGATCCTCGAACACGTGCGGGGCCGGGTCGTGTGCGAGGTGCAGCGCCCGCCACAGCGCGGTCCGGACGGCGGTGTGGTCCGGGGCGGCGGTCACCGAGGCGCCTGCAGGTTCCAGATCCGGCCGTCCGGATCGCGAACCGTCATCTCGGTGGTGCCGTAGTGAGTCTCCTCGAACTCGCTGAGCACCTCGACGCCATCCCCCGGCCCCTCGGTGCCGGTTGCCTTCAGCACCAGCCGGACCCCGGTCGGGCTGCTCTCCGGCACCTCGGCGACGAACACGTAGGGCCCGTCACCGCTGCGGAACTGCCCCGAGTTGTGGTCGGTCTCGAACTCCACTGCGAACCCGACATCCTGCAGAAACTTCGCCATCCGCCCCCAGTTGTGCGTCTCCAGGAACACGGCCTCGATACCGTCGCTCGTCATCGCTCTTCCTCTCCTTCATCCGCGAGATAGTCGCGCAGCGCCGCGGCGACCAGCGCCGACAGCGACATCTCCGACTCGATCGCGCGGAACTTGACCTGCTTGATCAGCTCGACCGGCAGATAGACGTTGAACTGCTTCACTCCCTCATCGCCCACGAGACGAGGCTAGCATGCTAGTAATCTAGTCCTCTGACGTGGCTCGGGGTTCCCAGAGTCGAGCGCACGGAATCGTGGGTAGTCCGTCGGTCACGTGATCGTCGACGGTGATCTCGGCGTCCGGCGCCCATGCGCGGAGGACGGGCTCGAATTCGCCGGCCGCGGCGTCGCTGATTCGATAGTCGAAGACGGCCCCGCCCGCATATTCGATCCGTATGTGGCGATCCACAGTCACTCCCAGTCGTCACCGGAAGCGGGCTCGCTCAGGAAGGCGAGGGCCGCGATCCCCGGAAGGCAGTTGGGGCCGGGGCAGTGCCGATGGAAGCGCAGGATCAGATCCACAGCCTGTGGTGTCAGGTGATCGGGGTCGAAACCGCAATCGAGCCGACGCTTGTCCACCGCAACCATGCCGCCCCGCCCCCCGCTTCAACCGGCGAGAAACCAACCAGGGCCCAGGGGTGAGCGGCCCGCGAATCATGGAGGCGTGATCCACGAATGGCGCAGAAAAAGAAGGCGCTCGGCACCATCCCCCGCCGTCAACTGGGCCGCTATCTGCGAGATTTGCGAGCGGAGGCGGGATATTCGCTGCGCAACGCGGCCCGCCTGATCGAGCGCGGCGCCAGCACGCTGCAACGCCTGGAGAAGGGGGAGGCGGGGCGGATCCGGACACTGGACATCCAGGCGCTGTGCCAGCTGTACAACACGATGGACAAATTGCCGATGCTCCTGGAACTGGCGCGAGCGGCCGAGGCGAACGAGGGCGAGGGGCACTGGTGGCACGAGCATGCCGACGCCATCCGAGCCGATTTCGAGCTGTATGTCAGCCTGGAGGCCAGCGCCTCCCGGCTCGCCGTCTTCCAACCCGAGACGCTTGTCCGGCTCTTCCAGACAGCCGCCTACGCGGAAGCTTTGGACAGGCTCTTCGATCCCGATGCCACCGGGGAACAGATCGAGCATCGGGCTGGTGTCCGGATCAACCGGCAGCGGATCATCACTCGGCGACGCTCCCCGGTTCAGGTCGATCTGCTGCTCGACGAGGTGGTGACGAAGCGTGTCGTCGGCGGTCCCGGGGTGATGGCCCAGCAGTTGCGCCACCTGGCCGATATGTCCGCGAACGTCAACGTGATGCTCTTTCCGTTCACCTCCGGCTATCCCCTCGGATTCGGCCCCGGCCCCTTCACCATTCTGGAGTTCGACGAGGCGATCGGCGAGGAACCGATGGTCTTCGTCGAGGGCCTTCGTGGGAACATGTACTACAGCAAGGCCGACGCGGTGGAGCAGTACCACGAGACGTTCGCCCGTCTCCGGGCCACTGCGATGACCTCGGCAGACAGCAGGCAAGCGCTGCGGCGCGCAGCGAGGGAGTACGAGTAGTGAGCGTGGAGCTATCGGGCGCCGAGTGGTTCAAATCGAGCTACAGCGGCGGTGACAACAACTGTGTCGAGATCGCACATGTGGAGGGCGGGCTGGTCGGCGTGCGCGACTCCAAGAACGCGGCGGGCCCGGCGCTGCTCTTCGCGTCCGGCGAGTGGACAGCCTTCGCCGAGGCCATCCGAGGTGGCGAGTTCGCCCGTTCTTGATCGGCCCGATCGATCCAGCACGACCTGATCGCGTCCCGACCGCGCCCCGGCTCTCCTCACGAGTCCGGGGCGTTGTTCTGCCCGATTGCGGACGAGACGGCTTGCGCTCGCGCCCCGACCGGTGTGAGGCTGGAAATGTCCGTATTCACTGTGCTGGGAGGGATCGTGGCGCTGACGCCCGGTGCAGTTGTCGCGGAGTACACGATCGTGGAACGGCTCGGCGCGGGTGCGCACGGCACGGTGTACCTGGCGCGCCATCCGTACCAGCGCAGGGACGTGGCGCTCAAGGTGCTGCACGCCGGGGACGCTGAGCTCCGGGCGTCCTTCGAGCGCGGGCCGCGGCTCGAGCACCCCAATATCGCGACCGTGCTCGACCGCAGCCGGGCGGGTGATCCGGAGTGCTGGCTGGCAATGCGGTACGTGCCCGGCGGTGATGTCACCCCGCTGCTGGCGGCCGCGGCGGGCGGGCTGGAGCCGGAGCGGGCGGTCCGGCTGATCACCGATATCGCCCGCGGGCTCGACTACGCGCACCAGTGGGGCACGTACCACGGCGATCTCAAGCTGACCGACGTCCTGATCGAGCCGCACCCGGACGGTGATCGCGCGGTGATCGCCGATATCGGGCTGGCCCGTTCGACCTGCACCCCGGCCTACGCCGCGCCGGAGCGCTGGGCCGGTGCGGATGGCGGTCCCCGCGCGGATCTCTACACCCTCGGCTGCCTCTTCTACCAGCTGCTCTGCGGCCGAACCCCGTTCGGCATCACCGACCCCGAGTCCGGACACCGATCGGAACCTGTTCCACCGCTGCGGATTCCGGGGGTACCCGCCGAGCTGGACGAAGTGCTCGCCACCGCCATGGCCAAGGACCCGGCCGACCGCTACCCCACCGGCACTGCGCTGGCGATCGACGCATTGCGGGCGGTGACGGTGCACAAACCCGCCCCCGAGCCCGCGCTCCCCGCCGACCAGCCGCTGCGCGCGGCCGCCGAGCGCGGCGTGCCGGAGGCCATGGTGGAACTCGCGCACGCGCACCGGGACCGCGGCGAGCTGGACGCGGCCGAGTCCTGGTATCGCCATGCGGTCGAGCGCGGCCACTCGGAGGTCGCCGCCAATATCGGCAATATCCGGTACGCGCGCGGCGACGCGGCCGACGCCATCACCTGGTACCGCTGGGCGATCGACCGCGGCGACACCTCGGCGCTCTACAACCTGGGCAAGTTGCATTACGAGCAGGGATCGCCGGCCGAGGCGGAGAGCTGGCTGCGCCGGGCCGTCGACACCGGGAACCTGCCCGCGCTCAACGCCCTCGGCGTGGTGCTCTTCGAGCTGGGCCGGGCGGACGAGGCGGCGTTCTGGCTGCGGCACGCCGTCGACCGGGGTGACCCGCACGCCGCCCGCAACCTCGCCGTCGTCCTGCGCGGGCACCGCTGACCCGTCAGGGCCGGTCAGGCGTTCGCGGCCTTCAGCTGGGGGTAGAGGGCCTCGATGGGAGCGCTGAGCCCCGCCTTGACCTGAACGGAGCCCTGATCGGCGAGGACTTCGTACTCCCCCGCCTCGACGGCGTCGAAGACGGTGCGCACGAGGTCGCCGGGCTTCGTCTTGGGGTCGGTGGCGTGCGCGGCCATGGGGGTGTCGACGTAGCCGACGTGTACGCCGACGACGTGCACGCCCTCGGGGGCGAGCTCGAGGCGCAGCGAATTCGTCGCCGACCACAGGGCCGCCTTGGTGGCGCTGTAGATGCCCGCGACGGCGTACCAGCTCAGCAGGGAGTGGATGTCGATGATGACCGACTCGTCCCTACCGCTCAGGATGGGTGCGAAAGCGCGCGCGAGGAAGAGGGGGCCGAGGAAGTTGGTCTCGACGTTGGCGCGGATCTCCGCGTCGCTCTGGGTGAGGATGCCGGTGCTGGAGACCGAGGTTCCCGCGTTGTTGATGAGCACGGTCACGTCCGGTGCGGCGGCGACAGCGGCCCGGATGGACTCGGCGTCGGTGACATCGAGGGTGAGGGGGACGATGCGCTCGTCGTTCCAGTCGCGCGGGGTGCGGGCCGTGGCGTAGACCTTCGCGGCGCCCCTGGCGAGCGCCTCGTGGACGAAGTGCGTCCCGATGCCGCCGTTCGCTCCCGTGACGAGGACGACGGCTCCGTTGAGTGTGGGCATGGCGCGCTCTTTCCGTTGAGTGGGACGATCGAGGGAACGCAACCGAACCCATTGATAGTGACTATGCTCAAAACTGAGTGCAGTCAGAAATTATTCCCGGAGGATCCCGATGCGATTCGCTGCCGAGCCGGTCGGCCGGCGCGAGCGGAACAAGCAGCAGAAGCTCGACCGCATCACCGCCGCCGCGGGTGAACTCTTCGCCGAGTACGGCGTCGACGAGGTCACCACCCAGCAGATCGCCGATCGGGCCGACGTCGGCACCGGGACGGTGTTCCTGTACGTCAAGACCAAGGCCGAGCTGCTGCTGCTCGTGCAGAACTCGCACTACACGGCATCCCTCGACCGGGGCCGCCGGGCCGCCGAGCACGTCCCCGACGTGCTCGAGGCGGTGCTGACGATCATCCGTGCGATCGTGGAGTGCAACCGCACCCAGATCGACAACGGCCGCACCTACCTGCGGGAGATGGTCTTCGGCGATCCGGAGGAGCCGCACCACCGTGACGCCCTGGCCATCGTCGCGCAGACCGAAGCGGCGATCGCCGCCGTCCTGCGCCGGGACGAAGGGGTCACAGCGGCCGACGCCGCGACGCTGGCGCACATCGTCTCCGCGGTCATGTTCCTCGCGATGGCTGCCACGATCAACGTCGCCCGCACCGTGGACGAGATCGTAGCGGACATCAGGGGCCAGGTGGCTGTCCTGCTGGCCCGGGCGCGCGGCTAGGCAGTGTTGCGAAGTAGCTGTCATTGGTCGCGCAGCCAGTGGTTGATGGCAGCGATGTGGACGCTGGCGAGGTAGCGGACGGCGAGTTTGTCGTAGCGGGTCGCGACGGCGCGGTGTTGTTTGAGCTGGTTGATGCCGCGTTCGACAGCGTTGCGGTCGCGGTAGGCAACCGGATCGCATGCCGGAGGCCGGCCACCGGCCCTGCCGCGGTTGCGGCGATGACGGAGCTGGTCAGCCGGGCTCGGGATCGTGGCCGCGATGCCGTGGCGACGCAGCCAGGTGCGGTTGGCGCGGGAGGAGTAGGCCTTGTCGGCCAGCACCCGATCCGGCCGCTGCCGTGCCCGCCCCGGTCCTCGGCGTGGCACCGCGATCGCGTCGAGAACCAGCGGCAGGTGCGGGCTGTCGCCGGCTTGGCCGGCGGTGAGCAGGATCGCCAGCGGTTTGAGTCCTTGCTCGCAGGCCAGATGTAGTTTCGTGGTCCACCCGCCCCGTGAGCGGCCCAGCCCGTGATCGCCGGGCTCACCGGCAGGACCCGACCGGGCTCCGGCGGCGTGCTGGTGCGCGCGAACGATCGTGGAGTCCACGCTGAGCTGCCAGCGGATCGAACCGGAGGCGTCGGCATAGACCTGCAGCATCTTCCAGATCAGCACCCACGCTCCGTTGTGCTGCCACCGCCGGAACAGCCCGTAGACCGCTTGCCAGGACCCGTACTGCGGCGGGACGTCGCGCCAGGGTGAGCCTACGCGGGTTCGCCAGCGGATTCCGTCGATGAGCTGGCGTCTGCTCCATTGCGGCGGGCGGCCCGCCTTCTTCGCGCGGGGCAGCAACGGTTCCAATCGAGCCCATTGGGCATCGGAGAGATCCGCTCGCCCCGCGGCCGTTACGCTGGCCACGAGGTCTCCGGTGGGTGATGTTTTGCTTGGTCGCTGAACACCACTACCGGAGACCTCGCCTCGTCACCTCACCGGGACATGCGACGGGTCAACAGATTCCAGGACACCTCACGCGACCTGCGCGCGCTACTTCGCAACACGACCTAGAGCGCGCCGAAGAGGTCGAGCTGTTCGCGCCCGCACGGCGGCAACGGATTTCGCTCCGGCGCGCGCTGCCCGAGCCGGTCGGCCACGGCCTGCGGGGTGAGCCCGGATCGGGCCAGCCGCTGCTCGGCGGTGCTCCGCAGGACGTGATGCCCCAGCTCCACCTCCGCGTCGGCACCGATGCCGCGCAGGATCTCCGCCACCGTGCGGTGCGCGAGCCGCCGGTGCGGGGCGTGTTCGGTGACGAAGACCGCGAGCACCTCCCCCTCGGCGAGCAGGCGACGCTCCTCCAGCCAGGCGGTCAGGGCACCCCTGGTCGCCGCGGCGATCGGCACCGCCCGGTCCGCGCCGAGGGTGATCCGGCCCGGCCACTGCGCCAGGTCGAGCGCGCCGAGGTCGAGCGCGGCCAGCTCCGCTCCCCCGGCGCCGGTGTCCAGCGCGAGCAGCAGCAGTGCGTAGGCGCGGCTGCCGCGGCGGGCGGCCGCGCCGAGTACCGCCCGCTCCTGCTCGGCGGTCAGCGCCCGCTCGTCCGCGGGAATCCGGCGGGCGGCGGGCGCGCCGAGCCCGAGCCAGCGGTAGAAGACCCGCAGCGCGGTCAGATCACCGTCGACGGCCCCGGCCCGCAGGTACCCGCTCACGGCGAGATCGCGGCCGGCGGCACTGTCCAGTGCGTCCTCGTACCCGCGGCGCGCGGCCAGCCAGGTGAGGAACCGGGCGATCGGCACGCGCTGAGCGGGAAAAGCCGCGGCGAACCCGGCGAGCAGCGGCGCCGCGGACACCCCCACCGGAACCCGGATGTCGAAGCCCATCTGGCACCACCTCCACCGTCAGGGTGCCACCGGGCACCGACACCTACGGCCCGGCCACGGTCAGCACCGCCTGTGCCACCCGCTCGTTCCGCTCCAACTCGCGCTCCAGCTCGCGCAGCGTGGCGGCGATCGTGTGCTCGGCCGGGTCACCGACCAGATCCACGCTCCCCACCAGGAAGACCTTGCGCGGCCCGACGTACTCGAGCCGCACGAACCGCACCGAATCCACCTGCGGCAGCGCCTCGATCCGGGCGACGGCGGCGGCGTGGATCGGCGCGCTGGCGGGTTCGCCCGCGAGGAAGCGGCGGTTGCTGTCGATGAGCAGCACCGCGACGCCGCCGAGCAGCAGCCCGACCAGAATGGAGCCGAGCGCGTCCCACAGCGGGTCGCCGGTGAGCTGGTGCAGCCCCATCCCCGCGGCGGCGAGCAGGATGCCGATGAGCGCGGCGCTGTCCTCGGCGAAGACCGCGCGCAGCGTCGGGTCGGAGGTCTCCATGACGTAGTCGAGCAGGTCGCTGTCGCGCTCCCGCGCCTCGCCGCCGAGCTGCCGGACCGCCCGCAGCCAGGAGACGCCCTCCAGCGCGAAGGCGATGGCGAGCACCACGTAGCCGACGAGATAGTTCTCCCCGCCCGGCGTCTCGTGCAGCAGCTCGGAGGCCCCGTGCCACACCGAGACCGCCGCACCGGCCACGAACAGCCCGACCGCGGCGAGCAGCGACCACACGTACGCCTCGCGGCCGTAGCCGAGCGGATGCTCCGCGTCGGCCGGGCGGCGGCCGCGCCGGTCGGCGATCAGCAGGAAGATCTCGTTGCCGGTGTCCGACCAGGAGTGCGCCGCCTCGGCCACCATCGACGCCGAACCGGTGAGCACCGCCGCCACCGATTTCGCCGCCGCGATCGCGAGGTTCGCGGCGAACGCGACGAGCACGGTCCTGGTCGACTCCCCTGTCTCCGTCATTCCACCCAGTCTGCCCCCCGGGTCAGGATGTGGGGCAGGACACGTCCGCCGCGGGGAGCGTGCCGTCGACCAGGTAGGCGGTCGTGACGTCGTTCGCGCACGGATTCTCGCCGAGCAGGTAGGCGCCGTGGCCCGCGGCGTCGACGCTCACCAGCCGGGCCCGGTCGCCGAACTTCGCGCGCAGCAGCTCGGCGCCGCGGTGCGGGGTCGGGACGTCGCGCCGGTTCTGCACCAGCAGGATGTTCGCCGGACCGTCGGCGAGAACGGGGACCGGCGGCTCGGCCGGCTCGTGCGGCCAGTACGCGCACGGGATGATGTTCGCGGCGGCGGCGCCGTAGAGCGGGTACCGCTCCCGGTCCTCGGCCACGGCGTCGCGGTAGGGCTGCACCTCTTCGGGCCAGTCGACGTCGTTGCAGGTCACTGCGAGGAACACGGTCCACGAGTTGTCGAACGAGGCGAGGTCGGGCACCTCGCCGGTGTCGGGCGGCGCGGCGCCGGTGCGCAGCGACTGCCACAGCCCCGCCAGGACCGGATACTGCCGCTCGTCGAACAGGTACGCGAACACGCTGCCCCGGAAGATGGCGCCGGTGAGCCCGTCCACCGGCTCCCGATCCAGCCGGTCCGCCAGCTCCAGGTAGGCGGCGCGGACCTCGTCGGGGGTGCGGCCGAGGCCGTAGGTGTCGTCGCGCGCCGCGGCCCAGGCGGCGAAGTCGGGGAAGGTCTGCTCCATGCCGAGGGCGTAGCGGCGCATGCCGTCGCGGTCCAGGTGGGTGTCGCCGACGATACTGTCCAGCACCACGCGGTCGGCGCGGTCCGGGAACATCGAGGCGTAGGCGGCACCGAGCGCGCTGCCGTAGGAGTAGCCGAGGAAGCTCGCCTTCTCCTCGCCGAGCGCGGCGCGGATGGCATCCAGGTCGCGGGCCATCTCGGCGGTGCTGATGTGGCGCAGCCGGTCGTCGGGGTCGTGGTCCGCGCACTGCTGGGCGACCCCGCGGACGACCTCGGCGCGCGCGGTCACCGCCGCGGCGTCGACCGCGTACGGCGGCAGGTTGCCGACGTAGGGCCCCGCGCCGGTGAAACCGCACTCGACCGGCGCGGAGTGCCCGATCCCCCTGGTGTCGATGCCGATCACGTCGTAGCTGTCGGTGACGCTCGCGGGCATGCCGCGCGCCACCAGGAACGCGGGAAACGCCAGCCCGGACCCGCCCGGCCCGCCCGGATTCGACAGCAGCACGCCCCGGCGCTTCTCCGGGTTCGGGCCTGCCAGTCGCGAGATCATGATCTCGATCTCGCCGCTCGCCGGGTCGGCGTGGTCCAGCGGGACCGGCACGGTGGCGCAGTCCAGCCGGCTCGGCGCGGCCTCGGCCACCACCTCCTCGGGGCAGGCGCCCCACGCGAGCGGCGGCCGCGCGGGCTCGTCGGTGCCGCACGCCACCGCGGATGTCGTGCCGACGACGATCGCCGCCAGGGCGGCGATGGTGCGGGGTAGGCCGTTCATCGAGTTCTCCTCCTCGGTTCCTGGTGCGGAACCGATTCGACACCGTGCCGCCGCGGCACAGTCAAGACCGGTCGGACTGCGGCACTTTCGGCCATCGGTGTGCGATCTCCAAGATCGCTCCGGTACCGCAATGGTGAAAGTCCCAGACATCCCCGCGCGGCGGCCGGGAAGCGCTGCGCGGCAACTACGGTGGCTCCCGCGGGCCGGTTTCAGCGTCGAGCCGCTGCCGCCTTCAGATCCCGGATTGATTGTCCGGGAACATCATTCGCATTCCAAGCGTGAGGTCTATCGATGAACGAACGCTGGCCGCTCCGTGCCGTGCTGGTCATGGCAGCCACCGCAAGTCTGCTCGCGACCGGGCCGCACCCGGCCCGTGCCGAGGAGGATCCCGGCGCGCCCTCCGGGCTCCAGCAGGGCATCGACAGCGTCGTCCCCGCACCGGCGCTCCCGCCAGGCCCTCCGGTCGACGGACTGACCCCGGAGCAGGCCGCGCTCCTGCACGCGGTGCACTCGCCGCCGACCGGCGACCCGTTCTTCGACGCCACCCCGGCCGGGCTCGCGGCACTGAACCCCGGCGACATCCTCGAGCAGCGCGACGTCACCGCCTCGGCCGCCCTCGTGGTCGGGGTGCCGATCGCCCGCGCCACCCTGGTCAAGTACCGCTCCACCTCGGCGACCGGCGCGCCCTCGTTCGGCACCGCCACCCTTGTCGTCCCGCTCACCCCGTGGCCCGCGGGCGACCGGCCGGTGCTGGTCGACAACCAGCCGATCAACTCGCTCGGCTCCGAGTGCACCCCCGGCTACGCCCTGGCGCACGGCCCGGCCTTCAAGAACTTCGCCACCGACTCGATACCGCCGACCGCGGCCTGGGGGCTGAACCAGGGCTTCGCCGTGCTGGTCACCGACCACGAGGGCCCGAACATGGCGTACGCGGAGCCGAATGTCGCCGCGCACGTCGTCCTGGACGGGATCCGCGCGGTCCGCGCCACCCCCGGCTTCGGCGACAGCCGGTTCGCGCTCGGCGGCTACTCCGGCGGCGCGATCGCCTCGCACGGTGCCGCCATGCTGCTCGGCGAGTACGCCCCCGAGCTGGGCGACGCCGTGGTCGGCGCCGCGATGGGCGGGCTGGTCACCGACAACCGGGTGATCGCCGACCGGTTCAACGGCAACTTCGCCTCCGGCGTGCTGCTCGCCGTCGTGCTGGCCTACTCGCGAGAGCACCCGGAGATCCTCGACCGGATGAACCACCTCGGCACCTGGGCGGCCACCTCGCCGCTGAACGCGGTGTGCGGGCAGGCCATCGGCTTCCTCGGGGTGACCGGCATCCCGATCGACGTCGCCGCGAACGTCGCCGACGCACTGGACAGCGCGGTCGCGGACGAGATCTTCGCGCGCACCGACCTCAGCGACCGCACCTCGCGGGTGCCGCTCTACATCTACCACGGTGCGCACGACCTGTGGATTCCGTTCGAGGGTGCGCAGGAGCTCTACCAGCGGCAGTGCGCGCGCGGGGTCCCCGCGGTCTTCCGGAGCGAGCCGGGTGAGCACCTGATCGCGCTCCCCGGCGGCTTCCCCGGCGCCGCCGCGTGGCTCGCCGCCCGGCTGCGCGGCGAGCCGCCGCCGAACGAGTGCTGAATCGCGCCGGCAACCGCTAGGCTGCCCGGCGAAGGGGACCGCTCGCGAGGAGAGCCGATGACCGCAGCCCCGACTCCGCCCGCTCCCGTGGAGCTGAGCCACAACCCGCACCTCTCCGGGGTGTTCGCCCCGCAGCGGCGCGAGGTCTCGGCCGCGGAGCTACCGGTCACCGGCGTGATCCCGGCCGAGCTGAACGGCACCTACTTCCGCAACGGCCCCAACCCGCGCTTCGACCCCATCGGCACCTTCGTCTACCCGCTCGACGGCGACGCCATGGTGCATCGGATCACCCTGCGCGACGGCGCCGCCGGCTACGCCAACCGCTTCGTCCGCACGCCCATGGTGGTCGCCGAGGAGCGCGCCGGGCACGCGATCTGGGCGGGCATCACCGATCTCTACACCCCCGGCCCCGAACTCGTCGGTCCGGAGCTCGCCGGAACCAGCAGGGAACTGCCCGACATCAATGTGGTGGCGCATGCCGGGAAGTTGCTCGCCATGGCCGAGAGCGAGCAGCCCTACCGCCTCGACCCCGGCGACCTGGCCACCCTCGGCCGCGACGACTGCGCGGGCGCCATGGCGCTCGGCAGCACCGCGCACCCCAAGCTCGACCCGCGCACCGGCGAGCTCGTGCTCTTCACCTACCGGCTGGAGCCGCCCTACCTGGCCTGGTCGGTGGTGGCGCCGGACGGTTCGCTGCGCCGCGCCCCGACCCCGGTGGAGGGCGTCGACGAGCCGATCATGGTGCACGACATGGCGCTCACCGAGCGCTACATCGTGCTCTTCCTCGGCCCGCTGGTCTTCGACATCCCCGGCATGCTGAACGGCGGCTCGCTGCTGGACTGGCGGCCGGGCAACGGCACCGGGATCGCGCTCATCCCGCGCGACGGTTCGCCGGTGCGCTGGTCGCGCACCGACCCGTTCTGGGTGTGGCACTTCGCCAATGCGCACGACGACGAGCAGGGTCGGGTGGTCGTGGACTACGTGCGGTGGAGCTACCCGGGCGGGCTCGCCGACGTCGCCGAGGAGCAGCGCGGCGGGATCGAACGGGCGGTGATCGATCCGGAGTCGGGCGCGGTGCGGCGCACGGTGCTCAGCGACCGGTTCGTGGAGTTCCCGCGGATCGACGACCGGTTGATCAGCCGTCCGCACGGCACCGTCGCCACCGTGTCGAGTGGTCCCGGGCGCAATGCCTTGGTCTTCCTCGATCCCGAGCGCGACACCGAGAAGGTCTGGAACGCGGGCGATCTCGCGGTCGGAGAGCCGGTTTTCCTGCCCGGCGCCGAGCACGGCTACTGGGGTGCGATCGCCACCGACCCGGGCGATATGACCTCGCGGTTCCATATTCTCAGCGCCGAGGATCCGGCGGCGGGGCCGATCGCCTCGGTCCAGCTGCCGATCCGGGTTCCCGCCGGGTTGCACGGGGCGTGGATCAGCGCGGACAGCGACCTTCTCGACCCGCCCTGAGCTACCGCTACGGCATCTCCACCGTCTCGGCCCGCTCGATCTCGGTGAAAGCGCTGCGGACGGCGGCGGTCGCGGGCACCTGCGCGAGCGCGGCGAGATCGGCGACGAGCAGCAGCGCGGCGGGCTGGGTGACGGCGGGCGGGGGCGGGACCTCGTCCGGCTCGGTGACACCGAGCGCGCCGGTGAGCGCGGCGACGAAACCGGCCGGGTCGAGGCCGGGCAGCCAGGCGACGGTCGCGCGGACCGTGCGCGTGAGCGCGGCCTGGATGTCGTCGGCGTCCAAGCCGTCCGGGTGCGCGACCTCGAGCAGTTCGCGCAGGGCGGCGCCGAGGACCAGCCCGGTCTGCTCGGCGGGCCGCGCGGCGAGGTCGGTGGTCGCCTCGGTGAAGGCGGCCGCGTCCTGCGCGGTGATCGCGGTCAGCGCCGCCTCGATGCCGCGCTCGATCTCCCTGGCCGTCGTTGCCACGCGGCTCTCCTTCCGTCGCGGCCACTGTCTCACGCGGGGCCGACGGATCCGCGATCGGCGGCGTCGATCGGGCATTCGGCAGCGGTGATCGCGATCCGGCGCCCGGATTGTCGCGGATTTCGAGTACTGTTCGCGCAGTTCATATTTCGCCGGATGACCGGAGTCGCCGGTCTCCTTCGCGCGAGCCGCGCCACCCGCGCGGACCGGTACGCTCGGCAGCACTTGTCCGCCTCGGCGCCGAAGTGGGGGTGACGATGACCGCCGACATCGAATCGACCGGCACCGACCTGCTCGAGGTACTGACCGAGCTGGCGAGCCCGGCGGGCCGCGCCGATCCGTACCCGCTGTACCGGCGGCTGCGCGCGCTCGGCCCCGCCGTGCTCGACCCCACCGGGACGCTGCTGGTCACCGAGTACCGGCTGGCCGCCGCGCTCATCCGCGACCACCGCTTCGTCAAGCGCCCCGAGATCGCCCTGAAAGCCGCCGGGTTCGAGCACTGGCAGGAGCGCCCGGCGCTGCGGCTCATGTTCAACAGCATGCTGGTCCGCAATCCCCCGGTGCACACCCGGCTGCGCCGCTCCGCCGCAGGCGCCTTCACCGCCCGCCGGGTCACCGGGCTGCGCCCCGCCGTCGAGCGCATCGTCGACGACCTCGTCGCGGAGCTGCGCACCGCAGGCACCGCCGACTTCATCGAGGCATTCGCGTTCCCGCTGCCGGTGACCGTGATCGGCGAGCTGCTCGGCATCCCGGAGCCCGACCGCGCCCAGTTCCAGCTGCTGGTCCGGCACTGGACCGGCGTCCTCGACGGGCTCACCCCCGAGATCGTGGACCGCGCCGACCCGGCCGCCGTCGAGATCGACGCCTACTTCCGCGAGCTGCTCGCCCGCCGCCGCCGCGAACCCGCCGACGACCTCGTCTCCGCGCTGGCCCAGGTCGATGGGCTCGCCGACGACGAGATCGTCACCACCGCCGCGCTGCTCCTCGCCGCCGGTTTCGAGACCACCACCGGGCTGCTCGCCAACGGCCTCGTCGCGCTCCTCGACCATCCCGGCGAGGCGGCGGCGCTGCGCGAGCGGCCCGAGCTCGCGGTCGCGGCCACCGAGGAGCTGCTGCGCTACGACTCCCCCGTGCAGCTGCTCTCCTCGCGCACCGCGCCCGAGGAGCTCGAGGTGGCCGGCCGGGTGCTCCCCGCCGGGCAGCGGGTGATCACCCTGATCGGCGCCGCCAACCGCGACGCGGAGGTCTTCCCCGACCCCGACGTGCTCCGGCTTGACCGCGCCGACGAGGCGCCGCTCTCCTTCGGCGGCGGGCTGCACTACTGCCTCGGCGCGCCGCTGGCCAGGCTCGAAGCGCAGATCGCCTTCCCGGCCCTGCTGCGCGCCTTCCCCGATCTCGCGGTCACGGGCCCGGCCGTGCATCGCGAGGGCCTCGCCCTGCACGGGCTGATCGAGTTGCCGGTCACGACCGGGCAGGCTGTCTGAGCCGGTCACGCGCGGCCGCAACGAGAGGTTCGGCGCGAGTGGTGGAAACATTTGTCCCATTTGGGGCGTCGCGGGAGTTTCCCGGATGCCTTGTCGACCCAGATCTCCTCGCACCCGGCGGCGGTGAGCGCGTCGATCTGGGAGTTGCGAATTCCCATTGATATGTCAGTGGTGTGAGCTGGGCTTTTCCCACTTCGTGTCAGTGATTTTCCCACCGAATGTCAGTGCTGGCAGCGTTCCGCTGTGGAGGGCGACGCCGCTTGCGCAGCAGAGAGGGCGCCGATGCCGGTGTGCGGTGGGCGTCGGCGCCCTCGGGCCGGGGATGCGGTCGTACAGGCGCGGGTGGGCAGGAGCTCGGCGATGAGTTCCTCTACCCGACGGTGGATCTGATCGCGGATCGGTCGCACCGCTTCGAGGCCCTTGCCGGCGGGGTCGTCGAGTTTCCAGTCGCGGTAGGTGGTGCCGGGCAGGACGGGGCAGGCGTCGCCGCAGCCCATGGTGATCACGACGTCGGCGGCCTCGACGGTGGCGTAGGTGAGCTTGGCGGGGGTGCGGCCGGTGAGGTCGATGCCGAGTTCGGCCATGGCCTCGATGGCGGCGGGGTTGACCCGGTCGGCGGGGTCGCTTCCGGCGGAGGAGACCTCGACGGCGTCTGCGGCGAGGTGGGTGAGGAAGGCGGCGGCCATCTGGGAGCGTCCGGCGTTGTAGATGCAGACGAACAGCACGCTGGGTTTGCCGGTGGTCACTGGTCGGTCGCCTTTTCCGGTGGTGGGGATGTCGAGTTCGGTGAGCAGGGCGTGGACGCGGGCGGCGATGTCTTTGCGGATCAGGCGCATGCGTTCGATGCCGTCGATGCCGCGGGCGGAGGGCTCGTCGGTGTCCCAGCGGAGTAGCCGGGGTCCGGGCGGCAGGTCGAGTTCGGCTTCGGTGCCGAGCACGACCACGACCTCGGCGTGGGCGGCGATGGCCGGGTCGAGGGGTTTGGGGTACTCGCCGTCGACGGTGGCGCCGACCTCTTCGAGTACCTGGACCGAGAGCGGGTTGAGCGCGGTGCCGGGGTCGGTGCCCGCGGAGTGCACGCGCACGAGCCCGGGTCCGGCCTGGCGCAGGAGCGCGGCGGCCATCTGGGACTTGCCGCTGTTGCGCGCGCACACGAACAGCACCGACGGCGTCGTCGTGGCGGTCACGGCCGCACGCTGCCCTCGACCGGGTGCGCGGTGTCGGTGCGGAAGCGTGTGCGCAGGGCGAGGGAGACGTAGACGAGCGCGATGAGGACGGGGACTTCGATGAGCGGGCCGACGACTCCGGCGAGGGCTTGCCCGGAGGCGGCGCCGTAGGTGGCGATGGCCACGGCGATGGCGAGTTCGAAGTTGTTGCCCGCCGCGGTGAAGGCCAGCGTGGTGGTCCGGGCGTAGCCGAGACCCATGACCGCGCCGATGGCGTAGCCGCCTCCCCACATGAGCGCGAAATACGCCAGCAGCGGCACCGCGATCCGCACGACGTCGAGGGGCTGGTTGATGATCCGCTCGCCTTGCAGGGCGAACAGGATGACGATGGTGAACAGCAGCCCGTGGAGCGCCAGCGGCCCGATCGCGGGAAGCAGCCGGGTCTCGTACCACTCCCGGCCCTTGGCGCGTTCGCCGAGGCGGCGGGTGAGGTAGCCCGCGACCAGCGGGATGCCGAGGAAGATCAGCACCGATTTCGCGATCTGCCACGGCGAGGCGTCGATTCCGGTCTGTTCGAGGCCGAGCCATCCGGGCAGCACCGAGAGGTAGAACCAGCCCAGCACCGCGAACATGAACACCTGGAACACCGAGTTCAGCGCCACCAGCACCGCGGCGGCTTCGCGATCGCCGCAGGCGAGGTCGTTCCAGATGATGACCATGGCGATGCAGCGGGCGAGCCCGACGATGATCAGCCCGGTCCGGTACTCGGGCAGGTCCGGCAGGAAGAGCCAGGCCAGCGCGAACATCAGCGCGGGGCCGAGGATCCAGTTCAGCACCAGGGAGCCGGCGAGCAGGCGACGATCACCGGTGACGGTGTCGAGGCGGTCGTAGCGGACCTTGGCCAGCACCGGGTACATCATGATCAGCAGCCCGATCGCGATCGGCAGCGAGATACCGTCGATCTCGATCGCGCTCAGCCCGTCGCCGAGACCGGGGATCAGCCGTCCGAGCAGTAGCCCGGCGGCCATGGCCACGCCGATCCAGACCGGCAGGAACCGGTCGAGGGTGGACAGCTTGCCCACGACCGCGGGCTCGGTGGCGATGGCGCTCATGCCGGAACCCCGGCCTCGTGCGGGTGGCCGGCCTCGGCGAGCAGCAGCGCGGCCAGCCCGGTCAGCGCGTGCGGGACGAGGCGGTAGTAGACCCAGGACGCGCGCCGTTGCGAGGTGAGCAGCCCGGCGGAGCGCAGCACTTTGAGGTGGTGCGAGATCGTGGGCTGGGCCAGCTCCAGCCCGGCCGAGACCTCGCACACGCATGCCTCCTGGTTCTCGCGGGCGGCGATCGCGGAGAGCAGCCGCAGCCGCACCGGGTCGGCCAGCGCCTTGAACACCACCACCGCCTCGGCCGCGGCCTTTTCGCTGAGCGGTGCCCGGGTCAGCGGGGCGGGATCGCACCCCGCCGGGGTGCGCGGGCCCGGCACTGTTGAATTCGACATAGGTCGATATTGATCGATGTCGAACTCATCGCGCAAGCCGGGTCCGGATGACCGCAGGCGGCTGCGGCGGAAGGGGTCAGCAGCAGTCGGCGCCGGCGGCCTTCGCATCGGCCTTGGCCCGGCTGCCGCAGCAGGCGCCCTCGGCATCGGCTTCGGCGGTGCTGCCGCAGCACGCCGACATCGCCTCGGCGTCGGCGCCCTGGGTGCCCGGGGCCGTGGCGAGCAGGTCGGGAATGGCGCCGAAGTGCTCGGTGTCGGCGAGCACGGTGTAGACCTCCCAGCGCTCGGCGTCGGGGCCGGTGACCCAGACCTTGTCCTGGGTGGCGAAGCAGCACGTGGTGGCGATCTGCTCCTCGGTGAACAGCCCTGCCTCGCTCAGCCGCGCGATCTCGCCGTGCACCTGGGCGGAGGTCTCGACCTCGACGCCGAGGTGGTTGAGCCGGCCGCCGTTGCCGGGGTTCTCGATGAGAACCAGCTTGAGCGGGGGGTTGTCGACGGCGAAGTTGGCGTAGCCGGGCTTGCGCTTGGCCGGGCCGGTGCCGAGCAGGGTGGAGTAGAAGCCGATCGCGGTATCGAGGTCCTCGACGTCGAGGGCGAGCTGGATGCGGGACATGACCGCCACCTCCAAGGTGTGTGATGTATGTCGAAAAGGTTGCCGGGGCCGAGTCTGCGCCACCTATTCGACGTATGTCAAGGAGGTGGGTAGGATCGGGCCATGCCCAAGACGCTGCCCGTGATCGACATGACCTCCCCGGTGTGCTGTGCCCCGGTGGCCGCGGCGCCGGTCGATGAGGACACCGCGCTGGCGATCGCGTTGCGACTCAAGGCCATCGCGGACCCGGCTCGGGTCAGGTTGCTGTCGATCCTGCTCACCCACCCCGACGGCGAACGCAACGTCGGCGAGCTCGCCGACGCGATCGGGCTCGGGGAGTCGACGGTCTCGCATCACCTCACCCAGCTACGCCGCGCCGGGCTCATCGCCAGCGAGCGCCGCGGGATGAACACCTACCACTCGGTGCGCCGCGAAGCGCTGTCGGCACTGTGCGTGGTGCTCGACCCGAACTGCTGCCGCTGACCTCGACGACCCCGAGGTCTCAGTCGGCGGCCCGGCGCGAGATCGTTCGGCCGCGACCGCCCGATACAACGCTGAGCGGCTCGGCGCGGGCGGGCCGCCGGCCTGCTCGGCGGCGATGAGCTCGCGGTGTACCGCCAGCACGTTGCCGCGCCAGTACGCCAGGGCTGCGGGAGGCCGCGGCGAAGCGGTTGCTGGGGCTGGATCGGCGCGGAGCGTTGACCAGCGAGCACGTGCGGTTGACGCCCTGCGACGTCGACCACCACCGACCTCCCGCCGAACCGCCAGACACAGCGCCCGCATCTGACCACGAAACCAACAGCGCGGCAGCGAAATCCAGGTCAAACCGCTGTCATGCCCCACTGACACCGAAGTGGGAAAAATCCACTGACCCGCCACGGCGAACCGCACGATGGGGGCCGGTCCGGGCAACCCTCGGTTCAGGCAGGTCGGGGTGCGTACATGATGACCCCGACCCCGGCCAGACACAGCAGCGCACCGGTGACGTCGTAGCGGTCGGGCCGGAACCCGTCCACGGCCATGCCCCACAGCAGCGACCCGGCCACGAAGATCCCGCCGTAGGCGGCCAGGATGCGCCCGAAGTTCGCGTCCGGCTGGAGCGTGGCCACGAACCCGTACACGCCGAGGGCGAGCACGCCGGCGCCGATCCAGATCCAGCCGCGGTGCTCGCGCACCCCCTGCCAGACCAGCCACGCCCCGCCGATCTCGGCGAGGGCGGCCAAGACGAACAGCAGGATCGAGCGCAGCACCATCACAGCCAGTGACCGTAGCCGCCGATGTTCACCGGGTGGAGGCCGTGTCCGGTGTGCACGAACAACCCTGGGCAGACTCACCGGTATCGGCGGCTCCGCCGGTGCCCGCCGGGCTGGTGCAGGCACCGGGCCCGCAGCCCGAGCGCCGCGAGCGGGCGCGAGCCCAGAACAGCCCGCCGATCCCGCCGGCGAGCAGCGCGATGCCGAGGGGTTCGAGCCAGGAGGTGCTCACCAGTACCGACCCGCTGCCGATCAGCCCGGCCGCGAGCAGCAGCGGCGCCGCGCAGCACGCCAGGCACAACGCGGCCCCGGCGGTGATCGGCATCCACCAGCGCCGCGTGCGGGCGGTCTCAGCAGCCACAACGACCCCCCGTGGCCTCGGTGCCGGTCGTGGTGGTGCCGGTGAACGGGATCGGGCAGCACGGGGAATCGCTGCACTCCAGCAGGTCCTCGCAACCTGCGGCGATCGCGGCGACCAGGGTGTCGCGGACCGCGGTGAGCTCGGCCAGCTTCGTGTCGACCTCGATCAGTTTCGCCCGGGCGCGTTCGCGCAGCCCGGCGTCAGCGCGCCGGGATCCGAGCTGGGTGGCTTCGAGCAGGTCGGCGACCTCGTCGAGGGTGAACCCGAGGCGTTGGGCGGCCTTGATCACCCGCAGTACCGAGACCGCCTGCTCGGAGTAGACGCGGTGCCCGCCCAGGGTGCGGGCAGGCTCGGCGAGCAGCCCGCGGCGTTCGTAGTAGCGCAGGGTCTGGGCGTTGACCCCGGCCGCGGCCGCCAGCTGCGCGGTGCGCATCCCGGTCACCGGCCCGCGCCCGCGACAGCGGTCTGCGCGCGCCCAGCGAGGGCGTCGAGGACATCGAGGTGCGCGGCGGGGACCTCGATGCCCATCACCACGGTCCCGGCCGGGTCCGGGGTGAAGGAGAAGGTGAAGAACGAGCAGCACGCCGATTCGCGGGCAGCCAGATCCCGCCCGACCGGCTCGGCGTCCCCGTCCCCGGCCAGCCGCAACTCCAGCCGGGTCGGGACCGGACGCGCGGTCGCGGTCACCGAGCGGGCGAAGAACGCGTCGAACTCCGCCACCCGGGTCGGGCGCTCCACTGTCGGCAGGGTGCACGCGGAGAGGTTCATCATCTGTTCGGACAGGTCGTTGTCGGTCATATATCGACGGTAAGCCTGTATCCCGGTACCGGATGCAACCCCGAAAGCGAAGAAACTCCGTCCTCGGACGGCCGACCCGCGCAGTAGCGCTACGCGGCTCGGCGCGTGCACCACCAGCCCGTTGCTCATCACCAACACGGGCATGACCCACTGACACCGGAGCGGGAAAAAGCCACTGACATTCCAGTGGGAAATCGCAGGGAGTCGCTTCACCGGCCGCGCGCGGGGACCCGCGCGTATCGAACCGAGGCATGCCCGGAACTGTCTGTTTCACGAAGGGCCGACAGCCCCGGTTTCGCGGATCGGCGGCATGCGGCGGATCGCTGTGGTGGCGACATCGTCGGCGCGCTCGGATGTCTGGTCGCGATCGGCTGTGGACGCGATGTCGCGGGCGTGACGCAGAAACGCGGCCACGGCCGGCGACTCGGTTCCCGGTAGCCAAGCAAGGACCGAGGTGGTCGGCTCGGCGTCCGAGACGGGCAGGCAGGGCAGGCTGCGTGGGACCTGACCCGCAGCGGATGCGGGAAGTAGCGCTATCGCGCGGCGGGTGGCGGTGAGGTGGGTGAACTGGCCGATGTCGCGAATCAGGGGTCTGTTGTCGGTTCCCGGTCCGGAAGCTGTTTCCGGCCAGCGGACGATCGGTTCGCCGATGAGGTCGGCCACCGACAGGGCAGCCTGCGATGCCAGCGGATGGTCGGGCGCGAGGACCGCGATCTGGGTTTCGGTGATCAGGTCGAGGCTCTGTAGCCCGGTGAGGTCGTTGTTCGGGCGGTGCAGCAGCGCCACGTCGGCGCGACCGTCCCGCAGCATGACGATCCGCTGGTCGACACTGTGCACGATCTCGACAGGCACCGCGGCCGGATCGGAACGAAAGCTACCCAGGATCCGGTCGATCACCCCGGCATCGGTTCCAGCCTTCATCGCCACCAGCAACCGTGCGTCCACGCCGGCGCGCCGAGTGCGCGATGCGGCGCCGGCTACGGCATCGAGCGCGCGGGCTCCCTCCCGCCACAACGTTGTTCCGGCTGCGGTGAGTTCGACCTTCCGGCTGGTGCGGTACAGAAGGGTCACCCCCAGGCGCCGCTCCAGGCGCGCGATCGCGCGGGACAATGCCGGCTGGGCAATTCCCACTTTCTGGGCGGCCCTCCCGAAATGCAGCTCCTCGGCGACGGCCGCGAAATAGACCAGGTCCCGAGTCTCGAGCAGATCCATTCCTCCAGGGTATCGACCCAGAACAACTCGGTCCTGGTGTCAACGGCCATCCGGTGCTGAGCTGGGGACATGGAGATGGAACGTGCACCGATCGCACTGATCACCGGCGCCAATCGCGGAATCGGATACGAGATCGTTCGTGGATTGGGACGCCTCGGCATGACGGTCTTGGTCGGCGCTCGCGACCTCGGCCAGGGTGAACACGCTGCCGCCCGGTTGTGTGGCGATGGCATCGACGCGCACGCTGTCCATCTGGAGGTCACCAGCGGTGCTGATCCGGCTGCGGCTGCGGCGTGGATCGAGGCGGAGTACGGCCGCTTGGACGTGCTGGTGAACAACGCAGGCATTTCCGGAGCCCGCCAGGGTCAGCTGCCTGGATCGGTCGATCTCGACTCGCTTCGTGCAGTGTTCGCCACCAACGTCTTCGGCGCCGTCGCCGTCACCGAGGCGATGCTGCCCCTGCTACGCAGTTCTCCACGCGCTCGCATCGTCAATGTCACATCCGGCCTCGGCTCGATGACCCGCATGACCGACCCGCAGGACTACTTCACCGATCTGCCCGCCAATCTCGGCTACGCACCGTCGAAGTCCGCTCTCAACCACATCACCGTCCAATACGCCAAACACCTCGCCTCCCAGGCCATCCTGGTCAACGCGGCCGATCCCGGCCCCTGTGCGACCGACTTCACCAAGGATCTCCCCGGTGTGACCCGCACTGCCGCGGAGGGTGCTCGCATCGTCGTGCAGCTGGCCACTCTCGAGGAGAACGGGCCCACCGGCGGATACTTCGACGAAACCGGCCCGGTGCCGTGGTGAACTCGGAGCGATCGCCACACGACGGCGTCGCACCGCATCGGCGGGTCGGCCGAGCGTGAAGCGGGGCGATACCGGACCGTGCACAGCGTCTCAGCGCACGAACAGGCGTTCGCGCGCCGCTTCGTACTCGGCGGCGAGCCGGTCGACGACGGCGGCGGCCGGACGTACCGCGCCGACCGCGCCGACCCCGTGCCCGGCACCCCAGATGTCGCGCCACGCCTTGGCCCCGAGCGCCCCGTCGTCACCGAAGTCGATGGCCCCGGGCTCGGCACCGGCGAGCAGGGCCGGGTCGAGCCCGGCGGCGACGATGCTCGGCGCCAGGTAGTTCCCGTGCACCCCGGTGAACTTGTCGGTGTAGACGATGTCGGCGGCGTCGGAATCGACCACCATCTGCTTGTAGCCGGCCGCCGCGTTCGCCTCCTCGGTGGCGATGAACAGCGACCCGATGTAGGCCAGATCGGCCCCCGCGGCCTCGGCGGCCAGCACCGAGCGCCCGTGCGCGATCGACCCGGAGAGCGCCAGCGGCCCGTCGAACCACGCCCGGATCTCCTGCACCAGCGCGAACGGCGACTGCGTCCCCGCGTGCCCGCCCGCACCCGCCGCCACCGCGATCAGCCCGTCCGCCCCCTTGTCCACGGCCTTGCGCGCGTAGGCGTTGTGGATGATGTCGTGCAGCACGATCCCCCCGTAGGCGTGGATCCGCTCGTTGACCTCGGGGCGCGCCCCCAGCGAGGTGATCACGATCGGCACCCGGAACTCCTCGACCAGCGCCAGATCCGCCGCCAGCCGCGCATTCGTCCGGTGCACGATGAGGTTCACCGCGAACGGCGCGCTCGGCGCCTCCGGATGCGCGGCATCGTGCGCCGCCAGCGCCTCGGTGATCCGCGTCAGCCACACCCGCAGCTCGGCGAGCGGGCGCGCGTTCAGGCTCGGGAACGAGCCGACCACCCCGGCGGTGCACTCGGCGATCACCAGGTCAGGGCCGGAGACGAGGAACATCGGTGCGGCGATCACGGGCAGGCGAAGGCGATCGGCCAGAACGGGCGGCAGGCTCACGGAACATCCTCGGGGCCGGGGGTGGAACGCCCCCGAGCATAGGGACCACCCGGCGCGGTGCCGTGCGGCCGGCCGCTCTCATCGCGATCATTCCGCCGCGTCGACGTCCATCTTCTGCGCCCACCCCTCCGCCCACCGGGACAGCGGGCCGAGTACGACCATGAGTTCGAGTCCGTGCAACGTGAGGTGATAACCGCCGCGGTCGTGCCCGAGCAACTGCAGGGCGCGAAGTTCCTTCACACGGGTATTGATGGCGCCTGGATTGGAGTCACAGGCATCGACCAACGCCCTGAAGGTCAGCGAACGGCCGTCGCGAAGCTCCCAGATCACCCGGAGCGCCCCCCGCCGCCCGAGCGCGTCGAGCAGCACCATGATCGGCCGACCCGTGCTGCTGCCCCGAGTCGGTTCGCCTATCCTCAACTCATCCATGCTACAAATTTTATAGCATTTGTTCTAGGCTGGAACCTGTGACTCGCTCCAGCCCCGGCCGTGCCCGAATCGCACCGGCCCCCGAACCACTCGACCCCGGCACGCAGGCAGCGATCGACCGCGTCATGCGCGGAAACCCGCCCCTGCTCCTCTTCACCACCCTGGCCCGCGATCGGCGACTGTTCGCCAAGTTCTTCGGGAGCGGACTTCTCGATCGCGGCCACCTCACCCTGCGGCAACGCGAAATCGTCATCGACCGCACGACGGCGCTGTGCGGTGCCGAATACGAATGGGGCGTCCACATCACCCTCTTCGCCCACGCGGCGGAGTTGCCGGCCGACCAGATAACGTCCCTGCTCGACGGCGATTCCGGTGACGAATGCTGGAACGACGACGACCGCGTGCTGATCGATCTCTGCGATGCGCTCCACGCGGCCGCCACCGTGGACGACAGCCTGTGGGCGCGGCTGACGAGCCGATTCACCGAGGAGGCGATCCTCGAACTGCTGATGCTCGCCGGCTTCTACCACACCACGTCATACCTGGTGAACGCGCTCGCACTGCCACCCGAGCACGGCATGGCGCGTTTCGCCGACTACGCCGACCCCGCGAGCACGTCGGGGCGCGAGCATTGACCATGCCCGAGATCGGCTGGGGCGAGCGGTCAGTCGATGCCTTCGACGATGCGGAAGTCGCGCTCGATGCCGTCGGGGAAGGCCGCCAGCGCCTTCCGGTATGCCTCGCTCTCGTAGGCCGCGACGGCCTGTTCGAAGCTGTCGAACTCGATCAGCACGACGCGCGCCGCGATTCCGGCCTCGTGCGCGACGACTCGACCGCCACGGGACAGGACGCGCCCGCCCCCGGCCCGGACAGCCGCGCGGGCCAGCTCGTTGTAGGCGGTCAGCCGCTCGGGGGCGACGGCGGGGTAGACACTGACCCAGTAGCCCTCAGCCATGGAAACCGCCGGTATCCGCGGTTGGTTGGTTCGTCATACGGGCAGGTTAGGGCGCGGTGAGCGGTCGAGGGAAAGATCGATGCGCGATCGGCTCGGAACGATTCGTTGTCAATCGGCGGGAGGGCGTGTGGCGCCGGATACGGTGAGCCTTCGGTACTTCCTGGTGCTGGCGCGGGAGTTGAACTTCACCCGCGCGGCGGCGCGGATCGGCATCGCGCAGCCCGCGCTCAGTGCCCGGATGCGCCGGTTGGAGACCGACCTCGGCACGGCCCTGCTGGTTCGCACCACGCGGAGCGTCGAATTGACCGCGGCCGGTCTCGCCCTGGCCGAGTCGGCGCCGCAGGCGCTGGCGGCGCTGGACCGGACGTGGGACGCCGCCCGGCGTGCGGGCTCCGGTGAACTGGGCACGCTGCGCATCGGATACAGCCTCAGCACGGGGGCCGGGACGACACCGGCCCTGGTGGACAGCCTCGTGCGCGGCAGCCGGGGACTCGAGGTCCGCGCCGTCCCGATGGCGACACCGGAGATCTCGCCCGCGGTGGCCGACGGCCGGGTCGACGCGGGGATCACCCGCGGTGCACAGCCCGGGCGTGGCGTGCACCGGTTCCTGCTGCGGCGTCAGCGGCTCGGGGTCCAGCTGGCGCAGCACCACCCGCTGGCCGGACACGAGGAGATCGAGATCGCCGAGGCGGCCGCGTATCCGCTGCGTCTGCCCGACCGGGCGGCCAACCCCGCGATCCACGATCAGCTCTCCGCGCTGTTCCGCGACATCCGGCCGAGCCCCCGGCTGCACACGCCCGCGGTGTCTTTCGACATGTTCCAGCGCGACCTGCGCGACGGGCGCACCCTGGCCCCGGCCGGTGAGGCCGCGGTGGCGACACAGACGGCCGGTCTCACCTGGCGACCGCTGCGGGGCGCGCCCGGCCTGACGATCCACCTGGTCCTCCCGCGCGAGCAGTCGCCGCTACACCGCCGCATCCGTGCCGTCGCCGACACCCTCGCGCACGAGTTGCACTGGCTGCCGGAGTGAGCCGCGGCAGGCCGTGCGAGTCCGGCATCGGCTCTCAGCCGAACAGCTCCAGCAGGACATCTCGGACCCGTCCCAGCGGGCCGCCGATGGCTTCCCCGAGCCGGTCGATCGCCTCGTGGGCGGCCTGCTCACTCCAGGAGAGCACGCTGTCGAGGCCGAGCAGATACGCGATGGGCAGGACGGTGGCCGCTGCTCCGACGACCACCAGAATCGGGAAGGCGACGAGACTTCCGATGCCCTTTCCGATGCCGACGGCATCCACGTGCCCGGGGTCGTCCGGCCGGTAGACCACGGTGATCCGCGCACCGATGCGGGGGCGGGTGGTCGTGGTGTCGGCCAGGTCGACGCGGCACGGTTCGCCGGTCGGCGTGGTGAATTCCACGCTGGGCCGGTAGACGCGGTGACTGTCGGAGTCACGTTCCTCGCCGACCGAGGTGATCACGGCACGCGCCCGGTGCCCGCGCAGCCACAGCACCGCGCGCTCGACGGTCTGCCGGAGAATTCCGAACCCGATGAACAGCTGCGCCACACCGAACAGGACCGTTGCCGCCGCGCCCACGTAGTCCCAGAAACCGAGCACGACAACAGGATATGGAGCGGAAGTGACGGCGCCGGGCCCCGCGGGCGGCGATCACCTGAACAGCGGAGGTAGCCGAGCACGCCGGGCTCCGCTGGCTCAGTCCCCGGCGTTCTCCAGCGCCGCGCGCAACCGCTCCGGGTCCATGCCGAAGCCGGCGAGGCGGTTCAGGGGGATGGAGGCGATCATGCGCATCATGTCCATGCCCATGGCGCTGCCGTCACCCATGGACTCGGCCATGCCGCCGAAGACCTCCGCCAGGGCGGCCGCCGTCTCGGGGTCGGCGAGTGCTTCGCCGAGCGTGGAGTTCGTGGTGATCGGGATGCGTACCCGGTCGCCGGGCAGGTCGAGTTCGGTCTCCGCGCGCAGGTCGCGGCTGGAGGCGCCGGCCCAGAGGCGGTAGCGGCCGGGTTCCACCACCCAGGATTCGGTGCGGGTCTCCCAGTAGGCGAGATCCTCGCGCGCCACCTCGACGGTGACCTGTTCGGTCGCACCGGGTTCCAGCTCGCCGGTGACCGCGGAGCCGATGAGGGCGCGCACCGGGCGCTGCACCTGCGATTCCGGTACTCCGGCGTAGAGCTGCACCACCTCGCGGCCCGTCCGGTCGCCGGTGTTGGTGACGGTCAGCCGGGCGGTCAGGCCGTCGCTCGTGGGCTGGGCGGTGAGGTCGGTGTGGTCGAAGGTGGTGTAGGACAGGCCGTGGCCGAAGGGGTAGCAGACGTCCATGTCGCGGGCGTCGTACCAGCGGTAGCCGACGAAAAGTCCCTCGCCGTAGCGGATGTGCGAGTTCTCGCCGGGGAAGTTCAGGTAGGCGGGGGTGTCCTGGAGGCGGATCGGCACCGTTTCGGCGAGGCGGCCGGAGGGGTTCACGACTCCGAAGAGCACGTCGGCGAGTGCGCCGCCGCCCGCCTGGCCGAGCAGGGCGCCGTCCAGGACGGCGGGGGCGAGGCAGGCGACCGGCTCGAGGCGGAGTACGCCGCCGTGGGCGAGCACGACGACGGTGTCCGGCTGGGCGCGGGCGACGGCGGCGAGGAGTTCCAGCTGGTCGGCGGGGAGTTCGATGTGCTCGCGGTCGAAGCCCTCGGATTCCTGGTCGGCGGCGAGGCCGAGGAACAGGACGGCCACATCGGCTTCGGCCGCCGCTGCTGCCGCCGCGTCGTGGTCGAGGCCGTCGTGGTGGGTGACGGTGCCGTCGCCTGCCAGGGTGCGGATCTCGTCCAGCGGGGTGTCGAGCCGGGTCGGGTTGACGTGCGAGCTGCCGCCGCCCTGGTAGCGGGGTTCGGTGGCGAAGGTGCCGAGCACCGCGATCGAGCGGCCGGGGGTGAGCGGGAGCAGGTCGCGGTCGTTCTGCAGCAGGACGATGCTGCGGGCGGCGGCCTCCCGCGCGAGGCGGTGGTGCTCGTCGGCGAAGAGCGCGACCCCGGCTCCGGCTGCCTGCGCGGTGCGGGCGCCCGCGTCCGCTGCGTCGTCACCGCCGCTCGCGGCCCCGTCCCGGGTGCCGGCACCTGCTTCCCCGTCCCTGCGGGCCTGCGCGGAGTCCCGCATACCAGCATCTGCTTCCTCGGTGCCGCGGGCATGCGCGGCGCGCACCCGCTCGACCAGCCGCGCGACATTAGTCGCGGCGGCATCGACAGCCTCTTCGGACAGACTCCCGTCCTCGACCGCGGCGACCACCGACTCGTCCCCCGCACCGGCCCCGCCCGGCATGGTCAGATCCAACCCCGCCGCGACCGACGCGGGCCGATCCGAGACCGCACCCCAGTCGCTCACCACGAGCCCGTCGAACCCCCACTCCCCGCGCAGCAGGTCGGTGAGCAGCCAGCGATTGTGCGAGGCGGGCACGCCGTTGATCCGGTTATAGGAGCACATGACCGTCCACGGCCGAGCCGTGCGCACGATGTGGGAGAAGGCGCGCAGGTAGATCTCGCGCAGCGGCCTCGGGTCGATATCGGAGCTGGCCCGCATCCGATCGTGCTCGGCATTGTTCGCCGCGAAGTGCTTGAGCGAGGCCCCGACCCCCGCGCTCTGCACGCCATCCACCCAGGCCGCGCCGAGCCGCCCGGTCAGCTGCGGATCCTCCGAGTAGTACTCGAAGTTCCGCCCGCCCCGCGGATCCCGCTTGATATTCACCCCGGGCCCGAGCAGCACATCCACCCCGAGCGCCCGCGCCTCCCGCCCCAGCGCCACCCCGACGCGGCGCACCAGCGCCGGATCCCAGCTCTGCGCCAGCGCCACCGCGGGCGGGAAGCACGTCGCGGGCTCGCTCCCCGCCAGCCCGAGGTGATCGGTGGCGCCGGTCTGCCTACGCACCCCGTGCGGGCCGTCGGTCAGCACCAGCGAGCCGACCGGCCCGATCGCCTTCGTACTCCAGAAGTCCGCGCCGCTGCCGAGCGCCGCGCGTTCGGCCAGGGAAAGGTCGCTGATATCGCTCGTCATCGAGACTCCTCGGGATCGGGATTACAAAACAGTATGTCATTCGGTTTTGGTGGGCAAGGCTCTCCTAGTACAGTCACGGCGTGACTCGGCGCGGCTCGTATTCGAAGGGAATCGCCAAGCGCGAGGAGATCCTGGAAACCGCGCTCGAGCTGGTCGCCCGGGTCGGCTACGGCCGGACGACGGTCAAGGAGCTCGCCGACGCGGTCGGGCTGAGCCAGACCGGGCTGCTGCACTATTTCGGCAGCAAGGAGGAGCTGTTCACCGCGATCCTGGCCCGCAGGGACGCCGCCGACCGCGCGGCCTTCCTCGCCCCGGACACCCCGCCGGAGCTGCCCGCGGGCCTGGTCCGCCTGATCCGGCACAATGCCGAGGTACCCGGCTTGGTCGAGCTGTACACCCGCTTCTCCGCCGAGGCGGTTCGCCCCGAGCACCCCGCGCACCCGCACTTCCGCGACCGCTACCGCGAGATCCGGCAGCTGATCGGCGACAGGGTCGGCGAGCTTCAGCGCGAGGGGCAGCTCCGCGCCGATATCGACCCCGAGCGCTTCGCGGTGCTGGCGGTGGCGCTGCTGGACGGGCTGCAGGTGCAGTGGCTCTACGACCCCGAGGTCGACATGGCCGAGCACCTCACCCACCTCTGGGCCCTGCTCGCCCGCTGAGCCGGGCTTGCTCGTGCCGGGTGAACTGTGCGAGCCTCGTGCATCACCTCCGGCGGTCGACGCGCTCGTCGTGCCCCGACGACCACCAGGAGTACCCCGTGTCCACGATCAGCTGGACCGAGACGAACACCACGCACACCGCCCGCTGGCATTCCGAGAGCGGAGCCTCGCCGCGCGCGGTGATCAGCGCGGGCGACCGGATGAACGCCGACAGCGCGCACCGTCTCGCCTGCGAAGGTACCGCCCTGCTGTGGCGCGGCGACTTCCAGAACGCGCGGGCGCTGCTGCAGGCCATGCGCAGGCGCGTCGCCAGGAAACCGCCCCCGTCCGGGAAGACTCCGGCGGAATCGTTCCACCTGCACCGCCGCGCCCGCGGCCATCGGGCCCTGGTGCTCGGCAAGCTCCTCGTCCTGCTGGACGACGGCTATCGGCTGGATCTGCGCCGGGCGCCGGAGGTCCGCGCGGCCTGCCTCGACGCGTACGGCCCCGCGGGCACGCCGATGGCCGTCTCGCTCACGGAGCTGCTCGGCGTGATCGGCGCGCACCAATGGCGGGTGAACGGAGTGCCGATACCGGCGCTCGGCGCAGCCATTCACCCCCACTACGGCGTATTCTCCCCGGTCAGGGGCGAGTACATCGACCTGGTCGCGCAGACGCCGCTCCCCGCGGGCAGCCGGACCGCATTCGATCTCGGCACCGGAACGGGAGTGCTCGCCGCCGTCCTGGCCCGGCGGGGCGTCGAGCGCATCGTGGCGACCGACATCAGCCCGCGCGCCCTGGTCTGCGCCCGCGACAATGTCGGCCGCCTCGGCCTCGCCGAACAGGTCGAGGTCGTCGGGCCCGGCCTCTTTCCCGATGGCCGCGCGGACCTCGTCGTGTGCAATCCGCCCTGGATTCCGGCCCGGCCCTCGTCCGCCGTCGAGCACGGCGTCTACGACCAGGGCAGCGGCATGCTCCGCGCCTTCCTGGCCGGGCTCACCGCCCATCTCGAACCGGGCGGCGAGGGCTGGCTCATCCTGTCCGACCTGGCCGAGCACCTCGGGCTCCGGACCCGGGGTGAACTGCTGGCCGCGATCGAGGAGGCGGGGCTGCGCGTGCTCGGCAGAGCCGACACCAAGCCGGAGCATCCGCGGGTGCGCGATGCCACCGACCCGCTGCACGCGGCCAGGGCCGCGGAAGTCACCTCGCTGTGGCGGCTCGCCCCCGCCTGATGCGGTGGCCCGGTAGCGGGCGCCCGGTCGTCATCCGCGCGGACTTCCCGGTCGACCGGGTGCCGCCCCCGCTGGCTACGATGAATTAGCCGCGAACGAGGGAGCCGGGATGACGAGCACCGCGTCGGCGCGCCCGGCCGCCATTCGCCGGGCCGCGCTGGAGCTGTTCATGCGCCAGGGCTACCCGGCCACCACCATGAGCGAGATCGGCGCGCTGGTCGGCATCCGCGGGCCGAGCCTGTACAAGCACGTGGCCTCCAAGCAGGAGCTGCTCGCCGAGATCATGGACGGCATCATGGACGCCCTGCAGGACGCCCACCGGCGCGCGGTCTCCGGGACCGGCGATCCGACCGAGCGGCTGCGCCGGGCGGTGGAGGCGCACGTGCGCTACCACGCCAGGCACCGCGCGGAGGCGTTCGTCGGGAACCGGGAGATCCGCAGCCTCACCGAGCCGCACCGCTCGGCGGTGCTGGCCAGGCGCGCGGAGTACGAGCAGCGGTTCCGCGCGCTGATCGCGGACGGGGTGGCGGCCGGGGTGTTCCGGGTGACCTCCACCCGCGTCGCCTCCTACGCGGTGCTCGATCTCGGCATGGGCGTCGCCACCTGGTTCCGGGACGACGGCGAGTTCAGCGAGAACGAGATCGTCTGGCAGTACGCCGACTTCGCGCTGCGGCTGGTCGGCGCGGAGTGATCAGGTGACGGTGAAGCCGCCGTCGACGGCGAGCGTCTGCCCGGTGACGTAGCCGCCCGCGGCCCCGGCGAGGAAGACGACGGCGGCGGCGAGCTCGGCCGGGTCGCCGAGCCGGTTCACCAGCACCCGCCCGAGCTGGCTCTCCAGGTAGCCGTCGCTGTACTGGTCGGTCATCTCCGAGGTGAAGAAGCCGGGGGCGATGGCGTTCACCCGGATGCCGCGGCGCCCGCTCCACTGCTGGGCCAGGTCGCGGGTGAGCCCGATCAGCCCGGCCTTGCTGGCGGCGTAGGCGGCCTGCGGCAGCCCGGCCGTGGTGATGCCGAGCACGCTGGAGATATTGACGATGCTGCTGCCCGGCTCCATCACCGCGGCGCAGGCCTGGGCCATCCAGTAGCAGCCGTTCAGGTTCACGTCGATCACCTGGGTGAACTGCTCGGGGGTCTCGCGCAGCGCGGGGACGGCGGTGCCGATGCCCGCGTTGTTGACCAGGATGTCGACCCGGCCGAACTCGCGCACCGCGGCCTCGACGACCGTCTTCGCCTCGGCCGGGTTCGCCACGTCGAGCTGCACCGGGAGCGCGCGCTGCCCGGCCTGCTCGACCAGCAGCGCGGTCTCCTTCAGCCGGTCCACCCGGCGGGCGGCGAGCACCACGTCGGCGCCGGCCTCGGCGAGCGCGCGCGCGAAGGCGACGCCGAGCCCGGACGAGGCGCCGGTCACCACGGCCACCTTGCCGCGCAGGCTGAACAAATCGAGTACGCCGGCCACTCCGACCTCCTGGCAAATCGTGAATCGGTCCCGATCAGGCTAACAACCATTAGCCGCTGTCGTACGCTTGCCCTTCGCCCCGAGCACGGAGGATCGGCCGTTGAACAGTTCCGCCATCGACCTCGCCGCCGTCACCGCCTGGCTGGATCGGCTCGGCATCGCGCGCACCGGCGCGATCACGCTGCGGCGCATCGGATTCGGGCAGTCCAACCTGACTTTCCTGGTCCGGGACGAGGCGGAGCGGCGCTGGATCCTGCGCAGGCCGCCGCTCGGCACGCTGCTGCAGTCGGCGCACGACGTCGGGCGGGAGGCGGGCATCCTGCGCGCGCTGGAGCCCACCGATGTGCCGGTGCCGCGCATCCTCGGCGTCGCCGACCCGGGCGCGGTCACCGACAGCACCGCGGTGCTCATGGAGTTCGTGCCCGGTGTGGTGATCGACGAACCCGCCGTGCTGGAGACGATGGGACCCGAGCGCAGATCCGCCCTCGCCGCCTCCATGATGGCGGTGCTCGCCCGGGTACACGCCGTCGACCTGGACGAGACCGGGCTCACCGGCCTCGCCGGGCACGGCCCCTACGCCCAGCGCCAGCTGAAACGCTGGACCAGGCAGTGGCGGGAGAGCTGGAGCGGCGACAGCGCGCCCTTCGACGCGATCACCGAGCGGCTGGCCGCGAGCATCCCGGAGCAGCGCGAGCTGCGGCTGGTGCACGGCGACTTCCACCTGCGCAACGTGATCACCGGGCCGGACGACGGCACCGTGGTCGCCGCGCTGGACTGGGAGCTCGCCACGCTCGGCGACCCGCTCGCCGACATCGGCTACGCCCTCGCCTTCTGGCCCGACCCGGAGCTGCCCACCTTCGGCCTCGGTCTGCCCGCGCTGCCCGGTATGCCGGACCGCGCGGGCCTCGCCCGGCTCTACCTCGACGCCACCGGCCGCGACCGCACCGCCCTGCGCTTCTGGTACGTGCTCGGCATTTGGAAGATCGCCGCCATCTACGCCGGGATCATCCGCCGGGTCGAGGCCGAGCCGGCGAACCTGGCCGCAGGCGCCGCGCCGCGCGCGGCCGAGGTGCTGGCCCTGCTCGACGCCGCCGCGCAGGCCGCCGCCGAGCCGCCCTTCTGACGCTCAAGGATTCGGCACTGCGGCGCTGTCGCCGACCGGAAGCACTGCGGCGCTGTCGCCGACCGGAAGCACTGCGGCGCTGTCGCCGACGTAGGCCGCCCACAGCTCCCGGTAGGTCCCCTCGACGGCGAGCAGCTCGGCGTGCGTCCCGGTCTGCTCGATCCGCCCGCCGCGCACCACGACGATGAGGTCGGCGTCGGCGGCGGTGGCCAGCCGGTGCGCGACGACGAGGGTGGTGCGGCCCGCGGTGAGCACGTCGACGGCGGCGCGCACCCTGGCCTCGGTGGCGAGGTCGAGCGAGGCGGTGGCCTCGTCCAGGATGAGGATGTCCGGCTCGACGAGCTGCGCCCGCGCCAGCGCGAGCAGCTGGCGCTGCCCGGCGGAGAGCGCGCGGCCGTTGGGGCCGATCGGGTGGTGGTAGCCGTGCTCCAGCCCGGCGATCATCTCGTGCGCGCCGACCGCGCGCGCGGCCCACTCGATCTCGGCCGGTTCGGCGCCGGGGCGCCCGTAGGCGATCGCCGCGCGCACGGTGTCGCCGAAGAGGAACGGCTCCTGCGGGACGATGCCGAGCCGGGCCCGGAAGTCGGCGAGCCGGTAGCGGCGCAGGTCGACGCCGTCGATCAGCACCGCCCCCTCGGTCGGGTCGTAGAACCGGGCCAGCAGCTTGACCAGCGTGGACTTCCCCGCACCGGTCTCGCCGACCAGCGCGACCTTCTGCCCGGCGGCGATGCTCAGCGAGACGCCCGTGAGCACCTCCGGAGTCTCCGGGTGGTAGGCGAACGCGACGTCGCGCAGCTCGATCCGGCCCCGCAGCCGCTCGACCGGCATCGCGTCCTCGGCCTCCGGGGTGGCGACCGGGGTGCGCAGCAGCTCGCCGAGCCGGTCGACGCCGACCACGGCCTGCTGGTAGCTGTCGAAGACCTGGGACAGCTGCTGGATCGGCGCGAAGAGCAGGTCGATGTAGAGCAGGAAGGCGATCAGGGTGCCCGCGGTGAGCACGCCGTCGCGCACGTCGTGCACGCCGACCGCGAGCACCGCCGCGGTGGCGATCACCGACATCAGCTCGATGAACGGGAAGAAGACCGCCATCAGCAGCTGGCTGCGCAGCCGCGCGTCCCGGTACGACCAGGAGCGGCGCTCGAACTCGGCGCTGTTGAACGGCTCCCTGCGGTAGGCCTGGGTCACCGCGATGGTGTCGACGTTCTCCTGCAGGTAGGCGTTCACCGCCGAGACCCGCTCCCTGGCCAGCACGTAGGCGGGCACCGAGAGCCTGCGGAAGGCCGCGGTGGAGACGAACAGGATCGGCAGCAGCGCCAGCACCACCAGCGCCAGGTGCGGCTCGATCAGCAGCATGGCGATCACGACACCGCCGACGGTGACCGTGCTGGTGAGCGCGGTGGCCAGCCCGGTCTGCAGGAAGGCGGAGAGGCCGTCCACGTCGGTGGTCATCCTGGTCATGATCCGGCCGCCGAGCTCGCGCTCGTAGTACTGCAGCCCGAGCCGCTGCAGGTGCGCGAAGGTCTTCACGCGCAGGCCGTAGAGCAGCCGCTCCCCCGCCCGGCCCATCACCCGCAGCTGCCCGACGCCGATCGCCCAGTCCACCAGGCAGACGACGAGCGCGGCGGCGGCAGCGAGCAGCACCACGTCGCGGGCACCGGCCAGCACGCCGTGGTCGATGCCGTAGCGGACCAGCACCGGGATCAGGATCTGGGCCAGCGCGTCCAGCGCCACCAGCCCGAGCCCGGCCAGCAGCGGCGCCGCGAAGGGGCGGAGCAGCCGGGCGGTGCCGAAGGCCGGGTCGGGGGTGCGGGCGAAGGAGTCGGCGACCTCGGGTTCGCCGGTGACCGGCGGCAGCGCGTCGATCTGCGCCCTGACGTCACCGCTCGGCGGCGCCGCGGTCATCATGCCGCCGCCCGCGCCGCCGCGGCCGATGCCGCCGGGCGAGCCGGCCGCGCGCTGGGAGAAGGCGGCGGCGGCCTGCTCCAGCATGCGGTCGTCGTCGGTGCTGCCCGCGGGTTCGATCCAGAGCGGCGCGGTGGCCGATCGGGCCGCGCCCGCGTGCGGTTCGGCCTCGATCTCGCTGACGTCCGGCGGGGTGAAGAGCGCGCGGAAGAGCTCGCCGGAGGCGCGCAGCTGCTCGAGCGTGCCGAGCTCGGCGACCCGGCCGCCGTCCAGCACGGCGACCCGGTCGGCCAGGGCCAGCGTCGACATACGGTGCGCGACGACCAGCGTGGTGCGGCCGCGCACCTCGGCGGCGATGCGCTGGAAGATCCGCTCCTCCACCCTGGCGTCGATCGCCGAGGTGGCGTCGTCGAGAACCAGCACCGGGGCGTCGGTGAGCAGGGCGCGGGCCAGCGCGATCCGCTGGCGCTGCCCGCCGGAGAGCCGTTGCCCGCGCTCGCCGATCCTGGTGTCGAGGCCCTGCGGCAGCGCGGCGACGAACTCGTCGGCGGCGGCCAGGTGCAGCGCGTGCCGGATGGCGTCGTCGGTGGCGTCCGGGATGCCGTAGGCGACGTTGGCGCGCACGGTGCCCGCCACCAGGTGGGTGTCCTCGAAGACCACCGCGACCTCGCCGCGCACGCCGGGCAGTGCGCGGATATCGGTGCCGCCGAGGGTGATGCTGCCCGCGTCGGGGTCGAGCAGGCGCGGGATCAGCAGCGCGAGCGTGGATTTGCCGCTGCCCGCCCCGCCCGTGATCGCGACCGTCTCACCCGGCTCGAGGGTGAGGTCGAGCCCGTTCAGCACGGTGGTCGAGCCGAAGGTCACGGTCACGCCGTGAAACCCGAGCCCGGGCGGGCGTGCCGCGATAGCGGCCGCCGCGGCAGGGAGTGCCGCGGCGCCGAGGACGGATGCGGACGCTTCCGGTGGCGCCGCCGACGCGGTCGCGGAGGGTTCCGTCTCGATCACCTCGCGCACCCGGTCCAGCGCGGCCCTGCCCTGTTGGCTCACGGTGAGCAGCATGGCGAACTGCCGGATCGGCGCGACGAACGAGCCGAGGTAGGTCATGAAGGCGAGGAAGGTGCCGAGGCTCACCGAGGCGTTCAGCGCCAGCACCCCGCCGAGCACCAGGATCAGCGCCTGGCCGATGGCGGGCACCGACTGCACCGCCGGGGTGAACCGGCTGGTGATCCGGTTGACCCGGAGCCGGGAGCGGTAGAGGTCGCGGGCGGTCCCGGCCAGCTCGTCCAGCTCGCGCCGCTCCTGCCCGAACCCCTTCACCACCCGGACGCCCGCGACCGCCGCCTCCACCCGGATGGCGACCTCGGCGGCCTTGGCCTGGGCGTCCCAGTTCGCCGGGAAGAGCTCGCGCTGGCTGCGCCTGGTCAGGATCCACAGCGCCGGGATCACCAGCACCGCGACCAGGGTGAGCGTCGGCGACATGACCGTCATCAGCACCAGTGCCGCGATCAGCAGCAGCACATTGCCGGTGACGATCGGGATGAGCTGCAGGAACATCTGGATCAGGGTGACGTCGGTGATCGCCCGGCTCACCACCTGCCCGGTGCGCAGCTCCCCCTGCGCGCGGCCGTCCAGCCGCAGCAGCGCCGCGAAGAGGTCGCGGCGCAGGTCGTGCTGCACGCCGAGGGAGAGTTGCGAGGAGGTCACCCGGCGGAGGAACGAGGCGCCGAAGCGCAGCAGCCCGAGCCCGAGCAGCAGGAACGCCCAGGGAAGTACCGATGCCACGGTGCTGGTGAGGGTGTCGACCACGTGCCGCACGATGAGCGGAAGGCTCGCGGTGAGCAGCGCGGCGCCAGCGGCGCCGGTGGCCGCGCCGTACACGGCCCTCGGATGAGCCCGACATCGACGGATCAGATACCGGATCCAGTCGCCGCCCGGTTCGTTCGCTGAGGTAACCACTTCTCCATTCTGCGCGATCACCGGGCGACCGCGAGCGGATCCGCGGTGTCGTACCGGTTCTCCGGGCGGTCGAGGCCGTAGTGGCCGCGCAGCGTGGTCTCGGTGTACTCGGTGCGGAAGAGCCCGCGCTCCTGCAGGATCGGTACGACCCGGTCGACGAAGCGGTCCAGCCCGGAGGGCAGCACCGCGGGCATGATGTTGAAGCCGTCGGCGGCGCCGCGCCGGAACCAGTCCTCGATGGTGTCCGCGATCTGCTCCGGGGTGCCCGCGATGGTGCGGTGCCCGCGGCCGCCGCCGAGCCGGGCGATCAGCTCGCGCACGGTCAGCCGCTCGCGCCGGGCGAGGTTGACGATCAGGGTGAATCGGCTCTTGGCGCCTTCGATCTCGTCCTCCGAGGGCAGCTCGGCGGGCAGCTCGCTATCCAGCTGCAGCGCCTCGACCGGCAGCTTGAACCGCTCGGCCAGCTGAGCCCGCGCGTACTCGGGCGAGATGAGCCTGGCCAGCTCGGCGTCGAGGGCGCGCGCCTCCGCCTCGGTGTCGCCGATCACCGGGACGATGCCGGGCAGGATCTTGATGGTGTCCGGGTCGCGGCCCAGGCGACGGGCCCGGTCCTTGAGGTCGGTGTAGAAGGCCAGGGCGTCGGAGAAGGTCTGCTGCGCGGTGAAGACCGCCTCGGCGTAGCGGGCGGCGAAGTTCTTGCCGTTCTCCGAGGAACCGGCCTGCACCAGCAGCGGATAGCCCTGCGGCGAGCGCGGCACGTTGAGCGGGCCATCCACCGAGAAGAACTCGCCGCGGTGCCCGATCGCGCGCACCTTCTTCGCGTCGGCATGGACGCCGAGCGCCTTGTCGCCGACCACGGCGTCGTCGGCCCAGCTGTCCCAGAGCTTGGTGGCCACGTCGACGAACTCGGCGGCGCGCTCGTAGCGCACGCGGTGCTCGGGGGTGTCGTCCAGCCCGAAGTTGCGCGCGGCGTCGGCCCCGGCGGTGGTGACGATGTTCCAGCCCGCCCTCCCCTTGCTCACCCAGTCCACCGAGGCGAACCGGCGAGCCAGGTTGTAGGGGTCGTTGTAGCTGGTGGAGGCGGTGGCGATGAGCCCGATCCGGCTGGTCTGCACGGCGACCGCGGTGAGGACGACGGTCGGCTCCAGCTTGCCCTGCGGGCGCCTGCCCGGATCGCCCATGAGCACCGGGCTGTCGGCGAAGAAGATCGAGTCGAGTTTGCCGCGCTCGGCGGTGCGGGCCAGCGCCACGTAGTGGTCGATGTCGATGTGCGCGTGCGGGTCGCTCTCCGGCAGCCGCCAGGCGGCCTCGTGGTGGCCGACCGACATCAGGAAGGCGTTCAGGTGCAGCTGTTTGGTCATGCGCGTGTTTCCTTTCACACGGGGAGGTCGGCGGGGCCGGGAGTCGCGCCCGCCCAGCGCTCCATGGCGTCGAGCGGGGCCCGGAACAGGCCGTCCAGCGCGACGGCGGCGCCCGCGGTCTCCAGCACCTGCCCCATGAAGGTGGAGGCGGCGATCAGCTCGCCGGGATCGCTGCTCGTCACCGAGTTCCCGCGCACCGTCTCGACGTAGGTCTCCCGGACCGCGGGCACCTCGGGCAGGCTGCGGTCGATGATCACCACCGCCTCGGGGTCGAGGATGTCGACCAGCATGGCCACGATCCGGCCGAGCACAGCGGCCCGCTCGACGAACAGCTCCTGCGCGGCCGGGTCGGTTCCGGCGACGGCGATCAGCTCCGGGATGGTCCGCACCGGGATGTCGGCCGCGGCGGCCCGGCGCAGCAGGGCGTGGTCGGAGTAGTCGTCACGCGGCGACTCCGCGCCGCCGACCAGCCGGGAGATCGAACCGGCCGACGACCGCGGCCCGTAGTGCACCCGGCCGTGCACCGCGAAGGCCGCGTCGATCACGTTGCCGACGAACAGCATCACCGCGCTGCTGGTACCGCGCAGCCTGCCGAAGAGCTGCTCGGCGTGCATGAGCGCGCGGGCGTGGCTGTCCAGCTCGACCGCGAGCCCGGTGGCCGCCGTCAGCCTGGCCCGCACCGGGATGTCGTGCCAGCGCAGGAAGGAGTGCTCGAGCACGGTGCCCGCCCGCCGGTCCACCCGCCCGCCGATGGCGACCCCGACGGCGAGGATGCGGTGACCGTCCCCGGCGTCGCGGACGCGGGCGATCGCCGCGCCCGCGTCGGTGAGGATGTCGTCCGGGTCGAAGGAGCGGTGCGGAATCTGACTGCCGGAGAGCACCTTCCCGGCGATGTCGACCACCGCGACGGTGGTCTGCGCGGCCGCGATGTGCACCGCGATCACCACGTTCCCCGCGCTGTTCAGCGCCAGCGGCGAGTACGGCCGCCCGATCCCGGAGAGGCTCACCGCCTCCGGCAGCTCGATCAGCAGCCCGGCCTCCAGCAGCGACCTGGACTGCCAGGTCACCGTGGCCGGGGAGACGCCGACGTGCCGCGCGACCACGCTGCGCGGCACCGGACCCAATTCCAGCACCGCCCGCAACACCGCCGCCGCGCTGTTGTCCGTCACCGTCGCCTCCGCCCTCCGCACCGTCTCCCGGCACTCGCGTCGACAACGCTAGGAGCGCGGGGGGCCGGATCGAAGGCTTCAGCGCAGCCTGATCTATTTTGCTCGCGCCCTGCTCAATGCCGCGCGGGCGGCGAGGAAGTCGTCGACCAGGCGCGCGCAGGCCGCCGGTGAGGCATCGCCGAGCCCGACCAGCCGGGTGAAGACCAGCGGCCCGACCAGCTGGATCAGCACCTGCACCCGGTCGTGCTCGCCGAGCACCGCGCGCGCCTCCCTGCCGTCGAGCAGCTCGTCGAAGGGCACCCGGTACTGCTCGATGAGCCGGGCGCGCAGCGCGCTCGTCGCCGGGCCGTCCCCCGGGTCGGTGGCGAGCCAGGCCACGGTGGCGAGGTGCAGCGGCGCCTCCTCGATGACCTTCGCCTGGCGGGTGAGCAGCTCGACCAGCCGGTCGCGCAGCGTGCCGTCGGCCGGGGCGTGCACCGGCGGCGGCAGCAGCCGCTCCAGGGTGGCCGCGCGCAGCTGCGCGGCGCTGGAGAAGTGCCGGTAGAGGGTGGTGCGCGCGACCTTCGAGACCTTCGTCACCGCATCGACGGTCACCGCGTCCAGCCCGCCGCTGCGCAGCAGCGACGTAGCGGCGTCCAGCAACCGGGCGCGGGACCGCAGCCTGCGGGGATCGGTCTCCGCGGTATCCGTCATGCTCGACAGCATTCCTCGCTCCCGGTGTGGTTCGCCGTCGACCCCCTATGATACCGATAGTACCGCTACGATACTGACAGTTTCGTTTCTCCGAGAGGGCGATGATGGCGACGCGGGTGTGGAAGTCCGGAACGTGGATCGTGACCCTGGCGTGCCTGGCGCTGGTGCTGGTGGTCGGCTCGATGGCCGCGCTGTACACGGCGCTGCCGGACATGGCCGTGCGCACCGGGGCCGATCAGCACCAGCTCACCTGGATCGTGGACGGGTACACGCTGACCCTGGCCTGCGTGGTGCTGCTCGGCGGCGCGCTCGGCGACCGCTACGGCAGGCGCACCATGATGGTGCTCGGCCTGATCGTCTTCGGCGCGGCCTCGGCGATCCCGCTCTTCGCGGAGGGGCCGACCTGGATCATCGCGGCGCGGTGCGTCTGCGGTGCCGGTGCGGCGCTCGTCATGCCATCCACGCTCTCCCTGCTCACCGCGAGTTTCGGCGAGAAGCAGCGCGGGCTGGTGGTCGGGGTGTGGGCCGGGGTCTCGGGGATCGGCGCGATGCTCGGCATCCTCGCCTCCGGGCTGCTGCTGCGGTTCTCGTCCTGGACCTCGATCTTCGTCGCCATGAGCCTGGCCGGGGTGGTGCTCGCGCTCGCCTCGTTCTCGCTGCCGGAATCGCGGGACGAGTCCGAGCCCCCGATCGACCTGCTCGGCGCGCTCACCTCCGGTGCGGCGGTCGGGGCGCTGGTGCTGGCCGCGGTGCAGGTGCCGCTGCACGGCTGGACCCACCCGGCGGTGCTGATCCCGGCGGCGCTCGCGCCGATCGCGGCGGCGGCCTTCATCGCGGTGGAGCTGCGCGTGGCCCGGCCGCTGCTCGACGTGCGGCTCTTCGCCGACCGCGGCTTCGGCACCGGCACCATCGCGGTGACGCTGCAGTTCCTGGTCTCGTTCGGCGTCTTCATGGTCTACGTGCAGTTCCTGCAGCTGGTCTTCGGCTACTCGCCGCTGCAGGCCGCCTTCGCCATGGCGCCGATGATGGTTCCCATGATGGTGCTGGCGGTGATCGCGCCGAAGCTGGCCGAGCGGTTCGGGCTGCGCATCCTGCTCGGCGCCGGGCTGGCGATCATCGGCGTCGGGCTGCTGCTGCTCGCGCAGACCGACGCGTCCAGCACCTACGGCGACATCGTGCTGGCGCTGCTGGTGATCAGCGCGGGCGTCGGGCTCTCCACCTCGCCCGCCACCGCCGCCATCGTGGCGGGCACGCCGGTGGAGCAGCACGGCGTCGCGGCGGCGGTCAACGATGCCGCGCGCGAGATCGGCGCCGCCGTCGGCATCGCCGTGGCGGGCAGCATCCTGGCGGCCGGGTACGGCGCCCGGATCGATCCGGTGGTCGAGCGGCTGCCGGAGCAGCTGCGGGAGCCGGTGGGCGATTCGCTGGCCGCGGCACTGGCGGTGGCCGAGCAGGCGGGGCCTGCGGGGCAGCCGCTGGCCGATGCCGCGGTCGACGCCTTCGCGTACGGCGCCCACCAGGCCCTGGTCGCGCTCGGCGTCATCGCGCTCGTCACCGCCGCCGTGGTCGGCGTGTGGGCACCGGGCGCCAAGCGAGCGGCACCGGTGCCCGCCGAACCCGAACGTGATTCCGGACAGCTGTCCGAAGCGATGTCCGGCACCGGAGATCATACACTGGACACATAGTTGTATGACGGTCTACGGTGACGCCGACGGCGCGATGCGCGACAGCGACGAAGGCAGGTTCACCATGAAGACCAAGGGTGCTCTGATCTGGGAATTCAACCAGCCCTGGACGATCGAGGAGATCGAGATCGGCGCGCCGCGCCGGAATGAGGTGGCGATCCGGATGGAGGCCGCCGGGATGTGCCACTCCGACCACCACCTGCAGACCGGCGGCATCCCCATGGCGGGCTTCCCGGTCCTCGGCGGGCACGAGGGCGCCGGGGTGGTGATCGAGGTCGGCGAGGGCGTCGAGGACGTCGCGGTCGGCGACCACGTGGTGCTGTCGTTCATCCCCTCCTGCGGCAAGTGCCCGTCCTGTCAATCCGGGCTGCGCAACCTCTGCGACCTCGGCGCGCTGCTGCTCGGCGGCGCCTCGGCCACCGACGGCTCGTTCCGGATCACCGCCCGCGGCGAGAACGTCTACCCGATGTCGCTGCTCGGCACCTTCTCCCCGTACATGGTGGTGCACCGCAGCTCGGTGGTGAAGATCGATCCGTCGATCCCGTTCGAGGTGGCCTGCCTGGTCGGCTGCGGGGTCACCACCGGCTACGGCTCGGCGGTGCGCACCGCGAACATCCGCCCCGGCGAGGACGTCGCGATCATCGGCATCGGCGGGCTCGGCATCTCCGCGCTGCAGGGCGCGGTGGCCGCGGGCGCGCGGCACATCTTCGCCGTCGACCCGGTGCCGTGGAAGCGCGAGCAGGCCCTGAAGTTCGGCGCCACCCACGCCTACGCCAGCACCGAGGAGGCGACCGCGGCCTGCGCCGAGATCACCGCGGGCGGGATGGCCAAGAAGGTGATCGTGACCGTCGGCGAGGTGCACGGCGGCGACGTCGACCTCTGGATGGGGATCACCGCCAAGGCGGGCACCTGCGTGCTCACCGCCATGGGCAACCTGATCGACAACCAGACCACGCTCAACCTGGCGATGCTCACCCTGCTGCAGAAGAACCTGCAGGGCACCATCTTCGGCGGCGGCAACCCGCACTACGACATCCCGCACCTGCTGTCGATGTACCAGGCCGGCAAGCTCAACCTCGACGACATGGTCACCAGGCAGTACCGGCTCGAGCAGGTCAACGACGGCTACACCGACATGCTCGAGGGCCGCAATATCCGCGGCGTGGTCCGGTACACCGACGCGGACTGGTGAGTTACCCGGCCACCGTGGCGAAGCGCTCGTCGGTGTAGCGGCGCAGGTTGGCCAGGAAGCGGCGGAAGGTCGCGTTCATCGCCGGCGCTCCGATGGCGCCGGTGAATCGCGCGGGCCCGGCGAGCTGGTTGGCCAGGGTCCAGGTGAGCCGGCAGCCGTCGGCGGTCGGCTCCACCAGGTAGTCCTCGGCGAAGGCGGCCACCGCCTTCGTCGAGCAGGCGTTGAAGCGAAACGCCATCCGCCGGTTCGGCTCCCAGATCAGGAACTCCTCGTCGCCGACGATGCCGCCGCGCATCTCGACGGTCCTGGTGGTGCCGACCCCGATCGGCGGCGCGCTGGTCCAGGTGACCTTGGTGATCACGCCGGCCCAGCGCGGCCATGCTTCGGCATCGGCGAACACCTCGAAGAGCTGCTCGGGCGTGATGGCGAGATCGACGCTGTTGCTGAACCGGTTCGGCGCGGCGTCGACGAAATCGGCGTCGACGCGTTCGCAGGGGTGCAGGGTGGCCAAGACGGGACCTCCGGTGTGTGGGGTTCTTTCACAGTAGCCTCTGTGAAACGTTGCCGCGGCATTTCCGAATGAGCCGTTTGTGCCGGTCCGCGGTCTCGCCGGGCGCCCGGCGGCCATTCGAGATAGTCTCCGCCGCAGTGCGGTTCGGCGGAAGGCGGGACGATGTCAGCAGTGACGATGTCAGCGGTGTGGCGCGGATGAGCGCGTTGGCCGATGCCTTCCTGGCGCTGCCGCCGCGGCGCAACCCGCACGCGGCCGCCGCGGGCGCGCACGTCGACGCCTGGGTGGGCGGCCACGGCCTGGTGCAGCGCGAGGCCGTGCGGCTGCGGTTCGCCGAGACCGATTTCGGCGCCTTCGCCGCGGCCACCTACCCGGCCGCCGACGCACCGGGCCTCGAGCTGGTGACCGACTGGCTGGCCTGGCTGTTCCTGCTCGACGACCTGCTCGACGACGGCGCACTCGGCCGCTCGCCGGAGCAGCTCTCCGCGCTGCTCACCGCGATCATGGCGGTGCTGGCCGGGCGCGCCCCCGAGGCCGGGGCGGCGCCCATCGTGCACGCGCTGGACGACCTGTGGCGGCGCACCGCCCCCGGCACCGGCGAGGTGTGGCGACACCGGTTCACCGGGCACGCCACCCAGTGCGCGCTGGCCGTGGTGTGGGAGGTGGACAACCGGGTGCGCGGGGTCGTGCCGTCCGAGGCGGAGTACCTGGAGCGGCGCAGGCACACCGGCGCGATCTACCCCTGCATGGACCTGATCGAGGTGGTCGAGGGCATCGAGCTGCCGGACGCGGTGTACCGGAGCGGGCCGTTCACCCGTGCCCTCGACGCCGCCTGCGACGTGGTGTGCTGGACCAACGATCTGGTCTCGCTGGACAAGGAGGTCGCGCTCGGCGAGTACCACAACCTGGTCGTGCTGCTCGAGCACTGGCGCGGAATCGACCGCGGGGATGCGCTGGAGCTGGGCCGGGCCCGGGCCGCGGAGCGGCTGCGCGAGTTCCACGGCGCCGAGGCCGAGGTGCTCGCCGCGCACCACGGGCACCGGGCCGAACTCGCCACCTACCTGGCCGGGATGCGGTCCTGGATGCGCGGGCACCTGGACTGGTCCGCGAGTTCCGGCCGCTACCGCCTCCCGGTGACCGATGCCGTCGCCGGTGAAAGAATCTGAGATGACCGTGCTTTCCGATCCGGTGCAGCCCGTCCTGGCCCGCACCAGGCAGCAACTCCTCCCGGTGCTCACCGCGGCGATCGACCGGCTCACCGGCCCGCTGCGGCACATGTGCGGCTACCAGCTCGGGCTGCTCGGGCTGGACGGCGCGCCGACCGGACGGCTGGAGGGCAAGTTGCTCCGCCCCGCCTTCACCCTGCTCTGCGCCGACGCCACCGGCGCCGAGCTCGACGACGTGCTGCCCGCGGCGGCCGCGATCGAGCTCCTGCACAACGCCTGCCTGGTGCACGACGACGTGATGGATCGGGATCTGCTGCGCAGGCACCAGCCCACCGTGTGGGCGCACTTCGGCGTCGGCGAGGCCGTGCTGGCGGGCGACGCGCTGATCGGGCTCGCCTTCGAGGTGCTCGCCGACCGCGATCATCCGGCGGCGCGGGCCGCGCTGAGCCGGCTCGCCGTCACCCTGCGGCTGCTCGGCCAGGGCCAGGAGCGCGACCTGCGCGCCAGCGCTCGCGCCGAGGTGAGCGTGGCCGACTGCCTGGCCACGTTCGCGGGCAAGACCGGTTCGCTGTTCGGCTGCGCCTGCCGCTTCGGTGCGCTCTTCGCGCCCGCGGGGCCGGAGGTGGCGGAGCGCTTCGACCGCTTCGGCACCGACCTCGGCATCGCCTTCCAGCTCGCCGACGATCTGCTCGACATCTGGGGCGACACCGCGATCACCGGCAAACCCGCCTCCGACCTGCGGGCCCGCCGCAAGAGCGCCCCGGTGGTCTACGCCCTCGCCCGCTCGGCCGAGCTGCGCGAGATGTACGCGGCGGAGACCGAATTCGATGACGAGGCGACCGCGGCGGCGGTCGCGCTGATCGAGGCCACCGGCGCCGGGGAGTGGACCCGCGCCGAAGCCGCCCGCCGCACCGGCGCCGCCTGGCTCGAACTCGACGGTCTCCCGCTCGACCCGGTCGCGCGCGGCGAGCTGTCCCACCTCGCCGCGGCGATCATGGATATCTCCGGAGCGGCACCGGCCTAGTTAGTTGTCCATGCCCCCGCCACGTTGCAGTCAGCGCGTAATGACGCGCGGATCGACTCCGTATTGGGCTGGGGCGCCGAGATGTGCTCGCAGGGTGGTGCCGCCGTATTCGCGGTGGAACAACCCGCGATCTTGAAGGATCGGCACGACGCCATCGATGAAGGCGTCGATCCCGTCCTCGTAGATATCAGGCGAGACCCAGAAGCCGTCGACGGCGTCTGCCTGGAACCATTCCTGCGGTGATAGTGGCTGGTCGAGCCGTGCGGGATCGAGCTGCAGGCCGGGCAGGAACAGGAACTGGAGCTTTCCACGCTCGGCCGATCGGGCATGGCGAACTTTCGCGTCGAAGCTCGTATAGCTCGTGGCGTCGCCGCCCGGGGCGTGTCACCGTCGCTTTCGGCGGCGGCGTGCTGGTTCGGCGTGGTGCCGCAGGGGCGCGAGGCCCTATCAGAAGTTAAGAGGAGGTACCCTCCCCTTAAGTGGAACAATACGGAGACACCCACCGTTTAGCCAGTAGGAGGTGATCACCATGTCCGAGATCACGACGAGCAGGGCTCGTGCCCCGCGGGCTGACGCCCGACGAAACCGAGATCACATCCTCGGCATCGCCGAGCAGTACTTCTCCGATCACGGTGTCCACGGTTCGCTCGAGGCGATCGCGAAACAGGCAGGCGTCGGCGTAGCGACCCTGTACCGGCACTTCCCGAACCGGGAGACGCTGCTCGCCGCGTTACTCGCCGCGCGCGACGAGGCGCTCGCGTCCCGACGCGACGAGCTTCGCACCCGTTCGGCCACCGCCGCCGACGCACTCGAGGGCTGGCTCGCCGCGGTCACCGACTGGGCCGGTGCATTCGACGGGCTGCCCGAGCCGCTGCGAGCGGCAACGACGAACCCTTCCCCGCTGGCCGTGACCTGCCAGGGATTCATCACGACCACCGAGGAGTTCCTGCACGCCGCGCAACGCGAAGGCAGTGCGCGCAGCGGAATCCGGGCCCGGGATCTGTTCCTGGCTGCTCTGGCCACCAGCTGGGCACGGGGCGCGGCTATGGCCGACGACGCATCCGCCGCGGGCCTGGCCGGTCTCCTCAGAAGCGGGTGGGAGTCGACCACCCGCACGATCCACCCCACGAGCACCACCGACAACGAATAGGCGAACGGTCAGGCCTCGTGCAGGCGCGACCACCATCAACAGCAAGGAGAGCACCATGAAGCGCATCGGAATCATCGGTAGCGGATCGATCGGCGCGGCCCTCGCTCGGCTGGCCGTCGCAGCCGACTACGACGTCCTCATCGCGAACTCGCGGGGACCGGAGTCGCTCACGGACCTGATCGACGAGCTCGGCCCCCGGGCCCGGGCCGGCGAGGTCGGCGCGGCAGCGGAGTTCGGTGACATCCCGGTCCTGGCCGTACCTCTGGGCGCGTACCCCAAGCTGCCCGGCAACGCCTTCGCGGGCAAGACGGTCCTCTCCACCGGCAACTACTACCCCCATCGCGACGGCCGCATCGAGCAGCTGGACTCCCTGCAGAGCACGACGGCCGAGTTCGAGCAGTCGCTACTCCCGGGCGCGGTGATCGTCAAGGCGTTCAACAACATCCTCTTCCACCACATCCCGAACCTGGCACACTCCTGCCCGCGTACAGCGCTGCCGATCGGCGGAGACGACAGTGTAGCGAAGGCGCGGGTCTCCACGATCGTGAACACCCTCGGTTTCGACCCCGTCGACGCCGGAACGCTCGCCGAATCGTGGAGGTTCGAACCGGAGTCCGGCGCCTACACTCCGATCTACGCCGCCGACGCGGACAAGTTCGCCCTCGACTACCTCGCCGACCCCGGAGCTCCCGTTCCGGCCGACCGCCTCCGAGAGCTACTCTCCGTCTCGCATCGTCCCGATGTCGCGGCGCGACAGTTCTGACGGCGGCGCCCAGCGCGCCGTGGAAAGGCCACCTCGCCGGACAAGGTGATCTTCGGACCGCGTTGCGGAAACGGCCGCCGCCACCGCATCACACCGTGGCCGCGGCGGGGTACCGCGCGAAGGCGTCGGCGATGACATCGGCCACGTGGTCGAGCTCGGCGGGCTCGTGGTCGGCGGTCACGAGCAGCCGGAGCAGCGTCTTGCCGTAGGCGACGCCGGGGAAGATGCCGACCCCGCAGTAGATGTTCCGATCGTAGACCTCGTTCCAGATCGCGATGATGCGCATCTCGTCGCCGACCAGGGCGGGCACGATCGGGCCGACCAGGCTGCCGCCACCCGGTGCCGCGGAGGCTCCGCCGACCGGGATGCCCCGCCCCTGCAGCGCATCGCGCAGGTGCAGGCTGTTCGTCAGCACCGAGCGCGCGCGCCGCTCGCCCTCCGCCGACCGGATGATCCGGATCGCGGCCAGCGCGGCCGCCGCCGCGGCGGGCACGCCGGAGGTGGTGAACAGGTACGCGCGGGCGTTCGTCCGCAGGTAGTCGACGAGCTCGCGCGAGCCGACGACGAATCCGCCGATCGCGCCGATTCCCTTGGACAACGTGCCCATGCGGATATCCACCGTGCCCGTGCTGCCGAACAGCGCGCAGGCACCGGTGCGGTCGTCGCCGTGGATGCCGACGCTGTACGCCTCGTCGACCATCAGCATCGCCTGGAACTCGGCGCAGACCTCGACGATGGCGGGCAGCGGAGCGAGATCACCCTCCATCGAGTACAGGCCGTCGACCACGACCAGGGCCCGGGACGGATCGTCGGCCCCGGCCAGCACCTCGCGCAGCGAGTCCACGTCGTTGTGCCGGAACTTGGCCGTGGCGGCTCCGGACAGGCGAGCGCCGTCCCGGATCGAGGCGTGCGCGGCGGAGTCGATGACCACGAGGTCGCCGGCTCCGGCCACCGCGCTGATCGTTCCGACGTTGGCCTGGTACCCCGTCGGGAACGTGATCGCGGCCTCGGTCCCGTGCCACTCGGCGAGTTCGGCTTCGAGCTCGCGATGGATCGCCAGGCTGCCGTTGGCGGCGCGGCTCCCGGTGCTCGCGACGCCGAACTCGTCGATCGCCGCCCTGGCCGCCGCCCGGACCTCGGGATGGTTCGCGAGGCCGAGGTAGTTGTTGGAGCCGAGCATGATTCGCTCGATGCCGTCCATCCGGACGCGCGCCCGCACCGCCGACTCGACGGTGCGGTAGAACGGCGATTTGCCGATGGCCTCCAGGGCCGTGATGTCCCGGTACAGCCGGGCGGCCGGCATGCGCTGGGCGAGCTGGTTCATCACCACGGTGACATCGTCCTTTGGCTGAGCGTGCACGAGCGGAGCCGGAAGGCAGCAGCGGCGATGCCGGTCCTTCCGCGAAGAAAGTTATTGGCTATTCCGCAGAAGTCAAATCGGAACCCGGCAGCGGAACGCAGTTGCCGATATCACGAATGTTGTTGCGACACCCCATGTTCACCGGGGGTGACAGCCTGTTCATGAACCGGCAACGCACACTGCGCCTTCGGTACTGATTCCACTCAGACCAGCGGCCTGCCGACCCGCAGGCGGCGCCGGAAATCGGCGAGAAAATAGTTCATCGGGAACAGCCGCACAGCGTTCGGCTGATTCAGGAAGAAGCGCTTAAATCACCCGCACCGCCTGTCAATCGGAGCGCAGGTGCGCGCGCATCCGCTCCGGATCGTCCTCGAGCAGCCCACGATCCCAGTTCGCCAGGTCGGCGGCGGCCGCGTAGCTCGATTCCAGGAACTCCAGCAGCGTGCCGTCCGGGTCCGGCGAGCCGGCGACCGCTTCGTAGGGCAGCACGAACTCGCCGAGATCGCTCCGGTATTCGGCGGCGTCCGGGCCGATCGGATGCGCGGCGTAGCCGACGGGCTCGGGGTAGGCGTAGGCGTAGAACGCGCCCTCCTCGCCGCCGCCCGGCCAGAAGCCGCAGCTGGCGAGCTCTCGCGAATACCCCTCCAGCATCACCCAGTCGGCGCAGTTCGGCGCGCCGCCGGGATGCGGCGGCGCGGTGCGCCCGGAGAACCGGGTGCAGGCGAGATCCATGGCGCCCCAGAAGAAGTGCACCGGGCTGGACTTGCCGACGAAGCGCGACCGGTACAGCCCGAACACCCGGTCCACCTGGATCAGCTGCCGCCAGAACCGCTGCGCGGCGTCGCCGTCGTAGGCGGCGTGCACGGTGTCCTCGGCGAACGGGATCGCCACCTCCACCTCGTTCGGCACCGGCCGGATGTCGACCGGCACCCGCAGCGCTTCGAGCGCGGCCATGACGTCCGCGTAGAACTGCGCCACCGACTTCGGCTCCAGCGCCACCGCGCGGGACTCCCCCGCGCTGGTCCGCGCCAGCAACCGGTGCTCGACGAAGTCGAATTCGAGGTCGAGGACGCCGTCGGCGTATGGGATCGCCGAGGTGGTGAGCCCGCGCGGGCTGACATACAGCGCGACCTCCCACCAGTGGTTGACCAGGGGCGCGTGCGCCATCCGGATCTTGCCGACGATCTGGGTCCACATGTGCAGGGTGTCCCGGGTGTCCGTCCACTCCGAGACCCGCAACCGAGGCCAATGTCCGCTCATTCCTCGAGCTTGCCACAGATTAGCCGTACCCGAGGCTTGCTTCTACGTACACTTATACTTATAGTTCTCCTACGTATACATCTACGCATAGGAGTTGAGCAGATGCGCACCGAACTCGCGAAACCCTGGACCGGCATGGTCCCGGTCGACGACACCGCGCTGGCCGTCGAGGATTCCGGTGGCGCGGGCCCGGCGGTCGTCTACCTGAACGGCGCCTACGCGGGCCGCAAACACTGGCGCCCGGTCATCGCCGAGCTGGGCGCCGATTTCCGGCACATCGGCTTCGACGAGCGGGCCCGCGGCGGCTCGAAGCAGTCGGCGGACTACTCCTTCGACGGCTGCCTCCGCGATGTCGACGCCGTGCTCGAAGCCACCGGCGCGAAGCACCCGGTGCTGGTCGGCTGGTCCTTCGGCGCGCTGATCGCGGCGCACTACGCGGCGCGGCATCCGGAGCGGGTGCGCGGCGTGGTCGCGGTGGACGGCGCGCTGCCCTACGGCCTGACCGGCGCCGAGGGGCGGGAGCGGATCCGGAGGCTGTTCGCCCGGATGAGCCCGCTGCTCCCGCTGGCCCGCCCGTTCGGCCTGGCCGCCAAGATGAGCGCCGCCGCGCACGCCGAGGTCAATATCGAGGCCAACGAGCTGCACGCCGCGCTGGCGCCGGTGCTCGAGCAGGTGCGCGTCCCCCTGCGCTACGTGCTGGCCACCGGCAAGAACCTGGGCGGCGGCGCCGAGGAGATGGAGGCCGCCCGCGCCTCGCTCGCCCCGGTGCTCGCCGCCAACCCGAACCTGCGGGTCGCCGCCAAGGTCGCGAGCAACCACTCGCACATCCTGCGCAAGGACTTCCGCGCCGTCGCCGACGCCGTCCGCACCCTGTCCTGACACCCCCGCGAATACAAGGAGAAACACCATGACCGTCTTCAGCACCCCCGCCCCGATCGCCGCCACCATCGACGTGCCCGTCGGAACCGTCACAGTGACCGCGGCCGACCGCGCCGACACCGTGGTCGAGATCCGCCCCGCCGACCCGTCGAACAAGACCGACGTGCGGGCCGCCGAGCAGTTCCGCGTCGAGTTCACCGGCACCGAGCTGACCGTGCGGCTGCCGCGCGGCCGCTGGAACCCGTTCGGCGGCACCCCGTCGGTCGAGGTCGAGGTGCTGGTGCCCACCGGTTCCCGGCTGACGGCCACCCTCGCGGTGGGTGGGCTGCACACCGCGGGCGCCTTCGACGGCTGCGCGCTCACCGTCGCCGACGGCGACATCCGGATCGAGCGGCCGCGCGGCGCGGTCACCGCGGTGGTCGCGCGCGGTGACATCCGGGTCGAGGACGCGGCGAGCGGGGTGCTCCGGCTGGAGACCTCGACCGGCGAGCTCGCGGTCGGCATCCGCCCCGGCAGCGCGGCCCGGCTGGCGACGCACGAGTCCTTCGGCCCGGTCCGCAACCAGCTGGAGCCGGCCGAGCCCGGCGCCGAGCTGGTCGAGGTGCACGCCAGGAACTCCTACGGCCCGATCGTCGTCGGGCACGCCGTCGCGGTCTGAGCACCGCCACAGAGCCCCGCGAATCCTCGCGGGGCTCTGCGGCGCTCAGGCGGCGACGTGGCCGAAATCGAGCTTGACCAGCTGGTCGGCGCGGTCGAAGTACCGGTCGTCGTGGGTGATCACGATGACGGTCTTGCCGCGGCGCTTCAGCTCGGTCAGGATCTCGCCGTAGAAGACGTCGCGGAAGCGCGGCTCCTGATCGGCGGCCCACTCGTCGAAGAGGTAGATCGGGCGGTCCTCCAGCAGCGCGGTGAGCAGCGCGAGCCGCTTGCGCTGCCCCTGCGAGAGCGCGATCGTGGAGAGCTTCCCGTCCCGCACCGTCACCTTGTGCGCGATCTGCAGCTGCTCCAGGTAGTGCCGCACCTCGTCGTCGATCCCGGGCCGGTCGAAGCCGAGGTAGTCCTCGAAGAGGTGGAAATCGGTGAACACCGCCGAGGAGTTCTGCCGGAACCACTCCACGTTCTCGTGGTCGATCTTCTCGCCGTTCAGCGAGATCGAGCCGGTGCGCGGCACGTACAGCCCGGTGATCAGCTTGGCCAGCGTCGACTTGCCGCTGCCGTTGCCGCCCACCACGAAGGTGATCTGCCCCGGCTCGAAGACCAGGTCGAGCGGGCCGAGCGCGAACCCGGTGGTCTCGGTTTGCTCCAGCACCGGCGCGCCCATCGGCACCGGGTGGTGGTCCCGGCCGCCGTGGTCGATGCGGCGGCGGCCGTTGACATCCGGCCCCGGCAGCGCGGGCGGCCTGCCCGGATGCGGGTGACCTGGGTGCGCCCCGCGGGGGTGCGCGCCGCCGTGCTGCCTGCCGCCGGGATGGGTGCCCGGCTTTCCACCGGGGCGGCCGTCCGGGTGCGGCGGCGGCGCGCCGGGCCCGTCCTCGAAGGGCGCGGGCGGCTCGCTCGCGTAGTGGTAACCGATATTGTTCAGCTCCAGCCGGGCCGATTCGACCACCGGACGCTCGGTGTAGGGCAGCTGCTCCTCGTTGTGCAGCGTCGTCATGGACAGGTTCATGGTGCGGATCTTGGCCAGCGCCACGTCACCGCGGACCAGGTCGGGCAGCCGGTGCATGAAGTTCTGCATCGGCATGGCGAGGAAGGTGGTCACCAGCACGTACCCGACCATCACGTCGCGCGGCAGGTCGAGCGCGGCGGCGATGGCGAACAGGACCAGCGCCATCGTGCCGAGCTGCAGGAACTGCCCGAGCCCCTGTGCCACCGAGAATTTCTGGCTGGCGTCCACGTTCTGGTCGCGCAGCGTGCGGGCCGAGCCGAGCAGGTGCCGGTCCATGAAGTCGCGGCGCCTGCCGCGGTGCAGCTTCAGCTCCTTGATCCCGAGCGTGACCGCCTGGAACGAGCTGAGCAGCAGGTCCTCGTTCTCCCGCGCCCGGTGGTAGATGGCCCGCACCCGGCGCAGGAAGAGCTCGACGCAGCAGATGCCGACCAGCGTGCCCGCCACGCTGATCGCGAAGATCGGCCCGGAGAGCACCGCGAGGAAGACGAAGCAGCCGACGATGGTCGCGACGTCGACGCAGATCGCCGGGATCGCGGTGACCGCCTGCGACAGCGAGCGCACGTCCTCGGTGAGCGTCGCCAGCAGCCGGTGCGAGCCGAGCCGCTCCAGGTGCTCGAGCGGCGCGGAGACCACGCCGCCGCTGAGGTCGGCGCGGAGCCGGAAGATGGCCTCCTGCGCCAGCCGGATCAGCAGGATCTGCGAGATCAGGCCGCTCACCAGCAGGACGACTCCGGTGAGGACGAACCGCGTGAGCAGGTCGTCCGGGTGCGGCCCCGGCGCCACCACCTTGTTGATGAGGGTGACCAGGTAGGTGTTGGCCGCGCCGGCCACGAGGCCGGCCGCGACGACGCCTGCGATTCGCACCAGGGAGATCGAGATGAGGAATCTGATGAGTTGCATGGTTTCTGTGCTTTCGGAAGTGCCGGCGGGTGCGATTACCGGCGGATGATGTCGAAGATCATGCCTTCGAGCGTGACGCCGGGGGCGAAGGAGAACGCCACCCCCGTAGAGACGGGAGCGACGGGAGCGGTGTCGTCGGCGGCCTGGCCGATCATCCGCTGCAGCACGAAGATCAGCGAGACGCTGAGCATGTTGCCGTGCTCGGCGAGCACCTCCCAGCTCACCGCGGCGGCCTCGCTCGGGAGCCCGAGCGAGCGCGCCGACTCCTCGATGATCTTCGGGCCACCCGGGTGGATCGCCCACAGCGCGACGTCGGACTTGCGCAGCCCGTGCTCGGCCAGGCGCCGGGTGACCACCGGGTCGACGCCGTCGTAGATGTACTTCGGCAGGTCCTCGGCGAGCTCGCAGGTGATGCCGTTGTGGTTGACGCCGAGCACGATGCCGTCCTCGGCGTCGTCCAGCAGGTGGCTGAAGCTGTCCCGGATGACGATCTTGCCGGGGCTCAGCGGCTGGTGCACCTTGCTCGCGCCGATCACCACCGCGCCGCAGCCGTCGCCGAAGAGGCTGTGCGTGATCACGTCGTTGACGTCGTCGGCGAAGACGGCGTTCACCGAGCTGAGCTCGATGCAGATCAGCATGGCCTTCTTGTCGGGGTGCGCCCGGACGTAGTCGACGGCGGTGCGCATGCCGTTCATCGCGGCGGCGCAGCCCATGAAGTTGACGACCACCCGGCCCACCGACGGCGCGAGCCCGAGCCGCTTGACCACCGCGACGTCGACGCCGGGGGCGATGAAGCCGGTGCTGGTCACGAAGATCAGCAGCCCGATCTCGGCCGGATCCTCGATCCCGGCCAGCGCCCGCCCCGCGGTGTCGACGGCCAGCGGGACCGCGTGCTCGTGGAAGAGGTTCATCCGCTCCCGGATGGTGCCCGGCTCCCGGCTGTAGGCGAGGAACTCCGGGTCCAGCGGATCCACCGCCAGCCGGCGGGTGTCGATCCTGGTCTTCCGGTACACCCGGGCGATCCGGGTGCGCTGCCGCTCGTCGCCGAACAGCTCGGCGACCCGCTCGGCGGCGGCCGCCTGGTCGAAGACCCGCAGCGGCGATCCGGTCGCGATGCTCTCGATCACCCCGACCGTGGTCGGCGGCGCGGGCGGCAGCATCCGCGTCGCGATGTCGTGCCCGTGCTCCCCAGCCGCCCGCAGGCGGGTTGTCCCCGGGCGATTGCCCTCGTCGATCGTTACAGACACGACCCTCTACCTTTCGCAATGATGTGTGACGGTGGAATGCGGCTCAGACGGTGCCGATTCCGGTGAAGCCCTGGGCCGTGTAGACGACGCAGGTCTTCAGTGCCGACGGCGAGCAGTGCTCGCGCACGAACCCCCAGTTGCGTTCTTTCGCCTCGTCGGAGCGGGAAAGCAGATATGTCCGGATCTGTTTCGGGAACCGGTCGGTGAGGAAGCTCTTCGCGGGCAGCCACTCCACCCCGAACTTCTCCGCCTCCTCGCGCAGCACGTCCTCGGTCGCGATGTTCGCGAAACCGCTGCGCTGGTAGGGCAGCACGTGGTGCACCCGGTGCGAGCTCAGCCCGGCGGAGAGGAAGCAGTCGACGTAGCGGTTGCCGACCACCTTCAGGTCGTAGGCCTGCTGGAGCTGGTTGATGCCCCAGTCCTCGGTGTCGGTGTGCGTCTCCTCGGTGTCCAGCTCGAAGTCGTGGCTGGCCACCACCAGGAAGGTGCTGATCCACAGCGAGATCACGAACTGCAGGAACCAGGCGAGGAAGTCGCCCGCGACGGTGAAGGCCACCAGCTCGGCGACGAGCAGGAAGCGCACCCCGAACGAGCCGACGAAGTGCGGCAGCGCGCCGCGCATCGAGCCGTACATCTCCTTGACGCCCACCTTGCGGGTGAGCCGGCAGACGTCGAGCAGCCGGATCGTCATGCCGGTCAGCGTGTGCCCGAGTTTGTGCAGCGTGTGCACCGGCATCCGGTAGAGCCGAGGCACCCGCATCATCATGGTGAAGACGTTCTTCTTGATGTCGACTTCGCTCTGCGTGTGCGGGTGGTGCAGCAGCGCGTGGCCGTCCGCGGTGACGAAGGAGAGCGCGACGTAGTTCAGGTCGAAGGCGTTCACCCAGACCTTGTTCACGCCCTTCTGCGCGCGGTGGATGGCGTAGTGCCCGAAGCCGGCGAGCGAGCTGCGCAGCAGCACCATGGCGATCACGAAGACCGGCAGCGGCATCCAGCCCGGCTCGAAGAGCCGCAGCCCCTGGACCGCGAAGTAGGCCACCGCCAGCACCGCGACCACGATGTTGAAGATGGTGTCCATCCGCTTGATCCGGGCCGCGAGTTCGGGCTCGCGGAGCCGGGCGCGCACCCGGTGCAGCAGGTCGTCGGAATTCCCGAAGGTGTACTTCGGGGTGTCCCGCCAGCTGTCGAAGCCCTCCTTGAAGAGGAAGTCCGGCGCGTTGTTCTTCGGGTGGATGTCCTCCGGCGTGGCGTCGCGGTCGAGCGCGTAGCGCTCCAGCATCCGCTCCACCGCCTGCGGGTTTTTGTGGTACGACCCGATGATCGAGGTGATGTCCCGGTTCTTGGTCCGGCCGATGAAGAACTCGCCGCCCGGATGCTTGGAGATCCAGTCGCTGAGGTCGTAGGCCCGGCCGTTGTAGATCCAGACGTTCGAGATCGGGGGCGGCCCGTCGGGCGGCGGGGGACGACGGAAGTCCTGCTCCTCCGTCGCGGGGCGGGTGTCGGTCATCGCTGTCCTTCGTGCTGGGTTCCGCGGTGTCTCGGGCCGTATCGCTCGGACCCGGGAATTGATTTCAGACACCGAGCGGACCGGCTCCGCGCCGGTCCGGACCGGAAGGTTATCCCAGGTCACGTGGTCCGTCTCGGTGGTCATGCTCAGTATGGTGCGTCGTCTCGCCTACAGCGCACTGAACGATTCCTTAAGCCGGAACCGGGTCGCGACGCGTTTGCCCGCGGCCCTATGCGAGACGACCGCGCACAGGGTAACGTTCCGGCCCGCAGCGGCTTCCGACCGTGGTTCGGCCATGGGTCGGCCACCGGAAATCACGGCCGGCGAAGGGCTCTTCCTCCGCCGGAGGGGCTGCTGCGCCACCCCGGCAGCGCCTGCTGCCACTCCACCCCGGTCGCCTGCGACCACGCACTCTCTGGGGGCATCCATGAGTGACCCGACAACGTCCGAATCCACCGTCGCCCGGCGGGCAACCCGCAGGCTCACCCCGGTGCGCCTCGGCACCGCCGCCGTCGCGGCCTCGCTCCTCGCGGCGGTCCTGACCGGTTGCGGCAGCGACGATTCCAGCACCGGCACGAGCACCGCCGCGACCGCGACCGGCGCGCTGCCCGAGGCCGCGCAGATCGTGCAGGAGTCCGCGCGCACCACGCAGACCCTGCAGGCCGTGCACCTGGAGCTGGAGGTCGAGAACATCCAGAACCTGCCGGTCGAGAAGGTCGACGCGGACGTCACCAACCAGCCGCAGGGCCAGGGCGCCGCCCAGGGCAGCGCCACCGTGCGGACCAAGCCGGACGCGCCGTTCATCGACGCCGACTTCGTCGTCGTGGACAAGTCCATCTGGGTCAAGCTGGAGGACGGCAAGTTCGCCGACCTCGGCCCCTCGGAGAAGGTCTACGATCCGGGCATCATCCTGGACAAGGACAAGGGCCTGGCCAACGTGATCGCCAAGGTGCAGAACCCGAAGGTCGAGGGGCGCGAGAGCGTCGAGGGCACCGCGGTCGTGAAGGTCAGCGGCACCATCGACTCCTCGGTCATCGACCCGATCGTGCCCCGGGTCGGCGAGGGCGGCGGCACCTTCCCGATCACGCTCTACATCGCCGACGTCGCGCCGCCGAGCACCTCGGCCGCGGCCAAGCCGTCCGACGCCCCCTCCGCCGGCGACGGGCCGAACCTGGTGCGCGCCATCATCAAGAAGGGCGACGGAACCATCAACGTCACCCTCTCCGACTGGGCCGATCCGGTCACGGTCACCAAGCCCGCGAACTGACAGCTACCAGCCTGTAGGGTCGGAGCTCGAGCCGGGTGCCCGCCGCGAATCCGCGGCGGGCACCCGGTTTTCGCATGTCCGCGGCGGAGGCGCCGATACCCGGCATCGCGCGGCTCGCACTCCACCCCGCCGCGTTACCCGGCGATCGCGGCCACGAACTCGGCACGGACCGCGGGTGCGACCCAGCGGCGCAGGTAGGTGCGGAGCTCGGCCCCGCGCCGCTGCGCCCCCTCGCCGCCGGACCCCTCCTCGACGAAGGAGAGCAGCACGCGGACGAGGAACTCGATCAGCTCGTCCAGCTCCGGGCCGGTGAAGCCGTGCGCCGCCCACTCGACGTCGGTGCGGGCGAACGCCTCCCGGCAAACGCCGAGCGCCACCTCCGAGAGCGCGTACCGGGAGAACGCCGTTCCCTCCCCGCTGTTCATCAGCGCGGTCAGATACCGCTCCCCCGGCAGCTCCTCGACGGTGAACGCGACCGCCTCCACCGCGAGTTCGGCCGGATCGACGCGCCCGGCCAGGTGCGCGACCAGCCGGTCGACGAAGCTGTCCTGCGCCGCGTACCCCACCGCGGCGAAGAGCGCCTCGGTACTCGGGTAGTAGCGGTACACCGTCTGCCGGATCACGCCCAGCTCCGCGGCCACGCGGGAGAGGCTGGTCCCGCGTGCGCCGTGCGTGTCGATACACCGCATGGCGGCGGTCAGGATGCGCTCGCGCGCCTCCTCCGGGCCGCTCGGCGGCGAGCCGTTCCACGCCGGTCGTCTCATGGCTCCAGTGTGCGGGAGCGGGAGATCCGGCATTCCGCCCGGTCCCGGCGCCGCAGTTCAATCAGTGATTGAACCGGCGATTGAAACGTGTTCTAATTCTGCCGTGGGACGAGCCGATACCGGGACGCGCGAACGCATCCTCACCAGTGCCGAGCGGCTGCTGCTCGAGGCCGGGTACGACCGGGTCTCGGTGCGCGCCGTGTGCGCCGCCGCCGGGCTGAACCCGGCCGCCGTGCACTACCACTTCGGCTCCAAGGAGGCGCTGGTCGCCGCGTTGCTGGAGGCCAGGCTCGGCCCGCTCTGGCAGACCACGCTCGACGATCTCGCCGTCGGCTCCCCCGACGTGCGCGCGGTGGTCGCCGCGCTGATCGCGCCGCTCGCCGAGCTCGCCGCCGACCCCACCGGCCGGCTCTACCTGCACCTGCTCGCCCGCCTCGTGCTCGGCAGGCGGCCGGTGCGCTGGGCGGCCACCTGGTTCCGGCTCGACCCCTGGGTGGCGCTGCTGCGCGACCTGGTGCCCGGGATCGACGCCGCCACCGCCAAGCGGCGCTGGCTGCTCGCCTTCGACCTCGTGCTCGGCCAGTTCGGCGACCCGCTCGCCGGCGACCGGGTGCTCTCCCCCGCCGCGGTGGCAGCGCTCACCGCGTTCGTGAGCGCGGGGCTCGCACTCTCTCCGGAGGAAGAATGAACGATGTGTTCGCCCCGGCCCAGCTGGGGCCGGTCCGGTTGCGGAACCGGGTGGTCAAGTCCGCGACCTTCGAGGCCCGCACCCCGGACGCGCTGGTCACCGACGACCTGATCGAGTACCACCTGCGCCCGGTGCGCGGCGGGGTCGGGATGACCACCGTCGCCTACTGCGCGGTGGCGCCGGAGGGCCGCACCGAACGCAGGCAGATCTGGATGCGTCCGGAGGCCGTGCCCGGGCTGCGCAGGCTCGCCGACGCCGTGCACGCCGAGGGCGCCGCGGTGAGCGCGCAACTCGGCCACGCGGGCCCGGTCGCCAACGCCGCGTCGAACCGCGCCCCCGCGCTCTCCCCGAGCCGGCTGTTCAGCCCGCTCGGCATGGCCGCCACCCGGCGCCCGAGCGCGGCCGAGGTGCGCGGGCTGGTCCGCGCGCACGCCGAGGCCGCGGTGCTGGCGCAGGACGCCGGATTCGACGCCGTCGAGCTCCATTTCGGGCACAACTACCTGGTCAGCGCCTTCTTCAGCCCGCTGCTGAACCATCGCCGCGACGAGTACGGCGGCGCGCTGGAGAACCGGGCCCGCTTCGCCAGGGAGATCGCCACCGCGGTGCGCGAGCGGGTCGGCACCGGCATGGCCGTCACCGCCAAATTGAGCATGGACGACGGCGTGCGCGGCGGGCTGAAACTGCCGGAGAGCCTGCAGATAGGGCGCTGGCTGGAGGCGGACGGCGCGCTCGACGCACTCCAGCTGACCGTGGGCAGCTCGCTGCTGAACCCCATGTACCTGTTCCACGGCGACGCGCCGCACCGGGAGTTCGCCCGGGTCTTTCCGCCGCCGCTGAGCTGGGGGTTGCGGGCGGGCAGCCGCTTCTTCCTGCGCGAGTACCCCTACCGCGAGGCCTACCTGCTCGACCTGGCGCAGCAGTTCCGCCGCGAGCTGAGCATGCCGCTCATGCTGCTCGGCGGCATCACCACCAGGGCGACCATGGACCTGGCGATGGCGAGGGGCTTCGAATTCGTCGCCATGGCCAGGGGTCTGCTGCGCGAGCCCGACCTGCTGCACCGGCTGCGCGCCGACCCGGCGACCGAGTCGCTCTGCACGCACTGCAACGTCTGCATGACGACGATCTTCCACCGCACCCGCTGCGTGCTGGCCCGCCCGGACGAGCCGGTGGCTGAAGTTCCCGGCTGAGACCGGTCCCCGTTCGCCCCCGAGCAATCTCCGGGTTATCGTTTCGGCGATACCGAAGTGGAGGTCCTGTGGGGACGCATGCCAGGGAGCCGGGAACGGCCGATCCGACCTCGTACTTCGACCCCGGCGAGCGCTGGGTCCCGGTCGACCGGCGCTGGTTCGGGATGGACCGGCGGACGCTGCTGCCCGCGCTGGTGGTGCTCGCGCTGGCGTTTCTGCAGGGCGTGCTGCTTCCACGGCTGGACGACGCCATCGCGGACGACGATGTGACCGCCGCGGGCGACGTGATCGCGCTGGACGGCGGGATCACCTTCCCGGCCGCACCCGGCTGGGCGCTGGTCGACGGGGAGCGGGCCGGCGACGAACCCAGCGGCAGGGGCTACCCGACGGTGGCGGTACTGGCCAGCGGCGGCACCCGGTTCAGCGTGCAGACCGGTGATTTCAACGGTGACGCGAACGCCCTGCTCGACCAGATCGAGCGCACCGACGCCGCGCTCTCCGGCGGCCGCGGGCTGACGGCGACCGGCGATCCCGCCCCGGTCAGCACCGATCGCGGCGCGACCGGGGTCAGCACCAGGTACACGACGGCGCAGCTGGACGGTGTGCTCGCCGCGTTCGTCTTCGACGGCATCGGGGTGGAGGTCGTGGCGATCGGCCCCGCCGGGGCGGACCAGGACATTCGCACCGAGGTCGGCGCGATGATCGCCGGGCTCGGCCGGACCGGAGAGCGGTGAGCGTGATGACCACATCGACCAGCGACCTCGAGCACGCTCGCTTCCTCGCGATCGAGCAGTCCGGCTGGGGCCGCTCCTTCACCCTCTACCAGCCGCGCAACCTCGCGTTCTGGGTCTACGCGCTGCTCACCGCCTCCGGAGCGCTGCTGTTCGCGAGCCGGATCGGCAACACCTACGGGGCCTACAGCCAGGCGATCCTGGTGACCGCGGCGGTGTTCGCGGTCTACGGCGCCCTGCTCTGGTGGTTCACCCACCACGTCGATCGCTACGCCCGCCAGCCGACGAAGATCCTGGTGGTGGCGTTCTGCTGGGGCGGGTTCGCCGCCACCTGGGCCATGGCCGCCTACGCCAACAACGCGCTGATCAGTATCTACGGCAAGCTCTTCGGGCATCCCTTCGCCCAGGACTGGGGGGCCGGGCTGGCCGCGCCGTTCACCGAGGAGACGGCGAAGGGGTTCGGGTTGCTGCTGCTCATCGCGCTGGCGCCGCGGCTGGTTCGCACCGCCTTCGACGGCCTGATCCTCGGCGCGTTCCTCGGACTCGGCTTCGAGATCATCGAGGACGTCGCCTACGGATTGAACTCGGGCGCCTCGCAGTTCGGCGCCAACCAGGTGGAGGCCTCGCTGAGCACGGTGATCGTGCGGGTGGCCACCGGCGCCGCCGGACATCTGGTCTACACCGCGCTGTTCTGCGCCGGGCTGGTCTATCTGCTCGGGCGTCCGGCCGAGCCGCGCCGGGCCGGGCGCGGGCTGCTGCTGATGGGCATCGCCATGCTGCTGCACGGGCTGTGGGACTCGATGGGCAACGCGGCGGGCGGCAGCGCCGTGGCGGCGTGGGCCCTCATCCTGGGAATGATGGCCGTGGCGGTGGCGATCGCAATCCGGGTATTCGTGCTGACCGTCCCCCGGGAGCGCGAGTTCCTCGCCGAGATCCTGGCGCCCGAGGTTGCGGCCGGTGCGGTCACCTCGGAGGAGGCGCTCGCCGCGTGCGGCAACGCCCGTGCGCGCCGCGCGTTCCGGCGGTCCGGTGGCACCCGGGCGGGGCGCGCACGGCAGGGTCACGTCCTGGACGCGGTGGACGACCTCGCCGATGCGCTCGCGGCGGAGCACGGCGCCGCGGCACCGCGGGTGGAGTTCGCCCGCGCGGAGGTGGCGCGGCTGCGCGAGGGCAGGCCGCCGAGCGACGCGCTGCTTCCGGTGCGGCTCTGACAGCCGCCACCACAGCGGGCGGATCGCGGCCGCTCGCGTGCGTAGAGTTCGGCAGATGGCCCGAACCATGCAGATCACCGACAGCATCGTGATCGCCGTCGACCCGGCGACCGCGTACGACAACATCGCCGACGTCACCCGCATGGGGCGCTGGAGCCCGGAGAACACCGGCGCCGTGCTCGACGCCCCCGGCCGCCCGGCCCGGGCCGGCGACACCTTCGTCGGCGCCAATGTGCGCGGGGGCATGCGCTGGCACACCGGCTGCGTGGTGACCGCCGCCGAGCCGGGCAGCCGCTTCGCCTTCCACGTGCGGCGCTGGGGCCTGCGCAAGCCCGCGCTCCGGGTGGCGGTGGCCACCTGGGAGTACCGCTTCGAGCCGGTCGACGGCGGCACCCGGGTCACCGAGACCTGGACCGACGACCGGGCGAAGTGGCCGGACGCGGTCGCGTCGGTCTTCGACCGCCTCGTCACCGGCAAGCGCGGCTTCGCCGAATTCCAGCGGGGCAATATCCGGCGCACCCTGACCCGGCTCAAAGAGGTCCTGGAGTCCGAGCAGGTCGGCTGACCGATTGGCCGGACGGGCCAACATGGCGACCGGTCGGTCAGCCGGCCGGGTGCCGCCGGTCCAGCCAGCTGGCGAAGGTGGGGCCGGCCAGCTCGGCCGCGGGGCCGGGCAGCAGCCCGCCGTCCGCCTGCAGCGCGGCGTCCGGCGCGGTGTCGTCGGCGGACTCCAGCACGTGCGCGGGTGCGCCGCGCCGCTCGGCCAGTGCCCGCACCGCGGTCACCAGCTCCAGCGGCTCCGGCCCCGCCAGCTCGAGCCGCGCGGGCGCCTCGGCGGCGAGCGCGAGATCGGCGAGCCGCTCGGCGACGGTCCGCGCGCTCACCAGCTGGGTGCGCATCCGCGGCACGGTGGCGGTGTCGCCGACGGTGGTCCAGTTCAGCATCATCTCGGTGAATTCGTGGAACTGGGCGGCGCGCAGAATCCGCACCGGCACCGCGCCTTCCAGGTAGGCGTGTTCCTGGGCGAGCTTGCCCGCGTAGTGCCCGGCGGTGGTGTCGTCGATGCCGATGATCGAGAGCAGCACGATGTGCCGCACCCCGGTGCGCGCCGCGGCGGCCCGCACCCGCCGCGCGACGGTGCCGAAGAACTCGCGCACCGCCTCGGTCTCCTGCAGCGGCGAGTTCACCGCGTCGACGATCGCGTCGACTCCGACCAGCGCCGCGTCCAGCCCGGCGCCGGTGTAGGCGTCCACCCCGGACGTCCGGGTCAGCGCGATCACCTCGTGCCCGCGGCCGGTGAGCACCTCGGCCACGGCCGCGCCGATCAGTCCGCCTGCCCCCAGTACCGCTACCCGCATGTCGTGCTCCTTCGCTTCGTGGCTGTCGAGGGGTGACGACACGGCGAACGGATGTGTGACAACCGGGCGCGCAAACGCCCGGCATTCCGTAGGTTGTCGGTGTCCGCCGTCGTGGCCGAGGCGGACTCCCCCTTCCCCTTCGACGACGGAACGCGCCCGTGAAAGTCCACCACCTGAACTGTGGCAGCATGCATCCCCCCGCGACGGCCGACCTGGTCTGTCATGTCCTGCTGGTCGAGGCACCCGGCTCGCTGGTGCTGGTCGACACCGGCTTCGGCCTGCGCGACATCGTCGATCCGGGCGCCAGGATCGGTCCGGTGCGGCACCTGCTACGGCCCTTGCTGGAGCCGAACGAGACGGCCGCGCGGCAGGTGGAGCGGCTCGGTTTCAAGCGCGACGACGTGCGCCACATCGTGCTCACCCACCTGGACGCCGACCACATCGGCGGGCTCGCCGACTTCCCGCACGCCCAGGTGCACCTGACCTCGGCGGAGCTGCGCGGCGCCGTCACCGAGCCGACCTCGCGCGAGCGCATGCGCTTCCGCGCCGCGCAGTGGGCGCACGGCCCGAAATTCGTGCAGCACAACCCGGCGGGCGAGCCGTGGCGCGGCTTCGCCGCGGCCCGCGAGCTCACCGAGATCGCGCCGGGCATCGTGCTCATCGCCCTGCCCGGGCACACCCGCGGGCACGCCTGCGTCGCGGTGGACGCCGGGCGTCGCTGGATCCTGCACGCCGGTGACGCCTTCTACCACCCGGCCACGCTGGACGGCCGCTCGAAGGTCCCGTTCCCGCTGTCGATCATGGAGTCGTGGGTCGCCTACGACCGGCACCGGGTTCGGGAGAACCACGCCCGGCTCGCCGAGCTCTACCAGCGCGGCGAACCCGACCTGCGGATCGTCTGCGCGCACGACGCCTCGCTGCTGGCCGGTTCGCTCGTCTGAAAGTTCGCTTCTCGGGGGATATTTCGGGGTCGGGCTCCGGGTAGCGCCCGGATTCCCCGCTCGCGCGCGCGGCCTAGCGTTTTCGGTATGACACGCGCACGCGCCATCGCACTCTGGCTCTTGGTGATCTTCGTCGGTATCCAGTTCGGGGCGGGCTGGTACGAGAAGGTCATCGTGGTGCACCTGTGGGAGCAGGTGCCGCCGGCGGACACGCTCGCCGCCATGACCGATTCCGGCTTCGAGCGGGCGGGGAAGGCGTTCTGGCCCTTCGTCTCGCCGCTGGTCGCGCTGCTGGCCCTGGTGAACATCGGCCTCGCCTGGCGGGCACCGGGCCCGATGCGGCGCTGGTGGCTGGCCGCCGCCCTGCTCATGACCACCTACGCCCTGGTCAGCTACGGCTGGTTCGTACCGCAGATGGTGCTCTTCCAGCGCGACGGCGCGGACTGGGATGCCGATCGCACCGCCTCCTTCGTCGAGCTGTGGACATCGGCGAACTACGCCCGGATGGCGCTCGGCGGGGTGGGCTGGCTCTGCGCGCTGCGCGCGCTCTCGCTGTCCGGCGACCGTGCGCGGCCGATCGCCGATTAGCATCGCGGAAATGACCGGAACGGCCCCGAGCAGCAGCAGGCGCACCAACCGCCGCGGCGCGGCGACCCGCGAGTCCATGCTCGAGGCCGCGCTCAGCTCGCTGGCGTCCGGCGATCCCGGCTCGGTCTCGGCCAACCGGATCGCCAAGGACATCGGAGTCACCTGGGGTGCGGTGAAGTACCAGTTCGGCGATATCGACGGGCTGTGGGCGGCGGTGCTGCACCGCACCGCCGAGCGGCGCGGCGAGCTCCCGGTGGGGCTGGCGCCCGGCGGCTCGCTCCGGGAGCGGGTCGCCGCCACCGTCGACACGCTCTACCACGGCCTGACCGGCACCGATTCGCGCGCCATCGAGACGCTGCGCGCCGCGCTCCCGCGCGACCCGGCCGAGCTGGAGCGGCTCTACCCGCGGACCGCGGCCGAGCTCGTCTCCTGGCGGGCCGGCTGGAACGCCGCCTGTCAGAAAGCCTTCGCCGATCTCGACGTGGACCCGGAGCGGGTGCGCGAGGTGGCCTCGTTCCTGCCGGGCGCCATGCGCGGCATCGTCTCGGAGAAGCAGCTCGGCACCTACGCCGACCTGGACGAGGCGCGCCGCGGCTTCACCGCCGCCATCGTCGCCTACCTGGAGCACTCGCGCTGAGCCTCACTTCAGCAGCGCGCCGACCAGCGTGATCAGGTACTCGACGGTGGCCTCCTGGCTCAGCCCCTGCTCGTGCCGCAGGCTGCGCCAGGTGCCGACGTTCAGCACGACGACGAGCAGATCGCCGAACCGATCCTGCTCGTGCGGGCGGCGCGCGATCTCGGCGGCGAAGACCGTCTCCACCCAGTCCCGGTGCGAGCGGTGCCCGTCCTCGATGATCGGCAGCAGCTCCGGCATCCGCTCGGCGAGCGCGAGCAGCCGCCAGGTGCCCTCGCCGGTCTGCTCGTAGTCGCGCACCGCGGTGCGCACGATGGATTCCACGTCGCCCGGCACCGCCGCGGAGCGCCCGGCCTTGATCGCCGGCGCGAACCGCTCGGCCAGCCCGGCCAGGTACAGCCCGATCTTGCTGCCGAAGTGGTTGACCACCGTCTGCGACGAAACCCCGGCCGCGGCAGCGATGTCCGCGATCGTCACCTCGTCGTACCAGGCATCCACGAACAGCTGGATCGCCGCGTCCAGGATGGCCTCCCTGGTCTGTTCGCGCGCCTTCGCCCTCGCCGTCATCTCGTATCGGCGCGTCATCGCACCTGCTTCCCTTTGGCCTTGACACAAATCAATTTAGTCTCATACTAACAGAAGTCCCTCGAAACGGAGCCCGCGATGACCCGCTTCCTCGTCTACACCGCCCCGGCCACCGGCCACACCCTCCCCCTGGTCCCCGGCCTCCTCGAGCTGCGCCGCCGCGGCCACGAGGTGCACGTGCGCACCCTGCCCGCCCTGGTCGGCCCGCTGCGCGCCGCCGGGCTCTCCGCCGACGCCGTCGACCCGCGCGTCACCGCGGTCGAGGTCACCGACTTCCGCGCCACCTCCGACACCGAGCGGCTGCGCAGCGGCCAGGTCGATCTGCTGCGCCGCGGCCGCTTCGACGGCCCCGACCTGGACGCCGCCATCGCCGAGCACCGCCCCGACGTGCTGCTGGTCGATTCCATCGCCTACGGCGCGCAGACCCGCGCCCAGGCGTCGCCGCTGCCGACCGCCATGGTGCTTCCCTCGGTGCTTCCGGTGCGCGGCCGCGGCGTCCCGCCGTACGGCCTCGGGCTGAAGCCGCTGTCCGGCCCGCTCGGCCGGGTGCGCGACGCGGTGGGGTGGAAGCTGGTCGAGCGCATCTTCGGCAAGGCCATGCTGCCGGGGCTGAACGAGCTGCGCCGGGAGGCCGGGCTGCCCGGGTTCCGCTCCCCGCTCGACCAGTTCACCGCCCAGGACGCGGTCATCGTGCTCACCGGCGAGCCGCTGGAGTACCCGCGCACGGACCTGCCCGCCCACGTCCACCTGGTCGGCGCCCAGCCCTGGGACCTGCCCGCCGAGCGCCCCGCCTACCTGGACGAGCCCGGCGACCCCTGGGTCCTGGTCACCTGCTCCACCGACTACCAGGGCGACGAGGACCTGGCCCGGATCGCGGTCGAGGCGCTGCGCGACCACCCGGTGCGGGTGCTGCTCACCCTCGCCGAGGCGTACGAGGGCGCCGCGCTGGTGAGCTCGGGCAACATCCGGGTGGAGCGGTTCGTGCCGCACGGGCACGTGCTGCCGCACTGCGCCGCCGTCGTCACGCACGGCGGGTTCGGGATCGTCTCCAAGGCCATGGCCGCGGGCGTGCCGACGGTGGTCGTCCCCTTCGGGCGGGATCAGCCGGAGATCGCGCGGCGCGTCAGCGAGGCCGGTGCCGGGGTCACGCTGCGGCCGAAGGAACTGAACCCCCGCTCGCTGCGCGTGGCCGTCGAGCGCGCCCGCGCCCTGACGCCCGGCGCCCGCGCCGCCGCCGCGACGCTGCGGGCGAACAGCGGGGCCACCCGGTTCGCGGATGTCGCCGAGGGGCTCGGGGTCGGGGCGGCGAGGTCGGAGCTCAGTCGCTGAGAGCGCCTCGCCGGTGCCGTCAGGCTCGGCCCACCGCTGTCGCAAGCGCGCCGAAGTCGTAGACCACCCTGGTCGAGCGCTCCGACTCCCGCCAAAGCAGATCGTTCGCATCGGGGTCCGTCGCGTACTCGGAGATCCGCGCCCGCTCCGGGTTGCCCCGCATCTCCCGCCAGTCGGCGGGGCCGAAGTATTCGGCGCCGACGGCGGCGGGGTCGGTGGCCGCGCGCAGCGTCGCGAGCGCGCCGACGGCGGCGGGCTGCTGGGTCCAACCGACCAGGGGGCGCAGCACTCCCGAGTTGAGCTGCCTGGACAGCGGGCCCATGTTGTCGCCGAAGGCCGTGTGCACCGACCCGGGGTGCGCGGCCGTCGCGATCGCCGGTGCGCCCGCGGCCGCCAGCCTGCGCTGGAGTTCGAGTGTGAACATCAGGTTGGCGAGCTTCGACTGCCCGTACACGACCATGTTCCGGTACCGCCGATTCGCGCAGTGCAGGTCGTCGAGGTCGAGCGGCGCCCGGTGGTGCAGGAGGCTGCCGACGGTGACGATGCGCGCTCCCCGGTGCGGGGCGATGCGGTCGAGCAGCAGCCCGGTCAGGGCGAAGGGCCCGAGGTGGTTGGTGGCGATGGTCGCCTCGAAGCCGTCCGCCGACTCGGTGCGCCGCGCGAAGGTGGTGCCCGCGTTGTTGACGAGGAGGTCGATGCGCGCGAACTCCGCCCGGAGCTGCTCGGCCGCCGCCCGCACCGACATGAGGGACAGCAGATCCGCGCGCACGGTGCGGATCTCGGCATCCGGGGCGGTCTCCCGGATGCGCTCGGCCGCCGTCTCGGCCCTGCCGATGCTCCGGCAGACCAGCGCGACCGTCGCGCCACGCTCCGCGAGCACCCGCGCGGTCTCGAAGCCGAGCCCGCTGTTGGCGCCGGTGACGACGGCGATCCGGCCGTGCTGGGCGGGGATGTCCGCCTCCGTCCACGGCGTCCGGGGTTCGGTGGTCATGGGAGTCCTTCCGTCGGTGCGGCGTTCTCCCGCAGACTCAATCGACCCGGCGTGAACATCGATCGACGCCGAGGTAACGTTGAGGTAGCTAAACGAGTTGCACAGCAACGCTTTTCATGCTCGGCCCGGCACCGGCCCGCACCGCGGCTATCCGGCGCCGAGCAGCTCCGCGGCGATCGCGCGCCCGAGCCGGAGCGGCTCCACCGAGTGCTCCAGCTTCGACCCCGCCAGCGCGCCGTCGTAGACGAGCTGGATCCGCTGCGCGAGCACACCCGGATCGGCCACCCCCGCCTCGGCGAGCAGCCCGGTCAGCGTCTCCCGGACCCAGACCCGATGCGCGACAACCGGTTCCAGCCGCTCATCGGGAAACTCGGTCGCCGCGTTCGCGTACTGACACCCCCGGAACCCCTTCCCCGGCGCGGAGGCCAGCGCGAGGTCGAAGAAGGTCAGCACCCGATCGGCGGGGCCGGGGACGGCGGCCACCGCCTCCTGCCAGCGCGCCCGGTCGCGGCGGTCGAGGTGCTCGAGGTAGGCGAGCACCAGCGCGTCCTTGGAGCCATAGCTGGAGTAGAGGCTGGCCCGCGCCACCCCGGCCTCGGCCAGCACCCGGTCGATGCCGACGGCGCGAATGCCGTAGCGGGCGAAGAGGGCTCCGGCGGTGTCGAGCAGGCGCTGCGCCGGGCTCGGCCTGGCCGGCTGCCCTGCCTGCGCCGCGGGTTCCGTCGACGTGGTCACACCGTCCACCATAGCCACTCCGCCAAATAGACAGATCGTTCTGTCTATGTCATGGTTGCTCCGTGACCCGCAGTACCCTCACCCGCCGCCTGCACGTGGATCTCGTGCGCGTCGCCGGTGCTGCCTGTCGTCACTCGCGCTGAGCCGCGTCCCGGCCCCGCACTGCTTCGAGGGCCGCTATCCGTTCTCCGAAAGGCGATCCCGCATGTCCCTGTACCTGTACGAACTGGCGCCCGCGATCGATCCGGCCAAGGCCGTGGACGAGCTGGCGGCGCGCATCGGCGAGGCCGGCGGCGAGCTGATCGAGGCCCAGGTGACCGGCGCCGGGCGGATCTTCGCGATCGCCGAGTTCGAGTCCTGTCGCGCCCCCGGGCTGGAACCGGACGGCGCACTCGGCGCGGTCGACGGCCCGCACGAGGTGCGGCTGGTCGGCGCCGAGCTGGCGCAGCTCAAGGCGGCCCGCCCGGCGGCGGGGTACCTGGTCGAGTGGGACATCCCGGCCGAGATCGACATGGACACCTACCTCGCGCGCAAGAAGGCGAACGCGCCCAAGTACGCGAACGTCCCCGAGGTCGACTTCCTGCGCACCTACGTCCGCGAGGACACGGCCAAGTGCCTCTGCTTCTACGACGCCCCCGACGAGGCCGCGGTCCGGCGCGCCCGCGATGCCGTGAGCACCCCGATCGACCGCCTGCACGCGCTCACGGAACCCAGGACATGACCGCCGTGCTCGACGCCCGCGCCGAGGCGGTGGCCTTCGTCCGCGAGCGGGCCGCCGCGCTCGACCGGGGCGCGACCGACGTCCGCACCGACCTGGCCGAGCTGGGCCGGCTGGGGCTGCTCGGCATCGGGCTCGGCGAGCCGGGGATCGAGCCGATCATCGGCGTGGTCGAGGCAATCGCCGGGGAGAGCCTCGCGGTCGGCTTCTCGCTCTGGGCGCAGCGGATGAGCATCGAGTACATCTCCCGCGCACCGGAACCCGTGCGCGAAGCACATCTCGACGGCCTCACCTCCGGCCACACGGTCGGCGTCACCGCCATGGCGGCGGCGCTCAAGCACCTGGCCGGGCTCGGCCCGCTCCCGCTGGCCGCCGACGGCGACCGGATCTCCGGGCCGATCGCCTGGGCCTCCAACGTCTTCCCGGACGCGCTGATCGTCTTCCCCTTCCGCGACGAGTCCGGGCGCGGGCACGTCGGCTGCACCCGCACCGGTGCGACCGGCGTCGAGGTGGCGCCCGCACCCGAGCTGCTCGCGCTCGGCGCGACCGCCTCGACCTCGCTGCGCTTCACCGACGTCGCGGTCGAGCAGCGGATCACCGCCGACCTGAAGGGGTTCTGCGGCGCCATTCGCCCGACCTTCCTGCTGCTGCAATCCGCCTTCTGCACCGGTATCGCGCGCACCGCGCTCGCCGAGGCGGCTGGGCGGCTGGACGGGCTCGGCGAGGAGTTCCGCACCGAGCTCGAATCGCTCGCCGCGCGCGCCGACGACCTGCGCCACCAGCTGCACCGGCACGCCGCCGACCCCGGCGCGGCCGGACCGGCCGAGCTGCTCGAGGTCCGGCTCGGCGCCGCCCGGCTCGCGGTCGAGGCCACCCGGCTGGAGTTCGCCCTGCGCGGCGGGGCGGGCTATGCCACCGCCAGCGCCACCAATCGTCGGTTCCGGGAGGCCGCCTTCCTGCCGATCCAGTCACCCTCGGAAGGGCAATTGCGGTGGGAACTCTCGCAGTACGAATAGCGGACGGCCACAAGAACTACGCCGGCACCCCGGTCCTGCGCGGCCTCGATCTGGCGGTGCCCGCCGGGGAGACGCTGGCCGTGCTCGGCGTCAGCGGCAGCGGGAAGTCCACGCTGCTCCGGGTGCTGGCCGGGCTGGACCGGCTCGACGCGGGCAGCATCGACTGGGACGGCGCCGGCACCCCGCCCGCCACCGGCACCGTGTTCCAGCAGCCGCTGCTCATGCCGTGGCTGACGGTGCGCGACAACATCCTCTTCGGCGGCCGCTTCACCCGGCACCGCGACGGCTTCGACGCCGGCCACGCGCTCGGCCTGCTCGCCCGCTTCGGCCTCGGCGACCTGGCCGGACGCCGCCCCGACCAGCTCTCCGGCGGGCAGGCGCAGCGGATCGCGGTGATCAGGGCCGCCGCCGTCCGCCCCCGGCTGCTGCTGCTCGACGAGCCGTTCAGCGCGCTCGATCCGGCGGTGCGCGCGGACCTGCAGGACTGGCTGCGCGAACTCGTCGCCGAGCTGTCCTGCACCACCGTGCTCGTCACCCACGACGTGGACGAGGCGCTGCGGCTCGCGGATCGGATCGTGCTCATCGGCCCGGGGGCCGCCGTGCGCGAGGACGTCCGGCTGACCGGCGCCGACCCGGTGGCGGTGCGCGAGCGCATCGTGGCCGGCTACCGCGAGACGGTGGTGCCCGCGTGAGCCTCTCCCGCCGGGCCCTGCTGTGCGGGTGCGCCGGACTGGTCGCCGCCGGTGGCATCGCCGGGGTCGCCGATCTGGCGCGGGCCGCCGGGGCCGACCGCGGCAACACCGGCGGCACGCTGCGCATCGGCTACCTGCCGATCACCGATGCCGCGCCGCTGCTGGTCGCGCACGGCGCGAACACCGTCGCCGCGGGCACGGTGGACAGCGCCAAGCCGGTGCTCTTCCGCAGCTGGGCCTCGCTCGCCGAGGCTTTCCTGACCCGCCAGGTGGACGTCGTGCACCTGCTCATGCCGCTCGCCGTACAGCTCAGGTACGGGCTCGGCGCGGATGTCCGGGTGCTCGGCTGGAACCACACCAACGGCTCCGCGCTCACCGTCGCCCCGCACATCACCGAGCCGGAGCAGCTGGCGGGCACCCAGGTGGCGATCCCGTTCTGGTGGTCGATCCACAACATCCTGATCCAGCAGTACCTGCGCGCGCACGGGCTGCGCCCGGTGATCCGGCGCTCCGCCGCGCGCGCCGACCGCACCGTCGAACTCGTGGTCATGAGCCCATCGGACATGGTCCCCGCGCTGGCCAACGGCTCGATCGCCGGCTTCACCGTCGCCGACCCGTTCAACGCCGCCGCCCAGGTCCGCGGCATCGGCCGGATCCACCGCTACCTCGGCGACCTGTGGCGCGACCACGCCTGCTGCGCCCTCGTGGTGCACCAGGACCTGCTCGACCGGCGCCCCGAGGTCGCGCAGGCGCTCACCGACGGCGTGGTGGCAGCCCAGCGCCGCATCGACGCCGACCGCCCCGCCACCGCGGCGATGCTGGCCGGCGGCTACCTTCCGCAGCCGCTGCCCGCCATCACCACCGCGCTCACCTACCCGAAACCACCCCCGGTCCGGCACCCGGAGTGGAGCCCGCAGCGCATCGGCTTCCAGGCGTACCCCTACCCGAGCTTCACCAGGGCCCTGATCGAGGCCATGCCCGCGACCGTCGTCGACGGCGACACCAGGTTCCTCACCCGGCTCGACCCCGCCCGGGTGCACGCCGAACTCGTCGACGACCGCTTCGTCCGCGGCAGTCTCGGCGGCGCCGCCCCCACCCGCATCGAGGAGATCGACCCGTCGTGACCGCCACCGTCCTCCCCGATACCGACCCGGTTTCGCGCACCCGCCGCAGCCCGCTCCCCCGCGTCGCCGCCATCGCCGCCGCGCTGGCGCTCTGGTGGCTGGTCACCAGCGTGCTGGCCGGCTCCGACTCGCTGCTCCGCGAATTCGCCCCGCAGCACGTGCCCGGCGCGCTGCACGCGCTGTACGAGCGCGGGGTGCTGCTCTCCGATATCGGGGTCAGCCTGTGGCGGTTGCTGCTCGGGCTGCTGATCGCCGTGACCGTCGGCGTTCCGCTCGGCTTGCTGCTCGGGCTGCACGCCGCGACCGAGCACGCCGTCGCGCCGGTCGTGCAGTTCCTGCGGATGATCTCGCCGCTCTCCTGGGCGCCGATCGCCGTCGCGGTGTTCGGCATCGGCAACCAGCCGGTGGTGTTCCTGGTCGCCGCCGCGGCGGTCTGGCCGATCGTCCTGAACACCAGCGCCGGTGTCCGCGCCATCGACCCCGGTTTGCTGCTGGTCGCCCGCTCCTTCGGCGCCACCCGCCGCGAGCGGCTCTTCGCCGTGGTGCTGCCCGCCATTCGCGGGCACGTGCAGGCGGGGTTGCGGATCGCGCTCGGGATCGCGTGGGTGGTGCTGGTGCCCGCCGAGATGCTCGGCGTGCGTTCGGGTTTGGGCTACCAGATCCTGAACGCGCGGGATCAGCTGGCCTACGACCAGGTCATGGCGGTGATCGTCGTCATCGGCGCGCTCGGCTTCGTCCTCGATTCCGCCGCGCGGGCGGTGCTCGACCGGCGCTGAGGGTTACCGGGGGTGAGCGCTCCGCCGGATATCAGCCCGCCGCGAGCCGATCGACCAGTAGCTCGACCCGCCGCGCGGAATCACCCGGCGGCAACCGGCCCGCGCGGGTGAGCGTGGCGAGCCCGTGCAGGGCCGACCAGACGACCTCGGTGAACAGCCCGGGGTCGACGCCGTCCCCGGCGGCGTCGGCGAGGTTTTCGAGCAGGGCCGCGAAGGCATCCTTCAGCGGCTCCGGGGTGTCCTCGCTCGCGAAGGCCAGGCCGCCGTCGAGCTGGAACATGGCGTCGTAGACCGAGGGGTTGCGCGCGGCGAAGTCGAGGTAGGCGTCGGCGAGGGCGGTGACCCGGGCGCGTGGCCCGTCAGCCGCGCCTGCCGCGGCCCGCACCGCCGCGGCCAGTTCGGCGGCACCCTCGAGGGCGACGGCGCCGATGATCTCGCGCTTGCCCCGGAAGTGGCTGTAGAGCACCGGCTGGCTGTACTCGATGCGCTCGGCGAGCCGCCGGGTGGTGACCGCGTCCCAGCCGTCCCGCGCGGCGAGCTCGCGGGCGGTCGCCACGATCAGGCGCTCCCGCTCCGCCCGCTCGCGCTGCTTCCGTTCCTGTACCGACATAGCTGAATCCTAGCACCGCTAGACAACGGGTCGCCGATAGTTCTAGTGTTGATCCAATAACTAGCAGCACTAGATCGAGAAGGTGGCCATGAACAACGCACTCGCAATCGGCACCATCGTCATCGTCGGCCTGATGGTGGGAGTCGAACTCTCCGTCGCCTTCGTGATCAACCGGATCCTCGACGGCCTCCCCGGCGACGCGGGCCAGCTCGGCCGCGCCCACGGCGGCCGCATGCTCGGCGCCCTCATGCCGTTCTGGTACCTCGGCTCCGTCGCCCTCAGCGCCGTCTGGGCCGCCACCGCCTGGCACGACCCCGGCACCGGCCTCGTCGTCACCGCCACCGCACTGCTGATCGTGAGCGTGGTGATGTCGCTGCTCCTGCTCGTCCCGATCAACAACCGGGCCAAGACGTGGACCGCCGAGAGCCGCCCCGCGGACTGGAAGGAGCAGTCCAACCGCTGGGACCGCTACCACTACGTCCGCGTCGCGATCATCGTCGCCGCCTTCGTCCTACTGACCGCCGCGCGGTGAACGTCGCTGTCGGCACGGCCAACTAGGGTGCACGACGTGCGCGAACTCGACGACCTCCCCTTCGCAGCCCACCTCCACCCCCTGGACGACCCCCTGGACGACGAGGGCGACCACGACCGCACCCTCGTCGAGGGGGACCATCGGCACCTGACCGTGCGCAACGCCCGCTTCACCCAGTGCGCCTTCCGTACGGCCCGCCTGACCGGCACCGACTTCACCGCGACCAGATTCGCCGACTCCTGGCTCCGCAACGCCGACCTCACCGGCACCTCCCTGACCGAAACGTCCTGGCAGGACGTCGAACTCGTCGACTCGACCCTGGCGGGCGCGGAGCTGATCGGCGCGCGGCTGCGCCGGGTCACCTTCGAGGGCTGCAAGCTGGACGGCGCGAACCTGCGCGGCGCCCAGCTGCGCGAGGTGACGTTCCGCGACTGCGTCCTGCGCGACGTCGACCTCGGCGGCGCCAAGCTCACCGGCGTCACCTTCCCGGGCAGCCGGGTGCAGTTCGCGCTCCGCGACACCACGCTGGAGAAGGTCGATCTCCGCGAGGCGGCGAGCATCACGGTCACCGAGGGCGTGCCCGCGCTGCGCGGCGCGATCATCTCGCGAACCCAGATGTTCGAGCTCGCTCCCCTGCTCGCCGCATCGATCGGACTGCTGGTCAGGGACTGATTCGGACATCTCGGGCGTGACCCACCGCACCCCCGCAAACTAGTTGCTTGTGTCAAACAACCGTCGTATAGTTGCTTAACGCAAGCAAGCAAATAGTCTGTTCCGGGAGTGGTGGAGATGGCGGTGTCGAGCACGACGGCCCAGAGCCTGATCGACGAGCTCTACCTCATGGGCCGGGCGATCAAGATGTCGATCGCCAGGAACGAGGACGAGCGGCTGCTCGCCGGCGGCCTCGGGGTGCTGGTCACCCTGGAGGAGCACGGCCCGTGCAGGCAGGGTGATCTGGCGGTATCGATGTGCCTCAGCCCGTCGGCACTGAGCCGCCACGTCGCCGAACTGGTCGCCGATGACCTGCTGAGCAGGCACCCCGATCCGACCGACGGCAGGGCCACAGTCCTGCACATCACCGACCGGGGCCGCGCACTGCTGCGCCGGATCCGGGTCAAACGCGCCGAGGTCATGGCCGCCCTGCTCGACGACTGGGGCGACGACGACGCCGAACGCGCGCGCAGCACCATCCGCACCCTCCGGGAAAAGCTCACCGAACACGCTCTCCGCACCGGCGCGGGCGAGCACCAGCCGGTTCGATAGAAAGTCAGGTATTCGATGTCCACCACAGCCGAGGCGGTGAAAGACCGAGATCCGGCCGCCATGAGTCACCGCGAGATCCTGGAAGCGATGACCGGTCTGCTGGCCGCGCTGTTCACAGCGCTGCTGAGCACCACCATCGTCGCGACCGCGTTGCCGACCATCATCGGCGATCTGAAGGGTTCGCAGACGGCCTACGCCTGGGTCATCACCACGGCGCTGCTCGCCAACGCGGCGACCACCCCGATCTGGGGCAAGCTCGCCGACCTGTTCAACAAGAAACTGCTCGTGCAGTCCGCCATCGTGATCTTCGTGATCGGCTCGGTGATCGCCGGCTTCGCGCACACCGTGCCGCTGCTGCTGGTCGCCCGGGTCATCCAGGGCGTCGGCATGGGCGGGCTGACGGCGCTGGTCGTCGCCATCATCGGCTCGATCGTCTCACCCCGTGAGCGCGGCAGGTACTCCGGCTACATGGGCGCCGTCATGGCGGTCTCGATGTCCGGCGGCCCGATCCTGGGCGGCGTGATCGTGGACAGCCCGCTGGGCTGGCGCTGGTGCTTCTTCGTCTGCGTGCCGCTGGCCGTGATCGCTCTCTTCCTGTTGCAGCGCACGCTGCGGCTGCCCACCGAGCGCAAGACCGGCGGCTCCATCGACTGGCTCGGCGCGACGCTGCTCACCGCGGGCGTCTCGGTGCTGCTGATCTGGGTGTCCTTCGCGGGCAAGGCCGGCTACTACGACTGGTTCTCCCGGGAGTCGGCGCTCTACGTCGGCGCGGGCGTGCTGCTGCTGGCGGCCACCGTGTGGGTCGAGCGGCGGGCGAAGTCGCCGATCATTCCGCTGCCGATCGTGCTGGAGAAGACCACCGGCCTGGCGATCATCGCCTCCATCGCGGTCGGCGTCGGCATGTTCGGCGCGACCACCTTCCTCGGCCAGTACTTCCAAACCGCGCGGGGCTACTCCCCCACCGCGGCAGGCGTCCTGACCATCCCGCTGGTGGCGGGCATGCTGATCGCCTCGGTGACCTCGGGTCAGCTGATCACCCGGTTCGGCAAGTGGAAGCGCTTCGTGGTCTTCGGCGGCGTGCTGCTGGTGATCGGCTTCGGGCTGCTCGCCACGATCGACCACGCCACCAACCTGTGGCTGGTCGGCGGCTACATCACCGTGGTCGGGCTCGGCGTCGGCATGATGATGCAGAACCTGGTGCTGGCCGTGCAGAACACGGTGAGCGTGCAGAACATCGGCGCCGCCTCCAGCAGCGTCGCGTTCTTCCGCACCTTCGGCGGCGCGATCGGGGTCTCGGTGCTCGGCTCGATCCTGGCCTCCCGGGTGGGTGAACTCTCCGCGGCGGGCTTCGCCGAGCTCGGCATCCCGGCCGGCAGCTCCGGCGGCGGCACCCTCGACCTGAAGTCGCTGCCCGCCCCGGTCCTGGAGATCGTCCGCGGCGCCTACGGCGACGCCACCGGGCGCATCTTCCTGGTCGCCGCCGCGGCCTGCGTCATCGCGCTGATCGCTGCCGCGCTGCTGCCGAACAAGCCGCTGCGCACCACGATCGACATCGACCCGGCGCTCGACCCCATGCAGCCGGGGACGACGCCGCGGACCGGCAACACCGTCGACGACACCACCGACGACACCACCGTCGACGACACCAACAAGGAGCGCGTGCTGCAGCACTGACTCCCCCGAGCAGCGGGCCCCGGAGCGATCCGGGGCCCGTTTCTCATCTCCGCGACCGGCGCGGCAGCTCGGCCGCGGTGAGCCCGACCAGCATGGCGGCCTCGCCGATATTGCCGAGCGGCGGCACCGCCACCGCCGCGCCGGAGGCGAGCACCAGCAGCACCGTCCCCACCAGCGGCTGCCACCGCGACTCGCGGCGCAGCAGCCAGACGCTCGCGGCCAGCAGGACCACGGTCACGACCAGCGGGACGATCGGCGGCGCGGGCTCGGCCGAGGCGTAGCGCAGGGTGTCGGCGTACTCCTTCGGGATCAGCTCCAGGTGCGGCAGCTCGAACACGCCCCACGCGATCAGGATCACGGTGAGCGCGACCGCCGACACGCGCAGCCGCTGCCCCGCGGCCACCCGGTCGGCCGCCCACAGCACCAGCACCGGGGTGAGCAGCGCGTGGCCGATGAAGCGGCCGAGGCTGATCGTCTCCAGCAGCGCGCCCGCACCGATCACCGCTCCCAGCCCGATGATCGCCGAATCGTAGGCGACGCCGAGCCCGACGACCCCGAGCAGCCAGACGCGGGCGGGCCGGGTGGTGCGGGTCCAGAGCAGGACCACGCAGGCGAGCTGGACGAGTGCGGTGAGGAGCAGGAGCGCGGAGATCACGCCACACCCTAGCGAAACGGACAATCTCACCCGTTGCGGAGGATCTGCTGGCACGCTGTCATCTGCCAGTCTCACCCGGACCGAGACCCGGAGGTACCCATGTGGCGGAGCACTCTCGCTGCCTTTGCCGGAACTTTGCTGACCTGCGCCACGGCGCCGCTCGTCACCGCACAACCGCCGGGATATCAGGAGTACGTCTCACTCGGTGACTCCTGGTCGGCGGGCGCGACCCTGAACCCCGCGCTGCTCAACGCCGAGTTCGTGCCGCTCGGCTGCCTGCAGCGCACGCAGAACTTCGCCAGGCAGGTGGCCGAGGCGCTGAACGTCCCCACTTTCCGGGACGCGGCCTGCGCCGGCGCCACCACCGAGGACATGACGGTCGACCAGCCACTCGGCAAGGACCAGTACCCGTCGTACAACGAACCGCAGTTCGACCGGCTCACCCCGGACACCGACCTGGTGACGATCCTGATCGGCGGCAACGACGTCGGGCTCGCGGCGACGGTGCGCACCTGCATCACCCCGAACCCGGACGTCTCGCCGTGCGTGTCCCGGTTCGTGGTGAACGGCGTCGACCAGATGACGCAGCGGATCGAGGCCGCCGAGCCGAAGATCGCCGCCACCATCAGGGGCATCGCCGAACGCTCGCCGAAAGCCAGGATCGTCATGCTGAACTACCTGGACGGCGTCGCCGTCGGCGACCCGTGCTACCCGATCATCCCGATCTCGCCGACCGACGTGAACTGGCTCGCCGAGAAGCTCGCCCAGCTGAACACCATGCTCGCCGCCGTCGCCAGGCAGACCGGGGTGGAGTTCGCGAACACCTACGCGGGCAGCGTCGGGCACGACGCCTGCCGCGCGCCCGGCGTCCGCTGGGTCGAGGGGCTGATCCCGGTCACCGCCGACCCGCCCGGCCCCGCGCTCCCCTTCCACCCCAACCAGCTCGGCGTCGATCACCAGGCGAGCACGGTGCTCGCGACCCTCGGCGGCTGATTCCCGCGCGGCAGGTCGGGTAGCCGGGCAGCACCCGACCCGAGGAGAGCCCGTGCCCGACCCCGCCGCCGTGCTGTTCGACATCGACGGAACCCTCGTCGACTCCAACTACCAGCACACCCGCGCCTGGCACCGCGCCTTCCGCGAGGCGGGGGCGGTGGTGCCGAACTGGTGCATCCACCGCGCGATCGGCATGGACGGCGACACCCTGATCGAGACGCTCGCCCCCGATGCCGACGCCGACCGCGCCGACGAACTGCACTCCCGGTACTACCTGGAGTCCGCCGGGGAGCTCACCCTGCTCCCCGGCGCCCGCGAAATCCTGCACGCGCTGCACGACCGCGGCCTGCGCATCGTCCTCGCCACCTCCGCCCCGCCCGACGAACTCGCCCGCCTGCGCGAACTGCTCGACAGCGACTCGATCCTGCACGCCGTCACCGACGCCGACGACGTGGGAACGGCCAAGCCGGACCCGGCCATCGTCCGCGTCGCCCTCGACCGCGCGGGCGTCCCCGCCGACCGGGCGGTCTTCGTCGGGGACACGGTGTGGGACGCGAAAGCCGCGACCGAGGTCGGGGTGCGCGCCGTCGGCGTACTGAGCGGAGGTATCTCCCGCGACGAGCTGACCTCGTCGGGTGCGGAGTTCGTCTGCGACGACGTCGCGGAGCTGCTGCGCGAGGTCGACCGGAGCCCCATCGGCACACTGCTCTGACCCGTCCGGGGATCGGTCGGCGGGCGCGGGGAAAAGCGAATGCGCCCGCATCGGGTCACCCGTCATGCTCGGAGCGTGAGCACCGACTTCACCGTCCCCCTCGAATCCCCGTTCCCCGCGGCGATTCTCACGCCGCCACTGGCCGATCTCCGGTGGCGGGGCGATGCGCCGTGCGATCCGGTGACCGAGCCCGGCCACTGGTTCCCGCACCGGGACGGGGTCTCCACGCGCTCGCTGACGGTCGACTGGTCCGACGGCACCCTCGACGTGACGGTGCCGCTGGCCGCCGCCCCGGAGGATGTGGAGCTGGCGCTGCGCATCGTGCGCGCCGCGGCCGAGCACGCCGGGACCGACGTCGACACCGAGTACGGCCCGATGGCACCGGACCGCCTGAGCGAGGTCTTCGACGAGGCGTGGGCGCTCGACGGCCTCGGCCGCGCGGTGACTCTGCTCGCCCGCATGTCCCGGCGCGACGACGGCGTGCTGTCCCTCCCCGGGCCGACCCGCGACGTCCAGCTCGGCCCGCACACCCTGCCCGGCCTCGAGCACGACGACGACCGCGCGCACCGCCTCCTCGAGACGATGCGCCGAGTCCTGTGGCCGGATCCCCGCTACGAGATCGCCACCGTCTTCCGGGCGACGAAGGACGGCGAGCGGAACACGTTCGTCGCGCTCCTGCCGGACCGCGCCTGCCTGCTGCCGCCGTCGACCCGGTTGATGCTGCACGACGACGACCTGCTCGTGCTGCCGCGCGGCGCACTGCACCGGCTGCCGATCGATGCCGTCCGCCTGGACGACGGCAACGATCTCCTCGAACCCGTTCCCGCGCACCGGTGGCCGGTCGTGGTCGCGGCCGCGCGCGCATCGGCGCTGCCGGAGTGACGCGGGGCGCGCACCCTCGATCCGGCCCGGACGGAGGGTGCCGTAGGTTCAAACCCCGTGCGCGCGTTCATGGTCGACGGTCATCCACTGCTCGGGAAAATACCGGGGCCGCTCGTGCCCGCCCGCTTCGGGGAGACGCTGTGGGTGGCAGGCGGCGGGCGCGGGGACAGCGCCGTGCTGCGGCTCGACGGCGCGGGGTGGCGGTCGCGGCGGCTCGACGCGAACGGCCTGCGCGCGATCCTGCCACTGAGCGACACCACGGCGGTCGTCGCCGGTGAGCACGGCTTTCTCGCGATCATCGACGCGGACGACGAGCGGATCGTCCCGACCGATACCGGAGGGTGCCTGTACGCGCTGGCGGCGGTCGGCGGGGCGATCCGGGTGACCGGTGACGCCGGGTTCGTGGCAGTGCTCGACCCGGAGACCGGGGAACTGCGCGTCGAACCGCCGTTCACCGGTGACAGCGTCGTGGCCGTGGCCGCGGCCCCCGGCGGCGCGACGGTTTTCGTGGCGGGAGACGCAGTGATCGTCCGCTCCCCCGACGGCTCCGTGCGCGAGTCGTTCCGCGGGAACGCCCCGCTGTGCGGCGTCGCCTTCGCCCCCGACGGCCGCGCCGTGGTCGTCGGCGACAAGGGGCAGGTGTTCCGGTCGGCGCCCGGTGGCTCCTTCCTGCCGTGCCGGGAAGCGCCATCGCTCGACCTGGAGCACGTGCACTACGACGCGCCCCGTGACCGCTTCCTCGTCGTCGGCGCGGACGGCTTCGTCGGCCTGCTCGACGACACCGGTTTCCGGGCCGCGCCGCCCGCGACCCCGCCGTACCGCCTCAGCGGTGTCGTCGAATGGGGCGACGGCCACCTGTTCACCGGCTGGACCCAGCAGGGCCCGCCCTTCGAGTTCCGCGGTGCGCTCTACCACGACGGCAGCACCGTGCCCGACACCGTCTACCACCCGCCCCGCCAGGACTTCGGCCCGCCGCGCAGCCGCACCGTCGCCGTGCCGTCGGACGCGGCGCTCGGTGCCGGCGACTACACCGTGCTCCCGCTCGCGGAGGCCACCCGGCTCCTCCCCGGGGTGTCCTGGCCCGACTGCGCACTCGACGAGGTCCGGTTCTACGACGGCGACGTCCACGTCGCGGATGCGACCGCGCTGCTCGGCAGCGACACCGACTACGCGGTCGCGATTCGCGGCGACCTCACCGTCGACGGCACGCTCGACGCCACCGCGGGCGGCGAGGGCTACGGCAGCCTGCTCGTCGTCGGCGGTGACGTGTGGGCGCGCGCGGCGATGTTCCGCTACGGCATCGCCGCCGCCATCGGCGGAACCCTCCAGGTCGCCACCGTGGTGCTGTGCGACCACGGCGACGACGGCGGCACCCTGCGAGCCGGGGAGATCGACGCGCAGGTGCTCTCCTACTCGCTCTACTTCCCGCGCCCCGACGCCGAGTTCGACGCGTTCCTCATCGGTGACGTCTACGGAGAGGCGAGTTTCCCCCCGGAGCGGGCCGACGAGGTCTTCGTCCCCGAGGTCCTCGAGGACGGATTCCTCGACGAGCGCACCGCGGCGAAGTGGTTGCGCGAGGGGCGCCCAATCCTGCGCGAGGATTGAGCGCTCTCCGAACCGGGGCGAACCGCGCTGACCATTCGCGTCGAGTACCCGCGTCGCTAGGATCGCAGACAGAAGGTCAGGGGGCAGCGTGGTGAGCAATCGATTCACGGTCGATGTGGAACAGCTGGAACAAGCGGCAATTCGGTTGCATGCTCTGGCCGCCTTCCTCGACAGCCAGCTCGATGAGCTGGACAACCGGGTCACCGAACTCGGTGCCGGTTGGTCCGGCCTCGCCGCGACGGCCTTCGCGGCGTCTCACACGGCATGGTCGCCCGGCGCCCGCGAATTGGCCACGTCGCTGCGCGCGCAGTCAGCACTGATCGAGCAAGCGGGACAGCGCTACCTCGCCGCTCACCAGGCCAACAATCGGATGATCCAGAAGGGCTGAGGTGGCTGGCTGGGAGCTCGATCCATCCGACTACGAGCGCGCCGCGCAACAATGCCATCGCCTGGCCGACGAAGTCCTGGACGCTGTCGGAAGATTACACAGTCACCTACTCGGCGACTGCGACGGCTTCATGGGAGATCATTCCCTCACCCGTGACTGGACAGCCGGCTACGACAACGTAGCCGGTGCGGTATTCGCCACCGCCACGCTGCTCTCGGACGCGCTTCATCGGTACGGCGATGTCCTCGCGGCCATAGCCTACAACTGGTCGGTGGCGGACGAGACGTTTCCCGACCTGACCGCCCCGATACCTACCGCTTCAAGTGGAAATCCCTACTCGGCGCCGCACTCTTCCCGGGGGGCGAATGGGGACGGCATCGCGATCACCGCGATGGGATCGATCACGCGGGTGCCCATTCCGAACGGTGACACCACCAAGCTTTCAACAGCGGGTGACAACGGCTGGCTGACCTACACGATGGCGCCGGAAGTTCGTGATGCCGGTGCTCGAATCAAGGAGATCGGATACAACTTCGACGGCATCGGAGCAGGTGACAGCGACGCCATTCGGGAATGGCTCGACGTGTTGCGCCGGGCTGCCGAAGCCCTTGCCTCAGCGGCGGACGCGGTCGCGGGTGCGGTGCGTGCGATGCACACCGCTCTTCGCCGGATGCGAACGAATATAGAGGTGCGCCTGACTGCGTCGAGACCCGGCGTCACCGTGATGGTTCACGCTGCCGGGATCCACGTTCACAGCACGACGACGCTCTACGACCCAGACCTTCAAGAGCCGGTCTACGACACGGTCACGACAAGCGATGTCGCCGTGCTCGCGCAGAGCATGCCCTTTCGAAACACGCCCGATCTCGAAGCAGAAATGGCGCAGTTGCGGCGTATCGTTGATTTATCGATCGAACTGACCTCGCCCGGAGAACCCGACGGGGGAACCGGGCCGAATTCCGATGTTCCGCTTCCCGTCATGACGGTCGCGAGCGAAGAATACGTTCGTCGCAAGCACTTTCCGGGTGGCCTCGAGAACAAGAGCGACAAGAGCACGTTCGATTCCGGAGAGGATCCCTGTCAACTCGTCGAAGCGGCGCGAAACGTGCCCCCGATCGGCCCCACCGAGACAGGCCGCTATGAGCGACATGTGGACGCCGGCCGGTACATCGGGTACCGATCCGTCGACCATCACGGCGCGCCGACGACCAAATATGTCGTTGTCCAGGACCGCTGGGGCGGCATCGTCACGATGTACCCCGAATGACAGGAGAAGTTGGTTGGCACTGACGATCGTGGTGCAGAACATCGTCCACTCGGAGATCGGCCGCTACTCCGATGATCCCGCCGGAACCCTGCAGCGGCTGTGCTCGGCACGGCCGGAGACAAGCCTCCTACGCAGGGTGGATCCGCACGCCGACACCATGTTCAACGCGTACCAACTCGACCGCATCATTGCGGAGATAGACGCCCTCACAGCCGAGTCCGCCCAGCACGCGAAGGAGTGGACGCGACTGCGCGATGCCGCGATGACCGCGATCCGCAATCAGGGCTACCTGTGGTTCAGCGGAGACTGAGAAGCGTCACGCCACCGCGACGCCGTCGGTGATCGGGAGCCCGGCCACCGACACCTCGGCGATCGCCTCGAGCCGCTCCCGCGGCATACCCAACCGGCTCCCCTGGATCAGCCCCTGCGCCATCAGGATCACCTGGGCCGCCACCACGTCGACGTCGAATCCGTCGGCCACGACGAGCCTTTCGGTGACGGCGCGCTCCATGAGCGAGGTGGCGCGCGCGCCGATCTCGACCACCTCGGGAATGCGGACGCCGAGTCCGGCGATGCTGTTGAGCATGAGGCACCCGCGGCGGTCCGGGTGCTCGGCGCAGCCCTCGAGGACGGCGTGGAAGAGGGCGCGCACGGCGTCGCGGGGCGAGCCGGGGGCGGATTCCATGACCTCGCGGATGAGCGCGGCGCGGCGCTCGCAGTAGCGGCCGTAGGCGGCGAGGAAGAGGCCGCGCTTGCTGCCGAAGGCGGCGTAGATGCTGCCGTTGCCGATGCCGGTCGCGCGGGAGACGTCCTCGACCGAGGTGTCGTCGAAGCCGCGGATCCAGAACAGCTCGGTCGCGGCGTCCAGCAGGTTCGACTCGTCGAACTGTCGTGGGCGTCCCATAGCGCCACGGTATCCGATGGCGAGTTCGCCCACACAGGTTGTTCTGGAGCCGCTACTCCATAATACTGCTCGGTATGTGCTCAGAATTCGCTGCACCCGCAAGACGCCGCATCGGAATCCTGCTCTTCGACGGTGTGAAGATGCTGGACTTCGCTGGACCTGCGGAGGTCTTCGTGGAGGCGAACCAGTCGCTGAACGGTTACCAGGTGGTGCTGCTCTCGCCGGACGGCAGCGATGTGAGCACCTCGATCGGCGCCAGGATCGAGGTCGCGGGGGCGGCCGCGGACGCGGGCCGGTTCGACACCGTGGTGATCCCGGGCAGCGAGCGGCCGCCGTCGGTCTTCGTCACCCCGCAGGTGCTCGCGGCGGCGCGGCACCTGTCGGCGCGGACCCGGCGGCTCGCCTCGATCTGCAGCGGCGCCTACGTGCTCGGCGAGCTCGGGCTGCTGGACGGCAGGCGGGCCACCACGCACTGGAAGTTCACCACCGACCTCGCCAGGCGCTACCCGCGGGCCGCGGTGGACCCGGACGCCATCTTCGTGCGCGACGGCACGCTCTACAGCTCGGCCGGGGTCGCCGCCGGGATGGACCTGGCGCTGGCACTGGTCGAGGAGGACCACGGCGCCGACGTGGCGCGCCGGGTGGCGCAGTCCCTGGTCGTCTACATGCAGCGGGCGGGCGGGCAGTCGCAGTTCTCCGCCTCGCTGAGCGGCCCGGCGCCGCGCACCCCGCTGGTGCGGGCGGTGGTCGACCTGATCTGCGCCGACCCCGCGGCCCCGCACACCGTGCAGAGCCTCGCCGCGCACGCCCGGGTCAGCATCAGGCACCTGACCCGGCTCTTCCGGGCCGAACTCGAGCGCTCGCCCGCCGAGTACGTGGCGTTCATCCGCTTCGGCGTCGCGCGCGACCTGCTGCACTCCGGCGCAGGCGTCACCGAGGCGGCGATGACGGCGGGGTACGGCAGCAGCGAGGCGCTGCGCCGGGCGTTCGTGGCCCGGCTCGGGATCTCGCCGCGCAAGTACCAGCAGCGGTTCCGCTCCACCGGGAGCGCGGGCGCGCCGCTGCTGGCGGCGGTCGGCACCTGACCCGGTGTCCCGATCGGTGGCATACCCGGCCGCTGAGGCGGGGCGCCGGCAACCTTCCGAGTGAAGACTCGACAGCGCGCCGGCAGGTGCCGGTCCGGAAAGGAAGTCCATGTCCTCCCCCACCATCGTCCTTGTCCACGGCGCCTTCGCCGACGCCGCGAGCTGGGCTCCGGTCACCCAGCGGCTGCTCGCCGCGGGGCACCGCGTGCTCGTCCCGCCGGTCTACAACCGCAGCCTCGCCGCCGACGCGGCCTCGATCCGCGCCGTGGTGGAGGCGGTCGACGGCCCGGTGCTGCTGGCCGGGCACTCCTACGGCGGCGCCGTGATCACCGTGGCCGGGGTGGCGGAGAACGTGGCCGGGCTGGTCTACGTCGCGGGCTACGCGCTGGACGAGGGCGAGAGCCTGGGCCGGCTGCAGGGCGGTTTCCCCGACTCCGACCTGGCATCCGCCCTGGTCTACACGCCGTTCCCGGTGCCGGGCGGCGACCCGGGCACCGACGTCTCGGTGGACATCGACAAGTTCCCCGAGGTCTTCGCCGCGGGGCTGGATCCGGCCGAGGCCGCGGTGCTCGCCGTCTCGCAGCGCCCGCTCACCGCCTTCGCCTTCGGCGAACCGGCCAGCGTGGCGGCCTGGAAGACCAAGCCGGGATGGGGCATCGTCTCGAGTGCCGACCGCACCATCAACCCGGACGTCGAGCGCTTCGGCTACCAGCGCGCCGGGCTGCGTTCGGTGGTCGAGATCGACGGTCCGCACCTGGTGATGCGCACCCACCCCGACGAGGTGGTCGCGGTGCTCACCGAGGCGCTCGCCGCACTGTCCTGAAACGTTCCATCGAGAAAGGCAGCCCGCTATGGCAGGAAATCCGCACGGCCTCTCGCTCGAACCCGCCGCCCAGGCGTTCGTGGACGCGACCTCGCAGCCGCCCTTCCTCTACCAGCTCGACCCCGAGGAGGGCCGCAAGACCGTCGACGGCGTCCAGGATTCGGAGATCTGGAAGCCCGAGATCGACGAGGAGTGGGTGACCGTCGACGGCGGCCCGACCGGGTCGGTCCGGGCGCGGATCGTCAAGCCGAAGGGCGCCGCGGGCGCGCTGCCGGTGATCGTCTACACGCACGGCGCGGGCTGGGTCTTCGGCGACGCGCACACCCACGACCGGCTGGTCCGCGATCTCGCGGTCGGCGCGAACGCGGCGGTGGTGTTCCCGGAGTACGACCGCTCCCCCGACGTGCGGTACCCGGTCGCCAACGAGCAGTCCTACCGGGTGGCGCAGTGGGTCGTCGGTGACGGCGCCGCGCACGGGCTGGACGCCGCGCGGATCGCCGTCGCCGGTGACTCGGTCGGCGGCAACATGGCGATCGCGCTCACCCTGCTCGCCAAGGAGCGCGGCGACCTGAGCTTCGTGCAGCAGGTGCTCTTCTACCCGGTCACCGACGCGGCCTTCGAGACCGAGTCCTACCACCGCTTCGCCGAGGGCTACTTCCTGGCCCGCGACGGAATGCAGTGGTTCTGGGACCAGTACACCCCCAGCGCGGAGGACCGGGCGCAGATCACCGCCTCGCCGCTGCGCGCGAGCACCGAGCAGCTGGCCGGGCTGCCGCCCGCGCTCGTCATCACCGCCGAGGCCGACGTCCTGCGCGACGAGGGCGAGGCGTACGCGGCGAAGCTGCGCGCCGCGGGCGTTCCGGTGACCGCGGTGCGCTACGGCGGCATCGTGCACGACTTCGTCATGCTGAACACGCTGCACGACACCGAGGCCGCCAAGGCCGCGGTCGCCCAGGCCGTCGCGACCCTGCGCGCCGCGCTGCACCCCGCATGAGCGCGCCGACGATCGTGACGTCGGTGGCGGTCTCCCGGCCGGACGTGGTCGCGAGCTGATCGGGAGGGCGGTGGCTGCCGTCCGCTGACGGCGCCGGTGGCGGCGCAGGGTAAGAAGAAGCCTGCGGTCCCGCGCCGCCACCAACCACCGTCGAACGAGGAGAGCTGGTTCATGACGAACCCCACCGCGCGTGCACAGATCGGGGTCACCGGCCTCGCGGTCATGGGCAGCAATATCGCCCGCAACTTCGCCCGCCACGGCTACACCGTCGCGCTGCACAACCGCAGTATCGCCAAGACCGACGCGCTGCTGGCCGAGCACTCCGGCGACGGCGACTTCGTGCGCACCGAGACCATCGCCGAACTCGTCGACGCCCTCGAGAAGCCGCGCCGGGTGCTCATCATGGTCAAGGCAGGCGACGCCACCGACGCCGTGATCGAAGAACTCGCCTCGGCCATGGAGCCCGGCGACATCATCATCGACGGCGGCAACGCCCTCTACACCGACACCATCCGCCGCGAAGCCGCCCTGCGCGAACGCGGCCTGAACTTCGTCGGCGCCGGCATCTCCGGCGGCGAGGAGGGCGCTTTGAACGGGCCCTCGATCATGCCCGGCGGACCCGCCGAGTCCTACGAATCGCTCGGCCCGCTGCTGGAATCGATCGCCGCGCAGGTCGACGGCACCCCGTGCTGCACCCACATCGGCCCCGACGGGTCCGGGCACTTCGTGAAAATGGTCCACAACGGCATCGAGTACGCCGACATGCAGCTCATCGGCGAGGCCTACCACCTGTTCCGCGACGCGCTCGGCTACGACGCCAAGCAGATCGCGGACGTGTTCACCCAGTGGAACACCGGCGACCTGGAGAGCTACCTGGTCGAGATCACCGCCGAGGTCCTCAACCAGGTCGACGCCAAGACCGGCAAAGCCCTCGTCGACGTGATCGTGGACGCCGCCGAGCAGAAGGGCACCGGCCGCTGGACCGTCAAATCCGCCCTCGACCTCGGCATTCCAGTCACCGGGATCGCCGAGGCGGTCTTCGCCCGCGCCATCTCCGGCTCCCGCGCCCAGCGCAAGGCCGCCCAGGGGCTCGCTTCCGGGACGCTGGCCGACAAGCCCACGGATGCCGACACCTTCACCGAGGACATCCGCCGCGCGCTGTATGCCTCGAAGGTGATCGCCTACGCCCAGGGCTTCGACCAGATCGCCGCGGGCAGCACCGAGTACGGCTGGAACCTGACCCCCGGTGACCTGGCCCGGATCTGGCGCGGCGGCTGCATCATCCGCGCGCGGTTCCTGAACCGGATCACCGAGGCCTACGACCGGAACCCGGAGCTGCCGAGCCTCATCCTCGACCCCTACTTCCGGGACGCGATCGAGACCGGCATCGACAGCTGGCGCCGGGTGGTCTCGACCGCGACCCTGCTCGGGATCCCGGTACCGGCCTTCGGCTCCTCGCTGTCCTACTACGACGCACTGCGCGCCGAACGGCTCCCCGCCGCCCTCACCCAGGGCCAGCGCGACTTCTTCGGTGCCCACACCTACGAGCGCACCGACGCCGAGGGCAAGTTCCACACGCTGTGGAGCGGGGACCGCAGCGAAGTATCCGCTTGACCTCAACAATGGTTGAGGAGTCACGGTGGAGTCATGAATTCCACCGTGACCGAACCACTGCAGATCGCCGTCGTCGTCGGCAGCACCAGGCCGGGCCGGCTCGGCCCGGCCGTGGCGGAGTGGTTCCTGGACCGCGCTCGCGCGCGTCCTGAGCTGATCCCCGCTGTCGTCGACGTCGGCGATACCGAGCTGCCGCACTCGTTCGGCGCCCCGGCGCCGGGGCTGGCTCCGGCGGCGGCCGCGCTGGCCGCCGCCGACGCCTTCGTCGTCGTCACCCCCGAGTACAACCACAGCTACCCCGGCTCCCTGAAGAACCTGATCGACCTGCACGCGGCCGAATGGCGCGCCAAGCCGGTCGCTTTCGTCAGCTACGGCGGCATCTCCGGCGGGCTGCGCGCGGTGGAGCACCTGCGCGGAGTCTTCGCCGAGCTGCACGCCGTGACCGTGCGCGACACCGTGAGCTTCCACAATCCGTGGGGCCGCGCCGAAGGCGGCCGCCTGCGCGCCGACCCCGAGTCCGACGCCGCCGCCACCACCCTGCTGAACCAGCTCGTCTGGTGGGGCGAGGCGCTGCGCACCGCCCGCGCCAACCGCCCCTACGGCAGCTGAGGACGGGCCCGTGACGAACATCCTGACCAAACCCGTCGTCGCCGAGCGCAATCCGATGACGGTCGCACTGGTCCTCGTGGTCGGCTCGATCATGTCGACGCTGGACCAGACCATCGTCAACGTCGCCATCCACCGGCTCTCCATCGACTTCGACGCACCCCTCTCCACCATCCAGTGGGTGACCACCGGCTACGCGCTGGCGCTCGGTGCGGTCGTGCCCGCCTCGGCCTGGGCGATCGGGCGGTTCGGCGCCAAGCGGCTCTACCTCTTCGCGGTGGTCTTCTTCGCGCTCGGCTCGCTGCTGGCCGGGCTGGCCTGGGACATCGGCTCGCTCATCGCCTTCCGGGTGCTGCAGGGCGTCGGCGGCGGGCTGCTCATGCCGGTCGGCATGACGATCCTGCTGCGCGCCGCCGCGGCCACCCCGGAGCGGCTCGGCCGGTTGATGAGCACGCTCGGGCTGGCCATCCTGGTCGGCCCGCTGGCCGGGCCGGTGCTCGGCGGGTACCTGATCGACGCGGTCTCCTGGCGCTGGATGTTCTTCGTGAACGTCCCGGTCGCGGTGCTGGTGGTGCTGCTCGCCGTGCGCGTCTTCCCGGCCGACGTGCCCGAGCCGCGCAAGCCGCTCGACCTGATCGGGCTCGCGCTCATGTCGCCGGGGCTGGCGCTGCTCATCTACGGCGTCACCGCCGCCGGCGAGCGCGGCGGCTTCACCTCACCCGCCGTGCTCGGCCCCCTGCTGGTCGGGGCGGCGCTGGTGGCGGCGTTCGGGTATCGCGGGTTCACCGCGGAGAATCCGCTGCTCGACCTGCGGGTGCTGCGCAACCGGTCGGTGGCGGCGGCCGCGGCGGTGCTCGGGTTGTTCGCGGCCGGGTACTTCGGCTCGATGCTGTTGCTGCCGCTGTACTTCCAGGTGGTGCGCGGGGAGTCGGCCATGGTCGCGGGGGCGCTCGGGATTCCGTTCGCGCTGGCGTCCGGGTGCGCCATGCAGGTGGCGGGGCGGCTCATCGACCGGGTGCCGCCTGGGCGCTACCTGCCGGTGTCGATCGGGGTCGGGCTGCTCGGCTTCCTGCTCTTCCGGGCGCAGCTCGACGCGGACGCCTCGTACTGGGGGCTGTGCGCGGCCATGCTGCTGATGGGGGCGGGCGGCGGTGGGACGCTGATGCCGGCCATCACGGTCGCCACCCGCAGTCTCGCGCCGGAGCAGCAGGCGAGCGGGACCACGACGGTGAACATGGTCAACACCACCGCGCTCGCCATCGGCACCGCCGTCACCTCGGTGGTGCTGGCCGCGCTGCTCCCGGTCGACGGCGGGTTGCAGGCGCTGCACCACATGGGCGCGGAGGCGCAGGCGGCACTGGCGCCCGCACTGGCGCGGGCTTTCCAGGACTCGTACCTGGTCGCGCCCGCGCTCATGGCGCTGGCGGTGATCCCGGCGCTGCTGCTGCCGCGGCGTCAGGGTTGACATGAATATGATGACCGGTCTACTTTTGGGTCATGGGTAGCAAGGGTGCCGAGACCCGGCAGCGCATGGTGGCCGCGACGCTCGCCTCGATCGAGCGGCGCGGCTACTACGGTGCCGGGTTGAACCAGATTCTGGCGGACAGCGGCACCCCGCGCGGATCGCTGTACTTCCATTTCCCCGGCGGGAAGGACGAATTGGTGGCCGAGGCGGTCCGGGAGGCGGCCGCTGTGGTGGAGGCGGTGCTGGCCGAGGTGGATCCGAGCGATCCGGTCGGTGCTGTCGGCGCGGTGCTCGGCGCGTTCGGGGATCGGCTCGAGGAGTCCGGGTGGGAGTGCGGGTGTCCGATCGCGGCGGTCGCGCTGGAGGTCTCCGGGACGCACGATCCCATACAGCGGGCCTGTGCGGAGGTTTTCGCGCGCTGGACCGAGAGCATTCGGCTCGGGTTGGTCGCTGCCGGGCGGGATGATGCCGACGATCTCGCGTCGTCGCTGCTCGCCCTGATCGAGGGGGCGTTGCTGCTCGCGCAGACTCAGCGCAGTCGGGAGCCGTTGGATCGCGCGCTGCGCACGGCGCGGGTGTTGTTGACCTGAAGGCGGTTTTCGCGTGGCTCAAAAATATGTAGACCAGTCAATTAAGGAGCTTCTTGTGGCCGACAGTATCGTCTTCGGCGCCGCCGGGTTCATCGGTGGCGCGCTCGTCGCCCGGTTGCTGGACGAGGGCCGGACGGTGATCGCCGCGGTGCGGCCGGGTAGTGAACCCCGGGTGCGTATCCAGCATCCGGAGCTGACCGTGGTCGCCGCGGACATCACGAAACCCGATCTCGGACTGGCGGATTCTCTGGATGTCCAGGACGTCTACAACTGCGCCGCGCGCTTCGCCTTCGGCCTCGATTCCGCCGATGCCAGGGCGGTGAACGTCGACGGCGCGGTGCACGTGCTGGAGTGGGCGGCGCGGCTGCCCGCGCTGCGCAGGCTGGTGCACGTGAGCGGGTATCGAGTGTCCGTTCCCGGGCATCGGCCCGACTACCGCGCGGGCGCGTACGAGGCGTCCAAGACCGAGGGTGATCGGGTGCTGTGGCAGCGGGCCGGGGAGCTGAATGTCCCGGTCACGGTGGCGAATCCGAGTGCGGTCCTCGGTCCGGGGCAGTACATCGGCCTGGCCGAGATGGTGCGCGACCTGTGGCAGCGGAAGCTGCCCGCCATCCCGGGCGGGCGGCGCACCCTGGTGCCGATCGTTGAGCTCGGCTACTTCGCGGAGTTCCTCGCGCGGATTCCGGAGTACCCCGAGACGGCGGGTGCCGCCTACACCGTGCTCGACCCGGACAGCCCCGCACTGCCCGACCTGATCCGTTTCCTGGCAGCGCATCTCGACGTGCCCGCGCCGCGCTTCACCGTTCCGTTGGGGGTGTTGCGGCGATTGCCCACCGTGCTCACCGGGGTGGATCGGGAACAGCTGGCCTTCCTGTCCGAGGATCGGTACGACACCTCCGCCGCGGAAGCGTTCGCCGAGCGGGCGGGGCTGGTGATGCCGCCGGTCGAAGAGGTGTTGCGGGCATGGGCAGATCATCTTGTGGACAGCGGGTTCGGGGAGGAAGGTACGCGAATGTCATCGGTGGTGACGAAGTCGAGAAGTTCGTGAGCCGGGCCGGCGATCACGCGCGAACGCGGGCCCGTGTGGTGACCACGCGCCTGCACGCCCCCAGCGCCGTTTCCGGCCCTGGGGATGCTCAGTGATCACGCGCTGCGCGACCTGGTGGACGCGGCTGCGCCGATCGGCGCCGGTATCGGCGGGAAATCGGCGCTGCTGGAGGTCGACGGCACTTCGGTCTTCGTGAAGCGCGTGCCGCTCACCGACCTGGAACGGCGGCCCGAGCACGTCCGGTCGACGGCGAACCTGTTCGATCTGCCGCTCTTCTGCCAGTACGGTATCGGCCGCATCGGCTCGCCGGGCTTCGGGGCCTGGCGCGAACTCGCCGTCCACACCATGACGACGAACTGGGTCGCAGAACCTGCGCGAATGGCTCGGTGCGGGCGGCCGGGCGATCGCCGTGGTGGAGCGGGAACTGGCCGCGGGCGCCGATTTCATGAACAGCCGCGGGCTGCTGCACCTCGACGCGCACTTCGAGAACATCCTGACCGACGGGCACCGCCTCTACTTCACCGACTACGGCCTCGCGCTCGGCACCGGGTTCGACCTCTCGCCCGAGGAGACCGCGTTCTTCGACCGCAACCGGAGCTACGACCGCGGCTACACCGCGAGCTACCTGGCGAACTGGCTGGTCACCGCGCATTACGGGCAGCAGGACCGCGCCCGGCTGCTGCACGCCTTCGCCGAGGGGGAGCGGCCGGAGGGCGTACCCGATGAGGTCGCGGCGGTCCTGCTCCGGAACGCCCCGTTCGCCGCGGCGATGTCCCCCTTCTTCCGCGGGTTCCTGGACGAGAGCCGCGGCTTCCCCTATCCGGACCGGGAGGTCCGCCGCCTGCTGAGCGGGACGGCGATGTGAGAGGGTGACCCTTCACGCGTGGATCTCGGAGGAAAACTGTGGTGGAAGCGGCATTCGATGTGGCCGGGCTGGTGGGGTATCGCTACCGTGCGGACGACTTCTACGAGGTGGGGCGGGAGAAGATCCGCGAGTACGCGCGGGCGGTCCAGGACTTCCACCCGGTGCACTGGAGCGAGGACGCCGCCGCCGAGCTCGGGTACCCGGGGCTGATCGCGCCGACCACCTTCATCTCCACCGTGGCCATGCTGGCCAATCGCAAGCTCCTGGAGACCGTGCTGGCCGGGTACGCCGTGATCGTGCAGACCGACCAGGTCTTCGAGATGCACAAGCCGGTGCTCACCGGTGACCGGCTGGTCAGCGACGTCGAGCTGTCCTCGGTGCGCCGGATCGGCGGGAAGGACCTGCTCACGATCACCAATACGTTCAGCGATCGGGCCGGCGAGGTCGCGCAGGTCATGCACACCACCGTCGTGGGGCTGACCAGCGAGGACGTCGCCGCGGACGTCGGCGGGGCGATCGAGCGGGTGATCATGAGCGGGCTCGGCACGACCTCCGTCGCCGACGAGCCGGCCGGCGCCGCCGAAGAGCCGCGCCTCTCGCTCGAGTCGCGCACGCGCACCCCGCGCACGGCGATCCGCTTGCACGATGTCACCGCAGGGGACGAACTGCCCGCCCGGACCGTGCAACTGACCCGCGGTGACCTGGTGAACTACGCCGGGGTCTCCGGGGACGCGAACCCCATCCACTGGCACAACGGGATCGCCGCGCTGGCGGGGCTGCCCGACGTGATCGCGCACGGCATGCTCACCATGGGGCTCGGCGCTGGCTTCGTCACCGGCTGGCTCGGCGACCCGGGCGCGGTGCTCCGCTACGGAGTCCGGCTGTCGAACTACACCGTCATCGAGGCGCTCGAGGCCGGGACGGTGGAGTTCACCGGGCGGGTGAAGTCGATCGATGCCGAGGCCGGGACGGCCGTCGTGGTCATCATCGCCAAGTCGGCGGGGCGCAAGATCTTCGGGCTCGCCACGGCCGAGGTCCGCCTCGCCTGAACACCTCCACCCTATGTGCCATTGACAAATGGCACATAGGGGGCTGATGCTGTTGAGCATGACAACCCCACGGTCGACGGTGACCTCGCGGGCCAGGCCGGTCCCGGCAGCGGCATCGCTGCGCAGCCGGGTCGCGGCGGAGCTCTCCGCCCGCAGCCTGCGGCACCTGAACGGCGCACTGCCGCTCAATGCCGCCGGGATCTTCGCGGGCAGGCAGATCGTCGCCGGGCTCATGGCGGCGTTCGGGCCGGTGCTGCCGGGCACGAAGGTGCGGCAGGTGCGCGAGCCGGGGGTGCGCGGCGAGTGGGTGCGCGCCGCGGGCGTCGCCGAGGGGGCGCGCGCGATCTACTTCATCCACGGCAGCGGCTACGTCATCTGCTCGGCGCGCACGCACCGCGGCCTCGCCTCGCGGCTCTCCGCGGCGACCGGGCTGCCGGTCTTCGTCGTCGACTACCGGCTCGCGCCGGAGCACCGCTTCCCGGCCGCCGCCGACGACATCGCCGCCGGGTACGCGTACCTGCTCGGCAGCGGTCACCGGCCGGGCGATCTCGTGATCGGCGGCGACTCGGCAGGCGGTCACCTCGCGCTCGACCTGGTGCTGCAGCTGGCCGAGCGCGGCACGCCGCAGCCCGCGGGCGTCTTCTGCTTCTCGCCGCTCATGGACCTCACCTTCGCGCTCGCCGAGGAGCACGACCGGGCCCGCCCCGACCCGATGGCGCCCGCGACCACCGGGCGGCCCATGCTCGCGCTGTACACCGAGGGCCAGCAGCTCGACTCGCCCCGGCTGCGGCTCACGGCGCGGCAGGGCGCGGTGCTGCCGCCGTTCTTCGTGCAGGCCGCCGCCGAGGAGATGCTGGCCGGCGACGCCAGGCACCTGCACACCATGCTCACCGCCGCCGGGCAGCGCTGCGAGCTGCAGCTGTGGCCCGGTCGCATCCACGTCTTCCAGGCGCTGCCGCTGCTGGTCCCCGAGGCCACCGCCGCGCTGCACCACACCGCGACCTTCGTCGCCGCCGCCCTGGCCGGGGCCGACACCCCGATCGCCCGCCCGGCCTGACCCCGCACCGACAGGAGAACCGTCGTGGACTTCGACTCCATGCTCGCCAAGATCAAGGCCAAGCAGTGGGCGCTGGCCGATTTCGACTGGGACGCCCCGGGCGCCGAACTCATCGATCCCGCCCTGCACGCCAAGCTGAAACCCTTCATGGCCGACCTCATGTGGATCGAGAACGTCGGCGCGCGCGGCTTCGCCGCCATGGCCACCAAGGCGCCCACCGAGACGCTGAAACAGATCTACCGCTACTTCCACGCCGAGGAGCAGCGGCACGCCAATGCCGAGCTCGCGCTCATGCGGCGCTGGGGCATGCTCGACGGCGACGAGATCCCCGAGCCGAACATCAACGTCAAACTGGTGATCGACTTCCTGGACAAGCACGCCGACGAGATGTCGCTGTCCTTCCTGGGCACCGTCATCCCGATGCTCGAGGTGGCGCTGGACGGCGCGCTGATCAAGTTCGTCACCGACGAGATCGAGGACCCGGTGGCGCAGGAGGTCTTCAAGAAGATCAACGCCGACGAATCCCGGCACCTGGCCACCGACTACGCGGTCATGGAGCTGCTCGGGCACTCGGGGGCGCGCAAGCTCGCCATCGAGCTGGTCGGCGGCTGGGCCAAGCCGTCGTTCATCGTCGGGGTGCTCAGCTACGTGCCGCTGCTCAACAAGATGCGCGACAACATCGTCGCCATGGGCGTGGACGAGGAGAAGCTGTACTCGGCCATGCGCAAGTTCAAGCAGGTCGGCGAGCGGATGCCGCAGGCCAACCGGGTGCCCATGTACCGGATCGTGAAGATGCACGGCGACTGGGTGATCGACCGCGACCACCCCTACCACCTCTTCGCGGACGCCATGGTGAAGCTCACCGCCCGGATCCCGCAGCGCTTCCTCGCCAAGCAGCCGAGCTGGTCGCAGGAGCTCACCTACGAGCCGGTCGCGTGAGCGGCGTGACGGCCCTGCCCGGGCGCGGCGGCTCGCCGCTGGACGCGGTGGTGATCGGCGCCGGGTTCGCTGGCATCGGTGCCGCGATCAGGCTGCGGCAGAAGGGCATCCGCAATGTCGCGGTGCTGGAGCGGGACAGCAGGATCGGCGGCACCTGGCGGGACAACACCTACCCCGGCGCCGCCTGCGACATCCCGTCCCGGCTCTACTCCTACAGCTTCGCGCCGAACCCCGACTGGTCGCGGACCTACTCCGGCAGCGCCGAGATCCTGCGCTACATCGAGCACATGGCCGACGAGTTCGGCGTGCGGCAGCTCATCCGCTTCGGCCACACCGTCACCGGGATCGCCTGGGACGAGCCGAGCGGGTTGTGGGAGGTGTCGCTCGCCGACCAGCCGACGCTGTGGGCGCGCAGCGTGGTGCTGGCCTCGGGGCCGCTCGCCGAGCCCGGCTACCCGGACATCCCCGGACTGGACCGGTTCGAGGGCAAGGTCGTGCACAGCGCGCGCTGGGACCACGAGTACGACTTCGCGGGCAAGCGGGTCGCCGTGGTCGGCACCGGAGCCAGTGCCGTGCAGATCGTGCCGGAGCTGGTGCGGCGGGTGGAGTCGGTGCGGGTCTTCCAGCGCACCGCGGGCTGGGTGCTGCCCCGGCTGAACCACCGGACCTCGCCACTGCTGCGCGAGCTCTACCGGCAGATCCCGGCGGGCGAGAAGCTGGCGCGGGAGGCGTGGTTCTGGGGGCACGAGTCGGTGGCGCTCGGCGTGGTCTGGAATTCGCCGCTGACCAGGGTGGTCGAGTCGGTGGCGCGGGCGCACCTGCGGGCCCAGGTCCGCGACCCGTGGCTGCGCCGCCAGCTCACCCCCGACTTCCGGGCGGGGTGCAAGCGGCTGCTCATGAGCAGCGAGTACTACCCGGCGCTGCAGCAGCCCAACTGCAAGCTCGTCACCTGGCCGATCGCCGGGATCCACGCGAACGGCATCCGCACCGCCGAGGGCATCGAGCACCGCGCCGACTGCCTGGTGCTCGCCACCGGGTTCGAGGTCTCCAAGCAGGGCACGCCGATCCCGGTGCGCGGGCGCGGCGGCCGCGAGCTGGCGGCCGAGTGGAGCGGCGGGGCCTACGCGTACAAGAGCATCACCGTGGCCGGCTACCCCAACCTGTTCCTCACCTTCGGCCCGAACTCCGGGCCGGGGCACAACTCCGCGCTGGTCTACATGGAGGCGCAGCTCGAGTACCTCTCCGAGGCCATCGGCGTGCTGCTGAGCCGCGACCTGCGCGGGCTCGAGGTGCGCCGGGAGGTGCAGGACCGGTACAACGCGCGGCTGCAGCGCAGGCTCGCCTCGACCACCTGGAACTCCGGCTGCCGCAGCTGGTACCTGACCGAGGACGGCTTCAACGCCACCATGTACCCCGGGTTCGGCACCCAGTACGTGCGCGAACTGGCGATCGTCGACCTGGACGACTACGTGCTCACCCCGCGGCAGCCGGTTCGCGCCGAGCCCGGGATCGCGGTGCCGTTCGGCTAAGGTCGAGGCCGGGTAGCGGGGCGACGGAAGGACGGCGGGTGATGGCGGAGTACCGCATCGATGATCTCGCCAGGGCCGCGGGCACCACCTCCCGCAATGTGCGCGCGTACCAGGAGCGCGGCCTGCTGCCCACCCCCGCCAGGCGCAGCGGGCGCGCGCTGATCTACGACGACTCGCACCTGGCCCGGCTCAAGATCATCGACGCGCTGCTGCAGCGCGGCTTCACCACCGGGCACATCGCCGACTTCATCATGAGCTGGGAGACCGGCAAGGACCTCACCGAGATCCTCGGCCTGCAGCACGCCGTCACCGCCACCTGGGGCAAGGCGGGCGACCCGGTGACGGTGCCGCGCGAGCTCGTGCACGCCTTCCTCGGCGGCGACGACGACCGCCCGGTCGCCGACCACGACCTGCACCGGCTCGCCGAGCTCGGCCTGGCCCGGATCGACGACGACCTGGTCGAGTTCACCCGCCCCGAACTGCTGGACACCTTCGCCGCCCTGCACCGCTACGGCTTCGACCTGCACCGCCTCATCGACGTCTTCGCCGCCATGATGCCCAAGGTGGAGGAGATCGCCCGGCTCATGATCACCACCGCCGAGGAGCAGATCGTCGCCCAGCACGGGCCCGGGTGGCTTCCCGACTCCGCCGCCGAGATCGCGGCGACCACCGCGCTGCTCGAGCACCTGCGTGAGCTCGGCATGAGCGTCGTGCAGAGCACCTTCGCCCAGGCGCTGGAGCAGGTGCTCCGGGCGGAGCTGGGGGCGTATCTGGAGGTTGCGGCCGGGAATCGGGTCGGGCGCGTCAATATCGAGTGACAGCGGTGGGTGGGGGCGGCACACTCGCGCTCATGGCGGCCAGGGCCGCGCTGCGGCTGGAGTGACTGGCAGGATGCGGGCGGTGCGTATCGAGCTGCTCGACCTGCTGTCCAGGCACAACGGCCCGATCGACCCGATTCCGGTGCCGGAGCGCTACTTCGCCGAGTACGCGGAGCGGCTTCCCGATCTCGTGCTCGATCTGTGGCGGGAGCTCGGCTTCGGCGGGTTCGGGGACGGGCTGCTGTGGGCCTGCGATCCGCATCGCTGGCAGCCGATCGTGGACGCGTGGCTGGCGAGCGTCGCGCTTCCCGCCGAGTACACCGGCGATCAGATTCCGATCTTCCGGACCGCCTACGGCAAGATCTACTGCTTCCGGCCCGGATTGGGACAGAAGATCGAGATCGACCCGCTCTTCTCCGGCGTCCACCTGTTCCGGCCGGAAACGCTACCCGGGGAACGGTGGATCGATAGGGGGATCACCGACCTCCTGACCTTCCCGGACGGTCAGTTCCTGGTCTACGCCGACCACCCGACCGAGGGCTTCGATATGCAGGAGGACCTGTTCGAGCGGATCGTCGAGCGGCTGGGGCGCACCTCGCACGACACCGTCTACAGTTTCGCGCCGCGCATCCAGGAGGACGGTGCCATCCGTGCCGAGCACGCGGTGCTCGCCGACGCCACCACCGAGCTGGCCGCCCTGCTCGCGCTCCAGGAACCCGAAGTCACGCTCGACTGAGCGGAGCCTCTCCGCGCCGGGTGCGGAAATTTTTCGCCATCACACCGCGGCGGCGAAGGCGTCATAGGCCGCAGGGCCGAACAGGACGAAACGCACCTCCCGCACCGCGGTGTCGGCGGCCCGGACGGCCCCGATCGCGATGCGGGCACCGTCATCGATCGGCCAGCCGTAGACCCCGGTGGAGATGGCGGGGAAGGCGACCGTTCGCGCACCCAGCTCGTCCGCCACCCGCAGCGACTCGCGGTAGCAGGAGGCCAGCAGCTCCGATCGGTCGTCCTGCGCCGACCACACCGGCCCGACCGTGTGGATCACCCATCGCGCGGGCAGATTCCCGCCGGTCGTCGCCACGGCCTTCCCGGTCGGCAGCCCCTTCCCGTACTGCGACGCCCGCAGGTCGCGGCACGCGGACAGGATCGCCGGACCGCCCTTGCGATGAATGGCCCCGTCCACGCCCCCGCCGCCGAGCAGCGAGGAATTCGCCGCGTTCACCACCGCGTCCACATCCTGCTCGGTGATATCGCCCCGGACCAGCACGAGTTCGACCATGAGGCCATTGTCGTCACTTCCGGCGGCGAGGCGAAATTCGGCCGATCAGGTGGCCGGTCATCGAACCGCCTCGCCCGTCGATCGCACATTCTCGGTCGGGCCGCCGAACGCGATCCGTCAAACCGGTCCGGCTCTCGGACGACGTCCGGGCGGCCATCGGCGTGCAGTTGCTGGTTGATCACGCCCGGCGCGTCGGCCTCGTGCGGCTCTGCCCGGCGAACCTCGAAAGCACCGGCGCCGGAACGATGAGCCCCGAGTGGGAACCGAGCCGAGTTCGCTCCGTCCGGGAGGGCTGTCGGCGACCGCGGTCTCCCGTCCCCGCCACCACCGAGCAAGCGGATTCAGGCGCAGAACACTAGTCCGCGTCCGCTTCGTGGCCGGGCTGCGCGACATCGCGTGGCGTCCACGCGGCGCGCCGCGCGATCGCGGCCAGCTCCGCGGGATCGGCGACCGCGTCCGCCGGGTTCTCCGGCCAGGTCTGTACCTGTTCGGCGGCCCAGTCGGCCCACCGCGCCACCATGGCGTAGAACTCGGTGAAGAACGCCCCGGCGAGCATGGTGTGCGCGGCGCGGTATTGGAACAACCCCTGCCCCTGCGCGTACTGCTCCGCCGCGGCCAGGTTTTCGACGTTGCGCTGCTCGGCCCAGCTGTGGGCGGCCGCGATCGTGCGCAGGGCGTCGTCCTTCGTCCCATGGTCGGCGAAGCCGAGTTTCACGAGTTGCTCGAACTCGAGGACCGGCCCCGCACCGGGTTCCCGCAGCCACCGGGCGAGCGCGGCGCGCCCGGCGTCGGTGATGGCGTAGATCGTCCGCGGGCGCCGCCCGACGATGTCGTCCTCGGCCGTGGCGAAGCCCAACGCCACCAGCTTCTTCGGCTCCTCGTACAGCCTGCTCTGGGCCCGGGGCCAGATCCGGCCGAGACTGCGCTCCATCTGCCGGGTCAGCTCGTAGGTGCTCCAGGGCTGCACGGCGAGCAACCCCAGCACGGCGTAGCTCGTACCGGTCATGCGCGGGCTTGACATCTCGTCTCCTCGAACTCATATTTACTCTCATTGAGAGTACTCCCATTGGGAGTATCCGTGAGCGGAAGGATACCGGGATGGCCGGAGTGGGTGCGGCGCGCAACGCCGAGCAGGTGGCTGCGTGGGACGGGGAGGAGGGCGCGTACTGGGCTGCCAACCACGAGATCTTCGAGGCGGTCCTCGACCGCTACCAGCCCGCGTTCGACAGGGCCGCGGCGATCGAACCGCACCACCATGTCCTCGATGTCGGTTGCGGCACCGGCGCGGGTGCCCGAGCCGCCGCCGCTGCCGCGTCCCGGGGTCGCGTGCTCGGCGTCGACCTCTCCACCCGGATGATCGAGGTCGCCCGCCGGCTCGCCACGCAGCCCAACATCGCCTTCGAACGCGCCGACGCCCAAATCCACCCGTTCGGCGAGTGCTACGACGTGCTGATCAGCCAGACCGGGGCCATGTTCTTCGACGATCCCGACGCCGCCTTCGCCAACCTGCGCCGCGGCCTGCGCCCCGGTGGACGCATGGCCCTGCTGACCTGGCAGCGCCCCGAGCACCAGGAATGGCTCCGGGAGTTCTCCCTGGCGCTGACCGGACTCGAGCCGCCCGAACCCGCCGCAGGCGTACCGGGCCCGTTCTCGCTCAGCGACCCCGACCACGTCACCGCGCTGCTCGACCACGCCGGATTCAGCGACATCCGGATCACCGGCCTGCGCGAGAGCACCACCTACGGTCGCACCGTCGAGCAGGCCCACCGCTTCCTGGCGGGGTTCTTCGGCCGGATGCTCGACGGCCAGGAACCCGATCGGCGCGCCGCGGCACTCGACGCGCTGCGCGCCACGATCACAGCACACCGGACCGAAGACGGAATCCGCTTCGACTCCGCCACCTGGCTCATCACCGCCGCACGCCCCTGAGCCGCGCGCACTGCCACCGGAAAGCGAGTACCACCTTGTCCACTCCCTCATCCGGAGCCGCCGTCGTCTTCGTTCCGGGAATGGCCGGGCACGCCGGGGAGTTCGACGCCATGGCCCGCGGCTGGGTCCACGGCCCCCACCTGTGCCTCGACCCGATCTACGGCGAATTCACGATCGCGGGTCAGGCCGCCCGCGTCGCCGAAGCGGCCCGCGCCGCCGGGTTCACCCGGTACCTGGTACTCGGTCACAGCCAGGGTGGAGTCGTCGCCCTCGAACTCGCTCGGATGTATCCGGACGTCGTCGTCGCCGTCGTGATCGTGGACGCACCGGTTCTGGTGCCCGCGCCGATCCGCACCGCGCTGAGCCTCTTCGCCGCGCTCCTGCACACCCCGATCGGCCCCGCCCTGCTGCGGGCCTTCGTCCGTGCGACCTTCACCGCGGCCGACGCCCCCGAGCACCGAGCCGGTGTCCTGCGACGGCTCGCCGCTGTCGCGCACTCCGACGCGCGCCGGGTCGTCGCCGCGGCTTTCGGGTTCCGCGCGATCGACGCCTTCGCCGCACTCACCGTGCCGAGCGCGTACCTGCGCGCGGAGATCCCGACCCGCCTGGACCGGCTCCCCGTCGGCGTCAGGGGGTACGACGTCAGCGGCGCCGGGCACTGGGTCCACCTGCACCGCCCCGACCGCCTTATCGCCGTACTGGAAGAACTCGCGGCCGTGGGGACGTGAAGCGGCGCTACGGAGCGACGGGCTCCGCCGGGATTGGTCTCCGCACAGCCTGTTTCGACGAACTCGTTGCCGGTGCCGAGGCTGTGCGTTCGGTCATCGCCTTAGCGAGATCGGCGGTGAGCCGGGCGATCGTGGCGCGTGCGGTCGCGGTGTCGGGGTATCTGATCCGCAGCGCGAGCCCGGAATCGGTGCGCGAGAACCAGAACTGGGCGTCGTCGGCGCGGCCGACGGCCGAGATGTGCCTGGCGCCGATGGCGTCGTGGTGCGCGGCGCCGGGCAGCGTGCGGTAGTCGATCCAGGAGACCATGAAGATGTCGCCGCGGCGCAGCGCGAGCCCGCCGAGGTGCGGCAGCACGGCCCCGAGCGGCAGGGTGCCGAGCGGGATGGCGGCGCGCACGGCGGCGGCGGAGGCCCGGGTGGCCGCGGCGGGGTCGGGCAGGGCCGGGATCTCGACCGGCACGTTGGTGGTGAACCAGCCGAGCGCACCGCGCCAGCGCTCGTCGTGCCTGGTGTGCATGGGGAAGACCAGGCGCAGCCGGTCCGGGCCGCCGCCGGTGTGCGTGGCGTGCGCCAGCGCGGCGAGCGCCCCGGCGAACGGGCGGGCGCCGAGTTCGCGGCACCACTCGTCGAAGCGCTCGGCGCCCGCGCCGTCGAGCAGCACGCGCAGCTCGACCGCCTGCGGCGCGGTCTCCCCCGGCGCGACGCCCAGGTCCAGCGGGAACTCCGGCGGCCGGACCTCGCCGGGGCCGAAGAAGGAGCGCCACCCGCGCAGCCGCGGGTCGTCCGGCGCCACCGCGAGCCGCGCCTGTTCGGCGCAGTGGTCGACGAAATCGCCGGTGGGCGGCAGGGTTTCGCCATCGTAGAGGCGGCGCAGGTCGTCGATGACGAGCGCGATGGAGTAGCCGTCCACGTGGGCGTGGTCGAAGGCGCAGAGCACCGTGGCGACGTCCGGCCGGTCGATCACCCCGAGCAGGTACGACGGGTGCCCGAAGGCGCCGCAGCGCTCGTCGAGCAGCGCGGGCAGCGCCGACACCGGGACACCGGGGAGCCGGTGCATGACCGCGGGCACCGGGTGCCGCAGCCGGACCGGGCCCGGCTCGAAGGAGCTGCGCAGCGTGCCGTGCCTGGCGATCAGCGCGCGGTAGGCACCGGCCAGCCGCGCGTGGTCGACCGGGCCGGGCACGTCGAAAACCGCGGCGAGCCAGATGTTCCCGCCCCCGGCGAGGTGCACCGCCTGGTTGAACGACGGCGGGACCGGCGAGCGTTCCCCCGGCCCGGACTCCGGACGGTACTCGACGAAGGTGCCCGGCGCGGGGGCGAAGCGGTCAGCGGTGGTGACCCGCACCGATCACCTCCCGCGGGCGGATCGCACGATCACCGTCCCTGGCGACCTCGGCGAAGACCTCGCGCAGCCGCGCGTGGTAGGGCGCGAGCGCCGCCTGGGCGGCCGGGGTGCCCGGGCTCTGGCAGCCGAGGTAGAGGTGGCGCCGGTCGCGGTTGATCCAGAGCGAGGCATTGCCGGTCGCGCCCTCGCCGGTGAAGAGCATGCCGTGCTCGTACTCCGAGCTGCCCGCGCCGGGAAAGCGGCGGAAGTCGATGTAGGAGAGCATGTTCGGGCTCGCCGCCACCTTCGCCGGGTCGGCACCGGACATGAGCAGCGCGGTGATCACCGACTGCACCGGCGCCGCCGCCAGCCGCAGCGCGCGCTCGTAGCCCGCGTGCGCGTGCGCCAGCAGCTCCCGGAAGGTGCCCGCCGAGCGCACCGGGAAGGCGACCGGCGCGAAATTGCAGAACCAGCCCTGCGACAGCAGGTAGTCGCCGCGGTCCCTGGTGCTGGTGACGATCATGCCGTAGTAGTCCGGCTTGCCCGCGATCTCCAGGTCGGCGACGGCCACCGCGGCGAGCACGCCGGCGACGAAGCGCACGCCCTCGGACTTGCAGACGGCATCGAAGGCGGCGGTGCCGTCGGCGTCGAGCAGGTCGAACTCGATCGGCCGCATCGGCGCGGTTTCGCCGGGGGCGAGCCCGAGATCGACCGGGCAGCTCGGCAGCGCGCCGTCGTTGTGCCGCACGATCTCCAGCCACTCGGCGATCTCCCGGCTCTCCGGGCCGAACTCCGCGGCCAGCGCGTGCTCGGCCGCGGCGTACTCCGGGAAGCCACCGGCCGGCGTGCTGGTGAACGGGCCGAGCGCGGCCCCGGTGGCCTCGGCCCGGTACAGCTCGAGCAGCTCGGGCAGCACCAGCGCCTGCGAGATGCCGTCGCTGAGCGCGTGGTCGCAGCCGTAGTACAGCGTGAACGACCCCGGTCTGCGCACCGCGCCGACCGCGAATCCCGGGTACGAGGTCACGATCGCCTCGCGGGAGAACCGGGCCAGCGCGTACTCGCGGAACGCCGCACCGCCCTCGGTCTCCCCGATGGGACGCACCTCGAAGGCGACCGCGCTCTCCGGCACCCGCATCCTGGTGACGGCGCCGTTGTCCACCTCGAGCCAGGTGCGCAGCCCGGCGTGCCGCAGGGAGAAGCGCTCGACCGCGCGGCTCATGGCGGTGGCCTCCAGCTCACCGGCCACCTCGGTGGCGGTGGCCAGGTAGGCGTGGTGCTCGCGGCCCGCGTGCTGCCCGGCCGCCACCCCGCGGACGTGGTTCTCCTGGAGGAAGGAGGCGCGCCCCGGGTCGGGCTCGGCCCGCGGCGGACCGGCCGGGTGCCATTCGAACACGCTGCCCGCGGGCGGGTTCCAGTTGGCGAGGGCGGTGATGATCACCCGCGCACCGCCATGGCGGGGACCGGCAGCTCGCCGGTGCTGGCGACGGCGCCGAGCAGCTGGGAGACGGTGTTGATGAAGCGGTGCACATTGGCGGCCGCGACCTCGTTGCTCGGGAAGCGCGCCGAGATGGCGAGGCCGTCCGGGGAGCGCGCGATCCAGAAGTACACCTCGTCGTCGGAGGTCTCGCCGCTGCGCAGCGGGCGCACCGCCCAGCGGCGCCACTCGGCGGCGTCCGGGACCGCGCGTACGTCCAGGTAGGAGACGACGAAGCGCGGCACCGACGGATTCCCGAGCAGGTGCGCGACCCGGGGGTACGGGTAGCGGGCCAGCGGGCGGGCGGTGCGCACGGCGGTGGCGGCCCGGTCGAGCACGGCGTCGAAGCCGTCGGCGCCCGCGCTCTCGATCCGCACCGGAGCCAGCCCGACGTACCAGCCCATGGCGTGCACGTCGCCCGGCTGCTGCCTGGTGTGCATGGGCATGGCGAAGTCGAGGGTGTCGGTACCCGCCAGCGTGCGCGTGGCCGCCGCGACCGTGGCCAGCACACCGGTCTGCACCGAGTGGCCGGCGGCCCGGCAGCGCGCCTCGAAGGCGGCGGCCTTCTCGGCCGTCAGCGACCAGGCGGAGAGGCCGCTCTGGTGCCTGCCCGGGGTCGGCCTGCGCGGGGAGACGATGTCGAGCGGGAAGCCGGGGAAGCGATCGCCGCAGCGGCGCAGGAACTGCTGCCAGCCGCGCACGGCCGGGTGCGCGGGGGTCAGCTCGTCGCCGTAGCCGCGCTCGATGCCGCCGTAGTCGACGCAGCTGCCGACCTCGGGCAGCGCGGCGGGCTCGCCGGTGCGCACCTCGCGGTAGAGGCGCTGGATCTCGCTGATGGCCAGCATCATCGAGTACGCGTCCATGACCGAGTGGTCGGCGCCGAAGACCAGCAGGAAGCCGCCGCCGGGGCGGGCGGGGACCGGGTCGGTGACGGTGGCGAGCAGGCAGTGCGGCCAGCGCGTCGGCGCCAGCCTGGCCTCGAAGAAGTCGGTGATGTGCTGGTAGACGCGGGTTCCGGTGCGCAGCGCGCCGACGTGGCGCGGCGTGACGTCGACCTCGTCGGCGCGGACGCCGTACCGGTTCCAGAGGGGGGCGCCCTCGGCGCCGGGGCGCACCGTGGTGCGGAAGGTCTCGTGCCGGGCGATCCAGCGCCGCAGCGTCTCCCGCAGTGCCTGCTCGTCGTAGCGATCCGGGATCTCGAAGATGGTGCCGAGCCACGAACCGGGTCCGGAATCGGCCTGTCTTCGGGCGCAGTGCTCCTCGTGGATCCAGCTCAGCGGCCGATCGTCCGGACGCCACGGATCACCCGGTACGGCGGGCACCCATTCGGTGAGGGTGCCCGCGGGCAGCGGGTAGTCGGCAAGCTCTGTGAATTCCATCTGGAAGACGCCCCATTCATTTTGCTGACCGCATGCTGACAACGACGAGAATGTACGTAAAAAGCCCTTGTTTCGAAAATCGCTACTCTGCAGCCCCTGTGCCGACACCTGATCCGCACACCGTTGTCAGCGTAGGGGGACCACCCCGGAACCCTCTCACCGACCCCGAGTGGCCTTCATCACCATCAATATTTTCGGACATACTGCCTGGTAGTGGTTTCGGGGCCGATCGAACTGGCTACGGTCGGCTGTTCAAAAATTTCTTTTGTGTGAACTCGCGGTTTCACCCATCCAGGGTGGGAGGCGTATCGAATCACGGATTGCTCAGCACTTTGCCCCAGCCCATTGCGGATCATATGCTGGCGCAGCGCTACGCAGTGTCGCGAGCGATTTCGAGCAATGAAGTACTTTAATTCCGACACTCGAGCGAGCAGGGGGTAATCATGTCTGGCGTCCCGGTTCCCGCCATCGAAACAACGGGGCTGTCCAAATCTTTCGGCGCTTTCCGGGCCGTGGACGGTATCGACCTGACGGTCCCGTCCGGAAGTGTGTGCGCGGTACTCGGCCCCAACGGGGCGGGCAAGACCACCATGGTCCGGATGATCGCGACGCTGACCCGGCCGGATGCCGGGCGCGCGGCGGTCTTCGGCTACGACGTGGTGCGCGAGGCGACCGCGGTGCGCTCGCTGATCGGGCTCACCGGGCAGTACGCCTCGGTGGACGAGGAGCTGACCGCCCGGGAGAACCTCGCCATCTTCGGCAGGCTGCTCGGCCGCTCCGGCCGCGCGGCACAGCACCGCGCCGACGAACTGCTCGACGAGTTCGGGCTCACCGACGCGGGAAACCGCGCGCTCAAGCACTTCTCGGGCGGCATGCGGCGCCGCCTCGACCTGGCCGCCAGCCTGGTCGCCCGGCCGCCGCTGCTCTTCCTGGACGAGCCGACAACCGGACTCGATCCCCGAACCCGCGCGCAGATGTGGCACACCGTCCGCGATCTGGTACGAGAGGGAACCACCGTCTTGCTGACGACGCAGTATCTGGACGAGGCCGACGAACTCGCCGACCGGATCGTGGTCATCGACCACGGCCGCCTGGTCGCCGACGGCACCGCCGACGAACTCAAGGCCGGGATCGGCACCGCCACCCTCACCCTGCGGGTGCCCGACCCGGACCTCACCGTCGCCATCGGGGTGGTGCACCGCTTCCTCGGCGACACCGCCGCGGTCTCCGCGGGCGAGGGCAGGCTGGCGGTCCCCGCCATCAGCAACGCCCGGCTCCCGGAGCTGCTGATCGCGCTGCGCGACAGCGACGTCGACGTGCTCGAGGTGGCGCTGGCCAAGCCGAGCCTGGACGAGGTCTTCTTCGCCATCACCGGCAGCAGGCGCCCGGCCGTCGCGGAGCCGGTGTGACCGCGGCGCCGCTCGCGCCGGCGAGCGCTCAGCTCCGGCCCGTCGTCTCCAACCGCATCTCGCTGCGCGGGTCGGTCGACCACGCGCTGGTCATGGCGCGCCGCGGGCTGCTCAAGATCCGGCACAACCCGCAGGAGCTCTTCGACGTCATCGCGCTGCCGGTGGTCTTCACGGTCATGTTCTCCAGCATCTTCGGCGGCGCCATCGCCGGAACGGTGACCGGCTACCTGCCGACGCTGATCCCCGGCGTGCTGGTGCAGGTCACCATAGCGGCCTCGGTCGGCACCGGGGTGAAGCTGCGCGAGGACATGAACAAGGGCGTCTTCGACCGGTTCCGGTCGCTGCCGATCGCGCGGATCGCGCCGCTGGCGGGCTCGCTGCTCGCCGACATGGTGCGCTACGCGGTGGCCACGGCGATGACCGTCGCCGTCGGGCTGCTGATGGGGTACCGCCCGGCCAGCCTGGCCGGGCTGCTGGCCGCCTGCCTGCTGGTGATGGTGGTGGCCTTCGCGCTGAGCTGGATCTTCGCGCTGATGGGTGTCCTGATGGACAAGCCGTCGACGGTGCAGGGGGTCTCGATGCTGGTGCTGATGCCGCTGACCTTCGTCTCCAACGCGCTGGTCCCGGTGGACACCATGCCGGGCTGGATGCAGGCGTTCGCGCACGTGAACCCGGTCTCGCACCTGGTCTCCGCGGTGCGCACGCTGGCCGACACCGGGCGGGCGAGCAGCGAGATCGCGACCTCGCTGCTCGGCGCCGTGCTCGTGCTCGCGGTGATGGCCCCGCTCACCGTGCGGGTCTACATGCGCAAGGCGTGATCAGGGAGCGGGCCGGTCGGCGTGGTTCTCGCCACGCCGCAGCATGTTCCGCAGCCCGTAGGTGCCGGTGCGACGATCGTAGGCGCGGATGAGCAGCAGCCGCGCCGCGTGCAGGACCACGATGGACGGCACGTAGACGAGCGCCGCACCGGCCGCGAGCCCCCAGCGCCTGTGCAGCAGCAGGGTGCGCGGCAGGCAGGCCATGTACCGGACGAAGGCCGGGACCCCGGTCTCCATCCGGCGCGCCGCGACGCCGACGGTCAGGTTGTTCAGGAAGGCGTTGCGGCCACCGATCTCGGTGACGCAGAGCCCCATGTCGACATCCTCGAAGACGTCGCGGCGCATGGCGACCGAGCCCCGGATGGCAGCCCAGGTCTCGGCGCGCAGGATCATGTTCGAGCCGTAGAGCACCGGCACCTGCTTCACGCCGTCCGGATCGCGTTCGCGCAGCCGGTTCTTGGCCCGGCCGACCCGGTCGCCGTAGGGCAGCCCGTACGCCTCGCCGCGCCCGCAGGCCGCGGCCCAGTGCCCGGCGGTGTCCGCGGCGAAGAACTCGACCACGGTGGCGGCCCAGTGCGCCGGGATCCTGGTGTCGGCGTCGATCCGGGCGAGCAGCGCGCCGGTGGCGGCGTCCAGCCCGCGGTTACGCGCGTGCACCAGCCCCTGCTGCTCCTCGCGCACCAGCACGACCTGCGGGAAGCGCTCCGCGTAACCGCGCACGATGTCGGCGGTCTTGTCGGTCGAGTTGTTGTCGACCACCACGATCTCGGTGATCGCCCCGAGCTGGGTGGTGAGCCGGTCGAGACACTCGCCGATCACCTCCTCCTCGTTGTATGCCGGTACGACCACCGACAGCGTGCCCGCCTGCACCGCATCCCCTCTCGATCGGCGGGTGGCCACCTCGGCCACCCGTTCGGCGATCCGCACCGCCCGCTCCGCCGCCGCGGCGGGCGGGATCAGCGCTGCCGCCGCGCGCGCCGCGGCCGCCGCCCGCTCCGGGCGCAGCACATCGACGAGCGCGGACTGTAGCCGCTCCGGCGTCAGCCCGGCGACCGGGATGGCCGTCCCGGCGCCGAGCGCGCGCAGCCTGCGACCCCAGAGCGGCTGGTCGGCGCCGTGCCAGCAGATCAGCGCCGGACGTCCGGCGCGCAGCCCGGCGGCGACGGTCCCGGCGCCACCGTGGTGCACCAGCGCGACGCAGCGCGGAAGCACCGCCGCGTGGTCGACGCTGCGCACCACCCGGATCCGGTCGCCGTGCGGCGCGAACTCGGTGCCGTCGAGCCCGCCCCAGCCGGAGACCACCAGCACGCGCAGCCCGAGCTCCGCGGTGACCAGGGCCAGCGTGCGGGCCAGTTCCGGCGGATCGGCGACGGTCATGCTGCCGAAGCCGACGTACAGCGGCGGCGGGCCTGCGGCGAGCCAGGCGTCGAGGCCGTCGTCACCGGTGCCCGGGTCGACGAGCGCGCGGGTCTCGGGCGCGAGACCGAGGAAGCCGGTGAGCGGCCGGGCCGGACCCCACTCCTCGGCGAGGCCGGGGAAGAGCAGCGGGTCGTAGGCCTGGATCTCCGGAACCCCGGCGATCCGGCCCGCCGCGGGGCCGACCGGCGCGGGCAGCCCGAGATCCGCCGCGAGCGTCCGCTCGGCGCCACGAATTCCCAGCCACAGCAGCTGTTCCAGCGCGGTCCAGCCGACCCGGTGCACCGCGGGCGGGAGCCCGTCCGCAGGCAGCAGCGAGACCACGCCGTTGCGGCGCAGTGGGCAGTAGTGGACCGGCAGGTATGGAATGTCGAGCGCGGTGGCGACGTTCAGCACCCGCTCCTGCCCGGCGCTGCCGCCGATCAGCACATCCGCGCCCGCGGCGAGCTCGGCCAGCTCGCGCTGCGTCCGCCTGCCGTCGCGCAGCGTGAGCTCCGCGATCGCCCGCAGCCGGGTGCGCGGGTTCGCCGATTTGAGTTGCCGTCGCACCAGTTCCGAGCCGAGCAGCGCACCGGTGTCGGCGCCGAAGGGGTGCGTCTCCAGCCCGGCGCCGCGGCCGAACTCGACCAGGTTGGGCGGGACCGCGAGCCGCACCGCGTGGCCCGCGCCCGCCAGCGCGACGCCGAGCGCGACCGCGGGCTGCACATCGCCCCGGCTCCCGGAGAACGCGAGCACGAAAGTCATCGAAGGCCCTCCTGGCACCTCGGAACCGGGACGGAAGAACCGTCAGCCTAACCACGGGCTCGGCAGCGCAGCGCGGCGGGAAGAGGTGCCGGTGCTCCTTCTCACAGCGACCCATACCCGCCGGGAGGCGAAGCGAATCTCCTGTTTGCCGAGGTGGTCGGCGGGCATGGCGCTGATCACATCCGGCCGAACCGAACCAGGCGTCCGCAACGAATACCACCTACAGTGCGGTCGATCCGACAGCAGGGAGATCCGGTGAAGTTTCTGCTCGCGTTCAACGGGACCCGCGGCGACGTCCAGCCCGCCGTGGTCGCCGGTGCGGAGCTGCAGCGGCGCGGGCACGACGTGGTGCTCGGGGTCCCGCCCAACCTCGTCGAGTTCGCCGCCGCGGCCGGGCTGGACGCGCGCCCGTTCGGCTACGACACCAGGGCGCACATGAAGTCCGAGCCGGTGCAGGCCGCGCTGCGCGGCGGCGGACCACGACAGCGGCTGCGCGCCCTCGCCGAGGTGCGCGACCTGGGCTGGGCGCAGGGCGTGCGGGACATGGGCGCGCTCGCCGACGGCGCGGACGCCATCGTCACCGGCTTCGTCACCGAGCAGATCGGGCTCGCCTACGCCGCCGCCCGCGGCGTGCCGGGCGTGCTGCTCCAGCACGCCCCCATCCGCCCCAACCGCAGCACCTTCCCGGTCCCCGGGGTCTCCCCCGCCCTGCCCGGCCCGGCGAAGGCCGCGGGCTGGTGGGCCGTCGAGACCGTCATGTGGGCGCTGACCCGCAACCGGCAGAACGCCCTGCGCCGCTCCCTCGGCGCACCCGGCCGCGCGCCACGCTCCCCGCGCGCCGCCGCGGAGATCCAGGTCTACGACCCCGCGCTCTGCCCCGAGCTGGCCCTGGAGTGGGCGGGCACGCACCGGCCCTTCACCGGCTTCCTCGACCTGGCCGCCGAGCAGCGCGCCCGGATCGGCACCGACACCGGCCCCGAGCTGCTGGCCTGGATCGAGCGCGGCGACCCGCCGCTCTACGTCGGCTTCGGCAGCATGCCGATCGCCGACCCGGCGGCCACGGTCGCCGCGGTCACCGCCGCCTGCGCGCACTTCGGGGTCAGGGCGCTGATCAGCGGCGGCTGGCACGACCTCCCGGTACCCGAGACCGAGACGGTTCGCGCGATCGGCAGCGTCGACCACGAACTGATCTTCCCGCGCTGCCGAGCCGTGCTGCACCACGGCGGTGCCGGGACAACGGCGGCCGCGCTGCGGGCCGGGGTGCCGAGCCTGATCGCCTGGATCGGCTCGGACCAGCCGTTCTGGGGGTCGGTCTGCGAGCGGTTCGGCGCGGGCGCCTCGACCAGGGCCAAGGGGCTCACCACCGAGATCCTGATCGACAAGCTGCGCACGGTCCTCGCCCCGGAGACCGCGGCGAGCGCCAGGGCGCTCGGTGCCCGGCTGATCGGCCCGGACGAGGCGCGCACCCGCTGCGCGGACGCCCTCGAGGCGAGCCTGCGCCGCACGACGGCGGGAGCGGGCGCGTGAGGACGCTGCGCGCGGCCCGGATGCAACCGGAGGACAGCACCTACTGGTTCGTCCGCGAGGCATTCGGCTGGTCGGTGGTGCTGCAGCTGGTCTGGCGCTTCCCGCGCCCGCCTGCCGAGCGAGCGCTCCGTGACTTCGCCGCCGGACTCGCCGACGGCGTGCTCTCCCGCCGCATCACCGTCCCGAGCGCCCCGCTGGCGCGGCCGCGCTGGCAGCACGAACCGCACGCCGCCGTGCTGCACACCGATCCGGGCACCGTCCCCGCGGGCACCGTCGAGACCTGGGCCGGAGCCGAACTCGGCGGCGCGCCGCTCGATCCCGAGCGCGGCCCGACCTGGCGGCTGCGCGGCACCCGGCTCGACGACGGCGGCTACGCGCTCTCGCTCACCACCCTGCACCTGGTCGCCGACGGCCGCACCATGGTCACCGCCGCGCTCGACGCGCTGGCCGGAACCGCCGCCGACCCGCTGGCCCGCCGACCCGAGCCGCGCGGGCTCTCCGACACCGTCGACGGCATCGGCGTGCTCGGCGCCGCCGGTCGCGGCGTCGCCAGGGCGGCCGCCGCCGCCACCCGAACCCGCTCCGCCGCACCGGAGATCGCCCGCACTCGGACACCGGCACACGAGCGCGCCCCGCTGGCCCGCCCCGCGTGGACCACCGTCACGGTCGCCGCCGAGGCATGGGAGCGGGCGGCCCGCGCGCACGGCGGCACCCCGAACACGCTCTTCGTCGCGGTGCTCGCCGGAGCACTGCGGGCCGCAGGCTACACCGGCCCGCTCAAGCTCGGCATCCCGGTGAGCACCCGCGCCGACGGCGACGAGGGCGGCAACGCCACCGCGGGCGTCTCGGTGCCGCTGGAAGGGGACCCCGCGCCCGGTGACGACCTCACCGCGCTGCGCCGGGCCTGCAAGGATGCCTTCACCCGGCTCGCCGCCGGAAACCGCACGCCCCTGGTGCATCTCACCCCGCTGCTCGGGCTGCTGCCCACCAGGGCCGTCGTGAAGGCGGTGAGCTCCGGCTCCGGCATGCCGGATGCCGTCGCCTCGAATCTCGGCGACTTCCCCGCCGAGCTCGCCCGCATCGGCGAGGTGACCGCGAGCGCCGTCGCCTTCCGCGGCATCGCCCAGGGCGTCGACCCGGCGCTGCCCTACCGCTTCGGCGACGGGGTGCAGTCCTGGCTGCTCCGCATCGGCGGCTCGATCACCTTCTCGGTCGCGGCATTCGACGAGCAACACTTCCCCGGCGGCACCCTGCGCACCCTGCTCGGGGCCGAGCTCGACCGCTGGGGCGTGCCGCGGGTGCTGTGGTGAACCGCCCCGACCCGGGCTCGACCGGCGGAGATGCGATCCCGCCGCAGAGCCACTACCCTGCGGGAATGGACCGTGTTGCCGGAGCAGACGAGTCATACCTCCTCGCCGAACGGCTTTTCGGGATGGCGGCGCCGATCCAGTACGCCTGGATCTTCCCCGCCGAGCCCGATCCCGCCGCGCTGGCCCGATTCGGGGATCAGCTGGCCGCCGGGCTACTGAGCCGCAAGGTGGTTCCCGCGGTGGTTCCGTTCGCCAGGCACCGCTGGGTGCGCTCGCCGCACCCGCCGGTGCTGCGCATCGAACCGGAGCCGGTGCCGGACGGCGAGATCGGCGCCTGGGCCGACCGCACCCTGCGCACCGCCGACCTCGACCCCGCCGCCGGGCGCGGCTGGCAGCTGGTCGGCACCCACACGGTGTCCGGGAAATTCGTGCTCTCCCTGCTGATCTCGCACATGGTGACCGACGGCCAGGGGCTCTACAACGCCTTCGCCGCCGCGCACGCGGGCACCTCCATGAGCGGCCTGCCCAGCGAGGACCAGGTGCGCGGCTGGCCGAGAGTCCGCGCCGACCTGAAGGATTCGCGCACCGCGCTCGGCGAGGCGGCGGCTTCCGCGCGCGTGATCGGCACCGAGCTGTGGCGCCGGCGCAAGGCCGCGAAGGCCGCCGAACCCGGAGCGAAGCCGGCCGCCGCGAAGGCGGCGCCGCGCTCGGGAACCGGCGAGTCCGGCTCCACCCTCGCCATCGTCGACGTCGACCGGAACGCCTGGACCGCGGCCGCGACCGCGGCGGGCGGCACCGGAGCCACCCTGTTCACCGCGCTGCTCGGCGGCCTCGTCCGCCGCTCCGGCTACCCGCTCGCCCCCGACGGGCTGCTCAAGGTCTGCATCGCCGTGAGCAACCGGGAGGACGGCGACGACCGCGCCAACGCCTCCGGCGGCGTCTGGATCCGGGTGCCAGGCGAGATCGGCCCCGACGCCGGGCTCGCCGAGATCCGCGCGCTGAGCAAGCAGGCCTTCATCGAGTACCGCACCCGCGACGACACGCTCACCGACAACCTGCAGCCGGTGGTCCGGCTGCTGCCCAAGGCGGTCATCCGCAGGCTCATGCGCGCGGTCCCCGGCCCGGACACCACCGTCTCCAACCTGGGCGCCGCACCGGACAGCGCCCTCGAGATCGGCGGACAGCGCGCCGAGTCCTTCGCCATCCGCGCCATCATGCAGGGGCAGTCCGCGGCCGAGCGGCGCAGGCAGGGCCCGGCCATCGCCGCCTGGGCGGTGGAGTACGACGACAAGATCACGCTCACCTTCTTCGGCATCGACCCGGATCACTTCGGCGACGCCGAGCAGCTGCGCAAGGCGATCGCCACCGAGCTCGACTCCTGGGGGCTCGCCGGCACGCACTGGTGAGGCTCAGCGCAGCCGGTGCCGCCGGGCGGCGAACTCCGCCCGGCGCCGCGCCGGGGTGGTGCCGGTCCACCGCTTGTAGGCGTGGATGAAGCTGGCCGCCTCCGCGTAGCCGAGCCGCACCGCGATCTCCTCCACCGAGTCCGTCGTCTCGGCGAGCAGCCGATCGGCCGTGGCGTGCCTGGCCTGATCCAGCAGCACCCGGAAGCTGGTCCCCGCCGCGGCCAGCCTGCGGCGCAGCGTGCGCGGGCTGACGCTGGCCCGCGCCGCCAGGTCCTCGAACGAGGGCGCGCCGCCGCCGGGCGCGCTCAACCGGGAGCGGAGCTCGCGCGCCAGCGCCGCCGCGTACGGGTCGCGACGGCGGGCAAGCAGCGCCCGGCACTGCTCGACGCAGCGGGCGTGCGTCTCGGCGTCGGCGTGCGGCAGCGGCCGGTCCAGCACCGCCACCGGGAAGTCGACCGAGCTGCTCGGCTGGTCGAAGCGGAGCGGGCGGCCCATGAGCCGCCGCAGCGCGTCGGCGTGCTCCGGCTCCGGGTAGGAGAGCCGCACCTCGCTCGGCAGCTCCGCCGCGCCCGCCATCTCCGCGATCACCGAGAAACCGGCCAGCAGGTCGCGCTCGATGATCAGCGGGCGCAGCTCCTCGGGGAGGCCGTGGTCCAGGTAGTGCACCCGCAGCAGCTCGGCATCCACCTCGATTCGGGCCCCGCCGAAGGCGTAGCTGAGCTCCCAGAACTCCACCGCCACCCGCAACGCCGCGCCCACCGTCGCGCTCGTCAGGCACGCGTAGCCGTACACCCCGAGCGTGCTCACGCCGTAGTACCGGCCGAGCGCGAGGCCGAGCGCGGGCGGGTTGTTCAGCCCGGACGCCAGGTTGCGCAGCGCCGTGAGCTCCTGTTTCGCCGAGATCACGGAGTCGGGGCCGAGCAGCTCCGGGGTGCGCACGCCGGTGCCCGCGAGTACCGCCGCGGGAGAAAGCCCGCGCTCCAGCGCGAACTCGACGATAATGGCGATCCCGAGCCCGGCGCGCGGGATCTCGGGTGCGATGTCCCCGGTCGCCCGGTACGGCCGCGGCCTTCCGATCGGCATGAATCGCACCCTAGCGACTCTTCCGCAACCGAATGGCCGGTTTCATCAATTCCTTGTCCGGCACTATCCTTCTGCCCAGCGTCGGAGCAGCTTAGGTTCACCTTACGTTCGAGGTGTCCCGGAGGAACAACCCCATGCAGCCAACCAAGGTCGCCGTCATCGGCTCCGGCCCCGTCGGGACCGATCTGATGATGAAGGTGCTGCACGGCGCCCCGACCCTGGAGATGGCCGCCCTGATCGGCATCGACCCCGACTCCCCCGGGCTCGTGCAGGCCACCGAGCTGGGCGTCCCGACCTCCGCGCGCGGGCTGGCCGGGCTGCTCGCCATGCCGCACTTCGCCGACATCGCGCTGGTCTTCGACGCCACCACCGCCGGGGCGCACCGCGCCAACGTCACCGCGCTGGCCGAGCACGGCAAGCGGATCGTGCACCTCACCCAGTCCGCGCTCGGCGCCCACGTGGTGCCGGGGGTGAATCTGGACGCGCACGTCGGCGCGGGCAACATCAACGTCCTCACCGGCAGCGCCCAGGCGACCGTCCCGCTGGTCGCCGCCATCGCCACCGTCACCCCGGTGCTGGAGGCCACGGTCTCCGCCGTGGTGGCAGGCACCCCTGCGGCGCGCATGACCAGGGATCGGATCGCCGCGCTCACCGACACCACCGCGCACGCGCTGACCACCGTCGGCGGCGCGCTGCGCGGCCGCGCCTCGCTCAGCCTGGACCGCACCGACCCGCCGCGCGCCACCGTCGCCACGCTGCGCGCTACCGTCGGCGCGCTCGACCGAAGTGGCCGCGCTGCCGTCGCCGCCGCGGTCCGGGAGGCGGCGAGCCGGGTCGCCTGCTACTCCCCCGGGTTCCGGGTGGCGGGCGAGGTCGGGATCGAGCCGGGGCGGGAGGGCGCCGACGAGGTGACCGTCGGGCTGGAGCTCACCGGCGCGGGCGCGCACCTGCCTGTGCACGCGGGCGGGCTCGACCTGATGACCGCGGCGGCTGTCCGGATCGCGGAGCGGATCGCGGTCAGCTCCGCGCGCTGAACGTCACGGTGACGGGAACGTCGTCCTGCCAGGGCTGGCGCGTCACCATATCGGCCACCCGCACCTCCCCGCGCTCGAACTCGCCGGTCGCGGCGTCGACCAGCCGATACGCCTGGGTCTGCCGCTGGATCGGCTGCGCGTCCAGCAGCACGACCCTGACCTCACCCGGCTCGAACCCGCAGCGCTCCTGCAGCGCGGCGATGAGCTGCTCGCTGTGCATGTGCCCGTCGCCGAAGTTCCAGCCGAGCGCGGTGCTGCAGATCCGCTCGCCGTCGGTGATCACGTACTCGCCCTCGTGCCCCTCCGGCATGGCCCGGTGCACCAGGGTGAAGAGCGCGCGGCCGTGCGTGTTCATGGCACGGAAGGCGTAGCCGAGGTACTGCAGGATCTCCGCACGTCCCTCGCCGTAGACCTTCTCCAGCTGCGCCTGCGGCATCGAGGCGATGGCGACCACGTGCTCGCCGATCTTCGCCGCCCCCGATGGCTTCACGCACCACACCGTCGTATCCCAATTCCCGGCGTAGTACCGCATGCCGGGCAGGAACGAGACGCGCCGCGGGAACAGGTTCCCCGTGATCACGACCGCCGCGCTCACCGCGGGCAGCAGCAGCACCGCCGGGTGCTCGAGATCGCCGAGCCCGACCCCGGCGTTGCCGACGAACAGCACCACGATCCCGATGATCATGAACACGTTCCACTCCAGCGGCACACCCATCGGGATCGCCGTCAGGATCACCAGGTGGAAGGTCACCATGATCGCGGCCGCCACCGCGGTGAGCCAGCTCCCGGTCGCGAAGAACAGCACCACCGGCACCAGCAGCTCCACCGCCGTCCCGCCGTGCGCGAAGAACCGCGCCCGCCCGCCGGGGCGCAGGTCGTCCGGGAAGTTCTCGAAGAACGACCGCTTGAGCCGCTTCGACCGGACCACCGGGCTGTTCGACATCATGGTCGCCACCACGAACGGGAAGTGCTTGTTCAGCTTCGAGGTGGCCGCGCCCATCCAGATCACCACGAACACCAGCTTCGCGGCCACGATCAGGTCGGCGCCGCTGAACAGGAAGGCGACGGTGAGGGTTCCGTACACCTCGCCGCGCGCCGCCAGGAAGATCACCTTGTCGCGCAGCGCCAGCACCCCGAGCAGGGCCAGGATCAGCGCGATCTGCCACACCGGGAGCAGTCCGGCGCCGAACCCGGGGTTCGCCCTCGACCCGTCGCTGACCAGCGCGATCACCACCGCGATCAGCAGCGCCGCATACAGCGCCACATCCACCGGCGTCCGCGCGGTGCCCTTCGTCAACGGGATCACGTTCGGCCATGGCGGCAGCCGGATCGTGCCCGGGCGCAGCCAGTACAGGATCGACCCCATCGGCGGGTTGTACCGGTTGTTCAGCGGCCCGAATCCGCAGCCGAGCCCGACCACCTCGAACAGCAGCGTGAACAGCACGACCTTCTGGAACACGATCGGCTCGGTCCACCACTGCGCGATCGGGCCGTCGATTCCTTCCGTGGACAGCGCGATCAGGTACAGCGCGAGCAGGTACGCCAGGATCTTCCCGACGTAGAACAGGTGCAGCACCACCGGCGTCCCGAACCCGACCTCGGCCCAGTGCCGCGCCATGGGCCGGATGCGCTCGCCGCGGGTGCCCGCGCGCCAGCTCTCCAGGTCGACGACCGGCAGGTCGGGCGTACGAAAACCCATGGGTTACCTCCGCGTCGCGCGTCGGGCCGGGTGGCCCCGGACACGGTGACACGTGTTGCAGTTTTCTGTCAATCGACTGCGGTCGGCCGATTCATCACCTGCTTCGGCTGCACGGCACGCCGACCCCGGGGGCGGATCCCTGATCTGCACCTACTGGGGTCGGGACGAAAATTCGTGCAGTATTGCCCCGTCCATTTCGTATTTGCTCACCCTTTTCGGGTGAATTCGAATCGCACCTCATCGCTCGCCGGCGAAAGGGAGAATCTTGTCGGCGATATGAATCCGGAAGAGCCGATCGCGCGTATTGTCGTGCGTCCACCCGCAGCACACTTCTTCCCTCAGCAGGAGGGCGCCATGCCGAGAATCGAGCACGAAGAAGCGGATCAGATCGACCAGGTGATCGAGCGATTGCGCGACCGCTACCCGTTGCTGGCGAACACCGATCTGGATGTGCTCGTGCACACCATTCACCACCGCTATGCGGGCTGCCGGGTGCACGACTTCGTGCCGCTTCTGGTCGAGAAGGCGGCGCGGCAGGTCATTTCCCGGCTACCAGCCGACGTCGCCGAGTCGCTCGGATGATCGGCCGCGGGCACCGCCGGGCCGCGCCGGACACCCGATTCGAGACCGGGACGGCGTGCTTGTCGCTGCTGATCGTGATCACAATGGGTACCGGGGTCATGGTGCTGTCGACGTCGATCGTCGCGACGGTGCTGGTCGTTCTCGCCGTCATCGCGGTGCTCGGCTTCGTCGTGCTCTGAACCCCGCCGCCGTCAGCCGCATCGTCGCGCCGATTCCCGCGCTTTCCCGGCCGTACTGCTCAGTTGCTGGGTTTTCGGCTTCTTCGCGTTCTCCGGCCTGTCTCGCTGGGGATTTTCCAGACGGTCGAGGTTCCGGCCACGCGCTTTCGCTTTATCGCGTGCGGGTGATCCTGCCGCGAAAGACCTCGGCTGTCGCCGAAGCGGCGGCGGATCACCCGATCCGGGTGAATTCGACGCGCGCACGAATTTCATTCGGAACGGGTGATGCCCGCACAGCGCGCGGCGCCGACGATGGTGTGAACATCCACCCCGGCGCTCCGGCGAACTCGTGAATCCCGCCGCCCACCCAGCCCCCGCACCGGATCCCGGCTCCGTACCGAACCGCGGCTCGCGGCGCGGTCTCAGCTACCTCCGGATGTATGGCCGGTGTCGACCGGCAGGATCCGGCGGGGCAGCATCGACGCCGCGAGGAACCCGGCGACACCGATCGCGGCGAGCGTGATCATGGCCGCGGCATAGGCGTGCCCGCTCAGCCCGGCGACCAGGATGGTGCCCGCGACGGCGGTGCCCAGCGAGGAGCCGAGGTTCGACACGCTGCGCGACAGCCCGGAGATCTCGCCTTGCTCGTCTTCGCTGAAGCTGGACTGCACGACGGTGACCGAGGGGGTCAGCATCATTCCGAGGCCGAGCCCGATGAGGAGCAGCCCCGGCGCGAATGCCCAGGGACTCACCGAGTTTCCCGCCATGGTCACCAGCACGACGAGCCCGGCGATGGTGATGCCGAAACCGGCCATGATGAGCGTGCGCGGGCTCCGACGGGTGGCGAAGCGCTCGGCCGACAGCGAGGTCACCAGCATGCCGAGGGTGGCCGCGGTGAAGATCACGCCCGTCTCCACGGCGTTGTAGCCCCGCACGACCTGCAGGTAGGCCGCGACCACGAACGAGGTGCCCATCAGCAGCAGCCACTGGATGTTCTGGGTGATCAGGCCGAGGTTGGAGGTGCGGTTGCGGAACAGCGCGATCCGCAGCAGCGGTGCGCCTCCGGCCCGGTCCTTGGCACGGATGGTCAGGAAGAAGACGGTCAGCACGGCCGCCGCCAGCACCAGCAGGGCCAGGCTCAGCACGAGGTTGTCGTCGATGGCCATGATGCCGGTGACGAGCAGGACGAGCCCGCCCGCCGAGAGCACCGCGCCGAGGAGGTCGAAGGACTTGGTGGGGTCGGGGGGCAGGGGATCGAGGATGCGGCGACTGGAGACGATGATGACCACGATGACCAGGGCCTGGAATCCGAAGGCTGCCCGCCAGCTCAGCACCGAGGTGATCAGGCCACCGATCAGCGGCCCGGCCGCGGCGCCGACGCCGCCCAGCGCCATGATCGTCCCGAATGCCTTGGCACGCCGGGCGGATTCGGTGAACAGCAGGGTGGTCAGGATGTAGACCGGCGGGATGAGCAGGGCGGTGCCGATGCCCTCCAGGATCGAGTTGCCCAGGATCAGCACGCCCAGGTTGGGCGACACCGCGCTGACCACCGCGCCGACGCCGTAGACGGCCAGCCCGAGCACGAAGCAGGGCTTGCGGCCGAACCGGTCGGTGAGCGCGCCGCACGGAATCATCAACGCCGCCATCACCAGCAGGAAGATCGTGATCGCGACCTGGACGCCCTGCACCGTGGTGTTCAGGTCGGTGCTGATGTCGGTGATCATCACATTCATGTTGGAGCCCGCGAAGCTGCAGATGAACTGCGCCAGCGCCAGGGGCACCAGCACCCCGCGGGCGCGTGTCGTACCGGTCGATTCGCTCATCCGGCTCCCCTAGCCCGCGCGGCCTGCCCGCGCCTGGGCGCGGTCGAGCTGCTCGTCCAGTGCCAGCGCCGCGGCGACCAGCGCCAGATGGGTGAAGGCCTGCGGGAAATTGCCCAGCTGCTCGCCCGAGGGGCCGATCTCCTCGGCGAACAGGCCGACGTGGTTGGCGTAGGTGAGCATCTTGTCGAAGGCGTAGCGGGCCTCGGTCAGCCGGCCCGACCGCGCCAGCGCCTCCACGTAGAGGAAGCTGCACAGGTTGAAGGTGCCCTCCGAGCCGCGCAGGCCGTCCGGGGAGGCAGCCGGATCGTAGCGGTAGACCAGGCTGTCGCTGACCAGCTCGTCGCCCATCGCGTCGAGCGTGCTGAGCCAGGCCGGGTCGTCCGGGGCGAGAAAACCCATCCGCGGCATCAGCAGCAGCGAGGCATCGAGCACCTCGGTGTCGTAGTGCTGGACGAAGGCCCGGCGCTTCTCGCTCCAGCCCCGCTCGGTGATCTGGGTGAACACCGCGTCTCTGGCCCGGGTCCAACCGGCGATGTCGGCCGGGCGCGAGTGGGTGGTGGCGAGGGTGATCCCACGATCGAAGGCGACCCAGGTCATCAGCCGGCTGTAGGTGAAATTCTTACGGCCGCCGCGGGTTTCCCAGATCCCCTCGTCGGGGCGGTCCCAGTTGTCGACGAGCCAGTCGAGCAGTCCGGCGAAGACCCGCCAGCCCGCGATGCCACCGATGTCGGAGGTCCTGGCGAGCGCGTCGGCGGCCTCGCCGTAGATGTCGAGCTGGATCTGGTCGGCGGCGGCGTTGCCGACCCGGACCGGGCCCGAACGCCGGTACCCCTCGAGGTGGGTCAGCACCTCCTCCTCGAGCCGGGGCTCGCCATCGATCCGGTACATGATCTGCAAAGGTTCACCGGAGGCGGTATCTCCCGCGTCGAGGCGGGCGCGCAGCCACCGCCGGAACGCGTAGGCCTCCTCGGTGAAGCCGAGGTCGACCAGTGCCCGCACGGCCAGCGAGCCGTCCCGGATCCAGGTGTAGCGGTAGTCCCAATTGCGTTCTCCGCCGATCTGTTCGGGCAGTCCCATCGTGGCGGCCGCGATCGGCGCGCCGGTCGGGGCGTAGGTCAGCAGCTTCAGCGTGATCGCCGAGCGGTTGACCATCTCGTGCCAGCGCCCGCGGTAGGTGGAGGCGTGCAGCCAGGACAACCAGAACTCGCGGCACTCCTCGAACGCGGCCAGCACCGTCTCCTGGCCGGGCTGCGGCGGTGCCGCCGCGTCCGAGTCGGTGCTGGTCAGCACGAATGCCGCGCTCTCTCCGCTGGTCAGCGTGAAGCGCGCCGCCACGTCGTCGCCGTTCGCGGACAGCGCGGCTGCCCCCGAAACCTGCAGGTGCAGATCGATGCCGGGTCCCGCGAACACCGCCTGGTGCTCGTCGCGCAGGGTCAGGGTGTGCCCGGCGCGGGCGTAATCGAAGCGGGGGCGACAGGTCAGCGCGAACGGCAGGCGGCCGCGGACCACCCGCGCGATCCGGGTCAGCCGGTGCCTGCCGGTAGGTGCCGGATCCCGGATCGGGTCCATGAAGTCGACGACCTCGCCGACGCCGTCTTCGGTCATGAATCGGGTGATCAGGACCGCGGTGTCGGACAGGTAGAGCTGACGGATCGTCATCCGGTCTTCCGGCAGGTTGGCAATCAGCTGGCAATGGCCGCCTTTCTCCCTGTCGAGCAGCGCGGCGAAGATGCTCGGCGAATCGAAGCGCGGCGCGCACCACCAGTCGACGGTTCCGGTGGCGCTGACTAAGGCCGCGGTCTGCAGGTCGCCTACCATGCCGTGGTCAGCGATCGGCGGATATGGGTTCACGGGCACACCTCCGGTGGTGGATGACCTCGCCGGATGAGCCGCTTCCGGGAGGAGCAGAGATCCGGTCCGGCGAAAAAGGGCGGCAACTGCATCCCAGCAAACTCCGGCGTCGCACCGCTGTCGAGGGCCGGACCCGCATATCACCCGAATCGGGTGAGGGCGGGTGAACGGCTACCCGCCGACCGGGTCCGGCTGCCGCACGGCATCGTCCTTCGGCTCGGGCTCTTCGGGCCGGCCGCGGGCAGGGCGGATCAGCAGTTCCAGCGCGAGCAGCGCCAGCAGCGCACCGAGCACGATCCACACCATCACCAGCCCGGTGGGGTAGCGCCAGCAGACCAGCAGCAGCGCCGTGGTGCCTGCGATCGCGCAGCGCAGCGCGGTGCGGGCTCGGAAAGCCCCCGTTTCCACGGCGTTCGGCGGACGGGACCGCCGCAGCCTCCGCACCCCGTCCATGCCCTGGCCGACCCCCCGGCGCACCGCGACCGCCGACGGTGAGCCACCGGTGAGGTAGGCGACCGCGGCGAGCACCAGGCCGAGTACGGCGACGCCACGCAGCGCGGTTCGCAGCGGCACCAGCAGCGTGTCGATGATCGCCCTTGCCGCGTCCGGTGCCAGCACCTCGGGCGGAATCCGGTCCAGATACAGCGCCCGCCCGGCGAGCAGCGCGACGGCGAGCACGAGCATCGCCCCCGCGATCGCGAGCCCGACGAAGGACAGGGCGCGCCGGCGTCCCCCCGGCGGTGCCACGCCGATCGCCGCGACGGCGGCGGCGATCGTCAGCCACGGCAACACGACCGCGGCGGTGTCGAGCGCGTCGACCGCCCGCTGCGCCCGCACGAGTTGCGGGGAGCGGAAGAGGACGAAGCGCTTGTCGACCGCGGGAATCTTCTCGGCGAAGGTGAAGCCGCGGGCGAGCAGCCTGGCCTTCACTTCGTCGATCACCGCGGCCAGGGAGAGGGTCACCGTGCCGTTCTCGTCGACGGTGACCGCCTCCGGGCCGACGTCTCCGGTCACCGCGGCCACCAGCGCGGCGTGGGCGGTGCGGTTGGCCTGCAGCCACAGATCCTCGAAGCGGTCGCTGCGCACGAACTCGAGCACGGTGTCGTCGACGTACCCGCGTGCCTGCCGGGTGATCACCGGCGCGAGCCCCTCGACGGCCCGATCCACCCGCGGCCGGTTCGTCTCCGCCGGCACGGCGTCGGTCAGCGCGGCCAGCGCCTGTGCGGTGAGCCCCTCGATATCGGCCCTGGCGAAGATCTCGTCGGTGACAGCGGTGGCGAGCTCGGTCTGCAGCGCCGGATCCGATGCCAGCGGAGCCACCGTGCTCAGGTACCTGTCGGTGTCGAGGATCTCGGTGCGCACATACCGTGACACCACGGTGCTGATCGCCAGCACGGCGACCAGCACCGTCAAGATCAGCACCGCGGTCCACCGCCAGAAATGCGGGAGTCTGCGGCCTCCCGGCGCGGCCCGCCGCGTGCTCCGCAGCGCCGCGACCTCGGCACGCAGCCGTTCCAGCTCGGCGCGTTCGTCCGCGCTCACGGGGTCGACCGGCGGATCAGAAGTCATCACTACCCCTTGGTCCGGAAATGGATTCGGGCAGACTCGTATCGAGCGGGACGGGATGCCGGAAAACTCGGCGTCCAGCCGAGGAACAATAGATTCGGTGACGACCGGAGCGTACGCTTGCTGACACCGGTGTCGCCCGCAACGTGGCGAATGCGAGGTTACTCTCGAATCGGAAAGAGGCCACAGTGAGCGAAAACGATATCGACATGTTGGGTCCCGTCGACTATCTCGTCATCGAATTCCCCGCCGACCGGCCCCCGGACGGCTCGGCACTGCCCCTCCTCCGCGATCTGGTCGAGCGCGGGGTCATCCGCGTGCTCGACCTGGCGTTCGTCCACAAGGACGCCGCCGGATCGCTCTCCGGCATCGACATCGCCGACCTCGGCTTCGACGGAGACATCGACGTCACCCTGTTCGCGGAGGCACAATCGGGCCTGCTGGACGACACCGACCGCATGGAGGCGGGCCGCGCGCTGGAGCCCGGGTGCTCCGCCGCGGTTCTGGTCTACGAGAACAGGTGGGCGGCGCCGTTCGCATCCGCGCTGCGCCGCAACGGCGCCGAATTGGTGGCCGCCGGGCGCATTCCGATGCAGAGCATCCTGGCGTCGCTCGACGTCGAATGAGCCGCAGCCCCAACATTATTCGCATTGTCGGTTGAACCGAGCAAGGAGAGCGTCATGCCCGGACTGCTTCGCGGCGTAGCCCGCACCGCCGTGGTCGCCGGAACCGCGACCGCCGTTTCCAACCGCGTCTCCCGACGGCAGGGACAGCGGTGGGCCGCCCAGGAGCCGCAACCAGCCCCACAACAGCAATACGCGGCGCCGCCGCCCGGCGGCGACGCGACGATGGACCGGATCACCGCCCTCAAGGAACTCGCTGAGCTCAAAGCTCAGGGGGTGCTCACCGATGCCGAGTTCGAGGCGGAGAAAGCCAGAATTCTCGGATAGCAAGAATACCCGCACGACAACATGCGTTGACAAGGCAAATCTTCAGTAATCTCGGTATCGAGAAACCCATCCGTTCCGACCGAGTTCCGGTTCCCGAACGCTCATGCTGACGCGGACCACCCAGGAACGGCCTCAGGCCGCGATCGGCGCGAAAGGCCGGATCGCGTCGGCACCGCCGCCCACGATCGCAGCCGAGGATTCCGGTACCTCGTTCCACGCGCCTTCGAGATCGCGCAGCGGCTCGGACACCACGAGGCGGGTACGGTCGCCGAGTTCGCGCAGCACCTCGACTTCGGGGTGCAACGCGCGAAGCTGGGAGATCTCGGTCCGACGTCCTCGACGTAGCCGACCGCTCGGGCGACGGCCCCGAAGGGGTCGTCGCCGAGGCCGAAGGTCAGGGCGAGGTAGAACAGGGCTTCGGTGTCGGTGGAGCCCTCCATATCGGGGAACAGCGCCGGGTCGACCGCCAGCACCAGGTCGCGCCTGATCTCGTGGAAGCCGCGCAGCAGGCCGTTGTGCACCCACAGCCATTTCCCGTGCCGGAACGGATGGCAATTGCTGCGCTGCACCGCGGTCCCTGTCGAATACCGGACATGGGCAAGCAACATCGGCGTTCGCACCTGTCCGGCGATCTCCCGCAGGTTGCTGTCGTTCCAGGCCGGTTCGATGCTCTTGTACACCGCGGGTTCGCTGCCCTCGCCGTACCAGCCGATGCCGAAGCCGTCACCGTTGGTGGCGCTTTCCCCGAGGTGCGCGTGCAGGCTCTGATCGATCAGTGAGTGTTCAGGGCGGAACAACAGATCCTCGGCGAGGATCGGCTCACCCGAGTACGCCATCCACCGGCACATACCGCAGTTGACCACAGCCGGGAACCGCTGCGACAGCGATTGCCACGCGCTGATTCGCCCTACCCGGTGCAAGCCCCACTCGGCGTTTCACCTGATGTGGGTGAGGTGGCGGTTCGCCGCAGGAGGCAGGCTGAGTCCGTACCTGCCCGCCCCGCCCGGAGGGACGACCGAGATATGAGCATCGACCGCCGGCCGAGGACTGATTTCCGCACCCCGGTGACATCGTGACGTGGGCGCTACCCGCGATCACCGCGATCGTGCTCGCCTTCGCGGCGATCTCGGGACGGGTTCCGGGCACGCCGATAACCGCGCCGATCATCTTCACCGTCGGTGGCCTCGTCGTCGGCAGCACAGCCGTCGGCCTGATCGAGGTGGAGAACGCCGCGGAGACGGTCAAACTCCTCGCCGAGATCACGCTCGCCCTTGTACTGTTCTCCGATGCCTCCCAGGTGAACCTGACCACGCTCCGGGCCGAGATCGCCCTGCCCGCCCGGTTGCTCGGGATCGGCCTGCCCCTGACGATCGTCGCCGGGTTCGCCGCCGCTCTGCTCGTGCTGAACGAGCTCGCCTGGCCGGAAGCGCTCCTGCTCGCGGTGATCCTCGCTCCGACCGACGCGGCGCTCGGGCAGGCGGTGGTCACGCTCCCCGATCTGCCCTCGCGTGTGCGGCAGGGCCTGAACGTCGAAAGCGGCCTCAACGACGGCATCTGTGTGCCCCTGTTCCTGATCGTGCTCGCGCTCGCCCACACCGAAGCCGATGCCATCGGGCAGGGCGCCGCCGCCCGGCTCGTCGCGGAGCAGATCGGGTACGGCAGCGCCGCCGGTGCCGGTGCGGGCGCGATCGCCGCCGCGGTCCTGATCACAGCCGAACGCCGCAACACGATCGACCGGGCGTGGGCGCAGATCGTTCCCCTCACCACCGCCGCGCTCGCCTACACCCTCGCCGTGCCGATCGGCGGATCGGGTTTCATCGCCGCGTTCGTCGGCGGGCTGGTCTTCGGGGCGCTACGCCGCCGCCATGCTCCCCGCGGCGGCTCGGCGGGCATGCTCGAAGAAGCGGGCGACCTGTTCAGCGCCGTCACCTTCATCGTCTTCGGTGCCGTGCTGCTCGGGCCCGCGCTCGGCCACCTGTCCTGGGGCATCGTCGGGTATGCCCTGCTGAGCCTGACCGCGGTGCGGATGATCCCGGTCGCGCTGTCGCTGATCGGAACCCGCTCCCGCCCCGCCACCACCGCCTTCGTCGGCTGGTTCGGTCCGCGTGGGCTGGCCACCATCGTCTTCGTCATCTTGATCCTCGAAGAAGACAGAGAGCTGCCGCACCAGGACCTGCTCCTCGCGGGCGCCGTCGTCACGATCGGGTTGTCGGTGCTCGCCCACGGACTCACAGCGGCACCACTGGCCCAGCGTTATGCCCTGTGGTTTCGGCAAGATTCACCTCCGAGCCGTCCCGATCCGAGCGGGCACCCCTGACCGTGCCCGGGCTCCGTGACGTCCTGGTGTCGGGTTCAGCCCCCGGCCGGATCGCTGCCGCGGCGCGGCGGCCGGCTTCGCCGACGAAGGCTTCGAGTACTGCCCCGCTGATCTCGGCCCGCTTGGTGTCGCCGTCGGCGAGGGCGTCGCGGTGCGCTGCCTGCCAGCGCGCGATCGCGAGGGCGATCCGCTCGTCGGTCTCCTCGCTCAATGCTCGGGTCCGCAGACCGGCCATAGCAGCTCATCCTCCTGGAGTAGTGATAGCGGACGATCCGAGATTCCGGTGCGGGCGGAGCCGGTCCGGAGCCACGGGCAGGGCGAGCAGCGCGGTGCTCTCGTGCACGCTGATCACCGCGGTCAGGTCGGCATACGGTGCCGAGCCGAGCATCATCCGGTGCCCGAGCCTGGCCATGGCCAACCGCGGTCCGTACTTCACCCGCATCGCCTCGGCCACGGCGTCGGCCAGCGGGCCGGGCCCGAACAGCACCACGCTGCCCTCGTGCTCACGCGAACCGAGCGCGGGCCGGCCACCCAGGTCCCCCGCCTGCACGATCACCCGCCGGTCCCGCCACAGCTGTCCCGCCTCCGGCGAATGCGAGGACAACCGGAATGCCAACCGGCCTCGCCCCACCGGCACCACCAGACGCCGCAGGAACTCGCACCGGCCCGGCGCGGCCTCCCGGGTCACCACCACCGTGTGAGCCGCCGACCACAACGACCCCGGGCCGTGGTCGCGGTACGGGACCGGATCGTTCAGCAGGTCCCGGACGCGACGATCCGCGTCGACCGGCGGGAACCGGCAGGCCGTGGCCCCGCGCCGTGGAGCGGTCCGCACGAGCGCCGCGCCGGCACCCGACCGGTAGCCCAACCCGTCACCCCACCGGGCTTCACCCAGCATCGCCATCACCACCCCGGTACCTCGCCCGGCCACGGCGGCCTGGCCCTCGGTTCATGCTCACCGCACACACCACCGGTGCGCCTCACCCGAATCGAGTGATGTCACACGGACAGCCGATGAGCGGACCAGCCCCCGATGCGACGATGCGAGGTCGATGCCGTTTCGTCGCCCACGTTGCCTCCACGGGCACGCCGCCCGCTTCCCGCCGGCTCGGTGGCCGCGGCGCCGAACCGGCCGCGGGTGGAGACCGGCGGATTCCACCACAGCGGCAGGTGCCACAGCAGGCCGAGCAGCAGGTTCGCTACCCAGATCGGGTGCCGGGCGTGCAGCCGCGGCCGAACTCCTCGTCGATGCCCCCACCAGGCAGGGAGATCATCGAGCGCCTGGCGCGATCCACCGTTCGGCGGGCTGTTGCCGCCGCCACCCCCTGCGGCTGCCGCCAGGAGCGCAGCGCCGATGAGCGCGGGCACGGTCGGCTGGGTGCCGAGCAGCACCCACGCGGCGCCCGCGACGGCCACCGCGGTTGCCGCAGCGCTCACGGTCAGCCCGGCGGTGTTCGCGAACGCGCCCCGGCCGCGGCGCAGTGCATGTCGGGCTTCCGAGCGCGATCGGGGTGGTCACGCCGCCGATCCGGGTCCCCGGCGCGAGATCTCCGCCTGCGGCCGGGCCACCGGGTGCGGCGAGGGCGACGACGCGCGCGCCGATGGCCAGTAGCGCGGCGATCGCGAACGGCACGCGCGGCGGAGGGCAGGTAAGGGTATGGAATTCGAGTGATCGACCACGCGGGCCGGGGTATCAGCTCACACCCTCGCCGATCTCGACTGGGAACCCGGCACCCATCTGGCGACCCACATCCACCGTGAACAGGTCGCGGTCATCACCCCCGGCCGAGGGACCCGCCCTGGGCCCCGAAGTCCACCTGCGCCTGACCAAGGCGGTCCGCCCAGGCCCTGCTCACCGAACTCGGCCTAGCAGACAGGCCGCCACAGCGACCCGCACAGGAAATTGGGGAACAGCAGACCGAAGAGGGCGCCACCCAGCTCGGCCGAGCCGGTGGACAGTTCCGCGACGTTCGCGCCCGCCGGTTCGGCCTGAGCCGGTGCGGTGGACAGCAGCAGTGCACCGGCGAGCAGGGCCGCCGCCATCATGTTGCGATTGGTCTGTTTCATATCAAATCCGTTCTACTGCGAATATTTGAGCGGAAACGTGAGCCGACTCGACAGGGATCACCTGTCAGCTGTCGAACAACTGGATATGGACGTAGCGACTCTGCGGACCCCGCTCGTCCACGATGACTATTCGATAGATCGTCGCACCGCCGGAGCCACGGTATTCGTCCTCGGTTCGGAGGATCGAGGGCGAGGTGTCGAGCGGCGGCCCCGCGATGGTGGATTCGGCGACCCGGAACACCCTGCTCGGTGCTTCGGCGAACCTCGATGCCGCCAGCAGCCGGTCCACTCCCGCTTCGTCGGTCGCGAGCGCGATCCGGTAGAGGGTGTCCATGCCGTGTTCGGTGCGGGCGTCGAGGACCGAAGCATTGTCCGGGATCACTATGCCCCCGAAATCGGATGCCTGCTCGACGATCTCGGCGGTGTTCTGCGGCTGCCCCGACCGGCCCTGTGGTTCGTCGTCCCGGCCGCCATCACCGCACCCGGTCAGCATTCCGGCCACGGAGCCGAGCGCGACCCAGGCCAGTACGGCTCGCATTCTCATCGGGTCGGATCAGTCCTTTCACCATCGCGGCTGTCGTCCGATCCCGGCAGGTCGACGGCGCCGTTCGCCGGTATCGGGCCCTGATACCGGCGGACATCGCTGGTTCCCTCGATGTCGTACTCACGGGCCAGCCCCGCCGTGTGCAGTTCGCCCAAGTCCTTGTCGTAGAACAGCACACCGGCGATTTCGGTCTTCTTGCCGGTATCCCAGTTGTATCGGTCGTACAGGTGCACCTTGTACTCCACGTCCACGGTGGGCACCGCCCCCTGCGCGGGCTCACGCGTGATCACCGCACCACTGACAGCGAGGCTGATGCCGTTCATCGCGAAGAACCAATCGGCGCTGAGTTCCTCGCCGATATAGAAGCCCTTCCACCTGGACTGGAACTGGGTCGGCGTGTCATAGGCTTCGGCTTTCACCTGGGCCGCCGCAACTCTTCTGATCTCCTTCTCGGCTATCGAATTGGCCGCAGTGTTGGCCGCGGGCACGTCGTGCAGGACCGAATCGACGTTGACCGTCAGGGTGTCCCCGCTGTTGTCGAGGTAGTGCCACAGGTGTGCCGACGCGTGCGTATATCCTTTGATATCCGCGGCCGCGGCCACCGCTGCCGCCACTTCGGCGAATCCGATGTCGTCGAATGTGCTGTACCAGGGCTGCGAGTTCCACTCGCCCGCGCCCGCATCCGATTTCGGCGGTTCGGGCACAGCGGGAATCGGCAATGGCGCGGGCGGCGGCACCGGAGCGGGCCCCGGTGCCGGGCTCGGAATCGGGCTTGCCTCTGCGACGGGTGCCGGTGACGGACCCGGAGTCGGGCTGGGCTCTGCCATGTATCTGCTCGCTCGTGCTCGATGGGATTTCCGGTTGATTTCAGACGGAGAGGGTGGGCGCTTCGTCGATCGCCGTGTGCTGCCACCAGGTGTGGCCGCCGAATCCGTATCGGAGCAGATGGGCGCCGGGGTCGACGCGCGCCGGAACCTCGAAATCCGCCGTGGCGAATGTCGGTGCCGCCCGGTCGGGGGAATAGCTCAAAGCCGAGGAAACCCGATCGAGCACCGCGGTCATATCGGCGTGCCTCGACTTGGCGGAGTCCTTCACGGCGTCGACCGCCGAGACGATCCGAGATCGGTGCGACTCCTGCATGGGGTGGTCGATCAGCAGCGCCCAGACTCCCAGCGGCAGGGTGAATCCGACGAAGGTCATCGGCTCGGTGAGCGCGCTGCTCAGATCTATCGCCTGGTTGTATACCGTGCGTTCGAGGCGGGCACCCGCGTTCTGGACGATCTTCGACACCGCGTCCAAGTCCCAGCTGCGGCCCGCGAACGATTCACCCAGTACGCCCGCATTGTCGCCGAATGCCCGCGAGCCCTGCCTTTTCCAGCTCCCCTGCAACCAGGCGCTGCCACCGGCGATATTCACCGACGCCGTATAGTCGTTGACGCCGAGGAGGCCGATCCGCTCACCGACGACCTGTAGCGCCTCCCAGTCGCCCATCAGCGGTTCCAGGTATTCCTTCGCGGGCCGCATGCCGATCTTCTGTCCGAGCGCCTCGTCGTAGGGGCCGATCAATGCGATACCGGCGGTGACCACGTCGTGCACGGTGGCCGGCGCCTCTCCCACCTCCGGCATCGTGGGCAGGTGCAACCCGGCGAAGCGCGTGACCACACCCGAGTCATCCGATTGTCCCGCCCCGGTATTCATGACCGCCCCGAGTCCATCGGTCGATTCGGTCTCGGCGTTTTCATAGGTGGTTCTCGCGGTGCCGAGGTGCTCACCCAGGCGGTGGACCGTGGTCAGATCGCTCCTGTGCGCGGCGGACAGCCCGCTGTGGAATGTCCTGAATGCCGGGGCCAGAGTCGACATGAGTTCACCCGACCGGGTCGGCAGTGCCACACCCGGTAGCAGCCGGGTGGCATTCGAGGTAAAACTCGCCGAAAGATCCCGTAGATCCAGTCCGAACCCGGAGAGGCTGGGTTCGTGTACCTCGAGTTCATCCACAACCGCTCCCGATGCCGCGCGTGAGGTTCTTTGCGAACAGTAGTGGTCTCGTAGAGCGCCGCCAAGACCCCGGTGCATGGGGCTGGCGAAGAATTCGGCAATGCCCTAATGCTCCGGTTCGGTGGCTCTGGAGCTGTTGTCATCGGGGTTGGACTGCAACCCCGCCGTGTCACTCGCGCACGATCGCCACCACGCGCCTGCTGCCGCGAAGGTGGCGGTACCGCTTTCCCATCCGGCGGGCACCGGATGCCGACGCAGCCCCCGCGGCTGCCCCGAGCAGCGCCGCGACGACGAGCGCGGGCACGGTCGGCTGGGTGCCGAGCAGCACCCATGCCGCTCCCGCCACCGCCACGGCGGTCGCCGCGGCGCTCACGGTCAGGCCTGCCGAATTGGCGAACGCGCCCCGGCCGCGGCGCAGTGCGCGGAGATTGGATTCGAGGTAGGCGAGGGAGAGCAGGGCGAGCAGGGCGATGCCGACCGCCGCGGCCGTGGTGAGCGCCGATTGCGCGGTGCGGAATTCGACGCGCTGGGTAGCGACCGCCGTCTCGCCGCGCAGCAGGGTCAGCTCTGCCGTTCCGGTTCCGGCCACGATGTAGGGGTTGACGGGTGCGGGAACCGTTGTCGGGCTTCCGGGTTCGATCGGGGTGGTCGTGCCGCCGATCCGCGTCCCGAGCAAGACGATCGACAGCCGGGCGGCATCGGCGTCGACGCCGTCCACGCGCAGCGGGACGGGCGCGGACAGATCGAGGTCGACGGGTCCGGTCGCCGGGTCGGCGTTCGCGAGGGTGACGGTTCCCGGCGTGAGATCTCCGCCCGCGTCCGGTCCGCCGAGTCCGACGAGGGCGACGGCGCAGGCACCGAGGGCCAGGACCGCGGCGACGGCGAAGGGCACGCGTGGTGACGCGATGTTCACCACCTCGCGGATGGGCACCAGGTCGGCACGATCGAGGTCGATCAGCCGAGCTCCTCGGACCTGGACTTCGCCCTGCGGGCGCATCCGCGCTGTCGGCGGCGGGGGCGAAGGCCGGGTGGCGTGGCGCGTCGGCGCAGGCGTGTGGCCGATCGTCCGAGTGGCGGGCATGGGCACGGTGGGCGGGCTCGGGGCGTACCCACCGGTGGTGTGCCGGGAGCCACCGGTGGCCGCGGCCACGATGGTGTCCGCGCCGATCACCGGGATGCCGACGGGGGCGAGCCAGCCGCTGCCCCAGCAGTGGGCAGCGGGTGCGGCGAGCGCGATGCCGAATTCCTCGGCCGAGCCGAAGCGCTGCGTCGGATCGGTCGCCAGGCCGCGCATCACGACCGAAGCGATCGGCTCCGGGACGCGCGGCGCGGCCTCGGAGAGCGGGATCGGCTGTTCGTAGGCGTGCGCGTAGAGGGTGGCGAGGTGGTTGGCGGCGGGCGGGAAGGGCAGGGCACCGGCGAGCAGCTGGTAGAGCATGGTCGCCAGCGAGTAGATGTCGGTGGCGGGCGAGAGCTCCTCGCCGCGAACCTGTTCCGGTGCGATGTAGGACGGGGTGCCGATGATCTCGCCCGCCTTGGTCACCAGCGTCTCGTCGCCGCCGACGATCTTGGCGATGCCGAAATCGGTCAGCTTGATCGCTCCGCCCGCGCCGAACATCAGATTCGACGGTTTGACGTCGCGGTGCAGGACGCCGTGGTTGTGCGCCGCCTGCAGCCCGGCGGCGCAGGAGAGCGCGACCGCGACTGCCGTCGCGGCGTCGAAGCCCTGCGTGGCGAAGCGGTGGGCGACCGTGCCGCCGGGCAGGTACTCCATGATCAGCAGACACAGCTGCTCGTGCTCGACGTAGTCGAAGACCCGCACCACGTGCGGATGGTCGATCGCCGCCATGACGCGGGCCTCGGCGACGAAGCGCCTGCGCACCGTCGGATCGTGGGCGAACTGGGACGGGATCTGCTTGATCGCGACGGTCCGGCCCAGCCGACGCTGGACCCCCGACAGGACCACCCCGCAGCCGCCTCGGCCCACCTCCGAGCCGAGGTCGTAGCCGGGAAGGGCCGCGCGCAGCCGGCCGGTGTCCGCGGTCACCGTGTCTCGCTCGTTCACGCGATCGGCCCCCGCGACACGATGCGGACGGTATCGGCGTCGCCGGAGACGTCGACGGCGGCGAACTCCGGATCGAAGGCATCGTCCGGGTCGGAATGCGGTGTCGGGGAGAGGTATCCGAGCACGAAGGCGACCGCGGCCGCCGCGCCGGCGACCCCGATCCACACGCCCGTGTCCGGCACCCACCAGCGCAGCACCGAGGCGGTGAAGCCGAATACCAGTCCGATGCCGACCCCGGGGGCGAGCAGCCGGACCCCGCGCTGCCACCGATTGGCCGAGAGCCGGTGCCTGGCGATGCCGATCGCGGCGTCGAGCAGGGCGAGCGCGGTCAGCACGGCGAGCGCGATGCCGAACAGGCCGTACACCGACCGGATCGAGCCGCGCACGTCGGTCACCGTGCCGACGTGTCCGAGCTCCGCTCCGTCCGCGCCGACGACCGCGAGCCGGCCGGCGATGAGGCCGGTGGCCTGGCCGCCCAGGCCCGCCGGATCCAGTTCGTAGCGCAGGGTTTCGGTCTTTCCCGGCGCGATCTTCAGGCCGACGGCCGTCGAGTAGGAGAAGAAGCGGAGTCCGAGCACCTCGCCGGTGAGGTCGACCCGGCGCACCTCGATCTGCTGAGCGCCGTTGTTGCTCAGCGTCACCGCGATCGCGGCCGGGCTCTCCGGGGTCAGGACGACCGGGTCGGCGCCGCTCCGACCGGCGATATCGCGGTCGTCGATGGTGGCGGTCAGCTCGACGCCGTCCGGCTGGGCCTGCGCCGGTCCGGACCACAGCAGTGCCGCCGCACCGAACAGGACGGTGAGCGCCGATATCGCGAAACGCCTCGGGTGGATGGTCATCGGTCTCTCCGGGTCGAGCGGTGCGAGATGAGCCGGTGGCCGTAGAACCAGCCACCGAGGAGGAGGAAGAACAGCAGGATCGCCAGCGTCGACGCGCCGCTGTCGACGCGGCTGACCAGCACCACGTCCAGCTGGGCGGTCAGCGGGCGTCCGCACCAGGTCGCCACGTCGTGGCGCCCGACCGCGATGGCGGAGAGCGTGAGTTTCGCGGTGAAGGAGCCGTCCGCCGTGGCGACGGTCGTGCCGACGGGGGTCCGGCCGATCTTCAGTTCGACCGGCGCGCCCGGGTCGCAACCGTGCCCGGAGGCCGTCACCTCCCCGCCGGGGGCGATCGCCGACGGGGTCAGCGCCAGCGCGGCGGAGCCCGTCCGGCTGCGGTCGTCGGTCACCGGCGGGTTCTCGATATCCGGTTGTCCGGTATCGGGCTGCCCGGTGTCGGAGCCCGGGTCCCGCCTGCCCGGCTCCGGATCCCGCGTGCCCGGGTTCGAGGTGTCCGGGTCACCCGTGTGCGGGTGCGGATCCCCCGGGTTCGGGGTGACCTCGTCGTGCGGGCACTGCGGGCTCCCCGGCACGCACGGCACGGTCGGGTCCGGCTCCCGCGGGCAGGTCGGCGGTGGGTTCGCAGCGGAGCAGGACGGGGTGGTTCCGCAGGTCGACGGCGGATCGCTCCCGGTGCACGGGTCGGTCACGCACCCCTCGGCGGTGGGGGTGCGAGCACACGGGTTCGTCAGCGGGCACGGGCCGACGCCCGTTCGGCATCCGGGGTAGGGATCGGTACCACCGTTGGCGTCCGGATTCCCGGTGCCCTGCCCGGAGTCGCAGGTGGTACCCACGCACTCGTCCGGCGCGGGAGCGACGGAGGTCGGCGGTAACGGTGCGCGGACAGTGACGGTTCCCGGCGGAAGTGCCGAGACGGTCGCGGCCAGCGCCGACAGCATGAGCAGTGCCGCCAGCCCGATACCGGCGATCCGAGCTGTCCACGACCGTCCACGCGCGGCCCAGGGGGGCCGGGATGGCCCAACGGCTCTGTGGCGCACCGATGCTCGCCGACGACCGCTGCTCCCGGCTGCGTCTCCTCGTCCCGGAATCCGCATCGGCCCTCCCCGGCGATCACAGATCGATCAGTGTCATGGTAGAGCCCGCGCACCGAAACGGAGCGGTGAACTGCGAGCCCTACCCGTTTGATCGCCGTGCGGGGCTCCCGCGCAGCGGTCGCCCGATAACGAATCGGTCATGGACGAGATGGCCGTCGTATTCCGATCGAGCGACTACGCGCAGCCCGACCGGGCCCCCTCGGTCACGGCTGACCGGTGACGAACGCCTGCAGGGCGTCGGAGAACTCGGGGCCGCCCATGATCGATCCGCCGATGGCCCCGCCGATCAGCACGCCGAGCGGGATGCTGACGCCCCAGATCAGGAACAGGCAGGCGCCGAGCAGGCCGCCGACGATGGCACCGCCTGCCACGCCGGGCATGTTCTTGTTGATCTGCTCCATCAGCCGGCCATAGGAGCCGATCTCCTCGGCGACCACCTTCGCCGGGGTGGGCGGGGTCAGCGTCAGGGTGCGGCCGTCGGCGGCGATCTCGTGCGCCATCGTGATCGCGCGGCCGTCGGCGGCGTAGTGTCGCGGCACCTCGAGTACCGTCGCTCCGTCGCCGGTCTCGAGCAGTACCGTTCCGTTGCCCGCCTGCTCGAACCGGCCGTTCTCGACTGTGGCGGTGACGACTCGGCCCACCGGCGAAACCGCGATCCGGTAGCCGATTCCGTGATCGATCCCCGAGGTTGTCGTGCTGTCGGCCGATCCGGTCGGCGGCGGTGTGGACGGTTCCGCGCCCGCGGTAGCTGTGGTGATGGCCATGGCCGAGGCTGTGATGAGAACAGCGGCGGTCGTTTTTCCGAGCTTCATTCGTCGAACCCCTCTACGCGGTTACCCCTGCTAGGTGGATCGAGTCGGACCGCGAGCGGTCGTCGGCGTGCAGGAGTGTACCCATGCGGAACGGGGGTCAGGACATCGACCGACGCGTTGCCGGGGTGGCTGTCCGCGAGGCAGAGCGCCCGGTGCCGACGGGTTCAGACGGCGACGGCGGCACCGCAGATTCCACAGGACTCGAACTGGGTGCGACCCCAGCGCAGAACCGGGATGAAGAAGATCGTGAGCTGTGTGTACTCGCGCAGCCGGGTCCACTGCGTGGTGTTGTGGCAGCGCGGGCAGGTCCGGGTCGCGCCCGGGCCGATGGGCTTCTGTTTGCGGCCGTAGCCGAAGAGGAGAAACACCCCTCTCAGCGTAGCGGCGGTCGCGCACCGAATACACTGACGGCCGTGAGCGCGCCGGGGCCGAGTTACGAGGAGGCGCTGCACGCCGCGCGGGAGATCGCACGCGACCCCGGGACGGTCGTCCACTATCCGCACCCGGGACTGGAGAACGCCCGCTACGGCCGCGGCTTCTCCTTCCGGCACCGGGTCGACACCGATCGCGGGGTGGTGGACGGCTACATCCTGGTGAGCACCGGCGGACGCGCCAGCGGCATCCTTCCCTCGGACGACTCCATCGACGAGCGGATCGCGGAGCACCTCGCCCGCGCCGAACACCACAACCGCGACATACCCGACAGCGATCTCACCCCGGCGCAGCACCTCGCGCTCGAGGCCTACGACGCGGGCCGCACCCGGATCGAGAGCGCAACAGCCGACGCCGACTATGCCGAATACCTCCTCATCACCCTGCGCCGCAACCCGGACACCGGCGAGCCGGGCCGTACAGTGCTCGCCCGCAACGATTTCCTGCTCCGGCCACCGGAACCCGGCCGCCGCTACACCCAGCCCTGCCCCCGCTGCACCCGTCCGGCCCTCTACAACGAGCGCTACCCCCGCCTGGTCTGCGACCACTGCCGCGCCCGCACCACCGACAGCGCCGGACGCCGCATCACCGGCTTCAACACGAGCATGGGCGGCGGCATGATCGCGTACTACACCGACACCCTCGACCGCCCCGGGCAGGAGGAGTGCGTCGAGGTCACCCGCACCGGCAGGTGCCTCGTCGACGGGCAGGCCGCGATCATGGAGGAGGCCCGCTTCGGCGGGATCGTCATCCGGCTCGCCGGGAGTGACCCGCACTGAACACGGCTACGCCACGCTCCGCATACCGAGCGCGGCGGCGATATCGTCGGGCACCGGGTAGCTCCGCTCGACCGGGAGCAGCTCGGCGGCGTTCGTGGCTTCGCGGATGGTCCGCACGGTGTCGGTGATATCGGTGACGGCGACGATCCACTCGTCGAGATACCGCCGCACCGCGTCGCCCGCGAGCCCGACCTGCAGCGATCGATACGGCAGCGGAGCGGAGCGAAGGTCCCGCTCGGGATCCCACTGCACGCGGACCAGCGCGACCAGGCCGTCCCGCCACTCCTGCTCGCAGGCATGCATCCCCGGCTCGTAGTGGCTCAGCGCGCTGTGCCGCAGCGCCCACTCGAATCCCGCGCGGGTGATCCTTATGGCGAGCACCCGATCCTGCCCGGGCTTGGTCGCCCAGCCGCTGCGGTACATCATCCACAGGAACGAGGGCTTGATCCAGGTCATCCGCTCCACCTTGAACCCGGCGCCGAACCGGCCGGCGCGCACCGCCGCCGCGGCGATCTCCGGGTTGTAGGCCTGGTAGACGACGAGCGATTCGGTGTCGAAGTCGGCCCTGATCTCGCGGAGCGGGTGGTTCATGCCCCGGATGGTGCCCGGTCCGCGGCGCCGGGTCGACCGATTATCGCGGCCCCTCGATATCGGCCGGTGGCCGCGCGGCGCCGGCGTGCTGTCCGCGGAGCCGCGACAGGACCGGTCCGCGCTAGAACCCGAGCTGTTCGGCGACCTCGGCGATCCCGGCCTCGGTGAGCGAGCCGAGCACGAGATCGGCGCGGGAGAAGTCGAGTTCGGCGGTCATGGCATTGGGCACCGCGACGGCGCGCAGCCCGGCCGCCTTCGCGGCGGCGATGCCGTTGGCGGAGTCCTCGACGGCGATGGCGTCGGCGGGGTCGATGTCGAGGGTGTCCAGGGCGAGCCGGTAGACGGCCGGGTCGGGCTTGCGCCGCGGCACCCGGTCGCCGGTGGCGAGCACGGCGAAGCGCTCGCGCAGCCCGAGCCGCTCCAGGTGCGGGCCGACCCACGGCTCGCTCGAGCTGGAGGCCAGCCCGACCGCGAGCCCGAGCGCCTTCGCCTCGTCCAGCCAGGCGAGCACGCCCGGCCGGACCACCTCCGTCGCGATGAGTTCGTGGTGCCTGGCCAGCCGGGCGGCGCGCAGCGTGGCCTGATCGATGGGGTGCCCGACCAGCTCCTCCAGGTGCTGGGCGGCGTCCCAGCCGGTGGTGCCGATATTGGCGGTCCAGAGTGTGCGGTCCAGCGTGGCGCCGAGGCCGCTGTAGGTCTCCTGCCACGAGGTGTACGAGGGGGTCTCGGTGTCCAGGATCAGGCCGTCGAAGTCGAAGATCACCGCACGCAGAGCCACCGCTTCACCGTACGCGGGCGATGATCCCGCGGACGCTCGTGCCGTCCGGGATGGTGGTGCGGTGCACGATCGCCGTGTCCGTGCAGTCTGCCGGAGCGCGCTACGGGCCGAACTGCCGGACCAGCGCGGGAAGTTGCTCCGGGGTCAGCCCGGCGATCACCACGATCCCGGCGTCGTCGAAGATCGAGCGGGCGCGGGCGATGTGGTCGGCCGAGGTCACCACGACGGCGTCGCGCACGCCGATGTCGCGCAGGATCCGCGCGGTGAATTCGGCGTTCTGCAGCGTGGATCCCGCCTCGGATTCGATGTGCACGCGGGCAGGCACGATTCCGTGCGCGACGAGCCAATCCGCCATCGCCGCCGCCTCGGTGATTCCCTGCTGCGGATTTCCGCCGGTGACGACGACCGGCGAGGCGGGTGCGAGCAATGCCTGGATATAACCGGCCTGGAGGCGGTGCACCAATTCCGGCCGCATGCTCCCGTCCGGAAGTAACCCGTAGCCGAGGACGACCACCGCGGTCTCCGGTCCGCGCACCGCGGGTGGCCCGGCCACCGCGGTCGCTCCGGCCGGGATCAGCCCGGTGATCAGCGGTCCCGGCGCGGCGGCGCCGGAATCGGCCGATGCGGTGGCCGGAATGGCGACCACGGCGGCCAGCCCGAGCAGCGCACCGCCCGCCCTGCGGAGCGAACGGGGTGCGGGCTTACGGTGCCGACCGGCCATGGAATTCCCCTGAACTGCGCGTGGACGAATACCGTTCATCGTCCGGCGGCGCGACAGCGGAAATCGGTGAACGCGGCTTTGTCTGGACGGATCACGAACTCCGCACACCCGACATTGGCACTGGAAACTGTCGCCTTGTGACCGGCTACCGGCCCGGTCGAAAGGAGTTGTGACGGTAGGGTGGGCGCATGAGCGCCGGCGAACAGCGCGACGGGGTCGAGCTGACGAATCTGGACCAGCCGCTGAGCGAGGACGCGGCCGCCACCAAGCGCGACCTCGTCGACTACCTGGACGCCGTCGCCGATCGCATCCTCCCCGCCCTCGCCGACCGCCCGCTCACCGTGCTGCGGGTGCTGCGCGGGCGGGCGCCGTTCATGCAGAAGAACGTGCCCAAGTACACCCCGGACTGGGTGCGCACGGTGCCGATGTGGGCGGAGTCCTCGCACCGCGAGGTGCGCTACGCGCTCTGCGACGACCGGCGCACGCTGCTCTGGCTCGCCAACCAGCGCGCCATCGAGTACCACCCCACGCTCGGCCTGGCCGCCGACATCTACCGCCCCACCCACCTGATCCTGGATCTGGACCCGCCGCCGGGCAGCGATTTCGCCGCCGTCGTCGCGGTCGCGCACCTGGTGCGGCAGGCGCTGGCGGACTGCGGGCTCGCGGGCGCGGTGAAGACCAGCGGGGCAAAGGGCGTGCACGTCTTCGTCCCGGTCGACGACAGCGCCCCGGTCGACGACGTCGCCGCCGCCACCCGCGCCCTCGCGGCCAGGGCCGAGGCGCTCGACCCCGGCCGCGCCACAACGGCTTTCATCGTCGAGGACCGGAAGGGCAAGGTCTTCGTCGACTCCACCAGGGCGGGCGGCGCGACCGTCGTCGCCGCCTACAGCCCGCGGTTCCGGGCGGGCACCCCGGTCTCCTTCCCGCTGGACTGGTCCGACCTGGACCGGATCACCCCGGCCGACTTCACCGTGCGCACCGCGCTCGACGCGCTCGGCGGGCGCGACCCGTGGGCGGCGGCCATGCCCGCGCCGCAGCGGCTGCCCGCCGAGCTGATCGAGCACGGCCGCACCATTCCGGTGGCCAGGGTGGCCGCCATGCACGAGGGCAAGCGCAGGGCGCGGGCCAAGCGGGCAGCCGGATAACGATCCGGACAACCACCCGAAAACCCCACCTAGACTCGCAATCATGAGTAGTTGGGTGCTTCCGCTGTTCCTCGGGCTCGGCCTCGCGGCCGCCTGCGGGTTCCGTGCCTTCCTGCCGCTGCTCATGCTCAGCGCCGCCGCCCGCTTCGACCTCTTCGGCCTCGACCTCAACGAATCCTTCGCCTGGATCGGCTCGACCGCCGCGCTGGTGGCGCTGACCGTCGCGGCGGGCGCGGAGCTGCTCGCCGACCTCATCCCCTACGTGGACAACCTGCTCTCCCTCGTGGGGAATGTCACCGGGCCGATCGCGGGCGCCATCGCCGCCGGAGCGGTGTTCCAGACCGCGGACCCGAGCACCGCCGCGATCGCCGGGATCATCGTCGGCGCCCCGACCGCGCTCACCTTCAGCGCCACCCAGACCGGGGTGCGCGCAGCCAGCACCGCCACCACCGGCGGTTTGACCAACCCGATCGTCTCGATCGTCGAGAACATCCTGACCTTCTGCACGGTCCTGCTCGCCATGGTGCTGCCGGTACTCATCCCGGTGTTGCTCGCCGGGTTGCTCTACCTCATGTGGCGGGTTACCCGCCGGTTCAGGCGGCGCCGCGCGGCGGTGGTCGCGGCCGCATAGGCCACGCACCCCCGGCCGGGGGTCCGCGTACCGCGCACCGCACGCGAAGACCGAATACGCTGGCGCTCCCGTACTCGAGTCGGTTCTGACCGGAAGTTTCGAACTTCGGCTCCGGGGCTGCTCCCCGAATTCGGTTCCGCGACAGTCGTTCGAGTAGCTTGACCGCTTGCAGGATGGTCGCCGCGGCGTCGGCGGTGGAGTGAAGGAGTTCTTGGTCCGATGGCCTCGGTGTCCCGATGACCCGTTCCGCTCGTACCCGCCCGGCCCGGAACAGGGTGCCGCGCGCGATCCGGCTGCCGCAGCTGCTCGCCGCGGCTGCCGAGGCGAATCCCGGCGGGGTGGCGGTGGTCGCCGCCGGGGCCGGGGCGAGCACGGAGCGGCTCACCTACGCCGAGCTGGACACGCGGTCGAGCCGGCTGGCCCGCTCGCTCATCGCGCGCGGGGTCGGCCCGGAGGACCTGGTCGTGATCGGCATCCGGCGCTCGGTGGCGTCGGTGCTCGCGGTGTGGGCGGTCGCGAAGACCGGGGCCGGCTTCGTTCCGGTGGATCCGAACTACCCGCCGGATCGGGTGCGGCACATGCTCACCGACTGCGGCGCCGCGCTCGGGCTCACCGTCTCGGCGGCGCGGCCGGGGCTCACCGACGACATCGGCTGGCTCACCCTGGACGACCCGGCGTTCCTGGCCGAGGTGGCGGGGTACTCGCCGGAGGCGGTCACGCACGGCGATCGGGTGCGGTTGCTGCGGGCCGGGCACCCGGCGTACGTCATCTACACCTCGGGATCGACCGGGCTGCCGAAGGGCGTGGTGGTGACCCAGGCCGGGCTGGCCGGGTTCTGCGCCGAGCAGCGCGAGCGGTACCGGGTGGAGCCGGACTCCCGGACGCTGCACTTCGCCTCGCCCTCGTTCGACGCCTCGGTGCTGGAGCTGCTGCTCGCGGTGGGTGGCGGGGCGACGATGGTGGTCGCCGACCCGGCCGTGTACGGCGGCGACGACCTGGCCCGGCTGCTGCGCCGGGAGCGGGTGACGCACGCCTTCGTCACCCCGGCCGCGCTGGCGTCGGTGGATCCGACGGGGTTGGACGAGCTGCGCGTGGTGGTCGCCGGGGGCGAAGCGTGCCCGCCGGAGCTGCTGCGCCGCTTGGCCTTCGGCGGCCGCGAGTTCTACAACGGCTACGGCCCCACCGAGACCACCATCATGACCAATATCAGCGCCCCGCTGCGCCCGGGCGAGGTCGTGACCATCGGCGGGCCGATCCGCGGGATCACCGAGTTCGTGCTGGACGAGCGGCTCGCGCCGATGCCGGGCGGGGTGGCCGGCGAGCTCTACATCACCGGCGCGCAGCTCGCGCGCGGGTATCACCGCAGGCCGGGGCTGACCGCGGCCCGCTTCGTGCCGAACCCGTTCGCGGCGGACGGCTCCCGCCTGTACCGGACCGGTGATCTGGTGCGGTCGCTCCCCGGTGGCGAGCTGCAGTATCTGGGCCGCAACGACTTCCAGGTCAAGATTCGCGGCTTCCGGATCGAGCTGGGTGAGATCGACGCGGTGCTCGCCGCCGACGAGTCGGTGGATCTGGCGGTCACCGTCGGGCACGAACACGGCGGCGGCACGGTGCTCGTCTCCTACGTGCACGCCGCCGATGGCGCGGTCATCGATGTCGACGCCCTGACCGAGCGGGCCCGCGCGCACCTGCCCGCGCACATGGTGCCCGCGGCGATCACGGTGCTCGATCGCATTCCGCTGACCCCGGTCGGCAAGCTGGACCGGGCCGCGCTACCCGCGCCGGTGCTGCGCGCCGCCGCCTACCGCGCCCCCACCACCCGGATGGAGGCGCTGGTCGCGGAGGCCTTCGCCGAGCTGCTCGCGCTCGAGCGGGCCGGTGCGGACGACGATTTCTTCGCGCTCGGCGGCAATTCGCTGATCGCCACCCGGCTCGCGGCCCGGCTGGGCGCGCGGCTCGACACCACGGTTCCCGCCCGGCTGGTGTTCGAGGGTTCCACGGTCGCCGGGCTGGCCGGGCGCCTGGCCGAGCTGGACGGCGCCGGGGCGCGGCCCGCGCTGACCGCGATGCCGCGGCCGGAGCGGATTCCGCTCTCCCCCGCGCAGCAGCGGATGTGGTTCCTGAACCAGTTCGACACCGCCTCGGTGACCGACACCATCCCGGTGGCGCTGCGGCTGTGCGGCGCGGTCGACACCGCCGCCGTGGCCGCGGCCTTCGCCGATGTGCTCGACCGGCACGAGGCGCTGCGCACCGTCTACCCGGACGGTCGGCAGGTGGTCCGGCAGCTCGCGGTCGACCTGACTCCGCGCCCGGTGGAGCCCGCGGAGCTGCCCGAGCGGTTGGTGGCACTCATGGGCGCGGGCTTCGACGTCACCACCGAGGTGCCGCTGCGCGCCGCGCTCTACGAGCTGGGTCCGGAGGAGTTCGTCTTCGCGCTGGTCCTGCACCACATCGCCGCCGACGGCGCCTCCATCGCCCCGCTGGTCCGCGACCTCAGCACCGCCTACCTCGCCCGCGCCACCGGCCGCGAACCCGCTTGGACCCCGCTGCCGGTCCAGTACGCCGACTACACCCTCTGGCAACGCGAACTCCTCGGCGCCGAGACCGACCCCGACTCCCTGGCCGCCGCCCAGCTCACCTACTGGCAGCACGCCCTGCGCGGCATCCCCGCCCGCCTCGACCTGCCCGCCGACCACCCCCGCCCCACCGTCGCCACCGGCCGCGGCGCCCGCCACACCTTCACCATCCCCGCCGCCACCTACCGCGCCGTCGAAGAACTCGCCCGCCGCCACAACGCCTCGGCCTTCATGGTCACCCACGCCGCCTTCGCCGTCCTGCTCGCCCGGCTCACCGGCACCCGCGACATCACCGTCGGCACCCCCGTCGCCGGCCGCGGCGAAGCCGCGCTCGACGACCTGGTCGGCATGTTCGTCAACACCCTGGTCCTGCGCACCCCCATCGACCCCGCCGAACCCTTCACCGACCTGCTCACCCGGGTCCGCGAAACCGACCTCGCCGCCTTCGCCAACGCCGAGCTGCCCTTCGAGCGCCTGGTCGAGGTCATCGACCCCGAACGCTCCGCCGCCCACCACCCCCTGTTCACCGTCGCCCTGTTCTTCCAGAACCTCGACCCCGTCGCCCTGGAACTCCCCGGCCTCACCGTGGCCGGGCTCGACGTCGACGGCGTCCGCGCCCGCTTCGACCTCCAGCTCACGATCACCCCGCGCGGCACCGATGCGGGCGCCGAATTCACCTATGCCGCTGATCTGTTCGAGCCGGCGACCGTCGCGGGCTTCGCCGACCGGCTGCTGCGGGTACTGGATGCGCTGATCGCCCGGCCGGAGACGCCGGTCGGCGACATCCCGCTGCTGACCGCCGACGAACGATCCGCGGTACCGCGCTCGGGCCCCGCCCTCGAACTCCCCGCCGGACAGCTGCTGGACGGGTACCGGCGTGCCGTCACCGCCCGGCCGGACGCGATCGCGGTCGTCTTCGAGGATCGCACCCTGACCTACGCCGAGTTCGACGCCGCCGTCAACCGGCTCGCCCGGCTCCTCGTCGCGCGCGGCGCCGGACCGGAAAAGGTTGTCGCGCTGTCGATCCGGCGCTCCCCGGAGCTGGTGATCGCCATCTACGCGGTACTCACCGCGGGCGCCGCCTACCTGCCGCTGGACCCCGAGCACCCGGCCGAGCGGATCGGCTACGTGCTCGACACCGCCCGCCCGCTCTGCCTCCTCACCACCGGCGCCGATCGGGTGCCGGTACCGGACGGGCTGCCGGTGCTGGAGCTGGACCGCATCGACCGCACCCACTACCCGGCGGGACCGCTCGACCGGCTGGGGCCGCACCCCGAACACCCGGCGTACATCCTGTTCACCTCCGGCTCCACCGGCCGGCCGAAGGGCGTCGCGGTGCCGCACCGCGCCATCCGGCAGCAGCTCTCCTGGATGCTGACCCGCTACCCGCTGCACCCGGGCGACCGCTACCTGCAGAAGACCGCCACCACGTTCGACGTCTCGCTCTGGGGCTGGCTGCTCCCGCTCGCCGCTGGCGCGCGCCTGGTGCTCGCCACCCCGGACGGGCACCGCGACCCGCGCTACCTGCTCGACACCATCGCCGCCAACGGCATCACGCACACCGACTTCGTGCCGTCCATGCTCACCGCCTTCGCCGCCGCGGCCGACCCCGCGACGGCCGGGCCGACGACGCTGCGCCAGGTGTTCGTGATCGGCGAGGCGCTGCCGCCGGAGACGGTGGCGGCGACCGCCGCCGCGCTCCCCGCCGAGATCCAGAACCTGTACGGCCCCACCGAGGCCGCGGTCTCGATCACCGGCTGGACCGCGCGGCCCGGCGCGCCGACGGTGCCGATCGGCACCCCGCAGGGCGGCAGCCGGGTGTCGGTGCTGGACGAGCGGCTGCACCCGGTCCCGGACGGCGTGGTCGGCGAGCTCTACCTGGCGGGCGGCCAGCTGGCCCGCGGCTACGTGGCCCGCCCCGACCTCACCGCCGACCGCTTCGTCGCCGACCCGTTCGGCCCGGCCGGTTCCCGCATGTACCGCACCGGCGACCTGGTGCGCTGGACCCGCGACGGCGCCGAACCGGTGCTCGAGTACCGGGGCCGGGCCGACTTCCAGGTGAAGTTCCGCGGCCTGCGCATCGAACTCGGCGAGATCGAGGCCGCGCTGCTGGCCGCGCCCGAGGTGGTGCAGGCGGCGGTGCTTCCGGTGCCGGTCGCGGGCGAGGATCAGCTGGTCGGCTACGTGGTCGCCGCCGCGGGCGCGCACCCCGACCCGGCCGCGCTGCGCGCCGGGCTCGCCGAGCGGCTGCCCGGCTACATGGTGCCCGCCGCCGTGCTCGTTCTCGCGGCGCTGCCGCTCAACAGCTCCGGCAAGCTGGACCGCGGGGCGCTGCCGGTCCCCGAGTTCACCGCGCGCGCCTTCACCCCGCCGAGCGGACCGGTGGAGGAGCTGGTCGCCGCCGCCTACGCGGAGGTGCTGCACGGCGCCAGGATCGGCCGCGACGACGACTTCTTCGCGCTCGGCGGCAACTCGCTGGCGGCCATGCGGGTGGCGGGGCGGATCGGCGCGGCGCTGCGGCGCCGGGTGCCGGTGGCGCTGCTCTTCGAGCTGCCGGTGGTCTCCGCGCTCGCGGCCAGGCTGGCCGTCGGCGGCGGGCGCCCCGCGCTCACCGCGAGCCCGCGCCCGGAGCGGATCCCGCTCTCCCCCGCGCAGCAGCGCATGTGGTTCCTCAACCGGTTCGACCCCGGCTCCACCGCCTACAACCTGCCGATCGCGGTGCGCTTCCGCGGCGACCTCGACGTCACCGCGCTGCGCGCCGCGCTCGCCGACCTGGTCGCCAGGCACGAAACGCTGCGCACCGTCTACCCGGAGACCGCGCAGGGGCCGGTGCAGACCGTGCTTCCCGCGGCCGTCGCGGTCCCCGACGTCGAGCTGCTCACCGTCGCCCCGGACGCGGTGGCCGATGCCGTGGCCGAGGTACTCGGCACGGTCTTCGACATCACCACCGAGGTACCGGTGCGGATGGCGGTGCTCGCGGCGGGCGGCGAGCACGTGCTGGCCGTCGTCGTGCACCACATCGCCGCCGACCGCTTCTCGCTCGGCCCGCTCACCCGCGACCTGGTGACCGCCTACCTCGCCAGGACCGGCGGCGCCGCACCCGCCCGGCCGCCACTGCCGGTGCAGTACGCCGACTACAGCCTGTGGCAGCGGGCGCTGCTCGGCAGCGAGGGCGACCCGGACGCCGCCGTCACCCGCCAGCTCGCCTTCTGGCGCACCGAGCTCGCCGGGCTGCCCGACCAGCTCGAGCTGCCCGCCGACCGCCCGCGCCCCGCCGTGCAGTCGCTCGCGGGCGGCACCGTCCCGGTACGCGTCGACGCCGCGACGCACCGCGCGCTGGCCGAGCTCGCCGCGGCGGGCGGCGCCACGCTCTTCATGCTGGTGCACACCGCGCTCGCGGTCTGGGCAGGCCGGGTGGCGGGCACCGACGACCTGGCCGTCGGCACCCCGGTCGCGGGCCGCGACGACGCCGCGCTCGACGACCTGATCGGCATGTTCGTCAACACCCTGGTCTTCCGCACCCGGCTGGAGCACGGACAGCCCTTCACCGAGCTGCTGAACCGGCAGCGCGACACCGACATCCGGGTCTTCGCGAACGCCGACGTGCCGTTCGAGCGGCTGGTCGAGGTGCTGAACCCGGCGCGCTCCACCGCCAGGCACCCGCTGTTCCAGCTCGGCCTCTCCTTCCAGAACCTCACCCCCGCCGTGCTGGAGCTGCCTGGCGTCACCGTCTCCTCGCTCGCCGTCGACACCGCCGTCTCCCAGTTCGACCTGCACTGGATCATCGCCGACGGCTACGACGCCACCGGCGAGCCGACGGGCATCGACGGCGTCCTCACCTACGCCACCGCGCTCTTCGACGAGGCGACCGCGCGCTGGTTCGCCGACGGCTTCACCCGCCTCCTGCGGGCCGTCGCCGCCGCACCGCACACCCCCGTCGGCGACCTGCCGCTGCTCGAGCCACACGAGCGGCACCGCCTGCTCGTGACGCGCAATGCCACCGCCCGCCCGCTCGACGCCGCGAGCACACTCGCCGACCTGCTCGACATCGGCGACCCGGAGGCCACCGCACTCGTCGGCCCGGACGGAACGGTGGTCGACTACCGCACGCTCGGCGCCCGGGTCGCGCGGCTGGCCAGGCACCTGATCGCGCTCGGCGTCGGCCCGGAGCGGCGGGTCGCGCTGGCGCTGCCGCGCGGCATCGACCTGGTGGTCGCCGTGTACGCGGTCACCGCGGCGGGCGGCGCCTACGTACCGCTCGACCCCGGCCAGCCCCTGCGCCGCGCCGAGCACGTGCTCGACCTGGCCGCGCCGGTCTGCGTGCTCACCGATCGCGACACCGGCTTCCGCTCCGGCGCGGCGCCGGTCGTGCTCATCGACGACCTCGACCTCACCGGCTACCCCGCCACGCCGGTGCGCGACGCCGAGCGGCGTGCCCCGCTGCGCCCGGCGAACACCGCCTACGTCATCTTCACCTCCGGCTCCACCGGGCTGCCGAAGGGCGTCGCGGTGCCGCACGCCGCGATCGTCAACCAGATGCTCTGGAAACGAACGGAATTCGGGCTGCTCCCGGACGACGTCGTGCTGCTGAAGACCGTCGCGACCTTCGACCTCTCGGTCTGGGAGTTCTTCTCGGCGACGGCCTGCGGCGGCACCCTGGTGATCGCCGAGCCGGAGGGGCACCGCGACCCGGCCTACCTGCTCGAGCTCATGGCGCGGGAACGGGTCACCACCCTGCACGCGGTGCCGTCGGTGCTGGAGGCGCTGCTCGCCGCGGCCGACGGGGCACTGCCCCCGTCGCTGCGCCGGGTGCTCGCCATCGGCGAGGCGCTGCCGCCGGCGACGGCCACGCGCTTCCGGCGGGCGAACTACGCCGAGCTGTACAACCTGTACGGCCCCACCGAGGCCGCGGTCTCCGTCACCGCCCAGCGGGTGACCGACACCGGCCGCGGCACCGTCGGCATCGGCGGGCCGGAGTGGAACTGCCGGGTCTACGTGCTGGACCGGCGGCTCCGCCCGGTCCCCGCCGGGGTGCCCGGTGAGCTGTACCTCGCGGGCGCGCAGCTGGCCCGCGGGTACGTGGCCCGCCCGCAGCTCACCGCGGACCGCTTCGTCGCCGACCCGTTCGGCGCATCCGGCACCCGCATGTACCGCACCGGCGACCTGGTCGCCTGGGCGCGCTCCGGCGACGGCCTGGAGTACCTCGGCCGCACCGACTTCCAGGTGCAGCTGCGCGGCTTCCGGATCGAGCTCGGCGAGGTCGAGACCGCGCTGGCCGGGCACCCCGCGGTCGCGCGGGCCGTCGCGCTGGTGCGCGCGCCCGACCGGCTCGTCGCCTACGTGGTGCCCGCCGCGGGCGCCGCCGTCGAGCCCGCCGAGCTGCGCGACCACCTCGCGGCGCGGCTGCCCTCGTACATGGTGCCCGCCGCGGTGGTGCCGCTGGACCGCCTCCCGCTCACCGTCAACGGCAAGCTGGATCGCGCCGCGCTCCCCGACCCGGTGTTCGCCGCGCTCGAATACCGCGCTCCCCGCACCGAAGTGGAGCGGCTGGTGTGCTCGGCCTTCGCCGCCGCCCTCGAGCTCGAGCGGGTCGGGCTGGACGACAACTTCTTCGAACGCGGCGGCACCTCACTGCGCGCCGTCTCCCTGGCCGGGCGCCTGGGACAACTGCTCGACCAGCCGGTGCCGGTGGCCTGGCTCTTCTCCGCCCCGACGCCCGCGGGGATGGCCGAGCGCGCCGGAGCGGGCGAGCCGCACCTCGACGCCGCCTTCGACCTGCTGCTCCCGCTGCGCCCGGCGGGCTCCGCCGAGCCGCTGTTCTGTTTCGCACCGGCGGGCGGCGTCGCGTGGTCCTTCGCCGGACTCGCCGCGCACCTGGATCGGGAGCGGCCGCTGTACGGGCTGCAGTCGCCCGCGCTCACCGGCGCCGCGCTGCCGGAGTCGCTGGCGGCGTGGGCCCGGCTCTGCGTGCGCGAGATCAGGGCCGTGCAGCCCGGCGGGCCGTACCACCTGCTCGGCTGGTCGCTGGGCGGCGTGCTCGCGCACGCCGTCGCCGTCGAGCTGCGGCGCGCGGACGCGGCGGTGGCGCTGCTCGGCATGCTGGACAGCTCGCTCGAGGTGCCCGCCGACCGCTCCGGCGCCCTCGCGCTCGCCGACCTGTTCGGCGGGCTGCTCGACCCGGGCGAAGCGGCCGCGGACTCCGCCGACCTCGCCGCACGGCTGGAGGGGCTGCCCGAGCCCTTCCCCTCGCTCGGCGCGGCCAGGCTCAGGCACATCGTCGACGCGGGGCTGCGCTCGCTCGACCTGATCGCCGCCTACCGGCCGGACCCCTTCGACGGCGACCTGGTCTACTTCACCGCCGCCGCGCACGACCCCGCCGAATCCAGGGGCGCCGACAGCTGGAGCGCCGCGGTCACCGGAACCGTGCACAACCACCCGCTCCCGGTCGACCACTGGCACATGACCGCGGCCGAGGTGCTCCCGGTGATCGCCGAGACGCTCGCCCTCGACCGCGCCCCGGTGGGCGTCACCGCGTCCTGAAGCCGGGGCTCAGGGCCCGGTCGAACCGGCAAATTCGCCATTCACCCCCGGCCCTGTACCGTCGCTGAGGACATCGCGGGCGAGAGAGTGTGGAGGGTGCGTGGGCGAGTCGATGACCTGGGTGCAGGCTTTGGTACTCGGGCTGGTGCAGGGGCTCACGGAGTTCCTGCCGGTCTCCTCGTCGGGGCATCTGCGGATCGTCTCGTCGGTCTTCTTCGGCGCGGACGCGGGCGCCTCCTTCACCGCCGTCACCCAGCTCGGCACCGAGGCCGCGGTGCTCGTCTACTTCGGCAAGGACATCGCGCGGATCATCGTGGCCTGGTTCGCCGGGGTCGGCGCACGGCTGCGCGGCAAGCGCGAGCCGGCCGAGCAGACGGTGCCGATCACCGACCAGGTGACCACGAAGCTCCCCGTCTACAACCCGAGCGACCCCGCGACCATGAAGCTCCCGGTGCTCACCGCCGCCGCCGACGCGCAGCGCGACCTCGACTACCGGATGGGCTGGTACGTCATCATCGGCACCATCCCGATCGGGCTGCTCGGCTTCCTCTTCAAGGACGAGATCCGCACCGGCGCCAGGAACCTGTGGCTGGTCGCGATCATGCTCATCGTCTTCGCGCTGGTGATCGCCGCCGGTGAGCACTTCGGGCGCAAGGAGCGGCCGCTCGCGCAGCTCAGCACCAGGGACGGCATCGTCATGGGGCTGGCCCAGTGCCTCGCGCTCGTCCCCGGCGTCTCCCGCTCCGGCGCCACCGCCACCGCGGGGCTCTTCCTCGGCCTGGAGCGCGCCGCCGCCGTCCGCTTCTCCTTCCTGCTCGCCATCCCCGCGGTCACCGCCTCCGGGCTGTTCAGCCTCCCGGACGCCTTCGAACCGGCGGGCGAGGGGCTCAACGCCTCCGGCACCCAGCTGCTCGTCGCCACGATCCTGGCCTTCTTCGTCGGCTACGCCTCGATCGCCTGGCTGCTCAAGTTCGTCGCCGACCACTCGTTCTACTGGTTCGTCGGCTACCGCGTCATCCTCGGCTTCGTCCTCATCGGATTGCTCGCCACCGGGGTCGTCGCCGCCACCTGAGCCCCCACCGGTAGCCTCGCGCCGAGCGGAGGAGGTCCGGGGTGGTCGCGAGCATCGCCATGGGCGTATTCCAGATCGCGGTGGTGATCGCGGCGCTCCGGGCACGCGGGAACGCGGTCGGGTGGTACACCCTCGCCGCCCTCGGGCTCACCCTGGGCACGCTGCCGCTGTTCCTGATCGTGACCCCGATAGCGCTCGGCTTCACCGCGCCGCTGGTCGCCTACCCGCTGCTGATCGTCGCGGACGCGCTGCTGGTGCTCTTCGCGCTGACCTTCATGGACGTCGGCGACAACGGGCCGCTGGTCCCGCTGCTCACCGAGCGCGAGGCGGCAGGCGAGCGGGGCCGTCGGCTCGGCCGGATCGGCTTCCGCGCCGGTATCGCCTATGTCGCCGTCCTGGTGGCGCTGATCGTCTGGACCGTCGGCACCCGCTAGCGACAACGAATCCCGCTCCCCCACAGCGGAGGGAGCGGGATTCGTTCATCCGCGGGCGAAGTCGGCCAGCAGCCCGGGCACCGCCGCGTCGAAACCGGCGACGTCGAGCATGCCGGCGTCGGACGGGTCCGCGATGCTGAAACCGGTCGCGGTCATGCCGACCACCACCAGCTTCGCGGCCGGGTTGACCTCGCGCCGGTACTGCTTCAGCGCCTGGAAGGGGTGCGTCTTCCCGGCCCAGGTCTCGTTGTCGGTGTACACGGAGAACACGTCGACCTCGAGGCCCGTGCGCAGCGCGTGCAGCATCGGCAGCGAGCAGTCGGTCGCGCCGAACGGCAGCTTCGCCGTGCCGGCGAGCACGTCGTCCAGCCGCTGCCGCGGCCCGATCCGCAGCGGCCGCAGCGCGGAGCCGTGCTGCCGGCGCTTCCCGGCGGCGGTGAAGCCGACGATGGTGTGCCGCTGCTCGGTGGCCGCGGTGACCATCGCGAGGGCGGCCGATGCCTCCCGCGCGGTGATCGGCAGCCCCGCGATCGTGGCCCCCATCGACCCGGAGACGTCGAGCGCGAGCAGGTGCCGCTTCCCGGTCGGCCGGACCGCGTCGAACGCCGCGTAGAACGCGGCGTCCAGCGCGTCGATCACCGGCCGCGACGGCTGCCAGCTGCCGCCGCCGCGCGCCCCGTGCCCGGAGGCGTAGGTGCGCAGCGCGACCAGCACCGAGATCGGGTGCACCCGGCCGCGGCGCAGCCGCTCGCCGGCGGTGAGCTGCGCGCACACCGCCGCCGTGCGGTCACCCAGCGGGTCGAGCAGGCCGAGCCGGGTCAGCCGCGGCAGCTGCCGCAGCAGCGCCGTCTGCGGAATCCCGTTGTCCAGCAGCGCCTCCCACACCGCGCGCTCGCCGAGCGCGTGGTCGGGCAGCATCTCCCAGGACAGCCGGTACTCGCGGACGAGGCCGGGCAGCGCGGCGACCGGAGCCGTCCGCGCCCGCTCGAACCCCTCGACGATCCGCAGCCCGTCCAGCGCGGGCTCGCGCCCGCAGATCCAGTCGAAGAGCCGCGTGCGGTCGTCCTCGGTGGTCAGCGGGTGCGCCAGCCGCAGCAGGTCGCGGTGCGACCAGCCCTCGCGCTGCCGGTACTTGACCGCCTGGAACGCGAGGTCGTCGACGGACTTGGCGGTGTACCAGTTCGCGACGCCGCGGCGCAGGCCGCGACCCCAGCCGCGGAACTGCTCGATGTAGCGCGCGAACAGGAACAGGTGCGTGCCCGTGCGCGCCACCAGCGGCAGTGCCTCCAGCGCGGTGCGCCGCCCGTCCACGTCGCCGAGCGAGGCCGCCGCGGCGAGCGCGAACAGCGCCGGGTTCTGCTTCGGCGCGCGGCCGGCGGTCGAGATCGCGACGATCTCGCGCACCAGGTCGTCGGTGCGCTCGCGCGCGAAGCTCAGCACGATTTCGGCGTTGTCCGCGGTCAGCTCGCCCGGGCTCACGTAGAAGGTGCCGCCGTCGGTGCCGAGGGTCAGGAAGCGGCGCAGCCGGACCTCGGGGGTCACCGCGAAGACGAAGCCACCCGCGGAGTTCGGCACCTGGTCCGGACGCGCCCGCTCGCCCTGTGGGGTCTTCCGGCGATTGATCTTCGACAGCACGTCCATTGTGGTTCCTCCTCCCGTGCGGTCACGGCGATCCGGGTGGGCGGTCGTGGTGTGCCGACCGACAAAGTGCTCTGCCAGCTGAGCTACGGGAGCACGCGCTCCCGGCAGGACTCGAACCTGCGACCGCTCCATTGAAAGTGGTAACCGTTCGACTCCGGCCCGCCCACCTCGGATTGCCTGGAATGAACTGTAGAGAACGGGCACCGGCCGCCGCCAACCATTTTCGCCACGGTCCGCGCCGTCCGGCACACCGGGGTCAGCGTGCGGGGCAGGCCGCAGCTGCGGCTCGCGCTCACCGTCGACGCGGACGGGCGCCGCTTCGACGCCGAGACCGTGCTGGTGGCGCCGCTGAGCGAGCTGTCGCTGCTGCGCCCCGGCGTGGTCCTCCTTCCACACCAGCACCGAGCAGTACCTGCCCGCCGCCGCGCTCGGCGAGGTCGGGGTCGGGTGCGCGGTGCGGGTGCACTACCTGCCCTCCGCCGAGCGGGAGGTAGTGGTGTCGCTGCTGGTCAGCGCGTAGTGGCGTGCACCAGGCGAATACCGGAGCCGATCGGGTGCGTGGTGTGTGACCCGTACTCGCGCAACAGGTCTCCGGCTGTGCGGTCCTCGATCCCGGCGAAGCCGAAGCCCTCGACCAGGGTGTGCACCTCGTCGGCGGTGAAGTAGCTGAGCCAGGGCTCGCCCGCGGCGGCGACCCGGTCGGCGCGGGCGCGCTGCTCGGCTGCGCTCTCCGGTGCGGGCGGGGCGGGGTAGTCGAAGACGAGGTCGGCGCGCTGACCGGCGATGAAGCCGAGGGTCTCGTCGATCGAGCCGCGGGTGAGGTAGACGACGACGCCGAGCCAGACGAAGATCGCCCCGGCCGTGCGGTCCAGCCCCGCGGCGGCGAGCCCGGCCGCGAGCGTCGACCGCTCGAAGTCGACCGGGGCGAAGGTCAGGGTCGGTGGTGGCTCGATTCCGGCCGCGCGCAGGCGGTTTCGCTTCCAGGACTGGGTGTCGGGGTGGTCCACCTCGAAGTAGCGGACGTCGGGGTGCTGGTTGCGGTAGGCGCTGGTGTCCAGCCCGGCGCCGAGGATCACCACCTGCCGGGTGCCGCGGGCGATCGCGGCGGCCACCCGATCGTCGGCGAAGCGGCTGCGGGCGGCGATGACGAGGCGGCGCACCCGGGCCACCTCGGGGTCGACGCCGTCGAACTCGCCCGCGGCCGCGCTGTCGCCGACGATGCGGCTCGCGAAGGGGTCGGTGAAGATGCGCGGATCGTCCAGCGCCTGGTGCTCGGCCCGCGCCAGGGCGACGGCCAGCGCGGTCCGGCTCGGTTGCCCGGTCTCCATCCCCCCACCTTACGAGCAGGCGGCGGTGAAGATCCGGTCCAGTTGCCGGTCGAGCAGCGCGACCGCCTCGGCCGCGGGCAGTTGCCCGAGCAGCACCCGGTACTGCAGCCCGTCGGCGGCGGCGAGCAGGAGGGCGGCCTCGGCGGCGGCGTCGATCCGCGCCTCGGCTTCGCCCAGCGCGACGGCGTGCGTCAGCAGCTCCGTGACCAGCGCGGTCAGCGCCGGTGGGGCGTCCCGCGCCACGGCGGCGAGCGCGGGCTCGGTGAGGAAGCGGACGAAGTAGGCCGCGTACACGGTGTGCCTGCTCCGGCGCTCCTCGTCCAACGGCAGCATCTCCAGCACGACGCCGCGGACCACCGCGCGCAGGCCGGGATCCGGGCCGAGCGCGGCGAGCCGCTCCTTCGCGGTCGCCTCGGCGTCGGCATTGAGGAGCTCGAGCGCGCCGAGCAGCATCTGGTCCCTGGTGCCGAAGTAATACTGCAGCAGCCGCACCGACACCCCGGCCTCGGCGGCCACCTGGCGCAGCGTGACCTGCTCCAGGCCACCGCGGGCGGCCAGCCGCCACACGGCCTCCGCGATCTGGCGGCGGCGCAGGTCGTGATCGGCCAGGCGGGGCATGGTGCGATCGTATCAACGATGTTATGGTTCGATCGAACCAACAAAATGCCGCCGCGGGGTGGCGGGAGGAGGGCACGATGCGTGCGGTCATCGCCCTTGTGCTCGGAATGGTGCTGCTCGTACTGGGCGCGCAGGGGGCCGTCCGGCTACTCGCCGACCACGACAATGCGGGGTTGCTGAGCCGGCTACCCGGCGAGTTCGCCGTGCGGCTGGTCGTCTACGTCGCGGTGGCGGTCGTCGGCGCCGCGCTGGCCGGGCGGGGCAGCCGGGCGCTGCGGCCCTGATCAAGGCTTCTTCCGGCCGGGGAGCGGGTGCGGGAGGAAGCCGTCGGCGAAGTAGAGCAGCGAGCCGCAGTCGTCGCAGCGGTAGGCGTGCTGCTGGTCGACCTGCTGGCCGAGCTCGCTCGGGGCATCGGACAGGAACCCGGTGTGGCCGGTGACGAAGCCGATCTGCCCGAGGTAGCGGCGCGGCCGCTCGCACCACAGGCAGTCCAGGTCGATCCGGGCCACCCGGCGCTCGATCTCGGCCGCGCGCTCGGCGATCCGCCGCACCGCCTGCCGCAGGTAGTACTGCCCCTCGGAGACGGTGATCCGGCTCGGCTCGCTCCACGGCGCCTCGTACCCGCTGTCCAACGCGGTGCGCAGGTGCGCGAACTCGGCCGCCGAAGCGGGCACGACCCGGCTGCCCCGGAAGCCGCCATCTACCCGAAAGGTGACCTCGGCGCGCGAGATCCCCTGCGGCAGGCCGTCGTACAGCCTGACCCGCCGCGGATCCCGCGCATCCGGGGTGTACTCGATCCCATGCTTCGCCACGCTGGCCACGCTAGCGCCGCCCGGTGACCACCACGGTAATTCCTGGGGTATACGAACAGTGCCGTTCTTGGATACCGTGACGGCACCGTTCGACGGAAGGACATCCGATGCCAGCTCCACGCAGGGCAGCACTCCTCGTGCTCGCCGTATTACTCGGCGCCGCAGTACTTCTCGTTCCCACCGCGCCCGCCTCGGCGAGCGGGATCGTGCGCTGGGAGAACCGGGTCAGCGACCGCATCCTGGATATCGGGATCTCCTCGCCGAACCTGGAGGGGCCGGACTGGTCGGTCAAGGTGGTGCGGCTGCTGCTGCCGCCGGGCTGGTCCAAGGACGCGAACCGCACCTGGCCGACGATCTGGGTGCTGCACGGCGGTTTCGACGACCACAAGTCGTGGAGTGATAAAGGGGATCTGACGACGCTGACCGCGGGCAAGGACGCGATCTTCGTACTGCCCGAGACCAGCTGGTGCAGCGCGTACTCGGACTGGCGGAACAACGGCAACGGCGGCCCCCCGGCCTGGGAGAAGTACCTGCTCGGCGATGTGCGGACGGTACTGGAGTCCACCTACAGGGCCAATACGACGCGCGCCGTCGCGGGGAATTCCATGGGCGGGCTCGGCGCGATGAAGTTCGCGGCGAAGAACCAGGGGTTCTTCCGGTCGGCGGCGTCGTTCAGCGGGAACGTGGACCCGCTGCACGAGTCCGGCGCGCCGGGCGACCCCGACCTGCCGGGGCAGGGGTGCGCCGCGGACTGGAAGCGGGTGTGGGGCGAGCTGCCCGCGCAGCGCGACGTCTGGCAGGCGAACAACCCGTACAGCCAGGTCGCCCGGCTCACCGGCATCCCGCTCTTCGTCTCCTACGGCAAGGGCGACGCGGTCGAGGAGAAGGTGTACGAGCAGAACTACCGCTTCGTCGACGCGCTCCAGGACGCACACGCCCAGGTCGACGAGCGCTACGTGTCGGGTCAGGGCCACAACTGGAACGCCTGGAAGATCCAGATGGGCGATGCGCTGCCCATGCTCCTGTCCTCGGTCGGCGCCTGATCACGGGTCGACGCCCGCGACGGCGTCCGGGTTGGCGGCGTCGCGGACGATGCGCAACGCCTGCACCAGGCCCGCCAGCTGCTCCGGGGTGAGCAGCCCGGTGAACCAGCGCTCGACGGCGGCCAGGTACTCGGGGAGCACCTCGGTGAGGGTGCGGGCACCGGCGTCGGTGAGCACGGCGTGCGCGGCGCGGCGGTCGGCCTGGTCGAGCACCCGCTCGACCAGGCCGTTGCGGACCAGCCGGTCGACCAGCCTGGTGGCGCCGCTGGTGGAGAGCGAGACCTGCACCGCCAGGTCGGTCATCCGCAGCCGTCGCTCCGGCGACCGGCTGAGCCGCATGAGCGCGTTCAGGTCGAGTCCGGAGAGCCCGCCCGCCCTCCAAGTCGGCTCCAGCCGCGCCACCAGCCCGTCGTGCGCCTCGAACAGCAGCCCCATGGCGGTGAGCCGGGGGTCATCGAACAGCGACATGCCCCGAACCTACCAGATACTTGCTGTGCGGATAGTTGACGCGCGGAATATCTCGGGGTACACCTGGAGCGGTGAACACTTCCGCAGTATGGCTCGCCGGATTCCGCGGCGGCCTGATCAGTCCGCACGAGCAGATCCGGCTGGCCGAGCCGCTCACCTTCGCCGACGTCACGGTGCGCCAGACCCTCCGAATCGCCGGCGGCGGCAGCCGGTTCCGGGTGCGGATCAGCAACCGGTTCGGCCGCACGGCGCTCACCGTCGGCGCGGCCCGGGTGGGCGAGCACGCGCTGCTCTTCGACGGCGCCTCGACGGTCACCATTCCGTCGGGAGCCGAACTAGTCAGCGACGCAGTCGATCTCGCGGTCGAACCGGGCACTGATCTGGTCGTGAGCCTGTACCTGCCGGAGCCGACCGGTCCCGCGACGGCGGCCTCCCAGCCCGGGCAGACCGCGCTCGTCGCGCCCGGCGACCGCACCGCCGACGCCGACCTCCCGGCCGCCGAACCGCTCCCGTACCGGGTCTTCCTGGACGCCGTCGACGTCTTCGCCGAGCCGCAGCCGGTACTCGCCGCCTTCGGCGACTCCTGGTTCGAGGGCGTCGGCACCACGCCGGACGCCAACCTGCGCAGCGTCGACGTGCTCAACCGGGAACTCGCCCGGGGCTGGGCGGTGAATCTCGGCATCGCCGGAAACCGCCTGCTGCGCAGCGAGGTCGGGCCGAGCGCGCTGGACCGCTTCGAGCACGACGTGCTCGCCCTCCCCGGCGTCTCCCGGGTGCTGGTGAACTTCGGCATCAACGACCTCATCCTCGGCGGCTACACCGGGGAGCAACCACCCGCCGCAGGCGCGATGATCGCCGGCTACACCGAACTCGCGCGCCGCGCGCACGATGCCGGGCTGTCGATCCACGCCGCCACCATCGGCCCCTTCGCCGGCTGCGAGTACCCGAATCTCACCGTGGACGCGGGCATTCCGATCCGCCACGAGGTCAACGAATGGCTGCGCACCACGACGGTCTTCGACTCGGTCGCCGACGTCGCGCGGACCGTCGAGGATCCCGCGCGCCCAGACCACCTCGCCCCCGAGCTCGACAGCGGCGACTGCATGCACCTCAACAATGCCGGCGCCCACCTCATGGCCCTCGAGTTCCTGGCCGCCCTACCGACCGCGGTGCACTGAACGCGTGCCCCGCCGCTCACCACGCCGTGGACACCTGTCCGCGACTGGGTAATGTCGATCATCCCAGCACAGGAGGATCGATGGTCAGCTTCTTCACACCGGACGGCGACGCGGTGATCCCGGAGCCGATCGCGCGCAGCGGCTGGGGCGGCGGCCACCTCGGCGGCCCCGGCGTGTGCGGGCTGATGGCGCGGGACGTCGAGCGGCACTGCCCGGAGGGGTTCGTGCCCGCCCGGATGACGGCCGACCTGTTCCGCCCGGTGCGGGACCGGCCGATCACCGTGCGGAGCGAGGTGGTGCGCTCGGGCAGGCGGATCACCGTCGCGGATGCCTGCATCGTGCAGGACGGCGAGGTGCGCGCCCGCTCGACCGTGGTCTTCCTGAGCACCGGCGCCGAGCCGCCGGGGCAGCTCTGGCGCCCGGAGCGCGAGCTGCCGGTGCCGCCGGTCGGCATCGTGCCGCCCGAGGGCGGGCGGCCGCTGTTCCGCAGCGGCGAGCGCGAGTGGTCCCGCGAGTACGGCGACCACCAGAACGCCGACCGGAAGATCTCCTGGCACGCCATGCCCGCGCTGGTCGCCGGGGAGAAGCTGACCCCGTTCCAGCACGCCGCCATGGTCGGCGACACCGCCAACCACATCTGCCACTGGGGTTCGGCAGGCGCGGGCTACATCAACGCCGACATGACGCTGACGCTCTCCCGGCTGCCGATCGGCTTCGAGCTCGGGCTGCGCGCGGCGGACTCGCTCGCCGCCGACGGCGTCTCCATCGGCACCGCGACGATGTACGACCGCAGCGGCCCGCTCGGCACCTGCGTGGTGACCTCGCTGTCCAACGCGGACAAGCTGATCGACTACACCGCGCCGCGGCGCTGACCGGCGCGGGACACAACCGGATTCAGTTGTGCCAGTTGTCATCTCGGTTACCGATAGTTTCGGACCGAGTGCGCTTCGGGCTGCCGGAGCGGCCCGCAGCGGATACCCTGGAGGGGTGACCAGACGGATTATCCGAGCCGGTTCGGCGGTGGCGATCACCGCGTTCCTGGCAGTGGGGTGTGGCGATGGGTCCGGGGGGCTGCCCGATCCGCAGTTCCTGCTCCGCGGCGCGACCGCGGCCAGCGCGGCGGTGACCAGTGCACACGTGGAGATGAGCAGCGAGGGCAGCCTCTCCGGGTTCAGCGCCAGGGAGCTGAACGCGGATGTCAGAGCGCGCGGCAAGAGCGGTCCGGGAGCCTCCGTGGGGACGGCCGAGGTCGCCGGCGCCACGCTGGCCTTCGTCGAACAGGAGGGCAGGTTCTACTCGCGCGGCGCGGACGGGCGGTACAGCGCGGCGCAGCTGCCCGGCGGCGCGGCGCTGCCGCGGCCGTCGGAGCTGCTCGATCCCGAGCGCGGGCTGGCGAAGCTGCTCGGCGGGCTGCGCGATGTGCGCACCGAGGTGCGGGAGGAGCACGAGGGGGTGCTCTCCTTCCGGGTGGCCGGGACGGTGCCGCGGGCCGACGCCGCGGTCTGGCTGCCGGGCACCGCGGGCGATCCGAGACTGACGGTGTGGTTCGCGGCGCAGGGCAGGCACCTGCCGGTCGGCACCCGGCTCGCCACCGTCAACGACACCGGGGAGCCGGTCACCATCGACTTCGCGCTGAGCGAGCTGAACGAGAAGGTGCAGATCCCGGCGGTCGACTGAGCGCGCGGCCCCCGCCCGGCGGGGGCCGCTCCGGCAGCTCAGCGCCCGACCCGCAGGGCGGCCACGACCGCGGCGACCTCACCGGCCACCTCGGCCCGCAACTCCCACTCGTCGGGCTCGTCGCGTCGGCGCACCGTCAGCCGCACCTGGTCACCGGGCACGACGAAGCGCCGGAACCGCAGGCCGCGCGCCTCGCGCAACCGCAGCAGCGGCTCCGCCGCCGTCGCCCGGATCAACGCGATCCCGCTCTCCAACAGCAGCATTCCGGGCAGCGTCGGGTAGCGCGGGAAGTGCGCGGTGAACACCGGCAGCGTGCCGGTGACGTTCAGCACCGCGGTGCCGCACTCCCCCGGCCGCACGATCTCGACCGCGTCGAAGGCGGGCGCACCGTAGGTCGCCGCCGCCGTCACGACGCGCTCCGCACCGGCGCGTCCAGCGGGCCGGCGCCGAGCAGGATCCCCGCGGTCCGCGCGGTCTCCGCCGGGTCGTCGAAGCGGTCGGCGTCGACGAAGGCGCACATGATCCGGCGGGCGACCAGGATCGGCTCGCCGTCCACCCGCACCGTGCCGTCCACGCTCGCCGTGCGGGATCCCGCCTGGGTCACCTCGACCTCCAGCTGCAGCACGGCGCCGCGCCCGGCATCGCGCAGCACCGACACCTCGGCGATGTTCAGCAGCGCGGCCCGCTTCCGGTGCTCCGAGCTGAGCAGCACCAGCCAGGCGCCTGCCTGGCACAGCGCCTCCAGCACGATGCCCGCGGGCAGCACCGGCCCGGCCGCCGACGGCTGCCAGTAGTCCTCGTACACCGAGGTCGCCTTACGAGCGCGCAGCGTCCGCATCGGCTCCCACGACTCGATGCGATCGATCAGCTGGAACTTCACGGCGCCTCCGCCCCGAGCAGCGCCCGGAGCCGCTCCGCCAGCTCCGGTGGTGCCGAGTCGGCGACGCGGGCGATTGATTCCGGCCCGGATAGCAGCTCCGCGGCGGATGCGAGTACGGCGGGATCCAGCTCGGCCAGACAGCCGCGGAGCTGGGCGGCGGTCGCGATGTCCAGCATGCCGGCGAGGGTGGGGTGGTCGGCGGCGGTCACGAGTTCGCGCGCCACCTCGACGGCGAGTGGCACCGGGAGCGCGGCGATCACCGCGCCGGAGCGCGCCAGATCCAGGTACGTCGCCACCCGGGCCAGGTACTGCGGGGTGAGCCGCTGGGCCACCGCGGCGGCCCTGGCCGGCTCCATCACCGCCGCCAGGTGCGCGGTCATCAGCGGGCTGTCGTTGCGGGTCGCGACCTTGGCCGCTATCTGCGGCGGTACCAGCCGGGTCGCGGCGGCGACCGAGCTCAGCCCGGCCTCCTCGGTGATGCCGAAGATACGGTCCGACACCAGGATTCGCAGCGCGGCGAGGTCGGCGGCGGGAACGTCGGTGAGGTAGCCGATGCGCTCGGCGGTGACCCCGAGCAGCCGGGCCAGCGCGGTGACCGCGGCCCGCCGGACGGCCGGTGTGTCGTTCACCGCCCCACCGCCCGCCGGATCGCCGGGCGGAGGAATGCGGGGATGGCATCGAGCGCGTCCTCCGCGGCGCTGGTCAGCTCCTCGATCCGCCGCGCGCAGGCGGCGTCGACCAGCTCGGCGAGGTCGGCCCGGTGCGCCGCGGGCAGCGCGGCGACACCGGCGGGCAGCGGCGCGGCGAAGAGGCCGGGCAACCGGTCCTCCGGCACAACGGGATCTTCGGATTGCGTCAACACGACCTCCACGGCGACAGGGCAGCGCTACATCCGCATCCACACCGATGCGGAACGGGGACAGGGGTTTTCGGACGATCCGAGCTGAGGAGCGGACCACCGTGGTCCGACGGCCGGAGCGTAACACGGCGCGCCGGGAGCCGCCCGAAGATCGGGTTCACCGAGCGGTCACTCGGTAAATGCAATTCTCGGGCAATTCGGGCAGCGCGCTGGACCGTCGCGAATGAATTGCGCGGTCGACGCCCGGAGGACTGGATAGCTCGTGGTGTGCGGCGTGGCCGTTTCGGCCATCCGAATGCAAATAGTCGCCCGTCCAGTTCTGTGCATTTTCACATGCTTGCCGAGACCTGTTGACGCTGAAGCGCTCTCGATCTAATCTCGAACCCGGCACCCGGCCGGTCGGCATGTTGCGAGGATTGGGAATCCTCCGTGCCGGCAGTTGTGAAATTCGACATCGCTGTCGAAGGGTGATCCCGGTACTCGTCGTCGCCGACGAGGTTGCATACTCTCCTTGGCTACCCGCGCTACGCAGTATCGCTGCGCTGATGCGGGGAAAGGTCGGTCAATCATGTCTGTCGACGTATCCATCCGCGACGATATCGCCGAATTCCTGCGTGCCCATTACGACGTCGATCTGGACGTCGTCTCGCCCGATTCGACGCTGGATGACCTCGGCCTCGATTCCCTCGGCGTCCTCTCGGTCGCCGATCTCATCGAGAACAAGTACGGCATCTCGCTGGACGACGAGCGAATCGCGTCGGTGCGCACCTTCACCGATCTCATGGGGCTGATCCGGCTCAAGGCCGCCGAAGCCTCCTGATCGGCGCGTCCTCCTTTCCTCGCGTTTCCGCACAGCCCCGGTCACCGATCCGAAAAGGCACGACTCCATGGACGCTTACATCACCGCAACCGGCCGCTTCCTCCCCGGCGAGCCCATCACGAACGACGAGATCGAGGAGTACATCGGCAAGGCGGGTCGCGCCTCGTCGGATCTGAAGGACCAGATCCTGCAGAACAGCGGCATCAAGACGAGGCACTATGCCATCGACAAGGACCAGAACACGGTCTACTCCAATGCCCGCATGGCTGCCGAGGCGGTGCGCGCGGCGGTCGACCGGGCCGGCCTGACGCCGGAGGGCGTGGAGATGCTGGCCGCCGCCACCACGCTCCCCGACCTGATGGGGCCGGGCCACGCCAGCATGGTGCACGGCGAGCTCGGCTATCCGCCCATGGAGATCGTCACCACGCACGGCATCTGCAGCTCCGGAATGATGGCGTTGAAGAATGCCTATCTGCAGGTGAAGGTCGGCGAGAAGCGAACCGCGCTCGCGGTGGCGAGCGAGCTGGCCAGCCGCGGCTTCAAGCACACGCGCTACGCCGAGATGAAGACCACGACCGAAGACGGCTCGCTGCCGATGGAGACCGCCTTTCTGCGGTACATGCTCTCGGACGGAGCCGGTGCGGCGGTGGTCTCGGATACCGCGCCCGCGGATCGCACGAGCCTGCGGATCGATTGGATCTCGCTGACCTCGTACGCGAACACCGAGAACGCCTGCATGTACTTCGGCAGCACCAAGAATTCCTGCGAGAAGACCTGGGGCGATTACCCCTCGGCGTCGGAGGCCGCCGCGGCGGGCGCCCTCGCGCCGCGGCAGAAATTGTCGCTGCTACCGCATCTGGTGCGGGTCGGAATCGACGAGTACGAAAAACTCGCCAATGCCGGGAAATTCGATCCGGATACCGTCACCTGGTTTCCCGCGCACTACTACAGCGAACGCATGAAAACGATGCTGACCGGAGAATTGAAACGGCGCGGCGTCTCCGCGGGCCGCCCGGAGGCGTGGTTCAGCAACCTTACGCAGGTGGGGAATATCGGCAGTGCGAGTATCTATGTCATTCTGGACGAAATGCTCACGCAGAATCTGGTGCAGCCCGGTGACACCCTGCTCTGCATGGTGCCGGAATCGGGACGATTCGCCATCTCGTTCATGCACCTGACCGCGGTGCGCGGCCCGATCGAACATTCGGGCGCCGCATGACGGGACATACCGGAATCCGGGCGGTGCGGCCCGGTGGCGCCGTCGGCGCCGACACCAGGCCGGTCGTGGTCTTCGAGTACTCGCAGACCGGCCAGCTCACCGAGGTGGCCGATGCGCTGGTCGCCCCGCTCGAGGCGGCGGGCAGGCCGGTGCGCCGGGTGCGCTACGCCCCGGCCGAGCCGTACCCGTTCCCCTGGCCGGTCGCCCGGTTCTTCGGCGTATTCCCCTCTGCCACAGACGAATCGGCGCGGGTCGCGCTCACCGTCGATCCCTCCGAGCTGTACACCGGGCCGGACGAACTGGTGATCCTGGCCTACCAGGTGTGGTATCTGGCGCCGTCGGTACCGGTGCGCTCGCTGCTCGCCGCGCACCCGGAGCTGTTCGCCGGGCGCGATGTCGTCACCCTGGTCGCCTGCCGGAACATGTGGTACTCGGCGGCCGCCGAGGTGCGCCGCACGCTCACCGCGGCAGGCGCCGCGGCGGTCGGCACCGTCGCCGCGATCGACACCAGGCCGCAGGGCATCACGCTGGTCACCACGCTGCGCTGGCTGTTGCTCGGCTCCAGGGACGGGTTCCTGGGCAGGGCCGGGGTCGGCGCCGACGAGCTGCGCCGGGTCGGCGCGGTCGGCGAGAGGCTCGCGGCGGCCACCGGGCCGGACGAGACCGCACAGGCGCTGGCGGGTGCGGCACCGGTGGTCCCGGTGCTCGCCGCCGCGGATCTCGTCGCCGGACAGGTCTTCCGGCGCGCGGGTGCGGTCATCCGCCCAGCGCGCGGTGCGGCCAGGGCAGCCGGGCTGCTCGGCTTCGCGCTGACGCTCGGCGTCGCCATCGTGACCGGGCTGCCCGCGCTGGTGGCGGCCCGGCTGCTGCTCGGCAAGCGGTTCGACCGGGTGGTGCAGGCCCGGCTGACCGGGGTGGGCGCCGCTGCGAGTGCGGGAGCAGCGCGGTGAGCGCCCGCGTCGCCGTGGTCGGGGCGGGCCCGGCCGGGTTGGCCGCCGCGTACGCGCTCGGGCGGCACGGCGTCGAGACCGTCGTGCTGGAGAAGCGCACCCGGCCCTCGACCCACCCGCAGGCCACCCTGGTCAATGTCCGCACCACGGAGATCCTCCGCGAGTTCGGGCTCTTCGACGCCGCGCTCACCGCGGGCACCCCGCTGGAGCAGGCCGCGCGAGTGCGCTTCCTGACCGCGGTCGCAGGCACCGAACTCGGCCGCCTCGAGCTGATCGAGGACACCGACAAGCTCATGCGGCTCGCCGCGCAGAGCCCGGCCCGGCCGATGCTCTGCCCGCAGAACCGGTTGCAGGAGGTGCTCGCCGCCGGGCTCGCCGGGCTCCCCGAGGTCACGCTGATCACCGGCGCGACCGTCGAGGCGGTCTCGACCGGAGCGGACGGCACCGTGCTGGAGTACACCGACGGCGCGGGAGCACACCGGCTGGCCGCCGACTACGTGCTGCTGGCCGAGGGGATGCACGGCGCGCTGCGCGAGCAGGTCGGCATCACCGGGACGGCCGGTCCCCCGCTCGGCAGCCTGCTCGACGTGCACTTCCACGCCGACCTCGGGGACTGGCTCGGCGGCGCCGAGAGCGTGCTCTCCTGGATCGTCAACCGGGAGCTGCGCGGCGTCCTCATCACCGTCTCCCCGGAGCAGGACGAGTGGCTGCTGGAGATCCCGCTCACCGCCGCCGACGGCGACCGTACCGGTGACGCCGCGGCCCTGGTCGCCGCTGCCATCGGCGCTCCGGTCGAGGTCGACATCACCGGCGTCCGCACCTGGACCATGGGCAGCACCGGGATCGACCGCTGGCGGGACCGCTCGGGCCGGGTCTTCGCGCTCGGCGACGCCGCGCACACCTTCCCGCCCACCGGGGGGTTCGGCATGAACACCGGCATCCAGGACGCGCACAACCTGGCCTGGAAGCTGGCGGCGGTCCTGGCCGGCTGGGCGGACGACCGGCTGCTCGACACCTACCGGCCCGAGCGGGAACCGGTGGCCGGGTTCAATGCCGCGCAGAGCGAGCACAATGCCCGCGCGATGGCCGAGTTCGGGGCACTGGCGCTGGCCGCGCCGGACGCGGCGGCGCTCTCGACCGGGATCGAGGAGCAGCGCCCGCACTTCGATTTCTACGGCCAGGCACTGGGTTTCCGGTACGGGGTGGAGCCGGTGGTCGACGACGTCATCGACTACACCCCGGAGGTGCGCCGGGGCAGCCGGGTGCCGCACCACTGGCTGCGCGCCGCCGACGGCACCCCGATCTCCACGCTCGACCTGGCGGGCAGCGGCTTCGCGCTGCTCGCCGCCGAACCGGCGGGCGCGGCGTGGGCGGACGCGGTCGGGTACGCGCACCTGATGAACACCGTGCCGGTCACCGCGGTCACCGTGCTGGCCGGCCGCCGAACCGGCAGCGGGACCACGGGATTCGGCGATCCCTCCGGCGCGGCGACGGCGGCGCTGTTCGCCGAGCCGGGGCAGGCCGTGCTGATCCGGCCGGACGGCCATGTGGCGGCCGTGCTGCCGGGCCGCGACCCCTACAACGAACTCATCGCGGCCGTGATCCGCGCCGTCACCGACGGTTCCAGTACAGCGGAGGTATTCGTATGAACGCAGTGGAGACGGCGGCGCGGCTCGCCGCCGACACCGGGAAGGCGAGCCGCGCCCAGATCGAGGATCTGCTCTCCGGTGAGCGGGCGCGGGTGCGCCGGGTGGTCGAGGTGCTGCCCGCCGATGATCTGAGCTGGGCGCTCGGCACCGAGGTCGGGGCGCAGGCGCTGCGCAACGCCATCGCGCTGATGCCCGAGTACTACCTGCCCGGCCGGTTCGACCGCGAGGTCGCCGTCCGGTTCGAGATCACCCGCCCGCCCGGCGAGACCGTGGTGGACACCGTCTCCTTCGGCCCGCAGACCTGCCGCGTGCTCGGCCCGGAGCATCCGGGCGCGGTGGCGCTGACGGTGTACCTGGACGGCGCCGGCTTCGCCCGCATCGCCACGGGCCTGGACAAGGGCATGGAGCTGATGATGCGCGGCGAACTGCGGGTGCAGGGCGACGTGCAGGTCGCGATGAAGATGGAGGCCTTCTTCGGCCTCGACCCGAAGGGGAAGAAGCGATGAACGGCGACCGCAAGCGGGTGGCGATCACCGGGATCGGGCTGGTCACGCCGATCGGCATCGGCACCGAGCTGTACTGGAAGCAGCTCACGGCCGGGGTCAGCGGCGCCCGGCTGATCGAATCCTTCGATGCCTCGTTCAACCGGGTCCGGATCGGCGCGGAGGTCACCGGCTTCGACCCGTCGGACTGGCTGGAGTACAAGGACGCCAGGCGCTTCGACCGGGTGGGGCACCTCGCGGTCGCCGCCTCCGACCTGGCGCTGAACGACCAGGGCATCGACGGGCTCGACCGCTCGGAGATGGCCACCGTGATCAGCTCCGCGCTCGGCGGCACCGCCACCGCGGTGCAGAACATCGAGGCGCGGGCCGGGGGCCGCAATGCCTCACCGCTGTTCATCCCGATGACGATGGCGAACTTCGCGGCCTCCGCGGTCGCCTTCCGGCACAAGCTGGGCGGGCCGAGCTACGCCCCGCTCAGCGCGTGCTCCTCGTCCGCGGACGCGGTGGGCCAGGGCTACCGGATGATCCGCGACGGGTACGCGGAGTCGGCGCTGGTCGGCGGCGCCGAGGCGGCCATGAGCCCGGTCGTGCTCTCCGGTTTCACCAGCATGCGGGCGCTCTCCGCGCGCAACGACGACCCGAAGGGCGCGGGCCGCCCGTTCGCCGCGGACCGGGACGGCTTCGTGCTCGGCGAGGGCGCGGGCATGCTGGTGCTGGAATCGCTGGAGTCGGCGCGCGCCCGCGGCGTGCACGTCTACGCCGAGATCTGCGGCTACGGCCAGGTCGTCGACACCCACCACGTCACCGCGCCGCGCGCGGACGGCGCCTGCGCGGCCAAGGCCATGCGGCTGGCGCTGCGCGAGGCCGGCGCCGAGCCCGAGCAGGTCGGCTACATCAACGCGCACGGCACCGGCACCATCCTGTCCGACCCGGCCGAGACCAAGGCGGTGCACACCGCGCTCGGCGCGCACGCCCGCTCGGTCGCGATCAGCTCGACCAAGCCGATGACCGGGCACATGCTCGGCGCCACCGGCGCGGTGGAGGCGGCGACCTGCGCGCTGGCCATCGATCGCGGCCAGCTCCCGCCCACCATCAACCACACCGTCCCCGATCCCGAGTGCGACCTGGATTACATCCCGAACGTCGCGCGCTCGGCGAATGTCGAACTCGCGCTGTCGAATTCGATCGCGTTCGGCGGGCACAACGTGACCCTTGCCTTCCGTCGCCCCGCTGACGAGGAGAACTGACCGTGGAACTCACCCGCATCGGCACCGTCACCGCGCACCTCAAGCCACCGCAGATGATCGGCCCCGGCCCGTACGGCATCCGGATGTTCATCGAGATCATGGACGGCACGCTGGAGGGCGACCCCTCGGTGCCCGAGGTGAACTCGATCGCGGGCACGGTGCTCCCCGGCGGCGGCGACTGGGTGCTCATCGGCGCCGACGGCTGGGCCCGGCTCGACGTCCGGGTCCAGTTCCTGACCTCGAACGGCGCGGTGGTCTTCGCCGAGTTCTTCGGGCTGATCGAGATGACCGACAAGGTGCAGGACGCGCTCATGTCCGGCGCCGCCACCGAGTTCGACGATCAGTACTTCCGGGTCACCCCGCGGCTGGAGACCGGTGACCCGCAGCTGGAGTGGGTGAACCAGGCGGTCTTCCTCGGCGAGGGCCGCTTCGTCGAGGGCTTCGGCCTGCAGTACGTGATGTACCGGGTCGGCTGAGCCGATGGCCGCACCGGAGAACGCCGCCGTGGTCGTCGACGACCTGCGGGTGCGGCGCGGGGAGACGGAGGTCCTGCGCGGCCTGTCGTTCACCGTGCCGCCCGGGGCCGTCACCGGCCTGCTCGGGCCGAGCGGCTGCGGCAAGACAACCCTGATCCGCTCGATCGTCGGCGTCCAGCAGCTCGGGTCGGGCAGCATCACGGTGCTCGGCGCACCGGGCGGCAGCGCGTCGCTGCGCGCCAGGATCGGCTACGTCACCCAGTCACCGTCGGTGTACGGCGACCTCACGGTGCGCCAGAACGTGCGCTACTTCGGCGCGGTGTACGGAGTTTCGGCGGCGGCCGCGGACGCGGCCGTCGCCGACGTCGGGCTGACCGAGCACCGCGGCAGGCTGGTGGACAAGCTCTCCGGCGGCCAGCAGGCCCGGGTCTCGCTGGCCTGCGCGCTGGTCGGCAAACCCGAGCTGCTCGTGCTCGACGAACCGACCGTCGGGCTGGACCCGGTGCTGCGCCGGGATCTGTGGCAGCACTTCGCCGAACTCGCGGCCGGCGGCGCCACCCTGCTGGTCTCCAGCCACGTCATGGACGAGGCGGACCGCTGCGACCGCCTGCTGCTCATGCGCGAGGGCAGGCTGCTCGCCGACCAGACCCCCGGCGAGCTGCGCGCCGCGACCGGCACCGCCAACCTCGACGAGGCCTTCCTCGAGCTGGTGCTCGCCAGTGACCGCGCGCCGGAATCCGAGACGACAGGAGCACAGTGATGTCACCCCGGCTGACCTGGTGGACCGTGCGGCGGGTACTCACCCAGCTGCGCCACGACCGCCGCACGATCGCGCTGATCCTGGTGGTGCCGAGCGTGCTGCTCACCCTGCTGCGCTACGTCTTCGACGGCCGCCCCGACATCTTCGACCAGGTCGGGCTGCTTCTGCTCGGCATCTTCCCGTTCACCTCCATGTTCCTGATCACCAGCGTCGCCATGCTGCGCGAGCGCACCACCGGCACCCTCGAGCGGCTGCTGAGCATGCCGCTGCACAAGCTGGACCTGCTGCTCGGCTACGGCATCGCCTTCGCCCTCGTGGCCATGGTGCAGGCGGCGGTGGCGGCGACGGTGGCCTACGGGTTCCTCGGGTTGCAGACCCAGGGCGCGATCGGGGTGGTGCTGCTGATCGTGGTCGCCACCGCCGTCCTCGGCTCCTCCACCGGGCTGTTCACCAGCGCCTTCGCCCGCACCGAGTTCCAGGCGCTGCAGTTCGCGCCGTCGATCATCATTCCGCAGCTGCTGCTCTGCGGGCTGATCTGGCCGCGTGAGGAGATGGCGGGCCCGCTGCGCGCGGTGTCGGACGTGGTGCCGCTGCGCTACGCCGCCGAGGCGCTCGGCGAGGTCGGCACCTACCCGCTGCCGACCACCCTGCTCTGGCGCGATCTCGCCGTCGTGCTCGCCTTCGGCCTGGTGCTGCTCGCGCTCGGTGCGGTCACGCTGCGCCGCAAGGCGCGCTGAGCGACCAGCTTCCGCCGCCGCCGTCGACGCGGCACCCCTCCGACGATCCCGAGGTGAACCACCATGATCACCGCGCTCGGCGTCGCCAGGCACCTGGTGCCCGCGCCGTCGATGAAGGACATGCTCTTCCACACCCGCCGCTTCCCGGTCACCGCGGGCCCGCTGGCCCGGCGGTACGAGGGCGTGCCGCGCGCCGTGCTGGAGGGCTTCGAGTACGGCGCCGACATCGCCGACCCGGCCGAGATCGCGGAGCGGCTGGAGTGGATCGATCCGCTCTACCGCAGCCTCGCCTGCGAGGGAGCGGTCGCCGCGCTCGCCATCCGGGACCTGATGTCGCCCCGCAAGCAGAGCCGCGCGATCGAATTCACCCGCGGCCCCGGGGCGCCGCACGCCATGCTGGCCTATATCGGGTTCGGGCTCGTACTCTCCCGGCTGCCCCGCCCGCTCTGGCGGCGAGCGCTGCCCCGGCTCGAGCAGGCCGAGCCGCTGCTGGCGCACCTGAGCTGGCTCGCGGTCGACGGTTACGGCTTCGACCTCGCCTTCTTCGATCCGGAGCGCTGGATCGTGCGCCGCGAGCCGGCGCCCCGCTACCGCTGGGAGGGCCGCACCGACTACTTCGATCGCGCCTTCGATCAGGGCATCGGCCGGGCCGTCGCCTTCTATCACGCGGGCGACTACGACGCGGCCGCCGCCACGGTGCGCACCTTCGCGCCGGAGCGCAGGGCGGATCTGTGGAGCGGCGTCGGCACGGTCGCCTGCTACCTGGGCGGGATCGACCGCGCCGCGCTGCTGCGGCTCCTCGCCGCCGCGGGCCCGCACCTCCCCGACCTCGCCATCGGCGTGGTGATGGCGGCCGAGGCCAGGCAGCACGCCGGATTCGTCCCGGAGAACACCGAACTGGCGTCCGAGGTGGTCTGCGGCGCGAACGCGGCAACGGTCGCCGCGCTGGCGGTGCAGACCGCGCAGGCGCCACCCGCCCCGGAGGGGCCGCCCGCCTACGAGCAGTGGCGGCTGCGGATCCGCGCGAACTTCGCCGAGCGCGTGGCGGTGGCGCCGTGAGCGCCGCGCCGCTGCGGCTGGTCAGCGAGCCGCTGGTGGAGCGGCCGCCGCTGGACCGCTTCGGGGTGCGCGAGGCGGCCAGGGTGCTGGTGATCGGGCTGGTGCTCGGCGGCAGCCTGCTCGCCGGGCTCGGCCGCCACAGCGCACGGAGGCTGCTGCGCGGCAGCGACTCGAGCTGGCAGGAGGCAGCCGCGGAAGCCACCGTCGACGCCTTCGAGCGGCTCGGCCCGCTCTTCGTCAAGCTGGGCCAGCTCATCGCCTCCTCCTCCGGCGCCTTCCCGCCCGCGCTCTCCGCGGCCTGCCTGCGCTGCCTGGACCGGGTGCGGCCGTTCCCGGCCGCCGAGGCGCGCCGGATCGTGGGTGCCGATCTCGGGCACCCGGTGGACGAGCTCTTCCGCTCCTTCGACGACGCCCCGCTCTCCGCCGCCTCGGTGGCCCAGGTGCACGCCTGCGTGCTCCCGGACGGCCGCGAGGCGGTGCTCAAGGTGCAGCGCCCCGGGATCGCGGGCCGGATGATCGTCGACCTGCGCGCCGCGCTGCGCACCGCCCGGCTGCTACAGCGGTTCTCGCACGCGGCGCGGGTCGCCAATGCCGTCGGCGTGGTGCACGACCTCTACGAGGCCACCGTGAGCGAGCTGAACTTCCTGGTGGAGGCCGAGAACCAGCGCCGCATCCGGGCCGATCTCGGCGCCTTCGGCGACAACGGGGGCGTCATGGTTCCCGAGGTGTACAGCGAGCACTGCGGCCCGCGGGTGCTGTGCATGGAACGGGTGCGCGGGGTGCCGCTGGACCGCTTCGACGTCACCGCCGCCCACCCCGACCCCGAACTGCTCATCCGCAGGCTGGTGAAGGTGTGGCTGGAGGGGGTGACCGTGCACGGCATCTTCCACGGCGACGTGCACGCGGGCAACCTCTGGCTGCTCGACGACGGCAGGCTCGCCCTGCTCGACTTCGGCATCGTCGGGCGGATGACCGCGCCCTGGCGGCAGCTGGTGCGGAACATGTTCCATGCCAGCGCCTTCGACGGCGACTTCACCCCGGTCGCCACCTCGCTGCGCGAACTCGACCTGTTCCCGGACCAGAGCAGCGACGACGCCGCCATCGGGAGCCAGCTGGCCATGGTGCTCGGCCCGATCCTCTCCGGCGAGCTCGCCGAGCTGGATCTGAAGACGGTCACCGGCCTGATGCTCGACTTCGGCACCGACAGCGGGATGAGCGGCCCGCAGCAACTCATCCTGATGGGTAAGCAGCTGGGCTACTTCGAGCGCTACGCCGTCACCCTCGCCCCGGACTGGCGCCTCGGAACCGACCTGTTCCTGCTGCGCAATGTCTTCCCCGACGAGGTGGCCGCGGCGCTGGCCGAGCGCGGAGCCACGCTGCCTGCCTGAGCGCTCCGGTTAACAGCGGGCGCGCGCGGGGATATCTTCGAGCGGAACCCGCCGCGCGCCCGGACCCGGACCACGCCGGACGGATTCGCACTTCCTGGAGGCAGCTGTGCCCACTCCCCTCGTCCGGATCTCCGCAACCGCGGCGGCGCTCGCCATCGCCGTGCTCTCCCTGACCGCCTGCAACGACGAGGTCGGCACCGCCACCCCGGCCTCTCCGTCGGCCACCGCCACCCCCGCGGCTGGCGCGCCGGCGCCCGGCGGCCGCTCGGCGCAGTCCACCGTGCGCACCATCGGCAAGACCGGCTGGTACGACGACTTCACCATCACCGTCGACCGGGCCACCGTGGTCCCTGACCAGTACGGCGGCGCCGAGGTGACCGTCGACCTCACCTACGCCAACACCGGCCTCACCGACCGCATGCTCGGCCTCACCCCGACCCTGCTGGTCGACGGCGAACTCGACGGCGGCGCGACCTTCGACAGCCCCACCGTCGCCGCGGGCGGCAAGGGCAAGGGCAAGGCCAACACCCCGGTGCGGTCGCTGGACGACGCCGAGCACCTGATCGACACCCTGACCATCGTCTACGGCACCGCCACCGACAACCAGACCATCATCCCGCTGGAGGCGGACGAGAAGGTGCAGAGCGTGCAGCCGCGCAGCTTCCCGATCTCGGCCACGCTCACCCAGGGCGACACCACCGCCACGATCACCGGCGCCACCCTGCACCCCAGCTACAGCACCGGCGACCGCGGCAGGTCCGATCTCTCGCTGCACGTCACGCTCACCGGCGGCTCCGGCATCCCCGCGGGCGGCGCGAACATCTACTACCAGTACTTCAGCGTGCGCACCCCGGACGGCCGCACGGTGCCCGCCGACTTCAAGGGCCCGATCAACGAGCTGCTCGAAGCGGGCCAGACCATCGACAAGCCGGACAACTTCGCGGTCTTCGTGGTCGACTCCCCCGGCACCGGCGCCTACACGCTCTCCTACAACGCCATCGGCGCCGAGGGCGAGGGCTCGGCCCCGACCGCGCCGTTCACGCTGAACTGACCCCGGAAACGCCGACGGCGGCCCCGCACCTCATCGGGCGGGGCCGCCGTCGCCTGCTGCCGCTACCTGCCCGCGGAGCCGGAGCCGATCAGGTTGCCCAGCCCGGTCAGCAGGTTCGACGAACCGGCCGACCACCCGTCCAGGTACGGGTTGGGGTAGCCATCGACGATCGGCGTCGGCAGCGGCTTCACCCCGCCCGAGCCGGTGACCAGCAGCTTGGTCAGGCCATCGGCGAAGTTGGCCGAACCGGTGCCGACGTCGGTCTGCGCCGACGCCACGCCGGAGCCGCCGAGCACGATGCCCGCCGCGATCGCGGCCACACCGAACGCACGAATTGTGCTCATACATTCCCTCTTCTCGAAAATCGCGCCGGCAGCTCAGCTACCGCCGGGCCAATGTCTAGGCAGCCGATGCCGCCATCGGACGACGGGCGGGTGAACGCGGGGGCAATGGCCGATGTCCACCGCTTCCGAGCCCGCTCGACCGGACAATTCCGGCGCATTCTGCGCGGTCACGGTGCGGTACGCACAGCAGCGGCCCCGTCCGTGGACGGGGCCGCCGGTTCAGCCGGGCTCAGCGCGCGGCGGTGGTGGTCGAGGTCGCCGATCCGGTCGTGGTGGTGACGGATCCGGTCGTCGTCGGAGCCGGGGGCGTCGTGGTGGGCGGCTCCGCGACCTGCGGGGTAGTCGTCGCCGCGGCGGGCGGTGTCGTGGTCACCGCTGCCGCGCCGGGGTTCGTGGTCCCCGGGGTGGTGGTCGGCGTGGTGGTCGTGCCGGTCGGCTTGGGGGTGGTGGTCGCGGTCGGCTTGGCCGTGGTGCTCTGGACGGCGGCCTGGACGGTGGCGAAGTCCTCGGGCTGCGGCTTGGCCTTGGTCTCCACCGGCTCCCCGGCCTGGGCCTGCTTGGCCAGGTGGGTCAGCCAGGCGGCGGCGTACTGGGCCGAGGTGAGCGGCCGGTCGTTGTTCGGGTCGGCGTCGTCCCAGTAGTCGAAGTGGTGACCGGTGTGGTCGGGGCCGAGGGTGAGCTGGTACGGATCGCTCATGACCACCGGGATGGTGTTCTCGTTGGTGGCGATCAGCCCGACGATCTCGTCCAGGATCTTCTGCGGCAGGTAGGCCAGCGGCGACAGCTTGTCCGAGGCGATGGCGTCGGCCTTGGCCGGCTTCTGCGGCGCGGCCTTCGGGTCGTACTGCGGATCGGAGACCCGGAGCAGCACGTCGAGGAAGGTCTCGTCGCTCTGCATCCAGGTGCCGAGGCCCTGGGCCTGGATGTCGGCGAAGGCGGCCAGCGCGATCCGGCCGAGCGCCACCGCGACGTCGCCGCCGGTGGCCGGGGTCAGCCCCTCGGCCTGCAGCCGGTCCACGTCGAGCTGCCTGCCCACGTTCACCACGAGCTGCAGCAGCGAGATGTTCTCCGGGGCGGCGCAGGTCAGGTCGCCGTCCGAGCAGAAGGAGGCGATCTTGCCGTCGAGCGCGCCGAAGCCGCCGAGGGTGCCGGCGACCGCGCCCTGCCCGTCGGCCGGGGTGCAGGTGGCGCCCTGGTACTTCTGGTCGAAGCCGTCGGGGTTGCTGCAGGCGTTGTCCGCGCCGATGAACGGGCCGTCGCCGGGCGAGCGGCCGGAGTCGGCGAGGATCACCACGCCGACCACGTCGGCCGGGTCGACGATGCCGTACTCGCCGTCGGCGCCCGGCTGCTGGTTGCCGATCTCCATGGCGACGCGGCGCACCACGTCGGCGCCCTCGCTGTAGCCGACGATGGCGAAGCGGGTGTCCGGGCAGGCGGCGCTGATCTCGGTCATGACCTGCTTGGTGTTCGCCACCCCGGTCTCGACCGCGGCCTCGTAGCTGGACATGTCCGCCGGGTAGGCGATGTAGACGGCGGCGTAGGAGTCCGGGTCGACGGCGCCGTCGGGCGCGTTGACCACCGGGTCGACCCACTCGCTGTTGTGGTCGCCCGCGAGCGCGGCGGGCAGCGGCTTGCCGTCGGCGTCGACCAGCAGTTTCGTGCTGTCCTCGGCGGGCGCGTCGTTGCGGCCCGCGACCGAGATGGTCACCATGTCGTGGCACTCGGTGACCGAGCTGGTGAGCTGGGTGGCGTCGTCGCGCCCCGGCGCGCTGATGGCCCAGGTGGCCGCCACGATGGCGACCACGCCGAGCGTGGCGGGCGCGATCACCGCGGTGGCGATGCGGTGGCGCGCGAAGAAATCCCTGAGAGGCATCCCGGTATCCGTTCCTGATTCGACAAGCGGACGGACAGGCCCCCCGACGGGCCGTATGTCACCAGGCACGTCGGGATCCGAGGGGTTGGTGTTACGGGTGGTTCTCGGACGACCTTCCGTCACCCCGGTCACACCCGTATAGTCGAACTCGGTTATTCGACTTCGACCGAAGGGCAGTGGATGCCGCCCCGTGCCGCCCGCACCCCGCTCACCCTCGCGGTGCTGAGCCTGCTCGCCGAGTGCCCGCGGCACCCGTACGAGATGCAGGCGCTGATCCGGCAGCGCCACGTCGGCGACGTGGTGCGGCTGCGCGGCGGCTCGCTCTACGACGCCATCGCCCGCCTCGACGGCATCGGACTGATCGAGGCGGTGGGCTCGGATCGCAACGGCGCCCGCCCGGAGCGCACCGTCTACGCCATCACCGCGGCGGGCCGGGTGCAGCTCACCGAGCAGCTGCGCGAGTACCTGGCCGAGCAGGCGGAGGAGTTCCCGGTGTTCCCGGCCGGGCTCGCGCACGCCCCGCACCTGTCCGCCGCCGAGGTGGTGGCGCTGCTGCGCCGCCGGGCGGCGGCGCTCACCACCCGGATCGCGGATGTCGACGCCGATCTGGGGGTGGCAACGGCCGCCGCGGTCCCGCGCGCGGTGCTGCTCGAAGCCGAGTACGCCCAGGCCGTGCGCCGCGCCGAACTGGCGTGGCTGGACGGCATCGTCACCGAATTGGAGTCGGGCGTGCTCGCCTGGCCGGAGCTGGAGGAAGAATGAATCAGGTCGCGCTGCCCCGCAAGGTGCGGTTCTTCAACGTCGTCGTCAAGGGGTTGCAGCGGGTGGGCATCGCGCTGGGCCCGGTCACCGTGCTGACGGTGCGGGGCCGCAAGAGCGGGCAGCCGCGAAGCACCCCGGTGACCCCGTTCCTGGTGGACGGCGCCGAGTACGTGCTGAGCGGCATCCCCGGCTCGGCGTGGGCGCACAACGTGCGCGCCGCGGAGACCGTCGAGCTGCGCAGCGGGCGGCGCAGCCGCACCGCGCGCATGGTGGAGGTGCCGGTCGCCGAGCGCGGGCCGATCCTGCGCGCCTTCGCCGAGCAGGTGCCGCGCGGGGTGGCGATGATGCTGGACGCCGGGGTGGTGCGGACCGGCTCGGCCGATGAACTGGCGGCCGCCGCCGACCGGCTCGCCCCCTTCCGCATCGACCCGGCCTGAAAGGCGCTGCGGCTCAGTCGAAGACGACCGGGCGCAGCCGTCCGGTGTACTCCCCCGCGCGGTGCAGCGCGTCCGCGGCGGCGGCCAGTTCGATGGCCGCCTCCTCGAGCACCTCGCGGGCGCCGGCGACGCAGTAGCCGGGGGTCATCAGCGCGCCGATGCCCGGGGTGTCGAGCAGCACGCCCTGCTCGGGCAGGGCCAGGTAGCCCGCGGCCAGCTCGGCCACCCCGGCGCGCAGCGCCTCCAGCTCGGCCGCGAGCCGCGCGCGCCTGGTCTCCAACTCGATCGGGTCGCTCATCGGCTCAGTCTGCCGCGCGGCGGCGCCGCCCGGGGCCGCGTTCGCGCTGCGCGAAATCGTAGGCGCCGCGGGCCCGCTCGACGGCGGCCAGATTCGGCGACCACTCGGCCAGCGCGGCGAACAGCGGCGCGAGACTCGTTCCCAGCGCGGTGATCTCGTACACCACCCGGGGCGGCACCTCGGCGAAGTACGTGCGCGAGATCAAACCGTCGCGCTCCAGGTGCCGGAGCCGCTCGGTGAGCACCTTCGGGGTGATGCTGCCGATGCGCTGCTGCAACTCCACGAAGCGGTGCGGGCCGTACTCGTGCAGTGACCAGAGGATGGGCGTGGTCCACCGGGAGAAGACCACGTCGACGACCGGCGCGATCGGGCAGGCCAGTTCGGGCGACGAATTCTGCTGCATGGCCGATACTTTCGTCTAGGTACCTACTATCTCCAGGATAGTACCGTCCTCTCGACCCCGAACGAGAGGAACGACCATGATCGTGGTGACCGGAGCGACTGGCAACGTGGGAGCCCCGCTGGTGCGCGCGCTGACGACGGCGGGCGCGCGGGTGACGGGGGTGTCCCGCGGCGCACCCGCCGACCCCGTCCCCGGCGTGACCTACCGGCAGGCCGATCTCATCGACCCGGAATCCCTGCCGCTCGACGGCGCGACGGGGCTCTTCCTGCTCACCGCCGCCGACTTCCTGGCGAGCGGCACCGGGCTCACCCGCACCCTGGAGCGCGCCGCGGCGGCCGGGGCGCGCCGAGTGGTGCTGCTCTCCTCGCAGGGCGTGCGCACCGGGAGGCATCCGGCGCAGCTGGAGGCGGAGGTGTTCGCCTCCGGGCTGGAGTGGACCGTGCTGCGCCCCGGCGGCTTCGCCTCCAACGCACTGCAGTGGGCCGAGTCGGTGCGCGCGCACCGGACCGTCGCCGCGCCGTTCGCGGATGTCGCGCTGCCCGTCGTCGACCCCGGCGACATCGCCGCCATGGCCGCCGCGGCACTGCTGACCGACGGCCACGCCGGGCAGCGCTACGAACTGACCGGACCGGCCGCGATCACCCCGCGCGAGCAGGCGGCCGCGCTCGCCGCCGCACTGGGCGAGCCGCTCCGGTTCCTCGAGCTCACCCGCGCGGAGGCGGCCGGGCAGCTGAGCGCCTTCATGCCCGCCCCGGTGGCCGAGGCGACGCTGGACATCCTGGGCAGCCCGACACCGGAGGAGCAGCGCGTGAACCCCGATATCGAGCGAGTGCTCGGCCGCCCGGCCGCCTCCTTGGCCGAGTGGGCGGCCCGGAGCACCGCCGCCTTCCGCTGACCCTCACTCGATCCGGTGGTCGGTGACCGGTGCGCTCAGGTCGGTGCCGTTCAGCGCGATGTAGAGCACGTCCTCGGTCACCGACACGCTCAGCGTGTTGCGCCGCTGCACCAGCCCGGCGGCGGCGTCGACGAACGCGCGGTCGAAGGCGCGGATCGGGATCTCCGCCGCCCGGTGCACCTTCTTGCCGGTGAGCTGGGCGAGCACCTTGGCCGGGTCGCGGTGGGTGTAGACGGCGACCCGCTCGGCGAGTTTGCTGCCCCGGTGCACCCGCTCGGCGTCCGGGGCGCCGACCTCGATCCAGGCGGTGATCCGGCCGGTGTGGTCGCGGGCGAGCACGGCGGGTTCGTCGGTGGAGGAGACGCCGCCGTCGCTGAACGCGATCCCCTCCCGGTACTCCAGGCAGTAGGCGAGCAGCCGGGTGATCATGAACTCGGCGGTCTCGGAGGGATGCCGCGCCACGCGCGTCTCCCACTCCTCGTAGACGCCGCGGTCGACATCGGCCAGGTGCACCGCGAAGGTGTGCAGGGTCGCGCTCAGTGCCATGAACGCAGCAGCCTAGCCGGTGCCGAGCACCTGCTCGCGCACCTCGGTACTCCACTCGACGTATTCGACCCATGCGCCGTCCGGATGCCGGGCGTAGAGGAACGCGCTCACCCCGGCCGGGCGCGACCCGCTCGCCCCCTGACCTGCGAAACGGCCCCGGCGTGCTCGCCGGGGCCGCCGCCGTCCTATGCGGATCAGGCGTTCGCGCGCTTGGGCAGCTTCCAGCCCGGACGCGGGAAGTGGCAGGTGTAGCCGTTGGGGTAGCGGACCAGGTAGTCCTGGTGCTCCGGCTCGGCCTCCCAGAACTCGCTCGCCTGCGTCACCTCGGTGACGACCTTGCCCGGCCAGAGCCCGGAGGCGTCGACGTCGGCGATGGTGTCGAGCGCGACCTGCTTCTGATCGTCGTCCAGGTAGAAGATGGCCGACCGGTAGCTGGTGCCGATGTCGTTGCCCTGCCGGTCCTTCGTGGACGGATCGTGGATCTGGAAGAAGAACTCCAGCAGCGCCCGGTAGTCGGTCTGCTCCGGGTCGTAGACGATCTCCAGCGCCTCGGCGTGGCCCGGGTGGTTGCGGTAGGTGGGGTGGTCGTTGCGGCCGCCGGTGTAGCCGACGCGGGTCGACAGCACCCCCGGCTGCTTGCGGACCAGGTCCTCCATGCCCCAGAAGCACCCGCCTGCCAGAATCGCCCTACGCGTGTCGGTCACGCCTCCTCCTTCGTGAACAGAGCGGTGTACTGCCCGTACCCCTCCGCCTCGAGCCGGTCGAGGTGGACGAAGCGCAGCGCCGCCGAGTTGATGCAGTACCGCAGACCGCCCTCGTCGCGAGGGCCGTCGGTGAACAGATGGCCGAGGTGGCTGTCGCCGTGCGCCGAGCGCACCTCGGTGCGGATCATCAGGTGGCTGAAGTCCTTCTTCTCGACGACGTTGTGCGCGTCGATCGGTCGGGTGAAACTCGGCCACCCGCTCCCGCTCTCGAACTTGTCGACCGAGGCGAACAGCGGCTCACCGGAGACGACGTCCACGTAGAGCCCGGGTTCGTGGTTGTCCCAGTACTCGCCGGTGAACGCACGCTCGGTGCCGTTCTCCTGGGTCACACGGTACTGCTCCGGCGAGAGCGCCGACAGTGCCGCGGGGTTGCGGTTGTACTCCTGTGCCACACGACCTCCTCGTTCAGGCTCCCCGTACAACCGCGGAGCGGCCGGGAAAAGTCCCGTCGGTCCCGTTCGGCGCGCACGCGGCTACTGTGGCTGGGGTGACTGCGCCGACACCGTGCCCCCACCCCGGAGAAACCGCGCTGAACTGGTCATTTCGGACACGGCGGTGCGGTATCGGGGCCGCGCGCGGCGCGTGAGCGGGGCGGCGGGCAGGCTCCGGGTGCTGGCGAATCCGGGTGTCGCGGTGTCGATCGCCCGGTTCCACCTGCGGCCGCTGCGCCGCCTGGCGCAGGCGGCGGGGGGCGCGGGGCTCGCACTCGACGCCACCGAGGTCGCGCCGTGCGGCAGCACCGTGCACGTGCGGCCGCCGCGGCTCACCGACGCGCCCGCCTGGCGCCGGGCGCGGCTGCGCAACCGGGAGGCGATCGAGCCGTACTGGGTGAGCACCGGCCGCGGCTGGGGCTCCCAGCACACCGACCGCGCCTGGACCGGACACTGGCTGGCCGCGCGCTGGGGTGCTCGGCTCGGCACCCTGCTGAGCGTGGTGATCGAGGTCGACGGGCGGTTCGCCGGGCAGTGCGAACTGCGGGTCGAGGAGCACGACCGGCGCGGCGAGGCCGGGATCTGGATGGATGCCGGGCTGGCCGAGCCGGGCACCGCGCTGGTCGCGGGGCGGCTGGTGCTCGCCTACGCGTTCGGCCCGCTCGGGCTGGTCCGGGTGGCGGCGCCGGTGAGCGTGCAGAACGAGCGCGCGGCGCGGTTCGCGGCCCGGCTCGGGCTCGTCCGCGAGGGAACCATGGCCGGCTACCTGACCGTCGGCGGGCAGCGCCGCGACCACGACCTGTGGGCCGTCACCGTGGACAACTGGCGCCCGTAAACCCGTGGCGCCCCGCCGATGCCGCTCGCTACCGTCGACCCATGGAGCTGGAGTTCACGCCGGACGCCGCCGCCTTCCGCACCGCGGCGGGGCGCTACCTCGCCGCCGACCCGGTCCGCAGCACGGTGGTGACCACGCTCGCCGACCGTCAGGTGGCGCAGCGCGCCGACGGTGTCCCGCTCCCGGACGACCAGTGGTTCCTGACCGTCCGGAACGGGGCCGGGGTCGTCGGGGCCGCGATGCGCACCGCGACGTTCGGCCGCCGCCCCGCCTACCTGCTCTCCATGCCCGCCGCCGCCACGCTGGAGCTCGCGCGGGTGCTGCACGCGCGCGGCGAGCGGCTCACCGCCGCCCACGGCGTCCTGCCGGTCGCCGCCGACCTGCTCACCGAGCTGGCCCGGCTGGCGGGGCGCGGCACGGTCCGGACCCGGGTGCGGACCCGGCTCTTCGAACTGGGCACCCTCGAACCGCCGCTCGGCGTCCCCGGCGCGCTGCGGGCCGTGCGGCCGGACGAGGCGGAGCTCGCCGCGAGGTGGCTCCGCGCGTTCAACGCCGATATCGCCGCCGAGTCCGGGCACGGGCCGGACGAGGAGCGCGGCGAGCCGGTCGCGGACGACATCCGCTACCGGATCGCGAAGGGCAGGCTCTGGTTCTGGGAGCACGCCGGGCAGCCGGTGCAGCTGACCGGCGTCAATCCCCCGGCCTCCGGCGTAGCCCGGATCGGCCCGGTCTACACCCCGCCCGAGCAGCGCGGTCGCGGCTGGGCCTCGGCCGCCGTCGCCGAGGCGTCCCGCGTGCTCGCCGCGGGCGGTGCCAGGGTCTGCCTCTTCACCGACCTCGCCAACCCCACCTCGAACAAGATCTACCAGCGCATCGGCTACCGGCCGGTGACCGATATGGTCGAGCTGGTCCTGGACTGACGCGGGCCGCGGTCACACTGAACCCATGCGGACGACGGCGTGGGCGCGCGAACTCGGGTTGCGAATTCCGGTGGTGAATGCCCCGATGGGCGGGGTGGCGGGCGGGCGGCTGGCCGCGGCGGTGCGCGCGGCAGGCGGGCTCGGCATGATCGGCATGGGCAGCGCGGGTTCGGCGGCGGCGCTGCGGACCGAGCTGGCGCTCGCGGGCGACGGCGTCGGAATCGGCGTCGTGGACTGGGTGCTCCGCGCCGAACCGGAGCTGCTCGAGCAGGCGCTGGCCGCGCGGCCCTGGCTGCTCTCGGTGAGCTTCGGCACCGACCTGTCCTGGGTGGCCGCGGCCCGCGCGCACGGCATCCGCACCGCCACCCAGGTGTACTCCGCCGACGAGGCGAAGCGCGCGCACGACGCCGGAATCGACGTCCTGGTGGCGCGCGGCGCGGCGGGCGGCGGCCACGGGACGGCCGCCCCCGAGCTGCGGCCGCTGCTGGACGAGGTGCTCGCCGCCGTCCCGATCCCGGTTCTGGCGGCGGGCGGCATCGCCACCGCGGCCGACTTGGCGGCGGTCCTGGCCGCCGGGGCATCCGGGGCGTGGATCGGCACCCGCTTCGCGGCCTGCGCCGAATCACTTCTTCCCGAACCCGGCCGGAACGCCCTGATCGCCGCCACCGCCGACGACACCGTCCTGACCAGTGCCTACGACATCGCGGCCGGTCTCCCCTGGCCCGCCAGGTTCCCGTCCCGGGTGCTGCGCGACCCCGCCACCGACCGCTGGGCCGGGCACGAGGACGACCTCCGCGGCGACCCGGTGGCCCGCGCCGAACTCCGCTCGCGCGCCGCCGATCCGGCGACCGCGCCGGTGGACGCGGGGCGTGGCGTCGGGGCGATCACCCGGGTGGAGACCGCCGCCGAGATTCTCGAATCGCTCGGCGCGGCAGCGGAATGAGCGCCAAGCTGTTCTCCGCCCAGCAGTCCGGGCGGCTGGGCGGCGCGTCGGCCCGCCGCTCGATCACGGTGTGGCTGACCGTTCTGGTTCCGGCCGTCCCGGCCAGGTCGCTGTCGGGCTCGCACGCGGCCTGCGCGAGGCCGGGCCGCCGATCTGGGCGCCGGGTCAGGTGCGCAGCAGCACCTGGTGGTCGTGTCTGGTGCCGAGCGCTTCGGTCGAGAAGGTCGCGCGGAGATAGCCCGGGGTCTGGTCGCGGAACTCGCTGGCGTCGGCGAAGTCGACGTTGTCGCCGACGATCAGGCTCCCCGGGCGCAGCGCGGGTTCCAGTTGCCGCAGCAGCGCGAGGTACAGCGATTTCTCTCCGTCGAGGAACAGCAGGTCGACGGAGTCGGCGGGAAGGTCACGCAGGGTCTCGCGGGCGTCGCCGACGCGGAACTCCACGTGCGAGTCCAACCGCGCCGCGCGCAGATTCGCCCGCGCCCGCGCCACCTTGCCCGGCTCGAGCTCGGTGGTGACGACGCGGCCCGCGCCGTTGTCGCGCAGCGCGGCGGCGATGAACAGGGTGGAGACGCCGAACGAGGTCCCGAACTCCACGACCAGGGACGGCCGCCGGCAGGCGACGAGCAGGTAGAGCAGGCGGCCGAAGTCCGGTGTGACCGGCATGTACGCCTCCCGCATCGCCGCGTAGAAGCCGGGGCTGCCTTCGGTCAGGCGGTGGCGGGCTCGCACTTCGGGATCGACGCGCAGCGTCTCCGCGTAGAGGGTGTCGAGCAGGTTCTGAATCCGGTCGAGGGGCATTGCTCGAGGTTGCCCGCCGCGGCGCGGTACGCCTTGTACGGTCGCGCCACCGTTAGGCTCGCGAGGTGGCCAAGAGCTATCACCTGCTGAGCACGTGCGCGGCGCCGCCGACCGGCGGTGCCCGAGCCGCCTTCGCGCGCAGCGTGCGCACGGTCGTGGACGGGTTCGTCGAGCACGAAGCGTATGTCGCCGCGGCGGAGCGCTCTTCGGTCCGTGCGGCCGATCTGGCTACCTGGGCGCCGCTGGATGTGAATCCGGTCATCGAACTGCTGCGATGCGCGCCCGAGCGGGCGGCCGTGGTGTCGCGATTCAACGCGTTCAACGCCGCCGCGCCGCTCGGCGTGGTCTCGCGCGTGGACGGCTCACGGCTCGAGCGCAGCTCCGGCGATGAGCGGCGCGCGGCGATCATGGCGCTCGCCTTCGACTGGCTGACCCGCAATCGCGCGCCCGACGAACCGCGGCGGCTGCTCACACTCCAGGACGACCTCGGCGGGAGCGCCGACGTCGTGCGGGACGTGGTCACCCGGCTCTACGACACCCCGTGGGCGAGCGTGGAGGAGGTCGTCGCGGCGCTGGGGTGCCGCCGGCGTTCGTTGCAGCGCGCGCTCACGACCGAGCAGGTGACCTTTCGGGCGCTGCGCCAGGCGGTCCGGCTCACGACGGCCGGGTACCGGCTCCGCAACAGCGGTGACTCCATGACCCGCATTGCCCACGACGCCGGGTTCTTCGACTCCGCGCACTTCTGTCGCGCGTGGCGCACGGCGTGCGGAGTGTCTCCCTCGCTCTACCGCAGCTGGGCCGCGGGCGACCGCCCGGGTGGAGACCGCCGCCGAGATTCTCGAATCGCTCAGCGCAGCAGCGGAATGACCGGGGCGAAGGTCTCCATGCTGTCCTCCAGCACGGTGATATAGCCGAAACCCCAGCGCTCCCTGCGCTCGCGCAGCCGCTCGGCCATCTCGCGCGGGGTGCCGACCAGCAGGATCGGCAGCTCTTCCGGCCTGCCCGCGATCTCGGCGGGCAGCATGGCGCCGAACTGCTCGAGCAGCGCCTCCCGCTCGCCGGGCGCGGCGACCTTCTGGATGAGCAGGTTGAACTCGACGTCGTCGGCGCGCGCACCGAGCAGTTCGCGCGCGGTGCCGATCCGCTCCCCGTAGGCGGCCGGGCCCGCGGCCACCAGCGGGCCGCCGTGGGTGGCGGCGGCCGCGCCGGTGAAGCCGATGATGTCGGCGTGCTCGGCGGCGAGGCCGAGCAGCTTGTCGCCCCAGCCCGCGATCAGCACCGGAGGGCCGCCGGGGCGGGCGGGGCGCGGCTGGTAGCCGGGGTCGGCGAGCAGTTCCCCGATGGTGCGGAGTGCCTCGGCCAGCTGCGCGATCCTGGCGCCGCCGGTGCCGAACGGGATGGCGGCGGCGTCGAACTCCTCGCGCACGTAGCCCGCGCCGACGCCGAGCTCCAGCCGCCCGCCGGTGATCCCGTCGACCGTGGCGATCTCCCTGGCGAGCAGCACCGGGTTGTAGAACGGAGTGTTCAGCACGAAGGTGGTGAGCCGAGGGGTCTCGGTCACCTCGGCGGCCAGCACCAGCGAGGGGAACGGCGCGGGCATGCCGAGGTGGTCGGCGACGCCGAGCACGTCGAAGCCGAGCTCCTCGGCCCGCCTGCACTTGGCGGCCCACTCGGCCCGCGACCCCGAGGCGATCATGTTGACACCGAACCGGAACGATCGTTGTGCGCCCACCCGACCTGTCTACCGCACGGGCGGTGCGGTGGTCATCCCGCGTCCACCGGCTCGGCCTGTTTCGGCGCGGCGGGCACCCATTCGCGCAGCGGCTGCACCACGGCGCCGTAGAAGGCGTCGGTCGCGGTGGTGACCCCGGTGACGAAGCCGGCGGCGGTGCCGGAGCGCCGCGCGCCCATGGGGAAGCTCTGGCGCAGGGTGAAGGCGACGACGGTGCCTGCGCGGCCCTGGGTGAGCACCTTGGGGTTCGCGCGCACGGTGTCGAGCCGCTCGCACGCCTCGTTGCCGCGCTCGGAGAACATCGCCTCCACGGTGATGTCGGCGGGGGCGTCCCCGAGCTGCCGCAGCAGCCAGGCCACGCGGCGTCCGGCGGCGCCCTCGTCGGGGGCGTCCAGGGAGACCGCGCAGCGGATCTTGGCGGTGCGCACGTCGGCGGCGACCACCAGGTCGCCCGCGGTCTCCGGAATCCGCAGCACCGCCTCGAAGACGCCGTCGGCGGCGAGCCGCTCGGCGACGGCGGCACTGCGCGCGGCGGGGTCGGTGGTGTGTCTGCGCGGCAGGACGTGTTTCACCGTGACACCGAGCTCGGCGGTGAGCCGCAGCGCGAGGTGGCGGGAGAGCGAGGTCCAGGTGTCGGCGACGGCGAGCGCCTTCTGGTCGCTCGCGCGCAGGGTGCCGGCGGTGACGGCGTCGCGCACCGCGACCCAGTGCCTGCCCATGTCGACGAACTCGCTCGCGCCGGAGCGGGGATGCTCCAGGTAGCGCAGGAATTCGGCGAGCAGCCAGGCGCGCAGCTCGTCCTCGATGCCGCCGTGCGCGAGCAGCATCCGCGCCTCGTGCGCGACCTCGGCCCAGGAGAGGTGGCGCAGCGCGACCTTGGCGAGCTTGCGCCGGTCCACCTCGACCGGCAGCTCGCCCGGGCCTGCGGGGACGTCGTTGGAGAGGCTGACCACGACGTCGTATTTCCGGCGGCGCGCGACGTCGAGGTAGTTCTCCAGCTGGTCCCGGCGCAGTCTGCCGTTGCCGGTCTTGACCTCGAGCAGTGCGGTCCAGATCTTGCCGCCGCGCTGCACGCGCAGCACCGCATCGGGCACCACCTTGCCGTCGCCGCGTTCGTACTGCACCTCGAGGTAGCCCTCGAACGCGCCGACGGGTGCGCCGATCCGGGCGCAGATCGCCCGCGCGAACGGCTTCACCGCCTGCATGGTGGCGACGAATGCCGAGGTGGCGCGGCGCTCCTGCTCGTCCCCCGCGCCGATGCCGGCGACCGAGAAGAGGCGGGCGGTCTGCCAGCCGTCCTCGCCGAGGGCGAAGGTCATGGGCTCGGCGCGTTTGACCGCCGCGCGTTTGGCGGTGCGCACTCCCCGGCGGGCGACGGTGCGCACCGGTTCGGGTGCGGCGGTGGTCGCAGTGCTGGTCGCAGTGCTGGTCGCGGCGGTGACAGCGGCTTCCGCCGCGGTGATCGCGGTGGTCGCGGCATCGACGGCGGTGACCACGGCAGCCGCGACAGCGCGGTTACCCGAGGCAGCCGCGGCGGCCCGGTCACCCGAGGCAGCCACGTCCGTCCGGTCACCGGGGGCGGGCACCACGGCGTCCGTCCGGTCACCGGGAGCGGTGACGACGGTGTCCGTCCGATCGTGGGTCTGCGGGAGCGCGTCGTCTTCCGGGCCCGGCTCGGTCCCGTCCTCGTCGATATCGACGCCGAAGGCGGTGGCGAGCCCGGCCAGCCCGGAGTCCCACCCCTGCCCGACCGTGCGCACCTTCCACTCGGCCCCGCGCCGGTAGATCTCGCCGAAGACGAAGGCCGACTCGGTGGTGGCGTCGGCGGTGACGTACTCGGCCAGCGAACCGCCCGCACCGTCCACCACCCGCAGCGCGAGCTTGCCGAGGTCGCCGAAGGCGCCGGTGCCGACGCTGCCAGCCAGCGCGATCGTGTGCACCTCGGCGGGCACCGCCGCGAGGTCGACCGCGATCCGCGCCTGGGCCCCCTCCTCGGTGGCGCCGGTGCCGAGGAAGACCACCGAGCCGTCGGCCGATTCCGGCTGGTTGTAGAAGACGAAGTCGCTGTCCCCCTGTACCTTCCGGTCGGCGCCGAGGAGCAGGGCCGAGGCGTCGACCTCGACCTCGTTCTCGGTCCAGCCGAGCACGACGTCGATGCGCTCGACATCACCGGGCAACGCGATGTTCTGCCCCTTGGACAGCATCGGAGACGTCACTGCCGCACACCCCTCATCCACGCGATTCGGAAGACCCCCGTCGCCCACCCGGGCAACGCAGCACATGTCGCGCGAACTGTGGTCGCCGTTACAGACGCTAGGTGCGGGACATCACGCGGGCACCGCTTCGGGTGCGGGGGCGAGCCCGGCGCGGATGAGGCTCTCGGCGGTGTCGACGATGGATTCGCGCACCGGCCGCATGCTCCAGCCCAGCTCGGTGCGGGCCTTCTCCGCACTGACCTGTTCGCGGATACCGAGATTCGGCACCGTGAGCCGGACGCCGCGGTCGAAGAGCGCGACGGTGCGCACCACCAGGTCCGGGATGGTCCGGCTCGGGATGCGGTAGCCACGCGGGCCGAACTCCTCGTCCAGCACCCGCGCGATGTCGGCGAAGGAGAGCGAATCGCCAGCGCAGATATAGCGGTTGCCCGCGGCGGCGGGGGTCTCCAGGGCGAGCCGGTGCGCCACGGCGAGGTCGCGGACGTCGACCGGAACCCAGCCCACCTTCGGCATGCCCGGCATCTCGCGGGCCAGCAGCCTGCGCACCGGCTCGTGCGAGGTGCTGGTGGCGGCGCCGAGCAGCGGGCCGAGGATCATGCCGGGGTTGAGCACGACCAGCTCGGGGCCGTCCGGGTGCGCGGCGGCGAAATCCCAGGCGGCGCGCTCGGCGAGCACCTTGCTCTTGGGGTAGGCGGTCGCCTTCTCGACCACGGTCCAGTCGGCCTCGGTGCGCACCCCGTCGTCACCGTGGCCGTAGACGATGGCGGCGGTGGACGAGGTCTGCACCACCCGGCGCACCCCGGCGGCCGCGGCGTGGCGCAGTACCCGCAGCGTGCCGTCGACCGCGGGGCGGATCAGGTCGTCCTCGTGCTTCGGCGGCGCGGCGGGGAACGGCGAGGCGACGTGCAGCACGCCCTCGACTCCGGTCATCGCCTCGGCCCAGCCCGCGTCGGTGAGCAGGTCGGCCTCGGCGAATTCGAGGTCGCCGCCGAGCGCGGTCAGGTGTTCGCGCCTGCCGGTGGCGGCGGCGTCGCGCACCGTGGCGCGGACCGCGTACCCGGCGCGCAGGAGTTCGGCGACGCAGTGTCCGGCGAGGAATCCGGTCGCGCCGGTGACGAGGATGCGGGGGCTCATCGGGGTCTCCTTCGGTACGCTGGCGGCGACGATCTGAGCGCCGCTCAATTAATCTAAGCATCGCTCAGACGCGCTGTCCACTACGCTGATCGGGTGCGGCGGACCACCTATCACCACGGAGCGCTCCGCGATGCCCTGATGGCGGCCTGCCTGCGGCTGCTGGAGTCCGAGGGGCTGGCGGCGGTGAGCCTGCGCCGGGTCGCGCGCGAGGCCGGGGTCAGCACCGGCGCGCCCTACCACCACTTCCCCGACCGCTCCGCGCTGCTCTCCGCGCTCTCGGTGCAGGGCTTCGAGCTGCTGGCGGGCGAACTCGCCGCGGCGCGCGCCGCCGCCCCCGGCCCGCTGGCCGCGCTCACCGCGCTGACGAGCGCCTACGTCGGCTTCTCCCGCGACCACCCGGCACACTTCCGGCTCATGTTCCGCCCCGAGCTCTCCCAGCCGGAGAAGCACCCGGACGCCACCGTGGCCGGTGACGCCGCCTTCGCCGTACTCACCGACACCATCGCCGAGTGTGTCGCGGCCGGGGCGGTGCCCGAGCGCGGCGCGGAGACCCTGGCGGTGACCTTCTGGGCGCTGGCGCACGGCCTCGCCTCGCTCTGGCTGGACGGGCAGCTCGCCGAGCGCAGCGATCAGCTCGGTACCAGCGCCGAGGAGCTGGTCGCCGAGATCCTGCGCGGCTTCGCCGCGCTCGCCACCCCGGCCCCGGGCTGACTACAGTCGGCGCCGTGCTGCTGACCCCCCGCTACGGCGCAGGCGCCCTGGCCGACCTGCTGCCCTCGGTCCTCGCCGCGCTCGGCGTGCCCGGCGAGACCGACGCACTCGACCTCGGCCTCGACCCCGCGATCGACCGGATCTGCGTGCTGCTGGTCGACGGCCTCGGCAGCCACCAGCTGGCCGGGCACGCCGCCGACGCCCCGACCCTGACCGCGCTGCCCCGGCGCACCCTCACCGCCGGTTTCCCCAGCACCACCGCCACCAGCCTGGCCTCCTTCGGCACCGGGCTACCGCCCGGCGAACACGGCCTGGTCGGCTACCTCATCCGGGTCCCCGGCTTCGACCGCGCGGTGAGCACGCTGCGCTGGACCCTGCACGGCGACGGCGAGCGAACCGACCTGCTGAAGGCGCTCCCCCCGGAGGAATTCCAGCCGCGCCCAACGGCTTTCGAGCGAGCGGCGGCGCACGGGGTCACCGTGACCCAGGTGGCGCCCGGCTACCAGAACAACTCGGGGCTGAGCCGGGCGGTGCTGCGCGGCTGCGAATTCCGGCTGGAGGTGTCGGTCGGCGACCTGGTGGACGGGGTGCTCACCGCGCTGGAGGCGGGGCCGCGCGCGCTGGTCTACGCCTACCACGCCGACCTGGACAGCACCGGGCACCTGCGCGGGCCCGGCTCGCGGGCGTGGCGCGGGGAGCTCGCGCACACCGACCGGATCGTGGCCGAGATCGCCGAGCGGCTGCCGCCGCGCTCGGCGCTGCTGGTCACCGCCGATCACGGCATGATCGCGCACACCGGCAGCGTGGACGCCGACACCGAGCCCGCGCTGCGCGCCGGGGTGACGCTGCTGGCCGGCGAGCCGCGCGCCAGGTACGTCTACACCGCCGACGGCGCCACCGCGGATGTCGCCGCGGCCTGGACCGCCACCCTCGGCGCGGATTTCACCGTGCTCACCGGGGACGAGGCGATCGACCGCGGCTGGTTCGGGCCGGTCGTCTCCGACGCCGTGCGGCCCCGGATCGGCGACCTGGTGGTGGTCGCGACCGGCACCCGCGGCGTGGTGCGCACCGGCGCGGAGCCGATCCAGTCGGCCATGCTCGGCCACCACGGCTCGCTCACCCCGGCGGAGCTGGAGATTCCGCTCGCCGTGGCCGCCGCGCTCTAGGCTCACCCCATGCAGACCATCCCGGCCGCCCGCTGCGCGCTCGCGGCCGCCGCGCTCACGCTCACCCTCACCGGTTGCACCGACGTGGAGCGCTTCCTGAACAAGGGTGGCGACACCCCGTGCAGCGAGTACATCCGCCAGGATCAGGACACCAAGCGCACGACCATCACCAAGTTCGTGCAGGAGCAGCAGAAGACCGACGCGCAGCCCTCCGGCACCGCGGTCGACGCCACCATGATCTCGGTCGACCTGCTCTGCGGGGCCCAGCGCAATGTCGAGACCCCGATCAAGAACGCCGACGTCGCCGGGATCTTCCTGCAGCGCTAGCGGCCGGGCAGGAAGCGCAGCCCGCGGGTGATGCCCATCAGCACCCGCTGCCACACCGCGGCGGGCACCAGCGGCGGGGTGTCCAGGTTCAGGAACCGGGTCACCACGACGGTCTGCGGCTCGGTGTACTCGAGCAGCCCGTCCGCGCCGTGCCTGCGGCCGACCCCGGAGCTGCCCATGCCGCCCATCGGCGCGCCGGTCGTTCCCCAGGCGGGCGCGTACCCCTCGTCCACGCACACCGTCCCGGCTCGCAACCGGGCGGCGATCCGCTCGCCGTCGGCCTTGGTGCGCGCCCAGACACTGGCGTTGAGCCCGTACTCGGTGTCGTTGGCCAGCCGGACCGCCTCGTCCACGCTGTCCACCGGGTAGATCGAGACCAGCGGGCCGAAGGTCTCGGCGCGGCCGCACTCCATCTCGTCGGTGACGTCGGCGAGCACGGTCGGCTCGAAGAACAGCGGGCCGAGATCGGGGCGGGCCCTGCCGCCTGCCAGGACGGTGGCGCCCTTGGAGGTGGCGTCGGCGACGTGCTTGGTCACCGTCTCCAGCTGCGCGGCCGAGATGAGCGAGCCGATCTCGGCGGTGTAGCCGTAGCCCGCGCCGAGCCGGGCGGCGCCGACCGCGCGCAGGAACTTCTCGGTGAACTCGTCGGCGACCGAGCGCTCCACGTAGAGCCGCTCGATCGAGATGCAGAGCTGCCCGGCGTTGGAGAAGCAGGCGCGCACCGCGGCCTTGGCGGCGCGGTCCAGGTTCGCCCCGCGCGCGACGATCATCGGGTTCTTGCCGCCGAGCTCGGCGGAGAAGCCGATCAACCGGCGCCCGGCCCGCTCGGCCAGGGTGCGGCCGGTGGCCGACGACCCGGTGAACATGAGGTAGTCGCAGAAGTCGGCGATGGCGGTGCCGACCTCGGTGCCGGGGCCGGGCACCACCTGCAGCAGCCCGCGCGGCAGCCCGGCGCGGTAGAGCAGGTCGGCGGCGGCCAATGCCGAGAACGGGGTCTGGCTGTCCGGCTTGACCACGACGGCATTGCCCGCGAGCAGCGCGGGGATCGCGTCGCCGACCGAGAGCAGCATCGGGTAGTTCCAGGGTGCGATCACCCCGACGACGCCCTTGGGCTGGGTCCGCACGCTCGCCCGGTTCAGCAGCGGGAAGGCGCCCGGCACCGACTGCGGGCGCAGCAGGGCGGGGGCGTTGCGGGTGAACCAGCGGGCCGCGAAGAGCATGCCCATGATCTCCTCCTGGGCCGCCCAGCGCGCCTTCCCGGTCTCGGCCTGGATGATGTCCATGAGCTCGTCGCGGTGCCGGACCAGCAGCCCGCGGAACCGGTCGAGCACGGCGGCGCGCTCGGTGGCGTCCCTGGCGGCCCAGCGGGGCTGCGCGGCGCGGGCGGTGCCGAAGGCGGCCTCGACGTCGGCGGCGGTGCCGACCGGGACGGTGCCGAGCGGCTCGCCGGTGAAGGTCTCCGGGATGGCGCGGGTGCCGCGGGCGTCGGCATCGTCGATCGCGGCGAGATCGCTGAGGCGGGTGAACACGGCGGGCGCGGGAGCGGGCATCGTCGGCCTCCTACTAGTCGGTAACCCCGTTCGACCAGAATCTACGCCCCGCCGGGCGCGATGCCCATTTTCAGAAAGAAGGCCGACCAGTTCGCTGCGGGTTGTCAACTCCAGTCCCGTTCAGCGGGACAGAATCGGACTACGAGTAGGTAACTGGCTAGTTTTAGCCGATGTTCACTGCGAGACTCGGTGTCCGCACCAGAGTGTTGGCAATCGCGCTCGTCCCGAGTCTGTCACTGCTGGCGGTCGGTGTCGGGACGACGTCGTACCTGGTGTCGGAGTCCAACCGGACCCACGAGTGGGCGGTTCAGACGCAGGCCGCCCTGGCAGGCACCCGCGACCTCGTCGAAGGCGCGCAGGCCGAGCGGCTGGCCTCGATGGCCCGGCTCACCGGCAATGCCGAGGCCGCGGCCGGTCTCGCGGCCGCCCGCGCGAAGCTCGACGGCTCGGTGCGCGCGCTGGAATCGGCGAAGACCTCGCTCGGCGCGGTCGAGGACGACCTGGGCGACGTCGGCGGCATCGACGCGATGATGAAGTACCTCTCCCAGCTGCGCACCGCCATCGACGCGGGCCAGCTGCCCGCCGCGGACGCCTACAACTTCTTCAACCAGGTGATCGACGGCATCGTCCTCGGGTCGCAGATCTCCCAGCAGCTCGCGCCGGACGCCGAGATCGGCGTCGAGCTCGCCGAGGCCATGCAGATCCTCAAGTCGGCCGAGGCCATGTCGCGGGCCACCGCGCTCGCCGTCGCGCTGGAGTCCGGGCAGGACGCGCCCGCGGTTCCGGTCGAGGAGTTCGCCCGCCAGGTCGGCTACTACCGCATCGAGATCGGCAACCTGAGCCGGGACGTCGATCCCGAGCAGAAGGAGGTCGCGGCCGCGCTCACCAACAGCGTCTCCTGGCAGAAGCTGGACGTGGTGGAGAACGTCATCGGCTGGCGCGCGGTCACCCGGGCCGCCGCCGCGGCCGAGGGCGGCGCGGGGAGCTCGTCGGCGCGGGCGTCCGCGCTGCCGCCGCTGCCGATGCCGAACGCCGAGTGGCAGGCCGCCGCCGCGGACGTGAACCGGCAGCTGGTCGACATGTGGATCGCGCAGAGTGCGCGCACCAACGGCATCGCCGAGAACAAGGCCGACGAGGACTCGGAGAACGCGCTGCTCGCCGGGATCGGCGTCGGCACGATCAGCCTGCTCGCCATCGGCGTCTCGGTGCTGCTCGCCAACCGGATCATCCGCCGCCTCAAGCGGCTCCGCTCCGAGACGCTCACCCTGGCCGACGTCACGCTGCCGGAGATGATGCGCAAGCTGGAGAACAACGAGCCGGTCGATCCGGCGACGGAGATGCCCAAGCTGGACTTCGGCACCGACGAGATCGGCGAGGTCGCCAAGGCCTTCGAGCACGCCGCCAACGCGGCGGTCAACGCCGCCGTGGCCGAGGCCCGCACCCGCGAGGGCGTGAAGTCGGTGTTCCTGAACATCGCGCACCGCAGCCAGGTCGTCGTGCACCGGCAGCTGGAGATCCTGGACGAGGCCGAGCGCAAGCAGGAGGATCCGGCGCTGCTGGACACCCTGTTCCGCCTCGACCACCTGGCCACCCGCGAGCGCCGCAACGCCGAGAACCTGATCATCCTCGGCGGCGGCCAGGTCGGGCGGCAGTGGCGCAACCCGGTCGCCATGATCGACCTGGTGCGCTCGGCGGTCGGTGAGACGCTGGACTACTCGCGCGTCCGCGTCGCGCGGATGCCCCAGGTGCACGTCCTCGGCGGCGTGGTCGCCGACCTCGTGCACCTGCTCGCCGAGCTGGTCGACAACGCCACCACCTTCTCCCCGCCGCAGTCGCGGGTCGAGGTCACCGGCAATGTCGTCGGGCGCGGCGTCGTGGTCGAGATCGAGGACCAGGGCATGGGCATGCCGACCGGCGACATCGTGCGCACCAACCAGATGATGGCCGACCCGCCGGACTTCGGCGTCGCCTCGCTCTCCGGCGACTCCCGGCTCGGGCTCTTCGTGGTCGCGCGGCTGGCGGTGCGGCACGACATCGCGGTCAAGCTCGCCGAGTCCGACTACGGCGGGATCAGGGCCATCGTGCTGATCCCGTCCGCACTGCTCGCCGGCGCGGTGCCGGACGGCCAGCCCACCTCGACCGCCGCCGTCGGCCGCCCGGTCCCGATCCCGGCGCTGGAATCGCCGGTGCGGCACGCGGAGTCGGCGGCGAGCGCCCCGCTCCCGGCCGCCACCCTGGTCGCCGACCCGCCGATGGACACGCAGAGCTTCCGCCCGCCGGTCGAGTCGCAGCCCTACCGGCCCCCGGAGCAGCCCTCCTACACCGGCGAGCGGCCGCAGCCGTACAACCCGAACACCCCCGCGCCGTCCCGGCCCGCGGTCTCGCAGCCCCCTGCCGCCCAGCCGCTGCTGCAGGACGGCAGGCCCGCGCTGCCGCGCCGCAACCGGCAGACGAATCTGAACCCGCAGCTCGACCGCGACCCGGAACCGACGACGCAGACCCGTGCGCCGGAACGTCCTCGGCTCACCGCGGACCAGGCCCGAGATCTGATCTCGGCCATCGAGAACGGAACCCGACAGGGCCGCAAGCCGCTCAGCGGTGACGCGTCCGGTAACGACAGACAGGAAGGCTGAGGTGAACTCTCCCAACCCCGGCGATCTCAACTGGCTTCTCGACGACCTCGTCGACCGACTCGCCGGTGTGCGGCACGTGGTGGTGCTCTCCACCGACGGCCTCCTGCTCGGGCGCTCGAACGCGCTGACCCAGGAGGACGCCGAGCACTTCGCCGCCATGTCGTCCACGCTCTACGGCCTCGCGCGCAGCGCGGGAGCCCGCTTCGAGGGTGGCGGAGTCCGCCAGGCCATGATCGAGCTCGACCGGGCCGTTCTGTTCGTGACCTCGGCGGGCAGCAACGCGTGTCTCGCGCTCCAGGCGAATGATTCCGCAAATCTCGGTATGGTCGCTTACGAAATGAACCTCACCGTCCAGCGGGTCGGCAACTACCTGTCGACCACACCGCGCCATAGATTGGCCGAGCTCTAGGACCGAGATGACACGACACGGCGAGCACTGGTTCGACGACGCGGCCGGTCCGCTGGTCCGGCCCTACGCACTCACTCGGGGCCGCACCATGGGTGCGGCCCACGACCTGGACATGCTGACGGTAGTCGTGGTCACGCACCCGGCACCGATCCTGCGCCGGGTCGAGCCCGAATACGCGGAAATCGTTCGCCTGTGCGCGGTTCCGCAATCCGTGGCCGAGGTCTCTGCAACACTGAAGCTACCCCTGGCTGTGACGAAGATCCTCGTCGGTGATCTGATCAGCGAAAACCACCTGATCTTCCGGGCGCCGGTTCAAGCCGACGCCGGGCCCGGCGACATCAACATTTTGCGAGCGGTGCTGGATGGAATCCGAAGAATTTGACCCGAGCCGGCAGAACGCCGGTGTCCCGAACCTGGCGGCCTCCGTCAAGATCCTGATCGCGGGAGGGTTCGGCGTCGGTAAGACGACGATGGTCTCCGCGATCAGCGAGATCGCGCCGCTGCGCACCGAGGAGCTGATCACCGAGGTCAGCTCCGGGGTGGACGATCTGTCCGGGGTGGAGCAGAAGTCGACCACCACGGTGGCGCTGGACTTCGGCCGCATCTCGATCGACCGGGACCTGGTGCTCTACCTGTTCGGTACGCCGGGGCAGGACCGGTTCTGGTTCCTCTGGGACGAGCTGGCCCGCGGCGCGCTCGGCGCCGTGGTGCTGGCCGACACCCGCCGGCTCGGCAACTCGTTCGCCGCCATCGACTACTTCGAGCGGCGCGGGCTGCCGTTCATCGTCGGCGTGAACTGCTTCGACGGGGCGCCCAGCTACAGCGAGGACGAGGTGCGCGACGCGCTCGACCTCGACCCGGGCACCCCGGTGCTGCTGTGCGACGCGCGCAGCAGGCAGTCGTCCAAGACGGTGCTGCTCACGCTCGTCGAGCACCTGATCGCGCGGGCGAACCGAGCGCCGGTCCCGAGCTGACCGGCCGCTCGGCCCGCGGCGGGACGGCGCAGCCGATCGCGCGGGCCAACCGCGCGCCGGCCCGGGCTAGCGGAGTTCGCCGCCGGCGGCCAGTTCGTCGAAGAGGAGCTGGTCGACCGGCGGCACCCGCGGCCGGTCGGCGTAGCCGAACCAGGCCACCTCGGCGATCTCCGCGCTGGCGGTGATGGTGCCGCGGTACGCGGCGGTGTAGCAGGCCATCCGCACCAGCGCGGCGCCGTCGGCGGCCTCGTAGGTGCCGACGTGGCGCAGGCTCTCCGGCAGCAGCGCGACGGTGAGCTCCTCGTCGATCTCGCGGAGCAGCGTCTGCTCGTCGCTCTCCCCCGGCTCGCGCTTGCCGCCCGGCACGTAGAAGACGTCCTTGCCGCGCGGCCGCGCGCAGAGCACCCTGCCCTCCCGCACCAGGATCCAGGCCACGGTGTCGATCAGCTGCGTCACCGGTGCAGCCTAGCGGCCCGCTTCCCGGAGCACGGCCAGCGCCCGCTCGACGTCGGCGCCGGTGTTGTAGAGGTGGAACGACACCCGCAGCCCGCCGCCGCGCGCGGAGCCGACCACGCCGCCCGCGGCGAGCGCGGTGGCGTGCGCGGCGGCGCCCGGGACGGTGACGATGGGCGTATCACCGGGCACCGCCGCCAGTCCCAGCTCCGCGAGCCCGGCCCGGAAGGCCGCGGCCAGCGTCCGGTCGTGCGCGCCGATCGCCGCGACCCCGAGTTCGTGCACGAGTCCGAGCCCGGCGATGGCGGCGGCGACGCCGAGCCAGTCGGGGGTGTCGTCGAGGCGGTGTGCGGTCGCGGCGAGCGGGCCCGCGCCGTACATGTCGCCCCAGGGATCGGCGCCCGCGTACCAGCCCGCGCCGACCGGCACCGCGCCGTCCAGCGCCTCCGGCTGCACGGCGAGCAGGCTGACCGAGCGGGCGCCGAGCAGCCACTTGAAGGAGGCGCAGACCCAGAAGTCGGCGTCGGCGAAGCGCAGCGGCAGCCAGCCCGCGGCCTGGGTGGCGTCGATCAGCAGGCGGGCGCCGTTCGCGTGCGCGGCCGCGCGCAGGGCGGCGGGGTCGACGGTGCGGCCGTCGGCGGACTGGGTGAGGCTGACCGCGATCAGCGCGGTCTCCGCGCGCACCTCGACGGCGAGCTTCTCCAGCGGGACCGCGCGCACGTCCAGGTCGCCGCGGAAGCGGAACGGGTTCGGCACCGAGGCGAAATCGCCCTCGGCGACCAGTACTTCGGCGCCGGCGGGCAGTGCGGCGGCGACCCGGCCGATCAGCCCGGCGACGGTGCCGCCGATCGCGATGTCGTCGGCAGTGGCGCCGGTGAGCAGCCGGGCGAAGCTCGCGCGCAGCTCGGGGACGAGGTGGTCGTAGTCGCCCGGGGTGCTGCGCCCGGAGCTCCAGCCGGCCTGCACCGTCTCCAGGACGGCCCGGCCGCGGGCGGGCAGCAGCCCGTGCGAGGCGGTGTTCAGGTAGGTGACCTCAGGGGCGTACTCACCGGGGGCCAGCGGATCGGCGGGCGTCATGGTACCCAGTGTCCGGGGCGGGCCGGACGCGGGTCCATAACCACCTGGGCGGCGCTGGACCGATTTCACCCGGCGCCCGCGCGCTCCCGGAGGGCCGTGCCCGTGGGCAGGCTGCTCATCCCGGCGGACCCGATTCCCGGGCTCAGCCGATGCGCGCCCGCAGTTTCGCGCCGGTGGCGGCGGCGAGCCGCGCGGCGGCGGGCGCGAGTTCCTTCGTCGTCGGCGCCTTCCCGAACGGGGTGACGACGATGTCGTCGCCGTCCCGCTCCCAGGTGCCGGTGACCCGCCCGCCCTGCACCAGCACCGGCGAGATCCACCCGCCGGGGCGGCTGACCGCGGCCCGGTGCGCGGCGGGAACCAGGGCGGTGTCGGTGGTGCCGGGGCCGAGCACGTACTGGTCGAAGCCGCCGAGCAGCAACACCTCGCGGAGCGGCCGCGCGGCGGCGAGCCCGTCCAGGTCCTCGGTGCGGGCGAAGCAGCCGCGCCCGTCCACCTCCACGCGCGTCAGCGCGGGGCCGAGCTCGGCGAACCAGCGCCGAACCACGGTCTTGCGCAGCGAGTTCCGGCTCAGCCAGGCGTCGAAGGTCTCGGGTGTGGCCGGGCCGTGGGCGCCGAGGTAGGCCAAAATGAGGGTGGCGGCGGCCGCGTCCGGCTCGGGTAGCCCGGGCCAGTCGGTGACGGCCCGCGCCGGGCTGGTGAAGGTGACCCGGCTCCCCCGCGCGGGCCCGTGGCACAGGATCCCCTGCCAGGCCAGCGGTTTGAGCACCGCACCCCAGCCGGAGCGCAGCTGCTCGTCCAGGTGCGCGAGCCCGGGCCGGGCGATGACCGCGGCGACCAGCTCCTCCCGGGAGAGCGCGGCGTCGGCCAGGATCTCTTCTACGGCCGCGCCGAGCGCGGTGATCTGCTCCGGCGTCGCGCCGAAGTTCCGCGTCCACACCGGCTTCTCCCAGGTGCGCGCGGAGGCGACGAGCGCGAGCGCGGCGGCCGCCTGCTCGGCGGTGAGCACGTGCAGCGTCCCGCGCATGGCCCAGGTGCGCAGCACCTTTCGCGCCCCGAGCGCCGCCGCCACGCCATCGGCAGCCGGTTCGGCCGAGCGCAGCGCGACCGCCAGCTCGGCGGCCGAGGCCACCTGGGCCTGCACCCCGGCCAGCCGCCGCACGACCTCGACCGCGGAGTCCGCCGGTTCGACCAGGAACTGCCTGCGCGACCGCCACGCGAACACCTGCTCGGCGGTCAGCCGGATCACGGAATCCCCGGCGTCCGGCGTGCCGCCAGCCCGCGCAGCGCGGCCCGCAGCCCGGCGCTCTGCTCGGCGTCGACCAGCTCGACGAAATGACTGAACACCAGGTCGGCACGGCCGCCGGAGCCGAGCGCGTCCGCCATCACCCTGGCGCTGTGCTCCTCGCGGGTGAGGGTGGGCCAGTAGCGGTAGGCCTTGCCCGCGCGCTCCCTGGCCAGCCAGCCCTTGCGGTGCAGGTTGTCCATGGTCGACATGACGGTGGTGTAGGCGATGTCGCGTTCGGCGGCGAGCTCCCCGTGGAGCTCCCTGACCGTGGTCGACTCGGTATCGCGATCCCAGAGCCGATCCATGACGACCGCCTCCAGCTCGCCGAGACCCCGCACCGCTCTTCTCCTCCCGCCGGGCCGCTCCAGTGCCGGATCAGCGTACCGGGCAGCACCGCCGGATCCGCCCGCACGGCGGACATCAGACCATCTGGTATGCGAACATATGTTCGTGTCCGGCGACGGCGATATTTCTCCGGCGACGCCACGGCAACGGATCAGCACCCGGGCCGAGGCGTCGATCCTGCACGCCGACCTGGACTCCTTCTACGCCTCGGTGGAGCAGCGCGACGATCCCGCGCTGCGCGGCAAACCGGTGATCGTCGGCGGCGGGGTGGTGCTGGCCGCGAGCTACGAGGCCAAGGCGCGCGGCATCCGGACCCCGATGGGCGGCGCGCAGGCGCGCGCGCTCTGCCCCGAGGCGATCACCGTCCCGCCGCGGATGGCGGCGTACGCGGAGGCGAGCAGGCTGGTCTTCGAGATCTTCCACGACACCACGCCGGTGGTCGAGGGCATCTCGATCGACGAGGCGTTCCTGGACGTGGGCGGGTTGCGCCGGATCGCGGGCGAGCCGGTCGGCATCGCGGAGCGGCTGCGGGCCAGGGTGGCGGGCGAGGTGGGGCTGCCGATCTCGGTCGGGATCGCGCGCACCAAGTTCCTGGCCAAGGTGGCCAGCGCGGTCGCCAAGCCGGACGGGCTGCGCGAGGTGCCGCCCGGCGGCGAGCTGGAGTTCCTGCACCCGCTGCCGGTCGAGCGGCTCTGGGGCGTCGGCGCGGTGACCGCCCGCACCCTGCACGAGCACCGGATCACCCGGGTCGGCGACCTGGCCGAGCTCGGCGAGCGCGGGCTGCGCGGCATCCTCGGCCCGGCCGCCGCGCGGCACCTGCACGCCCTGTCCATGGCCCGCGATCCGCGCCGGGTCGAGACCGGCCGCAGGCGCCGCTCGATCGGGGCGCAGCGCGCGCTCGGGTCCCGTCCGCGCCCGCCGGAGGAGATCGCGGCCTACCTGCACGGCCTCACCGACCGGCTCGGGCGCAGGCTGCGCGGGGCGAACCGGGTCTGCCGGACGGTCGTGCTCCGCCTGCGCTTCGCCGACTTCTCCCGCGCCACCCGCTCGCACACGCTCCCCGAGGCCACCGACGACGGCGCGGTGCTCCTGCACGCGGCCCGGCTGCTGCTGCACGCCGCGGCCCCGCTGATCGCCGACCGCGGCATCACCCTGATCGGGGTCGCGCTCACCAACCTCGGCGACGCCGAGACCGTGCAGCTCGCGCTGCCCTTCGAGCCCCGCGCCGGGCACACCCTCGACGCCACCCTGGACGACCTGCGCCGCCGCTTCGGCAGCACCGCCGTCACCAGGGCGGCGCTGCTGCACCGCGGCGAGGGGGTCTCGGTGCCGATCCTGCCGGACTGAGGAGGGGGCCGAAGTAGCCCCCTCCTCCACTCCGGCCGCCCGCCAAGTCGACCCTAGGGGCCGCCGCTCGGGCGCCGCGACCCTTTTCCTGCCGGATGGCAGTCGTTTACCGCACGCGAGACCGACCGGTAAATTCGTCGCCGAGGGCACGGTGCGGGAAGGGACGGTGGGGTGGCGGAGTACTGCGCGGAGGAGTTCGCCGCCGATGCCGAGGATCCGACCGGCTCCTGGGTCACCTATGTGGAAGCCAGGCAGGGATCGATCGGGCTGAGCTTTCCCGCCGACGAGTTCCGATCGGAGGCGTCGGCGCGCGATGTCGGCAGGTTGCAGACGGTCCGGTTCAGCACCGGAGCAATCGGGTACCGGCGCTCGGCGCGGCACATCCGCCGGGGCGACGGCGAGAACAGCCATCGCCTGCTCATCCCGCTGCGCGGGCGGTTCCGGATCGAGCAGGGCGAGGCGCGCGAGTTCATGCAGCCGGGGAAGGTGGCGTTCTTCCACTGGGGCAGCCCGCTCGCCATCACGCACGACGAGGAGATCAGCGCGCTGATCCTCACCGTCCCCGAGGGCATGGTGGACGCCGCCCGCGCCGCGAAGGCGCCGCTGGCACTGGATGATCGGCGCCCGCTGGTGCGGGGGCTCGTTGCCCAGGCGCGGTGGCTCGACGAGGCCGACGGCTGGACCGCCGCGGACTTCAGCATCGCCTACACCACCGTGCTGGCCCAGCTGGACGGGGCACTCAACCCGCACCCCGCGATCACCACCGGCCGCCTCGCGGAGCAGGTCGAGCAGGCCATGGCCCTGATCGAGGAGCACGCCGACGACCGCGAACTCACCCCGGCCGTCATCGCGGGCCGGGTCGGGGTGGCCGAGCGGACCCTGTACCGCGCCTTCGAACAGGCCGGATACCCGGCGCCGGGGATGGTGCTGCGAAGCGCGCGGCTCGCCCGAGCCCACCGGCGGCTGTGCGAAGCGCTGCCGGTCGATCTCACCGAGCTGGCGCGCGAGACCGGCTTCCCCAGCCTGCGCCGGTTCCGCGAGGCGTATCGGGCACAGTACGGCCGCTCCCCCGCGGAGTTCCGCGCGGAGCTGCTCGGCGAGCGCGTCCCGCGGGCCACCGCGTCCCCGGGAAGCCGTGCTCCGGCCGGGCTCGACGCGCCTAGAGCCGCTCGATGACGGTGGCGTTGGCCAGCCCGCCCGCCTCGCACATGGTCTGCAGGCCGTAGCGGCCGCCGGTCTGCTCCAGGTGGTTCACCAGGGTGGCCAGGATGCGGGTGCCGGAGGCGCCGAGCGGGTGGCCGAGGGCGATGGCACCGCCGCGCGGGTTCAGCTTGGCCGGGTCGGCGGCGAGGTCGTGCTGCCACACCAGCGGGACCGGGGCGAACGCCTCGTTCACCTCGTAGGCGTCGATGTCGTCGATGCCGAGCCCGGCGCGGCCGAGCACCTTGCGGGTGGCCGGGATGACGGCGGTGAGCATGAGCAGCGGGTCGTCGCCGGTGACGGCGAAGGAGTGGAAGCGGGCGCGCGGGCGCAGGCCGAGCGCGCTCGCCTTCTCCTCGCTCATGATGAGCGCGGCCGAGGCGCCGTCGGTGAGCGGGGAGGAGTTGCCCGGGGTGATCGACCACTCGATCTCGGGGAAGCGCGCCTTGTGCTCGTCGTCGGCGAACGCGGGGCGGAGCCCGGCCAGCTTCTCGGCGGTGGTGCCGGGGCGGATGGTCTCGTCGGCGGTGAGCGTGCCCGCGGCGACGATTTCGTTGTCGAAGCCACCGGCGGCGGCGGTCTCGGCGGCGAGGCGGTGCGAGCGGGCGGCGAAGGCGTCGAGGGTGTCGCGGTCCAGCTTCCAGCGCGCGGCCAGGATCTCGGCGGCGGTGCCCTGCTGGATCAGCCCCTCGGGGTAGCGGTGCGCGAGCGGGGCGCCGTTGGCGTCCTTGCCCTGCGCGTTGGAGAACATCGGCGCGCGGCTCATGGACTCGACGCCGCAGGCGATGGCGATGTCGTAGGCGCCGGCGATGACGCCCTGCGCGGCGAAGTGCGCGGCCTGCTGGCTGGAGCCGCACTGCCGGTCGACCGTGGTGGCGGGCACCGATTCGGGCAGCCCGGCGGCGAGCGCGGCGGTGCGGGTGATGTTGAACGCCTGCTCGCCCGCCTGGGTGACGCAACCGCCGATCACATCGTCGATCAGCGCCGGGTCGATGCCGGTCCGCTCGAGCAGCGTGGCGAGCACGCCCGCCAGCAGCGTGGCCGGGTGCACGTCGGCCAGCCCGCCTCCGGCTTTCCCCTTGCCGGACGGGGTGCGGACAATGTCGACGATGACTGCGGACGTCATGGCGGCTCCTCGCTCCGAGGCACTGCGTTTCGATCCGAACACGCGAATGCCGATTAACTTACTGGCACTGTACGCGCCGCGGCCGCCGGTGCGGAAGGGTGCTCAGGACTGGTGCGGGGAGTCGAAGGTGCAGACCCGGCCGCCGAGCAGCAGCTGGGTGCCGGGCGCGAGCGTCATGGGGTGGCCGGGGACGGCGCGGGTCCATTCGTGGTGGCCTGCGGCGCGCAGGTGGGTGCCGTTGGTGGAGCCGCCGTCGACCACGGTGACGTCCCAGGCGATGAGCCGGATCTCGGCGTGCGCGCGCGACATGCCGCCGGAGGGGTCGGCGATCCGGATGGGCCTGGCGCCGCGCGCGGCGACGGCCTCGTGGTGTTCGGGTTCGCGGCCGAGGACCAGGTCGCCGTCGAGGACCAGGGTCCGGCCGTCGTCGAGGAGCAGGATGCCGAGCGGGGGGCGCAGGCCGTCGGTGAGGCTGCGGCCGGGGTGGTCCATGGAGAGGCCGCAGACCGCGCAGTAGGAGACCCGCGGGTCGTTGAGGTGCCTGCGCGGGCACGGAAAGCCCTGCACGACGACGCCGCCGATGCGGTCGGCGGTCGGCGCGGGCGGGGCCGGGTTGCGGACCGCCTCGGCGGCGCTCGGGACGACGGTGTCCTCGAGGTCGGCGGGGATCAGGGGGCGCGGGGCGGTGGTGCGGCGGGGGTCGGGGCGCTCGGTCGGGGCATTGGCCTTGTCCAGCACGACGCCGGTGCGGAGCCGGGGTTCGGTCGTCGGCCGGAGCAGGGCGGGGCCGTGCCCGTCGCCGTCGGTCCAGAGCACCGCGGCGGCGCCGGGGACGGTGCCTGCGCTCAGCCCGAACACCCCGCGCACCGGCAGGTTCTCGACCTCCCGCTCCGGCTCGTCGACGTAGAGCCCGATGCCGACCGCGGGCGCCGGGGTGACCAGCCGGTCGACGGTGAACCCGGCGTCGCGGCCGCGCAGGATCTCGGTGCGCCGCTCGGCGTCGAGCACCGCGCGCACCCCGCCGTGCAGGAACACCGCCACCCCGGCGCCGACCGGGGTGAGCACCCCGAACTCGACGCTCTCGGCGCCGGGGAGCCCCATGAGCCAGGTGGTGGCGAGCCGGGCGAAGGCGCGGCCGGGGTTCTCCGGGTCGTCGGCGGTGGCGGCGGCGATCAGCTCGAGTACCGCTCCGGTGTGCCGCCAGGCTCGCGAGATCGCGGTCACCGGGGTCTCCATGCGGTGCGCGACCACCGCGACGGCGCCGTCCGCGACGGCCACCACGTGCCGCCCCGGCACGACCTCCACCTGGGCGGTTCCCGCGAGGCTCCGCATGCGCGCCCCCTCGCCGACGACGGTCCGGCAGTGCCGGAGCTGTTCTGAGCAAATGCTAGAGCACCGAGGGGGTTCGCACCCGGCGCGCCGGGCGATCCGGGCGAACCTGCCACGCGTCCGGCCGGGCCGGACGTACCATTCCGGGCGTGGACGCTATCGCTCGCCCGCTTCGGGTCCTGGTCTACAGCAACGATGCCGACACCAGGGAGCAGGTGATGACGGCCGTCGGCCGGCGGCCGTCGGGTGAGCTACCCGAGTTCTCGTATCTCGAGGTGGCGACCGGGGCCGTCGTGCTCGAGCGGGTCGATGCCGGGGACGTGGATCTCGCGATCCTGGACGGGGAGTCGGCGCCGATCGGGGGGCTCGGGTTGGCGAAGCAGCTCAAGGACGAGATCTCCGACTGCCCGCCGGTGCTGGTGCTGACCGGGCGGGCCGATGACGCGTGGCTGGCCACCTGGTCGCGCGCCGAAGCGGCGGTGCCGCATCCCATCGATGCGTTCCGGTTGGTCGATGCCATCGTGGCGGTTCTCCGGGGGCGTAACGCCGCGTAGTCCGGCTCCTGCCGATTCCGTAGCGACCGTCCTGCGCGCACGCGCCGATATCGCCCGCTTCGCGCTCGACCGATTCGGTCGCGGGCCGAGGACGCCGCAGGCTGCGCTCCCTGCCGTGCCGACGCGTCAGCGAACATCGAGCGATCTATTCATGCGTGATCGACATGACTCACCCGGCCGCTCGGGCCGCACCGAACTTCTCGACTCCGTCGATAACGATCACGCCCCAACCTTGCGGAGCAGGCGACATTACCCCCGCCGCGCTCATGAATCGCAGTCCCGAATTCGATCAAACCGCACCCCGCGAACCGAACCGGACACCACGCCCCGGTTGTACTCTGTGCCCTAGCTCACAGAGGCGTGGTGGCCCGCATAGCGGGCGAGCCCGAGCCGCCGCGCGGTTTCCCGCCGCCGACCCCAGCTCTCGAGGAGGGGAAGTGCCGTCGTGAACACCGAACTGCCCGCCCTGGTTCTCGGCGGCCTCGCCGCCGGCTTCGCGATCTTCTCGATCGGGCTCGCCGCCGTGATCGGCCCCAAGCGCTTCAACCGGGCGAAGCTCGAGCCGTACGAGTGCGGGATCGAGCCGACCCCGCACGCGGTCGGCGGTGGTCCGGGAACGGCCGCGGGCCAGCGCTTCCCGGTGAAGTACTACCTGACCGCCATGCTCTTCATCATTTTCGACATCGAGATCGTCTTCCTCTACCCGTGGGCGGTGCACTTCGACGCGCTCGGGGTGTTCGGGCTCGCGGCGATGGCGCTGTTCGTGCTGAACGTCTCGGTGGCCTACGCCTACGAATGGCGCCGCGGCGGACTCAGCTGGGACTGAGCGGCGCACCCGACTACCGAGGACACACCATGGGTCTGGAAGAGAAACTGCCGAGCGGCTTCCTGCTGAGCACCGTCGAGGATCTGGCCGGGTACATGCGCAAGGGCTCGCTGTGGCCCGCGACCTTCGGGCTGGCCTGCTGCGCGATCGAGATGATGGCGACCGGCGGCGGCAAGTTCGATATCGCCCGGTTCGGGATGGAGGCGTTCCGGGCGTCGCCGCGGCAGGCGGATCTGATGATCGTGGCGGGGCGGGTGAGCCAGAAGATGGCGCCGGTGCTGCGCCAGGTCTACGACCAGATGACCGAGCCGAAATGGGTGCTGGCCATGGGGGTCTGCGCCTCGTCGGGCGGCATGTTCAACAACTACGCCATCGTGCAGGGCGTTGACCACGTGGTCCCGGTCGACATCTACCTGCCCGGCTGCCCGCCGCGCCCGGAGATGCTGTTGAACGCGATCCTCGCGCTGCACGCCAAGATCCAGGAGACCCCGCTCGGGGTGAACCGCGAGGAAGCGGTGAAGGCGGCCGAGGCGGCGGCGCTGGCCTCGACGCCGACCATCCGGATGGAGGGGTTGCTCCGATGAACGCGCCACGCTCGGAATCGGAGTCGGGTGGGCGGGACGACGCGAAGCCCGCGAGCGACCGGGTCTCCCCCGGCCCCGGATCGGACGGCCCCGACGCCGCGAAGGCCGCGAGTGCGCCGGCCGGTTCCGCCGCCCCGGCCGCCACGCCCAACGGTTCCGCCGAACCCGCATCCGATGCGACCGGCCGCGGTTCCGCCCCCCTGTCGGCGGGTGCCGACCCGACCCCCGGCGGCATCGACGCCGCCGCGACAGCGGGCCCCGAGGGGACCGTTCCCGAACCGGGCGACCCCGAGGTGATCGGTGTGCGGCACGGCATGTTCGGCGTGCGCGGCACCGGCGACACCTCCGGGTACGGCGGGCTGGTCCGCCCGGTGAGCCTGCCCGGCGGCACACAGCCCCCGTACGGCGGCTGGTTCGACGGCGCGGTCGCGACGCTGCGCGCGGCGCTCAGCCCGGTGGCACTCGAGCAGGCGCTGGAGAAGGTGATCGTCTTCCGCGGCGAGCTCACCCTGCACGTGCACCGCGAGCAGCTGCCGCTGGTGGCGCGGGCGCTGCGCGACGACGAGGGGCTGCGCTTCGAGCTGTGCCTGGGCGTGAACGGCGTGCACTACCCGCAGGACGCGGGCCGCGAGCTGCACGCGGTCTACCAGCTGTCCTCGATCACGCACGGCTACCGGCTGCGGGTGGAGGTCGCGGCGCCGGACGCCGACCCGCACATCCCGTCGCTGTTCGAGATCTACCCGACCACCGACTGGCACGAGCGCGAGACCTACGACTTCTTCGGCATCGTCTTCGACGGGCATCCCTCGCTGACCCGCATCACCATGCCGGACGACTGGCGCGGGCACCCGCAGCGCAAGGACTACCCGCTCGGCGGGATCCCGGTCGAGTACAAGGGCGCGCGGATCCCGCCGCCCGACCAGCGGAGGGCCTACAGCTGATGAACCACACCGATATCGACAATCGCCCGAAGCACGCCAGGCCCGAGGCCGAGCCGCCGATGGTGACGCTCGCCGGGCAGGACTGGGACCAGGTCGGCGCCGTGCTGGAGAGCGTCGCCGAGGAACGCATCGTGGTGAACATGGGGCCGCAGCACCCCTCCACGCACGGCGTGCTGCGGCTGATCCTGGAGATCGAGGGCGAGACCGTGGTGGAGGCGCGCTGCGGCATCGGCTACCTGCACACCGGGATCGAGAAGAACCTGGAGTTCCGCAACTGGACCCAGGGCGTCACCTTCGTGACCCGGATGGACTACCTCTCCCCGTTCTTCAACGAAACCGCCTACTGCCTGGGCGTGGAGCGGCTGCTCGACATCACCGAGGCGATCCCGGAGCGCGCCACGGTGGTCCGGGTGCTGCTCATGGAGCTGAACCGGATCTCCTCGCACCTGGTGGCGCTGGCCACCGGCGGCATGGAGCTGGGCGCGCTCACCGCCATGCTCTTCGGTTTCCGGGAGCGCGAGCTCGTCCTCGACGTCTTCGAGACGGTCACCGGGCTGCGGATGAACCACGCCTACATCCGCCCCGGCGGGCTGGCCCAGGACTTCCCGGACGAGGCCGTCACCAAGGTCCGCGACCTGCTCACGCTGCTGCCGAAGCGGCTGCGCGAGCTGGAGCTGCTGCTCAGCAGCAACCCGATCTGGAAGGCGCGCACCAAGGGCATCGGCTACCTGGATCTGACCGGCTGCATGGCGCTCGGCATCACCGGCCCGGTGCTGCGCTCGGCCGGGCTCCCGCACGACCTGCGCCGCGCGCACCCGTACTGCGGGTACGAGAGCTACGAGTTCGACATCCCGACCGCGGCGGGCTGCGACTGCTACGGCCGCTACCTGATCCGGGTGGAGGAGATGAAGGAGTCGCTCAAGATCGTCGAGCAGTGCCTGGACCGGCTGCGGCCGGGCCCGGTCATGGTCGACGACCGGAAGATCGCCTGGCCCGCGGATCTGGCGGTCGGGCCGGACGGGCTCGGCAACTCACCGCAGCACATCGGCAAGATCATGGGGTCGTCGATGGAGGGGCTGATCCACCACTTCAAGCTGGTCACCGAGGGGATCCGGGTGCCGGCGGGGCAGGTGTACTCGGCGGTGGAGTCGCCGCGCGGGGAGCTCGGGGTGCACATGGTCTCCGACGGCGGGACCCGGCCGTACCGGGTGCACTACCGCGACCCCTCGTTCACGAATCTGCAGGCGGTGGCGGCGATGTGCGAGGGCGGGCTGGTGGCGGATGTGATCGCCGCGGTCGCCAGCATCGACCCGGTGATGGGCGGGGTGGACCGGTGACCGAGATCCTGCTGCGGCTCTCCACCCGGCCCGACCCGTACCCGGAGGCGGTGCGCGAGCGGCTCGCCCGCGATGCCGGGGTGATCGTCGCCCGCTACCCGCACCCCCGCTCGGCGCTGCTGCCGCTGCTGCACCTGGTGCAGGCGGAGGAGGGGTTCGTCTCGGCCACCGGCATCGATTTCTGCGCCGAGCTGCTCGGGCTGACCGCGGCCGAGGTGACCGCGGTGGCGACCTTCTACTCCATGTACCGGCGCACGCCGACCGGCGACTACCACGTCGGGGTGTGCACCAACACGCTCTGCGCGGTGCTCGGCGGGGACGCCATCCTGGCGCGGCTGCGCGAGCACCTCGGCATCGAGCACGGGCAGACCACGCCCGACGGCGCGGTCACGCTCGAGCACATCGAGTGCAACGCGGCCTGCGACTACGCGCCGGTGGTCATGGTGAACTGGGAGTTCTTCGACAACCAGACCCCGGATTCGGCGCAGGCGCTGGTGGACGCGCTGCGCGCGGGCGACCAGGTGGTGCCGACCCGCGGCGCCCCGCTCTGCCGCTTCCGCGACACCGCCCGCATTCTCGCCGGCTTCCCCGACGAGCGCCCCGGCGCCCTGGACGGCATGGCCGGTGAGCCCACCCTGGCTGGTCTCCGGGTCGCCCGCGAGCAGGGCATGGCCGCACCCGAGCCACCCGCTCCCGGCGCGGAGGAGTCGCGGTGACCGCGCGACCGAACCCCGCCGCTATCGAGGAGGGTCCGGCATGACCGCGCTGACCCCGGTGCTGAGCGAGCACTGGGACTCCCCCCGCTCCTGGACGCTGGACACCTACCACGAGCACGGCGGCTACGACGCCATGCGCACCGCGCTCTCGATGGCCCCGGACGCGGTCATCGGGCTGGTCAAGGACTCCGGGCTGCGCGGCCGCGGCGGCGCGGGCTTCCCCACCGGCACCAAGTGGAGCTTCATCCCGCAGGGCCCCGGCCCGGACGGCACCGTCCCCCCGCACTACCTGGTGGTCAACGCCGACGAGTCGGAGCCGGGCACCTGCAAGGACATCCCGCTCATGCTGGCGACCCCGCACGCCCTGATCGAGGGCGCGATCATCGCCGCCTACGCCATCCGCGCGAACCACGCCTTCATCTACGTGCGCGGCGAGGTGGTCCCGGTGCTGCGCCGCCTCCAGGCCGCCACCGCCCAGGCCTACGCCGCCGGCTACCTGGGCCGCGACATCCTCGGCTCCGGCTACGACCTGGAGCTGATCGTGCACGCCGGGGCAGGCGCCTACATCTGCGGCGAGGAGACGGCGCTGCTCGACTCGCTCGAGGGCAGGCGCGGCCAGCCCCGGCTGCGCCCCCCGTTCCCCGCGGTCGCCGGGCTCTACGCCCGTCCGACGGTGGTCAACAACGTGGAGTCGATCGCGAGCGTCCCGCCGATCATCCGCAACGGCATCGACTGGTTCCGCTCGATCGGCAGCGAGAAGTCCCCCGGTTTCACCCTGTACTCGCTCTCCGGCCACGTGGCCCGCCCCGGCCAGTACGAGGCGCCGCTGGGGATCACGCTGCGCGAGCTGCTCGGCTACGCGGGCGGCGTGCGGGCGGGGCACCGGGTGAAGTTCTGGACCCCGGGCGGCTCGTCGACGCCGCTGTTCACCGACGACCACCTCGACGTCCCGCTGGACTACGAGAACGTCGCCGCGGCGGGCTCCATGCTCGGCACCAAGGCGCTGCAGATCTTCGACGAGACCACCTGCGTGGTGCGCGCGGTACTGCGCTGGACCGAGTTCTACGCGCACGAGTCCTGCGGCAAGTGCACCCCGTGCCGGGAGGGCACGTACTGGCTGGTCCAGCTGCTGCGCCGGCTGGAGACCGGGGACGGCACCGAAACCGACCTGGACACGCTGCTCGATCTCTGCGACAGCATCAACGGCAAGTCGTTCTGCGCGCTCGGCGACGGCGCGGCGAGCCCGATCCTGTCCTCGCTGAAGTACTTCCGCGAGGAGTACCTGGAGCACCTGCGCCGCGGTGCCTGCCCGTTCGACCCCGCCGCGTGCACGGCATGGGCGGACGGCGGCTGGCAGAAAGCCGGAACGGACGCCGAACCCACAGCACAGCAGGAGACGCCATGACCGCCACCGTGCCAGGCACCGGCCGGGAGCAGGCCGTCACCGACCTGGTGACGCTGACCATCGACGACACCGAGATCAGCGTGCCGAAGGGCACGCTGCTGATCCGCGCCGCGGAGCTGGTCGGCATCCAGATCCCGCGCTTCTGCGACCATCCGCTGCTCGACCCGGTCGGCGCCTGCCGCCAGTGCCTGGTGGAGGTGGAGGGGCAGCGCAAACCGGTGGCGTCCTGCACCGTCGCGGTGGCCGAGGGCATGGTGGTACGCACCCAGCTCACCTCGGCGGCGGCGGGCCGCGCCCAGGAGGGCGTGATGGAGCTGCTGCTCATCAACCACCCGCTGGACTGCCCGGTCTGCGACAAGGGCGGCGAGTGCCCGCTGCAGAACCAGGCCATGTCCTCGGGGCGCACCGAGTCCCGCTTCGACGGGGTCAAACGCACCTACCCCAAGCCGATCCCGCTCTCCACCGCCGTGCTGCTGGACCGGGAGCGCTGCGTGCTCTGCGCGCGCTGCACCCGCTTCGCCCAGCAGGTGGCGGGCGACCCGTTCATCGAGCTGATGGATCGCGGTGCGCTGCAGCAGGTCGGCACCGCCGAGTCGGAGCCGCTGGACTCCTACTTCTCCGGCAACACCGTGCAGATCTGCCCGGTCGGCGCGCTCACCGGCACCGCCTACCGATTCCGGGCGCGCCCGTTCGACCTGGTGTCGAGCCCGAGCGTGTGCGAGCACTGCGCGTCGGGGTGCGCGCAGCGCACCGACCACCGGCGCGGGAAGGTGCTGCGCCGCCTGGCCGGGGACGACCCGCAGGTCAACGAGGAGTGGAACTGCGACAAGGGCCGCTGGGCCTTCGCCTACGCCACCGAGCGCGACCGGATCACCACCCCGCTGGTCCGCGGCGCCGACGGCGAGCTGGCCGCCGCCTCCTGGTCGGAGGCGCTGGCGATCGCCGCGATCGGGCTGAGCGAGGCGCGCGGCGCGGCCGGGGTGCTGGTCGGCGGCCGGGCGACCGAGGAGGACGCCTACGCCTACGCCAAGTTCGCGCGGGTCGCGCTCGGCTCCAACGACATCGACTTCCGGGCGCGGCCGCACTCGGCGGAGGAGGCGGAGTTCCTGGCGGCACTGGTGGCCGGGCGCGGGGTCGGCGTGGACTACGCGGGCCTGGAGCGGGCGCCGATCGTGCTGCTCGCCGGGTTCGAGCCGGAGGAGGAGTCGCCGATCGTCTACCTGCGGCTGCGCAAGGCCGCGCGCACCGCCACGCTGCCGGTCTTCGCGATCGCGCCGTTCACCTCGCGCGGGCTGACCCGGATGTCGGGCCGGCTGCTGCGCACCGAGCCGGGTGGCGAGCCGGCGCTGCTGGACGCGCTGCGCACCGATTTCGGCACCGCGGCGCGGCTGCTGCGCGAACCGGGCGCGGTGATCATGGCCGGTGAGCGGCTGGCCGCGATCCCGGGGGCGCTCTCGGCGGTGGCGCGGCTCGCGGCGGAGTCCGGGGCCGGGCTGGCATGGGTGCCGCGGCGGGCCGGGGAGCGCGGCGCGGTCGAGGCCGGTGCGCTGCCCGGGTTGCTGCCCGGCGGGCGTCCGGTGGCGGATCCGGCGGCGCGCGGGCAGGTGGCGGCGGCGTGGGGCGCCGAGCTGCCGGTGTCGGCCGGCCGCGACACCACCGGGATCCTCGGCGCCGCGAGCGAATTGCGCGCCCTGCTGCTCGGCGGTGTCGACCTGGACGATCTGCCCGACCCGGTGGCGGCGCGCGCGGCGCTGGAGGCGGCGTCGTTCGTGGTGAGCCTGGAGCTGCGGCACAGCGCGGTCACCGATTTCGCGGACGTGGTGTTCCCGGTGGCGTCGGTGGCGGAGAAGGCGGGCACCTTCCGGAACTGGGAGGGGCGGGCGCGCCCGTTCGAGGCGGCGCTGGGCGGGTCGACGGTGCGCCGCACCGCGGCCCCGCTGCCCGACCTGCGGGTGCTGCACGCGCTCGCCGAGGAGATGGGCACCCCGATCGGGTTGCGCGATGTCGCCGCGGCGCGCGCGGAGCTGGCCGGGCTCGGCCGCTGGACCGGGAACCCGGTTCCGGCGCCGGAACACGATCACCCGGAGCTGCCGCACCCGGAGTCCGGGTCGGCGATCCTGACCGGCTGGCGGATGCTGCTCGACCGCGGCCGCCTGCAGGACGGGGAGGACGCGCTCGCCGGTTCCGCGCGGCCCGCCGTGGTGCGGCTCTCCGCCGACACCGCCGCCGAGATCGGTGTCGCCGCGGGCGAACCGGTCACCGTGCGCACCGCGCACGGCGCCATCACGCTCCCGCTCGACCTCGCCGACCTGCCCGACCGCGTCGTCTGGCTGCCGTGGAACTCGCCGGGCAGCACCGTCGCCGCGACCCTGCGCGCCCGCCCCGGCGACGTGGTCTCGATCGCCCCGGCCGACGGGCGAGCCGATGCGTGACGCGCGCACGGCCCGGCCCGGCGCATCCCGCACTACCGGAGGAGTCCCGCGATGAACGGCGTGTTCGGCACCGACCCGCTGTGGCTGGTGCTGCTGAAAGCGGTGGGCGTCTTCGTCTTCGCCATCATGATCCCGCTGATCGCGGTGCTGGCCGAGCGCAAGGTCGTCGCCCGCATGCAGATGCGGATCGGCCCGAACCGGACCGGCCCGTTCGGCATCCTGCAGTCCATCGCCGACGGCGCCAAGATGGCGCTGAAGGAGGACATCATCCCGGCGGTGGTGGACAAGCCGATCTTCATCATGGCGCCGATCCTCTCGGTGATCCCGGCGTTCATGGCCTTCGCGGTGATCCCGTTCGGCCCTGAGGTCTCGATCTTCGGGCACACCACCGCGCTGCAGCTCACCGATATGCCGGTGGCGGTGCTCTACATCCTGGCCGTCACCTCGATCGGGGTGTACGGGATCGTGCTGGCCGGCTGGTCATCGGGGTCGACGTACCCGCTGCTGGGCGGGTTGCGCTCGACCGCGCAGGTGATCTCCTACGAGATCGCGATGGCGCTCTGCTTCGCGACGGTGTTCCTGCTCTCGGGCACGATGGCGACCTCGGGGATCGTGGCCGCGCAGACCGGCACCTGGTACGTCTTCCTGCTGCTTCCCTCGTTCCTGATCTACTGCGTGGCCATGGTCGGGGAGACCAACCGGGCCCCGTTCGACCTGCCCGAGGCCGAGGGCGAGCTGGTCGGCGGCTTCCACACCGAGTACTCCTCGCTGAAGTTCGCCATGTTCATGCTGGCCGAGTACGTGAACATGGGCACTGTCTCCGCGCTGGCGACGACGCTGTTCCTGGGTGGCTGGCGGGCGCCGTGGCCGCTGAACATGTGGGAGGGCGCGAACGCGGGCTGGTGGCCGCTGCTGTGGTTCACGCTCAAGGTGTGGGCGTTCCTGTTCGTCTTCGTCTGGCTGCGCGGCACGCTGCCCCGGCTGCGCTACGACCAGTTCATGAACCTGGGCTGGAAGCTGCTCATCCCGACCGCGCTGCTCTGGGTGATGGTGGTGGCAACGGCCCGGGTGCTCGGCAACGAGGGATATCCGGTCGAGACCCCGATCCTGGTGCTGGTCGGCCTGGCGATCACCGCGGGCATGATCGCGCTGTTCCTGCGCGCGGGGAGGGCCCCGACGATCCCGGACGAACCGGCCGAGACCGGGCCGCCCGCGGCGGAATCCGGGCGGCACGGCGCGGTGTACCTGGGGTTCCCGACCCCGCCGGTGCCCGCCGGGCTGACCCACGCCGACGCCGCGACCGGCGGGCTCCTCGAGCCGCTGGCCGGGTTCGCGGTGACGGCGGCGACGATGTTCAAGAAGCCGATCACCGAGTTCTACCCGGAGCAGAAGGTGCCGACCGCGCCCCGCTACCACGGGCGGCACCAGCTCAACCGGCACCCGGACGGGCTGGAGAAGTGCGTGGGCTGCGAGCTCTGCGCGTGGGCCTGCCCGGCGGACGCGATCTTCGTCGAGGGCGCCGACAACACCGAGGGCGAGCGGTTCTCCCCCGGTGAGCGGTACGGGCGGGTCTACCAGATCAACTACCTGCGCTGCATCGGCTGCGGGCTGTGCGTGGAGGCCTGCCCGACCCGGGCGCTGACCATGATCAACGACTACGAGCTCACCGACGACAACCGCGCGGCGCTCATCTACGAGAAGGACAAGCTGCTCGCCCCGCTGGCCCCCAACATGGAGGCACCGCCGCACGCGATGGTGCCCGGCACCGACGAGGGCGACTACTACCGGGCCGGGGTCACCGGCGCGCTCCCCGACCCCGGCCCGGCCGCCCGTGCGGCGGCGCGGGAACCGGACCCGGCCGCCACCCCGGAGCCGGTGGCCCTCACACCGGGAGGTGCCCGGTGAGCGCGCTGACAACGCTGGCAGCGGAGCTCCCTCCCACCGGAACCGGTGAGGCGGTGCAGTTCTGGATCCTGGCCCCGGTGGCGATCCTGGGCGCGCTCGGCATGGTCTTCGCCCGCAAGGCGGTGCACTCGGCGCTCTGCCTGGCGGCGACGATGATCATCCTGGCGATCTTCTACATCGCCCAGGACGCGCTGTTCCTGGGCGTGGTGCAGATCGTGGTCTACACCGGCGCGGTGATGATGTTGTTCCTGTTCGTGCTCATGCTGGTCGGCGTCGACTCCGCGGAGTCGCTCACCGAGACGCTGCGCGGGCAGCGGGTGGCGGCGACGGTGGTCGGGCTCGGCTTCGGCGCGCTGTTCGTGGCGGGGCTCGCCCGCGGTGTCCGCGCGGCCGAGATCTCCCTCCCGGCAACGGGTTTCCCGGGCCGGGATGTGATAGCGGAGCTGGCCGAGCTGATCTTCCTTCGCTACGTGTGGGCCTTCGAGCTGACCGGCGCGCTGCTGATCACCGCGACCATCGGCGCCATGGTGCTCGCGCACCGCGAGCGCTTCGGCCCGCGGCTGAACCAGCGCGAGCTGGTCAGGCGCCGCTTCCACGGCGGCGGCATGCGCCCGACCCCCCAGCCCACCCCCGGCGTGTACGCCAGGCACAACGCCGTCGACGTCCCGGCCCGGCTGCCGGACGGCTCGTTCGCCGAGCAGTCGGTGAGCACGATCCTGCGCCAACGCAAGGACAAGGCGCTGACCGATCCGACGGTGCTCGACGAGGAGGAGAACCGGTGAACCCCGCGAACTACCTGTTCCTGTCGGCGCTGCTGTTCACCATCGGCGCCGCGGGGGTGCTGCTGCGGCGCAACGCGATCGTGGTGTTCATGTGCGTCGAGCTCATGCTGAACGCGGTGAACCTGGCGTTCGTGACCTTCGCCCGCCTGCACGCGAACCTGGAGGGCCAGGTCTTCGCCTTCTTCACGATGGTGGTGGCCGCGGCCGAGGTGGTGGTGGGGCTGGCGATCATCATGACCATCTTCCGTGCCCGCCGCTCGACCTCGGTCGACGACGCCAGTCTGCTGCGGTTCTGACATGGATACCGTGACGCTCTGGCTGCTGCCCGCGCTGCCGCTGGCAGGCGCGGCCGTCCTGCTGCTGCTCGGCCGCCGCGCCGACCGCTGGGGGCACTGGCTCGGCTGCGCGACCGCGCTGGCCGCCTTCGCGCTGGCCGCGGCGGCCTTCGTGGCCATGCTCGGCCGGGCCACCGCCGACCGCGCGATCGGCGCCGACCTGTACTCCTGGGTCCCGGTGGACGGGCTGCAGGTTGATCTGGCGCTGCGCCTGGACCAGCTCTCGATGTGTTTCGTGCTGCTGATCACCGGGGTCGGCTCGCTGATCCACATCTACTCGACCGGCTACATGAAGGACGATCCGGGTCGCCGCCGCTTCTTCGGCTTCCTGAACCTGTTCCTCGGCGCCATGCTGCTGCTGGTGCTCGCGGACAACTTCCTGGTGCTCTACCTGGGCTGGGAGGGCGTCGGGCTGGCCTCGTACCTGCTGATCGGGTTCTGGTTCCAGAAGCCGTCGGCGGCGACCGCGGCGAAGAAGGCGTTCGTGGTGAACCGGGTCGGCGACACCGGCCTGGCGATCGCCATGATGGTCATGTTCGCCACCTTCGGCTCGGTCGACTTCGGCACCGTCTTCGCCGGGGTGCCCGGCGCGAGCGAGGGCACGGTGCTGGCGCTGGGGCTGCTGCTCCTGCTGGCGGCGTGCGGCAAGTCGGCGCAGGTGCCGCTGCAGTCCTGGCTCGGCGACGCCATGGAGGGCCCCACCCCGGTCTCGGCGCTCATCCACGCCGCCACCATGGTCACCGCGGGCGTCTACCTGATCGCCCGCTGCCACGCCATCTACGACCTCTCCGCGGGCGCCCGGCTGGCGGTGGTGCTGGTCGGGGCGGTGACGCTGCTGTTCGGCGCGATCATCGGCTGCGCCAAGGACGACATCAAGAAGGCGCTGGCCGCCTCCACCATGAGCCAGATCGGCTACATGGTGCTGGCCGCGGGGCTCGGCCCGGCCGGGTACGCCTTCGCCATCCTGCACCTGCTCACGCACGGTTTCTTCAAGGCGGGGCTGTTCCTCGGCGCCGGGTCGGTCATGCACGCGATGAACGACGAGACCGACATGCGCCGCTACGGCGCGCTGCGGGCGGCGCTGCCGATCACCTTCGCCACCTTCGGCCTCGGCTACCTGGCGATCATCGGGGTGCCGCCGTTCGCCGGGTTCTTCTCCAAGGACAAGATCATCGAGGCGGCCTTCGCCGAGCCGGGCGCGGCCGGGCTCGCACTCGGCGCGGTCACGCTGCTCGGCGCCGGGCTGACCGCGTTCTACATGACCCGGGTCATGCTGCTCACCTTCTTCGGCGAGCGCCGCTGGGCCGAGGACGCGCACCCGCACGAGGCCCCGGCCTCGATGACCGGGCCGATGATCGTGCTGGCCTTCGGCTCGGTCGGCGCGGGCGGGCTGCTGGTGCTCGGCTCCGGGCTGCAGACCTGGCTGGCCCCTGTGGTCGGTGAGGCGCACGGCGAGCACACGATCCCGGCCTGGGTGGTGACGCTGCTGGCGCTGGCCACGGTCGCCGTCGGCGTCGCGGTGGCGGTGCGGCGCTACGGGCGGCGCCCGGTGCCGCGCACCGCACCGGAGCCGGTGTCGGCGCTGACCGTCGCGGCGCGGCGTGACCTCTACGGCGACGCGGTGAACGAGGCGGCGTTCATGCGGCCCGGGCAGCACCTGACCCGCTCGCTGGTCTTCGTCGACGCCCGCGGGATCGACGGCGTGGTGAACAGCACCGCGGCCGGGATCGGCGGGCTCTCGGCCCGGTTGCGGCGCGCGCAGACCGGTTTCGTGCGCTCCTACGCGCTGTCCATGTTCACCGGCGCGGCCCTGGTGGCCGCAGCCCTGCTGGCGGTGAGGATCTGGTGAACGATTTCCCCTGGTTGACGGTGCTCTGGCTGGTCCCGGCCGGAGGCGCGCTGCTGGCCGCGGTGATGCCTGCCGCGCGCCCGGCCGCGGCGCGCTACGTCGCGCTCGGCGCGGCGCTGCTCACGCTGGCGGTCGCGGCCGGGGTGGCGGTGGGTTTCGAGCCGGGCGCCGGCCGCTACCAGTTCGTCGAGGAGCACGAGTGGATCCCGGCCTTCGGCGCAGGCTACACCCTCGGCGTCGACGGCATCGCGCTGGTGCTGGTGCTGCTCACCGCCGCGCTCATGCCGCTGCTGCTGCTCGCGGGCTGGCACGACGGCCGCGCCGCGGGAGCGGGGCCGCGCGCCACGCACACCTACGTGGCGCTGATGCTGGTGGTCGAGGCGATGGTGCTGCTCTCCTTCACCTCGCTCGACATCCTGCTGTTCTACGTGTTCTTCGAGGCCATGCTGATCCCGATGTACTTCCTCATCGGCGGTTTCGGCCCGCGCACCGGCGACGAGCAGGCGCGGCAGCAGCGCTCGCGGGCGGCGGTGAAGTTCCTGCTCTACAACCTGTTCGGCGGGCTGGTAATGCTGGCGGCGGTGATCGGGCTCTACGTGCTCACCGCGCGCGAGGGGCTCGGCGCGGACGGCGGCGGCACCTTCGACATGCGGATCGTGGCCGAGGCGGCGGCGAACGGGCAGCTTGGCGCGGCGGCGCCGGTGCTGGACGCGCTGTTCCTCGGGTTCCTGTTCGCCTTCGCGGTGAAGGCACCGCTGTGGCCGCTGCACACCTGGCTGCCGGGGGCGGCGGTGGCGGCGACCCCGGCGGGCGCGGTGCTGATGATGGCGGTGGTGGACAAGGTCGGCACCTTCGGCATGCTGCGCTACAGCCTGCCGCTGTTCCCGGACTCCGCGCGCTCCTACGCGCCGGTGATCGTCACCCTGGCGGTGGTCGGCATCCTGTACGGGGCGCTGCTGGCGATCGGGCAGACCGACATCATGCGGCTCATCGCCTACACCTCGATCTCGCACTTCGGCTTCATCATCCTCGGCATCTTCGCCATGACCGGGCAGGGCCAGACCGGCGCCACGCTCTACATGGTGAACCACGGGATCTCCACGGCCGCGCTGTTCCTGGTGGCCGGGTTCCTGGTGTCGCGGCGCGGCAGCACGCTGATCGCCGACTACGGCGGGGTGCAGAAGGTGGCGCCGGTGCTGGCGGGGAGCTTCTTCGTGGCCGGGCTGGCGACGCTGTCGCTGCCGGGGCTGGCGCCGTTCGTCAGCGAGTTCCTGGTCCTGGTCGGCACCTTCACCCGCTACCAGGTGGCGGCGATCGTGGCGGCGGGCGCGCTGGTGCTGGCCGCGATCTACATCCTGTGGCTGTACCAGCGGCTGATGACCGGGCCGGTGCGGGAGGAGAACGCGACGCTGCCGGATCTGGTGCCGCGCGAGCTGCTGGTGCTGGCGCCGCTGCTGGCCGCGCTGCTCGTCCTCGGCGTGTATCCGAAGCCGGTGCTGGAGCTGGTGGATCCCGCTGTCCAGCAGACGCTGACCTCGGTCGGCGTGCAGGACCCGGTCCCCGCTGTTCCGTCGGCGAATGCCGGGAAGGAACCGAAATGAGCTCTCCGACGATGTCTCTCGCCGCCGCGCTGCCCGCGCCGAGTATCGAGTACGGGCTGCTCTCCCCCATGCTGCTGGTCTTCGCGGCCGGGGTGCTCGGGGTGCTGGTGGAGGCGTTCGCGCCGCGCAGGTCGCGCTACACCCTGCACCTGGTGCTCGCGGTGTCCGCGCTGGTGGCGGCGTTCGTGGCGGTGCTGCTGCTGGCGGGCACCTCGGCGACGGCGGTGGCGGGGGCGGTCGCGGTGGACGGGGTCACGCTGTTCCTGCAGGGCGCGATCCTGGTGGTCGCGGTGCTGGGGGTGGTTCTCGCCGCCGAGCGCGGCCTCCCCGCGCCGGGCCGGGCCCGCTCGGGGCCGGGCACCTGGACCGCGGCGGCCGCCCAGCACGCCGCGCGCCGGGTGGACGCCTTCACCCCGCAGGCCGCCGCGGTGCCGGGCGGGGCCGACGAGGACGCGGCCGCGCGCGCCGGGATCGCCGCCACCGAGGTGTTCCCGCTGCTGCTGCTCGCGGTGGGCGGGCTGCTGCTCTTCCCGGCCTCGAACGACCTGCTGACGATGTTCGTCGCGCTCGAGGTGCTCTCGCTGCCGCTGTACCTGCTGTGCGGGCTGGCCCGGTATCGCCGGCTGCTCTCGCAGGAGGCCGCGCTGAAATATTTCCTGCTCGGCGCCTTCTCGTCGGCGTTCTTCCTGTACGGGGTGGCGCTGCTCTACGGGGCGGCGGGCACGGTGCGGTTGAGCGGGATCGGCGCCGCGCTGGCCGGGCAGTCCGGGGAGCCGCTGCTGGCGCTGCTCGGGGTCGGCATGCTGGCGGTGGGGTTGCTGTTCAAGGTGGGGGCGGTGCCGTTCCAGGCGTGGGTGCCCGACGTCTACCAGGGCGCGCCGACGCCGGTGACGGCCTTCATGGCCGCCGCGACCAAGATCGCGGCGATCGGCGCGCTGGTGCGGGTGCTCACGGTCGCGGTGCCCTCGCTGCGCGACGACTGGCGTCCGGTGCTGGCGGCGGTGTGCATCGCGACCATGGTGCTCGGCGCGGTCATGGCGGTCACCCAGACCGATGTGAAGCGGATGCTGGCGTATTCGTCGGTGGCGCACGCCGGGTTCCTGCTCACCGGCGTCGTCGCGGCCGACGACGCGGGCACCGCGGCGCTGCTGTTCTACCTGGCCGTCTACGGCCTCGGCACGCTCGCCGCGTTCGCCGCGGTGGCGCTGGTGCGCGCCCCCGACGGATCGGAGGCGACCGCGCTCGCCGACTGGGCCGGGCTCGGCCGCCGCAACCCGTGGCTGGCGGGCGCCTTCGCGCTGCTCCTGCTCTCCTTCGCCGGAATCCCGCTCACCAGTGGCTTCGTCGCCAAGTTCGCGGTATTCGGCGCGGCGGCCGGTGCGGACGCGGCGGTGCTGGTGATCGTCGGCGTGCTGTGCAGCGCGGTGGCGGCGTTCTTCTACGTGCGGGTGATCGTGATGATGTTCTTCACCGACCCGCCCGCGGAAGGGCCGAGCGTCATCACCCCCGCGCCGACCACCGCGGTGGTGGCGGTGGGCTCGGTCGCCACGCTGCTGCTCGGGGTGTTCCCGCAGCCGCTGCTCGAGCTCGCCGAGCGGGCGGCGGTGTTCGTGCGCTGAGGGGTCAGGACAGGAGCAGCGCCAGGGCGGCCAGCAGCCACAGCAATTGGTACTGCCACAGAACGGGGGGCTGATATGTGTCCATCGGGGATTCCTTCGCGCTGGTCCACTCACGGTAGGGCCGATGGGCGGCGCGCGACAGCCGTAACCTGTCACGCCCCCTAGGCAATCCGCCAGGGTGGCAGCGTGTTGTAGGTGACCGCGCGCAGCAGCCACTCGACCGGGCCGTACGGGTGCCGTGCCAGCCACCACCCGCTCGCCGCGTAGAGCGCCGCCACGATCAGCACCGAGACCCCGAGTACCGCGAGCGGCGGCAGCTCGTCGGCGAGCGCGAACCCGTACCCGGTCAGCACGAGCATGAGCAGCACCGACTGGGCGATGTAGTTGCTGGCGGCCATCCGCCCGGCGGGCGCGAGGATCGCGGTCACCCGCGCGCCGGAGCGGCCGGTCGCGAGCAGCGCGATGCCTGACAGGTAGGCGGCGGCCATCAGCGGATCGACCGTCCCCTGCACACTCCACCAGTAGTCGGGCGCGTCCCACCAGCCCATGTAGTTCGCGAACGTCACCGCCGAGACCGGAACGCCCACCGCCAGCCCGCCGACGAGCACCCACGGGGCCCGGTGCCGCAGCCTCGCGGTGTCGGTGAGCAGCCCGCGCCGCCCCGCGACCAGGCCGAGCAGGAACATCGCGAAGGACGGGACAGCCTGCCCCACCCAGACCAGGATCAGGAAGAACGGCGCCAGCTCGGTCTGGGCGGCGAGCGTCGAGGAGAACGAGCCTGCGTACTGCTGGGCGTAGCCGGGCAGGTCGAGCACGGAGTACACGTCCCGCGTGTCGTTGTCGGGCAGCAGCCAGAGCGCGGTCCACGCCACCAGCAGTGCGCCCGCGAGGATCAGCGCGGTGCGGTCCCCGATCCCGCGCAGCGCGACCAGCAGCAGCCCGAGCGCCCCGAACAGGGTGAGGATGTCGTTGAGCCAGAGCAGCTCGACGTGCAGCACGCCGAGCGTCAGCAGCGCGAGGCAGCGCCGCACCAGCCGCGGCGCCGGCGGCACCCCGGCGCGCTCGGCGGCCGCGATCTGCAGCGTGAACGCGTACCCGAACAGGAATGCGAACAGCAGGTAGAAGCGGCCGGAGAAGAACGCGATCACGGTGGCGTCGGTGAGGTGGTCGGCGGTGCCGTCGAACAGCGGGTACCAGTCGCCGTCGGTGCCGCCGATCGACCAGAACGCGCTCGCCACATTCATATTCGTCACGCAGATGCCGAGGAGCGCGAAGCCGCGCACGGTGTCGAGCACCGTGCTGCGCGCCGTCGTGTCGATCACGATCGAACTCTAGGTGCTCACCGGTAGGCGGCGGCGACCCCGTCGATCATGCGCTCCAGCGTCTCCGAGGTCGGGGTGTCGACGACGTCGATCAGCTCGGCCGCGACCGGGACCCGGTGCCGGTTCGCGACTGCCGCGAATCCGCCGGTGCGGAAGCCGTGCTCGGCGGCGAGGCGCTGCAGGTCGGGGTCGGTGCTGAGCAGTTCGCCGACCCGGTCCCCTGCCTTGCCGAGCGGGATCACCGTGTGCTGGGAGAGCACGGTCGGCGAGGGGTAGGCGAGCACCATGCCCGGTTTCGTCCGCCCCGCGACCACGGCCTCCACGAACTGGGACTCGTAGATCCACACCAGGGGCGCGGGACCCATTCCGGTGGCGAGGTATTCGCGGAACGGCCCCTCGCTGGTGCCCTCGGTGCGGCCCTGGCCGGCGAAGAGCCTGCCGAGCAGCGGCAGTACCCGGCGCTCGGCGTCCGCGTCGGCGACGACGGCGTTGTCGTTGGCGACGAAGCCGGCGACGGCCAGGTACATGGCGGCGGAGTTCGAGGTGCGCGGGTCGGTGGTGGAGACCAGGACGTTCTTGCGCACGGGGTAGGTGGTGTTGCCCGGGAGCCGCTCCCATTCGACGTTGTCGCGCACCAGTTGCAGGTAGCGGGCGATGTCCAGGGTCGGGATCGGGCCGGGGCGGATCACCCCTGCCGCGGTGAGCGCCTCCACGATCGGGGTGAAGGTGGCGACGGCCATGGGTGAGGAGAACGGGGTGTACTTCGTCGCGATGTTCTGTTCGCGCTGGATGCGGTCGGCCGCCGTCGCGCTGGAGGGGAAGACGAACTCGTAGCCGTCGAGGTTCCGGGTGGCGATCTGGCGGGAGCCCGCGGGCTCCACCTGCACGGTCAGGCCGTGCCGGGAGAAGACCTCGGCGACGCGGGGGTCGGCGAAGAACTCCGCTTTCTCCGAGCCGACGAGGCCGTGCACGGTGACCGGGGTGGCCGCGGCGACCGGGGCCGGGGTGTCGTCGCCGGGCCGGGTGGCGGCGACGCCGAGTACCGCGGTGAGGACCAGGACGAGGCCGACGACCAGGGGGACGACCGGGCGTTCGACGGCCCATTTGCGGGCGACGCCGAAGAAGCTGAGGTGGTCGTCGAGGGGGGCGGGGATCGTGATGAACGGGATCTCCGGGGCCGCATGCCGAGGGCCGTTACCGTTGCCGTCGCTGGTGCTGGTGCTGGGGCCGGTGCCGGTGCTGGGGCCGGTGCGGATGGCTGCCGGGCCTGCGGCCGCGGGGTGCGGCTCGGCCTTCTCGGCCGCCTGTGCCGTTTCGGCGGCACCGAGCGCCGCGGAGTCCGTGGCCTGTGCCTCGCCGCTCGGCTTCTCGAGCGACACCGGCCCCGCGGCGACGGTCACCCGCTCCGCGGCGGGGGTCTGCTCGAGTTCGCGGCGCGCGACGCGCTCGATGAGGATCGGGACGAACTCGCGGACGGGGTGCCCGGTGAACCGGGCGCGCACCGAGCGCACGGTGCGTTCGATCCGGTCGGCGGAGTGCGTGTCCGCGAAGTTCTCCACCAGCGTGTCCGTCACCCGTCGGATCGCCTGTTCCTCGCGGTTTCCGCCGTCCGCCTCGTCGCCCACCACAGTCTCCTCACCTCGCCCGAATTCGCCCGCGCGAGGCCGCCCCCGCCGCCGCGCCGCGGGAACCCTACTACCGGCAGGTGTCGAGAGCGTGCGTCCCCGGCGGGTCGAATGCGTTGCGCGGACACCCGTTTCGCGGTGCCCGCCGCAGCGGAAAGCGCAGGTCCGCAGCGGAACCCGGGCGGCGGCGGCCGCGCGGCGAACGAGGCTGTCGCAGCGAAGATTTCACCTGCTCTCCGCCCGGGCGACGATCGGCGTTCGGGCCGCGTTACCCGCTCAGCGCGGCTGGGCGAGCAGCGCGTCGAGCTGCTGCTCGGCCCGTTCGGCCCTGGCCAGGGTCTGGGCGCGGGCCTCGTCCAGGGCCTGCGCGCGGTGGGCCGCGTCGGCCTCGGTCTTCGCGAGCGCGGCCGCCGATTCCCGGCGCAGCTCGGTCAGCCGCTCCGCCGCCGTACGTCGCGCTTCGGCGAGTTCGTCTCGCACGGTGCCGGTTTCGGCGCGAGCAGCGTCGAGGTCGGCGCGCACGGCCACGGTCTCGGCGCGGGCCGAGTCGAGTTCGGCTCGTACTGTGCCGATCTCGGCGCGAGCGGCGTCGAGTTCGGCGCGCAACCGCTCCACGTCCCGCCGCGTCCCGGCGAGCGCTTCGCCGCGCTCGGCGGCGATCTCCTCGGCGCGCTGCGCGGCGCGTTCGGCGTCGGCGGCGCGCTGGCCGGCCCGGGCGGCATCGGCGTCGGCGGCGCCGATGCGGTCGACGGCCTCGACGCGAACCCGCTGGATCTCGGTCTCGGCCCGCTCCTCCGCCGCCGAGACCCGCTCCCGCGCCTCGGCTTCGACGCGCTCGCGCGCGCTCTCGAGTTCGGCGCGCGCGGCGGCGACCTGCTCGTCGGCACCGCTCCTGGCGGCGAAGACGTCCTCCGACGCCTGCCTGGTGATCCGCTCGACCTCGGCGAGCGCTTCGTCCCGGACCGCCTCGGCACGCTCGGCCGCCCCCGCGGCGTCGTCGGCCGCGGCTTCGGCACCCGCCCGCGCCTCCTCGGCGGCGTGCCGCCGCTGCTGCGCCTCGGCGGCGGCGATCTCCGCCTCGGCGATCCGCCGCGCCGCCTCGGCCTGCGCGGCCTGCACCTGGGCCTCGGCGACGGATGGGTCCGCCAGGGTGCCGAGTTCGGCGACGGCGGCGTTCAGCGTGGTGCCCAGCTGCTCGGCGAGGGTGCGGAACCGGGTGAGCAGTTCGTCGGCGCGCAGCCGAGCGGCCGTCACCGGCGCAGCGTCCGTCACAGTGACAGCGGGCGCGCTCTCGGCGCTCTCCTGCAGCCGCTGTCGTTCGCGCCAGGCCCGCCAGCGGGTGTGGTCGGCGTGGTCGCAGTACTCCGACGGCCTGCCGGGGCCGCCGGTGCGGGTGACGGGCCGGTGGCAGCCCGGGTAGTTGCACATGCTCGATGCCACAGGGCGCATCGTAGCTAGGCGGGCTCCGCGGGGAGGACAGCGCGGATGACGGCCTCGAGCGCGTCGGCGATCCGGTCGAGGGATTCGATGGCGCGCTGGGCTCGGCAGACGGCGACGCCGCCCTCGATGGCGGCCACCACGAGCGCGGCGGTGCGGGTCGCGTCGTCGGGGGTGGCGCCGTGGTCGCGCAGGGCGGCGGCGAGCAGGTCGGTCCAGTTGGTGAAGGCGGCAGCGGCGGCGATGCGGGGTTCGGCGTCGAGGTCGGGGTGCTCCTCGACCGAGACCGCGAGCACCGGGCAGCCGGCCTGGAAGTCGCTGTCCAGCACGATCGCCCGCCAGGATTCGACGAAGGCGCGCAACCCGGCGATCGGCCCCGCCGCGAGTTCGCGGGTCAGCGTGCGGGCGACGAGCCCGTCGGCGAAGCGCACCGCCTCGGCGGCCAGCTGCGCCTTGCCGCCGGGGAAGTAGTGGTAGGTGGAGCCGAGCGGGGCGCCGGTGTGTTTGGCCAGCTCCCGCACGCTGGTGGCGTTGTAGCCGCGGCGGCGCAGCATGTCCGCCGCGCCTGCCACCATCCGGTCGCGTTGCTCGGGCACCGGCCCACCTCCCTGTTCATAACGACTGTCATAGTGTACCGTCCCCGCGGTATAACAGTCGTCATAAGGAGTTCGACATGCCGTTCATCCAGCTGACCCTGCCCGCCGGTGTCCTCGACGACCGCGTCCGCCGCGGTCTGCGCGACACCCTCGCCACGACGCTGATGCACTGGGAGGGCGTGCCCGTGGACAGCGCCTTCTTCCGGGCGCAGGCGTGGGCGCAGATCCAGGAGGTACCGGGTAACGACTTCGGGGCGCTCGGCGACGAGCTGCCGCGCTTCCGGGTGGATGTCACCGTCCCCGCGGGCGGGCTCTCGGAGCGCCGCCGAGCCGGGCTGATCCAGCAGGTCACCGCCGACGTGCTGGCCGCGGCGGGGTTGCCCGCCGACGACGCGCCGCGGGTGTGGGTGCTGGTGCGCGAGCAGCAGGAGGGCACCTGGGGTGCGGCGGGTGCCGTCATCCGGTTCGCGGATCTGAAGGCGCTCGCCGCCGAGCACCGCGCCTGAGCGGGCGCAGGTAGCGGTGACCTGAGACCGCGTCGTGCGATCAGCAGCAGCGGGCCGCCGGTGGGCCGATCAGTGCCGCAGCCCGCGATCCAGTTCGCGCAGCAGCTCCCCCGCCCGGCCGCGGCCGGGCGGGGCGGGTGGGTAGCGGTGCAGCACCGCGAGCACCGCCGGTCCCGGCGGTGCGCCCGCCGGGCTCGGGGACCCGTCGAGTTCGGCGGCGTGCGCGGCGTAGGCGGCGGCGCCGAGGATGTGCCAGACCTGCGTGGCTTTCGCGATCGGGTGCAGGTAGGCCGCGCTCGCCGCCGCCACCGCGGCCCGCGCCGCCTCGCTCGCGGCGCGCTGCCCGGCATCGCGGGCTTCCCGGTAGGCCCGCTGTGCCGCCCACGCCCCGTCCCGGATGGCCTTCGTGCGTCGTCCGCCCGCGGCGAACGCGCGCGCCGCCTCGACGGCCTGCCGGGGGCGGGGGTCGCCGGGGCGGTGGCGTTCGAAGCGGGTGAGCGCGGGTTCCGCGCAGGTGATGGCGTAGGCGGTGACGGCGCGGAGTTCGTCGAGGTCCATGAGGTTCGACCGTATCGTTGAACACCCGGTTGGCAGTTCGCCGCGGGTAACCCCGGGATCCGGGCCGCGGACCCTCGAACGGTGGGCAGCGGTGATCTCCCCGCGATGAGTTTCCCGCCGGACTTCCGTCTCTACCCACGAACTCGCGTCCACCCCAGAGGAGACCGGTATGACCGCCACCTACACCTTCGACGTCTACTCCACCCTGGACGGCTTCGCCTCCTACGACGAGCACGGCGATTGGGGCGGCTACTGGAGCAAGGAGGGCCCGGAGTTCCTCGCGCACCGCGCCGCCGTGCTCGGCGCGGACCAGCGCATGGTGCTCGGCGCGAACACCTTCCTGCAGTTCGTGGAGTTGCTCGGCCCGATCGACCCGGCCGAGCTGGACCCGGTGAACGCCCGCATGCGCGCCATGCCGACCACGGTTGTCTCGACCACCCTGCCCGGCACCGGCGACTGGCCCGACGCCACCCTCGCCACCGGGGACGCCGTCCGGGTCGTCGCCGACCTCAAGGCGGAGTCCCCGGTGCCGCTGCGCTCGCACGGCAGCCTGTCACTGAACCGGTCACTGCTGGCCGCCGGGCTGATCGACCGGGTCCAGGTGACCATCTTCCCGGTGCTCAGCGGGCAGACCGGAGCCGAACGCATCTTCGACGGCGTCGCCGACTACGACCTCGAACTGCTGGAGAGCCACACCTTCGACGGCCGCATCCAGGAGCTCGTCTATCGCCCCTCCCGGCACGGCTGACTCCGGCGTCGCCGGGCCGTGTTCGATCCGGAACACCGGGGTCCGGCCTAGACTGCTGCGCACGAGCTGATCGGAGTCGATGGACTCCGACGCTCGGCACGAGGACGGTGGACGGCGCGGTCGGACCGAGGGTGGCTGGATGAACGACGGCAAGACGCTGCTGGCCTGGTGGAACGATCCGGTCGACTACGCCTGGCTGGTGGGCACCCTGGCGGCGCGTTCGGCGCTGGGGCCGCTGCGGGTGCTGGTCGGGCTCGCCGGGCTGTCGATCGCGGTGATGGGGGCGGTGATCGCGGGCACGCCGATCGGACCGGTGAACCCAGTGGTCACCTCGACGGTCGGGGTGGGGGCCGGACTTCTGTGGGCGTTGCGCTGGTGGTTGCTTCCATGGCCGGGGAACATCGAGTCGCTGGTGCTGATCGGGATCGCGGACGTGCTCTTCACCGTGGAGTTCCTGCAGGTGCCGGATCGGCTGTTCGGGGCGATGGGTGCGGTGCTGCTCGTAGTCACCGGCAGTTACCTGGGCTTCTTCCACAGCGCGCGGGCGCTGGCGGTGCACACCGCGTGGTCACTGCTGTCGGTGATCGTGTTCTCGGTGCGGATCGCGACCGGCGGACACGACGTCCGGTTGGCGCTCGCTGTCGGGTTGCTGCTGATCGCGGCGGTGGTGAGCGTGCTGCCCGCGCTGCAGATCCTGTACTGGCTGCTGCGCACCGAGTCGCTCTCGGATCCGCTCACCGAACTGCTCAACCGCCGCGGCCTGGAGATCCGGCTCCCCCGGCTGATGCACGGCTACCCCGCCGTCTGCGTGATCGCCTTCGACATCGACCGGTTCAAGGAGGTCAACGACACCTGGGGGCACCGGGTCGGGGACACCGTGCTGGTCAGCACCGCGCGCAGGCTGCACGAGGCGGCGGGGACGCCCGCTGTGGTGGCGCGGACCGGCGGCGAGGAATTCGTCGTCGCCGTCCCGCTGGGCGCGGTCGCCGCGCGCGCCGAGGCCGAGCGGTTGTGCCGCGCGGTGGCCGCGCCGCGCTCGACCGAGGTGGAGGTGACCGCCAGCGTCGGGGTAGCGGTCTTCGACACCGCCGCCTGCCCGGACTGCCCGCGCCCGACTCCCGAGCGGCTGCTGCACGCCGCCGACGCCGCCATGTACCGGGCCAAACAGGCGGGCGGGAACCACGTCGTCGTCGACGAGCTCACCCTCCCGCCGAAGCACCGGCACTGAGGGTTCAGAGCAGTTCGACCTCGCCGAACTCGGCGGTCAGGCTGTGCCTGCGCCCGCGCAGCACCCCGCCCTCGCGGTGCACGACGCCTTCGTGCAGTTCGATGCGCAGGCGGGCGCGGCGTATGTCGACCTCGCGGACGACTCCGCAGACGCCGCCGAACGGGCCCTGCGGGAAGTAGACGACGTCGCCTGCACCGAATTCCATTACGCGAGAATAACCATGTGCTCACGGTGACGATGAATGATCGGGCCTGCACCTACTCGGCGGCCACTGCCGTGTGGCCGGGACCGCGCTGATCGGCATCCGCGGCGGCGAGTACGACCTGGCCCTCGGCTTCCTTCCGGTCGGTGCGGTCGAGCGGTTCGCGGAACTGGCCGCGGCAGCCGGAGTCGAGATCGCGATCCACGGTCCGCGCGCGACCGTTGAGCAGCGGTAGGTCGAACCGGTCGGCGAGCGCCACGCCGGTAAGTCAATCCGGCATTGCCGCAGCCAGTTCGGCGCACAGCGCGCCGAGTTCGGTCGCCGGGACGCGGGGCGCGGTTGTGGAGTCGGCGTCGTGCCAGGGAACGGCGGCCGGAGTGGCCGCCGGCCGGGTGAAGACGTGCTGGTGCAGGTGGACGCCCGCCGCGCTCAGCCCGGCGACGAAGGTGAACACGTGGGCGGGCTCGAGGACTCGGCGCAGCGCGGTGATCGAGGAGCGGACGGCCCGCGCGACGGCCACGGTCTCGGCGTCGTCGAGCCCGTCGAGGGTGGCGACATGGCGGCGGGGTTCGACGAACAGGTACCCCGGCCGCGCCCATTCTCCGATAGCGGGCCGGTGGGTGACGACCACCAGGTCGTCGGCGCGGACGAGCGGGCTCACCAGCGGCCCGGCCCCGCGATGCTTGGCGCACATAACGCATTCCCGCATGAGCTGCACGGTACTGCTCGTCGGTATCGGTCCCCGACGATATCGAATGGACTCGGCGCGGACCCGCATGAAAACCTCTGCCCATGAGTACGATCGACGACGTCGTCGCCCTGGCGTCCGCGCTCGACCTGCACCTCTCCCCCGAGGGGGCGACGGTGATCGAGGCCGGGCTGGACTACCGCGTCGTCCTCGCCGCCGACGATGCCGGGCGCCGCTGGGTCCTGCGCCTGCCCCGCCGCGCCGACGTCTCCGCGGGCATGGCCGCCGAGACCCGCATCCTCGACCTGGTCGCCCCCGCCCTCGCCGCCGACGGCGTCGCCGTCCCCGACTGGCAACTCCGCACCCCCGAGCTGATCGCCTACCCGGCCCTGCCCGGCGCGCCCGGCCTGACCCTGACCGATGCGGGCGAACCCGACTGGCACATGGACCCCGCGAGCCCCGACTACGCCGCCCGCCTCGGCCGCCTCCTGGCCCGCCTGCACTCGATCACCCCCGAGCAGGCCGCCGCCGCCGGGGTGGAGGTGCGCAGCCCCGAGCAGGTCAGGCAGGCGTGGCGGGACGACATCGCGAAGGTGCGCGCGGAGTTCACGGTCGCCCCCGAGATCGCCGGGGCCTGGGCGGCGTGGCTGGACGACGACATCTGCTGGCCCGATCGGACCGTGATGACGCACGGCGAGATCTACCCGGCCCACGTCCTGCTCGCCGAGGACGGCACCATCACCGGTGTCCTGGACTGGACCACCGCCCGCGTCGACGACCCCGCCCGTGACCTGGCCGCCCAGTACGGCGCCACGGGCGAGGAGCTGCTGCGGGCGACCCTGGAGGTCTACGCGCAGGCCGGTGGGCACGTGCACCCGGGCCTGGTGGCCCAGGCGCGGAACCTGTGGAACGCCTTCCCGATCGGCTACGCCCTGCACGCGCTCACCACCGGAGCCGAGAGCGACCGCGCGGCCGCCGCCGCACTCCTGAACCCGCGGAGCTGAACGCCGCTACTACCCCGTGAACTGACGCCGCGCCGTGATGGTCGCGAGTTCGAGGATCTCCGCGCGGTCCGCGCCCACGATGAAACCGGCGTCGATCGCCCGGTCCAGCGCGGCGGCGAAGCCGGTGCGGTACTCGTCGAGGCCACCGGGGTATCGGCGTGCCAGCTGCGCCACGTCGAACGGCGCCCCGGATCCGAACAGTGCCGACATGCGATCGTTCTCGGTGTTCGAGCCCGAGGTGGCAGCGGTGGGAACGTCGACCCAGGGGGTTCGCAGCCCGCCGCGCGCCACCCCCTCGTCATCGGTGAGGATCGTCGGCGGCTCCCCGTCCGTCACGTCGATCGGCGGTGCCGCGGGGGCGGCTCGACCGGCGACCACCCAGTCGTGGAGCCGCGCGATCGCCGCATTGAGCACATAGTGGTGCTGCGGTGCGAAGTTGAGGAAATGGGTCAGTTGACGACCCAGCATCGTGCTGGTCGGCCGATACGCCTCGGCGAGTTGGTCGACCGGCGCGAGCCCGCTGTCGAGGAAAGCGCCCTGGATCGTGTAGTTGTCGGCGTGCGCGGCGCCGGGAATCTCCCAGACGCGAAGCAGCTCACCGTCCGGTTGCCGAGCCGGGAGGTAGCCGGGGAGCACCCCGCCGAGCAGGTCGGTCTCGGTGATGACGGCGAGCACGGGGACCGCCAGGTCGTCGCGGAAGCGCGGACGTGGGAGGCGGGCGACGGTCGCGGCGTCGAACATCGATCCCCCGTCGAGTGGGCCTGCGGGACCGAACCGGGAGTGCACCAGGAATCCGTCGTAGACCTGCCCGAGGGGAACAACGGCGTTGATGTAGGTCGTGAGGAACATGGCCGACTGGGACTCGCCCACCGCCAGGACCCGCTCCGGGCGCAGCCCTGCGAGCAACTCATCGCCCCGGTCCCGAGCGACCGCCCCGAGCTGGCCGAAGATATCGAAGCTGTACTCGTCGCCGGGATGGTTCAGGCGTGCGTAGCGCTGCGGATCGACCGTCTTGAGCGAGAAGTCGCCGACCATGCCCGCACCACCCTCGATGCCGACGCGCTGCGCCGAGACCCCGACGTAGGCATAGCCTTCGCGCAGCAGTTCGCGGTGCGCCATCATCCACACGGCGGGAGCGTCGAGGCCACCGCTCACATTGAGCCACTCGACCACCACCGTGCCGTTGAACCGGCCGGCATCGGCGGGGACGACGGCCACCGCCCTGGTGGCGTAATCCGCCTGCGCGCCGGGGACGACGTCCCAGCGGCCGTCAGCGGCGAGCTCACCGGCGGGGACGTAGGAACTCGCCGTTCCCTCGACCACGAACTCGCTGACCGAATATCCGAGTTCGGTCAGGTCGTAACTTCCGAGCAGCAGGTTCGGTGTGCCCTCGATCGGCGTGAGGATGGGATCTCGCACAGCTGACTCCCTCGTTCCGCGTCGTGTGACTCGATCGTAGCGGCGATTTTCGCGAATTTTCTGACCTCCGATAAGTGAACATTATCGGGTGTCAGGCACCGGCTGTTCTCGATCGACCCACCTATTACGTTTCGTTTCGTCACACAACGCAAACGCAACGTAAAGGGCTATCGAAACAGGACCCCGCCGACGACTATTCTCGATCCGTGCCCGAACATCCCGTCGCCATCCCCGACCCGGTCCAGGCACGCCTCCGCTCCGGCGTAGGCACAGTCCTCATCGACACCGCCGCCCTACGCCGAGTCCGCGAACGCTTCGACGACACCCAGGCAGGCGCCCTCGGCCGCTACCTCCAGGCCGCCCAATCCGAGAACACCGTCCGCGCCTACCGCGCGGACTGGATAGCCTGGGCCGCCTGGTGCGCCGCCGAAACCCGGCAGGCACTCCCCGCCGACCCTCTCGACCTCGCCGTCTACCTCGCCGCCGCCGCGGACGCCCGAAAACCCGACGGCCGCTGGGCATTCGGCGCCGCGACCCTGGAACGCAAATCCTCCGCGGTGGCCGCGGTACACGCCGCGAACGGCCTCCCCTCCCCCACCCGCGCCGACGTCGTCCGCATGACGCTGCGCGGTATCCGCCGCGCCCGCCGCACCGCCCCCCTGCGCAAACGCCCGGTCCTGCTGCACACCCTCGAGCAGCTCCTCGCCTGCCTGCCGCCCCCCGGCACGCCCACCGAACCCGCCCGCCGCCGCGACACCCTGCTCCTGCTCACCGGCTTCGCCGGCGCGCTGCGCCGCAGCGAACTCGCGGGGCTGCGCATCGGCGACGTCACCGTGCACACCGACCACCGCACCGGCGAACCCGTCCTGGTCCTGCGCCTGCCCGCCACCAAGACCGACCCCACCGGCACCGCCGAACACCGGGTCGCGCTCCCCCGCGCCAACCGCCCGCACACCTGCCCGGTCTGCGCCTACGCCGACTGGCTCGAACTCCGCGCCGCCAACCCTCGAACCCCCCTCCCGCAGCGAGACCCGGCACTCCACCGCTGCCACGGCTTCACCGGTACCGACCTACCCGGCGACCTCCCCCTCTTCCCCGCCATCAACCGCCACGGCGGCATCGGCGACCGCGCCGTCTCCGGCCGCGCCGTCGCCGAACTGGTCAAGCGCTACGCCGCCAAGGCCGGACTCGACCCGGCCCTGTTCTCCGGCCACTCCCTGCGCGCCGGCTTCGCCACCCAGGCCGCCCTCGGCGGCGCCGCCGACCGCGAGATCATGCGCCAGGGCCGCTGGTCCAACCCCCGCACCGTGCACGGCTACATCCGCACCGCCGACCCCCTCGACGACAACGCCGTCACCAAACTCGGCCTCTGATCAGGACTCCGGGTACGCCGGGTACTCCTGCGCCCGCAACACCCGCGCCAGGTGCGCGGCATTGCGCGCAGCCGCGGCGTTCGTGCTCCGCACCGGCTCCGGCACCTCGTCCAGATCGAGGTAGTCGGTGCCCTGCATCGCCTCACCGTTCCAATACGTGCACCCCTGCGCCGGAATACTGAACCCGATGTCGTTCAGCGCCTGGAACAGATCCGCGACGATCTTGTGCGCGCCGTCCTCGTTCCCGACCACCGCCGCCACCGCGACCTTGCCGACCATGCTCGGCCGATTCTCCGCATCGGTCTCCGACAGCTCCGCGTCCAGCCGCTCCAGCACCCGCTGCGCCACCGAGGACATGTGCCCGACCCAGGTGGGGGTGGCCACGATCAGGATGTCTGCGGCCAAGATCCGCTCCCGCAGCCGCGGCCACTGATCGCCGTCGCCCTCGTCGGCGGTCACCCCCGGCCGCACGTCGTAGTCGACCACTCGCACCACCTCGCCGGTGACATCCCGAACAGCCAGCTCGTCCAGCACCTGCCGGGCGATCAGCGCACTGCTGGAATCGGCCGGGGACTTCTTCAACGAACACACCAGCGCGAGCGCGGTCAGCGCCATCGGACAACCTCCTCGAAAACCGGGACCGCCTGCGAGCGACGGCGAACACGACCGCTGTGCCCGGCCACCCACCGGGCAAACACCGGTTCGCCGCGCCCGGCACGGGGTAGGAGCCCGGCATGACCGAGCACACCCCGCACACCATCGACTACCCGGGCACCACCGCCGACATGGCCGAACAGCCCCGCGACGAGATGCGCGACTGGGTCGGCCGCGGCCTGCTCCACGGCAGGAAAGCCGTCGTCACCGGCGGCGACTCCGGCATCGGGCGCGCGGTCGCCGTCGCCTACGCCAAGGAGGGCGCCGACGTCGCCATCGCCTACCTCTCCGAGCACGCCGACGCCGAACACACCCGCGACCTCGTCACCGCCGCCGGCCGCACCTGCCACCTCTACCCCGGCGACCTCGCCGACCCCGAACACTGCCGCGCCACCATCGACCGCGCCGCCACCGACCTCGGCGGACTCGACATCCTCGTCAACAACATCGCCTACCAGCAACCCGTCGACGACTTCGCCGACCTCACCCCCGACCAGTGGCGCCGCACCTTCGCCGTCAACATCGACAGCTTCTTCCACGCCATCCAGGCCGCGCTCCCGCACCTCACCCCCGGCGGCGCCATCATCAACACCAGCTCCATCAACGGGCTGCGCGGCAACGCCACCCTCATCGACTACGCCGCGACCAAGGGCGCGATCAACGCACTCACCTACTCGCTGGCCCAATCGCTGAAAGACCGCGGCATCCGGGTCAACGCCGTCGCCCCCGGCCCCGTGTGGACCCCGCTCATCCCGGCCACCATGGACGCCGACAAGGTCGCCGAATTCGGCAAGCAGGTGCCCTACGAACGCGCCGCCCAACCCGACGAGATCGCCCCCTCCTACGTCTTCTTCGCCGCCGGCGCCATGTCCTCCTACTACTCCGGCGAGATCCTCGCCCCCATCGGCGGCGAAACCCTGCCCGGCTGACCACACCGAATCTCCACAAACGGGCCGGAAACCCTCCACAGCCCATAGCTAGGCTCGCCGACCATGGAACAGCGCCGGATCCTGGTCGTCGAAGACGAACCCACCATCGCCGAATCGGTGGCGGCGCGGCTGCGCGCCGAGGGCTTCACCGTCGAAACCGCACCCGACGGCCCCGCCGGAACCGCGGCCGCCACCCGATTCCAGCCCGACCTCGTCGTCCTCGACATCATGCTGCCCGGCTACGACGGCCTCGAGGTCTGCAGGCGCATCCAGGCCGAACGGCCCGTCCCGATCCTCATGCTCACCGCCCGCACCGACGAGACCGACCAGCTCGTCGGGCTCGGCGTCGGCGCCGACGACTACCTCACCAAACCCTTCTCGCTGCGCATCCTCACCGCCCGCGTGCACGCCCTGCTTCGCCGCATCGACCGCGCCGACGACGGCGCCGTCACCGTCGTCGGCGACCTCCGCATCGACACCGGACAGCGCCGCGTCTGGCGCGCCGGGGTCGAAGCCAAGCTCACCCCGCTCGAATTCGAGCTGCTCACCCGCCTCGCGCAGCGCCCCCGCATGGTGCACGCCCGCGAGCGGCTGCTCGAACAGATCTGGGACTGGGCCGACGCCGCCGGCACCCGCGCCGTCGACAGCCACATCAAGGCCCTGCGCCGCAAACTCGGCGCCGACCTCATCCGCACCGTGCACGGCGTCGGCTACGCCCTGGAAGAACGGTGATCGAGAACGGGCGCGCCCGGCTGCGCCGGACGGCGGCCCGGCTGAGCGCAGCCATGCCACGCCCGCTCGACCCCATCCGCTCGGTCAAACTCAAACTCGCCGTGCTCATGACCTGCGCCGGCGGCATCGGCTTCGTCTTCTTCTGGATCCAGATCGGCTGGATTCCCCCGCGCACCACCCTCGCCGCCATGCTCATCGCGCTCGCCCTCTCCCAGTTCCTCGCGCACGGCATCACCGTGCCGCTGCGCGACATGACCGCCGCCGCCACGCGCATGGCCCGCGGCGACTACACCGTCCGGGTGCGCGCCACCTCCCGCGACGAAGTCGGACAGCTCGCCACCGCCTTCAACCGCATGGCCGACGACCTCGCCGCCGCCGACCGGCAGCGCCGCGACCTCGTCGCCAACGTCTCGCACGAACTCCGCACCCCGATCACCGCGCTCAACGCCCTGCTGGAGAACCTCGTCGACGGCGTCGCCGATCCCGACCCCACCACCCTGCGCACCGCCCTGCACCAGACCGAACGCCTCGGCCGCCTCGTCACCGACCTGCTCGACCTCTCCAGCATCGAAGCGGGCGCCATCCCGCTCGACCGCGAAGAATTCGCCATCGGCCCGCTCTTCGCCGAGGTCGTCGCCGAAGCCGAGGTCATGACCGCCGCGCTCGGCCGCGGGGTCCGCTTCCACACCGCCGCCGCCCCCGGCACCACCGTGCACGCCGACCGTGCCCGGCTGCACCAGGTCCTGCTCAACCTGCTCGACAACGCCGCAAGACACGGCCCCACCGGGGGCGAGGTCCGGATGTTCGCGGACACCGGCGCGGGCGACATCGTCATCGACGTCGAGGACGACGGCCCCGGCATCCCACCCGCCCAGCGCGACACCATCTTCGACCGCTTCAGCCGCGGCGGCCGCACCGACGGCGGTGGCACCGGCCTCGGCCTCGCCATCGCACGCTGGGTCGTCGACCTGCACGGCGGCACCATCGCCGTCACCGACCCCGGATCCCGCATCCGCATCACGCTGCCCGCCACCGCACCGGCGGGCCACTGAATCCGCATCACGCTGCCCGCCACCACCCCGGGGGCTACCGACACCAGCCAGGAGAAACCGTGCCCGGAACACCCGCCGACAACCCATCGGAGACAGCAGAACCCGCAGGCAGCGGAGCCACACCGCACCACGCCGGACCCACTGCCGAGGCAACCGACGCCCTACCCGCTCCACCGCCCGCCGGACCTACCGCCCCGACAGCCGTCCTGGCACCGAAACTCGCCTCCCCCAGCCACTCACCCCGCACACCGCCGCTGCCCCCGCCGCGCCCACCACGCAGGCACCGGGTCAGCTACCCCGCGGGAGTACTCACCGCCGCAACCGCCGCCGGCCTGGCCGGCGCACTCACCGTCACCCTCGACCGCCCCGGTATCGGCTGGCTCCTGGCGGGAACCGCCGCCGTCACCGCGGTCGGCACCGTCCACCTGCGCGCCCTGCGCGCCGTCCCGAACGACGACCCCACCCCGGCCCTGCGCTCGCAACGCCTCGGGTGGACCATCGCCACCCTCGCCCTGCTCGCCGTCGGCACCGTCCGCGCCGCACCCTGGCTCTTCGTGCTCTGCGCGATCGCCGCCGGAATCACCGCCTCGCTGGCCGTGCTCGGCCGCCGCACATTTCACGGCATCCTCTTCGACGCCCTCGCCATCCCGCTCGCCGCCACCGACGCCTTCGGCTGGGCGTGGGCCGCCAACGACCGGCGGCGCAAAGACGGCACCGCCACCGGAAACCGGCGGCTCGCCGTCTCCCTCGCGGCGACCGCCGCCGTACTACTCGTCTTCGTCCCGCTGCTCGCCGGCGCCGACGCCACCTTCGCCGCCGGAATCGACTCCATCACCCCGCGCGTCGGCGGCTACACCATCCTCACCTGGATCATCGTCTTCGGCACCGTCGTCATCGGCGTCACCAGCGCCCTCTACCTGCTCGCCGGGCCGCTCGGCGCCGCGGCGGCCGAGCCACCCCGACGCACCTTCGCGCTCCTGGAGTGGGCACTCCCGGTCGGCACCCTCACCGCGCTGTTCGCCGCTTTCGTCGGCACCCAATCGGTCGCGGCCTTCGGCGGCGACGACTACGTGCAGCGCACCGCCGACCTCACCTATGCCGAATACGCGCGCAGCGGCTTCTGGCAACTCTCCGCCGTCACCGTGCTCACCCTCGCCGTCGTCCTCCCCGTCCTGCACCGCGCCGCGAAGGACACCGCCACCGAGCGCCGCTGGCTCCGCACCCTGCTCATCGCGGTCAGCGGACTCACGCTGGTCATCGACGCCTCCGCCGTCACCCGGCTCTGGACCTACCAGGAGGCCTATGGCCACACCGTGCTCCGGCTCCTGGTCGGCACCACCGAACTCGGCCTCGCCGCCGTCTACCTCATGGTCATCGCCGCCGTGCTCCGGCTGCGCTGGGCCTGGCTGCCGCGCGCCGCCATCGGCACCGCCGTCGCCACCCTGCTCGCGCTCGCCGCGATCGATCCCGAGCGGCTGATCGCCGACCGCAACATCGACCGCTGGCAGCACAGCGGCAAACTCGACACCGGCTACCTCGGCGGCCTCTCCGCCGACGTCGCGCCCGCCCTCGACCGGCTCCCCGCCGACCTCCGGCTCCGGCTGCGCGCCGACCTCGCCGACCGGCTCGGCGACGACACCTGGCAGAGCTGGAACCTGGCCAGGCACAACGCCCGTTAGCGAAGCCCGCGCGCCCGCGCGACAGCGGCCAGCACCGGGGTGGCGGCCCGCGTCAGCGCCGCCCCGGCCACGGTGTCGGTGCACAGAATCCAGCGCACCGGCCCCATCGCCGCGGTCAGGACCGCCGCACCCCGCTCCCGCATAGCCGCCTCGAACGCCGCCACCGCCGGTGCGAGCGCCGGTGAATGCCCCAGCCGTTCGACCAGATCGGCCGCGTCACGAATGGCCGCACCGGCGCCCATCCCCGCGGTAGGCGGCGTGGCATGGACCGCGTCGCCCAGCGCGGTGATCCGCCCCGCACCCCACGGCGCGAGATCACCCGCCCGGGACGAGGCCGCGTTGAAACGGAACGCCGCCACCGTCGCCGGATCGGCCGCTCCGAGCACCTCCAGCACCCGCGCACTCCAGCCCAGCTCCAGGAAGCGATCAACCAGCGCCGCCCGCAGCGCGCTCCCGTGCGGCTTCCGCAGCGCATCGGTCACCGGCGAATCCGGGAACATGGCACCCCAGATGAACGTCGGCCCGGTGGTCACCGAGGCCCGCAGCTCGGGACGATTCAGCACCGCATTGCCCACCGGATCGAGAAACCCCAGATACAGCGCCGCACCGTGCGGCCCGACCACCAGCCCCGACCGCGTACCCAGCCGCTCCCGTTCACCCGCGCTCAGATCAGCGACCGAGGTCCGCCCCGAAAACCCGACGATCCCCGCGGGCGCGTTCGTCGGCCCGCCCGCCAGGAACCGCGCGACGAGCGAATGCGCGCCATCCGCCCCGACCACCAGATCACCCGTCACCGAGGAGCCGTCGTCGAACGACACCGCCGGCGCGCCGTCCCCGTCGTACCCGACCCCGCTCACCACCTTTCCCAGGTGCAGATCGTCACCGACCGCCTCCGCCAGCAGCGCGCGCAGCGTGATCCGGTCGATGTCGAGACCCGGATCGTCGCGCAGCTCCGGGCCGTACCCGAGCACCCGCCCCCGCCGATCCCAGAACGCGTCCGGATCACGCAGCCGCAGCGCCGAACCCGAGGCCAGCATCCGCTCCACGATCTCCGGCGCGACCAACCCGCGCAGCGCCTCCTGCGCCGGCCCGTCCAGCGTGATGTGGTATCCGCCCGTCGCCCGGACATCGGTATCCCGCTCGAACACCGACACCTCCACCCCCGCCCGCCGCAACCCCGACCCCAGCGCCAGCCCGCCGATTCCGCCTCCGACAACAACGACCCGCATCCGCGTCCACTCCTTCATCCGGCAACCTGCACCGAACGATGCCGCCCATACCGGACACCGGATGACCACTACCGCGCGCACCATGGACACCCTGGCAACAACCTCCCGGCGCGCCCTGCACCTGCTGTCCCTGCTCGCCGCCCGCCCGCAGTGGTCCCTCCCCGAACTCACCGGGCGGCTCGAGGTCAGCGCCCGCACCAACCTCGCCGCGTTCCGCGAGCTGCGGTGCGAACTCGGCCGGTTACGCCGGCGAGCGTCGGGCGCGGTACCGGCGGCGGTGTTCTCCCGCTCAGCCCCCTCGACATGCTGCATTAGGGTCTTCACGTGATGTCGCGCGTAGCGGCGCCGTGAGTGCTCACGGGAAGGCGGAGGTATGTCCAGTGACCTGATCTTTTTTCTGGCGGGTGTCAGCCAGGTGGTGTGTGGGTTCGTAGCGGCCGCGATCGCATCGAGCAAGCGCCACAGCTGGTGGGGATTCTTCGTGTTGGGAATCCTGCTGGGTCTTCTGGGAGTGCTTGTAGCAGTGATTATTCCGCGGTCCGCGCCCAAAGTGCCGCCCGGGCTGCGCCAGGTTCACTGTCCGCGCTGTACCGCCCTGCAAAACGTGGCGCGAGAACTCTCGAGCTACCAGTGCTGGCAATGCCACCTGCAGGTCAGCCTCGACCCCCCGGCGCCTCGGCACGAGCCCGCTCCACTTGATCCGTCGTACAAATCGCTCAATAATCGGTGGTTCTGAACCGGGACCCTGACCCTCCTCCTTGTCCATGTGGTTTTTCTTGGTTTTTGTAGGGATGGGATTCACATAGATAGATGCGCATATCTAGGTACCACCATTTATCAAACTATCGGACGAGTGACCAGTTACGCTGTGCCGCGATGCGTATCGTGGCCGTCCTCATCGCCCTGCTCCTGTTCGCTCCCCCGCAGGCCGGAGCCTCCCCGGGAGCGCCGGCTCCCCTGCCCCGCGACTTCCTCTGGGGCGTCGCCTCCTCCGGCTTCCAGTCCGAAGGCGAGGCCCCGGACAGCAATTGGGCCCGCTACGCCGCCCGCGAGGACGAGCCGTACGGCGACTCCATCGATTTCCACGGCCGGTTCGTCGAGGACATCGCGCTCGCGAAGGGGCTGGGGGTGCGGGTCTATCGGATCGGGGTCGAGTGGGCTCGGGTGCAGCCGCGGCCGGGGGTGTGGGACGAGGCCGGGCTGCGCTTCTACGACGAGGTGATCGCGGCGATCCGCGCGGCGGGCATGCGGCCGATGATCACCCTCGACCACTGGGTGTACCCGGGCTGGCAGGCCGACCGCGGCGGCTGGGGCGACCCGGAGATCGTGCCGAACTGGCTGGCCAACGCGCGCACCGTGGTCGACCGCTACGCCGCCGCCGACCCGCTCTGGGTGACCTTCAACGAGCCCGCGGTCTACCTGCTGCGCGAGGTGCAGCACGGCGCGCTGCCCGCCGCCGACGTCCCGCTCATGCACGACAGGATCGCGCAGGCGCACCTGGCGATCTACGACCACATCCACCGGGTGCAGCCGGGCGCCATGGTCACCAGCAACGCCGCCTACATCCCCGCCGTCGACGGCGCGGTGAACGGCGCCCTGCTGGAGCGGATCGGCGGCGCGCTCGACTACATCGGCATCGACTACTACTACGGCCTCTCCCCCACCGCGCTGCGCACCCCGTACGACTTCGAGAAGCTCTGGCAGAACCCGCTCGAGCCCGAGGGCATCTACTACGCGCTGCGCCACTACGCCGGGCTGTTCCCCGGCAAGCCGCTCTACATCGTGGAGAACGGCCTGCCGACCGACAACGGCAAACCGCGCGCCGACGGCTACACCCGCGCCGACAACCTGCGCGACACCGTCTACTGGCTGCAGCGCGCGGTCGCCGACGGCCTGAACGTGATCGGCTACAACTACTGGACGCTCACCGACAACTACGAGTGGGGCAGTTACGCGCCCCGCTTCGGGCTCTACACGGTCGACGTCCTGACCGACCCGACGCTGACCAGGCGCCCGACCGACGCGGTGCCCGCCTACACCGAGCTGATCCGCGCGAACGGCACCCCGGCCGGCTACCTGCCGACCAGGGACCCGGCCCCGTGCTCGCTGGTCGACGGCGCGGCCAGCTGCGCCGAGCCGGTCACCGTCCCGCGCTGACGCGGTCCGCCCGGACCGCTCGGATAGGCTGGCCTTTCCGAGTGGTGGGAAAGGATCGCGGGGATGACCGAGGAGCGCGTGCCGCAGGAGAGCGAGCGCGAGCTGTTGGAGTCCGAGATCTCCGCCGATCTGCGGGCGATCACCGCCGTCTCGGAGCAGCTCGGGCACGTCTTCGCCCGCGCCAACGAGCTGCGGCCGACGGATTTCCGCGCGCTCATGCACATCGCGACCGCCGACATCGAGGGCGACCCGCTCACCGCGGGGCGGCTGGCCAAGCTGCTCGGCATCTCCACGGCCGCGGTCACCTACCTGGTCGAGCGGATGATCGAGTCCGGGCACATCCAGCGCGACACCGACGCCGCCGACCGGCGCAAGGTGCTGCTGCGCTACGCCGATCACGGCATGGAGGTCGCGCGCGGCTTCTTCACCCCGCTCGGCACCCGCACCAGGGCCGCCATGGCCGGGCTGCCGGACGAGGACCTGGCCGCCGCGCACCGCGTGTTCAGCACCCTGATCGATTCCATGCGGACGCACTTCGACGAGCTCACCCGGCGCTGAGCGGCGGGATCGGACACGTCCGCGATCCGGACCCATCCACCGGCTCCGGCGTGTCGAATCCTTGTATTTTCGCAGGTAGCGGTAGACAGAGCGGGGAAAACAACTCCGTTTGACGCGTCGATTTCGCGTCATTACTGAGTCACCGGACAATGGCGCCGGGGCGGTGGCACCCATCGTCCGGCGTTCCGAACGACCCAGGAGGAACACCATGACCACCACTCCCCTGCGCCGCACCGCGGCCGTGCTCGCCGGCGTCGGCGCGGCCGCCGCCTGCGCCCTGCTCGCCGCACCCGCGGCGAGCGCCGAGACGGCCACCTGCCCGGCGACCGGCGGCCAGGTCGCCGCCGTCACCGTCGGCGACGCCTCGTGCGCCTCGGAGAGCGTCGGCGGCTCCGCCGCGCTCGCCATCGGCACCGACGGCACCGCGGACGCCGACGCGAACGCCGCCGGGCTCTCCCTGGCCATCGCGCAGAACGGCGGCGCGGCCACCTCGGAGTCCGGCTACCTGTCGGCCCCGGCGGCCGTGGCGATCGGCCCGGGCGCGAGCGTCGTCACGCTCGGTGTGCGGCCGGGGCTCTCGATCGGGATCGCCGGGCCGGGCGCCACGGTCGTGGTGGACGGGGTGAACCGGCCGACCTGCTCCGGCGGGCTCGCCTTCGCCGGTGATTTCCAGACCTTCCAGGGCTGTCTCTCCACGCAGTAGCGGGCGAACGGCGGAAGGCGGGTGCCCGGCGGGCACCCGCCTTCGCGCGTCAGGGGGCGGCGGTCGCCTCGGCGGCGCCGGTGATGTTGCGGGCCATGCCGCCGAAGATCACCGCGTGGAAGGGCGCGATGGCCTTCCAGTAGAGGTGCCCGGCGAGGCCGCGCGGCTCGAAGAGCGCGCGCTGGTGGTAGACCGCGCCGGTGCCGTCCGGCTCGACCCGCAGCTCCAGCCAGGCGCGGCCGGGCACCCGCATCTCGGCGCGCAGCCGCAGCAGGTGCGGGCGCTCCAGGTGCTCGACCCGCCACCAGTCCAGCGCCTCGCCCTCGCGCAGCCGGTGCGGGTCGCGGCGGCCGCGGCGCAGCCCGGCCCCGCCTGCCACCCGATCCATCCAGCCGCGCACCGACCAGGCCAGCGGGAACGAGTACCAGCCGTTCTCGCCGCCGATCGCCTCCACCACCGCCCAGACGGTCTGCGGGTCGGCCGGGGTGGCGAGCGAGCGTTCGTCGCGGTAGAGCGAGCCGCCGGACCACTCCGGGTCGGTGGGCAGCGGGTCGGAGGGGGCGGTGCCCGCGTCGGCGTCCGACCAGCGGGTGGGGACGTCCAGGTCGCGAATCTTGGCCAGCGCGAGCTCGACCGCGTGGTCGTAGCCGACGAGGCCGTCGGCCGGGTCGGGGATGTGCTCGGCGATGGCGTGGTCGCGGCAGACGACGTCGTTGATCAGCGACTCCATCAGCGGCACCGCGATGGCGCGCGGCACCGGCGTCACCAGGTTCACCCACTGCGCGGAGAGCCACGGGGTGAGGACCGGGACCGGGACGATGATCCGGCGCGGCAGCCCGGCGACCCGCGCGTAGCGACGCATCATCTCCAGGTAGCTGAGCACGTCCGGGCCGCCGATGTCGAAGGCGCCGCGCACCTCGGGCGCGACCTCGGCGCCGCTCGTCAGGTAGTAGAGCACGTCGCGGACCGCGATCGGCTGGATCAGGTTGCGCACCCAGCGCGGGGTCACCATGGCCGGCAGCCGCTCGGTGAGGTAGCGCAGCATCTCGAAGCTGGCCGAGCCGGAGCCGAGGATCACCGCCGCCTGCAGCACGAGCGCGGGGACCCGGCCCTCCAGCAGGATCCGGCCGACCTCGGCGCGCGAGGCCAGGTGCCGGGAGAGGTCCTGCCCCTCCGGATTGATGCCGCCCAGGTAGACGATGCGGGTCAGCCCCTGCTCGTCGGCGGCGCGGACCACGAGTTCGGCGGCCTTGCGGTCGACGGTGTCGAAGTCCGCGCGGGTCAGCGAGTGGACCAGGTAGTAGAGCACCTCCTGGCCCTCGAGCGCCCGCGCGACGTCGCCGGCGCTCGTGACGTCGCCCCGCACCACCTCGACCTCGTCGTGCCAGGGCGCATCGGCCAGCTTGCCCGGGGTGCGGGCCAGGACCCGGACCGTGTGCCCCGCCTTCAGCAATTCCGGCACCAGACGGCCGCCGATGTACCCGGTCGCTCCGAACACCACACACCGCACGCGCGTCCACCTTCCGTCGGGAGGTCCGGTCGCGCACGCGCCGCGGACCGGGGCACCGCGCCCCTGCTTGTTCGGCTACCCACCGCACCTGCGGTTACGCGCCCGCCGGGCTGTGATCCCCGCCCTGGTCAGGGCGCGGGTAGCGCGCCGTCGGGGTCGAGCTCGATGCCGAGCGCGCGCAGCCGGCGATCGATCAGCAGCCAGGACTCCGCGGTGAGCAGCTCGACCAGCTCGGTCTCGGTGGAGCCGCCGTGCGCCAGCCACCAGCGCACCGAGGCGTCGATCAGCCCGAGCAGCGCGACGACCAGCCGGTCCGCGGCGGCGGGGTCGGAGTTGAAGCGCGGGATGTAGCGCCCGGCCGCCTCGGAGATCTCCGAGGCGAAGGCGCTGCCGCCGAGCCTGGACTCCTCCTCGGCGCCGCGGGAGTAGTTGCGGCGCAGCAGGAACCGATACAGGTTCGGGTGCTCGCCCGCCCAGGCGACGTGCTCGGCGATCGGTGCGCGGATGACGTCGAGCGGGGTGCCGTCGATGGCGAGCGCGGAGCGGATGCGCTCGGTGAGCTCCTCGTGCGCGCGCCGGGCGACGGCGAGGTCGAGCTCCTCCTTGCTGGCGAAGTGCCGGTAGAAGTGCGTCCGGGCCAGCCCGGCGCGGTCGGCGATCTGGCCGGTGAGCGCGTCCGGGCCGTGCTCGGCGATGGCGGCGATGGCGGCGTCGACCAGGGCCCTGCGCCGCTCGGCGCGGACCGGGGAGGGCGCGGCGGCCCGGCGGGTGCCGGTGGTGTCGGCGCGTCCTCTCGTCATGTCGGGCAAGGCTAGCGGACTCGACGGCGGGGAGTGACGGGCACTACAGTAGCGCTGGGACACACTGTACCCGTTATTCACGGTTACAGAAGAACGAAAGGAACCCGATGGCCGCCTACCGGTCCGTGTGGATGGACGACGACCTGGACGCGCTGCGCTCGCTGGCGCGCGCGTTCTACGACAAGGAGGTCACGCCGAACATCGACAAGTACCTCGCCCAGCACCACGTCGACCGCGACCTCTGGAACAAGGCGGGCGAGCTCGGGCTGCTGTGCCTGTCCATCCCGGAGGAGTACGGCGGCGGGGGCGGCACCTTCGCGCACGAGGCCGTCATGATCGAGGAGCAGGCCAGGGCCGTCGACACCGCGTGGGGCGCCAGCCTGCACAACGGCATCGTGGCGCACTACCTGCTGCACTACGGCACCGAGGAGCAGAAGCGGCACTGGCTGCCGAAGATGGCCAGCGGCGAGGTGGTCGGCGCGATCGCCATGACCGAGCCCGGCACCGGCTCGGATCTGCAGAACGTCAAGACCAAGGCGCTGCGCGACGGCGACGAGTACGTGATCAACGGCTCCAAGACCTTCATCACCAACGGTTCGCAGGCCGACCTGATCATCGTGGTCGCCAAGACCGACGTCAGCCAGGGCGCGGCGGGCATCAGCCTGGTGCTGGTCGAGGCGGACCGGGCCGGGTTCCGGCGCGGGCGGGTGCTGGACAAGATCGGGCAGAAGGGCCAGGACACCTCGGAGCTGTTCTTCGAGGACGTCCGGGTGCCGGTCGCGAACCTGCTCGGCGAGGCCGAGGGCCAGGGCTTCGTGCAGCTCATGCAGCAGCTGCCGCAGGAGCGGCTGATCATCGCGGTCGGCGCGGTGGCCGGCATGGAGACGGCGCTGGAGCACACGCTGCGCTACGTCAAGGAGCGCGAGGCGTTCGGGCGGCCGGTCTTCGGCTTCCAGAACACCAAGTTCAAGCTGGCCGAGGTGGCGACCGAGGCGCGGGTGGCGCGGGTCTTCACCGACGACTGCGTGGCCAAGCACCTCGTCGGCGAGCTGGACATCCCGACCGTGGCCATGGCGAAGTGGTGGACCACCGACCGCGCGCTGGCGATCTCCAGCGAGTGCCTGCAGCTGTTCGGCGGCTACGGCTACATGACCGAGTACCCGATCTCGCGCATGTGGGCGGACAGCCGGGTGCAGATGATCTACGCGGGCACGAACGAGATCATGAAGGAGATCATCGCGCGCTCGCTCTGACGCGCTGCCTGCGAACCGGGCGGTCTCCGCGGAGATCGCCCGGTTCCGTGTTTCCGCCCACGCGGGCGAGTACATTCCAGCCCGGAACCCATCCGAGCACCGAGGCATGTCGAAAGCCAGTCATGCGGACAGGGACGCGACCATGACCAATGAACCGGCGTTCGCGCCGATTCGCCTGCACAGCGCCGACACCGGCGAACAGGATCCGGCGTGCCCCGCCGACCCGGCCGGCCGCGCGGCGACCACCGCGCAGAACCGGCAGCTGATCGGGCTGCTCGCCGCCGTCGCGGGCGGTGACCGGGATGCCTTCACCGACTTCTACCGGCACACCAGCCACCGCGTGTTCGGGCTGGCCGTGCGGGTGCTGCGCAGCCACGCCGCCGCCGAGGAGGTCACCCAGGAGGTGTACCTGCAGGCCTGGTCCATGGCGGCGCGCTACGACGAGACCAAGGCGAGCCCGATCGGCTGGCTCATGATGCTCACCCACCGCCGCGCGGTGGACCGGGTGCGCACCGAGCAGAACGCGGCCAGCCGCGACTCCGTCTACGGCCATGCCCACCTCGGCCGCGCGCACGACAGCGTGGCGGAGGAGGTCGGCCAGCGGCTCGACGAGCAGGCGGTGCTGAACTGCCTGGAAACGCTCACCGCGACCCAGCGCGAGGCGGTCGGGCTGGCGTACTACACCGGCCGCACCTACCGCGAGGTGGCCGACCACCTCGCGGTCCCGCTGCCCACCCTCAAGAGCCGGATCCGGGACGGGTTGAAACGGCTGGAGACCTGCTTGACCGGAAAGACCAGCGATGCCTGACACCGACCGCGACGACCTGCTCGATCTCGCGCCCCTCTACGCCCTGAACGCCGTCGACCAGCAGGAACGCGCCGCCATCGAGGAGCGGCTCACGCGCGCCGACGCGCCGCTCGCCGCCCGGTTCGCCGACGCGGTGGACCGCACGCACGACGTGCTCGGCGAGCTGTCCCTCGTCGACGCCGTGCCGCCGCCACCGGAGCTGGAGGGGCGGCTGCTGGCCGCGCTCGACCAGCTGCAGCCGGGCGGCGTGCGGGATATCCGCAGTGCGCGGCGGTTCTCCGGGAAGCAGCTGGGCTGGCTGGCGACGGCCGCCGCGGTGCTGGTCGCCGCGCTGGTCGGCGGTGCGGTGCTGGCCGGGCGGGACGCCGGGTCGCCGGACCAGCGGATCACCGCGGCGACGGTGCTCGAGCAGGCGGACGCGCGCGCCGCGACCGTGGCGGTGCCGAGCGGTGGCTCGATCACGGTCAACTCGTCGAGTGCGCTCGGCGCGGCGGCGATCTCGTTCGCCGCCATGCCCGAGCTGCCCGCCGACCGGGACTATCAGCTCTGGATCATCCACCCCGGCGGCGACCCGCTGCCGGACGCGGTGGTGCCCGGCTCCGGGGAGGTCGTCGCCGAGTACACGGCCGCCGACACCATCGCCGTCACGGTCGAGCCCGCCGGTGGCTCGCAGGCGCCGAGCGGGGCCCCGATCGCGGCCATGGTCATGGACTGACCAGTCCGCGCACCGCGCGGAGACGAACTCCTCCGGCATCCCACACGATCTGGAGGGCGCGATGACCGCGACCGAGCAGCACAGCCCCGGCCGGGTGGCGGCCGCGCTCTCCGGCGTCCTCGCCGCGGGCCTCGTCCTCGGCGTCGGGCACCTGGTGGCGGCGGTGGTCGAGCCGGCCGCCTCGCCGTTCCTCGCCACCGGGGCGGCCATGGTGGATCGGACGCCGCGGGCGCTGAAGGACTTCGCGATTCGCGAGTTCGGGAGCAACGACAAGCTGGTGCTCTTCGCGAGCATGGCGGTGGTCATGGTGCTGCTCGCCGCCGTCGCCGGGCTGCTGGAGCGGCGGTTCCGCTTCGCGGGGTGCGGGGTTCTCGCGGTGCTCGGGCTGGTCGTGGTCGGGGCCGCGCTGCAACGGCCGGGCGCGACAGCGCTTTTCGCGGTGCCCGCGGTGCTCGGGGTCGTTGCCGGAATCCTCGCCCTCCGCGTCCTGATGCGGGTCGCAGGCGACCGCGCATCGAGTGCCGCGCCCGCCTCCGGCACAGCGTCCACGCCGACACCGGCCGCATCCGACCGCCCCCGGGACCATTCGCGGCGCGGGTTCCTCGGGATCGCGGCCGGGGTCGGCGCGCTGGCCGTCGCCACCTACGCCGCCGGGCAGTACGTCGGGCGGGCGCTGCGCGATGTGGCGGCGGACCGGGCCGGTTTCGTCCTCCCCCGCCCGGTGCGGCCCGCTCCCCCGATCGCGGCCGACGTCACCTTCCCAGACCCGGGCATCTCCCCGTTCAGCACGCCGAACGGCGACTTCTACCGGGTGGACACCGCGCTGCAGCTCCCCGCGCTCACCTCGGACGAGTGGCGGCTCCGCATCCACGGCCTGGTCGACCGCGAGGTCGGGTACACCTTCGCCGACCTGCGCGACCGCGCCGCCGCCGAATCCACCTTCACGCTCACCTGCGTCTCCAACGAGGTCGGCGGCGACCTGCTCGGCACCGCCACCTGGACCGGCTACCGCCTCGCCGACCTGCTCGCCGAGGCGGGCCCACGCCCGGACGCCGACATGGTGCTCTCGACAAGCATCGACGGCTTCACCGCGAGCACCCCGCTCGCCGCGCTCACCGACGGCCGCGACGCGCTGCTCGCCGTCGGCATGAACGGTGAGCCGCTCCCGGTGGCACACGGCTACCCGGCGCGCATGGTGGTTCCGGGGCTCTACGGCTACGTCTCCGCCACCAAGTGGGTGGTCGACCTCGAGCTCACCCGCTTCGACCGCGCCACCGCGTACTGGACCGACCGCGGCTGGACCGCCGAGGCCCCGATCAAGACCTCGTCCCGGATCGACGTCCCGGCCTCCTTCGCCACCGTGGACGCCGGGCGGGTGGTGGTCGCGGGCGTCGCGTGGGCGCAGCGGAAGGGCATCGACCGGGTCGAGGTGCAGGTGGACGACGCCCCCTGGCAGCGGGCCGAGCTCGCCGCCGAGTACTCCGTCGACACCTGGCGGCAGTGGCGCTTCGCCTGGAATGCCGCACCAGGCGCGCACACGCTGCGGGTGCGCGCCACCGACCGCACCGGCGCCACCCAGACCGACGCCCGCGCCCGCCCCTTCCCGGACGGCTCCACCGGCTGGCACAGCCGCGTGGTCACGGTGCGCTGAGCGCACCCCCGAGCGGGCGGGTCGCGGTGGCGGCGAGCTCCTCGTGCTCGTCGTTGATCAGGTGGTAGGCGGCGGCGAGGTCGTCGAGGGCGGCGCGCCACAGCGTCTCGGTCTCGGCGCCGAGCGGGTGCCTGCTCAGCTGCACCAGCACCGCGGCGGCGTCGGCGGCCCGCGCGGCGGCGTCGAGCAGGACCGGAACGGGTTCGGCTGCGGCACCGGCGGCCAGCACCCCGATGCGATTGCTGAGCTGACGCGCGTCGAACCGGGCACGCTCGGCGGTCACCTCGGCGGTGGGCGGGAGCTCGCCCGCGGCGGCGCTCCAGCGGCGTTCGCGCTGGTCCGGGTCGTCGGCGGTGCCGATCACCCGGCGCACCTCGTCACCGAGCACGCGGTGCACCAGACCGGCCAGTTTCGCCTGCTCCACACCGTGATCCGGATCCACCGGGCGCAGCACCCCCGGCTCGTCGGGCTCCACGTTCAGGACGGCGAGCACCGCCCGCAGCTGTGCCATCGTGACCATGCACCCCACCTTTCCCCTGATCGGGCCGCCCACGCCTACCCGATAGCGGAATAGTAACTATTCCCCGGCCGGTGCGGGGGCGGCACGGCGATCCGGGTGCGCGCCGACGACCCCGAGCAGACCGTCCAGCTGGAATTCGAAGAGCTCGGCGCGGTCGGCGAAGGTCCGCTCCCCGTACATGTCGAAGACGTCGGCGCTCACCGCGCCGATCAGCCCGGCGTACAGGGCGGTGCCGCGGGCGATGAGCCAGTCCGGCAGCGGCAGCCCGAACTCCGCGCGGATCGCCTCGAAATCGGCGCGCAGCGCGGTCGATGCGGCGGGTACCGCGTCGGGTTCGGTGAGCGCGCCCGCGGCGCGCGCCTCGCCCAGCAGCCGCATCATGGCGACGATGAGCCTGGTGCCGGACTGCACGGTCTGCTCGGCGGGCGCGTGGTAGCCGGGCACCGGGGTGCCGAAGAGCAGGCCGTAGCGGGCCGGTTCGGCGAGCGCCCAGCCGCGCAGGGTGCGGCCGAGCACGCGCAGTGCGTCCACCGGGTCGCCGGGCTCGGCGGCGAGCGCGGCGTCCACCTCGTCGCCGAGCGCGGTGTAGCCGTCGATGAGCAGCATGGTCAGCAGCTCGTCGCGGCTGCGCACGTAGCGGTAGACCGCGGACGAGACGACGCCGAGGTCGCGGGCGACGGCGCGCAGCGAGAGCGCCGCGGCGCCGTCGGCGGCCAGGTGCCTGCGACCGATCTCCAGGATGTCGGTCATGGTCTGCGCCCTGGCGCGGTCGCGGGGTGTCGGCATGGTCCCAGCCTGACCGTCGAGGGAGAGCACTGTCAACTCTTGCGAGCGCTGCTCCACAGAAGGTGTAACCGGCAGTTTCGCGTACAAGCTACCGAGGAGTAGTGTTGCCTCCGTCACTACTCGCCCCGGATCGAGGAGCAGCCCATGGACCAGCGGACGACCGACTACGACGTGCTGATCGTCGGTTCGGGGTTCGGCGGCAGCGTCACCGCGCTCCGGCTGGTCGAGAAGGGGTACCGGGTCGCCGTGCTGGAGGCGGGCCGCCGCTTCGCCGACGACGAACTGCCACGCACCTCGTGGGACCTGCGCAAGTTCCTCTGGGCGCCGAAGCTCGGCTGCTACGGCATCCAGCGCATCCACCCGCTGCGCAACGTGCTCATCCTGGGCGGCGCAGGCGTCGGCGGCGGCTCGCTGAACTACGCGAACACCCTCTACGTGCCGCCGGAGCCGTTCTTCCAGGACCCGCAGTGGCGCGACATCACCGACTGGCGCGACGAGCTGACCCCGTACTACGAGCGGGCCAAGCAGATGCTCGGCGTGGTGCGGAACCCGCACATGACCCCAGCCGACGAGATCTTCAAGCAGGTCGCCGAGGACATGGGCGTCGGCGACACCTTCGTGCAGACCCCCGTCGGCGTCTTCTTCGGCGAGCCCGGCGAGACGGTGCCCGATCCGTACTTCGGCGGCGCGGGCCCGGAGCGCACCGGCTGCCTGGAGTGCGGCGACTGCATGGTCGGCTGCAAACACGGCGCGAAGAACACCCTGGTCAAGAACTACCTGTACCTCGCGGAGCAGGCCGGGGCCGAGGTCGTCCCGCTGACGACGGTGACCGGGCTGCGGCCGCACAGCGACGGCACCTGGGACGTCACCACCGAGCGCACCGGCGCCTGGCTGCGCAAGCGGCCGCACACGTACTCGGCCGCGCAGGTGGTGCTGGCCGCGGGCACGCTCGGCACCCAGAAGTTGCTGCACGCCATGCGCGACACCGGCACGCTGCCCGACCTCTCCCCCCGGGTCGGCGAGCTGACCCGCACCAACTCCGAGTCCATCGTCGGCGCGGCCACCCGCACGGTGAACCCGGACATCGACGTCACCCGCGGCGTCGCCATCACCTCCTCCATCCACCCGACCCCGGACACGCACATCGAGCCGGTGCGCTACGGCCGCGGCTCGAACTCGATGGGGCTGCTGCAGACGCTCATGGTCGACGGCGGCGGCCGGGTACCGCGCTGGCTGCGCTTCCTCGGCGTCGCGCTGCGGCACCCGCTCACCCTGCTCAGCTTCCTGAGCGTGCGGAACTGGAGCGAGCGCACCATCATCTCGCTGGTCATGCAGCACCTGGACAACTCCATCACCACCTACACCACGCGCGGGCTCTTCGGCCGCAAGCTCACCAGCAGGCAGGGGCACGGCGAGCCCAACCCGACCTGGATCCCGGCGGGCAACGACGTCACCCGCCGGGTCGCGGAGAAGATCGGCGGCGTGGCGGGCGGCACCTGGGGCGAGGTGTTCAACATTCCGCTGACCGCGCACTTCCTCGGCGGCGCGCCGATCGGCGCCGACCGCGAGCACGGTGTCATCGACGCCTACCACCGGGTCTTCGGCTACCCGACGCTGAGCGTGGTCGACGGCGCCGCCGTCTCCGCCAACCTGGGCGTCAACCCCTCGCTCACCATCACCGCCCAGGCCGAGCGGGCCGCCGCCTACTGGCCGAACAAGGGTGCGGTCGACCAGCGGCCGCCGCAGAGCGAGAAGTACCGCCAGGTCGCTCCCGTCGCCCCGGAGCGCCCGGTGGTCCCGGCGCACTCCCCCGCCGCGCTGGTGCTCCCGATCGTGCGGATCACCTCCGGGCAGCCGCGCACGCCCGCGGTCGGCTGACCCGGCGGAGCCGGCTCGGGCTGCCGTGCTCGGCTCCCAGCAGACCGGTCCGGCTCGGATGCGCGTTTCGCGGACCACACCGGCCCGTTCCTCGTAGATTGACCGATATCCCCACACCGGTACGGCCGAGCGGAGCGTGCAACTGTGCCAACGGACGAAATCGACGCCGACTACGTGATCGTCGGGGCGGGCTCCGCGGGGGCGGTGCTGGCGAACCGGCTGAGCGCCGACGCCGCGACCCAGGTCGTGCTGCTGGAGGCCGGGCCCGCGGACAAGAACCGGTTCGCGCACATTCCGGCCGGGTTCGCCAAACTGTTCCGCAGCGAGGTGGACTGGGACTACCTGACCGAACCGCAGGAGCAGCTCGGCAATCGGCAGATCTACTGGCCGCGCGGGAAGATGCTGGGCGGCTCGTCGTCGATGAACGCCATGATGTGGGTGCGCGGGTTCCGCGCCGACTACGACGAGTGGGCGCTGCTCGCCGGCAGCGAGTGGGGGTTCCAGGCCGCGGTCGAGCAGTTCCGCCGGATCGAGACGGTCGAGGGCGCCGAGTTCCCGGACGAGGGCACCACCGGCCCGCTGCACATCCAGCACCAGCGCAGCCCGCGCGGGCTCACCGCCGCCTACCTGGCCGGGGTGCAAGAGGCCGGGTACCCGGTGGAGCCGGCGAACCGGCCGGACCCGCAGGGCTTCACGCAGACCATGGTGACCCAGCGCGCCGGCCGCCGGTGGAGCACCGCCGACGGCTACCTGCGCCCGGCGCTGCGCAGGCCGAACCTGCGGGTGCGCACCGAGGCGCAGGCCACCCGGGTGCTCTTCGACGGCACCCGCGCGGTCGGCGTCGAGTACCGCCACGGTGGGGCGACGAAGGTGGTGCGGGCGCGGCGCGAGGTGGTGCTCAGCGGCGGGGCGATCAACAGCCCGCAGCTGTTGCTGCTCTCCGGCATCGGCGACGCCGATCAGCTGGCCGCGCACGGTATTCCGGTGGTGCGGCACGCCCCCGAGGTCGGCGCGGGGCTGCAGGACCACCTGGTGGCCGCGCTCGGGTACGGGGTGCGCGGCGATTCGCTCTTCGCCGCGGAGAAGCCGCGCGAGCTCCTCGGCTACCTGCTGCGCCACCGCGGGATGCTCACCTCGAATGTCGGCGAGGCGTACGGCTTCGTGCGCAGCCGCGGTGATCTGGAGCAGCCCGATCTCGAGCTGCTCTTCGCGCCGGCGCCCTTCTTCCACGAGGGGCTGCGCGACGCCGAGGAGCACGGCGTCGTGCTGGCGACGGTGCTGCTGCGCCCGTTCAGCCGCGGCGCCATCACCCTGGCCTCCGCCGACCCGCTGGCCAAGCCGCTCATCGACCCCCGCTACCTGACCGACAGCGACGGCGCCGACCGCGCCGCCATCCTCGCCGGGCTGCGCGCCTGCGCCGAGATCGCGCAGACCCCGGCGATGAAGGCGGTGCTCGGCGACCTCATCTACCCGCCGGAGGCACCGCCGGAGCTGGCCGCCGCCGCGGAGCTCAGCCTCGAGGGGTACTCGCACACGCTGTACCACCCGGTCGGCACCTGCCGGATGGGCACCGACGCGGCCAGCGTCGTCACCCCGCGGCTGGAGGTGCGCGGGGTGCAGGGCCTGCGGGTGGCGGACGCCTCGGTCATGCCGCTGCTGGTACGCGGGCACACGCACGCGCCCGCCGTGTTCATCGGCGAGCAGGCGGCGACGTTCCTGCAGACCTCCTGAACCGGATCGCCGCGCAGCACGTGGAGTAGGTCATGAACGGGCTTCCGCTGCATCCCCTGGTCGTACACGCGGTCGTCGTGCTGGTTCCGCTGGCCGCGCTCGGGGTGGTCGCGATCGCGCTCCGGCCCGCCGCACGGGCGCGGTTCGGGTGGCTGGTGGTCGCGGTCGCGGGGGTGGCCGCGGGGCTCACCCCGATCGCCACCGACAGCGGCGAGGAGCTGGAGCACGCGCTGCCGGCCAACGAGCTGATCGAGCGGCACGCCGTACTCGGCGAATGGCTGCTCTACCTGGTGGTTCCGCTCTTCCTGGTGGCGCTGGCGCTCGTGCTGGTGGATCGGGCGGCGGGCGCCTGGACCCAACCGGTGCTGATCGTGCTCGCGGTGCTCGGCATCGCCCTCGCGGTGGGTGCGACGGCGCACGTGTACCGCGTCGGTGAGTCCGGCGCGCGGGCGGTCTGGGACGGGGTGGGCGCGCTCACGGCACCGCGGTGACCAGGGCCGCGACCGCCGCGGCGAGGTACGGCAGCGGATAGCCGATATCGCGGTAGGCGCGGGCGGCGAGCACGGTCGCGGCGGCGCCGAGGAAGTAGATGACCAGGCCGAGCGCGGCGGCGGCGCCGACCGCCGGGACCGCGAACCCGGCGAGCAGCCCGGCCGCGCCGAGCGCCTTCACCCCGCCGAGCCAGGGCAGGGCGCGGTCCGGGATGCCGTAGCGGCGCATGTTGCCGCGCACCCAGTCGGCGCGGACGAGATCGATCAGGGCGGCGATGGCGGCCAGGGCGGCGGCGAGCAGGGTGGTGACGATACGGGCGGTGGACACGGGTCTCCTTCGGGGCACGGGCGGCGTCGACTACGTGACGACCGACCGCGACGAAAGGTGACCGGTGCGCACTGCGGAGAAGCTGTTCCTGGCCGAGCGACCCCGGCTGCTCGCACTCGGCTGCCGGATGCTCGGGTCGGCCGCCGACGCCGAGGACGTGGTGCAGGAGGCGTGGATCCGGCTGTGCGGGGCGGGCGCGCCGGACAATCCGGCGGCCTGGCTGACCACGGTGACGACCCGGCTCTGCCTGGACCGGCTGCGGGCGAGGGCGCGGCGGCCCGAGCAACTCGGGGCGTTCACCCCCGAGATAGCGGGCGGGATCGATCCGGTCGAGGAGACGGTGCTGGTCGAGGAGGTGGGGCGGGCGCTGCTGGTGCTGCTGGATCGGCTGGGGCCGGAGGAGCGGGTGGCCTTCGTGCTGCACGATCTGTTCGCGGTGCCCTTCGCCGAGATCGCGCCGATGGTGCGGCGGACGCCCGCGACGGCCAAGAGGCTGGCGAGCCGGGCCAGGGCGAAGGTGCGCGGGGCGGAGGCGCCGGAGGGCGCGGCCCGGGATCGGGTGGTGGCGGAGCGGTTCCTCGCGGCGGCGCGGAGCGGGGACATCGGCGCGCTGCTCACCGTGCTGGCACCGGACGTGGTGCGCACCGCCGACCCGGCGGCGCTGCCCGCGGGTGCGCAGCCGGTGGTGCGCGGTGCGGATGCCGTCGCCAGGGAGACGGTGCTGCTGCGCGCCCGCGCCCGCGCCCGCTACGCCGCGGTACTGCTGATCGACGGCGCACCGGGGCTGGTCGTCGCGCCCGGCGGGCGGCTGCGCGCGGCCCTGCGGCTCACCGTGCGCGACGGCCGGATCGCCTGCTACGAGGTGATCGCCGATCCACCCCGGCTGGCGCCCCTGACGCTCGCGCTCCCTGGCGCGACGCCCGCGCGGCGCGGCGGAACAGCCGATCCCGAGCGACTCCCGCCCGCATCGGCACCCGGCCCCTGACCGCACGCGGACGATCGAGCGCGGGCGGCGCCGACCTCCCCGCTTCAGTGCGCCGGGACGCGGGCGAAGCCGAGGGGCGGGGTGGGGTACGGGTTGCTCCGCAGCACCGGGCGGAAATCGGCGAGTGCGGGCAATACATCGGTGTTACGCGCGGCGTAGCACCGGACCAGCGGCAGCCGCCCGGCTACCTCGGCGCGCTCCAGCGGCTCGGGGTCGACGAAGCCGATCACGTCCAGCCCGACGCCGAGCGTGCGAGCGATCCGCAGCAGCGCGCCGGACTTGCGGCCCCACCCCACCTCGACGGCGGAGAAGTACTCGAGCACGCCGTGGCCGCGCAGCGCCGCGATGGTGCGGTCGGGGTGGCCGCGGCCCGCGACGGCGTGCAGCACGCCGCGATCACGGAGCAGCCGCAGGGTGCGCAGCGCGGCGGGGCGCAGCGCGCCGCCGGAGCCGTCGCTGACGGTGCCGTTCCACAGCGTGTGGTCCGGTTCCCAGACCAGGCAGTGCAGAGCCGGTCTCATCGGCCCGCTCCTATCGGTTGTCGACGCGCGTGTCACGCCGATCGCGCCGCACCTTCCGCGGCGCGACACGAACCGGGCAAGCCCCCGTTTTCCGGTGCTGACCGGCCGGGGGCGGCACGACTCTACAATCCGCGGCCGCCGTAGGCGCCGCGTTCCGGCCGGACCGATTCGGACGTGACGCGACTCACGCCCGCTTTCGGCTACGCTTTCCGGACCGGCTGTGATCGGTCACAGTGGTATTTCGGGCGATGACGCCGGGATTCACAGAAGCACGGGATTCGTTCCCCGGACAGCGTGCTGCGATTACTGTGATCAACCTGCACAGCTAGTAAACCCGGGGGCAGAAGGAGTCGCCTATGTCCGTCGACAGTTCGACCAGAGCGGGCCTGACCCTGTCCGGAAAACCGATGTCGTCGTCCCTTCAGGACGTGCGGTCGCTATCCCGGCAGATGGTGGGGCATTTCGTCGCGAACGTCGCGCCCTGCGGGACCCTACCCGGCGACGCCATCTCCGGCGATGTCACCACGATCACTCGGGTCTGCCTCGAATTCGCGGTCAGCATGCTCGACGGCAAGGACATTCCGGAGAAGTTGCAGCGGCTGCAGGACGCCGCGGCGGGCTGGGCGCGCGAGGGCGTGCCCATCGACACCATCCACCACTCCATCCACGAGGGCTTCAAGATGGGGCTCGATCTCGTGGTCTCGCAGGCCAGCATCAAGGACTACGAGAACCTGGTCGACGGCGCCAAGACCGTCGTCGAGATGCTCGACATGATCACCACCACCATCTCCATGGCCTACGTGCGCGAACTGCGCTCGGTGGTGAGCGAGCACCACACCGCGGTGCACACGCTCACCTCCGCGCTGCTGGGCGGGCACAGCACCTCGACCATGGCCCGCGAGTGCGGGATCGCCATCGCGACGTCGTACGCGGTGCTCGCGGTCGCCATCCCGCCGCACCGGGACGAGGCCAACCCCACCCTGGACGGCCTGGTGGTGGCCAGGCGCAAGCTGCGCCGGGTGCAGGCCGAGCTGGCCACCCGCTGCGGGGAGAGCGCGCTCTCGCTGCTGAGCGTGGACGGCGGCACCGTGCTCATCCCGGCGACCCGGTTCGACCGCGAGGGCTTCGACGCCCTGGTCGAGCAGCTGTCCCGGGCGGCGCAGGTCGGCATCACCGCGACCGTGGTCGAGGCGACCCCGGAGCAGATCCCGGACGCCGCCGACCAGGCGCACGAGCTGCTGGACATGGTGCAGCGGCTGCAGGCCGTCGCCGGGCTCTACCGCTTCGACGAGCTGGCGCTGGAGTACCAGCTCACCCGCCCCGGCCCGGGCCGGGAGTACCTCGGCTCGCTGCTCGACCCGCTCGACGAGCACCCGGAGCTGCTGGAGACCCTGCAGCGGCACATCGCCAACAACCTGAACCGGCAGCGCACCGCGCGCGTCCTGCACGTGCACACCAACACGGTGGACTACCGGCTCAAGCGGATCGGCCAGCTCACCGGCTTCGACCCGTCCCAGCCGTCCGGGCTGTGGTATCTGCGCTCGGCCCTGGTCGCGCGCACCTATCGCGCGTCCTGACCCCCGCGTCCGTACGGCCCCCGGCAGCCCGCCGGGGGCCCGTTCGGCGTCACGGGCGGCGGATCATGGTCCAGAAGCGCGGCATGCCGTCGGGCTGGTGGGTGGAGGCGACGTCGAAGCCGTGCCGCTCGTAGAACGGCACGTTCGCCTCGTTCACCGTCTCCAGGTAGGTGGGGTGGGCGGAGTCGGCGAGCACCGGGTCGATCAGCGCGGCGCCGTGCCCGCGGCCCTGCTCGTCCGGGTCGACGCCGAGGATGAACAGGTGCAGGAAGGGCTGCTCGAGCACCGCGCGCTGGGCCCGCTCCAGCTCGGAGGTGAAGGCGCCGAAGCGGCGGAAGGCGCCGATACCGAGCCGGACCGGCGCGCTCAGGAAGCCTGCGCCCGCCAGTTGGCGCAGCCCGAGCCCGCGGCCGGGCAGCAGCCAGATCGCCGCGCCCGCGCCGGGCCGCTCGTCCAGCCTCCCGTACTTCCGGCCCAGCCGGGCCGAGGTGTCGAAGAACCAGGGCAGCACCGCCGCGCGGCGCGCCGGGTCGGGCTGGATGTAGGTGAACATGGGATCGTCGTGGAAGGCGCGGGCCAAGATCCTGCCGGGTCCGGTCATGCCGGGATCGTAGAGCGCGAAGCCGTCCGTGGCATGGGGTACAGCGCTGCGCGCAGCGAGATTCCGATCTTCGATCGGGTCTTCCGATCGGCACCGATCAGTATCGGCGGAACCTGAATTCGGTTGTGCGCCAATCGTTGACCTGGTCCGATGGGCCGTGCTGGAGTCGATCCCATGTCTGCAGAGCACGAAGAGGTCCGGCGTTCCGGGAACAGATTGGGCCGCAGCCGGGCGTGGCCGATCGCGGCGGTGATCGCGGTCGTCGCGGTGGTGGTGGCGGGGGTCCTACTCGCCACCCGGTCGGGCTCGGACGCCGCGGCGGACTCGCCCGCCCGCAGCGGGACGCTGACCTACGCGGTGGCGGGCACCCAGGTCTCGCTCGACCCCGCCGTCGCGGCCACCGCGGTGACCAGCGTGATCAACCGCAACATCTTCGACTCGCTGGTGGTGCAGACCGGCCCGGAGAGCTTCGGCCCGTGGCTGGCCAGCGAGTGGAGCGTCGCCCCCGACGGCCGCACCTACACCTTCACGCTGCGCGCGGGGGTCACCTTCCACGACGGCACCCCGCTGGACGCCGCCGCGGTGCGCGCCACCCTCGACCACGTGGTCGACCCGCAGACCAAGTCCGCCTACGCGGCCTCGCTGATCACGCCGTACCAGGAGACCAGGGTGCTCGACGCCCGACGGCTCGAGGTGGTGCTGAAGCAGCCGTTCACCCCGTTCCTGCAGGCGCTCTCCACCCCGAGCCTCGGCATCCAGAGCCCGCAGGCGCTCGCCGCGCCGGAGTACCGCCCGGTGGGCACCGGCCCGTTCGCCTTCGAGCGGTGGGAGCAGGGCAAGCGCGAGACGCTGGTGCGCAACGAGGGCTACACCTCGCCGCCGACCGGCGCGGAGAACCGGGGCGCTGCCTACCTGGACCGGCTGGTGTTCGAGTTCGTCCCGGAGGACGCCACCCGCTACGGCGCGCTGATCAGCGGCCAGGTGCAGGGCATCGCCGGGGTGCCACCGGTCTCCGCCGGTGACCTGTCGGAGCTGGACGGCTTCGAACTGCACAGCACCGAGACGCCGGGGCTGAACTACAACGTCTACCTCAACCGCTCCCGCGGCGCGCTGCGGGATCCGCTGGTGCGCCGCGCGCTGAGCTCGGCGGTCGACGTCGAGGCGCTGGTGCGCAGCGTCTACTTCGGCCGCTACCCCGTGGCGGACAACGCGCTGAGCCCGACCACGGCCGGCTACGACGGGGGCGCGAACAGCGAACTGGCGAAGCACGATCCGGACGCGGCGCGCAGGCTCCTCGACCAGGCCGGGTGGACCGGGACCGACGCCGACGGATACCGGGTCAAGGACGGCAGGCGGCTCACCCTGGTCTGGCCGTACTGGCCCGAGGGCACCAAGGACCAGCGCGAGGTCATCGCCGAGGGCTTCAAGGCGCAGGCGCGCACGGTCGGCATCGAGATCGCCAGACCGACCGTCGACACCGGCACCTACGTCGACCGCTACCTGATCGGCGGCGAGTACGACCTGGTCGACGTGAGCTTCGCCCGCCCGACCCCGGACGTGCTGCGCTTCGCCTTCTTCTCCGCCAACACCTACGCGAAGGCGGGCGGCAACGTGGCGCTGGTGGACTCGCCCGAGATCGACGCCTGGGTCACCGAGGCGGCGGCCGACCCGGCCAGGGCGGGCACGGCCTACTCGGCGGTGCAGCGCGAGGTGCTGAAGCAGTCCTACATCGTGCCGGTCTACACCCCGGTGAGCCTGACCGGGTTCGCGGATTCGGTCCGCGGGCTGGTCTTCGACGCGCAGACCTACCCGCGCTTCGCCGACGTCTGGCTCGCCTCCTGAGCGGGGTGCCGGAGCCGCTGCGCTGGCTGGCCGGGCGGCTGGCGCTGGCGCTGCTGGTGATGTGGGGCGCGGCCACGGTGACCTTCGCCGGGCTGCTGCTCATCCCCGGCGACCCGGCGCGGGCGGTGGCGGGCGGGGTCGCGGCCACCGCCGCGCCGGAGGTGCTGGCCCGGATCCGCGCCGACTACGGCTTCGACGACCCGGTGCTGCTCCAGTACCTGCGCTTTCTCGGCCGGTTGTGCCGCGGCGACCTGGGCCGCTCGTACCAGCTGAACCAGCCGGTGCTGACGGTGGTGGCCGAGCAGGCGGGCGCCACGCTGGCACTCGCGCTCGGCGGGATGGTGCTCGGGTTGCTGCTCGCGCTCGCGGTCGCGGTCGCCACGGCGGGCAGGCCGCGGCCGCGCGCGGTGGCGCGGGTGGCGGAGTTCGGGGCGCTCTCGATGCCGACGTTCTGGATCGGGTTCCTGCTGCTGGCGCTCTTCTCCTTCCGCTGGCACGTGTTCCCGGTTCTGGGCAACGGCGGCCCGGCCGCGCTGGTGCTGCCCTGGATCACCCTCGCCATCGCCGTCGCCGGGGTGCTCTCCCAGGTGGCGCGGGACGGGATCGAGCAGGCGCTGGCGCAGCCGTTCGCGCTGACGGTGCGGGCGCGCGGCGCCACCGAGACCAGGGTGCGGCTGCACCACGCGCTGCGGCACGCGGCGCTGCCGGTGCTCACCATCTCGGGCTGGATGTTCGGCAACCTGCTCGGCGGGGTGGTGGTCGTCGAGACCGTCTTCGCCCGGCAGGGATTGGGCCAGGTGCTGGTGACGGCGGTGCGCGGCCGCGACTACCCGGTGGTGACCGGGCTGGTGGTGCTCACCGCCGCCGCCTTCTCGCTGATCGGGATCGCGCTGGACCAGCTGTACCGGATCGTCGACCCCCGGGTCGGGGCGGTGGTGCGGTGAGTACCGCGAGCGCGCTCGGCCGCGGCTCGGCGCGGCTGCCCGGTGCGGGGGTGCTGCTCGCCGGGGTGGTGCTGCTGCTGATCCTGCTGGCGGCGATGGCGCCGGGGCTGCTGGCCGGGTCACCGGAGGCCATCGACCCGGCGGTCACGCTGCGGCCGCCGAGCCTCGCGCACCCGTTCGGCACCGACTGGCTCGGCCGCGACGTCTACGCCAGGGTGGTGCACGGCACCGCGGCCACGCTGCTGGTCGGGGTCGGCTCGACGCTGGCGGCGAGCCTGGCCGGCGCGGTGTGGGGGCTGTTGGCGGCGCTGGGCGGCCCGGTGGCGGACCAGGTCGGCATGCGGCTCGCCGACGTCTTCCTCGCGTTCCCCGCGGTGCTGATGGCGCTGCTGGTGGTGGCCGTGCTCGGGCCGGGCACCGGGAATGTCGCGATCGCGGTGACGGTGGCGCTGGCCCCCGGCTTCGCCCGGATCGTGCGGATCCGGACGCACCTGGTGCGGCAGTTCGCGTACGTGCGGGCGGCGCTCGACCTCGGCATCGCGCCGGTCCGGGTGGTGCTGCGGCACGTGGCGCCGAATGTGCTGATCCCGCTCGGGGTGCTGGTGGTGATCAATATCGGCACCGCGATCATCATCGGCGCCTCGCTCAGCTTCCTCGGTCTCGGCGCGGAGTCGTCGGTGCCGGAGTGGGGCGCGCTGCTCGCGCAGTCCCGCAACTATCTCTCCGCGCAGTGGACGCTCGCGGTATTCCCCGGGCTCGCGGTGACGGTGACGGTGCTGGCCGTGAGCGTGCTCGGCCGTGCCCTGCGGGCCCGATCGGAGGGGGAATCGTGACCGAGCCGCTGCTCGAGGTGCGGAATCTGTCGGTGCGGTTCGGGGCGGGCGCGCCCGCGGTGCGCGACGTGGGGTTCGAGCTGGTGGCTGGGCGCTGCCTGGCGCTGGTCGGCGAGTCCGGGTCGGGCAAGAGCGTGGTGGCCCGCACCCTGCTCGGGCTGGCCGGCGACACCGCCGAGGTGCGCGCGGACGACCTGCGCTTCGACGGGATCGACCTGCGCGCGCTGCCGGGCAGGCAGTGGCGCCGGATCCGGGGCAGGCGCATCGGTTTCGTCCTGCAGGACGCGCTGACCTCGCTGGATCCGCTGCGCCGGATCGGGCACGAGGTGGCCGAGCCGCTGCTGATCCACGGGCTGGCGAAACCGGACGAGCTCGACGACGCGGTGCTCGATCTGCTGGCCGCCGCGGGCATCCCGGACCCGGACGACCGGCTGCTGCAGTACCCGCACGAGCTCTCCGGCGGGCTGCGGCAGCGGGTGCTCATCGCCTCCGCCGTCGCTGCCCGCCCGGAGCTGATCATCGCCGACGAGCCGACCACGGCGCTCGACGTCGGGGTGCAGGCGCAGATCCTGCGGCTGCTGGACGAGCGCAGGGCCGCGGGCAGCGCCGTGCTGCTGATCAGCCACGACCTCGCGGTGGTCGCGGGCAACGCCGACGAGGTGGCGGTGCTCTACGCCGGGGTGGTGGTGGAGCGCGGGCGCACCGCGGAGCTCTTCGCCGCGCCCGCGCACCCCTACACCGTCGAGCTGCTCGCCGCCGCGCCCCGGGTGGACGGCCCGGCCGAGCACCCCGCGCTCGCGCCGTGGGCGCCGCCCGCGACCTCGGGCTGCCCGTTCGCCACCCGCTGCCCGCTGGCCGAGGAGCGCTGCCGGACCGCGCTGCCCGCGCTCACCGAACTCGGCGACGGCCACGCCGCGCGCTGCCTGCACCCCGGCGAGCACCGGCCGCGCGCCCGGCTCGCTCCCCCGGCGGAGCCGGCCGCGCCGGACGGCCCGCCGCTGCTGGAGTTCCGGGCGGTGGGGCACGAGTACACGCTGCCCGGCGGCGCCGGGCGGCGCACGGTCGAGGACGTCTCGTTCACCCTCGCGCGCGGCGAAACCCTCGGGGTGGTCGGCGAATCCGGCTCCGGCAAGTCCACGATCGCCCGGCTCGCGCTGGCCCACCTGGCCCCGCGCGCGGGCACCGTGCACTTCGGCGGCGAGCCGTGGAGCGAGCGCACCGAACGCGCCCGCAGGCCGCTGCGGCCGCGAATCCAGCTCATCGACCAGGACCCGCTCAGCGCCTTCGACCCGCGCTGGAACGTCGGCCGGATCGTGGCCGAGGCGCTGCACCGGGAACGCTCCCCCGCGGCCCGGGTGGCGGCGCTGCTGGTGTCGGTGGGGCTGGATCCGGAGCTGGTGCGACGACGTCCGGCGCAGCTCTCCGGCGGGCAGCGGCAGCGGGTGGCGATCGCGCGGGCGCTGGCCGGCGAGCCGGAGCTGATCGTCGCCGACGAGCCGGTCTCCGCGCTCGACGTCACCATCCAGGCGCAGATCCTGGAGCTGTTCGACCGGATCCGGCGGGAGACCGGCACCGCGCTGCTCTTCATCTCGCACGATCTCGCGGTGGTGCGCAGGCTCTGCGGGCGGGTGCTGGTCACCCGGGACGGCCGGGTCGTCGAGGCCGGGCCGACCGAGCAGCTCTTCGCCGATCCGCGGCACCCCTACACCCGCCAGTTGCTGGCCGCCGTCCCGCGGGCGGCCGTTCCCCTCTCGAAAGGATTGTTGTGAGCGAACCATCGACCCCGCGCGTCGTCCTCGTGACCGGCGCGGCCTCCGGTATCGGCCGGGCCACCGCCGAGCTCTTCGCCGAGCGCGGCGAGCACGTCGTCGCCGTCGACGTCTCCGCGCGCGGGCTGGAATCGCTCGGCGACGGCATCGTCACCGTCGCCGGTGACGTCTCCGCCGAGGAGGTCAACCGGACGGCCGTGCAGACCGCGCTGGAGCGGTTCGGCAGGCTGGACACCGTCGTCCTGAACGCGGGCACCGGCGGCACCCCGCCGCTGGAGACCCCCGGCTCGGTGGAGTCGGCCGACCGGATCTTCGGCGTGAACCTGCGCGGCCCCATCCACGGCCTCAAGGCCGCGATCCCGGCGCTGCGCGAGACCCGCGGCTCGGCGATCTTCACCTCCTCGGTGGCCGGGCTGCGCGGCGACCCGGGCAACTGGGCCTACAACGCCTCCAAGGGCGCGCTGATCAACCTGGTGCGCGCCTTCGCCATCGACTACGCCGCGCAGGGCGTGCGGATCAACGCGCTCGCCCCCGGCCTCACCCGCACCGGCATCACCGCCAACGTGCACCGGGATCCGGCGCTGCTCGCCGTCATCGAGCGCCGGATCCCGCTCGGCCGCTTCGCCGAACCGAGCGAACAGGCCGAGGCCATCTGGTTCCTCGCCTCCCCCGCCGCCGGGTACATCACCGGCACCACGCTGGTCGTCGACGGCGGGCTGGACGCCAACCTCGGCATCCTGCCGCTGCCCGGCCAGGGTTTCTGAATTCCGCACCGCACGAGAAGGAGAGACGATTGAGCACCATCGCACAGACCAACAAGGATGTCGCGCGCCGCTTCTACCACGAGGTGATCACCGAGGGGCAGCTGCACCTGCTGGACGAGATCGTCGCCGACGACGGCACCGACAGCGCCGTCCCGGCCGGGAGCGTCAAGGGCCGCGGCGGCTTCGTCGAGCACATCACCTGGCTGCGCGCCAACGTCGAGAACGTCACCGCGACCGTCGTCGACACCGTGGCCGAGGACGACCGCGTCGTCGTCTACTGGACCATCGAGGGCACGCAGCGCGGTGAACTCTTCGGCGTGCCGGACACCGGGCGGCACTTCACCGGGTTCAGCATCAGCACCATCCGGTTCCGGGACGGGCGGATCGTGGAGTACTCGGTGCTGCCGGACCGGGCCGGGATCATCGCCCAGCTCGCGGGCTGAGCACCGACGGCGAGGGGCCTCCCGATTCGATCGGGAGGCCCCTCGCCGTGCGTCAGGACTCCAGCCGCAGCAGCCACTCCCGCACCGCGGCGGCGGTCGTCGGGCCGTGCTCCTCCAGCGCGGTGAAGTGGTCGCCGGGGATGTCGGCGGTGCCGTGCGGGACGGGCCAGTAGGCACGCCAGTCGCGGTCGCCGCCGACGGTGGTGCCCGGCAGCGCGTTCTCCGCGCGCAGCAGGTGGATCGGGGTCGCGATCGGGCCGGGGCGCCAGTCGGCGAAGATGCGGTTGTAGCTGCCCATGGTGGTGAGCCGGTCGTCCTGCACCGCGAGGTCGAAGCGGTCGACCCGCTCCAGCATCCCGCCGATCATCGAGCCGACCCACCACTCCATGCCCGGCTGGGTGGCGGCGTCGATCGGGTAGCTGTCCACCAGCACCAGCCCGCTCGGCGGCAGCCCCTCCGCCTCGAGCGCGGCGGCGACGGCGTGCGCGGCGCAGCCGCCCATCGAGCGGCCGAGCACGACGAAGGGCCGGTCCGGCGGGAGCGCGGCGCGCAGCCCGTCGACGCCGAGCCGGACCAGGGTCGCGATGGAGTCCGGCAGATCGTCGCTGCCGGCGGTGAAGCCGGGCCACGGGACCACGAAGAAGTCGCGCTCGCCGCGGAACTCCTGCGCCACCCGCGAGTACTCGTGCGGGCCGGAGATCGCGCTCAGCGCCGGGAAGGCGACGACGGCGGTCGGGGCGGGGCCGGTGGCGAGCCGGATCGGCGCCAGGGCGTGGCGTTCCCGCTCATCCGCAGGGAAGGTGGTGCGGGCGTGCGAGGCCGCGATCAGCAGCTGCGCGGCCTCGGCGTACTTGCCGCTCTCGTGGATGCGGCGGTGCAGGGCGGCGAGGCCCGTCGCGGCCGGTTTCTCCGGTGCCGTCGGAGCGTCGATCCGGGTGCCGAGGAAGGTGGCGACGGCCTCCGGGGTGGGGTGGTCGAAGGTGAGCGTGGCGGGCAGGCGCAGGCCGGTGGCCCTGGCCAGGCCGTTGCGGAGTTCGACGGCGCTCAGCGAGTCGAGGCCGAGTTCGACGAGGGCGCGGGCGGGTTCGATGGCGGCGGGGTCGGGGTGGGCCAGTGCGGCGCCGGTCTCGGCGCGGACCAGGTCGAGCAGGGCGCGCTGCCTGGCCTCGGGGTCGAGGCCAGCGAGTTCGGTGAGCGCCGAGTTCCGGTTGGGGCGGCGGGTGCCGGTCAGGGTGCGCAGTATCGGTGGGGTGGCGTCGGTTTCGGCGCGCCTGGTGAGCGCGGCGGTGTCGAAGCGGGCGGCGACCACGACCGGGAGGTCGCCGGCGAGGGCGGCGTCGAACAGAGTGGTCGCGAGGTCGGTGGGGAGCGAGCGGAGGCCGCCGCGGGCGATGCGGGCGCGGTCGGCGGGGGTGAGGTGGGCGGTGGTGCCGCTCGGCTGCTCCCACAGGCCCCAGGAGATCGAGGTCGCGGGGAGGCCGGTGGCGCGGCGGGCGGTGGCGATGGCGTCGAGTTCGGCGTTCGCCGCCGTGTAGGCGCTCTGGCCGGGGCCGCCGAGCAGGGCGGAGACCGAGGAGAAGAGGACGAATCGGGTGAGGGTCGGAAGCTCCGCGGTGAGTTCGTGCAGGTGCCTGGCTCCTTCGGCCTTCGGGGCGCGGACGGTGGTCAGCCGCTCCGGGGTGAGGTCGGCGAAGAGGGCGTCGTCGACCACGCCCGCGGCGTGCACCACCGTGGTGAGCGGGTGCGTCCGGGGGATCTCGGCGAGGGCGGCGGTGAGTTCGTCGCGGTTCGCGATGTCGGTGGCGCGCACCTGGACGGTGGCGCCTGCCGCCTCCAGCTCGGCGACGAGTTCGGGGGCGCCCGGGGTGGCGGCGCCGCGGCGGCCGAGCAGCAGCAGGTGCCGTACCCCGTGCGTGGTGACCAGGTGTTTGGTGATTTCGGCGCCGACGCCGCCCAGGGCACCGGTGATCAGTACGGTGCCCGCTGCGTCCCACTCCCCGGGTTCGGCGTCCGGGGCCCAGCGGTGCAGGCGGGGTACCAGGATCTCGCCGGTGCGGAGGGCGGTCTGCGGGTCCTCCGCGGTGGCGAGCGGGGGTAGTGCGGCGAGGGCGGCGAGGGATTCGTCGGTGCCGTCGAGGTCGGTGAGGATCAGGCGGCCGGGCTGTTCGGCCTGGATGGAGCGGACGAGGCCCCAGATCGCGGCCGCGGCGGGGTCGGGCCCGATGGCGGCGGGGTGCGGTGGGTCGGTCGCGGTGGGATCTGCCTGCTGCGTTGCGATCGCGGCATGGGTGGCGACGATCAGGGGCAGCGCTTCGAGGGCGGGGTCGGCGAGCCATTCGCGCAGGACGGGGATGGTCTGGTCGAGTGCGGTCGCGGTGAGGACGGCGGCGGTGGCGGCGGGGTGTTCGGTGGCGGTGGCCGGGCCGGACACCTCCTCGGCGCGGTGGCCGAGGGCGCGGAGCCGGGTGGCCGTCTCGTCGTCGTTCAGCACCAGGAAGGTGCCGGGGGCGGCGGCGGTCAGCGGGGCCGGGACCCAGACCGGCTCGTGGAGGGCGTCGCGCAGCTCCGAACGGGCGGAGCGCAGCTGGGCTGCGGAGACGCGGCGCGCGACCAGGCTGTCGATGGCCAGGACCGGGGTGCCGGTGGGGTCGGTGGCGTGCAGGGCGACGGTGTCCGGCGCGGTCTCGGCGATCCGCACGCGCAGGGCGGCGGCGCCTGCGCTGTGCATGCGAACCCCGTTCCAGGCGAACGGGAGCCGGTTCGTCCCCGCCGGGATGTCGGCGAGCGCGCGCAGGGCGGGCAGGTGCACGGCGGCGTCGAGCAGCGCGGGGTGCACGCCGAAGGCGGCGGCGCGGGCGCGCTCCGGCTCGGGGAGCTCGACCTCGACGAAGAGTTCGCCCGCCCGCTCCCAGGCCCGGCGCAGCCCCTGGAAGGCGGGGCCGTAGGCGAGGCCGGTGCCGAGCAGCTCCGGGTAGATGCCGGTGACGTCGACCTCGGTGGCGTCGGCGGGCGGCCAGGTGCGCAGGTCGGGGAAGGGATCGCCGGGCTCGGCGCCGAGCAGGGCGGTGGCGTGCCGGATCCACTCGCCGCCGGACGGGCGGGAGTGGATCCGCACCTCGGCGCCGGTCACGGTGACCTGGAGGTCGACCGGGTCGTCGCCGAGCACCAGCGGCGCCTCCACCAGGAGCTCGGCCACCCCCTCGGCACCGGTCTCGGTGGCTGCCCGGGCCGCCAGGTCGAGCAGCGCCGTGCCCGGCACGATGACGGTGCCGAGCACCGCGTGGTCGGCCAGCCACGGGTGGCTGCGCAGCGAGACCTGCCCGGTGAGCAGCGCGCCGTCACCGGATGCGAGGGTGACCGCGCCGGTGAGCAGCGGGTGGTCGATACCGGGGACGGTCCCGTGCGCCCGGCCCGCCTCCCGCTCCGCCCAGAAGCGGGTGCGCTGGAAGGCATAGGTGGGCAGCGGGATCCGCGGGGTCTCCGGGACGAGCCCGGTCCAGTCGACCGGGTGCCCCTGGGCGAAGGCGGTCGCGGCGGCGGTGAGCACGGTGCCGATCTCGTCGCGGCCGCGGCGCAGGACCGGCGCGACGACGGTGCCGGCACCGCGCAGCAGCGGGGTGAGGACGGCGTCGGCGCCGAGCTCGAGCACGGTGCCCGCGCCCTGTTCGCGCAGGGTGGCGACGGCGTCGGCGAAGCGGACGGTGCCGCGCAGGTGCCGCACCCAGTAGCCGGGGCCGGCCAGATCGGCGGCGGTGAGCACGGCGCCGGTGGCGTCCGAGACCAGGGTCGCCTCGGTGGGTTCGGTGCAGACCAGCTCGGCCACGACCTTCTCGAAGTCGGCGAGCACCGGCTCCATGAGCGGGGAGTGGAAGGCGTGCGAGACGGTGAGCCGCCTGGTGCGGCGGCCACGCTCGGCCAATCCGGCGGCGATGGCGAGCACCGGGGCCTCGGCGCCGGAGAGCACGACCGCGCGCGGGCCGTTCACCGCGGCCAGCGCGACCTCGGCGCGGTCCGGGTGCTGCTCCATGGCCCGGAGCAGCTCGGCCTCGGTGGCCTCGATCGCGACCATGGCGCCGCCGGGCGGTTGCTCGCCCATGAGCCTGCCGCGGGCGGCGACCAGGCGGGCGGCGTCGGCGAGCGAGAGCGCGCCCGCGACGTGCGCGGCGACGATGCCGCCGATGGAGTGGCCGGCGACGGTGTGGAAGTGGAGGCCCCGGGAGCGCAGGAGCCGGTACAGCGCGGTCTCGACCGCGAAGATCACGGCCTGGGTGTAGACCGTGGAGTCGATCAGCCCCTCGGTGCCCGGTGCGCCGAACGCCACGTCGCGGACCGAGTGCCCGGCCACCGGAGCGAGGTGCCGGTCCAGCAGCGCGACGGCTTCGTCGAACGGGGCGCGGAACTCAGGGAAGCGTTCGTACAGTGCGCTGCCCGCGCCCGCGCGCTGGCTGCCCTGTCCGGCGAAGACCGCCGCAAGGCCGCTGCCCGAGCGCGGGGCCGGGGTGATCACGCCCGGTGCGGGGCGGTCCTCCGCGACGGCGGTGAGGCCGGCGATCAGGGTTTCCCGGTCGGCGGCGAGCACGACGGCCCTGGTGTCGAACTCGACCCGGTGCCGGAGCAGGGTCGATGCCGTGGCATCGAGATCGGCTCCCGCCGAGACGAACTCGGCCAGCCGCGCCGCTTGAGCCGCCAGCCCGGCCCGGCCGACGCCGGACACCACGAACGGCCGTTCGCCGACCGGCGCCACCCCGTCAGAGCCCGGCGCCACCCCGTCGGTGCCCGGCACGACCCCGTGGGAACCCGGCGCGAACTCGCCATCGGGCGCGACGGGATCGAGCCCGATGGCGGGCGGGGCCTGTTCCAGGACGACGTGGGCATTGGTCCCCGACACCCCGAAGGCGGAGATCCCGGCGCGCCGGGGGCGCCCGGTCTCCGGCCAGGAGCGCCCCTCGGTGAGCAGCGCGACATGCCCGCTCGCCCAGTCGACCAGCGGGGACGGTGCCTCCAGGTGCAGCGAGGCAGGCAGCCACCCGCGCTCGAGCGCCTCCACCAGCTTCACCACCCCGGCGACGCCCGCGGCGGCCTGCGCGTGCCCGATATTCGACTTCAGCGACCCCAGGTACAGCGGCTCACCCCCGTCGCGCGATCCGTAGGTGGCGAGCAGCGCCTGCGCCTCGATGGGGTCGCCGAGCACGGTGCCGGTGCCGTGCGCCTCCACCGCGTCCACCTCGCCGACGCCGAGCCCGGCATCGCCGAGCGCCGCCAGGATCACCCGCTGCTGGGCGGGCCCGTTCGGCGCGGTGAGCCCGTTGGAGGCCCCGTCCTGGTTCACCGCGCTCCCCCTGATCACCGCGAGCACCGGGTGCCCCAGCCGCTGCGCATCCGAGAGGCGTTCCAGCAGAACGGCTCCCACACCCTCGGCCCATCCGGTGCCGTCCGCGCCCGCGGCGAAGGCCTTGCACCGGCCGTCGGTGGCGAGCCCGCGCTGCCGGGAGAACTCGGTGAACCCGATCGGCGTCGACATCACCGACGCCCCGCCCGCCACCCCGAGGTCGATCTCGCCCGAGCGCAGCGCCCGCACCGCCAGGTGCACGGCGACCAGCGACGACGAGCACGCCGTGTCCACGGTGACCGCGGGCCCCTCGAACCCGAAGGTGTAGGCGATCCGCCCGGAGACGACGCTGCCCAGGTTGTTGATGGCCAGGTACCCCTCCAGATCGTCGGGGATCGGGTCGAGCCGGGAGCCGTAGTCGTGCCCGGCCAGCCCGGCGTAGACGCCGGTCCGGCTGCCGCCGAACGCGTGCGGGTCGAGCCCGGCGCGTTCGAACGCCTCCCAGGTGGTGCGCAGCAGCAGCCGCTGCTGCGGGTCCATCGCGAGCGCCTCGCGGTGCGAGATGCCGAAGAAGTCCGGGTCGAAGTCGGCGACGCCGTCCAGGAAGCCGCCGTGCCTGGTGTAGGAGGTGCCGGGGCGGTCCGGGTCGGGGTCGTAGAGCGCGGCCAGATCCCAGCCGCGGTCGGCCGGGAACTCGCCGACGGCGTCGCCGCCCGCGGCCACCAGCTCCCACAGCTGCTCCGGGGATTCGATGCCGCCGGGCAGCAGGCAGGCGGTGCCGACGATCGCGATCGGCTCCCGCGTCTTGGCCTGCAGGTCGTCGAGGCGCTGCTGCAGCTTCTGCTCCTTGGCGATGGAGCGCTTGAGGTAATCGCGGAGTTTGGCTTCGGTTGCCATGCGTCAGGTCCTGTCTACCAGGTCGAACAGTTCGTCGTCGGTGGCGGAGTCGAGGTCGGCGGCCGGTCCGGCGGCGCCGTCGAGCCGGTCGGCGATGGCGCGCAGCCGCTCCGCGAGCGCGCCCGCCTCGCCGTTCACCTCGGTCAGCGCGGATTCCAGGGTGCGCAGCGCCGATTCGGCGTCGCGCGGTTCGGGTTCCCGGCCGTCCGGCAGGGCGGAGACCACGAATTCGGCGACCGCCTCCGGGGAGGGGTGGTCGAAGATGAGCGTGGCGGGCAACGCGAGGCCGGTGGCCGCGCGCAGCCGGTTGCGCAGGTCGACCGCGGTGAGCGAGTCGAGGCCGAGATCGCGGAAGGCGCGGGAGACCGCGACCTCGTCGCCGCTCGGGTGTTTGAGGACCGCCGCGGTCTCGTCCCGGACCAGCGAGAGCACGGCGGCGCGCCGGGCCGGGGTGTCCAGCCCGGTGAAGCGGTCGAGCGCGACCGGGGCGGCCGGTTCCGGGGTTACCGCGCGGGGTACGCGCTCGTCGCGGCGGGCGGCGGAGCGGTCGGCGTCGATCCAGTAGCGGGTGCGCTGGAATGCGTAGGTGGGCAGCTCGATCCGGTTGCCCCGCGCAGCATTCCACTCCACCGGGATGCCCCTGGTGTGCGCGGCGGCGAGCGAGGTGGTGAAGCGGGCGAGGCCGCCGTCGTCGCGGCGCAGGGTGCCGACGACGGCGGTGGCGGGAGCACCGGCCGCCTCCAGCGTCTCCTCGACGGTGGTCGCGAGCACCGGGTGCGGCCCGATCTCCACGAAGGCCCGGTAGCCCGCCTCGGCAAGGGCGCGGGTCGCCTGCTCGAAGCGGACCGTGCCGCGCAGGTTGTCGAACCAGTAGCCGCCGGTGAGCGCGGTGCCGTCGATCCAGTCGGCGGTCACCGTGGAGAGCAGCGGGATCGCCGACTCCCGCGGCCGCACCGGGGCGAGCGCGGTGGCCAGCTCGGCGCGCAGCGGCTCCACCGTCGGGGAGTGCGAGGCGTAGTCGACGGCGACCCTGCGGCTGCGCACGCCGTCGGCCGCCAGCCGGGCCAGGATCTCCTCCACGGCCGCGATCTCGCCGGAGAGCACCACCGAGCTCGGTGCGTTGACCACGGCGACCGCGACCCGGTCGGCCCACGGCTCGATCAGCTCGGCGGCCGCGGCGGCGGACAGCTGCACCGCGGCCATCGCGCCGGGACCGGCGGCCGCGGCGATGGCGCGGCTGCGCAGCGCGACCACGCGGGCGCCGTCCGCGATCGAGAGCGCGCCCGCGACGACGGCCGCGGCGATCTCGCCCTGCGAGTGCCCGACGACGGCATCCGGTTCGACGCCGTGCGCGCGCCACAGCGCGGCCAGCGCCACCATGACCGACCACAGCGCGGGCTGCACCACGTCGACCCGCTCGTCGTCGATCTCGGCCGTGCCGAGCAGCACCGGGAGCGGATCCCAGTCCACGTGCGGGGCGAGCGCCTCGGCGCACTCGGTGAGCCGGTCGGCGAAGACCGGGGCGGTACGGTACAGCTCGGCGGCCATGCCGCGCCACTGGCCGCCCTGGCCGGGGAAGACGAAGACGGTGCGCCCGGCCACGTCGGCGCTGCCGCGCGCGGCGTGCTCGGGGAGCGCGCCGCCCGCGGCGAGCGCCTCCAGTCCGGCGCGCAGTGCGGTGTCGTCGCCGACCAGCACCGCCCGCTCGGTCAGCGCGGCCCTGCCCTCGAGCAGGGTGCGCGCCACGTCGGCGGCGTTCACCTCGGGCCGGGAGCGCAGGTAGGTGGCGAGCGCCACCGCCTGGCCGCGCAGCGCTGCCGGGGTGTGCGCGGAGAGCACCCAGGGCAGCGGCCGCTCCTCCGGCAGCGGGCTCACGACACCGCCGCCGGGCGCGGCCGGCACCGAATCGGCGTCGGTCATCGTGCGCGCGGCTCCGCCGGTGGCCGTTCCCTGCCCGCTCCGGGCGGGCAGCTCCGGCGCCTGGGGCGGCTCCTCGATGATGACGTGCGCGTTCGTGCCGCTGACGCCGAAGGAGGAGATGCCCGCGCGGCGCGGGCGGGCACCCGGCTCCCACGGGACGGCGGCGGTGAGCAGCCGGACTCCCCCGTCCGACCAGTCCACGTGCGGCGTCGGCGCGTCGACGTGCAGGGTGCGCGGCAGGGTCCGATTCCGCAGCGCCAGGATCATCTTCGCGATCCCGGCGCCGCCCGCGGCCGCCTGGGTGTGCCCGACGTTGGACTTCAGCGACCCCAGCCACAGCGGCCGCTCCGGGTCCCGCCCGGCGCCGTAGGTGGCGATCACCGCCTGCGCCTCGATCGGGTCGCCGAGCGTGGTGCCGGTGCCGTGCGCCTCGACCGCGTCCACGTCGGCGGCGGTGAGCCCGGCATTGGCCAGCGCCTGCCGGATCACCCGCTGCTGCGCGGGGCCGTTCGGCGCGGTCAGCCCGCTGGAGGCGCCGTCCTGGTTCACCGCGGAGCCGCGGACCAGCGCGAGCACCGGATGCCCGGCGCGCCGCGCGGCGGAGAGCCGCTCGAGTACCAGGATGCTCACCCCCTCGGCCCAGCCGGTGCCGTCCGCGGCCGCCGCGAACGCCTTGCACCGCCCGTCGGGGGCGAGCGCCCGCTGCCGGGAGAACTCGACGAAGGTGGCCGGGCTCGACATCACCGCGACCCCGCCCGCCAGCGCCAGCTCGCTCTCCCCCGAGCGCAGCGACTGCGCGGCCAGGTGCAGCGCGACCAGCGAGGACGAGCAGGCGGTGTCCACGCTGATGGCGGGCCCCTCGAACCCGAACGTGTAGGAGATGCGGCCGCTGGCGATGCTGCCCGCGCTGCCGTTCACCAGGTACCCCTCCAGGTCGGGCGGCGCGTCCTGGAGGTGCGGGGCGTAGTCGTGGTACATGGTGCCCGCGAAGACGCCGGTCCGGCTGCCGCGCAGCGAGGTCGGGTCGATCCCGGCCCGTTCCAGCGCCTCCCAGGCGGTCTCCAGCAGCAGCCGCTGCTGCGGGTCGGTGGCGAGCGCCTCGCGCGGCGACATGCCGAAGGCGGCGGCGTCGAAATCGGCGGCGTCGGTGAGGAATCCGCCGTGCCTGGTGTACGAGGTGCCCGGGGTGGCCGGGTCGTCGTCGAAGAGCGCGGCCAGATCCCAGCCGCGGTCGTCCGGGAATTCGGCGACCGCGTCGCCGCCGGATTCCAGCAGCCGCCAGAGCGCCTCCGGGCTCGCGATCCCGCCGGGCAGCCGCAGCGCGACCCCGACGATGGCGATCGGGTCGTCGTCCCCGCTGCCGCGCTGCGCGGCGACCGCCCGCTCGCCGGTCCCGCCGCCGAGCAGTTGGTCGAGGAAGGCGGCGATGGCGTCCGGGGTGGGGTGGTCGAAGGTGAGCGTGGCCGGGAGTTTCAGCCCGGTGGCGGCGGCCAGGCGGTTGCGCAGCTCGACGGCGGTGAGCGAGTCGATGCCGAGCTCGGCGAGCCCGCGGTCGCCGCGGATGCCAGCGGGGTCCGGGTGGTCGAGCGCGGCGGCGGCCTCCCGGCGCACCAGCTCGAGCAGGGTCGTGCGGCGCTCGGCGGCGGGCAGCGCGGCCAGCCCCGAATCGTGCTGCGCCGCCGCTGCCTTCGCCCGGGTCCGGCGGACGAGGCCACGCAGGACCGGGGTGTCGGCGGTGCCGGTGAGCGCGAGCGGGGCCGGGATCAGCAGGGCCCGGTCCCGGTGGAAGACGGCGGCGTCGAAGAGCGCGAGCCCCTCCTCGGTGGCCAGCGCCCGGACGCCCTGGCGGGCCAGCCGGGCCCGGTCGGCGTCGGTGAGGTGCGCGGTGACGCCGGTCGTCTCGGCCCACAGCCCCCAGGCGAGCGAGGTGGCGGGCAGGCCGTCGGCGCGGCGCCGCGCGGCCAGCGCGTCCAGGCCGGTGTTGGCGGCGGCGTAGGCGGCCTGGCCCGCGGTGCCGAGGATGCCCGCGACGGAGGAGTAGAGGACGAAGGCGGCCAGGTCGTGGTCGCGGGTGAGCTCGTCGAGGTGCCCGGCGGCGGTGAGCTTGGGGGCGAGGACGGCGGCCAGCCGCTCCGGGGTCACCGCGTCGAGCACGCCGTCGTCGACGATGCCCGCGGTGTGCACGACCGCGGTGAGCGGGTGCTCCGGCGCGACGGCCGCGAGCAGCCTTGTGACGGCGTCCCGGTCGGTGACGTCGGCCGAGACCACCAGCACGGTCGCGCCGGCGGCGCGCAGCTCGGCCGCGAGTTCGGTGGCGCCGGGTGCTGCCGTTCCGCGGCGTCCGGCCAGCAGGAGGTGCCCGACGCCGTGCTCGGCGACCAGGTGCCTGGCGAGTGCCGCGCCGAGTCCGCCGGTACCGCCGGTGATCAACACGGTGCCGTCCGGGTTCCAGGCCCTGCCGTCGGCGGCAGCGGTGGAGCGGGCCAGGCGGGGCAGGTGGGCGGTGCCCGCGCGCAGCGCGAGTTGCGGCTCGCCGTCGAGCGCGGCGGCGATGGCGTGGTTCAGGACGGCGGCCGACGCGGCGGTGTCGTCGGTGTCGAGCAGGATGACCGCGCCCGGCCGCTCGGTCTGCGCGCTGCGGGCCAGCCCCCAGATCGGGGCGGCTTCCGGGTCCGGCCGGTCGTCGTCGAGCACGGCGACGGCGCCGTGCGTGAGCACGACCAGCGGGTGCTCGGGCTCGGCCTGCTGCAGGGCGGCGAGGGTCTCCGGCAGCGCCGCGTCCCAGATCCGGTGCCCGAGCGGGGTGACCGCGGGCAGCGGATGCTCCACCCAGCCGAGCTCGTACAGATCTGCCACCGCGGGTGCGGAGCCGGTGGCGGCGCGCAGGGTGAGCGCGTCGACGGTGAGCACCGGGCGGCCCGCGGTGTCGGTGGCGCGCAGCGCGGTGAGGCCGTCCGGGGCGGCGGTGAAGGTGACGCGCAGCGCGGTGGCGCCACCGGCGTGCACCCGGACGCCGGTCCAGGCGAACGGGATGCGCGGCGCGGTGAAGTCGCCGGTGAGCAGCGCGACCGGGTGCAGCGCGGCGTCGAAGAGCGCCGGGTGCACGGTGTAGCCGCCCGGCTCGCCGCCGGGCAGCGTGATCTCGGCGAAGATCGTGTCGCCGCGCTGCCACACGGCGGTGAGGCCGCGGAAGAGCGGGCCGTAGTCCAGCCCCGCGGCGCGCAGCCGGGCGTAGACCTCGGCCGGGTCGAGCGCGGAGGCGTCGGCGGGCGGCCAGGATTCCACGGTGGCCGACGATTCCGGCGGGGTGGGCGCGGAAACCCCCGGTGCCGGCGCGGAAGAGGCGGCGATCGACCGGGATTCGGTATTGCCGGTACCGCGCAGGGTGCCGGTGGCGTGCCGGGTCCACGGAACCTCCGGCCGGTCGGCCGGGCGGGAGTGGATCTCGACGGTGAACGCGTCGCCGGTGCGGCGGGCCTGCGCCTGCAGCTCCACCGCCGCCTCCGGCCGCAGTACCAGCGGCGCCTCGATGACGAGTTCGTCCACGGTGTCGGCGCCGACGGTGTCGGCCAGGTGCACCGCCAGCTCCACCAGCGCGGTGCCCGGCACGAACACCGCGCCCGCGACCACGTGCTCGGCCAGCCACGGGTGGCCGCGCAGCGAGAGCTGTCCGGTGGCGACCGCGCCGTCCCCGCCCGCCAGCGCGACGACCGCGCCGAGCAGCGGGTGCCCGCCGGCCACGCGCTGCCCGGATTCCACGGTGGCCCAGAACCGTTCCGCCCGGAAGGCGTAGGTGGGCAGCGGGGTGCGTGGGGCCTCGGGCACCACCGCGGCCCAGTCCACCCGGTGCCCGTGCGCGAAGACCGTCGCGGCCGCCCCCAGCACGGTCGTGACCTCGTCCCTTCCCTTGCGCGCGGTCGGCACCGCGGCGACCTCGTCCCCGAGCGTGGCCGCGACCAGCGGGGTCAGCACCGCACCGGCGCCTACCTCGACGAAGACCCCGGCCCCGGCCGCACGCGCGGTGCGCACGGCGTCGGCGAAGCGGACGGTGCCGCGCAGGTGCCCGGTCCAGTAGGCCGGATCGGCGAGCTCGGCCGCGGTGACCACCGCGCCGGTCGCGTCGGAGACCAGCACCGGCCCGGTCGGCTCGGCGAAGGTCAGCCCGGCGACGACCGCCGCGAACTCGGGCAGAACCGGATCCATCAGCGGCGAGTGGAAGCCGTGCGAGACGGCGAGACGGCGGGTCCGCCTGCCCGCCGCGGTGAATTCCGCGGCCAGCGCGAGCACCGGTTCCTCGGCGCCGGAGAGCACCACCGCGTGCGGGCCGTTCACCGCGGCCACCGCGACCCGCGCCTCACCGGCCAGCCGTTCCCGCACCTCGGCCTCGGTGGCCCGCACGGCCACCATCGCCCCGCCCGCGGGCAGCGCGCCCATGAGCCGGGCCCGCGCCGCGACCAGCCGGGCCGCATCGGGCAGCGTCAGCACCCCGGTGACATGCGCGGCGACGATCCCGCCGATGGAGTGCCCGGCCACCACGCCGATCTCGATCCCCCACGACTCCAGCAGCCGGTACAGCGCGGTCTCCACCGCGAAGATCACCGGCTGGGTGTACTCGGTGGCGTCGATCAGCCCCTCGGTCCCCGGCGCGCCGAAGGCGACAGCGCGAATGGAGTGCGCTGCGGCCAGTTCGGCGTCCAGCGGGGCGACGGCGGCGTCGAAGGCATCGCGGAACACCGGGAACCGCGCGTACAGCTCCGCGCCCGCCCCGGCGCGCTGGCTGCCCTGCCCGCCGAAGACCACCGCCACCGAGCCCGCGGCCGGCTGTGCGGGGCCGGTCACGACGCTCGCGGCCGAGGTCCCGCCGGACACCGCGGCCAGCCCAGCCCGCAGCCCGCCGTGATCGGCGGCAAGCACGACGGCCCGCGCCCGGAACCGCACCCGATCCCGGATGAGCGACGACGCCACCGAACCGAGCGGTGCGGCCTCGTCCAGGTGCGCGGCGAGCCGCGCGGCCTGCCCGCGCAGCGCCTCCGGAGTGGCGGCGGAGAGCACGAACGGGGCGACCCCCGTGAGTGGAACCGGTTCGGCTTCCGCGTTTTCCGGCGCCTGCTCGAGCACGACGTGCGCATTGGTCCCGGAGACCCCGAAGGCCGAGACCCCCGCCCGCCGCGGCCTGCCGGTCTCCGGCCAGTCCCTGATCTCGGTGAGCAGCCCGACCTGCCCGGACTCCCAGTCCACCAGCGGCGACGGCTCGTCCACGTGCAGCGTCGGCGGCAGCACGCCGCGCTCCAGCGCCAGCACCGCCTTGATCACCCCCGCCACCCCGGCGGCGGCCTGGGTGTGGCCGATATTGGACTTCACCGAGCCCAGCCACACCGGCGTCGCCCGGTCCCGGCCGTAGGTGGCGAGCAGCGCCTGCGCCTCGATCGGGTCGCCGAGCGCGGTTCCGGTGCCGTGCGCCTCGATCAGGTCGACGTCGCCGGTGGTCAGCCCGGCGTCGGCGAGCGCCTCCCGGATCACCCGCTGCTGGGCCGGGCCGTTGGGCGCGGTGAGGCCGTTGGAGGCGCCGTCCTGGTTCACCGCCGAGCCGCGCAGCACGGCGAGCACCCGGTGGCCGTGCCGCTGCGCGTCGGAGAGCCGCTCGACCAGCAGCACCCCGACACCCTCGGCCCAGCCGGTGCCGTCGGCGCCCGCCGCGAACGCCTTGCAGCGCCCGTCCACAGCGAGCCCGCGCTGCCGGGAGAACTCCACGAAGATGTCCGGCGCGGCGAGCACGGTCGCGCCGCCCGCCACCGCGAAGTCGATCTCGCCTGCCCGCAGCGCCCGCACCGCGAGGTGCAGCGCCACCAGTGAGGACGAGCAGGCGGTGTCGACGGTGAGCGCGGGCCCCTCGAAGCCGAAGGTGTAGGCGATCCGGCCGGAGAGCACGCTGGCCGCGGTCCCGGTGACCAGGTACCCCTCGACCGCGGCGGGCACCGGGCCCGGTCCGGTGACGTAGCTCTGGCCGTTGGTGCCGGTGTAGACGCCGGTGCGGCTGCCGCGCAGGGTGCGCGGGTCGATCCCGGCCCGCTCGAACGCCTCCCAGGTGGTGTGCAGCAGCAGCCGCTGCTGCGGGTCCATGGCGAGCGCCTCGCGGCGGGAGATGCCGAAGAAGTCCGGGTCGAAGTCGGCGACGCCGTCCAGGAAGCCGCCGCGGGTGGTGTAGGTGGTCCCGGTGTGCGCGGGGTCCGGGTGGTAGAGCGCGGCGGTGTCCCAGCCGCGGTCGGCCGGGAAGTCGCGCAGCGCGTCCCTGCCCTCGGCCAGCAGCTCCCAGAACTGCTCGGGGGTGTCGGCGCCGGGCAGGCGGAGCCCGGTCGCCACGATGGCGATGGGTTCACGGGCGGCGTCGGTGACCTCGCGCAGTTCCTCGCGGGTCTTGTAGAGTTCCGCGCTCACCCGCCGGAGCAGGTGCCGCATCGTGTCGTCGGAGGCGACGTCGTTCACAGCGTGACCTTTCGGGTGTCAGGAGATACCGAGTTCGGAGCCGATGAAATCGATGAGGTCGTCGTCGGAGGCGCTCGCCAGGGCCGCGGCCGGATCGGTGCCTGGCGCGGTGGCCTCGGTGGCCTCGGTGAGCCGGCGCAGCCGGTCCAGCGCGACGGCGCGGTCGGCGTCCGGGATGGCGCTGCCCGCCAGCACGTCGGCGATCCGCTCCAGGTCGGCGAGCACGGTGTCGAGCAGCGGCGGCGGGGCCGGGGCCAGCCGGTGCAGCAGCAGCTCGGTGAGCGCGGCGACGGTGGGGTGGTCGAAGACCAGGGTGGCGGGGAGTTCGAGCCCGGTGCGGGTGCCAAGCCGGTTGCGCAGCTCGACCGAGGTGAGCGAGGTGAAGCCCTGGTCGCGCAGGCCGCGTTCGTCGTCGATGGCGGCGGTGCCGGGGTGGCCGAGTGCGGCGGCGACCTCGGTGCGCACCAGGTTTTCCAGGTGCGCGCGGAGTTCGATCGGGTCGAGTTCGGCGAGGTCAGGGCCTGCGGTCTGCTCGGGTTCGGGGAGGAGCTCGGCGAGCAGCCCCGGTCTGGCGTGCGTGGCGGTCCAGTCGATGTCGGCGACGATCACGCGGGGTTCGCCGTCCGCGACCGCTCGTTCCAGCGCGTCCAGGGCGGTCTCCGGGGTCATCGGGCGCAGGCCGTTGCGGCGCAGCTGTTCCGCCGCGTCGGCGCCCGCGATGCCGTCGCCGTCCCAGTGGCCCCAGGCGATGGCGGTGGCGGGCAGGCCGAGCGCGTGCCGGTGCTCGGCGAGCGCGTCGAGCACCGCATTGCCCGGCGCGTAGTTGCCCTGGCCGGGGCCTGCGACCGTGCCGGTGACGGAGGAGAAGAGGACGAACGAGCGCAGCGGCAGCTCGCGGGTGAGTTCGTGCAGGTGCAGTGCCCCGGCGACCTTCACCCGGTGCACCCGCTCGATCCGCTCGGGATCCAGGCCGGTGACGAGGGCGTCGTCGAGGACCGCGGCGGTGTGCACCACGTCGGTGAGCGGGCGGTCGGGCGGGATGGCCGCGAGGACGGCGGCGAGGGCGGCGCGGTCGCCGATATCGCAGGCGACGACGGTGGCGCCGAGTTCGGCGGCCAGCGCGGCGGCGCCGGGGGCGTCCGGGCCGCGGCGGCTGAGCAGGAGCAGGTCGGTGGCGCCGTTGGCCGCCAGGCGGCGGGCGACGTGGGCGCCGAGTGCGCCGGTGCCGCCGGTGATGAGGACGGTGCCGGTGGGGCGCCACGGTATCGGTGGCCCGGCGGGGGCGGCGGGGACGATGCGGCGGGTGCGGGTGGCGTGGGCGGTGACGGCGAGGTTGGGTTCGTCGGCGGCGAGTGCGGCGACGACTCGGGGGGCGTTCGACGGATCGTCCGGAAGTTCGAGAACCGCCGGGGTCGAGCCGGTTTCGATGGCCAGTACGTCGAGGAACGAGCGGTGCCAGGCGGCGAGCGGGGTGTGCACCGGGTCCGGAATGAGTACCCGCAGGGTGTCCGGGCGCGGGATCGCGCGGGCCAGGGCCGCGCTCTCCGCGAGCGTGCCGTCCGGGGACAGCGGGAGCAGGGAGACGATCCGGTCCGCGGCACCGAGGCCCGGCGCGAGTCGGAGGCCGGGTGCCGAGCCGGTTCCCTCCGCGCCGCTCGGCGCGACTCGATCCAGGGCGGCATCGGGCGCCGGGGCGGTCCTGCCAGCGCGGTCGGCGAACTCCCGCGCTGTCCCCGGCTCGAGCCGCAGGGTGCGCACGGTGACGCCGTGCGCGGAGAGCGCGGTGGTGAGCGCTGCCGCCCACGGATCGGCGGCGCCGTCGGCGGGGGTGACCAGCAGCCAGGTCCCGCGCGGGACGGCGGCGGGGTCGGGGATGTCGCGCCACTCGACCCGGTAGGTCCAGGAGTCGACGGCCCCGGCCCCGGCGCGGCGGGTGCGCCAGGTGTCCAGGGCGGGGAGCAGCGCGGACAGTGGCGCCGCGGCAACGCCGATGGCGGCGGCGAGCGCGGTGCCGTCGCGCTCCCTGACCCGCTCCCAGAACCAGCGGTCGGCGGCGGATTCGGTGCCCGCGGGCTCCTCGATCCAGTAGCGGGTGCGCTGGAAGGCATAGGTGGGCAGCGTGATCCGCGGTGCCGGGGGGACGATGGCGGCCCAGTCCACCGGGTGCCCGGCGGTGAAGACCGTGGCGGCTGCGGTGTGCAAGCCGCGCACCTCGTCCCGGCCCGCGCGCAGCGTCCCGGTGGCGACCGCGGCGTCCAGGGTGTGCAGCACCTGCGGGGTGAGCACCGGTTCGGCGCCGAGCTCGAGGAAGATCCCGGCCCCCGCCGTGTGGGCGGCGCGCACGGCGTCGGCGAAGCGGACGGTGCCGCGCAGGTGCCGCACCCAGTAGCCGGGGTCGGCGAGCTCGGCCGGGTCGATGATCGCGCCGGTGCTGTCGGAGACGATGGTGCGGTCGGCGGCGCGGAAGGTCAGCCCGGCCACCACCTGCTCGAACTCGGCGAGCACCGGGTCCATGAGCGCGGAGTGGAAGGCGTGCGAGACGGTCAGCCGCTTGGTGCGATGGCCCGCTGCTCGGAGCGCGTCCGCGAGGTCGAGGACCGCCTCCTCGGCCCCGGAGACGACGACGGCGCGCGGCCCGTTCACCGCCGCCACCGAGTACTCGCCGCGCGCCACGGCCGCGACCTCCTCCTCGGTCGCCTCCACCGCGACCATGGCGCCGCCGCGCGGCAGCGCACCCATGAGCCGCCCGCGCGCCGTGACCAGCCGCGCGGCGTCCGGCAGCGCGAGCACCCCGGCGACGTGCGCGGCGACGACCCCGCCGATGGAGTGCCCGGCCACGAACTCCGGCTCGATCCCCCAGGATTCGAGCAGCCGGAAGAGCGCGGTCGCCACGGCGAAGACGACCGGCTGGGTGTACTCGGTGTCGTCGATCGGCCCGTCCGCGCCGAAGGCCACCGCACGGATGGGATGGGCAAGGGCGCCCGCCCGATCCAGGGCGTCGGCCGCGGCGTCGAAGGCCGCGCGGAAGGCCGGGAAGTGGTCGTACAGCTCGCGGCCCGCTCCCGCCCGCTGGCTGCCCTGGCCGCTGAACAGGACGGCGAGGCCGCCGGTGACCGGGGTTCCGGTGATGACGCCGGGGGTGGGTTCGCCCGCGGCGAAGGTGGCGAGGGAGCCGGGATCGAGCGCTACCGCCCGGGTGTCGAAGACGGTCCGCTGCCGGACCAGGGCCGAGGCGATCGCGCCCAGATCCGCGGTGCTCGTGGCGAGCTTCGCCGCCTGGCCGCGCAGCCCCGCCTCGGAGCGCGCGGACAGCACGAAGGGCGCGGGGTGGTGGGCGCCGACCGGTCGCGCCGCGGACGCGACGGCACCCGGGGGCGCCTCCTCGATGACGACGTGCGCATTGGTGCCGCTGATCCCGAACGACGAGATCCCGGCCCTTCGGGGGCGAGCCCCGGCCGCCCACGGCTGCCGCTCGGTGAGCAGCCGCACCGCACCGGACTCCCAGTCCACGTGCGGCGACGGCGCGTCGACGTGCAGCGTCGCCGGCAGCACCCCGTTCCGCAGCGCGAGCACCATCTTGGTCACCCCGACCGTCCCCGCCGCGGCCTGGCTGTGCCCGATATTCGACTTCACCGACCCCAGCCACAGCGGCGTCGCCCGATCCCGCCCGTAGGTGGCGAGCAGCGCCTGCGCCTCGATCGGATCACCGAGCGCGGTCCCGGTGCCGTGCGCCTCCACGGCATCCACCTCGGCCGCGTCGAGCCCGGCGTCGGCGAGCGCCGCGCGGATCACCCGCTGCTGCGCCGGGCCGCTCGGCGCGGTGAGCCCGTTCGACGCGCCGTCCTGGTTCACGGCGGTGCCGCGCACGACGGCGAGCACCTCGTGGCCGTTCCGCCTGGCATCCGAGAGCCGCTCCACCAGCAGCAGACTCACCGCCTCGGCCCACCCGGTCCCGTCGGCGCCCGCCGCGAACGCCTTGCACCGGCCGTCCGCCGCCAGCCCGCGCTGCCGGGAGAACTCGGTGAACATGCCGGGGTTCGCCATGACGGTCACCCCGCCCGCGACCGCGAGCTCCGCCTCCCCCGCGCGCAGCGCCCGCACCGCGAGATGCAGCGCGACCAGCGACGACGAGCACGCGGTGTCCACGGTGAGCGCGGGCCCCTCCAGCCCGAAGGTGTAGGCGACGCGCCCGGAGAGCACGCTCGGCGAGACCCCCGTCAGCCCGAACCCCTCCGCCGCGCCCGGCATCCGGTGCAGCCGCGGGCCGTACTCCTGCGGGGTCGCGCCCAGGTAGACGGCGGTCCGCGAGCCCGCGAGCGTCGCCGGGACGATGCCTGCCCGCTCGAACAGCTCCCAGGTGGCCTCCAGCACCAACCGCTGCTGCGGGTCCATGGCGGTGGCCTCGCGGGGGGAGATGCCGAAGAAGGCGGCGTCGAAATCGCCTGCCGCGTCGAGGAAGCCGCCGCGGTGGGCGTAGCTCGAGCCGGGGCGGTCGCCGGCCGGGTCGTACAGGTCGGCGAGGTCCCAGCCGCGGTCGCGGGGGAAGTCGGTGATGGCCTCGCCCTCGGCGGCGAGCAGGTCCCAGAGCTGCTCCGGGGTGTCGAGGCCGCCCGGGTAGCGGCCGCTCACCGCGACGATCGCGAGCGGTTCCGCCGGGTCGGCGGCCGCGGTGGCCGTGGTCTCCCGCCGCTCGCCGGCGAGGTGCGCGGCGAGCGCTGCCGGGGTCGGGTGGTCGTAGACGGCGGTCGGGTCGATCCTGGTGCCGAGCGCGCGGGTGAGCGCGGTGGCGAGTTCGGTGGCGCCGAGGGAGTCGAGGCCGAGTTCGCGGTAGGTGCTGCGGGGGTCGATGCGGGTGGGGTCGGCGTGGCCGAGGACCGCCGCGGTGGTCGCGAGGACCACGGTCGCGGGGTCCGGCCGGGGCGATTCCGCCGGGCGTGGACCCCGGTCGGAGCTCGTCCCGGCTGTCCCGGCTGTCTCGGCCGTCTCGGTTGTCTCGGCCGTCTCGGCTGTCTCGGTTGTCTCGGCTGTCCCGGCCGTTCCGGTTGTCCCGGTTGTCCCGGAGGGATCGGAGGGATCGGAGGCTGCCGCCACCTCGGCGGCATCGCGCCCGCCGGCAACTGCGGGCGCCTCGGAAAGGGGCGTGAGCCCGGCGCCCGGGGTGACGGTGTCCAACCAGTACCGCTCGCGCTGGAAGGCGTACGTCGGCAGCGACACCGGCTCGGCAGCCGGAACGACGGCCGTCCACTCCACCGCGTGCCCGTGCGCGAACACCGTCGCGGCGGCGGTGAGCACCGTCTGCGCCTCGTCCCGCCCACGGCGCAGCGTCCCGACGGCCACCGGCAGCTCGGACAGCTGCGGAGTCAGCACCGGCGCGGCCCCGACCTCGACGAACACCTCCGCGCCGAGCCCGCGCAGGGTGCGCGCGGCATCGGCGAAGCGGACGGTGCCGCGCAGGTGCGCCACCCAGTACGCCGGGTCGGAGACGTCGGTGAGCACCGCGCCGGTCGAGTCCGAGACCAGCACCGGGCCGGTCGGCGCCAGGAAGGTGAGCCCCGCGACCACCTCCGCGAACTCGGCGAGGATCGGCTCCATGGCCGCCGAGTGGAAGGCGTGCGACACCGCGAGCCGCTTGGTCCGGCGCCCGCCGGCCGCGAGCCGCCCGGCCACCTCGGCCACGGCCCCCTCCGCGCCGGAGACGACCACCGCCCGCTCCCCGTTCACCGCCGCGATCGACACACCGTCGATCAGCGCGGCCCCGACCTCGGCCTCCGTCGCCTCGACCGCGACCATGGCGCCGCCGCGCGGCAGCGAACCCATGAGCCGACCGCGCGCAGCCACCAGCCGGGCGGCGGCGTCGAGCGGCAGCGCCCCCGCCACGTGCGCGGCGACGATGCCGCCGATCGAGTGCCCGGCGACCGCGGCGATCTCGATTCCCCAGGATTCGAGCAGCCGGTACAGCGCGGTTTCGACGGCGAAGATCACCGGCTGGGTGTACTCGGTGGCGTCGATCGGGCCGTCCACGCCGAAGGCGACATCGCGGATCGAATGCTGCGCCGCGAGTTCGCGATCCAGCAGCGTGACAGCGGAATCGAAGGCCGCGCGGAACACCGGGAACCGCGCGTACAGCTCCGCGCCCGCTCCGGCGCGCTGGCTCCCCTGCCCGCCGAAGAGCACCGCCACCGAGCCGTCCACCCGCGTGCCGGTCACGATCCCCGGCCCGCCGGTGCCCGCCGCGAGCGCCGTCAGCCCGGAGCTCAGCGTTGCCCGATCAGCGGCCAGGACGACGGCCCGCGCACCGAGCACCGCCCGATCCCGCACCAGCGCCGACGCGACGGCGGTCGGATCGGCGCCATCGACGAACGCGGCCAGCCGCGCCGCCTGCGCGGGCAGCGCCCCGGCCGACGCCGCCGTCACCACGAACGGCAGCACCGCCGCTCGCTCGCCCCCCGACGCCGCCGGCTCGGCTCCACGCGCACTGCCCGGCGCTCCCGCCACGGGCCCGCCGCCCGGCTCCACCGGCCCGTCCGCCGCACCCACTCCGAATGTCCCGGCCGGCTCGACCGAGCCCCCGCGCAGCACCGGCCGCCGCGAACTCCCCTCCGGCGCCGAGGCCACGATCACGTGCACATTCGTCCCGCCCATCCCGAACGAACTCACCCCCGCCACCGCGGGTCCATCGACCTCCGGCCACGGCTCGCGCACCGTCACCACCCGCACCGCGGCCGAATCCAGCCCCGGGTGCGCCGTGACATGCCCGAGCGTCGCCGGAATCTCCCGATTCCGCACCGCCAGAATCACCTTCAACAGACCGACCAGACCGGCGGCACCCTCCAGATGCCCGACATTCGGCTTCACCGACCCCACCGCGACCGGCTCACCGACGCCCCCGAACACCGCGGCGAGCGCGGCCGCCTCCACCGGATCCCCCACCGGCGTCCCGGTCCCGTGCAGCTCGACGTACCGCACCTCCCCCGCCCGCACCCCGCCCCTTGCCTGCGCCCGCCGGATGACAGCGGCCTGCGCCGCCGCCACCGGCACGGTCAGCGCCGCCGCGTCCCCGTCGTGCGCGAGCGCGGTGGAGCGGATCACCGCGTGCACCCGATCCCCGTCGGCCACCGCCCGCTCCAGCGACTTCAGCAGCAGCACCACCCCGCCCTCGCCGCGCACGTACCCGTCCCCGTCCGCGTCGAGAACGGTCGCCCGCCCACTCGGCGACACCCCGCCGAACCGCTCGGCCACCAGCGCCGCGCCCGCGGTCAGATTCAGATTCACCGCCCCGGCGAAGGCCGCCGACGACTCTCCGCTGCCGATACTCGCGCACGCCGCGTGCACCGCCGCCAATCCCGACGACTGCGCGGAATCCACCGAGAGACTGGCCCCCCGCAAGCCGAGAACATGCGAAAGCCGATTGGCGAGCACCCCGCGGCTCAACCCGGTCAGCGTGTACCGCGTGACCGCGGAATCCCCGGCCTCCTGCGTCAACGCGGCATAGTCGCTCGCGATGGCACCGACGAAAACCCCGGTCTCGGTCCCGCGCAGCGCCGTCGCCGGGACGCGTGCGTCTTCGGTTGCCTCCCAGGCGAGTTCGAGCAGCAGCCGCTGCTGCGGATCCATGGCCGCGGCCTCGCGCGGGGCGATGCCGAAGAAGGCGGCGTCGAAGCGGTCGACCTCGTCCAGGAAGCCGCCGGTCAGCCCGGCGATCCGGGGATCGGCGGCGGCTCGGCGCGGCGACGGGTGCCCGATCGAATTCTCCGCATCGCGCAGGAGCCTCCAGAACCGGTCGGGATCCTTCGCGCCCGGCAGCCGGCAGGCCACACCGACAACCGCTATCGGACGAAAATCAACCACCTGAATAATCTCCCTCTGATCCGGGGGAATTGCCGCCGATTCGACCGGCACTTTTCGCAATTGTGCGGCTCCCGGAATATCCCGGCAACCCGACATGAGTTGCCCCACAGCACGGCCGGACACCACCGAAACCACTGCTGGACAGGGCTTTCGGCGCCCATTGATCGGCAGCCCCGATACCAGCGGATAAGAAACTCCGATCAGAGGCTATTTACGATCGCCCCCGGAGAAATTACGCGCAGCAACTCTCTTAACAATACCGGAGTGAAACCGGAGCCCTTGTGATCGCCACGATTCAAAGGGTGCGCTACGCCCGAGATGTGTAGTTCGCTTGTCGCCAAGGGATTCTCGACGAGGGGTGAAGTGACGGCTATGGCGGACCCGCTGGATCTGGTGCATCTGAGAACACTCGTCGCGATCGCCGACACCGGAGGATTCCGGCGAGCGGCGGACGCACTGCACCTGAGCCAGCCGACGGTCAGCCAGCACGTCCGGCTGCTGGAGCGCAGGCTCAAGCGCAGGCTCGTGCAGAAGGAGGGGCGCGGCTCCCGGTTCACCACCGACGGTGAGCGTTTCGTCGGCGAGGCGCGCGCGCTGCTGGCCGCGCACGACCGGCTGCTCGACCGGTTCGTCCCGGCGGATCCGGACCGGATCACCATCGGCTCCACCGAGCACGCGGGCGACGGCCTGCTGCCGGAGCTGCTCGGTGTGCTGCGCGCCGCGTACCCCGGTGTCTACCTGCGCTTCCGCATCGACCGCTCGACCAGCCTCACCGATTCGGTGACCAAGGGCGCGCTGGACCTGGCGGTGGTGCTCGGCGGCAACAGCGAGCCGACCGGCGCCGAGGTGGGCGAGCTGGCGCTGCGCTGGGTGGCGGCGCCGGGCTGGCAGGCCGCGGCGAGCGGCGGGCAGATTCCGCTGGTGGCGTTCGAGGAGCCGTGCGGGCTGCGCAGGCGCGCAGTGCACCGGCTGGCCGAGCAGGGGCACAGCGTGAGCGTGACGGCCGAGTCGGGCACGCTGGACGGGGTGCTCGCCGCCGCGCAGGCCGGGCTCGGCGTCGCGCTGCTCCCCTTCCACGGCGCGGTGCCACACGGGCTGGCCGAGGTGACCGGGTTCCCGGCCATGGGCACCATCGACGTCCGGCTGGTCACCCGCCGCGGCCTCGGCCCCGATATCGAGCTGACCGCGATCGAGACCATCACCGCGCACTACCGCTCGATCACCGGCCGGCGGCTGCGGGGTGCGGCGTGAGCGCACCGGACTGGCGGAACGACGGGGTCCGCGTGATCAAGGCGGACCAGCTCGACACGAACACCCCGCAGACGCCGGGGATGAGCCGGGCCGCGGCCATCGACGCGGCCAGGGCGGGGGCGCAACGGATCTGGGCGGGAACGGTGGTGATCCACCCGGACGCCAAGACCGGCGCGCACCACCACGGCGAGCTGGAGAGCGTGATCTACGTGCTGCGCGGGCGAGCCCGGATGCGCTGGGGCGAGCGGCTGGAGTTCGTGGCCGAGGCCGGTGCAGGCGATTTCATCTTCGTGCCGCCGTTCGTGCCGCACCAGGAGATCAACGCAAGCACCGACGAGCCGCTGGAGTGCGTGCTCGTCCGCAGCGGCGGCGCGGCGGTGGTGGTGAACCTGGACATCGAGCCGGTGGAGAAGCCGGACACGGTGCACTGGGTCGACCCCATCCACCGCCACCCCTGACCGCTACTCCGGCACGCCCATCCCGCGCGCCAGCACCGGCCAGGATGCCTTCAGCGCGTCCTGCCAGTAGCCCCAGGAGTGGGTGCCGGTGGGCTGGAAGTCGTAGGTGGCCGGGATGCCGAGCCCGTCCAGGCGCTGGCGCAGGTTCTGCGTGCAGACGTTCACCGCCGCCTCGATGACGCCGCCGAGCACCAGCTGGTTCAGGTAGCCGCGCGGGCCGGGCTGCATGTGCGCGCCGTTGAAGACGTCGTAATGCCCCGGCACGCCGCTGCCGGTGGAGACGAAGAGCTCGAGCCCGCGCAGCCGGTCGGCGTGCACGTACGGGTCGTTGGCCGCCCAGGCGGGGTCGCCGGCCGGGCCGTACATGTTGTCGGTGTCGCCGCCGCCCCAGGTCTCCACCGCGAGTTTGACGAACTCCTGCCCGAGCGGGTCGCTGATCTGCGCGCACCCGCTGTACGCGGCGACCGCGCCGTAGAGCCCGGGCGCGGCGATCGGCAGCTGCAGCACCGAGGTGCCGGAGGTGGAGAGCCCGGCGAGGGCGTTGGCGCCGGTGGTGGCGAACTCGGCGTCGACGAGCGGCGGCAGCTCCTCGGTCAGGAAGGTCTTCCACCGGTTGAGCCCCAGTTTCGGGTCGGGGGCGCGCCAGTCGGTGTAGTAGCTCCAGCGGCCACCGACCGGCTGCACCACGTAGACGTCCTTGGTGGCGAGGAAGCCGGAGACGACGTCGGTCTGGCGCTGCCAGGTGGCCGAGTCCTGGCCGCCGCCACCGCCGTTGAGCAGGTACAGCACCGGGCGAGGTGTTTCGGGGGCGGCCGGGCGGAGCACGTCGACCATGATGTCCTGGCGCATGGCGGCCGAGTAGACGCGCAGCTGCACCGTGCGGTCGTCCTTGGCCCAGCGGCCGGTGATCGCGGGGGCGTCCGGTGTGGCGCCCGCGGGCACCGGCGGCCCCGCGGTGAGCGCGGCGGCGACAACGGCGACCGCGAGGGCGCGCAGGGCGCGGGCTCCGGTGGTGCGGCGGGGTCGGCTCGGGCCGAACATGGGCGGTTCCGTTTCTCTTCGGGGCTCCCGGTGGCGGCCGAGGCCCACCGGGCCGGGTGGCCCGGTGGGTTCGGTCACCCGCGCGCTGCGGGCGGGGCGGTCGGCGGGGTCGTGCGGTTCCGCCCCGCCCGCGGGTTGCGCGGGTGCAAGCGCATCCGCGGAGCGGATCGGGGAGCCGGTCGGCCCGCCCGCGGATGCACGCCGGGGGTGCGGCTGACGCTACGACCCGGGCCGCCCGGTTCCACTCCGCTCCGGAGCGTTCCTGGACGACTCACGAACACCGCTTCGGCGGTCCGGTGACGGACCACAGGAAGTCTCGTCGCCGAGGTCGCGTGGTGCCGCCCCAAACGGCGCGGCCGCTTTCGGTGACATCTCCAGACAATGCCCGGCGGCGGCCGGTGCCGGGGGTGCCGGATTGATCATGTGGGAATCGGTCCACGAATGGGGGAACGGCGACAGGAGTTCGAATGCGCAACACCGCTACCCGCCGGGTTCCCGCGCCGGAGCACCGGATCGACGGGCACCGCTACCGGGCGACGGCCCAGGTCGAGGTCACCGCGCACGCCGTCCGGCAATTCGCCCGCGCGGTCCGCGATTTCCATCCGGCGCACTCCAGCGCGGCGGCCGCCGCCGAACTCGGGTATCCGGCGCTCATCGCACCGCCCACCTTCAGTTCGATCGTGCTCGGGCGGGTGCAGCGGGAAATCCTCGACATCGTCGGCTCCGGTTCGGAGAGCGCCCGCATTCTGCACGCCGACCAGGTGATCGATATCGGACGGCCGCTCTTCGCCGGTGATCTGCTCGGCTGCGACATCTACTTCGAATCGTTCCGGCAGTTCGCCGACTACGACGTCATGGCGATTCGCAGTGCGCTCACCGCCGCCGACGGGACCGTGGTGCAGACCGGGTCGGCGGCGCTACTCGCGCGCACCGGTGAGCGGGAGTCGGTGCTCGGCGAGGTCGCGCGGCGCATCACGCGGCGCGGTTACGCGGCGGTCGACGGGCCTGCTCCGGAGGCCCCGCTCCCCGCGCGGGCGCCGTGGCCGACCGTGCGCTTCGATGAGCTCGCGGTCGGTACCGAGATTCCGCCCGGCTCGCTGCTGCTCGCGCACGAGGATCTGGCTCGGTTCGCCGCCGCCACCGGCGAGCCGGTTCGGGCCGATGCGGGCGGTACCGCTCCCGGCATGCTGCAGCTCGGGCTGGCGTCCGGGTACGTGAGCAATTGGCTCGGTGACCCGGGTGCCGTCACCCGGATCCATGCCCAGTTCGGCAGTGTCACGCACTATCTGCGCATCCCCGCCGCGGGCGCGGTGGCGGTGACGCTGCGCGCCCGGGTCGACCAGCTGGATCCGCGCGAGCGCCGCGCCACGCTCGCCATCGACCTGCGCTCCGGCGGGCGGCCCCTCTTCGGCTACGCCGCCGCCGAGGTCCGCTTTCCCTGAATCGTTTCGCCGCGCGACGGGATGAGAGCTGAACTGCCCGCGCCGATCTCAGGAAGGGCCGGTCACCGCGAGGGCGGGCTCGAGCGCGGCCCAGGTGCGGGGCAACTGGGCGGCGAAGTCGGGCCAGGTGTGCATGCCGTCGGGGGCGTACTCCACCGTGGCGGGGATGCCGAGCTGGGCCAGCCGGCCGGCGAAGAGCTCGGTGCAGGCGCGCGACCCCGCTTCGAGCGCGGCACCGCCGCCCGCCTCGGCGAGCGCCTCCGGCACCGAGGGCGCCTGGGCGATGGCGACGAGGTCGGCGGGGGTCGGCAGCCCGGGCGAGGCGGAGAGGTAGACGGCGGTGCCACGCAGCGTCTCGGCGCCGAGCACGCTGTCGTGCGCCGCCCACTCCGGTGAGGTCGGCGGGCCCCACAGGTTCTGCACGTCACCGCCGCGGGAGGCGACGGTGATGGTGGTGACGGCGCGGCCGAGCGGGTCGGCGGTGGAGTAGCACCCGCTCATCCCGGCGACCGCCAGGTACATGCCCGGGTGCCGCTGGGCCAGCATGATGGCGGCTTGCGCCCCCATCGAGACCCCGGCGACCGCGCGCCTGCCGTCCGAGCGCAGCAGCGACTCCACGATCGGCGGCAGCTCCTCGGTGAGGAAGGTCTCCCAGCGGTTCAGCCCGAGCGCGGCGTCGGTGCGCTCCCAGTCGCTGTACATGCTGCCGGTGCCACCGCCGGGGACGACGACATCGACCGGCTTGTCGGCGAAGAACTCGGCGGCCCTGCCCTTGGTGAGCCAGGCCGAGGTGTCGTCGCCGTCCACGCCGTCGAGCAGGTAGAGCACCGGGCGCGGCCCGGAGCCGGAGCCGTGCAGCACGTCGACGGAGATGATCCGCCGCATCCCGGCCGAGGCGATGCGCAGCGTCTCCCTGCCGTCGCTCCGCACGATCCGCTCGACCAGCCCGGACCTGGTCATCGCCGGGTCGATCGGCGGCGGGGTGGCCGGGGTCGCCGCGGGGTCGGCGGGGCCGAGCGCGGGCGGGGCGGGCGCGGGCGGCGGCAGCGGGCTGCCGGACGGCGCCGCCACCACCCCGGTGCCGGAGGCGATGGCGAGCGTGAGCGCCGCCGCGGCGGCGACGCCGAGCGGGACGCGGCGGCGGGTCGCGCGGTTCATCCGGCCGCCGCCAGCGGTAACGCGGAGCCGGCGCGGCACCGGGCGGCCTGCTCGCCGAGGTAGGCGTTCAGCGCGGCGCGGGCCCGCTCGCCGTCGGGGCCGAGTTCCCGCTCCGGCACGCGCCACATCCGCAGCGTGGGAAGCAGGACCTCGGTCAGGTGCACAGTGGAGTCGTACCCACCGTAGGCCGCGAAAATCGCCGCTTCCCTGCCGAATCCGGGCAGCGCGGCGTGCGGTGGCCGGAAGCCGGCGACCACCTCGGCCACCGCGCGCATGCCCGCGTCCGGGGCCAGCGCGAGCGCGGCGGCGGTGAGATCGCGGAAGAAGATCAGGTGCAGGTTCTCGTCGGCGGCCACCCGGCGCAGCATTCGCTCGGTGGCGGGCTGGGTGCTGCGCGCGCCGACCCGCCGGTACGCGGTGCGGATGGCGGCGTGCGCGAGCGTCGCGTAGACCAGCGCCGGCAACGGCCCGGCATCCGCCGCCGGCCAGCGCACCCCGGCGTCGGCGCGGGCCAGCCTGGCCGCCTCGAACTCGGCCGGGCCGGCGATGCCGGTGCCGATCAGGTAGTCGCGGAGCACGATCGCGTGCCTGCCCTGCTCGGCCGTCCAGCGCCCGATCCAGGCGCCCCACGCGCCATCCCGGCCGAAGGCCGCGCACAGCGCGCGGTGCCAGGCGGGCAGGTCGTGCTCGAGCAGCGCGAGCGCGGTCAGCATGCGCCCGGTGCCCGCGTCGGATTCCGGAATCGGGGCAACGAGGTGAATTCCGTGGCGGTCGGCGATATTTCGGCCGCGCGGGCGGTGCTCGTCGGGATCCCATTTCCGCGCCTTACGCAGATGATCGCGCAGTGCGCGTCCGGCCACCGGTTCGAGATCACGCGCGATTGCCCGGTCGGTCGGCATTGCAGAACTCCTCACCGGCCCGGAAACGCCGGGCCCACCTGCCACGATAGGCAACGGCGCTCAGGCGGAGCGACCGATCCGCGCGGCGTTGGGCGGAGTGACGACTCCCCTGCGCGCCTGCTGGGGCGCATCACAAGCGCGGCCGTCGGCGATGTCCGGAATGGAGTACAGCCCGGGGCCGCGGCCGGACTCGCGGATATCGTCGAGCATGTCGTGCGCGCGCGCGGCCAATTCCGGAATGCGCCCGGTGGCGCCCGCGGTGACGGCGGCGGTGAGCGGCACCTCGGCGGCCTCGCTGAGCACCGCGAGCGTCTCGGTGCGCATGGTCGCCGCGGTCAGCGCGGCATCGGCGTCCAGCGGGACGAGCACGGTGCCGCCGTGGGTGCCGAGCAGCGCGAGCGCCCTGGAGCCGAAGGGGTTGGCGAGCGCCGCCTGCACCCGGCGCAGCTTGCGCCGCGCCACCGAGGCGGCGCCGAAGCCGCGCTCCTCGTCCGGATGCGGGGGAATAGCCAGTGCGACCACCTGGTAGGAATCGGCCACCCGGATCCCGCTCTGCCGCGCCATCCGGTGCACCCCGTGCCCGCCGAGGAGCGCGGCGACCATGGTCTGCGCGGCGGTCTGATGCTCGCGAGCGACCGCCCGGTGCTCGTCGGCGTAGGCCGCGGAGGCGAGCACGGTGACCCGCTCCAGCGCGCGCAGCAGCAGCTCGGCGCCCTCGACCACCGGCAGCGCCTCGGGCCCCGACTCCTCGGCCAGCAGCGCCAGCCCGGCCCGCACGCCGTCGTGGCAGGCCTCCAGCACCGCCTCGAGCGGGACGCCCTCGCGTGCCCAGCGCGCCGCCGACCCGCCCGGATCGGTCGCGGCGGCGGTGCTGCGCGGGCGCAGCGACCGCGCCGTCTCGGCGAGCAGGGTGCGGGCGGCGTCGGCGACGTCCCCGCCGGGCAGCGTCCGCCCGCGGGTGAGATGTTCGACGAGTTTCGATTCCAGGCTCGCCGCGCTGGTTCCGTGTGTGCCCACCATGACTACCGAAGGCTAGCGATCCGGAGCCGGAATGCACCCGCTCCGACCCCTTGTTGCACCCAAGTCATCAGCCCGCCGCCGAGCCCTTGGGGGGAATCACAAGCAGATCACGATGCCCGCCGGAATATGGGCCGAGGATACGCGGTGCCGTGCGGTAATCCACCGGGGACCAGGGGTCCAGCCGGGTAACGAAAATTCGGAATGGCGCGGCCGCGAAAGGGATCCGGCCGGTCGACATTCGCCGCATTGTTGCCGAAGCGTGACGGAGACGCAGCGCCGGCCGCGCATTCCCGGCGCTGCGCCGCGCCTACGATAAACCCGCAGGAGACCGGAGCGCGGCAGCGGCGGGCATTTGTGGATACCTTCATGACGCGGCGCCGCGGCGCACAGGGGCCGCACACAACGCGCGACGCCGCCCCGGCTGTGAAGTGTCAAGGAATCACCCCGGCCCCTGCCCCGCGGGGCGCTGACCGCTAGCATCGGGCCTTCGCCCGCCGACGGGCACGGGCGACGCCGAGAGTTCGAAGAAGGTAGACGAGTAGACGATGAGCGGTACCCGAGAGAAGCTGGAACAGCTGCAGGCCGTCCTCGAGCTGGCCGGGGAGCCGGCGGGCGAGGCGGGGATCGCCAAACGCAAGGCCAAGGAGATCCCGAGTGCCCGCGAGCGGGTCCGGATGCTGCTCGACCCGGGCACCTTCGTCGAGATCGGCGCGCTCGCGCGTCAGCCCTACACCGACAACGCCATGTACGGCGACGGCGTCGTCACCGGCCGCGGCTACATCGACGGCCGCCCGGTCGTCGTCGTCGCGCACGACCAGACCGTGTTCGGCGGGTCGGTCGGCGAGATGTTCGGCCGCAAGGTGGCGGCCGCGCTCGACTTCGCGCTGCAGAACGGCTGCCCGGTGGTGGCGATCAACGACTCCGGCGGCGCCCGGATCCAGGACGCGGTCACCTCGCTGGCCTGGTACGCCCGGATGAGCAGGCGGCAGGAGGAGCTCTCCGGCTTCGTGCCGCAGGTCTCGATCATGCTCGGCAAGTGCGCGGCGGGCTCGGTGTACGGCCCGGTGAACACCGACATCCTGGTCGCCACCGAGAACTCCTACATGTTCGTCACCGGCCCCGAGGTCATCAAGGCGGTCACCGGCGAGGAGGTGACGATGGAGGAGCTCGGCGGCGCCCGGGTGCAGGCCGACAACGGCACCATCCACCACGTCGCCACCACCGAGCGCCAGGCGTTCGACTGGGCGCGCAAGTACCTCAGCTACATGCCGACCAACTGCCTGGAGGCCCCGCCGCTGGTCAACCCCGGTCTGGAGCCGGAGCTCACCGACTCCGACCGCGAGCTGGACACGATCATCCCGGACTCGGACCGCGCGGGCTACGACATGCACGAGATCATCCTGCGCTGCTTCGACGACGGTGACTTCCACGAGATCGCCGAGGACAGCGCGCGCAACCTGATCGTCGGCTTCGCCCGGGTCGACGGCCGCGCGATCGGCGTCGTCGCGAACCAGCCGATGCAGCTCGGCGGCGCCATCGACGCGGCGGCCTCGGACAAGGCCACGCACTTCATCCGGCTCTGCGACGCCTTCAGCCTGCCGCTGGTCTTCCTGGTCGACAACCCGGGCGTGCTGCCCGGCGTCGAGGAGGAGCGCAACGGCGTCATCAAGCGCGGCGGCCGGTTCTTCCGCGCGGTGATCGAGGCGACGGTCCCGATGGTCACCGTCGTCATCCGCAAGGCCTACGGCGGCGGCTACGCGGTGATGGGGTGCAAGCAGCTCGGCGCCGACATCAGCCTGGCCTGGCCGACCGCGCGGATCGCGGTCATGGGCGCGGAGAGCGCGGTCGGCATCGTCGGCAAGCGGCAGCTCATGAAGGTGCCCGAGGAGCAGCGGGCCGCGGTCCGCGATTTCATGATCGACCAGTACAACACCACCACCGCCACCCCGTGGATCGCCGCCGAGCGCGGCTACATCGACGCGGTGATCGAGCCGTCGTCCACCCGGCTGGAGATCCGGCGCGCGCTGCGGCTGCTGCGCGAGAAGGAGCTCACGAAGCGGCACAACCCGCGCAAGCACTCGCTCTTCCCGGTGTAGGCGGGGTCAGGCGCCCGCGCCGCCCGCCCAGGGCGCGCAGGCCCATTCGCGATCCCAGGCGCGCGAGCGTTTGCGGTCGAGCGCGACGCGCAGCGCGAGGTAGCCGCCGCCGCAGAGCAGCAGCGCGGCGAGCAGCACCCCGGCGGTGAGCAGGACCGCGCGGCCGAGCGGCCTGGCCGCGGGCGGCGGCTCGACCGGCTCGCCCGCGGCGTTCAGCCAGACGGTCACCTCGCCGCCGGGCGTCAGCAGCCCGGTGGCGCGGTGCACCGAGGTCCGCTCGGCGCCGTCGAGCCCGGTGAAGCGCACGGTCGCGCTGGAGACCGGGGCGTAGAGCGGTGCGTGCTCGGCGGTGAGCACGGTGGCCCGCACCGGGTGCAGCTTCGCCTGCTCGGCCGCGGCCGCGCGCACCTCCGCCCGGTACACCGGCCCGGCGACCAGCAGCGCGGCCAGCGGCAGCGAGGCGAGGAAGGCCAGCAGCAGCAGCGCGGCGAGCACCGTCTGCATGCGGTCCTCCGGGCGGCGCATGGGGTTGCGGTCCAGCCCGGCGCGCCTGCAGGTGCGGCGCAGCGGGCCCGTCTGCCGGACGCTCATGTCAGGGACTCCTCGGGAAGACGGCCCGCCGCATCGGCGACGAGCAGCAGGTGCGCGTCGAAGAACTCGCCGACCAGCCGCGGCAGCGCGTCCGGGTCGTCCCCGGTCGCCCAGGTCTGGAAGGCGGCGAGCAGTACTCCGGAGCCGGCCGCGACGGCGGCGGCCGGGCGCCGGTCGACGGCGGGGTCGACGCCGAGCCGCGCGGCCAGGATCTCGACGGCCGCGCGCTGCCCGGACAGCCGGATGCGCTGGTAGCCGGTGAAGAGCCGCGGCTCGCTGTCGAAGCGGCGGAAGACCACCCAGCGTCTGGTCCACAGCGGGACGTCGCCGTCGCCCTGCCCGGCGGCGGCCAGCCAGACGTCGACCGCGCTGCGGTAGGCGAGCAGCGGGGGTTCGGGGAGGGGCCGGTCGCGCAGCGCCGCGTTGAAGACATCGACGTCGCGGTCGATATCGCCGAGCACCGCGTCCTCGATGGAGGCGAAGTGCCTGCTGAAGGTGCGCCGGGTGACCCCGGCCCTGCCCGCGATGTCCTCCACCGCCACCCCGGCCAGCCCCCGCTCGACCAGCAGGTCGAAAGCGGCACGCGAGAGCGCGGTCCGGCTGCGCCGGGTGCGCTGTCTGCGGCCGTCGAGGTCGACATCGTCGTCGCCACTCATGCCCGGAGTGTAGCGCGCTATTGTCCCGCGGAGACATAACTTCGCCGAACCGGCCCGGCAGTGCTATTTCACAACGAAACACGATCCGCTGCGGTATATTTCACGAATTTTGCGGAATCGGCCCGGCTTCCCCTCGGGCAAATTATGCGCCGCTTTCTCCGTCCGAGACGGCGAAACGACGTTCCTGCCCGTGAATTTCACTCTCTCCGCCAGCCTGACCAGGGATGACGGGACGGCACTTGACCAAGTGTGTGTCCACGGTTACAAATAAAATTCCCGCCGACCCGAGCTCTTCGAACCGGCCGACGAGAAGTGCAAGCGCTTGGTTACCGACGTAATAGACGTGGTCGCGGAGTTCCCGGTCGACCGCAAGGCAGTATCGGATCTGCTGCGGATCCCGGATACCTACCCGCGGCTGTTCCCCGGCATCGGCGCGTGCGACCCGCTGGAGACGGTCGAGGGCGACCCGGTGGTCCGCTTCCGGGTCGGCACCCCCGCGACCGAGATCCGCACGCACGTGGTGCGGATGACCTCCGCGCGCGACGGCGACAGCATCGAGCTGCACTGCCCCGCGCAGGGCAGCTTCACCTCCATCCGGCTGGAGGGCGACCAGCACCGGACCCGGGTGACGGTCACCTTCTTCGCGCCCGCGCGCATGCACCCCGGCCTGGCCGAGCTGCCCAACTCCGCGGTGGCCGACTGGGCCGTCCGCGGGTTGAAGCGGGTGGCCGACCTGCTGCTCGGCGCTCCCACCTCGGTGGCGGTCAACGGCGAGGATGCCCCGCTGCGCAGGCGCGCCGACATCGCCAGGCAGGTGGTGGCCGGCGGCGTCCTGCGCACCTACCGCCCGGACTCCGCGCTGCGGCAGTGGCGCAGGCTCGCCGAGTACGGCTTCAACCTGGCGGGCGGGTACGCCTCCGGCGCGGTCCGGGTGCCGAACCGGCCCGCCGTCGTCGACGCCTGGGGCTCGCGGACCTTCGCCGAGATGCACCGGCGCACCGAGCTACTCGCCGCCGCCATGGCCGAGGCCGGGCTCGGCGCCGGTGACGCCGTCGGCATCCTGGCCCGCAACCACGGCGCCATGGTGGAGACCATGGTCGCCGCGGGCAAGCTCGGGGTGGACGCGGTGCTGCTGAACACCGGGCTGCCCGCGCGCCGGATCGAGGAGATCGTGCAGCGCGACCGGCTGGAGGCGCTCTTCGTCGACGCCGAGTACGACCACCTGGTGCAGTACCTGCACACCGACCTGCCCCGGTTCCGCACCGAGAACGTGCCCGGCGACGACCGGAACGTCACCACCGAGGACCTGATCGGCGACGGGCACCGCGAGTACCGCAAGCCGGTGCAGCCGGGCAGGCTCGTCGTGCTCACCTCCGGCACCTCGGGCACCCCGAAGGGCGCGCGCCGCCCGCACCCGAAGGGGTTCGCGACGGTCGCCGCGCTGATGTCCCGGATTCCGCTGCGCAGCGACGAGAACATGCTGATCCCGGCGCCGCTCTTCCACACCTGGGGGCTGGCCGCGCTGCAGCTGAGCACCGCGATCCGGGCTACCGTGGTGCTGCCGGACCGGTTCGACGCGCAGGAGTGCCTGCGGCTGGTGCACGAACACCGGATCACCACGCTGATCGTCGTGCCGATCATGGTGAACCGCATCCTGGACCTGCCCGCCGGCGTGCGCGACCGCTACGACACCTCCAGCCTGCGCATCGTCGCGAGCTGCGGCGCCCCGCTGGCCGGGGCCACCGTGCTCGACTTCATGGACACCTACGGCGACATCCTCTACAACGTCTACGGCTCCACCGAGGTCTCCTGGGCGACCATCGCCGACCCGGACGACCTGCGCACCTCCCCCACCACCGCGGGCCGCCCGCCGCTCGGCACCAGGCTGGGGGTGCTCGGCCCGGACCGCAAGCCGCTGCCGGTCGGCCGGATCGGGCGGGTCTTCGTCGGCAACCACATGCTCTTCGACGGCTACGTGAACTCCGCGCCGCCGGACGAGGCGGACGGCATGCTCGACACCGGCGACCTCGGCTACCTGGACGCCACCGGCAAGTTGTTCATCGCGGGCCGCGACGACGAGATGATCATCTCCGGCGGCGAGAACGTCTTCCCGCGCCCGGTCGAGGAGGCGCTGGCGCATCTGCCGCAGGTGAGCGAGGTGGCGGTGGTCGGCGTCCCGGATCGGGAGTACGGCCAGCGGCTCGCCGCCTTCGTGGTGAAACGGGAGGGCGCGGGGCTGGATTCGGACATGGTGCGCAACTACGTGCGGCACCGGCTGAGCCGCTTCTCGGTGCCGCGCGACGTCACCTTCCTGAGCGCGCTGCCGCGCGGCGAGACCGGCAAGATCCTCAAGCGGATGCTGGTCGGGGCCGGGGGTGACCCGCCCCTCCCTCCCCCGGCCCTGGGGACGGCGATGCCCTGATCGATCAGGGCAGCTGAGCGCGCCCGACCCGGAGGTCGGGAACCGGCAGTGCGGACCCGGGGCACAACACCAGCGAATCGCCGGGGGCGGCCGGGAGCGCGCCCCGGCGGGGCGGCTCCTCGGCGGCGGCGAGGACCGGGAGCCCGTGCCACGGGCGGCCGCACCAGCCGTGCGGGCAGCGCGGAAAACCGGCGCCGGCTAGGGGTTCCGGCGCGAGCCTGCCCAGTGCCTCCAGGAAAGTTCCCGACCTGCCCATGGTCATCACCCCGTCTTCGCCGGTCGCGGCCTTGCACCCGATGGAGTGTCATTCTGCGGGTTCGGCAACCGATCCGCAACCATGTCGGGTCAGTCCCACCAGAGCCGCCAGATCGGCCGGAGCAGCCGCTCGGCCACCCCGTCCAGGGAACCGTAGTCCTGGTGCACCGCGTCCGGGCAGTAGGCGAACGCCTCGCGCGCGCCGCGGTCGTAGCGGCCCGGGTCGTCGGCGTCGCTCAGGTCGATGTCCGCGCGCACGGGGTCGCCGCCGTCGCGGGTGGTGAGCACGGCGGCGCCGTTCAGGGGGCCTGCCACGGCTTCCGGCTCGCCGGGGTGGTCGAGCGTGGAGCGCTCGATGAGGATCGGCCGGAAGCCGGTCTGCTCGAAGCGGTCGCGGAAGGCGCGCCACAGGTCGCAGGCCGGGTAGCCCGACGCCACCTCGGCCACCCACACGCTGCCGCCGTCGAGTTCGGTGCCGGGGACCGGGGTGAAGCCGGCGGCGCCGAGTTCGGTGTCGGCGGTGAGTAGTTCGCGCAGTGCGGCGTCGCGGCCGGGTGGGCCGGCGTCGGCCGGGACAGGGGGGTCGGGGATGAAGCGCGGTGCGGTGGTGTCGATGGTCATGGGGCCTCCGGTCGGCGATGTGCGGCGACCGTAGCGGGCGGGGGTGACAGCCACGGAAATGCCCGCGGGTGCGCGGTGCGGCCCCGGTAGGCTCGATAGCACCGCGCGCGGGCGCGGAGCGGGGAGGGATCACATGCTGTACGTACTGGCGGCGTTCGTTCTGGTGTTCGGGATCGGGCTGGGGAGCGCGGTCCATCCGTTGCTCGGGATCGTGCTGATCGTGCTGGCGGCGCTGCTGGTCGCGCTCGCGGTGGTGCGGTCGCAGCGGGGGCAGGCGCACAGCCGGTCGGCGTCCCGGCGCCGGGCCGGGCGGGACAGCGCCTGGGGTGCCGGCTTCCTCATCGACGGCGGCCATCAGGGGCACGGCGGCCACGGTCCCCACGACGGCGGCGGCTCGAGCTGTGGTGGTGGCTCGAGTTGCGGCGGTGGCTCGAGTTGCGGCGGTGGTGGCGGTGGCTGCGGTGGCGGCGGCGGTGGCTGAGCCGCCGCACACGCGGCCCGCGCGGTAGGTTCCCGGTGAACTCACCGACGAGGAGCCGCGCATGACCGATGCCGATCTGCGGGAGCGGGTCGCCGCCACCGCCCGCCTCCTGGCCGCGGAGGGGCTGCTGATCGGCACCGCGGGCAATGTCTCGGCGCGCTCGGGCGATCGGATCGCGGTCACCGGAACCGGGGTCGTGCTCGCCGAGTGCACCGCCGACGCCGTCACCGAGGTCGCCCCGGACGGCGCGCTCCTGGCCGGTCGGCTGCGCCCGACCTCCGAGCTCGACCTGCACCTCGGCATCTACCGCGACACGCAGGCGGGCGCCGTCGTGCACACGCACGCCCCCGACTCCACCGCCGTCGCCTGCCTGGCCGGGCTGACCGCGCTCCCCGTGCTGCACTACCAGCAGCTGCTGCTCGGCGGCGCGACCCCGATCGCGCCGTTCGCCCCCTTCGGCACCCCGGAGCTGGCCGCGCACGTCCGCGCCGCGCTCGCGGGCAAGCAGGCGGCGCTGCTGGCCAACCACGGCGCGGTCGCGCTCGGCGACACCCTGGAGAAGGCGCTCGACAACGCGCTGCTGCTGGAGTGGGCGGCGGCGCTGTTCGCCAGGACCACCGCGATGGGCAGCCCGCGGGTGCTCACCGCGGCCGAGCAGGCCGCCGTCGTCGAGCAGGCCGTCCGCCTGCGCTACGGCACGATCCAGGAGAACCCGGATGACTGAGCTCAGCATCGCCACCGTCGGCATCCACGTGCTCGACGTGCACGTCGTGGGGATCGAGTCGATTCCGCGAGGGTCGGACGGCGCGCTGGTCGAGTCCATCGGCTTCTCCCCCGCGGGCACCGCGGGCGGCACCGCGGTGGTGCTGTCCCGGCTCGGCGCGCGGGTGCGCACGCACGGCGCGGTCGGCGCCGACCCGCTCGGCCGGACGCTCACCGCGCTGCTCGGCGGCTACGGCGTCGACACCGGCGGGCTGATCACCGCGGCCGCCGCGCAGACCTCCGGCTCGGTCATCCCGGTGCGTCCCAACGGGGACCGCCCGGCCTGGCACTGCGTCGGCGCCAATGCCGCCTTCACCCCCGCCGACCTCGCCCCCGACGCGCTCGACGGCATCGACCACCTGCACCTCGGCGGCCCCGAGTTCCTCGGCGGGGAGGCGGCCGGGCAACTGCTCTCCGAGGCTCGCGAGCGGGGCATCGGCACCTCGGTCGACATCCTCGCCCCCGGCGATCCCGGGCTGCTGCGGTGGATCGCGGGCGCGTTGCCGCACACCGATTTCCTGCTGCCCAACGACGAGCAGGTGCGCGGCTTCACCGGCACCGATGATCTCGAGGCGGGGGCAAGGGCGCTGCTCGAGCACGGGGTCGGGTGTGTCGCGCTGACCCGTGGTGCGGCGGGCGCGCTGGTCGTCACGCCGGAGGCCACGGTCGAGGTGCCCGCGTTCGCCGTCGACGTCGTCGACACCACCGGGTGCGGGGACGCCTTCTCCGCCGGGTTCGTCACCGGCTGGCTGAGGTATCGGGATCTCGGCCGGGCGGCGCGGCTCGGGTGCGCGGTGGCGGCGCAGGTCGCCCAGGGGGTCGGCACCGGAGCCGGGGAGTACGACCTCGCCCGGGTCGAGGAGTTCGCCGTGGCGGCCCCGACGCGGTAGGTCACTTCGGGGCGGTGAGGTCGTACAGGGTGACGTCGCCGAGCTGGATCGGGGTGAAGGTGTCCCGCACCCACTCGGTGATCCGGGTGCCCTCCGAATCCCGGTTCCGCCCGGGGCCGGTGGCGAGGAACCAGTGGATGTCGCCGTCGGCGACGTACGCCTGGAAGGCGGCCAGGGTGGGCGAGGGGTCGCCGCCGGAGAAGCCGCCGATCGGCATGACCGGGACGTCGGCGGCGAGCTGGTAGTCGGCGGCGGTCATCGAGGCGACGGTCGCCGCGGGCCAGCGGAAGTTGCCCGCGTCCGCACGGAGTTTCGCGATCACGAGCGGGTCGGGCGGGGCGCCCATCGGACCGCGACGTCCCGGATCATGCTGCGCAGCCTGGTTCGGAGCCGCTCCGCTCGCCGGACCGCCCGCGTCCGGGCCCGGCGCTCCGCCGGGCGCTCCGGTCCACTCCGGTCCACCGCCGGGCCCACCGGTCCACTCCGGTCCACCGGAGGGCGCTCCGGGCCCGCCGAAGGGCACGCCCGCGCTGCCCGGCATGCCGAGCGGCGCACCATCCGGCCCGCCACCGGACGGCGGGCCCGGGAACCCGCCCCCGGTGTTCGGCCCGGCCAGGACGATGCCGCCCCGGTGCGGACTCGACACCGTCTGCAGCACATACGCGACCGGCCCGGCCAGCCCCCCGACCGCGACGGCTGCCACCGTCGCGACTACGGCAGCCCGCCGCCGGAACCCGCCGAGCACGCCGACAACCCCGAGCACCGTCGCCGCGACGACCACCCATCGCAACCAGGGCACGAACCCCTCGGCCCGCCCGAGCAGCACGAACGCGGTCACCCCGGTCGACAGCACCGCCACCCCCAGCGCGACCCGCACCCACACCACGTCCCGCGAACGCCACCCCAGCACCCCGCCCGCACCGATCGCCCCGGCGAGCGCGGGCGCGAGCGCGACGGTGTAGTACTCGTGGAAGATCCCGTGCATGAAGCTGAACACCACCCCGGTGACCAGCCCCCACACCCCGAACAGCACCAGCGCCGCGCGCCGCGGATCCCCCCGCTCGGCCCGCCCGCACAGCACGATCCCCACGACCACCAGCACCACCGCGGCCGGAACGAACCACGCGATCTGCCCGCCCACGGAGGCGTCGAACAACCGCCCGATCCCCGGCGCCCGCCCGAACGGCCCGCCACCGGGCGGCCTTCCGGGTTCGACCGTGCCGAAGTTCCCCAGCCGATCCAGCCCGTTGTACCCGAGCGCCAGCTCGATGGTCGAATTATGTTGCGAGCCGCCGAAATACGGTCGGCTTCCGGCGGGCCGGAGCACCGCGATCAGCAACCACCACCCGGCACCGAGCACCAGTCCGCCCGCGGCCGCGAAGAGCCGCGCGACCCGCCGCGGAATCCCGCCGCGCGCCGCCATCAGGTAGGTCACCACCAGCGCGGGCAGCACCAGCATCACCTGCAACTGCTTGGCCAGGAACCCCAGCCCGACCAGCACTCCGCAGAGCACCAACCACCGCACCCGGTCGTCCGCCACCGCCCGCAGCAGCGCCCAGCAGGCGGCGAGCATGAGGAACACCAGCAGCGCGTCCGGATTGTTGAACCGGAACATGAGCGCCGCCACCGGCGTCACCGCAAGCACCAGCCCCGCCACGAACCCGGCCGCCGGGCCGAACCGCCCGCGCACGATCACCCACAGCAGCGCCACCGACCCGACCCCGAGCAGCACCTGCGGCAGCAGCATGCTCCAGCCGGAGAAGCCGAAGAGCCGGGCGGAGAGCTCCATCGGCCAGAGCGCGGCCGGTGTCTTGTCGACGGTGATCGAGTTGCCCCAGTCCGAGGAGCCGAAGAGGAACGCGGTCCACGACTTCGTGCCGGACTGCACCGCGGCGGCGTAGAAGCTGTTCGCCCAGCCGTTGGCGCTCAGATTCCACAGGTAGACCAGTGCGGTCCCGGCGAGCAGGGCCGCGAGCGCGAGCCGTTCGCTCCGGCGGGCGGGCGCGGGCACGGTGGATGGCATTCGTGGATTCTGCTGGCGGAGCTTGGCAACGACCTCCCGGTTCCCTGGGAGTTTCCTGGCAATGCCGGTTCAGCGGTCGAGCGCGGCCCCGCTGTCGAGGTACAGCACGCCGTCGGCCGCGTCGACGAGGGGTTGGTCGAGCGGGGCGTAGCCCTGGTCGGGCCTGGTATCGGTGCGGGTCAGGGCGGGCGCGACCGTCGCGGTCAGCCCCCACGCCGGGAACTCCCGCCGCAGGGTTCCCTCGTACGTGCCCGGCTCGGGCGCGCCGAGCCGGAGCGCGTCGCTGCTCCCGAGACTGCCGAGCAGCACCCGGTACCGCGCGCCGAGCAGCGCATCGGCGATAGCGCCCGCCGACCACCAGCCGAGCTCCATCCCGGCCATGCGCATGCTGCTCGGATTGCGTTGCAGGTGCGCGTTGTTCGCGAAGACCAGGGTGGGCCCGCGGTCCGCTTCCAGGTCGCGGATGTCGAGCAGGTTCCGGGCCATGACCTCGTCCCTGGTGGCGAGCAACCCGGAGATCCGAGCGCCCTCCCCGACCCGCCGCGCGGCTTGCCGGTGGTAGCGCAGCAGCCCGATCCCGGCGGTGAGGTGGGTGCGGGCCCGGTGCCAGGCGGCACGGGAGGTCGCCGCGATCAACTCGGGGGCGCGGGCGTGCAGGGTGCCGAGCAGGTCGTCGGCCAGGGCGCGCAGCCGGGCGGCCTCCGCGCTGTCGCCGATCGACCGGGTGGCGTCCAGGATCGCCTCCGGCCGGTCCCAGCGCTCGTCGGGACCGAAATCGGTTCCGGCCAGGTCGATGTCGAGGTATCCGGCGGCGTACTCGAGGTACCGGCGCGGGCTGGGCGCGGTGGTGTTCTCGGTCGGGGCGTCGAAGCCGTGGAAGGAGAGGCGATCCCCGGCGGGGCGGCCCTCGTTGTAGGCACGCATCCGGGCGACCAGCTCCCGGTTCGGTTCCAGTGCCCCGAAGCCGTGCGAGAAGCCGGCGCGCAGGACGTCGGCCGGCGTCCCGGTGCCGTCGCGCACGAAGTCGTCGACCGCGAGCGCGGCCACCCGGTCGGTCTCCAGCGCGATGGAGCGGAACCCCAGCCGCACGAGGGTGGCGAACAGGTCGTTGCGGAGATGTCCGAAGACGGGCTCCTGATGGGTCGGCTCGCCCAGTCCGAGCAGCGTGCACGACGGGGTGAGGAAATCTCGGATGTCCTGACTCATGCCACTGAATCGTATCCTTGAACGAGCGGGTGAAGGTTCGTCTATGAACACCGATGATCTGGGAGGTAAAGTCTCCAATCGGTGACAACACTGCGCCCCTCCAACCTGGCCCGCGAGCACGGCATCTCCACCCAGGCCGTCCGCAACTACGAGCGCGACGGCTTCCTCCCGCCTGCCGAGCGCACCCCCAGCGGCTACCGCATCTACACCCAGCGCCACGCCGCCGCGCTGCGCGCCTACCTCGCCCTCGTCGCCGCCACCGGCCACGAACCCGCGGGCAGGATCATGACGGCACTGCACGCGGGCGACGTGGAGCTGGCACTGGCCGTGCTCGCCGACGGGCACACCCGCTTCCTCCGCGACCGCGACACCCTGGACCAGGTGCGCCGGGCGATCGGCCACCTCACGGCGCAACGCGAACACCAGGGAATCTCCGGCATCCGCAGTATCGGCGAACTCGCCCACCGGCTCCGGCTCAGCCCCGCCACGCTCCGCACCTGGGAGCGTGCGGGCATTCTCGTCCCGGGCCGGGATCGGGCGACCGGGCACCGGATCTTCCGCGCGGCCGATGTCCGCGATGCCGAACTCGCGCACCTGCTGCGCCGCGGCGGCTACCCGCTGCGGCACATCGCCACGGTGGTGGACCAGGTCCGCACGGCGGGCGGCACCGGGGAACTCGCCGCCGCGCTCGACGGCTGGCAGCGGGCACTCACGGCACGCGGACGCGCCCTGCTGCGCGCGGCGGCCAGGCTGGACGCCTACCTCGAAGGGTGAGCGGGCGTGTGCGTCCCGACCGGGCCGGGAGTCGAACCCGAGAGACCAGATAACCGGCCGGCTCCGGCCCGCTCGCAGTCGACTGTAGAGCACGCGGCGCGGCGGTGACCACGCCTTTTCTCGGAAACCTGGGATCGGTAGGGCGCGCAACCCTCCTACCTTCATCTCAACGGCCGAACCGGAAGCCGGACAACCCGAGAACGAAGGAACGAAAACCCATGCGCATCAACCGCCTCGCCGCCACCACCGCCGCCGCGGCCGCCGCCCTCGCCCTGCTCGTCACCGGCTGCAGCGACAACAGCACCGACAACCCGGCCCCCACCAGCAAGGCCGCGCCCGCCGCCCCCTCCGCGGGCAACTCCACCGCCAAGGTCGACGGCACGACCGTCGACGCCCGCTTCGACACCACCTGCGCCAAGCAGGGCGGCACCCTCGCCCTGGCCCTCACCGACCTGAACAACACCACCTACGGCAACTTCAGCGTCTCGGCCACCCTCCAGGGCGAGGACACCGTCCAGGCCGTCGCCATCGCCGGAACCAAGGGCGGCAACAGCGGCACCCCCTACGCCGTCGGCTACGGCGCAGGCGCCCCCGGCGGCTCGGCCAAGGTCACCAAGAACGGCACCACCTACACCGTCACCGGCGAAGGCGTCGGCGGGGTCGACCTCACCAACCCCCTCGCAGGCCCGAAGAACATCCCCTTCGAGATCACCTTCGCCTGCACCACCGTCGTCAACGGCTGAACCGCCGATCCCGGTGTCCCCCTTGGGCACCGGGGTCGTCGCGGTTCCGGGGCCCGCGGCGGGCCACGCTGCTATCCTGGCTGCTCGCCGGTCGGCTGCCCGCCCGGCGGGGAACGCCATCGGCCGCAGCGCGGCGGCACCTTCGATGGTGTGCTCGTGCGATGCTCGAGGGGTCTGGTTGATGTGACGCGCGGCGAACGTTCCATCTTCGCTCGGTCGTGGCGGGAGGCAGTGAGCACCACCGGGGTCGCGCTCCCCGAGGTCGTGTTCGAGGCGCTGACCGGCCACGCCATCCGCGATCTCACCGCCGAGCCGTTCGCGCCCGCCGCAGGCGCCGGGCTGGGCGCGGCGCTCGTCGACGCCGGGCTCACCGATCCGGCCGCGCCGATCGCCTCCGCGCCGGTGCTGCTCGCCATCGCGGGCAGCGTGGGCCGGGCCGAGGTCGCGGCGGGGTATCTGGTGGCGCTGGGTCAGGGGCATCAGGCGCGGCGCACCGAATCGGTACTCCCGGACGAGCGGGCGCGCCGGCTCCGCATCCTCTTCGACAACTCGGCCGCCGCCATCGCCATCGGCGACACCGAGGGCCGCATCCTCGAGGCCAACCGCAGCCTCGCCGACATGATCGGCATCGCCCCCGACGCGCTGGACGGCATCTCGGTCTACGACTTCGCGCACCCCGACGACCACGAACACATCCGCACCCTGCTCTACGAGCAGCTGATCCCGGCCGGAAAGGGCACGGTCTCGCTCAAGCAGCGGCTGGTGCGCGCGGACGGCTCGATCGGCTGGATGAACATCGGCATCACCTTCGCCAAGGGCACCGCCGACGGCGACCCGGACTACCTGGTCGCCGTCGGCGCCGACGTCACAGACCAGTACCGGCACCAGGCCGAGCTGCACCACCAGGCCAGGCACGACCCGCTCACCGGCCTGCCCAACCGCAGGCACCTCATGGAGACTGTCAACCGCTACAGCGCCACCGCCGACGACGGCGCGCTGGCCGGGCTCTGCTTCCTCGACCTCGACCGCTTCAAGCAGATCAACGACCGGTTCGGGCACACCGTCGGCGACAAGGTACTCTCCGCGGTCGCCGCCCGCCTGCACGCCGACACCCGCGAGCACGGCGACCACCTGATCGCCCGGATCGGCGGTGACGAGTTCGTCGCGCTCATCACCCCGCCCACCACCGCCGACCGCGTCGCCGCCATTTCCCGGCGGCTCGCCGCGGTCTTCCGCGAACCGGTGCTCGCCGACGGCCACCGGCTGCCGGTGACCGCGAGCATCGGCACGATCACCACCCGGATCGCCCGCAACGGCGCCGAATCGCTGCTCGCCGCCGCCGATGCCGGGCTCTACTACGCCAAGCGCAATCGTTCGTCCGAACCGGTCCCCGCGCCGGACCCGAACGCCTTCGATGCCGCCGCGGCGTTCGAGCTGGCGCAGGCCGTCACCCGGCCCCTGCGCTGATGACCGATCCCCGGCTGCTCGACCACGCGGCGCTCGAGCAGTCGTCGGTGGTGGCGAACAACGCGATGAATCGCGGACGGGGGCTGTCCGGGGTGAACAGCTACACCCGCGACCTCGGCTTCGACCCGTTCGCCCTGCTCGGCTCGCGGCTGCCCGCCACGGTGAGCTGGATCGACGTGTGCTGCGGTTCGGGTCGAGCGCTACTCGAAGCGGAAGCCCGGTTCGCCGCGGAGTTGCCGGACGCCGACGTCACGCTGCTCGGCATCGACCTGGTCGGCTACTTCCAGAGTTCACCGCGAACCTCTCGGCTGCGACTCCACACCGCCAGCGCGCACGACCGGCACCCCGCACCCCCCGCCGACCTCGTGACCTGCGTACACGGACTGCACTACATCGGCGACAAACTAGCCCTCCTGACCACCATGGCCGGCTGGCTCACCCCCGGCGGAACCCTCGCCGCCCACTTCGACCCCGGCAGTATCCGGCACCGCGACGGCTCCTCGGCGGCACGCCACGTGCTCGCCGAATTCCGCAGCGCCGGAATCGACTACGACAACCGCAAACACCTCGTCACCGCGCGCGGCCCGGCTACACCGCACTTCCCGGCAACCTACCTCGGTGCCGACGACAAAGCGGGCCCCGGCTACACCGGCCAGCCCGCCGTCACCTCGTACTACGACTGGTGATCGCGCGGCCCGATCCGTGCGGGCAGCCGTTGCCGCCTTCCGCTTCGGCATCCTGGCGGACGGCGGGACCGTCCCGGTCGTCGGTGGACGATACTCGGGGCATGAAGCGACTGCTGCTGACCGGTCCCGGGGCGCTCACCTGGGACGAGACCCCGGAACCCGTTCTGACCGAACCGGATCAGGCGTTGGTCCGGCCGATAGCGGTGGCGACCTGCGATATCGATCCGGCGGTCCTGCGCGGCGCCCTCCCGCTGCCCGGCCCGTACCCGTTCGGGCACGAGGGGGTCGCCGAGGTGGTCGCGGTGGGCGACGAGGTGCGCTCGGTCGCCCCCGGCGATCGGGTGGTCGTGCCGTTCCAGATCTCCTGCGGCACGTGCGAACCGTGCACCCGGGGCCGCACCGGCAACTGCGCGAGCCACCCACCGCTCTCCACCTTCGGCCTCGGCACGCTCGGCGGGCTCGGCTGGGGCGGGCTCTGGGCCGACCTCGCGCTGATCCCGCACGCCGACGCCATGCTGGTGCCGCTGCCTGCGGGGATCGACCCCGCCGCCGTGGCCAGTGCCAGCGACAACATCCCGGACGCGTATCGCGCGGTCGGCCCGCAGCTGGCGGATCGACCGGGTGCGGAGGTGCTGGTGGTCGGCGGCGGCGCGGCGCCGTCGATCGGGTTGTACGCGGCCGGGCTCGCGGTCGCGCTCGGCTCGGAGCGGGTCGTCTACACCGACAGGTCGCCGGAGCGGCTCGCGATCGCGGCTGCGCTCGGCGCCGAGGCCGTGGAGGGGGATCCGGGAAAGGAGCTGGGCCGGTTCCCGATCACGGTGGAGGCACGCGGCGGCGGGCAGGCGCTGCGGGCGGCGATCGAGGCGACCGGGTACGACGGCTGGTGCACCAGCGTCAGCGTGCAGTTCGAGGACGTCGCGCTGCCGGTGTTCGGCATGTACAACCGCTGCTGCACCTTCCACACCGGCCGCGCGCACGCCCGCCCGGCCATCCCGCTGGTACTCGACCTGGTCGCCGCGGGCCGCTTCGATCCCGCGCTCGTCACCACCGCCACCGTGCCCTGGGACGGGTCCGCCGAGGCGCTTCTCGACACCCCGCTGAAACTCGTCGCCGTGCGCTGACCGGCTTTCCTCGGCAACACGCGGACCTTCGTCAGCTCGCGAGCCGCTCGAATCGCGCGGTCCGCACCCTGGGTGAGAGCCCCCGCACCTGGAGGAACAGCGCCGCCCGGGCCCGGACCTGCGCGATGCTGTCGATCACCAGGCTCTGTCCGCCACCGGCGACGAGCGCGGCGGTGGTCGCGCGCACCGCGAGCTGATCGAGTTGCGCCCGCCAGTACGGCTCCGGAAGCGGCGTCACCGCCGCCTTCTCGACCGCCGACGCCAGGGCCAGCAGCGACGGCTCGTCCGGATGCGCGACCAGCGCGTCCCGCAGCGCCGCCCGCGCCAATCCGACCGGCCCGGCGGCCGGATACTTCGCCGCCTCCGGCTTCCTGTGCCGCTCGTTCGGGTGCACGGTGCCGTCGGTGGCGTCCCAGGCGTCGATATCGACGACCTCGGTGATGAATTCGTCCGGCAGGAAGTAGCCGTGCAGCCGCAGCGAGACCGTCCGCGATCCCTGCACCGCCGCCAGCCGCAGCGGCTCGGGGGTGATCCCGGGCTGTGTCAGGTCGCCGACGCCGAACACGTAGGTGTGGTTCGCCTCGTCCACCGCCCCGAGCCAGGCGGTGTCCACCAGCCCCCAGCCGGAGAGCCAGCGCACGATCCCGTCGATCCGATACCCGCCCGCCACCTCGGTCGCCGTCGTACTCGACCTGCTCGGCCAGTGCCTGATCTGCGCGAACCCCGCGCCGCCGATCCGCTCCCCCTTCGCCAGCGCGGGCAGCAGCGCGAGCGCCGCCGGCGTCTTCGAGGTGAGGATCTGCCCGATCGGGCCCGCGTGCTGGCTCAGCCCGAGCGCCGTCGACGGGTCGGTCCCGAACAGCAGATCGTCCGCCGCATTCTGCACCGCCGCGGGCAGCCCGGCACCGCCGTGCTCGACCGGCACCGGCCACGAGAAGTACCCGACCTCCCGCAGCGCCTCCAGGTGCGAGCGCGGGATCGCGCTCCCGTCCACCTCGACCGCGCGCGGCGCGATCACCCTCGCGACCACCTCCGCGAAATCCTTGTACGCGGGATGCTCGGTCGGTGCTGTCAACTGCTCGACGCTCATCGTTGCTTTCCTCTCATTCCGGCTGCACGGGCCAGCGACACCGGAACGGCGCCGGGCAACCGCCGCTCGTCGGCCTCGCCCTCCCGCCGGATCGCGAGGATCACCCCCGGCCGTTCGGCCTCGAGTTCCGCACGCACCTGCTCGGCGCTGATCACGACATCACCGGTCCCGACAGCCATGCGATTCCCCTTCCGGGTGACAGCGCGGGCCACCGCCTCGCGTGAAAGCCACGGTAGGCTTTCGCGCTCCGCTGATCACGAGTTGTGTTCGGCGCGAATCGAACCCGGAGGAGTTGGATGCGGGAAGTTCGGATCGACTGTGTAGTAATCGCCGCCCGAGATCCCGCCCGCCTCGCCGAGTTCTGGAGTGCGCTCCTCGGCCGCGCTACCCCGGTCGACCGGGGTCGGGTGATCACCGGTTGGGCCGTGCTCGCCGATCCGGAGGGCACGAGGCAGCGCATCGTCAACCCTCTCCGTCCCGTTCAGGCTCAACACCGCTACCCGCCGCAATCGTCCGCCCAGGGATGGCCGGGGTGCACCCGAGACAGCCAATCGGACAGCCGCGTTCGCCGTGCTTCGTTCAGTGCGGGAAGAGCGCGGAGAAAGTCCGCCTCGTCTTTCGCTCGCCGGTATTTCGCCTTGAACAGGAGCACGACCTCGGGGATCACGTAGGGAATGCCGTCGACGGTCCGCAATATCAGCTCGTCGTAGGGCAGGGTGATCGAGCCGTCGCGGCGGCACACCCAGCGATCGCCGTCCTGCGGCTCGCGGAACACGTCGAGGTGATAGCGCCCGGTCGCCGGGTCGCGCAGCCAGGTCTGATGGTGGTTGTCCGCCGCATCGGGGAAGGTCCAGACCTGCCCGTCGCCGACGACGTCCCATATGTACCCGGGAAACGCACCGACGATCTCGCCGAATCGATCGCGGGGAACGCCGATTTCGAGATCGGAGTGCTCCCGCCCGAGGCCACCGAGGAAAAGGTCGAGCGCCCACCCGGCCGCGACGTACCAGCACGGCGACCTCGGCGGGCGTCCAGGCCCGCCAGAGCCGGTCGCATTCCTCCGCGGACAGCGGGCGTCCGGCCATGGGTGGCCTCCCTACGTCGAATCTGACGAGATGAACTCCGATACAACGTATTCCATCCGAGGCCGAGTGCCCCGTGTCGCGACCAGCGGTAACTCGCACCCACTGCGGAAGAACTGCGACTTGCACCGGGATTGCTGACCGGGGGCGCGCCCGCGCGCCCCCGGGACAGCGCCGGACAGATCACTTTCCACACATAAGGGCGATATGTCCAGTAAGGACGACACTCCGCCCGTTCCACTGGCACCCGGACGAGCGCAATGAGAGCATTCCGATAACCGTGCGCCCGCCGATAGCCAGGAGCAACCATGACCGTCGCCGAACCACCGCGTCCGCAACGCGGCAGCACCGCCGCCGAGCGCGGGCCGGACGTCAGCGCCGCCCAGCAGGCGGTGGTGGACGAGCGCAGCTGGGCCGGCAGGGCCGCGGCGGCGGCGAACCCGAAGTTCCTGCTCTCCCAGGCCGAGGGGTATCCGGTCGGGATCAAGCAGTTCCTGCAGTTCTGCCTGATCCTGGTCTACCCGGCGTGGCTGTTCGTGCTGGTGCTGTTCTGGCCGCTGTGGGCGGTCGGGAAGCTCTTCGAGGGCATCCTCTACGTGCTGTTCTGGCCGGTGCGGGCGATGCACAGGCGGAACAATCCGGAGGAGTACGCCGCGTTCCAGGCCGAGCTGGCGGCGCGCAAGGCGGCCGGTGGGCAGCGATGATGGGGCTGTTCAGCCGCAGGAAGGGCGCGAGCATCACCCTTGCCCCGGACGGCCCGTACCGTGCCACGGACACCATCACCGCGACGGTCACCGTGGACGCGGCGCTGGACAAGGTGTCGGCGGCCTCGGTGCAGCTCGGCTATCGCAACGGCTTCCGGTACCGGTGGGCCGGGCGAGCGGATGCCGCGCTCAACCACGACAACGACTCGCTGCTCCTGATGGGGCAGGTCGGCACCGACTACGGCTCGGAGAAGGACACCGAGGAGTGGGTGCCGGTCCTGGCCGAGCAGCTGCCGGTGGTCGAGGGCATCCTGGCCGCCGGGCAGCATCGGGTGCAACTCCGGCTGCCGTCGTGGTCGCCGGGCTCGTCGAAGGACGTGGTCCGCTGGGAGATCCGGCTCGCGGTCGAGCGCTCGGGCCGGGATCTGGAGACCGCGGTGCCGCTGACCGTGCTGATCGGCCCCCCTGACCCGCTGCCCGCATCGGCCGAGCTGCCGCTGATCCAGAAGACCAGGGCGCTGGCGAGCACCCTCGACTTCGAGATCGTCACCGAACGGGGTGCGTACCGGCGCGGTGACGAGGTGCGCGGGGTGGTCGCGGTGACCGCGCCGGAGACGCCGGACCGCACCGCGTCGATCGCGGGCTGGTTCCAGCGCATTCAGGAATCGCATCCGGTGGAGAAGACTCCGGGCAGTGCTACCGATTCCTACGTGCGGCCGATGACGACCTTCGCCAAGGAAGTCCGCTTCATCGGGGGGCAGCGCCAGGAATTCCCCTTCGCCATGACCCTGCCGAAGGATGTCGACCCGACCACCGAGGCGGTGCATTCCTCGATCGATTGGTTCGTGCAGATCAAAGTCGAGTTCTCCGGAGCCACCGGGGCGATCGAGCGGGCCGAGCGCGGGATCGTGGTCTACACGGGATAGCCGCTCACGGCGCCAGCACGAGCAGCCCGTGCTGCTCGGCGAAGGCGCGGCAGTCGGCGGCGTCCGCCAGCAATGCCGGGTGCCCGGGTGAGACGAGCGCGGCGAAGGCGGCGATCGGGCGGGCACCGGCATCGGCTGCCAGCTCGACGACGAGATCGGCGAGCGCGCCGGTGCCGTGGGCGCGGACCGGGGCGACGTGGCCGGGGCGGGTGAAATCGGCGGGGCCGGTCGCCGGGTCGGCCATGGCGCGGATGGTGCGGGCGCGGTCCGCGGCGGAGATGCCGGTGGTGATGCCGTCGACGGCGTCCAGGGTGACGGTGTGATCGCGGGCGGTGCCCGCCGCGCCGGGCAGGCTCCACATCGACGGCAGATGCAGCCGGGCGCAGTCGGCGTCGCCGAGCGCGACCTCCACGAAACCCGACGTGTGGCGGATCAGGAAGGCAAGGGCAGCGGTGGTGGCGTGCTCGGCGGCGAGCACCAGGTGCCCCTCGCCGGTGTGCGGGTCGAGCAGCACGACGGTGTGGCCGGAGGCGAGCTCGGCGCCGGGGCGAACGGCGGTGATCGCGGTCATGTCGGGGGTCCTGTTCAGGCGGGTCGATGGAAAAGCGCGGGACGTTTGGCGGCGAAGGCGGTGACGGCCTGCCGGAAGTCGGGGCCGCCCGCGAGGGCGAGCTGGCCTTCCCGTTCGCGGGCGAAAGCGGCCTCCAGGTGCGGGAGGGTGGCGGCGTGCACGGCGTGTTTGGTGCGCGCGAAGGCGTCGAGCGAGCTGTCACGCAGGGTGGCGACGACGGCGGCGAACTCGGCGTCGAAGGTGTCGACGGCGAAGGCGGCGGCGATGAGGCCGTGGCGTTCGGCCTCGTGCGCGCCGATCTTCGCGCCGAGCGCGAACAGGCGCATGGCGACGGTGCGGCCCGCCGCCGCGGCGACCAGGGCGGTGGCGCCGCCGTCGGGCATGAGGCCGACCGCGGTGAAGGGGGTGCGCAGGTAGCTGTCGGCGCGGGCGACGGCGATATCGGCGGCCAGTGCGAGGGAGACGCCGACGCCGATGGCCGGGCCGCGGAGTTCGGCGACCACCGGACGCGGGGCCGCGCGGATGGCGGTGACGAGGCCGGTGGCGGCGTCGAGGGTGCGGGCGGTGGCGTCGGTGTCGAAGGGGTCGTCGGCGCCGAGGTCGCCGCCGGAGCAGAAGGTCCGGCCTTCGCCGGCGAGGACGATGACGCGCACCGCCGGGTCCGCAGCGGCCGCTTCGACGGCTTCACGCAGCAGAATCAACGTCTTCGCGTCGACGGCGTTGCGGCGGTCGGGGCGGTCGAGTGCGATGCGGCGGACAGCGTTCTCTTTGGTCACCCGGATGGTCACGGCAGGGCTCCGTTCACGAAGTCGGTCATCTCGGCCAGGGCCCGGCGGGCCTGGGGCAGGCCGGCGAAGAGGGTCCAGGCGTGGCAGGCATCGGGGCGGATCGAGAGCGCGCCCCGGTTGCCCCCGGCGCGGGCGGTGGCGTGCATGCGGACGGCGTCGTCGCGCAGGGCCTCGCGGTCGCCGGCCAGGAACAGGATCGGGGGCAGGTCGTGGAAGGCGCCGAAGAGCGGGGAGACGCGGGGGTCGCGGGGGTCGTGGCCCCGGAGGTAGCTCGCGGCGAGGCCGCGCAGGGCTCGGGCGCTGATGACCGGGTCGGTGGCGGCGTTGGTGGTGAAGCTGTCGCCGGAGGCGGTGAAGTCGGCCAGGGGGGAGACGGCGATGACGGCGCTCGGCACGGCAGCGCCGCGGTCGCGGGCGGCGACGGTGGCGGCGAGGACCAGGCCGCCGCCCGCCGAGTCCCCGCCCGCGATCAGGTTGTCGCCGGAGCTCAGGGCGGTGAGGACGGCGGTGGCGTCGTCGAAGGCGGCCGGGAAGGGGTGCTCCGGGGCCAGCCGGTAGTCCGGGAGGAGTACCTGGGCGTCGAGCGCGGCGGAGAGGGTCGCGGCGGCGGCGCGGTAGCCGTGCGGACTGCCCATGACGTAGCCGCCGCCGTGGAACCAGACCAGGGTCCGGGTGCCGGTGCCGACCCGCAGGCACGGCACGGCGGCGACGGTGTCGCTCGTGACCGGGACATCCGGTGGCACGGGGGTTTCGGACATCATGGCGTCGAGGTTGCGCCGGAGCTGGTCCAGGGGAAGGCGTCCGTCGCCGAAGACCGAGGTCCAGGCGGTTTCGGCTTCCTCGAGGGTGGTCGGCGTCATCGGGGGTCTCCGGTCGGGGCGAAGGCGCCACGGAGGGCGCCGGTGATCTGGTCGGCGACGTCGTCGGCGGTGAAGGCGGCGACGGCGGCCGCGATGGTGGCGGTGTCCGCGTGGCTCGACGCGGGGGCGACAGCGGTGCCGGAAGTGCTGGGGCTACGGTCCGGGTCGTATGCCACCGCGAGCACGTCGGCGATCTCCGCGCGCCGCTCGCGCAGCGCCGCCACCGTCGGCGGCAGCTCGGCGCTCGGCAACCCCACCTCCCGGGCCAGCTGCTCGGTGCGAGCACACACCGCACCGAGCCGGGCACCGTCCCACCCCACTCGCCCGACGAGATTCCCGAGCACCTCCAGCACGGCGCCGAGCTCGAGCCGGGCCGGTCCGTCCGGCACCTCGGGCAGCACCCGGTTCGTCAGAGCCTCGACGACGCTGCCGAGCACCTGCGCGGGATCACTGCTGTATCCGGTCATCTCACTTCCCCCATTCGCCGTCGCGCAGCATCTGCCCGAGCCAGCCGAGGCTGTAGTACACGCTGTTCGCCATGGCGGCGTAGCGAAGGTCGTCGCGCTCCCCGCGGTTGTAGACGCGCACCGCCTGCAGGCAGCCGATGGCCGTCTTGGTCAGCGACTGCACCGCCCACCAGGTGAGCGTCTCCGCCGATGGCCGCCAGCCCGCCGCCGCCTCGTACTCGTCGAGGAACGGCTCGAGCGCGATGAGCTTGCACAGCAGCGGCGAGCGGCCGCGGCTGGTGCGCTGGGCGAACCAGGCGATATCGGCGGCCGGATCGGAGAAGTGCGCGGTCTCCCAGTCCAGTACGGCGGCGAGCCCGTCGTCGCGGACCACGAGGTTGCCGATGCGGAAGTCGTTGTGCACCAGCGCTACCCGGCCGGAGACCCGATCGGCTCGGTGCTCGAGCCAGGCCAGGGCAAGATCCAGAATCGGGGTCCGGATGTCGGCGACCTCGCGGTAGTGCCCCGCCCACTCCGCGCTCTCCCGCGCACCGGTGCGGTCGGCGGCGGGGACCGGGCCGAGGCGCTCGAGCCCGAGCGCTGCCGGGTCGGCGGCGTGCAGCAGCGCCATGGCGCGGGCGATCTGCCTGCCGAGCGGTTCCCTGCGCTCGGCGGGCACGAGCCGGGTCACGGTGCCGGGCAGCGGGATCGCGCCGGTCACCTTCGCCATGACGAAGAAGCCGCGGGCGAGCTCCGGGTCGTGGGTGATCACCGCGGGCACCGGCAGCCCGAGCGAGGCGGCGGCGCCGAGCAGCGCGACCTCGCGTTCGACGTCGTACTCGGCGACGATGCCGCTGAGCGGCCTGCGCTTGACGGCGTAATCGGCCTCGCCGCCGTCCCATTTCACACCGACCAGGTAGGTCTCCCACGAGTTGCCCTCGCCGCGCCGGTCCACCTCGGTGAGGCGGAGGGTGCCCGCGGCGCCGAGCGCGGTGTCGAGGGTGGTGGTCAGGTCGTCCAGGAAGGTGTCCATCAGAAGAGCTCCGCGTCGGGGCCGCCGCCGTCGACGGTGAGGCGCTGGCCGGTGAGGTAGCCGGCGTCGCCGGAGACCAGGAAGGCGACGGTGCCCGCGACGTCCTCGGGGGCGCAGACGCGGCCGAAGGGCGAGGTCGCGGCCAGGTCGGCGAGGTCGGTGCCGCGCGCGGCGGAGACCAGGCGCTTGCCCATCTCGGTGGCGACCAGGCCGGGGGCAACGATGTTGGCGTGGATGCCGCGCGGGCGTTCCTCGCGGGCGAGGGTGCGGACGCAGGTCTCCATGGCGGCTTTCGCCATCGTGTAGGGGGCGGCGCCGGCCGGGGTGGTCGTGGTGGAGTTGCTGGAGATCATGACGATGTCGCCACGGCCGATCGGGCCCGCCGCGGCTTTGCGCATGCCGGGCAGCAACGCCTGGATCAGCCCGATCGGGCCGAAGGCGTGCACGCGCATGAGCGCGGCGAAGTCGGCCTGCGCGGTGTTCTCGACGGTGGCGCCCTTGCTCGCCGAGCCGGCATTGCTGACCAGCAGGTCGACCGGGCCGAGATCGCCGGTGATCCCCGTGACCATCTCGGCGACCGCGTCGTCGTCGCCGATGGCGGCCCGGTAGCTCGCCGCGCGGCCACCGGATTGCCGGATCAACGCGACCACCTCGTCCGCGGCGGCGGAATCGCGGCGGTAGTTCACCGCGACCGCGGCGCCCTCGCGGGCCAGCCGCAGCGCGACCGCTCGCCCCACCCCGCGCGATCCGCCGGTGACCAGCGCGATCCGCCCGGCCAGCGGCGCTCCCGGCCGGGCGGGAATCGGCGCCGCGCCCGTGCCCGGGTCGGCGGACTCGAGCAGCGCATCTCCCTGACCGCGCGCCCTTTCCGGCCCGCTCATCCGCGCACCACCGCGCGCCCGACGAGATCCTTCATCACTTCGTTCGCCCCTCCGTAGATGCGCTGGATGCGGGCATCGCGCCAGATCCGCGCGATCGGGTACTCCTCCATGTAGCCGTAGCCGCCGAAGAGTTGCAGGCAGCGGTCGACCACGTCCCACTGCAGTTCGGTGGCGCGGTACTTCGCGCCCGCCGCGTCCTCGGCGCTCAACTCCCCCGCGTTCAGGGCGAGCACACAGCGGTCGACATAGTGCCGGACCAGCTCGATCTCGGTGTGCAGCTCGGCGATCGTCATGCGCACCGACTGCAACTCCGCGAGCGGGGCGCCGAAGGCGACCCGGGCGCGCACGTGCTCCAGCGCCAGCCCGAGGGCGTGCGCGGCGGAGGCGGCCGCGGAGACCGCGATGGAGAGCCGCTCGCGCGGCAGGTTCCCGATGGCCGAGCCCAGCCCGCGGCCGGGTTCGCCGACGATATTGCCGATCGGCACCCGGCAGCCGGTGAAGGTCAGCTCCGCGGTGTCCTGGGCGCGGCGGCCGATCTTGTGCAGCGGCCTGCCCCGCTCGAAGCCGGGCGTTCCCGCCTCGACGGCGACGAAGGATGTTCCGCGGCCGTTCCGTTCGCCGGTGCGCGCGAGTACCAGGGCGAGGTCGCAGCTCGCCCCGGAGGTGATGAAGGTCTTGGCGCCGTCGAGGACGAGGAAGTCGCCGTCGTGGCGGGCGGTGGTGCGGAGTGCGGCCAGGTCCGAACCGGCGCCGGGTTCGGTGAGCGCCAGCGCGGTGACGCAACCGCCCGCGGTGAAGCGCGGGAGCCAGCGGTCGCGCTGCGCGGGGGTGGTGAGGTCGCGCAGATACGGGACGATGATGTCGTTCTGCATGGAGAAGGTGTCGCCTGCCGTGCCGGAGGCGACGACCTCCTCCGCCATGACCGCGTTGTAGCGGAAGTCGGCGATGCCGAGCCCGCCGTACTCGGCGTCGAATTCGAAGCCGAGGAAGCCGTTCTCGGCGGCCGCGCGGATGAACGCGCGGTCCACCGTGCCCGCTTCCTCCCAGGCATCGGCGTGCGGCACCGCTTCCTTGTCCAAGAAGGCACGGAAGGCACCGCGGAATGCCTCGTGCTCGGCGGTGTAGAGCTCCCTACGCATCGATCGACTCCGGCGGCTCGAAGCGGGAACCGTAGCGCTGCGCCAGTTCTCGCGCCCGCGCGGCGAAGGCCGCCGGTCCACCGGGGTAGCCGGTGACGAACTGGGCGGTGCCGCCGGTCCAGGTCGGATAGCCGATGCCGAGCAGCGAGCCGACATTGGCGTCGGCGGCCGAGCGCAGCACCCCGCTCTCCCGGCACCGCGCGGTCTCCAGCGCCTCGGCGAAGAGGAGCCGGTCGCGTAGTTCACCCAGCTCCGCAGGCTCGGCGGCGACCGGGAAGAGCTCCGCGAGCCCCGGCCACAACCGCTGCCTGCGCCCGTCGGCGTACTCGTAGAACCCGGCGCCGGCGACCCGGCCGCGGCGGTCGAGCGCGGTGAGCGTGGTGAGCACCGCGTCACCGGGATGCTCGGGCAGGAACCCCGTCTCGCGGAACTGGCCGCGAATGGTGAGCGGCAGCGAGAGCGTCACCTCGTCCAGCAGCGCCAGCGTGCCGAGCGGGTACCCGGCCTGCAGCGACGCCTGCTCGATGGAGTGCGGCGAGACGCCCTCGCCGATCATCGCGGCGGCCTCGGTCAGCCGCTGCAGGATGACCCGGCTGGTGAAGAAGCCGCGGCCGTCGCCGACCACGATCGGCGTCTTGCCCAGCTGCCCGGCGATGTCGAAGGCGGCGGCGAGGGTGGCGTCGGAGGTCTTGTCGCCGACCACGATCTCGATCAGCTCCATCCGCTCGACCGGGGAGAAGAAGTGCAGGCCGATGAAGTCCTCCGGGCGCGGCACGCCGTCGGCGAGGCCGGTGATCGGCAGGGTGGAGGTGTTGGAGGCGAGCAGGGCGTCCGGGGCGATCACGTCGAGCACCTCGCCGAAGACGCGGTGCTTGAGCCCGGGGTCCTCGAAGACGGCTTCGATCACCAGGTCGGCGCCTGCCAGGTCGGCCACGTCGGCGGTCGGGGTGATGAGCGCGAGCACGGCATCCGCGCTCTCCCGCGTGCGCTTGCCTGCCGCGACCTCTTTGCCGAGCACCTTGCGCGCATGATCCCTGCCGCGCTCGGCGGCCGCCGCGTCGATGTCCTTCAGCGCGACCTGGATTCCGGCGACGGCGCAGGCCAGCGCGATGCCCGCGCCCATCATGCCCGCGCCGAGCACCGCGGCGAACCGGGCTTCGTGCGGGTCGAAGCCCGGGGGACGGCTCGCGCCGGAGCGCACGGTGCGCCGGTCCAGGAAGGTGCCCTGGATGATGTTGGTGGCGATCCGGCCGGTCGCCAGCTCCACGAAGTAGCGGGTCTCGACGGCGGAGGCGGTGTCGAAGTCGACCTGGGTGCTCTCCACCGCCGCGCTGAGGATGTTCCGCGCGGCGGGCGCGGGAGCGTCGCGGTCGGCCGCGCGCAGCCGGGCAGTGTAGCCGGGAAGGTCCGCTTCGCCGGAGACCGCGACCGCGGCGGCGGCCGCCGGGGTGCGATCCCACGGCTGGGTGGCGTCCGGGTTGGCGCGGATCCAGGCCAACGCTGCGGGGAGCAGCGCGTCCGCGTCGGGCACGAGTTCGTCGAGGAGGCCGAGCTCGACGGCGTCCCGAACCGGGAAGGTCCGGCCGGACAACAGGACTCGATGCAGTGCGGTGTCCAGCCCGAGCAGCCGGACGGTCCGCACGACTCCCCCACCCCCGGGCAGCAGCCCCAGCGTGACCTCCGGCAGCCCGACCCGCAGCGCGGGATCATCCACCGCGATCCGGCGGTGCGCGGCCAGCGCGATCTCCAGCCCGCCGCCGAGCGCACTGCCCGCCAGCGCGGCGACCACCGGCACGCCCAGCCTCTCCAGCCTGCGCAGCAGCGCCTTCACCCGGTCGGCGAACGAGGTGAGCCGCTCGGCATCCGCCGGGCCAGCGGCGTGCAGGTCGTGCAGGTCGCCACCGGCGAAGAAGGTGCGCTTGGCGGAGGTGAGCACGACGCCGGTGAGGCCGTCGGGAAGCCGATTCAGCTCGGCCTCGAGCGCGTCCGCCCACGCGGCGGTCACGGTGTTCGCGCTCCGGCGCGGATCGTCGAAGGTGACGACGGCGACGCCGTTCTCCTCGTGGTGGACGGTCAGTGGTGCGTTCACGGTGGAATCCCCTTCGGTCATGGCGTCACACCCGCTCGACGATGGTGGCGATGCCCATGCCGCCGCCGACGCAGAGCGTCACCAGCCCGCGGCGCAGGTCACGGCGCTCGAGCTCGTCGACCACGGTGCCGACGAGCATGGCGCCGGTGGCGCCGAGCGGGTGCCCGAGCGCGATGGCGCCGCCGTTGACGTTGACCTTCTCGTGCGGCAGGTCCAGGTCGCGCAGGAAACGGAGCGCGACCGCGGAGAATGCCTCGTTGATCTCGAACAGGTCGATGTCGTCCACGGTGAGCCCGGCGGTGGCCAGCGCCTTGCGGGTGGCGGGGGCGGGGCCGGTGAGCATGATGGTCGGGTCCGAGCCGCTCACCGCGCCCGCCACGATCCGGGCGCGCGGGCGCAGCCCGAGATCCGTTCCGACAGCGGCATTTCCGAGCACCACCAGCGCGGCGCCGTCCACGATGCCGGAGGAGTTGCCGCCGGTGTGCACGTGCTCGATCCGCTCGACCCAGTGGTACTTCTGCAGCGCGACGGCGTCGAAGTCCGCCATCCCGGCGAAGGCCGGTTTCAGCGCGGCCAGCGTCTCCACGCTGGTGCCGCGGCGCGGGTGCTCGTCGCGGGCGAGGAGTTCGACGCCGTTGCGATCCCGCACCGGGACGACCGAGCCGGTGAACCAGCCGTTGTCCCAGGCGGCCGCGGCCCGGCGCTGCGATTCCGCGGCGAAGGCGTCGACGTCGGTGCGGGTGAAGTTCTCCAGGGTGGCGATGAGGTCGGCGCCGATGCCCTGCGGGACGAAGCGGGTGGTGAGCGCGGTCTCCGGGTCGTTGGCCCAGGCCCCGCCGTCGGCGGCCATCGGCACCCGGCTCATGCTCTCCACCCCGCCCGCAAGCACCAGCGACTCCCAGCCGGAGGCGATCTTCTGCGCGGCGGTGTTCACCGCCTCCAGCCCGGAGGCGCAGAACCGGTTGAGCTGCATTCCGGCGACGGTGTCCGGGAGCCCGGCCGCGACCGCGGCGATCCGCGCGATATCGGCGCCCTGGTCGCGCAGCGGGCTCACGCAGCCGAGCACCAGGTCGTCGATGCGGGCCGGGTCGAGGCCCGGGTTGCGGTCGCGCAGCGCGGTGAGCAGCCCGGTCACCAGGGTGATCGGCTTGACCCCGTGCAGCGCACCGCCCCGGCCGCGGCCGCGCGGGGTGCGGAAGGCGTCGTAGACGAAGACGTCGTGCGGCACGGCGCTCAGCCCCGGATCGGGCGCAGGAACTCGGCGATGCCCCAGCCGCCGAGCCCGCCCGCGAAGTCGACGGTCATCTGGCCCATCCGCAGCGCGCGGTCGCCGGTGCGCTGGGTGACCGGGACGAAGTGCCGGATACTGCCGTCGAGGACGAGCAGCGGCAGCCCCTCGGCCCGCACCAGCGCGACGTGGCGGCCCGCGTAGGTGGGCTCGCCCGCGTAGTCGGTGTGCACGGTGTAGTCGAGGATCTTGTGGAAGCTGCCGTCCGGGGTGATCACGGCCCCACCGGAGGCCCGCACCCCGGAGGGCTCGAACTCGCCGTAGGCGGTGATGGCGGTGCCGTCGGCCAGCCAGGCGGCGAGCCACTCACCGGTGTAGGAGGCCCATTCGCGCGGGCCCCAGGAGTGGTCACGGAAGGCGGTGGCCTGCTCCAGGGTCCAGGTGCGGCCACCGACCCGGATCGTGCCGCTGACGTGACCGAACTGCTCGTAATGGTCGCTGGCGATGGTGGACGAGCCCGGCGTGCAGTCGCCGTCGTCGTCGGTGGTGACGAAGAGCGGGGTGCCCGCGGTGAAGGTCAGCGCGATCTCGCACTCCTCCGACGGCGCGTTCTTCAGCGCCTGCCTGCCGCGGTCGGCGAGCAGCGCCGGGATCGGGAGGCGGGCCACGGTGTTCCGGTAGCTCAGCTGCACCGTGCGGGTCGGCTCCTTGACCACGATCTCCAGCCCCGCGCTCGCGAAGCCCTCGTTGGTCTCGCTCGGCTCGCGCCCCGCCCGGAAGGCGATGGCGGCGCCGGGCAGGGTGAGCTGCACCGACGCCTCGGAGTAGCCGAGCGTGGGCCGGTTGCCGATCCGGAGCAGCCCGCCGAGCTGGGAGACCGGGTCGAGGAAGTTGACGTAGACGCTCTCGTTGTAGTTCTCGATGCCGGTGAAGTCGTGGGTCTGCTCGGCGTCGGCGCCGTACTGGCAGTTCGTGAAGCTCATGGGCCCTTCTCTGTCTCGGGTGCGGTCTAGAACCGCTGGGCGGGGCTCGGGTCGAGCGGCGGGAAGACGGCGCGGCGGCGCTCCAGGAAGGAGTTGATGCCCTCGCGGGCGTCGGGCGACCCGACCCGGGACGCGTAGGTGCGCGATTCCTCGGCGGCGGCGAGCCCGGGCAGCGGCGTGGACCAGCTCGCGGCGAGCAGCCGCTTGGCCAGCGCCACCGAGGTGGGCGAGGTGTCGCGGGCGAACTGCGCCGCGTACTCGTGCGCGACGGTGAGCACGTCGGCGGCGGGCACGATCCGGGTCAGGTAGCCGGCCGCGTACCCCTCGGCGGCGTCGAAGACCCGCCCGGAGAGGATCCAGTCGGTGGCCCGGCCGATGCCGACCAGCCGGGGCAGGAACCAGGACGACCCGCCCTCCGGCACCACCCCGCGCCGGGTGAAGACGAACCCGAAGCGGGCGGCATCGCTGGCGATCCGGACGTCGGCGGCGGCGATCAGCGAGGCGCCGCCACCTACGGCGTCGCCGTTCACGGCGGCGATCACCGGCTTCTGCATGCTGAACATGCGCTCGGTGATCCGGCCGGCGGGCTCGCGGTAGCCGGTCGGGGTGTGGCCCTCGACGTCGGCGTTCAGCGCCCGGACCAGGGTGTCCGGCCCGTCGAGCTCGGCGCCGACGGAGAAGGCCGGGCCCGCGCCGGTGAGGATCACCGCGCGCACCGCCGGGTCGCGGTCGGCGCGGTCGAGTGCGTGCCGGACGTCGACGAGCATCTGGACCCGCATGGCATTGCGCCGGGCCGGGGCGTCCAGGGTCAGCACCGCGACCCCGTCCGCGACCTCCAGCCGGACCTCCTCGTACTCGCGGTCGGCCGCGACCGTCACAGCCCGCCCCCGCAGACCAGGATCTCGCCGGTGATGTAGCTCGACTCCGGGCTGCACAGCAGGTACACCGCGCCCGCGGCCTCCTTGGCGGAGCCGGCCCGGCCGAGCGCGATCTGCTTGGTCGCGGCCTCCATGACCGCCGGGTTCACCCCGACCCGGATATCCCGGTCGGCGACCTTGATGGTCTTCTCCTCGGTGGTCACCGAGGTGAGCCGGGTGTTGATCACGCCGTAGGCCACGGCGTTCACGGTGACGTTGTAGCGGCCCCACTCCTTGGCGATCGCCTTGGTCAGCCCGACCAGCCCGGCCTTGGCCGAGGAGTAGTTCGCCTGCCCGGCGTTGCCCTGCAACCCCGAGGTCGAGGAGATGTTCACGACCTTGCGGCAGGGCACCGCGAGCCCATCGGCGCGCTCGCGCTTGACCGTCGCGCTGATCACCGGCTGCGCCGCGCGCAGGATCCGGAAGGGCGCGGTCAGGTGCACGTCGATGATGTCGTCCCACTGCTGGTCGGTCATCTTCTGGACGACGTTGTCCCAGGTGTAGCCGGCGTTGTTGACGATGATGTCGAGCCCGCCGAACTGGTCCACCGCGGTGGCGACGAAGCGGTCGGCGAACTCCGGGTCGGTGACGCTGCCGACGCAGGCCACCGCCTGCCCGCCCGCCGCCTCGATCGCGGCCACCGCCTCCTTGGCCGGCTCCGGATCCAGGTCGTTGACAGCCACCTTGGCGCCCTCGGACGCGAGCTTCTCGGCGACCGCGCGGCCGATGCCGCGGCCCGACCCCGAAACCAGCGCGACCCTGCCCTGCAGCCTCTGTGCGTTCACCTGACGTCTCCTTCCTGACCGGTTCGTGACCCCAGTCACGAATGTGAATACTAACTACAGCGCTTGAGGTCGTCAATGTGCATGTCATTGCAGTTGGTTCGACGTAATGTTAATTTCGAATTCGATCCAATGATGGGAGAGCGCATGAGCACCGTGTGCATCAGCGGCGTCGGCATGGTGCCGTTCGCCAAACCGGGCAAGAGCGAGACCTACGAGCGGATGGCGGCGGGCGCCGTCGCGGCCGCGCTGGCCGATGCCGGGGTGAGCTACACCGACGTCCAGCAGGCGTACGCCGGTTACGTGTACGGCGATTCGACGTCCGGGCAGAACGCGCTCTACGACGTCGGGCTGACCGGCATTCCGATCGTGAACGTGAACAACAACTGCTCCACCGGCTCCTCGGCGCTGTGGCTGGCCAGGCAGGCGGTCGCTTCCGGCGCCGCGGACTGCGTGCTGGCGCTCGGCTTCGAGCAGATGCGGCCGGGCGCGCTGGTGAACGCCTTCGACGACCGGCCGAGCCCGACCGCGCGCGGCGAGCAGATCGCGCAGGCCCGTCCGGGCGGGGAGGTGCCCGCGCCCATGGCCGCGAAGCTGTTCGGCGGCGCGGGCGTCACCTACATGGAGCGCTACGACGTCGGCCCCGAGGTGTTCGGGCGGGTGTCGGTGAAGGCGCGCGCGCACGCCGGGCGCAATCCGCTGGCGGTGTTCCGCGACCCGATCGACCTGGAGCAGGTGATGTCCGCCCCGCGGATCTGGGGCCCGCTCACCCGGCTCATGTGCTGCCCGCCCACCAACGGCGCGGCCGCGGCCATCGTGTGCAGCGAGCGCTTCGCGAAGGCGCGCGGGCTGGACGCGAGCATCCGGCTGCGGGCGCAGTCGCTGGTCACCGACGGTGCGGGCACCTTCGAGGGCACCGACATGATGACCGTGGTCGGCTACGACATGACCAAGCGCGCCGCCGCCGAGGTCTACGCCGAGGCCGGGGTCGACCCGCTCGACATCCCGGTGGTGGAGCTGCACGACTGCTTCAGCACCAACGAGCTCATTACCTACGAGGCGCTCGGGCTCACCCCCGAGGGCACGGCGGAGAAGTTCGTGCTCGACGGCGACAACACCTACGGCGGCCGGGTGGTGACCAACCCCTCCGGCGGGCTGCTCTCCAAGGGGCACCCGCTCGGCGCGACCGGGCTGGCGCAGTGCGCCGAGCTGGTCTGGCAGCTGCGCGGCAGCGCCGGTGACCGGCAGGTCGACGGCGCGCGAATCGCGTTGCAGCACAACCTCGGCCTCGGCGGGGCCTGCGTCGTCTCGCTCTACGAGAAGGTGACGGCATGAGCGAGTCAGGCCCGGAGGCGGGAGCGGAGCGTAGCCACGGAGGGCCCTCGCTCGTGCCGGGTCGACACGGCATGAGCCTCGATCAGGGGATTCTCGATGTGGTTCCGGAGCCGCTGGAGCTGACCGTGGAGCGCGGCAGGCTGCGCCAGTTCGCCGACGCCATCGGCGAGACCGACCCCGTCTACCGGGAACGCGACGCCGCCCGCGCGGCCGGGCACCCGGACGTACTTGCCCCGCCCACATTCCTGTTCGGCCTGGAGCTGGAGAACTCCGACGTCTTCGGCGATCTCGCCAGGCACGGCGTCGAGCTCGGCCGGGTGCTGCACGGCGAGCAGACCTTCCGGTACCGCGCCGCCGTGCACGCCGGTGACGTGCTGCGCTTCACCAGCCGCTACATCGCCGCCTATTCGAAGGCGGGCGGCGCGCTGGACTTCCTGGTCCGGCGCACCGAGGTGACCAGGGACGGCGACCCGGTCGCCGAGCTCGAGAGCGTCACCGTCATCCGGAACGGAGGGAACCCCGCATGACCACCGTGCCACCGCTGAAAGTGGAGCCGATCACCCGGACCACGCTGGCGCTCTTCGCCGGCGCCTCCGGCGACCACAACCCCATCCACATCGATATCGACGCCGCCCGTGCGTCCGGCGTGGACGACGTCTTCGCGCACGGCATGCTCTCCATGGCCTACCTGGGCCGCGCGCTCACCGACGCGTTCCCGCAGAGCCGGCTGGTGGAGCTCGCCACCCGCTTCACCGCGATCACCCCGGTGCTCGCCGAGCCGGTGATCACCGCCGAGCCGGACGGGGTGCAGACCGACGCCGACGGGCGGCAGCTCACCCGGCTGGCGCTCACCGCCACGCTCGCCGACGGCACCGTCACCCTGCGCGGGCACGCGCTCATCGCGGGGGACGCGTGACCGGCGACCGCGCCGTCGTGATCGGCGGCGCCTCCGGGATCGGGGCGGCCATCGTGCGCGCGCTCGTCGCGGACGGCGCGCCGGTGACCGTCGCCGACCGCAATATCGCCGACGCGCAGACGCTCGCCACCGAACTCGGGGCCGATGCCGCGGCGGTGGACGTCACCGACGAGGAGTCGGTCGCCGCGCTCTTCGCCACCGTCCCCGGCCCGGTCGATTTCGTCGTGAACACCGCGGGCATCAGCGTCCTCGGGCTGCTCACCGAACTCCCCGCGCACAAGTGGCGCCGCGTGCTCGACGTCTGCCTGACCGGCGCGTTCCTCACCGTCAAGCACGCCGCGCCCCGCCTCGCCGACGGCGGCTCCATCGCCGTGCTCTCCTCGCTGAACGCCCGCCAGCCCGGCATCGGCATGGGCGCCTACTGCTCGGCCAAGGCCGGGCTCGGCATGCTCGTCCAGGTCGCCGCGCTCGAACTCGCCCCGCGCGGCATCCGCGTGAACGCCATCGCCCCCGGCTTGGTGCACACCCCCCTCACCGCCGCCTCGCTCCAGTTCCCCGGCCTCGAGGCCGACTACCTCGCCAACACCCCGCTCGGCCGCACCGGCACCCCGGAGGAGATCGCCGACGCCGCGCTCTACCTGCGCCGCGCCGCGTGGCTCACCGGCGAAACCCTCGACCTCAACGGCGGAGCGCACCTCATGCGCTACCCCGACGTCCACCGCGCGCTCTCGAAGGAACCGACATGAGCTCATTCACCGGGCAGGTCGCCCTGATCACCGGCGCCGCCCGCGGCCAGGGCCGCAACCACGCGCTCCGCCTCGCCGAACAGGGCGCCGACATCATCGCCATCGACATCTGCCAGCCCATCGACACCGTCGTCTACCCCACCGCCGACCCCGGCGACCTCGCCGAGACCGTCCGCCTCGTCGAAGCCACCGGCCGCCGAATCCTCGCCACCGATACCGACATTCGCGATCTCGCCGCGCTCCGACAGGCCGCCGACGCCGGCGTGGCCGAGCTCGGCAGGCTCGACATTGTGATCGTCAACGCAGGCATCTCCAGCATGGCGCCCACGCTGGAGATGTCGGACGAGATGTGGACGACCATGATCGACATCAACCTCACCGGGCAGTGGCGCACGGTCCGCGCCGCGGTGCCGCACATCGTCGCCGGTGGGCGCGGCGGGTCGGTGGTGCTGGTGAGTTCGCTCGCCGCGCAGGCGACCAACGAGAACATGGCGCACTACAGCGCCGCCAAGAGCGGGCTGGTCGGGCTCATGCGGGTGCTCGCCAAGGAGCTGGCGCCGCAGAGCATCCGGGTGAACACCGTGCACCCGACCACGGTCGCCACCGACATGATCCTCAACGACGCTACCTACCGATTGTTCCGCCCGGATCTGGCGGCACCGACCCGGGCCGACTTCGAGGAGGCGGCGCGGACGTTGAACAAGCTGCCGGTGGCGGCCCTGGAGTCGGAAGACATCACCAATGCCGTGCTCTATCTCGTCGGCGAGTCGGGGCGGTACGTCACCGGAACCCAGCACATCGTGGATGCGGGCGGGCGGCTCTGACCGCGCCGCAACCGATCCCGTCCGCGAGATCAGCGCCGCTGCGAAAGTGCGGCCTTCAGAATGCGATATCGAGCTGCGGCGACTCCGAAATTCAGCTCTGGACAACGGTTTCGGCTCGTGCTCTGATCGATGAATGACGGACGCCATTCCACCCGAGCGACACCCCGTCCAGCCCCCGCCACCGCCTGCCCGCCGCTCCAATCGGCGGGCAGTGGTGGCGCTGGTCTGCGGTGGCTTGGCGTTCTTGCTCGCGGGGAACAACGCCGTGACCCCGTTGCCGATCGATCCCTCCCTCAGCTATGCGCTGAGCTTCTACTTCACACCGCTGCCGTTGATCGGCATCGCGATCGCGGCGGGCTACTCCGGAAGTATTCGCGCGCGGAGCGCCGGACGCGGGCAGGTACCCGCTGTCATCGGCCTCTCCCTCGGCCTGGTCGCGCTCGGCTTCGTCGCACTGAGCATGATCACTGTGATCGAAATCTTCGCCTGACGGTCGGCACGGATGTCCTCGTGTACCTGCACGGCGTCGTCGGCGTGGCACACTGCTGGTCGTGCAACAGCCCGGCGGCATGAACAAGGTCGTGATACTCGGGCGCGGCGGGGCGGGCAAATCCACCCTCGCCGCACGTCTCGGCGCTGCCACCGGTCTGCCGGTCGTCGAACTCGACAAACACTTCTGGCCCGCCGACCTCACCCCGATCCCCAAAGACCGATGGGCGGCCGTCCAGCGACAACTCATCGCCGCCGACCGCTGGATACTCGACGGCGATCTCGGCCCCTACGACGTCCTCTCGGTGCGGCTGGCCGCCGCCGACACCGTCGTCGTCCTGGACTTCCCCCTCCTGCGCTGCGCCTGGCGCGCCGTTCGCCGCTCCCGCGAGAACCTCGCGTTCTGGCGCTGGCTGCTCGGCTACCGCAGGCGAAGCCTTCCGGTCGTCCTGGCCGCCATCGCCGATCACGCCGGGACAGCCGAGGTCCACCGGCTACGCAACCCGCGCGAGGTCGACGAATTCCTGTCCCGAGCGGGCACGAAAGACCGCGGGACACCACCGCGCGGATGACCGGCCGCCTGAGCGACCGGCCATCCCTGCAAATCACGCGGGCACGTGATGCGTCCCGAACACCCGCTCGTGGTAGGTCAGCGGCGCGGCGGAGGCGGTGTCGACCGCGTACACCTCCCCCACCACCAACACGTGATCCGCGGCGACGACCGTCTGCGCCACCCGGCAGGCGAACCACCCGGGCGCCCCGTCCAGGCGCGGCACCCGATCCGCCCCCGACCACGCAACCCCGGCGAACTTCTCCGCCCCCTTGCGGGCGAACCTCCCGGCCAGCTCCGACTGCCCGTGCCCGAGGATATTCACCCCGAACTCGCCGCTCACCGTGATCACCGCCAGCAGATCCGACCCGCGGTCCAGGCTGACGAGCAGGGAGGGCGGGCTCGCGGAGAGCGAGGCGAAGGCGCTGACCGTGGTCCCGTGCGGGCGGTCCCCGTCCATCGCCGTCACCACCGCCACGGGCGTGCACACCGCCGCCATCGCGTCCTTGAACGCACCGGCCAGGTCGGCCGACATCAGACGGCGGCCGGCACGCGGACCGGAATCCCGAGCCTGCTCAACTCCGGGATCACCTTCTCGGCGAAGAGCCGCATGCTGGCCTCGGCCTTGCCGTGATCCAGCCCGCCGCAGGAGAAGCCGCAGTTCTGGTCGTAGTCGCCGAACGCCTCGTACCGCTCGGCGATCCGCTGCACCAGCTGCTCGGGGGTGCCGCTGAGCTGCGCTGCCCAGTACCCCTCGGCCGCCGCCTCCTTGCCCGCGGCGACGATGCCGTCGGCCATGGCGGCGTAGTTCTGGTACCCGCTGATGTTGTCGAAGTGCCCCGACTTGTCCAGCCCGTAGTGCGCGGTGGTCAGCGCGAAGTGGGTGTAGATGGCCTGCTTGGAGGTGGCCTCGCACTCGACCGGGTCCTCCGAGCAGTACACCGAGTCCGACAGCACCACGCGCGGCGGCTCGCCGTCGTGGTGCTTGCGGTACTCCTCGCGGTAGGCGGCGAAGTCGGCGGCGTGCACCTCGATCGGGAACTGGGCGAAGGAGGCGATGGCGGTGCCGCGCTGGGCGGCGGTGGCCCGCGACTCCGGCGACATGGCGATGCTCACCACGTCGCGGTTGGCGATGGCCTTGACCGGCCCGGGGCGGATCGGCGCCGCCTTCTGGGTGTAGAACTCGCCGCTGTGCTCCATGGTGCCGGACTTCAGGGCGGCCAGGATCATGTCCAGGCTCTCCTCCATGCGGCCGCGGGCCTCGCCCATGTCGATGCCGAAGGTGTCGTACTCGATCTTCGACAGCCCGCGCCCGACGCCGAGCTGCACCCGGCCCCCGGAGAGGTTGTCCAGCAGCGCGACCTTCTCCGCGACCCGCAGCGGGTCGTTCCACGGCAGGATCGCGCCGCCGGTGGTGAGCGTGATCCGCTCGGTCTTGGCGGCCAGGTAGGAGAGCACCGCGAAGTTGTCGGGGCACATGGAGTACGGGCCGTCGAAGTGGTGCTCGACGCACCAGATCCCCTCGAACCCGAGCGGCTCGGCCAGCTCCGCGAGCGCCATCTCGCGGCGGTAGAACTCGGCATCGCTCAGCTCGGGCGACTTGCCGGTGAAGAACATCTGGTAGGTGACCTTCATGGGGGGTGACTCCTTAAAGAAACGGGATTTCAGGCCTGGATGTGCTTCTTGACGAAGGCGCCCGCCTCGTGGAGCGCCTGCGCGCCCTCGGGGAGGATCGAGGCGAACAGCGTCCAGACGTGGCACATGTCGTCGTAGACGGAGAGCTCGGCGGAGCCGCCTGCGGCGTTCACCTTCTCGGTGAGCCGGCGCGAGTCGTCGAGCAGGACTTCGGCCGAGCCGACCAGCGCCAGGACCGGCGGCAGGTCGTGGTGCTCGGCGAAGAGCGGGGAGGCGAGCGGGGTGCGCTCGTCCGCGCCCTGCAGGTAGGCGGCGCCGAGATCGGTGATCGAGGCGTCGGAGACCGCGATATCGGTCGCCGCGTTGGTTTGGATGCTCGCCCCGCTCCGGGAGAAGTCGAGCAGCGGGGAGATGAGCACCGCGGCCGCGGGCAGCGGGGCGCCGCGCTCGCGCAGCGAGACCAGGGTGGCGACGGCGAGGCCACCGCCCGCGGAGTCGCCGCCGATAGCCACCGCCTCGTACTGCTCGAGGACGGCGGTCGCCACCAGCACCGCGTCGTCCACGGCGGCGGGGTATTTGTGCTCGGGGGCCCGCCGGTAGTCCGGCAGGATCACGGTGACCCCGGCGGCACGGGAGAGCCCGTGCGCCATCTCGGCGAACGCCTTCGCGCTGCCGAGTACATAGCCGCCGCCGTGAAACCAGACCAGCACCCGGTCGGTGGCCGCGCCCGCGGCGGTCACGGTCACGGTCGGCACCCCGGCGATCTCGCCCTCGGCGACCGTCGCGCTCGCCGGCACCGGGAACTGCAGCAGCAGAGCGTCGTAGCTCGCCCGCAGCTCCTCGATCGAGGCATCGGTCGCGTCGGGGAACCCGTCGACATACATCTTCTCCACCCGGGCCAGCGGGTCGGTACGCGCCATCGGACTTCCTCTCGGATCTCTTTCGGTAACGGCACCCCCGCGCTCTGCCGTGTGACGACGGTAACATAGTCACGATTAACATTTGAAGGGCTTTCTCGGAGTTTCTCGCTGACTAGCGCGCTCAAGCGCATCGTTGACATCCGATATAGCCAAAGTTAGCGTTAACTCAATCGTGCGCGGGCGCGCACCTCCCTCCGATTCCGGGACGACCATGCGACGTGACCTCTTCGACGACGACCACGAGGCCTTCCGTGCCTCCTTCCGCGCCTTCCTCGCGGCCGAGTTCGTGCCGCACCTCGCCGAGTGGGCGGCGGCGGGCATCGTGCCGCGCGAGAAATTCGCCCGCGCGGGCGAACTCGGCTTCACCGGTATGCAGAGCCCGGAGAAGTACGGCGGCGGCGGGGCCGACGACTTCCGCTTCAACGTGGTGATCGCCGAGGAGATCGCGGCCGCGCACCTGGGCGGCGCGGGCACCGGGCTCGGCGCGCACAACGACCTGGTGCTCCCCTACCTGGAGACGCTCACCGACGACGAGCAGAAACTCCGCTGGCTGCCCGGCGCCGCCACCGGGCAGCTGATCGCCGCGGTGGCGATGACCGAGCCGGGCACCGGGTCCGACCTCTCCGGGATCGCCACCACCGCGGTGCGCGACACCGGCAACGGGGTGCCGGGCTACCGGGTGAACGGGCGAAAGACGTTCATCTCCAACGGGATCAATGCCGACCTGGTGGTCACCGTCGTCCGCACCGGCGGCGGCAGGCACGACGGCCTCTCGCTGCTGGTCGTCGAGCGCGACATGCCCGGCTTCGAGCGCGGCCGCAATCTGGAGAAGCTCGGCCAGCACGCCCAGGACACCGCCGAACTCGTCTTCGACGACGTCTTCGTGCCCGAGACGAACCGGCTCGGCGCCGAGGGGGCCGGGTTCGAGCTGCTGCAGCGGAACCTGCCGCAGGAGCGGCTCGCGATCGCGGTGCACGCCACCGCCTGCACCCGCGCGGTGCTCGAGCTGACCCTGCGCTACGTGCGCGAACGCACCGCCTTCGGCACTCCGATCGGCAGGTTCCAGGCCACCCGCTTCGCGCTCGCCGAGCTCGCCACCGAACTCGACCTCGCCCAGTGCTTCGTCGACACCTGCGTGCGGGCGCACAACGCGGGCGAACTCACCGCCGTGGACGCGGCCAAGGCCAAGTGGTGGTGCACCGAACTGCAGGGCCGCGCGGCCGACCGCTGCGTCCAGCTGCACGGCGGCTACGGCTACATGGCCGAGGAGCCGGTCGCGCGGGCCTACGCCGATGCCAGGGTCACCCGGATCTACGGCGGGACCACCGAAATCATGAAAGAGATCGTCGGCCGCGGCCTCGGGCTGTGAGCCGGGAGAAGGAGCGCGCCATGCGCATCGGGACAGTACTGGAGTTCGGGCGGCCGATGGCCGAGGTCGCCGAGGAGGTGGCCGCCTGGGAGCGGGCGGGGCTGGCCTCGGTCACCGTCGGCGAGGCCTACACCTTCGACGCGGTCACCCAGCTCGCCTACCTCGCGGCCCGGACCGAGACGATCGAGATCGCCACCGGCGTGCTGCCGCTGGACACCCGCACCCCGACCCTGATCGCCATGACCGCGGCCGGGCTGGACTACGTGGCGGCGGGGCGGGCCCGGCTCGGGCTCGGCTCCTCCGGGCCGCAGGTGGTGGAGGGGTTCCACGGGCTGCCCTTCGACGGGGTGCTCGGCAAGACCAGGGAGACCATCGACATCTGCCGGGCGGTGTGGCGCCGGGAGACGCTGCGGCACCAGGGCAGGCACTACCGCATCCCACTGGACCCCGAGCGCGGCACCGGGCTCGGCAAACCGCTCAAGCTCATCAATCATCCGGCGCGCGCCGGAATTCCGATCTCGGTCGCGGCGCTCGGCCCGCGCATGGTCGAGCTCACCGCCGAACTGGCCGAGGGCTGGGAGCCGATCTTCTTCCATCCCGAGCGCGCCGAGCGGGTCTGGGGTGCGGCGCTGGCCGCGGGCAGGGCGAAGCGCGCGGAGACGCTGCCGCCGCTGGAGATCATCGCCCGCGCGCCGCTCGCGCTCACCGACGGCGATCCGGCACCGCTGCTGAACGCCGCCAAGCCGCAGCTGGCGCTCTACATCGGCGGGATGGGCTCGCGCGAGCAGAACTTCTACAACCGGCTCGTCGCCGCCTACGGCTTCGCGGGCGAAGCCGCCGAGGTGCAGGAGCACTTCCTCGCCGGGCGCACGAGGGAGGCGGTTGCGGCGGTGCCGGACGAACTGGTCCGGGCCACCACCCTCATCGGCGACCCCGCGCACCTGCGCGCACGGTTGCAAGCGCTGCGCGCGGCCGGGGTGTCCCTGGTGAACGTCACCCCGATGGCCACCGACCCCATCGAACGCCTCGACGCCGTCCGCACGGTCGTCGCCATCGGCAAGGAGATCTCGTGAGCAGCCTGCTCGACCCCGTCCCCGCCGTCGACCCCGGCGAGCTGCGCCGCGCGCTCGAATCGGCGAACGTCCCCTGCCTGCTCGGCGTGTTGTTCCAGCTCACCGGGGACCGGCGCTGGCTCGCCGAGCCGTACCGGGTGGCCCGCACCGTCGGCTTCGAGGACCTGGACGACGGCGGGCTGCCCGCCGAGCGCGCCGCCGAGGTGCGGGCGGCCGCGGCCGACGCGGTGACCGCGTGGTCGGCGGGCACGCCTGCCGCGCATCCGGAGCCGGGCCCGGCCGAGCTGGTCGAGCTGATGAGCGCGGTCATGGGCGAGCCGATCCCCGAGACGTACGCGCCGCTCGCGGCCGAGCAGCTGGGGTTCACTCCGTTCGTGCCGGAGGACGTCTCGTCCCGGCTGCCGACCGGGTTCTCGGTGGTGGTGGTCGGCGCCGGGTTCTCCGGGCTGGCCGCCGCGGTGCACCTCAAGCGGGCGGGCATCCCGTTCCGGGTGCTGGAGCGCAACGACCGGCCCGGCGGCACCTGGTTCGAGAACTGCTACCCCGGCGCGCGCGTGGACATCCCGAGCAATCTGTACTCGTACTCGTTCTTCCCGCGGGACTGGAGCGAGAACTTCGCCGGGCGGGACGAGATCGTCGGCTACATCGAGGACCTGATCGACCACTTCGAGCTGGCGCCGCACCTGGAGTGCGGGGTCGCCGTCGAGCACGCCGAGTGGGACGCCGCCGCGAACGAGTGGGTCGTCACCACCGCTGGCGAGACCATTCGCTGCACCGCGCTCATCACCGCCGCCGGGCTGCACAGCACCCCGAACATCCCCGACTTCCCCGGCCTCGCCGACTTCACCGGCGAGGTGGTGCACTCCGCGCGCTGGCCGGAGGGCACCGAGGTCGCGGGCAAGCGGGTCGCGGTGGTCGGGGCGGGGGCCAGCGCCATGCAGCTGGTGTGCGCGGTCGCCGACGAGGCCGAGCGGCTGGTGGTGCTGCAGCGCGAACCGCACTGGATCGCGCCGAACGAGCACTACTTCCTGCCGCAGCCGCAGACGCGGCACCAGCTCTTCCGGCAGGTGCCGTTCTACCGGGCCTGGTTCCGGTTCCGGCTGTACTGGCTCTACACCGAGCGCACCTACGCCGCGCTGCGCGTCGACCCGAGCGCGGCGGCAAAGGGCAAGCAGGTCAGCTCGCTCAACGACGCCTTCCGCGGCTTCTTCACCCGCTACCTGGAGACCCAGCTCGGCGACCGGGCCGATCTCGTCGCCAAGGCCACGCCGGGGCACCCGCCCTTCGGCAAGCGGCTGCTGCTGGACAACGGCTGGTTCGCCACGCTGCGCCGCCCGCACGTCAGCCTGGTCACCGATGGCATCGACCACCTGACCGAGCGGGCTCTGGTCACCCCGTCCGGCGAGACCCACGAGATCGACACCCTCGTGCTCTGCACCGGCTTCCAGCAGCAGCGCTTCCTGCACCCGCTGCGGCTGCGCGGGCGCGACGGGCTCGAGCTGCGCGAATCCTGGGGCGACGACGACGGCCGCGCCTACCTGGGCATCACCGCACCGCATTTCCCGAACCTGTTCTTCCTCTACGGCCCGAACACCAACCCGCCCGGCGGCAGCTACCTGGTGACCGCCGAGGCCCAGGTGCGCTACGTGGTCGAGCTGCTCACCCGCATGGTGCGCGACGACATCGCGGCCGTCGAGGTGCGGCCGGAGGTCTACGAGCGGTACAACGCCGAGCTCGACGCCGCCAACGCCGCCATGGTCTACGCGCAGGACGGCGTGCGGAACTACTACCGCAACAGCTCCGGCCGCGTCGTCACCAACTCCCCCTGGGCCGTCCCCGACTACTTCGCCCGCACCAGCGCCCCCGACCTCACCGATTTCCACCTCACCGAAGGACACCGCCATGGCTAGACTCACCGGCCGCACCGCCATCGTCACCGGCGCCACCCTCGTCGACCCCGGCGGGCTCAATATCGGCGGTGCCACCGCCGCCGCCTTCGCCGCCGAGGGCGCGCGGGTGGTGCTCGCGGATACGAACATCGACGGCGCGCAGGCGCTCGCGAAGCAGCTCGAGGCCGAGCACGGGCCCGGCGTCGCGCTCGCCGTGCAGACCGATCTGCGCTCCGAGGAGCAGATCGCCGCCCTGATCGAGACCACCGTCTCCACCTTCGGCGGGCTGCACCTGCTGATGAACGTCGCCGGCGTCTTCCCCGGCGGCGACGGCGAGGTCGCGACCATGCCGATCGAGGTGTGGGACGACGTCATGGCGGTGAACCTGCGCAGCGCCCTGCTCACCACGAAACACGCCCTCCCGCATCTGCGTTCGGGCGGTGGATCGATCGTCAACACCGCCTCCACGCACGCCTTCGCCGGCGACACCAGCCTCACCGGCTACGGCTGCACCAAGGCCGCGCTGCTCGCGCTCACCGCCTACACCGCCACCCAGTACGGCCCGGAAGGGGTGCGCTGCAACGCCATCTGCCCCGGCACCACCCGCACGCCCCCGGCGCAGAACCTGCCACCCGCCATCACCGACATCTACCGGCGGCACACCCCGTCGCCCGATCTGAACGGCCCGGCCGAGCTGGCGGAGGTGTACCTGTTCCTCGCCTCGGACGCGTCGCGCGGGATCAACGGGGAGACGATCCGGGTGGACGGCGGGCTGCTGGCGCACCAGCCGTTCGTCCCCGACATGCGGACGCTCTTCGCCACCACCGCGGGCACGCAGGACTGACGCCCCACCCGCCCGCCATCGATTGGCGAAGGCCACGCGCCCGACGGATGCGTGGCCTTCGCCGTGTGCGACTACTGCGGCTGCGGCCAGTACCGATCCCGCAGCGTCCGCTTGTACAGCTTCCCGGTCGGCAGCCGCGGCATCTCCTCGATGAAGTCGAAGGAGCGCGGGCACTTGAACCGGGCCAGGTGCTCGCGGCAGAACACCCGGAGCCGCTCGGCCAGCTCCGGCGTCGCCCCGTCCGGGTCGAACGGCTGGATCACCGCCTGCACCGCCTCGCCGAAATCCTCGTCGGGGACGCCGAACACGGCGGCGTCCATGACCTCGGGGTGCGTGACGAGCAGGTTCTCGATCTCCTGCGGATAGATGTTCACCCCGCCGGAGATGATGACGAACGCCTGCCGGTCGGTGAGGAACAGGTACCCGTCCTCGTCCAGGTAGCCGATGTCGCCGATCGTGGACATGGTGCCGCTCGGGTCGCGGGCCCCGGCGGTCTTGCCCGGGTCGTTGAGGTACTCGAACGAGCTGTTGCCGCCCCGGAACCAGATGTCGCCGGGGGTGCCGGGCGGCTGCGGCTCGCCGCTCTCGTCCAGGATGACGATCTCGCCGAAGAAGGCGCGGCCGACGGTGCCGGGGTGCGCCAGCCACTCCTCCGGCGTGCAGCCGCAGGTGCCGTTGGCCTCGGTGCCGCCGTAGTATTCGTAGATCACCGGCCCCCACCAGTCGAACATGTCCTGCTTGACCTGGCGCGGGCACGGCGCGGCGCCGTGCACCGCCACCTCGAGCGTCGAGTGGTCGTACCGGTCGCGGAGTTCGGCGGGCAGCTTCAGCAGCCGGGAGAACATGGTCGGCACCACCATCGTGTGCGTCACCCGGAACTCCTCCAGCAGCGCGAGGAACGCCTCCGGATCGAACCGCTCCATGACGATATGCGTTGCGCCGAGCCGCAATCCGATCGAGATCGTCGACTGCGGGCCCGAGTGGTAGAGCGGCGCCGGGGAGAGGAACACCATCCCCTCGCGCATGTGGAACAGCCGCTTGCCCATCTCCTCGATGCCGAGCTGGGTGTCCGGCGCGACATCGGGCAGCTGCCGCTTGACCGCCTTGGGCCGCCCGGTGGTGCCGGAGGAGTAGAACATCGGCGTCCCGAGCCGCTCGCGCTCGACCGGCGTCACCGGGTAGCCCGCGAGCACCGTCGCGAAGTCGAGGAACGGCGGCTCGGCGCCGTCCACCATGAGCCAGTGCTCGACGTCTGGGCACAACCCGGGGAGCCTGCGCGCCACCTCGGCTTTCGCGGTACTGCTGATCACGACCTTCGCGCCGCAGTCGCGGACGATGTAGGCCGCCTCCTCGGCGGCGAGGAACGAGTTGACCGGCGTGTAGTACAGGCCGGTGCGCTCGGCGGCGGCCATGGTGACGATCAGCTCGAGGTGGTTCTCGGTGAAGATCGCGATCGGGTCGGTGCGGCGCAGGCCGATGGCGCGGAAGTGGTGGGCGAGCCGGTTGGCCCGCTCGTCCAGTTGCCGGTAGGTGAGCGTCTCGCGAGTACCGGCCATGATGATCGCGGGTCGGTCGGGGTGCTCGGAGACGAGTCGGCCGGGGTACATGTCGAGGCTCCTCGCTAGCTGTGATCCAGGTCTCCCGAGTGAATGTAAACTTTGATGCCCGCTTGAGTCAATAGCGTCATTTGCAGCACCGATACCGCTTACTGTTAATATCCACTCCGACACATGAGGGGGCTGGATGACACGGCGCAGTGCACAGATCATGCGGGCGGCCGCGGTGCTGTTCCGCGACGCCGGGTACCGGAACGTGAGCATCGACGAGATCGGCGCCGCCGTCGGGCTCACCGGGCCCGCGGTGTATCGGCACTTCGCGGGTAAGCACGACATCCTGGTGCGCACGCTCATCGGGCAGGTCGAACTCGTCGAGGACATGGCCTGCCGCGCCGCCGACGGCCCCGGCACGCCCGAGCGGCGCATGGCCGGTCTCCTCGCCGACCTCGAGCAGCACTCCGTGCACCGCGACGAGGCGATGCTGTGGCGACGCGAGCGCAGGCACCTGCGCCCGGCCGAGCGCGAGCAGTTCCGTGCAGCGTTCGGGAAGGTGCTCGGCCACACCCGATCCGCGCTCGCGGCCGCCCGGCCCGAGCTCGGCGAAAGCGAGCTGGAGCTACTCTCGGTGGCCCTGCTCTCGCTCTTCGGCAACACCCCCGAGATGCGCCTCGGGCTGGACGACGCCCGGCTGGCCGCGGTGCAGGGCGCGCTCGCCCGCGCGATCGTCGGGTGCGCGCCGCCCGGCGGCACCGGGGTCGCGAAACCCTCTCCGGCCGAACGCACTCCGGCCGGGCGCCGGGAGCGGATCATCGCCGCCGCCGCCGAGCTGTTCGACCGCCGCGGCTTCCACGATGTGCGCGTGGACGACATCGCCCGCGCGGCCGGCATGTCCGGGGCAACGCTCTACCAGCAGTTCCCGAACAAGACGCTGATCCTGCTCGCCATCCTCGAGCGCGGGGCCGAGGGGCTGCTCTACGTGACCGCCGAGGCGCTCGCGCGGGCGGACGACGTCCTCGACACCCTGGTCGGCACCTACGTCGACCAGGCGCTCGGACTGCACGGCCGCACCATGCGCATCCTCGCCACCGATGCCATCTACCTGCCCGAGCAGACCCAGCGGGACCTGCGCGCCGCGCAGCGCGAGTACGTCGCCGAGTGGACCGCCGCGGTCCGCGCCCGCCACCCGGACCACCCGGCGACCGAGGCCCGCGCGGTCGCGCTCGCGGTGATCGGCGTGGTCACCGACCTCTCGCAGACCGGCCGCGTCCGCGCCCACCCGGACATCGACACCGAGCTGCGGGTCCTCGCGCACGCCATGCTGACTCCGGCCGCCGCGGAATGCGAAACTGGAGCGATGACCGAGCCGACCGGACGACGCTGATGGCCCGCCCCGCCGACACCGCCCCGGCGCCGGCGCGCCGCGGTCGCCGCGCCGACCAGATCGCGGCAGCCGCCGGTGAGCTCTTCCGCACGCTCGGCTACCAGAACGTCGGCATCGACCAGATCGGCGCCGCGGTCGGGCTCACCGGGCCCGCGGTCTACCGGCACTTCAAGGGCAAGAACGCCATCCTGGTCGCCGCGCTGATGCGGCAGGTGGCCATGGTCGACGAACTCGCCATCCGCGCCGACACCGCGGGCGGCACCCCGCGCCAGCGCTTCGACCTGCTGCTCGACGGCCTCGGCGACCTCACCGCGCACCACGACGAGGCCACCCTGTGGCGCCGCGAGCAGCGCCACCTGGAACCGGCGCAGCGCGCGGTCTTCGAGGAGAACTTCGTCCAGGTGACCGCGCGGATCGCGGACGGCATCCACGGCGTCCGCCCCGAACTGCCCGCCGCCGACGCGGAGCTGCTCGGCTTCGCCGTCCTCACCATGTACTCCAACACCAGCGGCATCCGCGGCACCCTCACCCCGGAGCGGCTGCGCGAACTGCAGTCCGCCGTCGCCCGCGCCATCGCCGCCTGCGAACTGCCCGCCGCCACCGAGCCGCCGCCGCCCGCCGCCGCACCCCGGCTCCCGGCGGGGCGCCGCGAGCGAATTCTCGCCGCCGCCACCGAGCTCTTCGACGAGCGCGGCTTCTACGACGTCCGCATCGACGACATCGCCGCGGGCGCGGAGATGTCGGTGAGCACGCTCTACCAGTACGCGAACAGCAAAACCGAGGTGCTGCGGGCGATCCTGCACCGCGGCGCCGAAGGGCTGCTCTACGTCACCGCGGAGACGCTGGCCGCGGTCACCGACCCCGCCGAGGTACTCGACGCGCTGATCGCCGGGTACATCCGGCAAACGCTCGGCATGCACGGCCGGATCATGCGCATCCTCGCCGCCGACCTGCTCTACCTGCCCGAGCAGGAGCAGACGGCGCTGCGCGAGACCCAGCGCGAGTACGTCGCCGAGTGGGTGCAGGCGATCCTCGCCCGCAACGAGGGGCTCGCCACCGACGATGCGCGGGCGCTCGCGCTGGCGGCGATCGGGGTGCTCACCGATATCTCGCAACACCCGCGGTTGCGCGCGCGTCCCGGGGTCGCCACCAAGCTGGCGGCCATCGCGCGGGCGGCGGTGCTCACCCGTATCGGGTGATATCCGGGCGATCGCTCGACACGCCACATGCCGCGTAGTTCGCTGGGAGCAACTTCCCCGGAAGGAGCCTCCGTGCCGCGATCCCCCGCCCGCCGGTGAGCAGGCCCGCGCTGCTGCACCGCCCGCTGTTCGCCGGCGGGCTGCCGCTCGACCGGCACCGGGCGGCCGCGCGGGTCAGCGCCTACGTCTACGGCAATGTGCTGATCCTGGCCGCGCTGATCCCGATCCCGGTCAGCCCGAAACACGTGGGCATCCTGATCGTGGTCGGCGCGGCGCTCTCGACCTTCGTCGCGCACGCCTTCGCGGAGAGCATCGGGCAGAGCATCCGGGAGAACCGCTCGCTGACCTCGGTCGACCGCAGGGGCGAGCTGCGCGACTCGCTCCCCATCCTGACTGCGGCTCTGCTGCCCTGCGCGATCCTGGCCTGCGCCTGGCTGGGCTGGCTCGAGCCGCGCACCGCGCAGCTGCTGGCCGAGGGCACCGTGCTGGTCCGGATCGGCGGCACCGCCTTCGTCGTCCGGCGGTTGCAGGGGCGGAAGCCACACCGGTCCACGTTGATCCAGGCGCTGCTCGTCACCGCCGCGGCGACGGCGGTGGTCGTGGTGAAGGTGATTCTCACCCACTAGTCACCCGCGATGGGTGAGGCGCGACGCGCACCGGGGGCGGATACTCGAGGCAGCGTCGAGCAGGAAGGACGGGCGCGATGAATCCGTTGTCGTCGCTCGCCGCGCTGCCCGGCATCGTCACCGCGCGGCAGTACCGCAGGGAGTGGCTGCGCGACGACATCACCGCGGGGCTGGTGTTGACCGCCCTGCTCATCCCCGCGGGCATGGGGTACGCCGAGGCCGCCGGGCTGCCCGCCTACACCGGGCTCTACGCCACCATCGTGCCGCTGCTCGCCTACGCGCTCTGCGGGCCCTCGCGGATCCTCGTCCTCGGGCCGGACTCGTCGCTGGCGCCGCTCATCGCCGCCGCCGTGCTCCCGCTCGCCGTCGCCGACGACCCGGCGACCGCGATCGCGCTGGCGGGCGTGCTCGGGGTGCTGGTCGGGCTGATCCTGGTGCTCGGCGGGTTCCTCCGGCTCGGCTTCGTCACCGAGCTGCTCTCCAAACCGATCCGGCTCGGCTACCTGAACGCCATCGCGCTCATCGTGCTGGTGGGGCAGGTACCGAAGCTGCTCGGCTTCGGCGTCGACGCCGACGGCCTGCTGGACGAGATCGCCGAGATCGGGCGCGCGCTCGGCGCCGGCGCGGTGCAGCCGCTCGCGGCGGCGGTCGGGCTCGGCTCGCTGGCGGTGATCGTCGGCTTCCGCCTGCTCCTGCCCGTGGTGCCGGGGGTGCTGGTCGCCGTCGTCGGCGCGATCGTGCTGTCCGCGGCGGCGGGGCTGACCAGCGACATCGGCATGGTGGGGGCGCTGCCGAGCGGTTTTCCGCTGCCGACCTTCGGCGGCGTCGACTGGGGCGAGGTCGGGCGGCTGGCCGGGCCCGCGGCGGGGATCGCGCTGATCGCGTTCGCCGATACCGGCGTGCTGTCGAGGACCTTCGCCGCGCGGCACGGCACCGAGGTGAACGGCAACACCGAGATGAAGGCGATCGGCGTCGCGAACATCGCGGGCGGGCTCTTCGGCGGCTTCCCGATCTCGGCGAGCGGGTCGCGCACGCCCGTCGCCGAGCAGAGCGGTGCGCACACCCAGCTCGCCGGGGTGGTCGGTGCGGCCGCGGTGCTGCTGTTCGTGCTGGTCGCGCCCGGTGTCACCGCCTACCTGCCGGACGCGACGCTGGCCGCGGTGGTCATCGTGGCGGCCTCCGCGCTGATCGATGTCGGCGGGCTGGTCCGGATGTGGCGGATGAGCCGGGTCGAATTCGCGCTGGCGGGCGCGGCGCTGCTCGGGGTCGCGCTGGCCGGGGTGCTGCAGGGCATTCTGGTCGCGATCGGGCTGTCGTTCCTGGCGGTGGTGGTCCGCGCCTGGCAGCCCTACCGCACCGAGCTGGTGCGCACCCCGGCCCGGCCCGGCTTCCACGACATCGAACGCCACCCCGACGGCCACCGCATTCCCGGGCTGGTGCTGGTGCGGTTCGACGCGCCGCTGTTCTTCGCCAACGGCGAGATCTTCGACTCCTACGTGCGCTCGGTGGCGGCGCGCGCGCCGACCCCGGCCGAGTGGGTGGTCGTGGCCGCCGAGCCGATCACCGGGCTGGACACCACCGCCGTCGACGAGCTCGTCGACCTGGACCGCTTCCTGGAGAGCAGGGGGATCCGGCTGGCCTTCGCCGAGATGAAGGGGCCGATCAAGGACCGGCTCATCCGGTTCGGGGTCGGGGACCGGTTCGGTCCCGGCCACTTCTATCCGACCGTCGAAGCGGCGGTCGAGGCGTTCGACCGGCGGGCGGAGCCGTGAGCGCGCGCCCGTCGTTCGCGCGCGCCGCGCTGCTGTGCGCGCTGGTCGTCGCGGTGCTCCCGATCGCGGTGGCGGGGTTGCGGGGCGCCGTGCTGCTGCTCGCGGTCGGGGCGGGTGGCGTCGTGGTGACCGTGGCGGCGCTGTACTGGGCGCTCACCCGGCGCGGGGTGTTGCGCGCGGCGGCTGCCGGTGTGGCGGTGGCGGCGCCGATCGTCGTTGTGGTCATGTACGTGCGGGCGCACCTGCTGTGGGTGGTGCTGCTCGCCGCCGGGTTCGCGGTGCTGGCGCTGCTCGCCGCCAGGGCGGCGCTGCGCCCGCCGCACTCCCCCGTGCTCGAGCATCTCGCACCGGAGGTCGAGCACCCCTTCCTGATCATGAATCCGCGCTCCGGCGGCGGCAAGGTGGTGGCGTTCGACCTGCCGCGCCGGGCCGCCGAACTCGGCGCCGAGGTGGCGCTGCTGGACGGCCCCGAGCCGATCGACGTCGTCGCGCTCGCGCGGGAGGCCGTCGCGCGCGGCGCGGACCTGCTCGGGGTGGCCGGGGGCGACGGCACCCAGGCGCTGGTCGCCGGGGTGGCGGCCGAGCACGGGCTGCCGTTCCTCGTCATCAGCGCGGGCACCCGCAACCACTTCGCCATGGACCTGGGGCTGGACCGCGCCGACCCGGTCGCCGGGCTGACCGCGCTCACCGACGGGATCGAACTGCACGTCGACCTCGCCCGGATCAACGGTCGCCCCTTCGTCAACAACGCCTCCTTCGGCGTCTACGCCCAGATCGTCGAGGACCCGGCCTACCGCGACGACAAGGCGCGCACCGTGCTGGCGCGGCTCCCCGACCTGCTGACCGGCCCCGACTCGACGCTGCTCATCGCGCACGCGGACGAGACGAGGATCGTCGCCCCGCAGGCGATCCTGGTGAGCAACAACCCCTACGGCTCCAGCGATCTGGCCGGGCTGAGCCACCGCGAGCGGCTCGACCGCGGCGTGCTCGGCGTCGCCGCGGTCGCGGTGGCGAGCACCGGCGCCGCCATCGGGCTGCTGCGCCGCACCCGCACCGACGGGCTGACCCGCCTGGACGCCACAACCGTCACCGTCGACGCCGCCACCCCGCGGATTCCGGTCGGCGTCGACGGGGAATCGCTGCTGCTCGACACCCCCGTGCGCTGCACCATCGAGCCGGGAGCGCTGCGCGTGCGCGTTCCCGCGACGCGGCCGGGCGTGCGCGCCGCCGCACCCACGGTCGACTGGGTGCGGCTGCTACAGCTGGCCGGTCCGGCGGGCTAGCGTTCCGCCCGGGTGGCGTCGAACGCCTCCGCGCAGCGGATCAGCAGCGCCTGGAACAGCTCTCGCTCGTCGTCGGTGAACTCCGCGCCGACGGCGCGCTCCACCCGCACCGCGCGGGCGTCGGCCTCCCGCATGACCTCTTCGCCGCGGGGGGTCAGCCGGGTCTCCAGCACATTGCGGTGCCATTCGTGCGGATTGCGTTCGATGAGCCCGCGCTCGCGCAGGTTGGTCAGGATCGTGGTCATGGTGGGCGGGGTGACGCCGCAGAGCCGGGCCAGCGCGGCGGCGGAGATACCGGGGTTCTCGGTGAGGGAGAGCAGCGCCGAGTACTGCGGCACGGTGACGCCGACCGGCTTGAGCGCGGCGTTCTTGGCGACGGTCAGGGCCTGCTCGGCGCGCTTGATGTAGGACCCGAGGCGCTCCGAAGCGGGCATGGACGTCATGCACGCATGGTATCCGGCCCCCTTCTTGTTCGACCCTTGACGAGTATTAGAGCTCTAATCTACATTAGCTCTCATTGTTCGATGTGACTTCACATAGCGAGGCAGGTTCCGTGCTCTCCACCCTTTTTCGCCGTTCCGCCGTCGCCGCGTGCGCGCTGGCCGCGGTCGCCTGCGGCTCCACCGCCGCACCGGATCCGGTCGAGACCGCCTACGTGCTCCCCGGCGAGCGCGTCTACCCCGAGGGGATCGCCGCCGATCCCCGCACCGGCGACACCTACGTCGGCTCCTACGCCACCGGCGCGATCTACCGGGCCGCGCCGGACGCCGCCGAGGCCGAGGTGTTCCTGCCCGCGGGCGCCGACGGCCGGGCCACCGCCAACGGCCTGAAGGTCGACTCCGCCGGGCGGCTCTGGGTCACCGACTCCACCGCGGGCGTCACCGTCTACGACATCGCGAGCCGCAGGCTGCTCGCCCGCTTCGACGTGCCCGGCCCGCAGCCGCGCTTCGTCAACGATCTCGCCATCACCCCGGACGGCACCGCCTACCTGACCGACTCGGTGCGCGGCGTCGTCTACCGCGTCACCCCGGATCAGCTCGCGGCCGGCGGGGCCGAGCTCACGGTGCGCTTCGACCTCACCGGAAAGCTGGCGCCGCGCGCGCCGGACGCGTTCAACATCAACGGCATCGTCGCCGACCCGGCCGGGAACTACCTGCTCGTCGTGGACATGATCCCGGGCGAGCTGTACCGGATCGGGCTCGGCGACGGCGATATCCGCAGGGTCGAGCTGCACGGCGGCGACGTCACCAACGGCGACGGGCTGGAGCTGCGGGACGACACGCTCTGGGTGGTGCAGAACATGACGAACACGATCAGCCGCTGGTCGGTCGCCGATGACGGGGCGACCGCGACCAAGTCGGGGGAGATCACCGATGCGGCCCTGCGGATTCCGACCACGATGGCGCGGGTCGGCGATCGGACGCTGGTGGTGGCGTCACAGTTCGACCGGGGCGGGCCGATGGGGCCCGGCGAGCCGTCCCGCTTCGAGATCGTCTCCGTGCACGGGATCTGAGCGTCACCCGGCCGGGCGGGTTCGCCCACGGTGCCGGTGTGTCAGCGATTGTCCGCTCCGCACCGGCACAGCGTCGGACGACCGCCGAGCAGCGTGATGCCGGGCAGGAAATCGATGCCGCGCCCGACTATGCGCATCGGCTCACCGGCGCGAAACATCGGAATCTCGCTGAAACTGACCGCGACCTGCTCGGTGACGGTCCGGCAGTTGCGGCAATAGCGCTGAACCTCCTCCCGCTTGAGATTGAATATGTAGTTGACGATGTCGTCGGGCCACTTTCCCAGCAATGGTCTTCCTCTTTCTAGAGAGCGAATTCGGGACGGGTGAAGAGCTGCTTGAATTTCTCACTGAAGAAGATGACGTAGACGAGGACGCCGAGCACCGAGCCCAGCGACAGCTGCACGACGGTGAGGCGCAGCGACGACTCGTAGAAGAAGGCGTACAGCGCGATCGAGTTCAGGCCGACGATGACCATGGTCACGACCCCGAGCAGGGCGGCGCGGCGAATCCGGGACAGCAGCCTGAGTACGAAGAAGGCCACCAGTGCGGTGACCCCGGCCACCAGGAATCCCACCGCGTTCGATTTCGTCACCAGCTGTGCCGAGGCCGACGGGCGCGCCTCGACATAGATCATGAAGAACACGAATCCGGCGACGACGCCCGCCCAGGCGGGGAGCCGCCGCCCCGCTCCGGCGCGGGCAGCTATCCCGAACGCCAGCACGATCATCGCGGCCATCCCCACCGGAATAACACATTGGTGCAGGATCCAATTGACCAGTTCACGCACTTCGGCTCCGCCTTTCCGCGGTAGTCGAGTCGGTGTGATACGTGAAGGTGTATCCACCGAGAATGATGGGCTTGCCCGCCGCGCATCGGCGGGTGATCGGCTTCGCCCCGGGCAGAGCGGTGTACGAAATCATCAGTTCCGCGCCACCGCGGACCGCGGCGACCGAGCCGACGCCCTCGATGCCGTCGTCGTCCAGCGCCATTCGATGGCCGGCGAGCGGAATGCGGGCCGACGGGACCGGCTCACGGCCCGAACTCACCTCCAGTTCGCCGCTCAGCACCGGGCGACGGCGGCGGACGACGAGCACGGCAGCCGCCGCGGCGCCGATCGCGAGCACACCGGCACCGGCCAGCCCGGCCCCTGCGGCAGCACCGTCGAGCGGCGCCGTTCCGGTCCCGCCCGGAGCCACCGGCACCGCCGTGAGCTGCCTCTTCATCGTGGCGACGCGGGCACGGGCGGCGGCGAAGGCATCCTCCAGTTCGGCGGCGTTCACTGGCCGCACCACGGTCCCGGAGGGGAAGATCCGGGTGGCCTGCGCGGCGTCGAAATCACCCGCACCGACCAGCACGGTGTAGAACGCGGTGTTCGCGTCGCCCGCCTCCCCGGCCCGGCGGGCCAGCTCCGCCCAGGCGGGCCCGGACAGGTCCGCGTACTCCGATTCCGGCGGCGGGTCGTGCATGCCGTCGGTGACCAGCACGACCGTCCGGATCGGGGCGCCATCCGGGCGCCGCAGCTCGTCGAGTCCGGCGGCGATCGGCGGCCCGAGGTCGGTGGAGGCAGCGACATTCGCCGTGCCGGGCAGCTGCGCGACGAGCCGGTCGCCGCCGAGTCCCGCGCCGGAATACCGCGAGTGCACCGTGCTGTCGAAGGTGTACAGACTCACCCGGTCCGCGGGATCCAAACCGTCCAGCAACCGGGGAAGCGCAGTGAGCAGCGCCGGGTAGCGGCCGGGCTGGTCCATCGAACCGGAGACGTCGGCGAGCACCACGTAGTCCGCGGCGGGCGCGCCCCGCGGCGGCTCCGCGCCCGGAGCGGCGGCGAAGCGGACCAGTCCGGCGGCGGCGCCGATGGCCAGCGCGATCGTCGCGGTGCCGCGATACCTCATGTTCGTGCCTCCGAGTTCTCCGCGCCGCCCCGGAGCAGCAGGTGGTACCAGTTCCGCTGCCGGGTCGCGTGTTCGCGGAACTCATCGCCCGCGCGCACTCCGCACGCGTCGGTGCACAGAGCCGCCATCAGCTCGAGCGCGACACCGCGGGCCGCGGCCCCGCGGTCCGGGCTCCGGTACAGCTCGCTCAGCAGCTCCTCGGTGTCCGCCGCAGCGGACTCCGCCACCAGGGGCCGCAGCTCGGCGGCGACCTCGGCTCCGGTTCCGGCATTCCGCAGCGCGGCGTCGACGGCCGCGAGCAGCATCGGCAGCGGTGCTCGGTCGCGGACCACACGGTGCAGCCCGTCCAGCGCTCGGTACCAGGCGAACTCGGGAAAACGGATGGCCTCGTCCCACCACGATGGCGGGAGCGCCTCCGCCAGCTGCCTGGCCGCGGCCGGGGCCAGCTCGGAAGCGACGGCGCGAAGCAGTTCCAGGTAGTACGGGCGCACCGCGGCGGACGCACCGGCGCCGAGGAACGCGACCTCGTCGGTGCCGTCCATCAGCCGCTGCGCGAGGACAGGGGCGATCCCCCGGTGTGCCTCCGGGCCCAGGTACTCCAGTTCCCGGCCGAAGGATTCGCCATACCCGGCCGCGGTGAATGTCGCGGCTGCCGCCGAGGGCTCGCCGAGCACAAGCCGCCAGACGTCGACGATCGCGCGGCGCGCCGGATCGAATCGCTCGGGATCGACGGTGAACAGTGCACGCAGCATCGTCGCCGTATGGGTGCCGTGCGGTACCGTCCGCGACCGGGAGCGGACGGCCGGCGCGACGGTGTCGACGAGCCGATCCGGCTCACCTCTGCCTACCAGCAGTTCGACGAATATCGCGCCGATGTCGGTGCCCATCGAGAAGAGTGTCTCGACATCCAGCGCGGTGATCTGCGCGCTGCGGCCTGCGCCGCCGAGCACAGCCGGTCCGAGCCAGCGCGGGCCGGACCGGGTATCGGCATGCTCGGCGAGCTCGACCAACCGCTGATTCGCCGTCGTCCGTTCGCCTTTCGAGGTCGGGACGAACGGCGCGAACGATCCGGTCTGCGGACTCATGGCCAGGGTGTGCAGGGCCTGGAGCAGCACGAGGGGCTGCCCGAGCAGCAGCGTGCCGTGCCCCTCGCCAAGCTTCGGCGCCGTCGCCAGGTAGCGGACGGCGAGGTGCACCAGCGTCGGGAAGGCCGGATCGTCCGAGCGCAGCGGCGGTGGGTGCAGGGCGGCGGCGAGAAGGTCGGTCACTGCCTGCGGCACCCGCGGCCGGGCGAGTACCGCGGTTTCCAGCCAGATTCGAGCCTGGGTGGCGCCCGGCTCGGTCCGGCAGCGGGCTCCGAGCAGGGCACCGAACCGGTCGTCCCACAGGGCGCTCATGGCTTCGGCCGCCGTCGCGGCGACTGCGGCGTCGGCGTCGCAGGCCCGGTCGGCGAGGTACCGTGCCGCCGCCTCCCGGTATCGGGCCGCAGCCGACTCCGGACCGCGGGCGGCGATCTCGGTCAGCGACTCCCGAACACGCGGAACGGTCGCCGTGCCCGCCCGGATCTCGTCGTTCACGACGCGGGGCAACCGCATCCGAGCGGGGACCGCGGTGGTGATGTCGCCGATCACGACCAGCGGCTCGCTGCTGCGGGCCAGGCGCCGCGCGAGGTCGGCGATCGGGTGCTGTTCGGCGAGCAGGCTTCGCACTTCGGCCAGGTAGCGGCCCACGACCGGAAGCGGGGGGTGCACGCGGCGCTCCGGCCAGTGGACCTCGGACTGCCCCGCTCGAGCGGCGGCCGCGAAGGAGAGCTGCGCGAAATGCGTATGTCGATAGTCCGCCCAGGTGGCGGCGACGAGGCAGTTGCGGGCGCGGGCGGGCAGCAGCGCCGCGACGGCGTCGATCACCCGCACTCGAAGATCGAGCCCGAGCTCGGTCGCTCCGGACAGCACGATCACCACCTGCTCACCGGCAGCGATCCGGCCAGCCACCTCGGCGACGAAATCCGTGCCGAGCTGATCGATATCGGCAAGTACCTCCGCCGGGTCCGACGCCGGGTCGGGAATCGCGACCCGATACTCCCGCGCGCCGATCGGCCCGTCGTTCACGCCGGGCCATTCGAGCCGACACACACTGCGGAAGAGTCCGCTATACGTCGGCAGCTCACCTCGGTCGGCGACGTCGCGCCAGGGCAGCCAGACGGCGCGGGTGGGCACGATCGGCGCGTCGGTGCCGTCGGCCTCGTCCGACCAGTTCCGGCTCACCACCCCGGCGACCGGTTCGGCCAGGTGCCCACCTCCGGCGAAGAGCAGCCACGGCAGTTCGTCGGCACGGCCCACATTGTGGCCGCGCGGGGAGCCGATGGCCGCGCCCATGGCGAGCAGGTGCGCGCCCGCCGTCGCGGCCCTTCCTCGAGTGCCGCGGGGCTGATACCCCTGCTGCCGTCCGGGAACCTTGCTGTCGATGGCCCAGTGCGCGACCACCTCACCGCGGCGCCGGGCGGAGCGGGCCCGCAATACCTGGTCCCCGATCACAACCCGCCCGATTCCTCGGCGATGCGCTGGTGCAGGGAGACGATCGGCTCCAGCACATTGACCGGCTTGCCCTTCGCCGTGTACCGCTTCCCCTCGACGGTGCTCGGACTGTTGCGGTCGAATCGGCCGTTCACCACGCGGAAGCCGGCTGCGGTCGTGGCGAAGTACCTGGTGCGGGACGGCAGAAAATCCTGTGCCAGCTGGATGCAGAGCCGCTCCGAGCGGTCGTCCTCGCACAGCTGCCGCAGCAGGTCTGCCGCGAGCTCGGCGGGCACCTCGGGAACCGTGCCGGACTCGACGTCGTAGATCATTCTGGCGTCCATGGCCGCTTCGAACACCCTGGCATCGTCGAGCTTGGTGACACACACCGACAGGTGGTGCGGCAACTGACCGTTGCCGCACAGCCCCTTCCGTTGCTCGACGCGCTCCCTGAGTTCGCCGACGATGTCCAGGTAGTAGTCGAACGCGTTGGAATCGGCCTCCTTGGTGCCGATCGGATCGAAGAGCAGCACGATGCCGCGCGCCGCGACGAGCCGGTTCAGCATCTGCTCGCGCAACTCGGTGTGAATCGTGTTCCGGCCGAACAGCTCACCGGGCAGGTCGTGCACGTCGACCGTGAACACGGCGTCGGGTTCGGCATCGTCGTCGTCCCCGAAGGCCGACATCAAGCGCGAAAGCCAGGTGCCCTCGGCTTCGCGGTGCCGCCTGCCGCGAAACGTCCAGGACAGTGGAACATCGCCGGTGGAGGCGGCGGGGAGATCGCCGTCCAGCCGGTCGCGCATCGCCGTCGTCAGAAAGTCGCGCGAAGGTTTGTCGCGGCCGATGATCTTCCAGCGATAGCCGAACACCGGCTCGTCGGCCGCGAACTCGAGCGCGCGCAGGAAGGTCGACTTGCCCGAACGCGGGGCGCCCCAGAACTCGATCGCGGTGCCGGTCGAGTGTCCGGGGTTGTCGCTGCCGCGCCCCGGGCCGGGCCGCCCGGCGAACGGCGGCCCCCCGAGTCGTCCGCCGCGAACGATCGCTCCCCGGAATTCGACCCGATGAGCGGCGGCGCCTGCCCCGCGGCAGCGGATTCCCGCACGGTGGCGGATGGCCCCGGACCGGCGGACGACCCGGGCTCGACGTGCGGCGACGTACGCGCGCCGAAGCGTCGTGCCCCGTCGGGCCGTAGGCCGGACGGGGGCTCGATGGTCTGTCCGGCCGGCGTCGCCGGACCCGGCGGCCACTCGGCGGCCCGTGCCTGCTCGCTCTCGACGGCTTCCACCACCTGTGCGTCGATCACCTCGTCGACACCGGTGATGTCCGCCCGGTAGTACGGAGATTCTTCACTTCCCATTGAAATTGCCACCGCATTCTTCCAGAACAATCGTTCTCGAGGCCGACAGCGACCCGGCGCTACAGCGGCCGACCGAATTACCCTCGCACCAATTTGTTTCGCTCCCCGTCGAGCGTATTCAGCTATCGAACAGCCACATTCAACCATCGCGCATCGGCCGAGTGGAAACCGCCGCAATTTCCGGCACGGCCGCCCGGCTCGACAGTCAATTCCGACCGAATTGCAAGGAGTCTCGGCAAGAAATTGCCGAACCACGGGGCACGGACGGGTCCCGGTGGCTGTTGCGCCTTCCCCAGCTCAGTAGATAATCCGCATTGAGCCCGCACCACCGATAGACGGCGCCGACGGTGAGCGGCAATTCCGGATCGCATTCGCCCAGTTCCCGGATGATCGGACCGAGATAGCTGGTGGTCACCTTGTTCGCCGTGTTCACGGCGGTCCTGGCCGCGCGCGCCAGTGTCGCCGCATCGGTAGCGAGCCCGGCGGCGACGGCGACCGCCATCCGGCCCGCGGTCTGCCCGTGCCGCCCTCGGAAGTGTTCACACAGCGGAGCCGACAGCGGAGGCGAGAGCTTGGGCGCCGCTACTCCGTTCGCGAGTCCGATGACCGCGCGCAGCAGCGCTCCGTCGCCGCCGGGACCATCGACCGCGCCGACGACCCCCGGATGCAACGACGCCTCCTCGCGGTAGTGGCGGCCCGCTCCCGTGGTGCGCAACAGCACGCGCGCGCCCCGGTCGGCTCGGGTCACCGTGTCGAGCACATCGAATCCATCGAATTGAGCTTTCGCTGCGGAATTCGCACAGCACGAGTGCTCCCCCCAATGCAGATCGGCAACGACGAGGTCGAAGCGAACACCGCGCTCGGCCGCGGCGGCGAGGCTCTCCCTCCCCTTCGCGACCACCAGCTCCGACACCTCCGGCGCTCGCGCCAAGACCGGCTCGTCCACCTGATCTCGCGGGGAAGCGAGCAGTATTCTCATTCCCGTTCGTCCTGTCTCCGACACATCGGACCCGCAGGGATTCGACGAACCCGTCTGCTACCGATCAATTTTCGATCGATGGACCCACGTTGCGCACGCGTTGCGCGTTGGCAATTGCCGCGCAACCGCGCCGTCGGTGCCGTATTCTCGGAGCCGTGACACCGAGGGAGCGGTTCGGCACCGAGCTGCGACACTGGCGCACGAGACGTGGCCTCTCCCAGGAGAAGCTGGGCAGGCTCGTCCATCGTGACAAATCAGTCATCAGCCGCATCGAATCCGGGCAACGTCCGGTCGACGCCGAGTTCGTCGCCGCGTGCGAACAGGAACTCGATGCGGGGGGCGCACTGCTCGAAGTGGCGTCGACCGTAGAGGAATCCGGCCCGGTCGGTCCGATACCGCTCCGAGAACTGGGGCTGCCGCCGCTGTCCGCACTGGTCGGCCGCGACGACCTGGCCGCCGAGATCCGACGGATGCTCCTCACCGCGCCGGATACGCCCGGTACCGGGCGGGTCTGCGTGCTGCACGGCATGGCGGGGGTGGGTAAGACCGCGCTGGCGCTGTCGGTCGCGCACACGGTGCGCGACCGATACCCGGACGGCTGCGTCTACCGCGATCTCGGTGCAGACACCGCCGGGTTGCGCCCGACGAGCCCCGGCGATCTGCTGGAGTGGCTGTTGCGGCACCTGCAGGTCGATCCCGGCTCGATCCCGGCCGAGCTGGACGAACGCGCCGCGTTGTTCCACGGCCGCACCCGGGACCGGCGAATCCTCCTCGTCCTGGACAACGTCAGCGCACTCGACCAGGTGCGCGCGGCGATTCCATCGGCGAGCGGATGTGCGGTGCTGATCATCACCAGGCAGCGCTTCCCGTCTCTGGAGGCGGCCGCGCACATCGAGCTGCCGCTGCTCTCCGAGCAGGCGGCGCACCAGCTGCTCGACCGGCTGGTGCCCGCGGAGGGACACCCGGAGGACCGAGCCGATGTGGTGGCGGAGATTCTCCGCAGTTGCGGCGGACTCCCGCTCGCCGTCCGGGTCGCGGCCGGAATGTACCGGCGCAAGAAGCATCTCGGATTGGCCGGGGTGCTGCACCAGCTCAACGCCGGGCGGCTCGTCGACGGCGAGCGCGACGTGCTCGGGCTGCTGCGCGCCTCGCTGCCCGAGCGGGGCACGCCGGAGCGAAGGCTTTTCGTGCTCACCGCGCTCTTCCCCGGCCAGCACCTCACCCCGCGCACCGGCGCCGCGCTGCACGGCGGCACCGAGCGCGAGACGGGGGAGCTGCTGGATCTCCTCTGGGACCGCCACCTGCTCATGCCGGGGCCCGGCCTGAGCTACCGGATGCACGATCTGCTCCGGCAGCTGGCCACCGACGAACTCGGCGAGCTACCGCAACTCGACCGGGACGCCGCACTGCGCCGGCTGATCGCCCGCTACCTGGCCGACGCCGACAGCGCCGATCGGGTGATCGCCCCTCGCCGGAACCGCTTCCCGCTGCCCGCTGACAGTCCGCGCGGCACCCGATTCCACCACCGCCGGGCGGCGCTGGACTGGCTGCACACCGCTGAGCCCGTTCTGCTCGCGCTGGCCGAGGCCGCGCTCCAGCGCGGGTTCGACGAATACTGCTGGCACCTGGCCCACGTACTGCGCGGCTACTTCTTCCTCGCCTGCAGAATCGACTCGTGGACGGCGCTGCACGCGGTCGCGCTCACCGCCGCACGCCGCGACGGCGACGAATGGTGGGAAGCGACCACCCGCGGCAATCTCGGGCTCGCGTACGCGATGGGCAGGCGCATCGACGACGCCGAGGAGCAGTACCGGACGGCGCTGCGGATCTTCACCGACCACGGCGACCAGGTGTCGGCGGCGCACAACCTGGGCCACCTCGCCTGGATCGCGCACCTGCGCGGTGACTACTCGTCCGCCGTCGAGCAGGCGAGCGCCGCGCTCACGGTCTATCAGCGCGCTCAACTCCCCCGCAATGCCGCCATCATGATGCGCGAGATCGGTACCTCGCTCACTGCGGCGGGGCGCTTCGGCGAAGCCGAGCAACGCCTGGAAGCGGCCATCGTCGCGTTCCGCGCGCTCGACCTGGAGCAGGACCTGGCCATGGCGCTGCACGAGCTGGCGACGCTGGAGCTGACGGCAGGCGAACCGGCCGCGGCCGCGACGCTGTTCGCCGAGGCGAAGGAACTCGCCGCGGACTGCGGCGCACGCGGTGCGCAGGCGCGGGCACTGCGCGGACTGGGCGATGCCGAGGCTCGCACGGGCCGATACCCGGAGGCGGCCGAGCATCTACGCGCCGCGCTGACGCTGATCGAGGAGCTCGCGTTGCCCGGCGCTCAGGAGATCCGACATCGGCTGAAGGCCATGCCCCCGGCGACACCGGTACGGAGCTGAGATGACCGACGTCCCGGGTGGCGCCGCGGCGCCGCGCGTCTTCGTCTCCTACACCCACGACGACGAGCAGCATGTCGAGGCCGTGCGCCGATTCAGTGTCTTCCTGGCCGAGACCTGCGGGCTCGACATGCAGATGGATCGCTGGGATCTCGACCGGCGGCGCGACTGGTCGCTCTGGGCCCGCGCCCAGCTGGCCGCGGCCGACTACGTGCTGATCGTCGCCTCGCCGCTGTGCCGCAGGGTCGGCGACGGCCGAGCGGGCAATCTCGACAACCGTGGCATGCAATCCGAGCTGTCGCTCATCCGCGAACTGCTGCACACCGACCGCGAGACATGGACCGCCAAACTGCTCCCCGTCGTCCTGCCCGGACACACTCCCGACGAACTGCCGCTCTTCCTGCAACCGCAGACCGCGGACCACTACATCATCACAGATCTGACGATCGAGGGGGCAGATGACCTGCTCCGTGTGCTGACCGCGCAGCCGTACGACCGCCGCCCGGACGTCGCCGCCCGGCTCGTCCACCTCCCGCAACGGGCAGCCGCGCCCGCCGCTCCCCGCGAGACCATCACGAAAGGTACGGGTATGCGCGACAACGCCGATCCGCGCAGGAACTCGGAGCGGGACAGCCGGTCCGCCCGCCCGGACCCGTGGATCAAACAGGAGCTTCGGACCGGCACGATCACCGCGGGCAAGTCGGTGCGGATCAACAACAGCGCCACGATCGTCAACTATGCCCGCCGCAAGCCCCTGGTCGTGCTCGCAGCGATAGCCGCCCTCGTGGTCGTCGGCTTCCTGCTCGTCCGGGCGGTCGGCGGCGACAGCGACACCGGTGCCGGGACGAGTACCGGACCGGTTCCCGCGAGCAATGTCGCCGGGAACGGGATCCAGCCGTCCGCTGCCGCCCGCTCCGACGCCGTCACCGTCGATCCCGACGCCGTCGTCGGCACCTGGTCACCGACCGACGGCTCGGATCCCAAGACCTTCACCGGCAACGGCAGCCGCTGCGAGGGCTTCTACTACAACGCGGGCAAGCCGCTGGATATCGGCGGGCCCGCCTACTGCGTCCTCTCGAGTAAGCCGGATGCCCAGAATCGGTACAGTCTGATGGTCACCCAGAGCGTCAACCGCGCTGTGTACAGCGTCGCCTTCTCCGACGAGGACACGGCCACGGTATACGACTCCTCCGGCTCCGCCCTCTACAGCATGAGCCGCTTCTGACTCTCCGCCCCGGAGCGGAGGTGTCCCGCGCGGAGGCTAGGATCGGCCTCGATGGAGGGCCGAAGCATGCGAGTGCACCTGGACACCGATATCGGCGAGGGCTTCGGCGTCTGGGGCAACCACGACGAGTCCGCGCTCATGGCGCAGGTCTCGGCGGCCAATATCGCCTGCGGCTTCCACGCGGGCGACCCCGACATCCTGCGCCGCACCACCGCGCTCGCCGCCGAGCTCGGCGTCTCCATCGGCGCGCAGGTCTCCTACCGGGACCTGGCCGGGTTCGGGCGGCGCTTCATCGACGTCGCCCGCCCGACGCTGGTCAACGAGATCGTCTACCAGATCGGCGCGCTCCTGGCCTTCGCCCGGATCGCGGGCACCGAGGTCACCTACGTGAAGGCGCACGGCGCGCTCTACAACGTGGCCGCCGAGCACGTCGAGCAGGCGGCGGCCATCGTGGAGGCGGTGGAGCTGGTCGATCCCGGGCTGGCGCTGCTGTGCCAGTACGACACCGAGGTGTGGAACCGGGCCCGCGAGCGCGGGATCGCCACCATCGCGGAGGTCTTCGTCGACCGCGGCTACACCGCCGAGGGGCGGCTGGTGTCGCGCGGGCACCCGGCGGCGCTGGTCACCGATGTCGAGGAGGCCGCCCGGCGGGCGCTGACCATGGTGACCGAGCGCCGGGTGCGCGCGGTCGACGGCGAGACGGTGGCCATCGCGCCGGATGACGCCACCGCGCTGGCGCTCTGCGTGCACAGCGACACCCCCGGCGCGCTGGAGATGGCGACGGCCACCGGGGCGATGTTGCGCGCGAACGGTTTCGCCCCGGCCCCGATCGGCTGACACCCCCTCCGGCTCCCTACCCGGTGCGGGGATTCCCGGAACACAGGGGTCAGACGCCGCTCGGCACCGGCCCGAGCAGTTCGATGCCGTGCCGCTCGGCCAGCGCGAGCACCTGCTCCATGCTCGGCGGCGCCTTCTCGGCCATCGCCGCGGCGGCGCGGCTGAACCCCTCCATCGCCGCCCCCGGCGTGTGCACGACGAAAGCCACCGCGTCGGAATCGGTCTCGTTCCGAACGGTGTGCGGAGTGCCACCGGCCAGCGGCACCACCGCCCCCGGCCCCGCCCGATGTCGGCGCACCGCGCCGGACTCGCCGACGTAGAAGGTGAACTCCCCCTCCAGCACGTAGTAGACCTCGCTGGGCTCGTGCCGGTGCATGACCGGCGGGCCACCGCCGGGCGGCATCCGGATCTCCACGGCGAAGAGGTGCCCGCGAGTCTGCGCGCAGGTGGCGAGCACGGTGATCCGGTCGGTGCCGAGCTGCCAGCACTCAGCGGTGCCGCGATCGACAGGTAGCATGTCCATACCGACCAATATAGACAGGGAGCCTGCCGATGTCTACCGCCCGGCCCATCACCGCGGGCCGCCCCCGCCCGTCCAACACCGCGGTCCTGCTGCGCGACGCCTTCACCGCGCTCAACGACCTCGCGCTCGCCCGCCTCGCCGCCACCGGACACGGGGGGGTACGGGCGGCGCACAGCGCCGTCTTCCAGCACCTGGACGACACCGGCACCACCGTGAGTGCCCTGGCCGAGCGGGCCGGAATGACCAAGCAGGCCATGGCCGAGCTGGTCACCCACCTCGAGACCAACGGCTACCTCACCAGGGAGCCGGACCCGAACGACCGCCGCGCCAAACTCGTCGTGCCCACCGCCCGCGGCCGCGAAGTCGTGACGATCGCCCAGTCCACGATCCCGGCGCTCGAGCACTCCCTGGCCGAGCTGCTCGGCGCCGAACGGCACGCACAACTCCGGACCGCCCTGCGCGCCATCATCGACAGCGCGGGCCGCGAGCACCCCGCCGCGAATTCGCCGGAGCCGGGGTGATTGAGCCCGGGCAGCCGGGGTATGCCGCGTTCTGGATGGGGCGCGTATGAGGGCGTGCACCAACAGATTCGGAAAGAACGGAGAGTGCCATGCTCGGTCTCGGAATCCTCGGCTGGATCATCATCGGTGGCCTGGCGGGCTGGATCGCCAGCAAGATCATGAAGACCGATGCCCAGCAGGGCATCCTGCTCAACATCGTCGTCGGCGTGATCGGCGGCCTGCTCGGCGGTTTCCTCCTGAAGGTGCTCGGCGTCGACGTCGAGGGCGGGGGGCTGTGGTTCAGCTTCTTCACCTGCCTCGGCGGCGCGGTCATCCTGCTGTTCCTGGTCAACCTGGTCACCGGCCGCCGCAACGCGGTGCGGTAACGCGCGCTCTCCCGAACGGCCCGGAGCCTCGGCTCCGGGCCGTTTCGCGTGGGCGCTTCAGGAACGCTTGCTCAGCTCCACCTTGCCGGGCAGCGTCATCAGCAGATCCTTCTTCAGCTCGATCTTTCGCCGGGGTGCCCGCACCACGCGGCTCCGCGCGGCCAGGTCGTGCACGGCTCGGCGCCGGCCGGGGAGCGCCGCGAGCACCAGGCTGACGAGCGAGACGAAGACCCCGGCCAGGGCGATTCCGTCGAGGAGCGCCGATTCGGGGTAGGAGCCGGACAGCGACATGAAGACGAAGGGGAGGAAGATGATCAGCATGCGGATGGTCGCCGGTCCCGGCGCCAGCTGCGGCCGCGCCCACTCCCCCGCAGGCACGACCCGCAGCCCCAGCAGCCCCTTGCCCAGCGTCTGGCCGTCCCGACGCATCAGCAGGAACACCTCGAGCCCTACGTAGGCGATGAAGTAGCACACCCAGACACCGAAGGTGAGCACGGCATCCTCGGCGGATTCGCCTGCCGCTGCCGCCACCGGAAGGACCACCAGCCCCACCGGTATCGCCACCACGAAGGTGAGGACCAGGCAGAAGGCGAGATCGAGGATCCTGGCGGCGAGGCGCCGGAAGAACGGGGCGGGTTCGTAGGTCATGGAGCCTTCCGGGTCGGTGCTGTTTCGCGGTACCGGAGCGTCGATCTGCGCGGGGCGCGACCACCTCCACCAGCCGCTCGCACAGCGGGCAGCCATGGAGTATGTCAACCGATCAGCGTCGAACGCGCAAATCCAGCGGTTCGCGATGCCCGATACAGTGCAGCTGATGCGCCCCCCAGGGGCGACCGGAGCAGAGGAGCCGAGAATGCGCACGCGACCGGAGGTGCGACCCTGATGCGCGTAGCCATCGCCGACGACGACGTCCTCCTGCGCGAGGGCCTCGCGAGCCTGCTCGGCACAGCGGGTTTCGAGGTCGTCGGCCGGGCGGGCGACGCCGAGCAACTCCTCCGCGTCGTCGCGGCCGAACGCCCCGACCTCGCCCTGGTCGACATCCGCATGCCCCCGACGCACACCGCCGAGGGCCTAGACGCCGCCCTGCGCATCCGCAGGGAGTTCCCCGAGACCGCGATCCTCGTCCTGTCGGCGCACGTCGACGTGGACCAGGCCCTGGAGCTGCTCGACGGCGGCAAGGGCATCGGCTACCTGCTCAAGAGCCGGGTCACCGATGTGAGCGACTTCGTCGAGACCGTGCACCGGATCGCCAACGGCGCGTCGGTGATCGACCCGGCCCTGGTGCGGGAGCTCGTCGCCGCCCGGCGCAGGGACGACCCGCTCGAGGCGCTCAGCGCACGCGAGCGCGAGGTGCTGACGCTGATGGCCGAGGGGCTGTCGAACTCCGGCATCGGCAGGCGGCTGTGGATCAGCGAGGGCACGGTGGAGAAGCACGTGCGCAGCATCCTGACCAAGCTCGACCTCACCGAGACCCCCGATGATCACCGCCGGGTGCGGGCCGTCATCATCTTCCTCGACGCGACCACCTGAACCGGAAGCGTTCAGCCGACGATCCGGCGGATCAGCTCGGTGGAGAACGCGAACTTCGGCACGAACCCCACCGCCGGGCTCGCCTCGATCAGGTCGGCGAACTCGAGCTCGTCGTGGGTGGACATGAGCACGAGCGCGAGCGGGGCGACCGGCTCGGCGTGCAGCGCCTCGACCACGTCGAACCCGCTCTCCGCGCCCAGGTCGATATCGACGAGCGCGAGGTCCGGGCGCGCCGACCGCACCAGCGCCACCGCGTCGCGCAGACTCGACGCCGTGCCGACCACCGCGATCCCGCCGTCCTCCAGCAGGCTGCGTGCCTTGGCGCAAAACGTGGGATTGTCGTCCACTATCAGGCAGCGCGCGGGGTAGGGGTCATTCACACTGTCGAGGGTGGCAGAGAGCGCAGGCCGGGTCATGCCCGCTAGCCGGAATATCGACCGCGGGTCGCCGTGGGAGCGGGCGGCCGCGGTCGTGCTGCGGCCGACGGCGCCGCCGCTGCGCTGGGGCGTGCTGACGGCGGCGGTGCTGATCGCGGTCGAGTTCGGGATCGTGCACCTGCTCAAGCAGGTCTTTCCGGAGAACGCGTTCGGCGCCGTCTTCCTGTTCGGGGTGCTGGTGGTCTCGGCGGGCTGGGATGTCCGCCTGGCGGTCGCGACCTCGGTGGCCAGCGCGGGCGCCTACACCTGGTTCCACGTCGTGGAGAGCAGCGAGGGCAGCACCTTCGTGCCCGCGGTCGTCGTCTTCCTCGTTCTCGCGCTGCTGACCAATTTACTGGTCGGGCAGGCGCGCTCGCGCGCGCTCGACTCCGATCAGCGCAGGCGGCAGCAGGCCGCGCTGCGCCGGGTGGCCACCCTGGTCGCGGCCCGCGCCGACCCGGGCGCGGTCTTCCCCGCGGTCGCCGCCGAGCTCGCCGACGAACTCGGCGTCGAGCACGTCACGCTGCTGCGCTTCCACCCGGACGGCACCGGCGAGGTGCTCGCCGCGCGCGACGACGCCGCGGTCGGCACGGCCGCCGAGGGGTTGACGGTCGGCGAGCGGCTGCCGCTCGGCGGGACCAATGTCTCCACCCTGGTCGCCGAGACCGGCGCGCCCGCGCTCCTCGACTACGCGGGCGCCACCGGCCCCATCGCCGACCGGCTGGGCGCCCGCGGGATCCGGAGCGGCATCGGCGTCCCGATCACCGTCGAGGATCGGCCGTGGGGCTCGATCGTCGTCGGCGCCACCGAGCGCGCCGCGCCGGAGGGGCTCGCGCTGCGCCTCGCCGACTTCGCCGACCTGGTGGCGACGGCCGTCTACAACGCCGAGTCGAGGGCCGCGCTGACCCGCTCGCGCGCCCGCGTCATCGCCGCCGCCGACCAGGCCAGACGCACCATCGAGCGCGATCTGCACGACGGCGCGCAGCAGCGCATCGTGGTGCTCGGGCTGGATCTGCGCGCGGCGCAGGCCACGATCCCCGACGACCGGCCCGCGCTGCGGGACCGGCTCGACGCCCTGGTGGAGGCGGTGACCCAGCTGCACACCGACCTGCAGGAGCTCTCCCGCGGCATCCACCCCGCGATCCTGTCCCGCGGCGGGCTCGGGCCCGCGTTGAAGACCCTCGCCCGGCGCTCCCGGGTGCCGGTGTCGCTGCGGGTGGAGGTGCCCGGCCGGCTGCCGGAGCCGGTCGAGGTGACCGCCTACTACGTCGTCGCCGAGGCGCTGACCAACACCACCAAGTACGCGCGGGCGTCGGAGGTGCTGATCTCCGCCTACCTCGACGGCGACGACCTGCTGCTCTCGGTGGCCGACGACGGCATCGGCGACGCCCGCGCCGAGCGGGGTTCGGGCCTGGTCGGCCTGCGCGACCGGGTCGAGGCCGTGGAGGGCGAGCTCACCCTGGCGAGCCCGGCGGGTGGGGGCACCACGATCCGGGCCCGGATTCCCCTCACGACACGCACCGGCTGACCCGGATCGCGCCGCTCCCGGCGGGGGCAATACCGGCTAGCCGGAATCTTCGGACACCTGCCAGCACCCGGCCGGAATGGGCGGCAGCAGCGACGACAACGAAGGCCGCACGGACGAGTCTCGAACAGGACAGAGACCCCGCTCAGGAGGACACCATGCCGTACATCACCACCGCCGATGGCACCGAGATCTACTACACCGAGCAGGGCACCGGACAGCCCGTCCTGCTCAGCCACGGCTGGCCGCTCTCCTCCGACGCCTGGCAGCTCGAGCTCAAGCTGCTCGCCGACGCCGGCTACCGGGCCATCGCGCACGACCGCCGCGGCCACGGCCGCTCCAGCAAGACCGGCACCGGCAACGACATGGACACCTACGCCGCCGACCTCGCCGCCCTGGTCGAAGCGCTCGACCTGCGCGACCTGGTGCTGATCGGGCACTCGACCGGCGGTGGCGAGGTCGTGCGGTACGCCGCTCAGCACGGCAACGGCCGGGTCGCGAAGCTCATCACCGCGGGCGCGGTTCCCCCGCTCATGGTGCAGACCCCGGAGAACCCGGAGGGCACCCCGATCGAGGTCTTCGACGGCATCCGCGCGGGCGTGCTGAACGACCGTTCGCAGTTCTACCGGGACCTGGCCGAGTCCTTCTACGGCGCCAACCGCGCGGGCGCGCAGGTCTCGCAGGGCGCGAAGGACGACTTCTGGCGCCAGGGCATGCTGGTCAACCTCTCCGCCGCCTACGACTGCGTCAAGGCGTTCTCCGAGACCGACCAGACCGCCGACCTGCAGGCCATCGACGTGCCGACGCTGATCGCACACGGCGGCGACGACCAGATCGTGCCGATCGCCGCCGCCGCGGAGAAGTCGGTGAAGCTGGTCCGCAACGCCACGCTGAAGGTCTACCCGGGCGCGCCGCACGGCATCTACGGCGAGTACCAGAAGGCGCTCGACGCCGACATCCTCGCCTTCATCGCCGAGTGACGAGGCGCTCCCGGCATCACTCCCTGCGGTGACAGCTGCCCCCGGCGACTTCGCCGGGGGTCGCCGTCGGTTCCCCCTGCTGTTCCAGCCACTTCAGGATCGCGCGATTCGCCTCCTCCGGCTTCTCCTGCGGGATCCAGTGCCCGCAATCCAGCTCGACCACCTCCACATCCGGCACGAACTCCGTCAGGTTCGCGCCGCGCGGAACCACGTCCCGGTCGGCGTAGATCATGAGGGCCGGCTGCCGGACGATCGGGTCGACGTCGGCGAGCAGGTGCCAGTTGCGGTCGGCGTTCCGGTACCAGTTCACGCCGCCGGTGAAGCCGGACGATTCGAAGGCGGCGATGAAGACGGCGAGTTCGTCGTCGCTCATGAGGGGCTCGCCGATGGGGTTCTCCGCCTTCGCGAGATCGAGCGGCGCCATTCCCGGCTGCGGCCCGGGAGGCTGGTTCTTGCGGAACATGTTGCGGAGGAAGCGGGCGGTGTTCGCGTCGAATACGGCGTCGGCCACGCCCGGGTGCCGGTTGAAGTGGACGTAGTAGAAGTCGCTGCCGAGTATGTCCGCGATGTACTCGACCCAGGGCTTCTCCCCGCGCTCGGGGTAGGGCACGCTCAGCGCGATCACCTTGCGCACCCGCTCCGGATGCAGCAGGGCCAGCCCCCATACGACGGTCGCACCCCAGTCCTGACCGGCGAAGACGGCGTTCTCGTACCCGTAGTGATCGAGAAGACCGACGAGATCGCCCGACAGGTGTTCGATGTCGTACGCCGTCACCTCGGCCGGCCGTGACGAATTGCCGTACCCCCGCTGGTTCGGGACGATGACGTGATAGCCCGCTTCGGCGAGAGCCGATATCTGATGCCGCCAGGCGAAGGCGTGCTCCGGCCAGCCGTGACACAGCACGATGGGATTCCCGGCATTCTCCCGCCCCGCCTCGAACACTTCGAGCTGAATGCCGTTGACCGGAACCAGCGTGGGCTCGGGAAATTCGACCATGTCGTACTCCTTCTCTCGGATGCGGCCGCCACCGTAGAACGCATTCCGGACACGTCCGGTCCTGAATACGCGGCACAGTGAGCGAATGCCGACAGATCCCACCGGCCGGGCGCTACACCTGCTCTCGCTCCTGCAGACCCACCGGTTCCGGCGCGCCGCCGAACTCGCCGAACGCCTCGAGATCACCGAGCGAACGGTGCGCCGCGACATCGACCGGCTGCGCGGCCTCGGCTATCCGGTCGACGCCACGACGGGTAGATACGGCGGTTACCGCTTGGCGGCCGGAACCCACATGCCACCCCTGATCCTCGATGACGACGAGGCGGTCACGGTGGCGATCGGGCTGCGCTACGCGGCGGAGGCCGATATCGACGGGATCGAGGAGACGTCGCTGCGCGCCCTGATGAAAATCGAGCAGCTCCTGCCGCATCGGCTCCGACGCCGGGTATCCGCACTGCAGTCGAGCGTCTCCTCGCTGCGGCGGATCACCGACGAGGACCTCGTCGACCCCGGAACGCTCGGAGTACTCGCCGCGGCGTGCCGGGATCGCGAGGAGCTGCGTTTCGGCTACCGACGCCGCGACGGCGATAACAGCCCGCGGCTCGTCCAACCGCACCAGCTCGTCACCGCCGGACGCCGCTGGTACCTCGTGGCCTTGGACCGTGACCGCGACGACTGGCGCACCTTCCGGCTCGACCGGATCGGCGAGCCACGCCCGGTGGGCTCCCGTTTCACCCCGCGCCCGATCCCGGGTGGCGACGCGGTGAGCTTCCTCGCCGGCTCACTCGTCGCGCTACACGGCGAACCACCTCCGGTCTAGAGTCCCGCCTCGGGGAGGGTTCGCGAAGTCGTCCGGATCGTGGTGCCGGCCACCGCGTGCACCACCGCCCTCCTGCTGGCGCCGGCATCGCCGCTGGTGTTCGGGGTGCTGTCGGGTGATCCGGCGGTGGGCGCGGCGGCGCGCTCGGTGGTGTGGGCGCTGCCGGTGCTCGCGCCGATCATGGCGGTGAGCATGATCTACGCCGCGCAGCTGCGGGCCGCGGGCGACACCCGCGGCGTCCTGTACGCCTCGCTGTTCTCGGTCGTGGTGGTGGCGCTGCCCGCGGTGTGGGCGCTGAGCGCGGTGGCGGGACTGGCCGGGGTGTACGCGGGGATCGTCGCGGGGTGGATCGCGCGCACCGGCGCCACCGCGATGCGATGACGCGGGGTGTCAGGACGAGCCCACCACCCCCAACCGCTCGGCGAGCCAGGGCAGCACGCGCTCCAGCACCCCCGACCACACCGTCCAATCGTGCCCGCCAGGCACCTCCAGGAACCGGAGCTGCACGCCGTCGGCACGCAGCGCCGCGCTGATCTTCTTCGCCTCCGGCACGGTGTCGTCGTCGGCGGTGCCGACGGAGACCACCCCGGCGGTGTCCGGGTAGCTCCTGGCACGCAGCAGCGCGAGCGGGTCGGCGCGGGCGAAGGCGGCGGTGTCGCCGTCGAACCCCTCGCTCAGGGTGCGCTCGGGATCACCGAGGCTGGGCTGGGACTCCGCGGACATGCCGACGAAGGTCGGGTACACCTCGGGCCGGGCCAACGCCAGCTGGATCGCGCAGGTCCCGCCGTAGGAGGAGCCGGCGATCGCCCAGCCGCGGGCATCCTCGGCAACGGTGAGGTGGGTGTGGATCCAGGCGGGGACGTCGACCGAGAGGTAGGTGGCGGCGCGGGCGCGGCGGGTGTCGGCGCAGAGCGGGTTCTTCCAGGTCCCGCCGGTGCCGTCGGCGACGACGACAACGGGGGCGAGGCCGCGGTGCCGGGCGGCGAAGCCGTCCATGGTGGCGACGAGGTTGCCCGAGGTGAGCCAGTCGTCCGGGGAGCCGGGCTGGCCGGAGAGCAGCACCAGGACCGGCAGCCGCGGGCGCGGCACCGCGAAGTAGGCGGGCGGCAGGTAGATCTCGGCGGGCCTGGCCTGGAAGCCGGATTCGGTGCCTGGCATGCGGGTGCGGGTGATCCGCCCGGTGACGGGGAGCCCGGGCGGCGGCTGCCAGGTCTGTTCGAGCGGGCCGGGATCGAGCTGCGCGGCCGGCGCGGGGCGCACGTCGCGGAAGGCGATCTCGTTCGGTGCGTGCGGCTCGAACACCGAGCCCAGCGTCGGGTAGGCGGCGAAATCGGCGTTGATCTGGTTCGCGCAGGCGGCGATCACCAGCAGCGCGACCAGGGCGCCGAGAGCGCGCCGCCCGGTCACGGCGAGCAGCGCGGCGAGTACCGCGACCCCGGTCGAGCAGTAGGTGCGCGGCTCGAGCCGGTCCGGGAACAGCAGCCACACGTCGGTGGCCAGCCAGGCCGCGGTCGCGGTGACCGCGGCGGCCGCGACCAGGCAGGTGGTGATCGGCCGCGGCCTGGTGTGCACCAGCAGCCAGACGAGCCCGGTGAGTGCCGACACCGGCAGCAGTGTCGGCACCACACCGTCGAGCAGGGCGATGTCGGGCATCGCCGGGTCAGCGGGGGCGGGGGCGGCTCGTCACCAGCCGAACACTACCGTCAGCTCAGCGCCGGATATCCGTCGTAGCGGGCGGTGAGTGCCTCGAGGTGGTGCCCGGACGGGTCGTCGAAGTAGACGCCGCGCCCGCCGTGGTTGGTGTTGATCTCCCCCGGTCTGCTCATCCGCGGATCGGCCCAGTAGGTGACGCCGCGCTCGTGCAGCTGGGCCATGACGCGGTCGAAGGTCGCGTCGTTCACGTGGAAGGCGTAGTGCTGGCCGGGGAAGTCGAAGGGCGGCTCGGCGAAGTCGAAGACCCGGCCGTCGGTCAGCCTGACCTCGACGAAGAACCCGGACTCCCGCGGCGCGGGCAGCCCGAAGACCTCGGTGAAGAACCGCGCCGACTCGTGCTTGTCCTTCGCGGCGACGATGGTGTGGTCGAAGCGCACCTCGACCCGGGGTTGTGACATGAAAGCTCCTTGCTCCGTCGATGGTTCGATACGCACATCGATGGAGAAGGTGGGCCGCGGGCCCGCCCCGGGGTCAGGGGGCGGCCGGGAACCCGTCTCGCTCACGGCACGAAGCCGACCCGGCAGTCACGGGGTCGACCCTAACAGAGCGTCAGGGGAGCCGGAAGCCCGCGGGCCAGCTGTACTCGAACTCGGGGAGGTCGAAGCCCTGCTCGAAATGGGCTGTGCGCGTGTCGGTCCGGGTACCGCCGTGGCGTTCGTAGAAGGCGATGGCCGGGGTGTTGGCCTGGAGCACCTCGAGGTAGACGCCGCGGTCGGGGTGGGCGGCCGCCGCCCAATCGAAGACGGTGCCGAGCAGCCGCGTCCCGATGCCACCCCGGACGCGGCCGGGCGCGGCGTGCAGGTTGTCGAGCAGTACACGGCCGTCGGGGGCCGGGGTGGCGTAGCCGAAGCCGAGCAGCTCGCCGCCGTCCTCGGCCACGAACAGGCCGGGCGGGACGGCCGCGCCGCAGCGCTCGCTCCAGACCGCGAGCCGGTCCGCGAGCAGGTCGCCGTCGAGGAACTCGCCCGGCATCATCCCGGCGTACGCCGTGCGCCAGCTCGCGGCGTGCAGCCCGGCGATCGATACCACGTCGCCGGAGCGGGCTCCCCTGATCAACACCCGGCAAGTATGCCGTCCCCCGGTGCGGACACACTGGGGGCATGGACCCGCGAATCCCGAGCAAGTGGGAAGAGATCACCGCCGCCGACCCGACCCACTCCCCGCGCTACATCGAACGCTTCCGCAACCTCGCGGCGGCGGGCACGGACATCGTCGGCGAGGCGCGGCTGGTGGACGCCATGCTGCCGCGCGGGTCGCGGGTGCTCGACGCGGGCTGCGGGCCGGGGCGGGTCGGCGGGTATCTGCACAAGGCCGGGCACACGGTGGTCGGGGTGGATGTGGATCCGATGCTGATCGCGGCCGCGCAGTCCGACCATCCCGGCCCGACCTGGCTGGTCGGCGATCTCGCCGAGCTCGACCTGCCCGGCGAGTTCGACATCGTCGTGTGCGCGGGCAACGTGCTCACCTTCGTGGCGCCGCGGACCAGGACCGCGGTCCTCACTCGCTTCGCCGGGCACCTGGCCCCCGGCGGGCGCGCGGTGATCGGGTTCGGCGCGGGCCGCGACTACGCGTTCGACGACTTCCTCGCCGACGCCGCCGCGAGCGGCCTCTCCCCCGAGCTCCTGCTCTCGACCTGGGATCTGCGCCCCTTCGGCCCGGACTCCGACTTCCTGGTCGCCGTGCTGTCCCGCGCGACCCCCTGACCCCTTCCGTGGCGCCCGGCGGCCCTTGCCACCGATTTTACCGATAGGTATACAGTATGTAGTACTGGCACATCGGCGGCCCACCTGCGGAAGGACGCGACATGACGAAGCTGGACTACCTGGCCATCGACGTGGACAACCACTACTACGAACCGCTGGACGCCTTCACCCGGCACCTGCCGAAGGAGTTCAAGACCCGCGGCGTGCAGATGGTGACCAGCGGCAGGCGCACGCTGGCGGTGATGGGCGAGAAGGTCAACCACTTCGTCCCCAACCCGACCTTCGACCCGATCGTCGAGCCCGGCTGCCTCGACCTGCTGTTCCGCGGCGAGATCCCGGCGGGGGTGGACCCGGGTTCGCTGATGAAGCTGGACCGGCTGCCCGACCACCCCGAGTACCAGAACCGCGAGGCCAGGGTCGCCACGCTGGACCGGCAGAAGCTGGAGACGGTCTTCATGCTGCCGACCTTCGCCTGCGGGGTCGAGGAGGCGCTCAAGCACGACATCCCGGCCACCATGGCCTCGCTGCACGCCTTCAACCTGTGGCTGGACGAGGACTGGGGCTTCGACCGCCCCGACCACCGGATCGTCTCCGCGCCGATCATCTCGCTCGCCGACCCCGATGCCGCGGTCGCCGAGGTCGAGTTCGTGCTGGCGCGCGGGGCGAAGATGGTGCTGGTCCGCCCGGCTCCGGTGCCCGGCGTTGTGCGTCCCCGCTCGCTCGGCGATCCGCTGCACGATCCGGTCTGGGCCCGCCTGGCCGAGGCGGGCGTGCCGGTCGGATTCCACCTCTCCGACAGCGGCTACCTCGCGATCAACGCGCTGTGGGGCGGCAACGGGACGTTCCAGGGCTTCGGCAAGCGCGACCCGCTGGAGAATCTGCTGCTCGACGACCGCGCCATCCACGACACCATGGCCTCGATGATCGTGCACCAGGTCTTCACCCGGCACCCGAACCTCAAGGTCGTCAGCATCGAGAACGGCTCGTACTTCGTGTACCGGCTGATCAAGCGGTTGAAGAAGGCCGCGAACACCGCGCCCCACCACTTCACCGAGGACCCGGTGGAGCAGCTGCGCAACAACGTCTGGATCGCGCCCTACTACGAGGACGACGTCAAGCTGCTCGCCGCGACCATCGGCGTGGACAAGGTGCTGTTCGGCTCGGACTGGCCGCACGGCGAGGGGCTCGCCGACCCCACCACCTTCACCGCCGACATCCCGCAGTTCCCGGAGTTCTCCTACGAGGACACCCGGCGGGTCATGCGCGAGAACGCGCTCGAGCTGCTCGGGTCGCGGGTGCCGACGGGTTCGCCGAGCTGATCGACGATCGCGATCGAATCCGATCGCGTTCGGCCCCGGTCGCGGACCGGGGCCGAACGTCATTGCCGGTGCGCGCACACCGGACGTGGGTGTGCGGATCGCCGTCACGCGTCGCGGGCCCTGCGCGCGGTGAGGAAGTCGTCGACGATGCGGGCGCACTGCTCGGGCCCCGCACCGCCGAAGCCGACCAGCTTGGCGAAGACGATGGGCCCGAAGAGCTGGGCAAGGGCGACGTCGGGATCGCACCCCGCCAGGGCACGCCGCCCTTCGGCGCTGCCGAGCAGCTCGTCGAAGGGGCGGCGGTACTGCTCGATGATCCGGTTGCGCAGCGACCCGGCCTCCGCCGAGCCGTCGCCGGAGATGGCGACCCAGGTCAGCGCCGCGAGATGCAGCGGCACGGTCTCGATCACCTCGGCCTGGCGCTGGACCAGGTCGAGCAGCCGGTCGCGCAGGGTGCCGGTGCTCGGCGCGGGGGCGATCACCGGCGCGAGCAGCTGGCCGAGCGCGGCCGCCTGCAGCTCCTTGATGCTGTGGAAGTGCCGGTAGACGGTGGTGCGGGCGACCCGCGAGGAGCGGGTCACGGCCTCCACCGTGACCGCGTGGACCCCACCGGATTCCACCAGCGCGGTGGCGGCGGCCAGCAGCCGCGCCCGGGACCGGGAGCGGCGCGGATCGTCTCCCCCATCGGGTGCCATCGCCACCTCCGCGCCGCTCGAGCCCGCTACTTCGGCTGGAATCGCTGCCCGCCGTCGATCCGGATCACTTCCCCGTTGATGTACGGATTCTCCAGCAGGTGCTGGGCCAGGAAAGCGTACTCGTCCGGTTTGCCGAGCCGCTTCGGGAAGGGAACGGTGGCGGCGAACTTGGCCAGCCCCTCCTCGCCGATGAGCTCCATGATCGGGGTGTGCATGGTGCCGGGGGCGATGCTGTTGAGCCGGACCTTGGCCGCGCTCAGGTCCCTGGCCCCGGTCAGCGTCAGCCCGATCACCGCGCCCTTGGCCGCGGAGTAGGCGGCCTGCCCGATCTGGCCCTCGTACCCGGCGATGGAGCTGGTCATGACGATGGCTCCGCGCTCGCCGCGCTCGTCGGGCTCCTGGGTCGCGATTTTCGCCGCGACCAGCCGGAGCACGTTGAAGGTGCCGGTCAGGTACAGCGAGATGGTGTCGGTGAACCCCTTCAGCGTGTGCGGGGAGCCGTCGCGGTTGACGACCTTCTCCAGCACGCCGAAGCCGCCGTGCGCGATCACCGAGTAGCGCAGCGTGCCCAGCGCACCGGCCGCGGCGATGGCCGCCTGGACGGACTCCTCGTCCAGGACGTCCGTGCGCACGTAGACGGCGCGTTCACCGAGTTCGTCGGCCAGCGGCTTGGCCTTGTCGTCGGCGAGATCGGCGATCACGACCGCGGCACCCGCGCCGTGCAGGCGCCGCACGGTGGCCGCGCCGAGACCCCCGGCGCCGCCGGTGACCAGGGCAACCGTTCCTTCGAAAGACACTGTGTTCCCTCTCGTTCGATCAGACTTCGATGAGGACGGCGCCACCCTGGCCGCCGCCCGCGCACATGGCCGCGACCCCGATGCCGCCGCCGCGGCGGCGCAGTTCGTGGATCAGCGTGGTGATCATCCGGGCGCCGGAGGCGGCGATCGGGTGGCCGAGGCTGCACCCGCTGCCGGAGAAGTTGACCAGCTCCTCGTCCAGCCCGTGCTCGCGGACCGCGGCGATCGGGACCGAGGCGAAGGCCTCGTTGATCTCCCACAGCGCGACGTCCGCGGGCTTCAATCCGGCCCGGTCGAGCAGCTTGCCGATGACCCGCACGGCCCCGAAGCCGGTCTCGGCGGGGGTCACCGCGGCGTTGGCCCAGGCCCGCACCGTGGCCAGCACCGCGAGGTTCTCCGCCTCGGCGTAGTCGCGGGCGGTGAGCGCCACCGCCGCGGCGGCGTCGTTGATGCCGCTGCTGTTGCCCGCGGTGATGGAGAAGCCCTCGATCTCCGGGTGCAGCACCTTCAGCTGGGCGAGCCGCTCCACGGTGGTGTCGCGGCGCGGGTGCTCGTCGACGGTGAAGTCAAGGACACTGCCGTCGGGCTGCTCGACCTTCAACGGCACGATCTCGTCGGTGAACCTGCCCGCGTCGATCGCGGCGATGGCGCGCTGGTGCGAGCGGGCCGCCCAGGCATCCTGCTCTTCGCGGGAGATCCCGGCCAGCCGCGCGGTATTCCAGCCGACGGTGATCGCCATGTCCAGGGTCGGGGCGTCCGGGGTGGCGGGGTGCGAGGGCGGCATCCAGCCGTCCTGGAAATCGGCGGTGCCCGGGATCCGCCACCGGGAGATCGGGTTGGTGGAGAGCGACTGCACGCCGCCCGCGACGATCACCCGCTCCATGCCGACGCCGATGTGCGCGGCGCCGTTGGCGATCGCGGTCAGGCTGCCCGCGCAGTGCCGGTTCACCGCCTGCCCCGGCACCGAGGTCAGCCCGGTCGCCACCGCGGCGTAGCGGGCCAGATCGCCGCCGCCGTAGTGCGATTCGGCGAAGATCACATCGTCGACGGCCTCCGGGTCGAGCCCGGCGCGGCGGATCACCTCGGGCAGGATGGTCGTCGCCAGCGTTTCGCTCGGCACGTTCACCAGCGCCCCCTTGAACGACCGTCCGATGGCGGTCCGCGCCGCTCCGACGATGACGGGCTGATTCATGGTCATCCTTTCGCCTTCCTGTTCATCGCGGCCGGGGGCTGCGGGTGCCGATCGTCTTGGTCTCCAGGTACTGCTGGAAGCCCTCCGGCCCGCACTGCCTGCCGAGCCCGCTCTGCTTGACCCCGCCGAAGGGGGCGTCGGCGCCGTAGAACATGCCGCCGTTGACGCCGATAGCACCGGTGCGCACCCGCCTGGCCACCGCCATCCCGCGCTCGGGTGAGCTCGACAGCACCGCCCCGGCGAGGCCGTAATCGCTGTCGTTGGCCAGCCGGACCGCGTCGTCGTCGCCGTCGTGCGGGATCACCACCAGCACCGGGCCGAAGATCTCGTCCCTGGCGATCGGCAGCGAGTTGTCGGCGCAGGCGAAGACCGCGGGGCGCACGAAGAAGCCGCCGCGCAGGTGCGGCGCGATGGCTTCGGGGATGCCGCCGCCGGTGACCAGCCGGGCGCCGTCGCGGACCCCGCGCTCGCAGGCGTCGAGCACGCGGCGCTGCTGCGCGGCGCTGATCAGCGGCCCGACCAGGGTGTCCGGCAGGGCGGGGTCGGCGGGCTGAACGGCGTCGAAGGCGGCGGCGACCTGGGCGGTGATCTCGTCGACGAGGTGCCGCGGCACCAGCATCCGGCTGGTGGCGGCGCACGCCTGGCCCGCGTGCACGCAGACCCCCACCGCGCTGCGCAGCGCCGCCAGCGGATCGGCGTCGTCCAGCACGATCAGCGCGGACTTGCCGCCGAGCTCGAGGAAGGTGCGCTTCATGGTGTCGGCGGCGGTGCGCACGAGGTGCTTGCCCACCGCCGTCGAGCCGGTGAACGAGATCATGTCCACCCGCGGGTCGGTGGCCAGCAGCCCGGCCACCGCGTTGTCCGCGGTGGTGACCACGTTGAGCACGCCGGGCGGGAAGTCGGTGCGTTCGGCGACCAGCCTGCCGAGCCTGGTCGCGTTCCACGGGGTGTTCGGGTCGGGCTTGAGCACGACGGTGTTGCCCGCCGCGAGCGCGGGGCCGATCTTGTTCAGGACGACCTCGACCGGGAAGTTCGACGGGCAGATCGCGGCGACCACGCCGACCGGCTCCTGCACGACGGTGCGCACATTGCGCTCGCCGAAGAGCCCGCCGCCGGGAAGCACCCGCTCCCAGCCGAATTCGTCGATGAGCCGCAGCGGGTAGCGCAGCGCCTCGGCCAGCGGCCAGTCCACCTGCGCGTTGGTCAGCGTCATGGCCGGGCAGCCCGCCTCGGCGATCAGCTCCTCGCCGAGTTCGGCCCGCTCGCTCTCCAGCGCCGCCTGTAGCTGCTCGAGGCAGCGCTTGCGCAGCGCGCGGTTCACCGGCCAGTCCGTCTCGTCGAACGCGCGGCGCGCGGCGCCGATGGCCCGCTCCATATCCGCGGCGCACGCGGCGGCGGTGCCGCCGAGCACCTGCCCGGTCGCGGGGGCGATGTTGTCGAACTCGGCGCCGTCCGCGGCCGCCCGCAATTCGCCGTCGATGAGCATCCTGCGCTCGGCCCGCGCCGCGGCGCGCGCCGCGACCTCGAGGACCGGGGCGGTCCGTGCTCCGAGAACGTCGCTCACAAACCCTCCAGTTCGGTCCCGAAATCAGTATCGGGTGAGTAACTGTAACTCTTACCGTATAGTACTTCAAGACGGATGCCACGACGTGGGAAGGAGCGGCGATGTCAGGTCTGCTCGATGGAGTGCGGGTGGTGGAGCTGGCCTCGTGGACGTATGTCCCGAGCGCCGGAGCGGCGCTGGCCGACTGGGGTGCGCAGGTGATCAAGATCGAGGACACCAGGGGCGGTGATCCCTGCCGCAACCTCACCATCGGCGGCCTCGACCCAGCCACTGCCCGGGTGCGCGCGAGCGTGATGATGGAGATCGGCAACCACGGCAAGCGCAGCATCGGCGTCGACATCAAGTCGGCCGAGGGCAGGCGGATCTTCGGCGAGCTCGTCGCCCGCGCCGACGTCTTCCTCACCAACTGGCTGCCCGCGCCGCTCGAGCGCGCCGGGCTGACCGTCGAGCAGATTCGCGAGTTCAACCCGCGGGTGATCATCGCGCGGGGCAGCGGGCAGGGCAGCCGCGGGCCGGAGAAGGACCGGGGCGGCTTCGACGCGGCCAGCTACCTGGCGCGGGCCGGGGTGGCGCACGCGCTCACCGTGGCCGATCAGGAGTTCCCGGTGACCCAGACCCCGGCCTTCGGTGACCTGCAGGGCGGCATCACGCTGGCGGGCGGCATCACCGCCGCGCTCTTCCACCGGGAGCGCACCGGCCACGCCCCGATCGTCGACAGTTCGCTGCTGGCCCAGGGCATGTGGGCGGTCGCCCCCGATATCGCGGCCGCCGACTACTTCGGCATCGACCGCATCCCGGTCGGCAATGCGGGCACCGCCCCCAACCCCGCGGTGAACCGCTACCGCACCCGCGACGGCCGCTGGGTCCAGCTGGTGCTGCTGCAGGCGGACCGCTTCTGGCCCGGCTTCTGCGCCCGCATCGGCCGTCCCGAGCTCGGCACCGACGAACGCTTCGTCCCGCTGGCGAAGCTGGTGGCCAACCAGGACGCCGCCACCGCCGAGCTGCGCCGCACCTTCGCCGAGCGCGACCTCGCGGACTGGCGGAAGGCGCTCGCCGACGAGCCCGGTGTGTGGGCAACCATCGCCACCCCCCGCGAGGTCCTCGACGACCCGCAGGCGCAGGCGAACGGCTACTTCCTGAACCTCACCGACGACGCGGGCGAGCAGTTCCGCACGGTGGCCGCGCCGGTGCAGTTCGACGAGACCCCGGCCGCCCCCACCCGCGCCCCCGAGTACGGCCAGCACACCGAGGAGATCCTGCTCGAGCTGGGCATGGACTGGGACCGGATCATCGCCGCCAAGGAATCCGGCGCCGTTCTCTAGGAGGCGTTTCCGTGGCATTCCGCCACCCGTGCTGGTAGCGACCGGACGCGCCGGCTCGCTCGGCTCCGAGCGGGCCGCTCAGCTGCCCTCCAGCGACTGAGCGACCGCCGACCGCGGGAGCCGGGGCTACCCCGACCACACCTCGATCAGCTCGGCGGTGGTGGTGACCGTGCTGAGCAGGGCCAGGGAGTTGGCGAGCACGGCCACGCCGTACTCGGCGGGCACCCCGGCCACCGCGTCGCGGGGCAGCACGACGTCGTAGGCGAGGTTCACCGCGTCCATGACGAGATTCGGGATCGCGACATTGAGCGAGACCCCGGTGACGACGAGGGTGCGCACGCCGAGGTTGCGCAGGGTGGCGTCCAGGTCGGTGCCGCCCATGGGGCCGAGCCCGTGGCGCCGGGTCGACACGAGATCCGATGGCTCCGGCCCGAACTCGGGCAGCAGCGCGGCGCCGGGGCTGCCCGGGGTCACGGCGACACCGCGCCGCCCGAGCGCGAAGAGGGCGGCGTTGTGGTTGGAGCCGCGGCCGTCGGCGCGGCGCTCGACCAGGCAGTGCACCACCGTGACACCGGCGGCCCGGGCGACCGGCAGCAGCGCGGCGATGTTCGGCAGCGCTTCGGCGCGGGCGGCCTCGGCGAGCGCGGGCAGCCCGGCGTCCGGGCCGACGACCGCGCCCTGCAACTCCTGGGTGATCAGGGCGGTGTGCCCCGGGGCGACGAGCGCGGCGGGCAGCGGCCGGCTCATACCGGAACGTCGTAGAACTGCGTCGCCCACTTGCGCAGTGACATATAGGGTTTCGCGTCGGCCGGGGACAGGGCCGGGTGCTCGACGTACTTCTGGTAGCGCCAGATGCTCAGGTCGTCCCACACCGTGATCAGGAACTGCCGCTCCACCTTGGCCTGCACCTCCGGCGGCGGCACGTCGCCCTCGTCGCCGGGCAGTTTGGGCCACCAGATGGAGTAGAAGAGATCGGAGCTCTCGTCGTCGACGGGGGTGGAGGCGAAGATGAGCCGGTGGTTCGCCGACCCCTCGAAGGCGCTGATCGAGCCGCCGAGCCCGAACATCTGCGCGTGGATGCGCATGGCCATGGCGTCCGGGTCGGCGCTGCGGACGTCGGGCCAGCCGGTGCGGAAGTTCCAGGTGTGGCCCTCCGCCGACCAGTCCAGCATCCGCGGCGTCACCGTGGCCCGGTGCACGTAGCGGAAGTGCGCGCTGTCGGGGCCGTTCTCCAGGACGACCTGCGGGTGCACCGGCTCGCGCTCGGCCTTGCGGGAGAACTCCGGGTAGGGCCGGTAGAAGTTGTCCGGGTCGGTGGCGAGGTCGGGGAAGAGCCCGAGGATGTCGGGCATCTCCCAGCCGGGCCGCGCCCCCTCGGGGTGGTGCCACATGAAGACGCAGCCGTTCTGCTCGTTCACCGGGTAGACCCGCAGCCTGAGCCCGCGGTTGACCCGGCTCTCCCCCGGAATGTGCTTGTTGCGCCCGTCCGGGCCCCAGCGCCAGCCGTGGAACGGGCACTCGACGCAGTCGCCGACGACCTTGCCGCCGTGCCCGAGGTGCGCGCCCAGATGCTTGCAGTGCCCGGTGAGCACGTGCAGCTCCCCCGACTCGTCGCGGTAGGCGACCAGCTCCTCGCCGAAGTAGTGCAGCGGGCGGGTCTCGCCGAGCGGGAACTCGGCCGACCAGCCGATCATGAACCACCCGGTGACCTTCCAGGTGAACGGAACCTTCACGATGTTCTCCAGTCGTCGGTCGGCCCGCAGCGGCTGCGGGCGGCGGGCCGCGTCGTTCTCCGGCATCAGCCCGCGGCCACGGGCTTCTTCGGCGGCGCGTAGGCGGGCCTGCCCAGGCCGAGCACGTGCTGGGCGATCATGTTGCGGAACACCTCGAGCGTGCCGCCGTAGATGCCGCAGAGCGGCGCCCACCGGTAGAGGTAGCCGGCCCGGCCCTCGTCGGCGGCGCCGTCGGTGTCGGCGGGCAGCGCGGCCGCCGGGCCGAGCACGTCCATCAGGTCGGGCGAGATGTCGCGCATGGTCTGGGCCAGGGCCACCCGGCCGAACATGTGCGGCGCGCTCAGCGCGGCCTCCAGCTTCGCGATGCCGCGGCCCAGCCGGACCGCCGCAGACGCATCCTCGGCCACCCGGTCCGCGGCGAGCCCGGCGACCCGGTCGACGGTGGTCGCCATGGTCGAGCCCTGGTGGGTCATGATCGAGACGTCCTGCAGGCCGTCGTTGGCGGCGTCGACGACGCCGTGCTCCTCGTTGAGCGGGCCGAGCAGCACCGCCCAGCCGCCGTTCACCTCGCCGAGGCGGTAGCGGTCGGGCACCCGAACGTCGCTGTAGTAGACGATGTTGGTGCGGTCGCCGTCGACGGTGCGCAGCCCCTGGATCTCGATGCCGGGGGTGTCGAGCGGAACCAGGAACATGGTGAGGCTCTTGTGTTTCCGCGCCGCCGGGTCGGTGTTGGTGATCAGGAAGACGTAGCGCGAGTTGTGCGCGCCGGTGGTGAACATCTTGGAGCCGTTGATGATCCAGTGGTCACCGTCGCGCACCGCGCGGGTCTTGCAGGTGGCGACGTCGGAGCCGCCGTCGGGCTCGGTGTAGCCGAGGCAGAGCCGGACGGTGCCGTCGAGCACGCCGGGCAGCACCTCGTCGCGCAGCTCCCGCGAGCCGTGGCGCAGCACCGACGGCACCACGATCTTGGTCGTCCCCCAGGTCACCCACGGCACCTCGGCGCGGCGCTTCTCCAGGTCCCAGAGCCGCTCGCGCAGCCGGTTCAGCTCCGGCCCGCCCGCCAGGTGCAGCTCGGCGGCGAGCCAGCCCGCGGCGGCCATGGCCAGGTGCACGCCCTCGTCGAAGTTGTCGCCGGTCTCCCGGTCGCGGTGGCGCACCTCGTCGGTGACGTGCTCGGCCAGGAAGGCGCGGACCTCGGCCTGGAAGCGGGTGTCCGCCTCGGACAGCTCCACCGGTGAGAAATCCATCTCTGCGTACTCCTATGCGGGAAGGGCGGCGGCTTCGCGCCTGGCCACGGTCTCGGCGAGCTCGCGGGCGTGCAGGGCCGGGTCGCCGCCGGCCAGCGCCCAGCCCCTGGCCCGGACCAGGTAGGCGGCCGCGGCCGCCTCGGCCGAGACCCCGAGCCCGCCCTGCACCTGCACCGCCATGGTCGCCGCGGTGGGTGCCTCGCCGGTGATGTAGACGAAGGCCGCGGCGGGCAGCTCCGGCTGGTGGCCGGGGTCGTGCTCGGCGAACCAGGCCGCACGGCGGGTCAGGTTGCGGCCCGCGTTCACCGCGACCGCGATATTCGCCAGCGGATGCGAGATCGCCTGCAGCGTGCCGATCGGCACCCCGAGCGTGTACCGGGTGTTCGCGAATTCGGCGGCGATGCGCAGGGTTTCATCGAGCAGCCCGACCAGGGCGGCGGCGGTGAGCACCCGCCACTCGTCGAGCGCGTGCCGGTACGCCGCGACCGCCTCCTGGCCGCTGCCGAGCACGGTCGCGGTGGCCGCCGCGGCCGGGTCGACCCAGGCCATCGGCAGCCTGCCGATATTGTCCACCCGGGCAGGGCCGCTGTCGAAGCTCAGCCGGAGCACGTCGGCGCCCTCCAGCACCAGGATCTCCTCGGCCACCGCACCGGCGGGCACCAGCCTGCGCCCCGGGCGCTGCCCCGGGTTCGGGTCCAGCGCCACGATCCGCCTGCCGTCCGTGATGTCGCGCCCCGGCGCCGCGCCGAGCGCGGCCAGCAGCCGCGCGCCGACGACGTGGTCGATCCACGGCACCGGGGCGAGTGCACGGCCCAGCTCCTCGGCGAGCAGGGTCAGCTCGACCAGCCCGGCGCCGTCGCCGCCCGCGGATTCCGGCAGTGCCATGCTGGCGGCGCCGGTGCCGCAGAGCTGCTCCCAGAGGCTCTTGTCGAACCCGGTGCCCTCGGCCGCGCGGACCGTCTCGATCGGGCAGCGGGTGCGGAAGAACTTGGCGTAGACGGCCTGCAGTTCGGTCTGGTCCGCGGAGAGGCTGTAGTCCTGCCTGCGCAGTTCGTAGCGGTTCATCCCTGCTCCTGCTGGTTCACGCCGTCGGCGAAGAAGAAGTCGCGCGCGTTGGCGTAGAGGTAGTTGTCGAGGACGTCGGCGGGCAGGTCGAGCGCGCGTGCCTCGGGCAGCACGCGGCGCATCGGCAGCACCGGCCAGTCCGAGCCGAAGATGACCTTCCGCGTGCCCCTGCTCCGCATGTAGTGGATCAGGCTCTCCGGCAGCCGCTTCGGCGACCACGCCGAGGTCATCAGCCGCAGATTCGCGTACTTGATCAGCAGCCGGATCGCGACGTCCCACCACGGGTCGGCGCCGTGGATCATGCACAGCTTCAGCTCGGGGAAGCGCACGCAGACCATGTCGAGGTGGATCGGGTTCTGCACCTCGCCCGGGATGGGCGGGCCCGGGATGCCGGTGTTCATGCAGAGCGGCAGCCCCAGCTCCGCGCACCTGTAGTAGAGCGGGTAGTAGACCGCGTCGCTGGGCGGGTACCTGCCGTCTCCCCAGAAGCTGGCACCCATGGCGGTGTAGGCGACGGGCAGATCCCGGGTGAGCGCGGTCAGCTCGCGCAGCGAGGCCACCGGGCGCAGCAGGTCGACGCCGTTGACCGCGAGCGCGAACCGCTCCGGCCGCGCCTCGACGAACTTCAGCGCCGTGGCCGAGGGCCTGCGCATGTTGTACATCAGGATCGCCTTCTCGACACCCTGCTCGTCCATCTCCTCGATCAGCTCGTCCAGCTCCGGCTGGGCGAACATCGACTTCGGGCCCTTGAAGTAGTCGTCGCGCACCTTCAGCATCCAATCCGGCTGCTGCTCGACCTCGCCGAAGTGCACGTTGGCGAGGCAGTCGATGGCTCTGGTCACGAATCAGGCTCCGATCTCTCCTACGGCGGGCACCAGGGCCCGCTCGGCCGCCCACCGGTAGTCGGGCTTGCCGTTGCCGAGGCGCCGCACCTCGGGCACGGCGAGGAAGTCCTTCGGGATCTTGTAGCCGGCCAGCCGCTCCCGGCAGGCGGTGCGCAGCGCGAGCACCGGGATCTCGCCGGATTCGGCGCAGACCAGCGCGACGACCTCGTTCCCCCAGCGCGGGCTCGGCCTGCCGACCACCAGGGCGTCCGCGATGCCGGGGCAGCCGCGCAGCACCTCCTCGACCTCCTCGACGAAGACCTTCTCGCCGCCGGTGTTGATCACCAGCGAATCCCGGCCGAGCAGCCGAAGGGTGCCGTCCGCGTCGACGGTCACCCGGTCGCCCGGCACGGCCATGCGCTTGCCGTCGATCTCCGGAAAGGTGCGCGCGGTGGCCTCGGGGTCGTCGAAGTAGCCGAGCGGAACCCGCCCGACCCGCACCGCCCAGCCGATCTCGCGCTCCCCCGGCTCCAGGAAGCGGGCCCGGTCGGCGGAGATGGCGGTGCCGCCCGGCATCGGGGAGAAGGTCTCGACCGGGTTGCCCCTGCTGCTGCGCCCGAAGCCCATGCCGCCGGTCTCCGAGGAGCCGTAGCCCTCCATGATCATGATGTGCGGCAGCAGCTCCAGCAGCGCGCGCTTGTACACCGGGTTGGTGGCGGCGCCGCCGGTGCCGATGCCGAACAGCCCCGACAGGTCGTAGGAGCGCTCGCGCAACGCGGCGACCAGCGGCGCGGCGTAGGCGTCGCCGACCATGGTGAGCAGCGCGGCGTGCTCGCGCTCCGCGGTCTCCAGGGCTGTGCGGGCGTCGAAGCGGTCGCGGTCGTCGTAGAGGACGATGGTCTGCCCGGCCAGCAGCCCGGCGCAGGCGGTGAAGATGCCCGCGGCGTGCGAGAGCGGGGACATGGCGAACCAGGACTGGCCGGTCGCCCGCGCGAAGGCGTGCAGTACGTCGGTGGACTCGTGGTCGGCGCCGTTCATCGAGGAGACGTACAGGTCGGCCTGCCGCCACAGCACCCCCTTCGGCCTGCCGGTGGTCCCGCCCGTGCACAGCATCGCCACGTCGTCGGGGGATGTCTCGATGACCCGGTCCGGGTCGCCCCGGCGCACCGCGTCGTCGAAGCCGATCGCGCCGGGGAGCTCCGGCGCGCCGCTGCCGTCCTCGACCACGATCAGCAGCAGCTCCGACAGCTCAGGAACGGCCTCGGCCAGCACCGGCCCGAAGGCCCGGTGGTACACCACCGCGCTGGGGCGCAGGTAGGCGAGCAGCTCGCCGACCTCGTGCGCGGTGTAGCTGGGGTTGACGTTGACCGGAACGGTGCGCGCCTTGAGGCAGCCGATCATGGCGTCGAGGTAGAGGTCGTTGCGCATGAGCAGCGCGACCCGGTCCTGGCCGCACTCCCAGCGCTCCAGCTCGGCGCGCTCGGTGTGCAGGCCGAGCCCGCGATCGGCGAGGAAGTTCGCGAGCCTGCGGGTGCGCTCGGCGGACTCGGCGAAGGTGCTGCGGCGCTCGCCGCAGACCGTCATCGTTCGCTCCGGCACCGCCGACGCCACGGCGTCGAGCACCGTGCCGATGGTCCATTCGGTCACTGCGTTCCTCCACGAAAATCCCGGCTGATGCCGTTACTGTATACCTATCGGTAAGGGTGTATACAAGATTTGGGACGGCAACTCGGATGAAACCGAGGCGCGGTGAGTGTCCGAAGGCACCGCCCCCGGACACTCAGGGCACGATCGCCGTGCGCAGTACCGGCTCCGCCACCTGCTGGCGGGCGAAGATGCCGCGGCGCAGCGCGGTCAGCAGGGCGGTGCGGGTCTCCTCCGGGCGGATCAGCTCGTCGAAGCCCATGTGCTCGGCGGAGTGGTACGACGCCAGCAACTCCATGTCGCGCAGTTGCGCGGCCACCTCCTCCTCCGCGCCGGAGGCGAGCCCGAGCGCGGCCGCGCTCATCGCGCCCATGGTGGCGCCGGGGTAGGCGTAGGCGGCGGTCTGGTTGTCGAAGCCGATGAGCGACATGACCATCGACCCGAACCCGTACGCCTTGCGCAGCGTGAGGTGCAGCTTGATGGTGCTCGCCGTGGTCTGCGCGACGAACATCTTCGCGCCCGCCCGCAGCACGCCTGCGCGCTCGGATTCGCCACCGGGCAGCATGCCCGGGTTGTCGGCGAGGAACACCAGCGGCAGGTGGAACGAGTCCGCGACCGCAATGAAGTGCGCGGCCTTCCCGGCCGCGGGGGCGTCGATGGAGCCGGCCAGGATCTCGGGCTGGTTGGCGACCACCGCGACCGGGTGCCCGCCCAGGTGGGCCAGCGCGCACACGATCGCCGGGCCGTAGCCGGGCTGCACCTCGAACCAGTCGGGGGTGTCGAAGACGACGTCGAGCACCGCGCGGATGTCGTAGGTGCTCCGGTTGTCCCGGGAGATGATCTCGAGCAGCTCCGGGGTCGCGCGTGGCTCTGTCGAGTCGTCGGAGAGCAGCGCGGGCGGGTATGACCACGCGCTCGACGGGAAGTACGACAGGTAGCGGCGGATCTCGTCCAGCGCGTCCTCGTCGGTCTCGGCGAGGTTGTGCACGAGCCCGCTCGGCACCGCCACCTCCGGGCCGCCGAGATCCTCCTTGCTGATCACCTCCCCGGTCGACTCCCGCACCACCGGCGGGCCTGCGGTGAAGATCGCGCCATGGCGGCTCATGATCGCGAAATCCGAGACCGGGGCGATGAGCGCGCCGTGCCCGGCCGACGGGCCGAGCACGGCGGTGACCATCGGCACCTTGCCGGAGCACTGCGCCTGGGCCAGCAGATCGGTCGGGGTGCGGCCGTAGTGCGCGCCGGTGGGGCGGAAGCCCGCCCCCTCCAGCAGCATCACCAGCGGCACCTTGTTGCGCACCGCCAGCTCGGCCAAGCGGTAGCGCTTGGCGTTGCTGCCCGGCGCGATGGTGCCCGCCACCGTCGTGAAGTCCTCCGCGCCCACCATCACCGGGGTGCCGTTGATCAAGCCGGAACCGGTTACGATGGCGTCGGCCGCGATCTCGCCGCCGACCAGCGCACCGAACTCCTGGAACGTGCCCGGATCGAGCAGGTGCGCGACCCGGGCCCGCGCGTCCAGCTTGCCCTTGGCCCGGTGCTTCGCGACCCGCTCGGGACCGCCCATAGCCGTCGACCGTTCCCGGCGGCCGTCGAGGTCCTCGAGCGTTTCCTTCCAGCTCATGGCGGGGCTCCTCAGCGCAGGGTGTAGCGGATCGGCAGGTGCTTGAGGCCGCCGACGAAGGTGGTGGCGGTCAGCTCCGGCTCGCCGGCCAGCTCCACCGAGGTGAGCCGCGGGATCAGCTCGGCGAAGAAGCGGTTCACCTCGAGCCGGGCCAGCGCGGCGCCGAGGCAGAAGTGCACGCCGAAGCCGAAGGCGACGTGCTTGTTCGGCTCGCGCCCGATATCGAAGCGGAACGGGTCGTCGAAGGCCTCCTCGTCGCGGTTGGCCGAGATGTAGGAGAGCAGCAGCGAATCGCCCTCGGCGATCGGCACCCCGCGCAGCGTGGTGTCCGCGGTCGCGGTGCGCATGAACGCCTTGACCGGGGTGACCCAGCGGATCATCTCCTCGGTGGCCTGCGGCAGCAGCGACATGTCGGCGCGCAGCCTGGCCAGCTGGCCGGGGTTCTCCGCCAGCGCGCGCAGCCCGCCGGAGATGGTGCCGCTGGTGGTGTCGTGGCCCGCCGTCGCGATGATCGCGTAGTAGGAGACGGTGTCGATCTCGGAGAGCGGTTCGCCGTCGACGCGGGCATTGGCGATCGTGGAGGCGAGGTCCTCGGTCGGCGTCGCCCGCCGCGCCCCGGTGATCTCGGTGAAGTAGGCGAACATGTCGAGCAGCGCGCCGATCTTCTCCTCCTGCGAGACCGCCGATCGCTGGTACTCCTCGTCGTCGCTGCCGAGCAGCTCCTGGGTGAGCTTCAGCATCCGGGGGAAGTCCGACTCCGGGACGCCGAGCAGCGACATGATCACGAAGAGCGGGTAGTTGACCGCGACCTCCTGCACGAAATCGCACTCCCCGCCCGCGTCGCGCATCCGGTCCACGTACCGCTTCGCCAGCTCGGTGATGCGCAGCTCCATGGCGCGCATGGCCTTCGGCGCGAACCAGTCGGCGGCGACCGCGCGGACCACGCGGTGCTGCGGATCGTCCATGTGGATCAGGGTGCGGATGCCGACGGCGGCCTGCTGCTCGTCGGACTCCGCCGACATCAGCACCGGCCGCGGCCAGTTGCTGAACAGCGCGCCGTTGCGCTCGACCGCGAGCACGTCGGCGTGCTTGGTGACGGCCCAGAAGGGCTTGTACCCGGGGACGTCGACATACGACACGGGGGTCCTGGCGCGCAGGCCCGACAGCGCGGCGTGCAGCCGCGGCTCGTCGGTGTAGGCGGCGGGCTCCGCGAGTACCTTCGCGGCTTCATCGACGATCTCCGTGCTCATCCGGTCTGTTCCGTCCAGTCGAGGCTCGTTGTCTCGGTAGCAAGGGTGATTTATAGTCGACCTTACTGTCAAGCATTCCGTAAGACCTTCGAGCCGACTGGACGGTGGTATTCCCATGGCACAGCCACAGCGCAGGATCGTGGTGGTCGGAGCGGGGTCCGGCATCGGCGCGGCCACCGCGGCGCACTTCCACGCGGCGGGCGAGCACGTGCTCGCGGTCGACCTGCGCGACAACGACACCCCGGCCACCGAGCACCGCCGCTGCGACCTGCGCGACCCCGCCGCCGTCGAGCGGCTGCTCGCCGCGATCGGCGACGGCTGGGACCTGCTCGCGCACGTCGCGGGCATCCCCGGCACCGCGCCCGCCGCGGAGGTGCTCGCCGTCAACTACCTCGGCCTGCGCCGCACCGTGACCGGCATGCTGCCGCTGCTGCGCACCGGCGGCGCGGTCGTCACCGTCGCCTCGGTGGCCGCGCTCGGCTGGCAGCAGCGCATCCCCGAGCTGGAGGGGCTGCTCGCGGCGACCGACGAGGCCGCGGTGCTGGCGTGGCAGGCGGGGCAGGACCCGGCCTATCCGGTGTACAGCACCGCCAAGCAGGCCGCGGTGCTCTTCGCCACCCGGCTCGCGCCCGCGGCCTGGCAGAAGTACGGGGTCCGGGTGAACACGGTGAGCCCCGGCCCGACCGAGACGCCGATCCTCGGCGACTTCGAGACCTCGATGGGCAAGGAGGTGCTCGACACCGTGAAGGCCACCGTCGGCCGCCATGCCACCGCCGCCGACATCGTCCCGGTGATCGCGTTCCTCGGCTCGTCCGCGGCGGGCTGGGTGAACGGCCAGGACCTGCATGTCGACGGCGGCTTCGTCGCCCCGATGTCGGTCGGCGGCCCGCTCGCGCTGTGACCGACCACTACTGAAAGGCGCACTGTGGACAGCCCCGTGCAGGAGGAACCGGTGACCATCGACCTCCGCGATCCCTACCCCTTCTTCGCCGCCAACCGCCGCGCGAACGGCGTGTACCACGGCGGCGTCATGGACTACACCCGCACGCCGCCGGAGTTCCGGCCACGCGACTCCTGGTCCGCGCTCTCCTGGACCGCGGCCAATGCCGCGCTGCGCGACACCGAGACCTTCAGCTCGAAGCTCTACGACAGCACCATCGGCGTCTTCATGGGCCCGACGATCCTGGCCATGCACGGCTCCAGGCACAAAGCGCACCGCAACCTGGTGACGGCCGCATTCAAACCGCAGTCGCTGCGCACCTGGGAGCCGGAGATCGTGCGCCCGATCTGCACCGCGCTGATCGATGAGTTCGCCGAGCGCGGCAGCGCGGACCTGGTGCGCGAGTTCACCTTCGAGTTCCCGACCCGGGTGATCGCCCGGCTGCTCGGGCTCCCGGAGGAGGAGCTGCCCTTCTTCCGCAAGGCCGCCGTCGACATCATCAGCTACACCGGTGACCACAGGGCCGCCTTCGCGGCGTCGGGTGCGCTGCAGGAGTACTTCCAGGGCCACATCGATCAGCGCCGATCCCAGCCCACCGAGGACATCATCGGCGACCTCGTCGCCGCCGAGATCGACGGCGAGAAGCTCACCGACGAGGCGATCTACTCGTTCCTGCGGCTGCTGCTGCCCGCCGGGCTGGAGACCACCTACCGCTCCTCGGGCAATCTGCTGTACCTGCTGCTCACCCACCCCGAGCAGTTCGAGGCGGTGCGCGCGGACCGCAGGCTGCTCAACCCCGCCATCGAGGAGGGGCTGCGCTACGAGACCCCGCTGACGCTGGTGCAGCGCACCGTCACCAGGGATACCGAGCTGGCGGGTGTGGCGATCCCACGCGGCGCGACGCTGGACATCTGCCTCGGCGCGGCCAACCGGGACGAGCAGCGCTGGGAGCGCGCCGAGGAGTTCGACATCGCCCGGAAGCGGCTGCCGCACCTCAGCTTCACCGCCGGCGCGCACACCTGCCTCGGGCTGCACCTGGCCCGGATGGAGACCAGGGTGGCGCTGGAGGTGCTACTGGACCGGCTGACCGGGATCACCCTGCTCGACGACGGCGACCCGCACATCTTCGGCCAGCCGTTCCGCTCCCCCACCGCGCTGCCGGTGTCGTTCGAGGTGGCCGGGTGAGCGAGCGCGACCCCTTCGACCTGTCCAGGCGTTCGGCACCGGTCACCGGCGCCGCGGGCGGGATCGCCGCGGCGGCCCGCGTCGCAGCGCTCGGCACAGCGGGGATTGCCGTTCCCGCCCAGGAAGGAACGTCATGACCGTCCTCCTCGTCGAGCAGCACGGCGGCGTGCGCACGCTCACGCTGAACCGCCCGGAGCGGCGCAATGCGCTCGATCGCGCGCTCTGGGCGGCGCTGCGGGAGCAGCTCGCCGAGATCGCCGCCGGCGCGGCGCGGGCGGTCGTGCTCACCGGCGCCGGCGGCGCATTCTCCGCCGGAGCCGACCTCTCCGCCACCGCCGACGTCGAGGAGTTCCCCGACCCGGCCGAGGAGATGCGCGGCATCAACGAGGTGGTGCGGCGGCTGCACGAGCTGCCGGTGCCGACGGTGGCCAAGGTGCGCGGCCCGGCCTACGGCGCGGGCTGGAACCTCGCGCTCGCCTGCGATCTCGTGATCGCGGCGCCCGATGCCCGGTTCTGCCAGATCTTCACCCGCCGGGCGCTCTCCCCGGACTGCGGCGGGTCGTGGGTGCTGCCCCGGCTCGTCGGGTTGCAGCAGGCCAAGCGGCTCACCCTGCTCGCCGAGGCGATCGGCGCGGAGGAGGCGCGCCAGCTCGGGCTCGTCACCTGGGTGCGGCCGGAGGCCGAGATCGACGCCCGCACCGCCGAACTCGCCGGGCGGCTCGCCGCCGGAGCGCCGACCGCGCTCGCCCAGACCAAGGCGCTGCTCGCCGCCGGCGCGGACCGGACCCTGGCCGAGGCGCTCGACGCCGAGACCCGCGCGCAGGCGGTGAACCTCGCCGGGACCGACGTCCTCGAGGCGTTCGCCGCCTTCCTGGAGAAACGCGAGCCGATATTCCCCGGCGCGAACGGGAATTCGACCGCCGCCGAGATAATGTGACCTGAGATACATTCGGGGCGGATTCCACTACCGCGGCGCCGTCGGAAATACCACACGGTAAACCCCGTGGTAGCATCTACCGTGCGGATTTCGACAATCCGCTTCCGGCATTTCCCCGGCGGCGCCGGATACCGGAGACCCCCAGCATCGCAGAGGAAGTGAGTTCGACGATGGCGAAGCGCGCAACGCCAGTGAAGCGGCAGCGCCGCGAGCGAGGATCGCTCAATCCCGATGACATCATCCAGGGCGCTTTCGAACTCGCCGAAGAGGTCTCCATCGACGGGCTGAGCATGCCGCTGCTCGGCAAACACCTCGATGTCGGCGTCACCAGCATCTACTGGTACTTCCGCAAGAAGGACGACCTGCTCAACGCCATGACCGACCGGGCGCTGAGCCAGTACGCCTTCGCCGCGCCCTTCGTCGAGGCCGACCACTGGCGCGAGACGCTGCGTAATCACGCACGGACAATGCGGGAAACGTTTCTCGGTAATCCCATTCTCTGCGATCTGATTCTGATCCGCTCCGCGCTGAGCCGCGATGCCGCCCGTCTCGGCGCGCAGGGAATCGAGCGCGCGATCAACACTCTGGTCAAAGCGGGATTCTCCGTCGACGACGCCTTCGACCTCTATTCCGCGATCAATCTGCACGTGCGCGGCTCGGTCGTATTGCAGCGGCTCTACGACAAGAACAAGGAACTCGACGCCGAGGCGTCCGCGTACTACGAGGACATCGCCATCGAGCCGGAGACAACGCCGCTGCTCGCCGAGGCGATGGCGCGGGGGCGGCGCAGTGGCGCGCCCGACGATCGGAACTTCGAGTACGGGCTGGAGTGCATTCTCGACCACGCGAGCCGGGTGATCGCGGGCAGCGCGCCCGCCGCCCCGGCGAAGAAGGCGCCCGCGAAGGCGGCGGCCGAGACCGCGGCGCCGGCCAAGGCTCCGGCGAAGAAGACCGCCGCGAAGCGCTCCGCGACGAAGGCGCCTGCCACGCGCACCCGGCGCACCGCCGCCGCCTCCTGACCTGTTCCGTCCGCACAGCGGAACCCGCGCCCGCTCACCCGGGCGGCCGCGATCGCGGGTCCGGGTCATCGCGCGACAAGCTCCGTGCCCCGGCCCAAACCGGCCGGGGCACGGGTCGCGTTCACGGCTCCGGCACGTGGAAGTGCTCGTCCCGCAACCGGAACGCCTCGCGCGTACCATGCTCCGCCCGCGTCTTGACGAAGTTGAACTCGCCCGCGCCGAACTGCAGATTCGTGCCGAAAGCGTGGAAGAGGTAGCTCGCCACCTCCTCCCCCTGGTACGCCTGGCTCTGCTCCACCAGCCGGAACGCCTCCTTGGCGATCACCACCCCGTCGGCGGGCATCTTCGCCGCCTTCTCCGCCCAGTAGCGCGCCCGCGCCGTCACCTGCCCCGGCTCGCAGGTCTCGGTGAACACGCCGAGGTGCTCGAGCGTGCCCGCCTCCACGATGTCGCCGGTGAGCAGCAGCCGCCGCGCCAGCACCGGGCCGAGCCGGTGGAAGAACATGTGCAGGCTGCCGAGCGCGGGGCCGAGGAAGCGGGTGGCGGGCATGCCGAGCCGCGCGTCCCGCGCGACCACGGCGATATCGGCCATCAGCGCCAGCTCGAAGCCACCACCGAGGGCGAAGCCGCCGACCTCGGCGACGGTGACCTTCGGGAAGCCGAGGAACTCGTGGTAGAAGTCGAAGGACCTGCGATCCACGGTGAGCCTGCGCCGCTGGCTCGGCCTGCTCTTCTTCGGCGCGGCGCCGTTGCCATCCCCGTACCAGCCGTAGGCGTTGTTCATGTCGGCACCGGTGCTGAACACGCCGCCCGCGCCGCGCAGCAGGACAACGGTGATGTCGTCGTCGGCGGCGACCTCGTCGAGGAAGCCCGCCAGGCCGTCGCGCATGGTCGCGTCGTAGGAGTTGCGGCGCTCGGGGTTGTTCAGGGTGATCGTGGCGATCCGGCGGTCCTCGTCCACCTCGTAGCGGACGCGGCCGTCGGCGGCGCTGGAAGCGGTCATCGCGGGATCCCTTCGGTCGTCGGCGCGCCGGGGGCCCGGCGGCGGCCGTATCCGGTGCCGGTGAGGCGTTCCGGCGTCGCCGCGACCGTCGCGACCGTCGCGCGGCACAGCACCTCGTCGCCGCGGCGCAGCTGGGCGTTCGATTCGATGCCCGCCGCGGTGGCCGTGCGCGCGATCGCGAAGTTCAGCTCGGTGAGCAGCGGGGTCGGGCGCCGGTAGGTGATCGTCAGCGACCTGGTCTTGCCGGTCACCCCCGCCGCGCAGCTGTGCTGCTGGACCACGCAGTCGAAGAAGACGCCGAGGAAGCCACCGTGCACCAGCCCCGGCGGGCCCTCGAAGGTCACCGGGAAGCTCACCCGCCCGGTCGCCGATGCCGGGTCGGCGGCATCGAAGACGTACTCGGGGAAGCTCGGGTTGTAGGCGCCGATGTCGAAGGCGTGGTCGAGGTAGATCCGGCGCTCCGGGTCGTCCGCGGCGTCGCCCACCCGTGGCCGCGGGTCGGCCGGCGCGGTGGCGGTGAGCGCGCGCTCCCACTCCGCGAACCGCGGCAGCATCTCCTCGACCACCGGCTGCGGCTGCTCCTGCGCGAGCAGCAGCGCGGTGAGCCGGCGCAGCGCGGCCGCCGCCGCCCCGGTCTGGGCCAGCGGCCGCTCACCGAAATGGATCTCCATGCGGGCTCATTCCTCCTCGGGCACGACCCCACCTTGGCAGACGAGCAACGGTATTGTCTACTGTATCTATCTCAGTAGCGAATGGAGGACGGCGGTGGGCGACGCGGAGACCGGAGTACGGCGGGACGGGGTGGTGCTGCGGCTCACCCTCGACCGGCCGGGGCGGCGCAACTCGCTGACCCCGGAGATGGTCGAGACCCTGGTCACCGCGCTGACCGCGGCCGCATCCGACGACACCCTGCGCGCCATCCACCTGCGCGGCGCGGGCGAGCACTTCTGCGCGGGCGTCGACTTGGTCTCCGGCAACACCGGCGACGCCAAGCCGCGCACCGGCTCGGTGCTGCGCCGTGTACCGCACACCGCGCACCGGGTGATCGAGCTGCTGCACACCGTCCAGCTCCCGGTGGTCGCCACGGTGCGCGGCTGGGCCGCGGGCATGGGCTGCAACCTGGCACTGGCCGCCGATTTCACCGTCGCCGCCCCCGGCGCGACCTTCTGGGAGCCGTTCCTCGACCGCGGCTTCAGCCCCGACTCCGGCGCCACCTGGCTGCTGCCGCGGCTGACCGGGCTCGCCAGGGCCAGGCGGATGCTGCTGCTCGGCGAGCGGGTGGACGGCACCACGGCCGCCGAGTGGGGGCTGATCCACGAGGTCGCCGACGACCCGGACGCCGCCGCCGAGGCACTGCTGGCCCGGCTCGCCGCCGCGCCGACCGTCGCGTTCGGGCTGGCCAAGCAGGCACTGGCGCAGAACCTGCACGCGACCCTGCCGCAGGCCATGAACAACGAGCTGTTCGCGCTCGAACTGGCCTGCCGCACCCGCGATTTCAAGGAGGGCCTCGCCGCCTTCCGCGACCGCAGGGCACCGGAGTTCGAGGGCCGATGACCACCGACGAAGGGAAGCCCATGCCGTACGAGTCCATCGGATACGAGGTCGAGGGGCATACGGCCACCGTCACGCTGAACCGGCCCGACGCGCTGAACGCGCTGAGCCCGCACATGATCACCGAGTTGCGCGCCGCCTACGCCGAGGCCGAGCACGACGACCGCGTCTGGCTGCTGATCGTCACCGGCACCGGCCGGGCCTTCTGCACCGGAGCCGACGTCAAGGCAATCCCCGGCGACGGCAAGGTGCTGAACGAGCGCCCGTACCTGTCCACCTACGAGCAGTGGGAGGCGCCGCAGGAGGGCACTCCCCCGTTCCGCACCATGGCCAAACCGATCCTGACCGCGGTGAACGGGATCTGCTGCGGGGCCGGGCTGGACTGGGTGACCACCTCCGACATCGTGATCGCCTCCGAGCGGGCCACCTTCTTCGACCCGCACGTCAGCATCGGCCTGGTCGCCGGGCGCGAGGTGGTGCGGCTGGCGCGGGTGCTTCCCCGCTCGGTGGCGCTGCGGATGGCGATCATGGGCAAGCACGAGCGGATGAGCGCCGCCCGCGCCTACGAACTCGGGATGATCACCGAGGTGGTCGAGCACGACCGGCTGCTGGAGCGCGCGCACGAGCTCGCCGCCGTGGTCAACCGGAACGCGCCGCTCGCCGTGCGCGGCACCCGGCTCGCGATCCAGAAGGGGCTCGACCTGCCGCTGCACGAGGCGGAGATGCTGGCCGAGTCCTTCCGCGAGCGCGTCACCCGCACCGAGGACGCGCTGGAGGGGCCGAAGGCGTTCGTGGAGAAGCGGACTCCGCAATGGCGGGCGCGGTGAGCGCGGGCACCCCGGCGCACTCCGACGCCGCCGGATACGACACCGTGCTGCTCGAGGTCGATCCGGCGGCGAAGGTCGCCACCATCACCCTCAACCGGCCGGAGCGGCTCAACGCCTTCGACCGGCGCATGTGCGAGGAGATGGCCCGGATCTGGCAGTCACTGCGCACCGACGACCGGGTGCACGCGGTGGTGCTGCGCGCCGCGGGCGAGCGTGCCTTCAGCGCCGGGCTCGACATCAAGTCCAGCTACGGCCAGCCCGGCAGCATCTGGCACCACGAGGATCCGGGCGAACTGCTCAGCCCCAAGTGGCAGAAGATGTGGAAGCCGGTGGTCTGCGCGGTGCAGGGCATCTGCACCGCGGGCGCGTTCTACTTCGTCAACGAATCCGACATCGTGCTCTGCGCCGAGGAGGCCACCTTCTTCGACTCGCACGTCTCGGCCGGACTGGTCTCCGCGCTCGAACCGATCGGGCTGATGCGCCGGGTCGGGCTCGGCGAGACGCTGCGCATGGCGCTGCTCGGCAACGACGAACGGGTCTCCGCCGCGACCGCGCTGCGCATCGGGCTGGTGAGCGAGGTCGTGCCACGGGCCGGACTCCGGGCACGGGCGCACGAGATCGCCGCGACGATCGCCGCCAAACCGCCGTCGGCCACCCAGGGCACCGTCAAGGCGATCTGGGAATCGCTGGACAAGCCGTACCGCGCCGCCCTGGACCAGGGGCTGATCTACACCCGGCTCGGCAATCCGCTCGGCACCGCCGAACTCGCCGCGCGCGGCGGACCCGCCCCCACCGAACCGAGGATTCGCTGATGAGCACCTCCGTCCATCCCCTCATCCGCCGCCTCGCCGCCGTGCTCGCGCTGCGGCCGGACGCCCCCGCGATCGAGTTCGACGGCCACTGGCACACCTGGGGCGAGCTCGCGGGCCCGGCCGCGCGGATCGCCGCGCTCACCCGCGCGCACGCCGTCGACGGCGCGGCGCCGATCGGCATCCTGCTGCGCAACACCCCCGCGCACGTCACCGCCTTCCTCGGCGTGCTCGGCGCGGGCGGCACCGTGGTCTCGATCAATCCGTCCCGCGGCGAGGAGCGCACCCGCGCGGACCTGATCGAACTGGACCTGCCGCTGGTGCTCGGGCTACCGGGGGATCTGGCGGCGGTGGTGCCCGACGGCACCCCGACCGGCTCGCTGGCCGGGCTCTTCACCGGACCGACCCCGGAGTACGGCGTCGATCCGCTCCCCTGCCCGGTGGCGGTGCGCATGCTCACCAGCGGCACCACCGGCCCGCCCAAGCGCATCGACCTGGGCTACGACATGCTGGCGCACAGCGTGATCGGCCCCGGTTTCCGCACCACCCCCGACCCGGCGGAGCCGCGCGCCGGGGTCGCGATCGTGAACGCGCCGCTGGTGCACATCGGCGGGGTCTACCGGGTGCTGCAGTGCGTCGCCGAGGCGCGGCCGTTCGTGCTGCTGCCGCGCTTCGAGCTGGAGTCCTGGGCCCGCGCGGTGCGCACGCACCGCCCGCGCGCGGTGTCGCTGGTGCCCGCCGCGCTGCGCATGGTGCTGCACTCGAAGCTGACTCGTGCGGATTTGGCGAGCGTCGCGGTTGTCACCTCGGGCACCGCGCCGTTGGCCGCCGCGGACGCCGACGCCTTCCACGAGAAGTTCGGCATTCCGGTGCTCACCTCCTACGCCGCCACCGAGTTCGGCGGCGGCGTGGCGGGCTGGACGCTCGCCGACCACCGCGAGTTCTGGGCGACCAAGCGCGGCAGTGTCGGCCGGGCGCAGGGGGGTGCTGCGCTGCGGGTCGTCGCCGACGACGGCAGCCCGCTTCCGCCGGGTGAGCCGGGGCTGCTCGAGGTCGTCCCCGGCCAGCTCGGCCCCGATGCCGACTGGATCCGCACCACCGACCTGGCCCGGCTCGACGACGACGGCTTCCTCTGGATTCTCGGCCGGGCCGACCAGGCCATCATCCGCGGCGGGTTCAAGGTGCTGCCCGACGACGTGCGCGACGCGCTCGAGGCGCACCCGGCGGTGCGCGGCGCCGCCGTCGTCGCCCGGCCCGACCCGCGGCTCGGGGAGACCCCGGTGGCGTTGGTGGAGCTGCGGGCCGGGACGCACACCGACGCCGACGAGATCGCCGCCTTCCTCCGCGACCGGCTCGCCGGGTACGAGCTGCCGACCGAGATCGCGGTGGTGCCGGAGATTCCGCGCACCCCCTCCGGGAAGCCGGATCTGGGTGCGGTGCGACGGCACTTCACCGACGCTGCCGGAGCTCAGCTCCCCACCGCCGTGGCCGGCGTCCTCGCCGCCGGAGGTGAGCATGTCCGGTGACGCGCTCGACACGGACCGGCCGGGAGGTCGTGCCGGGAACGACACCATCGATGCGGTGCTCACTGCCGCTGCGGCCGCCCATCCCGACCGCGAGGCGGTGATCGATCCCGAACACCGGCTCACCTACGGCGAACTCGATACCGCCACCGCCGAACTCGCCGCCGGACTGGTGGCGGCGGGCATCGGTACCGGCACCCGGGTCGGGCTGCTCGCGCCGAACAACACCGGCTGGGTGCGCACCGCGATCGCGCTGACCCGGATCGGCGCGGTCCTGGTCCCGCTCTCCACCCTGCTCACCCCGCCGGAGCTGCTCGCCCAGCTACGCACCGCCGGAGTTCACGTGCTGATCACCGCCGAGGAGTTCCGCGGCCACCGCTACCTCGACGATCTGCGCGCGGCGCTGAACTCCCCGCTCACCGCGCCGATCCTGCACCCCGACGTCCCGGCCCTGCGAACCGTGCTGACCACCGGCGACGCGGCCGCGCTGCGCGGCGACGCCACCGCGGCCGCCGTCGCCCGCGCCCTCGCCGCCGCGGTGACCCCCGCCGACCCGCTGACCATCCTCTTCACCTCCGGCAGCCGCGGCACCCCGAAGGGGGTGATCCACGCCCACGGCAGCGCACTCGGCGCGGTGCGGGCCGGGCTGGCCGACCGATGCATCACCGCCGAAACCCGCCTGTACCTGCCGATGCCGTTCTTCTGGGTGGGCGGTCTCGGCGGCGGCGTTCTGTCCGCCCTCCTGGCGGGCGCCACCCTCGTCACCGAGGAGATCCCGCACCCGGCGACCACCCTGCGCCTGCTGGAACGCGAACGCGTCACCCTGTTCCGGGGCTGGCCGGACCAGGCGCAGGCGCTCGCCCGCGAAGCCGATGCCATCGGCGCCGAGCTGTCCGCGCTGCGCCCGGGCAGCCTCGAGGCACTGCTCCCACCCGCGCTGCGCGCCGAGCCCGGCGCCCGCGCCAACCTGTTCGGAATGACCGAATCCTTCGGCCCCTACTGCGGCTACCCCGCCGACACCGACCTGCCGGAGCGGGCTCGGGGCAGCTGCGGCCGCCCGTTCCCCGGCACCGAGGTCAGCATCGACGCCCCCGCATCGGGGGAGATCGGTGAGATCCTGATCCGCGGCCCGCACATCCTGCGCGGCCTGTGCGGACGCACCCGCGAGCAGCTCTTCACCCCGGACGGCTTCTACCGCACCGGCGACCTCGGCCGCCTCGACGAGGCCGGATTCCTCTTCTACCACGGCCGCACCGACGACATGGTCAAGGTCAGCGGCGCCACCGTCTACCCCGGCGAGGTGGAGCGCGCGCTGCGCTCGCTCCCCGCGGTGGACCGCGCCTACGTCACCGACCTGCCCGGCCCGCGGCTCGCCGCCGCCGTGGTATGCCCCCCGGACACCACGGCCGACGAGCTGCACACCGCGACCCGCGGCGTCCTCAGTGCCTTCAAGGTGCCCGCGATCTGGCTGCTGCTCGACTCCGACGACCTGGTCCCGCGCGGCGGCACCGGCAAGGTCGACCTTCCCGCCCTGCGCGCGCTGCTCGACGCCAGGGGCACCACAGCGAGGAACTCACGATGACGGCGCTCGAAGCGTCGCGGCGGGCTCGGCCGCGGCGGCCAGGCGGCCCGAGGGCGCGGCGCGGGCATCGCCGAGTGCTCGGCCGATGTTTTCGATTGGCAGTACCCGATGTCCGCGGACGGCATAGCATTGCCTCGCTCCACGCTTCAGATCACAGTCCGGCTTGCCATGTGTGCTTGAACCGACCCCTTTCGGGAGGCTGTCATGAACGATGAGCGTGACCAGTTCGCCGAGCTGTCCGAGGTCCGGATGTGCTACCGCGACGAGGGAAATCCGGCGGGTGAACCGCTGCTGCTGATCATGGGCCTGAGCTCGCAGCTGATCCACTGGCCCCAGGAGATCGTCGACCGGCTCGGCGAGCGGTACCGGGTGATCCGGCCCGACAACCGCGACAGCGGGCTGACCGAATGGAAAGGCGATCCGAAGCAGTACTTCCTGCGGGCGATCGCGCGCGACACCGTGGAGCTGCTCGACCACCTCGGTATCGACCGCGCGCACGTCGTGGGCGCGTCGATGGGCGGGATGGTCGCCCAGCTGCTCGCGATCGAGCACGGCTCGCGGGTGCTGTCGCTCTGTTCGATCATGAGCACCCCGCACGTCTCCATCGGCATGGCCGAAGGCGAGGTGCTCGAGGAGCTGACCAAGCCGCTGCCCGAGGACCGCGACGAAGCGATCGCCCAGATCGCCGCGCTGTACGCCTTGATCGGGTCGAAGACGCACGCCGACTCCGAACGCGCCCGCCGGCTCGACATGGCCACCCGCTCCTACGACCGCGCTCAGCACCCCCAGGGCTCGGTCCGTCAGGTCAGCGCGGCCCTCATGGCGCCCAACCGCACCGAGGGGCTGCGGGGGCTGCGGCTGCCCGCCCTGGTCGTCCACGGCGGCGAGGATTCCCTGATCGAGATCGCGGGCGGGGAGGCCACCCACGCCGCCATCGCGGGCTCGACCTACCTGCCCCTGGCCGATATGGGCCACGACCTGCCCCAGCCGCTGCTGGCCCGGATCGCCACCGAGATCCAGGCCAACGCCAGCCGGGCAGCCGCGGTCGTCTGATCGGCCCGAGCACCAACGCTCACCGCAGCCCGACCGAGCACCACCGAGCCGCGATACTCCTTGCGGCCGGTGGTGCTCGGTCGAGGCGAAGCCGCCCCCACGAAGCCGGGCTCGACCTGCTCCCCGGCCCGGAACGCGGCTTGGGAATCGATTCGGTCCGCGGGGTTGCATCCGGTACCCGGGTACAGGCTTACCGTGAATCCATGACCGACGATGACCTGCGCGAACAGATGACGAAGCTGTCCGCGTGCACGCTTCCGACCGCCGAGCGTCCGACCCGGCTGGCCGAGTTCGACACCTTCTTCGCCCGCTCGGTGACCGCCACCGCCCGCCCCGCACCGACCCGGCTGGAGCTGCGGCTGCGCACCGGTGGCGACGCCGAACCGGTCGGGCGGGACCTGGCCGCGCGCGAGTCGGCGTGCTGCTCGTTCTTCACCTTCTCCTTCACCCCCGGCCCGGCCGGAACGCTGGTGATGGGGATCGAGGTCCCGCCCGCGTACCTCGAAGTCCTCGACGCCCTCGCCGGACGCGCGCAGGCCGCCGTGATCGGTGCGGGCCGATGACCGGGTTGCGCAGCGGGGCGCTGGCGGCCGCGGCGGGGGTCAACGTCCAGACCCTGCGCTACTACGAGCGCCGCGGCATCCTGCCCGAACCCGACCGCTCCCTGGGCGGGCACCGGCTCTACCCCCAGCAGTCGGTGACGGTGCTGCGGGTCATCAAGGCCGCCCAGCGCCTCGGATTCACCCTCGACGAGGTCGCCGACCTGCTCGAAGCCACCCAGCTCGGCGCAGGTCGCGCCGATACCGGGCTGCGCGAACGCGCCCGCGCCAAACTGATCGAGGTCGACACCAAGGTGGCCGAGCTCACCGCGGTCCGCGACACCCTCGCCGCCGCCATCACCGCGGGCTGTGCGGACCTGCTGGTGTGCAGCGAGTCCCCACGCTGCCCGATCCCGTTCACCGGGACCGAGACCCACCCCGCCGCGGCCGGTGTCAGCGAAGCCGCGGGAGACAGTTGTGGCTGCTGACAGCACACGCACGCGGCGCTGGTAGGCGCCGATCATCGCCGGGCAGCGATGTGCCTCGGCAGCTGCGCCTGGCCGGGGTCGCGGCTGTCATGTACGCACCCCGGCCGCGCTGCCCCTGGTACGGGGGTCGGGGTGATCGCCGATGCGACACGGGACTCAGGTACGTCGACCACCACCGAACTCCCGCCGAACCACCCAGGAACCGCGCCGGCATTCGACCACGAAACCATCTGCGCAGTCGAACGCACCGGCAGCCCCTCGACGCACTGCGTCGAGGGGCCGGGTGACCACAGCGGTGGACATCGCCTGAGGTCGGCGCGGAGGCTCCGGGTCTCATCTCACCGGCAGCGGGCGGCGCTCAGATGGTGAACGAGATGCCCGGGGCGGCGTTCTGGTTGTTCGCGCCGCTGCTGATGTACAGGGTCCCGGCGTTCGTGTCGTCGTTGATCTCGACCACGATGTCGTGCTGGCCGGCGACCAGGTTGCCGACGGCGAAATGGGTGGTCGCGCTGCCCTTCCCATCCGTGGTGAACGCCACCCCGGACGCCACGGGCGCTTTCCCGTCGAGCTTGTAGAAGGTCCTGAGCTGCTTGTTGGCCTGGTTGGTGGCCTCGAGGTGCACGACCACGTGAACGGTGGGGCCGTTGGCCCAGACGAACGCGTAGCTGTCACCGACCGAGAGCGACTGGCCGCGGGCGTAGCCGACGAACGGCTGAATGTTCTGCCAGAGCGGGGATGCGGGAAGCGGAGCCATCTGTTTTCTCTTTTCTATCCGAAAATCTCGAGCCACACGAAAATTGAACGGCGAAATACCGACGGACCGCGAATTCGCGAACCGTAGGAAAAGGTTGATAGACCCCCGCACCGAACCGTGACCCTGTGGCACCAGTGATCATAACCCCATCTACGTGCGGTTATGTCGCCTCTTGATCTTCCGGGCGAAAATGGGAAATTTCTACATGAAACTCGTTGCGTCCGCAGAGATATTCCGAATACTGACCGGTCGCATTCGTCTCGATTTGTCCATTCAAACATTAGCGCAATTCGAAATAGAACTCTGTCAAGAGCGCCGCGCCGTACCCCAGGACCTGTCTGTGCTTTCCGGGATCGCCGCGGTGCTCAGGCAGCGAGCGCCGCGGCCAGATCATCGGGGACCGGCATCGGTGTCAGCAGTCCGACGCGAGCGCGGCCGGTGTTGCCCTCGGGGTAGCGCCCGGTCAGCGAACCGGGCGCCGCGACGATGATCCGCACGACCTGGCCGAGGGCTTCGCGCCGGTCCCGGCCGCGTAGCGCGAGGGTGAGCATGGCTGCGTGGTTGCGGGTGTGCAGCCAGGCATCGGGCTGGGACAAGATGTGCGCGCGTTCCAGATGCGCCCATCGCACCGCAGTGGCGCCGGTGCGGGCCGCGGCCATCTCCTCGTCGTAGCGGGCCCTGGCCGCGGCAGAAATGTGCGGCATCGCAACCTCTTTCAGGTCGATGGGACGGAACGGGGTTCAGTCGCAGCAGTCACAGTCGTGCCCGCCCGCCGCGGCCTCGCCTGCACGCGGCAGCGGGGTCGCGCAGCAGGCGTCCCCGCGCCAGGCTTCGCGGCCCTCCTTGACCGCGACCGCGGCGATGACCAGCGCGGCGATCGGATCGGCCCACGACCAGCCCAGGGCACTGTTGAGCACCAGTCCGACCAGCAGCACCGCCGAGAGGTAGGTGCACAGCAGGGTCTGCTTGGAGTCGGCCACCGCCGAGGCCGACCCCAGCTCGCGCCCGGCGCGGCGCTGCAGCTGCGAGAGCACCGGCATGATCACCAGACTCACCGCCGCCAGCGCGATCCCGACGGTGGAGTGTTCGGCTTCGGCTGCGCCGGTCAGGGCCCTGATCGCGTCGACGGTGACGTAGAGGGCAAGGGCGAAGAAGGAGAACGCGATCACCCGCAGCGCGACCTTCTCCCGCGCCTCGGGATCGCGCCCGGCGAACTGCCAGGCCACCGCCGCCGCCGAGGACACTTCGATCACCGAGTCCAAACCGAACCCGATCAGCGCGGTCGATGACACCCGGGCACCCTCGCTCAGCGCGATGATCGCCTCGATCACGTTGTAGGTGATCGTGGCCGCCACGAACCAGCGAATCCGCCGAGACAGCAGCGCCTTGCGCGCCGACGACGGGCCCGGGGTCACGGTGCCGGGCAACCCCGCCATGCCCAGCGGCGCGCTCATCAGCAGCACCCCTCTCGCCCGGAGGCCGGGCAGCACGCCGGATCCACCGCCAGCACCAGCCCGAGCAGATCCGCCAGGGCGCGCCCGATCTTCGGATCCGCCAGCTCGTAGCGCGAACGCCTGCCCTCCGGCACCGCGACCACCAGCCCGCACCCGCGCAGGCACGCGAGATGGTTGGACAGAATCTGGCGCGAGACCCCGATCTGCTCGGCCAGCTCCGCCGGATACCCCGGGCCCTCGCGCAGGCTCAGCAGCACCCGGGTCCGGGTCGCGTCCGAGAGCGCATGGCCGAAGCGGGCGAGAGCGTCGATGTGCAGCGCGGTCTCCATGACCGAACGGTACATCAGTTTCTGTATTCAGGGAATAATGGATTGATTGGTGATTTCCGGCCCGGTCGGGCACTGGTCATCAAACTTACCGCTAGGCTTACAGTAAGTGCATACACAACCAGGAGGAAGCAGCGATGACGAGTGCGCCCGGAGACGACGCGGTCACCGAGGAGGAGTTCCGTGAGATCCTCGCCCAGACGCGCAAGTTCGTCCGGGAGGTCGTGCTGCCGAGGGAGCGCGATATCGCCGCGGACGACCGCGTCCCGGACGACATCGTCGAGCGGGCGAAGGCGATGGGGCTGTTCGGCTACGCACTGCCACCCGAGTGGGGCGGGCTCGGGCTGAACCTGGCGCAGGACGTCGAGCTCGCCCTCGAGTTCGGCTACACCACGCTCGCCCTGCGCTCACTGTTCGGCACCAACAACGGGATCGCCGGGCAGGTCCTCGTCGGCTACGGCACCGATCGGCAGAAGCAGCGCTGGCTGGCCGAGATCGCGGCCGGACACGTCGTCGCCTCGTTCGCGCTGACCGAGGAGGGCGCCGGCTCCAACCCCGCCGCGCTGCGCACCGCCGCCGCCCGCGACGGCGACGACTGGGTCATCGACGGGCAGAAGCGGTTCATCACCAACGCCCCGGTCGCCGACCTGTTCGTGGTGTTCGCCCGCACCGGGCCCGAGCGGATCGCGGTCTTCCTGGTGCCCGCGCGCACGCCGGGCGTCGAGGTCGGGCCGAAGGATCGCAAGATGGGCCAGGAGGGGGCGTGGACCGCCGAGGTCCGGTTCACCGGCGTCCGGGTCGGCGGGGACGCGCTGGTCGGCGGCAGCGAAGACGTCGGGTACCGGGCGGCCATGAGCTCACTGGCGCGCGGGCGGGTGCACATCGCCGCGCTCGCCGTCGGCGCTGCCCAGCGGGCCTTGGACGAGTCGGTCGCCTACGCCGCGGGCGTCACCCAGGGTGGCACGGCGATCGGCGAGTTCCAGCTGGTCCAGGCGATGCTCGCGGATATGCAGACCGGGGTGATGGCCGGGCGCGCGCTGGTCCGCGACGCCGCCCGGCTCTGGGTGAGCGAGGAGGATCGCCGGATCGCGCCCTCGGTCGCCAAGCTGTACTGCACCGAGATGGCCGGAAAGGTGGCCGATCTCGCGGTCCAGGTGCACGGCGGGACCGGCTACATGCGCGACGTCGCCGTGGAGCGCATCTACCGCGACGTCCGCCTGCTGCGGCTCTACGAGGGCACCAGCGAAATCCAGCGGCTCATCATCGGCGGCGGGCTGGTGCGCGCCGCTCAGCGCGCCCGATAGCTCGCGAGGGTCTGCGCGACGGCGTCGGTGACCGGCGCGGCGGCGCCGAGTGCGGCCCAGGAGTGCGCGGCGTGTTCGGTGAGCCGGACCGGTTCGATGGCGTCGCACTCGACGGCGAAATTGAACTGGCGGCTGAGCTTCCCGCTGCCGGATCGGTAGTCGAAGCTGTCGACGTAGCGGCCAACTCCAGCGACCTGGAGCCCGGTTTCCTCCTCGACCTCGCGAACAACGGCCTGTTCGAGCGTCTCCCCCGGCTCGACCTTGCCGCTGGGGAGTTCCCAGATGCCGCCCATGAAGTCGTCGCCGGGGCGGCGGAGCAGCAGGACACGGCCGTTGTCGTCGATGACAGCGCCGACAACGAGCTGCTGGACGCCGTCGCGCCGCGCATCGGCAACAAGTACCTCGGTGGGAGTTGGCACGGCGTCATCCTCGCACTCGATGCCCGAGACCATCTCGCCGCGGCGGCAGGCGACTACTCGCCGGCCGCGACCCTGGCCCGTTCGCGCATGGAGGCGATCACTCCGCCATCGGAGAGGATGTCGGTGCCCGTGAGGTAGCCGGCCTTCGCGCTCACGCAGAAGGCGAGGAGCTCGGCCATCTCCTCGGCACGCCCCCAGCGCGGCACCGCGAAGTCGGCGACCATCGCACCGGCACCGGCCTGCTCCTCCAGCCGCCCCATCTCGGTGTCGATCGATCCGGGCGACACCGAGACGATGCGCAGGCCGCGGCCGTTGAAGCGCTCGGCCCGGGCCGCGCTGTACCACCGGACGAAGCTCTTGCCGATGGCGTAGGCGTACCCGGAGCGGGCCTCGTCGGGCACAGCGGCACAGGCCGCCGAGAGGCTGTCGAGGAAGGCGGCCGGGTCGCGCAGCGCCGCCGGGAAGTGCTGCGTCGGAACGGCTTCGGGCGGCAGCATGTGCGAGGCCATGGAGGCGACATTGACGATCGCGGCGCCCTCGCCCGCGACGCGGTAGAAGGTCTCACCGACGGTGAGCGTGCCGAGCGCGTTGACCCGCAGCAGGTATCCGGCATCGCCCATGCTCGGGCTGACGCCCGCGGTGTGCACCACCGACGTCAGGGTTCCCAGTCCGGTCGCGGTGCCGAACAGGCGGTCGACCGCTTCCCGGTCGGTGACATCGCAGACGACCGGCACCGCGGTGATGCCGGATTCCAGCAGGGTACGGGTGGCGGCGTCGAGCCGGTCCGCGCGATTGTCGGCGAGGACGACGGTGTGCTCGCGGCCGAGGATCGCGGCCGTGGCCAGCCCCATGCCGCCCGCGCCGCCGGTGACGATCGAGACCGTGCCCCCATGCCCCTGGACCATCGCGACACCTTCCGTCGTTGGTTTCGAGACATTCTGCCTCGAAACCGGACGCTACACCGCGCGACGGCCGAACGAAAGGCTCACCCTTCCGCGACCGCCTGCTCCCGCGCCCAGCGGTAGTCCGGCTTGCCCGCCGGGCTCCGGGTCAGCGCCGGCCGGAAGACCACCGCCTTGGGCAGCTTGTACCGGGCCAGGCTCTGCCCGGCGTGCGCGATCAACTCGGCGGCGGTGGCGGAGCCATCCCCGGCGAGCGCGACGACGGCGACCACCTCCTGCCCCCACCGCCCGCTCGGCCGCCCCACCACGATCACATCGGCGACCGCGGGGTGCGAGCCGAGCGCGATCTCCACCTCCTCGGCGAACACCTTCTCGCCGCCGGTGTTGATCGTCATCGAGTCGCGGCCGAGCAGTTCGATCCCGCCGCCGGCGCGGTGCCTGGCCCGATCGCCGGGCAGCGAGAAGCGGGTGCCGTCGATGACCGGGAAGGTCGCGGCGGTCTTGGCGGCGTCGCCCTTGTAACCGAGCGGGGCGAAGCCGCGCTGGGCCAGCCAGCCGATCCCGTCGTGCCCGGGCTCGAGCACCGACCCCAGGTCAGCAGCGACAACCCGGGTGTGCGGGCCGGCGCTGAAGGTGCCGGTCGACGGCGCGCCGGCGGCGGAGACCTGCGACATCTGCGCCCCGCCCTCGGACGAGCCGACGCCATCGATGATCACGAGGCCGGGTTTGGCGGCGATCAGCCGCTCCTTAAGCACCGGGCTCAGCACCGCGCCACCGTTGCCGATCGCCACGAGCGAGGAGACGTCGGCGACGCCGGATTCGATCGCCGCGAGCAGCGGCCTCGCCATGGCGTCGCCGACCAGGGTGACCACCGCGACCCGCTCGCGCTCGATGGTGCGCACCACCTCCTCGGCGTCGATGTGCTCGACGGTCGCCGCGAAGACCACGGTCTGCCCGGTGCTCAGCGCGGTCAGGGCGGCCCACTGCGCGGCGCCGTGGATGAGCGGCGGCAGGATCATCAGCTTCAGGCCGGGGTTCGCCGCGACCCGCTCGGCGATGACCTCGTAGGACTCGACCACCGCGCCGGTATTCATGTCCCGCCCGCCGCAGGCGGCGACGAACAGGTCGTGCTGGCGCCAGAGCACGCCCTTCGGCATGCCGGTGGTGCCGCCGGTGTAGAGCACGTACAGGTCGTCGGGGGTCGGCTCGACCGGGAGCGCCGCCGGGTCGGCCGAGGCCAGGGCGGTCTCGTAGTCGATCGCGCCGTCGAGCGGGGCGTTGCCGGAGCCGTCGGCGATCTGGATCAGCACCCGCAGCTGTGGCAGCTCGGGCAGCACCTCGGCCAGCCGGGGCGCGAAGGCGGCGTGGTAGATCAGGGCGGTGGCGCCGGAGTCGGCGAGCAGATGCCGCAGCTCGTCGCGCACATAGCGGAAGTTGACGTTGAACGGCGCCACCCGCGCGCGCAGCGCGCCGACGATCCCCTCGACGAACTCCGGGCCGTTGTAGGCGTAGATGCCGACCAGGTCCTGACCGACCTCGTGCCCGGCGAGCTCGCCGCGCTCGCGGTGGCAGCCGAGCCCCTGCGCGTGCAGGAAGGCGGCGAGCCGCCGGGAGCGCTCGGCGATCTGCGCGTAGGTGTAGCGGCGGTCGCCGTGTATCACCAGTTCGCGGTCGGGGATCTGCGCGGCCACCACGTCGGCGGTGTGCACGAGGGTGAACTCGGTCGTCACGGAACGGGACACTGCGGCCTCCTCGAGGTCGGGGGCGCTCACCGGGCGAGCCGGCGGCGGGTGCGGAAGGCGGCCGCGCGCAGCGCCAGGCCGACACCGTTGCGCAGGAACGGGGTGAACGGCGGCGCCGCCAGCGCGGTCACCGGGAACGGCAGCGCGGAGCCGACGACGGTGCGGTGCTGGCTGAAGGTGTCGAAGCCCGCCTTCCCGTGGTAGGCGCCCATGCCGCTGTGGCCGACGCCGCCGAACGGGGCGTCGCTGGGGAACATGTGCACGGCGAAGTCGTTGCGCGCGACCCCGCCGCTGCGGGTGTTCCGGACGAAGGTGCGGAAGTCGGCGTCGTCGGGGCCGAACCAGTAGGCGACCAGCGGCGCGTGCCCGGCGCCGACGTGGTCGGTCACCTCGGTGAGCGTGCCGTAGGGCCGCAGCGCGAGCACCGGCCCGAACACCTCCTCCCGCGCCACCCGCATGTCGCCGGTGCCACCGGTGATCAGGGTCGGCGCGATCTTGCGGGTGACCGGGTCGGCAGCGGGCTCGTGCGGCGGGGCGAGCGATTCGACCTCGGCGCCGTGCGCGCGGGCGTCCTCGATCAGGCCGAGCACCCGGTCGTAGTTGGCGCTGTCCACGCTGGCGGTGTAGTCCGGGTCGTCCTGGATCGCCGGGTAGAGCGTGCGCAGCTCGGTGCGGAGCGCGCCGGTGAACTCGGCGAAGTGCTCCTCCGGCACGAAGACGTAGTCGGGGCAGACGCAGACCTGCCCGCCGTTGACCATCCTGGCCCGCGCGATCCGCCGTGCCGCCCGGCCGATATCGGCGGCGCGGCCGACCACGACCGGGTTCTTGCCGCCGAGTTCCAGGGTGACCGGAACCAGGTTGCGTGCCGCGGCCAGCGCCACGAGCTGCCCGACCCGCGGCGAGCCGGTGAAGAACAGGTGGTCGAAGGGGAGCTCGGTGAAGGCCGCCGCGATGTCGGGCCCGCCGGTGACGACGGCCAGCTCGGCCGGGTCGAAGTACTCCCCGGCCAGCCGGGCGGTGAGCTCCGCGGTGTGCGCGGTGACCTCCGACATCTTGATCATGACCCGATTGCCCGCCGCGAACGCCGCCGCGGCGGGCAGCACGACCAGGTTGAGCGGGAAGTTCCACGGCCCGACGATCCCGACGACGCCGAGCGGGGTCGGCTGCACCTCGGCGCGGATCCCCATGAGCCGCGCGGCCGGGCTCGGGTTGCGCGGGCGCATCCAGGACCGCACGTGCGAGCGGGTGTGCTCGAGCACCGACAGCATGCCGACGAGCTCGGTGAAGCGGATGCCGGTCGGCGAGCGGGTGCCGTAGTCGGCGACCAGGGCATCGACGTAGGCGTCGGCGTTGTCGAGCACCAGGGCGGTCAGCCGGTCGATCCGCTCGCGCCGGGCCGCCGCCGACGGCGGCCCGTCGCGCAGGAACGCCGCCCGCTGGGTCGCCAGCAGCTCGCTCGGATCGGTGCGGCGCGCTTCGGTCTGCGGAAGGGTCATCGTCGGGCCTTTCGCGGCGGGGGTCAGGCGAGTTCGAGCGGGCCGGTGCGGATCACCTCGGCGAGCCGGCCGAGGTCGACCCCGAGGTCACCGGCGGCCGAGAGGCACGCGGCCACGTCCTTGCGCAGGAACGGTGCGGCAATGGTGGCGAAGGCGGGCAGCCCGCCGGTGGTGCGGACCGCCTTGGCGGCGTAGCTGTCGCCGCTGCACCGGGCCAGCGCGGCAAGTAGCTGTTCGCCGGAGGTGCCGAGCTGCTCCCCCACCGCCACCGCCGCGGCCACGAGCTGGGCGTTCGCGGCGAAGAGCGCGTTGTTCACCAGCTTCACGCTGAGCGCGGTGCCGAGCGCACCGGTGGTGATCACCGGGTCGCCGTAGGCGGTGAGCACCGGGAGCGCGCGGGCGACCGTCTCCTCCGGCCCGCCGAGCAGCACCGTCAGCCGCCCGGCGGCGATGTCGTCGGCGGTGCCGCTGACCGGGCCGTCGAGCAGCACGCCCGCGCCGGGGTGCGCGGCGGCGAGCCCGGTCACCGTCGCGACGGTGCCGGTGCTGTGCGAGACCACCGGAACGCCGGGGCCCGCGGCGGCGAGCACGCCGTCCGCCCCGCCGAGCACCTCGATCAGCTGGTCGTCGGAGAACAGGCAGGTGATCACGGTGTCGGCGCCGGCCGCGACCTCGGCCGGCGTCGCCGCGAGCTCCGCGCCCCACCCGCGCAGCCGCTCGCGGACCTCGTCGCGGCGCGCGAAGACCCGCACCCGGTGCCCGGCGTCGAGCAACCGGCGCACCATGACCCCGCCCATCCGGCCGGCACCGACGAATCCGACGTTCAGCGACATCCGCGCACTCCTCGAGCCGTGCCCGCGCGACCCGGCGGGCCGAAAATCATCCGGTAAGACAGACCGTAACACCGCGTCACACGGAGCGGGCCAGTTCCAGAGCATTTACCGTTGTGCTTACTATATATAGAACGGCACGTGGCTCGCCCGCGACGGGACTCGCCACCTGCCCACATGATCACCCCGTTCCTGCCACTGTGGATGGCCGATCCCGGCGAGCATCGCCGTCGATCCAGAGCCGCACCCAGTACCGAAAGGACTTCCATGTCGCTTCTCGCAGGCCGGGTCGCCGTCGTCACCGGCGGCGCCCAGGGCATCGGCTTCGCCATCGCCGAGACGTTCGTGCGCAACGGGGCCGCCGTCGTCGTCGGCGACCTGGAGCCCGGTGACGCCGCCGAGCGGCTCGGCGCGGACGCCGCCCGCGCCGTGCGCTGCGACGTCACCTCCGCCGACGATGTGGCCGCGCTGCTGGACGTCGCCGTCACCGAGTTCGGCGCGCTCGACGTCATGGTCAACAACGCGGGGATCACCCGCGACGCCACCATGCGCACCATGACCGAGGAGCAGTTCGACCAGGTCATCAACGTGCACCTCAAGGGAACCTGGCACGGCACCCGGCTCGCGGCGGCGATCATGCGCGAGCGCGGCAGCGGCAGCATCGTCAACCTCTCCTCGCTCTCGGGCAAGGTCGGGCTGGCCGGGCAGACCAACTACTCCGCCGCCAAGGCGGGCATCGTCGGGCTGACCAAGGCGGCCGCCAAGGAGGTGGCCCGGTTCGGGGTCCGGGTGAACGCGATCCAGCCCGGGCTCATCCGCACGCCGATGACCACGGCCATGCCGGCGAAGGTCTGGGACCAGAAGATGGCCGAGATCCCGCTCGGCCGGGCGGGCGAGCCGGCCGAGGTGGCCGGGGTCGCGCTGTTCCTCGCCTCGGAACTCTCGTCGTACATGACCGGGACCGCGCTGGAAGTGACCGGCGGGCGGTTCATGTGAGCTGGGAACCGCACACCGTCGTCACCGAGGAGTACCTGGACCCGGGGCCGGTGGCGGCGCTCACCGCGCTGCTCGGCTCCGGCGCGCGGGCCGTCGCGGCGGGCGATCCGCTGCCCCCGCTGTGGCACTGGGCGGCGCTGCCGCGCTGGTCCGCGGCGGCCGAGACCGGGCCCGACGGGCACCCGCGCCGCGGTACCTTCCTGCCGCCGGTGGAGCTGCCGCGGCGGATGTTCGCCGGCGGCGAGGTGCGGTTGCGCGGGGTGCTCACCGTCGGCGCGGCTGTCCGCCGCGAGGCGCGGGTGCTCTCGGTGACGCCGAAGCGGGGGCGCAGCGGGCGGCTCGTGGCGGTGGTCGTCGAGATCACGCTGCGCGGCGCCGACGGCACCGTGGTGGAGCGGCAGGATCTCCTCTACCGCGAGGCGGCAGGCCCCGTCGCCGCGCCCCCGGCGCCGCCCGCCGTCGAGCCGGTCGGGGCGGCGCTGGCCCGGCTCGGTACCGGGAGCTGGGAGCTGCGCACCGATCCGGTCGTGCTCATGCGGTTCAGCGCCGCCACCGCGAACGCGCACCGCATCCACTACGACCTGCCCTACGTCACCGGCGTCGAGGGGTACCCAGGGCTGGTCGTGCACGGCCCGCTCACCACCCTGGCGCTGGCCGAGACGCTGCGGATCGATGATCCCCGGCCGCCGGTGCTGCTGCGGCACCGCAATCTCGCCCCGATCTTCTGCGGCGCCGCCATCCGGCTCGGCCCCCGCGGCGACGCCGGATCGACGACGGCGACCGCCGCTCCGGAAGCCGAAAGAGTCGCCATCGGCGCCGATTCCACCATCCACGCGGTGCTCACCGCCGCCTTCGCACCCCCGGAGCCCGACCCCCATGCGTGAAGTCGTCATCTGCGAACCCGTCCGCACCCCCGTCGGCCGCTACGGCGGCGCGCTCGCCGCGCACACCGCCGCCGAGCTCGGCGTGGTCGCGCTGCGCGGCCTGCTCGACCGCACCGGCATCGCCCCCGAGCTGATCGAGGACGTCGTCCTCGGCAACTGCAATCCCAGCAGCGAGGCGCCCGCACTCGGCCGGGTGGTCGCCCTCGATGCCGGGCTCCCGGTCACGGTGGGCGGGATGCAGCTGGACCGGCGCTGCGGCTCCGGGCTGCAGTCGGTGATCCAGGCGGTGCTGCAGGTGGGCAGCGGCGCCAACGAGGTCGTCGTCGCCGGCGGCGCGGAGAGCATGAGCAATGTCCCGTTCTACTCCACCGACATCCGGTGGGGCGCCGCGCGCAGCGGCGTCACCATGCACGACGGGCTGGTCCGGGCGCGGGAGACCGCGGGCGGCAGGGGCTATCCAGTGCCGGGCGGCATGCTGGAGACCGCCGAGAACCTGCGCCGCGAGTACGCCATCCCACGCGCGGAGCAGGACGCGCTCGCGCTGCGCTCGCATCGCAATGCGGTGGCCGCCATCGAATCCGGCGCGGCCGCCGAGCAGATCGTCCCGGTCGGGACGGTCGCCACCGACGAGCATCCCCGCGCGGACACCACCCTGGAGGCGCTGGCGAAGCTGAAGCCGGTCCGGTTGCGGATCGACCCGGATTCCACGGTGACGGCGGGCAATTCGAGCGGCCAGAACGACGCCGCCGCCGTCTGCCTCGTCACCACCCGCGCCACGGCCGACCGGCTCGGGCTGACCCCGCTGGTCCGGCTCGCCGCCTGGGCGGTGGCCGGGGTGCGGCCGAGCGTGATGGGGATCGGGCCGGTGCCCGCGACCGACGCCGCGCTCGGGCGGCTCGGGCTCACCCTCGCCGATATCGACCTGATCGAGCTGAACGAGGCCTTCGCCGCCCAGGCGCTGGCGGTGCTGCGCGAATGGAGGTTCGGCGACACCGACCTCGATCGGGTCAACGTGCACGGCTCCGGCATCTCGCTCGGCCACCCGGTCGGCGCCACCGGCACCAGGATGCTGGCCACCCTGGCCCGTGAACTGCACCGCCGCGAGCTGCGGTACGGGCTGGAGACCATGTGCATCGGCGGCGGGCAGGGGCTGGCCGCCGTCTTCGAGAGGGTGAACTGATGTGGGGAAATTCCGACCGCTCGACAGTGCCGTGAACGCGGATCCGGCGCACGGCGCCACCGCCGCGGCCCCGCTGGCGGGGCTCCGAATCGTCGAGATATCCAGCTTCGTGGCCGCGCCGCTGGCCGGGCTGACCCTGGCTCAACTCGGCGCCGAGGTGATCCGGGTGGACCCGCTCGGCGGCGGCCCCGATTACCGGCGCCTGCCGCTCACCGCCGCGGGCGAGAGCCTGTACTGGACCGGGCTGAACAAGGGCAAGCGCTCGGTCACCGTCGACCTGCGCTCGCCGGAGGGCCGGGCGGCGGTACTCGGGCTGATCACCGACGGCAGCGGCATCGTGCTCACCAATGCCGCCCGGCCCTGGCACGGCTACGACGCTCTCCGCGCACTGCGGGACGATCTCGTCCACCTGGAGATCACCGGCCGGGCCGACGGCGGCACCGCCGTCGACTACACCGTCAACGCCGCGACCGGCTTCCCCTTCGTCACCGGCCCGGCGGAGCACGAGGGCCCGGTCAACCACGTCCTGCCCGCCTGGGATGTCGCCTGCGGGCTGTACGCGGCGCTGGCGATCACCGCCGCGGTGCGCCACCGCGACGCCACCGGCGCGGGCAGCCGGATCGTGCTCCCGCTGGAGAACGTGGCACTGGCGATCGCCGGGCACCTCGGCTTCCTCGGCGAAGCGGCGGTGAACCGAACTGAGCGCCCGCGCATCGGGAACGCGCTCTTCGGCCAGTACGGCGCACCCTTCACCGCCGCCGACGACGCCACCTTCATGATCGTCGCGCTCACCCCGCGGCACTTCACCGATCTCGTCGCGCTCACCGGTACCGGCGCGGCGGTGCGGGCACTGGCGGGAGCGCTCGACGCCGACTTCGCCGACGAAGGTGACCGCTACCGGCACCGGGACGTACTGACCGGGCTCTTCACCCCCTGGTTCCGCGAGCGCACCGGCCCCGAGATCGAGGCGGCGCTGACCGGAACCTCCCTGCTGTGGGACCGCTACCGCACCTTCCTGGAACTGGTCGACAGCCCCCGCGTCACCGGTAACCCGCTCTTCACCACCGTGCACCAGCCGGGAATCGGCGATCTGCCCGCCCCCGGCTCGCCGATGACGGTGGACGGCGCGCACTCCCCCGCCCGGCCGGCGCCCACGCTCGGCGCCGACACCGAAGCCCTGCTGCAGGAACGGAACCCCTCGTGAAACTCGCGCAGACCCACGGCCTGACCGACGTCCAGACCGATATCCTCGCCACCGTCCGCAGCTTCGTGGACAGGGAGATCATTCCGGTCGCGCAGCACCTGGAGCACACCGACACCTACCCGCGGGCCATCGTGGACCGGATGGCCGAGATGGGGCTGTTCGGGCTGATGATCGACGAGGAGTACGGCGGGCTCGGCGAATCGCTGCTCACCTACGCCCTGTGCGTGGAGGAGCTGGCGCGGGGCTGGATGAGCGTCTCCGGCGTGATCAACACCCACTTCATCGTCGCCTACCTGCTGCGGCAACACGGCACGGCGGAGCAGAAGGCCCGGTTCCTGCCGCGGATGGCGACCGGGGAGGTGCGCGGGGCGTTCTCCATGTCCGAGCCCGAGCTGGGCTCGGATGTCGCGGCTATCCGCACCAGGGCCGTGCGCGGCGCCGACGGCGGCTACACCATCGACGGCCGCAAGATGTGGCTCACCAACGGCTCGACCGCGACCCTGGTCGCGGTGCTCGTCCGCACCGACGAGGGCGCCGAGCGCCCGCACGACAACCTCACCGCGTTCCTCATCGAGAAGCCCGCCGGGCTCGGCGAGATCGCGCCCGGGCTCACCGTTCCCGGGCGCATCCCCAAGATGGGGTACAAGGGCATCGACACCACCGAGCTGCTGCTCGACGCCTACCGCACCCCCGCCGACACCGTGCTCGGCGAAGCACCGGGCAGCGGGTTCAAGCAGATGATGGACGGCATCGAAGTGGGCCGGGTCAATGTGGCCGCCAGGGCGTGCGGCATCGCCATCCGCGCCTTCGAGCTCGGTGCCCGCTACGCCCAGCAGCGCTCGGCCTTCGGCAAGCCGATCGTGCAGCACCAGGCGATCGAGTTCGCGCTCGCCGAGATGGCGACCAAGGTCGAGGCCGCGCACCTGATGATGGTGAACGCGGCCCGGCTCAAGGACTCCGGGGAGCGCAGCGACGTCGCCGCCGGGATGGCGAAGTACCTGGCCAGCGAGTTCTGCAACGAGGTGACCCAGGCCGGGTTCCGCATCCACGGCGGCTACGGCTACTCCACCGAGTACGAGATCGAGCGGCTCATGCGCGAGGCGCCGTTCCTGCTCATCGGCGAGGGGACCAGCGAGATCCAGAAGCGGATCATCGCCCGCGGTGTCCTCGCCGACTACCGGCTCTGAACCGCGGGCCGCCGGGCAGCAGGCTCCCGGCGGCACACGATCGCCGGCCGGAACTCGGCTGCGGCGGCGCCGCGGTCACCTGCCCGAGGTCAGCTGCCGGCTGCGACGGGGGCCGTCCGGTCCTCGGCGGTAGCCGTGCGTGCCGCCCCGGTGCCACCGCCGGTTCCCCCCGGCCGCCGTCCGCGGACGGCCAGGTAGACCGCGAAGAGGACGAGCAGCCCGCCGACGACCGCGATGCCGATCGGCACGTAGACGAAGACCAGCCGCAGCGAGTCCCGGCCGTCCTGCGCGGTCCGCGCCAGCGACGCCACCGTCTCCGGGGTGAATCGCAGCTCGCCCGCGTACACCACGACCTTGTTCGGATCGCCGGGCGCGGAGCCGAAGTACGAGGTCGGCTGCACGACGGTGTCGATGACGGACCCGGTCACGGGCTCCACCCACATGTCCTGCACCAGCGTGTAGTACAGGTTCCCGACGACCAGCTCGTCACCGGGCAGCCCCCACTTGGAAGCGGGCAGCGGGAGCCGGGCGGGCTGGCTGTTCGCGGGCGAGCCCGCCATGTCGTAATCGGTGACCTCGAAGCGGAAGTGCAGCAGCTGCTGCCCCTCGATCTCGCGGTCGGCATCCAGATATTTCGCCGTCACCGGGGTCAGGGTCGCGGTGTCGAAGTACGAGTAGTCGCCGCGCGCGGTGTCGGCGGGAAAGGTCCAGTACGTCCCGGTGCGCACGGGGGTCGGCTTGGCCGACGCGGCCGCGGGTGCCCGCATGGTGGATTCCGGCGTGGCGACCGCGATCCTGGTGCCGGGGTCGACGGTCACGACATCGATCGCGGTGTGGAACTCGGTGCCCGCGCCGGTGACGCCCCTCGCCTCGGTGCGCACCACCAGATCACCGCTGTCGGTGCTCGATTCGGCCTTCGTCGTGGTGTCGATCCGGATCTCGGTCCCGTCGTCCACCTTCAGCGGGCCGGGCACCATCACGCTCGACCGGTCGAGCAGGCTCGCGGTGCCGACCAGCACGGTCTCCTGCGTGAAATCGGCGGGCACCCGGACCGCGGAGTCCCGGAGCCGACCGGGCGCGAACGCGGCCGCGGCCACCAATAGGACACCGAGGACGGCGAGGGCGGAAACGAGAATCTTGCGTGTCACAGAACGACACTCCCTATTTCGACAAAGACGAGTGGCTCGACCGTAGTCACAATCGTTACGACACCGTTAGCAAACGAAGCACATTCCGCCACGGGGATTTTCGAATTCGGGATCACGGCAGGTAGACCCGGCGGCCGTCGACCGGCTCCCACGGGATCCGGCCGCGCTTCCCGCGGAGAGCACTTACCGTTGAGCTGAGCACAGCTTGTTCCGCGCCAACCCGGCCCGAGGCCTCCGAAGTAACGGTAAGTTGTACCGTTGCCATTACAGTGCAGTCTTGGAGGACGACCATGACCCCAGCAATCCCGCGCGGCCCGGACGACCTGACGCCGAGCTGGCTCGGTGCGGTGCTCGGCGGCGCCACCCCGGTCGCCGTCGACCGCGTGGTCGTCACGCCCGTCGGCACCGGCCAGACCGGCGCCACCTACCGGCTCACCGTCGACTACCCCGCCCCGGCCGGGCACCCGCGCACCCTGGTGGCGAAGCTGCCCGCGCAGGACGACGCGGTGCGCGCCGGGGTCACGCTCGGCTACCTCGCCGAGGTCGAGTTCTACGCCGGCGTCGCGCACCGCACCAGCGTGCCGGTGCCGCGCTGTCACCACAGCGCGATCAACCGGGACGGCTCCGAGTACGTGCTGCTGCTCGACGACCTCGACCCCGCGCAGCAGGGCGACCAGGTCTCCGGCTGCGACGAGGAGACCGCGCGCCGCGCGGTGACCGCGCTGGCCGGGCTGCACGGCCCGAGCTGGTGCGATCCGGCCTGGCTCGCCCTTCCGGTCGGCGCCATGCCCAAGCCGGGCGACGTGGCGGCGGCGGGCGGGCTCGGACAGGTCGTCGACATGGTCGCCCCCGCCATCCTTGAGCGCTTCGGCCCCTTCCTGGACGACGCCGATCGGGAGACGCTGCGGCGCGCGCTCGAGCTCATGGGGCCGTGGCTGTGCACCGACACCGGCCGCTACGCGCTCATGCACGGCGACTACCGCCTCGACAACCTGCTCTTCGACGCCGACCGGCTCTTCGTCGTCGACTGGCAGACGCTCGGCGTCGGGCTGCCCGCCCGCGACCTGGCCTACTTCATCGGCACCTGCCTCGACCCCGAGCTGCGCGCGGCAACCGAGCAGCGCCTGGTCGCGGCCTACCACGCGGAGCTGCTCCGGCACGGCGTGCGCGACTACGACCTGGAGACCTGCCTGGCCGACTACCGCCTGGGCATGCTGCAGGGGCCGCTGATCATCGCGCTCGGCGCCGCCTTCGCCGCGAGCACCGAGCGCGGCGACGACCTGTTCCGGGTGATGCTGCGCCGCAGCTGCCGTGCCATCCGCGAGCTCGGCACCCTCGACCTCGTGCGCGCCGCCGGCGCGACCGCCTAGGCGACCGGCCGTGGATCTTGGACTGCGCGACGCGACCGCGGTCGTCGTCGGCGGTAGCCGCGGGATGGGGCTCGCCACCGCGCGCTGCCTGGCCGAGGAGGGCGCCCGCGTCGCGGTGGTCGGGCGCACCGCCGCCGACGTGGCCGCCGCCGCGCGCGACCTGACCGAGCGCGGCAGCCCGGACGCGGTCGGGCTCGCCGCCGACGCCGCCGATCCCGCCGCCGTGCGGCGGGTCTTCGCCGAGCTCGGCGAGCGCTGGGACGACAGCCTCAACGCCCTGGTGAACACCGCGGGCCCGAACGTGCAGGGCAGCTTCGAGACGCTGAGCGCGGACAGCTGGCGCGAAGCCGTCGACTACGGCGCCATGCCGATGGTGCACTGCGTGCAGGCCGCGCTGCCGCTGCTGCGCCGCGCCGAATGGGCGCGCATCGTCAACTTCTCGGCGCACTCCACCCAGCGTCAGAGCGTGAACCTGGTGGCCTACACCGCCGCCAAGGCCATGGTCACCAGCGTCTCCAAGAACCTCTCGCTGCTGCTCGCGCCCGAGGAGATCCTCGTCAACGTGGTCTCCCCCGGCACCTTCGTCACCCCGGCGCTGCTCGACTGGGCCCGCTCGGCCGGCGTGCACACCGACGACCCGTACGAACTCATGCGGGCGATCGGCGCGCACTTCGGCCACCCCGCGCAGATGCCGCGCGCCGGACGGCCGGAGGAGATCGCTCCGGTCGTCACCTTCCTCGCCTCGCGGCGCAATTCCTACACCACCGGCGCCGACATCAACGTCGACGGCGGCTCCGATTTCACCTGACGGGGCCGCTTCGCTGCGAGGATGCCGTCCTCCGATCAGTTGTGAAGATGGAAGAACAACCGACTATTCCCGGCGTTCGTCAGGTCGTGACGATCGTGGCGCCCGCGGTGCCCGGTGCGCCGTAGAGCAGGGCGAAGCCCGCCTTGGGCGCACCGGCGACCTGCCGCTCCCCCGCGGTCCCGCGCAGCTGCAGTACCAGCTCGTGCAGCTGCCGCAGCCCGGAGGCGCCGATCGGCTCGCCGTTGGCGATCAGCCCGCCGTCGGTGTTCACCGGCAGCGAGCCGGTGATCTCCGTCGCGCCCTCGGCGATCAGCTTCTCCTGGTCGCCGTCCGCGCACAGCCCGGCCTCGGCCATGTGGATGACCTCCGCGCCCGCGTCGGTGTCCTGCAACTGGGCGATGTCGATGTCGGCCGGGGAGATCCCGGCGGACTCGAAGGCCGCGCGCGCGGCGTGCACCGAGGGGGCGGCCTCCTCCCGCACCGGCGCGTAGGTCGTGTTCACCTCGTAGGCGCCGTAGCTGCGGGTGCGGATCTCGACCGCGCGCACGTACACCGGTTTGGCGGTGTAGCGGTGGGCGATGTCGGCCCGGCACATGATCACCGCGGCGGCGCCCTCGTCCGGGGCGCAGAACATGTAGTGCGTGAGGGGGTAGTTGAGCATCGGCGCGGCCAGGATGTCGTCCTCGGCGACCGGCTTGCGGCGGAACGCGTTCGGGTTCAGCGCGCCGTTGCGGTAGTTCTTCGCCGCGACCCTGGCCAGGGTGCGCTGCGAGATGCCGTGGTCGTGCAGGTAGCGGTTGGCCTTCATGCCGAAGAACTGGGTGGTCAGGTACTGGCCGTTCTCCCCGTACCACTTCGGCATCCCGACCAGGGTCGGGTCGACGGTGAAGGCGCCGCGCGGGTGCTTGTCCATGCCGATCGCGATGCCGATGTCGTACTTGCCGAGCCGGATCCCGTCGGCCACCGCCTCGGTGGCTGCGGCCGCGGTGGCGCAGGCGTTGAAGACGTTGGTGAACGGGATTCCGGTGAGCCCCATCAGGCTCACGATCGCGTCCGGGTTGGCGACCTCCCAGCTGCCGCCGACGGCGAACTGGATGTCCCTCCACACCAGCCCGGCGTCGGCCAGCGCGGCCCGGATCGCCTCCGCCCCCATCTGCATGGCGGTCTTGCCCTCGAAGCGGCCGAACGGATGCAGGCCGACACCGATGATCGCGACATCGTTGCTCATCTGAACTCCCGATCTACAGCGGCTGGAAGGCGAAGGTGAGCACATCGGCGCCCGCGGCGTCGGTACCGAGCGGCACCGCCGTCAGCGCGACCCGCATGCCGAACTCCAGTTTCTCCGGGTCGTTCTCGGTGAGCCTGCCCTCGATCCGGATGGCATCGCCGAGCTGCACCAGCCCGACCCCGAACGGGGTGAAGGTCCGCGCCGTCTCGTCGCCCAGGTAGGGCGCGCCGGGCAGAAATCCCTGGGTGGTCCAGGCGATCAGCGTGCCCTCCCGCGGGAAGGCGACGCTCTCGATCGCGGGCTCGCTGCACCGCGGGCACAGCTCCTGGATCGGGAACACCGTGGCACCGCAGGCACCGCAGGCGCCGCCGACGAGCCGGAAATCCGGCTCCGGCCAGGTGGAGATCTCCGGTGCGATCATCCGCTGCATCGTTCTCCTCGAATCTACCGATGGGTGTGCGACTCCCGAAGCCGGCAGCTGGAATGGTAGCTTACGGTAATATCAACCGTAAACGTTTCGACCTACCCGTTGCGAGGTGATATCGATGAGTTCGAGGATTCCGGGCGGACTCGAGGATCTGCTGCACCGCCCGATCGTCGGCATCCTCGCGACGGTGACCCCCGACGGGTCGCCCGACCAGTCCCCCATGCGCTTCCAGTGGGACGGCGCGCACCTGCGGATGAGCCACACCATCCCGCGCAAGAAGTTCACGAGTCTGCAGGCCAACCCGAACTATTCGTTCGTGCTCACCGATCCGGACGCACCCGCCCGCTGCCTGGAGGCGAGGGGCTGGCTGGTGACCGTGCAGGGCGACGAGGACGGCGCGTTCTACGCCGAGCTCGGCCGGCGCTACGGGGACCCCGACGGCGGTCCCCCCGACGACGTGGACGACCGCGTCGTCCTGATCCTCGACGCGACCCGATTCGTCGCCAAATAGCCGCCAAGGAGAACCCCGCTATGACCCAGGCCGCCGACATCCCGATCTTCGACGCCGACTCGCACATGTACGAGACGGCCGACGCGCTCACCAGGTTCCTGCCCGAGCAGTACCGCCGGGCGGTGCAGTACGTGCAGATCGGGCGGCACACCCGGCTCGCCATCAACGGCCGGATCACCGACTTCATCCCGAACCCGACCTTCGACCGGGTCGCCGCGCCCGGCGCGCACGAGAAGTTCTTCGCCGGGGAGAACACCGAGGGGCTGACCCTGCGCGAGATGCAGGGATCGGCCATCGAAGCGCCCGCCGCCACCCGCAACCCCGCGGACCGGATCGCCGAGCTGGACCGGCAGGGCGTGCGCGAGACGCTGAACTACCCCACCCTCGCCAGCCTGGTCGAGCACTCCGCCGCCGACGACCCCCGGCTCACCCTCGCCATCATTCACGCGCTCAACCGGTGGATGCTCGAGCACTGGGGCTACGCGTACCGGGACCGGATCTTCAGCACCCCGATCATCAACTGCGCCGAGGTCGACGGCGCCCGGCGCGAGCTGGAGTACATCCTGGACAACGGCGCCAGGGTCGCGCTGATCAAACCCGCGCCGGTCAAGGGCATCAACGGCTGGCGCTCCCCCGCGCTGCCCGAGTTCGACCCGTTCTGGCGCGACGTCGAGGCCGCCGGGCTGCCGATCGTGCTGCACGCCAGCCAGCCCCCGCTGGACGAGTACGTGAACAGGTGGGAGCCGCCGGCCACCGAGAACTTCATGGCCATGAGCTCGTTCCGCTGGCTGGCGCTCGGGCACCGCGAGATCTCGGACATGATCGGCAGCCTGATCTGCCACGGCACGCTCACCCGGTTCCCGAAGCTGCGCATCGCCAGCGTGGAGAACGGCAGCTCCTGGATCCATCCGCTCTTCCACGATCTGGAGGATCTGACCAGGAAGATGCCGCAGAACTTCCCCGAGGACCCGCTGGCGGTCTTCCGGCGCAATATCTGGGTGAGCCCGTTCTGGGAGGGCTCGGTCGCCGACGTGGTCGAGACCGTCGGCTGGGACCGGGTCATGTTCGGCTCGGACTACCCGCACCCGGAGGGGCTGCCCGAGCCCAAGGCGTACCGCAAGTACGCCGAGGGCATGGACGAGCGGCGTACCTGGGACTTCCTCGGCGACAACGCCCGCCGGTTCCTGGGGCTGCCGATCGAGAACCCCGACCCCGCCGCCCGCAAACCCCCCGTCGCCGCCACCGTGTAGAGGAGTACCACCCGTGGACAAGAACGACATGATCCTGGTCAGCGTCGACGACCACATCATCGAACCGCCCGACATGTTCGACGGCAGGCTGCCCGCCAGGTACGCCGAGGACGCGCCCCGGCTGGTGCGCATGGACAACGGCGCCGACATGTGGAAGTTCCGCGACCGGGTGATCCCGAACGTCGCGCTGAACGCCGTCGCCGGCCGCCCCAAGGAGGAGTACGGGCTCGAACCCGAGGGCCTCGACGAGATCCGCCCCGGCTGCTACAACGTCGACGAGCGGGTCAAGGACATGAACGCCGGCGGCGTGCTGGCGCAGATGAACTTCCCGTCCTTCCCCGGCTTCGCCGCCCGGCTCTTCGCCACCGAGGACTCGGACTTCTCGCTGGCCCTGGTGCAGGCCTACAACGACTGGCACATCGAGGAGTGGTGCGGCGCCTACCCCGGCCGCTTCATCCCGATGGCGCTGCCGGTGATCTGGGACGCCGAGCTCTGCGCGGCCGAGGTGCGCCGGGTGTCGAAGAAGGGCGTGCACTCGCTCACCTTCACCGAGAACCCCGCCGCGCTCGGCTACCCGAGCTTCCACAACGAGTACTGGAACCCGCTGTGGAAGGCGCTCGTCGACACCGACACCGTGCTCAACGTGCACATCGGCTCCTCCGGCAAGCTCTCGATCCCCGCCGCCGACTCCCCGCCCGACGTCATGATCACGCTGCAGCCGATGAACATCGTCTCCGCCGCCGCCGACCTGCTGTGGTCGCGCCCGGTGAAGGAGTACCGGGATCTCAAGATCGGGCTCTCCGAGGGAGGCACCGGCTGGATCCCCTACTTCCTGGAGCGCGTCGACCGCACCTACGAGATGCACTCCACCTGGACCATGCAGGACTTCGGCGGCAAGCTGCCCAGCGAGGTCTTCCGCGACCACTTCCTGACCTGCTTCATCAGCGACCCGATCGGGGTGCGGCTGCGCAACGAGATCGGCATCGACAACATCGCCTGGGAGATGGACTACCCGCACAGCGACTCCATGTGGCCCGGCGCCCCCGAGCAGCTGAGCGCGGTCTTCGAGGCGGAGAACGTGACCGACGACGAGATCGCCAAGATGACCCACCGCAACGCCCTGAGGTGGTACTCCTTCGACCCGTTCGCGCACGTGCCGCGGGAGAAGGCCACCGTCGGCGCGCTGCGCGCCGCCTCGGCAGGCCACGACGTCAGCATCAGGGCGCTGAGCCGCCACCAGACCACGGCCGCGGAGAAGCTCGCCGCCTTCCGCTCGCAGATCGACGCGGCCACCGCGCACCAGGCCGCCGAATAGCCCACGCGGGCGAGCCCGGAGATCCGACGGGATGTCCGGGCTGTTCGGGGTCATAAGGGAGCGAGCACCGACTCGAAGGTCGTGTCCCTCAACGGTTCACCAGCTCCACGGCCTGTGCCCTGGCCCGGCCCCGCGGCAACTCTTCCAGGCGCAGCTGCCGCTCGTAGGGGAAGAACTCCACCTGCTGGGTGTGGCGCGGCCGGTCGAGCACGTGCCCGAGGTAGCGCCGCTCGTCCTCGGCGACGACCCGCTCCATCTCCGCCTCCGGTGGCGGCAGGTACTCCCCCGCGGCGTAGGCGGCGATCAGCCTGGCCTGGCACTCCACGAACGGGAACAGCGTCGGCACCGACTGGGCCAGCCCCGCGAAGGCCAGATCCGGGGTGCCCGGCCGCAGGATCCGCTTGTAGAGCGGGATGCGGTTGCCCGGCGCGCTGAGGAAGTCCGGGTCGAAGAAGGGGAAGGTGATGTTGTACCCGGTGGCGTAGATGATGACGTCGAACTCGGCGCTGCTGCCGTCGGTGAAGCGCACCAGCGTGCCGTCCAGCTCGCTGATGTCCGGCTTCGGCAGCACGTCGCCGGAGCCGAGCCGCAGCGGCAGCTCCACCGACTGGGTGCCGTGCGCGTCCAGGAACCGGTGCCGCGGGCGCGGCAGCCCCCAGCGTTCGGGGTTGCCGGAGATGAACTCGGCGAAGGCGTTCACCGCCGCGCGGTAGACCGGGCGCGGGACGAAGGGCAGGGCCGCGCCGTACTTGTCGACCGGCCGCCCGGCCATGTACTTCGGCACGATCCAGGAGCCGGAGCGGGTGGAGAGGTACACGGTGTTGCCCAGCGCCCGGGAGGAGAGCTCCACGGTGATGTCGGCGGCGCTGTTACCGAGCCCGACCACCAGGATGCGCCTGTTCCGCAGGTCGAGCGGGTGCGCGGGATCGATGTAGGCGTGCGAGTGGATCACCTCCCCGTCGAAGCGGCCGGGGAAGTCGGGGAAGCGCGGGTCCCAGTGGTGCCCGTTGGCGACCACGAGGAACTCGGCCTCGCGCTGCTCGCCGGTGCCGAGGTGCAGCGTCCAGCCGCCCTCCGGGTGGTGTTCGGCGCGGACCACCGCGGTGCCGAACTCGATGGTGTCGAGCAGGTCGAAGGAGGCGGCGTAGTCGTCCAGGTACCGCTTGATCAGGCTGTGGTGCGGGAAGTCCGGGTAGGTCTGCGGCATCGGGAAGTCGCGAAAGGACAGCTGGTACTTCGAGGTGTCGATGTGCAGCGACCGGTACGCGCTGGAGTGGCCGTTCGGGTTGCCGAAGGCCCAGTTGCCGCCGATGCGGTCGGACGCCTCGAAGCAGGTGTAGGGAACGCCGTAGTCGGCGAGCATCTTCCCCGCGGTCAGCCCGGCGATGCCCGCGCCGATGATCGCCGTCGAAGACGGCCGGAACGCTCCCATTTCGACACACCTTCTGTTGGCATTTCGGTATGTAGAATAGTATGGCAAACGGTCAGCTGTCGGCAGGGGGAACCGGAGGTTCTGCGGGCATCGATCGAAGAGCCGCTCACGGGAAGTGCTGGGCCGCAGGCACCGGGAGGTCCGCGTAGGTGACGATGCCGGGCCGCGCGGCGACGACGTGCGGAATCGCGTGCACGATGGGCATGGCGGTGATCCGCATGCCGATCCCGTGCAGGTCCGCGGCGGTGAGCGTGTCCAGCGGCTGGTCGGGCAGCAGCCCGAGCGTCAGCGTGACCTTCGGGTTGCCGTCGACCTCGATCCGGTACCCGTGCTCGGCGGGCATCGGCGGCTCCACCTCGTGGTCCATCACCCAGCGCTGATGCAGGTCGATCAGCTCCCGGCCCGCGCTGATGCCGACGAACCGCACGTCGAGCCCGGCGACGGTCCCGGCCGCGATGGGCCGCCCCGGCAGGTCGAGATCGCGCTTCGCGGCAGCGAATTCGACGCGGCACTCGACGGCGTCGAGTGCGATGCCGAGGCAGTCCGCCAGGACGTACACGCCGTCCTCGAAGACCGCGACCGCGGCGCGCACATCGTCGGCGTGGCCGGGATCGTGCAGCGGCCGCCCCCAGCCGAGCGCGTCCATGTTCGAGTCGGCGGCGAAGTGGCTGACGTCGACGGACTCCACCGTCCTGATGTGCCGCACCTCGCTGCAGATTCCGGTGGCGACCGCGCCGAGCAGCTGGGTGTAGCCCGGGTTCATGCCGCTGCCGAACAGGCTCGCCCCGCCCGCGCGGGCGGCGGCGTCCAGCCGCTCGCGCAGTCCGGGAACGCTGTGGCCGGTCAGGAACTCCGCGGTGGTCACCACATTGATCCCCGCGCGCAGCAGCCGCTCGACCACCTCGGCGTCCAAGTGCAGCGGCGTGTAGACGACGCAGTCCGGCCGCAGCGCGAGCAGCGCCGGGATGTCGGCGGAGGCCTCGACCCCGCAGGGCTCGGGGAGGCCGCAGAGCAGCGCGGCATCGCGGCCCGCCTTCTCCGGCGACCAGGCGTAGCAGCCGACGAGTTCGAGCAGGGGGTGCCGCAGCACGGCGGGGACGGCGGCGCGGGCGACATTGCCCGTCGTCCACTGGACGACCCGCAGCGGGGCGGGCGCGATGGTGTCCGGCATGGGATGGTCACCTTTCGGAGCAGGTCGGCAGGCAGTCGACCTGCGCATGCGCGCGCCACTGGCGGGCTCACTCCATCTGGACACTACTATAGACAGCTGTCCAATCAGCGGCTTTCCGCGCGGTGCTCACCAGACGAGGCCCTTGACGACCGCGACCGGCGGAATGTCCTCGACCGAGACCAGCCCGGCGGGAGCGGCGCAGACCCAGTCGATCGCATTGACCACCCGGGCGGCGGTCGAGATACAGCCCGCGTCGGTCGCGTCGAACAGCGGGTGCGAGACGTGGGTGTTGATCTCGACCCGCGGATCGCCGTCGACCACCACCCGGTGCACGCCGGTGTGGCCGTCCGGCGGGTAGTCCCAGTCCGGCGCGGCGGCCGGGGTGAGGCGGTTGATGTGCTCGAGGCTGATCACCGGCTTCCCGTTCAGCACACCCTCGGTGGCGAACCGCACGGCGGCCATCTGCCCGGGCAGCACCGTCATCATGGTGCAGTCGATGCGCTCGGGCGTGAACCACCGCTCGGTGCGCTGCCTGGTCTCGTCCAGCGTGATGCCGAGCGCCGCGGCCAGGCTGCGCACCTGCCCGCCCCACATGGACTCGACCACGCCCGGCAGGTACAGCGGCGGCAGCTCCTCGTCCTCGGCGACGCCGAATCCCATGGCGGCGCCGGTGAACTCGGCGTCGTCGTAGTTGCCGTAGTCGAAGATCTCCTGCACCGCGACCGCCTCGACCCTGGCGGCGAGGCTGAGCGCGGTGTGCACCAGGGTGTCGCCGGAGTAGCCCGGGTCGATGCCGTTGATGTACAGCGAGGAGCCGCCGGCGGCGCACGCCTTCTCCAGCGGCTCGCGCACCCAGTCCTCGGCGTGCCGGGGGGCGGCCATCCACACCAGCGACGAGCCGACCACGTTGATCCCGGCGGCGAGGATGGCGGAGAGCTGGTCGATCGCCTCCACCGGCCTGGTCTCGGCGAGCGCGGTGTAGACCACGCAGTCCGGCCGCAGGGCCAGCAGCGCCTCGACATCGTCGGTGGCGATGATGCCGGTGGGTTCGCTCCAGTCGCAGAGCTCGGCGGCGTCCCGGCCGATCTTGGCCGGGCTCGCGGCGTGCACCCCGGCCAGCTCGAGGTCGGGGCGGCCGATGATGGCCCGCAGCGAGTGCCGCCCGACATTACCCGTGGAGAACTGGACTACTGTGCGCATTTCTTCCTGCCTCGATCTCGAAAATCGGCCCGGACCCGTCGGGGTTCGGGCATTGCCCACTTCCCTCCCTCGCCTGCCGTCAGCGGCCGGGCATGGTGAAGATCGCGCCGGTGTCGATGGGCTCGACGTCGACCAGGGTGCCGTCCTCCTCGGCCCGGCCGACGAGCCCGGCGCTGGAGCAGATGTTCGGGACCACGGGGACCGGCTTGCTGCCGCACTGGAAGGTGTCCCCGCCGGAGAGCGAGAGCGGTGCGGGCTCGGGCATCGCGCTCAGCCGGGCGATCACCGACTGCCTGCTGAGCTCGCCCTGCGCGCCGTTCAGCGCGGAGTGCAGCCCGAGCAGCGCGCGGAACGCCGACGCCGCCTTGCGCGGATCCTTCGCGCCCGAGCCGTCGACCACCGCGTCGAAGATCTTCGTGTCCGGCTGCGCCGGGTCGAAGACGGTATTGGCGATGACCCGGACGTCGGAGTACCCACCCGGGATCTGCGCGGCGGCATCGGCGTCGCCGACGCACTGGGTGACCGTCATGACCGGCTGCGTGGTGTTCAGCGTCCGCATGGCCTTGAGCGCCGCGGTGCAGAACGAGACGTCGCCGAGCAGGTGGAACATGTCCGGCTGCTTCGCCAGCGCCGCCTGGACCTGCGGGGTCATGTCCGCGGTGCCGAGCGGCACCGGCACCACGTCGAGCTGGGCGCCGGCATTGCCGAAGGCGAACGGCCCGAGCTGGCGCAGCGGCTCGACGGCGGTCGGCGAATCGACGGTCAGGATGGCGACCTTCCTGTACTGCTGCTGCTTCGCGTAGGCGGCGGGCACGCCCGCCAGCGAGTTCAGCGCGTTGATCAGCACATAGGTGTTCGGCAGCAGCAGCGACTGCTGCCCACCGGCCGCGGTGACGTAGGGCATCCCGGACGGTGAGGTGATCGAGGTGATGGTGTCGGCGCTGTTCAGCTCACCGCTGACCACGGCGACCGCGTCGGACTGGACGAACTTGTTGGCGCAGTTGCGCGCCAGGCTCACCTGGAGTTCGTCCTCGCAGGTGATCAGCTCGATCGGGCGGCCATCGATCCCGCCGAGGTAGTCGTTGATGTAGGCGGCCGTCGCGGTGGCGACCTCGAGCTCCTCGGTGTAGACCGGCGCCTTCGGGCCGGTGGTGACGAATCCGATGCGCACCGGGGCACCGGTGGCCTTGTTCGGCTGCCCGAGCACGGACTTGTCCGCCGGGGTCGCCGCCGAATCGGCACCGCCGGAACAGCCGGAGGCGAACAACGCGGCCGCGAGGGCGAGGCACGGCAGCGCCGCCCACCGGGTGCGGGTGAAGGGGGACATGACGATCTCCTGAGATAGGCGGATCACTCCGCGGTTGTGCTGCTTTCGCCGCCCAGGTAGGCGGCCTCCAGGCGCTCCGGCGCCCGCGCGAGCTCCGCGGCCGGGCCGCGCAGCGTCACGTCGCCGTGGACGAGGACAACGGCGTCGTCGGCGACCGCGAGGGCCAGCCGCACGTGTTGCTCGACCAGGACAACCGCGGCATCGGCGTCGTCCGCGACCCGCCGGACGGCGGGCAGCAGCTCCTCCACCACGACCGGTGCCAGCCCCATGCTCATCTCGTCGATGAGCAGCACCGCGGGGTTCTGGATCAGCGCCCGGCCGACCGCGAGCATCTGCTGCTCGCCGCCGGAGAGCGCGCCCGCGGCGACCCTGCGGCGCTGCCGCAGCGCGGGCAGCAGGTCGAGGATGTCATCGAGCGGGCGGCGGCTCCGGCCGCGGGCGAGTTCGAGGTGCTCGGCGACGGTCAGGCCGGTGAACAGCGCCCTGCTGTCCGGCACGAGCACGACACCGGCCCGGTTCGCCCTGGCCGGAGCGGCTTTCGGCAGGCGGGTGCCCGCGACGGTGATCTCCCCGCCGAGCGCGGGAAGCAGCCCGGCCATGGTCAGCATGAGCGTGGTCTTCCCGGAGCCGTTCGGTCCGAGCAGCGCGGTGACCGTGCCGGAGCGGACCTCGAGGTCGAGGCCGCGCACGATCGCCAGCTTGCCGTATCCGGCGGTCACGCCGGCCAGTCGCAGGCTCATCCGACGACCTCCTCGGTGAACCGGGTGCCGAGGTAGGCCTCGGCCACCTTCCGGTCGGCGCGGATCCGCTCGGGGCTGCCCGCCGCCAGGGTGCGGCCGAAGTTCAGCACCTGGATGTGGTCGCAGACGCCGAGCACCAGGCTCATGTCGTGCTCGACCAGCAGGATCGTCACCCCGCCCGCCCGGATCGCCCGCAATCGCTCACCCAGCCACCGGCTCTCGGTGCTGTCCAGCCCGCCCGCCGGTTCGTCCAGGAGCAGCAGCTCCGGTCGGCCCGCGAGTGCGCGCGCGATCGACACCAGCTGGCGTTGCCCCTGGGACAGTTCGCCCGCGGGGGTGTCGCAGAGCTCGCCGAGCCCGAGCAGGGTGAATACTTCGTCGAGTTCGGCCGCAGTACCGCCTTTTTCGCTGTGACCGGAGAGCCCGACCAGGACGTTCTCCCGGACGCTCAGGTCCTCGTACAGTTCGATGGCCTGGAAGGTCCGGCCGAGCCCGGCGTGCACGCGGCGGTGCACGGGTCTGCCGCCGAGCGGCACCCCGCCGAGCGTCACCGTTCCCGCCGCGCGCACCGACCCGGTGATCGCGTCGATCAGCGTCGTCTTCCCCGCGCCGTTGGGGCCGATCAGCCCGACGATGGCGCCGCGCCGCACGGTGAAGCTCACGTCGTCCACCGCGACCACCCCGCCGTAGCGGACGGTCACACCGTCCAGCGTCAGCAGCGGATCACCCGGTTCGACGGGTTCGGTATCGAGTGGCGGTGGCGCGGTCGGAGCGGCAGGCGCGGGACGCTTGCCACTTCGGGCCAATGCCCGCTGCACGGGGGCGGCGATGCCGTCGGGGTTCGCCAGCACCGTGATCAGCAGCGCGAACCCGACGATCACCTGGTACCAGGCGCCCGCCGACTCGCCGAGCTTGCCGAGTAGCAGGAACGCCACTCCCCCCGCGCCGAGCACGCCGCTCAGCAGCCCGCCGGAGATCGAGGTCGTGCCCGCCAGGTAGACGATGGCGAACAGGGTCAGCGCGGCGGGCGCGGTGAAGGATTGGAAGGAGACGTTGGTCTGCTGGTAGGCCAGCAGGCTGCCGCCGAGCCCGGCGATGAAGGCGCCGATCGCGAAGGCGAGCAGCTTGGTGCGGACCACGTCGACGCCGGAGGCCGCGGCCGAGCGCTCGTTGGCGCGCACCGCCAGCATCCGGGTGCCGAGCCTGCCGCGCCGCAGCACGGCGACACCGACGCCGACCGCCGCGAGCACCGCCAGGCACAGCAGCCCGAACTCCAGCCGCGGGTAGGTCTCGCCCCGGCCGATGCCGAGGCTGTGGCCGAAGATCACCGGATCCGGGATGTCGATTCCGCTCGACCCGACGAAGTCGAGATTGCGGAACCACAGCGCCTCCAGGGCATAGGCCAGCGCCAGCGTGACGACCGCGAGGGTGAGGCCGCGGATCCGGAGCGCGGGCAGCCCGGCGAGCACGCCGAGCACCGTCGCCACCAGCGCGGCCAGCAGCGGCGCGAACGGGAACGGCACGCCGAGCCCGTCGGTGATCGGGCCGAGGACGAAGGCCGCGGCCCCCGCCAGCGAGAGCTGGGCCAGCGACACCTGACCGGCGTACCCGGTGACCACCACCTGGGACAGGCCGATGACGCCGAGGATCAGGGTGGTGGTGATCGCGACCCGCAGGTCGTTCCCGGACAGCACCAGCCCGGCCGCGGCGACCGCGACACCGGCCACCGTGCACAGCAGCACTTTTCGCGGGTAGGGCGCGGTGCCCAGCTCGGCGACGACGACCGCGCCGCGCGCGGGCAGCGGCCGAGCCCTGATCACGAGCACCACCAGGATCACCACCAGCGGCACCAGCTCCACCAGCCCGCTGGAGGGCAGCCACTCGTACACCCGGACGAGGTAGGTCGCCTCGGATTGCAGCATGCCGATCACCAGCCCGGCGACCGCGGCCGCGACCACCGACGCGAACCGGCCGATGATCGCCGCGGCCAGCGCGGGGACGATGAACAGCACGTACCCGGTCGGGCTGAGCGGCACGATCGGCGCGATCAGGATGCCCGCCGCGCCAGCGACCGCCGCGCTGATCATCCAGTTGGCGGCCGCGATCCGGTCCGGCGACAGGCCGCTGACGTAGGCGCCCTCCTCGCTCTCGGCGGTGGCGCGGGTGGCGAGGCCGAAGCGGGTGAACCGGTAGAGCGCCGCGAGCGCCACCGCCAGCACGAGGATGCTGACCCCGAACAACACCCGGTCCTGCGGAATCCTGACGGCGCCGACGGTCCAGATATCGACGGGGAAGATCGCCCGCACCCCGACGGAGTTCGAGCCGACCTGCTTGCTCGCGATGGCCAGCAGCAGGATCATCAGCGCGAGCGAGGCGACGGCCCGCGCGATCGGCGGAGCCTTGCGCAGCGGACGGAAGATCAGCACGTAGACCAGCAGCCCGAAGAGCGCCGAGAGCGTCACCGCGATCAGCGCCGAGAGCGCGAAGCCGGGGTCGCCGCCGATCTCGACCGACTTCGGCAGCCCGGGCACCAGCAGCACGAACTCGCCCCTGCGCAGGAAGGCGTAGATGTACGCGCAGTTCAGCGCCATGGCACCGGTCGCGAAGTTGAGCACGCCCGAGCTGCGGTAGGTCAGGACCAGGGCGATGGCGAGGGCGCCGAAGACGCCGCCGCTGCCGATGCCGAGCAGCAGGAACTGGAGGTGCTGGCTCATGCCCGCGGCCTTGCGGATTCCCGATTCGGGAGGTGTCGGCGCATCGCGTACCCAACTTTCCGGTCGGCACATTCGCCGACCGGATGGTCGGTATCGTTACCTGCCGTGTGACGTGGGTAACAGTACGGTAGGAGTTACCGTAAGCACAATAGTGAAATGTTCGGCAGCGCGACCCGCCCGGCGAACCCTTCAGAAATCGCAGACATGCCGAAAGGCGAGCGGTCACGACCGAATCGCGACCCACCCGCCCCGGCGCGACACCGGGTCAGCCGCGCAGCGCCGCGAGCGCCTGATCGGCGTGGATGTTCATGTTCAGCTCGCTGTGCACTGCGGCGAGCACCCGCCGGTCAGACCCGATGACGAAGGTCACCCGCTTGGCGGGCAGCCCCGGCACCCGCCGCTTCAGCCCGTACAACTTGGCGACCTCGCCGCCGACATCGGCCAGCAGCGAATACCCGAGCCGATGCGCCTCGTCGAACCGCTTCTGGGTGGCGACATCGTCGTTGCTGATGCCGAGCACCGTCGCCCCGCGCTCGGCGAACTCGGCGACGATGTCCCGGAAGTGGCACGCCTCCCTGGTGCACCCGGGGCTCAGCGCGGCCGGGTAGAAGAAGAGGGTGGCGGAGCCGGTGCCGAGCACCGTGCTGAGCCGGACCGGCTCCCCCTTCTGGTCCAGCAGCTCGAAATCCGGTGCCGGATCGCCTACCTGCAGCATTGTGTACTCCTCGACAGTTCGGGCGCGAGCGTCGAGCACCGGGCGGATGCCATACTCTGGTCTGCTCGCGAACACGCAGGTCGCCTCACCCGGCGGCCGAATTAATGCACCGACATGGTGCATCAAATAGGTGAGGTTTGGCAATGGGTTCAGCGGCACCGCCGCGAGGCCGCCGCCGCGACCCGTCGATCGACGGTCGCGTCATCGAGGCCGCCGTCGCGGAGCTGGCCGAGCGCGGCATCGCCGGGCTCTCGATCAACAGCGTCGCCGCCCGCGCCGGCGTCGACAAGCGCGGCATCTACACCCGCTGGCCCGACCGCGAACTCTTGATCACCGACGCCCTCGGCAGCCTCGCCGCCGGCCTCACCCCACCGGCGACCGGGGCACTACGCACCGACCTGCTGGCGATCATCCCGGCCGTGACCGCCGTCTTCACCAGCCCGCGGATCGAGATCCTGCAGCGCTGCGTCCAGGAGGCGCAGCAGTACCCGGCCATCTACACCGCGTTCCGGCGCGACTCCATCGACCGCTGCATGGCGGTGGTCGAGGACATCTTCTGGTCTGCCGCACAGCGGGGCGAGCTGAACGGCGATCCCGCGCTCGCCGGCGAGGCGTTCATGGGGATACTGCTGACCCGGACCAGCTTCCTCGGCGCCGCGGCGATCACCGAGCCCGGCAAGCAGAACGCCATCGTCGACTTCATCCTGCGGGCTGTCGGATTCGGCGAATCCCCGCGGCACTGACCTGCGCCTGCCGCGGGCGCCGTACGCAGCCGGTCCGGTACTCGGGACGACGGTGATAATGATCGAAATAGACTCTCGCACTGTCTATTCCTCCGGGTAATTGGGGGCAAGCGCACATCCCGATCGGAGCCGATCGCCGAGTAGACTTTCGGCAGCGGGGGGTGACTGCGGTGACGATTTCCGGAGACGGGCGTGCGGGGCTGCGTGCTGAAATCGCCTCGTTCTACCGCGGTTTCGGCCAACCGGACGCACTGCTGACGGCGTTCCGGTCAGCGGCGCTGCTGGTGCCGATCACCGGCGACGACCGGCTGCTGACCACCCGGTTCGGCGGGGTGGAGTGGGTGTGCGGGTTCACCGGCGAACACGACTACGCCCGCTACGTGCTCGCCCGTGGCCTCGACGCCGACACCGACTACCGATATCGCACAATATTCGGTGCGCATCTCGCGGATTGGGCCGGTCGGCGCACCGCTACCCCGACGGGCGTGCTCGTCGATATCGCGGGGGCGGCGCCGATGGCGTTCCCGCCACAGATCGCGAACAGTGAGGACGATCGGTGACGGTGAACGTCGACCCGGTGGCACTGCAGCAGACCGCGCAGGGCATCACCGGCATGATCGGGGTCCTGACCGACCTCGGCATCAAGGAGACAGCGGCATCGGGGCGCGGGTTCGCGCTGCTCACGCTCTCCCCGCTGGAAGCGGGCCACCCTCGCGTGCAGGGGAGTTTCGAGACCTACTGCGAGCGCTGGTCCTGGGGAGTCCGGTCGATGGTGCAGTCGGGCAACGAGATCGCCGAGGCCCTGAACATCGCCGCAGGCCGCTACCACATGATGGACTCCCAGGCCTCGGAGGTACTGGCGACACTGTGGACCCACACCATGGGCAACCCGCACCTGTCCAGGGACGAGATCGCGCAGCGCTCCTGGTCGGAAACCCTGGCCGACAACCCGATCAACAACATCGTGCACCCCGACTACAGCCGGGAATCCTTCGCACAGGCTGAGCTGACCATCGAGCAGAACTGGCAGGTGGTCGAGGAGGTCGGCCCGCAGGCGCTCGCCAATGTGTCCGTTCTGACGAACCCGCTGCTGGCCGACGACATCGCACAGGCCACCGGCGAGACCCCGGGCTGGGACACCGACGGCGCCGAGCGGGCCGCGCAGCTCCTCGCCCCGCCGGAGTGAGCGCGCGTGGGCTGGAATCCGCTCGACCCGCTCGAGGATCTCGCCGACGCGGCCGGTGATGCCGTCGACGACATCGCCGCCGTCGTCGAACCCGCCTGGGAGTCCGGCGTCGAGACGCTCGGCGAGCTCGCCGACGACGGCCTCGATCTCCTCGCCGATGGCGCCGAGCTGGTCGGGCTCGACGGCGCCGCCGAGGCGCTCGACGACTTCGGCGACCAGATCTCCTCCGCGCTCGGCGGTGAGATCGAGGAACGGCAGCTGGGCGAGACCCAGGACCCGAAGGAGCTGGTCCGCGGCGAACCGGAGGCCATCGGCGAGGCCGCGGGCACGCTCACCGACATGGCCGCCGCCGTCGAGCTCACCGGCCAGGGGTTGCGCGCGATCGACGCCGGAGAGTGGACCGGGGAAGGCCGCGAAGGCTTCGACGCGGCCTACGATCCGCAACCCCAGCTGTGGTTCGACGCCGCCGACGCCTTCACCGATGCCGCGTCCACCCTCGTCGAATGGGGGTACGCGGTGGAGACCGCGCAGCGCGGTGCCGCCGACGCCATCGCCGAATGGAACGCCGCGATCGCCGAGGAGAACCGGCAGAAGACCTGGTGGAACTCGCTACCCGCGGAAACACAGGCCGAGACACCGCTGGTCGACACCTGGTCCGGCCGCTACCGCGCCGCGCTCGACATGCTCGAGCGGGCGCGCACCCATCGCAATACCGCCGCCGAACAAGCCGGGACCGCCATCGAGACCGCGACCGAGACGGCGCCGACCGAGCCGCCGTTCACCTCCCGCATGGGCGCGAATATCGAGGACGGCATCGACATCGCGAACTACGCGGGGCTCAGCTTCTCCGACGGGCTGCTGACCGGGCTGAGCGGGATCGTGCAGTTCGTGCGCCAGGTCAACCCGACCGATCCCTACAACCTCACCCACCCCGCCGACTACCTGGCGAACCTCTCCACGCTGGCCACCGGGGTGGTGGTGCTGGCCGCCGATCCCGCGGCCGCCGTCGACGCGGTGGTGAACCAGGCGCGGACCAGCCCCTTCGAGTTCACCGGAATGCTCACCAGCGAGGTGCTCCTCACCGTGGCGACCGGCGGCGCGGGGGCGGCCCGGACACCGCTCTCCCTGGTCAACCGGGTACGGCACGCGCTGCCCGGCCGCGGGTTGCCGGATGTGGACCTGCCGAACCCGGCGCCCCGGCCGGGCACCGGGCTCCCCGACGGGCCGCCGGCCCGCGCCGGTCTCGGTGACCGGCCGGGGGCACCCGAGGGCCGAGCACCGGCGGCGGACACCCGCGCACCCACACCGGAGACCGGCGACTCCGCTCCGGGGGCCGGGGCCGCCGATTCCGCTCCGCCGCAATTGGATCGGCCCGGGGTGCCGGACTCGACGCGCCCGGAACCCTCGATCGACGCGGGTCCGGCCGACGGGCCCGCGCCCCGACCCGATCCCGAACCGCAGGACCAGCCGGACGGCATCGGTGCGGGGGCCGCCGACAGCGCGCCGCCGGTGGACCGCACACTCGGCACCACCGCGGACGCTCCCGACGCCCGGCCGGAGCCTCCTGCGCCGGATCCGGTGCCCGACCGGCCCGGCACCGGCGACACCGATGGGCCCCGTACCGACGGACCCGGCGACGACCCGCCCGACCCGCGACCCGACACCTACACCCCGCCGGACCGGCCCGACACCCGTACCGATGACGGCGACAGACCGGACGTCGACGCGCCCGTGGCGCGTCCGGATTCCGGGGCGTCCGACGCCCGGCCCGAAACGGATCTTCCCCGAGACCGGCCAAACGTCGATCCTTCTCACGACCGCGCCGACGTCGATCCTTCCCAAGACCGCGCCGACGTCGATCCCTCACAAGACCGGCCCGACACCGATCCCTCACAAGACCGGCCCGACACCGATCCCTCACAAGACCGGCCCGACACCGATCCCTCCCGAGACCGGCCCGACAGCGATCCCTCTCACGACCGCCCCGACGTCGATCCTTCCCAAGACCGAGCCGACACCGACCCTTTCCGAGACCGGCCCGACAGCGATCCCGCCCAAGACCGAGCCGACGCCGGCACCTCCGACCCCTCCCCGGCGGGACATCCCGACGCCGAGCCTCCCCGTGATCGCGGCGACAACGAAACCCCATCCCCACGTGCCGATTCCGATCCCGTCACACCGCGCTCCGACCCCGATGCTACGGGCCCGCGCACGGAATCCGACCCGCCGGACAGCTCCCGATCCGACTCCCCCGACCACGCCCCCACCGCGATCCACTCCCCCACCACGCACCCGCACGGTCACGGCGCGCCGACGCCGACCCCGCCGCGACCGGACACCCCCGCACCCCGGAATCCGCCCGATTCCCCCAACACCCCGCGTCGCCCCGACCCGATCGGCCCCCGCCCGGACCCGGACCGGCCGTCGCCCCGCGCGGGCCTCGACCCGGCCGCGCCACGGCGCCCCGCCATCGCCGCGGACACCGGCCGCCCTGCCGTCGACGCACGTCCGGCAGCACCGGACTCGCCAACCGCCCACACCCCGGAAGCGGAACAGGCACGAGACGGTAACCCCGATCGCGGCGACAGCGCCCCCGATCCCCGCGGCGACCCGGTGGACCAGCGCGCGGATTCCGACGCCGGTATCGGCGACGAAGCCCGCTCCGGTGACCCGGCCAACGACCGCGACCCCGCGCAGACCACCGAGTGCGGCGACCCGGTCGATGTCGCGACCGGCGAATTCCTCCTCCCGACCGTCGATCTCGACCTCCCCGGCGTACTCCCGCTGGTCCTGAACCGCAGGCACCGCTCGAACTACCGCTGGGGCCGCTGGTTCGGCCACTCCTGGTCGACCACGCTCGACATCCGGCTGATAGTCGACGACAGCGGCATCGTCTTCGCCGGCGAGGACGGCATCCTGCTCGCCTACCCGCACCCACAACCGGGCACCCCGGTGCGCCCGCTGTCCGGCGGCTCACGCTGGACCTGCGCCCGCACCGAGACCGGCTCCTACCGGGTCCACGACCCGGAACGTGGCATCACCTGGCACTTCGCCCCCGAGCCGACACTGCGCGGCCTGGACGACCGGCGCGGCAACTACGCGGTCTCCGCGCTCACCGACCGGCACCGCAACCGCATCCGCTTCCACTACGCCGCCGACGGCGCACCCACCGAGATCATCCACTCCGGCGGCTACCGCGTACGCGTCCGCACCGACCCGCAGCTGGGCCGGGTCACCGCGCTCGCACTGTCCGGTGACGATGCCGCCGACGACCTCGTCGTCCGCGAATTCGTCTACGAAGCAGACGAACTCGTCGCGGTCACCGACGCACTGGGCGCCACGTCGCGATACACCTACGACGCCGACGGCCGCATGCTGTCGTGGACCGACTCCAGGGGCACCTCGATGTCGAACACCTACGACGACCGCGGCCGGGTCGTGGCCCAGCACGGCACCCACGGCATCCTCTCCGCGACCTTCACCTACCGCGACCACCCCGGCGACACCGGCCGCAGTACCCGGCACACCGATTCCCTCGGCGCCGAGACCACATACGGCTTCGACAGCGACCTGCGGCTGCGCGACGTACGCACCCCGACCGGTGCGCACACCCGCATCGACTACAACAGCGAGCGCAAACCGCTCACCGTCACCGGTCCCGACGGCGCCGTCACCCGCTACCTCTACACCCCCGACGGCGACCTGGCCCGAATCGTGCGGCCCGACGGTACCCGCCTCGAGCTCGACTACGCCGCCCCCGGCCTGCCCGCCCGCATCACCGGCCCCGACGGCACGGCAACCCTGCAGGAGTGGCACGGCGACGGCACGCTGGCCGCTCTCACCGACCCGGCCGGGGCCCGCACAGAATTCACCTATCACCCCTGCGGCGCGCAGGCAGCGATCACCATGGCCGACGGATCGAGCACCCGGATCGAGACCGACGCGGCCGGGCTACCGGTCACCGTCGTCGACCAGCTCGCGGGCGTCACGCGCATTCGCCGCGATCGATGCGGCCGCCCGGCCGAGATCACCGACCCGCTCGGCCGGGTCACCCGCTACAGCTGGTCGCCCGAGGGGACCCTGCTGTCCAGGATCGACCCCGACGGGCACGGCGAGACCTGGGAGCACGACGACGAGGGCGCACCCATCCGGCACGTGAACCGGGCGGGCGGAGTCACCACCTTCGCGAACGGCAGCTGGGACCTGCGCACCGCACGCACCGACCCGGACGGCGCCGTGACCCGCTACCGCTACGACTCCGAGGGGCGCCTCACCGCCGTCGTGAGCCCGCTGGGCCAGGTCTGGCGCTACGCCTACGATCCGGCCGGACAGCTCGCCGCCGAGACCGACTACAGCGGAGCGCAGAGCCGCTACACCCGCACGGATGCGGGCCTGATCGCCACCGTCACCCCCGCGACCGGCGACACCCGCACGCACACCTACGACGCCATCGGCTACCTCACGAGCATCACGGCGTCCTCCGGAGCCTGGCGCCGCTTCACCTACGACGGTGCGGGCCGCATGCTCTCCGCCGTCTCCGGCCACGGCGACGACACCGGCCACACCCTCGCGTTCACCCACACCGCGACCGGCGAGATCGAGACCGAAACCCGCGACGGCGAGCACACCCTCCGGCACGAATACGACCCGCTGGGCAGACGCACCCGCCGCACCGACCACGCAGGCACGCAGACCCGGTGGGGCTACGACCGCGCAGGCAGGCCCGCCACGCTCGGAGCAGGCAACCACACCCTCCGCTTCGACCACGACGCCGCCGGACAGCTCACCGCCTGGACCGTCGGCGACATCGCCGTCACCCGTGACCTCGACCCGGTCGGGAGGCTCACCGCCCAGACGGTCACCGCACACCCGCCGAACCTGCTCGACCTCGGCGAGACCCGCCGCGCGCCTGCCGAACTGCGCAGCGACACCTACACCTGGCGTCCGGACAACTACCCCCGCACCCGGACCGCCGCCCGGCAGGGCACCAGCCTGCACCACGACTTCGCCCTCGACCCGATGGGCCGCGTCACCACCGTCAGCGACGGCACCACCGCTGCCGAGCGGTACACCTACGACGCATTGTCCAACATCACCGCTGCTCGTACCGTCCACCGGCCGAACATCCGGATGCGACGCAGGCGGTACCGAGGCACCCGCCTGGTGCGCGCGGGCCGCACCCGCTACCACTACGACGCTGCGGGCCGGTTGACCCGCAAGATCACCGCACGCCGCTCCCGCAAACCCGACGTCTGGTTCTACCGCTACGACGGTTTCGACCAGCTCACCGATGTCTGGACCCCGAGCAGGCAGTGGTGGCACTACACCTACGACGCCCTCGGGCGCCGCACCACCAAGCAGCACCTCGCCACCGACGGCACCGTTCTGGAGCGCATCGACTACCACTGGGACGGCGACCAGCTCGTCGCCCTGTCCAGCGCCGGGAGCGTCACGCGCTGGCACTACCTGCCCGGCACCCACACACCGCTCGCCCAGACCACCGACCGCGACGATCTCGACCGGCGATTCCACGCCGTCATCGGCGATCTCGTCGGCACCCCCGTCGAGCTGATCGACCCCGCCGCCGCCCGCTCCGTCGCCACGGCCGATACCGAACTCTGGGGTCGCACCCGCTGGATCGGCGCGGCCGACACCCCGCTGCGCTTCCCCGGCCAGATACACGACCCGGAGACCGGGTTGCACTACAACCACCACCGCTACTACGACCCCGAGATCGGCCGCTACCTCAGCAGCGACCCCCTCGGTCTCGATCCGGCCCCGAATCCGGACGCCTACCCGCACAATCCGCTGGCCTGGATCGATCCCACCGGTCTCGCCCGCAGGGAGTGCAATACCAACGGCCGGAACCTCTCGGATCCCAACCCGATTCCCCGGCCGATCAGGGAGGCCTACGAGAACGTCCGCGCGGGGAACGGGGTCCCGCGGATCGACCCGCAGACCGGTCGGCAGACCGTGTACCAGGGCCGCGAACTGCCACCCGGGCAGCGCAGCCAGTGGGCCGGCTCGCTCGAGTGGGATGTGCCCGGCACCAACCACCGCATCCTCCAGCGGCCGGACGGCTGGCTAGGGTACGTCTACCAACACGACTACAGGGCCCCGTTCCTGTTCCCGGGGCCGTGGTATCCGGAAGGCGGCACGATCCCGAACCGGCTCGGTGGATGATCGGAGAATCCGTGGCACGGTACGACATCGTCCTGGACGGAAACAGCACCGCGGCGTGTGACGTCGAGCAGTTGACCGGGCTGTTCGACAGCGATCCCGAAGCAGCGATGACGCTGCGGGCGAGCGGGGTTCGCCCCGGCCCGGCCGACGAGTGGAAGACGCTGACCCGCCTGGGTTCGCGCGAGCCCGCCGATAATGTCGACATCCGGATCTTGGATATCCACGGTGCCCCGATCGGCGCCTACCTCCTTTCGAACACGCGAACCACCGAGTTGGCGCGCACGGGTGACCGCTGGTCCCTGACCCTCTCGGGAGGTATGTGGGCGCCACCGAAACCCGGTGCGGCGCAGCTCTGGGAACTGTGGCGACGGGGCGGCCCGGCGAAGACCAACGCGTGGGCTCCGCTGTCGGCGGCGGATCGGGAAGCTTGGCTGGAGGTCGTCCGGATCGCGTCGGACGGGGTGCACCGAGCGTCCGCGAGCGGGCCCTTCGAACTGGACGGCCGCTTCATCACCGACAGGAACGGATTCTTCTGCGCGATCGGCGAAGCCGTCAACGGCCCCGGCGGATACTTCGGATCGGATCTGGACGGTCTGGCGGACTGCCTGCGCGGCGGATTCGGCGCGGCGCCGCCGTTCGCCCTCACCTGGCTCGGTTTCGACCTTTCCGAGCGCCACCTGTCCTTCGAGTTTCTCGAAGCGGTGCTCGCTGTGCTGGATGGCGGCGGCGTCTCGGTCCAACCGAGTTACGGCGGCTGACAGGGGGCGCGGCGCCCGCGTCAGGACTCGGGATTTCGCTGCACGACCGGGGCGGGGTGCCGGTGCGCCCACGGCCGCGCCTGCTCGAGCTGCGCGGCCAGCTGCAGCAGATCACCGTCGGCCCCCGGCCGCCCGACGAACTGGACACCGAGCGGCAACCCCGCCTCGGTCCAGTGCAGCGGAACAGTGATCGCGGGCCGCCCGGTGAGGTTCGCGAGCTGGGTGTAGGGCACCCAGCCGAGGTTCTCGTCGATGAGCGAGGCGAGAATCCCGCTCATCGCCAGGACCTTCCCACCGTGCAGCCGGTGCAGCAGCCGGGCGGCGGTCCGCAGTGGTTTCGGGGTGACCATCTTCCCGACGGTCAGCGGCGGCTCCGCGAGGGTCGGGGTGAGGAAGTAGTCGTAGCGTTCGTGGAACTCGGCCAGGTCCGCGGTGTAGTCGTTGATGTGGTCGATCGCCGCCATCAGCGCGCCGACACCACGGGCGCGCCCGAGTTCGCCGACGGCGAGCGTGTCGGCTTCGAAATCGCTGTCCCGCGCGCCGGTCCGCTCCTTGATCGCGACGATCTCGCGGTGGAGGCTGGCGAACCAGATCGTCAGGAAATCCTCCGCCAGCCGCTTGTCGTTGTACGGCGGCCGGACCTCCTCGACCTCGTGGCCGAGCTCGGTGAGCAGCCGCGCCGCGCTCTCGACCGCCGCGATCGCCTCCGGGTGTGGCTTCGCGGTGATCGCGGAGGCGGTGGAGTAGCCGATCCGCAGCGTGCCCGGCGGCCGGGTGATGTGCTCGGCGAACGGGCGCTCGGGCAGCGCGGCCCGGTACGCGGCGCGCGGGTTCGCGCCGATGATGGCGTCGTAGAGCGCCGCGCTGTCGCGCACGGTCCGCGAGACGACGCCCTGGGTGACCATGCCGAACATGACCTCGCCGACCCGCGGCCCGTACGGGCTCAGGCCGCGGCTGGCCTTCAGCCCGACCAGCCCGTTGCACGCCGCCGGGATCCGGATCGACCCGCCACCGTCGTTCGCGCCAGCGGCGGGCACGATCCCGGCCGCGACCGCCGCACCGGAGCCGCCCGACGACCCGCCCGGGGTGTGCGCGGTGTTCCACGGATTGCGCGCCGGACCCCAGTACTCCGATTCCGTGACGCCCTTGCTGCCGAACTCCGGGGTGTTCGTCTGACCGAAGATGACCAGCCCCGCATCGAGCAGGCGCCGCACCAGCAGGCTGTGCTCGGCCGCGACCTCACCGGCCAGCGAACGCGACCCCTCCGTACTGGGGAAACCCTGGTACTCCTGCTGCAGATCCTTGATCAGGAACGGCACCCCGGCGAACGGACCGGCGAGCGCGGCGTCCCCGGCCCGCTCGTCGGCGACCCCGTCCAGCCTCCGCACGATGGCATTGAGCGCGGGATTCACGGCGTCGGCCCGCTGCCGCGCCAGTGCGAGCAGCTCGGCGGGCGTCACCTCCTGGCGCGCCACCAGCTCGGCCAAGCCGGTCGCGTCGTGCTTCATGTACTCGTCGAGTTCCACCCGACGGATACTAGGACGCCGGGCACGCCTACTGGGCGGCTTCGTACTGTGGTGGCATGCGGAGCGCGAAGGAAGTCGGCAACGAACGACCGCTCGACGATCCCGCGCCGCTCTCCTCGGCGCGGACGCCGGGCTGACGGGATGGTATCGCGGTATGCGTTCACGGCACCGGTGTGGGAGCACGACGGCGCCGGGTCGTGGCATTTCCTGAGCCTGCCGGAGGAGGTGGCCGATGAGATCGAGGAGCGGTACGGGCATCGGACCACGGGGTTCGGGGCGGTGAAGGTGCGGGTGCGGATCGGCGGGACCGCGTGGTCGACGTCGCTGTTCCCGGATTCCAAGCGCTCCACCTACGTGCTGCCGGTGAAGAAGGCGGTGCGGGCGGCGGAGGGGCTGGTCGCGGGGTCTGCGGCGGAGGTCGAGCTGGAAGTCGTTCTCTAGCAGTCCTTCTTCCAGGTCGCGATGCCGTCCAGCAGGAGGTTCAGGGCGGTGTCGGATCAGGGTTCCGGCCCCGGCACGTTAGGCTGACCTAAGTAGACGTGCGAGGAGGGGTGATGGATTCCATCAAGGCAGGCATCGCGGCGCTGGGGCGCGCCAACGAGCCGCTGTCGCTGCGGCTCACCGTCGCCGAGGTGCGCCCGCTCTCGCCTGGGTTCACCCGGGTCGTGCTCGAGGGGGCCGCGCTCGCGCAGTACCGCGCGCCGCGCCCGGCGGACGCGTTCAAGCTCGAGCTGTCCGCCGACGACACCGGGCGGCCGCTCCTGCGCGCCTTCACCGTGCGCCGATTCGACGCGGACACCCGGCGCCTGACGCTGGACATCGCCCGCCACGAGCGCGGGGTGGCCGTGAACTGGCTCGCCACCGTGAGCGCGGGAGACGCGGTGACGCTCGCCGGAATGCGGCCGGAATGGGTTGTCGCGGAGGGGTTTCGCGACCACATCCTGGTCGGCGACGACACCGCCGTCCCGGCGATCGCGGCGATCGTCGACAGCCTCGGGCCCGAGCATCGGATCCGGGTGTACGCGGCGCTCACCGATCCGGCCGACCGCGCCCTGCTCCCTGAGCACCCGAACCTGGAGCTGGAACTCCTCGACTCCGTCACCGACCTCGAAAACCATCCACCCGAAGCACTTTCCGAACACCGCACCCAGGTGTGGGTGGCCGCCGAGGCCGCCGCCGTCCGGCGTGTCCGCGCGCACCTGCTCGGCTCGTGCGGCGTCGCCCGCGCCGATCTGCTCGCGCGCGCCTACTGGAAGCGCGGCAAGACCAATACCGACACCGACGCGGCCAGCCTGCTCGGCTATCGGGAGGCGATGCGGGCAGGCGGCGACATCCACGATCCGGCGCTCGCCGAGCGCATCGATCTGGGGCTCTGAGTAGCCGAAAGGGCCCCGGCGCACTGTCGCGCCGGGGCCCGGAAGAGTTGACGAGGGAATCGAATTCACTGCCCGGCGGAGAGCACCGGGCCCCGCGGCATGGCGGGAATGTGAGGTCGAGATACGTGTTCCAGTAAGCCACCTCCCAGGTCGACGGGTATGTAGCGGTCCCCCGGCGGTCCGGCCGACTGCACCGGATTCGCGTCTCCGCCGAGGGGGACCGAGGGTCTCGCATCCGGGCAGCTCACCTGCCCGGCCACTAATCCTTCTCTCTTCGACGGGAGAGACAGTAGCCGGTCCGCAGCACAATGTCTACCCTCCGGACTACAGATTTTTACCTCGGACACTTCGGCACATAACCGGCGCCGAGCTGGGTAACGACCACACGTAGTGGAGCTGAAGGGAGGCAGGGCAGGTGTCGGCGGAGGATTCGAAGAGCGGCGGGCTGGGTGACACCACCGCGGCCGAGCAGATCGTGGCCGCGTTCGCGCGGATGGCGGGAATGTTCCTGACCCACCGGACGGTGGACGAGGCACTGGCGACCATCACCGAGCTCGCGGTGCAGACGGTGCCCGGCACCGCGGGCGCGGGGATCACGCTCTTCGACAGCGCGGGCGAGCGCGGAACCACGGCGGCGACCAGCGACCTGGTCGAGCGCGCCGACGCGCTGCAGTACGAGCTGGGCGACGGCCCGTGCCTCACCGCGTCGGCGGAGCGGATCGTGGTCCGCGTCGACGACGTCGGCACCGATCCGCGCTGGCCGCGCTGGGGTCCGCGCGCCGCCGCGCTCGGGCTGGTCTCGACGCTGAGCGCTCCCCTCGTCGCCGGTGAGCGCGGGCTCGGCGCGATGAAGGTCTACGGCACCGACGCCTACGGCCCCCGCGAGGAGCACGTGCTCACCCTGTTCGCCGCGCAGGCATCGTTGCTGGTGGCGCAGGTGGTCGGCGCCGCAGAGGCGGAGACGGTCAGCGGCCGGATCACCGACAAGCTGCGCGGCCGCGAGCTGATCGCGCGGGCCACCGGCTTCCTCATGGGCCGGGACGGAGTCGGCGAGCAGGCGGCGTTCCTGACCCTCGCGCACACCGCCCGCGAGCAGCGCATCTCGATGCGCCGGGTCGCCGAGCAGCTCACCGCCGCACGGGACGACGAGCAGTGGTGACCGGCTCCCGCGAATTCTCCGGCCGGGATCGCGCCGGGGAGCAGCAGCGCAGCTTCGCCGCGGTCTTCGAGGGCGCCGGGCTCGACGTCGAGGAGCTGTGGACCGAGTACTTCGGCATCGGAGGCAACGCCGGGTTCCTCGAGGTCGACGCCTACGTGCACGGCATGACGACGCTCGCCGCCAGGGACCGCGACATGCTCGCGCACGTCGTCAACGAATACCTCGACCAGCGCACCGAGACCAGGCGCGCCACCTTCAGCCGCCCCTTCCGCAATCCGCGCCCGACCACCCCGGCGCTCTCCGCGCTGGTCGAGCTGGTCGACGGCGTCCACCTCGCCGCACCGGACCGGCTCCCGGTGATCGCGCGCGCCGCGGGCACCGCGCTCGGCGTCGAACTCACCGTGCACCTCGTCGACTACGAACAGCGCGCGCTGCACCCCGCCACCGGCACCGGCACGCCCCCGCTCGACCTCGACACCACCACCGCGGGCCGGGCCTTCCGCGAACTGGAGACCCAGACCTCCTCGACCGACCGCGCACAAACCCTGTGGATACCGCTGCTCGACGGCATCGAACGGCTCGGCGTGCTCGAGATCGGCGTCCCCGAACCCGAAGACCTGCGCGACCCCGGCCTGCGCGCGCACTGCCGCTGGGTGGCCCGGCTGCTCGGCCACCTCGTCACCATCACCACCAACTACGGCGACGGACTCGACCGCACCCGCCTCACCCGGAACCGCACCCCCGACGCCGAACTCCTCTGGTCGCTGCTGCCCCCGCGTACCGCCGGGGTCGGCGACGTCGTGGTCAGCGCCGCCGTCGAGCCGCGCTACGACCTGCGCGGCGACGTCTTCGACTACGCCTTCTCCGAAAGCACCGCGCAGCTGCTGATCCTCGACGCCTCCGGCGACCGCGCCGAGCTGATCGCCGCGACCGCGCTGTCCGCCTACCGCAGCGCCAGGCACGCCGGAGCCGGGCTGCCCGGGCAGGCCCGCTCGATCGAGGAGACGCTCGTCGCCCGCTTCGGGGCAGGCCCGCTGGCCACCGCCGTACTCGCCGAGCTGGACCTGGACAGCGGGCGGCTGCGCTATCTCAACGCCGGTCACGCCGAGCCGCTGGTCATGCGCGGCGGCACTATCGCCGACCCGCTCGGCGGCGGGCGGGGTCTACCGCTCGGCCTCGGCGCGGCGACCGAGCCCGTCGCCGAGGAGAAGGTGCACCCCGAGGACTGGCTGGTCCTCTACACCGACGGCATCACCGGTGGTCCCAGCGGTGACGAGTTCGGCCTGCGGCGGCTGGCGGAGGTGCTGCGCCGGGAGGCCGGGACGGGCCATCCGCCGCCGGAGACGGTGCGGCAGGTGATCACCGCGGTGCGGGAGCATCACCCGACGCCGCTGCGCGAGGACGCCACCGTCATGCTGGTGCGCAAGCTGGGTCCGAAGATCGCGCCGCGACGTCCGGAGGACGAAAGGCGAGAATCGTTCGACCGGTGAGAGAGTCGGCCGTACTGATCCGACCGAGCCCCCGGGAACTACCGTGTCCACCATGACCTCCGCCCTGTGGCGCGCGATGATCGAGCCGGGCCTCGCCTCGCTGCCGGAGCACGTAGCGGTACTCCTCACGAGCCTCGACGCTCCGCCTCGGCTCGGTGCACACCTGCGGGCAGTGCACGACGTCGCCAGGCAGTTGGCCGATTGGATGACCGACCATCACCCCGCGGTGCGCTTCGATCGCGAAGCGGTGCTCTTCGGAGCGGCAACTCACGACATCGGGAAGGTGCTGCACCCCGAGGAACTGTCCGGACCGGGCACCGACCACGAACGCGCCGGATTCGAACTGCTGCTCGCTCGAGGCTTCGAGGCGAAGTCGGCCCGCTTCGCATGGACGCACGGAGCGTGGAGCGGAGACGACATCGGCATGGAAGACCTCCTCGTCGGCCTGGCCGACAAAGTGTGGAAAGCCAAGCGCGTCCCCGACGTCGAGCAGTTGATCGTGCAGCGTCTCGCAGCCGCCGACGGTTCACCGCCCTGGCAGGTGTTCCTGGCGCTCGATGACGCACTCGACCGGACCGCCGCGGAAGCCGACTCCCGGCTCGCATTCCAAGCGAGCTATCCGATCGAGGCCCGGCCTTCGTAGGGCGAAGAACCCGGCATTGGCATCTGCGCCGGCATCGGAATAATGGCGCGTATGGAATTCACGCACAGTGGCTGGCTCGCCATCTTCACAGGAACCGACACCCTCATGGGCCGTTCCCGCGAGGTCGACGCGTGGGATTCGATAACGGGCACCGCCATGATCGTCGACGCCGAACAGGGCGCGCGGCGGCCGGTCACCGACTACCCTGACTTCTCCCACCTCGAACGGGCAAATCGCGTCGTCGGCGTCGTGCCGGGAGCCGGATGGCGCGCCTGCGCTCGCGGACACATGGCGAACGATCCCGACTCACCGGCAGAGCCGGTTCTGGCGTGGCTGGTGTCGTCCCGCGGCGTACTCACCCCCGTCACCATGGACGCCGACGGAGAGATCGGCCTCGATGACACGATGAGTCGCTACTTCCCACCGGGAAGCGAGCTCGATTGATCAAGTCGACCCGCACTGCGACTGTCTACCATCGCCGACATGACGGATCTTTCGCACTACTCGACACAGAGCAGAGTGACCGATCCGGGGGCTCGATCCGCGTTGCTGGCCGGGCTGACCGGCGACTTCGCGCAGCTGCGACGGACGGTATCGGGTCTGGTCATCCACTACCGCGCCGACAGCCCACTGGCGAAAGGCGTTCCGGCTCAGCGCATGCGCGAGATCGATACCCGCTACATCGAGACCATGCTGAGCAGGCTGGCCGAGCTGGCCGGCGGCTCACTCGACGAACCACGGCGGCCGGCCCAGCGCCTGGTCGGCTGCTGCCGTGACTTCACGGTGCTCTACGTCGCCGCGTTGCGCGCACGCGGCATCCCGGCCCGCGCGCGGGTCGGCTTCGCCACCTACTTCGTCGCCGACTACGCCGTGGATCACGAAGTCGCCGAGGTCTGGGACGCCGATCGGGCGCGCTGGCGCCTCGTCGACCCCGAACTCGACGACGGGCACACCGGCCCGGACGGCACCCGCATCGACCCGCTCGATCTCATACCCGACCAATTCGTACCCGCCGGCGCTGCATGGCAACTGTGCCGCACCGGCAACGCCGACCCGGCACGCTTCGTCGTCGACCCGGGCCTCGACATCCCCGAGACGCACGGCATGCCGCAGATCGCGCACAATCTCGTGCACGACCTCGCCGCACTGAACTGCGCCGAGATGTTGCTCTGGGACGAGTGGGGCTGGGGTGAGAACAGGTCGCTCACCGACTCGGAGCAGGAGCTCCTCGACCGCGTCGCGGCGGTCACGACGGGCGGCGACAGCTTGCAGGCCCGTCGGCTCTACGAGGACGAGCCGTTGCTGCGCGTGCCCGACACCGTCACCAGCGTCGATCCCCTCGGGGGTCCACCGCGCACCGTGACGTGGCGCTGAACCGCGCCCCGGCGACAGATTCGGCGATGCGCGCTGCATCCGGCTCGATGCTCGTACGGTACGGCCCGGGTCAGCCTTCGATCGGCTGCGCCTGATCACGAACGACAGCGGCGGAGGCGAAGAGGTTCAACCCCAGCGTCCGCGACAGGTGCGCGATGGCACGCTGCCCGCGCACACTGTTGCCCGCCGGATCCAGCTTCGGCGAGAACGTCCCGATGGCGCCCTTGCCGGGCGAGATCGCGACGATCCCGCCGGACACCCCCGATTTGGCGGGTAACCCGATCTCGTAGAGCCATTCCCCTGACCGTTCGTACATCCCGCAGGTCGCCAGCACCGACAGCGTGTCCCGGCAGACATGGGCCTGCACGACCCGCTCGCCGGTCACCGGATTCACGCCACCGCCGGCCAGCGTGGAGCCCATGATCGCGAGATCGCGTGCGTGCACGCGCAGCGAGCACTGCCTGGTGTAGACATCCACCACCTCGAGCGGGTCGGCCGTGATCCGCCCGTAGCTCTCCAGCAGGCCCGCGATCGCCCGGTTGCGCTGGTTGGTCAGCGTCTCCGAGTGGTAGACCTCGTCGTCCAGCTGCAGCGGCCGACCCGCGAAGCGGGACAGCCCCGTGCGGATGTACTCCCACCGCGCGGCCGGTGTGCCACCGGGAACCAGCGCGGTCGTCGCCATCGCCCCCGCGTTGACCATGGGGTTCATCGGATGCCCGTCGTTGAGTTCGATGGCCATGACCGAATTGAACGGCAGCCCGGTGTTGTCGACACCGACCCGATCGCGGACGATGCCGTGCCCGAGCGCGTCACAGACCAGCGCGTAGACGAACGCCTTCGAAATCGACTGGATGGAGAACTCGTGCGCGGCGGCGCCGACGGTGTGCGCGCCGCCGCCGAGATCGGCGACCGCGATGCCGAAGAGATCGGGATCGGCGGCGGCGAGCGCGGGAATGTAGTCGGCGACGACACCGGCGGTCCGCGGAACGTAGCGCTGATAGGCGGTGGCGAGCAGCTCACCGACCCGCTCCCGGTCGGGCAGCGCTCCGGTGGATACCGCCTGATCGACACCATCGACCTCGAGTTCCACAGGGCCTCCCTCGTGCGCGCCGTCCAACCCTAGCGGAGCGGAACGTACGCGAAACGAAGGCGGGTTCAACTGGTCAACGCATCACGGCTCCGATCGCCCTGTCAGCCTGGAACCGCGCCGGCATCAGCAGCGACGTCGAGTGAGCCAAGCGGATGACCAGAACTCGTCGTTGTCCCACCCCTGCTCGCCCTGCCGTGCCGGCAGTTGCCAGCACGGCAGTGGACTCAGTGCGAGTCAACGTTTTTCGCCTCGCTGATATACACGGCGGTCAGCAGCGCGAATACGTAGGCCTGCAACCCGATGACCAGCAATTCGAATGCAGTGAAGGCGACGCCAGCGAGTAGGGAGAACGGTGAGAACACTTTCATCCAGGCGGTGGCGTCGAACAGGAAGTACCAGGTGGCGCTGAAGAAGAGCACCAGCATGATGTGGCCGGCGAGCATGTTGGCCATGAGCCGGACGGTGAGCGTGAACGGCCGCAGGATGAATGTCGAGACGAATTCGATCGGGATCAGCAGGCCGTGCGCCCACGGCGGCACGTCCGAGACGACGACGCTGCCGCGCATGTACCGCCAGAATCCGAACTTGCGGATACCGACGTAGTTGAAGGTGACGTAGGCGATCACCGCGAGCACCAGCGGCATGCCGATGCGCGCGTTGGACGAGATGTTCAGTCCGGGAACGATGCCGGAGAAGTTCAGGAACAGCACGGTGAAGAAGATGGTCGCGATCAGTGGGAAGTACTTGCGGCCCGCCTCCTTGCCGAGTACCTCGTCGGCGATCTGCTCCTTGACGAACACCAGCGCGGCTTCCGCGATGTTCTGCAGCTTTCCCGGCACGATGCGCGGATTACGGAAAGCGGCCAGCATGAACACCACCAGCAGCGCCGTCATCAGCAGCCGGATGAGCATCAGCCGGTCGAGTTCGAACGGAGTGCCCTCGAACAGCACGGCGGGCGGAAAGAAGTCGGTCAGCGACGGCGCGTGGAACTCCGCGGCAAGGTCGATGGTGTTCAGCGTTCTCTCCCCCTGATCGAACGAACTTTGATTATATGTTCATACCATAAAAAGTGGCTCGACGTGAAGGCGGAGTCGGTCGTGATGCGTGCCGCCGACTCACGCGGGCGGGATGGCCAGCTGAGCGCTGCGCGGTTGCGACGGTTCGAGCTCGGGTTGGTGCCGGTTCTCGACACCAGGCGAGTGCGGCGATATCGACGGAGATAGTTGCTCGTGAGGTCCGCCGAGCGGCAGGCGACCGAGGCCGCGATCGGGAGTCACTCGGCGTGGCCGCCCTTGGCAACGAGGCCGACGTGGAGGCCGCGACCACCGTCGCCGACGCCGCGGCCGTGCGCGGCGATCGACCCGAGGCGACCCACGAGCAGCGGGCGGTGATGTCGCGCCGTTTCGCCGACACGCTCGCCACCCGGGGCGAGTGGACCAGCGAACTGGTCAGCCGGGAGATCGGTAGGCCGATCGCGCTATCGTGCGCGTTCAACGGCCAGACACCCGCGTACCCGCTGTGCCAGTACGCCGATCTCGCCCCGGCCACCGAGTTCGAGGAGATCCGGCCCAGCGCGCTGAGATCGACCATCTCGCGCCGCGAACCCGTCGGGGTTACCGGGGTGGTCACCCGTGGAACTATCCGCAGGCCGAAGCGCTCAGCTCGATCGCGCGCCCGCGCTCGCGGCCGGCTGCACAACGGTGCTCGAGCACTCCCCCGACGCCGCGCTGGACTCCTACATCATCGCCGAAGCCGCCGAACAGACCGGGCTGCCGCCCAGACCATCGACGACCTGCTCGACCCCGCCGTCATCGTCGGCCCCGCTCGCCAGCGAACCCCAGCTCGCCACCGTCGGCTCCTACACCGACGCCGCCCGGCAGCAGAAGGCTCGGCTCGTACACGGCGGCAAGCAACCCGAGGGGCTGACCTGCGGCTGATTCATCGAACCCACGATCTTCGCCGACGTCGCCGACACCGATCGCATCGCCCGCGAGGAGATCTTCGGCACGGTCGTCGCCGTTATCCCCTACACCGACGAGGGCGAGACCCTCGCGCTCGCCGACGACAGCGACTTCGGCCTGGCCGGTTCGGTATGGACCGCCGACGAGAGCTGCGGCTTCGCCATCGCCGCCGCCTCCACACCGACACCGTCGGGACCAACTCCTACCTCAACGACATGGAGCTGGGTCGGGCGCGGGATGTGAACGATGCGGCGTTCACCGATCATCGGCGGCGGATCAGCGCGCTCATCGAGCACTGATCGGCTCCACAGGGTCGCAGCGCTCCCCTTGCCGGAGTTCCGGTGGGCCGGTTCACGGCTCCGAAAAGCTGCGCATCTCCCGATGTACTCATATGCACAGGTAGTGAACTTAGAGAGTCTTATATAGACAGGATGCCGCAACCAGGCCACAGTGAAGCGTGACATCTGAGCGATACGACCTGATCGTCGTCGGCGCGGGCATCATCGGCCTCGCACACGCCTTCCACGCCCGTGAGCGCGGCCTGTCGGTGGCGGTGATCGAACAGAACGATCGCGTACTCGGTGCCTCGATCCGCAACTTCGGGCACGCCTGCGTCACGGCCCAGTCCGGCTCGGCGCTCGACTACGCGCGATCGGGGCGCGAGCACTGGATCCGGCTGGCGGACGAGGCCGGGTTCGGCCTCCGCGCCTCCGGTACCTGGTGCGTGGCCAGGTCGGACGACGAGCTTGCGGTGATGGCGGAGTTCGCGCGGGCCCGCGGCGCGGAACAGGTGCGATTGCTGGATCGGGAGGCATTCCTGGAGCAGGTGCCGGTGGCCGCTGCGGTCGGCGGCATGCACCTGCCCGACGATCTGCAGGTGGACCCGCGCGCGGCCGCCCCGGCGATCGCGGCCTGGCTGGAACACCGGCGTGGAGTCGACTTCCACTGGCGTACAGCGGTTCTGGGTATCGAGCCGGGCAGGGTACGCACCTCTCGGAGCACGCTCGCCACGGAGCAGGTCGTGGTCGCGGTGAACCACGATGTCGACCGGCTCTTCCCCGGGCTCGGCGGGGACCTGCTGCGCTGCCGCCTGCACATGCTCCGCGCGACGGTCCGCCTCCCCCGGCCGCTGCCGGGCCCGCTGTTCACCGGCTGGTCGCTGCTGCGGTACGCGGGCTTCACCGGCACCGAAGCGCTCCGCGCCCGGCTGGAGAGCGAGTACCCCGCCGAGGTGGCGGCCGACCTGCACCTCATGGTCACCCCGCAGGCCGACGGCACGCTGATCGTGGGCGATACCCATATCCGGGAGGTGTCGGAGTCGCCGTTCCAGTCCGAGCACGGGTTCGAGATGCTGCTCGGCCATGCCCGGGAGTTGTTCGGCAGCGATGACATCGACGTTGTCGAGCGGTGGCAGGGCGTCTACAGTTCAGCGCCGGGTCGCGAGTTCCTGATCGCCGAGCCGGCACCGGGGGTGCACGTGGTCACGGTGACCACCGGGATCGGAATGACCACCGGGTTGGGGCTCGCGGCCTCCGTGCTCGATCGAATCGCCCCGGTCAGCCCGAACTCGTGAGTGTGAAGGTCACCAGGTCGGGCCGGTACCGATCGTCGGCGTACTCGAAAGCGACACCGTGTTCGTCGCGGGAGGTGCGACGCTCGCGCAGCAGCGGGGTGCCGGGCGCGACGGCGAGGTGCATGGCGTCGAGCGGATCGGCGGCGACGGCGTCGAGCTGGTGCTCCATGGTGGCGAACCGCACCCCGGCACCGGTGAGGTAGTCGGTGATGGACCCGGAGTCGGTGTCGAATCCGACGACGAGGGCACCGACCGGTTCGGTGAAGGTGCTGCGCTCGAGCATGGCGGGCACACCGTCGAGCAACCGCACCCGCAGCACCTCGACCACGAACTCCGCCTCGCTCACCCCCAGCGCCGCCGCCGCGGCACCCGCGGTCCGGCGGCGGGCGACCTCGACGGTGCGGTTGCCCGCGGCCCGGCCGATGCTCTGCACCCACCGGGTGAAGGGGGTGAAGGTGGCGATGCCGCGGGCCGGGGTGCGGCAGCGGACGGTCGCGGGGCGGCCCTGCGAGATCGTCACCAGCCCTTCGGCGCGCAGTGCCGCCATTGCCTGGCGCACCGGGCCGCGGGAGACGCCGAATTCGGCGCACATCTCGCTCTCGCTGGGCAGCGAGGCGCCGACAGGGTAGACGCCGTCGCGGATGCGCAGGCGCAACTGCGCGGCGACCTGCTCGTGCCGGGTGCCCGGTGACCGCACGGTCACCTCCATTCCTCGCCTGGACGGCTCGAAACTACCCGGTCACGGTGCGATCGAGGCGCGCAGGATCCCGGGTGGGGTGGGCACGAGCACCGCCTCCACCTCCGCCAGCGCGACCGGGGGCGCCACCACGGACGCCCACGGGTAGCGGTCGCGCGTGATGTTCAGGAACGCGACGGCTTCGTACAGGTGGCGGGGTTCGTAGTTGTGCACGCCGGTGACGGTGAGCCAACCCCGCACCACCGCCTCGGGGTCGACCTGGACTGCGGCTCCCGGCGTCACCGAGCCGACCAGAACCAGGGTGCCGCCCAGGTCGATGCGGGCCAGGGCATGACCGACGGCCGCGGCGGCACCGGAGAACTCCAGGGCGACGTCGACCGGAGCGCCGTCGTCGGGAAGACCGCCGAACGCGGCGGCGAGCGCAAGCCGCTCGGGGTCCGGGTCGGCCACCCGAACGTCGGCGCCGCGAGAAACGCACGCCGCGGTCGCGGTGAGACCGAGCATGCCCGCCCCGGTCACCAGCACGCGGCGACCCGCAACCGCACCCGCGGCCTCCAGAGCGGCCATGACGGTAGCGGTCGCGCACCCGGCGGGTGCGGCGACGGCATCGGGCACCTGCTCGGGCACCTCGGCCAGCGTGACCCCGGCGGGCAGCAGTACGTGCTCGGCATAGGTCCCCGAGAGCGGCCACTCCCCCGCGAACGGCTCGTGCCCCACCTTCCGTACCCGCTCGCACTTGGCGGTGAACCCGACTCGGCAGCGCGCACAATCACCGCACGACGCGGTCACCGACCACACCACCCGCGTTCCCGCCGGAAGTGCGCCGCGCACAACCCGCCCCACCGCCTCGTGCCCGAGCACCGACGGACACGGCGCCACCCGCTTGCCGGTAACGGTATGCAGATCGCTCCCGCACACCGTCGCCAGCGTCACCCGAACCAGCGTCTCACCGGGACCGGGCACGGGAAGCGGCACCTCCCGCACCGCCGTCCCGGCGCCGGTCCACACCGCGGCCCTGGTCACACCACCAGCGAGCGAATCCATCCGGACAGCCTTTCGATCAGGTAGACGATGACGAACACCACGAGCACGATCGCCCCGGCCACCTCGAAGTTCAGCGTCCGGATCGACTCGAACAGCAGGTACCCGATGCCGCCCGCACCGACGATGCCGAGCACGGTCGAGGTGCGGATATTGACGTCGAGCAGGTACAGCCAGGAGCCGACGATCGCGGGGACGGCTTGCGGAATCACCGCCGCGCCGACCGTTTTCCACCAGCCGCCGCCGACCGAGGCGACCGCCTCCAGCGGTCCGGGGTCGATCTCCTCAACGGCGTCGGCGACGAGTTTGCCGAGGAAACCGAGCGATCCAACGGCCAGCGCGCAGGTGCCCGCGATCGGACCGAGCCCGAGCGCGGCCACGAACACCACCGCCACGATGAGCTCGGGCACCGCGCGCACCAGCAGAATCCAGCCGCGCGCGACCCAGTAGAGCACCGGATGCGGCGAGACATTGCTCGCCGCGACGATGCCGACCGGGATGGAGAGCACCCCGCCGATGCCGGTGGCGAGCACGCCGATGGCGACGGTCTGCACGGTCGCGTCGACCAGGTCGGCGCCGAGCGCACCGAAATCCGGTGGCACCATGCGCCCGAACACCTCGAGCGCGGGCCCGACCCAGGTGAACAGCGAAAGCGGGCCGATCTCTAGCACCACCAGTGCGGCGAGGGTCGCCCCTCCGACCAGCCCGCCGAGCGCGAGCCTGGCGATTCGATCACGCCGAGGGGCGGAATGTCCTGGCGCCAGCAGGACTCGGCGGATGACGATGGCGAGCAGCTCCATGGCGGCGATGATCACCAGGATCACCGCGACGATCCCCATGGCTCGCGGGTAGGCCAGCCCGCGCAGCGCGTCCTGCAGCGCGAAGCCGATCCCGCCCGCGCCGACGAAGCCGAGCACCACCGACGTGCGCAGGTTGATGTCGACCCGGTAGACGAAGACTCCGATCCAGGCCGGAACCACCTGCGGCAGCACCCCGTTGACCAGTTCGCGCAGCGGCCCGGAGCCGGTGGCGCGCACGGCTTCGCGCGGGCCGGGGTCGGTCTGCTCGATGGCGTCGGCGAAGAGCTTGCCGAGCATGCCGATCGAGTGCAGCGCCAGCGCCAGCACGCCGGGCAGCACCCCGATGCCGAGCCCGCGCACCAGCAGCGCCGCGATGAGCAGGTCCGGCATGGCGCGGCAGAAGGTGATGACGGCGCGGGCCACCGCGTAGACCGCCGGGTGCGGCGTGGTGTTGCGGGCGGCCAGGAAGGCGAGCGGTACCGAGGCCACAGTGGCCAGCACAGTGCCGAGCACCGCCATGAGCAGGGTCTCCAGCGCGAGCGTCGAGATCCGCGCGGGGTCGTCCAGGCGGGGCGGGAGCATCCGATCCAGCAGCCGGGCGATGTCGTCCAGGCCGTCGAGGAGGGTGGCCGGGGCGAACTCGAGGTACGCCGCCGCGGCGAGTACCGCGGCGGCGGCCAGCAGCGAGAACAGCCGCAGGAGCCATGGGCGGGGGGTGCGGGCACGGTCGTCGCGCGCGGCGGGCCGCCGCTGCGGCGGGTCGAGCACCACACTCATCGCGGCCGCGCCGGGGCGGTCGCGGCGGCTTCGTCGGGGTCGACACGGCGGTAGATCTCCATGACCTCGTCCCGGGAGAGCTCGACCGCAGCCCGGTCCAGCACTTTCTCGCCGTTGCGCAGCCCGATCAGCCGGTGCGCCCAGCCGAGCGCGAGATCCACCTGGTGCAGCGTGCAGATCACGGTCAGCTGCTCCTCGATGCAGATCCGGAACAGCAGATCCATCACCACCCCGGCGTTCTCCGGGTCGAGCGAGGCCACCGGTTCGTCGGCCAGCACCACCCGCGGCCGCTGCATGAGCGTGCGGGCGATAGCGACCCGCTGCTGCTGACCGCCGGAGAGGGTGTCGGCGCGCCGCTCGGCCAGCCCGGCCAGCCCCACCCGCTCCAGGTGCGCCAGCGCCTCGCGCCGCATGGCCGCCGGGTAGGTGAGCGCGCCGTAGCGCGGCAGCCGCAGCCGGCCGAGCCCCCCGATCAGCACGTTCTCCAGGCAGCTGAGCCGGCCGACCAGGTTGAAGTGCTGGAACACGAAGCCGACATCGCGGCGCAGTGCCCGCAGCCGAGCGCCGCGCGCCCGATCCACCCGGACTCCGTCGACCTCGACCCGGCCCGCGCTGACCGGCTGCAGCCCGTTCAGGCAACGCAGCAGCGTCGACTTGCCGGAACCCGAAAGCCCGAGCAGCACGACCAATTCGCTGCGGTGCACGGTGAAGGAGACCTCGTGCAGCGCGGTGACGGCGCCGAAGCGCTTGCTCACCCCGTCCACGGTGACGACGACGTCGTCACCGGCGACGGCGGGCGGGAACGCCGGGGAGGTGGTCATCGGGTCAGCCCTTGCACTTGTCCGAGCCGGTGACCTCGCACACCTTGCGCACGCCGTCGTAGTCGGCGTCGGTGGTGGCCACCACACCCCAGGCGCGCTCGTCGGTGAAGCGGCAGGCGTCGCCGGCGCAGATGCCCGCGGCCTGCAGCCGATCCAGGTTCAGCTGCTCGGTGAAGATGGCGCGCAGCTTGTCAACGGTCTCGGCGCCGAGCGCGTTGCTCGCGGCGAAGAGCGATCCGGCGATCATCTCCGACTTCCAGATCGTCGCCAGCTGGCCCGGCTTCAGGTCGCCCTTGTCGACCATGGTCTTGTCCACCATGGTGTCGAAGGCGAAGCCCGCATCGCAGTCACCGGCCGCGATCGCGAGCGCGGAGGAGTCGTGGCCGCCCGCGAAGATCGGGGTCAGCCCCGCGGAAAGATCTCGCTCGGCACCGGAGGCGATGACCTTCGCCTCGATCAGCCCCGCGGTCGGGTAGAGGAAGCCGGAGGTGGAGCTGGGGTCGACGAAGCAGACCTTCTTGCCGCGGAAGTCGGCCAGGCTCTTGATGTCCGGGTTGCCCGCGCGAGTGAGGCCGTAGGACTGGTAGCCGGGCTTGCCGCCCGCGTTCTTGACGACCGCGCCGAGCGGGGAGATATCGGCACCGGCGATCCCGGCCACCACGTAGGCGAACGGGCCGAAGAAGGCGAGATCGACATTGCCCGCGATCAGCCCCTCGACCACGCCCGCGTAGTCGGAGGCCTGCACGAACTCGACCTTCGAGCCGGTCTCCCGCTCCAGCAGCGCGATCACCGGTTGGTAGCTGGCCTTCAGGTCGCTGGAGTTCTCGGCCGGGATGGCGGCCAGGGTGATGGTCTCCGGGAAGCCCCTGTCGTTACGGGCTTCCGAGTCGGAGCCGGAACAGCCGGAGAGTGCGAGCGTGAGCCCGGCGAGCGCGGCCACGACGGCGCGGGCCGGGCGGCGATGGCGGAAGAACATGATGGAGCGGTCCTCTCGGGATGGAGCGGATCAGGCGGAACGGAGGAGATCCGGCAGTTCGGCGATGGTGTCGAGCACGTGGGTGGCGCCGGCCGCGCGCAGCGTGGCGGCATCATGGGCGCCGGTGCGCACGCCCGCGACGATCCGTGCGCCCGCCCGGCGACCGCAGCGCATGTCGCCCGCGGTGTCGCCCGCGACGGCGACCGCGGCCACGTCGTCCACGCGCAACCGCAGCAGCGCGGTGAGCACGAGGTCCGGGTAGGGGCGGCCGCGCCCGGCCTCGGCGGGGGCGAGGGTGAGGTCGGCGAGTGCCTCCCAACCCAGCGCGGTCAAGATGCGGTCCTGGGTGGCGCGGCTGAATCCGGTCGTCAGGGCGACGAGTACGCCGCTCCCGCGCAGCGCCGAGATCGCCTCGGCCGCGCCGGGAATCGGGGCCAGACCGCCCTCGTCGACGAAACCGGCGTATGCCGTCTCGAAGGCGGTGTTGGCGGCGGCGGCGCGCTCCTCGGTGCCGAGGAGCGCGCGGAAGACCTCGATCTTGGACTGGCCCATGGTGTCCAGCACGTACTGGCGGGCATGGTCGCGCTCGCTCCCCGCAGTGGGGAGCCCGGCGGCGGTCGCCGCGGCCTCGAAGGCGCGCAGGACGAGCCCGTCGTCGGCAATGGTGGTGCCCGCCATGTCGAGCACGGCGAGCGCGATGTCGGTGGATTGCTCTGGCACGAGCACTACGGTGGCTTTTGGTATAGACCAATCAGCACACGACGGGCGAACGACATGTGAACAATTGGTATATACCAAAAATGGTAGGCTGTTTCCGTGATGTCGCAGGCTGAACCCAGGGTCCTCAAGCATCAGGTCGTACGCGCCCACGTGGACGAACTCCTCGACCGCCTCGACGAGGGCGCGCAGCTGCCCTCCGAGCGCGAGCTCGCGCTGCGCTTCGAGGTTTCCCGCGAAACCGTGCGCCAGGCCATGCGGGAACTGCTGGTGGCGGGCCGAATTCAGCGCCGCGGCCGAGGCACCGTGGTCGCCAGGCCCAAGCTGGTGCAGCCGCTGGCGCTCGGCTCCTATACCGAGGCGGCCCGCGCCGAGGGCCGCGAGGCCCGCCGCGACCTGGTGGCCTGGACCCGGCTGACCGCCGACGACTTCCTCGCCGAAGCACTGGCCATCGCGGCGGGTGACCCGGTGGTCGAGCTCGAACGCGTACTCATCGTCGACGGCGTCCCGGTCGGCCTGGAGACCACAAGGTTGCCCGCCTATCGCTACCCCGGCCTGGTCGAGACCTTCGACACCGAGGCCTCGCTCTACGCCGAGATCCGTTCCCGCGGGATCCCCTTCGCCGAAGCGGTGGACAGCATCGAGACCACGCTCCCCGACGCCCGCGAGGCGGCGCTGCTCTCAGTCGACGCGCGGACCCCGATGTTCCTGCTCAACCGCATCTCCTACGACCCCGACCGGGTGCCGATCGAGCACCGCCGCTCGCTCTACCGGGGCGATCGGATGACCTTCACCTCGATCCAGCGCCGCTCGGGCGAGTTTTGAAAGTAGACGAGGTCTCCGGTAGAAGGTTCAGCGGCCAAGCAGAACCTGATGTACCGGAGACCTCGTGACCCGCGTATCGGTCGCGGGGCGAGCTGTGGGAGCGGGCGCCGGGGCGGCGGATGCGGGAGCAGGTGGCGATGTTCACTATCGCGACCATCGCCACCGTTTCGCTCGCCACGGTGGGCGGTGCGCTGGGCGGGGCTGGAGGACGACGACACGGTCCGCGAAGCCGCCTACGCCCGGCACGGCGACACCGGCGCCGGGTAGCCCCCGCACGCCCGAGGGCTCAGAGGTCGTAGTCGAACCAGATGCGGTGGGTGCCGTCCGCATCGACGGCCATCCCCCCGCTTCCGGTGATCCCGGCGAGCTCACCGGTTCCGCTGGTCGGGACGATCACGAAGAACTCGGCGCTCCGATCGGCGCCTGAGGTCGTGGCGGAGTGCGCGAAGCAGAAGGTGCCTGCGACCCCGTCGAGCGTGCCGTCGAACGACTCCATCGCGACGTAGGTGCCCACGCCGGTCTCCTGGTCGAACGCCGCGGTGAACAGCGTCGCGGCCCGCCCGGATACCGCACCGCCGAAGTGTTTCTCCATGCGGGCGATCCCGACCGGAACGCCGGTGGCGATACCCGGCTCGGGCATTACCTCGGTCGGGGTGAAGGAGGTGACTTCGAAGGTTCCCCAGGTTCGCATCGCGCGATCGTAGCGACCCCGTACGACAAACCCCCGGCAACGAAGCAGCGCCTCCAACGCGCCGCGCGTGCCGCCGAAGCGGCCGCAGGGAGTCGCCGATGATCTACGACGTTCGGATCGGAGGGCACCGCGCGGCTCGTGCGCGTCCGATCACGAGGGGGTGGTCGCCGTGCCGGACAGGTAGGCACCGAGCCGGGGCCGGTCGGCCGCGGGTGCGGGGTCGGTGCGGGTGTGGTCGTGGGCGCGCATGTAGGTGACCATCTGCTGGACTCGCTGGGCCTGGGCGAGTTCGATGTCCTCGTCCAGGACGTAGACCGAGCCGCCGGCCAGGGTGACCGCAGCGCCGAGCAGCCACGCCACCCACGCCGCGCCGTCACCGGCGAATCCGCCCACCCACGGCGCCGAGAACAGCATGAAACCCGCCACCGACAGCGCCCAGTGGTCCTTGGTCGGATCCCGCGCGACCAGCGACCACAACGCGAAGATCACGATCAGCGACCCGATCCCGAGCAGCAACGCCGCTCCGGCCGCCGTGGTCACCGCCCACGCCGGAGCCACCATGGTGAACACGCCCGCGGCCATGCCCGCGAGGGCGAGCGCCCTGGTCGGAGTCAGCTTCGATTTCGTCATCGTCATCACTCACCTCTCCTGAACGAAACGATACGTGTAGCGTATCGCCTTGTTCGGGCATAAGCTAGCCGGTGTGAGTGGATCGACAGGCCGGACCCGCGACAGTGCCCGCGACGCGCGAATCAGTACTGCCGCGCTGGAGCTGCTGCGTGAGCGCGGCCCGCGCGCGGTCACGGTGGAAGCCGTCGCCGCGGCGGCGGGGGTCGCCAAAACCACGATCTACCGCCGCTACCGCGACCGCGAGGAGATGCTGATCTCCGCACTCGGCGCGGTCGCGCGACCGGCCCCGCCCGCCGACCCGGCCACGCCGGTCGCGGTGCTGGGCTGGATCGTCGAGCAGTGTGTGCACGCCGTCGCGGGCGGGATCGGGCTCGGCGGGGTCGCCGCGCTGCTCACCGGCCAGGACCCGGCCTTCACCACAGCCATCCGCGCGGTGCTCGTCGACCACCGCGCCGCCCTCGCCGAGGTACTCGGCTCACCCGCTACGGCCGAATGGATCCGGCCGGAGCTCGACGCCGAGACAGTGCTCGACCTCGTCGTCGGCGCCTACCTGTCCGAACACGCCCGCAGCGGCGGCGTCGGCCCCGACTGGCAGACTCGCGTCCTGACCACTCTCTGGCCCGCACTCAGCACCGCCACCCCACCCGCCGAGCTGACACCCCCCGGCACCGGAGGCAGCCTGCCATCGAGCACCGGCTGAACACGGTCCGACCCCGATCGTCCAGCGTTCGGAGAACGGACCTCGGTACCAACACCGATTGACGAACGCTCACCACAAGTTCCCGCGCTCGCCGGCGAGCAGGATCGAGCGCAGCACCATCACATGCGGTGACCGTAGCCGCCGCTCACCGAGGGGAGGCCGTGTCCCGGGGCTTCGGCGCCGGTCGTGGTGGGGTCGGGGAACGGGATCGGGCAGCACGGGGAATCGCTGCACTCCAGCAGGTCCTCGCAACCCGCGGCGATCGCGGCGACCAGGGTGTCGCGGACCGCGGTGAGCTCGGCCAGCTTCGTGTCGACCTCGATCAGTTTCGCCCGGGCGCGTTCGCGTAGCCCGGCGTCGGCGCGGCGGGATCCGAGCTGGGTGGCTTCGAGCAGGTCGGCGACCTCGTCGAGGGTGAACCCGAGGCGTTGGGCGGCCTTGATCACCCGCAGTACCGAGACCGCCTGCTCGGAGTAGACGCGGTGCCCGCCCAGGGTGCGGGCGGGCTCGGCGAGCAGCCCGCGGCGTTCGTAGTAGCGCAGGGTCTGGGCGTTGACCCCGGCCGCGGCCGCCAGCTGCCCGCTGCGCATCCCGCTCACCCGCCCAAGCCTGCGGTCTGGGCGCGCCCGGCCAGGGCGTCGAGGACATCGAGGTGCGCGGCGGGGACCTCGATCCCCATCACCAGCACCCCGGCCGGGTCCGGGGTGAAGGAGAAGGTGAAGAACGAGCAGCATTGCGATTCGCGGGCGGCCAGATCCCGCCCGACCGGCTCGGCATCCCCGCCACCGGCCAGCCGCAACTCCAGCCGCGTCGGGACCGGACGCACGGTCGCGGTCACCGAGCGGGCGAAGAACGTATCGAACTCCGCCAGCCGGGTCGGGCGCTCCACGGTCGGCAGGGTGCACGCGGACAGGTTCATCATCGGTTCGGACAGGTCGCTGTCGGTCATGTATCGACGGTAAGCCTGTACCCCGGTACCGGATGCAACCCCGGAAGCGAAGAATTCCGCCCCGGACGGCCGAGCCGCGCGGTGACGCTGCGGCTCGGCGCCGGTGAGGCCCGTGCGGGAGACCCGGCCGTGGCCCGGTAGCCGAGGTTGGTGAGCACCTCGGTGATCGGCATGAGCTCGGGGATGTTCGGCTTCGCGCCCTCGACCGGTCGTGCGCGGCGATGCGCTCGCGCATGCCGGTGCCGGTCGCCGAGTGGGTCGCCGCGCAGGACCCGGTGGCGGGCGTGGTCCGGACGGACATCGTGCCGCCCGCGGGAGGCTACGCATATCGGCCCCGGGGCTGGAAGGGACACCCCGGGGCGGCAAGGAACCGCCCCGGGGCCGGTTCAGCGCAGCGCCTTCGCCGCCGCGACGAGGTTGCGCAGCGAGGCGGTCACCTCGTCGATGCTCCTGGTCTTGAGCCCGCAGTCCGGGTTGACCCACAACCTCTCGGCCGGAACGGCTTTCAGCGCCAGCTCCAACGACTTCCGCACCTCCTCCACACCGGGAACGCGCGGCGAGTGGATGTCGTAGACACCCGGGCCGACGCCGAGGTCGAAGCCGATCGCGTTGAGGTCGTCGAGCACCTCCATGTGCGAGCGCGCCGCCTCGATCGAGGTGACGTCGGCGTCCAGGCCGTGGATCGCCCCGATGACCTCGCCGAACTCCGAGTAGCAGAGGTGGGTGTGGATCTGGGTGGCGTCGGCGACGCCTGCGGTGGCGAGCCGGAACGCCTCGACCGCCCAGTCCAGGTAGGCGGCCTGGTCGGCCCGGCGCAGCGGCAGCAGTTCGCGCAGCGCGGGCTCGTCCACCTGGATCACGCCGATGCCGGCCGCCTCCAGGTCCACCGTCTCGTCCCGGATGGCCAGCGCGATCTGCCGCGCGGTGTCGGCGAGCGGCTGGTCGTCGCGGACGAACGACCAGGCCAGGATGGTAACCGGTCCGGTCAGCATGCCCTTGACCGGCTTGGCCGTCAGCGACTGCGCGTAGGTGATCCACTCGACGGTCATGACCGCGGGCCGCGCCACGTCGCCGTAGACGATCGGCGGGCGCACGCAGCGGGTGCCGTAGGACTGCACCCAGCCGCCGGCCGTCGCGGCGAAGCCGTCGAGCTGCTCGGCGAAGTACTGCACCATGTCGTTGCGCTCCGGCTCGCCGTGCACGAGCACGTCCAGCCCGATCTCCTCCTGTACCGCGATGACCTCGGCGATCTCGGCGCGCATGCGGGTGTCGTACTCGGCCCGGTCGATCTCGCCGCGGCGGAATTCGGCGCGGGCCAGCCGGATCCGGCCGGTCTGCGGGTAGGAGCCGATCGTGGTGGTCGGCAGCAGCGGCAGGTTCAGCCGCTCCTGCTGCAGGACGCGGCGCTCGTCGGCGGGGGCGCGTCGGGTCGCGGCCGCGTCCAGGTCGTCGAGGCGCTCACGCACCGACTCCACGCGCAGGCGCGGGTCGGCCCTGCGGTCGGCGACCGCGGTGCGCGCGATCTCGAGCTGGTCGGCGACCGCGCTCTCGCCCTCGGTGAGCGCGGTGGCGAGCACCCGGATCTCGGCGATCTTCTCGTCGCCGAAGGCGAGCCAGCTTCGCAGCCGCTGGTCCAGGTCGGTCTCCGGCGCCAGGCTGTAGGGGACGTGCAGCAGCGAGCACGAGCTGGAGACGGCAACGGCCACCCCGGCGTCGCGCAGCTCGGTCAGCCGCGGCAGCACGTGGTCGGGGTCGGCCCGCCAGATGTTGTGGCCGTCGACCACGCCGGCGACGATCAGCTTGCCGGTGATCGACCGGGCCGCGGCGACATCCGCGTCCCCGCCCGCGACCAGGTCGAGGGCGATGCCATCGATCCCGGTCTCCGCCAGCGCGGGCAGCGCCGCGCCGAGGCGGCCGAAGTAGGCGGCCACCAGGATCGCCGGACGCGCCGCAACCTCCGACAACCGCTGATAGGTGCTGCGCACCGCTGCCAGCTCGGAATCGGTGAGATCGGTGACCAGCGACGGCTCGTCCAGCTGAACCCATTCCGCCCCGGCCTCGGCGAGCAGCCCGAGCAGCCGCTCGTAGAGCGGGATCAGGTCGGGCAGCCGGTCGAGCAGGTCGCTTCCGTCCACCGACTTGGCCAGCTTCAGGAAGGTGATCGGCCCGACGACCACCGGCCGGGCGGGCACGCCGAGCGCCAGCGCCTCCGTCAACTCGGCCAGCGGCTTCTCCGGGTGCAGCGAAAACACCGTGTCCGCAGCGAGCTCGGGCACCAGGTAGTGGTAGTTCGTGTCGAACCACTTGGTCATCTCGAGCGGGGCGACCTCGGCGGTGCCGCGGGCGGCGGCGAAGTACCGGTCCAGTTCGTCGGTGATCCCGGAGACCCGCGGCGGCAGCGCGCCGAGCAGGACGGCGGTATCGAGCACCTGGTCGTAGTAGGAGAAGGTGCCCACCGGCACCGAATCGAGCCCGGCGTCAAGGGCCGCCGTCAGCTGCGCGGTGCGCAGCTCCTCGGCGACGGCGTGCAGGGCATCGGCGTTCGCGCGGCCAGCCCAGTAGGACTCCGTGGCGCGCTTGAGTTCCCGGTTGGGGCCGACGCGCGGAAACCCGAGCACGGTCGCGGTAAAGGTGGTGTTCGACATCGATGAGCTCCATCAGCAGCAGCCAAGACCGCCGCCCATTCGGAGCGCACGCGGATGGAGCCCGTGAAGCATCGTTCCCGTGCCCGGGTCCACTCGGCGTAGCGCCCGATCCACGAGGCGACGACCACCGGGGACGGCGTCCCCGGTACAACGGGCAGGTCTTCGGACTCGTGGGCATCGACCCGAGATCGGGTCGGCCCCGGGGGCCCGGGGCTGGTCCTACCGACCGTCGCTTCCCAGGCGGGTGCCCAGTGCGGGTGACGGCTGTCGTTCCCACTCACCGCTGCGGGACAGCCCCGGATTTCCACCGGGTTCCCTCTCACCCGGAAATCGCTTCCCGGACTTCGACGCAGGCGGGCGGGTCAGGGGCTCCTTCGACTCCGCCGCCAGCGAACCAGCTGCACCGACGAATATAGCGGATACCGGAGGCCGGGTGCCCGACACTCGCGGTCCACAGATCAGCGAACATCCGTGTTCGCAACAGTTATGGTCGTTCCATGAGAATTCGAACGCTCCTCGCCGCGCCCGTCCTCGCCGCCGCCCTCGCCGCGCCGGGAATGCAGGCCGCCGCCGCGCAACCGAGCGACACCGTGTATTTCAGCTACGGCGGCTCCAACTGCGCGATCCGCGCCACCGGGGACGTCGGCTGCGATATCCCGGGCGGTACGAACCTCTTCGGCTTCACCGTCCACGACCTCGCCATCGACCTTCCCTTCCTGCCCGCACACCCGACCTTCGGGCTCTTCGGCCCGCACGGGCGCGCGGGCAGCGCGCCCATCGACGGCACCCTGAGCAACGGCGGCGCCAGCTGCACCGGCGGCGGCAGGGGCGCGCTGTTCTGCACCGCCAAGGGCCACAGCTTCAGCTTCGGCTGGTCCGGAACTCAGATCAGCTGAGCCCGCTCTCTGGGAAGCGGGTGTCGGACCGGGTAGCGTCGGGTAGGACCACCGCACGAACGCGACCCGGTCCGGAAGGTCAGGCGATGAGTGCAACCGGCGGTACCCCCGTTGCCCTGCGACAGGAATTCCCCGCCGCGGCCGAAGAGCTGGCCGGGGTCCGCAGGCGGCTGCGGGAGTGGCTGGCCGGCGTCCTCACCGACCCCCGCCATGCCTACGACCTGCTGCTGGCCGCGATCGAGGCGTGCACCAACGCCGTCGAGCACGGCCACAACAGCGACCGGCGCCCGATCCTGCTCGAGGCGCGCGTGCAGCAGGACATGGTCCGGGTCACCGTCACCGACCACGGGCACTGGAAGCAGCCAAGCGCGGGCGGCTCCACGAATCGGGGGCGCGGGCTCGCGCTGATCGGCGCCCTCGTCCCCGAGTCCCGCATCACCGTCGGCGACACCGGCACCATCGTCGAACTCGCGGCCCCCCTCATCACCGCCTGACACCTGCCATCATCGATCGCGGAGCGGCGGCTCCGCGCGACAGCACTGGACTACGGAGGTGCGATGACCGGCGGCAAGGCCACGGGCAGCCAGGTCGAGCTGATCGGCCCGGTGGGCGGCGCCTTCTGTTTCGCCCTCGCGGCCTGCCTCGTCCTCACCGGGCCCACCCTCGCCCTGACGGGCGAATCGCTCTGGGGCGCGGTGTGCCCCGCCCTCGTCACCCTTCCGATCGGCATCGCCCTCGCGGTCGAGACCTACCGGTGGCGGCGCAATGCCCGGCGCTTCCGGACCGCCGCGATCCGGGCCGAGGCGGAGATCATCGCCGTGCGGATCCGCCCGGGCGGGGAGAATCCCGACGTGGCCGAGCTTCGGGTCCGCATCAGCGGCCCCGGCTTCGAGCCCTTCGTGGCGGAGTGCGAAGTCCCGACCGGCGTGCCGCACCCGCGGGCAGGCGACCGCCGCCGAGTGCTGGTCGACCCCGCCGACCGCCGCTTCGCCATCGGCGCCGACCACCTGCACGACGAAGGGTGACCCCGGCGCGTCCCGAGTAATGCGGGGCGGCCATACCTCCTCATCGCCGGATATGGCTTCTGTTGCCTTTTCGGTAACTATGATGACAGACGTGCGCAAGCCTCCTTTCCCGCATTTCATTGACGGATGTCGATGACATATGTCAGTCTGAGTGCGCTGTAGGCAGCGGAAGAAGCTGCCGCCCATCACCTTCCACTCGAAAGCCCCACCCTCCGTTGACGCAGGTCAGCGCTGCTGGTGGGATCGAGGTCATGACCGATGCATCAGGCAGACCCCAGGGGCGCGAAGCCCAGCGGCTGCGCACGCGGGACCGCGTGCTCGACGCCGCGATCACCGAGTTCGCGCGCACCGGCTCGGCGGAGGCCGATATCGCGGCCATCGCCGAGGCCGCCGGCGTCGCGCGCGGCACCTTCTACTTCCACTTCCCCACCAAGGAGCACGTCCTGCTGGAGCTGGAGCGCCGCGAGGAGACCCTGCTCGCCCAGAGACTCACCCGCTTCCTGCGCGGCGAGCACGACCTGCGCGCCGCGCTCGCCGAGACCGTCCGGCTGGTGCTCGCCCTGGAGCGCAGGCTCGGCAACACCCTGTTCCGCGAGCTGCTCGCGGTGCACTTCTCCCCCAACCGCGGCGACGGCGACCCCAGGGACTTCCCGATGATCGCCACCGTCGCCACCGAGATCGAGAACGCCCGCGACCGCGGCGAGACCAGGGACGGCATCGACCCGTACCACGCCGCGCTGTTCTTCCTGCTCGGGCTGTACGCGCTGCTCGCGACCACCCCGGACAACCGGGCCATGCGGGCCGCGATGCTCGACAGCTACCTCACCACCGCGCTGCACAGCATGGAGCGCTGATGACCCTTCTCGAACGGAGCGAACCTCATGTGGCTGGACCTCGTGCGCATCCTCGCGGCCTGGGTGCTCGTCTGCGGCATCATCGGCTTCTGGTACTGGGTCATGAAGAACATCGGCACTTTCTGATCGGCCGCCCGCCCGACGGAGCCGTCCCGTGAACCCCCGCGCGCTGGAGCGCGGCTGCGCGCTGACCGCGGTCGCCTTCTCCGCGCGCCGCCGCGCGAATGCCCGCCTGCTCACCGGCGCGCACCGCGGCTTCGGGCTGAACGCGGCGGGCACCATCGTCCAGGTGCCCTACCCGCCCGCCCCCGGTTGGACCCGCACCACCCTGACCTGCGGCGTCGCCCTGCAGTGCGCGCCGTCCAAGGACGCACTCGCCCGCTACGCCCTGCACGAGCTCTCCCCCCGCGAACGCGGCGCGCTCTCCCTGATCGAGGGCGGTGTCGCGGCGGGCTGGATCGCCGACCGGCTCCCCGGCCTGATCCCGGAGCTGCGGCTGCGCCTGCCCGACCTCCCCTTCGAACCCGACCTCGACGTCCCCGCCATGCTGGAGCGCGCCGACCGCCTCGCCCGCTCCCGCACCCCCCTCCCCGCCCATCCCCTGCTCGGCACCCTCCCGCTGAGCGCCCCCGGCCGCAGCGCCCTCGCCGCGGCGGTGCACCGCACCTACGGCCGCATGCCGTGGACCAGCAGGCGCAGCGACGCGAAGCGCGTGCTCTCGGTCCCGGTCGGCGGCGACGGCGGCGCCCGCACCAGCACCCTGCCGCCCCCGAGCCACCCGGACAACGAGGACCTCGACATCCGCGCCGACCGGCGCGCAGGCATCCCGTACCCGGAGTGGAACATGTGGACCGAGAGCTTCCTCCCGGACCACGTCGCGGTCCTCGAACACACCGACCCCGCGCGCGGCGGACCGGCCCGACCGGTCGATGCCGACCTGCGGCGCTGGTTCGAGCAGCGCACCCACCGCGCCCTGCGCGGCGGGCTCCCCGACGGCGCCGACCTGGACGTGGACCGCTATGTCGCGCACCGCCTGGACGCGCTCGGCGGCCCGGTGCCGGAGCCGCGGGTCTTCCGCGACCTGCTGCCCACGACCCGCGATGTCACCACTGCGGTGCTGCTCGACGGCAGCTCCTCGCTCGGCAGCAACGGCGGCCGCGCCTTCCGGCTCGAACTCGCCTGCGCCGACGCGCTCTCCCGCGCCATGGCGCTGGCAGGCGAGCGGCACGGCCTCTTCGTCTTCACCGGCAACACCAGGCACCGGGTGGAGGTGCGCTGTCTCAGGGACTTCGACGACCGGCGCTCCGTCGACCCGGGCGGGCTCGGGCTGCTGGCAGGCGGCTACACCCGGCTCGGCGCGCCGCTGCGGCACCTGACGCACCGGCTCGCCGAACGCCACGCCGAGCGCAGGCTGCTGCTGGTGATCGGCGACGGCCTGATGTCCGACGAGGGCTACGAGGGCCGCTACGCCTGGGCCGATGTGGCGCACGCGGTCACCGAGGCGGACGAGGCCGGGATCACCGTCTACTACATCGGCGTCGGCCCGGTCCGCGTCGATCCGCTGCCCGAGGTGTTCGGGCCGCGCCGGTCCTGCCGGATCCACCGGGTCGAGCAGCTCCCCCCGGTGCTCGGTGCCGTGCACCGGGCCCTGGTCGCCGCCTGACCCCAGCACAGCGAGGAGCACTCCGGTGCGAGATCTCTACCACGCCACCGGCGACGAGGTGCGGCTGTTCGAACAGGCGCACCGGCAACGACTTCCGGTCATGCTGACCGGCCCGACGGGCTGCGGCAAGACCCGCCTGGTCGAGCACATGGGCGCGCTGCTCGGCCGCCCGGTGCTCACCATCAGTTGCCACGACGACCTGACCAGCGCCGACCTGGTCGGCCGGTTCCTGGTCGCCGGCGGCGACGTGGTCTGGCAGGACGGCCCGCTCACCCGCGCCGTGCGCACGGGTGCCATCTGCTACCTGGACGAGGTGGTCGAGGCCCGCCACGACTCGCTGGCCGTGCTGCACTCGCTCACCGACCACCGCCGCACCCTCTACCTGGACCGCTCCGGCGAAGAGCTCACCGCGCCACCGGAATTCCAGCTGGTCTGCTCCTACAACCCCGCCTACCGCAGCTCGCTCAAGGAACTCAAGCCCTCGTTCCGGCAGCGCTTCGTCACGCTCGGGCTGGACTACCTGCCGCCCGAGCACGAGATCGCCGTGATCGCCACCGAATCCGGCGTCGATACGGCCGTCGCCGGGCGGCTGGTCGGCTGCGCGGGCATGATCCGCCAGGCCGACGAGGCCTTCCACTTCGAGCCGCCCTCCACCCGGGTGCTGGTCACCGCCGCCCGCATGATCGCCGCGGGCGCCGACGAGCTCGCCGCCGTGCAGGCCGCGGTGCTCGCGCCGCTCTCCGGTGACGGCGCGCTCTCCGACGGCCTGCGCGAGATCGCCGCCGCCGCCCTGCTTCCCCATCCCGCTACCGAGAGGACGGCACCGTGAACGACCAGGACCGCAGACGAAAGCGCGCGCTCATCGTCTTCCAGCTCACCATCTACGGCTTTCTGCTCGCCATGTTCCTCGTCCAGCTCAGCATGTGCGCGACCAGGGACTGGTAGCCGTGAACCTTCCCACCTTCCGCCGCGCCGCCACCCCGGCGGGCTCGGCCTACGACGAGCACCACGAGCAGAGCAGGCAGGCCCAGCGCCGCGCCGACGTCTGGCTCACCGCGGGCACCGCGCTCATGGGCACCTTCATCTTCGGCTTCGCCGGGCTGCCGATCTTCCTGCGCGGGGTCTGGCTGCAGCGGAAAGCCCAGCGCGACGGGCTCTCGGTGCGGCCCATCATCGTCACCCTGATCGGCTACCTCGTCATCCTGGACGCCTTCCTCAACAGCATCGGCTGGGTGCTCGACATGCTCGCCAGCCACACCCTGGTGACCCGGGTCTTCTTCACCGCGTGGGGCAACTTCGTCGACAACGGCTACTTCTGGCACTACAACGAGCTCTTCATCGGCGGCGCGGGCGCACCCGGCGAGAAGGGCTGGGAGGTCGCGCTCATCCTGGTCGTCTTCCCGATGCGGGTCGCCGCCGCCATCGCCTTCCTGCAGATGAAGCGCTGGGGACACCAGTGGCTCATCGTCACCTGCTGGTTCGGGGTCGTGATCTGGGTCGGCTACGTCGTGAACATGACGGTCTACGCCGATATCCGTTTCGACGGCACCGTGCTCCCGGTCATCGGCTGGTGGCTCTACGACATCTTCTACATCACGCCGTTCCTCGCGATCCCGTACCTGCACACGGTGAACCGCGAGATCTTCTCCGACTGAGCCTGGAGCATCGCATGACGAGCACCGAACTTCCCCCCGGAACCACCCCCGCCTTCGCCGGCATGCACAAGTGGCTGCGCCGCGGCATCTTCGTCTGCCTCTTCGCCCTGGTCATCGAGGGCGCCTTCACCGTGCCCGCGCTGGCCGTGTGGTACGGCTGGCCGACGCTCTCGCTCACCGAGATCTGCAGCGAGCTCATGAAGGTCCGCTACAGCGACGACACCCTGGAGTGCGAGCACCCCGCGCCCTTCAACGCCCCGCCACTGGGCGGGCAGGCCGAGGGCGCGGGCCAGCAGACCGCCCGCGACGAGTGGGGCGTGCAGCCCAGACCCGACTACGGGCGGATCGGCTTCCGCGAGCTGATCCGCATCCACGAGGACCGGATCGCGCGGGAGGAGGCAGCCGGACGCTGATCGCCCGGCGGCCTCAGTACTGCTGCTGGGGCCGCCGGATGATCGCGCTCGCGCCGACACCGCCGAGCAGCGAGATGATGCAGAGCCCGGCGATCAGGTTGATCGCGGCCGTCGCGATCTTCGCGTCCACCCCGGCGACCAGGGTGAACGGCACCAGCGTCGCGAGTGCGGTGAGCAGCCCGGTGATCCAGTAGAAGAACTGCATCGGGCTCGGCATGAGCGCGAGCAGCAGGTTCAGCAGACCGGCGGCGGCGATCGCGGCGGCGGCGCCTGCCACGGCGTAGGAGGTGGTCGACACCGTCCCGTAGGCGCCCGCGCCCTCCGGCGAGAGCACGGCGATCTTCAGGATGCCGCGGATCAGCATGATCAGCACCACGATCACCAGCGCGACCACCGCGGCCGTGCCGACGGCACCCGCCCACAGTCTCCCGAGGTTGATCTTCGGCTCGCGCCGCTGCTGTTGCTGCCGGGGCCGCTCGGCTTCGCGGTAGTCGTCCGCCTGGTACTCGTACCCGGGCTGCCCGGCATACCCCTGCTGCTGCTGGGGGTATGCCTGGGTGCGCGGGTACTCGCGGCCCTGCGGGTCCTGGCGACCGTAGTTGTACGACGGATCCGTCATAGGCAGAAAGTACCCGCTCCCGGCGGAACGACCCACCCGAATCGAGGGCATGTCCACCGGGGTGGCATATCCGGTCCGCCCGCGCCCGGTGCTCGGGGCGGGAATGACATCGGCTCAGCCACCGTGCAGTACGTCGAGCAGTTCCTGTTCGAGAGCGACGAACTCGGGCGCCGCCAGCATCGACAGGTCCCGCGGGCGCGGGAGGTCGACGCGGACCTCGCGGCGCACGGTGGCCGGGCGCGGCGAGAGCACGACGACGCGGTCCGAGAGGTAGACCGCCTCGCGGATGTCGTGGGTGATCATCAGCACCGTCCACCGGTATCGCTGCCAGACCCCCTGCAGCCAGGACTGCATCTCGGTGCGGGTCAGCGAATCGAGGGCGCCGAAGGGTTCGTCCAGCAGCAGCAGGTCGCGTTCCTGGACCACCGTGCGCAGCAGCGCCGCCCGCTGCCGCATTCCGCCGGAGAGCTGGGCGGGGCGGGCGTCCTCGAAGCCGGAGAGCCCGAAGACGGGGAACAGCTCGCGGGCCCGGCGCCTGGCCTCCGTCCGCGGCACGCCGCGGACCAGCAGCCCGAGGGTGGTGTTGTCGAGCACGGTGCGCCACGGGAAGAGCAGGTCCTTCTGCGGCATGTAGGCGCAGTGCGAACCGGCGGGTTCGCCGTCGTGGCTGCCGAAGTGCACACTGCCGGAGTCCGGGGTGTCCAGCCCGGCGAGCATGGCGAAGACGGTGCTCTTGCCGCAGCCGCTCGGGCCGATGACGGAGACGAACTCGCCGTGCCGCGCGGTGAACGACACCCCGGCCAGCACGTTCCGGGGCGGCCGGCCGCCGGGTAGCGGGAAGGACTTGGTGAGCGCGTCGACGACGAGCGCGCCGCGCAAGTCAGCCATGTCGCTCCTGTCCGCCGCGCGCCCACGGGGCGACGACCCGTTCGATCGCGAAGGTCAGCAGGTAGAGCGTGATGCTGAGCACGGCGGTGACCAGCACCGCGGCCAGCACCAGGTCGGTGCGGAAGGAGTTCTTCTGCAGGCTCATGTAGATGCCGAGCCCCTCCTTCGCGCCGACGTACTCCGCGAAGACCGCGCCGACGACCGCGTAGGTGACCCCGATCCGCAGCGCCGTGAAGAACCGGGGCAGCGCCGACGGCAGCCGGACATAGCGGAACACCTGACCGCGGGCGGCCCCCATGCTGCGCAGCAGCGCACCCGCGTCCCGATCGGCCGCCGCGAAGCCCTCGATCAACCCGATCGCCATCGGGAAGAAGGTGACCAGCGCGACCACGAGCACCTTCGGCAGCAGCCCGAAACCGAACCAGATCACCATCAGCGGCGCGATCGCGATGATCGGCAGGGTCTGCGAGGCGACGAACAGCGGGACGAACGCCCGGCGCAGCCACGGCGAGAAATCCACCAGCACGGCCAGTGCCCAGGCCAGGGTCAGCGAGACCGCGAAACCGACCAGGGTCACCTGGAGCGTGGCCGCCGCGTGGGTCGCTATCTCGCCGCGATGCGCCCAGCCCTGCTGCCCGACCCGCAGCGGGGACGGGAGCAACTGCGGGCGGATCCCGCTGACCTCGACGTAGCCCTGCCAGAGCGCCACCAGCACCGCGACCGTGACGACCGCGGGCAGCAACCGCCGGACTACCACCCCGCGCGGGCTGTCCGACGGCTTCGCGGCGCCCGAGATGTCAAGCGGGGGTGAGGTAGTCATTGGTGAAGTACCGCGACCAGTCCGGCTCCGCGGTCAGCGGCGCGCCGTCGGGGCCCGCCAGCAGCCCCTTCCGGTACAGGAAACCGGAGTTCGCGGCCCACTGGTCGAGTGCCTGCGCGCCGACCCGGCCGTCGGCGCCCTTCATGAACCGGCTCGCGAGCATCCGCTGGCTCTCGAAGACCAGGCTCTCGTCGTTGAAGGCACCGGGGTTGGCGGCGATGAGGTCGCGGGCGGCGGCGTCCGGGTCGTCGGCGGCGGCCTGGTACCCGCGCTGCAGGGCCTGCACGAACTTCGCCGCGCGCTCCGGGTTCGCCGTCAGCCAGTCCTGGTTGCCGTCGATCAGGATGGCGTAGGAGTCGGGGAAGCCGAAATCGGTGTACCGGAGGTACTTCATCGGGGTGCCGTGGTGTTCGGCCTCGATCCCCTCCCAGGCCAGGTAGGAGACGGTGAAGTCGGCCTGTCCGGAGTAGACCGCCTCGTAGGCCGAGGTGCCGAGGGTGACCGCGGTGAAGTCGCCGGTGCCGCCGTCGTTGCGGATCACCTGCTGCAGGACCTCCACCTCGCCGGGTTCGCCGAAACCGGCGTAGGTCTTGCCGTCGAGGTCACGCGGGGTGGTGATGTCGGCGCGATCGGCCCGCACCCCGATCCCCGTCGCCCAGTGCCGCAGCGGCGCGAGGACCGAGACGGTGTGCGCGCCGGATGCCCGCGCGAAGGTCGACTGCCCCTGGGTGCTGATCCCGAACTCGGCGTTTCCGGCGTCGACGACGGTGCCGACGGCGGTGTTGTTGTACGGCAGCACCTCGACGTCGAGCCCGGCGTCGGCGAAGTAGCCGCGCTGCAGCGCGACGTACAGCCCGGTGTGGTTGGTGTTCGGCGTCCAGTCGAGGGCGAAGCGGATGGTCTGCCCCTGGTCGGCGCTCGCGCAGGCGGTGAGCGCCGAGAGCGCGGCCACCGCGGCGACGGCGCAGGCGAGGGCGCGGCGCAGGCGGCCGCTCATCCGGCGGGCCAGGGCTGCGGGTGCAGGGCGGTGTCCCAGAACATCAGTTCGTAGCGGGTGGCGATGACGAAGGCCGTCTCCATCGCCGACAGGTCTTTCGCGCCCGCGGTCGCGGCGGCCGCGTCGACCAGTGACCTGGCCGTGGCGGCGGACTCCTGGAACTCCGCCGCGCCGTAGGTGGAGACCCACTGCGCGTAGGGGTGCTCGGGGTCGGCCGCGAGCACCTCGGACGCCGTCGCGGCCAGGTCGCGGCCCACCTCGGCGTAGATCCAGAAGCACGGCAGCGCCGCCGCCGCGCCGACCGCGTAGGACTCGGTGGTGGCGGTCGCGATCAGAAAGGAGACGTAGGCCAGGCAGGCCGTCGAGTGCTCCGGCTCGCCGGTCCGCTCCGGGATGCGCCCACCGGTGAGCAGATCCTGGTGCAGCGCGGTCTCGACCGCTACCGCGGACCCGGCGGACTGCGCCCAGAACCGCGCGGTCTCCGGGTCCGGCGATTTCGCCGCGAGCAGGGACAGCGTCTTCGAGTAGCCGGCCAGATACAGCGAATCCTGCTCCACGTAGGTGCGGAAGACCTCGAGCGGCAGCGTGCCGTCGCCGAGGCGGCGCAGGAATTCGAGCTCATCGATGGCGCCGCGCAGTCCTTTCGTCCGATCCCACAGGTGGTCGGTGAAACGTGCGGTCTCGGATGGTTGCGCGCGCAAATCAGGACATCCCTTCGTCAGCATTACCTGAACAGGTTCTCGGGTCTCATCTCAGCCCCGCTCGCGCGGAGCACCCCGTGTCGTACGGTTTCCGACCTTAGCAGCGAAAGATCCCCCGGTGGGAGGCCCCTTCGCCACCAGCGGTTTCGTCGGCGACCGGCTCACTCCGCCGGCGGCAGGTCACCGTCCCGCTTCTCGATCCGGCGCGGCCGGGCGATGCGCGGCGCGTTCGGGCGCCTGCGCTGGCGGGCGCCGAACTCGACGATCTGCGCGTCCCGCTCGCCTTCGCCCGGCTCCGGGGCGGGCGGCGCGGGCGGCCAGGCGCCGGTCTCGGCCTGAAGCTCCGAGCGGGTGACCGGGCGGGTGGGCGGCGGGTCGCCCGCGCGGCTGTTCTCCGGGCGCCACGGCTTGGGGTGCTGGCCGCCGGGTTCGTCGGGCACGCGCCTCGGGCGGCGCGGAAGCCGGACGACGTTCGAGGAGCCGTCGTCGTCGCGGGCCGGTTTGATGCCGTCGAGCTTGCGGCGCAGCTGGTCGCGCATGCTGCGTCTGCCGCCGCTGCCCGGCGCTTCGTCGTCCGACATGCCGCTAGAGATCGAGCTGAGGGCTGATCATGTCACTCACGCCCGTATTGTCCCTCGAGATGGCCGCCGACGTGCCCTCCCGGATCAGTGCGGATCGGTTACGGTGCCGCCATGACCCGCTCCCCGGTCACCCCCGACGACCTCACCCGCGCCGTGCGACTGGCGATCGCCACCCTGCGCGCCGCGCCCGGCGGCTGGGACCGGAGGGCGGGAACGCTGGAGTGGACCTGCTGGGAGACGGTCGAGCACCTCGCCGACGACCTCGTCTGCTACGCCGCCCAGCTCGGCCCCGAGGAGCCGTCGCGCACCGCCGAGGTCCCCTCCACATGACGAGCAGGCGGCCGGGCGGGCCGGTGAACATGATCCACGCCGACCGCGCCGCCGGGCCGGAGGGGCTGCTGCGGGTGCTGGCGGCTTGCGGTGCGCTGCTCGCGGCCATGGTCCGGGTGACGCCACCGGACGTGCGCGCCCACCACGTCTACGGCGTCTCGGATGCCGAGGGCTTCGCCGCGATGGGCCTCGTGGAGACCCTCGTGCACACCCACGACCTGGCTCGGGGCCTCGACCTGCCGTGGACGCCGCCCGCCGAGCTGTGCGCGCGGGCACTGCACCGCCTGTTCCCGGACGTCACCGTCGCCGACCCCTGGCCGACCCTGCTCTGGGCCACCGGCCGCGCCGAACTCCCCGACCGCGCGCGCCGCACCGACTGGCGCTGGTACGGATCACCCCCGGAGTCTTGATGGTCGACCGGCTCGAGGACGTCGGTAGCGCTACCCGCCGGGCTGACGGGCGGCGCCGCCTGCCTCGCGGGCGCCGCGCACGGCGAGCTTGTCGGCGCGCTCGTTCTCCGGGTGCCCGGCGTGGCCCTTCACCCACTCCCAGGCCACCTCGTGACCCGAGCACGCGTCGGAGAGCCGCTGCCACAGGTCGGCGTTCTTGACCGGCTCCCGCTTCTGGGTGAGCCAGCCGTTCGCCTTCCACTTCGGGATCCAGGACAGGATGCCGTTGCGGACGTACGTGCTGTCGGTGTAGACGCGGACGGTCGAGCGCCTGGTCAGCGCCTCCAGGGCGCGGATCGGGGCCATGAGCTCCATCCGGTTGTTCGTGGTGGGGCCGGGATCGCTGCCATAGAGCTCGCGCTCGTGCGCGCCGTAGCGCAGGACCGCGCCCCAGCCGCCGGGGCCCGGGTTCGGGGCGCAGGCGCCGTCGGTATAGATCTCGACTTCCACGCGGTGAGACTACTGGCTCACCTGATGAGCCCGGCCTGCTCACGCGGCAGTCGGCCGAGCACTGGTTCGAGCGCCCCGGTGAACCGATGAGTTTCACCGACGGGCACCGTCTCCCTTCTGAGATATCGACGACAGGAGTACAGCCATGCCCGCCCCCGCGAACAGAGCGGTCCTCTGGGCCATGATCCACGCCGAGCGCCGCGCGCTCGCCGACGACCTGGCCGAGCTGAGCGCGGAGCAGTGGGCGGCGCGCTCGCTGTGCTCGGAGTGGACGGTCGAGGAGGTGGTCGCGCACCTCACCGCCGCCGCGAGCACCGGGCGGATGCGCTGGATCCGCAGCATGGCGGGCGCCCGCTTCGACCCCGCCGTGCACAACGCCCGGCTCCTCGCCCGACACCGGGGCGCCGACCCCGCCGCCACCCTGGCACGATTCCGCGCGGTAACGGACAGCACCACGGCGGCCAGCGGCCACACCCCGGCCTGGCTCGGCGAGATCGTGGTGCACGCCCAGGACATCCGGCAACCACTCGGCCTGCCCGCCCGGCCCGGGCTGGAGGCCTGCACCGAGGTGGCACGCTTCTTCGCGTCCCGCAATTTCGCGGTGAACAGCAAGGACGCGGTGGCGGGGCTGCGGCTCGAGGCCACCGATGGGCCGTTCACCGCGGGGGAAGGCGCACTCCTGACCGGGCCCACGCTCGCCCTCGTCATGGTGATGGCGGGCCGCACCGCCTACCGCGCGGAACTCACCGGCCCCGGGGTGGCGGAACTGCGCGAACGCCGGTAATCGGCGTGCCGGAAAGCCCTCCTCGCTGCAACACTGGCGAGGTGATCACCTTCCAAAGGTGATGCACGAAGGGGGATTACCGTGCACGACGACGCCATCGCCGACAACCGGGCGAACTGGGACGACCGAGCCGACGTCCACGCCCGATCCGAGCTCTACGACGTGGCGGGGTTCCTCGCCGACCCGGCCCGCATCTCGTCGGTCGTCCGCAACGACCTGTCGGTCCTCCGAGAGCACCTGCCGCCCTCCGGCATTCGCGGCCGCTCCCTGCTACACCTGCAGTGCCACATCGGAATCGACACGATCTCCTGGTCCCGCGCGGGCGCCGTCGACGTGCACGGCCTCGACTTCTCGCCCAACTCGCTGCGCCACGCCGCCCGCATCGCCGCCGCAGACGGCCGGGCGATCACCTGGGTGCGGGGCGATGCCCGCTTCGCCTCCGACCGAATTCAGCGGCGCTTCGACACCGTCGTCACGAGCACCGGGACCATCGTCTGGCTGCCCGAGCTGACCAGCTGGGCGGAATCCGTTCGCGCCCTGCTGAACCCGGGCGGGGTGTTCCTGATCCGCGACGACCATCCGATCCTCGGCGCACTGGACTTCCAGCCGTGGCGGATCAGCGGGGACTACCTCCCCGGCGGCGGCACGCGGACCTACGCGGACTCGGGCACCTACACCGAGGACTCGGAGGGCACGATCGCGCACGCCAGGAAACACGAGTGGCGGCACAGCCTCGCCGAGGTGATCGGCGCACTGCTCGCGGCCGGGCTGCGCATCGACGCGGTCGCCGAACTGCCGTACATGGACTGGCGCCCGTTCCCCGAACTCGTCGCCTGCGCGCAGGGCTGGGCCCTGCCGCCCGGCGCGCCGCGCATCCCCCTCAACTTCGCCGTCGTCGCCCGACAGGCCGCGTGACGGCACGCGCCCGGATGCCGTGATCGCACCGATCGCAGCCGTTCAGCCCCTGTTCGGCCGGGTATCCGACCGAGGAAATGAAGCTTGACACTCGTGTAAGGCCGGGCTAGCTTCAGGTGGCCCAGATCACAATCAAGATCGGGTCGCCGGACTCGCCGAACGCGCGATGCGGCGTCGAATCGGTGGCTCGACGGGATGGCCCGGCATTCTTTCGCCGTGCCCGACCGGCTTGGAAGGGCGCGCTAAATGGGTAGCAAGACCGGTCGAATCGCCGCCGCGGCACTGGCTGTGGCGTGTGTGTTCTCCGTCGTCTCGTGTAGCGACGACAGCAGTTCCGACGCGGGGGGCACCTCCATCGCGCCGGGTAACGAGGCGAGTGGGGCGCCGATCAAGATCGGCCTGTTCAATCCGTCGAAGGGCCCGGCCACCCAGCCGGGCGTGACGACCGGCAAGAACGCCGCGGTCGAGTACATCAACAAGCAGATCGGCGGCATCAACGGCCGGCCGATCGAGGTGATCGACTGCGGTGTCGACAACACCTCGCCGGAGTCGACGATCTCCTGCGCGAACCAGTTCGTGCAGGCCGGTGTGGTCGCCACGATCGACGGCTACAACGCCGAATCCCTGGCCGCCACGCCGATTCTCACCTCGGCCGGCATCCCGCTGATCGGTCAGATCCCGTTCAACACCGCGACCGCCGCCTCCACCGAGAACCGCCTGTACTTCGGGCCGCACCCGGCAGGCTTCCTGGTCGGCTTCCTGCAGTCGCTGAAGCAGGCGGGCAAGAACTCGCTGACCCTGGTGAACGCCGATCTGCCGCAGGCACATCAGGTGTTCGACCAGCTGCTCGCGCCGCTGGCCAAGCAGCTCGCCATGGACGTCAAGAGCGCCTACTACCCGCCCGCGTCGCCGAACTTCACCGCGCTGGCCTCCACCATCGCCGACGGCAGCCCCGCCGCGGGCGGGCTGATGACCGCCCCGAACGACAACACCTGCAACAAGCTCGCGCAGGCGCTGAAGTCGGTGAACTACAGCGGAACCGTCTTCCTCGCGGCGTGCACGGAGTACGTCGACCTGCTCGGCGCACAGGCCGTCGGTTCGCAGTCGTACTCGCCGGTCTGGCTGCCGCCCGCCATCGACTCCGCCCCCGAACCCGCGAAGACCAACCTGCGGACCGCGGAGAAGTTCATCGACAACGCCGGTGGCACCGCGGGCTTCTACGCCTACGGCACCTTCGCCACCCTGGTCGACTTCGCGCAGGCGCTCACCGCCAAGGCGCCGGCCGAGTTCACCGGCCCGGCCGTCCTGGCCGCGCTCCGCGGCCTCACCGACTACCAGAGCTTCCTCGGCCCGAAGCTGAACTGCACCAAGCCGAGCACCCCGACCTGCACCAGCGAGATGCTGCTGTTCGAGGTGACCGCCGACAAGAAGCAGGCCCCGGTGGGCGGCGGCTACATCACACCGAACCCCCAGGTCATGGCGTTGATCCCGGGCGCCGCGTAGCGACTTCGGGTGACTGTGGGGGCGGGCCGTTCGGCAACGAGCGGCCCGCCCTGCACGACTCGGTCAAGCTCAGAGAAGATCGGCATCACATGGCCCAGTTCCTGCAGTTCGTCTTTCTCGGCCTGTCGACCGGCGCGGTGTACGCGGTCCTGGCATCGTCGCTGGTCGCGGTGCATGCCGCGACGGGGATCATCAATTTCGCGCAGGGCGCCTTCGCGCTGTGGGCGGTCTACGTCGTGGCCGCGCTGCGCACCGACGGAACCTTCGTGCTGCCCGTCGGCAGCATCTCGCTCGGCAGCGAGGACGCCCCGCCGGCCATGCTGCCGGCCGTCGTCCTGGGCGTCGGCTCGGCCGCCGTCTGGGCGCTGCTCGCGCACCTGGCCGTGTTCCGGCCGCTGCGGCAGGCGCCGGTGCTGGCCCAGGTGGTGGCCTCGGTCGGGCTGATGCTGTTCATCCAGGCCCTGGTCGGGCTGCGGTTCGACACCGAGAACCTGTTCGCCCAGCCGATCCTGCCCGACGACACGGTGAAAGTCGCCGGGGCGACGGTGAATGTCTCCGACCTGATCCTCGCCGGTGTCGCGATCGCCGTCGCGGCCCTGCTCTACGCTTACTTCAGCCGCACGACCGCCGGTATCGCGACCCGCGCGGGCTCCGAGGACGAACTCGCTGCCCGCCTCACCGGCTACTCCCCCGATCGGCTCGCCGCCATCGTCTGGGTGCTGACCGGCGCCGCCTGCGGCCTGATCGGCGTGCTGGCCGCCTACACGATCGGCCTGAACGAGACGAGCTACACCTTCTACGTGATCCCCGCGCTGGCCGCGGCGCTGGTCGGCCGGCTGGCCTCGTTCGGCGTCGCCTGCGCGGCCGGGCTGCTGCTCGGCTCCTTCCAGGCGGTCATCCTGTGGGCCGATTCCAAGGACGTCTTCCCGAACTGGGCACAGGCCGGGCTCGGGGACGCGGTGCCGTTCGTCGTCGTGATCGTCGCGCTGTTCCTGCTCGGTGGCCGCATCCCGGCCCGCGGTTCGCTCGGCGCGGTGCGGATGCCCGCCGTGCAGATCCCGCGCATCCGGGTGGTGCCGACGGTGCTGGTCGTGGCGCTCGCGGTCGCCGCGATCGTCTGCACCACGGGGACCTGGCGTTTCGGCGTGGTCACCTCGATCATCCTGTCGCTGATCGCGCTGTCGCTGGTGCTGCTCACCGGCTACCTCGGTCAGATCTCGCTTGCCAGTATGGCTTTCGCGGGGGCGGCCGGATTCGCGCTGTCCAAGCTGGCCGACAGCTGGAGCCTGCCCTTCCCGCTCGGCATGATCGCGGCGGCCCTGGTCGCCACCGCGCTCGGTGTCCTGGTCGGCGTACCGGCCCTCCGCATCCGCGGCGCGCAGCTGGCGGTGGTGACGCTGGCCGCGGCCCTGGCAATCCAGAGCTTCGTGTTCAACAATCCGTCGCTCACCCCGGCGCAGGGCAACCTCATCGCCGACCCGCAGCTCTTCGGCATCGACCTCGGTGTCCGCGCGGGCACCGACCTGGTGACCCTGCGGTTCGCGCTGATGGTCCTGGTCGTGGTGACGATCTGCACGCTGCTGGTCATGCGGATCATGGGCGGCGCCACCGGGCGCGCCCTGCTCGCCGTGCGCTCCAACGAGCGCGCGGCCGCCTCGGTCGGCATCGACGTGGCGTCGACGAAACTCCTCGGCTTCGCCGTCTCGGCCTTCCTCGCCGGAATCGGCGGCTGCCTCATCGGGTACAGCCGCGGCCAGCTCTCGGCGGCCTCGTTCACCGTCATGATCGGGCTGACCGTGCTGGCGATGACCTACGTCGGCGGCATCACCTCGGTCTCCGGCGCGTTCATCGCGGGCACGGCGGGGCCGCTCGGGGTCGGCTACGTCTTCCTCAACCAGACCCTCGAGCTGGGCGAGTACTACGAACTCATCGCCGCGGGCGTGCTGCTGCTGATGGCGGTGCTCAACCCGGTCGGCGTGGCCGGTGCGATCGCCGAGGCGCGACAGCACCTGCGAACGGCGACAGCCCGCCGATCCGCACCCGCGCCGGTCGCCGACGCGAACGAGAAGGCAGCGGCCCATGCCTGACACCACGACCCTGTTGCGCACCGGGCAGCTCTCGGTGCGCTACGGCGGCGTCGTCGCCAACTCCGGCATCGACATCACCGTCGGCTCCGGCGAGATCGTCGGCCTCATCGGGCCCAACGGCGCGGGCAAGACCACCTTCGTCGACGCGGTCACCGGGTTCACCGAGGCCACCGGCGCGGTCACCCTCGAGGGCACCCGGCTGGACCGGCTCGGCCCGCACCGCCGCCGCCGCGCCGGACTGGCCCGCACCTGGCAGGCGGGCGAACTGTTCGGCGACCTCACCGTGGAGCAGAACCTCGCCGTCGCCCTGCAGCGGACCGGCGTGCGGTCGCTGTTCACCGATATCCTCGGCCGCTCCGCGCCGCCGCGCGACACCATCGGGGCAGCACTGGAGCTGGTCGGGGTGCCCGGTGTCGGCGACCGCCGCCCCGGCGAGCTGACCCTCGGCCAGCAGAAACTGGTCGGCGTCGCCCGTGCCCTCGTCGGCGGCTCCCGGGTGGTGCTGCTCGACGAACCCGCGGCGGGCCTCGACACCCACGAGAGCGTCGAGTTCGGGCAGCACCTGCGCCGGGTGGCCGCCTCCGGAATCGGCGTCCTGCTGATCGACCACGACATGCAACTCGTGCTAGACATCTGCGCGCGGCTGTACGTGCTCGACTTCGGCGTCGTCATCGCCGGGGGCGAACCCGCCGTGATCCGGGAGGACCCGAAGGTGATCGCCGCCTACCTGGGCACCACGAGCCACAGCGACGACCCCCCTGCGACCACCGCCCGACCGGCAGGAGCGAGCGAATGACCAGCCCCGCACTGGATCTTGCGGCGATCACCGTCGGCTACGGCGGCGTGCCCGCGGTCCGCGACCTGGACCTGCGGGCGCGGCCCGGCGAGATCCTCGCACTGCTCGGCCCGAACGGCGCGGGCAAGACCACCACGCTGCTGGCCGCCGTCGGCGCGCTGCCACTGATCTCGGGAACCATCACGGCGCTGGGCGCACCGCTGGATCGGCGGGTCGAGCGCAATGCCCGCCGCGGCGTGATCCTCGTCCCGGACAGCCGCGGCGTGTTCCACCGGCTCTCCGTCGAGGACAATCTGCGGCTGGCGCGGCGTAGGAACAGCCCGGCCATCGACGACGTGCTGGACTACTTCCCCAAGCTGCGCACGCTGCGCTCGCGCGGCTGCGGCACCCTCTCCGGCGGGGAACAGCAGATGCTGGCCCTGGCCAAGGCGCTGCTCTGCGCGCCGAAGGTGCTACTGATCGATGAACTCAGCCTCGGGCTCGCCCCCATCGCGGTCGAGGAGCTGCTGCCGCGGCTGCGCGAGATCGCCGACGACCAGCACATGGCCGTCGTCCTGGTGGAGCAGCACATCGAGCTGGCGCTCTCGATCGCCGATTCGGCGCTGGTGCTGCACCACGGCCGGGCCGCGCTCACCGGCCCGGCCGCCGAACTGCGCGGGCGCCGCGACAGGGTCGAGGCGGCGTACTTCGGTACCCTCGACACCGCGGGTGGCCCGATCGGGAGCTGACATCGACTGTCGCACCGGGTGGCGCGGCCCGCCCGGTACGACAGCCGACGAGGGAGGGGAGCGTGACCGAGACCGGTCAGCGGGCACGGCGCAGCACCCGCAACCGCCCCACCGACACCCAGCTGCTCGACGCCGCCTGCGCGGTGATGGCCGAGGTCGGGGTCGACCGCGCCACCATGGACACCATTGCCCAGCGCGCCGACACCTCGCGGGTGACCCTCTACGCCCACTTCGGCTCCAGGGACGCCCTCGTCGACGCCGTGCTCGAACGCGAACTCGAGAAGCTCACCACCTGGATGTTCGAGATCTACGACCACGGCGAGACGATGCAGTACGGCCCGCGCGCCGCGTACTCGATCGAATCGCTCTTCGACTACGCGCGCCGCCACCCCAGTGGGTTCCGCGTCCTGCTCGACAATCGCTACGCCGACACCCACCCGGTGCGGCGGCTCTCCGCCACGCTCGAACCGCGGATCGCGGAACGGTTGCGCGCCAACTACGCCGAGCGCGGCACCCCCATCGACGGGGGCGCCGAGACCCTCGCCGCCCTGCTGCTCGGCATCAGCCTCGACGTCGCCTACCGCGCGGTCATCGTCGACGGCTCGGACATCGCTGTGGCCTGCGAGCTCGCCGTCACCGCCTCGCTGGCGGTGTTGCGCGCGGTCGAGCCCGCTCAGCTGCGCGCCCTGGACGCCGACCGGCCCCGCGCGCGCTGATGCGCGCGCGTGTCGGGTATCGGTCAGCCGCAGCCGCACCCCATGGCCACCGGCCGTCACCGCGAGGCGATCCCCGGAGGGCGCCGAACGCGACGCGGCCGAACGGCCGAACGGTGACCCGCGAGCCGCCGACACACTGAAAATCATATTCAGTAACATTCCGGCCGTGACGACCAGCCAGCAGCAGCGGACCGGCAAGCCGGGCACCGGCACCTCGACCGACGATCCGGCGGCAGCCGAGGCGGTCTACCTCGACGCGACCAGGCAGCTGCTGGAGCCGCTCGGGGTGCGCGACGGCGATGTCGTTGTCGATGTCGGCCCCGGTGCGGGCTCGGCGACGGTCGCGCTGGCGCAGGCGGTGGGCGCGCGCGGGCGCGTCTACGCGGTCGATCTCGACCACTCCATGCTCGAGGCGACGCGGGCGGCCGCGAAACAGGCCGGCTTGGCCGACCGGATCCGCCCGATCTGCCACGACATCGAGGACGGGGCGCCGCCGCTCCCCGAGCCCGCCGACGCGGTCTGGTCGTCGTGGTGCGTGCACCACGCCCGCGACTGGGACGCCGCCGCTCGCGCGCTGCTCGGCGTGCTGCGCCCGGGCGGGGTGCTGTGCCTGGCCGAGGGCGGGCTGCCGACCCGCTGCCTGCCCTGGGATATCGGCATCGGGCGCCCCGGGTTGGAGGTCCGGCTGGACGAGGCGCACGACCGGCACTTCACCCAGTGGTTCTTCGGCAGGCCGGGCGCGCGGCGGCCCGCGCGCGGCTGGGCCGAGATCCTCACCGGCGCCGGGCTTTCCGAAGTCACCGCGTTCACCGCGTTGGTCGACATCCCGGCCCCGCTGAGCGCCGAGGTCCGCGCAGTGGTGCTGGCCGAGCTGGCGGCCCGGGTGCGCCGGGCCGGGCCGTTCCTCACCGCCGACGACGCCGCCGCCTGGGCCGAGCTGCTCGACCCAGCCGCACCGGCCTGGCTCGGCCACCGCGCCGACCTCACCCTGCTCACCGCGCGCACCGGGTTTCGCGGCCGCAAGCCGGAGCGCTGATCAGCTCGGCATCTCCGCGCAGCGCCGGACCACGGCGAGCACCCGGTCGATCTCGTCCGGGGTGTTGTAGACGTGCACGCTCACCCGCACCGCGTGGTCGCGGGAGTCCCGCCCGGCCTGGCAGTGGCTGTCGGCGCGGACCATGATCCCCTCGTCGGCGAGCACGAAACCGAGGTCGTCGGAGCGGACCCGAGCGTGCCGGAAGGTCACGATGCCCTCCCGGCGCTGCACGGGCGAGCCCGCGGCGAGGCTGTCCTGGCAGCCGAGCACCTCGACGTCGGGGAACCGGCGCAGCCCGTCGGTGAGCCGGGCGGTGAGCGCCGTCGTCCAGGCGAGGAGTTCGGGCAGCCCGGCGGCGTCGAGCCAGTCCAGCGCCGCCGCGAGGCTCACGATCCCGGCGGTGTTCGGGGTGCCGCGCCAGCCGCCGAGCTCGAACCGCGGGCCGAGCCGGTTGCGCGCCCAGACCGCGCCGACCCCGGGCAGCGCGAGCATCTTGTGCCCGGAGAACACCAGGAAATCGGCGTCGAGCTCGGCCACCGACACCGGCCGGTGCCCGACAGCCTGCGCGGCGTCGACGCAGATCGGCACGTCGGGCCCGACCGCGGCCCGCACCCGGTGCAGGTTCATGTCCGCGCCGAACACGTGGTGCACGTGGGTGGCCGCGACGAACCGGGTGCGCGGGCCGACGAGCGCGGGCAGCGCGCGGTGGTCGTAGTCGCCGGAGGCCGGGTCGACCGGCAGCGCCAGCACCCGGATCCGGATTCCGCCGCGCTCCAGCCGGTCCCGCAGGTCGAGCCAGGGCCGCAGGTTCGCCTCGTGGTCGCCGAAGGGGACGATGAGCTCGTCGCCGTCGCGCAGCTGCCCGGCGAGCCAGTCGCCCGCCACCGCGCGCAGCCCGCCGCTGGTGCCGTCGACGAACTCGACGGTCGACTCGGTTCCGTTGTCGCCCAGCGCCGTCCGGACCCGGTCCCGGGCGGCCTCGATCCGGGCGGTGGTCGCTGTCCCCCACGGGTAGGCGCCGCGCGCGGCATTGGCATTGCCGGTGGTCAGGTACTCGGTGACGGCGTCGAGCACCGCGGTGGGCTTCTGGGTGGTCGCGGCGTTGTCCAGGTAGGCGAGATCGGGGTTTCCGGCGATGATCGGGAACTGCGCGCGCAGGCCGCGCTGCCACTCCGCCAGCCGGGTCAGGGTCGGGTCGGGCACGGCGATCAGTCCCTGACCAGCGGTGCGCCCGCGTCCCGCCAGGCGACGACGCCGCCGCGCAGGCTGCGCGCGTCGCGGTGCCCCATCCGGGCGAGCAGGGCGGCGTAGCGCGCGGATTGCTCGCCGATGGGGCAGACCAGGAGCACCGGCCGGGTCGCGCCGAACGGCAACCCGCCGCGGGTGAGCTCGCCGAAGAGCTCGTCGACGATATTGATCGAGTCCGGGATGTGCCGCGCGGTGTAGGCGAAGGAGCCGCGCAGGTCGACCACGAGCGGGTGCTCCGCGGCGATCCACTCCCGGGCGGCGGCGACGTCGGGCTGGGGCACGGCGGCGAGCTCGGCGGCGGTGACGGAGCCGACCGAGTCGGCGCGCTCCGGCTGGTTGAACAGGTCGGGGCGGCGTTTGCGGATGTAGCTCAGGTAGCTCTCGACCCGGTCGCACACGATGAAGACGGCGGTGCGGCGCTCGGTGAGCGTGGCGTCCAGCGCGGTCAGGTGCCGCAGCGCGCCTGCGTAGGCGGCGCCGGAGGTGGGGCCGCCGAGGATGCCGCAGCGGCGGTTCAGCACGAGCATGCCCTCGATCGCCTCCTCGGCGGTGACCGCGTCGATGCTGTCGTAGTTCGCGGGGTCGAAGAGCCCGACCTCGTTGACCTCGTCGATAGTGCGGATGCCCGGGATGAAATCGCTCTTGGCCGCGACCAACCCGAGCACGGAGACCGCCGGGTTGCGCTCCCACAGCACCCCGGCCACCCCGGTCGACGAGCCCGCGGTGCCGACGCAGGCGATGAAGACGTCGGGGCCGTTGCCGTCCAGATCCTCGATGATCTCCGGCGCGGTGCCGACGCGGTGCGCGTCCCGGTTGCGCGGGTTGAAGTACTGGTCGGTGTGCAGGTAGCCGGTGCCGTCCGCGGCGAGCGAGCGGTACATGCGGGTCAGCGGGTCCTCGGTGTCGGTGGGGTCGAGGCACTCGGTGCGGCCGGGCAGCTCCTCGATCTGCGCGCCGAGCAGCAGCAGCAACTCCTTGACCTCGGGCACCCGCATCCGATTGGTCACGCTCCTGAACGGGAGCCCGTGCATGGCCGCGATCACCGCCAGCGCCTTGGCGGTATTGCCGCTGGAGAGCTCGACCACCGCGTCGCCGCGCTCGACCGCGCCGGGCAGCTCGTCGCGGACCATGTTCCAGGCGGGCCGGTCCTTCACCGAGCCGAACGGGTTGAGCATCTCCAGCTTGGCGTAGAGGTCGATGGCGGTCAGCCCGTGCACCTCCGGCGCGATCCGCACCAGCGGCGTATCGCCGACGACATCGAGAATGCTCTCGAACCTCACGATCGGTCACCTTTCCCCGGCCAGTACTGCTCGTCGAGACACCAGCCCCAGCCACCCGCCGCGGGGTAGACCGCCACCGTGCGGGCCTCGGCCTGCATCAGCGCGGGGCCCGCGGCGAAATCCATGAAGTAGCCCGCCGTGTTCACGAAGGCGAGCAGATCGCCCGGCGCGGGCAGCTGCGGCAGCAGCACCGCGCGGCGGGTCAGGAAGTCGTCCTCCAGGCAGAGGTTGCCGCCGAGGTACACCGCGGCCGGTGCGCCCGGCTCGCGGCACACCGGCAGCAGCAGCGGATCCATCAGCACGGCATGGTCTTCGATGCTGATGTCGCGCGAGTTGGCGGCGAGCCGGACCAGCACGTCGCCGGAGTGCAGGGTGCGGACCTCGGCGACGCGGGCGAGGGTCAGGCCGCACTGGTCGGTGAGCGCGCGCCCGGGTTCGATGTGCAGGTCGTAGAGGTTCTCCAGCAGCAGCGTCGCCAGCGGCCTGCCCAGCGCGGCGGATTCGTGGGCGAGCAGCTCCGCCAGGTAGTCGGCGCCCGCCGGCCGGCGGTGCGCCGGGTAGAGGCCGAGTGCGCCGCGCAGCGTTCCGCCCTCAGCCCGCAGCCCGTAACCGTGGTTCTGCCAGGTCAGGGGCGGGCGCTGACCGAGAACCGCGCGGCCGAGCTCGGTGGTGTAGCGATCCCAGTCCTGGCGCGCGGCCAGGTAGTTCACGCCGAAGCCGCCGCCGATATCGATGGCGGTCGGGGCGAAGCCGCGGGCGAGGGCGGCGCTCATCGCCACCAGGCAGCCCTCCAGCGCGAGCGCCTTCTCCTCGATGCCGGTGGTGTCGAGGTGGAAGGCGGTGCCGAGCAGCCGCAGCTCCCTCCGGTGGTTCTCGAGGAGGTCGAGCACGACGGGCAGCTCGCCGGCGTGCACCCCGAAGCGGCTCGGCCTGCTCAGGATCGGCACGCCGGGAGAATCGAAACCGCCGAACCGGATCATCACCTGCACCGGGTCGAGGCCGAATCGGGCGACGATCCCGGCCAGCGCGGACAGCTCCGGCGCGGAGTCCGCGCTCACCACCGCGCCGACCCGGGCCGCGAGCCACAGGAACTCGGTGTCCTTGGGGCCGGTCGCCATGATCCGGTCGCCGGTGAACCCGGCCGCGAGCGCGTGCCGCAGCTCCCCCAGCGAGGCGACGTCGATGCCGCAGCCGGTCGCCGCGAGCTCCCGGACCAGCGCGCTCGACCGGTTCGCCTTGTGCGCGAAGTAGATCGTGCCGCTCAGCCGATGTCGCTCGTAGACCGCGCCGAACGCCGCGGCGTTCTCGGCCAGCCGCTGCGGGAGGACCAGGTTCAGCGGCGAGCCGAGCGCCTGGACCAGCTCGCCGAGCCGCCCCGGGTCGGCGAGCACCTCGGTCAGCAAACCGTCCACCCGTGGTCTCAGGACCAGATCCGCGTCCACGGCACCCCCTTCGAGCTCCACCGTCACACCGCGGTTCAGGTGCAAATGATTGTCGTTCGTAACAACGATGTCTCGATCGGCACCCTCTCCGCAAGTGCAAGAGGCAAACATCCAGCTCAGAGCCGGGTCAGATGCGTCCTCCGGCAACAGGTTCCAGGCTACGGCCGTTCGCGGTGACGCCGACCCGGGCAGCCGCGGCGCGAGCGGGGCTATGCTCGGCACCTCATGATCTCGCTGCTCGGCATCAACCATCTGACGCTCGCCACCACCGAACTCGACCGCCTCGTCGGCTTCTACACCGGGCTACTCGGCGCGCGCGAGGCTTTCGCGCGGGCGGCGACGGCCTCCGCTCCGCGCATCGCCGTCCTCGACGTCGGCGCGGCCGATCATCTGATGATCGTCGAGACCGCCGCCGCCGAGCCGGGCGGCCTCGATCCGCTCGGGAACGCGGGGTGGGGTTTACGGGTGGGGTCCTACGAGCAGTTGTGCGCGGTGCGTGCCCGCATCCTGGAGGCCGGGCAGCCGGTGGGGACGATCGAGACGCTGCCGACGCAGTGGACGATGACCGCCTACGACCCGGACGGGCGGGCCGTGGATATCCGCGCCCACCGGTGAGCACTCAGCCGAGCGTGCCGTCCGCGATCAGCGCGCGCAGCCCGCGGCGGTCGAGTTTGCCGCTGGGGAGGGTGGGGACCCGCTCGCCGGTGGTGCGGATCCAGCGGGTCGGGACCTTGTAGGCGGAGAGTTCGCGCCGGGTGTGCGCGGCGACGGCGTCGACATCGACGGTGTCGGGGACGACGACCGCGCAGACCTGCTCGCCCCGGTCGGGGTCCTCCACGCCGAGCACGAGGCACTGCTGGACGCCGTCGAACCCCTCGACAACGGCCTCGACCTCGCGCGGCGAGACATTGGCCCCGGCCACCTTGATGAGTTCGCTGGTGCGGCCGACGTAGAACAGCCGCGGGTCGCCGGCGAGCCGGTAGACGCGGTCGCCGGTGTGGTACCAGCCGTCCGGGTCGAAGACGTCGTGCCGCTCGCGCCTGTTGTAGCCGGACATGACGCCGATCCCGCGGATGTGCAGTTCGCCGGTGGTCCCGTCGGGAACGGGGCACCCCTCGTCGTCCACGATGCGGATGTCGGTGTGCAGGAAGCTGCCCGCGGTCTCGGAGAGGCTGCGGTGCACCGGGAACTCGTCGGGCACGTTGTACAGGGCGACGTCGAGCGGGCCGTCGAGCAGCAGGGGCGCGGCGCTCAGGTCGCGCTCGGCGAAGGTCGGGTGCTCGCGGAGGCGCCGGGTGAAGGCGGGCCAGCCGACGATGCCCTCGCCGCGCTCGCGCTCGATGAGGTCGAGCGCGGCGCCGGGCTCCGGGCGCGGCATGACCAGCAGGGTGACCCGCTCGTGCAGCGCGCCGGTCGCGGCGAGGACGCCGCCGATCCAGAAGAACGGCATCGAGGAGAAGACGCGGGGCGCGGCCGAGCCGCCGCAGAGCGCGCTGATCGCCGCGGGCCAGCCCGCCGTCTGGCGGACCAGGGTGCCGTGCGTGTGCAGGACGCCCTTCGGGTCGGCGGTGGAGCCGGAGGTGTGGATCATGATGGCGAGATCGGCGGCGGTGACCTCGTTCTCGACGGCGGCGAGGAGCTCCGGGGGCAGCGCCGCGTTCTCGTCGAGAGCCGTGGTGTCCGCCCAGAGCCTAGGGGCGCCGCCGGGCAGCGCGATAGCGGCAGCCGAGGACTCGGTGGCGGCGCCGGGCAGCGCGATGCGGCGCAGGTACGGTGCGGTGGGCAGGGACAGCAGGGTGGTGGTGGCCGAGGCGAGCCCGGGCAGGGCGGCCTCGAGGCGTTCGGCGGTGGGGGTGCCGAGGATGTCCGGCGGGGCGACGAGGACGCCGATGTCGGCGAGCCGGATCACCTTGCCGAGCTCGGCCGGCGGGTAGAGCGTGCTCAGCGGGACCGCGAGGGCGCCGATCCGGGAGACGGCCAGCCACCAGACGATCCAGTCGACGTCGTTCGGGAACAGCAGCCCGACCCTGGTGCCCTTGCCGACGCCGTCGCGCAGCAGCCGCCGCGCGGCGAGCGCGGAGCGGCGCTCGGCCTCGGCGTAGGTCAGCCGGGCGGTGGGTGAGGCGAGGTAGGTGTGCTCGCCGTGCTCCGCGGCGGCGCGGGCGAGCAGCCGACCGATCGAGAGGTCGGTTTCCGAAAGCGACATATCAGGTTCTCCGTTCGACACGGCCAGTCTGGCACGCGGCGCCCGGGCCGGGTCAGTCCTTGAAGTAGACGAGCTGGTGGCTGGTGGCCAGCACGACCCCGTCCGGGCTCCAGACCGTCGCGCTCTGGTCGAAGAACCCGGCGCCGAAGTGCTGGGCGCGGGCGGTGCCGAGCACCGGGCGATCGGCTACGGCAGCGAGCACCCCGGCATCGGCGTGGAAGTACACGGTCAGCGAGACGGTCCCCGCGGGCACGAGCCGGCCGGTGCGGACCATCGCGCGCGGAATGAACACGTCGCAGAGCGCGGTCAGAGCCGGGCGGTCCAGCGGGCGGGGCGGGGTGTCGCGCACCCAGACGGTGGTGACCGAGTCCGGCCGCGGCCCCGCCTCGGCGGCGAGCAGACCCGCGCCCTCGACGAAGTGCTGCTCGTATTTGCCCATCCAGACCGGGAACTCGGGCGGCAGGAACGGCGCCGCCTCCGCGAACGGCGGAACCTGCGGGGGCGCGATCTCGGAGTCGGTCCAGGTGGGGCGGCGGAGCGCGGTCACCGCCGTCGCGGTGGTGGTGACGGCGTCGTCCTGGACGAGCTCGAGGGTCCAGTGCTGGGTGCTGCGGTTGGTCCGCGCCGGGTGGGTGCGCACGGTGAACGGGCCGTCGGCGATCGGGCCGGCGAAGTTGACGGTGAGGGAGACCGGCTCGCCCAGGCGGCGCGGATCGTCGAGCACCGCGCGCAGCAGCGTCGCCGCGGTGATGCCGCCGAACGGGCCGACCATGTTGCTGTACTCGGGCGCGGTGTGGCCGCGGAACTCGCCCTCGGCCACCGGGTCGAGTGCGGTGGCGGCGTCGAACGGGTGGCGCGGTTCCACGGGGACTCCTCGGGGTGCGGTTGGCGTTCGCTCACCGTAGCCGTCCGATTGCCGACGGTGGACAGCACGTTCGTGGAAGCGGGCGGCCGGTGCCGTCGCCGACGATGGGGCCATGCGAAGGACGAGGGAACGGTTGGCCGCGGTGTTGTTCGTCGCGGCCGGGGTGGTGACCGCCGCGCCCGCGGTGGGCGCCGGGTCGGCCGAATGGATCGGCGCGGCTTATGGTTTGCAGCCGCTGGACGATGATCTCGCGCTGCTGCTGCGGCATCGCGCGGTGTTGTTCGGGGTGCTGGGGGCGGGGCTGATCGTGGCGGCGGTGCGGCCGCGGTGGCGTCCGGCGGCGGTGCCCGCCGGCGCGGTCGCGCCGGCCTGCTTTCCGCTGCCGGCCGTGGCGGGCGGGCCGGTGAACGCCGCGCTGACGCGGGTCGCGGCGGTGGATGTGGCGGCGGTCCTCGCGCTCGGCGCGGGGGTGGCGCCGGCTCCGCGCACGGGCCCGATCAACTCCTCGGCACGCTAGGGCTCGCCCGCCCGGCGGGCGGCGACGAACAGCTCGACACAGACCTCGACGAGGTCGGCGGGGTCGTCCCGGCACCCGTCCAGCAACCAGTCGACCAGCAGGTGGTTGACCCCGCCGACCAGCGCCGTCGCGGTCAGCCGCCGCCCGCGCGCACCGTCGCCGCCCCAGGTGGCGAGGACGGTGTCGACGAAATCGCGGAGCACCAGGTGCCGCCGCCGCTCCATCTCCGGGGAGACCCCGACCACCTCGATGAGCACCACCTTCGCGCGGCGCGGATCCCCGGTCAGGTACCGGATGAAGGCGGCCAGCCCGGCCGCCGAGCGGGCGTCGAGATCGGGGCTCGCCTGTTCCAGCGCGGCGACCGTCGCCGCGCGCATCCCCTCGGCCAGGGTGTCGTAGAGCGCGGCGAGGCACGCCTCCCGGCCGGCGAACGACTCGTAGAAGTAGCGCTCGGTGATGCCTGCCCCGCGGCAGATCTGCTTGATCGACGCGGCGGCGTAGCCGGTGCTGCCGAACTGTTCGAGGGCGGAGTCGAGGATGGCCGCGCGGCGCCTGCGCACGCGCTCCTCCGGCGCGACGCCGGAGTACCTGCGGCGGGACGGCTTCGGGGTGGTCGGTCCCGAGCGGGTCATGGGGCCTTTCCTCCCTGCCGATGAAGTGCAATACTAGCCGGGCAAATTCTGACAATCGTGATTGTCCAAGTTGATCGCCGCTCTCGAATGGAGCCGGGGGGGAAGCAGCACGCCATGACGGAGACAGCGCTGGCCGGGCGGATCGTCGCGGTCACCGGCGGCGCCGGTGGCATCGGGCGGGAGATCGCGGGCCGGCTCGCCGCGGCCGGTGCGCGGGTGGCGATCGGTGACGGCGACGCCCCCGCCGCCGCGGCGGCCGCGCGAGCGCTGCCGGGACAGGTGCGCGGCTTCGCCCTCGCGGTGACCGACAGCGGGTCGTTCCGGCGGTTCCTCGGCGCGGTCGGGGAGCTGTGGGGCCCACTCGACGTGCTGGTCACCGACGCCGGGCTCGCGGCATCCGGGAACCGGCCGGACGGCGCGCGGACGATCGCGGTGAACCTGCCCGGGGTGATCGTCGGGGTGCGGCTCGTAGCGCCGGGCATGCGCGCCAGGGGCAGCGGCCACATCGTCGCCGTCGCGGCCGCCACCCGCGCGGGCGAATCCCTCTGCGCCACGACCGGACACGGCCTCCTCGGTTACCTGCGCGGCGTGCGCGAGCAGCTACGCGGCAGCGGCGTCGAGGTGTCGGCGCTCATGCCCGGCGGCGGCTCCCCGCTCGGGGGCACCGTCGACGCCGGTGACGTCGCCGCCGCCGTAGTGGACATCGTGACCGCGCGCTTCCGGACCGGCTCCCCCGCCGGTCCCGAGCTGCTCGCGCGGGCACTGCGCGAGCCCCCCGGCACTCCCCCGATCGACGTGCCCCGTCGACCATTTTTCCGACCGACAGGATCACCATGACCGGCACCGGCCGCCCCGCACGTCGTTCCGTCGCGGCCGGGCTGACGATCTGGGCCTCGCGGATCTTCGTCCGGCCGACGCTGTGGCTGCTCCCGCTGAGCTCCCTGATCGGCGTGCTCGGCTACCGCGGCACGCAGGTCGTCGCATGCCGGATGTGGTTCGCCCGCATGCTCCCGCACACCGTGGTCGACACCGCGTGGCCCGGTGGCAGGATCGTCGGTGAGTGGGTCGGCGGGGAAGCGGAGCCCGGCAGCCGCACGATCTACTACATCCACGGCAGCGGCTACATCAGCTGCAGCCCGGCGACGCACCGCGGCCTGGTCTCCGAACTGGCGCGCAGGCTGAACAGACCGGTCTTCGCGGTGCGCTACCGGCGCGCGCCGCGGTACCGCTTCCCGGCCGCCCACGACGACGTACTCCACGGATACCTGTGGCTGCTCGCGCGCGGGCACCGGGGCGGCGACATCGTCGTGGCAGGCGACTCGGCCGGTGGCCACCTGGCCCTCGGGCTGTGCGGGCAGCTCCGCGCGCTCGGGCTGGGACAGCCGGCCGCCGTGATCGGCTTCTCCAGCCTCGTCGACCCGACCTGGCAGCTGGCCGAGGCCAACGGCAGCCAGGTGTGGGACCAGTTCATCTCGGCGCGGACCGGGCGCCGCATCACCCACACCTACCTGGCCGGAGCCGATCTCGACGATCCGCGCCTCGACGTGCTCGGCACGGTCGGCGCCGACCTCCCGCCGATGCTGCTGCAGGCCGGTGCGAGCGAGGCCCTCGGCTCGGACTCCGCGCACTACGCCGCGGCGCTGAACGCCGCGGGCGGGCGCTGCGAGCTCGAGCTGTGGCCGGGGATGTTCCACGTGTTCCAGATGGGCTACCCGCGGCTGCCGGAGGCGCGACGCGCCCTGGACAGTGTCGAGCGGTTCGTCGCGCGGGTGGACAGCTCTTCCCAACCCCGCGATCACGCCGGGTGACTGGCTCTCCCACGCCGGCGGCATCCCGGTCCGCTCACGTCGGCGCAACGGCTCGAGCGTTCCTGATCGAACCGCGCTGTTCGGCCGCGTTCAATTGCTGGCCGGTCACCGACCGGATCTCTTTTTCCCCAGGTTGACGAGCCGGAATCCCTATGTAAATCTGTTGTTGCTCTTGATATTTCATTCGAGGCATCGAAGCCCGGGTGACGTTGCCGGAACCGACTCCATCTGTACCGCTCGATGTAGTTTTCCCGCGAGAAATCTCACCGATTTCTCCGCGCGACCACTACCGCTTATTGCCCTCGCGGATGCACGTGCATCTACAAGGCCATGAGCAATCGCCGCGACTTTCGCCAACCAGAGGCATGGAGGCCCTAGTGAGCATTCCCGAACTGTCCTCGCCGGAATCGGACATCGCGGACAATGTCGTCGAACAGCCGAACTCGGCCGGTGCAGCGCTCTACCTCATCTGCTCGCTGGACCGGGCCGAGGATATGAGACCGGAGAATCTGTCCCGGCTTCGCCGCGCGAGCGCGGCGCTGATCCGCGGCGATCTCCCCGCGACCCGGGATCTCGCCGATGCCGTGCTCGCGGACCCGCGGCTCTCCGAGGCGGCTCGCGACCAGGTGGCCGCGCTGCGACTGAGCGTAGGCGCCGTGCTCGACGAGCCGCTCGCGTACCGCACCGCCGTGTCGCTCGTGCAGCGGGCCGCCGGTGCGCACACCGCCGCCCGATCGGTCGCGCTGTGCACGGTGGCCGCTCGCAAATGGCGGTCGGGAGATCTGAACGGCGGATTGTGGTATAGCCAGCTGGCAGCGAATCTGGCCGAATCCACGACCCAGGTGTGGCGTTCCTACACCCGGCTTCTGCTCGCCCGGAAACTGGCCGATATCCGGGTCACCGACCGCGCCACGGATCTGCTGGCCGACATTCAATCCACATACGAAAGCTACGGAATGCACGCTTTCACATCGATACCGATGACCCTGCGGGCGACATTGGAGCTACAGCGAAACAATACGGATCGAGCATTGCGGATGGCGACCGCGGCCGTCGGCGTACCGCAACACCGGACGACGACCGTCGCGGTACCGCGCGCATTGTCGATATCGGCCGCCGCATATCTGCGATTCGGTGACATCGAGATGGCATCGACCTGTCTGGATATTCTGCGCGGCCAGCCCGAACCGTACCTGCTCGCCGATTCGCTGGCGCGCGCGGCGCTCATCGAGATCGTCCTGATCCGGCTGCGCGCCGGCGCGGCGGCGGCCGTCTCCCTGGCCAGGTCGCACTGGGCTGTGCTGACCACCGATGTCACCTGCTTCATCGAGGATCCCACCGTCCCGGCCTGGTTGGTGTCCACCATGATGCGGGGCGGCGGGACCGATCTGGCCGCCCGCATCGTGACGCTCACCGAGCGATTGGCCGCCGCCAACCCCGGCATCGCCGCGCTGGACCACGCGGCCAGACATGCCGGAGGAATGTTCACCGAGGACGCGACGCTGCTTCGGTCGCTCACCGACGTGACCACCGATCCCTACCTGCGGCAGCGGCTCGACGCCGATATCGCGGCGCTGGAGAGCCGGCCGATCGGCTGGCCGGCACCGAGCCGCGCGGTGCGCACCGCCCGGCCGGGCCCCGCCGCCGGGCAGCCACCCCGGCAAGCGCCCGCCGATGAACAGCCCGTTCATCGGCCGGACGGGCTCGCCGAACTCACCGATCGCGAACAGGACATCGCCGGGCTGGTGGGGCAGGGGATGACGAACCGCCAAGCGGCGCTCCGGATCGGCGTATCGGAGCACACCGTCAATTTTCACCTGCGCAAGATCTTCCGGAAGCTCGATCTCTCCTCGCGCGCCGAACTCGCCCGGTTCATCGCGGAGGCCCACCGGCAGTAGGGCCCGCCGACCGGACCGGGGTGCCACCGCCCCGGTCGGCCGGGGCGTGGGTCCGCCCCTCGGCGGACCGCGTCGACGCCGCCGGAATGGTCAGCAGCGCGAGCCCGGCGGCAACCAGCAACCACACCGGGGACCCAGCTCCCCCGGACAGCGCAGCCAGCAGGTACGGGGCGGTGAATCCGAGGTAGATCAGGGCGTAGAAGACGGCGATCAGGCCGGCCAGCTCATCCGGAGCCGCCAGTCGTTCGACCGCGAGCAGCCCCGCGACGAGCAGGAAGCCGTACGCGGAGCCCAGTGTCACCGCGGTGGGCACGACCAGGAGGAGCTGCAGCCCCGAGCCGGGCATCCCGGCGATGAGCGCGGCGGATCCGAATCCGAGCACGGTCAGCAGCAGCCCGAGTACCGGCAATCGATAGCCCCCGGCGCCGAGACGCCGCGCGAAGGGCTGCACCACCACTCCGGTGAGCAGCGTCAACCCGGCGACGGCACCGCTGAACACCACCCCCCACCCCGGCACCCGACCGGACACGAGCTTCGCCACCGTCACGAAGCTCACGGTCGCCGCCCCGAAAACCCATGGCGCCCAGGGAGCTACGCCGATCAGGAAGGCCCGGGTCCGCACCGGCGCAGGCAGCGGGTTCCACCGTCGGGTACCGGGAACCGCGGCTGGCGCGCCTTCCGGGCAACCGCGGACGAGGACCAGCGCCACCGCCATCAGCACCAGGTGCGGACCGTAGGCGAGCACCATCGGCAGCGGCGCCCACTGCGCGATGGCGCCCGAGACCAGCGGCCCGGCCCCGAAACCGCCGGACAGCGCGATCGCCGCCCGGCGCGCGCCCGCCCCGGCCGGGGCGGCGGCCGACAGTTCCTTCACCCACGCGCCCCCCGCGACGAAGGCCGCACCGGAGGCGACGCCCGCCAGCAGCCGTCCCAGCGCGAGCAGCCCGATCTGCCCGGGATCGACCATCAGGACGATGGTGGCGACGATCGAGACGGCCAGGGTCCAGAGCAGCACCGGCCGCCGCCCCGGCCCGCCTGCCAGCCAGCCGGTCAGGAACAGGGCGGGGATCAGGCCCGCCGCGTAGATCCCGAACAGCGCCGCGAAGGTCGCGTCGGATATTCCGGTCTCGTTCTCGTAGACCAGGGCCAGCGGCGTGAACTGATTCGCTCCCCAGCCCACACAGAACATGGCGAACGCCGGGCGAAACCAGTCGGGAACAGGGGGAACCATTCTCATCTCCGATCGTCGAGCCTAGGTGGGGACCTGCCGTGCCGCTTCGCTGTCGAGCCGCCGCAGCCATTCCCGGAAGCTGTGTTCGAATGCCTCCGGGCGATCGATGTGGGGGTTGTGGCCGGAGCCGTCCAGTATCACGCTCTCCATCCGGGTGTAGATCTGCAGCAGGTTCTGCTGATCGGCCCACCCCACCACCATGTCCTGGCGTCCGGTCACCAGCAGGGCGGGTACGGGCACGGTTCCGCGCTCCGGCGGAACCGCGGCGGCCGGAACGAACGCCGCACGCAGGCGTTCGCCGAATTCCCGGTCGTAGGACTTGAGCCCGGGCAGCACACACCGCTCGAACCGCAGCCAGTTCGCCCAGCTGTGATCAACCGCGTTGGCGACGAAGAGTGCCCGGTCGATGGGGTCGAGCCGGTCGCGCAGCTCTTTGTTCCGGCGCGGCGCGATCCGTGGTGGCAGCCGCGCCACCGGCGGGTCGGCGACAACGGGGCTGATGAACGCGGCACCGAGGAGCCGGTCGCCGAACAGCCCCGCGAGGCGGCGCGCGATCTGCGCGCCGAAGGAATTCCCGACCACCGCGAACGGGGATTCGATATTGCGCGAGACGAATTCCACCACGTGCTCGATGATCGCGTCGGCGGTCGGTTCGATTCCGTTGGCCGGGCTGGCGCCGAACCCGGGCAGATCGAGATATATCCGCTGCCACGTGCCGCTGCCCGCCAGGATCTCCTCGCACGGGGTGAAGGTGCGATGGTCCACCGCGTAGCCGTGCAGGAAGAGCATGGCGGCACCGGCGCCCTCGATCCGAACGTGCATACCCATCGTGTCCACTTCGAATTCTCCTGTCCGTGACACCCGACGGCGTCATGCCTTCCGATCGAGCACGGCGTGTTCGCGGGTGGCCCGGCTCGGCGGGGTGGATTCCGGCCCGCCACCGCGGCCGAACACCGAGAGCAGCGGCGCCGTCATCGCCGTTGTCACCACCGCGGCGATGACCATCATCGAATACATGTGCTGGTCGATGAGTCCGAGCGAGACACCGGCCACCAGGATGACCAGCTCGGTGAGGCCCCGTGCGTTCATCAGGCTTGCCAGCATCCCGGCTTCCCTCGCGCTCATCCGGCAGAACCGGGCTCCGAGGTAGGTCGGCACGAATTTCCCCGTGATGGCGACCGCGACGATCGCCAGGAGATCGACGAGGTTCGCCCCGCCCATCGCATCGAATTCGAGCCTCCAGGCCGCCGTCACGAAGAAGATGGGCATGAAGAGCCTGATCAGTACGGCGGTGCGCTCGAGCAGCAGCGCACGGTGCTCCCCGGGAAAGATCAGGCCGACGGCGAACGCACCGAAAATGAGGTGCAACCCCATCCACTCGGTAGCCGCGCTGCTGAGCAGCGCCGCCAGGATGCCGATCCACACCACCGTGTTCGACCGATCGGCCGCCGTCCCGACGCGCCGAAGCACCGCGCGCACCAGCCAGAGCGCCGCGCACAGCGGGATCAGCAGCGCCAGGCGCCACTGCCCCGAATCGGCGCCGACCGCCCCGGCCAGCACGCAGAGCACCGACCACGCGAGCACATCGTTCGTCGCGGCGGACGCCAGCGCGACCTGCCCGACCCTGGTGCCCGCCATGCCGCGGTCGTCGAGAATCCGGGCCAGCACCGGGAACGCGGTCACCGCGAGCGCGGCGCCGACGAAGAGCGCGAAGCTCAGCGGCCGATCCGCACCGTGCCCGCGCAGCAGCGTCACCGCGAGCACGACGCCGAGCAGGAAGGGCGTCACATAGGCGACCGCGGAGACGACGGTCACCAGCCTCCGATTGCCGGCGAACTCGCGCCGATCCAGCTCCATCCCCACCTGGAGCATGAAGACCGCGATCCCGATGCTGGCGAACGCCTCCAGGGGCCGGTGGACCTCCACCGGGAACACCGCCGCCGAGATCCCGGTACCGAGGACCGCGGGCCCGAGTGCGATACCGGCCACGATTTCGCCGATGACCGCCGGCTGACCGCACAGCCGCGCTACCCGCCCGAATATCCAGGCGACGACGGCTATCAGGACCAGATCGGCCAGCAGCACGACAATTGGCTCATTCGCCACGACCCGACTCCGATCGGTCGTCGGCCGGTGCGGCGAGCGGCCGCACCGGCCACCGGTTCATACTTCGTACTCGACGCCGACACCGTCGAACCGCAGCCGGTCCTGGATGGCGACCCGCTGCCCGTTCCTGTCGTACCCGGTCAGCAGCCCGGCCTCGATCAGCCGGATGACGATCTGCGAGCTGACGTCCTGTTTCCCGCTGTCCCCGAGCCGGCGAACCAGCTCCCGGTAGCCGAAGTTCTCCTTGGACAGGTCGGCGAAGATCTGCCGGTGTGCCTCGTCCACGGCGTACTTGACCATGTCCTGGCCGGTCTCGTTGGCCAGCACCCGCTTCGGCTCGAGCCGGAAGTCGATGGGGTCCACCTTGTAGTGGTCGGCGAGCAGGACCTGGTCGCCGTTCCACTCGAACCGAGCGATCCGGTGCAGCTGTTTGGTCAGCTCGCTGATCCAGCGCACCCGCGCGCTGTTCAGCTCGCTGTCGGAGAACTCGTCGCTGAGCTCCATCCGCTGATGGCGGCCGATCGCGATCATCGTCGACGCCCGGTCCCTGAAGTCGCTGATCGCCCAGTCGGTGCTGTCCTGATCCTTCTGCACCAGCTTCTCGAACCACTCCCGCCGATCCAGGCGCTCGTCGGCGGACTCGGCGATCCGGCGCCGCCGCCAGAACTCCGACTCGGGCTCGGTGAACGAGGCGAAGGTGTAGAAGGAGGCGAGGAATTCGTGGTACTGCTCGTAGGTGTCCTGGTAGGTGCGGTTGTACCACCGATGCACCACGTCGAGCTCGTCCTCGTGCCGGACGATCCGGTCGATCGCCGCCGCGGCCGACACCGCCGACTGCGTGGCGAGGTGCACGCCCTGGGAGAAGAGGGGGTCGGTGAAGCAGGCGGAATCACCGCACAGGAAGAAGCGGCCCGCGGAGAACAGTTCCGAGTCGTAGGACCAGTCGTGCACGATCCGGACCTCCTCGATGGGTGCGGCGTCCCCGAGAATCTCCATGGCGCGGCCACACCGGGCGAGCGTCTGCCGGTAGAACTGTTCGCCGCCGGCCTTGCGCATCTCCCCGACCTTCGATCGGTCGACGACGAGCCCGACGCTGTAGATATCGCCCTTCAGGGGGATCATCCAGACCCAGCCGTCCTCGAAGGTGATCGAGTAGGTGGTGCCCTTCAGGTCGCCGGCGAACGGGTCCTTCCGCTCGAAGTACGACCAGATGGCGAAGTTCTTGTAGAACTCGTCGAACCGGCGCACGTCGAGCTGGCGGGCGAGCGGGCCGCCGGAGCCGCCCGCGTCGATCACGAAGTCACCGGAGACCGTCTCGGACTCCGCACCGGCCCGCACCGTCACGGATACCCGGCCGGGATCGGCGATGTCGACCGACTCGACCAGCGTGCTCTCCCGGACCGCGACGCCGCGGTTGCGGCATTCGTCCATCAGGAGCTTGTCGAACTCTTCGCGCTTGACCTGGATCGCGTGGTCGAAAACCCACGGCGCGGTCTTGGGTGTGGCGAAGGAGAACGTCCACGGCGCCTGGTCCTGCCCCCAGAGAAAAGTCGCGGACGGCTTCTTGACGAAGTCCGCGCCGTCCAGCAGCTCCTGCAGCCCCAGCCGATTCAGGATCGAAAGCGTCCCCGGGAGGAAGGATTCACCGACCCGGTACCGGGGGAACTCGGACTTCTCGAATATTTCGACATCGTGCCCGAGCCCGTTGAGGGCCAGCGCCGCGACACATCCCGCGGGACCCGCGCCGATGACGAGAACCTTCGCTCGCTTCATTTCATCTCCTTCAACGACTTCACCGATTTGATCCGGGGCGGCGAGAAGTAGGAATAATCGCTTTCGAGATCCTCGAAAACTGCCAGCCCTGCCTGAAAAATGCAGCTGTCACCGACGGTCACCCCGGGGGCGACGGTGCAACTGATTCCGAAAAAATTGCGATCACCGATCGTGACGCTGTTCCCACAGTTGAAATCGGGCGCGAGAAAGTTGTTCGACCCCACCCGCGAATGATGCCCGATCGTGCAGTGGTAGTTGATGACGTTGAAACTCCCGACGACCGCCCCGGCGCCGAGATAGCACCACGGACCGATGATGTTGCCCGTCCCGCGGATGGCGGCTCGATCGACGATCGAACGGGGGTGCACGATATCGGCGGCACGAAGACCGTGCCCGTGGACGTACTCCTCGATGAGCATCCACCGGTGCCCCACATCGGCTACCGCGATCACGATCTGCGCCCCCGCTGGGGGAACGTACCCCGCCGCCTCGACCCGCGCCGTGGGCGGTAGGGAAACATTCTCGTCATCGTCACCGGCACGGACGTAGGCGACCACATTGAATTCCGGACGATTCTCGTTCACATCGTCGACGTACCGGGTGACTTCTTCCGCGAACTTCCCGGCGCCGATCAGTACCAGATCTATCAGCTGATGTTCCTCTTCTTCTTGAAGCGCTCGGATATCGCGACCTCCGAGACGATGTTCACCTTGGAAGGCACCTTGAACGCGTCGACCTTGCCGTCCAGGAACTCGATCACGTGTCTGCGCAATTCCGCTCTGGACACCTCCGTACTCGGCTTGACATCGACACACACCGCTTGGCCGGTGATGCTGTTCGCCCGTCCGTAGACAACGCAGTCCTCGATCAGCGGGCTCGCCAGCAACAGCGACTCCAGTTCGAGCGGCAGCACCTTCTCGCCGCCGACATTGATCACCTCCTTCGCCCGGCCGATGATCCGCAGGTAGCCGTCACCCGCCTCCTCCACGAGATCCCCGGTTCGGAACCAGTTGTCCTCGGTGAGCGAACTGTCCGGGTTGTTGAGGTACCCGAGAAACTGCGTCCGGCTCTTCAGCTGCAATTCCCCGTCGACTATCCGGTACTGCACGTCAGGGCCGGTGATCCGGAAGAAGGTACTGTTCGACGACTCGCTCGCCGTTCCGGAGATGCCGGTCTCGCTGGTGCCGAACGTCTGCAGTAATTTCACCCGGGGAAACGCGTCGTTCAAACGGGTGAGCAGCTCGTCCGGCATCGGTTCGGTGCCGTAGGTGATCAGCCGCAGCGAACCGAGGTCGTACCGTCGATGGAAATCGCCGATCAGGATGAGATTGAGAAACGTGGGGCTGGTCGGCAGCACTCGTACGCCGTATTCCTGGATCAGCGCACAGATCGCGTCGGGTGTCCGTTCGGCGGGCACGACGGCGGGGCTGCCGCCGAGCACGGCCCCCAGCACCGTGTTGATACCGCCGATGTGGTCGAACAGCAGGAAGACCAGGATGCTCGGCACCTTCGTACCCAGGCGCGCACGGGCGCCGAGGTGCTCGTCGACGAGGCGGTCGAGATCGTGCAGGATCGCCTTGGGCTTACCGGTGCTGCCACTGCTGAGCAGGATCAGCCCCGCGGCTCCCGCCTCGATCAGCGCCTCGTACATGGCAGGCCGCCGGCCGCGCCGCTCCGCGGAGAACCGCTCGATCTCGATGTCCCCGGCGACCCGGAGCCGATGGTCGGGGCGGCAGTGCTCGGCGATGGTGGCCATCGCGGCCGCTGTCGGATGCACGATGGGCACCACGACGTTCTTGTTCGCGGAGAGCGCGAGCAGCGCCGCGATCGAGGTGAACGAGAAATCCGCGTTCAGGACCACGACGTCGTGCCGCGCGACGCCATGCGCGTCCAGCGCGGCGCCGATCTTCTCGATCTCCTCCAGCAGATCGAGATAGGAGTATCGGCGACCGCGTTCGACGACCGCGGTGCGCTCGCCGAGCAGCCGGAGCCTCTCGGTCAGTCGGCTCTCCATCAGTTCACTCCGCCCAGAAATAGTGTCTCGCCGGTGACGAACGACGACTGCGGCGTGATCAGGAATTCGACCGGGCCGTAGATGTCGTCCACACTGCACATCCGGTTGATGGCCTGCCGGCGGATCAGCTCGTCTATTTTTTCCTTCGGAACGGTGCGGGTCAGGACCGTGCGGACAGGGGGGAGCCCGAGCCCGTTCACCCTGATCCCGTACTCCGCGAGTTCCTTGCTCATCACCCGGGTCAACTGCTGGATCGCACTCTTACTCGCGGAATAGACCAGCTGACCGTCGAGTGCCCACGGCACCGCCGCCGTGGAGATGTTCACGATGGACGGGGCGGGCTCGGTGCTGCGCTGGAGCAGTTTCGTCGCTTCCCGGCAACAATTCAGCACAGCGAAGAAGTTGACGTCGAATATGTTTCTCGCAACAATCTCCGGCGTCATCATGAAGTGATTCATGTTCGAGATCCCGGCATTGTTGATGAGCCCGTCCAGGCTTCCGTACTCGCGCCGCATCGCCGAGAACATCCGCCGGACCTGAGCCGCCTCCGTCAAATCCACCTCGTAGTGGCGGTAGTTCTCGTGCTCGATCGCCGACGGCTTCCTGCTGCATCCGGCGACCTGATGGCCGCGCGCGAGCAGATGGTTCGCGACCGCCCGCCCGACGCCGGTCCTGGTTCCGGTGATGAAGATGAACATCGGTATTCGCCCACGCCTACACGGATTCCGGAAGCGCGGACTGCTCCCGTATTTCTTCCTCCATGAAACCGACCAGAGCGGCCACGCTGGAGAACGGGCTGACGCGCCGGGAGACAGCCTTCTCCGACGTCAGCGATATCTCCGTGGAGAGCTCGTCCTCCACATATTCCTCCAGCAATGTCAGGAAGCTGACCAGATGCATCGAGTCGAACAGCCCGGTCTCGCCGTACAGGCCGATATCCATGATCGAATCGAGCGGAATCTTCTCGCTGCGCGCTTCGTTTATTTCTTCGAACGTCTTTCGGACTAGTTCGACGAGCCGGTCCTTCATGATTTTCCTCCCGACCTCTCATCTTGTTGCCCGATAATTCAACCGGACTGCCGAGAACGATATACGCCCACCGCGACGACCGAGAAGCCACACATTCCGGTAGCTACTCGTTCGGGTAGCGCGGACGGCAGCGGATAATATTCATGAAGACGAGGTCGACCACGCTGCTTCCATCGTGTTTCAGCAGCTCCGCGCGAGTACTCACGAGCCCCCGGTCGGGTTTACTGCGCGATCGCCGGGATTCGCTCACCGTGGCGCGCAGCCGTACCGAGTCACCCGGGCGCAGCGGATTGGCCCAGCGCAGTTCGTCTATTCCGGGAGAGGCGAGGCTCGCCACCCGCGACAGGTAGTGGTCCGCGTAGATTCGCATCAATATGCTGCCGGAATGCCACCCGCTCGCGATCAGGCCGCCGAAGGGGCCTGCGGCGGCGGATCCGGCATCGACATGAAACGGCTGCGGATCGAACTCCGCCGCGAAATCGAGGATTTCCCTTTCGGTAACCGTCCGATAGCCGTACTCGAAGGTGGCGCCTGGAACATAGTCCTCGAACCACCGGTCGGTAATCGGTGTGGAGAAGTCGGTATCGAGCAGGGAACGGACAGCGGACTCGGTGTCGGTCATGATCGACATGGTCCCACCGAGATACTTCAGCCCCCGGTGAACAATTCACCGCATATCCTTGCGAGGGTGTATGCCGACTATGATCTGGCGACGACCGGGCGGGTGATCTCGGACCCGGCGCGGGCCGCGATGCTGCTGCGGATGATGGACGGACAGGCGCACACCGCGTCCGATCTGGCCCGGTGTGCCGGGGTGTCGGCGTCCGCCGCGAGCGCCCACCTGCGCCGGCTCGTGGATTCCCGGCTGGTGACGGTCACGGTGGCCGGGCGGCGGCGGCTGCACACCCTGTCCTCGGCCGAGGTGGCGAGCGCGATCGAAGCGCTGGCACTGGTGTCGCCGCTGCTGCCGGTGGAGAGCCTGCGCCAGGCCGGAACCGGCAGCCGCCTGCAGATCGCGCGGGCCTGCTACAGCCACCTGGGCGGGCGACTGGCCGTCGCGATCACGACGGAACTCGTCGGCGCGGGGGTGGTGCGGGCGGTCGCGTGCGGAGAGCAGAGCGCGATCGGCTCGCTCGAGCATCCGCTGCTGCGCGCGCTGCACATCACCGCGCTGCCGCGCGGCTCGGCCCCGGCGGCCCGCGGCTGCCAGGACTGGACCGAGCGCACTCCGCACCTCGCCGGTCGGCTCGGCTCCGCGCTGATGGTGGCCATGCTGGAGCACGGCTGGCTCAGCCGCCGCCCCCGCGACCGCGCCCTGACCATCACCGAGCGCGGCACCGATCAGCTCGGCGGCATCGGCGTCTGGCCCGGCCGGACCGCCGCCTCCTGATGCCGGCCCGGGCTACGTCCCGGTCCACTCCGGTGCCCGCTTCTCGGCGAACGCCTTCGCGCCCTCGGCCGCGTCCTTGGTGCCGAAGACCGGGCCGATGAGCTCCATCTGCTTCTGCCACCGATCGGCCGCGGTCCATTCGGCGGACTCGACCATGACCCGCTTGGTCACCGCCACGGCGATCGGGCCGTTCGCGGTGATCCGCTCGGCCAGCGCGAGCGCGCCGGCCAGCGCCCCGCCGGGCTCGGTGAGCGCGTTGACGAAGCCGAAGCCCGCACCCTCCTCGGCGGTGAACGAGTCGCCGGTGAGCGCGAGTTCGAGCGCCTTCTGGTACGGGATGCGGTGCTGCAGCCGCAGCAACCCGCCGCTGCCGGCGACGAGCCCGCGCTTGACCTCGGGAATCCCGAAGGTCGCCGTCCGGGAGGCGACGATCAGGTCGGTGGCGAGGACCAGCTCGGTGCCGCCGGCCAGCGCGAACCCCTCGACCGCGGCGATGAGTGGCTTGACCGGCGGTTTCTCGGTGAAGCCGAGGCCGCGGCCGGGGATGTAGGGGAACTCCCCCGCCGCGAACGCCTTCAGGTCCATGCCCGCGCTGAAATTGCCGCCGCTGCCGGTGAGGACGGCGACCGAGAGCTCGGGGCTGTCGTCCAGCTCGTCCATCGCCTCGGCCAGCCCCTTGGCCACCGCGAGGTTGATGGCATTGCGCGCGCCGGGGCGGTTGATGGTGATCAGCAGCGCGCGGCCACGCCGCTCGGTCAGCAGTTCGTCGGACACGTCTACCTCCACTGGCTTCGGATACCGTCGGACTGCGTCACCCGGCTCATATTGTTGACCTTACAGTATTCATTCCAGTCGAAGCGCGGCCTTGGGGCACTGCGCCACCGCCTCCTCGATCGCGGCGCGATCGTCGGCGGGTACCTCGGCCGCGCGGAGGTGCAGGACATCGTCGTCGTCGAGGTCGAAGACCCCGGGGGCCAGCCCGACGCAGATGCCGTTGGCCTCGCACTGATCGGGATCGAGCACGATCTTCATCGGGTTCCTTCCGCCGGGATGGCGTTCTGCAGGCCACCGACCTCGGTGATCTGCCAGCCGGAGTTCCGGTCCATGGTGAGCGAGTAGGTGACGGTGGTGGCCGCGCCGTCCGGGTTCTGCACGCTGGTGGAGTTCACGGTCAGGTAGGCGTTGACCTTGTAGATGCCGCCGGATTCGGAGATGACGTCCGCCGAGAGCGGGGTGGCGGTCGAGTTCCACTGCAGCGGGAGCAGGATCTGCTTCAGCTGCGGTGCGGTGGCGTCGAACTTGGCCGAGAGCGCGGGAGCCGTGCCGGTCTTCAACCGGGTGAACCACGCGTCGACGTCGCGGTAGTCGATGGTGGAGGCGCCGAGCGCGTAGTCGGCGGCGACCTGCTCGGCGTGCTGTTCGTCGGCGGCGCGGGCCTCGCTGTCGGCGATGGTGCCGCGCGCCCCCGCGTAGAGGATCGCCAGCGTCACCGTCGCCACCAGCAGGGCGGTCAGCGCGAGCGCGGTGAGCGCGGTGGAGAGCCGGATCGACACCGTGCGCGCGGGCGCGGGTGCCTTCTCCTCGGTTTCCGTGCTCATGGGGTCCGTCCTTTCCGGGGCTATCGGAGGCCGATGCGGAAGTGCAGGGTGCCGTCGGGGTCGACGCCGTTGAGCGCCTGGTCGAGCAGGGCGCCGATATCGAGCGCGGGGGCGCCGCGCACCGCGTCGGCGACGACCGGTTGCAGCATGGGGCCGAGCGGGGCCAGGCTCGGGCCGATCCGGGCGAGCAGCGCCTCGACCTCGACCAGGAACGGGAGCACGCCGTCGCCGGTGAAGTACTCGGCGGGCGGGCGCGCCTGCACCAGCTCGGAGCCGTTCTCCACGATGGCGCTCAGCGTCACGCCGAACTCGCCGAAGAGCGGCCCGGCCGCGGCGAGCGACGGCCCCATCCAGTCGATGTCGCCGCCGAGCGCCTGCAGGTCGGCGAAGAGCTGCCGCAGCTGCGCGGAGCGGCCGAGCAGCGTCGCCGCCAGCAGCGTCGTCGAGCGCTGCAGGGTCTGCACGGCGGCGTCGGTGCCGTCGAGCGCCTGGTCGAAGGTGCCGACGAGACTCGCCATGGTCTCCGGCCGGATCTGGTTCAGCAGCTCGACCATGCGGGTGGAGAGCGCGGTGATGGTGGTCGGCAGCTGCACCCGGTCGGCCGGAACCTGCTGCCCGTCGGCGAGATACGGCCCGGTGTCGGAGTCGGGGGCGAAGCCGACGTAGGGCTCGCCGAGCGCGGAGAGCTGTTCGATGCGCACCTCGCCCGCCACCGGGATGCGGTAGCGGTCGTCGATGGCGAGCCGGACCAGCACCCCGGACGGCTCCGTGCGCACCTCCTCGGTGCGCCCGACCTGGATGCCGTGCAGCAGCACCGGCGCGCCGGGGCCGAGCCCGCCGGAGTTCTCCAGGTGCAGGGTGACCCGGATGTGGTCGCGCCGCGGGTCCAGGTGCAGCACGCCGATACCCATGTAGGCGACGCCGAAGACCAGCACCGCGGCGATGGCGCCGAGCGAGGTGATGCCGCGGACGTTCACCGGACCGCTCCGATCATGCGCAGGGTGTCGACGATGCGGCCGGTCTGCTCCTCCGGGGACATTCCGGAGGAGCCGACCGTCACCTTGGTCAGGTCCAGCTTCGGGCCGTGTTCGGTGTACGGGATCACCTTGGTCTGGAGAAGGTCGGTGAGCTTCTTCAGGTTCGAGGGCGCGGTGGTGTCGAGCGGGGCGGCGCCGAAGAGCACCGGAACCACCGCGCGCACCGTGTCCTCCAGCGCGGCGAGCAGCGGGCCCAGCCAGGCGGTGCTCGGGCCGACCGGGCCGAGCGAGGTGAGCACGAAGATCACCCCGATCTGGGCGTTCATGGCGTCGGTGGTCTGCTGCACGCCGTAGGGGGTGAGCAGCTCGGAGATGACGGGGGCGTTGTCCAGCACGCCCTGCTGGACAACGGCCTCGAGTCCGTGCAGCACGCCGTCGAGCGCCTCCGCGTTCACCGCGAGGTCGGTGAGGTCGGCGCCGACGGTCTCGGCGAGCCGGGCGGTGTCGCGCGGGTCGGCGGGGAGCACCCCGTTCATGGTGCGCACCAGGCCCTGGAGGTCGGTGACGGCGCCGCTGCCGATGAAGACCGAGAGCGCGGCCAGGATGTCCTCGATCAGCGGGGGCTGGGTGGTGTCGGCGAGCGGGATGGTGCCGCCGGGTTCCAGCCTGCCCGCGGCGGGCGCGGCGGGTTCGGTGAGCGCGATGTGCACGTCGCCGAGCGGGGTCTCCTGGCGCAGCTCCGCCCTGGTGCCGAGCGGCAACCGCACGGCGTCGCGGACCTCGATGTCGGCGATCACGAAACCCGGCCGCGCGCTTCCGGTTCCGGCGTCGACCACGGTGACGCCGGTGAGTTCGCCGACCCGAACGCCGTCGGCGATCACCTTGGCGCCGGTCGGCAGGTTGAGCACATTGCCGAACTCGATGCGCAGCGGGTAGGTGGGGCCGTCCACACCGGCGCCGGGCACCGGCAGCTCGGCGGGGCGGAAGGAGCAGCCGGCCAGTACCAGCACGGTGCCCACCGCGAGCAGCAGCCGCTTCATCGGGCGCTCACCGCCCCGAGCAGCAGCGCCGGGATCGGCACCCGGATCGCCCCCGAGGCCGCGACCGGGCAGGGCTGCCCGAGCGCGAGCAGCCCCGCGCAGATCTGCGCGGTCTCCGCCGCCGGGAGGGCGAGCGCCGTTGGCGCGTAGCCGATCTCGGTGCGGCCGGTGACCGGGTCGGCCGCACTCGCGAAGCCGGTGGCGATGGCCGGCGTCCGCTCGAGCAGCCCGGCCAGTGAGCCGACCCCGGCGGCGAGCAGCGCGGGCAGGTCCGGGATCTGGTTCAGACTGCGCACGGCGGGGGTGACGAAGAGCCGGACGACGTCGTTGAGCTGCGGCAGCACCGAGGCCAGGTCGTCGACGAGCTGGATGATGGGCGGGAAGGCGATGGTCACGATGTCGGTGAAGGTCGGCGGCAGCTCGGTGACCACGTTCTCGACCGTGGCCCAGCCGTTGCGGGCCCGGTGCACCAGGGCGGTGAGCGCGTCGATGAGCGCTCCGATGTGGTCGATGGCGGCCTGCGGGGAGTTCAGTGCGCGGGCCAGCTCGCCGAGCAGGGTGTTGAGCTCGGCGCCGGTGCCCGCGGTGGCGGCGTCGAGGCCGTCCAGCCCGGCGCCGAGCGCGCCGCGCTGCGCGGGGTCGTCGACACCGTTGAGCTGGTCGGCGAGGCCGGCGAGCGCGTCGAAGGTGCGCGAAAGGCTCTGCGGGGTGAGCGCCCTGCTGATGCAGGCGGCCGGGTTACGGCCGGGCCCATCGGGTTCGGGGCCGACGAGCTCGAGCTTGCGGTCGGCGAGCACGGTGTCGTTGACGGTGACCGCGCCGACGTCCGCCGGCAGTTTGCGGTCCGCGCGCACGGTGAAGCGCACCCGGGCGGCGTTGCCGAGCGGTTCGATCCCGGTGACCTCGCCGACCCGGACGCCGTAGACGGTGACGGCGCTGCCCTCGTAGAGCCCGATGCTGTCCGGCATGTCGGCGCAGTAGCCGCGGGTCTCCGGGGCCGGGCGCAGCAGCGCGAACCCGGCGACGGCGACCAGAACCAGGGTGAGCAGCACCGCGACCGACATGAAGCCGCGGGAGCCGAGGACGCGGGTCAGCATCCCGCTCCCCGCACCGGCACGCAGACGCCCGAGTGGTCGAGCGCGACCCCGCCGCCGGGCGGCAGCAGCGGGCGCAGCCGGTCGCTCAGCGCGTGCAGCGCGTCGAGCAGCTCGCCCATCCGGCCGCCGAGCTGGTCAAGCTTCGGCATCGCCTCGGTGAGCGAGCGGGCCTGCGCGGCCCAGGTCTCGTCCCACATCCGCCCCAGCGGGGACAGGCCGTGCAGGACCGCGGTGAGGTCGTTCAGCGCCTGCGCGATCTCGGTCTTGTAGGTGGTGACGATGGATTCCAGCGTGCCCAGGTTGTTCACCAGCTGCACCAGCACATCGGAGCTCCCGTTCAGGGCGGTCAGGTATTCGTCGGCGACGGTGAGGGCACGGGAGATGTCGGCGTTCTGCTGATCCATGATCCCGACCAGGTCGCCGACGGCGCGGACGGCGGAGCGCACCGCCTCCGGGCTGCCGTCGATCGACCCGGCCAGCGTCGCCAGGTTCTGTCGCAGCAGCCCGCCGTCGACCGCACGGACCGGGGCGATGGCGGCCTCGAAGACCGCGGTCAGGTTGTAGGGCAGCAGGACTCGCTCGCGCGGGATCACCCGGTCGCCGAGCGGCTCGCTGCCCGCCGGCTCCAGCGCGAGGTAGTAGCCGCCGACCACGGTGAGCATCCGGACCCCGAGCGCGGTGCCGTCGCCGACGAAGACCTCGTCGTCCACGGTGAAGGTCATCCGCACCCGGTCCGGCAGCAGGGTCAGCGAGCGCACCTCGCCGACCGGGATGCCTGCCAGCCGCACGTCGTCGCCCTCCCGGATCGAGCCGGCCTGCGCGATGTCGGCGCTGTAGGTGCGGGTGGCGTCGGTGCCGCGGACGTAGACCACGCCGACCCCGGTGACCAGCAGCGCCGAGAGACAGAGCCCGGTGATGCCCCAGCGCAGGTCGGTGCCGTGTTCGTCGGGTTTCCGCTGCGGATCGCGGCCGCGTTTCAGGAACGGCACAGCAGCACCCCCTGCCCGGCGATCAGCACCTGCAGCGGTGCGGGCGCGGTGGCCGCGCCCTGTGAGCAGGACTCCGGGCCCGCGGCGGGCACGGCGGCGGCCATGGCCTGGATCAGCCCCGGCAGCCGGTCGAAGACCTCGGTGGCGGTCGCCGGGTCCGGGAAGGCCCGGCGCAGTGCGGCATCCAGGTCGCGGCCGGGTTCGCCGGTGATGCCGAGGACCGTGAGGATGTCGCGGATGGGCTGGATGACCGGCGGGATCGCCAGCGAGAAGTCGACCAGCCCCGGCAGTTTCTGGCCGATGGCGGTGAAGAGGTTGGTCAGGTTGGTGAGCAGCTGGACGGCGTTGCCGGAGCGGCCGCCGAGCGTATCGGCCATCCGGGAGAGGTTGCCGACCAGGATGGAGAGCACCGCCTGGCGGTCGGTGGCGTAGCGGCTGAGCCGGTCGATGGCGTCCAGCGCGGGGCCGAGGCCGGAGCCGTTGCCCTGCAGCACCGCGAGCAGGCTCTCGGTGAACCGGTTCAGCTCGCCGGGCGAGAGCTGGGCCAGCACCGGCTGCAATCCGTTGAACAGCGTGGTGATGTCGAAGGCGGGCACGGTCTGCGCGGTGGTGAACTCGGTGCCCGGGTCCCGTTCGGCGGTGGGGCGCTCCGGCTGCACGATCTCCAGGTACCGGAAGCCGGTCAGGTTCTGGTAGCGGATGGCGACGGTGGAGCCGGTGAAGACCGGGTGCGCGCGCTGCACGGTGAACCCGGCCCTGGCCAGCGTGCCGTCCAGCTCCAGCCGCTCGACCTTGCCGACCTGCACGCCGTAGATCCGCACGTCGTCGCCGACGCGCAGGCCGTTGGCGTCGGTGAAGAGCGCGGTGAAGGTGGCCGTCTCGCCCTCGACCGGCCGCTCCACCAGCTGGAACACCCCCACCAGGGCGAGCACCATCACCGCGACGGCGGCGGCGACGCGCAGCAGCAGCGCCCGCGTGCTCATCAGCGGCCCGCCACGAGCGCCGCCAGCGGCCCGGCCAGCCCGGGGACCACGGCCAGCTCGACCTCGACGGTCAGCACCGGCCCGTCCGGGCCCGCCCGGAAGGCGCGGGCCAGCCGGTCGAGCAGTTCGGTGAGCCGGGCGCCGGTGGCGTCCGGGTCGCCGACGGTCCGCGGGATCTGGTTCAGCACGGTGGTGGCGATCGGGAGCAGCCCCTCGAAGTGCGGGCGGGCGGTGGTGAAGGTCTGGGTGACCACCGGGAGCAGCTGGTGGTCGATGCCGCCGAACATCTCCTCGAACCGCGCGAGGTTCTCCGGGGTGCGGAAGTACTCGTTGCTGTAGGCGGCGTTCAGCACGTCGAGCCCGCCGGTGAGCATCGGCGGCAGCCCGGCCAGCGCGGAGCCGTACCGCGCGAGCAGGAGCGACGGCGGGAGCTCGCGGGTCTCCACGTAGGCGCGGACGGTGGCGCCGATGGCCTGCAGCAGCGGGGTGAAGGCGCCGACGTCGCGGGAGAGCGTGCCGATGAGCCGCGCCAGCTCCGGGGTGAGGACCGAGTCGGTCAGCATGCCGGTCGATTTCAGCAGCGCGGCGAGGGTGGCGTCGCGCACCCGGCTCGACTCCGGCCCGGTCAGGTCGACGGTGGCGCCGTCGGTGAGCGCGGAGCCGCCCGGGTTCGACCGCAGTTGCAGTGCGGTGATCCCGAAGAGGTTGTCCGGGGCGTACTCCAGGCTCACCGCATCGGTGAGGCCGAAGAGCCGGGAGCCGGAGAGCGCCAGCTCGACGGTCTTGCGGCCGGGTCCGGCGGTGTCGATGGCCAGCACCGAGCCGATCCGCACGCCGTCCAGCCGGACGTCGGTGCCCGGCTCGACGCCCGCGCCGACCGCGCCGGTCACCAGCCCCACCCGGATCTCGTCGGCGGCCCGGCTCTCCGGGACCAGCCGCCAGCCGAGCAGCAGCACGACGGCGAGCGCGACGGTGCCGAGCCCGATGGCGCGGGCGCGGCGGGGTCCGACCTCGGTGCCGGACAACGTATAAGCAGGCATCACATCATCCGGTGAACGAGATCGGGGACTGGAAGCCCCAGAGCAGAATGGTGGCGACCATGTCCAGGGCGATGATTGAGACCAGGCTCGCCCGGATGGCCCGGCCGGAGCCGATGCCGACGCCCTCCGGCCCGCCGGTGGCGAAGTAGCCCTGGTAGCTGTGGATCAGCACGACGGCGACGGCGAAGATCATCACCTTGATCGTCGCGGCGACCACGTCCCAGCTCAGCACGAACTGGTCGAAGTAGTGGTCGTAGGTGCCCGACGGGGTGCCGTGCACGACGGTGACGACGAGCTCGCAGGAGAGGTAGCTCAGGATCAGCGCGACGACGAAGGCCGGTGCCACCGCGACGATCCCGGCGATCACCCGGGTGGTCACCACGAACGGCACCGAGCGGATGCCGAGCGATTCCAGCGCGTCGATCTCCTCGGAGATCCGCATGGAGCCGATCTCGGCGGTCATCCGGCAGCCCGCCTGCGCGGCGAACCCCACCCCGGCGGCGATCGGCGCCAGCTCGCGGGTGATGCCGAACGCGGAGATGAGGCCGGAGAGCTGGCCCAGCGAGAGCAGGTTCAGCGCGCTGTAGGCCTCGATACCGATGGAGGCGCCCATCGAGGCGCCGAGCAGCAGCATGAGCGGGACGACGCCGCCGCCGATGATGACCGAGCCGCGCCCCCAGGTCATGTCGGTGATCACCGCGACGGTCTGGCGCCGGTAGTGCACCAGCGTGTACGGCACCGAGGCGAGCACCTGCCAGGCGAAGCCGAGCGCGAAGCCGAGTTCGTCGATCGGCCGCAGCGGGCGCACCCCGTGCGCCATCCGGCTCAGCCGCCTCAGCCCGGGCGGGGCGTACGGGGCGGCCGTCATCACGCCATCCTGACCGGCATGAACATGGTGACCACCTGGGTGATCACCATGTTGAGCACCGCCACCGCCGCCACCGACATCACCACCGCCGCGTTCACCCCGTCGGCCACCCCGCGCGGCCCGCCCTTGGCCTCCAGCCCGCGCTGACACGCGATGACGACCACCAGGAAACCGAAGATCATGGACTTCACCAGCGAGACCCAGATGTCGGCGGTCGTGGTGAAGGAGCCGAAGGACTCCCAGTAGCTGCCCGGGGTGACGTCGAGCGCGGCGACCGCGACCACGAAACCGGCGGCGATGCCGACCACGATGATCAGGATGTTCAGCAGCGGCGCCACCACCAGCATGGCCGCGATCCGCGGAACCACCAGGCGCTGCACCGGATCGACGCCCATCACGCGCAGCGCGTCGACCTCCTCGCGGACGGTGCGCGCGCCGAGGTCGGCGGCGATGGCCGCGGCGCCTGCGCCGCCGAGCAGCATGGCCGCCGCCATCGGCGCGCCCTGCTTGATCACCCCGAGCCCGCCCGCCGCGCCGATCATGGTGTCGGCGCCGAGCTGGGAGACGATATTGCCGACCTGCGCGGAGAGGATCACCCCGAACGGGATGGCCATGAGCACGGCGGGCACCGCGGTGACGCTGATCAGGAACCAGGCCTGGGCCAGGCTCTCGCGCACCTGGAAGCGCAGCCGGGCGGCGTCGGCGGTGCCGATCCGCACCGCCGAGGTGCCGATCCGCAGCCCCCGCCCGAGCGTGGCCAGGCTGGACAGCACGGTTCCGGAGAAGTTGCGGCGCAGCACCGTCGCATTGGACGCCATCGACCCTCCGTCGTACCGGGACACTGATCCGAACTATAGACCAGACACTTGTCCAGAAGTTACTACGGAGAGGTGATGGAGCGCAATCGAAAGGTCGGTTTACGGTGTCGGAAAGAATATTTCAGGCGGCCGGAGCGCAGAGCTCGACGGTGGTCCCGGAGTCGAGGATGGTGAGGCGGGTGTACGTGGTCAGCTCACGCATGAGCGCCAGGCCGCGACCGCGTAGCTGGGTCGCCTTCGATGCACGAATCCGCGCGCGCGGGATCCAGCGCCCGCTGTCGGTGACGGTGACCCGGACCTCGCCCCGGCGCAGCTCCGCGACCAGTCGGACCGGGCCGCGGTCGCCGCGGTGGCCGTGCTCGACGGAGTTGGTGCACGCCTCCCCCACGGCGAGAAGCAGGTCGTAGGCGCGGTCCTGGTCGGCCACCGCGCCTGCCAGCCAGCCGCGCAGCCTGCTGCGCACCGCGGGCAACTCCTCGGCGGCAGCCGGGAACTCGATCCGCAGCGCGGCCTGGTCTCCCTCGGTTCCGATCATGCTTCCTCCTCGTCGTTCCAGGGCGTACCCGCCCGGGCCGGGATCACACCTGCCCGCCGCTGCCGCCGGTGTGACGCCGCTACCAGCGCCGATAGAGCAGCCGGGTACTGGGTAACCCTGCGACAAATCGGTGCAGGGACCACGGCGGAAGGGCTTGGACGGCATGGGGCAGCAGTGGTCCGGATTCGAGATCGCGACCGAAGCGCGCGACACCGCCGTGGTGGTCACGGCCGCGGGCGAGGTGGACATGGTGACGGCGGTACGGCTCAGGGAGGCGCTGGACGCGGCGCAGCGCACATCGGGAATCCCGACGGTGCTCGACCTCTCGCGCATCGACTTCTTCGACTCCTCCGGGCTGGAGGTGCTGGTCGACCTGCACCACCGCGCCCGGCTGCGGGTCGTCGCCTCGGCGGCGGTGCGCCGCCCGCTCGGCGTCACCGGGCTGGACCGGGTGCTCGACGTCTACGACGATCTGGCGGCCGCGCTCGCCGGTTAGCCGGATCACGCGGTGGCTGTGTAACATACACACGAATCATGTGTACGTTACACATCGGCGCTGCGAGGAGTGGGCATGCAAGTCGGTTCCGGTGCGCCGGCGAAGAATCCCGTGGTGATCCTGGTGGCGCTCGGCTTCTCCAGCCTGAGCGTCTCGCTGATGCAGTCGCTGGTCATCCCGATCCAGAGCGAGCTGCCGCGGCTGCTCGGCACCAGCGCGAGCAACGCCTCCTGGGTGGTCACCGCGACGCTGCTCGGCGGCGCGGTCGCGATGCCGGTGGCGGGGCGGCTCGCCGACATCGTCGGCAAGAAGCCGGTGCTCGCCGTCAGCGCGCTGATCCTGCTGGCCGGTTCGCTGATCTGCGCGCTCTCCGGCTCGCTGCTCCCGGTGCTGGCCGGGCGGGTGCTGCAGGGGCTGGCGATGGGGTACATCCCGGTGGCGATCAGCTTCGTGCGCGAAGCCGTCCCGAAGCACCTGGTCAACACCGCGACCGCCGCGATCAGCGCGACGCTCGGCGTCGGCGGCGCGCTCGGCCTGCCGCTGGCGGCCTGGATCGCCCAGGACAACGACTGGCACTGGCTGTTCTGGGTGGCGACCGCGCTGGCCGTCGCGGTCGCGCTGCTCACCGTGCTCGTCCTGCCGCACGTGCACGACGCGCACGAGGCGAAGCTCGACGTGATCGGCGCGATCGGGCTCGCGATCGGGCTGGTCAGCATCCTGGTCGGCGTTACAAAGGGCAACGACTGGGGCTGGACGGCGGGCAGCACGCTCGGGCTGATCGGCGGTGGCATCGTGGTCCTGCTGGCGTGGGGGCTGTTCGAGCTGCGGCACGACGCGCCGCTGGTCGACCTGCGCACCACCGCGCGGCGCCCGGTGCTGCTCACCAATATCGCCGCCGCGCTGATCGGGTTCGGGCTGATGGCGCAGGCCATCGTGGTGCCGCAGCTGCTGCAGATGCCCGCCGCCACCGGGTACGGGCTCGGGCAGAGCCTGCTCGCGGCCGGGCTCTGGATGGCGCCCTCCGGGCTGATGATGCTGCTCTTCGCGCCGGTCTCCAGCTTCCTGATCACCCGCTTCGGCGGGCGCACCGCGCTGAGCCTCGGCGCCGCGGTGCTCGCGCTCGGCTACCTGAGCGGCGCGGTGCTGATGGACGCGCCGTGGCAGCTCCTGCTCGCCACCTGCATCGCCTCGGCGGGCGTCGGCATCGGGTACGCGGCCATGCCGACCCTGGTGCTGGAGAACGTGCCCGCGAACGAGGCCGCCGCGGGGGTCGCGTTCAACGCGCTCATGCGCTCGATCGGCACCACCGTCGCGGGCGCGGTCATGGCGGTCGTGCTGACCAGCCGGACCACCGCGCTCGCCCCCGGCGCGCCGGAGATCCCCACCGTCGACGCCTTCCGGCTGTGCTTCGTGGTCGGGGCGGTCGCGGCGGCCGTCGGCGCGGCGGTCGTCCTGTTCATTCCCCGGCGCAAGCCCGTCGAACCCGAGGTGACCGCGGCGACCACCGAGGAGACCGTTCCGGTGCGCTAGCCACCGCAGGGCCGCGCCCCCGCGGCTGTTCCAGCCCCGCACCGAGTTTTCGGCAGGCCGAGGACAGCACTGGCCACACCGGCCCTACCGCGACGCTCTCTGCGCCATCTTCGACTGCGCGACCGAAGTTTCGCAGGCGGGGCCATCGACGCACTGCTGCGAGCGATCCGCACCGTCTAGGCGTCGGCCGGGTATCGGTCGATTCGGCGCCAGACCGAGGGCGAGCAGCCGAAGGCGGCGCGGAAGCGGTGGCTGAAGTGGGTGGGGTGGGCGAAGCCGTGTCTGCGGGCGACCGCGGCGATGCTGAGGTGCGGCTGGGTGCGCAGGGTGATGCGGGCGCGTTCCAGCCTGCGGGCGGTGATGTAGCCGGCCAGCGGGCCGTTGGCGGCGGGCCAGATCTTGTAGAGCTGGCGCGCGGAGATGCTGTGCGCGGCGGCGATCCGCTCCGCCCCGAGGCCGGGTTCGTCCAGGTGGTCGGCGATGTAGCGCTCGATCGCCGCGATCGGGGTGCGGCCCGGGAGCTCGCCCTGTGCGACGTCGGCGGCGCTGATCAGCAGGGATCGGACCAGGGCGATGGTGGTGGCGCCGAGTGCGGGGAGCAACCCCGGTGCACCTGCCGCGACCGCGCCGAGCTGCTCGATGTGGTTGCGCACCAGCGGGTAGAGCGCGAGGCCGGGGTGCAGGTGGTCGAGGCCGCGGTGCACCGTCTCGATAGAGAGGGTGAGCCGGGCGTGGCCGATGTGCACGGCGACGGCCGAGCCGCTGCCGTGGCCGCGGAAGTCGAACGGTGCGGACTGGTCGAGCGCGATCAGGGTCGCCTGCTCGGGGTCGGCGGAGACCGCGGTGCCGCGGCTGGTCAGCGCCCACTCCCCCGGGGCGAGCACCGCGATCGAGATGATCCGGGACGAGGGGTCGCTGGGGTGCTCGCGCGGCGAGCCGGCGGCCAGCCCGGCGTAGCGAAGCCGGGTCAGCCAGGCACCGTCGCCGAGTCCGTGGTGCTCGGCGGTGGTGTCGCCGCGGCCACGGTGGGTGGCGGAGACGGTGACGTGCGCGGCCAGCCCGGGGCAGCCGCGGACGGGCTCGGCAGTCGCGCTCGCGGCGGGAACTCGGATACCGAGGTGCGGAGCACGCGCTCGCGGGCTCGGCCGAGCGAGCGCGGCGGGGCTGCCTGCGATCACGGCCATGGCGTCTCTCCGGGTGCGGCGGGGTTTCGAATACCGTACGCCCGGTTGTCCGAACCCGCCCGGCGGCGGCACGGTGAGTACAGCGCCGGGCGGGCAGCTGCTCTCAGGGCGGTGGTTCCGCGGCGGCGAGGCCACGCCACGCCCCCGGTGTCATCCCGTACAGCTCCCGGAAGCGGCGGCCGAAGTGCGACGGGTTCGCGAACCCCCAGCGCCGCGCGATCACCGCGACCGGCAGCAGGCGCAGCTCGGGCCGGGCCAGCTCTGCCCGCGCGCCATCCAGGCGGTTCGTCGTGATCCACTGCTCCAGGCCGAACTCGGCGGCGGCGCAGAGCCGGAACAGGGTGCGTACCGAGATGTCGTGGGCGCGGGCGATGGTCGCGGGGCTCAGCTCCGGATCGGCGAGGCGCCTGCGCACGTACCCGCGGATCCGCGGCAGCAGGGCGTCGTGCATGGCGGCGCGGCCGTACTCGGCGCCGTAGGCCGAGGCGAGCAGCGCGCGGGCCAGGTCGATGGCCGCGTCGCTGAGCGCGTCGGCGGCGCCGGTGCCGCTCACCAGGTCGCCCGCGGCGACCAGATCCCTGATGTGCGCGCTCATCAGCGCGTAGAGCGGGCTCGCCGGTAGCCGGGCGGCCGCCGCGACCACCACCTCCCGCGGCAGCCCGACCTCGTCGATGGGCAGGTAGAGCGCGTGCGAACTGCCGCGTTCGGCCCAGTGGAACTCGTACGGCTCGTTCATGTCGACCACCATGAGTTCACCCGGCGCCACCGTGTGCTGGATGCCGAACTGCTCGTGGCGGCCGATATCGCGGTCCTGGCGCGCGATGGTGAGCACCTCGGCCGGGCCGTCGCGCACCTGCCTGCCGCTCCGGCTCAGGTACATCCCGGTGAGGTGCGCCTGAAAGATGCTGGTGCGGCCGAAATCCCACGCCTCCAGCAGGGAGTCGTCCGCCGCGGCGTCGGTGAGCCGGACCGTTGTCGGCCAGATCTGATCCAGGAACGCCGAGTGCGTGGCGTCCGCGCGGTCGCCGCGGGGTAGCTCGGCGGCGTGGAAGACGACGGCCATGCGCGCCTACCGGCCGTTCTCAATGTTCATGCCGAATCTCCCACCACTGCCGCACACCGATGCCGTAGCTATCGAGGAAAGCACGATTCAGCGCGTCGTACCCGGTGAAGCCGGCGCCGAGCGCGCTCGCCTCGTCCGGCGGGGCCGCGGCCGAACGGATCGTCTCGCGCGCGGCGCGCAGCCGTTCGGCCGCGATCCAGCGCTCGAGATCGACGCCGTTGCCCACGGCCCAGCCGCGCAGTTCGGCCACCGGGAGGCCGTGCGCGGCGGCGATCCGCTCGGCCGACAGCGCCGGGTCGCCCAGGTGTGCGCGGAGGTAGCCACGCAGGCCGGGCAACGTGACCCGGGCGCCAGGGCCCGGTGCCGGGGACACCGGCTTCCCCGGCTCCGGGTCAGCGATCCGCGGGCGTGCGGGCGTGTTCCAGCGCCCAGTCCAGGGCGTAGTCGGCGACCGCCTCCCAGCCGGGCTCGGCGCAGGTCCAGTGCGAGCGGCCGGGGAACTCGTGGTAATCGGTCAGCGCCGCGGACTTGCGGTACTTGCGGTGATTACCCCTGTTCACCGAGGGCGGCATGATGTGGTCCGCGCCGCCGGCGACGAAGAGCAGCGGGGCGCGGTCGTCGCGCCGATAGTCGACCCAGGTCTCCTGGTGGCCGGGGGTGAAGTTGGCGAACAGGCCGTACTTGAAAACCCAGGACCCCGGTGCCGCGATGGCGTAGCGGTCGTAGACCGCGCGCGACTCCTCTTCGGTAAGGGTGTTGGTGAAGGCGTAGCGGAACTCGTCGGCGGTGAAGCCCGCGGCCGCGTGCCGATTGGACCAGCGCTTGAGGATCGGCAGCAGCGAGCGGGCCTGCGAGATCGGGTTGACCCGCACGCCCTCGGTCGGCGCGGAATCCACCACCACCGCCGCCGCGCCGAGCCCGCGCGCGACGAGCAGCTGGGTCAGGGTGCCACCGAAGGAGTGGCCCATGATGATCGGCGGCTGCGGCAGCGCCTCGATGATCCCGGCCAGGTGGTCGACGGTCTCCGGGACGGTGAGCCGGGCGATCACCTCGGGCTGCTGCCGCAGCGCCTCGACCTCGATCTCGAAGCCGGGGTAGGCCGGGGCGAGCACACGGAACCCCTTGGCCTCGTAGTAGGTGATCCAGTTCTCCCAGCTGCGTGGGGTGACCCACAGTCCGTGGACCAGGACGACGGTATCGGGTGCCATGACGGTTCTCCTCTTTCGGGGCGGTGCCGAAGGTAGGGCGGCGCGGGGGCCGCGGGCTGTGCCTGGGCGCACGGTTCTGTACTCACGGAGCCGCTGCGCTGTCGGAACAGCGGTGTGCACGGACAGCCAGCTCCGCGGCCGGGCGGGGTCCTAGGTTGGGCGCAATCGAACCGCACGAAAGGGACGAACCCATGTCCGATCCGAGCAGCACCCGCCTGCGGCGCCTCGCCGCCACCATCGCCGTCTCCGCGGCCGTCCTCGGGCTCGCCGCCGGCCCCGCGGCCGCCCAGCCGGGTGCGAAGCCGACCGTCGTCCTCGTGCACGGCGCGTTCGCCGACTCCTCCGGCTGGCGCGACGTCGCCGCGCAGCTCACCGCGCAGGGCTATCCGGTGCGCACCTTCGACAACCCGCTGCGCGGACCCGCGAACGACGCCGCGGCGCTGGAGCGCGCGCTGGCCGGGATCGCCGGGCCGATCGTGCTGGTCGGGCACTCCTACGGCGGCGCGGTGATCACCAATACGCACGATCCGGACGTGGTCGCGAACGTCTACATCGCCGCCTTCGCCCCGGCGCGGGGCGAGTTCGTGCAGGGGCTGCTGAACCCGATCACCTACCCGGGCAGCAGGCTGCTCCCGCCCGCGCTGCAGCTCGGCGTCGTTGCCGACGCCACCGGCCCCGGCGGCAGCAACCTGGACGGCTACATCGGCGAGCCGTACTTCCACGAGATCTTCGCCCAGGACGTCGACGCCGCCACCGCGGCGGACATGTTCGACCACCAGAAATCGGCCGCGCTCACCGCCAACCTCGAGCCATCCGGAGCCCCCTCCTGGAGCACCGTCCCCAGCTGGTACCTGGTGTCGCAGCAGGATCGGGTGATCCCGCCCGCACTGCAGCGCTTCATGGCGTCGCGGGCCGCGCCCGGCACCACCACCGAGGTGGACGCCGCGCACGCATCGCTGGTCTCCCGGCCCGCCGAGGTGACCGGGGTCGTCGTCGCGGCCGCGAGCGCCACGCAGCGCTGACCTCGGCCGGCTGCACCCCGCGCGCGGCGCTGAGCGCTACCGCCCGGCGAGCCCGCGCCGCGGGGTGGTGGAGAGGTAGCTGCCGACCCGCTGGACGGTCAGGTTCATCTCGTAGGCGACGGTGCCGAGGTTCGCGGCGTCGGTGGTCTGCAGTGCGAGGCAGGCGTTCGGGCCCGCGGCGGTCACGAAGAGCACCGCGCGATCCAGTTCGATCATGGCCTGGCGCACGCCGCCGCCCTCGAAGCGGGCGCCCGCGCTGCGCGCGAGACCGTAGAGCGTGGAGGACATGGCGGCGAAGTGCTCGGCGTCCTCCTGGGTGAGCTGGTTCGAGCGGCCGAGCAGCAGGCCGTCGGTGGAGAGCACCACCACGTGCCTGACCCCGGCCAGCCGCTCGACCAGGTCGTCCAGGATCCAGTTCAGGTCACCGGGATCGGATGCGGTCATCTCAGCTCTCCTTGCCGTCGGCCTGGTCGGTGCTCGCGCGCCGCCCCTGCCGCGTCCCGTTCTCGATGGTCGTGATCATATCCCTGGCCTGCTCGGCAGTGAGCCGTGGCCGCTCCGCGGTCACCGGCGGCAGCGCCGCGGCGCCCTGCAGGTGCGGGTTGAGGTTGGCCTGCCGGTTGCGCTTGGGCAGCTCGGGGCGGCCCTCCTCGGAGAGCCGCAGCGGCTGCGAGATCGGCTGCTCCGGCGCCGCGCCCGGGTACGGCCGGGCGGGCCGGCCGGAGACCGGGCGGAAGGTCTGGGTCTCGGCCAGCGGGTCGGAGACCAGCACCGCTGCCCGCCGGGACGGCCGCGCGACCGGCGATTCCAGCGCGGGGGGCTGCGGCGCGCGGCCCACCGGCGCGCTGTCGGAGCCCGCCTCGCCCGGCAGCACGCTGGCGAGCAGCGTCGCCGGGATGAGCACGATGGCCCTGATCCCGCCGTAGTCGGACTCGGCGAGCTTGACCGAGATCTCGTGCCGCGCCGCAAGCCTGGCCACGACGAAGAGCCCGAGCCGGGAGTCGCCGGAGAGCGCGGCGACGCCGAAGTCCGGTGGTGCGACGAGCATCTGGTTGGCGCGCACGATGTCGCCGGTGGTCATGCCCATGCCCTGGTCCTCGATCTCGACCACGACGCCGCGCCCGACCACGGCGCCGGTCACCTCCACCCGCGACTGCGGCGGGGAGAAGCTGGTCGCGTTGTCCACCAGCTCGGCGAGCAGGTGCACGAGGTCGGCCACCATGCCGCCGTGCACGTGCACCTGCGGCATCCTGGCCACCCGGACCCGGGAGTAGTCCAGCGTCTCACCGACCGCCGAGCGCACCAGGTCGATCATCGAGACCGGGTTGCGCCACTGCCGCCCGACCTGCCCGCCGCCCAGGATGATCAGGTTCTCGGCGTTGCGGCGCTCGCGGGTCGCCAGGTGGTCGAGGCGGAAGAGCGTCTCCAGCAGCGCCGGATCCTCCTGCTTGCGCTCGGCCTCGTCCAGGATCTCCAGCTGCCGGTGCACGACGATTTGGCTGCGGTGCGCGATATTGAGGAAGACCGATTTCACGCCGTCCCTGGTGCGCGCCTCGGCCACCGCGGCGTTCACGGCGGTGCCCGCCGCGTGCCCGAAGGCATCGGCCACCTGGCCGATCTCGTCGGAGCCGAACTCCAGCTTCGGGGTGGCGGTGGCGGGGTCGACCGGCTCGCTGTTCTCCAGCTTGCGCATCATCTCCGGCAGCGTGACGTCGGCCAGCGTGAGCGTCTCCGACCGGAGCCGCTTGAGCCGCCGGATGATCCGGTTGGCGAGCAGCACCGAGATGCCGATGGCGAGCAGGCTGATCGCGCCGACGCCGACGCCTGCCAGCATGGCGTTGCGCGAGTCGTCGGCGGCCTTGTCCGCGGCGAGTTTCTGGGTCCGCGTGCTCTGCGCGACCCACATGTTCATGAGCTGCAGGTTGACGTCGGCGGCAGCGGCCCGCCATTCGGCGGCCGGGATCGGCAGCGGCGGCAGCGTCGCCTCGCGGCCACCGGCCGCGCCCGGCTGCGCGGCGGCCGCGGCCCTGGTCACCGCGCGCCAGCCGATGACATTCTCGACGACGTCGAGCTTGCGCCAGGATTCGCTGTTGATCAGCGCGGTGGCCGCGGCCTTCTGCTCCGGGTCGACATCGCGGCTGAGGTTGCCGATCTCGATGCGGTAGTAGCCGACCTGGCGGGCGAACTCCTCCACCGGGACGGTCAGCGCGCCCTGCCCGGACTCCAGCGCGATGGCGAGCGCGAAGCTGCGCGCCATCGACTCCGCGGACTTGAGGATCTGCATGGCTTCGGTGAGCTCGACGCCGATCTCGGCGTCCGGGGCGAGCTGCTGGGAGAGCTGCGAGCCGACCACGACGCTGTCCAGCACCTGGTTGAAGAAGTTGTAGGCGTCGGCGGGCGGCAGCTGCCCGGCGTCGGTCGCGGCGCGCACGCCGGAGAGGTACTGCAGCATGGTGTCGATGCCGCCGACATCCTCGGTGAGCGAGGTGTCGACCGCGCCGAGCTCGCCCTTGGCGGCGTTCAGGGCATCCACCGCGGCCTGGAAGTCGGTCCGTGCCTTGGCGAGCCCGCCTGCCGCCGCCTCGTCGCCGGACAGCCGCGCCATCGTGCCGAGCCGCTCCGCCTGCATCGACTCGACCAGCAGGCGGCTGGAGTCGATCACGCTGCCGGTCTCCACCGCCCACGCGTGCGTCCGGTCGCTCTCGGACACCAGGTAGGCCGTGGTCCCGACCCCCACCGCGAGCAGGGACAGACTCGGGACGAGGGCGATGGCCAACACCCTGGTTCGGACACCGAGTCGCACAGTGAACATCGCCACAAGCTACTGAGTTCGGGCCGCCCAGTCTGCTTCTGTCTCGCTGAGCGGGACTGGCATCGACTCCGCTCGGCTGGAATCGTCGAGTGAGAATACCACTCTCCTTTTTCGAGAGCAAGATATTGACCGGCACTTCGAGGCGGTGCTAAGCATGTGCACAGCGCTCGAGGGCATCGGGGCTCGGCACGGAAAGGACTCGCCATGACACTGCAGTCGGTACTGGACGAAATTCGTGAGCGCCCCGGCACGGGCGATGTCATTCCGGTGATCGATCCGTCGACCGAGGAGCAGATCACCGAGTTCACCGACGGCGGTGCCGAGGCGGTGAACGAGGCGGTGGCACGGGCCAAGGCCGCGTTCGAGTCCGGGGTGTGGCACGAGCAGCCCGCCCGCGAGCGCGCCAAGGTGCTGTGGAAGATCGCCGACCTGATGGACGAGCACGCCGACGAGTTCGCCGAGCTGGACTCGCTGAACACCGGTATGCCGCTGGCCCAGGCCAAGATGATCCTGCCGACGAGCGCCGAGTTCTTCCGCTACTACGCCGGCTGGTGCACCAAGGTGAACGGCAACGCCTACGAGGTGCAGATGACCGGCGGCGTCTCCGGCGCCTACGCGAACATGCACGCGTACACGCTCAAGGAGCCGCACAGCGTGGTCGGGCTGATCTTCCCGTGGAACGGGCCGATCTTCAACGCCTGTGCGAAGATCGCGCCCGCGCTCGCCGCCGGGTGCAGCAGCGTGGTCAAACCGGCCGAGGAGACGCCGCTCTCGGCGCTGCTGCTGGACCGGCTGATCCGCGAGGCAGGCGTGCCGGACGGGGTGGTGAACCTGGTGACCGGCTACGGCCACACCGCGGGCGCCGCGCTCTCCACGCACCCGGATGTCGAGAAGATCGCTTTCACCGGCTCCACCGAGGTCGGCAAGAAGATCATCGAGGCATCGACGGGCAACCTGAAGAAGGTCATGCTCGAGCTCGGCGGCAAGTCGCCGGTGCTGATCTTCGACGACGCCGACCTGGACACGGCGATCTTCATGGCCGCGGTCGGCATCTTCGTGCACTCCGGCCAGGGCTGCGTCTGCGGCTCCCGGATCTTCGTGCAGCGCGGGGTCTACGACCGGGTGGTCGAGGGCCTGGCGACCGTCGCGAACAACTTCAAGCTCGGCAGCCCCAAGGAGGAGAACTGCATGAGCGGCCCGCTGATCAGCGCCAAGCAGCTGAAGCGGGTCATGGGCTACATCGACGAGGGCAAGTCGGACGGCGTCGAGGTGGTGGCAGGCGGGTACCGGCTCGACCGCCCCGGCTACTTCGTGCACCCGACCGTGCTCGCCGGCGTCGACCCGGCCACCAGCAGGCTCTACCAGGAGGAGATCTTCGGCCCGGTCGTCACCGTGCTGCCCTTCGACACCGAGGAGGAGGGCGCGGCGCTGGCCAACGACACCAGCTACGGCCTGGCCGCCACCGCCTGGACCACGAACCTCAGCCGGGCACACCGGATCGCCAAGAAGCTGCAGGCGGGCACGGTGACGCTGAACAGCCAGCTGAACTTCGACCACAACGTGCCCTTCGGCGGGTACAAGCAGTCCGGCTGGGGCCACGAGTTCGGCCGCGAGGGCATCGAGGGCTACCTGAAGACGAAGTCGGTCTGGGCTCAGCTCTGAGTTCCGCCGGGGTGATCGGGGGCGACCGTTCCACGCAGGCCGCCGATCACCCGCATGGCGTGGTAGATCGCCAGCGCGGCCAGCGCGCCGAGCGCGATGCCGCCGAAATCGAGATCGCCGATCCGCCAGCTGAAGTCGGCGATCCCGACGACCAGCGGGATGGCGGCGGTGAACTGGTTGATCGGCTTGCCGAAGTCGACCCGGTTGCTCACCCAGATGTGCACGCCGAGGATGCCGACCAGGCCGTACAGCGCGGTCGTCACGCCGCCGAGCACCCCGGCCGGGATCGCGGCGATCACCGCGCCCACCTTGGGTGAGAGGCTGAGCACGACGGCGGCCGCGCCCGCGACCCAGTAGGCGGCGGTCGAGTAGACCTTGGTCGCCGCCATCACGCCGATGTTCTCGGCGTAGGTGGTGGTCGCGGAGCCACCGCCGCTGCCCGCCAGCACGGTGGCGATGCCGTCGGCGGCGAGCGCGCGGCCCAGGCGTTCGTCGTAGTCGATGCCGGTCATGGTGGTGATCGACTTGACGTGGCCGATGTTCTCCACCACCAGCACCAGCACGACCGGCAGGAACATCGGCAGCACCGCGAGCTGGAAGCTCGGGGCGTGGAACTCCGGCAGCCCCACCCAGGCGGCGTCCGCGACGGCTGCGGTGTCGACCTCGCCGCGGGCCAGCGCGAACAGGTAGCCGAGTACCACGCTGACCACGATCGCCAGCCTGCCGAGCAGCCCGCGGAACAGGACGAGGCAGAGGATCAGCAGGACCAGCACCACCGTCGCGGTGAGCGCGTCCTGCTCGTAATCAGCCTTGGCGGTCGGCGCCAGATTCAGCCCGATCAGCGCCACGATGGTTCCGGTGACCACCGGCGGCATCAGCGCCTCGATCCAGCCGGTCCCGGCGACCTGCACCACGACCCCGACCACGATGAGCAGCGCGCCCACCACCACGATCCCGCCGAGCGCGGCCCCCATCCCGCCCGACGCGGTCGCCGCGAGCACCGGCGCGATGATCGCGAAGCTGGAGCCCAGGTAGCTGGGCAGCCGGTTGCGGGTGATCAGCAGGAACAGCAGCGTGCCGATCCCGGAGAACAGCAGCGTGGTGGAGGGCGGGAAGCCGGTGAGCACCGGCACCAGGAAGGTGGCGCCGAACATCGCCACCACGTGCTGCAGCCCGATCCCGACGGTGCGCGGCCAGCTCAGCCGCTCTCCGGGGGCGATGACGCCGCCGGTGTCCACCTGGGTCCACCGGAACATCGGGCCGGGGCGCGGTTCGGGCGTCGTCATGGGAGCAGTCTGCGGCATCCCCCTGGGTTGCGCCGAGTTAGCCGCGCTCCCGGGCGGCTCAGGCGCCGCGGCCGGTGCGCTGCTGCAACTCGTCGATGAGCTGCGAGGCCTGCGCCTTCGTCAGCTCGTCCGGGACCTCCTCCCCGGCCTCCTGGGCGAGGGTGTGCACATACGATTCCTGCGGTCCGGTCATCGGCTCGTCCCCGGTGGTCCACTCCTCGGGATCCTTCTCCGGCGTCGGCTGCACCATGACTGCTCCTCCCACTCGACAGAACGTGTGTTCGATTCCTGCGTTACCCGGATCGTTGCCGATCAATCACGCCGGACTACAGAGCGGTGAGCGCGAGCCCGGCGGAGGCGGCGGCCAGGGTGATCGCGAGGCCGCCGAGGGCGTAGCCGACGGCGGCGCGGTAGCGGCGGTCCTGGATGAGCCGGACGGTCTCGACGCTCGCCGTGCTGAAGGTGGTGTAGCCGCCGCAGAAGCCGACGCCGAGCACGAGCTGGAGTTGCGGGGCGGCGTGGTGGCGCAGCACCAGCCCCGTGAGGATGCCGAGCAGGAGTGAGCCGGTGGCGTTGATGACGAGGGTCGCCACCGGGAAATTCGGCGTCCAGCGGTGTTTGATCGTGGAGTCGATGGTGAAACGGGCCACCGCTCCGGCGCTGCCTGCCAGGGCGATCCAGAGCGTGGTCACGGCGCGGCACCGGGGCGGTGCAGCAGCGCGCCGAGCGCGATCCCCGCGGTGGTGGCGAGCCCGCCGGCGAGCACGGTGCCGAGGCCGTACGTCAGGGCGGTCGACGGGTGGCCGTCGCGGAGCAGCAGGTCGGTGTCGACGGCGAGCGTGCTGTAGGTGGTGAAGGCGCCGAGAAAGCCGGTGCCGAGGGTGAGCCGCACCCGCTGCCGCCACCCGGTGTCGGGCCCGAGCCGCACCAGCGCCTCCAGCAGCAGCCCGAGCAGGAACGCCCCGGTGACATTGATCGCGAAGGTGGCGCCGGGCCAGCCGCCCGCCCGGTGCGGGAACCAGACCCCGAGCCGGTAGCGCAGCGCGGCGCCGGCCAGGCCGCCCGCACCGACCAGCAGCAGCGAGCGGAGCGGGACGATCGGCGGCGACATGCGGGCCGGACTCCTTCCACCCGGTGGGAAAGCAGTGCGGCGAGCCTAGCCGACGGCGACCGCGAAGATCATCCGCGCGCCGCCTCCCCCTAGGCAGATGCAAGAATCTTCAGTAACTTAATACGCATCGAGCGGGGCCGGACCTGCTCTCGAATAGGACCGATCGGCAGCCACGGACATGACCGCACTTCGAATCGCCGGTAACGACACGCTCGCGCGCAGCTGCGCCGAGTGTGCCCAGGCGCTGCTCGAGAGCCACGACGGGCCCGGCGCCGTCGCCCGGCTGGAGCAGCTGGCGGTGCACGGCGCCCGCGACGAGCTGCCGCTCGACACCATCCAGCACGCGATCCACGACGCGATCGGCACCGCCATCGATCTCGCGGCGGCGCGCGGCGAGCCGGACCTGGCGGGCAGGCTGCGCCGGGTGGTCGAGGTGCTCGACCTGATGATCACCACCGTCGCCACCTGCTACCTGCGCGAACTGCGGATCCTGGTCGACGAGCGGCGGCACGCCGTGCGCGCCATGACCTCGGCGCTGCTCGCGGGCAACCTGGACGCGGGCCCCGCCGCCGCGTGCGGCATCCGGATCGCCCCGCGCTACCTGGTGCTCGCACTCGCCGCCGACCTCGCCGACTCCGACGAGCCGGCCCGGCGGCTGCGCCGGGTCAGGGCGGTGCTGGCCGGGCGCTGCGGCGAGGACGTGTTCGCGCTGCTGGACGACACCGGCGGCATCGTGCTGCTCCCCGCGGACCGGCAGGGCTCCGGCGAGCTGCGCGCCCTCGTGGACGAGCTGACCGACGCCGCCGAGGTCACCCTGCTCGCCACGGTCGAATCGGCCGCGGTGCCGCGCATCCCGGCCGCCGCGCAGCGGGTGCGGCGGCTGCTCGGCACGCTGACCGCGCTGCACTACCCGAGCGGGCTCTACCTCTTCGAGGACATGGCGCTGGAGTACCAGCTGACGCTCCCCGGCCCGGCCCGCGACCGGCTCGCCGCCGTGCTCCACCCGCTCGAGGGGCAGCCGGACCTGCTGACCACCCTGCGCACACACATGCGCAACGAGCTGCGCCGCCGCCGCACCGCCCGCGAGCTGCGCATCCACCCGAACACCCTGGACATGCGGATCAAGCGGATCACCCGGCTCACCGGCTACGACCTGACCACCGTGGACGGCGCCTGGACGCTGCGCTCGGCGCTCATCGCGCACGCGCACCACGCCGTCGCGGGGTAGCCGTCGACGTGGGCTTTCCCCCGTAGATGGGCGGAAGGCGGCGCGGACGGGGTAGCGTCAGGTCGATCGGCGAAGCCGCTCCCGGTCCCCGGGGCGGCGCCCGCCGTTTCCGGCTTCGGGTGACGGCACCCGGGTTCCCGCCGGGACGAAACGAGGAGCAGCATTGCCCGCGCCCCGCACCACCGAGTCCGACCACGACACAGTCATGACCTTCGCGCACGTGCGCGCCGCCGAGAAGGTGGCCGACGAGCAGCGGGCCGCGCTGGCCGCCAAGACGGTGGCCGATCACTCCCGTGATGCCGCCGAGTGCAGCGCCATGCTGGACATGCTCGGGCTGGACGTGGCCGACCTGCGCTGACCCGCGCGGTCACTCCGGCAGCACGGCGCCGGTTGCCATGAAGACGGTGCGGCGCCCGACCTCGACGGTGTGGTCGGCGAAGCGCTCGTAGTAGCGGCCGAGCAGCGCCAGATCCACCGCGGTCGGCGCCCCGTCGTAGAACTCCGGGCCGAGCACGGCGTTGAGCAGGTCGCGGTGCAGCCCGTCCATGACGTCGTCCTCGGCATCCAGCCCGGCCGCGCCCTCGGCGTCGCCGGTGGCGAGCACCCTGGCCGCGCTGCCGGCCATGTGCACCGCGGCCGCGCCCATCTCGGCGACGGTGCCGCGCAGCGAGTCCGGCACCACCGGCTCCGGGTGCCGGCGGCGCACCAGTTCGGCGAGGTGCGCGCAGAGCCCGCCCATCCTGGCGAGGTTGCCGGAGAGTTGCAACGCGGTCACCACCCGGCGCAGCTCGGAGGCGACCGGCGCCTGCAGCGCGAGCAGCATGACCGCGGACTCCTCGCACTCCTCGCCCATCGCGGCCACCCGCGCGCACAGGTCGATCGCCCGCTCCGCCTGCTCGATATCGGCGTTCAGCAGGGCGTCGGTGGCCATCGCGATGGCGTTCCGGTCCCCCAGGCACATCTGCTCGAGCATCACGGCGAGCTGTTCGAGGTCCTGGTGGAAGCGGGTTCGCATCACCCCATACAACCACCCGGACAGCCGTCGTGGGCCGCCCGCAGGTGAAGGGGCGGCCGAATGGGTGTTCCGGGCCTGCCCAGCATCCGAGGAGAATGATATTCTCCTCGGATGCGAGGAAGGATCGAGACCGCGGCGCTGGCCCGCGCCGATCAGGAGTGCGCGCAGGCCGAGGCGAGCCTCGACGACTGCCTGGCCGCGGTGGCCGCCGCCATGCCGCGCGCCGACCGGGTCACCCGGTTCATGCAGCTCACCGAGCGGTTCGCCAGCACACCGGAGACCGAATCGCTGGCCGTCTTCGCCGCCGCCGCGCTGACCCGGCTCGGCGACGCGCCCGCGCCGCAGGAAGCCGCCGACGACGAGCGCTCCCGCTCGGCCGCGACCCTGCTCGCGGAGACCGAGCGCAACCTCGCCGATCTCTGTGCGGCCACCGCCGCCACCGCGCTCGACCGCACCCTGCTCTACGTCAACCTGGTCCGGACGTTCGTGCGCGACACCGAGATCGGCCCGCACGCCGCGCTGCCCACGCTCACCGCCGCGGCGGTGCTCCGGCTCTCGGCCTGACGAATCAGCCGATCGGCAACCGCTCGCCGCTGCTGAGCGCGGCGACCACCGCCACGAGTTCGTCGACGCCGCCCGCTGCTTCGATCTCGCCCGCCAGCCGCGCCGCGGCCTGCCGGTAGCGCGGGGCGCCGAGCACCGCCCGCACCGCGCGGCGCAGCGCGGCGGGCGCGGGACGCCCGGTACGCAGGTCGATGCCGGTTCCCGACCAGGCGACCCGGGCGGCGACCTCCGGCTTGTCCTCGGTCGCGCCCGCCACCACGAGCGGCACTCCGTGCGCGAGGGCGTACTGCACGCCGCCGTAACCCCCGTTGGTGACGAAGACGGCGAGCCGGGGGAAGAGCAGGTCGTACGGAAGGAACTGCGCGGCGCGGACATTGCCGGGCAGCGCGCCGAGCTCGGCGACCGGCCGCCCGCCGGTGGTGACGACCACCAGCGCATCCTCATCCGCCAGCGCGTCGATGGTCGGCCGGATCAGCTCGGTGGGATCGGTGTTGGCGATGGTGCCCTGGGTGACCAGCACGACCGGGCGGCCGGTGTCGAGCTCGTCCCACCACGGCGGCAGCTCGCCGCCCCCGGTGGCCGGGATGATCGGGCCGGCGAAGCGGATCGGCACCCCGGCGTCCGGGCGCGGGTACTCGAAGCCGGGGACCGAGAGCTGCACCACCGCGTCGAGCGTGCGCTGCAGGTCGAAGAGGAAGGCGCCGGCCGGGCGGCCGTGCAGCTCGCGGAACATCGCGTCCAGCTCCCGCTGCACCGGCGCGAACATCACCCGCCGCACCAGGGCGTGCAGTACGGCGTTGCGGGGCCGGTTCAACGGTCCGCGCAGCGGCGCCATGGCCAGCCCGAAGGGCGCCACCGCGCTGGAGGAGAGGGTCAGCGGCACCACTCCGGCCGAGACGACCGGCGGCCGGAGCTCCCGGTCGTGCCCGGCCAGCAGCGCCGCGCCCATGAAGGTCGGGTCGGCGATCACCACGTCCGGCGGGGCGGAGCTCGCCACGGTGCGGGCGTGCAGGGCGTCGTACTGGGCGCGGGCCGGCTTCAGGAAGGTCTCCGTGATGTCCCTGCGCAGCCCGGCGATCCCGCCGGGGCCGGGTTCCCGCTCGCTGAGCAGCCGGTCGTCGTAGTCGGCCGCGGCGGGCAGCGGGAGGAACTCGGCGCCGGTCGCGGTGACCGCGTCGGCGAAGCGCCCTCCGGTCAGGAAGCTCACCCGGTCGCCGCGCCCGGCGAGGTCGGCGGTGATCGCGAGCAGCGGCGTCACGTGGCCGTGGATGGGGACGCTGGCGAGCAGGTAGTGCGGCATGGGCTTCCTCCGGCTTGGGTGGCTGTCGGAGGAATATGGCCTGCGCACCCCGTAGGCGTTTCACCACGGAGAGCGGAAATTCCGGCCCGCGGTGGTGACCCGCTCAGGCCGGGCGCAGCGCCACGTCGCGGAGCAGCACCCGGCCGCCGTCGCCGAGCACCCGGAGCGTGACCTCGGCGCCCGGTGCGGTGAAGCCGAGCGCGTGCGTGCCCGCGGCGAACGGGCGGGATTCCAGGATCTCGCCGTCGCCGTGCACGGAGACCGTCGCCGCGGCGGCTGGCTCCTCGGTGGTGATCTCGAAGCTCAGGGTGTAGGCGCTGCCCGGCCGGACCGCGACGGTGCGGGCGACCCGGCCGCCGGGGCCGAGCCGGAGCACGTGGCCGTCGTCGTCGACCGTGCCCTGTTCACCGGGCATGCCCTCGCTCTCCCAGCCCTCGATGGTGCTCATGCGCCGCGCAACCGCACTTCCTCGGTCAGGGCGGCGGCGGCGTCGCGCAGCGCGGTGGGGTCCGGGTCGGCGCCGAGCCGGGCGCGCAGGTCGGCGCGGTCGACCACGAGGAGGCCGTCCATGGAGTCGTCGGTCCAGCCGGTCACCTGGGTGACCTGTCCGCCGGTCAGCACGAGCGCGGCGGTTTCGTCGGCGGTCAGCAGGGCGCGGAGCTGGTCCGGGGTCACCTCGTCGGCAGTCATGTGCGCCGGATGCCCGGGCCGGTGCCGGGGAAACCCGGCTCGTAGGGTGGGCGGATGATCGTCGTCGATGCCGCGAACGTGGTCGGCGCCAGGGCCGACGGCTGGTGGCGGGACCGGGCGGGGGCCGCGCGCAGGCTGCTCGCCGAACTGGCCGCCGCCGCGCTGCCGGACGAGGTGGTCGTGGTACTCGAGGGCGCCGCGAAGGCCGCGCTCGACGGCACCGAGTACGCCGGGGTGCGGGTGGTCGCCGCGCCCGGCTCCGGCGACGACACCATCGTGGAGGTGGCCGCGGCGGGCACCGATGTCACCGTGGTGACGGCGGATCGGGAACTGCGGCGCCGGGTCGAGGCGCTGGGGGCACGGACGGAGGGGCCGCGGGCGCTGCTCGACCGGCTCGGCTGACCGGGAGCAGCAGCAGCGGCGTCCCGAGCAGCAGCACCCCGGCGACCCCGAGCGCGGTGCGGGCATCGGTCACCGCCGCGACCAGCCCGGCGAGCGCGATCAGCGCCGCCGTCCCGCCCTTCGTGCCGACCGACCAGGCCGCGAGCGAGCGGGTGACCACCGCGGCGGGGAGCGCGTTCAGCCGCACGGTGGCCACGATCGGGTTGAACACCGCACAGCTCAGCACCAGCCCGCACTGCACCGCCATCACCAGCACCAGCCCACCGGTTCCCGGCCCGACGAACACCAGCCCGATCGGCCAGCACACCCGCGCCACCCCGGCGCCGAGCAGCACCCGGCGCTGCCCGAACCGCGCGGCGAGCGGCCGGGCCAGCCGGGCCCCGAGCAGCCCGCCCGCGCAGGGAAGGGCGAAGGCGAGGCCGTACTGCCACGGGGAGAAGCCGAGCGGGCCGAGCATGAGCACCGCCAACAGCGGCGCCGTCGCCATGATCAGCCCGTTCACCAGCACGACATTGCCGAGCAGCGGCCGCAGCAGCGGGTCGGTGAGCAGCTGCCGCCAGCCCGCGAGCAGCTCGGCCGCGCGCAGCCGCGCTCCCCCGGCCCGCACCGGCGGTTGCTCCGCCGTGCCCGTGCCGCGCAGCGCGGCGGCCGAGAGCAGGAAGCTCACCGCATTCGCGAGCACCGTCACCGCCGGACCGAAGAGCCCGATGGCGACGCCGCCGAGCGGCGGCCCGAACAGGGCGGCGGTCCAGGTGGTCGCCTCGAAGCGGCCGTTGGCCCGGAGCAGCAGCTCCGGGCGGACCAGGCCCTTCAGGTAGGCCCCGCTCGCCGCGGTGAAGGTGAGGTCGGCGGTGCCGACCACGATCGCCACGACCAGCAGCTGCGCGAAGCCGAGCACCCCGAGCGCGGAGCCGACCGGGACGCTGAGCAGCACCGCCCCGCGCAGCAGGTCCATCGCCACCAGCACCGGCCGCTTGCGCCGGAACTCCACCCACGGGCCGAGCGGGAGCGCGAGCAGCGCACCGGCCGCTGGGCCCGCGGCGGCCAGCAGCGACACCGCGCCCGGCCCGGCGTCCAGCGCACGGACCGCGAGCACCGCGAAGGCGTCGAAGGCCAGCCAGGTGCCGCAGGCGCTGATCGTGTACGCCACCCACAGCCACTCGAATTCGCGTCCCATGAACGGAGATCGAAGCCCGGGCGGCAGGGGAAGTCGAACAACCGCCACGCCCGGCGGGGACAACCGACCGGCGTGCCCGCTACTGCCCGGCGAGCGCGTCCCGGAAGAGCGGCCAGGAGTTGTGCAGGTCCTGCTCCCAGTAGGCCCAGGAGTGGGTTCCGGCGGGGCGGAAGTCGAAGGTCGCGGGGATCTCCAGCTCCGTCAGGCGATCCCGGAGCTGGTGCGTGCACTCGTCGGTGATCGCCTCGAGCACGCCGCCGACGGTGATCCGGTCGAGCAGCTCGCCCGGGGTGTCGCGGGCCGGGTCGACGGTGTCCAGCGGGCCGGGCAGGCCGGTGCCGGTGGTGATGTGGAGCAGGGTGCCGCGCAGCCGGTCGGCGTGCAGGTAGGCGTCGTTGGCCGACCACGCCGGGTCGGTGAAGGGTCCCCACATGTTCACCGGGTCGCCGCCCCAGCGCCCGACCACCGCGGCCACCGCCGCCTGCCCGCGCGGGTCGGAGATCCGGACGCAGCCGCTGTAGGAGCCCACCGCCCGGTACAGCCCCGGCTCCGCCACCGCGAGCTGCAGCGCCGAGGTGGCGGCCATGGAGATCCCGGCGACCGCGTTGGCGCCGGTGCCGTGGAAGGCGGCGTCCACGATCGGCGGCAGCTCGCGGGTGAGGAAGGTGGTCCAGCGCTGCCTGCCGAGCAGCGGGTCGTCGATCCGCCAGTCGGCGTAGTAGCTGCCCGCGCCGCCGTTCGGGATGACGACGGTGACCTGCTCGCCCGCGAGGAAGTCGAGCACGTCGGTCTGCTCGAGCCAGCTGCTGCCGAGGTCGCCGCCGCTGGAGCCGTTCAGCAGGTAGAGCACCGGCGCGGGCGCGGCCGGGTCCTTCGCCGGGAGCACGGTGAGCGCGATGTCCTGGCGCATCGCCGCCGAGTACACGCTGACCTCCAGCGCCCGGCTCGCCGTCCGGTTCGTCGCCACCAGCCGCGATCCGCCCTGGACGATGCCCGGCCCGTCCGGCGTGAGCGCCGGCGCGGGGGCGGCGGACACCGGCGTGGCGAGCACGGCGGCGGCGAGCAGCGGCGCGGCGAACCCGCCGCTACGCAGCAGCGAACGCCGCGCTCTCGGCGCACCGGGAACGGCCACGAGGCACCTCCCGTGCATCACCGAACAGTTGTGAGGGCGAACGCTAAGCCGCGCTCTCCGTTCCCGGCAAGTCGGATCGCACGACTTTGGGACCGACGCCGAAACACCGGGCTGCCCACTGGTAGCCGTCACAACGGCGCCTCACCGGTTCAGCGCCGCGCGGAAGAGCGGCCACGAGTTGTGCAGGTCCTGCTCCCAGTACTTCCAGGAGTGCGTGCCGGTGGGGCGGAAGTCGAAGGTCGCGGGGATATCCAGCTGACGCAGGCGGTCTTGGAGCTGGTGCGTGCAGCGCGCGGTGATGGCCTCCAGCGCACCGCCGAGCGTGATCTGGTCGGCGAGTTTGCCCGGGTTGCCGTCGAGCTCCTCGACGGTGTCGAAGCGGCCGGGGGCGCCGCTGCCCGAGCTGACGTAGAGCGTGGCCCCGCGCAGCTTCTCGGCCTGCAGGTAGGCGTCGTTGGCGGCCCAGGCGGGGTCGGTGAACGGGCCCCACATGTTGACCGGGTTGCCCTGCCAGCGCGCGACGACGGCGGCGACCATGGCCTGGCCGACCGGGTCGGAGGTGCGCACGCAGCCGCTGTAGGAGCCGACGGCCCGGTACCGGCCGGGCGCGGCGACGGCGAGCTGGAAGACCGAGGCGGCGGCCATGGAGATCCCGGCGACGGCGTCGGCGCCGGTGCCGTCGAACTCGGCGTCGACCAGTGCGGGCAGCTCGGCGGTGAGGAAGGTGGCCCAGCGCTGCCTGCCGAGCGCGGGGTCGTCCACCCGCCAGTCGGTGAAGTAGCTGCCCTCGCCGCCGTCGGGGACCACGACCGTCACCTGTTCGCCGGCGAAGAAGCCGGCCAGGTCGGCGTGGTCGGTCCAGCTGCTGCCGTCGATCCCGCCCGCGGAGCCGTTGAGCAGGTAGAGCACCGGGGCGGGGGCGTCGGGGTCGCGGGCGGGGAAGACGGTGAGCCCCATGTCCGCGCGCATGGCGGCGGAGTGCACCGTGACCCGCTGCGCCCTGCCCTCCCCCGGGGTCACGCTCAGCAACCGGGTCGCCGCGTCGGTGCTCGGCGGGCCAGCCTGGACCGGGGCGGCGAGCGCCGCGGCGGCCAGCAGCGGGAGCACCAGGCAGCAGGAGCGCAGCAGGGCACGGCCATGATCGAGCACGGGGACCTCCGGGGCGCACTGGATGCGGATCACCGCGACGCTAGAGCCCGCGCACCGCCGGGAAGGGCCGATTCCCCGGTTCTTGGGATGCGCCGCAAATCGATTTCCGCTGCGCTGGTAGCGATCACAAATTCGGGCGGAGCGATCGATCCCCGCCGGTTCGTGCGGTTCACTCGGGTGCCGAAGGTCTGTGCGTACGAGAGGAGGACGCCCGTGGTCCGTGCCGGATGCGGAGAGCGCGGCGCGCCGAACCCGCGGCCGCCGGAGCGGAGCGCCGCATGACCGACCGCACCGCCGTGCGCACCAGGCTCGCCCGCGCGCTCCCGGTCCCGATCACCGGGTACCGGGCCACCGACCCGCTGCCCGGCTTCGCGACCGGCTGGGTCACGGTGATCACGCTCGGCACGCTCGCCATCCTGCTGCTGCGGGCCGGGCGCTACGACTGGTACGGCGACGAGCTGTATTTCCTCGCCGCCGGGCACCGGCCCGCGGTGAGCTACGTCGACCAGGGGCCGGTGCTGCCGCTGCTCGCCTACGCCATGGACGCCGTCGCGCCCGGCTCGCGCACGATGTTCCGGCTGCCCGCCATCCTCTGCGCCGTCGGCTCGGTGATCCTGACGGCGGTGTGCGCGAGGGAGTTCGGCGGCGACCGCAGGGCGCAGGTGTTCGCCGCGGTCGGCGCGGCCGGGGCCCCGTTCCTGATCTTCCAGTCCGCCTCGCTCTCCACCTTCGCCCTCGACTCGCTGCTGGTGGCGCTGCTGCTCTGGCTCCTCGTGCGCTGGGTGCGCACCGGGGCGGACGGGCTGCTCGTCGGCGTCGCGCTCACCGCGGCGCTCGCCTTCCAGGTGAAGCCGCTGGTGCCCCTGCTGCTCGCGGCGGTCGCGGCGGGCGTGCCGGCCTTCGGGCCGCGCGCGCTGTTCGGCAGGCCGGCGCTGTGGGTGGCGGGCGGGGTCGCCGCACTCACCACCGGGCCTGCCCTGGCCTGGCAGGCCGCGCACGGCTGGCCGCAGCTCGGCATGGGCGCGGTGATCCGGGGCGAGCAACTGGCGGTGGCCGGTGGGATCATTCAGCTACCGGTGCACGTCATCTCGCTCACCGGGCCGCTCGGGACGGCGCTCGGGCTGGCCGGGCTGTGGGCGCTGGTGCGCACGCCGGAGCTGCGCGACTACCGGTTCCTGGCGGCGGCCGCCGCGTTGCTCGCCGCCTTCGTCGGCCTGGCCGGCGGGCGCCCCTACTACCTGGCCGGGCTCTTCCCGGTGCTGTTCGGGGTCGGCGCGGTGGCGGTGGTGCACAGCAGGGCGCTGCTGCGGCTCGGCGCCGCCGCGCTCGGCGCGATCTCGCTGGCGCTCACCCTGGTGCTGCTCTTCGCGCTGCCGGTACCCGCCGTGCGGGAGCCGGCCCGGACCCAGCGGGAGATGTCGGACCGGCTGCGGTTCACCGGCACCACCGGCTGGGCGGAGTTCACCGCCGCCGTCGAGAAGGGGTACGAGCGGGTCCCGGCGGGCACCCCGACCGTCACCGAGAACTACTGGCAGGCAGCGGGGTTGGAGGCGCTCACCGAGCTGCCGTCGATCTACAGCCCGAACCGCGGCTACGCGCCGTTCGGAGCGCCGCCGGAGAGCGCGCGGACCGTCCTCTACGTGCTCGCCGGAGCGCCGGAGCCCGCCTGGCGCACGCTCTTCCCGGACGCCACCGCCATGGCGACGGCGGATCGCCCACTCGGCTTCCCCGGACTCTCCGCCGGCGTCACGATCTGGCGCTGCGACCGTCCGGCAGGCGGCTGGGCCGCGGCCTGGAACACACTGTCCACGAACCACTTCGACGCGGGCTGGTGACGGCCAGGCCGCAGATCCGGGCCGACGCGGGCGCCGTCGATCCGATCGGCAACTGAGTCGCCGTCGACATCTCGGTCAGTGCCGGATCGCAATCAACGAGCAGGGCCAGGGTGCGGGTCACGTCCTCGAGTTCGGCTTGGTCGAACAGAGACTGCTGGTAGGTAATCCGGGAGAGCAGCCGTCGCATCACCGGGTCGTCGAGGCCATCACTGCCGAGGATGTCGGGGTGGTCGACCTCGATCGCCAGACTGCATCGGCCGCGAACCACTCACCGGACCGCGGATGCAGCCGCTCACCCACGCGGCCCTATGGCAACTCGGCACCGGCCGCACGCTGATCGGCTCGCTCGCCGTCATCGGCGGCGCGGTCCCCGGCATGCTGGGCGGGCGCAAATCCGGTCCGTTGTTGTACGAGGTCCACACCGCCTCCTTCGACGGCGGCCCGTACACGCTGCACCAGCTGCGGCATACGCGGCTCACGCACGCCGCTGAGGAGGGTGCCTCATCGCTGAGAAGCGTTCGATATCAGAGCCCGAGTCATTCGAGCGAATCCGCTGCCACCTCCGCCGTGTCGCCGTAGCGCCGGGCGGAGTTCACATCGAACGGCGGCACCGTCCCGGCTGATCGTCGGACATCTTGCCCGCCCGGCAGGAACGCCACGAGGACCAGGCCCAGCAGCGCCGCCCCCGCCGCGATCAGGAACGAGATGCGGAAGCCCTCCAATGTGGGCACCTCTGCGCTTCCCACGTGCTGAGCCGTGCTCGCGAGAACGACACCCACGACGGCGCTGGACAATGCCGTGCCGATGGCCCGCATCAGCGTGTTCAGCCCGTTGGCGGCACCCGATTCCGACTGATCGACAGCGCCGAGGATCAGCGCGGGCATCGCCGAGTAGGCGACGCCTACGCCGCTGCCCGCGAGGATGGCGACGAGCACGATCTGCCACACGGCACCCAGCAGCGCTGTCCCGGCCAGATACGCGACGGCGAGCAGCACGAGCCCGGTCATCAGGGTGACCTTCGGCCCGCGCGCTGCCGAGAGCCGCGCGGCCAGCGGGGCGGCAATCATCATCGCGAGGCCCATCGACGACGCGCAGACGCCGGTGGCGATCATGGACATCCCCAGCCCGTACCCGGTGGATTCGGGCAGTTGCAGCAGCTGCGGCAAGACGAGTGTCACCGCGTAGAACGCGAGGCCGGTGGTGATCGCGGCCAGGTTGGTCAGAAGGACCTGGCGGCGCGAGGCAGTGCGCAGGTTCAGCAGTGGGTCTTTGACGCGCAGTTCGAAGAGGGCCCACAGTAGGAAGATCACCACGGTGGCGGCGAAGAGTCCCAGCGTGGTGGTGCTTCCCCAGCCCCAGTCGGCGCCTTTGGAGACAGGCAGCAGCAGGGCGACGAGTCCGAGGGTGAGCCCGAGCGCGCCGATCGCGTCGAAGCGGCCGGGGGTGCGCTGGGTGCTCTCGGGGACGACGGCGAGGATCGCGGCCATGGCCACCGCGCCGAGGGTGGCGGCGCCGAAGAACAGCCAGTGCCAGTCGAGGTTCTGGGCGATGAGCGCGGCCAGCGGTATCGCCATCGCGCCGCCGACACCGATGGAGCTGCTCATCAGCGCCATGGCCGATCCTTGCCGCTCGCGAGGCAATCCATCTCGAATGATGCCGATGCCGAGCGGGATGACGCCCAACGCGAAGCCCTGAACGGCGCGGCCCACGATCATGAGCACGAGGTCGGAGGTGAACCCGGAGATCAGCGAGCCCAGCACCATCAGCCCGAGGCTGACGAGGACGAGGCGGCGCTTGCCGTAGAGGTCGCCGAGCCGCCCCAGGACCGGAGTGGCGGCCGCGCTGGACAGCAGCGTCGCGGTAATCACCCAGGCGGCGTTGGACGACGTGGTGTCCAGCAGTCGCGGGAGATCGGCGATGACGGGGACGAGCAGGGTCTGCATGACGGCGACGACGATGCCGCTGAATGCCAGGACGGGGACGAGCCCGCGCCCTGCGGGAGTTCTGGCGGCCGCAGGGGCCGATATGGCCGATGCGGACACCGCGACGTCACTCCGGGGTGGTGCGTCGTCACCGAAAGTGCCACGGTCGGTGGTCAGTAAGGCTTTATTCATGCGGGGGTGCTCCGGGGGTGGTGCGAATGGCCGGTCGCTCGGCGCTTTGCCGTTGCCGGCGGCGACGTCGGCCAGTTCGTCGAGCGAGTGTCAGGCATGATCGGGGGTGGGCCCAGGAAAGGCCGCGGGAGATGGCTGACGGCGCGGGACGCCGACGGATTCGCGGTGCCGGGCGGCCGGCGGTGCCGGACGCCGCGGGGTCACGGCCGGGTCTGCTCGGAGACGCGTAGGTCGAGGCCGTACTGCTCAGGGACGCCGAGGTTCTCGCGCAGGGTGGGGCCTTCGTAGTCCTCGTGGAACAGCCCGCGTTCTTGCAGGATCGGGACGACCTGGTCTACGAAGGCGTCGAAGCCGTCGTGGAAGCCGTCGAGGGCGATCGAGAACCCGTCGCAGGCCCCCGCCTCGAACCACTGCTGCATGTGGTCGGCCACGTCGGTGGCGGTGCCGGCGATCACCGGGTGGTAGTCGATCACACCGTGGGCGAGCACGTCGCGCAGACTCCAGCCTTCCCGGACCACTTCCAGGGCACGGGCGGAGCGCGGGTCGTGCGGGCTGGGCACGGCGTCGGCCAGTTGCTGCCCGGTCAGGGGCTCGTCGAGCTGGTCGGGGTCGAGCGGGAGGCCGATCATGGTGCCGAGGTAGCGCACGCGCTGGCCGAGGTCGGTGACCTCGTCGAGGAAGCGGCGCCGCTCCAGGGCTGCCGCGCGGGAGCAGGCGATGGTCGGCATGAACCCGGCGAGCATCTTCACCTCGTCCGGGTCGCGACCGGCGCGCTTGGCGGCGTCCCGCAGGGCCTGGCGCTGGGCCCGGGCGTCCTCGATGGTGTATGGGTTGGCGTAGACGCCGCTGGCGTAACGGCCCGCGATCTCGAGGCCGTATTCGCCGCCGCCTGCCTGGAAGATGACCGGCTGGCCCTGCTCCGACGGGGGGATGGGCAGTGGGCCGCGGGAGGCGACGTGGCGGCCCCGCAGGTTGATCGGTCGGATCTTGTCCATGTCGGCGTAGCGCTTGTTCTCGACGTCGAGCAGCAAGGCGTCCTTTTCCCAGCTGCCCCACAACGCTTGCACGATCTGGATGACCTCGTGGGCGCGCTCGTACTTCTGCGCGCGCGGCGGGATCTTGCTGCCGAAGTTCGCCGCGGCGGCGGGGGTGGAGGTGGTCACCGCGTTCCAGCCGGCCCGGCCGTGACTGATCACGTCCAAGGCCTTGAACTGGCGGGCGAGGTTGTAGGGCTCGGTGAAAGTGGTGGAGGCAGTGGTGACCAGACCGATCCGCTCGGTCTCGCGCGCGAGGACGGTCAGCAGCAGCAGTGGCTCGATCGCCTGGCGCGGGGCGTGGTGGGTCAGGTCCATGTCCAGGACCGGGGTGTCGGCGATGAACAGCAGCTGGACCTTGCCGCGTTCGGCGGTCTGTGCGTAGCGCACGAACTGGTCCATGTCGGTGTAACTGTTCAGGTTCGCGCCCGGCAGCCGCCAGGCCCCGGGCTCTGCCCCGTAACCGCCGCTGAACTGCATTCCCAGAACTATCTGTCGGCTTGTCATTGTCGCTCCTCCAAACGAGGCGAGAAAAACGGAGGCAACCTCCGATCGCCTTCTCCAAAATATGGAGCCATCCTCCGTATTGTCAAGGCGGGATCGGGCGAGCGCGAGGAAGGCGATGGCCGAAGGCGTGGGCGCGGGTGGCAGCAGCGGGCGGACGGGCTACTGACCGTCGAGGACACCGGGAGTGCTGTGCAGGACCACGCTCTCCTGGAGCGGGATGCGTGTCCTGCCGAACGCGTTCACCGGTGCCGCCGGGTCAGCCGTACCGAAGGAGATGCCGAACAGCAGCTCGAGATCCTCGGGAACATCCAAGACCGCGCGGACAGCGCCGGCATAGAGCCCGAGCATGGTCTGCGGAATGCCGGCGAACCCCCTCGACGCCAGCGAGAGCAGGAAGTTCTGCGCGTACATGCCGATATCACCGGCCGTCCGCACCCCGTCGCCCAAAGCGGGCATGAACAGGAGCGCGACGTGGGGAGCCCCGAAGAACTCCAGGTTTTCGCGGACCGCCGCCTTCCTGCCTTCCCGGTCCGAGCGCTCGATTTCCAGGCTTCCGTAGTAGCTCGCGGCAAGAGCCTGCGCCCGCTCGGAGTAGATGCCCTCGCCGTAGTCGGCGGTGAAACCGGGGAGATGCGTCCTTCCTCATCGGCCTGGAGCAGTTCCCGGGCCAGCGCGTCCCGTTCCACACCCGAGACGATGTGCACTGCCCACGGCTGGGTGTTGCTGTTCGAGGGGGCCGTCTGCGCGTCTTCCAGCACGCCAGGCCGGTGAAGGGGGGGATGTTGTGCCGGTCAATGTAGTTCCTTCCCATGGCGCACAGCCGCCATAGCGGCCGGGCACAGCGCGGACGACCCGCCCGGGAGCCGTCATGGAGGGCTGTGCAGGACCCACTTCGTGGGTGCCGACAGCCTTGCGAGTGCTCGCGGGCAGCGCCATGGCAAGACTCCGGCGCAGAGCAGGGGACTGCGCGCTATCGGTGTTCGCTTGTCGGTATTCGTGGTGTGTTGGTGTACTTCGCGGCACCGAAACCACCCTCATGCCCTTTCGCGCCCGAGGGCGGGGCGGTCAGCGGTGGACGGGCGCGACTCGTTTCCACTACGTCCTCCCAGCCCCGGCCGCCGGAAGGATGGTTGTCGCAACGGGGGCGAAGCACTCCGGGAGACTGTCGCGGAGACGCTTGCGCCGACACAGGAGCCTGCCGTCAGTCTCGGATTCCCGCCACCTCGACCTCGATGGCTTCGATCCGGCCCGTGGCATCCATGCCATTGCCGAGGCGCTCGGGGCTGGTATCGGAGATGAGCAGGTAGAGGGTCTTCATCTCCGGTCCGCCGAGTACCGCATCCACCGCGAAAGTGCCGCCGTCGGGATATGTCGCGGTGTCCGGGTCGATCCGGATGACGTCGGTGACCTCGCCGCCATCGAGGACGCGGCGAAATTCACCGATCCACGGGAAGGCCGCCCACACCGCACCCGCACTGTCGATGCCGATGCCATCGATCGCCTCTACATCCGGTGACCCGAATTCAGCGAACACGCGCTGGTCTGTCAGCGCGCCGTCGTCGGTCACGGTGAACGCGGTGAGCCTGGTCCGTGGCGCCCGGAACGATTCCGCGACGACCAGGGTGCGCCCGTCGCCTGAGATAGCGATGCCGTTGGGGAATATGAGATCCTCACCGCCGGTTTCGATTCGGCCATCGGGATGGCGGATGATCAAACCCACACCTATGGGATCGGTTCCGAAAACGTAGCCCTGCGGACCGATATACGCCCGGCCCTCTCGGTCCACGGCCATATCGTTGGGATGGAACGCGACCGGCGCGAGATCGGCGAGTTCTTCCAGTCCGCTACTTCCCACCCGCAGCAGCCGGCCGTCATCGATGGAAACGACCATCGGTGCCCCATCCGGGCCGAAACCGAGACCCGATGGGCGCCCGGGCACATCGGCGACATCCTCGGGCGGTTCGCCGGGGAAAAGGCGACTGATCTTGCACCGGGTCATGTCCGAGAACCACAGCGCCCCACGGTGCCACCGGGCTCCCTCGAGGTAGCCGAGACCTCCCTGCGCCACAAGGCGACGAGCGTCTGCGGGCAGCACTCTTGGTGAATGTCTCATTGAATCTCCTTGAAAATCGCGGTATCGGGCGCTGGCGGCTCCGACCTGAGCGAGGCGGGCGTCCAACGGTTCACGCATTCTGGTCCCGCTGGCGGTAGCCGCTGGCGAGCAGCGTGCGGAGCCGGGCGAGCGACTGGTCGTCGGCGCCGTTGCCCTTGATCCAGGCAATGGAACAGGCCGCGAGGAACAGGTCGTACCCCCGCACCGACGAACGCACCTGCCCCGTGAGCTGCGCGGCTTCCACATACTTGTCGGTCGCGGCGATGAAGATCTCGCAAGGAATCGTGAGCGGGTTATCCGGCTCCTGCGCCTGGGCCGCGGCCATGAGCGGGTCCGGGAGCCCGCTGAAGGTGCTGAAGTAGTCCTCCATCGCCCGCAGCCACTGCTCCAACGCCTCGCCGGCATCGCCCAATTGCTCGATGTCCCCCCGGCGGGCCACCAGCTCCTCGGAGCGTGTCTGTAGCACGGCAGCCAGCAGCGCCTCTCGGGTGGGGAAGTGTCGGTACAGGGTGCCGGGCCCGACGCCCGTCTCCTTGGCGACCGCCTCGAGCGAGGTGCCGACTCCATGTCGCAGGAAGTGACGCTGCGCGGTCTCCAGAAGGGCAGCGCGGTTGCGCTGGACGTCCACTCGGGGCTTTCGCACCCGCTGTTCACTGGCACTCATGCGCCCTCCTGCTTCCGGTAATCCTGCGACCACACAAAACGGATTATGCCTCCGTATCTGTTCGAGCATAAAGCGGAGGTAGCATCCGGTCAAGCGGGCTCGGCCCCTGGTCTGCTGGACTGCTCACGTCGCCTCGAGATCTCGCTGAACACCGTTCCCGTATACGTGCGCACGCTGGTGTTGCGTTTCGAGCGCTCCGGGCGCCGGCCGCAGGTGGTGGCCGCGCACTCGCCGGGCACGCTGCACCACCTCTACGCCGTGAGCGGAAAGCTGCGCTGCGGCCCGGTCACGGACCCGGTGGAGCTGGCCGCGGGGGACTTCGTGCGATTTCCCGGCGATGTGGCGCACCTGTACGCCTGCTCGAGCGAGCGCGCGGTGGCACACATGGTGACCAGGGTTCCGCAGATGCGCCAGTTCGGTCCCGCCGCGCCCGGCTCCGGAGCGCGATCAGGTTCCGGGGACCTGATCGCTGTCGATCGCGGTCACCCAGGCGGGTTCGGCGACGGCGAGCACGAATTCACCGGTGGGCAGGTCGACCTCGACCGTTTGGCGCAGTCCGGCGGCTGCGGCGGCACCAAGCGCGTCCGGGTCGTCGGCGGGCAGGGCGAGTACCACGCGCCGGCACTGCGGGTCGGCTCGCAGCAGCGCCGGGACCAGGGCGGTGAGCGTGGCGGTCAGCTGCGTGCCTGTGGCCGGCGCACGCAGTTCGATGTCGTGCGCGCTTACCGGGTAGGCAGCCGCGAGCGGACCGGACAGGCACCGGGAAAGCCGGATCCGGGCCGGTGGGTGACCCGGCCCGGCCATCTCGAGCGACAGCGCCACGCCGTCGGGCGCCGATCGGGTGATCCGCCACGGTGGTGCCGGCTCGGGCACCGGGACCGGAGGCGCCGTCCTCACGGTCGCAGCAACGCGCGCACCGCGCGCTTGTCGAGCTTTCCGGAGGCGTTGCGCGGCAACGCGTCCACGAACTGGACCCGGCGCGGCAGTTTGTAGCGGGCCAGGCGGCGCGCGGCGTGCTCGCGTACCGCTTCCAGCCCGACCTCGCTGCCCTCGGCGATGCAGAGCACAGCGACTACGGTTTCGCCCCACTGCGGATCGTCGGCCCCGACCACCGCGACATCGATGACACCGGGCAGGTCGGCCAGGGCGTTCTCCACCTCGGCGGGGTAGATGTTCTCCCCACCGCTGATGATCATGTCCTTGAGCCGGTCGACGATGTAGAGGAAGCCGTCGGCGTCGAGGTAGCCGATATCGCCGGAATGAAACCAGCCTTCGGCGTCGAATGCCGCCGCGGTGGCAGCCGGGTTGTTCCAGTAGCCCGGGGTCACATTGGGCCCGCGTACCACGATCTCGCCGGGCTCTCCGGGCGCTACCGCGGTATTGGTGGCCGGATCGACGACGCCGACCTCGGTGTGCGGCATCGCGATGCCGGCGGAGCCGAGCTTGCGCATGGTGTATTCGGCGGGCAGATGGGTGGCGAACGGCGCGGTTTCGGTGAGCCCCCACGCCTGCTGCAGCAGGATGCCGTGGGCGGCGTACTGCTCGATCAGTGAGGGTGGCACCGGCGCGGCGGCCACCACCACGCTGTGCAGGGCCGAGAGATCGGCCTCCCAGATCCCCGGCACCCTTGCCAGCGCGGCGAGCATCGCGGGTACGGCGAAGAACGAATTCACCCGCTGCTCGACGAGGTCGGCGAGGAAGCGTGGCGGGTCGAAGCTGCGGCGCAGCACGGCGGTGCCGCCACGGGTCAGGGTGCGCAGCAGCAGCGCGTTGAGCCCGCCGATGTGGAACAGCGGTGCCACCCCGTAGGTGACGTCGTCGCGGCGGGTGTGCAGCCGGGTGTCGACGTTGACCCCGTTCCACCAGATGTTGCCGTGGGTCAGCGTGACGCCTTTGGGTGCCCCCGTGGTGCCGGAGGTGAACATGAGCACCGCCGGGTCGTCGAAACCGCGTGCCACGACATCGTCGTCCGGCTGCGCCTGCTGGAGCAGGCGGCTCCAGGGCTCCCAGGGCGCGTCCGGCTCCGGTGGCGCCGGGATCTCGGCGTCGTCGTCCACCAGCAGCAGTTCGCGCAGCGCGGTGTGCTCCCGCACGCTGTCCACCACGGCGCGGTGACCTTCCTCGGCGACCAGCGCGACCGCGCCGCTGCCCGCGAGTACTCCCTGCAACTCCGGCCCGGCGAGGCGGAAGTTCACCGGGACGAAGACCGCGCCGAGCCGGACCGTGGCGAACAGGGTGAGCAGGAAGGCCGGACTGTTCAACCCGGCGTAGGCGACCCGGTCCCCGGCGCGGATGCCGCGCCCGGCCAATACTGCGGCGAGCCGGGCGGCGCGATCGTCGAGAGTGGCGTAGTCGAGTTCGATCCCGGGGTAGCCGATCGCGGGGGTCGTGGGCTGGTAGGACGCGATCCGGCGGATCGCCGCGGCGGGGTTGACGTCGACGGGCACGATTGTCGCGGTCGTCATCGGGTGGCCTCCTGGGCCCGGTCCTCGAGAGTGGCGGCCAGATGGTCGCCGCCGGCGGCGGTGCCGAAGCCGCGCACCCCGATGCCGCCGTCGACGGAGAGTGCCTGGCCGGTGATCGGGCCGCTCTGCTCACCCGCGGCCAGCAGCACGTAGGCGCCGGTGAACGCGGCCGGGTCGGTGCTGGAGTCGTGCAGCGGGATCGGCGGTGCGGGTGCGTCGGGAGCCCGCTCGGTGAACGAGGCACCCAGTGAGCGGTCCTGCAGTGCCAGCGATTCCGGGCCGCGCAGGTCTGTGTTCATGCCGCCGCAGGCCACGCCGTTGACCCGGACCCGGGGTGCGAGTTCGTAGGCGAGCTGGCGCATGAGCCCGAGGCAGGCATGTTTGGAGGCGGTGTAGATGGGGCCGCCGCCGTCGACGTAGAAGGAGGCGTTGGACAGCGTCATGACCACGCTGCCGCGGCTGCGGACCAGCTCCCGCCAGGCGGCCTCGACTGCGAGCAGGTAGCCCTTGACGTTGACCGCGAAGATCTCGTCGAAGGTATCGGCGAGCTGGGTGGCCGACAGCCGGGTGAGCGAGCGCTTGTAGTCCCAGATCCCGGCATTGGCGACCAGGGTGTCGAGAGCGCCGAAGCGGTCGACGGTTTCGGCGACGGCGGCGTGCAGTTGCTCGGGGTCGCGGACGTCGGCGGCGACGGCGTGCCAGCGCGCGGGGTCGGCGGAGTCGGCGACGACGGCGCGCAGCTGTTCGAGATCGCGCCCGACGATGGTGACCCGCGCGCCCTCGGCGACGTAGCGTTCGGCGACCGCGCGGCCGATGCCGGTGCCGCCGCCGGTGACGAGCGCGGAGTAGCCCTGCAACCAGCCGGTCATGCGGACGCTCCCAGGAAGTCGGTGACCAGGCGCTCGAATTCGCGGGCCCGCTCCAGCTGCACCCAGTGCCCGCAGTTTCCGAACACGTGCAGTTGCACGTCGCGGATGTTGCGCAGCATGATCTGGGCGCCGTCGAGGGTGATGGTGCGGTCGTCGCGGCCCCACAGCAGCAGGGTGGGGGCGGTGATGCGGTGTAGTTCGCGCCAGAGCGGGTCCATGCCGTGGCGCTGGGCGAAGGCGGCGTTGTAGCAGCGGTAGAACTCGATGTGGCTCGCGTCGAGGGATGCCTCGTAGCGGCTGCGGATCACCTCGGGGCCGAACTGTTTGTGGTCGAAGACCATGGTGCGTACGAAGTTCGCCATCTTGCGTTCGGTGGGGCCGCCGCCGTTGTAGTAGCGGAACATCTCCTTCTGCCCCTCGGTGGGCGTGGGGCCGAACGGCAGCCAGCCCCCGCCCGGTGCCATGAGTACCAGCCTGCGCACCCGTTCGGGCCGGGCCTGGGCCATGGCGATGGCGGCGGCGCCGCCGAGGCTGTTGCCGAGCAGGTGGAACTGCTCCACGCCGAGCGCGTCGAGGGCCTGGTAGAGCGCGTCGACGGTGATCTGGGTGATCGAGCGGGATTTCAGGTCGTCCTCGGAGGGGCGGTAGCTGACGCCGAAGCCGGGCTGGTCGGGCAGCAGCACCCGGAAGTGCTCGGTCAGGGCAGGCAGGTTCTGGTGATAGTTGCTCACCCCGGATGCGCCGGGGCCGCCGCCGTGCAACATGACCAGGGCAGGGCCGCTGCCCGCCTCGGCGATCGCGATCTCGCCGAGCGTGGTGGTCACGGTGTGCTGGACGGTGCTGACGTCGATGTCGCTCACTGGTGTCCTCGGATCAGAAGAACGTCGAGATGTTCTTGGATTGCAGGATGTTCTGGTCGAGCAGGATGGTGCGCCGAGCCACGCGCAGCGCGCCGTCGGTGCGGCGCAGCACGTCGGAGCGCTGCCCGGCGAAGATGTTCTGCTCGCGTTCGAGCCGGTTGCGGTAGACCAGGAAGGCCGAGGTGGCCACCAGGTCACCGGGGCCGAAGCCGGGGTGCTCGCCCGGATCCACCGGCCCCACGCGAACATTGGTGACCAAGTGCCTCGTGCGCGAGGGCGGGTCCTCTGCCCAGGCCATGCCGGAGTCGAAGCGCCGGATGCGCCACGTCAGGCTTTCTTTCGTCTCGTCGTAGTAGGCGGCCTCGCCGCGCGCGGCGATGGAGAGCGCCTGCTGACGGCGTAACCGGTTGGTGCGTACCGGCATCCAGTACTCCAGGTCGTCGGCGAGCAGGTCGAGCCAGTCGGAGAAGCGGTTGTCGTCGAGCAGTGCGGCCTCGGTGTAGTAGAACTGCTCCACCTCGAAGTGGGTGTCGCGATCGGCGCCCGCGGACGCCGGCGGGGCGGTGGGGGTGACCATCATTGCCTCTCTGTCAGCCCCGCAGCAGGGCGCGTAGCTCGGTGCGCGGGTCGGCGAGCCGATCCGGGTCCACGGCGGTGCCGCGCTCGATCAACCGTCGGGCGGCACGCACTGCGGTGGAGTCGTTGACTGCGACGGCCCCCGCGACCCGGCCGTCCACCAGGGCGAATACCGCGAACGCGGAGCTGTCGTAGCTGCCGCGCAGCACAGTGCGCTCCGCGCCGGTCATGCCGCCGATCGCCTCCACGTGCAGCCCGTGCCGGTCGGTCCAGAACCAGGGCGCGGGCTCGGCCGGGGGCACGGTGCCGAGCAGGGTGGCTGCGGCGACCGCGCCGTCGTGACGGGCGGCGTCCCAGTGCTCGGTCCGCGGCAGCAGGACACCGGCGCGCCGCACCCGGGCCGGATCGCCGACCGCGAGCACCGCCGGGTTCGAGGTGCGCCGTGCCGGATCGACCACGATACCGCGCTCGACCTCGATGCCTGCGTGCGCGGCGAGCGCGGTATCGGGCACCATGCCGATGCCGAGCACGACCAGATCGAAGCGCTGCGGTTCCGGTATCTCCACCTCGACCTCGTGGCCGGTCCGGCGGATCGCGCCGACGGCGGCGGTCACCGTGCGGATCCCGCGCGGGGCGTGCCGGTCGTGCAGCCAGCGGGCGACCTCGGTGCCGAGCGCGGCTGCCAGCGGCGGATCGGTCGGATCGGCCAGGACCACCTCGCACCCCAGATCGACGGCGGTGGAGGCGACCTCGGCACCGATCAGCCCGGCGCCCACCACCAGTACCCGTGCGCCGGGGCGCAGCGCCGTGCGCAGGCGTTCGGCGTCGTCGTCGGTGCGCAGTACGTGCACCCGGTCGCCGTCCAGCCCGGGGACGGGAGGCCGGGCTGCTGCGCCGCCGGTGGCGAGCACGACGTGCTCAGCAGGCAGTTCGGTGCCGTCGCCGAGTTCGACCCGGCCGGTGCCCGGGTGCAGCGCGGTGGCGCGGGTGCCGGTGAACAGCCGGATCTTGCTGTCGTCGTACCACTCCGGTGGCCGCAGCGCGATATCGGCGACGGCCTTCGTACCGAGCAGGAACTCCTTGGACAGCGGCGGCCGATCGTAGGGCAGCGCGCCTGCCTCGACCAACGTGAGGTCGCCCTCATAACCGCCGGAGCGCAGCGCGGCCACCGTGCTCACCCCGGCGATGCCGCCGCCGATGACCACGATCACGGCGCCGATCCCGGGAACAGGAAGACCTCGCCGTCGCGGACCTCGACCCGGTGCGGGCAGACGCCCTCGGTGGCGGGCATGGAATCCACCTCGCCGCTCTCGAGGCAGAACTTGCTGGAGTGCAACGGGCACTCCACGTAGCCGTCCTCCACCCAGCCCTCGGCCAGCGAGGCGACCTCGTGGGTGCAGGTGTCGTCGAGGGCGTAGACGCTGCCGTCGTCGTCGCGCAGCAGCGCGATGTTATCGGCGGTGCCGGTGAGGGCCTTGTCGACGGCGATACCCTCGCCGATCGGGATGTCGTCCAGCGCTGCGACCCGGATACCGCTCGCACTCATCGCTTCTCCTGTTCGTGCCAGGCGGGGGTGTTCATCAGGTCGCGCCAGCGGCGGTAGTAGGAGCGGCCCGCGGCGTCGCTGTAGAGCTCGCTGGTGGTGCCGGGGTGGCGGCCGTCGTCGCGCTCGGAGCCGAGGCCCATCTGATAGTTGAGCGGTACCCGGTTGGTGATGAAGCCGTGCGAGATGGCCTGCACCTCACTCCAGTTCTCGCCGTCGTCCTGCTCGAAGATGCCGCTCGGTCCGAAGGTTCGCAGGTTGTAGAGGCGCTGCGCCTCCCGGACTTCCGGCGGCATGGACTTGTCGACCACGGTCCAGGACCACACCTCCATCCGGTCCGGGCCCTTCGGGTGCCAGACCCGGATGGTGCCGATGACCGGCAGGTAGGAGAAGTTCGGGAAAACGGTCGCGTGGCCGTCGGTCAGCGGGCCCTCCACGCGGGCGTCGCCGAGGCGTTGGCGAAGCGCGGCATAGTCGGTCCACTCGTGCACGGTCTGGGCGTTGAACCGGTTGCGCGGGTGCACCGGGAATCCGGCGCCGTGGCCGTTCGAGTCCAGGAACTGTCGACCGGTGCGGTGCACGATCTCGGTGCGCGGCTTCTTGTCCTTGGACAGCACTGTGAGCGCCGAGGCGTGGCTCATGTTGACGTGGTACCAGTCGGTGGCGAACTGCTCGGCGGCCAGCTTCCAGTTGCCCTCCAGCTCCCACTTGTGCACCCCGCCGAGCACCACGGTGCCGTCCGGGTCGCGGTCCAGCATCGCGTCCATGTACCAGGTCATATCGCCGAGATAGTCGATGAGCGGGTCAGGTCGGGGGTTCCAGGTGCCGAAGATCAGGCCGCGGTAGGTCGCGATGTTCGGCACCTCGACCAGCCCCCAGTCGGCAGTATCGAAATCGTCGGGGTAGCCGTCCTGGTTCGGGATGGAGACGAGTTTGCCGTCCAGGTCATAGGCCCAGCCGTGGTAGGTGCAGGTGAAGTTGCGGGTGGCTCCGACATCGGCGCGGCACACCCGGGCCCCGCGGTGGCGGCAGGAGTTCAGGTAGGCCCGGATCCGCTTGTTCCGGTCCAGGGTGACGATCACCGGATCTTCGCCCATGTAGGTGGTGAAGAAGTCGCCCGGCTTGTGGAACTGGTCGGCGTGGGCCAGGAACAGCCAGCTCGGGGCAAATACCCGGCGCAGCTCCTGCTGATACAGCTGAGTGTCGGTGAAGATCGCCCGATCCAGCAGGCCACCCTCGGCATCGACGAGTCCGGAGACGTCGATGTCGCGAGTGAGCGCCGCCGGGCGCCGCAGCGCCCCGCACGGGGCGGCCGTCGCGCTCTCCGACCGCGCGGGTTCGATGGTGGAGGTCATGAGATCCAGGCAACCGCGCCGCGCCGCCGGCCTCCACCGATCGTTCCGCACGGCGGCACGCACGGTGGATCAGCCGGGGTGGAAGGGTGAGCGTGGAGTAATGCTTGCTGCACGAGCCCTGCGCCAGAGCGCCACCGATCCGCTCTCGGGTCTGGAGTTGCACGATGTTCCGGTGCCCGAACCGCCGCCGGGCTGGGCGCTGGTGCGGGTGATGGCCTCCTCGCTGAACATGCACGACGTGTGGACGCTGCGCGGGGTCGGGCATCCGCCCGAGCGGCTGCCGATCACCCTGGGCTGCGACGCGGCCGGCTACGACGCCGACGGCAACCCGGTGATCGTGCACCCGGTGATCGCCGACCCGGACGCCGGCGGCGGCGACGAGACCCTCGACCCCGGCCGCGCGTTGATGTCCGAACAGCACGATGGCACCTTCGCCGAGTACCTGACCGTGCCCGCCCGCAACCTGGTGCCCAAACCCGGCTGGCTCTCCTTCGACGAGGCCGCCTGCCTGCCGGTCGCCTGGACCACCGCCTACCGGATGCTGTTCACCAAGGCCGGAATTCGCCCCGGTGACCGCGTGCTGGTGCAGGGTGCCGGCGGCGGCGTCGCCTCGGCGGCGATCAAGCTCGCCACCGCCGCGGGCGCGATCGTCTACGCCACCAGCCGCAGCGCCGCCAAACGCGACGAGGCGCTGGCCTGGGGCGCCCGCGCGGCCCTTCCCACCGGAGAACGGCTGCCGCACAGGGTCGACGTGGTGATCGAGACAGTCGGCGAGGCCACCTGGCAGCACTCGCTCAGAGCACTTCGTCCCGGCGGCACCATCGTGGTGGCCGGGGCGACCAGCGGCCCGAACCCCAGCGCCGACCTCAACCGCATCTTCTACCTACAGCAGCGGGTACTCGGCTCCACCGGCTGCACCCGTGCCGAGCTGGTCGCCATGCTACGCATGATGGAGGCCACCGGCGTGCGGCCCGCCATCGATCGCGTGCTCCCGCTCACCGACATTCACAAGGGCCTGCAGCTCATGATCGACGGCAACCTGACCGGCAAGCTCGTCGTCCGCCCGCCCGCCCCGACCACGAGGAACGAGTCGTGACTTCCACTGCCGCCGCCGTCGGGCTTTCGCACTCTCCGCTGATCGGTCGCAACGACCCGGAGCCAGCGGTGCTGGCCCGCGTCGACGCCGCCCTCGCCGAGACCCGCGCCTTCATCGCTGACTTCGATCCCGAACTCGTCGTGCTCTACGCCCCCGACCACTACAACGGCTTCTTCTACCGCGAAATGCCGCCGTTCTGCCTGGCCACCGCCGCGCACGCGGTCGGCGACTTCGGCTCCGCCGCAGGCGATCTCTCCGTCGACCACACCGCCGCCCACGCCATCGCCCAAGGCGTCCTCGACCGCGGGGTGGACCTGACCATCTCGGCCCGGATGACCGTGGACCACGGCTTCGCCCAGCCGCTCGAGCAGCTCTTCGGCGGCATCGACCAGGTCCCGGTGGTGCCGGTCTTCGTCAACGGCGTCGCCACCCCGCTCGGCCCCTTGCACCGGATCCGCGCGCTGGGAACAGCCATCGGCCGAGCCGCCGCCGATCTGGACAAACGGGTACTGCACCTGGCCTCCGGCGGGCTCTCCCACGACCCGCCGGTACCCGTGCTCGCCGGCGCCCCGCCTCGGGTCGCCGAAGCGCTGATCGAGGGCCATCCGCCCACCCTCCAGCAACGCGCCCGCGGTGAGGAGCGTGTGGTGCAGGCCGGCCGCGACTACGTAGCCGGCACCAGCGCGATCCTGCCGATCAATCCCGACTGGGACAACGAAGTGCTGGACCTGCTCGCCGCCGGTGACCTGTCGGCCTTCGACGACTGGACCGTGGAGGCGATGAGCCGGCGCGGCGGCGGTTCCGCGCACGAGGTGCGCACCTGGGTCGCGGCCTTCGCCGCGCTCGCCGCGAACGGCGGCTATCAGCTCAAAAGCCGCTTCTACGAGCCGATTCCGGCGTGGATCGCCGGCTACGCCGCGGTAACGGCGGTGTTGGCATGACCAGCATCGACACCGCGGTGGTCGCCCACGCCGCCGACCGGCTCGAACAAGCCGCCCGCACCCGGATCGCGACCGCGCCGGTCCGCCACCTCATCGGGTCCGAGGACATCGAACTCGCCTACTCCGTGCAGGCCGAGCTGATCCGGCGCCGCGAAGCCGCGGGCGCGGTGGTCGTCGGCCGCAAGATCGGCTTGACCTCCCCGGCGGTCCAGCAGCAGCTCGGGGTCGACCAGCCCGACTTCGGGGTGCTGTTCGCCGACATGAACTACTCCGGTCCAGGTGTGATCCCGGCCGGAACCCTGCTGCAGCCGAAGGCCGAGGCCGAAATCGCCTTCGTCCTCGGCAGTGATCTTGCCGACGGCGAATTGGGTGAGGCGCAGATCCGGGCGGCGGTCGACTACGCGGTGGCCGCCCTCGAAATCGTCGACAGCCGCGTGGCCGACTGGGATATCACCATCACCGACACCGTGGCCGACAATGCCTCGAGCGGACTGTTCGTGCTCGCCGACCGACGGCTCACACTCGACGAATTCGAGCCCCGCGAGGTCGGAATGCGGCTCCACGTCGACGACATCGAGGTCGCACACGGCACCGGCACCGCCTGCCTGGGCGATCCACTGCATGCGCTGGGCTGGCTGGCCCGCATCGCACGCCAGTTCGGGAACCCGCTGCGCGCCGGGCAGATCGTGCTCTCCGGAGCCCTCGGTCCGATGGTGTCCATTCTGCCCGGCACCCGGCTGCGCGCCGACATCGGCGCGCTCGGCACCGTCACGGCCGCCTTCGAGGAGCAGCAGTGAGCAAAACCAAGATCGCCATCATCGGGTCGGGCAATATCGGCACCGACCTCATGATCAAGGTGCTGCGTACCTCCACCGAGCTCGAGATGGGCGCCATGGTCGGCATCGGTCCCGAATCCGACGGGGCTGGCCCGCGCCGCCCGATTCGGGGTACCGGCCACCCACGAGAGCGTGAACGGGCTCATCGCGCTGCCCGGCTTCGATGAGATCGACCTGATCTTCGACGCCACCTCTGCCAGCGCGCACCTCGCCGATGCGGCCACCCTGGCCCCCTACAGCAAGACCCTCATCGATCTGCCCCCGCCGCCATCGGCCGTTCGTCGTGCCGCCGGTGAACCTCGACGAGCACCTCGACGCCGGGGGCCATTGACCTCAACATGGTCACCTGCGGTGGCCAGGCGACCATCCCGGTGGTCGCCGCGGTCGCGGCGGTGACCTCGGTGCGCTACGCCGAGATCGTGGCCTCGATCTCCTCGCGCTCGGCCGGGCCCGGCACCCGCGCCGACATCGACGAATTCACCGAGACCACCGCACACGCCATCACCACCGCCGGGGGCGCAGAACGCGGCAAAGCCGTGATCATCCTGTGTTGTCGCAGCGGCTGGTGCCGGACGGGTTGTGGGCGCTGGTCGATGAGCGGGCGGTGTTCACCGCCGTGGTGTTCGTGCTGACCAGCGGGTGCGCGTGACGGATGTTGCCACCCTCGTTCGGGGTCTCGGTTCCCACGGCGCATCGCCGGTTCACCGCGTGGACCGAGGCACGGGCTATCACCGGCTCAACCAGGAGATCGTCCGCTCGATCACCGACCGGTGCCGACCGAGGCGACCGCTGGACTCGACGCCCTTGCGAGCGATCCGGACCCCGATGCCGCGGTCGCGGACCCAGGCCCGGACCTCGGCGTGGTCGTAGGCCTTATCGGCGTGCAGCTTGCCCGGGCGCCGCCGACGCTACGACAGCAAGGCCGCGCACTTCCTGGGCTTCCTCGCCCTCGCCGCGGCGTCGACCGGGTACAAGAAGCTGACGAGGGTCAACCAGTCCACATGAGACACGGTCCTATGAGGGAAGCGCTATATGTGAGCCGCTGAGCACAATTGTCCGATGCGACGGTTTCATTCGCGTTGATGTTGCCGGGTCCTCGCGGGTACCCAGGTTGCGTTCCCAGCGAGGGAACGACCCGCCCGTTATCGTGATCCGTACACGATTTCCGGCGGAAAAACGATGAGCGATCGGATCCATCTCGATTCGCACCACTTTCTCGATTCGATCGGGGTCCAGACGCACGAATCCATCACTGACGTTTCGGGAACGCCCCTTGCTGTCCACCTCGCTGATACGCACGAACAGGTCAGCGAACGGGTTATCCGACAGATGGTGAAGCTCTGCCACAGGGCTGCCGAATACTTTCATATCCGCCGGCAGTGGTGCGCCGGTAAATGTCACCACATCACTGCGCTCGCCTAGTTCGGTGTCGTCGCGGTAGCCTCCGTTCTTCAGTAGCCGCCCGCCGATCGTGGGAGTGGGAAATGCTGGGTCGTAGGTGAACGACGCCGTTGAACCCACCGGTGCCGGCTCATCGCCCAGGACTCCGCCCGGATGAAGATGTAGCGCAAACGGGGTGGTCGCCGGCGGCCAGACGTCGAGATCTACCCATTCGTCGGCTCCGGTCACCATGGCGCGGACCGGCTGGGTGCGCGGTCGTGGGGTTTCGCCGGTGAGGTGGGCGGAGAGCCAGTCGAGTGTCTCGTTCATCAAGGTGCTGGAACCCTTGCCGGCGAATTCGTAGTGATCCCAGGGTCCGACGGTGAGTGCGACCTCCACCCCCCGCTTGTTGAGACGTTCGTACTGATCGAGAGTCTGGTTCAGGAAAAGGTCCTGCCAACCGGTTTGCAGGAGCACGGGCACTTGTACGTGATCGAGACTCTTGTCCAAATTCATGGCTGTCCACTGCTCACTCGCCAGGTCGCGGTTGCTCACCCAATCGCGAAACCACGGTGCTCGATTTCCGCAGAGGCGATCGCCGGCCTCGGCAAGCGGCAGGTGCGGCATTGCCGATTCCCAGCGGCGCCGCTCGGTCAGCAGGCGATACTGGGTCTCGAGGAATCCGGACTCCTGATGCGCAACCGTGTCGCTCCAGGCCAAGAACGCGTTCAGATTGAATGCTCCGCCTTCGTAGGCAGCGCGGCTGAAGTCGTGGGGGCCGACTTGAATGACCGCGCAGGTGAGTTCGGGCGGCGGGTCCATCAGCAGCGCCCACTGGGTGAAGCCGAGGTAGGACGGCCCTGCTGTGGCAAACCGACCGTCGAACCAGGGTTGTTTGCGCAGCCACGTCATGGTGTCTGCGGCGTCGTCGACTTCTCGCACCATGGGGTCGAGCATCGGGCCACCGGATCCGAAGGTACCTCGGCAGCGAGCGAGGACAACCCGGTATCCCTGTCGGGCGTAGGGCGCTGCGAAGAGTGCGACCATGATGGCATTGGAGCCGTAGGGAGATCGGAGCAGGATCGTTCCGCGACTCGGTCCCACGGGCTCGAGGTAGTCGGCGAGAAGTTCGACCCCGTCACGTGTCGGAATCCGCAGATCGCGGGTCACCGTGTAGTCGCAGGATGGTCCTCGAACTGGGCTCCTGCGCGCGATGAGGGCGTCCGCGAACTTCTGACGACGACTCCGCGGCTGTCGGAGCGAAACGGTATCGTTACTGGGCGGCATGGTGTGGAGCTCCCAATTGTCGTTATCGGGCGAAAACGTAGTGTTGCGTGGTGGGCAAATCAGTTCGGGTACCTCATCGCCGCTGCGCGGTCGTTACCGCGAATCCCGCGACCCAGGTTGGGATCGCCTCGTAGAAGCGGTGTTTCATGGTGTAGTCGCAGGTTGCGGCGAGTGCGGCGTAGGCGGCGATCCGAGTCCCGCACCTCGTGTGCCGAGCCGCCGCCTTCGCGGGCCATCCAGTCCACGGTCCAGTTGTCGAATTCGGCGAGTTCGCCGTTCTGCACCAGGTCCAGCAGTTGGTCGTCCCAGGATGACAGGCAACCGCTCCGGTGGATGACCGACGCCGCGCAGTGTCCACGGGTCGTGCATGTTCAGTGCACTCGCCACCACCCGCACCAGCGTCCTGCCCGGACTCGGGCACCGGGACGGGACCTCGGGTACCACCAGACCCGACAGCGGATCGGTGGCGCTCTGGGAAATGGCCTGTGCTGCAGACATGAGATCACACTCGCGCCTCCGGGCAGCGGCGCCCTAGCCCGCGTGCCGCACGGCGGAACAGCGGTCCCGAAACGGGCCGGTATCGACGCCCGCGTGCCGCACGACGGAACAGGCGCTGGAACCACCCGATGCGGACGGCTTCGCTGAAGTCATGACTTCCACCGGCTGTTCCTGGCACACGCCGACCAGTTCCAGAAGCCGGGCGACTTCTTCGGTACCGACATGGGCGAGGACCCGGCCATCGTCACGATAGACAAGCAGCGGCGCGTACGTGCGTAGGCCCACCCATGATAGGTGCAGGTCCAGCGCCATAGTCGGCGCGGCACACCCGGGCTCCGCGGTGCCGGCACGAGTTCTTCGCGGTAACCGCCATGCTCGCCGCCCTGGCCCGGGTACCCGGCTGCTTCGACACCGGGCTTCCGCATCTGCGCACCGTCGTGGTGGCCGGAGCGCCGGTGCCGTCCTCGCTGATCGGGCTCTTCGCCGATCATGGCAACGTGCTGCGGCAGGCATGGGAGCTGACCGAAACCACGCCCTGCGCCACCCACCTGCCCGCCGAAGACGTGGTCCGGAACCTCGACCGTGTACCCGGTACCCGACCGTGACGTTCGGCCGCGCCTCAGTCCGCGCTCGTCGACGGCGATTCGGCGCGGCCGACGAATGGGCGCGTCGGAGCGAACCGGCCCACCCGGGGCACGGTGGTCACCACATGCGCCACAACCCGCTCGGTCAGGGAGACGTGCAGGTGTGGGACATCGCCGGGGAACCGTACGAAATCACCGGCGGCCAGATCGACAGTGTCGCTCACCGGCCCGGTCCGAAGTTTGCCGGTGACCACGTACACATGATGCAGGGTGCCCGCCGCATGCGGGTCGATGATCGACGGCGATCCGCCGGCCCGCTCGAGGCGCAACATCAGTGTGCGTACATCGCCCGACCCGTAGGTCTCGTCCAGCAGCCGCTCCGACCAGTTGGCCCTCGACGTCCACTGCGCCTCCTCGGCGCGTTGGACGTATACCGGCGTCCCCCATTCGGTCAGCAGTCGACGCGCCGGGACGCCCAGCGCCGCCCCGAGCAGGGACAGCGTCTCTACCGTCGGATTGCCCGAGCCCTGCTCGATCTTCGACAGCGTCTGCTTGGACAGCCCCGAGCGGCGGGCCAGGTCCCCGAGCGAAAGGTCCCGTTCCAGCCGATAGCGCCGGACATTGCGGGCAACCACATCGTTCTCGCTCGGATGGCTGTCAACTGCACTGCGCATGCCTCCATTGTGGGTCACGCCCGCGAACGAAGCCGGCAGCGGATTCATGCCGTACGTTCCAGCCGACGACGTGCCAGAGCCTGTGTCGCCGCAGCACACACCTGACGCAGAGTTGTCTCGAGCCGGTGCATGTCCATCTGTCCCTGGGGGCCGGATACAGACAGTCCGGCCATCGCGTGCCCGTGACCGTCGAACACCGGAACGGCAAGGCAGGACAATCCGATTCGGCTCTCCTGATTGTCGATCGCGCGCCCGGCCGCGCGGACTGCCACCAGTTCGGCGCTCAGCCGGACCGGATCGGTGATCGTGTACGGCGTCAGCGCCGTCAGCGGGTGCGCCAGCACATCCGACGCCATATCAGGGGTATAGGCCAGCAGTGCCTTGCCGATGGCCGTACCGTGCGCCGGCAGCCGCCCCCCGATGCGGGACGGCGCCGTGGCGGTACGGTGCCCGTACAGCTTGGCCAGATATACCACGTCGGTGCCGTGCAGAGCGGCCAAATGCACTGTGTGCCGGGTTCTTTCGTACAGGTCGGTCAGAAACGGCAATAGCAGGTCCCGAACGCGCTCGTGCTCCGGCGCATAGACCGCCTGGCCGAGTTGATGCAACCGGGCGCCCAACCGGTATCCGGTACCCGCCCGTTCCACCACCCCGCTGCGCTCCAACATCCCCAGCAGCCGGAAGGCAGTCGACTTGCTCAACTGCGTCCGCCGCGCCAGTTCACTGACGCCCAGACCCGCACTCGCTTCGCCCCCGAACGCCACGAGCAGACTGATCGCCTTCTCCACGGCCGCCCGATCATCACGCACAGGCTCAGCAAAGGATGTCGTCATGCTGGCTCCTACAATTCGAACCCGTCAACTTCAGTGGGCAAACAGAACTTTTACATGACACATAGTCCGGTTCGAACTGGGTGTGCGTCAATGGTGACGGACGTACATTAAAAGTGACGGCCCATCGAGGCGCTCCTGGTCTGCCGTGGCCCAGTCCTGCGGCCTGGCCGCAATGATGCAGCCGTACGGCTATCTGTTGTCCGATCGGCATAGGCCCGACCGGGCCGGTTGCGACCACCGGCCGTCTCACACGGCGCCCCGGTGCTACCCCATGGCGATCCGTCGGCCATCTTCTGTCGACGCAGAGTAACATTCACATCTGTGTCAAGCTGACGGACGGGACAAGGATGCGCATCGGTGAACTGGCGAAGCGGACGGGAGTTCCGCCGCGGATGCTGCGCTATTACGAGGAGCAGGGTCTGATCGCGCCCCGGCGACTGGGCAACGGGTATCGGGAATACGACGAGTACCTTGTCGATCGAGTGATGAAGGTGCGCGGCTTGCTCGACTCCGGCATCCCGACGCGCATCATCGGTGACCTGCTCCCCTGCCTCGGCCGGCCTAAGGACATCGTGGTTTCGGACCCTGACCCCGAACTGCGCGAGACCCTCGTGCGTGAGTGCGAACGGATGACGGAGCGCATCGCGTTCCTCGAGCACAACCGGGACGCGCTCGAGCGCTACATCGAGGCAATGGACCGCAGCTCGCAGCGGAGCGCACGCTCGCGTGCGAGCGGAGCCTCCGAGGTAGGACGCAGGTCACAGCAAGGCGCCGCGAGCCAGACTTGACATTGACATTGATGTGAAGCTTGCACGATGGACGGATGGATCAGCAGACGGTGCCGCCGAGGGCGGCCCCCCGCAGCGCCCGGCTCCCACTGAGCGGGCTTCTCGCCCTCGCCGCCAGCGGCTTCCTCACCGCCACGCTGGAAACAATGCCCGCCGGCATCCTTCCCGCGATGAGTGCGGGCCTCGGCGTCTCCGAGGTCGCGGCAGGGCAGACCGTCACCGTCTACGCACTCGGATCGATTGCGGGAGCCATCCCGATCATCAGCGCGACGGCAGGTTGGCCCCGGCGGCGCCTCTTGGTCATGGCCCTGGTCGGATACCTCGCCACGGTCTTGGTCGTCGCGGTGTCGCCGTCCTTCGCGTTGACGCTCGTCGCGCGGTTCATCACCGGTGTTTTCGCGGGCGTGATGTGGGGGATCCTGGCGGGGTACGCGAGCCGGATGTCACCACCGGAGCATCGAGGGCGCGGGCTCGCGATCGCCCTGTCCGGTCCGCCCGTCGCGATGGCCTTCGGCACGCCGCTGGGGGCGCTGCTGGCGAGCGCGGTGGGTTGGCGGGTGACCTTCCTGGCGATGGCGATTCTCGTTGCAGCCGTGCTGGTCTGGGTGCGCGCGGTGGTCCCGGACTTCCCCGGCCAGGGCAAATCTGAACGAATGTCGATCGCCCGGACGGTCCGGCTGCCCGGCGTGGCCGCGGTGATCACGGCTTCCGTGCTTCTGATCATGGGTCATTACGCCCTCTACACGTATGCGTCGTCCGTCCTTTCCGCCCGGGGAATGGCCGGCAGTGTCAGCGCCTTCCTCCTGACCTTCGGTGTGTGCGCGCTGCTGGGGCTCTGGGGAACGGGCGTCCTCGTCGACCGGCACCTGCGTGGTCTCATGGTCGTCGGCGTGCTGGTCCTGGCCGCGGGCATGCTCGGGCTCGGTCTGCTCGTCCAGTCGCCGGTGGCGCTCTTTCTCAGTGCCGCGGTGTGGGGTCTCGGGTTCGGCGGAGCCGGTACCGCCATCCCGCAGACGGCGCTGACCAATGCCGCCGGCGCCGCGGTCGATACGGCCCAGGCAGTGCTGGTGACAGGGTGGAACCTCGGCATCGCGGCGGGCGGGGTGATCGGCGGATCGGTTGTCGCGGGGATCGGCAGCGGTGCGCTCCCCTTCGTCACGCTCGCGTTCCTGGTGCCGGTGTTCGCCATCGTGGTCGTGGCGCGGCGGCACGGCTTCCCGCGGCCCGGCCTCCGAATCAGCCGCATCGGAACCGCTTCCGACACCTCTCCTTCGACAGAGGCATTCTCATGACCGATCGCACGATGATTCTCGGCCTGCACCTGGGTTCCGGGTATGGCTCTCAGAGCCTGTCGTGGCGCGCCGAGGGGGTCGATCCCGCCAGCTACACGAACCTCGACGCCCAGGTGCGGTGCGCCCAGAAGGCCGAGCGCGGCAAGTTCGCCTTCCTGTTCCTTCCCGATTCGCTCGCCATGACCCGCGGTATCGCCCGCGAGGTTCCGCAGGCCACCTCCTCGAGACGTTCCTCGTCGCAGGCCGTGGCCGAGTACCGATGACCCGCCGACGTCCGCGGCCTGTGGGCCCGGCTCGCGCGTCAGTTCATGGCGACGGAGCCAGTCCGGCCGCGGTGCGCATGGCGGCGCGGCCGCGCTGGGCGGCGGATTCGTCGCCGAGCAGCTGAACTTCCTGGTTGACCGCCATCGAGATGCCGATGAGCACGGTGGCGATCTCCTCGGGCGGTCGATGCGAAGCAGCACTTTCCTGTTGTGCCGCAGTGATTTCGGCGATGAGAAGGGCGCGCCATTCAGTGACGACCGTATGCAGGCGAGCCCGCAACGCTCCGGGCCGCCCATCGAGCTCGGTCGATGCCGCGGTGACGAAACATCCACCGGGAAACGGACAGTCGGCCAGATAGGCGATCCAGGAATCGATCAGTCCAGCCAGGCGCGCCGCGCCGGGAGGCACCTCCGCCAGCGGGGTGAGCACTGTGGTCCGAAAGATCTGGCCTGCCTGTTCGAGCGCGGCGTTCTGCAGGTTTTCGCGGGATCCGAAGGGGCCGACGACCCCCGCCTTGCTCATCGCGAGCCGGTCGGCGAGTGACCCGATGGTGAGACCTTCCAGACCGACGCACGACGCCGCGCCGACCGCGGCCCGCACGATTCCGTCCCGGGTACGGGCCGCTTCGGCGAACGAGTTGCGTGGAGACATCCGTCCATTATAGCGGTTGATCGTTCGCTATTATCAGCGCGGACGATCGAATGCTGACGAGAGAGTGCCCTATGAGTGATCTGTTACGACTCGACGCGACGGCCCTGGCGCTGATCGCTCACGATGTGGCCACTGTTTCCGATGCGGACCTGCACGCGCCGACTCCGTGTGCGGGCTGGACCGTCGCGGACCTCCTGCGGCACATGAACGAACGCCACGAAGCCGTCATCGAGTCCGTCTTCGCGCCCATCGCCGACCACGCCGACAACCCCCGCGACGATTTCGCGCGCACAGCCGCACGGTGGGTGGTCGCCATGGAACAGACCGGCGATGTCGTGAACCTGCCACAGCGCGGCCCGATGGCGACCGACACAGTGCTGTCGGTCCACTTCGTCGACATGCTCGTGCACCGCTGGGACCTGTCCCGCGCGTTGTCCCGCCCCTGCCCGGTGCCGGACCGGCTCACCGCCCTCGCATTGCCGATCGCCCGGTCGATCACCGGGCCCGGCAGTACGCTCAACGGCCCGGATGGCGTCTACCGGCCCCCGGTGCAGCCCGATCGACCGCTATCCGCTGTGGACGCCATCGCGGCCCTGCTCGGCCGGGATCCCCACTGGAAGCGCCCACGGGATTCTCTTTTCGTCGACCCGCTGCATTCGTAGCCCGCATGCCTGGCGCCGATTCCCGCCGCCCGGCCCCCCGATGCGGCATGCTGGAGGCGACACATCGAGCAGGGGGAGGGCAGATGGGCGAGGCGTCGAGCGTGCCGGTGGCCGGAGTGGCGATGACCGCGATCGGGGTGGCGGTGATCAGGGCGAAGGAGAGCGAGCGGCCCGACCGCCTCTACGACGACCCGTTCGCGGCGGCCTTCGTCGCCGCCGCACGCCCCGGTTTCGACGCCGAGCGTTGGCAGCAGTTCCGCACCCTGGCCGAGAGGTTCCAGGAGGGGCGCAGCGTCGCCGTCCGGCTCGCCGACGACCGGGTACGCGAGGCCGTCGACTCGGGCATCCGCCAGCTGGTGCTGCTCGGCGCCGGACTCGACACCCGCGCCTTCCGCCTCGAGCTCCCGCCGGACACCACCGTCTTCGAGATCGACCTGCCCGAAACCTTCGCGTTCAAGGAACCGGTGCTCGGCGACGCCGTCCCGCGCTGCGGCCGCGCGGTGATCGCCGCCGACCTGCGCGAGAACTGGGCAGAGCCGCTGCGTGCACACGGTTTCCGGCCCGACCGTCCGACCGGCTGGATCGACGAGGGAACCCTCGGCTACCTCCCCGCGGATGACACCCGCTCGATCGTCGGCACTCTCACCGAGCTCTCCGCCCCCGGCAGCCGGTTCGCGGTCAACCGCGTCGCCTCCGACACCGCCAGCACCGACCGCTACCGGGAACTGCACGAGCTGGTCGCCGCGGGCGACCCCGATCGGGGCGCGGGCCCCGAGTCCGAGATCGAGTTCCTGCTCCGCGATCTCGGCTGGGACACCGAATTCCAGAGCTGGAACGAGGCCGTCACCGCGCTCGGCCGCACCGCCGCCCTGGCCGGCCCCGAGGTCGGCACGATCGCCGCCGTCCGCAGCGCGAGACCGGGGGCGCGGATCGTCGGATAGGTTGGGAGCGTGGCGGTTCCCTCGTATCTCCAGCCCTTCGTGCTGCCCCTGCCCGAGCATCCGCGGCGCCGGGAGGGCACGATCGACATCTACTCCCCCGGCCCTGGCCCGCACCCGGTGGTCGTGCTGGTGCACGGCGGGCCGGTGCCACCCGATATCCCGGTCGCCCCGCGCGACTGGCCGATGTTCGCCGGGTACGGCGCGCTGCTGGCCGGACAGGGGCTGCTCGCGGTCACCGTCGACCACCGCCTGCACAGCCCGGCCGGCTACGCCGACGCCGCCGCGGATGTCGCCGAGGCCGTGCAGCGGGCCAGGGCGCTGCCGGAGGCCGATCCGGAGCGGGTCGCGCTCTGGTTCTTCTCCGGCGGCGGGCTGCTCGCCGCCGATTGGCTGCGCGAACCGCCGCGATGGCTGCGCTGCCTGGCGCTCACCTACCCGCTGCTCGCCCGGCCCGAAGGCTGGGGCGTCGACCCCCGCTTCTCCCCCGTCGACGCGGTCGCGGACGCCGGTGAACTGCCGGTGCTGCTCACCCGGGCCGGACGCGAGGCGCCGGAATTCGCCGCCGGGGTCGCCGCCTTCACCGAGGCCGCCGAGCGGCACGGGATCGGCGTCGAGGTGATCGACGTGCCGAACGGGCAGCACAGCTTCGACATCCTCGACCACACCGACGAGTCGCGCACCGCGGTCGAGCGTGCGGCGCTATGGGTCGGGGAGAGCCTGCGGCGCTGAACGTCCAGGGGATCGACGGTGCCCGAGCCGAACAGCTGCGCGCTCAAGCGGGCACGACGCGTACCGGCATCTCGACGATGCCGGTGAACTGGTACGACCGGAGCCGAGGAGTCGGGCCGGTGATCTCGATCAGCGCCAGTTTGCGCGCGAGTGTGGCGAACATGATCTCGATCTCCATCACCGCCAGGTGTTTGCCGATGCAGAAGTGCGGGCCGCCCCCGCCGAAACCGAGGTGCGGGTTGGGGTTGCGGCCGATGTCGAACTTCTCGGGCTCGGCGAAGACCGCCTCGTCCCGGTTGGCCGAAACCAGGTGCGCCATGATCTTCTCCCCCGCGGGGATGAGCCGGCCACCCACCTCGGTGTCCGCGGTCGTGGTGCGGCGGAAGACCTTGGTCGGCGAGACCCAGCGCACGATCTCCTCGGCGGCGGTCGGCGCCAGTTCGGGATCGTTCCGCAGCCGGGCCCACTGGTCGGGAAACCGAGCGAAGGCCTCGACGCCACCCGCGATCGAATAGCGGGTGGTCTCGTTGCCCGCGACGGTCATCAGGATGAAGAAGGCCTGGAACTCCTCGTCGGTGAGTTCATTCCCGTGCTCGTCCTTGCTGACCATCCGCGTCACCGTGTCCTCCAGCGGGCAGCGGCGGCGCTCGTTCCCCAGCTCCGAGGCGTATCCGGACATCTCGATGACCGCTCGCCGGGTCTGCTCGGCACCGCCCTGCTCGTGATCGGTCTGACCGGCGATCGCCCGCGACCATTCGAAGATGTGCTGCCGGTCCGCGCGCGGAATCCCCATGAGTTCGGCGATCACGATCAGCGGCAACTCGGCGGCGAGCGTGCGCACGAGGTCGAACTCGCCGACGGCGATCGCCTGATCCACCAGCGCCTCGCATTCGGCGACCACCCGCGGCCGCACCCGCTGGATGGCGCGCGGAGTGAAACCGCGATTCACCAGGGAGCGAACCCGGCTGTGCCGGGGCGGATCCTGATGAATCATCATGCGGCGCTGGACGTCGATGGCGACCTCGTCGAACTCCTGCGGCTGTGAGCCCTTGCGCTCGGAGGAGAACAGCTCCGGATGCCGCGCCACGTGCACGATGTCGGCGTGCCGGGTCAGTGCCCAGTGCCCCTCCGGCACCTCGGGGTCGGGGTGGTGGAAGACCGGCGCCTGCCGCCGCAGGATCGCGAAATCGTCGTAGGGCGGCCCGTCGAGGTAACGCTCCTGATCGAAGACATCGATGGTGTCGAGACTGGTCAACGGGTAACTCCTTCATGATCCGCCGTCGGCGACGCTCGTGCGCCTTCGAGACTCCCTGCGGGAGTACGGCTTCCGTCTTGAAGAAGGTATGTCCGGGGGTTGCCGACCGGCACCCCTAACGGGACGAGTCCCCTCCCCTAACGCGGCGGCAGCGTAGGGGGTGCACCGGAGCGACAACCACAGTTGTCAGTGCGGCGCCCGAAGCGCACCCGCCAAGCGACACCCTGGGATGACAACTCAAGTTGTCATCCCAGGGTGTCGGCGCTGTGCGGCCACCGCTTGCGCGCAGCCTGCCTGCTCATCCCGAGAGCGCGGCCGATATCGCCGTAGGACGCCCCGGCGGCCAGCGCCGCCCTGGCGCGTTCGTCCACCCGCTCGGCCGCCGACCGGCGCTCGGCCTCAGCCTCGACCAGGGCATCCAGCGCCGACTCCGGCTCCGCGGCCGCTCCGGGCGGATCCGCGACGACCAGCGGACGCAGGCAGGGGCCGAGCAGTTCGACGAGCCGCTCCGCCGGTGCGTCGGCCACCCCCGGGATCGGCACCATGTACCGCGCCAGCAGAACCCCCAGGACAAGCGTGCCGATGAGGGCGGAGCGCCGCTCGGCATCCGCACCGACCACGACCCGCGTCCACGGGCTGCTCTCGGGATTCATGATCGCGCAGCGCACCGCGTGGGCGGCCTCGGGATGGGTGAGCATGGAGCGCAGCACCGGCATGGTCCGGTCGTCCTTGCGGTCCACATCGGCGAACGCGTGCCGCAGCAACCGCTCCCCCAGCTCCTCCGGCGGCCCCTCCAGCGCGTCGTCGAGGGTGACCGGGATGCCCGCGACCTGGTCGAACAGTGCACCCTTCGTCCCGAAGTGCTGCATCACCAGCGCCGGGTCGACCTCGGCCTGCTGCGCGATGGCCCGCACCGTCGTCTCCAGGTAGCCGCGCTCGGCGAAGAGCTCACCGGCGGCGTCGAGGATCGCCTGCCTGGTCTGGCTGCGCCGTTCGGCCCGGCTGACCGGAAGGCTGTCGATGTCGTGCACGGTCACAGCACCCTCACTCAACGGTTGTAGACGATAAGCCGCGCGGCCTCTATGCTGAGTCCAGTCTACAAGCGTGGAGCAACAGCGCAGGGCCGCGTCACCGCCCACGCCCTCCGATTCCGTCGAACGGACCGTCTATGACCAGCCGAGATACCCAATCGACCGCGCACGTACCGGATCCCGCCCCCGCTGCGGACAGGCGAGAAACCGATCCGCCGCGCACCGGTGACCGCAGACTCGCAATCGTCCTCGGTGTGATCGTGACCTGTCAGCTCATGGTCGCGGTGGACAGCAACGTGGTCAATATCGCCCTGCCCGAGATCCAGTCGGGGCTCGGCATGTCCGCGCTCGCGCTGGCGTGGGTCTTCAGCGCGTACTCCCTGGCCTACGGCGGACTGCTGCTGCTCGGCGGCCGCGCCGGCGACATCCTCGGCAGACGGCGGATGTTCATCTGGGGCCTGTCCCTCGTCGTCGCCGCCTCCGTGCTCGGCGGCATCGCCCCGAACGAGGCCGTGCTCATTGCCGCGCGCGCCCTGCAGGGTGCGGGCTTCGCCTTCGCCGGCCCCGCCGCGCTGTCGATGATCGCGGCGACCTTCGCCGACGGCCCGGAGCGCACCAGGGCACTCGGGGTGTTCTCCATGGTCACCGGCTTCGGCATCACCCTCGGGCTGGTCCTCGGCGGCGTGCTCACCACGCTGAGCTGGCGGCTGGTGTTCTTCATCAACGTGCCGATCGGGCTGGTGACCATCCTGCTCGCGGCCAGGTACCTCACCGAGACCGAACGCCACCGCGGCCGATTCGACCTGCTCGGCGCGATCGTCTCGACCCTGGGCATGGTCGGCATCGTCTACGGCCTCACCAACGGCGCGAACGGCTGGACCGACCCCGCCACCCTCGCACCGATACTCACCGGCCTCGCCCTGGTGGCGCTGTTCGTCCGCATCGAACGCCGCGCCGCCCAACCGATCATGCCGCTGCGGCTGCTGCACGACCCGGTCCGCGCGGGCGCCTACCTGACCTTCGTCCTGCTCATGGCCTCCATGGCGGGCACCTACATCCTGCTCTCGCTCTACCTCCAGGACGCGCTCGGCTTCGGCCCGCTCCAGGCCGGGCTGGCCTTCCTGCCAATGGCCGCGGTCCAATTCGCCGTGGCGAAGACCGCACCCGCGCTCATCGCGCGGTTCGGGCGCGGACCGATGCTGCTCACCGGTGTGCTCCTGATGATGCTGGAAGCGGTGTGGCTGACCACCACCAGCGAGTCGAGCAATTACGTGACCGGTGTCCTCGGCCCGTTCGTCCTGCTCGGCGCCGGGCTCAGCCTCGCCTTCGTCACCCTGAACCTGACAGTGCTCGGCGGGCTGGAACCCCGGGACATGGGTGCGGCCTCCGGGCTGCTCCAGGCCACCCAGCAGATCGGGCTCTCCCTCGGCGTCGCGGTACTGACCACGCTCTACCAGTCCGCCGGCGACCAGCACCCGAACGGCGCCGCAGGCAGCAGGGAAGTACTGGCACACGGCCTTTCCACGGCGGTGCTCGCGGCCGTCGGTTTCACGGGGGCGGCGTTGCTCATCGGCTTGTTCGTCGCCAGGCGCACGCCGAAGACGGCTGCCGCCCGATGACGCCGTCAGGCGGCGCCGCGCTGTCCGAGCGCCTGTGGGTGCGGGCCACCGACCCCGGCCTCGACCTCGACCTCGCCACGGCGTTCGGTGCGGCGTAGCCGGCTCGGCTCCGTCCCACCGAGAGCCGCACCCGTAGGCCGACCGATGAGTTCGCGCCGCCACGGCCGTCGAAACTCGTGACACCAACGGGAAAGGACAGCACCATGGCGGAGCTTCTCGGCGACTTCATCACCTCCCTCGACGGCTACGCGTCGGGAGCGGGCTGGCCCGGGTTCTGGGGCCTCGAGGGTCCGGAGTACCTCGCCTGGCTCGGCGAACAGCCGGAGGCCACCCACCTGATGGGGGCGAACACCTACCGCCTGATGTCGGGCTTCGCCACCGGCGCGGTCCCCGACGGCCAGGACGAGTTCCGGCCGGACGAGCAGGCGTCCGTCGACGGGCTCACGGCAGCACCCAAGGTGGTCTTCTCCTCCTCGCTCGAACAGCCGTTGACGTGGGCCAACTGCACACTCGTGCGCGACGACGCGGTCGAGGCGGTCCGCGGCATGAAAGCGCGTGGCCCTGGCCTCCTCACCACGATCGGCAGCCTGAGCCTGTGCCGCTCCCTGCTGCGCGCCGGGCTCGTCGACCGATTCCGGGTCGTGATGTTCCCGGTCATCACCGGCGCCACCGGCGCGGAGCGGATCTACGACGGCTATCCCGATATCGCGCTCGAGATGATCGAACACCGCACCTTCGACGGCGGCATCCAGTTGGTCGAGTACCGGCCACGCGTCCTCGACCATCCCCCGCTCGGTGCGCCGACCACGGTGCCGGCACAGCACGAAGCGCCCTCGCCGTCGTAACACTGCACAACAGGTGCCCCCGATGGTGCGGCAGCGCAGCTACATCGGGCACGATTCATGCGCCACAACAACGTGTGGCGACACATCGCCCGGGAGGTTCACAGTGCGGAAGATCGGCGTTGTCGGCGGCGGCACCATGGGTGCCGGAATCGCGGAGGTCTGCCTGCGGGCGGGCAGCGATGTCGTGATCCTCGAGGTCAAGAGCGAGTACGCCGACGCCGCGCGCCGGCGGGTGCGGGACTCCCTCGACCGGGCGGTACGCAAGGGCAAGCTCGCCGAGGCGGACGCCGCGGCGGTGCTCGAGCGGCTGCGGGTGAGCACCGACTACAGCGACCTGGCCGAGCGCGACCTCGTCATCGAGGCCGCGCCCGAGATCGAGGAGCTCAAGCGGCAGATCTTCACCCGGCTCGACGAGGTGACCGGCAAGGACACGATCCTGGCCACCAACACCTCCTCCATCCCGGTGATCAAGATGGCCACCGCCACCCGCAGGCCCGAGCGGGTCGTCGGCGTGCACTTCTTCAACCCCGTCCCGGTGATGCCGCTGGTCGAGATCATCTCGACCCTCGTCACCGACGACGACGCCGCCGGGGCCGTCGCCGACTACGTCACCGGCACCCTCGGCAAGACGGCCGTGCGCGCCGGGGACCGGGCCGGGTTCATCGTCAACGCCCTGCTCATCCCCTACCTGTGCCAGGCAGTGCGGATGCTCGACTCCGGCTACGCCTCGGCCGAGGACATCGACACCGCCATGAAGGGCGGCTGCGGCTACCCCATGGGCCCGCTGACCCTGCTCGACACCATCGGCCTCGACGTCGCGCTCTCGGCCGCGGAGTCGCTGTACGGCGAGTTCGCCGAGCCGCATCAGGCGCCGCCCGCGCTGCTGCGCCGCATGGTCGATGCCGGGCACCTCGGGAAGAAGTCCGGTCGCGGGTTCTACCGGTACTGACCACGACGCGAAGACGGGTCGCGGGCGCGAGCATCCGCGCCCGCGGGGGAACGAGGACGCGCCCGGGAAGCGAAACCGCGCTCGGCGGGTTCCGCCCGGCCACCCGTGCGCCTACGCTGCGAAACGTCACTCCCCGGCGATAGAAAAGACAACATACGCACGGGTAACCGCAGATCGGCGTGAGGTTACGGCACCGTAGGGTGCACACTGGGCGCACTCGGGAGGCGCGTCCCCCTCGCCCACCGTACCGATCTCAGGAGAGGAAGGATTCGTCGAGTGTTCAGCCGCATCGCCATCGTGAACCGGGGCGAGGCCGCCATGCGCCTCATCCACGCCGTCCGGGACCTGGCCGCGGAGACGGCGGTACCCATCGAGACCGTCGCTCTGTATACCGATGTCGACCGGAACGCGACGTTCGTGCGCGAAGCCGATATCGCCTACGACCTCGGTCCGGCCGCTGCCCGCCCCTACCTCGACCTGAAGGTCCTCGAGCAGGCGCTGCGCGCCACCGGGGCGGATGCCGCCTGGGTCGGCTGGGGCTTCGTCGCAGAGGATCCCGCCTTCGCCGAGCTCTGTGAGCAGATCGGCATCACCTTCATCGGCCCGAACGCCGACGCCATGCGCCGGCTCGGCGACAAGATCGGCGCGAAGCTGATCGCCGAGGAGGTCGGCGTCCCGGTGGCGCCGTGGAGCCGCGGCGCGGTCGACTCCGTCGACGCCGCGCTCGCCGCCGCCGAGCAGATCGGCTACCCGCTGATGCTGAAGGCGACCGCCGGCGGCGGCGGCCGCGGCATCCGGGTGATCACCAACGGCGACGAGCTGGTCGACGCCTACGAGCGCACCAGGCAGGAGGCGGCGCGCGCCTTCGGCAGCGGCGTCGTCTTCCTGGAGCGCCTGGTCACCGGCGCGCGGCACGTCGAGGTGCAGGTCATCGCCGACGGCCAGGGCACGGCGTGGGCGCTCGGCGTGCGCGACTGCTCGGTGCAGCGGCGCAACCAGAAGATCATCGAGGAGTCGGCCTCGCCGGTGCTCTCGGCCGAGCAGACCGCCGAGCTCAAGTCCTCGGCCGAGCGGCTCGCCGTGCGGGTCGGGTACCGCGGCGCGGCGACCGTCGAGTTCCTGTACCACCCCGGCGACCGGCTCTTCGCCTTCCTCGAGGTGAACACCCGGCTCCAGGTGGAGCACCCGATCACCGAGCTCACCACCGGCTTCGACCTGGTCCGCGCGCAGCTGCACGTGGCGTCGGGCGGGAAGCTCGAGGGCACCCCGCCCGCCGAGCGCGGCCACGCCATCGAGGCCAGGCTGAACGCCGAGGACCCGGATCGCGACTTCGCGCCCGCGCCCGGCCGGATCGCCCGGCTCGACCTGCCCGCGGGGCCCGGCATCCGGGTGGACACCGGCGTCAGCGAGGGCGACACCATCCCCGCCGACTTCGACTCCATGATCGCCAAGATCATCGCCTACGGCAGCAACCGCGAGCAGGCGCTGGGCCGGCTGCGCCGGGCCATGCAGCAGACCCGCGTGGTCATCGAGGGCGGCGCCACCAACAAGAGCTTCGTGCTCGACCTGCTTGCCCAGCCCGAGGTGATCGATGCCAGCGCCGACACCGGCTGGATCGACCGGGTGCGCACCGAGGGCCGGCTGATCTCGCACCGGCACTCCACCGTCGCCGTCGCCGCCGCCGCCATCGACGCCTACGAGGAGGAGGAGCGGGTCGAGCGCGACCGGCTGCTCTCCACCGCCGCGGGCGGGCGCCCGCAGGTGCAGCACCAGAGCGGCCGCCCGCACGATCTCGAGCTGCGCGGCGTCGCCTACCGGGTGCGGGTCGCGCGGATCGGCGCGCACCGCTTCCGGGTCGGCGTCGAGGCCGGCGACGACCTGCGCACCGCCGACGTGGATCTGGAGCGCTTCGACCACCACACCGGCCAGATCGTGGTCAACGGCACCCGCTACCGGCTCACCACCGGCACGCACGGCCCCGTGCACCTGGTCGACGTGGACGGCGTCACGCACCGGATCAGCCGGGCCGAGGGCGGCATCGTGCGCTCCCCCGCGCCCGCGCTGGTCGTCGCGACCCCGCTGCAGGTCGGCGACGAGGTCGAGGCCGGGGCCCCGGTGCTGGTGCTGGAGTCCATGAAGATGGAGACGGTGCTGCGCGCGCCGTTCCGGGCCAGGCTCAAGGAGTCCGCGGTCACCGTCGGCACCCAGGTCGAGACCGGCGCCCCGCTGCTGCGGCTGGAGCCGCTCGCGGACGAGGGCGACGAGGCCGAGGTCGTCGAGGAGCAGACCGTCGAGCTGGACCTGCCGGAGCAGCCGGTCCCGGCGCAGCCGCACGAGCGGGTCGGGCGCGGGCTGCAGGATCTGCGCAGCCTGCTGCTCGGCTTCGACGTCGACCCGCACGACGACCGCCGGGTGCTCGCCGAGTACCTCGCCGCCCGCCGCGCCGCGGCCGCCGACAACCGGCGCCCGCTGTCGGAGGAGGTCGAGCTCATCGAGGTCTTCGCCGACATCGCCGAGCTCGGGCAGAACCGCTCCCCCGAGGAGGACGGCGGCGGGCACAACCACGTGCACAGCGCCCGCGAACACTTCCACACCTACATGCAGAGCCTGGATGTCGAGCGCGCCGGGCTGCCCGAGCCCTACCGGGTCAAGCTGGCCAAGGCGCTCGGCCACTACGGCGTCACCGAGCTGGACCGCACGCCCGACCTGGAGGCCGCGGTCTTCCGCATCTTCCTGGCCCAGCAGCGCCCGGCCGACACCGTCGAGGTGATCACCGCGCTGCTGCGCGAGTGGCTGGCCGAGCCGACCCCGGAGCGCGCGCTGCGCGAGCCGGTCGGGCTGGCGCTGGAGCGCCTGGTCGGCGCCACCCAGGTGCGCTTCCCCGCCATCGCCGACCTGGCCCGCGGCCTGGTCTACTCCTGGTACGGCCAGCCGCTGCTGCGGCGCAACCGCGCCGAGGTCTACACGAAGGTGCGCAAGCACCTGCGGCACCTGGACGCCGAGCCGGCCGCCGCCGACCGCGCCGACCGGATCGCGGAGATGGTGCGCAGCACCGAGCCCCTGGTCCGGCTGCTGGGTCAGCGCCTGGTCCGCCGCGGCGATCTGGACAACACCGTCATGCTCGAGGTGCTGACCAGGCGCTACTACGGCAACAAGGGGCTCACCGACGTCCGCACCCAGCAGGCGGGCGGCAACACCTTCGTCGTCGCCGAGCGCAAGGGGCTGAGCCTGGTCTCGGCCGCGGTGCGGTTCGACGCGCTGGACGCCACGCTCACCGGGCTCACCGAGCTGGCCGGTGGCGCCGCCTCCATCGAGGCCGACATCTACCTGAGCTGGGAGGGGCAGCCGGAGGATTTCGACGCCACCGCCGCCGTCCTGCAGGACGTGCTCGCGACGCGGGCGCTGCCGCACCAGGTGCACCGGATCACCATCACCGTCGCGGGCAGCGGCGGGGCGGTCATGCACCACCACTTCACGTTCCGCCCGTCGGCCACCGGCATGGCCGAGGAACGGCTCATCCGCGGCCTGCACCCCCACATCGCGCAGCGCATGCAGATGACCAGGCTGCGCAAGTTCGACCTGACCCGTCAGCCCTCCTCCGACGAGGAGGTGTACCTGTTCCGCAGCGTGGCGAAGGAGAACCCGGCCGACGAGCGGCTGGTCGCCTTCACCCAGGTCCGCGACCTGACGGCGCTGCGCGACCACGAGGGCAGGCTGCTCGCGCTGCCCACCGCCGAGAACACCGTGGCCGCCTGCCTGGACTCGATTCGCAGGGCGCGCGCGCTGCGCCGCTCGGCGGCGAAGTTCAACACCAACCGGATCGTCATGTACATCTGGCCGCCGGTCGACCTGACCAGGGCCGAGCTGGACACGCTCGTCGAGCGCATCCAGCCGGCCGGTGCCGGGCTGGAGGAGATCCTGATCATCGCGCGGCACACCGAGCCGAAGACCGGTGAGCTGGTCAAGGTCGCGGTGCGGATCGGCTTCGACCAGACCGGCACCACCGTGCGCATCGGCGAGCGCACCGACGAGGCGGTCGAGCCGCTGGACGAGTACCGGCAGAAGGTGCTGCGCGCCGCGAGCCGCAACACCGTCTACCCGTACGAACTCACCGGCCTGCTGGGCGATTTCGCCGAGTACGACCTGGACGCCGCGCACGCGCTGGTCCCGGTCGACCGGCCGAAGGGCCGCAACAAGGCGGCGATCGTCGCGGGCGTGGTCAGCACGAAGACCGCGCATCATCCGGACGGCGTCACCCGCGTGGTGCTGCTCGGCGACCCGATCAAGTCGCTGGGCGCGCTCTCCGAGCCGGAGTGCCGCCGGGTGATCGCGGCGCTGGACCTGGCCGAGCAGATGCGGGTGCCGCTGGAGTGGTACGCGCTCTCCTCCGGGGCCCGGATCTCGATGGACTCCGGCACCGAGAACATGGACTGGGTGGCGGCCGCGCTCAAGCGGATCGTCGAGTTCACCCAGGACGGCGGCGAGATCAACATCGTGGTCACCGGTATCAACGTCGGCGCGCAGCCGTACTGGAACGCCGAGGCCACCATGCTCATGCACACCAAGGGCGTTCTGGTGATGACGCCGGATTCGGCCATGGTGCTCACCGGCAAGCAGGCGCTGGACTTCTCCGGCGGCGTCTCGGCCGAGGACAACTTCGGCATCGGCGGCTACGACCGGGTCATGGGCCCGAACGGCCAGGCGCAGTACTGGGCGCCGAACCTGACCGCCGCCCGCGACGTGCTGATGGCGCACTACGACCACACCTACATCGCGCCCGGTGAGCAGTCGCCGCGCCGCGTGCCGACCACCGACCCGGTCGGCCGCGACATCTCCGATTTCCCGCACACCGCGGCGGACAGCGATTTCAGCACGGTCGGCGAGATCTTCTCGGTGGCCAAGAACCCGGATCGCAAGAAGCCGTTCGACATCCGCACCGTCATGCGGGCCGTCGCCGACCAGGACCACGAGGTGCTGGAGCGCTGGGCGGGCATGGCCGACGCCGATACCGCGGTGGTGCAGGACGCGCGGCTGGGCGGCATCCCGGTCTGCCTGGTCGGCATCGAGTCGCGCGGGGTGCCGCGGCGCGGCTTCCCGTCCACCGACGGGCCGGACACCTACACCGCGGGCACGCTCTTCCCGCGGTCGGCGAAGAAGACCGCGCGGGCGATCAACGCGGCCAGCGGCAACCGGCCGCTGGTGGTGCTGGCCAACCTGTCCGGCTTCGACGGCTCCCCGGAGTCCATGCGCAAGCTGCAGCTGGAGTACGGCGCCGAGATCGGCCGGGCCATCGTCAACTTCGACGGCCCGATCGTCTTCACCGTGATCTCCCGGTACCACGGCGGCGCCTTCGTGGTGTTCTCCAAGACGCTGAACCCGAACATGACGGTGCTGGCGCTGGAGGGCTCCTTCGCCTCCGTGCTCGGCGGTGCCCCCGCCGCGGCCGTGGTGTTCTCGCACGAGGTGAACAAGCGCACCGCCGCCGACTCCCGGATCCGGGATCGGGAGGACCAGCTCGGCACGCTGGCAGGCACCGAGCGGGCCGCGCTCGCCGCCGAGCTGGACGAGCTCCGCGGGTCGGTGCGGGCCGAGAAGCTGGGCCAGGTCGCGGCCGAGTTCGACGCGGTGCACAGCATCCAGCGCGCCGTCCAGGTCGGCTCGGTCGACGCGATCATCTCCGCCGCCGAGCTGCGGCCGAAGATCATCGAGGCGATCGAGGCCAAGCTCGACGGCTGACCCGTTCGACGCCGAGGGCCGCCCGCTGGATTCAGCGGGCGGCCCTCGGGCATTTCGGCCGGGCGGCTCAGGCCCGGCCGAAGACCAGGGCCGTGTTGTGGCCGCCGAAGCCGAACGAGTTGTTCACCGCGTAGTCGATGCGGCCGCGGCGCGGCGCGCCTGCGACGATGTCGAGCGGAACCGCCGGGTCCTGGTTCTCCAGGTTCAGGGTGGGCGGGATGATCTCGTCGCGCAGGCTGAAGACGGTGAGCACCGACTCCAGTGCGCCGGAGGCGCCGATGGAGTGGCCGAGCGCCGATTTCGGCGCGTACACCGCCGGGTGCGTGCCCACCGCGTTCGCGATCGCCGACGCCTCCGCGGTGTCCCCGATCGGGGTGGCGGTGGCGTGCGCGTTCACGTGCCCGATATCGGAGCCCGCCAGCCCGGCCCGGCCCAGCGCCTTGGTGATGGCGCGCGCCGCGCCCGCGCCCTCCGGGTCCGGCGCCACCAGGTGGAAGCCGTCCGAGGTGACGCCCGCGCCGAGCAGCCGGGCCAGGATCGTCGCGCCGCGGGCCCGCGCGTGCGCCTCGGTCTCCAGTACCAGCAGCGCACCGGCCTCACCGAAGACGAAGCCGTCCCGGTCGGCGTCGAACGGCCGCGAGGCCGCGGCCGGGTCGTCGTTGCGGGTGCTCATGGCCCGCATCATGGAGAACGCCGCGATCGGCACCGGGTCGATGTAGCCCTCGACGCCGCCGGTCACCACGATGTCGGCGTCGCCCATGGCGATCATCTGCCAGGCGTTCGCGATCGCCTCCGACCCGGAGGAGCAGGCCGACACCGGCGTCACCACCCCGGCCCGCGCCCTCAGCTCCAGCCCGACCACCGCGGACGGCCCGTTCGGCATCATCATCTGCACCGCCAGCGGCGAGATCTTGCGATACCCGTGCCGCACCAGCGCATCCCGCGCGGCGACCACCGCGTCGCCGCCGCCCTGCCCGGTGCCGATGGCCACCGCCAGCCGGTCCCGATCCACCTCCGGGCTGCCCGCGGCCGCCCACACCTGCCTGCCGAGCACCGTCGCCAGCTGCTCCACGTAGGCGAGCCTGCGCAGCTCGACCCGGGAGAGCTCGGTGCTCGGCGGCACCTTCAGCGAACCGCCGATCCGTACCGGCAGCTCGTGCTCGGCGACCCACGGCTGGTCCAGCTTCGTGATCCCGGACTCGCCCGCGAGCAGCCTGCGCCAGGTCTCGTCGGCGGTGCCCGCCAGCGAGGTCGTCGCCGCCACCGCGGTGACCACCACATCCGGCCAGCTCCCGTCCGCGGCGAACGGATTGCGTACCGTCACAGTCAACTCCCCTTCTCCCGCCCGACCCCAGCCACCCTACGGACGCCCGCGCGCGGCGCGCAGCCCGCAGGGCTTCGCCTGGCGCGCGGAGTCAGCCGGCTCAGCCAATCAGCGAATTTCCAGCAACGCTCCCGTATAGTTCGGGACGACCTCCAGCACGTCCCCCGGACCGCACGGAGCTCCATGGACACCGACAAGACCGCGACCCGCACCATGTCGCTGCCGACCCTGGCCGCCATGGTGGTCGGCTCCATGGTCGGTGCCGGGGTCTTCTCGCTGCCCCGCAACTTCGGCCAGGCCACCGGCGGCTTCGGCGCGCTCGTCGCGTGGACCATCGCGGGCAGCGGAATGCTCATGCTGGCCTTCGTCTTCCAGCGGCTGGCCATCCGCCGCCCCGACCTGGACGCGGGGATCTACGCCTACGCCAAGGCGGGCTTCGGCGAGTACCCCGGCTTCTTCGCCGCCTTCGGCTTCTGGGCCAGCACCTGCGTCGGCAACGTCACCTACTGGGTGCTGATCAAGTCGACGCTCGGGCAGGTGCTGCCGATCTTCGGCGAGGGCAACACGGTGCCCGCGGTGCTGCTGTCGTCGGTCTTCATCTGGCTGTTCCACACGATGGTGCTGCGCGGGGTCAGGGAGGCCGCCGCGATCAACCGGATCGTCACGATCGCCAAGCTGGTGCCGATCCTCTGCTTCGTGGTGATCGCGCTCTTCTACTTCGACGCGAGCGTCTTCGCCGACAACTTCTGGGGCGGCGAGGCGTACAGCGAGTCGCTGTTCGAGCAGGTGCGCTCGACCATGCTGGTCACCGTCTTCGTCTTCCTCGGCATCGAGGGCGCCAGCGTCTACTCGCGCTACGCGCGCCGCCGGGAGGACGTCGGCCGCGCCACCGTGCTCGGATTCCTCAGTGTGCTCGCCATTTTCGCCTCGGTGACCATGGTCGCCTACGGCATCCTGCCGCGCGCCGACCTGGCCGTCACCCGGCAGCCGTCCATGGCCCCGGTCCTGGAGTCGGTGGTCGGGCCGTGGGGGGCCTGGTTCATCAGCATCGGGCTGATCATCTCGGTGCTCGGCGCCTACCTGGCCTGGACGCTGCTCGCCGCCGAGGTGCTCTTCGTCGCCGCGCAGGACCACGACATGCCGAAGTGGCTGGCGCGCAGCAACGGGCAGGGCGTGCCATCGGCGGCGCTGCTGCTGACCACGCTGATGATCCAGGCGGTACTGGTGGTCACGCTCTTCTCCGAGGACGCCTTCGCCTTCACCCTGCAACTCACCAGCGTGCTCTCCCTGGTGCCGTACCTGCTCGCCGCCGGGTTCGCGCTGCAGCTCGCGCTCGGCGACGGGCGGCCGGGCCGCGGCCTCGCCGTCGCCGCCCTGGCCACCCTGTACACCGCGTTCCTCGTGTTCGCGGCAGGCGCGGACAACCTGCTGCTCGCCTGCCTGGTCTACGCGCCCGGCTCGATCCTGTTCGTGCTGACCCGCCGCGAGCAGGGCAGGCGGCCGTTCGCCGGCACCGAGTGGGTGCTGCTCGCCGTCTCGGTGGCGGGGGCGGTCGCCGGGATCGTGGCACTGGCGACCGGAACCATCACCATCTGACAAGGAGACGCCGTGACGGAATTCGGTGTGCACTCGGAGGTCGGCACCCTGCGCTCGGTGCTGGTCTGCGCGCCCGGCCTGGCGCACGAGCGGCTGACCCCGTCGAACTGCGACGACCTGCTCTTCGACGACGTGCTCTGGGTGCAGAACGCCCAGCGCGACCACTTCGACTTCGCCGCGAAGCTGCGCCAACGCGGCGTCGAGGTGCTGGAGCTGCACAACCTGCTCACCGAGACGCTCGCGCAGGACGGCGCGCGCGCCTGGATCCTGGACCGCGCCATCGTCCCGAACGAGGTCGGGCTCGGCCTGGTCGACGACACCCGCCGCTACCTGGAGACGCTCGACGACCGCGCGCTCGCCGTCCAGCTGATCGGCGGGCTCGCCACCGCGGACCTGCCCGCCGAGTTCCGCTCCGGCTACCTGGCGCTGGCCCGCGAGCAGGCGGGCGTGCGCGAGTACCTGGTGCCGCCGCTGCCGAACACGCTCTACACCCGCGACACCACCTGCTGGATCTACGGCGGCGTCACGCTCAACCCGCTCTACTGGCCGGCCAGGCACGACGAAACGCTGCTGATGAAGCTGCTCTACACCTTCCACCCGCGCTTCACCAGCGCCAGGATCTGGTGGGGCGACCCCGAGCGGGACTGGGGGCTCGCCACCTTCGAGGGCGGCGACGTCATGCCGGTCGGCAACGGGGTGGTGCTGATCGGCATGAGCGAGCGCACCTCACGGCAGGCCATCACCCAGGTCGCGAAGGCGCTCTTCGACGCGGGCGCCGCGCAGCGGGTGATCGTCGCGGGCATGCCGAAGCTGCGCGCCGCCATGCACCTGGACACCGTCCTCACCTTCGCCGACCGCGACCTGGTGACCGTCTTCCCCGACATCGTCTACGCGCTGCGCACCGTCTCGCTGTACCCGTCGGACCGAGCGTCGGGCATCGAGGTGGTCGAGGAGTCCGGCACCTTCCTCGAGGTGGTCGCCGCCGCGCTGAAGCTGCCCGCGCTGCGGGTGGTGGAGACCGGCGGCGGCTACTACGCCAACGAGCGCCAGCAGTGGGACAGCGGCAACAACCTGGTCGCGGTCGAGCCGGGGGTGGTCTTCGCCTACGACCGCAATACGCACACCAACACCGCGCTGCGGCGGCAGGGCATCGAGGTGATCACCATCGTCGGCGCCGAGCTGGGGCGCGGGCGCGGTGGCGGGCACTGCATGACCTGCCCGCTCATCCGGGACGCCGTTGAGTTCTAGGCTGGGCCGATGCGCATCTTCCTCGCCGGCGCCACCGGCGTGCTCGGAGTCCGGTTGCTGCCGTTGCTGATCGAGGCCGGGCACGTCGTCGCCGGGACCACCCGATCCGCCGCGCGCACCGCGCCGATCGCGGCGGCGGGCGCCGAGCCGGTGGTGGTCGACGTCTACGACGCGGCCGCGCTCACCGCCGCCGTCGCCGAGTTCCGCCCGGATCTGGTCATGCACCAGCTCACCGACCTGCCGGACGCCGCCGCCGATATTCCCGCGAGCGCCGCCGCCAACGACCGGATCCGCACCGAGGGCACCGCCAACCTGGTCGCCGCCGCCGGTGCCACCCGGTTCCTGGCGCAGAGCATCGCCTGGACTCCGGCGGGGCGGGCGGCGGTCATCGCCGCGCACGAGCGCGCGGTGCTCGAGATCGGCGGGGTGGTGCTGCGGTACGGCCAGCTCTACGGGCCCGGCACGTACTACGAGGCCGAGCCGCCCGCGCACCCGCGCATCCAGGTGGACGAGGCCGCCGCGCGCACGGTGGCGCTGCTGGAGGCCCCGTCCGGCATCGTCGTGCTCACCGAGGGGTGACGGGTCAGTTCACCTCGTAGGGCTTGCCGAGGGTGGTGACCGAGTCGCCGGTGTCGCTGACCACGGTCACGTACGGCTGCACGGTCGCGGTGCCGATCACGCCGGTGACGGTGCCGATGGAGTTGGTGAGCCGGACGCTGCCCTCGCTGCCGGTGATCCGGCCGCTGACCGCCTCGATCTGCCGGACGCCCGGGCCGAAGCCGGTCTCGATCTCGCCGGTGACGGTCGGGATCAGGTCGACGTCGAGCTTGGGGCCGGGGATACCGTTGTCGGTCTCGATGCCGACCCGCGGCGAGGTGTAGCCGAACTTGATCCGGCCGTCGACGGTGGCCGGGAAGCCGACCAGGTAGCCGATCTTGATGGTGCCCGCGAACTCGTCGGCCTTGTCGCCCTCGACGGTGAACTGCGCGGTGACGTCGTGGAACCACTGCCGGGTGAGCGGGTTGCGGTCCAGCGGCGGCACCGCGCGGATGGTGGTGTCGGCCTGGATCGCGCTGATCGTGCGCTGCTTGCCGTCGATCACCCGGTCGGTGCTGTCCACCCCCGCGAAGGCGGTGCCCGCGCCGAAGGTCAGGGCCATCGCCGCGGCGAGCCCCGCGGTGAGCAGCCCGGCCCGGTGGCCGCGGGTGGAGTGCGAGGTGGTTCGTGTCATGACAGTTCGTGTCCGTTCTTCATCGTGCGCGGTGCGGTGACCGAGGCGGGCGGCAGCGCCGAACCGGCTTGCCGGGAATTCGCGGAATACGATCACCACTGGCAGCGTGCCGAATTCCGGCGCTGTGCGCAGGGCGCCCCGACCCGTCCCGCGCGCGATGCGACGCGCGAGAACACGCGGAGCACCGGGCGATGACCCTTCCACACGTTGGGAAGTCGCGCGCGCCGGGCGATTGCCGCCCGCTTTCGTTCGCCCAGGTCGAGTGGGACGGACTGGCGGAAGCGGTTAATCGTTCACCCGCGTTTCAGACCGTGGCGGCGAAGTCTGCGTTTTCGCGCGCGGCGCGCGGGTGTGAGTGGGGTCACGGTGTGACGGCAGTCTACTTTCGGTCGGTCAGCACCACGTAGCCGATTCCGGCGGCCTCGTGCCGGGCGATTGCGGTGAAGCCGAGGTTCTCCAGGAGTCGTCGGCTGCGCCCGTTCCACTCCTGCACCACCGCGCGCATGGCGGTATCCGGGAATTCGCGGCGGACGGCGGCGAGCACCGTCTCGGCGAACGCGCGGCCGTGCCCCCGCCCCACCCAGCGCGGGTGCAGGCCGACTCCGATGTCGGTCACGCCGGGCACGGCGGCGAGGCCGGGGACACGGGCCTCGGGGCCGGTGCAGTAGAAGCCGAGCAGGGTGCCGTCCGGGGCCGCGACGGCGGTATAGCCGATGGGCGGCTCGGTGATGTCGTAGACGGCCGCCGGGCCGGGGTAGCGCCAGCGGGCGACGGCCTGCCCGTCGGCGGGCGTCATAGAACGGGTGCGCAGCGTCGCGGGCCAGTGCTCGACCCACCGCGGTAGCGGCTCGCGCGCGGCGCGCCACTGCTCCGGGACGCCGCGCAGCCCCGTGTGCGCGGCCACGATCCCGCCGACGATGGCGGCGGTGGTGTCGGCGTCGCCGCCCGCCTCGACGCAGGCGGTGATGGCGGCCGGGTAGTCGTCGAGAAAGGTGGCGGCGGCCCAGAGTGTGAAGGGAACGGTGTCCGCGGCGCTCACCCGCGCGCCGTTGCCGAGTTCGTAGGCGGCCTCGGCCACCGACCTGCCAAGCAATGCCGTAGCGCGCCGGACGCCTTCCGCGGTCGCGCCGTCTATCAGGTACGGCTCGACAGCTTGCAGCAAATCCACTGCGGGGCACGGTTCTCCGCGTGTCGCCGCGGCACGGCTCGCGGCGACCGCCACCGCCATCGCGCCGGCGATTGCCTCGGGATGCCGATGCGTCACCTCGGCCGAGAGCGCCGCCTGCGCCGCCGCCCGATCCGGATCACCCGCGAAGAACGCGCCGAGCGGCGCCACCCGCATGGCGGCCCCGTTCCCCCACGACCCGCGCCCGTCGAACGCCTCCCCCGCCGCCACCGCCCACGGCACGCCGTCCCTGATCCGGTGCAGCACCACCACCGACCCCGGCCCGTACCCGCGGTACGGCTCGCACCGCTGGGCGAACGCCATGGCCAGCGCATCCCGGTCGATCTCCCCACGCTCGCGCAGTTCGGTGACGACCGAGCAGGCCATCTCGGTGTCGTCGGTCCACTCCCACGGCGGGGCCGGTGGCCGTCCGGCGCGCAGCTCGTCGAAGGAGGTCCCCGGCACGAAGAACTGGGCGCCGAGCGCGTCGCCGACGGCGAGGCCGTCCAGGCTGTCCTGCGCGAGTTCGAGGGTCATGGCGCTGCTCATCCTGCCGATCCGGGCCGGAACCGGCAAGCACGGAGATATCTGCGGGGACGGGCTCGAGCGCCACTGGTTCGAGCAGACGGCGAAGCGCTCCACACCGGGGTACTTCTCGCCCAGTAACGTGACCGTGAAGCCGAGACGGCGGTAGAAGCCGACCGCGTCGGCGTCGGTCTCGGCCCGGATCGGCAGCTCCGGGAAGCGGCGCCGGAGTCCGTCGAGCAGGGCGGCGGCGAGGCCGCGGTGCCGGTGCTCCGGCGCGGTCGCCACGTGGAGCAGTTCGAGGTGGCCGGGGTGGATCCGGTACCCGGCGAGCGCGGCGGGCAAGCCGTGCGCGCGGGTCACGACGAGTTCGGCCGTGCCGCAGCGGTACGGGACGAGCGCGCGTTCGAGGCGTGCTTCCGCCCCGCCGGTGGCGAGTGCGATCAGGGCGCGAATACGCGGGTCGGCGGTGGAGGACGCAGGACCCGGCATTTCCCGGGGGCATTCCGGCGGCATCGGACCAGTCTCGCGGAGCAGGACGGCCGCGGCCGGGGTGGAACCGGCCCGCCCCCAAACCATCCGACCTCACCGTAAGGTGGTCGGGGTGGTATCGACCGAGGTCTCCGAGCTGGTGCGCTCGATCATGGAGTCGTATCTGCTCGGTGCCGAGCGCCGCTTCACCAGGGCGGAGGTGGCCGCGCAGGCGGGGGTGACGCCGGAGACGTCGCGCAAGCTCTGGAGCGCACTCGGCTTCCCGGCGGGCTCGGACGACGATGTCGAGTACACCGGGCTGGACGTGGCGGCGGTCCGGCTGTTCCGCGATCTCACGGTGTTCCAGTCGGCCGATCCGCGGGTGGTGGCGGCCTCGGCGCGCACGCTGGGGCAGAGCATGGCCCGGCTCACCGAGTGGCAGGCCGATCTGGTCACCACCGAGATCCTGGCCAGGGCCGCGCGCGCCGAGGGCGCATCGGCCGAATCGCTGCGCGAGGCAACCGAGTTCACCCTGGACGCCTTCGAGGAGCTGCAGCGCTACACCTGGCGCAGGCACCTCGCCGCCGCGGTCACCCGCTCGCTGGACGGCAGTACGGGCGCGGACCACATCCGCACGCTCGCGGTCGGCTTCGCCGACATGGTCGGCTACACCCGGCTCACCCGCCACCTGCACCCGGACGAATTGTCAACGCTGCTCGAGGCTTTCGAGTCGACGGCCGCCGCTGCGGTCACCGACAACGGGGGCTGGGTGATCAAGAACGTCGGCGACGAGGTGATGTTCGCGGCGGAGACGGTGCTGGAGGCGGCGCGGATCGCGGTGGCGCTGCAGGACTCGACCATGATGGTCGGCGGCACCCCGGACCTGCGGGTCGCCATCGCCTACGGGCCGGTGCTGCAGCGCTTCGGCGACATCTACGGCTCGACGGTGAACGCCGCGGCCCGGCTCACCGGCGTCGCCCGCCCGGGCACCACCCTGATCGACGACGCCGCGGCCGCCGAGCTGGTCGGCGAGCCCGAGTTCAGCACGCAGAACCTGCGCAGCGTGCGGGTGCGCGATTTCGACCGGCTGCGCCCGCACGTACTGCAATCGAATCAGCCGTGAACCGGAACCACCCGGTGCACCCGCAGGCACTGCCGCACCCCGAACACCCCGAGCATCACCCGCGCGCCGCGGGGTAGCAGCGCGCGCACCTCGGCGGTCTCGACCAGCTCCGGCCGGTCCACCGCGATCCGCTCGCCGCGCACGCCGACGGTCGCCGAGCCCGCCGCGAACACGTTGCGCATCCAGTCGGCGGTGGTGCCGTAGGGCAGCGCGATCACGAAGGCGTCACCGGCGGGCACCACATCCACCGGGGTGCTGTACTCGCGCCCGGACTTGCGGCCGACGTGCACGATCACCGCGGTGTGCGAGCTCTCGCTGCCCGCGGTGCCGATGACCCTGCGGTTGGTGACCCGCTTGTTGAGCTGCCGCACCGCCTTCACCACCGGCGGAATCTGCCAGCGCAGCCCGGCCCACAGCACCGCGAGCAGCAGCGGCACCACCGCCACCAGCGCGAGTACGACGACGAGCACGACCACCATGGTTCCTCCAGCCTCGGACTTACATCGTAAGTATCGTAGGCTTACACCGTAAGTACCGTCAATCCCGAGGTGTCGATGCCCCCACGCACGCCGCTCACCCGCGAGCACGTCCTGCGCGCCGCCGTCGCCTTCGCCGACGAGCACGGCATCGGTTCGCTGACCATGCGCCGGCTCGGCACCCTGGTCGGGGTGGAGGCCATGTCGCTGTACAACCACGTGCGCGGCAAGAGCGACCTGCTCGACGGCATGGTCGACCTGGTCTTCGCCGAGATCGAGCTGCCCGGCGCCGACGCGGACTGGGGGGACGCCATGCGCGCGCGGGCCCGATCGGCGCGGTCGGCGCTGGCCAGGCACCGCTGGGCGGTCGGGCTGATGGAGTCGAGGGCGGCGCCGGGGCAGGCGACGCTGCGGCACCACGACGCGGTCATCGGCTGCCTGCGCCGCGCCGGTTTCTCGCTGGAGCTGACCGCGCACGCGTATTCGGTCCTGGACAGCTACATCTACGGCTTCGCGCTGCAGGAGGCGGCGCTGCCGTTCGACGGAGGGGACGAGACCGCCGACGTGGCGAATCGGATCATGGCCACCCTGCCGACCGGGGACTATCCGTATTTCGCCGAGCTCGCCGAGCACCACGTGCTGCGCGCGGGGTACGACCACGGCGACGAATTCGAGTACGGCCTCGAGCTCATCCTGGACGGTTTGCGAAGCCGCGCGACGCCCCGAACGAACACGCGCATGAGCTAAAACGCTTGTTGGCGAATGATTTCCCCGGAGTTGCTCCGGTGTCGGTGGCTGCCGCTGCCCGGTCTGTCAGGATGGACGGATGAACGTGGTTGCGAGGAACCGGGTAGCGGTTTCCGGGCGCACCGGCACCCCGGTGGTGGTGCTGGCGCACGGCTTCGGCTGCGACCAGAACATGTGGCGGCTGGTGGCCCCGCTGCTCGAACCCGACTTCGCCGTGGTGCAGTTCGACCACGTCGGCGCGGGCGGCTCCGACCTCTCCGCGTGGAGCGCCGAGCGCTACGGCGAGATGCGCTCCTACGCCGAGGACGTCGTCGAGGTGTGCCGCGAGATCGGCCTCGGCCCGGTGATCTTCGTGGGGCACTCGGTGGCCGCGACCATGGGGGTGCTCGCCGCCGCGGCGGCGCCGGAGCTGTTCGCCGGGCTGGTGCTGCTCGCGCCGAGCCCGTGCTTCCTGGACGACCCGGCCACCGGCTACCGCGGCGGTTTCAGCGCCGCCGACATCGACGAGCTGCTGGAGTCGCTCGACGCCAACTACCTGGGCTGGTCCGGCGCGGCCGCCCCGATGATCATGGGCAACCCGGACCGGCCGGAGCTCGCCGCCGAGCTGGAGAACCAGTTCTGCCGCACCGACCCCACGATCGCGAGCGTCTTCGCCCGGGTCACCTTCCTCTCCGACAACCGCGGCGATCTGGCCGCGGTCCGGGTGCCGACGCTGGTGGCGCAGTGCTCGAACGATGCCATCGCCCCGCGCGAGGTGGGCGAGTTCGTGCACGCCGAGATCGCGGGCAGCACGCTGGTCACGCTGAACGCGACCGGGCACTGCCCGCAGCTCGCCGCGCCGGAGGAGACCGCCGCGGCGATCCGCGCCTTCGTCACCGGGCTGGACGCTCCGGGGGGCGGGCCGTCATGATCGGCGCCGCCGGGGAGTTCGGCGCCCGCCACACGCGGGGTGCCGCGGACGCGGCGGAGTTCTCCGCGCTGCTGGAGGACAGCACCGACGACCTCTATGAGAACGCGCCCTGCGGCTACCTCTCGACGCTGCTGGACGGCCAGATCGCCAAGGTCAACACCACCCTGCTCGACTGGCTCGGCTACCCGCGCGAGGAGCTGGTCGGGCGGCGGTACTTCAACGACCTGCTGACCGTCGGCGGGCGGCTCTACCACGAGACCCACTTCGCGCCGCTGCTCCGGATGCAGGGCGAGGTCAAGGGGATCGCGCTGGAGCTGCGCACCGCCGACGGCGAGCGGCTCCCGGTGCTGCTCAGCTCGGTGGTGAAGTCGGGGGCGGACGGGCAGCCGCAGCTCATCCGCACCACCGTCTTCGACGCCAGGGACCGCCGCGCCTACGAGGCCGAGCTGCTGCGCGCCCGGCGCGAGGCCGAGCGGGAGCGCGAGCGGCTGCAGCGGGTCAACACCATCCTGCAGCGCACCCTGCTGCCACCCGCGCTGGAGGCGGTGCCCGGCCTCGACGTGGCCGCGCACTACCACATCGCCTCGCTCGACGAGGTCGGCGGCGACTTCTACGACCTGTTCCCGCAGGGGCCGGGGCGCTGGGGTTTCTTCCTCGGCGACGTCTGCGGCAAGGGCGCGGGCGCGGCGGCGCTCACCTCCCGGGTGCGGTACACGCTGCGCGGGGCGGCGGTGCACGACCCGGAGCCGGATTCGGTGCTCAGCAGGCTGAACCGGGTCATGCTCGACTCGCACCACCCGGACGACCCGCGCTTCTGCACCGTCCTCTACGGCCAGCTCACGCTCGGCCGGGACGCCGCGCACATCGCCCTGGCCGGCGGCGGGCACCCGGCCGCGCTGCTGCTGCGCGCCGACGGCAGCGCCGAATTCCTGCCCACCGCGGGCGGTCAGCTCATCGGGGTGCTGCCGGAGGCCGACATCACCACCGTCAGCACCATGCTGCGCCCCGGCGACACCCTGCTGCTCTACTCCGACGGGCTGATCGAGGCGCGCACCGGCCCCGCCGACGTCTACGGCGAGGAGGCGCTGCTCGCCTTCGTCCGCGACCTGGCCCCGGTCACCGCCACCGAACTCGTCGCCGCGCTCCGCGGCCTGCTCGCCGAGCTCGGCGGCGGCGTCATCGACGACGCCGCGCTCCTCGCCCTGCACCTGCTCCCGGCCGAGGTAGGTCAGTTCGTGCCGATGGATTGAGCCAGGAAGGGCCAGCTGGTGCGGAGGTCGTCCTCCCAGTAACCCCAGGAGTGGGTGCCGGTGGGGCGGTCGTCGAGGGTGACCGGGATGTTCAGTTCTCGCAGCCGGTCGGTGAGGTTGATCGTGCAGTAGCGGATGGCGGCTTCGATGGGGCCGCCGAAGGCGAGCTGGACGGGGAGCGGGATGCGGCCGTCCCGGACGCGCGGGTCGGCGGCGTTGTCGTGCGGGCCGGGGAGGCCGCTGCCGGTGCTGAGGTAGACGGCGGTGCCGCGCAGCCCCTCGGCGTTGAGCAGCGGGTCGTTGGCGCGCCAGAGCGGGTCGGAGGCGGGGCCCCACATGTTCTCGACGCTCTGCCCGCCGCCCCAGTTCTCCACCGTGATCCGGACGAATTCGTGGCCCACCGGGTCCGAGGTCTGGGCGCAGCCGCTGTAGGAGGCGACGCTGTTCCAGAAGCCGGGCTTGGCGATGGCGAGGTTCAGCACCGAGGTGCCGCTCATGGAGACCCCGGCGAGCGCGCGGTTGCCGTCGGCGTTCAGATACGCCTCGATGACCGGCGGGAGCTCCTCGTTCAGGAAGGTCTGCCACCTGTTGTAGCCGAGGACGGCGTCCGCGCGGATCCAGTCGGTGTAGTAGGAGTTGCTGCCGCCGTAGGGGGTGACCACGTTGACGTCGCGGTCGCGGAGGAAGCCGACGGCGTCGGTCTGCGCGTCCCAGCCGCTGCCGTTCGGGCCACCGCCGGAGCCGTTGAGCAGGTACAGCGTCGGCCGCGGGGTGCTCGCGGCGGCGCGGATGACCTGCACGGTGATCGGCCGGTTCATCGCGGGCGAGAAGACCTGCACGTTCTGCTGCCGGTCGTTCACCTGCTCTGCCCCGACGACGCGCGCGCCGGGGGCGGCGGTGGCGCCGCCCGCGGTGCCCATCAGCCCGGCGGCGCCGAGCGCGCCCGCCAGGGCGAGGCGCATGAGCGCCGTTCGTGCCGATCGCGGTGACATCACGATGAAGGTTCCCTCTCGTTCGCTGCGAATTCGCGAGGGGATTCGGCTGGCCCGGTGGGGCGGCTGGGTCCGGGTTCGACCGGCCGGACGGCTCAGTCCGGGTTCCGGTTCGCCTCGTAGAGCACGCGCAGCGCCCGGAGCAGCGCCGACCGGTCGGCGGCGGCGAGCGGCTCGAGCACCGTTTCCTCGGCCCGCTGGATATCGCCCTGCACGCGATCGCGGGTGGCGCGGCCCGCGTCGGTGAGCGCGACCAGGTTGACCCGGCGGTCGGCGGGGTCGGGTTCGCGGCGGATCAGCCCCTGCCGCTGCAGCTCGTCCAGCACCGGGATGATCCGGGTCTTGTCGGCGCCGATCCGCTTGGCGAGGGCGGACTGGGTGTGGGTCGGTTCGGCGCCGAGGCCGAGCAGCACCGAGTAGCCCCACATGGAGATGCCGTGCCGGTCGAGCACCGGCTGCTCGGCGGCCATCAGGGCGCGGCCGAGCGGGACGATCATGGCGGCGAGGTCGGGGCGGCGGTCGGGCACCGTTCGAAAATAGCGGTTGACAGATCGTAAGCATAAGCACACGATAAGCAGACGCTTATGAGAGGACGATCATGACCACCGATTCCGCGGTACACCCGCTCGCCGCGCTGGACGCGCTGGCCGCCCGCACCGACCTGATCGCGCACCATGCCGCGGCCGTGCGCACGAGCGTCGAACTGGTCGCCGGGGTGCGCCCGGCCGACCTGCGGCTACCGACGCCGTGCGCGGACTGGACCCTGCACGGCCTGCTCACGCACTCCGTCGCCCAGCACCTCGGCTTCGCGGCCGCCGTGCGCGGCGACGGGGATCCAGCCGCCTGGAAGGTCAGGCCGCTCGGCGCCGACCCGGCCGGGGAGTACCTGGCCGCCGCCGAGGCGGTGCTGGCCGCCTTCGCCGAGCCGGGGGTGTCGGCGCGCCGGGTTCCGCTGGTCGAGTTCGGCGGGGAGTTCTCCGGCGCGCAGGCGGTGTGCTTCCACTTCGTCGACTACGTGGTGCACGCCTGGGACATCGCCCGCACGCTGGGGCTGCCGGTGCGCTTCGACGACCGGGTGCTGGCGGCCGCGTACGAGGTCGCGGCGGTCGTGCCGGGCGGAGCGGCCCGCACCGCGCCCGGTTCGGCCTTCGGCCCGGAGGTGCCGTGGTCCGGCGCGGACGGGCTGGATCGGGTGGTGGCGCTGCTCGGCCGGGACCCGAGGTGGCGCGGCCGACCCGGTCTCGGACTCGGTTCGGCAACGACAGCGTGGCCGCCGGCGTGAACCGCGGAGGCCGGGGTATCGAAGGGGCACCTCCATCGAGTTCGCTGGGATCGGGGGTGCGCGCCGAACCCGGCGCGGAGTCGAGGGAGGTCCGAAGTGAGCGCTTCGATCGCGGCGGTGGTCCGGTTCGGCTTCCGGCCGGGCCAGGTGGTGCGGGAGATCGGCCACGGCACGGACGCCGACGAGCCGCTCCGGGCGGAGGTCGAGGCGGTCACCGGCACCGCCCTGACCGGCGGCTCGACCCTGCGGGCACCGGACATCCTGCTGGTCTGGTGGCGCGGCGCCGACGGCGACCTGGAGGATCGGCTGCTCAGCTGCGCCGAGGCCATGGCCCCGCGCACCCGGCTCTGGCTGCTGACCCCGACCGCCGCCCGCCCCGGCCACCTCGACGGGCAGCAGGTGGCGGCGGCCGCGGGGCGGGCCGGACTCGCGGTCGTCGGCCGGGTCGAGGTCTCCGGCGACTGGCAGGCCGTCGGGATGCGGCTGCCCGAGCACTGATCAGCGGCGCACGCGCTCCCGCAGCCAGCTCCAGCCGCCGGTCGACCAGAGCGCGACGGCGATGAGCACCGGCTGGAAGAACAGCCGGACCAACCGTTCGGTGTCGGTGTCGAGCCCGAAGGCGTCGACCCCCTCCCGCCATTGACCGATATTGCCGGGAAAGACCGCGACGAAGAAGAGCGCGGCGACCACCCCGACGATCGGCCGCCAGCGCAGCGGGGCGAAGAGCAGCGCGGCGCCGAGCACGATCTCCACCACGCCGGAGGCGAGCACGACGAAGTCCTCGTTCAGCGGCACCCAGGCGGGGACCTGGGCCTGGAAGTCCTGCCGCGCGAAGCTCAGATGGCTGATCCCGGCGAAGACCAGGCTGATGCCGAGCCAGAGCCGGGCCAGCAGGCGCAGGGCCCGGACGATGGGCGAGGACGGGGTGCGGTCGGCGACCTCGGGAGTGCTCACCCCGTGATCGTGCCGCATGAATTGTGCGCAATCAAGTGACGTGCCATCGAAATGGCGGTTGGCGCCGCGGCACTGCGCGGGTGGACAATTCGCGGGTGGTCTCCGCACGCCCCGATCTGGTCCTGCTGCACGGTGTCGTCATGTCGGGGGCGGTGTGGCGCGAGGTGGTCCCGCTGCTCGAACCGCACCACCGGGTGCACACGCCCACCGCGCTCGGGCATCGCGGCGGCGCGGCGGCGGTGCGCCGCCCGGCGCGCTTCGCCGACGTGGTCGACGATGCCGAGCGGCTGCTGGACGGGCTGGGGCTGGACCGGCCGCACCTGGCGGGCAACTCCATGGGCGGCTGGGTCGCGCTCGAGCTCGCGGCCCGCGGCCGGGCGGCGAGCGTCTGCGCGCTCTCCCCCGCCGGGCTCTGGCGCGCCGACGCCGCGCACTCCGGCGCGGTGCGCAAGCTGCGCAGGGTGGTGTGGCTGGCGCGGGCGACCAGGCCGGTGGCGCCGCCCTTCCTGCGGATCCCCGCGGTGCGCAGGCTGGTGCTGCGCGATGTCGCCGTGCGCGGCGACCGGCTCTCCGCCGCGGACGCGGCGCGCACCGCCGCCGACACCGCCGAGTGCGCCGTCGCCGCCGACCTGCTCGGCAGCGACGAGGCGCTGACCGCCTGCACCCCGCGCTGCCCGGTGACGGTGGCCTGGTCCGAGCACGACGCGATCCTGCCGGTCGAGCGGTTCGGCCCGATCGCGCGGGAGCGGTTGCCGCTGGCCACCTTCCGGGTGCTGCCCGGCGTCGGGCACGTGCCGATGATCGACGACCCGAATCTGGTGGCGGCGACCGTGCTGGACAGCACGCACGCAGGCTGAGCCGGGCTCAGGGCAGCCGCGGCGGCCGCTCGGGCACCAGCGCACCCGCGACGGCGGTGCCGATCGGGATGGCGGAGTTGGCGTTGCCGTCCGACGCCGGGCCGTCGGTGGTGTAGACGACGACGGTGGTCCGGCTGGTGGTGTCGTACAGCGCGACGCCGTCGTAGCCGCCGTAGGAGGGGTTCATGTAGAGCCATTCGCCCAGGTGCACCACGCCGAAGGCGAAGTACCGCTCGGTGGTGAACGGCCCGAGCCCGGCCGTCGACGGCCCCATCATGGCCTCGAACTGCGCGGGTTCGAGCAGCTCGCCGGTGCCGAGCGCGCGCACCCAGCGGCCGATGTCGGCGACCGGGGCGTTCATGTTCCCGGAGTGCAGGAACGCGGTCGGGTTCCAGAAGGTGGAGTCCTCGAAGACGGCGCGCTCGGTGGTGTAGCCGTGCAGGTAGGGGGCGGCGATCTCGGAGGTCAGCACGACCGCGCTGTCCGCCATCCCGAGCGGGCCGGTGATGCGCTGGGCGATCAGCTCGCCGAGGGGTTTGCCGGAGGCGTGCTGGAGTACCTCGCCGAGCAGGACGAGGTCGCTGTGCGCGTAGGACCAGCCGGTCCCCGGCTCGAAGAGCGGCGGGCGCGAGTTCGCGAGGTCGAGTAGTTCCCGTGCGGTGTAGGGGCGGATCGGGTTCGCCGCGAAGCGGCGCAGGAACTCCGGGTCGGTGACGTAGTCGGCGACGCCGCTGGTGCTGTCGGCCAGCATGCGCGGGGTGATGGCGGCGGCGCGCGGGAAGTCGGGGAGCCAGCGCGCGATCGGCTCGTCCAGCGCGAGCACGCCCTCGCGCTCGAGCTGGAAGAGCACGGTGGAGAGCATCGGCTCCATCGGCTGCCCGACCCGGACCCGCTGGTCGGCGGCGGCGGGCACGCCGACCGGGGAGTCGCCCAGCGCGCCGAGCACGATCTGTTCGTCGCCGCGCCACACCCCGAAGACAGCACCGGTGACGCCCGCCGCGGCGACCTTCCCGCGGATCAGATCGGTGATCCGCGCGGCGTCGCCGCCGGCGGCCGGCGGGCCGCTGGTCCCGGCGGCCGAGCCGCCGGAATCGTCGGCAGTACACCCGGCGAGCACGAGGAGCAGGGCGACTACGACGCAGAGCGATCTCATGGCGTGCTCCTCCGAGCCGTCCCGACCGAGGTGGGTCGACTCTACGCGCAGCCATAGCCGATCGGTAGCTGATCGCCCGGCTACAGCGTGATCACGATATTGCCCCTGGCCCGGTGCCCGAGCATGTGCGCGACCGCCGACGTCGCCTCGCCGAGCGGATAGCTCCGCTCGACGATGGCGGTCACCTCGCCGCTGCCGAGCTGCTCGGCCACGGCCGCCAGGTTCTCCCGGTTCGGCACGCAGGTGACGGTGCGGACGCGGGTACCGGTCAGGCGCAGCAGCGTCGCCGCCCGCGCCATCCGCGGCAGCCCGGCCAGCAGCCTGCTGCCCGCGCCCACGCTGTTCGGCACGTAAACGCCGGTGGGCGTGAGCATCCGGGCGCTCGCGGCAGGCGGATGGTTCAGCACGTTGTCCAGGATCGCGTCGTAGCGCTCGGCGCCGCGGGTGTAGTCCTCGACGGTGTGATCGATGACCCGCTCGGCGCCGAGCGAGCGGGCGAACTCGGCGTTGCGGCCGCTGCACACCGCCGTGACCCGCGCGCCGAGCCGGGCCGCGATCTGCACCGCGAAGGTGCCGACCCCGCCGGAGGCGCCGTTGATCAGCAGCCGGGTGCCCGGCCCGGCGGCGATCACGTCGCGGACCGCGGTGAGCGCGGTGATCCCGGACATCACCGCCGCGGCGGCCTCGGCGAACGGCAGCTCCGCCGGTTTCCGCAGCAGCTGATCGGCGGGCGCGACGGTGTACTCGGCGAAGGTGCCCGCCCCGCCGCCCGCCCGGTTCCGCCACCCCGACCCGAACACCGCCTCCCCCGGCGCCAGGTCGGTGACGCCGGGGCCAACCGCCGCGACGGTTCCGCCGATGTCGCTGCCGCGGACGGGAGCCGAGGGGCGGCGCAGCCCGGAGCCGAGCCGCAGCACCGCGGGGGTTCCGGTGACCAGTATCCAGTCCGGGGTGTTGACGCTCGTCGCGTGCAGCCGCACCAGCACCTCGCCCGCCCCCGGCACGGGTCGTTCGATCTCGGTGAGCTCGAGGACGTCGTCCGGGCTGCCGTAGCCGCGCTGCACGACGGCGCGCATGGTCTCTGTCATACCGGAAGTGTTCCGCGCCGGGGGTACTCCGCACATCGGCCCGGCGGCCGGAGATGCCTCCGCCTTTCGGCCGAGTCAGCGCCGCCCGGTCTCGTACGCCCAGATGACGATCTCCACCCGGTTCCTGGCGCCGAGCTTGGCCATCAGGCTGGCGATGTGGGTCTTCACCGTGCTCAGCCCGATGTGCAGCTCGGCGCAGATCTCGGCATTGGTGCGGCCGCGCGCCACCGCGGCGAGGATCTCCTCCTCGCGCGCGGTGAGCGGGCTGAACGGTTGCGCCGGTGCGGATTCCGTGGCGGTGCCGGCGAAGGCGGCGAGCAGCCGGGCGGTGATGTTCGGCGCGATGAGGGCGTCGCCGTTCGCGGCGGCCCGGATCGCCTGCACCAGCAGCTCCGGGCCCGCCTCCTTGAGCAGGAAGCCGCGGGCGCCCGCGCGCAGCGCGGCGTAGACATACTCGTCCAGGTCGAAGGTGGTGATCACGACGACGGCGAGCGGGTCGGCCACCTCCGGCCCGGCCAGCCTGCGGGTGGCCTCGATGCCGTCGGTGCGCGGCATCCGGATGTCGAACAGGCAGACGTCCGGGCGCAGTTCGCGGGCGAGCGCGACGGCGAGGTCGCCGTCGGCCGCGGCGCCGACGACCTCGATGCCGGGCTGGGCGTCCAGGATCATCACCAGCCCGGTGCGCACGATCTCCTGGTCGTCGGCGACCAGCACGCGCAGCGTCACGGGGCGACCTCCCTCGGCAGCACCGCGGTGACCGTCCAGCCGCGGCCGGGCGCCGGGCCGCTCTCGCAGCTGCCGCCGAACAGCGCCGCGCGCTCGCTCATGCCGAGCCGGCCGAGCCCGGGTGGCGCGGCCGGGCGGTGCTCGCCGTCGTCGTGCACCGAGAGCCGGACGGCGCTGTCGTCGGCGCGCACCCGCACCTGTACCCGCGTGGCGGCGCGGGCGTGCCGCAGCGCGTTGGTCACCGACTCCTGGGCCAGCCGGTAGACCGCGGCGCCGAGCGCGGGCGGGAGCTCGGCGACCGGGCCCGCGATCCGGACCTCGATCGCGGGGCCGTCGCCCGCCGGGCGGGCCAGCCGGGACAGGTCGCCGATGCCGGGATTCGGCTCCAGCTCGGCGCGGCCGGCCCGGAGCGCGCGCACGATGGCGCGCATCTCGGTGAGCGTGCGGGCCGCCTCGGCCTCGATCACCCGCAGGGCGTCGGTGGCGGCCTCCGGGCGGGCGGGCGCGGTGGCCAGCCCGGCCTGGGCGCGCACGGCGATCGCGGAGACGTGGTGCGCGACGGTGTCGTGCAGGTCGCGGGCGAGCCGCTCCCGCTCCAGCAGCTTGACCTGGTCCAGTTCGCGGGCCTTCGCCCCGGCCCGGTAGCGGTTCGCCAGCCCGAGCGCGGCGGCGGCGAACAGCACGGTGAACCCGCCCGCCGCGTCGGTGGCGGGGAGCCCGCTGCCGACGGTGCCGATCGCGGCCCCGGTGAGCACGATGGCCGCGCCGAGCACGATGTCGCGCCCCGACCCCCAGCGGAAGAGCGCGTACGGCAGCAGCAACAGCGCGCCGAGCGTGGTCAGGTCGGACTGTTCGCCGCCGAGCAGCACGGTGACGGCGGCCGACAGCACGAAGGCGACGACCACGGCGGGCAGCGGCCGGGTGCGGCGCCAGAGCAGCGTGGGCAGGATCAGCACCGCCACCGCGAGCCAGATCATCCGGTGCGGCACATCGGGCCGCAGCGCCACCTCCAGCGCGGTGAGCACGAGCAGCGCGGCGACCAGGGCGCGGTCGCGCCCGCGCGGCCGGGGCGGGTCCGGCGGGGCGGGCTCGGTCCACACCGACCGCACGAGGTGACGCACGGGTCGATCGTACGAGACAGCGTTCTCCCGCCGCGGCGACGCCGGTGCCGCGGCCCGGCTCAGGAGGTGCTGTACTCGGACCGGCTCGTCGGGAGCGGGAGCACGGCAACGCTGGTGTGCCGCTCGCGCACCTCCCAGTAGTCGGTGTGCTTGCGCAGGATGTGCAGGTAGCTGCCGAAGATCTCCTCCATCTCCTTGCGCATCCCCGGCCCGCGCATGGCGCAGACGTAGTCGAACTCCTCCTTGAGCACGACCAGGTCGTTGTAGATGACCTTGCGGCGCATCCAGTACTTGTCGATGCCCCAGAACATGTTCACGCTCGCGATCAGCGTGAGCGCGGCGCTCAGCACCAGCGCGAGATTGCGCGAGACATCGAGGTACGCGCCGTCGATGTGCAGGCCGAGCAGGACGGTGGTGCACGCGCTGAGCGCGATCGCGCCGACGTTCAGACCCCAGCTGGCCTTGCTCAGTTCGTCCTTCCGCCTGCGATGCTCGGCGACCGCCTCGTTCAGCAGAGCGTCGAGATGCGCCTCGAGATCGTTCGTCACCGCGCCAGCATACAGTTGGACACCGCGTACCCGGCATTCGCCAATTCGTCCTCGGCGCAACCACTCTCGAGCGGATCCGGCGCGCCGGCGGGCAGCCCGGCGCGCCCGCCCCCGACAGAGTGAGAGATTCTGCCATCCACGATGCCACCTCTCGCCTACCGTGGACCAGGGCACAAGGACAGGAGGCCCCGATGGGCATTGCCGTGACCGACGACCACCGTGAGCTGGCCGGGGTGGCCCGCTCGCTGCTCGCCGCGCACAAGGCGCGGGACGCGGCGCGCGCGCTGCTGGAGGCCGAGACCGAGCAGGCGCCGCCGTTCTGGACCGAGATCGCGGGGGCGGGGTGGCTCGGGCTGCACCTCCCCGAGGAGTACGGCGGCTCCGGGTACGGGCTGCCCGAGCTGGTCGTCGTCGTCGAGGAGCTGGGCCGGGCGGCCGCGCCGGGGCTGTTCCTGCCGACCGTCATCGCCTCGGCGGTGATCGCGGCCGCCGGCAGCGACGAGCAGCGGGCCCGGCTGCTGCCCGGGCTGGCCGACGGCTCGGTGACCGCCGCGGTCGGGCTGCGCGGCCGGATCACGGTGTCGGGCAACCACGCCGAGGGCGAGGCCGGGGTGGTGCTCGGCGCGGCCGCGGCCGACCTGCTGCTGCTCACCGCGGGCGACGACGTGCTGCTCGTGGAGCGCGGAGCGGACGGCGTCACCGTCGAGGCGCCGCAGAACCTGGACCCGACCCGCCGCTCCGGGCGGGTCACCCTCGCCGCTGCCGAGATCGCCGCGGTGCTGCCTGGCGCCAGGGACGCGGCGGTGGCGCGGGCCCGTGCCCTGCTGGCCGCCGAGGCCGCGGGCGCGGCGAGCGACTGCGTCGAAACCGCGGTCGCCTACGCGCAGGTCAGGGAGCAATTCGGCCGCACCATCGCGACCTTCCAGGCGGTCAAGCACCACTGCGCGAACATGCTGGTGGCGGCGGAGTCCGCGATCGCGCTGGTCTGGGACGCGGCCCGCGCGGCGGGCGAGGACGAGGAGCAGTTCCGGCTGATCGCCGCCGCGGCCGCCGCCGTCGCCTTCCCCGCCTTCGTGCGCAATGCCGAGCTGAACATCCAGGTGCACGGCGGCATCGGCTTCACCTGGGAGCACGACGCGCACCTGCACCTGCGCCGGGCGCTGACCGTGCGCGCGCTCTTCGGCGGCGACGGCCCCGCCGAGGACGTGCTCGACCGCACCGCCGCCGGCGTGCGCCGCGCGGACAGCCTCGACCTGCCGCCGGAGGCCGAGGAGCTGCGCACGAAGGCGCGCGCGGCGGCCGCCGAGATCGCCGCCGCCGGCGACGAGGCCGCGCAGCTGGAGCGGCTGATCGAGACCGGCTACGTCATGCCGCACTGGCCGGAGCCGTTCGGCCGGGCGGCGGGCGCCGTCGAGCAGCTCGTCGTCGACGAGGAGTTCCGGGCCGCCGGGGTCAAGCGGCCGGACTACTCCATCACCGGCTGGGTGGTGCTCACCCTGATCCAGCACGGAACACCCTCGCAGATCGAGCGTTTCGTGGACGCCGCGCTGCGCCGCGACGAGATCTGGTGCCAGCTCTTCTCCGAGCCTGCCGCCGGCTCCGACGCGGCGGGCATCACCACGAAGGCCGTCCGGGTCGACGGCGGCTGGCGGGTCACCGGGCAGAAGGTCTGGACCAGCGGTGCGCACTACTGCCACCGCGGCCTCGCCACCGTGCGCACCGACCCGGCGGCGTCCAAGCACGCCGGCATCACCACCGTCATCGTCGACATGCACGCCGCGGGCGTGACCGTGCGGCCGCTGCGGATGATCACCGGCGGCGCGGAGTTCAACGAGGTCTTCTTCGACGACGTCTTCGTGCCGGACGAGGACGTGGTCGGCGCGCCGGGCGCGGGCTGGACGGTCGCGCGGGCCACGCTCGGCAACGAGCGGGTGAGCATCGGCGGCGGCTCGGGCGCCGCCATGCTGCCGGTCTCGGCCATCGTGGCCGGGGTGAACGGGCACCCGGAGCCGCCGGCGGGCATCAGGGCGCGGGCCGGGCGCTACATCGCCGACGAGCACGCGCTGCGGCTGCTCAACCTGCGCCGGGCCGCCCGCAGCATCGAGGGCGCCGGGCCCGGCCCGGAGGGCAACATCACCAAACTCGCGCTGGCCGAGCACATGAACGAGTGGGCGGCCATCTCCGGCGCGCTGCTCGGCGAGCAGCTGGCCCTGGTGGACGGCCCGGCGGCGACCGTCGCGCTGGCCACGCTCGGCGCCCGCGGGATGGCCATCGCGGGCGGCACCTCCGAGGTGACCCGCAACCAGATCGCCGAGCGCATCCTCGGCATGCCGCGCGACCCGCTGATCAAGTAGGTCCGTCCGGGCCGAGCGGCCGCTGCCTCCCGGCCCGATCCGCCGGATCGGAGGCTACTTCGCGGTGCGGCCGCCGCCGGGGGCCGGCGCGCGGCGGACGTGCAGGTACAGGTGCAGGACGCCGGCCGGGCCGCCGACGACCCGGACGGCGGTGACCCCGAGGGCGCGGGCGAGCACCGGGGCGGCGCCCGCGTAGTCGGGGACGTGGTGCCCGGGGCGGCGGCGGATCCGCAGCGCGGCGCCGTCGGCGGTGGGCACGACGCCCCAGTCCCCCGCCCGGTCGACCAGGATCGGGCGGGAGAGCCCGGCGGCGGCCCAGGCGCGGCCCGACCCCGCCTCGTCCATCACCACCGCGAGCGCGTCCCGCACCGGCGGTGTGAACTGCCGGGCGAAGCGGCGCCAGCGCCGGACCGGCGCGGCGGCGGCGTAGCGCCAGGCGCCGAGCAACCCCAGCACGGCGAGCACCCCGAGCACGTACGGCGCCGCCGAGCCCGCCGCGCGGAGCAGCGTGAAGAAGGCGAGCCAGAGCGCGCCGACGACGGCGAGCCCGGCCGCGACGGCGGCCCGATGGAACAGCTGGTCGAACACGCGGCCTCCCCGACGGTCGCTTCCCCGGCACATTCTCCGCCCTCCCCGGCGGCCCCGCCACCGGTTCGACGCGGAACCCGCGGCGAGCTACCCGCCGAGGTAGCGGACGCCGGTGAGCTTTTCGGCCTCGCCCCAGAGCCGCGCACCGAGCACGGGATCCAGCGCGGGCCGGCTGATCGGCACCCGCTCCGGCGGCCCGACCAGCGGATTCCGGCCGCCGGGGCCGAAGTAGTCGCCGCCCTGCGCCGCCGGGTCGAGCGCAGCGCGCAGGATGGCGCGAGCGCCGTCGGCCGGGCTCTGGCTGAACCAGTTGGTGAGCCGGGCGAGGCGCTCGTCGAAGGCGGCGCGCAGCAGCCGGTTCTGCTGGTTCAGGATGCCGGTCCGCACCCCGCCCGGGTGCGCGCCGAGCGCCCGGGTGGACGACCCGGCCGCCGTCAGCCTGCGGTCCAGCTCCACCATGAAGGTGGTGACCGCCAGCTTGGAGCGGGCGTACGTGCGCGAGGTGCGGAAACCCTTCTCGCTCTGCAGATCCTCGAAGTCGAGCCGGGCGGAGGGGGTGCGGTCGGTGTGGCTGCCGACGGTGACGATCCGGGCGGCCGGCGCGGCGGCCAGCCGGTCGAGCAGCCGCCCGGTGAGCGCGAACGGGCCGAGGAAGTTGGTGCCGAAATCGATCTCGAACCCGTCCGCGGTCGTGCCGCGCGCGGCCGCCATCACCCCGGCATTGTTGATCAGCAGGTCGATCGCGGGGTAGGGCAGCCGCCCCGCGAAGTCGGTGATGGATGCCAGCGCGGCCAGATCCAGCTGCTCGACCCGCACCTGCGCGTCGGGCGCCGACTCCGCGATCGCCGCCCGCGCCGCCTCCGCCCTGCCGACATCCCGGCAGGCGAGCACCACCGTGGCACCGGCGACGGCGAGCGCCCGCGCGGTCTCCAGCCCGATTCCGCTGTTGGCGCCGGTGACCACCGCGACCCGGCCGCTCTGCTCGCCCGCCTGCGCGGCCGTCCACCCGCGCGCCTTCGACTGCACCACGGTCCGATTGTGGCGGACGGCGGCCGGGCCGAGGCCGGAATCGTCAGGACGGAACGACGGCGCCCGGCTTCATCGGCGGGGTGGGCGGGAAGGTGACCGGGAGCGCGGTGAGCGCGCGGTGGAACGGGCCGGGGCGCCAGACCGGGCCATCCGGCAGGTTCGGCCGCAGCTCGGGCAGCGCGTCGAGCAGCTGATCAATGGAGTCCTGCGCGATCAGATAGGCGATGCTCTGCGCCGGGCAGGCGTGCGGGCCGATCCCCCAGGCCAGGTGCGAGCGGTTGCCGGTGATCTGGTCGGTGCGGCGGACCATCGGGTCGTTGTTGCAGGCGGCCATGCTGATCACCACCGGCTGGTGCGCGGGGAGCCAGACGTCGTCGATGAGCACCGGCTGGCGCGGGTAGGTGATCAGCAGGTTGGCCAGCGGCGGGTCGTTGAAGAGCACCTCGTCGAGGGCGTCCCTGGTGGAGAGGTGGCCGCCGAGCACCCGGCCACCGAACCGGTCGTCGTTCAGGATGAGCAGCAGCGTGTTCACGATCAGGTTCAGCTCGAACTCGATGCCGGTGCCGTACACCTGGGAGACGTGGTGCGAGGCCTCGACGTCGTCCAGCCCGGCCCGGTGCTGCAGCAGCTCCGAGGTGATGTCGCGGCGCGGCTGGCCGCGCTTGAGCGTCACCAGCTGCATGAGCGCCTCGCCGAGGAGCCGGTTGCCCTCCTCGGCGTCGACCCCCTCCAGCAGCGCCGCGGTGCCCGCCGCCACCTTCGCGCCGATCTCCGGCGGGCAGCCGAGCAGGTAGTTCACGATGCCGAAGACCAGCGGGTAGACGTACTGGCTGATCAGCTCGGCCTCGCCGGCCCCGCAGAAGGAGTCGATCAGCGGCAGCGCCAGCGACTCCACCACTTCGTGCAGGGCGTAGAGGTCGACCTGGTCCATGCTCGCGGTGATGGCCCCGCGGTAGCGGGTGAAGTCGGCGCCGGTGCTGCGGCTCGCCATCGGGCGCCACTCCAGCAGCGGCAGGATCGGGCAGTCCGACGGCACGGTCTGCTGCCAGACGCGCGGGTCGGCCGGGAAGTGCTCCGGGTCGTTCAGCACTCGGACGGCGGTGCGGTAGCCGAGGACAAGGGTGGCAGGCACCCCCGGCGCCAGCTCGATCGGCGCCAGGGCCCCGTAGCGGCGGCGCATCTCCTCGTAGTAGTAGTGCGGGCCGGCCGCGAAGTCCGGCGCGTGCAGCGGTACGCGCGGCTCGTCGGAGTCGCCGGGCGCGCCGTGCGCCACCGGGCACGATCGAACCGGAATCCCGGCCTGCGACGTACTCGTCACGTTCTCTCCCTGCTGATCGGCTGCGGTACGGGCGGGCCGCGCACCACAACGCCGTGGCACGGCCGCTCCCCCTCGAATGTCGACCGGCGCGAGCCGGGACCGCACGATGCTATCGAGCCCGGTGTTCGGCCGCGCAACCGGCCGAAAACATACTTCGCAGAACGTAATTCGAGTCGGCGGAGCGCCGCGGAAACAGGGCGCGAGCCGGGTACTCAGACCTCCAGCGCGGCCAGCGATTCGTGGTCGTCGATGGCGGCGGTGATCCGCTCCAGCAGGGTCAGGCAGGTCTGCTCGGACTGCATCTTCGGCTGGTACACCGCGCGCCCGATGGTGAAGGCCCAGGCCGCGTAGGCGAACAGCGCCTGCTGCCGGTACGCCGTCCAGGCCTGGTCGAAGGTGGGCGCCTCGCCGCCGACCGCGCCGAGCTCGTCCAGGTAGGCGGCGAGCAGCTCGCGGTCCCACTCCCGCCGGTCGGCCGGGTCGCAGCCGGAGTTCACGGTGTAGGCGAAGTCGTGCGCCCAGCCGCCGCGCATCACCACCTGCCAGTCCACGTACCCCATCCGGCCCGCGCCGGTGACGTAGGTCTGGCCGATGTGCGGGTCGCCGTGCAGCAGCGTCGGCGGCAGCTCGTCGGTGGCGAGCGCGATCGCCCGCTCGACCCCGGCCCAGAGCCGGTCCGCGTCGCCGCGCAGGGATTCCGGGATCACCGCCTCGGCGCGGCGCAGCCCTACCTCGCAGCGCTTGCGCATGTCGATGGCGGCCAGGTACGCCCGCAGCGCCTGCTTGGTGTCCTTGAGATCCGCGATGTCCGGGTGCCGCCAGAAGGTGCGGTGCAGCTTGGCCAGGTTTCGGACCAGGTCCTCCATCCGGTCCCGGCCGATCCGCGCGGTCGGCTCGATGAACTCGGCGCCGCGGGTCTCGGCGATGTCCTCCATGAGCGCGATCGAGCGCCAGGAGCCGGGGTCGGCGGCACCCCAGTAGCCGATCGGCGCCTCCATCTCGACCTGCGGGCGGAAATCGCGGAAGAACCTGGTCTCGCCGTCGATCATCTGCCCGCCGCCGAGCAGGATGCGCTGGGCGAAGGCGGTGGTGGTCTTGGCGAAGAGCGCCTCGGGCAGCCCCGCCTCCTGCCCGGCGTCGTTGTAGGTGACCCGCAGCGCGGTCCTGGTGGCGGTGCCGACGCTGCCGCCCGCCACCTCGTACCCGGTCACCTCGGCGCCCGGCACCGCGGCGCAGAGCACCGCCGTCAGCCACTCCGGGGTGAGCGTGGCGCCGGAGACCGGGACGTCGTCCACCGCGCGGGCGCGCGGCCTGGTCACCCGCTCCCCCAGGATGTGCGCACCGACTCCGAGGGACCGCCCGAGCAACCAGACCTTGTGGTTCATGTCCAGTACCCTATCGGCCGAAAATATTGCCGCGCAGACTATTCCGTCAATCGCGCGGGCAGGCCCCGGAGATCGGGGGCCCTCCGCGATGGGCCGACCGGCACTGCGAGCCGGGGACCAAAGCCACCGCCGGGTCGGGGCGCACGGCCGTACCGATCGGTCGTCGCGCGGCCGAGACTCGGGGCACGGGCCGAGCCGCGGCCCGCCACAACCCCCTGGAGGCCCCGACCATGACTGTTCGCTCCGACGAGTTCCCGCCCCGGGTCGCGGCGCCGATCGTGGCCGGGGTGGACGGCTCGGCAGGCAGCGACCGCGCGGTGCGCTGGGCGGCGGCCACCGCCGCCGCCCGCGGCCGCACGCTGCGGTTGGTGCACGCCGTCGACCTGGAGCCGGTGCGCGCGCTGACCGGGGCGGCGCCGCTGGTCGGCGGGCTCCGGGTCCGGGCGGGCGAGGTGCTGCTCGCCGCGGCCGAGCTGGCCGCCGCGACCGCACCCGAGGTGCGGGTGCGGACCGAGCTGGCCGAGGGCGCACCGGCGGGCGCGCTGATCGATCGTTCGGCCGGGGCGCACCTGGTCGTGCTCGGCGCGACCGGGACCGGCGGCACCGCGGCGCACCTCGGCTCCACGCTGCTCGCGGTCGGCACGCACGCCGACGGCGCGGTCGTCGTGGTGCGCGACCGCGAGTTCGACCGGCGCCGCGGCCCGGCGGGCCCGGTGGTGCTCGGGGTGGACGGCGGGGCCGCGGGCGCGCCCGCCATCGCCGCCGCCTTCGCCGAGGCGAGCGCGCGCGGCGCCGATCTGGTCGCGCTGCACTCCTGGATCGACCTGCCCTACGGCGAGTTCGCCGGGGCGTCGGACGGCATCGACGACCCCGAGCTGGCGGAGACCGCGAAGCGCATGCTGTGCGAGCAGCTGGCGGGCTGGAGCGAGAAGTACCCGGAGGTCGAGGTGCGCCGCGAGCTCTACCTCTCCGGGCCGCGGCACCACCTGCTGCGCTGGTCGCGGGCGGCCCAGCTGCTCGTGGTCGGCAGCAGGGGACGGGGTGGCTTCGCCGGGCTGCTCTTCGGCTCCACCAGCAACGCGCTGGTGCAGCGGGCGCACTGCCCGGTCCTGGTGGCGCACGGCGGCTGAGCCGGGAGCGGCCGGCGACGCTGCGCTTCCGCCCCCGGCCCGCCCCGCCCGACGGGGTGCTGACGATCACCCGCCGAGCGTCAGGCCGCGGCGGCCTCGACCAGCGCGGTCCCGGTGATCAGGGTGGGCTCGATGGCGATCAGCGCGTCCGTCTGCCGCTGCACCCACGGCCGCAGCCTGCCGCCGTACTCGGCGAGCAGCGACGGCGCGGTGATCGGGTACGCGAGCCCGGTCACCACCACCGACCAGCCGAGCCGGAGCGCCGGGTCGATCTCGTCGGCCTCGTAGGCGACCACCATCGACCGGTCCTCCCGCACCGAGTGCGAGAACCCCGAGCTCAGCGCGGTGCGCACCACGATGACCTGGTTGTCGACCAGGTGGTTCACCGGCCGGATGGCGGGCAGCGCGTTGTGCGTGAAGACGATCCGGCCGTAGGTCACGCTCGCCAGCAGCCGCATGGCCTCGGCGCGGCCCAGGTCGACGGCGTGCCGGACCGGGTCACCGGTGATCGCACTCGGCTCGCGCTCTGCCACCGGCCGCCCGCCTTCCCGCTCGGAATCAACGTCTCCATGCCACCACGCCGAGGCGGCCCGCCGCAGTGCCGAAGGTCATCGCGGCGACGGCCGATCGACTCGTGCTGAAGGGACGTCTACCGGCTGCCCCGGATCGCGGTGATCGAGATGACGACCCCGGCCAGCACCCCGGAGAGCACGAGCCCGGCACCGACCAGCACCGTCCTGTTCACGTCGAGCGCGGGCCGCCAGCGCACGGTGCCGTCCTTGATCACGAAAGCCCCGACCGGCTTGGCGCTCAGCCCGAACCCGGTGCCCTCGCCGTGCTCGCCGTCGGCCTTGGCACCGCCGCCGCTCCCGCCGCCACCGCTCACCGCTGCGGCCGGGATCACCAGCACCCCGTCCCGCTCGATCGGCTCGCCGTAGACCCGGCGCACCGTCATCGAATCCGTCGCCACCGCGAGGATCTCGTTCGCGTCCATGCTGCTCCCTTTCGTAGCGGCCGCGTCAGCGACCGGTACCAGTCTCGGTGCGAGGGCCGATCGGTGCCAGCGACAGCGCCGTCGGCGCAGCCGGGATGCGTTCCAGCACACCGCCGGCGAAGACGTCGTAGAGCGGCAGGGTCTCCAGGTGCACGTAGCCGATGTGGCAGTCGCAGGCGGCGAGCGGGCAGCCGCGCGGGCGCAGCGCCGCGCGGAACGAGCCGTCGTAGAGGTTGCCGAGCTCCGCGGGGACGAAGTGGCAGCGCCGCACGGTGCCGTCGCCGTCCACCGAGATCACCGATTCGCCGGTGCGGCAGGGCCGCCCGGCGGAGGTGTGCGGGTGGCGGCTGTAGCCGAAGAGCGGGTCGAGCTCGGTCCAGGCGGCGGCCTCGGCGTCGGTGAGCGGGTGCCCCTCCGGGGCGTTCACCCACAGGTAGACGTGCTCCGGCAGCTCGGCGCGCAGCCTGCGGCCCGCCTCGAGGTGCTCGGGGAAGCCGACGATGCCGACGCTGTACCGGATGCCGCCCGCCGCCAGCTCGCGGCATTTGCCGAGGAAGCGGTCGTAGGGGGTCTGGCCGGGGTGGTAGGTGCACCAGAGCGCGAGCGTCTCCGGGTCGGCGTCGGCGGTCCAGCCGGTGCGGCAGCTCAGGTTGGTCTGGATGGCGATCCGGCGCACCTGCGGCAACCGGGAGAGCTCGGTCAGCGTGCGCCGGTACCAGGAGCGCACCAGCCCCTCGCCCCACGGGGTGATGAGGATCGAGAGCCGGTCGCCGTGCTGCCCGGCCACCCAGGTGGCGAAGCGCTCCAGGGCTTCCCGGTCGGCGCGCAGCTGCTCGCGGCTGTCCCTGCGCTTGGCGAAGGGGCAGTACGGGCAGTCGTAGTCGCAGGAGGCGAGCGGGCCGCGGTAGAGGATGGTCAGCTGCACGGCGTCACCGCGGCCGGTAGGCGGCCATGGCGGCGCGCACGCCGGGCGAGAAGAGCGGCGGCCCGAGCGCGTCCGACCAGGCCAGCCCCTCCGGGGTGAGCCGGAGCAGCTCCGGGCCCGCGTCGAGGTCGAGCCAGCCGCGCTCGGCGAAGCCGGCCAGCTCGGCCGGGAAGTGCTCGTGCGGGCCCGCGCCGAAGCGGGCGCGGTACCCGGCGACGTCCATGCCATCGGCTTGGAGCAGCGATTGCAGCAGGTGCCTGCGGCGCCGGTCGTCCACGCCGAGCGCGCGGCCGACCTCCGCGCGGGTGAAATCGGTCGTCGCCGCGTACTCGTCGACGATGCCGCGGACCTCGCGGGTCTCCACCGCGTAGTCGAAGGAGTAGTGCAGCCCGGCGGTGTAGGAGCGGGCGCCCGCGCCGAGCCCGACCATGCCGTCGCTCTGGCAGGCGTGGTCGGCCGGGGTGCGCGGGGCGTCGGCGCGCCGGAACATCCGCATGGACACCTGCTCGTAGCCGGCGGCGAGCAGCTGGTCGCGGCCCGCGGCGTAGAGCGCGAGCCGCTGCGCGTCCCACTCCCGCTCGGCCACGAGGGTGCGTTTGCCGAGTCCGGTGAGCGGGCGGACGTAGAGCGGGTACAGGTACAGCTCCTCCGGGCGCCAGGCCAGCGCCGCGTCGAGGGAGGCGCGCCAGGTGGCCGCGGTCTGGCCGTCGATGCCGTAGATCAGGTCGATGTTCAGGATCGGGATGCCGGACTCCCGGATGGCGGCCAGCGCCTTCTCCACCTCGTCCCGGCGCTGCGGCCGCACCGCCGCCCGCGCCTCCGACTCGACGAAGCTCTGCACGCCGATACTCGCCCGGGTGGTGCCGCGCTCGGCCAGCACCGCCAGCCGGTCCGGGGTGGCGGTGCCGGGCGAGGTCTCCACGGAGAGCGGGACGGCGCGCAGGTCGACGCCGATCCGCCGCTCGGCGATATCGCAGAGCCGGGTGAGCTCGGCGGCGCTCAGGAAAGTGGGGGTACCGCCGCCGAAGGCCGCAGTGGCGAACCGCACCTCCCCGTCACCGAGCGCCTCGCGCACCGCGACCGCCTGCCGCTCGACGGCGTCCAGGTAGCGGGTGGTGAGGTCGCCGGGCGCGCCGATCCGGGTGAAGAGATTGCAGAAGCCGCAGCGGAATTCGCAGAACGGGAGGTGGGTATAGAAGGAGAGCGCGTCCTTCGGCTCGTCCGCCCAGAGCTCCCGCAGCGCGGGGCGCGCCGGGGCGAGCGGCCGGTACGCGGTCTTGTGCGGGTAGCCGTAGATGTAGCTCTGGTACGGGCGCGGGGCGAGAGCGGTGGTCATGCGGGTCCCCCGAGGAAGAACTGGGCGTAGGGCACGGTCCACACCGACTCGTGGCCGAGCCGGTGGCCGGTGTAGCCGTCGTCGCCGTAGGCGGTGCCGTGGTCGGAGCAGACGATGGCGAAGCAGCGGCGCCTGGCGCTCGCGGCCGCGAAGAGCCTGCCGATGTGCCGGTCCACGTACTCCAGCGCGGCGGCGTGCGTCGCCCTGCTGTCGCCGTCGGCGCGGGTGGCGCCGGGCAGGTGGAACCAGTTGGGCTGGTGCAGCGCCGACACGTTGACGAAGAGGAAGAGCCTGCGCTGCGGCGGCAGTGCCGCGACGATCTCCTCCGCCGCGGCGACCTGCGCCTCGAAGGAGGCGGGCGCGGCCACCGAGAACTCCGGCGACCAGTGGCTCTCCTGGAAGTAGCCGGGCAGCACCGACCCCATCGGCCCGCGCTTGTCGAAGAACCCGACCCCGCCGAGGCACACCGTGCGGTACCCCTCGGCGGCCAGCCCGGAGACCAGGTCGGGGGTGTCGTACACCCAGGTGCGCGGCGCGGTGGTCTCGCTGCCGTCGAAGCGGGCGGCGAAGAGCCGCGGGTGCGGGCCGGGCTCGGCCGGGGTGGGCAGGAAGCCGGCGAACATGGCCTGGTGCGAGGCGAAGGTGAAATTGCCCGGCGCGTGCCGCTTCTCCCACTCCCCGCCGGGCAGTTGCCCGGCCAGGTTCGGCAGCTTCCCGGCGGCCAGCAGCTCGGCGGCGACGTCGTAGCGCAGCGTGTCCAGGGTGACCAGGAGCAGGTCGTCGTGGCCGATCACGGCGTTCATGTCGGGGTTCACACCGGGCACGGCCGCCTCCGGAGCGCGGCGAGCTGCGCCGCGTAGGTGTCGAGCCCATCCGCGCCGCTGCCGGGCAGCCCGGTGAGCCGGGGCAGCAGGTCGCCGAAGGCATTCACCTCGCCGACCGCCCAGCGGCGCCAGCCGAGCCCGGGCAGCACATCCACCCCGACCCGGGAGAAGCCGGGGAAGCACGCGGCCGCCGCCTCGGCGACCGCGAGCGCACCGGCCCAGTGCTCCCCCGCCGCCGCGACGACCTCGGCCAGCTCGCCGCGCGCACCGCCCAGGTGCAGATTGGTGATGGCGGAGCTGCCGGTCCGCACCACCACGTGCGTGGCCCGCCCGGCGACGACGAGCACCCGCAGGTCGGCGCTGCGGCCGTGCAGCGCGGGCTTGGGCAGCCAGCGCTCGACGTGCAACCCGTCGGGGGCGAGCGCGTCGATCACCGCGGCCACCTCGCGCTCGCTCCGGTACCGGTGCAGCCGCAGCGAGTTGAAGAGCCTGCCGTGCTCGTCGCGCTGGACCGAGGTGAGCGCCTGCACCCGGCCGCCGGCCGCGGTCTCCACCGCGAGCACCCCGGATCCCGACGAGCCGTGCGCGAGCTTGACGAAGGCGCGGCGCATCCCCGGCTCGGCCAGCAGCGCCCGCACATCCGCCCAGCCGCGCACCGGGGCCGCCGCCGGACCCGAGGTTGGCGAGGCTGGCACCGGCACCCCGGCCGCGCGCAGCACCGCGTGGCAGCGGCGCTTGTCGAAGAGCACCGCGAGATCGTCCGTGGCGTCGAGCAGCTCGGCGCCGTCGGCGGCGGCCCGCTCGGCCACCGCGCGCGCCGCGGCGAGGAAGCGGCGGTACCAGCGGGCGGTGCCCTCGACCCGGGTGGAGTCGGTGTGGCCGCGCAGCAGCCGGTCGAGCTCGGGATCCTCGCCGGGCGAGTCGAGCCGCACCAGCTCGCCCGGCTCGAAGGCGGCGGCGCCCGCCAGCACGGAACGCCAGGACAGCAGCCGCGGCGCGGGCAGCCCGGCTTCGGCGGCGGCCGCGAGGAACAGCGTGCTGCGCCGGTTCGCCGGGACGCCGACGACCGCGATCCGCGGGGCAGGCACCGGCGTCACTCCGAGACGGCGGTGTAGCGGTCCTCGCGGCCGCGGTCGGCCGCCTCCCGCCCGGACAGGTCGACCTCGACGCCGTCGGCGGTGAGCTCGGCGAGCAACCGGTCGGCCAGCGGCTCGCCGACGAAGTGGTGGTGCAGGTCGAGCTTGCGCAGGTGGGTCAGCGGCTGGCCGCCGAGCAGCGCCTCCACGCCCTCGTTGCCGAGCGTGCCCATGGAGAGGTCGAGCGTGTGCAGCCGGGCGACCACCGGTGCCCCCGCCAGCGCGGCGGCGACGTCGTCCTGGATGTCGCTGTTGCGCAGCCCGAGATGCTGCAGCTTGGGCAGCCGGGTTCCGGTCAGGAAGGGCTCCAGGTCGTCGACCGTGGCGTCCGCGCCGTACCAGGAGGTGCCGAGCCAGATGTCCAGGTGCTCGAGCTCGGGGAACTCGCTGGCGCCGATCCCGCGCACCACGTCGGCGCCGAGCCCGCCCGCCTCCACGATCAGGGTGCGCAGCGACTGGTGCGCGACCGCCGGGAAGGCCAGGTTCTGCCCGCCGCGGACGCCGAAGGCGAGCAGGTCGGGGAAGGTGTCGAGCAGCGGGGTGATGTCGCCCTGCTCGATCCAGGTGATCTCGGCCTGCTCGAAGGTGATGTCGCCGATGAAGAGCGCGCGCAGGGCCGGGAACCGGTCCCGCGCGGCGGTCAGCGCCTCGACCACGATGTCGACGCCGACGTCGTACGCCTCGCCCCACTGGCCGACGATCAGCGCGGTGACCTCGGTGGTGTCCACCGCGGCGAGGAAGCGGGCGAAGGCGGCGGGCCACTTCTCCGGGTCGTCGTCGTAGGGCTCGACGGCGATCCGCCACGCCACCTCGGCGGCGGCGGGCAGCTCGGTCGTGCTCTTCGCATCGGGGAAGTCGAACACAGGCAGGCCGTGCCACTCTGTGAGGTGTTCGCTGACGGTCATACTCAGGGCTCCCAGCGGCCGGGGTCTCGGTGTCGCAGCAGTTCTATCAAGCCGCCCCGACAGACCGACCGGCCGGGACTACTCGCTGCTGCCCCCGCACCGCCGCCCCGAAGATCCTCGCGGGCGGGTGCCACGACCGGGTGGGCTTGTCGAGGAGCCACTGCTGGACGCAACCCGACAGTCCCGTCGCCGAGCTGGATCTGTCGGTGCCGGTCGGCGTGCTCGCGGTCGAGGGGCAGGGATCATTCCGTACGGATCCAGGCGGGTGTGACCCGTATTTCGCTGAGCCGCCAGCCCGCCGAGGTCCGTACCGCGGTGCAGCTCTGGCGGAGACCGGCGCTCCGGTGGGGTGGCCGGCCGTCACGGTAGTAGTACACCAGTGAGTTCGCTTCGGCCGCGGCCCGGTCACCGTCGATCCTCGCCAGCAGGTCGGTGGTGGTGTGCTGGGTGTGTTCCCCGTCGACCTCGGACCGGCGCAGGTAGTCGACCAGCTCATCGATCCCGCGAACGCGGATTCGAGGGGAGTCGACCTGCACCTCCTCGGCGAACACGGTGCCGGCATCGCCCCATCGCCGCTCGTCGAGCAGGCGGGCCCAGCGGGTGAACAGGTCGGCGATCTCGAGTCGGTCGGCGGTCGACGCGGGGGTGGACATGGCATCGTCTTTCGTCGGCGTTGTGGAGGTGCTGCCCACGCGCGTGGCCGTGTTGTCGGCGCCGCAGGCGGTGGCGGTGAGGACGAGGGTGAGGGCGGCGGCGCAGGTGGCGGCGGCCCGGACTGCGGAGTGCATATTCCTCGATTCCGATCGACCTAGAGCGCGCGGGTGAGCGCTTCGGTCAGCGCCACCGGAGAGACCTCGAGCCGGTCGAAGCGCCAGCCGTCGGCGCTGCGGCGGGCCCGGTAGCGGTGGATCGCGGCCGCGAGTGCCTCGGCCTTGTCGTCGATGAGGTAGACGGCGAGGTCGTGCGCCCGCACGGTCGCGGTGTCGCCGTCGATCTCGATGACGAGGTTGCTCTTGCTGTGCAGAGTGCGCGCGTAGGCATCGTGGCCCTTGCGCGCGAGGGCGGTGAGTGCCTCGATGCCGTGCGCCTGTCCGCGAATGGAGACGACCACGACATCCTCGGTGAAGAGCCGGTCGGTGTCGGCGAACCCCTCGTCGACCCACAGGCTGTGGCGGGCAACCAGTTCGGTCAGTTCGGCGCGGTCGGCGAGGTCACGGATGAGCGCATCGGTGCCGGGCATGGCAGTTCCCCACTATCAGTTTGTGCCATTAACGTTAGTGGCATAAATGAATGTAGGTCGTTAGTGGCACTAACGCAAGTGCGGTACGCTCCGATCATGGAGATCGGCGAGGAACTGCGGTTCGATCACGGTGAGCGAACCCCTGCGCGGCTCAAGCGACAGCTCGCACGCCTCACCTCGATGACGGCCACCCAGATGACCCGCGTCTCGCGTGACGCGCTGCGTGACGCGGGCGCCCGCAAGGACCACTTCGTGGTGCTGGCCGCGCTCGCCGAGTTCGGACCGGCCAGCCAGGCAGCGCTGTCCGACCGAACCAGCGTCTACAAGAGCGACCTGGTGTCCGTCCTCAACGACCTCGAAAACGGCGGGTGGGTTCGCCGCGCGCCCGACCCCGCCGATAAGCGGCGCAACGTCATCACCATCACCGAGCACGGCGAGCACCGCCTCGCCGAGCTCGACCAAGTCCTCGACGGCGTCAACAACCACATCATGACTCCGCTCGACCACGACGAACGCGCACAGCTGTTCACCCTCCTCAACCGCGTCAACACCCATCTCGCCACAGCAGCGGGTGACGCCACTCCGCCCGCCCGGCAAACCCCCTAGGCGACCTGCACCCGGGCACGAACGGTGGTCCCCCCGGTCGGCGCCAGCGGCTTTCCCCGCGCGACCCCGAACGCGTCTATGCCATCGGAATAGCAACAGCGTCATCCCGACCTACCCGCCGGCTCCTGCACGCGACAATTACTGAGCGATTACCGTCGGTGGATACCGTTGGGTCCATGGCTGTGCAGACGGAGCTGAAGTATCCCGCCAAGTCCGAGACGCTTTCGGCTGTGATCGGTGCACACGCGGCCGAGCGACCGGAGGCTGTCGCACTGATCAGCGGGAACCGGGAAATCGATTACCGGACGCTGCATCGGGCTGCCAATCGTGTCGCGCACGCGCTGACGGCGGCCGGGGTCGGCCACGGCGACCATATCGCCTACCTGGGACGCGACGGCGAGCAGTTGTACGAATTGGTGATCGGATCATCGATCGTGGGCGCCATTGTGGTCCCCATCAACTGGCGGCTCACCGCCGCCGAGATAGCGCACATTCTCACCGATTCGAATTGCACGATGCTGTTCGTCGATTCGGCCGCAGAGGAGATCAGCGCCGCAGCCCTGGCTCGGGGGGCGCGAATGCACGACGCCGTCACGGACATCCCGCAGGTCGCCGTCGTCCGGCTGGACGCCACCGCGGACGCGGGCGGCAGTTTCGCCGATTGGCTCGCGAATCATCCGTATACGACGCCCCCGGCACTGGCCGCCCGCAGTGACGCAGTGCTGCAGATGTACACCAGTGGCACTACCGGCGCGTCGAAGGGTGTGATGATTGCGCAGGAGAGTCTGTTCGCGGTATGGGAGATCACGTATTCGTCCGGGTGGGACTGGCTGGTACCGCGGGCGGACGACCGTGCGTTCGTCGCAATTCCAGGATTCCACATCGCGGGCCACGCCTGGGTGATGCAGGGCTTGATCGCGGGGCTCACCATCGCGATCGTCCCGGAATTCACCCCGGGCGCGGCGCTGGCCACGATCCGGAATCATCGGATCACGACGATGACGGCTGTTCCCGTGATGTTGGCTCTCATTCTCACCGAACCCGGCGTGGTAGCGGAGGATTTCGACCGGCTCCGACAGATCTCCTACGGGGGTTCACCGATTCCGGAGAGCATGCTCATGGATTGCATGGAGAAATTCCGATGCGAATTCATCCAGTTCTACGGCATGACCGAGACCGTGACGCCCGTGGCATTCATGCCACCGGCGGAGCACATCCCCGGCGGCCGCAGGCTGCGCGCGGCGGGACGACCCTATCCAGGCTGCGAGATCGTGGTGGTCGACGACAGCGGCAACCGATTGCCGCCGCGGCAGGTGGGCGAAATCCTGGTCCGCCCGCCCGCGCCGATGCTCGGCTACTGGAATCGGCCGGAAGCCACCGCGGCGACGCTGATCCACGGCCGAATCCACAGCGGAGACGCAGGCTGGATCGACGAGCAGGGCTATCTGTTCGTCAGCGACCGCATCAACGACATGATCATCGTGGGCGGGGAGAACGTCTACCCGGCCGAGGTGGAGAACACCATCACCAGCCATCCCGCCGTACGGGAAGCGGCCGTGGTCGGCATTCCGGACGAGCGCTGGGGCGAGGCGGTGCACGCGTTCATCGTGCTGGCACCCGGCCGGACGGTGACCGCGCGTGAACTGTCGTTGTACCTGCGCGACAAGGTCGCCTCGTTCAAGCGACCGCAGCGCTTCGACGTCGTCCCCAGCCTGCCCCGCAACGCCAGCGGCAAGATTCTGCGTCGCGAGCTGCGTCGAGCGTTCTGGCAGGGACGCGAGCGCGCGGTGAACTGAATACGTCTCGATAAGGGTTGCGCCGCATAGGGGTACTGGCGGGCCGATCGCGTTGATAGACCTGACGTCAGTGCGATCGAAGGGAGACGACGGTGGATTTTCGGGTTCTCGGCGTATTGGAGGTCCATGCGAACGGCAGGCGGATCGACCTCGGTGGAGTGACGCGCCGGGCTGTACTGGGTTACCTTCTCCTGCACCACAATCAGGTCGTCTCCGCGAACCGCCTGCGCCAGGCGCTGTGGGCAGGCGAACCACCGTCGACTGCTCGTAAGATCGTGCAGAATTCGATATCGACGTTGCGAAAGACTTTTATCGAGCACGAATTCGACCGCGTCGAGTTGCTGACGCAAACGCCCGGCTATGTGTTGCGGATCGATCCGGAGGCGGTGGATCTGTACCGATTCCGCAAGCTCGTGCGGTTGGGCCGGCGTGAACTCGAGGACGGCCATCCGCAGCTGGCTCACGCCTATCTGCGCCAGGCGCTGGGGATGTGGTCCGGGGCCGCGATGGCCGACCTGCTGGAAGCGGGGCTCGGCTGGAACGAATTGTCGGCCATCGAGGACGAGCGCCTCGGCGCCTACGAGGACTGCTTCGACGCCGAGCTCAGCTGTGGACTTCATCGTGAGCTCACCCCCGAGCTCGAGCTGTTGACGACCTCCGCACCGCAGCGCGAAAGCTTCTGTCGCCAATACATGCTCGCCCTGTATCGGTCCGGCAGGCAGGCCGAGGCGCTGAACTTCTACCAATCCTCACGCGCCGCGCTGGTCGCGGATCTCGGCGTGGAGCCCGGCCACGACCTGCAGCGGCTGCACCACCTGATCCTCACTCAGGATTCCTCGCTGACCAGACGCACCCCGGCGTAGTACTCCGGCGAGCCGACCGACCTCACTCGGTCGGCAGCGCGGCGAGGGCCGACTGGACCATCGCCATCACCACGGTGAAGGCGATGAGCCCGGTCACCGCGAGGATCCCCGACACCGGAAGACTGCAGAATCCGGCGATGAGAACGGCGATACCGGCCAGCGCCACGACGACATCGGCACCGATGAGCGACACCAGCCCCTTCTCGATCCGAAGCACTCCCACCGCCAGCCCGGCCGCGAGCAACCCGCTGAGGACCACCACCACACCGGCTGCGACGAGTACGACAGCCGAGAAATCACCGAACGTGGCGTTCTCCGAGGTGATGGCGATCCCGGCAACCAGAACGGCACCGAGGATTCGGACCACGCCGTCGACGCCGAACAACAGCCGCAGTGCGCTCTGTCCTGTTCCGGGGCGTCGTCGATCAGGGAGCGCACTGTCCTGATGTCGAGTGTTGAGCAGACTGTTCTGATTCGACATGATTTCTCTGCTCCTCGCGATTCCTGGCGACGTCAAGGGTCATGCGGAGGCGCGGAACTCGACCTTGGTCAACTGCTCCGAGATGTCCCAGAGCTCGGCGGCGAGTTGGGCGTCGTTCGCCTCGGCGGAGCGCCCCACCAGGGTGGGGTGACCGCGGTATTCCTTGTATCCATCCGGCCCGACATAGCTTGCGGGTGGAATATCCTGGCTGGCCGCGAACAGCGTCGGCAAGGCCCCGGTGTCCGCCTTCTGGGCGATGATCCGGTTCCCGATCTGCATGACGATGTGCGCGACCGGATTGCCGGAGTGACTTTGCAGGTTGGTCGCCGCCCAGCCGGGGTGCGCACTGACCGCCCGCAGTGATCCGGTCTCGGTGAGCCTGCGTTGCAGTTCCAGCGTGAACAGCAGATTGGCGAGTTTGGACTGCGCGTATGCCCCGGACGGACTGTACTTGCGGGTGTTCCAATTGAGGTCGTCGAGAGCGAGCGTCCCGCGTCGATGCGCCTGCGATGCCACGGTGACCACCCGATCGGTGATATGCGGAAGCAGCAGATTCGTCAGCGCGAAATGCCCGAGGTGGTTCGTGCCGAACTGTAACTCGAAGCCGTCCTCGGTGCGGCCCTGCGGCACCATCATGATGCCCGCGTTGTTCACGAGCACGTCGATGGGGCCGGTCCAGTCCTCGGCGAACTTTCGGATCGACGCGAGGTCGGCGAGGTCGAGTGACCGGACCTCGGTTTCGCCCTTCATGCGATCGGCGACTTTTCGGCCGCGCGTGACGTCACGCACCGCGAGCACCACACGCGCGCCGACACGAGCCAGTTCGCGGGCGGTCACCAGGCCGAGTCCACTGCCGGCGCCGGTGATCACCACCGTTCGCCCCTCGAATCCCGGAAGATCTGCCTGCGTCCATCCGCTGGTCGTCATGGTTCCAATGTAGACAGTGACATCATAGTAGTCAATGGCTACTTCGGCGGTCGAGTTAGGCTTTGGGAATGAACCGTCCACGTGCCTATCACCACGGCGACCTGCGTGCCGAGCTGCTCGAGCGGGCCGAGGCGACGCTGCGCACGAGCGGGGTGGACAGCCTCACGCTGCGACAGCTCGCCAGGGAAACAGGTGTCAGCCACGCTGCCCCGAATCGGCATTTCCGGGACAAGCAGGCGCTGCTCGACGCACTGGCGCTGGTCGGCTTCGAACGGCTGGCCGCGCTGTACGCGGATGCGGCCATCGACGGGACGTTCTCCGAACGCGTGTTCGCGACCGCGCGTATCCATCTCCGGTTCGCTGTCGACAACCCGGCACTGCTCACTTTGATGTTCAGCCGCAAGAACAGTGCCGACGTCGGCACCGAATTGGCCGCGGCGATGCAGCAGACCTTCGCCTCGGCCATCACACTGATGGCCGAGGGGCAGAGCAGCGGCGAGGTGGTACCCGGTGATCCGGTGCGGCTCAGCATGCTGCTCGCGGCCGCCGTCCATGGTCTGGCCGACTTCGTCGTCTCGGGATTCCTCACCGAGGAGGTGGCCGAGGAGTTACTGCGGGAGACCATCACCAACTTCATACTCGGATTTCGACTTCAGTCCTGACGGACCGGACGACGACGCCGTCTCGAACCGGTAGTGGTCGATCGGGAAATGCCGGCTCCGCCACCGCGCTTCGACCAGCGTCGACGGCCGCAGATAAGCCATATCCCCCTGCGAATTCACATAATACGTACGCAGTCCTTTGTTCTGGACGGTGAAATAGTGACTGATCAGTGTGCCGCGCCTGCGCACCTGCTCGTGGTACGCGTCATGGACCGATCGGCGCACTTCGACGACGGTGGCGCCGCGCTCGAGCCCCGCGGAGATGGCCCGGATCGCGTGGGTGGCACTCACTTCGACCAGCGTGTGCCAACCGGACCCGGTCCACGAGTAGGGCCCCGCGATCAGCCAACGATTCGGCAGACGCGGAATGGCCACGCTCTCGTACGCCTGTAATCCCTCTTTCCCGAAGAACTGCGCCAGGTCGAAGCCGTCGCGTCCGACGACGGCGCCGTCGTGATAGCTCTCCGGGTCGGAGAACATCTCGTAGCCGGTGGCGAGCACGATCATGTCGTAGTCGCGCTCCGCGCCGTCGGCGGTACGAATACCGGTCGCGGTCACCCGGTCGATCCGGTCGGTGTGCAGCGCGACATTGCGCCGATTGAATGCCTGGAGAAACGTGTTCGAGGCCGTGGGGCGCTTTCCGATGGGACCGTAGGCGGGGATCAGCTGCTCGGCGATCCGCGGATCGTCCACGACGCGATGCACGTATCGCCGGTAGCGCGCGATGGCATCGGCGTCGGCTCGGGCGAGCAACGACTTCGCCCTCCCGGTCGAGGTCGTGGTCAGGAGCGCCATCAGCAGGTCGATCGCGGCCAACCCGGCCCCGTGCAGGGCGGCGGAGACGCCCGGAATCCGCAGCGCGGTCCGGAACCACGGCGGGAGTCGATGATCGGCCTTGGGTAAACACCAGGCGGGAGTGCGCTGGTACACGTCCAGCTGGGTCACCTCCGGGGCGATACTGGGCACGATCTGCACCGAACTGGCCCCGGTGCCGATGACCGCGACCCGTCTGCCTGCCAGTTCGTAGCCGTGATCCCAGCTCGCCGGTATCTGGATCTTCCCGGTGAAATCGTCCACGCCCTCGAGGTCGGCACCGATCTTGGGACGCAGGAACGCGCCGACCGCACTGAGTACGAAGCGGGCGCTCAGAACCCGGCCATCGGCGGCGTACAGCTCCCAGTAGTGCCCCTCCTCGTTCCAGATCTCACGCACGATGTCGGTCTGGAACAGGATGCGCTCGCGCAGGTTGTAGCGCGCGGCAACCTCGTCGTGATACGCCTTGACCTCGGCGCCGCGGGCGAACAGATGGGTCCAGTCGGCCTTCCGCGCGAACGAGTACTGATAGGCGACCGAGGGAATATCGACCCCGACTCCGGGGTAGGTGTTGTCGCGCCAGCTTCCGCCGAGGTCGCCGGCGCGCTCGACGATGCCGAAATCGGTCAGACCGGCCCGGATGAGCATCGCTGCCGTTCCGATGCCGGCCGGCCCCGCTCCGATGACGAGGATTTCGTACTCGGGCATCTGTGCCATGGTGTGGCTACCACTTTCTTCGGTGCACGATCAAGCTTTGAAATAGACCATCTGGTGACTCGGCGCGGGCAGCGCCCCCGCGGGGGTCCACAGTTCGGCGGACTGATCGAAGAAGTCAGCGAGCCCGAACTGCTCCGGGTCAGGGTGGTGGCGATATCGAAGGGGTGTGGTCGAGCGACAGCGGTGGCCATGGCTACTCCTCGGCGGACAGTGTCAACGACCCGGCAGGTGCCGCACCGCCCGCACCATGGAGCGAATCAGGTTCTGCCACTTCTCATTGCTGAGCAAGGGCGGCGGATCCATACCGAGTCCCGCGCTCGCCACCGTCTGCGCCTCGGTGTACTTCAGCAAGCCGTCCGGGCCGTGCCTGCGGCCGATACCGGATGCGCCCACTCCGCCCATCGGGGCCGCCGTGCTCGCGAACGCGGGTGCGTAGCCTTCGTTCACGTTCACCGAGCCGGTGTGCAGCCGGATCGCGATCCTCTCGCCCTCGGCCCGGCTGCCCGCCCACACGCTGGCGTTGAGGCCGTAGTCGGTGTCGTTGGCTTCGCGCACCGCCTCGTCCACGTCCGCGACCGGATAGATCGACACCAGCGGACCGAAGGTCTCGGCGCGATGGCACTCCATCTCCTCGGTGACATCGGTCAGGACGGTGGGTTCGAAGAACAGCGGGCCGAGCTCCGGACGCGCGGCGCCCCCGGTGAGCACCGTCGCACCCTTGGAGGTGGCGTCGGTGACGTGTTTCAGCATGGTCTCCACCTGCCCGCCGGAGATCAGGCTGCCCATGTCGATGTCGAAGTCGTACCCCGCACGCAGCGTCATCGCCGCGGTCGCGGCGACGAACTTCGCGGAGAACTCGGCGGCCACCGGCTCTTCGACGTAGATGCGCTCGATCGCGACGCAGAGCTGGCCCGAGTTCGAGAAGCACGCCCGCACAGCGGCTTTCGCCGCGCGATCGATATTCGCCGACTTCGCGACGATCATGGCGTTCTTGCCTCCCAGCTCGGCGGAGAGCCCGATCAGCCGCCTGCCGCACTCCGCGGCGAGGGTCCGCCCGGTGGCCGAGGATCCGGTGAACATCAGGAAGTCGCAGTTGTCGAGGATGGCCCGGCCCACGACCCGCCCGGCGCCGGGGACGACGGCAAGCAGCTCCCGGGGCAGGCCCGCGCGATAGAGCAGTTCGGTGACGAACAGCGGGGAGTACGGCGTGAGGCTGTCCGGTTTGACGACGACCGCGTTGCCGGCGATCAGCGCCGGGATGCCGTCCCCGATCGACAGCGCGATCGGGTAGTTCCACGGCGCGATCACCCCGACGACGCCCTTCGGCTTGCGGTGCACGCCGACCTTCATGATCATCGGCAGCACGCCGGGCACCCGCTGGGGAGCCAGCAGCGCGGGCGACTTGTCGGTGTAGTACTGCAACGCCAACAGCAGTGCCATCGCCTCTTCGTAGGCCGCCCAGCGCGCCTTGCCGGTCTCGGCCTGGATGATGTCGAGCAGTTGCTCCCATTCCGCCAACAGCAGGCTCCCGGCCCGCTCGAAGATCGCGGTGCGCTCCCGAACCGGGCGCCGGGCCCACTCCGGCTGCGCGGCACGGGCTTTCCCGAATGCCGCCGCGACGTCGGCGGCATCGCCGACGGGCACGGTGCCGAGTACGCGCCCGGTGAACACCTCGGAGATGGCAGTGCTCGTTTCGGGCTCGGTGACGGCGGCGAGGTGGCTCAGTCGTTGGAGAACATCCGATGATGGCACTGGCATTGCTTCCATCCTTCTCTCGGGGTTTCGCCGGACACCCTCAGGTCCGCGACCGCAGGAACCGATCGACCGAACGCGGGGAGAAAGTGCCGACGACGCGCAGGACATCGGCATACCGCGGGACCAGGCGCACGGGTTTGGTGCGGACCGCGCGGACCAGCCACTGCGCCGCTTGTTCCTGGGTCAGGCACGGCTGGTCGGCGAAGTCGGCGGTCGGCGCCATCATCGGGGTCCGGACCAGGGGAAAGTGGACCGCGGTCACGGTGACGCCGGCCGGAGCCAATTCGGCTTCCAGACAGCGGCCGAACGCGGCCAGCGCGGCTTTGGAGGCGTGATAGGCGGCGAATTTGGGCGCCGTCTCGACCGCGACCGTCCAGGTGCCGACATTGATGACGTGGCCGGAGCCGCGAGCGACCATGTCCGGCAGCAGCCCGAGGGTGAGCCGCAGCGGCCCGAAATAGTTCGAGGCCATGGTTCTTTCGAAGTCGTGCAGACGATCGAAGGAATCCACCAGGGGCCGCCGGATGGACCGGCCCGCATTGTTGATCAGGACGTCGACGCCGCCGTGCCGCTCGTGCACCCAGCGCACCAGCGCGTCGACCTCGCCGCCCTCGGTGAGATCGCAACCGCGGTAGTCGGCCTGCCCGCCCGCCTCGACGATCTCGTCGCGCACGAGTTCGAGCTCCTTCGCGCGGCGGGCCACCAGGATCACCCGCGCGCCCTCGGCCGCCAGCTTCCGGCTCGCCACCCGGCCGATCCCGGACGAAGCACCGGTGATCAGGATCGTCCTGCCCGCGATCGGAGCCGCTCGGCGCCGCGACGACGAACCGGTGACGCGCAGAATATTGGGTGTCGGCCCGAACAGCAGCGCCACCACCTTCGCGCGGTGGCCCGTCGAGTGGTCCACCTCAGGCACCGACGGCATCCGACCGCATCCCGCCGATCTGCTCGTCCGGTACGCGCTGGCGGACGAGCCCCAGACCGATCACCGCGGCGAGGACGGCGACCACCGCCGCCGCCTGCCACACGTGATGGAACGCGTCGAGCGGATTCCGCTGGCCCCGGCTCGACAGGTAGGACACGCATGCCGCCACCCCGATCACCCCGCCGAGCTGGCGCAGCGCGCTGTTGAACGCGGTCGCCGTACCGAATCGCTCCTGGTCGACGTTCTGCACCGAGGCGCTGGCCAGGCTGGGCCAGATCAATCCCACGCCGATACCGCTGATGAGCGCGCCGGGCAGCCAGTCGGCGAGGAAGTCGGGCTCGGGCCCGGCGGATATCGCGTAACACAGCAGCCCGACGCCGACCAGCACTCCCCCGGCCAGGGTGAGGTAGCGCGCGCCGTACCGGTCGTACAGCCGACCGGCCGGGCGCGCGACCAGGACCGCTGCGAGCGGCGGCGGGGTCATCGCCAGCCCGGCCAGCAGCGTGGAGTAGTTCCACACCGAGGTGAGAAACAGGACGTTCGTCAGCAGGAACGCGTAGAAGGGCACCGCGAAGACGAAGGTGCCGAGACTCGATACCGCCACCGCCCGGTCCCGGAAGATCCGGCCGTCGATCAACGGTGTCGCGTGTGTGACGCACCGGCGGGCCACCAGGGCGATGAGCGCGAGGCCGATGGTCAGGCACACCAGGGTTCTTGGGTCCGTCCAGCCCCAATCGTTGCCCTTGACGATCATCAGGGCGATCGCACCGGATCCGACGGCCACGGACACGATGGCGAGGCGATCCGGATTTCCGGCCGCCTTACCCTCCTTGGCCTCCGGAACCCAGCGCCAGGCCGCCAGCAATGTCAGCAGCCCGATCGGGATGTTCACCGCGAACACCATGCGCCAGTCGGCGATCTCGATCAGCAGCCCGCCGAGCGCTGGGCCGATGCCCGAGGCCAGCGCCGCGGTCGCCGCGAAGATCGACACGGCGACCCCGCGCCGCTGTGCGGGAAACGCCGGCAACAGCAGGGCCAGCGACGTCGGCACGATCAGCGCCGCGCCCAGCGCCTGGAACGCGCGGGCGGCCACCAGGAACCACAGACCGGTCGCCACGGCACACAGCAGGGACATGACCACGAACAGCGCCAAGCCGAGCAGGAACACCAATTTCCGGCCGAACCGGTCCGCATACCGGCCCGCGGGCAGCAGGAAGGCCGCGAACACGATGTTGTAGACGTTGATCACCCACGAGAGCGATTCGAGCGAGAACGACGAGAAGTCGGCGTGCATGCTCGGGATCGCGATGTTCACGATCGTCGCGTCGAGAAAGGCGATGAAACCCGCCATCGCCGTGACGGCGGCGATGGCGGCAGGTTTGACGGTGCGGAGCGAAGCGTTGTTCGACATCGATACCAGTCCTCCAGAGCGCCGAATTGCGGAGTGGGCAAGAGCTTCTCAGCAGGGAACGCCGGGTAGTCGGACCACTTGCGCGGCGTAGACCAGCCCGGCCCCGAAGCCGATCAGCAACGCGATGTCACCGGGCTTCGCGGCACCGGTACGGAGCAGCCCCTCCATCGCCAGCGGTACCGAGGCCGCCGAGGTGTTGCCCTGTTCCTCGATGTCGTAGGCGACCGTGCAGCCGACCGGCAGCTTCAGCTGCCTGGCCAGCATTTCGGTGATCCGCCCGTTCGCCTGGTGCGGGATGAACGCGTCGAGATCGTCGACCGTGACCCCGGCCCGCTTCAGCGCCTCCCGGCACACCTGTTCCAGCGCGCCGAGGGTCCAGCGGAACAGCGCGGGTCCGTCCATCTTGAAGATCGGCCGCTGCGCCTGCGCTCCGAGCTCCTTCACCTCGTCCATGAAGGTGCCCATGGCCTTGTTCTGCCCGAGCATGTCCCAGTGGCTGCCGTCCGAACCCCACACCAGCGGACCGATCCCCACGGTTTCCGAGGGGCCGATCACCGCGGCGCCGGCGCCGTCACCGAACAGGAAGGCGTTCGTGCGGTCGGTCCAGTCGACCATGTCGCTCAATCGCTCCGCGCCGATCACCAGCACGTACTCGGCGGTGCCCGCCCGGATCATGTCCGAGGCCATGCCGACCGTCGAGCAGAATCCGGCGCAGGCATTGACCACGTCGAGCGCGGCCACACCGCGCAGCCCCAATTCGGTCGCCAACAGCGGCGCCGTGGCCGGAGTGACCAGCGGGCTGCTCATGGTCGCCAGCAGGACGCAGTCGATCCGCTGCGGGTCGATGCCCGAGGATTCGATCGCCTGCCGTGCCGAACCCAGGCTCATCGCGACGAGCGTCTCCTCCTCGGTGCACAGCCGCCGGCTGCGAATACCCGACCGGGTCCGAATCCATTCGTCGCTGGAATCGAGGGATTCGGCGAGTTCGTCATTGGTCACCACGCGGCTCGGCCGATAGACGCCGAGCCCGAGAATGGCGGAATGCGGCACCGTGGGCACAGCCGGGACAGCGATTTCTACTGACATTTTTTCCCCCTGCGGGAGCTCGGTGGCGAAGAGACCTGCCCGATGAACCACCCTCATCATAGTCAAGGATTGACCTATGTCAATAATGGAGTATAGACTGTGGTCGGTGGTGACCGAACCGCGAGGATGCCCCGCTACAGTCGGGTATCCGGGAGCGGGCAGACCACCGGCTCCACTGGCAAGGGCGGGAGATTCACCGTGGCGTTACGACACGCAGTACTGGCGGCGCTGCTGGACGGCGAACTGTCCGGATACCAACTCGCGAAACTCTTCGACATCAATATCTCGAATTACTGGCACGCACTTCCGCAACAGCTCTACACCGAGCTGGCCAGGCTCGAGACCGAGGGTGTGGTCGCCGGACGCCAGGTGATTCAAGTGGATCGCCCGAACAAGCGCGTCTACAGCCTGACAGATGCGGGCCGAAAGGCAATGGCGGAGTTCATCGGCGGGCCGAGCAAGCCACCCTTCGTCCGTGACGATCTCCTGGTCAAGATGCAAGCCGCCGAGCTGGGCGACCTGGCCCAGCTCATCGAACAACTCGAGGACCGAGCGGCCGAGGCGCGCGCCCGGGTCGAGCAGTACGACAAACGACACAAACGAGCCAGAGGGGATCTCGACGAGGAGACGTTCCTGGCCACCTCACCCAGGGTCGGTGACTACCTGGTCGGGTTGCGCGGCAAGACATTCGAGCAGAGCACACTCGAATGGTGCGACCGGGCCGTCGACATTCTGAAACGCAGGCTCGCGGGTGAGGCCGAGGGAAATGAACACGGCCACAGAGAAAGCGTGCAGCGAGATGACGACCGAAGTCAGCGAGCTTGATGTAGCTCTCGCACCATGCCCCGACGACACCGGGGTTTTCCGGGCAACCCGGTCGGTATGGCTGGGGGATACCGACGACCGGGGCCGGCTGCGGCTGGACGCGGTCGCGCGGTATCTGATGGAGCTGGCCTACGAACATCTCGAGACGGTGGAGGACGGGCATCTGCACCGGGCGTGGATCGTCAAGCGAACCGTGATCGATATGGTCCGCCCCATCCGGTTCGGTGAGCGGATCCGCTTGCGGCGCTGGCCCTCGGCCACGTCGAACCGCTGGTGCAGCATGCGCGTCGAAATCGACAGCGAGAGCGGCGGATCGATCAGCACCGACACCTTCGTGATCAATGTCGATCCGGCGGACGGACACCCTACCCGGATGACGGATCGGTTCCTGGCCCCGATGCTCTCGATGACCACCGAACACCGGCTGCGCTGGCGGCCCGCACTGCGGGAGCGCGCGGCCATCGACAGCCCGGCCATGCCGTTCCCGCTGCGGTTCGCCGACCTCGATCTCAATCGCCACGTCAACTACGCCATTCACTGGCAGGCCGTCGAGGAGGCCCTGGCGCAGCGGCCGGAGCTCCACGACCAGCCCTACCGGGCGATCGTCGAGCACGTCGGCCCGATTCTCGCGGGCGACTCCGTGACGATGCGCCGGGAGAGCACCGACACCGGTCTGTTCCTGCAACTCGAGGTGGACGGCGCGGCCAGGACCCTCGCCAGCGTGCACCGGGTGCTCGACGGACGAGCGGTCCGAGGCTGACCATGGCCGTGCTGCCGGAATTCTCCGTTCCCCCGTCCTTCGAGATCCCACCCGGCGCCGAGGTCACGGCCGTGGTGTTCGACCATGCCGCGCATACCCCCGGACAGGTGGTGTTCCAGCGTCCGATCGGCACCTCGTGGCATGACGTGACGGCCGCCGAATTCGCCGACAGCGTCCTCGCGGTCGCGAAAGGGCTGATCGCCTCCGGGGTCGGCGCGGGCCACCGGGTGGCGATACTGTCCGGGACCCGCTACGAATGGGTGCTGCTGAACTTCGCGGTGTGGGCCGCGGGCGGCTGCGTGGTCGCGATCTACGAGACGTCCTCGGCCGATCAGGCCGGGTGGATTCTGGCGGACTCGGGAACCACGCTGCTGGTGGTCGAGACCGCGAAGCATCGGGCGATCGTCGGCGAGGTCGCGGCGACGCTGCCGCAGCTGTCGGAGATCCTCGAGCTCGACGGCGACGGCATCGGCGAACTCCGCAGGCGCGGAGCGGGCTTGGGCGACGAGGTGGTGCACCAGCGGCGGGCCGGGCTCGGCGCGCCGAGCCCGGCGACACTGATCTACACCTCCGGCACCACCGGGCGCCCCAAGGGGGTCTGTCTGTCGCACGGAAATCTGTACGCGGAGTCGGCGGCCGCCAGGGCGGCGATGGCCGAGATCTACGTCGAGAACGGGCGGACCCTGCTGTTCCTGCCGCTGGCCCACATCTTCGCGCAGGTCGTCATGCTCGGCGCCTTCGATTCGAAGGTCGTCGTGCGGCACACCGCCGACTGGTCGGCGCTGGGTGCGGAGTTCGCCGCGTTCAAGCCGACGGTCGTCTTCGCCGTCCCCCGGGTCTTCGAGAAGATCTACCACGGCGCCCGGCTGAAAGCCCGGGACGAGGGCAGGGGCAGGATCTTCGACCTCGCCATCGCGACAGCCGTCGCCTACAGCGAGGCGCTGGAGAACAGGGGCCCCGGTCCGGGGCTGCGGCTGCGGCACGCGGTGTTCGACCGCCTCGTCTACGGCAAGCTCCGGGGCGCCCTCGGCGGCGAGTGCACCAGCGCGCTGTCCGCTGGCGCACCGCTCGGCCCGCGGCTCGGACATTTCTTCCGCGGGATCGGGCTGCCGATCTACGAGGCATACGGCCTGACCGAGACCACCGCCGGGATCATCATGAACACGCCGCGTCACCAGCGCATCGGCTCGGTGGGCCGCCCGCTGCCCGGCCATGCGGTTCGGGTGGCCGCCGACGGCGAATTGTTCGTGCGCGGCCCGGTCGTCTTCGGCGGCTACTGGAACAACCCCGCCGCCACCGGCGCCGCGCTGATCGACGGGTGGTTCGCCACCGGCGACCTCGGCGCTGTCGACGCGGACGGCTATGTCCGGATCACCGGCCGCAAGAAGGAGATCATCGTCACCGCCGGCGGAAAGAACGTCTCGCCCGCGCTGCTCGAGGACTCGCTCTGCGCTCATCCGCTGGTCGACCGGTGCATGGTGGTCGGGGACGGCATGCCCTTCATCGGGGCGTTGATCACTGTCGACCCGGAGGCGCTGCCCGGCTGGATCGAGCGCAGCGCGGTCCCCCGCGACAGCACTGTCGAGCAACTGATCGAGCATCCGGTGCTGCTGGCCGAACTCGAGGCCGCCGTGGCGGAGACCAACAGCCGGTTCTCGAAAGCCGAGGGCATCAGGAAGATCCGGGTGCTGGCGGCGAACTGGTCCGTCGAGGGCGGCGAGCTGACCCCCAAGATGTCGATCAAGCGCGACATCGTGCGGAAGAAGTACGCCGCCGATGTCGACGCGATCTACACCGCGGAGTGACGCGGCTGCCGGAATGCGAGTGCGGCGGCACACCCCCGGGGGTGTGCCGCCGCACTCGCGGGTCACGCCGGACTCACCGCAGCAGGGCCGCGGCAGCCTCGGTGCCGGAGCGGAAGCAGCTCTCGATGGGGGCGCCGCGCAGGTAATCCCCCGCCAACGCGAGCCCGCCGACCGTGCCGACCCTGGCGCGCACATCGTCGAGGAAGCTGCCGTGGAACGGCACGTAGGCGCAGTACGCCGCCTCCCAGACCTTGCCGACCGATCGGACTCGGCGCACGCCGCGGGCGGGCAGCAGCGCCAGCAGCTGCTCCTCGGCCTGGTCGATCCACTCTTCGAGCTGCTCGGGCGACGGGGTGGGCCGAGCGTGCCGTCCGCTGAAGGTGTAGCGGACGATGTGCAGGTCGTGGATGCCGTAGACGCCCGCATTGCTGCACGGCCCGTCGTCCATCACCACCGCGCGCACGTCCATGCCGAAGACCGGGCGGTCGTACTCGACCAGGACCACCGCGGCGGGAAAGTAGCGGACGTCGAGCAGCAGCCCGGCGAGCGCGGGCAGATCGGCCTTCACGATCTCCGCCGCGGCGTAGGCGGGGGCCGCGATGACGACACCGTCGTAGGGATGTGCGGTGACCGGACCGCCACGTTCGGAGATCTCCAGGCCGGTAACGGAGCCGTCGTGGACGACCAGCCGCTGCACCCGCGTCCCCGTCTTGATCGTGATCTGCTTCGACAGGGCCGCGATCACCGGGTCGATGCTCTCGGTCAACTGGTCGTAGGTGTCCATGATCATGGTGAGGTTGGTGCCGAAGGTACCCAGATACACCTCGTCGGGTTCGGCGCCGTTCATCCGCACCGTCATGGCCCGGAACATGTTGTGCACGATGCGCGAGCCGAAATGTTCGCTCAGGGGTTTGTGATCGGCGGCCGCGGCGATCCTGGTGAACGCCTGGGATCCGAGGAACCGGTTCTCCTCCTTGCTCCGGACCTGGCGGGCGAGGTTGAAGAGTTTCGCGAGGTCGGTCAGGGGAGCCATTCGGCGTAGCCCGGCCAGCCGCTGGAGCGGACCCTGTTTGCTGTCGATGGTCAGCAGTTCGCCGTCGACGACGCGAGAGGTGTTGATGCCGAAGGGCTCCAGCTTCGGGTCGCCCATCTGCGCCAGGAATCCGCGCAGTGCGCTGTACTTCTTGCCGAGGTTCTTGCCGCCCATCATGACCGGCCGGTCCCCGAGTCGCGCGACGCCGAACCGGCCGCCCGCGACGTCGTCCTGCTCGAGCAGGTCGACCTGGTAGCCGGCTTTGTGCAGTTCCCAGGCCGCGGCGATGCCCGAGATTCCCGCGCCCACCACGGCGAATCGCTTGTCCGGCTGCGCTGATCGTGTATTCATCGGAGAACTCCTCGAGGCTGGGCGTCGATGGGATAGGGGGACAACTCGACCAGGCATTCGGCGATGGTCGTGCCGAACTGCGACAGTGCGATGTCGACCTCGGCGTCGCCGTCGTAGCGGGCCAGATACTCGAGGTGGCCCCCCAACTCGGCGAACCCGCTGAACTCCGCGTTCAGCGCGACCACCGCCTGTGGACCCGCGACGCAGAGAGCCGCCTGCCGGAAGCCCTCGAGCATGAGCGGTCCGGGGACGTGATCGTAGGAGTGGTCGAAGAAGGACGGGTGGAGCTGGTCGACGATCAGCGCCATCGTCGCGCTGTCGCCCGGATCGACCGGTGGGTCCCCGATGACGACGTTGCGCGGGTCGCGGCGGCCGACCCGGCCCGGCGGCGCGGGCTCGACCGCTGCGGCCGGCTCCCCTTCCGGCGGCCGGCCCCGCTGCTGATGGGCGCGGAATTCCCGATAGGCCTCCGGCGGGAAGGCGACCCCGCCGCCGCGCACCGACAATGCGATGGCAGCGCCGATGGTCAGCGTGGCGGTGAACGAGCTGTCGGTGAAGTAGCCACTGCCACCGGAGTGCCGGTCGGTGTGGATGCGGACAACGCCCTCGAGCGGGGTACCCGGCTGCTCGTACAGCGCGCTGAGATCCTCGACTTCGGCCTGCATGCGCTGCAGGCTCAGCGGTGATCCGGACGGCACCTGGAGGTAGCGGTGTCCGATCACGGTCATCGCCTGGCGAATCGCCTCGATGGCCGCCAGCGGATCGTGGTAGGGGACGACGCGATCCGACCACAGCGAATGTGCTCGCGGAATCTGGATCGCGGCCAGGAACTCGGTGCCGCCGAGCGCAGCGGTATCGGCGACGAAAACCTCACCGAGACACCGTCGATGGGCCTGGGAGCACGGCACGGTCTGCTCGAAACTCAGACCTGAGCGCCGCTCCGGTGTACTGAGCGTCGTCATTGCGCCTCCTGTTTCCGGGCTGCGATGGTGGCGGCGAGATCGGCGTGCAGCCGTTCGGCCAGTGCCCGTGGCGTCGGATCGGCCAGGAAGACCTCGACCGCGATCGTCGTTCCGGAGACGACGGCGAGCCGGTTGCGCAACTCCAGGATCGACAGGGACGTCAGACCGATCGCGGCGAGCGCGGTGTCGACATCGATCCGCTCCGGCGTCTCGGCGTGCAGGATCTCCTGCAGTTGCCGCTGGACCAGGGTGAGAACGCGGTGCGGACGAGCGGATGGCTCCGTTGCCACCCACTCGTCGCGGAACTGCTCGGCCGCCGCGGCGAACGGTCCCGGCTCCGGGTGCTCGGCCGCTCCGGCCGCAGTCCCGGCCTGCGGATACTGCGGTCCGTGCCAGTAGTGCCGGTGCGCGAAGGCATAGGTGGGCAGATCGATCGGGCGCGCACCGGAGCCGGCGTACACCGCGCCCCAGTCCACCGCGACGCCGCGTACCCATGCTCTGGCCGCCGCGCGCAGCAGGTCTTCGGCCGCGCGCTCGGGCGAGAGGTGCGAGGCGACCGCGACGCAGCGGGCGTCGGTGAGGCACTCGTAGCTCATACCCGCCAGCACATCGCCGGGGCCGACCTCGAGCAGTGTGGTGACGCCGGCGTCCACCGCGAACCGCACACTGTCGGCGAAGCGCACCGTATGCCTGGCCTGCGTGACCCAGTAGTCGGGCGCGGTGAGTTCGCGCGTGGTGGCGAGCTCACCGGTGACGTTGGAGATCAACGGGATCGAGGACGGCTTCAGCTCGACCCCGGTGAGCACCGCACGGAACTCGTCCAGCAGCTCGTCGAGGTGCGGTGAATGGAAGGCCCGGTCGACCCGGAGCTTCTTGGTTCGCCTGCCGCGCTCGCGCCACGCCGTGGCGATCGCCGCGACCGCGTCCACGTCGCCGGAGACGACGGTGGAGTTCGGGCCGTTGCTCGCCGCTACCGACACACGGGATTCGACGCCTGCCAACGACTCCACCGTCTCGGCCAGCGACGCGCGCAGCGATACCATCGCGCCGGGAACGAGGCGTTGCATGAGCCGGCCACGCACCGCGACCACCTCGGCCGCGTCGGGCAGCGAGAACACCCCGCCGAGGTAGGCCGCGGCCAATTCGCCGATCGAGTGCCCGATCAGATAGTTGGCGGTCACCCCCCAGGATTCGAGGACGCGATAGGTGGCGACCTCGATGCTGAAGAGGGCGGGCTGGGTGTATTCGGTGCGATGGATCTCCGCTCCGTCGCCGAAGATCACCGGGAGCAGATCGCCGCCGAGATGGGGGGCGAACGCCGCGTTCAGTTCGTCCATCGTCCGGGTGAAAACGCCTCCCGCCTCGTAGAGCCGGCGTCCCATGCCGGCGCGCTGGCTGCCCTGGCCGGGCAGCAGCATCGCGAGTTTGCCGCTGCCGGTCGCCGAACCGGTGATCACGGCCGGGCCGACGGCGCCGTCGGCCAGGGTCTCCAGACCGGAGCTCAGCGTGGCCACGGAGCCGGACAGCACCACCGCGCGGTGGTCGAAGGCGGTCCTGGTGGTCGCCAGCGACAGCCCGAGGTCGGCGAGATCGATCGCGGGATCGGCCCGGCACACGGCCAGCAGTCGCTCGGCCTGCCCCCGCAGCGCCCGGCCGGACTTGGCGGAGACCACGACGGGGTGGATACCGGCGCGGAACCGCTCCCCCGGCGCCCGCACCGGCTCGGCCGACGGGTCGTACTCCAGCACGACATGGGTATTGGTCCCGCTGAACCCGAACGCGGACACGGCCGAGCGGCGCGGCCGGCCGGTCTGCGGCCACGGCTGCATCTCGCTCGGCAGCCGGACCGTTCCGGCCGACCAGTCCGCGTGGGCCGTCGGCTCGTCGACGGACAACGTGGCAGGCACGGCCGCGTGCCGCATCGCCATGACCATCTTCATCATGCCCGCGATGCCGGCGGCCGCCTGGCTGTGCCCGATGTTCGACTTGATCGATCCGAGCCAGAGCGGCTGCTCGGCAGAGCGTCTTCCGTAGGTGGCCAGCACCGCCTGCGCCTCGATCGGATCACCGAGCACGGTGCCGGTGCCGTGGCCCTCGACGACGTCCACCTCGGCCGCGGTCAATCCGGCGGCGGCGAGCGCGTGCCGGATGACCCGCTGTTGCGCCCGTCCGTTCGGTGCGGTCATGCCGTTGGACGCGCCGTCGGAGTTCATCGCCGAGCCCCGGATCACCGCCAGGACTTCGTGGCCGCGGCCGCGCGCCTCGGACAGCCGTTCCAATACCACCACCCCGGCGCCCTCGGACCACGCCGTCCCGTCGGCCGCCGTCGCGAACGGCTTGCACCGGCCGTCGGGCGCCAGGGCGCGCTGCCGGGAGAAGACCACGAACGGGGTGATGGTGGCCAGCACCGACACCCCGCCCGCCAGCGCGAGCGAGCATTCGCCCGCCCGGAGCGCGGCGACCGCCTGGTGGACCGCGACCAGAGCGGACGAGCAGGCGGTGTCCACCGACACCGCGGGCCCCTCGAGCCCGAACAGGTAGTTGATCCGGCCGCTGGCGATACTCGAGGAGTTGCCGAGCACGAGGTAGTTCTCCGCGCCGATGTTCCCCGGCCCGAGCCAGTCGGGCGAGATGAAGCCGTAGCCGTTGTTGCTCACTCCCATGAAGGTTCCGGTGTCGCTGCCGCGCAGCGACGCCGGATCGATCCGGGCCCGCTCGATCGCCTCCAGGGACACCTCCAGCAGCTGTCGCTGCTCCGGATCCATGGCGCGGGCTTCGCGGGCCGAGATGCCGAAGAACTCCGCGTCGAACTCGCCCGCGCCGTCGAGGAAGCCGCCGAGCGCGACGGTGGGCGCCGACGGGTCGGTGTCCAGCGACTCCGGTGCAGGCCAGCCCCGATCGTCCGGAAACCCCGAGACCACGTTGCGTCCCTGCGCCACCAGCTCCCACAGGTCCTCGGGTGACCGGACGCCACCGGGAAACCGGCAGGCCATCCCGACGATGGCGATCGGCTCGGCGGCCTGCTCGGTCAGCTCACGGACCCGTTGCTTGGCCTCGTAGAGCTCCCTCGCGGTCTTCTTGAGATAGCGGCGCAGTTCCGCGTCGTCTGCCATCGTTTCGCCCTTCCGATCGTGCGTCGGCTACAGCTGGTCGATGAACTCGAACAGCGCACTGTCGTCGGCGCTGTCGAGACTGCCCGCGGCATCGGCCGATTCCCCGCCCGCTGCCGCGCTCGCGGTCAGCTCACGCAGCACCGCGGCGACCCGCGCCGCGATATCGGCGCGATCCTCCGAACCCAGCTCGACCCCGCCGAGGCTGCGCGCCAGCGACTCGACCTCGGCCATGAGCCGCACCACCGGGTTGTCCACCGGAGCGATTTCGGAGCGGATGAAGTCCGCCAGGGCGAGGGGGGTCGGATAGTCGAAGACCACCGTCGTCGACAGCTTGACGCCGACGGCCGACTTGAGCCTGTTCCGGAACTCCATCACGCCGAGTGAGTCGAAACCGATATCGCTGAAGGGCTTCTCGGGATCCACGGCGGACGAGGACTCGTGTCCGAGCACGGTCGCCGCATGGCTGCGGATCACCTCGACGATGAACTGGTTCTGCTCGGCGGCGCTCCTGCCCGTCAGCTGCGCCACGAGCTTGGACGACTCGCCCGCCCTGCTGTCGGCGGATTGCCGCGACGAGCGCAGCAGGCCGCGCATGACCGACGGCAGCCCCTCGGGATCGAGGGTGGAGATCACGGCGGTGTCGATGCGCGCCGCCACCGCGCCCGCGGTGCCTGCGGCCAGCGCCGCGTCGAACAGCGCCATGCCTTCCTCGTCGCCCAGCGGGCTGAAGCCTTCGCGGCGCATCCGGGCGAAGTCGGCCTCGGTCAGGGTGCTCGTCATGCCGCTGCTCTCGCGCCACGCTCCCCACGCGACGGAGGTCGCGGGCAACCCGGCCAGATGCCGGTGCTGGGCGAGTGCGTCCAGGAAGACGTTGGCCGCGGCGTAGTTCGCCTGCCCCGGCCCGCCGGTCACGCCCGCGATCGACGAATACAGCACGAACGCGGACAGATCCAGGTGTTTCGTCGCCGCGTGCAGGTTCCAGGCCGCGTCGACCTTGGGGCGCAGCACGGTCGCGAGCTGGTCGGGTGTCATCGATGCCAGCAGACCGTCGGCCAGCACGCCTGCGGTGTGCACCACGCCGGTCAGCGGATGCTCCGCCGGGATAGCCGAGAGCAGACCGTCCAGCGCGGCCCGGTCGGACACGTCGCAGGCGACGATGTCGACCGCGGCCCCGAGCGTCTCCAGCTCCGCCCGCAGCTCCTGCGCGCCGTCGGCGGCCGGGCCGCGGCGACTGGCCAGCACCAGGTTTCGCACCCCGTGGGTGCGGGCCAGGTGCCGCGCCGCCAACGCGCCGAGCCCCCCGGTGCCGCCGGTCACCAGGACGGTTCCCGCGGTGTTCAACGGTGTCGGCACGGTGAGCACGTTCTTGCCGATGTGCCGCGCCTGACCGAGGAACCGGAACGCCTCGGGCACCTGCCGCATGTCCCAGCCGGTGATCGGCAGCGGTTGCAGGACACCGGAATCGAACAGCTCCACCAGGGTGGTCATGATCTCGTGCAGCCGGTCCGGTCCGGCCTCCATCAGGTGGAAGGCCCGGTACATCACGCCGGCGTGGTCGGCGGCCACCTCGGCCGGATCCCGGCGATCGGTCATGCCCATCTCGATGAACCGGCCGCCACGGGGCAGCAGCCGCAGCGAGGCGTCGACGAATTCCCCGGCCAGGGAGTCGAGCACGACGTCGGCACCGCGGCCGTCGGTGGCGGCCATGAACTTCTGCTCGAAATCGAGCGAGCGCGAGTCACCGATCCGGCTGTCGTCGAAGCCCATGTCCCGCAGCACGTTCCACTTCGGCCTACTGGCGGTGACGAGCAGCTGCAACCGCAGGTGCCGGGCCAGCTGCACGGCCGCCATGCCGACGCCGCCGGTCGCGGCGTGCAACAGCAACGTCTCCCCCGGCTGCACTCCGGCCAGGTCGACCAGGCCGAAGTAGGCGGTCCCGAAGACGACCGGCACCGCCGCCGCCTGCGCGAACGACCAGCCGCGCGGCATGTGGGCGAGGTACCGCTGGTCGGTGACCGAGGCCGAGCCGACCCCGGTGACGAAGCCGAAGACCCGATCGCCGGGGGCGAACTCGGTCACGTCCGGAGCGACTTCGAGCACGACACCGGCACCCTCGCCACCGATCGTGGCGTCGGGGTCCGGGTACATGCCGAGGACGATGAGCACATCGCGGAAGTTGACACCCGTGGCCCGCAGCCCGACCCGCACCTCACCTGATCGCAACGGCGATGCCGCCTCCGGATCCTCGACCAGCGCGAGGTTGTCGCTGGTCAGGGTGCCCTTGCCGAGTGGCGTCAAGCGCCACGTCGGTGCGTCCAGTAACTCGATCGCCCCGACGTTGTCGGCGGAGCCGCGGGTGAGCCTGCCGCCGAACAGCGCGCCCCGGCGCGCCGCCAGCTGCGGCTCGGAGCCGATGGCCAGGGCCTGTTCGACCGGCCCGCGGTAGTCGTCCCAGCTGTCGACGTCGACGATGACGACCCGGTCGCGGTTTTCGTTCTGCGCGGTGCGCAGCAGGCCCCAGGCCGCCGCGGCGACCAGATCGAGCTCTTCACCCGCGTGCACCGCGACGCCGTGCCGGGTGACCACCACGACGGTCCGGTCCTCGGCCAGTAGCTTCTGCAGCCGGGTCAGCAGTCCGGTGACGCACTCGCGCAGGGTCGCCGGCAGGACGTCCTCCGCCGACGGGCCCACCTCGAAACGGAGCACCGCGACCGCCCGTGCCGCCACGGTGAGGTGCTCGACATCCCCGTCGGCCGTCCACGGGTCGCCGAGGGCGACGGACTCCACGGGGACGACCGGCGTCCAGGTGAGTCCGTAGAGGGGGCTGGCCGCGGCGGGGCGAGCGCCACCCAGGGAGGCCGTCGAGATCTCCCGCAGCGTCAGCGCGGCGACCTCGCCGACCAGCGTGCCGTTCCCGTCGGCGAGGGTCAGGGCGAACCGGCCGCTACCCGGCTCGTCGTCCGAAGCCGGTGTCAGCCGGACGCGCAGCGAGCTCGCACCGACGGTGTGCAGCGCCACGCCCTCCCAGGAGAAGGGCACCGTCACCGCGCCGGGGCTGGTGGCGGGCGAGAGTCCGCTCAGTCCGATGGTGTGCAGCGCGGCGTCCAGCAGTGCCGGGTGGATGCCGAACTCGTGCGCCGCGGGCTGTGCCCGATCATGCAGCTCCACCTCGGCGAAGGCTTCCTCGCCACGCCGCCACACCGCGGTCAGGCCGCGGAAGGTCGGCCCGTAGCCGTAACCGAGTTCGGCCAGGTCGTCATAGGCGTCGGCCACGTTCACGGCGGTCGCGCCCGCGGGCGGCCAGTCGGTGAGATCGGTCGCGGGTGCGGGCGAGCCGGAAACGTGCGGGGCGATCACCCCGGTGGCGTGGCAGGACCAGGCCGCGGGTTCGGATTCGGCGGACGGGTCGGCCTGCAACCGGGAGTACACCGAGAACGGGCGAGCACCGCCCTCGTCCGGGGACCCCGCGAGAACCCGCAGCTCGACACCGCCGACGGCGGGCACCGTCAGGGGCGCCTGCAGCACCAGTTCGCCCAGCGTCGGGCAGTCGAGCAGGGAGCCGAGGTGCAGCGCCAGTTCGAGATAGGCGGTGCCGGGAAACAGGACCACACCGCCGATCGCGTGGTCGGCCAGCCACGGGTCGGTGCGCAGCGAGAGCCTGCCCGTGCACACCACGTCCTCGGAGTCCGGCATCCACACCACCGCGCCCAGCAGGGGGTGGTCGGCGCTGTCGATGCCCGACTCGCGCACGTTCGTGCCGCCGAAACCGTCGATCCAGTAGCGTTCGCGCTGGAAGGGGTAGGTGGGAAGGTCGATCCGGCGCGCGCCCGTCCCGAGGAACTGCGTGGTCCAGTCGACGACACCGCCCGCGCAGTACCAGCTCCCCAGCGCGCCGAAGAGCGCGCCCAGCTCGTTCCCGTCCCGCGCCCGCAGGGCGGCGACCGCCGTCAGCGCGTCCGGGTCGGCTTCGGTGCAACTCTCGCGGACCAGTGCCGTCAGTGTCGCCCCCGGGCCCGCCTCCAGGAATGTGGTGACATGCTCCTGCTGGAGCAGCCACTGGGCCCCGGCCATGAATCGCACCGGTTGCCGCACCTGCCGCACCCAGTAGTCCGGCGTGCCGAGCTCATCGCCGTCCACCGGCTTGCCGGTGAGCGTGGACACGATCGGCACCGTGGGCCGGTTGTAGGTCAGTCCGGCGCAGATCGCGCCGAACTCCGCGAGCATCGGCTCCATCCGCGGCGAGTGGAAGGCGTGGCTGACGGTGAGCCGCTTGGTCTTCACCCCTCGTTCGGTCAGGACCGCGACGATCTCGTCGACACCGTCCGCGTCGCCGGAGATCACGATCGAGCGCGGGCCGTTGACCGCCGCGATGCCGACCCGCTCCTCGTACCCTGCGATCAGTTCCCGCACGGTGGTTTCCGCGGCCGCCACCGACACCATCGCGCCACCCGCCGGGAGCGCCTGCATCAACCGGCCCCGCGCGGCCACCAGGGTGCAGGCGTCGGCCGTCGACCAGACTCCGGCCGAGTAGGCGGCAGCCAGCTCGCCGATGGAGTGTCCGATCAGGAAGTCCGCTGTCACACCCCACGAACGGAGCAACCGATACAGCGCGACCTCCACCACGAACAACGCGGCCTGGGTGTAGGCGGTCTGGTCGAGCAGGGCCGCGGTGTCCGTCCCCGGCTCGGCGAAGATCACGCCGCGCAACGGGGTGTCGAGGTGCTTGTCGAACTGCCCGCACAACTCGTCGAAGGTGGTGGCGAAGACGGCATAGGACCGGTACAGCTGGGCCGCCATCCCCACCTTCTGGGCGCCCTGACCGGGGAACAGCAGCGCGGTCCGCACGCCGCGCACGGCGACGCCGCGCACGGCGACGCCGCGCACGGCCGATGGCGTCTCGCTCCCGGTCGCCAGCGCATCCGACGCCGATGCCAGCGCGGCCAGGTCCGGCCCGAACAGCACTGCGCGGCAATCGAGTTCGGCGCGCGCGGTGGCCAGGGTGAAGCCCACGTCGGTCGCGTCGGCCTCGGGGTTGTCCCGCAGATGCCGCACCAGCCGCGCCGCGGCGTCCGAGAGCGCCGCTTCGGTCTTCCCGGAGAGAATCCACGGCGTCCGCGGCGGTGCGGTGCGCTCGGCGGCCGGTTGCTCGTCGAGCGGCGGCTCCTGCACGATCACGTGGGCGTTGGTGCCGCTGATGCCGAACGCCGACACGGCCGCTCGCCGCGGGCGCTCGCCGCGCCGCCACGGGACGGGCTCGGTCAGCAGTCGGACGTTCCCCTCCGACCAGTCCACATGCTCGGTCGGGCCGTCCACGTGCAGCGTGCGCGGCAGCGTCTCGTGCCGCATCGCCTCGACCAGCTTGATCAGGCCCGCCGCCCCGGCGGCGCCCTGGGTGTGGCCCATGTTGGATTTGATCGAACCCAGCCAGAGCGGAGCGTCAGCGGGCCGGTTGCGACCGTAGGTCGACAGCAGGGCCTGGACCTCGATCGGGTCGCCCAGCACGGTGCCGGTGCCGTGGCCCTCGACGGCGTCGATGTCGGACACGGTCAATCCGGCATCGCCCAGCGCGTCCCGGATCACCCGCTGCTGCGCCGGACCGTTGGGTGCGGCGAGTCCGTTGGAGGCGCCGTCCTGATTGACCGCGGATCCGCGTACCAGTGCCAGCACCCGGTGGCCGTTCCGGCGGGCCAGCGACAACGGCTCCAGCACCAGCATGGCGATGCCCTCCGCCCACACCGTGCCGTTGGCGCCGGTCGCGTAGGAGCTGCACCGGCCGGTATCGGAGAGACCGCGTTGCATACTGAACGAGGTGAAGGCATTGGTCTTGGCCATCACCGTCACTCCGCCCGCGAGCGCCATGTCGCACTCGCCGCCACGCAACGCCTGTACCGCCAGGTGCACGGTCACCAGCGACGAGGAGCACGCGGTATCGACGGTCAGCGCGGGGCCGGTCAAGCCGAGCACATAGGACACCCGCCCGGACGCCACGCTGCCGGTGATGCCGGTCATCAGGTAGCCGGCCAGCTCCGGCGGAGTACCGTCCTGGTGATAGTCGTGATGGAACAGCCCGGTGTAGACGCCGGTGCGGCTGCCACGCATGGATGTCGGGTCGATGCCCGCGTGTTCCAGTGCTTCCCAGCAGCCTTCCAGCATCAGACGCTGCTGCGGGTCCATCGCGGTCGCTTCCTTCGGCCCGATTCCGAAGAATGCGGCATCGAATTCCGGAGCGTTGTAGACGAATCCGCCGGTACGGGCGTAGGTCTTGCCGGGTAACCCCGGTTCCGGATCGTAGAGATCCTCGGACCAACCGCGATCGGTCGGGAATTCGGCGATGACGTCGCGCCCGTCGGCGACGATGTCCCACAATTGCTCGGGCGAGGATACTCCGCCCGGAAGCCGGCACGACATTCCGACGATGGCGATCGGTTCGTTGTCGGTGACACCGCCGGGTATCGGTGATCGGGGTTCGGCGGCGCCGCCCTCGCCACTCAGCAGTGTTCGCAGATATTCGGCGAGCCGATTTATCGTCGGGTAGTCGAACGCCACCGCGCCGGTGAGAGCCACACCGGTCTCGGCGGTCAGCACATCGCGCAGCCCGATGGCCATCCGCGAGTCGAATCCCAGGTCCTGGAACGAATCCGACGGATCTATCGACTCCGGTCCGGTTTCGCCGAGGACATCCGCGACGATGCGGCAGACGAAATCGGAGAGCATCCGGCGCTGCTCTGCCACCGGCCGGTCGGCCAGGTCCCGCCATGCGCCGTCGAATTCCTTCACTTCTGGCATTTCGGCTCCTAGTCGGGGATGTCTCCATGCGGGTGAAACCTCCTCCAGCGTATGGAGGTATCGGTATTCGCCCGCCCATCCCTCGGTAATCGCCGCAGAGCACAGCGCTATCGGCACACGGTTCCGGCTATGCCGTCAATCGGTGCGCCGCCTCGACTCCGGATCGATAGCAGGCTTCCAGCGACACTCCGCGCAGATAGTCCCCGGCCAATGCCAGGCCGCCGATGTGGCTCGTTTCCTTTCCCACCCTGGCGAGGAATTCCCCGTGAAATGCCCGCAGGCCGGAGAAGCCCCGATCCCAGCGACGCTCCACGACGGCGAGACGAGTGGGATCGACGGATCCGAAGGTCGCCTGCACCATCTTCTCGGCGGCGTCGAGCGCGGCGGCGGACCCGTCCTCGGGTGGGAGCGGCCGCGCGGCTCGACCGGCGATGACGTAGCGCACGATATTGCGCTCGGGCGCTCGATAGAGCGCCGCGGTGTTGTACGGGCCCTCGTTCATCGCCAGCGTGGACACGCCGGGGGGAAAGACGTCGCGGTCGTACTCCACCGTCGTCACCGATGCGGGAAAGTACCGAACCGTCGCCAGCAGCGCCGCCAGCGCGGGTAACGCGACGGCAACCAGTTCCGCGGTCTCCGCCGCAGGGGTGGCCAGCACCACGGCGTCGTAGGGATGTTCCCGTGCCGGTCCGCCGTCCTCGGCAACGGAGAGTCCGCGCACCCGGCCACGCCGGATCGCCACGCTCTCGACCCGGGCGTTCTTCTTCACCGTGACCAGCTCCGACAGCGCGGTGAGGACCGGCTCGATGCCGCCGACGATCTGTTCGAACGAGTCGAGCGCGGCGCCGAGGGTGGCGCCGAGGGTGCCGAGGTACATCTCGTCGAGTTCGGCGCCGTGCACCCAGGTGACGATGGGGCGCAGCAGCGCATCGGCCAATCCGGAACCGAAATGCTCGCTCAGTGGTCTGTCGTCGCCCGCGGCCCCGAGCTTGGCGAAGAACCTCGACCCCAGGAAGCGGTTCTCCTCGGTCGCGATGCGGTGCACGAGATAGGTCAGCTTGGCCACGTCCTGCGCGGAGCCGAATTCGGCGAGGTACCGCAGCACGCCGCGGCTGTCCTCGGCCGCGACGGTGGCCAGGCGGCCGTCGACGACCTTCGTCATATTCAGCGGCGACGGCTCGAACCGCACATCGGCCAGCGCGGTCACGAACTGCCGGAACTCGGTGTACTGCAGACCGATGTGTCGCGCGCCGGCCAGCATCGGCCGTCCGCGCAGGGAGTCGATGCCGAAACGGCCGCCGAGCGCGTTCTCCCGCTCCAGCAGATCGACCTGCCAGCCCGCCCGGTGCAGTGCGAAAGCAGCTGCCATTCCGGAGATTCCGCCGCCGACGACGGCGACTGTGCGCGCTCCGGCGCCGGTCGAATCAGCCACCGGGACCGATCGGCCCCGTGCCGATTCGACGTTCGACGACCGCCGCCACACCGTCGCTGTGATCGACCAGATAGAAATGTCCACCACCGAAGACTCGCAACTCGAACGACGCCGTCGTGTGGGCGCGCCAGGCGCGTGCCTCGTCCACGGTCGCCCGCGGGTCGTGGTCGCCGACCAGCGCCGTCAGCGCGCAGTCCACGCGCGCGTCCGGCTCGGCCACGTGGGTTTCCACCGCCCGATAGTCGCTCCGGATCGCGGGGAGGAATTCCCTGGCCACCTCGTCGTCGTCGAGCAGCGCGACTCCCGGTCCACCCAGCAGTCGCAGCTCCGTCCTGATCTCCGCGTCCGTTCGTCGATGCACATTCTCGAGTCGCCGGCGCGAGGGAGCGCGGCGGCCCGAGACGAACAGGTGCCGCGGCAGGATGCCCGCGGCGGGCAGCCTCCGCGCCACCTCGAAGGCGACCACAGCGCCGAAGCTGTGGCCGAACAGGACGATCGGCCGATCCGCCAGCTCGACCACCGGGGGAAGCACACCATCGACGATGTCTCCCAGCCTGGTGAGGCACGGCTCACGGCGGCGCTCCTGCCTGCCGGGGCTCTGCATCGCCATGATCTCGATGCCATCGCCGAACGCCCTGGCCAGGGACTGGAACGAACCGGCCGAGCCACCGGCGTGGTGGAAGCAGACGAGCCGCAGCGCCGGGTCCGGATCCGCCTTCAACGTCCGCAGCCACGGGTTGGTGCTCAGCATCGCACCTCCAGCAGAAAGGGCAGTTCGGTGCGGTGGTGCACCTTCAACTTGCGGTAGACCCTGGTGAGGTGCTGCTCGACGGTGCTGATCGTGATCCCGAGACTTTCGGCGATCTCCCGGTTGCGCGATCCGCCGCCCGCCATCTCCGCCACCCGCCGCTCGGCCACGCTCAGCAACCCGACCCCGCCTGCCCCATCGCCTGCCGGGACCGGACCCGCGTCGCCCGGCACGCGAACCGCCGTCGGCTCCGGAACCGCCCCGCCGAGCGTGACACTATCGATGATGCTGCGGCGCAACGGTTCCGCGCCGCACTCGGTCGCCAGCCGCAGCGCCGAGGCCCGGATCGTGTTGGCCGGGCCGAACTCCCCGAGATGTTCATGGGCGCGTGCCAGATCGGCCCGCACCCTGGCCAATTCCAGCCGGTCCGCACCGGCAGCCGCGATGGTGTCCGCGCGCCGCAGCAACCCGGTTCGGGTACTCGCATCGTCGGTGGTGCTCGCCAGTATCCGCAAGGAGGTGGCCGCGCTCGGGTGCCGTGCCGGACGGCTCACCCGGTCGAGATGCATGGCCGCGTAGATCTTGGCCCGCTCCCGATCGCCCGCAGCGAGGTGAGCAAGTGCGATGTCGTTGCGCCAGGGCACGAGCCCCGGCAGGTCGATATCCCACCGCAGCATCAGCGAGCCACAGAGCTGGAAATCCATCATCGCCTCGTCCGTTTCTCCGATGGCGAGCCGAAGATGGCCCCGTGCACGCAGATACGGCAGCACGAGGGTGGAATCGAAGAGCGTCAGGGGGACGTCACGGTCGAGCTGGCTGCGCGCCTCGTCGTACCGCCCCGCTTGGGTGCACGCACCGATATAGGCCGCGATCGGACGTGCGACGGTCGCACCGAGATTCACGGCCGGGATGTGATTCAGCGCGGCGGTGGCGGTCGCACCGGCCCGGATACGGTCTCCCCGGCGCAGCGCCACGTCGGCCCGAATTCCGGCGAAGATCGCCAGCCAGGTCGGCGAGTGTCGTGCCGCGGCCTCTGCCAGCAGGGTTTCGCACCACTCGTCGGCCATGGCGAGCTCGCCCGCGTAGATGAGCGCGTCCAGGGCAACGACCAGCGATTCCGCTGTAGCGGCGCTCAAGCGGTTACCCAGCAACACCTGTCGCGCCAGCGCGATGGTGTCCACCGTGGTGTCGGCGCTCCGCATGGCGACCAGCAGCAGGCTCGCCTCGTGCTCCGGGGTGTCCGCGGCGGAATCGGAGGCGATGCCGCTCCGGCGCGGGCGCAGTTCCGGGTACAGGTAGTCGATCCATCGACGCTGGAAGGCCAGGTCCGCCGCCGTGGCCGGGTCCTCGACGACCCGCTCGAGAGCGGCACAGGCCCCCTCGATGCGTCCGTGCCACAGCTGGTAGCGCACCAGGCACGGAATGTACTGCGGCGGGAGGTGTCCCGCCCGCAGCGCGACGGAGGCCCGGACGAAGTTGCGGGTGGCCGACGACGGATTGACCCGCCACTCGATCGACACCAGCAAGGCCGCCAGCCCGGCCCGCTCGTAGGGGTCGCCGCTGAGCCGGTAGGCCAGCTCCAGACAGACCGCCGCCTGCTTGAGCTGGTCGAGCGCGAGGGCACCGTCGGCGGCCGCGCGGAGCACCGCAGGCGCCCACGAGTGGCGCACATCCCGAGCCGCGACCAAGTGACCCGCCACGACGGTGGCCTCCGCGGCGGAGTGGTACAGCGCGGCCGCCGCCCGGTGGTGCAGCTGCCTGCGCTGCCCGATCGATGAGCGGCGCAGCAGCGCGGCGGCGCTGTCGGACAGCCAATATTCGTCGTGGACCAGGCCGGCTTCGGTGAGCCGCTGCCGCGCGTGCTCGACCGCGATCTCGTCGAGCACGGTCACCTCGGCGAGCAACGCGCTGGTGGCGTGCTCCTTCAGTACGGCGATCCCCAGGGCGACCAGGGCCCACTCGTCGGGGAGGTCGTCGGGCCGATGGGCAGTACGGTCATCGATCGGCATGACGGTGCCCACCACGGCGGGCAGCGGCGACAACTGGAAGTTTCGAGTTTCGATATCGATGTCATGGGCGAAGCCCGCAGCGGCGCGGGCGATGGGTGCAGATGTCATTTCAGGGCTCCCCTCTCGACCTGAATCTGCTGTGCATCGCTCTGCAGACGAGGCAATACATCCGTCGCAATCGAATCCGCCCCGGAGTGCCCCGGCCTCAAATATCCATGGTGTGAGCAGTCTGTCAACTCGAGCCCGGCTGCGGCGATAGCATCGCTCCGTCGTGACAGCACCCTCAGCAGCCTGTGGAGAAATATGGCCGGGCTCGTATATGACCCAGAACACACAGGAAGCCCCGCCCGGTCGGCGCGTCCGTGACGCGCGCCGAATGCACCTGGAAATGAATATCAAAAGCGAATTCGGAGCCGATGCCACCGATTTCGAGGGCACCATCGAATCACCGGAATGTGGTATGGCCCAACACAACCGCGCGTCGGAGCACCGAGGGGCCTCGGCATAGGGGGCTTGCCCTAGGGGTTACCACCCGCGCCCGGCCCGGTCAGGGTGAAACCCACCACCCTTTTCAGGAGCCGATCCATCTGCTTTCAACGCCGGGAACATACATGAACGATTCATTCGCACAGACCTCCACTCTCGAGTTCGGATCGCCATGCGTACCGATGTAGCTACCAGTGAAGAAGTAGCAATCCTGCTGCGGAGGCATTTTCGCGCTCACGACACACAACCGGAAAACTGGTTCGATCTTCCCATCGATACCTTGAGTCCATTTCATCGAAATATTCTGGTAACCGACGGCACGGTAACCAGAGCACTCGAGGCCTACGCGCTCGAACCTATCGAGGCACAGTGCGTCGACCAATATGTCTCGACCGATGGAGCGGACCACGACGCCCATCTGGAGGTGACCTCCTCCGAACCGGTGCTGGTGCGGCGGGTCGAACTGGTCGGCGCCTGGTCCGGAACCCGCTACGTCCGTGCCCGATCACTGATTGCCGTCGATCGACTGCCGCAGGGATTTCCCGGCGCGCTGGCGGTCGAGCCCGCCGGAATCGGCGCGGCGCTGCGGGTTGTCGCTCCCGACTCCCACCGTGAACTGCTGTGCTACGGACGCCCTCCCGAAGCCATCTGCGCCCGTCGCTACCGAGTGGTCGTGCATGGACGCCCGGCGATGATCATCAGCGAGTTCTTCCTCCGCTAGACAGGAGACGTAGTGAGTACCACGACACCGTGCGGCAGCAGTATCGAGATCGGCACAACGCACGAATTCCGCACGAACCATTCATGTTTCGGTCGCGTCCGATTGCCACGTCCAGCGGGAAGAGGGGCGTAGCGCCATGGTGATCGTCATGTCCGCGGCCGCGACCGCCGCCGATGTCGGCAGTGCGGTGGCGCTGATCGAGCGGGCGGGCGGGCAAGCGTTCGTCAGCCGGGGAGCCGGACGGACCCTGGTATGCCTGGTCGGCGACCCCGACGGATTCGGCGCCCTGAACCTGAGTGCCCTACCCGGGGTCGACGCCGTCATCCGCACCTCGGCCCCGCACAAGCTGGTCAGCCGGGAGAACTGCGTCGAGCGCTCCACCGTCCAGGTGGCAAGCGCCTCGATCGGGCCCGGACACGTGACGCTCGTCGCGGGCCCGTGCGCCGTCGAGTCCTATGACCAGACTCTGCGCGCCGCCGAAATGGCCGCGGTCGCGGGGGCAACGATGTTGCGGGGCGGCGCCTACAAGCCGCGCACCTCGCCGTATGCCTTCCAGGGGCTCGGCGAAGCAGGTCTGCGGATCCTCGCCGATGTCCGGGAGGCGACCGGTCTGCCGATCGTGACCGAGGTGGTGGATGCCGCCGATGTGGGCCTGGTGTCCTCGTACGCGGACATGCTCCAGGTCGGAACCCGCAATGCCCAGAACTTCGCGCTCCTGAGGGCCGTCGGCGAAGCAGGCACACCGGTCATGCTCAAGCGCGGCATGAGCGCCACCATCGACGAGTGGCTGATGGCGGCCGAATACATCGCGCGACACGGCAACCTCGACATCGTGCTGTGCGAGCGCGGTATCCGCACCTTCGAAACCGCCACCCGCAACACCCTCGACATCTCGGCCGTGACCATCGTGCAACAGCTTTCCCATCTCCCGGTCATCGTCGACCCATCCCACTCGGGCGGCCGACGCGATCTGGTGCTGCCCCTGACGAGGGCCGCGGTAGCCATCGGCGCCGATGGCGTGATCATCGACGTCCACCCCGACCCCTCGACCGCGCTGTGCGACGGCCCACAGGCCCTCATCGAAGGCGATCTGCTCGAGTTGGCGGACATCCTCACCCGGTGGGGCCGAATCGACACCCGGCGTGCGGATTACGCCGGAGCGAGCGCCTATTGAGTCCTGTCCACCTGGCGGCGACGGGTCCCGCGGCCGACGAAACGACATCTCGCGTTCTACGAGTGCGTATTTCGCCGCGGAGCTCGGCCAGAACCGGAGGTGATCGTGCGCTTCGTCGAAGACAGCCCGCACGCGGTGGGCCGGACGAACGAGCCGCGTCGTCGCACCTCAGCGGCGAGAGCCTCGACACGGGCTTTCCCGCGCTACGACACTCAGCACTCGCTCGGCGCGGGGGTATCGCGGAGCCTGCCGTCGACCCACGCCTCGAGCTCCGGTGCGCCGGTGACGTAGCCGATCAGGTGCTCACCGGGCACCACCCGGAACACGCCGGGAACGCCGCGCCCGCACTGCTGGCGGAACACCCGCTGGGCGTCACCGAGCGGAATCCACGGGTCGTGCGCGCCGTGGTACAGGAACAGCGGCGCCGATGAGGTGCGTCCGGTGAGGTCGAACTGCCGGAAGAGCGCCGCCGCGAACTCGCTGTCGAGCGGGGCGGCGGTGTCGGCGGCGGTGTCGACCGGGAGCCCGACGATGCCGAGCGGGCCGGAGGTCTCGCCGCAGATATCGCGCAGCGGCGAGGTCGCCACCCACTGGGCCGAGTTGTTGATGTGCCGCACGATCTCCGGGTGCTCGCGCGCGAGCGCCAGCGTCACCGTCAGCAGGATCCCCGAGGAGATCCTGCCGTTGAACTGGTGCGCGATGTTCACGTAGTCGGTGACGACGCCGCCCGCCGCGGCTCCCGCCAGCACCCCCGCCAGCTCGGGCGCGTACTCGTCCAGCGTCATGGCCGCGGCGTAGGCGGCGATCGCCCCGCCGGAGTAGCCGACCGCTACGTACCGGCTCTCGGCGAGCTCGCCGGGTGGGAAACCCCGTGCCGCACGGATGGCGTCGAGCATGACGTGCGCCGCGACGTTCGGCTCGGCGTAGGCCATGAAGGGGCCCTCGTGGTCGGGCAGCAGCACCGCGTGGCCCTTGCCGAGCGCGGTCCGGACGGCGGGCAGGAAGGCCGGGAGATCGGCGTTCGGCTTGTCCAGCAGCCCGTGCGACATCTGGTACCCCGGGGTGCAGTGGGTGCCGAGCGAATTGATCGGGAGCGCGTTGACCTCGACCGGCCGGGAGCCGGGCCCGGTCCACGGCGCGAACGGGACGATCAGGGTGGCGGTCCCGAACGACGGCGCACCCGTGCCCGAGGTGGAGCGGAACTTCAGCAGCGTGGACCGGGCGACCGGCATCCCGACCCGCAGCGCGGTCGTCGCCGTGACGTCCCTGGCCTCGATGACCTCTCCGGGCGTGCGTTCCGGCAGGCCGGCGGGCCAGGTGTCGAGAAGCGGGTCACCCGAGGGCGACGGCAGTATCGCCCGCCAGAGCGATTCCTCGTCGGCCGCGATGGGCGGCGCGGGCACGGTGCCTTCGATCCACGCCTGCAGCGGGGAGGGCGGGGCGGCGGGCAGCGGGGGTTCGACCGGATAGGGCGGAGCGGCGGAGGCGGGGGCGCCCACCAGGGCACAACCCACGAGCACGGCGACGACGATCGACACAGAAGTTTTCACAGACTCTCACCCTCGACTCGAAGCGATTTCGGCCGACGGCGGGGTGCTCACGTCCGGGGATTCGAGCTCACTCCCGATGGCGTCGGCACCGCACCGTGATCGCGGCCGGGGATGTGACATGTGCTGCTCGACTCTAACCGATCCGCACTCCGGACCCCGGCTATCGCGACCGCTGTTCGGGCAGCTGTTTCGAGCCGGTGGCCGGGCTCCGACCCGGCCTCGACGCGATCCGGCACCGTAATATCGAGCTCGGCTACCACGGGTGTGGCCGAGCGAGCGGACGGCGGAGGTGGAGCATGACCGATGAGGAGATCGTCGTCTCGTTCGCCCTGACCAGGCTGGACAACGCCAACAGCCACCTCGATCTGGAAGAGGTCGCCACCCTGGTCGTGCGCCGCCTCACCCCCGATCGGATGCTCGACCTCGCGAGCCGCAACCTCGCTACCCGAAACGAGCTACGGGGAAGCCTGTTCGACTCCGCGGTCGAGCACGTGCTCAGGACGGTCCTGACCGCCCGAGGACCTGTCGACTGACAGAGCTCACTCTGTTCGGCCGACGAAAAGCCGTTGACGCTGCTCTGCGACCATTGCTACCTTGCCGAGGCCGTGCAACAGAACGAGGAGGTGGTACCCGTGAACGCAGTATCGACATGGGTGCTCCCCTCCGGGGTCACGGTCGGGCGATAGGTCGCCCGGGAGCGCCGCTCGAGAGCACTCCCGAAAGGCACGACCATGCAGTTCAGCACCGAACAGCGCCTCGACCACGACATCCTCGAACGCGAATTCACCGTCGACGGAATCCCCGGCATTTTGTGGACGCCCGGCTCCGCATCCGGGCCGACGCCACTGATCCTGGCCGGTCCCCCTCCCCTCGGGCTGCGCGCGTCGTATCCGCGCCTGCTGGCCCGCGCCCGGAGCTCCCTCGCGCAGGGCTACGCGGTGGCTACCCTCGAGCTCCCCTGGAGCGGCGAACGGCCCCGCTCGGCCGCCGCCGACCAGGCCCGCACCGACCTGCGGCGGGCCCTGGCGGCCGGTGGGCCGGTCGACGGCGAGATCGTGGACCGGCTCATCCTCCCCCTGGTCGACAAGGCGGTCCCGGAATGGCGGGCCGCCCTGGACGACCTCCTCGCCCTGCCCGAGATCGGCGGTCCGGTCGGCTACTCGGGCGGAGTGATCTCCATCGGCACCCGGCTGGCGGCGGTCGAACCGCGCATCGCGGCCGCCGTCCTGTTCGCCGGAAGTTTCGTGCCCCGTGCCATATTCGACGAAGCCCGGCAGGTCACCGTTCCGCTGCATGTCCTGCTGCAGTGGGACGACGAAGGAAACGACCGCCGGATGGCACTGGAGCTGTTCGACGCCTTCGGCTCCGCGGAGAAGACGTTGCACGCCAATATGGGCGGCCACACCGGCGTGCCCCCGTACGCCGGGGAGGAGGCCGACCGGTTCTTCGCCCGGCACCTGAAGTAGGGCCACCCCCGCAGGTCGGCTGCGGGCGACAGCGCCGTCGGCCGGCAGCCGCTGTCGAGGACAGGTCCCTGCCCTCGACAGCGGTACGCCGAGCCGAGTTCTCAGAGCCCGATTCCGGAGGTGAGATACGCGCTGATCACGATCCGCAGCCGCGTCATGCGTGCGGCGACCGAGCCCTCGAGTTCTCCCACGTCGTCCATCAGCCGCGCACCGGCATGTTTTCCGAGGTCGATCAGCGCATCCAGCTGTTTGTCGGAGAGCATCTGGCGCGCGGTGGAGTAGCCGGGAAAGTGCGGATCCGCGATCGCGAAGCGGCGCAGCGCAGGCGGGACCGTCTCGTCCAGCTGCATTTTGGTGTAGTGGATCCGGACCGGGCATCCGTCGCCGTAGTGGGCGGTCAGCACGGTGGAGAGCCGGCCGGGCAGCCGTCCGGCGGAGGCGCGCAGCGGGGCCAGATCGTCGTCGAGATCGCGCGGCGGCCGGAAGCCGCCGACATCCAGGGTGGCCAGATCGAAAGCCTGCCGCAGGGTGGCGAAGGAACCGGGCGCGTCGCCGCTCGCGTCGACACACACGATCTCGGTGCAGCCCCGATGCAGCAGCTCCACGAGACCGAGATTCTCCCAGTGCCCGCCGTCGGTGACGAAGACGAACCGGTCGGCGCAGTCGTACCAGCCGAGGATCTCCTTCAGGAGGTAGGCGAAGCGGGGCCTGCGAAAGACCGCCTTCCGCTCGGGTTCCGGTGTGCGGGCGACGAGGGCCGGGTTCGGCAGCCACATTCCGAGATCCGCGTTGACCGCCGCCAGGAAGGCATTCGTGCTGCCGAGGCTCGCCCGCCCCATCGCGGAGGAGACGGCCGCTCCGCTGGTGGCCATCCAGGCGCCGACCGTGCAGAAGTGCGCGTAACCGGCGCAACCGGTAGCCAGGTAGTTCACGGTGTCGAGCTCATCGCTACCGCGACGGACGCGAAACGGCGAGATCGTGAAGCTCTCAGCGGGCAGTCCCCCGGCGGAGAGTCCGTTGCGCTGCTGGGCGCAGCAGAGGACGAGCTCGGGCACCCGCTCCTCGTCGACCGGCGCGCCGGGCGCGGACGCACGCGTCTTCCCGCGCAGTTCAGGCCAGGTCACGTGGCGACCATCCTGCATGCTGAGCAGCGCGGCGTGGTCGGCGCTCGGGTCGAAGCTGCGCTGCAGGCGCTTGCGGAAGATGTTGTGCAGCGAAGGGGAGTTGGGATTGGACAGGATGTAGCCGATTCCCAGCCCGGCCAGCCATGCGCCGTAGACCCACCAACTCGACCAGGTGCCGACGGCGACGAGGTAGATCACGATGGCGGCCCAGGCCAGCACTCCGGCCAGAAGCACTACGCCGAGCACTCTGGGCAGCGCCTTGACGAGCCGGGGCAGCGCGAGTGAGGTCAGCAACGGGGTCAGCAACCGTCCGAAGCCGCCGGCCAGGACCGCGAACGCGCCCGCTATCAGAGCGAACCGAGCGGTGATGGCGGATTGTGCGGGAATGTTCGCCGCCGGGTTCGATGCCGGGAGTGTTCCGGCCGCCCAGAAGAGTCCGAGTAGTGCCACGCCGATCGCGACCACGCCCCAGGCGAGGGGACGCAGACCGGCAGTGCGATGCGAGGCCAGGGAGACGACCACCGCGAGCAGACCGACGATGCCGATGTAGAACCCCGGCTGCTGCGTTGCTCCGAGCTCCGATGAGACGTACCCGCTGCCGAGCAGCTTGCCGACCGGCCAGGCCAGCGCGTGCACCAGCGCCGCGATCAGCACCAGGTTGACCAGGGCGCACAGCAGCACCCAGCCCAGTGGCAGCAGCCAGCCGCCCGGCCCGTTGAGCAGGTACCGGCGCCGGGGTACCCCGTAGGACGCGCCCTTCAGGCGGTCGATCACCTGATCGGCGGCAGAATCACTCGGCTCCGAAGGCGGGCGGAACGCACGCTGCAGCGTCCAGGAGGTGGCGGCCCAGGCGCCGCCCGAGACCGCGGAGAGGTAGCGGGCGCGCTTCATCAGGCCGCGCTGTTCCAGCACCGACAGCACACCCAGGCTGAAGGAGGCCGACCGGATTCCGCCCCCGCTCAGGCACACTCCGAGTACGCCGCTGCCGTGCGTGCGGGCGGGAGCGGCAGCGCGGGCAGCACGCCCCGCCGTCGCCGTCTTCGCGGCGGGCCGACCGAACGCCGGCTCTCCGCGACGGGACCACCCGACGGCCGCCGCCATCACGAGGACCACCGCCAGCACGGCGACCAGACTCCACTTGCCCCACGCCACGGATCCAAGTGCCACGGCAGCGCGCTCGGAGGTGTACTCCGGCTTGCCGTCGCCGACCTCGACGAAGGCGAACATCAAGCCGTTCTCGACCAGATCCAGCAGCGCGACGGCAGCGGGCAGCAGCACCACCCCTGCGGTGGCCCGGCGGAGGAGCGGCGCCTCGTAGCGCGGCCAGTACGCGGCGATCACGATCGTGCTCGACCACCAGTACCCGGCTATGAACAGAAGGTCGGCGAGCAGCGAGGGGCCCAAACCGTCGGGCAGGCCGCACTCCGTGGTCAACGCTTCCAGGCTCGCACTGCTGCCTGCCACCTGGATGGCGACATGGCCGCCAAAACACCCCGCTGTCGTCCGGTGCAGCAGGTAGGCAGCCGAGCCGAGGACGGCGAGGGCGGCCGCGGCCGAGCCGCGGACGAGCCACGGTCTGGCTGCCACCCCTCGCAGCCAGCTGGGCAGTGGGTAGGTCGTTTGCTCGCCCATCATCGATCACGCACCTCTACCGGATCGGGCATTCCATCCGCGGGTGACCACGGCTGTATGCCGAGTATGCGAACACTGTCCGATTTGCGCACGAGTAGCTGGCTACTCGTTCCTCCCGTCGGTGCGCCGAGCGCGTCCGGCCGGGCCGGGGCAGTCCGGCCGTAATCTGTCGGTCCCCCTCGCTACGTTCCTTCCCGAGACCGGCGCAGCGGGCGCCGGCGAACGTCGCGGGGAGAAGACATGTTCCGACAGGGAGACGTCCTGATCGTGCCGGTGCCGGCGGAGTCGGTGCCGCGGCACGCGGTCGACGCCGCGGGGGAGCCGCGCGACGCGCGCGGCCGGATGGTGCTGGCGCTCGGCGAGGTCACCGGCCACGCGCACGCCCTCGTCGCGCCGGGGAAACTGGTGCGCACCGGCGCCGAGCGCATGCTGCTGCACCTGCCCGAGGGCGGGCGGCTGAGCCACGAGGAGCACGCCGCCATCGGGCTGCCGCGCGGCTGGTACCGGGTGGTCAGGCAGCGCGAATACACCCCGTCCGCCATCCGCATCGTCGCCGACTGAGCACGGGAGCACCGATGAGCATCGACACCTGGCGCGACGTCGCCGCCACCACCGGCCCCGCCGACCGCCCCGCCGCCGAGGCCGCGGTCCGGCTCGCCTACCACCGCGCCGGGCTGCCCGCCCCCGGCACCGTGATCTGGGCCGGCTCCCCCGCCTCCGCGGTCACCGCCGTCCGCGCGCTGACGAATCCCGGTGCCTCCGTGCGGGATCGGGTGCGCACCCGGCCGTGGGCCGCCGAGCGGGCCCGGCTCGCCGCCGAGCTCGGCCAGGACGGCTGGGCGACCCGCTGGGCCGACACCGGCGCCCGGCTCTGGGATCTCACCCGTGCGCTCACCGGCATCGTCCGCGAGCAGGTGGTCGCCGTGCACACCGGCGCGGCCCCCGATGCCGAGTCCCGTGCCCGCATCGAGAGCGAGACTCGCGCGATCCTGCTCGACGCCGTGCTCGGCCAGCACGACGCGCCCTGGCTCGCGGCCTTCGACGGCGCCCCCGCGCTGGCCGGAGTAGCCGGGGTCGCCCGCACCGCGGGCTGGTGGTGGCCGTACGAGCACGCCGTCGTGCTCAGCGAGCGCCCCACCCGGCTGCTGCGCGACGAGGCGGGCAGGCTGCACTGCGGCGACGGCGCCGCGCTCGCCTACCCCGACGGGTTCGCGCTGCACGCCTGGAGCGGCATGCCGGTCCCCGCCGAGCTGGTCGCCGACCTGAGCACCCTCACCCCCGAGCGCATCCGGGTCGAGGAGAACGCCGAGCTGCGCCGCGTCATGCTCGAGCACTTCGGTTACGACCGCTACCTCGCCGAATCGCACGCCGAGCCGGTGCACCGCGACGAGACCGGCATCCTCTGGCGCATCCCGCTCCCCGGTGACGAGGATGTCGTCATGGTCGAGGTGGTCAACTCCACCGCCGAGCCGGACGGCAGTTTCCGCACCTACTGGCTGCGGGTTCCGCCCGGCACGGCCACCGCCAAGGCCGGGGTGGCGTGGACCTTCGGGCTGGACGCCGACGAGTACGAGCCGCAGCGGCAGACCTGAGCCGGATTCGCATCGTGCCGCTGCGCAGCCGGCTCGGCCGGGCGGAAGACCGCGCGCCTCGGCATGCCGAGCGATGGCCGCCGCCCGCCTGACCAGCTCACACGGTGGCGGCCGCCATGGCCTGGTCCACCACCGCCACCATCTTGGCGCGAAACGCCTCCGGGCCGAACGTCTCCGCGTGCGCGCGCACGGCGGCGGGGGCGTAGGTGGTGATGTCATGGGCGCCGATGACCTCGGCGAAGCCGTCGACCACGGCGTCGTCGTCACCCGGGGGGACGTGGGCGCCGCTGAGGCCGGGGAGCACGGTGTCGAGCGCACCGCCGGAGCCGACGGCGAGGACGGGGGCGCCGCAGGCCATGGCCTCGACCGGGACGATGCCGAAGTCCTCGACGCCGGGCATGAGCAGGGCGCCGCAGCGGCGGTACATGTCGACGAGGACATCGTCGGGGGCGGCGCCGAGGAAGGTGGTCTCGGGGCCGGCGAGCGCCTCCAGCTGGCGGCGGTAGCGGCCGTCGCCGACGACGACGAGGCGGCGGCCGGTGCGCTGGGCGATGCGGATGGCGAGGTCGGGGCGCTTGTAGGGCACCAGGCGGCCGGCGAAGAGCAGGAAGTCCTCGCGCGGGATCGAGGCGTCGGGGGCGAAGCGGTCGAGGCGGACCGGGGGGTGCACGACCGAGGCGGGCAGCCCCCACCAGTCGCGGACGCGGTCGGCGACGGCGCGGGAGTTGGCGACCACGCCGGTGAGCCGGGGGGCGGCGGCGAGTTCGGCGCGCCTGGCGAGCACGCCGAGGGTGGCGAGCGCGGCGCGGCCGAGCGGGCCACCGGCCTCGCGGGCGCGGAAGGCGGGGTCCCAGGCCCAGCGCGCGGGGCTGTGCACGTAGGCGATCGCGGGGGCGTCGGTGGCGAGCGCGGCCTGCACGGCGAAGGCGTGGTGGCTGATCACCACGGCGTCGAACTCGCGCAGCGGGAGGCCGCGCAGGGCGCGCGGCACCAGCGGGAGCAGCGGGGCGTGCGAGCGGCGGCCGGTGGCGGCGTGCAGCCGGTTCAGCCAGGTGGTCTCGATGGTGTCCCAGGGCGGGTGGGCGATGTCGGGCGCCGCGGCGGGGTCGACGAGGGGGGCGAAGACCCGGGCCCGCGGCCAGGCGCGGGCGAACTCGCCGACCACGGCCTCGGAGCCGCCGTACTCGGTGAAGCGTTCGTGCACGATCGCGATCCTGGTCATCGCAGCACCTGCGCGAGCCGGCGCGGAGCGGCGGTGGCGCGCAGCGCGGGGGCGACCGGGCGGCCGTCGAGCAGGCCGTCGACCGTGCCGCGGGCGAGCGCATCGGCGTAGACGGCGGCGGCGCCGCGCACGGCCTCGACGGTGTGGTCGATGTCGGCGTCGGTGTGCGCGGCCGAGGTCACGAAGGACTGGCCGAGCACACCGCGGCGGAGCAGCTCGCCGAGGAACAGCGTGCGGAACTCCTGCGAGGGCTGCCCGGCCGGGTCGAGGGTCTGGAAGACCAGGCAGGAGGGGCGCCCGGCGACCCGCAGGTACTCGCCGATCCCGAGCTCGGCGACCACCGCCTCGAACCCGGCGCGCAACCGCAGCCCGGCGCGCTCCATCCGGCCGATCGGGTCGGTTGTGGCGTAGGCGTGCACGACGGCGCGGAACGCGGCGAGCGCGCCGGTCTCCGGGCCGTGCGTGGTGGAGAGCAGGAAGACCCGCCGCTCGTCGGTGCGCAGCCCGCCGCGCTCCATGTACTCGCGCTTGCCGGCGAGCGCGGCGAGCGGGAAGCCGTTCCCCATCGCCTTGCCCCAGCAGGAGAGGTCCGGCGCGACGCCGTACACCGCCTGCGCACCCCCCGCCGACCAGCGGAAACCGGTGATCATCTCGTCGAAGATCAGCAGCGCGCCGTACCGGTCGCAGAGCGCGCGCACCGCGGCCAGGTAGCCGGGCGGCGGCTCGTGCAGCGCGGTGGCGGCCTCCATGATCACGCAGGCGACCTCGTTCCCGGCCAGCATCGCCTCCAGCGCGGCGGCGTCGCCGTACGGGAAGGAGACGGTGCCGGGTTCGGGGATGCCCGCCGACATGGCGGTGGTGCCGATGAACCAGTCGTCGACGGAGAAGAACGGCTGCGCGCAGGCCGCGACGGTCACCCGGCCGGTGACGGCGCGGGCCAGCCGGACCGCGGCGGTGGTGGCGTCCGAGCCGTTCTTGCCGAACTTCACCATGTCGGCGGCGGGCACCAGCTCCAGGAAGTCCTCGGCGGCGGCGAGCTCCAGCGTGGTGGGGCGGGAGAAGTTGCTGCCGTCGGCGATGGCGGCGGTCACCGCATCGACCACCGGCCGGTAGCCGTGGCCGAGCGTGACGGCGCGCAGCCCCATCCCGTACTCGACGAATTCGTTGCCGTCGGCGTCGGTCACCCGGCAGCCGCTGCCGCGCACCAGCACCGGCGCCATCCCCTCCGGGTACTGGTCGTCGCCCCTGGCGTAGGTGTGCGCGCCGCCGGGCACCAGTTCGTGCAGCCGCGCCTGGGCGGCATTGCTCCGCGAGAAATCCGTCACGGTCGCTCCTTCCCGGCTCAGCAGCCGATCTCGGTGAAAGCCCTGAGGTAGCCCGCGCTCTGGCGCAGGTACATCCAGGCGGTGAAGGCGAGGTCGGTGCGGCTCGGGCTGGCCACCATGGTCAGTTCGCCGCCGAAACACTTGCCCACGATGTACCTGGCCCGCGACACGTGCGGGGTGAAGGTGACGACGATGATGTGCTGCCAGTGCTCGGCCGCCGCCCGCCGCCCGATCTCCTGCGCCTCGCCCTGCGTGGTCCACGGGTCCGGCTCGAAGCACGAGACCCGGAAGATGTGCCCGCCATCGCAGTAGCGCGCCATGACCGGGTCTTTCAGCCCGGTCGATGCCGAGATGACCAGCTCCGGCGCGAGCCCGCGCTCGGCCAGCTCCAGCCCGACGTCGAAGCGCTCGTACGGCGTGCCGCCGAGCACGACGATGGCATCGGCCGGCCGCAGCGGATCCACCTGGGGGTGCACGAAGACCGGCAGCCCTGCCGCCGTCAGCGCGGCGATGACCAGCGACAACCCGGCCAGCCCGAGCGCCACCCGGCGCAGCACCGGCCACCGCGGCCCCGGGGCGGGCGCGGGGTCGACGGGTTCCGGTGGCGCGGTCATCTCAGCGGGCCGGCCGATCCCTGCCCAGCGGGGCTGTGGTCAGCGCGCCGCCGGGCGCGACGACCAGCCGCCAGTAGCCGCCCTCCGGGTCGCGCAGCACCACCCCGGCGTCGGCGCGGTCGGAGACGTAGGCGCCGCTCGGCAGGATCGAGGAGACCGCGGCGCCGTCGGCGGCCCGCGCGCGCAGGATCTCGCTGTCGCCCGCGGCCTGGGCGGTCACCGTCCCGGTGAAGCTGGGGCGGTACGTGCGGCCGCGGCCGATCACCTGCCAGTGCTCGGGGAACGCGCCCGCGTCGATGTCATCGCCCGCGCTGGAGACGAGGTTGATGGCGGTGCCCTCCGGGCAGCGCTCGGGGTCGATCCGCAGCTCGACCGGGCGCCGCCCCGGGTCCGGGTCGAAGGCGATGTTGGCCAGGTAGGGCTGGCGGCAGTGCACCAGGTCGAGCACGACCGAGCGCGCGGCGGCCTTGCAGTTCACCATCCCGAACTGCGACGGCCCGCCCTGCCCGGCCGCTCCGACCTGCACCGCCACCTCGGCGCCCTCGAACCAGACGTTGGTGAGCCACCAGTTGTTGGCCGCGCCGTCGATCAGGATGTGCCGGTCGGTGGTGGTCAGGTCGTTGTCGGAGACGAATTCGCTGTTGCTGATGGAGAGCCCGGCATTGTGGTCGTTGCCGGTGCCGAGCACGCCGATCCAGTTGCTGGTGAACTTCGAGGAGGTCACGTAGTTCTGGATGCACGAGGTCACCAGCCCGACCCCGAAGTTGTTGATGTCGCAGTCGATGAACGAGGTGCCGCCGGTGTTGCTGTCCAGGACGATGCCGCGCTGCCGCAGGTAGCGCGGGTGGTTCTCGCTGATGTGGTTGCCGCGCACCAGCACCTGGTCGAAGCCGCACCGGAAGCAGTTGCTCAGCTTGATGGCGGTGGAGTTCTGGCCGGTCAGGTAGAAGCCGAGGCGGGAGAAGCGGATCCGCTGCTTGTCCTTCAGCGACACCAGCGTGGTGTCCCGGTCGCAGAAGACCGTGGTGAGGTCGGAGCCGTCGCCGTAGACGACGGCGCCGTCCGGCAGGTCCGGCCACGCGGTGACGGTGTAGTCGCCCGCGGGCAGGTAGAGCACCGGTGGCGCGCCCTCGGTCTTCGCCGCGGCCGCGATCGCGGCGGTGTCGTCGGCCTTGCCGTCACCGAGCGCGCCGAACTCGCGGACGTTGCGCACGGTCGGGCTCACCGGCCCGGTCCGGGCGGGCGCCTCCGGCGCCTCGCAGGCGACCAGCGGCACCGCCGCCGCGCCGAGCCCGGCGGCGAGCAGGTGCCGTCGCCGTAGACCACTCACTTCTCCTGCCCGGGTTCCACCGCAGGCGCGGTGCGCTTGGGGCTGCGCCGGGTGAGCCGCTGCCACCAGCTCCGGCCGGTGTTCACGGTGACCAGCCCGGTGATGGTGGCGCCCGCCGCGGTCAGCGTGGCCAGCGCGGCCTCGGCCCGGTCGGTGCGGGCGTCGCCGAGCACGACGACGCCGACGGTGCTCGCGGCCCGGCCTGCCAGCGCGACCGCGTCCGCGGAGTCGCCGGGCGCGGCGGCGTCGATCAGCACGTGGTCGTACTTCTCCCTGGCCGCCCGCAGCACCGCGACGAACCGGGCGGAGGCGAGCAGGTCCGCGGTCTGGCCGTCGGCGGCGCCGAGCGGGAGCACCGCGAAGTTGCCGCCGGGCCACGGGGTGACGGCCTCCTCCACCGAGCCGTCGCCGCGCAGCAGCGCGGCCAGCCCGCCGGTGTGCCAGGCGGCCGCGACCGAGGCGGGGAGCTTCTCCGGCTGCGGCTTGTCCGCGGGCGGGGCCTCCGGGATGTTGCGCAGGTCGAGCTTGGTGGTCTGCTGCGCGGCGTTCTCCTGCGCCTCGCCCGCGCCGACCAGTGCCAGGTCGGGCTGCGGTTGCGGGGCGCCGTTGCGCACCGGCCAGTCGATCTCAGGGGCGGGCAGCAGCGCCGACGACCCGGTGCGGGTGGTGTCGGCGTCGATCAGCAGCACCCGGCTCCCGGTCGCGGCCAGCGCGCCGGCCAGCCCGATGGCGAGCGCGGGCTCGGAGCGCGCGCCGATGCCGGTGAGCAGCACCGTCTTCGTCGCCTCCGGCAGCCGGGAGCGCAGCGCGCGCAGGTCGTCGCGCTCGGAGTCGGTGCCGAGCGCGACCGAGCCGAGCAGCGGCCTGCCGAGCGGGGCCAGGTCGGCGCCGGTGCGCACCCTGCGGTCGAAGAGCTCGAGCAGCAGCGCGACCCCGCCGCCGAGTACGAGCCCGCCGACCGCGCCGAGCACGAGCAGCTTGGTGTTCCCGCCCGCTGCCGCGGCCGGGCGCTCGGCGCGGTCGACCACGGCGACCCTGGCCTGCGGGGCAGCGGTGTCCTCGATCGTCTCCAGCTCGGTGACGAGCGCGCGGAACTGCGAGACGGTCTCGTCGGTGAGCAGCCGGGAGCGCTCGGCCTCGGAGTCGGTCACCGTGATCCGCAGCAGCGCGGTGGCCGGCGGCGAGTCCACCGAGACCATGCCGCGCAGCTCCTCGCGGGTGAGCCCGAGCCCGAGCTGGCCGATCACTCGGTCCAGCACGAAGTCGCTGCCGACCAGCTCCAGGTACGAGCGCACCCGCTGCTGCGCGGCCAGCCCGCCCTGGTAGGAGTCGGCCACCGAGGTGCCGGTCGCCATCGACACGTAGACCGTGCTGGTGGCGCTGTAGGACTTCGGCGCCGACTGCGCCGAGAAGGCCGCCAGCGCGATACCGAGCACGAGCCCGGCCAGCAGGACGGGCCAGCGGCGGCGCGCGATCGCCAGGTAGTCGGAGAGTTCCCTCATTGTTTTCCTTCGCTTCCCACCGGCACGGGGACTGCTGCCGCGACCGGCGCCGTCGTCCGTTCCCGGTGCCGCCGCCATTCGCCCACCGCGAGGCGGACCATCCAGGCCAGTACCACTACTTGCAGATATTTGCCGAGCGTCTCGGCGGTGCCGAGCATGCCGCGCTCGAAGACCACCGGCACCTCGATCAGCCCGATCCCGAACAGCACCGGAACCATATGCCGCGCGTACAGCGCACGCGACCACGCGATCAGCACGATCGCGGTGAAGACCACCCCGATCACCACCCCGGCGTAGCCGCCGAGCACGTACCCCTCCGGGATGCTGCCCTCCGCCAGCGAGACCGAGACCTGGCTCATGTCCACCGACGCGCCGCGCACGTCGGTCGCCCACGCCGTTCCGGCCTGCAGCTTCTCGCCGGGCAGCAGCTGCCCCGGCACCAGGCTGCGGGCCAGCGCGGTGACCACCTGGTCGGGGGTCAGCCAGCTGCCCGGCTTGGTGAAGTAGGCGTCGGTCGCCGCCTCCAGCAGGTCGAAGCGGCGCAGCAGGGAGAGGAACGGCCGTACCGGCTCCGGGTAGGCGGCGTCCACCGAGGCCGCCTGGGCGCGCAGGTACGGCGTCGACTTCAGCGACTGCAGCCAGTCGAAGCCGGCGATGCCCGCCACCGAGACCGCCCCGATGCCGAGCACCTTCTCCCTGGTCCAGCCGGTCAGCGCGAAGCGGACCGCGACGGCGAGCGCCGCGCCGAGCACCGGCGTCTTGGACTGGATGGCCGTCGTCCACCACAGCTCACCGAGGACCAGGAAGCCGAGCAGCAGCATGGTGTCCCGGTTCCGCGCGGGCCTGGCCAGCACGATCAACCCGACCGCGCCGAGCGTGGCCGGCATGGCGAGCAGGCTGAGCACCGGCGAGGCGCTGGCGACCTCGCCCGCCGCCCCCGCCGACCCGCTCGCGACGCTGGCCAGCCGGGCCAGCGTGCCGAGCGCGTAGAGCACGAGCAGCGTGCCCATCATGTTCGGATCACCGGCCAGCGGCACCGGCCGCCGCGGCCGGGGGCCGCGCCGGCGCGACCACAGCGCGTACCCGAGCATCAGCAGCGCGTAGACGACGAGGCCGAAGGCGACCGGGGTGAGCGCCTGCTCGATGCCGCGGTCGTAGCCGAGCGCGACCAGCCGCGGGTCGGCCACGTTGTCGCCGAAGCTCGCCGCGGGCTGCACGACGAGCAGCACCACCGGCCGCGCCACGTAGGACATGGCCCAGTACACCGCCTGCGCGATGAGCAGCACCCGGAGTACGCCGGAGAGCAGCAGCGCGGCGATCACCATCGTGACCAGCGCGGCCACGATGATCGTCAGCGGGGTGTTGCCGATCAGCACTCCGGCACCCTAGTCGAGCGCATTCAGGATCTCCCGCGCGCGGTCGGCATAGCTGTGCCCGCCCTCGACGATCCGCCGGTACCCCGCCTCGGCGATCTTGACGGCCTGGTCCGGGAAGAGCGCGCAGCGCTCCAGGATCTCGTCCAGTTCGTCCCGGCTGGAGAACAGGAACGCCTCGGCGCCGTCGTCGAGCAGCTCGGCGTGCTCGTCGGTGCGCTCGCCGACGAAGAGCCCGCCCGCCGCGGGCACCTCGAAGGTGCGGCAGGTGTGGGTGTCCCGGTTGTCGGAGTTGAGCAGCACCAGGTTGGCCGTCACCGAGGCGACGGTCATCGAGAAGTCCTCGCCGAACACGCCGGGTCTGACCTCGGCGCGGGTGGTGCGCAGCCGCCGCACCCGGCGCCAACCCGGCCCGGCCACCAGCAGCTGCGCGCCGTAGGTGCGGGCCAGCGAGACCATGCCGTCGCGCCGGTCCGGGCGGCAGGCGCCGATGAAGCCGACCAGGTACTGCCGGGTGGTGCGCTTGGCGGCCGGGTGGTGCCAGGCCGGGTCGTAGGCGCTGCGCACGAAGAGCGTCTCCTTGGCGCCGCGGGCCATGAGCTCGCGCAGGTTGTGCCGCTTGGTGGTGACCACCAGGTCCCACTCGGACTCGTGCGCCAGGTAGTCCGGGGTGGTGTTCTGCGGGTTGGCGACGTCGTCCGGGCTGTAGTGCACGTGCAGCGCGGCCGGGATGTCGAGCAGCCTGCGCTGGTCGAGGTGCACCGACTTGAAGCCGATGACCAGGTCGGGGCGGAGCTCGGCGCCTGCCCGCTCCAGCCGCTGGTGCACGCGGTCGATCGTCCACGGCGCGCGCTGCTCGTGCGACTTGGCGTAGAGCCAGGACGGCGAGAGCCGCGGCGGCAGCGTGGCCGCCGTCGAGTCGATCACCATCACCTCGTGCCCGAGGTGCCGGAAACCTTCGGCGAGCGAGCGGGCGTTGCTGCCGAGCCAGTCGTCGCCGACGAAGAGGATCTTCATCGTGTCCTTCTTTCCGCGCCGGCGGGCAGTACCCCGCCCGCGGCGCGTTCACGCACGATCAGCCCGCGCGTGCGGGCCAGATACCAGAGTGCTACGGCGAATTCGGCGGCCACGATGCCGCCGACCAGGGTCCAGACAGAGTGTGTGCGCGCCGCGACCAGCAGCGCGACGCCCGCGATGCAGGTGCCGACCAGCGCGCCGATCAGCACGCCGATGGTGTCCTGCCGCACCGGCAGGATGGCGGTGGTGATGAAGGAGGTGATGGTGGTGGCAGGCAGGATCAGCACCTCGAGCCGCAGCACCGCGACCGCCTCGGTGAACTGGTCGCCGAAGATCAGCGGCACCACGACCGGGGCGAGCAGCCAGAGCAGCGCGCTGGCCGCGCAGGCCAGCGCGGTACAGACGGTGAGGGCGCGCAGCGCGTCCGGCCAGAAGCGCTCGTCGCCGCCGCGCTTGGCCATCCGGGGCAGCAGCGCGAAGCCGATCGCGTCGAGCAGCGACTGCACCGCGCGGACCAGCCGGTCCGAGGCCGAGTACAGCCCGAGCGAGGCGGCGTTGAGCACCGCGCCGAACACCGTGGCCGAGCCCTGCCCGTAGCTGGTCACCAGCAGCCGCCCGGTGACCACCGGCGCCGCCGCGCGCAGCAGCGCGCCGACCCCGCGCGGGCGGCCCGGCGGGCCGAACCCGCGCCAGGTGTCCCACCAGGTCAGCGCCACGCAGAGCACCGAGTTGCCGAGCAGGCAGAGCAGCGCGACCTCGGCGGTCGGGATGCGCGGCAGCACCAGCACGAGCAGCAGCAGGTACGCGATCCGTGCCACCGCCTGGTAGAGCGTGGAGGCCCCGAACCGGCCCTGCCCGATCAGCAGCCAGTCCTCGGACATGGACCAGACGCCGCCGATGAAGAGCCCGAGCGCGATCATCCGCAGGTACTCCGGCGCGCCGATGGCGAGCACGACCGCGAGCGCGAGCGTCACCGCCCCGAGGATGCCGCCGCGGATGACCAGGTAGGTGCCGCGGGTGCGGTTGATCGATGCGGTCTGCTCGGCCGGGCTCCTGGTCTCGCTCGACTCCTGGACGCGGGCGGCCATGTACGAGGTGATGCCGAGGTCGACCAGCAGCGAGCCGATGAAGTAGGAGGACATCCCGATGGCGAGCATCCCGAGCCCCTCGGTGCCGAGCACCCTGGCCATGAGCGGCAGCGTCGCCACCGTCACCAGGTACTGGCCGTACTTGCCGAAGCTGACGTAGGCGATGTCGCGCGCGACCCCGAGCAACTCGCGCGTCCGCGACACCGGCTCGGCGGGCGGCGGCTTGACGATGATCGGGAGCTTCTGCGTCGGCCAGTCGGTGAAGGCCGGCATGACCTCGGTGGGCGGGTCGTACTCCGGCATCCGCAAGCCGTCGAGCGACACCGGGTAGTGCCGGTGCACTATCCGGATCGGGACGGTGTCCTCGGCGTAGCGGTTCACGGCGCGGCCACCGCCCTGCTACCGGTGACGGTCGCCAGCAGCCCGGTGACCGCGGTCGCGGTGGCGTCGATCCCGAAGTCGCGGGAGCGCTCGACCGCCGCGGTGCCGAGCCGGGTGCGCAGCGCGGGGTCGGCGGCGAGGCGGTCCAGCGCGGCGGCGAGCGCGGCCGGATCGCCGGGCGGGACCAGGATGCCGTCCACCTCCGGCCGGACGATCTCGGTCGGGCCGCCGGCGTCGGCGGCGAGCACCGCGCACCCCGCGCGCATCGCCTCGACCACGACCTGGCCGAACGGCTCCGCGGTCACCGAGCAGTGCACGGCGATGTCGGCATCGGCCAGGTACGGCCCCGGATCGGCGACGTGCCCGGTGAACTCGACCGGGATCGGCAGCGCGGCGGCCAACTCCTCGAGCCGGGCCCGGTACTCCTGCTCGTCGAAGAAGGTGCCGCCGACCAGGGTCACCGCGGCTGGCCGGTGCGCGGTCAGCGCGAGGGCGCGCAGCAGCACGTCCTGGCCCTTCCACTCGGTGAGCCTGCCCGCCATCACGATGCGCACGCCCTCGGCGGGGCGCTGCGGCGCGCGCGGCGGCAGCGCGGTCTCCTCGATGCCCGGGTAGGCCACGACGGCGGGCAGGCGCCGGGTGGCGAGGGTGCTCAGGGTGGCGCGGCTGTTGGCCACGACCCCGCGCGCGGCCCACCGGCCGAGCAGCCGAAGCGCGACGGCGAGAACCCGGCCGAAGTAGTCGGCGGAGATCCGGTCGTGCACCTGCCAGACCAGCGGGATTCCGGCCCGCCGCGCCGCTACCGCCCCCATCAGCAGCGCCTTGGTGCTCTGCGCGACCACCACATCGGCCTCCGCGCGGCGCAGTGTGTCGCCGATGGCGCGGCCGAGCCGCACCAGCTCCAGCGCCCCGCCTGCCAGCCGCAGCGGCCCTGAACCGGCGATGGTCAGCGAGCGGCTGTCGAAATCGTTGCGCTGCACGGTGACCGGGATGTCGCGGGCGCGGAGCAGCTCGACCAGTGGGCCGTCGGCGGTGAGCAGCGCCGACGGCCGCACCGCGGTGCCCGCGCGCAGCGCGGTGAGCAGCCGCAGGGTCGCCAGCTCGGCGCCGGAGGGGGCGGCGGTGTGGGTCAGGAAGACGGCGTCGATCATCCGGCGAGCTCCCGGTAGAGCGCGACGTGCCGGTCGGCGGCGGCCGGCCAGGAGAAGGTCTCGGCGTGCGCGCGGCAGCGCTGCGCGTCCGGCAGCTTGCCGTCCAGCGCCGTCACCAGCCTGGCGGCGAGCGCCTCGACGTCGCCCGCGGCCACGATCAGCGAATCGTCCAGCTCGCGCACGGAATCCGGCAGCCCGCCGCAGGCGGTCACCACCGGCGCCCGTCCGGCGGCGAGCGACTCCAGCGCGATCAACCCGAACCCCTCCAGCGCCACCGACGGCACCACGGTGAGCGCCGCCTCGGCGTAGAGCCCGGTCAACTCGGCGTCGCGCACCCGGCCGGCGAACCGCACGCTCGCGCCGAGCGGCTCGGCCTGCGCGCGCAGCGCGGGCTCGGCGGTGCCGGTGCCGACGATCACCAGCTCGGCCTCGGGGTGCGCGGCCAGCACGGCGGGCCAGCCGCGCAGCAGCACGTCGATCCCCATCCGGTGCTCCAGCCTGCGCACGCACAGCACCACCGGCCGGTCGCTCGCCGGGGCCGGACGGAAGTGGGTGAGGTCGACGCCGGGCGGGATCACCGAGATCTTCTCCGGGCGCACCCGGTAGTCGGTGACGAGCAGGTCGCGGAAGTGCCCGGAGAGCACGACGAACCGGTCCGCGCGCAGCGCGCGCACCCGCTCGAGCAGGTACTTGGCGCGGGTGGCCGCGGCGCCCTCGCCCGCCATCCTGCTCTCCGCCGCCCACGGGCCGTGGAAGTGCACGACCAGCGCCTCGCCGCGCCGCGCGGGCGGGCCGTAGAGCGCGAAATGCCGGTCGAGCACGGCTTTTCCGGCCGGCGCGTCGGCGTAGGCGGTGCGGGCGCGGTGCAGCGTGGAGCCGCCGATCGGCCCCAGGGAGCGGGCGCCGGCGGGAGCGGTACCGAAGGCGGCGGCGTCGACGGTGATGTCGGTGCGGGCGGCGAGCGCGGCGTGCAGGTCGGTGAAGTAGCGGTTCAGCCCGCCGGGGGCGGAGCCGAACCACTCCGACCCGGTCATCTGCACCCGCGGTGCGGCGCCGGTCATGCCTGCCCCCCGTGACGGGTGCGGATCAGCTGCCCGGTGCGCACCCGCAGCCGGTGCAGCGCCGCCCTGGCCAGCCGCAGGTCGCCGACGGCGACGTCGAGCGGGGAGAGCAGCCGCGGGCATTCGCGCGCGATGCGATGGTGGAAGCGCAGCATCTCGGTGAGCTTGCTCAGCGACGAGGTGCGGCTGGAGAGGTTGAAGGTCGAGTTCCGCCACGCCGCCGCCACCTCGGTGAGGCCGTAGAAGAGCCCGAACTGCCCGACCCGGGCGAACAGGTCGACGTCCATCGGGAAGACCAGGTCGCCGCGGAGCCCGCCGACCCGGTCGAAGTGCTCGCGCCGGAACATGGCGGCGGCGGTCGGGCCGAAGTCGGCGGGGCCGCGCCGGACGATGGTGCGGGCGAGCTCGCGCGGGCCGTGCACGCCGTCCAGCCCGGGCAGCCCGAGCCCGGTCTCGACCAGCGCGCCGCCCTCGTCGATCACCTGGAAGCGCGAGGAGCTCAGCGCGAACGCCCGGTCCCGCATGATCTCGAGCTGGGTGGCCAGCGAGCCGGGCAGCAGGATGTCGTCGGCGCAGACCACCTTGACCAGCTCGCCGGTGGAGAGCTCGATGACCCGGTTCCAGTTGTCGCCGATGCGCAGCGTGGAGTCGTTGCGCTCGATCCGCACGCGCGGGTCGCCGAAGGACGCGGCGATCTCGCCGGTCTCGTCGGTGCTCGCGTTGTCGAGGACGAGCAGTTCGAATTCGACGTCCTGGCTCAGAATCGAGCGCATCGTCGGTTCCAGGGTCCGTCCCGCCTGGTAGGCGGGAACACAGACCGAAAGGCTGACCATGTCCTCTCCTATAAACGGGATAAAAATGAATTCAGCAACATGTCGGCAATATGGCGGGAAATATCGGTTCAGCCTGATACGGCGCGAATCGAATGGACCGGAGACAGGTCCCGTGGTCTTTCATACCGCCCTCATTACGTGCAGCTCCGAAATTCTCGAATTTTCAATTCGACGGAGCAATGGTCAAGCTATCCTGATTCGACTAGCCGGGGAACCCCGGATTGCCGCCAGTGGGCGACCTCACAGCGCCGCACCGCCCCCTGTGCGCGTCAGCGGATCGGCGGCTCCCCGTTGCTCGTGGCCGGCTCGCCGACGAGCCAGCGCCCGGTCAGCTCGGGGTACCGCTCGGAGACCTCGGCCAGCAGGTCGGGCACGGTGAGCAGCACCCGGTCCGGGCGGGCGGCGACCAGCTCGGCGGGCGCGATGATCGGCACGTCGGTGCCAGGCATCCGCCTGCCCTGCTTGGCGGGCGAGGCGTCGGCCACCCCGGCCACCAGCTCCCGCCGGACCCCCGCCCGGCAGAACAGCGCCACCGCGCGGGACGCGGCGCCGTAGGCGTACACCCGCGCACCGCGGGCCGCCTCCAGTTCCAGTGCGGCGCGCAGCGTCTCGCGCTGGCGGTCGGCCGCGCGCTGCAGCCCGCCGACGAACGCCGGATCCGCCGAGCCCACCTCGCGGGCGAGGACCCGGCGCACCGCGGCGTCCGGCTCGGCCGGGCCGTGCACCGCGGCGATCAGCACCGTGCCGCCGTACAGCCCGAAATCCCAGGCCGTGACGACCGACATCCCGGCCGCGCCGAGCATCGCACGGAGCACCGCCAGGCTGTAGTAGGCGAAATGACCGTGCCGCAACGCATTCCACTGTTCTCCCGCGACGATGGTGTGCACGGGATGGTACTGCACCAGCAACACACCGCCGGGCGCGGTGGCCGCCGCGCGCTCGGCGACGGCGGCGCGCTGGTCACGCTCGTGCATGAGGCCGAAGCAGTCGAGCACCACGTCGGCGGGGGCGGTCGCGGGCGCGAAGCCGCGCGCGGCCAGCAACTCCAGCCAGCTTCCCCCGTGCGGGCTGCCGAACTCGCGCACGGTGCGCCCGCGCAGCAACCCCGCCTCGGCGGCCAGCGCGACCGCCTCGGCGGCCTGCTCGCGCAGCGCCCGCGGCTCGACGCCGCGCGGCTCGGCGGTCTCGGTGTCGTCCGCGGCGAGCTGGGCCAGCCCGCAGGCCGCGCAGAGCGCCATGGCCAGCGGGTGCGCCGCCTCGTCGGCGCGCACCGGCTCGCTCGCGGGCGGGAAGTGGTCGGCGGCGGGCATCCGGCCCAGGTCGAGCACCCGGGTCAGCACGGCGCCCCCGCAGGCCAGGCAGGTGCTCATGGCACGATCACCCGGTGCGTATCGAGCGGACCGAGCTCTCCGGCGTCCTCCTGCTGACCCCGAAGCCCTTCCACGACGAACGGGGCTTCTTCACCCGCACCTTCGACGCCGAGCTCTTCGACGCGGAGGTGGGCGCGGGCGTGAGCGCGACGTTCGCGCAGGACTCGCAGTCCCGCTCGGCGCGCGGCGTCGTCCGGGGGCTGCACGGGCGGCGCGGCCGCGGCGAGGCCAAGCTGGTGCGCTGCGCGCACGGCGCGGTGCACGACATCCTGGTCGACATCCGGCCGGACTCCCCCACCTTCGGCCGCAGCCGTGCCTTCCTCCTCGACGACAGCGACTTCCGGCACCTCTACGTGCCGCCCGGCTTCCTGCACGGCTTCCAGGCGCTCACCGAGACCGCGGACGTCTGCTACCGCATCGACCGCCCGCACGATCCCGCCGACGACCTCGCGGTGGCGCACGACGACCCCGACCTCGCGCTCGCCTGGCCGCAGCCGGTCACCGTGGTCTCCGCCCGGGACCGGGCGGCGGGCAGCTGGCGCGAGCTGCTGGCCGCCGAGCGGCTCACGCATCGGTTCTGACCCGGCGCAGCTCGGCGTCGATCAGCCCGCGCTCGCCGAGCGCGCGCAGCGTCGCCAGCCGGACGAAGGTGGAGCCGAAGGCGTCGGCGGTCAGCCCGCGGTCGCGGTACTCGCGGTAGAGCTGGGCGGCGCCGTCCGGAATGCTCCAGCGCGCCTCGAAGCCGAGGTCGCGCCGGGCCGCCTCGAAGTCGACCCGGTACGAGCGCGGGTCGGCGCCGGACTCGCCGGTGATGACCACCTCGGCGCCGGGAATCACGTCGGCCACCGCGTTCGCGATCTCCGCCACCGTGCGGTTGTTCCGCTCGGTGCCGATGTTGTAGGCGCGGCAGTGGATCGCCTCGACCGGGGCCTGCAGACACACCGCGAAGGCCGCCGCGATGTCCTCGGCGTGCACCAGCGGCCGCCACGGGGTGCCGTCCGAGAGCACCTTGACCACGCCGCTCAGCACCGCGTGGCCGACCAGGTTGTTCAGCACGATGTCGGCGCGCAGCCGGGGCGAGAAGCCGAAGGCGGTGGCGTTGCGCAGGAAGACCGGCGCGAAGCCGTCGTCGGCGATGGCCGCGACGTCGTCCTCGACCCGCACCTTGCTCTCCGCGTACGGGGTGAGCGGGCGCAGCGGCGCCGACTCGTCGACCAGGCCGTCCCCTGCCGAGCCGTAGACCGAGCAGGTGGAGGCGTAGAGGAAGCGGCGCACGCCCGCCTCCTTGGCCAGCCGGGCCAGCCGCACCGAGGCGTGGTGGTTGATGTCGTGCGTGATCTCCGGGACCAGCGCGCCGAGCGGGTCGTTGGAGAGCGCGGCCAGGTGGATCACCGCGTCGAAGCCCGCCAGCTGCGCGGCGGTGACGTCACGCAGGTCGACCGGGATGCCCGGCGGGTCCTGCGGCGCCGCGCCGAGCACGCAGTCGGCGAAATAGCCGGTGTCGAGGCCGGTGACCTCATGCCCCGCGGCCCGCAGCAGCGGCACCATCACGGTGCCGAGGTACCCCTGGTGCCCGGTGACGAGAACCCGCATCGCCCTACCCACTTCCCACATCGAGCACGATCTTGTCCATCAGGAAACCCTCCGCGTACGGCGCGTGGCACTGCACCCCGCGCAGCCGGGCCAGCCCGAGGAACGATTCGTCGTCGAACCAGTCCCGCTGTGCCTGCGAGGGGTAGTGCTTCGCCAGCAGCGCCGCCTTCTCGGCGGCCACCTCCGGCGTCACCGGGTGCAGCACCGTCGGGCGCGGCGTATCCGTCTCCCACTTGAGGATCTCGTAACCGAGCACCAGATGGTTACGGAACTCGGTCGGAACCAGCTCGGCCAGGGTCCGGTGATCCTGGTGCGCGTCGCCGCGGTGCGGCGCGAAGACCAGCTCCGGCTCGGTGCTCCGGCGGAACGCGGCGAGCGCGTCCTTCACCCGATCCCAGTGCGCGGGCACCCGCCCGTCCGGCACGTCGAGCACGGTGAGCGCCAGATCGGCGCCGGGGCAGAACGATTCGAGCGCCGCCCGCTCCTCGGCTTCTCGCGGCGTGCCCGCCCCGGAGAGGACGAGCGCGCGCACCCGCAGCCCGGCGTGCGCGCGCGCCAGCGTCAGCAGCGTCGCACCGGCGCCGATCGCGATGTCGTCGCAGTGCGCGCCGAGCAGCGCGATCTCGGTGAGCCGCGCGGGTACCAGCGCGATCACGACGCGGGACGCTCCCAGACCATCCAGGGCCGGTCGCCGCGGTGGTACCCGGTGTCCAGCTCGGCGCGCTCCTTGAAGGTGTCGGCCGGCTTCCAGAAGCCGAAGTGCTGGTAGCCGAAGAGCCTGCCCTGCGCGGCCAGCGCGCCGCAGGCGTCCTCGACCAGGTCGCCGCCCTCGGGCAGGTGGTCGAAGATCTCCTGGGTGAGCACGAAGTAGCCGCCGTTCTCCCAGATCGGCAGCTTGGCCACCGGGGTGATCTGCTTGACCTCGCCGCTCGGCAGCACGTCCACGCAGTGGAACGACGACTGCGGCGGCACGATCAACATCGAGGCCGCAGCGCCCGAGCGCTCGAAGCGCCCGACGACCTCGTCCAGCGGGGCGTCGGTGAGCACGTCGGAGTAGTTCGCCAGGAACATCTCGTCGCCGCCCAGGTGCGGGCGCGCCCGGCGCAGCCGCTCCCCGATCGCCGACTCCAGCCCGGTGTCCACGAAGGTGATGGTCCAGTCCGCGATGTCGGAGTCGAGCAGCTCGACCTCGCCGCCGCGGATGACGAAGTCGTTCGACATCGTCTCCTGGTAGGTCAGGAAGAAATTCTTGATGTGGTGCGCGCCGTAGCCGAGGCAGAGGATGAACTCGGTGTGGCCGTAGTGCGCGTAGTACCGCATGACGTGCCAGATCAGCGGCCGCGGCCCGACCATCTGCATGGGCTTGGGGACCACGTCGCTGTCGCTGTTGCGCATGCGCATGCCGTAGCCGCCACAGAACAGAACGACCTTCATCGGGTGCCGACCTCCGTGTCAACCGGATCGACCACGCGCACGGTCGGCAGCGGGAAGACCAGCCGGCCGCCCCACTCGCCGATGTGCCGCAACTGCGCGGTCAGCTCCGTCTCGAGATTCCAGGGCAGGACGACGACGACGTCCGGCCGGTCCGCGTCGATCCGCTCCGGCGAGTGGATCGGGATGCGGGTGCCCGGGGTGAACTTCCCGTGCTTGTAGGGGTTGCGATCGACCGTGTAGGCGAGCAGGTCGGGGCGGATGCCGCACCAGTTGAGCAGCGTGTTCCCCTTGCCCGGCGCGCCGTAGCCGACCACCGTCCGGCCCGCGGCCCGCTCCTCGAGCAGGAAGCGGAGCAGGTCGTGGCGGACCTCCTCGGCCCTGGTGCGCAGCACGGTGTACCCCGCGACGGTGTGCAGCCCGGCCTCGGCCTCCAGCGCGAGCAGCTCGGCCACCCGCTCGGTCGGCTCGGCCACCGCCTCCGGGCGGGCCCAGATCCGCAGCGAACCGCCGTGCGTCGGCAGCAGCTCGACATCGGCCACCGCCAGCCCGGCCACCGCGAGCGCCCGCTGCGCCGCCAGCAGCGTGTAGTACTGGAAATGCTCGTGGTAGATGGTGTCGAATTGGCCGAAGCGGACCAGATTCAGCGCGTGGTGCACCTCGATCGAGATCCAGCCGTCGTCGGCGACCAGCCCGCGCAGCGCGTGCGTGAAACCGCGCAGGTCCGGAATGTGGGCGTAGACATTGTTCGCTACCACCAGATCGGCCGGGCCGTGTTCGGCGCTGACCTTTTCGGCCAGTTCTTCGTCCAGGAATGCGGTCAGCGTCGGCACCCCGGCCTCGCGGGCGGCCGCGCCGACATTCACCGACGGCTCGATTCCCAGGCAGGGAACACCGGCGGCGACCACATTGCGCAGTAAATATCCGTCGTTGCTCGCCACCTCGACCACGAGGGAATCGCCGGTCAGCCCGAGCCGGAGCACGGCGTCGGAGACGAAGGTCTTCGCGTGCCGCACCCAGCTGTCCGAGTACGACGAGAAGTACGCGTACTCGGTGAAGGTCTCCTCCGGCGTGATCAGCGCGGGAATCTGCAGCAGCAGGCATTCCTCGCAGACCCGCAGGTGCAGGGGGTACGTGGGCTCGGGCAGATCGAGCTCGGCGGCGGACAGGAACTTCTCACAGGGTGGTGTGGCTCCCAGGTCGACCACACTGGTCAAGCTGGGCGAATCACACAGACGACAACGCACACGGGCTCCACATCGAAACAACAATCCCGCCGGAGCGCCCCGCAGCTCGAGAAGTTACTTCTCTACCGACCGGGAGAAAACTAGCATCACCGTGCGCGCGGCGCGACCCGAAGACTGACCGATTCCGCCCCGAAATCCCCGAACAGCTTGTTTCGAGTTACCGGCCCCGGCGACGGGTGTCCGAGATCACCGCGGCCGGAGCGGATCCCGGCCCGCCTGCGAATTTCCGTACGCGCGTACCGGCTCGCGTCATACCGATCAGTATGCGGTTGTGACCTGGCTCCTACGGGTTGTGCCCGGCGATCATCGGGGGCAATATCTTCGCAACAGCTCGGCCCGGTTTCGATTCGCACTGCCGCGGCGCCGCCGGCGGGCTGGGTCCTCTGAATTCTTCGTTTTCCTACGGTTGCGAAGAATTAGCGCTTCAAGCTTCAAGCAGGTTGTTTCACACATGGTTCTCGAGCTCACCGGCACCGGCGGTGCCGTCGACCTGCGCCACCTCTCCGCCCGTCCCGGCGAGCGGGACCGCTGGCGCATCGGCTACGTCAGACGGCTCGTCGTTACCGACATACTGGCCATCGCCGCGGGAACGCTGCTGGCCCTGCTGGTGGATGTGAACTTCACAGCCGCGCGCCCCGTGGTCTGGGCGCCGGACTTCGGCGGCGCCGCGATCGCGCTCGCGATCGCCGTCCTGGTCGCGTGGTCGATCGCGCTCGGCTGGAAGGACACTCGCTTCCACCGCACCGTCGGCAGCGGGAACGAGGAGTACCGGCGGTTGCTGTCGGTGACGCTGCACCTGTTCGGCGCGCTCGCGATCGGTGCATTCGTACTGCGCGCCGACGCCGCGCACGACTACCTCGCGGTGGCGCTGCCGGTGGGGCTGGCCGGGCTGGTCGGCACCCGCGCCGCCTGGCGCAGGCGCGCCGCCAGGCACCGCGCGCTCGGCCGGTACCGGCACTCGGTGCTCGTGGTCGGCGGGCCGGAATCGGCGCGCGCCATCGCGCACAACTTCGACCGCAAACACATGTACGGCTACCACGTCGTCGGCGTCTGCACCGCGACCGGGCCGAACCCGGAGGAGCCCGGCTCCATCACGGTCGGCGGGCGCGAGATCCCGATCGTCGGCGACGACCGCTCGGTGATCAGGGCCGCAAGGCGCACCGGCGCCGACACCGTCGTCGTGATGGCGACCGACCGGCTCGGCCCGCGCGACATCCGGCACCTGGCCTGGGATCTCGACGCCTTCGGCGCGGAGCTCATCGTCGCGGCCGGGATCATGGACGTCTCCGGCACCAGGATGTCGAGCCAGGTGCTCGCGGGCATGCCGGTGCTGCACATCGAGCGCCCGCAGTACGACCGCGCGCTCTCGCTGCGCAAGGCGATCTTCGACTTCTGCTTCTCGGCGCTGGTGCTGCTCGCGATCTCGCCGATCCTGCTGCTGATCGCCGCCGCGGTGAAGTTCACCAGCCACGGCCCGGTCTTCTACCTCTCCGAGCGGATCGGCATGGACGGCAGGCCGTTCCGGATGATCAAGTTCCGCAGCATGTACGTGCACGCGGACAAACACGTGCACACGCTGATCTCGGAGAACGGCGGGAATCCGCTCTTCTTCAAGATAAAGAACGATCCGCGGGTCACCCCCGTCGGGCGGTTCCTGCGCAAGTACAGCCTGGACGAGCTGCCGCAGTTCTTCAATGTGCTGCGCCGCGAGATGAGCGTGGTCGGGCCGCGGCCGCAGGTGCGCCGCGAGGTGCACTCCTATGACGGCGTCATGCGGCGCAGGCTGCTGGTGCGGCCCGGAGTCACCGGGCTGTGGCAGGTCAGCGGGCGTTCGGATCTCTCCCCCGAGGAGTCGGTGGAGCTGGACATCTCCTACGTGGAGAACTGGTCCATGGTGCTCGATCTCTGGATCATCACCCGCACGCTGCGGGCGGTCGCCGAGGGCGAGGGCGCGTACTGACCCGATCCCGCCGCACCGTCGGGGGGCGGCGGGGTCGTTCGTCGCCGGGGTCGTTCGTCGCCGGGGTCGTTCGTCGCCGGGGTCGTTCGTCGCCGGGGTCGTTCGTCGCCCGGGTCACTGCGAGCCGGAGCTCTCGGCAGCGGCGCTCGCGCGGTGGCCCGAACCGGGTCGGCAGCCACGCGTGAGCGGCGGGCACCCTAGGCTGCGTGGCATGCGTTCGCTCGTCCTCGCTGCCGCCGTCTGCTTACTGGCCGCGCCCGGGGTGGCGCAGGCGGAGCCGTGGGGTCCGGCGCTGCCGCCGCATCCGTTCCTCGGCCCGACCGGCTCGGCGACCATGCACGGCGACGCCGGATCGTCCGACACCACACCGTATCCCGGTCCCGGGACCGAGCCGCCGACGGTGCGCGCCGACCCGCTGGCCGCCGCCTGCCCGACCCTGCTGCAGGGCCGCGACGGGCTGGTGGTCGCGCTCTGCACCGCCATCGCCGGGCAGGCGCCGGCCGTGCACCTGCTCGACCCCGAGCACGGCTCGCTGGCCGCGCTCCCGCTGGTGAAGGGCAGCCTGCTCGGCGGGGTGTACGCGTATCTGGACCAGGACGACCGGCTGGTCGCGGTGGACGGCGAGCGCGCGCTGGTCCGGGTGGCGCACCACCGCGACCCCGACGGCCGGTGGCGGCTGGCGGTCGCCGAGCGCACCGACCTCTCCGGCGCGATTCCGCAGGGCGACAGCGTGACCGGGCTGGTGCCGGACTGGTCCGGGAATGTCTGGTTCGCCACCGGCAAGGGCGTCGTCGGGGTGCACACCCCGGCCGGCCGGACCGGCACCGTCGAGCTCGGTGAGCAGGTCGCGAACAGTATCTCGGCCGCGCCGGACGGGCACGTCGCGGTGGCGACCACGCACGCGCTCTACGAGCTGACCGCCGACGACGGGGTGCCCCGGGTGGCCTGGCGCGCGCCGTACGACCGCGGCTCCGCCCGCAAGCCGGGGCAGCTCAGCCACGGAACCGGCTCCACGCCCACCTATTTCGGCCCCGGGACCGGTGCGGAGTACCTGACGGTCGTCGACAATGCCGACGGCGGCGTGCGGGTGCTGGTCTTCCGCTCCGGCACCGGCGAGCCGGTCTGCGCGCAGCCGGTGCTGACCGCGGGCGGGCCGGGCAGCGAGAACTCGCCGATCGGGGCCGGGCGCTCGGTCTTCGTCGCCGGGACCTACGGCTACCCGTACCCCACGGTGCCCGGTGATGCCGGACCCGCGGTCCCGCCTTCCGCGCCGTTCACCGGCGGGATGACCCGGGTCGACATCGACGAAACCGGGTGTCACACGGTGTGGGAAAGCGGGATCCGCAGCGCGGCGGTGCCGCACCTGTCCACCGCGGACGGCCGGCTCTACACCCTCACCCGGCACGGGCCGGATGCCGCCACCCCGGCCGACGGCTTCTCGGTCACGGTGCTGGACCCGGCCACCGGCGCGATGCTCGCGGACTCCCCCGCGCCGGGGACGGTGCTCAACGACCCCCTGCAGATGTCGCCGCTGATCCTGCCGGACGGGCGCATGCTGCAGGGCACGGTCACCGGGGTGCTGCGGATCGGCTGAGCCGGTTCACCCGATGGTCGCGTGCATCTCCCACACGATCACCTCGGCCGCGCCCGCGGCGCTCAACCGCTGCCCGCCCGCGCCGGTGAACCGCACCGAATCACCCTCGGCCAGCGGCCCGGTGCCCTCCAGCTCGACCGCGCCGCGCGCGACGAAGAGGTGCAGGAACGGCGCGTCCGGCAGGGTGATCGGCGCGTCCCCCGCGCCGAGCCGCGCCACGTGCATGGTCGCGTACCTGTTCGCGATCCGGATGGCGGAGTGGTCGGCGTACTCCCGCATCCCGGAGGCCACCGGCACCAGCCCGCCGGAGAGCAGCGCGTCGTCGATCTCCAGCTGCTCGTAGCCGGGGGTGATCCCGGACTCGTCCGGCAGCACCCACATCTGCACGAAGTGCACCGGCTCATCGTGCTGCTCGGCGAACGACCCCGTCGCGCCGGAGAACCGCCAGGAGTCGTTCTTCTCGGAGTGCAGGATGCCGGTGCCCGCGCTCATCCGCTGCGCCAGCCCCGGGTAGATCACCCCGGAGTGACCGGTGGAGTCCTGGTGCACCAGGGAACCGCGGAGCACCCAGGTGACGATCTCCATGTCCCGGTGCGGGTGCGTGTCGAAGCCCATGCCCGGCGTGACGATGTCGTCGTTGTTCACCATCAGCAGGCCGTGGTGGGTGTTCGCCGGGTCGTAGTGCTGGCCGAAGGAGAAGGAGTGCTTGGAGTCGAGCCAGCCGATCCGGGTCTTCAGCCGGTCGGCTGCGCGGCGGACGTCGATCTGCGGGGTGGTTGGAGCGGACACGGTGCCTCGATTCCGAGTTCGTTGCTTTGTCAACTACTTGCACACTACTCGTTATCGTTGCCTTGTCAACCACTGCGCGTACGCTGGAGGACGTGAACGCGACACGGTGGCTCGACACCGACGAGAACGAGCTCTGGCGGGCCTACCTCGACGCGACCCGCCTGCTCTTCCGCGACCTCGACAGACAACTGACCACCGACGCGGGCATCGCCTTCGCCGACTACGAGATCCTGGTCCTGCTCGCCGAGGCCCCCGACCGGCGGCTGCGCATGAGCGCGCTCGCCGACGCCAGCAGCACCAGCCGCAGCGGCATCACCCGCGCCGTCACCCGGCTCGAGCACTCCGGCCGGGTCCGCCGCGTCGACTGCGAATCCGACCGCCGCGGCGCCTGGGCCGAGCTCACCGAGACCGGTGCCGCCGAACTCGCCGCCGCGAGCCCAGGGCACGTCGCCGCCGTCCGCGCAACGCTCCTCGACCGCATCGACCCCGCCGACATCCCCGCCCTCACCCGCGCCTTCCGCGCCGTGCGGGACCGGGCCCGGTGAGCGGGTCTCAGCTTCGTCGCGATGCCCGGATCATGTCGATGCTCGCACCGGCCGCGATGAACCACAGCACCGGCGACCACGTCCCGGTCAGCAGGAACCATGCCCCGCCCACGATCAGCGCCGCGACCACCAGCCACAGTGCGGCCTCCACGGCAACACTTCGCCTGCCGAGGGTTGCGAGCACGGCAGCCCCTGCCGCGAGCACTACCGCAGCGGTGGCGCTACCGGCGAGAATCACTACCTCACGCTGATCGAAGCCCTGCGCGTCGGGATCGGCGCCGTGCAGCAGAAACACGAATCCGACGGTTCCGGCCAGTATCAGCAGGCCGAATACAACGGCGACGGCGACACGGATGCGCAACACAATTCCGCGTACCCGATCCGGGTCGGAGGCGGGGGCCGTCATGCCGGCTTCACCGACCAATCCGCGTCCCCGTCCAGCACAGTGGCGTCGGCGTAGCCCGCGGCTCCGGTGGACGGCCAGTGCCCGTGCGGGAAGCCCTGCGGATTCTCCAGCTCTACCTGCACCGCCTGCACCTGGCTGAGCGTGGACTGGATGAGAGTGAAGATGCCCGAGATCGCGGCGGTCACCATCGCCGCGAATTTCGCCGCGGTGATCAAACCGGCGATCCCGGCCGGGATCGCCCCGATCCCGGTGCCCGCGGCGAGGCACTCCGCGACGGCCTCGACGATGACCGAAATGACAATGGCGAGCAGCGACGTATAGAACGTCACCCCCGCGATACCGAGGGTCAGTGTCGCCGAGCGGATTGCCGTGGCAATCGAGCCCATCCGGGCGGAGGCCATGCGCTGGGGGGTGATGGCGTCGGCGTAGGACTCAGCGGCCGCGCCCTGCCAGTATCCGCCGACCTTGACCGCGGTGTCCTCGAGGTCGGCGGCCATGGTGTTCATCGACCGGGTCACCCCGACCCAGTCGTACGACGTCTCGATGAACGCGATCGGCGCACCGACCCCCTCGATCGCCTGGACGAACTTTTCCCAGAGCTCGCTGATCGCATCCGCGAACTCATTGCCCAGTCCGATGATGTCGTCCCCGTTGCGCAGGACGAAGCGAACGAGCGGCGTGCCGGCCGCATCCTCGAACGATCCCCTGATCCGAGCAGGGAGATTACCCAGTTCCTCGACCTTGTCGATGAGGTCCTGTGCGACCTGCTGCATTTGAGCGGCGGATGGCGCCATCCCGACTTACCCCGATCGATTCAGTACAGATTACGGAGAGCGTGAGCTTGCGCTCGCTCCTCGTCCTCGTAGACCCCGGCCACCGTATTCAGCGTGCGGGCGATCTCCTTCATGGCCAGTTCGCCTTCCCGCAGCCGGGATTGCATCAGCGCGACAGCCTCGTCGTACTTCTCGACGAAGCCGACGAACAGTCCCGCCTGGAGTGCGGAGTAGGTGTACCCGCCGATCTCCTCGGCCACACCGCCGAGGTCGGTTGCCCGCTCGGCCCAGCCGGTCGCCTGCGTGCGGAGTGCGCCGAGTGCAACGGTGACCTGCTCGGGTGTCGGCGCCATCAGTTTCCCCTCGTGACGTCAGCGGTGCGCAGCAGTTCGATCAACTGTTCGGCGGCGGAGGTGAGCCGCGCCGCCGCGGAAGGGACCGCCTCCGCGCTCGCACGGTAGTTCCGCTGCTCCTCCAGCGCGGCATTGATCTCCGTGGCGAGCCGACTCGCGGCTTGCCGTTCGGCCCAGCTCTGGTCGATGCGGCAGCCGGACAGCCCGTGGTCGGCGAACTCGAAAACGATGGCGGGCCCGAGTGACTCCGGCCGCTCGCGGGGAAGGGCGGAGAGTGGTTGCGCCGCGATCGCCAAGACTTCTTCGACGATGTCCTCGGCCGAAGAGGCAGCCGGTGCGGGCCGCGGGTCGGCGATCGGTGCCGGTGGTTCGACTCCGCGTCGCCGTGCCGCCTCGACCTCCTCGCGCGCTCTCCGCCAGCCGTCGGCATACGCGACGCCGACAGCTTCGAGAATCGCCGCGTCGAGCTGCTGCCCGTTCAGCAGGGACTGCCAGTCCCTGGAGATGACGAAGCGGCGCGGAATATTGTGCTCGTCCAACTCGGTGCGAACCGCGCCAGTCGTATCTTGGCCCGGTCGCTCCATCGCGCGTGCGGTCCGATCGATCCACAGATAGCTCGAAGCCTTGGCCTCAACTCTTCGCCGCACGTCATCGACGTCGGCCGACAGCCTGCCGAAATCCACCGCGCTCCCCCAGCGTCGCTCCCCCGTGCATCCCCGAGATGCCGATCGGGCTCACTATTGTCAGCGCCACCCATTCTGTCAACTCCCGCCGCGCTCAGCGGTCGCACCATGCGAGAGGATGGCACGGTGAGCGAACGCATCCGGATCGATGAGCAGAGCCCGGCTGTCTACAAGACGCAGGTGGGGGTCGCGTTCGCGGCCAAGCAGGCGGCGAAGCGGGCGGGGCTGGATCGGCATCTCGTCGAGCTGGTGAATGTGCGGATCTCGCAGCTCAACGGGTGTGCGCGCTGCTTGGACGTGCATACGAGAGCCGCGCGCGAGGCGGGCGAGACCGAGCAGCGGCTGAACGTGCTGTCGGCCTGGCGCGAGGCGGCGATCTACACGGAGCAGGAGCGGGCGGCGCTCACCCTTGCCGAGACGGTGACGACGCTGCCGCCGCACGACGAGCAGGAGCGCGCCTACGCGGCGGCCCGCGAGCACTTGGACGACGACCAGTTCGCCGCCGTCGCCTGGATCGCCATCGCGATCAACGCGTTCAACCGCATCTCCATCGTGAGCGGGCACGAGGTGCACCCGCGGGAGTGAACTACTCCGGGCCGGCGGGGACGGTGATCGCCAGCGCCACCGGGACGAGCAGGTCGACCAGGTCGGCGACGGGCGGGCGCGGGTCCATGAGCAGCCACTCGTGCGCGACGCCGTTGACCGCGCCGATCAGGGCGCCGGCGGCGAGCATGGGTTCGCCGCGGACGTGCGCGCCGGGGCCGGCGATCGGCCCGACGGCCATCTCGATGAGCAGGCTCCATCCGTGCCGCCGCTGGCGGCGGTGCTGCTCCATGCGCTCGCTGACGCCGACCACCTCGAGGAAGGCGACCTTGGCGCGGTGCGGGTCGGCGTCGATGGAGCCGAGGTAGGCGGTGAAGGCGGCGGTGAGGCCCGCCAGCGGTTCGGTGCCCGCGCCGAGGCGGGAGAGCGCGGTGCCGACGGCGGCGGCGGCCTCGTCCTGGATCCGGTCGTAGGCGGCGACCAGCACGTCCTCGCGGGTCTCGAACTCCTCGTAGAACTGGCGCTTGGAGAGCCCGGCGGCGGTGCAGACGTCGGCGAGCGAGCAGTGCAGGTACCCGCGTTCGGCGAACAGCCGGGTCGCCGCCTCGATGAAGCGCGCGCGCCGCTCCTGCTTGCGCTCGGAGATCGCGCGACCGCCGTACTGCCTGCCGGTGGTTGTCACGACACTCACTGTATCCACCGATCGGAGCCGGATTACCCCGCGGCCGGTGTGAGCGACGCCGTTGCGAACCGGCGGCCGGGGATGGCGGCGAGCAGCCGGCGGGTGTAGTCCTGGGCGGGGTCGTCGAACACCTCGCCGACCGGGCCCCACTCCACGATCCGGCCCCGCGACATGACCGCCACCGAATCGGCGATGGCGCGGACCACGGCGACCCGCTGCTGCTGGCCGCCGGAGAGCTCGCGCGGCCTGCTGCGCGTCCTGCGGGACGGTGAGCTCGAGCCGCCGGTTGTCCTCGACCCGGATGCCGTCGGTGCCCGGCACCCAGCCCGCCTCGCCCAGCAGCTTCCGGCCGCGGGCCGGGTCGAAGGCGAACTCCTGCGGCTCGTCGATCGGCTGCACGCCGCGCGCGATGTCGACCTGGCCGGATTGCAGCGCGCCGGTGCGCATCCCGATCTCCGGCAGCACCCGCCAGACGACCTTCTCCAGGTAGACGGCGCCCTGGTTGCGCGAGCCCTGCCACGCCCAGGCGTAGTCCTCGCGGCGGCGCAGCACCACCTCCTGGTTCGGCACCTGCGATTCGAAGACGAACGGCCCGGCCGAGACCACGTTCTCCGGCTTGCCCGCCTCGGTGCCGTCGAGCTCCAGCGTCTTCGCCGCGACCGGGCCGTTCTGCAGCTGCGAGACGCGCAGCGGAAAGTCCTGGATCAGGAGCCGTGGAACGGCTCGCCTTCCAGTGATTCCGAGCTGCGGCCGTCGACGCCGACCGGGACGTCGCCCTCGAGCGTCACCCGGTAGAGCACCCGGTCGTGGTCGAGGTGCCCGGCGTCGGCGATGGCCAGGTGCGCGGTGGCGCGGTTGTCCCAGAACGCGACGCTGCCCGGCTGCCAGCGGAAACGGACGGTGTACTCGGTGCGGGTGGCCTCCTCCCAGAGCGCCTCGAGCAGGTGCCCGGCGAGCCGCGGCGAGAAGCCGCGGATGCTCTTGGCCTTGCGGGTGAAGCCGGGGCTGACGAACAGCGCCCGCTCGCCGGTCTCCGGGTGCACCCGGACCACCGGGTGGAAGGTGCGCAGCGGCTTGTTCCCGATCACCCGATTGCGGTCGCTGCCCGCGGCGGCCCGGTTCTCGAAGGTGTGCTCCGCGTCCAGGGTGTCCACGAAGTCGCGCAGCTCCTGCGGCAGGTTCTCGTAGGCCGCGACCAGGTTCGTCCAGGCGGTGTCGCCGCCGTAGGGCGGCAGGATGTCGGCACGCAGGATGGAGAAGGCGGGCGGGTTGATCAGCGCGGTGACGTCGGTGTGCCAGCTGCTGTCGTAGGAGGTGCGCTTGCGCCCGTACAGCTTGTCGTAGCGCCGGGAATCGATCGGCAGGATTTCCGGGTAACCCGCCGGCGGATTCTCCTCGTACGGATGCGCCGGGGTGACCCGGCCGAATCGGCGCGCGAAGGCGATCTGTTCCGCGTGCCCGATGGTCTGGTCGCGGAAGAACACCACCTTCCATTGCAGCAATGCCCGCCGGATCTCGGCGATCACCTCGTCGGACAATTCCTGGGAAAGGTCGACGCCGGATATCTCGGCGCCGGTGTAGCCGGACTGGGGCGCAACCGTGATCGACGATTGCACGGAAATCGGTTCGGACGCAGCGATTGTCATCGAGCCCACCACCTCGGTCGGTCGGAGAAAGGATATGCGGGTCAGGCTATTCCGCCCGCCGCCCGCAGCCGCGAGTTCGAATCGGGAAGATTGCCTACACCGACGGTGAAGTCCCGCTTGACATTCACGCCGTATTTCGATCGACATGATCGATTTCGTTGCTTTCGGCAATGAGCTCATTGCACTGTTCCGGGGAGGTGTGCGGAGGAGGAGAAATGGTGTCGAACGCGAAGTGTCGCCGTCGATGACATTCGGGAGGGGCGCGCTGCTCGCCGGCGCCGAGGAACCGGCGGGCCGGGATTCCCGGACCCTGCGCACCGGGCTGACCATGATGCTGCGCGGCTGCCGGGACCGGCCGCTCGCCGCGGCGATCGCCGTCGGCTGCGCGCTGATCAACGCGGTGTGCATGGTGCTCGCGGCCAAGGCGGTGGGCTGGGCCACCGACCACGTGGTGCTGCCGAGCTTCCGCGACGACCACTTCCCGGTGGGCGCGGCGCTGCTGGCCGCGGGGTTCGTGCTCGGGGTGTCGCTGCTGCGGATCGTCACCATCATCGGGCGCGGGGTCGCCACCGGGATCGTGCAGTTCGGCGGTGAGGCCGCCGACCGGAGGGCCGTGGTGGCGCAGTACCTGCGGCTCGGGGTCTCCTGGCACCGGCGGCGGCCGTCGGGGCAGCTGGTCTCCGGCGTGGTCTCGGATGTGGAGACCGCGTGGGATCCCATGCAGCACTTCCCCTTCGCCACCGGCATGGCGGTGATGCTGCTGCTGGTCCTCGCCGACATCGCGCTGGTGGACGGCTGGCTGGCGCTGGTCGCCGCGGTGCTGATCCCGCTGGTGTTCGGCGCCAACCTGCTCTACCAGCGGGTCCTCGCACCGCGGGCGCGCGACGCGCAGCGGCACCGCGCGGAGCTCAGCGGGCTGGCGCACGAGGCGGTGGCCGGGCGGCAGGTGGTGCGCACGCTCGGCATCACCGATCGGGAGATCGCGCGGTTCGCCGCGACCGCCGACGAATCCCGCGCCGCCAACCGGCGCATGGGCGACGCGGGCGCGGTCTTCGACCCGGCCATCGAGCTCATGCCGCCGCTGGCCGCGCTGGTCATCCTCGCGGTCGGGGTGGCGCGGGTGCAGGACGGGCTGCTCGGGGTCGGCGCCCTGGTCGAGGTGGTCTACCTGCTCATCACCACCGCCATCCCGCTGAACGTGATCGCGCGGTTCCTCGGCGTGCTCCCGCTCGGCGTCGCCGGGCACACCAGGGTGCGGCGGGTGCTCACCGCCACCGAGCGTCCGGCGGCCGGGCAGCAGCGGCTGCCGGAGCAGCCCGGCGGCGTCGGGCTGGAGGTGGCGGACGCCTGGTTCGGCTACGGCGAGCGCGCGGCCGCGGTCCGCGAACTGACCCTAGCGGTGCGCCCCGGCGCGGTCGTCGCCGTGGTCGGGGCGACCGGGACGGGCAAGAGCACGCTGCTCGGCCTGCTCGCGCACCTGCTGGAGACCGACCGCGGCGCCGTCGCGCTCGGCGGCGTCGACACCAGGTTGCTCGCGCCGGAGGCGGTGCGCCGCCGGACCGCGCTGGTCACCCAGAACGCCTTCCTCTTCGCCGACACCGTGCGCGCCAACGTCACGCTCGGCGCGGACGGCCCGGTGCGGCACGCGCTGGAGGTGGCCGGCGCGGCCGGGTTCGTCGCGGCGCTGCCGGACGGCGCCGACACCGAGCTCTCCGACACCGCGCAGCTCTCCGGCGGGCAGCGGCAGCGGATCGCGCTGGCCCGCGCCGTCTTCCGGCGGCCGGGGCTGCTCCTGCTCGACGACGCCACCTCCGCGCTGGACCCGCTGGTGGAGCGGGCCGTGATCGAGGCACTGCGCGCCGAGTACGCCGGCGACGAGCGGCGGACGACGGTGGTGCTGGTCGGGCACCGGGCCGCCACCATCGCGCTCGCCGACACCGTCGTGTTCCTGGCGGGCGGGCGGATCGTCGCGCAGGGCACGCACGCCGAGCTGCTCGAATCCGAACCGGGGTACCGGGCGCTGCTCGGCGCCTACGACACCGCGGAGGTGCTGGGATGAGCCGGGCCGAGAGCTCACCGGGCGGCACCGCCGCGCAGCGCTACGGCACCGCGGCCCTGCTGCGCCGGGTGCGCCGCGACACCGTCGTCTCCCGCCGCACGCTCGCCGCGATCCTCGCCGCCGCGGCCGTCGCCGCCTCCGGCCGCATCGTCATCCCGGTGACCATCCAGTACGCCCTCGACCACGCCCTGCTCGCGAACGTCGACGCCGCCACCCGCGACGAGGTGGTCACGCGGGCCGTCGGCGTCGGCGTGATCGCGGTGCTGCTCGCGATGCTGAGCTCGGCCGTCGTGAACTTCCAGCTGGTCGGCACCGTGGAGCGGGCGCTGCGGGACCTCCGGGTGGCCGCCTTCGCCCGCATCCTGCGGCTCTCCCCCGCCGACCCGCGCGCCGACTCGGCGGGCTCGCTGGTGGCCAGGGTGACCAACGATGTCGACGTGGTCACGCTCTACGCCCAGGCGGGCGGGATCACGCTGGTGCAGAACATCTCCCAGATGCTGCTGGCGCTGGTCGTGATGGCGGTCTACTCCTGGCCGCTGGCGCTGCTGGTCCTGGCGATCGGCGCCCTGGTGCCGGTCGGCGGGCGGCTGCTGCAACGCTGGGTGTCGCGCCGCTTCGACGCAGTGCGCAGCGCCGTCGGCGACCTCTATGCGGTGCTGCTCGAGCTGCTGGCCGGGATCGACACGATCCGCGGCTACGGCATCGAGGAGCGGATGCGGGCCCGCGCCGACGCCGGGATCGACGCGGTCTGGGCAACGCAGCGCCGGACGCTGTGGCCGATGGGGTTCAACGTCTCGGTCGGCGAGGTGGCGAGCGGGCTGATCACCGCCTCGGTGCTTGTGGCGGGCACCGCCGCCGGGGTCGGGGTGTTCGGCGCCGAGCTGGGGCTGAGCGCGGGCGACATCGTCGCCTTCCTCTTCCTGGTGACCTTCTTCGTGCGGCCCATGCAGTTCGCGGTCGCCAGCCTGGCCGACGCGCGCAACGCCGAGGCCGGGCTGCGCCGGGTGGTCGAGATCCTGGACCTGCCGGTCGAGGAGGCGCGCGCCGGGGTCGCGCTGCCCGCCGGGCCGCCCGCGGTGCACCTCGGCGACGTCGGCTTCGAGTACGTGGCGGGCAGGCCCGCGCTGCGTGCGGTGAGCGTGCGGCTGGCGCCGGGCGAGCACGTCGCCGTCGTCGGCGAGACCGGCTCCGGCAAGAGCACCTTCGCCAAACTCGTGACCAGGCAGCTGCTGCCGACCAGCGGCGTGCTCACGCTCTGGGGCGCCGACCTCACCGCGATCACCGACGAGGCGCTCACCCGCCGGGTCGCCATCGTCCCGCAGGACGCCTTCCTCTTCGACCGCACCGTCGGCGAGAACATCGCGCTCGGCCGCGCGGGCGCCTCCGCCGACGCGGTGCGCGAGGTGCTGGAGCGGCTCGGCCTCGCCGACTGGGTCGCCGGGCTGCCCGACGGCCTCGACACCCCGGTCGGCCAGCGCGGCGAGGCGCTCTCCGCGGGCGAGCGCCAGCTGGTGGCGCTGGCCAGGACCGCGCTGGTGAACCCGGACCTGCTCGTGCTGGACGAGGCGACCAGCGGCGTCGACGCGGGCACCGACGTCCGGGTGCAGCACGCGCTGGCCCGGCTCACCCGCGGCCGCACCACCCTCACCATCGCGCACCGCATGCACACCGCCGAGACCGCGGACCGGGTGCTGCTCTTCCACGACGGCCGGATCGCCGAGGACGGTACGCACGACGACCTGATCGCGAGCGGCGGCCGCTACGCCCGGTTGCACGACGTCTGGGCCCGTACATCCGTGACCAGCCGGGTTCCCGGCTAGAAGGAGACCATCATGCCCCGCAGACTGCACCTCGACGTCGGCGTGAACAGCACCGGCTACCACGGCAACTCGTGGCTCGCGCCGGACGCCGCCTGGGACCGCTGGGTCTCGTTCGAGCACTACGTGGCGGTGGCCGAGCTCGCGCGCGGCGCCGGCTTCGACGCCGTCTTCCTCTCCGACCACCCCGCGCTGCAGCGCGCCCCCGGCAACCGGCCGCTGCACAGCCTCGACCCGATCGTGCTCTGCACCGCGCTCGCCGCGCGGGTGCCCGACATCGGCTTCGTGATCACCGCCTCCAGCTCCTACAACTCGCCCTACAACCTGGCGCGGCGGCTGGCCAGCCTGGACCACATCTCCGGCGGGCGGGTGATCTGGAACGTGGTCTCCAGCTTCAACCCCGACATCGCCGCCAACTTCGGCGCCGAGCCCCTGCCCGGGCGGGCCGAAAGATACCGGCGGGCCGACGAATTCGTCGAGGTCGTCAAGGAGCTGTGGCGCAGCTGGGACCACGACGCGGGCACCGCCCCCGCCGCGCTCGGCGACCAGCTGTGGACCGGGGAGAACGCCCGCACCATCGACCACCACGGCGAGTTCTTCGACGTGCGCGGGCCGCTGAACGTGCCGCTCGGGCCCCAGGGGTATCCGCTCATCGCCCAGGCCGGGGCCTCCGACGCCGGGATCGACCTGGCCGGGAAGCACGCCGACCTGCTCTACGCCGCGCTGCTCGGCAAGGACGCGGCACGCACCTACCGCGACCGGGTGTGCGCCCGCGCCGTCGCGCACGGCCGCGACCCCGAGGCGATCCGCCTGCTCCCCGGGCTCGTCCCCATCGTCGCGCCGACCCGCGCGGAGGCGCTGCGCAGGCACGAGGAGCTCAACGGGCACTCCTCTGAGGAGTCCTTCCTGCGCGCCTTCGCCGACCGGTACGGAATCCCCTTCGACCCGGACGCCGTCCTCATCCCCGAACTCTTCCTCGCCGACGACGACCAGCAGTCCCCCGTCGGGTTCACCCGGTCGCTGCACGATCTGGTCGCGAGCGAGCGTATTACGCTGCGCGATATCGTCCGCCGGGTCGAGGGCGGGCACCGTCTCGTCCTCGGTACCCCCGCCGAGGTTGCCGAGCAGATTCTGGACTGGTGGCGGGAAGGTGTCGTCGACGGTTACACCGTCCAGCCGCCGACGCTGCCGCACGATCTCGAGGTCTTCGTCCGCGACGTGATCCCGCTGCTCCGCGATGCGGGAGCGCTGGCGGATGGCTATCCGGAGTCGACGGTCCGCGCCCGCTTCGGGCTGCCCGAGGTCGTGGTCCCGGTGACGACCGGCTGAGCACCGGCGTGGCAGCGGACTCGTAGCGCCGAAGGATCCGGGGCACCGGGGAGCCGAGGCTCCCGACCCCCGCCGCCTAGAGCCGCTCCGCCGCGAAAACGGCTGCGGCGGTAACGGCTTCGCCGTAGCGGGTGTGCGCCCCGTACCCGGCATCGGGGGGCAGCGCGGATGCAGGGTTGCAGACCGGGTCCTGCGGTACGCAGTACTGCGCGGTGCGGGCGGCGTAGGGCTCCGGGATGGCGGTGTTGTAGACGTGGATCGGGCTGGCGAACAGCAGCAGCGCGGCGATCCGCGGGGCGAGCGGGGGCGGGACGACGGCGGTGGCCGGGAAGTCGTCGCTGCCCATGCCGAGCGCGTTGGAGACCACCTCGGCGCCCTGCGAGTACCCGGCGAGCACGAACCGCGTGGCCGGGCACTCGGCGGCGCGGACGACCAGGTGCGCGACCAGGTCGACGGCGCCGATCGCGCGGGAGCGCGGGCCGGTCGTGTCGGCGGGGTAGGACACGTTGTAGAGGGTGAAGTGCAGCTCGGGGCGGGCACCGCGGACGGCGGCGTCGAGCGGGCGCCCGACCGTCGGGTCGTCCACGGATGCCCAGGTGGCGGCGACCGGCTGCGAGTAGTCGGTGCCGCGCGCCATGATCAGCTCGGCGTCGCCGCAGCCGGGCGCGGCCGCGGCCGCCGGGGCGGTGAGCGCGATTCCGGCGCCGGTCAGGACGGCTGCCAGCAGGGCGGCGCCGGTCGTCGTCGGGGTCATCGCTCCTCCGAATCGGGTGGTGTCATGGGAGATCTTCACGCAGCGGAACCCGAGTATCGCGGCGAACGCGGGCGGTGCCGTCAGTAGTCGGGGCTGCGGAGCAGCCCGGCGGGATCGGCGCGCTCGGTGACGAGCGGGCGGTAGATCCGCTCCGTCCACTCCTCCTTCGGCACGGGGGCGAGCCCGATCGAGACCGCGCCGTCCCTGACACCGAAGGCGCGGGTGATGGCGGCGGTGATGTCGGCGTCCAGCCGGGCGCGGGCGGCGGCGTCGAGGTCGGCGGGGAAATGGCTGATCTCCACGTGCGGCATGGCCGGACCGGCTTCCTGTCGGGGCCGCCCACGCGGGCGAGCGCTCACGGTGCAGCCTGCCAGATCACCGCCGCGAAACGCACCCCGCTGCGGGGCGGAGCGGGCATACTTCCCGGAGAGTTCGCCGGTGACCCGGCCACGACGCACCGTCCGATCCCGGGCGGGGAAGGGGCCGAGATGACGGCGCTACCCGGACGGTTGCTCGGCGGCCCGGTCGCCCTGCTCGGCGCGGTGCGCGCCCGGCTCGACCCCTCCGCCTTCCACCCGGAGCTGCGGCTGCACGCACGGCTGCTGCCGGGCAGGCCGGTCACCGCGCTGACCCTGCCGCTGATGCGCAGGCTCAGCGACCTCATCCCGGAGGGGCGGGCGGAGGTCGTCGAGATCGGCGAGCACGTGTCGGTGCGGGTGCATCGCCCCACGCTCGCGGCGGCGCCGGGGCCCGCGCTGCTCTGGATCCACGGCGGCGGTTACGTCATCGGCTCCGCGCGCCAGAACGACCGCCTCTGCCGGACCTTCGCGAACGAACTGAACGCGGTGGTCGCGGCGGTGGAGTACCGGCTCGCCCCGGAGCACCCCTACCCCGCCGCGCTCGACGACTGCTACGACGCGCTGCAGTGGCTCGGCGCGCAGCCGGAGATCGACCCGGAGCGGATCGCCGTCGCGGGCGCCAGCGCCGGTGGCGGGCTCGCCGCCGCGCTCGCCTTCGCCGCGCGTGACCGCGGCGGGGTGCGACCGGTGCTCCAGGTGCTCTCCTACCCCATGCTGGACGACCGCTCCACCGGCACCGAGCTGGAGACCGGCACCTTCCGGCTGTGGAACACCGCCGCCAACCGCTTCGGCTGGCGGGCCTACCTACGCGGCGCCGACCCGGTCGCCGCCGTGCCCGCGCGCCGCACCGACCTGGCCGGGCTCGCCCCGGCCTGGATCGGCGTCGGCACCCTCGACCTCTTCCACGCCGAGGATCTCGCCTACGCCGAGCGGCTGCGCGCGGCCGGGGTCGAGGTGCGGGTGCTCGAGGTGCCCGGCGCCTTCCACGGCTTCGACGAGGTGGCCGCCGACACCGGGGTGGCCCGTGATTACCTCGCCGCCCAGGTTGTTTCGCTGCGCGCCGCGCTGACCGCCTGATCGAGCAGCGCCGCGATCTCGGCGCAGGCCCTGACGTCGCCGAACGAGCGGTAGACCACGTGCAGGGTGGCGTTGTGGTCGGCGTCGCGGCGTGCGGCGGTGCCGTCGGCGAGCAGGATCACCCGATAGCCGAGGGTGCCCGCGTCCCGCGCCGACGACTCGCAGCAGACATTGGTGACGGTGCCGGCGATGAGCACGGTGTCGATGCCGCGCGCGGCCAGCCGCTCCGGCAGGTCGCTGCGGCCGGGGAAGAAGGCGCTGTAGGCGGATTTCTCCGCGTAGAGGTCGCCGGGCTCGGCGCCGAGCCCCGGCCAGAGCCGCTCCACCGACGGGCCGGTGCCGCCGGAGCAGGCGTAGCTCGCCGCCGTCTCGGCGCCGAAGAACTCGACGGCGTGCGGGAGCGGGGGTCGCGCGGCGGGGACCACCCAGGCCACGGTCCCGCCCGCGGTACGCAGCCGGGCGGCGAGCTCGGCGACGCGGCCGACGATGCCGCGGCAGTACGGGTTGCCCGCGACGTGGAAGGGCACCATGTCGATCACCACCAGCGCGGTCCGCGCCGGGTCGAGCACCGGGTAGGCGAACCGCCGCCCGCGCCGCTCCTCGTGCCTGCGGTACTCCCGCTCCTCGATGCGCCAGGCGTGTTCGCGAACCTCCCCATCGCTCATACCGGGCAGTGTCGCACCGAAATTCACTGTCCAGAGGGAAGAACACACCACTAACGTCCCCCGCATGACTACGGAGATCGTCCTGATCACCGGCGCCATGGCGGCCGGGAAGTCCACCGTGGCCGAGCTGCTGGCCCGCTCGCTCCCGCGCGCCGCACACGTGCGCGGCGACACCTTCCGCCGCTGGATCGTGAGCGGGCGCGCCGAGCCCGAGCCACCGCTCGGTGCGGAGGCCGAGGCCCAGCTGGCCCTGCGGCAGCAACTCGCCGCCGAGGTCGCGCGCGGCTACGCGAACGCCGGGATCACCCCGGTACTCCAGGACCTCTACCCCGGCCCCGCGCTGGCGCGGATGCGCACCCTGCTCACCGGCCACCCGCTGCGCGTCGTCGTGCTGCTGCCCGACCCGGAGACCCTCGCCGTCCGCGACGCCGCCCGCGCCAAGACCGGCTACCGCGGCTGGTCCCCCGCCGAATTCGACCGTGAGTTCCGCGAGCGCACCCCGCACATCGGCCTCCGCCTCGACACCACCGCGCAGACCCCGGAGCAGACCGTCGCCGCCATCCACGCCCGCTGGGCAGACGCCCTCGTCTGAGGATTCGCCGAGCGGTTGCCCGGAGCCGCCGGGCGGCGTTTGATGAACCGGTGAGCGAAACCTCTCCGATCGACCCCGCGGCGCCGCCGAGCGGCACCGGCTGCCTGGAGTGCGAGCGCGACGGCGGCTGGTGGTTCCACCTGCGCCGCTGCGCCGCCTGCGGCCACATCGGCTGCTGCGACACCTCGCCCAGCCAGCACGCCACCGCGCACGCGGGCGCCACCGGCCACCCGCTGATCACCAGCTTCGAGCCCGGCGAGGACTGGTACTACGACTACCGCGACGAGCAGATGTACGAGGGCCCCTCGCTCGCACCCCCGGAGAGCAAACCGGCCGATCAGCCCGCACCCGGCCCGGCCGACCGGGTCCCGGCGAACTGGCGTCAGCTGCTGCACTGACTCCGCCCGCCGCGACCCCTCGGTAGCCTGTACCCGATCTCCCTCATTCGACCAGCGAAGGGCAACTCCATGCGAGCGACCAGGGTGACGACGACGGCCGCGCTGGCGGCACTGCTGCTGGCGGCGGGGACGCAGGCGGCGGGGGCGCGGCCGGTGGGCCCGTTCGAGGTCGGCGGGGCGATCGAGGTCGAGTTCGACGGGGCGGGCGGGGTGGACGCGCTGGGTGATCCGACCGGGCCGGAGCAGGACGCGGCGCGCGGCGGCAAGTGGCAGGGGTTCGCGCGCAATGCCGCGGTCTACTGGTCCGAGGCCACCGGCGCGCAGGCGGTGACCGGGCCGATCCGGGAGAAGTGGGGCCAGTTCGGCTCGGAGGGCGGTTTCCTCGGCTACCCGGCCACCCGCGAGGCCGCGACCCCGGGCGGTGCCGGGCGGTTCGCGCACTTCCAGGGCGGCTCGGTGTACTGGTCGGTCGGCACCGCGGCGCACCAGGTGAGCGGCTCGATCCGGGACAAGTGGGGCAGTTACGGCTGGGAGGGCGGCGCGCTCGGTTTCCCGGTCACCGACGAGCAGGCGGGCGCCCGCGGCGGCAAGTACAACCTGTTCAACGGCGGCGCGATCTACTGGGCCTCGGCCTCCGGCGCGCACGTGGTGTGGGGCGCGCTGCGCGAGAAGTGGGTGGCGGCAGGCGGCGACGGCGGCCGCTACGGCTACCCGACCAGCGACGAGTACGACTTCGGCGACGGCAAGGCCCAGGACTTCCAGGGCGGCCGGATCACCTGGGAGCCCTGAGCCCACCCGGGTGATCCGCGGTGGATTCCGCGCTTCGCAGCCGATTCCACCGTGCGCGATGCACCGCGCGCGGTACCGTCGGCGGGTGGACCGCCGCTCCGTCGTCGCAGGCGCCGCGCTCGTCGCGCTGGCTGCCCTGCTGGTGACGCTGGGCGCAGCCGTCCGCCCGCTCTTCGTCTCGGACGATGTGCCGGAGCGGGAGATCCTTAACACGACCGAGATCGCCTTCCTGCAGGACATGACGGCGCACCACGAGCAGGCGCTGCTCATGGTCCAGTCCCTCGATCCCGGCGTCTCGCCGGTGATCGCCCGGCTCGCCCGGCAGATCGACGACGTGCAGCGGGTCGAGCTCGGCACCATGCTCGGCTGGCTGCGGCTGGCGAACACCCTGCCGAGCAATCCGCGGCCGATGGCGTGGCTGCACGAGACCGGCACCGGTCACCACGGCGCCCCGGTCGCCGATGCCCAGCCGGTCGACACCTCGATGGGCATGGCGACCCGCGCCGAGCTCGACGCGCTCGCCGCCGCCCGCGGCCGCGACGCCGAGGTCGTTTTCCTGCGGCTCGTGCAGCGCCACCACTACGGCGGCGTCGCCATGGCCCGCGGCGCCGACGCCCTGCTCACCGCGGGGCCGGTCAAGCAGGCGGCGCGGGAGATGGTCACCGAGCAGACCAAGGAGATCGGCATGATCGGGCTGCTGCTCGCGCAGTACGGCTGAGTCGGCTCGCCGCGCGGCAGAGTCAGCTCGCCTCGCGGCAGAGTCAGCTGGCCTCGCGGCAGAGTCAGCTGGCCTCGCGGCAGGGTCAGCTCGCCTCGCGGCAGAAGATGGTCGAGCGCGGGCCGCCGTAGGGCAGGTCGACCTCGGCGGCGATCCGGTACCCGGCCCGCGCGTAGAAGCCGATCCGGGCCGGTTCGGTGGTCTCCAGGTGCGTGGGGAGCCCCTCGGCGTCGGCGCGGGCGATGCCGAAGTCGAGCAGGGCGCGGCCGTGGCCCTGCCCGCGGGCGGCGGGATCGGTGCCGATGGCGAGCAGGTGCCAGTGCGGGCGATGCGGGGCCGCGGTGAAGGTGGCGGTACTGACGTGCTGCAGGTAGAGGTCGCGCTCGCCGTGCAGCCCGCGCAGCGCGGTGCGCAGCCGGGCCTGCTGGAGCCAGGAGAGCCGATACGGCAGCGGGGTCCAGAGCGCGGCGGCGAGCAGCGCGCCGTCCGGGTCGACGAGCACGTGCGCGCCGAGCGCGGGCCTGCACACCCGCTCGATCTCCAGCTCGAAGGAGCCGCGCAGCTCGGCGCCGCGCCACTCGGGGACCGGGTGCAGCCAGCGGGAGAGCGGATCGTCGAACATGGCGGCGGCGAGCAGCTCCGCGACGGCGGCCACCTCGGTGCGGCGGGCGCCGCGGATGGTGGCGGTGCGCACCGCGGTCACGCGCCGTCGCGCGGGGTGAGCAGCACCAGCGGGATCTCGCGGTCGGTGCGGGTCTGGTAGTTCGCGTAGATCGGGTGGCCTGCGGTGACCCGGGGCCAGAGTTCGGCGCGCTCGGCGGGGTCGGCGACCCTGGCGCGCATCGGCGTGCGCGGCCCGCCCTGCACCGAGACCGTGACCTCCGGGTGCGCGAGCAGATTGTGGTACCAGGCGGGGTGTTTGTGCTCGCCCGCCTTGGAGGCGACGACCACATAGCCGCCGTCCTCCACGATCGGCGCGGTGAGCAGCACCGCGTGCTCCTTCCCCGACCGCCTGCCGACGGTGGTGAGCTCGAGCGACGGCATGCCGACGATGCGGTGCCCGAACCTGCCGAAGGTCAGCCTGGTGAGCAGCCGATGCGCGGTATTGGTGGCCCTGAAGGTGAATTCCGGCGGCATGCAAGCACGATAGCGCTCACCGGCCCGGTGGCGCGCTCACCTCCAGCAGCCGCTGCCGCGCGGAGCGTTCGGCGAGTTCCGGGAGCGAGCCCGCCGGAATTCCGGCGAGGTCGCTCAGGCAGCGCCGGACGATCTCATCGATCGCCCCGGCCGCCAGCCGGTCCTCGAACTCCGCGCGGAGCCGCTCGACGGTCTCGTCGACCACCGACTCCGGGCACCCCGCCGTGCCCGCCTGTGTTTTCCGATCGCTCACTGCCCCTTCGATCACCCGTCCAGGGTGCACCCCCGCGCGGCCGGTGTTCAGGGCCGAAGGTCCCCGAACCGAGTTCGTCAGGGCACCACGACGGCCCGGCCGGTGATCTCGCCGCGCTCCAGCCGGTGGTAGGCCTCGACCGCGTCGTCCAGGGCGAAGGTGGTGGTCTCGGCGTGCAGCAGGCCGCGCGCGGCGAGGTCGAGCACCTCGGCGAGTTCGTAGCGGCCGCCCCAGTAGGTGGTCTGCACGGAGAGCTCGTAGGGCACCGAGAAGAACGACACCGGCAGGGTGCCGCCGCCGATCCCGATCACGGTGAGATCGCCGAGCACCCGGCCCGCCGCCGCGCCGAGCGCGAGCGTCGGGTCGGCGCCGACGCAGTCGAAGATCGCGTCGGCGCCGTGTCCGCCGGTGGCGTCGCGGATCGCCTGCGCGGCGTTCTCGTCCGAGCGCAGGGTGCGGTCCGCGCCGGCGCGGGCGGCCAGCTCGAGTGCCTCTTCGCGGAGGTCGACCGCGATCACCCGCGCTGCGGTCGTCGCTTTGAGGATCTGCACGGCGAGGTGCCCGAGCCCGCCCGCGCCGATCACGACGGCGGTGCTGCCCGGCGTCAGCTTGGCCCAGGAGCGGCGGATGGCGTGGTACGGGGTGAGCGCGGCGTCGGTGAGCGGCGCGGCGCGCAGCGGGTCCAGCCCGTCCGGCAGCGGGACCAGGTGCCTGACCGCAGGGACCAGCAGGTACTCGGCCATGCCGCCGTCCATGCCGAGCCCGCCGCCGCCACCGGGCACCGGGGCCGCCGCCGGGTTCTCGCAGTAGGTGTCGAAGCCGCGGGAGCAGTGCGCGCAGACCCCGCAGCCCCACGGCCCGTACACCGCGACCGGCTGCCCGACCTCGAAACCCGCGACGCCGGAGCCGATCTCGTGCACCCAGCCGGCGTTCTCGTGGCCGAGCGTGAACGGCGGGTGCCACGGCACCGGGCCGTCGTCGGAGAAGTCGCGCATGAGGTGCAGGTCGGAGTGGCAGGCCCCGGCCGCACCGACCCGCACCACCGCCTGCCCCGGTCCCGGATGCGGCTGATCCACCTCGACCAGCTCCGGATCGGATCTCCACGCCGTCAACCGCAGTGCTCGCATCTGTGCCTCCTCGGCTCGTCCCCCTTCCGTCCCCGCCCTTCCACTCCGGCGCCGGGCCATGCCTGTCATGCTGGTATCGAAATCGGTGCGACGAGAGGCGACGGCGATGATCCGGGTGTTCCTGGTCGACGATCACGAGATCGTGCGGCGCGGGCTGGCCGACCTGATCGACGCCGAGCCGGACCTGGAGATGGTCGGCGGCGCGGAGAGCGTGGCGCACGCGCTGGCCCGGATTCCGGCGCTGCGCCCGGACGTCGCGGTGCTCGACGTGCGGCTGCCCGACGGCAACGGCATCGAGCTGTGCCGCGAGCTGCTCTCCCAGCTGCCCGGGCTGCGCTGCCTGATCCTCACCTCGTTCACCGACGAGCAGGCCATGCTCGACGCCATCCTGGCCGGGGCCAGCGGCTACGTCGTCAAGGACATCGGCACGCTGGAGCTGGTCGACGCCATTCGCGCGGTCGGCGCGGGCAAGTCGCTGCTGGACAACCGGGCCGCCGCCGCGCTGATGGCGAAGCTGCGCGCGCAGGCCGAGCAGAAGGCGGGGCCGCTCGCCACCCTCACCGAGCAGGAGCGCACGCTGCTCGCGCTGCTCGGCAAGGGGCTCACCAACCGGCAGATCGCGGCCGAGATGTTCCTTGCCGAGAAGACGGTGAAGAACTACGTGTCCCGGCTGCTCGCCAAGCTGGGGGTGGAGCGCCGCACCCAGGCCGCGGTCCTCGCCTCCAAACTCGGCCGTGACGGACGCTGAACCCCGCGCCGGGGCGGGCGGCGACCGGATGGACGGCCACACCCCGGTCGGCCAAGCCCTCTCCCAGCTGCGGCTGAACGAGCTGCTGCTGGAGGTGCAGGAGCGGATCACCCAGATCGTCGGCGTCCGGGACAAGATGGACCGGCTCATGGAGGCCATGCTGGTCGTCACCGCGGGCCTCGACCTGGACAACACGCTGCGCACCATCGTGCACACCGCCATCGAGCTGGTGGACGCGAGCTACGGCGCGCTCGGCGTGCGGGAGACCGGCAAGGACAGCAAGCAGCTCGCCGAGTTCGTCTACGAGGGTATCGACGACCGCGGCCGGATGCTGATCGGCGACCTCCCGCGCGGCCACGGCGTGCTCGGGCTGCTCATCGAGGACCCGAAACCGCTGCGGCTGGCGCAGCTCTCGGCGCACGCCGGGTCGGTCGGGTTCCCGCACAACCACCCGCCGATGAGCACCTTCCTCGGTGTCCCGGTGAAGGTGCGCGACGAGGTGTTCGGCAACCTCTACCTGACCGAGAAGCGCGGCGGCCAGGAGTTCACCGAGGACGACGAGGTGGTGGTGCGGGCGCTGGCCGCCGCGGCCGGTATCGCCATCGCCAACGCCAGGCTCTACGAGGAGTCCCGGATCCGGCAGCAGTGGCTGGAGGCAACCCAGGAGGTCGCCACCGAGCTGCTCGCGGGCGGCGAGCCGGACGAGGTGCTGGAGCTGATCGTGCGCCGCGCGCTCACCCTGACCGGCGCCGCCTGCGCCTTCCTCGCGCTGCCCGAGGACCCGGACATCCCGCACGAGGAGGTGACCGACCTGGTGGTGGTCGCCGCCGCGGGCGCCGAGTCCGCGCCGATCACCGGGCGCATCATCCCGATCGACGAATCCCGCTCCGGCGCCGCCTTCCGGGACCGGCGGCCGGTCTCGGTCGCCGACTACGCACCCGCGCCGCTCTTTCCGCGCGACACCTCGTTCGGCCCCGCGCTGATCCTGCCGCTGCACGCCGGCACCACCGTGATCGGCGTGCTGACCACGCTGCGCCCGCACGGCGCGCCGCCGCTGGACGCCGCCGGGCAGTCGATCATGCAGGCCTTCGCCGGGCAGGCGGCGCTCGCGCTGCGGCTGGCGGCGCAGCAGCGCCGGATGCGCGAGCTGGACGTGCTCTCCGACCGCGACCGGATCGCCCGCGACCTGCACGACCACGTGATCCAGCGGCTCTTCAGCGTCGGGCTCTCGCTGCAGGGAACGGTGCAGCGCTCGCACAACCCGGAGATCCGCACCCGGCTCTCGGACACCGTGAACGACCTGCAGTCGATCGTGCAGGACATCCGGCACTCCATCTTCGACCTGCAGAGCAACACCGCCGCCGACTCCGCCACCTTCCGCAAGCGGCTGCACGGCATCGTCTCCGAGACCACCGCGGACAGCGGGCTGCGCACCACGGTCCGGCTGGCCGGCCCGGTCTCGGTGCTCGGGCCGCCGCTCTCCGACCACGTCGAGGCGGTGTTGCGCGAGGGCGTCAGCAATGCCGTGCGGCACGCGGGCGCCACCGCGATCTCGGTCGTGCTCACCGTCGATGACGACGCCACCATCCTGATCACCGACGACGGCACCGGCCTTCCGGACCGCACCGGCCGCTACAGCGGCCTGGCCAACCTCGCCGCCAGGGCCGAGGCGGCGGGCGGCACCTTCGGGCTGGAGAAGGGCGAGCGCGGGGGCACCGTGCTGCGCTGGTCGGCCCCGCTTCCCTGAGTCCCCGTCACGGCACGGGTTCGAAGCCGGCGAGCAGCTGTTCGAGCGCGGCCTGATCGGGGCCGACGAAGGGATCGGCGCCGGGCGCCGCGGCGATCGTCGCCAGGAACTCGGCCGCGCGGCCGGCGGCGGGCGGCAGGTGGGTGCCGAGGATCAGCGCCGGGTCGAGCGCGCGCAGCTCGGCCAGGGTGCCGAGATACCTGGCGCGGTCGACAGTGTGCACCCAGGGGCTGTCCGCGGTCGCCCACAGCAGCTGGCGTTCGCGCAGTTCGGCGGGGTCGACGCAGCCTGCGTCGGGGCAGGTGGCGAACTCCGCGGTCGGCATCGGGGCGCCGAAGCAGTCGGAGCTGAAGCAGGCACCGGTGCGCTCGTCGTAGCAGCCGGTGGTGGACGGGTTGTCGAACAGCGGCGGCCGGAAGGCGGTGATCCGGCGGTCGCCGACGTCGAGCGACTGCCCCGGGTTGAGGAGGTAGACCCGGTCCATCGGGAGCGGGCCCTCCATCGACATGATCCCCATGCCGAGGAACGTCGTGACCAGGCGGGCACGCGGGGCGGCGGCGAGCAGCTCGCGCAGCGCCCCGGTGTGGTCCCGGTCCGGGTGGGTGATCCAGATCCACTCGACCTCGCCCGGGTCGAGCACCGATCCGAGCGCGTCCAGGAAGCCCGCTCCGGGCAGCCCGGTGTCGATCACCACGGGCTCGGCGGCGTGCAGGACGAAGGCGTTGACCGGGACGAACCCGATGCCGGGAACCTCCTGACAGTCGGCGAGCACGGTGATATCGCGTCCGATGCGGTTGACGTGCATGGTCTCTCACTCCTCGGGGAAGTCGACGCGGATGAGGGAGCGGGCGATCGCCGAGAGCTCATCGGCGGTCGGGGTGTGGCCGCGGCCGACCTTCAGCCCGAGCTCGAACGGGGTCGCGCCGTTGTCCAGCGCCTGCCGCATCGCTCGTCCCCGCTCGACGGGACCGACGTGCAGCAGGACGGCGTGCCCGGTCCGGACCCGCCCCCGCTGGGTGACGACGACCGGGGCGGGCTCGGTGAAATTCAGCCGCCACGGCCGTTCGGTGAAGACCGTCGGCACCCCGTCGACCGAGTGCAGGCAGACCGGCACCCGGAGCCTCCTGCCGCTGCGCCGCCCGGTGAACTCGAGCAGCGCCTGCAGCGGGATCCGGCGGCCGAGCCGCCGGTTCGCGAGCACGCGGCGGACCAGCGGATTGACCACGCGCATCAGCGCGGGGGGCGGCGGGGCCAGCCGGACCCCGGTGGTGGTGACCGTCATCGGGAACTCCTTCGCTCGATATCGACGCTAGGGCGACGAGCCGGGGCCGGGAATACCAGAAACCTGGCATGTCGCGGAGCGGTGGCTGGTCGTACCGTGGGGTGATGAGCACGGAGGTGTTCCGGCGGGCGACGGAGCAGATCACCCGGCTGTGCGGCGAACCGCGCGACCTGGTTTCGCTCTGGCAGGAGGCGTCCGAGATCCTGGCGCGCGCCGTCCCGCACTACTGGACACCGTGCTTCTACACCCTCGACCCCGCCTCCCTCCTGATGACCAGCCACTACCACCGCGGCCTCGCCGAGTTCCCCGGCGACTGGCTGGTCAGCGAGTACTACACCGACGACGTCAACCAGCTCGCGACGGTCGCCCGCTCGGCATCGGGCATCGCCACCCTGCACGAGGCGACCGGCGGCGAACCAGCGCGCAGCCCCCGCTGGCACCGCAATATGACCATGGGCGGCGACCAGGAACTGGTCGCGCGGCTGCGCACCCGCTCCGGTGAGGTCTGGGGCGCGCTCGGGCTCTACCGCGAGCCGCGCACCCCGCTGTTCAGCGCGGACGAGCAGAGCTTCGTGCGCTCGGTGACGCCGCTGCTCGCCGAGGCCGCCCGCGCGGCGCTGCTGCTCGGCCAGGCGCAGCAGCCCGACTCCGCCGACTCGCCGGGGCTGCTCGTCCTCGATCGGCACTGCGCGGTCGAATCGACGACGCCGGGCGTCCCGCGCAGGCTCGCGGAGCTACCGGACGGTGACTGGGCGGCGGGCCGCCTGCCCTCCTCGGTGCTGGCGCTGGCGGGCCGGACCCTGCGCGCGGCCGAGCACCCGGACGGCGGCGACCTGGTCACCGTGGTCCGGGTGCTGTCGCGCACGGGCGCCTGGGTCGTGCTGCACGGCGCCTGCCTGAACTCGACCGGCGACCGGCGCGTCGCCGTCATCATCGAACCCGCAGGCCCCGGCAGGCTGTACCCGCTGCTCATGTCGGCCTACGGCCTGACCGAGCGGGAGAAGGACGTCACCCGGCTGGTCCTGCGGGGCGCCTCCACCTCGCGGATCGCCGCGGAGCTGGTGCTGTCGGCGCACACCGTGCAGCAGCACCTGAAGGGCATCTTCGAGAAGACCGGTGTCCGCAGCAGGCGCGATCTCGTCGGCACCGTCTTCTTCGCGCACTACGAGCCACGGCTGCGCGACAACGAGCGAAGGGCAGCCGACGGACGGCCGCTGCGCGGTGAGCCCTGGCTGCCCTCGTCGTCCTGAAATCCGCGGGTTCACCCGGCGAAATTCGGGCAAATCGATGATTAAGAAAATTACCGAACTCGGTCCCATCCGCTCTGCCGAACGTATCGAAACGTAGGTGAACGCCCCGCACGCGATGCATCATTTGTGCATCGTTGCGATACGATGGCGACCAGCCCGACTGCAGACGAGGAGTCCGAGTGAGTGCCGTGTTCTCCGAGCCACATCGGATACGCCACCTCCTGACCGCACCGGACGGCGAGGAGTGCTCGCCGCCGCGCTGGCGGGCCGGGGTGCGCACCGAGGTGGCCCGCGAACTCGAATCGTTCGTGCAGCGGAATCAGCCGGAGCCGATCAGCGGAATCCCCCTGGACGGCGTCCTGCGGCATTACGCGCTCGGCGGCAAATGCCTGCGGCCGATGTTCCTGTACCTGGGCTGGCTCTGCGGCGCCGACCCGAGCCCGGCCGCGCTGCGCGCCGCCGCCGCGCTGGAGCTGCTGCAGGCCTTCGCGCTGCTGCAGGACGACGTCATGGACGAGGCCGAGCTGCGCCGCGGCGAACCGGCCGCGCATCGCGCCTTCGCGAACTACCACCGCGAGCTCGGGCTGCCCGGCGACGCCGCCCGGTTCGGCGAATCGGCCGCCACCCTGCTCGGTGACCTCTGCCTGGTCTGGTCCGAGCGCATGCTGCGGGAGAGCGGGATCGACGAGCGCGCGCTGCTCCGCATGTGGCCGCGGTACGACCGGATGCGGGTCGAGCTGGCGCTCGGGCAGTTCGCCGACCTGGTGAACGACGCCCGCGTCACCCCGACGCTGGAGTCGGTGCTCGCCATCGCGCGCGCCAAGTCCGGCAACTACACCGTGCGCAGGCCGCTGGAGCTCGGCGCGCTGATGGCGGGCTGCCAGGAGCAGACGATCGAGGCGCTCTCCCGGTACGGCACGCTGGTCGGCGAGGCGTTCCAGCTCCGCGACGACGTGCTCGGCGTCTTCGGCAGCGCGGAGACCACGGGCAAACCCGCCGACAGCGACCTCGGCCAGCGCAAGGCGACCACCGTCGTCGTCGCCGCGCAGGAGATGGCCGACCCAGCCACCGCCCGCGCGCTCGCCGAGCTGCTGGCCGCGCCCGTGCTCGACGCCGCCGCCGTCACCGCGGCGCGCGCGCTGATCAGCGCCACCGGCGCGGCCGAGCGGATCGAGGCGATGATCACCGAGCGGGTCACCGAGGCCCGCGACCGGATCCGGGGCGCCCGGATCGACGAGCCCGAACTGCGCCTGCTCGACGGCATGGCGCTGATCTGCACCACCCGCGAACTCTGAGGAGAAGCAGCACGATGCGCACTGTTCCCGGTCGTACCGACCGTGTCGTTGTGGTCGGCGCCGGCTTGGCCGGGCTCACCACCGCCATGTACCTCGCGGGCCGCGGCCGGGAGGTCACCCTGCTCGAGCGCGACGACGTCCCCGGCGGGCGGGCAGGCCGCGCCGACATCGCCGGCTACCACCTGGACACCGGCCCGACCGTGCTCACCATGCCGGAGCTGCTCGACGACGCCTTCGCCGCGGTCGGCGAGCGCACCGCGGACCGGCTCACCCTCGACCGGGTGGACCCGGCCTACCGCGCCCGCTACGCCGACGGCAGGGCGCTCGACGTGCACCACGACGCCGGGCTGATGGCCGCCGCCATCACCGAGTTCGCCGGCCCCGCGCAGGCGGGCGGCTACCTGCGGCTGCGCGACTGGCTGAGCCGGCTGTACCAGGCCGAGTTCGACGGGTTCATCGCGTCGAACTTCGACTCGCCGCTCTCCCTGGTCTCCCCCGCGCTGGCCAGGCTGGTGGCGCTGGGCGGCTTCCGGCGCTGGGACCGGGCCGTCGCCGACCACATCACCGACCCGGACCTGCGCCGGATCTTCACCTTCCAGTCGCTCTACGCCGGGGTCGCGCCGAGCAAGGCGCTGGCCGCGTACGCGGTGATCGCCTACATGGACACCATCTCCGGGGTGTGGTTCCCGCGCGGCGGCATGCGCGCGGTGCCGGACGCGCTGGCCGCCGCGGCGACCGCGGCCGGGGTGAAGATCCGCTACGGCGCCGCCGTCTCGGCGATCGAGCGGGACGGCGGCCGGGTGCGCGCGGTGCGGACCGCCGACGGCGAGCGGGTGCCCGCCGACGCGCTCGTCCTCACCACCGAGCTGCACACCAGCTACGACCTGCTCGGGCACCGCTCCCGGCGCCCGGTGCAGGTGAACCCGGCGCCGTCGGCGGTCATCCTGCATCTCGGCGTCGATTCGGCCCCGGAGCTGCCGCACCACTCGCTGCTCTTCGGGAAGGCGTGGGACCAGGCGTTCCGCGACATCACCAGGGACGGCCGGGTGATGACCGACCCGTCGCTGCTGCTGACCCGCCCCTCCGCGGGCGACCCGTCGCTCGCCCCGGCCGGCCGGGACCTGCTCTACCTGCTCGCCCCGGTGCCGAACCTGGACCGCGGCCGGATCAACTGGGACCGCTTCGCCCCGGCCTACGCCGAGGAGGTGCTCGCCATCGCGAACGCCAGGCTGCCCGAGCCGCTGCCGAATCCGGAGCTGCTGCGCGTGGTCACCCCGGCGGACTGGGCCAGGCAGGGCATGCTGGCGGGCAGCCCGTTCGCGCTCGGCCACACCCTCGCCCAGACCGGCCCGTTCCGGCCGGCCAACATGATCCGCGGCCTGGACAACGTGGTCCTCGCGGGCGGCTCGACCGTACCCGGCGTCGGTATCCCGCCGGTGCTCATCTCCGGGCGGCTGGCCGCCGACCGGATCACCGGAACCACGCAGCCCACCCGATCGGACCGCCCATGACCCGCACCGAGCTCGACGCCGCAGGCATCACCGACACCGCCCTGCGCGGGTCCTACCAGGCCTGCCGGGTGCTCAACGCCAGGCACGGCAAGACCTTCTTCCTCGCCACCCGGCTGCTCGCCCCCGACCAGCGCCCCGCCGTGCACGCGCTCTACGGCTTCGCGCGCAGGGCCGACGACATCCTGGACGAGTTCGACGAACGCTCCACCGCCGAGCGCGCCGAGGGGCTGGCGACGCTGGCAGCGCAGTTCCGGGCAGGCGAGGCCGAGGCCGACCCGGTGCTCGCCGCGGTACTGCACACCGCCCGCGCGCACCGCATCCCGGACGCGCTATTCGACGACTTCCTCACCTCCATGCGCATGGACCTGGAGATCACCGACTACCGCGACCGCGCCGCACTCGACCGCTACGTCTACGGCTCGGCCGAGGTCATCGGGTTGCAGGTGCTCCCGGTGCTCGGCACCGTCGGCGACGAGGCCGAGGCCGCCCCCTACGCCGCCGCGCTCGGCAAGGCCTTCCAGCTGACGAACTTCCTCCGCGACGTGAACGAGGACCTGGCCCGCGACCGGGTCTACCTGCCCGCCGACGAACTCGCCGCGCACGGCGTCGACCGCGACCTGCTGCTCTGGTGCCAGGCACACCGCGGCACCGACCCGAGGGTGCGCCGGGCGCTCGCCGAGCAGCACGCGATCACCCGCACGATCTACCGGCAGGCCGAAGCGGGCATCGCCCTGCTGCAGCCGCGCTCGCGGGCCTGCGTGGCGACCGCGCTCACGCTGTACTCGGAGATCCTGGACCGGATCGAGGCGAGCGATTTCGCCGTCTTCGAGCAGCGGGCCCGCGTCGGGATCCCGCGCAGGCTCGCCGTCGGCGGTGCCGGGCTGGCCAGGGCCTGGTGGGCCAGGCGCGCGCCGGGCTCGGGAGTACAGCCGCACCCGGGGTGAGCGGCCGTGGCCCCGGCGGCGGCGCGGGGTGGAACAGGTTCGGTGCAGACGGTGCCGGTGCGGCTCAGGAGGGCAGCGGGGCGCTCAGCTCGACGACGGTCCCGGCGTCGCCGACGATCACCCTGGTATCCGGCACGAGCGCCCGGATCAGCATGAGGCCGCGGCCGCGGTGCGAATCGGCGTCCTCCTCGGCCGGGAGCCAGGTGCCGCCGTCGGTGATGGTGACGCAGACCCTGCTGCCGTCGACCTCCGCGCGCAGCGTGATCACCCTGCCGTCCTCGCGGTGGCCGTGCTCGACCGAGTTCGTACACGCCTCACTGGCGGCGAGCAGCAGGTCGTAGGCCCGGTCCGGGTCGGCGGTGTGCTCCGCGAGCCAGTCGCGCAGCGCGTGTCTGACATCGGCCAGTTCGGCGGCGCGCGCGGGGAACTCGATCTCCAACGCTCGCGGGGAGCGATCCGATATGTCCATCTCTCCTCTTCACGTCGAAACCGGCATTCCTGGGCCTACCCGTCTTTCCGGGATGCACACCTGAGTCTCGGCTCACCCCGGTGCCAGCGGCCCTTCCGGCTTCTCGTGGTCTCGATCCTGCTCCAGCCAGTAGTCGACCGCACCCTGGAGCACGGTCCGGAACAGGGTGAAATCCACCGGCTTGTAGATATAACTGTCCGCACCAGCGGCGTAACACCTGTCGATGTCGCCGGAGGCCGTCGACGAGGTGAAGACCACCACCGTGAGCTCCGCGGCGGCGGGCTCGGCCCGGAGCAGAGACAGCACGGTGTAGCCGTCGGTGCCCGGCATGTTCAGGTCAAGCAGGACCAGCGCGGGGCGCGGCCTCCCGGTGTCGCGCAGCCGGGCAGGCCCGTCCGCGCCGTCGGCGACGAACTCGACGAGCAGGTCCGGGTGCGAGGCGCGCAGCGCGCGCTCGATCGCCTCCCGGTCGTCGGCGGAGTCCTCGATGACGAGGACGAGGCGTTGCCCGGTCACGACGCCGCCCCCCGGTGCCGGATGGCGAGCACGGCGGCGTCGTCGCCGACCCGGTAGCGGTCGGCGCCTGCCGCGAGCGTCTCGGCGAGCTCGGCGGCGGGGAGCTCGCGCAGCCCGGCCAGCGTCGCGGGCAGCTCGTCCTCGAAGAACCGGCCGTCCGCGTCCCGCGCCTCGGTGAGGCCGTCGGTGTAGAGCAGGATCAGGTCGCCGGGGCGCAGCACGCCGTCGTAGGGCTTCAGCCCCAGCTCCGGGCGCACGCCGACGAGCAGCCCGGAGCAGTCCGGCTGCTCCACCTCGCCGTTGCGGCGCAGGATCAGCGGCGCCGGGTGCCCGCCGGAGAGCACCCGGATCGGCACCCCCTCCGGGCCGCCCGCGGCGAGGTCGAGCGTGACCGCGGTCAGGGTCAGGAAGCGGCCGACGCCGGTGCGCAGCATCTTGGTGTTCAGGATGTCGAAGGCGCGCTCCGGGCTGTGCCCCTCGGCCAGGATGGTCTCCAGCGTGTGCCTGGCCAGCCCGGTCAGCGCGGCCGCGGGCGCGCCGCGGCCGCAGACATCGCCCATCAGCGCGGTGAGCGTGTGCTCCGGCTCGTGCACCAGGCCGTAGAAATCGCCGCCGACGTCGAGGCTGTGGTCGGCGACCCGGTAGGCGGTCGCCATCTCCAGCCCCGGCACCTCGGGCAGCGCGGCCGGGAGCAGGTGCTGCTGCAGCGACATGACGTCGGCGCGCTGCTGCGCGTACAGCGCGGCGTTGTCGATCGCCAGCGCCGCCCGCCCGGCCAGGTTGCGCAGGAAGGCGTGCGTCGGCCTGCGCGCCGAGCCGTGCCGGTGGAACAGCGTCAGCAGCCCGACGTCGCGCCCGCGCGCCCGCAGCACCGAGATGGTGGCGGTGTCCAGGTTGGCGTCGGGCGGGAGCCCGGCGGGCAGCGGGCCGTCCTCCCAGCCGGAGCGGTCCGCGCGCCGCACCACCGGCGCGCCCGCCCAGCGGCCGGCGCGCAGGTGCTCGCCGAGGCTGCGCTCCCGGCGCGCGTCCAGGTGGGCCACCGCGACCAGCTCCATCTGCCCGCCGCGGGCGATGTGCACGGCGGCGCCGTCGGCCAGGCCGGGCACGGTCATCCTGACCACCGCGCGCAGCGTCTCCTCGATCTCCAGCGAGGAGCCCATCCGCAGCGATGCCTCGGCCAGGATGGCATCGGCGAGGCCGCGGTCGGCGAGCGCCCGCTGCTCGGTGACCTGCCGGTCGATGGCGATCATGATGTCGCGCGCCTGCCGCAGGGCGGTCACGGTATCCGGCGGCACCGGGGGCGCGGCGACGGTGGCCAGCGCGACGAGCCCGCACGGCCCCGCCACCGGGCGGTACGGCGCCACCAGCAGCGCGGCCACGCCGAGCGCGGTCAGCCTGGCCGCGAGCTCGGGTGATCGGGGTTCCAGTTCGGCCGGTTCGACCTCGACCAGGGTGGCCTCGGCCGAGCCGTCGGCGCGGTCGGGGTACCACTCCGCGGCGCGCGCGGCCAGCTCGGCGGCGAGCGGCGCGGGGACGAAGGCGGTGCCGTCGCGGTCGGCCCAGCGCGCGGCGACCGCGGCGTCGGTGGCCGCCACGCCGACGGCGAAGGTCGCCGCCACGCCCGGCAGCGAGAGCAGCCCGCCGACCAGCTCGTCCGGCAGGTCGGCGATGCTGCGGGCGTCGAAGGCCGAGCGCCAGGAGGCGTGCAGCAGCGTCGCCCACGGGGTGCGCGGAGTCGTCGGCATGCGTTGCTCGTCCTCCCGCTCTCCGGCGGACCCCGATCGGTCCGACCCCTACTGTAAGGTTCCGCCACGTTTGCTCCACCCGGCGACCCATACGGAAGGAGCTGCGATGACGTCGCTCTCCGACGACGACGCGCTGTTCCGGCTCGACGACCGCGACCTGGCGGCCGAGCAGGCGGTGGGGACCGCGTTCGACCTGTCGCGGTGCGTCAACGAGCCGATCCACCTGCTCGGCGGCATCCAGTCCTACGGCACCCTGCTCGCCATCGATGCCGCCGACGTGATCGCGGTCGCCGGCTCGAACAGCGAGCGGGTGCTCGGCCGCTCGGCCGCCGCCCTGGTCGGCACCCCGGTGGCCGAGCTGATCGGCCCCGACGGGCTGGCCGCCGTGCACGAGACGCTGCGCGCCCCCACCGGCGACCGCGGGCTGCTCGGGCTGCACATCCCGCCCGGCGGCCCCGAGTTCGACGCCACCGTCTACCGCTCGGACGGCGTGCTCGTCATCGAGCTGGAGCCCGCCGCCGCCGAGCGGCCCTTCCAGTTCGCCCGCTTCTACCCCCGGTTGCGCAGCACGCTGACCCGGCTGCAGAACGAGCGGACGGTGCTCGCCGCCTGCGCCGCCGCGGTCACCGAGATCCGCGCGCTCACCGGCTACGACCGGGTGGTCGCCTACCGCTTCGAGGGGCGCGAGGGCCCCGGCGAGGTGATCGCGGAGTCGGTCGCCGACGGCCTCGACCCCTGGCAGGGGCTCTGGTTCCCGGCCACCGACATCCCGCCGCAGGCGCGCAGGCTCTACGAGCGCAACTGGATCCGGGTCATCCAGGACGTGGACGACGACACCGCGGTCCTGGTGCCGCCGCTGCTCTCCGACACCGGCGCCGCGCTCGACCTCTCCGACTCCACACTGCGCACGGTCTCCGGCTTCCACCTGGAGTACCTGCGCAATATCGCGGTGCGGTCGTCCATGTCGGTGTCGCTGCTGCGCGACGGCGAGCTGTGGGGGCTGATCGCCTGCCACGGCGTCGAGCCGCGCACACTGAGCCCCGAGGTCCGCACCTCCTGCGAGTTCTTCGGGGTCATGCTCTCGCTGCAGCTCGCCGCGCTGCAGGACGCCGAGACCGCGCGGGCCAGGCAGACCGCGCGCAAGGCACTGGCCCAGCTGGTCACCGCGCTCGACACCGACATCGGGCAGTCCGTGCTCGACAACGGCGCGCTGCTGGCCCAGCTGGTGCCCGCCGACGCCGTCGTGCTGCGCGCCGCCGACGTGCGCACCGGCGAGGTCACCCGCACCCTCGCGCACGGCGACCCGGCCGAATTCGACGCGGCCGCGCTGGAGACGCTGTGGGGGCGGCTGCCCGCGATCGAGCCGGGGCAGGTCTGGAGCAGCGGCTGCCTCGGCGACCACGACCCCGCGCTCACCGCGCTCTCCCCCGCGCTCAGCGGCGCGCTCGTCCTCGCGCTGGACGGCGCGGGCACCGGCATCGCCTGGCTGCGCCGGGAGCGGAGGGCGTCGCGCACCTGGGCCACCGACCCGGCGCAGCCGGTGCGGCTCGGCCCGCGCGGCGAGCGGCTCACCCCGCGCGGCTCCTCGGCGGTGTACCGGGCGGTGGTGCGCGGCTGCTCGGTGCCGTGGACCGCGCCGGACGAGGCCGTCGTGCAGGAGTTCGGCCACGCCATCACCACCGTCGTGCTCAGGCACACCGCCCGGCTCGCCGCGCTGAACACCGAACTGCGCAGGGCCAACCACGATCTGGACACCTTCGCGCACGCCGCCGCGCACGAGCTCAAGGAGCCGCTGCGCGGAATCTCCAACTCCGCCACCTTCATCGGCGAGGACGCGGGCGAGAGCCTCGACCCGACCACCGTGCGCAGGCTCGGCACCATCCGCACGCTCGCGCTCCGGATGGACGAGCTGATCAACTCGCTGCTGCACTTCGCCCAGCTCGGCCAGGGCGAGCTGCGCCGGGAGCCGGTCGAGCTGCGCGCCGCCACCGAGCGCGCGCTGCAGATCGCGGGCGCCAGGCTGGAGGAGCAGCGGGTCGCGATCACGCTGCCCGAGCCGGGGGTGACGGTTCCGGCCGACCCGGACCGGTTGCAGGAGATCCTGATCAACCTGCTGGTCAATGCCGCCAAGTACGCCGCCGACGAGCCGCCGCGCACGGTCGAGGTCGGGGTGCGCGGCGGCGGCCCGGTCCCGGTGTACTTCGTGCGGGACAACGGGATCGGCATACCGGAGGCCGACCAGAAGGAGGTGCTCCGGCTCTTCCGCAGGCTGCACCCGAGGGAGTCGCGCGGCGGCGGCCACGGCGCCGGGCTGGCCATCGTGGATCGGATCGTGGAGCGGCACGGGGGCAGGCTGTGGCTGGAATCCGCGCCGGGGGCGGGCACCACGGTCTACTTCACCCTCGAGGCCGAGCCCGGCGCCGGGTGACCTTCCTGCGGTATGTTTTCCCGGCGACGCCCCCCGGCGGAACGGCCGGGGAAGCGGTTTCCCATGGGATACGCTGAATACGCGGTTGAGCTCACAGCCGCAGCGAACTCTTCCCCGCGATTTCCCGCGGCGGGATCCCGCGTGGCACCGGCCACCGCCGGATCCGACCACGCCCGGCCGTCGCCGTCGAGAGAGGTTCACCGTGCGCTTCACAGATCAGCCCCGCGATTTCCACGTCGAGGTCAGGTCGGTCGATGCCGCTGTCGTGGTGACCGCCCACGGCGAGGTCGACATCATCACCGCACCCCGGTTGCAGCAGGCCCTGGCCGAGGCGGGCTCCGGCGTCGTCATCGCCGACCTGACCGCCGTCCCGTTCTTCGACTCCGCCGGGCTCAACGCGCTCATCCAGGCGTCGGACGGCGCCGAGCTGCGGATCGCCGCCTCCAGGGCGGTGCACCGGCCGATGGAGGCCACCGGCCTGGTCAAGGTGATCCCGACCTTCGACAGCCTGGACGCCGCGCTGGCCGGCTGAGCCCGGTCCGCGGGCAGCCGGACCGGACATGCTGTCGTGGCATGCTGTCCGAATGCCCGACATTCGCCTCGAGATCACCGACGACATCGCCACCATCACGCTGCACCGCCCGGACAAACTGAACGCCTTCACCACGGCGATGGAGAACGAGCTGATCGAGGCCTTCGATCGCACCGACACCGACGACGCCGTGCGCGCGGTCGTGCTCACCGGCTCCGGCCGCGCCTTCTGCGCGGGTGCCGATCTCTCGGCCGGCGCCGACACCTTCGTCGCCCCCGACGACTGGCGCGACGGCGGCGGCCGGGTGGTGCTGCGGATGTTCGAGTCGCGCAAGCCGATCATCGCCGCGATCAACGGCCCCGCGGTCGGCGTCGGCATCACCATGACGCTCGCCGCCGACTTCCGGCTGGCCGCCGAGAACGCCCGCATCGGCTTCGTCTTCAACCGGCGCGGCATCGTGCCGGAGTCCGGCTCCAGCTGGTTCCTGCCCCGGCTGGTGCCGCTGCAGACCGCGCTGGACTGGGTCTACTCCGGCCGCCTCGTCGAGGCCGCCGAGGCGCACGAGGCCGGGCTGCTCTACCGGCTCTACCCCGTCGAGCGGCTGCTGGACGAGGCGTACGCGCTGGCCCGCTCGGTGACCGAGCACTCCGCGCCGGTCTCGGTCGCGCTCTCCAGGCAGATGCTGCTGCGCGGGCTCGGCGTCGAGCACCCGATGATCGCGCACCGGGTGGAGACCCGCGGCATCCTGGCCCGCGGCGCGAGCGCCGACGCCCGCGAGGGCGTCTCCGCGTTCCTGGAGAAGCGCCCCGCGCGCTTCCCGGACCGCCCGAGCACCGACATCCCGGACATCTTCGGCACCGACATGCCGGTTCCGCCGTTCCATCCGTAGCGGAATGCGCACGGGGAGTGCGGGGTCAACCACCGTCGACCGGGTGCAGGCCGGGAACCTGGCCCGCGACCCGCGGGTGACGCCGGCGAAGGTGACCGGCCGGCTCTGATCACCGGCCGGGGACCGCCGCGCGCGGGTCGTGGCCGCCGAAGGCGAGCCCGATCACGAAGCCGGCCACCTCCTCGAGCTGCCTGGCCCGGTCCAGGCCGCCGAGCACCGCCGGGGTGGCCCCGGCCGCACGCACCAGCGTCTCGGCGGTGCGCAGCGCGGCCGGGTCGTCGCCGCACAGCGCCACGGTGGCGCGCACCGGTTCGGTGCCCGCCCAGGTATCCGCCGGAAACAGGTGGAATGCCTTGACCACGTGCGCGTGCGGCGCGGCGGCGGCGATCAGCCCAGCTGCCGCGGTGCCCGGCGGGAGCGTCGGGACGCCGATGCCGTGGGTCACCGGGTTGGTCGGGTCGAGCACGGTGACGCCTGCGGGCAGCAGCGCCGCGACCCGCGCCGCCACGGCCGACGGCACGGCGAGCAGCACCGCCTCCGCACCCGCCACCACCTCGGCCGGAGTGCCCGACCGCGCGCCGATCGCCTCGGCGCTCACGGTGGCCCGCCCCGGATCCCGCCCGCCGAGCCGCACGGTGTGCCCCGCGCGCACCCACCGATGTCCGAGCGCCGCGGCCATGACGCCGCTTCCCACGATTCCGATCTGCATGGCCGCCGACGGTAGCCGCCCCGATACGCACCACCGGGTGCGTATCGGGGCGGCATGATCGGGGGATGGACGAAGCCGGGCGCGGCCGGGTGGCGGACTGCCGGGTGCGGGCCGCCACCGATCTGCTGGCGCACACCTGGGACCCGGTGGTGCTCGCCGCGCTGCAGCCAGGCCCGCGGCGCCGGAGCGCGCTGCGCGGCGGCATCGGCGGGATCAGCGACAAGGCGCTCACCGCCGCGCTCGCCCGGCTGCACCGGCGTGGCCTGATCGAGCGCCGTCGCTACGCCGAGGCGCCGCCCCGGGTCGATTACGCGCTCACCGCGCTCGGCCGCGGACTGGTCGACGGACCGCTGCGCGCGCTCGCCGCCTGGGCGCACGAGCACGGCGATGCCCTGCTCGCCGCCGATGCCCTGCTCGCCGCCGAGGCTCAGGAGGCGTAGCCGCGCAGGATCACGCCGCGCAGCGCGGCCCGGTAGTCGTCGGTCTCCTCGGCGGCGGCCGAGCGCCGGGCGCCCGGCCAGCGGTGCAGCGCGTCGTCGATGCCCTCGTTCACCGCGTCCAGCACGCGCGGGGCCGGAATGCCCTGCTTGGCGCAGGTGCGCACCGCGCGCTCCAGCCGCTCCAGCGTCGGCATCCCCGATCTCTCCGCGACCTCGAGCAGCGTCAGGACGACGTGGAAGGCCGCGTGCGTCGCCGCGCGGGTGTCGCGCTCTCCGGTACTCCTTCGGTTCTCCACGTCGCTTCCTTCCTCGCCCACCGTCTCGTTCTCCTCGACCGTGCGGCGACAGACGGTATCGGAGTGCGCCGGGGTCCGCGGGCGAGCCGGGACGGTCCCGTGCAATCCAGTTCCTACGCCCACGTATCTTGTGATCGGCCACAGTAGGCGTGAGGGCGAGTTGCAGCAAATTCCCGAACCGAGGGGCCGGGCCGGATCAGTAGACCGGGACCGCGGCCTCGTCCGCTTCGGCGAACATCCGGCGCATGAGGGGGCGGGCCGCCCTGGAGGTCATTACCCCGGCGAGGGCACGGGCCAGCCGGACGGTCGCCTTCGAGCCGGGCACCATGGCCCTGATGCCGCCGCCGGGCACCTGCTTGGCCCGCTCCAGATACGGCGCGAGCACCCGCTCGGCACGGGCCAGCGCGCCGGGGATGTCGCCGGGCGCGGCGGTGAGTTCGCCGCAGAGCACGTAGGCGCCGATGATGGCCATCGCGGTACCCATCCCGGTCAGCGGCGAGCCGCAGTACCCGGCGTCGCCGAGCAGCGTCACCCGCCCGGCCGAGAGCGACGGCATGTCGACCCGCACCAGCTCGTCGAAGTAGAAGTCCGGCGTCTCCGGCAGCGCGGCCAGGATCTCCGGCGCGTGCCCGCCGACCCCGGTCAGCCGCTGCCGCACCAGCTCCCGCTGTGCCGCGAGGTCGCCGCGCAGCGCCGGATCGGCGGGGGCGCGCAGCATGACGATCGCCTTGGCGGTGGCCGGGTCGGCGTCCGGGCGGATCCCGACCGCGACCCCGACCGCCGGGTGCAGGCTGAACCAGCCCGGCTCGGCGTCGGCCGGGGTGGGGACGGTGAAGAAGGACATGGCGCCGCCGAGGTGCGTGGCGAACCGCTCCTCCGGCCCGAAGGCGAGCGCCCTGGTGCCGGAGTGCAGCCCGTCCGCGGCGACCACCAGGTCGTACCGCCCGCGCAGCCCCGAGGCGAAGGTGACGTCGACGCCGGAGCCGTCGTCGTGCAGCGCGGTGATCGACTCGCCGTAGCGGTACTCGGCGCCGTCGCCGAGCGCGGTGAGCAGCACGTCGTTGAGGTCGCCCCTGGTGATCTCCAGGTCGGCCACCGGCCCCGCGCCGTCGAACATCTCGGCAGGCATCCTCGCGTAGACCCGGCGCTGCGCGTCCACGTACGCCATGCCGCGCTCGTGCAGCCTGCGCTCCTCGACGGCGGGGAGCAGCCCCATCCGCTCCACCACCGCGCGGCTCTGCCCGCGCAGGTCCACCGCCTGCCCACCGGGCCGCGGCGCCGCCGCGCGCTCCACCACCGTCGGGCGAATTCCCTTCGCCGTCAACCCGAGCGCGAGCGCGTTCCCCGCGATACCGCCACCGCTGATCAGAACCTGCATGACCGACCTCTCCCTGAAACGAACGTCTGAGACATATGTATAAGCGGTGTTTGCACAAATGTCTAGAACAAACGTCTAAGACGCTGGTGTACGGTCTGTTCATGGGTAATCGGGAAGATCTGCTGGCCGGCGCGCGGCAGGTGATCGTGGAGCGCGGCGTCGCCAAGGCCACCGCGCGGGAGATCGCGGCCGCCGCCGGGGTCAGCCTCGCGGCCATCGGCTACCACTTCGGCTCCAAGGAGCAGCTGATCACCGCGGCGCTCAGCGATACACTCGGCACCGCCATCGGCGACGCCATGGAGGACCGGATCCGCGAGGGCAGCGGCCGGACTCCGCTGGCCGGCTTCGCCGCCGTCTGGAACGCCATGCCCGCCGCCTTCGCCGCGAACCGCGACGCCATGCTCGCCAGCATGGAGAACCTGGTCCGGGTGGCCCGCTCCCCCGAGGCGGAGCAGCACTTCCGGGAGATGCTCGACGGCGGCTTCGGCGACCTCGCCGACGCGCTGCGCGACGCCCACCCCGAGTTCACCGACGAGCAGGTCCAGGCCGTGGCGGAGCTGCACTTCGTGTTCGCCCAGGGCCTCGGGCTGCTGTACACCATCGCCCCGGACGCCCCGCTCCCCGACGGCGACCGGCTGGCCGTCGCCATCGCGGCGCTCGCCGGGATCAGCCGGGGTTCGTGATCCGCGCCAGCACGATCCCGCCGACGATCAGCGCGAGCGCGAGCACCCGGCCCACCGTGAGCGGGTCGCGGTGCAGCACGACGCCGAGCGCGATGGCGCCGACGGCGCCGATGCCGGTGAAGACGGCGTACGCGGTGCCGACCGGCAGCGTGCGCATGGCGAGCGAGAGCAGGTAGACGGCGCTCGCCGCGAGCACGAAGCACAGCAGGGTCGGCAGGAGGCGGGTGAAGTTCCTGGTCGGCTCGATGCTCTGCGACCAGGCCACCTCGACGAGTCCGGCGAGCCCCAGAAACAACCACCCCGTCATGCCACCGACCGCCGCTCACATAGTTTGATGCGCATATCCAGGTATGGACATCTTTGCCGCCTGGAACGCCATCAGCTTAGGACGAAGCGGACAGATTGTCCACTTGCTAGGCTGAGTTCATGGACCCCCGCGAGAATCTGCTGGCCGACCGGGCCGCCCCGGTGGCCGAACGCGCCGACGCCGCGCGCAACCGGGCGCGCGTCCTCACCGCCGCCGGGCAGCTCTTCACCACCCGCGACCCGCGCACCGTCACCATGGACGACATCGCCAGGGCGGCGGGCGTCGGCCGCGGCACCCTCTACCGCCGCTACCCGGACATCGCCGCCATCGCCACCGCGCTGCTCGACGAGCACGAGCGCGACCTCCAGGAGAAACTGCTCCGCGGCGCTCCCCCGCTCGGGCCGGGCGCCCCGCCCACCGAGCGCCTCGCCGCCTTCTACGCCGCCATGGTCGAGCTGCTCGAGCACCACGCCGACCTGGTGCTCGGCACCGAGAGCGGCGGCGCCCGGTTCGACACCGGCGCCTACGGCTTCTGGTCGGCGCACGTGCGCGCGCTCCTCGCCGAGGCGGGCGTTCGCGAACCGGAGGCGCTGGTCGACGTGCTGCTCGCGCCGCTCGCCGCCGAGGTCTACCGCTACCAGCGGGCCCGCGGTATGTCACCGGAGGCCATCGTCGCAGCGCTCACCACCCTGGCCCGCGCGGCGATCAGCGACTGACCGGGCCATCGGACGACGCTGCCGGAGCGGGGGCGAACGCCCGGCGGCGCAGTGGATGCGTCTCCCAGCCGCCGCCGACATGGTCGGTGACCGCGTCGGTGAGCGCCTCGGCGCCGCGCGGTGCGCGGGCGGGCGCCCAGCTGCCCCGGTCGGGGGCGCCGAGCGCGATGGCGGCGTCGGCGCGCAGCGCCGGCCAACCGGCCCGGCCGCGCGCGATGTGGTCCAGCGAGGCGATGCGGCGGGCCAGGTTGTAGGGGTGGTCGCGCTGCGGTGAGGCGGCGGCGACGAGCCCGAGACCGGTTGCCCGCCGGACGAAGACGGTGCCGGTGAGCACGGGGCCGAGCGCGGGGCCGGTACCTGTCGCGCGGTCGGCGCCGAGCAGGACGTAGCCGACCCCGGCGGCGTCCAGCCGCTCGGGCAGCCGGTCGAAACCGGAGCCGACGGTGGTGGCCAGATCGGCATCCGGAATCTCCACTCCGACGACGAGCGCCATGCCCCGACGTCCTCCGTGTGACGGAAATATCTCGAAACGCACGCTACGAGCGCGGGTTCCGATACTGAATCCTTTTTCTCACCGCGATCGGAAGAGATGCCGCCGAATTGTGGTTAGCGGTCTTTTTTTCTGCCGGGAAACTCGATGCGTGTTCGGTGCGATCCCCGTAGGGCTTGAACTGCACATTCAGTCCTCTTTACGGTGCCGGGCGGAACGATTAGCCATAAGTTTGCTTCTCCCAATTCCCGGGCATTGTCGAAGGGCAAGTGTTCAGGCCGACAGCAACGTGAGGATGAGGACGAATGGACAAGAGAGGAAAGGCGGCACTCGCCGCCGGAGCTGCCGCGATCCTATTGCTCGGCGGCGCCGGTAGTCTGGCCTTCTGGCAGGACAGCACGCAGTCCGGCGGCGGCACCATCACCGCGGGCGAGCTGGCGCTCAGCCCCTGCGTCCCGGTCGGTACCACCGGCTGGGAGGACATCACCGGCGGCACCGCCGAGCCGATCGATGTCGCCAGCTTCCGGATCGTGCCCGGCGACACCCTGCGCTACACCTGCACGACCACGGTCAGCGCGGACGGTGACAACCTGACGGCAACGCTCGCCGCGGACACCTCGCAGATGTTCGGGGCCGGTAGCGATCCCGCGCTGCGGGCGCGGCTGATCGACACCTCGCTCACCGCGACGAGCAGCAGCGGAGCGGTGCTGCCGAACGCGCAGATCACCGAGGCGAACGACGGCCAGACCGTCACCGTCGCGGCTCGGCTCACCTTCGATCCGACCACGCCGAACCAGGAGGCGCAGAACGCGAGCGTCACCCTGAACAACGTGGCGATCACGCTGACGCAGAACACGAATCCCGCGCCCTAGCAGGGCTCCGATGCGACGGCTGCGATGGTGGGCGATCGCCGGTGCGGCGCTGGTGCTGCTGGCCTTCGGGGTGGCCGAGCAGTCCGGCGCCTACTGGCGCGGCGAAACGCGGATCGGCGGCGACATCATCCGCTCCGGCACGCTCGCACTGCGCGTCGGCGGCGCGTCCAATCAGGTGAGCAACTATGTCTTCGATGCCTTCGGCGGCGCCAATCTGGCTCCGGCGGCGGTCGTGCAGAAGCCGCTCACCGTGCGCAATTCGGGTGACGTGACCATGTTCTACCGGCTGCAGAACGTGCGGCAGAGCTCGGCGGCGCTGCCGCTCACGCTGCAGATCTGGCTGATGGGCGCGGAATCCGGCTGCCCGGCGTCGGCGACGCCCGGCGGGACCGCGCTCTACAGCGGGCCGATGGCCGGTGCCCAGGTGCCCGGCGCACCGGCCTGGGCGCCTGCGCTCACGCCGGGCGCGAGCGCCGTGTGGTGCCTGCGCGCCACCGTCGGCGCGGCCGCCGCCCCGAACACCTCGACGACCGTGACCTTCGACTTCCTGGCGAGTTCATCGTGAACGCACACCGCGGTACGGCGCCCGAGGCGCCCGCAGAGGAATCCACCGGCGCGGGCTGGTGGCTGAAGTCGGTGCTGACCTGGGTGCTGCTCTTCGTCCTCGTCGCCCTGCTGGTGGTGACCATCGTGCTGCCGCTCGTGGTCGGCGGGCACCGCTACACCATCCTGACCGGGTCCATGGTGCCGACCTACCCGCCGGGGACGCTGGTGGTGGTGCGGCCGGAGGACCCGATCGACCTCGCGGTCGGCACCCCGATCACCTACCAGCTCCGGTCCGGGCAGCCGGAGGTGGTGACGCACCGGATCGTGCAGGTCCGGCGCAATGCCGACGGCCGGATCGGCTTCATCACCCGGGGCGACGCCAACCCGGTCGACGACGAGCAGATCGTGAATCCGGAGCAGATCCGCGGTGCCGTCTGGTACTCGATCCCGTACCTCGGCTATGTCAACAACTGGTTCTCCGGGCCGAAGCGGACCTACACCATCGCCGCGCTCATCGTGCTGCTCGGCGGGTACGCGCTGTTCGCGCTCGCGACCGATACCAGGGACCGGGTGCGGGCCAGGCGGGAGGGGCGGTGAAGTACCCGATCGCGCTCGGGAACCTGTGGGCGAGTGCGCGGCTGCGCGCGCTGCTGACGCTCGGCATCGTGCTCGGGCTCGGCACCGCGGGCACGCTCGCCGCCTGGAGCGACTCGGCCACCGCCACCTCGGGCACCTTCAGCATCGGCACCCTCGACCTGCGCGTCGACGACACCAAGGAACTCGCGCTGCCCGCGCTCGCGCTCACCGGCATGCTGCCGGGCGAGAGCGTCGCCGCCCAGCTCACCGCCCAGAACAAGGGGACGATCCCGTTGACCTACACCATGGCCGCGAGCACTCCGGCGGGCAGCGCCGCGCTCGCCGGGTATCTGCAGATCTCGATCCACCCCGGTGGTGCGGCGAGCAATGCCACCGCGAACGGGATGCGCACCGGAACCTGTAGCGGGACCCGGCTCGCCCAGGGCACGCTGACCGCGGGTGGCTCGACGCCGTTGGTCACGACGGCGCGGCCGATCGCCGCGAGCACCGGGACCGACCCGCTCTGCGTGGTCGCGCAGTTGACGACCGCGGCGCCGGTCGCCGTGCAGAACCAGAGTGTCGCCTCGGTGCGCTTCGCGTTCACCGCGACCGCGGTGGGGCAGTCGTGAGCGGGGTGCCGCCGTGGCAGCGGAACCGGGGTTTCCCCGGTGCGCCCGGAGCGCCTGGAGCCGGGGTTCCCGACGCCAGGCCGGAGGGTGATTCGGCCGGACCGAACAGCCGGGTCGGCGCGAACGGTGGAGCCCAGCCGGCTGGCCGGGTCGGCGCGACCGAAGGAGCCCAGCCGACTGGCCAGGTCGGCGTGAACGGAGGAACCCGGCCGAATGGCGAGCCGGGCCGGTGGGTCGGTCGGCCGGACGATGTCGCACGGACGGTCGGGAGCGGCCACTTCGGTGCGGCCGGTGCGGCCGGTGCGACGGACGTGCGGGAGGCTGCGCCGCCGGACGATCTCGGATTGGCCAGGGGGAGCGGCGGGGCCGGGATCTCGGACGGGACCACCGGCTCGGACGGGAAGCACGCGCGCCCGGAACTGCGGACGCCCGCGCAGATCGCGCTGACGATCGGGGCGGTGGCGGGAACGATCTGCCTGCTCGCGGCGGCGGCGGCGCTGCTGTTCGGGATCAAGCCGCTGCTGTTCCGCTCGGGGTCGATGGAGCCGGAGATCGGGTCGGGGGCGGTGGCGCTGGTGCGCACGATCGACGCCGCGGAGATCGAGGCCGGTGACGTGGTGTCGGTGCGGAACGCGGCGGGCGAGCGGCTCACGCACCGGGTGGTCGCGGTGGACGCGATCACCGGCAACAGCGCGACCATCCGGCTCAAGGGCGACGCGAACGAGTCCGAGGACGCCCAGCCCTACACCGTGACCGAGGCCGAGCGGGTCTTCTTCCACGTCGAGAAGCTCGGCTACGCGGTGGCCTGGCTGGCGAGCCCCGCCGCGGTCTTCCTCGGCGGCGCCTTCGCCGGGCTGCTGCTCGCCATCGCGTTCCTGCCCCGCCCGGCCCGCACCGCCCCCGGCGCGGGCGGGAAACACGCGGCGGCGCCGCTGGTCGCGGTGGCGGCGCTGGTCACCGCGACCGGGCTGGCCGGCGCCCCGGAGGCGCGGGCCGCGGGCACCGATGCCGCCGCCGCGAACAGCGGCGCGTTCACCGCACGCACCGAGTTCGTGCCCCGGATCAACCAGTCGTTCAGCGGCGGCGCCTACGTCACCTGTAGCAGGCAGAGCGCCGCCGGGCCGGACCCGGTGACGGTGACCTGGCGGCACATCGGCGCCCCCTACCGCTACCGGCTGGTGCTGCGCGACCTGTCCGGCACCATCTGGCGCACCTGGGAGGTGACCACGGTCCCGGCCACCGCCGGGGGCACCGTGTCCTTCGTGCTCAACGGCGCCGGGCTGCCGCTCCGGCTGACGGCCTACCAGTACGACCTCGAGGTGCACACGGTGCTTCCCGGCCCGCCCGTCTCATCGGGCGCGGCGAGTACCGCGTGGCGCGGAATCGGGATCGTGCAGAGCCCCCTCGGCGCGCTCTCGCCGCCCGAGGATCTGGACTGCGGGGTGATCCGCGGCGAGCAGAGCGGTGCTCCCGCGTACGTGCCAGGCCCCGCCTCGGTCGCCTGCACCGCCGCGGCCCCGCGGGCAACGCTGACCTGGCCGCACCTCGGCTCCCCCTACACCTACACGCTGACCGTGCGCGACGGCGGCAGCCGCAACATCATGCTCACCCGGCAGGTGACCGCCGTCCCCGCGCAGGCCGGACAGAGCGTCAGCAGCACGATCGCGGTCGCCGACCTCGACCTCGGCGCGCGCACCGGCGACCCCGCGGTCGCCGAGATCCGCACGGTCTCCGGCACCACCGCCTCCACCGAGTTCGCGCAGCAGAACCTGACGGTGACCACCACCACCGTGGCCTGCCCCGTCGCGGGGCTGCGCTCGCAGTCGGTACCGCCGACCAGCACCTCCGGCGGCAGCACGACCCCGAGCGGCGCGACGACGCCGCCGACGAGCGCCGCGACCACCTCCCCCGCGCCCGGCACCGCTCCACCCCCCGCCCCGGTCACCACCACGACGACGCCCGCTCCGGAACCACCGACTCCCGCGCCCACCACCACGACGACAACGACCACCCCACCGCCCGCGGCCCGCGAACTGCCACCTCCGACGACGACCACCACGTCCTCCACGACGACAACGACCCCGCCCTGACCGGCGCGGGTGGCGAGCCGACCGAACGGTGTGAAAGATGGCGACCGTGAATCTCTCAGGTGTCGGAATTTGGAGTTCCCCGCTGCGCTACAGCGACCCGGTCGAGGCCGCGGAGGCCGCGGCCGAGCTGGAGGAGGCGGGTTTCTCCGCGCTCTGGATCCCGGACGTCGGCGGCCCGGTCCTCGACGCGGTGGAGAACCTGCTGCGCGCGACCTCGAAGACGGTGATCGCGACCGGCATCCTCAACCTCTGGATGCACGAGCCCGCCGACGTGGCCGCCGCGTACCACCGGCTCGCGGAGAGCTACGGCGACCGCTTCCTGCTCGGCATCGGGGTGAGCCACGCGCCGCTGGTCGACACGAAGTCGCCCGGCCGCTACCGCAAGCCGCTGGCCGCTACGAAGGAATTCCTGGATGGGCTGGACGCCGCCGAGCGCCCGGTCCCCGCCGACCGCCGGGTATTGGCCGCGCTCGGCCCGAAGATGCTCGCCCTGGCCGCCGAGCGCACCCGCGGCGCACACCCCTACCTGGTGCTGCCCGAGCACACCCGCGCGGCGCGCGAGGTGCTCGGCGACGGCCCGCTGCTGCTGCCGGAGCAGACCGTCATCCTCACCGGCGACGCCGCCGAGGCCCGCGAGATCGGCACGCCGTGGCTGCGCGGGTACCTCTCGCTGCCGAACTACGCCAACAACCTGCTGCGCTCCGGCTTCACCGAGGAGGACATCGCCACCGTCAGCGACCGGCTCTTCGACGCGATCATCGCCTGGGGTGACGAGGAGGCGGTGCTGCGCCGGATCGCCGAGCACCGGAAGGCGGGCGCCGACCACGTCTGCGTGCAGGTGCTCCGCGCCGACCCGCGCGTCTTCCCGCGCGCGGAGTGGCTCCGGATCGCGGCCGCGCTGCGCTGATCAGCGCGGGGCGGGCAGGGTGAAGCGGAAGCGGGCGCCGTCGGTGTAGCCGGTGTCGACGGCGATCCGGCCGCCGTGGAACTCGACGATCTTGCGGCACAGCGCGAGCCCGATCCCGGTGCCGGAGTACTCCTCCCGGTTGTGCAGCCGCTGGAAGATCACGAAGACCTTCTCGGCGAACTCCGGGGCGACGCCGATCCCGTTGTCCGACACCACGAACTCGTACCCGCCCGCCGCCGCCTCGGCGCACTCGATCCGCACGACGGGCGGCACGCCGGGCCGGGCGAACTTCACCGCGTTGCCGATCAGGTTCTGCCACAGCATGATCAGCAGGGTGGGGTTGCCGAGCACCTCGGGCAGCGCCGCGGGCCGCTCGATCGTGGCCCCGGCGCGCTCGACGACCTCGGCCAGGTTCCCGAGCGCCCGGTCCAGCGGGCCGTCCAGCGCGATAGGGGCTGTGGTGTCGTCCACCCGGCCGACCCGGGAGAAGGTGAGCAGGTCGTTGATCAGCACCTGCATCCGCTTGGCACCGTCGACCGCGAAATCGATGTACTGCTTACCTCGCTCGTCGAGCTGATCGCCGTACCGTTTCTCCAGCAACTGACAGAACGACGCCACCTTCCGCAACGGCTCCTGCAGATCGTGCGAGGCCACATACGCGAACTGCTCCAGCTCCTGATTCGACCGCCGCAACTCCACCGTCTGCGCATCCAGATCCGCCGCCTGCTCGGCCAGCTTCGCCTCCTGCGCCCGCGAGGACTGCAACTCCGCCACGATCCGCCGCCGCATATCCTCCACCGCCTCGGCCACCGTCCGCAGATCCGACGGACCCCGCGCCTCGATGTGGTGATCGAACTCGCCACCCGCCACCAGCAGCGACGCGGCGGTCAGCCCGCGCAGTGGGTGCGCGACCAGCCTGCGCACGATGGCGGTGAGCGCCAGCGCGGCCAGCACGAAGAGCACCACCAGGCCGAGCAGCACGGTGTTGCGGATATCCCTGGTGCGGGTCAGATCGGCGCGGTCGGCGGCGAGCGCGACGCCGAAATCGGCGTTCTGGGTACGGAAACGGTCGCGCAGGCCGTCGAAGACCACCTTGCTCGGCGCCACCGTCGCCGCGGCCACCGCGACGGCCTGCTCAGGGGTGGTGGTGTCGGTGACCGGCTCGGCGTGCATGGCGCGCCAGGCCGCGGCGGTGCGCTCGATCTCCTCGAGGTCGCGGAGCAGCTCGGGGCGGTCGCCGACCAGCTCCCGGATCCGGGCGACGGCCCGCTCCTCGTCCCGGCGGCCGGTCTCGTAGGGCTGCAGGAACTGCGGGTCGGCGGTGATGGCGTAGCCGCGCACCCCGGTCTCCTGGTTGAGCAGCGCGCCCTGCAGGCGGTACGCCTCGGCGGCGGCGGGCTGCAACCGGTCGATCAGCCGATTCGAGCTCTGCATGGTCTGCCCGATCACCTGGGCGCCCGCGGCTGCGCTCGCCAGCACGAGCACCACCATCAACCCGAGCACCAGCTGGAACCACGCCTCGACGGTCAGCCGCCCGGCCACCGAACCCCGGACCCGCACCCACAGCCTCCTCGTCACCGCGCCACGACGGCACCGACTGTGCCATACCGCCCCTGCGGCCGTGCCGCGTCCATACTGGGACCCCACCGCACAACCGATGGAGGCCACTCCCATGATCGTCGCCGGACTCGTCCTGGCCGGAATCGCCGCGGCGATCCACGTGTACATCTTCCAGCTGGAATCGCTGGCCTGGACCGCGCCGCGCACGAGGGCGATCTTCGGGGTGAACGCCCAGGACGCCGAGATCACCAAGCCGCTCGCCTTCAACCAGGGCTTCTACAACCTCTTCCTGGCGATCACGATCGCGGCGGGGATCGTCGCCGTCGCGCTCGACCACCTGGCGGTCGGCGCGACGCTGGTGTTCGCCGGCGCGGGCAGCATGGTCGCGGCCGGGCTGGTGCTGCTGCTCTCCGACCCGCGCAAGCTGCGGCCCGCGCTCATCCAGCTGGTCGCGCCGCTGCTCGGCATCGTGATCCTCGCCATCGGGCTGGCCGTCTGAGTTTCGGCGGCGGCAACCGGGCAACGCCCCCGATAACCGAATCGAAGGAGGGGTGCGCCGTGCCCGAGACCAGCGCCCGTGAACGCGTCGTCGTCGTCGGCAGCGGATTCGCCGGATTCACCTGTGCGGGCGAGCTGTGCCGGCGGGTCGCGAAGTCCGGCCGCGACATCGAGATCGTGCTGGTGACCCCGCAGGACTACATGCTCTACACGCCGCTGCTGCCGGATGTGGCCGGCGGGCTGATCGACCCGCGCTTCGTCGCGATTCCGCTGGCGGACGCGCTGCCGAAGGTCAGGCTGGTGGTGGCGAGCGCGGACTCGATCGACCTCACGGGCCGCACGATCACGGTCACCGGCGACCACCACGCGCCACGCACCCTCTCCTGGGATCGCCTCGTGCTGACCCCCGGCTCGGTGACCAGGCTCTTCGATGTGCCGGGGCTGCGCGAGCACGCCCGCGGCCTGAAGACCGTCGCCGAGGCGCTCTACCTGCGCGAGCAGCTGCTGCGGCAGCTGGAGCTGGCCGACCAGGAGGAGGACGAGGCGGTGCGCCGGGCCCGCCGCACCGTCGTGGTGGTCGGCGCCTCCTACGCGGGCACCGAGCTGATCGCCCAGCTCCGCGCGCTCGCCGACGACTACGCGCGGCGCCGCGGGCTTGACCGCGCGGACATCCGGTTCCTGCTGCTCGACACCGCGAAGCAGGTCATGCCCGAGGTCGGCGCCGAACTCGGCGAGAAGGTGCTGCACGAGCTGCGCGGCCGCGGCATCGAGATCCGGCTGGAGACCTCGCTGCGCGAGCTCACCGCCGATCGGGTGGTGCTCACCGACGGCACCGAGGTGCCGACGCACACCGTCGCCTGGGTGACCGGCGTGACCGGCGCCCCCGTGCTGGAGACCCTCGACCTGCCGCTGGAGCGCGGCAGGCTGGTGGTCGACGCCGAACTGCGCGTGCCCGGCCACCCGTCGGTCTTCGCCGGTGGCGACGCCGCCGCCGTGCCCGACCTGACCAAGCCGGGCGAGATCACCCCGCCCACCGCCCAGCACGCCTCCCGGCAGGGCAAGACGCTGGCCCGCAATGTCGTCGCCAGCCTGGGGATCGGCACCTTCGCGCCGTACCGGCACCGCGACCTCGGGCTGGTCGTCGACCTCGGCCCGCGCTTCGCCGTCGCCAACCCGCTCGGGATTCCGCTCTCCGGGCTGCCGGCCAAGGCGGTCACCCGCGCCTACCACACCTTCGCGGTGCCGCGCGGGGTGAACCGCTGGGCCGTCGTCATGACCTACCTGACCAACACCGTCACCCAGCGCCCGCTGGCGCTGCTCGGCCTGGTCACCCCGGAGGAGGCGAGTTTCGCGCGCGCGGAGGGGATTTCGGAGCACTGAGCCCGGTCAGCCCTTCGGGCTGCCCTTCCAGTCGCCGAACGGCTCGTCGCGCTCGCGGACCGCTTCGCGGAACCCGGCGGTGGCGGCCCGGAGCTGGAAGGCGTACCCCTCGCGGGTGTGCCGGGAGATGCCGTCGAAGACGGTGCTGACCATGCCGGAGTTGGCGACGCCCTGGGCGAGCAGCGAACTCGTCACCGCGAGCTTCGCCATGACCAGCTGGTTCAGCGGCATGCGGGCGATCCGGGCGACGAAATCCTCGGTGCGGGCATCCAGTTCGGCCGCGGGCCAGGATTCGACCGCGAGCCCCCACTCGGCGGCCTGCGCGCCGGTGAGCGAGTCGCCGGTGAAGAGCAGCCGCTTGGCGCGCTGGTCGCCGAGGCGGTGCGCCCACATGCCCGCGGCGGGGATGCCCCAGACCCGGGTGGGCGGGTAGCCGATGCGGGTGTCGTCGGCGCAGACGATCTGGTCGGCGTAGAGCGCGATGTCGGTGCCGCCCGCGATGGCGAAGCCGTGCAGCTTGGCGACGGTCGGCTTGTTCGCGTGCAGCAGGCTGGCGAAGCCGCGGTTGAAGCGGCTCATCATCTGGTAGTCGAGCACCGGGTCCCAGGTGCCCCACGGGTTGTGGTTGCGGGCCTGCACCACGGGGTCGAGCGCGGTGCCGAGCGTGGAGTCCGGATCGTCGGCGGAGCCGGACTGCTCGGCGAAGAGCGCCAGGTCGTAGCCGCCGCAGAAGCCCTTGCCGCGGCCGGAGACCAGGATGACGTGCACCGCCGGGTCCAGGTCGGCGCGCTCGACGGCGTGCGCCAGGTCGAGCGGGGTGTCGGGGGTGATGGCGTTGCCGTGCTCGGGGCGGTCGAAGGTGATCCGTGCGATGCGGCCGGTCACCTCGTAGGTGAGGGTGGCGTACCGGTGTTCGCGCACCGGCTCGGGACGGCCCGCGTAGGGCGACCCGGCGCCCGCGCTGGCGTCCTCGTACCAGGCGGCGGGGCGGGTGCCCGCGTGGTTCTCGTAATCCGGCATGGATCTCCCCTCTCGGACGGTCGCCACCGAACCTAGCCCAGGGGTCGCCGGGTGCGGCGGAGCCGGACCGGCCCCGCCGCGCGCGCTCACTCCAGGTTCGCGTCCCCGGTCTCGGCGGCCCGCTTCGCCTTCTCCAGTTCACCCTTCAGCCGCTCGGCGGTCTCGGTGTCTCCGAGGTTGTCGGCGGTGGTGATGTCCTGGTTCAGCTGGGCGATGGTGTCCCTGTCCGGCATCGCGTGCTCCTCTCGGGTCGGGGGCGTTCCATCGGCGGGGTGTCCGGTTTCCCGGCTCGGAAACCGGCGGTGAAGGCCACGGATTGGCGCCGCGGGCACGGGGTAGCCCCGCACCCATGACCTCTTCTTCGACCGCTCGGGACGTCGTCCGGTACGGGCTGGCGGGCGGCATGGTGTTCGCCGGGCTCAGCCACCTCTTCTGGGGAAGGGAGACCTTCCGCGCCCAGGTGCCGAGCTGGACGCCGCTGGACGAGGACGGCGTGGTGATGGCCTCCGGCGGGGTCGAGATCACCCTCGGCACGCTGCTCGCCGCGAGTTCGCGGGACCGGGCCCGCTTCGGGAAGCTGCTTGCGCTCTTCTTCGTCGCGGTCTTCCCGGGCAATGTCGCGCAGTACACGAACAAGCGGGACGGCTTCGGCCTCGACACCGACCGGAAGCGGCTGATCCGGCTGTTCTTCCAGCCGGTGCTGATCGGGCTCGCGCTGTGGAGCACCGCACCGCCGCGGCGCTGATTGCCAGACATTCGCCGGGGCCGGGGCTACGCTGAAATCCCGACCGTCGAGGAGGGCATCGTGAACCGTCCACACGTCTCCGGCTCCGGTCTGATCGACCGCTTCGTCGAATCCCCGCTGGCCGGGCTGGCGCCGTGGATCGTGATGTCGCTGTTCAACGGCCCCGGCCGCTTCGAGGAGGCGGTGGCGGCGGCGCTCGGCATCGCGCTGCTGGTCTTCGTCGCCGCACGGCGGCACGGGACCTCGGTGAAGTTGCTGGAGCTCTTCGATCTGGCTTTCTTCGGCACGCTGGCGGTGATCGGGATCCTGGCGACGCCCGGGGCCATCGAGTGGCTGGAGCTGTGGGCCGGGGAGATCTCGAATATCGCGCTCGCGCTCTTCGCGCTCGGCTCGCTGCTCGCGCGGGTGCCGTTCACGCTGCAGTACGCGCGCGAGCAGACGCCGCGCGAGTACTGGCTCTCGCCGCTCTTCCTCCGCGTCAACAACGCGATCACCGGGGTGTGGGCGGCGGCGTTCGGGCTCAACGCGCTGCTCGGCTTCCTCGCCGACGGGGTGCAGCACGACCCGGACAACTTCTGGACCGGGTGGGTGCTACAGCTCGGCGGCACGCTCTTCGCCATCGCCTTCACCGAGTGGTACCCGGAGTACGCGCCGAACAGGGCGGCGCAGGAGGCGGGCGAGCCGACCGAGCCGCCGCGGCCGGTGGCCCGGCTGCTGGACTGGTTCCCGCCCTACCTGATCGGCGTCGGCGTCGCCGGGTTGATCACCGACGGCACCTCCGCGGCGGTCGGAATCGGGCTGATCGTGGCCGGGATCGCCGGGGGCGCGGTGCTGCGCCGGGTCGCGCCCGCCGCGCGGGCCGGGTCGCCACAGCGGCTGAGCTGACCGGCCGCGGCTCACGAGTCCCGGTGCGCGCCGTCCGACGGGACGACGGTGAACTGCGTCGGCGGCGCGAAGCCGCGCGCGGCGAAGGCACGGTCGACCGCGTCGGAGATCGCCGCGACGGCGTCGGCGGGCGCCAGCGCGATGGCGGCGCCGCCGAACCCGCCGCCGGTCATCCGCGCCCCGAGCGCCCCCGCGCCGCGCGCGGACTCCACCGCGACGTCCAGCTCCGGGACCGAGATCTCGAAGTCGTCGCGCATGGAGACGTGCGAGGCGTCCAGCAGCGAGCCGATCGCGGCGGCGCCGTCGGCGCGCAGCGTGCGCACGGTATCGAGGACCCGGCGGTCCTCGGTGACCACGTGCCTGACCCGGCGGAAGGTGACGTCGTCGAGCAGCTCCCGCGCCCGGTCCAGGTCGCCGACCTCGAGGTCGCGCAGCGCGGGGACGCCGAGCGCGGCGGCGCCCGCCTCGCAGGAGGCGCGGCGCTCGCGGTAGCCGCCGGTGGCGTGCTCGTGCCGGACGCCGGTGTCGATGACGCGCAGCACCAGCCCGGCCTCGGCGAAGCCGAGCGGGACCACCTCGGCGGCGAGCGAGCGGCAGTCGAGGAAGACGGCGGCGTCGAGTTCGCCGAGCAGGGCGGCGGATTGGTCCATGATGCCGGTGGGGGCGCCGACCGCGTCGTTCTCCGCGCGCTGCCCCACCTTCGCCAGGGTCTCCCTGGAGAGCGCGAGACCCCACAGCTCGGCCAGCGCCAGCGCGACCGCGCTCTCGATCGCCGCCGAGGAGGAGAGGCCGGCGCCGACCGGGACGGTGGAGTCGATGGCGAGGTCGGCGCCGGGCACGGCGGCGAGGTCGGCGCCGAATTCGCCGAGCGCCCAGGCGACGCCGAGCGGGTAGGCGGACCAGCCGCGCAGCTCGCCGTCGGCGTGCGCGCGCACCAGATCGGCCACCGGGAGCGAGACCGGTTCGTCGCCGAAGGTGCTCACCACGCGCAGCACCCCGTCGGTGCGCAGTGCGGCGGCGACCTCGGTGCGCCGGTCGATGGCGAACGGGAGCACGAAGCCCTCGTTGTAGTCGGTGTGCTCGCCGATCAGGTTGACTCGCCCCGGCGCCGACCACACTCCCGCCGCGTCTCCCCCGGTCAGCTGCCGGAACAGCGCCCGCGCGGTCACGCTGCGCTGTTCCGGCCCGGCCGGGGGCCCTGCGTGGCTGTCCCGCTCCGCTCCCGAGCCGCTCATGCCAGCGCCTCCCGGATCCGGGCCGCCGCGCTCTCCGGCGGGATGTCCCCGATCCACGCGCCCATGGCCGCCTCCGATCCCGCCGGGTACTTGAGTTTGTCGATGCCGCGCCGCGGCGACGTGAGCTGCAGGTGCAGCCGCAGCGCGTCCCGGCCTGCGCGCACCGGCGCCTGGTGCCAGGCCGCGATGTAGGGCGTCGGGGTGCCGTAGAGCGCGTCGATGCCGCGCAGCAGCCGCGGCAGCAGCTCGGCTAGCTCGGCGCGCTCGGCCCCGTCGGTGCAGGCGAAATCGGGGACGTGCCGGTGCGGGAGCAGGTGCACCTCGATCGGCCAGCGCGCCGCAAAGGGGACGAACGCGGTCCAGTGCGCACCGGCCAGCACCACCCGCGGGCCCGCGCGCTCGAAGTCCAGGATGTCGCCGAAGAATCCGGGGCCGAGCCGCTCGGCGGCGTCGAGCAGGCGGGCGGTGCGCGGGGTGACGTAGGGGTAGGCGTAGATCTGGCCGTGCGGGTGGTGCAGCGTCACCCCGATCGCCTCGCCCCGGTTCTCGAACGGGAAGACCTGCTCGATTCCGGGCAGCGCGGAGAGCGCGGCGGTGCGGTCCGCCCATGCCTCGATCACGGTGCGGGCGCGGCTCGTGCCGAGCGTTCCGAGCGAGCCCTGCGGCTCCGGGCTGAAACAGACCACCTCGCAGCGCCCGACCGCGGTCAGCTCGCGGCCGAGGCCGAGTTCGGCCAGGTCGGCGAGGCCGGTCGGGGCGGGCGGCGCGCCGGTGACCTGCGGGGGCAGCGCGGGGCCGAAGGCGGGTGAGCGGTTCTCGAAGACGGCGACGTCGTAGACGTCCGGGATCTCGGAGGGGTTGCGCGGGGTCTGCGGGGCCAGCGGGTCGCGGTCCGACGGCGGGAGCACCACCCGGTTCTGCCTGGCCGCGGCGATCGAGATCCACTCCCCGGTGAGCACGTCGAGCCGCATGGCCGCGGTACCCGGCCGCGGCTCCAGCGCCCTGGTGTCGATCCGGCGCTCCGGGCCGAGCCGGGTGTCGGCGTCGTCGAAGTAGATCAGCTCGCGGCCGTCGGCGAGCCGCGCCTGCCGCTTGACGATTCCGGATGCCACCGCCCCACGATAGCCAGGAATTTTCCCCGTAGGCTCACGACGTGCTCGAATCCGCTATCACCGCCACCGGAAGGGCGGTCACGCTGGAGTCCGGCGGCGTGCGCGCCGAGATCGGCACCGTGGCCGCCGTCCTCCGCTCGCTGACCGTCGACGGGGTCGCCGTCACCGAACCGGTGCCCGCCACCGCGCCGCCGCCGCAGGGCTGCGGCCTCGTGCTCGTCCCGTGGCCGAACCGGGTGCGCGACGGCCGCTGGAGCCTCGACGGCGCCGCGCAGCAGCTCGACCTCACCGAACCGGCCCGCGGCAACGCCATCCACGGCCTGCTGCGCAACACCGACTACACCGTGCTCGAGCGAAGCGCCGACGCGGTGACGCTCGGCGCGCTGATCCCGCCGCAGCACGGCTGGCCCTTCCTGCTCGACACCACCGTGCGGTACGCGCTGCGCCCGGACGGCCTCGCGGTCACGCACGGCGTGCGCAACCACTCCGGGCGCACGGCGCCGTGGGCGGTCGGCGCGCACCCCTACCTGCGGGTCGGCGCGCACCCGATCGAGGAGCTGGTGCTCACGCTGCACGCGGGCACCCGGTTCGAGGCGGACGAGCGGATGAACCCGGTGGGCGAGCATCCGGTCACGGGCACCGCCTTCGACCTGCGCGGCGGCGTCCGGGTCGGCGAACTCGAGCTGGACACCGCCTTCGGCGACGTCGTCCCGGTCGACGGCGTGGCGGCGCGGCTGACCGCCCCGGACGGCGCCGCCGTCGAGCTGCTGCAGGGCGCGGACTGGGGGTACGCCCAGGTCTTCACGCCGCGGATCTTCCCGCGCGACGGCGTGCGCGGCCTCGCGGTGGCGGTGGAGCCGATGACCGCGCCGCCGGACGCGCTGAACTCCGGGCGCGGGCTGGTCCGGCTGGCGCCCGGCGAGCGCGCCGAACGCGGCTGGGGGCTGCGCTACACCGCCGCGGGCGGGTCGCGGTAGCGGCGCGGGGCGCTGCGCTCCCAGGCCGCGCCCCACGCGGCGTAGCGGTGCCGGTCGAAGAGCAGGGCGATCGCGCGCACCAGCAGCCGGCCGAGCCCGGCGGCGGCGAAGAGCACGAGCAGCCCGGTGCCGATTCCGCCGATCGAGGCGGCGTCCGGGCTGCGCGGCGCGAGCACCGGGCGGTTCTCGGGGTCCAGCCAGAGCGGGATCCGGTCGCCCGGCGACGCGGTCTGCGGCACCGAGGTCTCGGCCGTGCCCGACCTGCCGCCCTCGTCCCAGCGCACGGTGGCCCGGACGGTGTAGGGCGCGACCTCGACGGGCTCGGTGACCACGGTCGCCCGCACGGAAGTCCTGGTCTCCCGCTCGACCCGGATGCGGGCCGCGTCGGCGGCGTACACCTCGGTGCCGAGCCCCCAGGCCAGCGGAACGGTGCACAGCACGGCGGCCACCACCGCCAGCCGCAACAGCGCCTCCACGCGGTCCAGCGGGCGTAGCAGCGGGCTCGGATGCCACGGCCGCATCCACCCGAACCGGATGGGCCGCTCCGGACCGTGGGAAAGCGCGGACATGGGGCACCCTTCACTCGACATCGCCGCCACCTCGAGCATGCCCTGCCCGCCGCCACCCGGCGGTGAGAGATCCGTCATGCTCCGCAGAGCGGCGCCAGCGCGGCGGCCGCGCCGAGCAGAGCCAGCGACCGGGCGGCGATGTCGCGCTCCCTGGCGGCCAGCGCCGCGGCGACCGCGGCGGTGCCGCCGCGCGGCAGCCCGGCGAGCACCGCGCGCACGGCCCCGATCCGGTAGCCCGCGGCGCGCAGCTGGTGCACGATCCTGGCGTCGCGCACCTGGGCCGGGGTGTAGCGGCGGGCACCGCCGCGGTCGCGGCCGGGGCCGATCAGCCCTTCGGCCTCCCAGTGCCGCAGCGCCGAGGCCCGGACCCCGAGCGCCGCGGCGAGTTCCGCGATGCCCATGGCATCGGCCGGGCGCGGATCGGGCACCGGCTCGGCCGCGACGGCGGCGGCCGCCGCGGTCGCCTCCGCGAGCTCGGCGCGTTCCCGGTGCAGCCCGGCGTGCGCGGCGTCGAGCCGGGCAGGCACGGCGTCCGGTGGGTCGCGGTGCAGCGCGCGCAGCAGCTCCTTCGCCGTCACCGGGCCGATCGCGGCGGCCAGCGCGCGGTAGCCGAGCAGGCAGCGCAGGTGGGTGTCGCCGTAGCGGCGGTAGCCGTTGCCGGCGCGCGGGGCGGGCGGGAGCACCCCCGTGCGCTCCAGGTCGCGCACGTGCTGCACGGAACAGCCCGCGCGGCGGGCGAGCTGCGCGGTGCCGTAGTGGAGGGTCGGGTGGGCCGAATCCCCGGTCGTGCGGTCGCAAGTCTCCACAAGCACTCGAATGTAACGCTCGAAGGCATGGAAATCGACGAGATCGTCCGCCTTGTCTCCGCCCTCGACGGGGTGCTCGCGCAGTGCCCGCGCCCCGGCGACCCGGGCGTGCCCGAGATCGCCTGGGGCGACACCTTCTTCTGCTACGCCCCGGACGGCAGGCTCCCCCGCGCCCAGCCCTTCGCCACCATCGTGACCAAGGACTACCCCGGCGACGCCGGTTCGCGGCTGCGCGCCCCCCACCGCTTCCGGCTCAATATCGCCGTGGACGCGGCGGCCTTCGCCGCGCACACCGGGCACCCGCCGCGCGCCCGGGTGCCCGCCCCCGACCCCGCCGCCACCGACACCCTCTTCGCGCACCCGCTCTACGGCGCGGCGGGCTGGCTCGCCGTGGTGAACCCGGGCAGCCGAACCGCTTCCGTGCTCCCGGGGCTGCTCCGGGGTGCGCACGCCGGGGCGAAGCGGCGGCAGCGCCCCGCGCACCGCCCCGCCGGGCGGCTGGACGATACTGAAACGGCCATGACGAACTCCCCCGCCGACCCGGGCTCATGAGAAGCCGGAGATCCCCGGCCGCGCTGCGCATCGGCACCTTCGGCTACCTGGCCGCCGAGCAGCGCTGGCAGTGGTCGGCGGAGACCGCCGCCATGCACGGCTACGAGCTCGGCGAGGTCGTGCCGACGGCGGAACTGCTTGCCGCGCACCAGCACCCGGAGGATCGCGCGGTGTTCCTCGCCGCCGTCGGCAGCGGGGGCGGGTTCTGTCTGCGGCAGCGGCTCACCGACGCCGCGGGCAACGCCAGGGTGGTCATCGTGATCGCCGAGCCGGGCCCCGCCGGCTTCTACGTCGACCTCACCGGCCCGGTGCTGGCGCAGCACCGGACGCTGATCGACGCCGCGCTGCCGGAGTACGCGCGGCTGCGCGGCCCGATCGAGCAGGCCGCCGGGATGCTCATGGTGGTCTACGGCATCCCGGCCGGGCGCGCGGACGAGCTGCTGCGCGCCCGCGCCGCCGAGCACGGGCTGGCGCTGCCCCGCTTCGCCCAGCTGCTCTGCGCGGCGGTGGCCGATGGCGTCGATGTGCCGGCGCGGCTGCGAACCGTCTTCGACCACGCGCTGCTCACGGTGCATCAGCGGGGCTGACCGGGGCGGCGTTTCGGGGCCGGGGCGCCGGGTAGAACGCTTTGGCCCTGTGCCAGCCCCGATCGAGGAGGTCCTTCCGCGATGCCGGAAACCCCGCAGCCGCCCGGTGTACCGGGTACCGAACCCGCCCCGCTCGACGAGCCGACCACCCCGCGCGAACCACTGCCGCCCAAGGCCGACCAGCGCGGCCCCGCCGCGGTCTCCCCCACCGGTGGCGAGCCGGGCGTGCGGAATCAGCAGGGTGCCACCCTGACCACCGCGCAGGGCGCGAGGCTGCGCGACACCGACCACTCGCTGAAGGCGGGGCCGCGCGGCCCGGTGCTGCTGCAGGACCACCACCTGCGCGAGAAGATCACCCACTTCGACCACGAGCGGATCCCGGAGCGCGCGGTACACGCCCGCGGCGCCGCCGCGCACGGCGTCTTCGTCGGCAACGGCGCGGCCGCCGAGATCAGCTGCGCCGGGCTCTTCGCCCAGGGCGTCGAGACCCCGGTCTTCGTGCGCTTCTCCACCGTGCTCGGCTCCCGCGGCTCGGCCGACACCGTACGCGACACCCGCGGCTTCGCCGTCAAGTTCTACACCGCCGACGGCGTCTGGGACCTGGTCGGCAACAACATCCCGGTCTTCTTCATCCAGGACGCCATCAAGTTCCCGGATGTGGTGCACGCCGCCAAGCCGCACCCGGACCGGGAGATCCCGCAGGCGCAGAGCGCGCACGACACCTTCTGGGATTTCGTCTCGCTGCACACCGAGGCGACCGCGCACACCCTGTGGAACATGTCCGACCGCGGCATCCCGCGCTCCTACCGGACCATGGAGGGGTTCGGGGTGCACACCTTCCGGCTGATCGACGCCGAGGGCCGCTCGTCGCTGGTGAAGTTCCACTGGAAGCCGCGGCTCGGGGTGCACTCGCTGGTCTGGGAGGAGGCGCAGATCGCCGCGGGCGTCGACCCCGACCTGCACCGCCGCGACCTCGCCGACGCCATCGAGGCGGGCGCCTTCCCGGAGTGGGATCTGGGCGTGCAGGTCTTCCCGGACACCGAGGAGCAGACCTTCGAGGGCTTCGACCTGCTCGATCCGACCAAGCTCGTGCCGGAGGAGCTGGCGCCGGTGCGGATCATCGGCACGATGACGCTGAACGCCAACCCGCGCAACTACTTCGCCGAGACCGAGCAGGTGGCCTTCCACCCCGGGCACCTGGTGCGCGGCATCGACGTCACGAACGACCCGCTGCTGCAGGGCAGGCTCTTCTCCTACATCGACACCCAGCTCACCCGGCTCGGCGGGCCGAACTTCGCGCAGCTGCCGATCAACCGGCCGCACGCCCCGGTCAACGACATGCTGCGCGACGGCATGCACCAGACCGCCGTGCACACCGGCGTCGCGCCGTACCGGCCGAACAGCCTGGACGGCGGCTGCCCGTTCACCGCGAACCCGGCCGAGGCGCTGATCGAGTTCCCGGAGATGGTGGCCGGGAACAAGGTCCGCGAGGCGCCCGCGAGCTTCGACGACCACTTCAGCGGGGCCAGGCTCTTCTACGCCAGCCTCACCGAGATCGAGCGGGCGCACGTGGCCGAGGCGTACTCCTTCGAGCTGGGCAAGGTGTACGAGAAGGCGATCAAGCAGCGCACGCTCGGCGTGCTGCGGCACATCGACGAGGAGCTGGCGAGCACCGTGGCCGCCAACCTCGGGCTCGCGCTGGACGGGCCCGCGCCCGAGCTCGCCGAGGTGACGCCATCGCCCGCGCTCTCCCAGCTCGGCGATACCTGGCCGGTGGACGGCCGGCTCGTCGGGATCGTCGCCGACGACGACACCGACACCGGTGAGCTCGCCGACGCCGTCGCGGCGGCCTTCGCAGCCGGGGTCACCCCGCTGGTGATCGGCCCGCACGGCGGCGAGTTCGGCCCGGTGCCGATCTCCCGCACGCTGGACACCGCGCGCTCGATCGAGTTCGACGCCCTGCTGATCGCCGCGGCGCCCGCGCACCCGAAGCTCGCGGTGCTGCTGCAGGAGGCACACCGGCACCTCAAGGGCATCGCCTACACCGAGCGCGGTGCCGAGGCGCTCACCCGCGCCGGGATCGACACCGGCTCGGCAGGCGTCGACGCCGCCGCCGGGCTCACCGCCGGGTTCGAGGCGCTCGCCGCAGCGCTGCCCGAGCACCGGGTCTGGGCGCGGGCCGCGGAACTGGGCTGAACCCCGGCCCCGCCCCCGCAACTGCCGGGGGCGGGGCCGGAATTCGGTTGAAGGGAACCGCGCCGGGGTGGCATCGTCACCGCCCATGGACGACGCGGCGGTCGAGCGCTTCATCACCGATGGGTACGTGCGGGTCGACGGTGCCTTCGAGCGCGACCTCGGGCTGCGCTGCGCGGCCGAGCTCTGGGCGCACATCGGCCTCGACGCCGCCGATCCGGCGTCCTGGACCCGCTCCCTGATCTGGGTGCCGGGGATGAGCTCGCCGCCGTTCACCGAAGCGGCGGGCAGCGATGTGCTCGTCGCGGCGTACGACCGGCTGGTGGGTGCGGGCCGCTGGCGGCCCCGGCTCGGCCTCGGCACCTTCCCGCTGCGTTTTCCCAGCTCCGAGCCGCCGGAGGCGGCGGGGTGGCACGTCGAGGCGTCGTTCACCGCCGCCGACGGGGGGCCGCGGGTCGATCTGCGCTCGCGCGGGCGGGCGCTGCTGATGCTGTTCCTCTTCTCCGATATCGGGGAGGACGACGCGCCGACGCTCATCCGGGTGGGATCGCACCTCGCCGTGCCGCCCTTCCTCCGCGGCGCCGGTCCGGAGGGACGGGACTGGATGGAGCTCTGCGCCGATGTCGTGCCCGCCACCGACGGGTGCCGGGTCGTCGCCGCGACCGGCCGGATCGGCGACGTCTTCCTGTGCCACCCGTTCCTGGTGCACACCGCGCAGGCGCACCGCGGCCGGGTGCCGCGCTTCCTGGCGCAGCCGCCGCTGGAGCCGGTCGACGGGCTCGACCTCGACGCCGCCCGGCCCGCGCCGGTGGCCGAGGCGGTGCGGCGCGGGCTGGCGGCCGTCGGTCGCTGACCGGGGCTCAGGGGGTGCGGGCGATGGCGGCGTCGCGCTTGGCGAGCCAGCCGTTCATGGCGGTGAGGGCGAAGCGGAAGCCGTTGAGGCGGTGCCGGTTCAGGTAGCCGTGCCAGGAGTGCGGGACGACGGCATGCGCCACCGGGACGCCCGCCGCGGCGAGTTCGGCGGCGAAGGTCTCGCCGGAGGCGCGCAGGGTGTCGAAGTCGGCGTCCAGCATCAGGGTGGGTGGCAGGCCGGCGAGTTCGGTGCCGCCGGGGAAGGCGCCGCCGGTGAGCAGCTCCTCGTGGCCCACGTAGTTGACGTTCATCTTGTACACCGCCGCCGGGGTGAACTGGCGGTAGCCCGCGAGCCCCCTGGTCCGCCTGCGCACCGAGGCGGGCAGCTCGGGAAGCTCCGGGTGGTAGAGGCCGTAGCAGAGCAGTAGTCCGGCCGTTCCCGGCAGGCGCTCGGCCGCCGTCACGGCCAGGCACGCGCCCGCGCTGGCGCCGCCGAGCACGATCCGCCCGTGCTCGGCGGCGAGCGCGCGGCTCGCGTCGACCACGTCGTCCAGCGCGGCCGGGTAGTGGTGCCCCGCCGGGGTGTTCCTGGAGCGCCGCCCCCACGGCCGCGGCGCCAGCCGGTAGTCGACGGCGCGCACCAGCCGCCCGGCGGCGGCCAGCCGCAGCGCCACCCGGTGCGACTCCGGGGTGTCCAGGTCGCCGGTGACGAAGCCGCCGCCGTGCAGCCAGATCATGGGCGCCGCCCCCGCGCGCGGCTCCGCGGGCAGGTAGTCGCGGACCGGTATGGCGCCCTGCCGCCCCGGTATCGTCCGGTCCACGGTGCGCACGGCGCTCATCGGCTTCTCCTGTCGGGCGGGTTCTACTCCCGAGGCGTATACCCGCCGCGACCGCTGGCGATCAGTAGCGGCTCTGCGCGCCGGCGGGGTAGTGCTCGATCACTTCGGTGCGATCGCCGTCGTCGAAGGAGTTGCGGATCGCGGTCTGCGCGTTCGGCGGCAGGGTGTGCAGGATCTCCTGCACCCGCTGCCTGCGGCGCAGCATGCCCTGGCGCACCGGCATCCCCGGGGTGGCCCGCATCTGCGGGGCGATCCCCTCGACCTCCTCGGCGCCGCCGTGGTGGTGCCCGGCGTCGACCATGGCCTGCTCGCGGGCCATCTGGGTCTCGTCCTTCTCCTCGGACATGCCGATCGGCCCGATGATGCGGCCGTTGAGGAACTGCTTCACGACCGGCTCGTCGGAGGTGAGCAGCACCTCCCGCGGGCCGAACATGACCAGCTGACGCCGGAACAGCATGCCGATGTTGTCCGGAACCGTCCGTGCCAGGTTGATGTTGTGCGTGACGATCAGAATCGTCGCGTCGATCTGAGCGTTGATGTCGATCAGCAGCTGGCTCAGGTACGAGGTACGCACGGGATCCAAGCCGGAGTCGGGCTCGTCGACCAGGATGATCTGCGGATCCAGCACCAGCGCCCGCGCCAGCCCGGCACGCTTGCGCATACCGCCGGAGATCTCACCCGGCAGCTTGCCCTCGGCCCCGATCAGACCGGTCAGCTCCAGCTTCTCCATCACGATCTGCCGGATCTCGGACTCCGACTTCTTCGTGTGCTCGCGCAGCGGGAACGCGACGTTGTCGAACAGCGTCATCGACCCGAACAGCGCACCGTCCTGGAACAGCACCCCGAACAGCTTGCGAATGTCGTAGAGCTGCTTGTTCGAGCACGTCGTGATGTCCACACCGTCGATGTAGATCGACCCGCGCTCGGGACGCAGCAGCCCGATCAGCGACTTCAGGAACACCGACTTACCCGTCCCGGACGGGCCGAGCAACGCGCTGACCTCACCGGACGGCAGCGTCAGCGACACGTCCTGCCAGATCCGCTGCGAGCCGAACGATTTGGTGACCCCTTCGGTCCTGACCTCGACGCCCACGAGAACCTCCCTGCTCCCGGTGGCCCGGATCAGGGCACACCACACGATTCAGTCGGCGATGTTACCGCCGATTCCAAGACCCCGTGGTCCATATCGGCCAGAAACAACGCGCGAATTTCGCCCCCACCGGCGCACGGAAACCACTAAGTTAGCTGAGGTTCGCACTCTTGCGGGTGTCGACCGCCACCGATCAGCTGGTCTCGCCGGTGCTCCGGCCGATCGGCGCGACGGTGTCGCGCAGCCGCAGCATGACGGCGGCGAGCCGATCCAGCCCCGGCCGCTCCACCGGGAAGTGCCCGCAGCCCTCGAGCAGGACCGCCTCGGTGGGCGCCGCGATCCGCTCCAGCACCCGCAGGCTCAGCGCGGGCGGGGTCCAGGCGTCCTCGGCCGGGTGCACCAGCGTCACCGGCGGGCCGGTGTAGCGGGCGGGGGCGGTGTGCCGGAAGTTCAGGAAGCCTGCCATGAAGCCGAGCGGCACCTTCGCCCCGCCGCCGCGTGGGTCGCGGGCGCAGAACCGGGTCAGCTCCGGGTTCGCGCTCATCCGGCCGAGATCGCCGAGCAGCCGGATCGGAAACATGACGCCGCCGAGCACCGGCTCCAGCGCGGCCAGCGCCGGCGCCAGCCGCGCGGCCGCCGGGGTGCGGGCCGCGGCCCGGCGCGCGGCCGGGTCGGCGGGGTCGAGCAGGCAGGTGGCGAGCACGTGCGCGGCCGCGCCGGTGCGGGTCGCCGCCTCGTAGGCGAGCATCCCGCCCATGCTCGCCCCGAAGAGCACCAGCGGCCGCGGGTCGCGCGCGGTCTCGGCGCGCACCAGGTCGCAGACCAGCTCGACCCAGTCGCTGTACCGCACCGCGCGCGGGTTCGGCTCGACGGTCGCGCCGTAGAGCGGCAGGTCGACGGCGAGCAGCTCGACGCGGTCCGGCGCGACCGCGGCGGCCAGCGGCCAGAGCGCCCCGCTGTGCCCGCCGCCGCCGTGCAGGACCAGCACCCGCACGCCCGCCTCCGGCCGCTCCGCGCGCGCGATATGCACCCGACGGCCGCGCCACTGCCACCAGGTCGAGACCGGGGCGACGCGGGCCCGCTCCCGGTACTCCGGTGGCAGGAACTGGGCGTAGTCATCGGAATGCATGCCTCCGACGATTCTCGCCCCGCGCTCCGGGGACAACTCGCGCCCGGGCAGAGCGGCTCCCGGCGAGCAAACCCGGCGCGAACTGCCTGTATCGGCCGGCGTCCGGGAGCGATCCGGTCGGTCGCTCAGGTGTCCAGCAGCTGCTTCGGCGCGGCCAGCCGCCAGGAGTCGAGCACGATGGCGCACAGCTCCTCCCGGTCGTCCAGGGCCGTGAGCCGCACCCGGACCCAGGCGTTCCCCGCCTCGTGCGGGGCGATCCAGAACTTCTCCGGCTCTGCGGCGACCAGCTCGTCCCGGTCGACGATCGGGCAGCGCACCGCCATCGAGGTCTCGTCGTCGGGCAGCGTCAGGAAGAGCGAGCGCCGCACCCGGAAGATCGGCATCTGCCACAGGAACTCCTCGGAGGTCTCCGGCAGTGACAGGGCGTAGGCGCGGACGTCGTCCCCCGAGGCGGTCATGACCGGGAATCCTGCCATCCGCGTCCGACAGCACCGCGGCGTCTAGGCTCTCCGACCATGACCGACTCCCCCATCACCGTCCTGCTGATCCACGGCGGCGGCGCCAGCGGCTGGGACTGGCACCTGGTCGCGCCGCTGCTGCGGGAGTACGGGCACGAGGTGCTGGCGCCGGATCTGCCGATCGAGGACCCGGAGACCGGGATCGCGGAGTACGCCGACTTCCTGGCCGCCGAGCTCGGCGACGCGGAGCGGGTGGTGGTCGTGGCGCACTCGTACGGCGGGCTGGTGGCGCCGGTGCTCGCGGCGCGGCGCCCGGTGGAGCAGCTGATCCTGGTGAGCGCCATGATCCCGGCGCCGGGCGAGGCGCCGAACGAGTGGTGGTCGAAGAGCGGCTACGACGCGCTCGGCCTGAAGCCGGCCTCCTTGGGCGCTACTCGAACCCTGTCACCGCCCAGCGTCTCCGCCGAGTCATCGAACTCGTCGAGACCGAGATCCAGGCGGCGACACCGCGCACTGACGACCCGCCCCGCACCTTCCGCCTGGACAAGCGCCTGTCACCCGAAACTGTCGCTGAGCTGGTCACTGCCTACACCTCGGGTGTTGGTACGCCCGAACTCTGCCAGCGCTACGCCATCTCGAAGGGTGGCATCCTTAAGCTTCTCAAAGAGCACGGCGTAGCTATGCGCCGCCAGGGTCTCGCGGAAGCCCAAATCGACCAAGCCGTCCGTCTCTACGCCGACGGCAACTCACTTCGTGCCATCGCCGCCCAGCTCGGCAGCTCCGCCAGCACCGTCCGTGATGCCCTCCTCGCTCGCGGCGTCACCATGCGCCCCGCCCGGAAGTAGCCCATCCGCCGGGCGCGCTCGCTCCGGCCGTCCATCCAGCAGCAGCATATCTATACGAAGCTCGGTGACATCAAGCAATGGCTGGTCCGCCGCCTCATCCGCCTCGTTCTGCTCTTGGGCCTCGTGGTTCCCCTGCCATAGTGGCGTCAACTCGGTGAAATCGGCTCGCCAGGAAGATTTACCAGCCTTAGAGTCGAGGGAGGCTGAAACCCCTCAGGCCAATCAGTCAAACGGTTGTAGGTTGCGCCATCCATTTCCGCATTCCGAAGATCTGCGTTGCCAAGATCAGTTCCTTCTAGCATTGTGTCGACCAAGATAGCATTTTGCAGATGAGCTGAATGCAAATTCGTCTGATAAAGGTTGGCTCCACGCAGATTTGCGCCCATCATTCTCGCTGCACGCATCTCCGAGTTTGCGAGGTCTGCCTCCGCCAGATCTGCATCCTGCATATACACGCCAAACAAGTCTGCGGAACTCAGATTCACTTCACGAAGATCCGCATCATTAAGGCTTGCGCGCCGCAAATCTATATCTTCCATGTCTGCACCCCGGAGGTTAGCTCCGTCGAGCCGGGCGTCACGCAGGTACGCCTCGTACAAGTACGCGCACTGCAAGTCCGCGCCTGTAAGATCATGTTTATAGTCAAATTTTCGTCGAGCGTGGCGTCGGAACACGGAAACAATGGAACGTCGTACCTCCGCATCGGCTTTGCCAGCAGAAGATCGCATATAGGCGCAGAGCAGATCGAGGCAGACTCGTGCGTCGTCGTTCAACCGCTCGCCGCCATCTTCCGAAATCTCGGCGACAGGGTTTAGGCGCTGCCAGTCATCAGCCAGAGCCTCCAGAGCATAGACGCCAGCCATACGGACCGCAGGCTTCTTATGAGCAAGTTGTTCTGCGCACACGGTGTAGCGCTCACGCAGTGCTCTGATCTGCTCCAGCCCGTGCGTGTCAGCATGTTGCCGAGCCGATTGAACCCGGGTCAACTGCACACCGCCCAGGGCGACGAGTGCAGTAAGGACGGCCAGACAACCGGCAATCACAGTGGCTCTCGGTTGGTTCAGCCAGCCCGTCGATGCAGGGGGAGTCCCGACGACCGGTGGTGCGCTCGGTCCGGGCGGTGGAGAAGGGACGCTCGTGGTTGTCGGTGCGGCTGAGCTGGGCGTAGTCGGCAGAGTATTGACCTGGGCCTCGGCCGGAACTGCCATCATCGCGAGTCCAATTGCAAGAGCCAACCATGCGACGAGGTGTCTCATGTTCAAATCGTGCCATGGCACAGCGTGATTCGTGCGATCAACGTAGTGGTACGACATGGACCGGCCGTCCGTTGCCAGATACAATATCGCATGCGGCACGAAGCAGCCGCCTTGAGCCGCTGAGGCAGCAGGAAGTGCTATGCGCCGCTAGTTGGACGAGCAGATCGAGCACGCAATCCGGACCGATACCGGCGGCAACTCACTCCCACACCACCGCCACCTAGCTCAGCAGCTCCGCCAGTACCCGCCCGCGAAGCCTTGGTTGCCCGCAGAGCCATCGCCCGCTCGGCCCGGAAGCAGTCTCCCGGTTGACCGCTGCACACATGGCGAATCACAACAGTGCATGACTCGGCAGCACAGCCCTGATGACCGACGCTCGACGCAACAAAGGCACCGCTCAGGGGAATCTAACTATTTGCGTTATCTCAGCTATAAATCTCGATAGCTGCGCCGCACTACCTCTCTCTAGGATTCGCCGGAGCGCATAACCAACCGACGAGTCAGAGTACTGTTTCTGTTCCAGCCAGCGGAATATTACATCCAATTCCATCGAGCTGTCGGTCACACGAATTTCGGAATCGGGAACGCTCGAATAAGCAATGGGCTCAACGACCGATAATTCCTCTTGACTCTCTTCGTTGGCCCTGAAGGCGCGCATTGGATCGTTGTTGACCCACACTCTGGAGGTATTTGGCCAGTTGGACCGCTCGAAAGTTGGGGGCTCATTCCGAAACTTCAGCAGCATTGTCGGACCAAAAGATACTGTCATCCAGCGCCACATACCTCCCCGAGAGGAGTACTCCACGCCGAAAGGTTCCACCCACCCCAAGCCTGCCAAAGCGAGGTGACCATCCGCAATCCCCACACTGTCCATAGCAGACTTTGGTGCTGTCCAATGAAGCAGATCAGGATAGGGGAACATATCGGCAGGCCGTTCAAGCGCGATATTCGTCAATCGATCTGCTTCGGAGGTTATATATTCGGCGTCCAGCACAGGCGAGACCAACTTCGCGGGATTCGCAGCCGCAACAATTGCAGCTGCCATGGTCGCTATGGTGTCCGTGTCAGTATCGAGCCTCGAAGCAGCAAGCCGGGCCGCATCAGCAGGATGCTGAGGAAAGGCGGCCGCCAGCAGCGTAGACGCCACTGCCGTAAGTAATCCACTGCCGCGCGTACTGCCTTGGTCGAGTTCCAGTAGCCGAACAAGTTCGTCGTAGTACCGGAGAGTCGCACTGCGATCGCTGGCAGACGCCTGGAGTTCCTTGAAGATTTCGTGCGTCTCCTGGAAAGCCTGTTGAGCACTGCCGATAGTTCGTTCCCATGCAATCTCGAAAGACTCGTTCGACGCCTCTTCCCATCTCGGCTTCCAGTACGCCGCAAGCTCAGGGAGCCGCCTGAATGATTCGATCGCGCTTGACGTTACGTCAAGGATGTCCGACCAGTCAGCCGGCTGCGGCACTCGCTCCTCGGCAAGGGCAATGCTAAGCACCGTCGCGTGCAGAACGGCACCAACAATCGCATTGGGATGACCGTGTGTGACTACGGAATTCCTGACTACATCATCTAGTTGCGCAAATGAGAGCGGGTTAGGCTCGGCAAAAACGTGGGGCTGGATGCGCATCGCCGCACCATTTCCACCAGCCTGCTCCCAGCCTTTATAGAAGTTCGTCGACCAATTCGCGTTTTGTCGATTCATAGATGCCGCAGCCGCTTTAGTCGAGCGACCACCTCCGAGCGCGTAAGACAGCCACACCGGTAGTTCAACTCGGGCAAATGCCTCGACATCGAACCCGTGGCGAGAGATAGCCCGCGCTGTGGCCAGCCTGAGCTGGGTGTCGTCAGAGTAGCAACCCGCTGGTAGATCTACTCGCACTCCATTTCGACCACCGATCTGCCGCTGCCACGCGAACGGCTCTGTCAGGGGTCGACCCTTGGTGCGGCGATGCAGGTTTTCGGCTGAAGTGAGCTCGGAGATCCAGCCTAGAGCATCTGCCCACGCGGACCACAGCATCGATGATGCTGTACGTTCGCGCCGCGACCCAGCGTCACTCACTGGAAAACCTCAGGCCGACAACTGATCTCACAGTTCCGCATCCTGTTGAACGCACCAAACCAACCTTCGATCTCATCGAGGTGCTCATCTCTTGGAACGTACACGGCCTGAAGCTTACTCAGGGACAACTCGCCCGGATAAAGCACCTCTGCCTGCACGTCGGTCGGCTGGTCATGAGGAACATCAATACGTGTCTTCACGCTGCCGTAGTACCCCCAGGGGATAGGTTCACTATAGAGATCGCGAAGTCCGTCTATACCCTGTCCACGACGGACGACGGCAGAATACGTATTGTTGGTCGTCGTGAACCACACGCCTTCATCTGCCAAAATTTCGGGGGAGAAGGCCAACACCGCCCACCACACAGCTTCTCGTTCAGAGTCTGCGGGCCTGTCGTGCCATCGTTGCGAAGATCCGAGCATAGGGTTATTAACGACAGAAATCGAAAGATTGATGTAGTCGAGCCACTGCGGATCTTTGCGGACTTCACAGTTCGGCAGCGCAATATTTTCCAAATACTTGTCGATATCCAGCCGCTGCCGGCTACAGATAGCCCAACGTGAGAGAATACCGAGCAGGCCGTGATTCGTTGTGAAGTGAACTACCTCTTTGATTCCTCGGTCCTTCACGAACTCCAGGATCTCGTCGCTCACAACAGCACCTCTTCATATGTCGACTGACTGCAGTAGCCAATCAACGAGGACGCTCCGCTCTCTTTGTAGCCAATGGTCACGGTCTTTCGCGCACGACCAATTCCCATGGCGAGAAGACGCCGAAGATTCTCAAGTGTAACATCCCCAGCCTCTCGGCCATGTGGCGTCACTTCCTGGTTCAGGCCAATGATGACCACGTGGTCGAATTCGAGCCCCTTGACAGAATGTATCGTCGAGATCGCAACAGATTCGTCACCCTCTGGCCAGAATTCTTGCCTGGTCAGATCGACGTACGGTATCTGCAATCGCTTCAAACTTTTCTCGACGTAGATGAACCACCCAAGAGGGTGCAAGAAAGCAACGGACTCGCCAGCCTCAATTGCTCCGCAAATTACATGCTCTACAACCCAGTCCATTTGCTCCGAGAACAATCCCACCAGCACTTTAGGCAGAGGGCCTTCAGCAGTGGCGGCATTGAAGTCAGGAATGATGCCATCCTCGCCCAGGGTGAGACCTTCAACTAGCCCTCTCGCGAATGCGGCAATCTGTTTAGTGTTCCGATGGTTTTGCTTGAGGAGCCGAACCACAGGGTTTACGATTCCAGCTTCTTTCCACGTATAGGAGCGTGGATATATTCTTTGTGCAGTGTCGACAACGAACGTCAACGAGTAGTCGGGGGCGGCAGTATGTGCAAGAACTGCGCGGATTTGATTTGCTGAGAAGTCTTGTGCTTCATCAACGATGATCACGTCCCACGGTATCGCCGGGGCATCTTTAGCCTCGACCGCCAAGTCATTCCAATCAAGAAGGTCCCGTCGCTGCTTCTCTTTTGCGTAAGGGTACACGACCTCGTCTAGGATCTTCCGTCTGAGCGCAGAATCGACGCGCGGCGATAGACCCCTACCATCCCGTTGAGTGGTGATGTAGTCCTCAATATCTGAAGGAAGAAAACGACCCAACAAGTATTGCACCTCGTCGAGCATGAACTTTTCAGGCAGTCCAATCGGCTTAACTAGCCGCTTCAGAATAGCCACCGACTCATCATTTTGAATATTCGGGATTTGAAGAATATCTAATGCAAAGCGCGCGAAGGTCCTAACTTCTAATTGGAGATCTGGAGTACCTGCAATCTGCTGGCGAGCGAGTTCACCGACGTAGCCTTTGAGCGTACGATTATAAGTCAACACAAGCACACGAACGGGCCTTTGCAGACCAAGACGCTTATGCCTAGCAGACCAATTGGAACATAGTTGTTTCAGGCGCATGAGGGCCGTTGTGGTCTTTCCGCTACCTGCAGCACCTTTGATCACGAGCACGGGTCGATTTATCAAGAGAATGGGCAGTTGTTCTGGAGTCGGATCGACGACCGGCAGTATCCGCATGGAAGCCTCTTGTTGTTGGAAGAGTGTCGATTTGTCTTCTCAAGATTTGAAAGCTAGGCGATCTGGCTCTACAGCACCCTCACGGGCGATCGATCGGATGCCCGTGCCGTTAAAGCCCCTTGGTGCATCGGACCGCAGAGCTGCCGCGTTCCACGATCCTCCTTGGTAGCCGTCGAACCCAGGTCCGTCGGTCCTGAGTTTCGGCAGCGATGCTGGGGAACCCACTGGAGGCTGAGATAGCAGCGCCTTCCATCGGCCGACCTCAAACGAGCACACCATCAACACCCTCCCGAAGACATGCGCGAGTCTCCTGCGCATCAACAGCACGTCATTCCCCCGTGCCGTCGTTGTAGCCCGCATCAGGATACAGATGTCCTCACCCTCAGGCGTTCACGGCTCCGCCGGACTAGAGGCGAGCGGCCACTGGGCAGGCCAGTGCTCCTACAGCAGCGGGCCGACGCGAGACCGAGAGAGCAGAACCTCAGGCTTCGACCCGCTGACAAGTACACATCCAAGCCCCGACGCATCCTCGCCAGCCGAGCCACATGCAGCCTCCTGCAGGAGAGTTGGATCGTATCGCGGGCAGGACCCGGTCCATCGCCCCAGCGTGGATCAGGCACGTAAAGTCCTGTGTGTCAGTGGAACGGGAAGACGGGACACGCGGTTGGGAAGTTCGCTCGGCCAAGGTCAGATGTTCGCCGGATACAGAATCGAGCACCTCGTTGGCAAAGGTGGTATGGCTGAGGTGTACCTGGCACGCGACCGCAATCTGCCTCGGTCTATTGCCTTGAAGGTACTCTCACCGCTTGCACGCCTTGACGATGACCTGAAGAAGCGATTTCGGCGCGAGACCGAAGCCGTTGCAGCACTGTCCCATCCGAATATTGTCACTATCCATGACGGGGGCACGAACGAAAAAGTGCCATGGATCTCGATGGCATACATCGATGGCGGCGATTTGCGATCCCAGCTTCTGAGCGGCCATCTCGGGGCAGTCAGATCTGTTGCGCTTATTAGCGATATCGCAGAGGCGCTGGATCATGCGCATGAACACGGCATAGTTCATCGGGATGTCAAACCAGCAAACATCCTTATCACGAGTGGACGCAACGAGCGCGCAATCCTTACAGACTTCGGTATCGCCAAGTCGGGGAAAGAAACAAGCCACTTGACTCAAACTGCGAATATGGTCGGCTCATTTCAGTACGCCGCACCTGAGCGATTCGCGGCAACCCGAGAACTGGACCCGCGCAGCGACGTCTATTCGCTGGGCTGCACACTGTATCATCTATTAACTGGCATGCCACCATACGCTGGCGACATTGTGCAGCTGATCGCGGCGCACGCCCATGCTCCGATACCCAGCTTGAGCGAGTCGAATCTTATTGCTCCGAACGAACTTGACAGCGTCATAATTAGGGCCCTCGCCAAGAATCCCGAGGACCGTTTCGAAACCTGCTTCGAGCTGGCAGAAGCTGCTCGCGCCGCCTTGACTGGTACGACCGTGACGGCGCTTACAGCAAAGGACATTCGAGGATTCTGGCCAGAAATCCGAATGTCACTAAAAGCCGAGCACGCCTCGCTGCATGCAATGCTGTCCGGCTCTAGGTTCTCCCATCTCGATAAGAACGTGCTAGTTCTTGTCCATCAGAATGCCCCACTCATGACTCGGTTGTCTTCCGAGCATAATAGGGGCATACTGCTCGGAGCTATCCATGAGGTGCTGGGCAGTAATCTCTACGACCTGCGCTGGGAGCTCGCTTAGCCCGAATAACATGGTCGGCACCCACGGGCGTCTGCGGGAGGCAACAGCAGGATGCGTCGACCGCACTGATTCGCAATAGACCGCAGACCGGACTACGCTCCTTGCTAATATCTTCACGTTGGAAGGACCCACATTGGCGCGCAAAGTGATCGTCGAGATGGTCGATGACTTCGATGGGAAGTCGACAGCCGAGGAAACCGTGTTCTTCGCGCTCGATGGCGCTCAGTTCGAGATGGACCTCTCGACCGACAACGCGAAGCAGCTGCGAGCCTTCTTCGAGCAGTGGACGCCGCATGCCCGGAAGGTGGGTCGGGCCCCGAAGTCGAAGAGCGTTGCTCGTTCCACCGATAACCGCGAAAAGACCCAGGCCATACGCGACTGGGCCCGGACCAACGGCGTCGACGTGTCGAGCCGAGGCCGCATCGCCGCCGAGGTGGTGGACGCCTACAAGCAGGCGGTCAAGGGCGAGTAGCTCGGGCGCACAGTCAGGGGCGAGAGGACCTTACGGGACATCGTCCGTGCGCTCCAGCTGCGACAACTGCCGGTGAAGTTCAAGCTCGGCCCAGTCGTCGTCGGATGGCGACGGTGCGACCTCGCGCACGCCGAAGACATGATCGGCTTGCCTGCGCAACGTCTCGATGTCGAGACAGGCCGCCATCGCTCGCCTGATCACCGGGTAGAGCGGGCCGAACCGCTCGGCTTCGACCTGCCTGACGTGCTTGAGGCTCCATACCGCTCGGCCCGACTGCGTTCGCTCTGTTCGAGGTCCGAACACCCGCTCGAGGTCCTCCCTGCGATAGCCAGCAAGCCGAAGGTTCACTTCGTCGATCTGGCCGTTGCCGATCAGGTGTTCGCCATCGTCGGTGTTGTACTCCGGCGTGCCTCTGTACTCGCGGATGATCCGCTCGTCCGGCTCGTCTTCGAGCGCAAAATCGAACCCCGTGTACTCGTCGGCCATACACCCTCCCCGGTGCTAAGCGTGTGACGCGCATGCTCGCGTCTCCCCTGCCGCCGGAAGCTACCGGGGCACAGAGGACTTGTCGACCGCCGGGTTCTGAGTTGGGTCAAACTGCGGATCGAGGATCCAGACGAACCCGACTCCGCTTCGCGGGAAGGCCCAGCTGTCGAAGCCGACCCGCACCACCTTGCCTGGGACGGTGTCCGGCGTCCGCTCGATTCGGGCGGCCTGGCTGCTAGCGATGAAGTCGACGACGCTGACGCGTTCGATGTTGCAGTCGCTGTAGTCGAGTTCCACTGTGACGCCGCGCGTCGGCTGTTCGATGTCGATGTAGAGAAGGTTGCCACGCTGCTCAGTGACGGTGCGGTAGGTGTAGGCCACGCGCACAGGATCATCCATCTGCTCCGGGGTGAGGTTGAGGTCGACGCTGTAGACCTGGCCGCCCTTTCGAGCGGCCCGGCGGATCGGGCGCTCCGCGCCATCCACACTGAATTGCACCAGCTCAAAGGCTTCCCGCTTGGAAGGGTCGACGTTGGGCTTCGGCGACATAATCCATGCCGAGGTGCCATCGTGGCCGCCAGTGATGTCGAGGTACTGACGGCGGTTGGCGACGACCGCGAAGTGGCGGGTGTGGTGTTTCGGTGTGACGGAATACTCCCAACGCACACTCACGCCGAACAGCGCGTTCCCTGCGGCCAGATTTTGAGGAGCACCGAAGGTGCTCCCACCGGGTATACCCGGTAGCGGGGAGAGGCGGATTTCCACCGAGACGTCATGCCACCGCTCTGGTGCGCGAACGGCTTGGTCACGGATGTCGCGGTAGACCTCGTCGGCGAAGGTGGCGTCGCCCAGCCTGAGCGCTAGGCTGTTCCGCACGATTCCGTCAAGGGTCTCCGGGCTGGCGACACGCGCTAGGTCGTCGTTGCCGACGGCGAAACCATCGATCACGGCGTCGCGCATCGCAGGCGCCGACTCGGCCAGGACGCGCTTGAGCCGGGCGGTATCGCGCGCCTCGCGGTCCTTGCTCGTGAAGTAATCGATGCCGAGCCCGAGCACGCCGGCCACCAGGAGGGTGCCGCCAACCTCACTCCACGGGAAGAGGCCAAGCCAGGTCAGTCCGGAGGCTGTGGTCAGCTGAGCGTCGAACACCATGAGCCCGAGCACGCCGGCCACAGCGATTGCGGCAATGATTGTCTGCAGCTTGATGATGCGTTCGTGCGGATCTTGCATACTCTGCTTTTATTGTAGCAGAACAAAACGGCGCTTGCCGAGCAAAAGCGAAGGGCCGCAACAGCTTGTGCGCCGTTACGGCCCAAGGCAGGGGTTGTCCCTCGATTGCTAGTCGCTGTCGCCGCCCATTGTCCACCTCCCTCGCTGGCCGCCCGGCCGGTACCGCCCGCAACCGGTGCTCAGTATCCTAAATTGGGATATTCGGTTTTGCAAGGTGCGGTTGACCTTGTGGAAAAGTCGATCTATTCGGCGGAGTACCAGCGCCTTTGCGCGTTCTTGCGGCAACTGCGCCGGGAAGCCGGGCTGACTCAGGTCGAGGTCGCGCGGCGCCTCGACGTGCCACAGTCCTTCGTCAGCAAGTACGAGACCGGTGAGCGGCGGCTGGATGTTATCGAGCTGCTGCATGTGGTACGTGCGCTCGGCTCTACGTTGAATGAAGTAGTTCACCAAATCGCTCCGGGAGAGAATCCCTGACCGGAGCGGCAGCACGGCAGCGGATTCGGCTAATCCTACGGCGCTCGACTGCTCAAGCCTCTACACCGTCACTACTGTCCTACGAACAGGGGACGATAGGCGACTTCCATAAGGGCTAAGTTGGCAGCGCCGAACACTTGGTGAGCCCAGCACAATCCAAGCAGATCGTGAGCGAGGTTTGATGAGCATCGGACCGGAACCACACGCCGAGGTGTCCGCAACAGTACACCTGGGCAGCCAGGCGTCTTCCAAATTACGTGGAAAAGGTCCTGCGCTGTGGGCAGCAGCAATCGTATTCATATTCGGATTCGTCGCAATGAATTTGTATGCGCTGACCAGCAGCGGTGCGAACGACCTTCCAGGATTATATTCATTTAGATCAGCCACCGTTGGCGATGGACTATTGCTCCCGATCCTTGCCTACGGCCTGATAAAGGTTGCGTCCGAACACGAATCATGGACTCGCAGGCAATGGATTATAGTCGCATTGAGCGGTGTCACGGGGGCCATGACCGGTGGCTTTCAAGTTCTGTTGTGGTTGCGCGATGAGGCCCCTCGCCCGAACTGGACATTCCCTGCGCCGCACACTTTCACTGCACCAGGCTGGTACCATGCAACCTTTCTCGTTATTACATGTGGATTCTTCGCTGCGGCCGCGATCGCCGCCGCGATCCGGTTGCGATCTCTAGCTTCCGATTCCCCTCGGGCGAAGTCCTTTCCAGGGTCACTCGGTTCCATTGCCGTAGTGGCGCCTGGGCCCGCCTTCGTCGGGCTCTTAGTCCTCGATAATGATGCTGTTCTCTGGGTCGCATGCCTCGCAGTCATCAGCGCAAGCACGACCATAGTTGTCGCAGCTTGGGTCGCACTCCACTTTTCGCCGACTCGCTCTCTAATGTCGTTGTATGTAATAGCTACGATCGCAGGAATGGCTTTCTGCAGCCTTTCGGGATCACGCCTCACCACCGCTGTAACGGTGCTTGCTACTGTCGCAAGCAGCTTCGGAGCGGCTTCTGTAGTAGGCGTGCTACCAACTACCTCAGCTCAAACTCGCCTCGGCGTTGCTGCTCTACTCGCATTAAGTGGAGCCGGGGCCTTCAGCGCTGGTCTCAGTCTAACTGAACAACCAGTTTTGCAGCCGCTCACAGCTGTCGCTATGTCTCTAGCCACGATTGTGATTACGGCCTTGATGGCTCAAGGTCGCGACCTAATTGAGAAAGCAACAGTAGCAGACATTCTGATCGCTGTTGGCGCAGCGGCACCGGTGCTGGCTCTGGGAGGAGCGGGTATCTACTATGACCTAGCACCAGCCGAACGGTCGAGTCCTTTCCTTGTAGGCGCGGCGATTGTCGGTTTATTCATAGGCTTTACTGCGCCGGTTATCAAATCGCGTTTCGATTCTGTCATAGAAGCCGAATCCCACCGAATGTCGAGCCGTCTAATATCTGCCAAGTGGGCTGCATACACCACTACAGGTGGGTTATCCGCCGCGACGCTCCTGGCATTTCTAGCGTACGCCATCGGTGTGTATTCTCATCAAGATTGGGTTGGAGGATATTCGACATCCACGGGAGCGCTGTATAGTTTCGCGCTCGCTCTCGGCCTCGCGTTGCTTTCGCTTCTTGTCATTGGCGGTATCGCCAGAGGGGCGCGGCGCGGCACGATAGCAACGGTTTTCGCCTGCCTTACCAGCCTCAGCTGGAGCATCTACGTCCTGGTAGCCCTGGGAAAGGGATTCCATTCGTACGTCCAAGCGACTGCTGCGGTTTACGTAGGAGTCCTCGCAGCATTCTTTATTGGCCAGGGGGTGATTGCGAATACGACCACCCTGCATCGAATTCGAGTCTCATGGGCGAGCGTTGCCATCGGAGGAAGTTGCGCGGTATCTATCGGTTTAACAGTAGCTTGGTCTATCGGGCCAGCGATCGCCGATGCAAGCGGCATCCGGTCCACGTTGCCAGCAGTAGCTGGACTGCTCCTCGCGATCATTGCAGGCGTGGCGATTCCGCCGATGATGGCGATAACGCTGCCCGGATCTACCCCAAAGAGACAATATGCTGCTGCAGCGCCAATTGCAGGAGTCTTTCAGGATGCATTTGTCACCACACTTTTGTGGGTTAGCGTCGGATGGGTTCCGCTCTTTTTCTTGAACCACATAAACGGCAAGCTCGCCTGGTGTGGCCCGCTATTAATGTACGCGTCGATGCTCGGCAGCGCCTACCTTTACGTAATGTCAAACAATATCAAGCACGTTGACAACGATTGGGATCACCTTAAGTCTCAAGTTGATGGTGAAGAGCATCGAATTCCCAACGACCAGCGCGACGCACACAATGCGCTGAGACGGCATATATTTACGCAGAATTTGCTTGCACTATTCGCTATCGTACCCGCCTTCATTCTTCTGCTGCAGCAACTTCGCGGTTTCAAAGACAAAGAATCGGCAACGATTCTTCGGTGGGAACTTCGACACGGGAAGTGATTTAGCGAGAAGATGTCGCCGGGCAGGAGAGTTCGTTCATAGTCAACCGTCAAGCTCACATCGAGAGCGACAAATTCCATGCGAGCGAGGCCGCACCCGAACGGGAATCTTTATTATCGCATCGCCTTCAGGAGGGCACGGCTCACATCGGGCGACTCGGCCAAGAGCATAGCGTTGTTGAACGCTGCCATGCACCCCTCGACATCCGCCTTCCTCTCATTTATGACGACTCTGTTGAACGTCTCGTTCACTACCAGATCAGGTAGATCCTGGGACGGAAATCTCAAATAGGTGCACGAGTGAGGGAGGCTCGCGGCAGCGCACTTGGTTTCCCGAACGATCTGCAAGCTGATATGGCTCTCCGGCGCTCTCGTCATATTCAATAGATGATCAAACTGCCGTTGCCTTACGTGCTGGTCAACGAAATTACTACGCAGGGCTGCTTCCTCGACGATTACCCACACGCGCGGCGGACTCTTGTGCCGCAGGATCTGTTGACGCTTCCGTAGGATTTCCACCCGCCTCTCAGGTTCAGTCCCGTGGGTGCCTGCTGCCTGTTCGAAGATCGCGCGTGAATACTCCTCGGTCTGTAGCAGTTCTGGCACGAATCGAGTCTCGTAGCAGTTGATACGCTGCGCGGCCGGCTCCAGATCGATGAGGTGTCCCCCATCGATCGGCAAGAGTGCGACATCGTCGGCCCACCAAGGCGTCAGTCCGCCACGATGCGCCAGCAGCTGAAACTCGGCCCAGCTGTCTGATGCGGCCCCGTAGAACCTCAGCAGCTCCGCGAGGTCACTCCGAGGGCAAGGGATACGGCCGCTTTCGATCCGGCTGAGTTTTGATTTCGAGCAGCCGATGGCCTTCGCCACTTTCTGGCCGTCGAGATTGCGCTCCGAGCGCAGGCGCCGCAGGCGCGTGCCGAGCAACACTCTCGCGACATAAGGTCTGAGGTCGTCGACGGCGAGGTCCGTGTAGCGCTTGAGCTCCGGCCCCTGCGGCGGGATGACTTTCGTCAGCACGTTAACCAGTCTGGCACGGCCCCACGACATCTGCGCGCGCGGTGGGCTTGCATCTGCAAGTACAGATGCAAGTACGTTTGACCTGAGTGGTGGGCGATCCGCCCCTGGCAGATCGATCGCTCCGACTTCAGCCCTGCCGCCGTTTGCGCCGATAGTGCTCTTGCACAGCATATTTCAAGCAGCCCGATCGAGAACCATCGAACAGTCAGACGTCCCTCGCTGCGTTCGGAATCGTTGTGTCAAGCAGACCGCAGCGCGTGTCGATCTGGACGAAGCATGGCCTGCGGTCTAGCCTTTCCCCGTCGTCTCCTCGCGAAGGGCGGGGGTCTGCTCCGAGATGCGGGGTATGAACCCGCGCTCAGTGAGGAGAGGACACGTGGCTACCGAAAAGGGCGAGGATCCTGATCCGGAGGATGGCCCGGACGACTGGCTGGCGGTGGTCAACACCATCGCCGCAGCCGCCGGAACCATCATCGCACTCCTGGACCTGATTTCGCGCTGGTAGTGCCGCGTTCAGAGCGGGTCGTCGTTGCAGCGGCGGCCCGCTCTTCTCTTCTTCCCGAACGAAACCAACCGAAGGTTTGTTACGTCCGAGTAAGGAGAGCCTACTCGGTTCCTGGCCGAGCGCCAACGGGCGACCGCTACCTGACGAAGCATAGCTATCCAGTAGCCGAGGTTGCCCGTCTGCAATTGCACCATAGCGTAAAGCCAGATCAGAGGCTAGATGCCCACATGTTGACATCCCGAGTCAGCAACCGAGCCTTATCCGAACCGTTATTAAACCGGAACGAATCCGCCCATTTTTGATCGGATAGGCCACGACTCGGTGAAGAGCCGGTGTCATCGTGGGCCATCGGGCTCGCGCTCGTTGCCAGGGCAGTCATCCGTTCCACCTGGCGAGCGTGCATATTCGAGGCGCCAGCCTCACAGCCACGTCGAGCGGGCTGGACGGTGAGCGTACATATGCACGCCCTGGTGTTGACGAGATCGCTGCTCGCGGCCGCCGCTGCGGCTCGGGTTGATAGCCGACCGTCGAGCAACCTTCGAGCGACGCGCTTTGAAAGAAGGCAGGTTGTCATGCCTCCGCCGCAACCAGGTGCCGGTAGACGGCGCGCGGCCGCACCACCAGAACGGTGCAGCGCGCGCGTAGCTGGAGCAGGAGCTCCGCGTCCTGGTTCAGATGCGACAGACCGTAGATGACGAGCGCCGCATATTCACCGTGCTCCAGCCGCTCAATGAGGCGCAAATAGCTGTCGCTGGTACGTGTTTCAGCGATGAGTACGTCCTCTTCGCTGGACGCGTAGCCGTACTCCCGAGCGAGTGCCTGTCCCCCAGTCACAGTCTGGAGTACAGCCCCACGCTCCCGCACCGCGAAGGCCAGTGCCCGCCGGCCACCCGTGCTCTGTTCCTTTTCCATCCCGCCGCCCTCCTTGGGGAGCAGTCGATGCCGGGAAGAACACGCTGTCGTGATGTCCCTCAAGCGTCAACCGGCACCGACCGCCTGCTCAAGGACGGTAGAGAGATGGTCAGTCCGGACTCCATAGCTTTGCAGCTCTTTGCACACAAGGTTGACCTCGTAGTGCCGCTCAGTCAGGCTTTTGCGGGCGGCTTCCGCCGCCGTTCGCAAAGGGGAGATTTGCTATGACGACACTGCGTCTGCTCGGCTCGGGATCCGGTCACGGTGCCTGCCCGGCGGTCTACGCTACCGACACCAGCCTCATCGTCCAGGGGGACCGCATCGCCGATGGCCACGCCGTGGCCGTGCCGCATCAGCTGCTCGACTGGCTGGAGCCGGGCATGACCCTGCCGATCGAGGCCACTGAAGCGCCCGGCATGGTGCTTGTGCCCGGTCAGCCGGTCACCACGGAGGTGCTGCAGCAGCTGACGCTCGACGACCACGAGACGGCCATCGAGGTGCGATAGTGCTGCACGTCACCGGAGACGACATCTGGGAACCGCTCTTCCGAGGCGTCGAGGACAGCGCCTTCCACCTGGAGGTCAAGGACAACTACGCCGTGGCCGACGAGGCCGAGGCGCTGCGTCGGTGGGCGGCCGGTGAACCGTACGAACATGACGAGCAGCCGGACTCCTGGCACGCGTGGGACGAGCTGATGCGCGAGACGTCCGCGCGCGGCGTAGCGCTCGAACGGCTGCGCGTCGTGACGGTGCCGCATTCCGACTACGTTCGGTGGCTCCTCAGCACGACCGCCGGAAACGTCGATACTGGCGAAGATGTGCGCTGGCTGCCGCGCCACCTGATCCAGCCGACCGACGTGCCTGCCGATGACTACTGGTTGTTCGACCGCAGCACCGTCGCCTACACCACCTTCGGCGAAGACGGAAGTTTCACCGGGCTGTCGATCAGCACCGACCCGAAGCTCGTCGCGTGGGCAGTCGAGGCGCGAGATACGTTGTGGCCGTTGGGTATCGCACACGCGGCATACATGGGCAGCGAGTACGCAACGACGTGACCGGCGTCGAACAGGCACGAGCGGCACTCGGCGCCCGCCTACGGGAACTGCGCCGGGATGCCCGCCTGTCCGGCATCGGCCTGGCGGCAGCGTGCGGCTGGCATTCCTCCAAGGTCTCCCGGATCGAGCACGGCAAGCAGAACCCAACCGAGGCGGACCTCGCCACTTGGTGCCAGGCGGTCGGCAATCTCGCAGTGCTCGATGACCTGGTGGCGTCGCTTCGCAACATGCAGGCCATGTACCTGGAATGGCAGCGCACCGTGGCGGCCGGCCACGCGCACCGGCAACGTCAGTCGATCAAGCTCGAAGCTCAGACCCGGCACGTCCGCTGGTGGGAGCCCGAGGTGGTTCCTGGCCTCCTGCAGACCGAGCGCTATGCGCGCGGCGTGCTGGCGGCGTGCATAGCGGTCATCGCCGGGCGGGATGACCTCGACGATGCGCTTGCCGCCCGGATGCAGCGCCAGCAGGTACTCGCTCAGGGCGACCATCGGTTCCACATCGTCATCGGCGAATGGGCGCTCTACCGCACGGTCGGCGATGACGATGTGATGCGGGAGCAGCTTGACCGCTTGACCGACCTTCTGGCACACCCACGGGTCCGCCTCGGTGTCCTGCCGCTGCTCGCGGAGTACCGGGGACCGGCGTCGAACTTCGTCATCTACGACCGGGCCAAGGTGCTGGCCGAGACCGTAAGCGCCGAGCTGACGATCACCAGGCCGTCCGAGATTCTTCTCCACGAGAGGACGTTCACGATCATCGCCGAGCAAGCTCGCTATGGCGCCGAGGCCGACGCGCTGATCACTGCCGCCGCACAGCAACGGCGCTGAGGACGCGGTGCCTCGGCAGAGTCAGATCCCAGCGGCTCGTCGCTCGAAGAACTCCTTGACCTCGGGCACCTTGTGATGCGGCTGCACGGCCCGCGCGATGCCCTCGATGTCCGCGTCCAGGCGCGTCGAGGCCAGTCCCTTGAACGTGTGCAAGTTCGCCGACAGCAACGCACACGATGCAGCAACATCTCCGGCGGCGAGGTAGTTCCTAGCCAGATGCACTTGCCAGTGCCAGTGCTCGCGGGGCCACGCTTTCGAGCCGCCGATTGCTGAGCGCAGGTGGGTATCCGCCTGCCGATGGTCGCCCGCCCGCATGAAGGCGAGGCCGGTCAACCCGGTCAGTTCGGCTTCGGGAAGGTAGACCCATTCCGGATCGTGCCCGCGCGCAGAGTCGTAGGCACGGTGTGCCCGGCTGACCGCACTAGCCATCGAGGACGTGTCACTCACCGCGCCCTGCGCCTCGGCCTCACGGACTGCGCAGAGGGCGCGCAGTCTCGGGCCGCCGTGCTTGGCCGCTGATCTCTGCGCAGCATGGGTGAGGTTGACGCCATCGCGCGGCCGGTTGCCTTCGCGGAAGGCCACGATGCCAGCATTCAGCAGGGCATGAGCACCGGCGATCCCATCGCCTGCGGCGGTGGCTGACTGGGCGGCGTCGGCGTAGTAGTGGCGCGCGTCATCCATCCGGCCAGCGCCGTAGTGCACCCAGCCGGCGGCGGTCATCATCTCGGCACCCGCGCTGGCGAGTGCCCGGCCGGTCTCCTCGGAGTAGGTGCCGGTGGTGAGTAACTGCTCGACGTAGCGCACTTCGTTGGCGGCCGTCCGACACAACCGATCACCACCGACGATCAGGTCGAGCTCGTGTATCTGATTCAGACTGGCGTTGATCGCGGCTACGTCGCTCGCACCGACCTTCACCCCCGTGGCCGCCCCAGCTTGGCCAAAGGAGCCCGCAGCGGTGACGGCCACGCCCGCGCCGCCAAGCGCTCCAGCTCTGAAGAAGTTGCGACGATCCACGTCCGCCTCCTCATCCGACTCCACCACCAGGATAGACAGCGGAACGTGCAGCGCGTGGGCTACACGACGTAGTACACGGACATCGTGTACCCCAGAGCCGCCGTGCTCCAGCTGTGAAATCGCGGGTTGGGTGTAGCCGAGAATTGCGCCGAGCTCGGTCTGGGTCATTCCGAGAGACCGGCGAACTCGGCGGATAACCTCGCCGGTGGTCATATACATCTTGGTCAACCCCGATGTCATAATTTTGCGTCTGTTTGCGAGTCTTTCCGACCTGAATAGCTGCTCGGTCGGGGTTTCGCGGCCCCTCCACCCGACCATATACCGCCTTTCTTATTTTTCAGAACGGCGGCCAATTTCAGCCGGTTTTCGGCCCTTCCGGCCGCTTACGGTCGCTTTCGCACCCGGTACCGGGCCGACGCCGAACAACCCCCGTCCGGCGCATTGGCCGCCAAGGTGGCAGGCCAGTGGCTACCGCCCCCGGTACCGGGTGCCCTCATATTCGGTGAGACTCCAGAGAGGCCACTCCCATGGAACCGACCGACCGCCGCCTGCAACCGAACGCGATGAGCGGCGATACGCCACGATCTCGCTGCGCCTACTACCGAAGCGTCTGCCAGTTGCCTGCGGTGCTGGAGCCGCCGACGGGTCGGATCTTCTTCACCACCGGCCGGGTCTGGGCGATCTCGATGCCAGCGGCGATGGGGCAGGCGGTCAAGCAGCACCTGGACCGCCGCCACGGTGGTGGGGGGCCGATCATCTCGCATCCGCGCCGCCACACCTGGACGATGCTGACGCGAGCCGACACGCCGCCAAACGCCGTGCGCGACGAAGCGATGCTCCAGCACTACGGCATCCGCGTCCTGCGCGGTGGACAGCGAATCGCACTGCCGTCGCCTGCCGATCGAGGCACGCAGTTCCGAGGATGGATCCTGCCGGCCCGCAGCACTTTCTGTCCGTCCGGGCTCGTCGTGCTGGCCTCGGCGCGCATCGTGCTGGGTGCGCGGGTGACTCACCGATAAGCAACCCCGGCCCATTACCACTCCGTCACGAGCCTGACGGACGGGTGTTGGTGTACCTGCCTGGCACGCGCGTGACTTCGCCGAGTGCCTTCGAGCGGCACCGCTGTTAGTCCAGCAGCACTATGTGGAGGCGGTCAGCGCCACTGCCACTGGCGCTGACAAGCTGCCGCGACTACTGGATGAGCGGCTGTATTCGGCTCCTTGAGTCGAGGATCTCACGCGTGCTCGCGCGAGACTGAGCTGCTTGCCGCCAGAAGGCTTGACGTACATCGTTCGACTGACAGCTCGGTGCGAGCAAAGGAGCTATAATTCCAGAGTTTCACCTGGGATACGGTACGCCAATCAAGCATAATGAGGTTCTGTAGAACTGAAGTTCGGGGAGCATGACACACCCAGGGCAGGACTCAATAGCTGGGGAGGATTGTAGTGGGAAGACCTCGCAAATCCGAGGGGTTGCGGCGCTGCCGTCTGTGTCGAGGAATCACTGTCAATGCGCGCCATCCGAAGATCTTAGTTCAAGCACCCTTTTTTCGGCGTCTCGATGGGTCGAACTCGTCCACCGAGTTGAGAATGTCCACATACACCGACGGATTCGGAGATAAAGAAGTATGGGACGAACCGGTCCAGCTGGGTCGGATCTATGTCGAGAGCATATGCTCCTATTGTAGGATCAAGATCGCCACCGAGATTGACATCCCCGCTTCCGAGGTCATGAGTCAATTAGCCGATCTATCAGAAGTAGCCATCGATGCTAGAGCGGCTGAGCATATCTCGCGCTTTACTGTCAAAACACTACTACTCATGAACGTCGCAGAGCCAACCTTTTTTTCTCCCGCTCTCGCAGCAGAACTCCGCACCGTCATGAGGACTAAAGTTCCGCTCGCCAGAAATATCAGCGTCGGCATAGCTCGTACCACAGGTAGAGAGTCGAAAGGATTGCAGTTCAGACAAATCGGCAAGAACGAGGCTCGATGCACATTCGGGACCTTGAGCGTTCACAACTTAGCTCTCTATGGATGCATCCCACAAAACACCGAAGTATCGATAGAAAGCATCGTGCCTTCTTCGCATCCCTATTGGCGATTTCAATCCGCATTCACTCCACTCTGGCCGTCACGAAGTTTTACACTACAATGGCCATTACCCGACGCTATAGGTATAGCCGACATTAATGAAGCATACGAAAAAGTGCGCACTTCAAAGCCAGGCACCGATCCTATTATAGAAGCGCTGCGACGGGCAGGTCTCCGATAGGATTGCGAATCGGAGTATTGCCTACATCAAGCTCATGAAACGAGGATCAGCCGATACTGCCCTTAGCCACTGCAGTGCATCGTCATTAGTTGAAAAGCCCTTGTGCGGCATAACTAGGCCCGCGAGCTCCGAGAGCAGATTCCGCAGCTCGCCTTTCCGGCTACTTCGGCGGCGCAATACAGCGATCTGAGCTGCCAAGCCCAATCTACGTCCACGAGCGTCTTGGTAGGCCTCCCATGCCTGAAGCGTTAGATCGGCTAAGCTTTTCAGATTAAAAACATAGTCCGATTTAAGCTGCAGAGCCATCTCTTCAAGGATGGCGATACGACATTGCAGATGTGGCTCGTCCAAGCTGTCGAGCAGCTGGCGCAGACTACTACGCTCCGAATCGTCAGCCTTGCGGACTTCGAACACTACGTCGATAAGGTATGCCTCAGTATATAAAGCTACCGCATGCCGCCGTCCCCCGGCGCGTACATGTTTCTGCGCCGCAGTAACGAATGCGTCCGACACTTGCCGCGCTGAATCCACGTCACTCAATGTTGATCGCAGAATCCACGCTTGCCCTTCAGCCGAATCTGCTTCACGTCCAAATGAATCGGCGAGATCCGGCGCTTCCTGGACTCGCTCCATGAAGAAGTGCCAATCCTTTGCTACCTCATGATTACCTTGAAGCCCGTAGAACTCTACCGCATGCCTCGCCATGCCAGCCGCATAAATAGGAAAGGATCCCAGGGATTCTCGATCGATCGCGCTCAACAGCTGTGGTGTCATAATTCCACCTACTCCCACCCAATTCAGCGACCTGCTGAACGTCAAAGCCAACCCCAACTTCACCACGTTGACAATGTCGGTCTGCAGTACCGACTTGAGCTCAGGAATGGGAACGGGCCACTCTACGAGGATTTCGCGGATCTTGTATGACACTTCAGCAACTGCCAGCAGCACCTCTGGATCATCAGCAACCCGCTTATCGCGCTGAACTAAGCCGCGCAATTTATCAAGATATTCTTGCCTTGAAATCTTCCCAAAGTGAAAGCAGGCCTTGAGCATTGCTTTATACTCAAGGTACCCGATGGCGATACCATTATGGGTATACACCATTTCTATATAGTCCTCGAATCGGCCGAGGTATGCCATTCCGACCCGGACATCGCCAACGAGTTGGTCGAGCCGATTGCGCTCGATTGTTTCCAGAATTGCAACTGGGAACTGTTTCAAGACAGTGCATATTGTTGGCGCCCAATTGATCAACTCGGGATGCAGGCGTCCGAACCGGGCGGTGGCAATTGACTGCCTGAATTCGAAATAAGCTTCAATGAACGAGTGTACGATGTCGCGTCGGTTTGCCCGCGTCACGTCACGGAAGAGTTGAGCCGTCACTCCGTGAATGCGGATATTTTTGAGATCCCGCGTAATAAGGTATCGACGATGGAGCGGTTCTGCTACTGCTTTTACAGCAAACTTCGAGAGGTCGCCGAACTCTGGAAATAATGTGCCGTAACGCGACAGAGTTTCTCCGCAGACCTCGGTCGGAACATAATCGGTACTGAGATGAGCGATACTCGCCAGCAGCAGAGATGCTATTACGTCTTCGCTTTCAAGCCTTATGAAGTAGCGCTCGTACAGCTTGTGAACTGCGCGACGATTTGACTCTCCCTTCCGCTGAATGAGACGACTCTCTTCGTTCGCGATTAGATCAGACATTTCATCTAGCGAAGTGTTGTCATTGGGGAACATTGCTAAACAGTCCATGATTATTCTTGGTTTGCGTCCTACCGAGCTAGCGAATCGACAGACCGCCTCCGCGCTCTCCTCGGGGCGAAACCAAGAGATCAACTGTTGAGCGGACGAAAGAGGCATTGGCTCAACATCGATAACGCTGAAGGGGTGAATGAAGTCGGTTGGGACTATCCTTTCTTCTGCAGTGATAAGAGTTCGAGACGCCCAGACGACAATGGGCTCGACTTCGGAAAAGTCGGAAACATTGTCGAGGAATACGATAGAATCAATACTTCTAGCGTCCGCCCGAGACAGCGTTCTTACAAACGAATCGATCGCCTTCTTGACGTCTGGTACAGGACCCTCTGGAAGATACTTTCCCAGCGTCATTTGTAGGCTCAGAATGTTTCCCGCATCGATATAGTAGACCGTAGAAGCGTATTTGCTTGCGGCGAGCGTTTGCATTGCGAGCGTGGACTTTCCATTGCCACTATCCCCCGCTAATAGCAGCACACGTTGTTTCCCTGAAATCCAGCTCTCTATCTCCGCAATTTCTTGAGGTCGCTGAATTATTGGTGGTCCATCATCGGCGGAGCGTCCAAAACGAGCGGCTATGACCCACTCGCCTGAGAGCAACGAAGCGGATGTGTCTGTTACTTCATCCACCTGCTCGCCCTCTCTCGCAATATCTTCACAGACTGGAGAGAACTCTCTCCTGAGAGGCAATCTCACGGGGGCACCCAGAATCAGAGCACGAATTTCAGGATCGTTGAGTGTTTTCCAGAGGTATCCGACATAACTCCGTCGGTACAGCGGCAACTTATTACGCGCTTGCGAGTTGTCGTCGTGCATCTCGCGGCCTTGAGTGCCCACCTTTTTGCCTGCACGCTCCCGCCTCTTAACTAGACCGGGTTCGACTCGGTCTTCAATAAGAAGCATCTCGCCCACCGCTTGCACGATATCGTGTGACATTGTCCCGCGCGAGTTTTGCTTTTTGCGCGCAACCTTCTTCTCCTTGATGCTCTCACCCTGCGCAAACCTGTCAAGAGCAACCAGGACACTTAGCAAGACCGCCGGATCTTCGACGCCGGGATCCTCTGAACCCAGAGCTTTTGCGACTAGCGCTCTGAGTTTGTCCAGTTTCCCCAGCTGATCAAGGTGAACCGCACCGCATGTGGAATGCTTGTACAAGCTGGTCAATTCTTCGGCCACTACACGGAGAAGCTGGGCGGTCCCCAGAGGTGATCCTAGCCCGTCCGCGCTTTGCATAGGCGATATGGTACCTGAGGCTGTCGCACCCGCTCGCAACGAACTGTGTTGCGCCTCCAAATATCTTGCAATTTAATACAAAGTATGGTACAATAACTCTGGGTGCGCATCAGTAGAAGGGTATACCTCCTGATGAGCAAGAATTTGATCGACATTCTCGAAGACCTCACGGGCGTATCGCGCGAATCAATTGTCGCAGGACTCGCTGCAGTGGGGATACAAGAATCTGACGTCAAAGAGTTCTCTCCCGCGCAACCAACGGTGGAGGAGGCGCTCCAAGCGGCTGCACGCATCCGCGCGCAGTACGCCATCGCCGCATGCTGGCACATGCCCAACGGGATCTACGAGGGCACAGGCGATGATGTCTACCTTCTGAGGCATGGCCTCGATTGGTGAGTCTTCACCAGCCGAACCCGATTCAACTCGCCACGTTCACCTGTCCATCTAGCGCACCCCTACGGCCCGTTCTCCCTGGAGAGCGGGCCTTTCTCGTCGCGCATTGATTTGCGACACGGTGTCCGAGTAATAAAATTGTCAGATTTCCGTCACAGCCGTGCGCATAGTCCTATCTCGAAGTTGTCAGGTATCCGTCAGGGACCTGACGGCCAGTAGGCAAAAGCGCTGGTAGACAGGTGATTACACGCTGGCCTACCTTCTGGGTGTCATCAGCTGCGACCCCGTGCAGAACTAGGAGCAAATCATCAGTTACGCAGCGATCGTTCGAATCCGAGAAGAAGGGCAGAGAATTGCTGACGGCACTGACCGTGTGGGCATTCCTAATGCTCACCTACGTGATCGTCTTTCCCGACGTCGCCTTCCAGGTGCATATGAAGCTCACCAAGCGCTTCAGCCCGGACGGCAGGAAGCGGCGCCACCGCAAGGGAGGCCGTCGCTGAGCTAATCCTATTGACGTACTCGGGGCCGAATACGCCACTCGGCCCCGAGTATGTCATGGAAATTCTTCTACAGAAAGGAATCCGCGCCTATGCCGATGAAGAAGACGCTGCCGCGCGGCAGACAGCCGCGCGTTCCCACAAATCTTCGCTACGTCGTCTTTGCCGTCGCTGTTGCCATTCTGGTCATCGGCGCATTGTGCGGGTGCGCATCTGCCCCCACGGATCAGGTCGCGTCCGCGATAACGCTCGTAGCTACAGCTACCAGCGCTGAACCCCGCCCGAGCCTGCCAGATTCGCTGGCGAACAAGCTGGCCAGCATGACTGAGCGCTCCAAGCAACGCGGCGACGCCACAGTCCGACTCCTGACCTCCGCTACCGGCGAGATCCACAGCATCGACATGACGCCGACGCGGCCGAACGGCCAGGTGCAGCATGCCGCAGCCGACGCCGAGCGCCAGATCAACGCGGCCATCGGGAAGCTCGGCGAAACCCTCAGCAACGCGACGGCACCAGTTCCGGGCTTGGCCGTGCTGCCGCTGCTCGACCGAGCCGCGCAGATCCCGGACGCCGACATTCACGTGCTGTCCTCAGGCATCAGCACTGAAGCCCCGATGGACTTCCGGGTGCTCGGCTGGAACAGCAACGTGGACAGCATCGTCGACAGCATCACCCGGCAGGGTCATCTGCCCAACCTAACCGACCGTCACGTGACCTTTCATGGCCTGGGTATCGCTGGCGGCTCTCAGCCGAGCTTGCCGCCCTTCGCCCGCGCCATCGTCGAGCGGGTTTGGGTCGGCATCTGCCAGCGAGCCGGAGCGGCGAGTTGCACCGTCGCGCACGACGCGCCGTCTGCAGCGGCGCCCGTGGCCACGATGCCGGTTCCGGTGATCCCCGTGCCGGAGGCGATCACCGAGGGCGGCTGCCCGGTATGGATGAACCTGTCGGATGCGGTGCTGAACTTCGCGGGCGGGAGCGCGGTCCTGCCGGCCAGCGCCGACGAGGCCCTGCGCCCGATCGTGGAGGCCACTAAGCGCTGCACCGTCCAAGCCATCGACATCACCGGGCACATCGCCGACACCGGTGACGGCGACGATCACAACAACCTCGCCGGACGCCGCGCCCGCGCCGTGGCGGACCGCCTGCTCGCGCTCGGCCTGCCACCCGCACTGCTCGGCACGGTGTCCGGCCGAGGTGCCCGCGAGCCGGTCATCCCCAACTTCACCGGTGGCGTCTTCGACGAGCAGAAGGCCGCAGCGAACCGGCGCACAGAAATTGTCTTCCAGCAGGCGAGCCGCTGATGCCCGCCATCCAACCCCAGACTCCCTTGTCTGCCAGCGAGATCGGAGATTACTCATGACCATCGCCCCCGCCACCCGCTCGAACGGCCAGCATCCCGAGCCGTTGCCACCGAGGACGGTGACGCTGCGCAAGCGCACCGAGCCGCTCGCCACATCCGAGGGGCCGCCGCACACGCCGCCGTCGGTGCCCACGCGGGACCGGCTCCTGTCCAAGCTCACCAACCGTCCGAACCACCGCACATGGATGGCGGAGACCATGGCGCTGGTCGACGAACAGAAGCGCATCGGCAGGCTGCGCGACCGTGATCTGCTCAGCAACATGGAAGCGCTGGTGCTGAGCAAGGGCATGGCGAGCGCAGGCCAGGCCCGCGACACGGGCGCTGCGCAGATCACCCAGCTGGTCGAGCAGTACCAGCGCACCGAGGCCGACATCGTCGTGTTGAGTGCCGAGCTCGCTCGACTCGACGATCAGCCAGTGACCGGTATGAACGGAGAGAACACCAGTGCGAAGCGGGCGAGCCTGCGCATGCAGGACGTCGCGGCCACCGTGCAGAAGGAGCACGACGCGGGCAGCCTCAAGCACCGCCAGGTGCCGCTATGGCTGCACCGCTCCTCGACTTGGGCAGCGCTGCTGGACTTCCCGGTGCTGCTCTACTTCGTGACGCAGGTGTTCAATGTCGACCTCGCCGGGATCGCTTCTGGCGACGGCGCCGCGCTCGGCGAGAGCATCGTGCCGCTGCTCACCTCGATCGTCTTCGCCCTGCTCGGCACCGCAGCGGTGGCGATCGGCCTGAAGTTCTTCGGCCGCGACCTCAAGGGCTTCAAGGACGAGCACGGGCACATCCAGCTGCCAGAGGGCAAGGCGCGGGTGATCCCGCTGCTGTTCATTGGCCTGGCGACGCTCTTGGCCATCGGGGCGGGGATCGTCATGGCCTACCGCATCGTGGCCGACAGCCTGGCCGCAGGCAACGGCATCACCAGCGCCCTGATCCTGGGCGTGTTCTTCGCGGTCATCGTGGTCGCGGTGAACGTGGTGGTCTTCGCGGTGCATTTCCGCGACGGCTCGCTCCAGACCGACGAGATCGGGCACCTGAACACCCAGGTGGCTCCGCACGCCGCGCGACGAGCCGAGCTGCACCGCCGGATCGACCAGCTCACCCCGGAACTCGATCTGCTGCGTGCCCGCGCTGAGCGGGTGTACGCCGCCACGTTGACCAAGATGGGCGAGGCGATCAAGGCGGCGGATCAGCTGCGGTTGCTGGCGCGGTCGTACCACCAGGGCTGCGGCGCTGAAGCCGAACTGACCGACCAGCAGGGTCGGCCACTGCGGGGACTGCTGCTGCCTGATGTCTCCCTCGATACCTCGCTGCTGGACGGGCTGCTCAAGCAGATGACACCGAAGCTGAAGGCCAGCCAGGACGCCAACGACGCGGATGCCGAGCAGGGTAGCGATGCCACGGCGGCCGGAGCTTCCGAAACCGTCGGCCCTGGCGAAACCGTGGACGACGACCTCGGCGGGGAGTGGTGACCGAATGAGCGACGACCTGAACATGGCCGAGAGGTTCAAGCGCGGCTGCATCAGCATTCTGGTCGGCACCATCGCCGTCTACTGCGCCATCAGCGTCATCGAGTCCATCTGGCCGACCCTGGCGATCATTCTCGGGGTGCTGGGGGTGATCGCCCTGCTGGTCGGTGCGATCATGCTCTACCGCAAATTCCGTTCGGGCTGGTAGGTGAAATAGCTGTGGAAAACCAGCACCTCCTACCCCTGTCAGCCGTGTTCGTACCGGCGTAGTAGTTTTCACAACTTTTCTTTGCAATTGCGTTCACGCAACGCATAGTGACCCTTGAACTTGTTGCGCGAAAGCAACAGTGAGTCACGGACGCGACATTCCGCGTCAATTCGAAGAAATCACCGTAATTCATCGAGGAGGAGAGCTATGTCCAAAACAGGAAGAACCAACCACCGTCGGGCTGACCGCGAAGCCAAGCGCCGCAGAGGCTCGACCGGCGCCGAGCGCCGCATCACCGTGCGCAGCGAGACGCGCACACCACCCGACCTGTACAAACTCAGCCGCGCCGTGATCGCCATAGCGATGGCTGACGCCGAGGCGGAGAAGACGGCCGCGAGCGATGACGCTCGTAGCACCAAGCCCACCGCCGGGAGGGAGAAGACTCATGACGACGAATAGTCTCTCCCCCGACCTCACCGCCGACTCTCTCGTTTGGCAGCTATTGTTCTGGCCGAGCCCATTTCGAGAAGGAGCCGCCACCTCGCTTCTGCGCGACTGGGCTGCGCAGAAGCACGCGCCTCAGCTTATTCTCGAAGCCCGCTCCACCGCTGACGGCGTCGAATATCTCGTCGGCAGTCAACTGCGGCACGCCCACGGCGTTCGGCGTTCGGTCGAGCAGCTAGTCAATGGCGCAGTGGTGACCCCGTTTGACCCGACTGAGCGCGGTGACATCGTCACGGCGCGTCGGATGAAGCTCACCGCGACGGACTGGCCGCTGGAGCCGGTCGACCGGGTGGCCTCCAGCCGCTCCATCCTGTCCGCGCTTACAGCGGTCAAAGTTGCTGAGCGCCTGGTGATCCAAGTCGTCCTCGGCCCGCGCCGCCAGCCGATGCTGCCGCCGGTCGAACAGCCATCCAGCGGCCATCAATCGACCGCCTCGAAGGTATGGCAAGGTCTGCTGCCCGACAAGCGTCCCAACGCCCGCCAAGCCCTCGTCCGCAAGCTCGGCCAGCACGGCTTCGCTGCGGTGGTGCGGATCGGCGTCGAGGCCGGCACGGCGGAGCGTCGCAAGTCTTTGCTACTCGGCCTGGCTGCGGCTATCGGCACGGTGGAGACGGCCGGCGTGCACTTCAAGCTGGCCGAGGAGAAGGCCGGGAAGATCAACGAGCCCAAGTCCGCCTGGTCGATTCTGACTCCGGCACAGCCGCTCAGCGTGCCGGAACTGAGCCACCTTCTGGCATGGCCGGTATCAGATAGCCGCGATGATCGCTTCCCCGGCCAACCGCCGATCCACCCTCGCCCCGTCAGACCGACCCCAGCTCTATTGTCCGGTGAGCGGGTGATTGCCGAATCCAATGCGCCCGGCGTCTCCGGCACCGTCGGCTACGACGTCCTCGACGCCATGCGCCACACCTGGGTGATCGGGCCGAACGGCACCGGCAAGTCGACGCTACTGCTCAACCTGATCGTCCAGGACCTCCAGGCCGGGCGTCCGGTCGTGGTCATCGAGCCCAAGGACCTGGTGGCCGATGTGTTGGCCCGCATTCCCGAGCACCGCCGCAACGACATCGTCCTGCTCGACCCGCTCGATGAGGCACCGGTGGGCATCAACCCGCTGGCGCACAGCGAAGGCCGCACGCCGGAGGTGATCGCCGACTCGCTGTTCGGCACCATCCACGCCATTCACGGCGACCTCGGCCCGCGCTCGGCCGACATCCTGCGCAACAGCCTGGAAGTGCTGGCCAAGCGCGACGACGCCAGCCTCACCATGCTGCCGTTGCTGCTGACCAATCCGGGGTTCCGGCGGTCACTCACCCAGCGGGTCATCCGCGAGGATCCGTTCGCGGCTGGGCCGTTCTGGGCCTGGTTCGACTCGCTCTCGCCGGAGGCAGTGGACACCAAGATCGCCCCGCTGAGCAACAAGCTGCGCCCGTTGCTGACCAAGCAGCTCCGAGCCGTGCTGGCCCAGCGTAACCCGAGGTTTAATACCCGGCAGGTGCTGCGCGAGAACAAGGTGCTGCTGGTGCCCTTGCAGAAGGGCGTGATCGGGCCCGAGGCGGCGCAGCTGCTCGGGGCGATCATCTTGGCCGAGCTCTGGCAAGCAGTACGGGAGCGAGCGGGCACATCAGAAAACTCCCGCACGCCGGTCATGGTCTACATCGACGAGGTGCAGGACTACCTGCGCCTGCCGACCGACCTCGGGGATGCGCTGGCCACGGCGCGCAGCTTGCGGGCCGGATTCCACCTGGCCCACCAGTACCAGAAGCAGCTCCCGCCCGCGATGCTCGACGCCTTTCGCAACAACGCCCGGAGCCGGATCACCTTCCAGCTACAAGCGGGCGATGCCAAGGACATGGCCACCGGGCAATCCGTGCTCGCGCCGGAGGACTTCGGCGCGCTGCCCGCCCACCACGTCTACGTCAACCTGATGCGCGACAACACCGTGCAGCCGTGGGCCTCGGGCGTCACGCTGCCGCCACCACCAGTCACCAGTGATCCAGCCGAGATTCGGCGCCTCAGTCGAGAGCGCTACGGCCAGCCCTTGGACGAGATCGAAGCCGGATTCACCGAACTGCTGGAGCAGGTGAGTGGCGGCGGCGCCGAGGGAGCTGGCGGTCGACGCCGAAGGAGGCAAGCATGACGGAGAAGTCGTACGAAAGTGGTGGAAGCGACGTAGAAGTCACATCGGTCAGCGGTATTCATCCCGCTATTCGCACCGGCCCGACCACGAACCCCCCTCTGACCTCGTCATCTCCCGCCCAGCGGAAGCCGAATGATGGTGCCCATGGGGGCACCACACCCCGGCGGTTGGTCCGCGATCTGAGCAAAGTCGCCCAGCAACTCAGCGACCGGGACTGGTCAGTTCTTCGCTCGGTCGCCGAGCACCGCTACCTGAGCGTCCCGCATATCCGGGTCCTCCACTTCGGCGAGATGCCCCAAGCCAGCGGTCTGCGCACCACCCAGCGGGTACTGGCCCGACTGCGCCGCGACCGCGTACTCGCCAGTTTGCCCGCCCGGATCGGCGGCCACCGCTCCGGAAGCGGTGCCACCATCCACTACGTCGACGAGATTGGCGACCGGCTCCTCCGCCAACAGGCAGAGCGGCGCACGCGCCGTCCCTTCCGCGAACCAACGCAGCGGTTCCTTGATCATCAGCTGGGCATCGCCGATGCACACGTCGCCTTCGTGGAGGCCGCCGCCGTCGGTCGGCTCGAGCTCCTACGCTGCGAGACCGAGCCCGGTGCCTGGCGCGACTACGTCGGCATCGGTGGCGCGCGCGTGACCCTCAAGCCTGACCTGTACGCCGAGACCGCCAGCCCGCCCGGCAGCGACTACGTCGACGCGGCGTTCATGGAGATTGATCGCGGCACCGAGAGCATTCCAACCTTGCTGAAGAAGTGCCGCGAGTACGAGTCCTACCGCCGCCAAGGCGTCGAGCAAGATCGCAACGACGGCGCGTTCCCGCGCGTGGTCTGGGTCATGACGGCCACCACCGCCGAGAAAGCAGAGCGCCGTCGCACCGCGTTGCAGGAGGCCATCACCAAGGACCGCAGCTTGCCGGACGGACTCTTCGTCGCCATTGCCCCGGAGCAGCTCGTACCACTTATGCAGAAAGGAGCCGAATCATGAAGGAGAACGACGCAGCCAACTCATCCTCACCGGCCAGGCGCTACCGCACCATCTTGGCCGACCCGCCCTGGGACATCCTGCAGCAGGGTGCACGCGGTGCCGAGCACCACTACCCGCTGATGACCACCGACGAAATTGAGGCGATGCCTATCACTGATCTCGCCGAGGAGGACGCCCACCTGTGGCTGTGGGTCACCAACGGCTCGTGGCGCGCCGGATACGACGTCATGACCGCCTGGGGCTTCACGTACCGCTCACCGCTCACCTGGGTCAAACCCCGCCTGCAGCTCGGCCACTACCTGCGCAATATGACCGAGCATGTCCTGTTCGGCACTCGCGGGAAGGCGCCAGTCAAGTTCCGAGCCCAGCCGACCTGGTTCATGGCTCCCACCCAGGAGCACAGCCACAAGCCCGAGGAACAGTTCGGCATTATCGAACGGGTCAGCCCCGGGCCGTACCTGGAGCTCTTCGCTCGCCGCCGTCAGCCCGGCTGGGACGCGTGGGGAAACGAAATCGACTCCGATGTCGTCATTCCCGGCTACCCGGTACCGTCGGACTCCGCCCGAGCACCGCGCGGACCGCTCGGGCCACCAAGCATCAGTTCATGACCTCCCCCCCTGAGCGCGCCCACCGCCTCGTCGGTGCTGTGCGGCCGTCACCGTGAACACACCACGTGTTCGCCGGCCGCTCGCACCGAGGAGGAGCGACATGTCCACACCCGACCCGTCGAGCGCGGCCAAGGAAATCACCTTGGCCATCCGCATCGACACCGCACGGCACGCCCAGCTCACCTGGATCGCCGAACTGCGCGGCAGCAACCTCAAGCGCGAATGCTTGAAGGCCGTCGATGCCCACATCGAAGCCGCCAAGAACGATCCCGAGCTGATGGCCAAGGCCGACGCCGCCCGCGCGGCGATCGAGGCCGAAGCCCAGGCACGCCAGGCGGCCATCGCCAACCTGTTCACCGCCACCCAGCCTCCCGAGCCCGTGCAGACCGACACCCCCGACGACGGAGGTAGCGGCGAGGACGAGCAGGCGAAGGAGACACCACGCAGCACGCGAGGGCGGCGCGGCCAGCAGGCCAGCGAGTAGGAAAACCGGGTAGCGGGCGACGTAGCTCGTACCCCCGACAGGGCCGGGCAGATAGCACAAACAGGCGAGGTCTTTATGAGCCCTCACTGCTATCCGCCCGGCCCGCTATTCCTCACACTTTAAGAAGACACAGTTCCGATCCCAAGAAGTTCTGCAATTCTCGCAATTATACATTTTGGTTTTAACTGTTGCTTAAACGCAACAATGGAGTTATTGTCAATGGTAGGGGAAATTGAATAGGAGAATAGCAAAATGAGAGCATCGCATAAAGAGGCGGCAATAGCGATCGGAAGGACGATCGACGCGCGATGCAAGGAATTGAAGCTCACACGAGCTGCAATCGCAGCACGATCCGGCATGAGCCGATCAACAATTACACGGGTCGCACAAGGGGTTTTTCTTCCGACGCCGAACAGCCTTAAGGCCATCGCGGATGCTATCGAGGTACCGCACGAAGAGCTGTTTACCCTGGCGGGATGGCGAGACTCGCTCGCAATCCCTTCCCGTAGAGGCCCTCACGTCCAGGTCACGTACCACGACGTTCCACGGGAGATCGCACAAGAGATTCACGCCGCGATCGACGAAGTAGCAGCACGCCATGACCTGTGTCTGCAACCAAATTGCACCAGACCAGAGTGTCGCCACTGAACAGGCGCCACAGTAGACGACAGCAGCGAGAGGAGGTATCACCATGAGGAAACGAAACGACAATTCCAAAATACCGCAGAGCACCGCGACTCAACGTGGCGAACTCCGAACAGCTCGATTTAGCGACCTTCGCGATGTCGCCCGCAGGGAAGCACGTCCGATCGGGTACGCGGGGACGCTCCGTGTAGCGCAGCAGCAAGCCGCCCTGCTGCTCACCGGACACGGGGCAGTCGCTCCCGTACCAATAGAAATTATCTCCGGCCTGAGACAGCTACGAGTGGAATTCGTCGACGATCAGCATCTGCCGAGCGCAAGCTTTTGGGATGTATTAACCCGTCGATGGGTGATCCAAGTTTCCTCCTCGCTCGAACTGGCACAGCGCCGAGTGGCCATCGCCCGCGAGTTCAAACGAATCCTCGATCACCCGGACGCCACGATCGGCGTCGACGAGTTCGTCGAGCACCTCCTCGTACCTGGGGCTTTGCTTCACGAAGCGATCGAAGCCGGACACACGACGCCCACAATGCTCTCGGAATACTTCAAGGTGCCCGAACCCGTGATCACGCAACGACTCAGAGGTTCTGGACTCGGTCCGGGTATCCACGCGCGAGCTCATCTCGATACCCAAGCCCTGGCAGATCGCCCACAGATGAACATGGAAGGTGCCGCACAGGAGAGTGAGCCCCAGTTCCCGACTGGGGTTCTGTTTCTTTCCATCGAGACCCCGTCCGCCGCCGATAAGGCAGCTGGGAGCGAGGAGCCTATAGCAATCGGGATACAGCGTGATATAGGGCATCGCCTTGCGGTCGACCGTGGAATAGGGATCGTCAAGGAATTCGTCGAGGTCGGCATACCTGCAGCGAGCCTGCGGCGTCGGCCAGTCCTGCGGCGCGCGCTGGCCTACCTCGAAACCCATCCTGGCATCAGCTACGTAGTGGTCCCGGGTCCGGTCCCGCCGATCAGCACTCGCGCTCATGCAGAGTTGATGGTGAGCCACCTCAAACGCCTCAGGCTGCGCGTCGTACTCAGTGACCAGACCATCGCAACCGCTCCCGAACTATCCCCAGAACCAGGAGTCCTTGCATGACCAAGACAACCGATGCTATTGACATCGCGACCGCAGACATCGCTCTCGACTTCGCCGTCTCTTACCTACGTGTTTCCAGCAAGAAGCAGATGGACACCGCTCGTGACATTGATCCTGACGGCAACTCGATCGCCACCCAGCGCATCTATGTCGACCGCAAAGCCAGCGCACTCAACGCGCGCATTATCGAGGAGTTTCTCGATCCCGGCCTCTCGGCGAAGTCGATCGAAAAACGCCCCGACTTCCAGCGGATGATGGAGTATCTGCGCGAACATCCCGAGATCAAATACGTCATCGTCTACGCCCGCTCACGCGCCTTTCGCAACTACATCGATGCCGCGCTGACCAAACGTCTGCTCGACAAGCTGGACGTCAAACTCGTTTCCGCCCGCGAAGACTTCGGCGACGGCATCTACGCCGAGATGATGGAAGCGGTCACCGACATTTTCAACGATGTCCAGAACAAGCTCTCCGGCGAAGACGTGCGCATGAAGATGCGCAATAAGGCCATCAACGGTGGCACCATTGGCGTTGCCAAGCTCGGCTACCTCAACGCCCGTGTCGACGTCGGCGGACGTTTGGTCAACACGATCGAGGTCGACCCGGAGCGGGCGCCGCTGGTCTTGCGCGCCTTCGAGCTGTACGCCACCGGCGAATACAGCATGGATCTGCTGGAAGCGACGATGGGCGACCTCGGTCTGACCTCACGACGCAGCGGCAAGCCCGTCACCGACGGCACTCTGCACAAGATGCTCTCCGACCCGTACTACCTCGGCTACGTCGTCTACAAGGGCGAACGCTACGAGGGACGTCATCCCGCCATCGTCAGTCCGGAGCTGTTTCATCGGGTTCAGGATGTCCTCAATGCTCGCAGCGCTCGCGGCCAGCGCGACCGCGTCCAGACCCACTACCTCAAGGGCGGTCTATTCTGCGACCGCTGTCACCGCGCCGGACGACATGCTCGCCTGATCTACACCGAAGTCACCAACCGCCACGGCATGCGATACGGCTACTTCCTATGCCGCGCCCGGCAGGAGGGCCTCTGCGACCTCCCGCATCTGTCCGCCGCCATGGTCGAACAAGCCATCTCCGACCACTACCGCACCCTCCAACTACCCGCCGACTTCGCTACCGAGGTCCACAGACGCCTCGAAGCGGCCCTCGGCCAGGAGCAGTCAGCCACACAGGAGATGCACAACAGTCTCAAGAAGCGGCTTCGCGAGATCGAACAGCAAGAGAACCGGCTCATCGAACTCGCCGCTCACGACACCATGCCCCAGGCCAAGATCCGGGTGCGGCTCCTGGAACTGGGCGAGGAACGCAAGCGCGCCGAGGCCGGACTCAACGACACCAGCGCCGAACTGCAAGTCGGCGCCCAGGTCCTGCGAGACGCGCTGCACCTCGTTGCCGACCCGCATGCGCTCTACCGCGACGCACCCAACAGCGCACGCCGCCATCTCAACCAGACCTTCTACGAGCGGCTCTACCTCGACGAAACCACTGTCACCGACGAGGAACTCAGCCCGCTCTTCCAAGAGATCAACGATGCGATGCGCGAGTACGTGCGTAGCAACCCCGGCACGCGGCCACGAACCGCTCGCAGGCAGCCTCGGCCTGCCGAGACCCCAGTTCGACAACACGAAGGAAGCCCCCGCGATGCGGAGGCTCCCAGATCAACTACCTTGACCGATCTGCTCACCCTTGCCGATGTTTTTTCGGTCAAGGGTTCGAGTAAACCCGTCATGGTCGGCGATGGAGACCGAGGAGCAGATCGTCGCGACCTTCCTGCACGATGTGCCCGCCGAGCTGGCGGCCGAGGAGCTGGCGCGCGGGCGGGAGCAGGTCGAGGACGGCGACGTCCCGATTCCGCTGGATGCCTGGCCGGAGGTGCCGACCCGGTTCCTGGTGTGCCGGGACGACCGCTTCTTCCCGGCGGACTTCATGCGCACGCTCGTGCGCGAACGGCTCGGCATCGAACCCGATGACATCGAGGGGAGTCACGGGGTGATGCTGAGCCGTCCGCGCGAGCTTGCCGACCGGTTGAACCGGTACGTCACATCTTGGCGTGCTTCGCCTGGAAGAAGTTGAACAGGCCGTAGGCGGCGATCCCGAGCGCGGCGAGCACCAGCAGCACCTGCCCGAAGGGCTGAGCGCCGAGCGTCTTGAAGGCGCCGTCCAGGCCGGAGGCCTTGCTCGGGTCGTGGTCGAACACGGCCCAGGCGATCAGCCCGCCGATGACGGCGATGGCGATCCCCTTGGCGATGTAGCCGGTGGTGCCGAGGCGCTTGGCCAGCTGGGTGTTGGTGTCCAGGTCCTCGAGGAACTTCTTGGTGACGCCCTTGTACACGTAGTAGGCGCCGACGCCGAGCACGACCAGCGCCGCGATGACCAGCAGCGCCTTGCCGCCGGTGCTCTCCATCAGCTTGGCGGTGGTTCCCTTGTTCTGACCGCTGCTCGAGTTGCCGCCGCCCTTGGCGAAGGAGTAGGCGGTGAGCGCGAGCCCGGCGTAGATCACGGCGGTGCCGAGCGCCTTGACCCGGCGGAACGCCTCGCCCTCCTTGCTGTTCTTGTCCGGCTTGTTGGCGCTGCCGAAGGCCGCCTCGGCCAGCCGCCAGAGCGCCATCAGCACGAAGGCGACCACGGCGAACCAGAGCACGAACTTCCCGCCGGGCGCGGCGGCGATCTCGGCCATGGCCCCGGACTGATCGGCGGTGCCGCCGCCGCCGAAGGCGACGCGCAGGGCGATGTAGCCGACGAGCAGATGGACGATTCCGCTCATCACGTATCCGGCGCGGGCCACGCGCTCGAACGTGCTGTTCTGGGCGATCCGGCTAGCGGAGCCCGTCGAGGTGTTGGTGATAGCCATGGCGCCTTCTCATCAAGTGTGGTGCGGTCGTTCGGCGAGTTACCCGGCCGCGCGGCGCCGAAACGGGCGCCGCTGCCCGCGAACGGGTTACGGCCACCCGGCGCCGGGCGCGGGTGCGGGCACCGCGGCCACCACTCCCGATGGCCCGCCCCGCTCGTCGCCCCACCGCTGGCCGACCACGTAGAGCTGCGGGTTCGCGCCGCGGCCGAGCGTGCAGGAGAAGGCGCCGCGGTCGAATTCCACGGTGCCGCAGCGCTCCCCGCCCGCGCGCACCCGGACGCAGCGGGAGGTGCCGACATCGGCGTACCAGATCGCGCCGTCGGCGTCGGCGCAGATGCCGTCGGGGTGGTCACCGGGGGTGGCGGCCCACTCCGCGGCCGCGCCGAGCGTGCCGTCCGGGTGCACGGCGAACGCGGTCAACCGCTCCGCGTAGGACTCGGCCAGGATCAGGGTCCGCCCGCCGGGCAGGACGGCCATGCCGTTCGGGAAGGCGACGTCACCGGCCACCCGGCGCGCGATGCCGTCGGTCTCGACGAGGACCAGGAAGCCGGGGGCGAATTCGCCGCCGGGGAAGTCGAAGCCGATGTTGTTCAGGTAGGCGCGGCCCGCCGCGTCCACCACGATCTCGTTCCACGGCGTGGCGCCGAATTCGGCCAGGTCGGCGTGGGTGGCGAGGGTGCCGTCCGGTTCCCGGCGCAGCACCCGGCGCCCGGCGGAGTCGAGCAGCAGCAGCCTGCCGTCCGGCAGGAAGTCGAAGCAGAGCGGGAAGGACGGGACCTCGGCGATCACCTCCGCCCCGCCCGCGTCGTCCAGCGCGAGCACCTGCCCGGCGGCCCAGTCGGCCACCCAGGGCCGTCCGCCGTGCCAGCGCAGCGATTCCCCGAATCCGATCCCCTCGCGCACGATTCGCATTCCCGGCTCCTCACGTCGATGTCATCGGTACCGACGGACCGAGTCGCCGGAACTCGTCGGTCCGCGCGGCGTGCGTCGCTATTCTGGACGGGGGCCGGACGCCGCGCCGGCACTACGCGTGCGGGCACGACGCCGCGTCGTCGTGCGCCGGACGCAATCGGGAGGTCCCGTGGAACCGCGTTACGACCGTGCCGCCCTGGCCCGGATACTCGGCTCGCTCGCCCACCCCGCGCTGCTCGCCGCGGCCGCGCCGGAGCGCGAGCCGTTCACCGCGCACTACCGGGCGGTACCGCTCACCCCCGAACCGGGCCGCCACCTGACGCTCTCGCAGCGGCTCTACCTCGAAGGCTTCATGCGGCCCTGCCCGCCGGAGCTGGTGACCTCGGCGACGCACCGCCTCACCTGGGTGGACGAGGACGGCATCGGCAACACCGGGCACTTCCACGCCGACGGGCTCGGCCCGATCGTGCCGATCGCCGCCCGCTCGGCGTACCTGGAGCTCTGGCGGGCGCTGCGCACCGACGCGGAGTTCCTCGGCCGGGTGCGCGCCCTCGACGAGCCCGACCGCGCGGTGCTGGCCGGGACGACCACCGACCAGGAGCCGCTGGAGATCGTCCGGGTCGGGGTGGAGGCGGCCGCGCGAGCGCTCACCCAGCACGCGCTGCTCGCGCACCGCACCCCGTACCGGGATCCGGCGGATTTCGCGCGGGCGCTGCGGGATTCGGGGATCTTCGGCGCGGTGGCGACGCGCTGGTTCTGGGAGCTGCAGGCCTCGACTCATCGGCGCGGCATGATCCCGGTGGCGTTCGAGAGCAGCGGCGAGCGGCTGCGCTACACCCCCGAGTCGGTGGCGACGCTGCACGCCATGAAGAACGCGACGCTCGCCGAGGCGCGCGCGGTCATGCACCGGGCCCGCACCGCGGAGGGGCTCGGCACCGAGCAGGCTATCGCGAAGTACCACGACGAGCTGGACCTCATCTCCCGGCAGTACGCGCTGCTCGGCCCCGCGGAGCGGCCGGTCTGCCCGGCCACGAGCTGGCAGCGGGTGGATGGCACTGCGCTGCAGCCGCACGGCCTGGTGGCGGAGCGGTTCGTCGAGGCGTTCGCGGCGGCGGTGCGGCGGGTCGACGTGGTGCCCGCTCCCCCGGCCGAGGCCGAGGACGGGCCGGACGGGCTGGTCACGGTGCCGGACATGAACTGCAAGCACTGCGTCCGCACCATCACCGCCGTGCTCACCTCGATGGACATCGCCGTGCACGACATCGATCTGGAGCGCAAGACGGTGCACGCCGAGTTCCGCAGCCCGCGCAACCGCGAGCGCGCCTTCGAGGCGCTGCGCGACAGCGGTTACAACCCGGCCCTGCTCACCCCGGACCGGGCTCACCTGGCCTGAGCCCGGGCGCCGGTGGCGCCGGGCGTGGCGGTACTCAGGCGGCGTGCAACGCCGTGACCAGCTCCGCGACGGCCTCGGGGGCCGGGGTGTAGCCGGGGAAGTAGCAGCAGACCTCGGCGACGTCGGGCCCGAACCGGGCGCGGATCCGCGCGGCGCACTCCGCGGGCGTGCCGACGATGCCGATGCGCCGCACCATCTCCTCGGTGACCAGCGCGCGCATCTCGGCGTAGCCACCGGTCTTGGAGAGCTGGTTCAGCTTCGGCTGCACCTCGCCCCAGCCCTCCGCCTCCAGGACCGGGCGGTAGGCGGGGGTCGAGCCGTAGAAGGAGATCAGCATGCCGACCCCGGCGAGCGCCGCCGCCAGCTCCGCCTCTGTCCGCCCCACCGCCACCATGACCTGCCCGATCACCGGGAAGTCGGCGGCGCTGCGGCCGGAGCGGCGCAGCCCCTCGGCGATCGCGGGGGCGGTGCGCTCGGCCAGGTGCCGGTCGGTGTTGAACGGCATGACCAGCAGCCCGTCCGCCACCTCGGCGGCCTTGCGGGTCATCACCGGGCCGAGCGCGCCCATGAGCACCTGCGGCGGCCCGAACGGGTTCGGGCCCGGGTTGAAGTTCGGCGGCATGAGCGTGTGCGTGCTGAACTCACCGCGGAAGTTCAGCGGCGCCTTGCCCTCCCAGGCGTCCAGGATGGCCTTCACGGCCGCCACCGTCTCCGCGGTGCGCGCGGCCGGGTTGCCCCAGGTGCTTCCGTACCGCTTCTCGATGTGCACCCGGATCTGCGAGCCGAGCCCGAGCCGGAACCGCCCCGCGCTGTAGCTCTGCAGGTCGTGCGCGGCGTGCGCCAGGTGCAGCGGGCTGCGCGGCCCCGCGATGGCGACATTGGTCATGAGCTCGAGCTGCCCCGCCCCCGCGGCGACCACCAGCGGGAAGAAGACGTCGTGCGGGCCCTCGAAGGTGAACAGGCCGTCGGCGCCGGTCTCGGCCAGTTCCCTGGCATGGGTGGCGGCCCGGCCGGGCGCGCCGTCGACCTGCAGGTGTACTTTCACCCCGCCATCCTATGGACAGGACTCCGTTCAGGTGTCCAGTTCGGGGACGATCAGGCTCACGCCGTCACCGAGGCGCAGCCGGTGCCCCGCCGGAGTCTCTGTGAGCACCAGCAGCACCGCCGCGCAGGAGGCGCAGCGCAGCACCGCGCCGGGGCCGCGCAGGTAGGCGGGGGCCGCGCCGATCGGGCCCGCGGCGCCGCAGGCACCGCAGCGGCAGCCGCACGCCGTGACCTCCACCGCGAAGATCTCGGCCAGCGGCCCGGCCAGGGCGTTTCCGTCCAGGTGCGTGCTCATCGACTACCTCCCGGCCGGGCCGAAGCGTTCGGTGCGGATCAGGGCCGGATCGTGCCCGAGCTCGACGAGCTGGGCCGCGGTGGCCTCGACGAAGCCGGTCGGCCCGCAGACGTAGCAGGTGACGTCCGGCGCGGGGGCGAGCCCGTGCTCGGTCAGCTCGGCGGCGGTGAGCCTGCCGGGGTCGCGGGGGTAGCCCTCCGGCACCCGCCTGGTGTACGCGACGAAGACGCCGTCGGCGTCCAGCTCCGGGCCGTAGTAGCGCTGCGCCGGGGTGCGTAGCGCATACAGCGCCCGCACCGGGACCCTGGCGTTCGCCGCGCGGCGCGCCCGCAGCATGGCCATGATCGGCACCACCCCGGAGCCGCCCGCGACCAGCATCGCCGGGCCGCCGGTGGCCGGATCCCAGACGAACCAGCCGCCGACCGGGCCGCGCAGCTCGACGCTCGCGCCGACCGGCAGCTCGTCCACCAGGTAGCCGGAGACCTCGCCGTCCGGCACCCGCTGCACGGTGAGCTCGACGATGTCGCCGTCGGCGGGCGCGGCCAGGGAGTAGCTGCGCACCGCCCGGTAGCCGTCCGGCGCGGTGAGCCGGACGTCGACGTGCTGCCCGGGCAGGTGCCCGGGCCAGTCCGCGACCCGCAGCAGCAGGGTGCGGGCGGTCGGCGTCTCGAAGCGCTCGCCCGCCAGTTCGGCGGGGCGCCAGCCGCGGGCCGCGGTCAGTCGTCCCGGTACCGCTGCTCGCGCCATGGGTCTCCGTAGTCGTGGTAGCCGGCGGCCTCCCAGAAGCCCTGCTCGTCGCGGTCGAGCAGCCGGATGCCGCGCACCCACTTGGCCGACTTCCAGAAGTAGAGGTGCGGGACGAGCAGCCGCGCCGGGCCGCCGTGCTCGGGGTCGAGCTCGGCGCCGCCGTAGCGGTGCGCCACCCAGGCCTTGCCGTCGAGCAGGTCGTCCAGCGGGAGGTTGGTGGTGTAGCCGCCGTAGCTGTACACCAGCGCGTACTCGGCCTGGGTCTCGACCGCGCCGAGCAGGGTGTCCAGCGAGACGCCGGTCCAGTCGGTGTCGAGCTTGCTCCAGCGGGTCACGCAGTGGATGTCGACGTGCGGCTGCTCCTGCGGCAGCGCCAGGAACTCCGCGCGGCTCCAGGTGGTCTCGGCGCCGGTCTCGTCGGTGACGGTGAAGCTCCAGCGCTCCGGGGCGATCCGCGGCGTCGGGCCCGCGGAGAGCACCGGGAAGTCCTTGGTCAGGTACTGCCCCGGCGGCAGCCGGTCGTCGGCCCCGCGGGCCCGGCCGCGGAACCCGGGCGAGAAGATGGCCATGCCGAGGATCGTAACCCCCTGGTTGCCGGGGTGCAGCGCTCAGCGCTGGAGCCGGTCGAGGAAGGCGCGCAGGTTCTCCCGCACCCGCTCGACCTTCTCCTCGGTGCTCAGGTTCTCGCGGTAGCGGTTGCCGAGCGCGGGACGTCTGCGGCCGCGGGCGTAGAGCGAGCAGGCCAGGTCGGTGCACATGAGGGTGCCGACCGAGTCGCCGCGGCGCCCGGCCTCGCCCGCCTTGTGCGCGGTGAGCAGCGAGACGCCGCCGCCGGTGTGCGTGGTCAGGCAGATGGTGCACATCTGGGCCCGGCCGGAGCCGCCGGTCTCGTAGCGCAGCGCGACCCCGATCGGGCCGTCGGCGCCGGGCGCGACCAGGTAGCAGCGGCCGGGCAGCGAGCGATCGCTCCAGCCCAGGAAGTCGAGGTCGTCCCAGGGCCGCTCGGCCAGGTCGCGGGGTACCGGCAGCCGCTTGGCCTCGCCCTTGGAACAGTTGACGAACGACGAGCGGATCTCGCCCTCGGTGATCGGATCCATGCGACCGACGGTACGAATTCCGCGCCCGGGGGACAACGCAATTTCCGTACCACCCCCATTCGCTACTTGTTTGCCCGATCCCGAGCGGGGCACCGCCGATGCGCGCACGATGAAGGCACAACGATCACCGAGACAGGAGGTCGACATGCCCCATCGCGACACCCCGTGGCCGACCGGCACCCCGTGCTGGGTCGATTGCCAGGTCGACGACACGCACCGGGCCGCGGCGTTCTACGGCGCGCTGTTCGGCTGGAAGATCGAGGACGGCGGCGCCGAGTTCGGCGGCTACCTCATGGCCATGCGCAACGACCGCGCCGCCGCCGGGATCGGCCCGAAACCACCGGAGATGGCCATGCCGTCGGCGTGGACCACCTACCTCGCCACCGAGAGCGCCGACCGCACCGCCGAGGCGGTGACGGGCGGCGGCGGCGCCCTGCTCGTCCCGCCCTTCGACGTGCTCACCGTCGGGCGGATGCTGGTCGCCGCCGACCCGACCGGCGCCGCCTTCGGGGTCTGGCAGGCGGGCGAGCACAACGGCGCCGGAATCTACAACGAGCACGGCGCCTACTGCTGGAACGAGCTGCACACCGACGGCTACCGGCGCGCGCAGGAGTTCTACACCGGGGTCTTCGGCTGGGCCTACACCGAGATCGGCGACGGCGCGAACGTCGTCTACTCGACCTTCGCGCACGCCGCCGACGGCGAACCACTCGGCGGCATCAATCAGGCCGCGGCACCGTCCTACTGGCTGACCTGGTTCCAGGTCGACGACACCGACGCGGCGCTGCGGCACGCCGCCGAGCTCGGCGCCACGGTGCTGAGCGGGCCGGACGACGGTCCGTTCGGGCGGATGGGCATCCTGCGCGGCCCGCAGGACGAGGTCTTCGCCGTCATCGACCCGACCCGGACGGTGGCCCCGCCGCCCGGCGGCTGAGCACGGGGCGAATCCCGCGGGAGCCGCGGCGGATGGTCGCGGCCCCGGTCAACTGCCGCGATTCTCCCCGAGCTCCTCGACGATCGGGTTGACCGGCACCGCGCGCTCCCGCTCGGTCACCGTCGGGTGCGCGTGGTCGCGGTGCTGGGCGGCCTTCTCGGCGGCCGAGCGGCCGTCGTCCAGCGTCACCGACTGCACCACCTCGCCGACGTTCGCGTACTCCACCGGCGGGATCGCGTTCAGCGCGCGCACGGTGTCGTCGTCGGCGCCCGCCTCGGTCGCGGAGCGCACCAGCTCGGTCTTCTCGGCCGGGAAGTCGGCCTCGGCGAGCGCGCGGTGCACCCGCTCCACATCGGTCGTCACCATCTCGAATCCTTCCCCGGGCCGGGCTCGGCCCTCGATCCTGCAGTGCCGATCCCGGCGGTACCCGGGCGGCAGGACCGCGAAACCGGCTCAGCCGCGCAGGCCGTCCAGCGCGAGCGCGAGGCAGCGCTGCCCGGCCTCGGCCCCGGCCTCCGCACCGAGCAGCGACATCGCCCAGATCAGGTGCGCCACGTCGGTGTCGCGGAGGTCGGGGCGCACCACCCCGGCGGCCCTGGCCCGCGCCAGCACGGCGGTGAGCCGAGCGGCCCCGTCCCGGCAGGCATCGGCGATCACGGCGGCCGCGGAATGCTCGCGCACCAGCAACTCCAGCAACCCGCGGTCGGCGGTCATGTGCGCGACCAGCCCCGCGCAGAACCCGGTCAGCGCCCGCCACGGGTCGGGCTCGGCGTCGGCCGCGGCGGCCAGCTCGCCGAGCACCGCGAGCCGCTCCGGCAGCAGCGCCTCGATCAGCGCGTCGCGGTGCGGGAAGTGGTTGTAGAGCGTGCCGATGCTCACCCCGGCCCGGCGGGCCACCTCCTCCAGCGACCCGTCCAGCCCCTGCGCGGTGAAGACCTCGGCCGCCTCGCGCAGCAGCTTCTCGCGGTTGCGGGCGGCGTCGCGACGCAGCGGTCGGGTGGGCACGGCGCCATTCTACGAAATCGAGGCGCCCCTCGAGTTCCGTGGTACCGTGCGGTAAATCGAGGCCCCCCTCACTTTTGGAGGTAGCAATGTCCCCTTCCCCCATCGCCCTCGTCGTCGGCGCCGGTCCCGGCCTCGGCCTCGCCATCGCGCGGCGGTTCGGCCGCGCGGGACTCGGCGTGGTGCTGGTGTCCCGCTCGGCCGAGCGGCACCCGCGCTACCTGGCCGACCTGGCCGCCGACGGCATCACCGCGCACGCCTACGCCGCCGATGTCACCGACCCGGCGAGCTTCCGCGCCGCGCTGGCGGCCGCGCGCGGCCACGGCGACGTCGAACTCCTCTACTACGGCCCCGCCCCGAGCCACCTGCCGATCCCGCTCACCGCGACCGACGGCGCCGTCGCCCGGACCGCCTTCGACTGGGTGTGGCCCGCCGCCGACGCGGTCGCCGCGGTACTGCCCGGCATGCGGGAGCGGGGCTCCGGCGCACTGCTGTTCACCGGCGGGCTCTCCAGCGTCCGGCCCATGCCGATGCTCGGCCAGCTGGCGCTGCCCGCCGCCGCCATCCGCAACTACGCGCTCACCCTGCACGCGGCGCTGGCAGGCGACGGGGTCTACGCGGGCACCCTCACCATCGGCGGCGTGGTCGAGCGCGGCGACATCCACACCATGGTCGCCGCCGATCCCGGCACCTTCGGGCCGCTCGCCGGGCACACCCTCGACCCCGACGAGCTCGCCGAGGCGGCCTGGCGAATGACCCGCGAGCGGGACCGCGCGGAAGCGGTCTTCGACGTGTTCAGCGCCGCCTGAGCGAAGGGGCGGGGCCGATTCCGCGCGCCGCCGCGGCGTGGGCGACGTACCGTCGAGATCATGGCGGAACTGGTTCTCGGTCCGGTGCTGCGGCACGTCGACGCCACCTCGGCGACGGTGTGGGTGGAGACCGACGCACCCTGCGAGGTCACGGTGCTCGGCGCCCGTGCCCGCACCTTTCAGGTCGGCGAGCTGCACTTCGCCCTGGTCGTGGTGACCGGGCTGGAGCCGGACGGCTCGGTGCCCTACGAGGTCGCGCTGGACGGCGCGCGGGTGTGGCCGGAGCCGGATTCGGAGTTCCCGCCCAGTCGGATCCGCACCCACCCGGTGCGCACACTGATCTTCGGCTCCTGCCGCGCGGCCAAGGCGACACCGGGCGCGCAAGCCGCGGACAAGGTCGGTGTCGACGCCCTCGACACCTACGCGCTGCGCATGAAGGAGCGCGCCGAGCCGGAGTGGCCGGACGCGCTCGTCCTGCTCGGCGACCAGGTGTACGCCGACGAACCCACGCCGCGGATCAAGGAGTGGCTGGCGCGGCGGCGGGACGGGGCCGAGCCCGCGGGCGAGGTGGTCTCGTTCCGCGAGTACGCCGAGCTGTACCACGAGTCCTGGGCCGACCCGGAGATCCGCTGGCTCATGTCCACCGTGCCCACCTCGATGATCTTCGACGACCACGACGTGCGCGACGACTGGAACACCTCGCGCACCTGGCGCGAGCAGATGGCCGAGCTGCCCTGGTGGCCGGAGCGCATCCGCTCCGGGCTCGCCTCCTACTGGGTGTACCAGCACCTGGGCAACCTCGCGCCCGCCGACCTGGCCGCGAACGAGCTGTATCGGAGGGTCACCGAGCACGGCGGCGACGTCGGGGAGCTGCTGGAGGAGTTCGGCGCCGCGGCGGACAGGGAGGCCGACGGGCGCAAGCCGGTGCGCTGGAGCTACCGCCGCGATTTCGGCCGGGTCCGGCTGCTCGTCATCGACACCCGCAGCGGGCGCATCCTGGACGGCGACCGGCTCATGGTCGGCGCCGAGGAGTTCGAGTGGCTGGAGGAGAACGCCGCGGGCGATATCGACCACCTGCTCATCGGGTCGTCGCTGCCGTGGCTGATGCCGCCCGCGCTCAGCCACTTCCAGTCGCTGAACGAGCGCGCCGCCGGGTTGCCGGGGTGGCGCGGGCGGCTCGGCGAGAAGGTCAGGCAGGAGGCGGATCTGGAGCACTGGCCCGCGTTCCGCGCCTCCTTCGAGCGGCTGGCCGCGCTCATCCGGCGGATCGGGAGCGCGCCGGACGCGCCCGCCACCATCTCGGTGCTCTCCGGGGACGTGCACCACAGCTACGCCGCGCGCGCCGACTACCCGGAGCCGACGACATCGACGGTGCTGCAACTGGTCTGCTCACCGGTGCACAACGAGCCGCCGAAGATCTTCCACGCCGTCTTCGCCGCGGCCTGGGGGCGCCGGTTGGCGCGGGCGCTGCGCCGGCTCGCCGATCGGCGCGGGATCTCGCCTGACCCGGTGCGCTGGGAAAAGATCAGCGGGCCGCACTTCGGGAACTCGCTCGCCGCGCTGCACCTGGACGGGCGGCGCGGGCGCTTCGTGCTCGAGACCGCGCGCTCGGACGAAGGATTGGTGAAGGTCGCCGATCTCGAGTTGCGGGCGCCGCACTCCTGACCACCGCCGGTGGGTTCGGCGGAGCGCGCCGCCCGAGCACCACCGGCCCGGCGGTCACGTCCGGGGCCGACCCTGCTTCGTCATGCTGGTGACCCGCACCGGCCCGCTCCACCCGCAGGGCGAGTCGCAGACCCCGACCACGTCGCGCCGGGTGCGCCCGTCGGCGACGAGGGTGTGCAGCCACGCGGTGGCGGGATACCCGCAGCGCGGGCACTTCCCGAAGTAGTCGAGGATCTCGGTGGCGGTGCGGCGCCCGACGGAGGCGCTCATCCGGCGGCGTCCGGGTCGTACTCGAGCAGCGCCCGGCGCAGCAACTTCCCGGTGGCGTTGCGCGGTAACTCGTCCAGCACGATCACCTCCCGCGGCACCTTGTGCCGCGCCAGATCCGCCTTGACGTAGTCCTTGATCTCCTGCGCGTCCACCGACGCCCCATCGACCGGGACGACGAACGCCCGCAACCGCTGCCCGAAGTCCGCGTCCGGCACCCCGACCACCGCCGCCTCGGCGATATCCCCCCGCTCCACCAGCAGGTTCTCCACCTCGAGCGGGAAGACGTTCTCCCCGCCCGAGATGATCATGTCGTCGTCCCTGCCGTCGACGAACAGCCGCCCCTCGGCGTCGAAGTGCCCCACATCCCCGCTGGAGAGCAGCCCGTCCACGGTCTCCCTGGTCCGCCCGTCGGTGTACCCGGCGAAGCTCAGCCCGCTGGAGACGAAGATCGTCCCGACCACCCCCGGCTCGGTGATCCGCGCCCGCCGCTCGTCGTACAGCGCCACCCGGCACCCCACCGGCGGCCGCCCGACGGTCCCCGGCGCCAGCCGCATGTCCTCCGGCGTCGCCACCGCCGCCACCGCCACCTCGGTGGAGGCGTACAGGTTGTAGAGCACGTCGCCGAAGAGCTCGGCGGTCCGTCTGCTCAGATCCGGCGAGACCGACGATCCGGCCGCGAAGATCACCCGCAGCGCGGAGGTGTCGTGCGCGGCCAGCTCGGCGGCGGGCAGGTCGACGATGCGCTGCAGCATCGTCGGCACCACCACCAGGCTCGCGGCCCGGTGCTCGGCCACCGCGGCGACCGTCCAGCGCGGATCGAAGCGCCCGGGCCGCAGCACGACGGTGTTGCCGAGCGCCCAGCCCAGCCCGAGCTGGGAGAGCCCGGTGCCGTGGAACAGCGGAGCCGCCATCACCATGGCGCTGTCCCTCGGCAGCGGGATCCGGTCGAGGAACTGCGCCGACTGCAGCGGCGAGACCTTCTCCCGCGGCGCGCCCTTCGGCGTCCCGGTGGTGCCGCTGGTCAGGATGACCAGCCCGCCCGCCCTGGCGGGCGCCGGCAGCGGCTCGGGCGCGTGCGCGGCGGCCAGCCCGTCCACCGTGAGCACTCCGGGCTCGGCCCCGTCCGCCCTGGTGAGGATGCGCGCGATGGTGTCCGGCGCCGCGGCGAGCAGCGGTAGGAACTCGGCGTCGAGCAGGAGCGCGGCGATCCGCTCGCGCACCGCGACCTCGGCCAGCTGCCGCCCGCCGAACCCGGTGTTCAGCAGCACGACCCTGGCCCCGAGTTTCCCGGCCGCGGCCATCGCCAGCAGCATGCCGCGGTGGTCGCGGCAGAGCACGCCGAGCACGGTGTCCGCGCCGTGGCCGCCAGCGGCGAGGCCGCGGGCCAGCGCGTCCGAGCGGGAGTCCAGCTCGGCGAAGGTCAGCCCGCCGCGGTCGTCGATCACCGCGGTGCGCTCGGGCCAGCGCCGCGCGGCCGCCCGCAGCACCGTGGTGAACGGACCGTAGCGGCTCGCGTCCCGCGCGGCGCGCAGGGTGTGGTCCGGGCGCAGTGGATCCAGCATGCCACGCCGGACCAGCACGCTCGCCGCGGCCAGTGAATCGGTGAGCGGACGGGTCAGCTCCTGCAGCCCCACGGCGGTTCTCCCTCAGCGATGACGGATAGGTGCGCAGAGCGTAGCGCAGGAGCAGAATGCCCATTCACTTATTTCGACATCCGGCGTCATCGGAGGCGCGATCGTTGTTGAACCGTTGATTACATGAGAGACTTGGAGTCAACTTGTTTCATCTACTCTCGGGAGGTCGAAGATGACCCGCTCGATCCAGCCGATGCCCAGCACGCCGGGCACCGAGCCGACGGACCGCCGCCGCTTCATCGCGGGTCCGGGCGCCCTGCTCGGCGGCCCGGCGAACGTGATCATGCAGCTGAGCCTGGCGCCGGTCGGCCGCGGCGTCGTGGAGAGCACGGTGGCCAGCGGCCGCTTCGACCTCCGGCCGCAGAAGCGCGGCCGCACCACGCTCACCTACCTCGCCGTCGCCATGCTCGGCACCGAGGAGGAGCGGGTCGCCTACCGCGAGGCCACCAATACTTCGCACCGCCAGGTCCGCTCGCAGCCCGGCGCCGAGGTGCGCTACAACGCCTTCGACCCGAAGCTGCAGCTCTGGGTGGCCGGCTGCATCTACCTCGGCACCGCCGACTCCTTCCGGCTGCTCTACGGCGAGCAGACCGAGGAGTTCCAGGACGCGCTGTACCGGGAGTCGGCGCGGTTCGGCACCACGCTGCAGATGCCCGCCGAGCTGTGGCCCGCCGACCGCGCGGCCTTCACCGCGTACTGGGAGTCGATGCTGCCGCAGCTCTCCATCGATGAGGGCGTGCGCCGCTACCTGCTCGACCAGGTGGTCGACCTGGGCCCGTACAGCCGGGTCGAGCAGCTGCTCGGCAAGCGCGTGAACCGCTTCTTCACCACCGGCTACCTGCCGCAGTGGTTCCGCGACGAGCTCGGGCTGGACTGGGGGCCGCGCAGGCAGCGCGTCTTCGAGCTGATCATGCGCGGCCTCGGCTTCGTCATCCAGCGGCTGCCCGAGCCGTGGCAGCGGTACCCGCTGGACAAGCACCTTGCCGACATGCGGCGCCGGATCGCGACGGGCAAACCGCTGGTCTGAGTCAGCCGGCGCGCACGGCCTGCCTGCGCCTGCGCGCCGCCGACCAGCGGGTGGCGATCAGCCCGTGCCGCGGCCCGAACAGGTAGACCGCGGCGAAGAACACGCCCTGGGCCAGCACCACCATGCCGCCCGCCGCGGTGTCCAGGTAGTAGGCGAGGTAGAGCCCGGTCACCGCCGCCACCACGGCGAGCGTCGGCGCGATCAGCAGCATCCGGCCGAACCGGTCGGTGAGCAGGTAGGCGGTGGCGCCGGGGATGATCAGCATCGCCACCACCAGCACCACCCCGACCACCTGCAGCGCGGTCACCGCGGTGAGCGCGAGCAGCCCGAGCAGCAGCGCGCCGAGCAGCCGCGGGTTCAGCCCGATGGCGTGCGCGTGCGTCGGGTCGAAGGCGTAGAGCGTGAGGTCGCGGCGCTTGGCCACCGCGATCACGAAGACCACCGCGCCGAGCGCCGCGATCTGCCACAGATCCGAGGGGGCGACGCCGAGCAGGTTGCCGAAGATGATGTGGTTCAGGTCGGTCTGGCTCGGCGTCACCGAGATGAGCACGAGCCCCAGCGAGAACAGCGTGGTGAAGACGATGCCGATGGTGGCGTCCTCCTTGACCCGGCTGGTGTCGCGCACCACCCCGATCAGCGCCACCGCCAGGAAGCCGAAGACCACCGCGCCGAGCGCGAACGGCGCGCCGACGATGTAGGCGAGCACCACCCCGGGCAGCACCGCGTGCGAGACCGCGTCGCCCATGAGCGACCAGCCGATCAGCACCAGCCAGCAGGACAGGATCGCGCAGACCACCGAGGAGATCACGGTGGCGGCGAGCGCACGGACCATGAAGTCGTAGGCGAACGGGTCGAGCAGCAGGTCGATCACCGCGCACCGCCCGCCATCGGGTCGAGGCCGAAGGCGCGGACCAGGTTCTCCGGGCGGATCACCTCGTCGATGTCGCCGTGCGCGAGCACCTTCCGCATGAGCAGCACCGCCTCGTCGGCCAGGTTCGGCAACGCGTGCAGGTCGTGCGTGGAGATCAGCACGGCCGCGCCGTCGGCGGCCAGCTCGCGCAGCAGCGCGGTGATGGTGGCCTCCGAGCGCTTGTCCACCCCGGCGAAGGGCTCGTCGAGCAGCAGCACCGACGCCCCCTGCGCGATCCCGCGGGCGACGAAGGCGCGCTTGCGCTGCCCGCCGGAGAGCTGACCGATCTGCCGGTGCGCCAGGTCGGCGAGCTCGACCCGCTCCAGCGCGGCATCGACGGCCGCCCGATCCGCCGCCCGCGGCCTGCGGGTCCAGCCGAGCCGGCCGTAGCGCCCGGTCATGACGACCTCGCGCACGGTGATCGGGAAGGCCCAGTCGATCTCCTCGGACTGCGGCACGTACCCGACCAGCCCCGCCCTGCGGGCCGCCGCCGGGGTGTCGCCCGCGATCCGGACGGTTCCGGTGTCCGGGGTGAGCATGCCCATGATCGCCTTGAACAGCGTCGACTTGCCCGACCCGTTCATCCCGATCAGCGCGCAGACCCGGCCGCGGGCCAGCTCCAGCGAGGCGCGCTCCAGCGCGAGGACCTCGCCGTAGTGCACGGTGACGTCGCTGACCGCGATCGCCGGGGTCATCGGGCGGCGCTCCCGGTCAGCCCGGCCACCACGGTGTCCGCGTCGTGCCGGATCAGGTCGAGGTAGGTGGGGACCGGCCCGTCCGGCTCGGAGAGCGAGTCCACGTAGAGCACCCCGCCGAGCCGGGCGCCGGTCGCCGATGCCACCTGCCGCATGGGGGCGTCGGAGACGGTGGACTCGCAGAACACCGCCGGCACCGCGGCCGAGCGGACGAACTCGATCACCCCGGTCACCTGCTGCGGGGTGGCCTGCTGCTCGGCGTTCACCGGCCAGATGTAGCGCTCGGTGAGCCCGGCGTCGCGGGCCAGGTAGGAGAAGGCGCCCTCGCAGGTCACCAGCGCGCGCTGGGTCGGCGGCAGCGCGGCGAGCCGGGTCACCAGGTCGTCCCTGACCTGCTGCAGCGCCGTCTTGTAGGCGGCGGCGTTGGCGGCGTACTGCTGCGCGCCGCCGGGGTCGAGCTCGGTGAAGGCGCGGGCCAGGTTGTCGGCGTAGAGCTGGACGTTGACCGGGCTCATCCAGGCGTGCGGGTTCGGTTTGCCCGCGTAGGCGTCCGCGGCGATGTCGATGGTCCGCACCCCCTCGGAGGCGACCACGTGCGGGACGTCCAGGTCGGCCACGAACTTGGCGAACCAGGCCTCCAGGTTCAGCCCGTTGTCCACGACCAGATCGGCCTGCGCGGCCCGCCGGAGATCGCCCGGCGTCGGCTCGTAGCCGTGGATCTCCGCGCCCGGCTTGGTGATCGACTCCACCCGCAGCCGGTCGCCCGCGACGTTCGCGGCGATGTCGGCGAGCACGGTGAAGGTGGTCAGCACCACCGGGCGCCCGTCGTCGTCGCGCGCGCCGACCCGGTCGCAGCCGGCCGTGGCCAGCCCCAGCGCCAGCACGACGAGCAGCACCATCCGATTCATGGAGCCATCATAAGTTCGGGTCACCGAACTCGAAAGCGCGGGTGGCGGAACTCTCGCGGGCTACCCGGTGGCGCCGGGCAGGGTGAAGCGGAATCGGGCGCCCCCGGTGTACTCGGTGTCCAGCTCGATCCGGCCGCCGTGGAACTCGACGATCTTGCGGCAGATCGCGAGCCCGAGCCCGGTCCCGCCGTACTCCTCCCGGGTGTGCAGCCGCTGGAAGATGACGAACACCTTGTCCGCGAACTCCGGGGGCACGCCGATCCCGGTGTCGCGCACCGCGAAGTGGTGCGTGCCGTCGCGCTCCTCGTGCTCGATCACGATCTCCGGCTTCCGGCCGGGCGCCGCGAATTTCACCGCGTTGCCGAGCAGGTTCTGCCAGAGCATCTCCAGCAGCGTCGGATCGCCGACCACGGCGGGCAGCCGCTCCGGCCGCTGCACCGTCGCGCCGGACTCGGCGATCGCGGAGCCGAGGTTGTGCAGCGCCCGGTCCAGCACCGGCCCCAGCTCGAGGCGCTCGGTGCGGTCGTTCACCCGGCCCACCCGGGAGAAGGTGAGCAGGTCGGTGATCAGCACCTGCATCCGCTTGGCGCCGTCGACGGCGAACTCGATGTACTGACGGCCGCGGTCGTCCAGTGTGTCGTCGTAGCGCTTCTGCAGCAGCTGGCAGAAGGAGGCGACCTTGCGCAGCGGCTCCTGCAGATCGTGCGAGGCGACGTAGGCGAACTGCTCCAGCTCCTGGTTGGAGCGGCGCAGCTCGACGGTCTGGGCGTCCAGGTCGGCGGCCTGGCGCACCAGGGTGGCCTCCTGCTCGCGGGCCGAGCGCAGCTCGGTGACGATCCGGCGGCGCATGTCCTCCACCGCGACCCCGACGGTCGCGATGTCGGCCGGGCCGCGGGTGCTGATCCGGTGCTCGAAGTCGCCGCCCGCCACCCGCAGCGAGCTGCGCTGCAGCTCCGCGAGCGGCCGCACCACCAGGCCGCGCACCAGCACCGTGAGCAGCACCGCCGCCAGCACGAAGACCACGACCAGGCCGCCGAGCAGCAGGTTGCGGTTGTCCCGGTTGTGGTACATGGCGGTGCGCTCGGTATCGAGGGTGACCGCGAGCCGCTCGGCCTGGCCGGTGAAGCCGGTGCGGACCACGTCGAAGAGCTGCCGCCCGTCGGCGGCGGCGGCCCGGGCGCGCTCCGGTGCGGCGGTGACGGTCTCGGCGTAGCCGGTGCGCCAGCGGAGGGCGCTGGCCTCCACCGCGGCGAGGTCGGCGAGCGCGTCGGGGCGGTCGGCGAGCAGCCCGCGCAGCGTGCTCAGCGTGCGCGCCTCGGCATCCCGGCCGGTGCCGTAGGAGCGCAGCGCCACCGAGTCGGCGCCGATCGCGTAGCCGCGCACACCGTTCTCCTGGTCGATCAGCGCCGCCTGCAGCCGGTAGCTCTCCGCGAGCGCGGGCTGCAACCTGCCGATCACCAGGCTGGAGCTCTCGGTGGTGCGGGCGATCATGCTCGCCCCCGCGACCGCGCCCGCCAGCACGATCACCACCATCGAGCCGAGTACGAGCTGGAACCAGGTTTCGACGGTCAACCGGGTCGTCCCCCGGGCACGGGTATTCATGGTGTCGTCCAAGCTCTCGACTCGCAGATGACCGCGCCACCGGGATTCGAGCGCCTGCGGACACTCTGCCACACCGCCGACACGCCGGATGGGCGGTGCCGTCCACCGGGCTTGCACACCGCGGTGCGCACGGTCGCCGCGGGGTTGCGGTGCAGCACAGCAGGGCTTTTCACCGGCGCGGCGGAGTTATGCGGGCGCCGCACGGGATGTCGGGTACGCGGCACTCCGTGTCACGGCGCCGGAAGTGGGCATGCCCCGCAGCACAGAGAGTGAAGGAGCTCAGCATGTTCCAGCGTGCCAACGCATATCGGCGCCGTGATAGATCGGGCGGACGGCGCCGGGGCGCGAACCGGACCACCGGGAGGCGCTCCTGGCGCCGGGGTGGTGGGGGCGGGGCCCGCGGCCGCAGCACCGTGAGCAACAGCCGCGGCCTGGAGAAGGTCGCCCGCTTCGGCTTCATCGCCCGCGGAATCGCCTACATCGTGCTCGGCATCCTCGGCTTCATGCTCGCGGTCGGCACCGCCGAGCACTCGGCCAACGAGGTCGGCGCGCTGGCCGCGCTCTCCGAGCAGCCGCTCGGGTACCTGCTGCTGTGGATCCTGGTGTTCGGCTTCGCCGCGCTCGCGGTGTGGCGCTTCACCCAGGTGGCCACGGCCGGGCGCACCGTCTCCGGCGGGCACCGGGCCTACGCGGCCGTCGCGGGCGTCTTCTACGCCCTCGCCTTCTTCTTCACCCTGCGCTTCGTGGTGAACGGCAGGCTGCCCGTCCCCGGCGAGGTGGTGGCGCGCGACTTCACCATCCGCATCCTGGCCTGGCCCGGCGGCCAGGTCGTCGTCGCGCTGCTCGGCATCGCGGTGCTCGCCTTCGGGCTGCTGCTCATCGTGCGCGGTGCCCGGCTGCACTTCACCGACGACCTGCGCATGGGCTGGATGACCCGCGGTTCCCGGACCGCCGCGGTCTGGCTGGGCCGGGCAGGCTACATCGCCCGCGGCGCCGTCGTCGCCGCGATCGGCCTCGCCGCCCTGGTCGCCGCGCTGAACTACGACCCGGCGCAGGTCGAGGGCGTCGACGGCGTGCTGCGCGACTTCGCGGGCACCCCGTTCGGCCCGTGGCTGCTCATCCTGATCGCACTGGGGCTCATCGCCTTCGGGCTGCTGTCCTTCCTCGAGGCGCGGCACCGCCGCACCTACGGCGGCGTCCCGGTCTGATCTTCGCTGCCTGCGAGCGGCCCGGCGGTCTCCACCGCCGGGCCGTTCGGCGTTGCGGGCCCGCTGCGCGCCACCGCGACCCCGGCCAGGCAGAGCACGCCGCCGAGCAGCGCGAGCGGCACCGGCACCTCGCCGAGCGCGAGCCAGGAGCCGAGCACCACCAGCGCCGGGACCGCGTAGGTGGTCACCCCCATCCGCCCCGCCGTGGTCCGGGCCAGGGCGTAGGCCCAGGTGGTGAAGGCCAGCGCGGTCGGGAAGACGCCCAGGTACAGCACGTTCAGCGTGGCGGCGGCAGGCGCCGCGGCGACCTCGCGCACCAACTGCCCGGCGAAGGGGAGGCAGGCGAGCGCGCCGACCACGCAGCCCCCGGTGGTGACCTGCAGCGCGGAAGCCACTGCCAGCGCGGGCTTCTGGACGATGGTCGAGATCGCCCAGGTGGTCGCGGCGAGCACCGCGAGCAGCACCCCGACCGCGGCGCCGCCCTGCGCGGTGCCGAGCCCGACCACGATCGCGCCCGCGAAGGAGACCGCGATCCCGGCCAGCAGCCTGCGCGGGAACCCCTCCCCCAGGAACACCCCGCCGAGCAGCGCGATGAGCACCGGCCCGATGTTGACCACCATGGCCGCGGTGCCCGCGTCCACGTACTCCTCACTCCAGTTCAGCGCCACCATGTAGACGCCGAACCAGAGCACCCCGGTGATCGCGATCGCGCGCCACGCCGCGCGCGGCGGCAGCCCCTCGCCCACCACCAGCAGGATCAGCAGCAGCGTTACGGCGCCCGCCAGCAACCGGCCGAGCGCCAGCGCGCCCGGCGAGAAGTGCTCGCCCGCCGCCCGGATGAAGACGAAGGCCGAGGCCCAGAGCAGGACCGTCGCCCCGGCCGCCGCCGCGGCCCGCTGTCCCTCGGTTCCGATCGCACGCATCCGCCGAACCTAGTCCGCGCAGGGGTCCGCCGTCGCGCGGATTTCGGCCATCGCGCTGTCCGGCCCGGTCGTCGAGCGGTGGGCCGAAATTCGGTTGCCACGGGGCGCATCCCGGGGTCCGATGGGATCGTGCCCCCCTCCCGCGATCTCACCGGCCGCGTCGCCGTGGTCACCGGCGTCGGCCGCCGGGCCGGTATCGGCTTCGCCGTCGCCCGGCGGCTCGCCGAGCGCGGCGCCGCGCTCTACCTCGCGCACTGGCGCCCGCACGACGAGCGGCAGCCGTGGGGCGCCGACGACACCGGCGCCTTGCGCGCCGAACTCGCCACCACCACGACGGTGGTCGACCGCGCCGTCGATCTCGCCCTTCCCGACGCCGCGCACCGGCTGATCGAGGATGCCGTCGCCGAGTTCGGCCACCTCGACATCCTGGTCGCCAACCATGCCCGCAGCGGCGGCGACGGCACGCTGCTCGAGCTGGACGCCGCCATGCTGGACGGGCACTGGGCGGTCGACGCCCGCTCGGTGCTGCTGCTCACCCAGGCGTTCGCCCGGCAGTACCGGCCGGAGCGCGGCGCGGTGCCGGACCGCGGCCGGGTCGTCTGGCTCACCTCCGGCCAGCACCTCGGCCCGATGCCGGGCGAGATCGCCTACGCGGCGGCCAAATCGGTGCTGGCCGGGCTCACGCCGACGGTGGCGGACGAGCTCATCGAGCTCGGGATCGTGCTGAACACCGTCAACCCGGGCCCGGTCGACACCGGCTACCTCTCCCTCGGCAGCACCGGCCTCGACCCCGCCGTCGCCGCCGCCGTGCACGCCGCCTTCCCGCGCGGCCGGGCGGGCGAACCGGACGATCCGGCCCGGCTCATCGCCTGGCTGATCTCCGACGAGGGCCGCTGGATGGTGGGCCAGGTCCTCGACTCCGAGGGCGGCTTCCGCCGCGCCCGCTGGTAGCGGAGAACAGACCGCCGGTTAGAGTGGCACCACGGATGCCGGTCCGGGGAGTTCCGGCGCCTGGCGCGAGGAGAGCAGCCGATGAGCGATCGGCCCGGTTCGACCGCGGTGCCCGGAGCAGGGTCGCGCACCGCCGCCGACGCGCTCGCGCCCTGGCGCGGCCGCCGCTACGTCGCACTCGGCAGCTCCTTCGCCTCCGGGCCCGGCATTCCGCCGCGCGCCACCGGCTCGGCGCGCGCGGCGGGCCGGTCCGGCCGCAACTACCCGCACTTGATCGCCGCCGCGGCCGGGCTGCGGCTCACCGATGTCACCAGCTCCGGCGCGACCTGCGCGCACATCCTGCACGAGCGGCAGTACGGCAGCCCCCCGCAGCGCATGGCCGTCACCCCGGACACCGACCTGGTGACGGTGACCATCGGCGGCAACGACATCGGGCTGACGGCGTTCCTGATCGCCCGGCGCATGCCGTCGCCGGTGCGGCTGCTGCCCGCCGCCCGCCGCTCCGCCGACGAGGCAGCCACCGGGCGGGCGCTCGGCGGGATCGAGGAGCGGCTGAACCGGGTGTTCGGCACGGTGCGCGACCAGGCGCCGAACGCACGTTTGCTGGTGGTGAACTACCTGTCGGTTCTCGGCCCGCCGCTGCCCGGCGAATCACCGACCGACCGGCACTACCGCTACCTCGCGGAATCACTCGCCGACCGCACCGCCGCGGCCGCGGAGCGGGCGGGCGGGCAGCTGATCGACGTCCGCACCCCGAGCCTCGCGCACGCCCCCGGCTCCCCCGTCCCGTGGACGTCGGACTTCTTCGTCCCGGTACCGGGACGCCCCGCCCACGGCACACCCTGCCACCCCACCGCCGCGGGGATGGCGGCAGTGGCCGACCTCGTACTGGCCCGGCTACGGACCCTGGCCCCGGTCGGCTGACGCGCCCGTCGGCTGGGGTCGGCGCGGGTGCGGGTCAGCACGGGTGAGCAGCGCCTTGCGACGCCTGCCCGGTGCCGCCCGGTGCGGCCGCCCCGGGAAAACTACGGCGCCGGAGCGGGTGGGGCCGGGAGCGGGATGGTGATGCCGAAGGGAAGGACGAGGCCGGGGGGCGGCGGGGTCGCCGCGTCCGGGCCGGGGGCGACCGGCTGCCCGTCCGGGCCGAACTCCACCGGCGCCTGCCCCTGCGGCGCCACCTGCTGCGGGGCGGGCACCGGCGCCTCGCGCGGCAGCTCCTCGGCGCGCGGCCCCGGCTCACCGGGCTGCACGGCGGGCGGCGGGGGCGGCGGGCAGAAGATCCCGCACGGGATGGGCGGCAGCCCGGGAATGGTGATCATCGGCTCGGGCACCGCGGCGGGCGTCGGCGTCTGCACCGCCTGCTCCAGCGGCAGCCCGTCCGGCACCTCCGCGAGCAGCGGACCGGGCACCGGCCCCGGCGCCGAGGTCAGCAGCACGCCGGGCGTATTGCCCCAGCCCCCCGACCCCGGAGCGATCGCCTCCGGCGACACCCGCCCCGCCGACGGCGACCCACCCGTCCGATACGCCGCCGACCAGCTCAACACATCCGCCGCGTACGACATCGAATTGTTGTACCGCAACACCGCACGCAACTCCTGCGCCCGATCCCGCAGATCCAACCCCCCACTGCACAGATACTTCCCCGCCGCCAACGCCGCATCGAACACATTGTGCGGATCCGACGCACCGTCACCATTACCGTCCGCCGCGTAATGCGCCCACGTCGACGGCAGGAACTGCATCGGCCCCACCGCCCGCACGAACCCACCACCCGACGCCGCGATCACCTCGTTACCCGGCAACGAACCATCCAACGCCGGACCGAAGATCGGCGTCACCGTCGTCCCCGCCGCATCCGTCCGCCCACCACCCGCATGCCCCGATTCGATCCGCCCGATCCCCGCCAGCAGACTCCACGACACCCCACACCCCGGCTGCGCCGACGCCAACGCCAGCTCCGCGTTCCGATACGCCGCCAACACCACCTCCGGAATACCGAGCAACCCCGACCCCGACGGCAACGCGATACTCCGCAGAACCGGCCCCGCACCCACCGGAACAGCACCGTCCGCGGGCGGAACAACCGCCCGCAATTCGCGCGCCACACCGCCGTCGACCGGGAGCAACCCTACGATCCGGGAGGCGGGTGCCGGCGCGTTCACAGCGGCCGCGGCGGCGTCGGATCCGGTGGAGCCGACCAGCAGCGCTTCGCCGGCATCCCCGGCGCCGCCGGCCGAGACCACCGATCCCGAACCGACGGACACAAGCCCGGCGGCTACCAGAAGCGACACCGTTACCGGGGCAGACTTGCGCATATCGACGACACCGTCCTCTCGGTCGCGGTGCCGATCCCCCACCGGCACACGCTACTAGTGCCGAATCAGCACTAACTTACGCTGCGTTGACCATAGCAAAAGGGGAGAAAATACCGTGGAGGCTTCATGAACTTCTCAGAAACCTCACACCCTGGCCTCCTCGCCTCGATGTCGGCGGCGCCACTCGGGCGCTCCCATCAAGGGTACGAGCTACGGCCCGGTTCCGGGCCCCTTCCTTCGCACGCGACCTCCGACGGTCAGCGCGGCATGGTAGTAGCAGTGAGGTAGCGGGTCACCTCGCCGACCGCCCGCACGGCGCTCTCCACTGCCGCCTCCATGGTCGAGGGCAGGGTGAGCAGCTCGTCGGCGCCGGTGCGGATCGCGAACGGCGGTGCGTCCCAGATCAACCCAGCCGGCTCCGCTTCTCCAGCAGCGTCACCCGATGGCCGCGCTCGGCCAGCCATACCGCCGAGGCGAGGCCCGCCAGGCACGGGCGAAATTTCTTCCCCGGAAACGACTGAAGGCCCCGCCAACGAATTGGTGGGGCCTTCAGTAACAATTGTTCCGGCGGTGTCCTACTCTCCCACACCCTGTCGAGTGCAGTACCATCGGCGCTGGCAGGCTTAGCTTCCGGGTTCGGAATGGGACCGGGCGTTTCCCTGCCGCTATAACCGCCGTAACTCTGTGAAACGAACACGAACCGTGTTGTTTCAGAACCGTACAGTGGACGCGTAGCAATCTTTGTTGGTAAGCCCTCGGCCTATTAGTACCAGTCACCTCCACGCATTACTGCGCTTCCAGTTCCGGCCTATCAACCCCATGGTCTGTAGGGGGCCTTAACCACTCGATGGTGGTGAGAAACCTCATCTTGGAACAGGCTTCCCGCTTAGATGCTTTCAGCGGTTATCCCTTCCGAACGTAGCCAACCAGCAGTGCCCTTGGCAGGACAACTGGCACACCAGAGGTTCGTCCGTCCCGGTCCTCTCGTACTAGGGACAGCCTTCCTCAAGTTTCTGACGCGCGCGGCGGATAGAGACCGAACTGTCTCACGACGTTCTAAACCCAGCTCGCGTGCCGCTTTAATGGGCGAACAGCCCAACCCTTGGGACCTACTCCGGCCCCAGGATGCGACGAGCCGACATCGAGGTGCCAAACCATCCCGTCGATATGGACTCTTGGGGAAGATCAGCCTGTTATCCCCGGGGTACCTTTTATCCGTTGAGCGACACCGCTTCCACATGCCGGTGCCGGATCACTAGTCCCGACTTTCGTCCCTGCTCGACCTGTCAGTCTCACAGTCAAGCTCCCTTGTGCACTTGCACTCGACACCTGATTGCCAACCAGGCTGAGGGAACCTTTGGGCGCCTCCGTTACATTTTGGGAGGCAACCGCCCCAGTTAAACTACCCACCAGGCACTGTCCCTGAACCAGATCATGGCCCGAGGTTAGAAGTCCAATACGATCAGAGTGGTATTTCAACGATGACTCCACGAACACTGGCGTGCCCACTTCACAGTCTCCCACCTATCCTACACAAACCGTACCGAACACCAATACCAAGCTATAGTGAAGGTCCCGGGGTCTTTTCGTCCTGCCGCGCGTAACGAGCATCTTTACTCGTAATGCAATTTCGCCGAGTCTGTGGTTGAGACAGCAGAGAAGTCGTTACGCCATTCGTGCAGGTCGGAACTTACCCGACAAGGAATTTCGCTACCTTAGGATGGTTATAGTTACCACCGCCGTTTACCGGGGCTTAAATTCTCAGCTTCGCCCTTGCGGGCTAACCGGTCCTCTTAACCTTCCGGCACCGGGCAGGCGTCAGTCCGTATACATCGTCTTACGACTTCGCACGGACCTGTGTTTTTAGTAAACAGTCGCTTCTCTCTGGTCTCTGCGACCACCACCAGCTCACGGAGTAAATCCGGTCACCAGTGTTGGTCCCCCTTCTCCCGAAGTTACGGGGGCATTTTGCCGAGTTCCTTAACCACAGTTCTCTCGATCGCCTCGGTATTCTCTACCTGACCACCTGTGTCGGTTTGGGGTACGGGCCGTGTACCAACTCACTAGAGGCTTTTCTCGGCAGCATAGGATCACTGAATTCACCTCAATCGGCTACGCATCACCTCTCAGGCTATATGCTGTGCGGATTTGCCTACACAACGCCCTACAGGCTTACACCCGGACAACCATTACCGGGCCCAGCTACCTTCCTGCGTCACCCCATCGCTTGACTACTACACCCAGGGTCACGCGCATCCCCCTCTCCTCACCCGAAGGTGATGGATCCGGTTCAGGGCGTTTAGCACAGATGATTCGCCATTGGGCGCGGATACACGGGTACGGGAATATCAACCCGTTGTCCATCGACTACGCCTGTCGGCCTCGCCTTAGGTCCCGACTCACCCTGGGCGGATTAACCTGGCCCAGGAACCCTTGGTCATTCGGCGGACGAGTTTCTCACTCGTCTTTCGCTACTCATGCCTGCATTCTCACTCGCACACCCTCCACAACTAGCTCACGCTGCTGCTTCCCAGGATGCACGACGCTCCCCTACCCACCCCCACCACTAGACCAACCTCCGCAGAAGTTGGCCGATGTATTGTGGGAGTGCCGCGGCTTCGGCGGTGTACTTGAGCCCCGCTACATTGTCGGCGCAGGATCACTTGACCAGTGAGCTATTACGCACTCTTTCAAGGGTGGCTGCTTCTAAGCCAACCTCCTGGTTGTCTTCGCGACCCCACATCCTTTTCCACTTAGTACACGCTTAGGGGCCTTAGCCGGCGATCTGGGCTGTTTCCCTCTCGACTACGAAGCTTATCCCCCGCAGTCTCACTGCCACGCTCTCACACCCCGGCATTCGGAGTTTGGCTGACTTCGGTAAGCTTGTGGGCCCCCTAGGCCATCCAGTAGCTCTACCTCCGGAGTGAAACACGTGACGCTGCACCTAAATGCATTTCGGGGAGAACCAGCTATCACGGAGTTTGATTGGCCTTTCACCCCTACCCACAACTCATCCCCTCAGTTTTCAACCTAAGTGGGTTCGGGCCTCCACGACGTCTTACCGTCGCTTCACCCTGGCCATGGGTAGATCACTCCGCTTCGGGTCTAGAACACACGACTCAACGCCCTATTCGGACTCGCTTTCGCTACGGCTACCCCACACGGGTTAACCTCGCCACATGCCACTAACTCGCAGGCTCATTCTTCAAAAGGCACGCCATCACCCACCACAGACCAAACTGTGCACAGGCTCTGACGGATTGTAAGCGTCCGGTTTCAGGTACTATTTCACTCCCCTCCCGGGGTACTTTTCACCTTTCCCTCACGGTACTAGTCCGCTATCGGTCACCAGGGAGTATTCAGGCTTACCGGGTGGTCCCGGCAGATTCACAGCAGATTTCACGGGCCCGCTGCTACTCGGGCATCACCTACGACAGGGAACATGTTTTCGTCTACCGGACTCTCACCGTCTACGGTCGGCCATCCCAGACCACTTCGACTAACACGCACCTTTCTGACTGTCGCCCAGCTCGGCAGAACCGGGAAAAATGACCCCACGACCCCACACGTGCAACACCTGCCGGCTATCACACACGCATGGTTTAGCCTCATCCGCTTTCGCTCGCCACTACTCACGGAATCACTGTTGTTTTCTCTTCCTGCGGGTACTGAGATGTTTCACTTCCCCGCGTTCCCTCCACACACCCTATACATTCAGATGCGGGTGACACGACATCACTCGTGCCGGGTTTCCCCATTCGGACATCCTCGGATCACAGCTCGGTTGACAGCTCCCCGAGGCTTATCGCAGCCTCCTACGTCCTTCATCGGCTCCTGGTGCCAAGGCATCCACCGAACGCTCTTAAACACTTACAAACAAAGATGCTCGCGTCCACTGTACAGTTCTCAAACAACACACAAGACCACGCAATCCGCGTCACCGACACCCCTACACAAAGAGGCTGGTATGAACCGCTACGCGGTCTCGTCGTATTCTTCTTCCTCGAAAAAACTCGCTTCCGCGTGTTCTTTCAGGACCCAACAGTGTGTCGATATAGAACCGGACGAATCCGGTACAGCGTCAGCGTTCCACCCGTGAGCAACACCGGGCCACACTCGGACCCGAAATGCTATGTGCTCCTTAGAAAGGAGGTGATCCAGCCGCACCTTCCGGTACGGCTACCTTGTTACGACTTCGTCCCAATCGCCGATCCCACCTTCGACGGCTCCCTCCCACAAGGGGTTAGGCCACCGGCTTCGGGTGTTACCGACTTTCATGACGTGACGGGCGGTGTGTACAAGGCCCGGGAACGTATTCACCGCAGCGTTGCTGATCTGCGATTACTAGCGACTCCAACTTCACGGGGTCGAGTTGCAGACCCCGATCCGAACTGAGACCGGCTTTAAGGGATTCGCTCCACCTCACGGTATCGCAGCCCTCTGTACCGGCCATTGTAGCATGTGTGAAGCCCTGGACATAAGGGGCATGATGACTTGACGTCGTCCCCACCTTCCTCCGAGTTGACCCCGGCAGTCTCCTGCAAGTCCCCGGCATAACCCGCTGGCAATACAGGACAAGGGTTGCGCTCGTTGCGGGACTTAACCCAACATCTCACGACACGAGCTGACGACAGCCATGCACCACCTGTACACCGACCACAAGGGGGCCTACATCTCTGCAGGTTTCCGGTGTATGTCAAACCCAGGTAAGGTTCTTCGCGTTGCATCGAATTAATCCACATGCTCCGCCGCTTGTGCGGGCCCCCGTCAATTCCTTTGAGTTTTAGCCTTGCGGCCGTACTCCCCAGGCGGGGTACTTAATGCGTTAGCTACGGCACGGATCCCGTGGAAGGAAACCCACACCTAGTACCCACCGTTTACGGCGTGGACTACCAGGGTATCTAATCCTGTTTGCTACCCACGCTTTCGCTTCTCAGCGTCAGTTACTTCCCAGAGACCCGCCTTCGCCACCGGTGTTCCTCCTGATATCTGCGCATTTCACCGCTACACCAGGAATTCCAGTCTCCCCTGAAGTACTCAAGTCTGCCCGTATCGCCCGCAAGCTTGGGGTTGAGCCCCAAGTTTTCACGGACGACGCGACAGACCGCCTACAAGCTCTTTACGCCCAGTAATTCCGGACAACGCTCGCACCCTACGTATTACCGCGGCTGCTGGCACGTAGTTGGCCGGTGCTTCTTCTACAGGTACCGTCACTTGCGCTTCGTCCCTGTCGAAAGAGGTTTACAACCCGAAGGCCGTCATCCCTCACGCGGCGTCGCTGCATCAGGCTTTCGCCCATTGTGCAATATTCCCCACTGCTGCCTCCCGTAGGAGTCTGGGCCGTGTCTCAGTCCCAGTGTGGCCGGTCGCCCTCTCAGGCCGGCTACCCGTCGTCGCCTTGGTAGGCCATTACCCCACCAACAAGCTGATAGGCCGCGGGCCCATCTCACACCGATAAATCTTTCCACCACCAACCATGCGATCAGTGGTCCTATCCGGTATTAGACCCAGTTTCCCAGGCTTATCCCAGAGTGCGAGGCAGATCACCCACGTGTTACTCACCCGTTCGCCGCTCGTGTACCCCGAAGGGCCTTACCGCTCGACTTGCATGTGTTAAGCACGCCGCCAGCGTTCGTCCTGAGCCAGGATCAAACTCTCCGTTGAAGACTCACAACCACACCCCCGAAGAGGCGCAATCGAAAGAAAACGCGAGTCCGAAAACCCAGCAAAACAAAACGCCAGCAAAAAACAATTTGCTGACTAAATGTCCCGACCCTCACACGGGGGTGCAAGAATCGAGAACCAAATAAACATTTGGCACTGACATTCATCGACACACTATTGAGTTCTCAAAGAACACACGCACACACATCCGAACCAGAGACTGGATCTTCCGTGAGGCAACTGTTCCAGGCTAAACCCGAACATCCGAGATGTCAAACAGGCCAGCCAACCACCAGGCGCTCAGCCGTCCAACCTCGTGTCCCGGTCTCCCGGGTCGGTGTCCGTGTCGCTCTGACATGGAATAAGTTACGCGGCGGGAAACGCAACGTCAAATCGCCTGGTGGACACCGTGAATGCCCAGGTCAGGGCGGTGCACTTCGGGCCGAATCACAACCGTGTGACCCAGCACACGACGACTGTCGGCCCCTATGGGTAAACCGCCTGTTCATCCGGGACTCCTAGCCTCGGAACGTGCAGTGCTACACGCGCTTCGTCGCCATCGGGGACAGCCAGACCGAGGGGGTCGGCGACCCCGACGAGTCCGGGGGGCTGCGCGGCTGGGCGGATCGGTTCGCCGACATGCTCGGCGGCGAGGCTCCCGAGTTCCGCTACGCCAATCTCGCGATCCGCGGCAGGCGCGCGGGGCAGATCCGCGCGGAGCAGCTGGCGCCGGCGCTGGCCATGCAGCCGGATCTGACGGCGGTGCTGGCGGGGCTGAACGACCTGATCCGGCCGCGCTTCGACCGGGAGGCGCTGCTCGCCGAGCTCGCGGCGCTGATCGAGCCCCTTCGAACGGCGGGCTCGACGGTGGTCACCTTCACCTTTCCCGACATCGGGGCGATCGCGCCGGTGCTGCGGCCGCTGGCGGGGCGGATCCGGCAGTTCAATGCCGATGTCCGGGAGCTGGCGGTGCGCTACGAGGCGGTGCTGGTGGAGCTCGAGCCGGTGCCGGTGGCCGCGCACCGGCTGCTGTGGGCGCAGGATCGGCTGCATCTGAGCCCGCTGGGGCACGAGGTGGTGGCGCGGGCGGCGGCCGAGGCGCTGCGGGTGCCAGGCGCGGACGGGTCGTGGCGGGAGCCGCTGCCGCCGGTGCGGCAGCGCGGGGGCGAGCAGATAGTCGACGAGCTGCGCTGGGCGACGGTGCACATGCTGCCGTGGCTGGTGCGCCGGGCGCGCGGGATCTCGACCGGCGATCGGGTGACGGCCAAGCGGCCGCAGCTCGCTCCGCTGTTCGAGGGTTGAGCGGGCGGGAGCGGCGTCCGGCTCAGGTCCAGAGCGTGGCGACGACGACGTTGACGACGGCGAGGCCGCCCGCCGCGTCGGAGAGCCTGCCGACGGGCTTGCCCCGCTTGGCGTCGGCGTAGCCGACCTCGGCGAACCCGGCGACCGCCACGGCGATCACCAGCTTCACCCCGACCTTCGCCAGGTTCGGGTCCTTGCCGAGCGAGTCGATCGACTCGGCGAGCCCGACCAGGGCGATCCCGGAGATCAGCTGGGCGCGAGCGCCCCAGACCATGACCGAGTTGACCTCGGGGCGGCACGCCACCCAGCCGCCGACCACCGCGGCCATCCCGAGCAGGTGCGTCACGACCAGCACGTTGTAGACGAAATTCATGGCGTCGCAGCCTAGTTCACCCCGAGTGCTTCTACTACACCACGTCGTGCAACGCGCCGCTCCGCTCGCTGTCGCGCTTGACGCCGAAGGCGGTGGCGATCTCCATGATGCCGATCACCACCAGCCAGATGCCCGCCACCCAGGCGAGCGTCGCCACCGAGCCGACCGGCCAGACCACGAGCACGACGCCGGCGATCGCGGTGACAACCCCGAAGAAGCCCTGCACGCCGCGGCCGGGCAGGTTCGGCTCGGAGATGGCGGCCATGACCGCCCCGATCCCGCGGAACAGCCAGCCGATGCCGATGAAGATGCCGAGCAGGAGCAGCGAGGCGATCTCGTCGCGGAAGCAGAAGATGCCGAGCACGATCGAGAGCACGCCGCTGATGAAGGCGAGCACCCGCAGCCCGGTGCTCGCGGGCGCCCCGAAGGCGGCGAGCAGCTGGAGTACCCCGCTGACCACCAGGTAGATGCCGAAGAGCACCCCGGCGACGGCGAGGGTGGCGCCCGGCCAGACCAGGATGAGCACACCGAGGATCACCGAGAGGATTCCGGTGACGAGAATCGTTTGCCAGGCGGCGCGCGCGAGAGCTCGAACCGGGCCGCCGACCGCTTCCGTTGTCGTCATGACGTGATGTTATGCCCGTTGCCGCAGGCAACCGCGCTGATTTGCCCGGAGTTTCCCGTTCCGTGATCGGCAGTGCGTCAGGGCTCGGTGCTCCACGCCTCGTCGATGGCGGCCGCGTAGGCGGCGAGCGCGCTCGGCCAGTACCGCTCCACGTAGTCCCTGACGTCGGCGAGGCCGCGCGGGTCGAGGTGGTAGAGGCGGCGGTTGCCGTCCGGCCGCATTCGCACCAGCCTGGCCTCGCGCAGCACCCGCAGGTGCTGGGAGACCGCCGAGCTGGTGACGCCGACCCGCTCGGCCAGCTCGCCGACCGAGCGCGGCGCGGCGGGCAGCGCTTCGAAGATGGCCCGCCTGGTCGGGTCGGCGAGCGCGACCATGGCACGCACTCCATTAGTCGGCACTAATCCAGTGTGCGCGCCCGCGACCGGTTCCGTCAACCGGAACGGGCTCGCCGAATGTCGGGTCGAGCGGGAGCGCTGCGGCCGACCAAGATCGGGTGTAGGTTCTCTACCTGCGATTTCTCCGGCGGTGAAGGTAGCCACAGAATTGCGGCTCCGGGTTTGGGCTGTCGTACGTTCGACGCCATGCCCGTAACCTCCTCGTTACCAGCGCGCCGCACCGTGACCCGGGCGGCCGTCGCCACCACTGCCGTGAGCGCCGCGCTCGCCGCGCTCGCGGTGGCCGGACACGATCCGGCCCCCGCCACCGCCGCCCGCCCCGCACTCGCCGCCGCGGTGACCCCGTGGGAGGCGCAGCGACCGCAGACCGTGCCCGCCGCCGTTGTCGAGGAGCAGCACCGCTTCGCCGTCGAGGCGGCGCGGCCGCGCACCGTCCGCCCGGTGGCGGGCAGCCTCACCTCGCTCTTCGGTACGCGCTGGGGCGCGCTGCACGCCGGGCTCGACTTCGGCGATCCGATCGGCGCGCCGATCGCGGCGGTCACCGACGGCACCGTGCTCGAGGCGGGGCCGGCCGCGGGCTTCGGGCTGTGGGTCCGGGTGCAGCAGGACGACGGAACCGTCGGCGTCTACGGCCACGTGCAGGACATCCTGGCCGCCGTCGGGCAGCAGGTGCGGGCGGGCGACGTCATCGCCACCGTCGGCAACCGCGGCTTCTCCACCGGCCCGCACCTGCACTACGAGGTGCACGCCGGGGACGGCGCCAAGCTGGATCCGCTGCCCTGGCTGGCCGCGCGCGGCGTGGACGCGCACCGCCCCGCGGGCTGACCCCTACCGGGGTACGACACCCGGATCACCCGCGGGCGGGAGGTCGCCGAGCGCCCCGCGTTCCTACCGTCGACGCATGACGCAGCTCGACGAAAGATCCACGCTCCCGGTCGGATCCGGGCCGCGGCGCCTACACCGGCCGCTGCTCGTCGCCTGCGGGCTGATGGCCGCGCTGCTGCTCTGGTCGCTGGCCGGGCTGAGCCTCGACGACCGGCTGATCGCCGGCGAACCCGCCTGGGCCAAGCCGGCGAAGTTCGCCGCGGCCTTCGTCCTCTACACCGCCACCCTGGCCTGGCTGCTGAGCCTGCCGCACCGCGGCTCCCGGGTGACCGGGTGGATGGGCACGATCTTCGCGGTGACCACCGTGGTCGACGTCGGATTCGTCGTCGTGCAGGCCGCGCGCGGGACGTTCAGCCACTTCAACACCGAATCCGACGCGGTGAACACCGTCGGGCAGCTGATCTTCGCCTCCGGCGTGCCCGGGCTGTTCGCGGCGAACCTGGTGATCGCGGTGGTCGTGCTGTGGCAGCGGGTGGCCGATCGGCCGGTCACGCTGGCGATCAGGGCGGGGCTGGCGCTGGCCGTGGCCGGGATGGCGCTCGGCTACCTCATGGGGTTCACCGGTGCGCGGACGGCGGCGGCCGCGGACGGCGGGGCCGTCGAGCTGGCCGGGAGCCACACCGTCGGCGACCGCGGCGTGCGCGACGACCCGGCCGGGCTGCCGGTGACGCACTGGAGCACGACCGGCGGCGACCTGCGGGTGCCGCACTTCGTCGGGTTGCACGGCGTCCAAGTGCTGCTGCTCGCGGCCGTCGCGCTCGGGTTCGCCGCGCGCCGCTACCCCGCGCTGCGCGCCGAGCGCACCCGCGCCCGGCTGGTCGGGGTGCTCGCGGCCGCCTGGACCGGGCTGCTCGCGCTGACGCTGGGGCAGGCGCTGCGCGGGGTGCCGCCCGCCGCGCCCGACGCCCCGGTGCTGCTCGCGGGCGCGGCGCTGCTCGCCGGTACGGCGCTCGGGGTGGCGCTCGTGCTCAGCGCAGCCGCTCGGCGTCGCGCGCCAGCGACACGAGTTTCGCACTGAGCGCGGCCAATTCGACCGAGCCGGCGCCCTCGTCGACCGCGATCGCGACGTCCTCGGCGGCGCAGCGGGCGGCGAACCAGCGGTCCGCGAGGGCCGCCGCCTCCTGGGCGCTGAGCACGACGGAGTCGGACGGGATGCCGGTGCCCTTGAGGCTGTTCCGGTGTTCGTAGGCGCGCTGACGGCAGGACTGACGGCAGTACCGGCGCCTGCGTCCGGCCTCCGACTCGACGATCTCCCGCCCGCACCACAGGCAGGACAGCAAGCGGCGCATGGGGCAGAACACTAGCCGTACGGCGGCCCCGGCGAGAACTCCCGGCCGCGGCGCGGACCACGGGCACCGGCCGGGCCGGGCACACCGGGCGAGGCACTATCATGGAGGGGTTAGCCGGTTGCCCCGGGAACACCGGCTCGTCACCGAGCGTTGTACCGTGCGGCACCGGCCACGTTCGACACGACTGGGACTCGACAGGGAGAGGCACACATGGCAGATCGCGTACTCCGGGGCAGCAGGCTCGGAGCGGTGAGTTACGAGACCGATCGCGACCACGACCTGGCGCCGCGCCGGATTGCCCGCTACCGGACCGACAACAACGAGGAATTCGACGTCCCGTTCGCCGACGACGCCGAGATCCCGCCCACCTGGCTGTGCCGCAACGGCCAGGAGGGGGTGCTCCTCGAGGGCACCGCGCAGGAGGCCAAGAAGGTCAAGCCGCCGCGCACGCACTGGGACATGCTGCTGGAGCGGCGCTCCAAGGACGAGCTCGAGGAGCTGCTCAAGGAGCGGCTGGAGCTGCTGAAGACGCGCCGCCGGGGCTGACCGGCACACCCGACGAAGGCCCCCACCCGTGACGGGTGGGGGCCTTCGTCGTGTCCTAGGCTCGGCGATCGTGAGCGTGTACAACGAGCGGCTCCAGCAACTGGGGCTGCGGGCGGCGGAGCTGCTGGAGAATGCCGACGAACTCGACGAGCCGCGACGTGACCTGGCCTACCTCACCGTACTGGCGGCGCATTTCGACTACCAGGTGAAGAACGGCGGCTTCGCGCAGCTGATCCACAACGTGGGCAGCGACCGGCTGGAGCAGGTGGACGACATGCTGCGCGCGGTAGACGCGCCGGTCGCGCTCTCCTTCTACCTGCGCGCCGTCACCCGCTGCAGCGAGCTGATGGACGACTACCACCGGCTGTTCGACGACTTCACCGCGCCGACGCAGCTCGCGGTCGAGCTGACCGGGATCAGCGTCGACTACCTGCGCGGCGAGGTCGGCTTCGATGCCGAGATCGCGCCGTTCCTCGAGGTCGCCGACGCGCTCTAGCGGCTCGCGACCTTGCGGTAGCGCAGCAGCGCCAGCGGCATGGCGACCGCGAGGATGGCGAGCGAGCAGCCGATGGAGTACAGCACCGCGTTGTCGGCGACCCAGCCGGTGGCCGGGATGAAGGTCGGCGGCGAGCTGTTGCCGAAGAGCTGCCGCCCCGCCGTGGAGACGGCGGTGATCGGGTTCCACTCGGCGATGTTCTTCAGCGGGCCGGGCAGCGTCTCGCCGGAGATGAACGCCGAGGAGATGAAGGTCAGCGGGAAGAGCCAGATCAGCCCGGCGCTCTGCGCCACCTCGACGGTCGGCGAGAGCAGCCCGGTGAGCGCGCCCACCCACGACATGGCGAAGGCGAAGAGCAGGATCACGCCGAAGGCGAGCAGCGCGTCGCCGATCGAGCCGTTGATCCGCCAGCCGACGATCAGCCCGCAGACCACCATGACGAACAGGCTCAGCACGTTCACGACGAGGTCGGAGAGGGTGCGGCCCATGAGCACCGCGAGCCGGGACATGGGCAGCGCCCGCATCCGGTCGATGATGCCCTTCTGCAGGTCGCCCGCGAGCCCGACGGTGGTGAAGGCGGCGTTGAAGGCGACGGTCTGGGTGAAGATGCCCGCCAGCAGGAACTCGCGGTACTGGTCGCCGCCGAGCGAGGCGCCGAAGATGTAGGCGAAGACGAAGACGAACATGAGCGGCTGGATGGTCGCGGTCACCAGCAGCGTCGGCACCCGCAGGATGGTGAGCAGGTTGCGGTAGGCGACGATCGCGCTGTCCCGGAAGATCCGGCCGCGGGGTTCGGGCTCGGCGGCCTGCGCGGAGGCCTGCTCCGGGCGGGCGTGCCTGCCCCGCTTCTCCAGGACCTGGGCACTGCTGGTCACGACAGGATCTCCTCGGGAACATCGTCGGTTTCGGGCGCGGGGGCGGCGTCCGCGGCGGGCGCGGTGCCGGTCAGGGAGAGGAAGACGTCGTCCAGGCTGGGGCGGTTGACCTCGGCGTCGACCACGCAGACGCCGGCGTCGTCGAGCCTGCGCAGCGCCTCGACCATGGTGCGCGAGCCCTCCCCCACCACGATCGACACCTGGTCGGTGCCGGATTCGTGGTTCGGCTCGCCGAGCCCGATCTGCGCGAGCACCGACTTGGCCAGCGCGGTGGCCTGGCCCGCGGCCAGCGTGACGGTGAGCCGGTCGCCGCCGATGGCGGTCTTGAGCTCGTCGGCGGAGCCGCGCGCGATCACCCGGCCGCGGTCGATCACGGTGATCCGGTCGGCCAGCTGGTCGGCCTCCTCCAGGTACTGGGTGGTGAGCAGCACCGTGGTGCCGTCGTCGACCAGGTCGCCGATCACCTGCCACATGTCGAGCCTGCCGCGCGGGTCGAGACCGGTGGTCGGCTCGTCGAGCACCACCACCGGCGGCCGCGCGACCAGCGCCCCCGCCAGGTCGAGGCGGCGGGCCATGCCGCCGGAGTAGGTGCCCGCCCGGCGCGCGGCGGCGTGCTCCAGGCCGAAGGCGCCGAGCAGCTCCTCGGCGCGCGCGGTCGCGCGCCTACCGGACATGCCGTAGAGCCTGGCCACCATGCGCAGGTTCTCGAAGCCGGTGAGGTTGGCGTCGACCGCGGCGTACTGGCCGGAGAGCCCGATCAGCCTGCGTGCCCCGGCGGGGTCGCCGAGCACGTCCACCCCGGCCACCCGCACGGTGCCCGCGGAGGGGCGGAGCAGGGTGGTGACGATCCGGACGGTGGTGGTCTTGCCCGCACCGTTGGGGCCGAGCAGCCCCATCACGGTGCCCGCCGGGATCTCCAGATCGATCCCGTCGAGCACGCGGATCTTGCCGTAGCTCATGCTCAGGTCGCTGACTTCGACGGCGAGGCTCACCTGCGCACCTCTGCTCGGGCACTCATCGATTCTCCTGTCCCCCCGCCGCCGCCGAGCCGGGACCGCAGTACCGGGCCGATCACGGCGAGCGCTTCGGGTGTGGTCATGTCCGCGTGCCTGCACGGCAGCGCGTGATCGTGGATGGCACCGGTCGCGTGCGGCCGCCAGGCCGCCGCGGACCGGTTCGGGTCGGCGCGGTTGATCTCGTCCTCGGCGGCGGTGAAGAAGAGCAGGTCACCGTCGAAGACCCGCGGCCGGAAACCGTGCGCCAGCACGGTTCCCGCGCGGTACCCCTCGTACAGCCGTTCCAGGTGCTCGGCGGTGAGCGCCGCGAACGGCCCGTTCTCCTCGCGCAGCAGCGCGGCGGCCCCGGCCAGGTCGAGCTCCGGGTCCAGGTCGGCGGCGGCGATGCCGCCGAACTCGGCGACGATCTCCGCCACGCTCGGCATGGCGAGCTCGAGCAGGTCGTCGGAGAGCCGGTAGCTGTCCAGCAGCGCGAGCAGCGCGACCTCCTCGCCCTGCTGTTGCAGCCTGGTCGCGACGGCGTGCGCGATGAGCCCGCCGAGCGACCAGCCGAGCAGGTGGTAGGGGCCGTGCGGCTGCACCGAGCGGATGTGCTCGATGTAGCGGTTCGCGGCCTCGGAGATGCTGCCGAACGGCTCGTCGCCGGTGACGTGCGGCGCCTGCAGCCCGTACACCGGCCGGTCGGTGTCCAGGTGCGCGAGCAGCCCGGAGTAGCACCAGGAGAGCCCGATCGCGGGGTGCACGCAGAACAGCGGGGCGGCCTCGCCGGTGGTCCGGATCGGCAGCACCGGGGCCAGCGGGTCGATGCTCGCGCCGCCGGAGAGGCTCGCCGCGATCGCTGCCGGGGTGGCCGCGCCGAACATCTGCTGCACCGCCACCTCGATCCCGGCCGCGCGGAGCAGCCCGACCACCCGGGTGGCGAGCAGCGAGTTGCCGCCGAGCTCGAAGAAGCCGTCGTCGGCGCCGACCCGCTGAATCCCGAGCACCTCGGCGAAGGCGGCGGCGATCGCCGTCTCCAGCGGGCCGAGCGGCGCCCGGTAGCCGTGCGCGCCCGCGAAGACCGGCTCCGGCAGCCGGGCCCGGTCCAGCTTGCCGACCGGGGTCAGCGGCAGCTCGTCGAGCAGCATGATCGCCTGCGGCACCATGTAGTTCGGCACCCTGGCCGCCACGTGCGCGGTGAGCTGGGCCGCGGTCGGCGCGGTGCCCGCGCGCGGCTTGACGTAGGAGACCAGCGCGGTGGCGCCCGCCTCGGTGCGGTGCCCGATGGTGAGCGAGTACTCGACCTCGTCGTGGCTCGCCAGCGCGGCGTCGATCTCGCCGAGCTCGATCCGGAAGCCGCGGATCTTGACCTGGTGGTCGGAGCGGCCGACGTACTCGATCTCCCTGGCGGAGCGGCGGCCGGGCAGCTCGGGGGCGCCGGTGTCGCGCCAGCGCACCAGGTCGCCGGTGCGGTACATGCGCTCGCCGGGCTTGCCGTACGGGTTGGCGACGAAGCGCTGCGCGGTGAGGCCGGGGCGGTTCAGGTAGCCGCGGGCCAGCGCGGCGCCTGCCAGCTGCAGCTCCCCGGTGACGCCGATCGGGGCCGGGTGCAGCCGCGCGTCGAGGACGGTGGCCGCGACGCCGCGGATCGGGCCGCCGATGGTGATCGGCGCGCCGGGTGCCATCGGCGGCGAGATCACGGTGACGATGGTGGTCTCGGTCGGGCCGTAGACGTTGTAGAGGTTGCGCCCCGGCGCCCAGCGGTTCACCAGGTCCGGCGGCAGCGCCTCGCCGCCGACCAGGATGTGCGCCAGGTCGACCACCCCGGCGGGGTCGACGGTGCCGAGCGCCGCGGTGGTGATGAAGGCGTGCGTGATGCGCTCGCCGACGAACACCTCGCGCAGCCCGTCGCCGCCGACCACCTCCGGCGGCGCGATGACGAGGGTGGCGCCGCCGCCGAGCGCGAAGAGCAGGTCGAGCATGGCGGCGTCGAAGCTCGGGGTGGCGAAGTGCAGCACCCGGGAGCCGGGCCGGACGTCGAAGCGCTCGGCCAGCTCGGCGGCGAAGTTGGAGAGCCCGCCGTGCGTGACCACGACGCCCTTCGGGGTGCCGGTGGAGCCCGAGGTGTAGATGACGTAGGCCGGGTTCTCCAGCCGCAGCGGCGCCGGCCGCTCGGCCTCGGCCAGCGGGCTGTCCTCCGAGGCCAGCACCCCGGCCCTGGTCTCCGGGTCGTCGAGCACCAGCCAGTCGACGGTGTTCGGCAGGGTGTCGCGGTGCGCGGCCAGGGTCAGGCCGAGCGCGACGCCGGAGTCGGCGAGCATGTGCGCGATCCGGGCGGCCGGGTAGCGCGGGTCCACCGGGACGAAGGCGGCGCCGGTCTTGACCACGGCGAGCACCGTCGCCACCGACTCCACCGAGCGCGCGATGCCGAGCGCGACCAGCGTCTCCGGGCCGACCCCGCGGCGGATGAGCAGCCGGGCCAGCCTGCTGCTCCAGCGGTCGAGCGCCTCGTAGGTGACGTCGGTGCCGTCCGCGCGCAGCGCGATCGCGTCCGGCTCGGCGGCGACCGCGGTGGCGAAGACCTCGGGGAAGGTGAGCGGGCGGTCGGGCTCGGCGCCCTGCACCGGGGCCAGCCCGGACCACTCCGCCGGGTGCAGCAGGTCCAGGTCGCCGACGGCGCTCGCCGGGTTGGCGGCCACCGCGGTGAGCAGCCGGACCAGCCGCTCGCCGAGGCCGAGCGCGCTGTTGTGGTCGAACAGGTCGGCGGCGTAGTTGACGCCGACGGTGATGCCGTCGGGGTCGGCGCCGCCGTGCTCGGTGAGGGTGAACTGCAGGTCGAACTTGGCGATGCCGGCGTCCAGGTCGACCGGCTCGATCTGCAGCCCGGGCAGCTCCAGCGGGCCGATCGGCTCGGTGCGCACCGAGAGCATGACCTGGAACAGCGGGTGGTGCGAGCGCGAGCGGGCCGGGTTGAGCACCTCCACCAGCCGCTCGAAGGGCAGCTCGGCGTGGTCGAAGGCGTCCAGGTCGGTCTCCCTGACCCGGGCGAGCAGCTCGTCGAAGCGCAGCGCGGGGGAGACCGCGGTGCGCAGCACGAGGGTGTTGACGAACATGCCGATCAGCCCGTCCAGCTCGCGGTCGCCGCGACCGGCGTGCGGGGTGCCGACGGCGACGTCGCCGGTGCCCGACATCCGGTGCAGCAGCACCGCGAGCGCGGCGTGCAGCAGCATGAACATGCTGACGTTGCCGCGGTCGGCGATCCGCTTCAGCTCGCGGTGGGTGAAGGCGTCGACGGTGACCTCGGCGGTGCCGCCGCGGTGGCTCGGCACCGGCGGGCGCGGCCGGTCGGTGGGCAGCGCGAGCAGCTCGGGCAGCTCGGCCAGGGTCTCCCGCCAGTACGCGAGCTGGCGGTGCGCGGGCGCGGCCGGGTCGTCCTCGGCGCCGAGCGCGTCGCGCTGCCACAGCGTGTAGTCGGCGTACTGCAGCGGCAGCGGCTCCCACTCCGGCGCGATGTCGAGCCGGGCCGCCCGGTAGGCGATCGCGATGTCGGCGGCGAGCGGGCCGAGCGACCAGCCGTCCACCGCGATGTGGTGCACGACGACGGCGAGCGCGTAGTCCTCGATCGGCCCGCCGGAGGCGACGTGCAGCAGCGCGGCCCGCACCGGGACCTCGGTGGCGAGGTCGAAACCCGGTGCGGTGAAGCGGGAGATCGCCTCGACGACCTCGGACGGCCGCACCGAGTCGAAGGCGACCGGGACCGTGGTCGTCGCGGCGTCGAGGATGCGCTGCACCGGCTCGCCCTCGTGCTCGGGGAAGACCGTGCGCAGCGTCTCGTGCCGCTCCTGCACCGTGACCAGCGCGGAGGCGAGCGCCTCCAGGTCGAGGGTGCCGCGCAGCCGGAGCACCAGCGGGACGTTGTAGGCGCCGCGCGAGCCGCTCTCCTCGAACCGGTCCAGGAACCAGAGCCTGCGCTGGGCGGCGGAGAGCGGGATGTGCGCCGGGCGCCGCACCGCGACCGGGCGGGACACCCGGGTGGCGGGCTCGGCGCGGTCGATGCGGGCGGCGAGCGCGGCGACCGTCGGCTCGGCGAAGACCGCGCGCACCTCGAGCCGCACCCCGGTCTGCTCGGCCAGCCGGGCGACCAGCCTGGTGGCGAGCAGCGAGTTGCCGCCGATGTCGAAGAAGCCGTCGTCGGCCTGCACCGTCCGCACCCCGAGCAGCTCGGCCATGGTGGCGGCGACCAGCCGCTCGGACGAGGTCTCGGCGGCACGGCCGCTGCCGGTGCCCGGCAGGGGCTGCGGCTCGGGCAGCCGCGCGATGTCGAGCTTGCCGACCGGGGTCAGCGGGATCTCGTCGAGCACGGTGAGCGCGGAGGGGACCATGTGCGTCGGCAGGACGCGGGCGACGTGGGCGCGCAGCGACTCCACGTCGACGCCCGCGACCGGGTCGGCCGGGTGCACGAAGGCGGCGATCCGGTCGGCGCCGGCGATCCGGCGCACCTCGGTGTGCGCGAACCGCACCGAGGGGTGCGCGCTGAGCGCGCCGGTGATCTCGCCGAGCTCGATCCGGAAGCCGCGCATCTTGACCTGGTGGTCGCTGCGGCCCAGGTAGCGCAGTGCGCCGTCGGCGGTCCAGCGCACCACGTCGCCGGTGCGGTAGAGCCGCGCGCCCGGCTCGGTCGGGTCGGCGACGAAGCGCGCCGCGGTCAGGCCGTACCGGTCCAGGTAGCCGCGGGCGACGCCGTAACCGCCCAGGTACAGCTCGCCGGGGACGCCGACCGGCACCGGACGCAGCCGGTCGTCGAGGACCAGCGCGCGGGCGCCGCGGACCGGGGTGCCGATATCGATCGGGCCGCCGACGGTGAGCGGCCGCGAGATGGTCGCCACCACGGTGGTCTCCGTCGGGCCGTACACGTCGAACATGCGCCTGCCCGGAGCCCAGCGGGCGACCAGCTCGGCACCGACCGCCTCGCCGCCGACCATGAGCGAGCGCAGCTCCGGCAGCGGCCAGCGCTCGTGGTCGACGGTGGCCAGCGCGGCCGGGGTGAGGAACAGGTGGGTGACCCGCTCCGCCGCGAGCAGCGCGCCGAGCTCGTCGCCGCCGAAGACGTCGGTCGGGCAGAGCACCATGGCCGCGCCGGCGTTGATGGTGAGCAGCAGGTCTAGCATGGCGGCGTCGAAGCTGGGGGTGGAGAAGTGCAGCGTGCGCGAGTCCGGGGTGACCTCGGCGCGCGCGCCGAACTCCTCGGCCAGCCCGGCGAGGCCGGTGTGCGTGACGGCGACGCCCTTGGGGGTGCCGGTGGAGCCCGACGTGTAGATGATGTAGGCGAGGTCGTCGGGGCGGGCCGGGCGGGCGCGCTCGGCGGCGGCGAGCGGGCGGGCGGAGAGCGCGGCGAGCTCGGCGACGAGGTCGGGGTCGTCGAGCAGCAGCCAGCCGGTGCCGCCGTCGTCCGCGGCGGCCAGTGCGGCCGCGTGCGCGGAGCGGGTGAGCCCGGCCCGGCAGCCGGAGTCGGCGAGCATGTGCCGCAGCCGGTCCGCCGGGTAGGCGGGGTCGAGCGGCACGTAGGCCGCGCCCGCGGTGACGACGGCGAGCGCGGCCGCCACCGAGTCGATCGAGCGGGTGAGCCCGAGCGCGACCCGGTCGCCGGCGCCGATGCCGCGGGCGCGCAGCATGCGGGCCAGCCGGTTCACCCGCTCGGCGAGCTCGAAGTAGTCGAGAACGGTGCCGGCGGACCGCACGGCGATCCGGTGCGGGTGCTCGAACGCGGTGCGCTCGAAGTACTCGGCCAGGGTGACCGGGGCGGCGGCCGGGGCGCCGCGCGCGGGGCTCAGCGCGGCCCGCTCCCAGTCGGTGCGCAGGTCGATCCGGTGGACGGGGCGCTCCGGGTCGGCGGCGACCGCGGCGAGCACGGTGAGCAGCCGGTGCCCGACCGTCTCGACCGTGCCGGCGTCGAAGAGCTCGGTGGCGTAGACGAGTTCGAGCTCGTCGCCGAGCCCGGCCGGGGCCCGCAGCTCCAGGTCGAACTTGGCGCGGGCGATGTCGAGCGCCCGCGCGGTGACGGTGAGGCCGGGCAGCGCGAGGTCGGGGTGCGGCTCGTCCTGCACGGTCAGCGCGACCTGGAAGAGCGGGTGCCGCCCGGTGCCGCGCACCTCGGCGCCGAGCTCGGCGACCAGGAGATCGAAGGGCAGGTCGGCGTGCTCCATCGCGGCCAGCTCGGACTCGAGGTCGGCGGCGAGCAGCGCGCCGAAGGTGGCGTCCGGGTCGACGTCGGAGCGCAGCACCACGGTGTTGACGAACATGCCGACCAGGTCGTGCAGCTCCGGCGCGGAGCGGCCGGCGACCGGGGTGCCGATCACGACGTCGCGGCCGCCGGTGAGCCCGCGCAGCAGCACCGCCAGCGCCGAGCGCAGCACCATGAACGGGCTGACGCCGCGGTCCCGCGCCAGCCGCTCCAGCGCGGCGCGCAGCCCGGCGTGCAGCGGAATCCGCACCGTGCCCGCGCGCTGGGTCGGCTCGGCCGGGCGCGGCCGGTCGTAGGGCAGCGGGAGCTCGTCCGGCAGGTCGGCCAGCGCGGCGCGCCAGTGCGCGAGCTGGGCGGCGGCCGGGCTCGCCGGGTCGTCGGTGGCGCCGAAGCGCGCGCGCTGCCACAGCCCGAAGTCGGCGTACTGCACCGGAAGCGGCGACCAGTCGGGCGCGGTCCCGGCCGCGCGGGCCAGGTAGGCGGCGCCGAGATCGCGGGTGAGCGGGGCGAGCGAGGCGCCGTCGGCGGCGATGTGGTGCAGCACGACGGCGAGCACGTGCTCGTCCGGCGCGGTGCGGGCCAGCGCGACCCGCAGCGGCGGCTCGGTGGCGAGGTCGAATCCGCGCTGCGCGAGCGCGGTCAGCGCCTGGGTGGCGTGCTCGGCGTCGACGGTGTTCGCAGGCACCGGCAGTGCCGGGGTGGCCGCGACCGTCGGCAGGATGCGCTGCACCGGGCCGTGCTCGTCCTCCGGGAAGACGGTGCGCAGCACTTCGTGCCGCTCCACCAGGTCACCGAGCGCGGAGCGCAGCGCGGCGACGTCGAGCTCGCCGGTGATGTGCAGCGCCACCGCGATGTTGTAGGCGCTGTTCGCCGGGTCGAGCCGGTTCAGGAACCAGAGCCGCTGCTGCGGCAGGGCGAGCGGGATCCGCTCCGGGCGCGGGCCCCCGCTCACCCGGACCCGCTCGCTGCGCGGCGAGACCGCGAGCGCGGCGGCGATGTCGGCGACGGTCGGCGCCTCGAAGATCGCCCGCACCGGCAGCTCGACCCCGAACTCGTCGTGCAGCGCGGCGACCAGCCTGGTGGCGAGCAGCGAGGTGCCGCCGATCTCGAAGAAGCCGTCCTCGGCGCCGGTGACCGGCTGCCCGAGCACCTCACCGAAGAGCGCGGCGACCCGGCGCTCGGTCTCGGTGCGCGGGGCACGGGAGCCGGCGGCGGCGTCGAAGACCGGGTTCGGCAGCGCGCGCCGGTCGAGTTTGCCCGCGCCGGTGACCGGCATCCGGTCCAGGACCAGCAGCGAGGCGGGCACCATGTAGCCGGGCAGCCTGCCGCGCACGCCGGAGAGCACGTCGGCGGGGGTGAGGTGCGCGGCGCCGGTGACGTAGGCGGCGAGCCTGGTGTGCCCGGCGGAGTCGGTGTGCACCACGGTGACCGCGCCGGTGACGCCGGGCTGGGCGCGCAGCGCGTGGTCGATCTCGCTGAGCTCGACCCGGAAGCCGCGGATCTTGATCTGGTCGTCGGCGCGGCCGAGGAAGCGCAGCGCGCCGGTGCGGTCGGCGACCACCAGGTCGCCGGTGCGGTACATCCGCTCGCCGCGGCGGCCGTAGGGGTTGGCCGGGAAGCGGGCCGCGGTGAGGCCGAGCTTGCCCAGGTAGCCGCGGGCGACGCCGGGGCCGGTGAGGTAGAGCTCGCCCGGGGTGCCCGGCGGCACCGGGCGCAGCCTGCCGTCCAGCACGAAGAGCCGCATGCCGCGCACCGGAGACCCGAGCGGCACCGGCGCGCCGGGCACCATCGGCGCCGAGGCGGTGGCGGCGACGGTGGCCTCGGACGGGCCGTACATGTTGTGCATGCGGTAGCGCGCGCCCCAGGTGCGCACCAGGTCGGCGGAGACCGCCTCGCCGCCGACGATCACGGTGCCGAGCTCGGCGAAGGGCTCGGCGGCGGGCACGGTGGCCAGCGCGGCCGGGGTGACGAAGGCGTGCGTGACCCGCTCGTCGCGCAGCAGCCGGGCCAGCTCGGCGCCGCCGTAGACGTCGTCGGGGGCGACCACGATGGTGGCGCCCGCGGCGAAGCCGAGCAGCAGCTCCAGCACCGAGGCGTCGAAGCTGGGCGAGGAGAAGTGCAGCGTGCGGGAGCGGTCGGTGACGCCGAAGAGGTAGCGCTGCTCGGCGGCGAGCGAGGCGATCCCGGCGTGCGTCACCACGACGGCCTTCGGCTTGCCGGTGGAGCCGGAGGTGTAGATGAGGTAGGCGGGGTGCGCGCCGCGCAGCGGGCGCTCCCGCTCGGCGTCGGTGAGCGGGAGCGGCGCGGCGGCGGCGCAGGCGCGCTCCAGCTCCGCGGAGTCGAGGACCAGCCACTCCATCTCGGCCCGGTGGTGCCTGCCCTGCACCGCGAGCATGCGGCGCGGCAGCCCGTCGACGCTGCGCGCGACGGTCAGCCCCAGCGCGGCCGCGGAGTCGGTGAGCATGTGCTCGATCCGGTCGCTCGGGTAGCGCGGGTCGACCGGGACGTAGGCGGCGCCGGTCTTGGCCACCGCCCAGATCGCGACGATCGCCTCCGGGCTGCGCGGGATCGCGACCGCGACCACCATCTCCGGGCCGGCGCCGTGTCCGGCCAGCACCCGGGCCAGCCGGTTGGCCCTCGCCTCCAGCTCGCCGTAGCTCAGGCCGGTGCCGCGGTAGCGCAGCGCGATCGATTCCGGGGCGCGCTCGGCGACCGCGCCGAACAACCCGGCGAGGGTGACCGTCGGCTCGGCCGGGCCGCCGGCCAGCGGCAGGAAGCGGCCGGTCTCCCGGAGATCGAGCAGGTCGATGTCGCCGACCGGGCGCGCCGGGTCGGCCACCGCCGCGGTCAGGACGGCGACGAAGCGGCGGGCCACCGCCGCGACCGTCGCGTGCTCGAAAACGTCGGCGGCGTAGCCGAATTCGCCGGTGAGCGGGGCCTTCTCGTCGCCGTCGTGCACCTCGAGCCTGAGGTCGAACTTGGCCACGTCGGCGTCGAGCTCGATGCGCTCGGTGCGCACGCCGGGCAGCTGGACGGTGAGCTCGGGGCCGTTGTCGTAGGCCAGCATCACCTGGAACAGCGGGTGCCGCGCGGTGCTGCGCTCCGGGTTGACCAGCTCGACCAGCCGCTCGAACGGGACGTCGGCATTGGCGAAGGCGTTGAGGTCGGTGTCGCGGGCGTGGTCGAGCACCCGGTGGAAACCAGCAGCCGGATCGACCGTCGTGCGCAGGACCAGGGTGTTGACGAACATGCCGACCAGCTCGTCCAGCTGCGGGTCGGAGCGGCCCGCGATCGGGGTGCCGACGGCGACGTCGCGGGTGGCGCAGATCCGGGCGAGCAGGGTGGCGAGCGCCGCGTGCAGCACCATGAACATGCTGACGCCGCGCTCGGCCGCGAGCGCCGCCGCGGCGGCGCGGGTCTCGGCGGGGACGGTGAACGGCACCCGGCCGCCCTCGGTGCCGCGGCGCCGGGGGCGCGGGCGGTCGAGCGGGAGGTCGAGCTGGTCCGGCAGCCCGTCCAGCGCGCCGCGCCAGTGCGTGAGCTGCCTGCTCAGCGCGCTGCCGGAGTCGGATTCGTCGCCGAGCAGGGCGCGCTGCCAGAGCGCGAAGTCGGCGTACTGCACCGGCAGCGGGGTCCAGGCGGGCGCCAGGCCCGCGGCCCGCGCGGCGACCGCGACGGTGAGATCGCGGGTCAGCGGCGCCAGCGACCAGCCGTCGCCGCAGATGTGGTGCAGCACCGCGACGAAGATGTGCTCCTCCGGCCCGGTGCGCCACAGCGCGACCCGGATCGGGGCCTGCTCGCGCAGGTCGAAGCCGTAGCCGGTGAACTCCGCGACCAGCGTGGGCACCTGCGCGGCCGGAGCGGGCACCGGGTCCAGGGTCAGCGGGATGTCGGCGGCGGGGTGCACCCGCTGGGCCGGGCCCGCCGGGGTCTCCGGGAAGGTGGTGCGCAGGCTCTCGTGCCGCTCCAGCACGTCGCGCAGCCCGGCGCGCAGCGCGGTGACGTCGAGCGGGCCGTCGATCCGCAGCGCGAGCGGCATGTTGTAGGCGGCGGCCTGCTCGTCGATCCGGTTCAGGATCCACAGCCGCTGCTGGGCCGGGGAGAGCGGCACGTACTCCGGGCGCGGGCCCGCGGCGAGCACCGGCGCGGTCCGCTCGTCGGCGTGCTCGCCGCAGCGCTCGGCCAGCGCGGCGACGGTGTCCGCCTCGAACAGGTCGCGGATGGTGAGCACGGTGCCGAGCAGCGCGTTGATCCTGGCGATGGCGCGGGCGGCGACGAGCGAGTTGCCGCCGAGCGCGAAGAAGCTCTCGGTGACCGCGATGTCGTCCAGCTCGAGCAGCTCGGCGATGATCTTCGCCACCGCGCGCTCGACCTCGGTGCGCGGCCGGGTGCCGCCCGCAGGGCGCTCCGGGGCGGCGGGCGCGGGCAGTGCCTTGCGGTCGATCTTGCCGTTGGCGCTGAGCGGCAGCTCGTCCAGCTCGACCAGCTGCGCGGGCACCATATAGGCGGGCAGCAGCGCGCGCACCCCGGCCAGCAGGGCGTCCCGATCCAGCGGACGAGCCGCGCCGGGCGCGGCCACCACGTAGCCGACCAGCTCGGCGCCGACCCGCCCCGAGTGCGCCACGCAGACCGCGCGCGCCACCCGCTCGTCGGCCAGCAGCGCGGCCTCGATCTCGCCGAGCTCGATCCGCTGGCCGCGGATCTTCACCTGGAAGTCGCTGCGGCCCAGGTACTCCAGCGCGCCGTCGGCGCGCCAGCGGGCCAGGTCACCGGTGCGGTAGAGCCGCTGCCCCGCGGTGAACGGGTCGGCGACGAAGCGGTCGGCGGTGAGCTGCGGGCGGCCGAGGTAGCCGCGGGCCAGCTGCACGCCCGCCAGGTACAGCTCCCCCGAGACGCCGGGCGGCACCGGCCGCAGCCGCGCGTCCAGCACGTAGGTGCGGGTGTTCCAGACCGGCGAGCCGATCGGCACGCTCGCCGGGTTCGGCGGGCAGTCCCACGCGGTGACGTCCACCGCGGCCTCGGTCGGGCCGTAGAGGTTGTGCAGCCGCACCCGCGGCAGCGCCGCGGAGAAGGCGCGCACGGTGGCGGCGGGCAGCGCCTCGCCGCTGCAGAACACCCGGCGCAGCCCGGCGCAGCCGCGCACATCGGTGTCGGTGACGAAGACCGAGAGCATGGACGGGACGAAGTGCGCCGTCGTGACCGACCGCTCGGCGATCGTCCTGGCCAGGTAGTCCGGGTCGCGGTGGCCGTCCGGCGCGGCGATCACCAGCCGCGCCCCCACCTGCAGCGGCCAGAAGAACTCCCAGACCGAGACGTCGAAGGTGGCGGGGGTCTTCTGCAGCACCGCGTCGGTGTGGTCCATCGGGTACTCGTGCTGCATCCAGCGCAGCCGGTTCACGATGGCCGCGTGCGTCACCGTGACGCCCTTGGGGCGGCCGGTCGAGCCGGAGGTGAAGAGCAGGTACGCCGGGTTCTCCGGGCGCAGCGGCGACCGGCGGTCCCGGTCGGTGACCGGCGCCGGGGACTCGGCGGAGAGGTCGATGGTGTCCAGCGCGAGGCGGGCGACCCCGGCGGGCAGCGGCACCTCGTCGCGCTCGGTGGTGAGCACCGCGACCGGCTCGGCCTGCTCCAGGATGCCCGCCAGCCGCTCGGCCGGGTGGTCCGGGTCGAGCGGCAGGTACGCCGCGCCCGCCTTCATCGCCGCGTACATACCGACGACCAGCTCCACGCTGCGCCGGATCGCCAGCGCGACGACGCGCTCCGGGCCCGCGCCGCGCGCGATCAGGAACCGGGCCAGCCGGTTCGCCCTGCGGTCCAGCTCGGCGTAGCTGAGCAGCTCGTCGCCGAACTCCAGCGCGGGCGCCGCCGGGCTGCCGGCCACGGCGCCGTCGAAGAGCTCGGCGAGCGTGCCGGGCCGCAGCGGCATCGCGGTGTCGTTCCAGCCGTACAGCACCCGGTGCCGCTCGTCGGCGGTGAGCGCGGAGAGCGCGTCCGCGCCGGTCTCCGGGGGCGCGGCGAGGAAGCGGCCGACGAAGTCGCGGAAGCGGGTGTGCTGGGCGGTGACCTCGGCGGCCGGGTAGCGCGCGGGGTTCGCCTCGAAGTCCAGGTGGATCTCGCCGTCGATGCCGTTGTAGACATTGATCGACAGATCCTCGACCGGCCCGGTGGCCAGCACGTGCATCGAGCCGAGCATCTCGCCGAGGCGCAGCTCGTTCTTGAACAGCATGATGTTGACCATCGGCCCGAAGAAGCCGCGCGCGGCGCGCGAGTAGCCGCCGTCGCGGCGGATGTCGTCGTGCCGGTACAGCTGGTGCCGCAGCGCGGCGGTGACCTGCAGCTCGGATGCCCTGACGACGTCGGCGAGCGTCGTCTGCGGCGTGAACTCGATACGCAGCGGCACCACGTTCGACACCACGCCGGCCGAGCGGCGCAGCGCCATCGTGGTGCGGCCGGAGACCGGGAGGCTCAGCAGCACGTCGGCCCTGCCGGTGACGGCGTGCGCGTAGCAGGCGGCGGCCGCGACGAAGAGCACCGCGGTCTTGGCGTCGTGCGCGGTGCCCGCCGCGGCCAGCGCGGCGGCGGCGGCCTCGTCGAGCACGGCGGTGGTCAGGTGCCTGCCCGGTGCGTCCGGCACCTCGGTGAGCGGGCTGCCGTCCAGGCTCACCGGCTCGCCCGTGCCGGCCAGCTGCGCGCGCCAGTGCTCGCGGTCGGCGCGGAAGCGCGCGGAATCGCGGTAGCGGGACTGGTTCTCGTAGATCTCGGTCAGCGGCGCGGCGCGCGAGACGGTGGGCTCGGTGCCGTCGGTCGCGGCGGTGTAGATCTCGGCCGCCCTGGTCAGCACGTTCATCGCGCCGTAGCCGTCGACCAGGATGTGGTGCGCGCGGACGTACCAGAGGTGGTGGGCGTCGCCGATCCGCAGCACGGCGTTGGTGGAGAGCGGATCCCGCTCGATATCCACCGGCGCGGCGGCGTGCTCGGTCATCCAGCGGAAGGCGGCGGCGCGCGGGTCGGGCTCGCCGCGCAGGTCGAGCCGGAGCCACTCCGGCCCCACCTCGGGGTCGACGACCTGGTACGGGACGCCGTCCTCCTCGATCAGCCGCACCCGGCCGACCTCGGCCTCCGCGCCGCACCGCTCGATGGCGTAGTGCAGCCTGCCGAGGTCGAGCTCCCCGCGGAGCTCGACGTACTGCGCGATGATCAGCGGCACGTCCGGGCGCAGTCGCTGCGCGTAGTAGAGCGCGCTCTGCGCGGGCGAGAGGGGGAACGGCTCGACGCCGTCCCGGGAATCACAGGGGGATGCACATTGGTCGACCCGCTCGGTGGCCAATGAACTCATCAATCACTCCGTTCTGCCGCACATGTCGCATCTCCCCGAGCAGACCTTCAGCGGATGCATCGAGACGGTCCCCGAGGCCGCCTCGCCCGCCCTTTGATTCGGTGCATCACATCCGGCGGATTGCCGACCGGATGAATGCGCCGCACTACCGAGTCATCCGAACTGTCGTCGGAGTGATCAGCAATGTTTCCGCAAACGCCGAATAGGTGCGGCTTTTCACCGGAAAAAGACTTGGGGTTCAGAATCGGCGGCACAAGAAGGCCGTACTACCGCTAACAGCGGGTGAACCGGTTTGCTGGAAGTGTCCCAGCCCCCCGGAAAGCGCTGCGGCTCCCCAAGCTATACCTAAGGTGCCGCTTATGTGTGGCTCGTCACACCGGCTTCGAAACGGCGCTTCCCCGGCGGCGGAGCACAGCGGCGGCGGCCAGGCCGAGCCCGCACAGCGCGACGGCCAGGTACTCCGGGGCCGGGCCGAGCCGGGTGGCGAGGGTGCGGTCGGTGCGCAGCGGGAGCCGGGCGGTGAGCGCGGCGGGGACGAAGAGCTCGCTCCGCTCGGTCACCGTGCCGTCGGCGGCGACGATCGCGCTCACGCCGGAGGTCGCGGCCACCACGAGGGCGCGGCCGTGCTCCACCGCGCGCACCCGGGACATGGCCAGCTGCTGATAGGTCATCTCGCTGTCGCCGAAGGTGGCGTTGTTGGTGGGCACGGTCAGCAGCTGCGCGCCCGCGGCGATGGAATCGCGGAAGGCGCGGTCGAAGGCGACCTCGTAGCAGGTCGCGACGCCGATCGGGATGCCTGCCGCGTGCACGGTGCCGGTGCCGTCGCCGGGCACGAAGTAGCCGGCGCGGTCGGCGTAGTCGGAGAAGAGGCGGAAGAAGCCGCGCAGCGGCAGGTACTCGCCGAACGGCTGGATGATCTTCTTGTCGTGCCGCTCGGCCGGGCCGGTGGCGGGATCCCAGACGATCACCGAGTTGGTGGTGGTCTTCCGGTCGGCGTTGATCAGCACCGCGCCGACCAGGATCGGGGCGCCGACCGCGCGGGCGGCCGCGGTGATCGCGGCGGCGGCGTCGGGGTTGCGCAGCGGGTCGATGTCGGAGGCGTTCTCCGGCCAGATCACCACGTCCGGTTTCGGGGCGCGGCCCGCGGCGATGTCGGCGGCGAGCTGTTCGGTGCGGCGCACATGGTTGTCCAGGACAGCGCGACGCTGGGAGTTGAAGTCGAGGCCGAGGCGGGGGACGCTGCCCTGCACCGCGGCGACGGTGATCGTGCGGTCGCCCGCCTCCGGGGCGGGGAGGGTCGCGCGCAGAGCGAGGCCGGTGAGCGGGAGGAGTATCACCGCGGCAGCCGCTGCCGCGAGCGCGGGTCGTCCCGCAGCGGCCCGGGTGCGGCGGGCGAGCGCTGTGGCGAGGTAGGCGAGGCAGGTGCCGGTGAGGGCTACGGCGAAGCCGATGAGGGGGGCGCCGCCGATGGCGGCCAGCGGCAGGTACCAGCCGTCGGCCTGGCCGAAGGCGAGCCTGCCCCAGGGGAAGCCGCCGAACGGGAAACTGGAGCGGGCCCACTCGCAGGCCGTCCAGGCCAGCGCGATCCAGAGCGGGCGCACCGGGAGCGGCGCCGTCCAGTACGTCAGCGCGCCGAACAGCGCGAGGAAGGCCGCGCACGCGGTCGAGAGCGCGAGCCACGGCACCGGGCCGACGTAGATGCCGGTCCACGGCAGCAGCGGGAGGAAGAAGCCGAACCCGGCCAGCAGCCCGTACCCCGCCGCCCCGCGCGCGGTCCGCGCCCGCTCGAGCACCGGGGTCAGCAGCGCGATGCCGAGCGGGGCGAGGAACCACAGGGGTCGCGGCGGGAAGGAGCCGAACAGGAGGAGTCCGGCGAGCAGCGCCGCGGCGGCGCGCAACGAGAATGCACCGCCGGGGAAGCGGAGCCCGCGGCCGCGACCGGCCGCGGAATCCCCGGCGCCCGGCGCGGACGCGATCGCCGGACCGCGGGCGGGCGGCTCGGCACCAGGAGGCGGCACGGCATCGCCCGGCCCCGGTGTACCCGGCCGGCCGTCGGCATGCTTCACACTCGGCGCCGGGCCGACGGCCACAGGCGTTTCCGGCCCGACCGAATCACTCCGGGGGGCAGCCGTCTCCTCAGGCTGCATAGATCGTCACACCCCGGTGCACCGTGCGCAGGCAGCGCGGAAGGCGCGCGGCGGGGTCGAGCGACGGCAACCCGGGAACCCGGGAGCGGGGGTCGGTGGACCAGCGCTGCACCGAATCGGCCGCGGCCGCCACCACGAGGTCGTCGGCTTCCCAGACGGCGTAGGAGGCGGGGGCGCCGGGGACCAGCGTGCCCGCGACCCCGTCGCGCACCCCGCCCGCCCGCCAGGCCCCGCGGGTGGCGGCGGCGAAGGCGGCGCGCGGCGAGAGCCCGTGCCCCGGCGTCCGGTGCTGCACGGCGGCCCGCACCGCCGCCCACGGGTCGAGCGGGGTGACCGGCGCGTCCGAGCCGATGGCGAGCGCGACCCCGGCCGCGGCCATGGCGGCGAAGGGGTTCAGCGCCGCGGCGCGCTCGGCGCCGAGCCGGGTGGCGTACATGCCGTCCGGCCCGCCCCAGGCGGCGTCGAAGCCCGGCTGCACACTGGCGATCACGCCCCAGCTCCCGAGCGCGGTGATCTGCTCCGGCGAGATCATCTCGGCGTGCTCGACGCGGTGCCCGCGGGCGGCGACGGCGGGCGCCCCGAGCTCGGCGGCGACCACCCCGATGCCATCGACCACCGCGTCCATCCCGGCATCGCCGATCACGTGGAACCCGGCCTGCACCCCGGCCAGCGTGCAGGCCCGCACGTGCGCGGTGACCCCGGCGGCGTCCAGGTACCCGACCCCGTGCCCGCCCGCGTCGGCGTACGGTTGGCGCAGCAGCGCGGTGCGCGACCCGAGCGAGCCGTCCACGAAGAGGTCGCCGCCGAGCGCGTGCACCCCGAGCTCGGCGACCAGTGCCCGCGCCTCGTCCTCGTCGTGCACCGCCTCGCCCCAGTAGGCGCGCACCGAGACGCCGTGGGCGAAGGCGAGCAGCTCGGCCAGGTCGGTGCGGCCCGCGATCTCCGGCCCGCCGCACTCGTGCACCTCGGCGACCCCGTGCGCGGCGGCGGAGTCCAGCGCCGCGGTGCGGGCCCGGTCGCGCAGCGCGCGGTCGGCGCGCTCCAGCGCGGCGGTGCGGACCAGGTGGTGCGCCGCGGCCCGGAGCGGCTCGCCCCTGGTGAAGCCCGCGGCGTCGCGCACCCCGGGCACGGCGTCGAGCAGCGCGGTGGAGACGGCGGCGGAGTGCACATCCACCCGGGAGAGGTAGACGAGCCTGCCCGGCCCGGCGGCGGCGTCGAGCTCGTCGGTGCTCGGCGGGCGCTGCTCCGGCCAGCCGGTGTCGTCCCAGCCGTCGCCGAGCAGCACCCCGGACGGGTGCGCGGCGGCGAAGGCGGTGAGCAGCTCCAGGCAGTGCGCCAGCGAGCGGGCCGCGGACAGGTCGAGCCCGATCAGCTTCAACCCCAGCGCCGTGACGTGCACGTGCGGGTCGACGAAGGCGGGGGCGACGAAGGCGCCGTCCACGTCGATGATCTCCGCGCCCGGGTGCAGCGCCCGCCCCGGCCGCTCCGCGCCGAGCCACACCACGGTGCCGTCGGTGACCGCCATCGCGGTGGCATCGGGCGAACTCGCGCTGTAGAACCGACCGCCGATGAGCAACTGCGTAGCCACGGAGCACAAGTCTGCCGTACCCGGTGGCGCCGGGCGGGGTCAGCCCTTGGTCAGCGAGCGGCCGCCGGAATCGCCTGTCGCCGGATCCCACACCGTGCGCACGACCGAGCCGTCCACCACGGTGCCGTCGGCGTCGATGATCACCCGGTTGCCCTGCACGGTGTCCAGCACCCGCGCGGCCCGGCGCGCGGCGAAGGCGGTGAGCGCCGGGCGCAGCAGCGCGCGGGTCGGCGGCAGCAGCACCAGCAGCCCGAGCACCGAGGTGAGAAGCCCGGGGACGAGCACGAGCAGCGCGCCCGCGGCGACGAGGGCGCCGTCCGCGACGGCGGTGCCCGCCCGCAGCTCGCCGCGGCCGACCCGGCGGAACCCGTCGAGCACCTTCCTGCCCTGCCCGGCCACGAGCAGGACCCCGACGGCAGAGCAGGCGATGAGCAGCAGGATCGCGGCGCCGACGCCGGCGAAGTGCGCGACGGCGACGAAGGTGGCGACCTCGGCGACGAGGTAGACGGCGAGCAGTACGGCGGGCATGGCGTTCCTTCCGGGACGATCTAGGAGTACCAACGCGCGAGCGCCCGATTTTTCTCCCGGCGCTACCCGCCCGGGCGTACCAATCCGGTCTCGTAGGCCAGCACGACGGCCTGCACCCGGTCGCGCAGCCCCAGCTTGGTGAGCACCCGGCCCACGTGCGTCTTGACCGTCGCCTCGGAGAGGAAGAGCTCACCGGCGATCTCGGCGTTGGAGCGCCCGGCCGCGATCTGCTCCAGCACCTCGCGCTCGCGGGCGGTGAGTGCCGCCAGCACCTCGGGGTCGCGGGAGGGAACCGGGTCCTCGGCGATCAGCCGGTCCAGCAGCCGCTTGGTGACCTTGGGTGAGACGACGGCGTCACCGGCGGCGACACTGCGGATGGCGGAGACCAGGTCTTCCGGCGGGGTGTCCTTGAGCAGGAAGCCGCTGGCCCCGGCGCGCAGCGCGCCGAGCGCGTGCTCGTCCAGGTCGAAGGTGGTCATGACGAGCACCTTGCAGCCGTCGCCGGCCTCCAGGATCCGGGCGGTCGCGGTGACCCCGTCCACCACCGGCATCCGGACGTCCATCAGCACCACGTCGGGGCGCAGCTCCTTCGCCTTGCCGATGGCGGCGGCGCCGTTCTCCGCCTGCCCGACCACCACGAGGTCGTCGTGCGCCCCCAGCACCATCTCCAGCCCCATGCGCATGAGTTCCTGGTCGTCCACGACGAGCACGGTGATCGGCACGTCCCCACTGTATCGGCGGTGTCACGGGGTTTCCCGGTGCACCGGGAGCTCCGCGGCCACCCGCCAGCGCCCGGACGGTTCGCGCCCGGCCGCCATGACCCCGCCGAGCACCGCGATCCGCTCCCGCATGCCGACCAGCCCGAGCCCGCTGCCGGTGATCGCGGTGTGCACCGGGACGCCGCCGGTATCGACCACCTCGATGTACACCCGGTCGCCGGTGCGGCGCACGGTGACCCACGCCTTGGGGTGCGCGCCCGCGTGCCGCAGCGTATTGGTCAGCGCCTCCTGCACCACCCGGTGCACGCCCAGGCTGACCTCGGGCGGGACGTCGTCGAGTTCACCGCTGAGCTCCAGGTCGACCGCGAGCCCGGTGTCCCGCATCATCGCCACCACCCGGGCGATCCCGGCGGTGCCGTGCTGCGGCAGGTCGTCGGGGGCGTGCTCGGTGCGCAGCAGCGCGACGGTGCGGCGCAGCTCGCGCAGGGCGTCCCGGCCGGTGCCCGCGATGGTGCCGAGCGCGCGCTCGGCGGCGTCGGGGTCGCGGCGCAGGGTGTAGCGGGCGCCGTCGGCCTGCACGATCATCACGCTCACCGTGTGCGCGACCACGTCGTGCAGCTCCCTGGCGATCCGGGTGCGCTCGGCGGCGACGGCGTCGTGCGCGCGGCGCTCCCGGTCGTAGTCGGCGACCGCGAGCCTGGCCTGCACCTCGGTGTCGTAGGCGTGCCTGGCGCCGGTGAACTCGGCCAGCGTCCAGCACAGCGCGTAGAAGGTGATCGTGAAGGCGATCACCGCGGTCGGGTCCTGGTGCAGCACCAGCGTGGTGCTCACGCCGTCGGCGAGCAGCAGCGCCAGATAGAACAGCCCCTGTCGCCTGCCCACGTAGGCGACCAGGGTGTACAGCGCGAGCCCGAGCCCGAGCGAGCTCGGGTGCAGGGTGTGGTCGCCGAGCGCGCCGGAGAGCCCGGTGCTCAGCTGGGAGAGCACGAACAGCGCCAGCGCGGCGGTGCGCGGGTAGACCCGGCGCACCACCACCGGCAGCGGCAGCAGCAGCGCGAAGACCAGGAAGACCGGCTTCTGGGTGCTGCCCTGCAGCGCGGTCAGGTCGAGCAGGAAGAGCCCGAGGGCGAGCACCGAGTCGGCGACGACGGGGTTGTCTCGGACCCACAGGCTGAACCGGCGCACGCCGCCCACCCTAGGCCGGTGGCCGTCTGCTTGGCTGGGACCGTGCAGGTGACGGACTGGATGGTGCTGCTCACGGCGGCCGCGGCCGCGGGCTGGGTGGACGCGGTGGTCGGCGGCGGCGGGCTGATCATCCTGCCGACGCTGCTCCTGGTCGCGCCCGGCATCACGCCGCAGACCGCGCTCGCCACCAACAAGATGGCGGCGGTCGCGGGCACCTTCGCCTCGGTGCTGACCTTCGCCCGCCGGGTGCCGCTGCGCTGGCCGGTGCTGATCCCGGCGGCGCTGCTGGCCGCGGTGACGGCGGCGGCGGGTGCCGCGGCGGTCTCGCTGATCGACCGTGAGCTGTTCATCCCGATCGTGCTGGTGGTGCTGGTCGGGGTGGCGATCTTCGTGACGCTGCGGCCCGCGATCGGGGTCACCATGGCGACCGACCCGCCGACCCGGCGGCGCACGCTGCTGGTGATCGGGCTCGCAGCCGGGCTGATCGGCTTCTACGACGGCATTCTCGGCCCCGGCACCGGCACCTTCCTGATCATCACCTTCGCCACCCTGCTCGGCACCGAGTTCGTGCGCGCCGCCGCGATGGCCAAGGTGATCAACTGCGGCTCCAATGTCGGCGCGCTGCTCTACTTCGCGCTCACCGGGCACATCCTGGTCGCGCTCGGCGCGGCCATGGCGGTGACGAACATCGCCGGCGCGGTGGTCGGGTCGCGGATGGCGCTCGCCCGCGGGGCCGGGTTCGTCCGGATCGTGCTGCTGGTCGTTGTGCTCGGGATGGTGCTGCGGCTGGGCTGGCAGCAGTTCGGCTGACCCGGCGGTGCCCGCGACACGACACCCCGCGCGGCGAATTCGGATCGCGGGGAGCGCGCGCCACCGGCTAGCGTGGGCGGGTGAGCATTTCGCACTCCCCCGGCGCACCGCACGAGGTGGACGCCGAATTCCTCGCGCTGCCGCTGCGCCGGTTGGCCGACGCGGCACTCGGCGCCGCCCGCGACGCCGGGGCGTCGCACGCCGACCTGCGGGTGCACCGCCTGGTCACGCAGTCGATCCGGCTGCGCGACGGCCGGGTCGAGGCGATCACCGACGGCACCGAGCTCGGCTTCGCGGTGCGGGTGATCGTCGACGGCACCTGGGGCTTCGCCTCGCACGCGGTGCTGACCGCGGAGACCGCGGCCGAGGTCGCCCGCCGCGCGGTGCACGTGGCCACCACGCTGCGGGCGCTGAACCGCGAGCGCGTCGAGCTGGCCGACGAACCGGTCTACGCCGACGCGCGCTACGTCTCCGACTACGCGATCGACCCCTTCGCGGTGCCGACCGGCGACAAGGTCACGCTGCTGCAGGAGTACTCCGAGCGGCTCGCCGCCGCCGACGGCGTCGATCACGTGTCGGCGTCGGTGCTGCAGGTCAAGGAGCAGACCTTCTACGCCGACACCGCGGGGTCGGCGATCACCCAGCAGCGGGTGCGGCTGCACCCGCAGCTGGAGGCGGTCACGGTGGACGCGGGCTCGGGCGTCTTCGAGTCCATGCGCACCCTTGCCGCCCCGGCCGGGCGCGGCTGGGAGTACGTCACCGGCGCGGACGGGGTCTGGGACTGGGCCGACGAGCTGGCCCGGATCCCCGGCTGGCTGGCCGAGAAGGTGAAGGCGCCCGGCGTCGTCGCCGGCCCGGCCGACCTGGTGATCGACCCGACCAACCTGTGGCTCACCATCCACGAGTCGATCGGCCACGCCACCGAGTACGACCGCGCCATCGGCTACGAATCCGCCTACGCGGGCACCTCCTTCGCCACCCCCGACAAGCTGGGCACGCTGCGGTACGGCACCCCGGTCATGCATGTCACCGGCGACCGCACCGAGCGCTTCGGGCTGGCCAGCACCGGCTGGGACGACGACGGCGTGGCCGGGCAGCGCTGGGACCTGGTGCGCGACGGCGTGCTCGTCGGCTACCAGCTGGACCGGGTCTTCGCGCCGCGGCTCGGGCTGGAGCGCTCGAACGGCTGCTCCTACGCCGATTCCCCGCACCACGTGCCGATCCAGCGGATGGCGAACGTCTCACTGCAGCCCGACCCCGAGCGCGATACCAGCACCGCCGAGCTGATCTCCCGGGTCGAGGACGGCATTTACATCGTCGGCGACCGCTCCTGGTCGATCGACATGCAGCGGTACAACTTCCAGTTCACCGGGCAGCGCTTCTTCCGGATCCGGAACGGCGAGCTGGCCGGGCAGCTGCGCGACGTCGCCTACCAGGCCACCACCACCGACTTCTGGGGCGCGATGGAGGCCGTGGGCGGGCCGTCGACGGTGCGGCTCGGCGGCGCCTTCAACTGCGGCAAGGCGCAGCCGGGGCAGGTCGCCGCGGTGAGCCACGGCTGCCCGTCGATCCTGGTGCGCGGCATCAATGTCCTGAACACCCGAGCGGAGGCGGGGCAGTGACCGCGAACGAGACCGTCCCCGGCGGCGAACTGGTGGAGCGCGCGCTCGCGCACTCCACCGCGGACGAGACCATCGTGCTGGTCACCGACGCGCACGAGGCATCGCTGCGCTGGGCCGGGAACTCCATGACCACCAACGGCTCGTCGGTGGCGCGGCAGTGGTCGGTGGTGGCGATCGTGCGCGAGGGGCCGAACGCGGCCCGGGTCGGCGTGGTCGGCTCGACCAGCATGGACCCCGGCGAGATCGGCACCGTCGTCCGCGCCGCCGAGGCCGCCGCGCGCGCCGCCACCCCGGCCGGTGACGCGGTTCCGCTGCTCGAGGCCGCCGCCACCCGCGGTGCGGGCGACGACGACTGGGCGGCCGCACCCGCCGGCACCGACATCGAGGTCTTCGCTCGACTGGCGGGCGACCTGGCAGGCGGCTTCGACGGCGCCGACCGGCTCTACGGCTTCGCGCACCACCAGGTGCACACCACCTGGCTCGGCACCTCGACCGGCGTGCGGCGCCGCTTCACCCAGCCCACCGGCTCGGTGGAGATCAACGGCAAGCGCGGCAGCGGCGACGAGGTGGCCAGCGCCTGGGTCGGGGTCGGCACCACCGACTTCGCCGACGTGGACACCCCGGGGCTCCTCGCCGACCTGAGCCGCAGGCTGGACTGGGCGGGCCGCCGGGTCGAGCTGCCCGCCGGGCGCTACGAGACGCTGCTGCCGCCGTCCGCCGTCGCCGACCTGATGATCTACCTGACCTGGTCCATGGAGGGCAGGGCCGCGCACGAGGGGCACACCGCCTTCTCCCGCGCTGGCGGCACCAGGATCGGCGAGCAGCTGACCCAGCTCCCGCTCACGCTGTACTCCGACCCCGCCGCCGCCGGGCTGGAGTACCGGCCGTTCGTGGCGACGCCCGCCTCCTCGGAGCTGCTCTCGGTCTTCGACAACGGGCTACCCGCCGAGCGGGTGGACTGGGTGCGCGACGGCGCCGTGCGCTCGCTGGTCTACCCGCGCGCCACCGCAGCCGAGTTCGGCACCGCGCCCACCGTGCCCGGCGACAACCTGCTGCTCACCGGCGGCTCGGCGGCCACGCTCGACGAGATGGTCGCGCGCACCGAGCGCGGCCTGCTGCTCACCACGCTCTGGTACATCCGCGAGGTGGACCCGGCCACGCTGCTGCTGACCGGGCTCACCCGGGACGGCGTCTATCTGGTGGAGGACGGCGCGGTCACCGCGGCGGTGAACAACTTCCGGTTCAACGAGAGCCCGCTGGACCTGCTGCGGCGCACCGCCGAGGCGGGGGCCACCGAGATCACGCTGCCGCGCGAGTGGAAGGACTGGTTCACCCGCACGGCCATGCCGCCGCTGCGGATCCCGGACTTCCACATGTCCTCGGTGAGCAAGGCGACCTGATCAGGCCGGGGCGGCAGCCGGGGTGATGGCGAGCCCGACGGTGCCGTCCTTGCCGCGCCGGATATTGCTGCCGAGGATCAGCAGCGGCGCGGTGAGCCAGTACTTGCGGCGCAGCAGCGAGCGCACCTTCTCGGTGCCCGCGGCGTCCAGCACCCGGGCGCTGCCGTGCTCGATCACGTCGCCGGTCGGCTTGCCCCTGGCCGAGCAGGGCTGCAGGGTGACGGTGCCGTCCCGGCGGATCCGCTTGACCTTGCCCGCGTTGGTCTCGGTCCACACGTAGAGGGTGTCGCCCTCGGAGACCGCCCAGACCGGCGTCGCCACCGGCGTGCCGTCCTTGCGGAACGTGGTCAGCAGAACGTAGTTCGCGGTGGCGACGGCGCCGAAGCTTGTGCTCATGCCCGGCAGCGTAGCCGGGAACGTCAGCGATCGTCCGCCATGCGGTACTCCCCCGCCTCGAGTCGCGCGATCACGCCGTCGGTCCAGCCGGTCAGGTTGCCGAAGACGCTGCTCCAGAGTTCCAGCAGGTCGGTGGTGTGCGGCGTCTCGTAGCGGCCGGGGAAATCCGGCACCATGCCGAGCAGCTCGCGCTCCACCTCGGCGCTGCGTGTTCGCTGCTCGCGTAATCGCGCGAGCACGTGCGCGCGGGGCAGCGCGTCCATGAAGGCGATGGCGGCGCCGAGCTCCTCCATGTCGATGCTCACCAGCGCCTCGTCCATGAGCGTGCGGAACTCCCGCTCGCCCGCCGCCGTCAGCGCGTAGAGCGTCCGGCCGGGGCCGCGCTCGCCCGGCTCGGTGCCGAGCTCGCGCAGCTTGCCCTCGGCGGTGAGCTGCTTGAGCGCGTGGTGGATCGAGCCGGGGCGCACGTTGGTCCAGGTCTCGGCGCGCCAGTCGAGCAGCTCGCGGCGCACCGCGTACCCGTGTGCGGAGCCGCGCCCGCGGATCACCCCGAGCACGAGCAGGCGTACCGCGGCCATCCGCGCCCCTTCCTTGACGAGCGATGCGTGCCAACCCTAGCCTGGTAATCAAATTTGACTACCTAGGAGGGGTTGTGGCGGATACCGCCGTACCGGTCATGTGGGCGGGCGAGCTGAGCGCGACGCTGGATTTCTACCGGGCGCTCGGATACGAGGTGACGCACGAGCAGACCCGGCCGTACAGCTACGGCGCGATCCACCGGCCCGGCTACGACCTGCACTTCTTCGCTCCGCCGAAGGCCGGGGACCGGAGCACCGAGAATGTCGGCTGCCTCGTGATGGTCGGTGAGGTGGAGGAGCTGCACGCCGGTTTCAGCGCGGCGCTGCGCGCGAAGTACGGGAAGGTGCCCGCGCGCGGCATCCCCCGGATCACCCGGATGCGGCCGGGGCAGACCCGGTTCACCGTCTACGACCCGGCCGGTAACGGCGTCACCTACATCCGGCACGACGAACCGGAGATGGAGTACGGCGGCTCGTCGAAGCTCACCGGGCTGGCGAAGGTCATCGACAATGCCCGGATCCTGCGCTTCTCCAAGCAGGACGACCCCGCCGCGCGGCGCGCGCTGGAGGCCGGGCTGCGCAGGCACGGCGCCACCGCGACCGCACTCGAGCGCGCGCACGCCCTCGCCGACCTGGTGGAAATCGCGGTGGCCGAGGAGAATTCGGCCCGCGCCGCCGAGCTGCGCGGAAAGATCGCCGAGCTGGAGCTGAGCGCCGAGGAGCGGAAGGCGATCGCCGAGCACCTGCGGATCGCCACCGATCTCGCGGAGTGGCTGGACGCCGACTGAGGTTTGCGCGCGGCCGTCATCGCGGGAAGGATCGGCGACCATGTCCACGGATGTGCAGCTGATCGGCGATGCGCTGGAATTGCCCGGCGGGGTGCGGGTGACCTTCGTCCGCACCCTCCGGCTCCCCGAGGAGGGCACCTACCCGCTGCCGCCGGGGCTCGGGTCGTTCCCGCTGCGCCGGGTGGCCGACTACCCGGAGACGGCGCCTGCCGAGTGGCGCGAGCGCGGCGGCGTGATGCTCCCGGTGTACCAGCGGGAGGCCATGTGGCTGCGGTTCTCCGCGGCCGCGCCCGCCGCGCTGCGGGTCGGGATCGGCAAGGTGTGCGCGGTCTCCGGAAAGCCGTGGAGCGGGGCGTTGGCGCGGAAGCCGCAGAACTACCTCGCGCTCCCGCGGCAGCCGTGGCTGGACGGGATCAACTCCGGCACCGGGACGGTCAGGCAGTTCGTCGCGGTGCCGCTCGGACTCGGCGCGACCGTCGAGGGGCAGGTCACCGGAGCCGAGCAGTGGGGCGGGGTGCAGCTGGCGGTGCACCCGCTGACCGCGGCGGCGCGGTCGGCCTTGGAGGCCGAGCAGCGGGCCCGGCCGCCGGTCGCCAGGGCGGGCGGCCCGATGCCTGCCGCGCCCGCGGCGTACTCGGCGCCCGCGCCCGCGGGCGCCCCCGCTCGGGCCGGGGGCCCGCGGCCGCGGCGGGCGATGGGGCTCGGGGCGGGCGGCACCATGCGGCAGGAGATCGTCGCCGACACCCGCCCGCTCACCGACTACCGGCCGGAGCCGGCCGGGCGGGTCTTCGTGCACCTCGCCTCGGCGGCGGAGTGGAAGGCGATCACCGGTGAACCGGCCCCGGCCACCCCGATCACCGCGCACGCCTACGCCGAGCACGGGCTGCCGTGGTACGAGTACTACGACGCGGACGCCGACGACCTGCCCGCCGCCGACGAACTCGCCGTGGTGCGCCCCACCGGCGACTGGCTGGCCGACGAGGGCGAGAATCCGGCCGTCACGCAGCCGCTCCCGGTCATCCCGATCGGCACGAAGCCGGTGGCCGACGGCGAGTGGTGATCGGCCCGGCCGAACCTGTCACCGGGTCGCGGTAGCGTCCCGGCGGACAGCGTCCCCTACCGGGAGGAACCCACCGTGCCACCACTCGTGCGGGTACAGAACTTCGGCGTCTCCGCCGACGGCTTCGGCGCAGGCGAGGGCCAGAGCCGCGAGCGCCCCTTCGGCCACGCCGACCCGGGAGCGCTGCTCGGCTGGGCGGGCGCGACCGCGCACTGGGTGAACCGGGCCGAGCCGGGCGGCAGCTACGGCCTCGACGACTACTTCACCCGCGACTTCGACCGCAACATCGGCGCGGAGATCATGGGGCGCAACAAGTTCGGGCCGCAGCGCGGGCCGTGGGATGACCACTCGTGGGAGGGGTGGTGGGGCGCGGAGCCGCCGTTCCGCACCCCGGTCTTCGTGCTCACCCACCACCCGCGCCCCGCCATCACGCTCGGGCAGACCACCTTCCACTTCCTGGACGCCACGCCGCGGGAGGCGCTCGATCGCGCGCTCGCGGCAGCGGACGGCCGCGACGTGCGGATCGGCGGCGGCGTGCAGACCGTGCGGGAGTTCCTGGACGCCGACCTGATCGACACCATGCACGTGTCGGTCGCCCCGATCGAACTCGGCAGGGGCGAGCGGCTGTGGCGTAGCCCGGACGAGCTCACGGATCGGTTCCACCTGGAGCGGGTGCCGAGCACGAGCGGCGTGGTGCACCACCTGTTCTGGCGGCGGTAGCGCTCAGACGGCGGTGAGGATCCGCGGGCCGTCGGCGGTGACGGCGACGGTGTGCTCGGTGTGCGCGGTGCGCGAGCCGTCGGCGGAGCGGATGGTCCAGCCGTCCGGGTCGGTGACGATGCGATCGGTGGTGCGGGCGAACCAGGGCTCGATGGCGATGGTCAGGCCGGGGCGCAGCGGATAGCCGCGGCCCGCGCGCCCGGCGTTGGGGATGTGCAGCTCCTCGTGCATGGTGCGGCCGATGCCGTGGCCGCCGTACTCGGTGTTCACCGGGTAGCCCGCCGCCCGCGCGACCGCCTCGATGGCGGCGGAGACGTCGCCGATCCGGTTGCCCGGCCGCGCGGCGGCGACGGCGGCGGCCAGCGCCTCCTCGGTGGCGCGGATCAGCCGCAGGTCCTCGGCGTCCGGGGTGCCCGCCACCGTGGTGATCGCGGCGTCGGCGGCCCAGCCGTCGATGGTGACGGCGAGATCGGCGGTGAGCACGTCGCCGTCGCGCAGCGCGTAGTCGAACGGGAGGCCGTGCAGCACGGCGTCGTTCACCGACAGGCAGACGGTGTTGCGGAACGGGCCGCGGCCGAAGGACGGGGCGTAGTCCCAGTAGCAGGAGACGGCGCCGCGCTCGGCGATCCGGTCGCGCACGTAGCGCTCCAGGTCGAGCAGGTTCACGCCGACCACGGCGCGGTCGCGGACCCCGGCCAGCACGTCGGCGACGAACGCGCCGGTGACCCGCATGCGCGCGATCTCCGCGGGGGACTTCAACTCGACCATGGGCACCTCCGGTATAGGAATACCGGAGCAACGGTAGCCGAGACGGTATTTGAATACCAGCTCTTGCGGTATATCAATACCGGCCGCTACGGTGTCCGCATGGTTCGCCTCCCCCTGACCCCGGCCCAGCTCGAAGCGGGGCGCAGGCTCGGCACGCGGCTGCGCGCCGCCAGGGGCGAGCGCGACCCGGGCGCGATCGCGCACGCCGCGGGGATCTCGCCCGAGACGCTGCGCAAGATCGAGACCGGGCGGCTGCCCTCCCCCGGCTTCGGCACCGTCGTCGCGCTCTGCCACGCGCTCGACCTGCCGGTTCAGGAACTGGCCGAGGTCTGGCGCTCGGCCGGGCTGGCCGAGACCGCCTGACCCCGCGCTACTCCAGCTCGCCCTCGGACTCCAGGTAGACCTCGCGCAGGCGGTCCAGCGTCTCCGGCTCGGGCTGCGCCCACATGCCGCGCTCGGCGGCCTCCAGCAGCCGCTCGGCGATGCCGTGCAGCGCCCACGGGTTCGACTGCGTCATGAACTTGCGGTTCACGTCGTCGAAGACGTAGCTCTCGCTGAGCTTCTCGTACATCCAGTCGGCGACCACGTCGGTGGTGGCGTCGTAGCCGAAGAGGTAGTCGACGGTCGCGGCCATCTCGAAGGCGCCCTTGTAGCCGTGCCTGCGCATCGCCTCCAGCCAGCGCGGGTTCACCACGCGGGCGCGGAAGACCCGGGTGGTCTCCTCGGAGAGGGTGCGGGTGCGCACCGCGTCCGGGCGGGTGCTGTCGCCGATGTAGGCCTCCGGGTTCTTCCCGGTGAGCGCGCGCACCGTGGCGACCATGCCGCCGTGGTACTGGAAGTAGTCGTCGGAGTCGGCGATGTCGTGCTCGCGGGTGTCGGTGTTCTTCGCCGCGACCGCGATCCGCCGGTAGGCGGTGCGCATGTCGTCGGCGGCCGGGGCGCCGTCCAGGTCGCGGCCGTAGGCGAAGCCACCCCACGCGGTGTAGACCTGCGCGAGGTCGTCGTCGGTGCGCCAGCTCTTGGAATCGATGAGCTGTAGCAGGCCTGCGCCGTATGTACCCGGCTTGGAACCGAAGATCCGGGTGGTGGCGCGGCGCTCGTCGCCGTGCTCGGCGAGGTCGGCGGCGGCGTGCGCGCGGACGTAGTTCTGCTCGGCGGGCTCGTCCAGCCCGGCGACCAGCCGCACCGCGTCGTCCAGCAGCGCGAGCACGTGCGGGAAGGCGTCGCGGAAGAAGCCGCTGATCCGGACGGTGACGTCGATCCGGGGGCGGCCCAGCTCGGCGAGGTCGAGTACCTCGAGCGCGGTGACGCGGCGGCTGGCCTCGTCCCACACCGGGCGCACGCCGAGCAGCGCGAACACCTCGGCGATGTCGTCGCCGGAGGTGCGCATGGCCGCGGTGCCCCAGACCGAGATCCCGACCGAGCGCGGGTACTCGCCGTGGTCGGCCAGGTACCGCTCGAGCAGCGAGTCGGCCATGGCCTGGCCGGTCTCCCAGGCCAGCCGGGACGGGACCGCCTTGGGGTCGACCGAGTAGAAGTTGCGGCCGGTGGGGAGGACGTTGATCAGGCCGCGCAGCGGGGAGCCGCTCGGGCCGGCCGGGACGAAGCCGCCGTTCAGGGCGTGCAGGACGCGGTCCAGCTCGATGCCGGTGCCGCGCAGGCGGGGGACGACTTCGCGCGCCGCGAAGCGGAGCACCGCGCGCACGGGTTCGGTGTCGGTGACGCCGTCGAGCGCGGGGCGCGCGGCGCTGTCGGCAGCGGCCCCGAGCGCGTCGCGCGCGGCGTCCGCCGGACCGCCCGCGGCGGCGACGTTCGCGGCGACGGCGTTCGCGGCGACGGCGTTCGCGGCGGCGACGTTCGCGGCGGCGAGGTTCGCGGCGGCGGCGTCGACGATGGCGTCGACCGCGTCGACCGACCAGTCCGCGGCCTGGAGGGCGGCGACCAGCGAGCGCGCGCGCTCCTCGACGTCGTCCACGCGGGTCCGCGACTCGCCCCCGGACTCGTCAAGGCCGAGCGCCTCGCGCAGCCCCGGCACCGAGTGCTCACCGCCCCAGAGCTGGCGGGCGCGCAGCATGGCGAGCACCAGGTCGAGCTCGGTCTCCCCGGCGGGCGCCTGGCCGAGGATGTGCAGCCCGTCCCGGATCTGCACGTCCTTGATCTCGCAGAGCCACCCGTCGACGTGCAGCAGCATGTCGTCGAAGACGTCCTCCTCCGGACGCTCGGCGAGCCCCAGGTCGTGGTCCATCTTGGCGGCGCGCATGAGCGTCCAGATCTGCTGCCGGATGGCGGGCAGCTTGGCCGGGTCCAGCGCGGAGATGTTGGCGTGCTCGTCGAGCAGCTGCTCCAGCCGGGAGATGTCGCCGTAGGTCTCGGCGCGCGCCATCGGCGGGATCAGGTGGTCGACCAGGGTGGCGTGCGCCCGGCGCTTGGCCTGCGTGCCCTCGCCCGGGTCGTTGACCAGGAACGGGTAGATCAGCGGCAGGTCGCCGAGCGCGGCGTCGGTGCCGCAGGCGGCGGACATGCCGAGCGTCTTGCCAGGCAGCCACTCCAGGTTGCCGTGCTTGCCCAGGTGCACGACGGCGTCCGCGCCGAACCCGTCCGCCAGCCAGCGGTACACCGCCAGGTAGTGGTGGCTCGGCGCGAGATCCGGGTCGTGGTAGATCGCGACCGGGTTCTCGCCGAACCCGCGCGGCGGCTGCACGATCAGCACCACGTTGCCGAACCGCAGCGCGGCGATGACGATCTCGCCTGCCGGGTCGGCCGAGCGGTCCACGTAGAGCTCACCCGGCGGCGGGCCCCAGGACGCGATCACCGCTTCGCGCAGCTCGTCCGGCAGCGTCTCGAACCAGGCGGTGTAGGCGGCGGCGCCGATCCGCACCGGGTTGCCCTCGAGCTGCTCGGCGGAGAGCCAGTCCGGGTCCTGCCCGCCCGCCGCGATGAGCGCGTGGATGAGCGCGTCGCCGTCCCGCTCCTCCAGCCCGGGCACCTCGCCGGGGTCGCCGATGTCGTACCCGGCGGCGCGCAGCTCGTGCAGCAGGCGGATGGTGCTGGCCGGGGTATCGAGGCCGACGGCGTTGCCGATCCTGGCGTGCTTGGTCGGGTAGGCGGAGAGCATGAGCGCCAGCTTCTTCTCCGGGGCGGGGATGTGCCGGAGCCGGGCGTGCCTGGTCGCGATCCCGGCGACCCGGGCGGCGCGCTCCGGGTCGGGCACGTAGGTGGAGAGCCCGTCCGCGTCGAACTCCTTGAAGGAGAACGGGACCGTGATGATCCGGCCGTCGAACTCCGGCACCGCCACCTGCGTCGCGACGTCCAGCGGGGAGAGGCCGTCGTCGTTCGCCGCCCACTGCGCGCGGCCGGAGGTCAGGCAGAGCCCCTGCAGGATCGGGACGTCGAGCGCGGCCAGCGCGGCCACGTCCCACGCCTCGTCGTCGCCGCCCGCGGCGGCGGTGGCCGGGGTGCTGCCGCCCGCCGCGAGCACGGTGACGATCAGGGCGTCCGCGGCGCGCAGGGTGTCGAGCAGCGCGGGCTCGGCGGTGCGCAGCGAGGCGCAGTACACCGGCAGCGGCCTGGCGCCCGCGGCCTCCAGCGCGTCGCAGAGCGCGGCGATGTAGCCGGTGTTCCCGGCCAGGTGCTGGGCGCGGTAGTAGACCACCGCGACGGTCGGGCCGTCGAGCGCGGCGGCCGCCCGCTCCAGCACGCCCCAGGCGGGCAGCCGCACCGGCGGGCGGAAGCCGATGCCGGTGAGCAGGACGGTGTCGGAGAGGAAGTGGTGCAGCTCGCGCAGGTTGTCCGGACCGCCGGCGGCGAGGTAGTTGTGCGCGTCGGCGGCGACGCCGCCCGGCACCGTGGAGAGCTCCATGAGCTCGGCGTCCGGGGCGTTCTCGCCGCCGAGCGCGACCAGCGGGACGCCGGCGGCGCCGAGCGCGGCCAGCCCCTCCTCCCAGGCGCGCTTGCCGCCGAGGATGCGGACGATCACCAGGTCGGCGCCGTCCAGCAGCGCGGGCAGGTCGTCGACCAGCAGCCGGGCGGGGTTGGCCCACCGGTAGCCCGCGCCGCTGGCGCGGGCGCTCAGCAGATCGGTGTCGGAGGTGGAGAGCAGCAGGATCACGAACGACCTTCCTCGGGAGACGCGCCCAGCGGGATGTGGTGCTCGCCGGAGAGGGTCTGGCTGTGAACAGTGGCGCGACCGCACCGGACTCGCACCGGTTTCCTCGTGGCTTCCCGCAAGCATCCGGGATGCTACCGGCAGCAGGTGGGGGCGCTCGACGCGAGGTTCCGGGGGCGGCGGCGGCCGCAGGGGGTCCGTAGGCTGGAGCGGTCATGACGCGATCGGATGCTGATTCCTGCCCGGGGGTGCTGCGGCTGCACGAGGCCGCCGACGGGCCGCTCGCCCGGGTGCGGGTGCCCGGCGGGCAGCTGGGAGCCGCCGGGCTGCAGGCGCTGGCCGAGGCGGCGGCGGAGCTCGGGGACGGCGCGCTGGAGCTGACCTCGCGCGGGAACGTCCAGCTGCGCGGGATCCGGGACGCCGCCGCGCTCACCGAGCGGCTCGGCGCGGCCGGGCTGCTGCCGACCGCCACCCACGAGCGGGTGCGCAATATCGTCGCCTCGCCGCTCTCCGGGCTGGCAGGCGGGGTGGCCGACGTGCGCGAGCTGGTCCCGGCGCTCGATGCCGGGCTGCGGGCCGCGCCGGAGCTGGCCGGGCTGCCGGGCCGGGTGCTCTTCACGCTGGACGACGGGCGCGGGGACGTCAGCGGGTTCGGCGGCGACATCGGCCTGCACGCGGTCGAGCCCGGGGTGTTCGCGGTGCTGCTCGCCGGGGCGGACAGCGGGATCCGGGTCGCCGCCGGGGACGCGGTCGGGCTGGTGCTCGCCGCCGCCCGCGCCTTCGCGCAGGTCCGCGGGGGCGGGTGGCGGTTGGCCGAGGTCGCGGACGGGGCCGCGCGGGTGCGCGAGCTGCTCGGGTTCGCCTCCACCGCGCCGGGGCCGGTGCTCCCCGACCCCGCCGACCACCCGCCGATCGGCTGGCTCCCGCAGGACGACGGGCTGGTCGCGCTCGGCGCCGGGGTCCGGCTCGGGGTGCTGCCCGCGCGCACCGCGCTCTTCGTCGCGGCCGTCGAGAAGCCGGTGCTGGTGACGCCGTGGCGCGGGCTGGTCCTCCCCGACCTCGACGAGTGGAGCGCCGAGCAGGTGGTCCGGGTGCTCGCCCCGATGGGGCTGATCTTCGACGCGGAGTCGCCGTGGGTGCGGGTCAGCAGCTGCGCCGGGGCGCCAGGGTGCGCGAAGTCGCACACGGACGTGCGCGCCGATGCCACCGCCGCGGTGGAGTCGGGGCGGGTGGCGAGCCCTGCCGACGGGACGGGTGCGGCGCTCGGCCCGATTCCCGCCGGGGACGTCCTGGCGTCCGGACGCCAGCACTGGTCCGGGTGCGAGCGGCGGTGCGGGCACCCGCACGGCCCGGCGACCGATATCGTCGCCGGCCCGGACGGCTACCGGGTGACCGGGCCCTGACCGCCCACGTCCTACTGTTGTGCCCATGTCCGTAACCCGTGCCGGCTACCTCACCGATGGCGCCGAGATCTACCGGCGGTCCTTCGCCACCATCAGGGCGGAGGCGAACCTGGAGCGCTTCCCCGCCGACGTCGCGCAGGTGGCGGTGCGGATGATCCACGGCACCGGACAGGTCGACCTCGCCGACGACATCGCCTTCTCCCCCGGCGTCGTCACCGCCGCCCGCACCGCGCTCCGGGCGGGCGCCCCCATCCTCTGCGACGCGACCATGGTCGCCGCCGGCGTCACCCGCAAGCGCCTGCCCGCCGAGAACGAGGTGCTCTGCACCCTCGGCGACCCGCGCACCCCCGCGCTCGCGGCCGAGCTCGGCACCACCCGCTCCGCCGCCGCGCTCGAGCTGTGGCGGGACCGGCTGGCCGGCGCCGTCGTCGCCATCGGCAACGCGCCGACCGCGCTCTTCCACCTCTTCGACATGCTCGACGCCGGGGCCCCGCGCCCCGCCGCGATCCTCGGCATCCCGGTCGGCTTCATCGGCGCGGCCGAGTCCAAGGAGGCGCTGATCTGCTACGGCGGGGTCGAGTACCTGACGGTGCGCGGCAGGCGCGGCGGCAGCGCCGTCACCGCGTCGGCGCTGAACGCGATCGCGAGCGAGACGGAGTGAGCGGCAAGCTGTGGGGCATCGGGCTCGGCCCCGGCGACCCGGAACTCGTCACCGTCAAGGCGGCGCGGATCATCGGCGCGGCGGATGTGGTCGCCTTCCACAGCGCCAGGCACGGGCGCAGCATCTCGCGCGCGACCGCGGCGCCCTACCTGCGGGCGGGGCAGCTCGAGGAGCACCTCGTCTACCCGGTCACCACCGAGACCACCGACCATCCCGGCGGGTACCAGGGTGCCATCGACGAGTTCTACGAGCAGGCCGCCGAGCGGCTCGCGGCGCACCTCGCGGCCGGGCGCTCGGTGGCGCTGCTCGCTGCGGGTGACCCGCTCTTCTACAGCTCGTACATGCACATGCACCGGCGGCTCGCCGATCGCTTCGAGGCCGAGGTCGTTCCGGGCGTGACCTCGGTGAGCGCCGCCTCGGCCGCGCTCGGCACCCCGCTGGTCGAGGGCGAGCAGGTGCTCACCGTGCTGCCCGGCACGCTGCCCGCCGCCGAGCTCGCCGAGCGGTTGCGCTCCACCGAGGCGGCGGCGGTCCTCAAGCTCGGCCGCACGTATCCGGCCGTGCGGCAGGCGCTCGCCGACTCCGGCCGGCTCGACGACGCCTTCTACGTCGAGCGCGCCAGCACCGGTCGGCAGCGGATTCAGCGCGCCGCCGACGTGGACGACAGCAGCGTCCCGTACTTCGCCATCGCCGTCGTGCCAGGGCCGAAGCCGGAGACGCGGATTCCGCTGACCGCGGCAGGGGTTCGAGCGGAGCCTCCGCGCGCGGCGAGCGACAACGGAGCCGAGCGGGGCGGCCGGGCCGGCACCGGCGACAGTGCGGCGCCCGCCGCGCGCAGTGGCGACGGCGGCGCGCTCGCGGGCAGTGGCGACGGCGGCGCGCTCGCGGGCAGTGGCGGCGAGGTGGTCGTCGTCGGCCTCGGGCCGGGCGACCCGAACTGGACCACGCCCGAGGTCACCGCGGCCCTCGCCGAGGCGACCGACCTCGTCGGGTACACCACCTACATCGATCGGGTCCCGCCCAGGCCGGGCCAGCGCAGGCACGCCAGCGACAACCGGGTGGAGTCCGAGCGCGCCGCGATGGCGCTCGACCTGGCCCGGCGCGGCGCCCGCGTCGCCGTCGTCTCCTCGGGCGACCCCGGCGTCTTCGCCATGGCCGCCGCCGTCCTTGAGGAGGCCGCGGACCCGCGCTGGGCGGGCGTCCCGGTCCGGGTGCTGCCTGGCGTCACCGCCGCGCACGCCGTCGCGGCCAGGGCGGGCGCCCCGCTCGGCCACGACTACGCGACGATCTCGCTCTCCGACCGCCTCAAGCCGTGGGAGGTGGTGGCCGGGCGGCTCGCCGCGGTCGCCGCCGCCGACATGGCCATCGCCGTCTACAACCCGGGATCGTCCCAGCGCACCTGGCAGGTCGGCGCCATGCGGGACCTGCTGCTCGAGCACCGCGCCCCGGACACCCCGGTGATCCTCGGCCGCGATGTCGGCGGCCCGGCCGAATCCGTCCGCGTCGTCGCGCTCGCCGAGCTCGACCCGGCCGAGGTCGACATGCGCACCCTGCTGATCATCGGCGCCTCCACCACCGCGGTGCACGGCCGGCGGGTCTTCACCTCGCGCCGCTACGCCGCCCTGCCGCGCTAATATTCCACAAAGGAAGGTGCGCAGCATGACCGAACCCAAGACCAAACCGCTGAACGCCACCGCGGCCTCGCTGCTCGGCTTCCTGCACGAGGGCCCGCGCTCCGGCTGGGACCTGGTGACCGAGGCCCAGCAGCGGATCGGCGACTTCTGGACCGTCACCCAGAGCCAGGTCTACCGCGAACTCGCCGCCATGGACGCCGCGGGGCTGGTCGAGAAGGGCGCGGCGGGCGCCCGCGAGCGCACCCCGTACCGCATCACCGAGGCGGGCAAGGCCGCCTTCGGCGAGTGGATCGCCCGCGACCCCGGCACCGAGACCATCCGCGTCCCGCTGCTCCTCACGCTCTCCTTCGGCGAACACCTGGACCGCTCGCACGTGGACCGCATCGTCGCCGCGAACCGCACGGTGCACCAGCAACGCCTGGCCGGCTACCTGGCCGAGGAGTGCCCGCCGCAGGCCCGCTACCAGCGCGCGACACTGGAGTTCGGCATCCGCTACGAGCGCGCGGTACTCGGCTGGTTCGACGATCTCGCCGCGATCCTGGACGGCCGCCCGCCGGGGTGAGCCGTCTTTCCGGGAACACCGCACCGGGTGCGGAGCTCTCCGCACGACATCACCGCCCCCGCAGCCACGCCATCGCCTCGTCCACGCCGGCGACCACCGGCGCGCCACCGGCGGGCAGCGGGGGCCGGTCGACCACGATCACCGGCACCCCGAGTTCGCGGGCGGCGACCAGCTTCGCCTCGGTATCCGGCCCGCCGCTGTCCTTGGTGACCAGCACGTCGATCCGGTGCGCGCGCAGCAGCGCGATCTCGTCATCGACGGCGAACGGCCCCCGCGCGAGCAGGATCTCGTGCGCGGCGGGCAGCGGCGGGTCGGGCGGGTCGATGGCGCGGATCAGGAACCACGCCTCCGCGACATCGGCGAAGGCGGAGACGCCCTGCCTGCCGATGGTCAGGAAGACCCGGCCGCGCAGCCCGGCGGCGGCGTCGGGCAGCGCGGGCACGCGGGTCCACGAATCCCCCTGCGCGGCAACCCAGCCGGGGCGGCGCAGGTGCAGCAGCGGGATGCCTGCCGCGGCAGCCGCCTCGGCGGCGTGCGAGCTCATCACCGCGGCGAACGGGTGCGTGGCATCGACCAGGATGTCGATCGCGTTGTCGCGGAGGTACTCCCGCAACCCCGCGACCCCGCCGAACCCCCCGACCCGCACCTCCCCCTCGGGCAGCACGGGCGCACGAACGCGGCCGGCGAGCGAGGACACGATATCGAGTCCCTGCTCGCCGGCCGCGATGGAGGCGAGGCTCCGCGCTTCGGCGGTTCCGCCCAGGATCAGAACCCGGGTCAGGGCTGGCCGCTGAAGTAGGCGGCGCCCGCGTTCAGCAGGGACGGGCCGCCGGCCACGAGCAGGCCGATGACGCCGCCGATCACGGCGCCCGGGATGATGGTGACGATGCCGACCAGGCCGAGCAGGGCGCCGATGACGGCGCCGACGGCGGCACCGAGCGAGGCGCGCTGCAGCTCGGCGAAGAACCAGTCCTGCGAGGAGATGTCCTTGATGCCGCCGACCGAACCGGCGACCGGGGTCAGCGTGAGGGCGGTGCCGTCCGCGCTGACGGCGGCGCCGATCGCGACGTCCCTGTCCTGCGCCTTGCCGCTCAGCGGGATCGTGGTGACGACCTCGCCCGCGGCGTTGGTCAGGGTGACCGAGCCCTGGTCGGCGTTCAGGCTGAACGCGCCGCCGGTGACCGTGGTGACGATCGACTTGCCCGCGTCGGCGAGCGCGACGGCGTAGTCGACGCCCTTGTCCTGGCCCTGCACCGAGGGCGAGGCGGGCTGCTGCTGCTCGGCGGGCGCGGCGGGGACCGGGGCCGCGTAGCCGGTGCCGGAGGCGATGCCGGTGGCGGCGGCCGCGAGCAGCGCGGTGGCGGCGAACTTGCTGTACTTCATCTGTCTCCCCATCAGGAAAATCCGGTTTCCGGGTGGCCGGAACTCGGGCCCGACCCTACCCCTTCGCACCGCCGTGTTTCAGGATCCCGCTGGTGATTCACCGGTTTTCCGGACCGTCCAGTGCGTCACCGGCAGCTGTGGCGACCACGTGGTGAACCCGCCGAGCGGCGTACCCCGATACACCTGGTAGCGGCGCAGGGCGCCGCCGTACCGCTGCGAGTTCGCCAGGAGCAGGGCCTCGGACTCGGCGGTGACCGCGGCCGCGACCAGGCGGCCGCCGGACGGCAGCGCGACCCAGCACGCCTCCAGCAACCCCGGTTGAGTGATTCCGCCACCGACGAAAACGGCGTCCGGTGTCCCGTCCCACGGCTGGAAATCCGGGGCGGCGCCGCGCACGGCGATGCCGGGGACGCCGAGCGCGCGGGCATTGGCGGTGATCCGCTCGCGGCGGTCGGCGCGCTGCTCGAAGGTGACCGCGCGGCAGCTCGGGTGGGTGCGGCACCACTCGATGGCGATGGTGCCGGAGCCGCCGCCGACATCCCAGAGCAGCTCGCCGGGGGCCGGGGCCAGCGCGGCCAGGGTGAGCGCGCGGATCTCGGCCTTGGTGAACTGGCCGTCGCCGCCGTAGACGGCGTCCGGGAGGCCGGGGGTGCGGGTCAGCCGGAGCGCGTCGGCGTCGGCCACGGCGTCGACGGCGACGATATTGAGCGGGTCGCACGCGGTGTGCGGCCAGTCGGCGGCGGTGCCGGTGCGCCGGTGTTCGGCTGGGCCGCCGAGCTGCTCGAGCACGGTCAGCCTCGACCGGGCGAAGTGGTTGTCGCGCAACAGTTCCGCGAGGGTTCCCGGGGTGGTGCCGTCGGCGCTGAGCAGCAGGATCCGGCGGCCGTCGGCGAGCTCGGGCAGCACCGTCTCGACCGGCCGCCCGACCGCGCTCACCACCGCGACGTCCTGCGCCGCCCAGCCGAGCCGGGCACAGGCCAGCGCCACCGACGACGGCTGCGGCCGCACCCGCAGCGCCGCGGGCCCGTACAGCCCGGCGAGCGTGCTGCCGATCCCGAAGAACATGGGGTCACCGCTCGCCAGCACCGCGACCCGCTCCCCCGCGTACCCGGCGAGCAGCCCCGGCAGCGCGGGCACCAGCGGCGACGGCCACGCGATCCGCCGCGCGGGCACCTCGCGGGCAGGCACCAGATCGAGCTGCCTGGCGGAACCGAACAGCACCGCGCACTCCGCGAGTTCGGCCCGCACACCGGGCACGATCCCCGCCCACCCGTCCGCCCCGATCCCGGCGACGAGAATGGGCGCGCCGCGCCACGCCGGTTCGCTCATACCGTGCCCGCCGCGACGAGCGGCTCGGCTCTCACCGCGGCATCCGCCGCCACACCGCCTGCGGCAGCAGCCGCGTCCCGGCGATGATCGGCCGCAGTGCCGACGGCACCCAGACCCGCGCCTTCCCCCGGTGCAGCGCGCGCACGACGGCCGCCGCGACCTGGGCGGGCGTGCTGGAGAACGGGGCCGGAGTCATCCCCTCGGTCATCCGCCCGATCACGAACCCGGGCCGCACCAGCAGCAGCCGCACCCCGGTCCCGTGCAGCGCGTCCCCGAGCCCGGAGGCGAAACCGTCGAGCCCGGCCTTGGCCGAGCCGTAGACGTAGTTCGCCCGGCGCACCCGCGCCCCGGCGATCGAGGAGAAGACGACGAGCTGCCCCGCCCCCTGCGCCCGCATGAGGTTCGCCAGCGTGGTGAGCACCGAGACCTGCGCGACGAAGTCGGTGTGCACGACGGCGACGGCGTGCGCCGGATCCCGCTCCGCGCGGGCCTGATCGCCGAGGACGCCGAAGGCGAGCACCGCCACCCCGATCGGCCCGTGCTCGGCGGCGGCCTTCTCCAGCAGCGCCGGGTGGCTCGCGATGTCGTCGGCGTCGAACTCGATCGCATGCACGGCGACGGCACCGGCCGCGGTCACCCGCGCGGCCTCGGCGGCCAGCTCGGCGCTGCGCCGCGCGGCGAGCAGCACGGTGCGGCCGGGCGCGAGCCGCTCCGCCACCTCGAGCCCGATCTCGCTGCGTCCCCCGAGCACCAGCACGGTTCCTTCTCCCATGCGCCCATCCTGTCAGGCACCGGGCGCGGCGCCGGAGCGCGCCCCGGCTACGGTCGTGCCATGACGACCGGCATCACGCAGCTCTCCCCCGCCGCCAGCGAATTCGTCACCGAGCGGCACCTGGCCACGCTCAGCACGCTCCGCGCCGACGGCACCCCGCAGGTGACCGCGGTCGGCTTCACCTGGGATCCGGAGGCCGGGCTGGCCCGGGTGATCACCGACAACGGCTCGGTGAAGGTGCGCAACGCGCGCCGCTCCGGCTACGCCGCGGTGAGCCAGGTCGACGGGCCGCGCTGGCTCACCCTGGAGGGCCCGGCCGAGGTGCTGGACGACCCGGCGAGCGTCGCCGACGCCGAGCGGCGCTACGCCGCCCGCTACCGGGTCCCCCGGGAGAACCCGACCCGCGTGGTCCTCGTCATCCGGGTGGCGAAGGTGCTGTCCAGCCGCACCCTGCGCGACCGATAGCGGCTCAGAGTACGGTCAGCCCGTGCGGCTGCTGGTTCACGGACTCGCACCCGTCCTCGGTCACCACGACGATGTCCTCGATCCGGGCGCCCCACTCCCCGGGGAAGTAGATCCCCGGCTCCACGCTGAAGGCCATCCCCGCGCGCAGCTCGAGGTCGTTGCCTGCCACGATGTAGGGCTCCTCGTGCACCGAGAGCCCGATCCCGTGCCCGGTGCGGTGCACGAAGGCGTCGCCGTACCCGGCGTCGGTGAGCGGAGCCCGCGCGGCGGCGTCCACCGCTTCGGCGCGCACCCCCGGCCGCACCGCGGCGACCGCGGCCGCCTGCGCCCGCTCCAGCTCCGCGATCCGCTTCGCGACCTCGGCCCGCGGCTCGCCGAGCACATAGGTGCGGGTGCTGTCGGAGTAGTAGCCGGGGTCCACCGGCCCGCCGATATCGATGACCACCACGTCGCCGCGCTGGATCACCCGGTTGGAGACCTCGTGGTGCGGGTCGGCGCCGTGCGGGCCGCTGCCGACGATGATGAAGGCGGCCTCGGTGTGCCCCTCCTCCTGGATGGCGCGATCGATGTCCGCGGCGACCTGCGCCTCGGTGCGCCCCGCCATGAGGAAGTCGCCCATCCTGGCGTGCACCCGGTCGATGGCGGCGCCCGCCCGGCGCAGTGCGTCGATCTCCGCCTCGTCCTTGATCATCCGCAGTTCGCGCAGCACCGGGGTGGCCGAGACCGGCAGCCCGGAGAACGACTCGGCCAGCGGGATCAGGTGCAGCGCGGGCATGGCGTCGGCCACCGCGACCCGCGACCCGGCGTGCAGCGCGGAGCGGACCAGCTTGTACGGGTCGGTGCCGTCCACCCAGTCGAGCACGCGCAGTCCGAGATCGGAGACCGCGGAGCCGTGCAGCGAGGCCAGCTCCAGCTTGGGCACGACCACCGCGGGGGTGGCGCCGTCGGCATTGATCACCAGGCAGGTGAGCCGCTCGAACGACTGCGCCGCCGACCCGAGCAGGTAGCGCAGGTCGGGGCCGGGGGTGACCAGCAGGGCGTCCAGGTGCGCGGCGCGCATGGCCGCGACCGCCCGCTCGAGCCGGTCGCCGTAGACATCCGCCGCGAACCGCGTCTCCTCACTCATGGAACGACCGTACCCGGCACCCGGCCGGCCCGCGTGCAACGCCCGCCGTGCAGGCGCCGAATGGGGCCGCGCGGCCGAACTCGGTCCTCGCCGGTGCGGGCGCGCGTGCGCCGGAGCGAACGGCCCGCGCGGCGGCACGTCCCGGTGTCGGGGATGCCGGGTACCCTTCGGCCCGTGAGCGATCCCGACCGGCCCCTGCTGCTGCTCGACGGCGCGAGCCTGTGGTTCCGCGCGTTCCACGCCATCCCGGACAAGCTGACCGCGCCCGACGGCCGCTCGGTGAACGCGGTGCGCGGCTTCACCGACATGGTCGCCTCGCTGGTCACCAAGCACACCCCGAGCCGGCTGGTGGTCGCGCTCGACCTGGACTGGCGCCCGGCCTACCGGGTCGAGCTGGTGCCGAGCTACAAGGCGCACCGGCTGGACACCGCCGCACCGCCCGGCACCGAGGCGGTGCCGGACAAGCTGACCCCGCAGGTGGAGATGATCCTGGAGGTGCTGGCGGCGGCCGGGATCGCGACCGGCGGCGCCGAGGGGCTGGAGGCCGACGACGTGCTCGGCACGCTCGCCGACCGGGAGCGCACCGACCCGGTGGTGGTGGTGAGCGGCGACCGCGACCTGCTGCAGCTGGTGCGCGACGAGCCGGAGCCGCGGGTCCGGGTGCTCTACGCCGGGCGCGGGCTGGCCAAGGCGGAGCTGTTCGGGCCGGCCGAGGTGGCGGCGAGGTACGGGGTGCCGGTGCCGAACGCGGGCCCGGCCTACGCGGACATGGCGACGCTGCGCGGCGACGCCTCGGACGGGTTGCCCGGCGTCGCCGGAATCGGCGACAAGTCGGCGGCCACGCTCATCCAGCGCTTCGGCTCGCTGGAGGCGCTGCGCGCCGCGGTCGAGGATCCGGCGGCCGACCTGGCCGCGGGCGTCCGCGCGAAACTCCGCGCCGCCGCCGATTACCTGACCGCCGCGGCCCCGGTGGTGCGCGTGGTCCGCGATGCCGACGTCGCGCTCTCCACCGACGATGCCCTCCCCGCCGAGCCAGCGGATCCGGAGCGGCTGCGCGAACTCGCCGCGACGTACAACGCGGAGAGCCCGATCGAGCGGCTGATCAAGGCCCTGGCCGCGGCGCACGCGGGCTGACCGGCAGCCCCGGACCCGGGCGCGCCCGCCCGAGCTCCGCGCGACTACGCACCCCCGGACATGACGAACCGGGCGACGCCCCTCGTCGGCGCCGCCCGGAACCACCCGGACCTCCCGGCGGAGCCCGCCGGGACCGATCTCAGCTGGGCCGGCCGACCTCGTAGGTCCCGTCGTCCCTGGTGATCTTCACCTGGACCGTCTTCTGCTCACCGCTGACGTCGACGGTGCACTGGAAGACCGCGTCCACCTCGACCTTCTGCCCGGAGGGGCAGGAGACCGAGCCGACATCCTGGATGCCGTAGGAATCGCCGAGCACCTTCTCGACGCCGTCCTGCACGGCGGCCTGGTCCAGCTTGTCGGTCGCGGTGACGGCGAGAACGAGCGCGACGATCAGCCCGACGACGACGAGCCCGCCGACGACCAGCCCGATCAGCAGCCCCTTGCCCTTGCCACCCTGCTGCGGCTGCTGGGGCTGCCCCCACTGCTGCTGCGGCTGGCCCCACGGCTGCTGCGGCTGCCCCGGCTGCGGCTGCTGCCACTGCGGCTGGGATTGCTGCGGCTGCTGCTGGCCCCACGGCTGGGACTGCTGTGGCTGCTGCTGCCCCCACTGCGGCTGCGACTGCCCCCACTGCTGCTGCGGTTGCTGCGACTGGTCACCCCCGCCCCACTGCTGGGTCGGCTGGGCCTGCGAGGGGGGCTGACCGGTCCACTGCTGCGTCGGCTGCGCGCCGCTCACCGGTTGCTGTCCACCCCACTGCTGGGTGGGATCGTTGCGTCCCTGGTCGGGGCCGCTCGGTCCGTACGGGCCGCTCATCCAGTTGCCTCCACTCGCATCGTTGTACACACGGTAGCCCCCCGTGCGCGACCCGTCGCGTGGCGACGGCTGCGTACACGGTCGGTACGCGAGGAAATCAAATCACACACGGTTCGGTCACGCGGCGTCCACGGCGACGACACCCCGCCGGATGGCCCGCACGGCCTTGGCGGCGGTCGCCGCCAGCTCGACGTCGTCGGCGGTGCCGTGGATCTGGTCGAGCAGATCGATCACCTGCCTGCACCAGCGCACGAAATCACCGGCGGAGAGCGGCGAGCTCTGCTCGCCACCGGCCAGCAACGCGTCGGCCAGCCCGTCGCCGCGCGCCCAGAGGTAGACGGTGCCGGCGAAACCGGGGTCCGGCTCGCGGGTGGGGGCGAGCCGATGCGCGGCCTCGTCGGCGCGCAGCTCGGTCCAGACGGCGAGCGTGGCGTTCAGCGCCCGCCGGATCGGCTGGGTGGGCCCGGTCGCCCCGATCAGCCCGACCTCCTGCCGCGACTCGTACACCAGCGCGGAGACCACCGCGGCCAGCTCGGCCGGGCCGAGCCCGCGCCAGCTGCCCTGCCGCAGGCACTCCGCGACCAGCAGGTCGCTCTCGGTGTAGATCCGGGCCAGCCGCCTGCCGTCCGCGGTGACCTCGCCGTCGGCCACGTATCCGCGTTCGGCCAGCAAACCGACGATCCGGTCGAAGGTGCGGGCCAGCGAGTTGGTGGTGGCGGCGACCTGCTGCCGCATGGACTCGGTCTCCCGCTCCAGCCGGCTGTACCGCTCCCCCACCCGGCACAGCTGCTCGCGGTCCGGGCGGTGGTGCGCCGGGTGCGCGCGCAGCGAGCGGCGCAGGGTGGCGAGCTCGCGGTCGTCGGCGGCGTCGGCCCGGTTCCCGTTGCGCCTGCCCCGGCCCGGCGTGGCGATGCCGGTGCTGCGCAGCGCCGATGCCAGGTCCCGGCGGGCCCGCGCGGTGCGGTGGTCGACCCGGCGCGGCAGCCGCATCCGGCCGAGCGCCTCGGCGGGGGTCGGGAAGTCGGCGACCGAGACCCGCCCCGCCCACTTGTCCTCGGTGAGCACCAGCGGGCGCGGGTCGCCCGGGGTGGCGTCCGGCTCCAGGATCACCGCGAGCCCGGCCCTGCGCCCGGCGGGAATGGCGACCACGTCGCCGCGCTGCAGCGCGACGAGCGCGTCCGCGGCGGCGCCGCGGCGATCGGCCCTGCGCTGCTGGTTGAGCTGCCGCTCGCGCTGCGTGATCCGCTCGCGCAGCTGGATGTACTCGAGCATGCCGCCGCCGGCGCCGCCGAGCTGGTCGCGCAGCTTGGCGAGCTGCCCCTGGTTGCGCTCGATGCCGCGGACCAGCCCGACCACCGAGCGGTCGGCCTGGAACTGCGCGAACGACCGCTCCAGCAGCTCGCGCGATTCCGCCGCGCCCATCCGGTCGATCAGGTTGATCGACATGTTGTAGCCGGGCCGGAACGAGCTGCGCAGCGGGTAGGTGCGGGTGGAGGCGAGCCCGGCCACCGCGCTGGCGTCGACCTGCGGCTGCCAGAGCACAACCGCGTGCCCCTCGACGTCGATGCCGCGCCGCCCGGCGCGGCCGGTGAGCTGGGTGTACTCGCCGGGGGTGAGCTCGGCGTGGCTCTCGCCGTTGAACTTGACCAGCCGCTCCAGCACCACGGTGCGGGCGGGCATGTTGATGCCGAGCGCCAGCGTCTCGGTGGCGAAGACCGCGCGCACCAGGCCGCGCACGAACAGCTCCTCGACGGTGTGCCGGAAGGCGGGCAGCATGCCGGCGTGGTGCGCGGCGAGCCCGCGGTGCAGCGCCTCGCGCCACTCCCAGTAGCCGAGCACCTCCAGATCGCCGCGCGGCAGGTCGCCGGTGTGCCGCTCGATGATCCGGTCGACCTCCTCGAGTTCGTCCGGGCGGCCGAGGTCGAGCCGGGAGCGCACGCACTGCGTCAGCGCGCCGTCGCAGCCGGCCCGGCTGAAGATGAAGGTGATCGCCGGGAGCAGCCCCTCCTCGTCCAGCTGGGCCAGCACCTCGGGGCGCGGCAGCGGGCGGAAGTCGCGGCGCTGCCCGCCGCCGCGCCCGCGCGGGGCGCCCCAGTTGTTCATCCGGTCGGTGCTCTCCCGCTGCCGGATGTAGCGCACCAGATCCTCGTCGACGATGATCTTCTGCTCGCTGGAGGAGGTGTCGAACAGGTCGAAGAGCCTGCGCCCGACCATCACGTGCTGCCAGAGCGGCACCGGCCGGTTCTCGTCGACGACGACGGCGGTGTCGCCGCGCACCGTCTCCATCCAGGCGCCGAACTCCTCGGCGTTGCTCACCGTCGCGGAGAGGCTGACCAGCCTGACCTCCTGGGGCAGGTGCAGGATGACCTCCTCCCAGACCGCGCCGCGGAACCGGTCGGCCAGGTAGTGCACCTCGTCCATGACGACGTAGGAGAGCCCGCGCAGCGCGTCGGACGAGGCGTAGAGCATGTTGCGCAGCACCTCGGTGGTCATCACCAGCACCGGGGCGGTCGGGTTCACCGACTGGTCACCGGTGAGCAGCCCGACGCTCTCGCGGCCGTGCCGCTCCACCAGGTCGGCGAACTTCTGGTTGGAGAGCGCCTTGATCGGCGTGGTGTAGAAGCACTTGCCGCCGGAGGCGAGCGCGAGGTGGACGGCGAACTCGCCGACCACGGTCTTGCCCGCGCCGGTTGGCGCGCAGACGAGCACGCCGTGCCCCGCCTCGAGGGCGGCGCAGGCATCCCGCTGGAAGGGGTCGAGCGCGAAGGAGAGGTGAGCGGCGAAGCGTGCCAATTCGCCCGTCAGCGACCGATCGTGTGTCACTCCTCAGAGCGTATCGGAGTAGTCCGACACCGAGCGCGGAGTTTTTCCGGCCTTCGTGACCGGGGCCGCGGCGTCGACGCCGGACGGCCCGTCGATGGCGGATGCCTCCTCGTCGTCGAGCGCGCCGAGCCCCTCCGCGCTGTCGCGGCGGACCCTGCGGCCGTCGTTGAAGCGGGAGACCTGCACCGCGACCTCGAAGAGCACCGTCAGCGCCAGCGCGAGCGCCAGCATGGAGAACGGGTCCTGCGGGGTGACGATGGCGGCGAAGACGAAGAGCCCGAAGACGATGCCGCGCCGCCAGGCCTTGAGCTTGACGTAGCTGAGCACGCCGACCAGGTTCAGCCCGATGATCAGCAGCGGGAACTCGAAGCTCACGCCGAAGATCACCAGCAGCTGGATGATGAAGCCGAAGTACTGCGAGCCGCTGAGCGCGGTGATCTGCACGTTGTCGCCGATGGTGAGCAGGAAGCTCAGGGCGTGCGCGACGACGACGTAGGCCAGCACCGCGCCGGTCACGAAGAGCACGGTGCCGGTGACGACGAAGCTCACCGCGTAGCGCCGCTCCTTGGCGTACAGCCCCGGGGTGATGAACGCCCAGATCTGGTACAGCCAGATCGGCGCGGAGAGCACGATGCCCGCCGTCATGCCGACCTTGAGCCGCAGCATGAACTGCTCGAACGGCGCGGTGGCGAGCAGCCGGCAGGCGCCGTCCTGGGTCAGCGCGGCGCGCGCCTCCGGCGGCAGCGAGCAGTAGGGGCCGCGCAGCAGCTCGCCCAGGCTCTCCAGCCCGAAGAAGGAGTGCGAGTACCAGAGGAAGCCGATGACGGTGCCGAGTGCGACGGCCGCGATCGCCTTGAGCATGCGGCTGCGCAGTTCGTGGAGGTGCTCGACCAACGACATGGTGCCGTCGGGGTTCGTCCGGCGCCGGCTGCGCCGCGGATCGAACGGGATTCGCATGATCGGTGGGGCCCCTGGCCGGTCGCGCGGCGCGGCACCTGCCGGCTGCGTCGTGGATGCGGAGTGGTGCGGGTCGAACGGCCCGCGCACCGGGCAGCGCGGCGGCTACTCCCGGCGCGACGCGGCGGAGCCGCGGTCTGCTGCCCGGCTCGTCAGAGCGACTTGGACTGCGTCGTCGGCTCGGTGACCGGCGCGGGCTGCGGCGCGGCGGCGGGCAGCTGCTGCGTCGGCTCGGCCGCGGGCTGCTGCGGCGCCGGCTGCTGGTTCCCGCTCTCGTTCTGCATCTGGCTGACCTCGCTCTTGAAGATGCGCAGCGAGCGGCCCAGGCCGCGGGCGGCATCGGGCAACCGCTTCGCGCCGAAGAACATCACGAAGAGCGCGGCGATGATCAGCCAGTGCCAAATGCTCAGACTGCCCATTGTTCTACCTCCCGAAGCTGTGGTAGGTCCGATGCTACCGGACCCGGATACTCCCGACCGCGTGTTGCGGTCAGCATTTGCGGGCGACCGCCATCAGATGCCGGATTCGGTCAGCCCGGCCTCGGCGTACGCGGCCAGCGCGGCGGTCGAGCGCTCGCGCACCGCGGCGACCAGTTCGGGCGGGCCGAGCGCGGTCACCCCGGAGCCGAAGCCGAGCAGCAGCCGCGCCATCCAGTCCAGGGTGGCGAAGCGCATGGTGGCCTCCAGCCCGCCGTCCGGATTCGTGCGCACCCGGTGCATCGGGTACTGGTCGAGCACCCACGCGTGCTCGGCGCGGATCAGCAGCCGGGCCAGCGGTACCGACGGATCGTCCTGGAAGAGGTCGAGCCCCGCGGCCCGGTCGGTGGCGTCGCGCGGTGGCGCGGCGGGTTCGTCGAGCTCGACGGCGCCCTCGATCCGGTCGAACCGGAACAGCCGCACCCCCTCGGCCTGCCTGCACCAGGCCTGCAGGTAGCTGTTGTCGTCGACCAGGACGATCCGGATCGGGTCGACCACCCGCTCGGCGACCTCGTCCCGGCTGGCCGAGTAGTAGACCAGCCGCAGCGCCCGCCCGTCGGCCAGCGCGGCGCGCACGGTGGCGACCTCGGGCGGCTCCACCGGCGGCTCGGCGCCGGGCAGCACCGAGGGCGCGGGCGCGGCGCCGGTGATCGCCGCCTCCAGCTTGGCGATGGCGGCGTAGGCGGCGCTCGGGTCGACCATGCCGGGCATGTCGACGATCGAGCGCAGCGCCACCAGCAGCGCGGTCGCCTCGGTGGAGGTCAGCCGCAGCGGGCGGTCCATGCCCGCGGAGAAGGTGACCTCGATGCTCTCCTCGGAGAAGGAGAGGTCGATCAGGTCGCCGGGGCCGTAGCCGGGCAGCCCGCACATCCAGAGCTGGTTCAGGTCGCTCATCAGCTGCTTGGTGGTGACGCCGAGGTCGGCGGCGGCCTCGGCCGCGCTGATCCCGGGGTTGGCGATCAGGTACGGCACCATGTTCAGCAACCGGGCGAGCCGCACGGAGAGCCTGCTGGTCACAGCGCCACCTCGGTGCGGTCGAGGACCGAGCGGAGCCGGGCGACCACATCGGCGCGCAGCTCCTCCGGCCCGATCACCAGCGCGTCCGCGCCGAGCCCGGTGATCAGCCTGGCCAGCCAGCCCAGCGAACGCACCGGCAGCTCCACCACCTCGCCGGAGCGGCCGGCGAGCTCCTTCGTCCCGGTCACGGTGCCGCGCCTGCGCAGCTCGCGGCCGCGGCCCTCGGCCACCCACACGGTGGCGGTGCCGACCACGGGGGAATCCTCGGTGACCCGGCCGACCACCTCGCGCAGGTCGACGCCGTCCGGCTTGCGGACCGTGTTCTCCGGGCCGTACGCGGTGATGTCGTCGCCGATCCGGGAGAGCCGGAAGGTGCGGACGGCGTCCCGGTCGCGGTCGTGCCCGACCAGGTACCAGCGGCCCCGGTGGGTGACGACGCCCCACGGCTCGACGTCGCGCATGAGAAAGGGGGCGTTGAACCGGGCCCGGTGCTCGAAGCGCACCGCGCGCCCGGCGTCCACCGCGGCGAGCAGCTTGTTCAGCACCGGCTCCGAGCCGCGGGTGCGGGCGGGGACGGCGGGCACCGAGGCGATGGCGGCGTCGGTCTCCACGTGCACGCCCGCGGCGCGCAGCTTGAGCAGCGCGCCCTCCGCCGCGGCGGCCAGCTCCGGCGACTCCCACATCTGCACGGCGACCGCGACGGCCGCCGCCTCCTCACTGGTGAGGTCGATCTCCGGCAGCTCGTAGGCGTCCCGGTTGATCCGGTACCCCTCCACCGAGGTGAACCGGCCCACCGGCCCGACCTCCAGCGGGATGCCGAGATCGCGCAGCTCGTTCTTGTCCCGCTCGAACATCCGGCTGAACGCTTCGTCGCTGGCCGAGTCCTCGTACCCGGCGACGCTCGTCCTGATGCGATCGGCGGTGAGGAACTGCCTGGTCGACAGCAGCGCGATGACCAGATTCATCAGCCGTTCGACCTTGGATATCGCCACCCGATAGAGGGTAGTGGACGGCCGTCACATGGATGCGATGAGCCGATCCACGCGCTCGTCCACCGAGCGGAACGGATCCTTGCACAGCACGGTGCGCTGGGCCTGGTCGTTCAGCTTGAGGTGCACCCAGTCGACGGTGAAGTCGCGCCCGGCCTCCTGGGCGGCGGTGATGAAATCGCCGCGCAGCTTGGCCCGCGTGGTCTGCGGCGGGGTCTCCACCGCGGCGTCCACCGCCTCGTCCTCGGTGACCCGCTTGGCCAGCCCCTTGCGCTGCAGCAGGTCGAAGACGCCGCGGCCGCGCTTGATGTCGTGGTAGGCGAGGTCGAGCTGGGCGATCTTGGGGTCGGAGAGCTCCATGCTGTAGCGGTCCTGGTAGCGCTGGAAGAGCTTGCGCTTGATCACCCAGTCGATCTCGGTGTCGACCTTGGCGAAATCCTGCGCCTCCACCGCGTCCAGGGTGCGGCCCCAGAGGTCGACCACCTGGTCGACCTGCGGGTCGCGGTCGCGGTTGCGCAGGTGCTCGACGGCGCGGGCGTAGTACTCGCGCTGGATCTCGAGCGCGCTGGCCTGCCTGCCGCCCGCCAGCCGCACCGGGCGGCGGCCGGTCAGGTCGTGGCTGACCTCGCGGATGGCGCGAATCGGATTGTCCAGCGCGAAATCACGGAAGGAGACGCCTGCCTCGATCATCTCGAGGACCAGCGACGCGGTGCCTACCTTGAGCATGGTGGAGGTCTCGGCCATGTTCGAGTCGCCGACGATGACATGCAGCCGGCGGTACTTCTCCGCGTCGGCGTGCGGCTCGTCGCGGGTGTTGATGATCGGGCGCGAGCGGGTGGTCGCCGAGGAGACGCCCTCCCAGATGTGCTCGGCGCGCTGCGACAGGCAGAAGGTGGCCGCCTTCGGCGTCTGCAGCACCTTGCCCGCCCCGCAGATCAGCTGCCTGGTGACCAGGAACGGGAGCAGCACGTCGGAGATCCGGGAGAACTCGCCCGCGCGCACCACGAGGAAGTTCTCGTGGCAGCCGTAGGAGTTGCCCGCGGAGTCGGTGTTGTTCTTGAACAGGTAGATGTCACCGCCGATGCCCTCCTCGGCGAGCCGCTGCTCGGCGTCGATGAGCAGATCCTCCAGCACCCGCTCGCCGGCCCGGTCGTGCGTCACCAACTGGGCGAGGCTGTCGCACTCGGCGGTGGCGTACTCCGGGTGCGACCCGACGTCGAGATACAGCCGGGCGCCGTTGCGGAGGAACACGTTGGAACTCCGGCCCCAGGAAACCACCCGGCGGAACAGGTACCGGGCTACCTCGTCGGGGGACAGCCGACGGTGACCGTGGAAGGTGCACGTGACACCGAATTCGGTCTCGATCCCCATGATTCGTCGCTGCACTCCATCGACATTACAGCTCTTTGTGCCGGTGGCGGGGCTGTCGGTGGAAGCCCGTTGCCTACGTTCTCGCAACGATGCCCGGTTCGGGCCGGGTAAAGAACGCCTGGAACCCCCGGGACACGAAAAATTTCCGGTGCGGAACGGGTTCGCGACGGACGCCAGGAAACGCGCCGCGAGCCGTCGGCCCGTGGCGCGTTCCCGGTTCGTCAGGAGGGGGAGCCGTTGCCCTCGGTGGGCTTCTGCTCTCCCTCGGGGGCGGATTCCGCGGTGGCGGAGAGCAGTTCCTGCAGCGCGGCGTCGGCGATCCGGCGGAAGGTGCGGCGCGGCCGCGCCTGCTCGAGGTTGGCGACCTCGAGCGAGCTGACGCCGAGCACCCGCTTCTCCTTGTCGGCGCCCTCCGGCTGCCCGGCCTGCAGCGCGTTCACCGCGACCCGGACCGCGGCGGCCAGGTCGAGCCCGGCCCGGTAGGACTCCTTGAGCGCGCTGACGATCGGCTCCGTGGTACCGCCCATGACGACGAACTCGCGCTCGTCGACGATCGAGCCGTCGAAGGTGACCCGGTAGAGCACGGACCGCGGATGCTGCTCCGGGTAGCCGACCTCGGCCACGCAGAGCTCGACCTCGTACGGCTTGAGCTGGTCGGTGAAGATGGTGCCGAGCGCCTGGGCGTAGGCATTGGCCAGCGCCCGGCCGGTGACGTCGCGCCGGTCGTACTGGTAGCCGCGGACGTCGGCCTGCAGGATGCCTGCCCGCCGCAGGTTCTCGAACTCGTTGTACCGCCCGACGGCCGCGAAGCCGATCCGGTCGTACAGCTCGCTGACCTTGTGCAGCGTCGCGGAGGGGTTCTCCGCGACGAACAGCACGCCCTTGTCGTAGGCGAGCACGATGACGCTGCGGCCGCGGGCGATGCCCTTGCGCGCCAGCTCGGTCTTGTCCCGGACGATCTGCTCGGCGGAGGCGTAATACGGCAGGGTCATGCCCCGGAGCTCCCTTCCCCGGCACCGCGGCCGGCCCCGTCCTCGATCGCGGCCCGGCCCGCGACCGCCTCGGCGGCCTCCCGGTCGGCGACGATATCCCTGGTGATCGCGATCAGCCGCTCCTCGGCCACCTCGGCGGCGCCGTCGGCGTCGATCACGACCGCGGTCGGGAAGATCCCGCGGATCAGATCGGGCCCGCCGGTGGCGGTGTCGTCGTCGGCGGCGTCGAAGAGCGACTCCACCGCGATCCGCAGCGCCCGCGTCTGGTCGATGCCCTTGGCGTACAGCTTCTTCAGCGACGATTTGGCGAAGGTCGAGCCGGAGCCGACGGCGGCGTACCCGAAGCGCTCCTCGCTGCGGCCGCCGACCACGTCGTAGGAGACGATGCGGCCCGCGCGGTCGGCGTCGGTGGCGTGCTCGTCGAAGCCGACCAGCATCGGCACCACCGCGAGCCCCTGCATGGCGGCGGGCAGATTCTCCCGCACCATCTTGGAGAGCTTGTTCGCCTTGCCGTCGAAGGTGAGCGAGACGCCCTCGAGCTTCTCGTAGTGCTCCAGCTCGACGGCGAAGATGCGCACCATCTCGACGGCGAGCCCGGCGGTGCCCGCGATCCCCGCCGCCGAGAACGAGTCGGTGATGTGCACCTTCTCGATGTCCCGGCTGGCCAGCAGGTTGCCCATGGTGGCCCGGCGGTCACCCGCGATGAGCACGCCGCCGCGGAAGCTGACCGCGACGATGGTGGTGCCGTGCGGGGCGAGATCCGACGCGCCGGTGCCACCGGCATGGCCGGTGGCACCGGTGGACGCGGCGAAGCCGTTGCCGGGCAGCAGCTCCGGTGCGGTCGCGCGCAGGTGGTCGGTGAACGAGGAGGTCACGTATCCGAGCCGGAGCCGCGACGGGTCACCTGCTGTCACTGGCCGCCTTTCTGCACGTACGCACGGACGAAGTCCTCGGCGTTCTCCTCGAGCACGTCGTCGATCTCGTCCAGCAGGTCGTCGGTCTCCTCCGCGAGCTTCTCGCGACGCTCCTGTCCGGCGGCGTCGGCGCCGTCCGGGCCCTCGTCCTCGTCGCCGCCCCCGGCGCGCTTGGTCTGCTCTTGTGCCATGGCAGCCGACCTCCCTCTTCCTCGTCACGGCCGAAGCCGCCTCCGCACTGTGCGTGCGCGTGTCTCAACACTACCCAGCCCCGCCGACAGCAGGGACCTTTTACCTACGTGGTGAGCTGTTCCACCAGGTCGGCTGCGGTCTCGACGCCGTCGAGCAGCTTCCCGACGTGCGCTTTCGTGCCGCGGCGCGGCTCCAGCGTCGGGATCCGGACCAGCGAGTCGCCGCCCAGGTCGAAGATCACCGAATCCCAGCTCGCGGCGGCGATATCCGCGCCGAACCGGCGCAGGCACTCGCCGCGGAAGTAGGCGCGGGTGTCGGTGGGCGGCTCGGTCATCGCCGCCAGCACCTGCTGCTCGGTGACCAGGCGCTTCATCGAACCGCGGGCCACCAGCCGGTTGTACAGCCCCTTGTCCAGCCGGACGTCGGAGTACTGCAGGTCCATCAGGTGCAGCTTGGGCGCGGCCCAGCCGAGCCCCTCGCGGCTGCGCATGCCCTCGAGCAGCCGCAGCTTGGCCGGCCAGTCCAGCAGGTTGGCGCATTCCATCGGGTCGCGCTCCAGCAGGTCGAGCACCATGGCCCAGTTCTCGATGATGTCGCGCACCCGCGGGTCGTCGTCGCCGGTGTGCTCCACGAAGGCCGAGACCCGGTCCAGGTAGATCCGCTGCAGCGCGAGGCCGGTGAGCTCGCGGCCGTCCTGCAGCGCGACGGTGGCGCGCAGCGTCGGGTCGTGGCTGATGGTGTGCACGGCGGTGACCGGGCGGGCCAGCTGCAGGTCGGAGAGGTCGGCGCCGCTCTCGATCAGGTCGAGTACCAGCGCGGTGGTGCCCACCTTGAGGTAGGTGGACATCTCGGCCAGGTTGGCGTCGCCGATGATGACATGAAGCCGGCGGTACTTGTCGGCGTCCGCGTGCGGCTCGTCGCGGGTGTTGATGATGCCGCGCTTGAGCGTGGTCTCCAGCCCGACCTCGACCTCGATGTAGTCGGAGCGCTGGGACAGCTGGAAGCCGGCGTGGTCACCGGACTGGCCGATGCCGACCCGCCCGGAGCCGGTGATCACCTGCCTGGAGACGAAGAACGGGGTGAGCCCGACGATGATCTGGTTGAACGGCGTGGCCCGGTTCATGAGGTAGTTCTCGTGGGTGCCGTAGGAGGCCCCCTTGCCGTCCACGTTGTTCTTGTACAGCTGTAGCCGCGGCGCGCCGGGAACGCTGGAGGCGTGCCGCGCGGCGGCCTCCATCACCCGCTCCCCCGCCTTGTCCCAGATCACTGCGTCCAGCGGGTCGACGACCTCGGGCGCGGAGAACTCCGGGTGCGCGTGGTCGACGTAGAGCCGGGCGCCGTTGGTCAGGATCATGTTCGCCGCGCCGACCTCGTCGGCGTCGATGACCGGCGCCGGGCCGCTCATCCGGCTCAGGTCGAAACCGCGCGCGTCCCGCAGCGGCGACTCCACCTCGTAGTCCCAGCGCGTGCGCTTGGCGCGGGGCACACCCGCCGCCGCCGCGTAGGCCAGCACGGCCTGGGTGGAGGTGAGGATCGGGTTGGCCGACGGCTCGGTGGGGGTCGAAATTCCGTACTCGACCTCGATTCCGATGATGCGCTGCATCCTTCGAGCGTAGGCGACCGACGCCGATGTCATCCCGAGGGTCGTCTTCCCGCTGGTACGGGCGCCGGGCGGCCGTACACTGTGCGCATGCTCTCCGGCCACCGTGCGCTGCCCGCGATTCTCGCGGCGCTCTCCGCGGTGGTCGTGCTGGTCCTGCCCGCCGGGCTGAACTCGCCCGCCCCGCAGGCCGCGGTACAGGTCGCGGCGGTGCTGGCGGCCGCGCTGGTCATGGCACTACTGGTCACCCGCGGTGACCGGACTCCACTGCCGCCGATCCCGCGCACCGGCCCCCCGCCCGCCGCGCAGCAGCGCAGGCGCGGCGACTTCCTGCGCCAGAGCAACCCCGGCACCCCCGGCCGTCCACGGCCACGGGCACCCGGCGCCGCGCGCGGCTGAGCGGTCTTCCCGCTCGGCGCTCGCCGTCGTCCGAAATCCGCTCGTGCGCCCACGCGCACGTGTCCGTGAGGGGTGTCCCCATGCTCGACTTCGTCTATTTTCCCGTGTCCGCCCTGCTCCTGGCCGGCCACACCGCCACCGCCGCGCTGCTCGGTAACTCGCTCGCCTGGATCGCCGCGGTGGTCCTCCTCGTGATCGCGGTGCGCGCCGCGCTCTACCCGGTGGTCCGCGGACAGGCCGTGCGCTCGGTCACCATGGACCGGCTGCGGCCCGCGGTGGAAAAGATCCGCCGCACGCACACCGACCCGCGGCGGCAATCCGCCGAGCTGCGCAAGCTGTATGCCGAGCACGACGTCCGGCTGTTCGGCGGCTTCCTGCCGATGCTCGGGCAGGCGCTGCTCTTCCTCGGCCTCTTCCACGTGCTCCGCTCGTTCGACCGCACCGCGGCGGCGGCGCTGCCCTTCGGCAGTACCGCGCACCCGCTGAGCCCCGAGGTGAACGCCGCCACCGCGAACTACCTGCTCGACCCGGGCCACGTACGCGCGTTCCTGGAGGCCGACCTGTTCGGCGCCCCGCTCTCGGCGGCGCTCGCCGGCGCGGCCACCCCGCTGACGATCGCGCTCGTCGCCGTCCCGCTGGCGCTGCTCGCGGCGGTCGCGGCGCACGCCACCGCGCGGATGGCCCTGCGTCGCGGTACGGATCGGCCGAGCCTGCCCATGGTGCGGCCGCTCACCCTGTGGGTGCTGCCCGGCACCGCGCTGGCCGGCGCGGCGCTGCTTCCGGTGGTCGTGCTGGTGTACCTGGCGACCAATGCCGCCTGCACCCTGGCGCTGCAGCTCCTCGCGTACCGCGGGCTACCCTCGATCGGTGGGTGACGGAGCGGGGTCCGAGCTGATCGCGGTGTACGACGGCGACGGCCGGGTCACCGGCAGCGCCGAGCGGGCCACCGTCTACCGGGAGGGGCTGTGGCACGCCAGCGCGGGCGTGCTGGTGCGCTCGGGCGACGGCCGCCGGGTCTACGTGCACCGCAGGACCGACAGCAAGCTGGTCTTCGCGGGGATGCACGACTGCCTGGCGGGCGGCGTGGTCGGGCCGGGCGAGACCCCGGCCCGCACCGCCGAGCGGGAGCTGGCCGAGGAGCTCGGCATCGTGCCCGCCCGCGGCGTCGGGGCGCGGCCCGCGGCCAGGGTCTCCTGGGACGGGCGGTGGCAGGGCGCGCCGATGCGCTGCCACCTGTTCGCCTACCTGGTGCACTGGGACGGCCCGATCCGGCACCAGCCGGAGGAGGTCGCCGACGGCTGGTGGTGGACCGACGCCGAACTCCGCGCGCACCTGGCCGATCCGGCCTGGCCCTTCGTCCCGGACACCAGGCTGCTGGTGGACGACCTGCTCAGCTCGCCGAGCTGACCGACCCGGCCCAGGCCGCGAAGGCGCCCGGGTTGCGGGTCTGCAGCAGCACCCGGCCGGGCCCGACGAAGTCGAAGACGAAGCCCTCGCCGGACTTCAGCGACTGGATCGAGCGCCCGGAGACCGCGCGCCGGATGGTGAAGCTCATCGCCAGGTCGTAGGCGACGACGTGCCCGGTGTCGATGGTGATCGGCTCGCCCGGCTGCAGGTCGATGATGTCGATGGCGCCGAAGACGCCGACCACCACCTCGCCGTCGCCGTGCGCGCGCAGCCCGAAGCCGCCCTCGCCGCCGAAGAGGTTGGCGAAGCCGCCCCACTTGCTCTCCACCTGCACCGCGTGCGAGTTCGCGATCCAGCCGCCGCGGCTGATGAAGTACGGCCGGTCCTGGGTGATCTGCAGGTTCAGCACGTCACCGGGGAGCGCGGGCGCCACGTCGACCCAGCCGCCCTGCTCCGGCGCGGTGAAGGTGGAGACGAAGAACGACTCGCCCGCCAGCACCGACCGCTTCAGCCCGGCCAGGATGCCGCCCTCGGCCTTGGCCTGCAGCGCGACCCCGGCCGAGTGCGCGACCATGGCGCCGCTCTCCACCCGCATGGGCTCGCCGCCGGCGAGGAAGCACCGCGCGACGGCGGAGGCGGGACTGTGCCGCAGTTGTACCTTCATGGTCGGCGACCCTACCGCCCGGCCGCAGAACCGAGGCGGGCCAGCGCTTCCGGCGTCCTGGCGACGACCGCGCCGCCGTCCGGGGTGAGCACGATCGGGCGTTCGATGAGCACCGGGTGCTCGGCCAGCGCCGTGATCCAGCGCTCCCGCTCCGCCTCGGTGCGCGGCCACTCCTTCAGCCCGAGCTCCTTCGCCACCGCCTCGCCGGTGCGGGTGATCTCCCACGGCTCCCTCCCGAGCCGGGCCAGCACCGCGCGCAGCTCGGCCGCGGTGGGCGGATCGTCCAGGTAGCGGCGCACGGTGTACTCGGCGCCGATGCCGTCCAGGTGGGTGGTGGCGGCGCGGCTCTTGGCGCAGCGCGGGTTGTGCCAGATCTCGGGTCCTGCGGCCATGCCCCGCAGCGTACCGCCGTCGTACGCGGCGCGGCCGCCACAGTGCGCGGCCCGGCTGCCGAGGTGATCGGTCGCTGCTCCCGGCGCTCCGGCGGCGTCGGCCGCGCGGGCGAACTGGGCGAAGCACGGCGCCACGCCGGGGCGGGGTGGCAAGATGCGGGCCGCATCGATCGACTCCGCGACACCCCGAAAGCGAGCACGCCCGGTGAGCTGCGTTCCACCGCCCGTTTCCCCCGCGTCCCCCCGGCCCGCGCCGGGCCGACCCCGATTCCGCGCCGCCCTGCTGGCCGCGCCGCTGCTGGCCGCGCTGATCAGCGCCGCGCCCGCCACCGCGATGCCCGGCCCCGCGCTCTGCGCCCTGCCCGGCCCCGCGACCCCGACCGGCCAGCAGTGGCAGGCCGAGCCGCCGCTCACCGTCGAGCGGGCCACCTACGCCGCGACGCTGAACACGACCTGCGGCCCACTCACCCTCGAGCTGGACGCCGCCGCCGCGCCGCGCACGGTGAATTCCTTCGCCTTCCTCGCCGCGCAGCAGTACTTCGACCACACCGCCTGCCACCGGCTCACCACCGATGGCATCTTCGTGCTGCAGTGCGGTGACCCGACCGCCTCCGGCACCGGCGGCCCCGGCTACAAGTTCCCGGACGAGAACCTGGCAGGCGCCGTCTACCCGGCGGGCACCGTGGCCATGGCGAATGCCGGGCCCGGCACCAACGGGAGCCAGTTCTTCCTGGTCTACCGCGACTCCCAGCTGCCGCCGAGCTACACCCCGTTCGGCCGCGTCACCGCCGGGCTCGATCTGCTGAACGGCATCGCCGCGGCGGGCGTCATCGGCGGCGGTGGCGACGGTGCCCCCGCCGTCCCGGTCGTGCTGGACAGCGTCACGGTCGCCAAGGTCTGAGCGGCGCGCCGCAGGCGATTCCGCCCCGAACCACGAACGGGCCGCGGCTCCCCCCTTCGGGGAACCGCGGCCCGCTCTGTGACCGGGATCTACAGGTACTGCCCGGTGTTCGACTCGGTGTCGATGGCCCGGCTGGCACTGGCGTTCTTGCCGGTGACGAGCGTGCGGATGTACACGATCCGCTCACCCTTCTTGCCGGAGATCCGCGCCCAGTCGTCCGGATTCGTGGTGTTGGGCAGGTCCTCGTTCTCGGAGAACTCGTCCACGATCGAATCGTAGAGGTGCTGGATGCGCAGCCCGGGGTTGCCGGTGTCGAGCACCGCCTTGATGGCGTACTTCTTGGCGCGGTCGACGATGTTCTGGATCATGGCGCCGGAGTTGAAGTCCTTGAAGTACAGGACCTCCTTGTCCCCGTTGGCGTAGGTGACCTCCAGGAAGCGGTTGTCCTCGCTCTCCGCGTACATCCGGTCGACGACCCGCTCGATCATGGTGCGGATGCAGAGCGTCTTGTCGCCGCCGAACTCGGCGACGTCGTCGGCGTGCAGCGGCAGCGTGTCGGTCAGGTACTTGGAGAAGATGTCCTGCGCGGACTCCGCGTCCGGCCGCTCGATCTTGATCTTCACGTCGAGCCGGCCCGGCCGCAGGATGGCGGGGTCGATCATGTCCTCGCGGTTGGAGGCGCCGATCACGATGACGTTCTCCAGCCCCTCCACGCCGTCGATCTCGCTGAGCAGCTGCGGGACCACGGTGGTCTCCACGTCCGAGGAGACGCCGGAGCCGCGGGTGCGGAAGATCGAGTCCATCTCGTCGAAGAACACGATCACCGGGGTGCCCTCGGATGCCTTCTCGCGCGCCCGCTGGAAGATGATCCGGATGTGCCGCTCGGTCTCGCCGACGAACTTGTTCAGCAGCTCCGGGCCCTTGATGTTGAGGAAGAAGGACCTGGCCTCCTTGGCGTCCTCGCCGCGGGCCTCGGCGATCTTCTTGGCCAGCGAGTTCGCCACCGCCTTGGCGATCAGCGTCTTGCCGCAGCCGGGCGGGCCGTAGAGCAGCACGCCCTTGGGCGGGCGCAGCGCGTACTCGCGGAACAGGTCCTTGTGCAGGAAGGGCAGCTCGACCGCGTCCCTGATCTGCTCGATCTGCCTGCCGAGGCCGCCGATGTCGGTGTAGTCGACGTCCGGCACCTCCTCCAGCACGAGATCCTCGACCTCGGCCTTGGGGACGCGCTCGAAGGCGAACCCGGCCTTGGTGTCGACGAGCAGCGAGTCGCCGGGGCGCAACCTGCGGATCGGGGAGTCCGGGTCGTCCAGGTCGTCGGCCTCGGAGAGCTTGCTGAGCGGGCCGGAGAGCCACACCACCCGCTCCTCGTCGGCGTGCCCGACGACGAGGGCGCGGCGGCCGTCGTCCAGGATCTCGCGGAGCGTGCCGATCTCGCCGATGGCGTCGAAGTTGCCCGCCTCGACGACCGTGAGCGCCTCGTTGAGCCGGACCGTCTGGCCGTACTCGAGCGTGTCGGTGTCGATATTCGGCGAGCAGGTCAGCCGCATCTTCCGGCCGGAGGTGAAGACGTCGACCGTCTGGTCCTCGTAGGCGCCGATCAGGATGCCGTAGCCGCTCGGCGGCTGACCGAGCCGGTCGACCTCCTCGCGGAGCGCGATCAGCTGCTGGCGTGCCTCCTTGAGGGTGTCCATCAGCTTGGTGTTGCGAATCGTGAGCGAATCGATGCGGGCCTCGAACTCGCGCCCGCGCTCCGGCGAATCGGCGAGTTGCCTGCGGAGTGCAGCCGCCTCGGCCCGAACCGCCTCGAGCTCTCTCCAGGCCGCCGAATCCGAATTCTCGATGGGGCTCATGTGCTGCTCCTCCCAGTCCCGGTCTATCAACGCTACCGGGCGCGAACCGTTCTCGCTGTCCGACATGGTTTCGTCGTGATCACATCTCTGCTGCGACCGGCCGCCGATCCACCATGTTAGCCTGCCCTAACAAACCCCGGCGGGTCCTCTCGCCGATAAACCGAAAGGTTGCCGAGATGCTCCTTCCTTCCCGTGCACTGCGTGTGTCCGTGGGTACCGTCGCCGCGGCGGTCGCCGTTACGCTCGGCCTCGTCGGCTGCGGTTCGGACGACTCGTCCGACACCGCCGCATCGAGCACCAGTGCCGTCGCGAGCAGCGCCGCCGCCTCGTCCTCGACGGCGGCCGCGTCCAGCTCGCAGGCGGCGGGCGACACCGCCCAGCCGACCCCGGCGCAGCTCCAGGCCACCCTGGACAAGTTGGCCGATCCGGCCACGCCGACCGCCGACAAGACCGCGGTGGTGGTGGACGGCGAGAAGCGCGCCGCTGCCATCGAGCAGCTGACCCAGGCGCTCGCCGGGTACGGCAAGCTCACCTTCACGGTGTCCGATGTCACTGTGGCCGGCAACACGGCGACCGCGCCGACCGTGATCACCTCGCCCAACGGCGCCGCCCCCGCCATCCCGCTCACCTGGGAGAACGTCGGCGGAAGCTGGAAGCTGTCGGATGCGACGGCGTGCACGCTGCTCGGCTTCGCGCAGATCCCCTGCGCCTGATCCCCGCGCGGGTGCCGGGTACCGGGCTCCGAGCCCGTACCCGGCACCACCCGCACCGCGACCCTGCGTTTCCACGCTGCCATTGTTCCCCGGCAGTCGGCTTCCGACACCGGAATCTCACGGATGCGATTCAGCCCTTCGACGGCCGGCGCTGCGGTTTGGGCGCCACCTGGCCCTCCGCGAGCCTGCGCGCGCTGACCAGGAACGCGGTGTGCCCCTGCATCCGGTGCTCCGGCCGCACCGCGAGCCCGACCACGTGCCAGGGCCGCACCAGCGACTCCCAGGAGCGCGGCTCGGTCCAGCACTGCTGCTCGCGCAGCGCCTCGACCACCTTGGAGAGCTGGGTGACGGTCGCCACATACACGATCAGCACCCCGCCCGGCACGAGCGCGCCGGAGACCGCGGGCAGCGCGTCCCACGGCGCGAGCATGTCCAGCACCACCCGGTCCACCGGTTCGCCGTCGTAGGCCGCCACGTCGGCGATGGTGAGCGACCAGTTCGCCGGCCGTTCGCCGAAGAATCGCTCGACATTGCGCACCGCGTGCTCGGCGTGGTCGTCGCGGATCTCGTAGGAGATCACCTCGCCCTCCGGCCCGACCGCGCGCAGCAGCGAGCAGGTGAGCGCGCCGGAGCCGGCCCCGGCCTCCAGCACCCGCGCGCCGGGGAAGACATCGCCCTCGTGCACGATCTGCGCCGCGTCCTTGGGGTAGATGACGGCGGCGCCGCGCGGCATGGAGAGTACGTAGTCGACCAGCAGCGGGCGCAGGGCCAGGTAGGGGGTGCCGTTGGTGGAGTTCACCACGCTGCCCTCGGGCGCGCCGATCAGGTCGTCGTGGCTGATCGCGCCGCGGTGGGTGTGGAACTCCTTCCCCGGTTCCAGGATCACCGTGTGCAGCCTGCCCTTGGCGTCGGTCAGCTGCACCCGGTCCCCGATGGTGAATGGCCCGGTCCGTCTGGCCGTCATGGATCTCCGTTCGCTGGTCGTTGTCCGGTACCGCCGCACGACCGGTGACGGTCGGCGTGTCGGTACCGCCGGATAGCCTGCCAGGTATGTCGCTGCCCGTGTCCACGCCCCCTGCCGGTCCGCCGCCGGGGCCGCCCGGCCCCGGCCCGGCCGCGCCGAGCGGGCTCGCGCTCTCCCCCTCGCGCGCCGCGGATTTCAAGCAGTGCCCGCTGAAGTACCGCTTCCGCGCGGTGGATCGGCTGCCGGAGGCGCCGTCGCGGCAGGCGGTGCGCGGCACCGTCGTGCACGCGGTGCTGGAGCGGCTCTTCGAACTGCCTGCCGCACAGCGTGTTCCGGATGCGGCCGAGGCGCTGCTGCCCGCGGCGTGGGAGCGGGTGCGCGCCGAGCGGCCGGAGGCGGGCGAGCTGATCTCGGACGCGGAGTTCCCGGTCTTCGCCGAGGAGGTGACGGCGCTGCTGACGAGCTACTACCGGCTGGAGGATCCGACGGCGTTCGACCCGGAATCCTGTGAGCTGCGACTGGAGACCGAGTCGGCGGACGGGGTGCCGCTGCGCGGCTTCGTCGACCGGATCGACGCCGGACCGGACGGCGCGCTGCGGGTGGTGGACTACAAGACCGGCAAGGCGCCGGGGGTCACCCAGGAGACCAGGGCGCTGTTCCAGCTGAAGTTCTACGCGCTCATGATGTTGCGCACCCGCGGCGTCGTCCCGGCCGAGCTGCGGCTGATCTACCTGGCCGACGAGCAGGTGCTCACCTACACCCCCGACGCGGCCGAGCTGGAGCGCTTCGAGCGCACCCTCGCCGCGCTCTGGCGCGCGGTCGCCGAGGCAGTGCGGAGCGGCGATTTCCGGCCGAGCACCGGATGGCTCTGCGCCTACTGCGATTTCAAGCCGCTCTGCCCCGCCTACGGCGGCACCCCGCCGCCGTACCCGGGGCCTCCCGCGGCGTCAGACCTCGAAATCGTGGAACAGCAGGATTGACAGCCCGAGTCCGACAGCGAGATTCACGAGCACGGCGGAGCCGAAGACCAGGACCGGGCGGCGCCCCGCCGCGCGCAGTCCGCGCACCGAGAACTCCAGCCCGATGGAGACGAAGGCGAGGATCAGGAAGTCGGTGCGCAGGTCGTTGACGAGGGTGATCTGCTCCTTGCCGGTCGCCGCGGAGACCTGCTGCAGGTAGATCGTACCGATCACCGAGGCGGCGACGAAGCCGAGCACGAACTTCGGGAACCGCGCCCAGAACTCGCCGAGCGTCGGCCGGGCCGCGCCCTCGGTGCGCTCGATCCGGAGCGTGAAGTAGGCGGTGAGCGCGATCGCGACCAGCCCGATCAGCGCGTTCTGCGTGGTCTTCACGATGGTCGCGATCTGCAGCGCCTCCTCGCCAGCCAGCGCGCCGGAGGCGGCGACCGCGGCGGTGGTGTCGATGTTGCCGCCGATCCAGGCGCCCGCGACCGCGTCGGAGAGCCCGAACACATCGGCCAGCCAGGGCAGCAGGAAGATCGATGGCAGCGCGAAGAGGATGACCAGCGAGGCGGCGTAGGCGATCTGCTCGCGCCTGGCCTGCACCGCGCCCGCCGCCGCGATGGCGGCGCTCACCCCGCAGATGGAGACGGCGGAGGCGAGCAGTGCGCGCAGTTTGTCGTCGATGCCGAGCCGCCCGGCGAACCACCAGGTGAAGCCGAAGACGATGGTGATCAGCAGCAGCGCCTGCAGGATCGCCGGCCCGGCCGCGGTGACGAGGAGCTTCAGGTTGACCGATGCCCCGAGCAGCACCACGCCGGTCTTGATGAAGAACTCGGTGCGGAACCCGGCGGCGAGCCGGTCGCGCAGCCCGAGGCCGCTCAGCACCACATTGCCGAGCAGCCCGAGCGCGATGGCGTACACCGGGAACTCGACCGCCTTGGCGACCCGGGAGAAGGTCCCCTCGGCCGCCCATTTCGGCACGGAGATCTCCAGGTACCTGGTGAGGCCGCCGAGCACCAGCACCACCGCGAGCCCGAGCAGCACGTCCCGCGCCCGCCCCGGCCGCTCCGCACCGGCTATCGCATCCGTCTCGGTTCCCGGCGCGCGCTCCGGCGCCTCGGTTCCGGCCGCGGGGGCCCGCTTCTCCGGATCGCTCATCAGGGCACCAGCCATCCGGGGACGACGCCTGCCAGGATCAGGACGAGCAGGACCAGCCCGACGATGGTGGCGAGCCAGTCCTCGTTCAGCGGGAATCGGCGCTCGGGCTGCTGCGGTGCTGGTGACGACACGGCGGGTCTCCTCGTGCTGGCGGGCAGAGCGCACCGTAGCAACGCCCCGCCCGCCCGCACACCGATTGCCTTTCCGCAGAACGCAATCCTTGACGACCGCGCTCAGAAGGCTCGGCAGGACCTGATGTCGGTCGCGAGGATCGCCTTCGCACCCAGCTCGGCCAGCCGGTCCATGAGGTCGTTGCCCTGCTTGCGCGGCACCAGCGCGCGCACCGCCACCCAGTCGGCGTCGGCCAGCGGGGAGACCGTCGGCGACTCCAGCCCCGGGGTGATCAGCACCGCCTGGTCCAGCAGCTTCTTGGGGCAGTCGTAGTCCAGCATGAGGTACTGCTGTGCGAAGACCACGCCCTGGATCCGGGCGACCAGCTGGTTGCGGGCCCGGTCACCGGTGCCGGAGTCGGCCTGCTCGACCAGCACGCCCTCGGAATCGCAGAGCGACTCGCCGAACGCCACCAGATTGTGCTGGCGCAGCGTCCGGCCGGAGCCGACCACGTCGGCGATCGCGTCGGCGACGCCGAGCTGGATGGAGATCTCCACCGCGCCGTCCAGCCGGATGACCTCGGCGGTCAGCCCGCGTGCGGCCAGGTCGGCCCGGACCAGCTTCGGGTAGGAGGTTGCGATCCGCTTGCCCGCCAGTTGCTCGACCGACCACGGCTGCCCCTGCGGCGCGGCGTAGCGGAAGCTGGAGCGGCCGAAGCCGAGCGCGAGCCGCTCCTTCACCGGCGCGCCGGAGTCCAGGGCGAGGTCGCGGCCGGTGATGCCGAGGTCGAGCTCGCCGGAGCCGACGTAGATGGCGATGTCCTTGGGGCGGAGGAAGAAGAACTCGACCTGGTTGGCCGGGTCCAGCACGGTCAGGTCGCGGGAATCGGTCCGGGTGCGGTATCCGGCCTCGGCGAGGATGGAGGAGGCGGATTCGGACAGCGAGCCCTTGTTGGGTACGGCGACGCGCAGCACGATGGGGTCCTTTCGGGGTGGGGTGAGTGCTCTCGACGGTCGACGGGGTGTCGGCGCGGTGCCGTCACAGATGTCGGTACACGTCGTCCAGCGTCAGCCCGCGGCCCACCATCAGCACCTGTACCCAGTACAGGAGCTGGGAGATCTCCTCGGCGAGGGCGTCGTCGCTCTCGTGCTCGGCGGCGATCCAGACCTCGCCCGCCTCCTCGAGCACCTTCTTGCCCTGGGTGTGCACCCCCGCGTCCAGCGCGGCCACGGTTCCCGAACCCTCGGGGCGGGTGGCGGCGCGGTCCTGCAGCTCGGCGAACAGGGCCTCGAAGTTCTTCACGCGGGTCATTCTTTCAGACCCGGGTGCTCCCCCTCCGTTCCGGTGCCGCGACGGGGAGGCCCGCCGCGGCACCGGCCGAGCTCAGCCCGCGTCGGTCGCCAGCAGTTCGCGCAGGTCCGCGACGGCGGTGCGGAGGTGCTCCGCGAAGGCGTGCATCTCCCCTGCCACCGGCTGCGGGGTGGCGAGGTAGAGCTTCCACCGGTCCGGCAGCAGCACGTAGGCGACGCCGATGCAGCTCGGGCTGGTGGAGCCGAAACCGAACTGGCGGATGTGCACCGACGGCGCCGAGCTGGTGCTCAGGTAGTCGTCGCGCAGGATCCGCCAGCCCGGGCTGGTGTACAGCGGCAGCGGCTCGGTGACCCCGAGCTCGGCGCCCCGGCGGCGCTGGATCCACTCCAGCTCCCACAGGTGCTGCTCGGGCGCGGCCCCGGCCTGGCACTGCCTGGCCCGCTCCACGTGCGCCGCCGCGGCGGCCCGCGCGGCGGCCAGCTTGGCCTCGGTGGAGGCGCCCGCGTCCTCGAAGGCGTCCACGAAGGCGATGATCTCCGGGGTGATCACCCGCATGGCCTCGGTGCGGCCGTTGCGCCACTGCCTGGTCGCGATCGACTCGTAGGTGGCGCCGGTGAAGCCCTTGCTGCGCCGGTGCGCGATCTGGTAGCTGAGCTGCGCGAACGCGTCCGGGCTTATCTTCAGCGCCTTGGCGGCCTCGGTGCCGAAGTCGTCGAAGGAGACGACCTGGGTCGCGTTCGCCGCGGCGTAGTCGGCGAAATCGGCGGCGGCCGCGGCGATGTCGGCGCGCTGCGCGGCGGTCAGGGTGAACTCGATCGGCTCGACCGGCGGCAGCCCCTGCCCGCGCGCCCCCGAGCGCTCCGCGTGCTCGGCGAGCGGGGTGCCGAGCAGGGTGTCGACGAAGGAGAGGACGGTGGTGCCGTCCAGCCCGCAGTGCTCGACGTTGATCCCGGCCTGGCCGTCGGCGAAGACGACGAAGGTGACGGCCTTGTCGAAGTACCGGTTGCCGCTGTCGCCGTGCAGCAGCTGGTCGCTGGCCTGCTGCTCGTCCTGCGGCGCGAAATCCTCCAGCGCGACCACGAACAGCGCCGACTCGATGGTCTCGATGGCCGCGGCGTTGCCCGGGTCGGCCAGCAGCTCGGCCCGGCTCGCGGCCCACTCCGCGCGGGCCTTGGTGGTCAGGTGCCCGATCGCGGTGTCGGTGGCGGCGGCCTTCGCCCCCGCCTTGAGCACCGCGCGCAGCCCGTCGGTGATGTCCTCGGCCGAGTAGGGCGCGCCGTCCGGGCCGACCACGTCGAGCCGGAAGGCGTTGCCGCGGTGGAAGACCAGGATGTGCCGCGCGGTGGCGGGGCCGGGGTACTCCTCGGAGTAGGGCACCCGCACCGAGTCCTGCTCCGCGCCCGGGATCCTGGTCTCGGCGAAGAGGTACTTGTTCTGCCACATGGAGAGCTGCTTGCCGCGCTGGGTGACCGGCGGGATCTCCTCGGCGTCGAGCGCGAGCTTGTAGTCGACGGCGGCGAGCGTGATGGCGGCGGCCCGCTCGGCCTGGTCGGCCGAGGTCGCGGCGGCGAGCGGGGTGTCGTCGCGGAACAGGAAGAAGAAGTTCGCGTTCAGCGCGATCCGGTCGCGGCGGCCCAGGTAGCGGGAGGGCCAGAACAGGTCGAGCCAGCTGCCGACGCCGGGAGTGGCGTCGTACTCGGCGAGCGCGGCGTGCAGGGTGCGGCCGGGGCCGTCCGGGCGCAGCAGGTCGGCCACGGCGGCCTCGGTCGCTGCGCGCTCGTCGTCGGTGAGGAGCGGGGCGCTCCACTCCAGGAACCGGGCGGCGCTGTCGTCCAGGGTCGGCAGCGGCACCCTCGGCAGCTGGTCCTCGGCGGCGAAGGTTCGTGGGCTCACGAGTTGTCCTCGGGGTCGGCGGAGTGTTCCGGTAGCGGTCGGGAGAGGTGAAGGGTCGCATACAGCGACCCGTCGGCCTCGTACCCGGTGGTATCGATGCCCTTGTCCGCCAACGCCTTCAACACCTGCGCCTGCTCGTCGGCGGAGGCGAAGCGCCGCTGTGCGTGGAGTCCGGGCACCTGCTCGGTGCGGTACCCGAGCGCCGCGAGCTCCGCGGCGACGGGACCGTAGTCGAACATGCGCAGCACGAAGTGTGCCATCCACGGCCTGCGGCGCGGATGCGCGGTGGCCACCCGCACCAGCGTCTTCTCGGTGACATAACCGATGCACCCGGTGGAGATCACCAGGTCGGCGCGGGCCAGCACCTCACGCTGGTCCTCGTCCGGATCGGCCGACTCCAGGTCGGCGTGCACCACCTCGTCCAGCAGCCCGGCCTCGGCCGCGTACTCCAGAGCCGGGCGCGACGCGTCGATCCCGAGGAAGCGGGCGTCAACGCCAGGCACCTCGGCCCTCCCCTTGTCGAGCGCGAGCGCGGAATCCCGGTCGGTGGTGCCCGCGTAGCTCTCGGCGAGCTCGGCGAGGCTGGTGCCGAAGCGCAGCAGCGCCGCGTTCACCCCGTAGGAGCAGCCGATGTCGAGCACCGTCGGCACCGCGACCCGGGCCGAGGCCCGATACTCGCGGAGCTGCTGCTGGAAGAAGGGTGCCGCCGAATCGGGGATCGAATAGCCCAGCTCCGACATCCGCCGGTAGTACTCACGGGGATCGGGGCGATCGTAGATGTGGTCGAAGGAGGCTTTCCCGGTCGTGTGCAAGGGTACCGGCACTGTGCGTTCCTCTCGGTCGAGCCAGAAATCAATCGAGTAATCGGTCACCGCGGACGGCGGAGGCCGCCGCGGCGACATGGTCCGGCAGCACCCGGCCGAAAAGCTGCCTGGTCCGTTCCACGGTGCCGATCACACCGGGCCGGTCGGTGTAGGCGAAGATCGCCGAATGCCGCTGCACCGCGCCGGAAACCGGGGAGACGCGGTGCAGGGAGAAGCGCCCCTGGAAGAGCTGCAGATCGCCGGGGCGCAGGTCGAGCCGCTGCACCGGGTACGAGCCGGTGCCGGTGAGCACGGCGCGGACGTCGTCCAGGTTCTCCGCATCGGTGCTGCGGATGTTCGGGCAGAACTCGAAGACGCCGCCCGCCTCGGCGGGCTGGGTGAGCATGCTGACGGTGAACTCGTTGGTGTCGAAGTGCCACGGGTGCGACATGCCGGGCGCCACCACGTTGAGGCAGAGCCCGGCCAGCGGGTCGGCGAACTCGTGCAGCCCGGGCAGCCCGAAGCAGTCGGCGACGAAGCGCTGGAAGACCTCGCTCACGTACAGCCGGTGGATCAGCGCGTCGGCGGGGATCAGATCCCGCGGCACGAAGGCATTGCCGCGCTCGAGCACGATGGCACCCGGATGATCCGGTGGCAGTTCGGAATCGAGCGGGATGTTGTAGGCGTTGACCCGCTCCACCTTGTAGTAGGCGTCCGGCGCGATGGCGGCGCCCTGCGCGCGCAGCGTCTCGACCAGCTCCGGCCGGACGAACTCGCGCAGGACGTGGCAGCCGGTGGCGGCCAGCTCGGTTCTGGCGGCGCCGACCGCGGCGCGCCACCCCTCCCCCCCGGGATCTGCCAGCGAATACCGTGCGGTATCGACGATTTCGTCGAGGACCCCCATCACCGTCATGGCGATATTGTGAGGCAGCGCGCCAGAAACACGCCCGGGATTCGCCGAGCTGGCCGGTGACTACTGTCACACGTCCGACGTGCGGATATTCCTGTTGCCACGCAGTAACTCTCGCTACGGGCGGGCGGCGGGCTCACGTTCGCCGGAGGTGAGCGCGGCGCTCAGATCGGCCATCGAGAGCCCGGTAAGCGATTCCCGGAAAACGAGTCCGGGCGCGGCGGGAACGGCGATCTCGCAGGGCACGACCAGGACCGCGCAGCCTGCGGCGGCGGCCGCGGCGGAACCGGTCGGCGAGTCCTCGATCGCGACGCAGTCGCCGGGGTCGGCGCCGAGGAGTTCGGCGGCGCGCAGGTAGACGTCCGGCTCCGGTTTGCCGTGCGGCACCTCGTCGCCGCAGACGGTGACCGCGAAATTGTCCCGGCCGAGCGTATTCAAGGCGAGTTCGGTCAGTGACCGCTTGGTGTTGGTGACCAGCGCGGCGGGCACCCCGGCCGCGGCGATCATCGCCAGCGCCTCGACCGCGCCCGGCCGCCACGGGATCGGGCCGGTCATGAGCGCGGTGACGCGGCGCTCCAGGAACTCGCCCGCCGCCACCAGCGCAGCGCGGGTCGGCTCGATGCCGAGGCCGGTGAACATGATGCGCAGCGCGTTCGGCCCGGAGGCGCCGATCAGGGCGTGCCTGATCTCGTCGGTCATCTCGCGACCGTGCTCCCTGGCCAGCTCGCGCACCGCGACATCCCACAGCTTCTCGGAGTCGAGCAGGGTGCCGTCCATGTCCCAGAGCACACCCGCCGGTCGGGTCATCGTGGTCCGCCTCTCTCGTGCCGCCGCCGGTCAGCCTATCGGGACGGCCGTACCGGTGCCGGTCAGAGCCCGGAGCCCGCGAGCAGGAAGCGGCCGCCCTCGTTGGCCACCCGGAACCAGCGGCTCTCCGAGCTGGTGCCGCCGCCGGCCAGGGTGTAGGTGAGCGAGGCCACCACGGTGTCCGGGCCGGTCGGGGTGATCGAGCCGACCCGCACCCCGCGGATCGTCGACCAGAACTGCGAGTACGCGCCGAAGCCGCCGGTCTGCGCCTGGTACCCCGGGGAGAGCTGCGCCCACGCGCCGTTGATGTCGCCCGGCAGCATGCCGTAGTAGCCCTGCACGAACTGGGCCTGCTGCTCCGTGGTCGGCGGGCCGTTCTGCGGGGCCGGGGCGTTCGAGGTGGCCGGGGCCGGAGCCTCCGTGGTGGGGGCCGGAGCCTGCGTGGTCACGGCCGATGGGCTCGGGGGCGGGGGCGCCGCCTGCTGGTCGTCGTCGCCGGTGCCGCGGGCGATCAGGGCGATGAGCACGCCCGCCAGGAGGATCACCGCGAGGGCGATCGCGCCCAGCGCGGTCAGCTGCAGCCGCTTGCCCGCCGCCGGGTCGCGGCGGGGCGGGGTGTACTCGAGCGGGGTGACGGGGGTCGGGCGCGCGGCGGCCGCGAAGGCGGCGTAGTCGGGGGTGTAGGGCGAATCGTTCGCTGCTGGTGGGAGCGCGGTGGTGGGGTCGGGGTTCGGGCCGGAGTCGGATGCCGTCCCGGAAGCCGAGGGACCGCTCCCGGCCGCACCCGGTGCGGCCGCACTCGGGCCGGTCCCACTCGGGCCGGTCCCACTCGGGCCAGCCGCACCCGGGCCACCCGCACTCGGGGCGGCTGCGCCCGCGTCGGCGGAGACACCGTCGGACGCAGCGCCAACTGCCGCTGCGGAGCCCGCGAGTACATCGCCGGGCGTGGAGGAGTCGTCGGCGGCACCGGCGCCCGAGGCTGCATCGCCTGCGGACTTTCCCGCCGCACCGGAACCCGAGGCACCGCCCTCGGCGGGGCCCGCTGTCGCGCCGGAATCCGAAGCGGCGCTCACCGCATCGGAATTCGGAGCGGCGCTCCCGGCCGCGCTCGACGCGGCGCTGCTCGCGTCATCGCTCGGCGAGGCGGAGCCGGCCACGCCGGAATCCTCGGCCGCACCTTCACCGTCACCGGAGTTCGGCGCGACGGCGGCACTCGCCACACCGGCCGCGACCGAGCCGTCCCGCTTGCGCAACTCGACCCGCTCGCCGGAGCCCGGCGCGGGCGCGCTCTCCGCCCCCGGCGCACCCCTGGCACCGGCTACCGAACCGCCGGTCGGCCCACTCGGCGGCCCCTGCGGCACCCGGGCAGGCCCGGACCCCGGAGCGACCGGCCCGCTCCCCGGCGTCCCCGGCCCGTACACCCCGGGCGCACCGGCCCTCGGCCCGTAGGCGGGCCGAAACGCGTTCACCCGCGGCCCCGGCGGCGGAGCACTGCGCGGATCGTTCGGCGGCGGCCCCCCGAACCGCCCGGGATCGGGCAGAACGGTGGTCCCACTCGGCCCGGCCAGGACTGCCGTCCGCGGATATCCGCCGGGCGGCAGCACCGAGGTCGGCCCGGCGGGCCGCCCGACGGCGACCCCCTCGAGCACCCCGGCCGCCTCCTGCATGGTCGGCCGCGCCTCGGGCGTCGGCGCGAGCAGATGCATCAGCACCGGCCCGAGTGCCCCGGCGTGCTGCGGCGGCTGCACATGCCCCCGCGCCACGGCGTGCAGCACCGCGAGCGGATTGTCCCCCTCGCCGAACGGCGGGCTCCCGGTCACCGCGGCGTACAGCGTCGACCCGAGCGCGAACACGTCGGAGGCGGGCTCCCCGTCTTCCCCGCGCGCCACCTCGGGTGCCAGGTACGCGGGAGTCCCCGCGAGAAATCCGGTCGCGGTGACGGTCACATCCCCGACCGCCCGCGAGATCCCGAAGTCGGTGATCTTGACCGTGCCGTCATCCCCGACCAGCAGATTCCCCGGCTTCACATCCCGATGCAGAATCCCGGCCCGGTGCGCGGCGGCCAGCGCGGCGGCGGCCTGCGCCCCGATCCGCGCCACCTCCATCGGCGGCAGCGTGCGCCCCCCGGAGATCCGCGCGGCCAGACTCGGCGCGTCCATGAACTCCATGACGAGCCACGGCCGCCCGTCCTCCTCGGCCACGTCGAAGACGGTGATGGCGTTCGGATGGTGCAGCCGGGCGGCGATCCGCCCCTCGCGCATGGCCCGCGCCCGCGCCTCGACCCGCTGCGACGGGGTGAGCTGCGGATCCAGCCGCAGCTGCTTGACCGCGACGGTCCGCTGCAACCGGACGTCGGTCGCCTTCCACACGACGCCCATGGCGCCGGTGCCGATCGGATCGGAGAGCCGATACCGTCCCGCGATCAACCGGTCCGACGTCATCTGATCGTGCTCCTTCCCGCCGAGCAGTACCGCAACTCGGCGCACGCGCTCCGGAGCCCGGCGAAAATCCTACGCCCCGAGCCGCTTCGACTCCGGGCGGGCCGCACGCCACCCGGTGCGGCATACGACGAGCGCTCCGGTGCGCGACGTCCGACAGTGGCATACCCGGAACGGGCCGTTCCATCGGCCGACCTCAGCACGGTACGCCACCGGCGCGCGGGCTCCGCGTCGAGCGCGCGCCGGGCAGCTCCGGGCGCCGCGACGATTCCGTTCCCCGGCACCCGGTTTCACGGGCAGCCGTGCCCGCGCCATGATCCGGTACGAACGCCGGCGCCGTGGTCCGTTTCCGCCGTGAAACCGCTCACACTAGGCGTTGAAGTACTTGGCCTCCGGGTGCAGCAGCACGAACGCGTCGGTGGACTGCTCCGGGTGCAGCTGTAGCTCCTCGGAGAGCCGGACCCCGATCCGCTCCGCCGCGAGCAGGTCGACCAGCTTGGCCCGGTCCTCCAGCTCCGGGCAGGCGCCGTAGCCGAAGGAGAAGCGCGCGCCGCGGTACCCGAGCTTGAAGTACTCCTGCACGTCGTCCGGGTCGGACTCGGCGACCGCGTGCCCCTCCAGCACCAGCTCCTCGCGGACCCGCCGGTGCCAGTACTCGGCCAGCGCCTCGGTGAGCTGCACGCCGATGCCGTGCACCTCGAGGTAGTCGCGGTAGTTGTCGCCGGCGAAGAGCTGGTTGGCGAAGTCGGCGATCGGCTGCCCCATCGTCACCAGCTGGAAGGGGAACACGTCCACCTGCCCGGTCCGCTCCGCGTGCTCGCGGGAGCGGATGAAATCCGCGATGCAGAGGAAGCGGTCGCGCTGCTGGCGCGGGAAGGTGAAGCGGTAGCGCTCGGGGGCGTCCGGGCGCGGCTCGGTCAGCACGATCACGTCGTCGCCGTCGGAGACCGCGGGGAAGTAGCCGTAGACGACCGCCGCGTGCTGCAGCACGCCCTCGGTGCTGAGCCGCTCCAGCCAGGCGCGCAGCCGCGGCCTTCCCTCCGACTCCACCAGCTCCTCGTAGCTCGGCCCCTCGCCGCCGCGCTGGCCGCGCAGCCCCCACTGGCCGAGGAAGAGCGCGCGCTCGTCCAGCAGCCCGGAGTACTCGTGCAGCGCGAGCCCCTTGATCACCCTGGTCCCCCAGAACGGCGGCACCGGCACCGGCAGCTCGGCGGCCACGTCGGAGCGGGCGGGCACCTCGACCGGCACCTCCTTGGCCTTGCGCTCCTCGGCGATCCGCCGGGAGCGCTCGTGCCGCGCCCTGCGCTCGGCCGCCTTCTCGCGTTCGGCGATCGCCTCCGGGCTGTCCGGGTCGGGGCCGCCGCCGCGCTTGCGGGTCATGATGGTGTCCATCAGCCGCAGCCCCTCGAAGGCGTCCCTGGCGTAGTGCACGTCGCCCCGGTAGACGGCGGTGAGGTCGTTCTCCACGTAGGAGCGGGTGAGCGCGGCGCCGCCGAGCAGGACCGGGAACTGGTCGGCCACACCCCTGGTGTTGAGCTCCTCCAGGTTCTCCTTCATGATCACCGTCGACTTCACCAGCAGCCCGGACATCCCGATGACGTCGGCCTTCTTGTCCACGGCGGCGTCGAGGATGGTCGCGATCGGCTGCTTGATGCCGAGGTTGACCACCTCGTAGCCGTTGTTGGAGAGGATGATGTCGACCAGGTTCTTGCCGATGTCGTGCACGTCGCCCTTGACCGTGGCGAGCACGATCCGGCCCTTGCCGCTGTCGTCGGTGGCCTCCATGTGCGGCTCCAGGTAGGCGACCGCGGTCTTCATCACCTCGGCCGACTGCAGCACGAACGGCAGCTGCATCTGCCCGGAGCCGAACAGCTCGCCGACGGTCTTCATCCCGGACAGCAGCGTCTCGTTGACGATCTGCAGCGGCGGCACCTCGCGCATGGCCTCGTCCAGATCCGGCTCCAGGCCGTTCCGGTCGCCGTCCACGATCCGCCGCGCCAGCCGCTCGAAGAGCGGCAGCGCCGCCATCTCCTCCGCCCGCGAGGCGCGCGAGGACGCGGTGGAGACGCCCTCGAACAGCTCCATCAGCGTCTGCAGCGGGTCGTACCCCTCGCGCCGCCGGTCGTAGACCAGGTCGAGCGCGGCCTGGCGCTGATCCTCCTGGATCCGCGCGATGGGCAGGATCTTGGAGGCGTGCACGATCGCCGAATCCAGCCCGGCCTGGACGCACTCGTGCATGAAGACCGAGTTCAGCACCTGCCTGGCGGCGGGGTTGAGCCCGAAGGAGATGTTCGACAGGCCGAGCGTGGTCTGCACCGCGGGGTGCCTGCGCTTGAGCTCGCGGATCGCCTCGATGGTCTCCAGGCCGTCCCTGCGCGACTCCTCCTGCCCGGTGCCGAGGGTGAAGGTCAGGGTGTCGACGATGATGTCGGACTCGTGCAGCCCCCAGTTGGTGGTGATGTCGGTGATCAGCCGCTCGGCGATCTCCACCTTCTTGGCGGCGGTGCGGGCCTGGCCCTCCTCGTCGATGGTCAGCGCGACCACCGCGGCGCCGTGCTCGGCGACCAGCGCCATGGTCTGCTGGAACCGCGACTCCGGCCCGGCGCCGTCCTCGTAGTTCACCGAGTTGACCGCGCAGCGCCCGCCCAGGTGCTCCAGCCCGGCGCGCAGCACCGGGGTCTCGGTGGAGTCGAGCATGATCGGCAGCGTCGAGGCGGTGGCGAGCCTGCCCGCCAGTTCGTTCATGTCGGCGGCGCCGTCCCGGCCGACGTAGTCGACGCAGAGGTCGAGCATGTGCGCGCCGTCGCGGGTCTGGTCCTTGGCGATCTCCAGGCACCGCTGCCAGTCGCCCGCCAGCATGGCGTCGCGGAAGGCCTTGGAGCCGTTGGCATTGGTGCGCTCGCCGATCATCAGGACGCTGGCGTCCTGCTCGAACGGGACCGCGGTGTACATGCTGGAGACGCTCGGCTCCGGCTCCGGGTGCCTGCGCTCCGCGATCGGCGGCAGCGCCCGCTCGACCTCGCGCACCGCCGCGCTCACCTGCCGGATGTGCTCCGGCGTCGTCCCGCAGCAGCCGCCGACCAGCGCCAGCCCGAACTCGCTGACGAAATCGCGCAGCGCGATCGCCAGCTCCTCCGGGGAGAGCGGGTACTCGGCGCCGTGCTTGCCGAGGACCGGGAGCCCGGCGTTCGGCATGACCGAGACCGGCAGCCGCGCGTGCCGGGAGAGGTGCCGCAGGTGCTCGCTCATCTCGGCCGGGCCGGTGGCGCAGTTCAGCCCGATCATGTCGACGCCGAGCGGCTCGATCGCCGTCAGCGCGGCGCCGATCTCGCTGCCGACCAGCATGGTGCCGGTGGTCTCGACGGTGACGTGGGTGATGATCGGGATCCGGCGGCCCGCGCTCGTCATGGCGTGCCTGCTGCCCACCACCGCCGCCTTGACCTGCAGCAGGTCCTGGCAGGTTTCGATGAGGATGGCGTCGGCGCCGCCGTCCAGCATGCCGAGCGCGGCCTCGGTGTAGGCGTCGCGCAGCGCGGCGTAGGGGGCGTGGCCGAGGGTGGGCAGCTTGGTGCCCGGCCCCATCGAGCCGAGCACGTAGCGCGGCGTGCCGTCGGCGCCCGGCCCCATCTCGTCGGCGACCTCGCGGGCCAGCCTGGTGCCGCGCTCGGAGAGATCGCGGATCCGGTCGGCGATGTCGTAGTCGGCGAGGTTGGACAGGTTGCAGCCGAAGGTGTTGGTCTCGACCGCGTCGGCGCCCGCCTCGAAGTAGGCCCGGTGGATGTGGCGCAACACGTCCGGTCTGGTCTCGTTCAGGATCTCGTTACAGCCCTCCAGACCGCGGAAGTCGTCGAGGGTGAGCTCCGCGGCCTGCAGCATGGTGCCCATCGCCCCGTCGCCGATCACGACGCGGCGCGCGAGGGTATCCAGCAGGGTGGTGTCGAACCGGGACGCAGACATGAGACCAGGGTAGTGGGCTGGTCCGACGCCATCGGCCGGACCTCCGGACGCGCCATCACCGGAGGCCGCGTCCCGGCGGGCCACGTCGTAGGCTGACCGGGTGAACCGCAGTGAAACTCCCGATTCGGAACTGCCGACGTTGCGGGATCCGGTGCTCGTCGCGGCCTTCGAGGGCTGGAACGACGCGGGCGATGCCGCCAGCGGCGCGGTGGAGCACCTGGAACTGATCTGGGACGCCGAACCGCTCGCCGAGCTCGACTCCGAGGACTACTACGACTACCAGGTCAACCGGCCGACGGTGCGTCAGGTGGACGGCGTCACCCGGGAGATCCAGTGGCCGTCGACCTCGCTGTCGGTGTGCTCGCCGCCCGGCAGCGACAAGGACATCGTGCTGCTGCGCGGCATCGAGCCGAACATGCGCTGGCGCAGCTTCTGCGCCGATCTGCTGGAGTTCATCGAGCAGCTCGGGGTGCAGACCGTGGTGATTCTCGGCGCGCTGCTCGCCGACACCCCGCACACCAGGCCGGTCCCGGTCACCGGCTCGGCCTACAGCCCCGAGGCCGCCGAGCGCTTCGCCCTGGAGCAGACCCGCTACGAGGGCCCCACCGGCATCACCGGCGTCCTGCAGGACCAGTGCGTGCGGGCGGGCGTCCCCGCCGTCTCGTTCTGGGCCGCGGTCCCGCACTACATCTCGCAGCCGCCCAACCCCAAGGCCACCATCGCCCTGCTGCACCGGGTCGAGGAGGTGCTCGACATCGAGGTGCCGCTCGGCGAGCTGCCCAAGCAGGCCGAGGAGTGGGAGGAGACGGTCAACGAGATGACCGAGGGCGACGAGGAGATCAGCGAGTACGTGCGCTCGCTGGAGGAGCGCGGCGACGCCGCGGTCGACCTCAACGAGGCCATCTCCAAGATCGACGGCGACGCCATCGCGGCCGAGTTCGAGAAGTACCTGCGGCGCCGGGGGCCGGGGAACTTCGGGCTGTGAGGCGCGCCGGCCCCGCCGGGGATGGAGGCGGGGCCGGGCGCCGGGCCGCTCACCCGTCCAGGGTGAGCACGAGTGCGGCGGCATCGCGGGCCAGCCGGGCGATCAGGATCTCGCGCGGGATGGTCTGGCCGCCCAGGTGGTCAAGCGATGGCGTCAGCACGTGGTGCGCGTCGGCGCGCTTGAGCTCGTGGGTGAGCTCCGCGAGCGCCGTGCCGTCGCCGTCACAGGACTCGTGGAAGGTCGCGGCGAAACAGAGGCCGCGGGACCGGGCCAGGTCACGCAGCGCGTGCTCCAGCTCCTCCCCCCGTCCGTCGGCCAGATCGTCCCGCACGTATCCGTAGGTCAACGCTTGCACCGAAACCTCCATTGGACTCGGTATGTCTTCGCGTCCTGCGATCCCCGAGAGCGCCTCCAGGGACCACCCGCCGGTTCCACCCCTGCGCACGTGTATCGGTTGCGGATGCACGTCCATCTGCACTTACAGGAACCTTTGGGCAAACTTCTCGCTCCCCTACAGGATGCCGAACGACATAGTGCGAATGCAGATGTCAACCCGGTGACATCCGGTTGCCCTATCGAGGACGCCGAAGGTTAACTGGTGCGATACTGGCGGCGTGGCCATAGCCGACGATCGACCCGTCTGGGCAGTCCGCATGCGCTCCGAACGCGACGCGAGGGGGTGGTCCCAAGCCGACGCGATCCGGGTGATGCGTGCCAAGTCCGCGCACAATCTGCCGACCGACAGCACGCTGCTGCGCAATTGGCGCAGGTGGGAGGCGGGTGAGTCGAAGCCGGACGACTTCTACGCCCCCATCATCGCAGCGGCCTTCGACTCCGCGGCGGCCTCGTTCTTCCCGAAGGCCAGGCCGAACCGGGACGACGAGCTGCTCTCCGCGACCGGCATGGACACCCTCGAATTCGTCGGCAGGCTGCGGATATCGGATGTCTCCGGCTCCACGCTGGACGCGGTGCGGATCACCGCGGAGCGGCTTTGCTGCGAGTACGCCTACGCCGACCCGATCGAGCTGCACAGCGAGGGCACCGCCTGGCTGCGACGGATCGCCGCCCTGCTCGACGGCAGGCTCACCCTCGCCCAGCACCGGGAAATCCTCTCCCTGGCGGGCTGGGTGGCACTGCTGGTCGGCTGCGTGGAGTACGACCTCGGCAAGCGGGCCTCCGCAGAATCCACCCGGCAAGCGGCGCTGTCGCTCGGCACCGAGTCGGAGAACCCGGAGATCATGGGCTGGGCGGCCGAGATGGCGTCGTGGTTCGCGCTCACCCAGGGCAACTACCGCGGCGCGATCGAGGCCGCGGAGCCGCTCATGGACGCGTGCCGCGGCTACGGGGTCGGGGTGCAGCTGGCCGCGCAGCAGGCCAAGGGCTGGGCCCGGCTCGGCGACCGGGCCAGGGTGGAGACGGCGCTGGAGCGCGGCCGCGCGATCCTCGACCAGCTCGAGCACCCCGCCGACCTGGACAACCACTTCGTGGTCGACCCGCAGAAGTTCGACTTCTACGCCATGGACTGCAGCCGGGTGGTCGGCGACGACCGCGCCGCGCGGGCCTACGCCAAGGAGGTCATCCGGGATTCGTTCCGGGTGGACGGCACCGTCCGCAACCCCATGCGCGCCGCCGAAGCGCACCTGACCCTGGCCGTGCTCGCCGCCCGCGAGCGCGACCTGGAGCGCGCGCTGGCCGAGGCCGAGCTGGCATTCGGGCACGATCGGCGCTCGCTGCCCTCGCTCGGCTGGATCGCCGGGGAGCTGGCGCGCGAGATCACTGATCGTTTTCCCGGGGATCCACGCGGCCAGGACTATCTGGACCAGCTCCGGGCGCTGGCCCGGGTGTAGGGCGGGTCCGGATCTGGAGCCGCGCGGGGTTCAGCGGACGGGCGGCTCCGGCTACGGGGCCGCCGGTGGCGGATTCAGTTCCTGGCGCTCGCGTCCGGGATACGCGCCGGGCACGCCGTACCCGGCGCGGTGGCGAGCTCGAAGTGCCACCACTCGTTGTCGAAGGTGCGGCAGAGCCCCCAGCGGTAGCCGTCGGCCTCCAGCCACTGCGCGCCCTGCTGCGGCCCGACGTCGATCGCGTCCCCGCTGACGTGCGTGGATTCGTCGGGCGGCAGCACCCAGCGCCGCGCCTCCCCCTGGCTGCCGTAGGTGGCTAGGCCGTCGTCCCAGAGCGCCTGCTGCTCGGCCGGGCTGCGGTACCCGGAGGTGATCGAGAGCGGTACGCCCTCGGCGTGCGCCTCGCCCTCGGCCAGCGTGTAGGCCAGGGCGAGCGCCGGGCTCAGCCCCTCGGTGCCGGTGGCCGAGCCGATCCCCTCGCGCTGATCGATCGCCTCCGCCCCGGTGGCCGGTGCGCCGCCCGCGAGCCCCCCGGCGGGAAGCTCCGAGGCAGGGAGCCCCGCGGCGGGAAGCTCCGGCGCGGCGTGGGCAACCGGCGCGGCCAGCGCGAGCCCGGCGGCGAGCAGCGCCGCCGCACCGCTCCTGCGCAGCCCGATTCGAACCCCGGCACCCACCCCGTGCTCCGCTTCGATCATGCCGCGATCGTAGGCGCGCTCAGACCCGCTCGGCGGACCGGGTCCGCACCCGCAGCGCGATCGGCTTCTGCGTCTCCGCGAAGAAGTCGTTCCCCTTGTCGTCGACGACGATGAAGGCCGGGAAGTCCTCGACCTCGATCTTCCACACCGCCTCCATGCCGAGCTCCTGATACTCCAGCACCTCGACCGACTTGATGCAGTCCAGCGCCAGCCGAGCCGCGGGCCCGCCGATCGACCCCAGGTAGAACCCGCCGTGCTCCTTGCACGCCCTGGTCACCTGCGCCGAACGATTCCCCTTGGCCAGCATGACGTGCGAGCCGCCCGCCGCCTGGAACTGGTCCACGTAGGAATCCATCCGGCCCGCGGTGGTCGGCCCGAAGGACCCGGAGGCGTACCCGTCCGGCGTCTTGGCCGGCCCGGCGTAGTACACGGCCATATCCCGCAGGTACTGCGGCATCGGCTCGCCCGCGTCCAGCCGATCCTTGATCTTCGCGTGCGCGATGTCCCGCGCCACCACCAGCGGCCCGCTCAGCGAGAGCCGCGTCTTCACCGGGTACTTCGACAGCTCCGCGCGAATATCCGCCATCGGCCGGTTCAGGTCGATGCGCACCACGTCGCCGCCGAGAATCTCGTCGGTCTGCTCCGGCAGGTACTGCGCGGGCTCCCGCTCGAGCTGCTCCAGGAACACACCCTCCGCGGTGATCTTCGCCAGCGCCTGCCGGTCGGCGGAGCACGACACCGCGAGCGCCACCGGGCAACTCGCCCCGTGCCGCGGCAACCGCACCACCCGCACGTCGTGGCAGAAGTACTTGCCGCCGAACTGCGCCCCGATCCCGAACGACTGGGTGAGCTTGAAGACCTCTTCTTCCAGCTCCAGATCACGGAAGGCGTGCCCGGCCGGCGAGCCCTCGGTCGGCAGCGAGTCCAGGTAGTGCGCGGAGGCGTACTTCGCGGTCTTGAGCGCGAACTCCGCACTGGTGCCGCCGATCACCACGGCCAGGTGATAGGGCGGGCACGCCGCGGTGCCGAGCGACCGGATCTTCTCGTCCAGGAACTCCAGCATCCGCGCGGGGTTCAGCACCGCCTTGGTCTCCTGGTACAGGAAGGACTTGTTCGCCGAGCCACCGCCCTTCGCCATGAACAGGAACTTGTAGGCCGGGTTCGCCGGATCACCCGGCGCCGAGTACAGCTCCACCTGCGCGGGCAGGTTCGACCCGGTGTTCTTCTCGTCCCACATGGTGATCGGCGCCAGCTGCGAGTACCGCAGGTTCAGCTTCGTGTAGGCGTCGAACACACCCCGGCTGATCCACTCGGCATCGTCCGCGCCGGTCAGCACACCCTCGGACTTCTTGCCCATCACGATGGCGGTGCCGGTGTCCTGGCACATGGGCAGAATCCCGCCCGCCGAGATGTTCACGTTCTTGAGCAGATCCAGCGCGACGAACCGGTCGTTGCCGCTCGCCTCCGGATCGTCGATGATCCGCCGCAGTTGCCGCAGATGCGCCGGGCGCAGGTAGTGGCTGATGTCGTGCATCGCCTCCGCGGTCAGCAGCCGCAGCGCCTCGGGCTCGACCTGCAGGAAGGTGCGGCCACCGGCCTCGACGGTGGAGACACCCTCGGTGGTGAGCAACCGGTACGGCGTCTCGTCGGCGCCGATCGGCAGCAGATCGGAATAGCGGAACTCGGGCGCGGTCACGGAACGCACTCCTTCGGGCGAGCTGACTTCGAAGCACCCGGAGCGTAACGACCGCGTTTCGGCCGACCGTTGCTTAGGCTCCCCTATGCAAGCCACCCAACGCCCAGGTTGTACCTTCAACCAGAGCGCGACGACAGCAGACCGGCGAGGATGGGAACACAGGCGGTGACCGACCCACAGTGGCTCGACGACCTGGAGATGCGGGCGTGGCTCGGGTACGTGCGCACCCGGGATCTGGTCGCCGCGGCGGTCGGGCGGGACTCGACCCGGGACTCGAACCTGACCTTCGCCGAGTACTCGGTCATGGCCTATCTCTCGCTCAGCGGGGAGTCGCTGACCTTCGCCGAGCTGGCGGCGAAGCTGGAGTGGTCGCAGAGCCGGCTGTCGCACCAGATCACCCGCATGGAGCGGCGCGGGCTGGTCGCCCGTGAGCCGCTCCCCGACGATGCGCGCCGCACCGCCGCCCGGCTCACCCCCGACGGAATACTGGCCCTGGGTGACGCGGCGCCGATGCACGTCGGGAGCGTGCGGCGGAACATGATCGACGTCCTGGACCGGGATCAGCTGTCCGCCCTCGCCGACATCTACGACACCCTCCTCGCCCATCACCGCCGCTCCGCGAATCCCTGACCCTCCGCACCGGTCCGCGCCGGGAGCAGCAGCCTGCCCGGCGCGACCGACCTCAGCTCGCGCCCGGGTCGAACTGCATGGCGCCGATGGCATTGCCGTTCGGGTCGGCGAAGAAGATCAGATGGCCGACGCCTGCGATGGTGAAGCGCTCCAGGACGATGGTGCCGCCCGCCGCCAGGACGGCGCGGGCGGTGGCGTCCACGTCGTCCACCGCGAAGGTGCACTCCACCCCGCCGGGCTGCCCCTCGATCAGCGAACGGCGCTGCTGTAGCGCGCCGTCGATACCGCCGGCTCCCGTGCGGATCTTGTAGAAGCCGGGCGGGCCCCAGGCGTCGAACTGCCAGCCGAGCACCTTCTCGTAGAAGGTCTTGGTGGCGGGGATGTCGTCCGCGTTGAGCGCGAAATGCGCGAGGTTCGCTGTCATGCGCCGATCGTCGCATCGCCCACCGGCGTCGGACCACGTAATCTTTGCCAGGAAATGTCGGAGAAACGACACGCGGACGAACCGCTGCTGCGCGGGTACGCCGTCACCCACCCCGCCGGCCGCACCGCCCTGCCGGTGCACCCCGGCTGGGATCGGCTGGTCTATACCGCCGCGGGCACGCTCTCGGTGCGGGCGGGCGCGCGGCTGTGGACCGTGCCGCCGCACCGCGCGCTCTGGCTGCCGGACGGGGTCGCCGCCGGCATGCACAATCGCTACCCGGCGGCCGTGCGCGTGCTCTACTTCGCCGTCCGGCTCGGCGCCGCCCGGACCGAGCCGGGCGTCCTCGCGCTCACCGGGTTTCCGCGCGAGCTGCTGCTGCACGTGGTCCGGGTCTGCCCGCTCGACGATGCCGACCGGGGCCGCGCCGCCCTGCTCACCGTGCTGCTCGACCAGTTGCGCGCACTGCCCGCCGCCGACCTCGACCTGGCCGTGCCGCACGACCCGGACACCGGCCGCGCCGCCGACCTGCTGCGCGCCGAGCCGGGGATCGCCGTCGGCGCCGTCGCCAGGACGGTCGGGCTCAGCGTCCGGACGCTGGAGCGCCGCTTCCGCGCCGAGACCGGCATGACGCTCGGCGCCTGGCGGCGCCGTGCGCGCATCCTGGACACCCTGGAGCCGCTGGCCGCCGGGGTGTCGGTGACCAGGGCCGGGGCGGACGCCGGGTACTCGACGCCCTCCGCCTTCGTCGCGGCCTTCACCCGCGAACTGGGCGCACCGCCCAGAGGTTTCCTGCGGAGCGGTTGATCGAAGAAGACTGCACCGAGTGCGGGGTATTCCGCGGGGTACCCCGCCCCGGAGCGACATCCTCGGGATTCCCCGGCCAGAACAAGTCAGCGTACGCATGTACACTGAAAGATGAATATTGGGGCGGCGCATGCGTTCCCGCCCACGGTGGTATACATCAGCCGACTGGACGATTTCCGCACCGCCCGAACAGCTCGGGTGTACGGTCGTACACAGAAGTGAGGGACTACCGATGGACCTGCTGAAGTGGAGTAAACGGCCGGCCGCGGACGTCGACGCGACGAGACCGCCGGTCAATATCGTGCGCGGGCTGGTGGCGCGGGCCACCACGCCGCTGCTCCCCGACGACTACCTGCGCCTGATCAACCCGCTCTGGACCGCGCGCGAACTGCGCGGCAAGGTGGTCGATGTCGTGCGGGAGACCGCCGACTCGGCCACCGTCGTGATCCGGCCGGGCTGGGGTTTCCCGGCGACCTATCGGCCGGGGCAGTACGTCGGCATCGGGTTGCAGATCGGGGGCCGCCTGCACTGGCGCTCCTACTCGCTCACCTCGATCGGCGACACCGGGGACAGGACGCTGTCGATCACGGTCAAGGCGAATCCCGACGGGTTCCTCTCGACCCACCTGGTCGACGGCGTCGAACCCGGCACGATCATCCGGCTGGCCGCGCCGAAGGGCGACTTCCACCTGCCCGAACCGGTGCCGGGGAAGATCCTGTTCGTGACCGCGGGCAGCGGGATCACCCCGGTGATGGCGATGCTCCGGTCGCTCACGGCCCACGGCCAGGCACCCGACATCCGGCACATCCACTCCGCGCCGACCCGCGACGACGTCATCTTCCTGGACGAGATGCAGTCCCGCGCGGACGAGACCGACGGCTACGACCTGACCCTGCAGCTCACCCGCGAGATGGGCAATTTCGACGCCGCGCGGCTCGAGGAGTGGGTGCCGGACTGGCGGGAGCGGGACTGCTGGGCGTGCGGGCCGCCCGCGCTGCTCGACGCCATGGAGGCGGAGTACGAGGCGGGCGGGCTGCGCAACCGCCTGCACACCGAGCGGTTCACGATCGCCCGGACCGACCACGGGGGCGAGGGCGGGACTGTGCACTTCGCCGTCTCCGGCAAGAAGGCCGAGATCGACGGCGCGACAACGCTGCTCGAGGCCGGGGAGAACCTGGGCGTCGCCCTTCCGTTCGGCTGCCGGATGGGCATCTGCCAGACCTGCGTCGTCCCGCTGGCGGGGGGATATGCCCGCGACCTCCGCTCCGGCGAGGAGCGGCGCGAAGGGGAACGAATTCAGACCTGCATCAGCACCGTGTCCGGAGAATGCACGCTCGACCTGTAGGAGGTTCGGTGGCCATCACCGATATCGACGTCTACGCGCACCTGACCGCCGAGGACATCGAGGCGCTCGGCGCCGAACTCGACGCCATCCGCCGCGATATCGAGGAGTCCCGCGGCGAGCGCGACTCCCGGTACATCCACCGCACGATCGCGTTCCAGCGGGCGCTGGCCGCCGGTGGGCGCGCGACGCTCATGTTCAGCAATCGCAGGGCCGCGTGGCTGGCGGGCACCGCCATGCTCTCGGCCGCGAAGATCATCGAGAACATGGAGCTCGGGCACAACGTCATGCACGGGCAGTGGGACTGGATGAACGATCCGGAGATCCACTCCTCGTCCTGGGAGTGGGACACCACCTGCCCCAGCGTGCAGTGGAAGCATTCGCACAATTTCGTGCACCACAAGTACACCAATATCGTCGGAATGGACGACGATGTGGGCTACGGGATCCTGCGCATCACCCGCGACCAGCGGTGGCTGTGGTGGAACGTCGGCAATCCTGTCTACAACTTCCTGCTGGCGACCTTCTTCGAGTGGGGTGTCGCGCTGCACCACCTCGAGGTCGAGAAGATCCGGAAGAAGGAGAAGAGCTGGGGGCAGGTCTTCCGTGACCTGCGCGTCATCGGCACCAAGGTCGGCAAGCAGGCCGCCAAGGACTACCTGATCTTCCCCGCGCTGGCCGGGAAGAACTGGAAGACGACGCTCACCGCCGATGCCACCGCCAATATCGTCCGGAACTACTGGGCGTACATGGTGATCTTCTGCGGCCATTTCCCGGACGGTGCCGAGAAGTTCACGAAGCAGGAATTCGCCGATGAGGACCAGCCGCGCTGGTACCTGCGCCAGATGCTCGGCTCCGCCAACTTCCACGCGGGTCCGCTCATGCGTTTCATGAGTGGCAACCTCAGCCATCAGATCGAGCACCACCTCTTCCCCGATCTCCCCAGCAATCGGTACGAGGAGATCGCGGTGCGGGTGCGCGCCCTCTGCGACAAGTACGACCTCCCCTATACGACCGGGTCGATCGGCCACCAGTACCTGCAGACCTTCCGCACCATCGCCAAACTCTCGGTGCCGAACGGCCTGCTGGCCGCCACCGCCGACGACGCGCCGGAGACGGCCTCCGAACTCCGCTTCGCCATCCGGGAGGGGCTGTCGGACCACTTCGGGGTCGACCCCGACACCGGCCGGCGCCGGGGCCTGCGCACCGCGTTGCGCGAGCTGAACCAGGCCCCGGTCCGGTCGGGAGGGTGATCAGGCCGAGGTAGCGGCGTCCAGGGTGCGGGTGGGGGCGACCGGTGCGCCGAGGTCGCGGACGAAGCCCTGGGGGACGACGATGTCGTCCCGGTCGAGGTCGTGGATGCTGGTCTTGCGCAGCCCGAGCAGGGCGGAGTCGATGCCGCCCTTCAGGATGTCCAGCACGTTCTCGACCCCGGCCTGGCCGTTCGCGGCCAGGCCCCACAGGTAGGCGCGGCCGATCAGCACCGCGCGGGCACCGAGCGCGACGGCTTTGACCACGTCACTGCCGCGGCGGATGCCGCCGTCGAGCAGCACCTCGACGTCGTGCCCGACCGCGTCCGCGATGGCGGGCAGGGCGCGGATGGCGGCGGGGGTGCCGTCCAGGTTGTTGCCGCCGTGGTTGGAGACGGAGATGCCCGCGACCCCGGCATCGACCGCGCGCTGTGCGTCGTCGACCCGGATGACGCCCTTGAGCAGCACCGGCCCGTCCCAGCTCTCGACCACCCAGCGCACGTCCGACCAGTCCGGCGGCGGGGTGCCCATCCACTCGCCGTAGGCGGCGAAGAAGCCGGGGGCCTTGGCGTCGCCGGTGACCAGGTTCGGCACGGTGAGATCGGGCAGGGTGCGCGACTTCAGGTAGGTGGTGAGCCAGCGCGGCTTGACAATGGTGGCGGGGGCGAACTTGAGCATGGTGCGGAAGTCGAGACCCTGCGGGATCTCCGGGCTTCCCCAGTCGCGGCCGTGCGAGAAGGACCAGTCCAGGGTGAGGATCAACCCGACCGCACCGGCCGCCTTCGCCCGCGCCATCCGCAGCAGGATGTCGTCCTTGGACCCGCTCCAGTACAGCTGGAAGAAGGTCGCGGGGTTGGCCGCGATCACCTCTTCGACAGGCTTGCTCGCGAACGAGCTGAGCCCCATCGCGACCCCCCGGGCGGCGGCGGCGCGGGCGACCGCGACCTCGCCGTCGGGGTGCACGGCCTGGACGCCGGTGGGCGAGATCAGCACGGGCATGGAGACGCTCTGCCCGAGCACCGTCGTGGCCTGCGAGCGCTCGCCGATCGGCCCGGCGACGTGCGGGGCGAAGCCGAGTTCGGTGAACGCCTTCTGGTTGTCCTCGATGGTCTGCCCCCGCTCGGAGCCGGCGATCAGCGCGCCGTACACCGGCTTGGGCAACCGCTTCTTCGCTCGCCGCTGGGCCTCGGCCACGGTCTCGAACCAGGGATTCATCGTCGGATCCTTTCCGGGGAGGACACCGGCCACCACTGGCCGGTGCGCTCGATCAGGTCTGTGCCGAGGCGGTCGAGGAGGACCGTTCCCTCGTCGGCGGTGGCGCCGGTCGGGTCGCCGAGTACGCCGTTGGCGCTGACGGCGGCGACGCCGCCCGCCCGCAGCGCGGGGAGCAGGTCGCGCAGTGGCCCGGTCGCCCCCGGCTCGGCGCGGTCGAGCCGCACCCGCGCGGGGTCGAGCGCGAGCTGCAGCGCCGTCTCGCTGCGCCCGGCGTGTGCGTCGCCGGGGTACTGCGGCAGGAAGAACCGCACGTCGCGGCCCTCGCCGCGCAACAGCGCAGCGGCCCGCCGCAGCGGCTCGGCATTGCCGCCGTGCCCGCTGACCAGCAGCACCCGGTCGAGGAAGTCGGTGGCCGAGCGGCACAGCTCGACCAGCACCTGCTCCAGGGCGGCCTGCCCGATGGAGAGCGTGCCGGGGAACCCGGCGTGCTCCCCACTGGACCCGTACGGCAGCGCGGGCGCCACCAGTACATCCGGCCGGGCACTCGCCAGCCGCGTACAGAGAGAAACAGCGAGGTCGGTGTCGGTCGAGAGCGGCAGGTGCGGCCCGTGCTGCTCGGTCGCCCCCAGTGGAACCACGAGGATCGCCGAGCGGCCGGATGCAGCCACGTCAGGCCAGGTGAGCGCGGCCACTTCGGCGCCCGCGCGACCCTGCGATGTGAGTTCGGCCACGACGAGAACATTAACGTCACCGACTGACAAAATCAAGCCTGCGATAATCGCCCGGTGACCGAGCAGGCGAACACCCGCAGCCGCGGCAGGCCGCGCGGCACCAGCCGCCGCCAGCTCGAGCTCATCGCGCTCGAGCTGTTCACCGAGCGCGGCTTCGAGGACACCACGGTGGACCAGATCGCGGCAGCCGCCGGGATCAGCGAGCGCACCTTCTTCCGCTACTTCCCGAGCAAGGGCGAGCTGCTCTGGTACCAGTTCGACGACGAGGTGGCGACGCTGCGCGGCCTCTTCGCGACCGTCGCCGACGACGTCCCGATGATGACGGCGGTGCGCCGGGTGGTGGTCGCGGCCAATGCCTATCGCGCCGAGGACGTCCCGGAGCTGCGCACCAGGATGCATCTGCTGGCAACGGTTCCGGGGCTGGCGGCCACCGCGGGCGCGCACTACGACGCCTGGGAGCGGGCGGTCAGCGAATTCGCGGCACGCAGGCTGGGCGGTGCCCCCGACGAGCTCGTCCCGCTGGCGATCGGGCGGGCGACCCTGGCGACCGCGCGCGCTGCCTTCGACGCCTGGCTCGGCCGCGCCGACGACGACCTCACGGTCTACCTGGATCGGGCGCTGGCGGCGCTCGCCGCCGGCTTCGCGGTGCCCGCCTCGGCTGCCGCCGAGCTACCCGCAGGTTTGGGGGGCGGTCCCGCCGGGGTATGAGTAGGCTCGGTGCCGACCTGTCCGACCGGCAGAACTACCCCGTCCAACCGATGAGAAGGGGCCTGGAATTCCATGTCCGAGGTGTCCATGAGCCTTTCGGCGGATCCGCTCGTAGCGGGGCCGGTCGACAACCTGCTGCCCCAGCTCGTGGAGCACCTGCGGCAGAATCGCACCGCGCTGCGCGAGGAGTGGGCGCGCCGCATCACCGACGCGCAGCTGCTGACCGCGATGACCCCGGAGGAGATCTTCTCCGAAATCACCTCGGTCTACGACAATTACGTGGCCGTGCTGGAGACCGGCAGCGTCGAGGCGCTGCAGGCCTACGCCCGCGACCTGTCCGAGCGCATCATCCCGCGCGGCGTCGAGACCGACGAGGTGCTCGGCATCGTGCTGCTGCTGCGAGATGTGCTGGCCCGCTCGCTGTTCGAGAAGTACCAGTCGGACTTCAACCTGCTCAACCACGTGCTCGACGCCTACGAGCCGGCCGCGAACCGGATCGCGAGCACGGTCGCCATCTCCTTCGTGCAGGAGCGCGAGCGCGTCATCCGGCAGCAGCAGGAGGCGATCCGCGAGCTCTCCACCCCGGTGCTGCAGGTGCGCGAGCAGCTGCTCATCCTGCCGATCATCGGCGTGCTGGACAGCCAGCGCGCGCGCCAGCTCACCGAGCAGCTGCTGCGCGCGATCCGGGCCAATCGCGCCAAGGTGGTGGTCATCGACATCACCGGTGTGCCGAACATCGACTCGACGGTCGCCAACCACCTGGTGCAGACGGTCGACGCCTCCGGGCTGATGGGCGCGAACGTGATCATCACCGGGCTCTCGTCCGATATCGCGCTCACCCTGGTCACCATCGGTCTCGACCTGTCCAAGATGAACGCGGTCGGCGACCTGCAGGGCGGCATCGAGGAGGCGGAGCGGCTGCTCGGCTACGAGGTCACCCGGGTCACGGACCGGCTCATCGAGCGCGACGGCCGCTGAACGGGCTGGCGAGCAGATGCCGGTTCCGATTCTCAAGCAGGGCACCTATCTGATCGCGTCGGTGCAGTCCGCGCTCACCGACGCCGACACCGAACGGCTGCAGGACGACCTGATGCGGCAGGTCAGCAAATACCGCGCGAACGGCATCATCGTCGACGTCACGGCGATCGACATCATGGATTCGTTCGCCGCACGGTCGCTGCGTACCATCGCGCACATGACGCAGCTGCGGGGGGCGGAGACGGTGATCGTCGGGCTGCAACCCGAGGTCGCGTTCGCCATGGTGCAGCTCGGGCTGACCTTCGAGGACATGCACACCGCGCTCGACCTCGAAGAGGGCCTGGCCTGGCTGAACGCCAAGACCTCCCGACGCCACCGAGACGGCCGTGACAGTGGCCGCTGAGAGCCACGTGATCCTGGTCAAGGTGTCGGGTGACATCGTGATCGCGCGTCAGGCAGGCCGCGAGCTCGCGGCCGAGCTCGGCTTCTCGCTCACCGACCGCACGATGATCTCCACCGCCATCTCCGAGATCGCCCGCAACATCACCAGTTACGCGGGCACCGGCGAGATCCGGCTGCTCGTCGACGAGCGCGAGGGCAGGCGCGCGCTCATCGTGCAGGCCGAGGACCAGGGGCCAGGCATCCGCGACATCACCAGGGCGCTGGAGGACGGCTACTCCACCGGCCGCGGCCTCGGGCTCGGGCTGCCCGGCGCGCGCAGGCTCATGGACCGGCTCACGGTCGACTCGGATCCCGGGCAGGGCACCCTCATCGAGATGTGGAAGTGGGTGCCGGAGAATGTTTGACCACGGTTTCGTCGACCGGGTCGAGTGGGCGGTCGCCGGCCGGCCCTACCCCGGCCACGAGACCTCCGGTGACCGCGGCGTCGTGCTCGACGCGGGCGGCGGCCGGGTGCTCTTCGGGGTGCTGGACGGGCTCGGGCACGGCAGCGGCGCCGCCGAGGCGGCGGACCGGGCGGCGCGGGTGCTCGCGGAGAACCGCTCGGAGCCGCTGGACGTGCTGCTGGTGCTGTGCCACCGGGCCATGGCCGACACCAGGGGCGCTGCGGTCTCGCTCGCCTCGTTCGGCGCCGACGAGACGGTGCACTGGCTCGGCGTCGGCAATGTGGAGTCGCGGGTGCTGACCGCGGGCCCGGCCGGGATCGCGGTACGCGCCACCATGCTGCTCACCGCGGGGATCGTCGGCTACCGGCTGCCGCCGACGCTGCAGCCGCAGAGCATTCCGGTGCGCCCGGGCGACCTGCTGCTCATGTACACCGACGGCATCCTCGCCGACTCCGACGGCGCCGTCGACCTGGCCCGCTCCACCGCCGACATCACCGCCGCGATCCTGGAGACCTACGCCAAGGCCACCGACGACGCCCTCGTCCTCGCGGCGCGGCACCGCGGCGCCACCGACCCGGTGGCATGACGATGGACGCCGGGGAGCGCGGCGACGACGCCGGTGCGGTGCTCACCGCCTTCCTCGACGACTACGCGGCGGTGCTGCGCAGGCACCTGGCCGCGCCGGAGCAGGGCGGGCTCGGCGAGGGGTACGAACTCGGCAGGCGCGCCCTGGTCGAGCGGATCAGCCTGCTCGACCTCACCGAGAACCACTTCCGGGTGGCGCAGGCCGCGCAGCGCTCACCGGCGGCGCCGGACCAGCGGATCGCGGAGAACGCGCTGGAGTTCCTGCTGCAGACGCTGGCCGCGCTGGACATCGCCACCCGCGGCTACCTGGACGGCACCAAGGCCTACGAGCAGCAGCGCACCCGCGCCGACGACCTCGCCGGGCGCGACGCTTTCCGCACCGCGCTGGTGGAGTCGCTGCAGGACGGCTTCTTCGTGGCCGAGGCGGACGGCACCGTCGTCGAGGTGAACTCGGCGTTCGGCGCGCTCACCGGCTACGGCCCCGGCGACGTCCCGTTCGCGCTGCCGCACCCGTGGTCGCCGCCGGCCGCACCGCGCTACCCCGACCTCGGCAGCGAGTCGCTGCGCTGGGTGATGCCGATCCAGCACCGGGACGGCCGCAAGGTCTGGCTCGCGGTGAGCACCAGCACGCTGGTGAAGCCGGAGAACGACGAGCGCATCGTCGTCGGCACCATCCGCGACGTCACCGCCGAGCACGACGCGCAGGCCCGCGACCAGGCCGCCTCCCGGCTGGCGACCGCGGTCGGCGCGGCCACCAGCGTGGCCGAGGTGCTCGCCGTCGGGCTGGACGAGCTGCGCCGCACCGCGGGCGCGGCCGAGGCCGTCGTCGCGGTCTGGCCCGCGCGCACCGCGGAGCCGGAGATCTACACCTCCGGCCCGGACCGCCCGGACGAGGACGAGTTCGCCGACGTCCCGGCGCGCGCGGTCCCGGACGGGCCGGACCGGGAGACCAGGGCGCTGCTGGAGCGCGCGCGGCGCCGCGCGCCGCGCTCGCTGCAGGTGCTGCCGGACGGAACGGACAGCGCCGCGGGCATCGTCGCCCCGCTCGGCGAGACCGGGGACGCCGCGCTCTGGCTGCGCTTCGCCGCACCGCGCGCGGTGGCCGCCGCCGACCGCACGCTCTTCTCGCTGCTCATCGGGCACCTGAGCCTGGCGATGCAGCGGGCCCGCAACTTCGACCAGGCCCGCGCCACCTCGCTCACGCTGCAGCGGGCCATGCTCGGCCCGATCGAGCTGCCGCCGCGCTTCTCGGTGCACTACGAGCCGGCGCTGCCGCCGCTGGAGATCGGCGGCGACTGGTACGACGTGGTGCCGCTGCGCGACGGCACCATCGGCGTCGTGGTCGGCGACTGCGTCGGCCGCGGGCTCTCCGCCGCGGTGGTGATGGGCCAGCTGCGCACGGCCGCGCGGGCGCTGCTGCTGCGCGGGGCCGGTCCGGCGCAGCTGCTGGCCGAGCTGGACGCGGTGGCGGCGCGGATCCCCGGCGCCATGTGCACGACGGTCTGCGCGGCGGTGCTCGACCCGGTGCGCGGCGTCGTCCGGTACAGCAGCGCCGGGCACATGCCGCCGATCCTGGCCGACGTCGGCGAGGTCGGGCGGCTGCTCGAGGGCGGGCGCGCGGTGCCGCTGGCCACCTTCGACACGCCGCGCAGGCCGGAGGCGAGCACCGCGCTTCCGCCCGGCGCCACGCTGGTGCTCTTCACCGACGGGCTGGTGGAGCGCAGGGGCGTCGACATCGACGACAGCTTCGCGCAGATCGCCGACGTGCTGGCCGGGACGCCGGGGCGGCTGCCGCGCGAGGTCGCGGACGCGGTGCTGAGCAGGCTGCGCCCGGCCGCCGGGTACGACGACGACGTCGCCATGGTGGTCTACCGGCAGCCGCCCGCGCCGCTGCTGCTCGACGTGCCCGCCGCCGCCGAGCAGCTCACCGTGCTGCGCCGCACGCTCAAGGCGTGGTTCGCCGCCGCCGCGGTGCCGCACGACCTGGCCGCCGACCTGGTGGCCGCCGCCAACGAGGCATGCAGCAACAGCGTCGAGCACGCCTACCTGCACAAGCGCCCGGGCCGGGTGGTGCTGGCGGCCGAGTGCGACACCGAGACCGTCGTCATCGTGGTCCGCGACGACGGCGACTGGAAGCCGCGCGCGGCGGACCCCGGCTACCGCGGCCGCGGCATCGAGATGATGAAGGCGCTCACCGAGGACGTGGAGATCGAGCACACCGGGGAGGGGACGCGGGTGCGCATGTGGGTCACGCTGCCCGCCATCACCTTCCCCACCGCGAACCCGATCCGCAGCGCCGGTCAGCCCGGGTAGCGGGCGGCGAGCTTCGCGAGATCGTCCAGCACGCGCAGCGTCTCGTCCGCGGGCAGGGTCTCCAGCTTCAGGGTCGCGCGGACCGCGCCCGCCTCGGCGTAGGCGTCGAGCACCGCCGGGTCGGCCGGGGCCGGGGTGACCGCGATCGGCAGCCCGCTGTCCAGGAACGGCGCGAGCTGCGCGGCCACCGCCGCCGGGCTGCCGACGCCGTTCGGGATCCAGCCGAAGCCGAGCCGCCGGGCGCGTTTCGCCGCCGCCTCCGCGCCGCCGACGAAGATCGGCGGGTGCGGCCGCTGCACCGGCTTGGGCCACGCCTGGAACGGCGCGAAGTCGAGGTGCTCGCCGTGGAACTCGACCGTCTCCTCGGTCCAGACCCTGGTGAGCACCTGCAGCTGCTCGTCGAGCAGCGTGCCCCGCGTGCGCGGATCGGTGCCGTGGTCGGCCATCTCCTCGCGGTTCCAGCCGACGCCGACGCCGAACACCACCCGGCCGTTCGAGATCCGGTCGAGCGTCGCGACCTCCTTGGCGGTGTGCAGCACATCGCGCTGGATCAGCAGCGTGACCCCGGTGCCGAGCAGCAGCCGCTCGGTGACCGCCGCGATCCCCGCGAAGGCCACGAACGGGTCGAGCGTCCGGTAGTAGACCCGGGGCAGCTCACCGCCGGCCGGGTAGGCCGTCTCCCGGCTCAGCGGGATGTGCGAATGCTCCGCGAGGAACAGCGATTCGAAGCCGCGCTCCTCGAGTGCCTGCCCCAGTTCCAGCGGGCCGATCCCCTCGTCGGTCAGGAAGGTGTTGATTCCGATCCTCATACCGATGCGGAACGGCCGGCCGCGCGGGGAAATTCCGTTTCGCGCGCGCTGCGCGAGACCCTTGCCCGGCTACCGCCCGGGCCGCCCGTCCTCACGGGCGACGGTGCGCTCACCGCTGCTGAAAACCGGCAGCGGGACGGCGGTCTCGGGGGCGGTGCCGGTGGCGACCGCGGCCTCGAGATGACTGAAGAGCGGGGCCTGATCGATATTGCTCACGACGGACTCCTTCGGGCGAAACAAGGCGATCGGGCACAGCATTACCCAACCCGCCGACACTATTCTCCCCGAAAAAGAGGTTTCGTGGTGACGGATTCGCCGGTCAGTAGTGCGCGGCCCCGCCGTCGATGGCGAGCGGGATCGAGGTGATGTACTTCGATTCGTCGCTGACCAGGAAGAGCACGGCGTCGGCGATCTCCTCGGCGGTGGCGGCCCAGCGCGGCAGGAACGGGGTTCCCATGTTCCCGAGCAGCGGATTCGTCTCGCCCGCGGCGGCGATGGCGGCCTGCATGTTGCCCGAGCCCATCGGCGTGTTCACCCCGCCCGGGTGTACCGAGTTGACCCGGATCTCGTGCTTGCCGAGCTCGGCGGCGAAGGCGCGCGCCATGCCGGTGACGGCGTGCTTGCTCGCGGTGTAGTGCACCATGAACGGCTGCATCTTGACCCCGGCGTAGGAGCTGATGAGCGCGATCGAGCCGCCGCGGCCGCCCGCGATCAGGTGCGGGGCGGTGACGGTGACGGTGTTCCAGACGCCGATCACGTTGGTGTCGATGACGTCGCGGAACTCCTGCGGGCTGATGGCGTCCCAGGCGTTCGGGATGCAGATGCCGGCGTTGGCGATCACGATGTCGAGCCTGCCCAGCTCGGCGACCCCGGCGTCGGCGGCGGCGCGCATGGCCTCGATGTCGCGGACGTCGGCGATGCTCGCGACGATCCGCCCGCCCGCCTTCTCGACCAGGCGGACGGTCTCGTCCAGGTCGTCGGGGGTCGGCGAGTCGTAGGGCACGCCGGGCAGCGGGCCCGCGAGGTCGACGGCGATGATGCCCGCCCCCTCCTCGGCGAGGCGCACGGCGTGCGCCCGGCCCTGTCCGCGCGCCGCGCCGGTGATCAGCGCGACCTTGCCTGCTACACGTCCGGTCATGGGTAATCCTCTCAGAGATGGATGAGCGTGGGGTCAGGGGCGAAGCCGCCGGGAGCGGTGACGGGGGCGGCGAGCATGCCCGCCGCGGCGTCGGTGAGGAAGCAGCCGAGCGCACCCCAGTCGGGCTCACGCTCGCCCGCCGCGACCTCGGCCTCGTAGGCGGCGCAGACCTCGAAGACCATGCCGGTGAGCATCCAGCCGCGGCCGTTCAGCACCGGCTGGTCGACGTGGCGCAGCTGCTCCCCGGTGGCGGCCATGATGGCGGCGGTGGCGGTCTTCCCGGCGACCGGGCGCTCCAGCAGCGCGGCGGTGGACGGCGTGGCGCGCACCTGGTTCAGGAAGCGGGCCCGCCAGCAGGGCGCCGGCCGGTCGAGCAGGCCGCGGACGGCGGGCAGCACCAGGCAGCGCAGCAGCTCGACCAGCGTGGGGCCGGGGCCGAGCGCGGCCAGCAGCTCGGCGCGCAGCGGCTCGGACTGCTCGGTGTAGCGGTCCAGCATGGCGGTGATCAGGCCGTCCCGGTCGCCGAAGTGGTAGGCGACCGCGGAGTGGTTGGCATTGCCCGCGCGCTCGGCGATGCGCCGGTTCGACACCTGGTCGATGCCGTCCCGGCCGTAGAGCTCCTCGGCGGCGTCCATGAGCGCGCCGCGGGCCACCGCGCTGTGCCGTGCCATCTCGCTCCGATCGTTCGTCCGCGAGATTAAGTCAGCTGGCGTAATTTGTCGACCATCGCCGTGCGAGCCTCGGCGCGATATTGTCATGCCGAGTGGCTATCAGCGACGGAAGGACCGACATGTACGGCTCACGCGACGCGGCGCTCTTCCTGGCCCGCCTGATCCTCGGCTTCATCTTCGTCATGCACGGCTGGCAGAAGCTGCACACGAACGGAATCTCCAACGTGGAGAAGGGGTTCGATGCCATGGGGATCCCCGCGCCGGGGATCGCCGCGCAATACTCCACCTGGGTCGAGTTCCTCGGCGGGATCTTCCTCATCATCGGCCTGCTGCTGCCGATCGTCTCGCTGCTGCTCATCCTGAACATGCTCGGCGCCATCTGGTACGCGCACCGGGACAGCGGCTTCTGGAACAGCGACGGGGGCTACGAGCTCCCGCTCGCCCTGATCGCCGGGCTGCTCGCGGTCGGGCTCTCGCACGCGGGCCGGGCCGCCGCCGACCACTACATCACCCGCAGGCGCGGGGTCAGGGCCGACTGAGGCGCGGCGGTGGCCGTTCGACGGGCGGCCACCGCCGGATCGCCTCACCAAGGGTGGGGATTCGCAACCCCTCGGAGGTGCGCACACACTCGCTGGGGTCATATCGGGATGGCCGCCGGGGGCGGAGTATTTGAGGTACCCCTCGTACGCTCTATCCGAAGGACCCCCTCATGCCTTCCACCGCACCCAGGCACCCCGCCGACCGGAACACCGTCGTCGTCTCCGGCCCCGACACCGACCTGACCGCCGAAGAGCTGCACCGCTGGTCGAACCGGCTGGCGCGGATGCTGCTCGGGATGGGCGCCAAGGCGGGTGCGGTGATCGCCATCGCGATCGACTCCCCGGTCGAGGCCGCCGTGGCCGAGCGCGCGATCGCCAAGGTGCGCGGGATTCCGCTTCCGGTCGGGGACGGGGCGCTGCCCGCGGGCACCGCGCTCGGGATCACCCATCGGGCGCGCCGGACGCGGCTGACCGACGACGTGCGCTGGCTGATCCTGGACGAGCCCGCCACGCTGCGCCGCTACCTGGTCGGGTCGGACTCCACGATCACCGTGGCCGACCGCTCCGCCTGACCCCGATCGCCGTCCCGCGGTCGCGGGTAGAAGGACGTCTCCATGCAGCAGCTCACTCCCCCGGTCACCCCTGCCCCCGACGGCTCGTTCGAGCTCTCCGCGGCGCAGCTCGGGATCTGGTTCGCGCAGCACATCGCCGGCGCGACGCCCATCTCCATCGCGCAGTACGTCGAGCTCAGCGGCGCCGTCGACGTCGCCGAGCTGGAGCGCGCGGCGCGGCGGGCGGGCCGCGAGTTCGGCACCGGTTACCTGCGCATCGGGGAGGCCGACGGCAGGCCCTACCAGCTGGTCGACCCGACCCTGGACGACAGCCTCGAGCTGCTCGACCTGCGCGCCGAGCCGGATCCGGAGGCGGCGGCGCAGGCATGGATGCGGGCCGAGTACCGGGCGCCGCTCGACCCCGCCACCGACCGGCTGGTGCACGTGGCGGTGCTGCGGCTCGCGGAGGACCGCTGGTACTGGTACTCGCGCATCCACCACCTGGTGCTGGACGGCATGGGCGCGCTGGCCATGGTGCAGCGCACCGGCGAGCTGTACAACGCGGCGGTCGACGGCGTCGAGCCGCCCGCCGCCAAGGCCGACGACCTGCGCACCATCGTCGCCGCGGACCGCGCCTACCGCGAGTCCGGCCGCTTCGCGACCGACCGCGAGTACTGGCTGGAGCACCTGGCCGGGATGGCCGACCCGGTGAGCCTGGCCGGGCGGGTCGCCGCGGTCGACGGCCACCCGGCGCTCGTCTCCGGCGCGCTGCCGGAATCCACCGCCGCGCTGCTGGACTCGGTGGCGGCCGCGGTGAACTCCGGCGTCGCCCCGACCGTGGTCGCCGCCTTCGGCGCCTACCTGGCCGCCATGACCGGCGCGCCGGAGGTGGTGCTCTCGCTGCCGGTCTCGGCGCGCACGACGGCGAGCCTGCGCCGCTCCGGCGGGATGATCGCCAACGTGGTCCCGCTGCGGCTCGCGGTGGGCCCGGCGACCACGGTCGGTGCCCTGATCCGGGCCGCGCAGGGCGAGCTGACCGGCGCGCTGCGCCGCCAGCGCTACCGCCAGGAGGACATCTTCCGCGACCAGGGCCGCGCCATGGACGAGGCGGTCTCCTTCGGCCCGTCGGTGAACCTCATGATGGTGGACACCAGGATCCGGCTCGGCGCCGTGACCGGGCGGCTGCACGTGCTCACCTCCGGGCTGATCGACGACCTCTTCGTGAACCTCTACCCCGGCGTCGGCGGCGAGAGCACGCACATCGACTTCCAGGGCAACGCCAACCTCTACAGCGAAGCCGAGCTGGCCGCGCAGCACCGCCGCTTCCTGCTCTTCCTGCACCGCTTCCTGGCCGCCGGGCCGGATTCTCCGCTCGCCGGGCTCACCGTGCTCACCGATGCCGAGCGCGCGGAGCTGGCGCCGCGACACGGCGCTGCGGGCCCCGCCGTGCGGGCGCTGCCCGAGATCATCGCCGCCGGCATCGATCTCGACCGGAGTGCCGTCGCGCTCACCGGGGACGGGGCCGCGCTCACCTACGCCGAGCTGGATGCCCGCACCGCGCAGCTGGCCCGCGAGCTCGTCGCCCGCGGTGCCGGGCCGGAACGCGCCGTCGCGGTCTCGATCCCGCGCTCGGTCGACTCCGTCCTCGCCACCCTGGCGGTGGCGCGCACGGGTGCCGCCTTCGTCCCGATCGACCCCACCTACCCCGCCGACCGGATCGAGCACATGCTCTCCGACAGCGGCGTGGTCACCGGCGTGACGGTCGCCGCCGGGCTGCCGGGCCGGATCGACTGGCTGGTGCTGGACGATCCCGCCACCGCGGCCCGGATCGCCGGGCAGAGCACCGAGCCGCCCGCCGTCCGGGTGCATCCGGACCAGGCCGCCTACGTGATCTACACGTCGGGTTCGACGGGGCTGCCCAAGGGGGTCGTCGTAACGCACCGCGGCCTGGCCGGGCTGGTCACCGGCTCCGGCGACGGCTTCGGCGTCACCGGTGATTCCGTTGTCGCGCACGCGGTCTCGCCGAGCTTCGACATCTCGGTGGAGGAGATCCTGGTGACGCTGGCGCGCGGCGCCACGCTCGCCGTCGTCCCGCCGTCGGCCTACGCCGGTGCGGAGCTGGCCGCGGTGCTGCGCGGCCACGGCGTGACGCACCTGAACGTCACCCCGACCGTGGTCGGCTCGCTCGACCCCGCCGCGCTGCCCGCGCTGCGCACCGTCGTGGTCGGCGGCGACGCCTGCCCGCCGGAGCTGGTGACCCGCTGGGCCGGCCGCACCCTGCTGAACGGCTACGGCCCCACCGAGACCACGGTCACCGCGACGCTCACCGGGCCGCTCGACCCGGACGCCCCGGTCACCATCGGCACCCCGCAGCCCGGGGTGGCCGCGGTGGTGCTCGACCCCTGGCTGCGCCCGGTGCCCGCGGGCACCACCGGCGAGCTGTACCTGGCCGGGCCGGGGCTGGCGCGCGGCTACCACCGCCGCACCGGGCTCACCGCCGCCCGCTTCGTGGCGAACCCGCACGCCGCGGGCGAGCGCATGTACCGCACCGGCGACCTGGTGCGCTGGACCGACCGCTTCGAGCTGGAGTACCTGGGCCGCAGCGACTTCCAGGTGAAGGTGCGCGGCTTCCGGATCGAGCTGGGCGAGATCGACGCCGCGCTGCACCGGCACCCGGAGGTCGAGTTCGCGCTCACCGTCGGGGCCGAGACCCCGTCCGGGGCGACCGCGCTGGTCTCCTACGTGCTGCCGCGGCCGGGTACCGCGCCGCACCCGGAGGCGCTGAAGGCGGCCGCCGGGGAGTCGCTGCCCTCGTACATGGTGCCGTCGGTGGTGCTGCTGCTGGACCGCGTCCCGCTGACCCCGCTCGGCAAGGTGGACCGGAAGGCGCTGCCCGCACCCGATTTCGGCGCCCGCGCGAGCACCGGCCGGACGCCGTCGACCCCGCGCGAGGAGCTGCTGGCGCGGCTCTTCGCCGAGGTGCTCGGGCTGGAGTCGGTCGGGGTGGACGAGAGCTTCTTCGCGCTCGGCGGCGACAGCATCGTCTCCATCCAGCTGGTGTCGCGGGCCAAGGCCGCCGGGCTCGGCTTCGGCGCCCGCGACGTGTTCGAGCGCAAGACGGTGGCCGCGCTGGCCGCCGTCGCCACCGACGTCACCGCGGTCGCGGTGCGCGAACTGCCCGGCGGCGGAACGGGTCCGGTCGAGCCGACCCCGATCGTGCACGCCATGCTGGACGGCGGCCACTGGCGGCGCTTCGGCCAGGCCGTGCTGATCGGGCTGCCCGCCGGCACCGACCTGGCCCCCGCGCTGCAGACCCTGCTCGACCACCACGACCTGCTGCGCTCGACGCTGCGCCGCGACCCGGACACCGACGGCTGGACCTGGGATGTGGCCGCTCCCGGCGCGGTCGACGCGGGCGACCTGATCGAGACCGTGCCCGGCGGGACCGATCTCGACGCCGCGCTGGACGCCGCCGCCGACCGGCTGGACCCGGAGCACGGCGTCGTTGTCCGGGTGGTCGTCGTCGAGCGGGACGAGCCGCTGGCCTGGCTGGTGCTGCACCACCTGGTCACCGACGGCGTCTCCTGGCGCATCCTGTTCCCCGACCTCGCCACCGCCGCGCTCGGCGGCACGCTCGCCCCGGTCGGCACCTCGTTCCGGCGCTGGGCGCACGGCCAGCGCGAGCACGCCGCCACCAGGGCGGCCGAGCTGCCGGTCTGGCAGCGCATCGCCGCCACCGACGACCCGCCGATCGGCTCCGCGCCCTTCGACCCCGCGCTCGACGTGGTGGGCACGATGGCGCAGGAGCACACCGTCATCGCGCCCGAACTGGCCGACGCCACGCTCGGCGCCACCGCCGAGCGGTTCCACTGCGGCCCCGACGACGTGCTGCTCGCCGCGCTCGCCCTGGCCATCACGCGCTGGCGGGACCGCCGCACGGCGGTCTTCACGCTGGAGGGCCACGGCCGCGCCGAATCGGTCCTGCCCGGCGCCGACATCGCCCGCACGGTCGGCTGGTTCACCACCGTGCACCCGGCCGCCGTCGACCTCACCGGCATCGACCTCGCCGACCCGGGCGCGGCGCTCAAGGCCGTCAAGGAGCAGCTGCGCGCGGTGCCGGACAAGGGCATCGGCTACGGCATGCTGCGCTACCTGAACCCGGAGACCGCGCCCGCGCTCACCGGGCACCCCGAGCCGCAGATCAGCCTGAACTACCTGGGCCGGGCCGAGACCGACGGCAGCGGCCCCTGGCTGCCGCGCCGGTTCGCCGCCACCCAGGACGACCGCGCGCCGCTGGCCGCCGCGCTCGACATCAACGCGGTGCGCACCGCGGCCGGGCTCGAGGTCACCTGGGCCTACGCCGCCCGGCTGCTCACCGCCGCCGAGGTCACCGAGCTGGCCGCGCACTGGGAGTCGGCGCTGCGCGCGCTCGCCGCCGCGGAGACCGGGGGCCGGACGCCGTCCGACTTCCCGCTGCTCGCGCTGGAGCAGCCGCAGATCGAGAGCTGGGAGCGCGAGTACCCGGCGCTCACCGACGCGTGGCCGCTCTCGCCGCTGCAGTACGGGCTGCTCTTCCACGCCGTCTACGACACCGACACCGCCGACGGCTACACCGTGCAGTCGCTGCTCACCCTGGCGGGCACGGTCGACGCGGCCCGGCTGCGCGCCGCCGCGCAGGCGGTGATCGACCGGCACGAGAACCTGCGGGTCGCCTTCGTGGAGACCGCGGACGGGCCGCGGCAGCTCGTCGTCGCCGCCGCCGAGGTGGGCTGGCGCGAGCTGGACCTGCGCGCGGTGGCCGACCCCGAGGCCAGGCAGCGCGAGCTGGATCGGATCGTCGCCGTCGACGCCCGCACCCGCTTCGAGCTGACCCGCCCGCCGCTGGTCCGCTTCACCCTGGTCCGGCTGCCCGGCGACACCTGCCGGCTGATCCTCACCAACCACCACCTGGTGCTCGACGGCTGGTCGACGCCGCTGCTGGTCCGTGAGCTGCTCACCCTCTACGTCACCGCGGGCGACGCCGCCGCGCTCCCGCCCGCGCACTCCTACCGCGAGTTCCTGGCCTGGCTGGCCGAGCGCGACGACGCCGCCTCGCTCGCCGCCTGGACCGCGTCGCTGGCGGGCATCGACACCCCCACCCGGGCGCTGCCGAGCCTGGCCGGGATCGAGACCACCGAGACCGGCGCGGTCACGCTGGAGTTGCCGCGCGCGACCGTCGCCCGCTGGGAGAGTACGGCCCGCGCCGCCGGCGCCACGGTGAACACCCTGGTGCAGGCGGGCTGGGCGCTGCTGCTCGCCATGCTGACCGGCCGCACCGACGTGGTCTTCGGCGGCACCGTCTCCGGGCGCCCGCCGGAGCTGCCCGGAGTCGAGGAGATGATCGGGCTCTTCATCAACACGCTGCCGGTGCGGGTCCGGCTGGACCCGGCGGAGAGCGCGGCCGCGCTGCTGGCCCGGGTGCAGGCCGAGCAGGCGCGGCTGCTGGATCACCAGCACGTCGGGCTGGCCGCCATCCACGAGGCGGTCGGGCTGGCCGAGCTCTTCGACACGCTCACCGTCTTCGAGTCCTACCCGATCGACCGGGCGGCGCTCTCCCAGGCGCTGGACATCGCCGGGATGCGGGTGCTGGACGTGGCGGGCACCGACGCCACCCCCTACCCGCTGAACCTCATGGTGATCCCGCAGCGCGGCGACGACGGCGACACCCTCGAGGTCACGCTCAAGTACCTGACCGGGCACCTCGCCCCCGACGCCGCGCGGCCGCTGCTGGAGCGCTTCGTCCGGCTCACCGACCAGCTCGCCGCCCGCCCGGAGGCCCCGCTCGCCCACCTGCGCACCTGCGCCGACGCCGAACTGGCCGCGCTGGCCCCGGTGCGCGGCCCCGCGGGGGTCCCCCCGCGCACCCTGCCCGAGCTGCTCACCGCGGGCGCCGCGCTCGACCCCGACGCGATCGCGGTGCGCGCGGGCGACCTGAGCATGACCTACCGCGAGCTCGACACCTGGTCCAACCGGTTCGCGCGGATGCTGCTGCGCCGCGGCATCGGCCGCGAGGTGTTCGTGATCCTGGCGCTGACCCGCTCGCTGGAGTCGGTGGTCGCGGTCTGGGCGCTGGCCAAGACCGGTGCCGCCTTCGCCCCGCTGGACCCGAACCACCCGGTGGAGCGGATCGAGCACATGCTCACCGATTCGAAGGCCCCGATCGGCGTCACCGTCACCGCGACCGGCGAGACGCTGCCGAGCACCATCGACTGGCTGCTGCTCGACGACCTGAACACGATCCGCCGGGTCATGACGGTCTCCGCCGACCCGATCACCGACGCCGAGCGCGGCGGCCCGATCTTCCCGGACCAGACCGCCTACCTGATCTACACCTCCGGCTCCACCGGCAAGCCGAAGGCGGTGCTGCTCAGCCACCGCGGCATCGCGAACATCGTCGCGGACCAGCGGGAAAGGCTCGGCCACGACTCCGCGACCAGCGCGCTGCAGGTGGCCTCGCCGAGCTTCGACGCCTCGGTGTACGAGCTGCTCAGCGCGCACGCCTCCGGCGGGCGGCTGGTGGTGGCGCCGCCGGAGGTCTACGGCGGCGCCGCGCTGGCCGAGCTGCTCCGCACCGAGCGGGTGACGCACGCGGTGATCACCCCGTCCGCGCTGGCCACCATGGAGCCGGCCGGGCTGGACGAGCTGCGGGTGCTCGTCGTCGCGGGCGAGGCCGCGACCCCCGAGCTGCTGGAGCGCTGGGCGCCGGGCAGGCGCATGGTGAACGAGTACGGCCCCACCGAGTTCAGCATCTGGGCCACCGGCCCGGCCGAGCTGGTCGCGGGTGAGCGGATCACCATCGGCGGGCCGATCCGCGGTGCCGCGGCGGTGGTGCTCGACAGCTGGCTGCGCCCGGTCCCGGTCGGCGTGCCCGGCGAGCTGTACCTGGCCGGGCCCGCGCTGGCCCGCGGCTACTTCAACCGGTTCGGCATGACCGCGGCGCGGTTCGTCGCCGACCCGTACGGCGCGCCGGGCAGCCGCATGTACCGCACCGGCGACATGGTCCGCTGGACCGAGCGGCACAAGCTGGAGTACCTGGGCCGCAGCGACTTCCAGGTGAAGATCCGCGGGCTGCGGATCGAGCTGGGCGAGATCGACGCGGTGCTCTCCCGCGACGAGCAGGTGGAGTACGCGGTCACCATCGGCCGCGCCGGGCCGGCCGGCGCGACCGTGCTGGTGTCGTACGTGCTGCCCGTCGCTGGCGTCCCGCTCGACGTCGAGCTGCTGCGCGAGCGGGTGGCCGCGGTGCTGCCCGGGTACATGGTGCCCGCGTACGTGGTGGTGCTGGACGCGATCCCGCTCACCCCGGTCGGCAAGCTGGACCGGGCCGCGCTGCCGATCCCGGACTTCACCGACGCCGCCCGCCCGTACCTGGCGCCGCGCACCCCGGTCGAGGAGGCGGTGGCCGCCGTCTTCGCCGAGGTGCTCGAGGCCGAGCGGGTCAGCGCCGACCAGTCCTTCTTCGAGCTGGGCGGCAACTCGCTGAGCGCCACCAAGGTGGTGGCGCGGGTGAACGCGGCGCTCGGCGCGCGGATCGCGCTGCGCGACCTCTTCGACGCCCCGACCGTCGCGCAGCTCGCGGCGCGGGTGGTGCCCGCGCTCGACGCGGGCGGCGGGCGCGCGCTCGCCGCGCGGGTCCGGCCGGACCGGATCCCGCTCTCCCCCGCACAGCAGCGCATGTGGGTGCTGAACCGGATGGATCCGGGCTCGCCCGGCTACAACATCGCGGTCGCGCTGCGGCTCACCGGCGCGCTGGACACCGGCGCGCTGCGCGCCGCCTTCGGTACCGTCGCCGCCAGGCACGAGAGCCTGCGCACCGTCTACCCGCAGGACGCCGACGGCGCCCGCCAGGTGGTGCTCGACGCCGCCGACGCCACCCCCGATGTCGCCGTGCGCGACGTGGCGCCCGCCGCGCTGCGCGCCGAGATCACCGCCGCGGCGGCCGTCGGCTTCGACCTGGTCGAGCAGGTACCGCTGCGCGCCACCGTCTTCCGGCTCGCCCCGCAGACGCACGTGGTGCTGCTGGTCGTGCACCACATCAGCGCCGACGGCGCCTCCATGGCCCCGCTCGCGACCGACCTGGTCACCGCCTACGCCCGGCACACCGCGGGGAGCACCGAGGCGGCGCCGCCGCTGCCGGTGCAGTACGCGGACTTCGCGCTGTGGCACCGGGAGCTGCTCGGCACCGAGTCCGACCCGGATTCGGTGGCGGCGCGGCAGCTCCGGTTCTGGACCGACGCGCTGACCGGCGCACCGGACGTGGTCGAGCTCCCCGCCGACCGCCCGCGACCGGCGGTGCAGTCGCTGCGCAGCGCCGACCTGGAGTTCAGCCTGGACCCGGCGCTGGCGGGGGCGCTGCGCGCCCTGGCGAACGAGCACGGCGCGAGCCTGTTCATGGTGGTGCACGCGGCGCTCGCGGTGCTCACCGCGCGGCTCAGCGGCACCGGCGACGTCGTGATCGGCACCCCGGTGGCCGGCCGCGGCGACCGCGCCCTCGACGACCTGGTCGGCATGTTCGTGAACACCCTCGCCCTGCGCACCCCCGTCGATCCGGCCGCCACCTTCGGCGAGTTCCTCGCCACCGTGCGCGGCGCCGACCTGGATGCCTTCGCGCACGCCGACGTCCCCTTCGAGCGGCTGGTGCAGGTGCTCGACCCGGCCCGCTCGACCGCGCACCACCCGCTCTTCCAGGTCACGCTGAGCCTGCAGAACTACGTGGCGCCGGTGCTGGAGCTGCCCGGCCTCCGGGTCGAGGTCGAGGACTTCGACCGCGGCTCCTCGCAGTTCGACCTCACCGTCGACCTGCGCGAACACGCGGACGGGCTGACCGGCGTGCTCACCTACGCCACCGACCTCTTCGACGAGCCGAGCGCCCGCGCGCTGATCCGGCGCTGGCAGCGCATCCTGAGCGCCGTCACCGCCGCGCCCGGCGTCCGGATCGGCGACATCGACCTGCTCGACGCGGCCGAGCGCAGCGAGCTGGCCACCGTCGCCGGGCCGGAGACCGCGGGAACGGCAACGCTTCCCGCGCTCCTCTCCGGCACCGCCGACCGCTACCCGGACCGCACGGCCGTGATCGCCGACGGCGTGACGCTCAGCTACCGCGAGCTGGCCGAGCGCGGCACCCGGCTGGCCCGGCTGCTGCGCGGCGCGGACACCGACTCGGTGGTGGCGCTCGGGCTGCCGCGCGGCGCCGCGCTGCTCACCGGGGTGTGGGCGGCCGCGCTGGCGGGCGCCGCCTTCCTGCCGGTGGATCCGAAGCACCCCGCCGAGCGGATCGAGCACATGCTCACCGACTCCGGCGCCCGCACCGGCATCACCCTCGCCGCGTACCGGGACCGCCTGCCGGACACCGTCGACTGGCTCGTCCTCGACGACCTCGGTGACCGGCCGAAGGCCGCGCTGCCCGCCGTGCACCCGGACGACCTCGCCTGGCTGATCTACACCTCCGGCTCCACCGGCACCCCCAAGGGCGTCGCGGTCGCGCACCGCGGCATCGCCGACCTGGTCGCCGCGCAGCGCGAGCTGCTCACCCTGGACGAGACCGCCCGGGTGCTGCAGGTGGCCTCGCCGAGCTTCGACGCCTCGATCTTCGAGGCGCTCATGGCCTTCGGCCACGGCGGCGCCGCGGTGGTGTCGCCGCCGGAGGTCTTCGGCGGCGCCGCGCTGGCCGAGCTGATCGCCGCCGAGGCGGTGACTCACCTGGTGATCACGCCGTCGGCGCTGGCCACCATCGACCCGGATACGGTGCCCGGCGTGCGGGTGCTCGCCGTCGCGGGCGAGGCCGTCGGGCCGGAGCTGGTGGCGCGCTGGGCGACCGGGCGCGACCTGGTGAACCTGTACGGCCCGACCGAGAGCACGATCTGGGCGACGGCCTCCGCGCCGCTGGCCGCCGACGAGCCGGTGACCATCGGCTCCCCGATCCGCGGGGCGTCGGTGCTGGTCCTGGACGACCGGCTGCGTCCGGTGCCGGTCGGCGTCGCGGGCGAGCTGTACCTGGCGGGCCCGGCGCTGGCGCGCGGCTACCACGGCCGCCCCGGGCTCAGCGCCGCCCGCTTCGTGGCGCACCCGTTCGCGCCGGGGCAGCGCGCGTACCGCACCGGTGACCTGGTGCGCTGGACCCGCGCCGGAGCCACGCTGCGGCTGGAGTACATCGGCCGCACCGACTTCCAGGTCAAGGTGCGCGGCCAGCGCATCGAGCTCGGTGAGATCGACGCCGTGCTCGGCCGGGTCGACGGCGTGCGGCAGGCGGTGACGCTCGGCGTGCCCGGCCCCGGCGGCACCGCGCTCGCCGCCTACCTCGTGCGCGCCCCCGGCGCCGAGCTGGACACCGCACTGGTGCGCGCCGCCGCGGCGGAGACGCTGCCCGGCTACATGGTGCCCGCGGCCTTCGTCGTCCTCGACGAGCTGCCGCTCACCGCCGTCGGCAAACTGGACCGGAACGCGCTGCCCGCGCCGGAGTTCAGCACCGAGCGCGCGGGGTATCGGGAACCCGCGACGCCGACCGAGCAGATCCTGGCCGAGGTCTACGCCGAGCTGCTCGGGCTGGATCGGGCCGGGGCCGACGACTCGTTCTTCGCGCTCGGCGGCGACAGCATCCTCGCCATCCAGCTGGTGTCGCGGGCCAAGCAGCACGGCGTCACCTGCACGCCGCTGCAGGTCTTCGAGCACCGCACGGTGGCCGCGCTGGCCGCCGCCGCGGACGCGAGCGGCCCCGCGGTGGTGCTGGAGGAGCTGCCCGGCGGCGGGGTCGGCGAGTTCCCGCTGCCGCCGATCGGCCACTACATGCTCGAGCGCGGCGGCGACCACCGCCGCTTCGCGCAGACGGCCGTGCTCGACCTGCCCGCCGGAATCGACCGGGCGGGCATCGTGGCCACGCTCGCCGCGGTGCTCGACCGGCACGACATGCTGCGCGCCCGCCTTGTCACGCACGGCGAGCCGCGGGTGCTGGTCGCCGAGCCCGGCTCGGTTGCGGTGGACGGGCTGCTGCACCGGGTGCGGCACAGCACCACCGACCCGATCGAGCTGCGCGAGCACGCGGCGAGCGAGCTGGACGCGGCGCTGGACCGGCTCGATCCGGCGAACGGCACCGTGCTGCAGTTCGTCTGGCTGGACCCGGAGTCCGGCACCGGCCGGTTGATCATCGTCGCGCACCACCTGGTGATCGACGGCGTCTCCTGGCGCATCCTGATCCCGGACCTGATCGGCGCCTGGGCGCAGGTCTCGGCGGGCGCCACCCCGGTGCTCGCCGAGACCGGCACCTCGGTGCGGCGCTGGGCCACCGCGCTCACCGAGGAGGCGCACAGCGCGCACCGCACCGCCGAGCTCGGGCACTGGCAGGCGGTCGCCGCCACCCCGGACCCGCTGCTCGCCGGCCGCCCGCTCGACCCCGCGATCGACACCACCCGCACCCTGCGGCTGCTCGACCGCGAGGCGACCGCCGAGGTCACCGCCGCGCTGCTCACCACGCTGCCCGGCATCTTCGGCGGTGGCGTGGAGGACGCGCTGCTCGCCACGCTCGCGCTCACCCTGCTGCGGCTGCGCGGCGGCACCGACCCGGTGCTGCTCCGGCTGGAGGGGCACGGCAGGCAGGAGGAGGTGATCCCGGGCGCCGAGCTCTCCCGCACCGTCGGCTGGTTCACCAGCCTCTACCCGGCGCGGCTCGACCTCACCGGGATCGACCTCGCCGATGCGCTCGCCGGCGGCCCGGCCATGGGCGCCGCCATCCGCGCCACCGCGCGGCAGCTGCGTGCCATTCCGGACAAGGGCATCGGTTTCGGGCTGCTGCGCTACCTGAACGCCGAGACCGCCGCGCAGCTCCCGGCCGGGCTGCCCGGCCAGGTCAGCGTCAACTACCTGGGCCGCTACGCCGCGGGCGACATCCCGGCCGGGCTGGACGGGCTCGGCTGGCTGCCCACCGACGCGCTCGGCGAGCTGCCCGCCGGCGAGCACCCGGATGTGCCGCTGCAGTCCGTGATCGACATCAACGCCCTCGTCGTCCGCGACCGGCTGCAGATCACCGTCGGCTACCCCGGCGAGCTGCTGGACGAGCCCTTCGCGGCCCGGCTGGCCGAGCTCTGGCTGGACACCCTGGCCGCGGCCGCCCGCTTCGCCGGCTCCGACGCGGCCCGCGCCTTCACCGAAACCGCATCGGCCCCGGCCGGTTCCGGACTCGGCCTGGACGTGGTGCTGCCCATCCGGACCGGCGGAGCCGAGCCCGCGCTGTTCTGCGTGCACCCCTCCTCCGGCATGGCCTGGACCTACCTCGGCCTCGCCGACCTGCTCGAGCCCGGCCGCCCGATCTACGGGCTGCAGGCGCCGGACCTGAGCGGGCGCGAGCCGTCGGTGCGCTCCATCGAGGAGTTCGCCGACCGCTACGTCCGGGAGATCCGCGCGCTGCAGCCGGAGGGGCCCTACCACCTGCTCGGCTGGTCGTTCGGCGGGCTCATCGCGCACCACGTCGCGACGAAGCTGCGCGCGCAGGGCGCCGAGCTCGGCGTGGTCGCGCTGCTCGACGCCGACACCGCCGATCTCGACGGCGACAGCTTCGAACCGCTCACCCCCGGCGCGTTCGTGAACGCCTTCGGCTCGGTCTTCGGCATCGAGGACGTCCCCGCCGACGCCACCGCGGAGCGGGCCGCCGAGCACATCAGGGAGCGGCTCGGCATCGCGCTGATCGACGCCGGAACGCTGGAGCGGCTGGCCGGCTCGCACAACGCCTCCGCGCACACCAGGACCGGCTACCGGCGCCCGGTGTTCGACGGCGACATCGTCTACGTCTCCGCCACCGTCGACAGCTCGGAGATCTTCGGCGCCGAGAACTGGCGGCCCTACGTCACCGGCGCCATCACCAACCACGACGTCGCGGTCACCCACGACGAACTCACCGCACCGCACGCGCTGGCCATCGTGGCGCGCGTGCTCGATCACCACCTGGGAGGCCAGCGATGACCCACGGCGTCGTCGTCAGCGGAATCGAGAAGTCGTTCGGTTCCGTACGAGCACTGCGCGGCATCGACTTCCACGCCGACCCCGGCGAGGTGCTCGGCATCCTCGGGCCGAACGGCGCGGGCAAGACCACCACCGTCAACATCCTCTCCACCCTGGTCGAGCCGGACCGCGGCCGCGCGCTGGTGGCCGGGCACGACGTGGTCGCCGACCCCGCCGCGGTGCGCCGCTCGATCATGCTCACCGGCCAGTACGCCGCGCTGGACGACATGCTCAGCGGACATCAGAACCTCGTCATGTTCGGCCGGCTCATGGGGCTGCGCAAGCGCGCGGCGCGGCTGCGCGCGGACGAGCTGATCGGCGAGTTCGGCCTCGAGCGCGCCGCCGGTCGGCCGGTCGGCACCTACTCCGGCGGCATGCGCAGGCGGATCGACATCGCCTGCGGGCTGGTGGTGCGGCCGGAGGTGGTGTTCCTGGACGAGCCGACCACCGGGCTCGACCCGCGCAGCAGGCAGGGGGTGTGGGACCTGGTCGCCGGCTTCAAGAAGGCCGGGATCACCACCCTGCTCACCACCCAGTACCTGGAGGAGGCGGACGCGCTCAGCGACCGCATCATCGTCATCGACCAGGGCCGGGTGATCGCCGAGGGCACCGCGGACCAGCTCAAGTCGCGCACCGGCGGCAGCTACTGCGAGATCGTCCCGCTGAGCACCGCCGACCTGCCCGCGATCGCCCGCGCGCTCGGCACGCTGCTGCCCGAGGACCGCTACCCCGGCCCGGACGCCGACCGGATCGCCATCCCGGCCCCGGACGGCGCCAAGACGCTGGCCGAGGCGCTGCGCAGACTGGACGGCGCCGGGGTCGAGCTGGTCGACATCGCGCTCCGCCGCCCCTCGCTCGACGATGTCTTCCTGCAGCTCACCGGCCACCTCGCCACCTCCATCGAGGTGACACCGTGACCGCGGCGACCGGCGCAGCCTGGCTGGCGCGGGCGGGCGCCACGCCGCGCCGCGCACAGCAGTGGTGGGTGCTCACCTCCAGGCTGGTCGCTCCGGCGCTGCGCTCCGGCGAGGTGATCACCTCGGTGCTGGCCCCGGTGACCTTCACCGCAAGCTTCTACATCCCGCTGAAGACCATCATGACCTTCGCGGGCACCGGTTTCAGCAGCTACGCGCAGTACCTGATGCCGCTGGTGATCCTGCAGGCGGCCGCGTTCACCGCGGTCTCGGCGGCCTTCCGGGCCGCCTCCGACGCCGTCTCCGGGCTGAACCGGCGCTGGGGCTCGATGCCGGTTGGCCCGCTGGTGCCCGCGGCGGCGCGCCTGTCCGGCAATGTGTTCCGGCTGGTGGTGGCGATGCTCACCGCGGTGGTGTGCGGGCACGTGATCGGCTTCCGCTTCTACAACGGCGCGGCCGACACCGCCGGTTTCCTGTTGTTCTCGCTGCTCATCGGGGTCGCGCTGTGCCTGGGCGCGGATGTCATCGGCACCGCGTCGCGCAGCCCGGAGGCGACCGCGCAGGCGCTGGTACTGCCCCCGCTGATCTTCGGCATGCTCTCCACCGGACTCGCCCCCGCGGCGCAGTTCCCCGGCTGGGTGCAGCCCTTCGTGCGCAACCAGCCGGTCTCGCAGTGGGCGGCCGCGCTGCGCGCGCTGGCAGGCGACTCGCTGCCGAACGCGGGCGCCGTCACCTGGTCGCTGCTCGCTCCCCCGCTGGCCTGGGCGCTCGGCATCGTGGCGCTCTGCATCCCCCTTTCCGTCCGGCTGAGCCGCAGGAGGGCCTGATGATTCCCACCGCAACCCCGCCGCCCGCCGCCGAGCACTCGCTGCTCGCGTTCGGCGCGCACACCCTGATCCAGACCCAGCGGCTGCTGATGCGCTGGGTCCGCAACCCGGTGTCGCTGCTGGAGACGCTGATCGTCCCGTGCCTGCTGCTGGTCATGCTGGACACCGTGATCGGCGGGCAGATCCGCCGGTTCACCGGCAGCGAGGCGCTGTTCGGCTCGGTGCCGCTGGTCGCCGTCGTCGGCGCGCTCTCCGGCGCGGTGGCGGGCGGCATCCTGCTCGGCCGGGAGCGCGACGCCGGGCTGCTGGCCCGGTTCTGGGTGCTCCCGGTGCATCGCGGCTCCGGGATCGCCTCCCGGATCCTGGCCGAGGGCTGCCGCATCCTGGCGGGCACGGTGGCGATCGTCGCGGTCGGGTACCTGCTCGGCTTCCGGTTCCAGCGCGGGCTGCTGCCTGCGCTGGCCTTCTTCGGCATCCCGGTGCTCTTCGGCCTCGCCTTCGCCACCCTGGTGACCGCGGTCGCGGTCTTCACCGCGAAATCGACGCTGGTGGAGGGGATCACCATCGTCACGTCGCTGATGATGTTCTTCAGCACCGGCTTCGTCCCGCTGGCCGCGTACCCGCAGTGGATCCAGCCGGTGGTGCGCAACCAGCCGCTCTCCACGGCGGTGGACACCATGCGCGCGCTCGCCGAGGGTGGTGCGCTGGCCCGGCCGCTCACGCTGACCGTGGCGTGGTCGCTCGGCGCGATCGTGGTCTTCTCGGTTCCGGCGGCGATCGGGTACCGGCGGGCGAGCAGGCGCTGAGCCTGGGAGGCCGCACGAAGCCCACCCCGCCCGAGTCGGTCCCGGTCACTATGTCGCCCTGGCCGGACATCCGGCCATTGACGATGAGTTCGGCGAGGTCGTAGCCGAACGGGGCCAAAGTCAAGTCGTCGAAGTCGAGGATGGCGACTTGGTCGTCGGCGAGGATGAAGTTGCGGATATCGCTGTCTTTGTACAGGGCGACGGGATGTCGGGCGATGGCGGTCGTCGGGTCAGCAATGCGTTAGCTCAGACTCCCGCAAGGGCCAGACGCTGAGCCGGCAAGGTGGCCGAGGGGATCGGCCCGACGTGCACGGTGCACGAGCGCGCAGAGCAGCCGTCGGCCGCAGCACTGATCCTGGTGCGGGGTTCGAGTCCTGATGCGACCACCGCTCGACGGAGGTCGGGACCTCGAGAGACCAGCGAGGTTAGGACGATGCAACGTCACTCTCACGGCAGTCTGCACCCGGTGTGCGCCGTGATCGTCACAGATCCCGCGTCGGCGTACACCGAGATGCCGGGCCCGCTCTCCCGCGCGCTCTCGAAGGTGACGCTGTAGTTCGGCGGCGTGCCGGTGCCGGGCCGCATGTCGTCGGCGCCGATCGCGGCGGCGAGGTCGCGGGCCTGCTGCTGGAAGCCGAGCCAGCGGTCGGCCGGGATCGTGCCCGCAGCGACGTAGTGCGCCAGCCCGACGTTCAAGCCACCGGTAGGGCCGTACACCCCCGTGCAGCCGCCCTCGACGCGCGGCCGCTCCGGATCCCGGCGCCACTCGAGCCCACCCGCCGCGGCGGTGATCCGCTCGACGGCGTCGAGAAGTGCCCGCTCGGACTCACCGGAGCGCGGCAGCGCCGCGACCTCGGCGGCGGCCGCGTCGAACTCGGCCGGGCCCGGTGGGTCCGCCGGGTAGCCGAGCAGGGTGGCGCACCCGCTCACCGACCACGCCGCCGCGAGCAGGGCGACAAGACGAACCGACATGTTTCCTCCCCGGAACAGTTCACCCGGGTTTTCGCCGATCCGGCACGCGGCGTTTCGCTCAGCCGACCGGCCCCGGCCGCAGCTCGATCCGGCCGGTCGCGCCGACCGCGAGCGAGATGCCGTGCCGGACGCCGGAATTCGGGTCGGCGACGTCGAGCAGGTAGAACCAGTCCAGCTGCGCCTGCCCGGCGTCCACGTGCAGCACGCCGTACCCGTGCGAGGTCAGCTCCAGGTGGCGCAGGTGCCGGTTCACCTCGCACACCGCGTGCTCCGCGGCGACGATGCCACCGCGCGCCGCGGCCCCGGCGATATCGCCCGGGCTCTGCGAGGTCACCGACGGCACGACGAACTCCGCGCCCGCCACCGGCCCGGCCGGGTAGGCCGCCGCGTCGAGCGGGAGGTCGGCGGCCCAGGAGCTGTGGATGTCGCCGGTGAGGAAGAGCACCCCGCCGACCCCGCCGTCGTGCACCGCGCGGAACAGCCGGTTCCGGTCGGCGGTGTAGCCGTCCCACTGGTCGGCGTTGAACGGGATGCCGCCCGCCGGGATCCCGATCGTCCGGGCCAGCCCCTCGGTCACGGCGGGCTCGAGCGGCGGGAAGAGCACCGGCGCGATCATCACCGGGTTGCCGACCAGCTTCCACCGGACCGGTGCGGACTCCAGCCCGCCGATCAGCCAGTCCAGCTGCTCCCGGCCGGTGATGCTGCGCTCGGGTGCGTCGACCTCGCGCCAGCCCGCGCCGGGGCGCACCTGCCGGTCGCGGTAGCTGCGCAGGTCCAGCATCGAGAGCTCGGCCAGCGTGCCGAAGCGCAGCCGCCGGTAGAGCCTGCCGTCGGCGGTGTCGCGGACCGGCATCCACTCCCGGTACGCCTGCCGCGCCGCCGCGCGCCTGGCCGCCCAGTCGCCCTCGGTGGCCGGGTCGTGGTTCTGCGCGCCGCCGGACCAGGCGTCGTTGGCGGTCTCGTGGTCGTCCCAGGTGGCGATGAAGGGCACCGAGCCGTGCAGCAGCGCCAGGTCGGGGTCGGTCTTGTACTGGCCGTGCCGGATCCGGTAGTCGGCGAGCGTGATGATCTCGTGCTCCGGGTCGTGCGCGCGCACCGCGCCGCCGCGGCCGCCGAACTCGCCGCGCTCGTACTCGTACAGGTAGTCGCCGAGGTGCACAACGGCGTCCAGGTCGCCGCGGGCCGCCAGGTGCCGGTAGGCGCCGAAGTACCCGGCCTCCCAGTTCGAGCAGGAGACCACGCCGAAGCGGAGCCGCTCGGGGGTGTCGGCGGCGGCGGGGGCGGTCCTGGTGCGGCCGGTCGGCGACGTGCCGCCGAGCGCGGTGAAGCGGTAGCGGTAGTCGGTGCCGGGGGCGAGGCCGGATGCGTCGATCTTCACGGTGTGGTCGGAAGCCGCTGTCGCCCTCGCGGTTCCGGTGGCGACGATGCTGCCGAAGGAGTCGTCGCGTGCGACCTCCCAGCGGACGGTGACGTCCGGGCCGCGGTTCGAGCCGGGGGTCGCCTCCGGGACCGGGGTCACCCGGGTCCAGAGGAGCACGCCGGTCGGCAGCGGGTCGCCGGAGGCGACGCCGTGCGCGAAGACCTGGGTCTGCGCGGCGGCGCGCGCGGTCCCCGCGAACGCGGCCGCCGCCGCGACCGCACCGCCCTTCATCACGGTCCGGCGGCCGACCGGCGGCCCCTCGATCGGTGCTCCCACGGTTCGCCATCCTCGACGGTCCGGCGTCGAAACGCCACCGGCGTCGGCCCCGGCACCCGCTGTTCACCGAGGCTTCAGCCGGACACCGCGCGTGGGTCCGGTCGCCGGCAGCGAGGGGGCGCCGGGATCGCGGGCGGCGCACCTGCGGATCTGCTACCTTCCGAGTGTTCGCCGGGGCGGGTCGTCGCGCGCCGGCCCCTGTCGCGGGAGTCCGTCATGTCGTTCCTGAACAAGCTGCTGAACAGCGGGTACACCGTCACCCGGCTGATGGACCTGGCGGATAAGGCCCCGCAGTGGCGGTCCCAGCTCATGTCGAAGAAGAACGAGTTCACCAGCGGCGCCTTCCGGGACGCGGCGATGGGGATGTGCGCGCTGGTCGCCGCCGCCGACGGCACCGTCACCGCCGAGGAGCGGGCGCAGGTCGCCGGGCTCATCACCGGGGACTCGGTGCTCGACAACTTCCCGGCCGAGCAGCTGCGCACCCTGTTCGACGGCAACTGCGACCGGCTGGTCCAGGACCCCGCCTTCGGCCGGGCGCACGTGCTGCAGCAGATCACCAAGGTGGCGGGCAAGCCGGAGCAGGCGCGCGCGGTGGTGCAGATCGGCATCCTGATCGCGAACGCCGACGGCACGCTCTCCCCCGCCGAGGTGCACGCCGTGCGCGACGCCTGCGCCGCGCTCGGCATCCCGCCCATGCTAGAGCTGCCCCGCTAGGACCCGATCCGGACTCTCCGCAAACCGCGGGCACACGCGTGGCGAATCTCCGGTATGGCACGCTCGGAGCGGTCCGCGCCCGGTGTCGTGCGCCCCGACGATCGACGGAGGAATCCATGAACGCCCGCCGAACCGCCCGCTTCCGCCGCCGCGCCGCGGGCACCGCCGTCGCCGCGGCGCTTGCCATCGGCCTCGCCGCCGCCCCCGCGCAGGCCGACCCCGCGCCGACGGTGGTGCTGGTGCACGGCGCCTTCGCCGACTCGTCCGGCTGGTCCGACGTGGCCGACCGGCTCACCGCCGAGGGCATCGCCGTGCGCACCTTCGACACCCCGCTACGCGGCATCGCCAACGACTCCGCGAAGCTCACCGAGTTCCTGGCCGGGATCGAGGGCCCGATCGTGCTGGTCGGCCACTCCTACGGCGGCGCCGTCATCACCAATACGCACGACCCGGACGTCACGGCCAATGTTTTCGTCGCCGCCTACGCGCCGCAGCGGAACCAGCTGCTCGCCGAGCTGGTGAACCCGATCGCGCACCCGGGCAGCCTGCTGCTCCCGCCCGCGCTGCTGGTGAAGCCGGTCGCCGACCCGGCGGGGCCCGCCGGGGTGAACCTGGACGCCTTCGTCACCGAGCCGTTCTTCCGCGAGGTCTTCGCCCAGGACGTCACGCCGGCGAAGGCCGCGGAGATGTACCGCAACCAGCGCACCCTCGCCGCCACCGCCAACCTGGAGCGCACCGGCGACCCGTCCTGGGCCGACACCCCGAGCTGGTACCTGGTCTCCAGCGAGGACCGGGTGATCCCGCCCGCACTGCAGCGCGAGACCGCGCAGCAGGTCGCGCCCGGCCGGACCCGCGAGGTCGCCGCCTCGCACGCCTCCTACGTCTCGCAGCCGGACGCGGTCGCCGGCATCGTGCGCGAAGCCGTGCTCGCGGCGGGCTGACCCGGAATTTCCGTCGCCCACGCCCGTGCCCGGGGTGGGACGGCGCGCCTTCGGTCGCTGGGCCCGGCGAGCCGTCGGCCACCTTGTGGTACCACTCGGACTCACACCTCCGTGCACGCTGGTAGCGTGGACGGCCGCGCCGTGCGGCGCGACGAGAGGATGACGAGTTCGTGGAAGCCGTTTCGGCGCCGTGGTCCGAGCCGGGGCTGCCCCGGCGCCGGATCGAGGGGCTGCCGGTCCCGTGGATCACCCCGGTCTGGTGGGGCGCCGCCGACTGGAAGTGCGTCGACACCGACCGCCTGCGCCGCTGCCAGGCCGAGTGGCTCTGCCAGGTCTGCGGCGACCCGCTGCCGGAGCGCGCCTGGGTGGTCGTCGAGGCAGGCGACTGGGTGCTCGGCGACGCGGCCCTGCACCAGACCTGCCTGCGCATCGCCCGCCGCTGGTGCCCGCACCTGGACGGCCTCGGCTGCCCACTGGTCCAGGTCGACCGCACCGGCATCCTGGCCGGGGGCAGGCGGCTGAGCGAGATCGCCGACTACGGCGACGAGGAGCTCCGCTGGACCCTGGCGTCCTGAGCGGAGTTCAGTCCCCCAGCACCGGGCGGAAGTGCTCGACCACCGGGAACGGGTCGTAGAAGTGGTGCAGCAGCGCCTTCCACTCCGCGTACTCCGGCGACCCGCGGAACCCATCGGTGTGCTGCTCGATCGAATCCCACCGCACCAGCAGCAGATACGTGTTCGGCGTCTCCGCGGAGCGGGCCAGTGTCAGCCCGCGGAAGCCGGGGCTGCCCGCGATGAGCGGGCGGGCCCGGGCGAAGGCCGCCTCGAACTCCGCCTCGCGGCCGGGGCGGACGGGCAGCAGGGCATGTTCGGTGATCACCGGTCAACGGTGTCATGTGCTCCCGCTTCCGGGCAGGTCGCGCCTCAGCCCTCGAAGAGCGTCGAGCCCCAGTACCCGTCGGCGCCCGGCCCGGGCGGGCAGGCGAAGACCGCCGAGCCGACGTGCTGGATGTACTCGTTGAGCGCGTCCCGGCGGGCCAGGTTCGCCTGCATCGGTACGAACTGGGCCTGCGGGTCGCGGCAGTAGGCGAGGAAGAACAGCCCGGCGTCCAGGTGCCCGAAGCCGTCCGAGCCGTCGGTGAAGTTGTAGCCGCGGCGCAGGAGCTGGATGCCGCCGAGCTCTTCGGGCGAGGCCAGCCGCACGTGCGCGTCGCGGTCGATGAAGGGGCCGTCGGGGCCTGCCGACTGCAGGTCGAGTTCGTCGAACTCGGCCGAGCGGCCCAGCGGCGCGCCGGTGCCCTTGGTCCGCCCGATCACCCGCTCCTGCTCGTGCAGGCCGGTGCGGTCCCACGGCTCGATCAGCATCCGGATCCGCCTGCTCACCAGGTACGAGCCGCCCGCCAGCCACGGCTGGTCGTCCGCGGGGCCGACCCAGACGAAGCGGTCGACCGCCGCGGTGTCCTCGGCCTTGATGTTGCGGGTCCCGTCCTTGAAGCCGAGCAGATTGCGCGGGGTGGCCTGGCTCGTCGAGGTGGTCGAGGTGCGGCCGAACCCCAGCTGCGACCAGCGCACGCTCACCGCGCCGAACCCGGCCCGCGCCAGGTTGCGCACCGCGTGCACGGCCACCTGTGGATCGTCCGAGCAGGCCTGCACGGCGATGTCGCCGCCGCTGCGCGCGGGGTCGAGCGCGTCGCCGGTGAACTTGGGCAGCTGGGCCAGCGCCGCCGGTTTCCGCGCGCCGAGCCCGAACCGGTCGCGCTCGAAGAGCGAGGGCCCGAACCCGATCGTCAGGGTCAGCCGGGAGGCAGGGAGGCCGAGCGCCTCGCCGGTGTCGGTGGGCGGGGCGTACTCCCCCGCGCCGACCGCGCCGTCCGGGAACGCCTCCCGGCCCGCGGTCATCCGCTCGGCCATGGCGGTCCAGCCGCGCAGCAGCTCGACCAGCTCGGCGCGCGAGGAGGTGTGCACGTCGAAGGCGGCGAAGTGCAGCCGGTCCTGCACCGGGGTCACGATCCCGGCCTGGTGCGGGCCGCGGAACGGCACCGTGTCCGCAACGCCGTCCGAGACCGCCGACACCCGCCCGACGAGCGCACCCGCCCCGGCCGCGGCCACGCCGATCCCGGCGCCGCCGATCAGGCCGCGCCGGGAGAGCCCGCGCCGGTCACTGCCCGGCGACAACGCCTTGCACCTGACTGACCTCGGCCGAGAGCGCGTCGATCCGGCGGGACAGCTCGCCGCGCGCCTGCTCGGAGACCGTCTCGTAGCCGGCGAAGCCGTCGCCCGCGCGGTACTTCGCCAGTTCGGCGTCGAGCTCGGCGAACCGGCGATCCAGCCGGGTGCCGAGCTCGGCGTCGCGCGCGTCGAGCACCGGGCGCACGCTGGCGACCGCCGCCTGCGAGCCGTCCACATTGGCCTGGAAGTCCCAGAGGTCGGTGTGCGAGAAGATGTCCTCCTCACCGGTGATCTTGGTCCGCGCGACCTCGTCGAGCAGCCCCTGCGCCCCGCCGGCCACCTGGATCGGATCCACCGTGAAATCGTTCGCGGTGACCCCGGCGACCAATTCGTCGATATCGGCCAGCAATTGATCGGCGATCTTGTTCGTGTCGGGCTGCGGCCCCTGCGCCCACAGATCCTTCTCCAGCCGGTGGAAACCGGTCCAGGTGTCGCCCGCCGCGAGATCGGCCTCGCGCAGATCGATCCGCGGGTCCAGGTCGTCCGGGAAGCTCTCGGCCACCGGTTCGATCCGCTCGTAGTAGGTGCGGGTCACCGGATACAGCGCCTTCGCCGCAGCGACATCACCCGATTTCACCGCGGCGACGAAGGTCTTCGTGGTCTCCTGCAGCGCTGTGACCTGGCTGACCAGGTACCGCTTGTACCCGGCGGCGGCCTCGGCGAGTTCGCCGGACTCGTCGCGCTGCTGCGCCTCGCCGGTCACGGTGAAGTCGTGCCGGATGCCGTCGCCGACCATGCCCGGCTTGCACGCCGTCTGGTAGGTGCCCGGGTCCGGGACCGCCACGATCAGCTGCCTGGTCAGCCCGGGCCCGATGTTCTCGATCTCACCGATCACCCGGTCACCGGTGCCGTAGACGTAGAACTCGGTGGTCTTGGTTCCGCTGTTGGTGATCCGGAAGCTGACCGTGCCGGTGCTCGCCGAATCGCTCGCCACGGCGCAGCTAGAGTCGTCGGCGGTGACGGCGATCTCGCCCGCCGCGGAGTCGGATTTGGCGGTGCACGCGGTCAGCAGCAGCGGCACCGCCGCCGCGGCGGCGACGGTGATCAGGGAGAGTCGCACGGGGACTTGCCTTTCGGTCACGACGCTGGCGTCGTCTCGGTCGATGGTCGCGGGCGCGCCGGTTCGGCGGGCGCGAGCGGTTTCAGGAACAGCCACAGCACCACGGCCAGGTACGCCAGCCAGGCGATGACCTGCAGCCAGGTGGGGTCGGCGCGGAAGTTGACCAGGCCGGCCGCGACGGTGCCGTACCAGCTCGACATGTCGAACCACGAGGAGATGTCGAAGGCGCGCCGGGCGAGCCCGGGCAGCCAGCCTGCCGTCTGCAGCGCGCGCACGCCGTAGGCCAGGATGCCGGCGGCCACCACGATCAGCAGCACCCCGGTGTAGCGGAAGAACCGGGCCAGGTCGATCCGGACCGCGCCGAGGTAGAGGACAACGGTGAGCACGGCGGCGGCCAGGATGCCGAGCAGCAGCCCGACCAGCGGCCACTGGCTGCCCGCGGCGTTCTCCGCGTACCCCACCATGAGCAGCGCCGTCTCCACGCCCTCCCGGCCGACCGCGAGGAACGCCAGGCTCACCACCGCCGCGGGGCCGACGGCGAGCGCGCGCGTCATCCCCGCGCGCAGCTCGCCGGAGAGCGAGCGCGACGCGGTGCGCATCCAGAGCACCATCCAGGTCACGATCACCACCGCGACCAGCGAGGCGAGCCCGGCGATGAGCTCGGCGGCGAGCCCGCTGACGGTCGAGGTGCCGTAGTGGATCCCGGCGAAGACCGCGGCCACCATCAGCACCGCGGCGCCGACCCCGGCCGCGACCCACTTCAGCGCCTCGCGCCGCCCGGATTTCACCAGGAACGCCACCAGGATCATGATCACGATCCCGGTCTCCAGCCCCTCGCGCAGGCCGATCAGGCCGCTGCCGAACAGCTGGGCGGCCACGGACGGCGCGCCCGCCGCCAGAACACCCTCCACCGCCACTCCCGAAGACTGAACTAAGGCTTACCAAACTCGGCTCAGTGTTGCACATTTCCGGAGTGCCGCAGTGTTGCTACCCAAATTGTCTGAATTCGGCGGGGCAATTCAGCGGCAAATTGGGATTTATCCGGCAATACCGGCTTTCAGAGCCCGCCCAGCCGGGTCAGCACCTCGAAGGCGGCGTCGTCGGCACGCCAGAGCGCATCGATCTCGGCGCGCGCCGCCGGGGCGGTGGCCGGGTCCTGCAGCGCGAGGCCGTTGCCGAAGATCAGGACATTGGCGCCTGCGTCCGCGGCGCGCAGCAGCGCGCCGCTGCCGACACCGGCGCCGAGCACGCGGTCCAGCCCCTCGCCGGCGAAGTAGAAGCGCCAGAGCGGGCCGAGGTCGCCGCCGTAGACCTCGCGCGTGCCGTCCACGATGAGCGAGCCGTGCCGCGCGATGGCGTCCACGATCAGGAAGTGGTCACCGGCGTTCGCCGGGGTCGCGCCGGTGGCGGCGACGGCGTAGGCGAGGTCGACCGCGAGGTGCGCGTTGTACCCGGCCATGGCGACCCGGGCGGCGGAGAGCTCGCACTGCCTGGTCAGCGCGAAGTAGTGCGCCCACTGCGGGTCGACCGGCCCGCCGGTGAGCTCGCCGTGCAGGTTGTCCAGGAAGCGGGAGAGCAGGTCGAGGCTGATCCGGTGCGCCCAGTCCGGGTCGGCGAAGGCGGTCGGGTCGCGCTGCAGCGGCATCACCGCGTGCTGCTCGACGGCGTCCAGCCCGAGCGTGAAGACACCGCGCCGATCCCGGTGCCGCACCAGCGTTTCGCTGATCCGACGATGCCGCTCGACCGCCGTCTCCAGCCGCTCCAGCGGCGACCCCGCCAGCGTCGCGGTGTCCGACCAGGCCACCAGGTCGGCGTGCTCGCCCGCGTCGAACGCCGTGCCGCACACCGCCTCCGGCGCGGCCGCCGCCACCGGCGCGGTGAGGATCGTCGCGCAGAGCGCGGAGAGCACGAGCAGAAGCATCCGGCCGATCATGACAGCGACGCTACCGCCTCACTTGATCGCGAGCGCGCCGAGCGCCGGGTCGGCGAAGGCCGTGCGCGCCCGGTCCCACTCCGGATCGCCCGGGTAGAGGGCGTTGCGCAGGAAGGCGGTGCCGAGGGTCTGGATGGCGCGCACCCGGGCCGGGTCGGCGTCGGTGGTCTCGGCGGCGTCGTAGCCGGGGATGCCGCCGAGGGAGTGCTCGGCGCCGCGCAGCGTGAGCAGGGCGCGGGCGCCGGGGCTGAGGTGGTAGGGGTCGGTGAGCCACTCCGGGCCGCGGGTGCTGAGCGGGCTGGAGTCGGCGTCGCCCGCGACGACCAGGGTGGGTGTGGTCAGGTGGGTGAAGTCCGGGTTGAGCCACGGAAACTTCGCCGCGGCCGCGGGATTCAGGTCGGCGCCGCCGCGGCCCGCGGTGGCGAGGAGCACGCCTGCCCGGACCCGCTCATCGGCCAGGTCCGCCCCCTCGCCGGTAACCGGGTCGAGGACGCGGAGGCCGAGCAGGATGCCCGCTGTCTGGCCGCCGAAGGAGTGCCCGGCGGCGGCGATGCGGGCCGGGTCGAGCCGGCCGGCGAGGCCGGGGACAGCGGCGGCGATGGGCTCGAGATTGTCGAGGATGCGCAGCATGTCCTCGACCCGGTAGCGCCAGAGCAGCGGATCGTCCGGAATCGGGCCGAGGGTGCGTGAATCGCGGAACGTGGGTTGCAGCACCGCGAAACCGGCGGCGGCCCAGTGGTCGGCGAGCGGCCCGTAGGCCCGCCCGGACGACCCGAACCCGTGCGCGAACAGGATGATCGGCAGCGCCGCGCCGTGCGCGGGCGCCGACACCCGGACCCGCAGCGCCGCCCCGCGCCCCGGCGCGGGCAGCAGCACCGGATCCACCGACACCACCGGCGTCGTCTCCACTGCAAGCATCGTTGACCTCCCACGGTTACAATTCCTAGAACGACTGTACAAGGAATTCGAGGAGGCGGCATGGCCGGGCGGCCGATCGACCACCGGCGGCGCGCGGAGCTGCTCGACGCGGCGGTGGACCACGCCGCCGACCGCGGCTTCGCCGAGCTCTCGCTGCGCCCGATGGCCGCCGCGCTCGGCGTCTCCCCCACCACGCTGGTGCACCACTTCGGCAGCAGGGAGCAGCTGCTCGCCGCCGTTCTGGGGCGGCTGCGCGAGCGCGTCGCGCTCACCCCGGGTTCGTACCCGGATCTCGCGACGGCCGCCCGCGCGGTCTGGGAGCACAGCTCGGACCCGGAGCAGCGCAGCGTCTTCCGGCTCTTCTTCGCCGTCTACGGCAGCGCGGTGCAGGCCCCCGGCGCCTACGCCGAGTTCCTCGCGCAGGCGGGCACCGAGCTCACCGCCGCACTGTGCGCGGCCCAGGGTCCGGAGGTCGACCCGGCGGCAGCGGCCCGGCGCGCGACCCTGGTGATCGCGACCCTGCGCGGCCTGCTCCTCGACCTGCTCGGCGGCGGCGATCCGGCCCGGATCCACTCCGCCGCCGCCGATTACCTGGCCGGACTGTGACCGCTACGCTCCGCCGGTGGCGACAACTCGGGAAGACCTCGTCGGCTACATCCAGCGGGACCTCGATGCCGATCTCGCGCGCTGGTTCGGCGACCGGCCGCGCGCCGAACTCGACGAAGCGCAGGTGCGGCCGATCGAGCCGTTCCTGACCCGGCTCGCACCGCGCGACGCCGCCGCGCTGGCCGCCTACGACCGGCGGGCGCGCGCGGGCGCGCTCCCGGACATCCTCGACATCGCCGACTGGTCCTACGGCTTCGACTTCGCGGCCAACGACTGCGGCGTGCTGGACAGCGACCACCGCACCGCGGTGCCCTCCGACGAGGTCTACACCGTCGGCGCGGACGGCGGCGGCAACTACTACACCGTGCTCACCAACGGCCAGGTGGCGGTCTGGTTCCACGAGGAGGAGGTGCTGGAGGGCGGCACCCGCTTCGACGACCTGGACACCTTCGTCTGGTCGCTGGTCCGCTACCACGCGGTCCGCGAAGGGGCGCTCGATCCGGCGGAGGTGATCGCCGACTTCCACGCACTCGGGCAGGACGGCGCGGTGGCACCCGAGGTCGGGCTGCTCGCCTCCATGCGCCCGCGCGCCGGTCGGAGCTGACGGAGCGACGCGGGGCGGACTACTGTCCAGCCTTATGTCCGAGGAAGCGCAGATGACGGTCGAGAGCACCAAGCGGGGCCGGGTCACCGTCATCACGCTGCGCCGCGAGGCCAAGCGCAATGCCATCGACGCGAGCATCACCGAGGGAATCGACAACGCGCTCAACGAGTTCGAGGACGACCCCGGGCAGTGGTGCGCCATCCTCACCGGCGGCGACCGCTTCTTCTCGGCCGGCGCCGACCTCGCCGCCGGCCCCGGCGAGCCGACCCCGCGCGGCGGAATCGCCGGAATCATCACCAGGGAGCGCGGCAAACCGCTGATCGCCGCGGTCGAGGGCTTCGCGCTCGGCGGCGGGCTGGAGCTGGTGCTCTGCTGCGACCTGGTGGTCGCCGCCACCGACGCCAGGTTCGGGCTGCCCGAACCCAAGCGCGGCCTGATGCCCGATTTCGGCGGCGCCTTCCGCATCACCGGGGCGCTGCCGCCCAATGTCGCCAGGGAGCTGCTGCTCACCGGCGACGACATCGACGCCGCCCGCGCCGAGCGCCTCGGCTTCGTCAACCGGCTCACCGAGCCGGGCGCCGCCCTGGCCGGGGCGCTCGAGCTGGCCGAGCGGATCTGCGCCAACGCGCCGCTCGCCGTGCGCGGCGCCCTCCGGATCGCCAACACCGCCGTCGCGGGCGACGAATCCGCACTCTGGGAGCTCTCGCACGCCACCCACGCGGAGCTGCTGCGCTCGGCGGATCTGGGCGAGGGGCTCACCGCCTTCTTCGAGAAGCGCACACCGCGCTGGTCGGGCGAATAATAGCTATTCGACATCACTAGCGGCGACGTAACAGCGGTGCGTCGCGGCCATTGTCGCGGACATGTGACCGTGCTAACGTCCAGACACCTGTCTAGATGTTTGTACAGTCTGCGAGGAACGCCTGATGAACACCGCGATCACCGCCCGCCACCGAACCCGGCACGCACTCCCCGTCCTGCTGATCGCGGCGGGGCTCACCCTGACGGCCTGCGCCGCCGACACCGGCGAATCCGCGCCGAGCGCGCAGCTCGGCAGCACCACCACGCTGCCGGAGAAGCCCGCCTCCGGCGCCCCGATCAAGATCGGGTTCGTGAGCCCGGAGGGCGGCCCGCTCGGCCAGCTCCCGGACGCCAGGATCGCCGCGGAGGCCGCGACGAAGTACGTGAACAGCAATCTCGGCGGGGTCGCGGGCCGCCCGATCGACCTGGTGGTCTGCAAGGAGAAGGAGGATCCGGCCAGCGCCCGCGACTGCGCCAACCAGCTGGCGGGCGCCGGGGTGGTCGCGGTGGTCGCGCCGGTGACCGGGCAGGGCGACGCGCTGGTCCCGGTGATCACCGGCGCTGGCATCCCGTACGTCACCTCGGTCGGGCCGAGCGGCGCGGAGATGACGACGCCGAACTCCTTCGTGCTCACCGGCGGCGTACCCGCGGCCTTCGCGGCGGCGGCCAAGTACTCCGGGTCGCGCGGGTACAAGAAGGTCGTGATCCTGGTGAACGACGCGGGCTCGGTGGTGGCGAGCGTGAAGTCGCTGGCCGAGCCGTCCTTCGGCGGCGCCGGGGTCGGGCTGGAGACGGTGGGCGTCCCGATGGGAACGCCGGACACGACGCCGCAGGTCAGCGCGGCGCTCGGGCAAGACCCGGACGCCATCTTCATCGTCGGCGAGAGCACCCTGTGTACCGCGGTGCTGCGCTCGCTGGACACCCTCGGCTCCGCGGTCGACAAGCTCACCACCTCGACCTGCCTGGACAGGGACGTCGCCGAGGCCACCGGCCCGGCTGTGGAGGGCGCGCGGGTGATCTCCTCGGCCGAGGTGAGCTCGGACGACCCGGACACCGTCACCTTCCGCACGGTGATGGCGCAGTACGCGCCGGGAACCGACATCTACGGCTTCGCCTTCTCCGGCTACCAGGCGCTGCTCGGGCTGGTGCGGGCCATCGAGACCGTGCCGGGCGAGTTCACCCCGGCGGCGGTGAGCGAGGCGCTGCGCACCGCGAAGGCCGTCCCGGTGCCGATCGGCGGCGGGCTGACCTTCACCTGCGACGGGCAGCAGGTATTCGTGCTGAGCTCGGTCTGCGGCCGCGGCGCGATCGTCTCCACCGTGCGCGACGGCAAGCCGAGCGACCCGCAAGTCATCGAGTGAGCGAGCACCTCGCCTTCCTGGCGCTCGGGCTCGGCAACGGCGCGGTCTACGCCGCGCTCGGCATCGCCCTGGTGCTGACCTTCCGCTCCTCCGGCGTGGTCAACTTCGGCACCGGCGCCATCGCGCTCTACATCGCCTACACCTTCGCCTACCTGCGCAAGGGTGAACTGCTGCTGCCGATCCCGGGGCTGCCGAGCTCGGTCTCGCTGGGCGGGCCGCTCGGCGTCGCCCCCGCCGTCGCGATCGCGCTGGTGATCGCGGCGGCGCTGGGCGCGCTGCTCTACGCGCTGGTGTTCCGGCCGCTGCGGCACGCATCGGCGGTGGCGAAAGCGGTTGCCTCACTCGGGGTGATGCTGGTCGTGCAGGATGTGCTGGCGCAGCGGGTCGGCACCAGCCCGGTGGTGGTGAAACCGATCTTCGCGACCGGCAGCATCACGATCGGCGCGTCCCGGGTCCCCACCGACCGGCTGCTGCTGGCCGCGGTGATCGTCGGTATCGCGGTGGCGCTCGGGCTGATCTACCGGTTCACCCGCTTCGGGCTGGCCACCAGGGCGGCAGCCGAGACCGAGCGCGGCGCGGTGCTCGCCGGGCTCTCCCCGGACCGGATCGCGCTCGGCAACTGGGCGATCAGCACCGTGGTCGCCGGGGTCGGCGGGATTCTCATCGCGCCGATCGTTCCGCTGATCCCGCTCTCCTACACGCTGTTCATCGTGGCTGCGCTGGCGGTGGCGTTCGCCGGGAACTTCTCCTCGCTCACCGTCACCGTGCTGGCCGGGCTCGCGGTCGGCGCGCTGCAGGGCGAGGTCACCAATCTCCAGGTCAGCCTGGACTGGTTCCCGAAAACCGGGATGAGCGAGCTGATTCCGCTGGTCCTGGTGCTCGCGGTGCTGCTGCTGCGCGGCACGCCGCTGCCCGGCCGCGGCGCGCTGGTGTACCGCTCGCTGGGGCGCTCGCCGCGGCCACGGCGGGTCGGGCTCGCCGCCGTCGCCTGGGGTGCGGTCGGGGTGCTCGCGGTGTTCACGACGTCGGGGAGCCTGCGCGCGGCGCTCATCGTGAGCTTCGTGCTGGCGATCATCGCGCTCTCCCAGGTGGTGGTCACCGGGCTCGCCGGGCAGGTGTCGCTGGCCCAGCTCACCCTCGCCGGCGTCGCGGCCTTCCTGCTCAGCCGCTTCGCGCACGACCTCGGCATCCCCTTCCCGCTCGCCCCGCTGGCCGCGGCGCTGGTGACCGCCGCGATCGGGGTGCTGTTCGGGCTGCCCGCGCTGCGCACCCGCGGCTTGCCCCTGATGGTGGCCACGCTGACCCTCGCGGTGTTCCTCGATGCCTTCTGGTTCCAGAACTCCGCGGTCAACGGCGGGCTCACCGGGGCGCCGGTCCTCGCGCCCGAGCTCTTCGGGCTGGACCTGGGAATCGGTGCGGGGCAGAGCTATCCGCGCGCCGCCTTCGCCCTGCTCTGCCTCGGCGTGCTGCTCGCGGTCGCCGTCGGCGTGGCGCTGCTGCGGCGCAGCGGGCTCGGCGCCGCCATGCTCGCGGTGCGCGCCAACGAGCGCGCCGCCGCGGCGGCCGGGGTCGACGTGCGCCGCACCAAGCTCACCGCCTTCGGGCTCGGCGCCTTCATCGCCGGGCTCGGTGGCGCCCTGCTCGCCTACCAGCAGACCCTGGCCACCGCGCCGACCTACTCGGTCTTCGCCGGGCTCGGGCTCTTCGCCATCGCCTACGTCACCGGCATCACCTCGGTGACCGGCGCGGTGCTGGCCGGGCTGCTCGGCGCGGGCGGTTTCGCCTTCACCCTGCTCGGCGAGCACCTGGAACTCGGCGCCTACTACGCCTCGATCAGCGGGCTGCTGCTCATCCTGGTGCTGATCTGGTACCCGGAGGGGCTCGCCGGCCGGGTGCACACTCTCGCCGACCGGCTTCCGGCACCACGGCGTCGTGTGCGGACCGCGGTACCGGCGGAGATCGCGCCACGGGATGGACAGCCGCTCACCGCGAGCGGGGTGCGGGTGCGGTACGGCGGGGTGGTCGCGGTGGACGACGTCGCGCTGACCGTGCGCCCGGGCGAGATCGTCGGGCTGATCGGGCCGAACGGCGCGGGCAAGACCACGCTCATCGACGCGCTCAGCGGCTTCGCCGACGCCGCGGGCACGATCGCGCTCGGCGACACCTCGCTGGAGCGGCTCGCCCCGCACCGGCGCAGCCGCACCGGGCTCGGCCGCTCCTTCCAGGGCATCGAGCTCTACGACGACCTGACGGTCAGGGAGAACGTCGCCGTCGGGCTGGCCGCCGCCCGCCGCGGCGACAAGGCGACGCCGGACCCGGTCTTCGCGCTGCTCGGGCTCACCGAGGTGGCCGAGCGGCCGGTGCGCGAGCTGTCGCAGGGGCAACGCCAGCTCGTCGGGGTGGCCCGGGTGCTCGCCGGAGCGCCCGCCGTCGCGCTCCTGGACGAACCCGCCGCCGGCCTCGACACCGAGGAGAGCCGCAGGCTGGGCGACCAGCTGCGCACGGTGCGCGACGCGGGCACCGCGCTGCTGCTCGTCGACCACGACATGGAGCTGGTCTGGACCATCAGCGACCGGGTCCTCGTCCTCGACCTCGGCCGGGTGATCGCCGAGGGCACCCCCGCCGAGGTCCGCGCCGACCCGCGCGTCATCGAGGCCTACCTGGGCCGCCCGACCACGGAGGCGATCTCGTGACCGCCCTGCGCCTGGATACCGTCGCCGCGGGCCACCTCCCCGGCCACCCCTGCGTGCGCGGGATCGACCTGGAGATCGCCGCCGGCGAGGTGGTCGCGCTGCTCGGCCCCAACGGAGCGGGCAAGACCACGCTGCTCGGCGCGCTCGCCGGGCTGCTCCCGCACCGCACCGGCGCCGTCACGCTCGGCGACACCGCGCTGCGGGCCGGGCGGGCCAGGGCGGCGGCCAAGCGCGGACTTGTGCTCGTCCCGGACGACCGCGCCCTGTTCACCGGGCTCACCACCGAACAGAACCTCACCCTGGTCGCCCGGGAGAAGGCGGACGTAGCGCGGATTCTCGGCTACTTCCCCGCCCTCACCGCCCGGCTGCGGGTGCGGGCGGGCCAGCTCTCCGGCGGCGAGCAGCAGATGCTGGCGCTGGGCCGGGCCCTGGTCACCCGGCCGCGGGCGCTGCTCGTCGACGAGCTCTCGATGGGGCTGGCCCCGGCCGTCGCCAAGACGATCCTGCCCACCATCCGGCGGGTGGCGGCGGACGAGGGCATCGCCGTGCTGCTGGTCGAACAGCACCTCGAGCTCGCGCTCGGCGCCTCGGACCGCACCGTCGTCCTGGTGCACGGCCGCACCGCGCTGATCCGCGAATCCGCCGCGCTGCGCGCCGATCCGGCCGCGATCGAGCGGGCCTACCTCGGCGTCGCCTGACGCCGCGGCCGGGTGAAGAAGCGCGCCGCGTCGGCGACGGTCTCCTCGATCGGGCGCGGGGCCCAGCCGAGCTCGCGCACGGCCTTCCCGTGGTCGAGCGGGGTCATGGTGTGCATGAGCCGCATGCTGACCCTGGTCACCCGGACGTCCTTCCCGGTGACGAGGGCGGCGAGCTCGCCGAGCAGCCCGGCGAGCGGGAGCACCGCGCGCGGGACGCCGTAGCGGGCGGGCGGGGCGCCGGTGCAGCTCGCGGCGAGGTCGTGCAGGTCGCGGGTGGCTCGCCAGCCTGCCGAGACGATGTAGCGCTCGCCCGGTTCGCCGCGCTCGGCGGCGCGGACGAGGGCGTCGGCGGCGTCCCGGATGTCGACCACCTCGGCGCCTGCACCGCGCACGTACAGCGGCAGTCTCCCGCGCGCGGCCATGGCGACGAAGCCGCCGTGCGGGGTCGGCAGGTAGTCGCCGGGGCCGTAGGTGTTGGCGACGCACATGGCCACAGCGGGCAGACCGCGCTCGCGGGCGAATTCGAGCACGAGTTCCTCGGCCAGCACCCGGGATCGGACGTAGTCCCCGCCCCGGCGCTGCCAGTTGTGCGGGCCGCTCTCCTCATCGATCGGGGTGCTGCCGATGGGCAGCGTGGCGATGCTCGAGGTGAAGACGAAGCGGCGCGGTCCGGCTGCCGCGGCGACCTCGAGCACGGTGCGCAGCGCTTCGACATTGGTGCGGTACAGGGGTGCGGGGTCGCGCAGCCAGGGGCGGGCGTCGACCACGCAGTAGTACACGACGGCGCAGCCTGCCATCGCCGTGCGCAGCGACTCCGGGTCGGTGATGTCGCCGTGCACGATCTCGGCGTCGACGCCTGCCAGGCCGCGCAGCGAACTCGTCGGGCGGACCAGCGCCCTGACCCGCTCGCCGCGCTCGGCGAGCAGGCGGGTGACGTGCGAGCCGAGGAAACCGCTGGCGCCGACGACGAGGCTCGTGCTGCTCATGCCCTGAAAGTAGACGACTGTCCAGACACCCGTCAATGGTCAGCGGAAGAGCCGGGGCACCGCCGCTTCCAGCTGGTCGGCGACCTCCGGGTAGGAGGCCCCGCCGATGCCGGCGCGCATGATGCCGCCGGTGTAGAGCAGTTCGAGCAGGAAGACGATCTGCGCGTCGCCGTCGGTGCCGACCGCGGCGGCGATCAGGCGGTGGATGTGCCGGCCGATCTCGGTGCGCAGCAGTTCGACGTCGGGGTCGGAGCTGTGCAGGGCGGCGGAGACGGCGTGCCCGAAGGCAGGTTCGTCGGCGGCGACGAGGGCCAGGTAGCGCAGCACTCCGACCACCCGGACCAGCACGTCCGGGGAGTCCGCTCCCTCCGGACCGCCCGCGGTGAGCCTGCGCCAGTAGACCTCGGCGATGAGGTGCTCGCGGGAGGAGAAGTAGGTGTAGGCGGTCGCCCGCGCCACCCCGGCCTCGGCGGCGACCATCGGCAGGGTGAGGTCCGGGTAGCGCACGGTGCGCAGCGTCGCGACGGCGGCGCTCGCCAGCCGCTGCACGGTCTCGGCCCGCTTGCCGGAGAGGCGGCGGCGGGCCGATTCGGCCGGAGCGGGGTCGGACACGCTGTCGAAGGCTACAGCGAGCGCTCCGCTCCCGTTCCCGCCGGGTGGGGCCGGTGCGGCCGCGAACACGCGGCGGGCCGGTCCGGTCCAGCCGCGGGCGGGCGGTAGCGCCGGTGCCGCATCAGCCACCGGGCGGAGGGGCGATGCGTCCCAGGATCGCGGCGGTGACCTCGGCGGGCACCTCCTCGGGGAGCCAGTGGCCGCGGCCGTCGAGGACGAGGAGATCGAGCCCGCCCGGCACGTGCTCCCGGCTCAGCTCGACGCCGGCCCGGGCGACGGCGATGTCCTCGGTGCCCCAGATCAGGGTCGCGGGGACGGTCACCGGGGGAACCGCCGCCCAGTCGGTGCCGATGGCCCGGTACCAGTTCAGCGCGGATTTCATGGCCTCCGGCTGCAACAGCCGCGCGATGTACCGGTCGGCGACCCCCTCCGGCACCGCCGTCCCGAAGCCGAGCCGCAGCCCGGCGGCCCCGTCGGCGGCGAGCACGTCCTCGGAGCCGGGCGCGATCAGGTACTCCAGGTAGCTCGACTTCTCGCGCTGCACCGGGTCGTCCGCGATCGCCGCGGCGAAGGCGGCGGGGTGCGGCACGGAGAGCGCGGTCACCGAGGTCACCCGCTCGGGGTGCTGAGCGGCGACCGCCCAGGCGACGACGGCGCCCCAGTCGTGCCCGACCAGGTGCACGGCCGGGAGCCCGACGGCGTCGCAGAGCGCGACCACGTCGGCGACCAGCTGGCGCAGCCGATACGCCTCGACCCCCGCCGGGCGCGCACCCGGCGAGTACCCGCGCTGGTTCAGGGCCCAGCTGCGCACCCCGTGCCCGGCGAGCGCGTCGCCGATCACGTCCCAGGAGGCCGAGCTCTGCGGGAATCCGTGCAGCAGCACCACCGCCTGCTCCCCGGCGGCGGCGCGCACGTCGACCTCGAACTCGAACCCGCGCAGCCGCAGCCGCTCCGTCGACACCATCAGCGCAGGATAACCGCCCGGATGGACATCAGTATGGACAACCGTCCACACAAGTCCGGAACTTGTTCTATTTTGGGGTCGTCGCCGAGATCGGGAGATGAGAGTGATGGCCGAACCAGTGCTGGTCGGAGCGGTGCGCACCGCGATCGGGCGTGCCTACAAAGGCACCCTGACGGAGACGCCACCGGAGGCGCTCGCGGCGGCGGTGCTGCCCGAGGTGCTGCGCCGCGCCGGGCTCGACCCGGCCGCGGTGGACGACGTCATCCTGGCCGAATCGCACTACGGCGGCGGCGATCTCGCCCGCTACGCCGCGGTCGCCGCCGGGCTGACGGCCGCACCCGGCCAGTCGGTGAACCGGCACTGCGCGGGCAGCCTGACCGCGATCGCCAACGGCGCCGCGCACATCGGCACCGGCATGGAGCGGGTGATCGTCGCGGGCGGCGTGCAGTCGCTGTCGCTGAATCCGGCCATGCGGGTGCGGATCCCGGGCACCGGGGAGTTCCGCGAGGGCTGGCTGCCGCCCTCGCACCCGGAGACCCCGGACGCCCCCGCGCTCGACATGTCGATCACGGTCGGCTGGAACACCGCCCGCAAGGTCGGGATCTCCCGGGCCGAGATGGATGCCTGGGCCGCGCGCTCGCACCACCGGGCCGTCGCGGCCATCGACGACGGCCGGTTCGCCGAGGAGATCGTGGTACTCAAGGTCGAGCGCCCGGACGGCTCGGTGCTCGACTTCGCGGTGGACGAGCACCCGCGCCGCGACACCACCGTGGAGCGGCTCGCCCAGCTGAAGGTGCTGCACCCGGAGATCGAGGGCTTCTCCATCACCGCGGGCAACAGCAGCGGCATCAACGACGCCGCCGCGGCCGTCGCGCTCACCGCCCGCGACTACGCCGAGGCCGAGAACCTGACCGTGCTGGCCCGGGTCCGGGCCTGGGCGAACGCCGCCGTGCCACCGGCCGACACCGGGCTCGGCGCGGTCGCGGTGATCGGCAAGGTGCTCGACCGGGCCGGATTGAAGCCCGCGGATGTCGCGCTGTGGGAGATCAACGAGGCCTTCGCCTCGGTCCCGATCGCCGCCGTCCGCGAGCACGGGCTGGACGAGGAGCTGGTCAACTTCTCCGGCAGCGGATGCAGCCTCGGCCACCCGATCGCCGCCTCCGGCGCCCGGATGATCACCACGCTGATCCACGAACTGCGCCGCCGCGGCGGCGGCATCGGGGTCGCGGCCATGTGCGCGGGCGGCGGCCAGGGTGGCGCCGTCGTGGTCGAGGTCTGAGCCGTGCCGGAGACCCCGATCATCGACGTCGTCCGCGCGATCGAGCGCGAACTCACCTCCCCCGGCGCCCCCTCCGAGACCATCGAGGTCGAGGTCGGCGGGCACCCGGTGCGGACCTATCGGCACGGGGCGAGCGGTCTCGCCGAGCTCCTCGGGGCTGCAGCTCGACGCCGAGCAGGTGCGCGAGCGCGAGCTGCGGCGGCGCTACGCGGCGCGCTGATCAGCTTCGGAAGCGGCCGGCGAAGCCGCGCAGCGGCAGGTCGGCGCTGGTGATGATGCCGGGCCGGGCGGCGACCACCGAGCGGATGGCGTTCAGCGCGGGCAGCCCGGTGACCGTCATCCCGATCTTCGCGAAGGAGGCCGGGTCGGCGAGGTCGACGCCGGGCTTGGGGAAGATCATGTGCTTGCTGTAGATGCTCGGGTCGCCGGTGACCTGGGTGATGTAGCAGCCCTTGATGTCCCAGGACGGGTCGGTGTGCGGGGTCATCTGCCACTCCAGGTGCGACTCCACCCGCGGCACACCGCCCACCAGCCCCCGGTACTTGATGTAGCTGCCGCCGAGCGAGCCCTTCGGCAGCCGGTACCAGCCCAGGTCGACGTCCTTGGTGCAGACCCCGAGCTCGTAGGAGAAGGTCACCTCGTCGAGCTCCAGGTCGAAGGCGTCGGCCATCAGGTACACCGAGTCGGCGAAGACCGCGGTGTACTTGTACAGCGAATCCGGGATGGACGGGTCGTCGGCGGGCAGGCCGTACCCCACCGCCTTCCAGGTGTCCACCGAGTGGTGGCAGGAGACGTCGACCGATTCGGTGACCGTCACGTTCTCGATCTCGGCGACGTCGGCGCTGTGCACGATGCCGAGGATCTGACACAGCCCCGGATTCATGCCGGTGCCGTAGAAGGTGGAGCCGCCGCGCTCGCAGGCGGCCTGGATGACCTCGCTGACCTTCCGGCCGGAGGGGTGCGGGTGGTTCCGGTCGCGGTGGAAGCCGGTGATCCAGTCGGCGGTGGTGACCACGTCGATGCCCGCCTCCAGCACCCGGACGTAGAGCTCCTCGTCCGGGAAGACGCCGTGGAAGGTGAGCACATCGGGTTTCGCGGCGATGATCTCCTCGACCGTGCCGGTGGCGAGCACCCCGATCGGGCCGATGCCGACGATCTCGCCCGCGTCCCGGCCGACCTTCTCCGGCGAATAGCAGTGCAGCCCGACCAATTCCAGGTCGGGGTGCTCGCGGATGCGCCCGATCAGCTCGGTGCCGAGATTGCCGGTGGCGACCTGGAAGACCCGGACCTGGTCGGTGCTGCTCATGGCTGGCCTTTCGAGAGGGATGCGGCGGGGTAGAACTGCTGCGCCCACGCGCGCAGCGCGGTGAAACCGGCGTACTCCTTGCGCGAGAGCGCGGGCGGATCGGAGTAGCGCTGGTGCGCCCAGATCCGCACGTCGGCGGCGAACTGCTCGATCACGAAGTCCGCCATGGTTTTTCCGTAGCGGGAGAGTTCGGGGCGGTCGTCGCCGGGTTTGCGGCCGATCCAGACGGTGAAGCGGACGTCGGAGGTCGATTCGTCCACCGGGGTGACGGCGGGCATGGTGCGGTTGTCCACCATGCCCCAGCTCTTGGTGATCGAGCAGCCGAGCCCGGCGTTGATGGATTCGACCCCGCTGTTCGCGTCGCCGGCGCCGGCATCGGGGTCGAAATCGATGGTGAAGTCGACGTAGGAGACCGGGCCGGAGAAATCGTGCCTGGTGAATTCTGGGACGAACGGCGTCTTGTGCACGAACTTGAAGTGCGCGAAGTCGACTCCGTTCTCCATGATGTACTGCGGGTGCAGCTCCAGCCCCTGCCGGAAGAGCGTCGCGCCGGGCACCGGCGGGTAGTAGTCCGCCGCGGTCTTGCCGTCGCCGAACGCGGTGAAGATGTCGGGGACCTCGAAATGCGGTGCGCGGCCCTCGGTGTCGTACCAGATCCAGACCGCCTCGTTGCGCTCCACGACCGGGTAGCTGCGGATTCGGCGGCCCTTGTTCGGGTGGCTCTCGTAGGGGATGCAGACATTGCGGCCCTCGCGGCTCCACTCCCAGCCGTGGAACGGGCACACCAGGTTCTCGCCGTCGACGTGGCCGCCGTACCCGAGGTGCGCGCCGAGGTGCTCGCAGTAGGCGTCGAAGACGGCGACCCGCCCGGACGCCGAGCGCCAGGCGACCAGTTCACGGCCGAAGTACTTCATCGTGTGCACCGCGCCGACCGCGATCTCGGTGCACCAGGCGACCTGGAACCAGCCCGTCGGCTCCATCGACAGGGGTGGCTTCGCCATCTGGTCCTCCGCGTCCTCGGTGGCTGTGCTGCTCCGATCGTAGAAGTCTCTGCGAAATTATTCAAGAGGGTTCTACGAAACTGGATTTCGCAGGTCAACGGGGGTAATCTCGGAAATATGACCGAAGCGGCGACGGCGGGGCGACGCGCCAACCGGCGCGGCCTCCGCTCCAGGGAGAGCATGCTGGAGGCGGCGATCAGCTCGCTGGCCACCGGCGATCCGGCGGCGGTCTCCGGCAATCGGATCGCCAGGGACATCGGCGCCACCTGGGGCGTGGTCAAGTACCAGTTCGGCGGGATCGACGGGCTCTGGGCGGCGGTGCTGCGGCACACCGCCGATCAGCGCGGCGATCTGCCCGCCGGGCTGGAGCCGGGCGGCACGCTCCGCGATCGGGTGGCCGCCATGATCAACGCGCTCGTCACCGGGTTGCGCAGGCCGGAGTCGCTGGCCATCGAGACGCTGCGCGCCGCGCTCCCCCGCGACCACGCCGAACTCGAGCGCGACTACCCGCTGACCGCCGCCGAACTGGCCTCCTGGAAGCCGAATTGGGAGCGCGCCTGCCAGAACGCCTTCGCCGACCTCGGGCTCGACCCGGTCCGGGTGCGCCGGGTGGCCGCGCTCATCCCGGCGGCCATGCGCGGCATCACCTCCGAGCGCACGCTCGGCACCTACGGCGACCTGGACGACGCGGTGGAGGCGCTGATCGGCGGGATCGTCGCGTACCTGGAGCGGTGAGGTGGGCCTACCCGGAGCGGCGAGGTGGGCTCAGACCGGCTCGGTGCGCAGCTGCCGGAACCGGCTGCCGTGGAAGATGAGCGGCTCCGCGCCGTCTTGGGTGGCGATCCGCTCGATCCGGACCAGCGCGACCTCGTGATCGCCCGCGGGTACCACCGTCTCCAGCGTGCCCTCGATCCAGGCGGCCGAGCCGTCGACGAAGACCGCGCCCGCCTCGCCGCGGTGCACGGTGACGCCCTGGAAGCGGTCACCGGCGCGGGTGCCGAGGCTGCGGGCGGCGGCGCGCTGCTCGGTGCCGAGCAGGCTGAGACCGAGCTTGCCCGAGCTGCGCAGCACCGGCCAGGTGGCCGAGCCGAGCTGGACGCAGAACGAGACGAGCGGCGGGTCGAGCGAGACCGGGACGAAGCTGCTCACCGCCAATCCCACCGGGACGCCGTCGATTTCGGCGCAGACCGCGACCACGCCACTGGGGAAGGCCCCGAAGGCACGGCGCAGGCCGTCCGCGTCGGCCGGGGCACGGAACTGCTGCTGCATGGCCTAAATCTAACATCTGATATATCAGAAGCCAACCCATCGAGCGAAACGGACGCCCGGTCCGCTCCGCTCCGAGCGCGCGAGCGATAATCGGCGTGATCATCTCGCGCAGGAAGGGCAGGGTCGTGCCGGAGAGCCTCCACGAAGCGGTGCCGCCGCGCACCCCCGTGATCGTCGGCGTGGGTCAGGCCGCGGAGCGGCTCGGCGCCGACGGCTACCGCGCGCTCTCCGCCGCCGACCTCGCCGCCGAGGCGGTGCGCGCGGCGCTCACCGACGCCGCCGTGCCCGCGTCCGGCATCGACACCATCGCCGCGGTGCGCGCCTTCGACGTGGCCAGCCCGTACGCCGTGGCCGCGCTCGGCGCCCCGGACAACGTGCCGCGCGCCGTCGCCGCCCGGGTCGGCGCCGACCCGGCGCGCGCCATCCTCGGCCCGACCGGCGGGCAGAGCCCGCAGCAGCTCCTCACCGAGCTGTGCCGGGACATCGCGGCGGGCCGCGGCGAGACCGCGCTGCTCTTCGGCGCGGAGACCATCTCCACCGTGCGGCACCTGGCCGGGCTCCCCCGCGACCAGCACCCCGACTACTCGGAGCGGCACCCGGGCAGCCTGGCGGACCGCGGCTACCGGATCACCGGCCTCACCGCCGCCTGCGCCGCGCAGCACGGGCTGGTGGAGCCGACCGTCGTGTACTCGGCCATGGAGAACGCCAGGCGCACCCGGCTCGGCGCCTCCCGGGCGGCGTACGCCCGCGCCATCGGCGAGCTCTTCGCTCCCTTCACCGCGGTCGCCGCGGCCAACCCGTACGCGGCCGCCCCGGTCGAGCGGGGCGCCGCCGAGCTGGTCACCGTCGACGCGCGCAACCGCGCGATCACCGACGTCTACACCCGCTTCGTGGTGGCGCGGGACCAGGTCAACCAGGCCGCGGCGGTGCTAGTCACCACCACCGAGCACGCCGACCGGCTCGGCATCCCGGCGGAGCAGCGGGTCTACCTGCACGGCTGGGCGGATCTGTCCGAGCGCGGACTGCTGGAGCGCCCGGCGCTGGACCGCAGCCCGGCCGCGGTGGCGGCGGTGCGGCACGCGCTGGACACGGCCGGGATCGGGCTGGACGACGTGGCCGCGCTCGACCTCTACAGCTGCTTCCCGATCGCGGTCTTCAACCTCTGCGACGGGCTCGGGCTGGCCCCGGACAACCCACGCGGGCTCACCGTCACCGGCGGGCTCCCCTTCTTCGGCGGCGCGGGCAACAACTACAGCGCGCACGGCATCGCGGAGATCGTCGCGCGGCTGCGCCGCACACCCGGCGGGTACGGGCTGGTCGCGGCGAACGGCGGCGTGCTCAGCAAGCACTCGGTCGGCGTCTACTCGACCACGCCCGCGCCCTTCCCGGAAGACGGCGCGGCCGGGCTCCAGGCCGAGCTGGACGCCGTGCCCACCGTGCCGGTGGCGCACCGCGCCGACGGCTGGGGCACCGTCGAATCCTGGGTGGTGAGCTACGACAGGGACGGCAGCCCGCGCGGCATCGTGATCGGCCGGCTGGACGACGGCCGCCGCTTCCTCGCGAATACCGCCGACGCGGCCGCCACCGCCCTGCTCACCGATGCCGAGCACCCCGCCGGAGAGCGGGTCTACGTGCGCGCCACCGATGCGGGCAACCGCGTCACCCTGAGCCGCCCCGAGCCGAAACCGGCGGCACCGCCGCGCGATTCGGCGCACCTCACGGTCACCACCGCCGGACACGTCCTGGAGATCGCGCTGAACCGGCCCGAGCTGGACGCCGAGGTGCTGCGCGACCTCGAGCACGCCCTCGCGGCGTACCAGCGCGACCCCGAGCTGTGGGTTGCCATCGTCACCGGCGGTGAGAACTTCGCGCTCGGCGTCGATCCCGCCGCCGCCGGATCGCCGCTGCTCCTGCTGCTGCGGTCGCACCGGGTCTGGACCGGCCGCCCGGCATCGCACGGCGCCAAACCGGTCGTCGCCGCCGTCACCGGCCGCGCCGACGGCGCCGGGCTCGCGCTCGCGCTCGCCTGCGACCTGGTGGTCGCCGACGAGGCCGCGAGCTTCGCCGTCACCGACCCCGCGGTGGGGCTCCCGCCCGCGCTCGGCGTGCTGGAGGCGCTGCCCCGGCTGGCCGGCCCCGCGCTCGCCCGCGACCTGATCCTCACCGGCCGCCGCCTCACCGCCCCCGAGGCGCTGGCCGCCGGGCTGATCGCGCGCACGGCCCCGCACGGCAAGGCGCTCGACGCCGCCCGCGAGGTGGCCGCCGACATCGTCGCCCGCTCCCCCGTCGCGCTGCGCGCCGCGCTCACCTTCCTGCGCGCGGCCGACGAATACCCCGGCGAGACCGATCGGCACGCGGCGGCGCTCGCCGACGTGGTCCTCGCCGCGCACGACCCGTCCGAGGGGTTCGCGGCGTACCGCCAAGGGCGCCAGCCGAACTGGCGCCTCGAATGACCCCGACACTCCGGTGTGACCGGAATCGGGCGGGAACGACCATCGACGGTCTACGGTTCGGATCGACTCCGGAATGAAAGGAACCAAACATCGTGGCGGAGGTTTCCACCAGTCCGGCGGACCGGCTCGGGTTCGAAGCGGGCCAGGTCGTCCTGGAGATCGGGTACGACGACGACGTCGATGACGACCTGCGCCAGGCGATCGAGGCCCTGATCGGGCAGGAGCTGGTCGACGAGGACTACGAGGAACTCGCCGACGGGGTCGTGCTCTGGTACCGCGACGACGACGGCGACCTGACCGACATCCTGGTCGACGCCAACGGCTCGCTCGGCAGCGGCGGCACCCTGTGGCTGCTCACCCCCAAGACCGGGCGCGAAGGCTACGTCCAGCCGAGCGACATCGCCGACGCCGCGCACACGGCGGGCCTGGCCCAGACCAGCTCGGCGACGGTCGCGCCGGAGTGGTCCGGGGCCAAGCTGGTCGCCCCGAAGCGCTAGCAGCGCTAGGACGCCTCGACCGGTCGCGGGTGCGGGTCCGCGCCGCCGAGGTGCTCCGCGAGGTGCGCGGTGAGCTCGGCGGCGTCGGCGTCCGACCCGTCGATGTAGGTGGAGCGCCTGCGCCGCAGCACCGGCAGCCCGGTGACGTAGAGCCCGGGCCAGTCCACCACGCCGCCGTGGTGCCGCAGCCGCCCGCGCGGGTCGAAGGCGGGCACCTCCAGCCAGGAGTGGTCCGGCTTGATGCCGGTCGCCCACACCACCGAGCGGATCTCGCCGCTGGTCAGGTCGAGCAGCAGCGGGGAGTCCGGGACCCTGGTCGGGTCCGGGCGCTCGCCGGTGCCGCCCGCGTGCGCGTCGATGCTGTCCAGTAGGCGGTTCAGCTTCAGGTCGGCCAGCGTCACCACATTGCGCAGGGAACCGGAGAACTGCGCCTTCCCGTCCCTGATCCCGGCCAGCTTGCCGACCAGCCGGATGCCCTGCTCCTGCAGCGCGTTGAAGTCGACCGTGCGGCCGCCGCCGACCAGCTGGAACGAGGCCAGGTTGCGGGCGCGCACGATGTCGTCGATGCGGTCCCAGCGCTCGTCGAGCAGCCCGATCTCGTCCAGCCACCAGAGGATGTCGCGGTCCCGATAGCGCCGCGGCACCCGGACGTGCTCGCCGGTGGCGAGCGTGACCGGGCGGCCGGAGCGGTGGATCTCCTCGGCGATCTGCACGCCGCTGGCGGCGCCGCCGACCACGAGCACACCGCCATCGGGCAACTGTCCCGGGTTCCGGTAGTGCAGTGCGGCAATCGATTCGATGCCGTCCGGGAGCGCGGCGGCGAGCGCGGGCACCGGGGAGACCGTGGCGCCGGAGGCGAGTACGACGCTGCGCGCCGACCAGTCACCCCGGTCGGTGGCGACGGTGAAGCCGGCGTCGGTGGCGCGCACCGCGGTCACCGTGGTCTCGGGCCGAACCGGAGCGGCCGAGGCCGCGGCGTAGCCGGTGACGAAGTCCGCCACCTCGGCGGCGCTCAGGTAGCCGTCGGGGTCGTCGCCGTCGTAGGCGTGGCCGGGCAGCCGGGTCATCCAGTTGGGCGTGAGCAGACGCAGCGAATCCCAGCGCTGGGTGCGCCAGGAGTGCGCCACCCGGCCGCGCTCGAGGACAACGTGGTCGATCGAGCGGGCGGCCAGGTGGCGGCTGATTGCCAGGCCGTTGTGTCCGGCCCCGACCACGACGGTGGTCGTGGCCGGCATCAGGACGCGTTGACCTTGACCTCGACGTTGGTCGGGTTGGTCAGCGCGTCGTAGACCGCCGAGCGCTTCTGCGACTGCGCGACCAGCGCCTGGATGTCGGCGGGCGAGGCATCGGCGTCGATGTTGTAGTCGACGGTGATGTTCGAGAAGCCGTTGCGCACCTCGGGGTCGGCGCCCAGGATGCCGTGCAGGTCGAAGTCGGCGCGCACGGTGGCGACCACCGAGTTCAGCTTGATCTGGCGCTGCTGGGCGACCGAGGCGATGCCCGCGGTCAGGCAGGAGCCGAGCGCTACCAGCACGTACTCGGCCGGGGTGATGCCGTTGTCCTCGGCGGCGAACTGCGGCGGGTGGTCGGCGTCGAAGGTGAACTTCCTGGTGTGCGCCTGCTCGCCGCCGAGGCCGTAGAAGGTCTCCACCTCGGTCTGGCTGTGCGTGCCGCGCACCCAGCTCACCGTCGAGCGCCACTCGAACTTCGCGATCTCCGGCGAGTCGGCCAGCGCGGCGCGGGCGCCGAGCAGGTGCTCGACGTTGACGCCGTTGTCGACGGCGGGGGCGGTTCCGGTCATGGGCGATACCTCCTGAATCGTGCGGACTAGCGAACGGTCTTGCGGGCGGTGATCTGGCCGGTGTCGAAGCCGAGCAGGTGCAGCCCGCCGTGGAAGCGGGCGTGCTCGATCTTCAGGCAGCGGTCCATCACGACGGTCAGCCCGCGAGTTTCGGCGTCGCGGGCGGCGTCCTCGTTCCAGATGCCGAGCTGCACCCAGAGCACCGGGGCCGGGGTGAGCGCGGCGACGTCGTCGACCACGGACGGGATATCGCTCGCCTTCCGGAAAACGCAGACGACATCCGGGGTCTCCGGCAGGTCGGCGAGCGAGCCGAAGATCTCGTGGCCGAGCACGCTGCGCCCGGCCGCGTTCGGGTTGATGAAGTACACCGTGTAGTCGGTGGACTGCACCAGGTAGGTGCCGACGAAGTAGCTCGCCCGTGCCGGGTTCGTGGAGAACCCGACCACCGCGATGCTCTTCGCCCGGCGCAGGATTTTCAGCCGCTCCTTGGCCGAGGGGCCCAGCCAGGTGCGCTCGCTGTGCAGTTGCTTGGCCCGTGGCGAGTCCGCGGGCAGGGAGAGGGTGAGCCCGTTCACCAGATGGGTTTCGACGCTATCGCTCACGCTGTCTTCTCCTTCGCCGCGGCGTGCAGTGCCTGGTCCAGGTCGTGCAGGATATCGTCCACATCTTCCAGCCCGACACTGATCCGCACCAGCCCCGGCGCGACGCCCGCCTCCACCAGCTGCTGCTCGGTGAGCTGCGCGTGCGTGGTCGACGCCGGGTGGATCACCAGCGTCTTGGTGTCACCGATATTCGCCAGATGGCTTGCCAGATCCAAGGATTCGATGAAGGTCCGCCCCGCCTCCCGGCCACCCTCGACGCCGAAGCCGAACACGCTGCCCGGCCCGAGCGGCAGGTACTTGGCGGCACGCTCGTGGTGCGGGTGCCCCGGCAGCCCGGCCCAGTTCACGAAGTCGACCCGGGAGTCCGCTTCCAGCCACTCCGCCACCGCGCGGGCGTTCTCCACGTGGTTCTGCATGCGCAGCGGCAGCGTCTCGACGCCGAGCGCCAGCTGCCAGGCGGCTTGCGGCCCGAGCGAGGGCCCGATGTCGCGCAGCTGCTCGGCGCGCAGCCGGGTGAGGAAGGCGTACTCGCCGAAGTTGCCGTTCCAGGTGAGCCCGCCGTAGTGCGGCACGACCTCGTCGAAGAGCGGGAAGCGCGGATTGTGCCAGTCGAACCGGCCGGACTCCACCACGACGCCGCCGAGCGTGGTGCCGTGCCCGCCGAGGAACTTGGTGGCCGAGTGGATGACGATGTCGGCGCCCCACTCCAGCGGCCGGTTCAGGTACGGCGTGGGAATGGTCGAGTCGACGATCAGCGGCACCCCGGCCGCGTGCGCCACGTCGGCCAGCCTCTCCAGGTCGGCGATGCCACCGGACGGGTTCGCCACCGTCTCGACGAAGATCAGCTTGGTCCGGTCGGTGATCGCGGCGGCATAAGCCGCTGGATCGTCCGAGGCGACGAAGGTGGTCTCGACGCCGAAGCGGCGCAGCGTGTTGTCCAGCTGGGTCAGCGTGCCGCCGTAGAGCTGCGCGCCCGCCACGATGTGGTCGCCCGCGCCGGCCAGCGCGGCGAAGGTGATGAACTCCGCGCCCATCCCGCTCGCGGTGGCGACGGCGCCGAGCCCGCCCTCCAGGCTGGCGATCCGCTCCTCGAAGCTGGCGACCGTCGGGTTCGCCAGCCGGGAGTAGACGTTGCCGTACTTCTGCAGGGCGAACCGGGCGGCCGCGTCGGCGGTGTCGTCGAAGACGAACGCCGCCGACTGGTAGATCGGCAGCGCCCGCGCGCCGCTCACCGCGTCCGGGATGTTCCCCGCGTGAATCGCCCTGGTCCGGAACCCGTATTCACGATCAGCCATGGGCGGCGACCCTACAGCAGCCCGCGGCGCCCTCGGCGTCCTTCTCAGCCAAGCCGCACCTCGAGCGGCACCGAGTTGCGCAGGGTGTGCCCGACCGGCGAACTGGCCTGCACCCTGGCGTGCAGCTCGGCGAGCTGCTCCGGCGTGGCGTCGGCATCGATGGTCACCGTCGCGGTGATCGAATCGAACCCCGCGTGGCCGTCGGCGAGCCCGAGGAAGACGTGCAGGTCGAGATCGCCCCGCAGGTCGATCTTCACATCCCTGAGCTCGATGCCTGCCACCGTCGCATTGGCCGCGTACCCCACCGCCAGGCAGTTGCCGAGCGCCCCGAGCAGCTGCTCCACCGGGTTCGCCGCGGTGTCACCACCGCCGAGCGCGGCGGGCTCGTCCGAGGGGGCGGGCGCGAACTGCCGCACCTTCGACTCCGAGGCGAACGCGCCCTTCCACGCCACGTGCGCAGCCCAGGTTGTCTGCGCCTTCGCCGGATCCTGCTGAATCGCCCGCACGAGGCCGCCGACGGCCTCGATATCGACGTTGTTGAGCACGGTGTTCGCGGTCATCGTCCACTCCCTCGATAGCCAGGCCGTTGCGGTACTTCGCAGTGTCCCGAGGTCGAGGCGGGGATTGAACCCATTGACGCAGCCTGAGCGAAACCTTGACGCGCCCGCGCCGTCTCGGGCAGGCGGCGCTCCGCTACTCCGCCGAGAGATCGGCGGAGAGGTCGCGCGGCTCGACGCCCGCCGGCACCTGATACTCCTCGATCGGCTCCGGCCGGTCGTCGAACTCCAGCCGCAGCGCGCGGCAGATGGTGGCGTGCATGTCGTACATGGCGGTGATGTAGGTGAGCTGCAGGATCTCCGGGTCGCCCAGGTGCTCCCGCAGCACCTCGAATACCCCGTCCGGCACCCGGCCGCCGTCGAGGACCAGCCCGTCGGTGTAGGCGAGCACCGCGCGCTCCAGGGCGGAGTAGGCGGTGCTGACCTGCCAGTGCGGGATCGCGGCGATCTTCTCCTCCGGCATGCCGAGCGCGCGCATCTGCTTGCAGTGCTGGGAGAAGACGAACTGGCTACCCCTGGCGAAGCCGGCCCGGCTCTGGCCCAGCTCGCGCAGCAGCGGGTCGAGCGCGGCGGTGCGGTAGAGCGCGAAGCCGCGCACGGCGTGCCGGAAGACCTCGGGCGACTGGGCGAAGACGGTCCACCAGTCGCCGGGGGTGGCGTGGATGGTGCCGTGGTCGACGGCGGGATCCTTCTCGGGGCCGAACAGGCGGTCGTAGAAGAACAGGATCTTCTCGTCGGTGACTTCGGCGCGGGGCACCTCACGCAGACGGGGCACGGCGATTCCTCTCGGGGGCGGCGGGGGTCAGGACGGGGCCCGGGTGCGGCGGTCGGCGGCGGTGCGCGGCTCGTGCGTCACATCGTCCGCGGTGAAGGTCCTGGTCCAGCAGGCGAATTCGAGCAGCACGCCGTCCGGGTCCTGGAAGTAGAAGGAGCGGACGAAGGTGCCGGGGTGTACGTCGCGGGAGACGCCGCGGGTGCTGTCGTCGTGGTTCAGGATCCGGCTGACCCGGACGCCATCGGCGGGCAGGCGCCGGAAGTACTCGTCGAACCGCTCCGGCGGGACCGCGAAGGCGACGTGGTTCATCGAGCCGACGGCGCTGAGCAGCTCGCCCTCGTCCGGCAGCCCCTTCGGCGCGGCCAGCCCCGGCGCGGCGTCCGGCGCGTCGGCCAGCCAGAAGAAGGCGAGGGTGTTGCCGCCGCCGCAGTCGAAGAAAAAGTGCTGCCCCAGCTCGCCGGGGAGCTCGATGGTCTTGACCAGCGGCATGCCGAGCACGCCGGAGTAGAAGTCGATGGTGCGCCGCATGTCCGCGCAGACCAGGGCGAGGTGGTTGATCCCGCGCAGCTCGTACTTGGCATCGACCGAGGCCATGGCGGTCCCTCCGGTTGACTTGACAGTCATGTCATCTCTGCGGACAGTGTGGGTGTGCCCCAGACGTCTGTCAACACCGCCGAGACGCTGACCCCCCGCGGCCGCCGGACCAGGGACGCGCTGCTCGCCGCCGCCCGCACGGTCTTCGAGACGGTCGGCTTCCCGGAGTGCCGGGTCGAGCTGATCACCACCGAGGCCGAGGTCTCCTACGGCACCTTCTACCGCTATTTCGAGTCCAAGGAGCACATCTTCACGGAGCTCAGCACCCAGCTCTTCGAGGACGTGCACCGCCGCGAGCCCGTCGATCCCGGCCGCTCCCCCGCCGAGCGGCTGATCGCCTCGAACCGCTCCTACTACCGGGCGTACCGGCGCAACGCGAAGATGATGGCGATCGTCGAGCAGGTCGCCACCTTCAACGAGGAGTTCCGCGCGCTGCGGCACGAGCACCGCGGGCAGCTCATCGACCGCTCCGCGCGCGCCATCGCACGCTGGCAGCGGGCGGGGCTGGCCGCGCCGGGGCTGGACCCGGTGCTCGCGGCCCGCGCCATGGCCGCCATGGTCGACCACACCCTCTACCTCTGGCTCGTCCAGGGCGACGACGCCGACGAGGCGGCGCTGCTCGACACCCTCGACCGGATGTGCCTCGGCGCGCTCGGCCTCACCGCGGGTGCCGGGGAGTGAGCGGCGCGCTGGACGGCGTCCGGGTGCTCGAGCTGGGCACGCTGATCGCCGGGCCGTACTGCGGCAGGCTGCTCGGCGACATGGGCGCCGACGTGGTCAAGGTCGAGGCGCCGGACCGCCCCGACCCGCTGCGCGACTGGGGGCAGGCCGCCGGTGGGCACCAGTACTTCTGGTCCGTGCACGCCCGCAACAAGCGCTGCGTGAGCCTCGATCCGCGCACCCCCGCCGGGCGCGAGGTCTTCCTGGAGCTGGTCGGGACCGCCGACGTGGTGGTCGAGAGCTTCCGCCCCGGCACGCTGGAGCGCTGGGGGCTGGGCTGGGACGTGCTGAGCGCGGCCGCACCCGGACTGGTGCTGGCCCGGGTCTCCGGCTACGGCCAGACCGGGCCGTACGCCGCACGTCCGGGGTATGCCTCGGTGGCCGAGGGCATCAGCGGGCTGCGCCACCTGAACGGCTTCCCCGGGCAGCCGCCGCCGCGGCCCGCGCTCTCGCTCGGCGACACCCTCGCCGGGATGTTCGCCTTCCAGGGCGTGCTCGCGGCGCTCTTCGCCCGGACCCGCACCGGGCGCGGGCAGGTCGTCGACGCCGCGCTCACCGAGGCGGCGCTGGCCGTCCAGGAGTCGACGGTGCCGGATTACCACAAGACCGGCCACGTGCGGCAGCCCTCTGGTACCCGGCTGGACCGGATCGCGCCCTCGAACATCTACCGCAGCGCGGACGGGCTCTGGGTGATCATCGCCGCCAACCAGGACACCATCTTCGCCCGGCTGGCCGGCGCGATGGGCCGCCCCGAGCTGGCCGCCGACCCGCGCTACGCCACGCACACCGCGCGCGGCGACCACCAGGACGAGCTCGACGCGCTGATCGCCGCCTGGGCCGGGACGTTTCCCGCCGCCGAGCTGATCGCGCTGCTCACCGAGCACCAGGTGGTCGTCGGGCCGGTCAACACCGTCGCCGAGGTCATGGCCGATCCGCAGTTCGCCGCGCGCGGGCTCTTCGTCGACCACGTCGACCCCTCGGTGCGGCCGGGCGAGCCCGGTTACGACCCGGAGCCGGTCAAGGGCGTCGGGGTGATCCCCCGGCTCAGCGAGACGGCGGGCGGGGTGCGCTGGGGCGGCGCGAGCAGGCCGGGCACGCACACCGACGAGGTGCTCACCGAGCTGCTCGGCTACGACGCCGCCCGGCTCGCCGCGCTGCGCGCCGGGGGCACGATCGCCTGACCGTCGAGATCCGCGAGCTCGGCGCGCGCGATTCCGCGATGCGGCACTCCAGGACCGCGTTCCAGGCCGGGCCGGGGAGGCCGCAACCTCGCCCTGGCGGCTCAGCCGAGCAGCCGGGCGTTCAGCTCGGCGAGGTAGTCGCGGCCGTAGCGGCCGTTCTCCAGCGTCTCGACCAGCACCGGGGGCAGGTCGGGGGTGACCCGGGCCGAGCGGGCGGCGGCGGCCAGCGCGATGGTCGCCACGGTGTCGACGTCGCCGGTGAAGGCGACGCAGCGGCGCAGCAGCTCGCTCGCGGAGGTGCTGCCCGCGAGCGCGGTGAGCGCGGCGGCCACGCTCATCCGCCCCTTGCTGCCGACCTTGCCGCGGTACGGCCGCGCCCAGTCGCCGGGGACGTGCCCGGCGATCCAGGCGCCGATCTCCGGCAGCGGGCCGAGGTCGTTGTGGGTGTAGTGCACGGCGAGCGCGGCGGCCTGCGCGGCGGCGATGCCGTCGGGGGTGTCGTGCGTGACGGCGGCCTGCACGCGGGCGTGGTGCAGCACGTCGGCGACGGTGGGCAGCAGCCCGATCGGGGCGGCGCGCATGGCCGCGCCGCTCTTGTCGCTCTCCGGGCGGATCCGGCGCAGGAAGTCGGCGCCGTCGGCGACGGTGAGCAGGAAGTCGTGGAAGCGGCCCGCGTACCCCTCGCGCGGATCGCGCTGGAAGACGGTGACGAACCGGTCGGCGAGGTTCGCCGGGGTCCACGGCTCGCCCGCGACCATGAGTTCGGCGACGGCCAGCGTCATCTGGGTGTCGTCGGTGTAGGCGCCGGGGCGGATCCCGAGGTGCGTCGGGTGCTGCACGTAGCCGCGCACCGTGTTGTGCGCGGTGACGAACTCCGGCGGGGCGTACTCGAACCCGGCGCCGTACGCATCCCCCACCGCCAGCTCGATCAGCACCGGATCATGGTGGCAGACAACCGGTTATCCGTCGACCGGTTTCCCCGGCAGGTGCAGGGCGAGCAGGGCGGTGTCGTCGGTGACGCCGGCACCGAGCGATTCCAGCAGCCCGACGAGGTCGGCGACGAGCGCGGTCGCGGCGCGCGGGGCGCGGGCAGCGGCGAACTCGAGCAGCGCCTCCTCGCCGAAGAGGCCGGTGCCGGTGCGGGCCTCGATCAGCCCGTCGGTGTAGAGCAGCAGGGTGTCGCCGGGGTGCAGGACCACCCGCGCGGTGCCGACCTCGGCGTCCGGGAGCAGCCCGACCAGCTGGCCGCCGGGGGTGCGCAGGTACTCGGCGGCGCCGCAGGCGCGCAGCAGCAGCGCGGGCGGGTGGCCGCCCGCCGCGAGCGTGACCTCCGCGCGGCCGTCGCGCAGCACGAGGCCGCCGTAGAGCACCGTGCAGAAGCGCGGGTCGCCGGGCTGGTGTGAGTCGAGCAGCACCCGGTTCAGCTTGGTCAGCACCGAGCCGGGGTCCGGGTCGTAGACCGCGGCGGCGCGCAGCGCGTACCTGACCCGCGAGGTCAGCGTGGCGGCGAGCGCGCCCTTGCCGCAGACGTCGCCGAGGAAGAAGCCCCAGCGCGCGTCGGCCAGCGGGAACAGGTCGTAGAAGTCGCCGCCGACCTGGTCGAGCGAGGCGATGTGGTAGTGCGCGGCCACGTCCAGCCCCGGCACCGGCTCCAGCGCCGACGGCAGCAGCGTGCGCTGCAGGATGGCGTTCAGCCGCTGCAGCCGTTCGCGCTCCTGCTCGGCGGCGCGCCGGGCGCGCAGCAGCTCGGCCTCGTAGGCGCGGCGCGAGCTCGCGTCGAAGAGCGTGGTGCGGATGAGCAGCGGCGCGCCGTCCACGCCGGACTTGATCACCGAGGTGGCCAGTACCGGCAGCCGCGCGCCGTCCGCGGCGACCAGCTCCAGCGCGATGCCGCTGACCTCGCCGCGCATCCGGAGCAGCGGCGCGACGTGCGTCTCGTGGTAGAGCCGCCCGCCGACGGTGAGCAGGTCGCCGAAGGCGCGCTTGCCGACCAGCTCGGCGCCGCTGTAGCCGAGCCAGCCGAGCAGGGTGGCGTTGACCTTGGCGATCTGGCCGTCGAGCAGGGTGGAGAGGTAGCCGCACGGCGCGTTCTCGTACAGATCCTCGGCACTGTCCTCGAGCAGGGCGGAGAACTCGCCGGTGCCGTCGTGCTCGTCCCGGCCGACCGCGTCGGCGGCGCGGGTCACGGGTGCCCGGTCCCGGTGCTCATCGGCGCATCCGGTCCGGCCGGGGCCGGACACCGGAGGCGGATTCAGTCCCGCCGCTCTTCCGGATTGTCCGGATCCTGGTTCGGCGGAACCGAGTAGCCGGTCACCTCGACCTCCGGGGTGTCCAGCGTGGTCTGCTCGGTGGGATCGGCGTCGAGTGGGGGGTTCTCCGGTGTACTCACCGCGGCGTACTACCCCGGATTCCGGTCCGTACTCCTCGGTATGGCGTGCAGGGTCACATCACGGAGCGCGCCCGCGCGGATCTCGGCCGTCAGGTAGGTGTGCTCGGGCTGCCGCCTGCGGTCGGTGGGCGAGCCGGGGTTGAGCAGCCGCAGGCCGGTGCTCGCGGTGCTGTCCCAGGGGATGTGGCTGTGGCCGAAGATCAGCACGTCGGTGTCGGGGAAGGCGCGGGCGCAGCGCTTCTCGCGGCCGGTGGCGGCGCCGGTCTCGTGCACGACGGCCAGGCGCAGGCCGTCGAGCTCCGCCCTGGCGATCTCCGGGAGGCGGGCGCGCAGCTCGGGGCCGTCGTTGTTGCCGTACACCGCGATCAGCCGGGCGCTGCGGGCCGCGAGCTCGTCCAGCAGCGCGGCCTCGACCCAGTCGCCCGCGTGCACGACCACGTCGGCGGCCTCGACCGCGCGCCAGAGCACCGGCGGCAGGCCGCGGGCCCGCTTCGGGACGTGCGTGTCGGCCATCGCGAGCAGGCGCATCACCGCACCGTAACGAATCGCGCGGGTGCCGCGCCAGGGCGAGCCGGACCGGCGGCCGTCCTGCCGTCGCCGCGCAGCCGGGATCTCACCGCTCGCCCGCGCCGAGCACATCGGCGCCACGGACACCGTCGGCGACGACGACCGTGCGCTCCCCGTCAGCGCGCGGAGCGGTAGAGCCGCCGCACCACGTCCTCGATCTCCGGCTCCTCGATGGCCAGGTCGCGCACCTCGGCGCGCGCGGAGACGGCGGTGAGCAGCTGCGCCGCGGTGGTCCGCTCGGCGTCGAAGGCGAGCCGCTGACGCATCCCGCCCGCCTCGGTGGCGACCAGGGTGGCGCCGGGGATGTCGGTGAAGTCCGGGGTCGGCGCGGTGAGGTCGACGACCAGCACCCGGCGGGCGCCGACGGTCGCGGCGAGCCCGGTGAGCGTGCCGTCGTAGGCGAGCCTGCCGCGGTCGACGACGAGCACCCGGTCGCAGAGCCGCTCGATATCGCCCATGTCGTGCGTGGTGAGCAGCAGCGTGGTGCCGCGCTCGGCCCGCTCGGCGCGCAGGAACTCGCGCAGCCGCTGCTTGGAGAGCACGTCGAGGCCGATGGTCGGCTCGTCCAGGATGATCAGCTCCGGGGAGTGCAGCAGCGCGGCGGCCACCTCGGCGCGCATCCGCTCGCCCAGCGAGAGCTGGCGCACCGGCGTCGCCAGCGTGTCCGCCATCTCCAGCTGCTCGACCAGGGTGTGCGTGCGCTTGCGGGCGGCGTCCGGGTCGAGCCGGTGCACCGCGGCCAGGATCGAGAACGATTCGCGCAGCGGCAGATCCCACCAGAGCTGGGAGCGCTGCCCGAAGACCACCCCGATCCGGCTCGCCAGCTGCCGCCTGCGCCGCACCGGCTCCAGGCCGCAGGTGCGGACCGTGCCCGAGGTCGGCACCAGGATGCCGGTGAGCATCTTGATGGTGGTGGACTTGCCCGCCCCGTTGGCGCCGATGTAGCCGACCGCGGCGCCGCGCTCGACCCGGAAGCTCATGGCGTGCACCGCGGTCAGCGTCTCGCGCCCGCGCAGCCGGCCGCGGCGCAGCACGAACTGCCTGGTCAGCTCGCTGGTTTCGATGATCGGGGTGTCCATCAGCCGCCGCCTCCCTGGTAGTGCCGAGTTCCGGTGCGCCACAGCGCCAGTCCGAGCAGCCAGGCCCAGAGCGCGGCCCCCGGCGTCAGCCAGCCCAGCCAGGACGGCAGCAGCGCGGGGCCGGGCTCGCCGAGCAGCGCGAGGGTGGGCAGGTAGGCGGTGAAGGCCACCGGGATCGCGAACCCGAACAGCAGCTTCAGCCCGGTCGGGAAGACCGAGGCGGGCAGGGTCGCGGCGTAGGAGCCGCCGTAGGTGAAGCTGTTGGTCAGCTCGGCGCCGTCGATCAGGAAGAACTGGCAGCCCGCCGCGGCGACGAAGAGCCCGGCGAACAGCGCGGTCCCGGAGACGACGGCGAGCAGCAGCAGCGCGACCGCGCTCGCTGACCAGTCGATGTCGTTGCGCAGCAGCCCGATTCCGAGCACGGTGAGCGCGACGGTGGCCCTGGCGAAGCGGCGCAGCGAGATGTCGCCGGTGATCAGCTGGAGCAGCAGTGGCTGCGGGCGCAGGTGGTAGATGTCGAGTTTGCCGAGCCGGATCAGCGTCGGCAGCGTGTCCAGGTGCCCGAAGAGCACCTGGGCCAGCGCGAAGGCGGTGTTGCTCAGCCCGAACAGCAGCAGCGCGGCGTCCAGGTCGAGCCCGCCGAGCACCCGCACGGTGTGGAAGACCACCCAGACCTCGGCGAACTCGGCCAGCCCGACCACGAGCGAGCCGAACAGCTCGCTGGCGAAGGAGAGCCGGTACGAGCGCTGCGCCCGCAGTCGCGAACCCAGCACGGCGACGTAGGGCCTGCTCCAGTGCCCCGCAGGCGCGGCCTCAGCCACCCTGCACCTCCAGCTTGCGCCTGCCCGCCGCCAGCAGCGCCTGCCCGAGCGCCGCCATCGCGAGCACCCAGAACAGCTGCACACCGACGACCGCGAGCGCCGCGGTGCCGGTGACCCGGCCGGAGAGCACGTCGACCGGCGCCTGCAGCACCGAGGGGAAGGGGGTCGCCGCGGCGAGCGCGCCGAGCCAGCCGGGGAAGAGGTGCACCGGGACGAAGAGCCCGGCGAGGAAGGAGCCGAGCACCTGGTGCAGCGTGCGGAGCCCGCGGGTCTCCACCACCCAGAAGCCGATCATGGCGGTGCCGAAGAGCGCCAGCGACGAAATAGCCGTGCCGAGCAGCACACTCACGATTCCGAGCAGGTACGGGGCCGGGGTGTTCGGCAGGTCGAGCCCGCCGTAGACCAGCGCCCCGACCGCGAGGGTGGGCAGCCCGCGCGGCAGCAGGGTGCAGGTGGCCCGGCCGAGGTCGCCGGCGAGGGTGGCGAGCTGGAGGTCGACCGGGCGCAGGAAGTCGACCGCGATGTCGCCGCTGCGCACCCGCTCGCCCAGCTCCAGGCCGGAGTCGGTGAAGAGCACCGCGCCGAGCAGCGCCTGCGACAGCCACACGTAGGCACTGATACTGCCCGCGTCGTACCCGCCGAACGAGCCGGCCGAGCCGATCGCGGCCAGCATGACCGCGCCGCGCAGCAGCCCGAACACGCTGTTGGTGAACATGCCGGCGAAGAGCGCCAGCTTGTACTGCCACTGCCTGCGGAAACCGGCCACCGCGAGCCGCCGGTAGACCATGGCGCCGCCGAGTCCGGGCAGCGCGCGCACAGCCATCGCCCCACCCCTCCCCGACCCGGACACGAAGGAGGCACATTACCCCCGAAACCGGGCCGCGAAAAGGGATTTACGCGGTGACCGAGCGGCTCGCGCGCGCCGTCCGAAGTGGTGGTCGAAGCCGAACCGGCCGGTGCCGATCCCGCGCTCGCCGGAGCTCGGAGCGCACCCGGCGCATGACCGATCCGGCCACCGGACCGGCGAAGGCCGCTCCGCCGCGCCCCGCCCTCGGTAAGATGAGCGACGCTCACTTTCCGGCCGGCGGGAGACGATGGTGCCGACGAAGACGGCCGCGCAGCGGCGACGCCCCACCCAGGACCGGGCCAAGGCGACCAGGGAGCACATCCTGGACACCGCCGCCCGGCTCTTCGGCGAGCGCGGGATCGCGGGCACCTCGACGAACCGGATCGCGGCGGAGGCCGGGGTCAGCATCGGCACCGTCTACCGCTACTTCGCCGACCGCTCGGTGCTGGTCGAGGAGTTGCTGGCGCGGCTGCTGGAGTCGGTGGAGAAGCGCTTTACGCAGCGCATGTTCGACCTCTCCGGGAAGGGCCCCACCGAGGTCTGGGTCGACATCCTGACCGTCATCACCGACGAGCTGGTCGCCCGTGCCGCGCTGGTCCGCGCGCTGGTGGCCGGCGTGCAGTTCTACAGCAGCGGCATCCCGGAGTTCGAGCCGCGGCTGCGGCTGCTGGTGAAGGTGATGCTCATCCAGCTGCTCGGCCCCGGCGACGACCACCGCTACGACGTGATGACGTTCGTGCTGATCAACACCGGTTTCGCGGCGGCGCTGCGGAGCTCGGCGCTGGAGGTGGAGAGCACGGCGCGGCGCGAGGCGATCGACATGACCGGCCGGATGATCGGCGCCTTCCTCGAGTCGGAGAGCGACGCCGTCGGGCAAAAGTGAGCACCTCCCCACTTTTCGGCAGCGCCGATTCCCGCGAGGCTCGCGCCGCGGCCCGTTCCAACTGGTCAGCCCGGGTGCCGGGAGTCCCGCACGGTTATCTGTAAAGCGGAGTAGCAGGTGAGTCGGCGGGCGTCCTACCGTGTTCCACACCACACCCGGTCCGCGACGAGGAGGTCACCCCGTGCCGATCGAGAGCATCGCTCGTCCCGCCCTCGAACGAGATCCGCAGGTCCTGGCGAGGAAGGTCACCGCGCGGCTGCTGGAGAGCGGGGCGCTCGCCGCGGCCGCGGAGAGCACGGAGACCACCACCGTGGTCCGCATGTGTCTCAAATGGGCCATCCAGCGGCTGGAGGGGCTGCCCTCCCCGGAGCGCACCGACCGGCTGGCGACCGCCGCCGCGGGCTGGGCACGGGCGGGCGTGCCGATCGCGACGGTGCTGCACGCGGTGCACGTCGGCTTCGAGTACGGGCTCGACCTGCTCTTCGGCGGGCAGGGCTCGGCCGAGCGCGCGGACATCGTCGCGGGCGCCTTCGTCAGCCTGGAGCTGCTCGGCGTGATCACCGCGACGGTCAGCAAGGCCTACGTCCGGGAGTGCAGGGCGGCCGCGCTGGAGGACCGGACCGCCGCGCACACCCTGACCTCGATGCTGCTCGGCGGCCACCCGACCTCGGCCATGGCGCGGGCCGGCGGTATCCGGCTGGCCGAGCACTACGCGGTGCTCGCGCTCGCCATTCCGCCGCACCCGGACGAGAGCAGGCCGCAGCTGGACGGCCGGGTGGTCGCCAGGCGCACGCTGCGCAGGCTGCAGTCCGGGCTCGCCGATCGCTTCGGCACCGCCGCGCTCTCGCTGCTCTCGGTGGACGGCGGCACCGTGCTGCTCCCCGCCGACCACCCCGCCGCCGCCGAGCTGGACGAGGTGCTGCGCGCGCTGGCACGGGCCGCGCGGGTGCCGCTCACCGCGACGGTGGTCGAATCACCGCCGGACCTGGTCTCCGCCGCGGTGCACGACGCGCACGAGCTGCTCGACATCGTCGAGCAGTCCGGCCGCGGCCCCGGGCTGCACCGCTTCCCCGACCTGGCGCTGCAGTACCAGCTGACCAGGCCCGGGGTGGGCAGGGAGCTGCTCGGCACCCGGCTGCGGCCGCTGCTGGAGTACCCCGACCTGCTGGCGACGCTCCGCGTCCACATCGGCAACGACCTGAGCAGGCGGCGCACCGCGGAGCAGCTGCACATCCACCCGAACACCCTCGACCACCGGCTGCGCCGGGTCGGCGAGATCACCGGGCTCGACCCGTCGGACCCGCGCCAGCTGTGGTACCTGCGCTCGGCGCTCGTGATCTGCGCGGGCGGCCGGGGTCAGCGCCCCGCCTGACCCGCCCGCCAGCGCGCGATCGCGCGGCCGATCTCGGTGGCAGGCGGCTCGTCGTAGAGCCACTCCCTGGCCAGCGTGTGCCAGTTGGCGGTGACGCCGAGCTGGCCGAGCAGCGCGAAGGTGAAGAGGTCGGCGCGCCGGGAGAAGACGTGTTCGGGCGGCAGCAGCTGGTGCCGCATACCGCGGAACTCCGTCGCGCGCGGGTCGATCGCGAGGATCACCGCCCCGGTGGCGATCTCCGGGGTGATGGCGATCGGCTCGTCCACCAGGTGCCAGCCCGCCGCGGCCCAGACGTACTCCAGGCACTCCGCCGCGGTGACCCCGGCCGCCGGGTCGATGATGCCGCGCCCGACCCAGGCCGCGTACAGGTCGGCGGCGCGCTGCTCCCCCGCCGCGCGCAGGCAGGAGCGCTCGAAATCGACGTGCACCGGGTCCATCCGGTCGTAGAGCCCGTAGTCGACGAAGGCCACCCTGCCGTCCTTCGCCAGCAGCACGTTGCCGGGGTGCGGGTCGCCGCAGAACTCGAAGTCGTGGAAGAGCGAGCTGATGTAGAAGCGGTAGATCAGCTCGCCGTACCGGTTCCGCTCCGCGGCAGGCAGCGTGCGCAGATGCTCGAAGGAGTGGCCGTCGACGAGCTCGGTCACCAGCACCCGGGCGGTGCAGTACTCGAGCAGCGCGTCCGGGACGAAGACGAACGGGTGGCCGCGGTAGCGGGTGGCGACCCGGTGCTGGGTGCGCGCCTCGCGCGGGTAGTCGAGTTCGTTGCCGATGCTGCGGGCGACCTCGGCGAGCACGTCGGTGTCGGCGGCGCTCGGCAGCGCCGAACGCCACAGCGCGGAGAACACCTCGAGGTTGCGCAGATCGGCCCGGATCGCCTCCTCGACCCCCGGGTACTGCACCTTCACCGCGACCGCGCGGCCGTCGAGCAGCCTGGCCCGGTAGACCTGGCCGATCGAGGCCGCCGCGATCGGCTCCGCGTCGAACTCGGCGAAGACCCGTGCGAGCGGCCCCAGCTCGTCCTCGAGCACCTCCCGCATGCCGGCGAAGGGCACCGCGGGCACCCGGTCGCGCAGCTCGGCGAGTTTGGTCCGGAAGAGCTCGCGGTGCGACTCCGGCACCAGCTCCAGGTCGAGCACCGAGAGCATCTGGCCCAGCTTCATGGCCGCGCCCTTCAGCCCGCCGAGCACCGTCACCAGCTGCTGCGCCGAGGCCAGCGCGGACCGCTCGGCGAGCACCCGCCGCGCCTGTTCGGTGCGGCCGATCATGGCCAGCCGCACCCCGGCCCCGCGCACGGCCTGCCCGGCGGCCAGCCTGCCCAGCCTGCCGCCCCGGCCCAACCGTGTTCTCGGCACCCGATCGGCCACCGCGGTCACCTCCTCGTGTCCGCCGCCCGAGTTCGGGCGTCCCGGTATTCTCCGCAGCCCGGCCCTCGCTTGTCGACCGGCCACCGACCGGAGCTGCCAGCGCATTCCTATCCGCCGAGCGAAACATCGCGCGCGGCCCGATCCGCGGAGCGAAAAGCGGGTTCGGGGGGCGGTTGACCGCCCGGCCGGGCGGTAGCCGACGGGATGTCGCCACTCTCTACCCGCGAGCCCGCCGGGTGGAGGCAATCGGAAGCGAGGATCTCGATGACACTCGTCGCAGCTCACGAAGGCTCCGCCGCGCGCCGCACCCAGCGGGGCACCGACAGCTACGACGGGATCGAGCCGCTGCTGGAACAGCTCGCCGCCATGGCCGACGACGACCCGGGCCGCCGGGCGCTGCGCGAGCGGATCCTGCGCCGCTGCCTGCCGCTCGCCGACCACATCGCGCGCCGCTTCACCGGCCGCGGCGAGACCTACGACGACCTGCACCAGAGCGCGTCGATCGGGCTGATCCTCGCGGTCGACCGCTTCGACCCCGCCCGCGGCGCCTCGTTCCTCGCCTTCGCGGTGCCGACCATCATGGGCGAGGTGCGCAGGCATTTCCGCGACCGGACCTGGGCGGTCCGGGTGCCGCGGCGGGTCAAGGAGACCCAGCTGGCGCTCGGGCCGGTCATCGAGCGGCTGTGCCAGAAGCACGGCCGGATGCCGACCGCCATCGAGATCGCCGTGGAGATGAACGTCGACCTGCTCGAGGTCACCCAGGCGCTGATGGCCGGTAATGCCTACCGCACCAACTCGCTGGACACCGGCGCGGACGGCGAGGAGGGCTCGGTCGCCGCGCAGATCACCGAGACGCTCGGTGATGTCGACCCCGCGTACGACCTCACCGAGGACGCGCTCGCCGTCGCGCCGCTGCTGCGTGAGCTCTCCGAGCGCGACCGGCGCATCCTGCACCTGCGCTTCTTCGAGAACCGCACGCAGTCCCAGATCGCCAGGGAGCTCGGCGTCTCGCAGATGCACATCTCGCGCATCCTGGCGCGCACCCTCGCCACCCTGCGCGATCGCGCGCTCCGGGACTGAATCAGGCGCCGGGGTGGCGGCCCGGTTCGGCCGGGTAAAACCGCTCGACCTCGTCGCGCTCGGTGTACATGGCCCCGTAGTGCTCGGCGAGTTCGTCCGGGTCGACCACGAATTCGGCGGGCGGCGCGGCCGATTCGGCGATCGCGCTGCCCGCGATGTACCCGGCGACGGCCAGCGTGCCCGCGTACACCCCGGCCCCGGCCAGCTCGCCGTGCAGCGCGTACAGCCAGTTGCGGGCCGCCGCCATCACCGGCCCGACCCCGCTCAGCCCCGGCAGCGGCTCGACGGCGGAGTATCCGTGCGTGAGCAGGAAGGCGCCGTCGCCGCGGGCCCGCCACTCCGGCAGCACCGCGCGCACCACCTCGACCGGGGTGAGCAGCAGCAGCGGAATCAGCGCGGCCAGCGTGCCTGCGTCGAGTTCGGCGGCGGGCGTGAAGCTCTGCCCGCCGCCGATCGGCCCGTACTCGACCACGTCGATCCGGCCGAACCGCGCCCGGACGGCGGCGATCAGCTCCGGCACCGCGGCCGGGTCGGCCAGGTCGGCCGGGAACGGCACCGCCTCGATCGCCCGTGCGGCCAGTTCGTCCGCCAGCGCGGCCAGCGGCTCCGGCCGCCGCGCCACCAGCGCGACCCGGAAACCCGCGCGCCCGAACCGCCGCGCCACCGCGGTACCGAGCCCGCTGCCCGCCCGGGTCGGCGACACCTGGAGCCTGCTGGTGATCGCGGTTCTGGCGGACGGGCCGCGCAGACACTCGGAGCTGCTCTTGGCCGTGACCGGCATCTCGCAGCGCATGCTGACGCGCACGCTGCGCCGGCTGCGCGAGGACGGGCTGCTCACCAGGACCTCGCACCCGGAGGTGCCGCCCCGGGTCGTCTACGAGCTGACCCCGCTCGGCCACGACCTGCTCGGCATCGTCTCGGCGCTGGTCGGCTGGGCGGCCGAGCACCACGCGGAAATCGACCGGAACCGGAGCGCGCTCAGTTGAGCGTGGCCTGCGCCCGGCGCAGGTAGGCGGTGTCGCGGCGCTGCTCCTCGGTGTCCGCGTCGCGCAGCGTGCGGCGGCGGTGCTCGCAGGCGACGGCGCGGAGCAGGGTGTCGAGCTGACGGTGGGTGCGGCCGTGCGGGCAGTGGCCGTCGATGTCGTGCCAGCGATGCCAGGGGTGCTGCCACTGCATCGGCGCGACCACGTACTTGACCGGCAGGTCGCCGATCGAGGGGCCGGGATGTGTGGGGCTCATTCACTCCACCGTAGACCGTGGGTGTGACAGGTAATGCCGGACGACCGCGGATTGAGGTTTGCCGCACTATTGCCCGCCAGCCCGTGCGGTAGCGGTGCGGCGGACTTATGGTCGAGTGCGGCAGGGTTCGGCGGTAACTCCGGACTTGCTATCTCGGATACCGGTTCCGTCGCGAGCCCCGCCATCGGCGGGGGTCGCGGCGGCATCCGCATCAGTGGCCGCGCTGGTCCACCAGGACCGCGAGCCCGTCCAGGATCCGGTCGATCCCGAAGGCGAGCGCGCCGTCTCCGCCCGCGGCCGCGCCCTCCTCGGCGAACGCGGCGACGGTGGCCGGGTAGCGCTCGGCCACGGTCGGCAGCATGGCGGTGAACTGCTCGGCGAGGTCGCGCTCGAACCGCTCGGGGTCGACGCCGACGGTCTGCTGCCCCAGGCTGCGCGCGTGCCCGGTGAGCAGGACGATGCTGTCCAGGCGCTCGGCGGTGGTCAGCCCGGTGCCGGGCAGCGCGGTGAGCGCCGCCTCCATCCAGGCCATCTCGTTAGGCCCGACCGGCCGCGACCCGACCGACACCTCCAGCGCCCACGGATGCGCCCGGAACCGCTCGTAGAGCGTTTCGCACCAGCGGCGCAGCGCGGCCCGCCAGTCGTCGGCGGGCAGCTCCGGCGGCGCGCCGATCCCGGCGTCCAGCATGAGCGCGACCAGCTCGGCCTTGCCGGGGACGTATCGGTACAGCGACATCTTGGTGAAGCCGAGCCGCTCGGCCAGCCGCTGCATGGAGAGCGTGGCCAGGCCGTCGGCATCGGCGAGCGCGATCGCCTCGGCCACGATCCGCTCCGGTGTCAGTGCGGGTTTCGGGCCGCGCGTCGGGCGGCGCTCGACGCCCCAGAGCAGTTCCAGGGCGGTCGGTGCCGGCATGCGCGCTCCCTTGTTGACGGATAACTGTGTCTACCATACGCTGATTCGCGTCCGCCGGATACAGTATCCATGGGACGCAGAATGGAGACCATCATGCGCACCACCACCGTCCTCATCTCGGGTGCGGGCATCGCCGGGCCCGCACTCGCCTACTGGCTGGACCGCTTCGGCTTCCGGGTCACCGTCGTCGAGCGGGCGCCCGCGCTGCGCTCCGGCGGCCAGGCCGTCGACTTCAAGGGCCGCACGCACCGCACCGTGCTGGAGCGGATGGGCGTGTGGGACGAGATCACGCGGGCGCGGACCGGCACCACGGACACCGTCTTCGTGGACGGCACCGGCCGCGAGTTGGCGACGATGCCCGGCGAGTTCACCGGCGGCGACGTCGAGATCCTGCGCGGTGATCTGTCACGGATCCTGTACCGCCGCACCGCCGATCGCTGCGACTACCGCTTCGGCGACGCCGTCTCCGCGCTCACCGAGACCGCCGCCGGGGTGCGCGTGGAGTTCGAGCGCGCCCCCGCCGAGCGCTTCGACCTGGTCCTCGGCGCCGACGGCATCCACTCCCGGGTGCGCGCGCTGGCCTTCGGCCCGGAGGCGGAGTACGTCGAGCACCTCGGCTACTGCTACGCCGTCGCCGGGGCGAGCCCGTGGACCGGCGGTACCGGCGAGCCGGAGCGCATGCGCGCCACCGGCCACAACGCGCCGGGCAGGCTCGCGGTGAGCGGCGGCCCGAAGGCCGAGCAGCTGTACCTCTTCGCCGGGCCCGCACCGGACCACGGGGCCGAACCCGCGGCGCAGCGGCGACTGGTCGCCGACGCCTTCGCCGGGCTCGGCTGGGAGGTGCCGCGCATGCTGGCCGAGCTGCCCGGCTTCGACGACTTCCACCTGGACGCCATCGCCCGGGTCCGGATGCCCGCCGTCGTTCGGGGCCGGGTCGCGCTGGTCGGCGACGCCGGGTACGGCAACACCCTCGGCGGCTTCGGCACCGGCCTCGCCGTCGTCGGCGCCGCCGTGCTCGCCGGCGAGCTGGCCGTCGCCGACGGCGACCACACCGTCGCCCTCCCCCGCTACGACGCGCTGATGAAGCGGTACGCGAAGATCGCGGGCAACAGCAATGCCGGGCGCTTCCTCGCCCCCCGCACCGCGACCGGCATCCGGCTGCGCAACGGGTTCCTCCGCTCCCCGGCGTTCGGGCTCATGACGAAGTACGCGAGCTCCGCCGCCGAGGAGATCGAGCTGCGCGACTACCCCGCCGCGCTCCCCACCCCCTGATCCGCGCCGCGGCGCAGCAGCGCTCTGAGCTCGGCGGCGACCATGGCGGGTTCCTCCTCGGCGATGAAGTGCCCGCAGGAGACGGTGCGGTGGTGCAGGTCCGGTGCCCAGGCACGCCAGAGCGCGGCGGCGTCGTAGCCGAGCTGCGCGCCCCAGTCCTGCTGCAGCACGGTGACCGGCATGGCGAGGGTGCGGCCTGCCGCGAGATCCGCACGATCGTGCTCGACGTCGACGGTGGCCGAGGCTCGGTAGTCGGCGACGATCGAGGGGACGGCGGCGCGGCTCGCTGCCAGGTACTCGGCCCTGACCTCGGCGGGCAGCGCCTCCGGGCGCAGTGTCCAGGCGTCGAGGAAGTGGCCGAAGAAGGCGTCGGCGCTCGCCGCGATCATCGCCTCCGGCAGCCCCTCCCGCTGCGCCATCAGGTACAGGTGGAAGCCGACCGCGCCCGCGGCGCCGCGCAGCGCGTCCCACATGTCGAGGGTGGGCAGCACGTCCAGGCAGGCGAGGTGGGTGACGGTGTCGGGGTGGTCCAGCCCGGCGCGGAAGGCGACGAGGGCGCCGCGGTCGTGGCCGGCCAACGCGAAGCGCGGGTGACCGAGCCGTCTCGCCAGCTCGACGATGTCCGCGGCCATGGTGCGCTTGGCGTAGCCGGTGCGCGGCTTGTCGCTGGCGCCGTAGCCGCGCAGGTCGGGGCAGATCACGGTGTGCTCGGCGGCCAGCTCGGCGGCGACGTGCCGCCACATGAGCCTGGTCTGCGGGAAGCCGTGCAGCAGCACGATCGGGCTGCCGGTGCCGCCGATGGCGGTGGAGAGACACACGCCGTCGGCGACATCGACGTCGTGCGTGCTGAATCCGGAGAAGGTCATGGGACCACCCTGTGGGGTGCGGATGAGCAACCGATGAGCGCCGCTAGGGTGCGGTGATGGAGATCAGCGTGCTCGGTGCGGTGCGCGCGCAGTCCGGCGCAGGTGCCCCGGTAACGCTGGGCGGGCCGCGGCAGCGCGCCCTGCTGGCGCGGCTCGTCATCGCGCATCGTCGGGTGGTGCCGGTCCCGACGCTGATCGAATCGCTCTGGCCCGAGCCTCCCGCGCGTTCCGGCAATGCCATCGCCGCGCCCCCTGGCTTCGCGGCCGATGCGCCGCCACCGCGGCTGCCGGAGAACGGCACCGGTCGGCGCGCGGTGCGACGGAGTACCGGTGACGCGGCGTGGCCCGAGCCGCCCACCGACACCGTCGGCACCGTACGCACCTTCGTCGCCGCGCTGCGGCGCGCGCTTGAGCCTGACCGAGTGCCGCGCACGCCGCCGCGATTGCTTGTCACCGAGGGTCCCGGTTACGCTCTGCGGCTACCGGATTCCGCCGTCGATGCCTGGCGCTTCGCCGCCGCCGTCGACACGCTCGGCGACGCACCGCCCGCCCACATCGCCGCCACCCTCACCGAGGCGCTCGGCTGGTGGCGGGGCCCCGCCTACGCCGAGGCCGGGCAGGCGCCGTGGGCCGTCGCCCCGCGCACCAGCCTCACCGAACTCCGGCTGCACGCGATCGAACGCCTGGCCGAAGCGCGGATCGCACTCGGCGACACCGGCTCCGCCGCGGCCGAACTCGATGCGCACGTCCTGGAGCACCCGTGGCGCGAGGAGGGCTGGCGGCTCCTGGCGCTCGCCCTGTATCGCTCCGGCCGGCAGGCCGACGCGCTCGGCACCGTGCGCCGCGCCCGCACCGTCCTGCGCGACCGGCTCGGCATCGACCCCGGCCCGCGGCTCGCCCGGCTGGAACGGGAGGTGCTGAACCAGGCCGAGCACCTCGACCCGGCCGGTGGCGCGGCCCGCGTCTGGGCCGAGACCACGGCCGCCTACGCGGGTACCGTCTCCGACCGCACCCGCCTCACCTCCACGGTCGGCCTGCTGCGCGACCTCGCCCTCACCGGCGGCCACGGCCTCGAAGCCGCCCAGCGGCACCGCTCCGACGCCGTGGCCGCCGCCGAGGAGCTCGGCGACCCCGAGCTCACCGCCCGGGTGATCGGCGGCTACGACGTCCCCGCGCTCTGGCCCCGCGCGGACGACCCGCCCCGGGCGAGGGCCCTCGTCCGCGCCGCCGAACGCAACCTCGCCGCGTTCCCCGCGGCGCCCGCCCTCCGCTGCCGCCTGCTCGCCACCATCGCGGTGGAGTCCCGCGGCGGCGATGCCACCCCGCGCGCTGCGCACGCGGCACGGGAAGCCGAGCGGCTGGCCCGCGAGCTCAGCGACGCCACCCTGCTCGCGCACGCCTTGAACGGCCGATACATGCAGAGCTTCACCCGCACCGGCCTCGCCTCCGAGCGCGCCGAACTCGGCACCGAACTGCTCGCGCTCGCCGACCGCAACGGCCTGGTCCGCCCCGCCGTCCTCGGCCACCTCATCCGCCTGCAATCCGCCTGCGCTGGACGATCTCGACACCGCGGACCGGCACGCCACCGCCGTCGACACCGTGGCCACCACGCACGACATCCCCCTGGTCACCGTCTTCACCACCTGGTACCGCGCCCTGCGCACCGCCCGCACCGAGCCCTTCGACCGAGCCCGCGCCGCCTACCTCCGAGCCGCCGAGACGCTTCCCGGCTCCGGCATGCCCGGCCTCACCGCCGGCCTGCTCCCCCTCGCTCTCGCCGCCCTGCACCTCCAGCACGACCGCCCCATCGACGACACCGGCCACGGCCCCGCCCAACCCTGGCTCCGCCCCCTCCTGCTCGCCGAATCCGGCGACCACCGAGCTGCCCGAACCGCCCTGCGCACCGTCCCCCCTCCCCCGCCCGACCCGCACGCCGAAGTCCTCTGGTGCGCAACGGCCCGAGCCGCTCTACTGACCTCCGACCTCGCCGCCATCACCAGAGCCCACACCGCCCTCACCTCCGCCGCCGCCGAAATAGCGGGTGCCGCAGGCGGTCTCCTCACCGCAGGCCCGGTCGCCACCTACCTTGCCGTGCTGGAAAGCGCTACTCCCAGGGATTGATCACGGGCACGCCGGTAGCCCGGAACGCCGAATCCCGCGTGGCTACGCTCTTCCCCGCTGCCTTCGCGGTGGCGATGTGGCCGTCGGAGCGGCCGATGGCGTCCCCTCGGCGGCGGGCATTCGCCATGAGCTCGGCATACACCTCGGCGAGGGGAAGCACCCGGGCGGCGAACGGTGGGCGGACCCGCGTCTCGAACCGCTCCCGCATGCGGTCGCGCTCCGCCGGGCGTGGTAGCCGGGCCACAGCGCATCTCGGCCACCGCGATAGATGAAACGAACGGTGTGCGAAACGGACCGGCGTCCACCCGGGCAATCACCCGCGCGTCCGGCGCCTTGCGCACGGCCTTCGAGATGACGGTGGCGTCCAGGACACCGATGTCGAGAACAGCTCGCGCTCAGCCCATGGTCTTCTGACCGTCCAGCGACTCCCGGATGATGTCGGCGTGCCCGGAGTGCTGGTTGGTCTCGGCGACGATGTGCATGAGCACGCGGCGCGCGGACCAGGTGGACTCCTGGAACCAGGGGGCGGCGGGGAGGGGGAGCCGGGCGTTCAGGTCGGCGGTGGCGACGAGGGCGTCGGTGCGGTCGGCGATCTGCTGGTAGGTCGCGAGCGCGTCGGCCAGGGTCTCGTCCGGGAGCAGGCGGAAGTCGGTGTCGCGCTGGGCGAAGTCGGCCTCGGTCATGGCGTCCATGTTCTTCATCGAGGACGGGTCGACGAGGAAGTCGGCCCAGCCGCGCTCGGTGGCGGCGACGTGCTTGATCAGCCCGCCGAGGGTGAGCTCGCTGGCGGTCGGGCGCTCCCGTGCCTGCTCGTCGGTGAGGTTCCGCACGGTGAAGCGCAGGAAGAAGCGGGCCTTGCCGAGCATGGCGAGCAGATCCTCGCGCTCGGCGTCGAGGACGGCGGGGGTGGCGGTGGAGGTGGTCATGTCGGGCCTTTCGGTCGAGTGGTTCCGGCTTCGAGAACTACGGTAGAACCCATTGCGGCCACTTTCCGGCCGCAATTCCGCGCAGAATCGAGAACATGGCCAATACCAGCACCCGAACCCTGCGCTTGCTGTCACTTCTGCAAACGCACCGGTACTGGCCGGGCACCGAGCTGGCCGACCGGCTCGGCGTCTCGCCGCGCACCCTGCGCCGTGATGTCGAGCGGCTGCGCGAACTCGGCTACCCGGTGCAGGCGAACCGCGGCGTCGACGGCGGCTACCAGCTCGCGCCCGGCGCCGCGCTTCCCCCGCTCATGATCGACGACGAGGAGGCGGTCGCCCTGGTCATCGGGTTGCAGACGGCCGCGCACGGCGGCGTGGCGGGCGTCGCCGAGCCTTCGATCCGGGCGCTGGCGAAGGTGATCCAGGTGCTCCCGCCGCGGCTGCGCAAGCGGGTCGACGCGCTGCGCGCCATGACCGTCCCGGCCACCTGGGACGCGGTGGCCGCGGGCCCGGACCCCACCGTGCTCACCGCCCTGGCTGCCGCCTGCCGCGACACCGAACGGCTACGCTTCGGCTACACCGCCGCCGACGGCCGCAGCGCCGACCGGCACACCGAGCCGCACCGCCTGGTCGCGCTGGGCAGGCGCTGGTACCTGGTCGCCTACGACCTGCACCGGCACGACTGGCGCAGCTTCCGGGTGGACCGGCTCACCGAGCCGCGCGGCGACGGCTCCCGCTTCCGCCCGCGCGAGCTGCCCGCCGCCGATGCCGCCGCCTTCGTCCGCGCCGCCGTCGAGAACGTGCCGCGGCCGTACCGGATCGAAGCGCTCGTGCAGACCTCGGCCGAGCAGGTCAGGGCCAGGATCGGCCGCTGGTGCACCGCCGAGGAGATCGACGCGGGCAGCTGCCGGGTGCGGATGACCGCCGACTCGCTGGAGTGGCCGATCATGGGCCTCGGCTCGCTGGACGCGGACTTCACGGTGGTCGAGCCCGCGGAGCTGCGCGACCGGCTACACGCCTGGGGCGAGCGCTTCGGCCGGGTCTGACCGCTACCCGACGACCAGTGGCAGCCGCTCCCAGCCGCGCACGGTGGAGGTGGGCGAGAGCTCGAGCCCGTCCCACTCCACGTCCCAGCTCGGGAAGCGCGCCAGCAGCTCCTCCAGCGCCACCCTCGCCTCCAGCCTGGCCAGCGAGGCGCCGAGGCAGAAGTGCGTGCCGAGGCCGAAGGTGCGCAGGTTGCTGACCTTCCGATGGATGTCGAAGCGGTCCGGCTCGTCCCAGCGCTCGGCGTCCCGGTTGGCCGAGGCGACCAGGATCATCATGGCGCTGCCCGCGGGCACGACCTGCCCGTGCAGCTCGACGTCGGCGGTGACGTAGCGGGCGATGGCGTGCCCGGTCGGCTCGAAGCGCAGCGTCTCCTCGATGGCGTTCGGGATGAGCCGCGGATCGGCGGCGAGCGCGGCGCGCTGCTCCGGGTACCTGGCCAGCAGCGAGCCGAGCCAGCCGAGCAGCCGTGCCGTCGTCTCGTTGCCCGCGCCCGCCACCACCGAGATGTAGGTCACGATCTCCTGCCTGGTCAGCGTGCGGGTGACGCCGGCGGTGTCGACGAACTCGGCCTGCAGCAGCTCGGTCATCAGGTCGTCCGACGGGTGCTCGGCACGCCAGTCGATGTACTCGGCGAAGTGGTCGGCGTTCGGGATCGCCCGCTCGGAGACCTGCATGCGCTGCCCCGGCTCGGTGCGCAGGTTGGCGTCGGCCCGGTCCCGGACCGCCTGCTGGTCCGCCTCCGGGATGCCGAGCAGCATCCCGATGACCCGCATCGGAACCTCGTTCGCGTAGGCGGCCATGAGGTCGAACCGGTCGAGCCCGGCGAGCCGGTCGAGCGCGCGCACGCACATCTCCCGGATCCGCGGCTCCAGCGAGAGGATCCGGCGCGGGGTGAAGACCCGGGCCAGCAGCCCGCGGTGGATGTCGTGCGCGGGCGGGTCCTCCATGAGCAGCGTGCCCGGCGGAATCTCGATGCCCGCCTTGATGATCTCCAGGATCGGCCCGCGGGCGGAGGAGAAGGTCCGCCAGTCCAGCAGCGCCCGGTCCACGTCGTCGTAGCGGCTCACCGCCCAGAAGTCGTGGGTGGCGTTGTAGTACAGCGGCGCCTCGGCGCGCAGCCGCGCGTAGACCGGGTACGGGTCGCGCGCGATGTCGCGGTCGAACGGGTCCCAGTAGACGGGTTCGGTGACCATGGGGGCCGCCTTCGAGTCGAGCGAACCTACGGAAGAATCAAATTACCACTCCGTAAGTACGTCGATCCGTATAACGAGAACAAGATTCTTGCGAACGGCCACCCGCCGCGGGCTGCGACGGGTGGCCGGGATCGCGGTCAGATCCGGTCGAGCAACCAGCCGCACAGCTCCTCGGTGATCTGCGTGTGCGGTTCGCTGGCCGAGGCGAGCACGAAGTCGTCGAAGGCGCTCTCCTCCGGAACCAGCTCGTCGATCGGGGTGTAGAGCTCCGCGTGCGTGTCCAGGTTCCGCACGTCGACCGCGCTCACCGCCGGGACGAAGCAGTGCTCCGGGATCGGGTTCTCCACGCCGAGGCCGAAGATCTTGTTCAGTCCATCGGCGAGGATCCCGAAGCCGGCCAGGGTGCCGCCCGGCGCGCCGTCGATATCCGGCAGGTCGGGGGTGTGCACCTCGTTCTTCTGCACGGTGACCACGCGAAGCGCCGCGGCGAGGTCGTCGCCGCCGGTCGGCGTGGTGCGCAGGTCGGTGCCGAAGATCCCGATGCCCTTGCCGCGCACCGCGGTCCGCCCGGCGCCGATGCCGTTGCCGACGCCGGTGCCGGGGCCGTTGGCGAGCCCGAGCAGCCGCGGCCGGCGCGGCCAGTCGCCGACCCGGCGCAGCTCCTCGAGGAACTGCACGCGCAGCTCGCTCATCACCGGCTTGTCCGACCAGTCCGCGATGTGCCGCCACAGCAGCTGCTGCGCCGCCGGGCTGTTCATCTGGTCCGAGAACCGGCTGTCCAGATCCCGGATGTAGTGCGCGAAGCTCTGCAGCGAGATCGGGATGTTGGCGCCCCGGTGCGGGCTGTCGTAGGAGAAGTAGGTCGCCGTCTGGTGGTCGATCCCCTGCGTCTCCAGCGCGGCCAGCGCGTGCCTGGTGACCAGCCCGCCCATGCTGAACCCGCCCACCACCAGCGGTTCATCGCCCGCCCGCTGGGCGATGGCCCGCATGATCGCGGCCCGCGCGGCGTGGCTGTTGTCCAGGATGGAGGCGCTGCGCTCGGTGAAACCGAGCAGGATCACGTCCCGGCCCCGCTTGCGCAACTCGGAGATCAGCGGGTACCGGCCGTTCTGCTCCAAGCCGGAGTAGCTGAACTTCAGCGTGCTCGGCCCGCTGTTGAAGCCGTCGGCCAGGATCACCGGACGGGTCAGCCCCGCGTGGCCGCGGTCGCCGTAGTAGACCCAGGCGATGCCGTTGGGCAGCTCCCAGGTCTCATCCGGGTCCGGCGGCTCGACGGCGGGGGCCGCCACCGGCCCCGATCCCAGCAGAATGGGGGACGCTGCCCGCAGGGCGGCGGCGACATCACGTTCGTTCGGTTCGCTCAACTTGGCTCCCTCACGTCGCTCTACGGCCGCGCCGACGGCGCGGCCGGGTCGAGTATGGAGCGCACGCGCGGCCGTCCGGCGAGATAACCGCAGATCATCGGGGGTTCACCGGCTCGCCGTCGGCGATGGCCGCTATCCGGAAAACGAAGGTACCGATCGGGGGGCGATCCGCGCGGCGCCCCCGTATTTCCGACCGGAAACAATGCGGAGGTCAGTGAATGATCGGGAAGTCGCTCTCGTGCACCGAGACCACCACCGCCAGATCGGCGAAGGGCGCGGAGCCGCGGGCCATCCGGTGCCCCCACCTGGCCAGGGAGCCGCGCACGCCGTACTTGATCCGGATCCCCTCGCGCACGGTGTTCAGCACCGAGCCCTCGCCGAAGATCAGCGCCTCACCCTGCTGTTCACGTGAGCCGAGCGCCCGCACCCCGCGCCAGTCGCCGGACTGGACGATGACCCGCGGATCGCGAACCAGCTGCTCGACCTCGGGCGACCACGACGACACCCGGAACGCGAGCCTGCCGTCGCCCGCGGGCACCACCAGCCGCTTCCGCGTCTCCCAGCGGCCCGGCAGCACCTCGTGGGTGACCAGGACGGTGCCCGCATCCCACCAGTAGGAACCGGGGTGCCAATCGGCCGGACGGCCGAAGGCCCGCTCCGGCAGGTTCTCCTTTTCCACGCTATCGGCCTCGATCGTCGTCGTCATGGATCCCACCTGCCCCTTGAGTCACACCGGTTTCACCGCGGAACTACCCCGCGAAACTTCCTCGAACCCGGCCACGTTTACCCGCACGGCCGGTGGCTACATCGTCATCGACACCAGACCCCCTGCCGGGGCGAAACCACCGCGGACCGCGCCGAGCGACTCGACACGACCGACCGTTCCGTTCCACCCGCGCCGGCAGGGGTCAGACGGCCGGGGCGCCACCAAGCCTACCCGTGGTGATCGCGCGGCCACCGCCTCCACCCGAGGCGAGTGAGCCCGGTCACCTCACCGGCGCCCCGGCCGCTCCGCCCCGCAGGGGGCGAACCCGCGATCACCCGGCATTTCCCTGCCGTTCATGGTCCAGGCACCGCCCGGACGCCGTTCTTCGGGGCGGCATATTGACGTAACGCGCCATCGGGGGGTCACGATTGAGAGCGTAACAACATTGGTTGACGCGTCTTCGACAGGGGAGAATCTCGTGGAACCGTGGACTGTGACCAGTCCAACCGACGGCGTACTTCGCTTCACCAACGCCACCCATTCCCGCGCGGCGATGATCGCCGTCGAGCCGGTCGGTGACGTCCAGCTCGGGCCGATCGACCCGGGCGACCCCTACACGAGCTTCGTCTCGGAGGGGCGCGCGCCGGGCGAGTACTTCGAGCGCCGGGTGACCAGGCGCACCGGCTCCGGCCCCGCGGGGATCCGGGTGCGCTGGATGATCGCCGGGATCGGCCCGCGCACCTGGGTGCACAGCCTCACCGACCTGCGGGCGCGCACCGTCGGCTGACGGCGCTCGGCTCGGCCGACGGCACTCGGCTCGGCCGACGGCGCTCAGCGCTGCGCGGCGCTGACCCCGGCGAGGAACTCGGCGTTGGTGCCGACCTGGCGCAGCCCGGTCAGCAGCAGCTCCAGCGGTTTGCCGCCCGCGGCCGCGGCGAGTGTGCGGCGCAGTAGCGCGTCGGCGGCGAGCTCACCGGGGGTGAGCAGCAGCTCCTCCCTCCGGGTGCCGGAGCGCGGCAGATCGACGGCGGGGAAGGTGCGCCGCTCGGCGGCGGCGCGGTCGAGCACGAGTTCGGCGTTGCCGGTGCTCTTGCACTCCTCGAAGATCACGGTGTCGGCCAGCGAGCCGGTGTCGACCAGCGTGGTGGCGACGATGGTGAGCGAGCCGCCGTTCTCGATATTGCGGGCAGCGCCGAGGAAGCGTTTCGGCGGCAGCAGGGCGGCGGAGTCGACGCCGCCGGAGAGGATCCGTCCGGAGGCGGGTGCGGCCAGGTTGTAGGCGCGGGCCAGCCGGGTGAGCGAGTCGAGCAGCACGACGACGTCGCGGCCCGCCTCGACCAGCCGCTTGGCCCGCTCGATCGCCAGCTCCGCCATGCCGACCTGCTCGGCCGGGGTGCGGTCGAAGGTCGCGGCGGCGATATCGCCGGGCACCGAGCGGGTGAAGTCGGTGACCTCCTCCGGCCGTTCGCCGACCAGGACGAGCACCAGTTCGCACTCGGGGTGGTTCTTGGCGATGCCGTGCGCGACGGCGCGCAGCACCGAGGTCTTGCCCGCCTTCGGCGGGGCGACGATCAGCGCGCGCTGGCCCTTGCCGATCGGCATGGCCAGGTCGACGACGCGGCCGGTGAGCTCGTGCGGCTCGGTCTCCAGCCGCAGCCGCTGGTCCGGGTGCAGCGGCGTGAGCTCCGCGAAGGCGGGCCGCGCCTTCGCCCGCGCCGGGTCGAGGCCGTTGACGGTCGTCACCCGCAGCAGCGGGTCGCGCTTGCCGCGGGCGCCGGGGCCCGCCACGCCGGTGACGAAATCGCCACGGCGCAGGCCGTTTTCGCGTAGCAGGCGGGGTGCGAGGTAGAGGTCGCCGTCGTCCGGGAGGTAGCCGCGCACCCGCAGGGTGGCGGTACCGCCGGTGATGTCGAGGATGCCGGTGACGGCACGTTCTTCGGTTGTCATGGGAATGTCCTTGCGAGAGTGGGGGTTTCGGAGACGTCCGGGCAAGCGGCCGCAGACGTGCGCAGAACACAGAAGCTGCGCGGAGGCGAGAGGGATTCTCGGAATCTCGGTGCGGGAGCAGTGCTACATCCGCCGGGGAGAAGACGCGGCCAGAGTACGTCCGGCGGCGCTGCCCGGTCAAGGGCCGAACTCGCTGACCCGTGCAACAGCGCCGGTCAGCGCGGTATTCCCGGTTTCAGCGCCGGGTTTCGCCCGGGCGCGCGCCGACCGGAACCCCGGTCACCATGAAGACGGTGCGCCTGCCGACCTCGACGGCATTGTCGGCGAAGCGCTCGTAGTACCGGCCGATCAGCGTGAGGTCGACGGCGGCGGCGACGCCGTGGTCCCACATCGGGCCGAGCACCGTGGCGAGCAGCTCCTCGTGCAGGTCGTCCATGGTGTCGTCCTGGTCGGCGAGCCCGGCCGCGACCTCGGCGTCCCCGGATTCCAGCACCTCGGCGGCGGTGGCGGCGATCGCCGCGGCGGCCGCCCCCATGCGGGCGACGAGCGGGCGCACTGGTTCGGGGACCACGTGCTCCGGGTGCCTGCGCCTGGCCGCGGCCGCGATGTGCGCGGCGAGCGCGGCCATCCGGCGCAGGTGGGTACCGAGCTGGAGGGCGGTGACCACCTGCCGCAGCTCGCCCGCGACCGGGGATTGCAGGGCCAGCAACCTGGCGGCCTCGCGCTCGATCTCCGCGCGCAGCGCGCCCGCCTCGGCGGCGAGGTCGATGGCGGTCTCGGCGCTGCTCAGCTCGGCCTCGACCAGCGCGGTGGTGGCCAGCGCGACGACCGCGCCCGCCCGCAGGCACAGGCCGTGCAGCAGCTCGGCCAGGCCGCGCAGATCGTCGTGGTAGCCGACCCTGGCGTTGTGCTCGGAGGGGCCGCCGGGCAGCACCGGCGGCCGCCAGGTGCCCTCGACCGGCCAGTCCACCGCGTTCAGCCGCTCCCTGACCCGGGCGAGGTCGGATTCCCGCGGCAGCTCCTGGGTGAGCCGGGTGATGGCGACGCCGGCCTCGACCCGGTCGGCGGGCAGCGTGCCCTGCGCGACCAGCCCGGCGACCACCTGCTCCACCTCGTCGTCGCTCAGGCGGCGGCCGAGCAGCGCGAGCAGCGGCACCCGGTCCTGCTCGGGCACGCCGTCCGGATAGCCGGCCCGCAGCCAGTCGACGATCCGGCCGAGCAGCTGCGACCATTCGAAACTCACGCCATCACGCTCCCTGTACTCGCCGCCGCGATGCCCACTCGGGGCGACATCGAAACCCTATCCGCTGTCGCCCGCCCGCGCCGGGCCGACCAGTCCGGCGACGATCCGCGCGGAGAGCAGCACCAGCGGCAGCCCGCCGCCGGGGTGCGCCGAGCCGCCGACCAGGTACAACCCGGGCACCGGCGCGGTGTTGGCCGGGCGGAGGAAGGCCGCGCGCGGGCCGTTGGAGGAGGAGCCGTAGATGCAGCCGCCCGGGGTCGCGGTGCGGCGCTCCAGCTCGGCCGGGTGGATGATCGCCCGGTGCCGGATCTTCCCGCGCACGTCGACGCCGCGCTCGGCCATGAGGTCGAGGATCCGGTCGGCGTAGCGGCCGGCGAGTCCCGGTGTGTCCCAGTCCATGTCGTGCTCCGGGGCGTGCCTGGGCGCGTTCACGAGCACGAACCAGGCGCCGGTGCCCGGCTCGGGCACGATCTCCCGGTCGTCGGGGGCGCTGATGTAGACGGTGGGGCTGCGGACCGGGCGCAGCGGGCCGTTCCTGCCGAAGACCGAGTCGAACTCGTCGTCGTAGTCCTCGGCGAAGAGCACGCAGTGGTGCGCCAGCGGTGGCGGGTCGTCCAGCGCGAGCAGCAGCGCGAAGCCGGAGAGCGACGGGGTCGCGCGGCGCAGCCGGGCTCTCGCGCGCTGAGCTTGCCTGGTGCGCACCAACGTTCCGTACACCTGTCCGGCATCGGCATTGGCGACCACCAGGTCGGCCGCGCGGCTGGTGCCGTCGGCAAGTCGGGCGCCGGTGACCCGGCCGCTCGGGTCGGTGACCAGTTCGGTGACCTCGGTCCCGGTCTCCAGCACGCCGCCCAGCTCGAGCAGGCGGTCCCGCAGCGCCGTGGCGATCCGGCCGAGTCCACCGCTGACATACCAGGAGCCGAAGGCCTGCTCGCTCCACGGCACCGAGGCGAGCGCGGCGGGCGCGCGGCGCGGGTCGGAGCCGGTGTAGGTGGCGTAGCGGTCGAGCAGGAAGCGCAGCCGCGGGTCGTCCAGGTAGCGGCGGCCGAGGCCGCGCAGCGTCTGCCAGGGGGCCACCGTGCGCACCTGGTCCGGGGTGGCGATGCCGCCGATCATGGTGCGCAGCCCCATCGGCGACTCCAGGAACGGCTCGTGCGTGACATCCCAGATCTTCTCGGCGCGCCCGAGTAGTGCCGACCACTGCGCGCCGCGGCCGGGGCCGAGCGCGGCGTCCAGCGCGGCGGGGATGTCGGCGAGTTCGCCCGGCATGTCCAGCTCGGTGCCGTCCGGGAAGCGGTAGCGGGCCGCGATCGGCAGTTTTCGCAGCTCCAGCACGTCGTGCACCGAGCTGCCTGCCGCGGCGAAGGTCTCCTCCAGCACGTGCGGCAGGGTCAGCAGCGAGGGCCCGGTGTCGAAGCGGAACCCGTCCAGCTCCAGCACCCCGAGCTTGCCGCCGATCTCCGCCGACTGCTCCAGCACGGTCACCTCGTGTCCGAGCGCCCGCAGCCGCAGCGCCGCCGCCAGCCCGCCGACGCCCGCGCCGACGACCAGAACCCGGCTCATCCCGCTCCTTCCGACGTACCCGACTCTACGGCGCGCCGTTTCACCCCCGCGCCGGCGGGAAAGCCGGAACATGCCCGTCAACCCGCTCTCGCCGCTTGCCCGCCGGCTCGGACAGCAGCCGTGGGTCATGCGCGCCGCCCCCCTGATCCTGCCCACCGAGCGATTCCTGCGCCGGGTCAGCGGCAACCGGTTCGGCGTGCTCGACCTCGCCGGGCTGCCCACCCTGCGGCTCACCGTGGCCGGCCGCAAGAGCGGGAAGCCGCGCGAGACCTCGCTGCTCTACGTCCCGCACGGCGCGAACTTCCTGATCATCGGCTCCAACTGGGGCAATGCCGAGCACCCGGTGTGGTCGGCCAACCTGCGCGCCGCCGACACCGCGCAGGTGCGGCTGCACGGGCGGAACTTCCCGGTGACCGTCACCGAGCTCGAGGGCGCGGAGCGTGCGCGGGCCTGGGCGGCGGCGCTCGCCTTCTGGCCCGGATACCGGATGGAGGAGCGGCTGGCCGCCGGGCGGCGGTTCCGGATCTTCGAACTGCGGCGCTGATCGTTCAGCCCATCACCTGATCCCCCACCACCGCGAGCAGCCGCAACTGCTCCAGCGCCGCCGACCCGGCAGGTGGGGTCAGCACCACCAGGTGCTGCGCATCGGCGGCCGCCGGCACCTCGCAATCCAGCTTGCGCTGCCTCCGCCGCACCGCCACCTCGTGCCGCGCCCAGAGCTCGGCGAACTCCGGGCTCCGCGCCGGCAACCCGTCGACCAGCTCCCGCATATCGGCGTCGTTCCGCCGGCGCGCCCATGCGGCCCGCAGATCCGCCACCCGGATCCGGCTGTGCTCGTCGCGCTCCCCCGGCGGCACCGGATCACGTGCGCGCGGATCGGTGAACCAGCGCCAGATCCCGCTGGCGGGCAGCCCGGTCAACCCGTCCAGGTCGCCCATGAGCAACCCGGCCAGGTGGTTGCGTGCCAGCACCACCTCGGTGTCGGTGCAGACGGACGCCGCCGCGTCGTGCAGCCGATCCAGGACGTACAGCAGAGCGGGCCGCACATGGCCGGCGACCCCGCCGCGATCCGGCACCGCGTGCCCCGCCAGCCGATAGAGATGATCGGTTTCGTCCTCGGTGAGCCGCAGCGCCCGCACCATCTGCGGCGACGGTTGCGGCCCCCGAGCCTGCTCCAGCCGCCCGTAGTAGTCGACCGACATCCCGGCCGGGGTAGGCCGCTACCTACTCCTATCCGTGTGGTTCTGGGTCGAGGCCGCCTAACCCCCGCCGCCCGATTCGACTCAGAATAAGTGTCACGTAATCAACAACAGCTTGTGTCAGCAATTTGTATTGATCTGCCGTTAGTTCCACAGCGTCACCTATCGAGTACCCGAGATATGGACATTGACTCATGAAATGTCCATCGACTACCCCCGCATTGTGCGCCCATACGTTTCTTATCTGATGCGCACTCTGTAGATCTTTTTTCAATTTCTCGTCGATAGGGCCACCCAGGCCAACTTTATTCAAGGCGTCTTCAAGTTTGCCGATGTGGCCGCTTCCGGGGGGCAGCACACGCTGGTAAATAGTAGAATACAGCTCGTCACCACCTGCGGCTATAACACTGACGGGAAGTGATACCTTCTCGAATGCTTTGCCCTCCAGAACTTCAGGTCGGTACTTCAACGTAGCCTTAAACAAGTCGCCGACGAAGGTCTCAAGAGCTCCCCATATACCTATCAAATGCGTTGCGTGCAGGAGCGGCAACCCTTCCGGCGGCAGGTCCAGCCAGTGTGACTTTTCTTCGATATCGGCAACTAGAGCGTCACAGTGCTCACGGAGAATTTCAGTTACCTCAAGATACTCCTTAGGAGCATCCGAAATATATCCCAGAGTCTTCGACGTCATCTCAGCTAAGACTTTCGCTTTGCTTCCGAGAGCAATCGCATAATACGTTCGATTAAGCATGTCCGCTGAGTTTGTTATGAAATTAATGACATTCTGCCCGAGGTTAGTCAGGTGTTCTATCTCGACTACTCGTTCGGACTTATTAGCTCTCATCTGCTCATTGTGCACCGAAGTAGCTGTCGACTCTCGCAGCGCCACGGCATGCCCTGAACCGCGGGCCGGACCGGATCAGTGTGTAGTGTAGTGCGGTCGGTCGTACGTTTGCTATAGCCTGCCTCCCTCATGGTTCGTCAGGTCTGATGCTCCCGCGATCTGCGGTCCCCCGATCACGCAACCACGTGAGATCTCTGCGGGAGATCAGAGTGTCGGGGTGGTCAGGTCCAAGAATCCGTTCTCGATCAGCGAGTATCTGCTCGTACAGGGAGATTGCCTTGTCGAGTTGTCCGGCGGCTCCTCGTGTGTAGGCGACTCCGTGCGCGTGCGCGAAGTTGTTTCGGTAGAGCAAGGTGTTGGGATGGTCAGGTCCGACGATCCGTTCACAATCCGCGCTTATCCGTTCCCACAGGGTGATCGCGACATCTACTTCTCCGGCTGATTCGCATACGATGGCGATGTTGTTAACCGAAGCGAGGGTATCTGGGTGGTCGCGTCCCATAATCCGTATACGGTCGGTGAGGATCTGTTCGTGAAGGAGAATCACCTTATCGGATTGTCCGGCAACTTCGTACGCGACCGCGACATTGTTACGGTGCGACAAGGTGTCGGGATGGTCAGATCCCAGGATTCTTTCGCTCTCTGCGGCGGTCTGCTCGTACAGCATAATTGCCGCGTCGAGTAGCCCGGCGACTCTGTACGTTTGGCCGAGGTTTCCTCGGGCCGACAGGGTGTTGGGGTGGTCGGAGCCGAGGATGCGCTCAAGATCGGCGAGATTCTGCTCTAACAGTGGAATTGTCTTGTCGAGTTGTCCGGCGGATCGGGTCGTTACCGCCAGATTGTTTCGGGTGATCAGTGTGTGGGGATGATCGGGTCCTTGGATACGTTCGGTATCGGCCAAGTTCTGCTCGAGCAGGGGGATCGCCTTGTCGATTTGGCCAGCGGATTCGTATGCGCTGGCGAGGTTGTTGCGCGAGGTCAGTGTGTAGGGGTGGTCAGGCCCCAGGATCTGCTCACAGTCGAAAAGGGTCTGAACACCGACAGCGACGGCCCTGGTAACACTTGCGGTGTCGATCAGGTGATTCACGGCCCAAAATCGGGCGCGAACAGCGCGCTCATGTGGGCTGATCTGAGCCCGCGCGGGGAGACCGCCGGACCAGACCGCCTCGATCTGATCGACCAAGTCTGCTCCCTGGGCGCGATGTTGCCATGCCTCCTCGGGACCGAACAAATGCGGGCTCAACAAATCCAGTGCGTCGGTGAGGATTTCATCACCGACACCAGCGTCGCGGGCACGTTCAAGCAGGACGCGGGCGGTGAGTCTGTGCGCAAGCACATTGGTTTCGTCGGTCGACCAGGACAGCAAGCTGTACCGCACGCAGTGATCGATCGCGTCATCGACGAGCATCTCAAGGTCCGGATCGGGGTGGTGGAGTAACTCCCGGCGCACCCCAGAGGGGGCCAGCACCGCAAATATCCCTAGTAACCAGCGAACTACGGCGTCGAGCTGGGGATCGCCTGTGGCGGATTCTGCGGCGTTGACTGACAGCATGATGGCTTGATCAGTGGATTGGGGGTGGTCGGCATCCGCTCGCCGGCGCAATGCGGTCGGCAACGGCTGGGACCGCAGCCGCTGTACGTACGCCCAGTAGGACAACGATGGACGAGCTGCGGTGATCGTGGCCGCAGCCGCGGCCAATGCGAGCGGCAGATACCCCAACTCAAGCGCCAGGGTCTTCTCGCCGTCGGGGTCGTCTGCGTTGGCGGTTGCGGCACGCAGGAATTCGTAGGCTTGCTCGGGTGTGTAGCCGGATCCGGTTTCGACGACTACATCTGCCAGCCGCCGCAAGGCGTTGTCGGCGGTGGTGATCACGACGCGCGACCCGCCCCGGGTGGGAGTGACCGTGCGGACCAGATCAGGGTCAGTGGCGTTGTCCAAAATCAGGAGATGCGGGTCAGGATGGTTGTTGAGGTAGTCGCGCAACCGGTGCGCGGACTTGACGGGATCTCCATCTGGGGCGGCAACGCCGAGGTGATCGGCGATCTCAGCCAATCCCGCGTACATGGTCCCGGCCGTCTCGGCGTTCACCCAACCGACTAGATCTGTTCCGTGGTCGAGGACTTCGCGGGCATATGCGGCGGCTAGCTGAGTCTTGCCCGCCCCTCGCATCCCAGTCACCACGACTGCCACTTGGCCCCGTGCCAATCCGTCGCCGAGGGCGGTGAGCTGCTCGCGGTGAATGAAGTGGCCTGGCTCCCGAGGAACCAAACCCACAACCGTCGCCGATCTGTACTGGTTTGCCAGGTTCGATCCGCAGACAGCAGACCGAAGGCTAGCCAGCTCTTCCTCGGCAGGAGGATCGTCCGTCGATCCGATCCGTTTCCAGCCTGAGTACCATGCGTCGAGGTCGAAACGAGCTGGATCCAAGCCGCGATCGGCCCTATCGGCGTATATACGGCACGCGGTCACGAACTGGAATACTGTCGCGGGCTTGGGCACTGCCGCACTAGCTGCGGTAGCGTCCCGGAGTGTGGTCGCGCTCACCGCGCCCGGATGCTCCTTCGCCAGTATCGACGCTAGTTGACGGAAACTCGGTCCACCGACCTGGGTGCGCAGTTCTGTGAGATCGGCGGCCAAGGCTGCACGGGCGCCGGGATCGCTGTGAGTCATCACTACCATCTTCCTTCACAAGCCCCTCATCAGCGTGCCGATCACCGCCCGTTCACCCACATCAGCACGGCCGCTGCGGTAGTCAGAACCAATACGCATACGACGAACCGGCCCAGTGCCGGCCATCCGTCCATTGCCTTGCGTATCGTCTTACCGATCTCGGTCCACATCACTGGTCTCCGTTCGCTTGAAAGGAACGAAACCAGTCCAGCATCGGCAGGCCAGAAGGTCAGCAGGTCTGATCGACACCGATCCGTACCGTGCAGAACCGATCACAGCCGACCGACTACACGCGGTTGCGATGTGGTCAGAGATTGATCGATAGAGGGGAGAGGTGACGTTGTCGTCTCTCGGCCGCGTACGGCTGTTCGAGGAGTGTGTAACCGACATCTCACTCCGGTCGACTGCGCGACCTCCTCGCGCCGCAACCCGCTGGTCCGCCGGCGCGCACCGACCGGGAGCCCGACCTCCTCCGGTTGGATGGCGTCCCGGCGGCGCCGCAGGAATTCGGCGAGCGCAGCACGGTCCATGAAGACAGTCTGGCTCAGCCCGGCCGAGGCGGGGAGGGACCGCGAGTCCCTGTTACCCGCGTCCTGCCACCGCCGCGGCACCCGACGCAGGCTGACCGCATGGACACCAAGACCCTCGGGACTCTGACCACCTCTGCCCTCGGCCTCGGCTGCATGGGCGTGTCCGGCGCGTACGGCGCGGCCGACCGGGGCGAGAGCATCGCCACCGTGCACGCCGCGCTGGATGCCGGGATCACACTGCTCGACACCGGCGACTTCTACGGCACCGGGCACAACGAGTGCTGATCGCCGAGGCGCTGCGCGGGCTGCCGCGCGAGCGGTATCAGCTGAGCGTGAAGTTCGGCCCGTAGGTCGGGCCGGACGGTGCCTTCCTCGGCATCGATACCCGGCCGAACGCGGTCAAGGCGGCGGTCGCGTACTCGCTGCGGCGGCTCGGTACCGATCACATCGACGTCTACCGGCCGGCGCGGCTCGATCCGGCCGTTCCGATCGAGGAGACGGTCGGGGCCGTCGGCGAGTTGGTCGATGCCGGATATGTCCGGCATATCGGGCTCTCCGAGGTCAGGTCGGCGACCATTCGCCGGGCGGCGGCGGTCCGGCCCCTCGCTGATCTGCAGATCGAGTACTCGCTGGCGACGCGGGGTGTCGAGCGCGACATCCTCGCCACCTGCCGGGAGTTCGGCATCGGCGTCACCGCCTACGGCGTGCTGGCCCGGGGACTGATCGGCGGGCACTGGCGGCCGGATTCCGGCGGAAACGGCGATTTCCGCACGCACAGCCCCCGTTTCGGCGCCGAGCACCTGACCCGCAATCTCGCCCTGGTCGAGGCGCTGCGGGCGGTGGCCGACGGGCTCGGCGCCACCGTCGCGCAGAGCGCTATCGCCTGGGTCGCCGCGCGCGGCGGCGATATCGTGCCGCTCATCGGCGCGCGCACCAGGGAGCGGCTCGCCGAGGCGCTGGGGGCGGTGGAGCTGGAACTCGGCGACGAGCAGCTGGCCGCGGTCGAGGCGGCGATTCCGGCCGGGGAGGTGGCCGGGGAGGTGGCCGGGGAGGTGGCCGGGGAGCGGTACCCGGCCCAACACATGGCGGCGCTGGATTCCGAGCACGTCACAGCCGGGTGACGTCGAGCCGGTGCTCGCCTCCTGGCTCCACGAAATAGGCGCCACCGTCACTGTTCTCCGCGAACGCACCGGCGAATGTCGTACCGAGGTAGAGCAGTCCGACCCCCTCGTCGGTGGCGTACCCGGGCGGCAGGGTCCGGTCGTAGCCGCGCAGTTGCGCTGCGGCGTAGAGGTCCGGGTTGGTGCCCTGCGCCGTGGCGAGGAAGCCGGTGAAAGTCCTCTGCTGTCCGGCGGTCATCAGCATCCCATCGATGGAGAGCATCGTAAGTGGACGACCCGTCAGCAACCCGGCTGGAACGGGTAGCAGGTCGGGGTCTGCGGTGCGGGGGCCGGTGCCGGGACCGGCTCGGGGCGGTCGGCCACGGTCTGGACGGGGAGCGGGGTGCTCTCCCGCGGTGCGGCGTCGTCCGCGGCGGCGCATTGGCTGAAGAGCCAGAGGCCGGTGCCGAAGGCGATCAGGGCGAGGATCGCCAGCAGGATCGAGGTGAGCGGGGTGCGCTTGCGGGCTACGGAGTGCAGGGGGGAGCCGGGCGACGGGGGTGGTGGGTCCGCCGGGGAGGGGGCCTGTGGTGTTCCGTCCGGTGAGGGGGAATGCGGCGCGAACGCCGGGCCGGCGTGCGTGTTCGGCGGTGGTTCGGCCGCTGTCGCCACGCTCGGCGCGGGGCCGGTTCCGACGGCCGACGCCGTCGGGGCGGGGTGCGGCGGCATGCCCGGTACCGAAGTATCCGGCGGCGCAGCCGCTGTTCCGAGCGGAGTAGGCACTGCGGTTCGCGATGCGGGAACGGCACCGACGGGCGGCGGCCCCCCGGTTCCCGACGCGGGAACGGCTCCGACGGGCGGCGGCCCCGCGGTTCCCGGCGCGGGAGCGGCTCCCGGCACCGCAGCGGTGCCAGGCGGCGGCCCTGCCGCGGCGGGCACTTGCCCGGGCGCCGGACCAGCGGGAGCGGTATCGGTGTTCCGCGTGAGCACCACGCCGGACGGGGCCCCGGAATTTGTTCCGGCACCGGGGAACCCCATCGCGACGAGTTGCTCGCCGGTGAGCCCGTGCTGCTCCCCCACCAGCACATCGAGCGCCCCGCGAACCCGCTCCGCGGTCCACACCACCGACCGCACCTGCTCGACCGCCGCCAGCCGCTCGTACAGCTGATGCGGATCCTCCGCGAGCAAGACATCGGTCCCCGCGGGCAACCCCTCCCGATCGAGGTTCATCGTGATCGGCACCCCGGCGAACGGCACCACGACGAGCAACCCGAGCACCTCGACCGGCGAATCCTCCCCGCCGAGAACAGCTCCCACCGCCTCGATGGTCTCGGTGAGCCGATCCAGCGGGTTGGTGTCCCGCAACCGCACCTCGATCGGATCGCCGGAGATTCCCGCCATCCGCCACGGCTCCGCGGCCGGGCACTGCATGTCCCCGGTCATCGGCGCGGTCGGCATCTCGATGTCGATCACCAGGCAGGCGCGCGGCGTGAACACCACCAGATCCGCGTCCAGGCCGGTGCCGAGCACCTTCCGGAGCCCGCCCGGCGCGGGTAACCGGCAGCCGGAGACGGCGATCCCGGGTTGTTCCCCGGCCTGCAGCCAGTCGATGATCAATTGCTCTGTGTCGGAGGCATCTCCGCGGCTTCCACGTACGACGAACACCGCAGACCACTCCTTTTCCCACTGCACCGGCCGCTATCCCGCACGACGGCCCGGCTTGCCGGAGCGTTACCCCGGATTCGCCCGGCGAACCGGTCGGGCTACCGCCGCCGGGGCAGCGGGACATCGATCCCCTCCGCCGCCATCCGCGACCGCGTCTTGCGCCGCGTGATCAGCACCCCCGTCACGGCGACGATCCAGATCGGGTACTGCGCGGTCCAGGCGAGCCGGAAGGCGTCGAAGCCGTACCCGCCCGCGTGCTGCAGGACGATGCCCATGGTCTCGACGACGAGCAGGGTGGCGAGGAAGCCGCCGATATTGACGATGCCCTGGGCGGTGCCGAGGCTGCGGTCGGGGTTGAACATGCGGGCGTGGTCGAAGCCGATCATGGAGCCGGGGCCGCCGACCGAGATCACCACCACGAGCAGGGCGAGCAGCCAGAGCGGGGCGGGGCCGGGCAGCGCGAGCACGGCGGTCCAGACGGTGATGTTGGCGCGGATGATGACCAGCACCAGCCGGGAGCGGCGGAACGGGTGCCTGGCGCTGAGCACGCCGAGGATCGGGCCCGCGGACGGCGACGAGCGCCAGCACCGCGAGCAGCACGCCGACGGCGGCGGCGGAGAGGTAGGCGGTGGTCCAGCCTGCGGCGTTCAACACGGCCAGGAACGGGATGGCGGAGAGCACCTGGCCGAGCTGGCCGAGCATGCCGGTGAGCTGGGAGAGCACCGGCACCCGGCGGGCCGGGAACCAGCGCGGCACGAGCCGGAGCACGGAGATGAAGGTGAAGGCGTCGCCCATGCCGACCAGCACCCGTCCGGCAACCGCGAGCGGGAGCAGGTCGGTGAGCGCGAGCAGCCCCTGCCCAGCCGCCATGAGCACTGCCCCCGCGGCGATCATCACGCGCGAGCCGACCCGGTCGAGCAGCAGCCCGGCCCTCCTCGGCTGCCTGCGCGCCCACCGCCGCACCCTGCCGCTGGAGCATCAAGGGGGCTGACCCGGTTGTCCCGCGGGATCGCGTTTGCGCACAGGCGAGAGCGGGATTCCAGCCAGTATGACGAACCCCTTCGACGACCCCAACGAACCCGAGCTCTTCGCCCCGATCGACGCCGACGACAACATCGAGGCGCTGACCGAGGCGATCGTGTTCGACGACGACAACTGGATCCGCAACCTCGGCGTGCCCGGCTCCGGATAAACCGCCCGGAAATGGATTGCGCCGCGGCGCGATTCCGTGTCACCCTTGTTCTCATGATCACGAATACCGGGAAGGCGGTCGCCGCCGCCCTCGGGTGAGCGCCTCGACCCCGTCACGCGCCGCCCCTGGGTGCGGCACCGGTTTTCCACTCCCCGCTCCGGCAATTCCTCCGCTGTGCGTGCTCGGCGCGCCGATTCCGATTCGAGGTGATCCCCCATGGCTCGTAGTCTCTTCGCACTCGCCCGTCGCTCGCGCATGCCGGTGACCGATCACCTCGGACAGCCGTATCGCGAACGGTAGTTCCCCCGAACCTTCCCGATTTCGGCGCGTGACCACCGCGGCCGCCCCTCCGACCTGCGTCCGGACTCTCCGAACGTGGTGCGTGACCAGCGGCGCGAAGCGGACTGCAGGCTGGCCCGCGCCCGGAACCCCCTTGCCCCGTCACGCGGCGGCGGCGCATGATCGGACGGGTCAACCGTCCACACCATCAGCGAGGAACGATCATGCTCAGAACCGTCACCAGGGCAGCCGCCGTCACCGCGATCGCACTGGCCGCCGGGGCGCTCGCCGCGCCTGCCGCGCTCGCGGACGCCCCGCGGGCCGAGCCGGTCGCCGGCTCGGTCTCCGTCTGCATCAACATCCCGGTGCCGCCGCCGGTCAGCATCAATATCTGCCTCTGACCCTCAGAGGTCGAAGATCCGCTCCCCGGCGGGGAGCGGGGCGAAGCGCGCGGAGATCTGCGCGACCAGCCGCCACGGACGGTCCGTGTCGGTCGTGGCCTTGCCATTGGTCAGGACCGCACCGGACAGTCCGCGGGCGGGGTCGCCCCAGCCGTACTGGGTGGTGAGCCCGCTGCGCCCGAAGTGCGTTTCGGTGTGCCGCCCGAACTTGGAGCGGCGCGCCCCCAGCTCGAAACCGGCCCGGCTCACCCGGCCCGCCGCGCCCGGTAGCCACGGTGCGGGTGCTACCGCCGCCCGCACGGTATCCGGCTCCATTATCCGCACGCCGTCGAGTTCGCCTCCGCGCGTGAGGATCTCGTAGAAGCGCGAGAGTTCCTCCGCCGTGGTCACCAGGTTGCCCGACGGCAATTCCGCGGTGAGGAAGCTGCGCACCGCATCCGCGGAGACGGCACCGCTCATTCCCCCGCCGAGCGCTCTCCGCGCCAGGTAGGCCGATGTCCTCGACGGGCGCGGGCCGGTCTTCACGCTCGGCACCACGGCGTCGACCCGCTCCTCCGGCACGCCGAAATTGGTCCAGTGGAAACCGAGCGGGGTCAGCACCCGCTCCGCCAGATGGTCGCGGATGCGCTTGCCGGTGGCGGCGCGCACCACGGCGCGCTGGATCAACCCGCCGGTGAGGGCGTGGTAGACGCGGAAGCGGCGGCGCGGCCACGCCGGTTTCAGGTCGGCGAGCGCGCGCAGTGCGAGCTCCTCGTCCAGCACCAGCTCGGAGCCGCGGTAGGGCGGGGTGATGAACGGGATTCCGGCGGAATGGTTCAGCACGTCGCCGATGGTGATGGCGCCCTTGCCGTTGGCGGCGAAGCCGGGCAGGTACTCGGCGACCGGGTCGTCGGCGGCGAAGGCGCCCTGCTCCATGAGCATGGCGGTGACGGCGGCGGCGACGCCCTTGGCGGTGGAGAAACCGCAGAACGGGGTGCCGGTGGTGAGCAGTACCCGCTCGGCGTCGGGGGCGTCCCGCGGGGCGTTGCCCCAGCCGTGGCCGATGCCGCGGTTCAGCACGACGTGGCCGTTGCGGCGCAGGCAGAGCTGGATGGCGGGGGTGGTGCCGAGGCGGTACCAGTCGCGGACCGACTCCCAGACGGCGTCGATGTCGGCGCGGGTCAGGCCGGCGTCGGCCGGGTCGGCCTCGGGGCCGACGGTGGTCACCGAGTCGAGGTCTCCGGTCACCCGGATCAGCGCGGCAGTCACCCGGCCCAGCCTAGTCACCGTTCCGGCCGATCATCCGGGGGCGGATCGGGTGCGGGGGTGCGGCCGTGCCACGATCGGAGCCGTGCTGCCGCCCGCGTCAGGTCCCGCTCCATGGCTGTGATCGTCGCCGACGCGGCGGCGGGTACCGGCGCCGCCGAGCGGGGCCGCCGGCTGCCGCCGGTGCTGGTGGTCGCGTTGCTGCTGGTCGCCGTGCAGCTCGTGGTGCGGGCGGCGGTGGTCGGGCGGGGGTATTTCTACTGGGACGATCTGATCCTGATCGGGCGGTCCGGGACGTATCCGCTGCTCTCCGGTGAGTTCATCGGGTACGACCACGACGGGCACCTGATGCCGGGCGCCTTCGCCGTCGCGCACGTGCTCACCGATCTCTTTCCGCTGCGGTGGTGGCCCGCCGCGTTGTCGCTGGTGGTGGGCCAGGCGGTGGCGTCGCTGGCTGTTCTGCGCGTGCTGTGGGTGCTGCTGCCGCGCCGGGTGGTGCTCGGACCGCTGATTCTCTACCTGTTCACGCCGCTCACGCTGCCCGCTTTCGCCTGGTGGGCGGCCGGGTTGAACTCGCTGCCGATGCAGGCGGCGCTGGCCTGGGTGGCGGGGGACGCGGTGCGGTTGGTGCGCACCGGGGAGCGGCGGTACGCGGTCTCCGGCGTCGCGGTGACCGCGCTGGGGTTGCTGTTCTTCGAGAAGGCGGTGCTGGTGCCGTTCGTGGCGCTGGTGACGGTGGTGCTGCTACTTCGATCCGAAGGGGTCGGCGGCCGACAACCGCCGGTTCGCGCCGAGGGCGCCTGGCGTGCCGCGCTGCGCGGGGGTGCGCCGCTGTGGCAGGGGTCGGCGGTGGTGCTCGCGGTGTGGGCGGTGGCGTACGTGGTGCTCGTGCGCGATCGGTTCGCCGTGCCGCGCGCGGACATGGTGGTTGAGCTGGCGAACCACGGGGTGTCGTGGGGTCTGCTGCCGACGCTGCTCGGCGGGCCGTGGCGGTGGGAGCGGTGGAACCCGAGCCCACCGTGGGCCGATCCGCCGCTCGCGCTGGTGGTCCTCGCGTGGGTGGCGGTGGCGGCCGCGCTGGTGTGGTCGCTGCGCACGCGGTACCGGACGGGTTGGGTGTGGGTGGCCGCGGCGGGGTACGTGGCGGCGTCGACCGCGGCCATGATCGTCACCCGCTCCGGGGACGAGACGGCCTACGAACTCGCCCGGACGCTCCGGTACCACACCGATTCCGCCGTCGTGATCGCGATCGCCGCGGCCCTGGTGCTTGCCGCGCCCCGCCGACCCGGGGCAACACCGGCCCCCACCGCTTCGCGCACACCGGCAACAACTCCGCCCGCCGGCGACGGCTCGAGCCCACCGGCCAGCACGCCCGGCGAGGCCGTGCGATATCGCATCCTCGCCACCCTGGCTGCCGCGCTCCTCATCGCCGGATCGCTCTGGTCCACCGCCACCTTCACCCGCGCCTGGACCGACAACCCCACCCGCGCCTACCTCACGAACGCCGAAGCCGCGCTCACCGCCCGCCCCGCGGTCCCCCTGCTCGACCAGGCCGTCTCGGTATGGATCCTGCTCCCGGTCGCGCACCCGCACAACATGACCGGCCACGTCTTCGCCGCCCTCCCCGGCCGCGTCGAGATCGGCTCCAGCACAACCGAGCCGAAAATCCTCGACGACTCCGGCCACCTGATCCCGGCCGACCTGTTCGCCGTCCGCTACGCGCTGCCCGGCCCGATCCCCGGCTGCGGCGCCCTGATCACCGAGCGCGCCTTCACCCCGCTCCCCGCCGACGGCCCGCTCATCCCCGCCGAGTGGACGGTCCAGCTCAACTACTTCGCCTCGGGCCGGGGCGCAATCGACATCCGCTTTCCCGGAGCCGATGTCGTCACGGTTCCGGTGGCCGAGGGCCCGGGAACGGTGTACGCGCGGGTGCCGGGCGGCGGCGACGGGCTGGAGGCCCGCTCGACCACCCCCGGCACGACCGTCTGCGTCGGCGGCAGCCCGATCGGCGGCGTCGTCCCGCGCTAACCGGCGCCGGACTCCAGTAGCTGCTGCTTGATCTCGGTCTTCAACACCTTCCCGATCTTGGAGCGCGGCAGATCCGCCCACACCTCCAGCTGCTTGGGCGCCTTCACACTGCCGAGCCGCTCCTTGACGAACGCCGTCAGTTCGGCGGCGGAGACGGTGCTGCCGGGCCGGATGGTGAGCACGGCGGTGACCCGCTCGCCCCACTTGTCGTCCGGCAGCCCGACCACCGCGCAGTCGGCGACCGCGGGGTGCGCCATGAGCGCCTGCTCCACCTCGGTGGAGTAGACGTTGAAGCCGCCGGTGATGACCATGTCCTTGGCCCGGTCGACGATGTAGAGGAAGCCGTCGGCGTCCAGGTAGCCGATGTCGCCGGTGTGGTGCCAGCCGTGCGCCGACGCCTCGGCGGTGGCCTCGGGGTTCTTGTAGTAGCCGCGCATGACGAGCGAGCCGCGGACCACGATCTCGCCGCGTTCGCCGCGCGGGAGCAGGCGGCCGGCCTCGCCCATGATGGCGACGGTGACCAGCGGGGACGGGCGTCCGGCCGAGGAGAGCCGGGCACGGGCGATGGAGCCGCTGCCGTCGAAGTGGTCGTGCGGGGCCATGGTGGAGACCATCATGGGCGCCTCGGTCTGGCCGAAGAGCTGGGCCATGACCGGGCCGATCCGGCGCAGCGCCTCCTCCAGCCGCGCGGTCGACATCGGCGCGGCGCCGTACCAGAAGCACTGCAGCGAGGAGAGGTCCCTGTGCACCAGCGAGGGATGGTCGAGGACCAGGTAGATGAGGGTCGGTGGCAGGAAGGTGTGCGTGATCCGGTGCCGCTCGAGGTGGTCGAGGAACCCGGTGACGTCCGGCGCGCGCATGACCACGATCGAGCCGCCGTGGCAGAGCACCGGGAAGCAGAGCACCCCGGCGGCGTGCGTGAGCGGGGCCAGCGCCAGGTAGCGGGGGCGGGCGCCGTCCACCGGCCAGGGGTAGCTCATGAGCGTGACGGCGGTCATGGCCTCCAGGTTCGCGCCGGTGAGCAGCACCCCCTTCGGCTTGCCGGTGGTGCCGCCGGTGCCCGCGATCATGGCGATGTCGTCGGGGGCGTGCCGGTCGACGGGTTCGCCCGCCGCCGCCAGGAATTCGTCCCAGCCGAGGGTGTCCGGCACGGTGTCGTCCAGGCACACCAGGGTGTGCAGGGCGGGCAGAGCCGACCGGATCTCGGCGACCAGCGGGGCGAAGGAGCCCTGGAAGATCAGCACCGAGCAGTCGGTGAGCGCGAGGAAGTCCCGGTTCTCCGCGGCGGCGTTGCGCGGGTTGATCGGGCACCACACCGCCCCGGCCCGGCTGATGCCGAAGACGCAGGTGAACGCCGTTGGGTCGTTGGCGGAGAGGATGGCGACCTTGTCACCGGGGGCGACCCCGCGCGCCACCAGCGACGCCGCGACCCCGGCGCTGAGGTCGAGCACCTCGGCGTAGGTCGCGGTGGTGCCGTCGCAGACCAGGCAGGGGGCGCCCGGGTCGAGCGACGCCCCCTTGTCCAGGAAGTCGACGAGCCGCATCAGTTCGCCTGGTAGGTCAGCACCGGCTCGGCGACCAGGCCGAAGGCGCGCAGCTGGCCGAGCAGCTCGCGGTGCCCGAACGCCTTGCAGCCGGAGCCGAAACCGGTCCGCTTCGGCGGCTGCTGCAACAGGTAGGAGGCGGCGAACGCCTGGAGCAGCCCGGTCTGCTTGTAGTTCTGGTTGCCGTGGATGACGCAGTGCGCGCGGCCGAGCGGCCCGGATGCGTAGACCGAGTCCAGCGACTTGTTCAGCCGCGGATTCTCCCGTGGCGGCATCACGTTCATCACCTGGGCGGCGGTCGCGGTCAGCACCTCGTCCCTGGCCTCGGGGTCCATGTCCTTGGTGGCCTCCAGCGCCTGCGCGACGATCTGCGGCACGCCGTGCATCAGCGCCGCGTTGAAGACGCCGCCCTGCGCCTTGCAGTTCGCCACCCGGGGATCGTGTTTGTACCAGACCGGGTGCGAGGTGCCGCCCCACGGCAGCGACATGGCCAGCTCGTGCTGCCCGGGCACGACCAGCGGCACCAGCCCCTGGTTCGGGTCGAACTCCACGTAGCTGTTCTGTTGCAGATAGTGCGCCCGCGAGGTGGCGGCGTTCACCAGAATGGTGCGGGTGGAGGCGATGGTCGGGGAGCCGCCCCAGAACACCGCGATGTCGAGCGAGTCGAGACCGGGCTTCTCCAGACACAATTCGGCCGCGATCTCGCCGGTGGTGTACATGTGCGCCAGCCCGGGGGCGAGCAGCAGCCCGGCGGCGGCGAAATCGGCGCCGTACTTCTCGTCACAGGTGATCAGCCAGTCCTGCTCGCCGGTGGTGTCCAGGTAGTGCGTGCCCGCGGCCAGGCAGGCCTCGACCACCTCGGGGCCGAACGAGCTGAACGGGCCGACGGTGTTGCACACCACCGAGGCGCCGCGGAAGAGCTCGGTCAGCGCGGCGACGTCGTGGCTCACCTCGGCGATCTCGTAGTCGGCGGTCTCGATCCCGGCCACATTGGTGTCCAGGGAGCTCTTCAGCTTGCCGCTGTCCCTGCCCGCGGCGAGAAACGGAATCCCGTACTCGCGCAGGTACTCACAGACGAGGCGGCCGGTGTAGCCGGAGGCGCCGTAGACGACGACGGGCTTGGTACTGGTCATGATGGTCTCTCTTCCTGGTCGGGGGGTCACATACCCATGCCGCCGTCGACCGGCAGGCCGGCGCCGTTGACGAAGGCGGCGGAGTCGGAGGCGAGGAAGACCACGGCGTTCGCGATGTCCTCGGTGGCGGCCAGCCGTCCGGACGGGGTCAGCTCGACGACCGCGCCGACCGCCTCCTCCGGCGAGCCGAACAGCCCGAGCCGCGCCACGTCGTTCGCCAGCCCGGCGCCCATCTCGTTGGGTACCAGCCCCGGGTACAGACAGTTCACCCGGACCCCGTAGCCGAGCTTGCCGCTCTCCATGGCCGCGACCCGGGTGAGCCGGTCCACCGCGGACTTGGTCGCGGAGTAGAGCGCGATCGCCGGGAAGGCGATGGTCGCCGCCACCGAGGCGATATTGATGACCGACCCGCCGTTGCCCGCCGCGCCGCCGGGCCGCATGGTGCGGAAGGCGTGCTTGATGCCGAGCGCGGTGCCGAGGACGTTGACCTCGAGCATCTTCCGCACGCCGTCCGGCTCCAGATCGACGAGCAGGCTGCTGACCTCGACCCCGGCATTGTTGACCAGGATGTCCAGCCCGCCGAGCTGCTCGACCGCGGCGGCCGCGGCCGCCTCCCAGGAGGCGTCGTCGGTGACGTCCAGATGCACGAAACCGTGGCCGGTGCCGAGGGTTTCGGCGAGTTTCGCGCCGCGATCGTCCTGGATGTCGGCGATCACGACTCGCGCCCCGGCCTGGGCCAGCGCGTGCGCCATCCCCTCGCCGAGTCCTTGCGCGCCGCCGGTGACGAGGGCGGAACGGCCGGTCAGGTCCATGTGGGTCATCTGCGCTCCTTGATCGGGGTGATGCGGGTCACACGGTTCCACCTTTTCATGACAGTTGTCAAGACTTTCTCGGACAGCCGTCAAGATTCTGCTGGTCGATCGTCAAGAAAGTCGGTTAAACTCACGCCATGCCGCGTGCCAACCCGATCGACAAGCACGACCTGCGCCGCCGCGCGCTCGCGGACTCCGCGCTGCGCACGCTCGGCGAGCTCGGCTATGCCCGGTCGTCGCTGCGCGAGATCGCGAACAACTCGGAGTTCTCGCACGGCGTGGTGCACTACTACTTCCACGACAAGCTGCAGCTCATCGTCTACTGCGTCATGCAGTACAAGCAGACCTGCGTCACCCGCTACGACGGCGTCATCGCCGACGCGACCACGCCCGAGGGGCTGGTCGCCGCCTTCGCCGACAAGCTCGCCGAGACCATCGTGGACGAGGCACCCATGCACCGGCTCTGGTACGACCTGCGCTCGCAGAGCATGTTCGAGGAGAGCCTGCGCGAGGCGGTCGGGCAGATCGACCGGCTGCTGGAGGAGATGATCTGGCACGTCGTCACCCGGTACTCCGCGCTCTCCGGGGTCGCGCCCGCGATGTCGCCGAACACCGCGTACGGGATGCTGGACGGGCTGTTCCAGCAGGCGCTGCTCGGCTACCTGAGCGGGCGGGCGGAGGCGCTGGAGGCGCTGCGGGAGCAGGTCCGCCGGGTCATGCCGCTGGTACTCGCGGCCGCCTGAACGCCGCGAAGCCGGCGCAGGCGGTCGCGATGGTCAGCGCACCAGGCGTAGGCAGGCCCTGGTCCCGCCGGCCAGGCTGTCCAGCCACTGCTGCGCGCCGTCCCAGCCGTCGGCGCGGGCGCACTGCAGCAGCAGCCGCAGGGCGGTGAGGGTGAACTGGCGTTCCCGCGGGCCGAGCGACAGCAACCCGCTCGCACGCTGCTGCCAAAGCGGCGCGCCGTGGTCCGGGTAGGCGATCTGCTCGGCCGCCATCTGCGCGACGACGGCCTCGTGCAGCCCGGCCCGGCGCGGGTCCTCGTCCAGCCAGCGCAGCGCGCCGACGGCCCGGCCCCAGGAGGTCAGCCGGTGCTCGTAGCAGAGCGGGATACTCCGCGAGGCCGGCCGGAGCGGCTCGAAATCGGTTAGCAGCTCGCGCATTCCGGTGGTGGTGACCCCGTCCCACCAGCGCACCGTCATGGTGTCGACGGCACCGCCCCCGTTCGCCGGGCCGGTGCGCATCAGGTGCACCCGGCAGCCGGCCAGCTCGGCCAGCCGCGCGGAGGCCCGCACCAGCTCACCGTCGACGACATCGGCGCATTCCGATCCCACCCGCGTCTCCCTCCACGCATACGGCAAATATGCCGCAACGATACGGTCCGCCGGCCGGGCGCGGTCCCGTTACCGCGGAAATGGCCCCGCCCCCGCCCGGAGAATCCGGGCGGGGGCGGGGGTGGTTATGCGGTCGAGCGCTCAGGAAGAGCCGGTGGAGCCGAAGAGCAGGTCACTCAGTCCGCCGACGACATCGAGCAGCAGTTCCACAAGACCCATGATCTTTCTCCCCATTCTCTTTCGAACGCGACCGGGGTCCTTCCCCGACGCACCCGCGACGTTAATGGGGCTGGGCAGGAGAATCGAGCGAAGTTACAGGTCAGAGGGATTACCGCCGAGAGCCCGCACCGGACCGGGAGGGGCCGGGCAGGTTTACTCCGCCGATTCCTGGCCCCGCCCGGTCAGCGCCCCGCCCGCGGCCCGCCACTGGATCAGCCCGCCGCTCATGTTGACCGCGTCGAAGCCGTTCTCCACCAGCAGGTTGGCCGCGCCCGCCGAGCGCAGCCCGCCGGTGCAGAAGGTGATGAGCAGCCGCTCCTCCGGCAGCTCGGGGCAGCGGTCGAGCAGCACCTCGAGCGGCAGGTGCACCGCGCCGGGGATGTGCGTGCGGCTCCACTCGAACTCGCGCCGGACATCGATGATCAGCGCGCCATCGGCCACCAGTCGCAGCGCCTCCGCCGCGCTCACCGCCGGTGGCCTGCGCAGGTAGTGCCGCAGCCTGGTACTCATTCCTTCAGTCTAACTGAAGGTCATCCGGGCGAGCTCGGCCCGCAGCCCCGCGGTCAGCTCCGGGTGCCGCGCGGCGAACTCGGCATCCAGCCGGGCGACGACCACGGCCGCCCGACCGAGCAGCTCCTCCCCCGCCGCCGTCACCCGCAGCGTCGACGCGGCCCCCGGCTGCGCCGTCCCGTCGTCCACCAGCCCGCTCGCCACGAACCCGCGCACCGCCGTGTGCGCGCTCTGCACGGTGATCCGCGAGCGCCGCGCCAGCTCACTGAACGAGATCCCCGGCGTTCCGCGCACGTGCCCGAGCAGCCCGTACCTGCGGGTGGTCAAGCCGAGCGGTCGCAGCGCCTCGGCGTAGGCCGCGTCGACCACCCTGGCCACGGTCAGCAGGGTGATGGTGGGGCTGAAGGGCGGGCGCTCGGACATGGGAGCAGGGTACCGATCCGCCGACCGCCCGAGCGCGGTGCTCAGCGGCGTTCGCGCCGGAGCGGGGGCAGCGCATGCTGGAGCTGCTGAACCCGATCCCGTACCCGGGCAGCCTGCTGCTTCCGCCCGCGCTGCCGGCCGGGCCGGTGCCCGATCCGACCAGCCCGGCCGGGGTGAACCTGGACGCCTTCGTCACCGAGCCGTTCTTCCGCGAGGTCTTCTGCCAGGACGTCCCGCCCGCGAAGGCGGCGGAGCTGTTCCGGCACCAGAAACCCGCCGCCGTGGTGACCAACCTGGAGCCGACCGACGACCCCTCGTGGGCGACGGTCCCCAGCTGGTACCTGGTCGCCGGGCAGGACCGGGTGCTGCCGCCCGCGCTGCAGCGCGACACCGCGGCGCGGGTGGCGCCCGGCCGCACCCGCGAGGTCGCCGCCTCGCACGCCGCCTACGTCGCGCAGCCGGGCGCGGTCGCCGACATCGTCCGGGCCGCGGCGGGCTGACCCTCCAGGTAAGCAGCCGGAAAACACGGGGCGCAACCAGTTTTGCGGGGTCTAGCGTCCCTGCGATGACCGAGATCCATGGTTCCTGGGACGCCCGCTTCGCCGGGGTCGCCGATGCGCTCGGCGCCGCACTCCGCGCGGACGGGGCGGGCGCCTCGGCCGCCGTCTTCGTCGACGGGGAGCCGGTGCTCGACGCCTGGGGCGGTTTCCGGGACGCGGCGCACACGCTGCCGTGGGAGCGCGACACCATCGTGAACGTCTGGTCCACCACCAAGACCATGGTGGCGCTCTGCGCGCTGATCCTCGCCGACCGCGGCGAACTGGAGCTGGACGCCCCGGTCGCGCGGTACTGGCCGGAGTTCGCCGCGGCGGGCAAGGCCGAGGTCAGGGTGCGGCACCTGCTCGGCCACACCGCCGGGCTGCCGGAGTGGACCGAGCCGGTGACCGCCGCCGAGCTCTACGACGGCCCCGCGGTCACCGCGGCGCTGGCCGCGCAGCCACCCGCCTGGCCGCCGGGCACAGCGGCCGGGTACCACGCCGTCACCTTCGGTTTTTTGGTCGGCGAGGTGATCGCGCGGGTCAGCGGGCGCGGCGTCGGGCAGTTCTTCGCCGAGGAGGTGGCCGGGCCGCTCGGCGCCGACTTCCACATCGGGCTGGCCGCCGAGCACGACCACCGGGTCGCCGAGCTCCTCGCGGACCCGGCCGGAGACCGCCCGGACGGCTTCCCGGTCGGCGTCTCGGACGCGAACACCGCCGCCTGGCGGCGCGCGCAGATCCCGGCGATCGACGGCCACGGCAATGCCCGCTCGATCGCGCTGGTGCAGTCGGCGCTGGCCTGCGGCGGCAGCGTCGGCGGGGTCCGGCTGCTCTCCGAAGCCGGGGCCGAGCGGGTCTTCGAGGAGCAGTTCGCCGGCACCGACCTGGTGCTCGGGCAGCCGATCCGCTGGGGTCTGGGCTACCGGCTGGAGAACCGCACCTGCTCGTGGGGCGGCTGGGGCGGCTCGGTGGTGCTCGCCGACGCCGAGCAGCGGATGACGGTGGCGTACACGATGAATCAGGTGCTCTGGCAGGACGGCTACGACCGCGGGCTGGACGTGGTGTTCGCCGCCTACGCCGGGCTCGCCTCCTGACGAGAACGGCGCCCCGGCCGCTGTGGCCGGGGCGCCGTCCGGGCGCGTTACGCCGCGCTGAGGCTGCTCAGCACGATATTGAGCGTCGCGAGAAGGAGATTCAACACTGTCCGGCTTCTTCCTCGTTCGTTCGGCACGCCGTCTTCGGCGGCCACCGAGAAGCTAACAGAATCGAGTTCGAAATGCGGTCGTTTCAGGAGCTCGGCCGCACCCGCGCGACCAGCGCGCGGTGATCGGCGCCGGGCAGCGCCACCACCGCAACCCCGTGCGCCCGGCCGCCCGCGAGCAGGATGTGGTCGATGCCGATCAGCGGCGGGTACCGGCGGTCGGCCGGGTAGGTGCGCAGGAGTCCGGCGCCGGACTGCTCGGCGGCGTCCCGGAAGCGGCCGGTGAGCCAGCGCCGGAACTGCGCGTGGTCGTGGGTGGCGTTGAAGTCGCCGCCCACCACGGCCGGGCGATCGGCGGGCGCGCGCTCGACGATCGCGCGCAGCCGCTCCAGCTCGTCGGCCCAGACGTCGACGCCGTACACGGGCGGCACGGGGTGCAGGGCGAAGACGCTCACCGGGCCGGCGCCGGGGATCTCGGCGGTCGCCCCGAGCTGGTTGAGCACGAAACCGTCGAACTCGACGGCGCCGGTCAGCGGGTAGCGGCTCCAGATGCCGGTGCCCGTCGCGGTGCGCCCCGGCGAGACGTGGCGGTGCGGCAGCAGCGCGTCCAGTTCGGCGGCGGCGAGGCCGTCGAGCGCGGCGGGGGTGAGCTCGTTCACGGTGAGCAGGTCGACCTCGCGCTCGCGCATCGCGTCGACGAAGGCGGCGGGGTCGGCGCCGTCGAAGAGCAGGTTGGCCTGCGCGACGGTGAACTCGGGGCCGGACCCCGCGACGGATTCGCCGAGGAACAGCGGCGCCTGGATCCAGACCGCCACCCCGGCCACCAGGACGCCGGCCAGCGCACCGATCCAGCTGCGCAGCCCGGCGAAGAGCAGTACGGCGAGCACCGCGCCGAGCAGCAGGTACGGCACCAGCGCGGCCGCCAGCACCGACAGCCGCGCGTCGAACGGGCTGAAGTGCAGCGCCACCCCGGCCGCACCCGCCAGCACCGCCGCCCAGCCCGCCACTTCGGCGCCGATCCGGAGCGCGCTCACGGCCTCGGCACCTCGGTCGCCCAGCGCGCCATGCGCTCGGCGTCGGACTGCTCCCACCACGGCGTGCCGCGCTCGCCGAGCGCCACCTTCGCCGCCTGCACGCCGTCGCGGGCCGCGCGGGCGCCCTCGGTGCGGCGCACCTCGCGCCGCCACGCCATCAGGATCGACTGCAGCTCGGCGCGGCGCTCGTCCGGGATGAGCGGGTCGGTGGCGCGCCAGCGGCGGCCGTCGACCACGATGTAGCGGCCGTCGGGGGTGTGCTCGACCTCCCGGCTCACCCGAAGGCGCCCGGGGTGAGGGTGGCGTCCGGGGCGAGCGGGCGGCGCAGCCGCCACCGCTCGGTGAGGGTGCTCGCCGACATCCGCCAGCCGCCGTCCTCGATCCGGTACTCGTCGGCGTACTCGCCGGTCATCAGCGTCTCGGTGCGATCGAGCAGGTTGATCTGCCGGAACTGCAGCGTCCATCGGCCGGTCGCGGTGGTCGCCGAGGTGAGCGTGATGTCCGGGTGCACGGCGTGGTGCATGTCGAAGATGACGAACTCGCCGTCGACCGTGTGCCCGGCCACCCGCCCGAAGATCGCCGCCATCGGCTCGGCGTCGTCGTAGACGCCGAGCGGGCCGTAGTCGATGCGCGCGCCGGAGCGGACGAAGCAGCCACGGAAGGCCGTGGCGTCCTTGGCGTCGCAGGCCCGCAGGTACCGGTACTCGAGCTGCTTGATCGCCTCGACCCGGTCGAGGTCGCCGAGGCGCCGGGCCAGGTCGTCGGGTGAGGTCATCCCTGCACGGTAGGCGGCCGCCCGGCCACCGCGAAACGGGTTCGTGCGTTAGGGTCCTGGCGACCGGACGCGCGGCAGCGATGCCGCGAATCCCCCTGCGCCTCCCGGAGATCGGCTTGTCGACGACGCCAACGGATTTCGACCGCACCGACGAGCAGCGGGTACCGCTGTGGGCCGACCCGGAGCCCGATTTCGCGCGGCTGCGCGAGAAGTACGGGGCACTGGTCCCGGTCGAGCTCGCGCCCGGCGTCCCGGCGACCCTGGTGATCGGCTACCGGGTCGCGCTCTCCATCCTGAACGATCCCGAGCGCTTCCCGGCCGACCCGCGCGCCTGGGAGCCGACGGTGCCGCCGGAGTGCCCGGTGCTGCCGCAGCTGCGTTGGCAGCCCAATGCCATGCGCAACGCGGGCTTCGAGCACGCCAGGCTGCGCGGAGTACTGGTCGCCGCGCTGGACGAGGTGGATCTGCACGCGGTGCACACCGTGGTCGAGCGCACCGCCGTGCCGCTGATCAACGGCTTCTGCGGCGACGGCGCCGCGGACCTGGTCGCCGGGTACGCGGGGCCGCTGGTCTTCGCGGTGATCAACGCGCTGCTCGGCTGCCCGCCGGAGATCAGCGCCAGGGCCGCCGCCGGGCTGGCGGAGCTGCTCGGCGGCGCCGAGGCCGAGCACGGCTGGCAGGCCTTCCGGGCGGCGCTGGACGACCTGGTGCGGGCCAAGCGCGAGCGGGCGGGCACCGACGTCACCTCGGCGTTGCTCCGGCACGGCAACGCGCTGGACGACGAGGAGCTGCTGCAGCAGATCTACCTGATCTTCGGCGTCGGCACCGAGCCGGTGCAGGCGCTGATCGTCAACGCGCTGCGCCTCGTCCTGACCGATGCCCGCTTCGACGCCACGCTCGGCGGCTCACTCTCCACCCGGGACGCCCTGGACCAGGTGCTCTTCCACGACCCGCCGCCGCCGAACAAGATCTTCAGCTATCCGCGGCAGCCGGTGCTGATCGGCAATACCTGGCTGGCCGCGAACCGGCCCGTCGTGATCAGCCTCACCGGCTGCAACCGGGACCCGGAGATCGCGGGCGACCGCACCGGCAACCGCGCGCACCTGGCGTGGAGCGCGGGCCCGCACGCCTGCCCGGCCCGCTCCCTGGCCTACCTGATCGCGCAGACCGCCGTCGACCAGCTGCTCGACGCGCTGCCCGAGCTCGAGCTCGCGGTGCCGGAGGACGAGCTGCGCAGCCAGACCGGGCCGCTCTACCGGGCGCTCGCCGAGCTCCCGGTCACCTTCCCGCCCGCGGCCCCGCTCCCCCCGCGCTGAACCGCAGGGGAACATTCGGCGCACCCGCCCGGTTGCCCACTCTCGATACCGCACGATCGAGAGGAAACCCATGAAGATCGGCATCATCGGAGCGGGCGCCATCGGCGGCACGCTCACCCGCAGGCTCACCGCGCTCGGGCACGAGGTCGCGGTCGCGAACTCCCGCGATCCGGAGACGCTGGCCGAGCTGGCCGCCGAGACCGGGGCCACCGCGGTCTGGGCGAAGGACGCCGCCGCCGACGCGGAGCTGGTGATCGTCTCGATCCCGCAGAAGGCCGTGCCCGACCTGGCGCCGGGCATCGTCGCGGCGCGCCGCGAGGGCGCCCCGGTCATCGAGACCAACAACTACTACCCGCAGCAGCGCGACGGCCTGATCGAGCGGATCGAGCAGGGCACGACGGAGAGCGACTGGGTGGCCGAGCAGCTGGGCGCGCCGGTGGTCAAGGTCTTCAACACCATCTGGTGGAAGCGGCTGCTGGAGAACGGCGTCCCCGCGGGCACAGCGGGCCGGATCGCGCTGCCGATCGCCGGTGACGACGAGGCGGCCAAGCGGATCGTGAGCGCGCTGGTCGACGAGCTCGGCTTCGACCCGGTCGACGCGGGCACGCTCGCCGAATCCTGGCGCCAGCACCCGGGAACCCCGGTGTACGGCAAGGACTTCGACGCCGAGCAGACGAAGGCCGCGCTCGCGGAGGCGACCGCCGAGCGGAGCGCGGAGTGGCGCGCCTGAACCGGGGCGGCACCCGGGGCCGGACCGGCGTCGAGCGCCCGTCCGGCCCGGGTCAGGTGCTCAGTGGCCGATGTAGACCGACTTGATGTTGAAGTAGGACTCCAGCCCCTTCTTGCCGCGCTCTCCGCCCCAACCGGACTGCTTGTGCCCGCAGATCGGCATGGACGGGTCGGAGGCGAGCGCCGAGTTCACCCAGACCTGGCCCGCGCGCAGCTCGTTCACCACGCGGTGCGCGCGCCCCAGGTTCTCGGTCCAGATGGAGCCCGCCAGCCCGTAGTGGGTGTCGTTCGCGGCGGCGATCACCTCGTCCTCGTCGTCGAACGGGATCACCGAGCCGACCGGGCCGAAGATCTCCTCGCGGATGAGCCGCATGTCCGGGGTGGTGCCGGTGACGATCGTGGCCTCGTAGAAGTAGCCGCGGCGGTCGAGCGGCTTGCCGCCGGTGATCACCTCGGCGCCGCCCGCGACGCCCTCCTTCACGATGGAGTCGACCCGGGTGCGCTGCTTCTCGCTGATCAGCGGCCCGAGCACCGAGTTCGGGTCGTCGCTGCCGCCCATCGGGAGCATCTGCGCGAAGCCGGCCAGCCCCTCGACCACCCGGTCGAAGATGCCGCGCTGCACGTACATGCGCGAGGTGCAGGAGCAGTTCTGCCCGGAGCCGGCCAGCAGCCCCATGGCCGCGCCCATGATCGCCTTGTCCAGGTTCGCGTCGTCGAACATGATCAGCGGTGACTTGCCGCCGAGCTCGAGCGTGAGCCGCTTGAGGTTGCCCGCGGCGGCCTTGACGATCAGCTTGCCGACCTCGGTGGAGCCGGTGAAGGCGATCTTGTCCACGTCCGGGTGCGCGGTCAGCGCGGCGCCGGTGGTCTCGCCGTAGCCGGTGATGACGTTCAGCACGCCGTCCGGCAGCCCGGCCTCGCGGAAGATCTCCTCCAGCTTCAGCGCGCTGAGCGGGGTCTCCTCGGCGGGCTTGAGCACGGCGCTGCACCCCGCGGCCAGCGCGGGCGCGACCTTCAGCATGGCGATGAAGAACGGGCCGTTCCACGGGATGATCAGCCCGACCACGCCGACCGGCTCCAGCTGGGTGAAGGTGTGGTAGTTCTCGAAGGTGCCGAGCAGGCCGTCGGAGACCAGGTTGGCCGACTCGCCGTGGATCTTGCCGACCCAGCCCGCGTAGTACACCAGCATCTCCTGCGAGACCTTGATGATGTGCCGCGCCGCGGTGGCGTTCATGCCGTTGTCCTGCGCCTCCAGCTCGGCGAGCTCGTCGGTGCGGGCCTTGATGATCTCGGCGGCGCGGAACAGCACGTCGGCGCGGTGCGCGGCGGGCAGCTTGCGCCAGACGCCCGATTCGAAGGTCTCCCGCGCCCGCGCCACCGCTTCGTCGACGGCGCGCTGATCCGAATCGGCGACCTCGGCGATCTGCTGCTCGGTGGACGGGTTGTAGACCGGGATGATCCCCGAGCTCGGGCTCTCGACCACGGGTTCGACGTCGACGGTGCTGCTCACAGTTGCTCATCCTCCGCATTGCTGGTTCTGCGCGACTACCGAGGAGAATATCACTCTCACTGGACGGAAATGAAGCTCTTGTCCGACGGCGCTACGGTGACCCGATGCGCGCGAAACTCGGCAGGCCGGAGCTGCGCGGGTACGCCGCCCGCTTCGACGTCCCCGCGGCGGACCCCGGCGCACCGCTCACGGTGACCTGGCTCGGCGTGACCACGCTGCTGATCGACGACGGCGCGGGCGCGCTGCTCACCGACGGTTTCTTCTCCCGGCCGTCGCTGGCGGCGGTGGCGCTGCGCCGCATCGCGCCCGACCCCGGCCGGATCGCGGCCTGCCTGGAGCGGGCCGGGATCCGCGAGCTGGCGGCGGTGCTGCCGGTGCACACCCACTTCGACCACGCGCTGGATTCGGCGGCGGTGGCGGCACGCACCGGGGCGGTGCTGGCCGGCGGCGGCTCGGTGGCCGAGATCGGCCGCGGCGGCGGCCTTCCCGCGGCGCGGATCGTGCTCGCCACCAGCGGCGAGCCGCTGACCTTCGGCGACTTCGACGTGCTCCCGATCGAGTCCGAGCACTGCCCGCCGGACCGCTTCCCCGGCCCGATCACCGCGCCGGTGGTGCCGCCGGTCCGGCTCTCGGCCTACCGCTGCGGCGAGGCGTGGTCGACCTTCGTGCAGCACCGGCCCAGCGGGCGGCGGCTGCTGGTGCAGGGCAGCGCCGGGTTCGTACCGGGGGCGCTGGCCGGCCAGCGCGCGGAGGTGGTCTACCTCGGTGTCGGGCAGCTCGGGCTGCACTCCGAGCGCTACATCACCGAGTACTGGACCGAGACCGTGCGCGCCGTCGGCGCCCGCCGCGTCGTCCTGACCCACTGGGACGACTTCTTCCGCCCGCTCGACCGCCCGCTGCGCGCGCTCCCCTACACCGGCGACGACCTGGACGTCAGCATGCGCGTCCTCACCGGGCTCGCCGCGCGCGACGGCATCCCGCTGCACCTGCCGACGCTGTGGGAGCGCGCCGACCCCTGGGCCTGACCGACGCGAGCGACGGCAGGCCGAGCCGGGCGACGCCGGAGAAGTAGACGATGAGCCGATGCCGGAGGCTCCCGGCCATCCCGCCGGACCGGCACCGGCCTGCAGAGGAACCAGCGCCACCCGCTGATGCTCCGCGCCACGCCGTTCATCGCCGCGCCTGCGCCGTCTCGCGCGGGTTCTCCACCCGCAGCGGCGCGTCGGCGGGCACCTCGGTGTGGTGCTCCCCGGTGTAGAAGCGCACCTCGTGGCCGTCCGGATCGTGCAGCAGCGGCAGGATCCAGCCGATGGTGGCGGGGTGCACCCCGGCGTGCTCCTCCCCCAGCGCGGTCAGCCGCGCGGCGAGTTCCGCGAGCGCGTCCCGATCCGGGACGCCGAGCGCGAAGTAGTCGAAACCGGCCGCCGCGGCGGCTCTTTCGGGATCCCGGCGGAGCGCGAGCATCGGCCCGCCCGCCGGGTGCGCCATGGCGACGCCGGCGAGCGCGCCGCCTTCGACGAACTCCACCGCGACCCGGTAGCCGAGCCGGGATCGGTACCAGGCGATGGAGCGCTCCAGGTCACGGACCGGAAGCTTGAGGTGATGCACGCCGGCGAGGCGAGGCGTCATGGGAACCACTCCTTACAGTGCCGGTGCAATCATGCAGTATGACTGCATTCAGTACAGTTAGACTGCATCTTGTGAGCGGAACAGTCAAGCGGTCCTCACCGCTGCGCGAAGCGCGCAAGGCCGATACCGAGCAGCGCATCATCGAGGCGGCGACCACGCGCTTCCTGGCCGACGGGTACGCGGGCACCACGCTCGCCGCCGTCGCGGCCGAGGCCGGGGTCGGGGAGCGCACCGTGTACGTCCGGTTCGGCAACAAGGCGGAGCTGCTGAAGCGGGTGGTCGACGTGGCCGTCGTCGGCGACACCGAGGCGCGCCCGCTGGCGGGGCGCGCCTGGTACCAGCGGGTCATGGCGGCGCCGACGCTGGCGGAGCGGGTCGCCGCCTACGCCGACGGCGCTGCCGCCATGATGCGGCGGCTCGGACCGGCGGTCGCGGTGGCCCAGCAGGCCGAGCACACCGAACCGCTCATCGCGGACGCCGCCGCGGCGGGCCGTGCGGGCAGCCACGCCGAGGTCGCGGCGGTCTGGACCGCGATGCACGCCGACGGCCTACTGCACCCGGACGCCGACCTCGCGTGGATCATCACCACGGTCGCCACCCTGACCGCCGCCGACACCTACGTGCTCATGACCACGATGCTCGGCACCACCCCGGAGACTTACCGGGACTGGATGTACGACACCTGGATGCACTTCGCGACCAACCCCCGCCCGGCGGCAGAGCCCCGCTAGGAGCGGTGCCGCGACGCCTCCTCGGCCGCCGTGCGCTCGTTGTCGGGAAGCTTGCGGGTGTCCCGCGGCTCGGCGAAGGGCCGCACGTCCTCGGGCAGCCCGCCCGCGATGGCCTTGCCGTGGTCGAGCTCGGCGTTGATCTCCGCGCCGAGCAGCAGCGCGATATTGGTCAGCCAGAGCCAGACCAGGAAGATCACCACGCCGGCCAGCGAGCCGTAGGTCTTGTCGTAGGAGGAGAAGTTGGCGATGTAGAGCGCGAAGGCCACCGAGATGAGGAGCCAGATGAGCACCGCGATCACCCCGCCCGGGCTGACCCACCTGATGCCGCCCTGGCGTGCGTTCGGGCTGGCCCAGAACAGGATCGCCAGCAGCACCGACACCAGCACGAACAGCACCGGCCACTTGGCGATGCTCCACACCGTCACCGCGGTGTCGCCGAGCTTCAGGAACTCGCCGATCTGCGCGGCGACCGGCCCGCTGGCGACCACGATCGCGGTGCACACCACCAGCAGGATCACCGCGACCACGGTGACGCCGAGCCGGATCGGGACGGTCTTCCAGATCGGGCGCCCCTCGCCGATCCCGTAGATCACGTTCGAGGCGCGCATGAAGGCCGCGACGTAGCCCGACGCCGACCACAGCGCCACCGCGAGGCCGAGGATCGCGCCGAGCCCGGCGCTCTGCTTGTTGCTCTGCGCCTGCTCGATCAGGGTGCGCACGAAGTCGGCGCTGGAGCCGGGCGCGAGCTGCTGGGCCTGGTTCACCAGCTCGTCGGCGGCGGCCGGGCCGAGCAGGCCGAGCAGCGAGACCAGGACGATCAGCCCCGGCACGATGGAGAGCACCGCGTAGTAGGTGAGCGCGGCGGCCAGATCGGACAGATTGTCACGCTGGAATTCCTTCGCCGCTCGCTTGACCACCGCGAGCAGCGACGGCTTCGACAGCGCCGCCGGGCTGCGCGGTTCGTCCGGGTCCAGGTCCGGCCGCGCGCCGGTCTCGGTCGCCTGTCCTGCTTCGTTCCGCTGCCGGTCCGGCCCGCCGTGCTCGGTGCTCATACCGGGTCGGTGCCCCGGGCGCACGGCGGTAAACCCGCCGCCGCCCGATATTCGATCGCGCCCCGCCCCCCGGTCTGCCAGCATGGCATCGCCCGTCGTACCCCGCGGCGTCGTAGAGTTGCCACGTCCGCGCGCTCCGCACGAGCGAATCGCGCTCCCGCTCAGCTATTTCCGGATCCGAAAGGGGATCGAGGCCCATGTTCGCACGGCTCGGATCGGTGGTCGTCCACCATCCGCTGAAGGTGATCGGCCTGTGGATACTGCTGGCGGTCGCGGTGGTGACCGCGGCCCCGGCACTGGAATCGACCACCGACCAATCCGCCTTCCTGCCCGCGCATTACGAGTCCATCCGGGCGATGCAGACGCAGCAGGAGGCGTTCCCGGACAGCTCGGCGCCCGCGGCGATCATCGTCTTCGCCAGGCAGGACGGCGCGCCGCTGACCGAGCCGGACGCGGCGGCGGTACTCCGCGTCGGCACCGAACTGCAGGGTGCGAAGATCCCGGACGTCGTCGCCCTCACGCCGGTGCCGCCGTCGGAGAACCGGCTGATCCAGATCATCGCGGTGCAGATGACGAAGGTGACCGACCCGAGCGACCCGACGCAGACCGACGCGGTGCAGGCGCTGCGCGACGCGCTGCGCGAGCGGGTGACCGGCACCGAGCTGCGCGCGGGCATCACCGGCCAGGCCGCGCAGCTCCTTGACCAGCAGGAATCCAGCGAGCGGGGGCTGGCCATCGTCGGCATCGCCACCATCGTGCTGATCCTGGTGCTGCTGCTGGTCATCTTCCGCAGCCCGGTGATCGCGCTGCTCCCGGTGCTCGTGATCGGCGCCGTCTCCAGCATGGTGAACGGGCTGATCGGCGCGGTGGCGAAAGCCTTCGACCTGCAGATCGACGCCTCGATCAGCGCGATCCTGCTGGTCGTGCTCTTCGGCGTCGGCACCGACTACATCCTGTTCCTGATGTTCCGCTACCGCGAGCAGCTGCGTGCGGGCGACGACCCGAAGACCGCCATGGTCAACGCCGTCGCCCGGGTGGGCGAGGCGATCACCTCGGCCGCGGGCGCGGTGATCATCGCCTTCCTCGCGCTGCTGCTCTCCACGCTCGGCATGTTCCGGGCGATGGGGCCCGCGCTGGCGATCGCGGTCGCGGTGGCGCTGGCCGCCGGGCTGACGCTGGTGCCCGCGGTGGTCTCGCTGCTCGGCACCAGGGTGTTCTGGCCGTCGAAGAGCTGGCAGCACGAGCCGACCGGGACCCGGTTCCGCGCGGCCGGCGCCGCGCTCGGTGCCAGGCCCGCGCTCTTCGCCGCGGTCTCCGGCGGGCTGCTGGTGGTGCTCGGCGTCTTCGCGCTCGGCTTCCACCCGACCTTCGACCTCAGCTCCGGCTCCACCTCGGCGGAGTCCGAATCCGTCGTCTACAGCCGGGAATTGGTGAAGGGCATGCCCGCGGGCGTCACCCAGCCCTCGGATGTGCTGCTGCGCTCCGGCGGGGGCGCGCTCACCGCCGAGCAGCTCGGCGCCTACCGCAGCGCGCTGGCCGGGGTGCCAGGGGTCGGGCAGGTGGCCGAGCCGAAGCTCTCCGCCGACCGGTCGATCGCCGACTTCTCGGTCACGCTCTCCGACGCGCCCGAATCCGATGCCGCGCTCGCCACCGTCGAAGGGCCGCTGCGGGAGACCGCGCACGCCGCCGCTCCCCCCGGCGCCACCGCCGCGGTGGGCGGGCTGACCTCGATCTTCGTCGACTTCCAGGACGCCATGGCGCGCGACTACTCGATCGTGTTCCCGGTGGCGGCGGTGCTGATCATGATCGTGCTCGGGCTGCTGCTGCGCAGCCTGGTCGCGCCGTGGTACCTGATGGTCTCGGTGTTCCTCGGCTTCGCGGCGACGCTCGGCGCGACGGTGCTGGTCTTCCAGCACGCGCAGGGCGAGTCCGGGCTGATCTTCACGCTGCCGTTGATCATGTACCTGTTCGTCGTCGCGCTCGGCACCGACTACAACATCCTCATGGTGGCGCGGCTGCGCGAGGAGGCGCGGGCGGGCATCGAGCCGAAACAGGCCGCGGCGCTCGCTGTCCGGCACACCGGGCCGACCATCGCGGCGGCCGGGGTGATCCTCGCGGGCACCTTCGCCTCGATGCTGCTGGCGGGCAATACCGTGCTCGCCCAGATGGGGTTCGCCATCTCGGTCGGGATCGGCATCGCCGCCTTCGTCATGGCGATGTTCTTCACCCCCGCGCTCACCGCGCTCATCGGGCACGCCGCGTGGTGGCCGGGGCACGCTGATCGCGGGCCCGAGGCGAAGCCGGAGGCCACGGCTCCCGAACCCGCGACGCGGCCCGCGGACTGACCCGGACCGGCCGGTGTCGCATGCTGCGATACCGGCCGGTCGTGTCCCCCGTCCGGCCGACATACCCGCGTGGCGCGGCGAAACCCGAGTCGCCGGGAGTTCGCCACGGCTACGCTTCAGCCCCTGGCCGAGCGGGGGCTCGGGAGCGAAGGGGAGGTCTGCCATGAGTACACCGGTGACACTGGAGATTCCGACCGCGTCGCGGGAGGTGGTCACCCCGGAGAAGCTGGCGCCCGACGACCGGGCCGCGTTCGAACAGGGCAAATCGGTTCGCTCGCTGGTCATCATCCGGTTCGTGGCCGGGCTGGTCGGGGTGCTGCTCCCGCTGGCGTTGATCGGGGTCGACTTCGTCTTCCTCGGCGAGAGCTGCGTGCGGGTGCGCGGCTCGCTGAGCGCCTACTACCACTCCGGCGCGCGGGACATCTTCGTGCTCGGGCTGGGGATCGTCGGCTTCCTGCTGGCCGCCTACAAGATCACCCGCGCCACGCTCGGCAATGTGTTCAGCCTGACCGCCGGGCTCGCCATCATCGGAGTGGCGACGCTGCCGACCGGGCGGCCGGGCCCGGTCCCGGCGGGCGAGTGCGGCAGCGGGGGTGCCGAAGCGGCGCTCACCCCGCTGCAGCAGCGCTTCGAGGAGGACGTGGTGGCGACCTGGCACGGCTGCTGCGCCGTGATCGCGTTCCTCGCCTTCGCCGCCATCTGCTTCTACACCGCCTTCCGGGACCGGAAGTACCCCATGCTCCGGCCCGCGCAGGTGCGGGCTCGGCCGCGGTGGCGCAGGCTGGAGGGCGTCTTCGCGGCACTGGACAACCGGATCGGCTGGCAGTTCCATCTGGTGTGCGGGGTGCTCATCCTCGCCGCCATCGGCTTCTTCGCGATCACCGCCGTCGCGGGCATCGACGAACTCCCCGGCGGGTTCGGCCCGACCTGGGTGGTCGAGGTCGCCGGGATCACGATCTTCTCCGCCTCCTGGTTCGCCAAGGGGCTCGACGACTACTTCTGGCGCCGGGAACCCATCTCCCCCTGCGTCACCCGCACGGTGGAGGAGGCCGTCGTCGCTACCGCCGCGCGGTGACCGGCCGGACCACCCACCAGGCCACGCCGAGCCACACCGTGGCGAGCAGCACCGAGCCGAGGACGTCGGCGGGGTGGTGCGCGCCCGCGTAGAGCCGCTGCGCGGCGACGAGTACCGGAACCAGCAGCAGCGCGCCGCCGAGCAGGCGGTACCGCCGGTCGCGGGTCGAAACCCGGACCAGCAGGGCGATCCCGCCGTAGAGCGTGAGCGCGGCGGCGACATGCCCGGAGGGGAAGCTCGCGGTGGGCGGCAGGTCCGGGTTCAGGTGCTCGACCTCCGGCCGCGGCCGGTCGACCACGGCGGCGGTGGTCAGGAAGAGCGTGATCTCGCCGAGCAGCGCGACGGTGAGGAACAGCGCGGGCCGCCACGTGCGGAAGACCGCGACCGACAGCACCGCGACGATCAGGGCCACCGCGATGATGGCGATGGTGTTGCCGACCTCGCCGAAGACGTCGAGCACGGTGGTCACCGCGGCGGTGCGATGCTCGGCCAGCAGCGCGACGATGCCGTGCTCGCCGGTGCTGTCCGCGCCGAGCTCGCGCACCAGCAGCCCGAGCCCGATCAGCGGGGCGAGCAGCAGCACCCAGGCCACCGCGAGCTCGCCGAGCCCGCGCCACGGGTGCGGCAGCGTCGGCGCGTGCCGGGCGGGGACCGGGCGCAGCTCGTCGGCGTCGCCGGGCGGGACGTCGCCGGGCAGCGGGCCGGCATCCGGCTCGCCGGACTCCACCCGCCAGCGGTGGAAGGCGAGCGAGGCGGCGGTCAGCCACAGCACGCCGAGCAGCCAGCCCCCGAGGACGTCGGTCAGGTAGTGCACGCCGAGCCCGATCCTGGTGAGCCCCACCGCGATGACGACGGTCAGCACCGAGGCGATCAGGACGCGGCGGGCGAGCGGGGCGAGGACGGGCGCGAAGACCAGCAGCAGCACGCCGTAGCAGACGGTCGAGCTCATGGCGTGGCCGCTCGGGAAGCTCCAGCCGTCGGTGCGGTAGACCGGCGTCTCCACCACCGGCCGCACCCGGCCGACCAGCGCCTTCACCACCGGATTCAGGATCAGCCCGCCCACGCCGGTCACAACGACGAAGGCAGCGAGCCGCGGCTGCTTGCGCAGCAGCAGCCAGAGCACGCCGACGGCGAGCAGCGCCACCAGCGTGACGGTGGCGCCGAGATCGGTGGCGGCGCTGAGCACCTCGTAGAGCAGGCGGTGCTCGGCCACCTGCGCCACGACGGCGTCGCTGACGCGGCGGTCGGCGTCGAGCAGCGGCTCCCACCCGGCGCCGACCAGCGTGGTGAGCACCGCGAACCCGGCGCCCGCCGCCGCCACCGCGGGCAGCGCGACGGCGCTGCGCAGTGCGTACCGCCCGGTCGCCGCCCGCGTCGTCTCCTCGTCGAGCCGGTCGACGGTCACTGCGGTACCTCCTCGTGCCGAAGCGGCGCGCTTCGTCGTGATCGCATTCCCGGAATTCGCCCGGGCAATCTCCGACCGTAACCGGGGCGTCCCGCTCCCGTTCCCGGCCTCCGGTACCGGCCCGCCTCCACGGCATCGGTGCGCGCCGGGGGCATGATGACCGTATGACGGAGCTGTTGGTGCTGGTGAACGGCCTTCCCGGGTCGGGGAAGTCGACGGTGGGGCGCGCGCTGGCCGCGGAGCTCGGCGCGCAGTTCCTCGCGAAGGACGTCGTCAAGGAGGCGCTCGCCGACTGCGTCGACGACGCGGCCGGGGTGGCCGCGCTCGGCGGGGTCGCGATGGAGGCGGTGTGGGCGCTGGCCCGCGCGGTCCCCGGCACGGTGGTGGTCGACTCGTGGTGGTTCCGCCCGCGCGACCTGCACTTCGCCCGCGCCGGGCTGGATCGCTGCGCCGCCGACCGCGCGGTCGAGGTCTGGTGCGACGTGCCCGCCGAGACGGCGCGCCACCGCTACGCCACCCGCCGCCGCCCCGCCTTCTACCAGGACGAGCAGCGGCTGGCCGAGCACTGGGACACCTGGGCCGCGCACGCCGCGCCGCTCGCCCTCACCCCCACCGTGTGGGTCGACACCGGCGGGCCGGTGGACAGCGTGCGGCTCGCCGAACGGGTGCTCACCGCCGCCGGCCGCACCCCCGCCGGAGCCTTCCCGCCGCGCTGAGGCGGGCGCCTGCCGCGCCGTCGGCGGCCTGCTCGCCGGGGTCCCCGATCACCTGCTGCCGGGCGGTGCGCGGACGCGCCGGGGAGTGCGGCGTCAGGAGGCGTCCAGCCTGCGGGCGCCCGGGTTGGTTTCGCGGTCGATGGCGTTGCCGAACCTGGTGGCGATCACCAGGTCGTCGCGGCGGCCCGCGACGACCCGGCCGAGCAGCAGTTCGCTGTGCTCGGGGCCGTAGACGTCGGCGGTGTCGAAGAAGGTGATGCCCGCGTCGATCATGGCGTCCGCCACCGCCCGTGACCGCTGCTCCTCCCCCCGCGATCTTGCCGGTCCCCGGGGCGCGCAGGTGCGCTCGGAACCGGACTGTGCTAAACATTGTGCGCTTCATGAAAATGATTGTCATTTGCTAAAGGCTTGCGGGAGGACGGTCGGCGTGGGACATCTGCTGGTGATCGAGAGCTGGGTGGGGGCGATGAGCTCGCTGCTGCCGCGGGCGATCCGGGAGTCGGGGCACCGATTCAGCTTCCTGACCCGCGATCTGGGCCACTATCTGCGCAGGACCCCGCCCGGGTACGCCGTGCACCCGCTGCTCGCGGCGGAGAACCTGCTCACCGCCGAGACCAACGACCTCGCCGCGCTCCCCGGCCGGGTCGCCGCGCTGCACGCCGCGCTCGGTTTCGACGGCGTCGTCTCCTCCTGTGACTACTACCTGCCCGCGGTGGCCGCGGTCGCCGAGCACCTCGGGCTGCCCGGCGCCGGGGCCGAGGCCACCGCGCGCGCCTGCCGCAAGGATCTCGCGCGAGCGGCGCTCGCGGCGGCGGGCGTGCCGGGCCCGCGCTTCGCCGTCACCACCGGCTGGCCGGAGACGGCGGCAGCCGCTGCCGGGCTCGGGTATCCGCTGGTGCTCAAACCGGTCGACCTGTGCGCCGGGATGTTCGTGCGCCTGGTCGCGACCGAGGCCGAGCTGCGCGCCGCGCACACGGCCGCCACCGCGGCCGCCGGCAATGCCAGGCAGCAGCCCCGGGTGCGGGCGGTCCTGCTGGAGGAGCTGCTGACCGGGCCGGAGGTGAGCGTGGAGACGGTGACCTCCGGCGCGGGCACCGCGGTGGTCGGGGTGACCGACAAGAGCCTCACCGGTGCGCCGTTCTTCGTCGAGTCCGGGCACATGTTCCCGGCCACGCTGCCGGAGCCGGAGCGGGCGGCCGCCGCCGGGATCGCGGTCGCCGGGGTGGCGGCGCTCGGGCTGCGGCTCGGGGTCGCCCACACCGAGGTCAGGCTGACGCCCGGCGGGCCGCGGCTGGTCGAGGTGAATCCGCGGCCCGCCGGGAACCGGATCACCGAGCTCGTGCGCCGGGTCACCGGGATCGACCTGCCCATGGCACACGCCCGGCTGGCGCTCGGCGAGGAGCCGGAACTCGAACCGGTGGACACCGGCGCGCGGAGCGCCGCGATCGGGCTCATCGTGCCGCCGCGGGCGGGACGGCTCGGTGCGGTCGGGCTGCGCGGTGGCGGTGCGGCTGCCGAGCTGGGCGCGCTCCCGGACGTGGTCGAGGCGGTGCTGCCGGAGCCGGGGACCGTCGCGGGCGAACCGACCAGCAACAACGCCTACCTCGGGCATCTGATGGTGGTGGACCGGGCGGGTGCGGGGGCGCGGCGGCGGGCCGAGGAGCTGCTGGACCGGCTGGAGCTGCGGTACGACGAGTTCACCGGGGCGGTGGCGCCGTGATCCCGGAGAGCCTCTGTCGCATCACCGACCTCACCGAACTCGCCGGACGGGTCCGGGCGGCGGCGCCCGCGGCCGCCGCCGAGCCGGTGACCGTCGCCTTCACCACGCACCAGGGCGCCAGGCACGCGGGGCGGCGCACCGGGTACCGGAACCACGTACTCAGCCTGCGGGTCGGTGCGGCGGTCGGCTCCGCGGCGGTGGCGCCGGGCAGCGTCGCCGACGACGCCGTGCACGCCTGCGTGGGCAGGCAGGCGGGGGCGCTGTTCGAGCACCCGCTGCTTCCGGTGCGGGTGGCCGCGCTGGATGCCGTGCTCGCGGCGGCCTGGCCGCACGCCGGGGAGCCGGTGAGGGTGCCCGGCGGAGATTCGCGGACCAAGTCCGAGGCGCGGGCGGCGGCGGTGGTCGAGCTGCTCGGCGCCGGGGTGCGGACGGTTCTCGTCGTCGGCGTGGTGAATTCGCTGCTGCGCGGGCTGCGGTCGCGGGGTATCGGGTACCGGGCGTGCGACCACACCGGCGGGCACACCGAGTGGGGCGAGCCGATCGGCACCGACGCCGAGGCGGCGCTGCCCGGCTGCGACGCCCTGCTGGTCTCCGGGATGACGCTGGCCAACGGCACCCTCGAGCCGCTGCGCCTGCACGCCGCGGCGCGCGGGCTGCCGCTGGTGGTGTTCGCGCAGACCGGGGCCGCGGTGCTGCGCTGCTTCGTCGGTGCCGGGGTGACCGCGCTCTCCGCCGAGCCGTACCCGTTTTTCTGGCTCGACGGTGGCCCCAGCGTGCTGCACCGCTACCGGCAGGAGGCGGCGTGAGCGAATCAGACCCGATGGTGGAGCGCGACCACACAGGGCCCTCACACAGCGTGAGCATGCCGCCGCGCGAGGTCCCGGTGGCCAATCCGGCGCTGCGGGATCTGCTCGGCGCCACCCCGCTCGCCCGGATCACCACCCCGCTGCCGCACGAGCACCGGGGGTTCTGGGCCAAGCTCGAGTACCTGCGGCCGGGCGGAATGAAGGCGCGCGCCGCCGTCTCCATGCTCACCGCGGCCAGGGCCCGCGGCGAGCTGCTGGCGGGCGCGCCGGTCGTCGAATCGACCAGTGGCACGATGGGATTGGGACTGCTGTACGCCGGGCAGCTGCTCGGCCACCCGGTGGTGCTCGTGGTCGACGACGAGCTGGAGCCCGCCATGCGGGCCCTGCTCACCGCGCACGGCGCCCGGCTGGAGATCGTCACCGCACCGCATCCGGCCGGCGGCTGGCAGCGAGCCAGGCTGGAACGGGTGCACAACGTCCTCGCCACGCTGCCCGGCGCCTGGTACCCGGCGCAGTACGACAACCCGGACAACCCGGCCGGGTACGCGGCGCTCGCCGGCGAGCTGCTCGCCGAGCTGGACGACATCGATGTGCTGGTGTGCAGCGTCGGCACCGGCGGGCACAGCGCGGGGGTGGTGCGCGAACTGCGCAACCACCGGCCCGGAATCCGGCTGGTCGGGGTGGATTCGGTGGGCTCCACGCTCTTCGGGCGGCCGGACCGGCCGCGGCTCATGCGCGGGCTCGGCAGCAGCATCCACCCGCGCAATGTCGACTACGACGCCTTCGACGAGGTGCACTGGCTCGGCCCGGCCGAGGCGGTGGACGCCTGCCGCAGGCTGGCCAGGCACAGCTTCGTCACCGGCGGCTGGAGTACCGGCGCGGTCGCCGCCGTGGCGGCCTGGCTGGCCCGGGTGGACGATCCGGTGTCGGTGGTCGCGGTCTTCCCGGACGGGCCGCACCGGTACCTCGGGACCATCTTCGACGACGAGTTCTGTGCCCGCGCGGGGCTTTTCGCGCCGCGCAGGCCGTACCCGGTCGAGGTGGCCGATCCCGGCTGCGTCGCCGTCTCCGGCTGGACCCGGTGCCGGAATGTCGTCGACCCGCTGGCCGCGAAGCAGGTGCCCGCGTGAGGGTTTCGTGGCGGGTGACCGCGCTCGCGCTCACCACGCCGCTGCGGATCGCGCGCGGGAGTATGGGGGCGCGGGAGGCGGTGGAGGTGTCCCTCACCGATGCCGATGGGGTGCGGGGGTACGGGGAAGTGGTCACCAGCGTGCGGCTGGGGCTGGATGTCGCCGGGATCGCGCGGGCGCTGGAGGATTCCCGGCCCGCGCTGGCCGCGGCCGGGGACGGGGAGCAGGTGCTGGCGGTGCTGGCCGCCGCTCCCCTGCCCGCCGGGGTCAGGGCCGCGCTCGATGCCGCTGCGCACGATCTACTCGGGGTTCGGGCGGGGTGTCCGGTGTACGCCCTGCCTCGGAGCACCTCGGGTGCGGCAGGCGACGCGCCCGATCGCCCGGCGAACACCCTCGCGCCGGTCGCGACCGCGCGCACGATCGGGATCGGCGACCCGCGGGACGCCGCCGATCAGGCGAGACAACTCTGCGAGAACGGATTCCGGGTGCTGAAGGTCAAGGCCGGGGACGCGGCCGACATCGAGCGGCTCACGGCGGTGCGCACCGCCGCGCCGGACTCCACCGTCATCGCCGACGCCAACGGCGCCTGGACCGCCGACCGCGCGGTCCGAATCCTGAATTACCTCCCGTGGCTCGACGCCGTGGAACAACCGGTGGCACCGGGCGCACCGGAGACCCTCGCCTGGGTGAGCGAGCGCAGCTCGGTCCCGGTGATCGCCGACGAGGACGCGGCCACCGCCGCCGACGTGCGCGGCCTGGCGGGCGCGGTCGCCGGCGTGAACGTCAAACTCGCCGAGTGCGGCGGCCTCGATCCCGCCCGCGCCATGCTCGCCGCGGCACGGCACTGCGGGCTGGAGATCATGCTCGGCTGCCTGGTCGCGAGCTCGCTCGGCATCGCCCCCGCCGTACACCTGACCCGGCACGCCCGCTGGGTCGACCTGGACGGCCACCTACTGCTGGCACACGACCCGTGGACCGGCATCGGCGGCCACGACGGCCTCCTGCGCCCGGACCACACCCCCGGCCTCGGCGTACGGCGGGTGGCCCCGTGAGCGGAACCCTGACCTCGTTCCGGACCTTCCCGCTCGCGGTCCGGCTGCTGCTGATCAACCAGTTCGGCGTCAATCTCGGCTTCTACCTGCTGATCCCGTACCTGGCGACCTACCTGACCGACGACATCGGGCTCTCCCTCGCGGTGGTCGGGGTGATTCTCGGCGTGCGCAACCTGGCCCAGCAGGGGCTCTTCCTGCTCGGCGGCACCGCGGCCGACCGGCTCGGCGCGCGCGGCGTGATCATCGCCGGGTGCGGGCTGCGGACCGTCGGGTTCGGGCTCTTCGCGCTCGGCGAGTCGATGCCGGTGCTGCTGGCGGCCGCGGTGCTCAGCGGGCTGGCCGGCGCGCTGTTCAATCCTGCGGTGCGCGCCTACATCGCGGTCGCCACCGACCGCCGCGCCGAGGCATTCGCGCTGTTCAACGTGTTCGCGCAGGCCGGGGCGCTGGCCGGGCCCGCGCTCGGGGCGGTGCTCGTCTTCGTCGACTTCCGGGTGTCGGCGCTGGTCGCGGCGGGCATCTTCGCGCTGCTCACGCTGGCACAGGCCGCGGTGCTGCCGGGCCGCGCGGTGCCGCCGCAGCAGCGCTCGGTGCCCGCGCAGTGGTCAGCGTGCCTGCGCGACCGCCGCTTCCTCGCCTTCACGCTGGCGCTGAGCGGGATGTTCGCGCTGCAGAACCAGCTGTACCTGGTGCTCGCGGTGGCGGCGCAGCGCGCGACCGGGTGGGCGAGCGCGGTGGCGGCGCTGTTCGCGGTCTCCACGGCGGTGACCTTCGCCGGACAGGTGCCGATCACCAGGCGCCTCGGCGCACGCCCCGAGCGGGGCCCGGCGCTCGCGCTCGGCATGGTCGTCATGGGGGCCGGGTTCGCGCTGCTCGGGGCCGCGCCGCTGCTGGGGCTGGTGCCGCCGCTCGCGCTGATTCCGGTGCTGGTGACGACGGTGTTCCTCGCCGTCGGGGTCATGATCGCGCAGCCGTTCGTGTACGAGCTCATTCCCGCCTTCACCACCGAGAGCGACACCGGGACCTACTTCGGCATGTTCTACCTGGTGTCCGGGGTGGTCGCGGCGGTGAGCACCGCCGCCGTCGGTGCGCTCGGCGAGCTCGGGGGCAGACCGACGGGGTGGGTCGCGGCGCTGGTCTGCGCCGGGATCGGCTTCGGCTGCGCCGCCGCGGTGCTGCTGCTGCACCGGTTCGGTGCGCTGCCGCGCGCGGAGGTCACCGCATGAGCCGGCCGGGCCCGGGCCGCGGCCGTGGTGCGCCGGCCGGACCGACGGTGACCGGGTCGGGTCCGCAGCGCGGCACCGGCGGCACGCAGGCGGGAGCGGATCGCGGTGACGGAGCACTTCCCCGCACGCCGGGCGGAGCTGAGGCACGCAACTTCCTCACCGACAATCCGGCGCTCTACGAGGCGAAGTTCCCGGATCACGGCCACCTGGCCGCGCGGTTCGTGCACGAGACCGTGGAACGGTTCGGGGGCGGGCGTGGACTGCTCGACCTCGGCTGCGGGACCGGTCGGGACGCCGGATACCTGGCCGGAATCGGCTACACGGTGACCGGGCTCGACTCCTCCGACGCCATGCTCCGCCACGCCCGGAAAGCGCATCCCGCAGCCACTTTCGTGCACGGCGACCTGCGCGAGTTCCAGCTCGGCGCCCGATTCGACATCATCACCTGCCTGGACAGCGCCCTGCTCTACTGCCACACCAATGCCGAGCTCGCCGGCTTCCTGCGGCACTGCGCCGGGCACCTGGCCCCGAACGGCCTGCTGATCGCCGAGATGCGCAACGGCGCCTTCTTCCTCGGCAGCACCGAACTGCTCGACACCACCAGCACTCGCGCACTCACCCGGGACGGCGCCACCTACCACTCGCACACCACCCTGCGCATCGACCACTCCGCGCAACTCCTGCGCCGCAGCCGAACCTGGACCCTCCCGGACGGCGCCGCGCTGCACCAGGAATCGGCCTGGCGCCTCCTCTTCCCGCAGGAGCTGCGGTACTTCCTCGACGTCGCCGGATTCGACGTCCTCGCCCTCTTCGACGGCCCCGGCCCCCGCACCGACCCGGTGTGGGAACCCGGCGCGGCGCCGTCCGCCGACGCCGCCTCCGGCGATCGGCTGCACCTGGTCGCCCGGCTCCGGGCGGCCGCCCCCGAAGGAGAAGCCTGATGCAGCACCCCACCCTCGACCGGCGCCGGTTCCTCGGAATCGCCGCGGGAACCGGCGCCGTCGCGCTCGCCGCCGCCTGCGGCACCGGTCCCGATCCCGCCGCCGCCCCGCGTGCGGGCGGGCGGCTGCGGGCGGTCTTCGCCGGCGGCGGGGCCCGCGAGGTGCTCGACCCGCACCGGGCCAATCTGTTCGTCGAGGCCGCGCGGGCGAAGGCGCTCTACGACAAGCTCGCCGACCTCGGCTCCGACGTGGCCCCACAGCCGCGGCTGGCCGAACGCTGGGAGCCGGACTCCTCGCTGACCCGCTGGCGGATCACGCTGCGGCAGGCGGTGTTCCACGACGGCCGCCCGCTGCGCGCGGCCGACGTGCTGGCCAGCTACGCCCGCATCCTCGACCCCGCGCAGGCGCTGCGCGCCCGCTCCAGCCTCGCGGTCATCGACCTGGCCGCCAGCCGCGCGGTGGACGACCGCACGGTGGAGTTCGCGCTGCGCCGCCCGTTCGTCGAGTTCCCCAACGTGCTCGCCGCCTTCGGCGCGTACATCGTGCCCGAGGGGCACACCGACTTCGACCGCCCGAACGGCACCGGCCCGTTCGCCTTCCGCGCCTTCGAGCCGGGCCGCAGCACCCTGCTCGCCCGCTTCCCCGACCACTGGGACGGCGCCCCGCACCTGGACGAGCTGGAGTTCCTGCTCGCCAACGAAGAGTCCGCCCGGATCAACGCGCTGCTCGGCGGCCAGGTCGAGTACGCACACGACCTCTCCGCCACCACCGCGCGCAGCCACGAAGCCGGCGGCCGGGTCGCCGTGGTGCGCTCGGCGAACAGCCTGGCGCACGGCTTCGCCATGAAGGTGGACCGGCCGCCGTTCGACCGCCGCGAGCTGCGCGAGGCGCTCTTCCTGCTCGCCGACCGGCAGCAACTGGTGGACAGCGTGCTCTCCGGCGCCGGGCAGGTGGGCAACGACCTGTTCGGCCGCGGCTACCAGTACTACGACGGGGCCATCCCGCAGCGGACCGTCGACATCGATCGGGCACGCGCGCTGGTCAAGGCCGCCGGCGCCGATGGCGCGCGGATCGACCTGCTCACCTCCACCGCCTCCGCGGGCATGGTGGAGGCGGCCACCGTGCTCGCCGACCAGGCCCGCGCGGCCGGGCTCGCGCTGAACGTAGTGCAGGGCAACAAGGACACCTACTGGGCCGACACGCTGAACACCGGCGTGCTCACCAGCTTCCGCTCCGGCACCATGCCGATCGAGACGCACATCGCGCAGCGGCTGCTCGGCGGCGCGAGCAACAATGTGACCAAGTGGAACCGGCCGGAGTTCGACACGCTGTACGACACCGCCGTCGCCACCGCCGACCCGGCCGCCCGCACCGAGGTGTACGCGCGGATGCAGCGGCTGCTGCACAGCGACGGCGGCTACCTGTGGTGGGGGTTCGGGGAGAGCATCGTCGCCACCGCGCGCTCGGTCTCCGGCGTGGCGGCGGCACCCGCCAACACGCTGGACTGGGCGCGCTTCGACAAGGTCTGGATGGCGTGAGCTTCGGCCGGTACGTGGCGCGGCGGCTCGCGCTCGGCGCCACGCAGGTGCTCGCCGTCGTCATCCTGGTGTTCCTGCTGGTGGAGGCGCTGCCGGGGGATGCGGCGGTGACGCTCGCCGGGGACAACCCCGAGCCGGAGCGGATCGCGCGCATCCGCGCCGCCATGGGGCTGGACCGGCCCGCGCCGGAGCGGTACCTGGATTGGCTGGCCGGGCTGCCCCGCGGCGACCTCGGCACCTCGCTCGCCGCCGACCGGCCGGTGCGCGAGTTCCTCGCCGCGGCGGTGCCGCCGACGCTGCTGCTCGCCGGGCTCACCCTGGCGGTGCTGGTCCCGCTGGCGGTGTGGCTCGGGGTGCTCTCCGGGAGCCGGGAGGGCGGGGTCACCGACCGGGTGGTGAGCGGGGTGAGCATCGGGCTGCACGCGGTGCCGGAGTTCGCGCTGGCGCTGCTGCTGGTCGCGGTGTTCGGGGTCGGACTCGGGTGGTTGCCGCCGACCGCCGTCGGGATCGACCCGTTCACCGAGCCGGCCGTCCTCGTCCTGCCCCTGCTGGTCCTGGCCGCGCGGCCGATCTGCTCGGTCGCGCGGTTGGTGCGCGCCGGGACCATCGAGGCGCTGGAGTCCGGGTACGTCCGCCAGCTGGTCCGAATCGGACTGCCCGGGTGGCGAATACGCTACCTGCACGCCCTCCCGAACGCCGTGGCGCCCGCCGTGCAGCAGCTCGCGCGCACCGTCGACTGGCTGCTGGGCGGTGTGATCGTGGTCGAGGCGGTCTTCGTGATCCCCGGCCTCGGAACCGAGCTCATGGACGCGGTCGCCGCGCGAGACCTGCCGGTCGTCCAGGGCCTCGCGGTCCTCTTCGCGACCACGACGGTGCTGGTCAACCTCGTCGCCGACGTGATCGCGTTCCGCTCGGCCCCGCGAACGGCAGGGCTCCGATGAACGCGAACCTCGAATTCCCCGCCGGTAGTCCGGCACCGCTCCCCAGCCCGCCGACCGGCTCCCGCACCGAGCTGCGCGCGCCGGCCCGGCCGCCGACTCCGACCACTGCGCGGACCCCGCCCCAACCGCGCGATCCGGTCGAGCCGGCGAAGCCGAAGCGAGACCGGAACGCACCCCACGCGCGTCGCGCTTCCTGGGCGCGCAGCCTCGCCCCCGTCGCGCGGTACGGCGTCGGTATCGCGCTGCTGGGGGTTCCGCTGCTGCTGGCACTGACCGGCCCCTGGTTTGTCCCGGACGAGCTCACCAGGGGCATCCCGTTCGCGGGCGGCGCCGAGCACCCCCTCGGCACCGACTTCGTCGGCCGCGACGTGTGGCACCAGGTCCTGCTCGGCGGCCGCAGCGTCGTGCTGATCGCGCTCACCGCCACCGCGCTCGCCTACCTGGCCGGCATCCCGATGGCGCTCGCGGCCGCCACCACCCGGCACCGGTGGGTGGACGAGGCACTCATGCGCCCGCTCGACCTGCTGCTCGCAGTCCCCTCCCTGCTCCTGCTCATCCTGGTAGCCGGAATCGCCGACGCCGGAACCGGCATCGTGATCCTCGCGGTAGCACTGGTGAACCTTCCCGACGTGGTTCGGGTGGTCCGCGCCGCAGCGCTGGAGATAGCGGGCCGCCCCGCGGTCGAGGCCCTCCGCCTCCAGGGCGAGAGCCGAACCTACATCGCCGTCCGCTACATCGGCCGCTCGCTGCTGCGCACCCTCGCCGCCGACGTCGGCATCCGGCTCACCGCGGCGCTCTACCTCGTGGCCTCGGCCTCGTTCCTCGGCATCGGAGTCTCCCCGGACGCCGCCGACTGGGCCGTCATGGTCGACCGCAACCGCGCCGGCCTGTTCCTGCAACCCTGGGGAGTCGTCGTGCCCGCCCTGCTCATCGTCGCGCTCACCGTCGGCCTCAACCTGATCTTCGACAACGCGACCGATCGGCGGCACCGATGAACCCGGTCGCCGAGATCACGGCCCTGTCGGTCACGGTCGGTGACCGGGTCCTGCTCGCAGAGGTCGACCTGCGGGTCGGCGCGGGCGAGATCGTCGCGCTGGTCGGCGGCTCCGGCAGCGGCAAGACCACGACCGCGCTCGCCCTGTTCGGCGAGTTCCCACCCGGAGCCGAGCTGCGCGGTTCGGCGCGGGTCGCGGGCCGGGCCGCCTTCGTTCCACAGCATCCGGCGACCGCACTGGATCCGGTGCGCCGCATCGGCTCCGCGCTGCGCGAACTCGCCGGGCACCACGGCAGCAGCGACGCCGCGACCGCGCTGCGCCGCGCACACCTCCCCGGCGACCGTCCTTTCCTGCGCCGCTTCCCACACCAGCTCTCCGGCGGGCAGCAGCAGCGACTGCTCATCGCCCAGGCACTGCTCGGCAACCCGGTGCTGGTGGTGGCCGACGAACCGACCACCGGACAGGACCCGGTGACCAGAGCGGGCATCGTCGACGCACTGCGCGCACTACGCGACGCCGGAATCGCCGTCCTGGTCCTCTGCCACGATCTCGACGTCGTGCGGGCCCTTGCCGACCGGGTGATCGTGCTCGATCAGGGCCGGGTGGTCGAAGAGGGGCCCGTGGCGGCGGTCTTCAGCGCACCGGCGGCGGCGTACACCCGCGCCCTGGTGGCGGCGCAGGACGCACCACCCCCGCGCTCGAAAGTCTCCGGACTCGGTGCGACAACCTCGATCCGGCCCGATCGAGCGCGGCGGGGTGCCGCCCCCGGCCCGTCCGCTCGGGCGCAAGGCTCCTTCGAAGGCGCCTGGCTCGAGATCACCGACCTCGCCGCCCGGCACCACCGCGACACCGTACTGTCCGGCATCATCCTCACCGTGGAGCCGGGCACCTGCCTCGGAGTAGTCGGCCGCTCCGGCAGCGGCAAGACCACCCTTGCCCGCTGCCTGGCCGGTCTGCACACACCCGCCACCGGCGAGATTCGCCTGAACGGCACCCCGCTCCCCCGCACCATCGATGCCCGCGGCCGCACCGGCATCGCCGACGTGCAGTACGTCTTCCAGGACGCGGCGGGCTCCTTCGACCAGCATCGCCCGATCCTGGAGCAGATCGCCAGAACCGCGATCCGCCTGCGCGGCCTGCGCGCGAACGAGGCCCGCGCGGCCGCCGCCGAGCTGCTCGAGCGCCTCGGGCTACCAGCAAGCACCACCGCCCGCCGACCCGCCCACCTCTCCGGTGGCGAACTGCAGCGCGCCGCCCTGGCCCGCGCTCTCCTTGCCCGGCCCCGGCTACTGATCGCCGACGAGATCACCACGGCCCTCGACACCGTCACCAGAGCCGCGATCCTGGACGTGCTGGCAGCGCTCGGCACCACCCGCGTGGTGATCGCCCACGACCTCGCCGTGATCGCCCGCATCGCCGACACCGTCGCGGTCCTGCACGACGGCCGCCTGGTCGAACACGGCCCCGCGGCAGCGGTTCTCGCCTGACCGGGGCCGGCCCGCACGGGACCGGCCCCGCCCCGCTACTTCGCGGGGTACGGCGCGTTGATCGTGCTGAAGTACTGGATCGCCGCACCGATGGCGGCGGGCGCCGTCACCAGGATCTGCCCCGCGACCGTGCCGAGCGCACCGATCGCGAGCACCCCGCCGATGCAGCCGATCGCGGCCGCGGGGACGAACGGCCCGAAGAGCCCGACGATGGTCGCCGAGGCGACCGTCGCCCCGGCGATCCCGCCGAGCACGCAGCCCGCCGCGGCGCCGGTGAGCCCGCCGACCAGGGTGCCGATGGTGGCGCCCATGCCGATGGTGCTGGTCATCCGCGACCACGCCGCCTGTTCCCGGTCGTACTCGCTCTTCCAGGGCGCCCTGTCCTCGTACGGCAGCGCGACCGGCCTGTACACCGCGCGCTCCGGCTCGAGCTGCGGCGTGAGCACCGCGGTCCGGCCGGAGATCTCGGCGGCGATCGGGAACTCGAAATCGTCCAGCCGGAAGGTGAGCGGCGCACCGGCCACCGTGGCGCCCTCCGGCGAGACGATCGTCAGGACGCCGTCCACCACCTCCAGTGCGCCCGAGCCGATCTCGATGATCGAGGCGGTCTCGGTGGCACGGGCCTCGAACGTGACGGCCCCGCCCTGCCCGGGCTCGGCGCCTGCTGTGCCGGGCAGGGCACCGAGCACGGCGAGCGCCAGCGCGGGAGCGGCAAAGGTCCTTCGCAACATGATTCATCCTCATCGATCGAGCGGTACGAGCCCGCTCAGATTATCGACAACGATTATCATTAGGCAATCGGCCCCCGAGATCACCCGTTCCGCTGCGCCGCCAGCAGATCGAGCGCGATATCGGTGATCAGATCCTCCTGGCCGCCGACCAGGCGGCGCTCACCGACGGCGAGCAGGATCTGGCGGGTGTCGAGGCCGTACTGCTTCGCGGCGGCCTCGGCGTGCCGCAGGAAGCTGGAGTAGACCCCGGCGTAGCCGAGCGTCAGGGTCTCCCGGTCGACCTGGACCGGGCGGTCCTGCAGCGGGCGCACGATGTCGTCGGCGGCGTCCTGCAGCGCGAACAGGTCGCAGCCGTGCTTCCAGCCGGAGTGGTCGGCGACCGCGACGAAGGGCTCGATCGGGCAGTTGCCCGCGCCCGCGCCGTGCCCGGCCAGCGAGGCGTCCACCCGGATGACGCCCTCCTCGACCGCGACCACCGAGTTCGCCACCGAGAGCGAGAGGTTCTGGTGCGCGTGGATGCCGATCTGGGTGCCCGGATCCAGGATGTCGCGGTAGGCGCGCACCCGGTCGCGGACCCCGTTCATGGTGAGCCGCCCGCCGGAGTCGGTGACGTAGACGCAGTGCGCGCCGTAGGACTCCATGAGCTTGGCCTGCTTCGCCAGCGCCTCCGGCTCGGCCAGGTGCGACATCATCAGGAAGCCGCTGACGTCCATGCCGAGCTCGCGGGCGGTGCCGATGTGCTGGGCGGAGACGTCGGCCTCGGTGCAGTGCGTCGCCACCCGCACCGAGGTGACGCCCATGGCGAAGGCGCGCTTCAGCTCGGCGACCGTGCCGACGCCGGGCAGCAGCAGGGTGGTCAGCTTCGCCCGGTGCACCACCGCGGCGGCGGCCTCGATCCACTCCCAGTCGGTGTTGCTGCCGGGGCCGTAGGTGAGGCTGTGCCCGGCCAGGCCGTCGCCGTGGGTGACCTCGATGGCGTCGACGCCCGCGGCGTCCAGCGCGGCGGCGACCCGGCCGACGTTCTCCGGGGTGATCCGGTGCCGCATGGCGTGCATGCCGTCGCGCAGCGTGACGTCCTGGATGTAGAGCGCGGCGCCGTCGACGGCGCTGGGGCGGGTGGTCTCGGTCATCGGACTGCCTCCGAAAGCAGGGTGTCGGCGATCTGCTCCGCGACCTGCAGGGCGGCGGAGGTCATGATGTCGAGGTTGCCGGCGTAGGCGGGCAGGTAGTGCGCGGCGCCCTCGACCTCGAGGAAGACCGCGACCTTCCACAGCCCGGGCCCCCGGTCGACGCCGCCGGTCAGCGTGGTGACCGGCTCGGCGTCGTCCAACCGGGTGAACTGCACCTCCTGCTTGAGCCGGTACCCGGGGACGTACTTCGCGACGGCGGCGACGGTGTTCCGCACCGACTCGCGGATCGCGTCCTGGTCGGGGTTCGTCACCAGGGTGAGCACGGTGTCACGCATGATCAGCGGCGGCTCGGCCGGGTTGAGCACGATGATCGCCTTGCCGTGCGCGGCGCCGCCGACCTTCACGATCGCCTCCGAGGTGGTCTCGGTGAACTCGTCGATATTGGCGCGGGTGCCGGGCCCGGCCGACTTCGAGGCGATGGAGGCGACGATCTCGGCGTAGTGCACCTCGGTCACCGCGGCGACGGCGGCAACGATCGGGATGGTGGCCTGCCCGCCGCAGGTCACCATGTTCACGATCGGGGCATCGATGTGCTCGTCCAGGTTCACCGTCGGCACCACGAACGGGCCGACCGCGGCCGGGGTCAGGTCGATGATGCGCTTGCCGTAGGGGCGCAGCGCCTCGACATTGGCCAGGTGCGCCTTGGCCGAGGTGGAGTCGAAGACGATCTGGATCTCGTCGAAGAGCGGGTGCTCGATCAACCCCTGCACGCCGCTGTCCACGGTGGCGACGCCGAGCCTGCGGGCGCGGGCGAGGCCGTCGGACTCGGGGTCGATGCCGACCAGCACGGCGATCTCGACGTGCTCGGCGACGCGGAGCAGTTTGATCATCAGGTCGGTGCCGATATTGCCCGACCCGATGACCGCGGCTTTGATCCGGCTCATGCTTTCCTGCTTTCGGGATTGGTGAAAGTGGCGGTGACGCTGCCGATTCCGGAGAGCTCGGCCCGGTAGGTCGCCCCCGGCGCGACCGGCGCCAGCGGGCCGAGCGCGCCGGAGAGCACGATCTCACCCGCGCGCAGCGGGGAGCCGAACTCGCGGGCGGTGTTCGCCAGCCAGGCCAGCGCCGCCCACGGACTGCCGAGGCAGTCGGTGCCGCGCCCCGCGGAGATCTGCTCGCCGCCGGAGGTCAGCACCATGGTGACCTGCTCCAGGTCGGGGGCGTCGGCGACCGGCAGCGACGCGCCGAGCACGTAGAGCCCGGAGGAGGCGTTGTCGGCGACGGTGTCGGCGAACGCGATATCCCAGTTCGCGACCCGGCTGTCCACGATCTCCAGCGCGGCGTGCACCGTCCGGACGTAGCCGGGGGCCTCGGCGGCGGTGATCGGGCCGGTGATGTCGGCGGCGAGGGTGAAGCCGATCTCGGCCTCGATGCGCGGCTGCAGCAGCCTGCCGAAGTCCACCTCGGCATCGCCGGAGCAGTCGAAGTCGTCGAGCAGCACCCCGAAGTCGGGCTGCTCCACGCCGAGCTGGCGCTGCACCGCGGGCGAGGTCAGCCCGATCTTGCGGCCGACGACGGTGCGGCCGCCCGCGAGCAGCGCCGCGAGGTTGCGCTGCTGGATGGCGTAGGCCGAGGCCAGGTCGTCCGAGGCGATCAGGTCGCGGATGGGGGCGCAGGGAATACCGGTCGCCGCGGCGGCGGCGAGCCGTGCGGCCGCCGCCTCGATCGTCTGGGGTTGCACCGTTGTCATGGTTCGTACGGTAGGCCCGCCGCGCGGCCGTGAATAGGATCTGTCCCATGAAACGGGACAACCTGTCGCTGCTGCAGCGCTCGGCGCTGGTGCTCGACGCCTTCCCCGGCGGCACCGCGCTCTCCCTCGCCGAGGTGGCGGCGCGCACCGGGCTGCCCCGCTCGACCACGCACCGGGTGCTGACCGGGCTGGTCGAGCTGGGCTGGCTGGCCCGCACCGGCGGCGGCTTCGAACTCGGGCTCGGGCTGTTCGAGCTGGGCGAGCGGGTCGGGCTCAAGTACCGGCTGCGCTCGGCGGCGCTGCCGTTCATGCAGGATCTCTACGCGGTGACCGGGCAGACGGTGCACCTGGCGATCCGGGACGGGCTGGACGCGGTGTATGTGGAGAAGATCCACGGCCACGCCGCGCTGCCGCTGCCCTCGCAGATCGGCGGCAGGCTCCCGCTCACCTGCACCGCGGTCGGCAAGGCGCTGCTGGCTCCGGAGCGGCCGGAGGTGCGGGCCGCCGCGCTGGCCGCACCCGCGCGCAGCTACACCGGCAACTCGATCACCGACCCGGCGCGGCTGGCACGGGAGCTGGACGCGGTGCGGCGCACCGGCGTCGCCGTCGAGCGCGAGGAGTCCACGCTCGGCTGCTGCTGCCTGGCCGCGCCGGTGCTGCAGGCCGGGCAGCCGGTGGCCGCGCTCTCGGTCTCGGTGCCGACCGGCGACTTCGCCCCCGAGCTGCTCGCCCCCGCGGTCCGCACCGCCGCGCTCGCGCTCGGCCGGGTGCTCTCCAAGGGGGCCGCGACCGAGCTCTGAGCTCCGCCCGCCGGAGCCGACCGCCGCGCTCGTCCGAAGGCTCGGCACTCCGGCGGCTGCCCGCCGGGCCGGGAGAGCCCGCATTTGCCCGCGGTCAGCCGGTCCGGCAGAGTAACCACCGGTGCGCCGGGAAGTCTGGTCGGCACCCGGCCCGGCTGTGGGCCGGGTTCTTCGTCGAAGGGACCCGTCATGCCGAGCCTGCTCCGCCCCGGTTCCTGGGCCGAGGCCCAGCGGCTGGCCGCGATCCTGCGCACCGAGACCGCGGGCGGGCTGCTGCTGATCGGGGCCGCGCTCGTCGGCCTGGTCTGGGCGAACAGCCCGTGGTGGCACGGGTACGAATCGCTGCGCGACCTCCAGGTCGGCCCGGCGGCGCTGCACCTCGACCTGAGCCTGCACGCCTGGGCCGCCGACGGCCTGCTCGCGATCTTCTTCTTCGTGGTCGGGCTCGAACTGAAGCGCGAGTTCGTCGCCGGTGACCTGCGCGATCCGCGCCGGGCGGCGCTGCCCATCCTCGCCGCGGTCGGCGGGATGATCGTGCCGGCGCTGATCTTCGTAGCGGTCACCGTCCGCACCGGCGGCGACGCGCTCGCGGGCTGGGCGGTGCCGACCGCCACCGACATCGCCTTCGCCCTCGCGGTGCTCGCCCTGCTCGGCGCCCACCTGCCCGCCGCGCTGCGCACCTTCCTGCTCACCCTCGCGGTGGTCGACGACCTGCTCGCCGTCACCGTGATCGCCGTCTTCTACACCGACGACCTGCGGCTCGGCTACCTCGCCGCCGCCGCGGTCCCGCTGGCGGTGTTCCTGGTCGCGGCCAGGCGGCGCCTGCCGGGATGGCTGCTGCCGGTACCCGCCGTGCTCACCTGGTGGCTGGTGCACCAGTCCGGCGTGCATGCCACGGTGGCCGGGGTGCTGCTCGGACTGGCGGTGCCGGTGCTCGCCGCGAACTCCGACGGCCCCGGCCCGGCCGAGCGGCTCGAGCACCGCGTCCGCCCGCTCTCGGCCGGCTTCGCCGTCCCGGTGTTCGCGTTCTTCGCCGCGGGCGTGCACCTGGGCGGCGCGAGCGCCTTCGGCGCGGCGCTGCGCGACCCGATCACCGTCGGGGTGGTCGCCGGGCTGGTGCTCGGCAAGGTGGTCGGCATCGTGCTGACCAGCTACCTGCTCGCCACCTTCACCCGCTCCCGCCTCGACGACGACCTCGCCTGGGTGGACGTGCTCGGCGTCGGGCTGCTGGCGGGCATCGGCTTCACCGTCTCCCTGCTCATCGCCGACCTCGCCTACGACGATCCGCTCGCCACCGACCACGCCAGCATCGGGGTCTTCCTCGCCACCGGCACCGCCGCGATCCTGGCCGCCCTCGTGCTGACCGCCCGCAACCGCGCCTACCGCCGGATCGCCGAACGCGAGCGGCGCGACGACGACAACGACGGCATCCCGGACATCTACCAGCCCTGAGTCAGCGTCCGGGCAGCAGCCGGGACAGCCGCCAGCGCCCATCCCCCTCCTGCGGCCCCAGGTAGAGCACCGCGACCCCGGCCACCACGATCCCGGCCAGGTTGAGTGCCAGCTGCCCGATCGACATGAGCGCCGCGTGCCACTCGCCGATCGTGCTCGCGACCACCGCGAACCCGGCCGCGGGCACCGTCGTCACCGAGATGAAGACGCCGACCAGCGCCGCCGACTTCGCGGTGCAGAGCGCCAGCATCCCGGCCGCGCCCGCGAGCACCGCGACCACCAGCGAGAACGGCCCGACCCGGTAGATGAAGTCGACGTTCTGCGACGCCTCGAATCCGGTCAGCGTGATCCAGCCGAACTGCTCCCAGCACAGCGTCGCCGCCAGCGTGATCGCCATCGCCAGCGGGAAACCGGCCAGCAGCGCCAGCGCCGAGCGCCGCACCAGCGCCCGATCCCGGCGCACGACGCCGACCGCGAACGCGGCGAGCGGGCCGAACTCGGGGCCGACCACCATGGCGCCGACGATGGTGACCGACGAATCGGTGGCGACCCCGACCGCCGCCAGCAGGCAGGCGATGGTCAGGAAGGCGAGGAACGAGGCGCTCAGCGTCGACTCCTCGTGCGTGCGGGCCAGCAGCTCCTCCCACACCACCGCGTCGGTCGGCTCACCGGGCGCCGCCTCGCCCGCGCGATCGGCGGCGTCGGAGAGCACCGTCTCGATCGGCTCCAGCGTGATGGCGCCGGCCTCCGCCAGCCCGAGCCGCTCGAGTCCGGCGAGCACGGTGTTCGCCGCCTCGCGCGCCACGTCGGCCTGGATCAGATCGCCCTCCGGCGCCAGCGCGGCGCCGGGCAGCAGCGACAGGTGGGTGACGCCGGGATCGGCGCGCAGCGCCGCCAGCACGTCGGGGGTCGAGCCGGGCGGACTGATGATGCGCAGGTGCAGCACGACGGGGCTCCCTCCGGTTCCGCCCCACGTGGGCTCCGCAGAATCTACCGGTGTGCCGCCCCGGCCGCACCCGCCGTAACGTGCCGCGCGCCACACGCGACATGTTTGCCGAGAGTGTGCTGAATCGGGCCGGGCGAGCGGAGGCATGGTGGACGGCGACGGTGCCGGACGGACGGGCGATCCACCCGCGGCACGCTGGGCCGAGCGGCTCGCGGAGTTCGCCTGCTGCCGGGTCCGCACCCGTCGGGACGGCCCGCACGACGGCAGCGGCGCGATCACGGTGACCACGCTGGTCTGGTCCGACGGCCCGACCGTCACCCAGATGCGCGCGCTGATCGCCGAATTCGGCGCGCTGGAGCCACGGCTCACCGGCACCGCGCTCGGCTTCGAGCACCGGCACACCGCCCGCGGCCGCGCGCTCGGCGTCCTGGCCTGGCTCGACCGCGACCCGGCGCGGGTGCGGCTGCCCGCGGCGATCGTCGCCCAGCTGGCCGCCGAGCAGATCGGCTACCCGGAGGCGGCGGCCGCGCTCTGGCAGGTTCGTGCCACGGGTTTGCTCGACCTCGGTTCGCCGGTCGGCGAGTTCACCCTGCCCGCACTGCGGCTGCTCCAGCAGTCCGCCCGGGCCGACGGCTGGCCCGCCGCGCTGCACTGGCTGGACGGGCAGGCCGAGGAGCCGGGCACCCGGCACACCGTGGTGCACCGACCGCACCGGAGGTGGTAACTCCACTTTCGCTGGCGAAAATCGTTGTGGCAGAACAGAAGAATCACCGTTCCATAACGCGGAATTCTGGTTAGGCTGCGGTCCGTGAAAATACCGAGACTCGGTGTCCGCGCCCGAGTCCTCGCCGTCGCGCTGGTTCCGAGCGTGGCGGTGCTGCTCGTCGGGAGCGGCACCGTGGCCTCCCTGGTGTCCGAGGCCGATTTCGCCGCCGAGTGGGCGACGCAGATGCAGCAGACGCTGCCGCAGACGGTGGAGGTGATCGGCGCGATCCAGGGCGAGCGGCTGGTCACCATGGCGCACCTCGCCGGCGACCGGGCCGCGACCACCCGGCTGGCCGCGGCGCGCGCCGCGATGGACACCGCCATCCGCAAGGCCTTCGAGGTGCAGGCGGCGATCGACACCATCGACCGGGACGCCATGATGCAGAACGACGCCTTCGACCAGCTCACCGGGGTGCTGGTGACGGTGCGGGCGGGCGCGGACGCGGGCGCGCTCCCGCTCGAGGACGCCTACCGCTTCTACAACGGCATCCTGGACACCATCCTCGACGGCACCGCCAACGCCCGCAACGCCACCCCGGACGCCGAGGTCGCGGTGCAGATCGCCGACGGCATCCGGCTGCTGCAGGCCGCCGAGAGCATGTCCCGCGGCAACGCCCTCGGCTACGCGCTGGACACCGCCGCCACCGCGAACACCGCGAACGCGGCCGAGCTCACCAGGCGGACCGGGTACTACCGCACCGAACTCGCCGCCTTCACCCACGATATCGACGAGCGCGACCGGACCAGGACCACCGAGCTCATGGCGACCCCGGCCTGGCAGGTGCTGGAGGCCACCGAGCGGGCCGTGCTCACCCGCGCCGCGCTGCGCGCCACCGAGGCGGGCAGCCTGCCCGCGCTGCCGGTGACCCCGCAGGAGTGGCAGGTCGCCGCCGCGGAGGTGAGCGAGCGCATCCTGAACCTCTGGGTCGAGCAGAGCCACGACACGCAGGCGCTCGCCACCGAGAACGCCGATGCCACCGAGCGCAATTCGCAGCTCGCCGCGGCGGCGATGCTCACCGTCTCGCTGCTCGCGCTCGGCGTCTCGCTGCTGCTCGCGAACCGGATCCTGCGCAGGTTGCGGCGGCTGCGCGCGGAGACCCTGGAGCTGGCCGACCACCGGCTGCCCGAGGTCATGCAGCAGCTCGGCGCCGACCGCACCGTCGACCCGGCGACGGTGGCCCCCCGGCTGGATTTCGGCACCGACGAGATCGGCCAGGTCGCCTCGGCCTTCGAGCGCGCCGCCGCCGCGGCCATGCGGGCGGCGGTGGCCGAGCGCCGCACCCGCGAGGGCGTGCGCACGGTCTTCCTGCACATGGCGCGGCGCAGCCAGGTGGTGGTGCACCGGCAGCTGGAGCTGCTCGACGAGGCCGAGCGCGCGCAGGAGGACCCGGAGCTGCTCGGCACCCTGTTCAAGCTGGACCACCTCGCCACCAGGGAGCGCCGCAACGCGGAGAACCTGATCGTGCTCGGCGGCGGGCAGGTCGGGCGGCGCTGGCGGCACGCGGTGGCGCTGATCGACCTGGTGCGCTCGGCGGTCGGCGAGACGCTGGACTACTCCCGGGTCCGGGTGACCCGGCTGCCCGAGCTGCACATCATCGGCGGCGCGGTCGCCGACCTGGTGCACCTGCTCGCCGAGCTGACCGACAACGCCGTGACCTTCTCCCCGCCGCAATCGCGGGTGGAGATCTCCGGCACCGCGGACAGCCGCGGCGTGCTGCTGGTGATCGAGGACCAGGGCACCGGCATGATGCCCGCCGACATCGTCCGGGTGAACGCCACCCTGGCGAACCCGCCGGACTTCGGCACCGCGGGCGATTCCCGGCTCGGGCTCTTCGTGGTGGCCCGGCTCGCCGCCAGGCACGACATCGAGATCGAGCTGGGCGAATCGGTCTACGGCGGCATCCGCGCCACCGTGCTGCTCCCGGCCCGGCTCGCCGTCTCGGAGCCGGTCCCGATGCGGGGCTGACCCGGGTCAGACCACCTTGGCCGCGATCAGCAGGTCCCAGATCGCACCCTGGTCGACCACCTCGACGCCGAGCTTCTCGGCCTTGGCCAGCTTGCTGTCGCCGACCCCGGCGCCGGTGATGAGCATGTCGGTGCTCGCCGAGACCGAGGAGGCGGCGGTCGCTCCGGCCTTCTCGCAGAGCCGCTGGAAGGTCGGGCGGGCCACCTTCTCCCCCGAGCGCGGGTCGGCGATGGCGCCGGTGACGACCACGGTCTTGCCCGCCAGCGGCGCGCCCGCGGCGACCACCGGCGGCAGATCCTCGGACCGCACATCCAGATTCACGCCCCGCTCGCGGAGCCGTTCGAGCTCGGGGCGCAGCCGGGTCAGGTGCTCGACCAGCGAGGCGGCCACCTTCGGGCCGATGTCCTCCACCGCGACCAGCCGCTCCTCGCCCGCGTCGGCGACCTCCTCCAGCGACCCGAACCCCGAGCGGGCCAGCCGGGCCGCGGTGCCGTCCGAGGCCATCGGAATGGCGAGCCCGATCAGCGCCCGGCGCAACCCGACCTGGCGGCTGCGGTCGATCGACTCGATCATCCGGGTCGCGGAGACCTCACCCACCCGGTCGAATTCGAGCAGCCGCTCCTTCGTGAGCGTGTAGAAGTCCGACGGGTTCTCCAGGATCCCCGCCTCGGCCAGCCGCTCGATCCACTTCTGCCCGATGGCATCGATATCGGCCGACGCGCGCGAGGCCCAGTGGATCAACCGGCGCACCGTCTGCGCCGGGCAGGCGGCATTGGTACAGAACAGCTCCCGGCTGTTGCCCTGCTCGACCACCGGCTGCGCACACGAGGGGCAGACGGTCGGAACCTCGATGTCAATCTCCTCGCCGGTCCGCTTGGATGCGTCCAGAACCCCGGCCACGAACGGGATCACGTCCCCGGCACGACGAACCAGCACGGTGTCGCCGACCTTGATGTCACGGGCCCGGATCACCTCCTGGTTGGCCAGCGTCGCCTTGGTCACCGTGGTCCCGCCGACGAACACCGGCTCCAGCCACGCCACCGGGACGATCTTGCCGGTCTTGCCGACATCCCAGATCACCTCGTTGAGCAGCGTCGTCTTCTCCTCGGCGGCGAACTTGAACGCCAGCGCGCCGCGCGGGGAGTTCGACCGGGTCCCGGCGGCGGCGTAGGCGGCGCGATCGGCCAGCCGCAGCACGGCCCCGTCCAGGTCGTAGTCGAGGTCGTTGCGGCGCTGCTCGATCGCGGTGATCGCCGCCTGCGCGGCATCGGCGTCGTCACACAGCCGCATGGCCGCGCCGGCCACGCCGATCGCGGCGAGCCCCTCCCCCAGGTCGGAGGCGGCCCCGCCCTCGGAGGTGTCGAGGTCGAACCCGAAGAACTGCAGCCTGCGCTCGGCCACCGTGGCCGGATCCTTGGCGCGCAGCGTGCCCGCGGCGGCATTGCGCGGATTGATCAGGGGTTTGTCCGGGTGCGCGGTGTTGTAGGCGAGGAACGTGGAGCGCAGCATGACCGCCTCCCCGCGCACCTCGACCAGCCCCGGCACCTCGATCCGCTCCGGCACCCCGTCCACCAGCGCCCGGACCAGCGGCGTCACATCGTCACCGGTCGTGCCGTCGCCGCGGGTGACCGCGCGCAGCAGCGCGCCGTCGGAGTAGACCAGCGCCAGCGAGAGCCCGTCCAGCTTGGGCATCACCGCCACCGGCTGGCCGGGGAAGCGGTCGAAGAAGGCCGCGACCTGCTCGGGCTTGGTCGCCTTCTCCAGCGAGAGCATCGGCCGCGAGTGCCGGACCGGGGCGTGCAGCACCGCGGGCGCGCCGACCTGCTCCAGCGGGTTCGGCTCCGGCGCCAGCTCCGGATGCTCGGCGATCAGCGCGCGCAGCTCGTCCTCGACGACGTCGTACTCGGCGTCGGCGACCAGCGGCGAGCCCCGATAGTAGGCATCGCGCATCGCGACGATGCGATCGGCGAGCTCTTGGATACGTTCCCCGGCTTCCACGCCCCCGAACCTACCCAGCGGCACCGACAAAAGATGCCCCGACCACGCCGGGCAGAATGCGACGGCGTGCGACCCACTCCGATCACCGCCGACCTCGTGCGCGGCGCCGCCGAACTGGAATCGACCCCGCGCGGGCTCCGGCCGCACCGGCTGCCCGGCTGGGCCCGCCGCCAGTTTCCCGACCCCTACCTGGGGCAGATGCAGGCGCAGACCGCCGGGGTGCGGCTGCTCCTCCGGACCGCGGCCACCGCGCTCACGCTCACCACGCACCCGTCCCGGCTCTCCTACCGGGGACTACCCCGCCCGCGCGGCCGGATCGACGTGGTCGTCGACGGCGCGGTGCTGCTGCGCGACGAGCTGACCGGCGGCGACCACACCGAGCTCGACCCCGCGACCGGAGCCGCGACCCCGCATCGGGGCCCGTCGCACACCACCGCGGTGACCGGGCTGCCCGGCCGGGCGGCGACGGTGGAGATCTGGCTCCCGCACAACGAGTCGGTCGAGCTGGTCGCCCTGCACGCCGACGCGCCGATCACCGCGGACCCCGAGCCGGGCAGGCGCTGGATCCACTACGGCAGCTCGATCAGCCAGGGCTCGAACGCCTCCGGGCCGACCGATGTCTGGACGGCGATCGCCGCGCGGGCGGCCGGGGTGCAGCTGCGCAACCTCGGCTTCGGCGGGAACGCGCTCGTCGACCCGTTCGTCGCCCGCACCGTCCGGGACGCACCCGCCGAGCTGATCAGCGTGAAACTCGGCATCAACGTGGTGAACGCGGACGCCATGCGGCTGCGCGCCTTCGTGCCCGCCGTGCACGGCTTCCTCGACACCGTCCGGGACGGGCACCCCGGCACCCCGCTGCTGCTGATCTCCCCGCTGTACTGCGGGATCCACGAGAACACGCCCGGACCCGGCGCCTTCGACCCGGCGAGCATCGCCACCGGGACGCCGCGCTTCATCGCCACCGGCGACCCGGACGACGTCCCGCGCGGCCGGCTCACCCTGACCGTGGTCCGCGCGGCGCTGGCCGAGATCGCCGCGCAGCGCGCCGACCCGAATCTGCACCACCTCGACGGCACCGCCCTCTACGGCCCCGCGGACGCCGAAACCCATCCGCTGCCGGACGGGCTGCACCCCGACACCGCCGCGCACCGGATCATCGGCACCCGCTTCGCGGAGTACCTCGGCCGGTTCTGATCAGGAGGGGTTGATCCAGGAGCCGATCGGGGTCGGCGGCAGCGCGCGCACGGCGCCCATGAGCGGGCCACACCAGAAGCTGGACGACATGCAGACGAAGGCTCCCGTCTTGTCGTAGTTCCAGGCGTCGCCGTGCCAGCCCCAGGTGAGGCCGTCCTGCGACGGACTCATCGGACACTCCTGCGGCGCCGCCCCGACGCACGGCCCCTCGACGTTCCAGGGACCGACCGGGTAGGCCGACGCCGCGGGCGCCAGCAACGCACCGGCACACGCGATACCCGCGCCGGCGACCAGGGTGGCGAGAATGGGACGTTTCATGCTGGGCTCCCTCTGAGCGGCGATGTGACCGGTTCCGCCCAGTGCGTCGGGGTAACGCTTCGCATCGTTACCGCCGGTCGCTCGCCGACGATCACGATTTGGGTGCCCGCCGCGAGCAGCGTGGAGGCGGTGAGCCCGAACAGCACACGGAAACTGTCGCTGAAATGGCTGGGTGAGGCGAAGCCCGCATCCGCCGCGGCCCGGGTCAGGTCGTTGCCCACCGCGAGGCCGCGCCCGGCCCGCAGCATTCGCGCCCAGAGCCGGTAGCGGCGGAAACTGGTGCCGGTCTGCGCGGCGAAGAGGTGCAGGAAGCGCGAGGTCGAGAGCCCGGCCGCGGCCGCGAATCCTGCCGCGCCCGGGCTCTCCGAGGGGTCGGCGAGCAATGCCAGCAACACTTCGGCGATCCTCGGGTCGCCGGGCGTGCCCGCGATCCGGTAGTCGAAGAACATCCGCCCCGCCCCCGCCTCGATCCGGTGCACCGTGCGGGGCGGGATGCGGGCCCCGCGCACCCGGCGCCGGACCCCGGCCACGGTCAGATGAAAGGGCGCGTCCACCCCGACGGCGTAGCAGGGGACGGCGGTGCTGTGCGCGTCCAACCGCAGCGCGGGGCCGAGGTAGGCCGCCCGCCCCGGCCACAGCCAGATCGTGGACGCCGTCATCCCGCCATCATCGCCTACGCGACCGCGCACAGGGCGGCACCGGACACCAGCTCGACCAGCAGGTAGAAGTACACCGGGTAGAACGACACCCCCGGGTCGAGCAGCCGGGAGAGCAGTCGCCCGCCCGCCATCCCGAGCAGCGCGATCCCGGCCGCGAGCACTGCCCCGGTGTGCGCTCCCCCGGCCCCGGTGGCGGCCCACGCCAGCACCCCGGCCAGCGCGATGCCGAAGCCGCCGTAGACGGCGCGCACCTCCGACGCGGCCGCCGGGGTGGTGGCACGCATGCCGAACGGCGCGACGATCCGGTCCGGCGCGGCGAGCGCGGCCAGCCCCATCAGCACGAAACCCGTTGCCGCCAGGGCCAGTACGGAGATTCTCATAACGCCGGTCCCGGCGGGTGATGTGTCGTCACCCGGCCATCGTCGCGGGCGAGCAGCGCCGCCGCTTCCGGAAACGTGCCGCGCTCAGCTGCTGCCGAACCAGCCGGGGCCGAAGTAGTCGCTCGGGGTCGGCCGGTTCGGCTCGTACCGCGGCTGCTCCTGCGGCCGGTCGCGCCGCTCGTGCGGATAGCACCTCTCCCCGGGCAGCGTTGGACCGTCCCAGACGTGGCAGTCGAAGGGCGCGCCGACCTCCACCCGCCGATCGGGGGCGGCAACCGCGGGCGCGGCGAGGGCGACGAGCGGGATCGCGGCGCAGACGCCTGCGAGCGCGAGGCGGGCGAGCAAGGGACGGTTCTCGGTTCGGCCGGGCACGGTGGATCCTTTCACTGCGGGGTGAAGCACCCTCCACCCTGCTCCCTGCGGCGCCCGAAAGCCAGGCCGCCGGGCTAGAGTCCGATCGTGGCGGAACCGGCAGGGCAGCGTCGTACCGAGCGCGGCCTCGAGCGGCTGATCTTCTTCAGCGACGCGGTGGTGGCCATCGCGATCACCCTGATCGTGCTACCGCTGGTGGACAGCGCCCGCGACGTGGGCGAGGGCAGCACCGCGGAGTTCCTCTCCGACAACAGCTACGCCCTGTGGGCGGCGGGCATCAGCTTCGTGGTGATCAGCTCCTTCTGGCGCGACCACCACAGCCTCTACGAACGGGCCACCGGCTACACCCCGATCCTGGTCCGGGTGAACCTGATGTGGCTGGCGGGGATCGTGTTCCTGCCGGTGGTCACCGTGCTCGACGTCTACTCCCACACCCGCGACCGGACCACCCTCGGCCTCTACGTCGGCACGATCGTCGTGGTCATGGCGCTGCTGCGCTGCCAGGAGCTGATCCTGCACCGCGCCGGGCTGCTCGCCGACGACGGCGGGCCGACCGCCCCGGCCGCGCAGTGGGCAGCGGTCGGCGCCGGGCTCGCAGCGCTGGCCCTGGTCCTGGCATTTCCGGTCGTCGGGCTGTGGTCGCTTCTCCTGCTCCTCCTCGCGATCCCGGTCCGCCGCTGGTCGCACCGGCACGACGATCGCTCGGCATGATCGGTGCCCGGACGATCCCGTGAGCTACCTGGCGCGCAGCCCGGGCCAGCCGTAGGGGGTCGGCCCGGCGGCGAGGCCGGCCAGCTTGGCGGCGACGGGCGCCGCGGGAACGACCGCCTGAAACGGTTCGGCGATGCCCATTTCCCGCCGGAAAGCATCCATGTCCAGCCACATCACCCGCTGCACCACGTCTTCGAGCTGGGCGGCGGTGTGGAAGCCAGGGTTCGCGTAGACCAGCAGCCCCTCCCGGTAGGCGTGCAGCGTCGGCAACCCGGTGACCTGCGCGGCGGCGGCCAGCCCGGATTCGGCCTCGGTGTCGACGGTGGCGTGCACGATGTCGCGGTGCAGGTTCGACGATTCCTCGAAGACCGGCGCGAACCGGGTGCACCAACCGCACCAGGACGCCCAGTAGTCGACCAGGACGATGCCTCCGCCGGACACCGCCCGCTCGAAACTCCGCTGTGTGAAAGCCTGCGTGGGCATACCGGAAATCCTGCCACGGATTCCGGGCGGGGAACGCGCTCAGGCGAAGCCGGTCAGGAAGAGCGCCTCGGCGAGCGCGGTGCGGCGCAGCTCCTCCGGGTCGACGCTCTCGTCCACGGCGTGGATCCGGCACAGCGGCTCCTCGACGCCGAGCAGCGCGATCTCGGCGCGCGGCACCACCTCGGCCAGCACCGTGCAGAGCGGGATCGAGCCGCCCTGCCCGGAGTGCACCACCTCGGCGCCGTAGGCGGTGCGCAGCGCGGCGGTGAGGGCGCGGTAGCCGGGGCCGTCGGTGGCGGCGGCGAAGGGCGCGCCGATCGCCTGCGCCTCGACCGCCACCTCGACCTGCCAGGGGATGTGCGCGCGCAGGTGGGCGGCGAGCGCGTCGTAAGTGCCGCGCGGGTCGAGCCCGGGCGGGACCCGCAGGTTCAGCAGCGCGGCCGCCTCCGGGATCACCGCGGCCACGGCGTCGGCGGTGCCGGGGGCGTCGATGCCGATCACGGTGACCGCCGGGCGCGCCCACACCATGTCGGCGGGGGTGCCGGTGCCGAGCAGCTCGGTGCCGGGCAGCGCGGTGGCGTCGGCGCGGAAGACCTCCCGCGGGTAGGGCGCACCGGTCCAGCGCTGGTCGGCGGGGACGCCGTCGATGGTGGTGTCGCCCGCGGCGTCGCGCAGCGAGGCCAGTCCGTGCAGCAGCGCGGCCATGGCGTCCGGCGCCGCGCCGCCGAACTGCCCGGAGTGCACCGCCGAGCCGAGCGCCCGCACGGTGACCTTCGCGTTCACCACGCCGCGCAGGCTGGTGGTGAGCGTCGGGGTGCCGACGGCGACGTTGCCGGTGTCGCCGATGACGATCATGTCGGCATCGAAGAGCTCGGGGCGCTGCCTGGCGAGGTCGTCCAGCCCGGCGCCGCCCGCCTCCTCCGACCCCTCGACCACGATCCGCACCGCGCAGCCGGTGGCCCCGGCGGCGCGCAGCGCGGTCAGGTGCGCGACCAGGTTGCCCTTGCAGTCCGCCGCGCCGCGGCCGTACCAGCGGCCTGCCCGCTCGGTGAGCTCGAACGGCGGCGAACTCCAGCGCTGGACCGGCCCGGCGGGCTGCACGTCGTGGTGGCTGTACAGCAGCACCGTGCGCGCGCCGGGGGTGGCGCCGGGGCGGTACCCGACCACCGCCCGGCTGCCGTCCGAGGTCTCGACCACCTCGACCTCGAAGCCGAGCTCGGCGCAGGCCGTCGCGCTCCACTCGGCCGCGGCCCGGCACGCCGCCGCGCTGCCCGGCTCGAGGTGCACCGAGCGGTGCGCCACGAGTTCGGCCAGATCGGCACGGGCCCGCGTCATCAGTGCGGCGACGCGGGCGCTCAGCTGGGTATCCACGGCCTCCACCGTAGGCGCTGCTACAGCACGGGCAGCGGATGCGAGGGCGGGAAGACCACCGGCAGCGCGGCCAGCGCGCGGTGGAACGGGCCGGGGCGCCAGACCAGCTCGCCCGGCGGCACGGCCAGCTCCACCTCGGGCAGCGTGTCGAGGAGCTGATCGATGACGTCCTGCGCGAGCAGCAGCCCGTACGGCCGCGCCTGCGCGGGGCAGGCGTGGTCGCCGCTGCTGAAGGCCAGGTTCCAGCCGTTGCCCTCGAACTCGCCGGTGTTCATCTCCGGGTCGGTGTTGCAGGCGGCCATGCTGATGATCACCGGCTCGTTGGCCTGCAGCCAGACGCCCTCGACCTGGATCGGCTGGCGCGGGTAGGTGATGCAGTAGTTCGCCATCGGCGGGTCGGTGGCGAGCCGCTCCTCGAGCGCGGCCCTGGTGGAGAGCGGAACCCGGCCGTCGGAGCTGGTGAAGCGCGGGTCGGTGAGCATGAGCAGCAGGGTGTTGGCGATCAGGTTCACCGGCGGCTCGACGCCGGCGGCGAAGAACAGCACCAGCTGGTGCACCATCTCCTCGTCGGTGAGCCCGGCGGGGTGCTGGAGCAGCCGCGTGGTGATGTCGTCGCCCGGGTGCGCGCGCTTGAGCGCGGTCAGGTCGAGCAGCGCGTTGCCCATGATGGTGTTCACCGTCTCGGTGTCGACGCCGTCGAACATGGCGGCGCTGGCGCTGGCCACCTGCTCGCCGATCTCCGGCGGGCAGCCGAGCATCTGGCACAGCACCGAGAAGACCAGCGGCAGCGCGTACTGGTTCAGCAGATCGGCGCTGCCCTCCTTGCAGAAGGTGTTGACGATCGGGACGGCGGAGGTCTCCACGATCGAGCGCAGCGAGTTCAGGTCGATCCCGGCCAGCGCGACGTTGATGGCATCGCGGTAGCGGGCGTGCTCGGCGCCGCTGGTGCGGATGGCGTTCGGCCGGTACTCGATCATCGGCATGATCGGGATGTCCTGCGGCGCGGTCTTCTGCCAGACGCTCGGGTCGGCCGGAAAATGGTGTGCGTCACCGAGAATGCGCACCGCGGTGCTATACTTGATCACCAGGGTGGCGGGCACGCCGGGCCACATCTCGACCGGCACCAGTGGTCCATAATTGTTTCTGCGCATCTGGCGATACGCCTCATGGGGGTCGGCCGCGAATTCCTGGGTGTAGATCGGGATCCGGGGGCCGATGGACTCGATCGACCGCTTCGGGCTGATGGTTGTAGCGGTGGCACCCTGGAGCGGGTGATGCGGATGCACGTAATCTCCTCGATCTCGGGTTGCGACAGGGTAGCATCGGCGGCGCCGATCGGCGCCGCGAAGCTGTCCCGCGGCATGACCCAGACTCTAAGTGCGCGTTGAACTTTGCGCAGCACACTGTAGACGGCGGCCGCACCGGGGAATGCCGCGGCGGTGCGCGGAATCCCCCGGCGGGCGTGACCGTATCCGTCCGGAGTCACGGGTGTCGCACCCGGGACCGTCCGCCCGGGCGCCCTACGGCACCCGGGCCGGGGGGATCACCCCCGGTTCGGGTCGGTGCAGCGCTCGTCCCAGGCGGCGGGCAGATCATCGGACAGCACCGGAGCACCGAGGATCGCGTCGTCGAAGCCGAAGGCGTCGAGCAGCGCGGGCAGGTGGCCGGCGAGTTCGTCGATGGCCCTTGCCAGCTCGCGCTTGGTCACCGCCGCCGCGGCGGGGTCGAGCAGCCCGCGGGTCAGGTACCAGGCGGCGTGCCGGTCCAGGTAATCGAGCGCGAAGACGTCCCGCACGGCCACGATCTCCGGGTGCGTGGCGTGGCCGTGCAGCAGCCCCAGTGCCTCCTCGGCGCAGTACGCCTCGGCCAGGTCGAGTGCCTGCGGGATCACCGCGAGCCGATCGGCCAGCGCCGGGGTCGACAGGTGCTCCTGCGCCTCCGCCACGATCGTCAGGGTGCGCGCGTTCAGTGCCCGCTCCCGGTCGGCGGCGTCCGCCGGGTCGTAGAGCACCGGCTCCGGCGGCGTCTTGCCCGCCAGCTGCCTGGCCAGCACCCGCCCCGCCACCGAGCCGAGCACGGCGCAGTCGCCCTCGCCGGTGATCGCGGCGTGGCAGACCCCGAGGTAGTCGGCGACCCGGTTGGCGCTGAACATGCCCTGCGCGCCCATCTTGATCCGCGCGTGCGTCACCGTCTCCAGCGCGTGCAGCTGGATGAACGGCTTGGCCAGCATGACCGAGACCACGGTGTCCCGGTGCGTCAGATCGCTGTCGGCGAGCGAGGTCTTGACCGCGTTGCCGTAGATGGTCCGGACCACGGTGCCCGCCAGGTCGGTGAGCAGCGTGTCCCGCACGTGCGGGATGTCGATCATCAGCGGGACGTCCTGCGGGGTCAGCGGGACCAGCCGCTTGCCCGCGTAGCTCAGCGCGATGTAGAGCGCGGAGCGGGCCGAGGCGTTCAGGCAGGACGAGAGCGCCAGCCTGCCGACGGTCAGCTGGCTGATCGCGGAGGGGAAGCCGCGCTTGCGGCTGGTCTCGTCGCGCCAGGTGAGCACGCCCGCGTCGTCGATCGTGGCGAGGTCGTTGCTCAGCCAGGCGCTGCGGTCGACCCGGAGGCCGTCGAAGCTGATCACCGAGTTGTCCATGATCACCAGCGGCTGGTGGTCGAGCTGGGTGATCGTGACGCCGGGCGCCGGGTCGCCGTTGGCGTCGCGCAGCCGCGCGGCGAACAGGTGCACGCCCTGGTCGACGCCTGCCGCGTCGATGAAGCGCGCGCCGACCACGCAGACCCGGGACACCGGGATCCCCACGCTCGGCATGAACTTCCGGTCCCGCGGCGTCGGGGTGTTGATGACGAAGCCGTCGCCGTCCCACGTGGCGGTGGTCTGCATGAACCCGATGTTCGAGCCGCAGCCGTACTCGGTCAGCAGCATCACGCCGATCGCCGAGGCATCGTCGAGATCCTGCAGGTACGGCGCCGCCGTCTCCGCGTCGGTCAGCGTCGCGAGGCTGCCCGAGGCCAGGTTGTAATGCCCCGAGATCAGCGGGATCAGATCGGTCGCCAGTACTGCCGCCCAATCGAATACCGCGAACAGCTCGGGCAGCTCGGTCGCCACCGCCTTGGTGCTGCCGATCTCCTTGACCAGGTAGCGCAGCTGGGCGTACGCGTTCTCGCGCCGCTGCTCCTGGCTCTGCTTGTCCGTGACCAGATAGTCCGGACTGCTCAGAATCTCCTGTAACCGCCGATGGAATTCCGGACTTCCGTGCCGGAGAAAATCGGACAGCGTTCCACGCTCATCAGACCCCTGCTCAACCATTGACTTGCTCCTACCCTTTTCCGACCCCCGGCCCCACCGCCGGAGTGACGTTCAGGCCATCGCCGCCGCCTCACGGCTCGACGAGGCCGACCGGTGCCGCAACAGCGCACCGGAGGAGCGAAAGATGGTTCTCCCGGACGATTTCGCGGGATCACACACCTTCCCCCCGGAACCGCCCGCGCGCATCGAGAAGAGTCGCGGGCGTGTAGCAGAGGATTCCCCGGGCCACGGCGGAAAAGCTGGGCGGCAATGCCCCCCGCTCCGCTCGGTTCGGGCCGGTGGCGCCGTTCTCGATTGACCGAACCGGTCTTCGAGCGCGCCTACCTGGGGAGTCGCCGGTGCTGCAACGTTCGATTTGAGCGACCGGGACACATGACCAATTGTGCCACAGCAACTCTCGCCCGTCAGCGCGAACCGATGGCTGTGCCGTAGCTACCGATTAGCCCCGGGCCCGGTCACGGCGCTGTACCCCGTATTGTTTCCGAATGGTAGCCACGCAGCCGATGCTGTGCCCCGCCCGCTCCCCCTGTTGCCGAGCGGTCGCCTCGGCCGACATCGAATCGTAAAAGATCTTCGGCGGAGCGCGAAATCAGCGCCCGTAGCGCTCGTGCAGCGCGGAGGCGAGCACCGCGTCGCCGTGCGCGGAGGGGTGGAACGGGAGCCCGACCGGGTCGGCCCGCGGATCGAGCACGCCGTTCAGCCACGGCTCGGCCGAGCACAGCCCGTGTTCGGCGGTGAGCGCCCGGGTGTCGAGGAAGTCGATACCGAGCTGCTCGGCGGCCGCCCGCTGCGCGGCGTCGATCCGGTCCAGGTACTCGATCAGCCCGCCGCCGCGCGGCTGGACGAAGGCCCCCGCGCCGAGGATGTTCAGGCACACCGCGTCCTGGCCGGGCGGGAAGAGCTCCGGGTACCCGACCAGCACGATCCGGGCGTTCGGCGCGTAGTAGCGCAGGTACCGCACGACGTCGGCGATCCGGGCCGCGTAGGCCGGGCCGGTGACCGCGCGGAAGTCGGTGATCCGGCCCGCGGCCGCGGCATCCCGGTCGCAGCCGTCGGCCAGGTTGAAGACGCACGGGATGAGCGAGGTCCAGAGTGTGGCCGGGTGCTCGGTGCCCCAGTCGTCGTTGAGCCCGAACTGGATCGCCACCATGCGGGTGCGCGGGCCGAAGCCGCCCGCCCGGTCGGCGTCGAGCGTCTCGCGCACCAGCGAGTAGCCGCGGTCCGATTCGATGGCCGCGCCGGAGCAGGAGCGGTCGACGAAGTCCGGAGTGTTCGCCGTGCCCGTCAGCCGGCTCAGCTGGTTGGGCCAGGAGGTCTCGCCGCGCAGGCACTCCTTCGCGTCGGCTTCCCAGCGGAAGCCGTTGGCGGCGAACGAGTCACCGAGCACCACCAGCGCGCTGCCGTCACCGCCCGCCGCGGCCACCGGCGCCGCCGGGACGAGCGCGGCGACAGCCAGCGCCAGCGCTCCCGCCCAGCGAGCCGCTCTCCCGATCACGCTCGGTACCCGGCTCGCGGCTCGATCGGTGTGCGCAGCGCCTGCCCGGCCGCGCTCCCGGCGGGCACCGTCGCCCCGCAGGCGACGACCGCGAAACCCATCCGCATCGGTTCTCCGTTCCTCCGCCGTGCGCACGAGCCACACGAACCGATGCCACCCTGTCGCACGGCGCGACGATCGCCGAGACCCCAATTTTCTGGGAGCGGAACGGGTTCGGGCGCGGTCGGCCGGGCGCGGTCATGGCAGGCAGCTCGGCCCCGGCCCGCGCGAACTCCGCGGCGTTCGGGTACGGGCCGGGCGACCGCGGGCCCCTCGGCGACGTTCGCGCTAACAACTCGGTCGAGGTGCTGCAAGACCCTCATCGAGGTGCAGGGCCATCAGCACGGCGTCCCAGAGCGCGCCGTCGCGGCGGCGGTAGTGGCGGCGCAGCCGCCCCTCCACCTCGAATCCGGCGCGCCGGTACAGCGCGATCGCGGGCTCGTTGTGCGGCCACACCTGCAGCGTCACCTTGTGCGCGCCTTGCTCGCGAGCCCAGGCGACGACCCGGTCGAGCAGCGCGGCGCCGATGCCGTACCCGCGGTGCCCGGCGGCGACCATCATCCCGAAGGTGGTGACGCCCGGCGTGCTCACGTACGTGAAGGCCGTGCCCGCGAGGACGCCGTCGGCGTCGGCGACGAACACGCCCTTGCCCTCCGCGATCGCCGCCCGGGTGGCCGCGGCCGCCGCGACCTCGTCCACCGGCGGTTCGGCGCCGATCCAGCGCCCCTCGGCCGCGACCGCGGCGCGCAGTGCCGCCATCGCCTCGGCGTCGGCCGGAGTGGCGGGGCGCACCGCCCCGTGCCGCGACGTACTCACCCGGCGATCCGTGCGGCCGAGCCGTCGAGCACGGTCGCGCGGTACATCGCGGTGGCCGCGATGTCGAGGCGTTCGCCGATGCTGCGCATGTTCAGCCCGTCCAGCCCCTCGTCGAGCAGCGCGATGGTCGCGCGGATGATCTGGTCGCGCCCGAGGGTATCCCGTCATCGCCGCCGTCGACCTCGCCGCAGCGGCAGCCTTCGAGCATCCGATCGGGCGGCACTGCTGTGGCGCAACCGCCTCGGCCGCGCCCGAAACCTCGCCTTCGCCGAGACCCGTAGGCTCGGGAGATGGCTGTGCGGCGCCTGGAATACCCGGCTCTCGACCCCGTCCTCGACGACCGCGCGCTGCGCGAGCTCTACACCTATCCCCCGGCGCTCACCCGGCCGTACGTCCGGGTGAACTTCGTGAGCAGCATCGACGGCGCGGTGACCGACGGCGGCACCGTCGCCACCCTGACCACCCCCGCCGACAAGGCGCTCTTCTTCGCGCTGCGCGCCGTCGCGGACGCGGTGCTGGTCGGCGCGGGCACCGTGCGCGCGGAGAACTACGGCCCGGCCGGTGGTGACGGGGAGGTGCGGCGGTGGCGTACCGAGCACGGGCTGGCACCGATCCCGCCGGTGGTCGTAGTCTCCGCCTCGGCCCGGATCGAGCCGGACTCCCGGCTGGTCACCGCCGCGTCGATCGCGCCGGTGCTCGTCACCGCCGCCGCTGCCGACCCCGAGCGAGTGACCGCACTGGAACAGGCCGGGGTCCGGGTCGTCCGATGCACCGGCCCGTCGGTGACCAGCGCCGAACTGCTCGCCGCGCTCGCCGATCTCGGGCTGCGCCGGGTGCTCTGCGAAGGCGGGCCGACCCTGCTCGGCCAGTTGCTCGACGACGACGCGGTGGACGAACTGTGCGTCACCACCTCGCCGCTCGCCGTCGGCGGAGCGGCGAGCCGGATCGCGCACTCGCCCACCGCCGCCGGGCGGCCCATGCGCCGCGGGCTCACGCTCGCGGACGACGACGGCACCCTGCTGGTGCAGTGGATCCGCGACCGCGGCCGATCGGCACCCCGGGCACGTCCCGCACAGTCCGCCCCGTGATGATGTGGCGGTGAATGTGGATGACATCGGCACCCGGACCCGCGAGTTGGCGACCCGATTGGGGATCCAGCCCCCGCAGGTCCAGGAGGGGCCGGTTCCGGCGTGGATAGCCGAAGGCGTCCGCGCCGTGCCGCAGCCCGACCGGACGCTGCTCGTGGTCGGGCCCGGGTTCGGCGAACTCGCCCCGGCCGAGCGGGACGCCGGGCTGGCCAGCGCGATGGTGGTCGCGGAGCTGTACCGGCGCGGCAAGTGGAAGCCGCTCGCCGCGGCCGCCGTGCTCACCGTGGCCGTCGGCGTACTGGCCTTTCTCCTCGTCAGCCCGAAGTGGCTGGTCATCCCGATCGTCGTGGTGCTGTTCCCGATCGGCTTCGTGCTCGCGCAGGCCCTCTGGTTGCGCGGCGTCGCCTACGGCCACGATCGCAGGCTCGCGGAGGTCTTCGGCCGCGACACCCCGGAGCTGCTGCTCGAGCTGAATGCCCGCAACGAGCACGAGATCCGCGGCGTGCTGCGCGCCTACCTCGCCGTGTCGAACCCCGCGCGGAGCCGCCGCCGCGCGCGCCTGCGATCCGTCTGAGCCCGGCCCGGCCGACGCTCGATCCGTCCCGGCGGCGCTGCGGGGAGCCGCGCGAACACACTGCGGTTGCGTTTTCGCCCGAGATTGTGTGTCGTGGGAACCATGACCAGCACATCGGGAGACGCTTACCCCCTCACGGACACGATGACCACCACGGTCTCCGCGCGCGAGGGCGCGACGGTGCTCTCGGTGGCGGGCGAGGTGGATCTGGCGACGGCGCCCGCGCTGGAGAACGCGATCGACGCGATCCTCGGGCAGAAGCCCGCGTCGCTGATCATCGATCTGACCGAGGTCAGCTTCCTGGCCTCGGCGGGGATGGCGACGCTGGTGGCCGCGCATCAGCGGGCCGGGGAGTCGACGGCGATCGCGGTGGTGGCGGACGGCCCGGCGACGAGCAGGCAGCTCAAGATGACCAGCCTGGATCAGGTGTTCTCGCTGTACGCCACGCTGGACGAGGCGGTGGCGGGACGCCGCTGAGCATCGGCACGTGGTTCGGCCCCGCCCGGGAAGGGCGGGGCCGAACCGCGTTCAGACGATGTCGCGGAGCTCTTCGATGAGCTGCACCCGCTCGGCGGAGCTGCCCGCCAGCGGGACCACGTTGAGCACGGTGACGCCTGCCTCGCGGAAGGCGGCGACGCGCTCCTTCACGAAGCCGGCCGGGCCGATCAGGGAGACGTCGCGGACCAGGTCGTCGGGGACGGCCTTGGCGGCCTCCTCCTTCTTCCCGGCGAGGTACAGCTCCTGGATGCGGTCGGCTTCGGCGCCGTAGCCGTAGCGGGTGGCGAGGGTGTGGTAGAAGTTCTTGCCGCGCGCGCCCATGCCGCCGATGTACAGCGCGAGGTGCGGTTTGACGAACTCGAGCAGCGGAGTCACGTTCTCGCCGATGGCGAGCGCGGGGCCGGCGTAGACCTCGAGGTCGCCGAGCGCGGGGTCGCGCTTGGCCTGCCCGGCGGCGAGTGCGTCGCCCCAGACGTCCTTCGCCTTCTCGGGCAGGAAGAAGATGGGCTGCCAGCCCTCGGCGAGCTCGGCGGCGAGCTCGACGTTCTTCGGGCCGAGCGCGGCGAGCAGCACCGGGATGCGTTCGCGCACCGGGTGGTTGATCAGCTTGAGCGGCTTGCCGAGGCCGGTGCCCTCGCCCGCGGGCAGCGGGATGCGGTAGTACTTGCCGTCGTACTCCAGCCGCTCGCGGCGCCACACCTTGCGGCAGATCTCGATGAGCTCGCGGGTGCGGCCGATCGGCGCGTCGTACGGCAGGCCGTGGAAACCCTCGATGACCTGCGGCCCGGAGGCGCCGAGGCCGAGCACGAAGCGGCCGTCGGAGACGAAGTCGAGGCCGGCCGCGGTCATCGCGGTGAGGCTGGGGGTGCGGGTGTAGATCTGCAGGATGCCGGAGGCGAGCTGCACCCGCTCGGTGCGGGCGGCCAGGAAGCCGAGCGCGCTCACCGCGTCGAAGGAGTACGCCTCGGGCACGAACACGATGTCGAGCCCCGCGCGCTCGAGGTCGGCCACCTCGGCGGCGACCTCCTTGAAACCGCCCGAATAGTTGATCCCCAATCCGATCCGCATGGGGTCAACATATCCCCGGCTACGGCCGGGCCGAGCACCGGTGCGGCCTGCGCGGCCGGATAGCGTGTAGCGGCCAGCTCCCGCCCCCGAAAGGTGCCGCCCGTGTCGCAGTCAACCGCGCCAAGCCCGCAGCCCGGAACCGAAGCCGGATTCGGCGCCGTCACCGTCGCCGCGTACCTGGAGCAGCTCGGCGCCAAGGTGCCCGCGCCCGGCGGTGGCGCGGTCGCGGCGCTGCACGCGGCACAGGGCGCGGCGCTGGTCGCCATGGTCGCGCGCTACACCACCAGGGCGAAGGACGCCGAGCACCGGCCGGAGATCGACCGGATCATCGCCGCCGCGGACGCCGCCCGGGAGCGCGCGCTCGCCCTCGCCGACGCCGACGCGGCCGCCTTCACCGCGGTGGGCGCCGCCTACAAGCTGCCGAAGGAGTCCGCGGCGGAGCAGGCGGCCAAGCAGGCGGCGATCACCGCGTCGCTGCTCGGCGCGGCCCGGGTGCCCGCCGACGTGGTCGATGCCGCCGACGAGGTGCTCACGCTCGCGGCCGACCTGCTGCCCATCGGCAACCCGAACGTGGTCACCGATATCGGGGCCGCCGCGGACGCCGCGCGGGCCGCCGCGACGAGCTCGCGGCTGAACATCGAGATCAACCTGGTGTCGCTGCGCGGCGCGGCCGCAGATAACGATCTGGCCGACTTCGCCGCCGCGCTGGCCCGCGTCGAGGAGATCACCGCGCGGGCGGATGCCCTGCACACGGACGTCGTGCGCGCTCTGCGCGGCTGAAACCGACCGTGTCTCAACCGGGTTACCCCGGATCGAGGGCGCACGCTCGGCTGGACCGCGAAGATCATGACGGCCTAGGCTGAACACCTACTTACCACACCCGGTTCGAAGGTGGTTGTCATGAGGAGCGCGTGTCGGCCTCTATTCCTGCTCGCCGCGGTGGTCGCGCTGGCGGTGACCGGCGCGGGCTCCGCGTTCGGCAGCATCGCGCCCGCCCCGGCGACGCCCGCGATCGTCGCGATCAGCCCGTCCGACGGCACGGCGGTCGGGATCTATCCCCCGGTCACCGTGCGCTACGCGGCGCCGGTCACCGATCGCGCGGCGGCCGAGCGGGCCCTGACCGTGCTCGCCCCCGAGGCGGTGCCCGGCCACGTGACCTGGCGCGGCGCCACCGAGATGACCTGGCTGCCGGAGTCCTACCTGCCCGCCCGGACCAGGGTGCAGGTCTTCGCGGCCGGTTGGCGCACCGAGTTCGAGACCAACGCCGGCTTCAGCGCCGAGGGTGACATCTCCGCGCACACCTTCACGGTGAGCATCGGCGGCGTCCCGGTGCGCACCATGCCCGCCTCGTACGGCAAGCCCGGCTGGGAGACCCCGGCGGGCACCTTCCCGATCCTGGAGAAGTTCCGCCGGGTGACCTTCGATTCGCGCACCATCGGCATTCCGCTCAGCTCGGCGGAGGGCTACCTCATCCAGGGCGAGTACGCGGAGCGGCTCACCTGGGGCGGGGTCTTCGTGCACTCGGCGCCGTGGTCGGTGGAGTCGCAGGGGTCGGCGAACGTCAGCCACGGCTGCGTGAACCTGGCCCCGGACGACGCCGCCTGGTTCTACGAGAACGCCGGGATCGGCGACCCGGTGCAGCTGCACTGGTAGTTTTCGCCGCCGCCGCCCGGGTACGCGCCGCCCGACGGCCGGGGCGGGCCCGGCCGCGGGCGGAGGTGTCATGCGGATCGGGTACAAGCTGGTCGCGGAGGCGTACGGGCCGAAGGAGCTGATCAGGCAGGCGGTCGCGGCCGAGCGGGCCGGGTTCGACTTCGTCGAGATCAGCGATCACTTCCATCCGTGGCTGGACAACCAGGGGCACTCCCCGTTCGCCTGGACGGTGCTCGGCGCCATCGCCGCGCGCACCGAGCGGGCCGGGCTGGTCACCGGGGTCACCTGCCCGATCATCCGCTACCACCCGGCGATCGTGGCCCAGGCCGCGGCGACGCTGGCGCTGGTCAGCGACGGCCGCTTCAGCTTCGGCGTCGGCTCCGGCGAGCGGCTGAACGAGCACGTGGTCGGACGTGAGTTCCCGCCGGTGCAGACCAGGCACGCCATGTTCCGCGAGGCGCTGGAGATCATCCGGCTGCTCTGGCAGGGCGGGTACCGCAGCTACGACGGCAGGTACCTGCAGCTCTCCGACGCCAGGATCTTCGACCTGCCGGACGAGCTGCCGCCGCTGGTGGTCGCCGCAGGCGGCCCCGAGGCGGCGCGGCTGGCCGCCGAGCTCGGCGACGGCCTCTTCGCCACCGACCCGGACGCCGAGCTGGTGCGCGCCTTCGCCGAGGCAGGCGGCTCCGGCCCGCACTACGCCGAGGTGCCGCTGGCCTGGGCCCCCGACGAGGACACCGCCGCCCGGGCCGCGCTGGAGACCGCGCGCTGGGCGGTGACCGGCTGGAAGGTCATGAGCGAGCTGCCCAACCCGGTGAACTTCGCCGCCGCCACCGAGACCGTCCGGGTGGAGGACATCAAGCAGAACTTCACCTGCGGCAGCGACCCGGCGCGCGTCGTCGAGGCGGCCCGGCCCTTCGCCGAGGCCGGCTTCGACCACCTGGTGCTGCTGAACGCGGGCCCGGACCCGGACGGTTTCCTCGATTTCTACGCGAGCGAGCTGGACCGCCCGCTGCGCGCGCTCGGGGGGTGAAAGCGGCCGCCCGCTACCGTTTTCGGGGCCGGGCGATCTTGGTCGAGCACACTCGAGTAAAGTGCAGGTAATGAGGTGCGACACGGGGTGGGACGGCTGACCGGTGGTTATCGAGGAGACCGCGCTGGCCTTGATCCAGCTCGGAGCGGTGTTCTTCGGTCTCGGTGTGCTCGGCCGGGTGGCGGCGCGGGTCGGGATGTCCCCGATTCCGCTGTACCTGATCGGCGGACTGGTGTTCGGCTCCGGCGGGCTGGTGCAGCTGCACGAGGTCGACGAATTCATCCATCTCGCCAGTGAGATCGGCGTCGTCCTGCTCCTGCTGCTGCTCGGGCTGGAGTACACCGCCGCCGAGCTGGTCACCGGGATGCGGAAATCCTGGCCGGCGGGGCTGCTCGACCTGGCGCTGAACGCGACGCCGGGCGTGATCGTCGCCTTCCTGCTCGGGCTCGGGCCGGTCGGGGCGATCGCCATGGCCGGCGTCACCTACATCTCCTCCTCCGGGATCGTGGCCAAGGTGCTCGGTGATCTCGGCAGGCTCGGCAACCGGGAGACGCCGACCATCCTCTCGATCCTGGTGTTCGAGGATCTGGCGATGGCGGCGTACCTGCCGGTGCTCACCGCGGTGCTGGCCGGGGTGGGGCTGATCGCCGGGCTGTGGACGCTCGGCATCGCGCTCGCGGCGGTGACGGTGGTGCTGGTGGTGGCGCTGCGCTACGGCCGCTACGTCTCCGCGCTGGTGGCCAGCGACGATCGAGAGATCTTCCTGCTCAAGGTGCTGGGGGCGGCGCTGCTGGTGGCCGGGCTGGCCTCGGCGGTGCAGGTGTCGGCGGCGGTCGGGGCGTTCCTGCTCGGGATCGCCATCTCGGACTCCACCGCGCACACCGCGACCAAGATCCTGGAGCCGCTGCGCGATCTCTTCGCCGCGATGTTCTTCGTGCTCTTCGGGTTGAACACCGACCCGCGCAGCATCCCGCCGGTGCTGGCCTGGGCGCTGCTGCTCGCGGTGGTGACCACGGCGACCAAGATCGCCACCGGGTGGTGGGCGGCCGGGCGTGCCGGTGCCGGGGAGATGGGGCGGGCGCGCGCCGGGGTGGCGCTGGTGGCGCGCGGCGAGTTCTCCATCGTGATCGCCGGGCTGGCGGTGGCGGCGGGGGCGCTGCCCGACTCGTTCACCGCGCTCGCCACCACCTACGTGCTGCTCATGGCGATCATCGGGCCGGTGGCGGCGCGGATCGTCGAGCCGGTCATGCGGATGCTGCGCGGGCGGCCGCGCGCGCCCGAGCGCGTCCGGGAGTAGCGGCTCAGCCGCGGGCCCGCTCGGCCGCTCGGACCACGTGGCGCATGAGGAGCGCGGTGGTGACCGGGCCGACGCCGCCGGGGACCGGGCTCAACGCGGCGGCGCGGCCGCGCACGCTGTCGGCGTCGACGTCGCCGACGATGCTGCCGTCCGGCCCCTCGTTGGTGCCGACGTCGATGACGACGGCGCCCTCCCGGACGTGCTCGGCGCGGATGAGCCCGGCCCGGCCCGCGGCGGCGACCACGATGTCGGCGGCCGAGGTGACGGCGGCGAGGTCGGCGGTGCGCGAGTGCGCGACGGTGACGGTGGCGTTCTCCGCGAGCAGCAGCTGGGCCAGCGGCTTGCCGACCACGTTGGAGCGGCCGACCACCGCGACGTGCCGACCGGTCAGCTCGATGCCGTGCCGCTTCAGCAGCACAACGACCGCCTCGGCGGTGGCGGGGGCGAAGACGGGGGTGTTGGCGGCGAGCAGGCCGAGCGAGAGCGGGGAGACGCCGTCGACGTCCTTGTCCGCGCCGATGGCGGAGGCGACGTCCTCGAGCTTCACGCCGGCGGGCAGCGGGGTCTGCAGCATGATGGCGTCGACGGCGGGGTCGGCGGTGCGGGCGGCGAGTTCGGCGCGCAGCGTGGCGATGTCGGCGTCGGTGCCGAGGTCGACGGTGTCGCACTCGATGCCGCGGTTGGTGGCGGACTTGCGCAGCGAGTTCACGTACCAGGCGCTGGCCGGATCGGCGTTCGCGACCACCAGCGCCAGGCGCGGGGCCCGGCCGCCGGCGGCGAGCGCGGCGGCCAGCTCGGTGGTCTCGGCGTTCAGGGCGGCGGCGGCTTCCTTGCCGGTCAGCGATGCGGTCTCCACGGGGTCAACCCTATCGGGGCGGTTTCGGAGCACCGCTCCGGTGTCACTCTTGCGGCCCGAATCGCCGCAGTACGGCTCGATCACACCGGCAACATCAGCCCCAGCCGTATCGTGGTCGCTGCTCCTACAGCACAGCCGGCTGCCCTTCGCGAAAGGTCTGACCTGTGGCGACTCCCCGAATCCGAAGACTTCTGCTCGCGGCGCTGACCGCGCTCGCGCTGACCGGGGCGGTCGCCGCGCCCGCGGCGGCCGATCCCGACCCGGACGCCCTCTACAACTCCGCGCAGCGGCACTTCGCCGCCGGTGACGACGCCGCGGGCCGCGCCGACCTGCGCGCGCTCGTCGGCGCCGCGCCGGACGACACCGAGGCGATCGCGCTGCAGGCGGTCTGGTCGCACTACGCGGGCGACCGGATCGGGGTGGACGACGCCTTCCGCAGGCTCGCCGCGCTCGACCCGGCCCGCGCGAACGGCACCCGCCGGGTGCTGGACGCGATCGGTGCAGCCGTCGGCACGCTGCCCAACCCGCTGCCCGCCCTGATCGGGCCGCAGACCGGCATCGTCGTGCTCGGTTACGGCCTGCTGCCGGACGGCGCGCTGCGCCCGGAGCTGGTGCACCGGCTGAACGCCGCGTGGGTGCAGGCGATCGCCGCGCCCTTCTCCCGGGTTGTCGTCACCGGCGGCAACCCGCAGAACGGCGTCGCCGAGGCCGACGCCATGGCGGGCTGGCTGATCGGGCGCGGGATCCCGGCGGGCCGGATCATCGTGGAGAACCGGGCCGGCTCGACCGTGCAGAACGCGCTGTTCAGCACCGACCTGCTGCGCAATGCCGGGCTGACCAGCGCCGTCGTGGTGACCTCGCCGAACCACATCCGCCGGGCGGTCGCCGATTTCATCGTCGCCGGGACCGCGGTCATCGGGGCGATGGTGTCGCTGGAGCAGCTGGTGTCGAACCTACCGCCGCCGAGCCGAGCCGGGCAGCGCGGAATCTACCTGGACGCCACCCGCACCTTCCGGCTCGCCGCCAGCCGCTGAAAAGGGTGGACGGGGCGCGCGGCGGCGCGCAGGATGGCGCGGTGCCCGTGCTCCCCCGCCCCGCCCCGGATCGTGCCGACGTCGCCGGGATCGTGGCGCGGTTACGGGCGGCGGGGTGCGTCTTCGCCGAGGACGAGGCGCGGCTGCTGCTCGAGGCGAGCGGCGAGCTGGAGGCGCTGGTGGTGCGGCGGGTCGGCGGGGAGCCGCTGGAGCAGATTCTCGGCTGGGCCGAGTTCCGCGGGTTACGGGTCGGAGTGGCGCCCGGGGTGTTCGTGCCGCGGGCGCGGACGGCCGAGCTCGTGGACGCGGCGCTTCCGCTGCTCCGAGCGGCGGGTGCGCGGCCGGTGCCCGCGGTGCCTGGCGAGGCAGCCGGTCTGCCGGTGGACCGGGCCGCGCCGGTGCTGGTCGACCTGTGCTGCGGTACCGGGGCGCTCGGGCTCGCCTGCGCGCGGGAGGTCGCGGTGCGGTTGGTGGCGGCGGACATCGAGCCCGCCGCCGTCGCCTGCGCGCGGCGCAATCTCGGATCCGCCGGCGAGGTGTACGAGGGCGATCTCTTCGACGCCCTGCCGGACTCGCTGCGCGGCACGATCGCCGTCCTGCTGGCGAACGTGCCGTACGTGCCGAGCGAGGCCGTCGCCACCCTCCCGCCCGAGGCCCGCGAGCACGAGCCGCGCCGCGCGCTGGACGGCGGCGCGGACGGGCTCGACGTACTCCGCCGGGTGGCGGCGGGCGCGCCCGAGTGGCTCGCCCCCGGCGGTCACGTCCTCATGGAAACCAGCGCCGCACAGGCCGATTCGGCACTGGAGGCGCTGGCGGCGAACAACCTGGCCGGCCGGCTCGCCGAATCCGGCGAGCACGGCACGACCGTACTGATCGGGGCGCTCAGCTCTCCTTGCGACCGGTGAAGTGGTCCATCGAGCGGTACACGCCGACGGTGTTCAGGAAGAGGTCGCGGGCCCGGATCGGGAGCAACCCGGAGAGCGCCTTGTTGAACCGCGAGGTCCAGGGCAGCACGAGCACCGGTGTCCCGGCCTTCATCTGCGTCCACGAGGTCGCCACCACCACGTCCTGCTTGAGGATCGGGGTGAACCAGAAGCCCTTGGCGCCGTCGAACATGCCGGTGTCGATGTAGGTCGGGCAGACCGTGGTGATCTTCACGTGCTCGTGCCCGGCCTGCTCCAGCTCGATGCGCACCGAGTCGGACCAGCCGATCGCGGCCCACTTGGAGGCGGCGTAGACGCTCATCCGCGGGTTGGCGACCAGCCCGGCCGACGAGGCGATGTTCAGTACCCGGGACGGCGACTTCGACGCCACCATGGCGGGCAGGAACTCCAGCGTGATCCACATCGGCGCCAGCGAGTTGATCGCCATCGTCTTCTCGATGTCGGCGCGGTTCGTGGTCTCCCAGAAGTACTGGTTGCCGCGCACGATGCCGGCATTGTTGACCAGGATGTCGATATCGCCGACCTCGGCGCGCACCGCGGCCGCGGCCTCGGTGATCGCCTCCTGCGACGACACGTCGACCACGTTGTAGTGCACGGTGCCGCCCAGCTCGGTCAGCTCGGCCGCGGTCTCCTTGAGCGCGGCCTCGTTGATGTCCCAGAGCACCACCGCGGCGGCGCGCTCGCGCACCGCCGTGGTGGCGAAGAGCTTGCCGAGCCCCATGGCGGCGCCGGTGACCAGCACCGTGCGCCCGGCGACCGATTCCAGCTTCATCGCTGCGTTCCTCACTTCTGTCGCAGGGTCTTCATGACGCCGAAGTAGAGCGTCATGGTCTTGGCCCACAGCTCCTCGGACATGCCGGGCAGCGGGGCGATCGGCAGCACCCGCTGCTGCGCGATGGTCTGGGTGTCGAGGTACTTGAGCAGCCCCTCGGGGCCGTGCCTGCGGCCGGTGCCGGAGATGCCGAGCCCGCCGGAGGGGGCGTCCGAGCTGCCCCAGGCGGCGATGAAGCCCTCGTTGACGTTCACCGAGCCGGCGTTGATCCGGGCCGCGACGGCCCGGCCGCGGGCCGCGTCCCTGGTCCAGACGCTGGCGTTCAGGCCGTAGGCGGTGTCGTTGGCGGCGGCCACCGCGGCGTCGTCGTCGGCCACCCGGTAGACCGAGACCACCGGGCCGAAGGTCTCCTCGCGGTAGACCGTCATCTCCTCGGTGACGTCGGCGAGCACCGTCGGCTCGTAGAAGTACGGGCCCAGGTCGGGCCGGTGCTTGCCGCCGGCGAGCACGGTCGCGCCCTTGGCGACGGCGTCGTCCACGTGCTGCTGCACGGTGTCGAGCTGGCGCTGGAAGGTGAGCGAGCCCATCCCGGCGCTGTAGTCCAGCGCGCCGCCGAGCTCGATGTTCTTCGTGTGCGCGGTGAACTCCGCGACGAAGCGGTCGTACACGCTGTCGTGCACGTAGATCCGCTCCATGGACTCGCAGAGCTGGCCCGCCGAGGCGAAGCAGGCGCGGATCGCGATCTTCGCGGCCCGCGGCACGTCGGCATCGGCGAGCACCAGCAGCGGGTTCTTGCCGCCGAGCTCCAGCGAGTAGCCGATCAGCCGCTCGCCCGCCTGCTGCGCGATGGTGCGGCCGGTGGCGCTGGAGCCGGTGTAGTCGACGTAGTCGGCGCGGGCGATCACCTCGCCGCCGATGTCGCGGCCGCGGCCGAGCACGGCCTGCCAGAGCCCGCGCGGCAGCCCGGCGCGCTCGGCGGCGTCGATGGCCCAGAGCGCGGTGAGCGCGGTCTGGTTGTCCGGCCGCGCGACCACGGCATTGCCCGCGACCAGGGCGGGCAGCGCGTCGGAGACGGCGAGCGCGAGCGGGTAGTTCCACGGCGAGATGACCGCGACGACGCCCTTCGGCCGCTGCCTGACATCGACCCGGGTGAGCACGGGGAGCACGCCGCGCGGACGCCGGGTGGAGAGCAGCTTGCTCGCCACCGATGCGTAGTACCTGGCGTTCACCGCGACATCGCCGACCTCGTCGAAGGCGTGCGCGCGGGCCTTGCCGGTCTCGGTCTGCACGATGTCGAGGATGGTCTCCTGCTCGCCGAGCACGATGTCGTGCAGCCTGCGCAGCACGGCGACCCGCTCGCGCACCGGCCGCGCGGCCCACTGCGCCTGCGCGGCGCGGGCGGTGGTGAAGGCGCGCTCGATGTCGTCGGTGGAGGACTGCGGCAGGTCGGCGATCTTGGCACCGGTGGCGGGGGCGAACACCTCGACCGACGGCGCGCCGCCCGCGGTCGCCCGCTCCAGCAGCGGCTTGACCAGGTCGGCGGGGAGGGCGGCAGGCGTCATGGGCGGCTCTTCCGTGGTGCTCGGGGTGGTGGTCGATGGGCGCTCATTAAATGAACACTGCTGTTAGAGTAATGGCCGTGCGACCCCCGGTGTCAAGCCTCACGTCCCGTGCCACATGCGGCGATGGCGAGAAACTGTGACCGATCACAACACCGAGCGCCCGGCCCGCCGGGGTCGCCCCCCGCAGACGCCGGAGCAGGCAGACGAGGTGCGCGCCCGGATCGTGGCGGCCACCGCGGCGGTGTTCACCGGGACCGGTTCGCGCGGGCTCAGTGTCGCGCAGATCATCGACCGGGCCGGGCTGGCGCGCCCGACCTTCTACCGCTATTTCGCGAACGCCGCCGAGCCGCTGCACGCGCTGCTCACCGTCTCCAACCAGGAGCTGGTCGGCGGGATCCGCACCGCGCTCGGCTCCGCCACCGCGCCGCTGCACGGCGTCGAGCTCGGCATCCGGCTGATCGACGCCTACCTGGCCTGGGCGCGCGGCCACGGCACCATGCTGCGGCCGCTCTTCGCCGAGCTGCACGACCCCGGCTCGCCGGTCTCGGCCTACCGCGAGGAGGCGCTGGATGACATCCGCGGCATCATCCGGGAGACCTTCCGCGTGCTCGACCGCCCGGTGCCGACCCCGCTGGACCTGGATGCCGCGCTGCACCTCTGCGAGTACGTGGTCTACCGGGTCTCGGCGGCCAGCGCCCCCGGCTCCGAGCCGGAGCCCGCGGTGGTGGGCGAGGCGCGGCTGACCATGATCCGGGTGCTGCTCACCACGCTCGGCACCCGCGCCGACCTGGAGTATGCGCAGACCGTCCCCGGGCTGCTGCGCGACTAACCGGGCCGGGAGAGGCCGCTGGCGCGGAGCACGCGGCGGTCGATGCCCGCGCGGATGGCGGCCTCGGTGCCGATCACCCGGACGCGGCCGCGCGCCCTGGTGATCGCGGTGTAGAGCAGCTCCCTGGTGAGCAGGGTGGATTCGGGTTCGGGGAGGACCACCGAGACGGTGCCGTACTGGCTGCCCTGGCTGCGGTGGATGGTCATGGCGAAGACCGAGACGACGGCGGAGAAGCGGGTGGGGTGCACCAGGTACGGGGTGCTGCCGCGGTGCAGGGCGGCGCGCAGGGTGCCGTCCGGGAGGCGGACGATGACGCCGGTGTCGCCGTTGTAGATCCTGGCCTCGTGGTCGTTGGCGGTGACCAGCAGGGGTTGGCCGGGGTACCAGAGGTGCTGCTGCGGGTCGGCGGTGGCGCCGCCGGCCGCGGCCCACTCGGCGGCGAGGCGGTCCCAGCGCTCGACGCCGAACGGGCCCTGGCGGTGCGCGCAGAGGAGGCGGTGCGATTCCAGCGCGGCGAGCGCCTTCTCGGCGTCGCCGTCGATGGCGGCGGCGGTGACGGCGCGGGCGGCGGTGACCACGTCCGCGCGGACGGCGGCGATGTCGTCGGGGGCGCGCAGTTCGACGTCGTCGGCGCCGGAGGCGAGGAGCTCCAGCGCGGTGTCCGCGTCGCCCGCGCGCACGGCGACGGCGAGTGCGGCGATGGTGCCGCCGAAGCGGCGGCCCCGGGTCAGGCGGACGATGCCGCCGGCGAGGCGCGCACGTTCGCGCGGGGTCAGCGCCTCGGTGGCGGAGACGCCGCCGGTCGACCCGGCCTCCGCGGGCGGAGCGGCGCCGATGATCTCGGCGAGGACCGGGTTCCCGTCCCCGCGGATCGGGCCCGCGACGAGGTCGGCGAGGACGGCGCCCGCGTCGACGGAGGCGAGCTGGTCCGGGTCGCCGACCAGGACCAGGCGGGTGTCCGGGCGCAGCGCGGCGAGCAGGCTGCTCATCAGGGTGGAGGAGACCATGGAGGTCTCGTCCACCACGATCACGTCGTAGGGCAGCCGGTTGAACTCGTGGTGCTTGAAGCGGGTGGCGCGGCCGCGCTGCCAGCCGAGCAGCCGGTGCAGGGTGGCCGCGGTGAGCTCGGGCAGCCCGATCTCGGCGGCCTGCTCGCGCACCGCCTCCTGCAGCCGGGCCGCGGCCTTGCCGGTGGGCGCGGCCAGCGCGATCCGCAGCGCGGGCAGCTTGGGGCGGGCGGCCCGCTCGGCCGCCAGCAGGGCGAGGACGCGGGCGATGGTGTGCGTCTTGCCGGTGCCGGGCCCGCCCGCGACCACGGTGGTCCAGCGGGTGGCCGCGACCGCGGCGGCGAGCCGCTGCCGGTCGGTGGAGCCCGCGGTCGCGGCGCCGAAGAGCCGGTCGAGTTCCCCGCGTACCAGCGCGGGGTCGACCTCGGGGTGGCCTGCGGCGCGCTCGGTGAGCACGCGGCGGATGATCTGCTCCTGCTTGTGGTATCGGTCCAGGTAGAGCAGCGGGCCGCCCTCCGGGCCGCCCTCGAGCAGGTAGAGCGGGCGCAGCGGCCCGGCGGAGCCGCCGCGGACCAGCGGGCTGGTGCGCAGCGCGGCGACCAGCGCCGCCGGGTCGGGCCATGGCAGCGCGGCCGGGTCGAGCCCGGGGGCGGGCTCGCGGGTCTCGTCGGCGTCGACGCCGATCTCCGCGATCCGGTCCAGCTCCAGGCAGACCGAGCCGGAGCGCACCGCGCGCACCGCGAGCGCCGCGGCGAGCAGCACCTCCTCGCGGTCCTCCCGGCCGAGCCGGGCCAGCCGGGTGGCCACGTGCACGTCGGCCGAGGCGAGCACCCCGGCCTCGTTGAAGAGCCGGAGCAGCCCGGTGCCGCGCTGCGCGATCTGGATCGAGGTCACGCCGCCACCCCCGCCAGCAGGTCGGAGAGCTCGGTGACCAGCGCGGCGGGCGGCGCCCACTCGAAAACGCCCGCGCCGCCGGGGGTTTGCGGGCCGATCATGCCGCGCACGAACAGGTACCTGACCCCGCCGAGGTGCCGCTCCGGGTCGTACCCGGGCAGCCGCCAGCGCAGGAAGCGGTGCAGCGCGACGGCGTAGAGCACCGCCTGCAGCGGGTAGTGCGAGCGGATCATCTCGGCGGCCATCCGCTCCCCGGTGTAGTGCGCGACGGTGAGGTCGCCGAGCCCGAGCCGGTTGGTCTTGTAGTCGACCACGACGAAGCGCGGGCCGGGCAGCCGGAGCACCGCGTCGATGCTGCCGGTCAGGTAGCCACGCAGTGCGCCGCCGTCCAGCTGCGCCAGCTGCGCCGGGTACCCGGCGAGGACGTCGTCGGCGGGCAGGTGCTTCGCCAGCAGCGCGGCGATCCGGGGCAGCGAGGCGGCGGCCGCGGCCGGGCGCTCGCCACCGGCCAGCGGCAGCTCGAAGTCGAGCTCGTTCAGCCGGTCGGAGGCCGGGATCTCGGCCAGGGTGTGGCCGAGCCCGAGCGGGGTGTGCAGGACGGCGAGCAGCGCGTCGGCCAGTACCTCGGGGTCGGCGGCGGAGGCCGCGGCGTGCACGGCGGTCGCGCAGCGGGCGCGCACCTCGGCGGCGAGATCGGCGGCGTCGGTGTCGACCAGCTCGAGCACGCCGTGCACCAGGGTGCCGAACTCGGCGCCGTAGGGCAGCGAGTTCATCGGCGATGGCGCGGCGGCGGGGGCCGCGGCGGCGAAGGGGTCGTCCGGGTCGATGACCGGGGTTCCGGCGGGTTCGTCCGGGTGGGCGCGGTCGTCCTCCGGTTCGGTCTCGGCCGCGGCGGCCGCCTCGTGCGCGCCCGCGGTGAGCGCGGAGTACGAGGTGCGGCGCCACTGGTGGTCGAGGGTTCGGTCGAAGGGGGCGGCGGCGAGCGCGCCGGTGTGCGGCTCGACCCGGATGCGGCGCGGCTCGGCGGCGGCGGCGCCGTCCGGGGCGGAGACCGCGATGGCGCCGTCGGCGGGGGCCGCCCACGCGGTGAGCGCGGCCAGCGCGGCGGCGTCGGCGGGGACGGGGGCGCGGGCGGGCACCTCGGCGCCGCGGTCGGGGCGGCCGAGCGTCATCCGGTGCAGCGGGGCGGAGTCGGTGCCCCAGGCGGGGGCCCACCAGGCGACGACCTGGCACATGGCACGGGTCAGCGCGACGTAGAGCAGCCGCAGCTCCTCCCCCGACTCCTCCGCCTCGGCCCTGCGCTTGGCCTCGGCGGCGCCGGGGACGTCGGGGCCGCCGACATCGAGCACCCGGGTCCGGCCGTCGTGGTAGAGCTGGGTCGCCGGCTTCGGGTTGCGCGCGCTGTCCCAGGCGAAGGGCAGGTAGACGATCGGGAACTCCAGCCCCTTGCTGGCGTGCACGGTGGCGATCTGCACCGCGGCGGAGTCGCGGTCCAGCCTGCGGCTGCGGTCGGCGACGCTGCCGGAGGCGGGGTCGCGCACCCGGTCGCCGAGCCAGCGGGTGAGCGCGGTGAGGCCGAGCCCGTCGGTGAGCGCGACCTGGTCCAGCAGCTGGGCGAGGTGCCGCAGGTCGGTGAGCTCGCGCTCGCCGTTGCGCACCGCGAGCAGCCGGGGCGCGAGCTCGGTCGCGGCGGCGAGCCGCTCGAAGACCGCCGCGAAGCCGGCCCTGGCGAAGAGCCGCCCGGCCTCGCGCAGCAGCGTGCTGATCCGCCCGGTCAGCTCGGGGCCGCCGCGGTCGAGCTCGGCCGCGTCCACCCCGAGCAGCGGGGTGCAGGCGGCGAGGCGCACCCGGTCCGAGCGGTGTGGCTGCTCGAGGGCGCGTAGCACCCAGAGCCAGTGCGTGGCCGACGGGGTGCCGAAGACGCTGGTGCCGCCCGCCAGCACGGAGGCGACCCCGACCTGGTCCAGCGCGGCGCGCACCACCTCGATCTGCGACCGGGTGCGCACCAGCACCGCGATGTCGCCGGGGCCGAGGTCGCGCAGCACCCCGGTCCGGTCCCGGAGCCGGACCCCGGACTCCAGCAGCCCGACCACGTCGTCGGCGAGGTCGGCCGCTGCTCGCTCCCGCACCCGGCCGATCTGCGGAAACCCCGACGAGCCGAGCGGCCCGGCGCCGGTGCGCGGCAGGCAGCGCAGCCGCAGCGGCACGATCCGCTCGTCCGGGCCGGTGAGCCTGCTCCACTCCCTGGTCGGCTCGACCGCGGCGACGGTGATCGCCGGGTGCCCGAGCGCGGCGCCGCCGTGCAGGTGCGCCAGCGCGCGCAGCAGCCCGGCGTCGCTGCGCCGGTTCTGCGTCAGCTCGTGCCTGGCGTCGGCGACCGCGACGGCGTCCAGGTAGCTGAGCACCTCGGCGCCGCGGAAGGCGTAGATGGCCTGCTTGGGGTCGCCGACCAGCACCAGCGTCGATGCGCCGTGGAAGGCGAGCCGGAGGATCTCCCACTGCAGCGGGTCGGTGTCCTGGAACTCGTCCACCAGCGCCACCGGGAAGCGCTCGCGAACCCTGGCCCGCGCGGCCGGGCCGTGCAGCGGGTCGGCCAGCACCTCGTGCAGCACCACGAGCAGGTCGTCGAAGTCGCGCAGCCCGAGCAGCCGCTTGCGGCGCTCGGTCTCGGCGCGCACGGCGGTGGCGAAGGCGACCCGCTCGCCCGCCTCGCCGTCGCCCTCCGGGGCGAGCGCGGCGTGCCGGTCGTGCACCGCGGCCAGGGCCAGCGCGCGGGCGGCCTTCAGCGGGAAGGGCGGCGCGGTGCGGGCGTAGCGGGCGAGGTAGAGGTCGTCGGCGACGGTCTGCACCACCTCGTCCACGTTCTCCACCAGCCTGCTGCCCGGGTCGTCGTCTCCGGCCAGGCCGAGTTCGTCCAGCATGCGCTGGCAGAAGCTGTGCGTGGTGGCGATGGTGCCGGCGTCGAACTCGGCGAGCGCGGCCAGCAGCCGCTGCCTGCGCAGCGCGGGCTCGGCGGCGGCGAGCGCGCGCACCAGCTCGTCGTCGTGCGCGGCCGCCCGCTCCGGCTCGGCGAGTGCGGCGGCGACCGCGACGAACCGGTCGCGGGTGCGTTCGCGCAGCTCCTGGGTCGCGGCCCGGCTGAAGGTGACCAGCAGCAGGTCGGCGATATCGATCCCGGCCTCGGCGACGTAGCGCACCGCGAGCCCGACGATGGCGTGCGTCTTCCCGGTGCCCGCGCTGGCCTCCAGCACCGTGGTTCCGGTCGGCAGGGGCCCGGCGGGGTCGAAGGCGTCGGCTACCGGCTCGGCCGTTGTGGTCCCGGTCGCGGCCCGGCTCACGGCCTGCCCTGCTGCTCGGCGCGGAGCAGCGGCTCCCAGAGCCGCCTGGCCAGGGCGCCGAACCGGGTCGGCTCGCCCGCGCCGCCGCCCTGCGGGGCGGGCGCGGCGAGCAGCGACGCCAGCGTAACCCGCTCGCCCCAGACGTAGCGCAGGTGCCGATCCCGGTTGTCGCCGTAGTCGCCGTCGAACTCCTGCAGGGCGGCGTATTCGGCGTCCTCCCTGCGGTTTCCGAGCATCCGGCTCTGCGCGTAGGCGGCGGTGGCGGTCGGCGCGATCGGGAGCGGCTCGCTGAGCCCGGCATCGCGCATGGCGACAAGGGTGCGCAGGACGCCGAGCGCGGCCGGCGGCTCAGGGGCGGTCAGCTCGCTGCGCCAGGCGGGGGTGCGGAACCGCCCGCGCCCGATGGTGAGCGCCTGCCAGGAGCGGTCCTCGGTGCAGCTCAGCGCGAGCAGCGGCACCCAGGCCGCGATCCGGTGCTTGGCCGCGACCCGGGAGAAGGTGGTGCGCACCAGCCGGTCGCCGTGCACCTCGGGCACGGTGCCGGTGAGCCTGCGGCCGTTGCCGAGGTCGAGCGCGATGTCCACCGCGCGGGCGGGGATCTCGTAGTGCGGCTGCGCGGTGCGCACCAGGGTCTCGACGGTGCGCTCCACCTCGTCCAGCACGGCGGCGCCGAAGGCGAAGGGCGGCAGGCCGCCGCGGCGCCACTCCGCGGCCCGGAGGGTCTCCGGGTCGGCGCCGGTGAGCCGGGCGGCGAGCAGCCGCTCGCCCAGATCCCACTTGGCCAGGCCGTCCAGCTCAACCGGGAGCCGGTCGTCGATCTCCTCCTCGTGGTCGGGCACGCGCAGCCCGAGCCGCTGGCCGAGGAAGGCGCGCACCGGGTGCTCGACGAAGGCGATCAGCTCGGCCAGCTCGACGTCGCCCGGCTCCGGCGGGGGCAGCGGGTCGGCCAGGAAGGCGGGGCGCGGGCGCGGGGGTCGCGCGGCGGCCTCGGCGCCGGCCAGCGCGACGGGGTCGAAGCCGAAGGGATGCTCCGGCGCGAAGTTCCTCCGGTCGAAGCTCTGCAGCGGGTGCCGGACGACGACCCGGTCCGCGCCTGCGCCGGTGTGCGCGCGCAGGGCGTCGAGCAGCTCGGCCACCGGCACCGCGGGCGGGCGGTGCGCGCCGGTCACCGGGTCGGCGCCGGTGTAGCAGACCAGTAGCCGCTCCTGCGCGGCGAGCACCGCGTCCAGCAGCAGCTGGCGGTCCTCGCCGCGCGGCTCGCGCTCGCCGACCTGCGGGTCGCGGGCCAGCACGTCGTCGCCGTCGACGCCGCCCGCGCGCGGGAAGACCTCGTCGTCGAGGCCGAGCAGCACCACCACCCGGTGCGGCACCGAGCGCATCGGCACCAGGGTGCAGACGGTGAGCTCGCCGGTGCGGAAGTTGGCCCTGGTCGGCGCGGTGCCGAGCCGGCCGGCGAGCACGGTGGCGACGTCGGCGAGGCGCAGCACCACCTCGCCCGCGTGCTCGGTGGCGGCGGCGAGCTCGGTCCGCGCCTCGGTGCGCTGCCAGGCCAGCTGCTCGGGGACGTCGCAGAGCAGGTCGAGCGCGCGGATCAGCACCGCGCTCCACTCCGGGGCCGGGCGCGGGCCGCGCAGGTCGCGCAGGCAGACCGCGAGCCGGTCGACGAACTCGGCGAAGCGCCCGGCCAGGTCGACGTCGTTGCTGTCCACGTCGTCCAGCGGGAGCGCGAGGTCGAGCCAGTCGCCGTCGGTCTCGGCCGCGGTGACGCCGAGCAGGATCCGGTCGACCGCGCTGTTCAGCGTGTTCTGCGCGAAATCGGCGAGGCCGAAGGCCTGGCGCTGGCGCAGGCCGATGCCCCAGCGGGCGCCGGAATCGGCGGCCCAGCCGCGCAGCCGCTCCAGTTCGTCGTCGTCGAAACCGCAGCGGCGGCGGACGGTCTCGGCCGCGGCCAGATCGAGCACCTGGGTCACCGTGACCCGGCCGTCGGCCAGCTCCAGCAGCGTCGCCACCACGGTGAGCAGCGGGTTGGTGACGGCGCGGCCGCGGTCGGCCAGCCGGACCCGGAGCCGGTGCCCGGGGTGCGCGTGCTCGTCCGCGGCGTCGGCGCTGCCCCGCGAGCCGAAGGCGGCGCGCACCAGCGGGGCGAAGGTCTCGACGTCCGGGCACATGACCAGGACGTCGCGCGGCTCCAGGGTTGGGTCGGCGGCGAAGAGGCCGAAGAGGGCGTCGCGGAGCACCTCGACCTGGCGGTCCCGGCCGTGGCAGAGGTGGATGCGGACGGTGCCGTCGTCCGCGAGGGACGGGTCGGGGGCCGGGGGCCAGGTGTCCTCGCGGACGGCGGCCTGAACGGCGGCCAGCAGGGTGTGCGGTGCTCCGGCCGAGGGCGCTCCGGGCCCGGACCGGCCGGTGCCCGGCGGGGCGGGCGGGTGGTACTCGTCGATGATCTCCGCGTCGCAACCGGCCAGCCGCTGCTGGAGTTCGCGGACGTCGCGGCCGAGGCCGGCGAGCAGGGGGTTGCGGACCGCGCGGACGCTGGTGTCGGCGCTGCGGAGCAGGGCGGGCGGGCGGGTGGCGATGCGGTCCCAGAGCGCGGGGCTCGGGTGGGTGAGCCACAGGTGCAGCTCGCGGTGGGCGGCGAGGGCGGCCAGGACCGCGCGCTGGTCGGCGGGGAGCCGGGTCGGGCCGAAGAGCGAGAGGCGATGCGGCAGTGCGGTGCTCGCCGGATCGGCGCGCAGCCGGGCGCAGACCTCGGCCAGCCGCTCGGCCGGGCCTGGCACCCCCGTGGCCGCGCGCAGCTCCCGCCACAGCGCGGGCTGCCAGCCCAGGTCGGCGGGGAGCGGGCGCCCGGCGCCGTCGGTGTCCGCGCCCGCCGCCCAGGCGAGGATCAGCTCCGGCCGCTGCGCCGCGTAGCTCTCGAAGAGCGCCGCCAGCCCGACCGCGGTGGCGTAGCGCCGCCCCGCCCGGTGCTCCGCGCCGAGATGCCTGGTCAGCACGGCTGCCCAGGGCGCACCGAGCACCCCGTCCAGCACCCGGAGCAGCGCCCAGACCACCCGGTCCCGCTCCCACGGATCGTCCGCGGCCGCGACACCGCTCGCCGCCGCCAGGCACTCCGCGACCAGCGCCGCGGGCGAGGGGAAGCGGATCGCGGCGGCGATCCCGTCCGCGGCGCCCGGCCCCGAGGTGCCGAGCACGCCGGAGAGCCGCTGGGTCAGCCAGCGCTCGATCCCCTTGGCGGGCACCGCCACCACCTCGGCGGTGAACGGGTCGGCGGGCGGGGTCGCCAGCTGCCGCGCCAGCGCGTCGGCCAGGGTGTCGGCGCGCTCGGCACGATGGATGTGCAGCGGCATGCCACCCCCTCGACGATCGTGCGTTTCCGCAACGGTTATACGCCCGGCGGTTGCCCATGGCCTCGGCGACCCGCTGGGATCCGCCGAGCCCGTCCGCGCTACGTGATCTGCACCACAACCCCGGCGCGTCGGGTGCGGTGTCGCGAGGCCGGGGTAGCCCCCTGTGCCACAGTGCTGCGTCGAGGGGGGAACGGCACCGTCCGGGGGGATGCACAGGGCTTGTATCTCGAAAGGCTGGTCTCGCGCTCATGGTTGCGCTGGTAACTCCCCTGCTTCCGAAGGGCGGCTTCACCGTTCGCCGCGTCGGCGAGCACTGGGAGTTGGTGAATTCACGGCACTTCGGGCGCGGCGTCGTGCTGCACGCGTGGCCGCGAAATCGGCACGGCGAGGCCTTCGAGCACTGCTACCGGCTGAACGGCCGGACGGTCGAGGAATTACGCGCCGCGTTCCGCTGAAACGCAGGGGCACAACGGATTACGGCCGGGTACCGGCCGGTAGCCGGATCGGGACGTGCATTCGCGTCGGCGATGTGCCATCGTGGGCAACCGTGCGTCATCAGTTGGCCGCCACCCGGTCTGTTCCCCGCGTGGCCGCATCCGTCTGTGCCCTCGCCGCGGCGGCGATCGTCGTCTCCAGCGGTACCGTTTCCCTGTCCGCCGCGCAGGCCGCGCCCGGCATCCCGATGCTGGAACAGGCGAATCTCGCCGGTTTCGACGCCGACCTGAGCAGCCGGATCGCCAAGGCCGACGCCTACCTGGCCGGCCGCCCCGGCAGCACCGGCTACGTGGTGCGCGACCGCGTGACCGGCGGCGTCTACGCCAACGAGCACGCCGAGAACTCGGTGTGGACCGCCTCCACCATCAAACTGGCCATCGCGGCCGACCTGCTGAACCGCGCCAGGGTCGGCGCCATCCAGCTGTCGCCGGAGGATCGCGGGCTGCTGGAGTCCATGCTCGCCACCTCCAACGACCACGCCACCGACGTGCTGTGGACCAAGTACGCCGGCATCGACCGGATGGCGTTCAACAACGCGTTCCGGGCGAACGGCATGAACACCCTGGTGCCGCAGCCCACCGAGACCGCGCTCTTCCCGGACTGGTCGTTCCAGAAGTGCACCGCCGCCGACCTGGACCGGCTGCTGGACAACATCTTCACCCAGATGCACCCGGACGACCGGGGCTACCTGTTCGACCGGATGCGCTCCGTCGACTCCAACCAGCACTGGGGCGTCTGGGGCGCGGGCGACCGGATGCGCCCCGGCCTGAAGAACGGCTGGTCCGCCGAGCAGGGCGGCTGGGTGGTCAACTCGGTCGGCTTCGCGGGCCCCGGCGAGCGCTACACCCTCGCGATCATGACCGCGATGGGCGACGAGGGCGGCTACACCGAGGGCGCCGCCACCGACACCGAGGTCGCGAAGATCCTCTTCTCCGGTCGCTGACCCCGGCCTTTCCCGGCGCACCTCCCGTGCCGCGGCACCCATCGGTGCCGCGGCACGCGCGTTCTCCCGGCACGCCGCGACTCGCCGTGACGCTCGCGCACCGGCCGACTACGGTAGGCGTGTCCGCAACACTGGGGTACGCCCCCGTCTGTCGAGGAGCACGACGATGAGCACTGAGCCCGTGGAGACGCATCGGCACCGGGTGGTGGTGATCGGTTCCGGGTTCGGCGGCCTGTTCGGCGCCAAGCACCTCAAGCGCGCCGACGTGGACGTCACCCTGATCTCGAAGACATCGACCCACCTCTTCCAGCCGCTGCTCTACCAGGTGGCGACCGGCATCCTCTCGGTCGGCGAGATCGCCCCCGCCACCCGGCTGGTGCTGCGCAAGCAGAAGAACGTGCAGGTGCTGCTCGGCGATGTCACCGACATCGACCTCGAGCACCGGACCGTCAGCTCGCGGCTGCTCAACCAGAACACCCGGACCTCGTTCGACAGCCTGATCGTCGCCACCGGGGCGCAGCAGTCCTACTTCGGCAACGACCGGTTCGCCACCTACGCCCCCGGCATGAAGACCATCGACGACGCGCTCGAGCTACGCGGCCGCATCCTCGGCGCCTTCGAGAGCGCCGAGCTGGCCACCACGCAGGAGCTGCGCGACCGGCTGCTCACCTTCGTCGTGGTCGGCGCGGGCCCGACCGGCGTCGAGCTGGCCGGGCAGATCGCCGAGCTGGCCGACCGCACGCTCGAGGGCACCTTCAAGAACATCGACCCGCGCGACGCCAGGGTCATCCTGCTGGAGGGCGCGGGCGCGGTGCTCGGCCCGATGGGCGAGAAGCTGGGCAACAAGGCCCGCCGCCGGCTGGAGAACATGGGCGTCGAGGTGCAGCTCAACGCCATGGTCACCGATATCGACGCCAACGGCGTCACGGTGAAGGACAAGGACGGCACGGTCCGCCGGATCGAATCGTCCTGCAAGGTCTGGTCCGCGGGCGTGCAGGCCAGCCCGCTCGGGAAGATGCTGGCCGAGCGCTCCGACGGCACCGAGACCGACCGGGCCGGGCGGGTCGTGGTCGAGCCGGACCTCACCATCAAGGGCCACCCGAACGTCTTCGTCGTCGGCGACCTGATGTCGGTGCCGGGGGTCCCCGGCCAGGCGCAGGGCGCGATCCAGGGCGCGACCTACGCCGCCAAGCAGATCAAGGCCGGGCTGAACGGGCAGCAGCCCGCCGAGCGCAAACCCTTCAAGTACCTGAACAAGGGCAGCATGGCCACCGTCTCGCGGTTCAGCGCGGTGTGCCAGGTGGGCAAGCTGGAGTTCGGCGGCTTCATCGCCTGGCTGGCCTGGCTCGCGCTGCATCTCTACTACCTGATCGGGTACCGGAGCCGGATCGTCACGGTGATCCAGTGGTTCGTCACCTTCTCCGGCCGCAGCCGCGGGCAGATGGCCGCGACCGAGCAGTGGGTGATGGCGCGGCTCGCGCTGGAGGCGGTGAACGCCGACGAGGAGGAGGCGGACGAACTCGCCGCCGCGCTCGGCGCCCCGCCCGGAGATCGGCAGGGCCACGTCGGCAGCCAGGTTCCGCTGGACGCGGCGCTCGCGGAGTCGACCACCACCGAGGACATCGCGGATGGCTCGGCCGTCGAACCGGCCGGTGGCGAGCGGCCGGGGAAGCAGGAGAGCAGCCACCCCGCCGTGTGACCCATCCGACAGCGCACCCAGATCCGAATGAGAACGTCGGGATTTGTCGTTCCAGCCGGATGAAAGGTGACGTATGGCCATCGTGGGGGCACAACCGGGGAGACACCGGGCGCCCAACGCACAGCGGCAGAAGATCGGATCGATGGTCGCGCTGGGCGCGTTGCCGCTGGTCGTGGCGCTCGTCGGCGCCGGAACCGCGAACGCCGACCCCGGCTCGCCCGACCCGGTGACCCAGCCCGAGCAGCGCACCGCGGCCGATCCGCTGGCCGCGCTGTTCGCCGGGCAGCCCGCGGAGATCGCGCTGCCGGAGCTCTCCGCTCCCCTGCGCGAGCTGACCGGTGGGGCCGCTCCGGTCGCCGTGCCTTTCGCGGTGCCGGTCGACGCGCCGCTCTACCGGGCGCTGCCTGACCAGGGCTACCTGGCGCCCGCCGGGGCACTGCACGCCCCGATCCCGGTCGAGGCGGTGGCGCCGATCGCGCCGCCGGAGGGCAAGATCCGGATCGGCGACATCATCATCGACACCCCCGGATTCCTCGCGCCGGACCAGGTGTTCGCGGTGAACGACGGGGCCGCGCAGGCCGAGGCGCAGCTCGCGACCTTCTACGATTCGATTGGCATGGAGCGCAGCCGGTCGGACAAGATGGCGGCGCAGACGCTCAGCTCGGCCGCGATCGGGGCGACCGTCGCCACCAACCTGTCGATGCCGATCACCTCGGCGTCGGTGATCGTCGGCGCCGGTGCCGGGCTGCTCGCCGGGGTGCCGTTCCTGCCGATCGGGCTGCTCATCGGCCCCATCCTCGGCGGGGCGATCGGCGGTGCCGTGATCGCGGTGCCCGCCGCCGCGCTCGGCGGGGCGATCGGTGCCGCCGTCGGTGCCGGGATCGGGTACGGAACGCCGGGGTTCGGAGCGCCGGTTCAGTAGTTCGCAGGAGCGGTGCGCTGAGGGTTTTCGGCGCACCGCGCGTCGCGGCGGTGGCCGGGTTCGTGCCGGTCGTCGCCGCATCGTGCGTTGTGGCGGCCGGGTGGTCGCGGCGGTGGCGGTGCGCCCCGAATCCGCGCGCTCGGCGACTCGCTGGAGCTGCGGGGCGGCGCGTGTTCAGGCGCGGGCCGCGACTGCGGTCCGCGATGTTTCCGTCCGGCCGGGCCGGACGATCCCGACCTCGGTGTAGAGACTGCCGCCCGCGGCGAGCGGGAGGCGGGCGGCGGTCAGACCGACGGTTTCGGCGGGGCGCTCGTCCGGGTAGAGCAGCACGCTCTCCAGCGTGCGCGCCGCACTCAGCGCGTCGTCGGTACCGCTCCCCGACCCCAGCTCCAGCCGATGCCGCAGCAACGGAACGGATTCCGCCCCGTCGATGTCGGCGATCACCTCGCCGGTCCAGTGCCCGTCGTCCTCCCCGGCCCGCCCGATCCGCACCCGCTCCCTGACCCGCACCGCGGCATCCGGCGCCAGCCGCAGCTCGGTCACCGTGCGGTGCCGCGCCCCGCCCGCGACGATCGTCGGCTCGGTGTCCAGGTCCAGCTCGGCCCCGGCCCCGACCGTGAGCCGCCAGCGCGCGGTCGAATCCGGCGTCCCGCGCGCGGGCAGCGCGATCATGGCCGCCACCGAGCGCACCCGCAGCCGCGCGCCGGGCAGCACCTCGATGCTCAGCTCCAGGTGGTCGCCGCCGAGCGGCACCGCGGCGGTGCCGATGAGGTGCACCGTCTCCGGCCCGGTCTGCCGCGCCGCGATCCCGCCCTCGGCCTCGATCCGCGGCGAGATCCCTGGCGCCGCGAGCACGCGCAGGACGGTACGCACCTCAGTGCGCCGCCGACCCGGCGACCGCGTCCCGCTCCCGCACCACGCCCAGCTGCTCGCGCACCCAGGCGAGCACCGGCGTCGCCGCCGGGTCCGCGGTGAGCGAGATCAGCGCCGTCGGCCGCCCCTCCCGCACCTTCGCCGCGTCGCGCTCCATCACCCCGAGGTCGGCCCCGACCAGCGGCGCCAGATCGGTCTTGTTCACGACCAGCAGATCCGAGAAGGTGACGCCCGGCCCGCCCTTGCGCGGCACCTTGTCCCCGCCCGCCACGTCCACCACGAAGATCTGCACGTCGATCAGCCCCGAGGAGAAGGTCGCCGTCAGATTGTCACCGCCGGACTCCACCAGGATCAGATCCAGCGGCGGATTCGCGGCCACCAGGTCGTCGATGGCGTCGAGGTTGGCGGTGATGTCGTCGCGGATCGCGGTGTGCGGGCAGCCGCCGGTCTGCACCGCGGTGATCCGCTCGTCCGGAAGCACCGCGTGCCTGCGCAGGAAGTCGGCGTCCTCGGTGGTGTAGATGTCGTTGGTCAGCACGGCCAGCGAGAGCTCGTCCCGCAGCTGCCTGCACAGCGCCGCGACCAGCGCCGTCTTCCCCGACCCCACCGGACCGCCGATCCCCACCCGCAGCGCCTCGCCCGGGACGCGCTCCCGCTTCGGGCGGTCATGGGTGTGGTCGTGCGGTTCACCGTCGATGAGGTGCGGGGGCATTCGGTCGTCCTTTCAGCTGGCGAACAGGGGCATTTCGCGGCGCGGATGGCGTTCCGCCAGCGCGTCCTGCAGCGGGTCCGAGAGTGCGGCGAGCCCTTTCGCCGCTTCCTCCGCGGTCGCGTCGCAGAGGTGCGTGAGGCGGAACGTGGTGGCCGCTATCGCTGCCGGATCCAGCGCCAGGAGCCGCTGAGCGGCCGTGGCCGCGCCGGTGAGCGTCGTATAGACGACGACATTCGCGATCTCCCGCGGGGTGGTCTCGTACTCACGGCCGACCAGGCCGAACACGGTCGACAGGTGCGGACGCGGGGCCAGCTCCGCCCAGGCCGGGCCGGGGCGGAGTTTGCTCGCCAGCCGGAGCAGGCCGCGTCCCTGAGCTCGGGAAGCGTCCCGCGCCGCGGGCGACGGCGTCCTGGCATCGGCCTCGAGTTCGGCCCGCGCCGGAGTGAGTGTTCCGGCGCAGACCGCGGCCGCGAGCGACGCGGTGACCAGGGCTGTGGTCCGGATGCGCCGAGCCAAGTACTGCTCGACCGTGCCCGCGTCGCGGAGCAGGCCGGAGCTGACGGCCTCCTCGACCCCGCCGGAGTGCACGTGCCCGCCGATCGGCAGCCGGGAGTCGGCCAGCGCGAGCAGGGTCGAGAGCATGTGCTGATCCTAGGGGCGCGGGGCCCGTCCTGCCTGCTGCGTCGCAGCACAATGCGCGTCACCACCATGACTCAGGCCCGCGAAAGGCCGCAGGCAGCTCGATCCGGAGTGCCCTGATCTCAGCGAGGAGATCGGCGTAGCCCTCCTGGATCCGTGCCAGGTGCAGCGCCGCATCGTGCAGGTGTTCGGCGCTGCCGCCGCGTCGCAACGTCGCGTGGGCATGCGCATAGGTGCGTGCGAGGTGACTGATCACTTCGCCCAGCGAGTGGGTGTGACGACGTGCGGCGACGGGGCGGGGAAGGTGGAGAATCGACCACTCGTCGATCCGACCGATCAAGCCCTGGATGTGTCGCCGGGTGACGGCGTTGTCGAAATCCTGCGGCCGGCGCGTTTCCGATACCGATGCCGTGAGCAGGGTGGCGTGCAGATCGGACAGTTCCCGTGACCATTCGATCAGTGGGGAGCCGCCGTCCAAGTGGCCCGCGAAGGCCAGGAACAGTTGCCGTGCCTCCAGCAGTCCCTCGGCAGCACGCTCAGTGTCCTGTCTCTGTGCTTCGCTGTGATTGTGGCGGCCGAGCGGCGGCGGCTCGGCTACGTTCGCCTGCATGGCTGGCTCCTCGTCTGGAGATCGGGTGACCACCCGGTGAATCGGCTCCGGTGCGGTCCTTCCACCCTGGCCGTGCTCCGTCGAGGATCGAAGCCACGTGAGTACCACGGAACATCTACGCTCGTCGCAGAGACGAACATCGAACACGGGGGCGGCTCCGATGATCGTTACCAAGTGGACCGGCATCGAGGTTCGCGCACTCCGCACCGCGGCGCTGCGCTTCACTCAGCTGGAGTTCGCCGAGACCCTCGGGTTCACCGTGGGAGCGGTACGCAAATGGGAGGGACGACGCGAAACCATAGAGCTGGCAGGTAGATTCGCGGCGGCGATGGACACTGTCCTGGGTCGCCTCACTGATTCCGAACGAACCCGATTCCGGGCAGCACTGTCCGGCTCGGTGAATTCCGTTTACGGCGTCGCGTCGGAACCGTTCGAGCCGTTGGCGGTCATCGCCGCGCGAACGCGTGATCTCGCGGAATTGGATACGGACTGCGAATTCCTCGAGCTCCTGTCGCTCACCCTCGGTGATGTCATCGAGCGATACGAATCGGTGGGGCCGCTGCGTTCGGCTCCGGTCGTCATGGAGGCGCGTCGGCAGATCGAGGTCATGCTCGGGCAGCGTCGTCATCCCGCTCAGCTCGAGCGCCTCTACGCTATCGCCGCCCGCCTATCCGGGGTCCTCGGATACATGGCAGTGAATCGGGGCCGGTTCGGGCACGCGCGCCTGTACTGCCGGGAAGCCTTCGCACTGGCCGGCCTGCATGAGGACACCGATCTGCAGGCTTGGGTAAAGGGTACCGAGAGTTTGTGCGCCTACTACCAGCGCGATTTCCCGGCCGCGGTTCGCGCGGCCTACGAAGGACTCGATCTGGCCGAGGGCGGAGCGCAGTCCATCCGTCTGTACTCCAACGGGCTCGCTCGGGCGCTCGGCAAAGTCGGCGACCGCGAAGGCGTCGCCGCCGCCATCGATGCGGCCACCGTAGTAGCAGCCCGATTCGATACCGGCTCAGCACTGACTCCCGCGCTGGACTTCGCGCCCTACGGGGAGGCGCGCCTCATGGCGAACGCAGCCACGGCGTTCCTGTCCGCCGGTGATCACGCCCGCGCCCTCGACTACGGTCGCCGAGTGGAGGAACGGGTAAACGGCTCCGATTCTGTGTGGAGTCGCTCGCTGGTGCGCATCGACATGGCCGCGGCGCTGGCCTCCGGAAAGCAACGCGATGTCGATCGGGCGGTGGCCCTCGGCATCGAAGCGCTCGCAGCATCCCACGATCGCCCGATCCGCTCCGTGTGGCAGCGGGCCCATGAACTCGGCGAAATTATCGGATCGATTCGCGCGCGTGCTTCCGGCGACTATCTCGACACCTTGCGCGAGTGGGACACCACAGCACGAGAGTTCGCCGCATCACCGAGCTAGAAGCCGAGGGCCACGATTGCCCGATCTGTCCACCGGTAGCGTTTGCCATCTCTACGTAGCTGCACCAATCTCACCTCGGTTACCTCCGCGGAGACCGGCGGGAAGTGGCGGAGCGCCGCCACATCCTCGATGAGGCGGGTCGCCGATTGTGGGGTGTTGATGTATCCGATGCCGATGTGCGGCCGAAATTGCGAGGTCTGCGTGATTCCGGCGGAGGAGCACACGGCAGCGGTCGCTTCGCGGAGAGCGCTGTGCAGTGCGAGCAGATCGTCCCACGGGGCGACCGAGAAACGCAGTGCGCTGCGCGATCCGGTGAGTGGGCCGATCTCGAGGTGGAACGGTCGTATCCCGCGGAGGCGGCCGCGTGCCACGGCGGTGATGGCCGAGAGTTGCGCGCTCGAGAGGAAGTCGGACTTGCCGATGCCGAGCAGAGTCAGATGTAGCCCGTCGAGGGGTACGGGGTCGATGCCGTCGCGGTCGAGTTCCTTCTGGCACCGGGTGGCGAGGGCGACCAAAGTGGGATCGGCGAAGGTCAGGTACCAGTAGAAACCGGTCTGCCCCGGTGCCCACGGCTTCAGTGTCCAGTGGTCGGCTACCTGCTCGAGCTGGCGGAAGGCGGCCCAGTCGTTGTCCCGAATGGCTTCGGCGTCCGACGTCGAATGCGGTCGCAGCGGGGGAAATGGACGCTTCGGCGTGGCGGTCATCGGTCGCAATACTACGGCCGACTACACCCTGCCGGAGACGACCTCCGACGCAGTCGCTCGCTTGCGCGGGCCGAAGAACCAGGTGGCTGCCGCCATGAGCACCAGGAGCAGGGCGCCGACGGTGGTGGCGGTGTGCATGCCGGTGACGAAGGACTCCTGGACCGTGGCTACCCGGCCCGCGTCCGACCCCGCCTCGCGCAGCTCGTCACCGAGCGTGCCGGACGTCCCGCTGGAGGCACGGAACACCGCGGTGGCGAGGGAGCCGAGCAGGGCCAGGCCCAGGGCGTTGCCGAGTTCGAAGCTGGTTTCCGAGGTGGCCGCGGCGGAGCCGGCGCGCTCGGGCGGGACCGAGGAGACCGAGACATCCGAGACCAACGTGAAGGCAATGCCGTAGCCGACGCCGGCCAGGGCGGAGCCGGCGACGTACCACCAGACGCCCCCGTCGACCCCGACGCCGAGCAGCATCAGGTTGCCGACCGCCGAGGCGAGCAGGGCCACAACGAAGGCGAGCCGGGTGCCGAGGGCGCGGCCGATGCCGGAGCCGCCGATGGAGAAGACGAAGACGGCGACGGCCATGGGGATGCCGAGCCAGGCGGCGGCGAGCGGGTCGCGGCCGGTGATGGACTGCAGGTAGACGCTGGCGAGGTAGCTCAGGGCGGCGAGCGACATCATGCCGGTGAGGCTGGCGCCGATGGCGAGCGAGAAGGTCCGGTTGGCGAAGAGCCGCAGGTCGAGCAGGGGGTCGTCGAGGAGGCGCTGCCTGCGGACGAACAGGACCAGCAGGAGCACGCCGAGCGCGAAGGCGATCAGGGCCTCGGCGTCGACGCCCTCGGCTGCGGCGTGCTTCACGCCGTACACCGCGGGCAGGATGCCGCCGATGGCGAGCGAGAAGGTCCGGTTGGCGAAGAGCCGCAGGTCGAGCAGGGGGTCGTCGAGGAGGCGCTGCCTGCGGACGAACAGGACCAGCAGGAGCACGCCGAGCGCGAAGGCGATCAGGGCCTCGGCGTCGACGCCCTCGGCTGCGGCGTGCTTCACGCCGTACACCGCGGGCAGGATGCCGCCGATGGAGAGCGCGACGCTGCGCAGGTCGAGCCGGCCGCGCTCGGGGGCGCGGTGCTCGGGGAGCAGGAACGGGCCTGCCACCAGGAGTACCAGGAGCACGGGGGTGTTGACCAGGAAGACCGAACCCCACCAGAAGTGGTGCAGCAGGAAGCCGCCGACCACGGGGCCGACCGCCGAGCCGCCCGCGAAGAACGCCGTCCACACGCCGATGGCGACGCCGCGCTGCCGCGCCTCGGGGAAGATCACCGAGATCAGCGCCAGACTCGAGGGCAGCAGCGTCGCGCCGCCGATCCCCATCAGGGCGCGGGCCGCGATGAGCATCTCCGGGCCGGTGGCGAAGGCGGCGAGGATCGAGCCGATACCGAAGACGGCGGAGCCGGCGAGCAGGATGTTGCGCCTACCGATGCGGTCGCCCAGGTTGCCCATGGTGATGAGCAACCCGGCCAGCAGGAAGCCGTAGATGTCCAGGATCCACAGCTGCTGGGCGGCGGACGGCGCCAGGTCGGCGGAGAGCGTCGGCATGGCGAGGAACAGGACCGAGATGTCCATGGACACCAGCAGCACCGGCAGCAGCAGCACCGACATGCCGAGCCAGGCGCGGCGCGGGCCGGGACCGGCCGCAGTCGCCGTCACCGCATCGTCCACGGACGTCATCGTCGGTCGCCTCCTCGTGCTCGTCGTCTGCCGGTGCAACAGCGCGTACACCGTACGCATTCCGGGTACAGTGTACGCATGGCCGAAACCAAACTGTCCAGGGCCTCGATCGTGGATACCGCGATCACCGTCGCCGACACCGAGGGGCTGGACGGGCTCTCCATGCGGCGGATCGCCGATCGGCTCGGCGTCGGGGCGATGTCGCTGTACCGGCACGTGGCGAACAAGGACGAGCTGCTCGCCGCGATGACCGACGAGGTGTCGCGGCGCAACCCCTACCCCGCGCCCCCGGCGGGCGAGCGGTGGAGCTGGCGGGAGCGGGTGCACATCGCCGCCGACGTGGATCGCGCGCTCTACCAGCGGCATCCGTGGGTGTTGCTGGCGTTCGCCATGCCGCGGTACAGCTTCGGGCCGTACAGCCTGCGATGTCTGGCCTGGCTGGTGGAGGGGTTCGGTGAGCTCGGGGTGGATACCGCGGAGGCAACCAGGATGGCGTTCTCGGTGTGGAACTACATCTCCGGTTGCACGCTGCCGCTGGTCAGCGAGGTGCTGGTGCGCCGGAGCGGCGAGCGCGACGGCGCGGGCAACCCGCTGCACGCGCTGCTCACCGGGCAGCCCGCGGCGGACATCCCGGACCCGCTCGGCGGGCTCGCCGGGTGCGGGCTCGACGCCCTCGACAACGACCTGGTGCTGCGCAGCGGGCTGGACGCGCTCTGCGACGGTTTCGCCGCGCTGCACGCGCGGGCTTGACCTCGACCTCGCTCGAGGTTGCAGGGTGGAGCGGAATCCGTTCGACGACAGGAGCTCCGCCCGTGCGCGCCATCCGACTGCACGCCTTCGGCCCCGCCGAGAATCTGCGCCTCGACCGGGTCCCGGATCCGGAGCCCGGCCCCGGGCAGGTGCGGATCGCGGTCGCCGCGGCCGGGGTGCACCTGCTCGACACCGTGCTGCGGCAGGGGAAACCGGGGCCGATGCCCGCGCCGGAGCTGCCGACGATCCCCGGCCGCGAGGTGGCGGGGACCGTCGACGCGCTCGGCGCTGGGGTCGACCCGGACTGGCTGGGCGCCCCCGTCGTGGCGCACCTCGGCATGGCGCCCGGCGGGTACGCCGAACTGGCGGTGGTCGCGGCGGATCGGCTCCATCGGCTACCGGGGTTCCGGGCGAAGCCACCGCGCGACGCCGATCCCGTGACAGAGCTATCGCACGGCGGCGAAGTCGCGACAGAGCAGCGGCCCGAAAGCGCCGATCCGGCCGAGGCGGTCGCGCTGATCGGCACGGGCCGGACCGCCGTCGGCATTTTGCAGTTCGCCACGCTCGCCCCGGGCACGGTCGTCCTGGTGACCTCGGCGGCGGGCGGGCTCGGCGTGCTGCTGGTGCAGGCGGCGAAGGCGGCGGGCGCCGAGGTGGTCGGGGTCGCGGGCGGTGCCGCGAAGGTGGAGCTGGTGCGCTCGCTCGGCGCCGACCACGCGGTGGACTACCTGGACGACCGGTGGGCCGATGTGGTTCGGGCCCGGCTCGGAAAGCCGGTGGACGTGCTGTTCGACGCGGTGGGCGGCCCGGTCGCCCGCGCCGCGCTGGAACTCCTCGGCCCAGGCGGAGCCCACGTGGTCTACGGCTGGTCCGCCGAACCCGATGCGGCCGGCCCGCCGGTCCTGCTCCCGCCCGGCGGCGACCGCACCTCGACCGTGGTGCTCGGCCCCGCCATGCTCGCCCCGGTCGGCGGCGACATCCGAGTCCTGGAAACCCGCGCCATCGACGCCTGGCGCGAAGGCCGCTGGAAGCCGCTCGTCCACCGCTTCCCGCTGGCCGACGCGGCACAGGCGCACCGGGCGCTGGAAACCCGCGGCACCACCGGCAAGGTCGTCCTGATCCCCTGAGCAGCCGACGGCCGGACGGGCTCGGGCGGAAGGCCACGGATACCGCACGCCCTCGTGCGCGCGCCGGCCGCGGCGCTTCCGCTCGCGCGCGGCCTGCGCTCAGCCCCCGTTCACCACGGCGTAGGCGAACCCGTCCCACCCCTTCGCCCCCACCGTCTGCACGATGGTCGCGTCCAGCGACGGCTCCGCGGCGAGCAGCTCGACCAGCTCCCGCCCCGCCTGCACGGCGGGATCATCGGAGTGCTCGTCGGCGAGCCCCCCGTTGCGCACCACATTGTCGACCACGATCGCCGACCCCGGCCGCGTCAACCGCAGCGCCCAGAGCACATAGTTCGAGTTGTTCACCTTGTCCGCGTCGATGAACACGAAGTCGAACGGCTCGGAATCCTCGTCGGCCAGCCCGGGCAGGTTGTCCAGCGCGGCGCCGACCCGGATGTCGACCCGGTCGGCGACCCCGGCCCGCTCCAGGTTCTCCCGCGCCACCGCGGCATGCTTCGGCTCGAACTCGAAAGTGACCACCCGCCCCGATGGCCCGACCGCCCGGGCCAGCCACAGCGTGCTGTACCCGCCGAGCGTGCCGATCTCCAGCACCCGCCGCGCCCCCGCGGTGCGCGCGAGCAGGTGCAGGAACTTGGCCTGCGGCGGCGACACATCGATGGCGGGCAGCCCGGCGGCGGCGTTGGCGTCGAGCGCTGCCGCCCCCGCCCGGTCCCCCACCAGGCTGTCCACGATGTAGCGGTCCACCTCGGCCCATTGCGACGACGTCATGGGGGTCAGTCTGCCACCGCGGCTCAGAACAGGAAGTAGCGCTGTGCCATCGGCAGTTCGGTGGCCGGTTCCTCGGCCCAGACCTCGCCGTCGATGCGCACGGTGAAGGTGTCCGGCTCGACCTCGATGTGCGGCATGGCGTCGTTGAGCGGCATGTCGGCCTTGCCGCGGCGGCGCACGTCGGCGGTGGGGACGAGCCTGCGCCGCACGTCGATCTTCCCCGCGAGCCCGGCGGTGATGGCGTGCTCGCTGACGAAGTGCAGCGAGGTGGCGGCGGCGACCGGCGGTGCCGCGCCGAACATGGGGCGCGGCAGCACCGGCTGCGGGGTCGGGATGGAGGCGTTGGCGTCACCCATGGCGGCCCAGGCGATCGCGCCGCCCTTGAGCACGGCGTGCGGCCGCACGCCGAAGAAGGCGGGCTCCCAGAGCACCAGGTCGGCCAGCTTGCCCACCTCGACCGAGCCGACCTCGTGGTCGAGGCCGTGCGCGACGGCCGGGCAGATCGTGTACTTGGCGATGTAGCGGCGCACCCGCAAGTTGTCGGCGGCGCCGTCGCCGGGCAGCGCGCCGCGGCGGCGCTTCATGACGTGCGCGGTCTGCCAGGTGCGCATGACCACCTCGCCGATCCGCCCCATGGCCTGCGAGTCGCTGCCGATCATGGAGATGGCGCCGAGGTCGTGCAGCAGGTCCTCGGCGGCGATGGTGGACGGCCGGATCCGGCTCTCCGCGAAGGCCAGGTCCTCCGGGATGGACGGGCTCAGGTGGTGGCACACCATGAGCATGTCCAGGTGTTCGTCCAGGGTGTTGACGGTGTGCGGGCGGGTGGGGTTGGTGGAGCTTGGCAGCACGTTCGGGTGCGAGGCGACGGTGATGATGTCCGGCGCGTGCCCGCCGCCCGCGCCCTCGGTGTGGTAGGCGTGGATGCCGCGCCCGGCGATGGCGGCCAGCGTGTCCTCGACGAACCCGGCCTCGTTCAGGGTGTCCGAGTGCAGCGCGACCTGCGCCCCCGAGGCGTCGGCGACGCGCAGGCAGGCGTCGATGGCGGCCGGGGTGGAGCCCCAGTCCTCGTGCAGCTTGAAGCCGGCCGCCCCGGCGCGCAGCTGCTCCCACATGGCCTCGGCGCTCACCGTGTTGCCCTTGCCGAGCAGCACGACGTTCACCGGCCAGGAGTCGGTGGCCTCCAGCATCCGGGCCAGGTGCCAGGCGCCCGGGGTGACGGTGGTGGCCTTGCTGCCCTCGGCCGGGCCGGTGCCGCCGCCGATCAGCGTGGTGATGCCGCCGCCGAGCGCCTCCGGCAGCAGCTGCGGACAGATGAAGTGGACGTGGCAGTCGATGGCGCCCGCGGTGAGGATGCGGCCGTTGCCCGCGATGATCTCGGTGCTCGGCCCGACCACCAGGTCCGGGTGCACGCCGCTCATGGTGTCCGGGTTGCCCGCCTTGCCGAGCGCGACGATCCGGCCGTCCGTGATCCCGACGTCGGCCTTGACGATGCCCCAGTGGTCCACCACGACGACACCGGTGATCACGGTGTCCGGCGCGCCGTCGGCGCGGGTGGCGCGCGACTGCCCCATGGACTCGCGCAGCACCTTGCCGCCGCCGAAGACCGCCTCGTCGCCGGCCCGGCCGGGGCCGCCGCTCAGGTCGTCGGTGATCTCGATGAGCAGGTCGGTGTCGGCGAGCCGGATGCGGTCGCCGGTGGTGGGGCCGAAGAGCTGCGCGTAGCGCTCGCGGCTGAGTTCGCTCATCGGGGGCCGTCCAGGGGTCCGGGGGGATTCAGGCCGATGCCGTACACCTCGCGGGTGCCGCCGAGCGGAACCAGCGAGACCCGCTGCGGCAGCCCGGGTTCGAAGCGGACGGCGGTGCCGGCCGGGATGTCGAGGCGGTGCCCGTGCGCGGCTGCGCGGTCGAACTCCAGCGCGGCGTTGGCCTGCGGGAAGTGCACGTGGCTGCCGACCTGGACCGGGCGGTCGCCCGCGTTCAGCACGGAGAGCTCGATGCGCGGGGCGCCTGCGTTCAGCTCGATGCTGCCGTCGGCGCAGAAGTACTCGCCGGGGATCACGCCGCTCATCCGATCGGCCGGTGCACGGTGACCAGCTTGGTGCCGTCCGGGAAGGTGGCCTCCACCTGGACGTCGTGGATCATCTCCGGCACGCCGTCCATGACGTCGGCGCGGCCGAGCACGGTGCGGCCCGAGGACATCAGCTCGGCGACGGTGCGGCCGTCGCGGGCGCCCTCCAGCACGTGGTCGGAGATCAGCGCGATCGCCTCCGGGTGGTTGAGCCGGAGCCCGCGGGCCTGCCTGCGGCGGGCCAGCTCGGCCGCGTAGCTCAGCAGCAGCCGCTCCTGCTCGTGCGGCGACAGACGCATCGGGGCTCCTGACCGGTCGGGTGCGTGAACGGTCATTCTGGCACGGCCGAACCCCGGCCGCCCGGCAAGCTCAGCCGGCCAGGTTCTGCAGCCTGACCTGCCCGCGCGCGACCACCCGGTCCTGCTCGTCGGTGATCACCACCACCCACAGCTGCTGCGAGCGGCCGCGGTGAATCGGCGTCGCCTCGCCGCGCAGCAGCCCCTCGCGCACCGCGCGCAGGAAGTCGGTGTTGTTGTTCACCCCGACGACGGTGCCGCGCTCCCCGAACCAGACCCCGCCCGCGACGCTGGCGAGCGTCTCCACCACGGTGCAGTAGACGCCGCCGTTCTGGATCCCGGCCGGCTGGTGCAGGTTCGGGGTGACGCTCCACTCGGCGCGCACCCGGTCCGGCGTGATCTCGGTGTAGCGCAAGCCGATGAAGTCGGTGAAGTACCCCCTGTCGGCCTCGTTCATCGCCTCCGGGGTCAGGTCGGCCAGGGAGAAGCCGGTGTCAGATGCGCTCATGGGTCCACCTTTACACCACCGCCGGACCGCGCCGAACGAAGGTCTTGCAGACTTAGGTAAGCCTGCCCTATAGTCATAACCGGCGCTCGGATCGAGTGCAGAAGGATCCGGTGAGTCCCGAGGGCTGCGGTGACCCCGATCCGGTGCGGCGGGCTTCGTTTCGACGAAGCCCGCCGCCCCCTTCTTCTCAGAAGTGGCCGGCCACCGGCAGCGGCTCCCCGTTCACCCGCAGATTCCCCAGCGCCCGCGCCTTGTACGCGGCCGGGTTGTGCGAGAAGAGCGTGCTCACGCGGCGCTCCGGCGCAGCGCGGGGTCGGCGAGCGCGGGGGCGATGATGCCGGTGTCGCGCTCGTGGAAAATGGTTCCCGGCGCGACGATCTCGTCGATCCGGTCCAGGATGTCGTCGCTCAGCACCGTGTCCGCGGCGGCCAGGTAGCCGTCCAGGTGCTCGCCGGTGCGCGGGCCGATGATTGTGGCGCTGATGTCCGGGTGCGCCAGCACGAAGCCGACCGCCAGCTGCACCAGCGTCAGCCCGGCCTCCTCGGCCAGCGCCGCGAGCGCGTCCGCGGCGGCGAGCTTGGCGGCATTGGCCGGGTTGTCCACGTCGAAGCGGCCGGGGATGAGGTCGGCGCGGTGCGAGTCCGGCTGCGCCGCGCCGACCCGGTACTTCCCGGAGAGCCAGCCCGCGGCGAGCGGGCCGTAGGAGAGCACGCCGAGCCCGTACTTCCCGGCGATCGGCAGCGTCTCCCGCTCGATCCCGCGCACCAGCAGCGAGTACGGAACCTGTTCCGAGGCCGGGCGGTTCAGCTTGCGCCGGTCCGCGATCCACTGCGCCTCGAGCAGCTCGCCCGGCGAGTACACCGAGGTGCCGTAGTAGCGGATCTTGCCCGCGCGCACCAGGTCGTCCAGGGCGCCGACGGTCTCCTCGAGATCGGTCACCCGTTCCGGGCGGTGCACCTGGTAGAGGTCGATGTGGTCGGTGTGCAACCGGCGCAGGCTCTCCTCGACCGCGCGGGCGATCCAGCGCCGGGAGTTGCCGCGGTGCGTGGGGTCCTCGTCGACGGCGTTGTGGAACTTGGTGGCCAGCACGATGTCGTCGCGGCGGCCCCGCAGCGCCTTGCCGACGATGACCTCGGACTCGCCGCGCGAGTAGGTGTCGGCGGTGTCCACGATGTTGATCCCGGCGTCCAGCGCGCGGTGGATGATCGCGATGGAGTCCTCGTGGCTGTTGTTGCCGCGCGGGCCGAAGTTCATGGTGCCCAGTGCGTACGGGCTGACCTCGACGCCGGTGCGGCCGAGGGTGCGGAGGTCGTTCAGGCTCATCGGCGGGCTCCCATGGTGCTGCGGGTGCCGCGACGGGTCACCGCATCGGTGAGCGAGGGCGGCAGGTAGCCCTCGTCGGCGGGGCTGAGGGTGGTGCCGGGGGCGACGATGGCGTCGATCCGGTCGAGCAGCTCAACGTCGAGCCGGACGTCGACAGCGCCGAGCTGGCCGAGCAGGTGCTCCTCGGTGCGCGGGCCGATGATCACGCTGCTCACCGCCGGGTGCTGCAGCACGAAGGCGAGCGCCAGGTGCACCAGGGTGAGCCCGGCGTCGTCGGCGAGCTTGGCCAGCTCCTCGGCGGCGGCGCGCTTGCGCTGGTTGGCGACGAGCTCCGGGTCGTGCCGGTGCGGCTGGCGGTGCAGCCGGGTCGAATCCGGCGCGGTCTCACCCGCTCGATAGCGCCCGGAGAGCCAGCCGCCTGCCAGCGGGCTCCAGGTGAGCACGCCGAGGCCGTACTTCTGCGCGATCGGCAACGTGCCCTTCTCCGCGCCCCGGGCCAGGATGGAGTACGGCGGCTGCTCGCTCACCGGGGCGTGCAGGTTGCGGTCCTGCGCCACCCACTGCGCCTCGACCAGCTGGTGCGGCTCGAAGGTCGTCGTCCCGGAGTAGCGGATCTTGCCCGCGCGCACCAGGTCGTCGAGGGCGCGCAGCGTCTCCTCCAGCGGCACCGCCGGGTCGGGGCGGTGCACCTGGTAGAGGTCGAGGTGGTCGGTCCGCAACCGGCGCAGGCTGTCCTCCACGGCACGGATGATCCAGCGCCTGGAGTTGCCCCTGGTGTTCGGGTCGGTGCCGATCTGGCCGTGGAACTTGCTGGCCAGCACCACCTCGTCCCGGCGGCCGAGCAGCGCCTTTCCGACGATCTCCTCGTTCTCGCCCTGCGAGTAGACGTCGGCGGTGTCGACGACGTTGATGCCGGAATCGAGTGCCCTGTGCACGATCCGGATCGCCTCGTCGTGGTCCTTGTTCGCCCAGGCGCCGAAGTTCATGGCGCCGAGTGTGAGCGGGCTGACCAGCACTCCGGTGCGGCCGAGGTAGCGGTGGGTCATGGATCACCTTCCGATCGGGGAAACGGTCCGGTACGAGTTCGCGGGCACCGGCAGGCCGAGGTGCTCGCGGAGCGTGGCGCCCTCGTAGCCGCGCCGGAAGAGGCCGCGGCGGCGCAGCTCGGGCACCACCTCGTCGACGAAGTCGGCCAGCGAGGCGGGGAGGACGGCGGGGATGACGGTGAAGCCGTCGATGCCGCCGTTGCGGAACCACAGCTCGATGTGGTCGGCGACGGTCTTCGGGGTGCCGATCACCACGCGGTGCCCGCCGAGGACGTGGGTGAGCAGTTCGCGCACGGTGTATCCGGTCTCGGCGGCGTAGCGGGTGAGCGCGGTGAAGAAGCCCTCCGGGCCGACCCTGGTCGCGGGCAGCACGGTGTAGCGCTCGGGGAGCGGGGCGTCCAGCTCGAGCTCGGCATCCGGGTAGCCGAGCCACTGGGCCAGCGTGCGCACCGGCGTGCTGTCCGGGTGCAGCCGGTTCTGCAGCGCGTCGAAGCGGCCGCGCGCCTCGGCCTCGGTGGAGCCGACGACCGGGACCAGCCCGGGCAGGATCCGGAGCGCCTCCGGGGTACGGCCGTGCGCGGCGGCCGCGGCGCGCAGCTCGGCGCTGAACTCGCGCACACCGGAGAGGCTCAGCTGGCTGGTGTAGATCACCTCGGCGTGCGCGGCGGCGAAGGCGCGGCCCTGCGGGGAGGCGCCCGCCTGCACCAGCACCGGGCGGCCCTGGGGTGAGCGGACGACGTTCAGCGGGCCCGCCACGGAGTAGAACTCGCCGACGTGGTTCAGCGCGTGCACCTTCGCCGGGTCGGCGAAGACGCCGGATTCCTGGTCGCCGACGACCGCGTCCTCCTCCCAGCTGTCCCACAGCCCGGTGACGACGCCGAGGTACTCCGCCGCGCGGCGGTACCGCTCGTCGCGGTCCGGCAGTTCGCGGAGCCCGAAGTTGGCGGCGGCGCGCGGCTCGAAGGTGGTGACGGCGTTCCAGCCCGCCCGGCCGTGGCTCGCGTGGTCCAGCGAGAGGATGCGGCGGGCCAGGTTGTACGGGCGATTCAGGGTGGTGCTCGCGGTGGGGACCAGGCCGATGCGCTCGGTGCTCACCGCGAGCGCGGCGGTGACCAGCACGGGGTCCAGGGTGGCGGCCGGGCCGCGGGCGATGCCGGGCTGCTGCACCGGGATGTCCGGGAGCAGCAGGCCGTCGAGCGCGCCGCGCTCGGCGACCTCCGCGACCCGCCGGTAGTGCGCGAGGTCGATGAAGGCGTCCGGGGCGAGCGCCGGGTCCAGCCAGGCGGCCGGGTGGTAGCCGGCGCTGCCGACGTTCACGAAGAACGAGAGGGTGCGTGCCATGGTCAGGCCGCTCCTTCCGCGGCGGCCGCCGCGATCGCGCCGGGCCGCACGTACTCGGGTTTCGGCAGGCCGAGGTGGTCGCGGAGGGTGGTGCCGGTGTACTCGCGGCGGAAGACTCCGCGCCGGCGCAGGATCGGGACGACCCCGTCCACGAAGTCGTCGAAACCGCCGGGCAGCACGTCCGGCATGAGGTTGAACCCGTCGGCGATCCCGCGATCCACCCAGTCCACGATGGCGTCCGCCACCTGCTCCGGCGTGCCGGTGACGATCCGGTGCCCGGCCCCGCCCCCGAGCCGGTGCAGCAGCTGCCGCACGGTCAGGCTCTCCCGCCGCGCCAACCCGAGCGCGATCCGGTAGAAGGTCTGCGACCCCCCGGCCTCGTCCGGGTCCGCGAGCAGGTGCCAGGGCAGCGGTGCCTCCGGGACCAGCGCCTCGCGGTCGACCCCGAGCTGCTCGGCGAGCCGGTTCAGCGCGTACTCCGGCGGCACCAGCTCGGCGAGCAGCTGCCTGCGCCGCTCCGCCTCCGCCTCGGTGGAGCCGATCACGGTGGAGAGCCCGGGCAGGATCAGCACGTGCTCGGGCCGCCTGCCGTACGCGGCGGCCCGCGCCTTGACGTCGCGGTAGTACTCCCCCGCCTCGTCCGCGGTCTGCGCGGCGGTGAAGATCACCTCGCCGATCCGCGCGGCCAGCGCGCGGCCGTCGCTGGAGGCGCCCGCCTGCACGACCACCGGCTCGCCCTGCGGGCTGCGCGGGACGTTCAGCGGCCCGGCCACGTCGAGGAACTCCCCGGTGTGCTGCACCGGGTGGATCCGAGCCGGGTCGGCGAAGCGATGCGCGGCCTTGTCGCCGATCAGCGCGTCCGGCTCCCAGCTGTTCCAGAGCGCCCGCACCACCTCCACGAACTCCGCCGCGCGCCGATACCGCTCGGCGTGCGCGGGCTCGGCGTCCAGCCCGAAGTTGCGCGCCGGGCCCGCCCCCGCGGTGGTCACCACGTTCCAGCCGCCGCGCCCGCCGCTGAGCAGGTCGAGCGTGGCGAAGCGCCGCGCGACGTCGTACGGGTCGTTGTAGCTGGAGGAGAGCGTGGCGATCAGCCCGACCCGCTCGGTCGCGGCCGCCACAGCGGCCAGGATCACCGACGGCTCCAGCCCGTTGAACGGCCGGTAGCGCAGGTCGTCCCTGATCCCGGGGCCGTCGGCGAGGAAGATCGCGTCGAAGGTGGCCTCCTCGGCGCGCTTCGCGATCCGCAGGTAGTGCTCCAGCCCGAGGCTCGCCGCCGGCTCGGCGCCGGGGAACCGCCAGGAGCCGCCGAAGACGCCCGCGTTCAGGATGTTGACGTTGAGGTGGACCTCGCGGTGGCTCACGACAGCTCCTCCGGCCTGCCGAGCGCGATGGCGTCGCGGCCGAGCTGGGCGAGCACCGCATCGCTCTGCGGGGTGTGGATGCGCCCGACCATGGCGTCCCGGTGGTGCCGCTCCAGCGGGTTCCGCCGGTCGAGGCCGGGGTTGCCGGTCAGGTCGAGCGCCGACTCGGTGACCCGGATGGCGGTCGCGGTGGCGACGTGCTTGGCCAGCCCGAACAGCGGCGACCGCTCCCCCGCGACCAGCGCCGCCACGCCCTGCCGGAGCAGCGCCCGGCTGGTCTGGATGGCGGCCTCGATCTCGCCGACCCGGTCGTGGAAGCGCGGGACGGTGGCCAGCGGGGCGCCGAGCGCGGTCGGCACCCTGGTGTGCAGGTAGCGCACCAGCCAGTCCCTGGTGGCGATGGCGACGCCGTTGTAGTTCGCGGCGAGCAGCAGCGGCAGCGCCTGCCTGCCCGGCCGCGGCAGCGGCCTGCCCTTCGGGTCGCGCAGGTCGACTAAGCGAGCGTGCGGCACGACGGTGCCGGAGAACAGCACCGACTGGGTGTCGGAGGCGCGCAGCCCGAGGTGGTTCCAGGTCGGCAGCACCTCCCAGTCCCGCGCCGAGCGGTCCAGCAGGAAGGTGGCGATCTTCGGCTCCGGCTCGGCGGTGCTGGCGGTGACGGTGAACCAGCTCAGCCCGGAGATGCCGGTGGCGTACGCCTTCTCGCCGTCGATCCGCCAGTCGCCGGAGGCCAGCCGGGTCGCGGTGGTGGCGGGCAGCCCGCCGCGGGAGAGGCTGCCCAGCTCGCGCTCCACGTTGACGCCGTTGATCAGGGTGCCGTCGGTGGCGGCGCTGCGCAGCACCTGCTCGGCGAGCGCGCGCGGCCACGGGTTGTCCGGGTGCCGCAGCGCCAGGTGGTTGACGTAGTTCCACTGCAGGATCAGCCCGACCGACGGGTCGGCGGCGCCGATCCGCTCGATCACCTCGACCGCCTCGGCGATCCCCTTCCCCAGCCCGCCCAGCTCCACCGGGACGGTCAACGCCAGCACGCCGGTGGGGCGGAGCAGCTCGAAGGCGGCGGCCGGGAAGCGGCCGGCGGCGTCGTGCCCGGGGGCCAGCTCGGCGATCCGGGCCAGCGCGGCGGCGAAGGCGGCCTCGTCCAGGCCGTGCGGGGTCGCGACATCGATGATCGCGGTGCTCATCTCACACTCCGGCGGTTGTCGTCTCGGGCGCGGGCAACCCGAGGTTGCCGCGCAGGGTCTCGTGCGCGTACTCGCCGCGGTAGACGCCGATCCGCACCAGCTCCGGCACCACGTGCTCGACGAAGGCGGGGAAATCGGCGCCGACGTCGCCGGGCATGACGGTGAAGCCGTCGGTGGCGCCGGACTCGAACCACTCCGCGATCCCGGCCGCCACCTGCTCCGGCGTGCCGACCACCAGCCGGTGCCCGGCCCCACCGGCGAAGCGGTGCACCAGCTCCAGCGCGGTGTGCGGCCGCTGCCGCAGCAGCGCCAGCGTGCCCGCGCCGAACCCGGCCGAGCGCGCCGCCGCCTCGCCGACGGTCTCCGGGGTGAGCACGGTCTCCGGCTCCAGCGAGCCCGCGGGCAGCCCGAGCTGGGCGGCGAGCTGCTCCAGCGCGGGCCGCACCGGAATGGTCTGCCGCAGCTCGGCTTCGCGCTCCTTCGCCTCGGCCTCGGTGCCGCCGATCACCACCACCAGCCCGGTGGAGACCCGGATCGACTCCGGGTCGCGCCCGGCGTCGGCGGCGTGGCCGCGGAGTTCGGTGCGCAGCGCGCGGGCCAGCTCGGGGATCTGCGCGGCGGCGAAGACCAGGTCGGCGGTGCGCCCGGCGAGCCGCTTGCCGCCGGGCGAGGCGCCCGCCTGCACCACCAGCGGCCTGCCCTGCGGCGAGCGCGGCAGCGGCAGCGCGCCCGCCACCGCGAAGAATTCGCCGCGGTGCGCGGGCGGGTGGATGCGCTCGGGGGCGGCGAAGCTGCCCGCGGGGTCGCCGAGCAGGGCGTCCGGCTCCCAGCCGTCCCACAGTGCCGTCACCACCTCGACGAACTCCGCCGCCCGCCGGTAGCGCAGCTCCTTGTCCGGGTGCTCGTCGAAGCCGAAGTTGGCGGCCGCGGCGGCCTGCTGCGTCGTCACCACGTTCCAGCCCGCCCGGCCGCCGGTCAGGTGGTCGAGGCTGAGGTAGCGCCTGGCCAGCGACCAGGGCTGCTCGAAGGTGGTGGAGGCGGTGGCGATCACGCCGATGTGCGTGGTGCTCGCTGCGGCGTCGGCCAGCATGACCACCGGGTCGAGGCCGAGCCCGGGCGCGTTGGCGATATCGGGGGCGATCGCCGGGCTGTCGCCGACGAAGACGGCGTGCAGCGCGGCGGACTCGGCGAGCTGGATGAGCCGGCGGAAGTGCTCGGCGTCCACGAAGGCGCGCGGGTCGTTGCCCGGCAGCCGCCAGGCGCCGCGGAAGTGGCCTGGCGTCAGCAGCGAGATGTTCACGTGCAGTGATCGAGTCATGGGCTTCCGTCTGGTCGGCGGGTACGGAGACGAGTGCCGCCAGTATCGGAAGTCATCCGTTCCACGAACAAGGCAGCGGCTCTACGACAATCGTTCAGTTTTTCTCGACCGAGTTGCGAATGGGCACAACGGAATTCCCGTTCTGCCCGGGGCAGGCGGGTCGGGCGGCGAGGGGTCAGGAGGCGAGCCGGCTCGGCATCGCCACCGTGCGCAGGGTGCGGATGGCGGCGGCCACCGCGGGCCGCTCGGCCGAGGCCTGCCGGTAGGTGACCCCGATCCGGCGGGTGCTCTCCACGATCGGGCAGGCGACCAGCGAGCGATGCTCGGGAGACACCGACATCTCCGGCACGATCGCCACCCCGAGGCCGTGCGCCACCATCTCCGCCATGGCGGTGAAGCTGCCGCTGCGATGCTGGATCCGGGGCGCGAAACCGGCCTCCCGGCAGGCGAACATCACCGACGCGATCGAGGGCGCGCCGTCCCGCGCGGCGATCCAGTCCGCGTCCCGCACCGCGCCGAGACCGTGCTTGCGGGCCTGTTCGCGCAGGCCGGTGGGGGCGAGCAGGACCAGCGGGTCGCTGTAGAGGAACTCCGAGGTGAGCCCGAGCGGCAGGTCCTTGGTCCCGAACGAGTAGGCGTAGGTGATGGCCAGATCGACCTCCTGGCGCCGCACCGCGGGCACCGACTCGACCGGCATGAGATCCACCACCCGGACCTTGAGCCCCGGGTACTCGGCCATCAGCCGGGCCGCCGCGGGCAGCGCGAGCCGGGTCTGCGCGGTGCGGAAGGTGGCCAGGGTGAGCACCCCGGTCACCTTCTCCGCGGTGGCGGCCACCGCCGACTCGGCCTCCTCCAGCGCCGCGATGATCCGCGACGTGTGGTCGACCAGCACCCGGCCCGCGTAGGTCAGCCGGAGCACCCGGCCCTCGCGGCGGGTGAGCACGGTTCCCACCTCGTCCTCCAGGATCCGGAGCTGCTGCGAGACCGCGGAGGTGGTGATCCCGTGCAGCTCCGAAACCGCCGTCATAGTGGCGCGCTCGGAGAGGTCGCGCAGCAGGATCAGCCGCCGGATGTCGTACATGGAACCCTCGTTTCGCTGGCGTCGGAATTCAGTCTCCGGTCCGGCGACGGTTCAGAAAATCCTTACGATCAGGGCGATTCTGTGCAGCCCGGCTCCAGGGTCAGACCGCGATCGGCACCGCCCGCTCCCCGGGCACCGCCGCCAGCAGGGTGCGGGTGTACTCCTGCTCGGGGCGCTCGAAGACCCCGGCCACGGCGCCGGACTCCACCACCCGGCCCGCGCGCAGCACCGAGACGTCGTCGGCGATCAGCCGGACCACGCCGAGGTCGTGCGTGATGAACAGGTACGTGAGCCCCTGCGCCGCCTGCAGCTCGACCAGCAGCCGCAGGATCTGCGCCTGCACCGAGACGTCGAGCGCGGAGACCGCCTCGTCCAGGACCAGCAGCCGCGGCCCGGCCGCCAGCGCGCGGGCCAGCGCGACCCGCTGCCGCTGGCCGCCGGAGAGCTCGGCCGGGCGGCGCCGCAGGTGCTCGGGCGCCAGTGCGACGGCGTCGAGCAGCTCGGCGGCGCGCTCGCGGCGGCGGCGCCGGTCGGACTCGATGCCGAACGCCTGCAGCGGCTCCGACACGATGCGCTCGACGGTGTAGCCGGGGTCGAGCGAGCCGAACGGATTCTGGTGCACGAACTGGATCTCCCGGCGCAGCTCGCGCGGGCGGCGCCGGGCGAGCCCGGCCCGGCCGGTGATCGGCACCGGGGCGCCGTCGAAGCGCAGTTCGCCGGAGTCGGCGGTGCCGTGGCCGACCACGATCCTGGCCACGGTGGACTTGCCCGCGCCGGACTCGCCCACCAGGGCGTGCGTCGATCCGGCCCGCACGCTCAGCGCCACCTCGTCCACCGCCCGGAGCGCGCCGAACGCTTTCGCCAGGTTTCGGGCCTCCAGCAGCGCGCGGGAGTCCCGCTCCGCCGCAGTGACCTTCGTGAGCGGCGGCGCGGTGTGACCGCCGTCCGCTGTCCGGCGGCCCGGCCGCACGATGACGGCCGGCTCGGCCCCGGTGCGCCCGGCCCCGGCAGGCTCGAGCCGGTCGGTCCGGCCCGGCCCCTGCGGCTCCAACCGCCCGCGGTGCGCCGCGGGGGCGGCGGCGATGAGGGCGCGGGTGTACTCCTCGCGCGGCGCGGCGAGGATCTCGCGCACCGGCCCCTCCTCGACCACCCGCCCGCGCTGCATGACGATGAGCCGGTCCGAGCGCTCCGCGGCGACGCCGAGATCGTGCGTCACCAGCAGCACGCCCAACCCGAGCTCGCCGCGCAGCGCCGAGAGGTGGTCCAGGATCCGCTTCTGCACCGTGACGTCGAGCGCCGAGGTCGGCTCGTCGGCGACGAGCAGCTTCGGGTCGTTGGCCAGCGCGATCGCGATCAGCACCCGCTGCTTCATCCCGCCGGAGAGTTCGTGCTGGTAGCGCGGGTAGATCTGCTCCGGCTCGCGCAGCCCGGCCAGCTCCAGCTTGGCCAGCGCGATCCGCCGTGCCTCGGCGGCGCTCACCTTCCGGTGCAGCCGGATCGCCTCGGCCACCTGCACCCCGACCCGCTTGACCGGGTTCAGCGAGGTCCCCGGATCCTGCGGCACGAACCCGGCGAACGGCCCGCGCAGCGTGCTCAGCCTGCGATCACCCCAGCCGGAGATCTCCGCTCCGCCGAGTTCGAGTGCCCGCGCCCGCACGGTGGCGGTGCCGGGGAGCAGCCGCAGCGCGGCGTGCACGGTCGTGCTCTTGCCCGACCCGGATTCACCGACCACGGAGACGAATTCGCCCGGCCGCACGGTGAGCGAGACCCCGCTCACCGCGCGCACCGGCGCACCGCGACCGGGGGTCGCGTACTCCACCGCCAGGTCCGCGACGCGCAGCAGGGGCTGATCATGGACTGTCACTTCTGCTCTCCCAACGAACGGCCGATCCGGTTGGTGGACAACACGACCACCGCGATGAGCACCCCGGGCAGGATCGAGATCCACGGGTAGGTGGCGAGGTAGTCGCGGCCCTCGGCCACCGCGAGCCCCCACTCCGGCTGCGGTGGCGGGGCGCCGTAGCCGAGGAAACCGAGCGCCGCGACGGCGAGCACCGCCGACCCGCACTCCAGCGCGGCCAGCGCCAGCACCGGGGAGAGCGAGTTCGGCAGCACGTGCCGGAACACCACCCGGCCGAACCCGGCGCCGGAGCCGTAGGCGGCCTCCACGAAGTCGGTGTCGGTCACCTTGAGCACCGCCGAGCGCATCACCCTGGCGAACGCGGCCACCGCCGAGATGCCGACGGCCATCGCGATATTGACGGTGCCGTAGCCGAGCGCGGTGACCACGGTCATGGCGAGCAGCAGCCCGGGGATGGCGAGCAGGATGTCGACGAAGCGCATGACGATCGCGTCCACCCGGCCCCCGACGAAGCCGCTGAACAGCCCGACCAGCGCACCGAGCACGAAGCCGATGGCGACCGCGAGCAGCGTCGCGCTCACCGTGGTCCCGGTGCCGTGGATGGCGCGGGCCAGCAGGTCGCGGCCGAGCCGGTCGGTGCCGAACGGGTGCGCGAGGCTCGGCCCGAGGAAGCTGGCGTCGGAGTCGCCCTCGTTCGGGTCGTGCGCGGTGAACCAGGAGGGCGCGACGGCCCAGGCCAGCACCACCAGCACGATCAGCCAGGCCAGCGCGAGGCCGGGCGCGGCCACCGCGGCGCGCGCCGCCCGGCGCACCGCGCCCGGGATCCGCGGCGGCGCGAAGGCCGGGGCGGGAAGGTCGGATACCGCCATCGTTCAGTCCTCCCTGTCGGCCGCGGTCGCGGCCTTCTCCGCCGGGGCGGCGCCGACCGCGAAGCGGGCCCGCAGCCGCGGGTCCAGCACCGGGTAGATCAGGTCGACCGCCAGGTTCACCAGCACGAAGACCAGCGCGGCGAAGACCACCACCGCCTGCACCAGCGGGACGTCCTGGGTGCGCACCGCGGTCTCGGTGAGCCGGCCGAGCCCGGAGCGGGAGAACACGGTCTCCACGATCACGGTGCCCGCCAGCAGGTTCCCGAAGGTCACCCCGGCGATGGTGAGCGCGGGCAGGCCGGCATTGATCAGCACGTCCCTGGTGAGCACCCGCCAGCGGGTGCTTCCCTTGGCCACCGCCACCGTCACGTACCCGGCGCGCAGCCCCTCCTCCAGGTTGTTCACCAGCAGCTGCGCGATCGGCGCCGCGACCGGGACGGCCAGCGTCACCGCGGGCAGGATCAGGGTGTCCAGCCCGCCGTTGCCGATCGGCGGGAACCAGCCCAGCTGGAACGAGAAGACCTGCAGCAGCGCCAGCCCGACCAGGAACACCGGCACCGAGACACCGGCCGCGGGCAGCGTGGTGATGAAGTTCGCCAGCCGCCTGCTCCGGGTCGATGCCGCGGTGAGCGCGATCGCGAAGGCGAGCAGCACCGCCAGCAGCAGCGCGAGCCCGGAGAGCACCGCGGTCTGCGGCAGCACCGAGAGCAGCAGCGGCCAGACCGGCTCGCCGCTGCGGGTGGAGACCCCGAAGTCGCCCTGCGCGGCGTCGAGCAGCCTGGTCAGGTACTGGCCGGCGAGGTGCCCGTCGAGGCCGTAGTACTCGCGCGCGTTCGCCTTGTCCGCCGCGGAGATCATCTCGCTCTCGTTCGGGTCGAAGAGCAGGTCGACCGCGTCGTAGGGCAGGACGTAGAGCAGCACGAAGGTCACCGTGTAGGCGCCCCACACCACGAACACCGCCTGCGCGACCTTCGCCGCCAGGTACCTGAGCACGGCCACTACCCCTGCTCGATCCAGGTGTCGTAGAAGACGTTGCGCGACTGCGCCTCGTATCCCACGCTGTGCACCTCCGGGGCCGCCGCTGTCACCTGGGCCGGGTTGTACACCGGGACGGTGAGCACCTGCTCCTCCAGCAGGAAGCGCTGCGCCGCCTCGGCGGCTCTGTCCCGCGCGTCCCGGTCCAGGGTGCCGCTGAGCGCGCTCAGCACCTCGATCGCCTTCGCGTGCGCGGGGTTGTCCGGGCCGAGCTTGGCGGCGTTGTTGTACTGCGGCGAGTAGGTCTGCTCCAGCACCGCGATGTCGCCGCGGCTGGTGTTGAAGGCCTGCACGTTCCACTTCTGCTGCTGGGTCGCGGCGGCGGTGTAGTCCGGGATCGGCAGCACGTTCAGCCGCAGGTCGATGCCGATCTTGCGCAGGTCCTGCTGGATCAGCTCGTAGGCGGGCTTGTTGTTCACCAGGTTGTTGATGCCGAGGAGCTGCAGCTCCAGCCGCTTGCCGTCCTTGACCCGGATGCCGTCGTCGCCCTTGCGCCAGCCGGCGTCGTCCAGGATCTGCTCGGCCCGCGTGCGGTCCTGCTTCAGCTGCGCGGAGAAGTCGGTGTAACCGGGCACCCGCTCGGAGACGACCGAGCTGGAGAGCGCGTAGCTCGGGGTGAGCACCGTCTTGGCCAGCGCGTCCCGGTTCCAGCCGAGCTTGATCGCCTGCCGGACGGCGAGCTCGTTGGTCGGGAAGAGGTCGGTCTTGAGGTCGAGCGCGATGTCGCGGCCGGGGATGAGCTGCGGCACGATCCGGTAGCCCTCGTTCGCCAGCGGTGCCTCGTCGGTGTTGTTCACGTCGAGGATGGCGTCCACCTGGCCGGCGCGCAGCGCGCCGGTGCGCACCCCCGCCTCCGGGATGACGGCGATCTCGACGGTGTCCAGGTACGCCTCGCCGTTGTGCTTGCGGCTCGCGGGCGCCCAGTTGTACCCGGGGCGCTTCTTCAGCACGGTGCGCTGCTGGTAGATGTGCTCGGAGACGGTGAACGGGCCGGTGGTGACGATGTTCTGCGCCAGCGCCCGCTGCTCCCTCGGCAGTTGCAGCGTCGAGTGGCCGACGATGCCGGAGAAGTAGTGCGAGAGCGCCTGGAGGAAGCCCGCGCTCGGCCGGTCGAAGATCACCTTGGCGGTGTACGGGTCGACGACCTCGGTGTTGACGTAGCCCACCCAGTACGCCGTCACCGGGACGACGCCGAGCTCCCTGTTGCCGCGCCCGAGCAGGTCGAAGTTCTCCTTCACCGAGGTGGCGTCGAACTTGCTGCCGTCGTTGAAGGTGACGTCGTCGCGCAGCCTGAAGGTGAACTGCTTCAGGGTGGGATCGATCTCCCAGGAGCGGGCGAGCCACGGCTCGATCTCGCCGGTCTCCGGGTTCTGGTAGGTCAGCTTGTCCGCGGTGTTGCTGGTGATCAGCGACTCCGGGTAGGAGCTGCCGGAGTGCGGGTCCAGGTTGGCCGGTGCGTCGAGCACCGCGAAGCGCAAGGTGCCGCCCGGCACCGGGGTGCCGCCGTCGTCGCCGGCGGCGACCCTGGTGCCCGAGGCCGCGCAGCCGCTGAGCGCGGCGGCGACGAGCGCGACGGCGGCGAGCAGCGTGCCCGCTCGCCGGAATCTGTGGGATGACATGGATGCGATGGTGCACAGCGGAAATCCGGCAAACAACCAAGCTGTTCTTCCGGATTCTTTCAGTTCCGCTGCACGATCCGTACCGGGCGTTCTGCTCAGGCTGCGGCCAATCGCTGACCGGGCGCGTTCCGGGCGCGACGATGTCGGGATGACCCAGATCGCGTCCCCGGATCAGGTGGTGGCCGAGCGCTACCGCGACCCAGCGGCCGGTGCGCCGCCGGAGTGGAACCCGGTGCTCCAGGTGCTGCACGAGCACCGCTCGGTGCGCCGCTACCTGCCCGACCCGGTGCCGGAGGACGTGCTCCGCCTGCTGGTCTCGGCCGCGCAGTCCGCGCCGACCTCCTCCAACCTGCAGGTGTGGAGCGTGGTCGCGGTGCGCGACCCGGAGCGCAAGGCGCGGCTGGCCCGGCTCGCCGGGGACCAGGAGCAGATCCGGCAGGCGCCGCTGCTGCTGGTCTGGACCGCCGACCTGGCGCGCTTGCGCGGGCTCGCCGCCGCCCGCGAGGTCCCGCTCGACGGCGCGGACTACCTGGAGTCCAGCTACGTCGCGTTCCTCGACGCCGCGCTGGCCGCACAGAACGCGCTGGTCGCCGCGGAATCGCTGGGGCTGGGAACGGTGTACATCGGGGCCATCCGGAACCACCCGGAGGAAGTGGCCGCCGAACTCGCGCTGCCCCCGGGCGTCTTCGCGGTGGTCGGGCTCGTGGTCGGCACCCCCGACCCGGGCGAGGGGGCCAGGGTCAAGCCGCGGCTGCCGCAGGCCGCGGTGCTGCACAGCGAGACCTACGAGCCGGCCGGGCAGAACGAGCGGATCGCCGAGTACGAGGGCCGGATCGCCGAGTTCTACGCCGAGCAGAACCTGGCGCACTCCTGGGTCGAGCGCGTCCTCACCCGGCTCGGTTCGGTCGCCGCGCTCAAGGGCCGGGACCGGCTGCGCGACCAGCTCGCGGCGCAGGGGTTTCCGCTGTACTGAGCGGCGCGTCCGCCCGCGCGGGCCGCGCACACACGGGGCACGCCCGCCACGGGCGGCCCGGGCTGTAGGCCGGCGCGGGCCGCGCACACCCGGGGCACGCCCGCGACAGGCTGCCCCGGGGCCTCCCCCCGCGCAGGCCCGCGCGTCAGCGCACCAGGCAGCCGATGCTGCGGCGCAGCGGAAGTCCTCGCCCCTCGAGCGCGTGCAGGAAACCGTGCCCCCGGCGCGCACCAAGCGCGGCGTCGGTCCCGGCCAGCGCCGGGACGTACGTCGCCGCCCCGGTGATGGACTCGCCCACCAGCGCCCAGAACCGCCGCGACGTCAGCCCGGCGCAGTCGCTCAGCGCATCCAGCACCAGCTCGAGCGCCGGCTCGCAGCGATGCGCCAGCCACAGGAACATGGCCTCCTCGCAGGGCAGCGCGATCGCCCCGGACTCGCGGGCGATCCGATCCCCGTCCAGCACCCGGATGGTGGTGTCGGAGATGCCCGCCCAGTCGATCCCGCCGTCGTTGTCGGTGTGGATCCAGAGGTTCTCCAGCCCGGGATCCCAGGCCCGTCCATCGGCGACCAGCGCCGCCGTCACCCGCCCCACCACCGCGTGGATCAGCGCCGTCGCCACCACCTCGGCGGCCACCTCGCTGCTCACCATCTCCGCGGCGTGCCGCCGGTACATGACCTCGATCCGCCCCTCCCGCAGCCCGTCGGTCAGCCGCCACCACCGCCGCTTGCCCTGATCGGCCATGGCGGCGACGGCGTAGACCCGCGGGTGCTCCGGCTGCAGCGCGCGCAGCCGGCTGCCGACCCGGGCGAACGCCTGCTCGGGCCGGCGCGGGCTGCCGGGGTGCCATTGCTCGAATCCGATCTCGCCGCGCCGGACAGCCGCATTCCGAAGACCGTCGGACAGGCAACGGTCGGACATGATCTCGGTCATCGGACCTCCTCGGCGCGAGCCCGGTGCGAACGGGGCTCCGGTAACGGTGTGTAGCTCAAAGATAGGTTAGGCTTACCAGACTTGTCGGTAGTTGCACCACCGTTGACGCAGGAGAGAATTTTTGCCGTGACCGGACTCCCCTCGCTCACACGGCGCCGCCGCACCGGCCTGCTGGTCCTGCTCGCCCTGCTCGCGGTCGCCGCGGTGGCCGGCATCGCGGTCGGCACCCGCTTCCTCGACCCGCTCACCGTGTACCGCGCGGTCCGGGACGCGCTCAGCTGCGCCGGGGGCCCGTTCAGCTGCCCGGCCGGCTCCACCGAGGCCGAGATCGTGCGCGGCCTTCGCTTCCCGCGCACGGTGCTCGCGCTCTTCGCCGGCTGCGCGCTCGGCGTCGCGGGCGCCCTGGTCCAGGGCTACACCCGCAACCCGCTGGCCGACGCCGGGCTGCTCGGGCTGAACGCGGGCGCCGCCTTCCTGGCCGCGCTCGCCGTCTACCTCTTCGCCTTCACCGCGCCGGAGCAGTACATCTGGTTCGCCTTCGCGGGCGCGCTGCTGGCCGGGCTCGCGGTCTTCGCCGTCTCGTCGGCGGGCGGGGCGAGCCCACTCACCCTGATCCTGGCAGGCGCGGCCATGACCGCCTTCCTGCAGGCCATGACGAATGCCGTTGTCCTGCTGGACGCCACCGCGCTGGATACCTACCGCTTCTGGGTGGTCGGCACCGTGGCCGGGCGGGACGCCGAGGTCTTCTGGCAGGTCGTCCCGTTCCTGCTGTTCGGGCTGGTCCTGGCCGCGGTCGCCGCGCCGGGGCTGAACCTGCTCAGCCTCGGCGACGACGTCGCGCGCGGCCTCGGCGTGAACGTCACCAGGAATCGCGCGCTCGGCTTCGCCGCGGTGGTGGTGCTCTGCGGCGCGGCCACCGCCGCGGTCGGGCCGATCTCGTTCCTCGGCCTGGTGGTCCCGCACCTGGCGCGGGTCTTCACCGGGCCGGACTACCGGCTGCTGCTGCCCTGGTCCGGGCTGCTCGGCGCGCTGGTGCTGCTCACCGCCGACATCCTCGGCCGGGTGGTGGCCAGGCCGGGCGAGCTGCAGGTCGGCGTGATGCTGGCCGCGGTCGGCGCGCCCTTCTTCGTCCTGCTGGTCCGCCGCCGGAAGCTGGTGAGCCTGTGAGCGTCTCGGCCCCGCACGACCCGAAGCTGGCGAAGGAGAACCTGCGCGCGGTGCGCAGGCCGCTGCGCACCGCGCGCTTCTCCACCGTCCTCCGGCCCGCCCTGCTGCTCACCGTGCTGGCGCTGAGCGCACTGCTGCTCGTGCTCTTCTGCGTCGACATCGCGGTCGGCGAGACCACGCTGCCGCTGCGCCGGGTGCTCGACGTGCTGGCCGGCGGCGGCACCCGCTCGCAGCGCTTCATCGTGCTCGACTCCCGGCTGCCGCGCGCGCTCACCGCGGTGGTGGTCGGCGCCGCGCTCGGGCTCGCGGGCGCGCTCACCCAGTCGATCCTGCACAACCCGCTGGCCAGCCCGGACATCCTCGGCATCACCTCCGGCGCCGGGCTCGGCGCGGTCGCCGTCGTGGTCGGCACCGGCGGCGCGACCGGCGGGCTGCTCGCCACGCTCGGCACCCCGCTGGCCGCGCTGGCCGGTGGGCTGCTCACCGCCGTCGCCATCTACCTGCTCGCCTGGGGCCGCAGCGCCTCCGGCGAGCGCGGCGCCACCGGGCTGCGGCTGGTGCTGATCGGCATCGGCGTCAACGCCTTCCTGCTCTCGGCGATCAGCTACCTGCTGACCCGCGCCGACCTGGAGCAGGCGACCAGGGCCCAGCTCTGGCTCACCGGCTCGGTGAGCAACACCGACACCGGCAAGCTCGTCCCGGTCGCGGTCGTCACCGCCGTGCTGCTCGTGGTCGCGGCCTGCTCCGCCCGCACCCTCGCTGCGCTGCGGATGGACGCCGAGACCACCCGCGGCCTCGGCGTCCGGATCCAGGCGCAGCAGGCGCTGCTGATCGGCATGGCGGTGCTGGCCGCGGCGATGGCGACCGCGGTGGCCGGGCCGATCGGCTTCGTCGCGCTGGCCGCGCCGCAGCTGGCCCGCAGGCTGCTGCGCACCCCGGGCGAGCCGGTGGTCGCGTCGGCGCTGCTCGGCGCGATCCTGGTGGTCGGCTCGGACATCGTCGCCCGCACCCTGATCCCGGTCGACCTGCCGGTCGGCATCGTGACGGCGGCGCTGGGCGGGCCGTTCCTGCTGTTGTTGCTCGTGCGGATGAATCGGAAGGCCACCGTCTCATGACCAGCGCTGAACACCACCTCACCGCGGAGGCGGTCACCCTCGGGTACGGCGATCGGGTGATCGTCGACGGGCTGAACCTGGAGATCGCGCCCGGCGTCGTCACCACGGTGATCGGGCCGAACGGCTGCGGCAAGTCGACGCTGCTGCGCTCGCTCGGCCGGCTGCTCCGGCCCAGCGCCGGGCAGGTCGTGCTGGACGGCAAGGCCATCTCGGCCATGCGCACGAAGGACGTCGCGCGGATCGTCGGCATGCTGCCGCAGACCCCGATCGCCCCCGAGGGGCTCACCGTCGCCGACCTGGTGGCGCGCGGGCGGCACCCGCACCAGTCCTGGATCCAGCAGTGGTCGGCGGGCGACGAGGACGCGGTCGCCACCGCGCTGGCCCAGACCGGCATCGCCGACCTGGCCGACCGCCCGCTGGACGAGCTCTCCGGCGGCCAGCGCCAGCGCGCCTGGATCTCCATGGCGCTGGCCCAGGGCACCGACATCCTGCTGCTCGACGAGCCGACCACCTACCTCGACCTCGCGCACTCGCTCGAGGTGCTCGACCTGGTCGACCGGCTGCACGACGACTTCGGCCGCACCGTCGTCATGGTGCTGCACGACCTGAACCTCGCCATCCGCTACAGCGACCGGCTGGTGGTGATGGCCGACGGCCGGATCGTGGCGCAGGGCGCCCCGGCCGCGATCGTCACCCCCGAGCTGCTGCGCGAGGTGTTCCGGCTGGAGGCGACGGTGCTGGACGACCCGATGTCGGGGCGGCCGCTGGTCGTCCCGATCGGCGCCAGGCACGTGCACGGCAAGCCGGGCGCCGACGCTCCGGCGAAGACCGACGCGTACCCCGGGTGATCGATCCCACACCAGTTATTCCTTGGTTACGACGCCCTGTAGTACGCCTTCGTGTCGTTGAGTCCCTAGAATCGAGGGATGGCAGGTCTGGGTGAACTCGAAAAAGCGGTCATGGACCAGTTGTGGTCGGCCGACGAACCGCAGACGGTGCGGCAGGTGCACGAAGCCTTGGCCGCGCGTCGCGAACTCGCCTACACCACCGTGATGACGGTGCTGCAGCGGCTCGCGAAGAAGAACCTGGTCGTGCAGCGCCGGGACGACCGGGCGCACCGGTACGCCCCGGTGCACACCAGGGACGAGCTCGTGGCCAGCCTCATGGTCGACGCGCTGCAGCAGGCCGACGCCGCGGGCAGCCGCGCCGCCGCCCTGGTGCACTTCGTCGAGCAGGTCGGGCCGGACGAGGCGGACGCGCTGCGCGAGGCGCTGGCCAAGCTCGAAGCCGCCGACCTGCCGAAGGCCGAAACCGGGAACGACAGCGCGCCGTCCCCGCAGTAGGCTCGACACCGGCCTCACAATGCCGTGAGCGTCCTGGTCCCACAACGCAGTGAGCTGAGTCGATGAACGCAACCGCGCCGGTCTTCGCCGGTCTCGCCTTGCTTCTCGCCGGACCGGCCCCCGCCCTGCTCAGCCGGGCGAGCTGGCCCTACCGCGCGCCGCGGGCAGCCCTCGTGCTCTGGCAGGCCATCGCGCTCGCCGCGGTGCTCAGCGCCTTCGGCTCCGGGCTCGCCATCGCGAGCGAGCTGCTCGTCCCCGGCCCGGACGGCAGGCCCACCACCTCGCCCACCCGCGAGATCGACGCGCTCGGGTTCCCGCTCTGGGTCGCCTACATCACCGTCTTCGCGCTCACCCTGCTGGTCGGGGCGCGGCTCATCTGGGCCGCCGTCCGGGTCGGCGTGCACACCAGGCGCAGGCGGTCGCGGCACCGCATGCTGGTCGACCTGCTCGACCAGAGCGGCGACACCCGCAGGGCCGCCGACATCCGGGTGCTGGCCGCCACCGAGCCGATCGCCTACTGCCTGCCCGGGCTGCGGCAGCGGGTGGTGCTCAGCGAGGGCACGCTGACCAACCTGGACGACCCGGAGATCACCGCCATCGTCAGCCACGAGCGCTCGCACCTGCGGGCCAGGCACGACCTGGTGCTCGAGGCGTTCACCGCCGTGCACGAGGCGTTCCCCCTCGTGGTGCGCAGCAAGGCCGCGCTCGGGTCGGTGAAGCTGCTCATCGAGCTGCTCGCCGACGACTCCGCGGTCAAGGTCACCGGTCCGACGCCGCTGGCCCGCGCCCTTGTCGCCTGCGCCAAATCCACCGCGCCGCAGGGCGCGCTCGCCGCGGGCGGCCCGACCACGCTGATCCGGATCCAGCGGCTCGCGGGCCCCGGCGGCGATCCGCGGATCGCGCTCGCCGCCTACCTCGGCTCGGCCGCCATTCTCGTGGTCCCCACGCTCGCCGTGGCGGTGCCCTGGCTGGTGGAGCTGAGCCGGATCTTCCGGAGCTGAGCGAGACTCGTACCACTCGGTTCGGCTTTTCCGACCATGATCGCCTATCCTGAGGGTTCCGGCCTGTCGCCGGGCTCGGACGCGATGCTTTTCCGCTACCGGCCCCGGACGCGCGAGCGAGCCGGGCCAGGGCCGCCGGATGGCGGTATTCCCTGCGGGCGGACCATTCCGCGATTTCTCGCGCCGGCCCGACGGGTGCGCAGCAGCACCCCCCGCATCACGCGACGACACCGCCGCGTGCTCTTTCGTGAAAGGTTCTTCGTGACCTCCCCTTCCCCTGCCGTGCCCACCTTCGCCGAGCTCGGCCTCCCGGCCGTGCTCGTGCAGGCGTTGCGGCGCGCGGGTTTCGACTCCCCGTTCCCGATCCAGACCGCCGCCATCCCGGATGTGCTCGCGGGCCGGGACGTGCTCGGCCGCGGGCCGACCGGCTCCGGCAAGACCCTCGCCTTCGGGCTGCCGATGCTGGTGCGGCTCAGTGGATCTCCCGCCAAGCCGGGCCGCCCGCGCGGCCTCGTCCTCGCCCCGACCCGTGAGCTGGCCGCGCAGATCGAGCGCGCGCTGGAGGAGCCCGCGCTCGCCCTCGGGCTGCGCGTCGCCTCCGTGGTCGGCGGCGCGCCGATCGGCAGGCAGTCCGCCCGGCTCGCCCGCGGCGTCGACCTGCTGGTCGCGACCCCCGGCCGGCTCGCCGACCTGATCAACCAGGGCGCGGCGAACCTCTCCGACGTGGCCGTCACCACCCTGGACGAGGCCGACCACATGGCCGACCTCGGCTTCCTGCCGCAGGTCACCAAGCTGCTGGACAAGACCCCGAAGAACGGGCAGCGGCTGCTCTTCTCCGCCACCCTCGACCGCGGCGTCGACAAGCTGGTGCAGCGCTACCTGACCGACCCGGTCACGCACTCCACCGCGCCCGCCGAGGCCGCCGTCTCCACCATGTCGCACCACCTGCTGGTGACCACCAAGGCGGACAAGCGGCAGGTGCTCGCCGAGATCGCCTCCCGCGAGGGGCTCACCATCCTGTTCGTGCGCACCAAGCACGGCGCCGACCGGCTGGCCAAGCAGCTGCGCGCCTCCGGCGTCGCGGCGGGCGCGCTGCACGGCGGCAAGGCGCAGAACAACCGGGTCCGCACCCTGGCGGCCTTCGCCGACGGCTCGGTCCCGGTGCTGGTCACCACCGACCTGGCGGCCCGCGGCATCCACGTGGACGGCATCTCGCTCGTCGTGCACGCCGACCCGCCCATCGAGCACAAGGCCTACCTGCACCGCGCCGGGCGCACCGCGCGCGCCGGTGAGGTCGGGGTCGTCGTCACGATCGCCATGGAGGAGGAGCGCTCCGACACGATCGCCATGACCCGCAAGGCCGGGCTCGACCTGAAGCCGACGCCGGTGCGGCCGGGCGACGCGACGCTGATCCGGATCACCGATGCCCGCACCCCGAGCGGCATCCCGCTGCCGACCCCGGGAGTGCCCGCGCAGCAGCAGGTTTCGGCCGACGACGCCACCAGGGCGCCGCGGCGGCGCAATCGCGGTGGTGGCGGCGGCGGTGGTGCTCGCCAGGGTGAGGCCGCGCGCGGTCAGCGCTCCGGCGCCCCCCGCCGCGAGCGCGCCGCCGGTGGCGAGCAGGCCGCACGGCCGAGCACGGGCGGCGCACGGCAGGGCCAGCGCTCCGCCGGGGCGCAGGCCGAGCCGGGCACCCGCTCCGGCGGCAGCCGCACGGCGGGCGCCCGCACGCACGCCGGTGGCTCGCGCGGCGGCGACACCCGGACCACCCCCCGCACCGGCGACCACGGTGGCGGCCGTCGCCGCGCCAGCCGGAGCGTCGGCGCCCCGTAGGCGTTAGCGCCGCGGCTCGCGGGCAGGGCTCCGGCTGCCGCCCGCGCTGCACGCGACACGCCCGGACCTTCCGACACGCCGTGAAGGTCCGGGCACCGCGGCGGTTCCCCGTCGCACCGTGCGGCCGACCGCAATTACCGGGCAAACTATCCGGATGACCGGACACCCGGCGGCCGCCGTCGCCTGCGCCCTCCTCGCCGCCCTGCTGTTCGCGGTGGCCGCGGTGACGCAGCAGCGCTCGGCCGCCGCCGTCCCCGACGACCAGCCGCTCGTCTCCAGCCTGCTGCGCAACCCGCGCTGGCTCGCCGCGACCATCGGCGACGCGGGCGGCTACGCCCTCCAGGTGGTCGCGCTGACGCTCGGCGCCGTGCTCCTGGTGCAGCCGATCCTGGTCAGCGCGCTGATCTTCGCGCTCCCGCTCGCCGCCCGGCTGGACCGCCGCCGGATCGACACCGGCTCGATGGTGGCCGCCGCCGCGCTCACCGTCGCGCTGGCGAGCTTCCTGATCATCGGCAAGCCGACCGACGCCGACGACATCGCCCCGACCAGGAACTGGCTGCTCCCCAGCATCGTCCTGCTGGCGCTGATCGCGCTCGCCGTGGTCTCCGCCCTCGCCGCGGGAACCACCCCCGCCGCCCGCGCCCTGCTGCTCGGCACCGCGTCCGGCTCGCTCTACGGCTTCGCCGTCGCGCTCACCGACTCGACGATGGCCGGGCTGCGCCACGGCATCCCGCACATCCTCACCGGCTGGCAGCTGTACGCCCTGATCGCGGCCGGGCTGCTCGGGGTCTATCTCCAGCAGCGCGCCTTCCAGGCGGGGCCGCTCTCCGCCTCGCTGCCCGCGCTCACCATCGCCGAGCCCCTGGTCGCGGTGGTCTTCAGCCTCACCGTGCTCGGCGAACGGCTGCGCGCGGGCCCGGTCGCGCTCGGCGTCTGCGCGATCGCGGTGGTGGTCATGCTGGTGACCACGCTGATCCTCTCCCGCTCGCAGGCCGCGGCCGTCCCGGACCCGGCCTGAACTCGGTACCATCGGACGAGTGCAGTTCCTTCCCGGTCAGAAGCCGCCCTACGACCTGACCTACGACGACGTCTTCCTGGTCCCGAACCGGACCGACGTGGCGTCCCGGTTCGACGTCGACCTCGCGACGGCCGACGGCTCCGGCACCACCATCCCGCTGGTCGTGGCGAACATGACCGCCGTTGCCGGGCGCCGCATGGCCGAGACGGTCGCGCGCCGCGGCGGCATCGTGGTGCTGCCGCAGGACCTGCCGCTCGCCGCCGCCGCGGACACCATCGCCTTCGTCAAGAGCCGCTCGCTCACCGCCGACACCCCCGTCAGCCTGGATCCCGACCACTCGATCTCCGAGGCGATCGCGCTCATCCACAAGCGCGCGCACGGCGCCGTCGTCGTGGTGGACGGGGGCCGCCCGGTCGGCGTCGTCACCGAGGCGGCCTGCGCCGACGTGGACCGCTTCGCCCGGCTGCGCGAGGTGGCCGCCACCGACTTCGTGCAGGTTCCGGTGGAGACTTCGCCGCGCGCCGTCTTCGACGCGCTGGAGGCCGCGCACGCCGAGCTCGCGGTGCTCACCGCGCCGGACGGCACCCTGGCAGGCATCCTCACCCGCACCGGCGCGGTCCGGGCCGGGATCTACGCCCCCGCGGTCGACGCCCGCGGCGCGCTCCGGGTGGCCGCGGCCGTCGGCATCAACGGCGACGTCGCGGCCAAGGCCAAGGCGCTCGTCGACGCAGGCGCCGACCTGCTCGTCATCGACACCGCGCACGGCCACCAGGCCAAGATGCTCGAGACCCTGCGCGCCGTCGCCGATCTCGGCCTCGGCGTGCCGCTGGTGGCAGGCAACGTGGTCTCCGCCCAGGGCACGAGGGATCTGGCCGCGGCCGGCGCCGACATCGTGAAGGTCGGGGTCGGCCCCGGCGCCATGTGCACCACGCGGATGATGACCGGCGTCGGCCGCCCGCAGTTCTCCGCAGTGGCCGAGTGCTCCGCCGCCGCACGGGAACTCGGGGTGCACGTGTGGGCCGACGGCGGCGTGCGGCACCCGCGCGACGTCGCGCTCGCGCTCGCCGCCGGTGCGGCCAACGTGATGATCGGCTCCTGGTTCGCCGGCACCTACGAATCCCCCGGCGACCTGCGGATCGACCGCGACGGCAATGCCTACAAGGAGAGCTTCGGCATGGCCTCCAAGCGCGCCGTCGCCGCCCGCACCGCCGCGGACAGCGCCTTCGACCGGGCCCGCAAGGGGCTCTTCGAGGAGGGCATCTCCAGCTCCCGGATGCGGCTCGACCCCGAGCGCCCCGGCGTCGAGGACCTGATCGACCACATCTGCTCCGGCGTGCGCAGCGCCTGCACCTACGCGGGCGCCCGCTCGCTCGCCGAGCTGCACGAGCGCGCGGTGCTCGGCGTGCAGTCGGCGGCCGGTTTCGCGGAGGGCCGCCCGCTGCCGAGCGGCTGGTGACACTGCCGGGGGCGGCACCTGACACTGCCGGGGGCGGCACCTGACACAGCCGGGGGCGGCACCGGAGGCGAGGGTGCGCGCCCGGTAGCATGACCACCGTCGGCCAAGGTCCGTCCGGCGCCGATGCCACCCCGGCCGTTCCCGGCGGCGCGGCCGGGCCGCCCGGCCGCCGGTTCGCCGAAGACCGCGCCACCCGCTTCCGAAAGGATCCGCTTGTCACCCGCGTCCGAGGGCGCCACTCAGGAGGGCTCCTCTACCGAGCCGGGTGATATCCCCGGCTTCCCGATCGCTCGCGCCCCGGGGCGGTGGTGACCGTGCTCGGCATTCTGCTCACCGTGCTCAGCCTGCTCGGCTTCGTCGCGCTGACCGCGGGCACCGCGCTCTTCGTCGCCGCCGAGTTCTCGCTGACCGCGCTGGAGCGCAGCACCGTCGAGGCGCACGCGCGCACCGGCGACCGCCGCTCCCGGATGGTGCGCAACGCGCACCGCACGCTCTCCTTCCAGCTCTCCGGCGCCCAGCTCGGCATCACCATCACCACGCTGATCACCGGCTACATCGCCGAGCCGGTGCTGGCCCGGCTGCTGCACCCGATCTTCACCGCGGTCGGCGCCTCGGAAGCGGCCGCCTCCGGCATCGCGCTGGCGCTGGCCCTGGTCCTGGCCACCTCGCTCTCCATGATCTACGGCGAGCTGGTGCCGAAGAACATCGCCATCGCCGTTCCGCTCGCCACCGCGCGCGCCACCGCCGGGCCGATGATCGCCTTCTCCGTGGTCTTCTCCTGGATGATCCACTTCCTCAACAACACCGCCAACCTGGTGGTCCGCCGCCTCGGCATCGAGCCCGCCGAGGAGCTCCGCTCGGCCCGCTCCCCCGAGGAGCTCGGCTCGCTGGTGCGCACCTCCGCGCTGCGCGGCGCACTGGACCAGCGCACCGCCCAGATCATCGAGCGCTCGCTGCGGTTCGGCAGCCGCAGCGCCGAGGATCTGATGACCCCGCGGGTCAAGGTGGAGTCGCTGGACCGCGACGACACCATCGCCGACCTGCTCGCCGCCGCCGCCCGGACCGGCTACTCCCGCTTCCCCATCGTCGACGGCGACCTGGACAACACCATCGGCGTCGTGCACGTCAAGCAGGCGTTCAGCCATCCCGCCGCGACCAGGCACACCGTCAAACTGCGGCTGCTGGCCCGCCCGGTCCCGGTGGTCCCGGACAGCCTCGACGGCGACGAGGTGCTCGACCGGGTGCGCGCGCACGGCATGCAGGTCGCGCTGGTCGAGGACGAGTACGGCGGCACCGCCGGCATCGTGACCATGGAGGATCTGATCGAGGAGATCCTCGGCGACGTCAGGGACGAGCACGACGAGGAGGAGCGCGAGATCCGCAAGGTCGCCGACGGCTGGGACTGCTCCGGGCTGCTCCGGGTCGACGAGATCTTCCACGCCACCGGCTACCAGGCCCCCGACGGCGAGTACGAGACGCTGGGCGGGCTGGTCCTCGCGGTGCTGGGCCGGATCCCCGCCGCGGGCGACCGGGTGGTGCTGCCGCCCCCGCCGCACGGCTTCGGCTCCGACGGTCACGACGGCGGCTGGATCGCCAGGGTGGAGCGCATGGACGGCAGGCGCATCGACCGGATCCGGCTGCTGCCGGTGCCCGCCGACGAACTGGTGATCGGGGAGCGCGACCATGGGTGACCTCTTCGGCGTCGCGCTCACCGTGGTGCTGCTCGCGGGCAACGCCTTCTTCGTCGGCGCGGAGTTCGCGCTCATCTCGGCCCGCCGGGACCGGCTGGAGGCGCTCGTCGCGCAGGGAAAGCGCAACGCGGAGACCGTGATCCGGGCCGCCGCGAACCTCTCCATCATGCTGGCCGCCGCCCAGCTCGGCATCACCATCTGCTCGATCCTGCTCGGCCGGGTCGGCGAACCCGCCGTAGCGCACCTGCTGGAGCGGCCGTTCGAGCTGGCCGGGCTGCCCGAGGGGCTGCTGCACCCGGTGTCGTTCGCGCTCGCGCTCGCCATCGTGGTGGTGCTGCATATCCTCTTCGGCGAGATGATCCCGAAGAACATCGCGCTGGCGGGCCCGGAGCGGGTCGCGCTGCTGCTCGTCCCCGCGCACCTGATGTGGTTGCGCATCGCCAAGCCGCTGATCGCCTTCTACAACCTCTGTGCCAACCTCTCGCTGCGGCTGCTGCGCGTCGAGCCGAAGGACGAGCTGGAAGGCACCGTCTCCAGCGAGGAGCTCGCCGAGATGATCGGCGAGTCCCGCTCCGAGGGGCTGCTCGACGAGGACGAACACCGCCGCCTCACCCAGGCGCTCGGCAACTCGGAGCGGATCGTCCGCGAGGTCATGGTGCCGCTCGCCGACACCCGCACCGTCCCGCTGCGCGGCGACGGGACCACGCTCGGCGACATCGAGGCCGCGGTGGCCGAGACCGGGTTCTCGCGGTACCCCGTGCGCGCCCGCGAAGGGTCGCTGATGGGGTACCTGCACATCAAGGACGTGCTGGACAAGGTGGTCGACCAGCAGGCGGGGCCGGAGACGGTCATCCCGCGCACCGACATCCGGCCGCTGCCGACGGTCAGCGCCGGGACCACGCTGTTCGAGGCGCTGGCCCGCTTGCGGCGGACCAACAGCCACCTCGGGCGGGTGGTGGACAGCAGGGGGACGACCGTCGGGATCGTGGCGCTGGAGGATCTGGTCGAGGAGTTCGTCGGGACGGTGCGGGACACGACGCACCGGGTCGCGGAGTGAGCTCCGCTCCGCCGGGAGACCCCGCGCCCGCCGGTGCCGGACGGCTCGCCGCGGCCGATCTCGCCGTCGCGGAGTTCCGCGGCACGCCTCGCGGGGTCGCAGGCCGCGTCGCGTCGGACGCCGGGCCGGCGAGCGCCGCGGACTCCGCTCCGGTGCCGCTCCCCCGCGCCGCATGGCGCGAACTGGCCGCCGCGCACCGCGACCGCATCGAGGACCTCGTCGGCCCCTACCTGCGCCGCCGCGCCGCAGGCGCCAAGCACCCGGTGCTCGACTTCCTCTTCACCTACTACGGCCACAAACCGGGCCGGCTCCGCCGCTGGCACCCCGGCTTCGGCACCGCGCTCGCGGACTCCCCCGAGTACGCCGAAGTCCGCGGCTATCACGAGCTCGCCCCCGGCACCCACACCGCCGCCCCCGCCTTCCTGGCCCGCCGCTCCGACACCGTCCGCTTCGTCGCCGACCTGCTCCGCGCCACCGCGGCCCGCCCACCCCGGCTCTCCTGCTTCGGCCTGCACGAATGGGCCATGGTGTACCGCACCGACGAGGTACGGCACGACGTCCCGCTCCGTCTGGGACGCACCGGCACCGACCGGGTCGTCGAAACCCTCGACCTCCGCTGCACCCATTACGACGCCTACCGCTTCTTCACCCCCGACGCGGTAGGCCGCAACGAACGCCCCCTCACCCGCGAACAGCAGGTCGCCCGCGAACAACCCGGCTGCCTGCACGCGGGCATGGACCTCTACAAGTGGGCCTTCAAACTCACCCCCCTCCTCCCCTCCACCCTGCTTCTCGACTGCTTCCAACTCGCCTGCACCGCAAGGGAACTCGACATGCGAGCCAGCCCTTACGACCTCTCGTCCTACGGCTACACCCCCGTCCCCATCGAAACACCCTCCGGCCGAGCCGACTACGTCCGCGCCCAATCCGACCTGGCCCGCCGCGCCCTTCCCCTCCGCCACACCCTTCTCCAGCACTGCGAACGGCTACTCACGATCCGCTGATCGGATCAGGCCGGAAACTCCGCTCCGAAGAGCTGTTCCAGCTGCTCGAGGCCGGACCGCCCGTCCGCGGTCAGAGTGGCCAGCATCCCCCGAACCGTTCCCAGGACCGGCAGCTCCTCGAAGATCTGCAGTTCCCTGAGTCGGTAGGCGATGTAATCCGCATCCCCGTCCTCGGCGCGCCGCCCGAGCTCCTCGAGCACCGCCGCGAGACCAGCCCTTCCGCCGAATCGGGCCAACGCCTCCGCCGCCTCCTGCTGCACAGCGATATTGTCGTCGTTCAGCAGCGCCGTCAGGGCGACCAGCGCATCCGTCGCTGGGAGCAGCGCGCCGAGCGCCTGCGCCGCATCACGACGGACGGCCCAATCGGGCGAATTCAGTTCCTCGCGTGCTGGATACGGCGTCATCGGCTTCCTTCGTCGCGGAGGGGTCACGGTATCTCGTCGGGGCGTGCGGGGCGTACTTCTTTGCTCTCGCGGACGTAGATGCGGCCGTTCGGCGCCTGGTCGTGCACCATCTCGACGACATGCGGTGTCGGCACGGCACCGTGCGGCCGCCCTGTCAGATCCACCCGCTTGATGCCCCGGCCGTTCTCATCGAACTCCACGTAGTTGATGATATTGCCCGAGGGATCCCGCTTCACGATATACCCGCTGGGTGGACCGTTATCGATAGTGATATTGCCTTTGGTGATGTACGGCGAGTCGTTCAGTTTCTCGCGAAGCGTCGCTCCACTCGCGGTGCCCGGATCACGCCCGCCATCGACTGCGATCGCCCGCCGATCCTTGATCTCGTCGGTCGCTGACCGCGCAGGCCGAAAATCGGATGGCAGCGCCGATAGGTAGGAGGTTCTCCGCATCTCGGCGAAATCGGATACAGCGCTGGTCAGGCTCGCACGCAGGAGGTCTCGGGAAAGCCCGATGGCCGCCGACGCACCGAAGCGTAATTCGAGGGCGCTCGGCGAGGGGAAGTATTCGAAACTCGCCATCGCCCCTGCCATCTGTTCGATCGCCACCCGCGGGAGTTTCCGCTCGCGGAGGGCAGTCACTTCCGTGTGCTGTTCGCTGATGAAGGTCGAGAGCACCGCGCACTCAGCGAAGACCTCTATGACAGCGGTCCGGAGGTCCGCCAGGTCTTCAAGAATTCCCGGCGCATCCTCCGCATCGACAGCGGCGAATTCGACGCCGAGCCGCTCCAAGTCGATGGTCACCTCCTGCGCCCGCTCGTGCAGTTTCTCCCACGCGTCCTTCGCGTTCTGCATGTCATCGGTGTCGCCATCGGGAGCGACGACCTGCAGCCCGATATTGTCGATGAGCCCCTGACCACTGCCGAACTCCGTAATCAGCGCGCCGATGTCCACCGTTCCAGCGCGCTCGGGCGGTGCCATGGCAGGTTGCTCCGGGACAGCCGGTTTCGGAGCGGGAGCCGCGTTGTACTCGCCGATGGCGTGATTGAAACCGACCTGGTTCAGGAGCACCGCGTAGTTGTCGAGAGCCGGTAGCAGCGAGTCGTACACCATTCGGAAGACACCCTGTGCCCACGGATCGTATTTCCCGCACCAATCACGCCCGACCTCATCGGTACCACCCGCCTGTTCGGCGGCACGCAATGCCCGAGCCGTATGGGCGAAGTAACCGTCGATATCGTTCGCGGTTTTCAGGCACGACCGGGCAGCGGCGTAGTAGATCGCCGGATCGCCTTCCACCTCCCGCGCCTACCGACCGCGCCCGACCATCTTGCTGTTCGCGATACCTACCTCCGTGTAAGCGGTGCGCGCCTCCTCCGCGTCACGGCGCAAGGTTTCGACGGCAGCCGAGACCGCAGCGACCCCCGCCGCCCAGTCACGATGCGCCTCCTCGAAGGCGATTCCCGCTGCCCCCGACCACGTCGCCGAGAGCGTCCGGACGCGCCGATCCAGCTCATCGAGCTGCTGAACGAGAAATTCCTGATAGGCGGTCAATTTCGACGTGAGAGCCTCGAGATCGCGTAAATCCACCGAATACCCGTCGGCCATCAGATATCCAGGAAGGTGAACTCGCCGGCGCTGCCACTTTCCTGCGCGCGGAACGTATCGGCGGTGGCGCCGAGTTTACCGGCGAGTTCGAACAGCTCGTCCCAGACCGACCGCGCGGAATCCCGCATCTCGCGCCATCCAGCGGAGTAGGATTCCGCTGATTTGCCCTTCCACGAGAGCAGCAAGGCTTCGACCTCGCTGTTGAGGACGTCGGCGCTGGAACGAAGGCCGGTCGCGACTTCGTAGGCAAATCGCCCGACAGCAAGTACCTCGTCCGGAACCACCGCTATTTCTTCACTCATCGCTCCCCCTCTGAGTTCGTGTGAGCACAGCATACGGTCCACTCGGCTCCGCCGTCGGCGCCCGGCGGCCCAGGTGATGGAGCCATCCCGGTCAACACCGGATCGTTCGGATTGTCGAAGATCAGCAACGGATCCGACACCGCACGTTCCGGAACAATCAGTAACTCGACGCAGGTACTTCGGCACTGCGTCGGGGAGTGCACAGAGAGGCGGCACCTTGGACACGACCGAGCCGATTCCGCCCCCGAACGAATACCCCCGCCGTACCATCCAACTGTCTGAGATGGACGAAAGGGGTGCAACGATGCACCGAGCCAAGATCCTGCTCGCGACCCTGGTCATCGCGATCTTGACCACGCCCGGCGTGGTCTCGGCGCAACCCGATTTCCCCACCCAGCTCAGAGAGTTCCTCGACGTCGGAACGGTATCCGTCCCCCGTGCGGAGTGTGGCCCAGACGATCTTCCGGAACCCGGCCTGCAGGGCGACGTCCCGGCCCAGGACCGGGACTCCGGGCGCAGCACCCTCGGCTACCGCTGCCACATGTCCCTGGCGGGCAGCTGGGCGGGCCGCGGCGCGGGCATCACCTCGACCAGCTTCGAGCACTGCGCCTACCTGGGCAGCTTCTTCCCCGGCGCGCTGCTCGGCGAGACCAGGGGCGTGCAGGTGCTCGACGTCTCCGACCCGGCGAACCCGCGCCCGACGGTCACGCTCACCGAACCGGCCATGATGGCGGGCACCTGGGAGTCGCTGAAGGTGAACGTCGAGCGGAAACTGCTGGTGGGCACCGGTGTACCGCTGCTGATCGGCGCGGGCTTCCTCTCGGTCTACGACATCTCGGACTGCGCGCACCCGCGGCTGCTCAACCCCGGCCCCGGCACCGATCCACTGCAACCACTGCCGATCACCACGCACGAGGGCGGGTTCTCGCCGGACGGCAACACCTACTGGTCGTCGGGGATCGTGCCCGGCCTGCTCAGCGCCGTCGACCTGACCGACCCGACCCGACCGCGGGTGATCTGGCAGGGCGTCGCCGGAATGGAGGCGCACGGCTTGGGCGTCAGCCCGGACGGTAACCGGCTCTACCTCTCCGCGCTCGGTGGTTTCACCGTGCTCGACGTCTCCGCGATCCAGCGGCGCGACCCGAATCCGCAGGTCCCGCACCTGGGCCGGGTGTTCTGGACCGACGGCTGGGCCACCCAGCACAGCATCCCGGTGACCTACGACGATCACCCGTACCTGTTCACGGTGGACGAGGGCGGCTCCGGCGGGGTCAAGCTCGTCGATGTCGCCGACGCCGCCGCGCCGGACGTGGTCGGCAAGATCAAGCTGGAGATCAACCTGCCGCAGCACCTGGACAGCAATATCGGGTCGTCCATGGGCGGTTCGGTCTTCGCGTACGAGTCGCACTACTGCACCGCCGACCGGCCGGCGAATCCGACGGCGCTGGCCTGCGGCTGGATCTCCTCCGGCATCCGCGTCTTCGATGTGCGCGACCCGTGGCACATCCGCGAGATCGCCTACTACAACCCACCCGCGCGCACCGGCCGGAACCTGAGCCTGTGGAACTCCCCGCACGCGCTCGCCTCGCTCACCGGCATACCGTTCATGAGCGGCCCCTCGGCGCTGCGCGCCGTCCTGGACGGCCAGTTCTCCGCGGCCGACGCGCTCACCCCGCGCACCGGGCGGCTACTCTTCGGCGACGTCTCCACCGACTGGTGCCTCTCCCCGCCGGAGTGGCGCGGCAACCAGCTCTACGTGTCCTGTTCGGACAACGGCTTCCAGGTGCTGAACCTGGACGGCGACGTCTACACGCCGCCGCCGGACCAGCGCTCGACCGTCGGCTCCTGAGTGCGGCTCAGCCGACCTCGGTGAATTTGTACCAGCCGTTGTACCACGAGCTGTACTCGATGGCAGGCGTGCCCGCCACCTCGGCACCAGCGCTCGGCTGCCCGTCGGGGAACCAGGCGAACCCGTGCGACTCCTGCGACTCGGCGTCCAGGTAGAAGAAGCAGCCGCCCTGCTTCGGCCCGACGAAGCGGAAGGTGTAGACGCCGAGCCGGGTGCGGTCCGGCCCCGGGGCCTCGCAAGACTCGGCGCGCCCCTCGAGCGTGTTCGCCGACACCCGCCACCCGGCGCGCTCCGGCACGTTCTGCCACACCGCGACCCCGAGCACCGCGATGACCAGCAGCGATCCCAGCGCGCCGAGCGGCGAGCGGTAGCGGACGATGCTGACCAGCCAGGTGACCAGCGCGAGGAACCCGAGCACGCCGAGCGCGCCGAAGAGCGCGGTCCGGACCGGGAGCGTCCCCTCGGCGCCGAGCTGCCAGAAGAGCAGCGCGCCGACCACGATCACGGCGAAGAGCAGCAGGAATGTCCAGACCCGGAACCAGGTGGGGCGGCGACGCCGCTGGGTCGCAACCGAATTCATGTCCGTCACCCTAGAGGGTATGGCCGGTTCCGGAGACACGAAACCCCCGGGTCCGGTCGCCGCCGCAGCGGTGGTGGCGGCCGGAGCCGGGGGTCGGATCGCGAGGCGGATGCCTCAGCCGGACATCACACCGGGGGGAACCCCGCCGAGCCGGTCGCGGCCCAGTTCCAGAACTCCGCGGCCCGGTTGGCCAGCAGCGCGAAGATGTCGAGAACAACGCTTCCCATAAGCTTTCCTCCAAACGATCGGATAATGCGGCACCAGCCTAGCGACCGCGGACATGCAGCCCGAAACCCCCGGTACCGGAAACCTCGCGTCCCGGCGCCAGCCGCAGCGCTCGGTCGTAGTCCCCGCCCGCCTGCCTGCGGTACCGGATCGGCTCGGTCCGCTCCAGCTCGGAGAGCCGCCCGCGCAGCTGTCCGGCCAGCTCGGCGAAGCGCTCGTCGTCCACCCGGATGGTGCCGTGCGCGACGAAGGGCGGCAGCACATCCATCCCCGGGTAGTACAGAATGCCGTGCTGGATGGGGAAGAGCAGCTCGTCGATCGGGCCGTTGATGCCGCGTTCGGAGTACGCCGGCTCGCGCCCGCCCACCGCGACCACCAGCATGCCGCGCTTCCCGGCCAGGACGCCGTCGCCATAGCGGGGAATCGCGGTGCCGCCCGCGCCATAGGCGAAGCCACAGGTGAAGACCCGGTCCACCCAGCCCTTCAGAATGGCGGGCAGGGAGAACCACCAGAGCGGGAAGTGCAGCAGCACGGCGTCGGCCCAGAGCAGCTTCTCCTGCTCGGCGCGAATATCGGCGGCCAGTGTGCCGGTTGCGTAAGCCTCGCCGGAGGCGAGCATGAAGTTGTGCTCGGTCACCTCGCCGAAATCGGCGGCATCGGCGCTCGCCTTCCAGCCTGCGGCGTAGAGGTCGCTCACGACCACCTCGTGACCGTCGGCGCGGAGCTGTTCCACGGCAACGTCTTTCAGTGCTCCGGTGAGCGAATCGGGTTCGGGATGGGCGTACACGATCAGAACCTTCATGCCCCGGACAACGCGAATGCCCCCGGCCGGATTCCGGCCGGGGGCGTTCGCCGAGAACTAGCTGCCGTTCTTGGCCGCCAGCGCCTTCGCCTCGCGGCGGCGCCGGTGCAGGATCGGCTCGGTGTACCCGTTGGGCTGCTTCGTCCCCTCGAGGATGAGCTCCTTGGCCGCCTGGAAGGCGACGCTACCGGCGAAATCGGGGGCCAGCGGGCGGTAGGTGGGGTCGTTCGCATTCTGCCGGTCCACGACCGGGGCCATCCGCTCCAGGCTGGCGACGACCTCGTCCTCGGTGACGATGCCGTGCCGCAGCCAGTTCGCCATGAGCTGGCTGGAGATGCGCAGGGTGGCGCGGTCCTCCATCAGCGCGACGTCCTTGATGTCGGGCACCTTGGAGCAGCCGACGCCGTGGTCGATCCAACGCACCACGTAGCCGAGGATGGACTGCGAGTTGTTGTCCAGCTCCTGGCGCTTCTCCTCGTCGCTCCAGTTCGGCTCGGCGGCCAGCGGGATCTGCAGGATCTGGTCGACGTCGGCGCGGCGGCCGCCCTTGACCAGCTCCTTCTGCCTGGCGAGCACATCCACCAGGTGGTAGTGGGTGGCGTGCAGGGTGGCGGCGGTGGGCGAGGGCACCCAGGCGGTGTTGGCGCCCGCCTTCGGGTGGCCGATCTTCTGCGCCAGCATGTCGCGCATGAGGTCCGGCATGGCCCACATGCCCTTGCCGATCTGCGCGCGGCCGCGCAGCCCGACGGCGAGGCCGGTGTCGACGTTCCAGTCCTCGTAGGACAGGATCCACTGCTGCGTCTTCATATCAGCCTTGCGGACCATCGGCCCGGCCTCCATGGAGGTGTGGATCTCGTCGCCGGTGCGGTCGAGGAAGCCGGTGTTGATGAAGACCACGCGGGCGGCGGCGGCCTGGATGGCGGCCTTGAGGTTCACCGTGGTGCGGCGCTCCTCGTCCATGATGCCGACCTTGAGGGTGTTGCGCTCCAGGCCGAGCACGTCCTCGATCGCGGCGAAGAGGTCGTTGGTGAAGGCGACCTCGTCCGGGCCGTGCATCTTCGGCTTCACGATGTAGACCGAGCCGGTGCGGCTGTTCTTCAGCGCGGCGTCGGCGCGCAGCGCGTGCTTGGCGATGAGCGAGGTGATCAGGCCGTCCAGGATGCCCTCTGGCACCTCGTTGCCCTCAGGGTCGAGGATGGCGTCGGAGGTCATGAGGTGGCCGACATTGCGCACGAAGAGCAGCGAGCGGCCGTGCAGGGTGAGCTCGGAGCCGTCCAGCGCGGTGTAGACGCGGTCCGGGTTCATGGTGCGGGTGAAGCTCTTGCCGCCCTTGCTGACCTCTTCGGCGAGATCGCCCTTCATCAGGCCGAGCCAGTTGTGGTAGCAGAGCACCTTGTCCTCGGCGTCGACCGCGGCGACCGAATCCTCGAAGTCCATGATCGTGGTGACCGCCGACTCCAGCACCACGTCCTTGATCCCCGCGGTGTCGGTGCTGCCGACCGGCGACTCCGGGTCGATCTGGATCTCGATGTGCAGGCCGTTGTGGATCAGCAGGATCGAGGTCGGCGCCTCCGGGGTGCCGAGGTAGCCGACCAGCTGCGAGGCGTCGGCCAGGCCGATCTCGGTGCCGTCCTCCAGCCCGACCTCGAGCTCACCGTCCACGATCTTGTACGAGGTGGAGCCGATGTGCGAGCCGGTGATCAGGGTGACCGAGTCGTCCAGGAAGTTGCGCGCCCACTCGATCACCTTGTCGCCGCGGACCCGGTTGTAGCCGGAGCCCTTCTCGGCGCCGCCCGTCTCCGGGATGGCGTCGGTGCCGTAGAGCGCGTCGTAGAGCGAGCCCCAGCGGGCGTTCGCGGCATTGATCGCGAAGCGCGCGTTGCTCACCGGCACCACCAGCTGCGGGCCCGCGGTGACGGCGATCTCGTCGTCCACGTTCGCGGTGGTCGCCTCGAAATCGGCGGGCTCGGGGCGCAGGTACCCGATCTCGGTGAGGAACTGCTTGTAGGCGGCCCTGTCGTAGTGCGCACCGGGGTGCTCGCTGTGCCAGGCGTCCAGCTTGCCCTGGATCTCGTCCCGCTCGGCCAGCAGCGCGCGGTTGCGCGGCGCGAACTCGGTGATCACCCGCTCGGCGCCGGCCCAGAACGCGGCGGAATCCACGCCGGTTCCCGGCAGGGCCTCGTTCTCGATGAACGCGTGGAGAACGCCTGCCACCTGGAGTCCGCCGACCTGAACCCGCTCTGTCATCTACTGCCTCGCTTCCGAGAAGGCCGATGGAAAAGTCGCTGTCATGTTACCCGTCGGTAAAGCCGCGCCGGGGTCACGCCCCCCTGATACTAGTCAGCGCCGGATCAATGTACTGATCGGAACATTAGAGGTGAGCGGAGAGGTCGGCGATGACATTGGACGGCAGGGTCGCACTGGTCACCGGTGGCGGTCGCGGGCTCGGTGCGGAGATGGCGCTCGCCTTCGCGGCGGCGGGGGCGGATGTGGTGGTCGCCGGGCGGCGGATCGAGTCCTGCGCCGCGGTGGCTGAGCGGATTCGCGCGGAGCACGGGCGGCGCGCGCTGCCGGTGGCCTGCAACGTGAGCCACTGGGAGCAGTGCGACGCGCTGGTCGAGGCGGCGTACGGCGAGTTCGGGCGGGTGGACGTGCTGGTCAACAACGCGGGCTCCGCGCCGCTCTACCCGAGCCTGGCCGAGGTGCCCGAGGCGCTGTTCGACAAGGTGATCGCGGTGAACCTCAAGGGGCCGTTCCGGCTCGGCGCGCTGGTCGGCGCGCGGATGGCAGCGGCGGGCGGGGGCTCGATCATCAATATCTCCTCCATCGAGGCGACGAATCCGGAGCCGCACGCGGTGCCCTACGCCGCCGCCAAGGCCGGGCTGGAGGCGCTCTCCGGTGGGCTGGCGCGGACCTACGGGCCCGCGGTGCGGGTCAATACGATCCGCTGCGGGCCGTTCGACACCGATATCGCCGATGCCTGGCCGGACGAGTTGCGGGCCGAGCTGGAGCGGCGCAGCACGCTCGGGCGGGTCGGGAAGCCGGCGGAGATCGTCGGCGCGGCGCTGTATCTCGCGGGCGAGGCGTCGGGTTTCGTCACCGGCGCGGTCCTGGCGCTGGACGGCGGGTGGCGGTGAGGGCGCCCGCCGGGGCGAGCGGTGCCGGTGTCCCGCGCGATCCCGATCCCGTGCCGCGGCGGCGGGGGCGCCCGCCCGCGACCGAGTCGACCGCGATCGAGACTCGGCGGCGCATCCTGCAGGTGGCGGCGGAGCTGTTCGCGCGCAACGGCTTCCACGGCACGGGGGTTGCCGAGATCGGCGCCGCGGCGGGGGTGCAGCGCGGCGCGCTCTACTACCACATCGGCTCCAAGGAGGAGCTGCTGTGGCACATCCTGCGCGACTACACCACGCTCATGCTCACCGCGGCCGAGCGGATCCGCGACCGCGGCGACGACCCGGTCACAACGCTGCGCGCGCTCATCGGCTCGCACGTCGAGCTGATCGTGGCGCACCGCCGCCCGGTCGCGGTGCAGCTCCGCGACGTCACCGCGCTCACCGGCGACCGCGCCACCGACCTGCAGGAGCTGCGCGACCGGCTGCAGCGCTGCTGGCAGGCCGTGCTCGACGCCGGGTACGCGGCGGGCGCGCTGCGCACCGCCGACCACGTCGTCACCAACAGCATGCTCGGCATGCTGAACACCGTCTCCTCCTGGTACCGCCCGCACGGGCCGCACACCCCCGCCGCGATCGCCGAGATCCTGGCGGGAACCCTGCTCGACGGCCTCGTCGTCGGCGACAGCACGAAAGGTTGACCATGGCGTGGGATTTCGAGACCGATCCGGAGTACGGGGCGGAGCTGGAGTGGGCGGCGGAGTTCGTCCGCACCGAGGTCGAGCCGCTCGACCTGCTCTACCCGAATCCCTACGACCGCACCGACACCGAGGCCATGGCGCTGCTGCGGCCGCTGCAGGAGCGGGTCAGGGAGCGCGGCCTGTGGGCCTGCCACCTCGGCCCCGAACTCGGCGGCCCCGGCTTCGGCCAGCTGAAGCTGGCGCTGCTCAACGAGGTGCTCGGCACCTCGGTCTGGGCGCCGTCGGTCTTCGGCTGCCAGGCGCCGGACTCGGGCAACGCCGAGATCCTCGCGCACTACGGCACGCCGGAGCAGAAGGAGCGCTGGCTGCGGCCGCTGCTGGCCGGAGAGATCGGCTCCTGCTACGTCATGACCGAGCCCACCGGCGGCGCCGACCCCGCGCTCTTCACCGCGCGCGCGGTGCGCGACGGTGACGAGTGGGTGATCGACGGCGAGAAATGGTTCAACTCCAATGCCGAGTTCGCCGCCTTCCACATCGTCATGGTGGTGACCGATCCGGCGGCGGGCGCGTACCGCGGCATGTCCATGTTCATCGTGCCCGCGGGCACGCCGGGGCTGGAGATCGTGAAGAACTTCCACGTGCGCGGGTTCAGCGAGCACGAGGGGCACCTGCGCTTCACCGGCGTCCGGGTGCCCGCCGACCACCTGCTCGGCGCGCAGGGGCAGGGGTTCGTCGTCGCGCAGACCCGGCTCGGCGGCGGGCGGGTGCACCACGCCATGCGCACGGTCGCGCTGGTACGGCGGGCCTTCGACATGATGTGTGAGCGCGCGGTCTCCCGGCAGGTGCGCTCCGGCGCGCTCGGTTCGCTGCAGATGACGCAGGAGAAGATCGCGGACAGCTGGATCGAGATGGAGCAGTTCCGGCTGCTGGTGCTGCGCACGGCGTGGCGCATCGACCGCGAGCGGGACTACCTGAAGGTGCGCAAGGACATCGCCGCCATCAAGGTCGCCATGCCCAAGGTCATGCACGACATCGCGCAGCGCGCGCTGCACCTGCACGGCGCCATCGGCGTCAGCGACGACCTGCCCTTCGTCGACATGCTCAGCTACGCCGAGGTCATGGGGCTGGCCGACGGCCCGACCGAGGTGCACAAGATCACACTGGCCCGCGAGGTGCTGAAGACCTACGCGCCCGGCGACCCGGTGTACCCCTCCGGCTACCGCCCCGCCCTGCGCGAGCGGGCCCGCGACCTGGTCGCGCGGCGGCTGGAGCACGCGGTGGGCAATCTGTAGCGGTGCACGCATCGTTGAACCCGGCCCCGCGTGAGCGGATGGCAGCCGCGCGGCGCCGGGCCCCCGCTCCCCCGCTGCAGGCCGCCGTCCTGGTGGCCGCGGTCCTGGCCGCCGCGCTCGCCGCGCACGGCGCCACCGTCGTCGGCGACCGGCCGATCTGGATCACGGCGCTGCTCGCCGGGATCTGGATCATCTTCCCCGCACTGCTGCTGACCAGCGTGTGGCGGATGCACGCCGCCGTCGGCGCGAAGCCGGGGCGGGTGCTCGGGCCGCTCGAGCTCGGCGCCGCCGCCGCGTCCGCCGCGGCGCTGGTGCTGCTGGTCGACGGTTCGCCGTTCGCGGCGCTGCCCGCCGCCGTCGGCGCGGTCGCCGGTGGCGCGGCGCTCCTCGTCCACCTGCGCGGCCGCAGGCGCCGGGAGCGGCGCAGTGCGCTCCGCGCCACCGGAAGGGAGGTCGAGGCGGTGATCACCGACGACGGGCTCGGCCGGTTCCGGCCCACCCCGAACCCGAAGCTCACCCGGATCACCGTCGAGTACGGGGACCGGATACTCACGCTGCCCGCGCAGCAGGTTCCGGCGCGGCCGCTCGCCGTCGGCGACCGGGTCCGGCTGTGGGTGGATCCGGCCGATCCGGAGCGGTGGACCGCGGCGGCGGACAACGGGGTCTCGCGGCTGCTCGACTGAGTCAGCAGACGGGGAGCGGATCGCGGAGGTCGGGGCTGCCGCCGTACCGGGCCGTCATCAGTTCGGCGTAGCTCTGCAGCGCCCGGCGGCCGTCCGGCATCAGGAGCGGCGGGGGTGGGGCCATCGGGAGGGTCGCACTCGCGATCAGCGCGCCGACACCGCGCACCGGTTCGGCGCTGTCCGCCTGCGGTACGGCGGTGCCGGACAGCGGCGACCAGGGCGCGAGGCCATCGAGATCGATCGCGAACTGCTCGTCCCCGGTTCCGCTCGGTGACGTGTACACGCCGGCGTTGATGGTGCTCTCGACCAGATCGGCGACCAACTGCGCGTCGCCGGCGGCATCGGCCATGGCGAAGAGCCGCGCCGTCGCGTCCCGCAGCGTGCCGTTCCAGGACGAACGGAGGGCCGCGCGGTCGAACTGGAAACGCGTCCCGTCCAGGTACAGCACGGCCGGGATCATGGCGCGCAGCGCCGCGTCGAGCAGTTCGGCTCGCTCCGGCGCGTCGGTCGGCATCGCCCTTGCGCGGAAGAACATGGCCGTCGCGCGGCCCGCGTCGATCCTGGCCACCCGGTCGGGCAGGTCGAGCGCAGCCAGCAGTTCCGCCGCTCGCTCGAATTGCTCTTCGGCCTCGGCGAATCGCTCGGCCGGCACGTAGATGAATCCCAGGTTCGCCACGCATGCCGCGAAGCGATCGGCGATGCCGAGCCGTTCGTAGATCTCCAGCGCGGCGCGTACGGCCGCTTCGGCTTCGTCGAACCGCCGCAGTGACGTGAAGGCACTGGCGAGTGCGACCGAGCAATCGGCGATGTGATTCTCGTTGCCGAGTTTCCGCTCGAGTTCACGGGCGGGGAGCAGCACCTTCTCGGCGTCCTCGAAACGCTTGATCTCGGTGTAGAGGTAGCCGAGGTTGACGAGGCAGCCCGAGCTGTACTGATCCAGACCGAGCTCGGCCGACTGCTCCCGCATTCGCAGGAACCAGTCCTCGGACTCCGGATACCGCCCGCTGAAGAGATACAGGGTACCCAGGCTGATGCCGACGAGGAGCGCTTGTGCGCGGTCACCGATGTGGAGTAGCGCTTCCCGGCTCTCGAGCAGGGCTCGCTCGGCGATCTCGTACTGCCCGAGCAGCATATGGGCCTGCCCAAGATTGGCTGTGCACATCGCTGTCTCGTGCGCCAGGTTCAGTGTGCGAAAGGTCTGCATGGCGTTGGTCAGCACACGTACCGCGATCAGTGGACGTCCGGTCGCCATATAGGAACCCGAGAGTGCGAGCGAACAGGTGGCGACCCGGCTCTCGTCACCGTTCGTGATATGCCGCTGAATGCAGCCGAGGAGCAGCTCCTCGCCTTCCTCGTAACGGCCCTGCGAAATGTAGGCGTGGGACAAGCTTTGTTCGATATCGGTGACCACGGAGGCAGAGTCGCTCTCCCCCGACGCGGAATGGAACCGTTTGGCGAGCATCAGGACTTCTTCGGCCTCGACATAGCGACCCATCGTCCAGTAGAGGCCGCCCAGGTTGTAGTTGCAGAGCGCGACCGCGACGTCGTTTCCGAGGGTGGCGAAAGCACCGCGAAGCGCGGTGATCCCTTGCTCGGCCTGCGCGAAACGACCGGTCTCCCGATATACCGCGCAGAGCCCCTGCATGGCATGGCCGGCGTGCTCGACCATGTGCAGCCGGATGAAGCCCTCGAATGTCGCCATGAACGCACGCTCGGCCTCGGCGAACTGTCCGGCCGAAGCCCGCGCGGCCGCCTCCCCGCCTCGGCAGCCGACCGCCACCGCCTCCTGACCCGCCGCGCGGTACAGCTCGCTCGCCATCGCGAACTCCGCCGCGGCATCTCGATGGCGATGCTCGGCCATGAGACTCGAACCCCGCGCCTTGTGCTGGCTCGCCCGGTGTAGATCCGCCGTGCCCATCGCCACCTCCGAACCGTCGTTCCACTCCGCCGACCGGAGCGTAGGAGCAGCCAGGAGCACTGCCAATCCACCGTTCGGAGGACAGCGCGGAAGATCCGCGTAACTCTCGGAACACCGGTTCACTTTCGGCTACTGTCCGGAAGTGAAGCACCCTCTCCGCTCGCCCTGAGGAGCCGCATGTACCCCGGCGCACACGTCGACCGCTTTCCGGACAAGGCCGCGGTGGTGGTGGCCGAAACCGGGGAGACGCTCACCTATCGGCAGCTGGAGGAGAATTCGGTGCGGCTCGCGCGGCACCTGCACGAGGCCGGGCTGCGCCGCGGCGACCACCTCGCGCTGCTCTCCGGGAACGACCCGAAGGTGTACGAGGTCTATTGGGCCGCGCTGCGATCCGGGCTTTACATCACGGCGGTGAACCGGCACCTGTCGGCGCCCGAGATCGCCTACATCGTGAACGACTGCGGGGCACGGGCGCTGATCGTCTCGGCGGAGCCGGCCGAGGTCGCGGCGGAGGTGCTGGCGCAGACGCCCGCGGTGGAGCTGCGGCTGGCGTTCGGCGGGGAGGTCGCGGGGTTCGGGTCGTACGAGCGGGCGCTGGCGGCCGCCTCGGCGGAGCCGCGCGCGGACGAGCCGCGCGGCGCGGACATGCTGTACTCGTCCGGCACGACGGGGCGGCCGAAGGGCATCCGGCAGCCGCTGCCTGAGCGCCAGGTCGGGGACGCCCCCGGCGACACCTACACCGCCATCTTCGGCCCGCTGTACGGCTTCGACAGCGACACCGTCTACCTCTCCCCCGCCCCGCTCTACCACGCGGCGCCGCTGCGCTTCGGCGGCGTGGTGCACGCGCTCGGCGGGACGCTGGTCATCATGCGGAGGTTCGATCCCGAGCAGGCGCTGGCCGCGATCGAGCGGTTCCGGGTGACGCACAGCCAGTGGGTGCCGACCATGTTCGTGCGCATGCTCAAGCTGGACGCGGCGATCCGCGGCCGGTACGACGTGTCGAGCCTGAAGGTCGCGGTGCACGCGGCGGCGCCGTGCCCGGTCGAGGTCAAGCGGGCGATGATCGAGTGGTGGGGCCCGATCCTGTTCGAGTACTACAGCTCCACCGAGGCCAACGGCGCCACCTTCATCGATAGCGAGCAGTGGCTGCGCAAGCCGGGGTCGGTGGGCACCGCCGGGCTCGGCACCATCCGGATCTGCGGCGCCGACGGTGCCGAGCTACCGGTCGGCGAGATCGGCACCGTCTACTTCGAGCGCGACGAGCTGCCCTTCGCCTACCACAACGACCCGGCCAAGACCGCCGAGGCGGTGCACCCCGCGCACCCGGCCTGGACCACCACCGGCGACATCGGCTACCTGGACGAGGACGGTTACCTCTTCCTCACCGACCGCAAGGCGTTCATGATCATCTCCGGTGGCGTGAACATCTACCCGCAGGAGGTGGAGGACGCGCTCGCGCTGCACCCGAAGGTGCTCGACGTGGCGGTGATCGGGGTGCCGGACGAGGAGATGGGCGAATCGGTGCTCGCGGTCGTGCAGCCCGCGCCGGGCGCCGAGCCCGGCCCCGAGCTCGCCGACGAGCTGCGCGGTTACCTGCGGGAGCGGATCGCGCACTACAAGGTGCCGCGCACCGTCGACTTCTCCGACGATCTGCCGCGCACGCCCACCGGGAAGCTGGTCAAGGGGAAGTTACGTGCCCGGTATGTGACCGGCCGATGAATCTGCGCTCCCCGGTCCGTCGGTACCGACAACCGGATCGAGGAGGAATCGCCGTGACGACCGTGATCGCCGACATCACCATGTCCCTGGACGGCTACGTGACCGGAGCGGGCGCGGGCCCCGGCCGCGGACTCGGCGATGCCGAGGAGCTGCACGCCTGGGTGAGCGAGCGGGACGAGGTGGACAGCGACGTCCTGCGCGACGCCACCGCCATCAGCGGCGCGGTGATCATGGGCCGCGGCCTCTACGACGTGGTCGACGGCCCCGGCGGCTGGACGGCCGACATGGGTTACGGCGCGCAGGAGGCGGCCACGCCGCCGTTCTTCGTGGTCACGCGCGCGGCCCCGGCCGAGAGCAGGCTGGTGCGGGAACTCGGCCTGCGGGTCACCTTCACGGACTCGCTGCCGTCGGCGATCGACCGGGCCGCGACGATCGCCGGGGACGGCGCGGTGGTGCTCATGGGCGGCGGTGAGCTGATCGGCCGCGCGCTGGAGGCCGGCCTGGTGGACGAACTACGACTGCACCTGGCTCCCCTGGTGCTCGGCGCCGGCACCCCGCTCTTCCGGCCGGGCACCCGCCGCCACTACCGGCAGCGGGAGGTCCGGCCCTCCCGCAATGCCTGCCACCTCGTCTACGAGCGGATCACTTCCAGTACGCCTGGAACTTGATCGACTCCTTGCTCAGCCCGTGCTTGGTCTTGAGCGTCTTGACGATCGAGCGCGTGGTGCGGCCGTCGCACGCGACCCAGCCGAAGGTGCCCTGCTTCAGGGCGATCCCCTCGGCGGCCTCGCGCAGCAGCCTGCCGTCGTCCACCCGCTGCACCCAGGTGACCTCGTGCTGCGGGCTTGCCTGCACCGGGAGCGTCGGGTCGGACTCGTACTGCCACTCCAGCCACACCCGCGCGGGCGTGTCGCCGAGCGCGCGCAACAGCGAGTTCACGGCGGGCAGCGAGGCGGTGTCGCCGAAGATCACGAACTCGGCGGGCACCGGGTCCGGGATCGCGAAGTTGGAGGCCCCGATATTCTTCATCGCCGACGCCTCGATCACCTCCCCCACCTGCGCGTTCTCCGCCCACACCGAGGCCGGGCCGTGGTGCAGCGCGAACTCGACGCCGAAGGTGTCGTTCTCGGCGTCCTGGTCGACCAGGGTGTAGCCGCGCTGGCGGTAGTTGCCCTTGCCGTCGTCGAACCAGATCCGGATCCACTGGGTCGGATGCACCGGATAGTCGGCGAGCAGGCCGCCCGCGGTGAACCCGACCCGGATGTACTTGTCGGTGATGGCGCGGACCGAAGTGACGGTCAGCTTGTAGTTGTCCGCACGGTAGGCCTTCATCATGAGGCCTTCTAGACCCTTGCTCATAAAGTCAGGTTAGCCTAACCATTGGTGTTCGGAGAACACCTCTGCCGCACCAGATCGAATGCGCGCCCGGCCGGAGCCGCGAGCATGGCGTCGCGGCTCCGCGCGGGCCCTTTACACCGAGTCAAGCGCTGTCGCGGGTCCGGCAGAACTCGGTTAGACCGCGCCGGAGGATGATCGCGGCGATCGTCAGTGCCAGGATCCGGTCATCGCCGAGCGGCAGCGCCGACGCCACGGCCGTCACGTCGGCGGTGAAGTCACCGGTGAGCCCGGCGACGATCTGCGTATCGCAGACCGCTTCCCGGAATCTGTCAATCCGCTCCTCGAACCACCGCATCCCGAACCGGCGATGCTGGTCGTCGTCCACCACGCCCGCCCCGAGCCCCTGCCCGAGCAGCTGCGCACCGAGCGCGGCGTACAGCTCCTCGTCGTCACTCTCGGCGAGCAGTTCCAGGATGTCGATCACGAGGCAGCCTTTCCGAGTGCGGGTTCGAGGATGCTGGCGAGCATCATGCCGAGCGAGTACTTCACGAATTGGTAGTCGCTCGAGCGGGAAGTGCCGTCGTCCGGCACCGGGTCCGCGGCGAAGGCCGCCCCGCGCGTGATGGCCCGCAGAAGCTCGTGGAAGGACAGCGTGCGGGCCTGGTCGAGTAGTCCGTCGATGCGCCGGACGCCCCACGACTCCAATGCCCCCCGCGGTTCACCTCGGCTCAGTAGCTCGACACCGCCGAGCAGCGCGTCGAAGTCCACTCGCGCCAGTTCGGCCGTGATCGGGCTGTTCCGATCGTCGCGCAGATCCCGCAGAGTCGCGGCCGCGCGGGTTGCGTCCGCGCCGAGCCACAGGTCGTATCCGCGGACCATCCGGTATTCGTAGCCCGGGTTCACCGTGGTGTCGAAGGCGGGCGAGGAATGCAGCAGATCCCAGCAGCGCTGATCCAACGGATTCGTCATCGCGACCCCGATCTGCGTCATCCTCGTCAATCCGTGCCCCAGTGCGGCCAGCACCGTCGGGTCGACACCGTCGCGCTCGGTCAGCGCGGCAATTCTGGCCGCGAGGCTCGGATGGGTCTCCGGAGCTCGGATGAACAGTGGCTCCGAGCCGATCGTGATCGCCGAGAGAGCGACCGCAGCGCTGTGCGCAGCCAGCGTCGCGGCATCGCGCCCGCCCAACGCTCGAATCATCAGCTCCAGCCCGAACGCGTCGGCCTCGAATTCGACCCGGTGTGACTCGTCGCGGCTGCGCCGCCCTTCATGCGCGGTGTGCCCGAGAACGACGTGGCCGAGTTCGTGCGCGATGATGAACATCAGGGCGAAGACCGCCGGGGAACCGTCGTCCGCCCGCACGCGATCGGTGAGCCGCACCGGGGAAGCCACCTGCGACGATGCGCCTTCGACACGTTGGCACAGGATGGTGTAGCGAATACTCGCGGCACCAGCCAGGATCGTATCGTCCACTTTCGGCAACCGATCCCGGTGAGCGGCGAACAACCGGCGGCCGAGGGAGATCAGCCGGAAGCGGCTGTGCGTCGCGGACCATGCCAGCAGCAGATCCTTCAGGAGTCCGAGCATGGACAGCTGCGCGTCCGATATCCGAATAACATGAGAGCCATCGGCTTTGCTCAGGGACACCGCCTCGACCGACGTCTGATCGACCATGATCGCCACGGTCCGCTCGGCCTCCACACGGGCCGAACCGTCCAGGTGCTCGGTCAGGTGGGCCAGAATCTCCCGCAGGATGGCGTCGAAGAAGCCCTGCGGCGAACCGTGTTCAGCGAAAACCGTCTCGGCGTGTGCGAGAACGTCTCGTCCGCGCGGATGCTTCTGCAAGCGATCCAGGGCGCGCCGCCGCTCCGAGAACAGATCTCGGCGCATCTTCTCGGCCATCGTTGCGCTGGAATCGTCCGGCTGATCGTGCACAACTCCCCTGACACCCGCGAACATATCTGCCCCGACCGTAGGCGCGGATCGAAGCGCCCGCCGTCGTCCGTTCGGCCGACAGGTGCGTCAGCCGCGTAACACCGCGCGCACGGCGGTGGCGGCGATGTCGCCGTCGGCGAGCCCGCTGCGCGGGATCAGGACGTGCGAGAGCACGATGCGGACGATGATCTCGGCGGCCTGCTCCGGCGGCACCGCGAGCTCGGCGGCGTCCGGGCGGGCGCCGACGATCGGGGTGACGAAGGCGCTCACCGTCTCGACCAGGGTGCCTGCCGAATCCCCGTGCGCGATGGCGGCATCGAGCAGCCAGCGGGGTTCGTGGTCGCGGACCCGGCGGATCACCGGGTGGCCGCGCAGGTGGGTGAGGGCGAAGCGGACGGCGGCGTGCACGACGTCCGGGAGCGGAGCGAAGAGGTCGACCTCGCGGTAGCCGAGCGCGATCATCGCCGCGACCTCGGCGCGGGCGACGGCGCCGATCATGCCGTTCTTGTCGCCGAACTCGCGGTACGCCGTCGCGCGGGAGACGCCCGCGCGCTGCGCGACGGCGGCGAGGGTGAGCGCGTCGAGACCGATCTCGCCCATCATCTCCAGGGCGGTCCGCTCCAGGAGCTCGGCATTCCGGGTCACGCGGCCATTATGCCCGGGCCTTGCCACCCCACCATATGAGACTCTATGGTCGATCGGTCTCAGTTCGGCGATCCGGAGGTCCGGCATGCACGCGATCGTGCTCGGTGCGGGAATGGGCGGGCTGCTGGCCGCGCGGGTGCTCTCCGAGCACTACGACCGGGTGACGGTGCTGGAGCGCGACCACCTGCCGGACGAGCCGCGGGCGCGGCGCGGCGTTCCGCAGGGCAGGCACGTGCACGGGCTGCTCCCGCGCGGCGCGGCGCTGCTGGAGGAGTTCTTCCCCGGGCTGCGCGCGGAGCTGGTGGCCGCGGGCGCGGTGGAGTGCGCGGCGCTGGAGCAGGTGCGGTTCGCGGTGGCGGGGCATCGGCTGGCCCGCACGGCGACCGGGCACGTGGCGCTGCAGGCGAGCAGGCCGCACCTGGAGCATCACGTGCGGGCGCGGGTGGCGGCGCTGCCGGGGGTGGCGATCAGGGACGGGGTCGCGGCGCTCGACCTCTCGCACGATCCGCGGCGCGGGCGGGTCACCGGGGTGCTGGTGCGGGACAGCGAAGGCGATCGCAGGCTGGACGCCGATCTGGTGGTGGCCTCCATGGGGCGCGGCAGCGCGGTGAACTCCTGGCTGGAGCGGTTCGGGTACGCGCCGCCCGCCGAGGAGGGCACGCCGATCGAGATCGTCTACACCAGCGCGTTCGCCCGGCTGCCTGCCGGGGCGCTGGCCGGGGAGCTGAGCATCACCGCCGGGGTGCGGACGGCGCCGCCGCGGGCGCTGGCGATCTTCGCGGTGGAGGGCGGGCGGCACATCGTGACGCTGATCGGGTTCGGCGGCGAGAAGCCGCCGGTCGACACCGCCGGGTTCGCCTCCTACGCGGCGCATTTCGCGCCGGAGGACGTCGTGGACGCGCTGGCCGGGGCCGAGTACCCCGATCCGTCGGCCTCGTTCCGGTACCGGGCGAACCTGCGCCGCCGGTACGAGCGGCTGCCGTCCTTCCCGGACGGGCTGCTGGTCACCGGCGACACGCTGTGCAGCTTCAGCCCGGTGTACGGGCAGGGGATGACGGTGGCGGCGATCCAGATGGCGGTGTTGCGCACGGTGCTCGGCGGCGGCACCCGCGATCTGGCGCGCCGCTTCTACCGGGCGGTGCGGCCGGAGATCGACCACGCCTGGCAGCTCACGGTCGCGGCCGACGGGGCCATGCCGCACGTGACGCCGGAGGGGCCGGTGGCGCGGGCCGCGGTCGCGGCGCTGGATCCCATCCTGGTGGCGGCGGAGCGGGATCCGCGGGTCGCCGCGGCGCTCTTCCAGGTGATCGGGCTGGTCGAGCGGCCGTCCTCGCTGCTCACGCCGGAGCTGCTCGCCCGGATCGGCGCCGCCAACGCCGGCGCCCTGCTGGAGTCGGCGCTGCGCACCGCGGGCGGCGGGATCACCCGCGCGCTCACCGCGCGGGCGCCGACCTGACCGCGGGCGCGCGGCCCGACCGCAGGCGCGCGGCCCGACCACGGGCGACCGCCCGACCGCTGGCGACGGTCGAGACGGCGCCACCTACCCGCCCGCCGAAGCTGCGCGGACGTCAGATGGCCTGGAGGTACCAGTCCACCCGATCGTCCCCGTCGGTGGCGCTGTGGCTGTAGCGGAACCGGGCCCGGCGCGCGACCGCGACCGAGGAGGTGTGCTCCGGGTCCACCCGGATCACCGCCTCCTCGACGGTGCCGAGCGCGGCCAGGTACCGGCAGCCGAGGATGACGGCCCGGGTGGCGAGGCCGCGCCCGCGGCGCTCGGGGTACACGCCGTACTCGATACTGGCCTGCCCCTTGTCCAGGTAGGGCCGCGCGAGCCGGATGTCGAGCAGCCCGATGAGCTCGGCCGTGGGGAACTCGGTGACGGCGAAGAGCCGGGCCGGGCCGTCGGTCTCCCAGGCCACGGCGCTGTCGGCGAAGCGCTCGGTCGCCGGCCCCTCGGCGCCGAGGTCCGGCCAGAGCCGGATCAGCGCGGAGTCCGCTCCGGCGAGGTGGGCCGGGACGTCGGCCACCGCGATCGGACGCAGGGCGATCACACCATCGGAAACCAGCACGGAACCATGATCGGCAGCGGAGCGACGTTCAAGCAAACCGACCCCCCTTCCGGGCGGGTCGGGTCAGAGCGCGTTGCGGGTGCAGGCGGAGGTGGTGAGCACCGCCGGGCGCGGTGTCGAGCTGCCGAGATCGGGGAAGGGCGGGGCGGTTTCGCCGAGCCCGGCGATGGCGGCGGACTCCGCCTCGGGCCGGGAGGGCGCCGCGGCCCAGCCGAACCGCCCGTCCGCGCCGCGCGCGACAGCGGCGCAGCCGTCGGCGTACTGCAGCACGATCCGGCAGTCGTAGACGCCGCAGTCCTTGATCGCCTCGGCGTCGGCGGCGACCCAGCTCCGGTGGTCGGTGGTGATGGCGACCACCCCGGTGGACTCGGAGAGCGAGATCGTGCCGTAGTAGAGCCCCTTCGGCGGTACCGCGGCGACCGGGGCGGAGACCCCGGCGCCGAGCAGCGCCGCCGTCGTGGCGACGACTCCGGCGACCGACCGGGACAGCTGCGGCAGGGACACGGGACGAACCTCCAGCTCAGCCCCTCACCGACGAGGGGCACCGCGAGAATCATCCTCGCGGTGCTCCCGGTTGTCCAGCGGCGGAATTTCCTGCCGCACAGAACCTTCGGTCAGACGGTGAAGCCGAGCGCGCGCAGCTGCTCGCGGCCGTCGTCGGTGATCTTGTCCGGCCCCCACGGCGGAATCCAGACCCAGTTGATCTTCAGATCCTCGACCAGCCCGCTGCGCACGAGCGCGTTGCGCGCCTGGTCCTCGATCACGTCGGTGAGCGGGCAGGCGGCGGAGGTCAGCGTCATGTCCAGCACGGCGACGTCCTCCTCCACCGTGAAGCCGTAGACCAGCCCGAGGTCGACGACATTGATGCCGAGTTCGGGGTCGACGACGTCGCGCATCGCCTCCTCGAGGTCCTCCAGCAGCTTGGCGTCCTCGGCCGAGAGCTCGGCCTCCGGCGCGGTGGTCTCGGGTGTCTCCGTCATGGCCCGCTTCCCTTCGATCGCTGATCCTCGATGCGCACCACCGCGTCCTTGAACGCCATCCAGCCCAGCAGTGCGCACTTGACCCGGGCGGGGTACTTGGCGACCCCGGCGAAGGCGATGCCGTCGCCGATCACGTCCTCGTCGCCCTCGACGGTGCCACGGCTGGAGATCATCTCGCTGAACGAGTCGACCACCTTCATCGCCTGCTGCACCGGCAGCCCGATCACCTGGTCGGTGAGGACCGAGGTGCTGGCCTGGCTGATCGAGCAGCCCTGGCCGTCGTAGGAGACGTCGGCGATCTCGCCCGCGTCGTCGATGGCGACCCGGAGCGTCACCTCGTCACCGCAGGTCGGGTTGACGTGGTGCACCTCGGCGCCGTACGGCTCGCGCAGCCCGCGGTGGTGCGGGTGCTTGTAGTGGTCCAGGATCACTTCCTGGTACATCTGCTCCATGCGCATGATCTAGGCAACCCCGAAGAACTCGCGAGCCTTCCGCACCGCCGCCACCAGCGCGTCCACCTCGTCCAGGGTGTTGTAGACCGCGAAGGAGGCGCGGGCCGTCGCCGCGACGCCGAAGCGCCGGTGCAGCGGCCAGGCGCAGTGGTGCCCGACCCGGATGGCGACGCCCTGATCGTCCAGGATCTGCCCGACGTCGTGCGCGTGGATCCCGTCCACCACGAACGCGACCGCGCCGCCGCGCTCCACGTTCTCGGCGGGCCCGACGATCCGCACGCCATCGATTCCGGAGAGCCCGGCCAGCGCGGCGTCGACCAGCGCGTGCTCGTGCGCGGCGACGATGTCCATGCCGATCGCCTCCAGGTATCGCACGGCCGCGCCGAGCCCGACCACCTGCGAGGTCATCGGCACCCCGGCCTCGAAGCGCTGCGGCGGCGGGGCGTAGGTGCTGCGCTCCATGGTCACGGTCTCGATCATCGAGCCGCCGGTGATGAAGGGCGGGGTCTCCTCGAGCAGCGCGCGGCGCCCGAAGAGCACGCCGACGCCGGAGGGGCCGAGCATCTTGTGCCCGGAGAAGGCGGCGTAGTCCACGCCGAGCGCGCGGAAGTCGACCGGCGCGTGCGGCACCGACTGGCAGGCGTCGAGCACCACGAGCGCACCGACGGCCTTCGCGCGCCGCACCAGCTCCTCGACCGGCGCCACGGCGCCGGTGACGTTGGACTGGTGGGTGAAGGCGACCACCTTGGTGGCGGGCGACAGCACCAGCGAATCCAGGTCGATCCGGCCGTCCTCGGTCACCCCGTACCACTTCAGCGTGGCACCCGTGCGGCGCGCGAGCTCCTGCCACGGCACGAGGTTCGCGTGGTGCTCCAGCTCGGTCACGACGATCTCGTCGCCCGGCCCGAGGTGGTACGGGAAGCGGTCGTCGGCGAAGGCGTAGGTGACCAGGTTCAGCGACTCGGTCGCGTTCTTGGTGAACACGATCTCGCCCGCGTCGACGCCGACGAAGCGCGCGATGTCGGCGCGCGCGCCCTCGTAGGCGTCGGTGGCCTCCTCGGCCAGCTGGTGCGCGCCCCGGTGCACCGCCGAGTTCCTGGTGACGAGGAACTCGCGCTCGGCGTCGAGTACCGCCACCGGGCGCTGCGACGTGGCCCCGGAATCCAGGTACACCAGCGGTTTGCCGTCGCGCACCGTGCGGCTCAGGATCGGGAAGTCGGCCCGGATCCGAGCCACATCGAGAACGCGCTCGGGTGCTGCGGTCATATCAGGCTCCGGCGGTCGCGGTCTGAGTGAAGCGGACGTAGCCGTTCGCGTCCAGCTCGTCGGCGAGCTCGGCGCCGCCCTCGGCGACGATCCGGCCGCCGACGAAGACGTGCACGAACTCCGGCTGGATGTAGCGCAGGATGCGGGTGTAGTGCGTGATCAGCAGGACCCCGCCGTTCTCCTGCTGCTGGTAGCGGTTGACGCCGTCGGAGACGATGCGCAGCGCGTCCACGTCGAGGCCGGAGTCGGTCTCGTCCAGGATGGCGATCTTCGGCTTCAGCAGCCCGAGCTGCAGGATCTCGTGCCGCTTCTTCTCGCCGCCGGAGAAGCCCTCGTTCACGCTGCGCTCGGCGAAGGCGGCGTCGATCTCCAGCTCGTTCATCGACTCCTTCACCTCCTTGACCCAGTGCCGCAGCTTCGGCGCCTCGCCGCGGACGGCGGTGACGGCGGTGCGCAGAAAGTTCGAGGTGGAGACGCCGGGTACCTCGACCGGGTACTGCATGGCGAGGAAGAGCCCGGCGCGGGCGCGCTCGTCCACCGACATGGCGAGCAGGTCCTCGCCGTCGAGGGTGATCGAGCCGGAGGTCACGGTGTACCTGGGGTGACCGGCGATGGCGTAGGAGAGGGTGGACTTGCCGGAGCCGTTCGGGCCCATGATGGCGTGCGTCTCACCGGACTTCACGGTGAGGTTCACGCCCTTGAGGATCTCCTTGGTCTCGCCCTCGGGGGTCGTGATCGCGGCGTGCAGGTCCTTGATTTCCAGGGTGGTCATCGAATGTCCTTCGGGGCTGTGGATTCGGGTGTCAGGCGCCGATGGCGGCGAGCTCGGCCTCGATGGCCGCCTCCAGCCGCTCCCGCACCTCGGGGACCGCGATCTTCTGGATGATCTCGTGGAAGAAGCCGCGGACCACCAGGCGGCGGGCGACATCCTCCGGGATGCCGCGGGCGCGCAGGTAGAAGAGCTGCTCGTCGTCGAAGCGGCCGGTGGCCGAGGCATGCCCGGCGCCGACGATCTCGCCGGTCTCGATCTCCAGGTTCGGCACCGAGTCGGCGCGCGCGCCGTCGGTGAGCACCAGGTTGCGGTTCAGCTCGAAGGTGTCGGTGCCCTCGGCCGCGGCGCGGATGAGCACGTCGCCGACCCACACGGTGCGGGCATCGCCCTTCGGCGAGTCCGGATCACCCTGCAGCGCACCCTTGTACATCACGTTCGACTTGCAGTTCGGCACCGAGTGATCGATGAGCAGCCGCTGCTCGAAGTGCTGGCCCGCGTCGGCGAAGTACAGCCCGAGCAGCTCGGCGTCGCCCCCGGGGCCCGCGTAGCGCACGGTGCCGGTGAGCCGCACCAGCTCGCCGCCGAGGGTGACGGCGGTGTGCCGGAGCGTGGCGTCCCGGCCGAGCAGCGCGTGGTGCGCGGTGACGTGCACGGCGTCGTCGGCCCAGTCCTGCACCGCGACCACGGTGAGCCGGGCGCTGTCGCCGAGCACGAATTCCACGTTCTCCGCGTAGGTTCCGCTGCCGCGCAGGTCGATGACGACGGTGACGGCGGCGAAGTTGCCGAGCCGCACCTGGAGGTGGCCGTACGCGGTACGGCCCGCACCGGGGCCGGTGATCGTCACGGTGACGGGGTCGGCGACCTCGACCTCCGCGCCGACCGAGACCACGGTGGCCTGCTCGAAGCCCGAGTACGCCTGCGCGGCGACGCGATCGGCGGGAGTGCCCGCCGCGCCGAGGCGGGCGTCGTCGCGGCCGACGGTCTCGATGGTGACGCCGTCGACCGGGGTCACCTCGACCGTCGCGCTGCCGTCCCTGGTCGCGGTGCCGTCGTGCAGCCCGCGCAACCGGCGCACCGGGGTGAACCGCCACGCCTCGTCGCGCCCGGAGGGCACCTCGAACGCGTTGACATCGAACGAGGTGAAGACCTCGCCCTTGTTGATCGCGGGTACCCGCGCCTCGGCCGCCGCGGCCACGTTATCGACAGCCATCAGCCGACCGCCCCTTCCATCTGCAGCTCGATCAGCCGGTTCAGCTCCAGCGCGTACTCCATGGGGAGCTCCCTGGCGATCGGCTCGACGAAGCCGCGCACCACCATCGCCATCGCCTCGTCCTCGGTGAGGCCGCGGCTCATCAGGTAGAACAGCTGGTCGTCGGAGACCTTGGAGACGGTCGCCTCGTGGCCCATGGTGACGTCGTCCTCGCGGATGTCGACGTAGGGGTAGGTGTCCGAGCGGCTCACCGTGTCGACGAGCAGCGCGTCGCACTTCACCGTGGACTTCGAGCCGTAGGCGCCCTTGTTCACCTGGACCAAGCCGCGGTACGAGGCCCGCCCGCCGCCGCGCGCCACCGACTTCGAGATGATGTTCGACGAGGTGTGCGGCGCCAGGTGCAGCATCTTCGCGCCGGTGTCCTGGTGCTGGCCCTCGCCGGCGAAGGCGATGGAGAGCACCTCGCCCCTGGCGTGCTCGCCGGTCATCCAGACCGCCGGGTACTTCATGGTGACCTTCGAACCGATATTGCCGTCGACCCACTCCATGGTCGCGCCCGCCTCCGCCTTGGCCCGCTTGGTGACCAGGTTGTAGACGTTGTTCGACCAGTTCTGGATGGTGGTGTAGCGGCAGCGGCCGCCCTTCTTCACCACGATCTCGACCACCGCGGAGTGCAGCGAGTCGGACTTGTAGATCGGCGCGGTGCAGCCCTCGACGTAGTGCACGTAGGCGCCCTCGTCGACGATGATCAGGGTGCGCTCGAACTGCCCCATGTTCTCGGTGTTGATCCGGAAGTAGGCCTGCAGCGGGATGTCCACCTGCACGCCGGGCGGCACGTAGATGAAGGAGCCGCCGGACCACACCGCGGTGTTCAGCGCGGAGAACTTGTTGTCGCCCGCCGGGATGACCGAGCCGAAGTACTCCTGGAAGATCTCCGGGTGCTCGCGCAGGCCGCTGTCGGTGTCGAGGAAGATGACGCCCTGCTGCTCCAGGTCCTCGCGGATCTGGTGGTAGACCACCTCGGACTCGTACTGCGCGGCGACGCCGGAGACGAGCCGCTGCTTCTCCGCCTCCGGGATGCCGAGCCGGTCGTAGGTGTTCTTGATGTCCTCCGGCAGGTCCTCCCAGGAGGCGGCCTGCTTCTCGGTGGAGCGCACGAAGTACTTGATGTTGTCGAAGTCGATGCCGTCGAGGTTGGAGCCCCAGTTCGGCATGGGCTTGCGGTCGAAGATGCGCAGCGCCTTGAGGCGCACGTCGAGCATCCACTCCGGCTCGCTCTTCTTGTCCGAGATGTCGCGTACGACGGCCTCGGACAGGCCGCGCTGCGCGGCAGCGCCCGCCGCGTCCGAATCGGACCAGCCGTAGCCGTAGGTCCCCAGGGACGCAATGGTCTCTTCCTGGGATAGCGGCTGAACCGGATCGGTGGTCGTCGTCATTCGGCACTCCTTCCGGAGTTCTCGGTAGTGACCGCCGCGGGCTGTGCAGCGGTGGCTTTCGGTGCGCGTACGAAGAGCGGGACGTGCGTGGTGCAGGCGCAGTCGCCGTTGGCGATGGTCGCCAGACGCTGCACGTGGGTGCCGAGCAGCTCACGGAAGGCCGTCAGCTCGGCCTCGCACAGCTCGGGGAACTCCTCGGCGACGTGCGCGACCGGGCAGTGGTGCTGACAGATCTGAACACCGGCGCCGACCTTCCTTGTCGTCGCCGCGAAACCGGCGCCCGCGAAGGCGCCCGCGATCTCGTCGGCCTTCTCCGCGATCTCACCGGCATCGCGCCGGTCGTCGGGGGCCAGCGGCTCGACCTCGCCGACGATGGCCTCGACCCGATCGCGCGCGAAATCCTGGATGGCCTGCTGGCCGCCGAGCGTACGCAGCCTGCGCATGGCGGCCCCGGCCAGGTCGTCGTAGGCGTGCCCCATCCGGCCGCGGCCTGCGGCGGTGAGCTGGAACTGCTTGGCCGGGCGGCCGCGGCCGCGCTGCTGCCAGGGCGCCGAGCGGCCTGCCCTGGCCTGACCGGACTCGATCAGCGCGTCCAGGTGCCTGCGCACGCCCGCGGGGGTGAGGCCGAGCCTGCTGCCGACGGCGGTGGCCGTGATCGGCCCCTCCTCCAGCAGCAGCTGCACGATGGCGGCCCTGGTCTGCCCCTCGACCGGGACAGCGGCGGGCGCGGCGCCGGCCGGGCGGCCGGTTCCGTCGTCCTCGTTCCGCAAATCCACGGTTTTCACAACACAAGTGTGGCGGAATTACTTCCCGAAATCTAATAAGGGTGCCCTGAGCTGCCGCATCGCCGCTTCGAGCGGAGCTGCCGTTAGGGTGGGGATTCGCCCGATTCGCCCGCTTTTCGAGCTCCGAGATGCGACGAACGCCACATCACCAAAATATTTCGCGGTCCGTGTCGATCTCCCCGGCTGCCGTTCGACGCTGTGGGTGAGAGGGTCGAACCACGATCCCGACAGAGAGGCAGAACCGTGAAGTACATGCTGATCATGCGGACCACCGACGAGGCGCTCGCCGCATCCGCCGAGGTGGATTTCGAGCAGATCATCGCCGAGATGGGCGCCTTCAACGAGTCCATGATCAAGGCCGGGGTGCTGGCGGGCGGCGACGGCCTGACCGACGCCGCCGAAGGTCTCGTCGTGGAGTTCACCGGCGCGGAGACGCTGGTCACCGACGGCCCGTACGGCGAGACCAAGGAGCTGTTCAACGGCTTCTGGATCCTCGACGTCGCCTCCGCCGACGAGGCCGTCGAGTGGGCGCGCAAGGCGCCGCTCGGCAAGGGCAACAAGCTCGAGGTGCGCCGGATCGCGGGCGTCGAGGACTTCCCGGCCGACAACGAGTGGATCGAGAAGGAGAAGGTCTGGCGGGCAGAGGCCGAGGCCAAGAACTCCTGATGACCGGAGCACTCGAGGGCCGGGTCGCCGCGGTGTGGCGGATGGAATCCGCGCGCATCGTGGCGGCCCTGGCCCGCTCGCTCGGTGACTTCGGCATCGCCGAGGACGCCGCCCAGGAGGCGCTCGCCGACGCGCTCGTCCAGTGGCCGGAGCGCGGCGTGCCGGACAACCCCGGCGCCTGGCTCACCACCGTCGCCCGGCGCAGAGCGATCGACGTGCTGCGCCGCGCCGACCGGCACGACGACCGGCTCACCGTGCTCGGCGCCGAGCTGCGCGAGGGCGAGCCGGACGAGGAGCACTGGACCGGCCCTCCGTGGGATCCGGACCGGATCGACGACGACATCCTCGGGCTGATCTTCATCTCCTGCCACCCGGTGCTGGCCGCGCAGGCGCAGGTGGCGCTGACGCTGCGCGTGGTCGGCGGCCTCACCGGCGAGGAGATCGCCCGCGCGTGCCTGATCTCCACCCCCGCCGTGCAGCAGCGCATCGTGCGCGCCAAGAAGACCCTGGCCGCGGCGAAGGTCCCCTTCGAGCTGCCGCCGCGCAGCGAGTTCGGCCGGCGCCTGACCGGCGTCCTCGCCGTCCTCTACCTCATGTTCAACGAGGGCTACGCCGCGAGCCGCGGCACCGACTGGATGCGCCCCGAACTGAGCCGCGAGGCGCTACGCCTGGCCCGGGTGCTGGCCGAGCTGGTCCCCGACGAGCCGGAGACACACGGCCTGGTCGCCCTCATGGAGCTGACCGCGGCCCGCTTCCCGGCCCGCCTCGACCGCAACGGCGACCCCGTCCTGCTCGCCGACCAGGACCGCGGCCGCTGGGAGCGCGACCGGATCACCCGCGGCCGAGCCGCGCTCGCCAGGGGCGACGCCCTCCGCCACGGCCGTGGCCCGTACGCGCTGCAGGCGGGTATCGCCGAGTGCCACGCCGTCGCCGCATCGGTGGAGGACACCGACTGGGAGCGCATAGTCCTGCTCTACGAGGCGCTCGGCCGCATCGCCCCGAACCCGGTCGTCGAACTCAACCGCGCCGCCGCCGTCGCCATGGCCACCGGCCCCACCGCGGCGCTGCGCATCCTGGACGCCCTCGACGCGGGCGGCAAGCTCGACCGCTACCACCTCCTCCCTGCCACCCGCGGTGAGCTGCTGGCCCGGCTGGGCCGCTCGACCGAGGCACGGGCCGCCCTGGAATCGGCCGCCGCCATGACCGGCAACGCCCGCGAACGCGAGGTACTGCTGCGCCGCGCCTCGGAAGTGTGACCCGCGCACCCGAATCGACCCGACGCGAAGCCGAAGCCGTTGAAAAATCATCCCGAGCACGCCGCCGGAACGCGCCGATCCGCCGACTAGGCTGACCGCCGTGGCGGTACTAACGGGCGCGCGGCGTCGGATTGTGGCATTCGGACGCCGGGCGCTCGGGCTCGACGTGCCCGCCGATCACACCATCGCGGTGCTGCACACCGATGAGAAGGAAGTCCCCGGGCTCGACCGCACAGAGCTACGCCAGCTCGACCGCATCCGCCTGCTCGGCGCCACCGGCACCGTGCTCATGGCGATCGCCGCGCTCGGCATCGGCGCCCAGCCGGTCCACCAGAACCCCGTCTCCGGGGTCCGGGTACTCGGCATCTTCGCCCGCGCGCACACCGGCTCGCTCGCCATGTGCATGGTCGGCTCGGCCATCGTGGTCCTGGCCTGGCTGCTGCTCGGCCGCTTCGCCATCGGCAGCCTCGGCGGCTCACCGCGACACCGCGTCTCCCGCTCGCAGCTGGACCGCACGCTGCTGCTCTGGATCCTGCCGCTGAGCGTGGCCCCGCCGCTGTTCAGCAACGACGTCTACTCCTACCTCGCGCAGAGCGAGATCGCCGGGCGCGGGATCGACCCGTACTCGGAGGGACCGGTCGCCGGGCTCGGCATCGACAACGTGCTCACCAACAACGTCCCGACCATCTGGCGCGACACCCCGGCGCCGTACGGTCCGCTCTTCCTCTGGGTCGGGCGCGGCATCGCCGAGCTGACCGGGGAGAACATCATCGCCGGGGTGTGGGCGCACCGCGCGCTGGCACTGGCCGGGGTGGCGCTCATCGTGTGGGCGCTGCCGCGGCTCTCGGTGCGCTGCGGGGTGGCGCCGGTGAGCGCGCTCTGGCTCGGCGCCTGCAACCCGCTGGTCCTGTTCCACCTGGTCGGTGGGGTGCACAACGACGCGCTGATGCTCGGGCTGATGCTGGCCGGGATGGAGTTCTGCCTGCGCGCCATCGAGGACTCGCCGATCTTCGACGCCCGCACCTATGCCCTGCTGACCGGCGGGGTGGTGACGATCACGCTCTCCTCCACCATCAAGTTCACCTCGATCATCGCGCTCGGCTTCGTCGGCATGGCGCTGGCCAGGCGCTGGGGCCCGGGGCCGTGGTCGGTGCTGCGGGCCGCGCTGCTGCTCGCCCTGGTCGCGGGGGTGACGACGGTGGCGATCAGCGCCGTGAGCGGGCTCGGCTTCGGCTGGCTCTACACCCTGAACACGGCGAGCGCGGTGCGCAGCTGGATGTCGCTGCCGACCGCGCTCGGCGTGATCACCGGGTTCGGCGGCGTGCTGCTCGGGCTCGGCGACCACACCACCGCGCTGCTCAGCATCACCAGGCCGATCGCCGCGCTCGGCGCCGCCTTCATCGCGCTGCGCATGCTGGTGGCGACCAATACCGGGCGGCTGCACCCGGTCGGCGCGCTCGGTGTCGCGCTCGGCGCCATCGTGCTGCTCTTCCCGGTGGTGCAGCCCTGGTACCTGCTCTGGGCCATCGTGCCGCTGGCAGCCTGGGCCACCCGGGCCGCCTTCCGCGGCCCGGCGGTGGTGGTTCCGGCGATCGTGAGCGTGATCGCCATGCCGCGCGGCGCGGAGTTCGAGGTGTTCCAGATCGTGGGCGCGGCCGTCGCCGGGGTGATCGTCGTCGTGCTGTTCGTGGTGCTCACCAAAAACCAGCTGCCCTGGCGCCGGACGGGGGTGTCGGCTCCGTCACAGCCGGCGGATGCCTACGGTGTGACATCGTGACCGCTGCCTCCGATCTCGCGCTCCGCGTCGACGGCGTCGTCAAGCGCTACGGCGAGACCGTCGCGGTCGACGGGCTGACCTTCGACGTGCGGCGGGCGGAGGTGCTGGCGCTGCTCGGGCCGAACGGCGCGGGCAAGACCAGCACGGTGGAGATCTGCGAGGGCTTCCTGCGCCCGGACGCGGGCAGCGTGCGGGTGCTCGGCCTGGACCCGATCGCCGACTCCGAGGCGCTGCGGCCGCGGATCGGCGTCATGCTGCAGGGCGGCGGCGCCTACCCGGGTTCCAGGGCGGGCGAGATGCTGGAGCTGATCGCCGCCTACTCGGCGAACCCGCTCGACCCGGAGTGGCTGCTCGGCACGCTCGGGCTGCGCGAGCACCGCCGCACCCCCTACCGCAGGCTCTCCGGCGGGCAGCAGCAGCGGCTGGCGCTGGCCTGCGCGCTGGTCGGGCGGCCGGAGCTGGTCTTCCTGGACGAACCGACCGCGGGGCTGGACGCCCAGGCCAGGCTGATCGTCTGGGAGCTGGTGGCCGCGCTGCGCCGGGACGGCGTGACCGTCGTGCTCACCACGCACCTGATGGACGAGGCCGAGCAGCTGGCCGATCGGCTGGTCATCATCGACCGCGGCCGGATCGTCGCGCAGGGCACGCCCGCCGAGGTCACCGCGCACGGCGCCGCGGGCCAGCTGCGCTTCGCCGCGCCCCCGAAGCTCGACCTCGAGCTGCTGGCCAGGGCGCTGCCGGAGGGCTTCGCGCCGCGCGAGACCGCGCCCGGCGCCTACCTCATCGAAGGCGAGATCGACCCGCAGGTGCTTGCCACCGTGACGGCCTGGTGCGCGCGGCAGAACGTGCTCGCCACCGATATCCGGATCGACCAGCGCCGCCTCGAGGACGTCTTCCTCGAACTCACCGGACGGGAGCTGCGCGGATGAGCGCCGACTCGGAGAACCGGTTCGCGCCGGGCACCTTCGCCCCCGGCCCGCGCCCGGCGGGCCGGGCCGCCATGCTCGCCGCGCAGACCCGGCTGGAGCTGGTGCTGCTGCTGCGCAACGGCGAGCAGCTGCTGCTCACCATGTTCATCCCGATCACCCTGCTGGTCGGGCTCACGCTGCTGCCCTTCGGCGACCTCGGCACCGAGCGGGTGGACACCATCGTGCCCGCCGTGATGATGGTCGCGGTGATGTCGACCGCGTTCACCGGGCAGGCCATCGCGGTCGGCTTCGACCGGCGCTACGGCGCGCTCAAGCGGCTCGGCGCGACGGCGCTGCCGCGCTGGGGCATCATCGCGGGCAAGAGCGGCGCGGTGGTGCTCGTGGTGATCGTGCAGGCGCTGCTGCTCGGTGCGATCGGGCTGGCGCTCGGCTGGCGGCCGGAGCCGGGCGGGCTGCTGCTCGGTGCCGTGGTGATCGCGCTCGGCACCGCCACCTTCGCCGCGCTCGGGCTGCTGCTCGGCGGCACGCTGCGCGCGGAGATCGTGCTGGCGCTGGCCAATATCCTCTGGTTCGTCATGCTCGGCATCGCCAGCGTGCACTTCGCCGCCGGATCGGTGCCGGATGCCGTGCACACCCTGGTCCGGCTGGTGCCCTCCGGTGCGCTCGCGGTGGCGCTGGAGGAGGCCATGCGCGGGGCGGTGGATTGGCTCGGGCTGGTCGTGCTCGCGGTGTGGGGGCTGGTCGGCGGGGTGGCCGCGGTGCGCTGGTTCCGGTTCCAGTAGCCCTCAACGACGCGGTGTAGTACGCGCGCTACCATCGTCGCGTGGTGTACCGCGCCTTCCTGCGAATCGTCGACCGGCTCCCGCTCCCCTCGCTGCGCGCGCAGCGGCTGATCGCGTTCGCGGTGATCCTCACCCAGGCCGGGATCTCGGTGACCGGGGCGGTGGTCCGGGTCACCGCCTCCGGGCTCGGCTGCCCGACCTGGCCGCAGTGCTTCCCCGGCAGCTTCACCCCGGTCGGGGTCTCCGAGGTGCCGGTGGTGCACCAGGCGGTGGAGTTCGGCAACCGGCTGCTCACCTTCGCGGTGACGCTGTGCGCGGCGCTGGTCGTGCTCGCGGTGGTCAGGGCGCGGCGCAGGCGTTCGGTGCTGGTGTACGCCTGGCTGATGCCGGGCGGCACCGTGCTGCAGGCGATCATCGGCGGAATCACCGTGCGCACCGGGCTGCTCTGGTGGACCGTCGCCGTGCACCTGCTGGTCTCCATGGTGATGGTGTGGCTCGCCACGGTGCTGTACGCCGAGATCGGCGAGCCGGACGACGGGGTCCGGGTGGCGCAGGCGCCGCGACCGCTGCGCCTGCTGACCATCCTGAGCGGGGTCGCGCTGGCCGGGGTGCTGATCGCGGGCACGCTGGTGACCGGGGCCGGGCCGCACGCGGGCGACAAGAGCATCGAGCGGCCGGTGGAGCGGTTGCAGGTGGAGATCGTGACGCTGGTGCACCTGCACGCGCAGCTGCTCGTCGGGTACCTGGCGCTGCTGGTCGGGCTCGGCTTCGGGCTGTACGCGGTGGGGATCACCCGCGCGGTGCGGACCCGGCTCTTCGTGCTGATCGGGCTGGTCTGCGCACAGGCGCTGGTCGGGCTGGTGCAGTACCTCACCGAGGTGCCCGCCGCGCTGGTCGCCGTGCACGTCGGCGGCGCCGCCGCCTGTACCGCCGCGACCGCCGCGCTCTGGGCCGCGCTGCACCGCCGCGAGCGGGTCCCGGCGGAGCACCCCGCGCCCGCCGCCGCCTGACGAGCGGGCTCCCGGCGACCATCGGGCGGCCTCGGCGGCACCGCCGCGACCTGCGCGGGGCCGGTCGGCGGCCGAGGGCGGGCAACCACTCGGCGCACCAGGGACTTTCGGCCCTGCTTCGGGGTCCCTCGGCCCGATGACGCCGGGACCGCGCGCTGCCAAGGTGGAGCGACCGGTTCGCGCGTCCCTGGGGAGGACAACAATGCAGGTGGCTCAGCAGTCGATCGTCGTCGGGATCGACGGCACCGCACCGGCGCTCGCGGCGGCCCGCTGGGCCGCGGCGCTGGCGGCCGGGCGCGGGGCGCCGCTGATCCTGGTGAGCGTCATCGCGGTACCCGACACCAGGATCGTCGCGCCGCGCTGGGCCGACGCCGACCTGCGCGACCTACTCCGCGCCGAGGGCCGCCGCGCGGTGCGGCAGGCCGCCGCCGTCGTGCAGGCCGACCGCCCCGGCGTCGAGCCCACCCAGCTGGTGCTCGACGGCGACCCGGCGGCCGAACTGCTGGTCGCGGCGGAATCCGCGCGGCTGCTCGTGGTCGCGGCGGGCGGCGCGAGCCCGCTGCGCACCCTGCTGCTCGGCTCGACCGCGCTGCGGGTGGCGGACAAGGCGCTGTGCCCGGTCGCGGTCTGGCGCGGCGACCCCGACGCCCCGCTGCCCGGCCGCGGCCCGGTGCTGGCCGGGGTGGACGGCAGCCCCTGCGGCGACATCGCCCTGGAGCACGCCTTCGACCTGGCCTCGCTGCTCGGCACCGACCTGGTCGCGCTGCACGCCTGGAACGACCCCGACCTGCTGCGCTGGTCGGCCGCGCCGGAGGACGAGCGGGCGCTCGCCGAGCGCGAGACCGAGCTGCTCGGCGAGCGGTTGGCCGGCTGGCCGGAGAAGTACCCGGACGTGGCCGTCACCCGCGTGGTCAGGAAGTCGCCCGCGGCCTCCGCGCTGCTCGCCGAGGCCGAGACGGCGAGCCTGGTCGTCGCCGGAACGCACGGCCGGAATCGCCTGGTGCGCACCATGATCGGCTCCACCAGCCAGAACCTGCTGCACCACGCCCCCTGCCCGGTCGTGCTGTGCCGCCTGCCCGCCTAGCCGGGCCGCGCGGGCTCAGCCCGTTCGAGGGTCGGCTGGACGCCTGGCCCGGGGCCGCGCGCGCTCAGCGCTCGTTGCGCGCCTTGGGAAATGTGGTCTGCTTCGCGACCCAGCCCGCCATCTTGGCGTAGTGCCCGCGCCGCGGGGTGGCCGCGGAGCTGAGCTCGCGGTTCCACTCCTCGCTGGCGGTCAGCCCGTCGACCCGCTCCACCAGGGCCTCGGCGACGGCGCGGCTGCCGACGACCCGGTCGCCGAGCACCCCGTCGCCGCCGACCAGCGTCACCCGGACCCCCTCGGTCCCCAGCGACTGCAGCACCGCGGTGGCCGAACCCCCGTGCTCGGCGACGAACGCCTGCACCGACTTGACGATCTCGCCGGGCACCTTCGCCTCGACCTCGGTCGCTTGCGCACTCATGGACCGCATCTTACCCGCGGGTAGCGCGGTGTCGATCGTCAGCGGGTGTAGAACTGGAACACATGCGTGCCATCCAGGTAACCGAGATCGGCGGCCCCGAGGTCCTGCGGAGTGCCGACCTCCCCGACCCGAAGCCGGGCCCAGGCGATCTGCTGGTGCGGACGGCGGCGATCGGGGTCAACTTCATCGACACCTACATCCGCACCGGCCGCTACCCCGTCGAGCTGCCGTACGTGCCGGGCGCCGAGGGCACCGGCGAGGTCGTCGCGGTCGGTGGTGACGTCACCGAGTTCGCCGAGGGCGACATCGTGGCCTGGGCCGACGCGCCCGGCAGCTACGCCGAGCTGACCGTGGTCCCCGCCGCGAAGGCGATCGGCGTCCCGGCCGGGGTCGATCCGGCGGTGGCGGCATCCGCGCTGCTGCAGGGGATGACGGCGCACTACCTGCTGAACTCGGTCTCCGCGCCGAAGGTGGGCGAGACCGTGCTGGTGCACGCCGGTGCGGGCGGCGTCGGGCTGATCCTGACCCAGCTCGCCGCGGCCCGCGGCGTCCGGGTGATCAGCACCGTCTCCACCGACGAGAAGGAGGCGCTGGCCCGCGAGGCCGGCGCGACCGACGTGCTGCGCTACGGTGCGGACCTGGCCGAGCGGGTGCGCGGGCTGACCGGCGGCGAGGGCGTGGCCGCGGTGTACGACGGCGTCGGCGCGGACACCTTCGAGGCGAGCCTGGCCGCGCTGCGGATCCGCGGCACGCTGGCGCTCTTCGGCGCGGCGAGCGGCCCGGTCCCCCCGTTCGACCTGCAGCGGCTGAACCCGGCCGGCTCGCTCTTCGTCACCCGCCCGACGCTGGCGCACTACACCCGCGACCGCAACGAGCTGATGTGGCGCGCGGGCGACGTGCTGGAGGCGATCGCCGACGGCTCGCTCGCGGTCCGGGTCGGCGCGAGCTACCCGCTGGCCGAGGCCGAGCGCGCGCACCGCGACCTGGAGGGCCGCCGGACCACCGGCTCGATCGTGCTGACGCCCTAGAAGAGGCTGCCGATGGTGTCCCAGCCGAGCACCGAGTCCACCGCGAGCCCGCAGAAGACCACCGCGAGGTAGTTGTTCGACTGCAGGAAGAGCCGCAGCGGCTTCACCGACTCGCCGCGCCGCACCCCGGCGTAGAGCTGGTGCGCCATGAGCAGGAACCAGGCCCCGGCCACCAGCGCCACCGCCGCGTAGATCACGCCGGTGGCCGGGGCCAGCGCCAGCGTGGTGAGCACGGTGAGCCAGGTGTAGATGACGATCTGCTTGGTGACGACCCGCTCGGTGGCGACCACCGGCAGCATCGGCACCCCGGCCGCGCGGTAGTCCTCCTTGTAGCGCATGGCCAGCGCCCAGGTGTGCGGCGGCGTCCAGAAGAAGATCACGCCGAAGAGCGCGACCGCGGGCCAGCCGATGCCGCCGGTGACCGCGGACCAGCCGACCAGCGCCGGCATGCACCCGGCCGCGCCGCCCCACACCACGTTCTGCGAGGTGCGCCGCTTGAGCCCGAGCGTGTAGACGAAGACGTAGAACAGGATCGTCGCCACCACCAGCGCGCCGCTGAGCAGGTTGGCCTGCCACCAGAGCCAGGCGAACGAGCCGATGCCGAGCAGCACGCCGAAGACGAAGGCGTTCCTGGTCGGCACCGCGTCCCTGGCCAGCGGCCGCTTGGCGGTGCGCTTCATGACCTTGTCGATATCGGCGTCCGCCACGCAGTTCAGCGTGTTGGCGCTGGCCGCGCCCATCCAGCCGCCGAACAGCGTGACCAGGATGAGCCGGATGTCGACGGTGCCGCGATCGGCGAGCAGCATGGTCGGGATCGTCGCGACCAGCAGCAGCTCGATGACCCGCGGCTTGGTCAGCGCGATGTAGGCGAGCACCCGGCGCATCGCGCGCGAGGGGAAACCGCTTCCGGAGAACCGGTCGACCAGCGCGGTGCCGGAGGAGCCGTGCGCACCAAGGTCGTCCTGTCGTGGATCGATCGGCACTGTTTCTCCTCGCACGCTGTGCATCGCCTCCGGTCGGCTACTACTACAGAGGATGGTAGACCCTCGACACCCCAGGGTTGTCGGGGGCGGTGGGGCCGGGCACCTCTAGGGTGGGCAGCACACCCCGCCCGTCGACGAAACCAGTACAGGAGAACCTCCGTCGTGTCAGTGACAGACGACATCCGCGCGCTCACTCAGCCGAATCACCCGGACGACTGGACGGACCTGGACACCAAGGCCGTCGACACCGTCCGCGTCCTCGCCGCCGACGCGGTGCAGAACGCGGGCAACGGCCACCCGGGCACCGCCATGAGCCTGGCGCCGCTCGCCTACACCCTCTTCCAGCGCACCCTGCGGCACGATCCGGCCGACCCCGAGTGGGTGGGGCGCGATCGCTTCGTGCTGTCCTGCGGGCACTCCAGCCTGACCCTCTACATCCAGCTCTACCTGGCCGGGTTCGGCCTGGAGCTGGAGGACCTGAAGAACCTGCGCAAGTGGGGCTCGCTCACCCCTGGCCACCCGGAGTACCGGCACACCAAGGGTGTCGAGATCACCACCGGCCCGCTGGGGCAGGGGCTGGCCTCCGCCGTCGGCATGGCCATGGCCGCCCGCCGCGAGCGCGGCCTGTTCGACCCGGACGCCCCCGCGGGCGAGAGCCCGTTCGACCACCACATCTACGTGATCGCCTCGGACGGCGACATGGAGGAGGGCGTCACCGCGGAGGCGTCGTCGCTCGCGGGCACCCAGCAGCTCGGCAACCTGACGCTGATCTACGACGACAACAAGATCTCCATCGAGGACGACACCACCATCGCCTTCACCGAGGATGTCGCGAAGCGCTACGAGGCGTACGGCTGGCACGTGCAGGAGGTGAACGGCGGGGAGGACGTCGTCGCCATCGAGGCCGCGCTGGCGGCGGCGAAGGCGGAGCTCGGCCGTCCCTCGATCATCGTGCTGCGCACCATCATCGGCTTCCCCGCCCCGACCAAGCAGAACACCGGCGCCTCGCACGGCGCGGCGCTCGGCGCGGACGAGGTCGCCGGCACCAAGCGCGCGCTCGGCTTCGACCCGGAGCAGAGCTTCGAGGTGGCCCCGGAGGTCATCGCGCACACCCGCAAGGCCGCCGAGCGCGGCGCGCGGGCGCACGCCGACTGGACCGTCGCGTTCGACGCCTGGGCGCAGCGGCTGCCCGAGGCCAAGAAGCTCTTCGACCGGCTCTTCAACGGCGAGCTGCCCGACGGCTGGGCCGACGGCCTGCCCACCTGGGAGCCGGACGCCAAGGGGATCGCCACCCGCAAGGCCTCGGCCAAGGTGCTCGCCGCGCTCGGCCCGGTGCTGCCGGAGCTCTGGGGTGGCTCGGCCGACCTGGCGGAATCCAACAACACCACCATCCCGGACTCGGCCAGCTTCGGCCCCGAGGAGATCTCCACCGGGATGTGGAAGGCCGACCCGTACGGCCGCACGCTGCACTTCGGCGTCCGCGAGCACGCCATGGGCGCGATCCTGAACGGCATCGTGCTGCACGGCCCGACCCGCCCGTACGGCGGCACCTTCCTGGTGTTCAGCGACTACATGCGCCCGGCGGTGCGGCTGGCCGCGATCATGCGGGCGCCGACCACCTACGTGTGGACGCACGACTCCATCGGCCTCGGCGAGGACGGCCCGACGCACCAGCCGATCGAGCACCTCGCGGTGCTGCGCGCCATCCCCGGGCTGAACGTGGTGCGCCCCGGCGACGCCAACGAGACCGCCTACGCCTGGCGCTCGGTGCTGGAGAAGCACAGCGGCAAGCACAACTCGCCGTTCGTCTCGCACGAGCGGGCCGGGCTCGGCGGCCCCGCAGCACTGGCGCTGACCAGGCAGGACCTGCCGATCCAGGAGGGCACCAGCTACGCGGGTGTGAGCAAGGGCGGGTACATCCTCGCCGAGGCCTCCGGCGGCACCCCGCAGGTGATCCTGATCGCCACCGGCTCCGAGCTCCAGCTCGCCGTCACCGCCCGCACTACGCTGGAGGGGCAGGGCATCGCGACCCGCGTGGTCTCGATGCCGTGTGTGGAGTGGTTCGACGCGCAGGACAAGGCCTACCGTGACGAGGTGCTGCCCCCCGGCGCCACCGCACGGGTGGTCGTCGAGGCGGGCATCGCGATGCCGTGGCACCGGTTCGCCGGCGACGCGGGCGAGATCGTGTCGATCGAGCACTTCGGCGCCTCCGCCGACTACCAGACCCTGTTCCGCGAATTCGGTTTCACCACCGAGGCCGTCGTCGACGCCGCTCACCGCACGCTCGAGAACGTGAAGGGATAGCGCTCATGGCACAGAACCAGAATCTCACCGCGCTGAGCGAGGCGGGTGTCTCGGTCTGGCTCGACGACCTCTCCCGGGACCGCATCCGCTCCGGCAACCTGGCCGAGCTGATCGAGACCCGCGGCGTGGTCGGCGTGACGACCAACCCGACCATCTTCCAGCAGGCGCTCAGCAAGGGCGACGCCTACAACGACCAGGTGCGCGAGCTCACCGAGCAGCGCGCCGACGCGGATTCCGCCATCCGCACCATCACCACCGACGACGTGCGCTCGGCGTGCGACGTCTTCGCCCCGGTCTTCGAGGCCTCGGGCGGGGTGGACGGCCGGGTCTCCATCGAGGTCGACCCGCGGCTGGCCTTCGACGCGGACAAGACCGCCGCGCAGGCCGTCGAGCTGTGGAAGATCGTGGACCGGCCCAACCTGTTCATCAAGATCCCGGCCACCGAGGCGGGGCTGCCCGCCATCACCGCGACGATCGGCGAGGGCATCAGCGTCAACGTGACGCTGATCTTCTCGGTGCAGCGGTACCGCGCCGTGATGGGCGCCTACCTGGACGGCCTGCGCCGGGCCCGCACCGCCGGGCACGACCTGGCGAAGATCCACTCGGTCGCCTCGTTCTTCGTGTCCCGGGTGGACAGCGAGATCGACAAGCGGCTGGACGCGATCGGCACCGACGAGGCGCTGGCGCTGCGCGGCCAGGCCGCCGTCGCCAACGCGCGGCTGGCCTACGCCGAGTACGAGTCGGTGTTCAACGGCGGCAGCCACGGCTCCACCTACGACCAGCTGGCCTCGGCAGGCGCGAACCGGCAGCGGCCGCTCTGGGCCTCCACCGGCGTCAAGAACAAGGACTACCCGGACACCCTCTACGTCACCGAGCTGGTGGCGCCGAACACCGTGAACACGCTGCCCGAGGCCACCCTGCAGGCGGTCGCGGACCACGGCGAGATCCGCGGCGACACGGTGAGCGGCACCGCCGCGGAGGCGGCGCAGGTCTTCGACCGGCTCTCCGCCGTCGGCATCGACCTGGACGACGTCTTCGTCACGCTGGAGCGCGAGGGCGTGGACAAGTTCGAGAAGTCGTGGGAAGAGCTGCTCTCCGCGACCGCCGCCGAGCTCGGCGCGGCGGAGCACGGGGACCGCTGACCCGATGGCCGGCACAGTGCACGAGTGGACGAACCCGCTGCGTGACGAGCGGGACAAGCGCGTACCCCGGATCGCGGGGCCGTGCAGCATGGTGATCTTCGGCGTGACCGGGGATCTCTCCCGGAAGAAGCTGATGCCGGCCATCTACGACCTGGCGAACCGGGGGCTGCTACCCCCCGGCTTCGCCCTGGTCGGGTTCGCCAGGCGCGACTACGCCGACGAGGATTTCGCCCAGGTGGTGCTGGAGGCGGTCAAGGCGCACGCCCGCACCCCGTTCCGGCAGGAGGTCTGGGACCACCTCGCCGAGGGCATCCGGTTCGTGCAGGGCACCTTCGAGGAGGACGCCGCCTTCGCCCAGCTCGCCGATACCCTCGCCACGCTGGACAAGGACCGCGGCACCGGCGGCAACCACGCCTTCTACCTCTCCATCCCGCCGAACATGTTCCCGGTGGTGCTGGACAAGCTCTCCGCGCACGACCTGGCGCAGCCGCAGAAGGTCGACGCCGAGGGCCGCAAGCCCTGGCGCCGAGTGGTGATCGAGAAGCCCTTCGGGCACGACTCGGAGAGCGCCGTCGAGCTGAACGCCCTGGTGAACCGGGTCTTCCCGGAGGAGACGGTCTTCCGGATCGACCACTACCTGGGCAAGGAGACGGTGCAGAACCTGCTGGCGCTGCGCTTCGCCAACCAGCTCTTCGACCCGATCTGGAACGCCAACTACGTCGACCACGTCCAGATCACCATGGCCGAGGACATCGGGCTCGGCGGCCGGGCCGGGTACTACGACGGCATCGGCGCGGCCCGCGACGTCATCCAGAACCACCTGCTGCAACTGCTCGCGCTCACCGCCATGGAGGAGCCGATCAGCTTCCAGCCGCGGCAGCTGCAGACCGAGAAGATCAAGGTGCTCTCGGCGACCAAGCTGGTCGAGCCGCTGGACGCGACCACCGCGCGCGGTCAGTACGCCGAGGGCTGGCAGGGCGGCGAGCACGTGGTCGGGCTGCTCGACGAGGAGGGCTTCGACCCGGAATCGCGCACCGAGACCTACGCCGCCATCACGCTGGAGGTGGATACCCGCCGCTGGGCGGGCGTCCCGTTCTACCTGCGCACCGGCAAGCGGCTCGGGCGGCGGGTCACCGAGATCGCGGTGGTCTTCAAGCGCGCCCCGCACCTGCCCTTCGACCAGACCATGACCGAGGAGCTCGGGCAGAACGCGCTGGTCATCCGGGTGCAGCCGGACGAGGGGATCACCATGCGGTTCGGCTCGAAGGTGCCGGGCTCCAGCATGGAGGTGCGCGACGTGAACATGGACTTCAGCTACGGCTCCGCCTTCACCGAGTCCTCCCCCGAGGCGTACGAGCGGCTCATCCTGGACGTGCTGCTCGGCGAGCCCTCGCTCTTCCCGGTGAACGCGGAGGTCGAACTGTCCTGGCGCATCCTCGATCCGGTGATCGAGCACTGGGCGGCGCGGGGCAGACCGGAACCGTACGAGTCGGGCACCTGGGGCCCGGCCTCGGCGGACGAGATGCTGGCCCGCACCGGCCGGGAATGGCGGCGACCGTGATCATCGACATGCCGGAGACCACCACCGGCGACGTGACCAAGCGGCTGGTGAAGCTGCGCGAATCCAACGGCGTGATCACCCAGGGCCGGGTGCTCACCCTGGTGGTCTGCACCCTGGACAGCTCCGAGGCCGAGGACGCCATCGACGCCGCCAACGACGCCAGCCGGGAGCACCCCTGCCGGGTCGTCGTGCTGGCCCGCGGCGACCGCGAGGCGCCGACCAAGCTGGACGCGCAGATCCGGGTCGGCGGCGACGCCGGGGCCGCCGAGGTGATCGTGCTGCGGCTGCAGGGCGACCTGGTGAACCACGAGAGCAGCGTGGTGATCCCGTTCCTGCTGCCGGACACCCCCGTGGTGGCCTGGTGGCCGCGCGGCGCGCCGGATTTCCCGGCCAAGGATTCGGTCGGGCGGCTCGCCACCAGGCGGATCACCGACGCCACCTTCGCCCCCGACCCGCTGGAGGCGATCAAGCGGCGGCGCGCCTCCTACGCCAGCGGCGACACCGACCTGGCCTGGAGCCGGATCACCTACTGGCGTGCGCTGCTCGCCGCCGAGATGGACGAGCCGCCGCACGAGCCGGTGGATTCCGTGGTGGTCTCGGGGCTGCGCGCGGAGCCTGCGCTGGACATGCTGGCGGGCTGGCTCGCCGCCAAGCTCGGCTGCCCGGTGCAGCGCAGGACCGGTGACCTGCGGGTCGAGGTGCGCCGCCCGACCGCGTCGATCACCATCGCGCGGCCGCAGACCGGGGTGACCGCGACGCTCACCCGCACCGGCGACCCGGATCAGCGGATCGCGCTGGCCCGCAGGGAGACCAGGGACTGCCTGGCCGAGGAGCTGCGCAGGCTGGACCCGGACGAGATCTACGCCGAGGCGCTGGCCGGCATCGAGAGGGTGAGCTATGACGGATAGCGTGCAGGTCGAGCTCGACGGCGACGCGCTGGTCGCGGCCGCCGCCGAGCACTTCGTGCGGATCGTGGTGGCGGCGCAGCGCGAGCGTGGCTCGGCGTCGGTGGTGCTCACCGGCGGCGGCACCGGGATCGGGCTGCTGAAGCTGGTGCGCGAGTCGCCCGGGGAGATCGACTGGTCCCGGCTCGACGTCTTCTGGGGCGACGAGCGGTTCGTGCCCGCCGGTGATCCGGAGCGCAACGAGCTGCAGGCGCGGGAGGCGCTGCTGGACCACGTGCCGGTGAACCGTGCGCGGGTGCACCCGGTGGCGACCTCGGACGGCGAGTACCGGGACCCGGTCGAGGCCGCCGCCGAGTACGCGGCCGCGGTGCACGCGCACCTCGCCGAGCACGGCGCCTTCGACCTGCACCTGCTCGGGATGGGCGGGGAGGGGCACATCAACTCGCTCTTCCCGCACACCGACGCCGTGCGCGAGCAGCACGACCTGGTCGTCGCGGTCACGGCGTCGCCCAAGCCGCCGCCGGTCCGGGTCACCCTCACCCTCCCCGCCATCCGCCGGGCGCGGCACGTCGTCCTCGTCGTCGGCGGCGCCGCCAAGGCGGATGCCGTAGCCGCTGCCCGCGCCGGTGCCGAGCCGGACGAAATCCCCGCCGCGGGCGCGATCGGCGGCGAATCCACCCTCTGGTTGCTGGATCGGGACGCCGCCGCGAAGCTCGCCTGATCTCCGTGCCGACCCCGGCCGACCGGCTCCGCGGCGAACTCACCGTGGTGGTGGGGGAAGTGGGTGCCGCGCACCCACCACACCCGCCCGGTGGAAGTGGTGTTACTCCGGTCCAGGCGCACCCTGGCGATGCCACCTCGCACGCCGCGCCGGGTGGCCCGGCCCAGCCCGGCCACGCCCCGACCGCGCGCACCGCGGCGGCGCAGCCCGGCGACGGGCATCCGTCGTCGGGCGGGGAGCGTTGGTCGGCTGTCGGCGAGGGACCTTCGGCGAACTCCGGCCCGTTGCGGGCAGAACACGGCCCCGATACGGGCGGTGCGCTGACCGCACTGTTCGAGTCGCAGCTGACGAGCAGGCACCTCGACTTCGCGGCCCGGGAGCTGGGTGCGGCGAAGCGGGGGTACTACAGCATCAGCTCAGCGGGCCACGAGGGGAACGCGGCGCTGGCGGAGGCGACGCGGCCGACCGATCCGGCGCTGCTGCACTACCGCTCGGGTGCGTTCTACGTGCACCGCTGCCGGCAGCTGCCCGGTCTCGACCCGATCAGCGACGTCCTGCTCGGCGTGGTCGCGGCCGAGGCGGAGCCGATGGCGGGCGGCAGGCACAAGGTCTTCGGCCGAGCGGAAGCCTCGATCATTCCGCAGACCTCGACCATCGCCTCGCACCTGCCGCGAGCGGTCGGGATCGCCTTCGCCCTGAACCGCCCGGGCGCACGACCCGAGTGGCCCACCGACTCGGTGGTCCTGTGCACCTTCGGCGACGCCTCCGCCAACCACTCCACCGCGACCGGCGCGATCAACACCGCGATCCACACCGCCCACCAGGGCATTCCCATGCCGATCCTCTTCGTCTGCGAGGACAACGGCATCGGCCTGAGCGTCCCGACCCCGCCCGGCTGGATCAGCACCGCCTATGCCACCCGCCCCGGCCTGCGCTGGTTCGAAGCCGACGGCACCGACCTCCCCGCCGCCGTCGCCACCGCGCGCGCCGCCACCGACTGGGTGCGTGAGCACCGCGCACCCGCCTTCCTCCGGCTGCGCACGACGAGGCTGCTCGGCCACGCCGGCTCCGACGTGGAGTCCGCCTACCGCTCCCCCGCCGAGATCGCCGCCGACGCCGCCCGCGACCCGCTCCTCGCTACCGCCCGGCTGCTGGCCGCCCGCGGCGTCGACGTCCTCGCCCTGCACGACCGCGTGCACGCCGCCGTCACCGAAGCAGTTACCGCCGCGCTCGCCGAACCGGGGCTGACCTCGGCGGCCGAGGTCATCGCCCCGCTCGCCCCCGCCCGCCCGGACGCGGTCCGCGCGGCCGTCGAGCGGCTGCGCCGCCCACCGGGCGAGCCACCCGCCCCGCTCACCCTCGCGGCAGCGATCAACCACACCCTCGCCGAGGCACTCACCACCGACCCCGCCGTCCTGGTGTTCGGCGAGGACGTCGCCCGCAAGGGCGGCGTCTACGGCGTCACCAAGAACCTGCGCACCCGCTTCGGCCCGCGCCGCGTCTTCGACACCCTGCTGGACGAGCAGAGCATCCTCGGCACCGCACTCGGCGCGGCCCTGGCCGGTTTCCTCCCGGTCCCGGAGATCCAATACCTGGCCTACCTGCACAACGCCATCGACCAGCTGCGCGGTGAGGCCGCCACGCTCCCGTTCTTCTCGCGGGGCCGCTACCGCAACGGAATGGTCGTGCGGATCGCCGGCTACGGCTACCAGAAGGGGTTCGGCGGCCACTTCCACAACGACAACGCGGTGGCCGCGCTGCGCGACATCCCCGGGGTGGTCCTCGCCTCCCCCGCCCGCGCCGACGACGCCGCCGCGCTCCTGCGCACCTGCCTGGCAGCGGCCCGGGTGGACGGCCGCGTCTGCGTCTTCCTCGAGCCCATCGCGCTCTACCACACCCGTGACCTGTATGAACCCGGCGACGAGGGCTGGGCGGGCACCCTTGGCACCGAGCACGTACCGATCGGCGGCGCGCGCGAGTACGGCGCGGGAACCGACCTCACCCTGGTCTGCTTCGCCAACACCGTCCCGATGTGCCTGCGGGTCGCCCGCCACCTCGCCGCCGATGGCATCGCGACCCGGGTGCTCGACCTGCGCTGGCTCACCCCGCTCCCGGAGGCCGACCTGCTGCGCGCCGCCCGCGCCACCGGCCGGGTGCTGGTCGCCGACGAGACCAGGCGCAGCGGCGGCGTCTCCGAGTCGGTGCTCACCGCGCTGGTCGACGCCGGCTTCGACGGCCGGATGGCGCGGGTCACCAGCGCCGACAGCTTCGTCCCGCTCGGCCCCGCCGCCGCGCACGTCCTGCTGGACGAGGACACGATCGAGCGCGCGGCACGCGACCTGCTGCGCCGCTAGGCGACGCGCCGTGATCGACAACCCGGAATGCGATTCGGCGGCCACCTCCCGGCAATACAGTTGGGGGAACTCCACGACCGGCGAAAGGGACCCCGACATGGCAGCCGCATCGGCAGACACCGCGAACTCGGTACTCGGCGAGGTCCGGCCCGAGCACGGCGTCCCCGCGCGCGACCTGGTGGAGCTGCACTACCAGCGCTCGTTCGCGCAGCCGGTGCTCGCCGTCTGGGCGGCCATCACCGAGCCGCAGCGGGTCGCGGCCTGGCTCGGCAGCATCGAGGACGGGCAGCTGACCCCGTTCGACGGCCCGGTCGACGGCCCGATCGCGGTCCGGGTCGAGCACCGCGAGGCGCCGCACGCGCTGACCGTGCTGCTCGACGGCTCCGCGCTGGAGGTCAGGCTGCGGCACGTCGGCGTGGTCACCACCGTCGAGCTGAGCCGCAGGCACGTGGGGCAGCAGGAGGCGCGCGAGCTCGGCCCGCGCTGGCAGTTCCTGCTGGACCGGCTCCGCGCGCACCTGGAGGAGCGCGAGCTCCCGCGCTGGGAGCCGTACGCCGCGCTCGCCGACGAGTACCGCTAGAGCTCGGCCAGGTAGTCCAGCAGCAGCGCGTTCACCTCGTCGGTGCGCTCCAGCTGCACCAGGTGCCCGGCCCCGCTGACCTCGTCCATCCGGCGCAGCCCCGGCACGTGCTCGCGCATGGTGCCGAACGGGTCGCGCCCGCTGAACCCCTCGATATCGGGGTCCCGGTCCCCGTAGAGGAAGTAGGTGGGCACGGTGATCGGCTTCCCGGCGAACTCCTCGGTGAGCGCCCAGTTCCGGTCCAGCGCGCGGTACCAGCCGAGCCCGCCGGTGAAGCCGGTGCGGGTGAACTCGGCGGCGAGGGTGTCCAGCTCCTCGGTGGCGAGCCAGCTCCAGGGCAGCGGCGGCGCCTCGGGCAGGACGTCGAGGTAGCCGGTGTTCTCCGGCGGGAAGCGCCAGGTGTCGAAGTAGTGGTAGTCGGCGCTGAGCGCGAAGTACACCCGGGCGAGGAAGTCGCGGGGCGCGCTGTTCAGCTCGGCGTCGGCGGGGCCCTCGCGCTGGAAGTAGTCCAGGTGCAGGAAGTGTTTGCGGGCGGCCCGCGCCCAGAGTTCGCTCGGCGGCTTCGGCGGCCGGGGCTGGAAGACGTTGTTCAGCACGATCAGGCCGCTGATCCGCTCCGGCGCCCGCCAGGCCAGCTCCCAGACCAGCGCGGCGCCGAAATCGAGGCCGGCGAAGACCGCGCGCTCGGCGCCGATGTCGTCCAGCAGCGCCAGCAGGTCCCCGATCACCTCGCGGTTCGCGCAGCCGGACGGCGGGCACGGGGTGCCGCCCGCGCCGCGCAGGTCGGGGGCGAGCGCGTGGTAGCCGGCCGCCGCCAGCGCGCTCAGCTGCCGGTGCCAGATGTAGCCGGTGTGCGGGAAGCCGTGGCAGAAGATCACCGGCGGGCCGGAGCCGGCCTCGGTGACCCGCATGGTGACCTCGCCGGCCGTGAACTCCCGTCGGGTGAGCGCCAACGCCCACTCCCCTCTACTAGAACGTGTTCTCATTCGACGGTAGTGTGCTGCAACCATGAGCGGAACACCCGACTTCATCGCAGTGGTCACCGGCGCGAGCCGTGGCATCGGCAAGGGCGTGGCACTGGAGCTGGGCGCGGCGGGCGCGACCGTCTACCTGACCGGGCGCGGCGGCGGCAAGGGCAGGCTCCCCGGCACGTTGGCGGAGACCGCGGCGGAGATCGACGCGCTGGGCGGCACCGGGGTCCCGGTGGTCTGCGACCACCGGGACGACGAGGCGGTGGCCGGGCTCTTCGAGCGGGTCCGCGCCGTGCACGGCAGGCTCGATGTGCTGGTCAACAACGTCTACAACTCCCCCGCCGCGGCCAGGCACCTGGGCAAGCCGTTCTGGGAGGTGCCGCCCGCGGCCTGGGACGAGACCTTCGACGTCGGGGTGCGCTCGCACTACGCGGCCGCGCACTACGCCGCCGACCTGCTGCGGGCCGCGCGCGGGCTGATCGCGCAGATCTCCTCGCCCGGCTCGATCCGGTACCTGCACAACGCCGTCTACGGGGTCGGCAAGACGGCGGTGGACCGGCTCACCGCCGACCTGGCGCACGACCTCACCAGCACCGGGGTGACGGTGGTGTCGCTGTGGCCCGGCATCGTCGACACCGAACTGCTGCAACTGATTCCGGCCGACGACCGCGGCAGGCGGCTGGTGACGCTGCCCGGCGAGCCGACGGTGGATCTGGCGGAGGCGGAGACGCCGCGGTTCGCGGGCCGCGCCGTCGCGGCGCTGGCGAAGGATCCGGCGCGCGCCGAACTCACCGGGAAGGCGTGGCGGGTGGCCGATCTGGCCGACCGCTACGGCTTCACCGACGTGGACGGGCGGGTGCCGCGCACCGGGTGAGCGCGGTCAGGAGAACTTGATCTCCAGGCCGATGCCGAGAATGGCGATGAGCCAGATGATCCCGGTGAAGATGGTGATGCGGTCGAGGTTCTTCTCGGCGACGGTCGAGCCGGAGAGACTCGACTGCATGCCGCCACCGAACAGGCTGGACAGGCCCCCACCCTTGGCGCGGTGCAGCAGCACCAGCAGCACCAGCAGCACGCTGGTGACGATCAGGAGGATATCCAGGAACATCCGCATGCCCGTCAGTCTATGGGAGCGCGCGGCATGCTCCGCACCGGGTCAGCGTGGTTCGACCGCGACCAGGTGGGTGATCTGTTCGTCGCCGGTCGCGAAGCGCCTGACCTCGCGCTCGCGCAGCCGGTCCTGCGCGGTCAGCCGGACCTGGTGCTGGTGCATGTGCTCGGCCCAGGAGCGCACCACGAACGCCTCCACGTAGCGGTCGAGCACGCCGACGTCGCGGTAGAGCCGCCACTCCATGGCGCCGGTGCGCTGCCGGGAGCGGCCGACGAAGGCCATCGCGGCGAGGAATTCGGCACGGTCGCCTGGGTCGACGTCGTAGCTGCTCAGCACCAGGACCGGGCCGTCCTCCGGCTCCGGCTCGACCACCAGCTGCGGCTCCGGCCAGAAGCTGGCCGGGGTGAGGTCGAGCGCCTCCGGGTCGTGCCGGATCGGCAGCCACAGCGTGCTGATCGCGCACAGCCCGAGCAGCGCCGCCACCACCAGCAGCGTCGCGACCACGCCGATCGCCCCGGCGATCAGCCCCCACACCAGCGAGCCGATGGCCTGCCCGCCCATGAACACCAGCATGTAGACGGCGAGCCCGCGGGCCCGCACCCAGGCCGGGAGCAGCAGCTGCATGGTGGCGTTCAGCGTGGACATGGCGAGCAGCCAGGCCAGGCCGCCGAAGACCAGCAGCACCAGGATCGGCCAGAGCACCGGGAGCACCGCGACCCCGGCCGTCGCGATCCCGAACAGCACGGCGGCGACCGCGAGCCGGGCGGTCGGGTCGAGCCGGCGGCGCAGCCTGCCAAGCCCGACCGCGCCGGCGACCGCGCCCAGCCCGAGCGCGCCGAGCATCAGGCCGTAGCCGGAGGAGGAGAGCCCGAGCTGGTCCGCCGCCACGATCGGGAGCAGCGCCCAGAGCGCGCTGGCCGGGGCGACGAAGAGCAGCGAGCGCATGAGCACGCGGCGGATCGCCGGGGCGGCGCGGATGAAGCGGGTGCCCGCGTGCAGCGCGGCCAGCGGGCGCTCGCTCGGCAGTTGCCGGTCGGTGCGCGGGCGGCGCCACAGGAAGAGCACGCCGACGATGCCGACGAAGGAGGCGGCGTTCAGCGCGAACACCAGGGTCGGGCCGGAGGCGGCGACCAGCACGCCGGCCACCGCGGGGCCGACCGCGCGGCCGATGTTCACGCTCATGCTGCCCAGCGCCGCCGCCGACGGGATCTGCTCGCGCGGCACCAGCTCCGGCTGGATCGCCTGCCAGGCGGGCGCCGTCATGGCCTGGCCGCAGCCGAGCAGGAAGAGCAGGGTGAGCAGCACGCCAGGGCTGGTATGGCCGGTCGCGGTGGCGACGGCGAGCACCGCGGCAAGCAGCGCCATCGCCGACTGCGCCGCGAGCAGCAGGTTGCGCCGGTCCAGCAGGTCGGCCAGGACGCCGGAGGGGATGGAGAGCAGCATCACCGGCAGCGTGATCGCGGTCTGCACCAGCGAGACCAGGGTGGCCGCGTTCGGCTCGGAGACCAGCAGCCACTGGGCGCCCACCGTCTGCATCCAGGTGCCCAGATTCGACACCAGCTGCGCGATCCACAGCGCGCGGTACAGCGGGGAGCGCAGCGGTGCCCAGGTGGACACCGGCGCGGTGGCATCAGCGGTCGTCACTGGGACGACAATAACCAGCAACGCGCGGTCCACACCCCGCCGACGGCTGTAGAGATCATCACCGTGCGACAATCACCCGCATGCCGGCCACCTTGCTGCGTTTCGGCGCGGTTGTGCTGTTCGCCCTGTGTGCGGCCGTCGCCTGTGCCGACGACGGCGGCTCCGGGTCCCCCTCCCCCGACAACACGCCGATGGGCCGCACCTTCCTGTCCACCACCGTCGACGGCGCCCCGATCCCCGGCGGTGGTCCGCTGACGCTGCGGTTCGCCGACGGCCGCGTCTCGGCGAACGCCGGGTGCAACACCACCACCGGCCCGGTGACCTTCGACGGCGACGTGCTGCGGGTGGGCGAACTCGCAGGCACGCTCATGGGCTGCCCCGGCGACCGCGCCGACGCCGACCAGTGGGTGGCGCGACTGCTGAACGCCACCCCGACCTGGCAGCTCACCGACGGCACGCTGATCCTGCGCGCCGAGGGCCAGACCGTCGAGCTGCTGGACAAGAAGATCGCGCAGCCGGACCGGCCGGTGCACGACACCGTCTGGACGGTGACCGAGCTGCTCACCCCGGAGTCGCGGATCCGCGCGGAGGCGATCGACCAGGCCGCCCCGACCCTGCGCATCGCCCCGGACGGCGCGGTCACCGGCTCGGCCGGCTGCAACCAGCTCACCGGCACCGCGGAGGTGGGCGCGGGCTCGGCCACCTTCCGGGTGGCGACCACCAGGATGCTCTGCCCGCCCGCGGTGATGGAGATCGAGCAGTCGGTGCTGCGCGCCCTCGACGGCCACGTCACGCTCAGCGCCGACGCCGACCTGCTCACCCTGCGCAACGACAACGGCAGCGGGCTCACCCTGCGCGCCGGCTAGACGCGCGACGGCCCGGTCCGCCGAGACGAACCGGGCCGCACGAATCTCCGCTCAGAGCAGCGGACCGCCCGCGGCGATCGCCGAGAGCTGGGCGAACTCGTCGCCCTTGAGCGAGGCGCCACCAACGAGCGCGCCGTCAACGTCGGGCTGCGAGACCAGCTCGCCGACGTTCTTGGCGTTCACCGAGCCGCCGTACAGGATGCGCACCTGCCCGGCGACCTCCGGCGAGGCCAGGGTGTTCAGCTCGGCGCGGATGGCGCCGCACACCTCCTGCGCGTCGGCCGGGGTGGCGACCTTGCCGGTGCCGATCGCCCACACCGGTTCGTAGGCGATCACCACCCGCGCGATCTCCGCGGCCGTCAGCCCCTTCAGCGAGCCGCGCAGTTGCTCCAGGTTGTACTCGACGTGGGTCCGCGCCTCGCGCACGCCGAGCCCCTCGCCGATGCAGACGATCGGGGTGATCCCGTGCTTCAGCGCCTGCTTGGCCTTGGCGAGCACGGTGGCGTCGTCCTCGCTGTGGTACTGCCGCCGCTCCGAGTGCCCGACCACCGCGTACGCGCAGCCCAGCTTGGCGAGCATGGCACCGCTGATCTCGCCGGTGTAGGCGCCCGAGTCGTGCGTCGACACGTCCTGGGCGCCGTAGGTGACGAGCAGCTTGTCGCCCTCGACCAGGTTCTGCACGCTGCGGATGTCGGTGAACGGCGGGATGACCGCCACGTCCACCCGGTCGAAGTACTTCTCCGGCAGGGCGAAGGCGATCTTCTGCACCAGGCCGATGGCCTCGAGGTGGTTGAGGTTCATCTTCCAGTTGCCCGCGATCAGCGGTTTGCGCGCCATGTCACGCCTCCTCGTCGAGCGCCGGGCCATCGTCCAGGACGGAGATACCGGGGAGTTCCTTGCCCTCCAGGTACTCCAGCGAGGCACCGCCGCCGGTGGAGATGTGCGAGAAGCCGTCCTCGGGCAGCCCGAGCGCGCGCACAGCCGCGGCCGAGTCGCCGCCGCCGACGACGGTGAAGGCGCCCTTGCCGGTGGCGGTGCGGATCGCCTCGGCCACCCCGCGGGTGCCCGCCTCGAACGCCGCGAACTCGAACACGCCCATCGGGCCGTTCCAGAAGATCGTCCGCGCCTCGGTGAGCAGCGCCGCGAAGCGCCGCGCCGACTCGGGGCCGATGTCGAGGCCGCTCCACCCGTCCGGGATCTGCTCCGCCGGAACGACCTTCGTCTCGGCGTCGGCCGCGAAGCGGTCCGCCACCACGATGTCGCGCGGCAGGTGGATCACGTCGGCGTACCGATCGAGCAGCTCCCTGCAGGTCTCGATCATCTCCTCCTGGAGCAGCGAGGAGCCGACCGAAAAGCCCTGTGCGGCGAGGAAGGTGAAGCACATGCCGCCGCCGATGACCAGGGTGTCCACCTTGGGGGCGAGCGCCTCGATCACGGCCAGCTTGTCCGAGACCTTGGAGCCGCCGAGCACCACCGCGTAGGGGCGGTCGGCGCCGTCGGTGGAGCCCTCGCCGGTGAGCCTGCGCAGCACATCGACCTCGGCGGCGACCAGGGTGCCGGCGTAGTGCGGAAGCAGCTTGGCCACGTCGTAGACCGACGCCTGCTCGCGGTGCACGACGCCGAAGCCGTCGGAGACGAACGCGCCGTCCGCGCCGACCAGCTCGACCAGCGCGGCCGCCAGCCTGCCGCGCTCGGCGGCGTCCTTGCTGGTCTCGCGCTTGTCGAAGCGGATGTTCTCCAGCAGCAGCACGTCGCCGTCGGTGAGCCCCTCGGAGCGCGCCAGCGCGTCTTGGCCGACGACGTCACCGGCGAGCTGGACGTTGCGGCCCAGCTCCTCGGCGAGCTTCGCGGCGACCGGCGCCAGCGAGAGCGCCGGGTCGGGCTCGCCCTTCGGCCGGCCGAGGTGCGCGGTGACGACGACCTTGGCACCCGCCTCGACCAGCGCCTTCAGCGTCGGCACGGAGGCGGTGATCCGGCCGGGATCGGTGATCTGGCCGTCCGCGCCGAGCGGAACGTTGAGGTCGGAGCGCACCAGCACGCCCCTGCCCTCGACGCCGTCGGCGAGGAGGTCCTGCAGTGTCCTGACAGCCATGCGGGTCAGAGCGACTTGCCGACGAGGCCGATGAGGTCGGCGAGGCGGTTGGAGTAGCCCCACTCGTTGTCGTACCAGGAGACGACCTTGATCTGGTCGTCGATCGCCTTGGTGAGCGGCGCGTCGAAGATCGAGGAGTGCGGGTCGGTGACGATGTCGCTGGAGACGATCGGGTCGGTGTTGTACTTCAGGATGCCCTTGAGCCTGCCCTCGGCGGCTTCCTTCAGCGCGGCGTTGACCTCGTCCACCGAGGCGGGCTTGGCCAGCTGGGCGGTCAGGTCGGTGACCGAGCCGGTCGGGACCGGGACGCGCAGCGCGTAGCCGTCGAGCTTGCCCTGCAGCTCGGGCAGGACCAGGCCGATGGCCTTCGCGGCGCCGGTGCCGGTGGGCACGATGTTCAGCGCGGCGGCGCGGGCGCGGCGCAGGTCGCTGTGCGGCGCGTCCTGCAGGTTCTGGTCCTGCGTGTAGGCGTGGATGGTGGTCATCAGGCCCTTGACGATGCCGAACTCGTCGTGCAGCACCTTGGCCAGCGGGCCGAGGCAGTTGGTGGTGCAGGAGGCGTTGGAGATGATGTTCTGGCTGCCGTCGTACTTGTCGTCGTTGACGCCGAGCACGATGGTGATGTCCTCGCCCTTGGCCGGGGCCGAGATGATGACCTTCTTGGCGCCCGCCGCCAGGTGGCCCTTGGCCTTGGTGGCATCGGTGAAGATGCCGGTGGACTCGACCACCACGTCCACGCCGAGGTCGCCCCACGGCAGCGCCGCCGGGCCCTCCTTGATCGCGAGCGCCTTGATCCGCTGGTCACCGACGACGATGGTGTCCTCGCCGTCGAGCGAGACGTCCTTCGGCAGCCTGCCGAGGATCGAGTCGTACTTCAGCAGCGTGGCCAGGGTCGCGTTGTCGGTGAGGTCGTTGACCGCGACGATCTCGATGTCGGTGGTACCGAGCGCCTTCTGCGCCTCCACCGCACGGAAGAAGTTACGTCCGATACGGCCGAAGCCGTTGATGCCTACCCGGACAGTCACGTTATCGCTCCTCAGCTTTCAGGCGGATACTCCGATGCCCTACTCACCCTAGTGCCCGGCCGTTATCTCACCGACATGCACCTGGGCACGGTGCGCAGGTCACACCCGACCGGCGGCGGTCACGCGTCGTCGAGCAGCTCCGCCGTGACCGCCGACTCGGTGTCCGGGATGCCGAGCTCCTTGGCCCGCCGGTCCGCCATCGAGAGCAGCCGGCGAATCCGGCCCGCCACCGCGTCCTTGGTCATCGGCGGCTCGGCGAGCTGGCCGAGCTCCTCCAGCGACGCCTGGCGGTGCTGCACCCGGAGTTTCCCGGCCGCGGCGAGATGGTCGGGCACCTCGTCGGCGAGGATCTCCAGCGCCCGCTCCACCCTGGCCGCCGCGGCCACCGCGGCGCGCGCCGAGCGGCGCAGGTTGGCGTCGTCGAAGTTGGCCAGCCGGTTGGCGGTGGCCCGCACCTCGCGCCGCATCCGGCGCTCCTCCCAGGTGAGCCTGGTGTCCTGCGCGCCCATCCTGGTGAGCAGCGCGCCGATCGCCTCGCCGTCGCGGACGACCACCCGGTCGGTGCCGCGCACCTCGCGGGCCTTGGCCCCGATGCCGAGCCGTCGCGCGGCGCCGACCAGCGCCAACGCCGCCTCCGGCCCCGGGCAGCTGACCTCGAGCGCCGACGAGCGCCCCGGCTCGGTGAGCGAGCCGTGCGCGAGGAACGCCCCGCGCCAGGCGGCCTCCGCGTCCCCGATGCTGCCGCCGACCACCTGCGCGGGCAGCCCGCGCACCGGGCGGCCGCGCACGTCGAGCAGCCCGGTCTGCCTCGCCAGCGCCTCGCCCTCCTTGGAGACCCGGACCACGTAGCGGCTGGTCTTGCGCAGCCCGCCCGCGCCGAGCACGTGCACATCGGAGCCGTAGCCGTACAGCTCGAAGATCTCCCGGCGCAGCCTGCGCGCGATCGAGCCCATGTCGACCTCGGCCTCGACGATCACCCGGCCGCCGACGATGTGCAGCCCGCCCGCGAACCGGAGCAGCGCCGAGAGCTCCGCCTTCCTCGCACTCACCTGCGCCACGCTGAGCCGGCTCAGCTCGTCCTTCACCTCGGCTGTCATCGCCACGAGACGCGCTCCTTTCCACCCAACCCGGTCCGCACATCCGCGCCCATGTGCCGCCCCTCGACTCGAAGCCCTGCCAGTTGCGACCGAGGTTGCCTGATCAGTTGATCCAGTGCGGCGGCGAGCTTTCCGGGGTGATGCCGGTCGGTCCCCGCCTCGGCGACATCGGAGAAGGTTACCCGGGCGCGCAATTGCCCGGCGGCCCTGGCCAGGTGTTCGCGCTCGCGCCCCGCCGGAACCGAGCCGGAGTCGACGAGGATGTCGTCGACCCCGAAATCCGGTGCGTGCTGCGACAATACGTGCAGGTGGCGCTCGGCGGAGAAGCCGGCGGTCTCGCCCGGCTCGGCGGCGAGGTTGAGCACGAGCACCTTGCGCGCCCTGGTGTGCAGCAGCGCCTCGTGCAGCTGCGGGACCAGCACGTGCGGGATGACGCTGGTGAACCAGGAGCCGGGGCCGAGCACCACGACGTCGGCGTGTTCGACGGCCGCGACGGCGGCGGGCGCGGCGGGCGGGTCGGAGGGGATGAGCCGCACCCGGCGCACCGTGCCGGGGGTGGTGGCCACCGCGACCTGGCCGCGGATGCAGCGGCTGACCCGCGGGTCGGCCTCCAGGCCGGCGACGTCGGCCTCGATGTCGAGCGCGATCGGCGCCATCGGCAGCACCCGGCCGACGACGCCGAGCAGCCGGGCCGCCTCGTCCAGCGCGGCCACCGGGTCGCCGAGCACCTCGGTGAGCCCGGCCAGGATCAGGTTGCCGACCGAGTGCCCGGCCAGCGCGCCGGTGCCGCCGAAGCGGTGCTGCACCACCCTGGTCAGCGTGGAGCCCGCGTCCGCGGCGAGCGCGGCCAGCGCCATCCGCAGGTCGCCGGGGGGCAGCATGCCGAGCTCGGAGCGCAGCCTGCCGGAGGAGCCGCCGTCGTCGGCGACGGTGACCACCGCGGTCACCCGGTCGGTCAGCCTGCGCACCGCGGAGAGCGTCGCGAACAGGCCGTGCCCGCCGCCGAGCGCGGCCACCGCGAGGTCACCGGGGGCCTGGCCGCCTCCCGGATCGCCGCCCGCCGTCACTCGCGCCCCAGATCCCGATGGACCACGCGCACCGTGTCGACCGCGCCGGACTCCTCCGCGCTGCTGGTCAGCGCGGCGAGCGCCTCCGCGATCGCCACGCTCCGATGCCTGCCTCCGGTACAGCCGACTGCGACCGTCATGTATCGCTTCCCCTCCTGGCGGTAGCCGTTCGCGGTGAGGTTCACCAGGTGGTGGCAGGTGCGCAGGTAGTCGTCCGCGCCCGGCCGCCCGAGTACGTAGTCGCGCACCATCCGCTCCTGGCCGGTGTGCTCGCGCAGCTCGGGAATCCAGTGCGGATTCGGCAGGAAGCGCACGTCGAGCACCATGTCGGCGTCGAGCGGGACGCCGTGTTTGAAGCCGAAGGACTGCACCGTGAGCTGCAGCGCCGCCGGCGTGCCTCCGCCGTACGCCTCCTCCAGCTTGCGGTGCAGCTGGTGGATGGAGAGCTCGGTGGTGTCGATGACCAGGTCGGCGGCGTCGCGCACGCCCGCCAGCCGGAGCCGCTCGGCGGCGATGCCCGCCGAGAGCGTGCCGTCGGCGCTCTCGCTCTGCAGCGGGTGCCTGCGCCTGGCGAAGCCGAACCGGCGGATCAGGACGTCGTCCGACGCCTCCAGGAAGAGCACGCCGGTGGGGACGCCGAGCGCGTGCAGCGGCTCGGTGACGACGCCGAGGTCGCCGGTGAAGAACCGGCTGCGCACATCCATCACCAGCGCCAGCTTGCGGATCGGCGGCTCGGCCGAGGCACCGAGCTCGACCATCCGGCCGATCAGCTCGGGCGGCAGATTGTCGGTGACGTACCAGCCCAGGTCCTCGAGGACCCGGGCCGCGGTGCCGCGGCCCGCGCCGGAGAGCCCGGTCACCACCACGACCTCGACCTGCGGACGGGTGGCGCCGGAGCCGCGCTGCGGCACCGGGTTCTCGGCATTGGTGTTGTCGACGCGTGTCATGTCCTACCGGTTCGTGTCCGACGCGACCTGCGCGAGGTCGGGTTCGCTTGGCCTCTCCGATCCGCCCGGGCCGCATCCGGCCAGGGGCACAGGGACAACGTACGCGAAACCGGGCACGCATTCCCGCCCGCCGCGCACGGCCGTCACCGCGCGTCCTGCTCGTTCAGCACCGCGAGCACCGCCTTCGCGGTGGCGACGCCGATGCCGGGCACCTCGGTGATCTGCTCCACCGTCGCCTCCCTGAGCTTGGCCACCGAGCCGAAATGGGTGACCAGGGCGGTGCGCCTGGCGTCGCCGAGGCCGCGGATCGAGTCCAGCGCCGACGCCGTCATCCGCCGGGAGCGCTTGCTCCGGTGATAGGTGATGGCGAAGCGGTGTGCCTCGTCACGCACCCGCTGCAGCAGGAACAGCGCCTCGCTGTTGCGCGGCAGGATCACCGGGTCCGGCTCGCCCGGCACCCAGACCTCCTCCAGCCGCTTCGCCAGCCCGATCACCGCGACGTCGGTGATGCCCATGTCGTCGAGGACCTCGGCGGCGGCCGCCACCTGCGGAGCGCCGCCGTCGACGACGTAGAGGTTGGGCGGGTAGGCGAAGCGGCGCGGGCGGCCGGTGGCCGGGTCGATCCCCGGCCGCGAGGTGGGCGCCTCGTCCCGGTCCGGCGCGTCGGCGTCGGGCACGTCGGCGTCGGGCACGGGCTCGCCCTCCAGCTCCGCGGCCGCCTCCTCGCGGTCCTTGCGCAGCCGGTGGAAGCGGCGGCGGGTGACCTCGGCGATGCTGCCGACGTCGTCCGAGCGGCCGTCGCCCGCGGCCTCCCTGATCGCGAAGTGCCGGTACTCGGACTTGCGCGCCAGCCCGTCCTCGAACACCACCAGCGAGGCCACCACGTCGGTGCCCTGCACGTGGCTGATGTCGACGCACTCGATGCGCAGCGGCGCGGAGTCGAGCTCCAGCGCGTCCTGGATGTCCTGCAGCGCGGCGGAGCGGGAGGTGAGGTCGCCCGCGCGCTTGAGCTTGTGCTGGGCCAGCGCCTCGGCCGCGTTCCGCCGCACCGTCTCGGCCAGCGCCTTCTTGTCGCCGCGCTGCGGCACCCGCACCCGCACCTGGCCACCGCGCAGCGCGCCGAGCCACTCCTGCACCTCGTCCACGTCGGTGGGCAGCTCGGGGACGAGCACCTCGCGCGGCACCGCCGAGCCGGACTGCCCGTCCGGGGTCTGCCCGGCGACGGCGGCCTCCTCGCCGTAGAACTGGGTGAGGAACTGCTCGACGAGGGCGGCCAGCTCGCCGCCGGTCCCCGCGACGTCCACCGCGTCACCGGACTTGTCCACCACCCAGCCGCGCTGGCCGCGCACCCGGCCGTCGCGCACGTGGAAGATCTGCACCGCGACCTCGAGTTCGTCGGTGGCGAAGGCGATCACGTCCGCGTCGGTGCCGGTGCCGAGCACCACCGCCTGCTTCTCCATGGCCCGGCGCAGCGCCCGCACGTCGTCGCGGAGCCGGGCGGCCAGCTCGAAGTCCAGGTCGTCGGAGGCGTCGTGCATGCGGCGCTCCAGCTGCTTGACCATCTTGTCGGTGCGGCCGGCGAGGAAGTCGCAGAAGTCGTCGACGATGTCGCGGTGCTGACCCGGGGTGACCCGGCCGACGCAGGGCGCCGAGCACTTGTCGATGTAGCCGAGCAGGCAGGGGCGGCCGATCTGGTTGTGCCGCTTGAAGACACCGTTCGAGCAGGTGCGCGCGGGGAAGACCCGGAGCAGCAGGTCGAGCGTTTCCCGGATCGCCCAGGCGTGCGCGTACGGGCCGAAGTAGCGGACGCCCCTGCGGCGCGCGCCGCGGTAGACGAAGAGCCGGGGGAACTCCTCGTCCAGCGTCACCGCGAGCACCGGATAGGACTTGTCGTCCCGGTACCTGACGTTGAAGCGCGGGTCGAACTCCTTGATCCAGTTGTACTCCAGCTGCAGCGCCTCCACCTCGGTGGAGACGACGGTCCACTCCACGCTCGCGGCGGTGGTGACCATCTGCCGCGTCCGCGGGTGCAGCGACGCGATGTCGGCGAAGTACGAGTTGAGCCGGGAGCGCAGGCTCTTGGCCTTGCCGACGTAGACGACCCGGCCGTGGACGTCACGGAACTTGTAGACGCCGGGTTCCACCGGAATGGTGCCCGGCGCGGGCCGGTACGTCGCGGGATCTGCCACGGAACCAGCCTATCGACGGCCTCCGACACCGGCGATCGGCGCGTGGCCTCAGCGCGGTGCGGCGATGCCGTGCGCGGCGAGCGCGCCGAGCAGGGCGTCCGGCCGCTCGGCCGTCGGCAGCGGCGGCACCTCGGCGAAGGCGCAGCCGAGCGCCGTGGCGCCGCCGTCGGCCTCCGCGCTGTCGCCCACCATGAGCGCGCGCTCCGGGGCGGCGCCGAGCGCTTCTAGCGCGGCCTCGAAAATGGCGTGCTCCGGCTTCACCGAGCCGACCTCGTAGGAGAGCGTGAAGGCGCGCACCAGCCGGTCCCAGCCCCGCGCGGCGAAGGCGGGGCGCAGGTCGAAGGCGATATTGCTGACCACCGCGACCGGAATGTCACGCGCGGCGAGCAGTTCGAGCGCGGCGCCGGTGTCGGGGTACGGCTCCCACTCGGCCGGGTCGATCAGCCGCTCGTAGAGCCGGGTCGCCTGCTCGGCGTCGGGCACGCCGCTGGCGAGCAGCACCTTCAGGTACGCCTCGCGGTGCAGCGCCGGGTCCAGGTCGCGGTGCGCCCAGGCGTGTTTACCCGCCTCGTCCAGGTCGACGGTGCGGCCGACCGGCGCGGTCATCCGGCGCATGATCTCCGCCGTCTCGTGCACGGCGAACCGCCCGCCGTCCGGGCGGACCAGGTCCGCGTACCAGGATTCGTCCTCCTCCAGCCGGAACAGCGTGCCGGAGAAGTCGATCATCACCGCCTCGATCGCCACCCGCCCGAGGGTACCGACGGGAATGATCTCGCGCGCTCCGCGTTGAGGCAGGGCATGCGACTTCCCGAATCCGCGCGCGCCCTGATCGGCGCCGGCGCGGACGCCACCCTGGTGACCCTGAACCCCGACGGCAGCCCGCAGGTCAGCGTGGTCTGGGTGGCCTTCCGCGCCGGCGATGACGGCGACGAACTGCTCACCGCCCATCTCGGCGAGTACCGGAAGGTGCGCAATGTCCGCGCCGACGGCCGGGTCGCGCTGACAATTCTGGCCACGGAATCCGGGCCGTTCATGCGGCCCTACCTCGCGGTCACCGGCACCGCAGAGGTCGAGGAGGGCGGCGCCCCCGAGCTGCTCCGTGAGCTGGCCGCCACGCTCGCCCCCACCGCGGGCTTCCCGCCCGCCGACGCCCCGCCCGGGCTGATCACCCGGATCCGGATCGACCGGATCGGCGGCATCGGCCCCTGGACCGAGTGACCGGGCGGCCACCCTCCCGATAGCGGGAAGATGCCGGCGGGGACGGCAGCCCCGGCATTACAGTTCGAGCATGAGGCGCATGTGGGGAACCTGGTCCGGCGCCACGGCGGCGCTGCTGCTGACGGTGGGGCTGGCCGCCGGGTGTTCGTCCGGCGACGACGCCGCGGGCGGCACCTGCGTGGCGGGCCCGAACGGGACGCCGGTGACGGCGGCGGCGCCGGCCGGTGGCGGCGGCGACATCGCCACCAACCCGGAGATCGCGAGCGGCTACCGCTCCGGAATGAGCACGGTGCGGACGTCGAGCTACGCCGTCTCGACCGCCAACCCGGTCGCCACCGAGGCCGCCTGCGAGGTGCTGCGCGACGGCGGCACCGCGGCCGACGCCCTGGTCGCGGCGCAGGCGGTGCTCGGGCTGGTGGAGCCGCAGGCCTCCGGGATCGGCGGCGGCGCCTTCCTGCTCTACTACGACAAGGCCGGCGATACCCTGCGGGCCTACGACGGCAGGGAGACGGCGCCCGCGGCGGCGACCGAGAACTACCTGCGCTGGGTCAGCGACACCGAGCGCACCGAGCCCGCCCCGGACGCCAGGGCCAGCGGCCGCTCGATCGGCGTGCCAGGGGTACTGCGCATGCTGGACCGGGTACACGACGCGCACGGCAGCACCGGCTGGCGCGAGCTCTTCGGCCCGGCGATCACGCTGGCCGACAGCGGCTTCCCGATCAGCGCCCGGCTGGCCGGGCAGATCGCCGAGTCGGCGCCGCAGCTGGCCAGGGACGACAACGCCCGCGGCTACTTCCTGGAGCCGGACGGCACGCCGAAGCGCGAGGGGACGGTGCTCACCAACCCCGCCTACAGCAAGACGCTGAACACCGTCGCCACCGACGGCGCCGACGCCTTCTACACCGGCGCGCTGGCGGCGAACCTGGTCGACGCGGCGCGGGCGGGCACCGGCGGCCGCACCCCGAGCCTGATCAGCACCGGGGACCTGGCGAATTACACAGCGGCCGAGCGCGACCCGCTCTGCACGGAGTACCGCGGGCACCGGATCTGCGGCATGCCCGCGCCGTCCTCCGGCGGGATCGCGGTGGCCGCCACGCTCGGCATCCTGTCGAACTTCGACCTCGCGGCGCTCGGCCCGGAGAACATCGACGCGAACGGCGGCAAGCCGCGCGCCGCGGCGGTGCACCTGATCTCGGAGGCCGAGCGGCTCGCCTACGCCGACCGCAACAAGTACGTGGCGGACACCGACTTCGTTCCGCTGCCCGGCAATTCGCCGCAGACGCTGCTGAACCCGGAGTACCTGAAGCAGCGCGCGGGGCTGATCGATCCGGGCCGCAGCATGGGCACCGCGCAGCCGGGCGACTTCGGGCCGGTGCCGCCCGGCACCGGGCCGCAGCCGCCCGAGCACGGCACCAGCCACATCTCGGTCGTCGACCGCGACGGCAACGCCGCCGCCATGACCACGACGGTGGAGTCGGCGTTCGGCTCGTTCCACATGGTCGACGGCTACCTGCTGAACAACCAGCTCACCGACTTCGCCGCGGACCCGCTCGGCACCGACGGGGCGCCGGTGGCGAACCGGCTCGAGCCCGGCAAGCGGCCGCGCAGCTCGATGAGCCCGACCCTGGTCTTCGGCTCGGACGGGTCGGGCGCGCTGGGCGACCTGGAGCTGGTCACCGGCTCGCCCGGCGGCTCGGTGATCATCCAGTTCGTGGTGAAGACGCTGGTCGGCCTGCTGGACTGGGGGCTCGATCCGCAGCAGGCGGTCTCCGCGGTGTCGTTCGGCGCGGGCAACACCCCGAGTACCGGGGTCGGCGGCGAGCACCCGGCGATCGACACCGCCGAGGACGGGAACCGCGACCCGCTGGTGATCCGGCTGCGCGAGCTCGGGCACCAGGTGTCGGTGGCGCCGCAGAGCAGCGGGCTGAGCGCCATCGTGGTGGACGGCGACGGGCTGACCGGCGGCGCCGATCCGCGCCGCGAAGGCGTGGTCCTCGGCGACACCCGCTGATCCGGGCCGCCGCCCGGTCCCCCTCGGACCCTCCGGCACCGAACGGCCGACGAGCACGTCCGGTCGGTCCCACGGGCGGGGAGCACGTCCGGTCGGTTCCGGGTGCGGGGATCAGGCGCCGGTGTATTCAGCGCCCAGCTCGCGGATGCGGTCGAGCGCGTCGACCGCGTGCTGCCCGTCGTTGGCGCGCACCGCGAGCATCGGCACGTACTCGTCGTGCACGAGTTCCAGGCGGGCCCACGCCTTGCGGTCCGGGAAGGAGACGCCGCGGACGTGCTCCCAGCCGAACCGGCTGTCGCCGAGCACGTTCCGCACCGTGACACCGCTCGGCCCGACCCGCACCCGCGGCCGGGTGAGCAGCAGCGCGGTGAGCGCGGCGAGCACGCCGATGGCGATCATCGCGAGCTGATCGATCAGCCGGAAGTTCACGCCGGTGAAGGCATTGCGCATGCCGACACCCGCGATGACGAACAGGATCAGCAGGACGACCGCGACGATCCGCGCGGTGCGCACCGCCTTCCGCGGCCGCACCTCGAAATCCCAGGCCGGCTCGGGCGCCGCCGCGGCGGCCCTGCGACGGATCCGCACCACCGGCACGGCTACGCCGATCCGCGCAGCGTGCGCAGGGTGAGCGCGGCGTCGAGCGCGGCGGCGGCGGCCTGCTCGCCCTTGTTCTCCGCGGAGCCGGGCAGCCCGGCGCGGTCCAGCGCCTGCTCCTCGGTGTTCGTGGTGAGCACGCCGTTCGCCACCGGGGTGCCCGCGTCCAGCGAGACCCGGGTGAGCCCGGCGGTCACCGCGTCGCAGACGTACTCGAAGTGCGGGGTGCCGCCGCGGATGACGACGCCGAGCGCGACCACCGCGTCGTGCGTGCGGGCCAGCTCCTGCGCCACCACCGGCAGCTCCATCGCGCCCGCGCAGCGGACGACCGTCACCTGCCGCACCCCGGCCTCCTTCGCCACCCGCTCGGCATTCGCCACCAGGGTGTCGCAGATGGTCGTGTGCCAGCGCGAGGCCACGATGCCGAGCCGGAGGTCGGCGGAGTCGGACAGCTCGAAGCTCGGTACGCCGGTGCCACTCATTGTTCCGGGGGTCCTTCCTAGTGCGCGGTCTCGCCGAGATCCAGGTCGTCCAGCCCGACCAGGTCGTGGCCCATGCGGTCGCGCTTGGTGCGCAGGTACCGCAGGTTCTCGGCGTTCGGCCGCACCGTCATCGGCACCCGCTCGCTCACGGTCAGGCCGTAGCCGTCCAGCCCGACCCGCTTGGCGGGGTTGTTGGTGAGCAGCCGCATGGACCGGACCCCGAGGTCGACCAGGATCTGCGCGCCGATGCCGTAGTCCCGCGCGTCGGCGGGCAGCCCGAGCTCGATATTGGCGTCGACGGTGTCGCGGCCGGAGTCCTGCAGCTGGTAGGCCTGCAGCTTGTGCATGAGCCCGATGCCGCGGCCCTCGTGGCCGCGCATGTAGAGCACGACGCCACGGCCCTCGGTGGCGACCAGCTCCAGCGCGGCATCCAGCTGCGGACCGCAGTCGCAGCGCAGCGAGCCGAAGACGTCACCGGTGAGGCACTCCGAGTGCACCCGCACCAGCACGTCGTCGCCGCCGCCGATGTCGCCGCGGACCAGCGCGACGTGCTCGACCTCGTCGTAGATGCTCTGGTAGCCGACCGCCTGGAACTGGCCGTGCGCGGTCGGGATGCGCGCCTCGGCGATCCGGACGACCTGCTGCTCGTGCCTGCGCCGCCAGGCGATCATCTCGGCGATGGAGATCAGCGCGAGGTCGTGGTCGTCGGCGAAGACGCGCAGCTCCTCGGTGCGGGCCATGTGGCCCTCGTCCTTCTGGGAGACGATCTCGCAGATCACGCCCGCCGGGCGCAGCCCGGCCATCCGGGCCAGGTCGACCGCGGCCTCGGTGTGCCCGGGGCGGCGCAGCACGCCGCCCTCCTTGGCACGCAGCGGGACCACGTGGCCGGGCCTGGTCAGGTCGTCGGCCTTGGCGTTCGGGTCGGCGAGCAGCCGGATGGTGGTGGCGCGGTCGGCGCCGGATATGCCGGTGGTGATGCCGTCGCGGGCGTCGACCGAGACGGTGTAGGCGGTGCCGTGCTTGTCCTGGTTCATCGCGTACATCGGCGGCAGCCCGAGGCGGTCGCAGTCCTCGCCGGTCAGCGGGACGCAGATGTAGCCCGAGGTGTAGCGGATCATGAACGCGACCAGCTCGGGCGTCGCCTTCTCCGCGGCGAAGATGAGGTCACCCTCGTTCTCGCGGTCCTCGTCGTCGACGACGACGACGGCCTTGCCCGCCGCCATGTCGGCGACAGCCCGCTCGATAGTGTCGAACCTGGTCACGTCTTTGCGCTCCATCGTGTTCGCCCCACCGGGGGGCACTTTGCCTCACCACACTACGGCCTGCGCGGGGAGGCGTTCCGCGCCGCCCGCTCAGCCGCGCTGCTGCAACCGCTCCACGTACTTGGCGATGACGTCGACCTCGAGGTTGACGGTGGTCCCGGGGGGCGCGGAGCCGAGCGTGGTGAGCGCGAGCGTGGTCGGGATGAGCGAGACCTCGAACCAGTCGCCGTCGGCGGCCGAGCCGCCGAGCCCGGAGACGGTGAGCGAGGTGCCGTCGACGGTGATCGAGCCCTTCTCCACCACGTACTTCGCGATCTCGGCGGGCAGCGAGACCCGCACGACCTCCCAGTTCTCCGACGGGGTGCGGGCGAGCACGGCGCCGGTGCCGTCCACGTGGCCCTGCACCAGGTGCCCGCCGAGCCTGCTGTTCAGCGCGGCGGCGCGCTCCAGATTCACCCGGGAGCCGATGTCGAGCGCCCCGATGCTGGACCGGTTCAGCGTCTCGGCCATCACGTCGACGGTGAAGGAGTCGCCGACGACCACGTCGTCGACGACGGTCAGGCAGACGCCGTTCACCGCGATCGAATCGCCGTGCGCGGCGTCCGAGGTCACCAGCTTGCCGCGGATGGTCAGCCGCGCGGCGTCGGTGAGCCGCTCGACCGCGACGATCTCGCCGAGCTCCTCCACGATCCCTGTGAACATGTGTCTCCCTCCGGGTCTACCGGTGCGAACATCCCGCACCGGGTCGCGCATTCCCGCCGTTCAGCCCGCGGTGGCGGCCGCCGCCGCGGCCGCGCGGGCGCGCAGCGCGGCCACCGTGGCGGCCGGATCCGCGGTGCCGTAGACCGCCGACCCCGCGACGAAGCAGTCCACCCCCGCCTCGGCGGCGGCCTCGATGGTGTCGGCGTTGATGCCGCCGTCGATCTCCACCAGCAGCCGCAGCTCGCCGGAGTCGACCAGCCGGCGCACCGCCTTCGCCTTGGCGAGCACCTCGGGGATGAACGACTGGCCGCCGAAGCCCGGCTCGACGCTCATCACCAGCAGCGTGTCGAAATCGCGCAGGATCTCCAGGTACGGCTCGATCGGGGTGCCCGGCTTGACCGAGAGCCCGGCCTTGGCGCCTGCCGCGCGGATGTCCCTGGCGACGGCGACCGGGTCGTCGGTGGCCTCGGCGTGGAAGGTGACGTTGTGCGCCCCCGCCTCCGCGTACGGCGGCGCCCAGCGGCCCGGGTCCTCGATCATCAGGTGGCAGTCGAGCGGGATGTCGGTGGCCTTGAGCAGGCTCTGTACGATCGGCAGGCCGAGCGTCAGGTTCGGCACGAAATGCGCGTCCATCACGTCCACGTGCAGCCAGTCCGCGCCTGCCACCGCCCTGGTCTCGGCGGCCAGGTTGGCGAAATCGGCGGAGAGGATGGACGGGGCGATCATCGGCCGGTCGGGGCGGGCGAAGGTGGGAGTGGACACAGCGCGGAGTGTATCGGCCGCGCGCCGCGCAGGTCCGCGCGGTTGTGCCGCCCCGCGGGTGGGTAATCTCTGGGCGTGATCAACATTTCGGCGGAGAAGGGGATTTACAGCACCCCGGTGGAGATCAGGGTGGCGGCCGCGGTCTCGCAGCTGCCCATCGTGCGCGGGCTCGCCGAAACATTGGTGCTGCTCAGCGAATTCACGCTGGACGAGGTAGCCGACGTCCGGCTCGCGGTGGACGAGGTGTGCTCGAACCTGATCGAGGTCGCGGCGCCGGACAGCTATCTGAACTGCCGCTTCGTGGTCGGCGAGACCGACCTGCTCGTGCACGTGAGCGGGCTGGCGGCGACCGAGGGGCTACCCGATCAGCGCAGCTTCGGCTGGCACGTACTGCGCACCCTCGCCGACTCCGTCGAGGCCCACCAGGCCCCGTACGACGCGACCGCCGCCGGCTACCCGACCTGGGTCGAGTTCCGCCGGGCCCGGGCCGAGGCGTGACGGACGGACGGCCCGTGTTCGAGCCACAGCGCGACGCGGCCGGTGCGGAGGCCGGGCCGGACGCGAGCACGCTGCGGCAGCCCGAACCGGAACCGGCCGCGGCGGCTGCGGGCGAGGCCGCCGTCGACGATCCGGAGGAGGACGCGCTCGGCGGCGAGGACGACGCGGTCGCGGAGTACGGCGCCAAGGGCTCGGTCCCCGGCTACGACGACGTCGCCGCGCTCTTCGGCGACCTGGCCCGCACCGAGCCGGGCACCGCGCGGCACGCCGCGGTGCGCGAGGAGCTGATCAACCGCTGCATCCCGCTCGCCGACCACATCGCGCGCAAGTTCAGCGGCCGCGGCGAGCCGTTCGACGACCTCACCCAGGTGGCGCGGGTCGGGCTGGTGCACGCGGTGGACCGGTTCGACGTCGGCCGCGGCTCCAACTTCCTCTCCTTCGCGGTGCCGACCATCATGGGCGAGGTCAGGCGCTATTTCCGGGACCACACCTGGGCCATGCGGGTGCCGCGCCGGGTCAAGGAGACGCACCTGCGGATCGGCGCGGCGATCGACTCGCTCTCGCAGCGGCTCGGCCGCTCCCCCACCGTCAAGGAGATCGCCGCCGAGCTCGGCGTCGACCCGGACGAGGTCACCCAGGCGGTGATCGCGGGCAACGCCTACCAGCCCAGCTCCATCGACGCCGCCTCGCTCGGCCGCGATACCGAGGCCTCGCTGCTCGACACGCTGGGCGAGGAGGAGTCGCAGTTCGACCGGGTCGAGGAGTACGTGGCGATCCGGCCGCTGCTCGCCGGGCTGCCGGAGCGCGAGCGGCGCATCCTCACCATGCGGTTCTTCGAGTCCATGACGCAGACCCAGATCGCGCAGCGGATGGGGATCTCGCAGATGCACGTCTCCCGGATCCTGGCCAAGACGCTGGCCCGGCTGCGCGAGCAGACCACCCGCGAGTAGCTACTCTGCCCGCTGCTCGCGCAGCTTCGCCGGGGCCGCCTGCCACCACGCGCCGTCGACCAGCTCGGCGAGCTGCGCGCGGTCGACCCGGTCCAGGTCGACCAGGATGCTCGCGTAGCCGTCGTAGTGCGGGGTGGTGAAGAAGGCCGGGTCGCCCGAGGCGAGCAGCGCCTCCTTCTCCGCCATCGGGCAGCGCAGCATGACCGCGCCCTCCGCCTCGGTGCGCAGCCGCGCGAAACCCTTGCCGCCCACCTTCAGCGACGGGGTGCGGTACCAGGTGCTCTCTTCGACGCCGGGCAGCTCACGGCCGAGCGCGACGACGTCATCCCAGGTGCAGGCCATGCCGTCCAGTCTGCGCGCCGCGCCGCCGCCCGGCTTGGACGAATGGAACGGCGGCGCGGCGGCTCAGGCGGGTTTGCGCAGGGCGGCCAGGAACATGGCGTCGGTGCCGTGCCGGTGCGGCCAGAGCTGGGCGGACGGGCCGTCGCCCGCGTCGGTGACGCCGGGGAGCAGCGCGGGGGTGTCCAGTTCGAGCGCGCCGGTGCGGCGCACCAGGTCGCCTGCCACGGCCGTGGTCTCGGCCAGGTGCGGGGAGCAGGTCGAGTAGAGCACGACGCCGCCGGGGCGGAGCAGGTCGTAGGCGGCGGCGAGGAGTTCGCGCTGCAGGGCGGTGAGCTCGGCGAGGTCCTCCGGGCGGCGGCGCCAGCGCGCCTCGGGGCGGCGGCGCAGCGCGCCGAGACCGGTGCACGGGGCGTCGACCAGGATGCGGTCGTAGCCGGGCTCGAGGCCGCTGTCCCTGCCGTCCACGACGTGCACCCGGACCGGGAGGTCCCTGGTGGCGCGGCGGACCAGTTCGGCGCGGTGCTCGGAGTGCTCCACCGCGTCCACGGTGTAGCCGTCGATGGCGGCGAGCGAGCCGAGCAGGTTCGCCTTGCCGCCGGGGCCCGCGCACAGGTCGAGCCAGCGGCCGGTGTCGGGGCCGTCGAGCTCGGCGCGGGTGAGCGCGAGCGCCACCAGCTGGCTGCCCTCGTCCTGCACCGCGGCCATGCCGGCCCGGATCGGCTCCAGGTCGCCCGGGTCGCCGCCCTCGTCCAGGTAGACCGCGTACGGCGACCAGCGGCCCTCGGTGCCGCCGGTGACCAGGGCCAGCTCCTCGGCGGTGATGTCGCCGGGGCGGGCGACCAGGTGCACCGCGGGGCGGGCGTCGTCCGCCTCGAGCGCGGCGGCCAGCTCGCCCGCGCGGGCGCCGAGCGCGTCGGCGAAGGACTGGGCGATCCAGAGCGGGTGCGCGTGCTCGAACGCGAGGTGGGCCACCGGGTCGGCCGGGGCCAGCTCCTCGACCCACTCCGCCAGCGTGCGGTTCGCGGCCTTGCGCAGGACCGCGTTCACGAAGCCGGCTTTGCCCTGGCCGTGCTCGGCGCGGACCAGGGCGACCGAGGTGTCCACCGCGGCGTGCGCGCCGATCCTGGTGCGCAGGAGTTGGTAGGTGCCGAGGCGGAGGACGTCGAGGAGGTCGCCGTCGATCTCCGCGATCGGGCGGGCGGCCGCTGCCTCGATCACCGCGTCCAGCTGGCCGCGGGCGCGGCTGGTGCCGTAGGCGAGCTCCGTCGCGAGCGCGGCGTCGCGGCCGGAGAGCTTGTAGCGGCGGAGGAGCGCCGGGAGGGCGAGGTTCGCGTAGGCGTCGCGTTCGCGCACATCGCGCAGCAGATCCCTGGCCGCGAGCCGCGCCCCGTCTTCCGGTGCACCGGAGCGCTTCCCACTCGGGCGGACGCCTGCCTGCCCCTTACCCGGCCGCCGGTCGTCGCCGCGGCCGCGCTTGGCATCGGCCCCCGCTTTCGGGCGGCGCGCGTCGCCCGTCCGGTCCCGCTCCGGGGCGCGCCTGCCGTTCGCGTCCGGACGGTCGTCGGCACCTCGGCCGCCCACCCGGCCCCTGCGGCGATCGTCACCGGCATTCGCGCCGGTGCGGCGCGCATCGCTGTTCATTCGACCACCGTTCCGGTGCCGAGCCGCGCGCCGCGGGCCCAGTCGATGGCTGGCATCATGCGTTTGCCCGGTGGCTGCACCTGGCCGAGGCGGACGGCGGTGGTGGCGGTGCCGATGTAGACCCCGTCCTTGCGCACCTCGACGGAGCCGACCGGCAGCTCGTCCTCGACCAGCTCGACCGGGCCGAGTTTGAGCCGGGCCGAGTCGACGAGGGTCCAGGCGCCGGGGGCCGGGGTGACGGCGCGGATCCGGCGGCCGACGTTCAGCGCGGGCTGATCCCAGCGCACCCGCCCCGCCTCCGGCGCGAGCTTCGGCGCGTAGGAGACCCCGTCCGTGCTCTGCGGCACCGCCTGCAGCGTCCCGTCCTCGACCCCGTCGAGCGTGGTGGCGAGCAGGTGCGCCCCGCTGTGCGAGAGCTTCTCCAGCAGCGTGCCCGCGGTGTCGGTGACCTCGATCTTCTCGGTGATCACGCCGAACACCGGCCCGGTGTCGAGCCCGGCCTCGATGCGGAAGGTGGAGGCGCCGGTGATCTCGTCGCCCGCGTCGACGGCGGCCTGCACCGGGGCCGCCCCGCGCCAGGCGGGCAGCAGCGAGAAGTGCAGGTTGATCCAGCCGTGCGGTGGAATGCCGAGGATCCGCTCCGGCAGCAGCGCACCGTAGGCGACCACCGGGCAGCAGTCCGGCGCCAGCTCGGTGAGCTGTTCGACGAACTCCGGCTCCCCCGGCCTGCCCGGGGTGAAGACCGGGATCCCGTGCTCGTCGGCGAGCAGCGCCACCGGCGACCTGCTCACCTTTCGCCCGCGCCCGGCCACGGCATCGGGCCTGGTGAGAACCCCGATCACGGTGTGCCGCGGCGACTCGAGCAGCGTGCGCAGCGCCGGAACGGCGGGGTCGGGGGTCCCCGCGAAGAGCACCCGCATCAGCGACCGCCCCCCGTGCCGAGCCCGCGCGACTCGCGCACCGTGATCCCCGCGCCGAACCAGTCCGACTCGCGGATGGTGCGCATGGCCTCCTTGCGCGAAGCCGGATCCAGCCGGTCCAGGAAGAGCACCCCGTCCAGGTGGTCGGTCTCGTGCTGCACGCACCGGGCGAGCAGCCCGTCCGCCTCGAAGGAGACCGGAGCGCCGGTGGCGTCGACTCCGGTGGCCCGCAGCCGCAGCGCGCGGCGCACGTCGTAGCGCACGCCGGGAATGGAGAGGCAGCCCTCCGGGCCGACCTGCTCCTCCTCGCCGAGCACCTCGTAGCTCGGGTTCACCAGGTGCCCGGCCGCGTCGCCGGTGTCGTAGACGAAGACCCGCAGCCCGACCCCGATCTGCGGCGCGGCCATCCCGACCCCGCCGTCGTCGTGCATGGTGTCGGTGAGATCGTCCACCAGCCTGCGCAATTCGGCGTCGAAGGCCGCCACCTCGGCGGCGCGCGAGCGCAGGATCGGGTCGCCGAACAGGCGAACGGGCTGGACGGTCACGGCGGACTCCCGGGAAGACGGAACAACGGTCGTCCCATTCTAGAGAGCCCGCCCGGACGGTCAGGAGTTGCCCGCGATCACCACCTGCGGAATGCCGGTGCCGAGCGGGACCGGTGCGCACACCGGCTCCGGCGCGTGCTCCGGATCGAGCACGCCGATCAGCAGCTCCTGCACGAACGGGTCGTAGACCATGTGGAAATGCCCGGTCAGGTCGGCCGCGCAGAGATCCTGCAGCGCGATGTTGCGCGCGTTCGGGCCGTGCAGGGCGATATTGCCGAACGGCTGGATCATCTCGTCCACCCGGCTGCCGACGGTGATGTACTCCGGGCCGGGCACGGTGTCGCCGCCCGCGTTGAGCTCGGTCATCACCGGCGAGCCCTGCGCCTGCTGCACGGCGGCCAGCGAGGTGACCCGCTCGAAGACCTGCAGCACGCCGGGGATGGCCTGCGCGATCGGCACCAGCCCGTACATGACCCCGCCGTAGCTGGGCGAGGCCAGCCCCACCCAGCGACCGACGTTCGGCGCGCCGCCGAGCTTGTTGGTGTAATAGCGGGTCACGTTGGCGCCCTGCGAGAAGCCGACCAGGTCGACCTGTGCGGCGCCGGTGGCGGCGAGCACCTGGTCGACGAAGAGGGCGAGCTGCCGCCCGCTGGCGGGCAGATCCTCGGTGCCGTAGCTCAGCGCCCCCGGCGCGCCGCCGTAGTTCAGGGCGAAGACGCAGAAGCCCGCGGCGGCGAGCCGCGGTGCGATGGCCGAGTAGTCCGAGTAGGCGGAGGAGTCGGTGCCGTGCGCCAGGATCACCGGGCGCGGCCGCTCGGCATCCGGCGTGCAGCCGAAATCGTTGGTGCCGGTGGGCACGACGCGCGGATGCTGCTTCTGGTACCAGGCAGCGGCCAGGTGGTCCGGCTGCGGCGGGCCCTGTTCGGTCGGCACCTCGGCCGCCCGGAAGTCGCTCGGCTGCGCCGACGCCGACCACGGATACATCCCCGCTGCGGTGCCGACCACCGCGCTCGCGACCACCGCCAGAACCGCGGCCCCGCGCCGCAGTTGTGACAATCCCCTACCCCACACCCAAGACGGTTGTTCCATACAACAATCTTCGCGCTCCCCAGCGCTTTTCGCGGCCCGAGCCGCGTGCTTTCACACCTTCGTTACCGCGCGGTCGCCGCACCGTTGCGCAGCGGCCGGGACGCCGGTCGGGGACGGTTTGTCATGCCCCGAATTCCGGTGCCCGAGGCGGGGCCGGAGCCCGGGCATGCCCGGGCGTGTCCGGCCCCGCGCCCGAGGTCACTTCTCGCTCTCGGCCACTCCGGGCTCGTCGTCCTCGGCGAGGATGCGGTACAGGCTGCGGCGGGCCTCGGTGAGCACCTCGGCCGCCTTCGCCGCCTGCGCGGGGGTGCCCGCGGCGGCGACCTGGCCGACGGCGCCCATGAGCGCCCCGATCAGCTCGCGCAGATCCCGCGCGTGCGGCCCGACATCGCCCGCGACGTCCGCCCAGGGGTCGCCGAGCTCGTCCCGGTGCTCCTCGACGTAGGCCACGCCCTCCTCGGAGAGCTTCGCGGTCTTGCGGCCGGAGACCTTCTCGATGACGATCAGCCCCTCGTCCTCCAGCTGCGCCAGCGCCGGGTAGATGGAGCCGGGGCTCGGCCGCCAGACATCCTCGGAGCGCTCGCGGATCCGCTGGATCAGCTCGTAGCCGTGCATGGGCCGCTCGGTGAGCAGCAGCAGGACCGCGGCGCGCACGTCGCCGCGCCTGCCGCGCCCGCCCCTGCCGCGGCCACGGCCGAGACCGGGGCCGAAGCCGGGGCCGAAACCGCCGGGACCGCCGGGACCGAAGCCGGGGCCGAACTCCGGTCCGGGACCGAAGCCGTGCCTGCCGCCGCGGCGGAAGTGCCCGCGGCCCCGCTCGAACGGGGGGCGGGGGCCACGCGGGCCGAATTCTCCGTGCAGTGGGTGTTCCATGATTGCCTCCTCAGGCTCTCGTGTTCGTTTCACAGTATCGACGATATATCGACAATAGATCGAACGCAAGAACTCCGGGAGTTGTTCCCGGTGTTCGGAGGCGGGTGTCAGCCGATGTCGACGGGGTCGATCTGGACGCGCAGCGGGGCGTCCGAGCGCTGCGTGCTGCGCACGGCCTGGCCGGCGGTGAGGGCGCGGGCGAGCGCGGCGCCGTCGGAGCGCGGGACGCGGAGCAGGATGCGCTCGACCGGAGCGCTGCTGTCCGCGGCGAAGGGCGGGCGGGCGCTCTCCGGCAGCGGGACCGGGCCGAGCACCTGCACCCCGTCGGGAAGCGTTGTCGCGGCGAGGAAGTCGGCCACCGACCCGCCGGTGCCGTCGACGGCGGCGAGCCGGACGGCGGGCGGGAAGCCGACCTCGGCGCGCGCCGCCAGCTCGGCGCGCGCGTGCCCGACCGGGTCCCAGCGCACCAGCGCCTGCACCGTCGGCACCCCCGGGTCGGCCATCACGATCACCCGGCCGTGCGGCCGGACCAGCGCGGCCGCCGCGGTCCAGCGGCGCAGCGTGTCCTCGGTGGCGCGCAGGTCGGCGCGGGTGAGCAGGGCCCAGCCGTCGAGCAGCAGCCCGACGCCGTAGCCGCCGCGCACCCGCGGCTCGGCGCCCACGGTGGCGACGACGACCTGCGGCCCCGGCTCGACGGTGTCCAGCACCGTTCCGCCGCCGGAGCCGCGGATCGGCACGTCGGGGAAGGCGCGGCCGAGCTCCTCCGCGGTGCGCGCCGCGCCGATCACCACGGCGCGCAGCGCGCGCGAGGCACAGACCGGGCAGCGGAAGGCCGCCTCGGTGATGCCGCACCACCGGCAGGCCGGGCTGTGCGCGCCGTCGCCCGCGTGCTCGGGCAGCGCGAGCGGGCCGTTGCAGCGGCGGCAGCGGGCCGGGTTGCGGCAGCGCGCGCAGGCCAGCGCCGGGACGTAGCCGCGGCGCGGGACCTGCACCAGCACCGGCGCGCCCTCCTTCAGCGCGGCGCGGGCCGCGGCGAAGGCGACGCCGGGGATGCGGACGGCCCTGGCCACCGGGTCGCGCTCCAGGGCGATGTCGGTGTCGCCGGGCGCGCTGATGTGCGGGGCGTGCTCGCGGACGACGGCGCGGGCGGCCACCAGGTCGTGCGCCCAGCCGGAGTCGACGACGGCCTGGATCTCCGCGGTGCGGGCGAAGCCGGCGGCGACGAAGGCGGCGCCGGTCTCGTGCACGCGGAGCATGGCGACCTCGCGGGCGTGCGGGTAGGGGGCGCGGGGTTCGGCGAAGGTGTCGTCGCCGTCGTCCCAGATGGCGATCAGGCCGAGGTCGCGGACCGGGGCGAAGACGGCGCTCCGCGTGCCGACCACGATCGTCGCGGTGCCGCGGAGCGCCGCCAGCCAGCGGCGGTATCTGGCCGAGGGGCCGAGTCCCGCGGACAACCCGACCACTCGGTCGCCGACCAGGTCTTCGCACTCCGCCAGGACTCGGTCGAGGTCGCGTTGGTCGGGGACGAGGATGAGGCTGCCGTGGCCGGTGGCATCGGTGGTGGCGGCCAGCTCCGCCAGGCGGCGCGGCCAGTCCTCGCCCGGGAGGGCCTGCCAGGCGGCGCGGGGGCCGCGTTGTTCGCGCAGGGCGGTGTGGAACGCCCGGCCGTGGGTGTAGTGCGACCACGCCGCTTCGTCGATCGGCGGGTTCGGCCGCGCGGCGGCCGGGTCGCCTTCGGCGGAGCCGGGTTGCGCGGCCGCCGGTTTTCCCTCGGTGCGCGCGTGCCGGGGCGGGATGGCCAGGCGGAGGACGTCGGCGCGGGTGCCCGCGTAGCGCGCGGCGACGGCGCGGATCAAACGGTCGATCTCGGGGGTGAGGACCTGCTCGGGCGAGACGACGCGCTCGAGCGGGCGCAGGGTTCCCTCGTGCGCGCTGCGGTCGAGGCGGGCCAGCAGGTAGCCGTCGACGAGGCGGCCGGCGAAGCGGATCCGCACCCGGACGCCCGGCTGCGCGACCGCGTCGTACTCGGGCGGAATCAGGTAATCGAAGTCGCGGTCCAGGTGGGCGGGGGTGAGCAGGGGCAGCACCCGCGCGACCGGGCCCGCACCGGGGCTCCCCGGCCGCGGACCGTCCGCCGTGGCGGCGGCACGGTCCGCGTCGGGTTCGTCCACTCCGCTCGGCGGGCCTACAGCCCGGCGGCGGCGCGCAGCTTGTCCGCGCGGTCGGTGTGCTCCCAGGGCAGGTCGATGTCGGTGCGGCCGAAGTGGCCGTACGCGGCGGTCTGCGCGTAGATCGGGCGCAGCAGGTCCAGGTCGCGGATGATGGCGCCCGGACGCAGGTCGAAGGTCTCGTTGATCGCCGCGGTGATCTTCGCCGGGTCGGTCTTCTCGGTGCCGAAGGTCTCCACGAAGAGCCCGACCGGGGCGGCCTTGCCGATGGCGTAGGCGACCTGGACCTCGATCTTGTCGGCCAGCCCGGCCGCGACGACGTTCTTCGCGACCCAGCGCATGGCGTACGCGGCCGAGCGGTCCACCTTCGACGGGTCCTTGCCGGAGAAGGCGCCGCCGCCGTGCCTGGCGAAGCCGCCGTAGGTGTCGACGATGATCTTCCGGCCGGTCAGCCCGGCATCGCCCATCGGGCCGCCGAGCACGAAGCGGCCGGTGGGGTTGACCAGCAGCCGGACATTCGAGATGTCCAGGGTGGGCAGCGCCAGGTCGGCGAGCACGGCGTCGACGACCTTCTCCCGGATATCCGGCGCGAGCAGGTTGTCCAGGTCGATATCGGCGGCGTGCTGGGTGGAGACCACCACGGTGTCCAGCCGGACCGCGCGGTCACCCTCGTACTCGATGGTGACCTGGGTCTTGCCGTCGGGGCGCAGGTAGGGCAGCACGCCGGTCTTGCGGACCTCGGTGAGCCTGCGGGAGAGCCGGTGCGCCAGCGCGATCGGCAGCGGGAGCAGCTCGGGGGTGTCGGTGTTCGCGTAGCCGAACATCAGCCCCTGGTCGCCCGCGCCCTGCCTGGCGATCTCGTCCTCGGTCGTCTCGCTGCCGCCGGTGCGGACCTCGTGCGAGGTGTCGACGCCCTGCGCGATCTCCGGCGACTGCGCGCCGATGGCGATGTTCACGCCGCACGAGTTGCCGTCGAAACCCTTTGCGGAGGAATCGTACCCGATCTCCAGGACCTTCTCCCGGACGATCTTCGGGATGTCCGCGTACGCGGAGGTGGTCACCTCGCCTGCCACGTGCACCTGGCCGGTGGTGACCATGGTCTCCACCGCGACCCGGCTGCGCGGATCCTCGGTGAGCAGCGCGTCGAGGATGGAATCGCTGATGGCGTCACAGATTTTGTCCGGATGACCCTCGGTGACGGACTCACTGGTGAACAGGCGGCTGCCAGACGTCGGCACAGTTGTTCCCTTCCCCTCACGGGTTGCTCGGTCGGTCTGCGACAGTAGCGGTGTCCCGCCGGAGCGCAAGCCTTCTACTCAGACTATTCCAAAGGTGCGACACCGCGAGGACGCCCGGCCCCGCTCCGGCACCCCTCCAGCGGAGGCGGGGGCGGCCCGGAAATCTCCCGGAGTTCCGGTGCCGCGCCCGCAGTCGTTCCGGTGCGGAGATCAGCGGAGCAGCGGGCCGAGCGCGTCGAGCACCCGGCTGGCCAGCAGCGCCTTCGAGCCGTGGTCCAGCGACTGTTCGGTACCGTCGGCGCCGAGCAGCCAGCCGTCGTTGGTGTCGACCTCGAAGGCCTTACCCTCGCCGACGGCGTTCACAACAAGAAGATCGCAGCCCTTGCGCGCGAGCTTGGCGCGGGCGTGGGTGAGCACGTCGCCGTGCTCGTCACCGGTCTCGGCGGCGAAGCCGACGATGACGGTGCCCGGGAGCTGGCCGTCGCCGCGGGACTGCACCAGCCCGGCCAGGATGTCCTCGTTCTTGGTCAGCGGGATGACGTCCGGCTCGCCCGCGCCCTTCTTGATCTTCGTGGTGGCGACGCTGGTCGGCCGGAAGTCGGCGACCGCGGCGGCCATGATCACCGCGTCGGCGCCGACCGAGTGCTTCTCCACGGCGGTCTTCAGCTGGTCGGCGGTGGTGATGTGCACCAGGTCGACGGCGGCGGGCGGGGCCATCTCGATGGTGTTGCCCGCGATCAGCGTGACCAGGGCGCCGCGCTGCGCGGCGACCCGGGCCAGGGCGTAGCCCTGCTTGCCGGAGCTGCGGTTGCCGAGGAACCGCACCGGGTCGAGCGGCTCCCTTGTCCCGCCCGCCGTGATCACCACGCGGCGGCCCTCCAGGTCGCGCGGGACGGCGTCGGTGCGCTCGAGCAGCAGTGTGGCGAGGCCGAAGATCTCCTCCGGCTCGGGCAGCCTGCCCGGGCCGGTGTCGGTGCCGGTGAGCCGACCGGCGGCGGGCTCCATCACGACGGCGCCGCGGCTGCGCAGCGTCGCCACGTTCGCGACGGTGGCCGGGTGCTGCCACATCTCGGTGTGCATGGCGGGCGCGAACAGCACCGGACATCGGGCGGTGAGCAGGGTCGCGGTGAGCAGGTCGTCGGCGCGACCGGAGGCGGTGCGCGCCATCAGGTCGGCGGTGGCGGGGGCGATCACCACCAGCTCGGCCTCCTGGCCGAGCCGCACGTGCGGCACCTCGGGCACGTCGGCGAAGACACCGGTGTGCACCGGGTTGCCGGACAGCGCCTCGAAGGTGGCCTTCCCGACGAACTGCAGCGCCGCTTCGGTGGGGATGACCCGCACCGAATGGCCGGTCTCGGTGAACCGCCGGACGAGTGCGCAGGCCTTGTAGGCCGCGATCCCCCCGCCGACGCCGACGACGATCCGCATGGTTACTCCGCTCCCGCCGGGTTCACTCGCCTTCGGAGTGCTCGAGCAGGTCCGAGTGGATCTCGCGCATGGCCACGGAGAGCGGCTTCTCCTGCAGGCCGGGCTCGACCAGCGGGCCGACGTACTCGAGGATGCCGTCACCGAGCTGGTTGTAGTAGTCGTTGATCTGACGCGCACGCTTCGCCGCGTAGATGACCAGCGCGTACTTCGACGAGGTGCGCTCGAGCAGCTCGTCGATCGGGGGGTTGGTCAGGCCGATCGGGGTGTCGTAGGCGGGCACGGCGGTGGTGTCGGTCACTCGGGAGACTCCTGCGTTCTCGGTGGGCGGAAAGGTCCGGTTCGCGAGAACCGGACGGAGATGAGCGGCGGGTCGGCGGGCCACCGGGGTTCTCGCGCCGTACGGCGCGAGAACCGGGTCACCGACCGGCTCGGGTCACGAGCTGGAATTCGTGCTGACGAACAACGATACCAACTGCTCACAGGCACTGGTCAGATCGTCGTTCACGATCACGATGTCGAACTCGTCACAAGCGGCGAGTTCGATCCGCGCGGTTTCGAGCCTGCGCTCGATCACCTCGGGGGATTCCGTCCCGCGCGACCGGAGCCGGGAGACGAGTACGTCCCAGCTCGGCGGGGCGAGGAAGACCAGCAGTGCGTCCGGAATGGCCCGGCGCACCGAGCGGGCGCCCTCCAGGTCGACCTCGACCAGGACCGGTCGGCCGGCGGCCAGTGCGTCCCGCACCGGCCCGGCCGGGGTGCCCGAACGTTGGAGCCCGCCGTGGATGTCCGCCCATTCGAGGAGGTCGCCCGCCGCGATCATCGCGTCGAACTCCGCCCTGGCGACGAACCGGTAGTCGCGCCCGTCGAGCTCACCGGGCCTGGGGGCCCGGGTCGTCGCCGAGACGCTGAACACCAGCTCCGGCAGCTGCTCCCGCACGCAACGTACGACCGTCGACTTCCCGACGGCCGAGGGGCCGACCAGTACTACCAGCCGACCCTTCCGCGTGTGTCCGACCACCCTCGTCGTCAGGCGTCGAAGTCGAAGCGAGCGAGCAGCGCCTTGCGCTGCCGGTCGCCGAGACCCCTGAGCCTGCGGGTGGGGGCGATCTCGAGCTCGCTCATGATCTCCGCCGCCTTGACCTTGCCGACCTTCGGCAGGGCCTCCAGCAGCGCCGACACCTTCATCTTGCCGAGAATCTCATCGTTCTCGGCGTCCGCGAGGACCTTCTTCAGGTCGGTCCCACCACGCTTCAGGCGCTCCTTGAGCTCTGCCCGAGCGCGGCGAGCGGCAGCCGCCTTCTCCAGAGCAGCGGCGCGCTGCTCATCGGTCAGCTGGGGAAGGGCCACGGTTCCTCCGTCTCATCGTTCATTGCAACAACGACTGCCGGTAACCCGACAGTCTCAGCGACCGTACCCACGACGCCCGCCGATTGCGAACCCGCCCCCCAGGTCAGCGCATGATTCCGCGGGTCCGCAGAGGGACGCGGGAGAGTTTCGCGCGTTGCTCACCGAGGGTACGCCGCCACCGCTGTGACCTCGCGGAACCCGCGCCGACCTGGGACTTTGGTGCGATGTCCGGAATTTGCGTGGAAGTAGCGATGCCCGGAGCGCGATGGCTGCCGACCGGCACCCGCGCGACCTGCAATTTTCTCGAAAATCTCGGCGTGTCCAGCAAAGACCTTCGGCGTGTCGCGGATTTTTTCCCGATTGAGAACTTTGTACCCGGCCCTGGAAAAAGTCGTGCCCGAGCGCGGAGAAATCCGCGCTCGGGCAGCGAGGGGGCCGGTACCCCCTGTGATTCAGCCGAGGAAGGCGAAGGCGTCCTGCAGCTCGCTCAGGCGAGCGCGGAGCGCCCGCGGGGACGGCCCGGCGCGCAGCAGTTCCCGGGAGACCGCGGGGACCACAGCGGGCAGCACGGCGGCAGGCAGCAGCGCGCGCACCGACTCCGGGCCGCCGCCCTGGGCGCCGATGCCGGGCATCAGGATCGGGCCGTTCAGCGCGCCCAGCTCGGGCGCCCGCTCGAGGGTGGCGCCGACGACAACGCCGACCGACCCCGCCGCGGCGCACGCGTTGCGCGCCGCCGCCTCGTCCACCACGACCTGCGCGACCGTCCGCTCCCCCGCCAGCGCCCGCTGCACCTGCGGCCCCTCCGGGTTGGAGGTGGCGGCGAGCACGAACACGCCGCGGCCGTTCATCGCGGCCAGCTCCAGGGCCGGCTCCAGCGAGCCGAAGCCGAGGTAGGGCGAGACGGTCACCGCGTCGCTGCCGAGCGGGCCGTCGGCCAGCCAGGCGTGCGCGTAGGCGTCCATGGTGGAGCCGATGTCACCGCGCTTGGCGTCGGCGAGCACCAGCGTGCCCGCCGCCCTGAGCTCGGCGACGGCGCGCTCCAGCACCGCGAGCCCGGCCGAGCCGTAGGTCTCGAAGAAGGCGACCTGCGGCTTCACCAGCGCGACGTTCCCGCGGTATCCCTCGACGCAGATCTCGGTGAAGGCGGCGAGCCCGGCCGGGTCCGCCGTCAGCCCCCACTCCGCGAGCAGCCCGGGGTGCGGATCGATGCCCGCGCACACCGGGCCGTATTTGCGCTGTGCCTGCCGGAGCCGCTCGCCGAACGCCGTCATCCGCGCAGCGCCGAGTGCAGTTCCTGCAGCGAGCGCACCCCGATGCCGCCGTTGATGACGGCCTCGATGCCCTGCACCGCGGCGGCGGCGCCCTGCACGGTGGTGATGCACGGGATGTTCACCCCGACCGCCGCGCTGCGGATCTCGTAGCCGTCCACGCGCGGCCCGGAGTTGCCGTACGGGGTGTTGAACACCATGTCGACCTCGCCGTCCCGGATCAGGTCGACGATCGACGGGCCCGGATCGGCGGCGTCGGCGGTGTGCTCCGAGTGCTTGCGCACCCGGTCGCAGGGAATGCCGTTGCGGCGCAGCATCTCCGCGGTGCCCTCGGTGGCCAGGATGCGAAACTTCAGGTCGTGCAGCCGCTTGACCGGGAAGACCATGGCCCGCTTGTCCCGGTTGGCGATCGAGACGAAGACCGTGCCCGAGGTCGGCAGCGAGCCGTAGGCGGCGGCCTGGCTCTTGGCGAAGGCGGTGCCGAAGTCGGCGTCGATCCCCATCACCTCGCCGGTGGACTTCATCTCCGGCGAGAGCAGCGAGTCGACCCCGCTGCCGTCGGCGCGGCGGAAGCGGTTGAACGGGAGCACCGCCTCCTTCACCGCGACCGGCGCGTCCAGCGGGACGTGCCCGCCGTCGCCGTCGGGGGGAAGCATGCCCTCCTTGCGCAGCCCGGCGATCGTGGCGCCCATGGCGATCCTGGCCGCCGCCTTGGCCAGCGGCACCGCGGTGGCCTTGGAGACGAAGGGCACCGTGCGGCTGGCGCGCGGGTTCGCCTCCAGCACGTAGAGCACGTCGTCCTTGAGCGCGTACTGCACGTTCAGCAGCCCGCGCACGCCGATGCCCTTGGCCAGCGCGATCGTCGAGCGCCGCACGGCCTCGATGTCGCTGCGGCCGAGCGTGATCGGCGGCAGCGCGCAGGCCGAGTCGCCGGAGTGGATCCCGGCCTCCTCGATGTGCTCCATGACGCCGCCGAGGTAGACCTCCTCGCCGTCGCAGAGCGCGTCGACGTCGATCTCGATGGCGTCTTCCAGGAAGCGGTCGACCAGCACCGGGTGGTCCGGGTTCAGCTCGGTGGCGCGGGTGATGTACCCCTCGAGCGCCTGCTCGTCGTAGACGATCTCCATGCCGCGCCCGCCGAGCACGTAGGAGGGGCGGACCAGCACCGGGTAGCCGATCTCCGCCGCGATCCGCTTGGCCTGCTCGACGGTGGTGGCGGTGCCGTACTTGGGCGCGGGCAGCCCGGCCGCGACCAGCACGTCGCCGAACTCGCCGCGGTCCTCGGCCAGGTCGATGGCGGCGGCGCTGGTGCCGACCACCGGGACGCCAGCGTCGGTGAGGCGCTGCGCCAGCCCGAGCGGGGTCTGCCCGCCGAGCTGCACGATCACCCCGGCCACGGTGCCGGAGGCGGCCTCGGAGGCGTACACCTCGAGTACGTCCTCGAAGGTGAGCGGCTCGAAGTAGAGCCGGTCGGCGGTGTCGTAGTCGGTGGAGACGGTCTCCGGGTTGCAGTTGACCATCACCGTCTCGTACCCGGCGGCCGAGAGCGTCTGCGCGGCGTGCACGCAGGAGTAGTCGAACTCGATGCCCTGGCCGATCCGGTTCGGGCCGGAGCCCAGGATGATGACCTTCTCCCGCTCGCGCTGCGGCGCCACCTCGGACTCCGCGGCGGGGTCGAGCTCGTAGGTGGAGTAGTGGTACGGCGTCTTCGCCTCGAACTCGGCGGCGCAGGTGTCGACGGTCTTGAAGACCGGGCGCACGCCGAGCCGGTGCCGCAGCACCCGGACGCCGGTCTCGCCTGCCAGCTCGGGGCGCAGCGCGGCCAGCTGGCCGTCGGAGAGGCCGTAGTGCTTGGCCCGGCGCAGCAGCGGCTCGTCCAGCACCGGGGCGTCGAGCAGCTCGGCGCGCAGCTCGACCAGCCCGGCCACCTCGGCGACGAACCACGGGTCGATCCCGGACGCCGCGGCCACCTCCTCGATGCCCGCGCCGAACCGCAGCGCCCGCTCGACCTGGTAGATCCGGCCCTCGGTCGGCACCCGCAGGTCGGCCAGGATCTCCTCGACCGCGGCGCGGTCCCGATCCGCCTGATTCGCGGCTCCGATTCCCTCACCGGCGGCGGCCCAGCGGCCGTCCTCGGTGGTCCAGAAGCCGGCGGCCTTGGTCTCCAGCGAGCGCAGCACCTTGCCGAGCGCCTCGCTGAAGTTGCGGCCCAGCGACATCGCCTCGCCCACCGACTTCATCGTGGTGGTGAGCGTCGGGTCGGCGCCGGGGAACTTCTCGAAGGCGAAGCGCGGCGCCTTGACCACCACGTAGTCCAGCGTCGGCTCGAAGCAGGCAGGCGTCTCGCCGGTGATGTCGTTGACGATCTCGTCCAGGGTGTAGCCGATGGCCAGCTTGGCGGCGATCTTGGCGATCGGGAAGCCGGTCGCCTTGGAGGCCAGCGCCGACGACCGGGAGACCCGCGGGTTCATCTCGATCACGATGAGCCTGCCGTCGGCCGGGTTCACCGCGAACTGGATATTGCAGCCGCCGGTGTCGACGCCGACCTCGCGCAGGATGGCGATGCCGAGGTCGCGCAGCTTCTGGTACTCGCGGTCGGTGAGCGTCATGGCCGGGGCGACGGTCATCGAGTCGCCGGTGTGCACGCCCATCGGGTCGACGTTCTCGATCGAGCAGACCACGACGACGTTGTCCCTGCCGTCGCGCATGAGCTCGAGCTCGAACTCCTTCCAGCCGAGGATGGACTCCTCGATCAGGACGTTCGCGGTGGGCGAGGCGGCGAGCCCGCCGCCGGCGATGCGGTCGAGGTCGGCGTGGTCGTAGGCCATGCCGGAGCCGAGCCCGCCCATGGTGAACGACGGCCGGACCACGACCGGGAAGCCGAGCTCGGCGACGGTGTCGCGGACCTCGTCCATGGTGTAGCAGACCCGGGAGCGGGCGCTCTCGCCGCCGACCTTCGCGACGATGTCCTTGAACTTCTGCCGGTCCTCACCGCGCTGGATGGCGTCGAAGTCGGCGCCGATCAGCTCGACGTCGTACTTCGCCAGCACCCCGCCCTCGTGCAGCGCGACCGCGGTGTTCAGCGCGGTCTGCCCGCCGAGGGTGGCCAGGATGGCGTCCGGGCGCTCCTTGGCGATGACCTTCTCGACGAACTCGGCGGTGATCGGCTCCACGTAGGTGGCGTCGGCGAACTCGGGGTCGGTCATGATGGTCGCCGGGTTGGAGTTCACCAGCGAGACGCGCAGCCCCTCGGCGCGCAGCACCCGGCACGCCTGGGTCCCGGAGTAGTCGAACTCGCAGGCCTGGCCGATGACGATCGGGCCGGAGCCGATGACCAGGATGTGCCGCAGATCCTCGCGACGAGGCATATCAGGCTCCTTCCAGGAGACCGGAGAACCGATCGAAGAGATACGCGGCGTCGTGCGGGCCCGCGGCGGCCTCGGGGTGGTACTGCACCGAGAAGGCGCGGCCGTTCACCAGCCGGACGCCCTCGACCGCGCCGTCGTTGGCGCAGACGTGGCTGACCTCGGCGCGGCCGAACGGGGTGTCGAACTGCTCGCCGCGCTCCCCCTCCAGCGCGAAGCCGTGGTTCTGCGCGGTGATCGAGACGCGCCCGGTCTCGTGCTCGAGCACCGGGATGTTGATGCCGCGGTGCCCGAACTTCATCTTGTAGGTGCCGCGGCCGAGGGCCCGGCCGAGGATCTGGTTGCCGAAGCAGATGCCGAAGAGCGGGAGCCCGCGCTCCAGCACACCCTGCGTGAGCGCGACCGCGCCGTCCTGGGTGGCCGGGTCGCCGGGGCCGTTGGAGAGGAAGACCCCGTCCGGGCTCAGCTCCAGGATGTGCTCCAGCGAGGTGGTCGCCGGGACCACGTGCACCCGGATGCCGCGCTCGGCGAACATCCGCGGGGTGTTGGTCTTGATGCCGAGGTCGACCGCGACCACGGTGTGCCTGTGCCCGCCCACCGGCTCGATGGTGTAGACGGCGTCGGTGCTGACCTCGTCGGCCAGGTCGGCGCCGAGCATCGAGTCCTGGCCGGTGACCCTCGCCACCAGCTCGTCGGCGCCCGCGAGCGCCGGGCCGGAGAAGATGCCCGCCTTCATCGAGCCGCGCGTGCGCAGGTGCCTGACCAGCGCGCGGGTGTCGATGCCCGCGATGCCGACGACATCCTGCTTCGCCAGCTCCTCCGGGAGCGTGGTGGTGGCGCGCCAGTTGGAGGCGCGGCGCGCCGGGTCGCGCACGGCGTAGCCTGCGACCCAGATCTTCCCGGACTCGTCGTCCTCGTCGTTCCAGCCGGTGTTGCCGATCTGCGGGGCGGTCGCCACCACGATCTGGCGGTGGTAGCTGGGGTCGGTGAGGGTCTCCTGGTACCCGGTCATGGCGGTGCAGAAGACCGCCTCGCCGAGCGTCTGGCCGACGGCGCCGTAGGCGGTGCCGCGGAAAATCCGGCCGTCCTCCAGCACCAGCGCCGCTTGCTGTCCTGTCATCCCTCGTCGTCTCCTGTCGTCGGCCGGGACGGGGCTGCCGTCCAGGCCGGATACACGGTCTTGTCGTCGCCGCGGAACCCGGTGTCGATCTCGGTGCCGGTCGGCAGCGTCCAGCGCACCACCAGCACACCGCCCTCGGTCATCACCTTGCCCGCGTGGCCGCGCTCGGTGCGCACCACGCTGATCGACTCCTGCGGCATCCAGATGGCGGGCGCGCCCGAGCGCTCCAGCAGGATCCCGCGCTCGAAGCGGGTGAGTTCGGCGGTGGCGCGGAAGCCCAGGTCGCCGACGGCGATCCGGTCCTGCCAGCTGGGTGCGATGGTGCTGCCCAGATAGAGCCCGGTGGTCGGCTCCAGCAGCTGGGCGCCGAGCTCGGCCGGGACCGGAGGCAGCTCGCCGATCCGCTCGGCCTGCCGCTTCGCCCGGTTCTGCCAGCCGCGATACATCAGGTAGAGGCCGAGCAGGAAGAAGATCAGCAGCCCGGCGACCCAGAGTATGCGTTCCATCAGAAGCCTCCCCCTCGCACCGCGACCGCGCCGTCGCGGGCGGTGATCCGGCCGCGCAGCACCGTGGCCGTGACCCGCGCGCGGAACGTCATCTCCTCGAACGGGGTGTTCTGCGCGATGCTGGCGAGCTCCCGGCCGCGCACGGTCCACTCGGCGTCCGGGTCGACCAGGGTCAGGTTGGCCGGTTCGCCGACGGCGATCGGGCGGCCCTGGTCGTCCAGCCCGACGATCCGGGCCGGGTTCTCGCTCAGCACCCGCGCGACCCCGCGCCAGTCCAGCAGCCCGGGGGCCACCATGGTCTGCGCGACGATGGCGAGCGCGGTCTCCAGGCCGAGCATGCCGGGGCGGGCGGCGGCGAACTCGCAGCACTTGTCCTGCTCGGCGTGCGGCGCGTGGTCGGTGGCGACGCAGTCGATCACGCCGTCGGCGAGCGCCTGGCGCAGCGCGGCGGCGTCCGACGCCTCGCGCAGCGGCGGGTTCACCTTGTTCACCGCGTCGTAGGTCTCCAGCCGGGAGTCGTCGAGCAGCAGGTGGTGCGGGGTGACCTCGGCGGTGATCGCGATGCCCTGCGCCTTGGCCCATTTCAGCAGCTCGACGGTGCCCGCGGTGGAGGCGTGGCAGATGTGCACGCGGGCGTCGGCGTCCCTGGCGAGCAGGGCGTCGCGCGCGACGATCGACTCCTCGGCGGCGCGCGGCCAGCCGGCCAGGCCGAGCCGGGCCGCGTTCGGCCCCTCGTGCGCGACCGCGCCGACGGTGAGCCGCGGCTCCTCCGCGTGCTGCGCGATGAGCACGCCGAGCGAATGCGCGTACTCCAGCGCGCGGCGCATGATCAGCGGGTCGGCGACGCAGTGGCCGTCGTCGGAGAAGACCCGGACCCCGGCCTCGCCCGCCGCCATGGTGCCCATCTCGGCGAGCCGCTCGCCCTTCAGCCCGACCGTGACCGCGCCGACCGGGTGCACGTCGACCAGCCCGACCTCGCGGCCGCGCCGGAAGACGTGGTCGGTGACGACCACCGAGTCGGCCACCGGGTCGGTGTTGGCCATGGCGAAGACCGCCGTGTAGCCGCCGAGCGCCGCCGCGGCGGAGCCGGTCTCGATGGTCTCGGTGTCCTCGCGGCCGGGTTCGCGCAGGTGCGTGTGCAGGTCGACGAAGCCGGGGAGCAGCACCTGGCCGTGCGCGGCCACGATCTCCGCGTCGCCCGCGTCCAGCTCGGCCCCGATCTCCCTGATCTCGCCGTCCACGATCAGCACGTCGACCGGCGCACCCTCGCCGTAGGGACGCGCTCCCCGAATCAGCAACCCCATCACGCTCCACCCTTTCCCGGCCTGAGCGAGGGCCCTCCGTGGCTACGCTCCGCTACCGCCTCCGGGCCTGACTCGCTCACGCCGACACCGCCTCGTGGGTTCCGACCAGCAGCCGGAACAGCACCGCCATCCGCATGTGCACTCCGTTCGTCACCTGTTGCAGGATCGCGGCCCGGTTCGAGTCGGCCACCGGCGAGGCGATCTCCATCCCGCGCAGCATGGGCCCCGGGTGCAGCACCACCGCGGCCTCGTCGAGCAGCGCCATCCGGCGCTCGGAGAGGCCGTACCTGACCGCGTACTCGCGCGCCGACGGGAAGAAGCCGCCGTTCATCCGCTCCGCCTGCACCCGCAGCATGAGCACCGCGTCCGCGCCGGGCAGCTCCGCGTCCAGCGCGTGCGAGACGCGCGCGGGCCAGGACTCCACCCCGACCGGGAGCAGTGTGCGCGGCGCGACCAGCACCACCTCGGCGCCGAGCGTCCGCAGCAGCAGCACGTTCGAGCGGGCCACCCGGCTGTGCAGGATGTCGCCGACGATCAGCACCCGCCTGCCCTCGATGTCGCCGAGCCGCTGGCGCAGGGTGAGCGCGTCCAGCAGCGCCTGGGTCGGGTGCTGGTGGGTGCCGTCACCGGCGTTCACCACCGCTGGCCCGCCCTGCCTGCCCTCGGCCACCGCCCAGGCATCCAGCCAGCGCGCGATCTGGTGTGCGGCGCCGGAGGCCGGATGCCGGACCACCAGCGCGTCCGCGCCCGCCGCGTGCAGCGTCAGCGCGGTGTCGCGCAGCGACTCGCCCTTGGCGACCGACGAGCTGCTCGCGCTGACATTGATCACGTCGGCACTCATCCACTTGCCCGCGACCTCGAAGGAGACCCTGGTGCGGGTGGAGTTCTCGTAGAACACGGTCATCACGGTGCGGCCGCGCAGCGTCGGCAGCTTGCGCACCTCGCGGCCGAGCAGCGCCTGCTCGAACCGCTCGGCCTCGTCGAGCAGCTCGGTGGCGGTCGCCCGGTCCAGGTCGGCGACCGTCAGCAGGTGTCGCATCAGGCCTCCTCCTCGTGCCGCAGGTGCACGCCGTCGCGGGCGTCGTGTTCGGTGAGCAGCACGGAGATGTCCTCGGAGCGGTTGGTCGGCACGTTCTTGCCCACGTAGTCGGCGCGGATCGGCAGCTCCCGGTGGCCGCGGTCGATCAGCACCGCGAGCTGAACGGCGCGCGGGCGGCCGAGGTCGCGCAGCCCGTCCAGCGCGGAGCGCACGGTGCGGCCGGAGAAGAGCACGTCGTCGACGAGCACGACCAGCGCGTCGTCGATGCCGCCGTCCGGCACCGAGGTGCGCTCCAGCGGCCGGTGCGGCCGGGAGCGCAGATCGTCCCGGTAGAGCGTGATGTCGAGGGAGCCGAGCGCGGGGCGGACGCCGCTGAACTCCTCGATCCGATCGGTGAGCCGGGCCGCGAGCGTGGTGCCGCGGGTCGGGATACCGATCAGGACGACGCGCGGAGCATCCGGCTCGCCGGAGTCCAGCGCGGTCTTCTCGATGATCTGATGCGCCATGCGGGCGACGGTGCGCCCCACATCGGCGGCCGAGAGCAGCTCGCGAGCGCCTGCGAGCCGATCGGCGGAGTGCCGCTCGGAGGTGTCGTCGGGCACGGCCATGCCGACCTCCTTCCCCGCCTCACCGGACGGTCCGTTAAAGGATGTCTTACCGGGAAAGCAGCCTAGCAGCGCAGCGAAGGTGCCCTTCACCAGCGGTATCGCGATGTGAGGTCGGCCACGCCGCCGGCCGTTCTAGCACAGATGTTCGAATAGCTGTAGAGTCGCCCGCATGCACGCCTGGCAGGGTTCGCTCTTCGACCAGTCGCCCGCGGCCGGGCTCGGCGAGCTCTCCGCGCTGCACCGCACCGAGCTGGGGCAGGGCGCCTGGGTCGACCTGCTGCCCGGCTGGCTCACCGGCGCCGCCGCGCTCTTCGACCGGCTGGCCGCCGAGGTGCCGTGGCGGGCCGAGCGCCGCCCGATGTACGACCGGGTGGTCGACGTGCCGCGGCTGCTCTGCTTCTACGGCGAGCAGGACCCTCTGCCCGACCCGATCCTCGCGACCGCGCGGGAGGCGCTCTCCGCGCACTACGGCCCCGAGCTCGGTGAGCCGTTCCGCACCGCCGGGCTCTGCTGGTACCGCGACGGCGGGGACAGCGTGGCCTGGCACGGCGACACCATCGGCCGCGGCGCCACGCACGACACCATGGTCTCCATCGTCTCGCTCGGCGCGCCGCGGGCCCTGCTGCTGCGCCCGCGCGGCGGCGGCGCGAGCCGGCGCTACCACCTCGGCCACGGCGACCTGCTGGTGATGGGCGGCTCCTGCCAGCGCACCTGGGAGCACGCGGTGCCGAAGACCAGGCGGCCGGCCGGGCCGCGGATCAGCGTGCAGTTCCGGCCGCGCGGGGTGCGCTGAGCGGCGCTCGCTCGGCCGTGCCCGGCCCGCCGGGATAGATTGCTCCCATGGGCACACCGGAGGCGGGGGTACTCGCCGTGATGCCGCTGCACACCATCAGCGAGGTCTACGGCGAGGACGGTCTCCGCGGACGGCTGCTCGGCGAGGTGGCCGAGCTGCCGGAGCGGGAGCGCGTCCTCGCCGCGCTCGAGCTCGCCGCCGAGCTGCACCGCGATGACCGCTACGGGCGCGAGCCCTACCTGAGCCACCTGCTGCGGGTGTCGATCCGGATCGTCAGCCACTACGAGGTGCGCGACGCCGACCCGGTGATCGCCGGGCTGCTGCACGACTCGGTCGAGGACCACGCCCCCGAACTGGCTGCGCTGCACGGGGATTCGGGCGTCGACGCGCGCACCGCCGCGCTCGCGGTGCTCACCGGGCGGTTCGGCGAGCGGGTCGCGGAGATCGTCGCCGCGGTCACCAATTCGGAGCGCGACCCAGCGGACAGGGCCGATGTCGCCGAGCGGCACCGCCGCTACCGCGAGCACATCACGGCCAGCCTGGACAGCTCCCCCTGGGGCCGGGTGGTGAAGCTCTCCGACTTCACCGACAACGGGGTCGGCATCCTCTACGCCACCGGCCCGGTCATGCCCCGGCTCGCCCGCAAGTACGCGCCGCTCACCGACGTCTACCGGGAGCTGGTCCGGCGCGCCGACACCCCGCTCGCCGAGCACGTCAAGGAGCACATCCTGGGCCAGCTCGACCTCGCCGACGAGCGCTTCGCCGCCATCCTCGCCGACGAACCGAGCTGACCCCCGGCCCCGCGCGAGCGGCGGGCGGCCGCTCCCGGCACGACGCCGGGCTCAGCGGCGCAGGACGAAGAAGTACGGCTCCGCGAGGTCGCGCATGTCCATGATGCCGAGCAGGGTGTGCTCGTCGACCCGCCGGAAGTGGTCGATGATCGGCAGGTGGTCGTAGATCATGGCGACGCTCACCGCGCCGCGGTACTCGATGTCGCGCAGCCGCGCGGTGTACTTGCGGGTGCGCAGCGCGATCCCGAGCACCGGGAGGGCCTTGTTGATCAGCCGGACCCCGGAGAGCGGCACCTTGTCGGTGAGGGTCAGCGGAACGCGGCGCGGGTCGACCGGGAAGACGGCGCCGGTGGAGTCGGAGAAGAGCAGCGGGTGGACTTGCTCGGGGCCGTCGAACTGCTTGCCGTACCAGCCGGAGGCGACGAGCACGCCGGCGAAGGGGTGCCCGGTGTCGAGCTCCTCGCCCTGCCAGCGGCCCAGCGTGACCTCGTCGGTGCGGGCGGCGGGCAGGCCGTCGAAGAGCGCCCACGCCTGCTCGGGGGTGGCGCCGGACTGCTGCAGCAGCGCCAGCTCGGCCGCTGCGGTGGCAGCGCTGTCGATCGCGACCATGTCGGTGTTCTCTCCTCGTGTCGGGGCCCGTGCAACGATCAGAGTATCTGTCTCTCAGGGTATCGGTCAGAACGGCTCGTCCGGCGCCAGCCTGCGGATCTCCGGGAGCTGGGCGTCCAGCTCCCCGGTCTCGAACCGGGTGGTGCCGACGACGTGCCAGAACTGCCCCGCCGTGTCGCCGGAGACCTTGTACCTGCCGTCCGGCGCCAGCGCGGCCCAGCCCTCGGGCAGGCCGAGCAGCGCCGCCCTGATCCGCGGCTCCGCGATGTCGGCGAGGTCCCAGAGCAGCACGGTGCCGTCGTCGCCGCCACCGGCGAGCAGCTTGCCGGCGGGGTCGAAGGTGATCGACCAGACGCGGCGGCGGTGTCCCTCCAGCGTGTGCAGGTGCCTGCCGGTGGCGATGTCCCAGAGCCGCACCACCAGGTCGTCCCCCGCGGTGGCGAGCAGCCCGGTGACCGGGTCGGCAGCGGCGGTCCAGAGCCGGTCGCTGTGCCTGGTCAGCTCGTGCCGGAGCGCGCCGGTGCGGAGGTCCCAGATCCGCGCGGTGGTGTCCCAGGAGGCGCTGATCACCGAATCGCCGTGGAAGGCGACGGCGTACACCCGGTCGGTGTGGCCGCTCAGGGTGCGCACCAGCGCGCCGGAGTGCACGTCCCACACGCGGACGAGGGAGTCGTCGCAGCCGGTGGCCATGAGCGTCCCGGTGGCGTCGAAGGCGATGGAGCGCACCCGGCCGCGGTGCTCCCGGCACACCAGGTACTGAGCGCCGGTGGTGCGCCGCCAGAGCACGACGGTGTCGTCGTCGTTGGCGGTCGCCAGCAGCGCGCCGGTCGGGTCGAAGGCGCTGGCCCAGATCGGCGCGGCGTCGACGCCCAGGTGCCGCTCGTAGAGCCCGGTGCCCAGGTCGAGCATGCTGAGCCTGCCGTCGTTGCCGACGGTGGCCAGGGTCTGCGGCCTGCCCGGCACGAAGGCCGCCGACTCGTAGGTGACCAGGCGATCCTCGCTGCCGACGAGCCGGCGCCCCGCGCTTCCGGTCACCGGGTCCCAGAGCTGCACGCTGCCGTCGTTGCCGCAGGCGGCGAGCAGGCTGCTGTCGGCGTTGAAGGCGACGGTGCGGATGCTGCGGCCGTGCCCGGCGAGGGTGTGCCTGCAGTGGCCCGTGCCCGGGTCCCACAGCCTGGCGGTGAACTGGTCGTCGGTGACGGCCAGCTGGCCGCCGCCGGGCCGGAAGGCGAACGGCCAGACCGACCCGGTGTGCGCGGTGAGCCGGTGCCCGGTGACCGCGGTGTCGGCATCGCGCACGCAGACGACGCCGGCGCTGTCGGCGGAGGCGAGCAGGTCGCCGGCCTGATCGAAGGCGACCCAGTAGAGCGCGGCGGCATGGTCGGTGGCGGTGTGCGCGAGCTCGCCGGTCGCGGTGTCCCACAGCCGGATCACGCCGTCGGTGTCGCCGGAGGCGAGCAGCGGGCGGGCCGGGTGGAAGGCGAGGGTGTAGACGGCGCCGGTGTGCCCGGGCAGCTCGCGCAGCCCGGTCTCGGAACTCCACAGCGCCAGCGCGCCGCGGGCGCCGCCGACCGCGAGCACGGTGCCGGTTGGGTCGAAGGCGAGCCGATACACCGCCCCGGTCGCCGCGGTGAATCGGTGCAGCTCGGCACCGGTCCCGACGTCCCGGACCAGAACCGTGCCGTCCCGGTATCCGGCGGCCAGCCTGGTGCCGTGCACGGCGAGGGTGTAGATCAGCTCGCCCGCCCCCGCGGGCTCGGTCTCGTGCCGCAGTTCCCCCTCCGGCAGCGACCAGACCCGCAGCACGCCGTCCGCGTCACCGGTGGCGAGCACCCCGTCGCCCGCCACCACCGGCCAGGCCCATTCACGATGGCCGCGCAGAATGTTCCTGCTCTCCCCCGTGCCCGGGTCCCAGAGCCCGACATTGCCGTCCCCGGAGCCGCTGATCAGCAGCGATCCCGCGAAGAGCACGGCGAAGGTACGGGCCCGGTGCCCCAGCAGGGTGCGCAGCGGGCGGCCGGTGTCGGCGTCGTAGAGGTGCACGCCGCCGTCGTCGCTGCCGATGGCGATGGTGCCGCCGTCCGGGCTGTAGGCGATCGGCTGCGGCAGCCTGCCGTGCCTGGCGTGGAAGCCGTGCCGGACGCCGAGCGCGGCAGGCGCGAACTCGGTGACCGCCCGGCCGCCGGGCAGCACCGCCGCGCCGAGCCGGTCCAGCCCGTCCGGGGCGCCGGTCACCGCGAGCAGCGCGGTGCGCAGCCAGCGCGCCCCCGCGGTGCGCGCGCCGGTCAGGTCGGTGCGGGTGAGCCGGGCCCGGCTCAGGTCGGCCGCGGTGAGATCGGCGCCGGTCAGGTCGGCCTCGTCCAGCCGCGCCCCGACCAGCCCGGCATCGCGCAGCACGGCACCGCGCAGGTCGGTGCCGACCAGCCGGGCGCCGGTCAGGTCGGCGCCGGTGAGGTCGACCTCGCGCAGGTCGCGGTAGGAGAGATCCTCCCCGGCGAGCACGGCGCCGCGCAGGTCGGCCGAGCGCGAGGTGCGCAGCCGGGTGGTCACCCGGATGGCGTTGGTGCGCAGCACCTCGGCGGCGTCCGGCTCGGCGAGCACCAGCTCGGCCCACTCGCGCAGCGAGCGCACGTCGGTGAGGTCGCAGAGGAAGTCCACCGAGAGCGGGGAGAGCAGCGCCTGCGCCAGCTGCGGCGGGGTGCGGTCGCCGCCGCGGAACCGGTCCGCGATGTGATCCGCCACCAGCCACTCCGCCACCGAGGCGTGGATGAAGCCGAAGAGGTCCTCCTCGGTGCGCACCAGCAGGCTGCCGGAGCCGATGGCGTGCGCCGACTGCGGGATGGAGAGCCGCTGCGGCCCGACCAGCTCCACCAGCTCCCGCGCGACGTCGGTGAGCTCGGCGCGGCGCAGGTACGGCTCGCCGGTCTCCCAGACCCGCAGCGCGAACGCGGTGACCGCCTGCCACATCTCGGTCACCCGCAGACCGGGCTGGGCCCCGGGGCCGCCGCTCGCCCGCTCCGCCTCGTGGGACAGCCAGAATTCGAGGATCTCCCGGTACAGCCCGGCCGCGCCGACCGCCTGCCGAGCCCCGGCCGCCGCACGGAGCCGGCGGTCGTCCAGATCGGCGATGAAGCTGAGCATGCGCGGGTTGCGGGCCAGGCCGAGCAGCTCCTCGATCCCGGTGAGCAGCCGCATCCGCGCCTCGGCGCGCGCGGTGTCGCCGCCGTACCGGTTGGCCAGGAATGCCTGGATCTGCGGCGGGCCGAACTCCTCGATGCCGAAGATGCGCCGCTCCCGCAGCGCCCCGACCCGCTCGCCGAGCGCGGTCAGCACCTGCGCCCGCGAGGCGAAGTGCTGGGTGCGCGCGGCGACCACGATCTTGGCCTTGCCCTCGGCCGCGCGCAGCAGCGTCTCCAGGTGGTCGGCGGCGAACTCGTAGCTGATCCGGTTCACCAGCTCGTCGAAGCCGTCGAAGAGCAGCACCACCCGGCCCTCGGCGAGCATGTAGCGCAGCGCCTTCAGGTCGATCCGATCCTCGCCGTGGCCGGCCAGGTGCGCGGCGACGAGGGCGTCCACCGAGTGCGTCTTGTCCAGGTGCCGCAGCTCGACCAGGATCGGCACCAGCGCGGGCATGGTCTCGGTGATCCGGCGGGCCAGTTCGCGCAGCGCGAAGGTCTTGCCGCGCCCGAAATCGCCGAGGACGAGCACGAACCGGCCCTGGTCGGCGGCGACCACCCGGAGCAGCTCGGCGACGAGGTCGTCCTCGATCCGCTGGTCGCCGTGGTCGAGCACGCGGAAGCGCTGCGGCACGTACAGCTCCGGCGGGTAGCGCTGGTCGGTGCGCAGCCGGGCGGCCTGCCCGGCCAGGTAGTCGTCCAGGTCGAGCAGCCCCTGGAACTCGCTGAAGCTGCGCACCCGCAGCCCGTACCCGGCGGCCTCCTCGCGCAGCGAGCGCGGCGGCGGCGCGCCGCGGTACACCAGCTCGGAGCCGAACCCGGGCTCGTGCGCGAGCACCGCGTCGACCACCTCGCGGGTCACCTCGCCGACGTGCACGGCGACCCGCGACTGCACGGTCACCCCCTCCGCGTCCCTGGTGACCAGCAGGTGCGGCGGCACCGCGGCCACCCGGCGCACGGTGGCGCCCTGGTGCCTGGCCTCGACCACCTCGGCCACCCTGGCCAGCAGCCGGTCGTGCGGGTCGAGCGCCGGGTCGTCGGTGGCCGGGTCCGGCGCCGCCGGGAGCGCGGCCGTGTCGGCGGCCGCGGTGAGTGCCGCGGCGGCCCGGCTGAACTCGACCGGGACCAGCGCGGCGGGCTCGGTGGCGCCCGCGGGGTAGCGGGCGATGCCGTCCGCGGTGATGTGCAGGATCTCCGCGGCGCCCGGCGCGGCGGCGGGCAGCACCGGGAGCACGCCGTCCAGCCGGTCGGCGAGCACCCCGCCCGGGCCGGGGCCGTGCAGCAGCAGGTTGAGCCGGCTGCCGAGCAGCCTGCTCAGCACCGGAACGTCGTGCAGCAGCGCGGGGTCGCGCGGATCGCCGCCGGGGCCGGGCAGCGGGTCGTGCCGCACCAGCCCGATCCGCAGCCAGCCGTCGTTCTCGAAGGCGCGCAGCCGCTCCGCGAACCAGGCGGCCTGCACCTCGCCGAGCAGGCCGTGGTCGTCCTCGGGCAGGTGGGTGGCGGCCATGGTGGAGTCCAGCCCGGCCACCACCACCCGCAGCGCCGGGATCGGGAACAGCGTCCACGGCTGCCCCACGTCGAAGACCAGGTGCTCCAGCCCCTGGTACAGCTCGCCGAAGAGCCGGGTGAACTGCTCCAGCTTCGGGAAGTACGGCGGCTGCGGGGTGCGGTCGCGGGCCTCGCAGTTCAGGAAGTAGGCGTGGCAGGCGGCCTTGGAGACGTCGTGGTTGCCGGGCACCACCGCGATCCGGTCCGGCTCAAGGCCGAGCAGCACCCGCAGCCCGGTGAGGAAGGCGAGTGCCTCGTCCGCCTCCTTGGGCTTGCCCGCCTCGGTGAGATCGCCGGAGACCACGAGCAGCTCCGGCGCGGGCACCCCCGCGTCCACCGCGTGCGTGACGTTCGCCCAGATCCGGGACTGCAGGTCCCGCGCGGTGCCCGGTTCGCTGCCGAGCAGGCCGCGGCCGAAGCGCGGGCCCGCGATGTGCAGCACGCTCACGCCCGGCTGCCGCGGCACCGTGCCCGGCGCGCCGGGGAAGCCCGGCTCGGCCACCGGGACGTGCCGGTTGGCGCGCTCGGCGGCGGCCGCGGCGGCCCGCTCGAGATCGGGGAAGTGCCGGTCGTCGTAGCGCCCGACGGGAAACCCGGGCGCGGCGGCTGGCTTGTTCCGCCCGGCCAGCACCTGCCGCACCCGGTCGAAGAGCACCGCGCGGGCCCGCTCGGCATCGGCAACGCCGAGCAGATCGATCCAGGTGAGCGTGGCGAGCAGCCCCTCCGGCGCGCACTCCCCGATCCGGACCGGGATGAGCTTGCCCGGGTCGGTGCGCATGGCGGCCTGCCACTCCATGGTCCCGTACCGGGAGGCCAGGTAGTTCTCCGAGAGCAGCGCCAGCATCACCGACGAATCCCGCACCCCGCGGTCCATGAAGTCGATGAAATTGGTGCCCGGCACGAAGTCCCATGCCTGGATGAGCGTGCTGTATCCGGCCGACTCCAGCTGCCAGGCCAGCCAGGTCGCCCAGCGCTCGTCCGCCGGTGAATAGCTGACGAAGAAGTCCCGTGCCCGCCCCTGATCCGTCACACCCGACAGTATGGCCCACCCGATGGACATGTCCCGCAGGCGATTACTGCCATGATGGGGTCGTGCCCGAGCCGGTCGACACCCCCTCGCCACGCCGCACCTCCACGCTGGATCGCCTGCGGATCGGGCTGCTGGTGGCCGGCGTGCTCTGCGTCGCCACCGGGCTGCTGCCGCGCGCCGAGGCGGTGGCGAACATGCGCCGGATCGGCCCGCTGCTGCTCTTCCTCGGCAGCGTCATCGTGCTGGCCGAGCTGACCAGGCGGGCCAAGGTCTTCGACGTCATCGCGCACCGGCTCGCCATCGCGGGCCGCGGCCGCTACCCCGCGCTCTTCGCGCTCTGCGTGGTGTTCGCGGCCGGCACCACCATCCTGCTGAACCTGGACACCACCGCGGTGCTGCTCACCCCGGTCATGCTGGCGCTGGCCGGCCCGGCCCGGATCCCGCCGCTGCCGCTGGCCATGACCACGCTCTGGCTGGCCAACACCGCCAGCCTGCTGCTCCCGGTGTCGAACCTGACCAACCTGCTCGCCGCCGAACGGATCGACCTGAGCGCCACCGAGTTCGCCGCCGTCATGGCGCTGCCGCAGCTGGCCTCGATCGCGGCGACGGCGCTCTGCCTGTGGTGGTTCTACTGGCGGCGGGCGCACCGCGACGCCGACACCTACCTGCCGCCGGAGCCGATCCGGCTCGACGGGCCGCGCGACCGCGCTCTGCTCGTCGCGACCTCCGCCGCGTGCGTGCTCTTCGTCGCGGCGATCCCGCTGCTCGGCGAGCAGATCGGGATCGCGGCAGTACTGGCGGCGGCGCTGGCGGTGGCCGCCTTCGCGGTCTGGGACCGCGCCGCGCTGCGCTGGTCGCTGCTGCCGTGGCGGCTGCTGGTCTTCGTGGTGGGGCTGTTCCTGGTGGTGCCGACGCTGAGCCGGTTCGGCCTCGGCGAGCTGATGGGCGCGCTGATCGGCGTCGATCCCGGTGCGGCAGGCGCTTTCCGGGCCGCGGCGGCCGGTGCCGGGCTGTCCAATATCGCCAACAACCTGCCCGCCTACACCGCGGGCGAGGCGGTGATTCCGGTGGAGAACCGGACCCAGCTGCTCGCGCTGCTGATCGGCACCAATGTGGCCCCGATCGTGACGCCGTGGGGCTCGCTGGCGACGCTGCTGTGCCTGGAGTTCTGCCGGGCGCACGGGGTTTCGGTGCCGATGCGCCGGTTCGTGCGCACCGGGCTGGTGCTGGCGGTGCTCGCCACCGGCGGCGCGGTCACCGCCCTCGTACTGACCGCCTGACGGTCCCGCCCGGGCACGGTCACCGTTCTTGTGCCAACCGCCTGCCGGTCCCGCCCGAGCACGTCGCCGCTCTCGTGCCGACGGCCCGGCCCTGGCACGGTCGCCGGGCTGCTCAGCCGGGCAACCCGCTCACCCGGACCCCGGCCGCCGACTCCACCAGCCCGGCCAGTGCGGGCAGCACCTCGGGGCGGGCCGCGACGAAATCGATCGCACCCCCGGCCGGGGTGATGTGCTCGGTGAGCGGCGCGCCGTCGAAGCCGACGATCCGCACCCCCGCCTCGCGCGCGATGAGCGTGCCCGCGGGCAGATCGATCTGGCCCGCGCCGTAGCCGACGAAGCCGTCGATGTCGCCGCGGCTCAGCATGATCCAGCAGAGCAGCGGCGACCAGAGCTGGATCAACCTGCGGGAACCGGCCTCCAGCGTGAGCCGTAGGGCCCGCGCGGCGGGATCGGTGCGCCGGATCGGGTAACCCTGCAGCCAGGCCAGCACCGGGCCGGAGCCGGCCGCCGGAGCGGAGCCGCAGCGCAGCCTGCCGTCCGGGCCGTGCGCCCCGCGCCCGCGGATCGCCGACCAGGTGTGCCCCGCCACCGGTTCGTGCACGACGCCGAGCACCGGGGACCCGCGGTGGCAGAGCGCGATGCCGACGGTGCAGACCGGCAGCCCGATCGCGATGTTGTTGGTGCCGTCCAGCGGGTCGACCACCCAGGTCCAGTCGTCGTCGAAGCCCTCGAGCAGCCCGGATTCCTCGGCGAGCACGCGGTGACCGGGGAAGGCGCCGCGGATGCGATCCAGGATGATCCGCTCGGCGCGCAGGTCCAGCTCGGTCACCAGATCGCCGCCCGCGTCCTTGACGCTGATGCCGAGCGCGCCGTGCAGCCCGCCCCGGATCACCGCGCCCGCCTCCTCGGCGGCCGCGATCGCCACCCGGGCGGCGGCCTGTGTGACCGCGCTCACCGTCGGCGCGGCGAGGCCGCCCGCCCGGATCAGGCCGGGTGCGGTCGCCGCCTCACGTGTTCGCATGGGGCTGCCTCCGCTCGCCCGGCCGGGTCCGCTCGACCGTCGCACCAGTGTCATTCATCGGGCCTCCGGTCGCTGGTGGCGTCGTCGCGCAGCCGGGCCAGAACGAGTCCGGCCACCCGACGGGTCTCCTCGGGGGTGCACACGGTCCGGTGCACCCGGTGGTCGTGGACGTGCGGCGGGGCGAGCGACAGGTCCGGTCTGCCGTGCCGATCCCGGCCCAGCGCGACCGTGGCGGCCTCGCCGCCCACCTCCGATACATGGAATACACCGTAGGGCAGTTCGTACACGTCGCCGCGCCGGAAGAACTCCCGCGACCTGCGGCGATACGAAACCATGCGGTCCGTGCCGCGCACCTGGTCGCCGTCGCGTCCGCTGTGGATTTCGTAGAGCCGGTGGGTCGGCGCAACACCGCCCGCGTCGATTTCCACCACTTCGTTACCGACCTCGCCGTAGAGCACCGTGCTCACCAGGTCCCAGCTGTGCGCGTGGATCGCCGACGTGGTCGAGGAGGAGCGCACCCCCTCGGTCCACACGTGCAGGCAGACCCCGTGCCCGGCCTCCCGGAACACCGGGAAGCAGACGAAGCCGAGCGGGTGCCGCACCGCGTGCGCGGGCCGGTCCCCGGTGAGCAGCGCGGCCAGGTAGCAGGCGGCCCAGGTCCGCACGGCATGCGGGCGGCCGCCATCCAGCAGCCGCCGCAGCAGGCGGTAGTCGGAATCGGAGTGCGGGGCGATGCTCTTCATGCGGGGCTCACGGGGTCAGCGGGTGTCGATCAGTAGGGATTCCTCGGTTGCAGCGCGCGGCGCACGATGTCGGCGACATCGCGATCGGTGAAGGTGGCCGGCAGTGGCAACGCGAGCGCGTCGAAGAGCCTGCGCACCTGGTCCACCGAGGGCTCGTCGGCCAGCGGCACGGTGTCCGCCCGGCTCAGCTCCACCTCCCGCGCCTGCTTGAAGCTGGCCACCAGCTCCCGGCTGAGGTCGCGGTAGTAGGGCTTGTCCCGCTCGAACATGAGCGCGGGCGAGTTGGTGCTCTCCTGGGTGACGATCACGCAACTGGAGGAGAGATCCCAGCGGAACGTCGACATCACCTTGGACAGCCCGACTCCGATGGTGAGGAAGGTGAAGCGCTGCCGGTACCAGCAGGCCGCGAGCACGGTGGCGAAGGCCTCGCGCCGGGTGCGGTCGGTGGTCCACGCCTCGCCGGTGCGGTCGCCCTCCGGGGTCAGCGAGGTACGGAACTGGGCGTAGATCTTGCAGAGCTGCTCGTCCAAGGGGTCGAGGATCTCCAGCTGCATGCGCAGTGGCCGCTGCTCCCGCCTGGCGTTCTCCACGCAGGAGCGCAGCGTGACGGCGCGGATGTAGGTTCCGGTGCCGCCCTTGAAGATCCACTGCTCGGTGCCGCCGCGGGCCAGCGTGTGCGCGTGCCCGATGGCCGAGCCGTACAGCAGCTGCACCGACGACGCGTCCCTGAGCGCCTGCGCGGACAGGTGCCGGTCGCGCAGCAGCGTGCCCGCGAGCAGGCCGAGCACCAGCAGCACGATGGCATTGACGCTGTCCACGTCGATCAGATCCAGCACCGCCAGGATGCCGACGATGAACGCGAGGACCAGCGCCACGAGCCCGTCGATGTTGTTGCGCAGCCACGCCAGCGCGCGCGTCATCGGAACTCCCCTCCACGTGTGCGTCCAGCATACGGGTGCGGTGCGCACGGCAGACCCGAACCGGGACCGATTGCCTCACAGGGGTGTTGAGGGATGAACGAAGAGCAGCGACTGCCCGCTCGGCGGCAGAGCCGCCGCGGCGCCGGAGTCCGGCGCCGCGCGCGGTCAGTTCGCGGTGTCCCCGCCGCGCGGGGCGCGGGTGGCGGCCGCAGCGGCGCGCACCTGCTCCGCCACCAGCACCACCTTGCCGAGCACGCCGTTCACGAAGCCGGGCGAGTCGTCGGTGGAGAGCTCCTTGGCCAGCTCGACGGCCTCGTCCACCGCGACCACCGGCGGCACATCCGGGGCGTGGAACAGCTCCCACACCGCGATCCGCAGGATGGCCCGGTCCACGGCGGGCAGCCGGGAGAGCGCCCAGTCCTGCAGGTAGGACTCGATCGTGTTGTCCACCCGGTCGAGGTCGTCGGCGACGCCGTCGACCAGGGTCCGGGTATAGGGGTGGACCGGCGCGACCGTCTGGTCCCGGCCTGCCAGGTCGACCCGCTCGTCGGCGAGCACGGCCGGGTCGACATCCCGGGCCTCGGCCTCGAAGAGCAGGTCCACTGCCCGGCGGCGGGCTTTGTGCCGGGCGCCGAGCTTCTTGTACGCGGGCTTCTTGTCCGCGGGCTGATCCGCCACGTCTCGGGTCGCCGGGGTCGTCAGGCGTTGACCCGGCCGAGGTAGCTGCCGTCGCGCGAGTCGATACGCAGCTTGTCGCCGGTGTTGATGAACAGGGGCACCTGCACCTCGGCATCGGTCTCCAGGGTGGCGGGCTTGGTGCCGCCGGTGGAGCGATCGCCCTGCAGGCCGATGTCGGTGTGCTTCACCACGAGCTCGACGGTGACCGGAAGCTCGACGAAGAGCGCCTCACCCTCGTGCGTGGCGACCTGCACCTGCATGTTCTCCAGCAGGAAGCGGGCGCCGGGGCCGACGGTGGACTCGCCGATCGAGAGCTGATCGAAGGTCTCGCCGTCCATGAAGATGTAGTCCGAGCCGTCGTGGTAGAGGTAGGTCATGTCCCGCCGGTCGACCGTGGCGGTCTCCACCTTGACGCCCGCGTTGAAGGTCTTGTCGACCACCTTGCCGGACAGCACGTTCTTCAGCTTGGTGCGCACGAAGGCGGGGCCCTTGCCCGGCTTGACGTGCTGGAATTCGGTGATCTGCTGAAGTTGACCGTCGATCTTCAGCACCAGGCCGTTCTTGAAGTCGCTGGTGTCCGCCACTGTGCTCGGGTCTCCTCGTTGTCTGCGTATGGGGGTTCGCGGCGACCGGGTCAGCCGACCTCGGTCAGGTCCTTGCCGGTGCGGGTGAGCAGTTCCGGGCCCTCTTCGCGCACCACGAGCGTGTCCTCGATCCGGACTCCGCCGCGGCCGGGAAAGTACACACCTGGTTCGACGGTCACCGCCACGCCGGACAAGAGTGTACCGGTTGCCGTTTTCGCGATACCCGGCGCTTCGTGGATGCGCAGCCCGACCCCGTGCCCGAGGCCGTGCACGAAGAACTCGCCGTGCCCGGCCGCCTCGATCACCGTGCGCGCGGCGGCGTCCACGTCACCGGTCCTGGCGCCGGGGCGCAGCGCCTCCCGGCCCGCCCGCTGCGACTCGCGCACGAGCTCGTAGACCTCGCGCTGCCACGCCGCGGCGGGGCCGAGAACGAAGGTCCTGGTCATGTCGGAGTGGTAGCCGTCGACGATCGCGCCGAAATCGATCTTCACGAAGTCACCGGCGGCGAGCACCGCCCCGGTGGGCCGGTGGTGCGGCACCGCGGAGTTGGCGCCCGCGGCGACGATGGTCTCGAAGGCGACCCCGGCGGCGCCGTGCTCGAACATCGCCCACTCCAGATCCCTGGCCACCTCGCGCTCGGTGCGGCCCGGCCGCAGCCCGCCGCGCTCGAGCAGGGTGGCGAGCCCGGCGTCGCCCGCCGCGCAGGCGGCGGCGAGCCGATCCACCTCGTAGCCGTCCTTGACCATCCGCAGCTGCTCGACCAGCCCCGGCACCGCCACCAGCTCCAGCCCGGTGCGCTGCTCCGCCAGCGCGCGGTGCTGGTCGACGGTCATCACGTGGCTCTCGTAGCCGATCCGGCCCAGCTGCCACTCCCCTGCCAGCTCCACGATCCGCGGCGCGCAGGCGCGGGCGATCTCGGCGCGCAGATCGGGCACCTGCTCGGCCACCTGGCTGCGGTATCTGCCGTCGGTGCAGAGCACCGTGCGCTCCTCGGAGCCCCGCATATCCCACGAGTGCACGAGAAGCACGGCATTGGAGCCGGTGAAGCCGCTGAGATAGCGGATGTTCACGAGATCGGTGACGAGCAGGGCGTCGACGCCGTTCTCCACCAGCAGGCTGCGCAGCGCGGCGCGGCGTGCGGCGTGATCGGGAACGAGCGGGGCACCGGTGGGCGACCCGGGGGGCTGTGGCGCTGGATCATCGGGCATGGCGTCGAAACTACTCCGCCGGGCCGCTCCGGCTACCGGGGAAAGGCCGAGTTGTGCACAGCTGCGGAGTTGTCCACAGGCACGGGATCGGCGGTTCCCGGCGGCGGTCCGCCCCGGCACGCTGAACGCATGTCCGCTTCCCTCGCCCTCCCGCTCTTCGCCGCCTGGTGCGCTCTCGCCGCCCTCGTCGATCTGCGCACCCACCGGCTGCCCGACCGGCTCACCGCGGCCGGTGCGCTCGCCGTGCTCGGCTATGCCGCGGGCACCGGGCTATTCCTTCCCGCGCTGCTCGGCGCGGTGCTGCTCGCCGGGGTCTATCTGGCGGCGCACCTGGTCGCACCCGCCGGAATCGGCGCGGGCGACGTGAAGCTCGCGGTCGCGCTCGGTGCGGCGGCGGCCTGCGCCGGCGCGCGGGCCTGGGTGTGGGCGGCACTGCTCGCCCCGCTCGGCACCGCCGTCGCCGGGTTGGTGCTACTCGCCCTTCGACATCGGCGCGGGCTGCCGGTACGGGGGCAACCCGTCCCGCACGGCCCGGCCATGTGCGCCGCGACCCTGTTCGCCGTCGCCACGCCGATGGCGGTCGGCCAGGGCGGCCCGTCGTGACCGGCGCGCCGGGCCGTGTGCCCGGGCACCCCGCCCGACATGGGAGGATGAACCCGTGTTGCGCTGGATAACTGCCGGAGAATCCCACGGTCCCGCTCTCGTCGCCCTCCTCGACGGGATGGTCGCCGGCGTCGAGGTGACGTCGGAGGAGATCTCCGCACAGCTCGCCCGCCGCAGGCTCGGGTACGGGCGCGGCGCCCGGATGAAGTTCGAGGCCGACAAGGTCACCGTGGTCGGCGGCGTGCGGCACGGCCGCACCATGGGCGGCCCGATCGCCATCGAGATCGCCAATACCGAGTGGCCCAAGTGGACGACGGTGATGTCCGCCGACCCGGTCGACGCGGCCGAGCTCGCCGAGCTGGCCCGCAACGCCCCGCTGACCAGGCCGCGCCCCGGCCACGCCGATTTCTCCGGCATGCTCAAGTACGGCTTCGACGACGCCCGCAATGTGCTGGAGCGGGCGAGTGCCAGGGAGACCGCGGCCAGGGTGGCCGCGGGCACCGTCGCCCGCAACTTCCTGCGTCAGACCTTCGGGGTCGAGGTGATCTCGCACGTGATCTCGATCGGCACCGCCCGCAGCACCGCCGAGCACCTGCCCGGCCCCGATGATCTGGACGCCGTCGACGCCAGCCCGGTGCGCGCCTTCGACGCCGACGCCGAGGCCGCGATGATCGCGGAGATCGAGGCGGCCAAGAAGGACGGCGACACCCTCGGCGGCGTGGTCGAGGTGATCGTGACCGGGCTGCCGATCGGGCTAGGCTCCTTCACCAGCGGCGAGAACCGGCTGGACGCCAGGCTCGCGGCCGCGCTCATGGGTATCCAGGCGATCAAGGGCGTCGAGGTCGGAGACGGTTTCGAGACCGCGCGGCGGCGCGGAAGCGAGGCGCACGACGAGATGCGGCCCGGTCCGGACGGCATCCTGCGTTCGACCAACCGGGCCGGTGGGCTCGAGGGCGGGATGACCAACGGCGAGCCGCTGCGCGTGCGCGCCGCGATGAAGCCGATCTCGACGGTGCCGCGCGCGCTCGCCACCGTCGACATGTCGACCGGTGACGAGGCCGTCGCCATCCACCAGCGCTCCGACGTGTGCGCGGTGCCCGCCGCCGGCGTTGTCGCCGAGAGCATGGTGGCGCTGGTCGTCGCACAGGCGGCGCTGGAGAAGTTCGGCGGCGATTCGCTCGCCGAGACCACCGACAACGTCACGCGCTACCTGGAGCGGCTGGAGGCCCGTCCACACGTGCCCGCGGGCAGCCGCTCACGATGACCGCGCCGACCGGCCCCCACGCCCCGCGCGTGGTGCTGGTCGGACCGCCCGGCGCAGGCAAGTCGACCATCGGCAGGAAGCTGGCCAGGGAGCTCGGCGTCCCGCTGTACGACACCGACGCCGGGATCGAGGAGGAGACCGGGCGGACAATCCCGGAGATCTTCGCCGCCGACGGCGAGCCGGAGTTCCGCCGGATCGAGGAGCGGGTGGTGCGCCGCGCCGTGCTCGACGAGCTCGGCGTGGTCTCGCTCGGCGGGGGTGCCGTGCTCTCCGAGAGCACGAGGGCGCTGCTGCGCGAACGCACGGTGGTGTACCTGGAGATCAGCGTCGCCGAGGGGCTGCGCCGGACCGGGGCGAGCACCGGGCGGCCGCTGCTCAACGGCGCCGATCCCGGGGCCAAGTACCGGGAGCTCATGCGCATCCGGCGCCCGCTCTACCGCGAGGTCTCCAGCATCAGGGTGCGCACCGACGGGCGCAGCCCCGGCCGCGTGGTGCGGGCCATCCTGGCCGAGCTCGGCGTCGAGACCGACGCACCCGAGGCCGCCGCGCCCGCCGCCGCGCCCATCCCCGCGCACGGCGGCAGCCGTTCGCGGGCGCGCCGCCGGGCGCGGGCCCGCGCCGCCGGGCGGAAGGGGCAGGAGCCCGCCGTGCGCGGTGAGGCCGACCGCGCCGCGAAAGCGGCGGGCAGCACCAGGACCCCTCCGGAACGCACGGCCACCGAGCGCATCTCGGGCGACCGAGTCGCCGCGGAGGGCACCGCGGCCCGCGCGCCCCGGCGTCGGCGCCGCAAACGTCGGGTCACCGCCACCGGGCGCCGTCCGGAGGTCACCGCCGATGGCGGCAGCACGACCGGAGCCGACGCGCCGGGCGACTCCGGCACGGCCGGGCAAGCGGGAGCCGCCGGAAATTTTGATGCCGCTCACACCCGAGGCACCGGGAACCGGAGCTCGGCTCGGGCCGGGGATGCCGGAGAGTCGTCTTCCGGGGGATCCGCCGACCCGGCCGCCACCGGCGCATCGTCCGCCGAGGGCGGCGGGCGGGCGCGGCGCGGCAGGGCCCGGCGCGCCCGCGGGCGCAACCGCCTTCAGACCACACGCACAGATTCGGAGCACACGTGACAGAGCCGATCCGTCTCCAGGTCCGCACCGCCGACCCGTACGAGGTGATCGTCGGCCGCGGGCTGCTCGGCGAACTCGTCGAGTCCGTCACCGCGGGCGGCGGCGTCCGCTCGGTGGCGATCTTCCACCAGCCGCCGCTGGCCGAGACCGCGGAGGCGGTGCGCGCCGCGATCGCCGAGAGCGGGGTGGACGCGCACCGGATCGAGATCCCGGACGCCGAGGCGGGCAAGGACCTCGCGGTGGCCGGGTTCTGCTGGGAGGTGCTCGGCCGGATCGGGCTGACCCGCAACGACGTCGTGGTCAGCCTGGGTGGCGGCGCCGCCACCGACCTGGCCGGTTTCGTCGCCGCCACCTGGATGCGCGGGGTGCGCATCGTGCACGTGCCGACGACGCTGCTGGCCATGGTGGACGCCGCGGTCGGCGGGAAGACCGGCATCAACACCGAGGCGGGCAAGAACCTGGTCGGCAGCTTCCACGAGCCCGCCGCCGTCCTGGTCGACCTGGTGACGCTGGAGACGGTGCCGCGCAACGAGATCGTGGCCGGGATGGCCGAGATCGTGAAGACCGGGTTCATCGCCGACCCGGTGATCCTCGACCTCATCGAGGCCGACCCGCAGGCCGCGCTCGACCCCACCGGCGACGTGCTGCCCGAGTTGATCCGCCGCTCCATCCAGGTGAAGGCGGACGTGGTCGGCACCGACCTCAGGGAGGCCGGGCTGCGGGAGATCCTGAACTACGGCCACACCCTCGGCCACGCCATCGAGCGCCGCGAGCGCTACCGCTGGCGGCACGGTGCCGCCGTCTCGGTCGGGCTGGTCTTCGCCGCCGAATTGGGCAGGCTGGCCGGGCGCCTCGACGATGCCACCGCCGACCGGCACCGCAGCATCCTGGCCGCGCTCGGGCTGCCCACCGGGTACGACGCGGACGCGCTGCCGCAGCTGCTGGAGCACATGCAGACCGACAAGAAGACCCGCTCCGGGGTACTGCGCTTCGTGGTACTGGACGGTCTGGCCAAGCCGGGCCGCCTCGAGGGGCCGGACCCGGCGCTGCTCGCCGCCGCCTACTCGGTGGTCGCCAAGCAGCCCACGCCGAACAACGGCGCCGTCCTGCTCTGACGCCGAAGGGGGGCGGCCCCTCCCGGGACCGCCCCCTCGAGAACGCCGCCTGCCCCCGCCGAGCCCGGCCGAGGGCGCCCGGCGCGCTCTCGGCCGGGCGCGGAGCATGCGTGCACGGCCTGCGACCGGGCGCGGATTATGCGTGCACGGCCTGCGGCTGGGCCGGAGCTATGCGTTCGCGGCCTGCGGCTGGGCGCCGGCCTTGCGGCTACCACCGGCCCGGCGACCGATCGCGCCGCCGATCAGCGCGGGCACGAAGATCAGCAGCACGATGAACGCCGCCCCCGCGGTCAGCTCGAAGAGCAGCCCGTTGTCCCCGAGGTCGAAGCGGGGCAGCAGGTCAAGGATCCAGGACACCAGGCCGCTGCCGATCCCACCGGCCAGCGCGGCCCGCAGCCAGCGCATGGTCAGGTCGGCGCCCTCGCCGCCGCGCTCGACGCGCGCGCGGTCGGCCCTGCCGTCCAGCACACCCCAGGCGACGACCGCCGCCAGCAGCACCACCAGGCAGAGCAGCCGCAGCACCCCGCCGTGGGTGGGCCAGTTCACCATCGCGAAGCCGAGCACGGCCCGCAGGAACACCACCAGCGCACCGAGGACCACCGCGCGCAGCACCCATGTGTTCATGTCCACCTACCGTTCATGCCCATCACCATAACCAAGGCACCGTACCGCTCCTGCGGAAATGCCGGGGTCGCCCGGTCCGGGGTGTCCGAGACGGGCGGAACCGGTCAGCCCGCGAGCGTCGCGGCGAGCGCGGCGCGCATGGCCGCGCGCGGCGCCCGCTGCCCCGTGAACTGCTCGACCTGACCGAAGGCCTGGTTGAGCAGCATCTCCAGCCCGCTCACCACGGTGTGCCCCGCGGCCGAGACGGCGCTCGCCAGCGGGGTCGGCCACGGGTGGTAGAGCGCGTCGAGCACGACCGGCGCCCGAGCCACCGCGGCCGCGACCGCGCCGGCCGCGTCGGCGGGCACGGTGCTGATCACGACGTCGGCGGCGCCACAGCGCTCGCGCAGCACGTCGAGCCGGAAGCCGGTGTACGCGGCGCGCAGCCCGAGCCGCCCCGCCAACTCCAGCGCACCGGCGGCCCGGCCCGCGTCCCTGGCCACCACGGTCACCTCGGAGGCACCGAGATCGCGGAGAGCGAGCAGAGCGGGGCGGGCGGTCCCACCGGCGCCGAGCACCACGGCCCGCGCCACCGCCGACACCCCGGCCTCGCGCAACGCCCCGGCGACCCCGTCGACGTCGGTGCAGTCGGCCCGCCACCCGGCCGCGGTCCGCACCAGGGTGTTCGCGGAGCCGACCAGCACGGCACGATCCGTGCGCGAATCGGCGACGGCCAGCGCCGCCTCCTTGCCCGGCATGGTCACCGAGAGCCCGGCCCACTCCGGGCCGAGCCCGGCGACCAGCCCGGGCAGCGCGGCCGCGTCGCACTCGATCCGCTCGTAACTCCAGTCCAGCCCGAGCGCGCGGTAGGCGGCCAGGTGCAGCTGCGGCGAGCGCGAGTGCGCGATCGGACTGCCGAGCACGGCGGCCCGCCGCACGCTTCCGGCCGCGGGGACACGGCCGCCGTCAGCGCCCACTGTCGAGGATCCCGCTCTCCAGGGCGCGGTCGATATTGCGCAGGTGCTCCGCGTAGGACTCGGTGAAGAGCGTGGTGCCCCGCTGGTCGATGGTCACGAAGTAGAGCCACACACCGGGCGTCGGGTTCTCCATCGCCTTCAGCGCCTCCAGCGAGGGCGAGGAGATCGGGGTGGCCGGCAACCCGGGCATGGCGTAAGTGTTCCACGGGGTCTTCGTGGCCCGGTCCGTGTCGGTGGTGGCCACCTCGGTCTTGTCCAGCGCGTAGTTCACCGTCGAGTCGAACTGCAGCGGCTGGTCCACCTTGAGGCGGTTCACGATCACCCTGGCCACCTTGCCCATGTCCTGGGGCAGCGCCTCGCGCTCCACCAGCGAGGCCGCGATCAGCGTCTCGTAGGGGGTGAGCTGGTTGGTGGCGCCGGATTGCAGCAGCCCGGAGGCCTCGTAGCTGCGCGCGCTCGTACTCACCAGCTGCGCCAGGATCTGCTCCGGGGTGCCGCTGGGGTCGAAGTCGAGGGAGCCCGCCATGATCAGCCCCTCCAGCTGGCGCTGCCGGTCCGGGACCTCGCGGACCGCCTCCCGCGCCCACTCCGGGACGCCGAGCGCGGCCAGGTCGGCGGAGGCACCCGCGGCGTCGAGCTGCTCGTAGGTCACGCACTTCGGCGTGGTGCCGACGCAGCTGGCCGCGGCGATCTTGGTGTAGATGCCCTCCTTGCGGGCGGTGGTGTTCACATCGTGCTGATCGTGCAGCTGCCTGCCCTCGGAGATCACCACGTTGCCGACCCGGCTCTCGCCGCCGACCAGCTCGGCGACGGCCGCCGCGGCGGGGCTGCGGCTGGGAATGGCGTAGAAGCCGGGCTGCACACCGCTCATCGCGGAGTTCTGCACGGCCGCTTCGTAGAAGGCGGCGCTGCTGGCGACCACACCCTTGTCGTACATGGAGGCGGCGATCTGGGTCGCGGTGTCGCCGGACTTCACCTCGACCACCACCGGGTCGCCCGCGGGGCCGGCGAAATCCTCGGCCGGGGTGTAACCGCCGATCAGCTTGCTCCCGACGTAGCCGACCGCGGCCACCACCAGCACCGCGAAGAGCGCGCCGATCAACCAGAAGTTGCGCCTGCGGCGCTTGCGCTCCTCGGCCTTGCGGGAGGCGATCCGGGAGGACTTGCGACCGGAGCGGCCGGGCCCGCGCCGCGCGCGCGTCCCCGTCTCCTCGTCGTCGCGGCGCTGCCTGGACTCGCCCGCGGGGCGCGGCTTGCGCGGGCCGCGGCGCGGCGGCTCCTCGTCCGGGTAGTGCTCGGGGTCGGCGTGGCCGGGCGGGTCGTCCGGGTAGACCCCGTCGCCGGGGTAGGCGCCCGCCTGGTACGGCTCGTCGGGGTAGCCGCCGGGTAGCTGGTCGTCGTAGCGCGGGATGACCCTGGTCTCGTCGTCGTAGCCGTCCCACTCGGGTTCGGCGGCCGCGGGGGCCCTGCGCTTGTAGCGGCGCTCGGCCTCCTTCTGGCGGTAGCGCTCCTCGGCCCGTGCCCAGCGCTCAGACATGCCGGGACGCCTCCCCCCGGCTCGGGCGGTCAGACATGCGGCGGCACCTCTCCCTCGGGTACCACCGTGCGTTCGACCGACTTCACCACCGAGCTCCGTTCGTCCAACCAACCCTGCAGGATCGCCACCGCCGCCGCCTGGTCGATCACCCGTCGGCTGCCGCGTGCGCGAACCCCGCTGTCCCGCAATGCACGTGCAGCTGACACGGTAGTCAACCGTTCGTCGGAGAGTCGGACGGGAACCGGTTGGACCGCTTCCCGCAACCGATCCGCGAACGCGATGGCCACGGCGGCCGATGCGCCGTTCTCCCCCCGCAATGTCCGGGGCAGCCCGACGATCACCTCGACCGCTTCATACTCCCGCACAATCTCGGCTAACCGTGCGATATCCGGCGCCGTGGCGGAATCCGAACCCCGCCCCTTCGCCCGCGCCACGGTCTCCACCGGGGTCGCGAGGATGCCGTCCGGATCGCTGGAGGCCACGCCGACGCGCACGCTGCCGACGTCGATGCCGACCCGCCTGCCGCGACCGGGGTCGCTGTTCGGATCCGGCCGGTCGGCGGGGCGGGCGCCCGCCTGCGGCCCGTGCCGTTGGGAATCAGCCATCAGCCGGCGAGTTCACCCACCCGGCCGCGCACGGCGGCGAGACCTGCCTCGATGCCCGACGGGTCGGAGCCGGAGCCCTGCGCCATCTCCGGCTTGCCGCCGCCTCGGCCCGCGATGCCCGGACCGAAGGCGGCCACCAGGTCACCGGCCTTGATACCGAGTTCCTGGGCGGGCTTGTTCACCGCTACCACGAACGGCACCTTGCCGTCGGCGTTGCCGAGCAGCACCACCACGCCGGGCTCGCTGCCGAGCCTGCCCTTGATGTCGGTGGCCAGGGTGCGCAGGTCGCCGCCGCCGATGCCCGCCGGCGCCGCAGCCGCGACCAGCAGCACCGAGCCGACCCGCTCCGCCCGCTCGGCGAAGGTGGACGCGCTCGCCAGCACGGCGGCGGTGCGGTTGCGCTCCAGCTCCTTCTCCGCGACCTTGAGCCGCTCCACGAGCTGCTCGACCCGGGCGGGCACCTCCTCGGACGGCACCTTGAGCGAGGAGGCGACGCCGGCCAGCAGCGCCCGCTCCTTGGCCAGGTACCGGTACGAGTCCAGCCCGACGAAGGCCTCGACGCGGCGCACACCGGAGCCGACCGAGGCCTCGCCGAGCAGCGTGATCGGGCCGATCTGCGAGGAGTGCTGCACGTGCGTGCCGCCGCAGAGCTCCATCGAGAACGGGCCGCCGATCTCGACGACGCGCACCTCGGAGCCGTAGTTCTCGCCGAAGAGCGCGAGCGCGCCCATCCGCTTGGCCTCGGTCAGGTCGGTGACGAAGGTGTTCACCGGGAAGTCGGCGCCGACCCCGTCGTTGGAGACCGCCTCGATGTCGGCGCGCTGCTGCTCGGAGAGCTGGCCCTGCCAGTTGAAGTCGAAGCGCAGGTAGCCCGGCTTGTTCAGGGAGCCGGCCTGCACCGCGTTCGGGCCGAGCACCTGGCGCAGCGCGGCGTGCACCATGTGCGTGCCGGAGTGGCCCTGGGTGGCGCCGCGGCGCCAGGCCGGGTCGGCCTGGGCCAGCACGACGTCGCCCTCGGTGACGGCGCCCTGCTCGACCGTCCCCTTGTGCACCCACAGCTTCTTGGCGATCTTCTGCACATCGTCGACGCGCAGCCGGAGCCCGGTGGCGGTGATGCTGCCGCGGTCGGCGATCTGCCCGCCGGACTCCGCGTAGAGCGGGCTGCGATCCAGGATCACCTCGACCTGCTGCCCCTCGGAGGCGACCGGTACCCGGACCCCGTCGGCCAGCAGCGCGAGCACGGTGGCCTCGGAGGCCAGCTCGGCGAAGCCGGTGAACTCGGTGGCGCCGCGATCGATCAGCTCCTTGTAGACGCTGAGGTCGGCGTGCGCGTGCTTGCGGGCGGCCGCGTCGTCCTTGGCGCGCTGCCGCTGCTCGGCCATGAGCGAGCGGAAGCCCGCCTCGTCCACGCTGAGCCCGGCCTCGGCGGCCATCTCCAGGGTGAGGTCGATCGGGAAGCCGTAGGTGTCGTGCAGGGTGAACGCCTCGGAGCCGGGAATCGTGCTGCTGCCCTTCGCCTTCACCTCGGTGACGGCGGTGTCGAACAGGATGGAGCCGGTGCTCAGGGTCTTGAGGAAGGCGGTCTCCTCGCCGACGGCGACGGTCTCGAGCCGGCGGAAGTCGGTGCCGAGCTCCGGGTACGAGGGCGCCATGAGCTCGGAGACGACGGTGATCAGCTCGGCCATCACCGGCTTCTCGGCGCCGAGCAGCCGGGCCGAGCGCACGATCCGGCGCAGCAGCCTGCGCAGCACGTAGCCGCGGCCGTCGTTGCCCGGGTTCACCCCGTCCGAGATGAGCATGGCGGAGCTGCGCGCGTGGTCGGCGATCACCCGGAAGCGCACGTCGTCGCCGGGGTCGGCGCCGTAGCCGCGGCCGGTGAGCTGCTCGGCCTTGGCGATGATCGGGCGCAGCAGGTCGGTCTCGTAGACGTTCTCGACGCCCTGCAGCAGCATGGCGATCCGCTCGACGCCCATGCCGGTGTCGATGTTCTTCTTCGGCAGCGTGCCGATCGGCGGGTGGCCCTGCTTGGGGCTCCGGTCACCGCGGATGTCCTGCATGAAGACGAGGTTCCAGATCTCGATGTAGCGATCCTCGTCGGCGACCGGGCCGCCGTCGCGGCCGTAGGCGGGGCCGCGGTCGTAGTAGATCTCCGAGCACGGGCCGCCGGGGCCGGGCACCCCCATGTCCCAGTAGTTGTCCTTGCCGTCGCGGAACTGGATCCGCTCGGCCGGGATCCCGGCGACCCGCTGCCAGATCTCGGCGGCCTCGGGGTCGGACTCGTAGGCGGTGACCCAGATCCGCTCCGGGTCGAAGCCGTAGCCGCCCTGCTCCTGCGACTTCGTGATCAGCTCCCAGGCGAAGCCGATGGCCTGCTCCTTGAAGTAGTCGCCGAAGGAGAAGTTGCCCGCCATCTGGAAGAAGGTGTTGTGCCGCGTGGTGACGCCGACCTCTTCGATGTCCCCGGTGCGGACGCACTTCTGGACGCTGGTCGCGCGCGGGTAGGGCGGCTCCTCCTGCCCCAGGAAGTACGGCTTGAACTGCACCATTCCCGCGTTCACGAACAGCAGGTTGGGGTCCGCCAGGATCAGCGAGGCGCTGGGCACCTCGGTGTGTCCGGCACGGACGAAATGGTCCAGGAAGCGCCGTCGGATGTCGTGGGTCTGCACGGAAGTCCAGCCTACCGGCCCGGTTCATCCGATTTTCCGCTGCCCGGCCCGGTGCGCAGCCCGCGCACGATCCGGCGCAGTTTTCCGACCCTGGCGGCGACCTCGCGCTCGGCGCCGTGCTCGGTCGGCGCGTAGTAGTCGACGCCGACCAGCTCGTCCGGCGGGTACTGCTGCGCGAGCACCCCGCCGGGGTGGTCGTGCGGGTAGCGGTACCCCTGCGCGTTGCCGAGCCCGGCGGCGCCGGCGTAGTGCCCGTCGCGCAGGTGCGGCGGCACCGAACCGGCCTTGCCCGCCCCGACGTCGGCGAGCGCCGCGCCGATCGCCGCGACCACCGCCCCGGATTTCGGCGCGGTCGCCAGGTGGATGGTGGCCTGGGCCAGCGCCAGCTTGGCCTCCGGCATGCCGATCAGCTGCACGGCCTGCGCGGCGGCGATCGCGGTCTGCAGCGCGGTGGGGTCGGCCATGCCGACGTCCTCGCTGGCGTGCACGACGAGCCTGCGCGCGATGAACCGCGGGTCCTCGCCCGCGCTGATCATCCGGGCCAGGTAGTGCAGCGCGGCGTCCACGTCGGAGCCGCGGATGGACTTGATGAACGCGCTGATCACGTCGTAGTGCTGGTCGCCCGCGCGGTCGTAGCGCACGGCGGCCTCGTCCACGCTGGCCTCGACCAGCGCCAGGTCGACGGTGCCCCCGGTGGCCGACGAGGTCGCCGCCTCCAGCGCGGTGAGCGCGCGCCTGGCATCGCCCGCCGCGATCCGCACCAGGTGCTCCATGGCCTCGTTGGTGACGGTGTAGGCGCCGTCGAGGCCGCGCGGGTCGGCGAGCGCGCGCCGCAGCACCGCGCGGATGTCGTCCGGGGTGAGCGGGCGCAGCTGCAGCACCAGCGAGCGGGAGAGCAGCGGCGAGACGACGGAGAAGGAGGGGTTCTCGGTGGTGGCGCCGACCAGCAGCACGATCCGATTCTCCACGGCGGCGAGCAGCGCGTCCTGCTGGGGCCGGGAGAAGCGGTGCACCTCGTCGATGAAGAGCACGGTCTGCTCGCCCGCGGTGAGCCTGCGCCTGGCCAGCTCGATGACGCCGCGCACCTCCTTGACCCCGGCCGACAGCGCGGAGAGCGCCTCGAAGCGGCGGCCGGTCGCGGTGGAGACCAGCGAGGCGAGCGTGGTCTTCCCGGTCCCGGGCGGGCCGTAGAGCAGCACCGATGCCGCACCGGAGCCCTCGACCAGGCGGCGCAGCGGGGAGCCGGGGCCGAGCAGGTGCTGCTGGCCGACCACCTCGTCCAGCGTCTCCGGACGCATCCGGACGGCGAGCGGAACCAGCTTGCCCGCACCGCGGAATTCGACGGCGGCGAATTCCGGCTCGGCGGCCGCCGATCCGGGCACGTCGAACAGCCCCTCGCTCATGGGTTCGACCGTACCGGCCGGGTCTGACGCGGCTCCGCGAGCCGAGCGGTCAGACCGACCAGCGCTCCTCCAGCGTCGCGGAGACCCGCTCGGCGAAATCGCCGACGTGGTCGTCACCGATGCAGCGGGCGTCCTCGGCCAGCGCGGCCCACCGGTTGATCAGCGCCTCCGAGCGCGGCACCGAGAGGCCGTGCTGGCGGGCGGCGGCGATCCGCAGGTGGTCGACGGGCAGGAACCAGTAGGTGCTCAGCCACACCCAGATGAGCCTGGCCTCCAGGATCCGCTCGGCCAGCATCGCGTCGTCGGCGAGCGCGGGCCAGACCCCGACCACCTCGGAGCGCCAGGCCTCGATCATCTGCTGCCCCCGCTTGCGGGAGAGCTCGATGTCGCAGAGGCAGCCGGGGAAGGAGACCAGCGCGTACGCGACATCCAGCGAGGCGTCCCGGAAGCCGCCCCACTCGTAGTCGAGGAACCGCGCGCCCTCCTCGTTCAGGATGACGTTGTCCGGGCACAGGTCCGAGGGGCTGAAGGCGCGGAAGCGGCCTGCGCTGAAGAGCCGATTGCCGCGCACGATGCGCTCGGCGATCTCACCGGGCACGTCGACGCCGAGCTCGCGCTCTAGCATGCCGGGCACCTCGGAGACGGCGGCCTGCGCCTGCTGGGCGATGCCGTCCATCCGGTGCACCACGTCGACCCGGCGCAGCAGCGCGACGAAATCGGCCTCCCGGCCGACGGTCGCGGCGTGCATCCGGCCGAGCGCCTGCGCGTACGCCATCAGGCTGTTGTGCGTGGCGGTCTGGGTGCCCGCGCGCAGCACGTGGGTCATCTTGGCGTTCTCGCCGAGGTCGCTGAGGATCAGCAGCCGGGCGGGCAGGTCGTAGGCGACCAGGTAGGCGCCGGGGCGGTGCTCCCGGCTGAGCGCGGTGGTGAACTGGTAGGAGACGGCCTCGCGCAGGAAGGCGGAGTCGCCGCCTGCGACCCCGGGCACCACACTGCCCGGCACGCCGGGCGCACCGGAGCCGTTCACCTGCTTGACGATCAGCGTGCGCGGTAGCGAGAACGCGTTCTCCGCGACGCGGACCCGCAGAACCGTGGTTCTGCCGCTCCCGCCGAGTTCGGTCGGGTCACTCAGCTTCACCGGAGCACCCATTCGCTTCGTGAGCAAATGTTGCGCTGCGGCCACGACTTCGGCGGCGCGTTCGGCCAATAGTGCGGTCATCGTCTCTCAAAGTACTCGCATCGGGTCACTTTCAGCGAGCGGTTCGACAACCTTTCCGCGTCGCCCGGCGTGTCCCGCGCGGTGACCGCGCGACACGCGCCGCCGTGCTTGACATCGCCCGCGCGAGTCGGGTTGTCACGATCTGGACCGCGGTGTGGCACACCATGATCCGACCTTCGGCGTGGGCACGCCATCTCCGCGTAGGCTTGGCGTTCCGCCGCCACCGCCCCCGTGTCGAAAGGGTCTCCGGACGATGACCGACAGTTACGGCCAGCCCGGCTCGCAGCCTCAGGGTACCGGGCCGAAGCACTCCGCGCCGCAACCCGCGCCCCCCGGTTACGATCCCGGACCGGACGGTCCGGGTTACGGGGGTCCGGCATACGGCCCGCAAGGCACCGGGCCGGACCCCACCGAGCAGATGTACAGCGGCTCCGGCGCCAGCGCCTACCCGGACGACCGGCCGCAGTACGGCTACGAGAACCGCGCGCCGGAGGCGCTCGACGTCGGCCGGGCGATCAGCTACGGCTGGGAGAAGTTCCGCGCCGACATGCCGACCTGGATCGCGATCTCGGCGCTCGGCGTCCTGCTCTACCTGGTGTTCGTGCTCGTGGTCCGGGTCTTCGAGCCGACCTCGCTCTTCGCCGTGCTGCTGCTGTTCCTGGTGCTGATCGTCGGCGTCTGGGTGCTGCAGGCGGCCATGATCCGCGGCGCGCTCTACGAATGCGACGGGCACCGGCCCACTTTCGGGGCGTTCTTCCAGTACCTGAACACCGGCAACGTGGTGCTCACCGCGCTGCTCGCCTTCACCCTGACCCTGCTGGCCTCGGCGTTCTGCCTGCTGCCCGGGATCGTGGTCGGCGTGCTGTGCATGTTCTCGCTGCACTTCGTGATCGACCAGGACCTCGGGCCGTTCGCCGCGCTGCGGGCCAGCGCGGGGCTGGTGGTCGGCAACCTCTGGCCGGTCGTGCTGCTGACGCTGGCCGTGCTGGTGATCACCGTCCTCGGGCTGCTCGCCTGCGGGCTCGGGCTGCTGCTGGCGTTCCCGATCGCCACCCTCGCCGTGACCTACGCGTTCCGCACCCTGACCGGCGGCGCGCTCTCGCCGGTCTGACCGCCCCGTCCGGGCGGCGGTCCGGCGACCGCCGCCCGGGTTCACTCAGCCCTGCTGCGCGGCAGCGGCGACGCCGTTGCCCTTCGCCTTGTCCTTCTCCGGCTTGGCGTCCAGCCCGGCCTCCCTGCGCTGCTGCGGGGTGATCGGGGCGGGCGCGTCGGTGAGCGGGTCGACGCCGTTGCCGGTCTTCGGGAAGGCGATGACCTCGCGGATCGAGTCGAGCCCGGCCAGCAGCGCGACGATCCGGTCCCAGCCGAAGGCGATGCCACCGTGCGGCGGGGCGCCGAAGGCGAAGGCGTCGAGCAGGAAGCCGAACTTCTCCCGCGCCTCCTCCGGCTCGATGCCCATCACCGCGAAGACCCGCTCCTGCACGTCGCGGCGGTGGATGCGGATGCTGCCGCCGCCGATCTCGTTGCCGTTGCAGACGATGTCGTAGGCGTAGGCGAGCGCCGCGCCCGGGTCGGTGTCGAAGGTCTCCAGCGACTCCGGCTTCGGCGAGGTGAAGGCGTGGTGCACGGCGGTCCAGGCCGAGTGCCCGAGCGCGACGTCGCCGCCCGCGGTGGCGTCGGCGGCCGGCTCGAAGAGCGGGGCGTCCACGATCCAGACGAAGGACCAGGCGTTCTCGTCGATCAGCCCGACCTTGCGCGCGATCTCGCCGCGCGCCGCGCCGAGCAGCGCGCGCTGCGCCTTGGCTGGCCCGGCCGCGAAGAAGACGCAGTCGCCGGGCGCCGCGCCGACGTGCGCGGCCAGCCCGGCCCGCTCCTCCGCGCTGAGGTTCTTGGCCACCGGCCCGCCCAGCTCGCCGTCCGCGCCGACCAGCACGTAGGCCAGCCCCTTGGCGCCGCGCTGCTTGGCCCACTCCTGCCAGGCGTCCAGCTGCCGCCGCGGCTGGCTCGCGCCGCCCGGCATGACGACCGCGCCGACGTACGGCGCCTGGAACACCCGGAACGGGGTGTTCGCGAAGTACTCGGCGCACTCGGTGATCTCGACGCCGAAGCGCAGGTCCGGCTTGTCCGAGCCGTAGCGCCGCATGGCCTCGGCATAGGTCATGTGCGGGATCGGGGTCGGGATCTCGTAGCCGATCAGCTTCCACAGCGCGGCCAGGATCTCCTCGGCGAGCAGGATCACGTCCTCCTGCCGGACGAAGCTCATCTCCAGGTCGAGCTGGGTGAACTCGGGCTGCCGGTCGGCGCGGAAATCCTCGTCCCGGTAGCAGCGCGCGATCTGGTAGTAGCGCTCGATCCCGCCGACCATGAGCAGCTGCTTGAAGAGCTGCGGGCTCTGCGGCAGCGCGTAGAAGCTGCCCGGCTGCAACCGCGCGGGCACCAGGAAGTCGCGCGCGCCCTCGGGCGTGGAGCGGGTCAGCGTCGGCGTCTCGACCTCGATGAACTCGTGCCCCGCCAGCACCGAGCGGGCGGCGGCGTTGGCCTTCGAGCGCAGCCGGATCGCGTGCGCGGGAGTGTCCCGCCGCAGGTCGAGGTAGCGGTACCTGAGCCGGGTTTCCTCGCCGGGCTGCTCGTCCAGCTGGAACGGCAGCGGGGCGCTCTCGTTCAGCACCTCCAGCTCGGTGACGTCGATCTCGATCGCGCCGGTCGGCAGCTCCGGGTTCTCGTTGCCGTCCGGCCGCTGCGCCACCGCGCCGGTGATCCGCACGCAGTACTCGGCGCGCAGCCGGTGCGCCTGCCCGGCGGCCTCACCCTGCCGGAACACCGCCTGCACCACCCCGGAGGCATCGCGCAGATCGATGAAGATCACGCCGCCGTGGTCCCGCCGCCGGGCCACCCATCCGGTGAGGGTGACGGTCTGGCCGGCGTGCTCGCTTCGCAGCGAGCCGGCCAAGTGGGTGCGCAGCACGGGGTTCCTTTCGACGGGGTCCGGGCACCGGTAGGGCGTGACCAGTGCGGTAGCCATCGTAGTGAGACCCGCCGAGCGAGGGGAAACCGATATCCGTCCACCCCGACCGGGTATAGCCGTGCCAAGCTGTACCGGCGCGCGGGCAGTTCGAACAGAAAGCGACGACATGACCTTCAACGAGGGCCTGCAGATCGACCCGAATCGAGCCTCCAGCGGCGGGCCGGGGCGGGGCGGCAAGATCGCGCTCGGCGGTGGCGCGGGCGGCATCATCCTGGTGGTGCTGGCGCTGCTGCTCGGCGGCGATCCCGGCTCGATCCTCGGCCAGTTCACCGGCGCGGGCGGCACCGAGGGGCAGAGCGCCACCGAGGGCACCCCGGAGCACTGCAAGACCGGCGCGGACGCGAACCGCTACGTGGACTGCCGGGTGGTGCTCACCGCACAGAGCCTGGACGCGGTCTGGACCGAGCAGCTGCCCGCGCAGGCGAGGGTGCAGTACGAGCAGCCCAAGCTGACGCTCTTCACCGGCGCGGTGAGCACCGGCTGCGGCAACGCCACCAGCGAGGTCGGCCCGTTCTACTGCCCCGCCGACAACAACGCCTACTTCGACACCTCGTTCTTCCAGGAGCTGGTGGACCGGTTCGGCTCCAGCGGCGGCCCGCTGGCCCAGGAGTACGTCGTCGCGCACGAGGTCGGGCACCACATCCAGACCCAGCTCGGCGATATCGCCAGGGCGCAGAACGACCCGCAGGGCGCCGAGTCCGGCGCGGTGCGCACCGAGCTGCAGGCCGACTGCTACGCCGGGCTCTGGGCGCACTACGCCGACAAGACCCCGGCGCCGGGCAGCGACACCCCGTTCCTGAAGCCGCTCACCGAGACCGATATCAAGGACGCGCTCTCCGCGGCGGCGGCCGTCGGCGACGACCGGATCCAGCGGGCCTCGCAGGGCCGGGTGAATCCGGAGGCGTGGACGCACGGCTCCTCGGACCAGCGGCAGAAGTGGTTCCTCACCGGGTACCGAACCGGCCAGTTGGCTGCGTGCGACACCTATTCGGCGCGAAACCTGGACAACCCCCCTGCCCTGCGCTGACCATCGTCTGCGGCCGGGAACCCTCCCGAAGCCGTTCCGAGAGAAGGACACACGATGCGACGAGCACTGCTGCTGCCGGTGCTGCTGATCTCCGCCCTGCTCGGCGGGGCGGGCACGGCACACGCCGAGCCCGCGACGCCGAGCGCAACGCCACCCTCCGCCACCATCCCGCTGCTCACCCTGACCGCCATCCCGAACGGCTGGCAGACCAGGGTGGACCTGCGCCCCGAGCTGCAGGTGTACGCCGACGGCCGCGCGGTGCGGGTGCCGGACGCCATCGCCACGGACCGCGGGCCGGACGCCGCGCCGCACGAGGTCGAGGGAACGGTCCCGGCGGACGTCCTGAAGGCGGCGGTGAGCGAGACGGCGGAGCTGGCGGAGCTGGACCTCGGGCTGCCGTCCGTCTCCGACCAGGGCTCGCGCATCATCGACGTGATGCCGGAGCGAGACGCCGAAGCGGTGCACGCCATCGTCTACGCCCCCGGCTTCACCGACGGGCTGAACGACGACCAGAAGAAGGCGCGGGACCGCTTCGACCGGCTCTACCGGAAGGTGCTCGACGCCTTCCAGGAGAAGCGCTGAGCTGATCCGGGGCGGGCGCCCGCCCGCCCCGGAGGCTCAGAACCGGTCCCGGGCCGGGTCAGAACTGGTCCTGGTCGTAGTCGGTGCCGAACAGCTCGTCGGTGTGCGTCGCCCCGATCACCTCGGGCGTCGACTCCCCGAGCGGGCCGGTGAGGTCGTCGTTGCCGGTCCGGCTCTGGTACGGCTGCACGTTCCGGCCGTGCTCGTCGTCGCCGCGCTGCCCCGCGCCAGCCGCGCCGCCCGCACCGCCCATGAAGCCGGACGAGCCCGAAGTGGAGGTCGCCGTCGTGCTCGGCACGCCCGTGGCCAGCGGGGTTCCGGACACGCCAGGCACCCCGCGCATCGGCGAGACGACCGCGTTCGGCATCGGGGTCGCCGCCTTCGGCGTCACGGTGCTGCTCGGCGTCCCCGGGCTGTATCCGGGGGTGCCGGAGCGGGTCGGCGAGCCGGGCACGATGCCGGGCGTGCCGGGGGTGCCAGGGGTGCCGCTCGGCGTCACCGAGGCCGGGGTGGTCGAGGCGGGCGTCGTACCGGGCAGGGTCGGGGTGTCCAGCCCGGCGGCGGTGGTCGCCGACTCCACCCCGTCCTTGGCCTGCGACATGATCGGCTCGGCGATGTTCTGCATCACCGCCTGCGCCACCTCCTGCGGCGCGGGCCCGCCGCCGGGCGCGATCAGCTGGTTGACCGCGGCCGTGAGCTCGGCCGTCTTGCCCGCCAGGTCGCCGCGGGTGGCGTTGGCCACCGCCACCGCCTGGCCCAGGTGCTCGGTGGCGGTCGCCATCAGCGTCGCCTGCGCGGGCGGGGTCACGATCACCGGGGCGAGCGCGACCGCCTGGCCGGCGAGCGAGGAGGCGATGCCGAGCAGCTGCGCGTTGCCCTGCTGCACGGCGGACGCGGCGCGCTGGGTGATCTCGGAGATGTCGATCCCGCGCTGGCTGGTCTCGGTGCCCTGGTTCTGCGCCTGCTGCCCCACCACCTGCGCGTTGCGCGCGGCCTGGCCCTGCCACAGCTGGTCGACGGTCGTGAGACTGCCCTTGGCCACCTGCATCGCGGTGTCGATGACCTTGGAGGAGGCGCTGAGGATGGCGGTCGGGTCGAGCGCGCCGAGCACGCCGGTGCCGAAGCTGCCGAGCAGATCCAGGATCGGCTTCATGAGCAGGTCGACGCCGGGCAGCGCGGGCAGCGCGAGCCCGTTGAGCAGCGCGCCGACCGGGTCGGCGGGCAGCGCGGGCAGCGCCGCGGCGGGGGCGCCGGTGTCGCCGCCGCCGAGCAGCCCGCTGTCCCGCGCGGCCTGCTGCACGCCGCTCGCGACCGGCGCCACCGCCGCGCCGAGCGCCGAACTCGCCTGCTGCGCCAGCTGATTCGCGCCGTCCAGCGCCCCAGCGGCGGTGCCGAGCATGGCGTCGGCCCCGCTCGCGACCTCGGGCGGCAGCCCGGCGAGCACGTCCTGCGCGCCGTCGCCGGTGCCCTGCCCGGAGAGCCCGGACAGCCCGCCAGGCAGCGCCGAGGTGACGCCCGGCTCGTCCGAGATCCGCTGCGAGAGCACGAATTCGGGCGCCTCGACGGGCTCGAGGTCGGCGGGCAGCTGCGGCAGCACCACGTCCTGGATCGCGTAGCGCGACGGGTCGATGGTGGCGGTGAGCGCCTCGTGCGCGTACTGCTCCGGCTCCGCGGCCGGGCCGATCACGCCGGTGTCCAGCGGCCTCACTGCGCGCCCCCGATCGCGCCGAGCCCGGCCGCGCTGGCGATCTCCTGGCCGTCGAAGGCGGCCGCCGCGTTGAACGCGGAGTTCGAGAGTTTGCCGACCTTCCCCGAGAGGTCGTTGATATCGCGGGCCTGCAGCACCTGCGCGGCCGCGAACATGACCAGGTAGTCGGCCCCGATCAGGCCGAAGACCGGTGTCAGCGCAGACACATTGGCCACCGCGTCGAAATTCCCCGCCCCGGCGATCTGTGCCGCCGCCCCGGCATTCGTCGCGGCGAAATCCCGCACCCCGTCGGTGTCCACCGAGAGATCGGTCATCCGAGTTGCCCCCCAACATCGTCGTACACGTTCGTCGGCTCAATATAACGCAGAGCCCTGCGCCGATTCAGCCTGCCGAAGGCCCGAAAAAAGTAGAACGTGTTGCAATTTAGAACAAGTTCTATATTGTCGTCGCCATGAAGGTCGCAGTGACCGGCGCCGCGGGATACCTCGGCTCCAACCTCCTCCCCCTGCTCACCGACCGCGATCACCAGGTGATCGCCGTCGACCGTGCCGTTCCCGCCGAGCCCGCCGCCGACGGCGTCACCTGGGTGGGCGCCGACGTGCTGAACCCGGACGCCGTGCGCGCCGCGATCGACGGCGCCGAGGTCGTCTACCACCTGGTCGCGGTGATCACCCTGGCCGACCGGAACGATCTGGCCTGGCGGGTGAACACCAGGGGCGTCCGGGTGGTCGCCGAGGCCGCGCTCGCGACCGGCGCGCGGCGGCTGGTGCATGCCAGCTCCATCCACGCCTACGACCAGTACGGGTGCGGCGGCCGGATCGACGAGAGCTCGGGGCGCTCCACCGACCCGGGCCTGCCGGTCTACGACCGCTCCAAGTGGGCGGGCGAGCAGGAGTTGCGCGCGGTGATCGAGCGGGGGCTGGACGCGGTGCTCTGCAACCCGACCGGCGTCTACGGCCCCGCGGACAACGGCACGCCGCTCTCCCGGATCAACCGGACGCTGCGCGACGCCGCCCGCGGCCGGATCCCGGCCATGATCGACGGCGCCTTCGACCTGGTCGACGTGCGCGATGTCGCGCACGGGCTGATCCTGGCGGGCGAGCGCGGCCGCACCGGAGAGAACTACCTGCTCGGCGGCGAGATGGTCCGGATGCCGGAGCTGTGCCGGACCGCCGCGCGCGCGGGCGGCACCCGCGGGCCGCGCTTCACCATCCCGGCCCGCCCGATCGAGCGGGCGATCCCGCTGCTGGCCCCGCTCGGCAAGCTGCTCAAGACCGACGTCGTCTCGAAGGCCGCGCTCGGCGCGCTGGTCTCCGCCCCCGAGGTCGATCACAGCAGGGCAAGCACGGAACTCGGATATCAGCCGCGGCCGATGACCGAAACAGTCTCCGACCTGGTGCGCTTCTTCGCCGACGGCACCCTCCCGCCTCGTCAGGCCCCCGCGGACACGCTTGACACCGCCTAGAACGGGTGTTCGACTGATGGCGTGCGGTGGCAGGGGCAGTCCCTCGACGCGGACGACGGCGCGCTACCCGGGCTGAGCCGGGCCGACTTCGTCCGCACCGTCCGCACGCCGGAATTCGAGGGGATCACCTTCCACGAGGTGCTCTGCAAGAGCGCGCTCAACGAGGTTCCGGAGAGCTCGAAGCTGCCGTTCCGCTGGACGGTGAACCCCATCCGGGGCTGCTCGCACGCCTGCCGCTACTGCTTCGCCCGCCCGACGCACGAGTACCTCGAGCTGGACGCGGGCGCGGATTTCGATTCCCAGCTGGTGGTGAAGACCAACGTGGCGGCGGTGCTCCGGCGCGAGCTGCGCCGCAAGTCCTGGCGCCGCGAGCCGGTGGCGCTCGGCACCAATACCGACCCCTATCAGCGCGCCGAGGGCCGGTACCGGCTGATGCCGGGCATCATCCGGGCGCTCGCCGCCTCCGGCACGCCGTTCTCGGTGCTCACCAAGGGCACCCTGCTGCGCCGGGACCTGCCGCTGCTCGCCTCGGCTGCGGGCGAGGTGCCGGTGCGGATCGCGGTCTCGCTCTCGATGCTCGACCCGGAGCTGCACCGCGGCCTGGAGCCGGGCACCCCGGCGCCGAAGGCGCGGCTCGAGCTGATCGCCGCGCTGGCCGACGCCGGGTTCGCGGTGAACGTCATGGTGGCGCCGGTGATTCCGTACCTCACCGACGGCAGCGAGCAGCTGGACGCGCTGTTCGGCGCGCTGGCGCGGGCCGGGGCGGAGTCGGCGACCGCCTTCCCCATGCACCTGCGCGGCAGCACCAGGGGCTGGTTCCTGGGGTGGGTGGCCGAGCACCACCCGGCGCTGCTGCGCCGCTACCGGCAGCTGTACGGGCGCGGCGCCACGGTCTCGCCGGAGTACGCGAGCTGGCTGCGCGGGCGGGTCGACCCGCTGCGCGAGCGGCACGGGCTGGCGCGCGACAGCACCGCCGGCACACCGGTGCAGCGGCCCGAGCCGGGGCCCGACCCGCAGCTCGCGCTCTTCGGCTGAGCCGGTACCCGCGAGTACGCCGGACGGCGCCGCCCCGCGGGAGTACCTTGGCGGTTGCGCCCCGAGCACCACTCGACGACGAGGACGGTGAGGCAGGCAGTGACTGTGCCCCCCGAGCATCCGGCGGAGGCCCGCGGGCCGACCCAGCTGGACCGCGTCGTCATCCGCTTCGCCGGTGATTCCGGCGACGGCATGCAGCTCACCGGGGATCGCTTCACGCACGAGGCGGCGGCCTTCGGCAACGACCTCGCCACCCAGCCCAGCTTCCCGGCCGAGATCAGGGCGCCACAGGGCACGCTGCCAGGGGTGTCGTCGTTCCAGATCCAGATCGCCGACCACGACATCCTCAGCGCGGGCGACCAGCCCGACGTGCTGGTCGCCATGAACCCGGCCGCGCTCGCCGCCAACCTGGCCGAGCTGCCGCGCGGCGGCACCGTCATCGTGGACACCGACGAATTCACCCGGCGCAACCTGGCCAAGGCCGGGTACGCCGAGAGCCCCCTCGACGACGGCACTCTCGGCGACCTGGTCGTGCACCGGGTGCCGATGACCGCGCTCACCGCGGGCGCCACCGAGGCAGCGGGCGCGGGCAAGAAGGACGGCAAGCGGGCGCGCAACATGTTCGCGCTCGGGCTGCTCTCCTGGATGTACGGCCGCCCGATCGGCGGCACCGAGCGCTTCCTGCGGGAGAAGTTCGCGCAGCGGCCGGAGATCGCGGAGGCGAACCTGCTCGCCTTCCGGGCCGGGTTCGCCTACGGCGAGACCACGGAGAGCTTCGCCACCACCTTCCATATCGCCCCGGCCGCGCTCCCCGCGGGCACCTACCGGCAGATCACCGGGAACACCGCGCTCGCCTACGGCATCGTGACCGCGGGCAGGCTGGCCGGGATCCCGGTGTTCCTCGGCAGCTACCCGATCACCCCGGCCTCGGACATCCTGCACGAACTGAGCAGGCACAAGGCGTTCGGCGTCACCACCTTCCAGGCCGAGGACGAGATCGCGGGAATCGGCGCGGCGCTCGGGGCCGCGCTCGGCGGCGCGCTCGGGGTCACCAGCACCTCCGGCCCCGGGCTCGCGCTGAAGAGCGAGACGATCGGGCTGGCGGTGATGACCGAGGTCCCGCTGGTCGTGATCGACGTGCAGCGCGGCGGCCCCTCCACCGGGCTGCCCACCAAGACCGAGCAGGCCGACCTGCTGCAGGCGCTGCACGGCCGCAACGGGGAGTCGCCGGTGCCGGTGCTGGCCCCGCGCTCCCCCGCCGACTGCTTCGGCACCGCGATCGAGGCGGCCCGGATCGCGCTCACCTACCGCACCCCGGTGCTGCTGCTCTCCGACGGCGCCATCGCGAACGGCTCGGAGCCGTGGGCGATCCCGCGCGTCGCCGAGCTGGAGCCGATCGACCCCGGCTTCGCCGCAGCCGAGCCCGGGCGCGAGTTCCTGCCCTACGCCCGCGACCCGGAGACGCTGGCCCGCCCGTACGCGGTGCCGGGGACCCCGGGGCTGGCGCACCGGATCGGCGGGCTGGAGAAGGCCGACGGCACCGGCGACATCTCCTACGACCCGGCCAACCACGACCTCATGGTCCGGCTGCGCCGGGCCAAGATCGACGGCATCGCGGTGCCCGACCTGGAGGTGGACGACCCGGACGGCGCCGCCGAGGTGCTGCTGATCGGCTGGGGCAGCTCGTACGGCCCGATCGGCGAGGCCTGCCGGCGGGCCCGCCGCCGCGGCCGCGCGGTCGCGCACGCGCAGCTGCGCCACCTCAACCCGTTCCCGGCGAACCTCGGCGCGGTGCTCGGCCGGTACCGCACGGTGGTGGCGCCGGAGCTGAACGGCGGGCAGCTGGCGCTGCTGCTGCGCGCCCGCTACCTGGTGGACGTGGTGCCGTGGACGAGGACCACCGGCACCGCCTTCCCCACCGCGGAGCTGACCGGGGTGATCGACGCCGCGCTGGACGGCTCGATCCGGGACCTGGAGCGGGACAAGGACGTCGCCGCCCGCGCGCGGGCGACCTACCGGACCGGGGGCGACCGATGACGACCACCGGCGGGCACACCGGGCTCGCGCACGTGCCGCTGGCGCTGACCCCGCAGCAGGCGAAGGACTACGCCACCGACCAGGAGGTGCGGTGGTGCCCCGGCTGCGGCGACTACGTCATCCTGGCGACGGTGCGCGGCTTCCTCGCCGAGCTCGGGCTGCGCCGGGAGAACCTGATGTTCGTCTCCGGGATCGGCTGCTCCAGCCGCTTCCCGTACTACCTGGACGCCTACGGCATCCACTCCATCCACGGCAGGGCGCCCGCCATCGCCACCGGGCTCGCGGTGACCAGGCCGGAGCTCTCGGTGTGGGTGGTGACCGGCGACGGCGACGCGCTCTCGATCGGCGGCAACCACCTGATCCACGCGCTGCGGCGCAATGTGAACCTGACGATCCTGCTGTTCAACAATCGGATCTACGGGCTCACCAAGGGCCAGTACTCGCCGACCTCGGAGCCGGGGACGGTCACCAGGTCGACGCCGCTCGGCTCGGTGGACCACCCCTTCGACACGCTGGCGCTCGCGCTCGGCGCGGACGCGAGTTTCGTCGGCCGGGCGCTGGATTCGGATCGGGCCGGGCTCACCGAGGTGCTGCGGGCGGCGGCCGCGCACCGGGGCGCCGCCTTCGTGGAGATCCTGCAGGACTGCCCGATCTTCAACGACGGCTCGTTCGACGCGCTGCGCCGCGAAGAGGCGCCGCGGCGCCTGATCCCGCTCCGGCACGGCGAGCCGCTGCGCTTCGGCGCCGAGCGCGAATTCGCCGTCGTGCGCTCGGGTTTCGGGCTCGCGGTGGCGCGGGCGGACGAGGTGGGCGACGTCGAGGTCGTCGTGCACGACGCGCACAGCGCCGACCCGGGGTACGCGCACGCCCTTGCCCGGCTCGGCGACCAGCGGCTGAACCACGTCGTCACCGGGGTGCTGCGCGACGTCACGCGGCCGACCTACGACGACGGGGTGCGGGCCCAGCTCGCCGCCGCCGGAGAGCCGGGCGATCTGCAGACCCTGCTGGACGGCCCCGAGACCTGGAGCGTCGGCCCGGCCGCGCACTGACCGCCGTTCGGCCGGGGACCGGGACCGATCAATCCTTCTTGGCGAAGCCGAGGTCGACCACCGCGGAGCGCTCCTGCGCGAGTTCGGCGACGCTGCGGTCGATCCTGGCCCGGGAGAAGTCGTCGATCTCCAGGTCGGGCACGATCCGGTACTCGCCGTCGGCGCAGGTCACCGGGAAGGAGCTGATCAGCCCCTCCGGCACGCCGTAGGAGCCGTCCGACGGCACCGCCATGGAGGTCCAGTCGCCCGGCGCGGTGCCGAGCACCCAGTCGTGGATGTGGTCGATGGCGGCGCTCGCCGCGCTGGCCGCGGAGGAGGCGCCGCGCGCCTCGATGATCGCGGTCCCGCGCTGCTGCACGGTCGGGATGAAGTCGCGCTCGACCCAGGCCGGGTCGGCGATCACCGCGCGGGCGTCCCGGCCGCCGATGGTGGCGTGCGTGATGTCCGGGTACTGGGTGGCGGAGTGGTTGCCCCAGACCGCGACGCGGGCGATCCCGGCGGCGGGCACCCCGGTCCTGCGGGCCAGCTGGGCGAGCGCGCGGTTGTGGTCGAGGCGGGTCATGGCGGTGAAGCGCGCGGCGGGAACGTCGGGGGCGTTGCTCGCGGCGATGAAGGCGTTGGTGTTGGCCGGGTTGCCGACCACGAGCACCTTGACGTCGTCCGCGGCGACGGCGTTGATCGCGGCGCCCTGCTCGGTGAAGATCGGGCCGTTGGCGGCGAGCAGGTCGCCGCGCTCCATGCCCGCGGTGCGCGGCCGCGCGCCGACCAGCAGCGCGATGTTCGCCCCGGCGAAGCCGGTCCACGGGTCGTCGCTGATGTCGACCGACTCCAGCAGCGGGAAGGCGCCGTCCTCCAGCTCCATCGCGACGCCGGCGAGCGAGGCGACCGCCGCCGGGATCTCCAGCAGCCGCAGCCGCACCGGCGTCCGCGCGCCGAGCATGGCGCCGGAGGCGATCCGGAAGAGCAGCCCGTAGGCGATCTGGCCCGCGCCGCCGGTGACGGCGACGGTCACCGGAGCGGTGCGATCGGTGCTGGTCACGACGGGGCTCTCCTGTTCAGCGGGGTACACGGACGCTCCAACCCTACTGAGGCTCACTGCCGCGGGCCGCCGAAGGTGAGCGAGCAGACAGCTCAGACCAGGCCGGCGATCTCCCGGTCGCTGAGCACCACGGCGCGCCGGTGCCCGGCGTCCAGCGCCGCCCGCACCGCGCGGTAGAGCGGGCGCTGCTCCAGCGGGGCGTCGCGCGCCTCGGCGCGCAGCTGCGCCACCAGCACCGAGGAGAGCGCCAGCGCCGCCGCCAGCGGGGCGGCGGCGAGCGCGTCGGCGAGGCCGCGCAGCCCGAGCAGCGGCAGCTCCCGGCCGCGCGCCTCGCCCGCCTCGGCGCCGGGGCCGCCGGTGTAGAGCGCGAGCGGAACGGTGATCGCCGGACCGCCCGCGGTGACCCGCAGCGCGACCCGGCTGATCCGGCCGGGCAGCACCAGCACCGCGACCTCGGTGGCCGCCGCCGCGTCCACCCGCCGCTCGCCGAGCAGCGTGCGGGCGTGGATCACCCCGCCCGCCAGCCACATCCGGCGACGGCGCAGCGCCGCGACGGTGAGCACGGTCGGCGCCGCGATCACCAGGAACACCGCCAGCGCCGGCGCCGGGCCGAGCAGCACCGCGGCCAGCAGCGCCGCGACCAGCCCGATGCCCGCCGCGACCGCGGCGAGCCTGCGCAGCATCGGGGCGTACGCCTCGGGCTCGACCAGATCCAGCCCCACCGGGGGCCGGGCCGGGGCGGGCGCGGGCTTCGGGGCCGCGTCGTCGGGGGCGGCGTCCTCGGGGGCGGCGTCCTCGTTCATCCGGGGCTCTCTCCTTTTCCGGCTCAGCCGAGCCGATCCCGCAGCACGCCGGCCACCTCGGCCAGCGGCACCTGCCGCTGCTCCCCGTCGGCCAGGTTCTTCACCCCGATCGTGCCATCGGCGAGGTCGCGATCGCCGAGGACGAGCGCGAACCGCGCGCCGGAGCGGTCGGCGGCCTTCATGGCGCCCTTCACGCCGCGCCCGCCGTAGGCGAGGTCGACCCGGATCCCGGCCCCGCGCAGCTCCCCGGCCAGCACCACGAGCCGCTGCTTGGCGGCGTCGCCGAGCGGCACCCCGTAGACGTCGCAGCGGGCCGGGTTGCCCACCTCCCTCCCCTCCGCGCGCAGCGCCAGCACCGTGCGGTCGACGCCGAGGCCGAAGCCGATCCCGGAGAGCTCCAACCCGCCGAGCTGCGCCATCAGCCCGCCGTAGCGGCCGCCGCCGCCGATGCCGGACTGCGCGCCGAGGCCGTCGTGCACGAACTCGAAGGTGGTCTTGGTGTAGTAGTCCAGGCCGCGGACCATGCGCGGGTTCACCACGTACGGCACGCCGAGCGCGTCCAGGTGGCCGAGCACCTGCTCGAAGTGCGCCTTGGCCGATTCGGACAGGTGGTCGAGCATGAGCGGGGCGTTCGCGGTCAGCTCGCGGACCTCGGGGCGCTTGTCGTCGAGCACGCGCAGCGGGTTCAGCCGGGCGCGGCGCTTCGTCTCCTCGTCCAGCGGCAGCCGGAGCAGGAACTCCTGCAGCAGCTCGCGGTAGCGCGGGCGGCAGGTGTCGTCGCCGAGCGAGGTGAGCTCGAGCCGGAAGCCGGTGAGGCCGAGGCCGCGGAACCCGGCGTCGGCGACGGCGATCACCTCGGCGTCCAGCGCCGGGTCGTCCACCCCGATCGCCTCCACCCCGACCTGCTGCAGCTGGCGGTACCGCCCGGCCTGCGGCTGCTCGTAGCGGAAGAAGGGGCCCGCGTAGCAGAGCTTGACCGGGAGCTGGCCGCGGTCGAGGCCGTGCTCGATCACCGCGCGCATGACGCCGGCGGTGCCCTCCGGGCGCAGCGTGACGCTGCGCTCGCCGCGGTCGGCGAAGGTGTACATCTCCTTGCTGACCACGTCGGTGGACTCGCCGACGCCGCGCGCGAAGAGCCCGGTGTCCTCGAAGATCGGCAGCTCCACGTGCCCGTATCCGGCCAGCCGGGCTGCCCCGACCAGCCCGTCGCGCACGGCGACGAACTCGGCCGAAGCGGGGGGCAGGTAGTCCGGGACTCCCTTGGGCGCGGAGAAGCTGCTGGTCTTGGTCACGGTCGTCCAGTTTCCTCCACCCGGTGCCGCCGAGTCCAACCGGTTCCGCACAGGCGGGAGCCGTCTCAGGAAGGGATGGCACACTCGTATGCCGGAAGTCACGGAAACGGGAGGATCTGCCAGTGCCGAGCAACGAACAGCGCCGGGCCGCGGCGAAGCGGAAGCTGGAACGCCAGCTGGCCAACCGGGCGGAGCGGGCGCGCAAGCGCAGGCGGCTGACGATCGCGGGGTCGGTACTCGGAGTCGTGATCGTCGCCGCGGCCGGCGTCGGCGTCTACTTCCTCACCAGGGGCGACGACAGCACCGCCGACCAGGCCGACGCCTCGCTCTCCAGCACCCCGGTCGCCGGCGAGCTGCCCGCCGCCAAGCCGAAGGCCGCGACCGTCGACTGCGCCTACCGCGACAGCGTCAAGCCCGCGGACAAGCCGGTGCAGAAGCCGAGCAAGACCACCGGCATCCCCACCACCGGCGCCGACGCCACGCTGAGCATGAGCATCGACACCAACCAGGGTCCGATCGGCGTCACCCTGGACAACGCGGCCTCGCCGTGCACCGTCAACAGCTTCGCCAGCCTGGCGAGCCAGGGCTTCTACGACGGCACCGACTGCCACCGCCTCACCGCGGGCGAGGGGCTGAAGGTGCTGCAGTGCGGCGACCCCACCGGCACCGGAAGCGGCGGCCCCGGTTACGAGTACGACAACGAGTACCCGACCGACCAGTACGACCAGATGGATCCCGCCGCGGGCGAAGCCGTCCCGTACAAGCGCGGCGTACTCGCCATGGCCAACGCGGGGCCGGGCACGAACGGCAGCCAGTTCTTCCTGGTCTACGGCGATTCCCAGCTCCCGCCGCAGTACACGATCTTCGGGCAGGTCGACGACGCGAGCATGCCGACGCTGGACCGGATCGCCGCGATCGGCACGAACGACGCCGGTGGCCCCGGCGACGGCGCGCCGAACCAGCCCATCACGCTGAACACCGTCCAGATCGACTGAGACCACCCGGTACCGGCTGTCGCTTTTGCGGAGATCGATGGCGGGGAACGCGCCGATGGCGCGCACATTCGTGGGCGAATCCTGTAACCTCGACTGAGGAGCATTCTCGGTCGCGGGACCTGAAGGGAGTTCCGCCGGTAGCGATTTGCCTACCGAGTGGTCCCTCACAGGTCCCGCGACGTTCGTCTGGTGCACCACCACATCAGATAACTGCGGCATCGGGGAGCCAGCCATGGCCGAGGAACTGGACGATATCGGCAAAGAGACCGCCGCGGTGATGCGGACCATGTTGCAGATCGCGACGCTGGTCGCGCTCCGCACCAGGGAGCGCGGTCAGAAGGAAGCCGAAGCCCGCGTCAAGGTCACCGAAGCCAGGATGAAGGAGGCCAGGGAGCTCCAGGTCCGCGAGGCCAGGGAATCCAAGGCCAAGGATCCGCGCAATGTCGAGCTGAGCCGGTTGATGGATCGGGCGCCGACGCCGGCCAAGGGGCTCTCGCTGGAGAAGGACCGGCTCTCCGCCGAGCGCGACTCCGTCGGCATGGCCGCGGCCGAGTCCGCCATCGCGGCGACACCGACGATCCGCTACGACTCCGCCGAGCGGCGCAGCGCCATCGCGCAGCACCTCGAACGGCTCGGCGTGGCACCGGAACTCGCCGCGGTGCGGATGCTGGTCGAGATGGGCCACGGCGCCCCGCCGGAGGAGGCGGTGCGCACCCGCCCGGACGCACCCTCGGTGCAGCGCGGCGGGCGCGAACAGGATCCGCGCGGCCTCCAGCGCACCCGCAACTGAACCCGGTCGCCGGGCGGCGCGCCGCCCGGCGACGGCATCAGATCCGGTACTCGCCCAGCGTGGGATCGGCGAAGACGCCCTGCTGCGGCGATTTCACCGGCAGCGGATTGAGCATGTCCTTGTGCCCGTTGCGCACACTGCAGTACTTGAACGGCCCGCGCGGGTCGAAGAGCTTCGCCATGTGCGGATCGGCGTGGTCGAGGAACCACACGCTCATCCCGGTCGCGCCGTCCAGCCGGTAGTGCTCCCAGGCGCGCCACAGCGCGTCCAGCCGGGCCCACGCCTCGGCGTGCTTGAACCACTCCGGGCACCAGACGGTGTCGCCCAGATCGGTCACCTGGCGCCGGTACACGACACTCAGGTAGTTCTCCACGAATTCGACCACGGTCGCGTGGACCATGGGCTGCTGCTGCTGCGGTTCCATCACAGCGGCCGCACCTCCTCGATCTGCCCCTGATCCTCACCGGCGATCTTCTTGTCGAACGACGGCGAACCGTAGAGGTCGGTGATCTCCGTCTTGCGCTGCGGATCGTGCCGCGAGATGGAGTTCTTCACCTCGGCAGCGTACTCGCTCTCCCACCACGGCACGGTTCGAACGAGTACCGGCGGCGCGCCGGAGGCGAAGACGATGATCCGGCCGCGCGGCAGCTGGGCCAGCGCCTGCACACTGAACGTGGTGGACGAACCCAGCGAGCGGGAGAAGCTCTTGCCGCCACTGGATTCCGAGACCGACTGCGAGATGGCGTCGTGCGAGCCGATCGCCTCGGAGCGTTCGCGCAGGAAGTTGGTGTCGTCAACCCCGCTTCCGAGCACCTTGATGTTCGCGGCCGCCCAGAGCGCGTTCATCCCGGCCTCGCCCCAGCAGCGCACGCCCTGCGCCCAGGACTGCAGCACCGTCATGACGACGATGCCGCGCGAGCCGAAGTGGCTGTACTGCTTGGGCAGATCCTTCCAGCGCACCACGTTCGCGGCCTCGTCGAGCACCGCGAGCAGCGGGACCGGCAGCCTGCCGCCGCGCGACTTCGACGCCTTGCGCATCGCCACGTCGATCACCGCCTCGGTGAGCGCGCTCACCAGCGGCGACGCGGAGCCGCGGCCCTCGAGCGAGAGGCTGTAGAGGGTGCCGTTGCCCTCCAGGAAGGCCAGCTCGTCGAATTCGCGCCGGTCGTCGCCGCGCGACACCCACGGGTGCACATTGGAGAGCTTGAGGCAGCGCACCATCTTCTTGGCGGTGCCGAAGATGCCGCTCTGCGTGCGCGGGTCGGCGTTGTACTGGGACGACAGGCCGGAGGCGGTGAAGTGGTGCCTGGCCCGGCGCAGCAGCTCGATGGGCTCGGTGTCGAGCGGGTTGGTGACCCACTCCCAGATCTGGGTGATCGCCCGCGGGCCGTTCTCGTCACCGACCGCGGCGGCGAGGAAGAGCCCGGCGAGCAGATCCTCGGCCTCCGGGTCGAAGAAGGCGTCGCCCTTGGCGTCCTCGCCGTCATCGCCGTCGGCGAAGTGCCCGGCCAGCCGGGCGGCGCGCATCTCGCAGCCCTCGTGCGCGGCGTCGATCCACTTCAGCGGATCCCAGAACCAGGTCGGCTCCTCCCCCGCCACGCCCTGCGGGTCGAAGACGAAGGTGCGGCTGCCCTTGGCCTCCCGGACGTCGCGCGTCGCGTCGACGACATCGCGCTTGTTCGAGGTGGCCAGCACCGGGCCGATGGCGGTGAGGATGGCCGGGATCACCCGGGAGGTGGACTTGCCCTGCCGCGGCCCCCAGATGTCCAGGTGCAGATCCTCGTACGAGCCGTAGAGCATGACGCCGTCGGCGACCCCGATGCCGATCGGCACGCCCGGGCTGTGGCCCGGCTCCAGCCGGGTGCCGAGCTGCTCGGCCTTGGCCCGCACCCCCGCCTCGGTGAGCGCGGCGATGGCGCCGCCGTTGCCCATCTTGTCGGCCTTGTCGTCCACCCCGAGCCGCCCGACCGCCGCCTTCTTCGCCCGGCGCTTGCGCAGCACAACGAAGGCGATCACCAGCGCGATCACCAGCAGGATGAGCGCGGTCGTCGCCGGCGGCCAGCGGAGCCGGGGTTCCTTCGCCCCGATCAGCTGGAGCACGATGTCGATCGGGTTGAACGGCATCTCCTGCGGCGGCGACACGAACCAGTTGCCGAGGTGCAGAGCGAGATACACCGTGCCGAAGACCGCGAAGCCCGCGTAGACGGCGTACAGCCCGAGGTCGGGCCCGACCTCGGCCGGGTCCTGGACCACGTTCTTCTTAGCCATGCGCTCCTCCGGACTCTGTGATGAAACGGGGGTCAGCGGAAACCGTCGAGCCGCCAGCCGTCGGCGGTGCGCACCACGGTGGCGATCACGGTGGCCGGCGGCAGCTGCTCCTGCCTGCCGTTCCGGTACTCGACGGTCTGCTCGATTCCGATCTTGAACTGTTGCACGTTCGGGTCCGCCGCCGCGGGCGGGCGCTCCCCGGAGGCGAAGGTGAAGGCCCGCACCGTTGCTCCCGCGGCGGCCCACTCCCCCCACTGCAGGGTCGGCTTCGGCCCGTCGGCGGCGGGGGCCTCCGCGGTGCGGATCAGGCTGGGGCCGAGGAACTTCCTGGCCCGCGCGAGCGAATCGCCCGGCGCCTCGGCGGCCGGGTTCCAGGTGTAGATCTCGCGCAGCGCCGCGACCGCGACACCGTCCGGGGTGACCGGGTCCGGCGCCGGGGCGGCCTCGAGCAGCCGCGTGGTCGAAGTCGCCCGGCTCGCCGCGCCGGGCGCGGACGAATCCGGTTCCCGGCCGCCGCAGGCCGCGAGCAGCACCGCGATGCCCGCCATCAGCACCACCACCAGCGTCGCGCGTGAATTCCCCTTGCCCATCCAGGGTAACGCGTCCGCGCACCTCGGCCGAGTATTCACAGCACCCTCCTCGCCCTGGCATCGCCGGGCACCGGCACCTCGGTGACGCCGCCGCCCTGACCGTTCGCCCCCGGTACCGCCTGCAGCATGCTGCCGTTCCCGGCGTACACCCCGACCTGCGCGGGGCCGCGCGAGCCGAAGCCGCTGAACACCAGGTCGCCGGGGGCGGCCTTGGCGAGCGGCACCTCGGAGCCCGCCTCCCACTGCTGTTCGGCGGTGCGCGGCAGCGTCACCGTGCCGGTGGAGGCCGCGAAGACCGCGGCCGCGGTCAGCCCGGGCCCGTCCAGCCCGCCGCTGCTCGGGCCCTGCGGCCCGCCGCCGCCCCAGACGTACGGGGTGCCGAGCCATTCCCGCGCGGCGGCGAGCACCTGTGCGGTGCCGCCGCCCTCCTCCGGGGTGAAGCGGCCGTTCGAGCCGGGATCACGGTACTCCGGCTCCATCGTGAGGATATTGCGCACGTAGGGCGCGGTTTCCGAGAGGTGCGCGGCGTACTGGTTCGGCATGCCGCCGGAGGCGAGCACCGCGCCCTCGCCCGCGTTGTAGGCGGCCAGCGTGAGCGGGACGACGTCGCCGCGCACCCGGCCCTCCGCGATCCAGCCGTTGATCTTGCCCGCGATGGCGCACATGTAGCGGCCCTGGCCGATGATGGCGTCGCCGTCGTCCCACACGCTGGCGGTGCCGTTGCCGTCGGCGTCGATGACGTAGGGCTGGCCGTCGTCCGGGTTGGTCGAGGCGGCGGTGCCAGGCAGGAACTGCGCCAGCCCCTGCGCGCCCGCGGGCGAGGTCAGCCCGCGCCGAAAGCCGGACTCCTGCCTGGCCTGCGCGGCCAGCAGCGACGGGGTGATCTCCGGGCAGAGCGAGCCCGCCCTGCGGTACCAGATCTCCAGCTCGGCCGGGACCTTGCCGTCGGCCAGCGCGCCGCCCGCGCTGCCGAAGCCGCGGCTGCATCGCGGGTCGGCCGAGTAGGCCCGCGCGCCACCGACATCCGGGGTCGGCGCGCCGTCCAGCCAGGGCATCGGGTCGATCTGCCTGCCCCCGGTGAAGCGGCCGCCCGGCACCACCTCGAAATGCAGGTGCGGGCCGCTGGACTCGCCGTTCGAGCCGACCGCGCCGATGGGCTGGCCCGCGCGCACGGTCTCGCCGACCGCGACCCCGACGCCGCTGTCCCACATGTGGCCGTAGACCGCGGAGTAGCCGCGGCCGTTGGTGTCCACCGAGTCGACGACGATCCAGTTGCCGAAGCCGGAGGCGGGGCCCGCGGCGACCACCCGGCCGTCGGCGACCGAGTAGATGGGGGTGCCGTCGGTGGCGGCGAAGTCGACGCCGCGGTGCCCGCCGCCGCGGGTGCCGAAGGTATCGGAGACCGAGTAGGTGCCGGTGGCCAGCGGCAGCGTGCGGCGCAGCGGGCCCGCGCCCGCGGCGAGCGAGGGGGTCCCGGTGGCGGACGGGTTCGCCGCGGGAACATTCTCGGCGTTCGCCGCGCCGGTGCCGTCCGGGGCGGCGGTGGCGCCCGCGCGCGGGTCGCCGGGGGCGTACCCGCCGAGCGGCGGGAGCACCGAGGCGGAGCCGAGCACGCTCGCGTCCGCGCACGGGTCCTCGGCGGCGGGCAGCACGATCACCAGGACGATCGTGATGAGCCCGATGACGCTGCCCAGTGCGAAGTAGAGGATGCTGCGCGCGTTCACCGAGGGCTCACGTGCGGCGCCGGGACTCGTTCAGGGTGTCGGCGAGGGTCCGGTTCATCTCGGCGGCGGCGGCGAGCTGCTGCTGCAGCAGCGCCACCTTGCGGCGCAGCGCCGCCGCGTCCATCCGCTCCAGGCTCGGCCCCTCGGCGGCCCGCACCCAGTTGCGCACCGAGTTGGTGTGCACGCCGATCTGATCGGCCACCACCCGGCACGCCTCCGACTCGCTGCTCAGCGTGCTCGCCAGCGCGAGCACCTGCTGCACCGCCGCCTGCCGCACCTCGGGTGAGACCCGGCGGTACGACCGGTGCGGCATCATCGGCCGCACCTCGCATCCACCGCGGTACTCACGCCGCGCTCCCGGAATCACCACGCCGGGTGGACTCGGTGAACTCGCTGAACCGCTGGTTGGTCTCGTGGATTCCGCTCTCCTTCTCGGAGAGCGTGAACTCCATGTGGAACGGGATGCCCGGCCTGCGGTCCTCGCCGATCTTGAGCAGGAACTTGCCGGTGCCGGGCGGCGACGGCCGCTGCTGCCCCGGTTTGAGCGCCTCGCCGGTGAGCGCCTGCGGCGCCGACCAGCTGGTCACCATCTCCTGCTCGGCCGCGGTGAACGGCACCGTGCTGTCCAGCCGGTGCAGCTCCTCGGCGGGCAGCGCGCCGAAGATCTTGGCGCGCGCACGTTCCAGGAAGCCGAGCGCCTTGGCGATGGCCGCGTCGGAGCCGAGCGCCTGCAGGTCCTTGATGGTGTGGCTGATCATGATCAGCGCGGTCGCGATGGTGCGCTGCAACCGGGTCAGCTCGTCCACCCGGTCGACCATGAAGTCACCGAGGCCGAGCACCTGCCACAGCTCGTCCATGACCACCTGGAAGTAGCGCTGCGGGCCGAGCCCGGCGTCGGCGAGCACGTGCGCCGCCTCGACCGAGGCGAAGCCGTCCGCCCAGCAGGCGAGCATGACCGCGGCCTTGAGCTTCTTGTCGCCGGTGGGGATGTGCGAGACGTCGATCGCCACCGCCACCGCGGAGGTGTCGATCGGCACCGAGGTCTGGCCGTTGAAGATCGCGCCGAACGGGCCCTGGGTGAGCGCGCGCAGCGAGCGCCGCAGGTTCTTGATCGCGACCTGGTACTCGGCCTCGTCGTCGGCGCCCGCGTCGAGCATGAGCTCCTCGCCGCCGTCCACGATCACCTCGAGCAGGTTCTCCATGATCGGCGGGCTGTCCGGGGTGTAGCCGCTGCCCGGGCGGTACAGGACGCGCAGCGCGGTGGAGATCAGCGTCTCCTCGTAGTCGCGCACCCTGGCCCCGCGGACCAGCTCGACCAGCCCGGCGATCAGCGTGACCTGCCTGGCGCGCAGATCCTGCAGCACCTGCAGCTGGAGCTCCGGCATCTCGTCCAGCAGCGGCACCACCGAGCCGAGCACCCCCGCGGCCAGCGGGTTCAGCTGGCCGTGGCCGTAGCCGAGGTCGATCACCTGGCCGCCGACCATCTCCACCATCTTGCGGTAGTCCGGTTTGACGTCGGCCAGGATGAGCGGGGTGATGCCCTGGGCGATGCCGCCGAGCACGATCCGGCGCACCAGCGAGGACTTGCCGAAGCCGTTCAGCCCGAGCACGAACAGGCTCGGCGCGGTGATGAAGCTGCCGCGCAGGAACCAGTTCATCGGGTCGAAGCAGACCGGGGCGCCGGTGTGCAGGTGCGAGCCGAGCGGGGTGCCGATCAGCGGCGCGCCCGCGCCGACCGACCACGGCCAGAGCCCGGCCACCTGGGCGGTGGTGGCGCGGTACTCGACCGGGCGGCCGACCACGTTCATCCGGCCGCCGCCGGGGCCCGCGTAGCCGCGGTCGGTGAGCTGCGCGGTGGCGCGGTCGAAGCCGTCCTCGTGCGACTGCTCGGTGCGGGCGGCGGCGTTGCGGCGGCGGGCGTCGTCGGTGGTGATCCGGAACTGCGCCCAGACCGCGCGCAGGCCGTTCTGTTCGCGGGCGATCGCCTCCAGCTGGGTGCGGGTGGCGTCGTCCAGGACCGAGGGGCCCTGCTGCTTGCGCTTGTCGGCGCGGGCCTTGGCGCGGCGGGCGGCCGGGTCGGCGTTGCCCATGGCGCGGTCGGCGGTGTAGTCCGGCTTCTGGTCGCGGCGGTCGCGGCCGGGTTGCCGCTCCTTGCGCAGGTTCGCCGGGCGGGGGCGGCGCGGAGCGGGCGGCTCCGGCTGGCGGCGCGGGGCGACGTCGTCCGGGGAGCGCCTGGCCACCTCGCCCTCGGCGCGGCGCGGTGCGGAGCCGCGCCGCGCCTCGGCGGCGGCGCGCGCGGATTCCGCCGCGCGGCGGCCGTTCTCGACCGGATCCCGGCCGGATTCCGGCGCCCGGCGCGCGCCCTCGGCCGGCGGGCGGCGCACGGTATCGCCGTCCACCGCCGCACGGCGCGGGTCGGCGGCCGGGCGTCGGCCGGTGTCGCCATCGATGGCGGCGCGGCGCGCCTCCGCCGCCGGGCGGCCCGATTCGGGTGCCCGCCGCTCGGCGGCGGGTCGGCGACCGGTGTCGCCGGCGGCGGCCGCGCGCCGCGCGTGGGCGGACGAGCGACCCGATTCCGGCGCCCGCCGGGGATCCTCGGCGCTCGGGGGGCGTTCGGCGTCGTTCGCCGCGCGCCGCCCCTCGCCCGATTCCGGTGCCCGGCGGGCACTCTCGGCCGCCGGGCGGCGGCGCTCGGGTGCGCGGCGGGGTTCGGGCCTGCCGTCCCCCGCCGGCGCCTCCGGATCGCGCTCCCGCGGTGGGGCGTCCGGCGCGCGGCGCCCGCGCGGGCGCCCCGCACTGTCCGGCGGCTCCAGGGTCGGCGGCAGCGGCCTGCGCCGGGGCGGCTCGGCTAGCGCCGGGTCCGGCCACTGTTCGTGGTCGGCGCGGTTCTCGCGCGAGTCGCGCCGCGAGCCGCGGCGCGCCGGAGCGCTCTCCCGGTCCCGGACCGGTGGTTCGTAGTCACGTGCCATGGATCGCTCACCCCGCCAATGCCTTCGGAATGGTCGCGTGCTCCGGCAGGATGACACCGCACCCGAGGGAAGCCGCGAAAGCCGCCGCCTGGTACCGGTAGCACCGCCGGATCTTCAACCGCGCCTGTGTGGACAGGTCGCGGGTAATCGCCTCGATGCGCGGCAGATCTCCGCGCATCGGTTCGGTGATGGTCACGAGCGCGCCGAACCGCGTAACGCCGTGACCACGTGCCTGTTCCTCTCGCGCCTGCTGGGTGGCGCCCACCCGCAGGGTTGCCGCGGCCGACACGACGCCGCGTTCGCTCTGCTGCGCCACCAGCGCGTTCTTGAAGTCGTCGTCGACGATCTCGGCGGCGTCCGCGGCCGAGTGCGGCCGGTACACGATGGCGATCCGCTTGCGCGGCACCTCCGGGTTCGGCGCCAGCAGGCGCTGCAGCACCCGCTCGTCGACGGCGCCCTCGGGGGCGGCGTCCATCTCCCAGGTGACCGAGCGGCCGCCGTCGTGCAGCAGGTGGTCCCATTTCTCGTCGTGCGAGACCGGCCCGGCGTCGGCCCAGTCCAGGCCGTGCCCGCCGGGCTCGCCCGCGGCGACCTCGAGGTCGGCCTGCGCGGCCGGGTCGTAGCTGCGCCGGATGAAGGCGATGACCTCCTCGGCCGCCATCGGCTGCGCGCGCACCCCCGCCTCGGCGAGCGCGGCGCAGATGCCGGGCAGCCTGCGCCCGATCTCCACCGCCTCCTCGGCCGGGTTCTTGCGCCGCTCGGCGGTGGTGGCCTTGAAGGTGATCGCGACCCGGGGCAGCAGCTGCACCCGCTCCTGCGGCAGCTCGGTGGCGAGCTCGTACATCACCTGCTGCGCCAGGTCCGGCGCGTCCGGGCGGGTGATGGTGGAGACCTCGGTGAGCAGCCGGTTGCCGGTCTCCGGCACGGTGTCGATCACCGGGACGACGGCGATGATGTCGCTGGTCTGGCCGACCGAGGCGAGGAAGGTGCCCCAGGCCGAGACCCAGCGGTCGATGACCGGCTGGTCCACCGCCTCGTGCCCCTGCGGCCAGGCCCGCAGCACCACCGTGTACTGCGCGAACTGCGGCAGGTGGATCATGCCGAAGCTGTAGCCGCCCGCGTCGATGCCCTCGTAGAGCTTGGAGGGCGCGAGCAGCCCTGGCAGCCGGGTGACGCCGCCGGGGATCCGGGAGAACCGGCCGCCGCGGTAGACGTGCTCGCCGCGATTGCGCGACCGCATCCAGTTGAACATCATAATTCCCGTCTCGTACCCGGAGCGCCCCCCGGACCGCCACACCAGCGGAACCATCACGACGACACCGACGCCGCCGACGATCACCCCCCATTGGAAGCCGCCGACCATCGCGCAGATCAGCGCGGTGATCACGACGACGAAACCGATGACGGTCTCCTCCCAGCGCAGGCCGAACAGACCTGCGCTGCGGGGCTTCTGCCAGAGGCCGTAGGACCGGCGCTCGTAGGTGTCGGTGCTCGTCATCGCGGAATGGTGCTCCTTCCGAGATCGGGCGACCGGTTGGCCCAGCGGTCACCTGCCATGTCGCCCATGGCCTGATCCGCCCGGTTCAACCCCGAGGTGGCGGCGCGCGCGGACGCGACCCGGCCCGCCACCCGGGATGCCCCGGAGGCTACCCCGCCCGCCCCCGCCGGCCCGGAGGCGCGCGCAGCGGGCGGGGCCGCGGCAGCGCCCGCGCCGCCGCCACCACCGCGCGGCGGGGTCGGGCGCGGCGACGGCCGCATCCCGCCCGCGCCACCCGGCGGGCGCGGCCCGGTACCGCTGCCGCTGACGTAGCCGGCCCGGCCGGGCGCGGCGGCGGTGCGGGTGCCGACCGCCTTGGTGCCCATGGCACCGAGCGCGGCCGCCGCGACCAGCGTGCCGCCGGTCGCGGTGAGGCCGGAGCCGCCGCTGCCGACGATGGCGACCGCGGGGGTCACCAGCCGCATCAGCGCGGGCAGCACGAAGGCGACCGAGCAGAGCAGCACGATGGCGACCAGCATGCGCTGCGCCTCCTCGCCCTCCGGCAGCCCGCCGGTGGGGGTGAGGCCGTCCACGTGCCCGGCGGTGGTGAAGGCGATCATGTAGACGATGGCGGCCACCGGTTTGTAGAGCATGAAGGCGATGATCCAGCCGACCAGTTTCTGGTAGGAGGACTTGCCGAGGTCCATCCCGGACGACGCCGCGGCCAGCGGAAGTACCCCCGCCGCGATGATCAGCAGCCCCTGCCTGACGATGGCGAGCACGATCTGCGCCAGCGCGCCGAGCAGCCCGACGATCGCGATGATCAGCACCAGCCCCGGCGAGAACGCCTGCAGCTTGCTGGTCTTCACCATCAGCTCGGCCATGTCCTTGGCGTTGCCGTTCGTGGCGTCCTGGATGAGCCAGTCCGCGAAACGATCCGACGCCTGGGTGCCCGCCACGATCACCGCGCCGAGCATCCAGGAGCTGAACACCACCCGGGCGAACATCCGGAAGGACTCGGCCGCCTCGCTCACGGCGGCCCCGCGTCTGGCCGCGGCCAGCCGCGCGCCGGAGAGGATCACCGAGGCGATGAGCAACAATATCTGGATCTGGTACGTGTACTCGTTGATCTTGGTGAAGAGCGACCCGGAGTCGCTCGCCGCCTCGTTCGGCACCCGCATCCAGAAGGTCAGCGACAGCACGATGGCCTCGCCGAGGCCGTTCATCAGCGAGTCGACCACCTTGCCGAAGGTGGAGTCCCACGCCTTGTCCTTGACGGCGGTCGCGGCATCGACCGGATGCGAGGCGGCATTGCCCGCCTTGCAGACCGCCGATGCCGCGTCCCCCAGCGAGACGCCGGGAATGCCGACGCTGTCGAGGGTGTCGTGCAGCTCGTTGCACGCCTCGTCGAAGCCGTAGGTCTGGCCGTAGGCGATCATCGGCGTCGCCATCGTCACCGTGAAGACGACCGCGAGAATCGTGATTATCCGCCGTAGCATGGCATCCACCCCTCGATGTAGTGCCTGGTCACCATCGGGTCCACCCCTCGAGCGTCTCGAGATACTCGGTCTGCGAGTTGGTCGACGAGGTCGGCTTGAGCCGCCAGTCGCCCGCGTCCCACACCACCACGAGCCGGACGGCGGCCCACAGCTGCTTGCCGTCGACGACCGGGCCGCGGGCGGCGAGCCGCACGATGGCCAGGTCGTCGGCGTAGTCGTCGATCTTGAAGGCGTCCGGGGCCACCAGGTACCTGGTGACCTTCTCCGGCTGCTGCTCCGGCAGTTTGTCCGCGGCCAGCGCGTTCTCGTACGCGGAGAGCTGCTGCGGCGAGACCCGCACCTGGGTGACGTACAGGTCGCGGTTGGCCGGGCGCGCGTTCAGCCGGTAGGTGATCTGCGCGGCGGCCAGCGCGGCGCCCTGCGGGGTGTGCGCGTAGCCGACCGCGAGGCCGTTCTCGATCCGCGCCGGGCCGTCCGAGGTGGAGAACGGCACCGAGGCGCCGTAGACCCGCTGCCAGCCCTGCGGCGCGGTGGTCCCGATCGGGGCGGCGGTGAGCCAGGCCGGGTCGCCCGGCCTGCGCTGCTTGGTCGCGTCCTGCGGCAGCGGCTGCCCCGCGGAGTTGTTCGGGATGTCGACCCGGCGACCGAGGAAATCCGCCTCCGGGGAGGCGAAACCGGTTCCCGTTCCGGTGTTCCCGGCCGGTGGCAGCGCGACGGTGGCGTCGGCGTCGCCCCGGTTCAGGTAGACGACGAAGCCGACGATCAGGATCAGCGCCAGCACCGCGCCGGAGGCGACGACGCCGAAGGAGACGCGGTCGCGCGGCGGCGCGGAATCCTTGCCGCTCACGGCACCTCCCCCCGCCCGCTCACTTCGGGGCCTCCAGCTTCACGATCTCCGCGGGCACCTGATCCACCGCGTCCACCGGCCGCACGGTCGACTCCGGGTCGGGCAGCCGCAGCCGCCAGTCCTCGTCGAACCACTCGACGGTGGTGTGCGTGACGGCGCGCGAGGAGTCCGAGTACTCGGTGTAGACGTCGACCGTGGAGCGCTCGTCGGTGTAGCCGGTCACCCGGTACCCCAGCACCCGCGGCGCGTACTCGGCGGCGGCCGGGCCGGTGATCGAGAGCTGCACCCGGTTGATCGCCCACTCGTCGCGCGCGGGGCCGGGCACGACCTCCCGGTTCACCACCTGCGACCACTGCCCGTCCGGCGCGATGGAGAGCCGGACGGTGTGCACGATGGCGGCCACCGCCGCGCCGGGCGGCGAGTGGTCGAAGCCGGTCGCCGCGCCGTCCGCGCCGGAGCGCGGCCCCTGGTCGGCGTGCGGCAGCGCGACGCCCTGGAAGGACTGCCAGCGCACATTGCTCGGGGCGGCGTTCAGGTCGGGGCCGGACGCACCGGCACCATCGCCGCCGCCGCAGGCGGTGGTCGCGGCGAGCAGCAGCGCGATGCCGACCGCGCCCGCACCGGGTCTCTGGATTCGATTCATGATGCTGGAGCTCCCCCTGACCGTCGGCGTCACGCAGGCAGGAACGCGAGTGCGATGCCGGAGGCGGTACTGGCCACGATCGCGCCGAGCAGGCTCATGAGCACGCCGAAGGAGGCGTCGTTCACGGCCAGATCGGATTTGAAGGCCATCCAGAGCCGCCCCGCGGACAGGATCATCCAGGCCAGGCAGACCAGCAGCACGAACCAGAGCAGCCAGTTCAGCAGCTGCATCAGCGGCTCGAGCACGTCGGCAGGCATCTGTTTGTAGGCGAGCACGGCCGACCTCACGTCCCGATGACGGCGTTCATGATGGTGCCCGCGCTGGTCGCGACGACGCCGCCGATCATGGCGCCCGCCACCATCTTCGGCGACTCCAGCCCGCCGCCGGTCCACCGCTCCCAGGCGAACTTGCCACCCGCGTAGATGATCGCGACGATTCCGGCGAGCAGCACGAACCAGGTGAGGTAGCGGACCAGCTGGAGGATCTTCTCGGATCCGGGCGGCGCCTCCGGTGTCGGGTTGCCGACCTGGGCAAGGACAATGCCCGCGTCCTGTACGGCCAAGAGCAGCGCGCTCATCCGGATACCTTTCTCGAAGCGGAGATGACGTGGTTCGACACGGCGTTCACTCCTCGAACATCCGCTCGTCGGCGTCGTAGCTGGATTCGCGCAGGGCGGAGCGGGCCGCCGCGACGATCTCGGAGCCGAGCCGGTGGATCTCCGGCGGCACCTCGTCGAGCGGATCGATCCGGCGCTTGCGCGGCAGCTGCACGTCTCCCGGCGTCCACACCGGCAGTTTCTCCGGCTCCACCAGGGTCCACTCCTCGACCCACGGCACCTGCCAGAGCTGGCCGGCGAGTGAGCCGACCACGTCGCGGTACCTGCGGATCTCGGCGGGCAGCCTGCCGGGGCGGGCGGCGACGGTGACCAGGCCGAGCACATCCGCGCGCCCGGCGTAGCCGGAGAGGTGCTGGCGGAGCAGATCGTGCGCACGGGTCAGCCCCGGGATGGTCTCCCTGGCGACGAGGACGACGAACGGCGATTCACGCTCGAAGACGCCGGGCCAGCGGCGGCTCGAATCCGCCACTGGCGCAAGCACATGCGCGAGCGTACTGGCTCCGGCGCCCCCGTGTACACCCAGCACCCAGACCAGCGGCGCACGCCCGATTCCGGGCACCGGACGCTGCCAGATGGGAGCACGCCGGGACTCCGGCGGCGCGATCACGCCCGCCGTTCCCGGCTCCGGAGCGGAGCGGCGCGGAAGTTTCATGGCCGCAGTCATGATGCCACGCTGCGCAGTAGCTCGTCGTAGGCCGCCCGGGTGGTCTCGGCCAGCTCGCCGTGCTGCACCAGCTCGCCGCGGGCCAGGTGCGGGTCGTACGGGATCTCGCGGATCTCGTGCACCCAGCCGGCCAGGTGCTCGCGCAGGTGCTCGGCCACCCGGGAGTCCGAGTCCGGGAGCTGGTGCGAGACCACGATGGTGGTGTCGCCGACGATGCCGCCGCCCGGCCCCTCGTCGGCGGCGCCGAACTGGTCGTCCAGCCACTCCAGCGTCACCCGCAGCCGGTTGGCGGCGTCGGTGCGCGACGGGATCGCCAGGACCAGCGCGATCTCGGCGTCGTCGAGCAGCGGGCGCAGCTGGCGCGCGGCGATCGGGCTGCCGCCGTCGTAGACCGCGGTGAAGCCGGCCTGCGAAACCGCCCGGGCCACGGTCAGATACGTCGCGCGGCGGCGCAGCGGGGCCTCGTCCCGCCAGAGCAGCCCGATCCCGGAGGAGGCCCGGGACAGGCACTCCTTGAGCGGGGCGGGCTCGTCGTCGCCGCGGCCGTAGAGCCACGACTGCAGGCTGATCGGGTGCAGGTGTTCGTCGGCGCCGCGCAGCGCCAGGTCGCCACCCGCGGCGGTGGCGTCGACCGCCACCGTCGGGGTGCCGCCCGCGGCCCGCGCACCCGCGAGCCCGAGCACCGTCGTCGTCGTGCCCGCGCCGCCACAGCCCCCGACCACCAGGATCGGTCGCTGCCGGTCGGCCCGGGAACTCCAGTCCTCTCCCATCGCTACTGCTCTCCTCTACCCGGCCGCGATGCCCGTGATCAGGGTGCGGCCGCCGATCTCCGCGGTGGTGACCGTCTGCCTGCTGTAGGACGCGGGGACTCCACCCGGCCGCTGTTCGGTGACCTCGACCGAATACCGATTGTCGCCCACCCCGGTGATCCGCACGCAGTGCGTGGTTCCGGCCGGGATGGAGTCGATTCCGCGCTGGATCACCTCGGCAGGCGAGACCGCGGCCTGCGGCGCGACCAGCTGCCGCGCGGAGGCGCCGCTGCGGTCCACGTAGTACGCGTACTGGAAGGCGAGGATGGCGTCCGGCCCGGACATCGCCCCGCCCCGGCCCGCGCCGCGCACCTCGGTCGGGGTGCGGCCGGCCGGACACTCGGCGGCCGGGCCGCCCGCGCTGCTGAACTGCATGGCCGAGGGGACGACCGGGGCCGAGCCGGTGCGGTCGGCGCCCGAGCCGAGCAGGTAGACCACGCCGAAGGCGGCCAGTACCAGCAGCAGCACCGCGACGCCGAGCACGACGAAGGCGCGGCGGCGCTTGCCCTCCGTCGGCGGGGCCTGCTCGCGCACCGCGAGCGGGCCGGGCAGGGTGCGCACCGTGCCGTCGTCGTCCCGGCCGGGCGCGGCCGCCGGGGGCGGGCCCGCGCCGACCCAGTCCGACCAGCCGCCGACGAATTCGCTGCGCTGCGCGGTGACGTCGCTGGGCACGTAGTTGTCGAAGCGGTCGTCGCCCTGCCACTGCTCGCGCTCGCCGCGGTGCGCGTCGATCGGGGTGACGGTGTCGCCGCCGAGGTCGGCGTCGGCGAACAGGTCGGCGTCGTCCAGCGGGTCCGGCGGTTGCGGGCGCAGCCGCGGGGTGGCGGCGGCTTCGGCGGCCGCCGCCTCCTCGGCCTCGCGCTCCCAGGGGAACTTGAGTTCGTCGTCGATCTCGTCCAGCGGGGTGGTCGCGGAGGTGCCGGAATCGACCTGGAGCACCTCGGCATCGATCACCGGGGGTGGTGGTGCCACCGGCTCCACATTCTCGGGCTCACTGCCCGCGGCCGGGATGACCACGGATTCCGCCGGGGCTTCGACGAGCACGGGCTCGACGACCTCCGGCTCGACGACCTCCGCCACGATCGGCGGCTCCTGCGCGCGCTCGGCCCCCTTGTCCAGCGCGATCGGCGGCCGCTCCGCGTCCGCGGCGGGTTGCTCCGGGTTCGTCCGACGCCCCTCGACGGCGTCGGCCGGGTCTACCGAGAGGAGCGGTGTGCCCGGCGGCGCGGCGTCGGGGTCGGGATCGGGGGCTGCCGGATGCTCCGGCGCGGCGGCCGCGGCCTCCGGCTCCAGCGCCCCGTACCATCGCGACAGTTGTTTGTACGACTTCAACATTCCCCCATTCCCGCTGATCGGGGCGCGTGCTGCGGCATCAATCGGCCCTTCTCGGCGTTCAGTTCCTGGAGAACGGATAGGCGTTGCCTGCGGAATCGGGTCGGTCGGCGGGGGGCGCCGACGGCACCGAGCCTCCGGAGGAGGCGCCGTCGACTCCACTCCCGAAGGGGAATTGTCCCGTACCCGACGGAGCCGGTGTCGGAGACGCGCCGGAGCTGCCGTCGAAGAATCCGGTCGGCACCTTCGGGGCCGCTCCGGACGGCTTCCCGCCGCTGCCGATGGTCGCGTGGATGTCGTGCGCCGTCGCCGCGAGCCAGTCGGCCACGAACTGGGTCGGCGCGTCGCCGGTGGCCGAGACGGCGGCATTGCCGTAGGCGCCGTGCCGCTGCACCGTGTCCCAGTAGCGGACCCAGGTGGTGATGTTCAGCAGCTCGCTGTTGTCGGTGATGTTCTGCACCACCGCCTCGAAGGCCTGGGTCACCAGGCGGGAGACCGTGGTCGGCGGAATCAGCTGCGGGATCGCGCCGAGCAGCTTGGTGCCGAGCAGGAGCAGCGCGGCGGGCGGGTTGCTCAGCGCGGCCGTCGCGAGTTCGGCGATCGCGGTCGGGTTGAGTACCGTCTTCACCACGGTGACCACCGCGTTCAGCCCGATCATGCCGACCTTGAGCACGGCCTTGAAGGCGCCGTTCAGATCGAGCGGGGTGCGCGGGTCGGAGGCGTCGGCCAGCCGCTGCGAGATCGACTGCTTCGGCGCGATCGAGAGATTCGCGAGCGAGGTACCGGAGACGTCCTCGTTCACCACCCTGGTGGCGGTCTTGATCGAGGTGAAGGCCAGCGCCTGCGAGATGGAGACCAGCGAGGCGATCGGGTCGCCGCCGCTCAGCTTGGCCTGGCCGGCGATATTGGCCACCGCCTTGAGGATCGGCGCGCCCTCGGGGGCGTCACACGCGAGATCGCCTGCGGCACAGAAGCTCGCGACCCGGCCGGTGAGCGAGCCGAAGTTGGCCGCCCGGTCCCGCTCGGGGCCGATGCCGCCGCCGGTGGCAGGCGCCTGCGGCAGCGCGGCGATGCTCGCGATCTCGTCACCGGAGACGCCGGGGGCGGCGTCCGGGGCGGCCTTGCCCGGTGCGCCGGGGAAGAGCGGGGCGCCCGGATTGCGGGTGGGGTCACCGAAGAGCGCGACGGCCGCGACCTTGTCGGCGGCCAGCACGCCGTGCCCCTGCCCGACCTCCTGCGCGAACATCGAGGCGACGTGCGCGCCCTGCGAGTACCCGACGATCGCGAAACGGGTCTCACCGCAGCGGTCGGCGACCTGCTTGGCCATGGTGCGCAGCCGGACCAGCCCGCCGGTGATGGACTCCGAGTACGGGGCCTGCTGGCCGCCGACGGCGCCGCCGAAACCCGCCTCGTACGGCACATAGGCGCGGTCGACCAGCCCCGGATCGCTCGCCTTGGCCAGCAGCGGCCGGAAGACGGTGGAGAGCATGCCGGTGTCGGTGGTCGGCGCGGCGTCCGGCGAGGACTCACCGGTGCCCTGGATCCCGAGCGCGTACAGCGCGGGACACGACGCGATCTCCAGCTCCGTGGAGGGCCCGGCAGGTGGCTGCGCGGCGGCGGTGCCCGTGGTCGCGGTCGCCACAGCGACGGCGAACGCGACGAGCATTCCCGAGATTCTTCCCGTGTACGTTGCCATAGCGGTTCGCAATCAGTCCGTATCGCCGAGCCAACAGGACGCTTCGAAACGCAATAGACCGTAACAGATTCCGGCTATGACTGCGGGCGCGGCGGAAACATTCCGCAGGACACCGTGGTGTCCACGACACATCGACGGCAATCGCTCGGCGGCACACCGCAAGTTTCCGATTTCCACGCGTGGCGCCGGGTACGCCGCGCGGCAGGGAACGGCCGCGGGGAGGAAGTTACCACCGTCACGGCCGTTATGGGGCGAATTGCGGGCAAACAGATCGGTGTTCGTGTCGCGCCGCAAGATCGAACCACTGCCCCAGCACTGCCTGTGCCGGATTACGCCGCCGAGGTCACCCGGTAGACGTCGTAGACGCCCTCCACGTTGCGGACGACGTTGAGGACGTGGCCGAGGTGCTTGGGGTCGCCCATCTCGAAGGTGAACTTGCTGATGGCGACTCGGTCGCCGTGGGTGGTGACGGAGGCCGAGAGGATATTGACCTTCTCGTCGGCGAGGACCTTGGTGACGTCGGAGAGGAGCCGGGTGCGGTCCAGTGCCTCGATCTGGATGGCCACCAGGAAGACCGAGGATGGCGAGGGCGCCCACTCCACCGCGATGATGCGTTCCTGCTGGTCCTGCAGGGATTCGGCGTTGGTGCAGTCGGTTCGGTGCACGCTGACCGAGCCGCCCCTGGTCACGAAGCCGAGGATGGCGTCGCCGGGGACGGGGGTGCAGCACTTGGCGAGCTTGGCGACCGTGTTCGTCGCACCGGGGATGAGGACGCCCGCGTCGCCGGTGACGCGCTGCCTGGCCGGGGTGCTGGAAGGGGTGGAGCGCTCGGCGAGCTCGTTCTCCACGTCGCCGATGCCGCCGAGCTGGGCCATCAGCCGCTGCACGACGTGCTGGGCCGAGACCTGGTGCTCGCCCACCGCGGTGTAGAGCGCGGAGACGTCGTCGTAGTGCAGCTCCTTGGCCAGCGAGGCCATGGCGTCGGCGCTCATCAGCCGCTGCAGCGGCAGCCCGGAGCGCTTGACCTCCTTGGAGATTTGCTCCTTGCCGGTCTCCAGCGCCTCCTCGCGGCGCTCCTTGGCGAACCACTGCCGGATCTTGGCCTTGGCGCGCGGCGAGACGACGAAGTTCTGCCAATCCCGGCTCGGCCCCGCGTTCTGCGCCTTCGAGGTGAAGATCTCGACGACCTCACCGTTCTCCAGCTGCCGCTCCAGCGCGACCAGCCTGCCGTTCACCCTGGCGCCGATGCACTTGTGCCCGACCTCGGTGTGCACCGCGTAGGCGAAATCGATCGGGGTCGACTTCTGCGGCAGCGTGATCACGTCGCCCTTGGGGGTGAAGACGAAGATCTCCGGCGACTTCAGGTCGAAGCGCAGCGACTCGAGGAACTCGGCCGGGTCCGCGGCCTCGCGCTGCCAATCCAGCAGCTGGCGCATCCAGGACATCTCGTCGACCTCGGTGGAGTCGACGGTGTGCTTGCCCTTGGTCTCCTTGTACCGCCAGTGCGCGGCGATGCCGAACTCGGCGGTCCGGTGCATCTCGTGCGTGCGGATCTGCACCTCGAGTGGCTTGCCGTCCGGGCCGACCACGGTGGTGTGCAGCGACTGGTAGACGCCGTAGCGCGGCTGCGCGATGTAGTCCTTGAACCGGCCCGCCATCGGCTGCCACAGCGAGTGCACCACGCCGACCGCGGCATAGCAGTCGCGGATCTCCTCGCACAGGATGCGGATGCCGACCAGGTCGTGGATGTCGTCGAAGTCCTTACCCTTGACGATCATCTTCTGGTAGATCGACCAGTAGTGCTTCGGCCTGCCCTCGACCACCGCGTTGATCCGGGAATCGGTCAGGTTGTTCACGATCAGCGCGCGCACCCGGGCCAGGTAGGTGTCGCGCGAGGGGGCACGGTCGGCGACCAGGCGGACGATCTCGTCGTACTTCTTCGGGTGCAGGATCGCGAAGGCGAGGTCCTCCAGCTCCCACTTGACCGTGGCCATGCCGAGCCGGTGCGCCAGCGGGGCGATCACCTCGAGCGTCTCGCGCGCCTTCTTCGCCTGCTTCTCCGGCGGAAGGAAGCGCATGGTGCGCATGTTGTGCAGCCGGTCGGCGACCTTGATCACCAGCACCCGGGGGTCGCGGGCCATGGCGATGATCATCTTGCGGATGGTCTCGGCCTCGGCGGCCGCGCCCAGGTTCACCTTGTCCAGCTTGGTGACGCCGTCCACCAGGTGCGCGACCTCGCGGCCGAAGTCGGCGGTGAGCTGCTCCACCGAGTAGCCGGTGTCCTCCACCGTGTCGTGCAGCAGCGCCGCGGTCAGCGTGACGGTGTCCATGCCGAGCTCGGCCAGGATGTTCGCCACCGCGAGCGGGTGCGTGATGTACGGGTCGCCGGACTTGCGGAACTGGTGCTTGTGCCGCTCGTCGGCCACGTCGAAGGCGCGCTGCAGCAGAACCAGGTCGCCCTTGGGGTACAGCTCGCGGTGCACCGTCGCCAGCGGCTCCAGCACCGGCTTCACCGCCGCGATGCCGCGCTGCCCGGTCATCCGCCGAGCCAGCCGGGCCCGAACCCGCCGCGAAGCGGAGGTGGGCACCGCGGCGGAACCGCTGCGCGGGGGCGTGGAAGACGCCTCGGAGGTCGCGGCGGCCTGCTCGGGCTCGGGGCGGGGTTCGTCCGCCGCGTTCCCGGCGTTCACCTCGTCCAGATGCTGAGTCATGCCGCCACCTCTCTGATCACCCCGGTTTCCCGAGGAATTACCCACTTTAGTCCGGTGTTGGATGGCTCGCCTCCGGCTCGCGGGTTCGCGGCCCTGGGAGGTTCGCATCCGGTGGGTCAGGTGTCGAAGGCCCAGACTGCGGCGGGGCGACCCGTGGCCTTCACTCTGCGCCGCTCTTCTGTGCGGGTCAACCCGGGGACGCTCGCGAGGGTCCGGTTCAGGTTGGCGGGGTCCGGCCGGGTGCCGTGCACGGAGGTGGCGAGTTCGACGGCGCGGGTGGCGGGGAACTGGGGGCCGAGGAGGGCGCGGGTGAAGGCGGGGTCTTTCCAGAGCAGGCCGGTGAGGAGGGTGCGGGCGGTGCCGACGATGGCGTTGTGGTCGAAGGCGAGCGGCGGGACGCTGTCGAAGGAGACCCAGTCGGCGGGGCTGTCGTGCGGGCTGAGCACCGCCCACATGGCGATGGAGAGGGTGGGACCGCGCGGGTCGCGGCTGGGTTCGTCGAAGGTGACCAGCTGCCCGATGGCGGCGATGGCGGGTTCGGGGGCGCCGAGTTTGGTGACGAGGGCGCGGTGCGCGGCGGCGACCAGGCGTTCGCCGCGGCCGAGCAGGACGCCGGGCAGCGCGAGCTCACCGGCGAAGGGCGCGTGCCCGCGCGGCGCGACCCCGAGCCGGATGCCTGCGTCCTCCCCCCAGAACCGCAGCGTCACCACATCCACCGATACGACCGACTGCATGGGGGTATTTTCGCGCGGCCGCGATCAGGCCGCGCGAGTGGCAGGGGTGGGGCGGCGATCGGACCGATCCGGGCCGTTACCGGTGAGCAACACGGGGGTACCCAGCTCGCGCTCCAGGTAGGCCGGGATGTCGGCGGGAAGATCGGCCAATTCGGGTGTGGCGGAACGCAGGAGCGCGGTCAGGGACTCCTGGTGGGACAGGTCGCGGCCGGGCCCGACGGGCAGGCGGCGGAGCGGGCCGCCTGGGGTGCGGTAGGCCGTCGCGACGCGGAGCGGGCCGGGGACGTCGAGGTGGTTGACGACCAGCCCGTCGACCCCGCCGCACACCTCGAGCGCGTAGCGCAGCAGCACCAGATCGAGGTGCCCGCGGCGGAACGCGCCCTGGTAGGGGCCGGTGCCGTTGTGCGGCTCGGGGAGGTCGAGCGCCGCGTCCTCGGTGGGGAACGGGCCGTCCCCGTGCCGGGTCTGGTAGCTCCTGGTGACGCCGAGCACGGTGCCGGTGGCGCCGATGCCTGCCAGCAGCGCGCGGGCATTGCTCGGCTCGACCGTCGACCAGGTGGTGTGCGGGTGGAACCCGCGCCACTCGTCGAGCAGCACCCCCTGCGCGCCCTCGAAGACCAGCGGCCCGCGCCGGGCCAGCCGGGCGAGCTCGCCGTCGCCGACGATGCGGACGGCGGCGGCGAACTCCCGGTACATGCCGACCAGCTCGTCCACCGGCTCGTAGCCGAAGCCGCTGCCGTCGAGCAGCGGCGCGTAGTGCGCGGCCAGCGCGGTGAGCAGCGTCCGCAGCCGGTCCGGGTGCGCGCAGTCGGCGACCGTCGGGGCCGCGTGTTCCAGTGCGTAGGAGGCGGTCTCGCCGATCCCGCGCCCGCAGGAGCCGTGCCTGCCCGCGCCGCGGGCCCGCTCCCGCGCCCGGTTCGCGGCGATGTGGATCGGGGTGGTGAGCAGCGCCCTGCCGTCGACGGCGAGCAGCCCGAGCGGGTCCGGCACGCCGAGCACCGCGAGCGCCTCGGCCTCGGCGGCGAGCGCGATCGGCTCCACCAGCACGTGCCGGGAGAGCAGCGTCGGCACCCCGGCGAGGGTGCCCGACCCGAACTGCGCGAAGGTGTGCGTGCGCGCGCCGGCGACGACGGTGTGCGCGGCCTGCGCCCCGCCGTTGAACCGGACGACGGCGGCGGGGCCGAGCCCCGCCGCCGGGGAGCACAGCCAGTCGACCGTCGCCCCCTTGCCCGCGTCCCCGAAGCCGAGGTCGACCACGATCACGTGCGCACCGGGGACGGCGCCGCCGCGTCGGTTCACGCCGTCCGCTTCCCGGGCAGCGCCTTCCGCTCCCCCAGCGTGCGGGCGACCGCGTCGGCCCCGGTGGCGCCGACATCGCGCAGGTCGGCGAGGCCGGTGGCGAGGTCGACCCGGTCCTCGCCGAGCCCGATGGTGAGCGCGATGAGCTCGCAGACCGCGGCCGGGTCGTCCAGCTTCAGGAAGTTCTGCCCGAGCAGCCCGCGCCAGTGCTCCGCGATCTCCGGATCGTGGAAGTAGCTGGACTGGTCGGGCAGGATGAAGTAGACGTGCCAGCGCTCGGCCAGCTCCCGGTAGATCGACTGCACCGAGACGTCCTGCCGCACGCTGTCGCCGATCACGGCGCGGATGTGCCTGCTCGCCAGCCGCGGCTTGTTCAGCTCGTCGCCGATCAGGAACAGGTAGCCGCGCTTGCCGCGCTTGTCCCAGGCGTCGGTGGTGACGTGGGTGGCCATGAAGTAGGCGGCGAGCTCGTAGCTCTCCGACTTCTGGCCGCCGCCACCGCCCTCCAGCAGGATCGAGCGCAGCTGCTCGTCCATCCGGTTGTCCGACTCGAACTGGCCGACCTGCAGCGGCACCCGGTCGCTGTCGGCGTCGCCGATGGCGCCGAAGAGCAGCTGCGGGTCGTCGGCGTAGCCGCGGCTGCGCAGCAGGCCGTGCAGCAGCCCCAGCTTGTTCTGCATGATCCGCGGCACCCGGCCCATCGAACCGGTGACGTCGAAGAGCACCGCGATCGGCAGCGCGGTGCCGTGCTCGTCGGAGTCGCGGCATTCGCGCGCCCGCACCCCGAACGGCTCCAGGCTCGGGTGCGCCCGCCAGCTGTCGTAGGGCCGGTCGCGCACCTCGGCGGTGTAGCCGAAGTCGTCCTCGCCGCGCCGGGCGCGGAAGGTGGCCGCCGCCCGGTAGGCGGTGTCGTCCCAGTGTCCGTATCCCATGTCCGTCTCCTCCCGTGAAGTAGTTTTAGTGTAGGTGACCAAATCTATTCCGACAAGGTCGCCGACGATTCGGCGACCCGGCGAGGTCAGGAGAGCGGCAGCTCCTCGACCTCGGTGCCGGTGCAGCGCAGCACGCGGGTGAGGCCGAGCTCGGCGAGGAAGCGCTCGTCGTGGCTGACCACCACCAGCGCGCCCCGGTAGCCGGTCAGCGCCTGGGTGAGGTGCCCGAGGCTGGGCAGGTCCAGGTTGTTGGTCGGCTCGTCGAGCAGCAGCAGCCGGGGTGCGGGGTCGGCGAGCAGCACGGTGGCGAGCGCGGCGCGCAGCCGCTCGCCGCCGGAGAGCGTGCCGGCCGCGGCGTCGGCGGCGGCGCCGCGGAAGAGGAAGCGGGCGAGCTGGGCCCGCACCTCCTGCGCCTCCGCGTGCGGCGCGGCGGCCGCCACGTTCTCGAAGACCGAGCGGGTGTCGTCGAGGACGTCGAGCCGCTGCGGCAGCAGCTTCCACGGCACCTTCGGCCCGGATTCGGCGATCCGGCGCAGCAGCGTGGTCTTGCCGACCCCGTTGCGACCGGTCACCGCGATCCGCTCGGGGCCGTGCACCCGCAGGTCGACCGAGACACCCCCGGGCAGCGCGGCACCGGTCAGCTCGACCACCTCCTGCCCGGGGTGCACCAGCGTGCGCGGCAGCTCGATCCGGACCTCGCGGTCGTCACGCACCGCCTCCTCGGCGCCGCGCAGCTGCTCGCGCGCGGTGTCCAGCCTGTCCAGGTGGGTAGTGCGCAGCTTGCCCGCGGAGACCTGCTGGCTCCGCTTCTTCTCGTTGGCGATGATCTTCGGCGCCCGCTTGGTCTCGGCGAGCATGCGGCCGTACCGCACCCGGCGGTCCAGCTTGATCCGGGTCTCGATCAGCTCCCGGCGCTGCCGCCGCAGGTCGCCGCGGGCATCCCGGACCGCGGCGAGCGCGGCCTCCTGCTCGGCCGCGACGATCCGCTCGTACTCGCCGAAGCCGCCGCCGAAGAGCCGCAGCCCGCCCCGGTAGAGCTCGGCGGTGACGTCCATGCCGTCGAGCAGCTCCCGGTCGTGGCTGACCACCAGCGCGATGCCGGTGAACTGGCCGAGCACGTCGGCGAGGCGCTGCCTGGCGACGCCGTCCAGGTTGTTGGTCGGCTCGTCGAGCAGCAGCACGGCGGGCTCGGTGAGCAGCTCGGCGACCAGGCCGAGCAGCACCGTCTCGCCGCCGGAGATCGTGCCGACGGTGCGGTCGAGCGCGGCCGGGCCGTCGGCGACGTGGCCGAGGCCGAGCCGGGCGAGCAGCGCCACCGCGCGCTCCTCGACGTCCCAGCCCGCGCCGACGGTGTCGAAGTCGGCGGGCGTTCCCCCGCCGGCCTCGATCCGGTGCAGCGCGGCGCGCACGGCATCGATGCCGAGCACTCGGTCGACCCGGAGGCCGGTGCCGAGGCCGATATCCTGGCGCAGATAGCCGAGCGGGCCGGGGCGGGTGATCGAGCCGCGGCCGGGGGTGAGCTCACCCGCGACGAGCCGCAGCAGTGTGGACTTCCCGGCGCCGTTGGCGCCGACCACCCCGATCCGGCCAGGGGCGAGGGTCGCGGTCAGCCCGTCGAAGACGGGGGTGCCGTCGGGCCAGGTGAAGGCGACGTCCGACAGGGACAGCGAAGACGAAGGAGTGGGCACGGTTGCTCCCGAGGTGACTGCGACGGAACGCGGCGCGCGAGATACGGGCCGCCCGGGCGAGACCTCAGATCAGCAACAGCCGCTCCGTTTCGTCGGGAACAAGACGATTCAGGGTAACCCCGGCACCACCGCCGGGGTCAACTCCTTTTTCAGACGGTGACGATGGCGGTGACCGGGTAGTCGCCCTGCCTGCCCCGCCCGGCGAGGAAGCCGATCTCCAGCACGACGGCGGCCGCGACCACCTCGGCGCCCGCCTCGGCGAAGAGCTCCGCCGCCGCGGCGAGCGTGCCGCCGGTGGCGAGCACGTCGTCGAGCAGCAGCACCCGCCTGCCGCGCAGCCGCACGCCGTCGGCCGGGATCTCCAGCGCGGCGGTGCCGTACTCCAGGGTGTACTCGCGGGAGACCACCGGCGGCGGCAGCTTGCCGCCCTTGCGGACGGCGAGCACCCCGGTGCCGAGGCTCGCCGCGACACCGGCGCCGAGCAGGAAGCCGCGCGCGTCCACCCCGGCGATCAGGTCGGCGTCCGGGGCGCAGGCGGCGAGGCCGTCGAGTACCGCGCGGAAGCCGGCGGCGTCCGCGAAGACCGGGGTGAGGTCGGCGAATCGGACTCCGGGCGTGGGGAAGTCGTCGTGCCAGCGGGTGAGCCGGTGCACCGCGTCGGCGGCCCTCGTGTGGGCGCTCATCGGGGTCCCCTCCGATTCGGTCACCGGGTCAGCCGCCAGCGGTCCATGTTCCAGCCGGTGCCGCCCTGGGTCGGCCCGGCGACGCCGTTGCGCAGCCCGGTGCCGAAGGCGATCAGCCGGGGCGTGGCGAAGAGCGGGATGCTGGGCAGCTCGGACCAGAGCAGGTTCTCCGCCTCGGTGAGCAGCCCGAGCTGGCTGGCGGAGGCGTCGTCGGCGGCGAGCTGGTCGGTGATGGCGTCGAAGCGGCCGTTGCCGAACCGCCCGACGTTGGAGCCGTTCCCGGTGCGCAGCGCCGACATGGCGGCCACCTCGGTGCTCGCCCCGGACGGGCCGGTGGCGGCGGCGGTGCCGCCGAGCACGGCGTCCACCGCGCCCTCGGCCAGCCGGGTGGGCTGGAAATCGGGGGCGCCCGCGTCGACGACGGTGATGCCCGCGGCGCGGCAGGAGTCGGCGATGGCCCTGACGGTGGCGGCGCGGCGGGCGTCCGGGGTCCGGTAGCCGATCCGCACGGTCAGCTCGCCCGCCTTCACGTTCGGGTCGACCGTCGCGTACTTCTGCGCGGCGCCGGTGGCGGCCTCGTAGAACAGCGAATCCTGCTGCACGATGTGGGCGTTCAGCATGGCCGAGCCGATCCCGCGCTCCGGCCGCTCGGGCACCGAGCCGATGGTGTCGAAGAGCGCCTTGCGCGGCACGCAGGCGGCCAGCGCGCGGCGCGGCTGCACCCCGGCGAAGACCCCGCCGGTGCTCAGCACGAGCTGCTCGGCACCGCGGCCGGGGACGGTGCTGGCGGAGAAGCCGTCCAGCGGCAGCTCCGGCACCGAGCCCGCGCCGATGTCGATCACCCCGACGGCGTTGTCGCCGATCTTGGCGGAGAGGTCGGTTCCCTTGGGCCACACCACGATCCGGCCGGTCTCCGGCTTCGCGCCCCACCAGCGCTCGTTGGCGACGAGCACCAGCCCCTCGCTCTCGCTGTAGGAGCCGACGCGGTAGGGGCCGGCCGAGGGGAAGCGGCTCGCGTCCAGCGCGCCCGGCGTCATGGTCCAGCCGGTGTTCCAGAAGTCGGCGAGCTTGCCGAGCGCGACCAGCTCGCCGGTGCGCACCGCGCCGATCAGGTTGCTCACCCCGGTGGCCTGGGTGGCGACGTGCGCGGGCATCAGCTCACCGGCGGCGAAGAGCGTGCGCCACGGCACGTAGCGGCGGCCGGGGCGGAAGACGACGGTGGCGTCCTTGGAGCCGGGCTCGCAGTCGATCCGCTCGATGTCCTCGTACCCGGCGGTGCTCGCGCTGTCGAAGAGCGGCGCGCCGCCGGAGGTGAACCGGCCGCTGCGCGCGGCCCAGGTGAAGACCAGGTCGTCGCAGGAGGTGGCGATGCCGTCGGAGTAGACGCCGTCCGGGCTGAGCCGGTACTGGATGGTCTGCGCCTCCCCCGGCACCTCCTTGGCGGTGCCGACGTCGGTGTCGGCCACCTGCTGGCCGTCCGGGCCGGTGTAGAAGAACCCGGTGAGCACCCGGCCGAAGACGGCGGGCGAGCCGCTGGCCCACCCCACCGTCGTCCCGCCGTTGTAGCTGCTGATCACCGCGTCGGTGGCATAGCCGATGGAGGGCACCTGGCTCTCGCTGGAGCACCCGGCGCCGAGCCCGGCCGCGACGATAGCGGCGGTGAGCGCGGCGACCACGCGCCGCGCTCGGATCCCGGGCCGGTGCCCGCGGCGTGGAAGTCGCAACGTCGAAACCCCTTCGCTCCCGAACGATGTCACCGGGGCACCAGTGGCCCCGCCACTGCTGCTACCGGCGGTTGCGCTTCCCGCTGGGACGCGAACCCGCCCGCGGGCCCTGGCCCGCGCCGCTGCGGGCCCGCCGGGGCTCCGCCTCCTGGGCACTGCGTGCGGTCGCGGTGCCCGCGCGCCGCTCGGCGGCGGCGCCGACCCGCTCCGCGGCCGCCGCGGACCGCTTGGCCTGCACCTTCCTGGTGTGCGCGGCCACCGGACCCCACCGCTCCTTGAGCGAGACCAGCAGCGGCGTCGCGAAGAAGATGGAGGAGTAGGTGCCGACGACCAGCCCGACCAGCTGCACCAGCGCCAGGTCCTTGAGGGTGCCGACGCCGAGCAGCCAGACCGCGATCACCATCAGCCCGATGATCGGCAGCATGCCGATCAGCGCGGTGTTGATCGAGCGCATGAGCGTCTGGTTGAGCGCCAGGTTGGCCTGCTCGCCGTAGGTGCGGCGGTTCAGGTGCAGGATGCCCCTGGTGTTCTCCTCGACCTTGTCGAACACCACCACCGAGTCGTAGAGCGAGAAGCCGAGGATGGTCAGGATGCCGATCACGGTGGCCGGGGTGACCTCGAAGCCGACCAGCGAGTAGACGCCCGCGGTCACCGCCACGTCGAAGACCAGCGCCGCGAGCGCGGCCAGCGCCATGTCCCGCTCGAAGCGGATGGCGATGTAGATCGAGACGACCACCAGGAACACCGCGAGCGCGATCAGCGCCTTGCGGGTGATCTGGCCGCCCCAGGTCTCGCTGACGTCGGAGACGCTGATCGAGGCCCGGCTCGGGCTGCCGTCGGAGTCCTGCGGCTGGAACCGCTCGTAGATCGCGGCGCTCAGCCGGTCGACCTGGGTCGCGTCCAGCGCCTCGGAGCGGATCAGCACGGTGGCCGAGCCGCCCGTGCCGACGGTCTGCACCGACTCCGGATCGAAGCCGAGCGCGCCGGAGTAGGTCTGCTCGACCTGCTCGGTGGTGGCCGACCCGGCCGGGAACTGGATCTGCGAGCCACCCTCGAAATCGATGCCGAAGTTGAACCCGCGGATCGCCATGCTGGCCAGCGCGATCAGCACGATCACCGCGGTGATCGTGTACCAGCGGCGCCGGTTGCCGATCACGTCGATGGCGCCGGTTCCGGTGTAGAGCCTGCTGAAGAAGCCGCGCGCGTGCGCCCGCTGCACGGGCGTGAAGACGTCCGTGACCTCGGTGGCGTTGGTGCCGTTCTCCAGCGAGTAGCCGCTCGCGCGGTCGGTGTCGTTGTTCGTCACGGTGCTCACGCCTTCCCGAGTGCGGGGCGGGCCGCGGAGCGTTCCCGCGCGACCTGCTGCATCGCGCCGAGGCCGTTGACCGCGGGCTTGGACCAGAACGCGGTGCGCGAGGCGAGCAGCACCAGCGGCGCCGTCACCAGGAACACCACCACCACGTCCAGGATGGTGGTCAGCCCGAGCGTGAAGGCGAAGCCGCGCACCTGGCCCGCGGCGAGGATGTAGAGCACCGCGGCGGCGAGGAAGCTGACCGCGTTGCCGGAGAGGATCGTGCGCTTGGCCCGCTGCCAGCCGCGCGGCACCGCCGAGCGGAAGCTGCGCCCCTCCCTGATCTCGTCCTTGATCCGCTCGAAGAAGACGACGAACGAGTCGGCGGTCATGCCGATGCCGATGATCAGACCGGCGACGCCCGCCAGGTCGAGGGTGAACCCGATCCAGCGGCCGAGCAGCACCATGATGCCGTAGACCGCGAAGCCGGAGGCGATCAGCGAGAGCGCGGTGAGCAGCCCGAGCATCCGGTAGTAGGCGAAGCAGTAGAGCAGCACGACCGCGAGCCCGATCGCACCGGCGAGCAGCCCCGCGCGCAGCGAGGCGAGGCCGAGCGTCGCGGAGACGGTCTGCGCCTCCGAGGTCTCGAAGGAGAGCGGGAGCGAGCCGTACTTCAGCGTGTTGGCCAGCTCCTTGGCGGAGGCCGCGGTGAAGTTGCCGGAGATCTGGGTGCGGCCGCCCTGCTGCGGGCCCTGCTGCACCACCGGCGCCGAGACCACCTGCGAGTCGAGCACGAAGGCGACCCGCTTCTGCACGTACTCGCCGGTGAGCGCGGCCCACTCGTCGCTGCCGCCGGACTTGAACTCCAGGTAGACCTCGTGCCGCGCCTGCTGCTGGTTCAGCCCGGAGCTGGCGTCGGCGATGTCCTGGCCGTCGATCCGGCTCTTGTCCAGCAGGTAGACCTCGGTGCCGTCGCTCGCGCAGGCGACCAGCGGCAGGTTCGGGTCGTCGTTGCCGCGCAGCGGGTCGGGCTTCGTGCAGTCGAGCGTGGCGAGCGCCAGCTGCTGCACGGCCTGGTCGGTGCTCTGCCTGGTGGCCTTGGCCTCGGCGATCTCGGCGCGAGCCTGCTCGGCCGCGGTCAGGTTGCCCGGATCGGGCTCAGGGGTCGGGGTCTGATCGGCGGGTGGCGCGGGTGCCGGTTCGCCCGGCGGGGCCTGCTCGCTCGGCGGCGCGGGCTCCGGCGGCACCTGGGCCGGGAAGAGCCGCGGCTGCGGGGCAGGCGCGATCTCGGGGGCGGGTGCGGGAGCCGCCCCGTCCGGAGCGGGCGCGGGGGCGGCACCTTCGGGAGCGGGCGCGGGCGCGGCCGGGGTCTGCGCGGTGTTGCGGCCCGCGGCCGGGACCGCGGTCAGCACCGGGCGCACGTAGAGCTTGGCCGTGGTGGCCAGGGTACGGGCCTGCTGGCCGTCCTCACCCGGGACGGTGATCACGATCGTGTCGCCGTCGATCACCACCTCCGAGCCGGAGACGCCGAGGCCGTTCACCCGGTTCTCGATGATGGACTGCGCCTGCTTCAGGCTGTCCTGGCTCGGCCTGCTGCCGTCCGGCGTGCGCGCCGTCAACGTGACCCGCGTGCCTCCCTGCAGGTCGATGCCGAGTTTCGGGGTGGGGGACTTGTCCCCGGTGAAGAAAACCAGCGCGTAGATCAGAGCGAGCAGGGCAACGAAGAGGCCGAGCAGTCGCCATGGATGCGCCGATCCCTGTGACGGAGGCACAGTGGGTCATCTCCTAGAGCGGAAGTCGAGTGGAACCGGCGCGCCTACCGGGCGTGCCGAGACATCCGCGCCGGGTACCGGCGCGGACTGCGGTAATCGCGGCGAGCGCGGTCAGTCCTTGGTCAACCGGGTCTCGGTCTGGGCGGGCGTCTCCTCGGCGCTCGCCGGCGCTGCGGCCTCGGTCTCGTCGGCGACGGCCGGGGCGGTGATGCCCGGCTCCTCGGTGACCACCACTTCCTCGGCGACCACCTCGTCCTCGGTGCGGACCTCGCGGACGGCCTGGCGCAGCCAGGTCGTCACGACCTCCTCGGCGATCTCGAGATCGACGGTCGTCTCGTCGACCTCGACCACGGTGCCGTACAGCCCCGAGGTGGTGGTCACCCGATCCCCGATCTTCAGGTCGTTCTGCATCGCCGAGACCTTCTCGGCCTCACGCTTCTGGCGGCGGACGCCGAGAAACATCGGCACGAGCAGAGCGACCAGCAGCAGCGGAAACAGCAGTTCCATCGTCGACGTCAGTTCCTGGTTCGTGGGTGGGGTGGACAGGTACCCACACAGTCTGCCAGTTGGCGGAACCGGCCCCGCACTCAGGCGGGCGCGCCACCGTAGACGTAGTCGTCCAGCGGGAAACGCACGGCCTCCCAGTGCGCGTTCAGCGTGCTGGTCGGGCGCAGCAGCGCGGCCTCGCCGTGCGGGTCGAAGTAGTAGCTGCGGGCCGACCCGCAGTCGCCGCCGTAGAAGACCGAGGTGCCGAGCCGCTCGGTCACCCGGTCCAGGAATTCGGCGTTCGCGCGCTCGGTGACCTCGAAGGTGGCCGCGCCGCGCCTGGCCAGCTCGCCGAGCAGCCTGCCCATGTGCTTCATCTGCGCCTCGACGGTGGTGAAGTACGAGAGCCCGCTGTAGGAGTACGGGCTGTTCAGGCTGAGGAAGTTGGGGAAGCGCGGCACGGTGATGCCCTCGTAGGTCTGGAAGCGGCTCGCCCGCCACCAGGCGCCGAGGTCGACGCCGTCCCGGCCGAGCACCGTGATGGCCGGGAAGTTGGCCTGCCACAGGTCGAAGCCGGTGGCGAGCACCAGGGTGTCCAGCGCGACCTCGGAGCCGTCGGCGAGCGCGATGCCGCCGGGGGTCACCTCGGCGATGCTTCCGGTCTCCAGCCGCACGTGCGGGGAGTTGAAGACCCGGAAGTAGCGGTTGGAGAAGGTCGGGCGCTTGCAGCCGAAGTCGTAGCCGGGCGTGAGCGCGCGCCTGGTCTCCGGGTTACGTACCGAGGTGCGCAGGTGCGCCTTCGCCAGCAGCCCGGCGCCCCGGTTCAGCACCTTGGCCCTGGTGAACTCCAGTACGCCCGCCACCATGATCGCCTCCAGCACGGCGGTGTTGGCCAGCCGCGCGGCCCGCTGCGCCACCGGCAGCGCGGCGAAGAGCCGCTGCACCGCGGCCGGGATCGGGGTGTCGACCTTGGGCACGACCCAGATCGGGGTGCGCTGGAAGACGGTGAGCTCGGCGGCGACGTCGGCGAGCTCCGGGACCAGCTGCACCGCGGTGGCGCCGGTGCCGATGACGCCGACCCGCTGCCCGGTCAGGTCGAGGCCGTCCGGCCAGGCGGTGGTGTGCACGATCCGCCCGGTGAAGCCGTCGATGCCGGGGAAGGGCGGGGTGTAGGGCTGGGAGAGGAAACCGGTGGCGGTGATCAGGAAGCGCGCGGTCAGCTCGCCGGTGCCGGTGGTGACCACCCAGTGCTGCTGATCGGCGTCCCAGCGGGCCTGCTCGACGGCGGTGCCGAAGCGCATCCGGCGGCGCAGCCCGTACCGCTGGGCCACGTGCTGCGCGTAGCGGCGCAGCTCCTCCCCCGGCGCGAAGAGCCGGGACCAGTACGGATTCGGCTCGAAGGAGTACGAGTAGGTGACCGAGGCGATGTCGACCGCGAGCCCCGGGTACCGGTTCACGTGCCAGGTGCCGCCGAGGTCGGTTTCGCGCTCCAGGATCACGTAGTCGCTCAGCCCGAGCCGATCGAGCTGGATGGCGGCGCCCATCCCGCCGAACCCCGCACCGACCACGATCGCGTCGTACCGCGCCATCGCCACACCTTCCTTCGTGACCCGTCCGTCACGGAATGACATGTCATTCCGCTCTGCGCCGACCGTATCATCGGCGGGGTGACGAAGCCATCGACGCGGGCCGACCGCCGCAAGGCGGAGCTGCGCCGCGACATCATCGACACCGCGTTCGTCTGCTTCGCCGAGAAGGGCTACCACGCGACCGGGATCGCCGACATCGCCACCGAGCTCGGCATCGGGCACGGCACCTTCTACCGCTACTTCAGCAACAAGCGGGAGATCATCGACCACGTCATCGACGATCTCGCCGCGCGCATCGTCACGGCGCTGGCCACCGAGAACTCCCCGGACGCGGCCGCGACGCTGGACGACTACCGGGCCCAGATCGAGCGGATCGGCGCCGCGCTGACCGTGATCCTGGTGCAGGACCGCCGGGTGGCGCAGCTGCTGCTCTTCCACGCCACCGGGATCGACGACGAGCTCACCGCCCGGCTGTACGGCCTGCTCGACACCGCCGACGCGCTCACCGCCGGCTACCTCGAGCACGGCGTCGACCGGGGTTACCTGCGCGCCGACCTGGACACCGCGAACACCGCGAGGGCGGTCACCGGGATGCTGCTCGCGGCCGTGCTGCACGGGCTGCGCGACCCGGAGGGCGACGTGCGCGCGCTCGCCGAGGCGATCCGGCGGCTGCTGGTGGACGGCGTCCGCCGGGAAGGCGCGGGCGACCCCGGCTGAACCAGCGTGCGGGAGCGGCCGCCTCGGTATCGTGTTCCGGGGTCCACCACTCTCGCGGGGGTTTCACACGTTGTTCGGAATGAACCGGTCGGTCAGGAAGTCGCAGGTGTTGGCAGGACGTGCCCCCGCTCCGCCGCGGATGACCCCGGACGAGGTCGGCCGCGCGCACTTCGACCGGCCTCCGCTCGGCCAGCGCGGCTACCACGCCGACCGCGTCGACGAGTTCCTGAAGTCGGTGGCCGCCACCCTGGCGGGCGCGGGCGCGCTCACCGCCGACGACGTGCGCCGGGTGACCTTCCCGGTCCCGCGCTTCGGCGGCCGCGGCTACCAGACCGACCAGGTCGACGAGTACCTGGACCGGATCCGGCTGGAGCTGGAGTCCAGGCAGAACGGCGGGCCCCCGGCGCCGGAGCAGCGCGCGCACGGCAACGGCGGCACCGCCATCCTCACCCCGGACGACGTGCACCGGGTGCGGTTCACCGGCGCCGTGCTCGACCGCCGCGGCTACGACGAGGAGGAGGTGGACGCCTTCCTCGACCTGGTCGCCACCACCCTCGCGCACACCGGGCCGGGCACCCTGACCGCCGCCGACGTGCGCGAGGTGCGGTTCACCGGCGCCCGGCTCGGCGCCCGCGGCTACAGCCGCGAGGAGGTCGACGCCTTCCTCGACCTGGTGGTCACCGCGCTGGAGCAGCGCAGCTAGCGCTCCCCCGCGCGCAGCCCCGGCTCCTGCAGTTCGTCCGGGAAGACGAAGCGGCGGAACGCCCAGAACCGGAAGGCCATGGCCAGCAGCACCCCGAGGAGCTGCCCGCTGACGAAGTTCGCCACCGCCTGGGTGACCGGCCCGACGAAGGGAACCCGCAGGTCGAGCACGTAGAGCGAGATCGCCTGCGGGATCAGGGTGACGCCGATGCCGAGCGCGCTGACCGCGAAGAAGAGCGCGGCCTCGTGGTGCCGCTGCCTGCCGCCCCTGGTCCGGAAGGACCACTCGCGGTTCAGGATGTAGGAGGCGATCGTCGCGATCAGCACCCCGAGCAGCCGCGCGGTGAGCGGCTTGTCGCCGAGCACGGTGAGCTTGAGGGCGTAGACAACGCCGGTGTCGATGAACCATGTGATCGCGCCGACGACAGCGAATTTCAGCAGCTCGCGGTGGCGGATCACGGTGCTGCGGTGCGGCTCCGGGATGCGACCGAGCACGGACTGGACGACCGTCATTCGACCGACTCTAACCGCGCGCGCCGAGCGCCGCTCAGTCGAAGAGGTCCAGCGTCTGCTGGGTTTCGTGCGCGCGCACCTCGAGCGAGCCGTTGAACGCGCCCGCGGGCGGCACCAGGCCGAGGTGCTCCCAGGCCGCGGTGGTCGCGACCCGGCCGCGCGGGGTGCGGGCGACCAGCCCGGCGCGGACCAGGAACGGCTCGCACACCTCCTCGACGGTGGCCGCCTCCTCCCCCACCGCGACGGCCAGCGTGGAGACGCCGACCGGGCCGCCGTTGAAGCCGCGCACCAGCGCGCCGAGCACCGCGCGGTCCAGCCGGTCCAGGCCGAGGCCGTCCACGTCGTACACCTCGAGCGCGGCCCGGGCGATCGCCAGCGTGACGTGGCCGTCGGCGCGCACCTCGGCGTAGTCGCGCACCCGGCGCAGCAGCCGGTTGGCGATCCGCGGCGTGCCCCTGGAGCGGCCGGCGATCTCGGCGGCGGCGTCCGGGTCGATGACGACGCCGAGGATCCGCGCCGAGCGCACCAGGATGCGCAGCAGCTCGTCGGGGTCGTAGAAGTCCATGTGGCCGGTGAAGCCGAAGCGGTCGCGCAGCGGCCCGGTCAGCGAGCCGGAGCGGGTGGTGGCGCCGACCAGGGTGAAGGGCGCGATGTCGAGCGGGATGGAGGTGGCGCCGGGGCCCTTGCCGACCACGACGTCCACCCGGAAGTCCTCCATCGCGAGGTACAGCATCTCCTCGGCCGGGCGGGCGATGCGGTGGATCTCGTCGATGAAGAGCACGTCACCGTCGACCAGGTTGCTCAGCATGGCGGCGAGATCGCCCGCCCGCTCCAGCGCGGGGCCGGAGGTGACCCGCAGCGCGGTGCCGAGCTCGCCGGCGATGATCATGGCCATGCTGGTCTTGCCGAGCCCGGGCGGGCCGGAGAGCAGCACGTGGTCCGGGGTTCCGCCGCGCTGCTTGGCGCCGCGCAGCACCAGCGCCAGCTGCTCCCTGACCCGGGGCTGGCCGATGAACTCGTCCAGCGAGCGCGGCCGCAGCCCGGCCTCCAGCTCGCCGTCCGAGGGCTGCTCGACCGCGGCGACCGGGGAGTCGTCGTCGGCGAAATCGGTGTCGTCCATCGGCTACCGGTTCCTGCCGAGCAGCGAGAGCGCGGCGCGCAGCACCGCCGAGGTACCGGCGCCCGGCTGCTCGGCGAGCACGGTGTCGACCGCCGGCTCGGCCTGCCTGGCCGGGAAGCCGAGGCCGGTGAGCGCCTCGATCACCTGGTCGCGCACCGGGCCGGCCGCGACGGCCGCGAGGCCGCCGGACTGCACCGGGACGGCGTCGACCTTGTCCCTGAGCTCGACGATCATCCGCTCGGCGCCACGCTTGCCGATGCCGGGCACCCGGGTGAGCGTGGTCAAATTGCCCTCGGCGAGCGCCTTGCGCAGCGCCTCCGGCTCCAGCACCGCGAGCACCGCCATGGCCAGCCGCGGGCCGACCCCGTTCACCGTCTGCAGCAGGCCGAAGAGCTCGCGCGCTTCGGTGTCGGCGAAGCCGAACAGCGTCATGGAGTCCTCGCGGACGATCATGGCGGTGTAGAGCCTGGCCTGCTCGCCGCGGGTGAGCCCGGCGAGCGTGGCCGGGGTGGCGCTGAGCCGGTAGCCGACGCCCGCGGCCTCGATGACCACGTGGTCGAGCGCGATCTCCAGTACCTCGCCGCGCACCGACGCGATCACGGCCGCACCGCCTTCCGTTGCTCGGCCAGTCTCGCCTTGTATTTGCGCTGCGCCTCGGCGGCGGCCTGCTCGGCCTTCGCCATCCGGTCCAGCAGGGGTGCCCGCCAGCAGTGGCAGATCGCCAGCGCCAGCGCGTCCGCGGCGTCGGCCGGTTTCGGTGCGACCTGGAGCCCGAGTATCCGGGTGACCATGGCGGTGACCTGGGCCTTGTCCGCGGCGCCGTTGCCGGTGACCGCGGCCTTGACCTCGCTCGGGGTGTGGAAGGCGACCGGGATGCCGCGGCGCGCGGCGGCCAGCGCGATCACCCCGCCCGCCTGCGCGGTGGCCATGGCGGTGCGCACGTTGTGCTGGGCGAAGACCCGCTCGACCGCGACCGCCTCCGGGAGGTGGGTGTCCATCCACCGCTCGGCGGCGTCGGCGACCAGCAGCAGCCGGTTGGCCAGGTCGAGCTCGGGCGGGGTGCGCACCACGTCCACATCCAGCGCGGTGACGGTGCGGCCGCGGCCGCTCTGCACCATGCTGAGCCCGCACCGGGTGAGCCCGGGATCGACGCCCATCACCCGCACCGACGCTTCCTCCCTCTGGGCGAACAATTGTTCGAGAGTTTAGCTCACACGGCCGGTTCCGCCGCCGGGCGACACGGTAGCAAGGGTTGCTCGTGCGGGGCCGCGCCCCGCGCGTGGCCGCGCGAAATCTGTCGGACCCGAGGGGCACAATGCGAGCGAAACCGACCCGCTCCGAACGGAGGAACACCGTGGCTCCCGAACCCAGCGGCACCCTGCACCGCACCGCCACCGGCCGTGATCTGGTACTCACCCGGCGATACGCCGCGCCGGCCGAAGAGATCTGGCGCGACCTCACCGAGTCCGAGCGCACCGCGCGGTGGTTCGGCCCGTGGGAGGGCGAGCCGGGCGGCGCGATCCGCGTGCGGATGGTGTTCGAGGAGGGCGAGCCGTGGATGGACATGCACATCGAGACCTGTGAGCCGCCCCGGCGCCTGGAGCTGCGCGCGGTCGACGAGGCGGGCTCCTGGCACCTCGAGGTCGTACTCACCGCCACCGCCGACGGCACCGAGCTGGCGCTGATCCACCACCTGGACGAGGGCGCCGACCCGGGCATGGTCGGCCCCGGCTGGGAGTACTACCTGGACCTGCTCGGGGCGGCCCGCTCCGGTGCGGACCGCCCCGACTTCGGCGACTACTTCCCCGCGCAGCAGGAGTACTTCCAGCGCCTGGGGTGAGGCTCAGTCGTCGAGCGAGGCGAGCACCTCGTCGGAGATGTCGGCGTTGGTGTAGACGTTCTGCACGTCGTCGCTGTCCTCCAGCGCGTCCACCAGCTTGATCACCTTGCGCGCACCGTCGGCGTCGACCGCGACCGAGACCGAGGGCTGGAAGCCGGACTCGGCGGAGTCGTAGTCGATGCCGCCCGCCTGCAGCGCGGTGCGCACGGCGATCAGATCGCCGGGCTCGCTGATCACCTCGAACGCCTCACCGAGGTCGTTGACCTCCTCGGCGCCCGCGTCCAGCACGGCGGTGAGCACGTCGTCCTCGGAGAGGTCGTTCTTCTCCAGGATCACGACGCCCTTGCGGTGGAAGAGGTACGCCACCGACCCCGGGTCGGCCATGTTCCCGCCGTTGCGGGTCATGGCGACGCGAACCTCGCCCGCGGCGCGGTTGCGGTTGTCGGTGAGGCACTCGATGAGCACCGCGACCCCGTTCGGCCCGTACCCCTCGTACATGATGGTCTGCCAGTCGGCGCCGCCTGCTTCCTCGCCGCCGCCGCGCTTGCGCGCCCGCTCGATGTTGTCGTTCGGAACCGACGCCTTCTTCGCCTTCTGGATGGCGTCGAACAACGTCGGATTGCCTTCGGGGTCACCGCCACCCTGCCGCGCCGCCACCTCGATGTTCTTGATCAGCTTCGCGAAGAGCTTGCCTCGCTTGGCATCGATCGCGGCCTTCTTGTGCTTGGTGGTGGCCCATTTGGAGTGGCCGCTCATTCCCTACTTCCTTCGAGTCGGTGGCACGTTCGACGTGTGTACGTTACTCGCCCGGTTCGGCCGGGGTCGCCGCGCTCGCTCCGGCCCGGCGCACCAGGTCCACGAAGAGTTCGTGCACCCGCAGGTCACCGGTCACCTCGGGGTGGAAGGAGGTCGCCACGACGGCCCCCTGCCTGACCGCGACGATCCGTCCCGCGGCCGGGCCGTGCGGCACGGTGGCGAGCACCTCGACGCCCTCGCCTGCCCGCTCCACCCAGGGCGCCCGGATGAAGACGGCACGCATCGGCCCGTCGTCGAGCCCGGCGAAGTCGAGATCGGCCTCGAACGAGTCGACCTGGCGGCCGAAAGCATTACGGCGCACCGTCATATCGATGCCGTGCAGGTGCTCGGCGTCGGCCCTGGTGTCGAGCACCTCGGAGGCGAGCAGGATCATTCCGGCGCAGGAGCCGAAGGCGGGCATTCCGGCGCGCAGCCGGGTGCGCAGCGGCTCGAGCAGCTCGAAGGTCCGCAGCAGCTTGGAGATGGTGGTGGACTCGCCGCCGGGCAGGATCAGGCCGTCCACCGCGGCGAGTTCGGAGGCCCGGCGGACCAGGGTCGGGGTGGCGCCGCACTTCTCCAGCGCGACGATGTGCTCGCGGACGTCGCCCTGCAGGGCGAGCACGCCGACGAGGGGCCGCTCGGTCACTGCTTGTCCCTGAGGGTGCGGATCAGCCCCTCCTGCACCACGGCGGCGACCAGCCTGCCCTCCCGGTCGAAGATCTTGCCACCGGTGAGCGCGCGGCCGAACCCCGCCGAGGGCGAGGACTGGTCGTAGAGCAGCCAGTCGTCGGCGCGGAACGGGCGCAGGAACCACATGGCGTGGTCCAGCGAGGCGCCCTGGGTGGGCTCGTCCGGGTGCGTCACCTTGGAGGAGCCGAGCAGCGTCATGTCGCTCATGTAGGCGAGGGTGCAGACGTGCAGCAGCGGGTCGTCCGAGAGCGGATGCCGGTAGCGGAACCACACCTGCTGCGGCGAGACCACCCCGGGCCGGGCCGTGACCCGGTCCCGCGGCACGATCCGGATGTCCCAGTGCTCCCACTCGCGCATGAGCCACAGGCTCTCCTCGCTGAGCGTGGTCGAGACGTCGGGCAGCTCGTCCGGGGTCGGCACGTCGGACATCACGTCCTGATGCGCCGGGCCCTGGTCGCCGGTGTGGAACGAGGCCGACATGGTGAAGATGGCCTGCCCCTCCTGGATCGCGGTGACCCGGCGGGTGCAGAACGAGCGGCCGTCCCTGATCCGCTCGACCTGGTAGACCGTCGGCTGATCCGGCGTGCCCGGCCGCAGGAAATACCCGTGCAGCGAGTGCACCTGATAGCGCGGCTCCACCGTGCGCACCGCCGACACCAGCGCCTGCCCGGCCACCTGACCGCCGAAGGTACGCGGCAACTGCGTCTTGACCGAGGCGCCGCGGAAGATGTCCCGCTCGATCCGCTCGATCTCCAGTGCCTCTTCGATTGTCGCCATGAGCTGAGAGTATCCCGGCCGGTCGGTGGGGTCGGCGGCACCCGGCGGACCTGCCGCGCAGCCGTTTGCTGAGATGGAGCCGTGCCGACCTATCAACCGCTGAGCCCCGGCGAGCTCGTCGCCCGGATCGCCGAGCGGGTGCTCAGCCGCGCCGAGCGCACCGTCGTCGCGGTGGACGGTGCCGACGCGGCCGATCCGGAATCCCTTGCCGCCGCCCTGGTCTCCCGGCTCCGCGACGCCGGTCGGGACGCCGCACCGGTGCCCCTGCACGGCTACGTGCGCCCCGCCTCGCTGCGACTCGAGTACGGCCGCGACGACACCGACTCCTACCGGTACAGCTGGTTCGACTACGCCGCCCTCGACCGCGAGGTCCTCCGCGCCCTCCGCGAACGTGGCCGCTGGCTCCCCGCGCTCTGGGACGAAGCCGCCGACCGCTCCGCCCGCGCCGCCCTCCGCTCCGCCTCCGACGGCACGGTCCTGGTCGTGGCCGGTCCCATGCTGCTCGGCCGCGGTTTCACCTTCGATGCCACGGTCCGGCTCGAGCTGAGCGAGCCCGCCCTCCGCCGCCGCACGCCCGACGATCAGCGCTGGACCGTGCCCGCGCTGCTCGCACACGCCGAGGAGTACCCGGAGGAGCCCGACTTCGCGGTCCGCTGGGACCACCCGAGCAGGCCCGCACTCCGCATCTCGGCCTGATCCGACGTGCGCCGGGCATAGCGTGGGGCCATGCACATCGCAGCGGACCCATCCTCGGCCACTCGGCGCGACGGCGAGGCAGAGGACTGTGCTCGCCTGCCTGCGTTCGCTGCGCAGCTCATCACCGTCGCCCTCGATGACCCCGGTTCGCTCATCGAGCACATGTCCAACACATTCCCGTGGCTGCTCGCACTGTCGCCGACGGACCGGGAGTCCTGCGTGCGGAACCTCATCGACGCCGCGCGCGCATCGTTCCCGACCGGCCGGCCGCATCCGGCAATCGCCGAGCTGACCTCCTGGAAGGAGACCGCAACGGCTGTCGCCGCCGGGCTCGGCAACACCGACCTCCACTGGATAGACGAAGACACGCCGGTGCGGCGTCCTTGATCACGGCGGCAGCCGAGACAAGCGAATGGCCCCCGACCACGCGCTGATGGACTCACAGCGTGCCGGCGAGATACTCCTCGAGTTCCCGGACCACGGGTGCGCCCGGCGCAACAGCCTCGAGAGTGCGTCGCGTTCTCCTGGCCTCCGACGCGAGGCGCAGCGAGCCGTAGGCCGTCGCAACAGTGCTCGTTGCGCGGGTGATCCGCGCGGATTCCTCGATCTCTCCCGCATGCGCGAGTGCTGCGGCGAGTCCGATATCCGCAAATCCTCGGGAGAGGGCATAAGCCGGATCGATCAGCTCGACGCACCGCCGAGCTGCGCTGACGGCAGGTCTGCGGTCACCCAGTCCGACCAGGCATTCCGAGCGAAAGCCGTGGTGGATCGCCGCGTCGAAGACGTACGTCGGCAGGGTGGGCTCGGCGTTGTCGATGAGGTCGTCGGCTTCGGCGAGCGCGCTGCGGCATTCCCGCGCCTCACCGCGTTCGGCGTGCGCCTCGGCGGCCATATCCAGGGCATAGGCGGTGAGCAGCCGATCCTGCGCCCGAGTGGCCCACCAGCGGGCGGCCGCGGCGTGATCGACGCCGAGTCCGGGACGGCCGTCGCGGGTGGCCGCCAGGGAGGCGTTGCACAGCACGAGCGCGGTCAACGCCGGATCGGCGGCATCGTCCGCCGCTGACCGGGCGACTTCGTAGTGGGCCATCGCCGCCCGCATGTCACCGGCGTCGTACGCCTGCCAGCCGATCACCCGTGCCAGCGACGCCCGCACGGCATACAGCCGGGATCGAAGCGCGGCCGGACAGTCCGGGAGCAGGGTTTCGACCAGCTCGGCTTGGCCGCGCCGAATCGCTGCCACCGCGCGGGGACCGAAAGACTCGTACTGCTGCGCGGTGACCTCGGTGACGGCTTCGAGCTGTTCGATGGCGGCTCGATCGACCCTGCCGCCCAGGGCGTATCCGAGGCGACTTCGTGCTGCGTCATCGAGCCCGGCCAGCACGGCGGCGGCGGGCAGGGTCCCGGCGGCGCCGAGGAAGGCCAGCAGTTCACGTCGGTTCATGTCGATCCGCACCTCACAGGGATTCATCCGGTATCGCCCGGATAGCGGAGCACGCCGGCTAGGAATCGTCGGCTGGTTCCGCACCGGCGGCGGCGGCGATTCGGTCGATATGCCGGGCGAGGTCGAAGTCCCGTTCGGTCAGAACATGTCCGGCATCGTGGGTGGTGCTCCGGAATTCGATTCTCTGCCAGGTGATGGTGATGTCGGGGTGGTGGCTCACCTCACGCGCCTTCGCTGCGACGTATACCGCGAGGTGAACGCACTCGTGATAAGTGTGCGTGAAGGTCCGGGTGATCTCATCGCCCTCGCGTTTCCAGCCGGGCACGGTCGTGAGCGCCTCGGCGACCTGATCATCATCGAGCGGAACGGGCGGGGTGCTCATGTGACAGATTCTATGATGGTGCGCAGTTCGCGGCCTGCCGAGGAATCCGACCAGCCAGCGGCTTGGCTGCCGACGATCTCGAGCTCGCGGCGAAGCCGGGCAGAACCCGTCGAGGTGTAGGCATCGGCAGCCTGGGCGGCGGCTCGGACGGCTCGATCGGGGTCGGGCACTCTCGCCAGCGCAGCGGACTGCCGCGCTCGGAATACGGCGTTGTCTCGGCGGGCGCGATCCGGCATGGAATCCATGACCTCATCCCAGAGACCGACCGCAGCAACGGCGTCTCGCTCGGCGCCGGTGCGTCCGTAGCAGGTTGCTCGCTGCACGTGGACGTAGTGCGGGGTTCGCCGGCAGGCATTGCCCCAGGGGGCTGGGTCATCGACTTGCGGGATGAGAGCGTCGAGCTTGTCCAGCAATCGGTCCGCTTCGGCTCGCTCACCGCGCATGGCGTGACCGTGTGCTTCGTGCTGCAGCGCCAGGATCCGGCACTTCGGAGACAGGCTGGAGCTGACTGCTTGCGCGGCCTGCGCGTACTCCACCACCATGGCGCCGTCGTCGCTGTCCAGCGCCAGCATCGCCATGTTCGACAAGGCGTAGGAAATGATCCGGGGCCGTCCGCTGCGGTGCGCGAGTGCCAAGGTGGTGTGCCGCCACTGCAGCGAACTGCTGAGGTTGCCCGCGTCCTGGTAGAGCCATCCGAGCAGAGCCGCGTAGGAGGCCCCGATTTCGAGCAGGTCGCAGCGGGTGCTCACGTCTCCTTCGCGCGCCATCGCAATGACGAGCTCGGTCTGCGCCTGCACCGTGGGGATGAGGTGAATCGGCCCCAAGACAGCATCAGCGGTGTAATGCCCCGCGAGCTGAATGCGGAAATAGTCCACCATTTCGGGGGGCAAATCGGCTTTTTCCCGTACATCGAAGTGCGCTTTGAAGGCCAGCCCCGCCGCAGAGCCGGTCATCACCTGCAGAAATGTCTTCCGTTGCACTGGGTCCTCCCCTCCGCCCCCGGGGGAACTCGCCCCTACGGGAGACGAATCGAGCGAAAGTAGCTTCCAGAAGCGTTCGGTGACGGTACCTCCGGCCTCCTGGAGTTTGCGGTCCATTCTTGCCGCGTAGGGGGCGCTCAGGGCGATGGTTTCCTTGCGCTTCTCCCACTTGCGCACCGATTCCACCGACACCCCCGTGTGCGCGGCGAATGCCTCTTGCCGCATGCCCAGCGCCTGTCGCAGGACGCTGACTTCTCGTCCGGTCCACTTTCCGATCGCACCCATCAGCTACCCCCTTCGCCGGCTCGACCCGGACATCCGACCTGTTCAGCGACGACAACCCGCGATGCGTACCCGACGGGTACCACCTCGGTACCTGTCACGGCATCGGCGCGCGCGAGACCGTTGAACGATCACGTCTTCCCCCACGCGCTCGGAGCCTCTCGGTGAAATCGTCTCCACCAGTTCCCCTACGGCACGCCGCATCGGCGAACGGTCCCCCTGCTCGCAACGATGCTTCGTTGTTTCACGACCACGATAGGCCAAGGAGAGGGGCGGTAGACGAGCGATGGCTGGATTGCGGATTCGATCCCGATCATCTGACACCACAGGCTGCCGCGCTGATACTCCACCTTCATCAACACAGCCCCGCCCGCGAGTGCCTGCCGGGAATCGCGGCGCTGGCCTGCCTATCCGAACCGGCCGCCGGAGATGAATGGGAGTAGCCGTGGACAGGCACATACGGATCGAGTACGCGGCCGGGGCGACCTTCGACTACCGCGTCAGCGCCACCGCGGCCGAGCTGCTCGAGAGCAGCCTCCGCGACTGGGCGCCGGACGCCGAGATCACCATCGACGATCAGATCACCGACGAGCTGGCCATGATCCCCTGCGCAACCCTGTGGGAGCCGTGATGCTGAAACGACTGCCGCCCGGCACCTTTCGGTACCGGGCGGCAGATCGTTGTGCGGAGAAGATCACCAACCGCGCTCGGCGAGGCGGTGGGGCTCGGGGATCTCCTCGACGTTGATGCCGACCATCGCCTCGCCCAACCCGCGCGACACCTTGGCCAGCACGTCCGGATCGTCGTAGAAGGTGGTCGCCTTGACGATCGCCTCGGCGCGCTGAGCGGGGTTGCCGGACTTGAAGATTCCGGAGCCCACGAACACGCCTTCGGCGCCGAGCTGCATCATCATGGCGGCGTCGGCGGGGGTGGCGATGCCGCCCGCGGTGAAGAGCACGACCGGGAGCTTGCCGGTCTCGGCGACCTCGCGGACCAGCTCGTAGGGCGCCTGAAGCTCCTTGGCGGCGACGAAGAGCTCGTCTTCGGGCAGGGAGGAGAGGCGGCGGAGCTCCTGGCGGATCTTGCGCATGTGGGTGGTGGCGTTGGAGACGTCACCGGTTCCGGCCTCGCCCTTGGAGCGGATCATGGCCGCGCCCTCGGTGATCCGGCGCAGCGCCTCGCCGAGGTTGGTGGCGCCGCAGACGAAGGGGATGGTGAACTTCCACTTGTCGATGTGGTTGGCGTAGTCGGCGGGGGTGAGCACCTCGGACTCGTCGATGTAGTCGACGCCGAGGCTCTGCAGGATCTGCGCCTCCACGAAGTGGCCGATCCTGGCCTTGGCCATCACCGGGATGGAGACGGCGGCGATGATGCCCTCGACCATGTCGGGGTCGCTCATCCGGGAGACGCCGCCCTGCGCGCGGATGTCGGCGGGGACCCGCTCCAGCGCCATCACCGCGACGGCGCCCGCGTCCTCGGCGATCTTCGCCTGGTCGGGGGTGACGACATCCATGATCACCCCGCCCTTGAGCATCTCGGCCATGCCGCGCTTGACGCGGGCGGTACCGGTGGTCGGGGTGGGTTCGGGGGTGGTCACGGCAAACTCCTGGGTCATGTGCGCCAATCGATCGGGGGGACGCTCCCGATTCTAGGCGTGCCAGGCAGGCCACTTGATAGCCAGTCCGGCACCACTGGTCTGGTACCGGACCGACACTTACAGCAACCCCGCCGCGATCGTGACGACCGTTACAGCGGAGCGACGACCAGCAGTTCGGCCCAGTACGTCGCGGCGGCCGGGCCGATCAGCGGCGTCAGGAAATCGAACAGCAGATACGACATGTGCTACCTCCACCTCTGCGCGCCCCCGAATGACGCGCGTCCGTTCAGGGGTACCCGACCCCGGGAGCCGAGCACCCCACTGCCCCTCGATTGTGCAGCAGATCACAGGAATGTTTCAGCGGATCGAGCGCACCTCTGGCTCGTCCCCGCCGTCGGCGACGGCCGATGCCTCGGCGAGCAACTCGTCCAACTGGTACGGGTAGACGACCTCGCCGGAGCGGTCCAGTGCCACGATGTCGTCGGGGGCACACCACTTGTTGCCGGAGATCGAGCGGCGCTCGACGAAGGTGGGCGAGGCCGGGTTCGGCTCGAATGCGGGCACCCGGAGCACGAAGAAGAGCTCCTCGGCGCGGATGAGTTCGCCGTCGAACGGGAAGACCGCGACCCGGCGCCAGATCGGGCCGCGCAGCGCGGCGGGGTCGGCGACCTGCCCGGTCTCCTCGTGCAGCTCGCGCACGGCGGCCTGGCGCAGCGTCTCCCCCGGCTCGACGCTGCCGCCGATGGTGAACCAGAACGCGGTCTCCGGGGTCTTCGGGTCGGAGCCGCGCATGAGCAGCACCCGGCCGGAGTGGTCGAGCAGCACCACCCGGGCGGAGGTGCGGCTGGTGTCGACGGCGAGCCCCGTCGACGCGGCCGGCGTGGTGCGCTCGGGGATCTCGAAGTAGGTGGGCGGCGGCGCGGTGCCGCCGAGGTGCAGCCAGCGCACGGGCCGCCTGGTGCGCAGCGCGAGGGTGTCGCGCACGGCGTCGTTGTGGAAGCGGCGGGCGATCAGCACCCTGGCCTCGGCGTCGGCCAGCTCGGAGATGAGCTGCGGGCGCAGGTGCTCGATGTCGATGGCGGCGAGCGCGGCGCCGAGCCGGTTCTCCGCCACCTCCCGCTCGGCGCGCTCGGCGCGCTCGGCGCGGCCCGCCAGCGCGGTGAGCCTGCGCGCCTGCTCGGTGCGGGCCGGGTCGGAGACCGGGCCGGCGATGGCGAGCGCCACCGCCCGCGCGACCACCGCCCGCCGCGCCAGCGCGGATTCCAGTGCGGCCCAGGACTGGTCGTTGCGCACGTGCAGCCGGTCCAGCCGATTGGCGGTGGCGTAGGCCCAGAGCGCCAGCGCGGCCAGGGCGGCCCCGATGATGGCGAGGACCAGGACCGTGGTGGCGGAGAAGGTGATCATCCGGCGGCCCGCACACCCTCGTCGCCGACGGTGACGGTCTCGTACACCCGCAGGATCTGCTCGGCCACCACCGGCCAGTCGTACTCGCCGACCACCCTGGTCGCGGTCCGCACGAGCTCGTCGCGGCGACCGGCGTCGGCGAGCAGGCCGCCGAGCGCGGCGCCGAGCGCGGCGGCGTCGCCGATCGGGACGAGCACGCCTGCCGCGCCGTCGCGCAGCACCCGGCGGAAGGCGTCCAGCTCGCTGGCGACCACCGCGGTGCCCGCCGCCATGGCCTCGATCAGGATGATGCCGAAGCTCTCGCCGCCCAGGTTCGGCGCCACGTAGACGTCGGCGCTGCGCATGGCGGCGGCCTTCTCGGCGTCCGAGACCTGGCCGAGGCAGTGCAGCCGGTCGGCGTGCGGCCCGGCCTCGCGGCGCAGCCGCTCCTCGTCACCGCGCCCGACCACCAGGATCCGCACGTCGGGGTGCCGGGCCACCAGGGCGGGGAGCGCGGCGAGCAGCACGGCCATGCCCTTGCGCGGCTCGTCGTAGCGGCCGAGGAAGAGCACGGTGCCGCCGGGGCGCGGGTAGCCGGGCAGCATCGGCGCGCGGGCGAAGGCCTGCACGTCGACCCCGTTCGGGATCTCCACCGCGTCCGAGCCGAGCGCCTCCACCTGCCAGCGCCGAGCCAGCTCGGAGACGGCGATGCGGCCGGTGATCTTCTCGTGGTAGGGCCGCAGCACGCCCTGGAAAGTACTGAGGACCAGCGATTTCGTGGTGGAGGTGTGGAAGGTGGCGACGATCGGCCCCTCGGCGATCTTCAGCGCGAGCATGGAGAGGCTCGGCGCGTTCGGCTCGTGGATGTGCAGCACGTCGAAGTCGCCGGTCTCGATCCAGCGCCGGATCCGGGCGTAGGCCATCGGGCCGAAGGCGAGCCGGGCGACCGAGCCGTTGTACGGGATGGCGACGGCGCGGCCGGCCGAGACCACGAAGTCCGGCAGCTCGGTCTCGTCGGCGGCGGGGGCGAGCACGCTCACCCGGTGGCCGCGCTCGATCAGCACCCTGGCCAGCTCGACGACGTGCGCCTGCACGCCGCCGGGGACGTCGAACGAGTACGGGCAGACCATCCCGATCCTCATTCGCCCGCCTCGACGTGTCGCTCGTCCGCCCGCGCGGCCTCGATCAGCGCGCGCCTGCGGTCGGAGAGGTCGCCCTCCCAGAGTGGCTGCAGCATGTGCCAGTCGGCGGGGTGCTCGGCGATGCCGGTGGCGAAGGAGTCGGCGAGGGCCTGGGTGGCGGCGGCGACGCCTGCCCGGGTGTCGATGGCGGCGCCGACGCGCAGCCCCCATGCCTCGGTGCCGTCCTCGGTCTCGCGGAACCAGAGGTGCACCGGGAGCAGCGCGGCGCCGGTCTCGACGGCGAGCGCGGCGGGGCCGCCCGGCATCCAGGTGCGCTCGCCGAAGAAGGTGACCGGGACGCCGCGGCCGGTGAGGTCGCGCTCGCCGAGCAGGCAGACGATGCCGTTGGCCCGCAGGCGGGCGGCGAGGGTGCGGAACGGGGGCTCTTCGCCGCCGGTGAGCGGGAAGATCTCGAAGCCGAGGCTCTCCCGGTACGCCACGAACCGCTCGAAGAGGGATTCCGGTTTCAGCCGCTCCATGACGGTGGAGAGGCCGCCGTAGTTCTGCACCAGCCAGACTCCGGCCATGTCCCAGTTGCCGGAGTGCGGGAGGACCAGCAGCAGGCCCTTGCCGCGGGCCAGCGCGGCGTCGATGTTCTCGCGGCCGGCGACCGGGAGCAGCGGGGAGCGGCCGAGTGCGGCGTGGTCCATGGTCGGGAGCCGGAATGCCTCGCGCCAGTAGCGGGCGTAGGAGCGGAGGGAGTCACGGATCAGCGTGTCCGGGACCGCGTCGGGGGCGACGCCGAGGACGCGGGCGAGGTTGCGGCGCAGCTGGTCCGGGCCGCCGTTGCGGGCGCCGCGGTCGGCGCCGATGCGAAAGGCGCTGCGCGCCACGCCCTCCGGCAGGGCCCGGACGACACGCCAGCCCGCGGCGTAGCCGAGCGCGGCTGCCCGCTCCCCGAAACTCATGCGACGACCCCGGCGCGGTGCCGATCCGTGCGCACGGCGCACGCGGCGCGGCGCGCGCTCATCCGGCTTCCGGCGCGGGTGCGGCGGGCGGGAGCAGGTCGCGGGCGCCGGGTGAGTTGCGCACCGCGAGCACCCGCTGGAACACCGTGACGATGCTGAGCACGGCGAGGATCCACATGGCGACGTGCACCGCCCACGTGAGCCACTCGATGCCCCAGTACCCGGCCATCCCGGTGAGCCCGGCGCCGACCAGCACGATGATCAGCCGGTCCGGCCGCTCGATCAGCCCGCCGTCGGCGGAGAGCCCGCTCGCCTCGGCGCGCGCCTTGGCGTAGGAGATGACCTGCGAGGTCACCAGCACCACGAGCGTCGCGGCGAACAGCAGCCTGCTGTTCTCGTGGAACACCGCCCACCAGGCCAGCCCGCCGAAGATGGCGCCGTCGGCGACCCGGTCGCAGGTGGCGTCGAGCACCGCCCCGTACCTGGTGCCGCCGCCGCGCGCCCTGGCCATGGCGCCGTCCAGCATGTCGAACATGACGAACAGCCAGATCACGATGGTGCCCCAGAACAGGTGCCCGGCCGGGAAGAGCGTGACCGCCGCCGCGATGGTGGCCGCGGTGCCGATCAGCGTCACCGCGTCCGGGGTGAGCCCGGTGGTCACCAGGGCGCGGCCGAGCGGTGCGGTGGCCTTGGCGAAGGTCGCGCGGCCGAAGAAGCTCAGCACCTCACTCGACATCCTTCGCGGCGGGCTCGGGGTTCTTCCAGGCGTCGGCGAGCAGCGCCCTGGTGTCGCGCAGCAGCTGCGGCATGACCTTGGCGCCGCCGATGACGGTGATGAAGTTGGCGTCGCCGCCCCAGCGCGGGACGACGTGCTGGTGCAGGTGGTCGGCGAGCGAACCGCCCGCGACTCCGCCCAGGTTCAGCCCGACGTTGAAGCCGTGCGGGGAGGAGACCCGCTTCATCGTGCGGATCGCCTCCTGGGTGAAGGCCATGAGCTCGGCGGCCTCCGCGTCGGTGAGGTCCTCCAGCTTGGCGACCCTGCGGTACGGCACCACCATGAGGTGGCCGGGGTTGTACGGGTACAGGTTGAGCACCGCGTAGACGAGTTCGCCGCGCGCGATGACCAAGCCGTCCTCGTCGGTCATCAGCGGGATGTCGGTGAAGGGGTGGCCCGTGGAGCCCACCTTCGGCTCCGCCGTGGCGGCCTCGGCGATGTAGGACATGCGGTACGGGGTCCACAGCCGCTGGAGCCGATCCGGCTCCCCCGCCCCCCGGACCACGAACTCCTCCCTCATGCCCTGCCCATCCGGCCTGAGCGAGGGTCCTCCGTGGCTACGCTCCGCTCCCGCCTCCGGGCCTGACCCGCTCATGCCCCTGCCTTCCGGACCTCGAACCCGTCCGCACTCGGCGACGCGTTCTCGCGCGCGGCGATCCAGGCGAGGATGGTGGCGACGGCGTCGTCCACCGGGACCCCGTTCACCTGGCTGCCGTCGCGGAAGCGGAAGCTCACCGCGCCCGCGGTGACGTCGCGCTCGCCCGCCAGCAGCATGAACGGCACCTTCTGCGCGGTGTGGTTGAAGATCTTCTTCTGCATCCGGTCGTCGGTGCGGTCCACCTGGGCCCTGATCCCGGCGTCGCGCAGCCGCTCGACCACCCCGTCCAGGTGCTCGGCGAAGGCGTCCGCCACCGGGATGCCGACCACCTGCACCGGCGCCAGCCAGGCCGGGAAGGCGCCGGCGTAGTGCTCGGTGAGCACGCCGAAGAACCGCTCGATCGAGCCGAAGAGCGCGCGGTGGATCATCACCGGCCGCTGCTTGCTGCCGTCGGCCGCGGTGTACTCCAGCTGGAACCGCTCGGGCAGGTTGAAGTCGAGCTGGATGGTCGACATCTGCCAGGTGCGGCCCAGCGCGTCCTTCGCCTGCACCGAGATCTTCGGGCCGTAGAAGGCGGCGCCGCCCGGGTCGGGCACCAGGTCGAGCCCGGAGGCCGCGGCGACCTTGGCGAGCGTCTCGGTGGCCTCCTCCCAGATCTCGTCCGAGCCGACGAACTTCACCGGGTCCTTGGTGGAGAGCTCCAGGTAGAAGTCGTCCAGGCCGTAGTCGGCGAGCAGCCCGAGCACGAACTGCAGCGTGCTGGTCAGCTCGGCGTGCATCTGCTCCTTGGTGCAGTAGATGTGCGCGTCGTCCTGGGTCATGCCGCGGACCCGGGTGAGGCCGTGGATCACGCCGGACTTCTCGTACCGGTACACCGACCCGAACTCGAAGAGCCGCAGCGGGAGCTCGCGGTACGAGCGGCCGCGGGAGCGGAAGATCAGGTTGTGCATCGGGCAGTTCATCGGCTTGACGTAGTAGTCCTGGCCGGGCTTGCGGACGGTGCCGTCCTCGTTGTACTCCGCGTCCAGCTGCATGGGCGGGAACATGCCGTCGCGGTACCAGTCCAGGTGGCCGGAGACCTCGAACAGGTGCCCCTTGGTGACGTGCGGGGTGTTCACGAACTCGTACCCGGCCGCGATGTGCCGGGCCCGCGAGTACTCCTCCAGCTCCTTGCGGATGATGCCGCCCCTGGGGTGGAAGACCGGCAGCCCGGAGCCGAGCTCGTCCGGGAAGCTGAAGAGGTCGAGCTCGAGCCCGAGCTTGCGGTGGTCGCGCCGCTCGGCCTCGGCCAGCAGGTGCAGGTGCTGCTCCAGCGCCTCCGGCGATTCCCACGCGGTGCCGTAGACGCGCTGCAACCCCTCGCGGCTCTGGTCGCCGCGCCAGTACGCGGCGGAGCTGCGGGTGAGCTTGAAGGCCGGGATGAACTTGGTGGTCGGGATGTGCGGGCCGCGGCAGAGGTCGCCCCAGAGCCGCTCGCCGGAGCGCGGGTCCAGGTTGTCGTAGATGGTGAGTTCCTTGCCGCCGACCTCCATCACCTCGGGGTCGTCGATGCCGGACTTGTCGGAGATCAGCTCCAGCTTGAACGGCTCGTTCGCCAGCTCGACCCTGGCCTCCTCGACGTCGACCACGCGGCGGGCGAAGCGCTGGGCGCCCTTCACGATCTTCTTCATCCGGGATTCCAGCTTGGCCAGATCCTCCGGGGTGAACGGCCGGTCGACCCGGAAGTCGTAGTAGAAGCCGTCCTTGATCGGCGGGCCGATGCCGAGCTTGGCCTCGGGGAACTCCTGCTGCACCGCCTGGGCCAGCACGTGCGCGGCGGAGTGCCGGATCACGCTGCGGCCCGCCTCGGTGTTCGCGGCGATCGCCTCGACCTCGACGTCGGCCTCGGGGGCCCAGGAGAGATCCTTGAGCCCCTCGGCGTCGCGCACCACCACGATGGTGTCCGGGCCCTTGGTCGGCAGCCCCGCCTCACGCACCGCGGCACCCGCCGTCGTCCCGGCAGGCACCCGGACGTGGGTGGCAGGACTGATCGGGGCTGAGATGGTCACGGCTGAGCTCTCCTCGGCGTCGTCGGGCACGGGCTTTCCCGCCTCGGGGGGCGGATCCCGCGTCGATGCCGGGCACCCGTGTGCTCCGGCGCTGCCATGCTATCGGCACCGCCGGGCGGATGCGCCGACGGACACCGCCGCCGTGGGTTCGCCGGGAGTCAGTTCCCGGTGGTCAGTGCCGTCAGCAGCTGCTCGCGCTCGGCGGCGGGGCGCTTGGGGCAGCTGGTGCACATGGCGCAGCCGGGGGCTTCGAAGACCAGGCAGCAGGAGATCCGCTTGACGAAGGTGCGGCCCGCGACCTCCTGGAAGCGGGGTTTCGGCAGCTTGCCGCCGACGTCGTGCGCCAGCGCGGGGGCGATCGCGGGGGTGCCGGCATCGATGGCCCGGTTGCCGATGGCGTCGGCGACCACCGCCCAGAGTGCGGGGATGCCCGCACCCGATGCCTGGGCGACGGTGGCGATGACCGAGGCCAGGCTGGCGCGCAGCGCGTGGGCGGCCGCGCGGGGGTCCGGCGCGGGATCGTCGGCGAGCGAGATCGTCTCGATGCCGCCGTCGGCGCGCACCGGGCAGCTGATCCGGTCCAGCTCGACCGTTGGCACCGCCGACCGCGCGGCATAGGCCCCGACCACGGGCTGCACCAGGGCCGAGGCGACCATGCACCACCACAGCGTGCCCGCGGCGCGGCAGGAGTCGGTGCCCCAGTTCCTGCCCATCTCCGCGATCCGCGCGGTGACCCACGCGGGGTCGCGCAGCGCGGCGCCGCCGACCGTCTCCGTCACTTCAGGGGACTGCGCAACCATGGCCATTCCACTCCGATCCAGCCGCCGACCAGCGAGAACGTATTCAGCACCCACAGCGTCGCGACGACGAGAAGGAAGGTACCGAGCGCCGCGAGCGCGCGCACCAGCGGGCCGCGCGCCGAGAACCATGCCATGAATTGCCGGTACCGCCCGCGAAGCCACCGCAGGACACGCTGGGCCCAGGCGAATTCGCTGGCCAGGATGCCGAGCCCGGCGAAGACGAGGGCCCAGCCCGGCCCCGGGTAGGGAATCGCGACGATGCCGATCGCGAGCACCGCGACCCCGGCCAGCGCGACCAGGATCCGGTAGCCGAACTCGACCCCGCGGCGCTCCGCGATCCGGCGCCGCCAGGCGTACTTGTGCTCGCGCCCGGCGCGCGCCTCGGGGGATTCGTCGGGCGGCGCGGGGGTTCCGGCGCGCTCCGCGGGGGTTCCGGCGGGCGGCGCTGGCGCGACGGGGTCCGGCTCGATGGTCACCAGCCCAGCGTACGAGCCGTCCGGGCGCGGCAGCGCGAACGCGCCCATTCGGCGGGCCGACCACCGCGGCTCGCCCGCTCAGCGGGCCGGGCCGCCACAGCCCGCCGACTCGGCGGGCCGGTCACAGCGGCGAACCCATTCGGCGGGCCGGACGACCCCGGCCCGCCCGGACGGCCCCGGGCGGGCCGCGGTGTCACACCGGTTCGAGCACGCGCCGCTGCCCGCGCTCGTCGATCTGCGCGATCCCGTCCACGGTCACCTCGACCACCCGCGCGCTGGCGATGTCGAAGAACAGCCCGGTGACCGTGGCGCCGTGTTCGCGCACGGCCGGGTGCGCGCGCAGCGTCTCCAGCTGCACGGCCACGTTCACCATGCTGAGCTGGTCGACCTCGCCGAAGCCTGCCGCGCGGGCGGCGAGCGCGACCGGGTGGCCGCGCCGGAACCGCTCCAGGCTGGGCGCGGCGTGCGCCAGCCAGGCGTCGATCTCCGGCCCGGCCGCCGCGCCGGAGTGCAGCGCCTTCATGGCCCCGCAGGACGAGTGGCCGCAGACCACGACGCTGCGCACGTCCAGCTCGGCCAGCGCGAAGAGCAGCGCCGCCTGCACCGACGGGTCGCCGGAGACCGGGACCAGATTGCCGACGTTGCGCACGGTGAACAGGTCACCGGGGCCGCTGTTGGTGATGACGTTCGGCACGATCCGGGAGTCGGCGCAGGTGAGGAAGAAGGAATCCGGGTCCTGCCGGTCGCGCAGCTCGTCCAGGTGCGGCCGCACCACGTGCGCGTGGCTGCGGTGGTAGGCCGCGACCCCCGCGGTCACCCTGTCGCCCTGTACCTCCTCGCTGCGCCACGGCCCGAGGAGGTCGTCCCAGATGGCGCGGCCCATGCCGCGGGCGGGCGGCCCCGCGGTGGCGTCGGCCATCCGCGCGCTGCCGATCTCGACGAAGTGCACCGAGCCGCCGCCGTTCTCCTGCTGGCGCACCCACTCCTCCAGCGCCTCGAAGGCGGCGTGGTCGAGGAAGTCGACGGTCATCTCCACCGTGACGTCGGCGCCGGCGGGCACCTTGCCCAGCTCGCCGGTGAGCCGCGGCAGCGCCAGGAAGGTGCAGGAGCCGTCGATCCGCACCACCCACTGCTCGGAGCCGGGCACCCGCTCGGCGTGCACGTGGATCCGGACCACCCGCCAGAGCAGCAGCGCGAAGGCGAGCGCGAGCCCGATGAGTACCCCCTCCAACAGGTTCAGGAAGACGACGCCGAGGATGGTGGAGGCGTAGATCAGCAGGTCGCCGGTGCGCTTGGCGAGCTTGATGTGCGCGAGCTTGACCAGCTGGATGCCGATCACGATGAGCAGCCCGGCCAGCGCGGCGAGCGGGATCTGCTGCACCAGCGAGGCGAGCACGACCGAGAAGACGAGCAGCCAGACGCCGTGCAGGATCGCCGAGGCCCGGCTGCGCGCGCCCGCGGCGACGTTGGTCGCGCTGCGCACGATGACACCGGTCACCGGCAGCCCGCCCGCCAGGCCGGAGAGCACGTTCGCCGCGCCCTGGCCGATCAGCTCGCGGTCGAAGTCGGTGCGCTTGCCGTCGTGCATCTTGTCGATGGCGACCGCGGAGAGCAGGCTCTCCACGCTGGCGATCAGCGCGATGGTGAGCACCATGAGCGCGACCGCCGCCCAGCCGCCGTCCGGGATCCGCGGCAGCGCGACGGCGTCGAAGAGCGAGCCGTTGAGCACGATCCGCTCGACGTCGGTGGGCAGTACCAGGGAGAGCACGGTGGCGACCAGGACGGCCACCAGCGGTCCCGGCACGGCCGCGAGCCGCTTCGGCGCCCGGCGCCAGCCGATCATGATCGCGACCACGACCAGCCCGATGGCGGCGTCCCAGGCGTGCAGGTGCACGATCTGCTGCGGCAGCTGGGTGATGTTGCGCCAGGCGCTGCTCTGCGAGGCGCCGCCGAGCAGCACGTGCACCTGCTGCAGCGCGATGGTCAGGCCGATGCCTGCCAGCATGGCGTGCACGACCACCGGCGCCACCGCGAGCGCGGCGCGCGCCACCCGGCTCAGCCCGAAGACGATCTGCAGCACACCGGCGGCGACCACGATGAAACAGGTGGTGCGCCAGCCGAATTGGTTGATCGACTCGGCGACCACCACGGTCAGCCCGGCCGCGGGGCCGCTGACCTGCAGCACCGCCCCGCCGAGGAGCCCGGCCACGATGCCGCCGATGACCGCGGCGATGAGCCCGGCCTCCACCGGCGCGCCGGAGGCGACCGCGATGCCGAGCGAGAGCGGGAGCGCGACGAGGAACACCACGATGGAGGCGGGAACATCTTGGCGCAGAACGGAATTCATCCGCTCCCGCAGCGCGGGGCGGCCGGGTGGAGCCAGGTCGTTCTCGATTGCCATGTCTTCTCCTTCGCCGACCCGGGCACAGCCGGGGTCGGTTGACGATCACGAAATCCGACAGGGAGCACAGACCGCGAACCGGCAGTCGCGGTGGGGCGCTGCCCCGGCGCTGCTGCGGGCCGGGGTGCAATGAAAAGCAAGGGTATTGGTAATGACTTAGCAAAGCCTGAGAACTCCGCTGCCGGGCGGATTGCTACGCAGCCGTTCTGAAACCCTTGCGCTTCAACATTTCTCGCCCGTCGGGCGGAGACGCGGGGCGACGTCGGTGTCGGTGAACATATTTCTCCTTCGCCGGGGCCGGACCCCGGTTCATCGGCGGAACATGTGCGGCATCGAACGCGCCGCGCGGGAGCGCGGCGCCCTTGGTACGTGACCGTGACGCTGAGGTCGCCTCAATAGTAAAGATCAACCAAAGCATGTGGAAAGTCCCAGGTCGGACGAATGGCGCACACAATCAACCTGTGACCGTCCACATGGTGTGATGCTTCCCAGCAGTGGGAACGGCAGTCCATGCGTTGGCACGTCTTCAACGTACCGTTAGATAACGGCGCACTACAGAGTGTGCACTTATTCGAACGGAGTTCCCGATGACCACCAGTTCGACCACCCGCCGCATTCTCGCCACCCTCGCGCTGACCGGCACCGTCGCCGGCGTCATCGCGGGCGCGGCAGGCACCGCAGGCGCCGCACCGCGGGATTCGCGCTACGGCCGGGACGACACCGGCTGGGACCACATCGACCCGAGGGGCTACCACCACGACTCGGACGACCCGCGCTCGCGGGCCGAGACCAGGGACAACCGCAGGGCCTACTACGCCGACAACTACCCCGGGCAGTCGGTGAACTCCGGCAGCGGCGGCGACAACACCACCTGGTCCCGCTCGGACAACGAGGACGGCTGGACGGTCTGCAAGCCGCAGGCCCGCTACTGCTAGGGGGCGCGGCTCAGGCGCCGGGCAGCGCCTCGTTGAGCTCGGTGTCCTGGGCCAGGTAGCGCGCGGTGTACCGGTTCACCAGCTCGGCGGCGAGCCGGCCCGGCGCGGTCCTGGTGACCTCGGCCCGCTCGGCGAGCTCGGCGACGTCGGCGGCGGTGCGCCCCGATTCCAGGAACGGCTGCCAGGCGGTGCGCTGGAAGAGCTCGACGAAGCGGCGCGAGACGCGCTCGCAATCGCCGCGCAACCGGTCCAGCTCGTCGAGCACGTCGGCGACCGGGACACCGGCGGCGCCGAGCTGCTCGGCGACGGCGATGAGCTGCGGGTCGGCGATCCGGTAGGTGGTGGCGTCCACCGGCTCGTACAGCCCGGCGGCGACCACCCTGGTCAGCCCGTTCGGCACCGCGCGGTACCGCTCGTCGAGGTCGGTGGCGGCGATGGTCTCGCCGGTGCCCGCCGTGGCGCCCTCCAGCTCCTCGGCATCGGAGACCCCGAGCACGTCGCCGAGGTCGTCGCCGCGATCCCACGCCTCCAGCAGCTCTCGGATCCCGTTGAGCTTGATTCCGCGATCCAGCAATCGGCTGATGGTGCGAATTCGGTTCAGGTGCTCCCGGCTGTAGAAACCGGTGCGCCCCTTCACCTGCGGCGGGGGGAGCACGCCGCGCTCGTGGTACACGCGCACGCTGCGAACCGTCGTGTCAGCCGCACGCGCCAGCTCATCGATCGTGTACTCAACACCCGCAGACATGCACTAAGGAAACCATATCCGGCGTGCCTGGCACGGCCCGCCGCGCGTCGCCCCGCCGGGGCGCGGCGCCGGGTTCGTGACACCGCACAACGCCGCGGGCGCCCGGCCGGACATCGCGACCCGTACCCGGTGACCCGGCACGGAACGGGAGGTCTTCCGGCCCTGCGCAAGTCCCGGGCAACCGCAGCGGCGCCCGCGATTCCCAGGATCGGGAAGACGCGGCGCTCGACAGCACAGTTCACCCATGGATAACGTCTCGTTATATAGCGGCAGTATTGCGCCGCGGGAGTGGAGGCTTCGATGTTCACGAGGTTCGCGGCACGGGCGATGGCCGCGTGCGTCGCGGTGGCCGCGGGTGCGATCGGCACCGGGCTCGGCGGCGGTGCGGCGCAGGCCGACGAGGGCATCGCCTGTCTCTGGGCGGGCGTCTCGCACCCCTACCTGTCCGAGGTGGTGGCCGGCGGCTGGAGCTTCGAGTGCGGCTGGGACGGGCTCAGCTCGCACTGGTTCCGCGGCGGGCGGACCGGCGCGCCGAGCACGGTGCCGAATCCGGGCGCGGGCTCGGCGCCGTCCGGCTCGTTCAGCGGCGGCGCGCTGCAGCCGGGGACCGCCTACACCGACTACTGCGTCGGCAGCCAGCTGATCGAGGGCGCCGAGGACGTCTACCAGGTGGTCTGGGGCGCGAGCGGCCCGCCGTTCTGGAAGGCGGCCGGCCCGATCGCGCAGTGGCGCTTCGACACCGGGACCGGGCCGCAGCCCTCCTGGCGCTCCTCCAGCCTGTGCTACGACGGCATGCTGATCTGAGCCGGGCCGTGGCCGCATCCGATTCGCGCGCGGGCGACGCCGACCGCGAGCGCGCGCTGCGCGAGCTCGTCGAGCACCTGGGCTCCGGCAGGCTGAGCCTGCCGGAGTTCGAGGTGCGCAGCGCGGCGGTGCTGGCGGCGGAGAGCAGGGTGGAGCTGGCCGCGTCCTTCGCCGACCTGCCCGCCGGGGTGCCGCCGGGGCCGCCCGGACCGGCGCCGCGCCCCGGGGTGCGGCGGGCGGTGCTCGCCACCGCGCTCACCTGCCTGGCGCTGCTGCTGACCGCACTCACCGGTCAGTGGGCCTGGCTGCTCGGGCTACTCGCCGTCCCGCTGCTGCTCCGCCCGGTACTCGCGCGGCCGGGCTAGACCTTCCAGCGCCGCAACGACCGCCGCCGGGCTAGAACCGGGTCCGGGGCCGGACGTAGTTCGCCAGGTCGACGAGGCGGTACCGGTGCAGCCGCTGCGGGGCGCCGCGGGCGAGCGCGCGCAGCGCCGTCTCCAGCCCCGCGCGCAGCCCGGGGCGGGTGAACGGGGTACCGAGGATGGTGCTGTCCGCCCGCACCGCGCGCGGCTGGGCGTCCAGCGACTGCAGCGCGGCGCCGAGCACGACGATCCGCAGCTGCAGCGCGCGCGGCTCGTCCGGCGCGGCCTCCAGCCTGGCCGCCGCCTCGGCCAGATCGGCCTCGGTGATCTCGGCGGCCGGGCGCGAGACCAGCAGCAGGCACCCGGTGAGCCGGGCGATGCCGTGGTAGCGCGAGGCATCGGGCACCTGGTCCAGGATCTCGACGGCCTCCGGCACCCGCTGCTCGGCGCCGAGCAGCCTGGCCAGCCCGAAGGCCGCGCTCACCGCGCCGCGGTCGGTGCGCCACACGGTGCGGTAGTACTCGATCGCCGCCGCGCTCCAGCGCTCCCCCGCCTCGGGCTCGCCCAGTGCCAGCTCGGCGGTGGCGGCCAGCGCGAGCTGCGGCGCCAGCTCCCCGGGGACCATGGTGTGCACCCGGTCGAAGTGCTCGTACGCGGTGCGGTGCTCGCCGTCGAGCAGCGCGGCGATCGCGCTGTACCACTCGATCCGCCAGTCGCCGCCGTACCGCGGCCGCAGCTCGGCGAGGCGCGCGCGGGCCTGCCCGACGTCGCCGAGGTCGAGGTGCGCGCGGACGACGGTGAGCGTGCCCTCCAGCTCGAAGGTCGCCGGCTCCGGGATGGTGCCGGCGACGATCCGGTCGGCGGCGCGGCGCAGCGAGTCCAGCGCGTGGATCGGGTCGGCGTGCGGCAGCGTGGAGAGCAGCTCGGCGCTCGGGTCCTCGCTGTCGACCAGCGGCACCGGCAGCGCGGCGACCACGCTCGGGGCGTCCAGGGTCGGCAGCCGGTGCCTGCCGTCGGCCATGCCGTCGGTCTGGCCGATCAGGGTCTCGATGCCGAAGGCGCCGCGCATCGAGCCGAACTCGGCCGACGACTGCGGGTGCTCCAGCTCGGTGTCGGTGGCGAGCACCATCCGGAGCACCCCGGCGAGCTGGCAGTGCAGCGCGTAGGCCGAGGGGAAGCGGCGCGCCGGGTCCGGGTCGGTGGCGCGGACGAGGAGCCTGCGCAGCGCCGGGTAGCGGCCGAGCAGCGGCACCTCGGCGGCGTCCGGGATGCCGGTGCGGTAGTGGCCGTGCTCGTCCTTGGGCAGCTCCAGCACCAGCGCGGCCAGCGTGCGGCCGACGGTGTGGATGTCGGAGGCGACGGTCGGGCCGGTCTCGGTGACCTCGGGGGCCTGGTAGCCGGGGGTGCCGTAGATGCTGCCGTAGGACTCGACGGCGGCCACCGCGCCCAGGTCGATCAGCTTGACCTCGTCCGCGCTGACCATGATGTTGTCCGGCTTCAGGTCGTTGTAGGCGAGCCCGGAGGAGTGCAGGTAGTCGAGCGCGGGCAGGATCTCCATCAGGTAGGCGATCGCGTCGGCGACCGGGAGCCGCTCCGGCGCGGCCAGGTCGAGCAGCGTCTTCAGGGAGCGGCCGCCGACGTACTCCATGACGATGTAGCCGTCCGGGGTCTCCCGGACCGAGCGGTGCTTCACGAAGTTGTAGATCTTGACGATGCTCGGGTACGCCACCTCGGAGAGGAACTGCCGCTCGGCGAGCGCGACCACGTGCGCCTCGAAGTCGAGCGGGTTCTGCAGCCCCTTGAGCACCACCCAGCGGTCGCTCACGTTCCGGTCGATGGCGAGGTAGATCCAGCCGAGGCCGCCGTGCGCGAGGCAGCCCTGCACCTCGTACTGCCCGGCCACCATCTCCCCCGCGGCCAGCGCGGGGCGGAAGTTGAACGGCGAGCGGCAGCGGGCGCACTCCCCCGCCACCGGACCCGGCTCGCCGCCGGTGCCGCGGCCCACCGGATGCTGGCACTTCCAGCAGTGCCGCTTGTGCTCGGCCACCTCCGGGTTCGGCAGCACCGCGCCGCGCGGGTCGAGCGGGCTCACCTGGGGCATGGAGACCAGGCCGGCGCCGAGCCTGCGGGTGCCGGGACGCGATCGCGCGCTGCCGCCGGAGCCGGGCTGGGTGCCGGCGCCGAGCGCCGCGAAAAGGGCTGCGGCGGTGTCCATCTGTTCGGCACCGGAGTCCGGCTCGGTGCCGGGCTCCGCTCCGGTTCCCGGGTCCGGCTCGGTGCCGCGCTCGGCCGTGCGGTCGGCGACGGCGGTACCGCCCGGCCGCGCCCCCGCGTTCGGGGCGCGCCTGGTCGCCCACGGGTGCCTGGCGCGCCGGGGCAGCTCGGTGCCCCTGATCCGCCTGCTCGACCACGGGTGCGGCAGGGGGCGGTCGGCGTCGGGCTGCTCCGGCATGCGAACCTCTCGGACCCACTCGTTCGGCGCCCCATTGTGATCCACCACCTTTCGTTTCGGGCAACCTCGTATTCCCAGCACTGGGAACAGAACTCCACCCCGGGCGGGTGGCCCGGGGTGGAGTGGAAGGCGGTCAGTCGCGGTCGTCGGCCGCATCGGATTTGCCGAGCACCACCGCGGGGCCGCCGCTGCCCGGCGGCCGCTCGGCCACCACCGGGAAGGCCCCGGTGTGCCCGACCCGCGCCGTCGCGATCGCCAGCACCCGCTTGCGGGCGAGGAACCAGCCGCCGACGAAGAGCGGGAACACCACCAGCAGGGTCGCGATCACCGCGCCGCGCTGCACCGCGTCGTCGCTGAAGAGCATCAGCAGCACCACCGTGGCCAGGAAGACCAGGGTCGCGTAGCTGGTGTACGGCGCGCCGAAGAGCCGGAACTTGGGCCGCTCGATCCGCCCCTCCTTGGCCCACCTGTACAGCTTGAGCTGGCAGAGGATGATCGCGCTCCACGCGGCGATGGTGCCGAGCGCCGACATGTTGAGCACGATCTCGAACGCCTGCTCCGGGACCAGGGCGTTGAGCCCGACGCCGAAGAGCGCGATCGCGCCGGTCGCAAGGATGCCGACGTAGGGCACGCCGCCCTTCGACATCCGGGCGGCGATCCCGGGGGCGCTGCCGCTCATCGACATCGAGCGCAGGATCCGGCCGGTCGAGTACAGCCCGGCGTTCAGGCTGGAGAAGGCGGCGGTGAGCACCACCAGGTTCATCGCCGAGCCCGCGCCGTCGACGCCGATCTTGGAGAAGAAGGTGACGAACGGGCTCTCCCCGGAGCGGAACGCGGTGTAGGGCAGCAGCAGCGCGAGCAGCACCAGCGAGCCGACGTAGAACAGCGCGATCCGGGCGATCACCGAGTTGATCGCGCGCGGCATGACCTTCTCCGGGTGCTCCGTCTCGCCCGCCGCGGTGCCGACCAGCTCGACCGCCGCGTAGGCGAAGACGACGCCGGTGGTGACCAGGACCAGCGGCATCAATCCGCTCGGGAACAACCCGCCGTTGTCGGCCATGACGCTCAGCCCCGTCGGCACGCCGTCGATCTCGGTGCGCCGGGCGAGGAAGACGGTGCCGATCACCAGGAACGAGACCAGCGCGACCACCTTGATGATCGAGGCCCAGAACTCCAGCTCACCGAACCAGCGCACCGAGACCATGTTGATGGCGACCACCGCGGCCAGCGCGACGAACGCGATCACCCACTGCGGCACGACCTCGAACTTGCTCCAGAAGTGCACGTAGGTGGCGATGGCGGTGATGTCGACGATGCCGGTCATGCACCAGTGGAAGAAGTACATCCAGCCGACCGCGAAGGCCAGCTTCTCGCCGTAGAACTCGCGGGCGTAGGAGACGAAGGAGCCGGAGGACGGGCGGTGCAGCACCAGCTCGCCGAGCGCCCGCAGGATGAAGAAGACGAAGACGCCGCAGATGGCGTAGACGAGGAAGAGCCCGGGGCCCGCGTGCGCCAGCCTGCCTCCCGCGCCGAGGAAGAGGCCGGTGCCGATGGCGCCGCCGATGGCGATCATCTGGATCTGCCGCGGGCGGAGCGCCTTGTGGTAGCCGGCGTCCTCCTCGAGCGGCGCGTCCGCCGCGGGGCCGGGGCTCTGCGCTTCGGGTGCGCGAACTGTAGTCATGCCGATGCCTTTCGCGTGACGGCGATCATATCGGTGATTAATGTACCGCCAAACAGCGGCACGTTCAATAGCGGTTCTCTAATTGGAGTGCCGCTATAGTGAAACGTGGGGAGCCGACTCGACGGAGGAGCGCGCATGGCCTGGTTGGCACGGGAGTTCATCGCGGTTCCCGAGAACCGCAAGAACCAGCTGGTCTACAAGTGGCCGGACGTCACCATCCGGCGCTACTCGCGCGCCATCGTGAACGCCGACGAGCTGGCGCTCGTCGTGCGCTCCGGGCAGGTGCTCGCCACGCTCGGCCCGGGCAGGCACCGGATCGACGCGGTCGAGCTCCCGGTGCTCGGCGCGCTGCTCGACGGCGTCACCGGGGGCAACCTCTACCGCGCGGAGCTGTACTTCGTCGCGGCCCGCGAGGTCACCGGGCTGCGCTTCGGCGGCAGGCTGGCCGACGTCCGCGACCCGGTGAGCGAGCAGGTGGTGACGCTGCGCGCCTTCGGCGAGTTCGCGCTCGCGGTCCGCGATCCGGCGGTGCTGATCACCGCGCTGACCGGGACCACCGACCTCACCGACCCGGCCGCGGTGACCTCGTGGGCGGCCGAGCTGCTGCTCAAGTCCATGAAGGTGGCCGTCGCGCGCGGGGTCTCCGGCGGGCAGTGGCCGGTGCTCGGGCTCTCCGAGCAGCTGCGGCCGATCGAGGCGGCGGTGCTGCGGGAGACCAATCTCGCGCTCTACGAGTACGGGCTGCGGATCCCGCGGATGGGCAACTTCGACATCACCCTCGCTCCCGAGGACGCCGAGCGGCTGAAGCGGCTCGCCAAGGACATCACCTACATCCGGCTGGCCGGCGACTTCCAGCGGTACGCCGCGGGTGAGCTCGCGCTCGGCGCCGGGCAGGGGCTGGCGCACGGGGGCGGAGGTGGCGCCGAGGGTGGATTGCTCGGCGCGGCACTGGGTTTGGCGGCGCTGCAGCAGCCCCGGGTCGTTCCACCCGCGATGCCGGAGCCCGCCGTGGGGTGCGGCGGGTGCGGGGCGGCGGCCCCGGCGGGCGCCCGGTTCTGCCCCGGGTGCGGCGCCCGGCTCGCCGCCGCGCCGCGGCACTGCCCCGGCTGCGGGGCCGAGGCCGCCCCCGGCGCGCGCTTCTGCGCCGCCTGCGGCGCCGGACTGCCCGGCTGAGCGGTTCGGTCGCCGCCCGACCGGTGGCTCGGCAGCCGCCGGCCGCCGCGCCGACCGGGCGCGCCGCTTCCTCGAGGCCGCACCCGGCGGTGCGCCGCGAGCCTCGGCGGGTGCCGGAGCCGCGGAGCACGCGCCGGTTCACCCGGATCGGGAGGCGTTCCCGGACTCGCCGCCGACCAGCCCGCGCACCTGCCGCGCCGCCACCGACAGGGTGGCGATGTCGTGGTCGTCGGCGGCGAAGATCTCGCGCAGCGCCGCGCCGGCACGTGCCAGCCTGGCCCGGTTGATCGACTCCCAGTAGGCGATCTTGGCGGCGACGCCGTCCTGCGGGCCGGTGGCGGCGAGTACGTCCCTGGTGAGCAGCCGCCAGGATTCGTAGAGGTCGTCGCGGACCGCGAGCCGGGCCAGGGTGTGCCAGCGGTCGCCGCGGGCGAGCCTGCCGACCGCGGTCAGCAGCCGCTCGATGGCGAAGTGCTCGTTCAGCGCGTACATCAGCGCGGTCACCTCCGCGGGGTCGCGCTCGGCGATCTCGGCGACGTCGACGGCGTCGAGCAGCGGGCACAGCTGGATCAGCCGGTACACCTCCGCGGCGACGCCCGCGGGCGCGCCGTGCTCGACCGCCCACCGCGAGCGCGCGGCGAGGTCGGCGGCGAGGTAGCCGGTGAGCAGGGCGGGCACCGCGTCGGCGAGCACCCGGACCCGGTCCCAGTAGCGGGCGATCTCGGCCCCGATCGCGATCGGCTGCGGCCGGTTGGCCAGCAGCCACCGCGATCCCCGGTCCAGGGTGCGCTCGGCCTCCAGCTCGAGCTGGTCGCGGACCGCGGTCGGCATCGGCGTGCTGCGGATCCGCTCGCGCAGCACCGGCAGGTCGAAGATGGCCGAGGCGACGGTGAACGCGCGGACGGCGTCCTCGGTGGTCGCGCCCGCCTCCTCGGCGAGCCGGAAGGCGTAGGTGATGCCGCCGTTGTCGACCATGTCGTTGACCACGACGGTGGCGACGATCCGCCTGCGCAGCGGATGCCGCGAGATGGCGGCGCCGAAGCGCTCACGCAGCGGGGCCGGGAAGTAGCCGGGCAGCACCCCGGCGAAGGCGGGGCCGTCGAGCAGCTCGCCGTCGAGCAGTTCGGCCTTGAGCGCGAGCTTGACGTGCGCCATGAGGTTCGCGAGCTCGGGTGAGGAGAGGCCGCGGCCGTCGGCGCCCCTGCGGTCGAGCTCGGCGTCGGTGGGCAGCGCCGCCAGGCGGCGGTCGAGCCCGTGCCCGGCCTCCAGGGCGCCGATCAGCCGCCGGTGCACGCCGAGCATGGCGGGCGCGTCCGCGCGGGAGATGCCGAGCCGGATGTTCTGCGCGATGTTGTTGCGCAGCACCAGCTCCGCGACCTCCTCGGTCATCGAGGCGAGCAGCGGGTCGCGGTCGGCGGCGGCGAGCTCGCCCGCCGAGACCGCCGCGTCCAGCAGCACCTTGATGTTGACCTCGTGGTCGGAGCAGTCGACGCCGGCCGCGTTGTCCAGCGCGTCGGTGTTCATCCGGCCGCCCGCGCGGCAGAACTCGATCCGGCCCAGCGCGGTCACCCCGAGGTTGCCGCCCTCGCCGATCACCTTGACCCGCAGCCGGTCCGCGTCCACCCGCACGGCGTCGTTGCCCTTGTCGCCGACCTCGGCGTCGGATTCGGTGCTCGCCTTGACGTAGGTGCCGATGCCGCCGTTCCAGAGCAGGTCGACCGGGGCCTGCAGCGCCGCCCTGATCATCTCCGCCGGCGCGAGCGCGGTCACCTCGCGGGCGATGCCGAGCGCCGCGCGCACCTCGGGGGTGACCGGGATCGACTTGGCGGTGCGGTCGTGGACGCCGCCGCCGGGCGAGATGAGCGCGGTGTCGTAGTCGGCCCAGGAGGAGCGCGGCAGCGCGAACAGCCGGGCGCGCTCGGCGTGCGAGCGCGCGGCGTCCGGGGCCGGGTCGAGGAAGATGTGCCGGTGGTCGAAGGCGGCCACCAGCCGGATGTGCTCGGAGAGCAGCATGCCGTTGCCGAAGACGTCGCCGCTCATGTCGCCGACGCCGACCACGGTGAAGTCCTGGGTGCGCACGTCGACGTCCAGCTCGTGGAAGTGGCGTTCGACGCTGGTCCAGGCGCCGCGGGCGGTGATCCCCATGGCCTTGTGGTCGTACCCGGCCGAGCCGCCGGAGGCGAAGGCGTCGCCCAGCCAGAAGCCGTACTCCCCGGCCACCCCGTTGGCGATGTCGGAGAAGGTCGCGGTGCCCTTGTCCGCGGCGACCACCAGGTAGCTGTCGTCGCCGTCGCGGCGCACGACGCGGGTGGGCGGGCGGGTCTCGCCGGTGGCCCGGTCGACGTTGTCGGTGAGGTCGAGCAGCCCGGCGATGAAGGTGCGGTAGCAGGCGATGCCCTCGGCGAGCGCGGCCTTCCGGTCGGCCGCCGGGTCGCCGGTGGGCGCGGGCGGGCGCTTCACCACGAAGCCGCCCTTGGCGCCGACCGGGACGATCACCGCGTTCTTCACCGCCTGCGCCTTCACCAGCCCGAGGATCTCGGTGCGGAAGTCCTCCAGCCGGTCCGACCAGCGCAGCCCGCCGCGCGCCACCGAACCGAAGCGCAGGTGCACGCCCTCGACCCGCGGCGAGTAGACGAAGATCTCGTACTTCGGCCGCGGCTCGGGCAGCTCGGCGATGGCGGGCGGATCCAGCTTGCAGGAGAGGTACTCCGGCGGCCTGCCCGCGGCGTCGCGGCGGTAGTGGTTGGTGCGCAGCGTCGCCTCGATCAGCCCGTGCACGGCGCGCAGGATGCGGTCCGCGTCCAACCCGGTGACCTCGTCGATCGCGGCCCGCAGCCGGGCGGCGAGCGCCGCCGCGCGCACCCCGCGGGTCGGCTCGGGTGCGTCCGGGTCGAAGCGGGCGGCGAACAGCTCCGCGCAGGCGGCGGCGATGGCCGGGTGCCCGAGCAGCACCCGGGTGATGTGGTCGAAGGTGTACGGGAACCCGGCCTGCCGCAGGTACTTCGCGTACGCCCGGAGCATGGCGACCTGCCGCCAGTGCAGCCCCGCGCGCAGCACCAGCTCGTTGAGGCCGTCGACCTCGGCGTACCCGAACCACATGGCCTCGACCGCGTCGGGGAAGCCGCGGCCGACGCCGGTGCGGGGCCCCGCGCCGATATCGCCCGCGCCGAGCCCGGCCTCCAGCTCCGGGTCGAGCGCACCGCGCAGCAGCGCGGCGGGCACCCGCAGCCCGAAGTCGAGGATCCAGCGATCCGCCGCATTCGCGCGCCGCACCCGGTGCGGGCGCTCGTCGACGACCTCGACGCCGAGGCTGTGCAGCACCGGAAGCACCCGGCTGAGCGAGACGCCGGCGCCGGTCAGGTAGAGCGTGAACCGCCACTCCCCCGACGGCGCGCCCGCGTCGCGGGCGAGGCGGGTGTCGATCTCGCCGTCGCGCAGCCGCTCCAGCCTGCGCAGGTCGGCCAGCGCGCGGTCCGGGCCGTGCTCGTCCCGGTAGCTCGGCGGGAAGGCGTCGGCGTACGCGTCGAGCAGCGCGGGGGTGATGTCGGGTGCCGCCGCGGCGGCGCCGCGCAGCCGGTCTGCCCAGGTCAGGGTGGCGTCCTGGAGCAGTTGCTGGACGCGGGCGCGGCCGTCGTCGGAGAGGTCGGCGGGTGTGGCGCCCGCGGCGCGGTGCACGGTGAAGTACAGGACGGCCAGCTCGGACTCGGTGGCCCTGGCGGAGTAGGTGATCCGCTCGCCGCCGTACTCGGCGCGCAGCACCTCGGTCATCCGCCGCCGCACCTCGGCGGAGTAGCGGTCGCGCGGGAGGTAGACCAGGCAGTAGAGGGCGTCGCTGCGCACGTCGCGGCGGACGAAGAGCCGCAGCTGCCTGCGCAGCCCGAGCGTCATCACGTCGGTGACGGTCTCGTAGAGCCTGCGCGCGTCGGTGGAGAACAGCTCCGCGCGCGGGAACGACTGCATCAGCTCCAGCATGGTCTGCCCGGAGAACGAGTCCAGCGCCAGCCCGGAGCGCGCGATGGCCTGCAGCGCCCGGCGGGAGACGACCGGGATGTCCAGGATGTTCTCGTGCAGCCCGGTGACGGCGAAGGTGCCGACGAAGACGTGCTCGCCCTGCACCATGCGCACGGTCTCGCCCGGCACGACGGCCCGGCTCCGCTCGCCCGCGCCGTAGTCGGCGACGCTCACGAAGTAGAGGTCGCGCGAGCCGGGCAGCAGCGATTCGACGGTGCCGTTGGACATGCGCAGCACCGAGCGCTTCGGCCCGAGCAGCGGGACCGTCAGCGCCACCGACGCGTCGTTGCGCAGCACGCCGAGCCCGGTGCCCGGCACCTGCCACGCCTCGTCCGCGGTGGGGTTCGCGCGGCGGATCCGGTAGTAGCCGTAGCCGAGCACGGTGAAGTGGCCACCGCCCATCCAGCGCAGCAGCTCGGCGCACTCGGCGATCTCCGGGTCGTCGGCGCGCGCGGCGGCCCGGTCCAGGCTGCCCGCCACCTCGCCGAGCGTGCCGAGCATGGCGGGCCGGTGCTCGGCGACCCGGCGCAGGTCGTGCAGCAGCGGCGGCAGCGCCGCGGCGATCCGGTCGGCGGTCTCGGCGGTGAGGTCGGGCGCGAGCTGCACGTGGATCCAGGACTCGGCGAGCCCGGCGAGCGGCTCGCCGTCCGGGACCGCGACCCCGGTAAGGGCGCCGCCGTCGTCCCTGGTCACTGCGAAGACCGGGTGGATCACCTCGGTCACGGTGGCGCCGAGCCTGCGCAGCGCGGCGGTGACCGAGTCGACCAGCATCGGCATGTCGTCGTTGACGATCTGCACCGCCGCGCCGAGCCCGCCCGCGTCCCCCGGCCGGTACACCCGGGTGGCCGCCGAGCCCGGCGCGCGCACCGCGGCCAGCTCGCGGTGGCGGCGGAAGATCTGCTCGGCCCGGCCGGAGCCCGCCGCGGCGGCGCCCGGCGGGAGCCAGCGGAAGTACGCCGCCTCCGGGTCGTCCCCGAGCTGCCGCGGATTCGTGAACTGAGTGGTTGCCACCATCGACCTGTCGCCTTCCCGAGCGGGATTCGTCCGCGCCGCACCCGTTCGGCTATCCCTTACTCCTGAACGAACGAGCCGTTATCTAGCGGCACGTTGAACAGTGTAACAAGAGGGGAGCGCCGCGTCACGGCATCAGCAGGCCGGCCCGGTTCAGGAAGGTCCGCGCGGCGGCGGAGCCGGTGAAAGCGCTGGTCTCCAGCACCAGGCCGGTGCGCGAGTCGGCGTAGAGCACGGTCGTCGATGGGCCGACGGCGGCGTAGACGCGACCGTCGAGCAGGGCGGTCCCGCCCGCCGACCGCCACCGGCGCACGGTGGCGGCCAGCTGCTCCGGCGCGGCGAGTTCGGTGTAGAGCGTCAGCTCGCGCCCGCCCGCCAGCCCGCCGAAGAGCAGCGGGCTCCCCGCGGGCAGCACGCACCGCTCGGCGCGGCGGCCGGCATCGGCCCGCTCGCAGGAGGTGGCGGCGGCGAGCAGCTCGGGCAGCGCCTGCGCCGCCGAGACCGGTGGCGGCGGCGCCACCGCCGAGCGCAGCGGCGAGCAGGACCAGACCAGCACCGCGCAGAGCACCGCGATCAGCACGCCGACGGCGGGCAGCACGAAGCGCTGCCACTCCCCGCCGAGCACGCCGGCGACCTTCTCGGCGTTCCGCACCACCTCGTGGGCGCCCTTGACCACCTCCTGCGCGCCGCGCACCGTGGTCTCGGCGACGTCGAGCGCGGCGCGCAGCGGCCCGCCGCAGTGGCCGCACCTGGACTCGCCGCCCCGGCTGCGATGCGCGCAGTACTCGCAGACCAGCTCGAGCGGGCCGGTCACCGGCCGGTCACCACGACCGAGGAGATGGCGGTGGTGTTCACCGCGGCGTCCCCGCTGGACTGCAGCACGGTGAGCACGATCCGGGAGGCGCGCAGCGCGGGCCGGATCGGCGTGACCACCAGGGTGCGCTGATTCAGCGTCTGCTGGGTGTAGACGGTGGAGTTGCCGTCGTCGAACTGGTAGGAGACCCGGCTGACCGTGCGGAATTTGTTCCACTGGTCGGTCCCGTCGGCGGCCACGCTGTCCCAGCCGGGGACGATGCCGATCGAGTCCACCTCGTAGGTCCGGCCCAGGTCGATCATCAGCACCTGGCCGTCGACCTTGTACGCGCGGACGCAGGACCACGCCTTCTCCGGCAGCCCGCTGAACGCGTCCATCGCCGCGGTGCTGCCCGGCGGGCACTTCGACTGCGCCGACTTCACCTCGATCGGCTCGGTGCCCGGCACCGCCGACGTGCTCGGCGCGGAGGTCAGCGGGGGCGCGGTGACGACCAGCGTGCCGATCGCGGCCTGCTCGTCGGTCCGGCCGCCGGTGCTCACCAGCGTCAGGATCAGCGCGAGCACCAGCGCCGCGGCCGCCGCGACGGCGACCTTCGGCCTGCGCAGCAGGGCGAGCCCGGCGGTGAGCGGCCCGGCCGCCCGGGGCCGTCGCGGTTCGGGGTCAGGCTCCGGTTCGGGGTCCGCGGCCTGCTCCGAGCGCGCGACATTGGCGAGGCCGGGCGGCGGCTCCGGCTCGTACTGTTCGCCGTTGAGCAGCGCCAGGATTCGCTCGCTTGCCTTCGGGCCGCCCGAACTCCGCAACGGTACCGAGACCGGCCCCGACTGCTCCGGGTCCGGTGCGCCGCGGCCCGGCCCCGCGAGCGCCGGATCGGCGAGCAGGGTGTCGAGGAGCAGCGCGCGATGATGGAGAAAGACATCTCCCGAGTCCTCGTCGGGCATGTCGCCGAGCGTATCCGGGCAGCTCCGGCGCGGGCGCGGGCGACATTCCCGCCGGTGGGAACCGGCGTCACTCGGAGAGGAAGTACTCCTGCGGCACGTCGAACACTCGGGCCAGCGCGATCACCAGGTCGAGCCGGGGGATGGCGTCGCCGTGGATCAGCCGGTACAGCCCCGACTGCGAGACCGGCACGTCCGGATAGGCCAGCTCCAGGTGCCTGGCCAGCGAGTACAGCGTCAGCGATCGGGTCGAGCCGTCCTCGGTGGAGACCACCGACTCCGCGATCAGATCCGACAGCCTGCGGGAGAAGATGGCCGCCGCCGCCTGGCGCGGCGTCAGCGCGGCCCCGTCACCCGGCGGTTCGGCCGTGTCGCCCATGGAGTCCGCTGCCACGGAAATAGTCATATCGCCTACGCACCTCGTCAGCTCACGCGACGTCCGCCGGTCGGCGGACTCGCAAGGGGGACAATGGAACCGGCGGGCGCGCTCGATGTGCGCGGGCCGTCGGCGGGATCGACGTAGCGGGTTTCTCCGCGTGGTTCGATCAGCTCTACCCGCACTGTACGCATCGGGATGCTGACATCCACCGCGGTCGCGCTCACCTGGGTGATGGCCAGGTCGGCCGAGCGCTGGCGCGGGCCGCCCGGCTCGTTGATCGTCACGGTGGTCGGCGCCTCGGAGCCGCGGGGCGGGAGCTGGTCGAAGACCGCGATGGTCGCGGGCGGCTCCTGGCGCGCATCCGATTCGGCCGCATAGGCGTCGACCAGCCGCAGCGACCGGTCGTCGCCCACCGCGGCGACCAGCTGCTGCCAGCTCTGCGGCCGCGCGGTGTGCACCTCGATATCGGCGCCGACGACCATCGCACGCAGCACGATCTGCTGCGCGACCGGCAGCAGGGCGTGCACGTCGATGGCCCGGCGGCGCGGGTTGTAGCGCGCGGGGTCGAAGAGCGGAAGCGCGAGGCTGTGCCGCGGCTGCCCGCTGATCGCCCCGAGGATCTGGCCGTTCGGCCCGATCGGGAGCGCGAGCCGGGAAACCACCTCGGCCGGGGCGATATCGGCGCCGGACTCCTCGCCGCGCAGGTCGCGCACCCCGACCGCGCCGGGCAGCGAAGCGAGCAGCGCGGCGGACTGCGCGCCGCCGAGCGGGCGCAGGTAGTCGGGCACCGAGGCGGAGACCGGCGGGCCGACGTAGCGCACCAGCGCGCGCGGCCCATCGGCCGCCGCGGAGAGCCCGATCACCAGGGTGGTGTGGCCGCGGCTCCACGACCAGCAGTCGTCGAGCCCGGTCTCGCCGAGCCGCGGCCAGTCGATGGCGAAGCTGGTCACGCCGCGGCCGGGCACCGACGACTCCAGGTGCCGCCAGGTCTCCCGCAGCTCGTCCAGCTCGACCCCGGCGTGCAGCGAACGGACGGCCTCGCGCAGCGCGCCCGCGGGCAGCGCGTGCGCCGCGATCCCGCGCTCGCGCAACCGGCTCGCGATCCGGTGCGCCGCGGTCGCCAGCGCCTGCGGCCCGGTCACCTCGACCGCGCCGCGCCGCGCCAGCGCGACCAGGTTGCGCCGCTGGTCGAGCCGGACCACCAGCCAGGTGCGCCGGTCGCCGACCACCGGGTGGCTGCCGATGAGCTGGTCGTAGAGCATGCTGTAGCCGCCGTCGGCGCGCACCCGGCGCCCGGTGGTGACGACATCGATATCGACGCCGACGCCGAACTGGTCGAGCATCGGGTACAGCTCGGCGATGCCGATGGTGTCCTCGGTGTACAGCGTGGCCTCGGTGACCACGGTCGGCAGGTCGAGGTTCGGGGCGAGCTGGATCATGGCGACCAGCACGCCGTCCTGCCCGCCGACCCCGCAGACCCCGGCGGGCACCGCGACATCGGTGATCGGCAGCGGCGCGGCGCGGGCCGCCGCCCTTGCCGCGTACCCGGCGCGGTAGGCGATCCGGTCGAGCAGCCTGCGCACGCCGGTGCGGCCCGCCACCCGCACGGTCACCATGACCAGCAGCGCACCGCAGACCAGCGCCACCACCCACCCCGGCGTGTGCGCCGAGAGCAGGACCAACGGCGGTCCGCCCGCGATCACGATCGCGGCGAAGGGGCCACGCTCCACACCTCCGATCCGTAGCTCCGGGAGGGTCACCGGCGCCTCCGGCGCACCGCGCTCGCGCCCGCGGCGCCGCCGATTCCGAGCAGCACCGCACCGAGCACGACCACCGTGGCGGCGACCGCGGGCACCGGGTCCGCCCCGCGCGGCGGCACCGGCATGGTGAACGGGGTGCCGCGGAACAGCCCGGCGGGCGGCCGCGGCGGGCTCCGGTAGCCGAGCGCGGCCACCGGATCGATGAGCCCGGCGCCGACCGCGTTGTCGATGCCGCGGGCGGGCGCGTGCGCGCTCGCCTGCAGCCGCGCCGCGATCTCGGCGGGGGTCTCGTTCGGGAAACGGGAGCGCAGCAGCGCCGCGACCCCGCTCACGTAGGCAGCGGCGAACGAGGCGCCGCCGACCGGAATCAGCTTGTCCGGCGAGCCGACCCCGTTGACCAGGCCACCGCCGCCGGGGCCGAGCGACTCCACCCCGGTGCCGGGCGCGGCCACCGAGACCCACGGGCCCGCCAGCGAATCCGGCATGGGCACGCCGGTCGCGGTGGTGAAGCCGACGGTGAGCACGGTGGGGGCGAACCAGCCGGGGGTGGCGATGGTGCGCACCTTCTCCCAGTTGCGCGGGTCGCCGGGGCGGGCGGGGTCGATGGCGGGGTTCTGCTCCTGGCAGCCGGTGCTCCCGGTGTTCCCCGCGCCCGCCACGATCAGCGCGCCGCGCACGTGCACGGCGTGCCCGATCGCCGCCGAGAGCATGGCCTGATCGAGCTGCTGCTCGACCGGCATGCAGATCGGCAGCGACACCGTGATCACCCCGGCGCCCTGGTTCGCCGCCCTGGTGATGGCGCGGGCCAGCGTCCTGATCTCGGCCGCGGCGCGCTGGGCCTGGTCGAACCCGGCACCGTCCGGCACGAAGGCGCCGGAGTGCTGCCGGATGGAGATGATCCGCGCGTCCGGCGCGACGCCGGTCAGCCCGTCCGCCGGATGGTCGGCGGCGCCGATGATCCCGGCGACCAGGGTGCCGTGCGCGTCGCAGTCGGAGAGGCCGTCGCCGCCGGGGGTCACGTAGTCGCCGCCGCCGATCAGGTTGGGCAGCCGGGGTTGCGGCTGCACGCCGGTGTCGATGACCGCCACGGTCACCCCGGCGCCGCGGCTCAGCGCCCGCGCGCGGTCCAGGTCGAGCGCCACCTCCGGCGGCGGGGTGCGGGTCAGGTCGCTGTCCGGCAGCACGCCCGCGGCCAGGCAACCCTTGTCCTGCTTGACCGGGAACTCCGGGCCGGGCGGGTCGTCGGCGGGCGGGGAGCCGATCACCACCTCCGGCGGCGCCAGCGCGCCTGCGGGCGCGGCGGTGATCGCCAGCACGCTCGCCGCGAGGGCGGCCAGCGCTCCCCTGCCGACCCGGCTCGGCAACGGAGAACGGCCGCGCCAGGCGCCGGTCATCCGGCCACCCGCCGCATCAGAGACTCCGCATGGCGGTGTAGATGCCCATGATCCAGCAGGCGATCACCGGAACGACCAGGATCAGCGCGTACTCCAGCAAGTCGATCATCCGCCTGGTGACCGGCGAGAGCCGCCTGCCGGGCAGCCGGAGCGCGGCCACGCAGCCCGCGCAGGCCAGCGCGGTGACCACGACGGCGACCACCAGATCGGCGCCGGGCGTGCGGTAGGTGGCGGCGAGCTGGATGCCGATCGCGGCCACCACCACCGTGGCGGCGGTGAGCAGCGCGATCGCCTGCACCCGGTCCGGGAACCAGCGCGAGCGCAGCGCCAGGATGCCCGCGACGGCCGCGGCGAGTACCAGCTCCCTGATCCCGCCGGGGGCGGCCGCCGCGGTGCCGACCACCGCGGCGGCGAGTACCGCGGAGACGGCGGCGACCAGGCCGCGCAGGCTGGTCACCGCGAGCCGGGCCCGCTCCTCGATCCCCGGCTCCGACGCCACGCGTGGCCGGTCGCGTTCCTCGACGGCCCGGCCGGTCTCGGCGTCGAACAGATCGGTGAGCGTGGTCGGCGCCACCTCGGTGCCCGGGTCGGGCAGGTCCGGCGGGCGGATCCGGGCGATCACGACGGCGAGCCGGGGCGCGGAGGTCAGCAGCACGATGCCGACCAGGGCGGCGCCCGCGCTCACCTGGGCGACGCCGAGCTCCAGGTAGGTCAGCGGCAGTGCCGCGCAGGCGAGCACGGCGCCGGTGACGGTGACCGCCGTGAGCGTGGCGGTGCCGATGCCGGTGAGCCGCAGCATGGTCGCGGCGGCGACCGCGGCGACCACCGCACCCGCCGCGAGGTTCGCGGCGGCGAACGGCCCCGGCTCGCCGTAGGCGGGCGGCACCAGCATGGCGCCGCCCGCGAAGAGCAGCGGTATCGAGGCGAGCACCAGCCCGAGCGGGAGCCTCGGCTCGGCCGCACGGCGGAACGCGAGCACGGCGCCGCCCCAGCAACTCAGCCCGAGCAGCAGCGCGGGCAGCGCGCACCACCCGAGCGACCCGGAGGCGAACCAGGAGCGGGCGAGCAGCGTCGCCACCGCGGTCGCGCCCGCGCCGAGCGCGGCCAGCCCGACGATCGTCGCGGTGCCGGGATCGAACTCGGCGAACTCGCGCTCGTTGATCTGCGCGAGCGCGTCGGTGATGTCCTCCACCACCGGGGTGAAGACCTCCGCCGACTCGATCGCCGCGAGCATGAGCACGGTGCCGTCGGCGATGTCGTGGTCGGCCAGGCTGCGCCAGCGCGGCATCGGCGGCTCGCCGGGCCTGGCCAGGCTCCACTGCCCCTGCGGCGGAACGAAATCCACGGCCTCGTCGTCGATGGCGGCGGCGAGCACGGCGAGCAGGTCGTCGATGAAGGTCTCGATGGTGAACCTGGTCGGCACCACCACGTCCACCTGGTAGGTCGCCACCAGCACCGCGATCCGGGCGCGGGCCACCTCGGCCGACGCCTGCGGAGTGACGGGGGCGGGCGGCGCGACAGCCGTGCTCATCGCCACCCGCCCTGGTCACCGGGGCGGTGGCCGGGGAAGCCGTCGGCGAGCTCGGCGGCGAGCTCCTCGAAGGCGGCGGCGGTCTCGCCGTCGAGCAACCGCAGGTCGATCTCGCCGCCCTCGGCCAGGTGCGCGTCGTAGGGCAGCACCCGGGTCGGGCGCTGCGCGGTCGCGAAGAGCTGCTCGATGGCCTCCACCTCGACGGTCGGCTTGGCGGGCTGGTGGTGCACGATCGCGACGATCGAGCTCGCGACCAGGCGGCCGAGCCCGTGCGCACCGAGCCAGTTCAGGGTGGCGACGGCACCGGTGACGCCGCCGACGGTGGCCGGGGTGACCACCACGACGGCGTCGCTGGCGCGCAGCACGGTGGCCGAGGCGGCGTCCAGCACGCCGGTTCCGCAGTCGACGAGCAGCAGGTTGAAGTGCCTGCGCAGCACCTCGACGGTGGTGGTGTACTCGTGGCCGGAGAGCGGCTCGGTGGCCTCCGTCGTCCACGGCGAGGCGAGCACGGCGAGGTCGGCGGTGTTGATCGAGGTGAACGACTGCACCGCGGAGAAGGCGTCCAGGTCGGGGGCCTGGGCCAGGTCGCGCAGGGTGAGGCCGTAGGGGTGGCGGCTGGTGCGGGTGGCGAGGTCACCGAAGTCGGGGTTGGCGTCGATGGCGACCACCCGGTCCGGGCGCAGCGCCGCGAAGGTGGAGCCGAGCGCGGCCGCGGTGGTGGTGCGGCCGACGCCGCCCTTCACGCTCACCACGGCGATCTGATAGGTGGAGGTGAGCTGGCGGCGGATGCGCGCGCGGCGCTCCTCGACCCGCTGCTCGGCCGGGGAGAGGCCGAGCCGGAAGCCGACCTTGTTCAGCGCGCCGCGCACGCCGGTGGTGGAGCGGAGCCTGGCGCGGTTCGCGGCGGCGATATCGGCGAGCAGATCCATCGAGGTGAGCGTGGTCGGCAGCACCTCGATCCGCGCGGCGGGCTCGGCGGCGCGCTCGATGCGCTCGGGGACCAGCGGGGTCGGCTCCGCCACGGCGTACTCGGCGCGTTGCGGTTCAGCCGGGTACTCGCCGCGCCTGCGGGCCGCCATCTGGGCCCTCGACGGCGCCGTGTACCGGCGGATCTCCGCTCGCGGCTCATCGGAATTCGGGTACGCGGGGGCGGATTCGGGCACGTGCGCGGGGTCGAGCGCCCTGGTTTCCGGTGGTGTCCACGGCCGGTCGGGCTCCGGTGTGCCGAGTTCGGCGCGCACGCGAAGGTGGCCGGATTCCGGCGCGGATCGTGGGGCCGGTGCTTCGCCGGCGCTGACGCCGATCGCCGGAGCGATCCCGGTCGCGTCGTCGGCGGGGGCACGGCGCTCGAGTCCGGTGGCCGTTCCGGCGGGGGTCTCCGGCGCCTCCGTCACCTGCGCCTCCGTCACCTGCGGCGCGGCGGAGCGGGGCGCGACGGAGTGGGGCGCGGCCGCGCCGGACTGCGCGATCAGCCGGGCGGCGTCCGGCACCTGGAAGGGCTCGGCGGGCACCGGCGCGGCCGGATCGCCGCTGCCGGCCCGCGGCGGGGCGGCCAGCGCCGCGTCCGGCTGCGCGAAGTACGCGTCGTAGCCGCCGAGCGGCCGGACCGACTCGGTCGAATGGCCATTGGTGCTCGGCATCCGATTCCTCTCTCTCACTGAATTCGGCTGGTGTCGAACCAGCTTCGCCCCGGCAGCAGCTCGAGCAGCGCGGCCACCCCCGCGTGCACCGCGGCGTCGTCGCCGGGCGCGAAGGTGGATCTGACCCGGCCGTCCAGCGCCAGGTGCGGAATCACGACCAGCCGTCCGGAGACGGTGTCGAGGACGCTCAGGCACACCTCGGTCGCGGTCGAGCCGCCGTCGCGGTGCTGCACCGCGACGATCTCGGCCCGGCGCACCACCTCGCCGAGCACCCGGGTCAGCACCGCGGCGCTGTGCGAGTGCGCGCCGAGGGCGAGCAGCGCCGCCCGCCGCTCGGCCGGATCGTCCGGCACCGCCTCGAATTCCGCCAGGTCCGCGCTGACCGGCTCGAACCGCACCGGAGGCAGGAACCCGAGCGCCGCGGTCAGCGCCGCGGTCACGTTCCGCAGCTCCCGCCCGCCCTGGAACACCGGCTGGATCACGATGCTGTCCCCGCAGCGCAGCGCGAGCACGTGCTCCTTCGCGCTGCGCACCAGCGAGAACCGCAGCATGGTCCGCTCGCCACCGGTCAGCCCGGTGTCCACGATCCGGGCCACCAGCTCGACGTCCGGCCGATGCAGGCAGTGCAGCCAGCGCTCGACCGCCGGGTGCACGGCGCCGCCGACCACGATGCCGAGCTCGCTCAGCTCCGCGGCGACGGCGACGCGCACCCGGTGCCGATCGTCGAGGTCGTAGATGTTCGGGAGCACGGCCAGCACCGGAGGGTAGGACTCGATGCCGGCCAGCTCCTGCAGCAGCAGCGCCGCGTCGACGTTCAGATCGACCGCGACGGGGTCGCTCTCCACGAACGATGCCGATCCGCTCGCTACACGCCCAGGAAGCGGTTGCCCTGCGCGATATCGGTCTCGTGGTGGATACCGCCGGTATTGACGTTCTGCACCAGCTTGTTCTTGACGTTCTTCACGCTGCCGTCGTAGGCGGTCAGCTTGCTGTCGAAGTTCGCCATGACCGTTTCGTAGCCGGTGCCACCGGAACCCTGGAATTCCTGCAGCAGCTGCGTGTAGATCTTCCGCAGGTTGGCGGTGTTCGTCTCCATGGCCGCCACCAGGGAGCCGACGCTGCCGGTCGCCGCGTCCGCGGCGCTGAAGTTGACGTGGATAGGCTTACCGCTCATCGGTTCGCCGCCTTTCTCGTGATCGGTTGTCGATGGCCGGGAACGCGCCGGTCAGAAATTCGTGTTCAGCTTGGACGCACCGAAACCGGTGCCGGTGTCGAGATGTCCGTCGGTGCCCATGTCCCGGTAGAACTGCCCTGCGGAGTCGAGGTCCGCGGCGTCGAAGTTCGCGCCGACGGCGGTCATCGCGTCGATGATCTCCTGCAGCGTCCCGGCCAGCGACTTGCCCGAGCCGTACGCCTGGCTCATGGCCTGGTAGATCGCGTCACCGGTCTGGCCCTGCACCGCCGCGTAGAGCTCGTCCTGCGCACCGGAGAGCCCCTTCAGGTGGCTCTCCAGTTCACCGAGCCCGGCCGCCGTGTTACCCGCCGACGCTTGGATCGATTCGGGGCTGACATTCATCAAAGTTGCCATTGTGGTTCCTCTCCTCTAGTGAAACTCGCCCTCGGCACGATCACGCCCGGCGATCGGCGAGTAGCACCGGCGAGTAGTCGTAGGCCGGTTCGAGCACGCCGACCGAGTACTGGCCTTCGGCGGCGAACCGGTCCTCCTGCTGCGGCTCGTCGTCGTAGGAGATGACGCCGATGACCGGCAGCTCCGCCAGCAGCGGCACATCCGGCTCGCCGCCGGGGACGAAGACGGCCACATTGCCGTCCCGCTCCTCGTCCCTTCGCCTGCGCATGGTGGCCCGCGGCGCGGTCACCCCGCGCGGCGCCTGCCTGCTCACCGGGGCCGCCGACGGCGCGTTCGGCGCGGCGCCGAAGGCCGTGCCGGTGCCCGGCGTCCAGGTGCGCGGCATCCGGAATCCGGTGGCGGAGCCGGCGAGTGCGCCGAGCCCGCCGCTGATCAGCCCGAGCCCGCCCGCGGCGGCGAGCGCACCGCCGTTCAGCGCGGCGAGGGTGCTGGAGTACGGCGAGGTGCCGAGGAAGCCGTGCTGGTCGAGGGCGGTGTCGCCGCCGCCGGTGGTCGCGTCCGCCAGCGAGTCGGGCAGCCCGGCGGCCGCGCGCTCGACGTCGCCGAGCGCCTGCGCCGGATCGCCCGGCGCCTGCGGTGGCTCGGCGGGCGGGTTCGTGATGTCGCTGCCCGGGTTGCCGCCGGGGTCACCCGGGTTGGTGACGTCCTGCGGCCCGGTGTCGCCGCCGCCGGTGTCACCACCCGTGTCACCGCCGCCCCCGGTGTCGGCGAGCCGCTCGAGCCGGGCGCCGGTGTCGTTCGGCCCGCCGAGATCGTCGGCGGCCAGTTCACCGAAGGTCTGCAGCGCCTCGCTCCCACCGCTGAGCGTGGTGATCGGCGGCGGCGGCACCGGCGGTTGCAGCGCGGCGGTCGCGCCGATCGCGGCCCCCGCGTAGACGTTCATCGTGGCGGCCGCGGCGAACCACATCGCCATGTAGACCGCCTCGTTCGCGGCCATGGCGATGCCGTTCTGCCCCATCGAGTTGCTGGCGGCGAGGGTCGCGGAGACCGCGCGGTTGGCCAGGATCGCCCCGAGCGGCGGCATGGTCGTGTAGGCCGCCGCGCAGGCCGAGGCCACCCCCGCCGCGCTCGACGCGGCCTGGGCCGCGACCTGGGCCTGCTGCTGCAGCCAGTTCCCGTGGTTGTGGAAGGCGCTCTGCGCCCGCCGCGCGGCCGGGCCGCGCCAGGTCGTCTCCAGCGCGCCCATCGCCGCGGCGGACTCGGCCGCCATGGTGGCCAGCGCGAGCGCGGCGAGCGCGTAGGCCTCGGCCACCGCGGCCATCGGGGCGGGGCCGGGGCCGAGCGTCAGCCGGGCGGAGTTGATCTCGGGCGGAACCCCGCTGAAATCGAACAGTAGTGCCATGTCGCCTCCGATTCCTTCCAGGCTCGAATCGGTTTACTTCCCGAAGCGCGCGCCCGCGGCGGCGGTCGATATGCCGCCCGCGATATCGCTGGTCTCGTATCCGGTGCTCACCGGGAGCAGTTCCTGGTGGCCGCGGCGGAGATAGGTGGCGCCGCCCTCGTTGCAGCCGGCGAACGGGGTCTCGAAACCCTGGAACAGCAGCCCGCAGAACCGCATGACCGGTTCCGGGCCGAGGGTGACGGTGAGTGCGGTGGTGGTGGCGGCGTGCGTCGCCGAGAGCGCGGCGCTGAGCGCCGCTTCCGCGGCGGCGAGATTGCCGCTGACCACGACGAGATGTTCCGGAGTTACGTCGACAGTCATGGAAACTCCTAGTGAAGCGGGGGTGTCGACCCGTACCGAGCGGTACAAACAAAACGTTAAGGCATTCCCAACTCTGGGAAACCGCCGGGAAAACGGCGCTCAGCCCGTCGATTCGTCCCGCGGGATCCACGCCGACTGCACGAGATCCTTCCGAGAATGCAACGGCTCCACCAGAATTCCGCGGCCGACGGGTTGTTTGGTCGCCTTCACATCGCCGACCAGAATGCCGTCCAGTTTCGAGCCGTCCATGATGAATCCGGAGGAGTTCAGATTCTTCATCTGGCCGAGCACGCTGTCGTACATCGCGGTGTCGGCCTGCGCGATATTGCGCGCGACGACGACGTGCAATCCGGTGTCGCGGCCGTCGACGATGAGATCCTTGAGCGGCTCCAGCGGATTTCGCGCGCCGCGCTGCGCGACCATGTGGTAATCGTCGACGACGACGAAGATCTCCGGCCCGCTCCACCACGAGCGCTCCCTGAGCTGCTGCGAGGTGACACCGTCCGGCGCGCGGCGGGAGCGCATCTTCTCGGCGAAGGCGGGCAGGTTGTCGATCCCGTCCCGCTCGCTGGTGAGGTAGCCGACCAGCTGCTCCTCCGGCAGCGCGTCCATGTGCTGCCTGCGGTAGTCGACCAGCAGCACCCTGGCCTGCGACGGGTCGAAGCGGTCCCGGATCGCGGCGAGCAGCGCGCTCAGCACCGTCGACTTGCCGGAGCCCGACGAGCCGAGCACGATCAGGTGCGTCGAGACGCCGAAATCGATGGTGGCGGCGGAGAGGTCGGATTCCCGGATGCCGAAGGGCACCCGCAGCCGCTCGGCCGGAGTGGCGGGCGCGGGCAGCCCGGCGCCGATCTCCGCCAGCGTGATCCGCGCGGGCAGCAGCTTGACCTCGGGCGCGTGCCGCTCCCGGTACTGCGCGCCGAGCCGGTCGACGGCCGCGGCCAGCCCGGCGCCCGCGGACTCGACGTCGCCGGTGCCGTCCACCCGCGGCAGCGCGACCAGCATGTGCAGCCCCTCGGCGGTGATGCCGCGGCCGGGCCGCTCGGCGGGCACCGCCGCGACCGCGGCCCGGTAGTTGCCGAACACCGTGTCGGTGAGGTCGCCGAGCCGCAGCTCGATCCTGGTCTGCAGGAGATCCTTGACGGCGGGGCGGATCGCGACCCAGCGCGAGCTGCTCACCATGAGGTGCACCCCGAAGTTGAGCCCCTGCAGCGCGATCGACTCCATCAGCGGCAGGTACTCGTCGAAGTACGGGCCGTTCACCGCGAAGCCGATGTCCCAGCCGTCGACCACGACGAAGACGTCGCCGTGCCGATCACCGCGTTCCGCGAGCTCGGCCGCGCCGGCCGGGGTGCCGCGGCGCCTGCGGAACTCGCGCATGGAGTCGATGCCGAGCTCGCCGAAGAGCGTCTGCCTGTTCGCGATCAGATTGGTGATCAGGGCGAAGGTGCGCCGGATCCGGTCGCCGTCGCGGGACGAGGCGATCGAGCCGACGTGCGGCAGCCTGCGCAGCCCGGCGAGCCCGCCGGAGAAGTCGAGGCAGTAGAACTGCGCCTGCTCCGGGGTGTGCGTCAGCGCCGCGGAGAGCACCAGGGTCTGCAGCGTGGTCGACTTGCCCGACTGCGGCCCGCCGACCACCGCGACGTGCCCGCCCGCCCCGGCCAGATCCACCGACCAGATGTCCTGGCGCTGCTGGCGCGGGCGGTCCACCAGCGCGACCGGAACCTGTAGCGCGCCCGGCGGCACCGCCGGGACCATGCGGTCGAGGGTCTGCGGGACCAGCAGCGGCGGCAGCCACATCGCGTGCGCCCGCCTGCCGTGCCCGGCCAGCTGCTGCAGCACCGTCTCCATCACGGTCACCGGGTCGACGCCGGACTCCGGTTCCAGCACAGCGGGTTCCGGCTCGACGGGGGCGGGCCGGTGCTCGGTGATCATCCCGGCGACGAAGAGCTGCGGCGGCCGATAGCCGCCGCCCGCCCGCCGCACCCGCTGCGCGCCCGCGACGCTCTGCACCGGCGCCGCGTACGGCGCCCCGACATAGGCGGCCTGGAAGCGCTGCAGCTCGCCCGAGCCGACCCGCAGATATCCGGCGCCCGGCTTCTTCGGCAGGTGGTAGGCGTCGGCGGTGCCGATGGCGTCGCGGGAATCGCTGGTCTGGTTGGTGCGCAGCGCGATCCGGTACGACAGGTGCGCCTCCAGCTCGCCCATCCGGTTGGCGGGCACCTTCTGCGAGGCGAGCAGCAGGTGGATCCGGAGCGAGCGGCCGAGCCTGCCGATCGCGACGAAGAGCTTGGCGAAGCCCGGGTACTGCTCCAGCAGCTCGGCGAACTCGTCCAGGATGATCAGCAGCGTCGGCAGCGGGGCCAGCTCGGCGCCCTGCTCCCGCGCCCGCTCGTAATCGGCCACGCTGGCGAAGTTGCCCGCGTCGCGCAGGATGCGCTGGCGGCGGGCCATCTCGCCGTTGATCACGTCCTCCATGCGGGTGACGAGATCGGCCTCCTCCTCCATGTTGGTGACGACCGCGGTGACGTGCGAGAGCCGGTCGAAGCCGAGGAAGGTGGCGCCGCCCTTGAAGTCGACGAGCAGCAGGTTGAGCAGGTCCGGCGGGTGCGTCGCGACGGCCGAGAGGACGAGGGTGCGCAGGAATTCCGACTTGCCCGAGCCGGTGGCGCCGATGCACATGCCGTGCGGCCCCATCCCCTCCTCGGCGGACTCCTTGATGTCGAGGTGCACGATCCCGCCCGCCGGGTCGTGGCCGAAGGGGATGTTCAACCGGGTGCGGTCGGCGTCCCGGCGCTGCGGCCACTGCCTGGCCACCCGGATGTCGCCGGGGTCGACGATCCCGACCAGCTCCTCCCAGCTGGTCCCGGTCCCCGCCTGCTCGGCGGCGACCGCCTCGACCACGGTGGTCAGCCGGTACGGCGAGAGGGTGCGGGCGAGCGCGCGCACCGCCGGCGCCGACATGGCGTCGGCGGTGCCGACGGGGCGCGGTCCGCGGGCGCTCAGCTCGCTCAGCGCGCCGTCCGCGGCGACGGTGAAGCGCAGCGCGCGCGGCAGGTACTGCTCCGCCGCGCCGATCCGGATCCAGGTGCAGCCGTCGATGCCGGAGATGTCCCGGTCGGTCGCGGCGCCCGCGGTCTCCACCAGCAGCAGGTAGTGCTGGCGGTCGAGCGTCGGCTGGGAGTTGGCGGAGAACGGGCCGCGATTCAGCCCGGCCAGCACCTTGGCGCGCAGCTCGCTCACGGTCCGGTAGATCATCCGGCCCGGCCCGATGGCGTCGGTGTCGGCCGGGTGCTGGGTGTGCGGCAGCCACTTCAGCCAGGCCCAGTGCTCGGCATCGGGGTCGGTGAGCACCGCGGCCACCGCGACCTGGTCCGGGCCGTGCAGCACGACGGCCTCGGCGATCATGGCCCTGACCAGCCCGGCGACCGCCTCTGGGTCGCCCTCCAGGCCGAGCTGCGGCGCGGAGAGCAGGTTGATCGCGACCGGCATCCCGCCGACCGTCGAGTACGCCTTCGCGAACCGGGTCAGCTCGACCACGCCGACCGGGTCCAGATCCGAGGTCGGCGCCGCCTCGGGCACGATCACCCGCACCTGGTTGGCGATCCGGCCGCGACCGACCCGCACCCGCAGGAACTGCGGGTGCGCCACCTGCACCTCCCACATCCGCTTGCCGCCGATCAGCCGGGTCAGCGCGCCGGGGCCGGGATGGGTGTAGCGCAGGAACTCGAAGAGCTCGGCCTCGGAGCCGTGCACCGTCTTCCGGTTGTCGGTGAGGCTGCGCAGGTAGTCCTTGCGCTCCTCGTTCAGGCTCGCCGCGCCGCCGGACGAGTTGCCCGCCATCGAGCCGCCCATCATGCCGAACATCGAGACCATCATCATGACCGGGAAGAGCATGGCCATCGGCGAGCTGCCGATGCCGCCGCCGCGGACCATGATCACGACCATGCCGCACATGGCCGCGACCATCACCACCGGCATGATCATCTTGAGCCGGGACGGCGGCACCGGTTTCGGCAGTTCGGTGGGGGGTTGCAGGCGCAGCTCGGTCACCGCGGGCGCCTTCGGCCCGCGCACCATCCTGGCGGGCCGCACGAAGCGGCGGGTCACCGTCACGAGGGACCTCCGAAGCCGGCCACCAGCTGATCCGGTGGGATGCCGTCGTGCATGACGCGGGCGTCGCGCTGGGAGAGCGTCGGGCCGACGGCGAAGAGCGAGACGATGTGCCAGGGCGCGGGCACCGGGGTGCGCAGCGCGAGCGCGGTCAGCGTCGGATCGGTGCCGCTGCCGGTGAGCGCGGCCTCGACCCCGTAGCGGACCCCGCTGTCGGAGATCCAGTACAGCGATTCGCGCAGCGGCGACCCGGTGTCGGCGCCGGTCACCTGCACGAACCGGCCGGTGTCGCGGGGCAGGTGGGCGGCGTCGGCGGTGCTGCCGCCGGAGGCGGGCGCGGTCACCAGCGACACCGTGCGGCGCTGCTCATCGGCGGAGAGCGGGAGCCCGGTGCCGACCAGGAGTTCGGTGACCGCGGCCGGATCCCGGTCGGTGCGCGACCAGTGGTAGCAGCTCACCCCGATCCGCTCGGGGTCGACCAGCCGGATCGGCCTGGCCGGGTAGCTCGCGGTACCCGGCCAGGTGCCGGGCCGCAGGTTGGCCGCGAGCACGTCCGGCCCGACCGTGCGGGCCGAGGCCGCGCCCTGCGCGTCGGCATTGCGGACGACGGCGGCGAGCAACGCCGTCACCCGCACCATGCCGTCCCTGGAGACCAGGTAGTAGGCGGCGGGCTGGTCCGGCGCGGAGGTGGTGAGCACCGAGCCGACCGGGATGGTCAGCCCGGAGTTCAGCGTGACGACCTCGCCCGCACCCGGCACCACGGGCACGGTCAGCGGTGGCGCCTCGGGAATGGCCCCGATCAGCCCCTTCGAGACGGCGAGCACCGGCGCGCCCGCATCGATGCCGAGCGCGAGCGCGACCGCGGTGTTCGCCGGGTCGATGGCGGCGCGGACGACTCCGCGCTCGCCGTCGGTGTAGACCAGCCAGGTGGTGCTGTCGTCGCGGAACAGCCTGGCCTCGTCCGCGGCGAGGCCGCGTGTCGTGGCGCCGTCCACGGTGAGCGGCCCGCCGATCGCGGTGGTGTGCGGCGCGGAGAGCCTGGCCGTCGGCAGCCCGGTGCTCGGATCGACCTGGGCGGTGGCGCCGCTGCGCGAGGTGTCGCAGACCGTCCAGGACGAATCCCGCTCGGCGGTGTCGGCGATGCTGCCCGGCGCGCCGGGAATGCCAACCCACGGGCCGCGCGGATACTTCGCCAGCTCCTCCCTGGTGACCGGGACCGGCTTCTCCGCCGACCCGAGGATGAGCCGCGCCGAGGTCAGGTTGAGCGCCGGGTGCAGCCGGTCGCCGATCCGCACGAAGAGCGCGCCGGAATCCTTCTCGGAGACGATCTTCGCGTCCGCGACCTTCTTCGCCGGCTTGAGGAACGACAGCACGGCGGCGCCCGCGATCACCACGCAGGCGAGCGCGACCCCGATCGAGAGCGCCGTCGAGCGGCCGCGCTGCGGATCGTCGATCATCGAGGCGTCCCGGCGCACCAGCGCGTGCTCGATGCGGCGCAGCAGGAACCGCCACCCGGAGATCTGGTGCTTGGTCACCACCCGGAAACGCGCCACCACTCACTCCCTCCGCTGCGCGGGCACCGGGCGCCGGTTCACGCCCGCGCCACCGGGGCGAGGCCATCCAGCGCGCCGGCGACATCGAGCACGTCGATGGTCATCAGCTCCTCGTCGGTCATGGCGAGGACATCGATATTGGTGCGGGTGAAGCGGTAGTCGCGCTCGGATTCGGCGGCCTCCACCACATTGCGCACGAAGCGCCCGTTGCCTGCCAGATCGATCAGCCTGCGGCCGTCCCGCAGGTTCGCGGCCAGGTGCGCGCAGCGCTCGCGGAGCGCCTCGCGCGCCTCGCCGGAGAGGATCGAATCCTTCTTGCGCGCGATGTGATCGGCGATCCGGACCAGCTCGTCGGCCTCGTAGCTGGCGAACCGGATCCGCTTGGTGAAGCGGGAGGCGAGCCCCTCGTTGGAGGCGAGGAAGCGGTCGATCTGGTCCTCGTACCCCGCGATGATGACGACCAGCTTGTCGCGGTCGTTCTCCATCCGGGCCAGCAGCGTGTCCACCGCCTCCTTGCCGAAGGCGTCGCCGCCGGAGAGCCCCTCCTGGATCAGCGTGTACGCCTCGTCGATGAAGAGCACCCCGCCGAGCGCGGAGTCGATGAGCGCGTTGGTCTTCGGCGCGGTGTGGCCGAGGTGGGTGCCGACCATGTCGTTGCGGGACACCTCGATCACGTCGGCGTTCTCCACCACGCCGAGCCCGGCGAAGATCTTCGCGATCACCCGCGCGATCGTGGTCTTGCCGGTGCCCGGCGGGCCGGAGAAGATCAGGTGCTGCGACCTGGCGTCCACGGCGAGGCCGCGCTTGGCGCGCACCTGGTCCATCAGCACTCCGGACTTGAGCCGATCCACCTGCTCCTTCACCGAGTCCATGCCGATCTGCGCCTGCAGCAGCTCCGACGCCTCCGCGAGCAGCGTGTCGCGCTCGGCCTTTGCCGCCGATGCCGCCGCCTCGGCCGGGTCGAGGCCGGTGGCCGGATCCCAGACGTCGGTGCGCGAGGCGATGATCTCGGCGGTGGCGACCTCGAGCCGGAATCCCTTGTCCCGCAGCGCCTGCTGCCACTCCGGGCGGTCCGGCCAGAGCGCCGAGCTGCGCAGCCCGCCGAGGATGCGGTCGGCCTCCTCGTGGTCGCCGTTGTGCCGCAGCAGCATGCCGTGCAGGTAGTGCGCGTCGGCCCAGATGTAGGAGAGGTTGCCGGAGCGGCTGTCGTCGACGATGCGCTGGGCCCGGGAGAGCGCCTCGCCGGTGCGGCCGGTGTGCGCGAGCGCGGTCGCCGCCATGAGCTCGGCGGCGATGTCGAGCAGCCCGTCCTCCAGCACCGGGCGGGCGGTGCGCGCGGCGAGCACGTCCGGCCAGCGCTTGGTGCGGAAGTACAGCGACATCCGCACGAAGTCGGCGATGTCGTCGCTCGGGACGCTCTCCAGGATGGTGGCCGCCTCGGCCCACTCGCCGTCCGCGGCGTAGGAGCAGGCCTGCGCGACCGAGATCTGGTCGCGGTCGGCCATCGCCACCCGCAGCCCGTACATCCCGATCTCCACCTGGCACCACAGCGCGCGGTCGACCAGCCCGGCGCGCTGCTGATCGCGGTACAGGTTGTGCACCGAGCGGAACGCGCCGTAGATCACCTCCGGGGTGACCTCGCCCGCCATCGCCCGGCCCAGCCAGGCATCGCACATATCCGGATCGAGATCGGTGGCCGCCCGGAACGCGGCCCTCGCATGCTCTTCATTGCGCGCCGCACCGGTGACCAGTCCCAGATTCTGAACCCCGGTGTAGAACGCGTCCTCGGCCGCTGACAACTCGGATTTCCCTTCCGCCGATCTCGCCTGCGAGAACGATAGGTTCCGGCCCCCGCGGACCGGTTGCGCGCGCTTCCCACCGCTGGGAAGCGGTTATATGACGTCTCATAGGTGTACATCGTTGCGTGTGCCGTTGTTCAAGTGTAAGGTTTGAGACGGATCGGTCAGACCCTCATCCTGCCGATCCGCACACCGGCGGTTACCGGTGACGCCGGCACGGCATCGGTAACCACCGGAACCCCTCTCAGGACGCGGGCGGATCCCGCTTCCGGCCACGGAGACCGGTGGTGTCGGACGCCACCGGTCTCCGTCGGTGTTTCCGGGGTTCAGCCGTTCTCGTCGCGGGGGCGGGGGTGGCGGACCGAGGGGACGGTGACGCTCGGTGCGGGGCGGTGGGTTCGCCAGGGGGTGCGGGGGCGTTGCCCGGTCACGGGGGTTTCGACATTCGCCGGGGTGCGCGGGGGTCTGCGCCAGGGGGTGTGGTTCGCCCGTTTCCCCTCCGCTCCCCCATCTTCGGGCGACGGCGCACTCGTGAGCGGGGGCGCGCCGGTCCCGGCTTCCGCGACCACCCCGCTTCCGGTGCGCTCCAGTGCCGCGACGACCCCGGCGAGCACCGACACCTGCCGGAGCAGCTCCTCGAGCAGCCGCACGCGGTGCCGCACCGCATCGGCGTCGATGTGGTGCACCAGCGCGCGCACGCCGTCCTCGTCCAGCGCCGGGTACGGCACGCCGATGAGGTCGAGCAGGAAGGCGGCCTCGTCAGGCATCTCGATCGGCACGCCCGGCTCCCCCGGCGGGCAGCACCCGGACGATGATCGCCTGGTCCGGCATGGACGTCCGCTTCACCTTCTCGCCCGGCGTCGGCGCCTCGACGACGGTGTCGCGGTCCACCGCCAGCTGCACGTGCTCCGGTCCGCGCGAGCTGAACGAGTCCTTCGGGAAGACCAGGTCGCCCGGCTGCACCTGATCCATCGGCACCTGCCTGCCGCTGTAGATCTGGTCGTAGGTGGTGCGCGGCAGGATCACCTCGCCGCCGGAGGCCTGCGCGATGGCGTACTGGGTCAGCCCGGAGCAGTCGAAACCGCCGCCGGTGGGCCCGCTCGCGCCGCCGCCACCCCACACGTAGTCCAGCCCGATCTGGCCGAACGCGGCCTGCACCGCGGCGCTGCCCGCGGTGCCGTCGTCCCGGAACATCGCGGGAACATCCCTGGTGCGGCCGTTGCGGTTCGCGGACCGGGAGCGGGAACGATAGCCGGAGCGCGAACGGTTGCGCCTGCGCCTGGACGCGGGGACGGCGCGGGTGAACTTCTGCAGCGGCACCTCCGGCGGCATGATCTGCGACGCCTGCTTGCGGGCCGCGGCCACGTCGGCGTCGACCTGGCGGACGGCATTGGTGACCGTGGTGTGCGCGGCGTCCAGCAGCGCGGGGCCGGAGAACCTGGCCCCGCCGAGCGCGGCGAGCGCCTGCACCCGGCTGCGGAAATCCGCGAGCTGATCGGTCAGCCGGGAGCGGCCGTGCACCGTGCCGTTGCCGGATTCCCCGACGGTGCTGCCGACCACGCCGTCGCGCCTGCTGTGCGCATCGGCGATCGAGCTGCGCATCCCCTCCGCCTGCGTGTACCCGCCCGCGCCCGCGCCCGCCACCCGGGGCTCCGTGGTCGCCACGGCGAAGGCGGGCCCGGCCGCCCGGTTCGCGTCGGGGCTGCCCGCGCCGTACAGCTCGAGCATCGAGCGCAGCACCCCGTCCACATCGCCGCTCAGCGCCCGTGCCATTCGACCGGCTCGCCCTCGCGCGGTGCGGACCATCTCTCGATTCGCATTCGCTCATTGTGGAGACGCCGGATTCGCGAATATTCCCAATCCTGGGGGTGACCGGTTCTGCCCGCGTTTCCCACCGGGGAGAAGCCGGGACAATGAACGGAATCCGAGGAAGGTGGTGCGCCATGCCCGTCGACACTGCGGGATCCGACACCGAGGATGCCGCGAAGATCGCCGCGACGCCGCTGATGACGCTCGCCGCGGGAAAGAACTACTGGCCGGTCGAGCTGGTCCGGCCGCCGGGTGGCTCGCCGGGGCTGCTCGCCTTCGTCGCGCTGGCCGAGATCGCCATCCAGACCGCGGTCGACCTGCTCGGCCGCGGCATGCCGAAGCCGCCGCCCAAGGTCGATGACCTGCTGCAGCCGGTAGTGCTGGAGAACATCGGCAAGGGCAAGGGCGTCGACGAGTACGAGAAGGCGATCACCGCCGTCCAGGCGCGCCAGACCACGCTGCTCACCCTGGACACCCAGGTGCTGAAGACCTCGGTGGTGGTCGCCGCCGAGCAGAACGAGACGCTGCGGGCGATCAAGACCATCGTGGCCGAGCTGAACGCCGCGCTCACCGCCGCGGGCAAGGCGAAACTGCAGCCCGCGCAGGAGAAGGCGCTGCTGAAGAAGGTGGCCGACGCCGTCGACGCGATCTACGACAAGGTCGAGGCGGTCGCCAAGCTCAACGAGGACATGGCGGGCGGGGACAAGAACGAGGGCGGGAGCAAGAAGGTCTCGACCGGCGCGGCCACGCCCGGCGGCGGTGGGGGCGGTGGTGACGGCGGGCTCGGCGGGATCCTGCCGATGCTCGCCATGCTGCCGATGATGGCGATGCCGCTGCTCTCGCAGATCCCGGAGGCGCTGAAGCAGCAGGAAGAGGATCGGAAGGAGGCGGAGGAGGACAAGGAGGAGAAGGCCGGGAAGGACCCGGCGGCACCCGCCGATCCGAACGCGCCGGGCCCCGATCCGAACGCGCAGGCGGGTGATCAGGGCGGGCCGCCCCCGCCGACGAACGCCGAGCCCATTCCGGACCCGACCGCGGTGGTCTAGGGGCTCCGCGGCGTTCCGAGTTCCCGCGTCGGCCCTGACCTTCCCGCGACAGCGGTCCTTCCCGCGACAGCGCACCGACGGTCCAGATCCCCGCTCCGACGGCCCGGGTCCCCCGCCACGGCGGTTCGAATTCCGCCGCGAAAGTTCAGCTCCCCGCCACAGCGGTTCGAATTCCGCTCCGACAGTTCAGCTCCCCGGCGGTTGCGGTTTGTTTCCTGCCCCCCCGGCGGTGCGCTCGGCGTCAGATGGTGACGCTGACGGGCGGGGGTGCGGTGACCGCGGGCGGCATGGGAACCGGCGGGGTCGAGGGGGTGGCGGGAATGGGCGGCGCCTCCTCGGCACCCGGCACGGCCTGCTCGCCGATTCCGGCACCACCGGGGCGGGCGAAACCGAGGAACTCGCCGTCGGCGGGGTTGTTCGGGTCCAGCGGGATGATCTGCCCGTCGACGACGATGTTGGGCACCCCGTCGACCACCACCACGAGCCCGGTGTGGTCCCGCCACTGCGCGACATCCCCGGTCCTGACGTCGTTGCCGTCCACAACGGTCCACGGATTGGCGGCCGACGACTCGCCCGGCGTGCCGACGTAGGCGGCCCTGGCATCGCTGCCGTTGGGGTTGTTCAGCTCGCGCTGGATCGCCTCCGCCACCACCTGCGAGACCTGCTGCGTGCTCGGCGGTTTCGTCGGCAGCTGCACGTCGACCATGGACTTGTTGCCGAGCACCACCGGCGGCGGTGCGGCCGGGTCGGCCGTCACCGTTCCCGGCGGCGGGGCGGTGACCGGGTTCTGCACCTGCTGCACCGGCACGTTCGGGTCCTGCCCCGGCTCGGGTTCCCGCTCGTCCTCGCGCTCGTCCTGGTCCTCGCGGTCGCGGTCGCGGTCCCGGTCGCGGCCCTGCGACATGGACTGCATCATCTGTTGCATCATCATCATCATGGGCAGTGACTGCATCATCTGATTCATCCCGGAGCCCGCACTGCCGGTCGAGCCACCTCCGGTGGAGCCACCACCGCCCGCCACGGTGCCGCCGGGACCGCCTGCCGTCGTGCCCGCGCCCCCCTCGATCTCCTTGATCGCCGAGTTCAGCATGTCGACGATCTTGTTCGAGCCGCTGCCGCCCGCCGCGAGCGGATCGGCGCCGAGCGCGGTGTCGGTGCCGAGCAGGTCGCCGTAGAGGCCGCTGAAATCCTGGGTGCCGGGCGGCCCCGCGGAGGTGTCGGTGTACTGCCCGCCGCCGTTGTTGTTCCGCCCGCCGCCGTTGTTCTCGCCGTCGTACTTCGGCTCCTTGTCCTTGACGTCGCCGCCGCCCGCGTCCGCGGCGTCGCTGACCTTCTTGATCTCGCTCTCGACGAAGTGGACCATGTCGTGCAGCACGCCGAGCAGGAAGTCCTCGGTGGCCGGGGGGAGTTTCGGATCCCCGACCACGTTGCCCTTCTCGTCGTACTTGATCTCCATCGGCGTGTCCATCACGACCTCGGGCACCTGATACGCCCGGCGCGGCGCGAACAGCTTCTCGTTCGTCGAGTCGACCCGCGCCTCGATGGCCTTGAGCGCGGCCGCGGACTTGGCGGAGAGGTCGCTGGTGGTGACGTGCACCTGCTGGACCTTCTGGTACAGGTCGGCATTGACCTTGTCGAGCCGATCGGTTTTGCCCTGGTAGCGGTCGGTCATGGTGGAGTCGATCCAGGTGCCCTGCAGCCCGGCGTCGGTGAGCAGCTGGTCGAGGGAGGGGTTCGCGGTCTCCTTGCCGTTGCCCCACAGCTCCCTGGCGCAGGAGGTGATGAGGAAGTTCTCGCAGATGTCGATGTGCTTGTCCAGGTTGGCCGATGCGCCGTACGGGTGGTGCAGGTGCCAGTCCAGGCCGCGATCGGGGTCGGGTCCGGCGACCGTGCCGATCGGCTTGTTGTCCTTGTCCAGGAAGACCAGGCTGCCGTCGTTGTTCAGTTGCAGCCGGACCGCACCCGGCACCTTGTCGGTCGCCCAGACCGGGAGCGACTGGTAGTAGGCGTCGGCCTTGAGGATGATCTGCCCGTCCGGGCCGATCGAGGCGGCCAGGATATTGCCGCTGCCCCGGTCGGTGGACGGGTTGGTGTTGGTGGTCGCGGACTCCCAGACCACGCCGTTCGGCCCGGTCAGTACCAGATTGCCGTTGTCCAGCATCAACTGGTACTTGCCGTCTTGGGACTTGATCGGGGAGCCGGAGAGGATCGCGCCGCCGACGTCGACGCCGTTTCCGGTGGTGTCGCCCTTGGTATCGACCTTGGCGTCGATCTTCGGCTCGGGCGCCTTGGGCGGCGCCATCAGACCGACCGCTCCGGCGGCGGGCTACTCGGGGCGGCGACCGCACCAGCGGGCGGCCCGGCGCCGACGGCGGGCGCGGTGACCGCGCCCGGCACCGCGGCGCCCGCGGGCACGGCGACCCGCTCGGGCACCGAGACCGCAGGCGGGACCGCGGTGAACTGCGGATGCTCGGTGATCTGCCCGTGCGCGTAGACCGCGTCCCGCAGCGTCTGCCTGGTGGGCTCGCCCGCCAGCAACAGCACCAGCTCGGTGCAGCGGCGTTCGAAGACCAGGTCGCGCAGCGGGGTGGTGGCGGCGTCCACCCGGAGTTCGCCGAGCTCGACCCGGCCGACGTCGATGCGCTGGGCGAGCATCGAGGCGGCGAGCAGGTCGTCGGCGTCGCGCAGCTCGTCCCACAGGCGACGCGGGACGGTGCCGCCCGCGGTCAGCTCGACCAGGATCCGCTCGCGCAGTTGCCGCGCGGCGCGGGCGTCCGGCGGAGTCCGGTTCGCGCGCCCGGTGGCGGCGTTCGCGGTCACCGCGAGCTCGAGCACGTGCGCGCGGAGCTGCGAATCCGGGACGGCCGCCGCCTGTTCCAGCCCGGCGATGGAGCCGGCCAGGCCGAGCCGGTCGGTGGTGTCCGGGGTGGGGACCCGCAGGTCGAGGTCGTAGGCGGGGCCGACATGGTCGGCGATGGCGGTGCTGCCGAGCCGCAGCCGCAGCCCGGGGTCGATCGGCCCGGACGAGGCGAGCGCGGAGAGCCCGGCGTTCGCCTTGGCGCCCCAGGCGAGCGCGAACTCGGCGAGTACCCGGGCCGGGTCGGCGATCCCCTCCCACGGCGAGCCGCCGTGCTCGGGGGTCTCCAGCAGGGCGTCCCAGAGCCACGGGGTGGAGATCTCGCGCGGCAGGTGCAGCCCGGCGGGCAGCCAGCCGCGGCCCTCGTTGCTGGTGATGAAGACGCCCGCCCCGGCGGGGCCGCGCAGCACGGCGACGGCCCAGGTCGTGCCGACCGCCGTCTCGGTGGCGGCGAGCACGCCCGCGAGCAGCGTCCTGGCCAGCACCAGGTCGTCGTCGACCGCGGCGCCGACGATGTGGCCCGGCTCCGCCGCGTCCTGCCTGGCGTTCGCGACGGCCGCCGCGAACGGGGTCGGCATCGGTGCGGCCGGAACGGCGTCCGCCCGGTTCGCGCCGTTCTGCGTCTGGCGTTCGTCGGCTCCGGCCGCGAGCGGCCCGAGCGGAACGGGCGGCGCGACACCGGATCCGGGCGGCACGGTGGTTCCCGAGCTCGCCGCGGGGTTCGTGCCGTGGTCGGTGCTCACCGGTGCGATCCCGCCCGCGCGGTCGGTGCCGCCGTGGTCCGCGCCCGCCGTGGTGAGCGGGGCGGGTGGCGTGATCGGGGCGGCCGTGGCACCGGCGGGCGCCGCGCCGTCGGCGCCCGCGCCACCCGGCGCCGTGACGGCCGGGGCGCTGCCGTTGGTCGCCGGTGCGGCGTGCGCGGGTTCACCGGACAGCTGCGCGGCAGGCGCCGCGGACACCGGCGATGGGCCGGTGTCGGCGGTGACGGGCGCGGGGCCGAGCGCGGAGACCGACGGGGTTCCGGTCGACTCGCTGACCTCCGCCCCCGCGGTGCGCGTGCGCGCGGCCAGGTCCTCGTCGGTCTGCTCGTAGGTGTCGGCCGAGGCGCGCAGCGCGGCCGCGGTGTCGTCGTGCTCCCTGGCCAGGTTCTCCGCCGCCCGCTGCCTGGCGTCGTAGTACCGCACGAGCGCGTCGTAGACCGGTTGCGCGATCTTGCCGTAGGTGGGCAGGAAGTTCGTCAGCCAATCCGCCGGCGGCTTGCCCCACTCCCTGGTGTCCTGGGCGATCCGATCGTGCTGCGCGGCCAGCTGACGCAACACCGCAGGGTCGATGTTCATGCTTTCCGGCATGCCCGCTCAGATCCTTTCCCGTACCGATCAATTCATTTTCAGCGATTCCCAGCAGTGGGGATTCCGGTGCGGGCCGCGTAGGCCGGATGCCCGGCGACCTGGGCGTGGGCGTAGATCGCGTCGCGCAGCCGCTGCCGGTCCGGCGGGCCGGCGAGAAGCAGCACCAGTTCGTCGCAGCGGCGCTGGAAGGCGAGGGCGCGCAGCGCCGCCCGCTCCGTCCCCGACACCGCGTCCCGGTTCTCGGCGCGCAGTTCGCCGAGCGGAATGCGCGCCACGTCGGCCCGGCGGGCCGGCACGGCGGCGGCGATCAGGTCGTCGGTGTCGCGCAGCTCGGCCCACCACCGCTCGGGCACCGGCTGTTGCTGCCGCAGCGCGGTCAGGATGCGCAGGCGCAGCGCGGGGGCGTCGAGTGCCTCCGGCGTGTGCAGCCGCCTGCGGCCGACCCCGGTGTGCGCGTCGAGCGCCGCGCTCAGGCAGCGCGCGGCCAGCTCCGGCTCCGGCACCGCGGCGGCGCGCTCCAGCAGCGCGGGGGCGCCGGTGAGGCCGAGCCGGTCGGTCAGCCCCGGCCCGGCGACGCCGAGGTCGAGCCCGGCCGAGGCGGGCACCTCGCCCGCCAGCGCCACCTCCCCGAGCTGCCCGCGCAGCGCGGGCCCGATCCGCTCCGACGAGGCGAGCGCCGAGAGCCGGGCCCCGGAGCGGCGGCCGAGCGCGAGCCCGAACTCGGCGAGCACCCGCGCCGGGTCGGCGATGCCCTCCCAGGCGAACCCCTCCGCGATCTCCCACACCCACGGCGTGGAGACCTCGCGCGGCAGGTACAGCCCGGCGGGCAGCCAGCCCCGCCCCTCGTTCGAGGTGACGAAGGCGCTCACCCCGGACGGCCTGCGCAGCACGGCGACCGCCCACGCGGTGCCGAGCACCTGCGGGGTGGCGGCGAGGATGCCGGCGAGCAGGGTGCGGGCGAGCACCAGGTCGCCGTCGACCCGCTCGCCGAGCACGAACGACGGCTCCGCGGCGAAGAGCATGGCGGCGCCGACCGTCTCCCGGATGAGGTCGTCGCTGCCGCGGCCGGAGCGGCCGCGTGGGACGGGCGGGAGCGGCCCGGGCGCGCTCGGCGCCGGGCCGCCTTGGCCCGCGGAGACGCGGGGTGGTCCGGCGAGGTTGCGGCCCTCGGCCGTTCCCGCCGGCCCGCCCGTTCGACCGGCCGACGCACCCTGCGTGGCGCCGCTGCCACCCGCCGGGGATCCGGCGGCAGCGGTTGCGGCGGCGCCGGGTGCACCGGCGCGGGCCGTCCCGGCCACGGCGGCCCCGGTGCCGCCCGGCCCGGTCGCACCGGATCGGCCGAGAAACGCCGGAACGGCCCCGAAAGGTACCGCACCGGAGCCGGATTCGCCGCCGAGCCGGGCGGGGTCGGCGGGCTCGGCACCCGGCCCGCCCGCGAGGGTCGCGGGATCGAAGCCGACCGACCGTTCCCCCGGCCCGGACCGGGTGGCCGCCACGACGGGCACACTCCGATCCAGCTCGTCCCCGGTGTGCGCGCCGGGGTGCGGCTCACCGCCGGGCCCCCCGCCCGAGCGGTCGTACGAACCGGTCACCACCGGGCCGAATCCCGCCCCGGACGGCACCGGCGCGCCCGGCGCCGTGGCAACGGGCCCGGCACCGCCCACCGACGCGGGCTCGAGCCCGCTCGGCACGACGGGCACCGGATGGCCGTCCCCGAACTCCACCGGCACCACCGGCAGCGGTGACGCGGTACTCGGGATCGGTGGCGGGAACGTGACCGGGAGCGGTCCGGCCTCCGGCTCGGGCGGCCACCCGTCCCGGCGCCGCCCCGGCCCCCCGGTGTGCGGCCGGTGCCCCCGCCCCGGCCGCGGCACCGCGCCCGGTCGCCCCGGCACCCACGGCCCCGGCATGCCGAGCAGCTCCGCGATGATCTGCAGCCCGGGGAACCCGGACGGCCCGGTCTCCCGCAGCGCGGCCCGCGCCACCTCGTCGACCTCGTCCCGCGCCTCGGCGATCAGCCCGGGGATGCGGGCCCGCTGTTCGTTCGCCGCCGTCTCGTCCTCGGCGGCGGCGGCGCAGCGGTGCGCGGTGGCGATCCGCGCGGTGGCGCGGTCGACGATGTCCAGGATCCGGTTCCTGGTGCGGTACACCAGGTCGGCGAAGTCGCGCAGCACGGCGGCGGTGGCGAGCAGCGCGTCCGCGAAAGCCTGCGGGGTGCCGCGCTGCCGCAGCAGTTCGTCCTTGGCGAGCCGGAGCCCGGCGCTGGAGCGCACCCGCTCCTCGAAGGTGCGGCGATGCTGTTCGGCCGCGCCGGGATCGAGCCCGGCGGCACCCGCCTCGGCAATGCCTGCCAGCCTGTTCCACTCCGCGGGCGCGACGGCGGGCCAGTTGCCGCCGACGATCGCGGTCCAGTGCGGGTTGCCGAGGTCCGGTTCCATCGAGGGGTCAGCCGGCTCCGGGCCTGCGGAGCGCCTGCGCGCCCGTGATGTCGACGGCGCCGAGCGCCCGCGCGGTCTCGGTGATCTGCCGCAGCGTCAGCGCGGTGCGGCCCGCGTCGTTGCGCAGCGCGCCGTCGAAGGTGTCGACGATCCAGCCGAGCCGGTCGGCGAGTGCCCGATCGAGGGCCGAGCCGGGGCGCCGCGGCGGCTCCAGCTCGCCGGTGACGATGGCAACCAGCTCGCCGACGGTGTCGATGGCGGCGGTGAACCCGGTCGCCGCCGCGATCACCTCGTCCGGGTCGTCGATATCGAGGTTCACGAGCGGGCCCTGCCGAATTCGGCCTCCTCGAGCGCCCGGTAGGACTCCTCGGTCGGCAGGTCGAAGGAGTCGACGGTGTACGGCCTCGTGCCGTTGTACTCCATTTCGGCGCGCAGCCCGACCCGCGATTTCTCGTGCGCCAGCCGGGCCACCCGGAGGATCTCCGCGGCCAGCACCGGCTCGCCGTTCTCCCCGGCGTCGTCGGCGAGGTGCATGCCGATCACCTCGCCGTCCCGGTCGCAGGCGACGCCGACGGTGTGTTCGGGGTTGAACACCTGGTAGACGGCGTGCTCCCAGTCGGGTTCGGCCGGTTCCTGCGCGTCGTCGTCGTCCCGGAACACCGGTTCGTCGGTCATTCGTCCTCCTCGGGTGATTCGTCCAGCTGCCGGGCGAGCTCGGCCCACGGCTCGTCCGCGACGCACAGCACGTGCCGCAGCCGCCAGAACCGGCTGCCCAGGTACATCTCGCCGGTGCCGTCGGGCTCCAGGTCGAGGTGGTCGGGGCCGTCTTCGGCGGAGTTGAAGGTGATGGCGGTGAGCGGCGGGCGGTCGTCGTCGATGTTGACCACGGTGACGCCACTGCCAGGGATGAAACTCTGCCGCAGCCGTGGGTTGTCCCCCGCCACCACCTCCGCGCTGTTCGTGGTGACCGAGACCGCCGGGTTCAGCATGAGCTGGAGGACCCAGGAGCGGGCCGCGAGCGCGGGCCGCTCGGCGTTGATGGCGAGCGCGAGGGTGGCGGCCAGATCCACCACGAGCACCTCCTCGGCGACGGTGACCCCGACGATCACCAGCCGCTGCGCCGAGCCGACCGGGTGCGGCAGGTCGTCGGCGGCCAGCGAGGTCACCTCGGCGCCCTCCTCGCCGCCGCTCTCCGGGTGCGCGCCGACCCGCCCGGTGCGCACGTCGACGGTGAAGGCGCAGAAGTTGCGCAGCGCCTGGTCGGCCACGGCCGCCAGCCGCACCAGCCCCTCCTCGTGCAGCCAGCGCACGGTGTCGGCGACGGTGACCTCGGCGAGCTCGGAGCCGACGGTCACGACGGCACCGGCGCGATCGGCGCCGGGTCGGCGGTGTCGTCCATGATGGCCCGGTACTGGCGGGCCGCGTCCGCGGAGCTCTCCCGGATCGCGGCCATGATCTCGGCGGCCAGCTCGGCGCCGGTGAACCGGGTGGTCGTGCCCGGCGCCAGGTACAGGTCGGTGAGGTGGCCCATGGCGTCGACCTCGGGGATCACCGCGCCGCTCGGCGACGGCCTGCGCGCCCGGATGGCGTCGATCCGCTCCCGCATGTCCGCGATCCGGTGCCGCAGGTCGCGCGCGGCGTCGAGGGCCGCCTGGACGTCGGGGTGGATGCTGCTCATGCGGTACCTCCGGAGGACGGGTGCTGGGTGGGTGGCGCCGGGGTCGGCGGTGTCACCGTCGGGGCGATGCTCGGCCGCTCGCCGATCACCGGGTCGGTGTGCGGGGTGTCGTCGACGTACATCAGCCGGTCCGGGTGCCAGGCCACCACCCGGTTGCGGTCACCGCCCCCGCCGCCCTGGCCGCCGCCCATGCCCGGTGACATCGGCATGTACGGCATGTACGGGCTGCCCGCGCGCGACCCGTTGGCCCCGGCCTGCGAGCCGGCGCCGAGCGGTTCGATCACCGAGGCGCGCGGGAGCCCCGCGGTGCTCGGCGCGGTCCCGGTGCCGCTCACCATGGGCATGGCGCCGACCGCGAACGCCGTGTCGGCCGGGATCCCGGCGTCGACGCTCGGCATCCCGCCCGGTGCGCCGGGCGAGCCGGGGCCGGCGCCGGTGAAGCTCGGAATGCCGTAGTCGTCGTAGCCGATGTCGTCGTAGCCGTAGTCGTCGTCGTAGCCGATGTCGTCGTAGCCGTCGTCGCCCTGCAGCCCGTTCATGCCGCTCATCGCGCTCATCAGCGCGGGCAGCATGGCGCTCAACATGCTCGAATCGCCCTGCCCGGCGCCCTCGTCCGCGCCGGCGCCGGCGGCGGCCTGGCCCGCGCCGACACCGGACTCGACGGCGCCGGTGTAGCCGGTGATGGTCTCCGCCGAGCGCGCGTTCTGCTCCTGGAACTCGGCGAGGGCCAGCTCGGTCCCGACGGGGTCCTTCGAGCGCAGCGCGGCCAGCAGTTTGCGGCGCGCGGCCATGATCTCCTGCGGGGTCGGGTGTTTCGCCTTGGCCAGCCGGAACGCGGTGCCGTAGCTGTCGATGCCGTCGGCGAGCGTGCCGAGCCGGGCGCCGAGCCCGGTGAGCCTGCCGTGCTGGCCGAGCAGCTCGGTGCTCGCCGTCGCGCCGACCGGCGTCCAGCCCTGCAGGACACCCGCTGCCGCGGTCATTCCAGGCGCTGTGCCCGCCAACAGCGTGCCCGCGAAATTGCGTACGGTGCCGGCGAATTCGGCGGCCCGGCCGGGGCCGGGGCCCGCGTGCAGCGCGCGGGCGAAGGTCAGCGGGTCGACGGTGGCGTCCGGCACCCCGCCGACCGGGGGCGGCAGCCGGATCGGCAGCGGCACGATCTCCGGCACCGGGTTGACGGCCTGCTCGCCGCCGCTGCCGCCGAGCGCCCTGCTGCCATCGGCGTCGGTGGCGGTGTAATCCACCGCGGCGGCCCCGACCTTGCTCGCGGTGCGCTGGATCTCGCCGAGCAGCCCGCCGAGTTCGTTGAGCAGCGTGGCGGTCTGGCCGTTCAGCCGCGGCACCGCCGTCGCCGAGATGGGGTCGGCGCCCGCGGGCACCACCCAGCCGCCCGGTATCGCGCCGCCCGCCTCGCGCGCGAGCGCGGCGAGCGCCGCCGCCGTGCGGACGAGCTCGTCGATATCGACATTGAGGACCATCGCTCCCTCCCTCGCTCAGACCACCGGTGCCGCGACCGGATCGCCCGCGCCCACCGGCACCTGCTCGCCGCCGCGCGGCGCGGCGGCGCCGACCCCGGGCGGATGCGCGAAGCCGCCGAAATCGCCGAGCGGCCCCGCGGCATCCGCCAGTTCGGCCTGGAAGGGCCGCAGCTCGCCCTGGACGACGACCTCGAGGGTGCCGCCCGCATCGGCCGGGAAGACCACCGCGATCGCGGTGCGGTCGGCGCCGGGCGCCGAGCCGCGCGCGCCGTCCTGCGGCGGCGTCACATCGCCACCCACCGGGCCGCCGACGGTGGCGCCCATCGGCGGTGCGCCGGTGGACATCTCGGCCTTCGGCAGCGCCGTCGGCCCGGAATCGGCCGGAGCCGCGATCGAGACCCAGGTGGCGACGTCGCCGGTCTGCATGACGTACGGATCGACCCGCTCCAGCGATTTCACCTCGCTCCACTTCGCGGTGGTCTTCGCGTAGGCCGTCTGCGCATCGGTGTGCTCCTTGTCCGCGAAGGCCGCGTCCAGCGCCTCGGCCACGGCAGGCCAGACCCGCTGGTGCCGCCCGTCCGGGAAGTCGTAGGGCACCTTGCCGTCCTCGCCCGCGACCCGCGCCGGCGCCACGACCCCCGGCTGGCCCGGAGTGGTATTCGGCGCGTGCACGGCGGGGTTCGCGTGCGGCGCCGGGGTCGCACCCGGCGCGGCGACCTGTGGCGTCGGCGCCACGGCGGCGGGGGTGGCGATCGGGGGCGTCTGCACGGCGGGTGGCCTGATCGCGCGGTCCGGATCGCGCATGCCCCGGCCGAGGTCGCGGTCCTGGTCGGCGAAGTTCCTGCTCATGGCCTGCTGGGCCAGCATCGGGAGCAGCATCTCCATTCCCGAGCCCATGCCGAGCCCGGAGCCGATCCCGCCGCCTGGGTTCACCCCGGGCACCGCGCCCGGGGTGATCGGTGCGGCGGGGGCGGGCTGGTGCGCGGACTGTGCGGCCTGCACCGCCCGGTCGAGCGCGTCGGCGGTGCGGCTGGAATCGGTGCCACCGGTGCCGGTGCTGTCGATGCCGGGCAGGATGGAACCGGGCGGGGTCGTGCCGCCGATGCCGGGAAGTCCGTAGTCGCCGGGCGTGCTTCCGGTGGTCCCCGGCACGGAGGCGCCCTGATCCCGCGAACGAGCCAGCTCCTCCGCCAGCTTCTTGACGGCCTCGTTGTCCGTGATCGTGTCCGGGTCGGGCACCGTGTTCGCGTTGTCGGCCGAATCCTGCTGCCTGCTCCCGGTGTTGTCGGCGATATCGGATAGTGCCTTGGCGGCCAGTTCGGAGAAGTTCCCGCCCGGATTCACCGCGACCAATCGGTTCATGCCATCGATGAGGCCCGCGATATTGGCTCGCCCGAGTTTCGTGATCTCGTCCTGCTTCGGCAGCACCGTGTTCAGGATCGTGTTCTGCATGGCGTCGAACCGCCCGGCGGCCCCGTTGAGCCGGTCGACCACCTGCGGGTAGTTCGCCGGGATCGCGCCGGAACCGGTCGCCGTCTCCAGCGGCGCGAAGCGCGGGATCACCTTCTCGTCCAGTGCCGTCTTCTTGCTGGGATCGCCGAAGAGTTCGTAGTTCTCGGAGAGCGCGGTGGCGACCGAGTTCCCGCTGCCGCCGTGCCACTCCGCCACCTCGTGCGGCAACCCGGCGGGCTGCAGCAGGAAGCCGTACCCGGTCGCCGTGTACATCGGGTCGGGGCCGAAGGGCGGTGTCGGATACTGCCGGACGTGGTCGCCCACCCAGACGAACTCGATGGTGGGGTCCTGCCCCGGCAGGCCCGTCTCCTGGTTGACCTCCCACAGCGCCACGCCGGTACCGGACCCGAGCCCGACACCGAGAGCCCTGAGCCAGTGTGACAGCTTGGCATTGTCCCCGTGCTGGCCGACGAACCGTTTCAAGCCCGTCGGTTCCGTGAGCGCCGACTTGTCCGTGCGCGCCGTGCCCAGCGCTTTCCTAGCGTCCTTCCGCGCGGTGTCCGCCGCCTTCTGCGCGGCAGCTGCCTGCTGCTCCGCCTTCTGCAGCTTCTTGCTGCCCGGCGCTGCCGCGGCGGCGGCCTTCGCGCTCTTCAGATCGGCTGCGGCCTGCTTCGCGTTCCGGCTCGCGTCCGCGAGTCTGTCCGCCGCGTCCTTCACTTTGCTCTCGGCGGCGGTGAAGTTGTCGAGCGCCGTCTTCGGCCCCCTCGTGGCGCGCGCGGCCCCGGCCTGCATGACCTTCCCGGCCCCGTAGCCCAACGCGCCACCCGCCGCGCCGGCGACCGCTCCGCCGAGCAGGTCGCTCCAGTCCCCGTCACCACTCGCGAGCTGACCGGCCGCACCGCCCGCGCCCCCCGCCAGGGCGGCCGCGCCGACCATCCTGACGACGCCACCGCTGCCGGGGAGCAACCTGTTCGCGACGGCGGTCACCCCCACGTCGACGACGAAGCCCCACCCCTCACCCCAGTCCGGCATCGCGCGCTCCTATCCCGAGACCGTGACCGGCACGCCGGCCTGTGGATCGACGGGAACGGCGGTGGTGGCGCCCGCGTCGGCACCCGCCGGGCGGCGGAATCCGCCGAATACCCCGAAGGCGCCGCCGTCGCGCTCGAGCACCTCGGTGAGCGGCTGCGGCTCCCCCGCGACGATCACCTCGGGCGGCGCGTTGTCGAACATGACCACGATGGCGGTCGACCCCGCCGACGCCGACGCGACGGTCGTTGTGGTGCCGTCCTCGGGCGGCAACCACTGCGCGATATCCCCGGTACGCAGTTCGGAGGGGTCGACGGGGAGTCCGGCGGGCTGCCCGGGCGGCGGTAGCGGGACCGCGGTGCGCAGGTACGCCGCGCGCGCGTCGGTGCCGACGTGGTCGCTCACCGCCGAGGCCAGCGCGTGCGCGACCACCTCGGGCACCATGACCACCCGGCCGTCCCGGAACACGAATTCCTGGAGCCGGCTGCCGTCGGACGCCGCACCGGGTGCGGGTGGCGCTGTCGTCGCGGGTGCCGAGACCGTGCGGGCGGCGTTCGCGGGCTGTGCCGCCGCGGCCGTCGACGCGGGTTGCACGGTGCCCGGTCGCGGCGCGGACGCCGTCTGGGTGGCCGGGCCCGCGGAGGTGGCCCTGGCGGGGGCCGGTCCGGCTCCGCGCCGGTCGCGCTCCCGATCGCCGCGGCTCGATCCCCGCCCCTGCTCGGCCGCCGCGCGCTGCAGCATGGCCTGCTGCAGCATCGGGTCGAGGCCACCGGAGCCCATGGCGGACGTCGCGGCGGGCTGCTGCACGACCGGAGCGGCGGAGGTGACCGGCGTGCCGGGCACGGCGGCGGCCGCCTTCGTGCCCGCGGCGCCGGCCGGAGCGGCGGTGCTCGCGGGTGCCGCGGTCGATCCGGGGCTCAGGAGGTCGCCGGTGCTCCGCGGCAGGGGCTGCGCTGACTGGAAATCGAGCGGCGGAACCATGGTGACCGGCGGCAGGAGGTTCGCAGTGTTGTCGGCGGGCTGCTCTGTTCTGCGGATGGGGGTGTTGGAGTCGTCGACGTCCGACCGAGTCTTGGGGTCCGTTTTCGTATCGGCGCCGGTATCCGGGGGCGTGGCGGGCGGTTCCAGCTCCCCGGCCAGTTTGCGGAACGCCTCCGTCATCTCGCGCATGTCGGTCTCGGCCCGCTGGGTCACGGACTCGACGACCGTCAACACGTAGTTGTCCTCGGAGACCACCGCTCCGCCGGGCGTCTGGATCGGCCGCAGCAGCTTCTCGTCCACCAGCTGGTTGATGGTGGTGGAATCGGTCGGATGCACCTGTGCCATGGCGGTGAGCACCTCGACCTGGGAGCCGACCATCTGCTGTCCGGCGGCCGCCTTCTCCCCCACCCGGCGGACGGCTTCGGCGACCTCGTTGTCGTTCTCCCGCATGCGCGCGTAGGTGGCCGACAGTTGTTCGACGCGCTGCGCATAGCTCGGGATGTTCGCCTGGCCCTCGGCCGTGACCGTCGGCACCGTCCAGGTTTTCGGCGGCGGCTCCTTCGGCCCGGTACCGAAGCTCTCCCAGTTCGCGAGGTACAGGGGCGGGAGGTTCTTGTAGTGGTCGACCACCGCGCCGGAGAGCGAGAGCCCGTCGGGCAGCTTCGCCGGATCCGGCATCATCACCCGTGGCATCGTGTCCGGGAACCGCGGGAGGCTGATGTCGATCAGCGGGATCGCGCCCTGCCCGGGCGGAAGCAGGAACGATGCCCCGGCGTTGAACAGGGGCGCCACCAGCGGCGCCGCCATCGCGCCGTAGAGCTTCCCGGGGGCGACGTGGGCCCCGCCCACCGCGCGCGGGATCAACCCCTTGAAAAGCCCCTGCTCCATCAACTGCGCGGGCGAGGCCAGCGCGAGCGACGCCTTGGCACCGAGTGCGCCGCGGGCCGCCGCGACCCCGACGCCGCCACCCACCATGGTGAGCATGCCGCCGACCGCGCCCATGGCCGCGCCCTTCATGACGGCGTCCATGTCCCAGCCGTTCTCGGCTCCGGCTATCAGGCCGCCGACGACCCCGCCGACCAGCGCGGCCCCGACCGGGCCGCCCAGAGCAAAGCCGGCGGTGGTTGCCAACCCGGTGGCTATGTCGCCCCACAGTGACACGGCGTTCGCCCTTTCGACTCGTGCACCATTGTCCGAGATTCCCACCGGTGGGAACGCGATCCGCATTCGCAGCGGCCAAGATTGGAGGAACCGCGCAACCGAGCCCACCGGCCGACGATCGACACGAGGAGGGAGCGCCGGATGAACCCCGCCCACCTCCGGCGCACGCGAGCGGACGGCCTCCGGTGACCAGCGCCGGACTCCGGCCCGGAGACGGCGCCGAGGCGGTGGCGAGCGTGGACACCGAGGTGGTGGTGGACGAGACCGCTACCGTCACGGTGACGCCGTGGTCGCCGCGGGGTGAGCGCCGGGCGGCGCTGCCGGTGCGCCCCGGCGCTCCGGCCGAGCCACAGGTCACCCCGGTAGCCGCGACGAATCCGTTGCCCGCGAATCAATTTCCCGCACTGGCGGGGATCACCGCACCCTCCGCGCTGCTGCGGCAGGCGGTGCCGACCGGCACCGCGCTCCCCGCCCCGGTCACCGCTGCCGCGCCCGCCGCTTCACCGCTCGGCACCGGCACCGGCACCGCGACCGGTACGGGGTTCGCGCCCGGCCGTGCGCGAGAAGACGACGATACCGAGACCCCCGACGGTTCCCCCGCCCCCGCGAACACGGCGATGGACCTGCTCCCGACCCTCGCCGACGCGCTCTCGAAACTCGGCGGCGGCAGCAGCGGGGCCGCACCGGCCGCGATCCCCGCGGGCCACACCACCACCACCACCGCCGACGTAGCGCCCGCCGCAACAGGATTGAGCCCCCAGGCCGAGAGCGCGCTGCGACTGCTGAAGTCGCTGGCCGCGGCATACGGCGACGGCGACACCAAGGACCCAGAGGTCGTCGCCCTGCGCAAGGAACTCGGCGGCACCACCGGCACCCCCACCACTGTCGCGGCCCGCCGCCTCTACCAGGCCAACTTCGCCAACGCCTACAACACCCTCGACAACCAACTCGCCGGCTACATCACCCGCACCGCGGGCACCCACAAAGTCGACCGCACCACCATCAACAACCTGCTCCGCGAAGTCAACATCGCCATCAACGAACTCGGAGCGCAGGCATACACCCGCCAAGGCCAGCAACAAATCCACAAAATCCTCACCGCCGCCCTGGTCAAAGCCAACGCCATCGCGGGAAACACCAACACCGGAAACACCGACACCGCCACCTTCATCAACCAGCTCACCGGCCAATACCTCAACAACATCGCGGGCAGGAAGACCCCTGACACCACCTCCGCGGGCGGGCTTCCCGGCGGCAAGGTCGGTGATTGGATCGCGCAGGCCGTGCAGATCCTGCGCGCCATGGGCTATGACCCGAGCAAGATCGATCCGGCCGCGCTGGCGATCATCGCCGAGCACGAGTCGGGCAACAATCCGGGCGCGGTGAACAACTGGGACAGCAATGCCGCCAAGGGCATCCCGTCGAAGGGGCTCATGCAGACCATCGGCCCGACCTTCGACCGCTGGGCGGTGGACGGCCACCGGAACATCATGAACCCGGTGGACAACATCGTCGCCGCCGCCAGGTACGCCGTCAACCGCTACGGCTCGGTGAGCAATGTGCCCGGCGTGGTGGCGGTGCGGTCGGGCCGCAAGTACGTGGGGTACTGATGGCCGCGACCAAACCCCCGAAAACCCCTGACCTCGAGCCCGATCCGGTGACCGCCCCGGACGATCCGGCCGCCCCCCGCGCCACGACCACCACGGAGCGACCGCGCCGTGCCACCCGGAGCCCCACCCACGCCACACCCCCGGTGCGGCCGGGCGGCACCGCGGGCCCGGCGCAGGCCGCCACCACCGCTCCGACCGCGAGCACTCCCGCCGCCACCGCCACCCCGGCCCCGATCCGCGCGGACGCCATGGCCGCGCAGTCCGGTGCGAGCATGCCGATGGCGGCCGCCGCGCTCGGCACGCTGGCCATGATCGCCGCCCAGTACGGCCAGGGCACCCCGGCTGCCGCGACCGGGCAGCCGTACGCGCCACCGCGGCTCGCCGACGGCCGCCCGACCGGCCCGATCGCCTGGGACGGCGCGCTGAACTCGCGCTACGCCGCGGACAGCAGGATCACCGCCGGACAGGATTCCGCAGCGCAGTCGGTGAACGCCGAGCTGGGCCGCATCCTGGACGGCGCCGTGGACAACTCCGTCCAGGGCAGGGCCGCGATCGGCGCGATCATCGCCGAGGTCAATACCGCGCTCACCGCGCTCGGCAGCGTCGAGAACACCGCGGTCGGCAGGCAGCTGGTGATCGGCACGCTCGGCACCGCGCTGCAGCGCGCCGGGTCGGTGCTCGGCCAGGGGCAGGCTGCGGCGGCGCTCACCGCGGACCGGGTCGCCGGACTGGCGGACCGGTATCTGCAGCAGTCCGCGCCGCGCAAGCGCGCGACCCAGCGCCCCGCGGTCGCGGCGGGCGGCACCGGCGGGCCGCCGCGTACCCGCCCCACCGGGCAGCAGGGGCAGTGGATCGACGAGGCCATGCGGGTGCTGCGCCAGCACGGCTACGACACCCGCCAGATCGACCCGGCCGCCATCGCGGCGATCATCCAGCACGAATCCGGCGGCAATCCGAACGCCATCAACCTGTGGGACAGCAATGCCGCCAAGGGCATCCCGTCCAAGGGGCTGATGCAGACCATCGACCCCACCTTCGCCGCCTACGCGCTGCCGGGACACGGCGATATCTGGAACCCGGTGGACAACATCATCGCCGGGGTGCGGTACTCGATCGAGCGCTACGGCTCGGTCAGCAATGTGCCCGGGATCGTCGGGCTGCGCGACGGCAGCGGGTACGTCGGGTACTGAGCTCAGGCCCAGCGGGCGGCCCGGTAGTTCTTGGGCAGCGGCACCTCGCCGAGCGGAACCCCCGACCGGGATGCCGCGTAGCAGCGGCCATTGCCCGCGTACATGATGACGTGCCCCGGAACGCCGTTCTCGAAGGAACTCTCCGGGAAGACGAGGTCGCCGGGTTGCAGCGGTCCGGTCACCTTCGGGAGCTGCCGGTACTGGTCCGCCGCCACCCGCGGGATGTTCACCCCGGCGGCCTTGGCCGCGTACTGCATGAGCCCGGAGCAGTCGAAGGAGTTCGGGCCCTCGGCGCCCCAGACGTAGGGCTTGCCGAACTGCGCCCGCGCCGTATCGAGCGCGATCTTCGCCTTGCCGCCGGCGGGTGCTCCGGCGCCACCCGATACCGGGGTCTTCCTGCCCGCGATGTTGTTGAGGTATTGGCCGGTGAGCTGGTTGATGAAGGTGGCGGTGTCGGTGTTTCCGGTGTTGGTGTTTCCCGCGATGGCGTTGGCTTTGACCAGGGCGGCGGTGAGGATTTTGTGGATTTGTTGCTGGCCTTGGCGGGTGTATGCCTGGGGGCCGAGTTCGTTGATGGCGATGTTGACTTCGCGGAGCAGGTTGTTGATGGTGGTGCGGTCGACTTTGTGGGTGCCCGCGGTGCGGGTGATGTAGCCGGCGAGTTGGTTGTCGAGGGTGTTGTAGGCGTTGGCGAAGTTGGCCTGGTAGAGGCGGCGGGCCTGGATCGACTCGGCACCGCTACCGGTACCGGTACCGAGCCCGAGTTCCTTGCGCAGGGCGACGACCTCGGGGTCCTTGGTCTCGCCGTCGCCATACGCGGCCGCCAGCGCCTTCAGCAGCTCGAGCACCCGCTGGTCCTGCGGGCTCAATCCCGCTGTCGCGGTGCCGCCCCCCGGCGCGGTGGTGCTCCCGCTCGCCGGTGCGCCGCCGCTCGTCCCGGACGAACCCCCGCCCCCGAGGAGGGCGTCGGCCAGCGTGGGCAGCATGCCGAGCGCCATGGTCCCCGCCATGGTGGCGGCGGGCAGGACGGCGGCGACGGTGTCGGCATCGAGCGCGGGTGGCGGCGGCTCCGCCGGCGGCGCCGCGACGGCCTGCGGCTGCGCCGGGACGGGGGCCGCCGGAACAGCCGCCGGACTTCCCGGCAGCGCCCCGCCACCCGGTGCGAGCGGGCGCAGCGCGGGCGGCAGCAGCGCCGCGGGCACCGTCATCCCCGGCAACCCCGGAATCGCGATGTGCTGCGGCATACTCGCCGCCGGTGCGGCGGTGCCCGGTGCGCTCACCGCCGGGGCGGTGGTGCCCGGCGCGCTCACCGCAGGCATCGCGGGCAACCCCCCGCGCCCGCCGCGCCCCCGCCCGGACCACGGCGTCACCACCGCGCCGTTGGACCCGCTCTCCGGGGTCTCGACCGGCTCCGCGTCGACCGGCTCCGCTATCGACCACACTTCCGTGCTCGTCATGCCGCTCCGCTCAGAACGCGCTTCACCCGGACATCCGCCGCATCGGGCAGCTGCTGCCACACCGCCCGCCCGATCCCCGGCTCTACCGTCACCAGCTGCCCGGACCCCACCGCGACCCCCGCCCGCGCCGGGGCGTTCCCGCGGAAGTCCCAGAAGACCAGGTCACCCGCCGAGACCGCCGAGCGATGCACCCGCTGCCCGCAGCCACTCTGTGCCGCTATCGATTCCGGCAGCACCACCGCGCCGCCGGTCTCCGGCCGCCCGCAGACCCCGCCGCCCGCACCGGCTTCGACGGGCACCTCCGCGCAGCGCCCGGAGGCCGGCTCGAGCGAGGCACCGTAGGTCACCGCCCTGACCAACGCGCCCGCGTCGGCGACCGCGTCGAGCCGGGCGAGCGCCAGCTCCCGCGCGCACCCGGCCGCGGTGCCGGTATTGCCGTGCCCCCACGGCTTATCCTGGTACGGGGCGGTCCGCATGGCGGCGACGCAGCCGCGCTCCCAGGCCGACATCGCGCCGGAGTCCGGCGGGATCGTCAGCTCGGCGTAGGGATTGGCGCTCGGCGTCGCCGCGCGGCCGGACGGCGTCGCCGCGGTCAGCGGCGCAGGCTCGGCGGCGCCGCCGGACGGGTCCGGCCCGACCGCGCTGTCGCACTGGTAGCGCAGGTCGGCGGCGGAGTTCGCGGCCGTGCCCGCCGCGGCGAGGATGGCCATGGCGGGCACGGCCAGCAGCGCGAGGACGATCGCGCCGCCCACCCACCAGCCCGTTTTCCCGCCGGAGCCATCCCGCTGCTGCTGCCGCCGCGGCACCAGCCACGCGAGCATCATCAACCGACCGAGCATCGCGGCCTACCTCAGCCGTTCTTCCACCGGGCCCATGGCCCGCTGCCACGCGGCGACATCGGGCCGGTGGGTGCCCGGCGGGGTGAGCGTGTGCCACGTTCCGCGCTTCACCCCCGAGCTCCACAGGTCGGTATCGGTCGCGGCGGTGATCACGGCCCTGGCATCGCGCATGCGCTGCGGATCCGACACGTTCGCCAGGACCGAGTCGACCGCCTCGGTGGTGAGTCTGGCGTGCTCGTTGCCGATCCACTTCATCATGCGGCCCGCTGCGTTCCGGTCGACACTGCTCAGCGAGAGGGGGACCTTCTTGCGGTCGCCGTCGGCCACCTTCTGCAGATTGGTCAGCTTCTCCATGGTCGGATTCCGCATGTAGTCCTCGACGTATCGGCGCTGCACGCCGCTGACAGCGCCGCCGTCCAGGGTGACCCCGCCCGCGTGCGCGTTGCGCCACCGGGCGGCGACCGCCTCCAGCGTGGCCAGGTGCGCCACCATCTCGTCCGGGTCGCCGTTGCCCGCGAGCAGCCGGTCGCCCGAATGCCCCGCGTTCTGCATGGCGGCGACCACGTGGCCGAGGTGCCTGTTGGTCAGCGTCTCGTCCTCGGCGTTGTCCTCCATCATTCCCCAGGAGCGGACGGCGCGGGCCATGATCTCGCGGTCGCTGAAACCGGCGCCGGTGAGCGCGCCGTAGGCGCCGTCGAGCAGCCCACCGGAGTTGCGCAGCCTGCGGATCGCCGCCGCGGCGCCGCGCGGGGTATCGATGCCGCCGCCGTGCTGGGCGCCTGCCCGCGCGGCGACGGCGAACTGCTCCCGGTTGAGCTGCGCCTGCACCATCCAGCCGGTGGCTCCGCCGAGGCCGGGTGCGGCGTAGTACTCCCACATCGACTTCTGCATGGCCTTCTCCGCGAACGCTCGCGGCCGCAGCGGATTCCTGACCCCGCCCCACAGCCACTCCGTCGCCGGGGAGCTGTTGACGGTGCTGATCGCGGCCAGCGTATTGAGCAGCCCGAGCCCGCCCATCGCCTGACCCGCGCCGACGCCCATTCCCCCGCCGCCACCACCGCCACCGCGGCCGCCCTCGCCCCGCATCGCGGTACCGATCCGGTCGACCATCCACTCGCTGCCGCCCATGATCCGCTTGTTCAGCGCGCGCATCTCCACGATCACCACCAGCCCGGCCCCGGCACTGATCACCAGGACCGCCATCACCTGCCCGCCCGCCTGCTGGAACAGATTCCCGTAGAAGAGGCAGACCGCGCCGAGCGCGATGGTGTCGACGACCATCATCGCGGCGGCGATCAACCCGTCCACGATGTTGTACACCAGGAACGACTGCGTCGGCCCGTACACGAAACCGCCCGCCGCGAAGCCGAAGATCGAGTAGATGCCGTGCTTGAGCGTGCGCATCCCGGCGCGCAGGATCCGCCAGGCGAGCATCACCCCGAGCCCGCACACGATCAGCGAGGTGACCAGCATCAGCAGCCCGGCGCCGATCTGCCCGGCCCCCGGATTCGAGGCGGAGACGAAGGCGGCGTTGTCGCCGCAGCTCTGCAGGCCGTCCTTGACCCGGTCCTCGTCGCCGGAGAGCATCCCGGCGGTCCAGACCCCGCCGCAGGCGGGCCGGTCGTCGAGCACGTGCCCGAAGTTCCAGACCTGCAGCGGGCGCCGCGCGAGGTTGTCGGCGAGCGTGGTCTGGATGGTGGCCACCAGCCGCAGTGGATTCACCTCGGTGCTGCCGTTCAGCCCGGCGGCCACGGTGATGCCGACGTCCCTTCCCTTGGCCAGCACCCCGTCCGCGGCCAGCGCGTCCTCCAGCGGGTGCGCCAGGAAGAACGGCCCGGCGAGCGCGACGAGCACCATCGTGCAGACCTGTGCCACCGCCTTGGCCGATTGCCCGCGCACGATGAAGTACGCCACGAAGAAGGCGCCGATCGCCGCGGCGGTGATCAGCATGATCGGGGTGGCGAGCTGCCCGCTGAGGTTGGCGGCCACCCCCTCCAGTGCGGAGCCGATCGAGGCGAGCCACTGGAAGCTCAGGGCGTAGCCGATGATCCAGATCGCGGTCGTCACGATCACCACCCAGCCCGCGAACTCCAGGCTGATGATCGTGGAGAGCACGGTGTTGCCCGGGTTCAGCACGCCGCCGCGGTCGGTGACGAACATGTACTGCGACAGCGGGACCCCGGCGGAGTCCCTGACCGCCATCCAGCTCAGCGCGCTGTTCACCGAGCCGGGGGTGCTCGGCGAGCCGCTGCCCGCGAGCGCGGCCCCGCCGAGCGCGGCCGGGAGGACGACCGCGAGGGCGAGCACCGCGAGCAGCCGGGCGGTCCAGCGCCTGCGCCGGGTCGCGGTGACCCAGGACCGCCCGCGCCGCCACCGCGCGAGCGCGCTCCCGGTGCGCCCGCGCCGCCACCACCTCGCCGCGCCCCCGGCGCGCCCGCGCTCCGTCGTCACGGCACGGTCTGTCGCGCGGCGGTCGGGGTGCTGGTGATCGCGGCCGCCCGGTCCGGCCGCGCCGGGCCGAGCACCTTGCCGCGGCCGATCCGGTTCAGCGCGTCCCGCATGAACATCTCGCCGCGCCGCTCCTCCGGCACCTTGCGTCCGGCCCCGACCGGCGGCGAGGTCTCCTCGCGCAGCACCTGCAGCAGGAACGGCGCCTCCGCCAGGTCGACGCCGAGCCAGTCGAGGCTGTTGCGCGCCAGCACCTCGTCGCGCTGCCGGAAGACGAAGCGGTTCGGGATGAGATTGTGCGCGGCGCCCTGGAAGTCGGTGGCCGGGTCGTGCGAGGCGAGCCCGATCGCGGCCAGGTGCTTGCGGCCGTCCCTGCTGAAATCGGAGGTGACGGAGGCGCCGACCTGGGTCTGCGTGAAGTGGTGCGCCTCGTCGCCGACCAGCAGCCCGAACCGCCCGTTGTCGCTGAGGAACGCCTCCCGCGCCGCCACCCCGACCAGCTCGTAGAGCGCGGTGCCGAGCCGCTTGGTCAGCGGCAGCCGCTGGTACAGGTGCGGGGTGGTCAGCTCCTCCGCGCTCGGCAGCGCCAGTTTGTGGCTGCGGACCACGGTGGCGGCGGCGTCCAGCCGCAGCGGCGGCAGCGACGGGTCGAAGAGCACGGGCACCCGCTCCACGATGGTGCCGAGCCGAGCAGCCAGGTCCGCGTACTCCTCGCCGAGTTCGCCCTCGCCGCGCAGCCGCCGGACCGTGTCGTAGAGGTCGAGCATGCTCCGGATGCCGTGCTCGGCCAGCCCCTTCACCGAGAGCAGGGAGCTCGCGGCGGCGCCGGCGCCCGAGGTGGGCGAGAGATCGAGCAGCGGCAGGATGGAGTCGAGCGCGCGCTCCCCCGCGATCCGCGGATCGAAGAGCCGCAGCGGGTCCAGCGAGACGGCCGGGTCGGCGAGGTCGATCACCACCGCGTCGTCGATGGCGCTCGCGAAGTGCTCCCACTCGCCGACCTGGCTGCGGTCCAGCGCGAGGAACTGCCCGCCCATGTCGTGGACGAGCACCGCCATCAGCTTCAGGAAGTACGACTTGCCCGAGCCGAGCTCGCCGGTCACCGCGAACGAGGCGGAGAAATCGTGCAGCGCCGCCTCCATGATGCCGAAGTGGATCGGCTCGAAATTGCCGGAGAGCAGGTTCACCCCGATCACCGGCCCGCTGTCGTCGCCGACCTGGCTGGTGGTGAACGGGACGAACCCCGCCCACATATCGGAGGGGACGATATGCGCGAAATCGTCGAAGGCGCGGCGCGGCGGGCTGCCGGGCACGAACATCGACCACAGGTCGACCTGGGCGCCGACCGGCGCCGTCAGCTCCACCTGGAACCGCTTGTACCGCCGCTTCAACGTGTTCACCGCGTCCATGGTGATCTCGCGGGACGGCCCGCCGATGGCGATGACGGTGGTGAAGGAGATCTCCGACTCACCACTGTTCACCTCGAAGTGGTTGTTGTACTCGCCGAGCATCTGCGCCTTGCCCGCCAGCGTGTTCTGCGCGAACGAGAGCTCCTGGTCGCGCTGGTCCATCTGGTCGCCGAGCCGGCGCAGGTTCAGCTCGTTGTTCTTCAAGACCTGGTCGGCCGGGCGGGTGGCGATCCGCATCGCCCAGTCGACGGTGACGTTCTCCATCGCCTCCAGCACGGTGAGGAACTCGCTGCCGCCGGGAAAGACCATGCCCGCGTACGGGAACGAGTGCGGGGTGAGCATGGCCTGGTAGGAGGGCCGGTACTCGAAGTCCGGCTGCACCACCTTGATCACCGGGACGAAGGATGGGCGCAGCCGCCGGTTGCCGTCGCTGCGCGCGCCCTCGTCCAGCGCCGCCGAGCGGAAGACCGCGGCGGTGACGTCGTCCAGCGCGCCCGCCCTGGCGGGCGCCACCGGATCGCCGACCGCGCCCCGCGACAGGTAGTGCTCCCACAGCCACTGGAACAGCGAGGCGGGCACCGGGACGGGGTCGAATTCGCCGCCGATCTTGGAGAGGATCTCGTTCGCCTTCTCGGCGTAGCCGTCCAGCTCGGCCCGGGAGATCGCGGTGGCGTCGACGGTGGTGGTGCTGCCGCGCCAGACCCGGGCGAGCCCCGAGATCCCGGTATTGCCCGCCCCGACCGGGATGGAGAGCAGGTGGATCCGGGTGCGCGGCCCGATCGCCCGCATCCGCTCGAAGGAGGCGACGACCTCGTCGGCGTAGTCCTCGCAGGCGTCGAGGTCGACGCCCTCCACCATCTTGGTCAGCACGTCGAGGGTGTTCAGCCTGGCCTGGATGCCGAGCAGCAGCGCACCGTCCGGCAGGCTGGTGATGAGCGCGTGGTGCGCCATCTTGACGTCGAACTTGTCGCTCGCCCTGCGCAATCCGTAGCCGAGCGGGTCGATGAAGTAGGTCGCGGTGACCAGCCCGGAGTGGGTGAACTGCAGGTTTCCCCGCACCGCCGCCGTCGGCTGCAGATCCCGGTCGAATGCCATCGCCTACGCCCCCTGCGGGTCCGGGAGCAGCAGCACCACCGATTCCTCGATGAACGTGGTCTGCTCCGCCGAGTCCGAACCGATCGGCATCCCGGACGCCGACACCGGCCCGCGCACCACGAACAGCCTGCCGATCCACCAGATCCGCGAGGAGAGCCGCACCCCGGTGTAGGGCACCAGCCCTCCGGCGAAGACGATCAGCACCGTCACCGCGATGCCGACTCCGAAGGTGACCGCCGGGTTGGCGGGCAGCGTCATGGTGCCGATGCCGGTGAGCAGCAACCCGGCCATGCCCGCCGCGACCTGCGGGAGCGTGTACGGCCCGAAGGGCAGCTTCTGCCCGTTCTGCGATTTCCCGATGACCGTCGGCACCCTTTTTATCGGGGTGAAGACCTTGACGACGTCACTCATGAACCGTAACCGACGGGGAAATTCGGCACGATGCTGTTGGAATCGATGCGGGCGTAATTGATGAGCGCGGGCAGCACCCAGAGCACGACACCGGCGAGCACCGCGGAGGCGCCGACGCCGATAATGCGGGTCGCGGCCAGTTTGGTGCGCGCGCTCTCCGCGATCAGAATTCCGATCGCGACGATCGCGATCACGATGAGCCCGGCCCACCGGACGAAATTCAGGACGATTACCAGAATGCTGGTCAAGCTGCTCATGGGGTGCTCTCTTTCCTGCTCAGTTCTGGGTCGGCGGCGGAATCCGCGCGGTCGTCGTCGCCGGTGCCGTCGAGGCGTTCGCCGGGCCCGCCGGGCCCGCCTGGCCCGCCTCGCCGCCGGTCACCACGGTGAGCGGCTCGGTCAGCGCGGGGATCGGGTCGACCGAGGCCACCTGCCACTGCCCGCCGGTGCGCACCAGCGTGAGCGGGTACACCAGGGTCGCCGCCGCCGCGCCGTCGACCTTCGGGGTCACCTGCACCGAGAGCCTGGCCCGCGCGCTCTCCGCGCCGCAGCTGCGGTCGTCGGAGTCCACCGCCGTCACCTCGGCCGCGCTGAACGGCGCCGGCTGCACCGCCGCGATCGCCGAGCCCGGCTGGGTGTAGCGGGCGATATCGCCGCTACCGGCGAGCATGGCGGCGAGGAAGCCGGCGGCGACCTGGTGCAGCGGGGTCTCCTGGCCGCACGGCGCGCCGTAGGCGAGGCTCAGGTCGGCGCCGCGGGCCGGCGGCTGCACCAGCGCGGGCGGGGCCAGCGCGCGCAGCCTGCCCGCCGCGGTCGAGACCGCGACCCGGTAGTACTGCCGCGGCTCGCCCGCCGCCGCCGCGCCGGTCCGCGCGCCGTGCCGCACCGAGACCGTCACGCTCCACACGTCCAGCCCGCCGCCGGAGATCGTGCGCGCCACGTACACCACCGCGGGGTCGGCGACCGGCCGCCCGCTCGACGGCAGCGCGACCTGCCCGACGGCGGCGTACTCACCGAGTTTCTCCCGCTGCGCGGTATTCGCGGACAGATAACTCACCACGAATTGCTCCGCGAACGAACCGGCCAATTGCGCGCGCCCGATCAGCGCCGTCGTGGAATCGTCGGAGGGGCCGGGCGGCGCCGGGGTGAAGAAACCGTGCAGCGCGTTCCCGCCGCCGAGCACGGCGAGCACCGCGAGAATCGCCACTATCGCATTGTCACGGCGGCGGCGGGCGACCATCCGGCGGAGCAGAGCCTCCGAATCGTCCCGTTCGCGGACCGTGTTCCTCATGTCGGAAATGGTAGAGCGCACCGCTCGGCACACTCGTCCGCGCGGTTCCCAGGAATGGGAACCGCTCAGCAGGCAGAACTCCGGTCGCCCCCGGCCGCGAGCCGGTGGTGCAATTGCTCGTCGTACCCGATCGGGTGCCCGAAATCCGCGGGCGCGGGGTGCGCCGGATCGCCCGCCATCCGGACCAGCTGGGCGATCGCCAGCCGGGTGCTCGAACAGCCCGGGTACGGGTAGAGCAGCAGCGAGGTCGGGGTGTAGCCGCCCGCGTAGTTCAGCGTGCCGACGGTGACGCCCGCGCTCTCCCCGGTGTCGAGCCGCGCGCCGAGCTCGGCCAGCCGCGCCCGGTCGCCCGGGTGGAAGACGTCGACCGGGCGGAAGAGGTAGTCCCAGCGGATCCACGGCGCCGGGTCGGTGAGCCAGTGCGAGATGCTCGGGAAGTCGAGGTGCAGCACCGCCAGGTGGGTGCCCGCCCTGCGGTGCGCCTCGCGCAGGCCGATGCGCTCGAGCGTCGGCGCCGCCGCGGGGGCGTCGGGCACGGTGACGTCCTCGACCAGCAGCCAGGCGCCGCGGGTCCGTTCGTCGTCGCGGGAGCGAATCGTGAAGCGCCAGCGGCCCGGTCGCGCCCCGCCGTGCGTGATGGCGGCGTCGAACTGCAGCCGCCCGCCGGCGGCCGGGTCGTAGAGCAGGTCGAGCACCTCGGCGTGCCGGTCGAAGCTCGCCGCCCGGTGGAAGAGCTCGGCCAGCGAGATCCGGGGCACGTACTGCTCCGGCGAGCCGCCGGTCAGCCGGGTGATGCCGACCGGCTGCTCGATGGTCTGGCTGTCCAGATCCCAGACCGCGCCGACCGCGGCGGGCGGCTCCGGCGCGGGCGTGTCGTCCGGGCCGAGCCACAGCCGTACCGCGTGCACGTCACCGGCGGGGCCGAAGACCGGCCGCAGCAGCAGCCGGAACCGCCCCGCCCCGGTCCGCACGGTCCTGGCCAGCTCCTGCGCCCCGATCCGGGCCGCGCGAATGGCCTCGGCGACCTCGAGCGTGGTCAGCCCGTCGTACACGGCGGGGGTCTTGGACAGCAGCCGCTGCAGCACCCGCTGCCAGCTCGCGAAATCGCGGGGCGACTCCCCGACCGACGCCACCGACATGGTCTCCGGCGTCAACGTCTCGATCGTCACCCACGGAATCACGGGGCCAGTCCACATCGCACCCATTCAATGTACCGTTACTTAGCGGCGTGATCAACCGGTGCGTGAACTCCGTCCGACCTCGGAGCGACCGCGAAATGGCCGCCGGGGGCGGCGGTTACTCCGGCAGGGCCAGCGCGAGCACCCCGGCGCCGGCCAGCAGCCCGAGCCCGCCGAGCGGCGAGGGCACCACCCGCAGCCCGGAGACCGCGCTGAACCTGGCGTGCGTCGCGATCGCCTCGCCGAGCGGCTTCCAGAGCGCCGGGCCCGCCTCGGCGACCGGGCCGCCGAGCACGGCCAGGTCGAAGTCGAGCAGCGCCGCCGCCGAGACCAGCGCGCGCCCGGTCGCGGTGCCCGCGCGCCCGACGGCCGCCGCGGGCACCTCGGCGCCGACCCGCGCCGCGTCGAGCAGCTCGGTCAGCGAGGTGCCCGCCCAGCCCTGGCCGCGCGCCCAGCGCAGCATCGACGTGCCGCCCGCGACCGCCTCCAGGCAGCCGCGGCCGCCGCAGCCGCAGCGGTCGTCGAAGCCGGGGACCAGCGCGTGCCCGAGGTGCCCGGCATTGCCGGTGCGCCCGACCACGGTGAACCCGCCGACCACGACACCGGCCGCGACGTGCCCGGAGAGCGCGACCGCGAGCACGTCCAGCGTCTCCCGCGCGGCCCCGAAGTTGCGCTCGGCCATGGCGAGGCAGACCCCGTCCAGCCCGAGCCGCACCGTGGCGGCGGGGAACATCGCCTTCGCCGCATCGACGATGCCGAAGCCGGCCCGCCACTCCGGCACCCCGCCGGGGGCGACGACGCCGGCCTTCATGTCGATCGGCCCCGGTGAGGCGATGCCGAGCCCGGTCACCTCGAGCCCGTCCGATGCCTCGAAGAGCAGCGAGCGGCAGTTCTCCCAGACGTTCCTGGCCGGCATCGGGATCCGGCGCACCGCGTCGGCGGCGACGTCCTCGGCGATCCGGACGGCGGCGAGCTCGGTCGAGCCGATCTCCAGCGCCAGCGTCGTCACAGCCCGTCCGTTCCGGTGGGCGCGAGCGGACTGCCGAGCACGAAGTGCCTGCGCGGGGCGGGAAGCGCGGGCACGGTGTCGCGCGGGCGCCTGCCGGTGCGGATGATCCGCACCGGGCGCTTGTGGTCGATCAGCGCGGGGCGGTGCGCGTCCAGGTTCTCGATCACCCGCCCGGAGTTGTCGTAGGCCACCCCGGCCCAGATCATGGCGCGGGGCGTGTCACCGCGGTCGATGAAGGTCTGGGCGAGCTGGGCGCAGCGATCCGCGAGCGGGCAGCTCGCGCAGACCCGGACGGCGGAGCGCCAGGCCTCGGGGCCGCCGGCGTCGAGGTCCCAGTCGGCGGGGCTGCCCGCACACGGCGGGCGCACGGCGTTCTTCGGGGGTGAGTTCGAAATATCAACCGGCGCAAGATGATTTGCGCCGGACGGACGAATTCGCGTAATGCTCATGGTCATCTCCGGAATTACCGAGGGCACACGTCACACCCGGTGCGTGTCCCATGGGATCGGACGATCATCGGGGCTGACGACAGTCCCCGGAAGGCCGGCCGCGAGAAGCCGACACCCCGAACGGTAACCCACCGTTGGCCGCCCGGCAAGACTTCATACCCCTGAATAACGGCACGTTGACTAGAGGGAGTGTCGAGCGCTACGGTATCCAGCGATACGCTATCGAACGGTCCATCAGACCGGTTGCCCCGTGAGGTTTCGTTGTGAACATGGCCGCAGAAACCGAATTCACCATCGACGAGCTCGCCAGGGCGGCCGATATCACCGTGCGCAGCGTGCGCGTCTACCACGAGCGCGGCCTGCTGCCCTCCCCCGACGTGCGCGGCCGGGTCGGGTACTACCGCGGAGACCACCTGGACCGGCTGCAGACGATCAGCAGGCTGCTCGGCCGCGGCATGAAACTTGCCGGGATCAGGGAGCTCCTCGACGCATGGGACCGCGGCGACGGCCTCGCCGACGTGCTCGGCGTCGGCCCCGAGGAGCCGCTGGTCACCGACGCGCAGAGCCTGGAGCTGGCGTCCACGCTGTCCGGCTCCGGGCTGCTCACCCAGGACACCCTGGAGCTGGTCGAGCAGCTCCGCACCGACTGCGCGCAGCTCGCCGAGCGCTGCGCCACCGAGCTGCGCGAGCGGATGGCGGGCCGGGATCCGGCCGATGTCGACGCCGCGCGGCGCGCCGTCGGCCGCGCCGCCGCCGAGATGCTGGAGCACGCCTTCACCGATCCGGCGCCGCAGACCACCTGAGCGACTTCGCGAACAGAACGAAAAGTACCCGGGCTTCCGGTGCGGGAAATTGCGCCGGAAGCTTAGATGTACGAATCAGTTCGGGTTCGCGGGAGGTCGAGACGTTGCGCCAGGTCGGCCCCGCGGGCAGCGTCATCCGCGAGCGAACGGCGGGCGCGCCGAGCTTCACGCTGCTCGGCGCGGTGCGCGGCAGGCTCGGCGCGCGAGAACTCGAGCTCGGCAGCCCGCAGCGGCGGCTGGTGCTCGCCGTGCTGCTGCTGCACGAGGGCGGCCCGGTGGAGCTGGACGACCTGGTCGACGCCGTCTGGGGCGACCGCCCGCCCGGCCACGCGGTGCAGGGAATCCGCAGCCACATCGCCAATCTCCGGCGGGTGCTCGAACCCGAGCGCGCCGCGAGACAGCCCGCCGGACTGCTGATCTCGGTCGGCCGGGCCTACGCGCTGCGGCTGCCCGCGGGCCGCGTGGACGCGATCCTGGCAGGCACCCTGGTCGAGCGGGCGCGGCGCAGCGAGCACGCCGGCGACAAGGCGGCGGCGCGCGAGCAGCTCGCCGCCGCGCTCGAACTCTGGCAGGGCTCGCCGCTGGCGGGGCTGCCCGGCCCCTTCGCCGAACGGCACCGCGAGCGGCTGGCCGAGCTCCGGCTGGCCGCGCAGGAGCGGCGGCTCGCGCTCGACCTCGCGCTCGGCCCCGCCGAGCCGCTGCTCCCCGAGATCGCCGCGCTCAGCGCCGAACACCCGCTGCGGGAGGGGCTGCGCGGTCTGCACCTGACCGCGCTGCACCGGGCGGGCAGGCGCGCCGAGGCCCTGGCCGTCTACGCCCGCACCCGCAGCGAACTGGTCGCCGAGCTCGGCGTCGAGCCCGGCGCCGAGCTGGCCCGGCTGCACCGCGCGCTGCTGCGCGACGAGCCGCCCCCCGCGCCCGCCGAGCCACCCGCCCCGGTGATCCCGGCGCAGCTCCCCGCCGACCTGGTGGATTTCACCGGCCACGCCGAGGTGGTCACCCAGCTCGCCGCCCGGCTGCGCCGCCCCGACCCGCACGGCGTGCCCGCGGTGGTGATCAGCGGCATGGGCGGGGTCGGCAAGAGCAGCCTGGCGATCCACGTCGCGCACCGGATCCGCGACCACTTCCCGGACGGCCAGCTCTACGCCGACCTGCGCGGGGCCGGGGCCGCCCCCGCCGCGGCCGACGTGCTGCTCGGCGGCTTCCTGCGCGGCCTCGGCGTCCCGGAGGGCGAGCTCCCCGCCGCCGTCGTCGACCGGGCGGCGCTGCTGCGCAGCCTGCTCGCCACCCGGCGGGTGCTGGTCGTGCTCGACGATGCCCGCGACGTCGACCAGGTGCGGCCGCTACTGCCCGGCACCACCGGCACCGCGGTGCTGATCACCAGCCGGACCGCGCTGAGCGAGCTCTCCGGCGCGCACCCGCTCCGGCTGCCGGTGCTTCCCCGCGACGACGCGCTGCGGCTGCTCGCGAAGATCGCGGGCCCGGAGCGGATCGAGGCCCAGCTCGCCGCGGCGCACCGCGCGGTGGAGGGCTGCGGCTTCCTCCCGCTCGCGGTGCGGATCGTCGGCGCGCGGCTGGCCGCGAGGCCGGGCTGGAGCGTGGCCAGGATCAGCGACCGCCTCGCCGACCAGCGCTCCCGGCTGGCACTGCTGCACGTCGGGGAGCTGACCGTCGCGCGCGCCTTCCAGCTCGGCTACGACCAGCTGAACTCCGCCCAGGCCAGGGCTTTCCGGCTGCTGGCGCGGATCGGGATCCCGGAGATCCCGCTCCCGGTCTGCGCCGCCGTGCTGGACTGCACGCTGGAGCGGGCCGAGGAGATCTGCGAGGCGCTGGTCGATCTGAGCCTGCTCGACACCCCGCGCCCCGACCGCTACCGCTTCCACGACCTGATCCGGCTCTTCGCGCTGGAGCAGCCGGAGCCGGAGGGCGCCGCGGCGGTGCCGAGGGCGCTCGACCACTACCTGGCGACGCTGAGCCGCCTGCACCGGGTGTTCCGGAGCAGCGCCGTCCGCGACTGCCTGCTGCCGACCACCGCGAGCGGCAGCCCGATCGCCGACAACGAGGCCGGGCAGGGCTGGCTCGACCTGGAACGGGCCAACCTGATCGCGCTGCTGCGCGCCGCCGCGGCGGCGGGCGTGGTCCGGGTGGCCGCCGACGTCGCCTGGGCCCTGGTCAGCCTCTCCGACCTGGGGACCAACCCCGGCGAGACGCTGCGCGCGCTGGAAGTCGTGCTGCACGTGGCGGAGTCGCTCGGCGACCGGCCCGCGCAGGCCAGGCTGCTCGCCGCCGCGGGCGGGTTGCAGACCGTCGGGCTCGGGCAGTTCCTCGCGGCGGTCCCCCGGCTGCGCCGCGCCCGCACCCTGGCCGAGACCGAGGGCAACGGCAGGCTTCGGGCCTGGGCCGAGGTGTACCTCACCCTCATCGACTGGCACCTCGCCCCCGCCGCCGAGCTGGCCGACCGGGTGACGGCCGCCGTCGCGGCCTTCGACGGCACCGGCGTCCCCTGGGCCGAGGGCATTCTCCGGGTCGCCGCCGCGCAGGCCTACCTCGCCGTCGGCGCGCACGAACCGGCGGGCAACCAAGCCGAGGCCGCCTTGAAGCTCGCGAGCAGGGCGGGGTTCGGCGAGATCGAGGCGTTCGCCATGCAGGAGGCAGGCGCCGCGCTGTCGGAGGCGGGCGAGCACGACCGCGCGCTCGAATTCTGCACCGCCGCACTGCGGCTCGCCCGCTGCCACGGCCCCCGGTTGCAGCAGGGCTGGGCGCTGGCCCCGCTGGCCCGCGCCAACCTCAATGCCGGGCACCTGGAGGCGGCCGAGGCGCAGGCGGCCGAGGCGGTGCGCATTCTCACCGGCTGCGCCGACATGTTCAATCGCGGCCGGGCGCTGGTGACCCACGGCCGCGCGCTGGCCGCGCTGCACCGCACCGACGAGGCCGCCGCGGTCTTCCTGCGCGCCTGCCGCTTCTACGCCCGAATACGCAGGCGCGACATGGTCGATCAACTCCGTACCCTGCTGATCACCGACTTCGGGGTGCCACCGGAGACCGACTTCTCCGGCACGCTTACCCGGCGCCAACCCAGCACCAACGAGTACTGAGAAACTACCCGGATGCGCCCCTGCCCAGCCCCCGTCTCCGGCACGAGGGGGCTGGGCCGCCCGATTCGGGCGAATCCCCCGAATCACCTGCATGCCGCGCGAATTCGGGACCACGCGCAGCGCCGAGCACTAGTGTCCGTTGTACACCTGTCGACTGGTTTCCCGGTGTCGGTCGATCAGTGGATACCGGTCCGAAAGGCAAGCCGATAATGGTTCACGACGTCCACCCGAGCACCGAGACGGCGCCGCACCCGCTCGACTGTCCCGCCCGCCGCGGCCTGCTGACGCCGTACCTCGACGCCTGGGCGGCCAACGACGCCGACGCGCTCGCGCACTGCTACACCGAGGGCGCCGTCGCCACCATGCCCGGCATCGTGCTGGCGGGCCGCGCGGCCATCCGCACCGAGATGTCGATCGTCTTCGCCCGCGGGCTGCGCGGGAGCCGCTCGGTGGTCGACCTTGAGGACATCCGCTACCTGGGTGCGCACTGCGACGTCGCCCTGGTGACCGGCCGCAGCAACCTGGTCTTCGCGAGCACGCTGCCGCACCCCGACGCCTGGGCACAGGACACCTGGACCCTCACCCTGCGCGACGGCCGCTGGCTCATCGACGCCCACCACCGCTCGGTCTCCGACTTGGCCTGAATCCCTTCCGTACCCGAATCCCGCAGCGCCGATTACCGCTCGGTGACCACGTCGTCGTAGGCGAGGCGCGGCGACCGCGGGAACCAGGCGTCCGGTCCGGGGCGGCCGATATTGACCACGACCAGCGAGCTGTGCCCGCCGTCGGGGAAGAAATCGCGGTCGACGCCGGCGGCGTCGAATCCGTTCATCGGCCCCGCCGCCAGCCCGGCCGCGCGCACGCCGAGGATGAAGTAGCCGACCTGGATGAGGGCGTTGAACCGCGCGGATTGCGCCCTGATCTCGGGGTCGGCGAAGTACTCCTTCGCCTCCGGCGCGTGCGGGAACACCGTGGGGAGCGTCTCGTGGAAGTTCAGGTCGGCGGCCAGGATCACGGCCAGCGGGGCGCTCGCGGTCTTGGGTTTGTTGCCGTCGACCATGTGGGAGACGAGCGTGGCCCGCGCCTGCTCTCCGCGCACGAGCACGATGCGGAGCGGCTGCTGATTCATCGAGGTCGGGCCGAACTTGGTGAGTTCGTAGATGTCGCGGAGCTGTTCGTCGGAGACCGGTTCGGCGGTGAAGGTATTGGCCGTCCGCGCCTCGCGGAACAGCAAGTCCTGGGCCTCGGGGGCGAGGGTGAGCAGGGAAGTCGGGTGCACGGCATTCACGGTGAACTCCTCGGGGGCAATTGTTGGCTGCGGATTGTCAGTCGTGGGACACGCGCCGGACCCTGGTGCGCAGCTCGCCGTCGACTCGCACGAGCACGTCGTCGACCACGCAGCTCGGGTTCAGCTCGGGCGGGCTGCCCGGCCGGATCTTGACCACGAGGCAGTAGGCGGTCGAGAGCAGGCTCCCGTCCGGCTGCGGTCGCAGGTCGATCATGTTGAACCAGTGCCTGCGCTGCATGGGGTCGGATTCGAAGCGCTGGTGGAACTCGACGAGATCGGCGACGATCTCGCTCCTGGTCACGGCGGGCGGGCGGCCCGGCGTGTGGGTGAACTCGGCGTCATCGGTGAAGGTTGCGGCGTAGCCATCGATGTCGCGGCGGTCGAGCCGCTGCATCTGATCGGCGTAGAACTGCTGGACCTCCGCGTACAGCTCGGTACGGCTGGCGACCGTGGTCATCTTCGCTCCCCTTGGTGGTGGGCCTCTGCTGCGCCCCACGGTGCGACACGGCCCTAGAGCCTGGGTCGAGGCAGGCGCCCGCGCCGGTTGACCGGAGCTATAGGTGCCCCCGCCACCCTGGGTGCCGGGGGGACCGATCAATCCGGCAACTCGACCGATGGAGGAGTCATGGCGGACAGTCAGCGCGTCGCGCTGGTCACGGGAGCAACCAGCGGCATGGGGCTGGAGATCACCAGAAGCCTTGCCGCGCAGAACATCGCGGTGTTCATCTGCGCGCGGGACGAGCAGCGGCTGACCGACACGGTCAAGGCGCTGCAGGACGAGGGCCTCGAGGTCGACGGCACGGTCTGCGACGTCTGCGACGGCAAGCAGATCAGCGCGTTCGTCGACGCGGCCGTGCACCGGTACGGCCCGGTCGACATCCTGGTCAACAACGCGGGCCGCAGCGGCGGTGGCGTCACCGCGCAGGTGACCGACGAGCTGTGGTTCGAGGTGATCAACACCAACCTCAACAGCGTCTTCCTCATGACGAAGACGGTGCTGAACGCGGGCGGCATGCTCGGCAGGTCCAGCGGCCGCATCGTCAATATCGCCTCGACCGGCGGCAAGCAGGGGGTGGTGCACGGCGCGCCGTACTCGGCGTCCAAGCACGGTGTGGTCGGCTTCACCAAGGCGCTCGGGCTCGAGCTCGCGAAGACCGGCATCACCGTCAACGCGGTGTGCCCCGGATTCGTGGAAACGCCCATGGCGGAACGGGTTCGGGAGGTGTACTCGGGGCTGTGGGGCGTCGACACCGACGAGGTGCACGCGCGGGTGAGCGCGCGGGTGCCGATCGGCCGGTACGTGCGGCCCGCCGAGGTCGCCGCGATGGTCGACTATCTCATCGGCCCCGGGGCGGCGGCCGTCACCGCGCAGGCGATGAACGTCTGCGGCGGACTCGGCAACTACTGATCGTCCGGAAGGAAACCGACGATGACCACAGCACGATCCGAGACCGGCGCCACCGAGGACGACCACGAGTACCTGCGCATCCTGTCCGCGATGCAGGCGGGCGCGCTGCGGCTGCTCGCCGGGTTCCCCCGCCAGCCGAGCGCACTGCGCCTCCGGGTCGGCGAGGTGACCGTCGAGGCCGAGTGGCCCGCGGTCACCGAGGCGGCAGGCACCGCTCCGGTCGCGGCGGAGCCGCCGGGAGCCGCGCCGGAGGCGGCGCCGGTGGGGCCGGTGATCCGCGCGCCGAGCGTCGGCGTGTTCTACCGGCGCCCGGAACCGGGCGCCACCCCCTTCGTCGAGGTCGGCGACCGGGTCTCGACGGGCCAGCAGATCGCGATCGTCGAGGCCATGAAGCTGATGATCCCGGTGACCTCGACGGTGGACGGGGTGATCACCGCGATCCTCAAACAGGACGACGAACCGGTGCACTACGACGAACCCCTCTTCTCCTGCGCGCCGGGGTAGCTCCGGCGCGCGACGGCCGATCAGTCCGAAGGGCGGGTGCGGCGCCAGGTGAGAATCCGGCGCTGCACCCGCCCTTCGACGACAGCGGAGCCGACCAGGGTCAGGGTGTCGCCGCCGTATTCGGCGCTCCGCACCTGATCGGTCCCGGCCAGCGCGGGATTCGAGCACACCGCGATCGTGTGGACGAGACGGTCGTCCTCGCGTCGCCACGTCCCGGCGTAACCCATGAACACCGCGCCGGGAGCGCCGTCGGTGCGCATCATGCTCACCGACATGTCGCCGTGCGATGCGTAGATCAGCACTCCGCGCGGCGCCTCGCCGAGCGGCCCGGTGCTGGTGCCATTCGCGTCGTCGATGTCGTAGTAGGACAACAGTTCCCAAGTTCCGTACAGCTGCGTGGTGTGCATGTCCTCGACGATGCCGGGCGCACCTCGAATCATGCTGGAGCCGTGCCGCGCGCGAAGGCGTAGCTGAGGTGCAGGAGCTGCCACACCACGTCGAGCTCGTGCTCGTCGCGGGGGCCGTAGACCATCGTCAGCGATGCGGGCAGGAGGCCCCGCCGCGCCATCGGATGCAGCTCCGCCCAGCCCTGTTCGACAGCCTCGGCGGCCACCGCCGGCGGCAGACACATGTGCAGGCTGCCGTCGGCGTGGCCGTGCAGATGCGCGAATTCGGTACCGGCCAGGAATGCGTCGCCGGGGCCGTGCGCGAGCCGGGGGCGCAGGTGCAGGGCGCGGGTGTCGGGCAGCGAGACGCTGCTGCGCCCGGCCGCGACGTCGTCGAGCGCCGTCATGCGCGTCCAGATCACCTCCTGGAGATCGGCGGGCGCGTTCTGGCTCAGTTGCTGATGCGGATTGTGCGGCCTGGTGTCCGGGCGCGCGCCCGCGCGGCGCGGCAGTCCGAGTCGATGGGTGACCGCTGGCGGCGTCATCACTGAATTCCTCTCGGTGGACGGCTTTTCGGACTTCTCGCCTCTCTCGGATCCACGTTAATATGGTGAAGATAGTGATTACCAAGAAGAAAGCAGCTTCCGAAAAGGAAGCCCTTCGGAAGGGCGCGAACATGGAGCCGATCACGCGCGGTGCCGCGCAGCGGGCCGCGGCCGACCCGTGCCCGATCACCCCGGTGCTCGACCTGATCTTCGGTCGCTGGTCCACCCAGCTGCTGTGGGTGCTCACCCATGACGGGCGGCTGCGCTTCAAGGAACTCAACCAGCGCATTCCCGGGCTCACGCCGAAGGTGCTCACCCAGCGCCTGCGTCAGCTCGAACGCGACGGGCTGGTGCACCGCACCTACTACCCGGAGATCCCGCCCCGGGTCGAGTACGCGGCCACGCCGCTGGCGACCACGCTCACCCCCGTCTTCGGCAGCATCGTGGCCTGGTCGGACGAGCATCTCGGCGAGGTGCTCGCGGCCCGCGCCGCCTTCGACGCGGACCGTCCGTGACCCCTGCCGGTCCTCGCTAGCGGATCGGCGCGGGCGACGGTGCGAGCGCGAGCAGCAGATCGGCCAGTTCGCGCGGCATGGTGATCATGGCGTCGTGGCCCGTCGGCAGGGTCAGCACCCGGTCGGCGGGTGCGTCGGCGGGCGGGTAGGTGCGCGGCAGCGCGGCCGCCCGCAGCGCCGTGAACTGCGGCCCGCCCCCGGCGCAGTGCACGTGGGTCACCGGGATGGCCGCCAGCGCCGCTGGGTCGCGCAGCCGTAGCGGCTCGCGGAAGGTCAGCAGCGACTGCGCCGTCTGCATGGACGCCACCCAGCTCAGATCCGGCTCCTCGGTCACGCCGTACAGATCGCCGTCCGGGCCGGGCGCGGTCTGCGGCGGCACCCGCCAGCCGGCGCCGTCGGCCAGCGCCGCCGCCGCGAACGCCTCGACCATCGGGCCCATGATGTCGGCGACCGACTCGCCGTCGCGCGGGACGAAGGTGTCCAGGTAGACCAGCTCGCTGATCCGGCCGGGGACGGCGTCGGCGAGCGCGGTCACCACCATGCCCGCGTAGCTGTGGCCGACCAGCACGATATCGGACAGGTCGTCGGCGTGGATGAGCCGTTCCAGCTCCTCGACCTGGGTGTAGAGCCCGACGTCCGGGGCGAGCTGGTCGGCGCGGTCGCCGAGGCCGAGCAGCGAGGGCGCGAAGACCCGGTGGCCCGCCGCCGCCAGCAGCGGGGTCACCCGCTGCCAGCACCAGCCGCCGTGGAACGCCCCGTGCACGAGCAGATAGGTGGCCATGTCAGTTCTCCTTCGGCTGGGCCGGTCGCAGTGCCAGCGGTTCGCTGGGAGCGGTGGCGAGCGGGCCGGGCGGGACCCGTTCGGAGCGCAGGCCGAGTCCGATGACCCTCGCCACCAGATGGGACAGTCCGGGCACGACGCGCAGCAGCCGCACCAGCAGCGGCCGGTCGGTACCCGGCCTGCCGGCCGCGGGGTAGAGGTCGGCCAGCAGCCGCAGTTGCGCGAATTGCACGAAGCGCGCCGGGAATTCGCGGCGTCGCTGCACCCGGCGCAGCTCGGCCACGGACGGTGTGCCGCCCCCGGCGAGAATCGGGGCAAGGATGCGCGCGGCGGCGATCGCGTCCTGAACCGCGAGGTTGATGCCGACCCCGCCCGCCGGGGACATGGCGTGGGCGGCGTCGCCGATCGCCAGCAGCCCCGGCCGGTACCAGCGGCGCAGCCGGTCCACCCGGACGTCGAGCGGTTTGACGTCGCCCCAGCCGCGGATCTCGGCGTCGAGTATCGGGGTGAGCGCGGGGTAGATCGCGGCGACGGCGGCGCGGAAGGCGGGCAGTCCGGCCGCCCTGATCTCGGCGAAGCCGCCCTTGGCGATCATGTAGGCGACCTGGAGGTAATCGCCGCGATCGATGCAGACGATGAAGAAGCCATTGCCGCTGCGCACGGTGGGAATGCGCGGTCCCTCCGGCTTGCCGACCCGAAACCACAGCACGTCCATCGGCGCCTCGGCGGCGGCCACCTCCAGCGCGCCGGTCGAGCGGACCAGCGAATTGCGGCCGTCGGCGGCGAGCACCAGCGCGCACCGCACCTCGAGCGGACCCGCGGGCGTGCGTCCGCGCACGCCCGCCACCGCGCCGTTCTCCACGACGAGCTCGACCACCTCGCATTCGCGCACCAGCCGGAAGTTCGGATAGCGCCCGCCCGCCTCGGCGAGGAAGTTCAGCACATCCCACTGCGGCATGAACGCCACGAAGCGGAAGCGAACCGGCAGCCTGCGGAAATCGGCGAAGACCACCGGCCCGGTCGCGGTCGCCATCGGCAACTGGGCCAGCTCCACGTGCGGCAACGTCAGGAACTCGGTGGCGAGGCCGAGGTCGTCCATGGCCACCAGCGTCGACGGGTGCACGGTGTCGCCGCGGAAATCGCGCAGGAAATCCGGGTGCTTCTCCAGGACGAGGACCTCGACGCCCGCGCGCGCGAGCAGCAGCCCCGCCATCAGCCCGGCGGGGCCGCCGCCGATCACGCAGACCTCGGCTCGTTCGGTCAGGCCAGACATGTCGGCAGCTCCCCGCCGTTGTAGCCGACCATCTCGCCGAAGATGGCCGGAACATCCAGTGGCGCGCCGGGTTCGGCGCCGTCGAGCTCCGCGTAGGCGCGATGCAGGTTCCCGACGACCCGCTCCTCGTCCACGAGCTCGGCGAACTCGCCGGGGTCGCTGTCGAGCGCCACGTGCAGCGGGGTCAACCCGAGCGCCCTGCCCTCGGCGGCCAGGCGCTGGATCCACTCCAGGTATCCGATGGTCCGGCCGAAGATCTCCGGGCCGGTGACCGGGCCGTGCCCGGAGACGACGGTCCGCGCGCCGAGCCCGGCCAGCCGCCGCATCGCGATCAGTGATCCGGACACCGACCCCATCAGGCAGAACGGCGCCGCACCCGACATCACGAGATCGCCGGCGAACAGCACGCGCTGCTCGGGCAGCCAGGCGACCACGTCGTTGGTGGTGTGCGCGGCCGGACCGAGGTGGATGAGCACGATCCTGAGGTCACCGGCGTACAGCGTGAGCTCGCTGGTGAAGGTGATGCCGGGCAGGGTCACCCGGACATCGCCCCAGTCGACGGCGGGCCAGATCTCGGTGAGCGCCAGCCCGGTCTCGACCATCTCCCGCCGGATGTTGTCGTGCCCGACGACCACCGCGGCCGGTCCGAACAGGTGGTTGCCGAAGTTGTGGTCACCGTGGTGGTGGGTGTTGACGATGGTGCGGGCCGGGCCGACGCCGAGCCGGTCGACGAACGACACCAGCGCCCGGGTCCGGCGCTCGGTGGCGAGCGTGTCGATCACCACCGCGCCCGCGGGCCCGGCCACCACACCCGCGTTGCTCACGCACCACCCGCCGCGCTGCTGGGTGTAGGCGTAGATCCCCTCGCCGAGTTCGGTGACGACCGGCGGCTCGGCGGTCGCGGCGGCGGCGGTGGCGGTCATGTCGCCGACCCCGACACCGCGGAGGATCCGGCGGCCCAGCGCGCCGCGCACAGCAGGGTGTTGCGGCTGTTGGCCGAGAGCGCCTCGGTGAGGTAGGCCCGCGCGGCGGCGAGATCGGTCTCCGGCCCGAGCAGCTCGCGCGCCCGCGCCGGATCGATCGCGACGGTGTGGGTGGCGGTCACCACCGAGCCGCCGGGCGCGTCGGCGAATTCCCACGCCCCGCTGTGGCCGAACAGCATCGCGGGCGGCAGCAGCTGTTTGTAGTCGATGCGCGTGCCGTCCGAGCAGATCCGGATCGACCTGGTGGTGTGTGGGTGGCCGCCCGCGGTGACGGTCTCCATCTCCATCACCTGCACGCCGGGTTCGTCCTCGGTGAGGTCGACCCGCCCGACATGCGGGACGTGGTCGGGCCAGCGCTCACTGTGGTTGACGAAGTCGTAGGCGACCGCCGCCGGGATGTCGAGCCGGACGGTGTCGGTGAAGGTGTGGATGACCTCGGCGAGCGGATGCCCCAGTTCGGCTATCCGGGCCAGCGCGGCGAGCTCCACCGTGCTGTTGCGGTCGACGGCCTCGGCGATCGGCGCGGGATCGGCGCCGTCGACAACGGCGAAGCGGTGCTCGAGCACGACCTCGGTGACATCGCGGCCGAGCTCGCGGAACCGCCAGCCGCCGCTCATCGCGGCGATCGGCGGATGGCTGCGCTCCTGGCGGAACTCGATCGTGCGCGCCGCCGGATCGAGCACCCGCCGCGACACCCAGTCCGCGACCGCGTCCCCGACCAGGGCCCACAACCGGAACCGCTCCTCCGCCACACCGCGGTCCAGGTGCCTGACCAGCAGGCTCGGCGCGAAGAGCACCGGCCAGCGGGTGACGTCGGCGACCAGGTCGTAGACCACCTCGGGGGCGGCCGCGATCGTCCGGGTGTGCGTCAGCACCCGCTCGCCGCCGCTCACGCCGCACCGCGCAGCTGATCGTTGATGATGTCGATCAGCTCCCTCGGCGTCTTCACCTCGACGAGCAGATCCTCCGGAATCTGCACGCCGTAGTCGCGCTGGATGCGCGAGGCCGTCTCGATCAGCGCCAGCGAGTCGTACCCGAGCTCCTCGAAGGTCACCTCGGACGCGTCCTCGCGCAGTTCGGAGACCTCGTCCCCGCCCGCGCACTCCACGAGGATCCGGCCGAGTTCGGTGATGGTCATGGTCATGGTTGACTCCTTGTTCGGCTCAGTCGGTTACCGCGCGCACGACCACCGCGGAATTGAATCCCCAGCGGCCACGGGCGAGGACGAGCGCCGCGCCGACATCGGCGGGCCTCGGTGCGCCGAGGACCAGGTCGATCCGGTCGTCGGCGAGATCGGTGACGCCCGCGGTCGGCGGGATCACCCCGTCGCGCGCGGCGAGCAGCGCGGTGACGATGTCGAGCGGCCCCGCGCCGGAGAACAACCGGCCGGTCAGCGGTTTCGTCGTCGTGACGGGCACGCCGCGGACTCCGAAGACCGCGGCGAGCGCCTCGACCTCGGCTCGATCGAGGTCGGGCAGCGCGGCCGCGTCGGCCAGGACGAGGTCGATATCGGCCGCGCCGACCCCGGCGTCGGCGAGCGCGAGGTCGATCGCCCGGCGCAGCCCCGGGGGCCGTTCGCTGCCCGGCGCCGGATCGAAGGTCGAGGCGTAGCCGGCGATCTCGCCGTGCACGCGGGGCACGCCCCGCACGCGGGCCGCCGCGGCATCCTCGAGCACCAGCATGGCGCCGCCCTCGCCGGGCACGTAGCCCGCCGCCGCGGTGTCGAAGGGCAGGTGGGCGCGGGCCGGATCGGTCGCGGTGCTGACGCTGCCGCTGGCGATGTGGGCGGCCCAGCCCCACGGATCGAGCGCGGAGTCGACGCCGCCGGTGACCACCAGCGGCGTGCCGCGCCGCACGGTGCGCCTGGCGTGGCCCACCGCGTCGAGCCCGCCCGCCTGCTCGGCGACGAGCGCGCTGCTCGGCCCGCGCATCCCGTGCCGGATCGAGATCTGACCGGTGTTCACCGCGTAGAACCAGGCGAACGACTCGTACACGCTGACGTGCTCGGAGCCGCGCGACCAGAGTTTGTCGAACTCGCGGTGCGTGAACTCGAAGCCGCCGGAGGCGTTTCCGGTGACGACGCCCATGTCGTAGTCGGTCAGCGCCGCCGTGTTCACCTTGGCGTCGTCCAGCGCCCACTGCGCCGCGACCAGCGCCATCCTGGTCGAGACGTCGGTCTGCGGCAGGAGCCTGCTCGGCAGGTGTTCGGCGGCGTCGAAGCCGGCCACCTGCCCGGCCGGCCTGCCCGCGCCACGTCCGGTGTCGAAGCGGGTCAGCGGTGCGATGCCGCCGCGGCCGGCCAGCGTCGCCTCCCAGAACCGCTCCAGGCCGCACCCGTTGGGGGCGAGGACGCCCATCCCGGTCACCAGGATCATGCCGTCACCCCCGCCGGCTTGCGCAGCACCATCGCGCTCTGGAATCCGCCGAAGCCGCTGCCGACGGTGAGCACGGTGTCCATCCGGTGCTCGCGCGCCACCACCGGCACGTAGTCGAGATCGCATTCCGGATCGGGTTCGCGCAGATTCGCCGTCGGCGGCACCACCTGATGTTCGAGGGCGAGCAGCGAGGCCGCGATCTCCACCGAGCCGATCGCGCCGAGCGAGTGCCCGACCATCGACTTGATCGAGCTCATCGGCGTCCGGTAGGCGTGCTCCCCCAGGCTGCGCTTGACCGCCGCGGTCTCGTGCCGGTCGTTCTGCCTGGTGCCGGAGCCGTGGGCGTTGATGTAGTCGATTCCGGCCGGGTCGATGCGGGATTCGTCGAGCGCGACCCGGATCGCCTCGGCCATCTCCCGGCCGTCGGCCTTGAGCCCGGTCATGTGGTAGGCGTTGCAGCGGGTGGCGTACCCCGAGACCTCGGCGTAGATGTGCGCGCCGCGGGCCAGCGCCGCGTCGTACTCCTCCAGCACGAACATCGCCGCGCCCTCGGCCAGGACGAAACCGTTGCGGGACCGGTCGAACGGGCGCGAGGCCACCTCGGCCTCGTCGTTGCGCGGCGTCGTCGCCTTGATCGCGTCGAAGCAGGCCACCACGATCGGGGTGATCGGGGTGTCGGCGGCGCCCGCGAGCATCACGTCGGCCGAACCCTCCCGGATCAGCTGCACGGCGTGCCCCACCGAATCCAGCCCCGAGGTGCAGCCGTTGGACACCATCGCCACCGGCCCCTCCGCCCCGACGGCCCAGGCGACCTCGGCGGGCATGATGCTCGGCACCATGTAGTCGAACATGTGCGGTGACAGGTACTGCTCGTCCATCAGCCAGTTGCGGCCGGAGTCCGACAGCACCAGGTACTCCCGCTCGAGGCTGGTCGCGGCGGCGACCGCGCTGCCGAGGCTCACCCCGAGCCGGTGCGGGTCGATCGATCCGAGGTCGAGCCCGCTGTCGGCGACCGCCTCCCGCGTGCACACGACCGCGAACTGCACCGCGCGGTCCATCCGCCGGATCTCGCGCGGAGTCAGCCCCTCGCGCACCGGATCGAAATCGACCTCGCCCGCGACCTGGGACCGGTAGGGCGAGGCGTCGAAGAACGTGATGCGCCGGGTCGCGGTGCGGCCCCCCGCGAGCAACGTCCAGAACTCGGCCCGGCCCGATCCGCCCGGCGCCCGGACCCCGAGCCCGGTGATGACGACGCGGCGGGTCATCGGGCACTTCCGAATGTGTTGGCGCTCATGGCGATTCTCCCTTCCGTCGGAGCCCAAGCATCGGCGCGCGGCCTCGAACTTCGCTCTAGCGGCGCGGTCGAGCTGTTCTGTAGCGGCCGGGGGCATGCTGTCGGGGTGACCATCCGGCCGTCGGCGTCCGTGCCGGTCACCAGCGACGAGCACAGGGAGACGAGTGTGATGACCTCGATATCGGGCGACGCCGCCACCGCGGACTGGGTGCTCTGCCCGTCCTGCCGGATTCCGCTGTACGGCAGGCGCCTCGACCGCGATCTCGGCGTCTGCGGGGAGTGCGGTGCGCACACGCCGGTCACCGCGGCGCGCCGGATCGCCCAGCTCGCCGACGGCGGCCGCTACCGCGCGCTGCCGCCGGTGGCGACCGAGGACGATCCGCTCGGATTCGTCGACACCAAGCCCTATCCGGCCCGGCTGGCCGCGGCGCGCACGCGCACCGGAATGTCCGACGCGGTGCTCTGCGCGCGCGCCGAGATCGAGGGCAGCCCCGTGCTGATCGCGGCGATGGACTTCCGCTTCCTCGGCGGCAGCCTCGGCGCGGCGGTCGGTGAGCAGATCACGGTGGCCGCCGAAACGGCGCTCGCCGAACATGTTCCGCTGCTGATCGTGACCGCCTCCGGTGGCGCCCGCATGCAGGAGGGTGCGCTCGCCCTCATGCAGATGGCCAAGACGAGCGCGGCGTTCGACCAGCTCGACCGCGCTGGGGTGCTGACCATCAGCCTCATCACCGATCCCACCTACGGCGGGGTCGCCGCCTCGTTCGCCACGCTGTCGGATGTGCTCGTCGCCGAGCCCGGCGCGCGGCTGGGGTTCGCCGGCCGCCGCGTCATCGAGCAGACCATCCGCCAGCAGCTGCCCGATGGCTTCCAGACGGCGGACTTCCTGCTCGAGCACGGCCTGATCGACATGATCGTGCCGCGCGCGGAGCTGCGCGCCGCCATCGGAACGCTGCTGCGCGCGACCGGGGGCGGCGAGACCGGCCCCGCCGATCCCCGGTGGATCCGCGACCACGCGGAGTTGCCGGAGGCCGATCCGTGGGCGCAGGTGCGCAGGGCCAGATCGCCGGAGCGCCCCACCGCGCTCGACTACATCGCGCTCGCCTTCGACGGTTTCCGCGAGCTGCGCGGCGACCGCGTCGGCGGGGACTGCCCGGCCGTGGTCGGCGGACCCGCCTGGCTCGACGGACGTCCGGTCATGGTGATCGGGCAGCAGAAGGGGCACGAGCCGAGGGAGCTGATGCGGCGCAACTTCGGCATGCCGACGCCGGCCGGCTACCGGAAGGCCGCGCGGCTGATGCGGCTCGCCGACAAACTGGGGCTGCCGGTCGTCACGCTGATCGACACACCGGGCGCCTACCCCGGCGCCGACGCCGAGGAGCAGGGACAGGCGATGGTGATCGCGGAGAACCTCCGCCTGATGTCGGGGCTGCGGGTGCCGGTGATCTCGGTCGTCATCGGGGAGGGCGGCAGCGGCGGTGCGCTCGCGCTCGGCGTCGCCAACCGGGTGCTCATGTTCGCGGGCGGCACCTACTCGGTCATCAGCCCGGAGGGCTGCGCCGCCATCGTCTGGAACGACACCGCCGCCGCGCCGAAGGCCGCGGCCGCGCTGCGGCTGACGGCGCGGGATCTGCTGCGCCTCGGCGTCGTCGACGCGGTACTGCCCGAGCCGGACGGCGATGTCGGCGGTGATCCGGTCGCCGCGGCCGAGGTGCTGCGCGCCGCCCTCGTCGCTGGGCTGCACGAGCTGAGCGGCCTCGGCCGCGAGCAGGTCGCCGCCGAACGGCGGGCCAGGTTCCGGCGCTTCGGGGCGGTCGCCCCGGTGCGGGTCCGGTCGGTGGCGTAGGGGGCGGGGCCGTGTTCGACAAGATCCTCATCGCCAACCGGGGCGAGATCGCGCTGCGCGTCGCCCGCACCTGCCGCGAACTCGGCATCGGCACGGTGGCCGTGCACTCGGTGGCCGACGCCGATTCGGCCGCGGTGCGGTTCGCCGACGAGGCGGTGCAGATCGGGCCCGCCGCCGCCAAGCGCAGCTATCTCAACGGCGCGGCGATCCTGGCCGCCGCGGAGCTCACCGGCGCGCAGGCCATCCATCCCGGCTACGGATTCCTCTCCGAGTCGCCGGATTTCGCCGATGCCTGCCGGGCGGCGGGGCGGACCCTGATCGGCCCGCCCGCCGACGTCATGGCCCAGCTCGGCGACAAGCAGTCGGCTCGCGCCCTGATGGCCAAGGCCGGGCTGCCGCTGCTGCCGGGCAGCCTCGATCCGCTCGAACCCGATCAGGCGCACGCACTCGCCGACGACGTCGGCTATCCGGTGATCATCAAGGCGGCCGCGGGCGGCGGCGGCCGTGGCATGACGGTGGTGCGCGCGAGCGCCGACTTCCCGGCCGCCTACCGGCAGACCCGCGCGACCGCGCGCCTGCTGTTCGGCGACAATCGGGTCTACCTGGAGAAGTACCTCGAGTCCGCGCGCCACGTCGAGGTGCAGGTGCTGTGCGACGGGCACGGGGCGGGCATCCACCTCGGCGAGCGCGACTGCTCGGTGCAGCGCAGGCATCAGAAACTCATCGAGGAGTCGCCCGCCCCCGGCCTGCCCGATGGCCTCGCCGAACGGATGGGGCGCTCGGCGGTCACCGGAGTCCTCGAAGCGGGCTACGTGGGAGCGGGCACCGTGGAGTTCCTCGTCGACCCGTCGGGCGCGTACTACTTCATGGAGGTCAACTGCCGCATCCAGGTGGAGCACCCGGTGACCGAGATGGTGACGGGCATGGATCTGATCGCGGAGCAGATCCGGATCGCCGCCGGGGAGCGGCTCGGGTACACCCAGGACGATGTCGTGCTGCGCGGGGTGGCGATCGAATGTCGCATCAACGCCGAGGATCCGGAGGCCGGCTTCGCCCCGACACCGGGCACGCTCGCCGAGTTCACGCCGCCCGGCGGAGCCTTCGTTCGCGTCGACACCCATGCCTACCAGGGGTACGCGATCCCGCCGCACTACGACTCCCTGCTGGCGAAACTCGTCGTCTGGGCGCCGGATCGGGATCGCGCCGTCGCGCGCATGCGGCGCGCGCTCGGGGAGTTCCGCATCGACGGCGACCGCGTGCGGACCACCCGCGATTTCCTGGCCGAGGTGCTCGGCCACCCCGCCATGCTGTCGGCGACCCATTCGACGGCACTCGTGGACGACATGCTCGCGCGGCGGACCGGGTAACCCGGCCCGCCGCGCGAGCGGTGCGTCATGCCGGTTCGGCGGCCCGGAACTCGGGCGAGCGCCAGCCGATCAGGTATCCGGCGTGCCGGCTCTCCAGGATCGCGCAGACCGATCCGTCGGAGGCGCCGAGAATGTCGCGGTGCAGGCGCAGCACCTTCTCGCACGGATCGAGTCCGAGTTCCTCGTTCATCAGGCGCCGGAAGCGCTGGAAGGATTCCAGCGCCACCGCGCGTCTGCCCGCCCGGCAGAGCGCGAACATGTAGTACGCCTGGAGCCGTTCGTGCAGCGGATGCTGGATGGTCAGCCGGGCCAGATCCGCGCACACCTCCCGGTGCCGCCCGAGCCGCAGCTCCGCCTCGATGCGGAGCTCGATATCGGCCAGGTGCCGGTGTTCCAGGTGTGCGATCTCGGCCGCCAGCGGAACCCCGGCCTCGACATCCACCAGCGCCGGGCCGCCCCACAGCGCCTCGGCGGCGAGGAAGAGGTCGACGGCGCGATCGTCGTCGCCCGCCTTGGCGGCACAGCGGGCGGCATCCGACATCGACCGGTAGTCGCGCAGATCGAAGACGCAGTCGCCGACCTCGAAGGAGTACCCCCTGTTCCTGGTCAGCAGGAAACGGTCGGCGATCTCGGTCTGGTCCATGTCGAGCCGCTGGGCCATCTTCTTGCGGATGCCGAGGACGTAGGTCTGCACGACGGTCACGGCGCTCCGCGGCGGCTCGGTGTTCCAGAGTTCTTCGATCAGGGTGGATACCGGAACGATCGTAGAATGGCGGACGAGTAGCAGGGCAAGGATTTGCCGCTGTTTCTGGGCTGTCGGTGTAGCGTTTCGACTGTTCAGCGCGAGCGTAAGAGGACCTAGCACACGTGCGCACACAGGATATTCCACAGAGCTCTCCCTACCGGCTTCGAGAATTCCCCCCGAACCGATCGAAGTGACCGTATCCTACCTCGCTGTAGACGCCACAATGCTATCCAATTTCCGATGTCTCTTCGATGAAGTCTGTGTTAGATCCCGGTTACCGGGAGCCTTGCGATAAATTTAAAAGTGACGCGCGAAATAATGGACCCTGCGCGGCGCGCTGTGCGACTTTACCGCACCGGTCGCACCCCCCGGAAAGTGGCGTCTTGCACGGCTTCCGTCCCAGCCGACAGCCGTTCACCGCCAGATTTCCCGGCCTGAGCAGGGACTGCCGCGCCTCGGGGGGAACCGCGTCGCAGCCGCTCGGACCTCCGGGACCATGGTCGCCAGCGGTAAACTCGGACTCGCAGATCAGCACGCTACTTTCACCATGAATTTCATGGCTGAACTATTTCCTGCATCTGTTTCTCCGTCGGCAACAATATTTCCGACCCGCGAGCGCACCGGTAATCGCGATCGTGTCGATAATGATCTTCGACGCATCGCCCTCGCGCCCGGGCCGCACCCCGCGAACCGGCATCGAGGATATGTGCCCCAGGACCGCTCGCTCAGCCGAGAAATGGCCTCACGCCTCGATCGCGCACCGGTAGCGGGCGTTCGAGAATTCGATCGTACCAATTCGTCGGAGGCGTTTGCGAAGACGTGCGGCGAAGGTTTCCGCCGCATCGCCCGCCCCGGCCGGTGGGATCGGGTGACAGCACCACCGAGCAACGGCACTGCAACGCCGCCTGCTCGCCGGTAGCGGGCGCCCGCGCGATTCGACGGTATCTGCCACAATCCCGGAGGGGCCGAGCATTGTCACCCACCGCGCACAACCTCCGAGTTACGCAGTGCGCGTATTGCGGATCCGATGCTTTCAAGCCCCGCCAGTGGCCGGACGCCGCCGGCGAACAAGACCGCCGCGAGCACTGCAGGCCCACGCCGGAAGTGCCGCTGTAACGGCACGGAAGCTCATTCGCTGTACCGCAGTGCGATCATCGGCCTACGAGTTGCCGGTGATCATTTCAGAAAGCTCACCGTATCGTCTTCTCTTGTCCGGCAACGGAAGTGGCTACACAAGCAAAGTGGTCCCGGCCAGTTTCGAACCACCGAGAGAGAGACCTGACCCGCTGGCGTCTCCATCTGCGAAAAAGTGGCCTCTACCAGGTGATTCATCGCAGGATGCGAGCCGCAGACGCCGTGGCCGAAGCTCAGCATCCCGACTTCGAAAAACCGGGGAATATCACGGCCCTTCCGCGAGATCATGACCGCGATCGGCACGGTACCGCGACGAGACCGGGCAGTCCTACGGGTTGGTGGTTGCCTCGCGCAGGAGTGCGCGTAGTTCGCGTGCGACGTCGTCGATCGGTTGTGTGTCGTGCTCGACGCGGCTCAGTGCTACCGCGCCCTCGACCGCGGCGACGATCAATGTCGCCAGTCGGCGGGCGCGGGCCGGGGGAACGCCGTGGGCGCGTAGCAACGTGTGCAGGGCGTCGCGCCAGCTGCCGAATGCGCGCGCCGCGGCGTGGGTCAGCTGGGGGGCGTCGTCGTTGGTTTCCACGGCAACCGCGAGAACGGGGCAGCCGGCGCGGAAGTCCGAGGCCTGGAGATCGGTTTTCCAGAGGGAGATGAACGCGTCGAAGGTTGCCAGAGGTGTCGCCTCGCCCGCGTCGTGCAGGATCTCTGCCAGGGCGTTGCCTGCGCGCTCCACCACCTCCTCGATGAGCTGGGCGCGGCCACCGGGGAAATGGTGATAGACCGACCCGCGGGGAGCGCGGCTGTGCCGCAGGACATCGTCGATGCTGGTGGCGGCGGCGCCGTGCTCGCGGATGAGCGTCGATGCGCTGTCGAGCATTCTCTGGCGGGCATCGGAGACGCGGGGGCTCACGGTCGATCTCCGGGAGGTGGGTCGCCGACCGGGCCCAGAGGTGTCAGCTCGATGTAGTGCACCGGGGTGAGCGGGCGTGATATGGCCGCGAAAGCTCTTCGTTTCCAGCCCCATTGGGATCGGATGACGGACTCCGCGTGCGCGCGCTCGGCCTCGGTGTCGAGGATGCGGCCGCGAGCGGCGATCGGCGCCGCGAGTGGTTTTCCCCGAAACGAGCAGGGAGCGATGAGTGCTTCGGGGTTGCGGCGCAGGCGCTTGGCTTTGTATGCCTCCACTTCGGTCCACAGATAGACACGGTCACCGTCGTAGCCGGGCCACACCGGTTGAGGTACCGGGGTGCCGTCCTTGCGATAGGTGACCACCAGGCAGTGGTCGTACCGCCGCAACTCGGCGAACCCGGTGACCCGAACCGGCATGTCGAGCACCGTAGTCGCTTCCTCGGAACGCAACGCGGCCAACAACCGCTTGTTGGCGGTCACGAGGACGCGCCCGAGCTGGAAGGTGGGGCCGGACCGCTTCTGGGGCATGTCGCTGCCTTTCATGCGTTGTGATGGGCGTGGAACCGTGCGTGGGTGCGGCGGGCCGGTGTGCCGAGTCCGGAACGCCACCAGCGCGCCCATGCGCGGGGACGGCATGCGACCGCAGAGAACAGGGCGAGCGGGTCCAGGTAGGTCGTGCGGCCGATGACCAGACCATCGGCGAACCGGAATCGGTCGCATGTGTCATCCGGCCGATCGAATCGATCTGCTGCGCCCGACGATTGCTTCGCGCGGCCAGATAGGTCAGTGCGATGTCGGTGGCCATGAGGAGGGCGATGACGTGCCTGCGCCGACGCCCTCCGCCGGCGGCCGACGATTCGTCGCGCTGCGCGCGCTCACCACAGCCATCCTCGACACCGTTGCCAACCCCGCCGACGTCGCCGATCTGTTGACCGAACTCGTCGAACGCGATCGAACCCGCCATCCCGGCGACATCCAGGAACACTCCACACGCGTGCTGCGACGAACTCGGCACACCTGCTCGGACGGGCTTCGCACCGCCCTGGCCGCATGCGATCGAACCGATCCGCGCCGGGGTCAGCACCCTCCCCCCACGAGGTACGGGGACGGCTCAGGGGTTGACCAGGCTGCGGACCGGTGGTTACCCGAGGCCGGTAGGAGGTGGTGCGGTCGGGCTCGACACATCGACCAGGACACCGTTGGGGTCGACGACCAGCATCCGCCGCTGGCCGTAGAACAGATCTTTCGGCTCCTCGACGATGGGTACGGACAGCTCCTTCGCCCGTGCGAAGACCGTCTCCACATCGTCGACCACGATCGTGAGGTAGGAACCCGACGCCGCGCCGCGGGCCTGTTCGGGCACAAGTTCGTGGTCGCGCGCCATGATGCCGATGATCGCCCCGGAGTCCTCCGCGCTCAGTTGCACGAACCAGTCGCTGTCGAAGCTCACGTGAAAACCCAAGAGATCGACATAGAAGTCCCTCGTCGTCGAAAGCCGGTCGCTACAGATATTCACGAAGCTCTGCGAGATCGCCATATCGCCGAGGCTACTGCCGCGTCGAGCAACCGGTCGCGGCCGCGCGATCGACTCGACCCCCAGTTCACCGCGGCAACCTTCCTGAACGGAGCCAGTACCTACCATCCCGGAGCGGTGGTCACCATCGAGCGCACACGGACCCGGTCTGTAGCGGCTGTGCGCCACCGCGGGCTGATGATCCCGGCCCGGTTCCGGGTTGTGACCGGCTCCCGGCTCCACCGCTTGCCGCGCCCTGCGGCGTCGATGAGGTCAGCAACGTCCGCCGGGATCGGCGCCGGCGACCTCATCGCCCGGTTCGGGCTGCACGTCCGGGCGACGGCCTCGCCCTCGCCGGCCAGGTTCGTGGCTATCGCGAGCTGCAGGGAGCAGAACTCGAAGCCCGGATGTCCACCGGCGATGGTCCAGCGGCGTCCCACTCCTTCGTCCGCGGTCTGAGCCGCGACAAGCACGCGGTCGTTGCCGGCCTCACCCGGCCCCGGAACAGCGGTGTCGAAGGCCACGTCAACCGCGTCACGATGCTGCTCGAACGGCGAATGTTGCGCCCTGCGAAACCCGACCTGCTCCGGAGCGAATCCGGCTCAGCTGGTGACCATCACCCTCCCGATCACGAATCACGGGCCGGCGCTCACGGAGGGGACTCGAGATCGAGGACGGCGGTGAGCAGCCTGCGTAACTCATCGATGTCCTGCTCGCCGAGCACGTCGCGCCAGCGACGCTCGGCCTGCTCGCCCGCGGCTCGGGTCACGCGCAGAGCGTGTCGTCCCGCGTCGGTGAGGCGAAGCAGTTTGGCACGTGCGTCGGCCGGGTCGGCGACACGCTCGAGGTAACCGCCGCGTTCCAACGTCACCGCGACCTGCGCGACCGCTTGCGGCGACACCCCGATATCGGCGGCCAACTCGACCGCACGCCTGCCGCCACCGAGGAGCCGCACCAGCACCAGCACGTGCGCCGGACGCAACCCATCGAGCCCCTCGCGTGCGAACACCGCGCGCAACAAGCGGGTGTCGGCCTCGGCCAACGCCTGGACCAGGCCGGGAACTGTGCGATGAGCACGCGGGGACATAGCAGCACTCTGACAGCCGGACGCACCACTCGACAAATAGGCAAGGGTCTTGTTTATTATGGGGTATGCGTTTGCCCTCGCTCCTGGCCCTCGCCGCCGCGGCCCTGCTGCTCATCGGCGGGTGTACAACCCGCGCCGTCGACGCCTCCGCCGGACCGATCGGCTCGACCCGGTATTCGCTGGACAGCGGCGCGATCTCGCGCGAGTACCGGGTGTACCGGCCCGCAGGACTGCCCGACGGCGCTCCGCTGGTGGTCGTCCTGCACGGGGGATACGGATCAGCGGCCCAAGCCGAGCGGTCCTATGGATGGAACGACCGAGCCGACACCGACGGCTTCGTCGTCGCCTATCCCGACGGGCTCGCCCGCGCCTGGAACACCGAAGGCGGCGACTGCTGCGGACCTGCCCAGCGCCGCTCCGTCGACGACGTCGCGTTCATCACCGCCATGCTCGACCGGATCGGTCACGACTACGGCATCGACCCCGAACGCGTCTACGCCACCGGGATGAGCAACGGCGCCATGATGACCTACACGCTGGCATGCCGCACCGACCGCTTCGCGGCCCTCGCCCCCGTCGCAGGCACGCAACTCGACGACTGCCCCGGCCCCGCCCCGGTGTCACTGCTGCACATCCACGGCAGCGCCGACCCCGTCGTCCGCTACGACGGCAGCCCCGGCGACAACGTCGGCACCGTCATCGACGGACCGCCCATCCCCGCGCTGAACCAGCAGTGGCTCGCGACCGACGGATGCCCCACCCCCACCATCACCACGACCGCCACGGTCACCACCTCCCGAGCCGACTGCCCCGGCGGCCGCGAGGTCACCCTGATCACCATCGACGGAGCGGGCCACCAATGGCCGGGAACCGACCACACGCCACCGCGCGAACGCCTCCTGCACACCGACCCGTCCAGCAGCGCCCTCGACGCCACCGCCACCATCGCCGAGTTCTTCGCGCGCCATCACCGTTGAGCCCCGCACGCCGGCCTCGACCGGATCTCCCGAGGGCCATCAGCCAGGGTGGTTCCGGCGGGTTCTCTCAGTGGGTTCGGGTAAGCGAACGGGTACGACACGACACCACCGCCACCGGAGACCCACTTCCCGGCCGAGACCCTCTACCTCGAACCAGAACCCCCGCACACGCCGCCACTGCCCGCCCGGTCGAGTACGGGGCCCTCGGCCGACCGACCGATCTGCAGCGCTTCGGTCGCGGCGACCGCGCTCGACGGCAGATCCGCAGCGGCCAGCGCCCGCGCCTTGAACGCCCGCGCCGCCATACTGAGCCGGTACGGATAGGGCCGGAACCGGGGGGCGAGATCGGCAGGCAGGTCCTCGCCCCAGGACAGAACGGTGACAGCGCGACGATCCAGGCACTCCCGCACCCCGTCCCGCACCCGCGCATCGCCGAACAACGGCGGGGCAACGATTACGGCGTCGGGCCAGACATGGTGCATCGGCGCCGACAGTGGCCCCTCCAGGTCGAAGACCGCCACACCCAGAATGCGCAGAGGTACCGCCGTGTCCGGATCGGCCAGCATCGCCACCACATCCCAACCGGCCATGACACGGTCCAGCAGCAAGCCACCGGCATGCACGATCGCGGCAGCCGCGTCCGGTGCGGCAACACCCAGCCGAGGGCGGAGCACACGCCGATGAACATATCCCCACCAGGTTCCGGATCCATCGCGGCGAAGGCTCTGCTCATCCACTAGAGCTCCATTCCCAGGTCGAACGCGGCGTGGCCTGTAGCGTAATCACACCCTTCCTGCTCAGAACGCCAAGCCGAGTCGTTCACCCGCCCCGATCAGTGCTTGTGCGCCACCGCCGTGTGCAGCGAGGCAGCGGCGCTTCTCGGCCTGGACCACCCGCTGTTAGCGCGCTCGCGTGATGCCGAACTCGAGGTCGTGGGCCGCATGAGCGGGCCCTGCGGCAGCGATACATCGAGGAGTTCCCCGGCCACGACTACCGACTGCTCCACGCCGAAGGCTTCGCGACCCCAGCCCTCGCCGGCCACCCGCCGCTCGAGCACGCCTGGTGCATCACACCCGACGGCGCTGTCAACGATCCGATCGAACCGGACGCCACAGCGGCTCGCCCGCCGTTCGTCAGGGGCGCTGTTCGGGGTCGAACAGCGACCGGAGCTGTTCGGCGTAGGCGCGGGGATGCATGCGGGGACCGGTGTGCCCGCCCGGAAACAGCGCGGTTTCAACTCCCAGCAGCTCGGCCAGGGCGGGTGCGCAGCGCGCGACGACGCCGGAGGTCGCCGCGCCGAGGGCGGGCACGATCGCGGCGGATCCGGCGCGCAGCGCGGGCAGGTCGGGCAGGTATGCGCGGACCGCCGGGGCGTCGTAGGTCAGGAAGTACTCGAGATTGTCCGCGCGGTAGGGCCCGGGAGCGGGCAGCTCGACGCCGGATTCGCGATCGGTGGCGCCGAGCCCGGCCAGCCGGGCGAACAGCGCCATGGCGGCGGGCATCCCGTCGCGGCGATGGGCAGCCTCGATGCCCGACTGCGCGGTGGCAAGTTCGGTGCGCTCGGGCTCGGTGAGCAGCGCCGCCACGGGCGGCTCGTGAACGACGGCGCGGCGCACCAGCTCCCGGCGCCTGCCGAGGAGCTCCAGCGCGATGACGGCTCCGATGCTGGAGCCGAAGACGAAGGCGGGGGCGTCGGTGACGGCGGACAGGACCGCCGCGGCGTCGTCGGCATGCGCGGCGATGCCGGCCGGGGGCCCGGCTCCGGCGCTGCGCGAAAGCCCGCGCCGGTCGTAACTCACCACGGTGAACTCGGTCGACAGCTGCCCGGCGAGGTCATCGTAGCTGTCGGCGTCGCCGTCACCGCCGGGCAGAAGCAGCACGACAGGCCCGCTGCCCCGCGTGCGGTAGTAGAGCGGTGGCGCCTCGGGTCCGAGCACAGCTTCCACGACATTCCCCTTTAGCTACTCGTAGTTGCTTATTACACGCTAGCCCCGTGAGCCTGAAATAGGCAACCCCGAGTAGCCTATTGACTGTGACCGGAACCCGTCGACGAGGAGACGCGCTCGAGCGAGCGCTGCTGGATGCCGCGTGGTCGGAACTGGCCGAACACGGCTACGCGACCATGACGATGGCAGGCGTCGCCCACCGCGCCGGCGCCGCGAAATCGGTGCTCTATCGCCGGTGGCCGGGCAAGGCCGAGCTCCTGCGCGCGGTAATCGAACAGCGCGTCCCGCGGCTGGGACCCACCACCCCCACCGGCGACCTACGCACCGACACGCTGGCCGTGCTCGACGGCGTGGTCGCCGGATACCGCGAACTCCGCCTCCTGCGCGGCACCGACACCGAACTCGGCACCCAGCTGCGCGAGACGACCGCCGCCGACGCGGTCGGCCAGATCGCCCGGGCGCTGAACGCGGCCGGTATCGACCCCGCCCGGCTCCCCCCGCGGGTCGTGGCGCTGCCCGTGGATCTGGTGATACACGACCTGCTCACCCATCCCGAGACCGTCGAGACGTGCCGCATTGTCGACGACGTCTTCGTCCCGCTGCTGCGCGCGGCACCTTCCGACACCGATTCCCCTGCCACGCAACCGATCGCGCCCGACTGAGCCACGATGCCCGTCCACCGGCTCGGGCCGTCGCGACCGGTCCGCCTTCTTCACTGCGGCGGATCGAGCGGCGGGGCCGGGACCGAGCCCCCGGCCCGATGCGGGGTGAGCGTCGCCGTGCCCGTGCCCGCGGAAATGACCGTGCCGTCGTCGCCGAGCAACTCGACGCGGATATGCGCGTGCGCGGGTGTCCTGGCCGGTTCCCGGCGTGGTGATGGGGTGCCGGTGAGGCCCGCGGTGGCGGCGTCGATCAGGTCCGGGGCGTAGTCGGTCAGCGCACCGGGGAGCTGACCGGCGAGCCAGCGCCGCGCGATCGCGTGCGCGGGGCCGGTGACGACGGCGACCGCGACCGCCATGGGGAGGTCACGGGCGGCTCCGTCGGCGATGAAGGTACCCAGCCAGGTGCGGTAGGCGGCGTTGAGTTCCGCATTGAGGGCCTGGAGTTCGCTGCCGGCGTCGGTGGACCAGTCCAGATGGCCCTGCGCGTAGAGGAAGCGGGCCCAGTGCGGGTTGGCCTGCACCCAGCTCAGCAGGTTGCCGATGATGCCTTCCATGCTCTCCCGAACCGTGGCGGGTTGCCCCGCCAGGACCGACCAGTAGCCCTGTTGAACAGCGCGCATGGCCTCCAGGTACAGCCCCTCTGCGATCGCCTCCTTGCTCGGGAAATGGTGGAACAGCGCACCGTTGGAGACACCGCTGCGGTCCCGGATCCGGGCGACGGAGGTCCGGTCGTAGCCGTCCTCGTTGAAGCACTCCAACGCTGCCTGCAGGATGCGTTCCCGGGTCCCCATACCGACAGAGTAATACTCCGGAGTGCTCTTGCGTGCCGCGATGAGCAGAGCAATACTCTGGAGTGTCGGTCGGTCCGGCCGCCTCATCCTCGAATCGGAGCGCACACCCCATGACCACAACCCCCAGCGCGATCAACGACACAGGGACGTTCGTTCTCTCCGCCCGGCACACCGCGATACAGGCCGATGCCAGACAGCTCGCCACACGATTCGCGGACCGTGCAGGCGACGTGCGGCAGCACTTCCTGGATCACAGCGCGATCCACCCCGAGCTGTGGGCGGATTTCCGCCGCCACGGATGGCCGGGCATGGCACTTCCCGCCGAATACGGGGGCGCCGATGGCGGCCTGCTGGGCACGGCTCTCGTCCTGGAGACGCTCGCCGCCGACAACATCACCCTGTGGATGCCGGTGCTGTCCGCGGCGATCGCGCACGCCATGCATCTCGCCGGTCCCGGCGCGTGCGGACCACCCGGGCTGCTGCGGCGCGTCGCCTCGGGAGACGCGCAACTGGCGATGGCCACCACCGAATCCCACTCGGGGCACAACGTTTTCCGCACCGCCACCGAAATCTTCCGCGACGGGCCCGATTTCCTGGTCCGCGGCGCCAAGAGCATCACCTCGGGGCTGGACGCCGCCGACTACGTCCTGATCTTCGGCCGTCCGCCGACATCCGGAGCCGAGGCGAGAGGCGGCTACACCGCCGTCCTGCTCGATCCCCGCGCGCCGGGCGCCACGATGACCGAGCTGCCGATGCGTTTCCGCGAAGGCGTCCGGCAGTACCGGCTCGAACTCGACGACGTGCGAGTACCGCGGGAGAATCTGATCGGCGCCGAAGGGCAGGGGCTCCTGGTGATGTGGCCGTTCACCCACGTCGAGCGCGTCCTGACCGCCGCCCTCTGCGTGGGCCTGGCCGACTACGCCATCACCCGCTCGGTCGAGCGAGCCACGAGCCGGGTCATCGCCGGCTCCACCCCGATCGGCGTCCACCAGGCCATCAGCCATCCCCTGGCCGCGCTGCACGCCCGGCTGGAAGCCACCCGCCTGTTCCTCTACCGCGCCGCGGCCTGCTTCGACAGCGGAACCGACCCCTCCGCCGTCGCCGCCCAGGCGAACATGGCGAAACTCCTCGCCGCCGACCTCGCCTTCGACGCCGCCGACCACGCCGTCCAAGTACTCGGTGCCGACGCCTGGGACGAACGCAACGGCTGGCTCGACCTCTACCTCGATGCCCGCCTGGCCCGATCGGGCCCGGTCAGCAACGAATTCGTCCTCAACTACGTCGCCGAACACGTCCTCGGACTACCCACGCGCTGACACCTCCGGCGCACTGCGACGCAGCCGAGGAGTTCCGTCCCGGGCGGCCATACCGAAGCTCATCGACGGATCGGTGCCGAGCGCGATTCCGGATACCGCTTACTGGAGGGCGCGATCGCAATCGGCCCCCAGCGTGCCCTTCCTCCCGGATCTCAGCGGTCAATACGGGACAACTCCGGCCCTACAACGCGGGTGGGGAACAAACGCAATAATCCCCCCAGCCAGGCTGAACGGCAGGGGGGAGAAGTGGTCCCAGCTGGTTTCGAACCAGCGACCTTCCGCGTGTGAGGCAGGAGCATAATCGCAGCTCAGGGGCACGGAATCCGGTTCCGTGCCCCATCCGTGCCTCGAAACGGTCAGTGCTTCACGACGATTCGGCGCGGCAGCTCGGCGGCGTTGCCCCTGGCAGCGATCCGGCTCAGCTCGTCGGCTACCTCGCGGTCCCGGCCGTCCACCGCGTGCAGGTACCGGCTGGCGGCGGCGTTCGAGGAGTGCCCGAGGCGCTTCTTCAGATCGGCCAGGTTCGCGCCGGTGAGCGCGGCCAAGCTCTGACCGGTGTGCCGGAGGTCGTGGAAGGTCACCGAGACACCGACCTTGTTCCGTGCCCGCACGAACGCCTGATAGATCGCGTTGCCCCGCATTCGCTGACCGTCGCGGCCGATGAACATCCACACCGGCCCGGCCCACTGATCGCGGTGCTCGATCAGGTACGGGCGAAGGTGCGGCGGAATCGCTACGGGCCGCGCACCGGCATCGGTCTTCGGGTCCGCCTCGAACGCCTCGTCGGACTCCAGCAGTTCAACCCAGTTACGCCGGACCTGCACCACATTCGCCACCAGGTCCACGTCCACCACGTTCAGCCCGATGATTTCGCCACGGCGCAGCCCGCACCATGCCGCCAGCAGCACCGCCGCCCGGTAGCGCGGGTAGATCGCCTCCACCAGCGCGGCGACGTCCGCGACGTTGGCGATGCCGCGTTCCTTGGCCCGGTCGGTACCGGCGCCCTTGATCGAGCAGGGGTTCACCATGATCGCGCCATCGCGCTTGGCCTGGTTCATCACCGCCCGCAGGAACCGGTACGACTGCTGAATCGAGGTTCGCCCGCCCTTCCCCGCCAGAGCGTTCGCGTGCCAGGTGCGCACGACCGGCGCGGTGATCGCCACCAACGGCCGGTCGAGCAGGTCGGTCATGTGCAGGCGCATGTTCCGAAGGCACGTCTCTTCCCAGCGCGGCCCTACGTCGGAGTTCTCGCACAGGTACGCCTTCGCGTAGTCCCCGAACTGCTGGCGCCCCAGCTTCTCGTCCAGCCAGGCGCCCCGGCTGATGTCGGCTTCGACCTTCACCAGCCAGCGATCGGCGTCGGTCTTGGTCCGGAAGGTCTGAGGTGCGTTCTGCCGCTTGCCATTCGGGCCGAGGAACGACGCCTGGAACTTTCCGGATGGCAGCTTGCGGACCTTGCCGAACCGGCGGCGAGCAGGCATCAGGCCACCGCCCTGCCGCCGTGCCAGCGGACCTCGATCGCCTCGACCCGACCGGCCTGGGCGTACGCCTCCAGGTCCGCGACCTTGAACCGCACCAGCCCGCCGACCTTGTAGAAGACCACCCGCCGCTCGGCCACCAGGCGCCGGATGAACCGCTCCCCGGTACCGAGGTAGTCCGCAGCGCCCTTCACGCCGACGTACTCTGATCGCTCATTCATCTCCACTCCCCTACGCTGCTGTTCGCTGAATTGCGGAAAGAATCTCGGCACCCGGTGGCCCGTCACCGGCGAGCGCCAAGCGGGCCGCGTCGTACTCGGCTCGTTTCCTGATCCGGTCAGCGACAGCGGCCATGACCAGGTGCGCTCGCGGTGGTGCGTCCTTGTCGCCGGGGCGGATCGGGGTGATGCGCAGGTTCGGCCGCTCGGGCAGGGTGATTCCGGCGGCTGCGAGGTACTGGCGCACGAACTCGGCGCGGTCGGCGCGGTGGTCCTCCACCGACTTGCCGGTCCACAGCCCCGAGGAGATGACCCGCTGGCCGGGTAGCCCGAGGCACTCCCGGCGATGCGCCTTGCCCTTGCAACGACCGGCCACGGTCTTGGCGCTGGCGCCCTCAGGGACGATGCCGAAGCGCAGCCATACCGCACAGGTCTTGGAGCACGGGGTGCGCTTGAGCTCCTCCTGCAACCGGTCGTAGTGCACCGCCACCCGCGTGCTACCGGGCTCGAGAATTTCCGCCACCGACTTGGTGAGGTACTTGGTCAGGTAGCGGACCTTGCGGTCCTCCTCATCGGACCCGGCGAGGATCTGCACCGTCTTGCACTGGGCGCCGAAGCGCAACGTGTGCGCGGGTTCCAGCTCGTCCACGGTGTCCATGACCGCCAGCGCCTCGTCCCAGGTGGTCAGAGGTGCGCCGGTGTCGGGGTCGGTGAAGGTGTTGGCCTGGTGGTCCCAGACCGGCATCCGGTCGTCGGTGTAGACCTCGTGGTCGTGATGCGGCCACCAGATGTTGCGGTAGGTCGCCGCGGTCACCTGCTTGAGCAGCTCGTTGGGGACCGTGCCGCGCATGGCGATGTGCAGGTGCGGGGCACCGCGCTTCTGCGGTTCCACGGTGGCGAAGTACTGCACGTTCCAGCCCACCGCCCTGCGGAGGTTCTGCACCCAGCGGGTGAACAGGCGCTTGAGGTGGATGGTGTCGCGGGCCGCGCGGGTGTAGTCGTAGGAATCCGGGTGCACCGGGGAGCCGTCCTTGACCATCTGCCCGTCCGGGCCGGGCACCTCGTTGATCCGGCCGTAGGAGGGCAGGGTCAGGGTGAAGAACGTCGACGGCCGATACTTGCCCGCGTACTCCCGGCCCACGGTGCGCTTGGCGACCTTCTTGCGCGGCAGGTCGGGCACATCGTCGCGGCGCCGGGTGCTCTTGGCCTTGCGGCGAGGTTTGGGGTCCAGCGACGGGAACGGGCCACGCGCCCCGGACTCCTTCAACTCGGTATCCAGCTCACCCACGAGTTCGCGGATGGCATCGGCTGCTTCGTCGTCCCCGGCCTGGCGGGCGTTGTGGTACTCGGTCGCCATGTGCGCGCGGGCACCGAGCAGATCACGCTGTGCCGCAGTCACTTCCGGCTCATCACGGACCGGCTCGACAGCGAGGGTCCAGCCTTCCTTGCACTGGACCATCCGCGTGTACCGGGCAGCTTTCGCGCAGGCGGGGCAGACGGTGGCGATGGTGGATTTGCAGGGAACGCCGATGTAGGAGATGCGGCCGGTGTCGCGGTCGAAGGCCCGCATCGGGATCATGCGAGCGCAGACACCTTCGTGTTCCGCGGCGGATTCGGCGATCTCGTTGAGGTTCGGGAGCGCACGACGATCCGCCGCAGTCTGCCGGGTGGGGGCAGGCTGTGACGGGTCATCGTTCACCACCGGGGCGGTGTCGGTCATGCGGCGTCCTTGTCGGTCGAGTCCAGGCCGGGCAGCGGGCGGTGCTCGGGCAGGGAGATGACGTCAGCGAGGGAATCGCCGTAGCGGAACGACAGCTCCACCACAGCGGGGCCGGTGATGCGGGCGCGGGCAGCGTCGGCGCCGAAGGCGTGGGCCAGGTGCTCGGCGCGGTTCTCCCAATCGGCCGGCTGCTGTCCGGCGAGCATCTTGACCCGGACCACATCGGTGGAGGCGCCCACCGCGACCGAGAGCAGGCGCGGGCAGAACACGCGCTCACCCTCCCGGACGGTGAGGTTGCAGGCGACCAGAAGACGGCGCCAGCGGCGGGTGTAGCGCCACCAGGTCAGGAAGCGGGTGCGGGCGCGGGCGGTGACCCACCGCTCGAACATCTCCGGACGACGGTGCCGCCAGAGCATGATCCCCGCGAGGGCCACGAGCCCGAGCCCGAGGCCGACCGGCCAGCCGAACACCACCCCGGCGGTGACGGCGAAGGCGAGCGGGGCGGAGATGACCGGGAACAGGACCGCCCACTTGATCGCGAGGGCAGCGGCGTAGCCGGTGTAGAGCAGGGCGAATCCGGCGCCGGTCAGGATGGCGTCGAACGGATCGGTGCCGGTCTCGGTGGTCGTGGTGGTCTTCACGGCTGATCCTCCAGTTCGGTGGGGGTGAAGAGTTCGAGTTCGAGTTGCCCGGGTGTCGGAGCGAAGGGGATCGGGGCGGTGGTGCGGGTCCGGCACTTGCGGACCCCGGCAGCAGCCTTGGCGACGATCGGGTGCACCTCGTCGGCCGCGCGCTTGCGAGTGGTGCTCATGCCGCCTCCGGCCAGTCGTCGTCCCCGTGGGCGAGGTCGAGGTGCCAGCCGGGGGCGTCGCCGGTCTCGGCCAGCAGGTGCATCACCACGGCAAGGGGGTCGGCGCCGGAGCGCTCCCAGCGGCAGCGACGCTCGGCGCGGGTGTCGGCCACCAGCTCGGCGTCCCGGTCGCGGTCGTGGTTGGGGTTGTCGGAGAACAGGTTTCGGACGGTGGACATCAGCGGGACTCGCTTTCGGAGGTGCCGCACACAAGGCAGAGGCGGGAAGAGGACGTGGTGCCGTGGGACCGGGCGGTGGCCCCGTGGGAGTCGATGAACGCGTGGCCGGTCTGCTCGCACTGATCGGGGATCCGGCAGCCGTTGCAGATGATCGTGTCGCCGTCGTAGACCCACCGAGCGCGGCCGGGAAGGAAGGTCAGGAAGGCGATCGCCTGATACCTGGTGTCGAAGCAGACCGACTCCCCATCGGTGTCGGTGAACAGCTCGCCGCAGGAATCGCAGTAGACGACGACGTGGATCTCGGTCACGAACCCACGCCTCACGCCGCCACCTCCCCGTCACCGAGGTCGTCGGGGTCGAACCCGGAGTAGTCCGCCGCCGGAGCGGTATCGGGACCAACCGGGGAGAAGGCATCCACGATGGCGTCCACGGCCTCATCGGAGACCCAGAACGCGCGCACGCGGGTGAACCCGGTGGTGCCGTCCTCCCCGACGTAGCCGACACCGGGCGTGGTCGCGGGGATGGTGTCGCAGCGCGCGCCCCGGTCCCGGGCGCCCTGGCCGTGGACCATCGCGGTCTGTGTCGGCTCGTCCAGCCGGAGCCCGATGCGCACCGAGTAGAGCTGCCGGTTGGGCATGGTCTCCTTGGACGGGTCCTGCAACGCCGAGATCATCACGAACGCCGCAGCGCGGCCCTTGGTCAGCAGCAGCCCCGACAGCCGGTCGAACTCGGCGCGTTCCTCCCGCGTCGCATACGCGGACAGGGCAGCGGCCTCGTCGATGATGAACAGGATCAGCGGCTCATCGGTCGTGGGGTAGAGCTTGCGGGTACCGGTGGCGCGCATCCGGGCCGTGCGCTCGTCCATCAGGGTCACCGCCTCGCGCAGCATGGCGAGGATGGACTCGGTGTTAACTCCGAACCGCACGTAGAGCCGATCGGCGCCGCGCCCGAACTCCGCACCACCCTTCGGGTCGCACATCCACACATCCACCAGCCCGGCACGGATCGCAGGACCGAGCCCGGCGATGATCGAGTGCAGCACCGAGCCCTTGCCCGAGCCGGTCGCCCCGGCCACGAGAATCTGCGAGCCGTAGACCCGCAGCAGCCACGGCGAGCCGTCCTCGGTCACCCCGACCGGCACCGCCTCCAGATCGACACCGACCGAAGCCGGAGTCACGGCCGCAGGGTCGGGTAACGCCGGAGCGGGCGGGGCGAGCCGCTGCCCGTCGAACACGGCAGTGGTCGGGATCGACTCAGCGAGGGTGTCGTAGGCCCGCAGGGTGATCCGCAGGCAGCTCGGATCGGTCCCGGCCACGGTCACCGAGCCGACCGCGAAGTAGGTGGCGAACAGCTCGCAGGTGGGCTCGGCCGACCAGTCCGAGAGCTTCTGCCCGCCGAGCATCTGCACATCCACCCCGATGCCGTGATCGGTGTAGCCCCAGCCGAGCACCTGCGGGAACCCGCGCTCACGGGAACCCAGCTTCAGCGCCTCGAACATGATGTTGGTCTGCGCCGGGTCGGCCAGGATGAACGCGGCCGGACGCAGCTCCGGCGGGGCAGCGGCGACGATCTGATCGGTGGTGATCGGGCGGGCGGTCGGCCGGTCGAGGAACCTCCACCAGGTCAGCACGCCCGCACCGACCAGGCTGGCCGAGCCGACCATGAGTGCTTCCAGGGACATGACTAGTTACCCCCTGCCACCGCAAGCGGCAGCATCGGCTGAACGACCGGGCGAGGCCGCGCAGCGAGAACAGGACGGACCGGAGCCGTGAAGGGCGCAGGGCGCACCACAGCGGGCTCGGGAACCGGGTCGGGCTCCGGCGCAGAAGCCGGGGCCGGGGTGTCGGCGGGCGTGGCCTTACCGACGTAGTTGCGGGCAGTCGAGGTCGAAACTCCCAGTGCCGCAGCAATTTCTGGGAACCTCTTGCCGTCGGCGTGCATCTCGATCGCACGAGTGACCTTGGCCGGATCACGCCGAGCGGCAGGCTTGCGCCGACGAACCGGGGCCGGAGCCGGGATCGGCTCGGAGACCGCGACCGCAGACGGCTCCGGCACGGCTACGGCGTCCGTGATGGGCTCGCGGTTCGAGGCCCGGAACAGCATCCCCAGCCCGTGGGTATCGACCAGCAGCGACACCGGCGCCACCGCAGCGACGAGGGCAGCGGCCCACCAGGGCAGGTGCTCACCCGCCATCGCCGCATGGACGCTGTTGCCGATCACCGAGACCAGGGCGCCGCAGACCAGCACTCCGAGGAACCAGCGCCGCTCCGGCCCGCTGGCGAGCACGAGCATGGAGATGGTCGCCTGGATGATCGTGCCGTCCACGATCACCGGCCACAGCCACGCCAGCTCGCGCGGGGTGCGGGCCATGATCGCCAGCTCCTTGAGCGCGGCGATACTGAGGGCGAAGGCGGCGACGCCGATGGTCACGATCACCAGGACCGCGACCCACCGGGCCACCCGCATCGCCGTGGAACGCTCGGACACGACTACGCCGCCTTCCCGGCGTCCACCGTGTCAACGGTGGTGTCGGTCTGGGTGGACTCGGCGGCATCGTGCTCGGCCAGCACCGTGCTCAGCTGATCGAGCAGGGACCGGGCATCGGTGATCGACAGCGACAGGTACGAGCGCTGCGCGCACCCGAGCAGGTCGACCAGCACCGTGGCCGGAAGCAGCTCCTCGTCGCCACTGTATTTGTACTGGTAGACCCGCTCCGGGCTGTACCGGACCTCCAAACCGTCGTAGCCGTCCACGACCGTGCTGACGTAGGTCATCACGCACCGGCCTTCGCGCCCGCGCCGTTGCCGGTGGCCTTCGGGGTGTTGTTGTCGCCCTTGATCCCCGTCGCCCGGTACACGTAGCCCAGGTACTTGAAATCGCCCTGACCCATCACCCGCGCCTCGGCCGTCAGGCCCTCCAGCTCGATCAGCCAGATCCCCGGCGCCAGCTCCTGCCCCGCCGGAACCGGCCGGTGCTCGGAGATGAACTTGATCTCGAAGGAAGCCCGCTTGGCCTTCTCCTCGTCCGGGTCCGACACCGTCGCGCTCCACAGCGGCAGCCCCGAACCCTCACCGGTCTTCGGGTTGTAGTCCCGCTCCTGCTCGGCCAGCGCGCTGCGGTCCGGGTTGTACTTGATCGCCGGGCCGATCTCCCCCATCAGCAGCAGCTTCCCCGGGAACGCCGCACCCGACTCGATCGGGAACCGGAAACCCCTCTTGATTGCCATTGATCTCTCCCACCTCGCCTTTTGGTGTCCCCGAATGTGGGGCACCTCTCAACGGTAGCAGTTGCTTTCGCTGGAAAGCAACTGCTTTCTAGCGTCGTTGACAAACCGCCTGCTGAAAGGGCATGGACGCAGGTAAACGCCGAAAAGCAGACTGATACCCTCGTGGGGCAACTGCTACCGCGAGGAGTCTTGTCGTGACCGGACCCGAACAGCCCGCGACCCCGGCACATCTGCGGATCGCGCACGCGATTCGGGCCGACATCGAGGCTGGCCGTCTTCGTGACGGTCAACGTCTGCCTTCGACCCGAGAGCTAGCGCAGCAGTGGCACGCAAGTCAGTTGACCGTCACGAAGGCGATGGAGCAGCTCACAGCAGATGGATACGTGGCGAGCCGGGAACGCTCCGGGCGCATCGTCACGACACCAACCGCGATCAGCCTCAGCATGACTGGACCGGTACGACTGACCCGACCCCGAGTTGTTTATGTCGGCGGCTACCCCGGCAGCGGGAAAAGCGAGTTTGGCCGAGTCCTCGCACGCGAAACCGGATGGGCCATTCTCGACAAAGATACGATTGCTCGTCCGATTATTGAACCGGCACTTGAGGACCTCGGGTCAAGTATCAATGACCGCGAATCGGACACTTACCTTACGCGCATTCGGCCACGCGAGTACGAAGCGCTCGGAGCGGTCGTTCAAGAAAATCTGGAATGCGGCAATTCTGTTATCGCCACCGCGCCTTATCTGCGTGAGTTCAATGACATCACTTGGATTGAACGCGCCAGTTCACGAGCTGCGGCAGCAAGCGCGCAGGTCACATTTCTCTGGGTGCGCTGCTCACCAGAGTCGATGCACACTTATCTCCGACATCGCGGAGCCGGTCGGGACAATTGGAAATTATCTAACTGGGCCGATTATTCAGCGGCAATCGACACTTCCTATCGTCCCGCAGCCGAGCACGTCGTCATCGACAATGACACTGATAGCGAGCCACTGCGAACCCAGGCACAGAGATTGATCGAGGACCTCCGACGCGAGGCGCAATCGGCGTGACCGATCAGGGCGTCCTACTCTACGGGCCTCCCGCATCGGGCAAAGACACCGTCACTGCCTACCTCTCTCGCACCGACCGCCGATACCAGCTCTACCGCCGCTTGAAGGTGGGCAGCGGCCGTACCGAGAGCTACCGGATGACGACCGCGCCAGCTCTGGACCACCTGGCCGCTACGGATCAAATCATCTGGGAGAATCGGCGATACGGTTCACGTTACGCGATCGAGCGCAGCTCAATCGAATTGATGATTCGCCAAGGTCAGATTCCGGTCATTCACGCAGGACAGCCCGAGATAATTCTTGCGATCCAGAATGCATTCCCCGTTACAACTTGGATAACAGTTGAATTGACCTGCCCGCGAGACATTGCGCTCAAACGAATAGTCGCGCGAGATACTGGAGACACCTATGCGCGATTGGCCGCATGGGATGCCACCCCGAGACTCCATCGCGCTGATCTCGTACTCGATACTTCTTTGCGCTCTCCGTCCGAGTCTGCGGATTCGATCCGCCGTGTTGTGGAGTCTTGATGCCCGCATTTGAGATCGTTGTTCCCGCGCTCACGCTGCAAGCCAATGAGGGCGCCATCAACTTCGAAGCAACTCGCGAGTATGCCGTGCGTGCTGCTGCGACCTGGGTCGATTACTTCATCTTGTCCGGCTCGACAACGCGAGGCAACCTCTTGAGTGTTGACGAACGCGCAGCGGTACTCGATCTCTGGCTTGAGGTGACCGAGCCGGAGCGACTGCTTCCCTGCTGTTGGGTAGCAGCGGACCTCTCGAATGCGGCGCAGCGCGGGGTTCGCCCTATGGCAGTGCTGAAAGGTCTCAGTCGGTCCGAAGCTATCGACTACTGCACCCAATTACCCGACGCTGCAACAATTTACAGCCACCCCATGTTTGGCGGAGTCCAATTCGACGGTCAGCTTGCGGCCGACCTACGACAGGGTGGGGCACTCCCGTCGGCCGGAAAGGTCGCAAAGATCACCAGCGATGAGGTTCGCGCGATCCAGGCCGCAGCAGGCGAGGCGTTCCGGCTCTGGGATGGCTCCTCGCGACGAATCGCCACCTCGCTGAGCGAAGGAGCCGCAGGTGTGGTGGCAACCCCGCTCAGTCCCTTCCAGGCGGACTTCCCTCCGAGATCCGTTGCCTCGATACAACGGGCTGTAGACGCAGTGCAGGCCGGATTGGACGCGCTTCCCACCCGCGCTGAGCGGACGAAGATGCTGATGGATCAGGCTTCCTCCGCTACATAGCTGGTACTCGTTCGAGCTGTTGCTGAAATTCGCTATATAGAGTCAAGGGGGCGGCGCTGCGCGCCGCCCAGCGGTGCCGCCACGCGGCACCGCGCAGCTCGGCCCGGCCTCCGCAAGCTCCGGCAGGCCGAGGCCCGTTGGGCGTGTCGGCACCGCTTTGGCGACGTGGCAAAACGCCACGTTCCGTGATCTGAGCGCCTATCTCAACGACCGAAGCAGTGCTGGGCGCGCGATGAGCCGTACCCGACTTGACCTCCCGCAGTCGAGCACGTATCGAGACCATCCAGCCTGGTCCACCGGCTGTGGTCCCGATCCACCGCCAGGTAAATGGCACGGTCGCCAGCGGGTTTGCGCAGCGGTTCACTACCTGCGTTTGAGATGAGACGGCGGTATCTCAGTTGTAGTGATACCGACACGAAATTACTGTAATTATCTCGTTCTCAATCGCGTACACAAGCCGATGCTCACCGGTGATTCGCCGCGACCAGTAACCCGCAAGACTGTGCTTGAGCGCTTCGGGCTTACCAATTCCGTTGTGCCCATTCCGTTTCACGTCTTCGAGTAGCAAGTTGACTCTCTTAATGACGCGCTTATCGTTGGCGAGCCACCATTGATAGTCTTCCCAGGCTACATCAGTGAAGAGAAGCTTCATTTGCGCGCCTCGGGGATCGCAGCTTCGAGAGCGGCGATAGCATCCCGAAGTGCTTCCACAGCAGGTGCCCACATGTCCGATAAAATGCCCTCCGACCCGGACTGAAGGAACAGCTGCTGCACGGTCACAACTGCTCGCAACAACTTCTCCAAGGGGCCTATAACCAGATCCTCGTCGAATGATGCCATCGCCCACGATCGATCCCTCGGGAAGGCGAGATCGTAGGTCTTCCCCGCTAGAAACCGATCGGAATACAGCAGTACAGACCCTAAGGCACTGGCAGAGGATTTGGATTCATCGATGTAGGTAGTTTGCCTACGTCCGCGCTCGGGTTCGGCTCGGAGGTCACTGCCATCGACATCGACCAATTCTCGGGGCGCCGCTACGCCACCGCGATGTTCTGCAACTGAACGTTCGAGACGGCTGGCGTTGACTGGGTTCCCCAGCAAGTACGCGGTCTCTTTCAACGCTTCATACTCGCTGAGGGCAACGAGCACAACTGGCTCATGGCCAGCCCGAGTCACCACCATCTCTTCCAGATCGTCCGTGGCACTGGTCAAGACCGAGGCGAAGTTGGCCCGGGCTTCGGTATAGGTGATCGGCTTCACCCAAACATTGTACAGCTTTCTGTACAGGCTGTTCGACCTTCGGTCGAAGGCCCTAGTGGGTGGTGGCCTGCATTGTGTTTTCGCGTCCCTCCAGCCTCAAGAGCGCCGATGGCGTCCCTCCGGGATGGGCCTCGCCCCCTCTTGACCCCGGAGCCTCTACGCGAAAAGGGCAGGCCCTATGGGGCAGGCGGTAGCCAGCCCACCGTCCGGCGCATCCCACCACCCAGTATGGCCAACCTCTACCTAGCGCAAGTCGCTCCATACACGGCCTCCCGAATCAACCGCCCAGATGGAATCAAACGTCATGAGACCACCTCGTTGAAAGCGTGCTGCGCATCTAGCCAGACTGTGAATGAGGATTCGGAGTCGGCGAGGTCGGCGCCCTTCCGCACCTCAGGGTTCTTGGACCACTTGCAACCTCGCTTGCCGTGCCTCCAACGTGCCTCAGGCACCGGAAACCGCCGGTCAATCTCGGACAAGTACGCACAACCCACGAGCGCGCTAGCTGACGGAGAAATCCCCCTGACCAGTATGAATATCAAGGGGATGTTGTGGTCCCAGCTGGTTTCGAACCAGCGACCTTCCGCGTGTGAGGCGGACGCTCTCCCGCTGAGCTATGGGACCGGGTACGCTCGGCCGCGAGCGGCTGAACGAGTCGAAACAGTAGCACGGGCGCCCCGCGCGGTACCAAATCGCGGCCCGACCTGGGGAAATTCGGGAGCCGGGCGCCCGACCCCGGTATTGTCGCCCGCACAAGCCGTCTACCAGCGGATTTGTACCTTGCAGCGCGGGTGGGCTAATGTTCTGCTCGCACCACGGAGCGCCGAAAAGCCTCCGAGGTGGCGAAATGCGGATGTAGCGCAGTGGTAGCGCATCACCTTGCCAAGGTGAGGGTCGCGGGTTCGAATCCCGTCATCCGCTCGAGAGGTAGGGCCAGGTAGCGAAAGTTACCGTCCCCCTTGCGCGGTGGAGTGGCCGAGTGGTGAGGCAACGGCCTGCAAAGCCGTGCACACGGGTTCGATTCCCGTCTCCACCTCGCGCGATTAGCTCAGCGGGAGAGCGCTTCCCTGACACGGAAGAGGTCACTGGTTCAATCCCAGTATCGCGCACCAACAGATCAGCCCCGGTCTTCGACCGGGGCTGATCTGTTTTCTAGCGCAGGTCGTCCTCGGGGGCGGTCAGCTCGCGCGGGCCGTCGAGCATCCTGTCGCGGACCAGGGCCGAGGTGTTCACCCGCTGCTGCGCCAACCGGGGCGCCGATCAGCGTCTGCCGCACCTGGTTCGAGGCGAGCCGGCCGGGCCGCGACATTCGGTTGACGACGGGGACGGTTCGTTCGCGCTCCGGCTGATAGCGCGGTGCGCATGCCGGGCGGCGTGCGCGCCGGGCACGGGCTGTCGGCGGCTGCGTCTAGGCTGTGGCCGGTCGAGGCGAGGGGAGGTGCGGGTGGCGGTGCACGCGGAGGAGTGGGGCGAGGGCGATATCGCCGGTGCCGTCGGGCTCGAGCACGAGGAGATGGCCGAGGTGGTCGCCGCGCTCGTCGCCGAGCACGCGGAGCGCAGCGCGCGCGAGGCGGAGATCGTCGCGCTCCGGCTCGGCATCGGCGCGGCAGCGCCCGCCACGCTCAGCCGGATCGCCGCGCGGCAGGACATCTCCCGGGATCGGGCGCGGCAGCTGCACACCAGGGCGGTCGGGCACATCCTGCGCGCGCACCCGCCCGGCGGCTCGGCCTTCGCGGTGTTCGCCCGCGGGTATCCGCCCGGCACGCCGGACCAGCGCCTGGTCCGCACCCTGCTGGCCGAGATCTACGCCACCGACGCCGACCTCGCCGCCAACGAACTCGCCTACCTGCGGCTGCGGCTGGCCGGGCACCCGCAGGAGGACGCGCGCCGGATCGCGGGCTTCGTCATGCAGCGGATCCTCGGCTGGCGGAAGAAGACCAGGCGGCTGCTGGCCGGGCTGCACGAACCGGACCCGGTCGGCGGGAGCGTGCTCGGCGGGGTCGAGTGGGCGGACGGCGGCACGCCCGCGCCGCTCCCCGGCCGGTCCGCGCGGCCGGATGCCGACGACGACGGGCGCGGGCGGTTCTACCTGGACAGCGTGGGGCGGGACGTGGCCTTCGACTCGGGGTTGCGGGCCCGGCTGCTGCGGCTGCTCGACGCCGACCCGGCGGTGCAGACCTTTCAGGAGGATCCGGTCGCGGTCGAGCTCGAGGGGGTCTCGCTGTATCCGGGGGTGGCTGTGCGGGGTGTCGACGGGCGGGTCGCGCTGATCGATGTGCAGCCGCTGAGCCGGGTGGCGTTGCACCCGAACCGGGTGCGGTCGCGGGTGCTGCGGGCGTGGGCGCACCGGAACGGGTGGGGGTGGCTGGTCTGGACCGGCAGTGAGATCGGGGTGGGCGAGCTGGCCGCGCGGGCGGTGCACGCGCCGGAGGCGCTGGTCGAGCGGTTGCGGGAGGGGCCGGTGGGGTGGGCCGGGTTCGCGGCGGCGGCGGCCGGGCTGGAGCTGCTCGACCTGGCCGCGCTGGTCGTGCGCGAGGGATGGCGCTGGGAGCGGGCGCCGTTCCGGCTCAGCGCGGGAGCCGATCAGTTGCCCGGCCCGAGCTGACGGCTCCGGCTCACCGTGACCGCGTCGGCACGGCCGAGCGCAGATCATCGACCGCTTCCGGTGCGCCCGTTGGCTCCCGACGGCGCAGGGGCGCACCGCGATCGACCGGCTGCGGCGGAGGCACCGGCGCTGCGCTCAGCGCAGGACCACGGCGGCGGCGATGAAGGTGACGATCAGCATCATGGCGCAGCAGGTGATGAGCTGCCAGTGGTTGATCGTCTGACTCACCGTTTTGAGCTGGCCGCGCAGGCTGTCGGCGCGCCGGACGTGGTCGGCGATGGTGCGCTGGGCGCGCGCGAGTTCGTCGGCGCGCTCCTCCTGGGTCTGCTCGGCCCGCTCCAGGCGGGTGTGCAGCTTGCCGATCTGCTTCTGCTTCTCCCGCACCGTCTGCCTGGAGACCGCGAGGGCGGTTCGCTGATCGACCAGTTCCCGGCGCTGGCGGGCGATGATCGCCGCCTGGGTCCTGGTGTGGTGCTCCCAGTCGCTCACCGTCGCCCATCCTCCCGTCGAGACGTCCCGATCACCCCACACGATGTCGCCGTCGACCCAGCCGGCCAGGAAGTCGCGCAGCTCGTACGGCTCCTGCCTGGCCGCGACCACGGCGGTGCAGGCGGTGTCGAACATGCCGCTCTCGACCTCGTAGTCGCAGCCGGGCGGGGCGAAGTCGCGGATGCCGAGCGCGGGCAGGTGCGCCACCCAGAAACCGGGCGGGCACAGCCACAGCACGCCGGCCAGCCCGGCGTCGCGCAGCCGCTTGGTGTGCTGCAGCGCGAGGGTGCAGTCCAGCGGGCCGCTGCGCACCTCGATCGCGAAGCGGCGCTCGCCGATCCGCCAGTACACGTCCACCGGGACGCCGTCGACCCGGTGGCCGACCTCGGCCTCGTCCGCGCCGAGCGCGAGCAGCCTGCCGCGCAGCCAGTACTTGAACCGTTCCAGATTCCACTGGTTGCGGGTGCAGTCCGGGCAGCGGCAGCCGTACCCGACCCGTTCGCCGAGGGCGCGGCGCGGGCCGTTCGAGATTCCGAGCTCGGCCAGCAGCGCGCGCCGTCCACACGACGGCGCCTCGACCCGCTGCTCGCTGCGCACCACTCCGACCACACCCCTAAGCCTGCGATCCGCGCGCGGGCAGGGCCACCCGCGCTCACTACCAGAGTGCGCCCTGATGGGTGCATCCCGCCACTCCCCTCCGCACCCGTGGCCGGGCGCGCCGCGACCGCGACGGGATGATCAATGTTGTACCCCAACGGATTCGAACCGGCACCTCGCGCCGCGCCGGGGCCCTCCGGGCGAGAACGGCGTTCCGCCTGCGGTGCCTTGTCCGGAAACGCACTGCTACAGCACGTTTCGGCGTTCGGCGCGGGCCGGGAGGCGAACTTTGCTTCGCCTGCCGAACGGCATCGTGACCACACCGTTAGAATCTTCCCGGCCGCGCGCTCAGCCGGACCGATCGGGGAAGAAGGTAGTGGATGGAGCACGTCGAGGACGGCGCCGAGTCGATCGGCGCGATGCTGTCCGATATCGCGGAGTCCCTCCGGGAGGTGAGCCGGAAGCTGGACCTGGTCGCCGCGCGCGTCGATGTGCCGCTGCCCGTGCCGATGCCGGCCGACGACCGTGACGTCGGGACGCGGCTCGCCACGATCGAGGCGTGGGCCTTCCGCACCGATCGGGATGTCGCCGATCTCGGGCGGCGGCTGGACACGCTGCAGAGCGTTGCCGACGCGCCCGGCACCGGGCGGCGGCACGCGCCCGAGCCCGGCGGGCGGCGGGCCCTCGAATCCGACGCGGTGCCGTCGGGGCGGCGCTCGGCGGAGGACGGCGAGTCGTCGGGGCCGCGGGCGGGCGGCGCCGAGCCGTCGGTGAGCACGGGGCCGCGGCCGGGCGGTGCCGAGCCGTCGGTGAGCACAGGTCGGCGAGCGGCCCCGGACGTCGCGCGGCCGGAGGGCGAGGGCAGTGGGCTGCCCGCTCGGCGGCGGGCCGCCGACAGTGCCGTGGAGCCGGGGCGGCAGAACGGGACGTCCGCGCACCGGGCGGCCGATGCCGCGCCGTCGTCCGGGGACACAGCGGTCCCGAGGCGGCGGGCGGCCGAGAACGGGCGGGCCGATGGCGCGGGCTCGCCGGGCGTTGATCCGGCCGCTACCGGCAGGCGGGCGGCCGAGACGAACGGGAGCGGCGAGTCCGGCGACATCCCGCGTCGGCGGCGGGCGGCGGAGGAGAGCGCCACCGATACATCGGGATCCGGCCGCCGTGCGGCCGAGCCGACCCGTGCCGAGAACACCGCCGCCGAGCGGCCTGCTGCCGCGTACGGCCCGCCCCGCGGCGGCACCCAGCCGGCCGCTGGCCCCGAGGCGCCGAGCGAGCCCGCGGCGCCGCGTGTCCCGCGCCCGCGCTACGCAGCGGGCTCGACCAGGCAGCGCATCGCCGAGGCACGCGCGGAATCCGCGGGCAGGGCCCCGGCGGACCAGGGCGAGCCGTCCGCTCCCGGACACTCGGCCGACCGCGCCGAACCGGCGGGCGGAGCCCGCCGCTCGGCCGACCGGAGCGAGCTGTCCGCCCCCGCCACACACTCGGCGGACCAGGGTGAACCGCCGCGCCGCGCGGCCGAACCCGGCGAGCACGGCATCCCGTCCCGGCTCTCGGCCCCGGCCGAACCCGAACCGGCCGCGCCGACCACCGACGACGAGCCCGCGGGCCCGAACCTGCGCGCGGCGGTTGAGGCGCGCCGCGCCTCCGGACGCCTCCCGCAGCGCGGCCCGGCCCCCTCCCCGACCCCGCCGAGCGTGACGACCACCAACCAGGCCCCGCCCACCCCGGAGCGCACCGACCTCACCGGCCCGGACGAACCCGCCCGGTGGAGCGGCCCGCGCCGCAACGGCAGCTCGCTCGGCCTCGGCGAGACCGTCGCCGCCGCCTACGACCAGGGCCTGCGCGACGGCTTCACCGGCCAGCAGGACGGCTACCGGCAGCCCCCGGCCGCCGGCTACCCGCTGGAGGAACCCGGCGATGATTTCGCCCCGTTCGCCGACCGGCAGACCCCGGACGCGCACACCGAGCAGGTCGGCCGCCCCGGCCTCACCTCCGGCGCGGTCGAGCGCCCCGGCAATGGTCAGGGCGACCGTCCCGCCTACGACGCCGCGGTCGATCGCTCCAGCTACGGCGATTTCGGCAACGGCTTCACCGGCGCGACCGCCGAGGAGACCGCGCACGCGGACAAGGTGCAGGCCATGCTCGACGAGCTGAAGCGCACCGCCGCCGCCATGCCGTTCGGCCCGCCGACCGGGGAGCACCCGGACCAGCGGTAGTCAGGCGATGCGCTCGGCGGCGTCGTGCGCGGCGCCGGTGATCGCCTTGGCGACGGTCACCCGGTTCTCGGCGCGCAGCAGCCGCCGCGGCCTGGCCTCGGGCGCCTGCTGCGCCCGCAGCAGCCGCTCGACCAGGTCGCGCAGCCAGCGGTGCCCCTCGTCGGCGGTGTGCCGTGGATGCCAGGCCAGCCCGATCGGCACCTCGGGCAGCGGCAGCGGGATCTCGAAGGCGCGCAGCCCGAGCGGGCCGAGCAGCGAGGTCACCGCGGAGGCCGGCGCCGGGCACACCGCGGTGCCGCCGCGCACCGCGAGCAGCGCGGTGGTGAGGTCGGGGACGGTGCCGATGACCCGGCGGGTGCGGCCGTGCAGCGCGAGCCGGTCGTCGATGGCGCCGCGCACCCGCCCCTGCCTGCTCACGCTCAGGTGCGCGGCGGCGGCGTAGGCGGCGACCGTCACCGGCTCGGTGACCAGCGGGTGGTCGGCGGCGGCGACACCGATCAGCCGGTCGTCGTAGAGCCGCCGCTGCACGGTCTCCGGGTCGCCGCGCTCGATGACCCCGGCCCGCAGGTCGGTGCGGCCGTCGCGGAGCGCGCGCGGATCGTCCTCCGAGCCTGCCACCAGGTTCAGCGTGACGCCGGGGGCCTCGCGGCGGACCGCGGCCAGCAGCGGCCCGGCGAGCTCCGGCCTGACCTCGTCGCCCGCGCGCAGCGTGAACCCGCGGCGCAGCGTGCCCGCGTCGAACGCCGGGCGCGGCGTGAGCAGCCCGCGGCCCTGCTCGACCAGCCCGTGCACCTGGTGCCGCAGCTCCAGCGCGCGCGGGGTCGGCACGAGCGCCCGGCCGGAGCGGACGAGCAGCGGATCGCCGAGCACCTGCCGCAGCCGCGCCAGGGTGCGGCTCATGGCGGGTACCGAGGTCTGCATCCGCTCGGCGGCCAGCGTGACGCTGTTGGTCTCCAGCAGCGCGTCCAGGGCCACCAGCAGGTTCATGTCCAGCCGGTCCACTCCCGAATTATCTCCGCATCCCGGCCGCTGCCTGCGCGTTGCCACGCCGGTCGTTACCCGTCAGTGTTGAACGGCGGCCACGTGGTCGACCGGGCGCGGCTGGGTGTTCAGCTCCGGCTTGGGCGCGCCGATCACTTTCAGGTCGTCCGGGGTGACCGGGCGGAACCACTGGGCGAAGCGCTGCCTGGCCGGGAACTCCGCGTTCAGGTCGGCGAGCAGCTCGTCGATGTGGTGCACGCCGAACGGCCCGGCCTCGGTGCCGTGCGTGCCGCCGCCGGTGCGCTCGGCGAGCCAGCTCAGCCGCGCGTCCAGCGCCTCGCCCATGGCGGTGGGGCCGGGCAGCTCGAGCCGGTGGGTGAGCAGCGCGGCGGTCCAGTGCGCGCCGACCTCGGCGGAGATCGCGCTGAGCGCCGAGCCGCCGTACCCGGCGAAGCTCAGCCGCGGCACCGTCGGCGGCAGGATCTGCCGGTAGAGCCGAAAGTTGCCGTCGTCGTCGGTGAGCCTGCGCTGCACGAACGGGGTGAGGAACGGCACCCGCTGCTGGTACCCGGTGGCGCAGATGACCAGGTCGGCCGGGATGGTCTGGCCGTCGGAGAGGTGCGCGACCGGCACCTTCTCGGCGCCGAGGGAGCTGATCGTGGTGTCCCGCACCACGGTGAGCCGCCCGGCCCAGACCTGCTCGGTGAAGCCGTCGACCGCGAGGTCGACGGTGCCGTGCGCGACGGTGCCGAAGGGCTCGTCGGGGACCAGCTCCAGCTCGCGCAGGTGCAGGCTGCGGATGGTGCGCTCCTGGATGAGGTCCAGGTTGCTGTCGCGCACCGAGCGGGCCGGGCCGTTCAGGAACTTCTCCGGGCGGCGCTGCTGCTGGTAGCCGAAGTGGCTCTCGCCGAAGCGGCTCTGCAGCAGCCGCTCCGCGTCCAGGAAGCGGCCCGCGCGGCGCGGCAGCTTCCAGCGCAGCCTGCGCGCGACGACGGTGGTGGAGGCGGCGACGTGGCTGACCGCCTCGGCGATCTCGCAGGCGGCGGTGCCGTAGCCGACGACGACCACGTTCCGGCCGCGCGCCGCCCCCAGGTCGGAGAGCAGCGAGCTGTGCCCCAGCTGGCCGCCTGCCCGGTGGAAGTCGGCGCTGCCGGTGAACTCGGGAACCAGCGGGTCGGAGTGCACGCCGTTGGCGATGATCAGGTGGTCACAGGAGGTGCGGTGCACGCCGGTGCCGTCGCGCACCTCGAGCAGCCAGCCGCTGTCCACCGGGTCGGCCGCGACCACCTCGGTGCTGAGGCGCAGCGCGTGCCCCAGGTCGAAGCGGCGCACGTAGCTCTCCAGGTAGGACTGCATCTGCGCGCCGTCGAGGCGGTCCGGGAAGTCGTCGGGCATCGGGAGGTCGGAGAACCGGTACGTACGGCTGCTGCTCTGGGCACGCAACCCGGGGTAACGGCGGGTAGCGCTCCACACGCCACCGACATCCGGCGCCCGGTCGAACACCTCGACCGGAAAGCCCTCCTGTCTCAGCACTTTCGCGCAGGCCAAACCCGCTATTCCGGCGCCGACGATCGCGACACGGCTCCTGCTGGTCATGCGGCAGAGACTACCGGCTCCCCCGGACCCGCACGGCGCGGCTGCCAGGAAAGCGAGATCGGACAATCCCGCCACCCGTGTTTCACTGGACGAATGAGTGAAACGACGCTCGTCGTCGGCCCGGCCGGGCTGTGGGACGCCGAGGCGCTCGGCGACGTCGCCGCCGCCACGTTTCCGCTGGCCTGCCCGCCGGGGACGGCTCCGGAGGACATCGAGACCTTCCTCGCCGCGATGCTCTCCGCGGAGCGGTTCGGCGAGTACCTCGGCGACCCGGACCGGGTCGTGCTGCGCGCCGCCGAGGACGGCGAGATCGTCGGCTACGCCATGCTGCACGTCGGGACGCCGGAGGACCCGGCGATCGCCGAGGCGGTGGAGCTGCACCCGGCGGTCGAGCTCAGCAAGCTGTACGTGCTGCCGGGCAGGCACGGCAGCGGCGTCGCCGCGGCGCTGCTGCGGGCCGCGCTGGAGCACGCCGCCGCGGCCGGTGGGGCCGGGATCTGGCTCGGGGTGAACCAGCACAACGCGCGCGCCCAGCGCTTCTACGCCCGCAGCGGCTTCGAGCGCTGCGGCACCAAGACGTTCCGGGTCGGCGCGGAGCTGCACGACGACTTCATCATGCGGCTGCGCTTCTGAGGCGCTACACCGCCGGGACCCGCTCCGCGGCCAGGAAGCCGACGAGCGCCCGGTGGAAGTCCGGGGAGGTGACCGCCATCAGGTGGTCGCCGGGGACGGTGACGAGGTGCGCGTCCGGGAGCGCGGCGGCCAGCCGCTCGGGCTCCGCGGCCAGCGGGTCGGTGTCACCGGCGAGGACGAGCACGGGGAGCGTGAGGTCGGCGAGGTCGCCGATGGGGCGCTCGTCGAGCCCGGTCATGAGCGCGGCCATCGCCTCCCGGTCGGCGTGCACGGCGTCGGCGAGCAGGCGGAACGGCCTGGCCCGCGCGGTGGCGCCGCTGCCGTCGCCTGCCATGGCGGCCCGCAGGTCGTCGGCGTCGACCACCCTGCGGTCGACACCGCCGCAGTCGACGACGCCGGAGCCGACGCCGCCGATCGCGAGCCTGCGCACCCGCGGGTCGTCCCCGGCCACCAGCAGCGAGACCACCGCACCCATGGAGTAGCCGACCTGGTCGAACTGCTCGCCGCCGAGCTCGTCGTAGAGCGCCCGGACGTCACGGGCCATGGCCTGCCAGGAGTAGGCGGCGGGCTCGTGCGGCTTGGCCGAGCGGCCGTGGCCGCGGGCATCGAGCGAGACCACCGGGCGGCCGGTCGCGCGCAGGGCATTGACGACGCCGGTGCCCATCCAGTTGGCGTTGGTGTCGGCGACGACGCCGTGCTGCAGCACGATCGGAATGCCGTGGCCCGCCCAGACGCGATAGCTGAGTTCCAGGCCGTCCCAGGTGCTGAAGGTGGTCATGTCCGCGATGGTAGGCGGCCGCGGGTCAGCTGGTCGGCACCTCGAAGCGGGAGAGCGCGAGCAGGCGGGAAATGGCGCGCAGGTACTTTTTTCGGTAGCCGCCCTCGAGCATGTCGGCGGCGAAGATCTGGTCCAGCTTGGCGCCGGAGACGGTGACCGGGATGCCCGCGTCGTAGAGCCGGTCGGCGAGGACCACCACGCGCAGCGCGACGGCCTGGTCGGTTACCGGGGCCACGTTCGCCAGGAAGACCGCGGAGACCCCGGCGATCAGCGCGCCGTACTTGGAGGGGTGCAGGGTGGCCAGGTGCGCGAGCAGCGCGTCGAACTCGTCGAGGGTGGCGTCCGGGGTGGCGGCGGCGCGCTCGCGCAGCGCGTCGGTGGCGCTCGGCTCGGGGGCGGGCGGCAGGTCGCGGTGCCGGTAGTCGGGGCCGTCCACCCGGACGGCCTCGAAGATCGAGCCGAGCTTCTTGATCTCGCGCAGGAAGTCCTGCGCGGCGAAGCGGCCCTCGCCGAGCTGGCCGGGCAGCGTGTTCGAGGTGGCGGCGATCGAGACGCCCGCCGCGGAGAGCTCGGTGAGCAGCCGGGAGACCAGCATGGTGTCGCCCGGGTCGTCGAGCTCGAACTCGTCGATGCAGAGCACGCTGTTGCCGGAGAGCCGCTCGACCGTGGTGGCGAAGCCGAGCGCGCCGACCAGATTGGTCACCTCGCCGAAGGTGCCGAACGACTTCGGCGCGGGCGCGCTGTGGAAGACCGAGGCGAGCAGGTGCGTCTTGCCGACGCCGAAGCCGCCGTCCAGGTACAGCCCGGCGCCGCTCACCTGCTTCTTCCTGCCGAACAGGGATTTCTTGCTCGCGGCCCTGGTGATCCGCGCGACCTCGCCGGCGAACTCCTCCGCCTTGCGCACGGCGGCGGCCTGGCTCGGCTCGTTCGGGTCCGGGATGTAGGAGGAGAAACTGACCTCGTCGAACATGGGCGGCGGCACCATCTGGGCGACGAGCTGGTCGGCCGGAACCTCCGGGTGGCGGTCGACGAGGCGTGCTGGCATGGACGAAGCCTAGAGATGTGGTGTGAGCTGTCCCTATGCAGCGTACGCACAATGCGATCCAGCTCACAGCCATCGACGACGACGAGCTGGCGCGGCTCTACGCCTACCCCCGCCAGCTCGACGCGCCGTGGCTGCGGGCGAACTTCGTCTCCAGCATCGACGGCGCCGCGACCAGCGGCGGAGTCTCCGGCGGGCTCGGCACCCCGGCCGATCGCCGGGTCTTCGGCACGCTGCGCGAACTCGCCGACGTGGTGCTGGTCGGCGCGGGCACGGTGCGGGCGGAGAACTACGGCGGCGCGGCCACCGACCCGGAGCGGCGCAGGGCGCTGGCGGCGCTCGGCTACGGCGGCGACGCCGACGGCGTGCCGCCGCCGATCGCGGTGGTGACGGCGAGCGCGTCGCTGGATCCGGAGTCGCGGCTCTGCACCGACACCGACGTGCCGCCGATCGTGCTCACCACCGCCTCCGCGCCGTCGGATCGGGTGGCGGCGCTGATCGCGGCCGGAGCGAAGGTGGTCGAGGTGGGCACCAACGCGATCACGCCGCGCGGGCTGGCGGACGCGCTGGCCGGACTCGGGCTGTACCGGGTGCTCTGCGAGGGCGGGCCGCACCTGGTCGGCGAGCTGATCGACGCGGACCTGCTCGACGAGCTGTGCCTGACGACGGCGCCGATGCTGGTCGGGGGCTCGGGCGGGCGGATCGCGCTCTCCCCCGGCGAATCCGCGCACCCCATGGTGCGGCGGCACGTGCTGCTGGACGACGACGGGACCGTCCTGACCCGCTGGGCCCGCCGCTGAGCCACCGGCGCCGGGCAGCGGGCGGAGTTCGCCCCTCCCCGCCGCGGACATCCGGTCCGGCCGAGGTCAAGACCGATGCCGCGGCGCTGCCCCTCCCCGCCGCGGACGTCCGGCCCGGCCCGAGGTCACGACCGGTGCCGCGGCGCTGCCCGTGCCGGCAGACGGCATCCGGCCCGGCCGTGCCCATGGCCGGTCGGGCCGTCGCCCCGGCCCACGGTGAAACCCCGTTCGTGAAAGAACCGCCGGGATACGGCAGGCTGTAGCGCATGCGCTGGACCCGGGCCGCCGTGCTCGCCACCTCCCTGACGTTCGTGCTCGCCGGTTGCGGTGCGGGGCCGTCGGATCGGCCGGGCGTCGCCGTCGAGCACCCGGTGGCCCCCGGCGGCGGGGCAGGCACCTCGCAGGCGCCGCCCGCCCCGCCGCGGGCAGCCGTGCCGAAGACCGATCTGGCCTGGTCGGACTGCACCAGGGGCACCTTCGACCAGCTCGGCCTCGGGGCACCGCCGAACGGCGTGATCCTGGAGTGCGCCGAGTACTCCACCCCCATCGACACCGCGGGCACCGTGATCGGCAACTTCCGCAACGGCGCGGTGCGCGCCCGGCTCCCGCAGACCCCGGCCGATGCGCCACCGCTCGTCCTCACCTCCGGCGCCGACCGCGCCTCCTCCGCCACGCTCGCCGCGCTGGCCGCGGGGCCGCCGAACGGCATCCTGGCCACCCGCCCGATCGTCGCGGTGGACCGGCGCGGCATCGGCACCTCGCAGCCGGTTGACTGCCTGCCGGTCGAGGTGCGCCAGGGCTTCGCCGACAACGCCCAGTTCGCCCGGCTCGGCGACGCCGCGGCCCAGGCCGAGGCGCTGGTCGGGTTCAGCCAGGACGGCACCATCGCCTGCCGGGACTTCCTGCAGCCCTACGAGAACACCTTCGACGTCGGGCACGCGGCCGACGACATCGAGCAGCTGCGCAAGGAGTGGCAGGTCGACCACATCGATCTGCTCGGCACCGGCAACGGCGCCGAGGTCGCGGTCAGCTACGCCCGCAAGTTCGGCGACCACCTCTCCCGGCTGGTGCTCGACTCCCCCACCAGCCTCGGCGCGGACGCCACCACCGTCGGCGAGCAGCGCGCGCAGGGCGCCGAGGCGGCGCTCACCGCGTTCGCCCAGCGCTGCACCGCGCTCGGCTGCGCGCTCGGCCCCGACCCGAGGGCCGCGATCACCGACCTGGTGAACCGGGCCGCGGCGGGCCAGCTCGGCGATCTCTCCGCGAACGCCGTCACCACCGCGCTCACCGGCTTCCTCGGCAGCCCGCGCGCCGACCAGGCCGACCGGGTGCCCGAGCTGGCCGACGCGCTGGCCGCCGCCGGGCGCGGCAACCGCGGCCCGCTGCTGGCGCTGATCCAGCGCCAGTCCGCCGCCATCGCCAACGACGGCGAGTTCGTGAACCGCTGCGCCGACGTCAGGCAGCCGCCGACCCCGAGCCGGGCCGTCGAACTCGCCGGGGACTGGGCCGGCAAATATCCGGTGTTCGGCCGCAGCGCCGCGCTGGCGCTGCTCACCTGCGCCGCCTGGCCGGTCGGGACGCCGCCGCCGGCGATCGCGGACTTCGCGCTCCCGGTGCTGGTGCTGGACGGCGCCGCCGACCCGGTGGCGGGCGGCGTCGGGCAGGCCGCGGTGACCGGCGCGCTGGCCGGTGCTGGCGCCCGCACCGCGGTGCTGCGCTGGCAGGGCTGGGGGCATCCGGTGAGCGCGCGCTCCGGCTGCGGGCAGCGCGCCGTGGTGGAGTACCTGAACGAGGCGCGGCTGCCGCAGGACGGCTCCGCCTGCCCCGCCTGACCCGGGCGTAAGCCGCCGCCGGGCCGATCCCGGCAACCACCCCCGCCCGGTTCCGGTGTACCGTGCCCGGGTGCTCCTTCGACAGCTCGAGCCACGCACGGCTCGCACCACCGCCGAGGTGATCCGGTTCGCCCTGTGGCCGCTGGCGGTCATGACGGTGCTGCACCGGGTCTTCATCAAGGCTGTCAACGGATTCGTCACCGACGACTACCGGCCGGTGTACAACGCGTCGTTCCAGTTTCTCAACGGCAACCCCGTCTACACGGCCAACTTCGACTCCGTCGATCCGCACTACCTGTACCCGCCCAGCGGCACGCTGCTGATCGCGCCGATCGCGATCATCGACTACGAGAAGTCGCGCTGGCTGTTCATCCTGCTGAACGCGGTCGCCATCCTGATCGCCTGGTACCTGCTGCTCAAGCTGTTCCGCTACACCGTGGACTCGGTGGCCGCGCCCGCGCTGCTGCTCGCCATGTTCGCCTCCGAGACCGTGATCAACACGCTGGTCTTCACCAACGTGAACGGCTGCCTGCTGCTCGGTGAGCTGGTCTTCCTGCACCTGCTGCTGGCCCGGCGCGACCTGTGGGCGGGCGCGGTGCTCGGGTTGACGATCGCGGTGAAACCGACGCTCGCGCCGCTGCTGCTGATAGCCGCGGCGCGCGGGCAGTGGAAGGTCTTCATCACCGCGTGCGGTGTCCCGCTGGCGCTGACCGCCGCGGCCTGGCCGCTGATGGTCGACCCGGAGGGGTTCTTCACCCGCGTTCTCCCGTACCTGGCAGAGACCAGGGACTACTTCAACAGCGCCATCTCGGGCAACGCCGCGTACTACGGGCTGCCGCAGTGGCTCACCCTCGGCATCCAGGCCGTCATGGCGCTGATCGTGCTCGGCTCGCTGTGGCTGCTCTACCGGTACTACCCCGAGGACGAGCTGTTCTTCGTCTGCACCGCCTCCGGCGTGCTGCTCACCGCGACGTTCCTGCTGACCTCGCTCGGCCAGATGTACTACTCGATGATGCTCTTCCCGTTCCTGATGACGGTGGTGCTGCGCAACTCGGTGCTGCGCAACTGGCCCGCGTGGCTCGCCATCTTCGGATTCCTGAGCTACGACAAGTGGCTCTCGGACCGCTGGCAGGACGTCGGCCGCAACCTGGAGTACCTGCGCATCACCTTCGGCTGGGGGCTGCTGCTGCTCGTCGTGTTCTGCGTGCTCGCCGACCGCTACCTGGCCGCCCGCGCCGCGGGAACCCTGGACAGGGGGCTGGATCAGGACTGGATGCGCACCGCCCCCGACCCCCGCGGACCGGTGACCGACGATGCCGCGCCTGCCGGAAGCACGCCGAAGCCGGGTCCCGCCGCCGCGAACGGCACGGCCGCCGCGGTCGAGCCCGCTCCGCCGACTGCCGAGGTACCCGCGGGGCACCGCCCCTGACTCGCTCGGTTGCCGAGCGGGGTCGCGGGCGGGCGCGCCGCACTCGGCTCTGCCGGGCCGGATAGCACTTCACCTGCGCCGGAGGCGCGCCGAGCGGCACGCGATTAACCTCGAAGCATGACCGATGCCGACACCTCGCTTCCCGCCCCGCGGATCCAGCTCACCCCGCAGGAGTGGCGCTCGAAGCTGAACCCCGCCGAATTCGCGGTGCTCCGCGAGGCCGCCACCGAGCGCCCCTTCGTCGGCGAGTACACCGACACCAAGACCGAGGGCGTCTACTCCTGCCGCGCCTGCGGCACCGAACTCTTCCGCAGCACGGAGAAGTTCGACTCGCACTGCGGCTGGCCCTCGTTCTTCGACCCGGCCGATTCCGACGCCGTGATCCTGCGCGCCGACGACTCGCTCGGCACCCGCCGGGTCGAAGTGCTGTGCGCGAACTGCCACAGCCACCTCGGCCACGTGTTCGAGGGCGAGGGATACAACACGCCCACCGACAAGCGCTACTGCATCAACTCCATCGCCCTGACGCTGCACCCCTCGGACAGCGGCCCGGCACGCTGAGTCGGCGCGGCGCCGACCGAAGGGTACCGAGCGGTCCGCGTCCGGCACATGCCCCGGAAATCCCTGGCACCGGAACTGGGACGCGGGATCAGGGCAGCGAGGCGACGAGCGCGTCCAGCTCCACCCGCGGGCCGGTGTAGAACGGGATCTCCTCGCGCACGTGCAGCCGGGCCTCGGTGGCGCGCAGGTCGCGCATGAGGTCGACGATGCGGTGCAGCTCGGGGGCCTCGAAGGCGAGGATCCACTCGTAGTCGCCGAGGGCGAAGGAGCTGACCGTGTTGGCGCGCACGTCGGCATAGCCGCGGGCCTGCTTGCCGTGGTCGGCGAGCATCTTGCGGCGCTCCTCGTCCGGGAGCAGGTACCACTCGTAGGAGCGCACGAACGGGTAGACGCAGATGTAGGCGCCCGGCTCCTCACCGGCCAGGAAGGCCGGGATGTGGCTCTTGTTGAACTCGGCCGGGCGGTGCAGGGCGACATTGCTCCACACCGGGGTGCTGGCCTTGCCGAGCTCGGTGGTGCGGCGGAAGTCGGCGTAGACGGCCTGCAGGTCCTCGACGCGCTCGGCGTGCGTCCAGAGCATGAAGTCGGCGTCGGCGCGCAGGCCGGCGACGTCGTAGATGCCGCGGAGTACCACGTCGCGGTCCTCCAGCCCCTCGAAGAAGGCGGTGGCCTGCTTCAGGGCCGCCTCGCGGTCGTCGCCCAGTACTCCCGGGCGTACCTGGAACACGGAGAACATCAGGTACCTGACGGTGGAGTTGAGGGCCTGGTAATCGAGTCGCGCCATGGGTCCATGGTGCCACTCGCGGTGCCGCCGCGGTGCGGCGCGGGCGGGTCCCCGGCTCGACCCGGCCGGCGCAGCCCGCCCGCCGTCCACAACCGGACAACCGGCCGAGCGCGAAGCGGGCGACAGACCGCCGGAGGCGAACCGTCAGACGAGAACGGCGGCGGCACGGGCCGCGGCGGCGGTGCCCGAGCCAACGCACGCGGGAACACCGACACCGTGCAGGTAGGCACCGGCGACGGCGAGCCCGGGCAGCTCCGCGATTCCGGACTCCAGCGCGGCGATCCGCTCGGTGTGCCCCGGTGCGTACTGCGCGAGTCCGCCCGGCCACCGCTGCACGGCGAACTCGCCGGGAACGATCGGCACCCCGGTCACGGTCCGCAAGTCCTCCACAGCCGCGGCGACCAGTTCCTCGTCGGTCCAGGAGAGCGGTGCGGGATCGCCGAACCGCCCGAACGAGGCGCGGACGAGCGCGCCCCCGCGCGCGGCGAGGTGCGGCCACTTCCGGCTGGAGAGCGTGAACGCCTTGGCCCGCAACCCTTCACCGGTGCCGATCAGCACCCCGGAGTTCTCCGGCAGCGCGGTGTCGCCGGGCAGCGCCAGCGCCACCACCACCGAGGAGGACAGCTCGATCCCCGCGGCGGCGGCACCCGCCTCGGGTGCGATCGGCGCGAGCAGCCGCGCGGTGACCGGCGCGGGGGTGGCGAGTACGACGGCGTCCACCTCGCCGATCGGGTCGAGCGCCCACCCGCGGTCGGTGCGGGCGAGCGAGCGCACCGCGACCCCGGTGCGGATATCGGCGCCCGCCCGCGCCGCCAGCGCGTCGAGCAGCACCCGGTACCCCTCCCGCAGCCCGCCGAACACCGGCGCGCTCGATGGCGGCGGCAGCGCGGACGACACCGCCGCGGTGAGGCTCGCGGCCCCCCGGTCCAGCGCGGCGGCGAGGGTGGGCAGCGCGGCACGCACCCCGATCGACCGGGAACTGCCCGCGTACACCCCGCCGAGCAGCGGATCCACCGACCGCTCCGCCACCTGCGCCCCGAACCGCTCGGCCACCAGCGAGTAGACGTCGATATCGCCCCCCGGCCGCCACGCCAGCGGCCGCTCCGGCTCGGTCCGGACCCGTTCCAGTGTGGCCGCCTCCACCAGCCCGTGCAGCGTCTCCACCCCGGACGGAATGCCCATCAGGGTGCGCTCCGGCAGCGCCTGCGCCCGCCCCCCGGCCCAGACCAGCGGCCGCAGCCCGGACGGCGTGACGAGCTGCTCCGCCAGCCCGAGCTCGGCCAGCAGCGCGGGCACCTCCGGCCGCCGCCCGACGAACGCCTCTGCCCCGAGATCGACCGGCCCACCGGCCAGCTCGCCGGTGTACAGCACGCCGCCGACGCGCGGGCTCGCCTCGAGCACGGTGATCCGCGCCGCGTCGCCGAGCAACTGGCGCAGCCGGAAAGCCGCCACCAGTCCGCTGATCCCGCCACCGGCCACCGCGATTCTCATGACATCGACGGTACTCAGAGTTCGTGCACCAGCTGCACCAGCGCGGTGAGCACGCCCGGGTCGGTGTCCGGGAGCACGCCGTGGCCGAGGTTGAAGATGTGGCCGGTGGCGCCGAGCGCCTTGGCGGCGTCGGCCTCGTCCAGGATCCGCCTGGTCTGCGTAGCGGCGGCGTCGTACCCGGCGAAGAGCACGGCGGGGTCAAGGTTGCCCTGCAGCGCCTTGCCCGGCCCGACCCGGCGCGCCGCCTCGTCCAGCGGCACCCGCCAGTCCACCCCGACCACGTCGGCGCCCGCCTCGCCCATGGCGCCGAGCAGCTCGCCGGTGCCGACACCGAAGTGGATGCGCGGCAGCCCGCTGTCGGCCAGCTCGGCGAAGACCCGCTCGGAGTGCGGCAGCACGTAGTGCCGGTAGTCGGCGGCGGAGAGCGCGCCCGCCCAGGAGTCGAAGAGCTGCAGCGCGTCCACCCCGGCCTCGATCTGCGCGCGCAGGAAGGCGATGGTGACGTCGGTGAGCAGGCCGAGCAGCGCGTGCCAGGTCTCCGGGTCGGCGTACATCATGGCCTTGGTGCGCTCGTGATTCTTCGACGGCCCGCCCTCGACCAGGTAGGAGGCGAGCGTGAAGGGCGCGCCGGCGAAGCCGATCAGCGGGGTGTCGCCGAGCGCGGCGGTGAGCAGCCGGATGCCCTCGCTCACCGCGCCCACCTCCTCCGGCCGCAGCCGGGGCAGCGCCCGCACGTCGGCGACGGTGCGCACCGGCTGCGCGACGACCGGCCCGACGCCGGGCACGATGTCCAGGTCGATCCCGGCCGCTTTGAGCGGAACGACGATGTCGGAGAAGAGGATCGCGGCGTCGACGCCGTGCCTGCGCACCGGCTGCATGGTGATCTCGCAGACCAGTTCCGGGTCGAAGCAGGACTGGAGCATGCCGACTCCCTTGCGCAGCTCCCGGTACTCCGGCAGCGAGCGGCCGGCCTGGCGCATGAACCAGACGGGTCGGCGGCTCGGCTCGGCGCCGGTCGCGGCGGCCAGGAAGGGGGCATCGGACAACCGGCGGCGGGTATGCGTACTCATCACCGCCATCGTAGGCGGCGCGCCTCCGCCCGCGGTGAAACGTCACCGTCTACCGTCGGTCGGTGTGACACCGCTCGACTTCCGCGAGGGCGCCGCACCGGCCGAAGGGCCACCCGGCGAACCCGCTTCCTTTCGCGCCGCGGTCGAAGCGATGGGGTCCGCAACCGTGCATCCTCGGATCGAACTGGCGCCCATCCGCCCGCCGCAGCGGCTGGCGCCGTACTCCTACGCGCTCGGCGCCGAGGTGACGCACGCCGACGCCGCCGCCGTCCCGACCGACTCCGAGGGCGACGCCTTCGGCAGGCTGATCCTGCTGCACGACCCGGAGGGCGACGAGACCTGGCACGGCACGTTCCGGCTCGTCGCCTACATCCAGGCCGACATCGACGCCTCGCTCGCCACCGACCCGCTGCTCCCCGAGGTGGCCTGGAGCTGGCTGGTGGACGCGCTGGAATCCCGGCCGGATCCGTTCACCGCGCTCGGCGGAACCGTGACCAGTACCAGTTCGGTGCGGTACGGCGACATCGCGGGGCCGCCGCGGGCGCACCAGCTGGAGCTGCGCGCCTCCTGGACCGCGGTCACCGCCGAGATACGCGGCCACGTGGAGGCGTTCTGCGAGGTACTGGCCTACTCCGCGGGGCTGCCACCGGCCGGGATCACGAGTTTGCCACCGCAGCAGCACATCGATCACGAACCGAGCTGACCGCCACGTATTGTTCTGGGCTATGCCGGTAGCCGACGACAGCCCCGCGGAGCCTCTGCTCGCCCCCGCCGACGGACTGCCGCCCGTGCTCGGTACCGCCGCCGAGGTCGCGGCGGCGGCCGCCCGCCTCGCCGCGGGCACCGGCCCGCTGGCCGTCGACGCCGAGCGGGCCTCCGGTTTCCGGTACTCCGCGCGGGCCTACCTGATCCAGTTGCGCCGGGCCGGGGCAGGCACCGTGCTGATCGACCCGATCCCCGTGACGGACGCGCTCGGCCCGCTCGCCGACGCGATCAACGGCCTGGAGTGGGTGCTGCACTCGGCCGACCAGGACCTGCCCGGCCTCGCCGACCTCGGGCTGCACCCGGACCGGCTCTTCGACACCGAATTGGGCGGGCGGCTCGCCGGTTTCGAGCGGGTCGGGCTCGCGGCCATGGTGGAGAACCTGCTCGGGCGCGGGCTGCGCAAGGGGCACGGTGCGGCGGACTGGTCCACCCGGCCGCTGCCGGAGGAGTGGCTGAACTACGCGGCGCTCGACGTCGAGCTGCTGCTGGAGCTGCGGGACGCGGTCGCGGCGGACCTGGAGGCGCAGGGCAAGGCGGAGTGGGCGGCGCAGGAGTTCGAGCACGTGCGGCTCAGCAAGCCGGCGCCGCTGCGGCCGGATCGGTGGCGGCGCACCTCCGGGATCCACACGCTGCGGCGGGCCAGGCAGTTGGCGATCGTCCGTGAGCTGTGGGTGACCAGGGACGAGCTGGCGCGGGGGCGGGATGTGGCGCCGTCGCGGATCCTGCCGGATTCGGCGATCGTGGCGGCGGCCGGGGCCGATCCCAAGACGATCGCGCAGCTGCGCACATTGCCGGTGTTCGGGGGGCCGCGGCAGCGGCGGTACTCGCGGGAGTGGTTGGGCGCCGTGGATCGGGCTCGGGCGCTCGCCGACGGGGAGTTGCCGCCGACGGCGCAGCCGTATGACGGGCCGCCGCCGGTCAATCGGTGGGAGCGGCGGGATCCCGTCGCCGCCGCTCGGCTGACCCGGGCTCGGGGGGCGATGGCGGAGTTGTCCGAGGAGCACTCGATTCCGGTGGAGAACCTGTTGTCGCCGGAGTTGGTGCGGAGGTTGTGCTGGGACGGGATCTCGTCCTACGAGGAGTCCCCTTCGCTGCACGACGCGGTCGACGCGTTCCTCGCCGCCGGCGCGGCTCGGGCCTGGCAGCGCGAACTGGCCGTCCCCCGCCTGGTGGCCGCGCTCCCCGTGCCCGCCGCGGACTGACCACCCACATCGCATCGCCGCAAGCGGCGGCTCGACTTGTTCTTGCGCGGGTGCGCAGCAGCCTGGCGGGTCCCCTGCGCAGGGTGCGCACACTTGTCGAGCCGCCGCTGGCGGCGATGCGATATACGTGCGGAGCGGTCAGGTGGCGGAGAGCCAGCCGGCGATGCGGCGGGCGATGTCGGGGGCGGTGAGGCCGAGCTCGGCGTGCAGCTCGCCGCGGGAGGCGTGGTCCAGGAACTGCTGGGGGACGCCGATGTCGCGGGTGGGAACGTCGAGGGCGGCGGTGCGGAGGCGGGCGGAGACGGTGGAGCCGATGCCACCGTGCAGACCACCGTCCTCCAGCGTGACCACGAGCCGATAGTTCTCGGCCAGCTTCACGACGGTGTCGGAGACCGGAAGCACCCAGCGCGGGTCGACGACGGTGACCGACAGCCCGTCGGCGTGCAAGATCTCGGCCGCCGCCAGCGCGGTACCGGCGAAGGCGCCGACGGCGAGCAGCAGCACGTCACCGCGCGCGGTGCGGGCGGACCCGGCCTCCGGATCGGCGAGCCGGAGCACATCCAGCCCCTCCAACCGCTCGACGGCCGGGATGTCGTCACCCACGCTCCCCTTGGGAAAGCGCAGCGCGGTCGGCCCGTCGGCGACGGCGAGCGCCTCGGCCAGCTCCTCGCGCAGCGTCGCCGCGTCCCGCGGCGCCGCCACCCGGATGCCGGGGATGATCCCGAGCACGGAGAGATCCCACATGCCGTTGTGGCTGGCGCCGTCGCTGCCGGTGATCCCGGCCCGGTCCAGCACCAGGGTGACCGGCTGCTTGAGCAGCGCGACATCCATCAGCAGCTGATCGAAGGCCCGGTTCAGGAAGGTCGAGTAAATCGCCACCACCGGGTGCATGCCGCCGAGCGCGAGCCCGGCCGCCGAGGCCATGGCGTGCTGCTCGGCGATGCCGACGTCGAACATGCGGTCCGGGAAACGCTCACCGAAGGCGGCCAGCCCGGTCGGCCCCGGCATGGCCGCGGTGATCGCGACCACATCGCTGCGCCGCTCGGCGTGCGCGATCAACTCCGCGGAGAAGACCGAGGTCCACCCCTGCGCCTTGGGACCGCCGAGTGCCACGCCGGTGAGCGGGTCGATCGGGTCGCAGGCGTGCATCTGGTCGGCCAGGTGGTTCTCGGCGGGGGCGTAGCCGCGGCCCTTCTGGGTGACCGCGTGCACCACCACCGGGCCGCCGAAATCCTTGGCCCGGCGCAGCGCCGCCTCCATCGCCACCACGTCGTGCCCGTCCACCGGGCCGACGTACTTGAGGCCGATGTCGCCGAAGAGCTCCTGCGGGCTGACCGCGTCCTTGATGCCCGCCTTCACCGCGTGCACCATCGAGTAGGCCGAATCGCCCACCCGCGGAATGCTCTTGATCAGCCGCTTGCCCGCGTCCAGCGCGTGCTCGTAGGCGGGCTGGGTGCGCAGCGCGGTGAGCCGCTCGGCCAGGCCGCCGATGGTCGGCGCGTAGGAGCGGCCGTTGTCGTTCACCACGATCACCACCGGCCGGTCCTGCGCGCCCGCGATGTTGTTCAGCGCCTCCCAGCACATGCCGCCGGTGAGCGCGCCGTCGCCGACGACGGCGACCACGTGCCGCTCGCGCCCGCTCAGCGCGAACGCCTTGGCCAGGCCGTCGGCGTAGGAGAGCGCAGCGGAGGCGTGCGAGGACTCCACCCAGTCGTGCGGGCTCTCGGCCCGGCTGGGGTACCCGGAGAGCCCGCCCTGCTTGCGCAGCGAATCGAAGCCGTCCTTGCGCCCGGTCAGGATCTTGTGCACGTACGCCTGGTGCCCGGTGTCGAAGATCAGCGGGTCGGCGGGCGATTCGAAGACCCGGTGCAGCGCGATGGTCAGCTCGACGACGCCAAGGTTCGGGCCGAGGTGGCCTCCGCTCGCCGCCACCTTCTCGACCAGGAACTCGCGGATCTCGGCCGCGAGCTCGCGCAGCTGCGGCGCCGTGAGGCCGCTCAGGTCTTCGGGCGACTCGACCCGGGAAAGCACTCCCACCTGACTTCGCTCCCTCCGGGACAACCCCGTGTGATTCGGACCAGTTTACGGACGCCGCCGTACGGGGCGAACCGGCGACCGCGGGGCGCGAACAGGGCTGGGCGCCGCGCGGTGCGTTTCGGTTCACGGTACCCGCTCACCGGTACCCGCCGCCGTGCCGTGAGAATCACACCGACGGCGACCACGGCGAGGGGAGCGACAGTGAGCGGGAAGAAGCACGGCGGCGCGGGGACGATCACGGTGACCGGGCACGGCACCGCGCGCGGTGTGCCCGACGTCATGCGGGTGGACATCGCGGTGGAGACGCGCGCCGACACCGTCGCGGTGGCCTACGGCCGGGCGGGCGAGCGGATCGCGGCGGTCACCGCCGCGCTGCGCGGGCACGGCGTGCGCCCCGCCGACATCGGCACCAGCAGGCTCTCGGTGCGCACCGAGACCACCTGGCAGCAGGAGCACGGCTCGCAGATCGTCGGCTACCTGGCCGACGCGGCGCTGGCGGTGTCGCTGCGCGAGCTCGGCGACGACGCCGACCCCGGCCCGGCGGCGATCATCGCGGCCGCGGTGGAGGCCGGCGGCGACGACGTCCGGCTGGGCGGGCTCACCTTCGGGCTCGCCGACCCGGAGGCGGTGCTGGTCACCGCGCGCGACGCGGCCTGGGAGAACGCGCTGGCCAAGGCGCGGCGGTACGCCGAGAGGGCCGGGCGCGCACTGGGTCCCGTGCGCGACATCGTCGAGGGCTCCGGGGCGGGTGCGCCGGTGCCCCAGCTGAAGATGGTCTCGGCGACGCTGGGCGGAGCCGAGTCCGGCTCGATGCCGGTGGAGCTCGGTGAGCAGGAGATGGCCGCGCACCTCCAGGTGACCTGGGAGCTCGCGGCGCCCGGGCCGGACCGCGCCGAGTAGGGCCGCCCCTTGGCCGCGTTCAGCGCTCCAGCAGGGCGAGGCACTCGACGTGGTGCGTGCCGGGGAAGGAGTCGACGACGCGCAGCTCGGTGAGCTCGTACCCGCCCTCCCGGTAGAGCCCGAGATCGCGGGCGAAGGCGGCGGGGTCGCAGCCGATGTGCACGATCCGGGCGGGGCCTGCGGCGGTGAGCGGCGCGATCACGTCGCGGCCCGCGCCCGCTCGCGGCGGGTCGAGCACGACGGCGTCGGGCAGCGGCGGGCGGGCCGCGAACCACTGCTCGACCCGCAGCACCTCCAGGTCGACCCAGGGCAGGTCGGCCAGCGCGGCCTGCCCCGCGCTGACGGCGCCGGAGGCGGACTCCACCGCGTGCACCGCGCCGCCCGGCCCGACCTGCTCGGCCAGCCCGGCCGCGAAGACCCCCGCGCCGCTGTAGAGATCCCACGCCCGCTGCCCCGGCTCCAGCCCGGACCACTCGGCGATCCGGTCGGAGTAGAAGTCGGGCGCGGCGCGGTGCGCCTGCCAGAAGGCGGTGGCGGGCAGCTCCCAGCGCCGCTTCCCCACCCGCTGCACGGCGGTGCCGTCGCCGTGCAGCAACCGGGTGGCGCGCGGGGCGTGCGCGGCGGTGCGCCGGGCAGCGGCATTGCGCCTGGACTGCTCGACCCGGCGCCTGCGCGCGGCCGCGGGCGCGGGCCGGTCGGGTGGCGCGATCTCCACCACGTGCCTGGTCCCGGCGGAGTCGACGGCGACGACCAGGTCGGCGCCCGGGGTGAAGCGCTCCTGCTCCAGCCACTCGACCGCGCCCGCGACCGGCTGCGGGCAGCGCAGGTCGGGGACGATGCCCGAGCTCCGGTAGCCGTGCACCCCGGCGCGGCCGTCGGCGTCGACCACCAGCCGGACCCTGGTCCGCCAGCCGCCGGTCTCGTCCGGCGGGCCGAGCGGCTCCACGGTGATGTCGCGCTCGATCAGCGCGATCCGGCGCAACTGCTCGGCGACCACGCTCGCCTTGAGCTGCCGCTGCAGCGCGGGGGTGGCGTGGGTGAAGTCGCAGCAGCCCGCGCCGCCGGGCCCGGAGACCGGGCAGGTGGCGGGCACCCGGCCCGCGGCCGCCTCGACGATCTCGATCGCGTCGGCCCTGGCGAACGAGCCGCCCCGATCCTCGGTCACCCTGGCGCGCACCAGCTCTCCGGGCAGCCCGTGCCGGACGAAGACCACCCGGCCCTCGTGCCTGCCGACGCAGAAGCCGCCGTGCCCGGGCGGCCCGAGCCGCACCTCGAATTCGTCGCCGACGCTCACGAGCGGTCCTCGTATCCGCGGCGCACCGCACCCGGCGCGTTCACCACACCCTGCTTTCTCGCCTTGGCCGAGGAGCTGAGCTGCCACGGCACGCTGGTCACCATGACGCCCGGCTCGAAGAGCAGCCTGCCCTTGAGCCGCAGCGCGGACTGGTTGTGCAGCACCTGCTCCCACCAGTGGCCGACCACGTACTCCGGGATGAACACCGTCACCACGTCGCGCGGGGCGTCCTTGCGCACTCGCTTCACATAGTCCAGCACCGGTTTGGTGATCTCCCGGTAGGGCGATTCGACCACCTTGAGCGGCACCGCCATATCGCTGCGCTCCCACTCGCGCACCAGCTTGCGGGTATCGGCGTCGTCCACGTTCACGGTCACCGCCTCCAGCGTATCGGGCCGCATGGCGCGGGCGAAGGCGAGTGCGCGGCGGGTGGGCAGGTGCAGCGTGGAGACCAGCACGATGGCGTGCGCGCGGCTGGGCAGCACGCCGTCCCACTCGGTCTCGGCCAGCTCGCGGGCGACCGAGTCGTAGTGCTTCCTGATCAGCTTCATCACCACGAAGATCGCGACCATCAGGAAGATCGCGATGTAGGCGCCCGCGAAGAACTTGGTCATCAGCACGATCACCAGCACGGTGCCGGTGGCGGTGAGGCCGATGGCGTTGATCACCCGGGAGCGCTTCATCCGCCTGCGGTGCTCGGCGTCGGTCTCGGTGCGCAGCAGCCGGGTCCAGTGCCGCAGCATGCCGGTCTGGCTGAGCACGAACGAGACGAAGACGCCGACGATGTAGAGCTGGATGAGCTTGGTCACCTCGGCCCCGAAGAGCACCACGAAGGCGATGGCGGCGCCGGAGAGGAAGAGGATGCCGTTGCTGAACGCCAGCCGGTCGCCGCGGGTGTGCAGCTGGCGGGGCAGGTAGCGGTCCTGGGCCAGGATCGAGCCGAGCACGGGGAAGCCGTTGAAGGCGGTGTTCGCGGCGAGCACCAGGATCAGCGCGGTCACGATGGTGATGAAGAAGAAGCCGATCGGGAAGCCGGCGAAGACCGCCTCGGCGAGCTGGGCGATCAGCGTCTTCTGGTGGTAGTCGGCGGGCGCGCCGATCAGGTGCGCCGGGTCGTGCGCGTAGACGACGCCGATCCGCTCGGCCAGCAGGATGATCCCCATGAGCAGCACGATCGCGATGCTGCCGAGCAGCAGCAGCGTGGTCGCGGCATTGCGCGACTTGGGCTTGCGGAAGGCCGGGACGCCGTTGCTGATCGCCTCGACGCCGGTCAGCGCGGCGCAGCCGGAGGAGAAGGCGCGCGCGATCAGGAAGGCGAAGGCGAGGCCGTAGAGGTGCTCCTCCTCGGCGTCAAGCCCGAAGCCGGCCGATTCCGCGCGCAGGTCGTCGCCGAGCACGTACACCTGGAACAGCCCCCAGCCGAGCATGATGAACATGCCGGCGATGAAGGCGTAGGTCGGCACCGCGAAGGCGGTCCCCGACTCCCGGACCCCGCGCAGGTTCACGGCGGTGAGCAGCGCGATCGCGACCACCGCGAAGAGCACCTTGTGCGTGGCGACGAACGGGATCGCGGAGCCGATGTTGGAGGCCGCCGACGAGATCGAGACCGCGACGGTGAGCACGTAGTCGACCAGCAGCGCGCTGCCGACGGTGAGCCCGGCGTTCGGGCCGAGGTTGGTGGTGGCCACCTCGTAGTCGCCGCCGCCGGAGGGGTAGGCGTGCACGTTCTGCCGGTAGCTGGCGACCACGACGGCCATCACCGCGGCGACGGCGAGCCCGACCCACGGCGCGTACAGGTAGGCGGAGATCCCGGCGGCCGAGAGGACCAGGAAGATCTCCTCCGGCGCGTACGCGACCGACGACATCGCGTCGGAGGCGAAGACGGGCAGCGCGATCCGCTTCGGAAGCAGGGTGTTCCCGAGCGAATCACTCCGGAACGGCCTGCCGAGCAGCACGCGCTTGGCGGCCGTCGTCATCTTGGACACCGGAGCGAGCATAGAGTGCCGTCCGGTCTCCCGCCCGCCCGACCGGGGCGTTTCCGAATGGAGGCGATCCCGCGGCGACGCCCGCCACGCCGGTGTTTGCCGGAGGGGCGCGCGGGGAAACGTGCCGGGAGGACAGCACGGGCGGTACGGTTCGGATGCCGGATCGGCCGCGGACCGGGCGCCACGGTTCAGGAACGAGGTTGTGGTGTACGTAGTGATCATGGGGTGCGGGCGGGTCGGCTCCTCGCTGGCGCGCGCGCTGATCCGGGTCGGGCACGAGGTGACGGTGATCGATCGCGATCCCAGCTCGTTCCTCCGCCTCGGCACCGACTTCCCCGGCAGGCAGGTGGTCGGCGTCGGCTTCGACCGGGATGTGCTGACCAAGGCCGGGATCGAGCGCGCCGACGCCTTCGCCGCCGTCTCCTCCGGCGACAACTCCAACATCATCTCGGCGCGGGTGGCGCGCGAGATGTTCGGCGTGGAGCGGGTCGTCGCCCGGATCTACGACGCCAAGCGCGCCGCCGTCTACGAGCGGCTCGGCATCCCGACCATCGCCACCGTCCCGTGGACCACCGACCGCTTCCTGCGCACCCTGATCGCCGACACCAGCACCACCACCTGGCGCGACCCGACCGGGACGGTGGCCGTCACCCAGCTGGCGCTGCACGAGGAGTGGTCCGGCCGCACCGTGCGCGACCTGGAGCGCGCCGTCGGCGTGCGGGTGGCGTTCGTGCTCCGCTTCGGCCGCGGGCTGCTGCCGGACACCAAGACCATCGTGCAGGCCGACGACGTCGTCTACGTGGCGGTGCCGTCGGGCAGCGTCGGCGAGGCCGTCGCCATGGCCGCCAAGCCCCCCGCGAGCGAGGACTGAGAATGAAGGTCGCCATTGCCGGAGCCGGCGCCGTCGGCCGCTCCATCGCACGCGAACTGCTGCGCGGCGGGCACCGGGTGATGCTGCTCGAGCGCGAGCTGTCACACCTCGACGAGGAGGCCATCCCGGACGCGATCTGGGTGCACGCCGACGCCTGCGAGCTCTCCCTACTCGAAGAGGCGGGGATGGAGACCTACGAGGTGGTCATCGCCGCGACCGGCGACGACAAGGTGAACCTGGTGCACAGCCTGCTCGCCAAGACCGAGTTCGGGGTGAGCCGGGTGGTGGCGCGGGTGAACGATCCGCGCAACGAGTGGCTCTTCGATTCGTCCTGGGGGGTGGACGTCGCCGTCTCCACCCCGCGGCTGCTGGCCTCGCTGGTCGAGGAGGCCGTCTCGGTCGGCGACCTGGTGCGGCTGATGACGCTGCGCCAGGGTCAGGCGAACCTGGTGGAGATCACCCTGCCGAACGACACCGCGCTGGCCGGCAAGCCGGTCCGCTCGCTGCGGCTGCCGAGGGACACCGCGCTGGTGACGATCCTGCGCGGGGGCCGGGTCATCGTGCCGCAGGCCGACGATCCCTTCGAGGGCGACGACGAGCTGCTCTTCGTGGCCTCGGTCGAGGCCGAAGAGGATCTGCGAGTAGCCCTCGCGGACCACGGCATCCGCCCCTGAGGCGGGCCCTGACGCGCTCAGGCGGCGGCGGTCTGCAGTTCTGCGGCGGTCTGCATCTCCTTGCGGAGCTTGTTGAGTGCGCGGTGCTGCATGACCCGGACCACGCCGGGGCTGGTGCCGATCGCCTCGGCGGTCTCGGCCGCGCTCCAGCCGAGCACGATCCGCATGACCAGCACCTGGCGGTGCGCGGGGGCGAGCACCTTCATCAGCTCGCGGGTCTCGGTCCTGCGCTCGGAGGCCAGCGCCCACTCCTCGGGGCCCGCGGCCGGGCAGGCCGTGTCCGGCATGTCGGCGGTCGGGTAGGCGGTGAGCTGGCCGCGGCGGAAGGCGTCGGCGACCTTGTTGGCGGCGATGCCGTAGACGAAGGCCAGGAAGGACTTGCCCTGGTCGCGGTAGCGCGGGATGGCGTTCACGGTGGCGATCAGGATCTCCTGCACCACGTCGTCGGCGGTGACCTGCAGGTGCGCGCTGTTGCCGAGGCGGGCCAGGCAGTACCGGCGGACCAGCGGCTGCACGATCCGCAGGATCTCGCCGACGGCCCGCTGGTCGCCTGCGGCGGCGGGGCCGATCAGCGCGTCCAGCTCGGCGCCGATGCGCCTGCTCTCGGAGTTCACCGCGGTGGCGGCCTTGGCGGGACGGCTCGAAGAGATCCGGGTGGAGTGCGTCGCGGTGGTGTGCTCGGTAACCATTGCTCCGAGGTCCTTTCTCGCCGTGTGGTATTCGGTGACGAGAAAATCGTCCGTCGAAACGGAGCTCGGAAACAGGTACCCCAGGGTGGGGAACACCCCCACCTCCCGGTGGTCCGGGCACCCCCTAGCGGGCGGCGTGCCGCCCGGCGGGCTTCGCGGTCTTGACCGGGGCGTGCCCGGCCCGGCGCACCGCCCACACGGTGACCACCAGCGCGACCGCGGTCAGCGGCCAGCCCATCCCGATCCTGGCGACCGCGAGCCAGCCGGTGTGGTCGGTGTCGTACAGCTCGGACTGCACCAGGTAGCGGGCGCCGAAGACGACCACCCAGGCCAGCGTGGCGAGGTCGTAGAGCCGGACGACGGCCTGCTCCTCGCGCCAGGCCGAGCCGTGGCCGTTCAGCACGCCCCAGATGACCCCGACCAGCGGCCTGCGCACCACGATCGAGCCGAGGAAGATCCCGGCGTAGACCAGGCTGGTGTAGATGCCGAAGAGGAAGTACCCCTTGGCCTCGCCCACCCGGTAGGCGATGAAGGCGCAGATCCCGACGCCGATGAAGCCGGAGATGGCGGGCTGGATCGGGCTGCGCCGCACCAGCCGCCAGACCAGGATCGCGGCGGCGACGCCGAGCGCGGCCCAGACCGCCGCGGTGAGCCCCCACAGCGTGTTCACCGGCACGAAGACCAGCACCGGGAGGGTGGAGTAGATCAGGCCGCTGATGCCGCCGAGTTGCTCGAGGACGGTCTGTTCGGAGCGCTCCGCCCGCGCTTCGGGTTCGGCGGCGGGCTCGTCCCTGGTCCCGGTGTCGTCACTGGTCGGCATACGTCAGCTGTTCCCACGCAGTTCGTAGTAGGGGTTGAAGATCACCTTGCGGCCGTCCCGCTCGCCGACCCGGCCGCGCACCAGGATCTTGCGGCCCGGCTCGATGCCGGGGATCCGCTTGCGCCCGATCCACACCAGGGTGATGGCGTCGGTGCCGTCGAAGAGCTCGGCCTCGATCGCGGCGCCCACCGCCTTCGAACAGGCTTCGACGCTGCGCAGCCTGCCGAGCATGGAGACCTCTTCGCCGCGGCGGCACTCGGAGGCGCGACACGCACCGGAGGCCTCGGCCGACTCGGCCAGCTCCTCGGCGTCCAAGTGGTCGATATCCGCGGTCAGCCTGCGGCCGAGGCGTCGGAAATATCCCGAGGCAGCGGATGACATGGCACGCTCTCCTGGCATTCGCGACGTGGGTTGCACGCCGTCGTGGTTTCTCGCGCAGGCCGGTTGTGGCCGCACAACGCCAACTGTAGATGGCGGGGAGTTGCCCCGCTACGCTCGGCCCGATGTTGCTCTTCTGCGAACCGGCCGCGGTGGTGGCCCTGCCGGGTACCGGCTCCGATTCGCACTTCGCGCAGCGCGCCTTCGGTGCCGCGTGCACCGCCCGTGACCTGCGGATCGTCGCGGTGCAGCCGGATCCGGGCGCGGTCGTCGCGAGCTGCCTGGATGCGCTGGATTCGGCCGCCCGCCGGTATGGCCGGGTGGTCGCGGCGGGGATCTCGCTCGGGGCGGCGATCGCGGTCGAGTGGGCGGGCGCGAATCCGGGGTCCGCGGCCGGGGTCGTCGCGGGGTTGCCTGCGTGGACCGGGGGGTCGGGCGGGGAGTCTCCGGCGGCGCTGAGCGCCCGGGTCACCGCGGAGTCGGTGCGGGCCGACGGGCTGGAGGCGACCATCGCGCAGATGCGGGCGAGCAGCCCCGCCTGGCTGGCGGAGACGCTGACCCGCTCCTGGCGCGGGTACGGCTCCGCGCTCCCGGACGCGCTCCTGGAGGCCGCGGACTACTCCTGGCCCGCCGAGCCGCTGCTGCGTTCGCTCGCCGTGCCGACGGTCGTGGTCGGGGCCGTCGACGACCCCATCCACCCGTTCCCCGTCGCCGAGCAGTGGGCGGCGCTCATCCCGGGCGCGGTCCTGCACAAGATGACGCTCGCCGAGTTCGGCGCCGACCCGGCCCTGCTCGGCCACCTCGCCCTCGGCACCCGCTGAGGGAGCTGGGTCAGTTGCGGTTGAGCTGCTGCATGGCCGAGCCCTCGGCGCCCCGGCGCGGCTGATCCGGCACCGGCTGCGGGACGACCGGGCGCGGCGCGGCCGCGGCGGCAGCGGCGGCCTGGGCGGCGGCCTGCGCCTGCGCCGCCTCGACCTGCTGCTGGTGCGCGGCGGCCAGCTGCTCGGCCAGATCCTTGGGCAGCACGACCGGCAGCGGGTCCCGGACCGGAAGCGGCTCGGTGCCCCGCCGGACGACGGTCTCGCTCATGATCGCCCGCGCCGCCCGCACGAGCGGCCCGTCGTCGGCGACCGAACCGGTCGGCCCCGCGGCGACGAGCCGCACCATCCAGCGGTACCCGTCGACGCCGATGAACCGCAGATCGGCGCCCTCGGTGACGGCGACCAGCTCGCGCCCCCACGGCCCGTTCTCGGTGGAGACCTGCGCGCCGTCCTTGCGCAGCGACTCGGCCAGATCGGCGGCGACCGTGCGCCACTGCCCGGATGTCTTGGGCGCGGCGTAGGCGGCGACGGTGAGCCGCCCGTGCTCGGTGGCCAGGTGCACCGCCTGCGGCGTGCCGTCCCCGGCCATCTCCACCTGCAGCTGCCCGCCCGGCGGCACCGGGATGATCACCGAGCCGAGGTCGAGCCGCTGGTCGGCGATCGCCTCCAGCTCCGCGGTGACGTCGGCGTAGTCGTACGGCCCGCGCGGGGTGTCCCCGCTCGCGCGGGCGACCGGCACCTCGGCCTCGACTTCGGCCTCGGCCTCGATCTCCGGCACGCTGTGCTCGGAGCGCCGTGCCGCCGCGTCGGCGGGCTCGTCCCCGGCGCGCCCCGGCCCACCGGCACGCCTGCGCCTGCCCTCGCGGCGCGGCGCGGGCTCAGGCGCAGGCGCGGCGGCGACCTGCACGGGGTGCTCGTCGGTGTCGTAGTCGTCCTCGAACGGCTGGAACCCCGGATCGCCCGGGTAGAGCACCGGGATCGGGTGCTCGTCGGTGTCGTACTCGTCACCGAAGTCGTCGTCGTAGTCGCCGTGCTCCCCGGCCCGGCCGCTGCCCTTCTTCCCCCGTCCGAAGATTCCCATCACGCCTCCTCGGCGAGGCTCGCGTGCCCGCCGCTCGATCCGTAGCCCCCCGCGCCCCGCGCGGTCTCGTCCAGCGTCTCGACCTCGATGAAATCCACCAGCTCCACCCGCTGCACGAGCAGCTGCGCGATCCGGTCGCCGCGGCGCAGCTCGATGGCGGTGCGCGGATCGTGGTTGATCAGGCAGACCTTGATCTCGCCGCGGTAGCCGGCATCGATCGTGCCCGGCGTGTTCACCACCGAGAGCCCGGTCTTCGCCGCCAGCCCGGAGCGCGGATGCACCAGCCCGACCGTCCCCTTCGGCAGCGCGACCGCGATGCCGGTGCCGACCAGCACCCGCTCCCCCGGCTCCAGCACCACGTCCTCGGTGGTGCACAGATCGACCCCCGCGTCACCGGCATGGGCGCGAGCGGGAAGGGGGATGCCGGGATCTGTCCGCAGCAGGGGTATCGGTGACAGTGCACTCACGGGGGACGAGCCTACGCGCAGGCGAGGCGGCTTCGTCGCCTAGTGTTGAGTCGTGTCCGACCTGCCCGATCCCGTGAGCAACCCCGCGAACCCGGGTGCCGACCGGCGCGCTTGCGCACCGGCGCCCGAACCGGCGACGCGCCCTCCGGCGCCGTCCTATCGGGAGCGGCTGTGGGTGCCGCTGTGGTGGTGGCCGATCGGCTTCGGGGTGGCGGCTCTGCTGGCCGCGGAGATCCACATGGGCGGGCACGGCGTGCGCGCGTGGCTGCCCTACGCGGCGCTGCTTCCGGTAGCGGCGTGGGTGCTGCTGTGGTTCGGCAGGCATCGCCTCGAGGTGGCCGCCGACGAGCGGGGCAACCCCGAACTGCGGGTCGACCGGGCACACCTCCCGGTCGAGTTCGTCGCCCGCGCGGCGATCGTGCCGCCCGCGGCGAAGAGCGCGGCACTGGGTCGCCAACTGGACCCGGCCGCGTATGTGCAGCACCGCCCGTGGGTGCGGCCGATGCTGCTGCTCGTGCTCAACGACCCGGACGACCCCACGCCGTACTGGCTGATCAGTACGCGCAGGCCCGAACGGGTACTCACCGCGCTCGGACTGCCGAGCGCGGCCGATTGATCGTGCGCTCGCTCAGGAGCCGCAATCCATGCAGATCAGCTGATTGCCCTTCTCGCTGGCGAGCCTGCTCCGGTGGTGTACCAGGAAACAGCTGGAACAGGTGAACTCGTCCGCCTGCTTCGGAATCACCCGAACGCTCAGCACTTCCTCGGACAGGTCCGCGCCGGGAAGCTCGAACGACTCCGCGGTATCGGATTCGTCGATATCCACGACGGCGGACTGCGCCTCGTTGCGACGAGCCTTCAGCTCCTCCAGCGAATCCTCCGACACGTCGTCGGATTCGGTGCGCCTCGGTGCGTCATAGTCGGTTGCCATGTCGTCTTCCCCTCGTCCTTACTCCGTATATCCCGGATCGGCGTGGTCACACCGATCCCTGTCGGGAATCGACCTGATCCACACCGCCCCGCCGGTGGCACACATCACACGGCTACCGGCTCTCCACCAGGAGCGGATCCGGGGATCCACGCCCGACGGCGCTTGGTGAACGCGGGACATGCCCTGCTTGTTCCCGCGACCGACCACGCCATTCCACCAGGGTGATTCGATCTGGGCCGCCAGACAATAGCGGACCACGGGGGAAAAGTCGCAACCGAAACACACTCGCCGCGCAACCGACCTTTCACCGACATCGGGCGACCGCTCGTCGTGCGCCGGGCGGCCACACCGTTACGCGTGGCGCTGCCCCGCCGTGACGTTTCGTAGAGTGTCACCGTGGTTTCACTGATCACCGAAGGACGCGCATCCGACCGCAGCGGTCGGCCCTTCATCCGCCGGCGCATCGAACCGTGGCTCATCCTCGTCGGCGTCCTGGCGTTGGTGTCGACGGTGATCTGGATCAAGGCACTCACCATGGAGGACACCGACACCACAGCGATGAGCTGCAACTCACCCAGTCCCGCCACCGGCCAGGGCGCCACCGCCCAGCCCGTCGCACTCGGCCAGCGGGTCGGCGCGGGCCGGCTCGACGAGGTGGAGCCCGCGCCCCTGCAGAGCACCAAGGTGCGCGTGCTGAACGCCAACAACCAGCGCGGCCAGGCCGCGCACGTCGCCTCCCAGCTCGGCGATCTCGGCTTCGCCGGGGCGCCGGGGCAGCCGGTCGGCAACGACCCGGTCTACGTCAACGGCGACCTGGAGTGCACCGGCCAGATCCGGTTCGGGGTGAACGGCCGCCCGGCCGCCGCCTCGGTCCAGCTGGTGGTGCCCTGCGCCGAGCTGATCGAGGACCAGCGCGGCGACGACAGCGTCGACCTGGTGCTCGGCTCGCTCTTCCGGGACATCCGGCCGAGCACCGACGCCGAGGAGGTGCTGCGCTCGCTGAAGAACCCGGCGCCGGGCGGCGCCGCGCTCGACGTCGAGCTGCTCGACGCCGCCCGCAAGGCGCAGTGCTGAGCCGATAGCGCGGCGCGACCAGCCGCCGCGTCCGGCCCGGCGGCGCAGGCGTCGCCGGGCCGGCTCAGGGCTGCGGGATGGGCGCGGCCGCGCCGGTGCGCTCGAAGAGCGCGAGCAGTTCGTCCGCGATCCCGGGCGCGGCGGCGAGCACCAGGTCGCCCGCCGCGCCGACCGCGGTGGCGGGGGGCAGCACCAGCCGCGCCCCCGCCTCCTCGGCGACCAGGGCGCCCGCCGCCCAGTCCCAGGTGTTCAGCCCGTGCTCGTAGTACGCATCAAGCCTGCCCGCGCCGACCAGGCACAGATCCAGCGCGGCGGCCCCGAGCCTGCGGATGTCGCGCACCGCGGGCAGCAGCCGTGCCACCAGCCCGGCCTGCTCGGTCCGGCGCGCGGTGCCGTAGGCGAAGCCGGTGCCGACCAGTGCCATCGACGCCTCCCGGACCGGGGTGCAGCGCAGGTGCTCGACGGTGCCGTCGGCGTCGACGCGCAGCGCGCCGAGCCCGCGCGCCGCGCTGTAGGTGGCGGCGCGCTCCACGTCGACCACCGCGCCCGCCACCGAGCGCCCGTTCCGCATCGCGGCCACCGAGACGGCGTACCCCGGCAGGCCGTAGAGGAAGTTCACGGTGCCGTCGATCGGGTCGATCACCCACGCGATCCGGTCGCCCGCCTCCGCGAAGTCGCCGCCGCCCTCCTCGCCGACCACCAGGTCGTGCGGGCGCTGCTCGGCGAGCAGGGCCCGCACCAGCTCCTCGGCCTCGGTGTCGACCACCGTCACCGGGTCGGTCGGGGTGCTCTTGGCCTGCACCGCGCCGTCGGCGACGATCCCGGCCGGGCCGAAGACCTCGGGGCGGCGGGCGCGCACGTGCGCGGCCGCGCTCTCGGCCAGCTCGACCGCGATCCGGCGCAGGTCGGCGGGGTCGGTGGTGGTCGCGTCGGTGGCGGCGGCGTCGAGCGCGGCCGGGTGCGGTGCTGGGGTGGGATGCGGCACGGCACCCATGCCATCACAGATCCCGGACGGGCGCGCGAGGGCGGTCGGCGATCATGGTCCGGCGCGCCCGACTACCCTTTGTCGTGCACGACACAGCGCCGTCGTCGGGCAACCCGACCTCACGCGGCACCGGGGACCTGTGCGGCGCGATGTGGACCACGACACCGGCACAGGAACGAGGGGTTGAGAGATGTCCGCTCGGGGGCACGCATTCGGGATCGACATCGGCGGCAGCGGTGTCAAGGGCGCTTCGGTGAATCTGGACACCGGTGAGCTCGCCCAGGAGCGCATCAAGATCGCGACGCCGCAGCCCTCCACCCCGCAGGCGGTCGCGGCGACCGTTGCCGAACTGGTCGCGAAGGCGGACTGGGACGGCCCGGTCGGCATCACGCTGCCCGCGGTGGTGCTGGACGGCGTCGCGCGCACCGCGGCCAACATCGACCGCGGCTGGATCGGCACCGACGCCCGCGCGCTCTTCGCCGAGGCGCTCGGCGGCAGGCAGGTCACCGTGCTCAACGACGCCGACGCGGCGGGGCTGGCCGAGGACCGCTACGGCGCGGCGCGCGAGTACTCCGGCTCGGTCCTGCTGCTCACCTTCGGCACCGGGATCGGCTCCGCGCTGATCTACCACGGCGCGCTGGTGCCGAACACCGAACTCGGGCACATGGAGGTCGGCGGGATGGAGACCGAGCACCGCGCCGCCGCCTCGGTCAAGGAGCGCAGGGAGCTGAGCTTCGAACAGTGGGCCGCCGAGGTGAGCACGGTGCTGATCGCGCTGGAGAACTTGTTCTGGCCGAATGTCATCGTGGCCGGTGGCGGCATCAGCCGGGACAGCGACCAGTGGATTCCGCTGCTCACGAACCGCACCCCGGTGATCCCCGCGCACCTCAGGAACACCGCGGGCATCGTCGGCGCGGCGATGGCGGTACACGACGGCATCACGCCCTGACGCGGAACGGCGCCACCTGGGCGCGGGCCGCGAATCTGCCCGTCGTTGGCATGGGTACCCTGGTTCGATCGTTACAATGGAACCTGTCCGGCGGAAAGCCGCCAACTCCCACCCGGCACACCGGCTCGCGCCGGTGCGAGCCGACAGCCGGCGCTCCGCCGGCGCCACCCGACAGACCGCTCCGCCGGATCACTCTGGCGTGACGCCGCACGAGACCGTCACGAAAGGGCGTACGTGGTAGCCACGAATACCCGTCAGACCGCCGAATCGGCCGACGCCGACTCCGCGGAAGCAACCGCCGCGCGGCCGGTCCGCAAGGCACCGGTGAAGAAGGCGCCTGCCAAGAAGGCCGTCGCCAAGAAGGCACCGGCGAAGAAGGTGGCCGCCGCCAAGAAGGCGCCCGCGAAGAAGGCGGGCACCAAGAAGGCAGGTCCGGACGGTGAGCCGGGCGGCGACGAGGGCACCGAGGAGGAGAATCTCGAGCTCGAGGATCTGGAGATCTCCGAGGACGAACTCGCCGAAGACGGCGAGGAGGCCGAGGACCCGGTCGCGGAGGCCACCGAGGCCCCCGAGGCCGAGGGTGCCGCCGAACCGACCCCCGCCGACAAGGCCTCCGGTGACTTCGTCTGGGACGAGGAGGAGTCCGAGGCGCTCCGCCAGGCCCGCAAGGACGCCGAGCTCACCGCCTCCGCCGACTCGGTGCGCGCCTACCTCAAGCAGATCGGCAAGGTCGCGCTGCTCAACGCGGAGGAGGAGGTCGAGCTCGCCAAGCGGATCGAGGCCGGGCTCTACGCCGCGGAGAAGATGCGCGAGTTCGCCGACTCCGGCGAGAAGCTGCCGGTGGCCACCCGCCGCGACTTCAACTGGATCATCCGCGACGGCAACCGGGCCAAGAACCACCTGCTGGAAGCCAACCTGCGGCTCGTCGTCTCGCTCGCCAAGCGCTACACCGGCCGCGGCATGGCGTTCCTGGATCTGATCCAGGAGGGCAACCTCGGCCTCATCCGCGCGGTGGAGAAGTTCGACTACACCAAGGGCTACAAGTTCTCCACGTACGCCACCTGGTGGATCCGGCAGGCCATCACCCGCGCCATGGCCGACCAGGCCCGCACCATCCGCATCCCGGTGCACATGGTCGAGGTCATCAACAAGCTCGGCCGCATCCAGCGCGAGCTGCTCCAGGACCTGGGCCGCGAGCCCACCCCGGAGGAGCTGGCCAAGGAGATGGACATCACCCCGGAGAAGGTGCTGGAGATCCAGCAGTACGCCAGGGAGCCCATCTCGCTCGACCAGACCATCGGCGACGAGGGCGACAGCCAGCTCGGTGACTTCATCGAGGATTCCGAGGCGGTCGTCGCCGTCGACGCGGTCAGCTTCACCCTGCTGCAGGACCAGCTGCAGTCGGTGCTGGAGACGCTCTCCGAGCGCGAGGCGGGCGTGGTCCGGCTGCGCTTCGGCCTCACCGACGGGCAGCCGCGCACCCTGGACGAGATCGGCCAGGTCTACGGCGTCACCCGCGAGCGGATCCGGCAGATCGAGTCCAAGACCATGAGCAAGCTGCGGCACCCCAGCCGTTCGCAGGTGCTCCGGGACTACCTGGACTAGGCACAGCCGCCACAGGGCCTCACGGTTTCCGCCGTGGGGCCCTTGTCGCGTTCCGGGGTCAGCCGAGTTCGGCGCGGTCGCCGGTGCCGAGCGGCAGCGAGTCGTCCTTGAGGTCGACGCCGGAGCGGCCGAGGGCGCGGGCGCCCTCGATCAGGGCGGCGACGATGCGGGCGGCGCGCTCGTAGCCGAGACCGTCGGGCGGGTGGATGTTGGAGAGGCAGTTGCGTTCGGCGTCGGTGCGGCCGGGGTGCGGGTGGTGGGTGAGGTAGATGCCGAGGCTGTCGGCGACCGAGAGGCCGGGGCGCTCGCCGATCAGCAGGACCAGGGTGGTGACGCCGAGCGCGGCGCCGATGTGGTCGCCGAGCGCGACCCGCGCCTGGGTGGCGAGCACCGGCGGGGCGGTGCTGAGCGCGGGGGGGAGCGCGGCGGTCAGGGCGGCGAGGGTGGCCGGGCCGTGTTCGGCGACGGCGAAGGCGGAGAGGCCGTCGGCGAGCACGAAGCCGACGTCCGCCGACACCTGCCCGGGCAGCTCGGAGCCGGGGAGCCTGCCGAGGTCGGGGCGGCGCAGGTACTCGTCGCGGTCGCGGGCGCGGCTGGCGACGACGGTGGCGTCGCCGAGGCCGCGGGCGGCGAGGTCGGCGGCGAGCGCGGCGGTGTCGAGGGCGGCGTGCACGGCGTCGCGGGCGGCGGAGTGCGCGGCGCGGAACTCCAGCACCCGCTCGGTCGGTAGCGCGTCACCGGCCCGGCCGAGCCCGATCCGCGCCTGCGTGCTGCGGCGCAGCGGCTCCCAGAACTCCGCGCCGCTCATCGCCCGGCCGCCAGTGCGCGCAGCGGCGAGGCGGCAGCGTCGACCGGGAGGATCCGGCCGCCCGCGTCGAGCATGCCGAGCCCGCGCAGCCAGTCCGCGAACTCCGGCGCGGGGCGCAGCCCGAGCACCCGCCTGGCGTAGAGCACGTCGTGGAAGCTCAGGCTCTGGTAGCCGAGCATCACGTCGTCGGCGCCGGGCACCGCGATGACGAAGGCGGCGCCCGCCGCGCCGAGCAGGGTGAGCAGCGTGTCCATGTCGTCCTGGTCGGCCTCGGCGTGGTTGGTGTAGCAGACGTCGACGCCCATCGGCAGCCCGAGCAGCTTGCCGCAGAAGTGGTCCTCCAGCCCGGCCCGGACGATCTGCTTGCCGTCGTAGAGGTACTCCGGGCCGATGAAGCCGACGACGGTGTTCACCAGCAGCGGCTCCAGCTCGCGGGCGACGGCGTAGGCGCGGGCCTCCAGGGTCTGCTGGTCGACCGGGCGGTCGCCCGCGCCGAGGTGCGCGCCCGCCGAGAGCGCCGAGCCCTGCCCGGTCTCCAGGTACATGACGTTCCCGCCGACGGTGCCGCGGCCGAGCGAGCGCGCCGCCTCCGCGCCCTCGCGCAGCAGCGCCAGGTCGACCCCGAAGCTCCGGTTGGCGCCCTCGGTCCCGGCGACCGACTGGAACACCAGGTCCACCGGCGCGCCGGTCTCGATCAGCCGGAGGGTGGTGGTGACGTGCGCGAGCACGCAGGACTGCACCGGGATGTCGAAGCGGGTGCGCACGTCGTCGAGCAGGCGGAGCAGCTCGCCCGCGGCGTGCGGGGAGTCGGTGGCCGGGTTGATGCCGATCACGGCGTCGCCGCAGCCGAGCAGCAGCCCGTCCAGCACCGCGGCGGCGATTCCGCGCGGGTCGTCGGTGGGGTGGTTCGGCTGCAGCCGGGTGGCGAGCGTGCCGGGGGCGCCGATGGTGGTGCGGAAGGCGCTGGTGACGCGCGCGGCGGCGGCCACGGCGATCAGGTCCTGGTTGCGCATGAGTTTGGATACGGCGGCGACCATCTCCGGGGTGAGGCCGGGGGCGAGGGCGCTCAGGGTGGCGGCGGCGGTGTCGGTGGCGGCGACGGTGAGCAGATGGTCGCGCAGCTCGCCGACGGTCTGCGCGGCGATCGGGGCGAAGGCGGCGCGGTCGTGCCGATCCAGGATCAGCCGGGTGACCTCGTCGGTCTCGCCCGGCACGACCTGGTCGTCCAGGAATGTCCGGAGCGGGACGTCGGCGAGCGCCCACTGCGCGGCGGCGCGCTCGGCGTCGGATTCGGCGGCGCAGCCGGCGAGCTCGTCCCCGCTGCGCCGCGGCGACGCCTTGGCCAGCAGCTCGACCAGGCCGTCGAAGCGGTAGCCGGTGCCGCGCAGCGGCTGCGTGAAGGTCGGCACGGTCACTCCCTCCTCCCGGCCGGGTACCGGGATCGCCCCGATTCTCGGCGGCCGGTGTTGCCCGGGCGTTACGGGTCAGCGACGGCGGCAGACCACGGCGACGATCCGGTCACCGAGCGATTCCGCGACGTAGAAGTGGTCGCCGCCGGCCGCGGTCGCCGCCCTGGCGATCTCCTCGACGGCGCGGTGGATGTCGCTGTGGCCGTAGCGGTTCAGCGCCAGCTCGACGGTGCCGATGGCTTCGTACCCGGTGAGATCGGCCCGCTGGATCTCGACTGCCCTCGTGCGCCGCATCACGTCAGGGTAGCCCCGGCACCGGCGCGCGCGAGCGGATTCGGGGCGGGGTTCCGGCAGACTGAGCGGGTGCCCGACTCGCCCCCCGCACCGTGGTTGCGCACCCTGGACGCGACCGACTGCGTGCGGGCGGTCACCGGCTGGCTGCGGGCTCCCGGGCTCGCCCGCCGGATCGGCCCCGCGCTGCGGGCGCACTTCGCGGGCGCGCCGGCCAGCACCGCCTACGTGTTCACGCTGCTGGTCACCTGGTGGACGCTGCGCGGGCTGAGCCCGCAGGCCGAGCGGGCGCTGATCCTCTCCGCCTCGACCAACCTGCACAACATGCGGGAGAACCCGATCCAGGTGCTGGTGGCGTCGGCGTTCTGGACCGAGGGCGGCTTCCCGTACTGGGTTCTCCCGCAGTTCCTGGTGGTGACGGCCTTCGCCGAGCGCAGGCTCGGGACGGCGCGCTGGATCGCGCTCTTCGCGGTCGGGCACGTGGGGGCGACGTTGCTCACCGTCACCGCGATCTCCTACGGCATCGATCACGGGGTGATCCCGTACCGCGTGGCGGTCGCGGCCGACGTGGGCAGCAGCTACGGGGCCACCGCGATCATGGCGGCGATGTCGTTCCTCTTCCGCGGCGGGTTGCGGCTGGTCTGGGCCGGGACGCTGGTGGCCGTGCTGGCGGCGGCCTACTGGATCGGGCCGACCTTCACCGACTACGGGCACCTGTGCGCGGCCGGCATCGGGCTGGTCGCCGGTGCGGCGGGCAGCGCCTTCCAGCGCAGGCGCGCCCGCCGCGCGGGACAGCCCGTGCGGTGAGCTCGGCGGCGGGGCCGCGGACGCGCGAGCGAGCCGCAGGCGGGCTCACACGCCGACGGCGGACGGCGGCGGGCCGCGGTGCAGCAGGGCGTACGCGGGCTCGGCGAGCCGCGCCGCGACCGGCCCGATGACCGCCATGAGCAGGACGTAGGCCGAGGCAAGCGCGGCGAGTTCGGTCGCGGCGGTGCCGATGCCGATGGCGAGCCCGGCGATCACGACGGAGAACTCGCCGCGCGCCACCAGCGCCGCCCCCGCCCTGGCCCGCCCCGGCGCCCTGATCCCCTGCCTGCCCGCCGCCCACCACCCGGTGGCCACCTTGGTCACCGTGCTGACCACCGCGAGCGCGACCGCCCAGCCGAGCACCGGCGGGATCGCCGCCGGGTCGGTGTTCAGCCCGAAGGCGACGAAGAAGATCGCGGCGAAGAGATCGCGCAGTGGCTCCAGCAGCTTCACCGCCTGCCGCGCCGTCGCGCCGGAGATGGCGATCCCGAGCAGGAACGCCCCGACCGCCGCCGAGACGTGCAGCGCGGAGGCCACCCCGGCCACCAGCAGCGCCGCGCCGAGCAGCTCGAGCAGGAACACCTCGCGGTCGTCGCTGGCCAGCAGCGCCGAGACCTGCCGCCCGTAGCGCAGCGCGAGCAGCAGCACGACGGTGACGCAGGCCAGCGCGGTGCCGAGCGCGCGCAACCCGCTGAGCACGCTCAGCCCGGCCAGCACGGTGGTCAGGATCGGCAGGTACAGCGCCATCGCCAGGTCCTCGAAGACCAGGATGGAGAGCACGACGGGGGTCTCCCGGTTGCCGAGCCTGCCGAGGTCGGCGAGGACCTTCGCGACGATCCCGGACGACGAGATGTAGGTGACCCCGGCCATCGTGATGGCCCCGGTCGCCCCCCAGCCGAGCAGCAGCGCCACCGCCGCGCCCGGCGTGGCATTGGCGACCAGGTCGACCAGCCCGGCCGGCCAGGAGCGGCGCAGCCCGGTGACGAGTTCGGGCGCGGTGTACTCCAGCCCGAGCAGGAGCAGCAGCAGCACGACGCCGATCTCGGCGGCCAGGTGGCCGAAGTCGTTGGCCGCGCTCAGCTCGACGAAGCCGCCCTGCCCGAAGGCGAGCCCGCCGAGCAGGTAGAGCGGGATCGGCGACATCCCGGCCCGCCCCGCCAGCCTGCCGAGCAGGCCGAGGACGAACAGCACCGCACCGAGCTCGAGCAACGCGAGCGCGGTGCCGTCCACCGGTCAGCCGTGGGTGAGGATCTTCGCGGCCGTGTCGAGCCCCTCGGGCGTTCCGACGACCACGAGCAGGTCGTCGGCGCCGAAGGTGAAGTCGGGGCCGGGTGAGGGGTAGACCTGCCCCGCCCGCATCACGGCGACGATCGACGCCTTGGTGCGGGTGCGCATACCGGTCTCCCCCAGCGTGCGGCCCTCGTACGGGGAGTCCGCCTTGATCGGCAGCTGCCTGGTCAGGATGCCAGGCATGTCGCGGTGGTCCTCGCGCAGCTGGGCGACGAGCTGCGGGGCCCCGAGCAGGTTGGCCAGCACCGCCGCCTCGTCCGCCGTGAGCGGGATCTCGGCCGCGCAGGCGTCCGGGTCGTCCACCTTGGAGACGATGAGATCGATGCCGCCGTCGCGGAGATCGACCACCCCGATCCGGCGGCCGGACCGGGCCTGGAAGTCCTTGCGCACCCCGATCCCGGGCAATGCTGTGACATCGACGTTCACGGACTCCAGCGTAGACCTGCCGACGGCCCCCGTCGCGGGAGACCGTCCGGCTGGTCGGTTCGGCGGATTCCGGTGCCGGTGCCGGTCAGCGCGCGAGTGGCGCGAAGACCCCGTCCCCGTCCGGCCGGTACTCGTCGATCGCGGTGACCGCTCCCGCGGGCAGCGGGCCGTAGAGGTGCGGAAACAGCATGGACTCCGGGTCGGTGGGTACCCCGGGCTCCCACTTCACCGGCGCGCCGAGCCGAGCCGGGTCGATCCGGAGCAGCACGAGATCCCGTCGCCCGGAGAACAACCGGTTGGCGGGCAGGTGCGCCTGCTGCGGGGTCGACAGGTGCACGAACCCGGCCACCTCCAGCGAGGCCGGGCGCAGCTCCCCCGACTGCCGCGCGGCCAGCCATTCCGCCAGCGTGCAGATGTGAACCAGGGTGTGAGTGTCATAGGTCACGGGTAGTCTCCCGATAGACAACTGGATCGGACTGTTCGAGTACGCGATTCGCGCGCTTTCGATGCTGAGCAGGGGTGTTCGCCCACGGCGGAAATCCCAGGTCGTGTTATCGAAAACACATCGGATACGCACCGGGAACAAACCCCGGACCGCGAACGTCTGTCAGAGTAGTCATACCCCTGCTGGGAAGTAGCGGATGTGAGCCCGCGGAGTGACCACGGGCCCGACACCAGGTGAACGGACTGTGTGCCGGAAGCCAGGACGGAGGAGTCATGCCAGGAACCCTGACCAGCACCCCACTGACCGCGGTCGATCGCTGCGACCGGTGCGGGGCCGCTGCCCGAGTGCGTGCCGTTCTGCCCGCGGGTGGCGAGTTGCTCTTCTGCCAGCACCACGCGAACGAACACATGGAGCGCCTGCGTGAGCTCGAGGCCGTGATCAACACGGAATCCGCTCCCGCTCTGTAGACCCCGTCCTCGCGTCCGACACAACAGCATCCGACAACAGAATCCGCGACAGCGGGCGATCCGATCCGGATCGCCCGCTGTTTCGTCTCCGGGGTCACGTTCGGGCCGCTCCGACCGGCTTTCCGCTCAGCAGGATTCCATCGATCAGCGCGCCGAGGCCGTACTCGAAGTCGCCGTCCGGGTCGCCGGGCGCCTGGTACCGCTCGCCCACCGCGGCCCCGACCCGCGCTGCCGTCGGGAACTCGCGCTCCGGCATGACGGCGGCGAGCAGCGGGCCGTGCGCGGCCCACCAGGCGGCGTTGTCGCCCGCCCGGCGCGCGGCCACCGCGGTCCCGGCATTGCCGGTGGCGAACTCGGTCAGCACCCGCACCGCCCGGTCCAGCGCGACGTCGTCGAGGCCGAGCCCCGTCAGCGCGGCCAGCTGCCGGTCGTAGCGGCGCAACCGGCCGGGGCCGAGCACCAGCCGCCACGGCGAGACCTCCAGCAGCCACGGGTGCGCGAGCAGCTCGGCGCGCACCTGCCGCGCCACCGCCGCCACCCGCTCGCGCGGGGCGCCGCCCGGCAGCGGGCCGTCGCGGGCCGCCAGCTCGTCCACCATGGCGGCGAGCAGCTCGTCCTTGCCCGGCACGTAGGTGTACAGGCTCATGGGCCGCAGGCCGAGCTCCGTGGCGACCGCGCGGATGGAGACCCCGGCCAGGCCGTCCCGGTCGGCCAGCGCCACCGCGGCCTCGACCACGGCGTCCACGTTCACCGTCTGGCGCGGGCCGCGGGTGGGCGGGCGCGGCGGCAGGTGGCGCCGCCACAGCAGGGCGATCAGCCGCGCGGCGCGCTCCTCGGCGGTCGGCTCGGCCACGGCTCCCCCTCCCGGGAACAAATCCCGTACGGTGTACGTTGTCGGTTTTCCGTACACCTTACGCTGTTCTCCGAAAGGGGCCGTACCCTGTCCGCACTGCAGGCCACCTACCTCCCGGACCGCCACCTCGTCGCGCTGTGGACCTGGTCCGGCGGCCCCGGCGCGGCCCCACCGGGCGCCGGGGAGCGGGAAACGCTGCCGCTTGTACTGCCCGGCCCGGACGGGCTCGCGGTCACCGCCGTGGCGTGCGCGCTGCTCACCCCGGCCGAGTTCACCGCCGACCCACGCACCGGCGCGGCCTCGCACGCCGCCTGGGCCGCGGCCTTCGCCGATCCGGCCGCCGCGCCCGCGCTGCCGCCCGCGGCGCACGCCGTGCCGAACGCCACCGGCACCGCCGTGCTGGCCCCGGAGCGCGCGCTGGCCGTCGCCAGGGAGACCGCCGCGGTGCCGGAGCGGCTGGCGGGCAGGCTGCACGCCGAGCTGCGGCCGTACCAGGCGCGCGGAATCGGCTGGCTGCACGAGACGGTCGCCGCGCACGGCGGCGCGGTGCTGGCGGACGAGATGGGGCTCGGCAAGACGGTGCAGGCCATCGGGTTCCTGGCCGACCGGGCGGGCGGGCCGAACCTGGTCGTGGCGCCGACCTCGCTGGTGGGCAACTGGATTCACGAGATCACCCGCTTCGCGCCGGAGCTGAAGGCGCGGGCGTGGCGCGGCGGCCCACCGGCGGCCGAACCGGGCACCGTGCTGGTCACCGGCTACCCGACGCTCCGGTTGCACCACCGCGAGCTGGCCGGATTCCGCTGGGAGACGGTGATCTTCGACGAGGCGCAGGCGCTGAAGAACCCGCGCACCCAGGTCGCGGTGGCCGCACGCGGAGTGGAGGCCGCCGCGCGGATCGCGCTGACCGGCACCCCGGTGGAGAACGACCTGGACGAGCTCTTCGCGCTGCTGCACCTGGTGGCGCCGCGGCTCTTCACGCACCGCAGCCGGTTCCGGCGGCGCTACGCCAAGCCCATCGCCGAGGGCGACGCGGGCGCGGCGGCCAGGCTGCGCGACGCGCTGGAGCCGGTGCTGCTGGCCAGGCGCAAGTCCCAGGTGGCCGCCGGGCTGCCCGCCAAGATCCGCAGCGACCTGCTCTGCGACCTCACCGCCGAGCAGGCCGCACTCTACGACCGGGTGCTGGACGAGGCCGCGGACACCGGGTTCGGCACCGGGCTGCAGCGGCACGGCCGGGTGCTCGCGGCGCTCACCGCGTTGAAACAGGTCTGCGACCACCCGGGGCTGATCACCGGCGACCTGGCCGAGATCGGCGGGCGCTCCGGCAAGGTCGACCTCTGCACCGACATCGTGGCCGCCAATCTCGCCAACGCCGCCCCGACCCTGCTCTTCACCCAGTACCGCGGCGCGGGCGAGCTGCTGGTCAGGCACTTCGCCGAGACCTTCGGGCTGGCCGTCCCGTTCCTGCACGGCGGGCTCGACCCCGCCGCGCGGGCCGGGATCGTGCGCGACTTCCAGCGGCCGGACGGCCCGCCGGTACTGGTCCTGAGCCTGCGCGCGGCGGGCACCGGGCTCACCCTGACCCGCGCCGCCGATGTGGTGCACGTGGACCGCTGGTGGAACCCGGCGGTCGAGGCACAGGCCACCGACCGGGTGCACCGGATCGGGCAGACCCGCACCGTCACCGTCACCACGCTCACCACCGCCACCACGGTGGAGGAGCACATCGCCCGGCTGCACGACCGCAAGGCCGCGCTCACCGACCTCGGCGACAGCGCCGGGATCGCGGCGCTGGCCCGGCTGGACGACGCCGGGCTGATGGAGATCCTGCGCCGATCGCGGGGTGCCGTCTGATGCCGGAGAACGAGTTCGGCTACACCCGGTGGGGCATGGACTGGGTGCGGCTCGCCGAGCCGCTGCGCAGCACCCGCCCCGAGCCGCTGCTGCCGCGCGCCCGCAGCATCGCCCGCAACAGCGGGGTGCGCACGGTGGTCGAGGGCAGGCTGGTGCGGGCGACCATCCAGCGCGGCGGGCAGGCCTCGGTGACGCACCTGGAGGTCGCCGCGCCCGCCGGGGCAGCGGTGGCGGCGGTGGCCGGGCTGGTGCCGGACCCGGCGCTGCTCGGCGACGACGCGCACGCGGTGCTGCGTGCGGCCGGGATCGACCCGGCGCCCGTGCTCGCCGCCACCGACTGCTCCTGCTCCGCGCGGCGCGAGCGCTGCGTGCACCTGCTCGCGCTCTGCTACGAGGTGGCGCGGCAGGTCGACGCCGAGCCCGCGCTGGCCCTGCGGATCGGCGGCTTCCTCGACCCCGCCACCGCCGCGCCGGACACCCCGGCGGCCCCGCGCCGCTGGATCCCGCTGGACGACATGGACGCGGCGGGCTGGTTCGACGCCCCACCGTGAGCCGTCGGCGTCCGCCGCGGCTCGCACCCGCCGAGATGGTCCGGACCGACCGCGCGGCCGGGGCCGCCGAGCGCAGCGCCGACCTGCCGCATCACGCGCGTTGCTGCCGCCGTCGACGGTGAGCACCGCACCGGTGATGGTGCGCCCCCGACTCCCCTGCCAGGAACGCCACCGTCTCGGCGACCTCGGTGGCGGTGCCGAAGCGGCCGAGAGCGGTGAGCGCGCGCTGGGCGTCGGCGTGCCCGCTGTCGCCGGGGTTCATATCGGTGTCGGTGGAGCCGGGCTGCACCACGTTCACGGTGATCTCGCGCGGCCCCAGCTCCCTGGCCGGCGCCCGGGTGAAGCCGTTCAGCGCCGACTTGCTCATGCTGTAGAGGAAGGCGGCGCGCGGGTGCACCGCCAGCGCCAGGTCCACCTCCGCGAGCGTGAACACGGCGAACGGCTTCGCCGGGAAGATCCCGGCATTGTTGACCAGGATGTCCAGCCCGCCGAGCTCGGCGGCGGTCCGCTCGACCGCGTGCGCGATGTCCGCGGGCTCCGCACTGTCCGCCCGCACGGTGAGCGCCCGCCGCCCGCGCGCCGCCACCTCCGCGGCGACGGCTTCGGCCCTGCCCCCTCGGCCCGATAGGTCAACGCCACATCGACCCCGTCCGCCGCCGGCCGGAGCGCGATCGCCGCCCCGATCCCCCTGCTGCCCCCGGTCACCAATGCCACCCGCATGCCCCACACCGCATGCAGGCACGCGGCCGACCCCGCGCATTCGAGCGCGCCGCGGCGTTGAACCGCGCCAGGGAGGTGTTCTGGGAGCACGGCTACGAGGGCACCTCGCTCGCCGACCTGACGACCGCCATGGGCATCGCCTCACCCAGCCTCTACGCGGCCTTCGGAAGCAAGGAGGCGCTGTTCCGCGAGGCCGTCGAGCTGTACGGCGCCACGTACGGCGGGTACACCGAGCGCGCGCTGCGCGAGGAGCCGACCGCACGGGCGAGCATCGAGGCGATGCTGCGCGACAACGCCGCCGCGTACACCGCGCCGGAGCTGCCGCACGGCTGCATGATCGTGCTCGCCGGCTCCACCTACACCACCCGCAACACGGCCGTGCGCGACTTCCTGGTAGCCGACCTCGGCGCCGCCATCGACGTGGCCATGGCCGCCTGACCCGCCTGACACCCGGCGCGCCGCCGCCGACCGGCGGCATTCCCACGGCCCGGCGCGCGCAGCCCGCGCGACCTCATCGGCGGCGCAGGGCCGCGATCCGCTCGTGCAGCTGGTCGGCGCTGGCCAGCGCGGTGGGCGGGCCTCCGCACTCGCGGCGCAGCTCGCCGTGGATCACCCCGTGCGGCTTGCCGGTGCGGTGGTGGTGCATGGCGACCAGGCTGTTCAGCTCGCGGCGCAGCTCGCCGAGCGCGGCGGCGGTGGCGACCCGGTCGGCGGCCGCGGCCGCCTGCGGCGCGGGTGCGGGGATCGCGGTGGCGGTGGCCGAGCGCTCGGTCACCTGCTTGGACTGCCGCTCACGCAGCAGCGCGCGCATCTGCTCGGCGTCGAGCAGCCCGGGGATGCCGAGGTAGTCGGCCTCCTCCGCGCTGCCGGTGAAGGTGGCGGTGCCGAACGAGGAGCCGTCGTAGATCACCTGGTCCAGCTCGGCGTCGGCGGCCAGCGCGACGAACGGCTTCTCGTCCTCGCCCGGCTCGTCCTGCTGCTTGTTGGCCTGCTCGAGCAGCGCGTCCTCCAGGCCGTCGGCCTGCCGGTGCGGTTTGCCGATGACGTGGTCGCGCTGCAGCTCGAGCTGCGCGGCGAGGTCGAGCAGCACCGGCACCGACGGCAGGAAGACGCTGGCCGTCTCGCCCGGCTGCCTGGCGCGCACGAATCGCCCGATGGCCTGGGCGAAGTACAGCGGGGTCGAGGCGCTGGTGGCGTAGACGCCGACCGCGAGCCGCGGCACGTCGACACCCTCGGAGACCATCCGCACCGCGACCATCCACGGCTCGTCGCTCGCGCCGAAGCTGCCGATCCGGGCCGACGAGGTCGGGTCGTCGGAGAGCACGAGCGCGGGTCTGCGGCCGGAGATGTGCTCCAGCAGCTCGGCGTAGTCGCGGGCGCGCTCCTGGTCGGTGGCGATCACCAAGCCGCCCGCGTCCGGCATGCCGGAGGCGCGCAGCTGACGCAGCCTGGTGTCGGCGGCCTGCAGCACCTTGGACATCCAGTCGCCTGCCGGGTCCAGCGCGGTGCGCCAGGCGCGCGCGGTGTGCTCGGCGCTCAGCGGCTCGCCGAGCCGGGCGCTGTACTCCTCGCCCGCGCTGTCCCGCCAGTGCGCCTCGCCGCTGTAGGCGAGGAAGACGACCGGGCGCACGACGCCGTCGGCCAGCGCGTCGGCGTAGCCGTAGGAGTGGTCGGCGCGGGAGCGGTCGAAGCCGGACTCGTCCGGCTCGTAGACGATGAACGGGATCCGGCTGTCGTCGCTGCGGAACGGGGTGCCGGTGAGCGCCAGCCTGCGGGTGGCGTCGCCGAAGGCCTCCGCAACGGCGTCCCCCCAGCTCTTGGCGTCGCCGGCGTGGTGAACCTCGTCCAGGATCACCAGCGTGCGCTTGTTCTCGGTGCGCACCCGGTGCTTGAACGGGTGCGCCGCCACCTGGGCGTAGGTCACCACGACGCCGTGGTAGTCGCCGGAGGTGCCGCCGGTGGTGTTGGAGAAGCGCGAGTCCAGCGCGATGCCGGAGCGGGCCGCGGCCTGCGCCCACTGGTGCTTCAGGTGCTCGGTCGGCGCGACCACGGTGATCTGGTCGACGGTGCGGTCGGCGAGCAGCTCGGCCGCGACCCGCAGCGCGAAGGTGGTCTTGCCCGCGCCCGGCGTCGCCACGGCGAGGAAATCGCGCGGCCGCGCCGTCAGGTACTTGGTCAGCGCACGCCGCTGCCAGGCCCGGAGCACGCCCCCGCCGCCGGGGGCCCCCGACGTCGTCGCTCCGGCCGCCGTCGCGGCACCACCTGACCCGGTCACGTCGTAGACCCTATCGGCCGCTCGCGGCGTGTCGCCAAACCGACGCGGCGGCGGGCGATATCCGTCACAGCCGCCGGGTCCGCGCGGGATTCATCGCACCGGATGCCCCGCCGGTCCGGTGCGCGAGCGACCGGTGAGTAATGCTGTAAGGACCATGACCGACACCACGCCCACCGGCTCCGGCGCGTCCTCGGCAACCGGGCAGCAGCCCGGCGAAGACGCGGCGCCGGTCCGCACCCGGCTGCGCCACGCGCGCGGGCAGGCGCTGCGGCTGATCGTGCGCACCGCGGTCAAGAGCTGGAACGGGTCGATCTTCGCGAAGTCGGCGGCCGCGGCCTTCTGGCAGACGCTGTCGCTGGCCCCGCTGCTGCTCGGCGTGCTCGGCAGCCTCGGCTACGTCGGCGGCTGGTTCGGCCCGGACACGGTGCAGATCGTGGAGGGCAAGATCATCGCGTTCAGCCGGGACCTGTTCAGCCCGGCGGTGGTCGAGGAGCTGATCGAGCCGACCGTGCAGGACGTGCTCGGCCGCGGCCGCGGCGCGGTGGTGTCGTTCGGCTTCGTGCTCTCGCTCTGGGCCGGCTCGTCGGCCATGGCGACCTTCGTGGACGCGATCGTGGAGGCGCACGACCAGCACGAGGCGCGGCACCCGGTCTGGCAGCGGATCTTCGCGCTGCTGCTCTACCTGCTGTTCCTGGTGGCGGCGGTGTTCATCCTGCCGCTGGTCGCGCTCGGCCCGGTGCTCATCGGGCGGGCGCTGCCGGACGGCTGGCGGGAGCCGGGGCTGCGGCTGCTCGACGGCTTCTACTACCCGGGCGTCGGGCTGCTGCTGATCGTCGGGCTGACCACGCTCTACAAGCTGGCGCTGCACCGCTCGCTGCCCTGGCTGCGGCTGCTCGGCGGGGCCCTGGTGGCCGGGGTCTTCTTCATGACGGCCAGCGAGCTCCTGCGCCGGTACCTGGCCTGGATCACCGCGTCCGGGGTGAGCTACGGGGCGCTGGCCACGCCGATCGCGTTCCTGCTCTTCACGTTCTTCCTCGGCTTCGCGGTGATCCTCGGCGCCGAGTTCAACGCCGCCGTGCAGGAGATGTGGCCCGTGCACGGGTCGCGGCTGGACCGGACCAAGGAGTGGCTGGCGCACCGGGTGCTCGGGGACGGGATCGTGCAGCGTCCGCGCTTCGGCGGCCGCCGCGGCGGGAGGGGCGACGCGCGGCGGCCCGCGGAGGCGGCACCCGGGCACGCCGAGGAGACCGGGGCTGAGCGCACCCGGCCGTAGCGCCGCGGTTCAGTCGCCCTTGCGCAGCTGCTCGTAGACCTTCTTGCAGTCCGGGCAGACCGGCGAGCCGGGCTTGGCCGAGCGCGTCACCGGGAACACCTCGCCGCAGAGCGCGACCACGTGTGTGCCCATCACCGCACTTTCGGCGATCTTGTTCTTCTTCACGTAGTGGAAGAACTTGGGGGTGTCGTCCGCGGTCGTCTCGTCGGTGGTGGTGTCCGGCCGCGCCAGGGTGTCAGTACTCACGCCCTCCATGATGCCGCACATCTCCCACCCCGGCCGATGCGCTCGGCGTCGAACGGTGGAACACTCGAACACATGCACCAGCACGGCGACCCCCGAGACGCCGACGAGCGCCGCACCGACCACTCCGCCACCGACACCCGCGCCAAACGATCGCGCGGCTTCTTCCGCGCGGGCGACGACTCCCCGGTCCTGATCACCGAGGCCGCGCCGTCCCTGGAGGAGCAGCACCGCGCCCGGGTCCGCCGGTACACCGTGATCATGGCGTTCCGCATCCCGTGCCTGCTCGGCGCCGCGCTGGCCTACAGCCTGTGGGCGAACGCGCTGATCTCGCTGCTGATCATCGCCGTCTCGGTACCGCTGCCCTGGATCGCGGTGCTGATCGCCAACGACCGCCCGCCGCGCACCAAGGACGAGCCGAGCCGCTGGGACCAGCCGCGCCCGGCGCTGGAATCAGGGCCGCACCGCGCCCTCGAGTGACGGGGCCGGCGGCCGCGCGATGAAGATCGAGAGCACCGCGGCCAGCCCGCACAGCCCGCCCGCCAGGTACCAGGCCAGCGTGTAGCTGCCCTGCAGGTCCCTGACCACGCCCGCGCCGGTGGCCGCGACGGCCGCGCCGACCTGGTGCGAGGCGAAGACCCAGCCGAACGCCACCGGCCCGTCGTCGCCGAAGATCTCCCGGCAGAGCGCGACCGTCGGCGGCACGGTGGCGATCCAGTCCAGCCCGTAGAAGATCACGAAGACCCACATGCTCGGCTCGGTCTGCGGCGCGAAGAGGTGCGGCAGGATCAGCAGCGAGAGCCCGCGCAGGCTGTAGTAGCCGACCAGCAGCAGCCGCGGATCCACCAGGTCGGTGAGCCAGCCCGAGCAGATCGTGCCGACCACGTCGAAGACCCCGACCAGGGCGAGCAGCCCGGCCGCCGTGGTCACCGGCATGCCGTGGTCGTGCGCGGCGCTGACGAAGTGCGTGCCGACCAGCCCGTTGGTCGAGGCGCCGCAGATGGCGAAGCCGCCGGCCAGCAGCCAGAAGCCGGGCTCGCGGAACGCGCGGCGCAGCACCGTGAGCGCGCGCAGCGCACCGCCCGCGACCGCGATCCTGGTCCCCGCCGTGCTGCCGTCGGGGGCGCCGTAGGCCAGCCGCCCCACGTCGCTCGGGTAGTCCCGGACGAAGAAGAGCACCAGCGGCACCACGGCCAGCGCGACGGCGGCCACCACGAGCGCGGGCAGCCGCCAGCCGTGCCGGTCGGCCAGCCCGGCGATCAGCGGGAGGAAGACCAGCTGCCCGGTCGCGCCCGCGGCGGTGAGCACCCCGGTGACCAGCCCGCGGTGCCGGACGAACCAGCGGGAGGTGATGGTCGCGACGAACGGCATGGACATCGAGCCGACCCCGACGCCGACCAGCAGCCCCCAGCTCGCCACCAGCTGCCAGGGCTGGGTCATGAACACCGTGAGCCCGCTGCCGAGCGCGACCAGCACCAGCGCGCAGGCGACGACGATCCGGATGCCGAAGCGGTCCATCAGCGCCGCCGCGAACGGCGAGATCAGCCCGTAGAGCAGCAGGTTCAGCGAGACCGCGGTGCCGATCGTCCCGTGCGACCAGCCGAACTCGTCGTGCAGCGGAGCCATCAGGACGCCGGGCACCGAACGGAAGGCGGCCGCGCCGATCAGCGCGACGAAGCCGACGGCCGCCACGGTCCAGGCCGGGTGCGGCCATCGGCCCGCGGCATCCGGGCGGCGGGCGGTACGCAGTGAGGTCACCGGCAGATCTTGCCGGAGGCGGAGTACGCCCGCGAGTGGCAGTTCTGCCAGGTTCCGCCGATATCCCGCCAGGTCGACAGCGGCAGCGGCTCCGCTCTACTGTCGGAGCGAATCGAGGCGAGGAGTTGCGAATGATCCAGTGGGTCTGGGCTTTTCTCGACCGTCCCGCCGCCGGATTCGACGAATCCGCGCGGTTCTGGGCGGCGGTCACCGGCACGACGGTCTCCGCGAAGCGGGGTGAATTCTCCGAGTTCGTCACGCTGGACCCCGCCTCCGGGCCGGGCACGCTGAAGATGCAGGCGGTGCCGGAGAGCGGCCGGGTGCACCTCGACCTGGACGTCGCGGATGTGCCCGGCGCGCGGGAGACCGCCACCCGGCTCGGCGCCGAGCTGGTGTTCGAGCACCCGGACTACGCCGTCTTCCGCTCCCCCGCCGGGGTCACCTTCTGCCTCACCCCCGACGGCAGGGCCGAGCCGGGCGAGCGGCCGCTCGTGCGCGGCCCCGGCGGCGTCACCACCCGGCTGGACCAGGTGTGCCTCGACATCGGGGCGAGCGATATCGAGCGCGAGACCGAGTTCTGGCGCAAACTCACCGGGCTGCCCTACCGGGTCGGCCGCCGCCCCGAGTTCGCGCTGCTGCGCGGCAGGCCCGGCCTCGCCTACGACCTGCTGCTGCAGCGGCTGGACGAGGACCGGCCCGCGAGCGCGCACCTCGACTTCGCCGCCGCCGACCCGGCGGCCGCCGCGCAACACCACGCCGAGCTCGGCGCCCGGGTCGTCGAACGCTTCGAGCACTGGATCGTGATGGCCGACCCGGACGGCCACCCCTACTGCCTCACCGCCCGCGACCCGCACGGAGTCTGAGCACCGGCGATGGTCCTGAGCACCGGCGATGGCTCTGAGCACCGGCGATGGCAGAGTAGCTGCGTGCCAGACGCCCCGAACCTCCTCGCCACCCGCACCGACCCCGCCGCCGCGCCGCTCGTCGCGCTCTGCCCCGGCCTGCGCACCGCGCTGGAGCGGGCGGGGTACGACGCCGACACCCTGCTCGCGGTGCTCGGGCCGGCGGCGCACGCCGCGCTCGGCCGCTCCGAGCCGGTCCCGGTGCGCCGCGCCGCCCGTGCCGCGGGCGACCTCGGCACGCTGATCGCGCTCTTCCTGCTGCACGACGACGTCCCGGCCGCCGCGGCGGCCGCGGCGCTGGCGCCGGCCGAACTCGCCGACGCGGTCGCCGCCGGGCTGCTGGAGCGGGACGGCGACGCGGTGCGCGCCGCGCTCGACCTGCGCCCGCTCGACGCGGGCGCCGGAACCCGCTGGATCATCTCCGACCTCGACGACTCCATGCGCCGCCGCACCCTGACCGAGGAGCACGTGCTCGGCGTCGGGCACGCCTCGCTCTCGCTGCTCCGCGCCACCCCCACCGACCCGGTGGGCACCGTGCTCGACCTCGGCACCGGCTGCGGCGTGCAGGCCGTGCACGCCACCTCCTACGCAGGCGCCGTCACCGCCACCGACGTGAACCCGCGCGCGCTCGCGCTGGCCGCGGCCACCTGCGCGCTGAACGGCCTCGAGGTCGAGCTGCTGGCCGGCTCCTGGTTCGAGCCGGTGGCCGGGCGGCGGTTCGACCGGATCGTGGCCAACCCGCCGTTCGTGGTCGGGCCCGCCCGGGTCGAGCACACCTACCGGGACTCCGGGCTCGCCCTGGACGGCGCCAGCGAGCTGGTGATCTCCACCGCGCCGGAGCTGCTCGCGCCGGGCGGCACCGCGGCGCTGCTCGCCGCCTGGGTGCACCGGGACGGCGCGGACTGGCGGGCCAGGGTCGCGTCCTGGCTGCCCGCGCACGGGGTGGACGCCTGGGTGGTGCAGCGCGACGTCGCCGACCCCGCGCTCTACGTCGGCACCTGGCTGCGCGACGCCGGGCTCGACCCGCGCGACCCGGACGCGCAGCGCCGCGCGGAGACCTGGCTCGACGTCCTCGCGGCCGAGGGCGTCACCGGAATCGGCTTCGGCTTCGTCTACCTGCGCGCGATCGACGGCCCCACCGAGCTGCTCGCCGAAGACCTCACGCACGGCTTCGACGACCCGCTCGGCCCGGAGGCCACCGCCTGGTTCGAGCGCTCGGCCTGGCTGCGCGCGGTCGCCGCCGACCCGGGGGTGGCCTGGAACGCGCGCTTCCGGGTCCCCGACACCACCGCGCTGGAACGCGTCGCGCTGGCCGGCCCCGACGGCTGGGAGCCGCTGCTCGCGCGGGTGCACCGCGGGGACGGGCCGCGCTGGCAGCACGAGGTGGACGAGGCCGGGATCGCGCTGCTCGCGGGAATGCGCCCGGACGGTCTGGCGTTGTCCGATCTGACGGAATTGCTCGCTCTCGCACACGGCTCCGGAGAGACCACCCCCGAGTTCGCGGACGCGGTGCTGACCCTGGTGACGGGGTTGGTCCGGCACGGTCTCGTCGTGCCCGCCTAGCCGCGCAGAGGCGTTCGGGCCGGGGTGTCCTTCTCAGGAACTTCTCAGCCGAAGGTGACGGAAAGCGCAGGCCAGAGCCTGTTTACCCGGACAGTCACCGGGAACTTTCTCACTGTCGGTTCCGTTGGTCCGAGTGAGACACCACCGACAGGAGGCAAGTCATGACAAGCCCCGCCACGACTCGTGTGCGCCCCAGCGATGCCGATATCGACGCCCAGAGCCCGGCCGCCGACCTGGTCCGCGTGTACCTGAACGGGATCGGCCGGACGGCGCTGCTCACGGCGGCCGACGAGGTGGAGCTGGCGAAGCGCATCGAGGCGGGTCTGTACGCGCAGAACCTGCTGGAGACCGGCAAGCGGCTCTCCGCCACGCGCAAGCGCGATCTGGCGGTCGTCGTCCGGGAGGGCCAGGCGGCCCGCTCGCACCTGCTGGAAGCCAACCTGCGGCTCGTGGTCTCCCTCGCCAAGCGCTACACCGGCCGCGGCATGCCGCTGCTCGATCTCATCCAGGAGGGCAACCTCGGGCTGATCCGCGCCATGGAGAAGTTCGACTACGCCAAGGGCTTCAAGTTCTCGACCTACGCCACCTGGTGGATCCGGCAGGCCATCACCCGCGGCATGGCCGATCAGAGCCGCACCATCCGGCTCCCCGTGCACCTCGTGGAGCAGGTGAACAAGCTGGCCAGGATCAAGCGCGAGCTGCACCAGCAGCTCGGCCGCGAGGCCACCGACGACGAACTGGCCACCGAGTCCGGCATCCCGGTGGAGAAGATCGCCGACCTGCTCGACCACAGCCGGGATCCGGTGAGCCTGGACATGCCGGTCGGCAACGACGAAGAGGCCCCGCTCGGTGACTTCATCGAGGACTCCGAGGCCACCTCGGCCGAGTCGGCGGTGATCGCCGGGCTGCTGCACCGCGACGTACGCAGCGTGCTCGCCACCCTGGACGAGCGCGAGCAGCAGGTCATCCGGCTGCGCTTCGGCCTCGACGACGGCCAGCCGCGCACCCTCGACCAGATCGGCAAGCTCTTCGGGCTCTCCCGCGAGCGGGTGCGCCAGATCGAGCGCGAGGTCATGACCAAGCTGCGCAAGGGTGAGCGGGCCGACCGGCTCCGCGCCTACGCCAGCTGATCCCCCGACGTCCTGGGCCGATCCCTCCGATCGGCCCAGCGTCACATCCGGAGACCGCTACTGCTGGTCGACCTGCACGTCGTAGTTGACCGTGTCGCCCTCGACGCTGGTCACCGTGACCGTAAGGCCGATGGTGTCGCCGCCCGCGTTCAGCGTGCAGCGCATGGTGGTGCCGACCTTGCCGGTGAGGTCACCGGGGCAGTCGATGGAATCGGGAGTCTGCCCGACCTCCTCGGCCAGCGTCTGCGACACCGACTTCTCCAGGTCGGCTTCGTCGATCTTCGGATCGCCACCGATCGACACCGAGCAGGCCGACAGCGCACACCCCAGCGTGAACAGGGTGGCGGCGCCGGCGAGCCGGGCCGTCCGCCCGCGCACCCGCGCGGTGGTACGAACAGACGGGTCGGTCTTGGTGATGGTCATGAGGTTCCCTCTCCGGTCAGACGCAGTGATCGCGACAAGATCGCCGCACCCGGGCTGGTTGTTACCCCCCTGACCCGTGCGACCCAGATTGTGCGACAAGATCGCCCGGCGCGGAGCATTTTCCGACGTCGTTCATTCGATGGATACCGCGATGCCGGAAGTTCGCTCCGCCCCCTCCGGTCAGGCCAATCGGCGCGGGCCGATATCGAAGCGGCTCGGCTCCGGGCCGAAGCGCGCCCGCGCGTACAGGATCGAGGCCTCCTGCGGCGCGGCCAGCACCGGATCGAAGGAGATCTCGCGCAGCTCGGGTAGATCGTCGAAGAGCGCCGAGATGCGCTGTGCCAGCTCGATCAGCGCCGCCTTGTCCACCCGCGGGCTGGCCGGCGTGCCGGATAGCAGCGGCGCCGCGCGCGGGGCGTCGATCAGCGCGGCCGCCTCGTCCTCGGTGAGCGGAAGCGCCCGGTACGCCCGGTCGCCGAGCAGCTCGATGATCAGGCCGGAGAGCCCGAACTCCAGCACCGAGCCGAACGACGGGTCGTCGGTGACCCGCAGCACGCAGCCGACGCCCTTGGTCGCCATCCGCTGCACGTGCAGCACCGGGTCGCCGCTGAGCCGCACCAGGTCCGCGTAGGCCTGGCGCACCGCCTCCGGCCGCCACAGGTCGAGCCGCACCCCGCTCAGGTCGGCGCGGCGCCGCCACAGCTCGCCGGTCGCCTTGGCCGCGACCGGGTAGCCGAGCTCCGCCGCCGCCGCGACCGCCTCGTCGGCACTGTGCACCTCGCGGAACTCCACCACCTCGATGCCGTAGCAGCCGAGCAGCCGCACGGTCTCCAGGTCGGTGAGCCAGCGCCCCTCCGGCGCCGTCGCCTGCCAGCCGTGCAGCAGCTCCGCCGCCCGCTCGGCGTCGATGCCGGGCGGGCGCACCACCGCGGAGACCGGGCGGGTGCGCCAGTCGGCGTAGCGCCACACCCGGGCCAGCGCCCGCGCCGCGCGCTCCGGGTCCGGGTAGGACGGGATGGAGCCGCGGGCCGGGATGGCATTGTCGCCGCGCACCGCGAGCAGGTTCGGCAGCCCCTCCTCGGCCATGAAGGTGGTGAGCAGCGGCTTGCGCGCCTGCTCCGCGACGGCAGCGACGGCCGCGCGGATGGCGTCGGCGAATCCGGCCATGGGCAGCGGCACCGGCGGGGCGAAGACCACGATCACGGCATCGACCTCGGCGCTGCGCAGCGCCGCCGCCACCGCGTCGAAGTAGTCGCCCGGTGTGGCCTGCGGGCCGAGATCCACCGGCTCCTGCTGGTCGGTGTGGTCGACCCAGCGCTCGGTCGGCCGGGGCCGCCGTGGCCGGGTGCGGTGCTGCCGCGCCGGCCGCTGCACGCGCAGCCCCTCGCCCCTGGCGGCGTCGACCGCGAGCCAGTTCAGCGCCGCGCTGTTGCCGACCACCGCGACCCGGGGGCCGGCGGGCAGCGGCTGGTAGGCCAGCAGCGCGGCGCAGTCGAAGAGCTCGGAGATGGTGTCCACCTGGACGATTCCGGCCTGCCCGAACAGGTCGCGCACGATCGAGCGGTCCATGTCGCCCTCGGGGGTGGCGCGGGCGGCGAGCCTGCCGCTGCTCACCGCGACGATCGGCTTGTGCCTGGCCACCCGGCGCGCGATCCGGTTGAACTTGCGCGGGTTACCGAAGCTCTCCAGGTAGAGCAGCACCACCTCGGTGCCGGGGTCGGTGTCCCAGTACTGCAGCAGGTCGTTGCCGGAGAGGTCGGCGCGGTTGCCCGCCGAGACGAAGGTGGAGAGCCCGAGGTTGCGCGCCGCGGCCTGGCCGAGGATGGCGACGCCGAGCGGGCCGGACTGGCAGAAGAAGCCGATCCGGCCGCGGTACGGCAGCAGCGGGGCCAGCGTGGCGTTCATCGCCACCGCCGGGTCGGTGTTGGCGATGCCGAGCGCGCTCGGCCCGACCACCCGCATGCCGTGCCCGCGGGCCGCGGCGACCAGGTGCCGCTCGGCGGCGACGCCGTCCTCGCCGGTCTCACCGAACCCGGCGGTCAGCACCACCAGCCCCTTCACCCGCTTGGCGAGGCAGTCGTCGAGCACCGAGTCGATGGCGGCGGCGGGCACCGCCACCACCGCGAGGTCGACCTCGTCCGGGATGTCGCGCACGGTCGGGTAGGCGTGCACGCCGCGCACCGAGCGACGGTTCGGGTTGACCGGGTACACCGGCCCCTGGAACAGCCCGGCCAGCAGGTTGGCCAGGACCACGCCGCCGACCCGGCCGGTGCCCGGCGTCGCGCCGATCACCGCGATGGAGCGCGGGGCGAGCAGGTTGCCGACGCTGCGCGCCTCGGAGGCGCGCTCGCGGGCGTCGCGCACCGAGACCAGCGCCTCGGTGGGGTCGATGGCGAACTCCAGGTGCAGCACCGAGCCGTCCCGCGACCGCTCCACCTGGTAGCCGGCGTCCCGGAAGACCGTGACCATCACGGTGTTCTCGGCCAGCACCTCGGCGACGAAGGTGGCGATGTCGTTCTCCGCGGCCGCGCCGGCGAGATGCTCGAGCAGCACCGAGCCGAGGCCGCGGCCCTGGTGCTCGTCGGCCACGACGAAGGCCACCTCGGCGGCGCGCGCGCCCGCCCGGTCCAGCAGCTCGTACCGGCCGACGGCGATGATCGCCTCGCCCAGCTCGCAGACCAGCCCCACCCGGTCGCGGTGGTCGACATGCGTCGAGCGGTACAGGTCCCGCGGCGAGATCCGCGGGTAGGGGCCGAAGTACCGCAGGTACCGGGTGCGCTCGGAGAGCCTGCCGTGGAACTCCTGCAGCCGCTCCGCGTCGTCCGGGGTGATCGCCCGCAGCCGCACCACGCCGCCGTCCGAGGCGAGCACGTCGGCGAACCAGTGCTGCGGCGGCGGGGGCGGCACCGCGGGCGTGCCGGGCTCGTCGGGGTACGGCTCAGTCACGGGGATCCTCCGGGTCGAGGCCGAGCAGCCCGAATGCGGCGCGGCGGGTGGCGAGCACCGCGGTGTCGACAGCGCGGCGGGCCCGGTCGACCTGGGCGTCGCCGGTCTCGACGGCGCCTCCCGGCCCGTCCCACGGCTGGTATCGAGTGTCGCCGCCCTCCCCCATGACCGTGGGCGGCTCCACCCGGGGCGCGACTACCCTCGCCCGCTCCCGCCACGCCTCCGGCAGCGGCGTCTCCGGTGGCAGCGGCCGGTCCAGCGCGGTGGCCAGCAGCTGGGTCCAGGCCCGTGGCACCACCCGGACCAGCCCGTATCCGCCGCCGCCGACCGCGAGCCAGCGGCCGTCGGCGTACCGGTCGGCGAGCTCGCGCATGGCCAGGAAGGCCGCCGTCTGACCGTCCACGGTCAGCTCCAGGTCGGCGAGCGGGTCCTCGCGGTGGGTGTCCACACCGCACTGGCTGATCAGGATCTGCGGCCGGAAGGCGGCCAGCGCGCCGGGCACCACCGCGTGAAACCCGCGTAGCCAGGCGGCGTCCCTGGTGCCGGGCAGCAGCGCCAGGTTCAGCGCGGTGCCCTCGGCGGGGCCCGCGCCGACCTCGTCCGGCCAGCCGGTGCTCGGCCACAGCGTGGCGGGGTGCTGATGGATGGAGACGGTCAGGACGCGCGGATCGCCGTAGAAGGCGCGCTGCACCCCGTCCCCGTGGTGCACGTCGACGTCGACGTAGGCGATGCGGTCGAAGCCGTGGTCGAGCAGCCAGGAGATGGCGACCGCGGCGTCGTTGTAGATGCAGAAGCCCGCGGCCGAGTTCGCCATCGCGTGGTGCATTCCGCCGCCGATGCTCACCGCCCTCCTGGTTCGGCCCTCGGCTATCTCCCGCGCCGCCGCGAGCGTGCCGCCGACGATCACCGACGCGGCGTCGTGCATTCCGGGGAATACCGGATTGTCGTCCGAGCCGAGCCCGAAGAGCGGCGCCGACGGGCGATTCCCCGGCGAACCGGAATCCGGGACGGCGTGTCGCACCGCGTCGATGTACTCCGGGGTGTGCACGCGCAGCAGATCCGGCATTCCGGCAGGCTCCGGACGCACCGTCTCGACCCCGGCGAGCAGCCCGAGTTCCCCGGCCAGCGCCATGGTGAGGTCGAGCCGCGCCGGTTTCATCGGGTGCTCCGGAGTCCAGGTGTACTCCAGGAATCGATCACTCCAGATGACCGTCGCGGAGGGTTCCGCCGAATCAGTGGCCATGCTCGCAACGCTAGCGGGAAGCACGGAACACCGCGAAGCGTTGACATGCAGTAGAAATACACGGGAGTGCGTTTCCAGTGGCGTGGCCGTTCCCGGGTAGAATTCGCGTTGACGAAGGGGTGACTGGTGAAGGATCTGGTCGATACGACGGAGATGTATCTCCGTACGATTTACGACCTGGAGGAAGAGGGCGTGGTACCCCTGCGCGCCCGTATCGCGGAGCGCCTGGAACAGAGCGGCCCCACCGTCAGCCAGACGGTCGCCCGGATGGAGCGCGACGGCCTGCTGCTGGTGGCGGGCGACCGGCACCTCGAGCTCACCGACAAGGGCCGTGGCATGGCGGTCGCGGTGATGCGCAAGCACCGCCTCGCCGAGCGTCTGCTGGTCGACATCATCGGGCTGGACTGGCAGAACGTGCACGCCGAGGCGTGTCGCTGGGAACACGTCATGAGCGAGGACGTGGAGCGCAGGCTGGTCGAGGTGCTCAACAACCCGACCACCTCCCCCTACGGCAACCCCATCCCCGGCCTGGACGAGCTCGGCGTGATCCCGGCGTACCCCGGCGAGGAGCAGCTGATCCGGCTCTCCGATCTGGTGCCGGGCCAGGTGCACGCGGTCGTGGTGCGCCGGCTCGCCGAGCACATCCAGACCGACCCGGATGTCATCGGCAGCCTGCGCGAGGCCGGTGTGGTGCCGGATGCGAGGGTCTCCGTGGAGAACCGCCCCGGCTCGGTGCTGATCACGGTGCCCGGCCACCAGGGCTTCGAACTGTCCGACGAGATGGCGCACGCCATCCAGGTGAAACTGGTCTGATACGTGAAACTTCTGGTCACGGGTGGTGCGGGCTACGTCGGCGGCGTCTGCGCGCAGGTTCTGCTCGAACGCGGCCACGAGGTGGTCGTGGTGGACGATCTGTCCACCGGCAACGCCGAGGGCGTGCCTGCGGGCGCCCGCTTCGTCGAGGGCGACATCGCCACCGCGGGCGTGGAGCTGATCGGCTCGGAGAGCTTCGACGGCGTGCTGCACTTCGCGGCGCAGTCGCTGGTCGGCGAGTCGGTGCAGCAGCCGGAGAAGTACTGGCACGGCAATGTGGTGAAGACGCTGACGCTGCTCGAGGCGCTGCGCCGCAGCGGAATCGGGCGCCTGGTCTTCTCCTCGACGGCGGCGGTGTACGGCGAGCCGGAGCAGGTGCCGATCACCGAGGAGGCGCCGACCAGGCCGACCAATCCGTACGGCGCCTCGAAGCTCGCCATCGACCACGCGATCACCTCCTACGCGGTGGCGCACGGCCTGGCGGCGACCAGCCTGCGGTACTTCAACGTGGCGGGCGCCTACGGCGGCCTCGGCGAGAACCGCATGGTGGAAACCCATCTCATCCCTCTCGTACTCCAGGTCGCGGCCGGGCACCGGGAGTCGATCGCGGTGTACGGCACCGACTGGCCGACCCCGGACGGCACCGCCGTCCGCGACTACATCCACATCCGTGATCTCGCCGACGCGCACCTGCTCGCGCTCACCGGCTCGGAGCCGGGTACGCACCGGATCTACAACCTGGGCAGCGGCACCGGCTTCTCGGTGCGCGAGGTGATCGCGGCCGTTCAGCGTGTTACCGGGGTGGAGATCGCCGCGGTGGACGCGCCCCGGCGGGCGGGCGATCCGGCCACCCTGGTGGCCGCCAGCGAGCGCGCCATCCGGGAGCTCGGCTGGCGCCCCGAGCACAACGACCTCGACGAGATCGTCGCCGACGCCTGGGAATTCCTGCGCGGCCTCGGCGCGCGGGCGCACTCCGCTCCCGCCTCCGCCAGCTCCTGACGCTCTCCGCCACCGGTCATCGGCGCGGCCCCAGGTCGAGCCCGAGATCGGTGGCGGACTCGTATCCGCACAGCACCAGCCTGCGCAGCTGCGCCGGGCGCATCCCCGAGCGCAGCGAGTTCTCCAGCAGCACCGCCATCGGGTGGCCGGGCAGCGCGTCCAGCGCGACATCGAAGGCGATGCCCGCGAAGGGGCCGTCACCGCGCAGGTAGGCGCTGTAACCGAGCAGGGCGGCGGCCTCGGCCCGGTCGGCGCCGGTGAGGGCGCGGGTGAGCAGCAGCCAGAGCCGCTCGGCGGCGGTGGCGTGCGGGCCGGCGGCGAGCGCGAACATGATGTCGCGCACCGCGCGGTCGCGCAGCGCGACCGCGATCCGGGCCAGCTCGCGCGGTTGCGGCTCCGCGCCCGATTCGAGCCCGGAGATCTGCCGGAGCACGAATTCGGCGGTCTGCCTGCTGTATTCGAGGGGCACGTTACGGCGCACGGCGTCGGCGTAGTCGGCCCTGGTGGCCGCCGCGACGGCGGGGAGTTCGCGCTCGACCGCGGCCGTCGGCTCCGGGTCGGTGGCGACCAGGTCGGTGAGTTCGGTGCGGGAGCCGCGCAGTGGCTGCCCGGACAGCACGTGACCGAAGGCCACCGGCGAATCCGCCGGGTCCGCGAGCGTGCCCGAAGCCGCCGGATCGAGCAGGTCCTGCCAGTGCGCTCCAGCTGTGAAGCCGGAGAGCGCGTAGGCGGCGCCGAGCGCGAGCCCGGCCGCGCCGAGGTGCTCGGCCAGCCCGGTCACCAGCGCGCTCCCCCGCCCGCGTTCCCCGCGCTCGTCGACGACGACGGCGATGATCTGCTCGACGCGGCCGGGACCCTGGATATCGGCGACGCACTCCGCCACGGCGTCGGCGGGCAGCGCGACGCCGCGCTCGGACTCCAGGTCGAAGCGGACCACCGCGTCCACCCGTGCCGTGCCGGGCGGCGCCTGCTGCCGGTCACCGGGTGCCCGCAGCACCACGATCACCAGCGAACGCTCCGGGGTGAACCCGACCATGGCGGGCACCGAGGCCAGGAGCGCGCCGGGCTCACTCAAAAGGACGGTGGGCGCGTCGTACGGGGGTTCGTCACCCTCGCCGCAGAGCAGCGGGGGCAGCGGGGGCAGCGGTCCGTGCGGCGGACCGGGAAGGGAGTGCGCTGGAGTGGACATGGGGCCACTGTGGCCCAGCACCCGCGTCCGGAGCCCGGCCCCGACCTGGGCGGAAGGAAACCTGGGGACAACCGCGCCCCTGTGCACAACTCAGCGCTCGCGCACCCGCTCGACCGCGGTCTCGAACAGCTCCTGCACCGGCCCCGGCTCCGGCTCGGAGCCGCCGAACACCATCCCGGTGACGGTGATGCGCACATCCCCCACCTGCCCGATCACCGTGCGCATGGTCTGGGTGAGCGCGGCCCCGCCACGATCCGGCAGCACCGTGCGGAGCAGCGCGAGCGCGTCGTCCGGGGCGGGCGCGGCGGCGGGCGGATCGTCGAGCAGGTCGGTGACGACGGTGGCGCCCGCGCCTGCCCGCTGCACCCGGATGCTCCCGCAGTCCTCCAGCCGGGTGCGCAGCCGGGCCAGCGGCTGATCGGTGCGGCTCAGCTCCACGGTGAGGCTGGCCCGCGACTCCTCGTCGGTGCCGACGGCGACGGCGGTGCTCCCCGGGTCGGCGCGGGCGGCGGGCGGGGTGCAGCGCGCCGGCTCGACGGTCGCGCCCGGCCCCACCCCGTCCAGGTCGCCCGCCGCCTGCACCGCGGCCTCGGCGGGCAGCCGCACCGCCGGGTACCCGTCCGGGAAGGACTCCGGCGCGGGCACCAGCTCGGTCAGCTCCGCGGTGACCGGCGCGCCGATCGTGGTCTGCTCGGCCGACCCCGGCGCGCCGGGCAGCACCGAGCCGCAGCCTGCCAGCAGCACCGCGCCCGCCGACAGCCAGCAGGCGGGCAGGAGGCGGTACCGGGGCAGCGAGACGGGGGTCACACCCCCACTCTGCAACACCCGCGCGGCGCACCGCGTCCTGCCACGCCGCGAATCGCAGGTGCGGAACGGGGATCCCCGGGTACTCCGGCAACAGATCAGGGAATGTCCCGGCACCGTCGGGGCGTTGACCGGAGCAGGTGCGCGACGACCGGGAACGGCCCGGTACGCGCCACGAGTTCCATGAGCGACAATGGAACAGGGTTCGCAACACGGCAGGCGGGCGTGTGAACCGGAGAGTTCCCCCGCCCCTCGTGTGGCGGATCGCTCAGGAAGGAGTACGCGATGGACAACGAGTCGCGGATGTACGAACTGGAGTTCCCCGCTCCACAGCTGTCGGCGGCCGACGGCTCGGGGCCGGTCCTGGTGCACGGGCTGGAGGGCTTCACCGACGCGGGTCACGCCGTGCGGCTGGCCACCACGCACCTGCGGGAGAGCCTGGAGAGCGAGCTGGTGGCCTCCTTCGACGTCGACGAGCTGCTGGACTACCGCTCGCGCCGCCCGCTGATGACCTTCAAGACCGACCACTTCGCCGACTACGCCGAGCCGGAGCTGAACCTGTGGGCGCTGCGCGACACCGCGGGCACCCCGTTCCTGCTGCTCGCCGGGATGGAGCCGGACCTGCGGTGGGAGAAGTTCACCACCGCGGTGCGGCTGCTCGCCGAGCAGCTCGGCGTGCGCCGCACGGTGGGGCTGAGCGCGATCCCGATGGCGATCCCGCATACCCGCCCGCTCGGCGTCACCGCGCACTCCTCGGACCGCGCGCTGATCGGCGACCACCAGCGCTGGCCCGGTGAGCTGCAGGTTCCCGGCAGCGCCTCGTCGCTGCTCGAGTACCGGATGGGCCAGCACGGCTACGAGTCGGTCGGGTTCAGCGTGCACGTGCCGCACTACCTGTCGCAGACCGCCTACCCGGAGGCCGCGCAGACGCTGCTGGAGAACGTCGCCGACAACGCCGGGCTGACCTTCCCGCTGGCCGCGCTCGGCGAGGCCGGGGCGCGGGTCCGCGAGCAGGTGAACGAGCACATCGCGGGCAACCCCGAGGTGGAGACGGTGGTGCAGGCGCTGGAGCGGCAGTACGACAGCTTCGTCACCGCGCAGGAGCGGCAGTCCAGCCTGCTGGTCGGCGAGGGCGAGCTGCTGCCCAGCGGCGACGAGCTCGGCGCCGAGTTCGAACGCTTCCTCGCCGAGCAGACCGGCACCGACGACAAGGACGATCCGGGCGCCGGCTGAGCCGCCGACCGAGCCGCCGCACCGGAAACCCCGGTGCGTAGGGTGGTCGGAGTGGATCTGACCGAGCTGCTCGACATTCCGGGCACCGACGCCGACGCGCTCTACGAGTCGTTCGGCGCCTGGGCCGCCGAGCGCGGGACGGCGCTCTACCCGGCGCAGGACGAGGCGCTGCTGGAGCTGGCCTCCGGCTCGAACGTGATCCTGGCCACCCCCACCGGGTCGGGCAAATCGCTGGTCGCGGTCGGCGCGCACCTGTTCGCGCTCACCCGCGGGGTGCGCAGCTACTACACCGCACCGATCAAGGCGCTGGTGAGCGAGAAGTTCTTCGCGCTCTGCGAGCTGTTCGGCGCGGAGCGGGTGGGCATGGTCACCGGCGACGCCGCGGTGAACGCCGACGCCCCGATCATCTGCGCCACCGCCGAGATCCTGGCCAACCTGGCGCTGCGCGAGGGTTCGGCGGCCGAGGTCGGCCAGATCGTGATGGACGAGTTCCACTTCTACGCCGACCCCGATCGCGGCTGGGCCTGGCAGGTGCCGTTGCTGGAGCTGCCTGGCGCGCAGTTCCTGCTGATGTCGGCCACGCTCGGCGAGGTCGACTTCTTCGCCGACGACCTGCGCCGCCGCACGGGGAAGGCCACCGCCGTGGTCAGCGGCACGGAGCGCCCGGTGCCGCTGACCTTCTCCTACGCCCGCACGCCGATCACCGAGACGCTGGAGGAGCTGGTCACCACGCACCAGGCCCCGGTCTACGTGGTGCACTTCACCCAGGCCGCCGCCCTGGAGCGGGCACAGGCGCTGACCAGCGTCAACTTCGCCACCCGCGCGGAGAAGGACGCGATCGCCGCCGCCATCGGCCATTTCCGCTTCGCGGCAGGCTTCGGCCGCACGCTGTCCCGGCTGATCCGGCACGGCATCGGCGTGCACCACGCGGGCATGCTGCCCAAGTACCGCAGGCTCGTGGAGCGGCTGGCCCAGGACGGGCTGCTCAAGGTGGTCTGCGGCACCGACACGCTCGGCGTCGGGATCAACGTCCCGATCCGGACCGTGCTGCTCACCGGGCTCACCAAGTACGACGGCACCCGGACCCGCAGGCTCAAGGCCAGGGAGTTCCACCAGATCTCCGGCCGGGCCGGGCGCGCGGGCTTCGACACCATGGGCACCGTCGTGGTGCAGGCCCCCGACCACGAGGTGGAGAACACCCGGCTGCTGGCCAAGGCGGGCGACGACCCCAAGAAGCAGCGCAAGGTGCAGCGGCGCAAGCCGCCGGAGGGCTTCGTCTCCTGGAGCGAGGAGACCTTCCTGCGCCTGGTCGACGCGCAGCCCGAGCCCATGGTCTCCCGCTTCCGGGTGACGAACTCGCTGCTGCTCAACGTGATCGCGCGGCCGGGCAACTGCTTCACCGCCATGCGGCACCTGCTGGAGGAGAACCACGAGCCGCGCCCGGCGCAGCGCAGGCACATCCTGCGCGCGATCCGGCTCTACCGCGCGCTGCGCGACGCCGGGGTGGTGCAGCAGCTGGACGAGCCGGACCGGTACGGCCGGATGGCGCGGCTCACCGTCGACCTGCAGCGCGATTTCGCGCTCGACCAGCCGCTCTCGCCCTTCGCGCTGGCCGCGCTCGAGCTGCTGGACCGCGCGGCGCCGAGCTACACCCTCGACGTGGTCTCGCTGATCGAGTCCACCCTGGAGGATCCCAGGCAGCTGCTGATGGCGCAGCAGCACAGGGCCAGGGGCGCGGCGGTGGCCGAGATGAAGGCCGACGGCATCGAGTACGAGGAGCGGATGGAGCTGCTCGAGGAGGTCACCTGGCCCAAGCCGCTGGCCGAGCTGATCGAGCCCGCCTTCGAGACCTACCGCGCCGGGCACCCGTGGGTCTCCGAGTTCGCGCCCGCGCCGAAGTCCGTCGTCCGGGACATGATCGAGCGCGCCATGACCTTCGCCGAGCTGATCGCGTACTACGAGCTGGCCCGCTCCGAGGGGGTCGTGCTGCGCTACCTCGCCGACGCCTACCGCGCGCTGCGCCGCACGGTGCCGGAGGCGGCGCGCACCGAGGAGCTCGACGACCTCACCGAGTGGCTCGGCGAGCTGGTGCGGCAGGTGGATTCGAGCCTGCTGGACGAGTGGGAGCAGCTCACCGCGCCGGGCGCCGAGGCCGACCAGCAGCAGCTCGCCTACGGCGCGGAGTCGGTGCGGCCGATCACGGCCAACGAGCGCGCCTTCCGGGTGCTGATCCGCAACGCGCTGTTCCGGCGGGTGGAGCTGGCCGCGCTGCGGCGCTGGGCCGCGCTCGCCGAACTCGACGCCGAGCCGGACTGGGAGACCGAGCTGGCGCCGTACTTCGCCGAGTACGGCGAGATCGGCACCGGGCCGGATGCCCGCGGCCCGCAGCTCTTCCGGGTCGAGCAGCGCCCCGAGTTCTGGCACGTCAGGCAGACCCTGGCCGACCCGGCCGGGGACCACGGCTGGGCGATCGAGGCCGTCGTCGACCTCGCCGAGTCCGATGCCGCGGGCGAGGTGGTCTTCGACGAGGTCACGGTGACGGCCGGGTGATCGACGGCGCGACCTCGCCGTACCTGGTCATGTATCCCGACCGGGTCACGGCCGCCTACCGCGCGCTCGGCGCGGCCCTGCCGGGAGCGCGAATCCGCTACGCGGTCAAGGCCACCCCCGTACCCGAGGTGCTCCTGGCGCTGGCCGCCGCGGGCGCGGAATTCGACGTCGCGAGCCCGGGCGAGATCGAGCTCTGCCTCGGCCTCGGGATCGCGCCGGAGCTGCTCTGCTACGGCAACACGGTGAAGAAGGCGGCGCAGATCGCCGGGGCGCACGCGCGCGGGGTGCGCCGGTACGCCTTCGACACCGCCGACGACCTGCGCCGGATCGCACTGCACGCACCGGGCGCCGAGGTGGAGTGCCGGTTCCTGCCCGCGACGCCGCCCGCGCGCACCCCGTTCGGCAGCAAGTTCGGCTGCGCCCCCGGCGAGGTGGCCCCGCTCCTGACCCAGGCCCGTGATCTGGGGCTGGTCCCCGCGGGGCCCTACTTCCACGTCGGCTCGCAGCAGACCGACCCCGCCGCCTGGCGGATCGGGCTGGAGCAGGCGGGCCGGATCGCCGCCGAGCTCGCCGCCGCCGGGATCCCGGTGCGCAGCGTGAACATCGGTGGCGGGCTGCCGATTCCGTACGCCGACCCGGCGCCCGGGCTCGCCGAGCTCGGCGCGGTGATCACCGCGGCGGCGCGCGCGCACCTGCCGCCCGGCACCGCGCTGGTGGTGGAGCCGGGGCGGGCGCTGACCGGCGCGGCGGGCGAGCTGCACTGCGAGGTCGTCGCGGTGCGCATCGCCCCGGACGGGCGGCGCTGGGTGTACCTCGACGTGGGCCGCTACAGCGGGCTGGCCGAGACGGAGAACGAGTACATCGTGTACCGGATCGCCACCGAACGCGACGGCGATCCGGTCGCCGAGGCGGTGCTGGCCGGGCCGACCTGCGACGGCGACGATGTACTGTATCAACGCACGCGCGTCCTGCTCCCGGCCACACTGCGAGCGGGCGATCGCGTCCGAATCCTCGACGCAGGCGCCTATACGGCGAGCTATGCGTCGGTGTCCTTCAACGGTTTTCCGCCCTTGACGGTGCATGTCACGGGCGCTGAGCGAGAGTGGGTGCAGTCATGACGGCGGAGTTCACCGGCAGGCACGTGCTGGCCGAGTTCGGTGGAGTCGACCCGGCGCTCTGCGACGATCCCGAACGCCTGGAGGCGGCGCTGCGCGCGGCGCTGGCCGAGGCGGGCGCGACCGTCTGCGACGTGGTGCGCCGCAAGTTCGAGCCGCAGGGCGCGACGGTGCTCGCGCTGCTCGCCGAGTCGCACGCCTCGCTGCACACCTACCCGGAGACCGGCGACATCTTCGTCGACGTCTTCACCTGCGGCAGCCTCGGCGCGGGCGCCGAACACGCCGTCGAGCTGCTGCGCAAGGCGCTCGACCCGGCGGAGGTGCGGATGTCGACGGTGCCGCGCGGGCGGGCCGGGCAGCGGATCGAGGAGCCGCTGACCCCGGGGCTGACCCGGGTGTGGGATATCTCCGAGGTCGTCGTCGACACGCACACCCCCTACCAGCACATGGTGATCGCGCGCACCGAGCAGGGCATCACGCTGTTCTCCGACAACGACCGGCAGTCCACCGAGTCCGCGCAGCTCACCTACCACGAGGCCATGATGGTCCCCGCCTTCGTGCTCGCCGAAAAGCTGGACACCGTGCTGATCATCGGCTCCGGCGAGGGTGTCGCCAGTCGAATGGCGGTGGCGGCCGGGGTCACCCGGGTGGACCACGTCGACATCGACCGGCTCGAGGTCGAGCTGTGCGCGCGGCACCTGCCCTACGGCTACACCCCGGACGAGCTGGACGCCGCGGTCCGCGGCGACGGCCCGGTCACCGTGCACTACGCCGACGGCTGGGACTTCCTGGCGCGGGCCGCCGCCGCGGGCACCCGCTACGACATCATCGTGATCGACCTCCCGGACGAGCGGCCGGAGCAGGCGCAGCACAACCGGCTCTACGAGGCCGAGTTCCTGGCCCGCTGCCGGGAGCGGCTCGCCCCCGGCGGGGTGCTCACCGCGCAGGCAGGCTGCGCCACGCTGTGGCGCAACGAGACCCTGAAGCGCTCCTGGCAGCGCTTCCACGAACACTTCGGCACCGTCGTGCACTACGGCAGCGACGAGCACGAGTGGTCGTTCCTGTTCGGCCTCGTCGACCGGATCGGCGACCCGGTGCCCGGCATGATCGACCGGCTCGTCACGCTGCCGTACCGGGCGAGCACCGTCGACGCGCGGGCGCTCCGGCGGGGCACCATCGAGCCGCGTTCGCTGCGGGGCTGAACCGCTCAGCGCGGCCGATACTCGCGGATCAGCGCGGCGAGCTGTTCGTAGTCGTCGCGGCGGCCGGTGGAGGAGCGGAAGACCAGCCCGATGGTCCGGCCGGGCGCGGGGGCGGCGAAGCGCGCGGTGTCCAGCGTGCCGCGCGCGGTCTCGGCGGAGACCGCGGAGTCCGGGATGAGCGTCACGCCGAGGCCGCCCGCGACGCACTGCACCACCGTCGCGAGCGACGCCGCCCGGGTATCGCCGACCGAACCGGGGTGCGCCTCGACGGTGCGGCACAGCTCGAGGGTCTGGTCGCGCAGGCAGTGCCCCTCGTCGAGCAGCAGCAGCGGCAGCGCGTCGAGCGCGGCGGGCGGCAGGTCGGCGCGCCCGCCCAGCTCGTGCCCCGTCGGGGTGACCAGCACGAATTCCTCGAAGTAGAGCTCGATCTCGCGGACGCCGGGGGCCTCGGTCGGCAGCGCGAGCAGCGCGACGTCGAGCACGCCGGTGCGCAGCCCGTCCAGCAGCCGGGCGGTCTGGTCCTCGACCACCTGCGGCAGCAGCCCGGGCATGTGCTCGCGCAGCCGGGGCAGCAGCGCGGGCAGCAGGTAGGGGGCGACGGTGGGGATGATGCCGAGCCGCAGCGTGCCGCCGAGCCCGTCGCCGGTGGCCGAGGCGAGGAAGCGATCCGCCGCGTCCAGGGTCGCGCGGGCCTGCGGTAGCAGCCGCAGCCCGGCTGCGGTCACCAGGACCCGGCGGGTGCTGCGCTCGATCAGCTGCAGCCCGAGGCCGTGCTCCAAAGCGGCCAGTGCCTGCGACAACGTGGGTTGGCTCACACGTAGCCGGGCAGCGGCCGTGCCGAAGTGCCGGTACTCGGCGACCGCTACGAACGCACGCAGCTGTGACAGGGTGGGCTGATAAATCTGATCAGACACGCCTATCAGTGTAGTGCGACCGATCACCTTTACCTTTAACTGGCAGCGCGGCAGGATCGCCCGTGAGCTCTTTCCATTCCGAACGATTCCGAGGAGACCGAGAATGGCCCTGCTGACCATCGGCGACCAGTTCCCCGCGTACAACCTCACCGCTGTCATCGGCGGTGACCTGTCGAAGGTCGACGCTCAGCAGCCCGACGACTACTTCACCCGGGTGACCAGCGACGACCACGCGGGCAAGTGGCGGATCGTCTTCTTCTGGCCCAAGGACTTCACCTTCGTGTGCCCCACCGAGATCGCCGCCTTCGGCAAGCTGAACGAGGAGTTCGCCGACCGCGACGCGCAGGTGCTCGGCGCCTCGGTGGACAACGAGTTCGTGCACTTCCAGTGGCGAGCCCAGCACGAGGATCTCAAGACCCTCCCCTTCCCGATCCTGTCCGACCTCAAGCGCGAGCTGGCCACCGCGACCGGCGTGCTCAACGCCGACGGCGTCGCGGACCGCGCCACCTTCATCGTCGACCCGAACAACGAGGTCCAGTTCGTCTCGGTCACCGCGGGTTCGGTCGGCCGAAACGTGGACGAGGTGCTGCGCGTGCTCGACGCGCTGCAGTCCGACGAGCTGTGCGCCTGCAACTGGAAGAAGGGCGATCCGACGATCGACGCGGGTGAGCTGCTCTCCGCCAGCGTCTGACCGCCCGGCCCCCGCACGTCCCCGAACCACGAAAGAGGAGCTGCCGCATGAGCATTGAGAACCTGAAGAGCGCCCTGCCCGAGTACGCCAAGGACCTCAAGCTCAACCTGTCGTCCATCACCCGCAGCACCGTGCTCTCCGAGCAGCAGCTGTGGGGCACCCTGCTGGCGGCGGCGGCCGCGACCCGGTCCGCCAGCACCCTGCGCGAGATCGCCGAGGAGGCCGCCGACACCCTGTCGGCCGAGGCCTACAACGCCGCGCTGGGCGCCGCCTCGATCATGGGGATGAACAACGTCTTCTACCGCGGCAAGGCGTTCCTCGGCGGCAGGTACGACGACCTGCGGGCCGGGCTGCGCATGCAGATCATCGGCAACCCCGGGGTCGCGAAGGCCGATTTCGAGCTGTGGTCGTTCGCGGTCTCCTCGATCAACGGCTGCCAGCACTGCCTGGAGGCGCACGAGCACACCCTGCGCGAGGAGGGCGTCTCCCGCGAGGTGATCTTCGAATCGCTGCGCGCGGCCGCCATCGTCGCCGGTGTGGGCCAGGCCGTGCAGTCGACCGAGGCGCTCGCCAGCGCGGCGGTCTGACCCGTTTCCGACCGGGCCGCGTCCACGCCGTGGACGCGGCCCGGTGGCGCAGGCACCGCGGGTAGGCTGGCCCGGCATGGGCATCCGAGTGGAAGTGGTCCGTGTGTTCACCGACGCGAGCGGCCGGTTCGGCAACCGGCTCGGAATCGCCCGCGCGGCCGACGTCGCCGAGCCGGAGCGGCAGGAGCTCGCCCGGCGCGCCGGGTACAGCGAGACGGTGGTGGTCGCCGAGCCGGTCGACGGCATTGCCCCGCTGCGGATCTACACCCCGGCCGTCGAGCTGCCCTTCGCCGGGCACCCTTCGGTCGGCACCGCCTGGTGGTTCCTGCGCCGCGGCATCCCGGTGACGGCGCTGCGGGTGCCCGCCGGGCTCGTCGCGGTGCAGAGCGCCGACGGCCTCACTTGGATCACCGCCAAGGCCGACTGGACCCCGGATTTCGTGTTCCACCGCTACCCGACGGCCGCCGAGGTGACCGCGCTCGACCCCGCGGACTTCCCCGGCGGCCCGCACTACGCGTGGGCGTGGAGCGACGAGCATCGCGGCAGCATCCGCAGCCGGATGTTCGGCCCGACCATGGGGATCACCGAGGACGAGGCGACCGGCGCCGCGGCGGTGGCGATCACCGCGCAGCTGCGCCGCGGGCTGCACATCACCCAGGGCGCGGGGTCGCACCTGTTCACCCAGTGGGATTCCGACGGCTGGGTCCGGCTCGGCGGGCGGGTCGCCGATGACTCCGCCGCCGAGTTCTGATCAGCTCCGCGACCGCGGGTGCCGCAGCTCGCCGATCCCCGCCACCGCGGCCGCGAGCAGCGCGAACACCACCGCGAGCACGACGAGTCCGAGGGTCAGCGAGACGTACCCCTGCTGCCTCGGGTCGAGGAACGGGTACGGATACCAGCCCACCGCGGGGCCGCGCAGCAGCGTGTACACCGCGTACGCCGCCGGGTACACCAGCCAGGCGCCGATCAGGCCGGGGGTGATCCCGAGCCGGCGCGGCACCAGGATCCAGTCGGCCAGCAGCACCAGCGGCAGGATGCGGTGCAGCACGTCGTTGATCCAGCGATCGGTAAGCATGACGTCGATATTCGCCAGCAGCACCGCGTACACGACGCCGGTGATCACCAGGTAGAGCGTGGCGGCGCCGCGCAGCAGCTGCCAGCGCCTGCCGTCCGGGTCGAGCGCGCCGCCGACCAGCAGCACCAGCACGCCGATCACGTTCGACTGAATGGTGAAGTAGCTGAAGTAGTTGCCGATCGAGAACTCCGGCACATTCAGGTTGCGCAGCGGGATCCAGAGCAGCGCCAGCACCCCGAGCGCGCCGAGAACGACCCGCGCCGCACGGATCCACCCGGCCGTCCCCGCAGCTGTCATCCGCCGATGATCGCACGCGGCGAGTCGGGCCGATGCTGTTCGGCGAATCCCCGGCTACCCCGCGGCGCGCGGTCGGGCCGCGCCCGCGGCGACGTGCCGCCTGCCACCGGTCGCTGTGCCGCTGGTCACCGGAGGAAAAGGCAGGCGCGGGAACAGCGCCGTCTTCGCTAGGCTGGTGGACGCAATGAGCAGCACAACCGCCACCGGACGCCGCGAGCTCCGCAGCCGCCTGGCGAACCTCTCGCTTCGCGACGAACACCGGCTGCGCCGCAGGCTGGATCGGGCCAAGGGCCCCGAGACGGCCGCGCTGGAAGCCGAGATCACCGCCGCCGAACAGCGGATCGAGGCGCGCCGCTCCGCCGTGCCCGCGATCAGGTACCCCGAGCAGCTGCCGGTCACCGCGCGGCGGGAGGACATCGCCGCCGCCATCGCCGCCAACCAGGTGGTGATCGTGGCGGGCGAGACCGGCTCCGGCAAGACCACCCAGATCCCGAAGATCTGCCTGGAGCTCGGGCGCGGCATCCGCGGCACCATCGGGCACACCCAGCCGCGCAGGCTCGCCGCGCGCACCGTGGCCGAGCGGATCGCCGAGGAGCTCGGCACCGAGCTGGGCGACGTCGTCGGCTACACCGTGCGCTTCACCGACCATGCCTCGGACCGCACCCTGGTCAAGCTCATGACCGACGGCATCCTGCTCGCCGAGATCCAGCGCGACCGGATGCTGCGGCGCTACGACACGATCATCATCGACGAGGCGCACGAGCGCAGCCTCAATATCGACTTCCTGCTCGGCTACCTGGCCCAGCTGCTGCCGCGCAGGCCCGATCTCAAGATCGTGATCACCTCGGCGACCATCGACCCGGAGCTGTTCGCCAGGCACTTCGCCGCGCCGGACGGCACCCCGGCGCCGATCGTGGAGGTGTCCGGGCGGTCGTTTCCGGTGGAGATCAGGTACCGGCCGCTCTCCCTGGAGCTGCCGTCGGCGCGGGACGACGACGACGACGAGGAATCCACCGTGGTGGATCGCGACCCGGTGGACGCCATCGGCGACGCGGTGCGCGAACTCTTCGCCGAGGGCGACGGCGACGTGCTGGTCTTCCTCTCCGGCGAGCGCGAGATCCGGGACACCGCCGACGCCCTGCGCGAGCTGAAGCTGCCGCGCACCGAGATCCTGCCGCTGTACGCCCGGCTCTCCGCCGCCGAGCAGCACCGGGTCTTCGCCCCGCACACGGGGCGGCGCGTCGTGCTCGCCACCAATGTCGCCGAGACCTCGCTGACCGTGCCCGGGATCCGGTACGTGATCGATCCGGGCACCGCGCGGATCTCCCGCTACTCCATGCGCACCAAGGTGCAGCGGCTGCCGATCGAATCGGTGTCGCAGGCGTCGGCGCGGCAGCGCTCCGGGCGCTGCGGGCGCGTCGCCGACGGCATCGCCATCCGGCTCTACAGCGAGGACGACTTCGAGTCCAGGCCCGCCTTCACCGAGCCGGAGATCCTGCGCACCAACCTGGCCGCGGTCATCCTGCAGATGACCGCGCTCGGGCTCGGCGACATCGAGAGCTTCCCGTTCCTGCAGGCGCCGGAGTACCGCGCCATCCGCGACGGCATCGCGCTGCTCCAGGAGCTCGGCGCGCTCGGCGCCGCCGGCGCGGAGACCGAGGCGGCGGTGCGCACCGAGGGGCAGCGGCTCGCGCTCACCGCCGTCGGGCGGGAGATGGCGCAGCTGCCGGTCGACCCGCGGATGGCGCGCATGCTGGTCGAGGCGCAGCGCACCGGGTGCCTGGCCGAGGTGCTGGTGATCGTGGCGGCGCTCTCCATCCAGGACGTGCGGGAACGTCCGGTGGAGCAGCAGCAGGCGGCGGACGCCAAACACGCGCGGTTCGTCGTCGACGGCTCCGACTTCCTCGCCTTCCTGAAGCTGTGGGACCACCTCGGGGAGCAGCGGAGGTCGCTCAGCGGCAATCAGTTCCGCCGCATGTGCCGCGAGGACTTCCTGCACTACCTGCGGATTCGGGAGTGGCAGGATCTGCACGGGCAGTTGCGCACCATCACCAGGCAGTTGGGGTGGGACGCCCCCGCGCCCGAGCCGGGGCGGCGCGGGCACGGTGGCGCCGACGACCCCGGCACCCGGCAGCGCGACGACGCGGCACCGGGCGGCAGCGCGCGGGGAGCCGCGGGCTCGGGAAATCCGCGCCGCCGTGGCGGCCGACCGGCGCGTGCGACGGAACCGGCACCGGCCCCGCAGGACGGCGAGACCACCTACGACGCCACCTCGATCCACCAGGCCCTGCTGGCGGGCATGCTCTCGCACCTCGGCCTCCGCGAAGCCGAGACCCGCGAATTCCTCGGCGCCCGCAACGCCAAGTTCATGATCTTCCCCGGCTCCGCGCTCGCCAAGAAACCCCCGCGCTGGGTGATGGCCGCCGAACTCGTCGAGACCTCCCGCCTGTGGGGCCGGATGGCGGCGAAGGTGGAGCCGGAGTGGGCCGAACGCCTCGCTGGCGACCTGGTGAAGCGCACCTACTCCGAACCACACTGGTCGGCCAAGCGCGGCGCCGCGCAGGCCTACGAGCGGGTCACGCTGTACGGCTTGCCGCTGGTCCCCCGCCGCGCCGTCGATTTCGGCCGGATCGACCCCGAGGTATCGCGCGAACTGCTCATCCGGCACGCGCTGGTGCAGGGCGAGTGGCAGACCAAGCACGAGTTCTTCCACCGCAACCGCGCCCTGCTCGAGGACGTCGCCGACCTGGAGCACCGGGCCCGCCGCCGCGACATCCTGGTCGACGACGAGGTGCTGTTCCAGTTCTACGACGAGCGGCTGCCCGCCGACATCGTCTCGGTGCGGCACTTCGACACCTGGTGGCGCACGGCCCGCAGGACCGAGCCCGCGCTGCTCGACTTCGACACCGCCACCGTGGTCAACGAGGGCGTCGCCGCGCTCGACCCCACCGACTTCCCGGACACCTGGCGGCAGGGCGAGCTCACCTTCCCGCTGACCTACCAGTTCGAGCCGGGCACCGAGGAGGACGGGCTGACCGTCCGGATCCCGGTGGAGCAGCTGGCGCACGTGCGCCCGGTCGGCTTCGACTGGCTGGTGCCCGGCATGCGGGCCGAGCTCGCCACCGCGCTGATCAAGACGCTGCCGAAGTCGCTGCGGCGCACCGTCGTCCCGGCGCCGGATTTCGCCGCGGCCGCGCTGTCCGCGCTCACCCCGCGCGCCGAACCGCTGGTCACCGGGTTGGCGCGGGAGCTGTCCCGGCTCGGCTCGGTGACCATCGCACCGCGCGACCTGGACACCGCCGCGCTCCCGCCGCACCTGCGCGCCACCTTCGCCGCGCTGGACCGGGCGGGCCGGGTGCTCGACCGGGACAAGAGCCTGGCCGCGCTGAAATCGCGGCTGGCCGAGGATGTCTCGCGCTCGGTGGCGAAGGCCACCGCGGGCGCCGAGCGCGCACCGGCGGCGGTGTGGACCTCGGAGTCGCTCGGCACCCTGGCCCCGACGGTGCGGCGCGAGGTCGCGGGCCAGACCGTCACCGGCTACCCGGCGCTGGTGCCGGAGCCGGCCGGTGTCGCGGTGCGGGTGCTGAGCTCACCGGCCGAGCAGGCCGCCGCCATGCGCGCGGGCACCCGCGCCCTGCTGCTGGCGGCGCTGCCCGGCAGCACCAAGGCGGTCACCTCGGGGCTGCCCCCCGCGGACCGGCTGGCGCTGGGCCGCAACCCGTACGGATCGCTGGACGCCCTGGTCGAGGATTGTCGCGCGGCCGCCGCCGACGAGCTGCTCGCCGCCGAGGGCGGGCCGGTGCGGGACCCGAAGGAGTTCGAGGCGCTCGTCGCCCGGGTGCGGCCGCGCTTCACCGGCACCGTCGCCGCGATCGTGCGGCTGGTGGCACCGGTGCTGGCCGCCGCCACCGAGGTGGAGATGGCGCTCGCCGACACCGCCGAACGCGACATCGCCGACGACGTCCGGCGGCAGCTCGACGACCTGGTCTATCCCGGCTTCGTCGCCGAGCACGGCACCCAGCGGCTCCGCGAACTCCCCCGCTACCTGCGCGCCGCCACCGCCCGGCTGCACGCCCTGCCCGCCTCCGCCGTCCGCGATCGCCAGGGCATGGACCAGCTCGACCGGGTCCTCACCGCCTACGACCGCCTGCTGAGCACCCTCCCCGAAGCCCGCCGCCGCAGCCGCGCCGTCACCGACGTCTGGTGGATGATCGAGGAGCTCCGGGTCAGCCTCTTCGCCCAGAAACTCGGCACCCCCTACCCGATCTCCGCCAAGCGGATCGAGAAGGCGATCGCGAGCATCCGGGCCTGAGCGGGCGGCTCCGAAACGCTCAGTCGGCGGCGACGGCGCGGGCCTCGCGCATCTGGGTGATCTCGCGTTCGAAATCCGCTGCGGAGGTGAAGGAGCGGTAGACGGAGGCGAAGCGGAGGTAGGCGACCTCGTCGAGGTCGCGCAGCGGGCCGAGGATGGCGAGGCCGACCTCGTGGCTCGGCACCTCGGGAGATCCCTTGGCGCGCACCGCGTCCTCGACCTTCTGGGCGAGCAGGTTCAGGGCGTCGTCGTCGACTTCGCGGCCCTGGCAGGCGCGGCGGACGCCGCGGATGACCTTCTCGCGGCTGAACGGCTCGGTGACGCCGCTGCGCTTGACCACCGAGAGGATGGCGGTCTCGACCGTCGTGAAGCGCCTGCCGCACTGCGGGCAGGAGCGGCGGCGGCGGATGGCCGTGCCTTCCTCCGCCTCACGGGAATCGACGACCCGGGAGTCGGGGTGCCTGCAGTACGGGCAATGCATCCGGGAGTCCTTCGTCCGAGCGGGTGCTCGCGGCCGGGCCGCGCGGGGAGCGCGCTGTCGCGACCCGGCGAGCACATGTGCCGGGCGCGTCCGCCGCGACACGGGGTGAACCGGCGCCACCCGGCGCGTTCACCGCTATCACAGGAAGGATACCCGGCCGGAGGCGGTGGCGGGTCGGCTCCACCCCTGCTCGGCGCCGGATACCGCACCGCTCATCCCCCGATCCGCCACTGGCCGGACAGGTCGGCGAGCAGTTCGGGCAGCCGGGCGACCAGCCTGCCGCGGGACAGCTTGGCCGGGAACGGCTCGGCCAGCACCCCGGCGGCGAGCACCGGGTCCCGCTTCAGGTCGATGTGCCTGAGCACCAGGTCCTCGGTGATGTAGCGCCAGCGATCGGCCCGATCGGCCCAGTTGAAGCCGGGCAGCGGGGTGCGCAGCACCAGGTCGCCGGCGCGCACGGTGGCGGGGGCGAAGGTGCCCGGCGCCCGCACGCCGGGGACCGCGGGCTTGGCCGCGATGGTGCTGACGTAGGTGAGTACCCGGCCGATGCCGTCCCTGGCCGCGGCGGTGGCGTCCCACTGCTCCGGGACGATGACGTTCTGTTCGCGGTCGGTCATCCGGTACAGCGCGTCGATCTGGCCCGCGGTGCCGCCCGCGGCGATCGCGGCCCAGGCGGCGCGCAGGTTGCCGTCGATCGCCCCCGCCGCGGCCAGCTCGTCGATGCCGGCCAGGCCGCGCGCCAGGTATGCCTCGTGCTGCGGTACCAGGTCGATGAAGATGTGTTTCTGCATGGCCATCAGCCGGGTCTGGTACCAGGTGATGTCGGCGGCGGTGAGCCGCGGCCCGACGCCGGCGAGCAGCGTGATGTCCTCCGGGGTGCGCTCGACCAGCTCCGGCGGGGTGCGCCGCAGCAGGTCGGCGACCGCGCTGCCGAGCGCGTGCAGGCCGGGCAGGTCGATGACCCGGCCCGCGTCGTCCATGTCGAAGAAGCCGGAGGCGAAGGAGCCGCCGGCGAGCCCGGCCAGCCCGGCCCACCAGAACTCCGGGTGCGCGCTCGCCAGCCGCAGGTAGTTCACGTAGACGAGGGTGAAGGTGTGCGCGTTGACCGCGGGGCCGCGCTGCGGATCCCAGCCCGCGAGGTCGATGCGCGCGTTGCCCGCGGCGACCACGAGCCAGTACTGCCGCAGCAGCGCGGTGTAGCGCCGGGCGGGCACCCCGGCCGCGCGGGCCTGGTCGAGCGCGGCGCCGAGCACCGCCGCGTCGGACGGCAGCCCCGGGTGGACGCCGCCCGCGCGCTCGCCGTCCGCGTCGACCACGGGCAGGTCGAGGTAGCCGGCGTACAGCGGGGCGGCCCGGACCGGGGCGAGCGTGCCGGGCAGCACGAGCAGACAGGCGAGCAGGACGGCACGGCAGAGGATTCCGAGCGCGGGAAACTCGGTGCGGGAGCGCGTCATTGCGGATCCGCCTCTCGGTCGCGGCGCAGCTGCGCGGGCGTGTGTGCCGCGACGATAGCAACCGGTTCCCGTTCGCGAGCAAGGTTCCGGCGAATCGCGCTACGTGAGCGGCACACTCCCCATCGGCACCGCGACCACCGCTGCGGCGCCGGACATCCCGGGCTCGGCGGCGGGTGCGGAGCGCCACTGCGCGAGCAGCAACATCGCGACCACGATCAGCGCGGTGACGAGCGCCGTGACGGCCAGCGTGGCCAGCCCGGCCCTCGCCTGTTCGACCCGGCGCAGCGGATGCGCGCCGCGCGGCCTGCGCGGCGGCGGCCGGTGATCGGCGAGCGCGCCGCGGCGGGGCCGCCCGTCCGCGGGGCGGCGCTCGTCGATCCGGCGCGGCCGCCTGCGGACGGGGGCGCCGCGGCGCACGACCACGCCGCGGCGCGCCGCGGGCGCCTGGCATCCCCCGGCGCGGCCCGGCCCGGGCTGCCCGGAATCGTCCGTGCTCCTGTCGAATTCGAGCGCTGTGCTCATCGGACATTCCTCCGTGTACCGGCACCCGCCGGTCGAGTTGCTGACTGTGGCTCGTCAGGGCCGTCGGGGGGACGGCGATGTTGCGCTGCTGCAACTGCCGGAACCGGCTCCGGCGTGCGGTTTCCCCGCCGCCGAGCGAACCGGTTCGCTCACATGTTCGAAAGAACGTATGTTCGATTTCTACCACGCGGGGCGGGTGCGCGCCAGCCGCGACACGGACTCGCGTCGAACAGGTGTTTGATACTCGGCCCGCGGCAGTCTAGGTTTGGAGCAACACCCGGGCGCGAGGCCCGGAGACGGACGCCCCGGGCGGCATCCGGGCGAGGCGCGGACAGGAAGGCGGGTTGCGGTGGGCCACAGGGACGACGCGGGCGACGAGGGCGGTCCCGGTACCCGGACTCGCGGTACCGACACGATCGGTGCCGAGAGCAACGGGGTGGGGGCGGATCTCACCGCGCGTCAGCGCCGGGTGCTCGACGTCATCCGGTCGTCGGTGAGCGAGCGCGGGTATCCGCCCAGCATCCGGGAGATCGGCGACGCGGTGGGGCTCACCTCCACCTCGTCGGTGGCGCACCAGCTGCGCGCCCTCGAGCGCAAGGGCTACCTCCGGCGCGACCCGAACCGTCCGCGCGCGGTCGACGTGCGCGGGCTGGACGAGGCCGTGCGCGCGGTGACGAGCCTGCCCGCGAACGGCGCGGTCGACACCGACGAGGTACCGGAGAGCGCCACCCCGACCCCGGCCTTCGTCCCGGTGCTCGGCCGGATCGCCGCGGGCGGCCCGATCCTGGCCGAGCAGGCGGTGGAGGACGTCTTCCCGCTGCCGAAGGAGCTGGTCGGCGAGGGCTCGCTGTTCCTGCTCAGGGTAGTCGGCCAGTCCATGGTCGACGCCGCGATCTGCGACGGCGACTGGGTCGTGGTGCGGCAGCAGAACGTCGCCGACAACGGCGATATCGTGGCCGCCATGCTGGACGGCGAGGCCACCGTGAAGACGTTCAAGCGCACCGGCACCGACGTCTGGCTGATGCCGCACAACGCGCACTTCGAGCCGATCGCGGGCAACGACGCGCAGATCCTCGGCAAGGTGGTCACCGTCATCCGCAAGATCTGACCCCGTGCCGGGGCCGGCCGAGTTCCCGGCGCCGCCGCGCGACGCGGCGGCGCCGGAACGGCTCTGGTACGCGGCCTACGGCTCGAACATGCACGCCGACCGGATCCGCTGCTACCTCGCGGGCGGGGTTCCCGCCGGCTCCACGCACCGCTATCCGGGCTGCCGGGATCCGCGCGACCCCGAGCGATCGGAACCGGTGTGGCTGCCCGGCACGCTGTACTTCGCCACCGAATCGCTGGTCTGGACCGGGGGCCGGGCCTTCTACGACCCGGACGGCGACGGCACCGTCGCCGCCAGGGCGTACCTGGTGACCGCCGGGCAGTTCGCCGATCTGGTGGCGCAGGAGATGTACCGCCCGCCCGGCACCGAACTCGACCTGGCCGAGGTACTCGTCGCGGGCCGGTCCGCCATCGGCCCCGGGCGCTACGAGACCCTGGTCCGGGCGGGCGCCATGGCGGGCATTCCGGTGCTCACCTGCACCGCGCCCGCCGACTACCGGGCGCTGCCCGGGAACCCGCCATCGGCGAGCTACCTCCGGCACCTCGGCGCCGGGCTGGCCGAGGCGCACGGCTGGCCGCCGCGGCGGGCCGCCCGCTACCTCGCGGCCGCGCCGGGCGCGCACGGACACTGGACCGAGCGGGCGGTGGAGGCGGTACTGCGCGGGCATGATCCCGGGCCGCTCGGGTAGTGCGGCCGCATGAACAGCACACGGCCCCTTGCCCTGGTAACCGGAGCCTCGCGCGGAATCGGACTGGAGATCGCGCGTCAGCTCGCTGATCGCGGATACGACCTGGTGCTCGCCGCCGAGGACGCCGCCATCGAGGACGCCGTCGCCGAACTCCGGCGCGACGACCGCGACGTGCGCGCCGTCCAGGTCGACCTGCGCACCGCCGACGGCGTACAGCGGCTGTACTCCGCCGCCACCGAGGACGAACGCCCGCTCGACGTCGTCGCGTTGAACGCGGGCATCGGGCTCGGCGGCGATTTCGTCGGCACCGACCTGGATGTCGAGTTCGACATCATCGCGCTGAACGTGCGCTCCACCGTGCACCTCGCCAAATTGGTCCTCGGCGACATGGTGCGCCGGGACAGCGGCAGGCTGCTCTTCACCTCGTCGGTGGCGTCGATGATGCCCGGCGCGAGGCAGGCGGTGTACAACGCCTCCAAATCGTTCGTGCAGTCCTTCGCGGAGGCGCTGCGCAGCGAGGTGCACGACACCGGGGTCAGCGTGACCTCGCTGATGCCCGGCCCCACCGACACCGATTTCTTCCGGCGCGCCGGCCTGCTCGGCACCGTGATCGGCCGCGGCCCCAAGGAGGATCCGGCGCTGGTCGCCAGGCAGGGGGTGGACGCGCTGCTGCGCGACGACCAGAAGGTGATCGGCGGGTCGTTCGGCACGAAGGCCATGGCCACGCTGGAGCACGTGCTCCCGGATGCCGTGAAGGCGACCGCGAACCGGGTGATGTCGGCCGCGCTGCCGAGCAGGCCGTGACGCCGTGCCCGCGCTGAACCGCGTCGTCGGGACGCGCCTGCTCTACTTCTTCATTCTCGGCGACGTGCTCGGCGCCGGGGTGTACGTGCTGATCGGCGAGATCGCGGGCCGCTCCGGCGGCGCGGTCTGGCTGCCGCTGCTGGTCGCGCTCGGGCTGGCCTGCCTGACCGCGGGCTCCTACGCCGAACTCGCCACCAAGTACCCGCGCGCGGGCGGCTCCGCGCACTACACCACGCTCGCCTTCGGCCCGGCCGCCGGCTCGCTGGTCGGGTTCTGCATGCTCGCCGCCGGGGTGGTCTCGGTCGCGGCGCTGGCCCGCGGCTTCGCCTCCGACTACCTCGCCGAACTGGTCACGCTGCCCACCCTCGCGGTGGTCGTGGTCTTCCTGCTGGTGCTGGCGGCGCTGAACATCCGCGGCGTGCGGGAGTCGCTCGGCGCCAACGTGGTCGCGACCCTGGTCGAGCTGGGCGGGCTGCTGCTGGTGATCGGGCTCGGTGCCTGGATCCTGCTGCGCGGCGACGCCGACCCGGGCAGGCTCACCGCCCTCGGCACCGCCGAACACGGTGCCGCCGGGGCGATCCTGGCCGGAGCGGTGCTGGCCTACTACTCCTTCGTCGGCTTCGAGACCTCGGTGAACCTGGCCGAGGAGGTCGCCGATCCGCGCCGCAGCTATCCGCGGGCGCTCTTCGGCGCGCTGCTCACCGCGGGCGCGGTCTACGCGCTGCTCGGGCTGCTCACCTCGGCGGCGGTGCCGACCGATGTGCTGGCCGGGTCGTCGGGGCCGCTGCTGGAGGTGGTGCGGATCGCGGGCGGCGTGCCGGAGCGGCTGTTCGCGGTGATCGCGCTGGTCGCGGTGGCGAACGGCGCGCTGCTCACCGGGATCATGGGGTCCCGGCTCGCCTACGGGATGGCGCGGGACGGGCTGCTGCCCGCCCCGCTCGCCCGGGTGCTCCCGCGGCGCCGGACCCCGTGGGTGGCCGTCCTGGTCACCACCGCGGCGTCGCTGGCGCTCGCGCTCACCGGCGAGATCGACGCGCTCGCCGAGACCCTGGTGCTGCTCCTGCTCGTGGTCTTCACCGGGGTGAACGCCGCGGCCGTCGCGCTGCGCCGGGACGCGGGCACCGGCGACCACTTCCGGGTGCCGATCGCGGTGCCGGTCCTCGGCATCGCCTCCTGCCTGCTGCTCGCCACGCAGGTGGCGGCGGAGGTCTGGCTGCGCGGGCTGGTCCTGATCGGCATCGGGGTGCTGCTCGCCGCGGTCAACGAGGTGCGGCGGCGGCGCGGCGGCGAACTGGCCGACACCGCCGATCAGGCGTCGAAGAGCAGGTAGAGCCCGGCGAAGGTGAAGCCGACCATGACCAGCACGAGCGCAAGCTGACCGGTGGCCCGGTGTGCCTTCGGCAGCACCCGCAGGCTGCGGTCGTGCGCGGCGGCGACGCCGAGCACGTGCCCGGTGACCACGGCGAGCACCTTGATCGTGCCGAGCACCGCCGGGTGGTTCGAGAGCAGGTAGGCGACGTCGCGGTCGGCGAGCCCGAGCAGGTTCCAGCCCCGGTCGAAGGGGTCGGCGAAGAGGATCGCGGTGGCCTGGCCCTTCTCGACCAGGAAGGTCAGGTAGTGCGCCACGATGTAGCCGGCCACGATCGGGGTCAGGCTGTGCGCGAGCGTGCCGGGCAGCAGGCGGCGCTCCGCCCTGCTGACGCCGCCGGTCGCGCGAGCGGCGCCCCAGAAGAGCACCGCCACGATCAGCACGAACCCGAGCAGCGCCGCGGTCTTCAGCAGGGTCGGCTGGCCGGAGTCGACGAGCTGCCGCCGCCAGACCGGGAACTGGGCGAAACTGTCGAAGGCGGTGGAGCCGAGCAGCACCGCCGCGACCGCCACCGAGCCGGGGAGCACCGGGGTGCCCGCGAGATTCGCGAGCGGCGCGCGCAGCACGAGCTCGCCGGTGCCAGCGCGCCTGCCGAGGGGGCTGAGCCTGCCGATCAGCGTGCTGTACACCTCGAGCGGGTCGGCGTGCTCGGCCCACGCGGTGCCGAAGACGACCAGCCCGGCCAGCGTGAGCAGCAGGTAGAGCCCGAGCCAGGTCGCCACCGCCCCGACCGCGCCCGGGTCCGGCGCGGCCAGCTCCAGCCAGACGAGGGCGAAGAGCCCGAGCACCGCGGGCCGGATCCCGAGCCGCTCCGGGTACGCCAGGAAGCCGCGCTCCGGCGGCCGCCGCAGCAGCGCGCAGAGCGCCCGGTGCAGCGCCCGCGCCGGGGAGAGCACCTTCCACACCGGCCCGGCCAGCAGCGAGAGCACCGCGACCCCGACCCACAGGTACACGTAGAGCACGCCGGGCACGGGGTTGCGCGCGGGATCACCCGAGCCGCCCAGCGCGACCGCAGCGACGAACGCCGTCGCCGCCACGCTCAGCGCCGCGAGCACCGCGCGCGTCCAGCGGGAATCGGCGGTCGCGCGCAGCGCCGCCGGCAGCGGGCGGCCGGGCGAGTCCGGGTCGAGCCGCGGCTCGCGCCAGGCGAAGAGCAGCAGCGCGAAGGAGAAGGTGAGGGCCCAGGCGGCGCCGATCAGGGCATAGCCGAGCGGGATCGGCAGATCGGTCGCCCCGCCGAGGCCGTGGGCGAGCAGCGTCATCGGACCAGGATCGTCGCCACCGTGCGGCCGGCGTCGTGCAGCTCGATCTCCACCCGGCCGGGCACGCCGACGGTGAAGGAGAAGCGCTGCCCGGCGACGGGTTCCACCTCGAAGGTGTGCTCGGGGTCGGCGTGCACGTGCAGCTCGTCCCCGGTGTCGCTGTCCACCACCAGCTCGATGGGCTGGCCGACGGCGGCCTCGACCCTGGTGTCGTCGGGAGTCACGGCGCCTCCCGCGAGCCGCACCGGGATGACCACCGCCTGCGGCTGGGCGACGACCGACGACGTAGGCGCCGAGCTCTGTTGGGCGGCACCGTGATCGGCGTGCCCGCCCTCGTCGGCGCTCGCGCAACCCGCGGTCAGCAGCCCGGCCAGCAGCACGAGGACGCAGCCCCGGCGCACGTTCCTCACGTGTCCTCCTCGGTCGGTTCGGTGTCGTCGTCGCCGGCCCTGCGGTCGCGGACCGCGATGAACACCACGACGCCGACGAGCGCGAAGGCGGGCAGGAAGGCCGGGATGGCCAGCAGGATCGAGTGATCCGCGAGCACGTCCACGCCGTCGTACCCGGCGGTCATGCCGATGCCACCGGCTCCGCGGCCTCGCTGTGGGTGGTGTGCGGGTAGCGGTCGTTGATCCGCCCCGCGCCCCAGGAGAGCGCCGCGACCAGGATCAGACTGCACGCCAGCACCACCAGCGAGGCCGCGCCGAACAGCCAGGACGGGTAGTCGAAGCTGCGCTCCCGCTGCAACACCGTGATCTCCGGCACGAACGGCCTGGTGAAGGTGTTCAGTGCCGGCACCTCCTGGGCGTTGATGCCGGGGTCGGCGGGCATGAACACCGGCAGCGCGGTGTGGACGCGGCCGTCCTGCACCCGCAGCACCGTCTTCCAGCTGCCGGAGACCGGCACCGCCGCGGTGGAGACGTAGTGCCCGGCCTCGACCCGCTCCAGCCGGTCCACGACGAGGCCGCGGCCGGGGCTCTCGCTGCCGACGCCGCCCTGCCAGCCGAGGATCTCGATCCACTCGGGATCGTCGCCGACCAGGTCGACGGGGTTCAGCCGGACGTCGGCGAAGACCATGCGCTCGCCGTTGCGCGGCGGCGCCTCGCTGAGTGTGACGGTCGCGGTGGCGTTCTCCGGCACGGTGTGCGCGAGGCCGTTGGCCACGGCGGCGCCGACGATCAGCACGGCCGCCACCACCAGGGTGCGGCGCACCGCCGGTTTCGGCAGCGGCTCGCCGCGCAGCACGGTGCCGAGCATGCCGCCGATGACGCCGCCCGCGATACCGACCGGCACCGACATGGCCAGCAGCTCGGGCCAGATCGACGCGGGCCACGGATTCACGAACATGGCGTCGACCCACAGCGATTCGAGCCACAGCCCGACGGTGGCGGCGGCGAGGCCGCAGAGCGCGCCCCACAGCACCGGCCTGCGGACCAGCGGCAGCAGCGCCAGCGCCTCGACCACCAGCGCGATCCCCAGGTACAGCGGGAAGACGTTGCGCGGGGCGTCGATGATCGGCCCGCCGACCAGCAGCGCGACGACGGTGCGCACCACCACCGCGAAGCCGACCACGACGAGCGTGCTGAACCGGCCGAGGACCAGCCGCGCCGCGACCAGGCTGACGGTGGCGGCGGCGACGATCAGCATGGGCTGGAACACCATCCGGAACTGCTGCACCCCGAAGTCGAACTCCACCTGGAAGACCGAGAGCCCGATCAGCAGCCCGCCGAAGGCGAAGGAGCGGAGCAGCCACATCCGCCTGCTGTCCGCCTCGTCCGGGCGCGGGCGGTTGTTCCTGCCCTCGAACTCCAGCAGTAGCACTCCGATCAGGGAGAACCCGGCGCCGCCGATCAGCATCAGGTGGGTGGGGCCCCAGAGCGTCACATCCTGGCCGAAAATGCGATGCCAGACGTCGTCGAGCGGGAAGCCGATGAGCGCGTAGAGCCCCGCGCCCGCCAGCAGGATGCCGCCGACCGGCGCGTACCAGGTGCGGGTGATCCGCACCGCGGCCGGGCCCGGCTTCTCGTCCAGCGGCAGCACGATCGCGGCCATGCCCGCCATGAACAGGAAGAACAGCCCGACCAGGATGAAGTAGTGCGCGGGGTTGGCCAGCGGCCCGGCGTCCCTGCCCTTGCCGACGTGCAGGCTGACGTCCCAGATGAAGCCGAGCAGCGCGGTCAGGATGGTGGCGAGGAAGAGCGCCAGCGGCAGCGCCACCCAGCCGGGCTGGTTGAAGTAGGTGCCGAGGCGGTCGGCCACGGCCCGCAGCCAGGTGATCCGGCGGTTTCGGTGCAGGTACCCGATCCACAGCAGGACCAGGGCGAGCACGCCCGCGGCGCCGGTCATGATCAGAACCTGATCGAGCGCCGCACCCCCACCTTCCCCTCCGGTCTGGGCGAACACTGATGAATCGGGCGCGGCGCTCGGCACGGCAGACCTCCAGTCGTTGAGACCTGTACTAAGTGTGACGAAAAGTAGCACGAACCGGACCACACAGGTATGGCCCGGACGTCCGAGGCATACCCACCGAAGTCCGGGCCATTCCCGCATTCCGTGTCGGTGGTCACACCGGCCCGGGCGACCCGTCAGCGCGCGGGCGCAGGCTCCGATGCGGCTACAGCGTGGCGGGCGAAGAGCCCGGTCCAGAACGCGATCCCGACGACGGTCGTGCCCGCGCCGAGCGCGCAGATCAACAGCCAGCCGCCCGCCTGGTAGGCGAAGCCGGCGACCACCGAGCCGACCACCCCGCCTGCGAAGTAGGTGACCATGTAGGCGGTGGTCAGCCGGCTGCGCACGGCCGGGTCGAGGGCGTAGACGGCGTTCTGGTTGGCCAGCTGGACGCCCTGGATGCCGAAGTCGAAGACCAGCAGCGCCACGATCAGCACCGACACCTGCTGCCCGCCCCAGGCCAGCAGCGCCCAACCGGCGAGTACGGTCAGCCAGACCCCGGTCGTCACCGCGCGCAGGTTCCCCCGGTCGGCCAGTTTCCCGACCAGCGGAGCGCCGAGCGCACCGGCCGCCCCGGCCAGCCCGAAGAGCCCGATCACGATCTCCGGGTAGTGGTACGGGCTGCCGTGCGCGCCGGAGAGCAGGAAGGCGAGCGCGGTCCAGACGGCGGAGAAGCAGGCCATGCTGAGGAAGCCGAGGATCATCCGGTGCCGGAGCACCGGGTGCCTGCGGATCAGAGTCAGGATCGAGGCCAGCACCGCGCCGTAGCGCTCACCGTCCGCCGCCCGCCCGCTCGCCGGGGCCAGCCGGTAGACCGCGATCGACGTGGCGAGCTGCAGCCCGGCGGCGACCAGCAGCACCGCGCGCCACCCCGCGACCTCTGCGACGGCGCCTGCCAGCACCCGGGAGAGCAGGATGCCGAGCAGCAGCCCGCTCATCACGGCGCCGACCACCTCGCCGCTCCGCTCCGGCTCGGCCAGCGCCGAGGCCCACGGCACCACGACCTGGGCCGCCGACGCCGTCACCCCGGTGGCGAAGACGCTCACCAGCAGCAGCGGGAAGACCGGGGTGAGCGCCGAGACCAGCAGCGCGAGCACCGAGGCTGCGAGCAGCGCGGGCACCATCCGCCTGCGCTCCAGGAAATCGCCGAGCGGCACCAGCAGGGCCAGGCCACACAGATATCCGACCTGAGCCGCGCTGACCAGCAGCGCGGCGGTGGCTGTCGAGACGGCCAGGTCGGCGGCGACCTCGTGCAGCAGTGGCTGCAGGTAGTAGAGACAGCCCGCGGAGGAGCCCGCGGCGATGGCGAACACGAGCACGACGGCTCGGGTGGCGCGAGTGGCGGGAGTGGCGGGCGCTGTGGTCATGGTCCGAGCATGCGCCGGAGCCGCGATCGACAAAAGCGATGGTTGTCGATGGTGCCATCGACAGCAGCGATACCATCGGGCGATGGAGCTGCGGCAGATCGAGTGCTTCCTGGCCTGCCGGGAGCACGGCTCGTTCACCGCGGCGGCGCGGTCGCTGAGCATGGTGCAGTCGGCGGTCTCGGCCAGCGTGGCGAAGCTGGAGCGCGAGCTCGGCGCGCGGCTCTTCGACCGCACCCCGCGCGCGCTGCTGCTCACCGAGGCGGGCGCGGCCGTGGTGGAGCCGGCGCTGGAGATGCTGCGGGCGCGGCGGGCCATCGGCGACGGGGTGGCGGCGGCGCGCGGCGAGGTGCGCGGGGAGGTGGTGCTCGGCAACCTGCTCAACATCCACCTGATCGACCTGGCGGGGGTGCTGGCCGGGCTGCACCGGCGGTACCCGGCGGTGACGGTGCGGATGCGGCAGAGCGCGGCGGGCGCCGCGGGCAATCTGGCCGGGCTGCGCGAGGGCAGTCTGGATCTGGCGCTGCTGGTCGGGGTCTCCGCCGAGCTGCCGGGGATCACCCGGTACCCGCTGGCCGAGGAGAGCGTGGTGCTCTGCACGGCCCCCGGTCACCCGCTGGCCGGGCGGCCGTTCCGCCCGGCGGAGCTGGACGGCGAGCGGTTCATCGACTTCCCGCCCGGCTGGGGCACCAGGACGGTGGCCGATGCGGTGCTGCCGCTGCGGCGCCCGGTGATCGAGGTGGCCGAGCAGGCGTTCGCGCTGGAGCTGGCGGCGAAGGGGTTCGGCGTGGTGCTGGTGCCACGGTCGGTGGCGGCGGTGGCGCCCGGCATCCGGTACGGCGAGCGGGCGGGCGCGCCGATCCCGTGGCACCTGACGGTCGGGCACGCCGCCGGGCGCACCCCGACCAATGCCGCGCGGACCGTGCTCACGGCCCTGCTCAACCGCTGACTCCACCGCCACGCCGCACCCCGGCGCAGCGAGCTCAGCCCTGCCGCGGCCGCCGCACGGCGAGCCCGAAGAGCCCGGCCAACGCCGCGAACACGGCGATCACGATCCAGGCCCGGTGGAAGACCTCGAGCGCCCGCTCCGGCCCCGCGGGGGTGCCGACCAGCGCGACCAGCACCGCGACGCCGACCGCGAGCCCGACCTGGCGCGCCATGCTGAGCACCGCCGAGCCGGTGGCGAAGCGCTCCGGCGGCAGCCCGCCGGTGCCGACCGCGAACGAGGTCGGCAGCACCAGCCCCACCCCGACACCGGTGACGAGCATCCCGCCGAGCAGCCCGCCCGCGTACTCCGGGTGCAGCGTGATGGCCTGCGACCACCAGAGCGTGCCCGCTCCGAAGACCACCCCGCCCGCCACGATCACCGGGCCGGGGCCGACCCGGGCGATCAGCCGCCCGGCCAGCAGCGCCACGATCGGGACCAGCAGCGGCCCCGGCGCGATGGCGAGCCCGGTGCGCAGCGCGGACCAGCCCCAGACGGTCTGCGCCCACAGCACCACCGAGAGCAGCATGCCGCCGAAGGCGATATTGAAGAACACGGCATTGCCGGTCATCAGCGCGAAGTTCGGGGCGCGCAGCAGCGCGGGCGCCACGATCGGGCTGTGGTGCCGCGCGGAGGAGACCGCGAAGCCGATTCCGCACAGCACCGCGAGCGCGAAGGCGCCGAGCACCCCCGGCGAACTCCACCCCCACTCCGGCCCCTGGACCAGGCCGAGCACCAGCCCGGCCACCGCCAGCGCGGCGAGCGCCGCGCCGCGCAGGTCGGGTAGGCCGCCGCCGTCGCCGGGCACGACCGGGAGCACGCGCAGCCCGGCCAGCAGCGCCGCCAGCCCGATCGGCACGTTCACCAGGAACACCAGGCGCCAGTCGGCCTGCACCAGGATGCCGCCGAGCACCGGGCCGAGCGCGGCGCCGAGCCCACCGAAGGCCACCCAGAGCCGCACCGCCATCGGGCGCCGCTCCGGCGGGCTCGCCGCGAGCACCAGCCCCAGCGAGGCCGGGGTGAGCACGGCGGCCCCGACGGCCTGCAGGATGCGGAAGCCGACCAGCGACTCCACGTTCCACGCGGTCGCGCAGAGCGCCGAGCCGAGCACGAAGAGGCCGAGCCCGAGCAGGAAGGTGGTGCGGATGCCGCTCCGGTCGCCCAGCCGCCCGGCGGGGACGAGCAGCGCGGCGAAGACGATGGCGTAGGCGTTGAGCACCCAGGAGAGCTCGGCGATCGGCACCCCGGCGAAGTCGGCGGCGATGTCGGAGAGCGCGACGTTGACGATGAACAGGTCGAGGCTGGAGAGCAGCACGCCCGCGTTCACCACGACGAGGACCTTGCGCAGGTCGGTGGCGGCGCGCGGCGCCGCGGTCACGGAGGTCACGGCGCGCCTCAGCCCAGCACGCGGCGGGTCTGCCTGGCGGTGGCGAGCAGCCGCCCGTCCGCGGCCCTGAGCTCGGTGTCGTCGACCGACCAGCCCCCGCTGGTGGAGGCGTTCACCGTCGTCACCAGAACCGGCTGTGCCGCAACCGGCTCCGCGTGCAGGTGCAGGGAGAAGGCGACGGTCGGCAGGGCGAGCGGGGCGCGCAACGCCGGGAACAGAGCGGGCGGCAGCGCGTCGGCGAGGATCGCCAGCACGGCGGCATCGATCGGGAACTCGGTGGCGCCACCGGGCTCCGGACGCAGCACGACCCAGGCGCGGAGCTCGCGCTCGGCCGAGCCGGTCAGCGGCAACACCTCGCTCGCCGGGCGGATCTCGAAATGCGCGCCCGCCGGGACGATCTCGGGCGGCAGCCGGAACTCCGCGCACTCCTCCGGCGCGGGCACCTCCGGGGCCGGTGTCCCCGCATAGGCGGCGACCTCGCTCGGGACCGTGCGCCCGAGCGTCACGGCGGCCGCAGCGACCACGACCCCGCCCTGCTCGGCCCGCACGTCCACCACGGCGGTGTTCCGCCCGACGGCGGTCGCCGCGGCGGCGAACTCCAGCACACCGGTGGCCGGACGGCCGAGGAAGCGCAGGTCGACCGCGCGCACCGGCAGCGGCTCGGCGGCGGCGCGCAGCGCGACCTCGACGAGCAGCGCCGCGACCACGCCGCCGTGCGGCCCGCTCCACCCCTGCCAGGTCTCGTCGACCCGCGCGGTGTGGCGGCCGTCCCCGGTCGCGGTCAGATCGAACACCCCGGCGAGGCCGGGGGTAGTGAGTTGCGTCATGCAACGCACTCTAGAACGCGTGAGTTCTTTCACGCAACCGACTACTCTGGAGTCATGCGCAGAACGAGCTTCGCCGACATGAACTGCTCCCTGGCCCAGTGCCTGGAGGTGGTCGGCGAGTGGTGGACGTTGCTGATCGTGCGCGACGCCCTGCTCGGCGTCACCCGCTTCGACGACTTCCGGAGCCGCCTCGGGATCGCCCGCAATGTGCTCACCCAGCGGCTGGAGCACCTGGTCGAGCACGGCATCCTGGCCCGCGAGCCGTACCAGGAGAACCCGGTGCGCCACGACTACCGGCTCACCGAGAAGGGCCGCGCGCTCTGGCTGGTGGTGACGGCCATGCGGCAGTGGGGCGACGAGTGGGCCGCCGCCGACGGCCCGCCGATCCAGCTGCGGCACAAGACGTGCGGCCACCTCATGACGGTCGAGCCGGTCTGCTCCGAGTGCGGCGAGCCGGTGCGCCGCGGCGAGCTGCGGGCGCTGCTCGGCCCCGGCGCCAGGGACGAATCGCTGCTGCCGACGCGGCGGTAGCGGCCGGATTGCCGAACATGCGGACGTACCAGACATACCTCCCGCTGCCGGGGCGGCCCGCAATTCCGTGATCGCGTCATCGAAGCCGGGCGGCGGCGGTGTCGGCGGGGCTGCGCGTTCGGCCACAGTGTGCGTGAGTTCCACGCCCTGGAGGACGCATGTGTTCTGCCATTCTCGACCTCGGCGCCGCGCCGGTCGACCCCGACGACTACATCCGGGCGTTGATGCGCTGGCATTTCGACCCCGCGACCGGTAGCCCGTACTGGCTGCGCCGAGCACGCACCCTCGATTTCGATCCGCTGACCGAGATCCGCGGCTTCGACGACCTCACCCGCTTCCCCAATGTCGTGGACGAATTCCGCGACGTCGAGATCGCGGAGCTGATTCCGCGCGGGCTCACCGGTGCGGACCGGGAGATCGCCGGGATCTTCGAGAGCGGCGGCACCACCGGGCTGCCGAAACGCTTCGTGATGTTCGAGCCGTGGATGGAGTTCGCGCTGGGCTGGGACGAGGTCGACTACGCCGGGCTCGGGACCGTGAACACGCTCGCCGTCGCGCCGAGCGGCCCGCACATGTTCGGCGAGTTCGCGACCCGGAGGGCGCGCAGACACGGTGGCGTGAAGTTCACCATCGACCTCGATCCGCGCTGGATCAAGCAGCTGCTCGCCCGCGGCGCCACCGAGGAGGCGGAGCGCTACGCCGAGCACCTGGTCGATCAGGTGGGGCACCTGCTCAGCACCCAGTCGATCGGCATCCTGATCACCACGCCGCCGCTGCTGGAGCGGGTGGCCCGGCGGCCGGAGCTGGTCGACTCGATCCGCAAGCAGGTGAAGTTCATCTGCTGGAGCGGCGCGCACATGGACGCCGACACCCGCGACATCTTCCGCACCGAGATCTTCCCGGGAATTCCGCTGAAGGGGCTGTACGGCAGCACCACCATCCTCGGCATGTCGCGCGAGCGCGGGGAGGACCACCCGGACGGGCTGCCGGTCTTCGACGCCCCGAGCCCCTACATCGCCTTCCGGGTGGTGGACCCGGCCACCGGGCGGGACGTGGCCTACGGCGAACGCGGGCAGGTGGTGATGAACCACCTCACGAAATACGCGCTGCTGCCGAACAACACCGAGCGCGACACCGCGCTGAAGCTGCCGCCGCTGCCCGGCGCGCTCGGCTGCGCCGTCGCCGACGTGGGACCGGTTCAGACCTTCGGCGATCGCGTCGTGATCGAAGGGGTCTACTGATGGACGTCCGGATCGACGCGCTCGGCCCGGCCGGCGCCTACCGCTCCCGGGAGCGGCTTCCGCTGACCGCGCTCTCCGGCGCGACCGTCGGCGAGATCAGCCAGGTGCCGCCGCTCTACGTGCGCCGCACGCTGACCGCCATGCGCGCCGCCACCGTGCTCCCGGTGCCGGAGCGGCTGGCCGCGCTGGAGCGGGCGGCCGAGCTCTTCCTGCACGGCACGGTGGCCGGGCTCGATCCGCACGAGTACGCCCGCCTGGTCTCCACCGTCTCCGGGGTGCCGCTCGCGGTGGTGCGGCAGTCGGTGCAGTGGGTCGCCGACGTGCTGCGGGCCCAGCGCGAGACCCGCACGCTCGCCATGCCGCGCGGCGCGGTGGACGCGTGGGACGCCGAGCGCACGCGCACCGGGTCGGGGGTCTGGACCCGCCGCGGCGACCTGTTCGCGGTGCACGCGGCGGGTAACACCCCCGCGGTGCACGGCCTCTGGCCGGAGGCGCTCGCGCTCGGCTACAAGGTCGCGGTGCGGCCGTCGACCCGCGAGCCGTTCACCCCGTTCCGGCTGATCACGGCGCTGCGCGAGGCGGGCTTCCCGCCGGACACGGTGACCCTGCTGCCGACCGACTACGCCGCCGCGGACGTGATCATCGCGGAGTCCGACTACGCCATCGTCTACGGCGGCCAGGACGTGGTGGACAAGTACGGCGGCGACCCGCGGGTGCTCACCCAGGGGCCGGGGCGCTCCAAGATCCTGATCACCGCGGAGGTCGACTGGCGGTCGCGGATCGAGCTGCTCGCGGGCTCGGTGAGCCACCTCGGCGGCACCGCCTGCACCTGCGCCACCGCCGTGCTGGTCGAGGGCGACCCGGAGCCGGTGGCGGCGGCGCTGGCCGAGGCGCTGGCCGCCATCCCGAGCCTGCCCGCCGACCACCCGGACGCCGTCCTCACCGTGCAGCCCATCGAGTCGGCCCGCGCGATGGACCGGTACCTGCACGCGGCCGCCGGGGACGCCAGGGCGCTGCTCGGCGGCGACACCATCGTCGACGAGCTGCCCGGCGGCGGCGCTGTGCTGCGGCCCGCGGTGCACCTGGTGCCGGACGGCGGCGACCCGCGGCTCGGGATCGAGCTCGGCTTCCCGTGCGTGTGGGTCGGGCGGTGGCGGCCGGAGGACGGCATCGCCCCGCTGCGGAACTCGCTGGTGCTCACCGCCATGACCACCCGGCGCGCCCTGATCGACCGGCTGCTGGACGAGCCGAGCATCACCAACCTCTACCTCGGCGACAACCCGACCACCTGGCTCCGCCCCGGCGTCCCGCACGACGGCTACCTGGGCGAACACCTCATGCGGAGCAAGGGCATGATCCGCGGCGCGCGCTGACCGGCGACCCGGTGCGCGGCCGCGCGCACCGGTGTCGCAGGATCGGAAGCATGGCTATCGACCTCCCCACCGTGGCGCAGATTCGCGAGATCCCGGCATCGCTCACCGCGGACGTGACCGAGCGCGAGATCGACGCCAACGGCCACATGAACGTCGTCTACTACCTGCGGCACGGCATCGTGGCCGCGGACGCGCTGCTGCAGACCGCCGGTCTCGACGACCGCTACCGCCGCGAGCGCGGGATGGGGCTCTTCACCACCGAGCACCACCTGCGCTACCTCAGCGAGCTGCGGCTCGGCGACTCGCTGGCGGTGCACGCCCGGGTGCTGGAGCGCAGCGCCAAGGCGGTGCACATGATGGCCTTCCTGGTCGACCAGGGCCGGGACCGGCTCGCCAACACCGTGGAGATCCTGCTGGTGCACGTGGATCTGGAGCTGCGCCGCTCGGCCCCCATCCCCGATGACCTGGCCGCCGCGCTGGACGAGATGATCGCCGCCTCCGGCAAGCTGGAGTGGGCGGCACCGGTCACCGGGGTGATGGGGATCCGTCAGCCCTCCTGAGCCACCGCCTCCTCCTTCGGCTCCGGGTCCGGCTCCGGTTTCGGCTCCGCCGGGGCGGGTTTCGGCAGCAGCGAGTAGGCGAGGCAGACCACCGCGAAGAAGAGGTAGCCGAGCGCGACCTGCGGGGCCGCCGCCCACGCCACCTCGGGGGCGTGGATCAGCCCGATCCAGCTGAGCACCGCGCCGACCAGCGCCGCGATCGCGGCGGCGTGGAACCGCTTGTCCAGCACGAAGGTCACCAGCGCGCCGAGCACCAGCCCGGCCAGCACCGCGCCCTCGCCGAGGATCTGCAGCCCGTGGTAGACGACGCCCGCCTGGCCGAGCGCCTCCTCCCCCACCTTCTCCGCGCTGGTGCCCGCGGCGCTCAGGGCGTTGTCGATCAACCCGACCGCCCACTCCGCCAGGTTCGGCAGCAGCGCCGCGACCACCGCGACCGCGTGCAGCTTCGGCACCGCCTGGAAGGCCTGGGCGCCGATGAGCAGCCCGATGTAGAGCAGGATCGGCACGATCGCCGGGATCGGCAGGATCGTGGCGAGCACGCCGAAGAGCCCGAGCAGGCACATCACCCCGATGGCCGCCCCCGCGGCGAGCGAGTAGCCGGTGCGGCCGCCCGCGTCCTTCCAGCCGGGGTGGCCGATGTAGACGGCGGGCGGGAACGGCGAGCCGAAGCCGGCGCCGAGCACCGCGCCGAAGCCGTCGGCCAGCAGCACGCTGCGCAGGTTGTAGTTGTCGCCCGCGGCGGCGGCGCTCTCCACGTTGCTCATGGCCTCGGTGAAGTTGTAGACGCCGAGCGGGATGGCCGTGGCGAGCAGCGGGGCCAGGTCGCCGAGCCCGTCGAAGAGCAGGTCGAGCCGTAGGTCGGGCAGCCCGAGCGCGATATCGCCGACCGCGGCGGAGACGTCCGGCGCGGACATGTACCCGCCGATCCAGCCGATGGCCGTGCCGACCAGCAGCGCGACCAGCCCGACCGGGACGTTGCCGGGCAGCTTCACGTCGGTGAAGAAGCCGATCAGGATGATGGCGAGCACCGGGAGCCCGATCCAGGCCGCCTCCCACATCTGCGCGGCCGGGCGCATGGCGATGAAGGTGATCGAGATCCCGGCCAGGGTGCCGAGCATGGCCGCGCGCGGGGTGATCTTCCGGATGAACGGCCCGACGAAGGCGCCGATCATCACGATCACGCCGATCATGAAGGCCCACGCCAACCCCGCCGACCAGGCCCGCAGGGCGTCGCCGGTCTGCAGGTAGATGGGCAGCATGACGACGAAGACCACGATGAACATGTGCGGCACGCTCGGCCCGTACGGCAGCGCGGTCACGGTGTCGCGGTTCTCGCGCCGTGCCAGCCTGCGGGCCAGCACCATGTAGTAGAGGTTGCCGAGCACCAGCGCGACGCCGAGCGCGGGCAGCACGGTGCCGAGCACGTCGCCGCTCGGGATCTTCACCACCGCGATCGAGAGCGTGGTGAGCGTGAGGACATTGACCAGGATGTTGAAGGCCAGCCCGAAGAAGGCGTTGGTGTCGCCCCTGGTCCACCACGGGAGCCGCAGCGGCGGGGCGGGTTCGGCCTGTTCGGCCGGTTTCGTGTCGAGCGTCATCGCGAGATCCTGTTCAACGGGCCGGGCTCGGGGCGGGGGCGAGCGCGTCGAGCACGGCCGCCGAATCGGCGGTCCAGCCGAAGATGCCGCCCTGGGCGGCGATCATGGCCAGCCCGACCCGCTGGAATTCGGGGAAGTACGAGCCGACGCAGTCGGCCACGACCAGGCACTCGTAGCCGCGGTCGTTCGCCTCGCGCACGGTGGTGTGCACGCAGACCTCGGTGGTCACCCCGGTGACCAGCAGCGAGGTGATGCCGCGGCGCTCCAGCTCGGCGGCGAGGCCGGTGCCGTAGAAGGCGCCCTTGCCGGGCTTGTCGATCACCACCTCGCCCTCGATCGGCGCCAGCTCGTCCACGATGTCGTGGCCGTACTCGCCGCGGATCAGGATTCGGCCGAAGGCGCCGGGGTCGCCGATGCGCTGGGACGGGGTGCCGCGGCGCAGTTTCGCTGGCGGGCAGTCGGAGAGGTCGGGCAGGTGCCCCTCCCTGGTGTGGATCACCGGCAGCCCGGCCGCCCGCGCCGCGGCGATCAGCCGGGCCAGCGGCGGGATCACGCTGCGTAGTTGCTCCACGTCGTTGCCGAGGCTCGCGCCGAATCCGCCGGGTAGCAGGAAGTCCCGCTGCATGTCGATCACCAGCAGCGCGGTGCCGCCCGGGTCGAAGGTGAACTGGTCCGGCTGAGCCGGGACGTGACGGGGAGTCATGGCGGTCGCCCTTCCGCGCCGAGCATCGGCACCCGTCGATTGTGAAAAGGGTGTGTGACTCGGGTGCGGCCCCCGTGTATCCGCTGTGTTAGCGATTCGGTCGCCGTGCCGGTAAATTGGAACAGGTTTCACTTCGAGGAGGCAGCGTGGATGTCGCGACCCTTGGCGACCTGGTGATGACCGGGTTCCAGAAGCTGGGCTTCATCCGGTATGCCGGAATCGAGGGCGTCGAGTTCGCCGAGGGGCGCAATGCCGTCGCCATGACGCCGGGCCGGGAGCACCTGAACCACAACGGCGACGTGCACGCCGCGGTGCTGTTCGGGCTGGCGGAGACGGCGGCCATGGGCGCGGCGGTCTCCGGGATCGCGGCGCACATGGCGGATTCGTTCGTGGTCGCCAGGGACGGCCGGATCGAGTACCTGGCCAGGGCGAAGGGTGCGGCGGGGCGGTTCCTGGCGACCGCCGAGCTTCCCGATGACACCCTGGAGAGGTTGCGCACCGAGGCGGCGGCGCGCAGGCCGGTGGAGTTCACCGTGCCGGTGCGGATCACCGGCGGCGACGAAACCGTGGTCGCCGCCGCGAGTTTCACCGCGGTCATCCGGCCAAGGCGGAGCTGACTCGCGAATACTGGAAGATACTGGACTTCACTGGAAGTTCTGATTACAGTCCGGCAGTGTGCCGGACAATGCCGAGCAACTCGAGGATCGCATCGCGGAACTGCGCGCTGCGGTTCGGCGCGCGGTCGCCGCGGGTGATCGCGCCACGGCCCGGCAACTGCGCGCGGAGCTGCGCCGCGCGGAGAACGACTGGGACGACGCCGTGCTCGGGCTGCAACCGGGCGCCGAGCCGGTCCGCGAGATCGTCCCCGCGGTCCCGGTGCGCGAGCACGTGCACCGGGCGCTCACCCTGCTCGGCGCGCCCGCCGCGCCGAAACTGGTGCTCGCGGTGCACGACGCCTTCTTCTCCGGCGACCTGGTCGCCGCCAGGCTGACCAGCCTGCGCCGGGACGAGGAGCGCTCCTTCCGGGCCGCGCCGCTGGCCCGGCCGTACTACATCTGCTCGGCGCTCAACGCCGACCTGCTCGCGCCCGCGCGCGGGCTGCTCGCGGTGAGCAGCTGGCCCACCGAACGGCGCGTGGTCGGGCCGCTCAGCCCGCGCGTCGACCTGCTGACCGCGACCATCCGGCTCGCCGAGCACCTCGCCGCGCTCCCCGACCCGGGGCCGGACGCCAGGCGGGTGGTGTGGAAGCTGGCCGTCTCGGTGCCGGGAGTGCGCGGCGCCCCGGACGCGATCGACCTCGAGCGGGTCGTCGAGTCCGCGGGCCGGGAACTGGCCGTGCACCGCGCCGACGACGCCGCGCACCGGCTGCGCGCCGCCGAGCGGGCGAGCGCGCAACTCGACGACACGGCACAGCTGTTCGGCGTCCGCCTGGCTGTGACCGGAACGCGACGAAAGGAGGCCGGGTGACCACTCCGCTCCCGGCACGCTTGGACCGGCTGCGCGGCACCGCGACCGGGTGCAGGCACAATGCCCGCACCATCGCGGCGCTCACCGCGAACCCCGGCTGCGCGCGGCGCGCCCTGCTCGACGCCGCCGCGGTGGACAAGACCGTGATCGCGCGGGAACTCGGCTTCCCGCCCCGCTTCGGCCAGTCCCAATTCGCCATCACCAGGGGCAATGCCTTCGAGGCGATGGTGAAGGCGAACGGCTGCGCCGAGCTGCTCGCGCTGCTCCGCACCGAGCTGGAGCTCAGCGTCCCCGAGGTCGAGTACTACGACCTCGCCTCGGTCGGCGACAACACCGCGAACGCGGTGCGCTACCGCCGGACACGGCAGCTCTTCGACCACGCCGTCGTCACCGGCGAGGGCACGCTCTTCGACCATCCGCTGCTCCGCCTCGACATCGCCGGGGCCACCGCGTATCTGGAGCCGGACGTGGTGGCGCTGCGGCTCGGCGGCCAATTCCACGTGGTGGAGATCAAGTCCTTCGCGGTGGTGGACGGCCAGGCCGACCCGGCGCAGGTGGCGGCGGCGGCCAGGCAGTCGGCGGTGTACGTGATCGCGCTGCGCGAGCTCATCGCCGACCTCGGCGAGGACCCGGACGCGCTGGTCTCGCACAACGGCATCCTGGTCTGCACCAACGACTTCACCAACCGCCCCACCGCCGCCCTGGTCGACCTGCGCAAGCAGATCGCGGTGGTCGGCCGCCAGCTCTCCCGGCTGACCTCGATCGAGCAGCTGCTCGACCAGCTGCCCGACGGCGTCAGCTTCGAGCCGGGGCCCGAGCTGGCCCGCACCGTCGCCGGAATCGACGCGCGCTACACCCCGGAGTGCATGGCGAGTTGCGAGCTCGCCTTCGCCTGCCGCGCCGAGGCCAGGCAGGAGGGAACGGTGGACGTGCTCGGCCGCGGCGTCTGCGACGACCTGGGCGGATTGGAGGACATCGCCACCGTGCTCGGCCTCGCCGACGGCTCGGTCGAGCCACCCGCCGAATTCGACGACATCGCCCGGCTGCTCCGGCAGGCGCGGCGGATGCGGCTGGAGATCGCCGGGTGAGCGTGCTGACCGCGCTGGCCAGGCTGGAGGCGGTGCGCGCCGGGCGCGCGCAGCCGATCGCCGGGGTCTGCCACACGCACCTGGCCCGGCGGCCGCTGGTGCTGGTCCCGCTGAAGCTGGCTGGCGAGGCCGCGGCGCCGCTCGCGCTGCTGGCGGGCACCGCGGCGGACGAGCCGCGGCTGCTCGTCGTGCCGCAGCCGCGCGACCGGGTGCTGCGGCTGCGCTTCATCGCGCAGCTGGCCGAGATCGTGCTGCCCTACGTCGCCGAGCACACCGTCGAGGTCGAGGAGAAGACCACGAAGGCGGGCGAGACCTACACCCGCTGCCTGGACGCCCCGCAGCTGTGGACGCCGAACGCCGCCGGGATCGAATTCCTGCGGCTGCTCGGGCGCTCGGTCCGCTTCCACCGCACCGAGGGCGAGAACCCGGTGCCGCCGGAGGTCCCGCTGCTCGGCCGCTGGCTCACCTGGTTCTGCGACCGCGCCGAGCACCCGGGCTCGGCGGTGCTGCTGCCGATGACCTCGGTGCTCGCCGCGCACTGGGCGAGCGGCCAGTCCGCGCTGGAGGATGCCAACCTGGCCGCGCTGCTCGGCTGGATCGCGCCGCCGCCGGGGCGCTCCGGCGCCGAGGCCGCCGCGCGCGCCGAGGATCCGCTCGCCGTTCCGCCCGCGGGCCCGGCCACCGACCCCGGCTTCGACAACGAGGAGCTGGCGCCACTGATCACCGGCTACGACGAGGCGCCGGAGGGCGCGGCGAAGGTCACCGCCGAGCAGCGGCTGCGCCGCGCCCTGCTGCGCCAGCTGGAGCCGACCTGGCAGCTGCTCTGGCAGGGGCTGAACCTGCTGCGCGCGCTGCCGGAGGGCGCGCACGTGCCCGGGCGCTGGAACGACGACATCGGCGCGTTCAGCTACTTCCTCGGCACGGTCCCGGAGGGGGTGCCGCAGCCGCGCCGCGACTCCGCGGTCTCGGCGGTGCGCAGGCTGCTGGACCGGGAGCGCGCGCTGGAGCGGTACGAGGCCGAGCGCGCCTTCGACGACCCGCGGCTCATGCTGGAGCACCGGCTGGCGGGCGCGGCCTTCCACGGCACCGTCGTCGACGCCGACCCCGCCCGGGTCACCGTGCCGGAGGGCAAGAGCAAGAAGGTGCTCCGCCCTGCCCTCCGGGTGCGGAGCAGCGACCCGTTCGTCCCGGTGCCCGGCGAGAAGCTGTGCAATATCGGCTACCCCAAGCAGTCGGGCGAGGTGCTCGAGGTCGACGGCGACACCGTCCTGCTGGAGCTCTCCGGCGGGATGGGCCGCAAGCTGGTCGCCGAGCCCGGCACCGTGCCCGGGGTCGGCACCGCGGTCGGCTTCGCCCGCTTCTCCCCCGCCGGGTCGTCCCGGCCCACCTCGCTGCCGAGCCGGGAGGAGACGCCGTGGACGCACGGCGGCCCGCCGCCGGAGTGGCTGCCCACCGCGGACACCTTCGAGGAGCTGTGACCGAAAATCTCTCCGCCGCCGCGGAATCCGCCGTCACCGGCATCCTCGCCGACCTGGCCGGCGGCACCGGCCGGGCCGTCGTGGTCGACTCGCCGCCGGGCGCGGGCAAATCCACCCTTGTGGTGCGTGCCGCGCGGCAGCTGGCCGAGTCCGGCCGCCCGCACATGATCGTGGCGCAGACCAACGAGCAGGTCGACGACCTGATCGAGCGGCTCGCCACCGCCGACCCGGCGCTGGCGATCGGCCGGGTGTCGAGCCAGAGCTACACCGAGTCCGCGCGCATCCGGCACCCGAACGTGGTGTCGCGACAGAAGATCGCCGACCTGGACGACCGCACGGTGCTGATCGGCACCGCGGCCAAGTGGGCCACCATCGACGACGGGCGCTGGGAGCACGCCATCATCGACGAGGCGTACCAGATGCGCTCGGACATGCTGCTGCGCATCGCGAACCGCTTCGAGCGCGGGCTCTTCGTCGGCGACCCCGGCCAGCTCGACCCCTTCGCCACCGTCGACACCGGGCGCTGGGCCGGGCTCGGCTGGGACCCGACGACCAGCGCGGTCGCGGTCATGCTCACCAACAACCCGGAGATCGTGCCGCACACGCTTCCGGTCTCCTGGCGGCTCTCCGCCTCCGCCGCACCGGTGGTGTCGGCGGCGTTCTACCCGTTCACCCCGTTCCGGGCGGGAACGGGCAGCGCCGACCGGCGGCTGGAGTTCGCCGCGCGCGGCCTGCGCACCCCCGTCGACCTGGTGCTGGACGAGGCCGCCGAGCACGGCTGGGGCTGGTACGAGCTGCCGCGGCGGCATACGCTGCGCACCGACAGCGCGGCGGTGCGCGCGGTCGCCGACATCACCCGCCGGGTGCTGGAGCGGGCCGCCACCGCGCACTCCGAGCAGGGCTCGCGGCCGGTCACCGCGGAGCGGGTGGCGATCGGCACCGCGCACCGCGACCAGGCCGAGGCGGTGCGCAACGCGCTGCGCGGCACGGTCGCCGACGGGGTCACGGTGGACACCGCGAACCGGCTGCAGGGGCGCGAGTACGACCTCACCGTCGTGCTGCACCCGCTCTCCGGCCGCCGCGACGCAGGCGCCTTCCACCTGGAGGCCGGGCGGCTCTGCGTGCTCGCCTCCCGGCACCGGCACGCCTGCGTGATGGTCGGGCGGGCCGGGATTCCCGAGCTCCTCGACTCGCATCCCTCCGCCGAGCCGGTGCACCTGGGGGTGCCGGTCAAGTTCCCGGACGGGTGGGAGGCGAATCACGCGGTGCTCAGCCACCTCGCGAAGCACCGGGTTCCCGCCGACGGGTAGTCGTCACGGGCGGTACCGCGCAGCGGGCACGAGCACTCGCCGCCGTGCCGTGCTGCGCCGCGGTGCGGAGCAGCTGCGCTCAAACCTCCGCGGGTGCCGCGAAAGTGGCGGCGAGGGCGCGCGGGACTTCCTCGGGGACGCCGACGTAGGCGAGGTAACCGTCCGGGCGGACCAGGTAGGCGGCGTCCTCGGCCGCGTAGGTGCGCGCGAAATCGCCCGCGCTGTCCCGGATCACCGGGAGCACCGTGGCGACCGGCGTCTCCGGCCCCGCCACCAGGTACACGTCGAGCTGCCCGTGCGCGGCCCGCCGCGCGTCGTCCGCCACCCGTTCGAGCGCGGCGAACCACTCCGGCCCCTGCTCCCCGCCTGCGTACAGCAGCAGCGTGTGGCCCGCCCCGGCGAGCAGCGAGAAGAGCCGGATCGGAAACTGCACGAGCTCCCGGGTGAGCCCCGACGCGTCCGGCGCGCGCCGCCCCGCCGCCACCCCGCCCAGCGCCGACGACAGCACGATCGGACTATCCCGGTAATCGAGCAGCAACTGCGCCTCGCGACGCAGTATCCGCTCCGGATCCCCCGCCCCGATCCCCTCCCTGGCGTGCCGCACCGTGCGCCCCACCACCTCCTCCCCGACGGGCCTGCGCTCGGCGTCGTAACTGCCGAGCAGCTCGACCCCGGCCACCCCGGCGACGGCGAGCGCCAGCTTCCAGCCGAGGTTGTGCGCGTCCTGGATGCCGGTGTTCATCCCCTGCGCCCCGGTGGGCGGGTGGATGTGCGCGGCGTCGCCCGCGACGAAGACCCGCCCGGTGCCGTAGCTGTCCACGATCCGGTGGCTGATCCGGAACACCGACGACCAGCGCAGGTTCCGCGCGGTCGCGGGCTCGGGGGCGAGCCGGTCGAGCACCGCCTGGATGTGGTGCAGCTCCGGCGCCCGGTCGCCCTCCATGCCGTGCGCCACGCCGTCGGTCACCGGCACGGCGAGCTCCTCCGGCGCCAGCATGGAGACCCGGTACCGGCGGTGTCCAGGCAGCGGGATGCAGACCAGCACGTCCGCGCCGCGGCTCGACCGCACGCCGTAGCCGGACGGCGCGGTCCAGTCCAGCTCCACGTCGCCGAGCATGTACTGCTCGGCGAAGGCCGCGCCCTCGAAGGTCAGCCCGAGCCCCTTGCGCACGGCGCTGTGCGCGCCGTCCGCACCGACCAGGTAGCCGGCCCGGACGGTCCGCTCGCCGTCCGGCCCGCGCAGCACCGCGGTGACGCCGGTGTCGTCCTGCGCGAAGGAGACCAGCGCGGTCCCGTACTCCACCCGGACCCCGCACCGCACCAGCCGCTCGCCGAGCACCCGCTCGGTCTCGTACTGCGGCAGCGCCGCGAAGCCGTACGGAATGTCCGGCGGCGGCTCCAGATCGAGCCGCGCCACCTCGGCGCCGTCCGCGTACACGAGCTGCCCCCGCATGCGCACCGCGGCGTCCAGGGTCTCGCGCAACACCCCCATCCCCTCGAACACCTCCAGCGTGCGCGGCTGCACCCCGACCGCCTTGGCGAACCGGGGCCGCTCGGGCAGCTGCTCCAGCACCCGGCAGCGCACCCCGCGCCGCGCCAGCTCCACCGCCGCGGCCAGCCCGACCGGTCCAGCGCCGACGACGAGCACATCCGGATCCGCCATCCGGCGAGTCTAGATCCGCGGCCCGTCGGTTAGCACACTTTCAGCAAACTATCTCCGGCTAGGGTGGCGCGGGTGCTGTCCGAGCTGAACCGCGCGCATCCCTGGAGCCACAACGACCACTACGCCGGCTGGGTGGTCCGCCGGGTCCGCGGATCCGGTGCCCGCCGCGTCCTCGACATCGGCTGCGGCACCGGCAATCTCGTCGCCCGGCTGCGCGACCACTGCGCCGTCACCGGGCTGGAGCGCGATCCGGAGACGGCGGCCGTCGCCGCGCACCGCTTCCGCGACGACCCCGCCGTCCGCATTCTGCCCATCGACTTCGCCGACCGCGATCGGGAAACCCGCTGGGACGCCATCACCCTGGTCGCGGTACTGCACCACCTCCCGCTCGACGCCACGCTGCGCGCCCTGCGCGAGAGCCTCGCGCCCGGCGGCAGACTCGTCGTTGTCGGCCTCCACCGCGACGTCACCATCGGCGACGCCCTCACCCGGCTCCCCGCCGTCCTGCTCAACCCGCTCATCGGCGTGCTGAAGCACCCCGCCCGCGCCACCGAGCCACCGCGGCACATGCGGGCCCCGATCGCCGAGCCGCGGGAGACGCTGGCCGAGATCCGGGCGGCGGCCGCCGCGGAGTTGCCGGGCGCGCGGATCCGGCGCCGGCTGTTCTGGCGCTACACCCTGGTCTACGACGACCGCGTTTGAGGACGCGGACGAGGGGTTAAGCCTGCGGACACGGGCGGCGCACGCCGCCACCCGCGACACGGAGGTCTCCCCCATGCCAGGAACGAGGAAGGTGCCCGCGCTGCTCGCACCCGCCGTCGGCGTGACCGCCCTGGTGGCGTGCACCGTCGCCCTGCTGCCGCTCACGGTGCAGGCCGCCGAGCCGCCCTGCGGGGTCAGCGGCGCGGACTACCAGGGCGTCACCTACCGGGTGGAGACCTCGGCCGCGGAGCCGACCGGCGAGTTCACCCTCGACCAGGAGACCGCCGCGCTGCGCACCGGCACCGGCGCACTGCACGGCAGCTGGAGCACGGTCGCCGCGGGCGAGGCCGGTTTCGCGCTGCGGGTGCGGCTCGATACCGATCAGCACGGCAACCCGGCGGGCACGGCGCTGGACCTGCGGGTCACCGGCTGCCGGGCGGACGGCCGGGTGACCGCGCTCGCCGGCGACCAGACGCTGCCGGACGGCACCGTCCGCCCGGTCAGCGCCGAGGCCGCCGAGAGCTGAGCGTGAATCGGGCCGCGCGCCGGGTACCCCTAGGCTGATCGCGCCGGTGACGGACCGGTGAACGAACGGGAGAGGCGAGCTGCGTGCTGCAGAAGTTCCTGGACAAGGGTGTCGTCGCGGTACTGGACCGGGCGGCGGAGGTGCAGACGCCCCTGGTGGCCCGCTACGCCGGATTCGTGCGCGACAGGCACCCGGAGGAGACGCCGGACCAGCTGGTGCGCCGGATCGAGAAGCACTACCTGGTGACGGTGACGGCCAGCGGCGTGGCGGCCGGGCTGAGCGCGGCGGTACCCGGCGTCGGCACGCTGATCGGGCTGGCCGCGGCGGGCGCCGACACGCTGCTGTTCCTGGAGGCGTCCACGGTGTTCGTGGTCGGCGCCAAGGAGGTGTCGGAGCGCTCCACCGGCACCGTGCGCGGGCCGCTGGTCTCGGCGGTGATCCTGGGCGGCGCCGGTGCCAAGGCGCTCGGCACCGCGGGCCGCTCGGCCAAGCAGTGGGACACCGCGCTGGCCAACCGGCTGCCGGTGATCTCGAAGATGTCCGAGGGCCCGGTGAAGCGCTTCGTGGTGCAGTTCCTGGTGAAGCGCGGCGCGCTGGCCTTCGGCAAGGTGATCCCGGCCGGGATCGGCGCGGTGATCGGCGGCGTCGGCAACAACGCGCTGGCCCGCGAGGTCATCCGCAACCTGCACGCCGCGCAGCGGGAACCGGCGCTAGTGCTCGACGGTGCGCGCCAGAATGCCGAGGGTGGCGCGTAGGGCGGACTCCGGGATCACCGGGAAGAGATCGTGCTTCCGGTACTTCTCCGCGATATTGCTCCAGTCGTAGTACGAGGTGACCAGCGTGCCGATCTCGCTCGGCTCGAGGAAGTAGCCGTAGCGGTGCTCGATCGGCGGCTGGATCTGCCCGGAGATGGTCCACTCGAGGTGGGCGTCCGGCTCGAACTCGGTGATGATCACCGTGACGTCGTACTTGCCCATCGGGAAGTCGTTGAGCGATTCGCGGTCCATGTGCACCACGAACCGGTCACCGGCCGCGCGCACCGGCTCGCCCTCCGCGGATTGCAGCATGCCGGAGCTGTCGATGGTCACGTGCCCGGCCGGGGAGCAGAGCAGGGCGAAGATCTGCTCGGGTGCGGCGGCGATCTGCCGCCGCACCTCGAAACGTTCGTCGGTCATGGGTTCAGCTTGGCACGGGCGGCTCGGCGGCAGGCTCCGGGCGTGGCCGGTGCCGCCACATCCGGTACCCGCGGTGTGCCGCGAAGACGCCCAGCACCGCCGTGACGCACCAGACCCCGATCGCGGTGTAGGCGAGCGGCGCCGAGAACTCGCCGATGGAGGCGCCGAGCGCCGTGTAGACGAAGGCGCGCGGCGCCGAGCCGATGAACGACCCGGCCACCATCTGCCAGAGCGGGACGCCGAAGGCGCCGAACACGTACGAGGCCAAGGCATCGGAGATGCCGGGGACGAAGCGCTGCCCGACCACCGCCCACAGCCCGCCGCGGGCGATCTGCGCGTCGATCCGGTCCGACCGCTCGGCGCCGATCAGCCCGCGCGCGCTCGCCCGCCCCGCGCGCCTGCCGAGCAGGCTGGTGATCATCGCGGTGCCGACGGCGGAGAACAGCGTCACGACGGTGCCGACCAGCGGCCCGAAGAGGAGTCCGCTGGTGGCGGCGAGCAGCGTCCCCGGCACGAAGATCGCCGCGAGCAGCGCCGAGACCGGGACGAAGACCAGCGGCGCGACCGGCCCGGCGGCGCGGACCAGCTCGCGCACCGCCTCGATATCGATCGCCTGCCGCACCGCGACCAGGTAGAAGAGCACCGCGAGGAACAGCACGAGAACGCCGAGCCGCACGGCGGCGGCGCGGCGGCTCGGTGCCGGGATCTGCTCGGTCATGATGCCGTCGATCCTGCCGGAAACCGGCCGCTCCGACGAGCCGGGGCCGGGGAGCCCGGCCGGTCAGCGCGCCGGGGCCGGTGCGGGCGGGTCGTCGTCCGGGTGCGGCGGGGTCCGGACCCGCGCCGCGATCCCCGCCGCCACCAGGCACGCCGCCGCGCCGACCAGCAGCGCGGCCCGCGGCCCGGCGGCATCGCAGATCCAGCCGGTGAGCGGGCTGCCGATCGGGGTGGTGCCGAGGTAGACGAAGACCCAGAGCGCCATGATCCGCCCCCGGTAGGCCGGGTCGGAGTGCAGCTGCAGCGCGGTCGAGGCCAGCGTGACGAAGCAGAACGCCGCGATCCCGGTCGCCACCAGCGCCACGCAGGCGATGGCGAGGTTCGGCGCCACCGCGGTCGCCGCCAGACACACGCCGAAGGCCGTTGCCGCCGCCACCAGGTACACCCGCCGCGGGTGCCGCACCAGCCCGACCGCGAGCGACCCCGCCACCGAGCCGACGCTGAGCATGGTGGAGAGCAGCCCGTAGGTGCCGCCGGTGCCGTGGAAGGTGTCCTTCGCCAGCACCGGCAGGATGACCGCGAAGTTGAAGGCGAGCAGCCCGACCAGCGCCATCATCACCAGCGGCAGCCAGAGCTGCTGCCTGGTGCGGGCGTAGCGCAGCCCGGCCGCCACCCCCTGCGGGGTCTTGGTGGCCGCGGCCGGTACCGCCAGCGGCCGGATGGCGAACAGCGCGCCGATCACCGCCAGGTACGAGACGGCGTTGACCGCGAAGCAGGGCGTGGTGCCGATGGTCGCGATCAGCACCCCGGCCAGCGCGGGCCCGACCACCCGCGCGCTGTTCATCACCACCCCGTTGACGCTCGCCGCGCTCGCCAGGTCGGCGGGCGGCACCAGCCGGGCGACGAACGCCTGCCGCGCCGGGCTGTCCACGATCTGCACCACGCCGCCGAGCACCGTCACCGCGATCACCAGCGGGACGTCGGCGTGCCCGCTCGCCGCCGCCAGCCAGAGCGCCACCGCGAGCACCGCCGACGCCGCCTGGGTGCCGATCAGCAGCTTCCGCAGGTCCACCCGGTCCGCGACCACCCCGCCCCACGGGCCGAAGAGCAGCGGCGGGACCCCGCTCGCGGCCAGCACGAGCCCGAGCGAGGCGGGCGAGCCGGTGATCCCGAGCACCAGCCAGCCGATCGCCGTCGTCTGCACGAAGGTGCCGCTGGCCGAGGCGATCTGCCCGCCGAAATACCACCGGAACGGCACCGAGCGCAGCGCGCGGAAGGCATTCGCGCGCGCCGGCCTCGGCCCGGCCGGGGCGGCCTCGGGGACGACCGCGAGCGCGTCCCGTTCCATCAGGGCCGCGGCGTGTCGCGCGGGAGGAGCCGGGCCGGCTCCACGATCACTCCGGCCTCGACCGGACCACCTGTCACCGTGCGGCGCATTCTCCCGACCTTCCGCCGTTCTCGACCGCCCCGCACAGTGACGCGGGGCATCCCCCACTCTGGCCGACGGCGTCCCCTCCGCGCCCCGCCGGACGTGCCGGGTTTCGCTGGAAAACGGCCACGCGGGGTCCCCCCGCACCCGCCGCGCACCGGCTACCGTTGGCGGATGCTCGATCACCTCGCCCTGCAGTGCGCCGACCCGGATCGAGCCGCCGCCTTCTACACCCGGGTCTTCGCCGCGCTCGGGGTGCGCGAGGCCATGCGCGTCGACCGCCCCGAGGGCACGGTCGTCGGTCTCGGCGGCCCGGACGGCTTCCCGCACCTCTGGCTCGGCCCGCGCGTCGACCACGGCCACCGCCCGGTACATGTCGCGCTCACCGCGGACTCCAGGGACGCCGTGCACGCGGTGCACGAGGCCGCCGTCGCCGACGGCGCCGAGATCCTGCACGAGCCCCGGCTCTGGCCGGAGTACCACCCCGGCTACTACGCGGTCTTCCTCCGCGACCCGGACGGCAACAACGTCGAGGCGGTACACCACCACTTCGGCGGCTGAACGCGAAAGCCCCCGGCCCGGCGGGGGCAGGGGGCGAGCGCGGTGGTGCTCAGGACAGCTTCAGCGACCGCCCGATGATCTCCTTCATGATCTCGGTGGTGCCGCCGTAGATCGTCTGGATGCGCGCGTCCAGGTAGGCGCGAGCGATCGGGTACTCCTTCATGTAGCCGTACCCGCCGTGCAGCTGGACGCAGCGGTTGATCAGGTCGAGCTGCTCCTCGGTGCTCCACCACTTGGCCATGGCGGCGTCCTCGGCGGAGAGCTTGCCGTCGTTCAGGTCCTGCACGAAGCGGTCGACGAGGACGCGCACCGCGGTGGTCTTTGTGGCCAGCTCGGCCAGCACGAAGCGGGTGTTCTGCAGGGCGCCGATCGGCTTGCCGAACGCCTTGCGGTCGCGCACGTACTGGATGGTCATCTCCAGGCACGCCTCCATGGCGCCCGCCGCCATGACGGCGATGGAGAGTCGCTCCTGCGGCAGGTTCTGCATGAGGTGGATGAAGCCCATGCCCTCGGTGCCGAGCAGGTTCTTGCCGGGCACCCGGACGTCGGTGAAGCTGAGCTCGGCGGTGTCCTGCGCCTTGAGCCCGATCTTGTCCAGGTTGCGGCCGCGCTCGAAGCCCGCCATGCCGCGCTCCACCACCAGCAGGCTGAAGCCCATGGCGCCCTTGGCGGGGTCGGTCTGCGCGACCACGATCACGATGTCGGCGTTGATGCCGTTGGTGATGAAGGTCTTGGCGCCGTTCAGGATCCAGTCGTCGCCGTCGCGGACCGCCTTGGTCTTGATGCCCTGCAGGTCGGAGCCGGTGCCCGGCTCGGTCATGGCGATCGCGGTGATGATCTCGCCGGAACAGAAGCCGGGCAGCCAGCGCTGCTTCTGCTCCTCGTTCGCCAGCTCCAGCAGGTACGGCGCGATGACGTCGTTGTGCAGCCCGAAGCCGAGGCCGCTGTACAGGCCGCGCACGGCCTCCTCGGTGACCACCGCGTTGTAACGGAAGTCCTTGACCCCGCCGCCGCCGTACTCCTCCGGCACGGCCATGCCGAGGAAGCCCTGCTTTCCGGCCTCCAGCCAGACGTCGCGGTCGACGAGGCCCTGCTCCTCCCACTTCGCGTGGTTCGGCGCGACGTGCTGATCGAGAAACTTGCGGAACGACTCCCGGAACAGATCGTGCTCGGGTTCGAACAGTGTGCGCTCCACGCCTACCTCCTTGTGCGGCACCGGCCGGGCCACCCCGGCGGTCGTTGCCTCACACGGTACCCGCAATGAGAATGGCTGTTCACTTCACACCCGAAATCGATACCTCCACCAGCCCCGCGACCAGCCCGGTCGGTGAGTATCAGCAATTCTCGGCAAACCTCGGCGGCGGGCGCGGCGCGGCGGCATCGTTCGACACCGCGCCGCGTGCGGTCGCATCAGCGGTGGCGTCGCTCCGCGGTGGCGTCGCTCCGCGGTGGCGTCGCTCCGCGGTGGCGTCGATCAGCGGTGGCGTCGCTCCGCGGTGGCGTCGATCAGCGGCGGTGTCGCTCAGCGGCGGCGGAGCAGCCCCTTGACCCGGCCGACCAGGCCGCGCCCGCTGTCCCGCTCGCGCTCGGCGAAGAGGAAGCGCAGCTCCTCCTCCAGCCCCTTGCGGACCACGTCGGCCAGCTCGGTGGCGGCGGATGCCACATCGGGGGCGCCGCGCCAGGGCGCCGGGTCGATGGGCGCGCCAACGGCGAAGTAGAACCGCTCCGGGCGCGGCACGACGGTGGGGCCGATGCCGCGCACCACCGGCGGGATCAGCCCGGCGGGCAGCCCGAGCGCCCGCGCGGCCCAGCGCACCGGGCGCATGACCGGGTGGTCGGCGTCGAGCACGATGTCGAAGGCGTCGTCGATGCCGATCATGGCGACCGGGACGATCGGCGCCCCCGCCTCGATCGCCATCCGCGCGAAGCCGGTGCGGCCGTCCCACTTGAGCATGTACTTCTCGTTCTTGCGGCGGGCCGCCTCCCTGCTCCCGCCGGGGAAGACGATCACCGCCTCCCCCTTGGCGAGCAGCGCCAGGCAGTTCGCCCGCGTCCCGCGGACGACGCCGTAGCGGTGCAGCACGTGCCGCACCCCGGGCACCGCCATGAGCACGTTCTCCGCGAGGCCGCGGATGAGCCTGCCGCGGCGGCGCAGCACCTCGGGCAGCAACAGCGGGGCATCGATGCCGCCGAGCAGGTTGTGGTTACCGACCAGCAGCACCGGGCCGTCGGCCGGGATGTTCTCCAGGCCGTAGAAGCGCGGGCTCGACCACGCCCGCAGCGGCGCGAGAACCGCGTCCAGCAGCCGCATCTCGATACCGCTCGGCGAAACCCGGAGCGGCGCACCATCGGTGAGCGTGCCGGAAGCGGTGGCGCCGGAGCGCGGCGCCACCGGTGAAGCCCCGCCCGAACGGTGCTGCGACATGGGTTGTCCTCCTGCTGGGCGATGCGACGCCGCTCAGCCTAACCACCCGGCAGCATCCTGGCTACCCCAGCGGATGCGCCCGAAACCACTGCCCCGCAGCGGGAGTGCCGTTCGGCCCTACCGCTCCGGCGCGGATCCGGCGAACGGGGTCAAGGCCGCGGCGAGCGCGTGCGGTACCCTGGCGCGCACCCGGGTACCGCCCTCCTCGTGCTCGGTGGCCAGGATCCGGCCCTCGGCGTGCACCCGGGCCAGCAGATCACCCCTGGTGTAGGGCAGCAGCACGGTGACGTCCACGTCCAGCCCGCCGAGCAGGGTGGCGACCCGCTCGCGCAGCGCCGCCATGCCCGCGCCGGTGGCGGCGGAGACGAAGACCGCGTCCGGCAGCTGGGCCCGCAGCCGGGCCAGCGCCAGCTCGTCCACCGCGTCGATCTTGTTGACCACCAGCAACTCCGGCGGCGCCGGGACGCCGGAATCCTTGACCACGTCGGTGATCACCTCGCGCACCGCCTCGATCTGCCCGGCGGGCAGCGGGTCGGCGCCGTCGACCACGTGCAGCAGCAGGTCGGCGGCGGTGACCTCCTCCAGCGTCGAGCGGAACGCCTCGACCAGCTGGGTCGGCAGGTGCCGGACGAACCCGACGGTGTCGGTGACCACGATCTCGCGGCCGTCGTCGAGCGCGGCCCGCCGCGTGGTGGGGTCGAGGGTGGCGAAGAGCGCGTCCTGCACCAGGAGTCCGGCGTCGGTGAGCGCGTTCATCAGGCTGGACTTGCCCGCGTTGGTGTAGCCGACGATGGCGACGGCGGGCACCCCGCCGTTCACCCGGCGGGCGCGCATGGTGTCGCGCGCGGTCTTCATCTCGCGGATCTGCCTGCGCAGCTTGGCCATCCGCTCGCGGATCCGGCGGCGATCGGTCTCGATCTTGGTCTCACCCGGCCCGCGCAGCCCCACGCCGCCGTTGCTGCCCGCACGGCCACCGGCCTGCCGGGACATGGACTCGCCCCAGCCGCGCAGCCGCGGCAGCATGTACTCCATCTGCGCCAGCGTGACCTGCGCCTTGCCCTCCCTCGAGGTGGCGTGCTGGGCGAAGATGTCCAGGATCAGCGCGGTCCGGTCGACCACCTTGACCTTGGCCACCTTCTCCAGCGCGGTCAGCTGCGCGGGGGTCAGCTCACCGTCGCAGATGACGGTGTCGGCGCCGGTCTCCAGCACCACGGCGCGCAGCTCCTCGGCCTTGCCGGAGCCGATGTAGGTGGCCGGGTCGGGGCGGTCGCGGCGCTGGATCAGCGCCTGCAGCACCTCCGAGCCCGCGGTCTCGGCGAGCGCGGCCAGCTCGGCCATCGAGGCGTCGGCGGCCGCGGCGCTGCCCTCGGTCCAGACCCCGACCAGCACGACGCGCTCCAGGCGCAGCTGCCGGTACTCGACCTCGGTGATGTCGGTGAGCTCGGTGGAGAGCCCGGCCACCCGGCGCAGCGAGCTGCGCTCGTCGAGCTGCAGCTCGCCGACGGTCGGGTCGGCGGACCAGCCGGTGCGGGCCATGCGCTCGGCGTGCCGGGCGAGCGTGTCGTCGGAGTCGGTGGCGGCGGACTCGGCGGCGGCATCGGCAGCAGCGGGCTCGATGTCGAAGGCGTCCTCGAACGTCACCGGGAGCGGGAACCTGTCAGATTTTTTCATACGCTCTCCATGCTGCCACTCTGCGGCGAGCGGCGCACCGTGATATTCACCCGGACGCTCAGTGCTCGAGCCACCACTCGCCCGCGAGCCGCCCGTGCGCGAGCAGCACCGACGGTCCGCGCAGCCACGCCTGACCGCCCGCGAGCCGGACCGAGACGGCGCCGCCGGGCACCCGCACCCGCACCTCGCCGGAGTCCTCGGCGATCCGGAAGCCCTCCCGGTGCAGCACCGCGGCGGCGGCCGCGACGGTGCCGGTGCCGCAGGAGCGGGTCTCGCCGACGCCGCGCTCGAAGACGCGCATGTCGACGGCGGGTTCCGCGCCGGGCGGGAGCGGGGTGACGAATTCGATGTTCACGCCCTGCGGGAAGAGGTCGGGGTCGTAGCCGGGGGGCACGGTGAGGTCGAGTTTGGCCAGGTCGTCGCCGGAGAGGTCGGCGGCGATGCAGGCCAGGTGCGGGTTGCCGACATCGATGCCGATGCCGGGGTAGGCCCAGCCCGCGAGCGACGCGGTGGACGGGCCCAGCTCGCGGACCAGCCCCATCGCCACCGTCACCTCGCCGTGCACCGCGTCCCCGCTGTGCACGGTCACCGGCTTGGCGCCGGCCCGGCTGCCGACCACGTAGTCGGTGCGCGGTTCCCAGCCCGCGGCCGCCAGGTAGTGCGCGAACACCCGCACGCCGTTCCCGCACATCTCCGCGATCGAGCCGTCGCCGTTGCGGTAGTCCATGAACCAGTCGTCGCTCGCGACGCCCTCGGGAAGCGCGTCGAGCACCCCCGCGTCCAGCAGTTTCCCGGCCTTGGCGACCCGGAGCACCCCGTCGGCGCCGATCCCGGCGCGACGATCGCACAGCGCCGCGACCTTCGACGCGGTCAGCTCGAGCACCGCTTCCGGATCCGGCAGCACCACGAAGTCGTTCTCGGTGCCGTGCCCCTTGCTGAACTCGACCGCATCCAACTAAAAGCTCCTGTGTTCTCTGTCCGCTGGCGCGGACTGGGTTCGCGGCCCTTGGGGGTCCCGCGATCGGGCGTCCGAGACTTGCGGCTTCGCCGCTTGCGCTTCGGACGCCCGAGCGCGGGACGGGCCGCGAACCCGGACGGGGGTCATTTGCTGTGCTGGGGACGGTAGTCCTGATGTCGCTGTCTGGCTATTTCGTACAGGGCGACGGTGGCGGTGGCGGCGGCGCCGATGGTGTCGGCGGCGCCGGGGACGGTGAGCTGGTCGGTGCCGGGCCAGGTGCCGCGCTCGTCGCCGACGACGACCACCGCCGCCTGGTCGAACGGGTACTCGTCGACCGGTGTTCCGGTGGTGCCTGGCAGCACGACGCGGGTGGGGATGCCACGGCGGCGCTGGCGCTCGGCGAAGGTGAGCACCTGGGCGGCGCCGCCCGCGCGGAAGACCGGGACGGCGAAGAGCGAGCCGGTGGAGGCGCGCACGGTGCGCGGGTCGTGGTGGTCGGCGCCGGGGCCGGTGATCACCACCCCGGCCGCGCCGAAGGCGTCGGCGGTGCGGATGAGGGCGCCGAGCACGTCCGGCGAGTCGGGGCGGTCGGCGACCAGCACCACCGGCGGCGGGCCACCGGGCACGCCGGGCGCGAAATCGTCGAGTTCGCCGGGGCGGGAGACGGCGACCGCGACCAGCTCGGGCACGCCATCGCCGAGCTCGGCCATGAGCTCGGGCACCAGCCCGACCCGGGGCAACCGGCTGGTGTCGAGCACCTCGCGCGCCCAGCCGGAGAGCTCGGGCCCGCCGAGCCGGTAGACGAGCGTCTCCAGCGGCCAGCCGCAGGCCAGCGCGCGGGTGATCGGCCGGACGCCGTGCACCAGGAAGCGGCCGTCGCGCAGCCGCTTGCCGCGGTTCGTCAGATACCCCTGCCACACCTGGACCGAGGCCGTGCGCGGCCGCGCTGATCGGCTCACTGCGCTGAACGTTCCTTTCCCGTGCCTGCCGGTTCGCCCGCCGCGTGCGCGGCCACCGCCGCCAGCGCGGCCGTCCGCAGCGCCGGGTCGGCGCCGTCCAGCCAGTGCACCCGCGGGTCGCGGCGGAACCACGAGCGCTGCCTGCGCACATACCGCCTGGTACCGATCAGCGTGCGCTCGACCGCGTGGTTCAGGTCGTATTCGTCATCGAGGTGCGCGAGGACTTGTGCGTATCCGATGGCGCGGCGCGCGGTCACCCCGTCGCGCAGCCCGCGGTCGAGCAGCCCGCGCACCTCGTCGACCAGCCCGGCCTCGAACATGTGCGCGGTGCGGAGCTCGATCCTGGCGTCCAGCTCGGCGGTCTCCCGGTCCACGCCGAGCAGCAGCGTGTTCCAGCGCGGGGCGCCGATCACCGGCGCGGACGCGGCGAACGGGCGACCGGTCAGCTCGACCACCTCCAGCGCGCGCACCATGCGCCTGCCGTCGGTGGGCAGGATGGTGTCGGCGGCCACCGGGTCGGCCGCGCGCAGCGCCGCGTGCACCGCGGCGAGCCCCCGCTCCGCCAGGACCCCCTCCCACCTGGCCCGCACCTCCGGGTCGGTGGCCGGGAACCGCCACTGGTCGAGCAGCGCCTGCACGTACATCATGGAGCCGCCGACGATCACCGGCACCCGCCCGCGCGCCCGGATCGCCTCGACGTCGGCGGCGGCCGCGGCCTGGTACGCGGCGACCGTCGCGGTCGCGGTGACCTCCAGGACGTCGAGCTGGTGGTGCGGGATGCCGCGGCGCTCGGCGGGCGCCAGTTTGGCGGTGCCGATATCCATCCCCCGATACAGCTGCATGGCGTCGATGTTCACGATCTCGCCGCCGAGCTGCTCGGCCAGGTACAGCCCGAGGTCGGACTTGCCGGTGGCGGTGGGGCCGATCACCGCTACCGGTGCGCTCACCCGGGCCGCCACAGCCCGGCGTGGTACCCGACCCCGAACGGCGCGTCCTGGAAGCGGGTCTCCGCCGCGACGGCGCCGTCCCGGCCGAAGAGCCCGGCCAGCGCCTGGTAGACCGCGCGGCCGCGGAGCACGAGGTCGGCGCAGAGCGCGGGGTCCAGCTCGAGCAGCGCCGCCCGGTCGCCGGTGGCGAGCGCGGTGTCCAGCGCGCGCTGCACCGCGGGGGCGCGTTCGTCCAGGTAGCCGGGGGACGCGGTGGTGAGGGTGGCGGCGCCGTCGGCGATCACCAGCACGCCGCGCGGTTCCGGCGTCGCGTCGAGTTCGGCACGCAGCCGGGCGCCGAATACCACCGCCTCGCGCGCCGACGTCTCCTCGGGCAGCAGCCGGACCTCGGCGTTCCCGCCGGGGGCGACGGCGCCGCGGGCCCAGCCCGCGATCAGCACCGGCAGTTCGAGCTCGGGATCCGGTTCGGCGACGGCATCCGGGCCGAGCGCGACCCGGAGCTCGGCGCCGTAGCCGCGGAAGGTGCCGACGGTCTCCGGGCCGTACCGGCCCCGCCCGGTGCCGAGCACCGTCCAGCTGCCGGATTCCGCCGCCAGGGCGCCGAGTACGTCGAGCACCGCCGCCCGCAGCGCGGGCACGCCCGGTTCGGCCGCGGCACCGCACAACTCGGGAACGAGGACGGGTGGCGCGGGCATCAGAGCCGCGACGGAGAACACCCCGACAACGGTAGCCGCCGGTTGTCCGGCGGCCGCCGCGGGTTCGAGTGTCTCTGCCGCAAAACCCCCGGACATTGATAGTGTTCGGGAAGCGACAACCCAGGTCACCACGGGTCGGGCGACCTGGTGGTCCCCTTCGCGGGGGCGTGGATCGAATGGTCTCGAGGGCTCGCACCGGGTTGAATGGGGTGAGCCAGGGCGTAATCAGGCAGCCGTGACGCGCGGCAGGGACGAGGAGCAATGACCGACACCAACGGAACCGCCGACGCCGGCCGCCCCGCGCAGGCACCGCACCCGTCCGGTGCGCCCAAGCCCGGCGGCGCCGTCCCCCGTCCCCCGAAGCCGCACGCCGTCAAGCCCGCTCCCGGCCCCGCCGCCCAGCATCCGCATCCCGTCGTGGTCCCCGCCGTCAGCGACCCGAGCAAGTGGGGCCGGGTCGACGAGGACGGCACCGCCTGGGTGCGGACCGCCGACGGCGAGCGTCAGATCGGCTCCTGGCAGGCCGGTGACGCCGCCGAGGGGCTGGCGCACTTCGGCCGCCGCTTCGACGACCTGGCGACCGAGGTCGCGCTGCTGGAGGCCAGGCTCGCCGCCGGCGCCGACGCCCGCAAGACCAGGGCCGCCGCCGTCGCGCTGGCCGAGTCGCTGCCGAGCGCCGCCGTGATCGGTGACGTCGACGGCCTCGCCGCCCGGCTCGCCGCCATCGCCGAGCACTCCGAGGAAGCCGCCGCGCACGCCCGCGAGGAGAAGGAGCGCGCCCGGCACGAGCACACCGAGCGCAAGGAGGCGCTGGCCGCCGAGGCGGAGAAGATCGCCGCCGAATCCACCCAGTGGAAGTCCGCGGGCGATCGGCTGCGCGAGATCCTGGACGAGTGGAAGACCATCCGCGGCGTCGACCGCAAGGTGGACGACGCGCTGTGGCGCCGCTACTCCAAGGCGCGGGAATCCTTCAACCGCCGCCGCGGCGCGCACTTCGCCGAGCTCGACCGCGAGCGCGCCACCGCCAAGACGCGCAAGGAGGAGCTGTGCGTGCAGGCCGAGGCGCTCTCCGGCTCCACCGACTGGGTCGGCACCGCCGCCGTCTTCCGCGACCTGCTCAACGACTGGAAGGCCGCGGGCCGGGCGCCGCGCGAGGCGGACGAGGCGCTGTGGCGGCGGTTCAAGAGCGCGCAGGATGTCTTCTTCGCGGCGCGCAACTCCGCCGCCTCCGAGCGGGACGCGGAGTTCGAGCACAACGCCACCGCCAAGGAGGAGCTGCTCCGCACGCACGCGAACATCGACCCCGCCACCGACCTGGAGACCGCCCGCGCCGCGCTGCGCGACCTGCAGGAGAAGTGGGACGCGCTGGGCAAGGTGCCGCGCGAGCGGATGCAGGACCTGGAGGGCAAGCTGCGCGCCATCGAGAAGAAGGTGCGCGAGGCGGTCGACGCCCAGTGGCGGCGCAGCGATCCGGAGGCGGTCGCCCGTGCGGCGCAGTTCCGCGAGCGGGTGCAGCAGTTCGAGGAGCAGGCCGCCAAGGCGCAGGCCGCTGGCAAGAAGCGGGATGCCGAGCGGGCCCTGGAGCAGGCCAAGCAGTGGCGCGAGTGGGCCGACGCCGCCGAAGGCGCGGTCAGCAACCTCTGAACCGAGGCCCCCGGAAGCGGATCACGCGTGCCGGGCCGACCTCGCGGGGTGCGGCCGGTACGGCGACAGGCTCAGCGTTCGCCGAAGCGCTTCTTGCGCTCCGCTTCCTCCGCGGCGGCGGCGACGGCACGCCGCTGCTCCTCGGCCGCGAGGTGCACGGCGGTCCGGCTCCAGACCACCTTCACCCAGTGGAAGGTGAGCAGGGCGGCGGCGAGGGTGCCGATGATCAGTCCGACGCCCGGCCCCGCGCCGATGTAGTTGTTCAGCCCGGGCGTCTGCCGGTGCCAGATGGAGAAGACGCCGAACGCACTCGCGATCGCCGACCCGGCGAGCGCGACCCAGGCCAGCGCCCAGCGCCTGGTCATCAGCGCGAGCAGCGAGAAGCCGACCCCGAAGACCGTCACGAACCAGACGAAGATCCGGGAGGGAAGCCCGATGTGCTCGATCCGCGCCGCGTCGGTGCCGAGCAGCACGTCGAAGCCGCGCGCCGACCCGGCGTGCGCGAGCACCAGCGAGATCAGCAGCGCGAAGACCGCGACCGCCACCACCAGCGCGCGGGCCCCCGGGTCGATCTCCCCCGCGACCCGCCGCTCGACGGCGTCGATCTCGGCGCGCATCTGTTCCAGGTTCTCGACCGGATTCACGTCGTCTCCTTCTCGGCCCGGCCCGTCGCCGGGATCGGCGGGACCGGTCACGATCCGCACTCGGTGGCGCAGCCGGCGGCCACCGGCTGCGCGGCCGGGGCGCCGATGGCGGGCAGCCCGAGCCCGACCCCGATGGGGGCGGTCTTCGGGGTGATCCCGCGCTCGTGCGCGTCCCCGGCCCTGGTCCGGCGGTGGGCGGTGATCGGCGAGTCGGCAATCAGGTGGTGCGGCGCGGCGCCGGTCACAGTGACGGTCACCAGGTCGCCGGGGCGGATGCCCGAGCCCTCCGGGCGGCTGTCACCACTGACGCCCTCCCGGCGGCTGTCAGCACTGACGCCCTCCGGGCGGAAGTGCACCAGCCTGCCGTCCCTGGCGCGGCCGCTCATCCGGGCGGTGGCGGCGTTCTTCTTCCCCGCGCCCGCGGCGACGAGCAACTCCACCTCGGCGCCGACCAGCGCCCGGTTGCCCGCCAGCGACATCTCCTCCTGCAGCGCGATCAGCCGCTCGTAGCGCGCCTGCACCACGGCCTTCGGCAGCTGGTCCGGCAGTTCGGCGGCCGGAGTGCCCGGCCGCTTCGAGTACTGGAAGGTGTACGCGCTGGTGAAGCGGGCCCGCCGGACGACCTCGAGGGTCTGCTCGAAGTCCTCCTCGGTCTCGCCCGGGAAGCCGACGATGATGTCGGTGGTGATCGCGGCGTGCGGCATGGCGGCCCGCACCTTGTCGATGATGCCCAGGTAGCGCGCCTGCCGATAGGAGCGGCGCATGGCCTTGAGCACCCGGTCCGAGCCGGACTGCAGCGGCATGTGCAGTTGCGGACAGATGTTCGGGGTGGCCGCCATCGCCTCGATGACGTCGTCGGTGAACTCCGCCGGGTGCGGCGAGGTGAAGCGCACCCGCTCCAGGCCGTCGATGTCGCCGCAGGCGCGCAACAGCTTGGCGAACGCGCCGCGATCGCGCGGCTCGGCCGGGTCGGCGAACGAGGCGCCGTAGGCATTGACATTCTGCCCGAGCAGCGTCACCTCCAGCACGCCCTGGTCGACCAGCGCCTGCACCTCGGCGAGCACATCGCCGGGGCGCCGGTCCACCTCCTTGCCGCGCAGCGCGGGGACGATGCAGAAGGTGCAGGTGTTGTTGCAGCCGACGGAGATGGAGACCCAGCCCGCGTAGGCGGACTCGCGCTTGGCGGGCAGCGTGGACGGGAACGCCTCCAGCGAGTCCAGGATCTCCACCTGGGCCTCGGCGTTGTGCCTGGCACGCTCCAGCAGCACCGGCAGCGACCCGAGGTTGTGCGTGCCGAAGACCACGTCCACCCAGGGCGCGCGGCGGACGATGGTGTCCCGGTCCTTCTGCGCCAGGCAGCCGCCGACCGCGATCTGCATGCCGGGCCGGCCCGCCTTCGCCGGTGCCAGGTGCCCGAGCGTGCCGTAGAGCTTGTTGTCCGCGTTCTCCCGCACCGCGCAGGTGTTGAGCACCACCAGATCGGGCTCCGCCCCCTGAACTGCCCGGACGTACCCGGCCTCCTCCAGCAGCCCGGAGAGCCGCTCGGAGTCGTGCACGTTCATCTGGCAGCCGAAGGTGCGCACCTCGTAGCTGCGGCCGGAGCCGGCCTCCGCGGCCGGGAGCACCGCCGTCCGTCCCATCGAATTCACCCGCTCAGCCTACGGGGGGCACCGGGGGTGAGCAGACGAGGGTACCGCCAGGTTACGGCGATATGTCGAATCGGCGCGGCGCGGCGGTGTGTCACTGAAAGCAGGGCAAAACCCGGTTTCCCCTTTAAGGTCAGTGACCATGACCGACGACGCCGCCGTATCCGGGGCCACCGGAGATATCCCCGCCGCTGCGCCGACGGGTGCCCCGCCGATGATCACAATACGCAAGGTGGACAAGCACTTCGGCGCGCTGCACGTGCTCCGCGACATCAACCTGGAGGTGCCGCGCGGACAGGTGGTGATCGTGCTCGGACCCTCCGGCTCCGGCAAGTCCACGCTCTGCCGCACCATCAACCGGCTGGAGCCGATCGACTCCGGCGAGATCGCGGTGGACGGCGTCCCGCTGCCCGCCGAGGGAAAGGCACTGGCCGCGCTGCGCGCCGATGTCGGCATGGTGTTCCAGTCGTTCAACCTGTTCGCGCACAAGACGATCATCGACAACGTCATGCTGGCGCCGCTCAAGGTGCGCAGGCTCAAGAAGGACGAGGCGCGCAAGCAGGCGGTGGCGCTGCTGGAGCGGGTCGGCATCGCCGACCAGGCGGACAAGTACCCCGCGCAGCTCTCCGGCGGGCAGCAGCAGCGCGTCGCCATCGCCCGCGCGCTGGCGATGAATCCCAAGGTCATGCTTTTCGACGAGCCCACCTCCGCGCTCGACCCGGAGATGGTCAACGAGGTGCTCGAGGTGATGGTCTCGCTGGCCAAGGAGGGGATGACCATGGTCGTGGTCACCCACGAGATGGGCTTCGCCCGGCGCGCGGGCGACCGGGTGCTCTTCATGGCGGACGGTCAGGTCGTCGAGGACGCCGAGCCCGAGACGTTCTTCACCGCGCCGAAATCGGACCGGGCGAAGGACTTCCTGGGCAAGATCCTGAGCCACTAGGAATAGAGAGAAGGAACTCGATGAGGATCAACCGCGCGTTGCGCACCGGGATCGGTGCGGTCGCTCTGGCGCTGGCCGTGGCGAGCACGGCCGCCTGTGGTGGCGGCTCCGACAAGTCCGCCGTGGCGAACGCCAAGGACGGCAAGCTCACCATCGGCATCAAGTTCGACCAGCCCGGCCTCGGTCTGCGCAACAAGGACGGCTCCTACAGCGGGTTCGACGTCGAGGTCGCCAAGTACGTGGCGGGCAAGCTCGGGGTGCAGCCGGACCAGATCACCTTCAAGGAGTCGCCCTCCGCCCAGCGCGAGACGCTGATCGAGAACGGCCAGGTCGACCTGGTCATCGCCACCTACTCGATCAACGACAAGCGCAAGGAGAAGATCGACTTCGCCGGGCCGTACTTCGTGGCGGGACAGTCGCTGCTGGTCAAGGCGGACAACACCACGATCACCGGGCCGGAGTCGCTGACCGGCGGCAAGAAGCTCTGCTCGGTCAAGGGCTCGACCCCGGCGCAGAACGTCAAGGACAAGTACGCCAACGACGTGCAGCTGCAGGAGTACGACACCTACTCGCTCTGCGTCGAGGCGCTGCGCAGCGGCTCGGTGGACGCGGTGACCACCGACGACATCATCCTCGCCGGTTTCGCCGCCCAGTCGCCCGGCCAGCTGAAGGTGGTCGGCAAGCCGTTCACCACGGAGAACTACGGCGTCGGGCTGAAGAAGGGCGACCAGGAGACCCGCGACGCGGTCAACGACGCCATCGAGGCGATGATCGCCGACGGCTCCTGGGCCAACGCGCTGAACCAGACCTTCGGCGCCACCGGGTACCAGATCCCGTCACCGCCGACGGTCAACCGCTACTGACCCGCTCGACGAGGGCGGCCCGGCCTGCCGGGCCGCCCTCTGTGTTTCCTCCCTGTCCACCCTCGATCGCAAGGGACGCGCGCTCGTGTTCGATCTGATCTCGCGCTACGACGACCAGATACTGGATGCCTTCTGGGTGACCATTCAGCTGACCCTGCTCTCCTCCATCGGCGCACTGGTGCTCGGCACGATCGTGGCCGGGCTGCGGGTGTCGCCGGTGCCGATCGCCCGTGGCGTCGGCGCCGCCTACGTCACGCTGATCCGCAATACCCCGCTCACCCTGATCATCGTCTTCTGCTCGCTCGGGCTGTACTCCACCATGGGGCTCACGCTGGGCGGCGCGACGCTGAACGCCATTAACTTCCGCTGGGCCATCGTCGCCCTCAGCGTGTACACCGCCGCGTTCGTCTGCGAATCACTGCGCTCCGGCATCAACACGGTGGCGCTCGGGCAGTCCGAGGCGGGCCGCTCGCTCGGGCTCGGGTTCAGCCAGAACCTGCGGCTGATCGTGCTGCCGCAGGCCTTCCGCGCGGTGGTCGCGCCACTGGGCAGCGTGCTGATCGCGCTCACCAAGAACTCCACCATCGCCTCCGCGATCGGCGTCGCCGAGGCGGCCGCGCTGATGGCGACCATGAACGAAACGGAAGCCGACCTGCTGGCGATCGGCGCGATCTTCGCGCTCGGCTTCGTGATCCTGACCCTGCCCACCGGCCTCTTCTTCGGCTGGCTGGCCAAGCGATTCGAGGTAACCCGATGAGCGGCGCGTCTTCGGTCCTCTTCGACGCCCCCGGCCCCAAGGCCAAGCTGCGCAACCACCTGTACACGGCGGCCGTGCTGGTGCTGGTGGTCGCCGGGCTGTGGCTGGCGCTCTCCGCCTTCGCGGACAAGGGCCAGTTCACGGCGGACAAGTGGACGCCGTTCCTGGAGGCCTCGGTCTGGAAGACCTACCTGCTGCCCGGTCTGCGCGGCACGATCGTCGCCGCGCTGCTCTCCATCGTGCTCGCGCTGGTGGTCGGCATGGTCTTCGGCATCCTGCGGCTCTCCGAGCACCGGCCGGTGCGCTGGTTCGCGAGCGTGGTGGTCGAGCTGTCGCGCGCCATCCCGGTGCTGATCCTGATGATCTTCCTGTTCGCGGTCTTCGCCGAGTACGACCTGTTCATGTCGGAGGATCTGGCGCTGGCCGCGGTGGTCACCGCGCTCACCATCTACAACGGGTCGGTGATCGCGGAGATCGTGCGAGCCGGGATCCGCTCGCTCCCCCGCGGGCAGACCGAGGCGGCGGTCGCGCTCGGGCTGCGCAAGAACCAGCTCATGAGGCTGATCCTGCTGCCGCAGGCGATCACCGCCATGCTGCCCGCGCTGATCTCGCAGATGGTGGTGGCGCTCAAGGACTCCGCGCTCGGCTACCAGATCACCTACGTCGAGATCGTGCGCTCCGGGCAGCAGCTCGGGTCGTCGGAGAGCAACACCATCCCCGCGCTCATGGTGGTCGCGCTCGTCATGATCCTGCTGAACAGCCTGCTCACCTTCGTCGCCACCCAGGTGGAGCGGCGGCTGCGCACCAGGAAGAAGAAGGGCACCACGGTGCTCGCGGCCGACTCGGTGGTCACCGATGCCGCGCCGGGTGTGGACATCACCAAGAAGTAACCTCCGGCCGTCGCCGGGCACCCCCCATGCCCGGCGACGGCCGATTCCCTGGCGCCGGTGACCCGGCGCGAGGCCGGGTTGCACGCGGACGGCTGGCACGACATGCACCTGCACGCCCTGGTCACGCCGGGGTGAGGGGGCATTCGCCCGGACTCGGGTCACTCCTCCGCGAGTTCGGTGCCTCCGCTGTACCCGGCGGCGTCGAGTTCGGCGCGGACCACCGGGAAGGCGACCGAGGCCGGGTAGCCGCGGCGGGCGAGCATGCCGGAGAGCCGGCGGAGTGCGGTGTCGCGGTCGACGCTCGCGGGCAGGCTGCGCAGCTTGCGGCGCACCAGTTCGGCGGCGCGCTCCTGTTCGTCGTCGCCGCTGATGCCGTCCAGCGCGGCCGCCGCCGTCTCCGGCGCGACCCCCTTGCGGCGTAGTTCCTGGGCGAGCGCGGCCCGCCCCCGCCCGGAGAAGGTGTGCCTGGCCTGCACCCACTGCTCGGCGAAGGCGGCGTCGTCGACCAGCCCGACCTCGGCGAGCCGGTCGACCGCGGCCGCCGTCACCTCGGCGTCGAATCCCTTGGCGGACAGCCGCTGCACGAGTTCGGCGCGGCTGCGAGCGCGGACGGCGAGCAGGCGAAGACAGGCTTCCTTCGCCTGCTCGACCGTCCCACCCTGCGGGGCACCCCCCTGCGCCGCGCGGCCGGAGCCGGACGGCGCGGGTTCCTCCCGCCCGGGCCCGGCCGCCACCGGACCCGCCCGCCGACGGCCGGCACCACCGCGGCCGTCCGGCGGAAGATCACTTCCCCCCGGCTTGCTCTCCAGTTCCCGCAACCGCCGCCGGACCTCGTCCACCGGATCGGGCCGAGCGCGGCGGTTGCGGACGGGCTCAGAAATCGGCGGGCACCTCGGCGCCCTCGGCCGCGGTCACGTCGGCACCGATGCCGAGCTTCTCCTTGATCTTCTTCTCGACCTCGTCGCGCACGTCGATGTTCTCCAGCAGGAACTTCCTGGCGTTCTCCTTGCCCTGGCCCAGCTGGTCGCCCTCGTAGGTGTACCAGGAGCCGGACTTGCGGATGAAGCCGTGCTCGACGCCCATGTCGATGAGCGAGCCCTCCTTGGAGATGCCGTGGCCGTAGAGGATGTCGAACTCGGCCTGCTTGAACGGCGGCGAGACCTTGTTCTTCACGACCTTGACCCGGGTGCGGTTGCCCACCGCGTCGCTGCCGTCCTTGAGCGTCTCGATGCGGCGCACGTCGAGCCGGACCGAGGCGTAGAACTTGAGCGCCTTGCCACCGGTGGTGGTCTCCGGCGAGCCGAACATGACGCCGATCTTCTCGCGCAGCTGGTTGATGAAGATGGCGGTGGTGCCGGAGTTGTTGAGCGCGCCGGTCATCTTGCGCAGCGCCTGGCTCATCAACCTGGCCTGCAGCCCGACGTGGCTGTCGCCCATCTCGCCCTCGATCTCGGCGCGCGGGACGAGGGCGGCCACCGAGTCGATGACGATGATGTCGATGGCGCCGGAGCGCACCAGCATGTCCGCGATCTCCAGCGCCTGCTCACCGGTGTCCGGCTGGGAGACGAGCAGCGCGTCGGTGTCGACGCCGAGCTTCTTCGCGTACTCCGGATCCAGCGCGTGCTCCGCGTCGATGAACGCGGCGACGCCGCCGGCGGCCTGGGCATTGGCCACCGCGTGCAGTGCGACGGTCGTCTTACCCGAGGACTCCGGGCCGTAGATCTCGACGACCCGGCCGCGCGGCAGCCCGCCGATGCCGAGCGCGACGTCGAGGGCGATGGAGCCGGTCGGGATCACCGAGATGGGCTGCCGCGCCTCCTCGCCGAGCCGCATGACCGCGCCCTTGCCGAAGCTCTTCTCGACCTGGGCGAGCGCCAGCTCCAGTGCCTTGTCGCGGTCGTAAGCCTGTGGTGCCATGTCGATCCCCTTCACTCGGGAAGCTGATGTGGTAGGCGCTCCGGCTCAGGGGGAGAAGAAGCGCTTCCTCGTGGTTGGCGCCCACACTAGAGCGCGGCACCGACAAGTTCCGGGCTCAGCCTAGACGAACAAATGTTCGAGTCAAGCCGCCCCGCCGCGCGGCCGTCACCACCGGCCGCGGGGCACGTCGAACTCGGCGCAGAGCGCGCGCCAGACCTCGCGGGGATCGACCCCCGCCTCGATGGCCTGCGCCCCGGTGCGCCCGCCGAGCGCGAGGATCACGTGGTCGGCGAGCAGCGTGTCGCCCCTGGCCACACCGAATTCGGTGTGCAGGAGTTCGGAGAATTCGGTCAATCGCACCGTGTCGAAGATACCGGCGGGCCGGCGATTCAGCGCACCGCGGCCCGCCGGAGCACCCCGCGACACAGCTCGACCGGGTCGGCGACCTCGGCGATGCTCGCCGCGGCGGCCCCGGCGGCGGCGGTGTAGCCGGGCTGCTCGAGCACGCGCAGCACCGCGGCCCGCACGGCGGCGGCGGTCAGCGGCCGGATCAGCAGCGAGCCGCCCTGGCGGGCGGCGCGGTTGGCGAGCTCCCACTGGTCGCCGCCGCCGGGAACGGTGACCACCGGCACCCCGGCGAGCAGGCTCTTGGCCAGCAGCCCGTGCCCGCCGCCGCCGACCACCACCGCGGCCTCCCGGAGCAGCACGTCCTGCCTGCCGAGCCCGGCGCGCACCCAGCCGGGCAGCCCCGGCGGCGGGGCGTCCAGCATCGAGACCGCCACCCGGACCCCGGCGCCGTCCAGCGCCTCGACCACGGTCTCCACCATCCCGGCGACCCCGGTGTGCGCGGTGGACGGCGCCACCATGACCAGCGGTTCGGTGCCGGGCGGCGGCTCGAGCACGGCGTCGGTCGGCTCCCAGAGCAGCGGCCCGACCACGTGCGTGCGCGCGGGCCAGTCCGGGCGCGGCACCTCCAGCGCGGGCAGGGTGGCGATCAGCCGGGCGGCGGGGCCGGGATCGGCGCCGGGCAGCCCGACCCCCTCGCGGGCCGCCGCGCGCTGCCGGTGCCCGGCCCTGATGTCGCGCGCGGTGAGCGCGCGCAGCACGGTGTCCCTGGCCCGCCCGCGCACCCCGGTGCCGGGGGCGAGCCCGCTGCCGATCGGCGGCAGCCCCTTCGACGGCAGGTAGAGCGGGTGCGGCGAGAGCTCGAGCCAGGGCACGCCGAGCCGCTCGGCGGCCATCCCGCCACCGGCGGTGAGCACGTCGGAGACGACCAGGTCGGGGCCGACGGCGTCGAGGTCGGACAGGATCTCGGTGGAGATGTGCGCGGCGCGCTCGTGGATCCGCCTGCCCGCGTCGGCGTCGTCGTCGACGGCGCGCGGCGCCAGCCCCCTGAGCCGGCGCACCGCGATCCCCGCGGCCGCGGCGGTCTCGAACCAGCGCGAGCCGGTGAAGAGCACCGCTTCGTCCCCGGCGGCGCGGAAGCGCTCGCACAGGGCCAGCGCGGGGAAGGCATGTCCTGGGTCGGGTCCGGCCACCACGGCTACGCGCATCCGCCCACCCTGCCACACCGCTGCGGCGGGGTCAGTCGCGGAAGTGGTACAGCGTGAAGCCGACCGCCCGCGCGGCCGGGAAGTCGGCGCGCGGCCCCGTCCCCCGCTCGACGATCTCGGCGACCTGCTCCTCGACCGGCCGCCCCGGCGCGAGTACCTCCAGGTAGCGGCGGTGCGCGGCGAGCGAGGCGTGCGCCTGCGGGATGACCTCGGTGACGTCGACGGCGTGGTCGCCGCCCGGCTCGAAGACGGCGGCCCAGCGCGCGGTCCACGGCGGCAGCTCGGCGAGCTCGGGGAAGATCCACTCGTTGCCCGCGTCGGCGACGGCGTCCAGCGCCGCCCGGCCGGTGGCCCTGTGGTCGGCGCTGTTCGGGTAGCCGGGCGCCCAGACCGGGCCGAAGTGCATGAGCACCACCAGCTCGGGGCGGTGCCGCCGGATGGCGGCGGCCAGGTCGCGGCGCAACGCGAGGCTCTCCTCGATCCGGCCGTCCGGGTAGCCGAGGAACTCCACCGCGCGCACCCCGACCTCGGCGGCCGCGGCCCGCTCCTCGCGCTCGCGCAGCGGCCCCGCCTCGGCGGGCGGCACCCCGGCCATCCCGGCCTCGCCGCTGGTGACCAGCAGGTACCCGATGTCCTTCCCCTGGCCGGTCCACCGGGCGACCGCGGCGGCGGCCCCGTACTCGATGTCGTCGGGGTGGGCCGCGATCACCAGCCCGCGCTGCCAGTCCTCCGAAAGCTGCTGCATACCCGCCGAAGTTACCGCTTGCCCGCCGTCACGGAGCTACAACTTCTGCACCGTGTTGTCTCCGCTCCCGACCACCGCCTTGTAGAGCAGGTACAGCCCGCCGACGATCACGGCCAGCACCAGCAGCGGGAACAGCCCCTTCAGCAGCGCCCCGATGATCGCCACCGCGATCCACACCAGCGCGACCACTCCGATGATCTTCCACACCATTGCCATCTCTCCTTCGATTCGTCCCGGCTTCGAGCATGGCAGCCGAACGGCGGCGAAACAGCAGGTGAAGACTGATATCAGGGTAGATTTCGGGGTTGCCACCGACCCCGCCTCCGGCGGTATCCGCACGTACCCTGACGGTGTGGCCATCTCGCGTCGGCAGTTCGGGCGGTTCGGCGGCGCCGCCCTGGCGGTGCTCGCCGGTACGGCCGCGGCGAGCAGCGCCCGGTTCCCGGCGCCGCGCCGGCTCGGCGACCCGTTCGCGCTCGGTGTCGCCTCCGGCGACCCGACGCCGGACGGCTTCGTGCTCTGGACCCGGCTCGCCCCCGACCCCACCGCCCCGGACGGCCTCGCGGGCACCCCGCTGGCACCGATCAGCGTCGACTACGAGGTGGCGCACGACGAGCAGTTCCGCGCGGTGGTCGCCCGCGGCACCGCCGTCGCGACCCGCGACCTCGGGCACAGCGTGCACCCGGAGATCAGCGGGCTGGAGCCGGACCGCTGGTACTACTACCGCTTCCGCGCGGGTTCGGCGATCTCCCCGGTCGGCCGCACCCGCACCGCGCCCGCGCTCGGGCAGCGGCTGGCGCGGATGCGCTTCGCCTTCGCCTCCTGCCAGTCCTGGACCTCCGGCTACTTCACCGCCTACGACCACCTGAGCCGCGAGGACCTGGACCTGGTGGTGCACCTCGGCGACTACATCTACGAGATGGGCTGGCTGCGCGGCCGCGCGGGCCAGGAGGTCTGGGAGCCGCAGCTCGGCGGCGAGGCGGTCGACCTGCGCGGCTACCGGCTGCGCTACGCGCAGGCCAAGGCGGAGGCACCGCTGCGGGCCGCGCACGCCGCCTTCCCGTGGCTGGTCACCATGGACGACCACGAGGTGGACAACAACTGGGCCGCGGATGCGCCCGGGCTCGGCGTCACCGTGCAGCGGCTCCGGCCGCTCTTCCTGAAGCGGCGCGCCGCCGCCTTCCAGGCCATGTACGAGCACCAGCCGCTGCGGCTGGCGCAGCTGCCGCGGGGGCCGTCCATGCTGCTGCACCGGCGCTACCGCTTCGGCGACCTCGCCGACTTCACCATGCTCGACACCAGGCAGTACCGCACCGCGCAGGCCTGCGGCGACGGCAATGTGGTGACCGGCTGCGCCGAGCGCGCGAACCCGGAGCGCACCATCCTCGGCGCCGGGCAGCGGGAGTGGTTGCTGGACGGACTGGCGAACTCGACCGCGCGCTGGCAGGTGCTCGGCAACCAGGTGGGGATGAGCCGCACCGACATGGACACCGGCCCCGAGGTGGCGCTGCCCACCGACCCGTGGGACGGCTACCTCGCCGACCGGGCCGCCGTGCTCGGCGCCGCCACCCGGCTCGGCGGCCGGAACATGGTGGTGATCACCGGCGACCGGCACGAGAACCACGCCGCCGACCTGCGCCGCGACCACGCCGAGCTCGACTCGCCGGTGGTCGCGGCCGAGTTCACCGGCACCTCGATCACCAGCGGTGGCGACGGTGCCGACATGACGCCGCGCGGGCGCACGATGCTGGACGCCAACCCGGATATCAAGTTCTTCAACGGGCAGCGCGGCTACGTCCGGGTCGAGCTCGACCACGAGCTGTGGCGCACCGACTTCCGGGTGCTGCCGTACGTGCGCAGGCAGGGAGCGCCGATCGAGACCAGGGCGACGTACGTGGTCGAGGACGGGGTGCCTGGGGTGCGGGAGGCGTGGCGGGCGGAGCCGCCGCGCGGGGCCGGGGGCGCGGGCGAGCGGCCGGACAGCGCGGAGGCGGCGCCGACCCGCTGATCAGAGCGGGAGCTCCGGCCACCACCGCCGGTACAGGTCGTCGCCGGTGTGGAAGTCCCAGTTGGCGTCGATGACCACCCAGGCGCGGGCGGGGTCGTCGAATTTGACCGTCAGCATGCCGGTGTTCGCGCCCGGGTAGTGGCTCCAGCGGACCCGGCCGGTGCCGGAGGGGCGGGTCCACGGCTCCTCGCGGGTGGTGGCGTTCTCGATATTGGTGGTGAAGTCACTGTCCCGGCGCGGGTCGCCGCGGCGGTAGGACCAGACGTAGTACTTCACGCCGTCGTCCTGGGTGCACTCCAGGGCGGGGGCGCCGCCGTTGTTCAGCACGTTCATGCTGGTACAGCGGGCGCCGCGGTAGCCGGTGGCGGCGGGGTCCGGCGGGAGGAGGCCGGGGAAGAGGGCGACGAGGTCGGCGTCGCGGCCCCAGGCGGGGTTCGCCGGGCGCGGCGTCGTGGTGGGGGTCGTCGTCGGCGGGGCGGTGGTGGCCGTCGCGGTCGGTTCGGCCGGGGTGCCGGTGCCGGTGACGGTCGACGGGCTGGCGGCGAGGGTGACGGCGGTGCTGACGACGAGCACCGCCGCGAGCGCCGCAGCCGCGCGGAACCAGGTGTTGGACAGGAGGCTTCGCCGCTGATCCGGCGCGGGCTCGAGGTGGGCGACCTGCTGCGGGACACCCCGGACGAGCCCCGGACCGCTCGGCTGCGGTGCACTCGGGACGGGATTCGAGGCGTCCGGCGGCAGCAGGGGTGGTGCCGGGATGGGCGGGTCCGGGTGCGGGCGGATCAGGGTGGGGTCGCTCGGGGCGGGGACGTTCGCCGGGCGGACCGGCGGAATCGGCACACCGGCCAGGGGTGACACCGCCTGCGAGACCACGGCGTCGAGGGCGGCCCGGGCGGCGGCAGCGAAGGAGCGGCAGTCCGGGAACCGCTGCTCCCGATCCTTCGCCATGGCGGTCGCGATCACCGCGTCCAGCCCGACCGGCAGCCCTGGCACCACGGCGGACGCTCGCGGCGGCGGCTCCATGAGGTGCGCGCCGAGCACCGCGGCGGGCGTGCTGCGGGTGAACGGCAGCGCGCCGGTGAGCATCTGGAACAGCGTGGCGCCGAGCGCGTAGATGTCGGCGCGATGGTCGAGCGGGTCGCCCCGGATCTGTTCCGGCGCCACGTACCCGAGCGTGGCGATCAACGCTCCCGCCCCGGTGAGCGCGGTGTCGTCGGTGCGGCTGCGCGCGATCCCGAAGTCGGTGACGAAGACGTGGTCCGCCCCGTCGTCGTCGGCGACGAGCAGGTTGGCCGGTTTGACGTCGCGGTGCAGCAGCCCGCGCCGATGCGCGGAGTCGAGTCCGGCCGCGGCCTGGGTGAGGATCTGCACCGCGCGCCGCGGGTCGAGCCTGCCGCCGTCGGCACGGATCAGCTCGGCGACGTCCGGCCCGGCGACGAAGCGCATCGACATCCAGAGCAGGTCGTCCTCGGCGCCGCGGTCGTAGATCTCCACGATGTTCGGGTGGTCGAGCTGCACCGCCAGCTCGGCCTCGCGCCGGAACCGGGCGCGGAACTCCGGGTCGGCGCCGGCCACCGGGTCGAGCACCTTGAGCGCCACCGAGCGCGGCAGCCGCGGGTGCCGCGCCAGGTAGACGGTGCCCATGCCGCCCGCGCCGAGGGTGCGTTCGATGCGATACCCGGCGAACACCGTGCCCGGGGTCAGGGTCATGGGGGCGGCCCTCCTCAGAGCGGGGCGCCGGCGAACCAGCGGTCGTAGACGTCCCGGCCGCCGCGGCCGCCGGAGGCGCCGACCGTGCAGAAGCTGCGGGCGGGGTCGTCGAAGGCGATGTCGAGCAGGCCGTAGCCGCCGGTGGTGTCGGTGGCGTAGCGGAGGCTGCCGGTGCCGCTCGGCCTGGTCCAGCGCTCTTCGTGCAGGGCGGCGTAGCCGCTCCCCGCCCGGGTGTAGGTGACCGGGCGGCGGGTCGGGTCGCAGCGGATGTTGACGTTGAAGCCGTCGTCGGTCTCGGCGGGGCAGTGCAGCCAGGCGCCGCGGTCGTCGTTCAGCGCGCAGCGCATGCCGAGGTAGCCGGTGCCCTCCGGGTCGGCCGGGACCAGGCCGGGGAACGCGCCGGCGATGTAGGCGGCACTGCCCCACGCGGACGTGGGCGGTGCCGTGGTCGTCGGTTGGCGGGAGGTCGGCGGCACGGTGGTGGCCGTCGTTGTCGCGGGGGTGGCGGTGCCGGTCGGGTCGGAGCGGGTGAAGACAACGAGCGTCGTCGCGGCCAGGATGCCGAGCAGCACGAGGGCGCCTGCGGCGACGGGCCAACGGCTCCGCCTGCCAGGCGCGGAGCCGGGAGCCTGCTGCGGCCCGCTCACGAAAGCACCGCCGGGAGGCGGGCCGGTGGGGGCGCCCGCGGCCGGGGGTCCGGGAGCGGGACGCCCCGACCCGGCCGCGCTCCCCGCGCGATAGGCAAGCGGTGAACCGGTACTGCCTTCCGGCCCCGCCGCCGAGAACCCGGACGACATCGAAACCCCGGAAGGGGGCACGCCATCGGCCCCCGCGGGGCCGAGCGCGGCCACCGCTGCCTCCGCCAGCGCCCCGCAGCTCGCGAACCGCTCCCCCGGCTCCTTCGCCATGGCCTTTGCGATCACCGCGTCCAGCGCGGGCGGCAGCGCGGGGTTCAGCGCGGAGGCGCGGGGCGGGGGCTCGAAGAGGTGCGCCGCCATGGCGGCGGCCGGCTGCCGCGAACCGAACGGCTTTCCGCCGGTGAGCAGCTCGAAGAGGGTGCAGCCGAGCGAGTACACATCGGCGCGCCGGTCCACCGGGCCGCCGGTGAGCAGCTCCGGCGCGGCGTAGGCGAAGGTGGCCAGCACCGAGCCGGTGACGGTGAGCGAGGTGGGCGCGTCGAGCGGCCTGGCGATGCCGAAGTCGGTGAGCCGGACGACGTCGTTCCCCTCGTCGTCGACGGCGACCATGATGTTGGCCGGTTTGACGTCGCGGTGCAGCAGGTCGTTGCGGTGCGCGGCGTCGAGCCCGCGCGCGGCGGCCGCGACGATCCGCACGGCGCGCGCGGGCGGCAGCTCGGCGGGCCCGCGCCGGATCAGCTCGGCGGCGTCCACCCCGTCCACGTACCGCATGGCGATCCAGAGCGTCTCGCCCTCGGCGCCGCGGTCGTAGACGGCGACCACGTTGGGGTGTTCCAGGCGGGCGGCCAGATCGGCCTCGCGTTCGAACCGGGCGCGGAACTCCGGGTCGGCCCCGAGCCCGGGGTCGAGCACCTTCAGCGCGTCCCGCCGCGGCAGCCGCGGATGCTGGGCGAGGTACACCGCGCCCATCCCACCGGCCCCCAGCGGGCGCAGGACGCGATAACCGGCGAATATCTCGCCAGGGCGCAGCACCACGAAACGACCTCCTCCCGGACTGGAGGATACCTACTCCGCGGCGTTGTCAGGTGTGCGCGGGATGCGCCGTCCGGTAGGCCGCGACCACCTCGTCCGGCACCCGGCCGCGCGAGGAGATGTCGAAGCCGTTCTCCCTGGCCCAGCGCCGGATGGCGGTGGCGTCCTCGCCCGCGCGCCCGGCGGCGGGCTGCTCGCCCGCCCGCCTGCGGCGGCCGCCGACCCGGCGGGCGTGCCGCACCCACTCCCCGAGCTCGGCGCGCAGGCGCTCGGCGTTCGCCGACGACAGATCGATCTCGTAGGTGACGCCGTCGAGGCCGAACACGATGGTCTCGTCGGCCGCCGACTCCCCGTCGAAATCGTCGACCGTCGTCACGACCACCCGCTGCGCCATAGTTTTCCTGTCCTTCTGCCGAAACCGTTCGGAGACAGGACATTACACACCCGTGCCGCCCGATGCCCGGTAGCCGCGCCGGAAAACGCTACCGGCCGTGCGGCGGAAGGGGGGCGCGGCCGTCGTCGGCGAGCTCGGTGAGCGCCTGCGCCCAGCCGTCGAGGCGGTCCGCGGCGTGCCTGAGGTCGGCGACGATGAGATCGAAATTGTAGTGCACCACACCGGTTTCCGGCACCGCGAGCAACCCGCCCGCTGCGGCGACCAGCTGCTCGTACTCCGCCACCCCGGCGTCGAGCCGGGTGACCGCGGCGCGGACGGTGTCGCGCAGCGAACCCGCGGTCGCGGGGTTGGCCTGGCCGATGGCGTCGGCGGCCTGCTCCATGGCCTGCACGTCGGTGATCAGCGCGGCGAGCGCCGCGGCGCCGGAGCCCGCGGTCTCGCGCAGGTCGGCGAGCTCGTCCAGCGGGAGCCGTCCGGTGCGCGCGATCTGGGTGACCAGCGCGTGCAGGGCCCGCTCGGCCCGGTCCAGCCTGCCAGCGGCGGTGCGGGCGGCGGAGCGCGGCGGCGGCAGTTTGCGCGGCCGGTAGGCGGCCTGCGGCAGCGGGAGCTGCCGCAGCTGCAGGTAGCGCCGCGCGCTGATCGCGCCGCCGGTGACCAGCGCCACCGCGCCGCCGCCGAGCACGACGACGGCCCAGACCGGCGCGGAGAGCACGGCCAGCCCGACCGCGCCGACGGTGGTGAGCCCGCCCGCGGTGCCGAGCCGCAGGCTGGTGCGCCGGGCCCGGCGCCGCTTGCGCAGCTCGCGCTCCCTCGGGTCGGCCCAGCGCCGCACCGCCACCAGGGCGTTCTCGCCGATGTCCCGCAGCGTCGCCGCCGCGGGCGCCGGGACCTGCTGCACGGCGGTGGTTTTCGCGCGGCCGAGCCACGTCGGGCCCGGCTCGGGCTGCTGGCGGCTCATCGGGCCGGCCTCCCCTTCTCGGTCGAACCGCACCGGCCGGGCCGGTGCGGGCTCACTGCTGGGCGGTCTGCCCCTTGTTCAGGTCGGCCTGCTGCACAGCCGGATTGGGCTGCGGCTGGGCCTGGCCGACGGCCGGGTTGGCGCCGCCCGCCGGCAGCGACTCGCCGCGCATGGAGGCGCGGATCTGCTCCAGCTTGCTGTGCCCGGCCATCTGGACGCTGGCCTGCTGCACCTCGAGCATCCGGCCCTGCACCGTGTTCTGCGCGAGCTCGGCGGAGCCGAGCGCGTTGGCGTAGCGGCGCTCGATCTTCTCCCGCACGGCGTCCAGGCTCGGGGTGCTGCCCGGCGCGGAGAGCGTGGAGTCCATCTGCTGCAGCGAGGCCGAGACCTGCTCCTGCATCTTGGCCTGCTCCAGCTGGCTGAGCAGCTTGGTGCGCTCGGCGACCTTCTGCTGCAGCAGCATGGCGTTCTGCTCGACCGCCTTCTTGGCCTGCGCGGCCGCCTGCAGCGACTGGTCGTGCAGCACCTTGAGGTCCTCCACCGACTGCTCGGCGGTGACCAGCTGGGCGGCGAACGCCTCGGCGGCGTTGGTGTACTGCACGCCCTTCTCGGTATCGCCCGCGGCGATGGCCTGGTCGGCGAGCAGCACGGCCTGCCGTGCGTTGGCGTTCAGCTTCTCGACCTCGTCGAGCTGCCGGTTCAGCTTCATCTCCAGCTGGCGCTGGTTGCCGATCACCGATGCGGCCTGCTGGGAGAGCGCCTGGTGCTGCCGCTGGGCCTCCTCGATCGCCTGCTGAATCTGGACCTTGGGGTCGGCGTGCTCCTCGATCTTGGAGTCGAAGAGGGCCATCAGGTACTTCCAGGCCTTCGCGAACGGATTAGCCATCGGTTGATCCCGCCTCCATCTGACGCGCCACGTCGCGACGCGGCTGCGGTGCGCGACCGTCACGCACCCGTTGTCGGTTCCTATCCTCCACCATGTGGAGCCCGGATCCACCGCGACCGGGCACCCCGAATCTAGTCGCAGACAGCGTCCGCGCGCAGTGTGCGGCGCCGATCACCAGCTGTTCACCAGGGCGAGGGCGTCGCCGCGCGGGGCCGGGATCACGATCCTGGTCTCCACCGGGAGCGGGCGGCCCGCGCCCGGCGTCATCACCACGCTGCCCGGCACGATCGCGTCCGCGCCGGGGAGGTCGGCGGCGTCCGGTGCGCCGACCGCGTCCGGGCCGGTGCCGATCCCGGCCGGAACCGGGACCGCCTCGTCCGGTGCCTGCCACGCGGGCGGGTCGTCCGGCGCGGCGCGCGTGGCCGACATGGTGGCGCCCGCCGGGGCGGCGGCGGCCTCCGATCCGGCGCCGCGCTCGGCACCGGAGTCGGTGAAGCCGGCCGGCTCGGCGCTCCGGTCGGCCGCGGGCTCCCGGCCCGGCTCGGCGGGGGCGCCGGCCAGCACCGGCTCCAGCTCGCCGAGCGGCCCGAATCCGTCGGCGTCGGCCATGATCGTGCTCACGTCCCAGAGCACCCGGGAGAGCGGCACGTCGAGCGCCGAGCAGATGGCGGCCAGCAGTTCACTGGAGGCCTCCTTACGCCCGCGCTCGACCTCGGAGAGGTAGCCGAGGCTGACCCGGGCCGAGGTGGACACTTCGCGCAGGGTGCGGTGCTGCGCGAGACGCGCACGCCGCAGACTGTCCCCGATCGCCTCTCGCAGCAGCGTCATGTCGTACTCCTCTTCCTCGCACACCGACCGCCACCTCCCCGCGCGGCTCGCGGAGCCGGTGGCGGCGCGGCCGGACCTCCGGCGCACACCGTTCTCTGGCACAACGCGCCGCGGCGCCGATCGGTTCCCGCGTTCGCTCCGGGTTCACCCGGATTTCACGGCGCGAATCCGCCCGGCGCGGCTCCGGGTTCTCCCGGGTCACCACTGGTTTCCCGGACCCGGCGTCAGGACCGCTCGGCGGCCAGCACCGTGCGCAGCAACTCCTCGACCGCCGCGCGCGTCGCACCGATTCTGATGGTCCACCGGTCACCGGCGAGTTTCAACCGCTGGGTGGTGATGTGCCCGGCGCCCGCGACCGCGAGGAAGACGGTGCCGACCGGCTGCCCGCCCTGCGGGTCCGGCCCGGCGACCCCGGTGAGGCCGACCCCCCAGTCCGCGCCGCAGCGGGTGCGGGCGCCGACCGCGAGCTGCTCGGCGGTGCCGGCGGCGACCGGGCCGAGCCCGGCCAGCAGCTCGGCGTCGACGCCCGCCAGGGTGTGCTTGAGATCGGTGGCATAGACCACGAGCCCGCCGCGCAGGACGGTGCTCGCGCCCGGAACGCCCGCCAGGGCGGCGGTGAAGAGCCCGGCGGTCAGCGATTCGGCGGCGGCGACGGTCTGCCCGGCGCCGCGCAGCGCGGCGACCAGCTCGGTGGCGCCGACCACGGCCAGCGGATCGCCCGTCACGATTCCCTGGCCCGCCCCGGCCCGGCCAGCCAGACCCGGACCGCCTGGCCCACGTAGTCGAGCCCGGTGGCGACGGTGAGCACCAGCGCCAGATACATCAGCACCATGCCCGCGGTCTCGAAGGCACCGCTGAGCGGGAGCAGCAGCACGCCGATCGCCAGCGTCTGCACCAGCGTCTTGAGCTTGCCGCCGCGCCCGGCCGGGATCACCCCGCGCCGGACCACGACCAGCCGGAGCAGCGTGACGCCGATCTCCCGCCCGCAGATCACGATGGTGATCCACCAGGCCAGGTCGCCGAGCATGGAGAGGCCGACGAGCGCGGCGCCGACCAGTGCCTTGTCCGCGATCGGGTCGGCGAGCTTGCCGAAATCGGTGACCAGGCCGTACTTGCGGGCCAGCTGCCCGTCGAAGCGGTCGGTGATGGCGGCGACCGCGAACAGCACGGTGGCGCCGATCCGCCAGCCGGTGTCGTGGCCGTCGGCGGTGAAGAGCGCCAGCACGAACAGCGGGACGATCGCGATCCGCAGCATGGTGAGCATGTTCGCGATGTTCATCAGCGGCACGGCGGGCTCGTGCGGCACGTGACCCTCCTGCGGCGCGCGCTGATAGCCGGGGCCGACGACGGGGGTGCTCCACCCCCGGTCGATCTCCTCGGGCTGCGCGCTCACGACGGCCCCTGGCCCGCGGATCGCACGCGGCGATACCGGGAGCGGACGGGTCGGATGCGCGGCACAGGATCAGCCTATCGGTAACTGCCCCCGCTACTGTTCACCCCATGACTTCTCGGGCACCGACCGGTGCTTCCACCAGCGACGCGAACTCCGTCGCGCCTCCCGGCGCGCCCGCTTCCGCCGTGGTGGTGCGCCGAGCCCGCACCGCGGACGTGCCGGGGATCAAGGGGCTCATCGATGTCTACGCGGGCCGCATCCTGCTGGAGAAGAACCTGGTGACGCTGTACGAGGCGGTCCAGGAGTTCTGGGTGGCGGAGCAGGACGGCAGGCTCGTCGGCTGCGGCGCGCTGCACGTGCTCTGGGCGGACCTGGGCGAGGTGCGCACGGTGGCGGTGCACCCGAGCGTGAAGGGCCACGGCGTGGGCAAGCTCATCGTGCGCAGGCTGGTCGAGGTGGCGCGGGAGCTGGGGCTGCACCGGGTGTTCGTGCTCACCTTCGAGGTGCCGTTCTTCGCCGGGCACGGGTTCGTCGAGATCCACGGCACGCCGGTGACCGCCGAGGTGTACGCGGAGATGTGCCGCTCGTACGACACCGGCGTGGCCGAATTCCTGGACCTCAGCTACGTGAAGCCGAACACGCTCGGCAATACTCGGATGCTGCTGACCCTGGATTGAGGAGATCGCCCGTGCCCACCTTCGCCGTGCACTACACCTACTCCGACGGCACCGTGCCCGGCCGCGATGTCCATCGCGCGGAGCATCGGAACTGGCTGGGGTCGCTCGTCGACGCCGGGAGTCTGCTCACCAGCGGGCCGTATCCCGACGGGTCGGGGGCCCTGCTCATCTTCCGCGTCGAGACCGAATCGGAGCTGGGTGATCTGCTCGAGCGGGATCCGTTCGCCCGCGAGGAGCTGATCGACGCGGTGCGCGTCGCGGAGTGGTTGCCGGTGCTCGGCGCGTTCTCGGACTGAATCTCGCGTCCGAGGGGTGCGGCGGGGGCGGCACACCCGACGGTGTGCCGCCCCCGCACCCCTGCTGGGGCTGCTCCGGCCCGCTTCAGCGGCTACTTCGGCTCCACCGCCTCCGGTTCCTCCGCGCGCGGCTTCGCGGTGCCGCGGGTGCGGAGGAGGCTGGCGACGGTGGCGACCGCGAGGATGCCGATGATCACCGAGAGCGAGACCGGGGTGGAGATCTCGGGGACGGAGACGTGCTCGCCGCCGTTGATGAAGCCGAGCGTGTTCTCGTGCAGCGCGTGCAGCACCAGCTTGACGCCGATGAACGCCAGGATGGCGGAGAGGCCGTAGGAGAGGTAGACGAGCCGGTCCAGCAACCCGCCGATCAGGAAGTACAGCTGGCGCAGCCCCATGAGGGCGAAGGCGTTCGCGGTGAAGACCAGGTACGGCTGCTCGGTGAGGCCGTAGATCGCCGGGATGGAGTCGAGCGCGAAGAGCAGGTCGGCGAAGCCGATGGCGAGCAGCGCCAGCAGCATCGGGGTGACCACGCGCTTGCCGTCGATCCGGGCGAGCAGTTTGTCGCCGTGGTAGTCGTCGGTGGTCGGCACCAGCTTCTTGGTGATCCGGACGATCGCGGAGTCCCGCTTCTCCTCGGTCTCCACCTCGTGCCCGCTGTCCTTGAGCAGCTTCGCGGCGGTGTAGATCAGGAAGGCGCCGAACAGGTAGAACACCCAGCTGAAGGCGCTGATCGCGGCGGCGCCGACGGCGATGAAGCCGCCGCGCATCACCAGCGCCAGCACGATGCCGATGAGCAGCACCTTCTGCTGGTACTTCCGCGGCACCGCGAAGGTGCTCATGATGATCAGGAAGACGAACAGGTTGTCCACCGAGAGCGCCTTCTCGGTGACGAAGCCCGCGTAGTACTCACCGGCGTAGGTGCCGCCCCACTGCCAGGCGACGAAGCCGCCGAAGAGCAGCGCGATCCCGATATAGACAGCGGACCACGAGCCGGATTCCTTGAAGGTCGGCTCGTGCGGTGTGCGCACGTGCGCGAAGAAGTCGAAGACGAACAATCCCAGGATCACCACGATGGTGATCACCCATACGAGTCCGGTCACCTGCATGCGCGGGTCCTGTCGACGGCGGCGGCGGTCATGGCACCCAGCATGCCCGAATTGTCCGAGGTTTGCCGCAAGGCAGCGGAACCGGGTGCTTCGTCACATCGGACGGTACACCTCAGTCCGCGTCGGCCGGCTCCGGATCGCCGCCGCCACGGATGGCGAACAGCACGCCGTCCAGCTCGTCCGGCTTGACCAGAACATCCCTGGCCTTGGAGCCCTCGCTCGGCCCGACCACGCCCCTGGTCTCCATGAGATCCATCAGCCTGCCCGCCTTGGCGAAGCCGACCCGCAGCTTGCGCTGCAGCATCGAGGTGGAGCCGAACTGCGAGGTCACGACCAGCTCCACCGCCTGCAGCAGCACGTCGAGGTCGTCGCCGATATCGGCGTCGACCTCCTTCTTCTCGCCTGCCTTCGCCGCGGTGACGCCCTCGGTGTACTCCGGCTCGGCCTGGTTCTTGGCGAACTCGACGACGGCGTAGATCTCCTCGTCGGAGATGTAGGCGCCCTGCAGCCGGGTCGGCTTGCCCGCGCCCATCGGCAGGAAGAGCCCGTCGCCCATGCCGATCAGCTTCTCCGCGCCGGGCTGGTCCAGGATGACGCGCGAGTCGGTGAGCGAGGAGGTCGCGAAGGCCAGCCGGGAGGGAACGTTCGTCTTGATCAGGCCGGTGACCACGTCCACCGAGGGCCGCTGGGTGGCGAGCACCAGGTGGATGCCTGCCGCGCGGGCCTTCTGGGTGATCCGGACGATCGCCTCCTCGACGTCGCGCGGGGCGGTCATCATCAGGTCGGCGAGCTCGTCCACGATGGCCAGGATGTACGGGTACGGCCGGTACACCCGCTCGCTGCCGAGCGGGGTGGTGATCGCGCCGGACTTCACCTTGCGGTTGAAGTCGTCGATGTGCCGCACCTTGCTGGCCTGCATGTCCTGGTAGCGCTGCTCCATCTCCTCGACCAGCCAGGCCAGCGCGGCGGCGGCCTTCTTGGGCTGGGTGATGATCGGCGTGATCAGGTGCGGGATGCCCTCGTAGGGGGTGAGCTCGACCATCTTGGGGTCGATCAGGATGAGCCGCACCTCCTCCGGCGTCGCCCGCTGCAACAGCGAGACCAGCATGGAGTTCACGAAGCTCGACTTGCCGGAGCCGGTGGAGCCCGCCACGAGCAGGTGCGGCATCTTGGCCAGGTTCGCCGAGACGAACTCGCCCTCGATGTTCTTGCCGAGCCCGATCACCAGCGGGTGGTGGTCGCTGCGGGTGGAGCCGGCCTTGAGCACGTCGGCCAGCCGGACCAGCTCACGGTCGGAGTTCGGCACCTCGATGCCGACCGCGGACTTGCCCGGGATCGGCGCGAGCAGCCGGACGTTCTCGGTCGCCACCGCGTAGGCGATGTTCCTGGCCAGCGCGGTGATCTTCTCGACCTTCACGCCGGGGCCGAGCTCCACCTCGTACCGGGTGACCGTCGGGCCGCGGACGAAGCCGGTGACCGCCGCGTCGATCTTGAATTGCACCAGCACCTCGGTGATCGCCTCGATCATCGATTCGTTGGCGGCGCTGCGCTTCTTCGGCGGGTCGCCGTCGGTGAGCAGCGAGAGCGGCGGCAGCGTGTAATCGCCCTCGATCACCCGGTCGGCGACGAACTCCGGCTCGGCGGGCGGCGGCGGGGTCTGGTCGACCGGCTTCGGGGCGGCGCGCCTGCGGGCGGGCCGCGGGGCGGGCTCGGGGTCGAGCGGCGGCTCGATCGGCTTGGCGTCGCGCAGCGGCGGTTCGCCGAGCAGCTCGGTGGGCGCGGAGGAGCCGGGGAACTCGTCGGTCGGGTAGTTCTCGGCCGGGGTGCGGCCGCGGCGGCGGCGCGGGCGCGCGGGCGGGTCGTCGTAGCCGGGCGGGTCGAGCGTGCCGTAGCCGGTGTCGAAGGGGTGCGCGGCGTCGTAGTCGGTGTACTCGTCGCCGCCGGACTGGGTGCCGAAGTAGCGGCGCAGCACGTCGGGCACCTCGCGCACGGTGATGCCGGTGAGCAGCAGCACGCCGAAGGCGATGCAGAGCACCAGGATCGGGGCGGCGAGCCACGGGGTGAGCCCCTGGCCGAGCGGGCCGCCGGTGACGAAGCCGAGGAAGCCCGCGGCCCTGGAGCGGCCGTGCGCGTCGGTGGGGGCGCCCGCGGCGAGGTGCCAGAGGCCGAGGAAGGGCAGCCCGACCAGCAGCCCGCCGAGGACCAGGCGGGGCCGGATCTCCGGGCGCGGCTCGGTGCGCATGAGGATCACCGCGACGGCCGCCGCGCCGAACGGGACCGCGGCGGAGGCGGAGCCGCCCACCGCGCGGATCACCGTCTCCACCCAGCGGCCGACCGGGCCGCCCGCGGAGAGCCAGACGGCGGCGGCGACCACGGCCGCGAAGGCGAGCAGCCCCAGCGCGATGCCGTCGCGCCGGTGGCCGTGGTCGATATCGCCCGCCTTGCTCACCGTGCGGGTGGCGGCCCCGACGCCGCGCGCCAGCATCGACCAGCCGCCGGTGACGGCGCGGGTGAGGACGGCGAGCGGGGCGGTGTTCGAGCGGGCCCCCGCCGGACGCCTGGCCGGGCGGCGGGCGGCACCGGCCCGCGCGGTCGCGCCTGCCCGGGCGGTGGCGCCCGCGCGCGGCGTGCTGCGTGCCCTCGGGGCCGGCGCCGCTGCCCGCGGCACCCCGGAAGCGGCGGGCGCGGAACCGGTCCGGGGAGCCCGCCCCCGCGCCGATCCCGCGCGCGGCCGAGCCGACGTGGTGCTGCGGGGCTTACCTGCCATGGCCCCAGGCTAGCCCCAAATACCCCGCGGAAACCATCCGCAACACTGTTCCCGCGCGTCTCGTGCGCCGGTCACGCGGTGGTTCGCCGCCTAGAGGGAGCGGTCCAGAGCGAGGACCGCGCGGACCGAGTCCTCGGGACCGGAGGTCTCGATCCGCACCTTGTCGCGCCCGAAGGCGTGCAGCAGCAGCTCGGCGGGCGCGCCGAGCAGGACCACCGGCTCCCCGGAGCCCGAGCCGATCCGCGCCTCGTCCCCGTCCGGGGTGCGCAGCACGATCGGCGCGGGCGACTTCCGGTAGGCCATCTTCCCCATACGCCGCACGGTCTTCCAGAGCTGCCGCTGCTCATCGCCGGGAAGTTCGCGTGGCTCCCACGTCTCGCCCCCGCGGCGCACGTCCTCGTGGTGCACGAAGTACTCGGCGAGGTTGGCGACGGCGTCGATCGGCTTGAGCGGCGACCACCACGGCGGGCCGGTGCGCACCTCCTCCAGCAGCTCGGGGAACGGCCGCTCGGCGGCACGCGCCTGCACCCGCTCCAGCCGCGGCGCGAGCGCCTTGATCATGATGCCGGGCGCTGCGTCCGGCCTGCGCTCCCGCACCACCAGGTGCGCGGCGAGATCACGAACGCTCCAGCTGCCGCAGAGCGTCGGTGCGTCCGGACCCGCGGCCGCCATCGTCGCCACCAGTTCGCGGCGTTCCTTCTGTGCCATGCTCATCCTGCCGAAGATACCCAGCGCGCGCCGCACTGTGTATTTTGTTGCTTCGGTCCATCGGGTCGTGGATCTTCCGGACAGAAGGGCAACTCCCCCGTGAAAAAATTCGTCTCCGGCGTCGCCGTCGCCGCCGCGGTCGGCTCCGCGCTGACGCTCGGCGCTCCCTCCGCACACGCCGTGCAGTCCTACTACGGCGCGATCGCGCTCTCCCCCGGCACCGGGCTGATCGGCTACTCCTACGACTACGCCGACGTCGACCAGGCCACCGCGAAGGCGCTGGCCAGCTGCGGCGCCGCGGACTGCGAGTCGCTGGTGTGGTTCGCCAACGGCTGCGGCGCCGTCGCCTACTCGGAGCGCACCGCCACCTGGAGCTGGGCCTACGGCGCCTCGCGCCGCTCCGCGCAGTCGCTGGCGCTCAACGAGAACTACTCCGACGCCACCATCGTGCACTGGAACTGCACCTCCAACCACAGCAACTGACGGGGAACACCGTGAAGCACCCTTTCCGCACCGCCGTCGCGGTGCTCCTGACCACGGCCGCCTGCACCCTCGCGGTCGGCTGCAGCAGCTCCTCGGACGACACGGCGTCGGACAGCACCGTCGCCACCGCCACCCGCGACGCCGATGCCGGCCAGGCACAGGGCGGCAGCGACAACGGCACCAAGGCGACCGGCGCCGCGCCGACCACGGCGGCTGCGCCTGTGCTGGCCAAGCCGACGGTCGCCGAGCTGAACGACCGGCTCACCAAGGCCTTCGACCCCGCGGTGCCGAACGCCGAGAAGACCAGCTGGATCCAGAACGCCGAGCAGGACCCCTACCTGGTGCAGAACCTGGTGGCGGCGGCCGAGCGGGAGAACGTCACCGTGAAGGTGACGAACGTGCAGGAGCCGGCGGGCGGCAAGGTCAAGGCCGACGCCGACGTCTCGATCGGCGGCACGCCGGTGCAGAACGCCTTCATCGAGTTCGTCTCCGAGGGCGGGCAGTGGAAGGTCTCGAACACCTTCGCCTGCAACGTCGTCAAGAGCGCGAAGATCGAATCGGCCGCCTGCGAGGGCTGAGCCGAGGCACGAGAAGAGCCCGCCGGAGATCTCCTCCGGCGGGCTCTGTCGTCTCGGTGGGGCTGAGTCGTCTCCGTGGGTCAGACGCCGATGACGGTGGGGATGATCATCGGGCGGCGGCGGTAGACGTCGGCCACCCAGCGCCCGACCACCCGGCGCACGCTCTGCGCGATCCGGTGCGTGTCGGTGACGCCCTCGCCTGCCAGCCGCTGCAGCTCGGCCTCGACCAGCTCGGCCGCCTGGGCGAGCGCGCCCGGGTCGTCGGAGAAGCCGCGGCCGCTGAGCTCCGGCGGGCTGACCGTCTTGCCGGTGTCCTGGTCGATGGCGACGGTGATCGAGATGAAGCCGCCCTCGCCGAGCACCAGCCGGTCCGACAGGGTGGATTCGCCGACGTCGCCGACGGAGAGGCCGTCCACGTAGACGTGGCCGACCGGCACCCGGCCGACGATGGAGGCGATGCCGTCGACCAGGTCGACGACGACGCCGTCCTCGGCCAGCACCACCCGCTCCTCCGGCACGCCGGTCGCCACCGCCAGCGCGGCGTTGGCGCGCAGGTGCCGCCACTCGCCGTGCACCGGCATGGCGTTGGTCGGCCGCACCGCGTTGTACAGGTAGAGCAGCTCGCCCGCGGAGGCGTGGCCGGAGACGTGCACCTTGGCGTTCTGCTGGGTGATCACCTTCGCGCCGAGCCGGGCGAGGCCGTTCACCACGGTGAAGACCGAGTTCTCGTTGCCCGGGATGAGCGAGGAGGCCAGCACCACCAGGTCGTCGGCGCGCACGTTGATCTGCCGGTGGTCGCCGCGGGCCATCCGGGAGAGCGCCGAGAGCGGCTCGCCCTGGGACCCGGTGGAGATCAGCACCAGGCGGTCGCCGGGCAGGCTCGCGGCGCCGTCCATGGTGACCTCGACGCCGGAGGGGACGGTCAGGTAGCCGAGGTCCTGGGCGATCTGCATGTTGCGGACCATCGAGCGGCCGACGAAGCAGATGCGGCGACCGTAGCGCTGGGCCACGTCGACGACCTGCTGGATCCGGTGCACGTGGCTGGCGAACGAGGCGACGATCACCCGGCCGCGCGCCTTGCCGATGACGGTGTCGAGCACGCCGCCGATCTCGCGCTCCGGGGTGACGAAGCCGGGCACCTCGGCGTTGGTGGAGTCGACCAGGAAGAGGTCGACGCCCTCGTCGCCGAGCCGGGAGAAGCCGGCCAGGTCGGTGAGCCGGTTGTCCAGCGGGAGCTGGTCGAGCTTGATGTCGCCGGTGTGCAGCACGACGCCCGCCGGGGTGCGGATGGCGACCGCGAGCGCGTCCGGGATCGAGTGGTTGACGGCGAAGTACTCGCAGCCGAACGGGCCGTGCGTGGTGTGCTGGCCCTCGGTGACCTCGACCAGCTTCGGGTGCAGCCGGTGCTCGCGGCACTTCGCCGCGACCAGCGCGAGGGTGAAGCGGGAGCCGATCACCGGGATGTCCTGGCGCAGCCGGAGCAGGAAGGGCACAGCGCCGATGTGGTCCTCGTGGCCGTGCGTGAGCACCACCGCGACCACGTCGTCCATCCGGTCCTCGATGGGCCGGAAGTCCGGCAGGATCAGGTCGACGCCGGGCTGCTGGTCCTCCGGGAAGAGCACGCCGCAGTCGACGATCAGCAGCTTGCCGCCGAACTCGAAGACGGTCATGTTGCGGCCGATCTCGCCGATGCCGCCGAGCGCGAAGACGCGCAGGCCGTTGCGCGGGGCCTTCGGCGGCGTGCCGAGCCGGTCCTGCGCGGCCACGACCGGCTGGTCCGGCGCGGGCTCCGAGCGACGCCCGGCCGGCCTGCCGCGGGTGTTGCGGCGGTTGCCCTGCCGGTCGTTGCGGCCGCTGTCGCGCGCGGCGGGCTCGGCGGCGGGGGCGGCGCTCTCACGGCTCGCGGAGCCGCCCGAACGGTCTGTTCGCTCGATCGTCTCGGCACCCGCATCCTCGGCCACCGGCCGCCCGCCGGACGGGTCACCCTTCGCCGCGGCCACCGCGCGCCCTCCGGTGCCGGTCGCCGCGTCGGCGCGGCCGGGATCGGCGGCGGCAGGCGCGGTGTTCGCGCTACCGGTGGCGGCGCGGCTCGTCGCGTCGCCCTCGGCTACCGCTGCCGCCGCCTCGGCGGCGGCGTCGATCTCCGGAGCGGCGCTCTCGGTGACCGGCCGCTCACTCTCCGGGAGCGGCGGGCCCGCGGTGCGGCTGGCGGAACGTCTCCGTGGTCGGCTCATACAAGTACCCCCGCGGCCCGCAGATCGCCGGCCAGCTCGTCGAGTTGGGCGGTGGATGGCATGAGCTGCGGCAACCGCGGCTCACCCACGTCCACGCCGAGCAAGCGCAGCCCGCCCTTGGTCATCGCCACGCCGCCGAGGCGCGCCATGGCGTTGTTCAGCCCGATCAGATCGGCATTGAGCTGCCGGGCCCGCACCACGTCACCGGCCGTGTAGGCGGTGAGCAGGTCGCGTAGCCGCTCCGGCACCAGGTGCCCGATAACGCTGATGAATCCGGCCGCGCCGACCGACAGCCAGGGCAGGTTGAGCGCGTCGTCACCGGAGTACCAGGTGAGCCCGGTCTCCGCGATCAGCCCGGCGCCCATGTTCAGGTCGCCCTTGGCGTCCTTCAGCGCGACGATCCGCGGGTGCTCGGCGAGCACCCGGATGGTGTCCGAGGCGATCGGCACCACCGAGCGCGGCGGGATGTCGTACAGCGTGACCGGCAGGTCGGTGGCGTCGGCGACCGCGGTGAAGTGCGCGACCAGCCCCTCCTGGGACGGCCGCGAGTAGTAGGGCGTGACGACCAGCAACCCGTGGGCGCCCGCCCGCTGCGCGTTGCGCGCCAGGTGGATCGAGTGCGCGGTGTCGTAGGTGCCCGCGCCCGCGATCACGGTGGCGCGCTCGCCGACGGCGTCGACGACGGCGCGCAGCAGATCGGCCTTCTCGGACTCGGTGGTCGTCGGCGACTCGCCGGTGGTGCCGGAGACGGCGAGCAGGTCGACGCCGCGGTCGACCAGGTGTGCCGCCAGCGCGACGCCCGCGTCGACGTCCAGCTTCCCCTCGGGTGTGAAAGGGGTCACCATGGCGACGCCGACCGAGCCGGACGCCCGGAGCGGGGTGGGCGTCGTTTCACCGTTCCTCATGGTGAGAAAGGCTACCCGGTCGCGCTTGCGCGCTCGACACCCTCGTCCGGCCACCGGTGTGCCGCGCCGCCGCCGGACGCGCGAACCGGCCGCACACCGACTCGCCGACATCACGGCGACGCCAAGTGATGTCATCGCTTCCTTGCCATGACACCGCTGAGACGCCATGCTGGTGTCATGGATCTCGACAGCTACACCGCCCGCCTCCGCGCCGACCTGGTCGCCGCGGCCGCGCTCGGCGACGAGAAGACCCGCGCCACCGCCGAGGCGCTCGCCACCGCCGTGGAGAGTTCGGCCCGGCTGATGCTGCTGGCCGCGCTCTCCGACCTGGCCGCCGAGGTGAGCACGGCGCTCGGCGACCGCACGGTGCACGTCTCGGTGCGCGGCGCGGACGCCGCGGTCGACGTGCGCCCGGTCGCCAAGGACGGCACCGGCGCCCCGCCCACCTTCGAGGAGATGACCGGCGATATCAGCCGGGTGACGCTGCGCCTGGTGGAGCAGCTGAAGTCGCGCGCCGAGGAGGCCGCGGCGCAGAGCGGTCAGTCGCTCAACTCCTGGCTCTCGCACGCGGTCAGCAACACCCTGCGCGACCAGATGCGCGGCTACGGCGGCGGCTACGGCACCGGGCCCAGCGCCAGGCCGGAGCCGCGCGCCGACAGCTGAGCCAGCTGCGGCATCAGGTCGCCGCGATCGCCGAGCACCACGTCGTCCAGCTCCAGCCAGTCGGCCATCTCGCGCAGCGCCCCGGCCAGCGCGGCCGCGGTGTACGGGGTGGCGTGGCCGGGCTCGGCGAAGGCGGCGGGCACCAGCAGCCGCCCGCTGCCGCGCTCGGCGCGCAGGTCGACCCGGCCGACCAGCTGCCCGTCCAGCAGGAACGGGAAGACGTAGTAGCCGTGCACCCGCTTCGCCTCGGGGGTGTAGATCTCGATCCGGTAGTGGAAGCCGAACAGCCGCTCGGTGCGCGGGCGGCAGAAGACCAGCGGGTCGAACGGGCAGAGCAGCGCGGCGCCTTCGATCCGGCGCGGGGCGGGGGCGCCCGCGCGCAGGTAGCCGGGGCGGTCCCAGCCCTCGACGGCGACCGGGATCAGCTCACCCGCGTCCACCAGCTCGGCGATGGCCGGTTCGGTCTGCTTGCGCTGCATCCGGTAGTAGTCGCGCAGGTCGGGTTCGGTGCCGACGCCGAGCGCGGTGGCGGCCCGGCGCACCAGCTCGCGCACCGCCTCCTCGCGCGGTACCGCGCGGGCGTGCAGCTCGGGCGGGATCACCCGCTCGGCCAGGTCGTAGTACCTGGTGAAGCCGGAGCGGTGGCTCACCGAGAGGGTGCCCGCCGCGAAGAGCTGCTCGCAGATGGTCTTGGTGTCGGTGAGATCCCACCAGGAGCCGCGCGGGCGCGGCTTGTCCAGCTCCAGGTGCTTCTCGATCTGGGTGGCGGTGGCGGCGCCGACCTCGGTGAGCACGTCGACGATGTCGGCGCCGAGGGTCGGGTTGCGCTCCACCACCCGGCGCATCCCGGCCCAGCGGCCGTGCTCGTACTCCGCCATCCGCCAGCGGAACAGCGGCCAGTCCTCGACCGGGATCAGCGCAGCCTCGTGCGCCCAGTACTCCACCAGCCTGCGCGGGGTGCGCGCCCGGTGCCGCCAGATCGCGTCGTCCAGCACCGAGCGGTCGTAGCCGCCGATCCGGCTGAACACCGGCGCGTAGTGCGCCCGGACCACCGCCGAGACCGAATCGATCTGCAGCAGCTGCGTTCTGGCGAGGACGTCGAGGACCGTCCTGCGGGTGGTGACGGCGGGCCTGCGCCGCCCGAACCCCTGGGCCGCCAGCGCCGTCCGGCGCGCGACGGCCGCACTCATCGTCCGCATGCCGCGCAGGATCTCACGGGGGTCCGACAGGTCAGGTGGAGACCCGGACGGCACCGGCCGCGTCGATCTCGATCCGCCGGTCCCCGGCGCCCGCCGCGGCGAGCACGGTGGCCAGCACCCGGCGCCCCATCGGCAGCACCCGCACGGTGACGGTGCCGTCGGTGGCGGCGTCCAGCTCGCCCGCGGCGGCGTCGACCACCCGCTCGCGCACCCACCGCGGCACCCCGGCGAAGCCGCCGTCGTCCAGCAGCACCACCTCGACCCCGCGCGCCCGCGCGCCGCGGGCGGCGGCGCTCAGCTCGTCGGTGACCAGCTGCGGGGCGCGCAGCCCGTCCCTGAGCTCGGCCTCGAGCAGCCTGCACTCCTCGCGGTCCCGCCCGTTCAGGTCCGCGCCCGCGGCGATCCGCTCCAGCATGGGCCTGGCCAGCCGGTCCAGCCGGGCGAGCTGCCGATCGCGCTCGCCGTTCTCGGCGGCGAGGGTGGCCTCGGCGGCGGCCCGCAGCGTCGCCTCCTCGCGCAGGGTGTGCAGCGAGCGCTGGGTCGGCCGCATGACGGCGGCGAAGAGCGAGACCCCGGCCACGGTGCCGATCGGCACGACGGTGCCGACGAAGGAGCCGCCGGTCATCCCCTCGGCCGCGGCCAGCACCGCGATCACCCCCGCGGTGGCGGCCACCCCGATCCAGGCGGCGCCGAGCCTGCCGCGCAGGACCAGCAGGGCGAGCACGTAGGAGGCGGCGAATGCGGTCGAGACCTGCGGGGTGTCGCCGCGGTTCGGCAGCCCGGTCATGGTGAGCACGGCAGCCAGCGGGGCGGCGAGCACCACCAGCGCGGTCGCGCTGACGGGCAGCGGGTCGACCGGGATGACCAGCACCAGCAGCCCGGCGGCGGCCAGCGCGAGCAGGGCGAGCAGCGCGGGCACCGGCGGCGACCCGGCGAAGTTGCGCACCATGTAGAGCACGATGATGGCCTCGAAGCCGACCAGGAAGAGCCAGGCGGCGCCGTCGCGCAGGCCGAGCAGGTCACGCAGCGCGAAATCGGTGTCCCGGTCAGCCATCGTTGCCCCACACCAGCGTCACGGTGGTGCCGCCGCCGCGATGTGATTCCACGAAGCCGGCGCCGCCGGGGAGCCTGCTCATCCGGCCGAGGATGCTGACCGCGACGCCGAGCCGGTCCGGCGGCACGGCGCCGGGGTCGAAACCGGCGCCGTCGTCGCGCAGCACCACGCGGATCCCGCCCGCGCCGATCGTCACGGTGACGGTGCGGCGCACCGCGCGGCCGGGAACGGTGGCGTGCCGCAGGCTGTTCCGCGCCGCCTCGGTGAGCGCGGCGGCCAGCGTCACCGCGGCCTCCAGCGGCATATCCAGGTCGCCGCCGACGCCGGGGCGCTGCGCGCCGAACTCGATCTCCGGGTTCACCTCGTGCACCGCCGAGCGCAGGAAGCCGATGGCGGACTGCGCGTCCAGCCGGTCCGGCGCGATCCCGCCGCCGCGCACCGCGTCCAGCTGCGCGATCGTGCGCTGGGCCTGCTTGTGCAGCACGCTCGGCTCGGTGCAGCCGCCGCGCGAGGCGTCGAGCAGCGTGGAGAGCACGGCGTCGTGGATGAGCGCGGCGAAGCGGGCGCGCTCCCGCTCCCTGGCCGCCGCCCCGGCCACCGCGGCCGCGCGCCTGCCCTCCAGCGCGGACTCCCGGTCCACCCTGGCCGCCGCCGCCCGCGCGTAGATGACGCACCAGGCGAAGAGCGCGGCCAGCCCGCCCGACCTGGCCACCGCGTTGCCGAAGGCAGCCGGGGTGACCTCGGGCAGCACCGCGGCATTGGCCGCCGAGATCAGCACGCAGCCGAGCACCAGGTACCCCACGGCGAGCGAGAGCCGCCAGGAGAGCGCCGCCGCCAGCACGCCGAGCACGAGCACCCGGTACAGCCAGATCTGCTCCGCCCCGGTGGCCAGCACCGGGTAGGTGCTCGGCACCATCAGCGCGGCCGCCAGGAAGCTCACCGCCGCCACGGCGGCCGTGCGCTGGATCGCCCTGCGGTTCATCGCCACCGACACCACCGCGAGCACCGGGAACAGCCCGAAGGCGAGCACCACCGTGGCCAGCACCCGGCCGGGGTCGGCGCCGCGGCTCTGCTCCGCGATCTCCGGCAGCTCGATCAGCCCGACGATCACCCCGGCGATGCCGACGCTCAGCCCGAGCCTGCGCAGGATGCGGTCGGCGGCGGGCTCGGCGGCCGGGCCCGCCGCGATCGAGAGCAGCCCGCGGACCCAGCGGCCCGCTGGCACCCGGACGGAATCGACGGCGGCGATGGCGCCCGGGGTCATGCCCTGCTGTTGCGCTCGGGCATCGGGAGCCAACCGTCCTCCACCGCGCGCTTGTACAGGTCGGTCTTGGTCGGCGCGGGTCGCCCGGCGTCGGCGTACTTCTGCCGGATCCGGCCCAGGTAGTCGTTGACGGTCTGCTCGGAGAGGCCGGTCAGCCGGGCCACCCGGGATGCCTTCTCGCCGGAGGCGTAGAGCATCAGCACCTCCTCCTGGCGCGGGCTCAGCCCGACGTCGGAGAGCTGCGGGTCGCCGTCGATGGCGGCGGCCCAGTCGGTGGTCACCACCTGTTCGCCGGAGGCCGCGCGGCGCACCGCGGCCACCACGGTCGGCACGTCCTCGGACTTGCGCAGCACCCCGAGCACCCCGGCCCGCGCCGCGGAGCGCACCAGGAACGCGTTGTCGGCGCCGGTGAAGACCAGCACCTCGATCCCCCGCCCGCGCAGCGCGCGCACGTTGTCCTCCGGCACGGAGCCGTCGGCGAGCCGCAGATCCAGCACGGCGAGGTCGAGCTCCGCTGTCGCGGAGAGCAGTTCACCCACGGTGCCCGCGGTGTGCACCAGATCGAGGTCGGGTTCGGGGGCCAGCATCGCCGCGAGGCCGATCGCCACCGATTCGTGGTCCTCCACCAGCCCGATCCGCCGGGCCGGTGCGCCGTCCTCGCCCCAGGTCACCTCGGTACTCCCATCCCGGCCGTCGTGTACAGCACGTTCAGGAAGTATGCCGGGTCGGGGGTGCGCAGTCAGCCCACCAGAATCGGGGGCGCGGTCATCCCATCAGTTGCGCGGCGATGGTGCCGCCGAGTTCCCAGCACTGCTCGAGATCGGCCTTGGACGGCTTGCCGGAGACGACGACGTGCTCGGCGGCCTTGACCCAGCCGAGGCCGGTGGTGATGGAGTCGACCGCGCGGACCGCGCCCTCGGTGCCCTCGTTGCCGTGCAGGTAGAGGCCGAAGGGGCGGCCGCGGGTGGTGTCGATGGCCTGGTAGTAGACGGTGTCGAAGGCGTGTTTGAGGGCGCCGCTCATGTAGCCGAGGTTGGCTGGGGTGCCGAGGAGGTAGCCGTCGGCCTCCAGCACGTCGATCGGCGCGACGGTGAGCGCGGGGCGGCGGACGACCTCGACGCCCTCGATCTCGGGATCGGTGGCGCCGCGCAGCACCGCCTCGAACATCTCGTGTGTGTGCGGCGACGGCGTGTGGTGCACGATCAGCAGGCGGGGCACGGGCTCACCGGTCCAGGCGTTCCAGGGCGACGGCGCGGCGCATGGCCTCGCGGGCGCGGGAGCGGTCGCCGGCCAGGTCGTAGGCGCGGGCCAGGCGGTAGGAGGAGCGCCAGTTGTCCGGGTCGGCTTCCCATTCGGCCTTGACCCGGTCGAAGAGCGCGTCGGCGGCGGGCCGCTCCACCCGGCCGGAGGGGCGGCGCGGCAGCTCGGCGGTGTCGAGTTCGCGGCCCTCGGCGTGCATGCGGCGGGCCAGGTGCTGGTGCGCCAGCGCGGCGCGCAGGGTGGCGACCACGATCCAGACCCCGAGCAGCGGCAGGATCAGCACGCCGACGCCGATCGCGACGGCCGCCGCCGCGCCGGAGGTGAGCAGCTCGATCGCGATCCGGCCGAGCAGCAGGAAGTAGAAGCCGAGCGCCAGCACCAGGGCGGCGATGAAGGCGACCCGCCTCAGCACGTCGCCCGCGGGCGCGGATTCGGTCACAGATCCAGGAACGGGTCGAGCCCGACGGTGAGGCCGGGGCGGGCGGCGATGCTCCGGACGCCGAGCAGCACGCCGGGGGCGAAGGAGTTCCGGTCGATGGAGTCGTGCCGGATGGTCAGCGTCTCGCCCTGGGTGCCGAAGAGCACCTCCTGGTGCGCGACCAGCCCGGCGAGCCGCACCGAGTGCACCCGCACCCCGTCGACGTCGGCGCCGCGCGCGCCGTCCAGCTCGGTGCTGGTGGCGTCCGGGCTGCGGCCGACCCCGGCCTTCGCCCTCGCCTCGGCGATCAGCCCGGCGGTGCGGTAGGCGGTGCCGGACGGCGCGTCCGCCTTGTTCGGGTGGTGCAGCTCCACCACCTCGACCGACTCGAAGAACCGCGCCGCCTGCTCGGCGAAGCGCATGCAGAGCACCGCGCCGATGGCGAAGTTCGGCGCGATCAGCACACCGGTCTCCGGGCTCTCCGCCAGCCGGTCGCGCACCTCGGCGAGCCTGCCGTCGTCGAAGCCGGTCGTCCCGACCACGGCGTGGATTCCGTGCTCGATCAGGAACTTCAGGTTGCCCATCACCACGTCGGGGTGCGTGAAGTCGACGACGACCTCGGTGTTCGCGTCGGTGAAGGCGGTCAGCGCGTCGTCCTTGTCGACGGTGGCGACCAGCTCCAGGTCGTCCGCCGCCGTCACCGCGGCGCAGATGGCCCGGCCGACCCTTCCCTGCGCGCCGAGTACTCCGACCCGAATCGTCACCGCTGCTCCTCTCGTCCCGAACTCCGGTGAGCCTATCGTCAGAACAGGATCACCTGGCGCAGCGCGTTCCCCGCGGCCAGCTCGTCCATGGCGGCGTTGATCTGCTCCAGCCCGATCCGGGCGGAGACCAGCCGCTCCACCGGCAGCCTGCCCGCGCGCCACAGCCGCACGTACTCCGGGATGTCCCTGGCGGGCACCGCGGAGCCGAGGTAGCTGCCGACGATCGAGCGGCCCTGCGCCACCAGCGCCAGCGGCGAGATGCTCGCGCGGGCGTCCGGGGCGGGCAGCCCGACGGTGACCGTGGTGCCGCCGGGCGCGGTCGCGGCCACCGCGGTCTCGAAGGCGCGGATATTGCCCGCGGCCTCCACCACCACCTCGGCCTGCACACCCCGCTCGGCCACCTCGGCGGGGGTGAGCGCGGCGGTGGCGCCGAGTTCGCGGGCCAGCGCCAGCTTCTCCGGCACGGTGTCGACGGCGATCACCTCGCCGACCCCGAGCGAGGCCGCGACCAGCAGCGCCGCCATCCCGACGCCGCCGAGCCCGACCACCATGATCCGGTCGCCCAGCGCGGGCGGCGCCGAGTTGAGCAGCGCACCGCCGCCGGTGAGCACCGCGCAGCCGAGCACCGCGGCGACCTCGGGCGGGACGTCGTCGTCGACCGGGACCACCGAGCGGCGGTCGACGACGGCGTGCGTGGCGAAGGCGGAGACGCCGAGGTGGTGGTGCACCTCCGCGCCGTCGCGGCGCAGCCTGCGGCCACCGCCGAGCAGCTCGCCCGCGTTGTTCGCGGCGCTGCCGGGGATGCACGGCGTGCGGCCCTCGCTGGCACAGCCTGCGCACTCGCCGCAGCGCGGCAGGAAGGTCATGACGACGCGCTGCCCGACGGCGATGTCCGGCTCGCCGGGGCCGACCGCCTCGACCCGGCCGGAAGCCTCGTGCCCGAGCAGCATCGGCACCGGGCGCACCCGGTTGCCGTCGACCACGGAGAGGTCCGAGTGGCACAGCCCCGCCGCCTCGATCCGCACCAGCAGCTCGCCCGGCCCCGGCTCGGCCAGCTCCAGCTCGGAGATGGTGAGCGGCGCCGATTCGGCGAACGGGGCGGGCGCGGCGATGCGCTCCAGGACGGCTCCACGGATCCTCATGGCGCCGACGCTACCCGGCGGTGCGGCGGCGCAGGCCGAGCCCGGCGGCGACGAGGCAGGCCACGGCGGCGGCAGAGACGAACCACGGGAAGACCGTGCTCAGCCCCCAGGTGTTGGCGGCCCACCCGGCGAGCACCGTCGGCAGCGCCATGGCGGTGTAGGCGAGCAGGTAGTAGGCCGACATGGTCTCGCCGCGCCGGTGCTGCGGCACCACGTTCGAGAGGTGCCGCAGCGAACCACCGAAGCCGAGCCCGAAGGTGCCACCGAGGAACACCCCGGCCAGCAGCACCGCGACCCAGCTGTGCGTCGCCAGCGCCGGAATCAACGCGAGCAGCGCGAAGGCCATCCCGATATCGCCGACGACGGCGGCCCGCCGCGCCGGAACGCGGGTGGCGACGAGCTGCACCAGCGCGGCGGAGAGCGCGGTCGCGGCCACCACCGCGCCGCCGAAGACCAGGTTGTGGATGCCGGTCTGGCGCGCGGCCAGCGACGGGTAGAGCGAGAGCAGCACGCCGAGCACCGACCACGCCGCCATCACGCCGATCGCGGAGAACCAGAAGTCGCCGCGGATCTCGGCGGGCACCGACGGCCTGGCGATCCGGATCCGCCCGGCCACCCGGGCCGCGTGCGGCTCGCGCAGCGCGATCACCCCGGCCGCGATGGCCAGGCAGACCACGCTGATCACCACGTACGGCGTGCGCAGCGGGTACGGCGCGTACTGGGCGAGCAGCGCCGAGCCGAGGATCGTCACCGCCATCCCGACGTTGAACGCCACCCCGCTGAGCTGCCCGGAGCGCGCACCGCGGTGCGGCCGCAGGTCGAGCAGCGCGGCCGCGCCCGCCACCACGGTGGCGCCGACCGCCAAGCCGTGCAGCGCGCGGGCGAGCACCAGCATGGGCACCGAGTCGGCGGCCACGAAGACCACCAGCCCGGCGATCATGGTGCCGAAGGCGCCGAGCAGCACCGGCTTGCGGCCGAGCACGTCGGAGATCCGGCCGGCCACCAGCACCGCCACCAGCGCCGCGACGGCGTACACCGCGAAGATGACCGTGGTGGTGAGCGGCGACAGGTTCCACTCGGACTCGTAGAGCCCGTAGAGCGGGGCGGGCGCGCCGGAGACCCCGAGCGCGACCCCGGTCGCCGCCAGGACCAGGGGATAGGCCCAGCGCTGCACCGCCGGCTGGGCGATGGTCGCGGTCATCGCGGCTCCCGTCCGATAGGTTTGATGGTTGTCGAACCGCACTCGACCATACGGCCCGGGTACGATAACCATCAAACCTGAGTGAGGTAGATCATGAGCGAAGTGTCGACGCCGGTGGCGCCGCTGTCCGCCGTGCTCGGCGCGCTGCAGGACCCGGTCCGGCTGGAGATGGTGCGCCGGCTGGCCAACGCCGATGGCCCGGTGCGGTGTGCGGCGCTCTACGACGCGATCAACAAGTCCACCGCCACGCACCACTTCAAGATCCTGCGCGAGGCGGGGGTGATCGAGCGGCTCACCGTCGCGGGGAACACCTGCCAGCGGCTGCGCCGCGCCGAACTCGACACCGCGCTGCCCGGGCTGCTGCCCGCGGTGGTGGCAGCCGCCAACCGCGGCGGCGGCTGAGCCGATGGCGGCTCGGCACCTCAGCCGCCGACACAGCCGGGGCCGAGCAGCGCCTTCAGCTCGCCCAGTAGCGCGGGCGACGGATCGACCCGGTAGCCGGGGACGGCGAGCCGGTACTCGCGATGCACCCCGTGCAGCACTATCCGCACCTCGGCGCCGCCCGGATGTCTGCGCAGTACCTCGCGCAGCGTACGCACGGTGTCGGGAGTGCAGCCCCGTGCGGTCAGGTGCAGGTCGAGCGGGCGGTCGGTGAGTTCGGGCACGGTAACCCGTTCGCCGAGCAGCGAACGCCGCCCCTCGCGCACGCTGACCCTGGCCGCGATCACCACCACCGCGTCCTCGGCGAGCAGCGCGGCCGCCGTGGCGTAGGCGGCCGGGAAGAAAAGCACCTCGGCGGCGGCATCCAGCTCCTCCAGCCGCACCACCGCCCACGGATCGCCCTTGCGGGTGACCCGCCGATCGACCCCGGCGACCAGCCCGCCGACCACGACCGTCCGGCCGTGCGGGAGCGCGCCGAGCGCGGTCAGCGGGGTATCGGTCAGCGCGGCCAGCACCGCCGCCAGTCCGTCCAGCGGATGCCCGGACACATACAGCCCGAGCATGTCCCGCTCGAAGGCGAGCCGTTCGCGTGGCTCCCACTCGACCTCGGGCACCGCGGGCTCGAGCAGCGCCGCCGCCTCCGGCTCCGCCTCGGCGAACAGGTCGTACTGGCCGAGCGCGGCCGCCCGCCGGGATGCCGCCGCCGCGTCCACCGCCGCGCCGTGGATCTCGTGCAGTCCGCGCCGCGGATATCCGAGCGAATCGAAGGCACCCGCCTTGATCAGCGACTCCGCCACCTTCCGCACCCCGCCCGCCCTGGTCAGGTAGTCGCCGAACCCGGTGAACGGGCCGGTACCGCGGGCTCGGAGGACCTCGGCCACCACCGGTTCGCCCACGTTGCGCACCGCGCCGAGCCCGAACCGGATGTCCGCGCCGACGCTGGTGAAGGTCGCCGCCGACTCGTTGACGTCCGGCGGCAGTACCCGGATCCCGCGGCGCCTGCAGTCGGCCAGGTAGACCGCGGACTTGTCCTTGTCGTCGCCCACCGAGGTGAGCAGCGCCGCCATGAACTCGGCCGGATGGTTGGCCTTGAGGAAGGCGGTCCAATACATGACCAGGCTGTATCCCGCCGCGTGCGACTTGTTGTACGCGTACCCCGCGAAGGGAAGCACCGCCTCCCAGAGCGCGGTCACCGCCGCGTCGCTGTAGCCATTGCCGCGCATGCCCTTGCGGAAGGTCTCGAACTCGCGGGCCAGCACCTCGGGCTTCTTCTTGCCCATCGCCCGGCGCAGCAGATCGGCTTGGCCCAGCGAGTACCCGGCCACCTGCTGCGCGATCTGCATGATCTGCTCCTGGTAGACGATGAGCGCGTAGGTCTCGGCGAGAATCTCGCGCAACGGCTCATCCAGCTCAGGGTGGATCGGGGTGACGGCCTCGCGCCCGTTCTTCCGGTCCGCGTAGGCCCAGTGCGCGCCGACGCCCATCGGCCCGGGCCGGTACAGCGCGTTCGAGGCGATCAAGTCGTTGAACTCGGTGGGCGCCATGCGCAGCAGCAGCTCGCGCATCCCGGCCGAATCCATCTGGAAAACACCGAGATTGTCGCCGCGGGCCAGCATGGCGTAGGTGGCGGCATCGTCCAGCGCCAGCGTCTCGGGATCCAGCTCGATGCCGCGGCCGCCGCGCAGATTGTCCAGGCAGTCGCCGATCACGGTGAGCGTGCGCAGGCCGAGGAAATCCATCTTGAGCAGCCCGAGCTCCTCGCAGGACGGGTAGTCCCAGCCGGTGATGACCGCACCGTCCTGCCTGCGCTTCCACAGCGGCACCACGTCCAGCAGCGGCTCACTGGAGAGGATCACCGCGCAGGCGTGCACCCCGGCGCCGCGCACCATGCCCGCCAGCCCGGCGGCGGTGTCGTGGATCCGGCGCAGATTCGGGTCGGCCTCCAGCAGCGCGCGCACCTCGGCGGCCTCGCCGTACCGTTCGTGCGCCGGATCGGTGATGCCCGCGATCGGAATGTCCGCTGCCGCCACCGGCGGCGGCAGCGCCTTGGTGATCCGGTCGGCCAGCGCGAAGCCCGGCTGGCCGAAATGCACCCGGGCGGCGTCCTTGTACGCGGCCTTGGTCTTGATGGTGCCGAAGGTGATCACCTGGGCCACCCGGTCCGCGCCCCAGCGGTCGGTGGCGTAGCGGATCATCTCGCCGCGCCTGCGGTCATCGAAGTCGATATCGATATCCGGCGCCGACGGCCGCTCCGGATTCAGGAAGCGCTCGAACAGCAGGCCGTGCTCGATGGGGTCGATATTCGTGATGGCGAGTGCGTAGGCCACCAGTGAGCCCGCCGCGGAACCGCGCCCCGGCCCCACTCGGATGCCGACCTCGCGGGCGTGCGCCACGAGATCCCCGACCACCAGGAAGTAGGCCGGAAATCCCTTGTCCCTGATGATGTCCAGCTCGTATCCGGCTCGCTCGCGGTAGCCCGCGGGCACCCCGGCCGGGAAGCGGCGGCACAGCCCGGCCTCGACCTCGCGGCGCAGCCAGCTGTCCTGGGTGTGGCCCGTCGGCACCGGGAACACCGGCATCCGATCGCGGAACGCCCAGACCTCGTCGTACGGCTCGACCCGCTCGGCCAGCTCGAGCGTGGCGTCGCAGGCGCCGGGCACCTCGGCGTCCCACAGCGCGCGCATCTCGGCCGCCGATTTCAGGTAGTAGCCGTCGCCGTCGAACCGGAAGCGGCCCGGGTCGGCGAGCGTGCGACCGGTCTGCACGCAGAGCATGGCCTCGTGCGCCTCGGCCTGCTCCCGGTGCACGTAGTGGCAGTCGTTGCTGGCCAGCGGGGGGAGCCCCGCCTTCCGGCCGACGGCGAGCAGATCTTCGCGCACCCGGCGCTCGATGGTCAGGCCGTGATCCATGAGCTCGAGGTGGAAGTTGCCAGTCCCGAAGATGTCCCGCCACGTCCCCGCCGCCGCCACCGCCTCGTCGAACTGCCCGAGCCGCAGCCGGGTCTGCACCTCGCCCGACGGGCAGCCGGTGGTGGCGACGATGCCATCGGCGTGCGCGGCGACGAGTTCGGCGTCCATCCGCGGCCATTTGCCCAGCTGCCCCTCGAACGAGGCCAGGGTGGCGAGCCGGAAGAGGTTGCGCAGCCCGGTGGCGTTCACCGCGATCATGGTCATGTGCGTGTAGGCGCCGGAGCCCGCGACATCGTCGCCCTTCTGCCCAGGCTCGCCCCAGAACACCCGTTCGGTGCGAAACCGCGATTCCGGCGCCACATACGCCTCGATCCCGATGATCGGCCGCACCGCGGAATTCCTGGACTGCCGGTGGAACTCGGCCGCGCCGTACAGGTTCCCGTGGTCGGTCATCCCCACCGCGGGCATGCCGAGCCGCTCGGCCTCGGCGAAGAGCGCACCGGTCTTCGCCATGCCGTCCAGCATCGAGAACTCGGTGTGGTTGTGCAGGTGCACGAAAGATCCCGGCATTACCATCCTCGGTTGTGATCGCGTCGGCACGATGCGGATCATCTGACCAGCTGAGCTCGGCCTGGTCGAACAAGAGACACGCAGTCAGGGACAACCGAAGGATGTACGTGGAGCACGGGACGGATCTGGATCTGGCGGCGGTGCGCGGGTTCCTCGCGGTGGCCGACGAGGGGCAGCTCACGCTGGCCGCGGTGGTGCTCGGCATCAGCCAGCAGGCGGTGTCCAAGCGGATCGCCAAACTGGAAGCAGCACTGGGGGTCACGCTCTTCGAGCGGGTGCGCACCGGGGCGGTGCCGACGGTGGCGGGCACCCGTTTCCTGCCGCACGCGCGGTCACTGCTGGCTCTGGCCGAGGAGGCGGTGGCGACGGTACGGGCCTTCCCGCGGCCACTGCGGGTCGCGGTGCTCGGTGAGCGGCAGGCGGCCATGCGCTCGATGCGCTTCTACCTGGATCGGCACCCCGGCTCGAATATCGAGATCGTGCTCTCCGATGCCTTCGTCACCTCGCGGGACGCGCTGCTCAGCGGGCGCGCGGACGCCGCCTTCGCCAGAGCGAACGGCGGGCCGCGCCCGCTGCCTGCGTATATCTCGGCCGCGCCGGTGCTACTGGAGCCGCTGCACCTGCTGGTCGGGCGGCGGCACCCGCTGGCCGGGCAGGCCGCGGTGCCGCTGGCCGAGCTGGCAGGTAGCTCGGTGTGGGTGCCGGGCGCGGCGGTGCCGTCCGAGTGGGCGGATTTCTATCGTGACCTGGGCGAGTTCGCGGATATCGAGATCGATACCGCGCGCCCGGAGCCGGGCTCGGGGATCGGGCGCATGGTGGAGCGGATCGCTGCCTCGGACGTGCTCTGCACCTTCAACGGCGACGACTTCGACACGCCCTACCACCCGGAGCTGCGGCGGGTCCGGGTGGTCGACCCGGCCCCCGCCTACCCGCACGCCCTGCTCTGGGACGCCACCGACCCGCACCCCGACCTCACCGAGCTGCTCGCCCACTGCCGCGCGCACTACAACGCCGACACTGCGGCCTCCTGCTGGCTCCCCGAACCCGACCGCCCGCTCTTCGTGGGCTGACAACGCCCGCGAGCACCGCGGTGGCACGTCCCTAGTTCTCCACCAACCGCCGCACCGCGACCGGAAGATCGCGGGTCCGCCGGTACGGCCCGGCGACGGCGGCGGCCATGGGCCGGGCGAGCAGGGTGCGGGCGACGGCGTCGACCTGCTCGGTGGTGACCGCGTCGATCCGCGCCAGCGTCTCGGAGACGCTGCGGTGGTTGCCGTAGTTGAGCTCGCTGCGCCCGATCCGGTTCATCCGGGAGCCGGAATCCTCCAGGCCGAGCACGAGCCCGCCGCGCAGCGACCCCTTGGCCCGCGCGCACTCGGCATCGGTGATGCCGTTCGCCGCCACGTCCTCGAGCACGCCGCGGGCCAGTGCGGCGACGGTGCCGAGGTTCTCCGGCTGGCAGCCGAGCGCGACCGAGAAGGCGCCGGTGTCGGCGAAGGTGTCGACCCCGGAGTACACCGAGTAGGCCAGCCCGCGCTCCTCCCGGATGGCCTGGAAGAGCCGCGAGCTGAGCCCGCCGCCGACCACGGTGTTGAGCACCGAGAGCGGCCAGCGCTTGTCTCCCTCGTGCCTGCCGTAGGCGCGCACGCCGAAGGCCAGGTGCGATTGCTCGCTGTCCCGGTTGCTCCAGTGCAGGGTGGGCGTGGTGCGGGTGCGGAAGCGCCCCTCGCGCCGGGGCGCGGGTGCGGCGGCCGGGTCGAGCCGGTGCGCGAAGGCCCGCTGCACCAGCTCGACGGTGTGCTCGTGCTCGATATTGCCCGCGACCGCGACGACCATCCGCTCCGGCCGGTAGCGGCGCTGGTGAAAGGAGCGCAGCTGGGTGGAGCGCATGGCCTCGATGGACTCCACCGAGCCGATGACCGGGCGCCCGATCGGGTGGTCGCCGAAGAGCGCGGTGAGAAAGGCGTCGCCGACCAGATCTTCCGGGTCGTCGTCGCGCATGGCGATCTCCTCGAGCACCACCTGCCGCTCGACCTCGACGTCGGCGGCCCGGCACAGCCCGTTCAGCACCACGTCGGAGACGAGTTCGACCGCGAGCGGCAGGTCCTCATCGATCACGTGCGCGTAGTAGCAGGTCTGTTCCTTGGCGGTGAAGGCGTTGAGCTCGCCGCCGACGGCGTCCACGGACTGCGCGATGTCCAGGGCGCTGCGGGTCGGGGTGGCCTTGAACAGCAGGTGTTCCAGGAAGTGCGCGGCGCCGGCGACGCCGGGGCCCTCGTCCCTGGAGCCGACGCCGACCCAGACGCCGACGGAGGCGGAGCGCACGCCGGGCACGTGCTCGGTGACGATGCGCAACCCACCGGGCAGCTCGGTGCGGCGGACCCCGCTGTCCGAGCCGAGCTCCTCGGCGGTGGCGGTTCGGAGCGACGAACCCCCCTGCTCACCGCGGAGCAGAGGGGCCGTCGTGTTCTCGGTACTCACAGATACCGTGTCTACTCGCTTTCGGCGGTGGCGGCCTCGGGGGCCGCGGCTTCGACGGTGTCCTCGACCGGGACCAGCGAGATCTTGCCGCGGTTGTCGATATCGGCGATCTCGACGCGCAGCTTGTCGCCGACGTTGACCACGTCCTCGACCTTGGCGACGCGCTTGCCGTTGCCCAGCTTGGAGATGTGCACCAGCCCGTCGCGGCCGGGCAGCAGCGAGACGAACGCGCCGAAGGCGGTGGTCTTCACGACCGTGCCGAGGAAGCGCTCGCCGACCTTCGGCAGCTGCGGGTTGGCGATGGCGTTGATCATGTCGATCGCGGCCTGGGCCGACGGGCCGTCGGTCGCGCCGACGAACACGGTGCCGTCGTCCTCGATGGAGATGTTGGCGCCGGTCTCCTCGGTGATCTGGTTGATGACCTTGCCCTTGGGGCCGATCACCTCGCCGATCTTGTCCACCGGGATCTTGATCGCGGTGACGCGCGGGGCGTACGGGCTCATCTCGTCCGGGCTGGTGATGGCCTCGGCCATCACGTCGAGGATCGTGGTGCGGGCGTCGTGCGCCTGCGCCAGCGCACCGGCGAGCACCTGCGAGGGGATGCCGTCCAGCTTGGTGTCGAGCTGCAGCGCGGTGACGAAGTCGCGGGTGCCCGCGACCTTGAAGTCCATGTCGCCGAAGGCATCCTCGGCGCCGAGGATGTCGGTGAGCGCGACGTAGCGCACCTCGTCGGTGCCGTCGGCGCCGGTGATGGTGTCCGAGACCAGGCCCATCGCGATGCCTGCGACCGGCGCCCTGAGCGGCACGCCCGCGTTCAGCAGCGAGAGCGTCGAGGCGCAGACCGAGCCCATCGAGGTGGAGCCGTTGGAGCTCAGCGCCTCGGAGACCTGCCGGATGGCGTAGGGGAACTCCTCCTGGCTGGGCAGCACCGGCAGCAGGGCGCGCTCGGCGAGCGCGCCGTGGCCGATCTCGCGCCGCTTGGGCGAGCCGACCCGGCCGGTCTCACCGGTGGAGTACGGCGGGAAGTTGTAGTGGTGCATGTAGCGCTTGCTGGTCTCCGGGCCGAGCGAGTCGACCTGCTGCGCCATCTTCACCATGTCCAGCGTGGTGACGCCGAGGATCTGGGTCTCGCCGCGCTCGAACAGCGCCGAGCCGTGCGCCCGCGGGATCACGGCGACCTCGGCGGAGAGCGCGCGGATGTCGGCGAGGCCGCGGCCGTCGATCCGGAAGCTGTCGGTCAGGATGCGCTTGCGCACCAGCTTCTTGGTGAGCGAGCGGAAGGCGGCGCCCAGCTCCTTCTCCCGGCCGGCGAAGGTCTCGCCGAGCTGGTCGAGGACGGTGAGCTTGATCGAGTCGATCTTCTCCTCGCGCTCCTGCTTGCCCGCGATGCCGAGCGCCTCGCCGAGCTGCGCGCCCGCGGCGGTCTCGACGGCGGCGAAGACGTCGTCGGCGTAGGGCGGGAAGAGCGGGAACTCGCCGGTCGGCTTGGCGGCCAGCGCGGCCAGGTCGGCCTGCGCGCGGACCAGCCGGGCGATGAACGGCTTGGCGGCCTCCAGCCCCTCGGCGACGACGGCCTCGGTGGGCGCCTGCGCACCCGCGTCGACCAGCGCGATCACGTTGGTGGTCGCCTCGGCCTCGACCATCATGATGGCGACGTCACCGGAGTCGACCACGCGGCCGGCCACGACCATGTCGAAGACGGCGTGCTCGAGCTGCTCGACGGTCGGGAAGGCGACCCACTGCTGGGCGCCGCCGACGGCGGGGTCCTGCAGCAGCGCGACCCGGACGCCGCCGACCGGGCCGGAGAACGGGAGCCCGGCGATCTGGGTGGAGGCGGAGGCGGCGTTGATCGCGACCACGTCGTACAGGTCGTTCGGGTCGAGGCTCAGGATGGTGACGACCACCTGGATCTCGTTGCGCAGCCCGTCGACGAAGGAGGGGCGCAGCGGCCGGTCGATCAGCCGGCAGGTGAGGATCGCGTCGGTGGAGGGCCTGCCCTCGCGCCGGAAGAAGGAGCCCGGGATGCGGCCCGCGGCGTACATCCGCTCCTCGACGTCCACCGTCAGCGGGAAGAAGTCGAAGTGGTCCTTGGGTGCCTTGCCCGCCGAGGTGGCGGAGAGCAGCATCGTCTCGTCGTCCAGGTAGGCGGCGACCGCGCCTGCCGCCTGCTGGGCCAGCCGGCCGGTCTCGAAGCGGACCGTGCGGGTGCCGTAGGCGCCGTTGTCGATCAGCGCGACGGACTCGAACACGCCGGGCTCGACCTCGACGGCCGTGGAGTTACGTTCGATGGTGTCGGTCATATGTTCTGTTCAACCTCTCGTCTTCGCCGGATCCAGCGCCCGTCGGGCGCGACCCGGCATTTCGTCAGCCGTTCCGGACACGGACACGCGGCAGCCTCGTGCTGCGCAACGCGCGCACCCGGCCGTTCCCCCTTGGGAGCGGCGACGCGGAGGCGGTCATCGATCGAAGCCCGCCGGACGGTTTCCCCACCGTGCCGGGAGGCCACTACCGAAGACCGACGCCACGCGACGGGTGCGTCCGGCTGTTGCCGTAGTTGTCCGGGCGCGAGATCGGGTCTCGCTGCCACAGAGGAGCCAACGTCCAGATTGTACGTCTACCCGCGGGTAAATCCCCCGGACCCCCCGCCCTTCAGCGCCCAGCGCTGGTCACAGCGCCTTTCCGGCGCGCCAGAAGGAAGAGAATATTTTCTCGGGGGCGCAAGCGCCCCCGACCCCCCCGGGGCCGAGCGCCCCGAACCCCGTCCCGCAGGGCCGAGCGCGCCGAATCCCGGCCTACGGGGCCGAGCGCCCGAATCCTGACCTACGAGGCGAGCGCGCGGAATCCTGGCCTACAGGGCCGAGCGCCCGGATCCACGTCCTGCGGGGCCGAGCGCCCCAAATCCCGGGCTACGGGAGAGGGCCCGAATCCCGGGCTACGGCGCGAGCGCCCGAACCACGTCCTGCGGGGCGCAATAATCAGAAGCCTGATCCCTCTGCGCAGCGCCGAGTACAGATGCGGGTAGCGAGGGACGTTCGCAGCGACCCCTCGGTATCGCCCGAGTAGCGAGATCCCCTACCGACCCGGCCCCGTCGGGGGGCGAGTCTTACGAGCCCCGTTCGCGGCCGGCTCGCGTTCGAGCACTCGAAGCGCATGCGCCGCAGGCGCGAGTCTCGAGTGCTCGAACGCGAGCCTTGGGGGCCGCGAACACGCGCGCCGAAGGCGCGCCATCAAACACAGCTTACCGACGCAGGCCAAGCCGCTCGATCAGCGACCGGTAGCGTGCGATGTCGTTGTCCGCCAAATACTTCGACAGCCGCTTACGACGCCCGATCAGCGCCATCAGCCCGTGCCGCGTGTGGTGGTCGTGCTTGTGCTTCTTGAGGTGCTCGGTGATGTCGGCGATCCGCTTCGACAGCATCGCGATCTGGGCCTCCGGCGAGCCGGTGTCCTTCTCGTGCAGGCCGTATTCGGCGAGGATGGCGGACTTCTGTTCGGTGGTCAATGCCATGCGGCGACGCACTCCTGTTTCTCAGTTCCGCGCGGATGGTGTCCGGGAACTCCCGGCCGGGCGCCGCCGCGGACCGCAGCAAACCCGAGGAACCACCTTACCGGAGCGTTATCCGCGGGCGAGCACCGCCCTGGCGGCGTCGACGTCGCCCGCCATGGCGTCGACCAGCTCGTCGACAGAGTCGAACTTGCGCATTCCGCGCAGGTGCTCGACGAAGTCGACGGCGACGTGCTGCCCGTAGAGGTCGGCTTCGCGGTCGAGGACGTAGGCCTCGACGGTGCGCGCGCGCCCGGAGAAGGTGGGGTTGGTGCCGACCGAGATGGCGGCCATGGCGCGCTGCCCGGGGGCGACGGTGTCGATGGTGGGGCCGGGGCCGAGCACGGTGAACCAGCCGGCGTAGACGCCGTCGGCGGGGATGGCGGCGTGCATGGGCGGGGCGACGTTGGCGGTGGGGTAGCCGAGGGTGCGGCCGCGGCCGTCGCCGTGCACGACGACGCCTTCGACCCGGTGCGGCCTGCCGAGCGCTTCGGTGGCGTTGGCCATGTCGCCGGCGTCGACGCAGGCGCGGATGTAGGTGGAGGAGTAGGTGACGGTCTGTTCGCCGAGCAGGGTGACGGCGTCGACTTCGAAGCCCCAGCGCAGCCCGAGTTCGCGCATGGTCTCGACGGTGCCCGCGGCTTTCTTGCCGAAGGTGAAGTTGTCGCCGACCACGACCTCGGCGACGTGCAGCCGTTCGACCAGCAGGTCGTGCACGTAGCGGGAGGGGGTGAGTTTCATGAAGTCGTGCGTGAAGGGCATCACGCAGAACACGTCGACGCCGAGTTCCTCGGCGAGCTCGGCGCGCCGGGTGAGGGTGGTGAGCTGGGCCGGGTGCGAGCCGGGGCGCACGACCTCCATGGGGTGCGGGTCGAAGGTCATGAGCACCGCGGGGACGCCGCGCGCGGCGGCCGATTTCACCGCCCTGCTGATGAGTTGCGCGTGGCCCCGGTGCACACCGTCGAACACACCGATGGTGACTACGCAGCGTCCCCAGTCCGCGGGCACGTCGTCGAGACTTCGCCATCTCAGCACAGTGCGCAGCCTACGCACTGTGCGCGCCGATGCGTATTCGGGCCGGGCCCCGGATGCTCGAGGTCACGACCGGTGGTCGGGGCGGTGAATCGGAGGTTGCCGGTGGCGGTGTGTCGTGTGGATCGGGCGTGGCGCGCATAAGCTCGAAATGTGCCCGGGAAACGAGACATGACGACCCGCCGCGAGCTGACCGACGCGCCGGAAGCTGCGGCGGGCGGGGCCGCGACGGTGGCGCCGGTGCTGAGTTCGGTCGCGCAGGACTATTTGAAGGTGATCTGGACGGCGCAGGAGTGGTCGCCGGAGAAGGTGTCGACGAAGCTGCTGGCGGAGCGGATCGGGGTGTCCGCGTCGACGGTCTCCGAGGCGGTCCGGAAGCTGGCCGATCAGGGGCTGGTGCTGCACGCGCGGTACGGCGCGATCACGCTGACCGAGGACGGCAGGCTCGCGGCGATCGCCATGGTGCGCAGGCATCGGCTGCTGGAGACGTTCCTGGTGAGCGAGCTCGGCTACGGGTGGGACGAGGTGCACGACGAGGCGGAGATTCTCGAGCACGCCGTCTCCGAGCTGCTGATGGCGCGGATCGACGCGAAACTCGGGTATCCGGATCGGGATCCGCACGGTGATCCGATTCCGTCGGTGGACGGTGCCGTGCCGACGCCGCCCGCTCGGCCGCTGAGCGAGTTCGCGGCGGGTGAGTCGGGGCGGGTGGCGCGGATCTCGGATTCCGACCCGGATATGTTGCGGTACTTCGATTCGGTGGGGATCGCGTTGGACACGGTGATCGCGGTCGTCGAGCGGCGGGATTTCGCCGGCACGATCGCGATCCGGATCGGCACCGCCGAAACCCCGATCGATCTCGGTCAGCCCGCCGCCGAAGCTATTTGGGTGACCATCTGACCGCAGGTGCGCGGACCTGAATCGCGGCCGCGCCGGAGGTGCGGACCCCCGGCGGGCCGACACAGCACTACGCCGGAAGCGACTTCGCGGCCACCAACTGGCGAGCACGGTCGGCAATCGCGCCGCCGAGTTCCGCCGTCGTCGCGCTACCTCCGAGGTCGGGGGTGAGCACCTCCCCGGCGCCGAGCACCTCGTCCACCGCCTGTTCGACGGCAAGAGCCGCCCCTTCTTCGCCGAGGTGGCGCAGCAGCATGGCACCGGCGAGGATCTGCGCGACCGGGTCGGCGATCCCCTGACCGGCGATGTCCGGCGCGCTCCCGTGCACCGCTTCGAACATGGACGGCGCCGAGCGGGTCGGGTCGATATTGCCGGAGGGCGCGAGCCCGAGCCCGCCGGTGACCGCGGCGGCCAGGTCGGAGAGGATGTCGCCGAACAGGTTCGAGCCGACGATCACGTCGAGCCGATCCGGGTGCAGCACGATCTCGGCGGCGAGCGCGTCCACGTGCATCTGCCTGGTCTCCACTCCGGGGTAATCGAGCGCCACCTCGTCGAAGATCCGGTCCCAGTACGGCATGGAGTGGATCAGCCCGTTCGATTTGGTGGCCGAGCAGAGCTTTCCGGACCGCTCGGCGGCGCGGTCGAAGGCGTACCGGATGATCCGTTCACAGCCGACCCGGGTGAACACCGACTCCTGCAGCACGAATTCGTCCGGCCGCCCGGGGTTGTGCGTGCCCCCGATCTCGGAGTACTCCCCCTCGGAGTTCTCCCGCACGATGAGGATGTCCAGCTCCTCGGCGGTCCGCCCGCGCAGCGCGGATTCGGTGCCCGGCAGCAGCTTCACGGGCCGCAGGTTCACGTACTGCCCGAAGGCCCGCCGCAGCGGGATCAGCAGCCCCCACAGCGAGATGTGGTCCGGCACCCCGGGAAACCCGACGGCGCCGAGCAGGATCGCGTCGAACCCGGCGAGCCGGGCGGGACCGTCCGGCGGCATCATGGCGCCGGTGCGGAGATAGTTCTCGCAGGACCAGTCGAACTCGGTCCACTCCAGCCCGGGCAGTACGGCGTCCAACACCGCCACCGCCTCGACCGTCACGTCGACCCCGATCCCGTCGCCGGGGATGGCGGCAATCCGATAGCTCACAGTCGCACTCCGATGTACTTGGTCTCGAGGAACTCGTCGATTCCGGAGAAGCCGCCCTCGCGCCCGAGGCCGGACTCCTTGACGCCGCCGAACGGCGCCGCCGGGTTGGACACCACGCCCTGGTTCAGCCCGACCATGCCGGTCTCCAGCGCCTCGCACACCCGCAGCCCGCGCCGCAGGTTCTCCGTGAAGACGTAGGCGACCAGGCCGTAGGGGGTGTCGTTGGCCCGGGCGATCGCCTCCTCCTCGGTGTCGAAGACGCCGATGGCGGCGACCGGGCCGAAGATCTCGGTGTGGCACAGCTCGGCCGCGTCCGGCACGCCGGTCAGGACGGTGGCCGGGTAGAAGTTCCCCGGCCCGTCCGGCCGCGCGCCGCCGGTGAGCACCTCGGCGCCGCGCGAGGTGGCGTCGGCCACCAGGTGCTCCACCTTGGCGAGGGCGTCGGTGTCGATCAGCGGGCCGACGACCACGTCCGGGTCGGTGCCGCGGCCGATCGGCAGCGCCGCCATCCGCTCGGCGAGCCGGCTGCCGAACTCGTCGGCGACCCCGCGCTGCACCAGGATCCGGTTGGCGGCGGTGCACGCCTGCCCGATATTGCGCATCTTGGCGGCGAGCGCGCCCTCCACCGCCTCGTCGAGGTCGGCGTCGTCGAAGACCAGCAGCGGGGCATTGCCGCCGAGCTCCATCGAGGTGCGCATGACGGTGCCCGCGCACTGCTCGAGCAGCGTCTTGCCGACCGCGGTGGAGCCGGTGAAGGAGAGCTTGCGGGAGCGCGGGTCGCGGATCATCGGCTCGATCACCGCGGCCGGGTCGGTGGTGGTGACGACGTTGACCACCCCGGCGGGCAGCCCGGCCTGCTCCAGCACCGCGGCGAGCGCCAGCATGGAGAGCGGCGTCTGCTCGGCGGGTTTGATCACGCTGGTGCAGCCTGCCGCGAGCGCGGGGGCGATCTTGCGCGCGCCCATGGCGATCGGGAAGTTCCACGGCGTGATCAGCAGGCTCGGCCCCACCGGCTGCTTGGTCACGAGGAAGCGCGAGCCGCCGGTCGGCGCCTGCATGTAGCCGCCGTCCAGCCGGACCGCCTCCTCGGCGAACCAGCGGAAGAACTCGGCGGCGTAGGCGATCTCGCCGCGCGCCTCGGCCAGCGGCTTGCCCATCTCCAGGGTGAGCACCAACCCGAGCCGGTCGACGTCGGCGAGCAGCGCGCGGTGTGCCCGCATGAGCAGGTCGCTGCGCTCGCGCGGCGGGGTCGCGGCCCAGTCGCCCTGCGCCTCGGCGGCGGCGGCGAGCGCGGCGATGCCGTCCTCGGCGCTCGCGTCGGCCACCTCGGCGATGGTCGCGCCGGTGGCCGGGTCGACCACCGGGAAGGTGCGCGCGCCCTCCCGCCACTTGCCGCCGATGAACAGCCCCGTCGGCACGGTGTCCAGCGCGGCCCGCTCGTCTGACTGGGTTGGCATCCGGTCTCCTCTCACCTGGCGATGGCATTCCCTTGTCGGGACCGCCGCAGTCATGGTAGGCATATTGTCAACAATCCGACAACAGACAATCTTCGGATTCCTATGGAGGGCGGATCCCCATGACCCAGCTGTCACCGGCGCTGAAGCAGGCCACTCCCGTCGTGGTCGAGCGGGGCGAGGGGTGCTACCTCTACGCCACCGACGGCCGCCGCTACCTGGACTTCACCGCGGGCATCGGGGTCACCAGCACCGGGCACTGCCACCCCCGCGTGGTCGCGGCGGCGCAGGAGCAGGTCGGGAAGCTGATCCACGGCCAGTACACGACGGTCATGCACCAGCCGCTGCTGCAACTCACCGAGCGGCTCGGCGACGTGCTGCCCAGCGGGCTGGACACGCTCTTCTACAGCAACTCCGGCAGCGAGGCGGTGGAAGCGGCGCTGCGGCTGGTGCGGCAGGCCACCGGGCGCCCGAACGTCGTCGTGTTCCACGGCGGGTTCCACGGCCGCACCGTCGCCGCGGCCACCATGACCACCTCCGGCACCCGGTTCTCGGCCGGGTTCAGCCCGCTCATGTCCGGCGTGCACGTCGCCCCCTTCCCCACCGCCTTCCGGTACGGCTGGAGCGAGGAGGAGGCCACCGCCTTCGCGCTGCGCGAGCTGGACTACATCCTCGCCACGCTCACCTCGCCCGCCGAGACCGCCGCCTTCATCGTGGAGCCGATGCTCGGCGAGGGCGGCTACATCCCCGGTAACACCGCGTTCTTCCACGGCCTGCGCGAGCGCGCCGACCGGCACGGCATCCTGCTGGTGATCGACGAGATCCAGACCGGATTCGGCCGCACCGGGAAGTTCTTCGGGCACCAGCACTTCGACGTCCGGCCGGATGTGATCACCATCGCCAAGGGGCTGGCCAGCGGCTTCCCGATCTCCGGGATCGCGGCCTCGGCCGAGCTCATGGCGAAGGCGTGGCCCGGCTCGCAGGGCGGCACCTACGGCGGCAACGCGGTGGCCTGCGCCGCCGCGCTCGCCACGCTGGACGTCATCGAGTCGGAGGGGCTCGTCCAGAACGCGGCCGACCGCGGCGCCGAGTTGCTGGCCGGGCTGCGCGAACAGCAGACCAAGCAGATCGGCGACGTCCGCGCGCTCGGGCTGCTGGCCGGGTGCGAGTTCACCACGGCCACCGGCGATCCCGACCCGGAGACGGCGGCCATCGCGCAGAAGGCCGCGGTCGCCAAGGGGCTGCTGCTGCTCACCTGCGGCGCGCACATGAACGTGGTGCGGATGATCCCGCCGCTCGTCGTCACCGACGCGCAGATCCGGGACGCGCTCGGCATCTGGTCCGAGGTGCTCGCCGAGCTCTGACCCGGCCCGCCGGAAAAATCTTCGAAGAATGTTTCGTGCCGTGTCGATCCGGCGGGCCGCCCGTTCGACCAGGGGGTGAGAGGGTCCGAGCGGGACCCGCACACCGAGGGAGACGGACGAATGAAGTACATGCTGATCATGCGCGCCACCGACGAGGCGTACGCGGCCATGGGCGCGATCGACATGAACGAGATGCTGGAGACGGTCGGGCGCTTCAACGACGAGCTGATCCGGGCCGGGGTGCTGCTCGCCGCGGAGGGGCTGGACGACCCGGCCGAGGGCGTCGTCATCGACTACTCCACCGACCCGCCGGTGGTCACCGACGGCCCCTACGGCGAGACGAAGGAGCTGTTCGGCGGCTACTACATCCTGAGCGTTGCCTCCAAGGAGGAGGCCGTGGAGTGGGCGAAGCGGCTGCCCGCGGGCGGCCCCGGGTTCAAGACCGAGATCCGCCGGGTGCCCGAGATCGGCGAGTTCCCGCAGGACAACGTGTGGATCCAGAAGGAGCGCGCCTGGCGCGAGGCGACCGGCCAGCTGTGAGCGGTGCGGCCGGGCGGGCGGCGGTCGCGGCGGTGTGGCGGATCGAGTCCGCGCGGATCGTCGGCGCGCTCGCCCGCTACACCGGGGAGTTCGCGCTGGCCGAGGATGTCGCGCAGGAGGCGCTGGCCGAGGCGCTGGTGGCCTGGCCGCGCGGTGGCGTGCCGCGCGATCCGGCCGGGTGGCTGCTGACCGCGGGCAAGCGGCGCGCCATCGACGCCTTCCGGCGCAATGCCGCGCTCGGTGACCGGTACGCCGCCTTCGCCCGCGAGCTCGGCGAGGGCGGTGCCGCCACCGGTGCCGAACCGGCCGCGGCGGAGCCGTGGGATCCGGACCGGATCGACGACGACGTGCTCGCGCTCATGTTCGTCGCCTGCCACCCGATGCTCGCGGCGGAGGCGCGGATCGCGCTCACGCTGCGGGTCGTCGGCGGGCTCACCAGCGACGAGATCGCCGCCGCCTTCCTGGTGCCGACCGCGACCGTGCAGGCGCGGATCACCAGGGCCAAGAAGACGCTGGCGGCGGCGCGGGTGCCGTTCGAGGTGCCCGCGCCGGAGCAGCGCCGGGAGCGGCTGGGGTCGGTGCTCGGCGTGCTGTACGTGATCTTCACCGAGGGGTCGTCGGCGAGTTCGGGGGCGGAGCAGCTCCGGCTCGATCTCGCGGCGGAGGCGCTGCGGCTGGCCCGGGTGCTGGCCCGGCTGGTGCCGGATCAGGCCGAGACGCACGGGTTGCTCGCGCTGCTGGAGTTGACGGCGGCGCGGTTCCCGGCGCGGGTCGGGGCGGACGGGGAGCCGGTGCTGCTGGAGCGGCAGGATCGGCGGCGGTGGGATCGGGACGGTATTCGCCGTGGGCGGGCGGCGCTGGCGCGAGGGGCCGCGATCGGGTTGGGGGCGTACGGGGTGCAGGCGGCTATCGCCGAGCGTCACGCCGTGGCGGGGACTTTCGGGGAGACCGATTGGGAGCGGATCGTGGTGCTGTACGAGGCGCTGGGGCGGATCGCGCCTTCGCCGGTGGTGCGGTTGAACAGGGCGGTGGCGGTGTCCATGGCGCGGGGGCCCGCGGTCGCGCTTCCGCTGGTGGACGAGCTGATCGCCGAGGGGGCGCTGCGGGGCTCGCAGCTGGTGCCGAATGTGCGGGGCGAACTGCTCGCCCGGCTCGGGCGGAATGCCGAGGCCCGGGTCGAGTTCGCGAATGCCATCGCGTTGTGCCGCAACGAGAAGGAGCGCGGCGTGCTGGAGCGGCGGGTGGCGGAGTTGCCGCCGTGAATATCGCCTGCGTCGGCTCCGCCTCCGCGCTCGACTGATTCTCGCGTTCGGCAGGACGCGGCTGTCGCGGTCTCGCGTTCGGCAAGACGCGGCTGTCGCGGACTCGCGTTCGGCAGGACGCGGCTGTCGGGGACTCGCGTTCGGCGAAACGCGCACGCCACGCTCCGCGGGCGCGGACGAGCCACGATGTCCGATGCCGTGCGCGCCTCCACCTTCCGCCGCGCTCCGCGGGCGCGGACGAGCCGGGGGCTCAGCCCAGGACCTGCTCCGCGTAGCGCGCCACGGCCAGGACGAGGCCGTCTGCGTGGCGGGGGCCGACGATCTGGAGGCCGACGGGCAGCCCGGCGGCGGTGCGGCCGACGGGGATGCTGATGGCGGGCTGCTGGGTGAGGTTGAAGGGGTAGGTGAAGGGGGTCCACTCGGGCCAGCCGCGCAGCCCGCTGCCGGGCGGCACGTCGTGCCCGGCCTCGAAGGCGGGGATGGGAACGGTCGGCGTGATCAGGACGTCGTGGTCCCGGTGGAACGCCCCCATGGTGATGCCGAGCTGCGCGGCGACATTGCGCGCCTCCAGGTACTCGACGGCGCTCACGGCGTCACCCCGCGCCCAGGCCGCACCCAGCCCGGGATCGACCCGCTCCCGGCTGCCCGCCGGGAACCCGGCCAGCATGGTCGCCGCCCCCGCCGCCCACAGGATCTCGAAGGCGTCCAGCGGGTCGCCGAAGCCGGGGTCGGCGGCGGTCACCGCGAGCCCCGCCTCGGCGAGGCGCCGCACCGCCGCCTCGGTGATCGCGGCGACCTCGGGATCGACGGTGGCGAAGCCGAGCTCCGGCGACCACGCGACCCGCAGCCCGCGCACGTCCCGGTGCACCTCGTCGCGGAAGGCGGCGAGCGCGGGGGCGAGCGCGGTGGGGTCGCGCGGGTCGGGCTGCGCGAGGATGTCGAGCAGCAGCGCGGCGTCCTCCACCGTGCGCGTCATGGGTCCGGCATGCGCGAGCGGCCCGAACGGGCTGGCCGGGAAGAGCGGCACCCGCCCGTGCGTCGGCTTGAACCCGACGATCCCGCAGAACGCCGCCGGAATCCGGATGCTGCCCCCGCCGTCGGTGCCGACCGAGACCGGCCCCATCCCGGCCGCGACCGCCGCCGCGCTCCCCCCGGACGACCCGCCCGCGGTGGTACCCGGCGCCACGGGATTCCGCGTGATGCCGGTCAGCGGGCTGTCGGTCACCGCCTTCCAGGCGATCTCCGGCGTGGTGGTCTTGCCGAGGAACACCATGCCGTCCGCGCGCATCCGCGCGGTGACCGGGCTGTCCACCGTCCACGGCCCGGCCGGGTCGACCGAGGTGGAGCCGCGCCGGGTGGGCCAGTCCTCGGTGAGGAAGATGTCCTTGATCGAGACCGGGACGCCGTCGAGCAGCCCGCGCGCGCGGCCGGCGTGCCAGCGCTCCTGCGAGTCCTTGGCCTGCACCAGCGCCCGGTCCGGATCGACCAGGCAGAAGGCGTTCACCGCCGGGTCGCGGTCGGCGATCGCCGCCAGCACGGCCTCGGTCGCCTCCACCGGCGAGAGCGTGCCCGCCGCGTACGCCGCGACCAGCTGCGCGGCGGTCATGGCGGCGGGGTCGGCCGGGGTGGTGTTCGCGGGGTTGCTCATCGAGGGGGGCTCCTTCAGCCGGGCACGTACCCGAGTTGTTTGTCGACCACATTGCGCAGGGGCCGCCCGGCGACCCAGTTGTCGAAGTTGTCGGCGAACGCGGACAGGATCGCCCCGCTCCAGCCGACCCAGTCCCCGGAGTTGTGCGGGGTGATCCGGACGCCGGGCAGCGTCCAGAGCGGATGCTCCGCGGGCAGCGGCTCCGGGTCGACCACGTCCAGCGCCGCGCCCGCGATCGCCCCGGTGCGCAGCGCGTCGACCAGCGCCCCGGTCACCACCAGCTCGCCGCGGCCGACATTGACGAAGCGCGCGTGCGGTTTCATCGCGGCGAAGGCGGCGGCGTCGAACAGGTGCCTGGTCCGCTCGGTGAGCGGTGCGACCGCCACCACGTAGTCGGCGTGCGGCAGCTCGGCGTGCAGGTCGGTGCCGACGGTGCCGAAGTCCGGGTCGCCGGTGCGCTCCCGCCTGCCGATGGCCGAGACCCGCATGCCGACGGCGCGCAGCAGCCGCGCGATGGCCCGGCCGATCCCGCCGGTGCCGACGATCAGCACCGAGGCGCCCGCGACCCGCTCGGTCTCCCGGTGCTCCCACTCGCGCCGGTGCTGCCGGAGCAGCGCGCCGCCGAAATCCTTGGCGAAGCCGATGATCTGGCCGAGCACGTACTCGGCGATGGCCGCGTCGAAGACCCCGCGGGTATTGGTCACCACCGCCTCGCTCGCGATCAGCGCCGGGAACATCGCCGCGTCCACGCCGGTCGAGCCCATGTGCACCCAGCGCGGCGCATTCGCGCGCGGCCAGGCGGCGGGCAGCGCGTCGGTGCCGAAGTCGAGCACGAAGAGCACATCCGTCCCCGGCAGCGCCGCCGGGAGCCCGGCGGCATCGGTCCAGCGCAGCTCGGCGCGTTCGGCGACCTGCGCGAGCGCCCCCGGCTCGGGCGGGCGGCCGCCGTGCAGGACGGTGATCACAGGGGCCTTTTCCACGTTGACACCGTAGGATCGCATCGTATGATTGTCAACAATCCGATCGCGTGCCGCAGCACCGATCGTCGGAAGCGCGCTGGCAGAGGGGCCGCAGTGGATTTCAGTTTCCCGGGTATCGAGCATCCCGTCGCTCAGCGCGACATCTTTTTCCAGCCGGTGAACCGGAAGTCGACCGCGGAGATGATCGCGGACCGGCTCCGGGACGCCATCATGCGCGGCAGCCTCGCGCCCGGCGCGCAGCTGGGCGAGGCCGACCTGGCGGCGCAGTTCGCGGTGAGCAGGGGGCCGGTGCGTGAGGCCATGCAGCGGCTGGTCTCCGAGGGGTTGCTGCACAGCATCCGGCACCGCGGCATCTTCGTCATCGAGCTCGCCTTCGACGACGTGGTCGACATCTACCGGGCCCGCACCGCCCTCGAGGGCGGCGCGCTGGAGCTGATCCTGGACGGCCGCAGGGAGCTCGCCGCCGCGGCGCTGGCCCCGAGCGTCGCCGAGATGACGGCCAGGGCGGAGGCCGGGGACGCGGCCGGCGTCTCCGACGCCGACCAGGCGTTCCACGAGGCGCTGGTGCACAGCTCGGGCAGCCCGCGGCTGGTGCGCGCGGCCCGCACCCTGCTGATCGAGACCCGCATGTGCCTCGGCGCGCTGCAGACCACCTACCCGGACCTGCGCGAGCAGGCGCGCGAGCACGTCGGGCTGCGCGAGGCGATCGCCGCGGGCGCGCCGGAGCGGGCGCGGAAGCTGCTGGTCGAGCACATGACCGACGCGGTCGAGCGGCTGCGCCCGCGGATCAGCTCGTGACCGGCTTCTTCTCGTCGGCGTCGGCCAGCGCCAGGTAGACCAGCGGCAGCAGCACCTCGAGCGCGGTGAGCACGAGCACGAACGGGTGCGGCAGGCCGTGCACGGCGATGGAGAGGAACCGGCCCACCGCGCCGAGCAGCATGATGCCCGCCAGGAGCCGGATCGCGTTCGCCGGGATGGGGGTACGCCGGGCGGCCAGGATCCAGGCCAGGCCGTAGCCGGCGAAGACCGCGCCGAAGAAGCGGGCCTGGCTGTCCGCGGTGGCGCCGGGCGCGCCCATGTCCGGAAACACCGCCTCGCCGAACGCCAGGTGCGAGAGCCCGATGAGCGTGCACACCACCCCCATGACCAGTGCCAGCCAGCGCAGTACCGACGATCCCATGATTCCCTCCCGAGGTTAGTAGACGTCTGTCTACTATGACGCCCGGGTAGACGCGCGTCAACTAAGCTGGCGTGATGGTTCGCCGTCGTCTGACCCCGGAGCAGCGCCGCGCCCAGATCGTCGAAGCGGGAGCGGGCCTCTTCGCCGACCGGCCGTACGAGGCGGTGCTGATGGAGGAGGTCGCCGCCGCGGCGGGGATCTCGCGCGCGCTGCTCTACCGGCACTTCCCCGCCAAGCGGGACCTCTTCGTCGCCGTCTACGAGCAGGCCGCGGCGCGGCTGCTGGTCGACTCCTCGTTCGACCCCGAACTACCCGTGCCGGAGCAGATCTCGGCCGCGCTGGACACCCACCTGGACTACTTCGAGGCGAATCCGCACGCCGTGCTCGCGGCGAACAAGGTGCTCGCCGCGGACCCGACCGTTCAGGGCATCATCGCGGGCGAGCTCGGTGAGCTGCGCCGGCGCCTGCTCGACGAGCTCGGGCTGCCCGAAGCACGCCGGGCAGCCGCCGAGTCGGTGATCGGCGCCTGGCTCACCTTCGTCCGGGTGCTCACCGTGGACTGGCTCGAAAACCGAACCCTGACCCGCGCCGACATGCACGCGGTCAGCACCGGCGCCCTGGTGGGCGCCCTCGCCCCGCTACTCGGTGACGACGCCTGACGGATCCGCACGAAGCGCCGGTCAGAAACCCGCGGGCCGCACGACCATGACCGACGCCGCGCGCTTCCCGCTCTCCCGAAGCAGCGCGATGGCCTTCCCCGAGGGATCGACCGCGGCGTACACGTCGTCCCGCCCCACCGGCTCCAGCCACCGCCCGTTGCGCAGATCCTCCGCCTGCGTCGGGTCGATCTCGCGCAGCGGGAAGGCCGCGCGGACGGCCTCGTCCATGGGCAGCGAGAGCGTGGGCGATTCGGCGAGCGCCTCGAGGGTGCGCGCGTGTTCGAGGGTGAACGGCCCGACCCGCGTGCGCCGCAGCGCCGTCAGGTGCCCCCCGACCCCGAGCGCGGCGCCGAGATCACGGGCCAGCGCCCGGATGTAGGTCCCGGACGAGCACTCGACCTCGACCTCGAGATCCACGAACTCCCCCCGATCGTGCCGCGCGAGCACCGCGAACCGCGAGACGGTGACCGGCCGCGCCGCGAGCCGCACCTCCTCCCCGGCCCGGTGCCGGGCATACGCCCGCTCCCCGTCGATCTTGATCGCACTCACCGTCGCGGGCACCTGCTGGATATCCCCGGTCAGCGCGGTCACCTCCGCCGCGACGGCCGCGTCGGTGACGTGCCCCGCGGGCACCGTGGCGAGCACCTCCCCCTCGGCATCGTCGGTCGTCGTACTCGCCCCGAGCCGGATGACCGCCGAGTACGCCTTGGTGGTGAGCGTCAGCAACCCGAGCAGCTTGGTGGCCCGCTCCACCCCGAGCACCAGCACCCCGGTCGCCATCGGGTCAAGCGTGCCCGCGTGCCCGATCTTCCGCGTCCCCAGGATCCGCCTGCACCGGCCGACCACGTCGTGGCTGGTCATGCCGGGGTCCTTGTCGACGATCAGCAGCCCGCCGAGCGCGTCCATCAGGCGGTCGCGATCGCGGTCAGGATCAGCCCGCCCGCGATCTGCCAGCGGCCGTCGAAGTCGAGCAGCGGCCTGCCGCCGTCCTTGGTACCGCCGGGGACGAGCAGCTTCGTGTGGAAGGTGCCGGAGCCGGAGTCGGCGTCCGCCGCGTCGACGGTGAAGGTGATGTGCGCGTCCTCGAAGCCGAGCCAGCGCAGCGTCAGCGGGAACCACGCCTTGTAGGTGGCCTCCTTGGCGCAGAAGAGCAGCCGGTCCAGGTGCAGCGGGCTGCCGGTCTCGCGCAGCCACTGCCGTTCCTCGGGCAGGCTGACCGAGTCGAGCACCCCGTCGGGCAGCTCCGCGTGCGGCTCGGCGTCGATGCCGACCGAGCGGAAGCGCAGCGCGTGTGCGAGCGCGGCGGCGCGGTAGCCGTCGCAGTGCGTCAGGCTGCCGACGATTCCGCGCGGGAAGAGCGGCATGCCGCGCTCCCCCTTGCCGATCGGCACCTCGGGCTCGCCCAGCTGGGCCAGCGCCTGCCTGGCACAGTGCCGCGCCCCGATGAAATCGCGCCTGCGCTTCTCCACCGACTTGGCGATGAGGTGCTCCTCGGCGGGGTGCGCGCGCAGCCCCTCCGGGTACTCCAGCAGCTCCGCGGCGGCGATCCCGGACGGCAGAATGTTCTCGATCATCGGCGTCGAGCCTAGTCCAGCCGCTGTCAGACGCCGCGCCGGCGCTGCGCCTTCGCCCGCATCTCCGCCGCCGCGGCCGCCATCTCCGGGGTGATCCGGAAGTGGCCGCCGAACTCGTTCAGCGAACCCGGCGGGTACTCGGGGGCGGGCAGGATCTGGCGCAGCAGGTTGTCCGGCAGGCCGCGGCGCTGCCACTCGCGCGGGTAGCCGAGCGAGACCTCCTCGAAGCGCACGCCGTCGTACCAGGAGGTGCGCGGGATGTGCAGGTGCCCGTAGACCGAGCAGACGGTGTTGTAGCGGGTGTGCCAGTCCGCGGTCAGCGTCGTACCGCACCAGAGCGAGAACTCCGGGTAGAAGAGCACGTCGGTGGGCTCCCTGACCAGCGGGAAGTGGTTGATCAGCACCACCGGCGTGTTCGGCTCGAGCGCGTTCAGCCTGCGCTCGGTGGCCTGCACCCTGGCGTGGCACCAGGCGTCGCGGGTGAGGTACGGGTCCGGCGAGAGCAGGAACTCGTCGGTGGCGACCACATTGCGCTCGCGCGCCACCCCAAGCCCCTCGGCCTTGGTGGTGGTGCCCGCGGGCAGGAACGAGTAGTCGTAGAGCAGGAACATCGGCACCAGCGTGACGGCGCCGCCGTGCTCCTCGGCGCCCGCGCCGCGCCACACGGCGTACGGATCCTCCGGGGTGAGCACGTCCAGGTCGCGGCAGAGCGAGACCAGGTAGTCGTAGCGCGGCGCCCCGTGCATCTGCACCGGGTCCTTCGCGGTGGTCCACAGCTCGTGGTTGCCCGGCACCCAGATGACCTTGGCGAACCGGCTGCGCAGCAGCTCCAGCGCCCAGCGGATGTCCTCGGTCTTCTCCGCGACGTCGCCCGCGACGATCAGCCAGTCCTCCGGCGAGTCCGCGCGGATCTGCTCGACCACGGGCTTGTTGCCCTGGTGGCCGACGTGGATGTCGCTCACCGCCATCAACTTGGGTATCACTCGATCCACGGTGCCACACCCGGCGGCGGGCCGGTCGGGCAGCACGCCGCCGGGCGGGCCGTCACTTCTTCGAGCGGCGCAGCCCCGCGGTCAGCTGGGCAAAAATCCGCAGCACGCCGCGCGCCCCCATCGGGAAGAACGCCGCCCGCATGAACTCCAGGTAGCGGGGGTTGTACCGGGCCACGTAGGAGATCGAGGAGTCCACCGACTCGACCTGGTGCCACCAGAACATCGGGATGTAGAGCACGTCGCCGGTGTCGAGCAGCACGTCGTAGCTCTCCGCCTCGCGCAGCCGCGGGACGGCAGCGAGCTCCGGATCGAAGGCGTCCGGCAGCCCGGTGTAGGGGTCGTTCACCCGCTTCGGCACCCGGCCGTAGACATTGCGGTACTCGTCCGGCGGGAAGAGCCGGACCCGCTTGCGGCCGTGCAGCTGGATGAGCAGGCCGTGCCAGGGGTCGTTGTGCAGCGGCGTCAGGTTGCCGGCCTGCCCCATCCACACGCTGCTCGCGGCGGTGCTCTGGGTGCGGCCGCCGATGCGCTCGGGAAGCTGTTCGGCCAGCGGCGCGGGATCGGCGGCGGCGCGGGAGTAGTACTTCTTCGCCGGATTCGGGGAATCGAACATCGCCGTCATCACGTCGCCGTACTCCAGCAATTCCACCGGCGAAGTCTCCTGGGTGAAGACATTGGTGGTGCTCGTCAGCGCGTACACCTTTTCGGTGCGGTACTTCTCGCGCAGCCGCTCCGGCTGGTAATTATCGAATACCGACCATCGGCTCGCGGCGCTCCGAATCACCACCGGGGTCTGCCGATCGAAAACCTCGGTCAATTCGAGATTCTCGTGTTCGGGTACCGCCCGCCCCGCGGTGCCGCCCCGGCGCGGGCGCAGCCGGTCGCGCACGCTGCGGCCGAGCCACAGCGCGCCGCTCGCGCCGAGAATCGGGGCCAGCGTCAGCGGCCTCTCGTCGTACCCCTTGTTCGACATTCCCCGCAGTCCTTTCGATGCTCCTCGATCAAACGCCAACAGGAATAGAGCACCGACTATAACGACGGTTTCCGGGCCGGGAAACACCCAGAAATCAGGGCCTCTGAATGTCCGCGCCGACCCGGGCCCAGCGCCCGGAAATCGCGCGGGAACCGACCGCGAGCAGCCGGGCGAGCATGAAAGCAACCAGTCCGGACCAAATTCCGGCGACGCCCCAGCCGAAAGCCAGCGCGAACCAGATCGCGGGCAGGAAAGCGACCAGCGCGGCCGCCATGGTCGTGGTGCGCAGATACGCGGCGTCGCCCGCGCCGAGCAGCACGCCGTCGAGCGCGAACACCACGCCCGCCACCGGAATGATGGCGACGAAGAACCACCAGATGACGCCGATCCGGTCCAGTACCGCCGGGTCGGTGGTGAACAGCGGCGGCAGCGCGGCGGCGGCGAGCGCGAAGCAGCCGGCCAGCGCCACCGCGAAGAGCAGCGACCAGCGGGTCACCCGGGCGGCCAGCCCGCGGGCACCGCGCGCGTCACCGCCGCCGAGCGCGGCGCCGACCAGCGCCTGGGCGGCGATGGCGAGCGAGTCGAGGGTGAGCGCCAGGAAGTTCCAGAGCTGCAGCACCACCTGGTGCGCGGCGACCGAGGCCGCGCCGAACCGGGAGGCCACTGCGGCGGCGGAGACGAAGCAGGCCTGGAAGGCGAGGCTGCGCACGATGAGGTCGCGGCCGAGCACCAGCTGGACGCGCATGATCGCGCCGCGCGGGCGCAGCGCCGCGCGCTCCCTGACCAGCGCGAACAGAAAGAGCGCTGCGGTCACGGCCTGGCCGGCGACATTCGCCACCGCGGAGCCGGGCAGCCCCCAGTGCGGGGCGAACCACAGCCCGTGCACGAGCAGCGGGCAGAGCAGCGCCGAGAGCGCGAGGCCGCACACCACGTAGATCAGCGGCCGCCTGGTCTCCTGCACGCCGCGCAGCCAGCCGTTCCCCGCCATGGCAATGAGAATGAGCGGGACCCCGAACAGCGCGATCCGCACCCAGGGCAGGGCCTGGCCCGCGATCTCCGCGTCGCCGGCGATCACCCGGATGAGCGGGCCCGCCGCCGCCTGCACCGCGAGCAGCAGCGCCAGCCCGATGCCGAGCGCCAGCCAGGTGGCCTGCACGCCCTCGGCCACCGCACCGGCCCGGTCCCCCGCGCCGTGCCTGCGCGCGGAGCGCGCGGTCGTGCCGTAGGAGAGGAAGGTGAGCTGGGTGCTCGCCAGCGTCAGGATCAGCCCGCCGACCGCGAGCCCGGCCAGCGCCTGCGCGCCGAGCCTGCCGACCACGGCGAGGTCGAAGAGCAGGTAGATGGGTTCGGCGACGAGCACGCCGAGCGTCGGCACGGCGAGTGCGAGCAACCGCCGCGGCCCGGCGTCGGCCGCGGCGCGAGATGGCTCCGCGGTGATCGGCCTGCCGGGTAGGTCGCTCTGCTCACCTTCGCTCATTCGAGCGCGGCGAGCAGGGCGGCGAGGATCTCGTCGGCGGTGCCGTGCGCGGTGTACCCGGCGGCGAAGCGGTGTCCGCCGCCGCCGAGCGCGGTGGCGACGGCGGACACGTCCACCCCGTCGGCCGCTCCCGGCCCGCTGTTGCGGGAGCGCAGTGAGACGGTCCAGCGGCCGTCGACCGTGCGGTGCTCCTTGAAGACGGCGGCGATCCCGGCCTCGGCGCTGGTGCGCACGATATCGATGACGCTCTCCACCTCCTCGGCGCCGAGCCCGTCGGCGTCGGCCCGGCGCACGAAGGCGTAGGCCAGCCCGATCCCGCCGCGCACGCCGGGCGCGAGCCGCGCGCTGCCGAGCACCGAGGCGAGCATGGGCAGCCAGCCGAACGGGTGCGTGTCGAGCAGCCCGCGCGAGATCTCGGCGCCGTCGATCCCGGTGCCGAGCAGCCGCTCGGCCAGCCCGTGCGTACCCGGCCCCACCCAGCGGAACGACCCGGTGTCGGTGACCAGCCCCGCGTACAGGCAGTGCGCGACCGGCGCGTCGATCTCCTCGCCCCAGGCGTCAAGCACCCGGGCGACCAGCCCGGCGGTCGATTCGGCATCGGGGTCGATCAGGTTGATCGCCCCGAACCGGGTGTTCGAGCGGTGGTGGTCGATCACCAGCGTGCTGCCCGCGCCTGCCAGCCGGTCGCCGAGCGCGCCGAGCCGCCCGGCGCTGCCGCAGTCGACGGTGACCAGCAGGTCGACCTCGGCGGGCACCTCCGCGGGCGGGACGAGCAGCTCGGCGCCGGGCAGCGTGCGCAGGGAGACCGCGAGCGCCGCCGGTTCGGCGAACGAAACCCACACCGGGATCCCGCGCCTGCGCAGCACCAGCGCCAGTGCGAGCCCGCTGCCGACGGTGTCGGCGTCGGGCTGCACGTGACAGAGGATGGTGACCGATCGAGCCGCGTCCAGCGCTCGTACCGCCGGGCCGAACTCGACCGGCTCATCCGTGGAGATCATGCTCGGTGCCGATTACTCGTCGTCGCGTTCGCTCTTGTACGGGTCCGGATCACCGGCCGGGGTGGCGTTCGCCGCCACTCTGGCGACCTCGTCGTCCAGTTTCTTGGCGCGGGCGAGTAGCTCTTCCATCTCGCGCGCGGCGTCCGGCACGGTGTCGAGCACGAAGGCGAGCGTCGGGGTGAACTTGATCCCGGTGCCCGCACCGACCTTCGAGCGCAGCACGCCCTTGGCCTTCTCCAGCCCGGCCGCGGCGGCGGTGTAATCCGGCTCCGCGTCGAGGGTTTCGCCGAGCACCGTGTAGTAGACGGTGGCGTCGCGCAGGTCGCCGGTGACCTTCGCGTCGGTGATGGTGATGAAACGCAGCCGCGGGTCCTTGATCTCGTACTCGATCGCGGTCGCCACGATCGAGGAGATCCGCTTCGCGAGGCGGCGTGCCCTGGCCTGATCCACCATGGCCGGTTCCTCCTGTCCTGATATGGGAACGGCGTCGGCGCGGACGTTCTCAGTCCTCCGGTCCGAAGATGCGGCGGCGCACCGCCAGCAACTCTAGCTCCGGACGCGCGGCCACGTGCCGCTCACAACGGTCGAGGACCGTTGTCAATTGATCCATTCCCGCGCTCACCAGCGCCACACCCAGCTGGGAGCGGCGATGGAGATCGTGGTCACCGCCCTCGGCGGCACTCACCCCGAAGCGCTGCAACTCGGCCAGTACCGGCCGGATCACCTTGCGCTTCTCCTTGAGCGAGTGCACGTCCCCGAGCAGGATGTCGAATTCGAGTGCACCGAGGTACACGTTCACCTCCGGGTAGGGCCGCACGAGGGCGCCCCGACCCGGAGGCCGGGGCGCCCCGACGGTGCGAACCGTCAGTCGCGCGGCTTCTCGCGCAGCTCGTACGCCTCGATGATGTCGCCGTCCTTGATATCGGAGTAGGTGACGGTCATACCGCATTCGAAGCCCTCGCGGACCTCGGTCGCGTCGTCCTTCTCCCGGCGCAGCGAGGAGATGGTGATCGTCTCGGCCACCACCACGTTGTCCCGCAGCAGGCGGGCCTTGGCGTTGCGCTTGACCGAGCCGGAGAGCACCATGCAGCCGGCGATATTGCCGAACTTCGAGGAGCGGAAGATCTGCCTGATCTCGGCGCGACCCAGCTCGACCTCCTCGTAGATCGGCTTGAGCAGGCCCTTGAGCGCCTTCTCGATCTCGTCGATCGCCTGGTAGATCACCGAGTAGTACCGGATGTCGACGCCCTCGCGGTTGGCCAGCTCGGTGGCCTTGCCCTCCGCACGGACGTTGAAGCCGATGATGATCGCGTTCGAGGCGGACGCCAGGTTGACGTTCGTCTCGGTGACACCACCGACACCGCGGTCGATGATCCGCAGCCGGACCTCGTCGCCGAGGTCGATCTGCAGCAGCGCCTCCTCCAGCGCCTCGACGGTGCCGGAGTTGTCGCCCTTCAGGATCAGGTTCAGCTCGCTGGTCTCCTTCAGCGCGGCATCCAGATCCTCGAGGCTGATCCGCTTGCGGCTGCGGGCCTGCAGCGCGTTGCGCTTGCGGGCGTTGCGCCGGTCGGCGATCTGCCTGGCGATCCGGTCCTCGTCGACCACGAGCAGGTTGTCACCCGCGCCGGGTACCGAGGTGAAGCCGATGACCTGCACCGGCCGCGAGGGCAGTGCGGCGTCGACGTCGTCGCCGTGCTCGTCCACCATGCGGCGGACGCGGCCGTAGGCGTCGCCGGCCACGATCGAGTCGCCGACCCGCAGCGTGCCGCGCTGGATCAGCACGGTGGCCACCGGGCCGCGGCCGCGGTCGAGGTGCGCCTCGATGGCGACACCCTGCGCGTCCTGCTCCGGGTTGGCCCGCAGGTCGAGCGCCGCGTCCGCGGTGAGCAGCACGGCCTCCAGCAGGGCGTCGATATTGGTGCCCTGCTTGGCGGAGATGTCGACGAACATGGTGTCGCCGCCGTACTCCTCGGCCACCAGGTTGTACTCGGTGAGCTGCTGCCGGATCTTCTCCGGGTTCGCGCCCTCCTTGTCGATCTTGTTCACCGCCACCACGATCGGCACGTCGGCCGCCTGGGCGTGGTTGATCGCCTCCACCGTCTGCGGCATGACGCCGTCGTCGGCCGCGACCACGAGGATCGCGATGTCGGTGGCCTTCGCGCCGCGGGCACGCATGGCGGTGAACGCCTCGTGGCCCGGGGTGTCGATGAAGGTGATCAGCCGGTCGGTGTCGTTCAGGTGCGTGAGCACCTGGTAGGCGCCGATGTGCTGGGTGATGCCGCCGGCCTCGCCCTCGCGGACGTTGGCCTTGCGGACGGTGTCGAGCAGGCGGGTCTTGCCGTGGTCGACGTGGCCCATGACGGTGACCACCGGGGGCCGCTGCTCGAGGTCGCCCTCGTCGCCCTCGTCCTCGCCGTAGGTGAGGTCGAAGCTCTCCAGCAGCTCGCGGTCCTCGTCCTCCGGGCTGACCACCTGGACGACGTAGTTCATCTCGCCGCCGAGCAGCTCCAGCGTCTCGTCGTTCACCGACTGGGTCGCGGTGACCATCTCGCCGAGGTTGAACAGCGCCTGGACCAGGGCTGCCGGGTTCGCGTCGATCTTCTCCGCGAAGTCCGAGAGCGAGGCACCGCGGGCGAGCCGGATGGTCTCGCCGTTGCCGCGCGGCAGCCGGACGCCGCCGACGGCGGGCGCCTGCATCGAATCGTATTCCTGGCGCTTCTGCCGCTTCGACTTGCGACCGCGCCGGGGCGCGCCGCCGGGACGGCCGAAGGCGCCCGCGGCGCCGCCGCGGCCACCGGGACCACCCGGACGGCCACCGCCGCCACCGGGACGGCCGCGGAAACCGCCGCCACCCGCGGGAGCACCGGTACCGGCGGGAGCACCGGTACCACCGCCGCCGCCGCGGTAGCCACCGCCACCGCCACCGCCGCCGGGACGACCGCCGCCGCCGGGCGCACCGCCGGGACGACCGCCACCGGGACGACCGGCACCGCCCGCACCGCCGGGACGCGCAGCACGCTGCGGCATCGCACCCGGGTTCGGGCGCGGCGGCATCGAGCCGGGGCTCGGCCGCGGGCCACCCGGACGGGGGCCACCGGGACCGGCCGCGGCGGCCGGACGCGGCGCGCCACCCGGAGCCGGACCCGGACGCGGCCCCGGACGGGGGCCACCGGGACCTGCGGCCGGACGCGGCGCGGGCCGCTCCCGATCGGGCGCGGAGGAGAAGGGGTTGTTACCGACGCGCGGCGGCTTCGGACCGGGCTTGGGGCCACCGGGACGGGGGCCACCGGCCTGCGGGCCGCCGGGGCGCTGCTGCTGCGGCTGACCGGGGCGCTGCTGCTGCTGTTGCGGCTGCGGCTGGCCGGGACGCGCGCCACCGGGGGCGGGGCGCTGACCGGCAGGCGCGTTCTGCGCGGCCGGGGGGGCGGCGGCGGGCGGCGGGGTGGCCGGACGAGCCGGGCCGGGCTTGACGGCCGGGCCGGGACGCGGGGCATCGGCCGCCGGGCGCTGCGCGGGGGCAGCGCCGGTCTGCGGGGCGGCCGCGGCGGCGCCGTTGCTCTCCCGCTGGGCGGGCGCCGGGGCGCCGTTGCGCTCGGGGCCGCGATCGGACGGGGTACGGGGGCCGGGGCGGGGACCGCCACCGGGCTGCGGACGCGCGGCCGGCCTGGCCGCGCCATCGCCACCGGAGCGGACTCCGGAATCGCCGCCGGGGCGCGCCCCGGACCTGGTGCCGTTCGACGACTTGCTCGAGAACGACTCACGCAGCCTGCGGGCGACGGGGGCTTCCACCGTCGACGACGCCGACTTCACGAACTCGCCCTGCTCCTTGAGCGTTGCGAGTAGTTGCTTACTGGTGACACCGAGTTCTTTGGCCAACTCGTGCACGCGGGCCTTGCCTGCCACTGCTCTCCTCTACTGAGAGGCCGAGCAGCTCCGCCGTTCCTGGGACGGCAGCCCGCACGACCTCGGATTATCTCCGATGGACGATCATCGTTGGTACTTCACGGTGTGCTCATGAGTGCTCGTGCCTGTTCTCGAGGTGATGCTCCAGGGCTGAGATATCCAGAAGTCCGGACACTCGTAGTGCTCTGCCGAACGCCCGGCGCTTGTGCGCCGCGCTCAGACAAGACGAAACGGGGTGCAGCCAGGCACCCCTTCCGGGAAGTCTGTGCCGCGGATCCGGGACGACCTTCGGGGCGCCGTCTCCGGCCTCCTCCGCTCGCACCACGATCCGCAACAGATCGGCGGCCAGCTCGCGTTTCCGGCATCCGATACAAGTCCGGACCGGCCCCGCGTGCTGAACCTTCTTCCATGATACCGCTGCCGGGGCCGGAAGATCGAACCGCTCCCCCCCGATCGATTCGGTCAACTCCGATTGGCCTCGCTGCGCACCCCGTCGCCGACCTCGGGAGCGGCATCGCTGCGGATGTCGATCCGCCAACCGGTGAGCCGCGCGGCGAGCCTGGCGTTCTGCCCTTCCTTGCCGATGGCCAGCGACAACTGGTAATCCGGCACCACCACGCGGGCCGCGCGGGCCTCCGGATCGACCACTGTGACCGAAACCACCTTGGAGGGCGAGAGCGCGTTGCCGACGAAGGACGCCGGATCGTCGGCGAAGTCGATGATGTCGATCTTCTCGCCGGCCAGCTCGCTCATGACGTTGCGCACCCGCTGCCCCATCGGCCCGATGCAGGCGCCCTTGGCGTTCACCCCGGAGACCATGCTGCGCACCGCGATCTTGGAGCGGTGCCCGGCCTCGCGGGCCACCGCGACGATCTCCACCGAGCCGTCCGCGATCTCCGGAACCTCCAGCGCGAAGAGCCTGCGCACCAGGTTCGGGTGCGTGCGGGAGAGCGTGATCTGCGGACCGCGCTGGCCGCGGGAGACCCCGACCACGTAGCACTTGACCCGGTCACCGTGCTCGTAGTGCTCGCCGGGCACCTGCTCGGCCGGCGGGATGAGCCCCTCGGTGCCGTTCACCTCGCTGCCGATCCGGACCACGATGGTGCCCCTGGCGTTGGCCCTGGCGTCGCGCTGCACCACACCGCCGACGATGTCGCCCTCGTGCATGGCGAACTCGCCGAAGGACTTCTCGTTCTCCGCGTCCCGCAGCCGCTGCAGCACCACCTGGCGGGCGGTGGTGGCCGCGATCCGGCCGAACCCCTCCGGGGTGTCGTCCCACTCGGAGAGCACGGTGCCGTCGGCGTCCACCTCGCGCGCCATCACCCGGACCACGCCGGTCTTCTGGTTGATGTCGATGTAGGCGTCGGGCTGGTGCCCTTCGGTGTGCCGATAGGCGGTGAGCAGCGCCGACTCGATCGCGGCGATCACCGTCTCGATGGAGATGCCCTTGTCGGTGACGATGGCGCGCAGAGCTTCGATCTCGATGTTCATTCCACGATCCCTTCGGTCTGCGGCTCGGTGGCACTGCCGCTCTGCGGCTCGGTGGCACTGCCGGACGACACTTCGTCGCCGGGTAGCGGGGTCGCGCTCTCGGTGCGCGGGTCGGGGCGGCCGGGGACGACGCCGCCCGCCAGTTCCAGCTCGGCGGCGCCCGGTGCGTTGAACTCCACCTGCACCACCGCCTCGGCGATATCGGCGAGCGCCACGGTGACCCGGTGCGGGTTGCGCCTGCCGCCGAGCACGAGCGCGATCGAGTCGCCGGTGAGCGCGCCGATGCGCGCCTCGAAGCTGCCGCCGACCCCCGGCTCCGGATTCGGCGCGCCGGGACGCAGCGTGATCCGCGCCTTCCGGCCCCGCGCCCGGCGCCAGTGCCGCTCCGCGTCCAGCGGGCGCTCCACGCCGGGGGTGGTGACCTCGAGCAGGTAGGCGGCCTCGCCGAAGTCGCCCGCCTCGTCCAGCACCTCGGAGAGGTCGGTGCTCAGCTCCGCGACGGTGTCCAGATCGGTGGCGGCGTCCCGGTCGACCACGATGGTGACCTTCGCCTGCCCGCTGCGGCCGCCCGCGATCGAGACCCCCTCCAGATCGAAACCTCGGCCCTCGACGAGGCCAGCGACGAGCTGGCTCACCCTCTCCTCGGTCGGCAACGACATGTGGGCGGCTCCTGGTTCAGTTGTACGGGGGTCGGAAGTTCCTGTGCCGAGGGTCTAGCGTAACGCGCCCGGAGAGTGTAGAACGCAATCCGCTGGTCGGCGACGTCCCCCCGGCGGCGAGCCGGAGCGAACTCCGGGCATCCGAGACGCGACGGAGCCGCCGCTCCCGGCGGGGCGGCGGCTCCGGTCGAGGCTGCGGCTAGAGCGCCGCTTCGATGGCGGCGGTGACCTCGGGGGCATCCGGGGTGGTGCGCGGGCGGAAGCGGCCGACGACCTTGCCCTCCCGGTCGACCAGGAACTTCTCGAAGTTCCACTGGATATCGCCCGCGGTGCCGTCGGCGTCGGCGGTCTCGGTGAGCGTCCGGTACAGCTCGTGCCGCTCGTCGCCGTTCACGTCGGTCTTCTCCAGCAGCGGGAAGTCGACGCCGTAGGTGGTGGAGCAGAACTCCTGGATCTCCTCCGCGCTGCCCGGCTCCTGACCCATGAACTGGTTGCTGGGGACGCCGATCACGGTGAAGCCGCGCGGCCCGTACTGCTTCTGCAGCTCGACCAGGGCGCTGTACTGCGGCGTCAGGCCGCACTTGCTGGCGACGTTCACCACGAGGGCGGCGCGGTCACCGACCACGTCGGCCAGGGTGGTCTGCTCGCCGGCCAGGGTGCGCACCGGTACGTCTCGGATGCTCATTCGTCTCGGACCTGCCGTTCTTCGTAGTGTCCCGCCCCGCAGCCACGCTACCGGACCCGGTTGAATCGGTTCCGCGCGGACAACTTTGGGGCCCGGGTTCCGATGCCTGCCCGGCCACCGCGGTCTGGCACGATGGGGCCCGTGCCGAACCGCCATGCCGCGTCCCGACCCGTGGTCGATCGCCGTACCGCCCTGCGTGCCGGGGCCGGTGCCTGCGCGGGGCTGCTACTGCTCGGCGCGGCCGCGGGCTGCGCGAGCGACCCGGTGCACGATCCGGACCAGCTGGCCGGGCAGGAGGAGCGGGCCCGCGTCGACGCGGCCGCGGCCACCGCCATGGCGGCCACCGAACCCGCCCGCGCGCGAGCCCTCGCGACGGTGGCGGCCGAGCGCACCGCGCACGCGGACGCGCTGCGCGCCGAGATCGCCAGGGTGGTCGGCCACTACGGCGACGGCACCACCCCCGTGCACCGCACCCGCGCCGCGCTGCCCGCCGAGCCGACCGTCGACCCGATCACCGGCGCGACCGGCGGCAGCGCCGCCCCGCCCACCCCGCAGCAGCTGCGTGACCGGCTCACCCGTTCCCGCCGTTCGGCGGCCGACCTGGCGCGCACCCAGACCGGGTACCGCGCCGGGCTGCTCGCCTCGATCAGCGCGGCCTGCGCCGCGCACGCGGAGGTACTGCTCGCATGACCCCGGACCAGGAGGCGCTGAGCACCGCGCTGGACGCCGAGTACGCCGCCGTCTACGCCTACGGGGTCATCGCCGCGTACGCCGCTGACGAGCGCTACACCGTCTTCGCCGAGCACGCCGCCGCGCACCGCGCCCGCCGGGACGCCACCGTCGACGCGCTCGCCGCGAGCGGGCTCACCCCGCCCGCGCCGAGCGCCGCCTACACCGCCCCGTTCCCGGTCACCGACCCGGTGACGGCGGCCAGGCTCGCGGTCGCCGTCGAGACCGACACCGCCGTTGCCTGGCGCTCGGTGGTCGAGAAGGCGACTACGCCCGAGCTCCGCACCACCGGGGTGGAGGCGCTCACCGAGGCCACCTTGCGGTTGGCGACCTGGCAGTCGATTCTCGGTGCCGAGCCACCGACGGTCGCCTTCCCCGGAGCGGTCTGAGGGGCATCGCCCCGGCCCCGCGGTGCTCAGCGCGCCGCGGAATCGCGCGGCGACCCATCGGGGCCGCGCGGACACCGACCGATCGGGCCGCGCGACGCCTCGCCCCGTCCGAGCCGACAGTCGGCGCCGCGCGGGTGGCGACGAATCAGCCGCGCACGCGCGCGACGACCGCGGCCACTGCCTCGGCGGCCGGGATCTCCTCCGCCTCCCCGCCGAACCGGTCGCGCAGCTCGACGACGCCCTGCGCCCAGCCGCGACCGATCACCAGCACCAGCGGCACCCCGAGCAGCTCGGCGTCCTTGAACTTGACGCCCGGCGAGGCGGTGCGATCGTCGAAGAGCACCTCGAGCCCGGCGGCGTCCAGCCCGGCCACGACCTCCTCGGCCCCGTCCCGCGCGGCCCCGTCCTTGTTGGCGATGACAACGTGCACGTCGTAGGGCGCGACGGCGGCGGGCCAGCGCAGCCCCTTCTCGTCGTGCTGCTGCTCGGCGATCACCGCGACCATCCGCGAGACGCCGACCCCGTACGAGCCCATGACCAGCCGCACCGGCTTGCCGTTCTCCCCGAGCACGTCCACCTCGAACGCGTCGGTGTACTTGTACCCGAGCTGGAAGATGTGCCCGATCTCGATCCCGCGCGCGGTGACCAGCGTGCCGTTCCCGTCCGGCGCGGGATCGCCGTCGCGCACCTCGGCGGCTTCGATGGTGCCGTCCGGCGTGAAGTCGCGACCGGCCACCAGCCCGACCACGTGCTTGCCCGGCGCGTCCGCACCCGTGATCCAGGCGGTGCCGGTGCCGACCCGCGGGTCGACCAGGTACCGAATCCCGTTGCGCTGCAACCCGCGCGGGCCGATGTAGCCCTTCACCAAAAACGGGTTCGCGGCGAAGTCGGCCTCGCCGAGCAGGTCGAACTCGGCGGGCTCCAGCGCCGCGCCGAGCCGCTTGCCGTCCACCTCGCGGTCACCGGGGATGCCGATGCCGACGATCTCGGTCTTGCCGTCCGGGTGCCGCAGCTTCACCATGACGTTCTTGAGCGTGTCGGCGGCGGTGACCGCGCCGATCCCGGCGCCGTTCGCCCACTCCACCAGTGCGGTGATGGTCGGCGTATCCGGGGTGTCGTGCTCGACGGCTTCCGGCAGCCCCTCGATCGGCAGCGGCTCCGGCGCGGGCGTCACCACGGCCTCGACATTCGCCGCATACCCGGACTCCGAGCGCACGTAGGTGTCCTCACCCACCTCGCTCTCGGCCAGGAACTCCTCCGACGCGCTACCGCCCATGGCCCCCGAGGTGGCCGCCACGATCGCGTACCGCACCCCGAGCCGCTCGAAGATCCGCTGGTACGCCTCGCGGTGCGCGGCGTAGCTGGCCTTCAACCCGGCCTCGTCCAGATCGAAGGAGTACGAATCCTTCATCACGAACTCGCGCCCCCGCAGAATCCCCGCGCGCGGCCGCTCCTCGTCCCGGTACTTGGTCTGGATCTGGTACAGCGTGACCGGCAGATCCTTGTACGAGTTGTACTCACCCTTGACGGTGAGCGCGAACAACTCCTCGTGCGTGGGGCCGAGCAGGTAATCGGCGCCCTTGCGGTCGCGCAGCCGGAAGAGCGCGTCGCCGTACTCGGTCCAGCGCTTGGTCGCCTCGTAGGGCTCGCGCGGCAGCAGCGCGGGCAGCGAGATCTCCTGCGCCCCGATGGCATTCATCTCTTCCCGCACCACGTCCTCGACCCGGCGCAGCACCCGCAGCCCCAGCGGTAGCCACGAGTACACACCCGGCGCGATCCGGCGGACGTAGCCCGCGCGCACGAGCAGTTTGTGGCTGGGCACCTCGGCGTCGGCCGGGTCGTCGCGCAGGGTACGCAGGAAGAGGCGAGAGAGGCGGGTGATCACGGTTGCACAGGGTAGTCCGTGCTGGTCCGGCGGTGACCGGGGGTGCCGGGCCGCCCCGCCGTCGGCCCCGGGTCACTTGGCCAGTGCGGCATCTCCCCACACGGCGTAGCCGGCGTTGCTGCACAGCCCCATGTTGCCCTCGACGAACAGATACCTGACCTTCAGGTTGAGCACACCGGCGACCGGAACCGTCACCGTCGGCGATTGCCCCACCGGGAGACTTCCCGAGGAGTACACCAGCGAATCGTCCGCGTAGACCTCGAACTGGACCACCGATCGGGTGTCACCGCCGTCCCGAAGGCCGACCACGGAGGTGAATTGCGACCATTTCCGGCCCAGATCGTAGGTGTAGGCGACGTCGGTCTGACACCCGCCGATCCGGCCGTAGATCGAATGGGGATAGGTGGTGCCGTTGACGTTGGTGGTTCCGGTCGACGGGGACGAGCCCGAGGTGTCCAGGTCGGCGAGGAACTGCTTCGACTGCGCGACCGCACCGGGTGTCGTCGTGGTGGCGCGCGCCGTGGTGGTCGTTGTCGTCGAACTCGCAGGCGGTGCGGTCGTCGTCGGTCGCGGGTCCGACTTCGGCGACTTGGCCGAGGACTGGGTACTGGTGGCGGTGGCCGAGCCGCTGTCGCCGTTGCCATCGATGTAGTGCTGAGCGACCGCCACGCCCGCGGTGGCGAGCCCGAGCACGATCACCACGATCACCACGTGCCGCACGCCGAGCCAGGGCGGACGTGGAATCCAGTTCGCGGCCACGGCCAGCGTCACCGCGAGGAGTATGGCCAGAACGACGAGGACGATCTGCGGTACGGTCATTTCTCCCACCCGTTTCAGCCGCGATGCGGCGCACTTGCGCTGCCTCGCCCTGGAGTTCGGCAACCGTTCGGCATCAGCTGCCGAAGGGTGATCTTGCCTCATCTCCGCCGTATTCGTCCGCCGAGCCTCCGTGGTGCCCGACCGGGCAGGCACGCCCCCGCAACGGGCGGGCTGCCGCCCGAGCCGGTCCGGGTCGAGGACTTTCCCGGCTGAACTACCCTTGACGCTCGTGCTGGTGCTGCTGCCTCCCTCCGAGACCAAGTCCGACGGCGGCCGCGGCGGCCCGCTCGACCTCGGCTCGCTCTCGCTGCCCGCGCTCACCCCGGTCCGGTCGGCGCTACTGGACGCGGTGGAGAAACTCGCGGCCGACCCGGCGGCGGCCGCGGCGGTGCTCGGGCTCGGCAAGTCGGCGGAGGCGGAGATCGCCCGCAATGCCGCCGTCCGCACCTCCGCCACCCGCCCCGCGCTGGAGCGCTACACCGGCGTCCTCTACGACGCGCTCGACGCCCGCTCCTTCACCCGCGCGCAGAAGGCGAAGGCGCTGCAGCGGCTCGCCGTCGGCTCCGCGCTCTTCGGCGTGGTCCGCGCGAGCGACCCGATCCCCGCCTACCGCCTCTCCGGCGGCACCCGCCTCCCCGGGCTGCCCACCCTGCCCGCGCTCTGGAAGGACGCGCTCACCCCCGCGCTGCTCGCCGAAGCCGCGGGCGGGCTCGTCGTAGACCTGCGCTCCGGCAGCTACCAGGCGCTCGGGCCGGTCCCCGGCGCCGTCACCGCCACCGTGCTCACCGAGCAGCCGGACGGCAGCCGGACCGTCGTAAGCCACTTCAACAAGCACCACAAGGGCCTGCTCGCCCGCGCCCTCGTGCTCACCCGCGCCGACCCGTCGGACGTGCGCGGCGTCGGCCGGATCGCCGCCAAGGCCGGGCTCCGCATCGAGATCGCCTCCCCCACCGAACTCCTCGTCCTCACCTGAAAAACAATTCGCGCGAGCACCGGGCGCTCCCGTAGCGTCGTTCCCGCACCGGGGGGGCGAAAGACGGTGTGTGGCAACGATTCGGGGAGGTGGACCATGACGAAGCTCAATCAGATCATCGCCGTCGAGAAGGGCGTGAAGAGCGGTTCGGCGCGCGAGCTGGCCGAGGCGAGGGCACTGCTGCAGAAGCAGGCGCTGCTCGCCGGCATCGCCCGCACGTACCAGCCCAAGGACGAGGAGGGCGAGCAGCTTCCGGCCGAGTCCACCCGCGTGCAGGTCACCTCCGAGGAGGTGCTGCGGCGCACCGCGGCCACGCTCACCCGGCTCTTCGACGTCACCGCGACCAAGGACTGGGCGAACACCACGGCCACCGCCGACGTCACCGTGGACGGCGAGGTGCTGCTGGCCCAGGTGCCGGTCTCGTACCTGCTCTTCCTGGAGAAGCAGCTGGCCGAGCTGCACCAGTTCGTGAAGTCGCTCCCGGTGCTCGACGGCGCCGAGTCCTGGTCCTTCGACGACTCCACCGACACCTGGCGCACCGACCCCGTGCGCACTATCCGGACCAGGAAGGTGCCGCGCAACCACGTCAAGGCGGAGGCGACGGAGAAGCACCCGGCGCAGGTCGAGGTGTACTACGAGGACATCGCGGTCGGCTACTGGACCACGGTGAAGTTCTCCGGCGCGCTGCCCGCGCGGCGGGTCAACGAGCTGGTGCAGCGGGTCGAGACGCTGCGCGAGGCGGTGCAGTTCGCCCGCGAGGAGGCCAACGGCGCCGAGGTGGCCGACCGCCGCACCGGCGACGCCGTCTTCCGCTACCTGTTCCGCTGACCCCACGAACTCCCCCGCCGCGAGCCGGGGGATGCGCTCCCCGAGCGCAAAAACTCACGCTGATCGATCAGCCTGACTCTCAAGTTCAGACTCTCGCTCCAGCACGAGTATTCGTCGCCCTTGTTCCGGCCTCGCGGCCCGGACGCACGGCGACGGGGTGCCGGTTCGAATCCGGTTCTCGGTGTTCTCCTACCGAGGTGGTCCAACGGAAGGGCACGTCGCAGTCACCATGATCCGGCCGCAGGGGTCGGCGCAGGCACGGGGCGACTCATTTCCGGGGCCCGGGAGCAGGCCAAGCTCCCGGGTCCCTCCCGTCTGCTACGCGGAGACCTCGGCCATGAGCGTGCGGGAGCTAACGCGTCGAATGCGTTGCCGGATCAGTCGGTATCGAGCAGCAGGCTTGGTGCCAGCCCGAAATCCTCAGCGACCTCTGCGTTGGTCTGCTCGGAATCCCACTCCGCGTCCAGCTCGGGCTGCCCGCGCAACGAGCCGCGACCGGTCCGGTCGGCTCGGTGAACGAGCGGTCCCACGTCGATCGGCTGATCGGTTCGGCTGATGACAACTTCCTTCCCGTGCTCAACTGCGCATGCCTTCCGCGATACCGCGATGTTCGAACACGGTGATGGCAAGGAGCGGAGACGTACGCTCGGCGATGTGCGCATGATTCTGGCCCTCTGGGACGTCGACGGCACTCTGATCAGCAACGGCGGGGTATCGAAGGACACCTATCGAGGAGCATTCGAGCTGCTCACCGGCGTATCGGCGGTGCACACCCCGCGGACGGCCGGCGGTACCGACGTGCCGATCATGCACGATCTGGCAGCTATGCACAGCGTGACTCTGACGGCCGAAACCGAGGATATTCGCAATGCGTTGGAGCAATCCCTGGCAGCACGGAGAACCGAGCTTGCCGCGCGCGGACGCTCGCTGCCCGGGGCGCACGACGGCATCACCGCCCTCGCGGCAATGGACGGTGTGGTCCAGTCGGTACTGACGGGCAATATCCGTCCGAACGGATTCGCGAAGCTGGATACCTTCGGCCTGGCAGGTCCCCCGCTGGATTGGGATATCGGGGCCTTCGGCTCCGATGATTCCGTTCGCTCGAACCTGGTCTCGATCGCGCAGAAGCGGGCACGCGTGAAGTACGGAACGGAGTTCACGCCGAACGACACGGTGCTCATCGGAGACACGCCCAACGACGTTCGCGCAGGAAGGGAAGGTGGCGCCAAGGTGATCGGCGTCGCGACCGGGAAGGACGATGTCGATACACTCGTGCGCGCCGGAGCCGACGCAGTGCTTCCAGACCTTGCCGACACGGCTGCATTCCTGTCTGCATTCAAGCAGGTTCTGGCATAGCCCGGCCGGAACCGGAGAATGCCCGCCAGAATATCGATTCCCTGATGTCGACGGCTGATCCCCACACCCGTTCGAAGCTGCGGTCGTACATGTCGAAGAAGTCGCCGCCGCGCACCCGGCGCACGTGCAGGATAGGTGCGAGGTAGCCGTATGCGCCGTAAACATGCTGGTTGATCAGCATCTGGTTGTCGTATCGGAAGATGGAGTTGTAGAGGCACGTCCGATGTAGAAGGAATTCGACACCGGGTTTTCCGACCAGCGGGCTGTAGTAGGTCAACGCCATGCGGATACGGGCGGGAATAGCCTCGTACAGAAGCTCTTCTTCCCCTCGCAGAGCCATCTCGGGCGAATCCGGATCACCGAGCAGGATTCGAACGCGGACTCCGTCTTCGGCTTTGCGACGAATGATGTCGATCGATTCCGGATTCTGCTCGGGAAGGAAGAGGCTGGCGTTGGCGAACAGCCAGAGCTCTTCCCGCGTCGATGACAGCAGGTCGAGCCACAGACGTCGCGGGGTGTCTGCGCGGTGTGGGTAGATATCGACGATCTCCGCCCGCGTCGCATGCTCGACCGGTATCTCCAGTTGCGGCCACAACGATCCGCTGCTCGCCCCCAGGAGTTGGGCGGCCCGGCGAGCCGTGGCCCGGCGTGGAACGACCCCCTTCGTGACCCAGCGCTGCACACTCTTCGGATCCAGGCTCAGTTGCTCCGCCAACCCCTGCGTGCTGTAGCCGGCATCGTCGAGGGCGACGCGGAGCCGTTCGTTCGGCTTCTGCGAGCTCATCGAGCCCATCCCCCCAAGGACGTTGCGGACGTTTCCGCCTCAAGGTAACGCCCCCGAACGTGCTGCGGACACGGTTTCGGGCGACCCGTACTTCGAAGTGCACTGAGGGCAGGTCAGCACCGGAGGCTCGGTGCCGACGGCCATCGACCGCCGAAAATTGCTGGGAGACAGCGTCCATGCCCGTGGGAATGCTCGCCGTGATCGTCACAATCGTTGCAGGGCTCGTTCTCTGGTGCGGAGTTGGAGTCGCACTACACCGTCAGGCCGACCGTAGCGGGGTGGCGCCGGAAGATTCGAGGGCGCACGGCGGCATACTCGATCGCGTTGCCGCAGAGGGCACCCTGCGGAGCGATTCATGGCAACTCGAGCCGACCCATCGCGCGCCGAGCATGCCGTACAGCCCCGAGCGGGCGCACGCCGAGATGCGGCGGCACCGCGATTGCGGCACCGATACCTGCGCGGCCAAGCACGCGGCGTTCTGGACTCTGGTCGATGACGGGCAGATCGTGCCCGACGCGAGGGCAGTCCGCTGAACGCCGGCGAACTCCCGAAGCGGCAGGCGTCGACCGGACCGAAGCGTCCCGTCCACTGCGACGTACCGATCGAACTGTTGGAGCGATACCTGCGAGCTCTGCGTGAGCGGACGGAAGCCACCCTCGGAGCGGCAACTCGCTGACCCGGTCGCCAGAACAGCAAGGCCAGTTTCGACCGCAGGCTACGCACTCACCCTTGCTGGGCTGCCTTCTCCGCATGCTGCGCCTCGGCCAACTGCGCAGGCGTGTAGCGCAGGGTCAAGGCGACCGCGCCGATGAGGAGGGCCAGGAGGGCGCAGCAGAAGAGGACGAGGGTGTAGCCGTTGCCCAGGGCGTCGATCTCCAGGTCGGTCATGTCGGTGGCGGGGACGCCGACGACGCCGCCGACGGCGAGGGTGCGGGAGGCGGCGATGGGGGTGAAGAGGCCGATGGCGATGGGGGTGGCGAGGTTCATGAACATCTGGCCGACGGCGGCGAGCGGGCCGATGTCGGCGGCGGGAACACCGACCAGGACGCAGATCGGGGCCAGCACCATGGCGACGCCGACGCCGAAGCCGATCACCACGAGCAGGGGCAGCAGGATGGTGAAGTAGTCGACGTCGCCCTTCAGGGTGGAGGCGAAGGCCAGGCCGCAGGCGAGGACGGCGCTGGCGACCAGGAGCAGCCAGCGCGGGGCGACCAGGAGCGCGAGCTTGGAGGCCAGCGCGCCGCCGATGCCGATGCCGACGGTGAACGGGATGGCGGCGAGGCCGGCGGTGAGCGGGCTGTAACCGAGCACGTTCTGCAGGAACTGGGCCACGAAGAAGGTCATCGCGCCGAGCATGCCGCCGGCCAGGAAGATGAGCAGGAAGGTGGCGATCCGGTCGCGCCGGTCGAAGAGCGACCAGGGCAGCAGCGGGGAATCGACGCGGCGTTCCAGCAGGACGAAGACGATCAGCAGCAGCAACCCGCCGACCAGCGCGCCGATGATGTAGGGGCTGTCCCAGCCGAGCTGCGGCCCCTCGGTGGCGCCGAAGACGATGGCGGCGCAGGCGATGGTGCCGAGCAGCGCGCCGCGCACGTCGAGGGTGGTGCGCTGGTGCGCGGTGTCGGAGAGGGTGGCGACCGCGCCCGCGATGATGAGCGCGCCGATCGGCACGTTGATCAGGAAGATCCAGCGCCAGGAGACCTCGGTGAGCGCGCCGCCGACCACCAGGCCGCCGACCGAGCCGACCCCGACCATCGAGCCGAGGATCGCGACCGCCTGGTTGCGCGCCTTGCCGGGCGCGAAGGTGGTGGCGACGAGGGCGAACGCGGTGGGCGCGGCGATCGCGGCGCCCGCGCCCTGGAGGGCGCGCGCGGCGAGCAGCATCCACTCGGCCTGGGCGAGGCCGCAGAGCAGCGAGGCGACGGTGAAGACCGCGACGCCGCTGATCAGCATGCGCTTGCGGCCGAAAGAGTCACCCAGACGGCCGCCGAGCAGCATCAATCCGGCGAAGGTGAGGCCGTAGGAGGTGACGGTCCAGGCGCTGCCCGCGCTGGAGAGCCCCATCTCCTCCTGCAGCCGGGGGAGCGCGAAGATCACGACGGTGCCGTCGAGCACCACCATGAGCTGCAGGCCGCTCAGTACCAGGATGGCGAGCCCGAAGGCGCGCCCGGTCACCGGGTAGTGCGGGGTCACCGCGGGGTCTCTGAGCACCCGGCCACTGTAAATCATGCGTCACAGACACCCATCCGGGTGCATGGCCGGGAACGCCAGGCGGCGACCAGCGGATTCCGGGCCGCGCGCCAGTTACACAGGGGCCGAGTCAAACCCGGCGGTCGGGCCGATGACGACAATCGCCGGGGGCCGGATGCCCTCGGCCTTGACCCGCTCGGCCACGGTGCCGAGGTCGGCGCGGAGCACCCGCTGGGTGCGCAGCGTACCCTCCTGGATCACCGCGGCGGGGGTGTCGGCGGCGCGCCCGCCGTCGAGCAGCGCGGCGGCGAAGCGGTCCAGCCGCTCGACCGCCATCATGAGCACGAGCGTGCCGCGCAGCGTGGCCAGGGCGGGCCAGTCGACGAGGGAGTCCGGGTGGTCGGGTGCCACGTGGCCGCTGACCACGACGAACTCGTGGGTGACGCCGCGGTGCGTCACCGGGATGCCTGCCGCGGCGGGCACCGAGATGGGGCTGGTGATGCCGGGCACGACGGTCACCGCGACCCCGGCCTCGACGCACGCCTCCAGCTCCTCGTAGCCGCGGCCGAAGACGTACGGGTCGCCGCCCTTGAGCCGGACCACGAACTTGCCCGCCCTGGCGCCATCGACCAGGGTCCGGTTGATCTCCTCCTGTGCCATGGACCGGCCGTACGGGATCTTGGCGGCGTCGATCACCTCGACCTCGGGGCCGAGCTCGGCGAGCAGCTCCGGCGGGGCCAGCCGGTCGGCGACCACCAGGTCGGCCCTGGCGAGCAGCCTGCGGCCGCGCACGGTGATCAGATCGGGGTCGCCGGGCCCGCCGCCGACCAGCGCGACGCCGGGAACCACCGGGTCGGAGTCGTCGGTGACGACCCCGGACTGCAGCGCCTCCAGCAGCGCGCTACGCACCGCGGCCGAGCGGCGGTGCGCGCCGCCTGCCAGCACGCCGAGGCTGAGCCCGTCGTAGCGCGCGGTGGCGGGGGTGACGGCGGTGCCGAGCCGCGCGACATCCGCGCGCACGCAGAAGATCCGGCGCGCGGTGGCCTCGGCCACGATGGCGGCGTTGGTCTCCGGCTCGTCGGTGCAGGCGATGGCGTACCAGGCGCCGTCCAGGTCGCCGTCGGCGTAGTCGCGCAGTTCCAGGGTGAGCTGCCCGGCGCCGGCCATCCCCTCGACGGCCGGGGTGACCGCGCGGCTGACGACGTGCACCTCGGCTCCGGAGGCGATGAGCAGCCCCAGCCTGCGCTGGGCAACCGAACCGCCGCCGACCACGACGACGCGCCTGCCGTTCAGATCGAGCCCGACGAGATAGTTGGGATCGCCGGCATCGGGAGGAGTATCGGACACGGGGAATCAGCCTACGGAGCGCCACAGAACCGACCGGTGGGCACCCCGGTGACGACCCCGTCTATCGTTCCGCGCACCGGATAAGTTACGCGAAATTCGGATATCACTGTTGGACTTATGTCCTGATCAGTCGGGCTTCGTGTGATCTCCGGTTCATTCCGGTCACGAGCGGGACAGAGTGCCGTGGAGTGCCCGATTCTCCGATAGTCTCGCCGGTATGGCTGCTGGTAACCGGCGCTCGACGCGAGCGGACGACCCACCGGAGAACCGGCCGGTGCGGCGCAGGCCCGCGGATCGCCGGGCGCAGATCGCGAACGTCTCCGCGGAGGCGTTCGGCGCGCACGGCTACCACGGTGTGAGCATGGAGGAGATCGCGACCAAGCTCGACATCACCTCCACCGCGCTGTACCGGCACTACCCGAGCAAGTACGCGCTGTTCCGGCAGGAGGCGCTGCGGCTCAGCGGGATCAGCGCGGAAGCGGTGCGGCTGCCGCCGGAGTCGGTCGACTGGGACGCGGAGCAGCGCTGCGCGCACGTCGTCGAGGCGCTGCTCGCGGTCTCCATCACCAACCGGCGGCGCGGCGCGCTGCTCCGCTGGCAGCACCGCTACCTCGAAGCGGAGGACCGGCGCACGCTGGTCGCCCAGATGGCGGCGACCGATGCCGCGATCCGGGAGCGGATCGCGGAGCTGCGGCCGGGGCTGCCCAGCGCGGAGCGGGCGGTGCTCACCGCCGCGGTGATGAGCGTGATCGGCAGCATCTCCGACCACCGGGTCGCGGTGCCGACCCGGCCGCTCACCGCGCTGCTGGCCGGCGCCTGCCGGGATATCGCCGGAAGCACGCTGCCCGCCGGGACCGGCGCCGAGGTGCCGACGCCGCCTCCGGCCGCGGCGACCTTTACCCACGAGGTGGTGCTGCAGAAGGCGGTGGAGCTCTTCCACGTGCGCGGCTACCCGGGGGTGAGCGTCGAGGACATCGCGGCGGCCGCCGGGCTGCCCGCCTCCTCGGCGGTGTACCGCTTCTACCGCAGCAAGGGTGACCTGCTCGCCGCCGCGTTCCGGCGCGCGGCGGACCGGGTGTCGGCGGCGATCGGGCCCGCCATCGCGGGCACCGACGGGCCGGGGGCCGCGCTCACCCGGCTGATCGAGCTGTACGTGGACGGGTCGTTCGCCGAGCGCGAGCTGACCTTCGTCTACTACGCCGAGATCGGCAACGTGCCCGCGGCCGACCGGACCACGCTGCGCAATATCCAGCGGCTCAACGTCGAGGAGTGGGCCAAGCTGGTGACGGCGGTGCGCTCCGGGTTGAGCGCGGCGCAGGCGCGGGTGCTCGTGCACGCGGCCTTGGCGCTGGTGGTCGATCTCGGGCAGTGGATGGGGCCGGAGCACCCGGAGTGCACCAGGGCACGGGTGGTGCACCTGATGCGGGTGATCCTGCTCGGCACCGAGGACTAGGGCTGGTTCGGCGCCAGCGGTGAGTTGACGTTGTTCACCAGCCAGCGGCCGTCGATCTTCTGCAGCCGCATGACCATGGAGAGCTGGCCGGGGGCCGGTTTGCCCTGGGTGCCGAGGGAGGTGATGGTCTGGCCGATCACGACGATGGCCTCGGCGGAGGTCTCGTCGGCGCTCTTGATGGCGCACTGCACGTCGTCGGCCTTGGAGATCACCTCGCCCTTGGCGAGGACGTCGCGGAGTTCCTTGCTGGTGTCGGCGAACTGCTGCTTCCAGTCGCCGGTGGCGCCGTCCAGGACGCCCTGGAAGTAGGCGTCCAGGTTCTTGGCGTCGTACTCGGCCAGGACGGGGGCGTAGGTGCAGGCGGCTGCCTGGGCCTCGGCCCTGGCGTCCTCCAGGGCGTTGAGGTTGTTGTTCTGCACGAACAGGGTGATCGACGTGGCGATCGCGGCGACGAGGAGTGCCGCGGTGGCGGCGAGGGCGATCACCGGGCGGGTGAGTTTGCGCCCGGACGCCGTGCTTTCCGACGCCGGCTCGGTAGCCGCGGTCGTGGACGACTCGCCTGCGGCCTCGACAACAGAGGATTTGGCCAGCTTCCCGCTTGCCGGGGCGGCTGCGCCGGCCGCCGGCGTCGCGGGGGCGGCCGGTTTGCCACCGGTGGCAGCCTCCCCTGCGCCAGCACCGGATTTCTCGGCACCGGCAGCAGACCCCCCTGCGGCGGTGCCCGGCTCCTCGGCGGCAGCAGAATCCCCTGTAGCAGTGGCCGGCTGCTCGGCAGCGGCACCGGACTCCCCTGCGCCAGCACCGGACTTCTGGGCCGCGGCAGCAGACTCCCCTGCGCCAGCACCGGACTTCTCGGCGTCGGCAGCAGACCCCCCTGCGGCGGCACCGGAGTTCTCGACGGCGGTGGCCTGGTCCGCTCCTTCGGCGGGAACTTCGTCCTTGTCGGTCGGATCGCTCATGAGCGGGAGAGTCCTATCTGCCGGGAATGGGTCGGGAGAGTTCGTCGCCGGTGACGCCGGGCGGCGGGCCGGAGCCGTTGTCCGGGACGTTGGGGCGCGGGGCGTTGGCCGACCCGCGCACCTGCAGCGCGGGGTTGCTGGTGACACAGTAGTTGTAGAGCCGGACCCTGGTGTCGGTGGAGGTGAGCGTTGGCACCACCGGGATGGTGTCGTAGTCGCAGGTGGGGCGCGGCCACGGGTCGACGAGGGTGTGGAAGAAGCCGTCGTGCGCCGGGATGCCGAGCGCCTCACTGCCTTCGCGCAACGCGGGGAAGAGCGCGGCGATGGCGGGGGCGCGCAGCTTGGCCGCCCTGGTGATGGCGACGAAGTTGGTCACCAGGTTGGTGATCGGGTCCTGCGTCTCCTCGATGAACCCGCCGAGCGTGGCGAGCTGCCCCGGCGCCAGGTCGAGGAAGTCCCGCACCTCGGCGTCGGCGGCGGTGAGCTGGCGGAAGAGCGCGCCCGCGCCGGTGGTGAGGGTGGTGAGGTCGGGCTGGGCGAGCGAGGTGGTGTCGGCGATCACCTGGAGGTTGCGGATGAGCTGCTGGGTCTGCGGCAGCATGCCGTCCAGCCCGGCCAGCGCCTGGCTGATCCCAGAGACCATGTTGCGCAGCCGGTCCGGGCCGCCGCGCAGCGCCCGGTCCAGCTCGTCCACGATCACGGTGAGCCGCTCCGGGTTCAGGCTGCCGATCAGCCCGCTCAGGTTCAGCAGCAGCGACTGCACCGGCACCGGGGTGTCGGTGCGGGAGACGTCGATCAGCGAGCCGTCGCCCAGGTACGGGCCGCCCTCGATGTCCGGGCGGAAGTCGAGGTACTGCTCACCGGCGGCGGAGAGCCGCCCGACCGCGACCGTGCCGCCCACCGGGATCCGCACATCGGAGCTGATCTCGGCCACCGCGGCGACCCCGGGCCCGGAGACCCGCACCTCGGTGACCTTGCCGATCCGGCTGCCCCGGAAGGTGACGTCGTTGTTCGCCGCCAGCCCGCCGGAGTCGCGCAGCTGCACGGTGACCGCGTAGGTGCGGTCGGGCAGCAGGTCCAGCCGCATGACGGCCACCGCCAGGTAGCCGCTGCCGAAGATCAGCACGACCACCAGCCCGAGGTTGGCGATCGCGATCCGGTTGCGTACCAGCCAGTTCCACAGCGGGATGTTCATCGCGGGCCCTCCTGCGGCGCGGGCAGGCCGTTCAGCCTGCCCATGACCTTCTCCAGCACCTGGGTGAGGCTGCCGATGAAGGCGGGGATGTCGGTGCCGTCCGGCAGCCGGCTGCCGGTGGGGTCGGTGAGCGCGCCGACACTGAGGTAGGAGACGGTGGCGGCGACCGCGAGCGTCGGCCCCTCGATCGAGGTCATCAGCGACGGGTAGATGGTGTGCAGCCCCTCCAGCATCTGGTTCAGCTCGTCGCCGGTCTGGGTGAAGCCGGTCATGAGCCGCTGGATGCTGTCGAAGAGGCTGACGAAGTCCTGCCCGCTGGTCTGCGAGAAGTCGCCGAGCGCGGCCATGGTGACCGCGACCTTGTCGATCAGCCCGGTGATGTCCCTGTTGTTCTCGGCGACCAGGCCGAGCAGGTCGGGGAAGGTGTCCGCGGCGGCGCCGAGCTCGGCCTTGCGCGCGGCCAGCTCGCCGGTGAGCGCGTTGACGCCGTTGAGCAGCCCGTCGATGTCGGCGGTGCGGCCGTTGAGCGCCGCGATCACCGCGGTCATCTCGGTGATCAGGTGCGCCAGCTGCGGCGCGCGCCCGCCGAACATGGAGTTCATCTGCGCGGTGATCTCCGCGGCCTGATTCAGCCCGCCGCCGTTGAGCAGCATGGCGACCGAGAGCATCAGCTCCTCCACCGAGGCGCCGGCCGCGGTGCGCTCCACCGGGATGACGTCGCCCGGCTCGAGCAGGCCGGAGCCCGCGCTCGCCGCGGGCAGCGTCATGGCGACGTAGACGTCGCCGAGCGGGGTGCCCTGGCGCAGCTCCGCGGTGGTGCCTGCGGGGAGCTTGATGTCCTCGCGGATCTCCATCGTCACCTCGGCGACGAAGTTCGTGGTCTGGATGGCGCTGACCACGCCGATATCGGTGCCGCCGATGCGCACGTGCGCGCGGTTCGGCAGATTCAGCGCGTCCCGGAAGGCGGCGCGGATGGTGTAGCCGGGGCCGCCGATGCCTGGCTCCGGCATGGGGACGTCGTCCACCGTGACGGCGCAGCCGGTGAGCGCGAAGCTCAGCGTGGTGGCGCAGGCCGCGGCGCGGAGCAGGGCCCGCCTCATTTCGTGAGTCCGAGCAGCGCGGCGGTGAGCCCGAAGTCGGGCCCCATGTCCTGGAGTTTGCCGGTGCGGCAGCCGTCCAGCCGCGCCTGGATGCGCTCGCAGAAGAGGCTGAGCTGCTCGCTGTCGAGCGCCGCCTTGTCCAGCAGGCCGTGCAGCCGCAGCGCCCGGTGCTCCCGGCTCACCGAGTTGGAGATGTTCTGGAAGACCAGCGGCGCCACGTCGATGATCTCGGTCAGGCCGCGGGCATTGGCCCGCATCTGGGCGGCGATCTCGACGAAGCGGGTGATCGCCCCGGCCAGCTGGTCCCGGTTGTCGCCGACCACCGTCGCGGTGTTGGTGACGAAGTCGTTCAGCTGGGTGAGCACCGCCTGCAGCCCGGGCGCCTGCTCGCCGAGCAGCGCGACCAGCTCGGTGAGCCTGCCGCTGAAATCCCGGACGGTCGAGTCGTTGTCGGCGATCACCTGGGTGATCTCCTGCAGCTTGGCGATGGTGGTGGCGATCTGGTCCTTGTTGGCCAGCGTCACCTCGAAGGCCGAGCTGAGCGCGTCGAGGGTCTCGGCGAGCCGGTCGCCGTTGCCCTCCAGCAGCGGGAAGAGCACCCGGCTCGCGAGCGGCCCCTCCTCGCTGTCGCCCTTGAGCGCCGCGCCGAGCTGGTCGAAGTTCTCCAGGATGCGGTCCAGCTCCACCGGGACCCTGGTGCGGGCCATCGGGATGTGGTCGCCGTCGGCCAGGGTCGGGCCGTCCCCGCCGTACGCGGGGGCCAGCTCGACGTGCCGGTTGGTGATCAGCTGCGGTGAGATGAGCGCGGCCATGGCGTCGGCGGGCACCTGCACCCCGGCGTCGAGCGACATGGTGACCTCGACGTAGGAGCCGCGCGGCGTGACGGTGTCGACCTGCCCGACCGGGACGCCGAGCACGGCCACCTCGTTGCCCGCGTACAGCCCGGCGACGCTCTCGAAGTCGGCGCTGACCTTGATCCGTTCGCCGAGGTACTGCCCGGGCAGCCGGCTCACGGTGTCCGGCAGCAGCGAGCAGCCCGCCGCGGTGAGCGCGGCGACCGCGAGCGCGGCGATTTTGGCGAAGCGCGTGTGCGCGGTGTTCTTCATCAGTTGCACCCCGGTGCGAGCTGGGCGGAGCAGAGCCAGTTGTCCGGCAGCAGCCACGGCGCCCAGACGTCGCCGTAGGGCCCGTTGCCGAGCACGTTGTTGAACTGGCGCAACCCCACCGGCATGATTTCGTAGAGCCGGTCCAGGTTGTCCCGGTTCTTCTCCAGCCCCTCGGTCATCGTGTTCAGGTTCTCGATCAGCGGGCCGAACTGGCCGTTGTTCTGCACACCCATCTCCTGCAGCAGCGCGGAGAGCGCCGCCACGTTGTCGAGTAGTTTCCGCAGCAGGTCCTGCCGCAGCGCCACCGCGTTGCCGATGGCCTCACCGCGGGTGAGCAGCACCAGCACGCTGTTGCGGTTGTCCGCCACCAGCTGCGAGACCTGGTCCATGCTCTTCAGCAGGGTGTCGACCTCGTCGCGGCGGTTGTTCACGACCCTGGCCAGCGAGCCGATGCTGTCCAGCGCGGCCACGGTGAGCTGCGGCGACTCCCCCATCTGCTGGGTGAGCAGGTCGAGCGCCTCGCGCAGCTTGCCCGGGTCGATCCGCTCGATCCGCTCGAAGGAGGCGGTGTAGCGGGAGTCCTGGATCACCTTGGCCAGGTTGTACGGGACGGCGGTGTTGCTCAGCGGAATCCGGTCGCCGGGCAGCCCCTTCCCGTCGCCGGGGATCAGGTCGATGTGCAGCCTGCCGAGGATGGTGGACATCTCGATCGCGGCCCTGGCGTCCGCGCCGAGCTCGATGTCGCGGCGGATGCGGAGCACCGCCACCACCTTCTGCCCCTCCAGCTCGACCTTCTGCACCTCGCCGACCTCGATGCCGGAGATGTCGACGGTCGCGCCCGGCCGCAACCCGGCGGCCTGGGCGAACTCCGCCTCGACGCTCTTGCTGCCCAGCTGGGCCCGGGAGATCACGCTGGAGCCGACCAGCAGCAGCACCACCGCCGCGGCCGCGGCGAAGCCGAGCCAGAGGAAGCGGTTGTCCCGATAACGCGGCAGCCTCATCGGCAGACCTCCGATTGTGAGTCGCCGCCGACCTGCGAGACCAGCCCCGGCGGGAGCAGGACGCCCCAGAGCGAGACGTCGAGCCGGCAGATGTAGGCGTTGCCGTAGGCGCCGTAGCCGGAGAAGCGCGCGAGGCCGTTCAGGAAGTCGGGCAGCTCGACCGCGGCCCGATCCAGCGAGGCGCCGTTGAGCAGCAGCAGCGCGACGCCGGTGGTGGCGGTGTCCTGGGCGCGGGCCAGATCCGGCTGCACCATGCCGACCAGGTTCACCAGCGAGTCGGTGGAGCGGGCGACCGTCTCGACCGAGCTCTTCAGGTTCTCGCCCTGGGCGTAGAGCGCGTCCATCAGCGCCCTGGCCTGGGTGATCAGCGTCTCCAGCTCGTCGGTGCGGTTGGCAAGGCCTGCCATCACGCTGCTCAGGTTGGAGATCACCGCGGCCAGCAGCTCGTCGCGCTCGCCGAAGGTGCTCGCCAGCTCGGCGGCCTGGGTGACCAGCGCGCTCAGCGAGACGCCGTCGCCCTGCAGCGCCTGGATCAGCGTCTCCGAGAGCGAGTTCACCTGGTCCGGTTGCAGCACCCCGAAGAGCGGCTCGAAGCCGGAGAGCAGCGCCGAGACGTCGAACGACGGCTCGGTGTGCTCGACCGGGATGGTGCCGCCCGGCTTCAGCTCGGTGCCCGCCTGCTCCCCCGGCATCAGCGCGATGTAGCGCTGGCCGATCAGGTTCTGGTAGCGGACCAGCGCCTTCGTGGTGGTGCTGAGGTGCTGGCGGTCCTGGATGCTGAAGTCGATCTTGGCGTGGTAGCCGTCGACGAAGTCGATGTCGTCGACCCGGCCGACCCGCACGCCCGCCACCCGCACGTCGTCGCCGACCCGGACGCCGAGCACGTCGGTGAAGACCGCCGAGTAGCCGTCGGTGTCGCCGGGGACCGAGCGCTGCAGCGTCGACCAGATCGTCCAGGTGAGCATGGTGGCGAGCACCGCGAACAGGCTGAACGTGACAAGTGCCCTGGCGGATTTCACGCCGCACCTCCGTCGTGGATCTCCAGGGAGCCGCCCGCGAGCAGCGGGGTCAGCAGGAGCAGTTGCGCGGCGGTGGGTTTGCCGCCGGTGAGGGCGGCGACCGCCGCGGCGCCGCGCAGGCGAAGGGGTCTGGTCGCGGCGACCGGCTTCGCCGTTCCCGGTGCGCCGGGGACCGCCGCGGCGGGGCGGTCGGGGTCGAGCCGGCCCGCGGCCGGGCCGAAGTCCTGCCCGTCGGGCGCCACGTCCTGCGGCGCCCCCGCTCCGGGCGTACCCGGCTGCCCGGCCCCGGGCGCGGGCACCACACCGGGGACAGCCCCCTGCGTGCCGGGAGTCTGGCCCCCGGGGAACCCGAAGAGGCCGGGGATGGACGGCAGCCCGGGGATCGCGGGCAACCCGGGGATCAGCGGCTGGGCAGCCGGTGCGGCGGGCGCGGCGACCGGGGGTGGCCCGGCGGCATCGAGCCATTGCGGCAGCATCTGCGCCGGGTACTCCTGCTCCGGGGCGACCTCGGGGACCGTCGGCCCCCCGCAGCGCGGACCGGCGAGCTCGCCGTAGCGCGGGCAGTCCGCGGCGGTGTACTGCTGGAACGGCGTGAAGCTGACGTCCATCTTCCAGACCATCTGCTTGCTCGGCCCGAAGCTGAACACCCCCTCCAGCTGCTCCAGCGCGTAGTTCAGGTTGTGCACCGCGAGCGGGATCGTCTCGGCGTCGCCGGCCAGGCTGCCGAACAGCCCGGCGAGCCCGGGCACCAGCTCCTTGGCGGAGTCCGGGTTGCGGGCGAACAGCTCGTTCACCGAGTCCACCGCGCCGCCCGCCGTGGCGAGCAGGTTGACCAGCCCCTCCCTGCGCTCGGTGAGCGTGCGCGCGGTCGTCACCGATTCGGCGAGCACGCCGACCAGCTCCGGCGCCGACTTGCTCAGCTCGGTGGTGGCCCGGCCCAGGTCGCCGAGGAGCGAGCCGACCTCGGGGATGGCGTGCACCTCGGTCATCCAGTGGTCGAGCCGCTCGATGGTGGAGCCGGGGGCGCGGGCGCCGGGGTCGAGCGCGGCGGAGAGCGTGGCGAGTACCCGGCCCAGCTTCTCCGGCTGGATGTTCTCCAGCACGTCGCGCAGCACGGTGAGCGTGGTCTGCAGCTGCACCGTCGCCTCGCCGGTGTCCTCCGGGATGACGGCGCCGGAGCGCAGCCCGTCGGGGCTGCCGCCCTGGTCGACGAGTTCGATCGCGGTCACGCCGAACAGGTTGTTCGGGATCACCCGCGCGGTGACGTCGGCCGGGATGGTGCCCGCGATGCCCGGCTTCAGGTGGATCTCGGCGCGCTGGCTCTGCCCGCGCGCCACCACCTCGACGGCGTCGACGGTGCCGACCACCATGCCGCGGAACTTCACGTCGGCGCGCGCGGGCAGCCCGTCGCCCGTGCTGGTGAGCAGCGCCGTGACCGGGACCTTCTTCTCGAAGTACCCCTCGTAGCGCAGCGCGAGCAGGCCGAGCACGAGCAGCGTGATCAGCACCAGGACCAGCCCGGCGAGCGAGAGTTTGGCGGCGGTGGGGCCGCGGCCACTGGGATCGAGCAGCATCGTCCCCCCTACCCGGAGATCCGGAAACCGGGGTCGATGCCCCAGATTGCGAGTGTAAGAACAAGATTCGCGAAGACCATCAGGACGATCACCATCTTGATCGCCTGCCCGGCGGCCACCCCGACGCCCTCCGGCCCGCCGGTGGCGGTGTAGCCGTAGTAGCACTGCACGAAGGTCGCGATGAGCACGAAGATCACCACCTTCAGCACCGAGAAGAAGACGTCGGTGCCGATCAGGAACTGGAAGAAGTAGTGGTCGTAGGTGCCCGCCGAGGTGCCGCCGAGGAACAGCACCGAGAGCTTGGTGGCCAGGTACGCGGTGGCCAGCCCGACGGTGTAGAGCGGGACGATGGTCACCGTGGCGGCGATCATCCTGGTGGTCACCAGGTACGGAAGCGGCCGGATGGCAATGGATTCCAGCGCGTCGATCTCCTCGGAGATGCGCATCGAGCCGAGCTGCGCGGTGAACCGGCAGCCCGCCTGGATGGCGAAGGCGAGCGTCGCCAGGATCGGTGCCAGCTCGCGCGTGGTGGCGAAGCCGGAGATGGCGCCGGTGAGCGGGCCCATGGTGAGCAGGTTCAGCGCGTTGTACGACTCCATGCCGACGGTCAGCCCGCCGAACGCGCAGAGGATGATCACCACCCCGACGGTGCCGCCGCCGACAACGAGCGAGCCGTTGCCCCAGCCGACGTCGGCGGTGAGCCGCAGCACCTCCTTGCGGTAGTGCCGCAGCACGAACGGGATCGCCGCCAGCGCCTCGACGAAGGTCAGCGCGTGGTGCCCGAGCCGCATGTTGGCCCGGTAGGGCACCGCGAGCACCTGCCCGCTGCGGCGCAGCGGCCGCAGCGCGGGCGGGGTGTACGAGCTGCCCATCTCAGATCACCTTCGTCGGGAAGAGCGTGTTGTAGAGCTGCGTGAGGATCACGTTGGTGGCGAAGAGCATCAGCGCCGAGGTGACCACCGCGGAGTTCACCGAGTTGGCGACGCCACCAGGCCCGCCCTTGGTGTGCAGCCCGATGTCGCAGGCGATGATCGCGGTGAGCAGCCCGAAGATCGCCGCCTTGACCAGCGCCACGATCAGGTCGTTGGCGACCGCGAAGGAGGCGAACGAGCCGATGAACGAGCCGGGCGTGCCGTCCTGGGCGTAGACGTTGAACATGTAGGCGGTCGCGAAGCCGACGAAGACCACGAAGCCGCAGAGCAGGATGCTCACCAGGATCGCGGCGACCAGCCGCGGCGCCACCAGCCTGCGCACCGGGTCGACGCCCATCACCTTCATGGCGTCGATCTCCTCGCGGATGGTGCGCGAGCCGAGGTCGGCGCAGATCGACGACCCCACCGCGCCCGCGATCATCAGCGAGGTCACCAGCGGGGCGCCCTGCCTGATGATGCCGAGCCCGGCCACCGCGCCGATGAAGGTGGTCGCGCCGACCTGGTTGACCAGCGCGCCGACCTGAATCGAGACCACCACCGCGATCGGGATGGCGACCAGCACGGTCGGCGCCGCCGAGACGCCGACCATGAAGGCGCACTGCTTGATGAACTCCTGGTACGGGAAGCGGCGCTGGATGATCGCCTCGAAGAGCCCGATCAGCGCGTCCCGGCCCAGCAGCACCTGCCTGCCCAGGGTCTCCAGGGACTTCTGCGGATGCCTGCGCCACAGCCCGCGCAGGTCGTCGAAGGCCCGATCCAGGTCGGTACGACCGGCCGGTCGCTGGGTGATGGTCACGCTGGCCTTTCTTGCCGGAGCCCTGTGGATGTTAATACGGATTCCGCAAATGCGGAACCGAAACAACCAGTTGACATGAGAGACTCGGGCTCGGATGTTTCGCGATGTTCGCTACGTCAGAGCGGAAGGAGGGGAAGCAGGTCCTGCCCGGTGAGGCCGCGCTGCAGCAGCACGAGCAGGACGCCGAGGAGCAGTACCCCGGCCGCGGCGGCTGCCAGCACGGCGAGCCAGAGGCCGAACCGGAGCACCGGGTTCACCCGGATCCGGCCGCCGAGGACCTTCACCAGGATCACGACGACGTCGATGATCCAGACCAGCGCCATCACGTCATCGTCACGTTCGCGACGAGCAGCACCGGCCAGCACACGATCGACCCGAGGAACGAGGCGATCACGTCGATGCCGTGCAGGTTCCGCAGGTGCGCGGTGTGCGTGATGCTCCAGATGACCCCGACGACGCCGTAGGGGATGCCGAGAATGATCAGCGTCCCGATGAACTCGGACACCTTCATCTCGTAACTCAACAACCGGTCGAGCTTCGCGAGCACGTACCGCTCCTTCCGTTCTCCGCTGCGGCGGAACGCTGCGATAGTACGCACGATCCCGCCGATCTGGAAAGAACATCCCGACACTTATTCCGCTTCTAAGTTGTGAAACGCCACTAAAACGCCGGGTATCCGGCTTCTCAGGAATGCGAATCACCGATAACATACACGGGAGCACCCGATCCGGAGGAGACCGATGACCGCCGCTGAACCGCTGCCCGCCCGCGTGCTCACGCTGGAGCGGACGCGTATCCCCATCCACGGCGCGCACCGGCCGTTCACCAAGCGGCCGCTCGCGCTCAGCGACGCGCTCGACTTCTGGCAGTTCGCCGGCGCCGCGGCCAACGTGGTGATGCAGATGGCCCACCCGGGCGTCGGGTACGGCGTCGCGGAGAGCCGGGTGGAGTCGGGGGCGCTGATGAAGCACCCGTGGAAGCGGGCCCGCACCACCACCCAGTACCTCGCGGTCGCCATCCTCGGCACCGAGGAGGAGCGGAACACGCTGCGCGAGGCGATCAACGTCGCGCACCGGCAGGTGCGCTCGGAGCCGGGCGCGCCGGTCAAGTACAACGCCTTCGACCGCAAGCTGCAGCTGTGGGTCGCGGCCTGCCTCTTCATCGGCTTCGAGGACACCTACCAGCTGCTCAACGGCCGGATGAACGACGAGCAGCGGGAGGCGTTCTACGCCACCACCTCGACGCTCGGCACCACGCTGCAGGTGACCGAGGACCAGTGGCCGCCGACCCGCGCCGCCTTCGACGAGTACTGGGTGCGCGCCTGCCAGGACGCCGTGCTCGACGAGTACGTCCGCACCTACCTGGACGCGCTGCTGAACCTGCGGATGATCCACTGGTACATCCGGATCCCGTTCCGCGGGCTGCTGAAGTTCCTCACCACCGGCTTCCTGGCGCCGCACTTCCGCGAGCAGATGGGGCTGCGCTGGACCGCGGCCGACCAGCGCCGCTTCGAGCACCTCTTCGTCTTCGTCGGCTTCGTCAACCGCTTCATCCCGCGGCCGCTGCGGCACAGCGGCAGCCTCGGGCTGATGGCCGACGCGCGCAGGCGGATGCGGCGGGACAAGCCGCTGATCTGAGCGCACCGCGGAACGCCGCCACCCTCGGGTGGCGGCGTTTTTTGTTGACAGATCGTTGGGTTTTCACAACACTTCGATGTATGAGCCCAGTGCGACGGGGGGAAACCCGTCCGATCTTCAACCGCATCGCGGTGCTGCGCGCCGAGCGCTCGCTGAGCCGGGCCCGGCTGGCCGAGCTCGTCGAGGTGAACCCGCAGACCGTCGGCGCGCTGGAGCGCGGCGACCACTACCCGAGCCTGGACCTGGCGCTGCGGCTCTGCGAGGTGTTCGGGCTGCCGGTGGAGGCGGTCTTCGCGCGCACCGAGTTCACGCCGTTGTCGGCCGAGATCTATCGACGTACAGGAGAGTGAGATGTCCGCGACCGATCTGCTCGCGAACTATCAGGAATTCCGGACCAGGCGATTCCTGCGCAACGAGGCGCGCACCGGCGCCTGGCTGCCCGGCTGGCGCACCCGCTCCCGCCGCCGCGCGCTGGTGCTCGCACTGGCCGCGCTCTTCGCGGCGATGGTCGCCGTCGGCGCGGTGTGCGTGGCGAACCTGCGGGTCGGGCAGCTGCTCTGGATGATCCCGGTGCTGCTCTTCCTGCCGACCTGGACGGTGCTGCAGGTGGTGTCCAGCAGGCAGAGCGACGCGCCGCGGAACGCGCTGGACGAGTACGAGATCGCCGAGCGCGACGCCGCCAGGTCGATCGGGCTCACCGTCACCCAGAGCGTCGCGCTCGTTCCGGCCTTCGCGCTGGTCATCGGCGCATCGATGGAGTCGCTGAGCGTCGGGTTCGGCTACGCCTGCGGGCTGTGGACGATCACCGCGCTGCTGATCGGCGGCTGCTCCCCGGCCATGATCCTGGCCTGGAACCGGCCCGACCCGGAGCCGGAGGTCACGCTGTGAGCGGGACTCTGGAGCTCGACGGGCTGCGCAAGCGGTTCGGCGAGGTGACCGCGCTGGACGGGGTCGGGTTCGCGGTGGCGCCGGGCGAGATCTTCGGCTTCGTCGGCAGCAACGGCGCGGGCAAGACCACCACCATGCGGATCGTGCTCGGCGTGCTCGCCGCCGACGCGGGCAGCGTCCGGCTCGGCGGCCGCCCGGTGGACGCGGCGCTGCGCCGGACCATCGGCTACATGCCGGAGGAGCGCGGGCTCTACCCGAAGATGAAGGTGGGCGAGCAGCTCGAGTACCTCGCCGAGCTGCACGGGTCGAGCCGGGCGGCGGCGCGGAAGGCGGTGCGGCACTGGACCGAGCGGCTCGGCGTGGCCGATCGGAGCGGCGACACCGTCGACTCGCTGAGCCTCGGCAACCAGCAGCGGGTGCAGCTGGCCGCCGCGCTGGTGCACGACCCGGCCCTGCTGGTGCTGGACGAGCCGTTCTCCGGCCTCGACCCGGTCGCCGTCGACGTGATGAGCGCGGTGCTGCGGGAGAAGGCCGACGCCGGGGTGCCGGTCGTCTTCTCCAGCCACCAGCTGGAGCTGGTGCAGCGGCTCTGCGACCGGGTCGGGATCATCGCGGCGGGGCGGATGCGGGTCACCGGCTCGGTGGCCGAGCTGCGCGCGGGCGGGCAGCCCCGGCTGCTGGTCCGGGCGCCGGAGGCCGCGCCGGACTGGGCGGCCGCGCTGCCCGGCGTGCTCGGCTGGGAGCGCGACGGCGACCGCACCGTGCTCACCCTCGCCCCGGACGCCGACGAGCAGGCGCTGCTCGCGGCGGCGCTGCGCACCGGCCCGGTCCGCGAATTCGCCCCGCAGCGGCCGACCCTGACCGAACTGTACCGAGAGGTGGTGGCGGGATGACCGCGCCGAACCGGCTGCGCACCGTCGCCCTGATCGCCCGGCGCGAGTTCCTGGTGCAGCTGCGCGCCAAGAGCTTCCTGATCAGCACGGGGGTCGTGCTGCTTGCACTGGTGGCCGGGATCGCCGGGATCGCGGCCTTCGGCGGTGAGGCGGAGGAGCGCACCGCGACCGTCGCGGTGGTCGGGGACGACTCGCTCACACCGTGGCTGGAGAGTTCCGGCGCCGCCATCGGGACGACGGTCACCGTAGCGGTCGTCCCGGACGAGTCTGCCGCCCGCCACGAAATCACCTCCGGCACGGCCGATGCCGCGCTGGTTCCCGGCACCGGGGGCGCGGTCGTGGTCACCGAGACCGGGCTGGACGACGAGCTGCGCGCGGTGCTGGCGAGCGCGCTTGCCGGGCACGCCCAGGAGCAGGCGCTGCGCGCGCTCGAGGTGGACCCGGCGGCGGTGCGCGCCGCCGCCGAGGTGCGGCTGGACGAGCGGGCCATCGATCCGCCCGACCCGGCCGCCGGGGAGCGCGCCGTGCTCTCCATGTCGGTGGCGTTCGTGCTCTACCTGCAGATCCTGCTCTTCGGGGTGTACGTGGCGATGGGCGTGGTCGAGGAGAAGTCGAGCCGGGTCGTCGAGGTGCTGCTGGCGACGGTGCGGCCGCTGCAGCTGCTCTGGGGCAAGATCATCGGGCTCGGCGTGGCCGGGCTGCTCCAGCTCACGCTGTACGGGGTGGCCGGTGTCGGCACCGCGCTCGGCACCGGGGTGCTCACGCTCACCGGCACGGCGCTCGGCACGCTGGCGGGCGCGCTCGGCTGGTTCGTGCTCGGCTTCCTGTTCTTCGCGGTGCTCTACGCGGCGGCCGGCTCGCTGGTCTCCAGGCAGGAGGATGTCAACTCCACGACGACGCCGCTCACCGTGCTCATCGTCGCCATGTTCGGCATCGCCTCGGTGGCGGTGCGCGACCCGGACGGCGCCCTGAGTGCCACGCTGAGCTGGGTGCCGCCGTTCTCCGCCATCCTCATGCCGCTGCGGATCGCGGCCGGGGTGGCGACGCCCGCGCAGATCGCGGGCACCGTGCTGCTCATGGTCGCGGTGACCGCCGGGCTCTCGCTGCTCGCCGCCCGGGTGTACGAGCGATCGGTGCTGCGCACCGGCGGGACCGTCTCCTGGCGGCAGGCGCTGCGCGGATAGCGCCCGCGGGTTTCTCTCCGTTCCCCCTCCGCCCCAACTGGAACCCGTTACATTCACGGCCGGGGGCGCGGGAAGCGGGAGGTACCGGGATGGGCGACGAGGCCGACCCGACGCAGCGACACCGATTGACCGTCAGCGCGGGCGATCTGGACGATTTCGGCGCGCGCCTGACAGCGTGGCTGGACGAGCGGGTGAGCGCGGACCACCCGCCCGCCGTGACCGTGACCGGCCGCCCGGAATCCGGCGGCATGTCGAGCACCACCATCCTCTTCGACGCGCACTGGACCGTCGACGGCCGCGCCGAGGGCGGCTCGTTCGTGGCCAGGATGGCGCCGGAGGCGGCCGCCTTCCCGGTCTTCCCGCAGTACGACCTGGCCGCCCAGTTCCGGGTGATCTCCGAGGTCGGTGCGGCGAGCCCGGTCCCGGTGCCGCCGCTGGTGTGGCTGGAGGAGAGCGACGCGCCGCTCGGCACGCCGTTCTTCGTCATGCGCCGGGTGGACGGCGTTGTCCCGGCGGACAACCCGCCGTACGTCTTCGTCGGCTGGCTCTTCGACGCCACCCCGGAGCAGCGCGCCGAGGTCGGAATGGCCACCGTCGACGTCATCGCGGACGTGCACGCCATCCCGCACGCCGAGGCCCGCTTCGGGCTGCCATCCGGGCCGGGGCAGCCGCTGCGCAGGCACGTGCGGGCCCAGCGCGCCTGGTATGACTGGGCGCTCGCCGACGACGGCTACCGCATCCCGATCATCGAGCGCGCCTTCGACTGGCTGGACGCGAACTGGCCCGCCGACCCCGGCCCCGCGGTGCTGTGCTGGGGCGACGCCAGGCCGGGGAACATCATCTGGGAGGAGTGGCGCCCGCTCGCGGTGCTGGACTGGGAGATGGCCGCGATCGTGCCGCGCGAGGTCGACCTGGGCTGGATCATCTTCATCCACCGCTTCTTCCAGGACATCGCGGAGCGCTTCGAGCAGCCGGGGCTGCCCGACTTCCTGCGCCGCGCGGACGTGGTGGCGCGGTACGAGTCCCGCACCGGCCACACCGTGCGCGACCTCGACTTCTACCTGGTGTACGCGGCGCTGCGGCACGCCATCGTGATGGCGCGGATCAAGCGCAGGATGATCCACTTCGGCGAGGACACCGACACCGCTGACCGCGACGACTACGTCATGCACCGGGCGAGCCTGGAGGCGCTGCTCGACGGAGCCTATCGCTGGGAGTGACCGACTACGCCGCCGCGCCGGGCCCGCTCCCGTGCGCGCGGGTGACCACCGGCGACCGAAACTTCTACGAGCGCTCCTACCTGAATCGCACGACCGGGACGGCACCTTCCTGATCCCAGGCTCGGCACCTACCCGAATCTCGGTATGGTGGGCGCGCTCCTGACCGTCCGGCGAAGGCAGAGCCAGCGCGCGGTGTGCTTCTCCAACGCAATGGGCCCGCGCCTGCTGGGGCAGCGGGCGGGCGAGATCCGGCTGGAGGTGCTCATCAAGCCGCTGCACCGGATGCAGCTGATCTGTGAGCACGACGACCTCGCCGCCGACATCACCTGGACCGGCGCCTTCCCTGCCGTGCAGGAACAGCCGCACCTCAAGCCGGCCGGGGCGCGGCCGGTGTTCGATACCAGCCGCTGCCGGACGAGCGGCGCACGTTGAACGACGCGGTCTCCGGTGCAGAAGCTGCTTGAGCTGACGACGCCGGACGGGAAGCCGCTGCCGATCGGGGTCGAGGTCGGCACAGGGATCGGGCTGCACGTCGGCTGCGGGTACGGCGTTGATCCGGACTGGCAGCACGAGCAGTGGAAGGGGCGGGGGGTCGTCAGCAGTCTGTACGACCTTGCCGACCCGGAGATCGTGTCCAGGCCGCCGTGGGGGGTCAGCGATTTCGTGGCGCGGGCGCGGTGCGGGGAGGCCGAGGAGTGGGGTTGGTTTGAGCACGCGAGCATCGGGCGGCACGACAGCGGACTCGCCGATCTGGGTTCGGTGGCGCCGTAGTCGCGAGCGCAGCGGAGGCCCTCTTCCACAGCCCTCGAACGCGAGCAGGTTCCATGTGCGCAAACAACCCATCACCTGAGCTTCAACCTCTTCCTCGATTCCAACGGAATCCCGATTCTATCGAGAAGTGCGTCGGCATTACGCCGTGCACTATGCGCTGCCGTGTCGTCTCCGACCGCAACCAAGCTCTCAGACAGCCGAATCAGTGTTTCAGCCTCCTGATAGCCATCTCCGATGGCTTGCCATAAGACTACAGCCAACCGGTATGCGTCTACCGATTGAGAAAAATCTCCCATCCGATAGCGGACATCGCCAAGTAACGCCAGAGCGGTACATTCGCCATCACGGTCGCCCTCGCGCTGACACTGTTCGAGGGCGTCGGTGGCAAGAACAATCGACTTGGCGAATTCGCCGAGGTTGGACTGGCTACGCGCCAAGTCGATCATCGCCCGTGCCCGACCATGGTGGTCAATGGCGGTATAGATCTCAAGTGCTTCTGCTGCGCACCTTCGAGCGTCCCGATAACGCCCCTGCCAGTTGAACAGTCGACACAACATCAGCAACGTGTGCGCCTGACCATCTCTATCTCCTAGTTGCCGATAGTTCTCAAGTGCACGCTCCTGCAACTCACGAGCCTCCCCGAAGCGCCCAAGGCGGGCGTTCGCGGTGCCGAGTATACGATTGATCCGAGCCTCGGCCGCTGCATCTTCGAGAATCCGGGCAGACTCTGCTGCGGTCTCGAGGATTTCGGACCATTGACTCCATCGCACCTGGCGGTACATGAACGTCGTCAACACTGCTGCCAACTGCCACGCAAACTGATGAAAACCGGATGCTGCCGCAATCCTGATAGAGGCAAGCAGTACGTCGAGTTTTGAGGCGAACCAATCGGCAGCGTCCCGCTGACCGAAGAATCGGCGAGAAGCCACTGAAACCTCTTCCGCAGCACCCAAGGGTTCCCAATAGGAGTCAAGGTGACGATCCGCATCGGACGCGGTACTGAGGAGGTAGCTGAAGAATCGCGCCAATGCCGAGTGCCGCACCTCTTCCGATTCTTCATATTCGAGCCTATCGCCCGCATAGATTCGTAGCAACTCATGCATCTGAAACTTTCCGGCCGTACTGGCCTCGATCAGACTGCTCCGGAGAAGACCTTCGAGTAGTTTCCCCGCGACATCCGGTGTGGTGTCGGCGAGCGCCGATGCATCGAACCTGTCGAATGCTGTCCCCGGCACCAAACCCAGCAACCTGAAAAGTCTCGCAGAATCATCGTCCAAAGTTTCATATGACGCTCCAAGCACCGATCGCAGATTGAAATCGGCTCCTTCCAGCGCATCGAGCCGGTTGTCCGGCGCACGGAGGCGATCAACCAATTCAGTGAGCGGATAAACGTTCATCGCCGCCTGTGCGCCGACGATATTCAACGCGAGCGGTAGCCCGGTGCATAACCGAGCGATCCGTTCGAGTAGGAGCGATTCCAAGTCGTCGAACTCACGACCGATCCGCTTCTTCAGCAGATCCACGGAATCCGGCACAGACAGCTCTCCTACCGTGATGTTAACGGCACCGTAGTCGGCGACCAGCGTAGACAATTGCTGACGGCTGGTGACGACGGTGAAACATAGTTCACCTCCGGGCAGGAGAGGTGTGACCTGCGACGCATCTTGAGCATTGTCGAGAACGACCAGAATTCGCTTTTCGGCCACAACGGTGCGGTAGAGAGATTGCACCGAACTCAGATCGTCCGGAATCGCTGCATCCGGGATTCCAAGACCGAACAAGAAGGTGTGCATCGCACTCAGCGCCGATGCCGGTTGATGTGAATCGAATCCGTGAAGATCCACATAGAGACAGCCGTCGCGGAACTTTTTTCGGTTTCGATGAGCCCATGCCAGTGCCAGCGACGTCTTGCCTACTCCGCCTGTACCAGAGAGGACACAGATCACAGGACTCGCGCCGGGGTGGTCGAACTGCTCCGCAAAAGCTCCATCTAGAACACCAAGCTCGCGGGTGCGACCAACGAAGGTGCGCGTGGGGGGTGGGAGTTGCTGTGGAGCAACAGAAACAATAGCGAGCGAAGGTCCAAGACGCTTCCCGCCGGGAGCGTCAGCCGCCTCCCACAACCTGCGGAACTCGCCCACATCGGCGTTCATGGCCTCGACCAGAGCACTGACCGTAGCCCAGGCCGGGATGCGGCCGACCCTCTCGATAGCCGTGATCAAGTCGGTGCCGACGTGGGCTCGATCAGCGAGTTGCGGAACTGAGATCTTTGCGGCACGACGTGTTTCGACAAGAGCATCCCCGAGCCTCTCGGCAGCAGTCGGTTCTGCCAGGAGCGCAGTCTCGTCGACGCCCAGAGCCACAGCGAGCACGGCCAGCTCTTCGACAGTCACCGCCTGCCGTACACCGGACTCGATCTTCGCAATCGTGCTTCGCGTGAGCACGCCTCTGCAATGGTCAGCCAGTTTTTGCGCTGACCACCCTCGTTGCGTCCGCAATCGACGCACACGGTACGCAACGTTGTGCGTGGCAATCGGCCGGGCCATACCCTCTCCGCGGTTGGTGGAGCAACTATGAGCATAGTACTTGCAAAACTGCTCCGCAACGGAGCATTCTGGGAGCTGCAGTACTGGTCCACTTCGGGGAGTAGTTGTGAAGAGAGTCCTTTGGCCGCTGCGGTCGCGAGAACGTGACGCTGCCGCTTCGCCCATGCTCCGTCGATGCTCGGTGCTGGGCACAACGACAGAGGAGAATTCGTGAGGCGCGTGGAGAGCAGGATGCAGCCTCCACACGCCCGGGATAGATCAACGCCTGCGAATTTGCTCGACTCGATCGATCGACAGGTAGCGCAGGCGATTCTGGACGACGCGGTGCTGGAGCGATACATGCGATTACTTCGCTTCGCCCGCACCACTATGATCAGCGTCGGATGCGTCTTGCTGGCCCTGTGTCTTGCAATCGGTTGCGGCGTCGGCGTTGCCGCACTGCTGGCTAGCTCGACTCCCTCGACCGCGATAGGTTTCGGAGTGCTGGGGAGCACTGCGACGCTCGGCTTCGCCGCCCTTCGGTTTCGAGTAGCCCTTCGACGCCTGCGAAATCTCGATAGCACCGCACGACCCAACCCCGCAGCGGCTGCAGAGCCCTCGTCCGAACCAACAGACGTCTGATCGCTAACTCGGCTTGCCAAGGTCTGCGGCTGCGATCGTGACCACTCCGCGATAAGCAGTCTTCGGAACGATCAGTTCGCCACCTCCTGCAATCAGCGCGGCCGCTTCGGCGACAGAAGCGGTGCCTATTGATCCTGCTCGGATCGAGGGGTTCGGCACCCACACTTTGGTCAGTTCAGCAGCGGTATAAGCGCGAAGCGGGATACCGAGGCGCTCGGCTGCCTCCTGCGGACCCGCTTCGGCGGCGCGGGCCTTGAGAGTCGCCAGAGCGGCAATTTCATGCTCGCCGAGCACGGCACCGATGGCCGCGAGGATTGTTGCGGCTGCCGTCTCGGGGCGGAGCCCGATACCGACGACGAGTGGTTTAGGCATCGATGCGGGTGGCGGCGAAAGCGGTTGCGGCGGCGGTGAAGCGGGCGATGGCGGCGGGGTCGCCCGCGGGGTGGGTGTGCAGGTAGGAGGCGTGCACCGCGTGGGTGACCGCGCCCTCGGTGACCGGGCTGCCGTCGCTGCCGCGCCAGCCCCAGGCCCGCACCGGGGCGCCGGTGCGGAGCAGCCGGGTGCGGTGGAACTCGTGGCCGCGCACCCGCTGCCCGGCCCGCCAGAGCGGGGAGTCGGCGAGCGCGACGGCGTCTCGGTAGCCGAGGGTGAGCCGGGGGCCGAACTCGGCGTCGGCGTCGATCACCCCGGCCATGCGGTGCCCGTCCAGGGAGCGGGCCAGGTAGAGCAGCCCGGCGCACTCCGCGTGCACCGGGAGCCCGGCCGCGGCGAGCGCGGCGACCTCGTCGAGCAGCGGGGTGTTCGCCGCCAGCCGCTCGGCGTGCTCCTCCGGGAAGCCGCCGGGGACGACGAGCCCCGCGGTGCCTGGCGGCAGCGGGTCGTGCAGCGGGTCGAACACCTCGACCCGCGCGCCCGCCGCCTCCAGCAGCTCCCGGTGCTCGGCGTAGCCGAAGGTGAACGCCGCTCCCCCGGCGATCGCCACCACCGGAGCCGCGTGCTCCGCGGCGGCAGGCGACCACGCGGCGAGCCGGGCACCGCCCGTCGGCGTCCGGGCCGAGTCGCCCTGCTCGGCGGTGAGCGGCGGACCGCCGCCGGGGCTGCCCTCCGGCCGACCGCCGAGCGCGGCGACGGCCTCCCGCAGCGCCGCGGCCGGGTCCCAGGCTTCGCCCGCGACGGCGGCACCGGCGAGGGCGGCGACGGCGGCGAGGTCGACGTGCGCGGCGACGAGATCGGTCATGGCGGCCACCGCCGCACGCGCGGGCGCGCCGTGCTCGACGGCGGGGATGAGCCCGAGGTGCCGGGAGGGCAGCTCGAGTTCGGCGAGCCGGGGCAGCGCCCCGAGTACCGGCAGCCCGACCCGCTCGCAGGCCGAGCGCAGCACCTGCTCGTGCCGCGCACTGCCGACCCGGTTCAGGATCACCCCGCCGAGCCGCACCCCGCTGTCGTAGGTGGCGAACCCGTGCAGCAGCGCGGCCAGCGACTGGCTGTGCCCGCGGGCATCGACCACCAGCACGACCGGCGCGCCGAGTATGCCGGCGACCTGCGCCGTCGACCCCTCCGCGATCGGCCCCGCGCTCTCGTCGATGCGCCCGTCGAAGAGCCCCATGACGCCCTCGACCACGGCGAGGTCGCAGCCGCGCGACCCGTGCCGGTACAGCGCGGGCACCCGCTCGGCGCCGACCAGCACCGGATCCAGGTTGCGGCCCGGCCGCCCGGCGGCCAGCCCGTGGTACCCGGGGTCGATGTAGTCCGGGCCAACCTTGAACGGCGCCACCCGGTACCCGGCCCGCCGCAGCGCCCCGATCAGCCCGGTTGCCAACGTGGTTTTGCCACTCCCCGAGGCCGGCGCGGCCACCACGACCGCGGGAACTCCGCTCACCGTCCACCTCCGGGATGCGCGCGCGGGGACGGCCGAGCGCGACCGCGGCGGTCCCGCGCCCCGCCCCGGCAGCGCGCCTCGGCGCGACGAATCCCCGGCAGGCGAATGCTCACCATTCGATCCCGCGCTGTCCCTTGCGCCCGGCATCCATCGGATGCCTGACCTTGGTCATCTCGGTGACCAGGTCGGCGGCATCCAGCAGCGCCTGCGGGGCGTCCCGGCCGGTGATCACCACGTGCTGCTGCCCCGGCCGCCCGACCAGGGTGCGCACCACCTCGTCCACGTCGACCCAGCCCCACTTGAGCGGGTAGGTGAACTCGTCGAGCACGTAGAAGCGGTGCTGCTCGGCCGCGATCCGCCTGGCGATCTCCTGCCAACCGGCCAGCGCGGCCGCCGCGTGGTCGTCCTCGCTGCCCTGCTTGCGGGTCCAGGACCAGCCCTCGCCCATCTTGTGCCACTCCACCGGCGCACCCGCCCCGGTCTGCTCGTGCAGCGTACCGAGCGTGCGGAACGCCGCCTCCTCGCCCACCTTCCACTTGGCGCTCTTCACGAACTGGAAGACGGCGATGTCGAAGCCCTGGTTCCAGGCGCGCAACGCCATCCCGAAGGCGGCGGTCGACTTGCCCTTGCCCGGCCCGGTGTGCACGGCGAGCACCGGCTGGTTGCGGCGCTGCCTGGTGGTGAGGCCGTCGTCGGGGACGGTGGCCGGAATGCCCTGCGGCACGGAGATCTCCTTCGGAACGGGTCAGGCGGCGGCGCGGACCACGCCGGCGACGGCGTCGCCGGTGAGCTCGGCGAGCCGCACGCAGCCGCCGCCGAGCTCGCGGGCCAGTTCGGCGGCGAGCCCGAGCCGGACCAGGCCGCGCTCGCAGTCGACCACCATGGCGGTGACGGCGTCCGTGGCCAGCCCGCGGGCGGCGGCCCGGGCGCGCGGCAGCGGCTCGACGCCGCCGGTGGCCCTGCCGTCGGTGAGCAGCACCAGCATCGGGCGGCGGCGCGGGTCGCGCACCTTCTCCCTGGCGACGAGGGTCCGCGCGGCGAGCAGCCCGGCCGCGAGCGGGGTCTTGCCGCCGGTGCGCAGCCCGGCGAGCCTGCGCACCGCGATATCCACCGACGAGGTGGGCGGGAGCACCAGCTCGGCCTCGCTGCCGCGCAGCGTGATCACCGCGACCTTGTCGCGGCGCTGGTAGGCATCGCGCAGCAGGGTGACGACGGCGCCGGTGACGGCGCCGATCCGGTCGCGCGCGGCCATCGAGCCGGAGGTGTCGACCAGGAAGATCACCAGGTTGCCCTCGCGGCCCTCGCGGTGTGCGCCGCGCAGGTCGTCGGCGGCCAGCCGGAGCGGGCCGGTAATCCGGCCGCGGGCCCGCTGCCGCGGGGCGGCGGCGAAGACGGTGCCGAGCAGGTGCAGGCCGGTTCCGGTGGTCGCGGTCGGGCGGACGACGCGGCCGAGGCGGCTCTCGGCGCGCGAGCGGCGGCCGGGGGCGCCCTCGCCGATGCCCGGGACCTCCCAGCGCGGGGCGGTGACCTTGGCGGCGACCGGCGTGCCCGCGCGCCGTTCCCGGCCGCCGGAGCCGGGGCCGTCCGGTGGGGAGTCGGGGTCGTCGCCGCCATCGGGGCCGGGGCGTTTCCGGCCCGAGGCGGAACGGTCGGAGCCGTCGGCCGCCGGGTCGCCGCGGTCCGGACCCGCACCGGAGCTGTCCGAGCCGTCGGCCGTGGGGCCGCTGTGCTCCGAGCCGGCGTCGGAGCGGTCGGCCCGGTCGGAGCCGTCGGCCGCCGGGTCGCTGTCATCCGAACCCGCGCCGCCCTGCTGATCCGCGGTCGAGCCGTCGGCGGAGTCCGTGCCGTTCGCGGGGTCGCCGTCGGCGTCCCGGCCCGACGGCGAACCCTTCGCCTTCTCGGCCTCCGCGGCGGCATCCCGCATGGCCTCGTCCAATTGCTCCTCGGTGATCCCGGGCTCGTCGAACGGATCCCGGCGACGCCGGTGCGGCAGCGCCAGCTCCGCCGCGACCCGCACGTCCTCCTCGGTCACCAGATCCGCCCCACGCCAGGCCGCGTGCGCGGTGGCGGTCCGCGCGACCACCAGGTCCGCGCGCATCCCGTCGACGTCGAAGGCGGCGCAGAGCGCGGCGATCCGGCGCAGCTCCACATCGTCCAGCCGGACGAACGCGAGCCGGTCGACGGCGTCGCGGATGCGCAGCGCCTCGGCGCGGTCGGCGGCTGCGTAGCGGTCGGCGAACCCGGCCGGGTCGGCCTCGTAGTCGAGCCGGCGCCGCACCACCGCCATCCGGACGTCGACCTCGCGCGAGGCGGCCACCTCGACGGTGAGCCCGAACCGGTCGAGCAGCTGCGGCCGCAGCTCCCCCTCCTCCGGATTCATGGTGCCCACCAGCACGAACTTCGCCGGGTGGGTGTGCGAGACGCCGTCCCGCTCGACGTGCACGCGGCCCATGGCCGCGGCGTCGAGCAGCACGTCGACCAGGTGGTCGTGCAGCAGGTTGACCTCGTCCACGTACAGCACGCCGCGGTGCGCGGCGTGCAGCAGCCCGGGCCGGAACGCCTGCTCGCCGTCGCGCAGCACCCGCTCCAGGTCGATCGAGCCGACCACCCGGTCCTCGGTGGCGCCGACCGGCAGCTCGACCAGCCGGGCCGGGCGCGAGCCGGTCTCGTCGACCACCGGCGGCAGCAGCTGCGCGAGCGCGCGCACCACGGTCGACTTGGCGGTGCCCTTCTCGCCGCGGACCAGCACGCCGCCGATCCCGGGGTGCACCGCGCACAGGATCAGCGCGAGCTGCAGCCGCTCCTGCCCGACGACCGCGGAGAACGGGAACCCCGCCTCGGCGGGCGGGGCGGGGTTCCCGGTCTCGATCTCTTCCATCTGGTACACCGACACGGCTTCGACTCTAGGCGCGGCGGGGGCGCCGCCGGACACCGCCTCGGCCCGCGGGCAGCTCCGGGCTCACCCGCGCCGCATGGGCGTGTGCGGGATGCCGTCCTCCACGAACTCCGGCCCCTCGGCGGTGAAGCCGTGCTTGGCGTAGAGCTCGACGAGGTGGCTCTGCGCGTTCAGCCGCACGGGGTGCGAGCCGACCTCGGCCAGCGCGGCCTGCAGCAGCCGGGTGGTGTAGCCCTGGCCGCGGACCGGCCGCGCGGTGCAGAGCCGCCCGATGCGGAACGACTTCACGCCGTCCTCGTGCTCCTCGAGCAGCCGAAGCGTGGCGATGACCGTGCCCTCGTCATCGAGCCAGAGGTGCCTGGTCTCCGGGAGCAGGTCGCGGCCGTCCAGCTCCGGGTACGCGCACTTCTGTTCGACCACGAAGATCTCCACGCGCAGTTTCAGCAGCTCGTAGAGGGTGGCGGTGTCCAGATCCTGGGCCCAGGACCGCTTGAGCGCAACCGTTGAGATCATCGACTCTTGCTATCACACCTGGGCGGGGGCCGCGACTCCGGCGGTGTCCAGATTCAGCGTCTTGCTGGTCCAGCTCCACACCTCGCGGAACAGCTCCGTGTTGTCGGAGAGCTTGACGCCGAGCGAGGGCACCATCTCGCGCAGCTTCGGGGTCCAGCCCTCGTACTCGTCCGGGAAGCAGCGCTGTAGCACGTCGATCATGGCGCTGACCCCGGTCGACGCACCCGGCGAGGCACCGAGCAGCCCGGCGATGGTGCCGTCGCCCGCGGCGATCACGGCGGTGCCGAACTCCAGCACCCCGCCCATGCCCTTGCGCCGGATCACCTGGACGCGCTGGCCCGCGGTGATCAGCTCCCAGTCCCTGCCCTTGGCCCGCGGCACGAACTCGCCGAGCGTCTCCACCCGGCCCGCCTCGGACTTGAGCAGCTCGGAGATCAGGTACTTGGTCAGGCTCAGCTCGGTGACGCCGACGCCGAGCAGCGAGAACAGGTTGTCCGGGCGGATCGACTTGAACAGGTCGGTGTTCTTGCCGTCCTTGAGGAACTTCGGCGTCCAGCCCGCGTAGGGGCCGAAGAGCAGGCCGTTGCGGCCCTTGATGACCCTGGTGTCGAGGTGCGGCACCGACATGGGCGGGGCGCCGACGGCGGCCTTGCCGTACACCTTGGCGTGGTGCTGCCCGATGAGCTCCGGGTTCGTGCTGCGGAAGAACTGGCCGCTCACCGGGAAGCCGCCGAAGCCCTTCGCCTCCTTGATCCCGGCCTTCTGCAGCAGCGGCAGCGCGCCGCCACCGGCGCCGACGAAGACGAAGCGGCTGATCAGCGTGCGGGTCTGCCTGGTGCGGACATTGCGCACCCGGACCAGCCACTGGCCGTCGGACTGCTTGGACAGGTCGAGCACCTCGTGCCCGAAGGCCAGGTCCACCCCGGTGCGGCCGAGGTAGGCGAGGAGCTCGCTGGTGAGCGCGCCGAAGTCGATATCGGTGCCCGCGTCGGTCCAGTTCAGCGCGACCGGGTCGCTGTAGTCGCGGCCGCGCGCCATGAGCGGCAGCCTGCGGGCGAACTCGTCCGGGCTGTCGATGTACTCCATGCCCTCGAAGAGCGGGTGCGGCGCCAGCGCGTCGTAGCGGGCGCGCAGATAGCGCACGTTCTCTTCGCCGTGCACGAAGCTCACGTGCGGGATCGGGTTGATGAAGCGGGATGGCTCGCCGAGCAGGCCGTTCTGCACGCCGTAGGACCAGAACTGGCGGGAGACCTGGAAGCGCTCGTTGATGTCGACGGCCTTGCTGATGTCGACGGTGCCGTCGGGGTTCTGCGGGCTGTAGTTCAGCTCGCAGAGCGCGGAGTGTCCGGTGCCCGCGTTGTTCCACGGGTCGCTGCTCTCGGCCGCGGCGGCGTCCAGCCGCTCGAAGAGCGAGATCGACCACTCGGGCTGCAACTGCCGCAGCAGTGCGCCGAGTGTGGCACTCATGATGCCTGCGCCGATGAGTACGACATCGGTTTTCTGGGTCTGAGCAGCATTCGGCACGGGTGTCGACTTCCTTGTCACTCTGCGCGGTTGCCCGCGGCTTCCGGCTGGAGGTTACCCACCGTTCACCTGTGCCCAATTGTGCACCTCGGGAATCGGCGTTCCCGCAGCGAACCTGCCGAATGTGACATAGATACCTCCCGGTAAGCCGGGCTCGGCAGGGCGCTTCCGCCGCGATAGATTGGGCACTGTGACGAACGAAACCTCGCTCGACCCGGCGCCCACCTCCTCCGGTGGCGACCCGTGGCAGCCGGATGTCCTCGGCACGAACTACCAGCAGCGCACGCTCCCGCTCGGCCCGGATCCGGACGGCGAGGGCGAGATCTTCGGCACCCTGGTGCGCTACCGGCCCGAGGAGACGGCGTCCAGCCCCGCTGACACGGAGACCCCGGCCGTGCTCTATCTGCACGGCTTCACCGACTACTTCTTCCAGCAGCACGTTGCCGAGCACTTCGCCGCCCGCGGCCACCGCTTCTACGCGCTCGACCTGCGCAAGTGCGGCCGCTCGCTGCGCGACGGGCAGAGCCCGCACTTCGTCACCGACCTGGCCTCCTACGACGCGGAGCTGGACGAGGCGCTGCGCATCGTGCGCGCCGAGACCGGCGCCCCGGTGCTGCTGGTTGCGCACTCCACCGGCGGGCTGATCCTGCCGCTGTGGCTGGACCGGTTGCACGCCCGCACCGGCGCCGCCGCCGCGGGCGTGATCGGGCTGGTGCTGAACAGCCCGTGGTTCGACCTGCAGGGCCCCGCCTACTACCGCAGCGTCGGCACCCCGGTGATCGACGTGCTCGGCCGCTTCCGCAAGACCGCCGCGCTGCCCGCGCCCGCGATCACCGCCTACGGCGACAGCCTGCACCACACGGTGTCCGGGGAGTGGGAGTACAACCTGGACTGGAAGCCGCTGAGCGGCTTCCCGGTGCGCTTCGGCTGGCTGCGCGCCATCCGCCGCGGCCACGCCAGGCTGCACCGCGGGCTGAGCATCGGGGTGCCCGCGCTGATCCTGCGCTCCCGGCTGACGAAGTTCGCCCGGCAGTACGGCCCCGCCGTCGACGTGGCGGACGCGGTGCTCGACGTCGAGCAGATCCAGCGCTGGTCCGGCTGCCTCGGCGACCGCACGAACATCGTGCCGATCGAGGGCGCGCGGCACGACGTCTTCCTGTCGAGCGAGAAGCCGCGGGCCGAGGCCTTCGGTGAGCTGGACAACTGGCTGGACTGGCTGGCCGCGTTCCGGACGTCCGGCTAGCTCACCAGGGGCTGGTGCGCAGCACGATCTCGGTCGCGAATTCGTGCGTTGCCTCGGCGGCGACATCGTCGACGTCCAGCTCGACCACCCGGAACTCGCCGTAGACGAAGCGGCCGGAGCCGTCCGCCACCGCGCGGGTGGTGCGCTTGGTGACCACCATGGTCACCGGCAGCTCCATCGGCCGCACGCCGGAGTCGGCGACCGCGCCCTCGGTGTCGGCGCCCGCCGGGTGCCCGCGGTCGGCGACGGTCAGGCTGATGAAGCGGCCGAACGGCCCGGCGCAGAGCTGCCAGGCGAGTTCGGCGCCGCGGCCGTAGCCGGCGACGTGGGTGTAGGGCACGCTCAGCTGGTCGAGCAGCGCGTGCAGGTCGGCCGGTTCCAGCCCGTCGATGCTCTCCGGGGTGACGGTGCGCAGGTCGGAGACGTGCAGCCGGGCCGAGACCCCGTCGAAGACGTCGGGCGGGGCGCCCGCGTCCGGCAGCAGCAGCACGGTGTGCCTGGAGTCCGGGCCGTCCACCCGGACCGTCCAGGAGCGGTCACCGACCGTGATCTGGCGCGCTGTCATGACCGGAAACGGTACACGGCCGCCCGATCCGCGATGCCGGGTTCGCCCGGATAGCGGGTGCTCGGGAGAGCGGCCGCATGCCCGCGTGGGGGTCGAAGGTGACGGTGCGGTCGCGCCCCGCCTCCCGGCCCAGCTGCTCGACCAGCGCGTCGGCGAAGTCGGCGCCCGCGGTTCGTCAACAGGGTGCGGTGAGCCCGCTGCCGATCACCGGCAGCCCGGCGGGCGGGCCGTCGGCGAGCAGCCGCTCCAGCGCGGGCAGGTCGGCGTGCTCGGTCACCAGGTCGGCGAGCAGGTCGAGCTGGGCGGTGCGCAGCGCGGCCACCGAGACCTCGGCCGCCGGTTCGAAGCCGGTGCGGCCCGCCGCCGCGGCGACGGCGCGCAGCCAGCCGCGGCGCAGCTCGTCGCACTCCAGCAGCCCGTGCAGGTGGGTGCCCCAGATCGCGCCGCGGACACTGCCTTCCGGCTGCCCTTCCAGCTCCAGCCAGGCGGGGTCGCCGGTCCGGGTGACCCGGCCGTGGTGGATCTCGTAGCCGTGCACAGGGATCAGCGACGCACGTTCCCGCCCGGCGCTGCGCCGCAGCACCTTCGGGTCGGCGAAGGTGACCTCGAGGTCGAGCAGCCCGAGCCCGGGCACCGCGCCCGCGCCGGACTCCACCGGGTCGACGATCCGGCCGCCGAGCATCTGGTACCCGCCGCACACCCCGAGGATCGGCTTCCCCTCGGCCGCCCTGGTCTTCAGGGCGTCGGCGAGACCGGTGCGGCGCAGCCAGGCCAGGTCGTCGACGGTGGCCTTGCTGCCGGGGAGCACCACGAGGTCGGCACCGGCGAGCCGGGATGGCTCGGTCACCCAGCGCACCGCGGTGCCCGGTTCGCAGGCGAGCGCCTCCACGTCGGTGGAGTTGGAGATGCGCGGGAGCCGGATCGCGGCGACCGACAGCCACTCCCGGCCGCGCGGCGGGGCCGGGCGGCCGACCGGGGCGTCGGCGACGGTGCCGAGCGAGTCCTCGGCGTCCAGCCAGAGCTCCTCGGCGTAGGGCAGCACGCCGAGCGTGCGGCGGCCGGTGAGCGCGGCGAGCTGGTCCAGCCCGGGGCGGAGCAGCTCGACGTCGCCGCGGAACTTGTTCACCAGGAAGCCCGCGATGAGCCGCTGGTCGTCGGGCTCGAGCACGGCGACGGTGCCGAACAGGTGGGCGAGCACCCCGCCGCGGTCGATGTCACCGACCACGATCACCGGCAGCCCGGCCGCGCGGGCCAGCCCCATGTTGGCGAGATCGGTGGCGCGCAGGTTGATCTCGGCGGGCGAGCCGGCGCCCTCGCAGATCACCGCGTCGAAATCGGCGCGGAGGGCGGCGAGTTCGTCGGCAACGACCTCGCGCAGCGCGGTCCGGTGCCGGAAGTAGTCGCGCGCGCCGACGGTGTCGACGGCCTTGCCGCGCACCACCAACTGGGAGCGGTGGTCACCGCCCGGCTTGAGCAGGATCGGGTTGAACCGCACGCTCGGTTCCAGCCCGCAGGCGCGGGCCTGCAGCGCCTGCGCCCGGCCGATCTCCCCGCCGTCCAGCGTGACAACCGAGTTGTTGGACATGTTCTGCGCCTTGAACGGCGCCACCCGGACCCCGCGGCGGGCCAGTGCCAGGCACAGCCCGGCGACGACGACGCTCTTGCCCGCGTCCGAGGTGGTCCCGGCGACGAGCAGCGCGCCGCCGGGCGTCACGGCAGGGTGAGGATCTCGGCGCCGGTCTCGGTGACCACGAGGGTGTGCTCGAACTGCGCGGTCCAGCGCCGGTCCTTGGTGACCACGGTCCAGCCGTCGTTCCAGACCTCGTAGTCGATGCCGCCGAGGTTGATCATGGGCTCGATGGTGAAGGTCATCCCCGGCTCGATGATCGTCTCCACGGCGGGCTGGTCGTAGTGCAGCACCACCAGGCCGTTGTGGAAGGTCGGGCCGACGCCGTGGCCGGTGAAGTCGCGGACGACGCCGTAGCCGAAGCGGTTGGCGTAGGACTCGATCACCCGGCCGACGACGTTCAGCGCGCGGCCCGGCCGGACCGCCTTGATCGCCCGCATGGTGGCCTCCTCGGTGCGCTCCACCAGCAGCCTGACCTCCTCGTCGACCTCGCCTGCCAGGTAGGTGGCGTTGGTGTCGCCGTGCACGCCGTCGATGTAGGCGGTGACGTCGATGTTCACGATGTCGCCGTCCTGGATCACGGTGGAGTCCGGGATGCCGTGGCAGATCACCTCGTTCAGCGAGGTGCAGCAGGACTTGGGGAAGCCCTTGTAGCCGAGGGTGGAGGGGTAGGCGCCGTTGTCGATCATGTACTCGTGCGCGATCCGGTCCAGCTCGTCGGTGGTGACGCCGGGGGCGACTGCCTTACCCGCCTCGGCCAGCGCCCGCGCCGCGATCCGGGAGGCGAGCCGCATCTTCTCGATGGTCTCCGGCGTCTGCACCCAGGGCTCGGAGCCCTCGACGGCCGTCCGCTTGCCCACGTACTCGGGGCGCTCGATGGCGTGCGGCACCTCCCGCTCGGGCGAGAGCGTGCCGGGAACGAGGGGCTGGCGAGTGCGCACGGACATGAAGACAGGGTAGTCGGCGTCAGCCGGTCGCGGCGGGCAGCTCCGGGATCGGCACCGGGCCCGCCCCGGTCTCGTAGGTGTTCGCCACCAGGGCCGCCCGCAGGTACCAGAGCCCGTCCAGGTTCATCGGGTCCAGTCCGGTGTGCTGCGCGATCCGGCGCATCCGGTGGTCGATGGTGTTGGCGTGGATGTGCAGCGTGCGCGAGGTGCGCTGCCGGTTGCGGTCGTTGCGCAGGTGCACGACGAGGGTGTTCAGCAGCTCCGGCTGTGCGCGCAGCGGGTCGAGCACCGCGGCCAGCCTGCGCCTGCCCGGGCCGGGGCGGGTGATCTGGTACTCCACCGCCAGATCGGCCATCCGGTAGAGCCCGGCCGGGCGGTGCAGGCGCTGGGCGAGGTCGAGCAGCTGGTGCGCGTCCCTGGTGGCGGCGGGCACCTCGCCGGTGCGCGCGTGCACGACGGTGCCGAGCAGCGGGACGCCTGCTGCACGCTGTATTCCGTCGAGCAGTTCGGCGGCGGGAGCCTCCGTCGGCAGGTCCTGGGCGAGCAGCACGGTGCCGCCCCCGGCGGCGAGCAGCGCGGGCGGCGGGCCGCCGGGCCCGGCGGCCAGCTCCAGCCGCATCCGGCGCAGCCTGCGCCGCTCCTCGCGCTCGTCGCGGACCGCGCGGTCGTCCGGCGTCTCGGTGGCGACGCCGAACGCGAGCACCGCGTAGGCGTCCGCGATCGGGAAGCCGCTGCCGCGGAGCTGCGCCGAACCTGCCTCGCCCGCGATCAGCGCGCTCGCCATCCGGCCGCCCGCGTCGTCCCGCGCGGTGCCCTGCGCCCGCAGTTCGCGCAGGTAGCTGCCGGTGAAGGCGGTGACGAGGCGGTCGAGCACCTCGGCCAGCCGCTGCCCGGCCACCACAAGGGCCCTGCTGTCCGCGCCGGTGGCGCGGGTGCCGAGCAGCTCGAGCACGAAGCGGAAGCCGAGGTGGGTCGCGTGCTGCACCGCCTCCAGGTCGACGCCCTCGGATGCCCAGTCGCCGATCCGGGCGCGCAACCGCTCCGGCACCTCGGCGGCCGGGCCGCCCTGCAGCGCGACCGCCACCAGCTCCAGGCACCCCCGGATCACCTCGGCGGCCTCGCGCCGGGACGCCCCGCACGGCATGGTCGCCCCGCGCGGCGCGACGCCGCCGGCGACGTGCCCGAGTAGCTGGTGCGAGAGCCGGGGGTCGTGGCGCAGGTAGCCCGCGGCGGGCATTCCGGCGATCCTGAGTTCCCGGGTCGCGCACGGGCTGCTCGTCCGCATCCGTCCTCCGTACTATCGTGACTCAACTCTCTCAGCAATAACTGTAACTATGGGTGGACATATTCGGCTACAGACAGTTACCGCCAGCCGATCCCGCCGTCATTGGACGAAGCGTGGAAGATTGACTCAGTATCTACTGAGACAGTTGGCCGGACCGAAAGGAAACGGATGACCGGCAGGGAGTACCGGGTCGCCGAACTCGCGGAGGCAGCGGCGGTACCGGTGCGGACGGTGCGCTACTACCAGGAGCGCGGCCTGCTCGCGCCGCCCGAGCGCAGGGGCCGGAACGCCTTCTACGGCGAAACGCACCTGGAGCGGCTGCGGCTGATCGCCGACCTGCTCGCCCGCGGACACAGCCTTGAGGGCATCGCCGACCTGCTGACCAGCGCCGAACAGGGTGGTGGCGTCTCCGAGCTGCTCGGCTTCGAGTCGGCGGCCGCGACGGCGTGGGGCGACGGGGAGGTCACGCTCGACCTGCCGCAGATGCTGGAGCGGTTCGGCGACCAGGTGACGCCGCAGGCCATCGCCGAGGCGGTCGCGCTCGGCTACCTGCGCCTGGAGGGCGACCAGTTCGTGTACACCAGCTCGCGGCTTCTGGCGGGGGCATCCGCACTGGTGGCGACCGGTATCCCGCTGTCCGCCATCCTCGCGGTGAGCTGGGAGCTCGAGGCGGCCTTCGACCGGATGGCCTTCGCCTTCGTGCAGATCTTCCGCACGCACCTGGTGAGCAAGGTGCTCGAGCACCCCTCCCCCGCCGAGCTGCACCAGCTCGCCGAGACCCTGGCCGCGCTGCGCCCCAGCGTCCGGCAGATCGCGGACGAGCACCTGGCGCGGGCCATGGATCGGCGGATCGGGATCGACCTGCCGGAGGTGTCCCAGCAGATCAGCCGGGCCACCGGCGAGTAGGGAATCTTCGGCGCGGCCTCGACGTTCCGACAAGTAGTTGACGTAGAAACATCTCGAGACGGGACGCACCGTGGAACTGGGACTCACCACCTTCGCCGAACGCTATCCGGCCGACGGCCGCCCGGCGCCGAGCGCCGCCGAACGGCTGCGCCAGGTCGTGGACGAGGCCGTCGCCACCGAGGCCGCCGGGCTCGACGTCTACGGCGTCGGCGAGCACCACCGGGTCGACTTCGCCGCCTCCGCCCCCGCCGTCGTGCTCGCCGCCATCGCCGCGCGCACCGAGCGCATCCAGCTCACCAGCGCGGTCACCGTGCTCAGCTCCGCCGACCCGGTCCGCGTCTACCAGGACTTCGCCACCCTCGACGGGCTGTCCAACGGCCGCGCCGAACTCATGGCCGGGCGCGGCTCCTTCACCGAGTCGTTCCCGCTCTTCGGCTACGACCTGGCCGACTACGACCAGCTCTTCGACGAGAAACTCGCCCTGCTGCTGAAGCTCCGCGACGAGGAGCCGGTCACCTGGCAGGGCGAGTTCCGCGCCCCGCTGGACAAGGCGATCGTCTACCCGCGCACCGACAACCGGCCCCTCCCGGTCTGGATCGCCGTCGGCGGCAGCCCCGAATCCGTCGCCCGCGCAGGACTTCTCGGCCTCCCGCTGGCCATCGCCATCATCGGCGGCGAACCCGCCCGCTTCAAGCCGCTGGTCGACCTCTACCACCGCGCCCTCGCCGAAGGCGGGCACGAGCGCCAGCCCGTCGCGGTGCACGCGCACGGCTACCTCGCCGACTCCGAAGAGGCCGCGATCAGCGAATTCTGGGAGCCCTACACCCGCGCCATGAACGTCATCGGCCGCGAACGCGGCTGGGGCCGGATGACCCGCGCCCAATTCGACGCCATGCGCGGCCCGGAGGGCTCACTCTTCCTCGGCACACCGGACGTGGTCGCCGAGAAGATCGCCGGTGTCCGCGACACCCTCGGGCTCGACCGCTTCATGCTGCACACCAGCGTCGGCACCCTGCCCCCGGAGAAGGTGCACCACGCCATCGAGCTGCTCGGCGCGAAGGTGGCCCCGCAGCTGCGCTGACCGATCGGCGCGTTTCTCGCGGGGGGCGGCGGGGCATCAGGCCGGGCACGGCCCCCAGAAGCTGTTGGGCAGCGCGAGACCTTCTCCGTTGGGCAGCGCGGCCGGTGGGGTCGCGGCGACGGCGGCGGCGTCGAGCGCGCGCAGCCCGGCGCGGACCGCGAGCAGCTCGATGCTCGGCCGGCCGAGCGCGGCCCGCTCGGCGGCGGAGAGCGGCTGCCCACCGGCCTCGATGAGCCGCTCCACACCGTCGACCCCGTACGCCTGCACCGACTTCTCCAGCGAGTACAGCCCCACGGGCCCGTCGACGGCGGAGACCGCGGCGCGCACGTCGGTGGCCATCACCTCGAGATCCCGGTAGGGGCCGACGCCCGCCTCGCCGAGCGTGATCCCGCCCTCGTCGCCGTAGAGCCGGCGGATGTCGTCGCCGTAGTTCAGCTGCATGCTCGGCCCGGGGTCGGCACCGGAGGCCTGGATGTAGACGGTGCGCATCGTCATGAAGAGGATGCCGTTGTACTCGCCGCGGCCGATGAGCGGCATGTCGAAGAAGTCGGAGAAGGCCGCCGCGCCGTCCAGCGCGTCGTCGATCGCGAACGGGTAGGCCGACGCGGTGACGGCGTAGCCGCGGCTGCGCAGGTCGCGCACGATCGCCCGATAGTTCTCGGCGGCGCGGCACTGGCGGCGCGGGCCCGCGTTGGCGGCGAGCGCGGCCAGTCCGGCCGCGGGGTCCTCGGTGATTTGGAAGATCGCGTCGGTGTCCTGGATCGAGGACTCGAGGTCGAGCGCCACGTCGGTGAAGTGCAGCTCGTTGCCGCGGGCCCAGCGGTCGAACTCGTCGACGGCCAGGGCCACGATCGCGCTGTTGTCCTCGTTGGACCAGTAGCCGTCGCCGTAGGGGATCTGGATCAGGCCCTTGACCGGGATGTCGCGGCGCGCGGCCTCGCGCAGGAACGGCAGCACCTCCTCGCGCTGCGGGTAGCCGGCCGGGATCGGGCCGAAGTCGCGGCGGTAGCGCAGGTTGAAGCCGAGCGGGGTGCGGGTGCGCTCGAGCACGTCCCACAGCTCGGGGGTGTAGGCGCCGAAGTCGCGCAACAGGTTCCAATAATCCTCGGACTTCGGCACTCCGTAACCGGCCAGGCCCGAGGAGCCGTGCATCTCCTCACCGACCCAGAACATCAGGCGGGAGGCTGGTGCTTCGGCGGCGGCGGGAGTGGGGACGGCGAGCAGCGCTGCGGCGAGCACAGCGGTGAGGAGCGTCTTCATGCGGGACATTGCCTCCGAAAGCGGATGGGTAGGAGCCTCCGCAGCGTAGGCGACAATTGAAACTTTTGGTACTGATTTCATTCTATAAGTACCTACTGGCGACAGGGCGGGCTCGTGGTACGTTGAGAACTAAATCAGTACCACTAGTCTCACGGAGTTGTGATGAACAGCCTCAGGCACAGCATCCTGTCCACGATGGAGAACATCGGCGGCCGCCACGACGATCCGGCGGTCTACGGCGGCCCCGCCGGTGATCCCGGGCTCTGCGGCCCCGACAGCGTGTCGTGGAAGATCCACAGCGACCTCGCCTCGGTCATGGGGGCCGCGACCGGCGCGATCGTCATGGAGTTGCTGCACCCCTCGGTCATGGCCGGTGTGTCGCAGATGTCGAACTACCGCGAGGACCCGTTCCGGCGCGCCCGCACCACCCTCGGCTACGTGCTGACCACCACCTTCGGCAACACCGATGCCGCGACCGGGCTCATCGAGCAGGTCAAGCGCATCCACGGCTATATCAACGGCACCCGGCCCGACGGAACCCCCTTCGACGCTCTCGACCCGACACTGCTGACCTGGGTGCACATCTGCATCCCGTGGATGATCCTGCGCAGCTACGAGCGCTACCGGGCACCGCTCACCACCGCCGAGAAGAACCGCTACCTCGCCGAGCAGGCCGTCATCGGGCGCATGGGCGGCGGGCGCGACGTCCCCGAGTCGATGGCCGAACTCCAGGATTACGTCGAAGCGATGCGCCCGCACCTGGCCGTGACCGAACAGACCCTGGAATTCTTCGAGTTCCTGATGACCGCGCCGCTGCTGCCGGTGCGCGCCCCCGGACCGCTGGATCGCGCACTGCACGCCTACGTCGCGCACGCGGGAATGAGCCTGACCCCCGAGTGGGTCCAGCGGCTGACCGGCTTCCACCACTCCCAGCCCGTGCACAACCTGCTCTTCGCTCCCTACCTGCACGGCAATCCCGCGCTCACCCGATGGGTCGTCGGCGAGCCGCCGTACTACCGTCTGGCCAAAGCCCGCGCGACCGGCGCGCCCGCGCCGCGGACCGCCGCCGCGGCACCGATCGGCCGATGACCCGCGACCCGATCGCACTGCCGGAGCCGCTCGGCCACGCCACCGTGCCTGCCGATCCCGCGGCCGAACGCATCCTCGACGCCGCCGTCGCCGAAACCGCCGCCGTCGGTGTGGAGCGGCTCCGAATGGAGGACGTCGTACGCCGCAGCGGCCTCGGCCGCACCACCGTCTACCGCCGCTTCCCCAGCCGCGACGAACTGATCCGAGCACTGGTCACCCGCGAGACCCAGCACTTCCTCGCCGCGGTCGCCGCGGGCATGGACCAGGTCGACCGCCCCAGCGACCGCGTGGTCGAGGCGCTCCTGGCCGCGGTCTCCTTCGCCGGCGAGCACCCGATACTGCGGCGCCTCGCCCGGACCGCGCCCGGCAGCGTTGTCGAACTCGCCGGGAACCCCGGCACCGAATTCCTCACCACCGGGGCGGCATTCATCGCCCGGCACCTGCACGGCGAAGGCCAGGGGCCACCCGGCCGCGAGGCGCGCTGGGTCGCCGATGTCTTCGCCCGCCTGTTCCTCACCTACCTCGCCCTGCCCCCCGCCGACCCGGACATGGGCAGCGAAGCCGGACTCCGCGCCTTCGCCCGGGGCGTGCTGACCCCCATGGCCGAACGCGTCACCCCGGCCTCACCCGCTGACGAACGCGGAAGCGAGCCGCGCACCGATCCGGAGCCGTCCTAGCGCGAACGATCCGGTGTCCGCTGAGAACCCGGATGCTATGGCCGCTACCGGGAACAGCGGGGTCGGCGGCGGTGAGCGCCGGGTCGGTCGGACCGTCTTGCCCGGGCGGGCTCCTCCTCGCGAGGCACCGCGGACACCGGCGCACCAGCCCGCGGCGCCCCTGCCCCCGGATCTCCGGAGCGCCGCAACCGCGTGGGGATCAGCAGATCGGCGGCCAGCTGTTGGGCTGCCGCGAGTTTCCGGCAGCGAGCGCGCCTGCCAATGTGTTCTCCGCCCCGATCAGCCCGCGCGCCGCGATCGCGGCGGGCGAGAGCGCGCTCGCCCGCTCGAGTTCGCCCCCGGTCAACGGGTTTTCGACGGCGTCGAAGAGCCGGGCGACCCCGTCGAGGCCGTAGTCGGCGAGCGCTTTGTCGAGGGAGTAGATGCCGACATCGCCGGTCGTGAGCGCGGCGGCGAGCCGAGTGTCGGTGACCATTTCGTTCAGGTTGTCCTTGTACGGGCCCTCTCCGGCCTCGCCGAGGCTGAAGGTGGCGGCGTCGCCGTACCAGCGGCGCATGTCCTGGATATAGGCGGCGTGGATCGAGGGGCCGGGATCGGTACCGAGCAGCCCGGCATACACCGAGCGCATCGCCATGAATGCCACCTCGCGGAAGGTGCCCGGCCGGGACAGGGGCATGTTCAGCCCGTCCGTGAACGCGGTGTCGCCGTCGATGATGTCGTCGAACAGGAACGAGTACGTGGCCGCCGTCGTGGGGTACCCGTGCTCCTCCAGCCAGGCCACGACCCGTTCGTATCCGCGCGTCGCCGCGCACTGTCCTGCCGGGTCGATATTCCCCCCGAGCATCTGGACGACCGGAGCCGGTTGCCGCGGCAGGTTGCCGAGCGTCGCGGTGTCGGCGAGGGGCGCCTCGAGATCCAACAGCACCTGCTGCGGCCGGAAGCCGATCTCGCGGGCCCAGGTGTCGAAGTCGCGGACCATCTGTTCGTGCAGGGTGAGGTTGTCCTCGGTCGCCCAGTAGCCATCGCCGTAGGGCACGGTCAGCCACGCCACGACACCGACGTTGGCGCGCTCCGCGGTCCGCAACAGTGCGGGGAGCTCGTCGAAGTGCGGTTTGCCCGCCGGGATCGGCCCGAAGTCGCGCTGCCACCGCATATTGATCGAGATCCGGGCGTGCCGATCGCCGAGTAGCTGCCACAGCTCCGGGGTGTAGCCGCTCAGGTCGCGCGGCACGGTCCAGTAGGTCTCCGGGTCGGGAGCCTGGCCCGCGGTGAAGCCGTGCAGGGTGGAGACCTCCTCGGCGGCGCCGAAGACCAGGCGCGAAGGCGTTGGCGCCGAGGAGGGTTCGGCGTGCGAGAGGGGGGCAGCGTTGGACAGTAGCAGCGCCAACGCGACCGTCAGTACCTTCTTCCACATACCGCGAGACGATATAGCAGGTACTGATTGAATACCAACCGTACCTACCATTCCGACCGGAGGCACCCTGTTCAGAAGGCGTACGGGCCGAAGCGTCCCCAGACCAGGAGCCCGGCCAGCACGAGATAGAGCGCGTTCAACGCGATGGGCAGAGCTTCGCGGTACCGGTAGTGCGTGGTCATCGCGCCGAGCATGAGCAGCACCCAGCACAGGGCGGTGACCGGCACCAGTACGGGCGCGATGTCCAGGACCGCGGGCAGGATCAGTCCGGCGGCCGCGAGCAGTTCCAGCACGCCGAGGGTTCGGACGGCACGGGGGTGGGTCTTGCCGGTCCACCGACCGCCGGGAGCGGCGGCCAGTGTCCGGATCGGCACGAAGGTCTTGGTCGCCCCGCCTGCCAGTGCCACCGCGGCGAGCAGTGCGGCGACGATCCAGAGGATGAGGTTCATGGGATTCTCCTCGCGAATTCGGTCGATCGATTCGCACACTGGACACCGGGCCGCCTTCGGTTGTGACAAACACCTGTCACGGCACGGCGGCGGCCGGTGTCCGGTGTGTGACCGCCGAGATCGAGGAGACCCAGTGACCGACACCGACCCGCACACCGAGACCTTCGTATCGCACCGCAACCTGCTGTTCACCGTGGCCTACGAGATCCTCGGCTCGGCGAGCGACGCGGAGGACGTGCTGCAGGAGAGCTGGCTGCGCTGGGCCGAGGTGGAGCTGGGCGCGGTCGTGGACCAGCGCGCCTACCTGGTGCGGATCGTCACCAGGCAGGCGCTGAACCGGCTGCGCACGCTGGGCAGGCGCAGGGAGTCCTACGTCGGGCCGTGGCTGCCGGAGCCGCTGCTCACCGCCCCGGATATCGCCGCCGACGTGGAGCTCGCGGACAGCGTCTCGATGGCCATGCTGCTGGTGCTGGAGACGCTCGGCCCGACCGAGCGCGCGGTATTCGTACTGCGCGAGGTGTTCGCGTTCGACTACGCCGAGATCGCCGCCGCGGTCGGGAAGACGCAGGCGGCGGTGCGCCAGATCGCGCACCGGGCGCGCGGGCACGTCACCGCGCGCAGGCCGCGCGGCACAGTCTCGGCCGAGCAGACCCGCTCGGTGCTGGACGCTTTCCGGCGCGCGGCGAGCACCGGTGACCTGCGCGGGCTGCTCGACCTGCTCGCCCCGGACGTGCTGCTGGTCGGCGACGGCGGCGGTATCGTCCAGGCCCTGCCGCGGCCGGTGCGTGGTGCGGATCGAGTAGCCCGGGTGCTGACGTCGGCCAAGGTCACGGCGGTCGTCGGACTGCTGGAGCCGACAACTGCCAATGGCTGGCCCGCGCTGGCGCTCCGGGTGGACGGCGTCATCGACACGGTGCTCTCGATCCACGTCGAGGCGGGCCGGATCACCGGCATCTACGCCGTGCGCAACCCGGAGAAGCTCTCCCACATGACCCGCGCCAATCCGCTCACAACGTGGTGACCGCCCGGTCACCGAACATCAGTTCTTGCACTGCTGTTCCCAGGACACGCGCGCGCTCTCACCGAACCAATACACCTCGGGCGAGCCGATGGTCTTCCCCAGCTGAGCGATGGCGGCGTAGGCGATATCAGCCGGAATCAGCGACTTGCCGATGTTGCACACGTTCTCGAAGGCCTGCTCCGGCGTGCGCACCTGCAACAGGCAGAGTTGCTGCATGGTGGTCTCGCCCAGCGGCAGCCCCCAGATGCGCTCCACCACTTCGACTGCGACCTCCGTCGGGATCCCACCCTCCTGGAATTTGCGGCTGACCTCGGCACTGCAGGTCTCATTCGAGGGCGCGTCCGGGGCGAACGGCTTCTCTTCCTCCGGTGTGACAGCGCCGCCGCCGTCGAGATCGACGAAGGCGGAACGCTCGCGAATCAGGCTCGTGCCGTCCCCGCACCGCTGCAGGATCTCGTAGCGCCCGTTGGGTAACCCGCCGAACTCGGCCTGCCAGACACGGGGGAACACGCGAACGAAGTCGCGGGTACCGAGCTGGGAGTTCGTCTCCAGATTGCGCGCTGCCGCCCAACATCCGTACGGAAAGGAGCCCACCGTCGTCTGAATCGCCCGCAGTGTGATGGTTCCGGGGGTCGTGGAGATCACCAGCTGTCCGCCGAAGTACGGCGAGGTGGCGTAGGGATGTACGTAGTCGGCGTGCGCAGACCCGGCCCCGATCGCACCGAACACGCTGAACAAGGCGGTACCGACCGCAGCCACGGCGGCCCGCTTCAACGATTTCACGATTCGATCTCCCTCGGTGCTGCCGCTGGGCGGCATGGCAATGAGCCGACTGCTGACGACGGCACTCAGTGGAGCACCTTCGACATTGCCGCCACCATCGGTCATTCAACCGACTCGTGCCGGAGTCTGCCCCCGGCAACGGGCGCGGACACTACAGCCTGGACTCCAGCCACGCCCGCCCCCGCCGCGCGGAGGCGCGGGAGAGCCAGGCGTCCTGCACGATCTCGGTGAGCTCGGCCAGCCCGATCCGGCCGATCTCGCTGCCGCGCACCAGCACCGACGGGTGGCCGTCGAAGTGCGTGGTGCTGAAGAAGGGCGTGCCCGGGTCCTGGATCAGGGCCAGTTTGTCGGCCTCGGACTCCACCCAGAGCACGATGACGTCGTCGTACTTCTCCCCGGTCTCCGGGTCGACGGCGTCCGGGCGCGGAGTGCGGAAGAAGACGAAGGATTTGCCGCCGACCTGGTAGACGGCATTGCCCCGCCCGCCTTCGACGCGGGTGGTGTGCGGCATGGCGGCGGCGATCCGGTGCACGTCGTCGACGCGGGCGGGGCGGTCGGCCATGCCGCTACGCTACGCCGCGGGGAGGCCGCCGAAGAAGGCCCGCAGGTCCTGGATCAGCAGGTCGGGGGTCTCCATGGGGGCGAAGTGGCCGCCGCGGTCGAACTCCGACCAGTGCACGACGGTGTTCTGCTTCTCCGCGATCCCGCGCACGACGGACTTGCCGCTCGGGAAGACCGCGACGCCGGTGGGAACGCCGGAATTCTGCAGGGCGGCGCCCCAGGACTCGGACTCCTTGTAGAGCAGCAGCGAGGAGCCCGCGGTGCCGGTGAACCACAGCACGCTGATCGCGGTGAGCAGCGCGTCCCGGTCGATGGCCTGATCCGGCAGCTCGTGCGCGGGGTCCATGTAGGTGTGCACGACGTCGAGGGTCCAGGCGAGCAGCCCGGCGGGTGAGTCGGTGATCGCGGGGGCGAGGGTCTGCGGGCGGGTGGAGTGGATGCCCGCGTAGCCGGAGGTGTCGTTGCCGCTCCAGTCCTGGAGGGCGGCCAGCTTCTCGCGGTCGGCGTCGGAGTAGCCGGAGCCGTCGTCGTCCCAGGCGGGGATGGTGATCGGGTCGTTGAGGTGCACGCCTAGCAGCCGCTCGGGCGCGATCCGGCCGAGTTCCGGCGCGATGAACGAGCCGGCGTCGCCGCCCTGCGCGCCGAACCGCTCATAGCCGAGCCGGGTCATGAGTTCGGCGATCAGCACCGCCGAGCGCTCGGTCGCGGCCGCACCCGCTACACCCGTCGGCCCGGAGAAGCCGAAGCCGGGCAGGGTCGGGATCACCAGGTGGAAGGCGTCACGCTCGGTGCCGCCGTGCGCGACCGGGTCGGTGAGCGGGCCGATCACCGCGCGGAAGTCGGCGAACGGCCAGCCGTGCACCAGGACCAGCGGGGTCGCGTCCGGCACCGCCGACCTGATGTGCGCGAAATGCAGCCGCTGCCCGTCGATTTCGGTGACGAACTGCGGAATGTCGTTGAGCGCGCGCTCCTGTGCGCGCCAGTCGAACCCGCCGCGCCAGTACTCGGCCAGCTCCCGGACGTAGCTCGTCGGGATGCCGTAGCTCCAGCCGACGCCGGGCAGCTCGGCGGGGTACCGGGTGGCGCCGAGCCGGGCGATCAGGTCGTCGACGTCGGGCTGCGGGATGTCGATCCGGAATTCCTCGATGGTGCTCATAGCCGTAACGCTACGAGCCGGTTAGGCCGGATCTCGTCCTAACCGGATGGCATGCTGGAATCCGTGAACGATCCATCGGCCCGCCTGCTGCGGCTGCTCGGCCTGCTGCAGACCCCGCGCGACTGGCCGGGCACCGAACTGGCGGGCCGGCTCGGCGTCAGCGCGCGCACGGTGCGCCGCGACATCGAGCGGCTGCGCGGGCTCGGCTACCCGGTGCACGCCACCCAGGGCAGCGTCGGCTACCGGCTCGCGGCGGGCGCGACGGTGCCGCCGCTGCTGCTCGACGACGAGGAGGCGCTGGCCGTCGCGGTGGGGCTGCGCACCGTCACCGGCGGCACGGTGAGCGGGATCGAGGAGGCCTCGCTGCGCGCGCTGGCCAAGCTGGAGCAGGTGCTCCCCTCCCGGCTCCGGCACCGGCTGACGGCCATGCAGCGCAGCATGGTCCGGGTGAGCGGGGCCGGGCCGCGGGTCGACCCGAACGTCCTGATCGCCATCTCCGAGGCGACGCACCGCCGCGAACGGCTGCGCTTCGACTACCGCGACCGCGGGGGCGCGGCCACCATCCGCGACGTCGAGCCGGAGGCGGTGGTGAACTTCAGCAGGCACTGGTACCTGGTCGCCTTCGACGTGGACCGCGCGGACTGGCGCTCCTTCCGGGTGGACCGCCTGCACCCGCGCACCCCGACCGGGCCCCGCTTCACCCCGCGCGAGCTGCCCGGCGGCGATGTGGTGGCGTACCTGTCGCGGCAGCTCTCCGTCGCCGCGTGGCCGTACCGGGCGACCGTCACCCTGCACGCCTCCGCCGAGCACCTCGCCGACCGGGTGTGGCCGGGCATGGGCACGCTGGAAGCGGTCGACGACACCCGCTGCCTGCTGCATCTCGGCGCCGACTCGCCGTGGGCGCTCGCCTGGATGCTCACCGCGGTGGACGTCGACTTCACCGTCGGCGGCCCGCCGGAGCTGGTGGACGCGGTGCACGCGCTCGGCGACCGGTGCCTAGCGGCGATCGCCGACCAGGACCGGCACTGACGGCTCGGGCGCCGGCATGACCGCCGCGACCACTCCGATGACCGGCCACCGCCGGCGCGAAACCCGTGCGCCCCGAGGCGGGGAGTGTCAAGACGAATGCCGAACCGGACGGCGGGGTATTTACAGTGGCAGGCGGCGCGATGGCCGCGCCGGACCGGAAGGAGATCCATGCGCTCCGCGCTGCTCGCCGTTTCCCTGCTCACGGGGGCCCTCGCCCTGGTCGGCTGTGCTGCCGACGACTCGGCGGGCACCACCGCCGCCGCGGCCGATTCCTCGCTGACCGTCGGCGGCGAGCCGACCTCGAGCGCCCCCGCCACCACGAAGCCGGTCACCGACGGCACCCCGGTGACCATCCAGGCGGGCACCGGCACGGAGATGTTCGGCGTCCCCGACGTGCGGGTGCGGATCACCACCTGCGACACCGACACCGAGCTGGCCACCGTGGTGACCGATCGCGACGGCACCGCCACGCACGGCGTCACCGAGGCAGGCTGCTACCGCGCGACGGTGCTCTCGGTGCCCGGCGGCTGCCACCCCAACGAGGTGGCGACCAGCACCGTCGTGGTGAAGCTCGGCGAGCCCGCGTCCACGCGGTTTCTCATCCACTGCGCCTGAATCCCCGCCGCTACCATCGGCGGTGACGGCCAACCCCCTCACAGCGGAGCGCGACGATGACCGACGGTGACGACATCCGGCTCAGCGACGAGGAGCGGCTGCACGCGCTGAACGTCCTCGGCGAGCACTACGCGGCGGGCAGGCTGGACGGCGACGAGTTCTACGAGCGCTCCGGCGCGGTCGCCGCGGGCCGGACCGTCGGCGCGCTGCGCGAGCCGTTCCGCGGGCTGCCCGGCGGCGTGCCGCTGCGCGAGGAGGGCGGGTCGATCCGGCGGGTCGGCGACGCGGTGCCGCAGCCGCTCACGAAGCAGGAGGAGAGCTCGCCCGCGGCCGAGCTGGAGTCGCTGCGGCACCGCGGCAAGGTGGTGGAGACGGTCGACGGGGTGATCCTCGGGCTCACCCTGCTGGTGTTCCTGGTGCTGCAGTTCGCCGTCGACTGGAGCTGGGCGTGGCTGGTCTGGCCGTCGCTGGCGGTGACGCTCTCGGTGTCCCGGCTGCTCTACCACTTCGGGGACGAGGACGAGAAGATGTACAAGGAGCTCAAGAAGGCCGACGCCAAGTCCCGGCGCAAGCGGCTGGAGCAGGCCGGGGTGCGGATCCGCGAACTCGAGGACAAAAGGGACGAATCATAGGTGCACGGGCTGGTCCCGAAGGCCGATCTCCGATAGCTTAGGTTAGCCTGCCCTGAACAAGCGCGGGCGGAACCAGGAGTGAGGGTGTCGACGGTACCGGCGATCGAAATCAGCGGTCTGGTCAAGAAATACGGCGAGGTGACGGCGCTCGGCGGCGTCTCCTTCGAGGTGGCCCGCGGGGAGGTGCTCGGGCTGCTCGGCCCCAACGGCAGCGGCAAGACCACCACGGTCACCCTGCTCGCCACCCTGCAGCGCCCGACCGCGGGCAGTGCGCGGATCTGCGGCCACGACGTGGTCGCCGAGGCCGCCCGGGTGCGCGAACTGGTCTCGCTGACCGGGCAGTACGCCGCGCTCGACGAGGGGCTGAGCGCGGTCGAGAACCTCGCCGTCTTCGGCAGGCTCACCGGGCTCGGCGGCAAGAACCTGAAGGCCAGGATCGCCGAACTGGTCGAGCAGTTCGACCTCGGCACCGTGCGCGACCGCCGGGTCGGCGCGCTCTCCGGCGGCATGCGGCGCCGGGTCGACATCGCGAGCGCGCTGGTCACCCGGCCCGAGGTGCTCTTCCTGGACGAGCCGACCACCGGACTGGACCCGCGCAGCCGCGCCGCGGTCTGGGACACCGTCGCCGGGCTGCGCGAAGCGGGCATCACCGTGCTGCTCACCACGCAGTACCTGGAGGAGGCGGACCGGCTCGCCGACCACATCGTCATGCTGCACCGCGGCGAGATCGTCGCCGCGGGCACACCGGGCAGCCTGAAGAAGGAAGCAGGCGCCGCCGTCTGCGAGGTCACGCTGGCGCACCGCGCCGACACCGCGCGGGTGCTGGAGCTGCTCGGCGGGCTGGAGCTGGTCGAGGCGCCGGAGGAGAGCCAGGCGCACCCGCGGCTGGTGTTCCGGGCGCCGCACGGCATGGCCACCGTCGCCGACGCCATCGCGCGGCTGGACGGCGCTGGTATCGAGGTCGTCGACATCGGGCTCCGCCAGCCCTCGCTGGACGAGGTGTTCCTGCAGCTCACCGAGGTGACGCCGTGACAGCTCCCGCGCGCGCGTCGGTCGGGCTGCTTCCAGCGACCGGCACCCTGGCCAGGCAGAAGATCCTGGCCGCGCTGCGCTCCGGTGAGGTGCTCTTCGCCGTCTTCGGGCCGATCGTCTTCTTCGTCTGCTTCTACGGGCCGCTGCACCGCCAGTTCGAGCGCGCGGGCGGCGATTACGCGCAGTTCATCACGCCGATCATCCTGCTGCAGGCGGGGATCTTCACCGCGATCACGGCGACCGAGATCGCGGGCAACGACGCGCGGGCCGGGGTGCACGAGCGCATGATGTCGCTGCCGATCCCGCGCACCGCGCCCTTCCTCGGCCGGATGGCGTGGGTGGTGGTGCGGATGCTGCTGACCCTGGCCGCCGGGCTCGGCATCGGGCACGCGCTCGGCTTCCGGTTCGCGGGGGCGCTCGCCGACTCCGCGCTCTTCGCGCTGCTGGTGGTGGCGTTCGGGCTGTCGCTGAGCATGCTCACCGACGCGGCCGGGTCGGTGGCGAAGAACGCGGTCTCGGTGGCGACGGTGCTGATGATCCCGCAGCTGATCCTGGTGCTCGCCTCCACCGGGCTGGTTCCGGCGCAGGGCTTTCCGGAGTGGGCGCGGCCCTTCGTGCGGAACCAGCCGATGTCGGTCTTCACCGACGCGCTGCGCGGCCTCGCGGCGGGCGCCGATCCCGAGCTGACCGCCGTCCTGGCCTGGACGGCCGGGCTGCTCCTGGCCGGGACCGCGGCCATCGTCGCGGCGGGCCGAGCGCAGGTGAACCGATGACCACCACCTGGCAGGAGCGGCGCGCGGTGCCGCTCGGCGCGCAGTCGCTGGTGCAGGCGGGCGCGCTGCTGCGCACCTGGTCGCGCGATCCGGGGATCGTGGTGCAGTCGCTGGTCTTCCCGGCGTTCATGCTGCTGATGTTCCAGCTGGTGCTCGGCGAGACCGTGACCACCATGGGCGGCGGCGACAGCGTCTACGGCAACACCGGGCTGGTCGCGCTGGTCGGCGCGCTCTTCGGCACGCTCGCCACCGCCATCACGCTCATCCACGAGCGCGACACCGGGCTGCTCGCCCGCATGTGGACGCTGCCGGTGCCGCGGGCCGGGTTCATCGCGGGCAGGTTGCTCGCCGAGGCGGTGCGCGCCGGGCTCGCCACCCTCGTGCTCTTCGCGGTCGCGGTGCCGCTCGGGTTCCGCTTCGAACACGGGCCGCTCGCCGGCATCGGCGCGGTGCTGGTTCCGATGATCTTCGGGGTCGGCATCGCGGTCCCCGTGCTCGCGCTCGCCACCCTCGCCTCCGGCAAGGGCGCGGTGCAGCAACTCGGCGGCCTCTTCCTGCTGCTGCTCTTCTTCAACGGCGGCTTCGCCCCGGTGGACCAGTACTGGGGCTGGATCCAGCCCTTCGTCCGGCACCAGCCCATGACGCCCGCCATCGATGCCGTCCGCGGGCTCACCGAGGGTGGGCCGGTCCTCGCCCCCCTGCTCACCACGGTGCTGTGGACGGTCGGGTTGATCGCGGTGTTCGGGCCGATCGCGGTGCGCGGGTATCGACGGGCGGCGGAGCAGCGGTAGGGCCCTTCCCCGGTCGGGCCGTCGGTTCAGCGGGGGTGGTGGGTGGGGGTGCCGTCGGCGGCGCGCATGACGACGCGGTCGCCGTCGCGGATCATGGTGAAGACGGCGGTGGGCGGGTCGAAGCGGGTGTCGGGTGGGGTGTGGAAGGTGGGGGCGGGGGGTTTGCGGAGGCGGGGGCGGCGGGCGTCGTGCAGGTCGAGGCCGCCGGGGCGGGAGAGGATGCCGAAGCGGGCCGGGTTGCCTGCGAACCAGATGGCGTCGCTGGTGGCGTCGAGGAGGGCGGCGGCGGTGTTGCCGCGGGAGCGCAGGACGAGGGTGCCCGCGATCCGGCCGTCCAGGTCGATCAGGATCACCCAGTCGCGGCCGTTCTCCGGCACGTGCTCGAACCAGAACTGCTGCCATGGGTTGCGCAGGGCGCGGCGGCGGCGCCGGTAGCGCAGGAACAGCGGGAGCGCGAGGACCAGGGTCCAGAGGACGAAGGCCGCGCCGGTGAAGGTGGAGCCGGTGGCGGCGAGGCGCTGGAGTCCGGGGCTGGTCGCGGTGGACTCCAGGTAGAGCAGGACACCGGTGGCGGGGCCGAGCGCGAGCGTGCCGAGCAGCGCGCCCCAGGCGCGCAGCGCGACCCAGCGGAGCCGGAGCCGGGTCTCGCGCCACTCGCGGGCGGGTTCGGGCGGGGTGCGGAGGGCCGGGTCCGGCCTGCTCGATCTCATGGGCGTCCAACGTCCGACGGGGTAGTGCTGGACGACAGGGTATCGGCCCGGGCGCCGATCCCGCTCGCGCACAGGGGTTTTGTCCGGCAACGTCGGCGTACCCGGTCACCGGACCGGGCAGCCCGGTGACCGGTGCGGCTCAGCCGGGGATGAGGCTCGCCGCCGACGACCGCCGCAACTTCCCGGACGGCGTCTTGGGCAGCGCCCCCTTCTGCACGACGACAACGACCGCGGGCGCGATCCCGACCTCGTCGTGCACCGCGCGCGCCACCTCGCGGCGGATCCGCTCGCTCTCGTCGGTGTCCCCGGCCGACTCGGATTCGGCGATCACCGCGATCCCCTCGCGCGCCATGCTCGGCAGCCGGATGCCGAGCGCGGCGATGCTGCCCGGGCGCACGCCCGCGATCCCGGAGGCGGCGTGCTCGACCACGGTGGGCGCGATATTGCGGCCGGCGACGATGATGACGTCCTTCTTCCGCCCGGTGACGACGGCCTCGCCGGCACCGGTGAGGTAGCCGAGGTCGCCGGTGTCGAGCCAGCCGTCGGCGTCCTGGGCGTCGACGTAGCCGTCGGGGCCGAGGTAGCGCTTGGTGACGGCGGCGCCGCGGACCAGGATGGTGCCGATCCGGTCGGCGGGCAGCACCGCGCCCCGCTCGTCGACGACGCGCAGCTCGATGCCTGGCACCGGCGGCCCGAGCCGCACCAGGGTGCGCGGCTGCTCGATCCCGTCCCGGACAACGGCGCCGGTGCGCTCGGCCTGCGCCCCGTCCACCACGTCGACGGCGAAGTGCTCGCGCATCCTGGTGAAGGTGACCGCGAGCGTGGTCTCCGCCATCCCGTAGGCGGGCATGAGCGCCTCCGGCCGCAGCCCGAATCGCGTTGCCTCGGCGATGAACTCGTCCAGCGTGGCCCGGTCGACCACCTCGGCCCCGTTCACCGCGACGCGCAGCGAGGAGAGGTCGTAGGCGCCGTCGGGTGCCCGGCGCAGCCGCCGCGCGAGCACCGAGTAGGCGAAGTTCGGCGCGGCGGTGACGTGCCCGCCGAAGCGCCCGATCAGCTCGGCCCAGGAGAGCGGGTTCTTCAGGAAGGCCAGCGGGTTGGTGATGACGGTGGTGGCCCGCGCCAGCATGGGGGTGAGCAGCATCCCGATCATGCCCATGTCGTGGTAGAGCGGCAGCCAGCTCACCACGACGTCGCCGGAGCGGAATCCGGCGGCGTCGGCCATGGCGACCTGGTTCTGCATGATGTTGCCGCCGGAGATGGCGACCGCCTTCGGCACGCCGGTGGTGCCCGAGGTGAGCTGCAGGATGCAGAGGTCGTCGCCGACGGTGAGCACCGGCTCGGCCGGGGTCGCGTTCGCGGTGAGTTCCTCGACGACCACGATCGGCGCGCCCAAGTCGAGCTCGCGCACCACGTCGGTGAAGGGCGCGCCGACCGCGACGACGGCGGCGTCCAGCATCCGCACCACGGCGCGGGTGTCTTCGAGCCACTTCACCAGGTCGGTGCGCGGGGTCGGCTGGTGCAGCATGGTGAAGGCGGCGCCGCGCAGCCAGGTGGCCTGCACCAGCACCGCGACATCGGCGGCGTCGCCCGCCAGGATCGTCACCGAGCTGCCCGGCCCGACCCCGGCTTCGGCGAGCCCGGTGGCCGCGCGGCGGGCCGCGTCCTGGATCTGCGCCCAGCTGCGGTAGGTGAGGGCGTCGGCGCCGTCGCCGCTCCACAGCCCGGAGATCTCCGAGGGCGGCTGCCCGAAGAGGATGTCGGTGAGCCTGCTCATCGGTTCGCGCCTTCCTGCACGGCTGCCTCGCGCAGCACGCGGTCGAAGTTCTCGGCGAAGGTCGCGGCGTAGCCGTCGGCCAGCGCCGCGGGGTCGGTGACGATGCCGAACGAGGTGCGGCCGCCGAGGATCAGGCTCGTCACCGAGAAGGAGTAGCCGACCAGCGGGGAGATCGGGGTCAGCGTGGCGATCGGGTTTCCGAGCACCGCGCGGACCTTGGAGAAGCCGGGGTTGATGCCGATGTGGATGTCCGGGCTCATCCGCCGCATGGAGGCGTTGGCGATGGCCCGGTGCACCGGCCACGGGATCTTCGGCGCGTCGTCGGTGGCGGCCAGCGACAGCTCGGGGCGCTTGGCCGCGACGAAAGCCAGCTCGGCGCGGGCCCGCTCCAGCTGACGGCCGATATCGGGCTCGGAGCCGAGCAGGTTGAGCAGCGAGACCAGCACGGCATTGCCGGTGTGCCGGAACGCCTGGTCGTGCGTGACCGGCAGCGTCACCCGCAGCACCTCGGAGCCGGTCCCGCGCGGCGGCGCGAGGCTCAGGGTGCGGCCGATGGCGGCGAGCAGGAATTCGTGCACCGAGGCGCCGTGGTTGCGCGCGGCGCGGCGCAGCTCGCGGGTGGAGGCGCTGGTCAGCGCGACCTCCCTGCGGCCGGAGCGGCTCAGCTTCGGCCAGGACCGCCCGGCCCTGCCCGCCTTCCACTGGTCCTCGAAGGCGGTCTTCGACTCCTTCAGCACCTCCGGCTCGATCCCGGCGATCCGGTAGCGCGGGGAGGTGGCGAAGCGCTCGAACTCGGTGAGGTCGGCGGGGGTGCCGTCGGCGAGCAGCGCGGCGAAGGCGGCGCCCGCGATGCCGTCGGAGAGCGCGTGGTGCACCCGCAGCAGCACGTACTGCACGCCGCCGTCGGCGGGGGTGAAGAGCGTGATGTGCCAGAAGGGATCCGGGCGCGGGAGCGCGCTCTCGTGCAGCGCGGCGAGCCGCCGGTGCAGGTCGGCGGCGTCGCGGTACTCGGCGGCGGTGACCTGCCGGTCGATGTCGACCCGGTCGGTGAGCACCGCTTCGGCGCGGCGCCAGCGGCCGTTGCGGACACCGAGCCGGAAGATGTCGAAGAGCCGCACCCGCTCGCGCACCCGGGCGCGCACCTCGTCGATGTGCAGCCGCGGGCCCGGCGCCAGCTCCAGCACCATGGCCCAGTGCATGGGGCTGCGCGCGGTGTCCAGGTGCAGGTAGGTGAAGTCGGCCGGGGCGAGCTGGACGGGACTGTTCATGCCGGGGCCACCTGACTCTTGTACATGGCTTCGTACCGTTCGTGATCGGGTTGCATGGCCGCGGCGACCAGTTCCCACAGCACCTCGTCGGTGCCGCCGCCGACCCGGGCCAGCTTCATGTCGCGCCACCAGCGCCCGACCGGGGTCTCGGACTCCAGGTAGCCGGAGCCGCCGAAGATGTGCAGGCACTCGGAGGCGACCTCGTTGCCGAGGTTCGCGGCGGTCACCTTGAGCGCGGCGGCGGTGCGCAGGTTGATCTTTCCCTCGGCGGCCACCCCCGCCAGCGCGTAGCGCAGCAGGTCGGTGCGGGCCCGCAGGTCGGCGACGCGCAGCCGCAGCGCCTGGTGGTCGAAGAGCCGCTTGCCGAACTGGGTGCGGTCCAGCATGCGGGCGTGGGTGATGCCGAGCATCGACTCGCAGGCGGTGGCGATCTGCCCGGCCACCGAGTAGCGCTCGTGCGCCAGCCCCCAGCTGATCACCGCGAGCCCGGTGCCCGCGCGGGCGACCAGCGCCTCGGCGGGCACCCAGGTGTCGATGGTGACGGCGGCGGTGTCCAGCGGCCCCGCGCCGAGTTTGCGGTACGGGGTGTCGATGGCGACCTGCGAGGTCGGCACCATGACCAGCGCGACATTGCCCTCCGCGCCGCCCGGCGCCCGCCCGACCACCAGGATCTGGTCGGCGATCGGCGAGAGCGAGACGTACTTCTTGTGCCCGGCGACCCGGTAGCCGCCGTCGTGCGGCTCGATGACCGTGCCGACGTGCTGCAGATCCGACCCGCCCGCCTCCTCCGAGGCCGCGATGCAGAGCACCGCCTCGGTGCGGATGGCCCGCTCGGCGAGGTCGCGCAGGAAGTCGGTGCGGCCGAAGCGGCGCAGCACGGCGATGGCGGAGTCGTGCAGGCTCACCCCGACGCCGATGCCCGCCGAGTTCAGCGCGCCGAGCCTGCCCGCGAGCGCGAAGTGCTCGCCGAGGTCGGTGATCTTGCGGTCCCGCCACTTGTGCGCGAAGACCCCGGCCGCGCCGAGGTGCTCGAGCAGCGCGCGCGGGAAGCGCTCGTCCCGCTCGGCCTGCTCGGTCCACTGCCGCACCCGGTCGCCGAAGGCCGCGTCGAGCAGCTCGTCGTAGGCGGTCATCGGGTGCTGCCCGCCTTCGATCGGACCAGGTCCTCCAGCTCGCCGACGGATGCGGTCTCGGCCATCTCCCGGTCGGTGAGCTGCACCTGGAGCCGCTCCTCGATGGCGACGACGCCGATGGCGAAGGCCACCGAGTCCAGCCCCAGATCCTCGATGAGCAGCGAGGAGCGGGTGACGTCGGCCATCGGCAGGTCGAGGTCCTCCTCGAGGATGCTGCGCAGCGTTTCCGCGATCTGATCGGACATCAGTGGTCTCCTTGGTCGAGTACGTCGTCGGTGGCATCGGAGACGACGTCGTCGTCGTCGGTGACGCCGAAGCTGGTGAACGCCGTGTGCCGTTGCAGCCGGTAGACCTCGCGGCCGAGCACGGCGTTGAGGATCCTGGCGTTGCGCACCGCGCCGATGTCGAGGTTGGGCGCGGAGACGCCGACGGCGTGCGCCTCGGCGGCGGCGACGAAGAGCCTGCCCGCAAGCGCGGGCTCGGCGGCGACGGAGTGGTCCCGCTCGATCACCGGACGGCCCCTGCTGTCCCGGTGCAGCCGGCCGGCGATCGGTGCGAGGAAGTCCGGCTGCCGCGGCCGGTACCCCGTGGCGGCGATGACCAGGTCGGCGGTGTGCGCCAGCGCGGCGCCGGTGTCGAGGTGCCTGCCCCTGACCCGCAGCCCGCCGTCGTCGAGCGCGTCCAGCCCCTCGACCGCGACGCCCTGGCGCAGCTGCACCGGCTGCGCCTTCTCCAGCAGCTGCCTGCGGTAGAGCAGGTCGTGCAGCCGCTCCAGGGTCTCCGCCGAGATGCCCTTGTGGAACTGCCAGTGCCCGGAGCGCACCCGGTCCCTGGTCTCCTCGGGCAGGCCGTGGAAGTACTCCATGTAGGCGGGGGTGGTCATCTCCAGCGAGAGCTTGGTGAAGTCGAGCGGGGCGAACCACGGGGTCCGGGTCCACCAGCGCACGGCGGGGCCGCCGCGCAGGTTCGCCTCCAGCAGGTCGGCGACGATCTCGGCGCCGGACTGCCCGGAGCCGATCACCGTCACCGCGCCCGCCGCGTGCGCGCGCTCCTGATGGGTCAGGTAGTCGGCGCTGTGCACCAGCGCGGGCGAGGTGGTCGAGAGCGCCTGCGGCAGCGCCGGTTCGGTGCCGATGCCGACGACGACGTGCCCGGCGGTGATGGTCGAGGTGGTGCCCGCGGTGGTCACCGCGACCTCGAAGACACCCGCCTCGTCCAGCCAGCGCACCTCCTCCACGGTGCTGCGCCAGCGCAGCGACGGCAGCCGCCGCACCACCCAGAGCAGGTACGCCTCGTACTCGCGGCGGGTCGGGAAGAAGTCCTCGCGCACCAGGAACGGGTAGAGCCGGTCCACGTCTGCGAGGTAGCCGAGGAAGGAGAGCGGGTGCGTCGGATCGACCAGCGAGACCAGGTCGGAGAGGAAGCTGACCTGCAGCTTGGCCTCGTCGAACATGAGCCCCGGATGCCACCGGAACTCGTCCGCCGAGTCGACGACCAGCACGTTCACGTCGTCCACGGTGGAGGCCAGCGCGGCGAGCCCGAGGTTGAACGGCCCGCAGCCGACGGCGAGGATGTCGACGTCACTCATGGATCGTCGCCATCTCGTCGCTCTGCTCCAGCGCCTCGGACTCGACCTCGAGCGCGACCCGGAGCAGCTCGTCGAAGAGCGCGTCGATATCGCGCTCGGTGGTCTCCGGGTTGAGCAGGGTGAGTTTGAGGCAGGTGCGCGGCTCGCCCGAGCCGCCGACCCGCACCTGGGTGCGGCCGATGAGCGCGGTGCCGGAGCTGATCAGCCGCCTGCGCAGCTCGGCGTTGACCTGGTCCAGGTCGAGGTCCTCGCAGCGGTAGCGGAAGACGACGGTGGTGAGCGTGACCGGGGCGACCAGCTCCAGCTGCGGCTCGGCGGTGATCCGGCGCTCGGCGTACCCGGCGAGGTCGTGGCAGCTCTCCAGCATGGCGCCGAGGCCGTTCCGGCCGTAGGCGAGGAAGGTGGCGGCCACCTTGAGCACGTCCGGGCGGCGGGTGGTCTGCAGGGTCTGGCCGAGCAGCCCGCCGTAGCCTGCCTCGACGTCGTCGTCCGGGTTCAGGTAGGCCACCGAGCGGCTCAGCGAGGCGAAGCGCTGCTGGTCGGCGAGGAGCAGCACGCTCGCCGCGGCCGGCTGCCAGCCGACCTTGTGCAGGTCGAGGGTGATGGAGTCGGCGCGCTCGATGCCGGTGAGCAGCCCGGCGAGCCGGTCGGAGAAGAGCGAGCCGAAGCCGTAGGCGGCGTCCACGTGCAGCCAGACCCCGTGCCGCGCGGTGATCTCGGCGAGCGCGGGCAGCGGGTCGACGCTGCCGAAGTCGGTGGTGCCCGCGGTGGCGACGACCGCGACCGGGGTGTGGCTGTGGCCCAGCTCGGTGAGCAGCGCGTTGAGCGCCTCCGGGATCATCCGGTGCTCGGCGTCGACCGGCACCGGGATGGCCGCGGCCTCGCCGAGGCCGAGCGCGGCGCAGGCCCGGTGCACCGAGAAGTGCGCGATCCGGGAGCAGAGCACGATCGGGCGGTGCAGCCCGCTCACCCCGTCCTGCCTGGTGTTCACGCCGTGCCCGGCGGCGGTGTAATCCCGGGCGATGAGCAGCGCGAGCAGGTTCGAGTAGGAGCCGCCGGGGCCGAAGACGCCGCCCGCGGTCTCGGTGAAGCCGGCCAGCCGGGCCAGCGCGTTGATGGTCCACTGCTCGATGGCGAGCGTTGCCGGGCCGGAGTCGTAGGTGTCCAGCGAGGCGTTGGTGGCGCTGGCCAGCGCGTCCGCCACCACCGCGACGGTGAGCGGCGGCGGCTGCAGGTGCGCGGCGGTGAGCGGGTGGGTCAGGTCGAGGCCGTAGGCGGCGACCAGCTCGGCGAGCCGGGCGAGCGCGGTGGCCGGGCCGACCCCGCTCTCCGGGATGCGCTCCGGCCCGAGCCGCTCGGCGACGGCGGCGAGCATGGCGAGCGGGTCGCCCGATGGCAGCGGGGCGCCGTGGTGCCGCCCGCCGACCGCGGCGGCGAGCTGCGCCAGCCCGGTGCCGACCTCGGACCAGCCCGCGCCGGGACCGGCGAAGCGGGACGCTCTCCCCCACGGGAGCACGGATTCAGCTGACACGGGGAGTCCTCGTTTCACGATTCGGTTCGGTGAGCTCGCGGGCCAGGGCGGCGACGGTGCCGTCCAGCGCGGCGGGCACCCGGGCGACCAGCGCGGTGAGCAGCGCCGCGGCGCGCCGCGCGAACGCGGCGTCGACGCTGCCGAGCTGGTGGTCGACCTCGAGGTGCACCCGGTCGTCGGGGGCCAGCTCGAAGGCGAAGGTCAGCGGGTAGGGGGCGATACCGGTGAAGACCGATTCGCAGGTGACGCGGGCGCCGTCCGGCACCGGGATGCCGCGCAGCGGCGCGCTGCGGACCGAGGCCATGATCTCGGCGACCGGGAAGCGCCCGCCCGCGCCGCGCAGCGCGGTGAGCACGGTGCCGTAGTCGACCCCGGCGAACTCCATGGCCCGGTAGACCACCGCGACGGCGGCGCGCAGCGTCTCCCGCACGCTCGCCGCCGGGTCGACGGCGAAGCGCATGGGGACGATGTTGCCGCTGTAGCCGACCCGGTCCGGGCGGTCGCCCGGCTGCCGGTTGTCGGCGGGGACGAGCAGTACGTGGTCCTCGGCGCCGGTGAGCGCGTGCACGCCGAGCGCGGTGACCGCGATGAACAGGGCGTTCGCGGTGCCGCCGAGCTCGCGGGCGACCGCGTCCAGCGCGGCGACGGCGGCCGGGTCGACCGGCTCGGTGAGCTTGGCGCCCGCGGCCTCGTCCATCGGGGCTAGCCAGCTCTCCGCCGGGGTGACCCGCGGGAGTTCGCCGGAGAGCGGGAAGCGGATGCCTTCGGCGGCCCAGGTCTGCGTGGCGTGCTCGACCGCGCGCTCGACCTGCGGGGCCGGGCGCTGGATCGGCGGCACCGCGGCGGCGTCCGGCCAGGTGCCGGAGATCAGGGTGCCGAGCAGCAGCGGCCACGAGGTGTCGTCCACCGCGAGGTGGTGCACGACGAAGAGCACGGTGACGCCGTCGCCGTCGGCCGTCACCCGGACCCGGAGCGGCGGCTCCTCGGTGAGCCGGAAGGGGATCGCGACCAGCTCGTCCGCGGTCGCGGCGGGCGCGTTCCAGGCCCACTCCGCGCCCGGCGCGATCCACTCCCCCGCGGTGTCGCCGGGTACCCGGCGGGGAACGCCGGAGCCGTCCACGGTGACCAGCGAGCCGAGCACAGCGGCCTCGCGGACCACCAGCTCGACGGCCTCGACCAGCCCGGGCACGGTGTAGGAGCCGTCGAAGCGGAGGATCAGCCCGATGGTGTGCGAGAGCGAGTCCGGGTCGAGTTCGTAGATCTTCCACATGCGGCGCTCGGCGATGCCGAACTCGCCGGTGTCCAGCCGCGGCAGCGCCGGGGCGGCGAAGCGGTGCGCGCCGGCGAGCCCGGCGGCCGCCAGCCGCCTGCGCACCAGCTCCAGCCGGGTGTCGGTCAGTACGGTCATGCTTCTCCCTGCGTGAACCGGTGGACGGCGGCGGCGTTCGCGCGCAGCACGGCCCAGTCGCTGACGATGTCGATGAGCTCGCCGCGGGCCCAGCGCGGCGCCTGGTCCTGGAAGTGCGGCGAGCGCGGGTCGCCGCTCACGCCGAGCGGCACGATCCAGCGCCCGGCGTCCCGGTCGGCGAGATCCCAGACGTAGCGCGCGGCCGAGCCGACCGCGCAGGCGTGCGCGAAGCCGACCGCGCTGCCGTTGGCGAGCACGCACTCGGCGTCGCCACCGAGCGGGTACCGGCCGGGCCGGACGGCGGCGGAGAGCTCCGGGTGCCGCGGGGTCGCCCCGGCCAGGTCCATGCCGTGGATGGGGGCGAGCAGGTGCACGTCCCCCCAGGCCGGGACGGTCTCCAGCACCGCGACGGCCTCGACCGCGGCGGTGAGCGCCGCCGTGATCCCGACCCCGAGCCGCGGCCCGTGCTCGAGCACCGAGTCGAGCGCGGCGGCCAGCCGGGTGCCCGCCACGAACCACGGGTCGAAGACCAGGGGGAACGCGTGCGGCGCGGCCAGCCCGGCCAGTGCGGGGTCGCGGGTGATCCCGGCCACGAACCGGGCCCTGACCTCGGCGAAGAGGTAGGCGTCGGTGCTCTCCGCGGCCATGGCGCGGTCCCAGCTCAGCAGCCGTGCGCGCAGCTTCCCGGCCTCCGGGCTCAGCTCGGTGAGCCCGCGGAGCCGGTCGAGCAGCGCGGCGGCCTGCTCCAGCTGGACGTCGCCGTGGATGGCCTCGCAATCGGCCACGCCCACCGAGGGATTCGCGGTGAGCAGGGTGTCGATCCGGTCGGCGCGGAAGGGCGGGACGCACTCGGTGGTGACCGGTTGCAGCGGGAGCACGCCGGGGATGCGCTGGTTGGCGATGACCGAGTGGTCCGGCACCGCTGCGTCGAAGCCGTTGTCCCGCACCGATTCGGTGGCATAGCCCCGCCACCGGTAGCGGGCGTCCCAGGCCGGGACCGGGAGCCAGTAGTTCTCGGCGGCCCGCACCGGCATCCGGCCGGTGACGTGGTGCGTGAGCCGCCCGGCGGTGTCGCCGATGACGATGCGGTTGGCCGGCTCGGCCCATCCCCGCAGCGCCGTCTCGACCGCGCCGGTCGAGGTCGCGAAGAGCAGGTCCAGCGCGGGGTCGAAGGTGACCTCGGGGTCGGCGAGCATGGGGGTGCGCAGGCTCAGCGCGAAGGCGGCGTCCGGGCCGCCGACGATGACCGGGCCGTTGCCGGTGACCACGATCTCGACCGGCACCGGGGCGGCGTCGCGGACCAGGATCTGCTCGGTGTGCACGGCTGCCGGAGTGGGCCCATCGGGGGTCTCGGCGAGCACGCCGTCCGCGCTCCGGGTGAGCTTCTCCAGGTAGAGGTCCTGGTAGTCGCCCATGGCATTGGTGATCCCCCACGCCACCGACCCGGCGTGCGCGAAGTGCGGCACCCCCGGGACGCCCGCGAAGGCGAAGCCGACCACGTCGAACTCCGGCGCCGCCAGGTGGAACTGCTGGTAGATGCCGGGCAGCTCCAGGAACCGGTGCGGGTCACCGGCGATCAGCGGCGCGCCGCTCGCGGTGCGGGCACCGGCGACGCCCCAGGCGTTGCTTCCGGAGATCGCGTCGCCGAAGGTCGTCGCATCCGGTTGCGCCCCGCCAGCGTCGGGGAAGTGGCCGAGCAGCTCGGTGAGGAACGCCTCGTCCGGCCGCGCGGGCACGGTCGGCTCGGCGGGGTCGGCCCCTTCGCAGTCGAAGAGCGCCAGCGCGTCGAGGCCGAGCGCGCGGCAGGCGTGCAGCCGCCACAGCTTGGTGAGGAAACGCCCGAAGAGGATGTGGTGCACCAGGAACACCGCGATCGGGGTCCACGGCTGCCAGGGCGCGGGGCGGTGGCCGAACTCGGTGAGCTCGGGCGCCTCCGCGGCGTCCAGCGTGCTGTTGATGCCGTCCACGTAGGCGCCGATCAGCGCGCGGGTGCGCGGCGACGACGCCTCGAGGATGCGGCGGGCGGCGGCGTCCATCCGGGAGCGGCGGGCGAATTCGTCCCAGCCGACGGCGGTCGCGCCGAACACCTCGGCGGTGCGGCCCTCGGCGCGCAGCCGCAGGAACTCCAGCTGCCAGGCCCGGTCCACGCCGCAGGCGACGCCCTGCCCGTACAGCGCACCGGCGGCGGAATCGGCGCTGATGTGCGGGATGCCGCAGGCATCGCGGATGATCTCGATCGTCACGGGACCGCGACCTCCCGCTCGGCGGGCCGGTACGCGGCGACCGGGTTGGCGAGGGCGTGGTCGCCCGCGACCAGGGTGGCGTAGGAGTTGCCGAGGTCGACCATGCGCTTGTTGTTGCCGAGCTGCAGCTGGTTCAGGTGGATGGCGGGGAAGGCGGGGGTGAAGAGATCCCAGCGGCGGAAGCGCTCCGCGAGCTCCGGGTGCCGCTCGCGGTAGTCGAGCAGGCTCGCCGCGACCAGGGCCCAGAAGCGGTCGTCCGGCAGCAGGCCATCGGCGTGCAGGATCAGCGCGAGATGCCGCAGGAAGTCGTCGAAGACGTCGGAGAGGATGCCCATGGCGCGGATCTCGTCCGGCTCCTCGGTCACCGCGCGGCGGGCCGCCTCGGGCAGCCCGGCGGGGTCGCCGAAGATCGAGACCTCCTCGCCGATGTCCTTGAGCACGGCGCGCACCGGCACCCCGGCGTCGAGCACCAGGATGAGGTTCTCGCCGTGCGGGGAGAACTTCAGCTCGTACCGGTAGAGCAGGTGCAGGATCGGGTGCAGGTAGCAGCGCAGGTAGCGGGTGAGCCACTCGGCGGCGGGCAGCCCGGAGCGCTCGACGAGGGCGCGCACCAGCGGCGTCCCCTCGTGATCGACGTGCAGCAGCGCGGCCATGGTGGTGAGCTGCTGGCCCGGGCGGGCCAGCAGGACCGGGCTCTGCCGCCACAGCGCCGAGAGCAGCTTCCGGTACTCCGAGCCGGGCCGGGTGAGCGCGGTGAGCTCGGTGTTCCGGTAGCCGATGGCGGCGACCTCGTAGAGCACCGCGAAGCCGAGCTCGTCCAGGTAGGGGTCGCCGGCGAGCTGCTCGCGCACCCAGTCGTTGATCAGCGGGGTGGTGCGCATGTAGTCCGCCGACATCCCGCGGGTGAAGCCCATGTTGACGATGGAGAGCGCCAGCTTCACGTAGTGCCGCTCCGGCGTCGTGGTGTCGAAGAGCGAGCGGATGGACTGCTGCGGCTGGTACCGGTCCTCGGTCTCGCCGACCGGGACGATGCGCTGCTCGGCGAGGTCGATCGCGTAGACGCGCTGGATCCGCTCGGTCCACTGCCACGGGTGCACCGGCATGAAGTAGTAGTCGCCGGGGTCGAGGCCGCGGCCGGTGAGCACCGCGGTGAAGCGCGCGAGCGTCTCCGCCCCCAGCTCGGCCTCGACCAGCCCGGGGTAGTCGACGCCGGACATCGCGGCGAAATCGGTGTTCGCCCTGAGCACCGCCAGCCACGGCAGCGCGAACCGCGCGCCCCACTCCGGGGCGTAGCGCCGGACGTCGTCCGCGCTGAAGCCCAGCCTGCCCGCATTGGCGAGCAGGCAGGGGTGCCCCTCGGTCATGGTGCGCTCGATGGTCTGGAAGTCGGCGGCGGCCAGCTCGGCGGCCGGGATCCGCCGCTCGTCCGGGCGGCCCGCGCCGATCAGCAGGGTGTTGCGGAACTCCTCCAGGTACTCCGGCAGCGCCTCCGGCGCGATGCCGAGCGCGGTACCCAGGTCGATCACCAGGGCGATGGCGTCGATCGGCAGCTCGGCGCCGTCGCGGGTGCGGCGCAGCGACGCCGGGTCGATGTGCCAGCTGTCCAGCGCGAGCAGCTCGGCGCGGAAGGCGTACTCGGTGCGGCCGTCGCCGGAGCGCACCAGGTACGCCCCCGGCGCAGTGGTGTCCCAGCGGACGAAGCGCTCGTGGCAGAGCTCGGCCAGCACCTTGACCGCCATCCGGCGGTGGTAAGCGGGCCAGTACGAAGTGTGCGACACGTCGGCCTCTCAGGAATCGGTGCGCCGGAAGGCGGGGGCGAGGAAGCGGCCGTTGCCGGTGGCCCGGACGAAATCGGCGCGGGTGCAGTAGCTCAGCCGCGCCACCTTGTCGCCGACCGGGTGGTCGCCCGCCACCGCGAACCCGACCGCGGCGTTCAGCCGCTGTACGTCGAGGTTGCGGACGTCCGGCTCCACCACCACGCGCTCCGCGCCGAGCTCGAAGAACGCGGTGCGCATGATGTGCAGCATCACCGCGCCGGTGAAGCCGCTGAGCCTGCGGTCGGTGCTCGCCACCAGCAGGTGCATGCCGATATCGCCGGGCTCGGCGGCGTAGCCGGTGCCGGGAGCGGTCAGCTCGCTGGTCGCCGGGTTGTAGAGCTCGAAGAGGAACTCACGAGTGCCCTCGTAGTACCCGATGCGCAGCCCGTACTTCGGGTCGCCGCCGATCTCGGCGCTGTGCCGGATGAGCTCATCGACCTCGGCGACGGTGCTGTTCAGCATCCCCCAGTACGCGGCCTTGGGGTCGGTGAGCCAGCCGTGCGCGATCTCCGCGTCCCGCTCGGGCTCCATCGGCCGCGACTCGAACGGGTAGTGCGGTGTGGCACCGGCGATCTCGTCCTCGACCTCGGTGTCGGTGAGTCGCAGCACGGCGAGCACGGTCTCCGCGACCCGGCCCGCGCGCTCGCCCTCCAGCTCGGTGATGCGCTCGGCCAGCCCGGCCACCGAGCGGCGCACGAAGATGTCGGCCACCGTGAGATCGGGGGTGTCCAGCCACTGCCTGGCCTGCGCCACGAAGGCGGTGGCGAGCACGGAATCGCCGCCGAGCGCGAGGAAGTCGTCGGTGACGCCGAGCGGGCGGGTCGGCAGGATCTCGCCGAGCACGGTGACCAGCGCCCGCTCCAGCGGGGTGCGCGGCTCGACCGCGGCCCGCTCGTCGGCGCCTGCCAGCTCGCGGATCCTCGCTCGGTCGTACTTGCCGTTGGCGGTCAGCGGCAGCGCCTCGACCAGGGTGATCGTGCGCGGGATCATGTGCGGCGGCAGCACGTCGGCGAGCGCGGTGCGCAGCGCCTCGCCGTCGGCCGCGCCGTCGGCCGCGCCGACGACCGCGGCGCGCAGCTCGCGCCCGTCCGACCAGGCCACCGCCGCGCGCACCGCGTCCAGGCCGAGCAGCCCGGCCTCGACCTCGCCGAGCTCGACCCGGTAGCCGCGCACCTTGACCATGTGGTCGGCGCGGCCGAGGAACTCCAGGAAGCCGCCGGGGAGGTAGCGGGCCAGGTCGCCGGTGCGGTACCAGCGCACGCCGTCGCGCAGCAGGAAGCGGTCGGCGGTGCGCTCCGGATCGGCGCGGTAGCCGTCGGCGACGCCGGCGCCGCCGATCCAGAGCTCGCCGGGGACCAGGTCCGGCCGGTCCCGCCCGGCGGCGTCGACCACCCGGCAGCGCACCCCCGCCAGCGGGGTGCCGTACGGCACGAAGGCGGCGCCCGCAGGCACCCGCGGCGCCTCGCAGACGGTGGAGTGGATGGCCGTCTCGGTCGTGCCGCCGAGCCCGGCCACCCGGCACTCCGGGAGCTGGGCCGCGACCCGGTCGAGCAGCGCGACGTCGACCTTGTCGCCGCCGAGCAGCACCACGCGCAGCGATTCCGGCAGCGGGACCAGGTCGAGCAGCATCCCGAGGATCGACGGCACGCAGTTCAGCACCGTCACCGACCGCTCGGCGAGCAGCCGGGCCCAGGTGTCGACCCTGGTGTGCTCGTCGTCGCCGGGGACGACGACGGCGCCGCCCACCGCGAGCGGGGCGAAGATGTCGAAGACCGAGAGGTCGAACTCCAGCGAGGAGACCTGCAGTGTTCGGTCCTCCGGGCCGAGTTCGTACCGCTCGACCAGGTCGGTGAGGGTCGCGACCGCCGCCCGGTGCGGCACCTGCACGCCCTTGGGCAGCCCGGTCGAGCCGGAGGTGAAGAGCACGTAGGCGAGGTCGTCCGGGCCGACCGGCACCGGCTCGGCCGGGTCGGCTTCGCGGGCCGCGCCGATCTCCAGCGCCACCGCGTCCGGCCAGGCCGCTGGCCGGTTCGTGAGCACCGCGGCCGGTGCCGCCACCGCGGCGATGCGCTCCCGGCGGGCGGCGGGCTGAGCCGGGGCCAGCGGGACGTAGGCGGCGCCCGCGGTGAGCACGCCGAGCGCGGCCGCGACCTGGTCGCCGCCCTTGGGCAGATCGATGACGACGGTGTCGCCGGTCCGCACCCCGGCGGCGCGCAGCGCGCCGGCGATCCGGCGGGCCTCGTCGGCGAGCTCGGCGTGCGAGCGGGTGCGGTCGTCCGCGACGACCGCGGGGGCGGCGCCGCGCCGCTCGGCCAGGGCGAGCACCCGGCCGTGCAGGGTGCCGTCGAAGTGCGCGGTCTCCGGCAGCGGCCGCTCGGCCGCGAGCCGCTGGGCGCGGAGCTCGTCCGCGAGCGGGTCGGGGGCCGGGATGTCCCAGTCGCCCGCGATGAGCAGGTCGAGCAGCCGCACGTAGTAGCCGAACATGGCCTCGGCGGCGCCGGGCTCCAGGTCGGACGCCCGCACGTCCCAGTTCAGCAGCAGGGTGCCTGCGAGCTCGGTGACCTGGGCGTCGAGCAGCACCTGCGGGCCCTGCGAGACGATCCAGGACGGCTCGCCGAGCACCTCGGTGACGGCGGGCGAGAACAGCTCGCCCAGCCCCAGCGCGCTGGTGAAGACCACCGGCGAGACCACCGGCTCGCCGCGGTGCCTGCCGAGCTCGCGCAGCACCTCCAGCCCGCCGACGCTGCCGTGCGCGGCCGCCTCGTGCAGCGCGGTGCGCATGGCGCCCGCCCGCTCGGCGAGCGTGCGGGGTTCGGTGAGGTCGACGTCGACGAGCAGCGAGGAGGTGAAGTCGCCGACCACCCGCTCCACGTCGGGGTGCACCGGCTCGCGGTCGAAGAGCGGGACGGTGAGCAGGAAGCGCGGGCTCGCCGACCAGGCGCCGACCGCCTCCGCGAAGACCGCGGCCACCGCCGCCGCCGGGGTGGTGCCGCGCCGGTGCGCCTGCTCCTCGAGCCGCTTGCGGTCGGCGGCGTCGATGGCGTGGTGCAGCCGCACCGTGCCGGGCGCGGTCGCGCCGCGCCGGGCCGCCTCGTTCAGCGGCAGCTCGGGCGGGCCGGGCAGGTGCGGAATCCGCTCCCGCCACCAGGCCAGGTCGGCGTCCTTCGGCACCCGGCCGGTGCGGGCCGCGGAGAGCGCGGGGAAGGTGACGCCGAGCGGGGGCAGCGTCTCGCCGCGGTAGAGCCGGGCCAGGTCGTCGACCAGGACCCGGTAGCTCATGGCGTCGGCGGCGATCATGTCCACGTCCAGGTGCACCCGGGTGCGGCCGTCGCCGAGCAGGCTGAGCTCGGCGCGCAGCACGGCGCCGTCCTCGATCGGCAGCGCGCGGTGCGTGCCGTCCCGGCGCAGCTCGGCCAGTGCCCGCTCGGGGTCGGGCACGGCGCGCAGGTCGTGCACCGCGATCGCCTCCGGGTGCGCGGCGCCGATCACCTGGGTGCCGTCCGGCAGTACCCGCACCCGGAGCATGGGGTGCCGCTCCAGCAGCGCGGCGACCGCGGCCTCGAACCGCTCCGGCGCGGCCAGCGCGCCGTCGAACTCGATGTACAGGTGCGCGGCGACCCCGCCGAAGGCGTGGCTGTGCGAGCGGCCGATCCAGTACGCGTGCTGCATGGGCGCCAGCGGGAACGGTTCGGTCGCGACGATGTCGGGAAGTGCCACTTCCGGCTCGCCGAGTTCACCGAGCAACAGGGTGGTCCAGGAGCGCAATGTGGGGTTGGCGGCCAGGCGGGCGAAATCGATGTCGTGGCCGCGCTTCCGCCATCTGCCGGAGAGCCGCATCATGCGCAGGGAATCCAGCCCCTGCTGGATCAGATCACCGTCGAAATCCAGCGATTCCGGCGCGATTCCCAGTACCGATCCGACTTCCGCCCGGACGTCGAAATCCGTCTCCGAACGAACGACCACCATCGACAACGCCTCTCACAGAGTTTTACTTAGGGTACCCTAATTCGCCGCCCTGTCGAGTGTGATCTGTTGTGGCACAACAGCATTCACCTGAAACGGGCGCGCAGATATACCGTGCCGTTTCCGGCCCGTTCGACAGTCTTTTTCGGTTGTGCGCGTCAGCCGACACCGGCGGATATCCGCCAGCCGGCCGCGTCGTTCTGCTGCCACCAGAAATCGGCGAACCGGCCGGAGGCGGCGAGCAGCTCCTGCACGGTGCCGTCCTCGACCACCCGGCCGTCCTCGACGAAGAGCACCCGGTCGGCGCCGGCGATCGTGCTGAGCCGGTGCGTCACCACGATGCGGGTCCGGCGCTGCGGGTCGTTGGTGACGGCGGCGACCACCGCCGCCTCGTTCTCCGCGTCCAGCGCGCTGGTTCCCTCGTCCACCGCGAGCACGGCGGAGGGCTTGAGCAGTGCCCGCGCGATCGAGACCCGCTGCCGCTCACCGCCGGAGAGCGCCGTGCCCGCCTCGCCGACCACGGTGTCGAGGCCGTCCGGCAGCCGCTCCGCGAACTCGTCGACCCTGGCCAGCCGGAGCGCGGTGGCGAGCCGCTCCCCGTCCGCGCCGGGGTCGCCTGCGAGCACGTTCTCCCTGATGGTCCCGGCGAAGAGGTACGGCTGCTGGAAGACGACGGCGGCCGCCGCGGGCCTGGCCGCCGGGTCGAGCGCACCGAGATCGGCGCCGCCGACCAGCACGGTGCCCGCGTCCGGCGCCTCCAGCCCCGCGACCAGCGCGAGGATCGTGCTCTTGCCCGCGCCGGACGGCCCGACGATCGCGGTGACCTCGCCCGCGCCGAACTCGATATCCAGTCCGGCGAGCACCCGGTCGGCGCCGTAGCCGAAGTGCACGTCGCGCAGCTCGACGGGGGCACCGGCGGCCGCGGCGGGCGGCTCGGTCGCACCGGACGCCGGGCCCGGCGCGGCGGTGACGGTCCTGATGTCGCGCAGCGTGTTCCGCGCGCTCTCCAGCGCGCCGGAGAGGTCGCCGATGGCGGCGAACGGCTCCAGGAACCGGACAACGACGACGATCAGCGCGATGGCCTCCGGCACGCCGATGCTGCCGCGCACCGCGAGCCAGGCGGTGGTGCCCGCCAGCGCGAGCAGCGCCAGCTGGCTCGCCAGCCCGAAGAGCACCTGCCCGGGAATGCTGAGCAGCAGCAGCCGGACGGTCGCGCCGTGCTGCGCGTCCAGCGCCGCGCCGGTCTCGCTGCGCGCAGGCGCCACCCGCCCGGCCGCGCGCAGCGCCGCCTGGGTGCGGGCGAATTCCAGGATGCGTGCGGTGAGCGCGCTGTTCGTGTCGGTGGCGACCCTGTCGGCGGTGCGGGTGAGCCGCAGCGTCGCCGCCAGCGCGCCGAGCAGCAGCACCACCGCGAGCAGCGCGACGACCCCCAGTTGCCAGGCGATCGGCAGCAGCGCGAGCCCGATCGCGATCGGCAGCAGCAGCCCCTGGATGACCGGGGTCATCAGGTAGCCGACCATGCCGACCAGCTCCGGCCCGGTGGCCGCGATGGCCCGGCGGGTGATCGCCGAGTTCTCCGCGTCGAACCAGCGCAGCGGAATCCGCGCCACCTGCGCGGAGACGGTGCGCTGCGCCGAATCGAGAATGCCGAAGCCGAGGTCGAAGCCGACCCGGGAGGCGACCGAGTCCACGATCCAACCGGCCACGACCGCGCCGGTCAGCGCGCCGACCCAGGGCCACGCCGCCGCCGGATCGGCGCCGAAGAGCGCGGTGACCAGCGGCACGATCAGCACCACCGCGACCGCGCGGAGCAGCGTGGAGACGACGGTCAGCGTCAGGTAGCCGGCGAAGAGCCTGCGCCGTGCGGCCGGGACGAGGGCGAGAACGGTGCCGATCATCGCGCGAACTCCTTGGTCTCGGCGGCATTCCAGAGCCGGGCGTAGCGGCCGTCGGTGGCGAGCAGTTCGGGGTGCGTCCCGCTCTCGGCGATCCGGCCGCCGTCAAGCACGACGATCCGGTCGGCCTCGGTGACGGTGCGCAGCCGGTGCGCGATCACCAGCACGGTGCGCCCGGCGGCGAGCCGGTCCAGCGCCCGCTGCACCAGGTACTCCGACTCCGGGTCGGCGAAGGCGGTGGCCTCGTCCAGGATCAGCACCGGGGTGTCGGCGAGCAACGCCCGCGCGATGGTGAGCCGCTGCCGTTCGCCGCCGGAGAGCGCGGTGTCCGCGCCGAGCACGGTGTCGTACCCCTGCGGCAGCCGCAGGATCCGGTCGTGCAGCTGGGCGTCGCGGGCGGCCTGTTCGACCGCGGCGGCGTCGGCGTCGGGCACCGCGAGCGCGATGTTCTCCCGAACCGTCCCGTGCACCAGCTGGGCGTCCTGGAAGACGAAGCCGACCCGGGTGTACAGCTCCTCCGGGGTGAGGCAGGCGATATCCCGGCCGCCGACCCGGATCTCGCCGGACCCGAGGTCGTGGAAGCGGGCGAGCAGCGCGGCCAGCGTCGACTTGCCCGCGCCCGACGGGCCGACGAGCGCGGTCACGGTGCCCGGCTCCAGCGTGAGCGAGACATTCTCGACCACGGGAACGCCTGCCCGGTAGCCGAAGGTCACGTCGTCGAAGACCACCCGGCCCGCCGGCTCCGGCCGCTCGGTGCCGCCCGCGCGCACCTCGAGCGCGGGTTCGTCGAGCGTGATCTGGATGTCGCGCGCGGCGAGGTTGCCCTCGCGCAGCCCGGAGAGGCCGTAGCCGATGCTCAGCAGCCGGGAGCCGAAGGTGGTGCCGAGGAAGAGGAAGGGGAGCAGGTCGACCGGGTCCAGCCGGTCGGTGGTGATCAGCGCGGTGCCCGCGACGGCGATCAGCCAGAGGAAGGTGACCGGGCGGGTGATCAGGTCCATCAGCGACTTCTTGCCGACGAACGGGCGCTGCCAGCCGTCCAGGAAGGCGATGTAGCCATCCAGGCTGCGCCGGAACGGGGAGGCCGCGGCGCCGCCGAAGACCCGGATCACCGGCTGGCCGTCCAGGTACGAGGTGGCCTCGGCGTTCATCCGCTCGGCCCAGCGCTGCGACTGCACGATCTTCGGCCCGGACTGGGCCATCATGGTCAGCATGGTGAGCACGGCGCCGAGCACCGGGATCAGCAGGATCAGCCCGAGCCGCCAGTCCACCCAGAACAGGTAGCCGAGCACCGCCAGCGGGGCGACCACCGCGGCGACGGCGTCGGTGACGGCGTGCGTCACCAGGTAGTGCAGCGACAGCGTGCTCCCGGTGACCAGCTTGCTCACCTGGCCCGAGCTGCGCGCGGTGAACCAGCCGAGCGGGAGCCGCGCGAGCGTGCCGAGCAGCCGGGCGCGCAGGTCGCGGCCGAAGCGGGCGTCGACCGCGTGCAGCCAGAGTTGCAGCGCCGACTCCAGCAGGGTGCCCGCGCCGAACAGGGCGAGCGCCCAGAGGCCGAGCGACCACAGCGTGCCGGAGCCGCTGCCTGCCAGCAGGTTCCTGGCCAGTTCGACCAGCAGCACGTAGGGGGCGAGCTGGAGCAGGGTCAGCACCACCTGCAGCACGCCCGCGACGATCAGCTTGGGCCGGATCTCGGCGAACAGCCTGCTACCGGCCTGCGAACGCCAGCGTCCGGGGGTGGGCGGCGCGGGCGCCGCACCGGAGACGGTGCCCGGCACGGCCGCCGTCGACGCGGCGGCGGCGTTCCCGCCGTTCGCGGCAGCGGTCACGGTCGCGGCGACATCGGTCCCGGCGGTAGCGGTCCCGGCGGTAGCGGTCCCGGCGGTAGCGGACCCGGCGGTAGCGGACCCGGCGGTAGCGGACCCGGCAGCAGCGGCAGCGGCGGACCCGGCAGCAGCGGCAGCGGCGGACCCGGCAGCAGCGGCAGCGGCGGACCCGGCAGCAGCGGCAGCGGCGGTCCCGGCAGCGCCGGCGGCCGTCGTGCGCACGGTACGGGGGGCCGCGTCCGCGGCGGGCGCGGCACCCGCCCGCTCGGCGTCCCGCTCGGCGGCGTCCCGCTCCTTGCCCATGGCCCGGCCGTGCACCCAGTACGCCTGGGCGTAGATGTCGGTCTTGGGGAAACCGAACTCCTTGAGCCGGCTCCGGACGTGCTTGAGCGAGGCCGATTCCGGCCCGGCCCAGCAGTACCAGTCCGCCCAGTCACGGGTCTCCAGCGCCTCGGCGAGCGCCGACTCCGAGCTGCGCGGCACCCAGTGCACCCGGGCCAGCGGGTGCGGGGTGAGCGGGATGAGCAGGTCGTCGTCGTGGTGCCGCTCCAGGTACACCTCGACGGCGACCTGCGGCGGTACCGCGGCCAGGATGGTGTTGATCGCCGGAATCGAGGCCGAGTCGCCGACCAGCAGATACCCGGCGGGCAGGTCGTCGCCGACGCTGAAGTTCTTGGAGCCGAACGAGGTGACCTCGATGGTCTCGCCCCCGGTCACCCGCATCGCCCAGGCGGACGCGGGCCCGGCAGGCTCGTGCAGCACGAAATCGACCGCGAAGCGCCCGGTCTCGGGCTCCGCCTCGGCGATCGTGTACCCGCGCTGGAACTCGCTCTCCGACCCCGCCGGATCCGGGAACCAGAACCGCAGCCAGGCGGTCGGCTCCACGCTGATCTCGGCGAAGAGCGTGGGCGCGGTCAGCCAGACGCGGAGCAGCCGCGGGGTGGTCTGCTCGGTGCCGAGCACCGTCGCGGTGTGGTAAACCACGCCGAAGCCGCGGAGCACCGCACCCTGGAAACCTCTGCGAGCCATGCCGTTTCCTTTACTGGTCGTTCTGCACGTCGGCGCGGGTGAGCCGCACGGTCCCGGCGGCGAAGATCGCGACGCAGATGGCGGCGAAGTAGAGCAGCGAGCCGTTCTGCCCGCCGAAGGCGCTGTCGAAGGTGGCCATCTGCCCGACCCCGAGCTCCCCGTTCTTGAACGGCGAGAGCTGCTGCAGCGTGATCCCGAGGTCGCCGGGCACGAAGGTGACGAAGGTTTCCACCCCGAACTTCCAGAGCAGCACGATCATCACCACCAGCCCCGGCTTCGGCAGCAGCGCGGCGAGCCCGAGCCCGAGCGCGCAGACCAGCACCGTGAAGAACGGGATGCCGAGCCAGAGCCGGATGCCGTCGGCGGAGAGGATGTCGACCCGCCCCCAGATCTCCGGGAACAGCAGCGGGAACCCGCCGAGCATGATCAGCGTGGTGAGCGCGGCGGTGACCGCGCCGATCAGCCCGTACACCACCAGCTTCGCCACCGGGAGCAGCCAGCGCCGCGGCTGGATCCGGAAGACGATCTGCGCGGTGTCGTCCTTGAACTCACCGGCCAGCGCGGAGACCGCGCCGACCATGAGGATGAAGGTGGAGAAGACCAGGATCCAGTAGGCGGCGTTGTCGGTGTCCATGCCACCGCCGCCGTTGAGCTGGTTGGACTCCACGGCTTTTGCGATGCCGAAGTTGAGCAGGGTGGGGATCAGCACGGCGAGCGGGAGCACCGTGTACCAGAGCGGGCTGCGCCGGGAGAGCTTGGCGAACTCGCTGCGCACCGCGTTCATCAGGAGGGTCACGGCCGCGCTCCGCTCGCCGCGTACTCCACGCTGCCCCTGGTGATCTCCAGGTAGGCGGCCTCCAGCGGGCGCTCTCCGGAGCCGCGGGCGACGGTCTCGTCCCGGCTCGCGTCCCAGAGCACCGCGCCTGCGCCCATGACCACGATCCTGGTGCCGGTGATCGCCACCTCGGTGAGGTCGTGCGAGGCGACGAGCAGGCAGGTGCCGTCGGCCGCGAGCCCGGTGAGCAGCTCGCGCAGCCACAGCGTTCCCTCGACGTCGAGGCCGTTGGCGGGCTCGTCCAGCACGATGGTGCCCGGCTCGCCGAGCAGCGCCGCGGCGATACCGAGCCGCTGCAGCATGCCGTAGGAGAACCGGCCCACCGGACGTTTCGCGGCCGGGCCGAGCCCGACCCGCTCCAGCAGCGCGCCGACATCGGCGCGCCGGAGCCCGCCGAGCGCGGCCTGCCAGCGCAGGTGCTGCTCGGCGGTGTGCCGCGGGTTGCGCGCGAAGGCGCCGAGGGCGAAGCCGATGGTGCCGAGCGTGCTCGCCAGCTCCGGCAGCCCCTTCCCGTCGATCCGGATCCGCCCGGCGTCCGGGCGGACCAGGCCGGCGATCATCCGCATGACCGTGGTCTTCCCGGCGCCGTTCGGCCCGAGCAGGTAGGTGATCGCCCCGTCCTCGGCGGTGAAGCTCACCTCCCCGACGGCAACCCGGTCACCGAACTTCCTGGTGACGCCCTCGACGCTGATCATGTCGCGGCCCCGCGCTCGCTAGCGGCTCAGTAGCCGAAGCTCGGGTTGCCCGCGCACTGGAGCTGCTGGCAGATCCGCTTCCAGTCGAACTTCCAGAGCCCGGCGTCCCGGATGAAGTGGTAGGTGGTTGTCTGCGCCGGGATGCCCGCCATCAGGCCGTGCACGGTGACCGAGAGGGTGTTGCCGTCGGTCTGCACCGGGCCGATAGCGCGGCCCTGCAGCGAGAAGAAGTCCATGGTCCGGCTGTACTGCATGACCTTCTCCAGCTCGGCGCGCGCGCCGGGGCCGTTGTAGCTCACCTCGACCTTGGGGTCGATGCCGATGTTCGGATTCCAGAAGGCCGCGAACGCACGCTCCAGTTGATCCAGGCTCGGCTGCTCCGCACGCACGTACAGATCGCCCGCCTTGGCGTCGCGGATCGAGACATCCGCGCTCGCCGGCGCCGCGGCCAGCAGGAGACTCACCACAATTGCGGCAAATAGGACGACACTGGCCTTGATCGACTTGACCATGACACACCTTCCGACGGTCCCGAGAGGGAGAGGCGGTGCCACACGCAGCCGCCGAACGTTGCCAACGATAACCGCGGAAAGTTTGGTAAGTCAAACCTAAGTTTTGAGTCGGTCAAGCCGGAGTAAAGGTGCCCAGCGCTTGCCCAGCACTCCGGGGTACGGGTGAAAGTGCGTGGTGGCGGGTTCGGTTCGGGTGCGAACGCCGAGTGGCGGCATCCATCCGGCAAGCGGTGGTCAGTCGGCCAGCAGGACGCCGGCCCAGCGGTCGGCGTCGAGGAGGACCGCGGCGGGAAGCCCGGTGGCCGCGGCGAGGGCGCCCGGGTGCAGCCGGTCGTAGGCGCGGCCCGCGGCGGTGGCGGCGGCCGGGGGCAGCAGCAGCCAGTCGGCGGCGAGCCGGGTCGGATTCCAGCGCGGCGTCGCGTGCCCGGCGTCCTCGGTGACGTCGAGCATGCGGTGCCTGCGCAGCCCGCGCCAGAGCTCCCCCCACCGATCGAAACCGGTTGTCGCCGAGGTGCTTTCGGGGATCAACGGCCGCGGCAGCTGCGCGGCCCGCACCAGCGCGAGCACCGGCAGCCCGAAGGCGCGGGCGAACTGCAGGCGGCGGGCGCCGTCGCCGCGCAGCTCGTAGACCGGGCCTGCCGGGCCCTCGACCCGCACCAGCCGGATCGGCCTGGCGCCGCCGCCGAGCAGGAAATCGTCCATCCAGGAGCGGAGTTCGGGCTCGGTCTCCGCGACGCGCAGGGTGCGGCAGAAGCCCGCGAGTGACCAGCGGTCGTCGTCGGTCAGCGCGCGGGCGCGGCCGGGGACGGCGAGCACGGTGCGCGGGTCGACCCAGTCCAGGCTCTGCGCGCCTGCCCGCGGGCCGTCGGCGGGGACGTAGGGCACCGGCGGGGTGCCGTCGAAGACCGCGAGCCGCTCCACCAGCGGCGCCGCCGCGTCCACCTCCGCGATGCTGGCGTACAGCCAGTCCCTGAGCTCGGGTTCGCCCGCCGGGATCCGGTCGCGGAGCTGCCCGAGCCCGGCGCGCAGCGTGTCGCGCTGCGGGCGGTCGGCGGCGGCGCGCAGCAGCCGGGGCCAGCCGGGGTCCTGGTCGAGGTGCCCGGCGCGCACGTGGTCGAGGTCGGCGGGCGCGGGGGCGAGGGAGACGACGGGGCCGGTGGTGGCGGTGGCGCCGTAGCGGCGCAGCAGGGTCGCCATGTCCTCGACGGTCGGCGCCCAGCCGCGCACCACCCGCTCCCCCACGCGCGCCTCGAAGACGCCTCGGACGTCACGCCACAGCATCGGCGGGCTCCGCGAGCCGGATCCGGGCGCCGGGGCGCAGGTTGGTCCTGGTGATGTCGCCGCCGTAATGAGCAAGGACCCGCTGGTCCATGACCCGCCGCCACAACGGCGGGAACGCCGCGAACACGATCATCGACGCATACCCCGCAGGCAACTGCGGCGCCACCTCCGAAGTCCGCAACGTCTGATACCGCCGCCCCGGATTCGCATGATGATCACTGTGCCGCTGCAGATGGAACAAGAAAATATTCGTCACCAGACGATCACTGTTCCACGAATCCCGCGGCGAACACCGCGCCCACCGACCATCCGGACGCCGCTCCCGCAACAACCCGTAATGCTCCACATAATTCACCGTCTCCAACAACGCCGCACCGATCACCGCCTGCAACAGCAACCACGGCAACACCCCCCACCCGAACGCCACCACCAGACCACCGAACAACACCACCGTCATCGACCACGCCTGCAAAACATGGTTCCGCGGCGACCACCAACCCACACCCCGCCGCGCCAGCCGCTCCCGCTCGATCCGGATCGCCGACCGGAAACCACCCGAGACAGAGCGCGGCAGGAACGCGTACAGCGACTCCCCCAACCGGGCACTCGCCGGATCCTCCGGCGTCGCGACCCGCACGTGATGGCCCCGGTTGTGCTCGACGAAGAAATGCCCGTACCCCGACTGCGCCAGCGCGATCTTGGCCAGCCACCGCTCCAGATGCTCGACCCGATGCCCCAGCTCGTGCGCGGCATTGATCCCGATACCGGAGACCAAACCGAGAGTCGTGGCGAGCCCGAACTTGTCGAGCACGCTCAACTCCGAACCAGCCCACATCCAGCAGGCGATCAACAACCCCACCATCTGGATCGGCAGGAACAGATACGTACACCACCGGTAATACCGATCCGCCGACAACCGCTCATAGTCCTCGTCACGCGGATTCGACCCGTCCTCCCCGACCAGCCAATCCAACACCGGAATCGCCACCAGCACGATGAACGGCCCGATCCACCAGAACACCGCCCACCCCGTCTGCAACACCAGCTGCGACGGCAACAGCGCCGATGCGGGAGCGATCAACCCGAGAACCCACAGGGGCCGCTTCGGATCAACACCCGTACGGGTCACGGCGGCACCTCGACAGATCCTGGAGCGACGGCACCGTCCACTCGAACGACAGCAGGGACGGCCGGCCCGAACGACGTGCCCACGTCGTTGTGCGCATCCGGGCCGACCGCGACGACCCTAAGGTTTCCGTCGCCCGTGCGGACGGTTCCCGCGATTCGCCGTCCGGGCGAGCGCGGCGGGGTCACGCCAGCTCGAAGCACGATTACCGGCGTTACAAGTTCCGGTCGATCTGGCGGGACACATCAATCCCCACTCGACGGTGCACGTTCGATGCAGCTACCCGACCACTGATTGACTTATTCGGACTGCCCCGACACCCGGGCGCACACTGGGACCGCTCATCGCCGGGAGCTCGGCCGATGCCCATCGATCACCACCGAGCACCGCACACACCCATAGCGACACCGGCGGCGGCATGACCCAAATCTCGTCGGCAGGCAATTCCCCTGAGCAGCGGGGCAAATCGACGGCACAGTGCACCCGCATCGTGTTCTATCGTGGGCGATGTTCCGGAAGTTACGCGCGTACGCAATCCGGAGCGGAACGATTCCGCACCGAGTCTCCGACGACTCGCCGACCCCATCGGGAGCATCGTGCATCGCAATCCGCCTTTCGATCATGACGAGTTCCGCGACCCGCGGCCACCGCTGCCCCGGCGGACCCCGAACGCGCACCGGGTACCCGCCCCCGTGGCGGCCACCTCCGACGTGGTGCTGCGCGCCGCGGACGCCGTCGCCGCCTGGGCCCGCACCCCCGAGTTCCTGGCGGAGGGCACCGACACCTGGTGGACCCCGGAGCTCGCCGACCCGGAGCCGACGCAGCGCCGGGCCTGACCGGCCGAGGCCCTTGTGACCCTTGTCACAGCATCGCCCTGACCGTATGGTGAGGAAGCTTTCCGTCGCCGATCAGCCCCGGCGGCCCCGGAGAGCGGAGTGCCGACGATGGAGATGCGATGGGCGGTCCGGCCCCCGGTGGCAGCGTGCAGCCCATGCGCCGCATCCCCCTGTCGACCCGGACGCTGTGGGACTGGGGCCTGGAGAAGTACCGCCTCGACGTCATCGCGCTGAGCGTGGCCGACGCGGTGCAGCACGCGGGCGGGTGGCTCTTCGACCGCCGCACGGCGGGGTGGGAGGTCACCGTCCTGGTCCCCGGCGCCGCCGACGACACCCCGCTGCGCATTCTCGGCGCCGAACTCGCGAGCCTCGACCACGCGCTCGCCACCGGCGGCCGCGGCCGCACCCCGCACGCCATCGCCATGGCGTCGGGGATCTGTCTGCGCGAGCCGCGGGCGAGCGAGGGGCTGCACCTCGCGCTGCTCGACCGCGGGCTCGAGGTGGTGGTGTGGGGCGAGTACGCCCCGCCCGCGAGCGCGAAGCTGCTCAGCCCGGTCGAGTACCGGCCCAGCCAGGCCGCACTGGCCTTCAAGACCAGGGCCATGGTGGCGGCCGGGCTCGGCGTGGCCGCCGGGCCGGTGGAGGATTTCCGCAGCGGGGTCACCGTGCACCCGCCCATCGCCACCGACCTCGGGCCCGCGGGGCCGTATCCGGCGGCGATACCGCTGAACCGTTGATCCGTAGACCGTGAACGGAACGTGATTCACGCTCTTTGAGAATGCCATTTCCGTAGTGGTAGGCTACTGTCTGTAACCCGCCGGGGGGCAGAGTCACACCGGAGTAGTCATGGCAGTGCCGCGCGTGATCCAGGTTCGAGGCACAGGCCACGACGAGCGATTCGGACGGTTCGAGGACATCGAGCCGCTCTTCCCGATGACCGAGCTGCTCTCGGCCCTGAGCGGCAGCCGCTGCGCCGAGCATCCGATCGCCCGCTGGTGCGTCGATCTGCTCGCCCTGCACCAGCAGCAGGACATCTGGGCCGACGGGCTGGCCGCGCATCGCACCGACCTCATGCACGCCATCGACGTCTGGACCGTCGGGCACGTGCCGCAGCACCGCAACGGCGCCCGGCTGCACACCGAGACCGTCGGCTCGGTGGTCGACCGCATCGCCCGCGCCTACGCCCGCTTCCAGCGCGTCATGGCCGGCCACGACGCCGCCGACCCGAAGGTGCACGCCGCCTGGACCCAGGTCGCCGAGCTCTTCGTCGCCTATCAGGACCTGATCGTCGAGGTGATGCGGGGCCAGCGCAGGCTGCCCGCTCCGGAGGCCGATCGCTGACCCGCAAACCGGGTGATACAACTGGCTGGGACGGGCAGCGGTGCCCGCGTGGCGAGAGGTGTTGTCCGTGGACGAGGCGTCCTTCCGGCAGTTGTTCGATCTGAGCGGGCGGACCGCCGTCGTCACCGGGGGGACCAGGGGCATCGGGCTCGCGCTCGCCGAGGGGTTCGCCTGCGCGGGCGCGCGCGTCGTGGTAGCGAGCCGGAAGCCGGAAGCCTGCGAGCAGGCCGCCGCCCGGCTGCGTGAACTCGGCGCCGACGCCATCGGCGTTCCCACCCACCTCGGCGAGCTCGACGCGCTGCACACCCTGGTCGAGACGGCCGAGCTGACCTTCGGCGGCATCGACATCGTGGTGAACAACGCCGCCAACGCGCTGGCCCAGCCGTTGGCCACGATGCAGCCGGAGGCGGTACGGAAGTCGTTCGGGGTGAATGTCTACGGCCCGCTCTTCCTGGTGCAGGCCGCGCTGCCGCAGCTGCGCGCCAGCGAGCACGCCGCGGTGCTGAACCTCGGCTCGGTGGCCGCGCTGCAGTTCGCGCCGGGGCTCTCGATGTACGCGGCGGCCAAGGCCGCGCTGCTCTCCTTCACCCGCTCGATGGCGGCCGAGTACGCCGCCGACGGCATCCGGGTGAACGCCATCGTGCCCGGCGCGGTCGACACCGACATGGTGCGCAAGAACCCGCCGGAGTTCGTCGAGGCGATGGCGAAGGTGCCGCTGCTGCGCCGGATCGCGCGCCCGGACGAGCTGGTCGGCGCCGCGCTACTGCTCTGCTCGGACGCGGGCAGCTTCATCACCGGCCAGAGCCTGCTGGTGGACGGCGGCACCGTCGCACGCTGATCCTGGCCCGGAGATGACAGCCCGCTGTACCGAAAAAGTATCTCTCCGTTAACATTCCGCGTCCAAAAAGACTCTACGGTTTCCAATAACCGAGGAGGCGCAGAGTGATCGATCGAATGTCGTCGTACGACCATCCCGACCTGGACGTGGCTGCCCGGCTGCGGGAATACCCCCTGATGGACGCGCTGCTGTGGCGGCGGTCCCGCCGGTTCGCCCCGGGCATGACGCTCGGCACCGGCCCGCTCGCGCACCCGAGCACCGCTCCGCCGCGGCCGCTGACCCTGGCGGAGCAGGCCGCGCTCGCCTTCGCCGCCTGCGGCATCACCGGCAACTCGCTCGGCGAGTTGCCCTACGGCACATCGGGTTCCGGCAACATCATGATGCAGTTCGTCGGCCGCACCGTCGCGAGCGGCGACTCCGTGCACAGCGTTTCGCTGATCGTGATCGATGACGACGGCGCCTGGCTGGTGCGCCGCCCGCAGGAGCTGGAGCGCACCGAGCTCCCCCAGCTGATCGAGCTCGCCAGGGCGGGCGAGCTGGTGCCGCTCTACGAGCGGATGCGGGTGCGGATCGCGGACAGTCGGCCGGAGCTGCCCCGCGAAGTGCCGTTCACCCCGCCGTTCAACAACTACTCGACCAATGTCCCCGGCACGACCTACTTCGTCCCGGTCGCCGAATTGACCGCGCTGGCAATCAATCTCATGCTCACCGCCTTCGGCGACGACATGTCCTACTTCCTGGTGGACGACCGCAACCGATTCGCCCCCGCCGGGCTCGGCAAGTTCGCTCGCTCCAAAGGCGGCCACCTGAACGACGACCTCGCCGCGGGCCGGGTCGGCACCGTCAGCATGATCGAGAGCTGGCTGTACGAGTTCGCCGCGGTGGAGCAGGGCGCCATGCTGCAGAACCTGGGGCTGATGTCGCAGGCGCTCGGGCTCGGCGGATTCCCGCACTTCGCCGCGCACCCCTACGGCTGGTTCGAGGCGCTCGGCTTCGACATGCAGCCGATTCCGTTCTCCCGCACCATCGGCGGCGATCCGCTGATGACCGCGATGCTCAAGCTCACCGGGCGGGACATCCCGGTCCCGACCGCGGTCGGGCTGCACCGCGCGGGCGAGCCGCTCATCCAGCCGTACTGCCCGCCCGCCTACCCGTCCATGGCGGAGGCGGTGCTGGCCTTCATCGACGTCAAGTACGGCGCCGCGCACGGCAGCTTCCGGGACGGCAGCGGGGCGAACGGGTTCCGGGACGGGGGCGCGGTGCAGTCCGGCATCGGGCCGTACTCCGACCGTGCCATCGCTGCCACCATCGCCTGCTGCGAGTACCTGCACCGCAGGTACGGCCGGATTCCGGGGGGCAGCGGCCCCTTCCGCACGGTGCTCGCCTACCAGGCGAGCCACGTCGACACCGAGTTCTACGACCGCTTCTACCGGCCCGGCGCGCTCAGCCCGACCCAGCGCGAACGCGCGGCGGAACGGACGCGCTGACCGGCCGTTCATCCCCCCGCCACCCGCGCGTACCGGTGACCGCGCAGAATGGCTGCTCGTGCGAGTGGCGATCATCGGCGGCGGGGTGCCCGCGGCGGTGCACGCGTGGACCGCGGTGCTGCGCGGGCACACCGTGACGCAGCTGGACGACGGGGCGCCGCTCGCGGGCTCCGGCGCGCTGCGCGCGGGCTCGGTGGCCGCGGCCGACCTGGAGCGCGCGGCACACGCGCTATCGCTGTGGCGGGAGATCGGCGGCCGGGTGCCCGGTGTCGGGTTCCGGGTGAGCGGGTCGATCACGGTGGCGCGGACGCGGGCCGAGCTGGCGGTCGCCGAGGCGGCGGCCATGGACACCGCGCGGGGGTTCACGCTGCTGGAGCCGGAGCGGGCCCGCGCGCTGGAACCGGCGCTGCGCGGGCCGCTGCTGGCCGGGCTGCACTGCGTCGCGGACGCCGTGCTCACCCCGCACCAGGCGGTTCCCGCGCTCCGCGCGCACCTGGCCGGGACCGGGCGCTGCACCGCGCGCGGCTGCTCGGCCCGAGCCATCGCCGAGACCGCGGCGGGGGTGCTGATCCGGGCCGACGACGGCTCCACGCTCGCCGCCGACGTCGCGCTGCTCTGCCCGAGCCCGGGGCGGGCCGCGCTCGCCGGGGAGTTCACCGGCGCCGGACCGGTGCCGCTGCTGCGCGCCCAGCGGCTGCGCACCGGCCCGCTGGAGCGGCGGCCGGACGCGATCCTCGCCGACGGCGACCAGTTCCGGCACCGCCCCGGCTACCCGGCGGAGCCGGTCGCGCGGCTGGCCGCGGAGCAGGCGCAGACCGCGGCCGCCGCCGAGTACGGCATGCACGTGCTCGCGGTGCCGCGGCTGGACGGCGGTCTCACGCTCGGCGCGACCGGCGAGCGCGAGCCGTTCCCCGCCGAGCTGGCCGAGCCTGCGGCGGAGCACCTGCTCGCCGTCACAGGGGAATGGCTGGACACCGAGCTCACCGTGCGCGGCCGCTGGGCCGAGCTCGCCTGCGCCGTCGAGCGCGCCCCGTGGCTCGCGCCGAGCGGGCGAATCCTGGTGCTGGACAGCGCCGGACCGGACGCCACGCTCTTCGCCCCCGCCGTCGCGGAGCAGGCGGCGGACCGGCTCGGCCTCTGAAACCGGCCCACCTACTGGCCGGGCAATCTCCGGCGCCCGCCCGCCACGTCGGTGACCAGATCGGTGTACCCGTCGACCAGCTCGGCGAGGTGGTACCAGTGTTTATGGGTCTTGTCGCTGCGCGCGCCCTCGGAGTCGATCGCCCGGTTCGCGGCGACCCAGCTGCGCGCCATCCGATCCACCACCGCGCCGAGCGTCTCGGTGTGCAGCGCGGCCCCGTCCCGATGCTCGGGCGCCTCCCTGGCGATCCACTCGTCGATCAGCTCGACCAGCGCGGCGCGGCGGGCGTCCAGCTCGGCGATCTCGCCGGGGTCGCCCAGCTCGAGGCGGCGTTCGTGCAGGCCGGCCAGGGCGTGCGCGGAGCGGAAGGGCTCGTGCTCGCTCATCCGGCGGCCTTGGAAGGCGGACAACAACTGCGGGGCGGTCGGCAGCCCGCCGATCGTGGGAGCGCTCACCGGAGCACCCCGCGCTCACCCGTCACCACTGCTGCGCGCTGGCCCATGATCGGCTCTCGTTCCTTCGTCCCGGTCGCCTCGGTCACCCGTCGGGTGACACGGATCATGCTCTCACCGATGCAAGAACGCAACATTGCAAATGCACACATGTGCAGCACATCCCGGCGTGTCTCCTGGCCCGGGCACGGCGGTCCGGGTGCGTGCAACATACCCTCCGCGGAGCGTTCCCACGTGCACGAGCATTCCGTGCTGGTAACACCGTCGCGTCGGCAAGGAGCTGTCGACACCCGGTCCCGACACGACCGTGCGGCGCGAAATCGACTCGCGCGGGGCCGGATCGATCAATGCGGCAATGCTGCGGGCAACGCGCACCCTGGCAACGCGCGAGAATTGAAATCTGCCCGATCGTTCTGTCCGGCAGCCGGATTCCGGCGCGCGGCTCAGCCGGTGTGCGCGATGACCCGCTCCGCGAACCGGGACAGGCTCGCGATCTTGGCGTCCAGGCTCTCGGTGTCCGGCTCCCGGGTGTACGGATTCCGGAACCCGACGATCACGTCGGTGACGCCCTTGTCCGCGAGCCGGCGCACGCCGTCGACGGTGAAGCCGTCCAGCGCGATGACGTGGATCTCGAAGTCCTCGCTCGCGCCGTATTCGGTGCGCAGCGCGTCGAGTTCGAGCAGCAGGCGGTCGAGTTCGTCCGGGTCGCCGCCCGCGTGCATCCAGCCGTCGCCGCGCTGGGCGGCGCGGCGCAGCGCCGGGCGGCTGTGCCCGCCGATCAGCAGCGGGACGGGCTCGGTCGGCACCGGCGAGATCTTGATCGGCGGCAGATCGTAGAACTCGCCGTGGAATTCGAAGTAGCCGCCCGCGGTGAGGCCGCGCAGGATGTCGAGGCACTCGTCCATCCGGGCGCCGCGCCTCTCGAACGGGACGTCGAGGAGCTCGAAGTCGTCCGGCCACGGGCTGATTCCCACGCCGAGGCCGAGCCGGTTGCCGCTCAGCGCCGCCACCGACGCCGCCTGCTTGGCCACCAGCACCGGCGGGCGGATCGGCAGTTTGAGCACGAACGGGGTGAAGCGCAGCGTCGTCGTCGCCGCGGCCAGCGCGCCGGCCAGGACGAAGGTCTCGACGAACGGCTTGTCCTCCAGGAACTCCCGGCTGCCGTCCGGGGTGTACGGATAGGTCGCGTCGGAATCGCGGGGGTAGGCGATGCTGTCGGCGATCGCCATCGAGGTGTACCCGGCGGCCTCCGCGGCCCGCGCCAGCGGGACGTAGTAGGACGGGTCGGTCATCGTCTCCGCGTAGGTGAACCGCATCGTCGGCCTCCGTTTCGATCGGCGTCGCCCCCATTCGATCATCGGGGACTACGGGGCGTCCTCGATTCGCGCGACGAACTCACGCGGTGAGCGCGGTGACGACGGCGGCGGTGGCCTCGGCCAGCGCGGCGTCGGCGGGGGTGGCGGCCGGGTTGCCGGTGGTGCTGTCGGTGAGCAGCACCAGCAGCAGCGGGGTGCCGTCCGGGGACCACAGCACGCCCGCGTCGTTGACCGTGCCGTAGTTGCCGCCGCCGGTCTTGTCGGCGGCGGTCCAGCCCGGTGGGAGGGCGGCGCGGATCCGGCGGGCGGAGGTGGTGCTCGCGGCCATCCAGTCGGTCAGGGTCCGGCGCTGCGCCTCGAGGAGGGCGCTGCCGAGCAGCAGGGCGTCGTAGCCGGTGGCCAGGGCCTCGGCGGTGGTGGTGTCGGCGAGCGTGCCGCGCTCGGCCAGGTTCAGGTCGGGCTCCCAGCGCTCGAGGTTCGTGGCGCGGTCGCCGACCGTGCGGGCGAAGGCGGTGAGCGCGGCGGGGCCGCCGATCCGGCGCAGCAGGAGGTTGCCCGCGGTGTTGTCGCTGCGGGTGAGCGCGGCCGCGCAGAGCTGCGCGTAGCTGAGTTCGGTGCCCTGCGCGGCCTGGGTGATCGGGGAGTTCACCACGATGTCGTCGGGGCGCACCGGGACGGTGTCGTCCAGGCGCAGCGCGCCCTCGGACTCCAGCCGCAGGATCGCCGCGGCGGCGTAGACCTTGAAGGTGGAGCACAGGGCGATCGGTTCGCCCGCGCGGTGCGTGACGGTGCGGTCGCGGTAGCGGGCGTACACCGCGAGGCGCACGGCGTGCCGGTCCTGGATCGCGGCGAATGCGCTGTCCAGCGCCGGGTTCGCCGGGGTCGTGGCCGGGGCCGCTGGGGTCGAGGCCCGCGGTTCGGTGCCGCAGGCGGCGAGCGCGCCCGCGGCGAGGACGGTGGCCAGGAAGCCACGGCGGCTCGGGCGATGCGAAGGGCGAATGGCCGCCGCCGAGCGCGGCACCGGAGTGTGGCCGGAAGCGGGATCACCCGGCACGGCGAAAACGGGGCCGGTGCCGGTGTCGGGGCAGCCGGAAGCGGGATCACACGGCACGGCGAGAACGAGGCGAGAGTCGGTCACCGGGTCAGCGAAGCATCGGACAAAGGGTGCTGACCAATACGCTGGGCCGGCGCGAGCCGGTCGGGCTGGATATCACCGCAGGTCGACGCCGCCGATCCGGCCGCTACGCACCGCACCGCGGGTCCCGGCGGCCGGGCCGCCCGGAGTACCGCTGCTTCAATGCAGGGCATGGACCTGCTCCGCCACCTCCGGTTCTTCGTCGCGGTCGCGGACGAGGGGCACTTCGGCCGCGCCGCCGCCGCGCTGGACATGACGCAGCCGCCGCTCTCCCAGGGGCTGCGCAGGCTGGAGCGGCACCTCGGGGTCGAGCTGATCCGCCGCACACCGCGCGGCGCGGTGCTCACCACGGCGGGCACCGGACTGCTCCCGCGCGCCCGGCTGCTGGTCGACGACGCCGAACTGCTCCGCGCCGAGGCCGCGCGGATCGCGCGGACCAGGGGCAGCGTGCGCTGGGGCGCGATCCCGGCGCTGCCCGCCGCCCTGGTCACCGCCTGCGTGGCGGCGCTGCGTGCGGCACCGGCGGCGCCGTCGGTGGCGACCGTGACCGGCAGCACCGTCGACCTGGTGGCCCAGGTCCGCTCCGGCGCCTGCGATGCCGCCGTGCTCGAACACCCGGCGCTGGTGGACGGCGTGGTCGCGGGCCCGGTGGTGAAGCTGCCGCGCGCCGTCGCGGTCCCGCGCGACCACCGCAGCGCATCCGCCGAGCGCCCCGGCTTCGCCATGCTGGCCGGGCTGCCGTTCCTCACCACCGCGCGGGCAGGCAACCCGCCCGCGCACGACGCCGCCCGCGACCTGCTCCGCGAACGCGGGCTCGATGTCCCGCTGCACACCGCCGACGACGACCGCGCGCTGCTCGCCGCCGTCGCGGCCGGAGCGGGCTTCGGCTTCAGCGCGCTGCCGCAGGCCGAGACGCCGGGCGTGGCCTGGCTGCGGCTCGCACCCGACGCGACCGCGCTGCGGGTCCGCGTGATCCACCGCCCCGGCGCCGAGGAAGCGGCAGCCGCACTCGACGCCGTCCTCTTCCGCGAGCGCCTGCGGTGAGCGACCACCCCCGCGCGGTCGCCGCGCAGCGCGTTCGCGCGGTCTTCGCGGACGCCGGGTGCACCGGCTGGCTGCACGCCCGCCGCTGCGACGGCTCCGGCACCGAGGTCACCGTGCGCGGCACCGAGCGAGTGGTCACGGCCTCGGTCTACAAACTGCCGCTGGTCCTCGCCTTCTGCCGCGCGGTGGACGAGGGCAGGCTCGACCCGGCCGAACGGCTCACCGTCGACCCGGCGGAGTGCACCACCGGCCCGACCGGCCTCGCCGCCCTGCACGACCCGGTGACGCTGAGCCGCCGCGACCTCGCCACCTCGATGATGACCGTCTCCGACAACGCCGCCGCCGACGTGTTGCTCGGCGAGGTCGGGATCGGCGCGCTGCACGACCTGCTGGACGAGCTCGGCCTCACCGCGACCAGGATCGTCGGCGGCACCGCCGACCTGCACCGCGCTCTGGTCTGCGACACCGACACGCACAGCACCGCGGAAGCCTTCGCCGCGCTCGCCGACCTGGACGAGGCGTGGTCGGTCTCCGCCTACGACCCGGCCTTCACCAGCGCCACCACCCCCGAGGAGACGACGCGGCTGCTGCGCGCGGTCTGGGCGGGCGCGGTGCTCTCCCCCGAGCAGACGGCGTTCGTGCAGCGGATCATGCGCAAGCAGGTGTGGCCGCACCGGATCGCCGCCGCCTTCCCGCACCGCGGGGTCGCGGTGGCGGGCAAGACCGGGACCATCGGCACCATCCGCAACGAGGCGGCGGTGGTCGAGTTCCCCGGCGAGCACCCGGTCGCGGTCGCGGTCTTCACCCGCGCGGCGCGGGCCGAGCCGGTGCTCCCGGTCGTCGACGCCGCCATCGCGGAGGCCGCCCGGATCGCCGTCACGGCGCTCCGCAAGCCACTGCCCGAGCCGTGACAGCGCGCCAGTCGCCCCGTGCAGCGGCTGGCTGGGGGCCATCCGGCCGGAATCCTGAACCGGGGCGTAGTGCTCCGGCTACGCCCGCTTCTCGGCGAGCGTGGCGAGCCGGTCGATCGAGGCGGTGAGCTTGTCGGCGGTGGTGGCGCGGGCGCGCACCTCGCGCTTCTCGTCGTGCAGGTTCGTCCAGTCGTAGGTGTGCGTCACGGTGGTGCGGTCTTCGCCCGCGGGGGCGAGTTCCCAGCGCCACAGGTGCCCGATCGGGTCCGTGCCCGGCTCGGCGGGCTTCCAGGCGATCAGCCTGCCCTCCTCGAACTCCACCACGTGGTTCTCCCGCACCGCGCCCGCGGTGAGGGTGGTGCTGAACACCTCGCCCACCGCGCGGACCCGGTGCCCGGGCGCGGATTCGGCCAGATTGTCGTTGCCGTCCCAGCTCGGCTGGGCGGCCGGGTCGGCGATGAGTTCGAATACCTCGGCCGCGGGCGCGGCGATCTCACGGGAGGCTCGGACGATACGGGTCTCGGTCACGGCCCCGATGCAATCACCGGTCGCGGCGGCCGGCAACCATTCGGCTCACGCGGCGACGAATCCCCGGTCCCGCAGCCAGTCCCTGGCCACGTCGGCCGGGTCCTCGCCGACCACGTCGACCCGGCGGTTCAGCTCGGTGATCTCGTCGTTGGTGAGCGCGTCGGAGACCGGCGTCATGATCCGCTCGATCTGCGGGTACTTCGCGGCCAGCTCGACCGGGAGCGTGACCGCCGGGTTGTAGTGCGGGAAGAAGCCGAGGTCGTCGGTGAGCACCACCAGATCCAGCCCCTTGACCCGGCCGTCGGTGGTGTAGACCTCGCCGAACGGGCAGTCGGTGCCCGCCGCGGTGGAGTTGTAGATGATGCCGGTCTGCAGCACCGGGCGCTGCACCGAGTTCGGGTCGAAGCCGTAGGCGGCGGCCATGCCGGGGTAGCCGTCCCTGCGCACGTTGAACTCGGTGTCCACGCAGGTGCGCGCGGCCGCCGGATCGCGCTTCGCCAGCTCGGCGTACTGCGAGAGCGTGGTCACGCCGGTGCGCTCGATCACCCCGCGGGAGGCCGCGAGGGCATAGGTGTTGTCCATCGGCGCGAGCGCGACCCAGTCCATCCCGTTCTCCGCGATGTCCTCGTCGCGCACCGCGACGAACTGCTCCCGCGGGTCCTTGAGCGGGTTCTCGTGGCCGAGGTAGTTGATCCAGCCGTTGCCGGTGTACTCGTAGGTGAGGTCGACCTGCCCGGTGATCTGCGCGTCCCTGGTGCTGCGCGAGCCGACGATCGCGGTCAGGTCGCGCACGTCGGCGCCGGCCGCCTGCAGCGAGAACGCCAGGATGTAGCCGAGGATGACCTGCTCGGTGAACTCCTTGGAGCCGACCGTGAGCTCGACGCCGTCCAGCCCCTCGTCGGTGGCGATGCTCGCCGGGCCGACCTCGAAGGGAAGGGTGGAGCCGGACTGCAGGCCGCAACCGGTGCAGACGGCGACCACAGCGGCGAGTACGCCGGCCAGCGGCGCGAGAATCCTGCGTCGGCGCACGGTGCTGCCCTCCGATCCGGAACGGCCTCCGAGCCTAACGGAGACCGGCCGGCTCCGGACGGGACGACGCACCGACACCGGGCAGCAGCGGCGCGGCGACCACCGGCGAGTAGTTGTCCGGGTCGCCCGCGACCGTCGTGCTCCGCCTGCCGCGGACGTCGACCGGGATGTCGCCCGCCAGCGTCACCCGGTGCAGCCGGCGGCGGTGCTCGCCGAAGTCGGCGACGCCGTAGTGCTGGGTGGCGCGGTTGTCCCAGAGCGCGACGTCGCCGTTGCGCCAGTCCCAGCGGACCGTGTTCTCCAGCCGGATGACCCGGTGCTGCAGCAGGTCGAGCAGGGCGCGCGAGTCGCGCGGCGAGACGTCGAGCAGGTGCTTCACGAACTGGCCGAGCACCAGCGACTTGCGGCCGGTCTCCGGGTGGATCCGGACCACCGGGTGCCTGGTCTCGAACCGCTCGGCGGTGAACTCCTGGTAGTAGGCGTTCTCGCCGTAGTTGCTCTCGCGGCCGTGCTCGGCGTAGTCGTAGCGGTTGGTGTGCAGCGCCCAGAGCTCCTCGGCCAGCACCTGGAGCGGGGCGGGCAGCGCGTCGTAGGCGGCGGTGGTCGAGGCCCAGACCGTGGTGCCGCCGTACGGCGGCAGGGTGACCGCGCGCAGCAGCGACGCCTTCGGCACCCGGTCCACGAAGGTGACGTCGGAGTGCCAGGCGTTGGCGGCGCCCTCCAGCTCCAGCAGCAGCGCGCCGCGCGACTTCACGGTCGGGTGCGGCTCGGTCGGGGTGCCGAGCCTGGCGGCGGCCTCCCACTGCGATTCCCGGTCCAGGTGGTGCTGGTCACGGAAGAAGAGCACCTGGTGCTCGGCGAGCGCCACCTGGATCGCGGTGGCGGTGGCATCGTCGAGCTGGGCGCCGAGCGTCAGCCCCCGCACCTCGGCGCCGAGCGCGCCACCGACCTTGCGGATATCGAGTACCGGCAGGTCGTCGCGGGTCAGCGCTGCGCGGGGAAGGGGCGCCACGGCCGTCATCGGATCCTCCTCGAACTCGACATCTAGCGATCCCCAGGAATCTAGGGGCGCCGCCGAGCCCGCGGAACGGTTGCGATCACCGTGCGCGAATCACGCTATCCGGCGGGTGCTGGTCTCCCCGCGGCCTCGGCCGCGTTGTCGGCGGTGAGCCGGTACACCACGCGCTCCAGCGTCGGCAGGATGGTGGAGATCTCGACCGTGCCGGTGGCGAACCCCCCGATCAGCGAGAGCACCACGTTGCCGAGGATCACCACGAGGTCCTCGAGGTAATCGGGGTCCAGGTTCTGGATGGCGTCGGCGACCCACGGGACGAGCACGGTCAGCCCCTGCTCGTCGAGGAGCTGCCCGCACGGCCCCTGCCTGGCGTAGTGGTACGCCTCCAGCATCCGGGGCTGCCGCTCCCAGGGCTCGAAGACACAGCGCAGCACCCGCATGAGCGAGTCGCGGGTGGCCTCGCCGGGCGGCGCGGGCTCCAGCTCGGCGTAGGCCTCGTCCGCCATCCAGTCCTTGATGGCGCGCACGATCAACTCGTCCCTGGTGGCGAAGAGCTTGTAGACGGTGGTCAGCGAGACGTGCGCGCGCTTGGCGACGACCCGCAGCTGGACCGCGTCGAAGCCCTCCGTCTGCAACAACTCCAGCACCACCGCGACGATCTGCCGCTGCGCCTCGGTGTCCTGCCCTCTCGCCACACCCTTACGGTAACTTCGTTACCTGGTAACCGTGTTACCAATCGCCGTCTCCGAGCTACGCTGCCACAAACTGGAACAGGTTTCAGGAAGTGGTGACGATGAAGCTGGTGCACGCGCTCTGGGGCCCGGGCGAGCTGCTCGGCGACCCGGCCCGCACGGGGCTGCGCACGGCCGGGGCCACCCGGATCCAGGTGAACCTCGCGGACGCCGCGGTGGCCGGAGCGCTGCTGCGGCTCACCACCTTCGCGGAGCCGGTGGCCGCGGTGGTGGCGACGGAGGTCCCGGACGAGGCGGCGGGCGCGCGGGTCTCGGCGGTGCTCACCGGTTTCGCCGAGCGGGTGGCGGGCTGGTGGGTCGAGGAGCACCTGCCGCTGCCGCCGCCCGCGGTTCCCCCCGGCGAGCGGGCGCCGGGGCTGGCGAACATCGCCTTCCTCCGCCGCCCGGCCGAGCTGCCCTACGCCGAGTGGCGCTCCGCGTGGCTGGAGCACCACACCGCGGTCGCCATCGAGACCCAGGCGACCTTCGGCTACGTGCAGAACCGGGTGCTCGGCCCGGCCACCGAGGGCGCACCGGAGCTCGCGGCGATCGTGGAGGAGCTCTTCCCGATCGAGGCGCTCACCGACCCGCACGCCTTCTACGGCAGCGGCGGCGACGATGCCGAGCTGCACCGCAGGACCGGCGCGATGCTGCGCAGCGTCGCGACCTTCGGCGCCGACCGCGACCTGGACGTGGTCCCGACCAGCCGCTACCTGCTGGCCTGACCGGCCAGCTCGCTCAGCAGCGCGCGGGTGCGGTCCGCGCTCTCGCCGCGGGTGAAGAGCGCGCCGACGAAATCGGTGGCGCCCGCCGCGGCGATCTCCGCGATCCGGGCCGCCACCTGCTCCTCGCCGCCGATCAGCGCCAGGTCGACCGGGCCCGCGACACCCTCGCGGTCCATCATGGCGCGGTACGAGGGCAGGTTCCCGTAGAAGCCGAAGGCCTTGCCCGCGCCGGCGCGCGCGTCCTCGACGTCGTCGGTGACGCAGACCGGCAGCGCGCAGACGACGCGCGGCGCCGGCTTGCCCGCCTCGGCCGCGGCCTCGGCGATCACCGGGACGATGTGCGAGCGGACGGTGGCCGGGCCGGTCATCCACAGCGTGGTGCCGTCGGTCTCGCGCCCGGCGAGCCGCAGCATGCGCGGGCCGAGCGCGGCGAGCAGCACCGGAACCCGGCCCTCGTTCGGCACGGTGAGCGCGAGTTCGGCACGCACCGTGTCGCCCTGGAACGAGGCGGGCCGGTTGTCCAGCAGCGGAAGCAGCACCCGCAGGTACTCGGTCATGTGGTGCGCGGGCCTGCCGAAGTCGTAGCCGTACATGTTCTCGATCACCGGGCGGTGCGAGAGCCCGACGCCGAGCGTGAGCCGGTTGTCGCCGAGCGCGAGCGCGGTGGTGCGGGCCTGCTGTGCGAGCGCGGCGGGGTGCCGCGGGTAGCTGGGCACCACCGCCGTCCCGAGCTCGATGCCCGGCACCCGGCTGCCGGCGACGGCGATGGCGGTCAGCGCGTCGACGCCGAAGATGTGCGAGAGCCACGCCGAGGAGAACCCCGCCGCGGCTGCGGCCGCCAGCTCGTCGGTCAGCCGGGTGAGGGCGTCGGGGCCCGAGGTCTCACCGAGCAAGATGCCGATACGCACGATCCGTCTCCTCCGCTCAGGCGGGCGAGCTCGCCCGCGCCGGTTCCGCGGGCCAGCATAGGCGCGCGGCGTCGCGCTGCTGGATCCGGAGGAAGAGGCGCAGCAGCACCTGGGTGAGGTCGAGGCCGAGTTCGGCGGCGCGGAGCTGGGCCAGTTCGACGGCCATCGCGTCGTGCACCGCGGCCGAGTCGCTGAGCACCTCGTCGAGCACCATGCCGCTGACGGCCTGGTCGCGGGTGAGCGGGATGTCGGGCAGCCAGTCGAGTCGCCAGGTACCGAATTCGTCGAGCCGAGCCTGTTCCGGGCTGACCGTGCTGGTGATCGTGGTCGCGGTGCTGTGCAGTGCCATGGTCCCCTCCGTTCGCGCTGCGAATGCTCGATCACGACCGCGCCGGTGTTCTGGGGCGGGCCGATGGTTCGCGTTGTCCGAGGACGAGCGGCAGGGGGATCGAGCGGAGACTCACCGGAAAGGCCGGGAACCTGCCTCCTGCCGCAGCGAGGTGTCCGTGGTCGGTACCTCCTCGCTGCCGGGGGCGGATTGTTTAGTTATGCTACCGAGCGCCTACTTGTGCCGTCAATTGTGCTTGAAGGCTTTTCAGTGACACTTCCTATGCTTTCGCCGATACTGGAGGTTGCGATTATGCGTCCTGAAGGGGGTTTCCGTGCCGCTTTCCCCAGTCCGAGCCGTCCGCTCCGAACTCCCGCGTCCGACCAGCAATTCCGGCGCGAAGGGTCTCGCTCCGCCTACCGGCCTCCGGTGCCCTATGCTCACGCCCCGTGACACATCGTGTGCTTCGCTGTGCCGCCCGCTCGGAGGGCTCCCGTGACTGAACCGGGCGAACCGATCGGCGCGCTCGTGCGCCGGCTGCGGATCGAGCGCAGCCTGACCCAGGCGGAGCTGGCGCAGCGGGCCGGTTGCTCGCGCAGCCTGGTGCAGCAGATCGAGAACGGCTCCCGGGTGCCCCCGCTCTCGCTGCGCGAGCGGCTCAGCCTCGCGCTCGGCGAGGAGTTGCCCGGTGCCCCCGCAGAAGCGGGCGACAGCGGGCTGCACGAGCTGCGGATGCGGTTCAACGTGCTACTCGGCAAGGATCCGCAGGTGGTCGAGCGCGCGCTGCGGATCGCGCAGAGCCTGCTGGACGCCTCCGGTGCGCGGGACGGGATCGAGCCGCTGCGGCTGATCGCCGATCGGCAGCTGGAGCGCGCCGAGGAGATCCTGACCCAGATCCCGTCGCGCAGCGCCACGGTCTGGGAGTGGAACACCGTCAACGACTGGCTCACCATCCTGGACCAGGCCAGCACGTCGGTGCGCGCCATCCACACCGCCGACCTCGGCACCATCGGTGGTGACGTCGGCGACGAATACCACGCCGCGATCCTGAAACTGGCGGACGAATCGCTCCCGCCGCGGATCGAGGTGCGGCGGATGTACGTGCTCGATGACATCAGCGATGTTTGGCCGTACGACGACAAACTCTGGCGACAGACCCGGGCGGGCGTCGAAAGTGTTCTGGTCAAGCGGGAACACGCCCGCAACGCGCAGAGCATGCTCGTTGTCGACGACCGCTACGTCGCCATCGGCGAGTACGACTACTCGCAGCAGGCCAGGGTGGCCACCCGCTTCTCCGTGCTCAACCATGATGTCGCCTTCGCGGTCAAGCGATTCGAGAAGCTTTACGCGCTGCGGCTCGCCGGCACCGCCGTCCCGGTGAACGACGTGGTGGCGGAGCCTGCGCTGGCGGGGTACCGGCGGCTTTCCGACGGCGACTGCCGGATGCAGTTCCGGGAGGCGCTGGCCGAGCGCTGGGCCAGGATCGCAGCCGATCCGGCCGGGGGGGCGGAGTGACCCCATCCGCGCTCGCCACCGTCACCCAGCGGTCCGAACAGCGCAAACGCCGGGTGAAGCGGCTGCTCACCCGCGATCATCCGTTCCCCGGTACCGGCGACCGCAGCTACACCGGGGTCATCGACGCCTACCACGGCGAGACCGGGCTCGGCCCGCACCCGGCCGCCGTCGCGGCGCTGGACCTGGCCTGGCACGAGTTGCTGCACGGCACCCCGCCGGACGATTACGCCGACGGCAGCCGCTACGACAAGCGCCAGCCCACGGTGCTGCGCGAACTGGCCGCGCGCAGGATGTTCGGCAGCCTGGAGCAGCCGGCCCCCGGGGTGCCGGGGGTCCGGGTGCGGCCGGAGGAGGTGATCGTCTGCGCTTACACCAGCACCATGCTGCTGGAGGAGGCGATCGCCACCATCGCCCGCCCCGGCGGGGTGCTGGTGTGCCCGGAGGGGTTCTACAAGAGCGCGGGCCTGCACGTGGAGAAGTACGGCCTGCGCATCGTGACCTGCCCGGTCGGTCCGGACGACGGCTTCACCATCGACCCGGTGCGGCTGCACCGCTGCCTCACCGAGCTGCGCGCCACCGGCGAACTCTGCGGCGTGCTACTCACCCTGCCGGGCAACCCGGTGGTGGCGCACTACTCGGCCGCCGACTTGGCCGCGATCGGCCGGGTGCTGCTCGCCGCCGACACCCCGGTGATCTGCGACGCCGCCTTCGATCACCTGGTGAGTGGGCACATCCCAATCGTCGCCGTCGACCGCAGGCTCTACGACAGGGTGCTCACCATCACTGGGAACTCCAAGGGCTACAACGCCTTCGGGCCGTGCAAGATGGGCGCGGCGTGCAGCGGCGACACCGCATGGCTCGCCCGGATCGCGGACCGGCTAACGCTCTCCTTCCAGCGCGAGACCACCCACCTGGCCAGGGCGATCGTCGAGCACACGCCGGACGAATACTTCGCGGGCAACCGCACCCTCATGCGCGCGCAGATGGACCGGGCGATCTGCCGGGTCCGCGAGATCGACGACCGGCTCGGCTTCGCCGCGCTGCGCCCGCTCGGCTCCCCGGAGGGGATGTTCCTGGCGCTTCGGTTCGACGCCGGGCTACTCGACGCCGCAGGCGTTCGGGACAGCGCGGAACTGGAGGATCTGCTGCTGATCGCCGCTGGGGTGGACAGCGTCGCGCTGGACCGGACCGGTTCGGCCCGCCCGGGGGTCCGGTTGAACGTGCTCGCGCCGCGCCGCGCGCCGGGCCAGGAGTGCCGCGACCTGCTGGCCGAACTCCTGGATCGGATCGAGCGGCTGCTGCTGGACATGTCGGCCGGGCTCAGGTATTCCGACGTGCTCGCGGCGCTGGATCTCGAACCGCTGCACCCCGTGGTTGCGATCGGCGGTGCGCCATTCCACGGCCCGCCGGGGCCGACGGACAGGCCGCTGGCCACCGTGGGCGCACCGTTGCGCGGATGAGCGGTCACCGCACCGGCGATCGTGTCGTGATCGGCGTCTGGCGCGAGACGGCGCGCGGTGAGACCCGGGTCGCGCTCACCCCCGCGGCGGTGCGCCGGCTCACCGATCACGGTCTCGACGTCACCGTCGAGACCGGCGCCGGCGAGCGCGCCGGCTTCGCCGACAGCCACTTCCGGGCCGCGGGCGCGCGCATCGCTCCTGATGCGGGCGCGGTCGGCGCCGCCGCCGATATCGTCGCGTGGGTCAAGACGCCCGCCTTCGCGCTCTCCGGCGACCGGCTCCGGCCGGGCACAACCCTGATCGGCTTCCAGGACCCGCACCAGCGACGCGAGCGGATCGACGCGCTCGCCGGGCACGGTATCCGCTCGATCGCGTTCGAATCGGTGCCCCGCACGGCGGCGACCGCGGAGTACGACGCCCTCACCCCGATGAGCCGGGTGGCGGGTGGCGTCGCTTACACCGCTGCCCGCGCACTGCTCCCGGCGGCGACCCGGAAGCGGCCGATCCGCAGCCTCGTCCTCGGCTTCGGCGCGGCGGGGCGCGCCGCGCTGGACGCCGCGCTGGCAGCGGGTGACACCCCGCCGACCGTCGTCGCCGCGCGCCGGGAGACCGAACCCACCGCGCTCGCCGCCGGCGCGCGTGCCTGCGTCACCGCGGCGGGCCCCGCAGCGATCCGGGCACTCGTCCCCGAGGTCGCCCCGGATATCGTGCTCTGCGCGGCCCTGCACCGCGGCGACCCCGCCCCGCTGCTGCTCGATGACGCCGCCCTCGGCCTGCTCGCCCCCGGCAGCGTGGTGGTCGACCTGGCCGCCAAGGCGGGTGGAAACTGCAGCGCCACCCGCCGCGACACCACTCGTACCCTGCCGAACGGCGTCGTCGTCACGCACCGCAGCAACTATCCGGCGGCGCGCCCGGGCGAGGCGAGCCACGCCTACGCGGCCGCCACAACAGCCATGATCCTGCGATTGGTAGCGGGTGGCGAACCTCCGACGGTGAACCAGAACTGAACGAATCCGACAGGTCCGCTGGATTGTTCCGGCGGGGGCGACCGGGGTGCACTGCACCTCGTTCGCCGGAATTCGAGGGGTCTCCGCATGTGTTGTCGTAGCCCGTTCCCGCGGCGGTCCGTCTAGTGACCGCCCCCGGCGCGCCGGCGCGCGGCCGTTTCGCAGGCAGCATCGGATCCACATCGACACCCTGCGGCTGGACCCTGCCGCGCTGCGATACCAGATCGATGTCCTCGGTGCGGATCGGGTGGTGCTCGGCACCGACCGCCCATCCGCACGGTGCCGAGCTGACCGGAGCAAGGGTGGCCGGTCTAGGCCACCCTCGCTGCTCAGCTCGTCCAGGCTGCGGCGATCCGCTCGACCCCGAGTTCGATATCGGCGCCGGTGGCGTTGCTGAAACCGAGCCGGATCCGGTCGGTGTGGCCGCCGTTGCCCTCGGGGTCGAAGTAGCGCCCGAGCGCGAACTCGACCCCGAGCGCCCTTGCCCGCTCGCGCAGTGCGACGAGGTCGAGCCCGGGCTGGGTGGCCCGCAGCCACAGGAAGATCCCGCCTTCGGGCTCGTCGAACGCCACCCGCTCCCCCAGCCGGGAGCGCAGCGCCGCGGTGAGCGCGCCGGACCGCTCCCGGTACAGCTCCCTGCCGGTGGCCAGCACGTCGTCGAAGAAGCCCGGTTCGGTGAGCACACCGGCCAGCGCCGTCTGGGTGAGCAGCGAACTGTGCTGGTCCACGTTGGCGCGCAGCCGGGTGAGCACCGGGAGCAGCCACTCCGGCGCGACGACCCAGCCCGATCGCAGCCCCGGCCCGAGCGTCTTGGAGAAGGTGTTCACCCGGACCACGGCGTCGCTCGCCGGCGGCAGATCCGGCAGCGCGGCACCGGCGAACCGCAGCGAGCGGTACGGGTTGTCGGAGACCACCACGAAGCCGTACCGCTCGGCGAGCGCCACCGTCCGCGCCCGGTCGGCGGCGGCGAGCGTCGCTCCGGTGGGGTTCTGGAAGTCCGGGATGAGGTAGAGCAGCTTGATCCGCAGCCCGTCGCGCAGCCGCCGCTCGAGCGCGTCCAGGTCGAGTCCGGCCGCCGAGCTCGGCACCCCCACGACCCGCGCCCCGTACTGCGCGAGCACCCGCAGCGCGACCGGGAAGGTCGGGTTCTCCACCGCGACGACGTCGCCGGGGTCGAGCAGTGCGGCGCAGAGCAGGCTGAGTCCGTGCAGCGCGCCGTTGGTGACCAGCACCCGGTCGGAGGTCGTCCCCTCGTGGTCGGCGATCCACTCGCGCAGCGGCTCGATGCCGGGCGCCACCGAGTACTGCAGCGCGGTGGCACCGGTCAGGGCGGTGCTGAAGGCAGCGGCCAATTCCGCGGTGGGCAGGGCCTCGGTGGCGGGCGCCCCGCCGACCAAACGAACGGCTCCCGGCGGGAGCGGCACGGCCGGACCGAACCCACCGGCCGGTTCGTATGTTGCGGAACGGGAGAGGATAGCGCTGCTGGTCACGGCAGACAACGCTAGAGCGGGCGACCGCGCGGGAACCCGGTTCGGATCGGCCGGATGCCAAGTCGCCGACACGTCGCGCGACCCGTGAACGGTGGCGCCGCCCGAGCGGTACCGTTGAGGTCAGCCCGCGCCGGATCCGTCCCGTGCGCGGGCCCGCACGGAAGGGGTGGCATGGCAGGCAAGCGCACGGTGCTCACCGTCGGGCTGCGCCGGCTGGCGGCGATGCTGCTCGAGATGCGGGAGGACGCGCAGCTCGGCAAGGAAGAGGTCAGCAGCCGCACCGGCATCAACATCACCACGCTGTACCGGATCGAGACGGCGCAGGCGCGGCCGCAGCGGCGCACGCTGATGGCGATGCTCGACCTGTACGACGTCGACGACAAGCAGCGCGAGGAAGCGATCGAACTGCTCACCACGGCGCTCAAGCCGGGCATGGCGCGGGCCTACGAGGGCAGCGTCTCCGAGGTCTACGCGGCCTACATCAACTTCGAGTCCGAGGCACTCTCGGCGCGGCACTACCAGACCTCGACGGTGCCGGGGCTGCTGCAGACCTACGAGTACGCCAACGCCGTCATCGACACCTCCATGCCGAAGCTGGAGGCGTCCATGATGGAGAGCAGGGCCAAGGCCAGGATGGACCGGGGGGTCAACCTCACCAAGGACGAGCCGCTGGAGCTCTGGGTGGTGATGGACGAGGCGGCCATCCGCCGGGTGGTCGGCGGCCCGGTCACCATGCGCGGCCAGCTGGAGCGGCTGCTGCAGGAGATCAAGCGCAAGAACGTGATCCTGCAGATCCTGCCCTTCGACGCGGGCGCGCACCCGGGCATGGCGGGCGCCTTCACGCTGCTCGACTTCCCGAACCCGGCCGATCCCGAACTGGTCTACATCGAGGGATTGGCAGGCGACGAGCTGATCGAGGGGCACACCGAGATCCGCCGCTTCGGCGTCATCTTCGACCAGCTGCGCGCCATGGCGCTGAGCCCGCGCGACTCCGCGGCCATGATCGCCGCCGCCGCGGCGGAACTCGCCGAGATCGGCGACTGAAACCGCAGCGGATTGGGTAATTCCCTCTGCACCACCGAGTGCTGAAGGAGGTGCGCCATGGCCGAGGTGACCGCCGACAGCGCCACCGAACCCGAGCTGAAACGCGTCATGGGTCCGGGGCTTCTGCTCTTGTTCGTGGTGGGCGACATCCTGGGAACCGGGATCTACGCGCTCACCGGCAAGGTCGCCAACGAGGTCGGCGGCGCCGTCTGGGTGCCGTTCCTCGTCGCCTTCGTGGTCGCGCTGATCACCGGGTTCAGCTACCTGGAGCTCGTCACCAAGTACCCGCAGGCCGCGGGCGCCGCGCTGTACACGCATAAGGCGTTCGGCATCCACTTCGTCACCTTCATGGTCGCCTTCGCGGTGATGAGCTCCGGCATCACCTCGGCCTCGACGGCGGCCCGCGCCTTCGCCGCCAACTTCGCCGAGGCGTTCGAGCTCGGCATCGGCGACGGCATCGGCATCACGCTGGTCGCGCTCTCCTTCATCCTCGTGATCGCCGCGATCAACCTGCGCGGGGTGAGCGAGGGCGTCAAGCTGAACGTGGTGCTCACCTGCATCGAGCTGACCGGGCTGCTCATCGTGATCGCCGTCGGGCTGTGGGCGCTCGGCTACGGCAACGGCGACTTCGGCCGGATCACCGAGTTCGAGACCGGCGACCGCTCCGCGCTCGGCGGCGTCATCGCCGCCACCACGCTCGCCTTCTACGCCATGGTCGGCTTCGAGGACTCGGTGAACATGGCCGAGGAGTGCAAGCAGCCGAGCAAGATCTTCCCCAAGGTACTGCTCGGCGGGCTGCTGCTGACCGGCCTCATCTACGTGCTGGTCTCCATCACCGCGGTGGCGCTGGTGGAGCCGAGCGAGCTCGGCGCGGGCGAGACCCCGCTGCTGAAGGTGGTCGAGATCGGCGCCCCCGGCTTCCCCACCGGCATCTTCGCCTTCATCACCATGTTCGCCGTAGCCAATTCGGCGCTCATCAACATGCTGATGGCGAGCAGGTTGCTCTACGGGATGGCGCGCCAGCACGTTCTGCCGCGCGCCTTCGGCGCGGTGCACCCCCGCAGGCACACCCCGCACGTCTCGATCGTCTTCACCACCGTGCTCGGGCTGGCGCTGATCCTCTTCGTCGGCCAGGTCCCCGAACTCGGCGGCACCACCGCGCTGCTGCTGCTCGCGGTCTTCACCATCGTCAACATCGCGGTACTCGTCCTGCGCCGTGATCCGGTCGAGCACAAGCACTTCCGCACCCCGACCATCCTGCCCATCATCGGCGCGCTCAGCTGCGGCTTCCTGGTCACCCCCTTCACCGACCGGAATCCGCAGCAGTACCTGATCGCGGGCATCCTGCTCGGCGTCGGCGCACTGCTCTGGGCGGTGAACCAGCTCGCGCTGCGCAAGCAGGCGAAGCCGGTCGCGCCGGAGGCTGCTGAGCGCTGACGACTCCGAAGACCCTCCCCTCCGAGCGGCAACCGGACGTCGAGTGGCCTGCCGCCGTGGAATGAGCCCGGGCGGGGGCTACCCTCGACCGGTGGCAGCCCCGACCCCAGCCCCGCACCCCGCCCTCACCGCGCTGACCCCGCTGCTCGGCGTCTGGCGCGGCAAGGGCCACGGCGAGTACCCGACCATCGACTCCTTCGACTACCTGGAGGAGGTGGAGTTCGGGCACATCGGCCGCCCGTTCCTCACCTACCGGCAGCGCACGCGGGCCGCCGACGACGGCCGCCCGCTGCACGCTGAGGTCGGCTACCTGCGCTGCCCCGCGCCGGATCGGGTAGAGCTGATCCTGGCCCACCCCACCGGCATCACCGAGATCTACGAGGGCACGCTCGACACCGCCGATGGCGTCATACGGCTGGAGCTGACCACCACCGGAATCGGGCTCAGCAGCACCGCGAAATCGGTGACCGCGATGGGCCGCTCGTTCACCGTCCGGGACGACGCGCTGGACTACTCGGTGCGGATGGCCGCCGTCGGCGAGCCGCTGCAGCACCACCTGGCAGCCACGTTGCAGCGCGCCGAGCCGTAGCCCGCGGCGGCCGGGTCCCCGCTCGCGTAGCACGCGCCGAGCACGTCCCCGCCCTCAGTACTCCGGCGGCAGGGCCGTGAACATGTCCCTGGTCACCGCGACCGCGTTGTCCGAGCTGCCGCCCTTGACCAGCAGGGTGGCGAAGGCGAGGTCGCCGCGGTACCCGACGAACCAGGAGTGCGAGCCGCCCTCCACCTCGGCCTCGCCGGTCTTGCCGTAGACCTCGCCCTGGTCGACGATCCGCTCGGCGGTACCGCCGGTGACCACCTTGCGCATCATGGTGCGCAGCCCGTCGATCGCCGCGGGCGCCGGGTCGGGGCGCTCGCCGTCGACCTCGGTGGTGCGGCCGCCGATCAGCCACGGTGTCGGCGCCCGCCCGGTGGCGACGGTGGCCGCCATCAGCGCCATGCCGAACGGGCTCACCACCACCCGGCCCTGGCCGATGCCGTCCTCGGTGCGCTGCACCAGCTCCTCGGCAGGCGGCACCGAGCCGGAGAAGGTCGGCAGCCCGGGGACGGTGTAGGTCGCGCCGACCCCGAGCGACGCGGCGGCACTGTGCAGTGCGTCGCCGGGCAGCTCGCTGGCGAGCTTGGCGAACGAGGTGTTGCAGGAGCGCTCGTACGCGGTGGCCATCGGCACGCTGCCCACCGAGAAGAGGTCGTAGTTCGGAATCGTGCGCTCGCCGATGGTGATCCGGCTCGGGCAGGGCAGCACGGTGTCCGGATCGGCGAGCCCGGCGGTCATGGCGGCGGTCGCGGTCACCGTCTTGAAGATCGAACCGGGCGGGTACTGGCCGATGGTCGCCATCGGGCCGTCCCGGTCGGTGGCCTCGTTCTGCGCGACCGCCAGGATCGCGCCGGTGGACGGCCGGATCACCACCATCATGGTCTGCTCGTCGCGGCGCACGTCCACCGCGCGCTGCGCCGCGTTCTGCACGAACCGGTCGACGCTGAGCGCGAAGGACGGCGCGGGCTGCGCGGCCACCTCGGTGAGCACGTCGGTGTCGGCGCCGTTGGCGTTCACCGTGACGACGCTCCAGCCGGCCCTGCCGTCCACCTCGGTGATCACCGTCTGCCGCACCTGGGTCATCAGATCGGGGGCGAACTTCCGGTCGGTCGGCACCATGTCCCACTCCGGGACAAGGGTGACGCCGGGCAGCCCGATGAGCTCGTTCGTGACCTGGTCCGCCTCCACCTCGTTCAGCGCGATCACGGTGTGCGGGCCGCGCGCGGCGCGGGCGGCGGCGAGGATCTTCGGCGGGGTCAGCTCGGTGTCGAAGCGGTGCAGCGCGCGGGCCAGCGTGGTGGCGGTGCTGCCCGGGTCGGCGGCGGCGCCGGTGTCGAAGGTGACCCGGGAGACCCGGCCGGGCACCAGCACGTCGCTGCCGGAGGACTCGTTCACCCTCGCCTTCGGCGCGGGGTCGGCGCGCAGCACCATGGACTGGGTGTCGCCGAGCCGGGGGTGGATGTCGGCGGAGGTCCAGCGCACCGCCCAGCGACCATCGATCTTGCCCATCTGCAGCTGGCCGGTGTAGCTCCAGACCCGATTCTTCGGCAGCCGCCACTCGTAGGTGTACTCCACCGTCGCGGTGTCGCCGCTGACCCTGGCCTGCCCCGTCGTCGCCGCCAGGCTCTCGGCCTGGAGGTTCTTCCACGCGGACTCCAGTGCGGGCCCGGCCTTCTCGGGGAGGCCGGTGAGTTCGGCGGCGTCGTCGGTGCGACGTTCGGCGAAGGCCTCGACGAAGGCGTCGGCGGCGGGGATCGGGCCCTGCGGGCCCGCCGAGCAGCCGACGGCGGCCAGCACCGTGCAGACCGTCGCCGCGAGCGTGGTGACCATCCGGATCGACACGGCCCGATGGTAACCGGCGATCGACCGGCAAACCCCGATGGCGCACCGGGAGTTCGGCCGCTCAGTCCAGCAGAACGGTGGCGAAGGTGGCGATCTGCTGGAAGCCGACCTTCCGGTACGCGCGGCGCGCGGCGCCGTTGTAGTCGTTGACGTAGAGGCTGGCGGTGCGGCCGGAGGCGACCACCGCGTTCGCGACCGCCGCGGTGCCGGTGGCGCCGTGCCCCTTCCCGCGGTGCTCCGGGTGCACCCAGACGCCCTGGATCTGCCCGGTGCGCCGGGAGAGCGCGCCGACCTCGGCCTTGAAGACGACCTCGCCGTCGTCGAATCGAGCCCAGGCCCGGCCGGATTCGATCAGCCCGGCGATCCGCCTGCGGTAGCCGCGCCCGCCGTCGCCCGCCCTGGGGTCGACGCCGACCTCCTCGATGAACATGGCGATGGCGGCCTCGAGGTAGCGGTCCAGCTCGTCCGGGCGCACCTTGCGCACCTCCGGGTCCGCGGTGATCACGGCGTACCCGGCCAGGGCGAGCAGCGGCTGCACGCCGCGCACCTCGCGCTCCGGACCCCAGTGCCCGGCCAGCGCCTCCCAGAGCGGCAGCGCCAGCTCACGGCGGCCGACCACCGAGGAGCACATGCGCGGGAAGCGCAGCGCGCGCTCGGCGAAGGCCTTCACGGAGGCGGCGTCACCGCGCAGCGGCACCAGGTTCGCGCCGGAGAAGCACAGCGAATCGCCTGGATCACCCCGGCTCCACAGCTCGCCGTAGCCGTACCCGGCATCCAGGCCGTACTCCTGCAATCGGGCCGCGACCATGCACGACGCGACCGGATCGGTATCGAGGACGCGCAGCACCTGCGCGAGATCCCGGTTCGCGAGCTGTCGCGCGGCCGGGTGCCGCGCCCGACGCGCCGGCTCCAGCAGACTCCGCACAACGCCAAGCCTGCCACGAACCGGGCCGGAGCGGTACAGCAAGTACCGAACCTTGATCTTCTACCCGACGGTAACCACCGGATCGCCGGATTCGGCTTCGCCCATCTGCTCGGCGATCCGCATGGCCTCTTCGATGAGGGTCTCGACGATCTGCGACTCGGGGACGGTCTTGATGACCTCGCCCTTGACGAAGATCTGGCCCCTGCCGTTGCCGGAGGCGACGCCGAGATCGGCCTCGCGCGCCTCGCCGGGGCCGTTCACGACGCACCCCATGACGGCGACGCGCAGCGGCACCTCCATGCCCTCCAGCCCTGCGCTCACCTCGTTGGCGAGGGTGTAGACGTCGACCTGGGCCCGCCCGCAGGACGGGCAGGAGACGATCTCCAGCTTGCGCGGCCGCAGGTTCAGCGACTGCAGGATCTGCCCGCCGACCTTGATCTCCTCGGCGGGCGGCGCGGAGAGCGAGACCCGGATGGTGTCGCCGATCCCCTCGCCGAGCAGCGCGCCGAAGGCCACCGCCGACTTGATGGTGCCCTGGAACGCGGGCCCGGCCTCGGTGACCCCGAGGTGCAGCGGGTAATCGCTCTGCGCGGCCAGCTGCCGGTACGCCTCCACCATGACCACCGGGTCGTTGTGCTTGACCGAGATCTTGATGTCGCCGAAGCCGTGCTCCTCGAAGAGCCCGGCTTCCCAGAGCGCCGACTCCACCAGCGCCTCCGGCGTGGCCTTGCCGTACTTCGCCAGCATCCGCTGGTCGAGCGAGCCCGCGTTGACGCCGATCCGGATCGGGATGCCCGCGGCCCCGGCCGCCTTGGCGACCTCCTTGACCCGGCCGTCGAACTCCTTGATGTTGCCGGGATTCACCCGCACCGCGGCGCACCCGGCGTCGATCGCGGCGAAGATGTAGCGCGGCTGGAAATGGATATCGGCGATCACCGGGATCTGCGACTTCTTCGCGATGGTCGCCAGCGCGTCGGCGTCTTCCTGGCGCGGGCACGCGACCCGGACGATGTCGCAGCCGGAGGCGGTGAGCTCCGCGATCTGCTGCAGCGTCGCGTTGATGTCGTGCGTCTTGGTGGTCGTCATGGACTGCACCGAGATCGGATGATCGCTGCCGACGCCGACACCGCCGACCATGAGCTGGCGGGTCTTGCGCCGGGGTGCGAGGACGGCCGCGGGGGCGGCGGGCATCCCCAATCCGATGGTTGTCACTTCTCGGCTGCCTTCTTCCTCAGGTGCGTGGTCGAGCCGTTGCGTCATCGAGCTTAGTCGCGCTCCGCGGGTGGGGCCGGTGTGAGGCCGCCGACAGCCGCGGTCAGGGGAACAGTTTGACCGGGTTGACGATGTCGGCGGTGAGCGTGAGCACCATGTACGCGCCGCCGAGCACAACGGCCGCGTAGGTGAGCGGCAGCAGTTTCAGGTAGTCGACCGGGCCGCCGGGGGCCAGCCCGCGCCAGGCGCGCAGCGAGTTGCGCGCCTTCTCGTAGAGCACGACGGCCATGTGCCCGCCGTCCAGCGGAAGCAGCGGGAGCAGGTTGAAGGCGCCGAGGAAGAAGTTCAGGCTGGCCAGGACCAGGATGAAGATGCCCCAGAGCCCGCGCTCGGCGGTCTCGCCGCCGATCCGGCTGGCGCCGTACACGCTGACCGGGGTCTCCGGATCGCGCTCGCCGCCGGTCACCGCGGTCCACAGCGCCGACACCTTGGCAGGCATCTGGGCCAGCGACTCCATGGTGCGCACGAACATGTCGCCGGTGAAGGCGAGCGAGGCGGGCACGGCGCCGAGCACGTCGTACTTCTGCGGCGGCTCGGCGCCGTAGGAGCCGACGCCGACGGCGCTGACCTCGCGCGGGTTCTGGCCGTTGTCGTCGTAGCGCACGGTGCGCTCCGGCGTCACCGCGACGGTGAGCGTCGCCCCGTCCCGCTCGATCGTGTAGTCGAAGGTGCCGGTCTGCTTCTGGGTCTCGCGCTGGAAGTCCTTCCAGGTGCTCACCGCGACACCGTTCACCGCGGTCACCACGTCGCCGCGGCGCAGCCCGGCGCGCTGCGCCGGACCGGTGCCCGCGCACTCCTGCAGGGTGCCGTCCGGGTTGGCGGTGGCGACGCAGTTCATCGCGCCGAGCTTGGTCTCGACCGGGTCCAGCTGCGGCAGCCCCCAGCCGATCGCGAGCACCACCACGAGCAGGAAGCCGAGCAGGAAGTTCATCGCGATGCCGCCGAACATCACCACCATGCGCTTCCAGGTGGCCTGCCGGTACATGGCCCGGTCCAGATCCTCCGGCGGCACCTCGTCCAGCGCGGTCATCCCGACGATGTCGCAGAAGCCGCCGAGCGGGAGCGCCTTGAGGCCGTACTCGGTCTCGCCGCGCTGGAAGGAGAAGACCTTCGGGCCGAAGCCGATGTAGTAGCGCCGCACCTTCATGCCGGTCGCCTGGGCCGCCCACATGTGGCCGCACTCGTGCAGCGCGACCGAGATCGTGATGCCGAGGGCGAACAGGGCGAAGCCCAACGCGAACACCATCTGAACTCCAGTCCTCCTGCGAATTCGACCCCCGGCGCCGGACGCCTGTGGTCAACAGTAGCGGTGCGGGACCGTACCAGCCCGAGCGATCAGGCCGATCGCCCGCGCACCGCGGCGGCGGCGAAGGAGCGCGCCCACCCGTCGGCGGCCAGCACCTCGGCCAGCGAGCCCGGCTCGGCCCGCCACTCGTCCGCGCCCTCGACCGCCTCGGTGACGATCCGCACGATCTCCGGGAAGCGGATCGCGCCGTCCAGGAAAGCCTGCACCGCGACCTCGTTGGCGGCGTTGTAGACCGCCGTCACGCTGCCGCCGAGCGTGCCCGCCCGGCGGGCCAGCTCGACCGCGGGGAAGACCGCGTCGTCCACCGGCTCGAAGGTCCAGGTGGCGGCGGTGCCGAAGTCGCAGGCGGCGGCGGCACCGGGGATCCGGTCCGGCCAGCCGAGCGCGAGCGCGATCGGCAGCTTCATGTCCGGCGGGCTGGCCTGCGCGAGCGTCGAGCCGTCGGTGAAGGTGACCATGGAGTGCACGATGGACTGCGGGTGCACGGTGACGTCGATCCGGTCGTACGGGATGCCGAAGAGCAGGTGCGTCTCGATCAGCTCCAGCCCCTTGTTCACCAGCGAGGCCGAGTTCAGCGTGTTCATCAGCCCCATGGCCCAGGTCGGGTGCGCCTTGGCCTCGGCCGGGTTGACGTTCTCCAGCATCTCGGTGGTCCAGCCGCGGAACGGCCCGCCGGAGGCGGTGAGCACCAGCCGGTCCACCTCGTCGGCGCGGCCGCCGCGCAGGCACTGGGCGAGCGCCGAGTGCTCGGAGTCGACCGGGACGATCTGCCCCGGCGCGGCCGCGCGGGTCACCAGCGAACCGCCCGCGACCAGCGACTCCTTGTTCGCCAGCGCGAGCCGGGTGCCGGATTCCAGCGTCGCCAGCGTCGGCTCCAGGCCGAGCGAGCCGACCAGCGCGTTCAGCACCACGTCGGCCTCGGTGCGGCGGACCAGCTCGGTCACCGCGGCGGGGCCCGCCAGCTCCAGGTCGAGCCGGTGCGCCGCGCGCGGATCGGCCACCGCGACATTGCTGGTCCCGGTCGCGGCCATCTGCGCGGCCAGCAGCTCGGGGTTCCCGCCGCGGGCGGCGAGCCCGACCACCTCGAACCGGTCGGGGTTGGCGGCGATCACCTCCAGCGCCTGGGTTCCGATGGATCCGGTGCTGCCGAGCAGCAGGACTCTCACGATGTCGGACACCGCCCCATTGTGGCAGCCCTGCTGGCTACGACATGCGGTCGTATGTCACGATATCGGGCGTAGTCGTATCCCCGCCAGAAGGAGCGATCGTGGCCGCCACGGAACTCGAACCCGCCGACAGCGAGCGCGCGGTCGTGCACCGCGTCGACACCGCCGACGTGCCGTCGGCCGCCTGGGGCTGGAGCGGGGAATCGCCGAAGACCTTCCGCATCGCGGGCTGGTTCGTCGCGCTCGCCCTGCTCGCCATGATCATCGGAAACCACAACGGCAGGGTCGAGGACATCTTCCTGGTCGGCTTCGCGCTCTCCATCGCCGGCCTGTTCGTCTACGACGCGATCCACCGGCGTCGGCCCAGGTAGCTCCCGTTCGCCCGCCACCGGGCCGAGCAGCGGCGTGTGGGCGCCGCCCGATCTGCCCTGCCCCGGCACGGGGCCGCTGACCCCGTCCGCGCTCAGCGACCGCGGCGGCGGCCCTGCTTCGGCGCGGATGCGCGCGGGGCGCCGCGCTTGGCCGCAGCTTTCTTCGGCTGCGCGCGATTCGACTTCGCGGGCTCGACACGGGCCGAGGGCGTGCGGGCCGGCTTCGCGGGCTCGGCGCGGGCCGAGGGCGAGCGGGTGCTGCGCGCGGTGCGGCCGCGCACCACGCCGACGAACTCCTCGACCGGCTCGGTGGTCGCCGCGCTCGGCCAGGCCAGCGCCACCTCGGTGCCGGGCAGGTCGGTGACGGTCCGGTAGACCAGGTCGCGCCTGGCGTGCAGCCGCGCGATGGAGTGCGGCAGCACCGCGACGCCGACCCCGGCGGCCACCAACTCCAGGATTCCCGCCGCGCCGTCGATATCGTCCCCGTCGTGCCGCTGCCAGCCGGCCAGATCCGCCTCGGCGATCTCGTCGTACGCCGCCACCGGGTGCTCTTTCGGCACCACGGCGACCGCCAGCTCCCGGTACAGCGAAATGACGCTCAGCCCGTCCCGCTCCACCGGCAGCCGGACGAAGCACATGTCGACCTCCCCCGCGCGCAGCGCCCGCTCCTGCTCGGCCTGCGCCAGCGGCACCGTGGTCAGCGGAGCCTCCGGGAACCGCTCGGCCCAGATCCGCTCCCACTTCGACACCGTCACCCCGGGCGCGAACCCGACCCGCAGCGACGCGGCCTCCGGCTCGGCCACCGGCCGCGCGGTGTGCGCGAGCACCGCCCGCGCCTGTTCCCGGAGCGCCGCCCCCGCCTCGGTCAGCTCGGTCGGCTGCGCACCGGGCACGAAGAGCCGCTCCCCCAGCTCCTGCTCCAGCTCGATCACCGTGCGGCTGAGCCGCTGCCTGGCGATGCCGAGCGCCCGCGCGGCGCGCGCGAAGTGCAGTTCGTCGGCGACCGCGACGAACTGCCGCAGCCGCTCGGGGTCGATCGAATCGGGGCTGCTCACCCGGGTGACAGTAGTGCACCGCCGCGGCGGATAAGATGCTCGGCGTGCCGAACCCGCAGACCATGAAACCGCTCACGGCCGCCGCCAAGCTGGGCATCTACCTGCCCGCCGCGCCGGAGGAGTTCCGCACGCACCCGATCACCCGCGAGGAGCTGACCGCGCTGCGCGAGAATCCGCCGGAGTGGCTGCGCGAGCTGCGCCGCACCGGCCCGTTCCCGCGCGACGTCGTCGCCCGCAAGCTCGGCGTCAGCAACAGCGGGCTGGCCCGCGCCGAGGTCTCCGACCACCTCACCGCCACCGAGATCGAGGCGCTGCTCGCCGACCCGCCTGCGTGGCTGCTGCGCGAGCGCGAGAACCTGCGCACCGTCGAGGCCGAGGCCACCCGGGTCGAGGAGGAGCGCGAGCGCAGGCGGGCGGCGAGCAACCGCCCGCAGAAGAACTACTAGTTCTCCGCGGCCAGCTGCCCGCAGGCGGCCGCGATCTCCTGGCCCCGGGTGTCGCGCACCGTGCACGGCACGCCCTGCTCGTTCACCCGGCGCACGAACTCCCGCTCCACCGGCTTCGGGCTGGCGTCCCACTCGCTGCCCGGGGTCGGGTTGAGCGGGATCAGGTTCACGTGCACCCGCGAGCCGAGCGCCCGGTGCAGCTTCTTGCCGAGCATGTCCGCGCGCCACGGCTGGTCGTTCACGTCCCGGATGAGCGCGTACTCGATCGAGATCCGGCGGCCGGTGGTGTCGGCGTAGTAGCGCGCGGCCTCCAGCACCTCCGCGATCGGCCAGCGGTTGTTCACCGGAACCAGGGTGTCGCGCAGCTCGTCGTCGGGGGTGTGCAGCGAGACGGCCAGCGTCACCGAGAGCCCCTCGTCGGCCAGTTTGCGGATGGCGGGGGCCAGCCCGACCGTGGAGACGACGACATTGCGCTGCGAGATGCCGAACCCGTCCGGCGCGGGCGCGGTGATCCGGCGGACCGCGGCGACCACCCGCTTGTAGTTGGCCAGCGGCTCACCCATCCCCATGAAGACGATGTTGGAGAGCCGGCCCGGGCCGCCCGCCACGTCGCCGTCGCGCAGCGCGGCCGCCGCGGCGCGCACCTGGTCGACGATCTCGGCGGTGGAGAGGTTGCGGTCCAGCCCGCCCTGGCCGGTGGCGCAGAAGGGACAGGCCATGCCGCAGCCGGCCTGGCTGGAGATGCAGAGCGTGTTGCGGTCGGGGTAGCGCATGAGCACGCTCTCCACCAGCGTGCCGTCGCCCGCACGCCAGAGCGTCTTGCGGGTGCTGCCGTCGTCGCAGGCGACGTGCTTGACCACGCTCAGCAGCGGCGGGAAGAGCGCGTCGGCGACCCGCTCGCGCAGCGGGGCGGGCAGATCGGTCATCAGGCTCGGGTCGGCCTGCAGCCGGGCGTAGTACTGCCTGGCGATCTGGTCGGCCCGGAACCTGGGCAGCCCGAGTTCGGCCACGGCGGCGCGCCTGCCCTCCGCGTCGAGATCGGCGAGATGCGTGCGCGGCATCCCGCGGCGCGGGGCATCGAAAACGAGCGGAAGGGAGGCGACCATAGTGCTACCAGTGTCCCATCCGCGCGTAATCGCGCTGGTAGCGGGTATCCATGCGCCATGACCACCACACCGGCACCCGAGCCGAATCCGCTGTCCGAGGCGACCGCCGATCCGCTCGGCGACACCGCGGGCACGCAACCCCGTGAAGTCTCCGCACCGGTGCAGCGCAAGAAGGTCTCGGTCTCGTCGAAAACCGGCTACGCCTGGAGCGGCCTCGTCGCGGGCGCCGTCATCCTCATCGTGCTGCTGATCTTCATCCTGCAGAACCTGGACCAGGTGCCGGTGAGCCTCTTCTTCTGGGACTTCACCCTGCCGCTCGGCGTCACCGTGCTGCTCAGCGTGATCATCGGAGCGCTGCTGATGTCGCTGGTCGGCGGGCTCCGCATCCTGCAGCTGCGCCGCCTGGCGAAGCACCCGCGCTGACCCGCTACAACAGCGCGGAGAGCACCAGCCAGGCGACGAACGCCGACGGCAGCATGGAGTCCAGCCGGTCCATGATGCCGCCGTGCCCTGGCAGCAGCGTGCCCATGTCCTTGATCCCGAGTTCCCGCTTGATCTGCGATTCGATCAGGTCACCGATGGTGGCGACGGTGACCAGCCCGACGCCGAGCACGACGCCGATCATGGAGTTGGCCTCCAGCAGCAGCGTCACCGTGAGCAGGCCGCCGATCACCGAGAAGAGCAGCGAGCCGCCGAACCCCTCCCAGGACTTCTTCGGGCTGATCGAGGGCACCATCGGGTGCCGCCCGAACAGCACGCCCGCGACGTAGCCGCCGACATCCGAGCACACCACCAGGATCATGAAGGTGAGCACCCGCAGGTTGCCGTCCGGCTCCAGCAGCAGCAGCACCGAGAACGAGGCGAGCAGCGGGATCCAGGAGAGCGTGAAGACGGTGATCGCCGTGTCCCGCAGGAAGTTTCGCGGGGCGACGCTCAGGCCGTGATCGAACAGCCGCCACACCATGCAGACCAGCACCGTGCCGGCGAAGGCGCCCGCGACCCCGTTCGCGCCGAACGGCCAGCCGAGCCAGAACACCGCCTGCCCGCCCACGATGAGCGGGACCCGCGGCACCAGGACGTCGGCCTCGCGCAGCCGCTTCGCCACCTCCCAGGTCGCGATGCCGATCGCGGTGCCCGCGACCAGGATGAAGACCTTCGGGACGAAGAGCAGGATGGCGATCAGCGAGAGCCCGAGCCCGAGCCCGACGCCGAGCGCCGCCGGTAGGTCCCGGCCCGCCCGCGAGCTGCGCGCCGCCGCCGGAGCGGGCTCCGGCGGCGCGGCAGCCGGGGTCGGCGCGAAGGCCGCTCCGGCAGGCGGAGGTTCTGTGCCCGGCGGCGTCGGCTCCTCGGCCGCAGCGGCTTTCTCGACCACGATCGTCCCGTCGCTCAACTCAAAAGTTCCCGTTCGTTCCCCGACCTCGTGGCGGACCCGCGATCGGATCTCAGACCTCGAGCAGTTCGGCTTCCTTGTGCTTGACCAGGTCATCGACCTGGGCCACGTACCTGGCGGTGGCCTTGTCCAGTTCCTTCTCGGCCCGGCCCACCTCGTCCTCGCCCGCCTCGCCATCCTTCTGGATGCGGCCGAGTTCGTCCATCGCCTTGCGCCGGACATTGCGGATGGCGACCTTCGCGTCCTCCCCCTTGCCCCTGGCCTGCTTCGCCAGCTCGCGGCGGCGCTCCTCGGTCAGCTGCGGGATGGAGATGCGGATGATGTCCCCGTTGTTGGTGGGGTTGACACCCAGATCGGAGTTACGGATGGCAGTCTCGATCGGCCCCATCTGACTCTTCTCGTAGGGCTTGATCACGACCATGCGCGGCTCCGGCACCGTGATGCTGGACATCTGGGTGATCGGCGTCAGGCTGCCGTAGTAGTCGACGACGATCCGGTTGAACATGCCGGGGTTGGCGCGCCCGGTGCGGATGCTGCCGAGATCGTCCTTCGCCACCGAGACGGCCTTCTCCATCTTCTCCTCGGCGTCGAAGAGCGCTTCTTCAATCACGACCGTTTCCTCCACAGCATCGTCATTCCGGTTCCGCGGGCGAGTGCCGCGCGGGGTCGCGGTCTCAGGACCTGACCAATGTGCCGATCTTCTCACCGGCAACGGCCCGGGCGATATTGCCCTCGATCAGAAGATTGAACACCAGCATCGGCATCTGGTTGTCCATACACAGGCTGAAGGCCGTCGCGTCGGCGACCTTGAGCCCGCGCTCGATGACTTCCCGGTGCGTGATCTCGGTGTACAGCACGGCGTCGGCATCCAGCCGCGGATCGGCGCTGAAGACCCCGTCCACCGCCTTCGCCATGAGTACCACGTCGGCGCCGATCTCCAGCGCGCGCTGTGCCGCCGTCGTGTCGGTGGAGAAGTACGGCATGCCCATCCCGGCGCCGAAGATCACCACCCGGCCCTTCTCCAGGTGCCGCTTGGCGCGCAGCGGCAGGTAGGGCTCGGCGACCTGCCCCATGGTGATCGCGGTCTGCACCCGGGTGTCCACCCCCTGCTTCTGCAGGAAGTCCTGCAGCGCAAGGCTGTTCATCACGGTGCCGAGCATGCCCATGTAGTCCGAGCGGGCGCGCTCCATGCCGCGCTCCTCGAGCTCGGCGCCACGGAAGAAGTTGCCGCCGCCGATCACCACGGCGACCTGCACGCCGGTGGCGACGACCTCCGCGATCTGCTCCGCAACGGTCAGCACCACGTCCGGGTCGAGCCCGACCCGGCCGCCGCCGAACATCTCGCCGCCCAATTTGAGCAGTACCCGGTCGTAGCCTGGGCGAGCGATCCCCGGGTCCGTCATCGGTGCTGATCTCCTTAGGAGCTGGTTCCGGCGCGGGCCGGAACGTACTGGCTGCGGGCGCTCCGGGCGCGCCGACGTACCCGCTCGGGCGGGGAGGGCGACACACGGATGCCCCTATCCTGCCTCATGCCCCGCGCCGGACGCCGAAGGCCCCCCGGTGAACACCGGGGGGCCTTCGGGTGCCTGGTGCGGCGGGGTCAGCTGGCGCCGACCTCGAACCGGGCGAACCGGGTCACGGTGACGCCGGCGTCGTCCAGCAGCGCCTTGACGGTCTTCTTCGAATCGGTGACGGAGGCCTGCTCGAGCAGCACCACGTCCTTGAAGAAGCCGTTCACGCGGCCCTCGGTGATCTTGGGCAGCGCCGCCTCCGGCTTGCCCTCCTCGCGCGCGGTCTGCTCGGCGATGCGGCGCTCGTTCTCCACCAGATCGGCCGGGACCTCGTCGCGGGTCACGTACTTGGCCTTGAGCGCGGCCACCTGCATGGCGGCGGCGCGCGCGGCCTCGGCGGCGCTGTCGCCCTCGCCCTCGTACTCGATCAGCACGCCGACGGCGGGCGGCAGATCCGAGGCCCGCTTGTGCAGGTAGGTGGCGACCGGGCCGTCCAGCGCGACGACCCGGCGCAGCTCCAGCTTCTCGCCGATCTTGGCGGCGAGCGCCTGCAGCGCACTGTCGGCGGTCTCGCCGTCGCCCAGGTCCACCGCCTTCAGCGCATCCAGGTCGGCGGGCTTGGCCGCGGCGGCCGCGGAGACGATCTTGTCGGCCAGCGCCTGGAACTCGGCGTTCTTCGCGACGAAGTCGGTCTCCGAGTTGATCTCGATCAGGACGCCGCCCTTGGCGGCGACCAGGCCCTCGGCGGTGGTGCGCTCGGCACGCTTGCCCACGTCCTTGGCGCCCTTGATCCGGAGCAGCTCGACGGCCTTGTCGAAATCGCCCTCGGTCTCGACCAGGGCGTTCTTGCAGTCCATCATTCCGGAGCCGGTGAGCTCGCGGAGCCGCTTCACGTCGGCAGCGGTGTAGTTCGCCATCGGTGGCGAGCCTCCTTCGAGAAAGGGGGTGAATACCGGTCAGCGGTGGTCACGGTGGCAGTGCGCCGTGACCACCGCTGGAACAGCAGGTAACGAACCGGTCGATCAGGCCTCGGCGGGTGCCTCGGCCGGAGTCTCGACCGGTGCCTCGGCGGGAGCCTCCGCCACGGCCTCGGCCGGAGCGGCCTCCGCCGGAGCGGCCTCCGCCTCGGCGGCGGGGGCGGCCTGCGCGAGCAGCTCCTGCTCCCACTCGGCCAGCGGCTCGCCTGCGCCCGCCTCCGGCTTGTCGTCACTCGCGGAGCCACCGGCCCGCGCCTGCACACCCTCCGCGACCGCGGAGGCGACGACCTTGGTCAGCAGCGCGGCGGAGCGGATCGCGTCGTCGTTGCCCGGGATCGGGTAATCGACCAGGTCGGGATCGCAGTTGGTATCCAGGATCGCGATGACCGGGATGTTCAGCTTGCGCGCCTCGCCGACGGCGATGTGCTCCTTGTTGGTGTCGACGACCCAGATGGCCGACGGCACCTTCGCCATGTCGCGGATACCACCGAGGGTCCGGTCCAGCTTGGTCATCTCACGCGTGAGCATGAGGATTTCCTTCTTGGTGCGACCCTCGAAGCCACCGGTCTGCTCCATCGCCTCGAGCTCCTTGAGGCGCTGCAGACGCTTGTGCACGGTGGAGAAGTTGGTCAGCATGCCGCCGAGCCAGCGCTGGTTCACGTAGGGCATGCCCACGCGGGTGGCCTCGGCCGCGATCGACTCCTGCGCCTGCTTCTTGGTACCGACGAAGAGCACGGTGCCGCCGTGGGCGACCGTCTCCTTGACGAACTCGTACGCCTTGTCGATGTAGGTCAGCGTCTGCTGCAGGTCGATGATGTAGATGCCGTTGCGGTCGGTGAAGATGAACCGCTTCATCTTCGGGTTCCAGCGCCGGGTCTGGTGTCCGAAGTGCGCGCCGCTGTCGAGCAGCTGCTTCATTGTTACGACAGCCATAGCTCCCGTATCTCACTTTCGTTGCCGGTTGTCGCAACGGGTCGGTGACCCGCTGCCCTGGCGTCATCGAATCGCCGGCCCGCCGGTGAGGGCGGGACCAGCCGACGATTCCCCGTCTTCGACGGACACCGATCGAGGCGAGCGATCAACCTGCGAAGAGGAAGCTCTGTTCGAACAGCGCCGAGGCGACGGGCACGATGGCGCGCGAAGTCGGTCGGTGCGATGCACGGACCGCTCGGCCAGTCTACGTCGGGGAACGTCCGGGAAGAAATCGCCCCCGGTGGTTTATCCCCAGGTAGCGGGTTGTCCACAGGCGCGCGGTGGGGTCTCGCGGAGGCCGGGGTGGTTCGGCAGGCTCGGTTCCATGCCTCCATCCACCGCCCGAACCCTGCTGTTCTCCGTGGTCGTAGCCCTCGCGGCCGCACCCGTCGCCGGTGCCGCGCCGCCCCCCGGCGCAGCTCCACCCGCCGGTGCCGTTCCATCCGCCGGCGCAGTTCCACCCCCCGGTGCCGTTCCGAGCGCTGCCGCGCTCGCCGATGCCGCGGCCGGGTGGCCGGGCACGCTCGCCACCGAGCCACGCTTCGACTGGCCACTACGGCCGCGGCCCGCGGTCCTGCGCGTTTTCGACAACCCCGCGCACGACTGGCTGCCCGGTCACCGCGGCGTCGACCTCGGCGGCGCGCCGGGCAGCCCGGTGCTGGCCCCCGGCGACGCCATCGTGGTCTTCGCAGGCACCGTCGCGGGCAGACCGGTGGTCTCACTCCGGCACGACGGCGGCCTCCGCACCACCTACGAGCCGGTCGAGGCCGATGTCGCCGCCGGCGCGAGGGTCACCCGCGGCTCCCCCATCGGCACCCTCACCACCGGCCACGAGGGCTGCCCCGCCCCCGCATGCCTGCACTGGGGCGCCCGCCGCGACCCGACAATCCGCAACCGGCCGCAGTACGTCGACCCGCTCGGCCTACTCCGCCTCGCCCCACTGCGGCTGAAACCCCTGGTAGCGCCATGAACCCTTTCCCGCACCACCCGCGGCCGGGCATGATCGCCCCATGCCCGACTCCCCCTTCACCTACCCCGATGTCGGCGCCACCCGTGGCCCGCTCCCCGCCGGCTACGACCACCTGGAGGTGCGCCGCGCCATCGCCAAGGGCGAGGCCGAGTTCCGCCGCCTCGGTGACGCCGTGCTCGCCTACCGCATGCAGCGCGGCCTCGGCATCTTCCGCAGCGCCGATACCCCCGTCGCGCAGCCTGGCAGCCTCGTCACCGTCCGCCTCGGCGTCGGCCCCCTCGGCATCCCCGCGCCCTGCCGCGTCGTCTACGTCCTCGACGAGGGCGACCGCCGCGGCTTCGCCTACGGCACCCTCCCCGGCCACCCGGAATCCGGCGAAGAACTCTTCGCCGTCGAGTACGACCGCCCCACCGACACCGTCTACGGCATCGTCACCGCCTTCTCCCGCCCCGCCGCCTGGTACACCCGCCTCGCCGGCCCCGTCGGCCGCCTCGCCCAGCGCACCGCGGCCTCGGCCTACCTGGCGACGCTCCGGCGCACCCCGGTCGGGTGGAAGTAGGGCCGCGGCCACGAACCCTCCCCGCGCACGCCGTGCGCTCCGCACAGCCGGACCACCGAGGTGCCCCAGAGCCACACTGCCGAGAAACAGCGCGGCCGGACTATCGAGCCGGAGCGATCAGCGTGATCAGCACGGCCAGGCAGCCGACCACAGCGACCACCCCGGTCGCGAACGCGATCGATCGAGCGGCCTCGCCGAACCGGCCGCGCCGGAGGTCTCGACCCCGGCGGAATCCGGCGACCGCCAGTACGCCCATGGCGACCGCCGCCGAGCAGGGCACGACCGCCGCCGGCGCCCAGCCCCGATGCAGGGCCGCATTCGCGAGCAGGAGCGCGACGCCTGCCGCGCCGATCGCTGTTCGCCGCCACGCCAGTACCGTGCGCTCGATCGCCAGCCCGGTATCGCCCTCCCCCGCAGGGTCGTTCATTCGACCAGCACCGCGATGGCGGCGATGAGGGAGATGAAGGCGATGCCGAACGCCAGGATCGGCACCATCACCGTCTCCGGCAGCGCCCGGCCGGCGTGCATCGCCCGCGTGACCTGGCGCCAGCGCAGCAGCGCGCCCACCGCCAGCACGACGGCGAGCGCGACGCAGCTGACCGCGATCGCCCGCCGGAATCCGGTCACCAGGAACGGCTGGACCAGGGTGTGCACGGCGACACCACCCGCGAGTAAGCCGAGCGAGGTGCGGATCCAGGCCAGGAAGGTGCGCTCGTTGGCGAGGGTGAACCGGTAGTCGACTCCCGGCCCCGGCTCGTTCTCGACCTCGTCCACCGCACTCCCTTCATCGCCTGCCCACCCGCCCGGACGCTATCGCGCAATCGTGTCCCGATGCGGGGAACGCGCTCATGCCCGCGGATGCGCTTGATCGTGCACCTTGCGCAGCCGCTCGATCGACACGTGCGTGTAGAGCTGCGTGGTCGCCAGGCTGGTGTGGCCGAGCAACTCCTGCACCACCCGCAGATCCGCGCCTCCTTCGAGCAGGTGGGTCGCGGCGGAGTGCCGCAGCCCGTGCGGTGCGACGTCCGGTGCGCCGGGGATGGCGGAGACCACCTCGTGGACCACGGTCCGAGCCTGCCGCTGGTCCAGCCGCTTTCCGCGCCGCCCCAGCAGCAGTGCCCGCCCGGAGGACGGGACCGCGAGAGCGGGGCGCCCGAAGCGCAGCCAGTCGTCCAGCGCGGCGTCGGCGGGCTTGCCGAAGGGGGCGGACCGCTCCTTGTTCCCCTTGCCGAGCACCCGGAGCACGCGGCGCTCGCGGTCTAGGTCGTCGATGTCGAGCCCGCACAGCTCGCCGACCCGGATGCCGGTGGCGTAGAGCAGCTCCACGATCAGCCGATCGCGCAGCGCCATCGGATCCCGCTGCGCCGCCCCCGATTCGGCGGCATCCATCGCGGCGGCGGCGTGCTCGGTGTTCAGCACCGCGGGCAGGGTGCGCGGCCGCTTCGGGGATGCGAGCCGCAGTCCCGGGTCGACGGTGAGCCGTCCCGTGGCCGTGAGCCAAGCGGTGAACGTCCGGGCCGATGATGCTCGGCGCGCCATGGTGGTTCGCGCGACCCCCGACGACGACTGCTCCGCGAGCCAGGATCTGAGCAGCGCCAGATCCAGCTCCCGCACGGCGGAATCCGCGGCCCGCGCCACGAGGTGCGCGAGCAGCGAGCGCGCGTCCCCCACGTACGCCCGCACGGTGTGCGCGGAGCGATTGCGCCCCAGCGAAAGGTGCCGCTCGTACTCGGCGAGCAGCGCGCGCAGATCGTCGGGCAGAGCCTCCATCCCCCTACCGTGGCGTGTCACTCGCGCGTCCGCAAGAACCCGCGCCGTCCAGCCGCACGCCCCCCACTACTCGCGGGCGCACGGCGGAATGGGTGCCGACGTGCCGCGCGTGCGGCGCCACAGACCACACCGCCCCGCCGCGCAACCGCCACTACTCGCGGGCGCACGGCGGGATGGGCGCCGGCGTGCCGCGCGTGCGGCGCCGAAGACCACACCGCCCCCGCCGCGCAACCGCCACTGCTCGCGCGTGCGCGGCGGGGAACGGGCGCGGTGGCCCGCGGACCTCCCGACGAGACTGCGGGCCACTCAGTTGCGCTGCGTTCGGCGCCGGCCGGAGCCCTGCGACCCGACATTGTCGAGACGCAGGGGGCCGGCTTCGCTCATCACCTCCTCCACATCGGTGACGAGGACGGCTTCCCCCTCGCGGATCATGCGGTGACAGCCGACCGAGAGGGCCGAGGTGATCGGCCCCGGGACGGCGAGAGTCGGCCTGCCGAGGCGGCGACCCCACTTCACCGTGTTGCGGGCACCGCTGCGGACGCCGGCCTCGGTGACGAGGACGGCGTCGGCGAGGCCGGCGATCAAGCGGTTGCGGGCGAGGAAGTGGTGGCGGTGAGCGGTGATGCCCGGCGGGTATTCGCTGACGACCAGCCCGGTCTCCGCGATCTCGGCTAGCAGGCCGGCGTGCTGCAACGGATAGGGGCGGTCGAGGCCGCAGCCGAGGACGGCCACGGTGGTGCCGCCGACGGCGAGCGCGGCGCGGTGCGCGATCGCGTCGATGCCGTAGGCCGCGCCGGAGACGACCGTCCAGCCCCGCGCCGCCAGGTCACCGGCGAGCTCGCTGGTGGCCTGCGCGCCGTAGCCGCTGGCGCAGCGGGTGCCGACCACGGCGACGGCCCGCTCGGTGCACGCGGTCAGCGACGCCGCTCCGCGCACCCACAGCGCGAGCGGCGCCGAGCCGTCGGGATCATCGATCAGGCGGGTGAGGCCGAGCATGCGCCAGGCGGGCCATTCGGGGTCGTCGGGCGTGACCACGCGACCGCCGAGCCGGACGATCGCGGCGAGGTCGTCGGCAACCCGGTCGGTATCCCGGCGGGCCTCGGTCGGGCCGCGCAGCGCGCCGGGCAGGTCGCGTTCCCGCACGGCCCGCGCCGCCTCGATGACGCCGACGGCGTCGATGAGCGCGGCGAGCGGGGCGCACGGGCCGAGGACGACCCGGGAGAGGTAGACCCAGGCGAGCATCCGCTCCTCGGGGGTGCTCACGGCGTGCCCCACTGCCGGAAGCGCAGCGCGGCGAGGACGTCGTGCTCGGCGGGCTTGTCGCCGCGGCGCAGATCGCACAGCGTCCACGCGACCCGGAGCGCGCGGTCGGCGCCGCGCGCCGAGACCCGGCCCACTCGCATCGCCCGCTGCACTGGAGCCAGCGTCTCGGCGGTCAGCGCCGAACGGCGGCGCAGCACGTGGCCGGGCACCTCGGCGTTGGTCGACCACCCGTCGGCGCGCCAGCGCGCGGCCGCGCGCTCGCGGGCCTCGACGACCCGTGCCCTGACCTCCGCGCTGGACTCCGCCGGCCCGGCGCCGAAGGGGGCGCTCTGCTCGCCGTTCATCCGGACCCACAGGTCGATGCGGTCGATCAGCGGGCCGGAGAGTTTGCCGAGGTAGCGCCTGCGCGCGGCGGGCGTGCACCGGCAGTCGACATCCCGCGCCGGGGCGCACGGGCACGGGTTGGCGGCGAGGACCAGCTGGAACCGGGCGGGGTAGCGGGCGACGCCGTCGCGCCGGGCCACCCTGATCTCGCCCTCCTCCAGCGGGAGCCGCAGCGACTCCAGCACCCGTCCGCTGACCTCGGCGCACTCGTCGAGGAAGAGCACCCCGCGATGGGCCCGCGAGACCGCGCCGGGGCGCGCCATGCCGGAGCCGCCGCCGATCATGGCGGTCACGGAGGTCGAGTGGTGCGGTGCGACGAACGGCGGGGTGGTGAGCAGCGGCCGATCGCCGGCGAGATCGCCCGCCAGCGAGTGGATGGCGGTGACCTCGAGCGCCTCGGCGTCGGTGAGCGGGGGCAGCAGGCTCGGGAGGCGCTGGGCCAGCATGGTCTTGCCGATGCCCGGCGGCCCGGTGAGCAGCAGGTGGTGCCCGCCCGCCGCGGCCACCTCGAGGGCGTGCCTCGCCTCCTGCTGGCCGGTCACCTCGCCCAGGTCACCGCCGGCGAACACCTGGCCGGGGCGGGTGCCGTCGGGTTCGGCGAGCACGCCGTCGCCGCGCAGCCAGGCGAGCAGGGTGCGCAGATCGGGGGCGCCGAGGACCTCGATGCCGTCGACGAGCCCGGCTTCGCCGAGGGCGGGCTGGGGCACCACCACCGTCGGCACCCCGGCTATCCGGGCCGCGAGCACGGCGGGCAGGATGCCGCGCACCGGACGCACCCGGCCGTCCAGGGCGAGTTCGCCGAGCAGCACGGTCTTCGCGAGCCGGTCGCCGGGGATGCTGCCGCCCGCGTGCAGCACCGCGATGGCGAGCGCCAGGTCGTAGACGCTGCCGAGCTTGGGCAGGGTGGCCGGGGAGAGCGCCAGGATGACGCGGCCGTCCGGCCACTTCTCGCCGGAGTTGACGACCGCGGCGCGGATGCGGTCGCGGGATTCCTGCAGCGCCGCGTCGGGCAGCCCGACCAGGTGCACCGAGGGCAGCCCCTGGCCGATATCGGCCTCGACCTCGACCAGCTGCCCGTCGACCCCGGCGACGGCGACGGAGTGCGCGCGTCCGAGTGCCATCAGAACACCGACTGCAGGTGGTCGATGACGGGCTGGTGGCCGCGCTGCAGCAGCACCGAGACCACGTCGAAGCGGAGCCGCCGCCACGGCCGCTCCTGCTCGGCCAGCCAGAGCAGGGCCAGCCGCCGGATGCGCTGCCGCTTGGCGAAGGTGACCGCCTCGGCGGGGATGCCGAAGCCGAGCCCGGTGCGGGTCTTCACCTCGACGAAGGCGGTGAGCTCCGGCGTGCGGGCGATGAGGTCGAGCTCGCCGTAGCGGCAGCGCCAGTTGCGGGCGATGATCTCCATGCCCGCGGTTTCCAGGTACCGGGCGGCGAGTTCTTCGCCGTACGCGCCGAGGGTGCGGCGATCCGCGCCGTTGGCCGGGCGCGGCACCGCGGCCGCGATGGCCGCGAGCGAGTGCGGGGAGAGCGGGCTGTCACCTGCCAGAGTTTCGTTGGTCACGCCGGCAAGCCTGACGTGACCGCCGCCCACTCCCGCCGCACCGACCTGGGGAAACAGATTCCCTGTGGATCAGCGCGCCCCTGTGGACAACCGCGCGCTACTCGGGCAGCCGCAGGTCGGGTTTCTCCAGCTCCTCGATGTTCACATCCTTGAACGTGATCACGCGGACGTGTTTGACGAAGCGCGCGGGACGGTACATGTCCCAGACCCAGGCGTCGCTCATCCGCACCTCGAAGTACACCTCGCCATCGGCGTTCTGTGGCCGTAGCTCGACCGAATTGGCCAGGTAGAAGCGCCGCTCCGTCTCCACCACGTACGAGAACTGACCGACGATGTCCTTGTACTCGCGGTACAGCGAGAGCTCCATCTCGGTTTCGTACTTCTCGAGGTCCTCGGCACTCATCGGGTGGGACGTCCTCCTTCTCGCCGCAGTGCGTCGTCGGGGGTAATCATCGCGCATGCGCGGGCGCGGCAGCCATCCGGAGGCCCCCCTCGGCCGCCGGGGGCCGCGCTTCGCCGAGTTCGCGCACGTTCTTCCAGCTCCGCCGGTGTTCGCTGCACGGCCCGAGCCGGCGTAGCGCCTCGAGGTGCTCGGGGGTGTTGTAGCCCTTGTGCGCGGCGAAGCCGTAGCCGGGGAAGCGGCCGTCCAGCCCGGTCATGATCCGATCGCGGGTGACCTTGGCCAGGATGCTGGCGGCGGCGATGCAGGCGGCTGCCGCGTCGCCGCCGATCACCGGCAGCGAGGGCACCGTGATGCCCGGCACCCGGAACCCGTCGGTGAGCACGTACCCGGGGGTGTGCGCCAGCCCGGCGACGGCCCGGCGCATGCCCTCGATATTGGCGACGTGGATGCCGATGGCGTCCACCTCCCAGGCGGGGACGGTGACCACCGTCCAGCTCAGCGCGAGCCGGGTGATCACCGGGTACAGCTCGTCGCGGGCGGCCTCGGCGAGCTTCTTGGAGTCGTCGAGGCCCGCCAGCCGGTCATAGGCCTTCGGCGGGAGCAGGCAGGCGGCGACCACGAGCGGGCCCGCGCAGGGGCCGCGCCCCGCCTCGTCGACGCCGGCCACCGGGCCAAGGCCGCTGCGGATCAGCGCGGCCTCCAGCGTGCGCAGCCCGCCGGCCGGACGCATGACGACGCGCGGCGGCCACTTCCCGGATCGGATCACTGAACTCTGCACCATGTCGATTATGCTGCGGCCACCGACATTTCGGCCGGCCGGCTCACTCCGCCTGCGGATCCTCCGCGCGCACCGGGCCCATCCGGCCGGGCGGCCAGATTTTGAAGACGGTCTTGCCGCGCACGTTGTCGACCGGCACCGTGCCCTGCAGCTCGTCGCCGACGTGCGCGCGGGAATCCGCCGACTCGTTGCGGTTGTCGCCCATCACCCACAGGTGCCCCTCCGGCACGGTGACCGGCCCGAACACCCGGCCGGCCGGGTAGACGGCGTTGGCCTGGCCCTGGCGCCACGGGAAGTCGTCCTTGACGTACGGCTCGTCCAGCGGCTTGCCGTCCACGGTGACCCGGCCCTGCGCGTCGCAGCACTGCACGGTCTGGCCGCCGACCGCGATCACCCGCTTCACCAGATCGTTCTCGTCCGGGGGGACCAGCCCGAACCAGGAGAAGAAGTTCTGCACGCCGCGCACCACCGCGTTGTCCGAGCGGATCGACCGGTAGCTGGTGTTCCAGCTCGGCGGGCCGACGAAGACGACGACGTCGCCCGGCTCCGGATCGGCGGTGTAGTAGCTGATCTTCTGCACGTAGATGCGGTCGCCGATGGCCAGCGTGGGATCCATCGACTGCGACGGGATGACGTACGGGCGCCCCACGAAGGAGACCATGAGCGCGGCGATCACCGCCGCGATGACGATCAGGACCGGCAGCTCCTGCCAGAACGGCCGCTGCTTGCGCTGCTGCTGCTTGCGCCGCGACGCCCGGCCGCCCTCCCCCGACCTGCCCTCGCCCGCTCCGGACACGCCCACCGAACCGCTTTCGTCTGCCACGCCGAACAGAGTAGCCGTCGACCTGGAGCTGACCGCACACACTTCGGCCCGGCACCGCGAACGAATCGGGTGCCGGGCCGAAGGAGATTTCAGCGCGGAGCGCGCGAGCGCGCCCCGGCGGGGAAGCTCAGCGCTTCTCCTTGATCTTGGCGGCCTTGCCGCGCAGGTCGCGCAGGTAGTACAGCTTGGCCCGGCGGACATCGCCGCGGGTGACCACCTCGATGTGGTCGATGTTGGGGCTGTGCACCGGGAAGGTGCGCTCCACGCCGACACCGAACGACACCTTGCGCACGGTGAAGGTCTCGCGGATGCCGCCGCCCTGACGGCGGATCACGACGCCCTTGAAGACCTGGATGCGCTCCTTGGAGCCCTCGATGACCTTCACGTGCACGTTCAGCGTATCGCCCGGGCGGAAGGCCGGGACGTCGCTGCGCAGCGACTTCTCGTCGACGAAGTCAAGGGTGTTCATTTTCGTCCTTAACGGTTCATGGTGGAACAGAGGACCCTGGCGGCACTGGCGTGCTCGGCCGGTTCGTGCTCGGTACAAGGGATGCCGGAGCCGGGAAACGGCCCGGGGCAACCCGAACAGTGTGCCAGACGAGCTGGTCCGCGCTGAAATCGGGGCCGATCAGCTCTTCCCCGCCGGCTCGCTCGGCTGGAAGTGCCGGTGCTGCGCGGCGGGCGCGGGCACCACCTTGCGGGCCAGCTCCTCCTCGGCCGCGGTGCGCACGTGGTCGACGTCGGGCTTCCCGGCCACCAGGTCCTGCACGAAGATCTTGGCCCGGATTACCGGGCGCCGGTAGCGCCGCTCGCGCACGACGGCGCGGGCCATCAGCCTGCGCCGCCGGTCCGCGTAGCGCCAGCGCGCCCACGGCGCGCCCGGCCTGCTCAGCCGCAGCGCCCCGACCACGAGCAGCGGCAGGAAGAACATGCCGAAGAGCCCGGTCCAGATCTTGCCCTTGGCGATCACGATCGCCGCGAGCACCAGGTTCACCAGCGCGAAGACCGCGACGACCACCCGGACGGCGATGCCGGGATCGGCGCGGAAGTCGTTGATCTCCAGCAGCCACAGCGGGTGGAAGCCGAGCAGCAGCAGCCCGGTGACGGCGATCGCGACGAACACCGCGTCCACCGAGGTGCGGCCCTGCTTCTCCCAGTACACGTCGCGCAGGTAGAAGATCAGCGCGAACTCGTCCAGCACCAGCGCCGCGCCGACCCCGAAGGCGGCGGCGAGCATGGCCGCGGTGGAGCGGCTCGACGTCTCGGTGGTGGCCACCATGCCGATCCCGGAGGCCAGCACCAGCACCACGCCGAACACCATGTGGTGGATGTGGGTGTCGCCCGCCCTGATGTTCCCCGGCCACCAGCGCACCTTGGCCCTGATCATCCGGACGCTGACCCGGATGATCACGAACCCGACGATGAAGCCGAGCAGGAAGCACAGCAGCGGCAACCGGCCCTGCGCGATCACGTCCTGTTCGAGCCACCGCCGCAACACCGCGCTCCCTCTCGGTCTACTTGCCGAGCCCCGCTCGGCGCAGGGCGTCGGCCATGGCGCCGTTCGCCGGAGCGGGGCGGCGCTGCTGCTGGCCGCCCTGTTTGCCCTGGCCGCGCCCGTCGCCCTGCGGCTTTCCCTGTCCATTCTGCCTGGGTTTGCCGCTGCCGCCCCGGTTGCGATCGCGCTGACCGCCGCGCTCCTCGCGCCCGGCCGGTTTGCCCGGCTCGTCGTCCAGCCGGAGCGAGAGCCCGATGCGCTGCCTGGCCACGTCGACCTCGAGCACCTTGACCTTCACCACGTCGCCGGACTTCACTACGCTGCGCGGGTCGTCGACGAAGCTGTGCGACATGGCCGAGACGTGCACCAGGCCGTCCTGGTGCACCCCGACGTCGACGAAGGCGCCGAAGGCGGCGACATTGGTGACCACGCCCTCCAGCACCATGCCCGGTTCCAGGTCGGCGACCTTCTCCACGCCGGCGGCGAACTCGGCGGTCTTGAACTCCGGGCGTGGGTCGCGGCCCGGCTTCTCCAGCTCGGCGATGATGTCGGTGACCGTCGGGACGCCGAAACGCTCGTCGGTGAAGTCGACCGGCTTCAGCGCGCGCAGCACGGCCGGGTTGCCGATCACCTCGGCGATGCCGCTGCCGGTCGAGTCCAGGATGCGGCGGACCACCGGGTACGCCTCGGGGTGCACGGCGGAGGTGTCGAGCGGGTCGGCGCCGCCGCGGATGCGCAGGAAGCCCGCGCACTGCTCGAAGGCCTTCGGGCCGAGCCGGGGCACCTCCCTGAGCGCGGTGCGGCTGTGGAACGGGCCGTTCTGGTCGCGGTGCGCGACGATGCTCTCGGCGACCGTTCCGCTGATACCCGAGACCCGGGCGAGCAGCGGCACCGACGCGGTGTTCACGTCGACGCCGACCGCGTTCACCGCGTCCTCGACCACGACGCCGAGCGAGCGGGCCAGCAGCGTCTCGGAGATGTCGTGCTGGTACTGCCCGACCCCGATCGACTTCGGATCGATCTTCACCAGCTCCGCAAGCGGATCCTGCAGCCTGCGCGCGATGGAGACGGCCCCGCGCAGCGAGACGTCCATGTCCGGCAGCTCCTGCGAGGCGTAGGCCGAGGCGGAGTACACCGAGGCGCCCGCCTCGGAGACCACGATCTTGGTCGGCTTGTTCTCCGGGATCCGGGAGATCAGCTCGACGGCGAGCGCGTCGGTCTCGCGGGAGGCCGTGCCGTTGCCGATCGCGATCAGCTCGACGCCGAACCTGGCGACCAGCGCGGCCAGCACGGCCAGCGACTTCTCGGTCTGCCCCTGCGGCTTGTGCGGGTAGATGACCTCGGTGGCGACGGCCTTGCCGGTCGCGTCGACCACGGCCACCTTGACGCCGGTGCGGTACCCCGGATCCAGCCCCATGGTGGTGCGGGTGCCCGCGGGGGCGGCGAGCAGCAGGTCGCGCAGGTTGGCGGCGAAGATGTCGACCGCGTCCTTCTCGGCGGCCTGCCGCAGCCGCATCCTGGTGTCGATGCCGAGGCTCACCTGGAGTTTGGTGCGCCAGGCCCAGCGCACGGTGTCGAGCAGCCAGCCGTCGGCGGCGCGGCCGCGGTCGGCGATATCGAAGCGGGTGGCGATCCGGCCCTCGTAGACGGTGCGCTCGCCGGGCTGCGGCTCCTCGGTGTCCGGCTCCAGCTTCAGCGCGAGGATCTCCTCCTTCTCGCCACGGAGCAGCGCGAGAATGCGGTGCGACGGCAGCGATTCGAAGGCCTCGGCGAACTCGAAGTAGTCGGCGAACTTGGCGCCGGCCTCCTCTTTACCCGGGCGAACGGCCGCGCTGACCCGGCCGCGCTTCCACATCAGCTCGCGCAGCTCGCCGACCAGGTCGGCGTCCTCGGCGAAGCGCTCGACCAGGATGGCGCGGGCGCCCTCCAGCTGCTCGGCGGTGTAGCCCGCCGGGTCGGTGGCCGGGTCGCCGATCAGGGCGTCGGCGACCGGCTCGTGCCCGGCCTCGCGCGCGATCTGCGCCTTGGTGCGCCGCTTCGGCTTGTACGGGAGGTAGATGTCCTCCAGCCTGGCCTTGGTGTCGGCGAGGAGCAGCTGCCGGTGCAGCTCGTCGTCGAGTTTGCCTTGGCCGCGAATGGATTCCACGACGGCGGCGCGGCGCTCGTCCAGTTCACGCAGGTAGTGCAGCCGCTCCTCCAGCGTGCGCAGCTGCGCGTCGTCCAGCCCCTCGGTGACCTCCTTGCGGTACCTGGCGACGAAGGGGACGGTGGCGCCGCCGTCGAGCAGCTCGACGGTGGCGCGCACCTGGCTCTCCCGGACGCCGAGTTCCTCGGCGATACGGCGGTCGACGCTGGGCACACCGGCGCTGGGCAGAGCGGAACTCTCGGGCACTGTCGTCACGAGGCGCCACCCTACCGGCGACCATCGACGCCGGGGGTCAGGCGTCCTGGCGACCGAGCAGTTCCCCGGCCAGTGCACGCATTTCGGCCTTGCGCACCTTCCCGGTGACGGTCATCGGGAACTCCTCGACCAGGTGCACGTAGCGCGGGATCTTGTAGTGCGCCAGCTTGCCGGTGCAGAACTCGCGCAACCGCGCGGCGTCCAGCGGGGCCGCGCCGGGGCGCAGCCGGATCCACGCCATCAGCTCCTCGCCGTAGGTGGCGTCCGGCACCCCGATCACCTGCGCGTCCAGCACGTCCGGGTGCGCGTAGAGGAACTCCTCGATCTCGCGCGGGTAGATGTTCTCGCCACCGCGGATCACCATGTCCTTGATCCGGCCGGTCACCGCGAGGTAGCCGGCGCCGTCCATGACGGCGATGTCGCCGGTGTGCATCCAGCGCGCGGCGTCGACGGCCTCCGCGGTCTTGGCCGGTTCGCCCCAGTACCCGAGCATCACCGAGTAGCCGCGGGTGCAGAGCTCGCCGGGCTCGCCGCGCGGCAGCGTCCGCCCGGTCACCGGGTCGACGATCTTGACCTCCAGGTGCGGCCCGACCCGGCCGACGGTCTCGGTGCGCCGCTCCAGGCTGTCGTCGCGGCGGGTCTGGGTGGAGACCGGCGAGGTCTCGGTCATGCCGTAGCAGATGGAGACCTCCGCCATGTTCATCCGGTCGATGACCCGCTTCATCACCTCGATCGGGCAGGGCGAGCCCGCCATGATGCCGGTGCGCAGCGTGCGGAGGTCGTGCTCGGCGCCGGCGTCGAGCGCGGCGAGCATGGCGATGAACATGGTCGGCACGCCGTAGAGCGAGGTGCAGCGCTCGGCGGCGACCGCGGCCAGGCTCGCCTCCGGGTCGAACGATGGCGCCGGGATGACGACGGCGGCGCCGTGCGTCGTGCTCGCCAGATTGCCCATCACCATGCCGAAGCAGTGGTAGAAGGGCACCGGAACGCAGATCCGATCGTGCTCGGTGTAGCCGCACAGCTCACCGACGAACCAGCCGTTGTTCAGGATGTTGTGGTGGCTGAGCGTGGCGCCCTTGGGGAATCCCGTCGTCCCCGAGGTGTACTGGATATTGATCGGGTCGTCGGCGGAGAGCTCCGCGGCGACGGCGGCGAGCCGGGCGGCCTCCGCTTCGGTGGCCGCCAGCGCTTCCCACTCCGGCGAGCCGAGCACCAGCACCGATTCCAGCTCCGGGACCGCGGCGCGCACCTCGCCGACCATCGCGACGTAGTCCGAGGTCTTGAAGGACTCGGCGGTGATCAGCGTCCGCACCCCGGCCTGGCGGAGCACGAACTCCAGCTCCGAGGTGCGGTAGGCCGGGTTGATGGTGACCAGGATCGCGCCGATCTTCGCGGTGGCGTACTGCACCAGGAACCACTCCGCGCAGTTCGGCGCCCAGATCCCGACCCGGTCACCGGTGCGGACGCCGTGCTCGAGCAGCCCGGTGCCGATGGCGTCGACCGCCGCGACCAGTTCCCGGTAGCTCCAGCGGCGGCCGGATGGGCGGTCGACCAGGGCTTCGCGCTCCGGGTGCGCGGCGGCGACGCGATCGAGGTTGCCGCCGATGGTGTCGCCGAGCAGCGGGGTGTCGGCGCGGCCGCTGTCGTAGGCGGGGGCGCTGTCGTAGGCGGGGGCTCTCACCGGGCGCCGCCGCGGCGGAGCAGGTAGCGCTGCACCTTGCCGCTCGGGGTCTTGGGCAGCGTGTCGACGAAGTGCACCCGGCGGGGGTAGGCGTGCGCGGCGAACTTCTGTTTGACCAGCTGCTGCAGCTCGGCGGCGAGCTCGTCGTCGCCGGTCGCCTCCCTGCCGAGCACGACGAAGGCCTCCAGCACCTCGCCGCGCAGCTCGTCCGGCATCCCCACCACCGCGGCCTCGGCGACCCCCGGATGCAGCAGCAGCACGCTCTCCACCTCGAACGGGCCGATCCGGTAGCCGGCCATGATGATCACGTCGTCGTCCCTGGCCGAGAAGCGGAAGAAACCGTCGGCGTCCCGCGAGCCCGCGTCGCCGGTGAGGTACCAGCGGCCGTCGGCGGTGAAGCGCTGCGCGGTGCGCTCGGGGGCGTCCAGGTAGCCGGTGAACCAGAGCAGCGGGCTGTTCCCGGTATCGATGGCGACCCGGCCGAGCTCGCCGGTCGGCGCCTCGGCGTCGGCGTCGTCGGCGAGCACCGCGCAGTGCCAGCCGGGCAGCTGCCTGCCCATCGAGCCGAGCGGGACGGTGGCGTCCAGCGCCTCGTGCCAGGCGTTGCCGATGACCATGCCGTGCTCGGTCTGGCCGTAGTGGTCGCGGACCGGGACGCCGAGCGCCTCGGCCGACCACTCCACCACCTCGGGGGTGAGCGGCTCGCCCGCCGACGAGGCGCGGCGCAGCGTGACGCCCTCCGGAGCGGGCTCGGCGCGCAACGCCCGGTAGACGGTGGGCGCGGCGGCGAAGTTGGTGACGCCGAAGCGCTCCAGCACCTGCCAGGTGAGCGCGGGCGAGAACGGCGCGTGCAGCAGCAGGGTGCGGATCCCGGACGCCAGCGGGGCCAGGATCGCGTAGTACAGCCCGTAGGCCCAGCCCGGGTCGGCGCCGTTCCAGAAGACGTCGTCCGGCCGTACGTCCAGCGCGAACTCCTGGTACGCGTGGAACGAGGCGAGTGCGCGCAACGGGATCGGCACGCCCTTCGGGGTCCCGGTGGTGCCGCTGGTGAAGAGCTGGACCAGCCCGCCGTCGCCGCCGACGGTCACCGCGGCGGCCAGCGGGTCGTCGGCCGAGTGCCCGGCGAGCAGCTCCTCGAAGCGCAGCGCGCCCGGTTGCTCGCCACCCGCGACGATCACCCCCCACGGCGCGTCGGCCGGGATGTCGTCGCCGGGAAGCAGCTTCGCGGCCTGGTCGGCGTCGGCGATGACCCAGCGGGCATCGCCGGCCGTGAGCCGGAAGGCGATGGCGGGCGAGGCGAAGGCGGTGAACAGCGGCATGTGCACCGCACCGCGGCGCCAGATGCCGAGCAGCGCCACGACCAGCTCGGCCGACTTGGCCATGAGCGTGGCCACCCGGTCGCCGGGGCCGACGCCGAGCTCGCCGAGTGCGGCGGCGAACCGCTCGGAGCGCTCGCGCAGCTCCCCGTAGGTGAGGTCGGTGTGGCTCAGGTCGGACTCGACCACGGTGACCGCGACCCGGTCGGCCGGGTGCCGGTCGCAGAGCAGCACCGCCGCGGTGGCGGCCGGGCTGTCGTAGGTCGCCAGCAGGGTGCGTACCCGCTGGTCCGGGTCGCTGTCGGGCACCGTCGTCTCGGTCGCCATGTGGTCCTCCCTCGTGCGGCTCCGGATCGGCGCCGGAGTCCGCCTAGAATGTGGGACACGTCACGTTCCGCACTACCCCCGAAAAGGGGTGACCCGAGATGAGCCCCGATCGCGTGCCCGGCGAGCACCTGCTCCGCCCGCGCGACGGCGACGCGCTGCGCGCGGCACTGCGGCTGGTGGCGCGGGAGGCCGGGGTGCCGGTGGCGTTCGGCGGCGAGATCGCGCGGGACGCGCTGCTGCTCTCCGAGTTCGTCGGCACCACCACGAACGCGCTGCGCGGGCTCACGGTGCTGCGCATGTCCGGCCTCGGCGGGCAGGTCATGGCGAGCGGCTCCCCCGCCTCGGTGGCCGACTACCGCAGCGCCTCGTCCATCACGCACGACTACGACCGGCCGGTGCTCGGCGAGGGCATCCGCTCGGTGCTCGCGGTACCGGTGCTGGTCGAGCGGCAATCCCGCGCGGTGCTCTACGCCGCGAACCGCGGCGGCTCCCCGCTCGGCGGCCGCACCGCCGAGCTGATGATCGGCGCGGCCAGGCAGCTGGCCCGCGAGATCACCGTGCGCGACGAGGTGGACCGGCGGCTGCGGCTGCTCCGGCTCGCCGAACCGGCGCCCGCGGGCGCGGAGAGCGAGGAGCTGCGCGACATCCACGCCGAGCTCAGGGAGATCGCGGCCGCCGTTCCCGACCCCGAGCTGCGCGCCCGCCTCGACACCGTCGGCGGCCGGATCACCCACGTGCTCGCCGGAGCGCCCGCCGCCGACGCGCCCCGGCTCTCCCGCCGCGAGCTCGACGTGCTCGCCCAGGTCGCGCTCGGCTGCACCAACCAGGAGGTGGCGACGCGGCTCTCGCTCGGCCCGGAGACGGTGAAGAGCTACCTGCGCAGCGCCATGAGCAAGCTCGACGCACACACCAGGGTCGAGGCGGTCGCCAGGGCCAGACGGGCTCGGCTGCTGCCCTAGGACCCTGTCGGTGCCCCGTGCAAAGATCGGCGCCGACAACTACTTCGGGGGGAGTTCGGCATGGAGTGGAATCGAGCGGTACGGGCGCTGGCGGCGTTCGGGCTGGTCATGGTGGTGGCGGCGTGCGGGGGCCCGCGGCGTCCCGGCCGCAGGGCGGGCTGGAGCTGTCCGGGATCCACACCGTCGAGCTCGGCGGCTTCGATGACGCGGGGGTGACCGAGTCCGGCATCTACACCGTGCGCGGCGACACGATTCTCGGCTGGAGCCCGGACGGCGAGCAGCGGTGGGCGATTGCGCGAGCCGGGAGTGCGCCGGATCCGCGGCGCACCACGCCGGTGCTGTTCCACGACGTGCTGCTGGTGGGATGGCAGGACTCCCCCGGCTACGTGGCCTACTCCGCCGATACCGGCGCGGAGCTGTGGAGCACCGCCGCCGACGGGTGGTGGGAGAGCGGCGTCGAGGACGGCAGCGTCGTGCTCCGCGATCCGGCGACGAACCGGCCGCGCTGGACCGCCGATCCGGCGCGGTGGAGCTGCGCGGCGCCGTTCACCGAGGACAACCTCTCCGTCCTGCTGACGCGGGAGGTCGCGCTGCTGCGCTGCCCCACCCGCTTCGCCCCGGACGGTACCGGCCTCGACCTCGCGGTGGCCGCGTTCGACCGCCTGACCGGGGCCGAGCTGTGGCACCGGAGGCTCACCGGCACCGACACCTTCGTGGTCGATTCGTCCGACACCCTGACCGTGAAGTCCGGCGGCGAGCGGGTGTTCCTCGCCCTGCGCAGCGGCGACGAGCTCGGCCGTCAGCCGGTCGGCGAGCAGTCCCGCTACCGCTTCGCCCGGCCCGGCGGCACCGCGCTGATCATGGACAGCACCACCCTGGCGAAGAACACCGAGATGCGGTTCGTGGAGCCGGACGGCGGGGTGCGCTGGACGGCGCCGCTCGCCGCAGACGAGGAAGTACTGCTGAGCGTCGGGTCGCCGGACGGCGCACTGCTGGCGACGCTGCGGCCGCGCAGCGGCGGGCGCGACGACGGGTCACTGCTCGCCTACGACGTACGCACCGGCGAGCGCACCCGCGTCGCGGGGGCGAGGCCGACATCGCGCGGAGAGGAACCGCTGCTCACCATGCCGGTCGCGCAGACCGCGCAGTTGAATCCCGCACCGTGGGGCGTGCTGGTGCTGGGCGCGGACGGCCGGGCCGCGGTGATTCCGTCCGGCTGAGCGGAGCCGGGGCGGGTCCCGTCCGGTCGAGCGGTCAGGCCGGGTCGGGAACGCCGTCGTCGCCGGGCAGCAGATCCGGTCGGCGGGCGCGGGTGCGCTCCAGCGCCTGCTCGTGCCGCCAGGCCGCGATCTTGGCGTGGTCGCCGGAGAGCAGGATCGGCGGCACTTCGAGATCGCGCCAGATCACCGGCCTGGTGTAGCTGGGGCCCTCGAGCAGCCCGTCGGAGAAGGAATCCTCGCGGTGCGACTGCTGGTTGCCGAGCACGCCGGGCAGCAGCCGGACCACCGCCTCGACCATGACCAGGACGGCGGCCTCACCGCCGATGAGCACGTAGTCCCCGATGCTCACCTCCTCGACCCGCACCCGGCGGGCGGCATCGTCGAAGACCCGCTGGTCGATGCCCTCGTACCGGCCGCAGGCGAAGACCAGGTGCCGCTCGGCCGCCCAGCGCTGGGCGGTGGCCTGGGTGAACGGCACCCCCGCCGGGGTCGGCACCACCAGCAGCGCGTCGTCGGGGCAGACCTCGTCCAGCGCGACACCCCACACGGAGGGCTTCATGACCATGCCCGGCCCGCCGCCGTACGGCGAGTCGTCCACCGACCGGTGCACGTCGTGCGTCCAGTGCCGCAGATCGTGCACATCGATGGCGATCAGCCCGCGGTCGATGGCCTTGCCGAGCAGCGCGGCGCGCAGCGGCTCCAGGTACTCCGGGAAGATCGTCAGCACATCCAGTTTCACGACGGCCTCATTCCGGATCGAGCAACCCCTCGGGCGGGTCGATCACCACGACGCCCTCGGCCACCGAGACGGTCGGCACGATGGCGGTGACGAAGGGGATCAGCAGCTCCCTGCCGTCCTCGGCGCGCACCGAGAGCAGCTCGCCCGCTGCCGAGTGCAGCACCTCGGTGACGGTGCCGACGGCGGTGCCGTCGGTGAGCCGCACCGCGAGCCCCTCGAGTTCGTGGTCGTAGAACTCGTCCGGGTCATCACCGGGCGGCAGATCGGCGCTGTCCACCAGGAACAGCGTGCCGCGCATGGCGTCCGCCGCATCGCGACCGTCCACCTCGCGCAGCCGCACGAGCAGCCGGCCCGAGTGTTCGCGGGCCGACTCCACGGTGAACTCCGTGCCACCGGTGCGCGCCCGCGGCGGCCGTCCGAGCAGGACGGTGCCCGGCGCGAACCGGGAGTCCGGATCGTCGGTGCGGATCTCGACGACGAGTTCGCCGCGCACACCGTGCGACTTGGCGACCCGTCCGACGACGAGTTCCATCTAGGCGTCGGTGTCGACCACGTCGACCCGGATGCCGCGGCCGCCGATCCCGGCGACCAGCGTGCGCAGCGCGGTGGCGGTGCGGCCGCCGCGGCCGATGACCTTGCCCAGGTCGTCCGGGTGGACGTGCACCTCGACGGTGCGGCCGCGCCTGCCGGTGATCAGCTCGACCCGGACGTCGTCGGGATTGGCGACGATGCCGCGCACCAGGTGCTCGACGGCATCGGCGACAACGACGCTCATTACTCGGCGGCTTCTGTCGACTCGGCCGCAGCGTCGTCGGCCTTCTTGGCCTTCTTCTTCGGCGTGGTGGCCGCGCCGGACGGCTCGCCGTCGGCGGCGGCCAGCGCCGCGTTGAAGAGGTCGAGCTTGCTCGGCTTCGCGGCCTTGACCTTCAGGGTGCCCTCGGTGCCCGGCAGGCCCTTGAACTTCTGCCAGTCGCCGGTGATCTCCAGCAGCCGCTGCACCTGCTCGGTCGGCTGGGCGCCGACGCCGAGCCAGTACGCCACGCGCTCCGCGTCGATCTGGATCAGCGAGGGCTCTTCCTTCGGGTGGTACGTGCCGATCGACTCGATGGCCCGGCCGTCGCGGCGGGTGCGGGCGTCGGCGACGACCACGCGGTACTGCGGGTTGCGGATCTTGCCCAGGCGGGTGAGTCTGATGCGAACAGCCATGGCTGTGAGTTCTGCCTTTCGGTGGTGGCCGCCGCGGGGGCGGCCCGATGGTCACTGCGCGATTCAGCGACCCGCACGGTCTGCGGGTCCGGTTTCGCGCTCGAAGTGTGTGACCGCCGCGCGGTACGGAACCGGAGACGGGCTGACACGCGTCCAGAAGGACGGTGGATCATTGTGCCAGACGGGTGCGGCCCGCCCGAAATCGGCTCGGTCAGCCCCGCCGGTAGCGCAGCAGCACCACGCCGGAGCGGAAGGCCCGCGATTCGGCGAGCCGCAGCGGCGGCACCCCGGTGGCGTCCGCGAAGAGCCGGGCGCCGGTACCGACCACCACCGGATAGACGAAGAGCCGGTACTCGTCCACCAGGTCGGCGGCGATCAGCGCGTGGCAGAGCCGGATACTGCCGGTGAGCACGATGTCGCGGCCCGGCCGGGCCTTGATTCCGGCGATCTCCTCGGCGAGCGGGCCGCGCAGGATCTCCGAGTTCGCCCAGTTCGGCTCGGTCAGGGTCCGGGAGACGACGTACTTGGTGACGGTGTTCAGGTGTTCGGTGACGCCCGAGGTGTCGTCGGTCCGCGCGGGCCAGAAGCCGCGCATCTCCTCGAAGGTCGTCCGGCCGAAGAGCACCGCGTCCGAGGCGGCGGCTTGCTCGCGCAGGGCGGCATCCAGGTCGGCGGTGGCGGCCGGGTCGCTGCCTGCCACCGAGAACCAGTCGGCGGCTTCGATCACCCCGTCGACGGTGATGTTCTGGGTCACGACGAGTTCGCGCACGGCTTTCCTTCCGATCGGTGGTGCTTCCATCGATAGCGACGAAGCGGCGGCGCGGAATTCAGCGGTGCGCGGTCACCGGATCACGGCGCGGGTAGGGGCTGCCGCGCAGGACGACCGCGCGCGGGGCGGTCAGCGCGGCGGGGTCGGTGCGCGGGTCCCGGTCGTAGAGCACGAAGTCGGCGGGGGCGCCCTCCTCGAGCACCGGGCGGCCGAGCCAGCGGCGGGCGTCCCAGGAGGCGGCGCCGAGCGCGTCGTGCGGGGAGAGCCCGGCGCCGGCCAGCGCGCTGATCTCGTCGGCGATCCGGCCGTGCCGGATCGAGCCGCCCGCGTCGGTGCCCGCGTAGATCGGCACCCCGGCCTCGTGTGCGCGGCCGACGGTGTCGCGCACCCGGCGGTGCAGGTCGCGCATGTGCGCGGCGTAGACGGGGAACCTGCCCGCCCCGTCGGCGATCCCGGGGAAGGTGTCGATATTGACCAGCGTGGGCACCAGCGCGGTGCCGTGCTCGACCATCAGCGCGACGGTGTCGTCGGTGAGGCCGGTGCCGTGCTCCAGGCAGTCGATCCCGGCGGTGATCAGCCCGGGCAGTGCGTCCTCGCCGAACACGTGCGCGGTGACCCTGGCGCCGTTGGCGTGCGCGGCGGCGATCGCCTCCCGCAGCACCGCGTCGCTCCACAGCGGGCGCAGGTCGCCGACCGCGCGGTCGATCCAGTCGCCGACGATCTTCACCCAGCCGTCGCCGAACCTGGCCTGCTCGGCCACGATCTCCGGCAGGTCGCGCTCGTCGTCCAGCTCGATGCCGAGCTCCCGGATGTAGCGCTTGGGCCGGGCGATGTGCCTGCCCGCCCTGATGATCCGCGGCAGCTCCGCGTGCTCGTCCACGAACCGGGTGTCGATCGGCGAACCGGCGTCGCGCAGCAGCAGCGCCCCCGCCTCCCGCTCGGTGACGGCCTGCTCGATCGCGCCGTCCCGGTCCTCGTGGCCGCCGCCGTACCGGATGCCGACGTGGCAGTGCGCGTCCACCAGCCCCGGCACGATCCAGCCGTCGCGCGCGAAGGTCTCGGCGCCGGGCACGGGCTCATAGGTGACCCGGCCCTCGTGCACCCAGAGGTCGCGCACCTCGGCCTCGGGCAGAACAACGCCGCGCAGATGCACCGCCGACCTCCTTCGCCCCGGAGGGGCGAGCCGCTACTGCTTGGGGAACTTCAGCTTCGAGAGGTCGAAACCCTCCAGCCCGGGCGGCAGCTGGTCCAGGCCGGCGGGCATGTTGGAGATGTCGGGCATGCCGGGCGGAAGGCCGGGCATGCCGGGGAACCCGCCGCGCACCTTGGGCGGAGTCGGCCCGCGGCCGCCCTTCTTCCCCTTCTTGCCCTTGCGGTTGTTCCGCCGGTTGGCGCCGGGCATGCCCATCTGCCTGCCCATGGCCGCCATCATCTTCCTGGCCTCGAAGAACCGGTCGACCAGCTGGTTCACGTCGGAGACCTGGACGCCGGAGCCGTTCGCGATGCGCAGCCTGCGCGAGGCGTTGATGATCTTCGGTTCGGCGCGCTCGGCCGGGGTCATGCCGCGGATGATGGCCTGCACCCGGTCCAGCTGCTTGTCGTCGACGGCGGCGAGCGCGTCCTTCATCTGGCCGGCGCCGGGGAGCATGCCGAGCAGGTTGCCGATCGGCCCCATCTTGCGGATGGCGAGCATCTGCTCGAGGAAATCCTCCAGCGTGAGCTCACCGCTGCCGATCTTGCGCGCCGCCTCCTCGGCCTGCTGCTGGTCGTAGACCTGCTCGGCCTGCTCGATGAGGGTGAGCACGTCGCCCATGCCGAGGATGCGGCTTGCCATCCGGTCGGGGTGGAAGACGTCGAAGTCCTCCAGTTTCTCGCCGGTGGAGGCGAACATGATCGGCGCGCCGGTGACGTTGCGGACCGAGAGCGCGGCGCCGCCGCGGGCGTCGCCGTCCAGCTTCGTCAGCACGACGCCGGTGAAGCCGACGCCGTCGCGGAACGCCTCGGCGGTGTTCACCGCGTCCTGGCCGATCATGGCGTCGAGGACGAAGAGCACCTCGTCCGGCTGCACGGCGTCGCGGATGCCGGCGGCCTGCTGCATCAGTTCCGCGTCGATGCCGAGCCGGCCTGCGGTGTCGACGATGACCACGTCGTACTGCTTGGCCCGCGCCTCCGCGATGCCGGACTCGGCGACCTGCACCGGGTCGGCGGCGGAGACGCCGAGCTGGTTCTCCCCGCCGAGGCCGGTGCCGGGGTGCGGCGCGAAGACCGGGACGCCCGCGCGCTCGCCGACCACCTGGAGCTGGGTGACCGCGCCGGGGCGCTGCAGGTCGCAGGCGACGAGCAGCGGCTGATGGCCCTGGCCGCGCAGCCATTTCGCGAGCTTGCCCGCGAGCGTGGTCTTACCGGCGCCCTGCAGGCCGGCCAGCATGATCACGGTGGGCGGGTTCTTGGCCAGCGTGAGCCTGCGGGTCTCGCCGCCGAGAATGCCGACAAGCTCCTCGTTGACGATCTTGACGACCTGCTGCGCCGGATTCAGCGCCCCCGACACCTCGGCGCCGTTGGCGCGCTCCTTGATCCGGGCGATGAAGCCGCGCACCACCGGAAGCGCGACGTCGGCCTCCAGCAGCGCCAGCCGGATCTCGCGCGCGGTGGCGTCGATGTCGGCCGGTGACAGCCGCCCCTTGCCGCGCAGATCCTTGAGGGCACCTGTCAGCCGGTCGGACAGTGATTCGAACACCGATCGCGCTCCTGGACTCGGGGGGACGACATTTCCCGTCCAGGGTAATCGGCTGACGCGGCGCGGCACGCGGCGGTCGGGAAGTCGACCGCCGCCGCCTCAGCGCCGCGGCCGCGGGCGGGGCCGCTGGGTGCCGTAGTCGTGGTTCTCCACCGCGATGAGGAACACCGCCTCGCGGCCGGTGAGGCCGAGTTCGGCCGCGGCCGCGTCGAGTTCGCCCGCGCCGTCGGCGCCGCCGGTCGCCACCGCCGAGGCGATGGTCATGGCGGTGACGGCCTGCGGTGCGCTGAGGGTGCGGCCGGGCAGCCAGGACACCACCCAGCTCCCGTCGCCGACGCAGCGAGCGATGTGCCTGGTCTCGTCGCTGGTCATCAGCGACGCGGAAACCACCTCCAGCGCCAACGGACCTACCTCTCATCGACGTTTCCGGTCAACCGATAGTAATCTGCGTCACATTCGATGCGGAAGCTGAATCGCGTCGGACGATCAGCCGACAGCCGAATCCCCCGCCTCCTCCGGCTTCTTCGGGGCGGGCTGCGGCACCACCTCCAGCACGCTCCGCTCCAGCGCCGCCCTGCGCTCCGGGGTGTCCCCGGCGCCGAGATCGAGGCAGAAGGTGTCGACGACCGCCGACCCCATGGTGACCACCTTGGCCCACCGCACCGAGGCCGCGGCATCCGCGAAGACCGCCGCCAGCCGGGTCAGCAGGCCGAGCCGGTCCTCGGCTCGCAGCTCGAGGAGCACCCCGCCCTCCGACGCCTCCGACCAGAGCACCCGCGGCTGCGCCTGCGCGTAGGGGCCGGGGCCGGGGCCGTCGGCGTCGCGCTCCCGCTTGGCCAGCACCGCGCCCGGGTCGAGGTCGCCCGCGATGGCCCGGATGAGTTCCTGGCGCAGCAACCCGGCGTCCGGCGGGCCGCCGAAGCGCGGGGTCACCACGAAGGTGTCGACGGCCGAGGCCCCCTCCACCCCGAGCGCGGCCGAGAGCACCCGCAGCGAGTGCAGCGCGAGCACCCCGGCGGCGTCCGAGAGCAGCCCGGGAGAATCCGGGGCGATCACCGTGACGGTGTAGGTGTGCTTGCCGTCGCCCGGTTGCAGCTCCACGTGCACCCCGCCCGCCGCAGCTTTGGCCAGCAGCTCCGGCGCGATCGGCTCCGGGGCGGGCAGTTCGTCGCCGCGCATGACGGTCCGGCAGCGCCGCACCAGATCACCGATCAGCGAGGCCTTCCAGTCGCCCCAGACACCGGGGCCGGTGGCCAGCGAGTCCGCCTCGGCCAGGGTGTGCAGCAGCTCCAGCAGCTGGACGTCGCCGTCCAGCGCCGTCACCACGTGCTCCACGGTGGCCGGGTCGGCCAGGTCCCTGCGGGTGGCCGTGTCCGGCAGCAGCAGGTGGTGCCGGACGATGGCGCTGAGCGTGCGCACATCCGACGGCCAGAGCCCGAGCCTGCGCCCGATGTGCGTGGCCAGCTCGGCGCCGACGATGCTGTGGTCGCCCGCGCGGCCCTTGCCGATGTCGTGCAGCAGCGCGCCGAGCGCGAGCAGGTCCGGCCTGGCCACCCTGGTGCTGCCCGCGCCCGCGTAGGCGACGGTCTCCATGAGGTGCCGGTCGACGGTCCAGGTGTGGATGGCGTCCCGCGGTGGCAGGTCGCGCACGGCGCCCCACTCCGGTAGCAGCCTGCCCCAGAGCCCGGTGCGGTCGAGCGCCTCGATCACGCCGATGGCGTTGCGGCCGGCGCCGAGCAGCACGAGCAGGTCGTTCAGCGCGTCCTTGGGCCAGGGCTCGCGCAGCTCCGGCGCGTCCTCGGAGAGCCGGTTCAGCGTGGTGGCCGACATCGGCAGCCCGGTGACGGCCGAGGACGCCGCCACCCGCAGGATCAGCCCCGGGTCGCGCTGCGGCCTGGCGTCGCGGGCGAGCACCACCTCGCCCGCGTGCTCGACGACGCCCTCGTCGATCGGGCGGCGCACCGGCATCCGGCGCAGCCGGGCCAGGCCGCGGCGGGGCAGCGCGTTGGCCGCGGTGCGCAGCCCGACGTCGACCGAGTAGCTCACCGTCCGCGCCGAATCGCTGAGCGTCCTGGCCAGGTCGAAGCGGTCGCCGATGCGCAGCGCGGCGCCGATCTCGTCGGCGTCCTGCGCGCGCAGCTGATCGCGGGCGCGGCCCGCCACCCGGTGCAGCTCGGTGCGCACGTCGAGCATTCTGCGGTGCGCGTGCTTCAGCCCGCCGCCGGGCACGTCCGGGCCGAGACCGGGCATGGCGTCGGTGAGCTGGGCGATGGCGAGCGCGTCGAGCAGCTGGATGTCGCGCAGCCCGCCGCGGCCGTTCTTCAGGTCGGGCTCGGCCCGGTGCGCGATCTCGCCGCTGCGCTGCCAGCGCGTGCGGGTCTGCGCGATCAGGTCGTCGAAGCGGGTTCTGATGCTGGTGCGCCACTCCCGGCGCACCCCGCCGATCAGCAGGTTGCTCAGGTCGGCGTCGCCGACGATGTGCCTGGCCTCCAGCATGCCGAGCGCGGCCGGGATGTCGTCGGCGGCGACCCGCAGCGCCTGCGGCACCGTGCGCACGCTGTGGTCCAGCTTGATGTGTGCGTCCCAGAGCGGGTACCAGAGCTGATCGGCCACCTCGGCCACCCGGGCCGGGTCCACGTCGTCGTGCAGCAGCACCAGGTCGAGGTCCGAGTAGGGCAGCATCTCGCGCCGCCCGAGCCCGCCGACGGCGACCAGCGCCAGCCCGCTGTCCGGCCCGATGCCGAGTTCGGCGCCCTTGCCGGTGAGCCAGAGTTCGAACAGATCGACCAGCGCCGACCGCAGTGATTCCGCGTCCAGCCGCGGATTGCGCGGATGACCCCCCTCGAGCAGCTGTGCCCGTGCCCGGACCAGATCGGCAGCCCCGTTGTTCTGATTGTTGCCCATAGTCACCGCCCGTTCCACGCGCGCGACCCCGCTCCGGCCGGTGCTCCGGCCGGAGCGGGGCCGCCGCTCTCTCGTGCTGGATCCGGGGCCGATCCGTCCACCGGCCCCGGAGTACTACAGTGCGTCGCTTCCGCGTTCGCCGGTGCGCACCCGCACCACGGTCTCGACCGGGGTCACCCAGACCTTGCCGTCACCGATCTTGCCGGTGCGCGCGGCCTCGACGATCACCTCGACGACCTTGTCCACCGAGGCGTCGTCGACGACCACCTCGACGCGCACCTTCGGCACGAAGTCCACCGAGTACTCGGCGCCGCGGTAGACCTCGGTGTGACCCTTCTGCCTGCCGTAGCCCTGCACTTCGCTCACGGTCATGCCGAGGATTCCGGCCTGCTCGAGTGCGCCCTTCACGTCCTCGAGGGTGAACGGTTTGACGATGGCGGTGATCAGTTTCATGCGTTATGCCTCCTTGACGGTGGTACGTGCCGTGCCACCCACAGCAGCGAAATCGTATGCGCTTTCCGCGTGCTCGGACTCGTCCGCGCCCAGCGCCTCGTCCTCCTCGGACACCCGGAGGCCGATGGTGAACTTGATGGCGAAGGCGATGATCGCGGTCGCGACCACCGAGTAGGCCAGCACCGCGAAGGCACCGACGGCCTGCAGCTTCAGCTGCTCCAGACCACCACCGTAGAACAGCCCGGAGACCGCCGCCGGTGCTTCCGGCGCAGCGACCAGCCCGACGAGCAGGGTGCCGACCAGGCCACCGACCAGGTGCACGCCGACCACGTCGAGCGAATCGTCGAAGCCGAAGCGGAACTTCAGCCCGACCGCGAGGGCGCAGAGCGCACCCGCCACGACGCCGATGACCAGCGCGCCGACGGTGTTCACCGAGGAACAGGACGGGGTGATGGCGACCAGACCGGCCACGATGCCCGAGGCGGCGCCCAGCGAGGTGGGCTTGCCGTCGCGGATCTTCTCCACCACGAGCCAGGCGAGCATGGCGGCGGCGGTGGCGAGGGTGGTGGTCAGGAAGGTGGCGCCGGCGATGCCGTTGGCGCCGAGCGCGGAGCCCGCGTTGAAGCCGTACCAGCCGAACCACAGCAGCCCGGCGCCGAGCATGACGAACGGCAGGTTGTGCGGGCGGAACGGGGTCTTGGGCCAGCCCCTGCGCTTGCCGAGGACGATCGCGAGCACGAGGCCGGCCGCACCGGCGTTGATGTGCACCGCGGTGCCGCCCGCGAAGTCGATGGCCTTGAGGTTGTTGGCGATCCAGCCGCCCTGCTCGCCGGTGTAGCCGTCGAACGCGAAGACCCAGTGCGCCACCGGGAAGTAGACGACGGTGGCCCAGATGCCGGCGAAGACCAGCCAGGAGCCGAACTTGATGCGGTCGGCGACCGCACCCGAGATGAGGGCGACGGTGATGATCGCGAACATCAGCTGGAAGGCGACGAACACCGAGAGCGGGATGGTGCCGAACAGCGGGATGCCGGCAGGCGCTGCCGGGTCGGTCGAGGCGAGGTACTCACCGCCGAAGACCTTGGCCAGTCCGAAGTACTGGGTCGGGTCGCCGATCAGGTTCGCCTTGTCCTCGCCGAAGGCGACGGAGAAGCCGTACAGCGCCCAGAGGATCGTGATGAGCCCCATGGCGCTGATGCTCATCATGATCATGTTCAGCACGTTCTTGGCGCGGACCATGCCGCCGTAGAAGAACGCGAGTCCTGGCGTCATCAGCAAGACGAATGCCGCGGCAGCCAGCATCCATGCGGTATCACCGGCGTCCGGCGCGCCTATCGTGGGAAAATCCACCTTGATGTCCTCCTCATCTCGGGCCCGGCCGACTTCGGCATCAGGACCTGGGAAGAAGAATCCTCACCTGGTGTTTCATCCGGCGATCCACTGTGTTTCACCTACGTGAACGGGTGCGCCGGTTGTGTTGCGACCACGTTTCGTCGGGCCCACAGCGGTCGTTCGGGCCGCTGTGGGGCGCACCACGAGGCTATTTCTCAGCCGAGCAGCGCGTCGACGAAGGCGCCCGGCTCGAACGGGGCGAGGTCGTCCGCGCCCTCGCCGAGGCCGACCAGCTTCACCGGGACGCCGAGCTCGTGCTGCACCTGGAAGACGATGCCGCCCTTCGCGGTGCCGTCCAGCTTGGTGAGCACGACGCCGGTGATCTCGACGACCTCGGCGAAGACCCGCGCCTGCGCCAGGCCGTTCTGCCCGACGGTGGCATCGAGCACCAGCAGCACCTCGTCGACGGCGGCCTTCTTCTCCACCACCCGCTTGACCTTGCCGAGCTCGTCCATCAGCCCGGTCTTGGTGTGCAGCCTGCCCGCGGTGTCCACCAGGACGGCGTCGACGCCGCGCTCGATGCCGACGGTCACGGCGTCGAAGGCGACCGAGGCCGGGTCCGCGCCCTCGCGGCCGCGCACGGTGTCGGCGCCGACCCGCTCGCCCCAGGTCTGCAGCTGGTCGGCGGCGGCGGCGCGGAAGGTGTCGGCCGCGCCGAGCAGCACCCGGCGGCCGTCCGCGACCAGGACCCGGGCCAGCTTGCCGGTGGTGGTCGTCTTGCCGGTGCCGTTCACGCCGACCACGAGCAGGATCGACGGGTGGTCGTCGTGCGGGAGCGCGTGCACCGCGCGGTCCAGCTCCGGGCGCAACGCCTCGACCAGGACGGTGCGCAGCACCGCGCGGGCCTCGTCGGTGCTGCGCACGCTGCGCGCCGCCATCTCCTCGCGCAGCCGCTGCACGATCACCGCGGTGCTCGCGGTGCCGAGGTCGGCGAGGACGAGGGTGTCCTCGATCTCCTCCCACGAGTCCTCGTCCAGGTCGCCGCCGCCGAGCAGGCCGAGCAGGCTCTTGCCGACGGCGTTCTGGGAGCGGGAGAGGCGGCCGCGGAGGCGGGTGAGGCGGCCGGAGGTCGGGGCGATCTCGTCGGCGGCCGAGGTGCCCGCGGCGGGGGCCGTACCCGGCACCGGAGTGGACGGTGCGGTGTCGGCGGTCGACGGGGTGGCGCCCGGCGCGGCCGGGGCGGTGGCCGGCGTGGCCGGGGCGGTGGCCGGCGTGGCCGGGGCGGTGGCCGTGCCGTCACCGGTGGTGCCCGCGGCGGGCAGGGTGTCTTCGGTAGGCGCAGTGGCGGACGGGGCCGCGGCAGTATCGGCTGGGGTGTCGGCGGGGGCGGCCGGGCCCGCGTCGGGGGTGTCCGTTTCGGTCGGTGCGGTAGCGGTGGGATCGCCGGGGTGGGTGACCGTTTCGGACGGCTCCACGTCCGCGTCGGGGAGCCGGACCTCGGTGATCCCGCGCCGGTGCGCGTCGCGCGGGACGGCGGCGTCGTCGCCGACGTGCGGCTGCCCCTCGGTGTCGGTGCGGTCGCGCAGCACCGGCTCCGGTTCCGCGGTGGCGGCACCGCCCCTGCTGAAGCTGAACCCGCCCGCGGCGGTATAACCGCCGGAGCGGTCGGTCAACTCCTTCTCCTCCGCCGGCGCGGTCAGCGACACCCGGCGGCGCTTGGACAGGACGTAGCCCGCGACCAACACCACCAGCACGACGGCGGCGATCACGGCGATCAGAATCCAGGCTTCGGCACTCACACCGGACATCCTTGCAGAGCCCGGCTGAGCCGCTGGTCAGGGTGCCCGCGCGCCCGCAGACCGGCCATCGAGATTTCTTGTCCTGCGGAACTTCTCGGCAGAGGCCAATAGGATCGGCGGCGTGACCGATCGAAACGTGCTTGGGGGGCCGCTGGAAGAGTGCGGCACCGATCCTCTCACCGGCTTCTACCGTGACGGCTGCTGCAGTACCGGCCCGGAGGATCTCGGCAGCCACACCGTGTGCACCGTCGCGACCGCGGAGTTCCTGGAACACCAGGCCTCCATCGGCAACGACCTGAGCACCCCGCGCCCGGAGAACAACTTCCCCGGCCTGCAGCCGGGCGACCGCTGGTGCGTCGTCGCGGTGCGCTGGCTGCACGCGCACGAGGACGGGGTGGCCGCGCCGGTGGTGCTGGCCGCCACCCACGAGAACGCGCTCGAGGTGATCTCCATGGAGATCCTGCGGAAGTACGCGGTCGACGTCCCGGACGACGTCAGCGACCTCCTCTAGCTCGAGACGGCGCCCGGCTCGCGCCGGTGCCGCCCGCTCTCCCCCGGAACGCCGTACTCGGTCACCGTTCCGGAGGGCAGTCCCGCGCGTCTGCGGCGGTGCGCCCGCTGCCTGCACGCGGGCGAGCAGTACCGCGCCGGGCGCCCGGTCGCGGGCCGGTGGACCGGCTGCGCGCAGACCGGGCAGGCGGATTCCGGCGCGGCGCTCGGCCCGGTTTCGTCACTCGGTTTCGTCTCGGTGGCGGACAGCGCGTCGAGGATCACGCGGGCGGGCCGGGATATCCCCGGCTCCGGTCGCATCCGCTGCACCGCGATGGCGCCGGTGACGACGGCGAGCGCGTCGGCGGCGTCCAGGTCGGCGCGGACCGCGCCCTGCCGCTGCGCCGCGGCGAGCAGGTCGCCGAACTCGCGCTGGAAGCGGGCGCCCGCGCTCTGTACCAGCGCCTTCGGCCAGCCGTCGTCGGACCGCACCTGCTCGCAGAGCTCCTGCGCCCGCGGGGTGGTGAGCACCAGCTCCCGGCAGACCGCGAAGAAGGCGCTGCCCGGGTCGGCGGCGGTGGCGTGTTTGGCCGCGACCGCGGCGAGATGGTCGATGCGCTGGTGCACGACCGCCTCGACCAGGTCCGACTTGGCCGGGAAGTGCCGGTAGACGGTCCCCGCACCGACGCCTGCGGCGCGGGCGATCTCGGTCAGCGAGACGCCGGTGCCGCGCTCGGCGAAGGCGCGGCGGGCGGCCGCGAGGACCAGGGCGCGGTTGTGCCTGGCATCGGCCCTTGCAAGTTCGACGGCCACTTTCGTCACGGCCTTTCGTTCCGGGGGCTGTGCGGGGTTCGGCCCGAATTCTAGCCTCGGAAACGGGTCGATCGACCCGATTCCGGGGCGCTCGGCGCCCCCGCAGAGAAGGGCCGTCATGGCTGAACACTCCGATTCCGTGCTCGTCGTCGGCGCCACCGGGCAGCAGGGCGGCGCGACCGCGCGCGGGCTGCTCGCCGCCGGGGTTCCGGTGCGGGCGCTGGTGCGCGATCCCGCCGCGCCCGCCGCCGTCGCGCTGGCCGCCGCGGGCGCGGCGCTGGTCACGGGCGATCTCGACGATCCGCCCGGCCTGGCGGCCGCGGTGGCCGGGGCACGGGCGGTATTCCTGATTCCGCCTTCGGTTTTCGGCGCGGGCGGCTGGGACTCCGATCGGGAGGCCGCGCGCGGGCGCGCGGTGGTCGACGCGGCGCGCAGGGGCGGGGTCGAGCAGATCGTGTTCAGCGGGGTCGCCCGGACGCCCGGGCACGATTCCCGCGATCTCGACGGCAAGACCGCGATCGAGGAGGCGGTGGCGGAGTCCGGGCTGCGGTACACGCTGCTGCGGCCGGTGCGCTTCATGGAGAACTACCTGCTGCGCGGGTTCATGGTCGACGGGATCGTGGACGGCGTGAACCGGCACATCTTCCCGGCCGACGAGCCGCTGTTCATGATCGCGCTCGCCGATATCGCCGACTTCGCGGTGCTCGCGCTCACCGATCCAATGCGCTTCGACGGGCAGTCGTTGCAGCTCGCGGGCGACGCGCCGACGCCGCGCGCCGCGGCCGACGCGATCTCCGCCGCCACCGGGGACGCAGTGCGGTACCACGAACTCTCCGAAGCCGAGGCGGACGCCATCGCCCCGATGATCGGCGACGCCTGGCGCGCGGTCCGCCGCAGCGGCGGCTGGCAGGCGGACCTGCCCGCCCTCCGCGCACTGCATCCCGGCCTCCGCGACCTGGACACCTGGCTGCGCACCGGCGGCGCCGACGCCATCGGCGCACTCGGCGCGGACACCGGTTCCACGGCGGCAACGCCGTCGACCCGGTAGGCGGCCGAGCCGGGCGCAGAAACCGGTTCACGGCGTCAACGCCGTCGACCCGCTGGGCGGCGGCACAGCTGCCGCGCGGCACCGGTCCGCCCGCCGGGGCCCTACCCCGCGGGGGCGGCGGCGGGGGCCAGGTTCTCGCCGCGCAACCGCTGCGAGATCACCTGGGTGATGCCGTCCCCGCGCATGCTGACGCCGTAGAGCGCGTCGGCGATCTCCATGGTCGGCTTCTGGTGCGTGATGACGATCAGCTGGCTCTTCTCCCGCAGCTGCTCGAAGAGGCCGATGAGGCGGCGCAGGTTGGTGTCGTCGAGCGCCGCCTCGACCTCGTCCATGACGTAGAACGGCGACGGCCGCGCCCGGAAGATGGCGACCAGCAGCGCCACCGCGGTCAGCGACTTCTCGCCGCCGGAGAGCAGCGAGAGCCGCTTGACCTTCTTGCCCGGCGGCCGCGCCTCGACCTCGATCCCGGTGGTGAGCATGTTCGAGGGATCGGTGAGCACCAGCCGCCCCTCGCCGCCGGGGAAGAGCCGCGCGAAGACCCCGACGAACTCGCGCTCCACGTCGGCGTAGGCCTCGGCGAAGACCTGCAGGATCCGCGCGTCCACCTCGGCGACCACGTCGAGCAGGTCCTGCCTGGCGTTCTTGACGTCCTCGAGCTGGGTGGCGAGGAAGTTGTAGCGCTCCTCCAGCGCGGCGAACTCCTCAAGCGCGAGCGGGTTCACCTTGCCGAGCGTGCCGAGGTCCTTCTCCGCCCGGCGCGCCCTGCGCTCCTGGGAGGCGCGGTCGTAGGGCATGGGCTGCGGCGGGGTCACCGCCTCGCCGCGCTCCCGCGCCTGCTCGTACTCGTGCAGCTCCAGCTCGGACGGGGGCAGCGGGACGTCCGGGCCGTACTCGGCGATGAGGTCGTCCAGCGCGATCCCGAACTGCTCGGCGATGGTCGACTCGACCTGCTCGATCCGCAGCGCGGCCTCGGCCTTGGCGACCTCGTCCCGGTGCACCGCGTCGGTGAGCTGGGTGAGCTGCGCGGTGAGCGCCCGCACCCGCTCCTTGACCCGCTCCACCTCGGCGGCGACCTCGGTGCGGCGGCGCACCAGCTCGTCACGCCTGGCGGCGGCCCGCGCCACCACCCGCTCCAGCTCGCCCGCGACCTGCGCGCCGGACTCCGCGACGGCGGCGGCCACCGCGGCGGCCTTGCGCCTGGCGGCCTGCGCGCGCTCGGCCCGCGCCCGCGCCTCGCGCTCGGCCCGCGCCGCGCGGCGCAGCGAATCCGCCTTGCCGTGCACCGACTGCGCACGCTCCTCCGCGGTGCGCACGGCGAGCCGCGCCTCCACCTCCATGGTCCTGGCCTCGGCGAGCGCGGCGGCGGCCTCCTCGCGCTCCCGGCCGGCGGCCTCGGTGCCCGCCGCACCGTAGCCGTCGGCGTCGATCCTGGCCTGCTCGAGTTCGGCGTTGCGCAGCCGGTCCTCCAGCTCGGCGAGGGTCGCCAGGCTCTGCTCGCGGCCGGTCTCGGCGGCGGCGCGCTGGTCGTAGAGGCGGGCGCTCTCCTTCTCGGCGGTGCGGGTGGTCTCGCCGAGCCTGGCCAGCCGCTCGTACACCGCGACCAGCGCCTGGTCCGATTCGTGCAGCGCGAGCAGGGTGTGGTCGACCGCCTGCCTGCGATCGGTCTGCTCGTCGAGCGCGCCCGCGAGCGCGGCCTCCAGCTCGGCGGCGCGGCGCTGGGCCGCGGTGAGTTCGGTGGCGGCGGCGTCGATCTCGGCCTGGATCTCCAGCCTGCTCGGCGCCCGCTCGGAGCCGCCGAGCACCCAGCCGGTGCCTGCCAGGTCACCGTCCCTGGTGACGACGCGCAGCTCGGGGCGGGTGCCGAGGAGTGCGGTCGCGGCGGCGAGGTCGTCGACGACGGCGACCGTTGCGGTCAGCGCGAGCACCGCGGGGGCCAGCTCGTCCGGGTACTCGACCACGGCGGCGAGCGCGGTGGCGCCCGCGGGCAGCTCGGCGGGGGCGATCGCCCGCCCCCCGGTGTGGAACACCAGCCCGACCCGGCCGCCGTCGGCCTCCTTGACGGCGCGCAGCGCGTCGTAGGCGGCGGCTTCGGACCCGGCGGCGGTGGCGTCGGCGAGCGGGCCGAGCACCGCGGCCACCGCGGCCTCGAAGCCGGGCCGCACCCGCAGCACCCCGGAGAGCGGCCCGAGCAGCCCGGCCGGGCTGTGCTCGGCGAGCCAGGCGGTGCCGTCCTTGCGGGTCAGGTTCATGCCGAGCGCCTCGATGCGGGCGCTCAGCGAGGCCACCCGCTTGGTGGCGTCGCGATCGTCCTGCCGCAGCTCGGCCACGCGGGCATCGGCGAGCTCCAGCGCCGCGACGGCGTGCTCGTGCTGGGCGTCGAGCCCGGCCTCTCCCGCGTCCAGCTCGGCCAGCTCGGCCTGGACGTCGTCGAACTCGGCGCGGGCGGTGTCGGCGCGCCTGCCCGCCTCGGTGATCGCGCCGGAGATCCGGGTGATCTCGGTGTCCGCGGACTGGGTCTTGTGCCGCAGCGTCTCGACCTGCCCGGCGAGCCGGGCCAGCCCCTCCCTGCGGTCGGCGATGGCGCGCACCGCGGCGAGGTGTGCCTGCTCGGCGGCCTTGGCGGCCTGCTCGCGCTCGGCCAGCGCGTCGCGCGCGGCCTCCAGCGTCTCCATCGTCATCTCGACGGTCTCGCGCAGCTCGGCCTCCTCGGCCGCCACCCGGTCGGCCTCGGCCTCCAGCTGCTCCGGGTCGCGGCCGGTACCCGCCTGGGTGGCGGTGTCCAGGTGCCTGGCCCGGTCGCCCGCGATCCGGATGGTGGCGTTGACCCGCTCGGCCAGGGCGGAGAGCTGGAACCAGGTCTGCGCGGCCGCCTCGGAGCTCGGGGTCAGCTCGGCGAGCTGGTGCTCCTGCCCGGCCAGCGCGGCGCCGGCGGCGTCCAGCTCGGCCTGCACGGTGATCTGCTGCTCGCGGGCGTAGGCCTCCTTGCTCTGCCTGCCCGCGAGCTCGCCGCGCCTGGTCACCAGGTCGTCGGCGGCGAGCCGGAGCCGGGCGTCGCGCAGGTCGGCCTGCACGGTGGCGGCGCGGCGCGCCACCTCGGCCTGCCTGCCGAGCGGCTTGAGCTGGCGGCGCAGCTCGGAGGTGAGGTCGGTGAGGCGGGCCAGGTTGGCCTGCATCGCCTCGAGTTTGCGGACCGCCTTCTCCTTGCGCTTGCGGTGCTTGAGCACACCCGCGGCCTCCTCCACGAAGGAGCGGCGGTCCTCCGGCCGCGATTCGAGGATGGCGGCGAGCTGCCCCTGGCCGACGATGACGTGCATCTCCCGGCCGATGCCGGAGTCGCTGAGCAGCTCCTGGACGTCCATCAGCCGGCAGGTGGAGCCGTTGATCTCGTACTCGCCCGCGCCGTCCCGGAACATCCGCCGGGTGATCGAGACCTCGGCGTAGTCGATCGGCAGCGCGCCGTCGGAGTTGTCGATGGTCAGCGTGACCTCGGCGCGGCCGAGCGCGGCCCGGCCCTGGGTGCCCGCGAAGATCACGTCCTGCATCTTGCCGCCGCGCAGCGCCTTGGCCCCCTGCTCGCCCATCACCCAGGTCAGCGCGTCCACCACATTCGACTTGCCGGAGCCGTTCGGGCCGACCACGCAGGTGATGCCCGGCTCGAAGCGCAGCGTCGTCGCGGACGCGAAGGATTTGAAGCCCTTCAACGTCAAGCTCTTCAGATGCACGGCCGGGACCTTTCCGTGGATGAGGCGGGTTTGCTCCGACGACAGCGAGGGGGCGCGGCGAGCAGTCATCGTATCCGCCGGCGGTGACCTCGGTCGCCGGCATCGCTGCGTGCCGGGGCCACCGGTTGACCACAACGCCGGTGTGCCCGGCATTAGCCGACGTCACAGCGGTGCGCGCGGGGCTGCCACGGGGCGGGGATCGCGCCTACGATCCACCTGATCCCACCTTCTCCCGTCAGGAGCATCGACCCGTGGCTGCGCTGTCGTCCCGCCACGGCACCGCGTTCCGGTTGCTGCGCGTCGGCGCGCTGCTCGTCGCCTGCCTGGTGTTCCTGTGGGGGTGCGAGGTGAGCCGCAGTTCGACGCTCGGGGACGTGCCGGAGTACCTGGTGCTCGCCGGGCTGGCCGCGGTGGTCGGGTTCGCCGCCGCCTGGTTCGAGATCAGGGCGGTCCGGGCCGGGCGGCGCACGGTGACCATGGACGACGGGCGGTGGCGGGTGGTCGCGCGGGTCGGCGGCGACGGTGCGCTGGTCTTCGTCGGGCACGACGAGGAGCCGGCGGACTCGGACGACCCCGAGGACGCGCCCTCCGGCTGGGTCTGGACCTTCCCCGCGGACTCGATCGACGCGGTGCGCACTGTGCTGCACACCGCCTGCTTCCCCGATGACGACCCGCTCGAGCTGGCCGAACTCGAGCTGCTCGAGCTGCTCGGCGAGGCGGCGGGGGTGCTCGACCCGGTCGCGCGGGCCGACCCGGGGGCGTGGTTGCACGGGCACGGGGTGCGCGGGGAGCGGCACGAGTGGGGGGTGGATCCGACGCAGACCACCCGCACGCTGCCGATCGTCGGCACACCGCTCGCCGGGCCGGTGCGCCGGGGTGCGAAGCGACGCGCGGCCGGTGCGCACAAGCGCTCTTCGGACGAGACCCGGCGTAGCTCCGCCGACAGTCCCGGGCGTGCGCAGGACGGCTCCGCCGGTGCGGCGGCCGAGCGGAATCGGCGCGACGCCGCGTCCGGATCGGAGCGGCCGCGCGGCGAGCAGAAGCGAAGGCCCGACCGCGGTGCGGCGAATCGCTGGGATGCGGCGCAGGCCCGGCGGGCCGGGCACACCGCAGGCTCCATGGCGAAGCGTGCGGATGGGCGCCTCGGGAGCGAATCGCAGGGTCCACGCGGCACCGGGAGTTCGGAGTCCGCCGCGGAGCGCGGAGCCGAGCGACGGGAACGCGGAGCCGCCGGGCGGACCGGTCGGCGCGCCGCGGACGCGCGCTCGGCACCGGACGGCGAAGCCGCCGGTTCGCGCCCCGCCCGGCGCTCGGGCGAGGCCGCACCCCGGCCCGATCGCACACAGCAGGCAAGCGGAGGACAGCCGGTTCCCGGGCAGGACCAGCGGTACAGCGGGCCGATCCGGCGCCGCGGGGTCGGCAGGCCGCAGCGCCAGGACCCGGACAGCTGGTGGGAGACGGCCGACGGCCCGACCGACCGCACCTACCGGGAACCACCCCCGCCCCGCCTCTCGAACCCGCGCAGGCGCGCGGACGAGTGAATCAGCCGAGCGCCCGCCGCACCGCCCGCGCCCCGGCCCCGGAGCGGCAGGCCCGCCCCTCGAACCCGGTGACCACGCGGAACGCGAGCACCGCGCCCCACGGCCCGATCACCCAGACCGGCCAGAAGTAGGTGAACTCGCCGACCCCGAGCGAGATCGCCGCCCAGATCACCAGGACGAGCAGGCTCACCCCGGCCCAGCTCGCGAACTCGATCTGCTGCCAGAGCGGCAGCCCCCGCACCCCGCGCCCGCGCGGCTTCGGCTGCGCGGCGGCGGAATCGGCGAGCCGCGGCAGGTCGGCGAGCACCGGGGCGAGGTCGTCGCGGAACCGGGTGGCGTAGACCCGGGCGACCCGCTCGTCGTACTCGCCCAGATCCAGCCGCCCGTCCGCGAGGTGCCTGCCGAGCAGCGTCACCACCGCGTCCCGCTCGGCATCGGAGGCGCGGGTACCGGTGGCGATGTCCATGCTCGAGTCCTCTCGGCGGGGAGGGAACGCGGCGTCACCCTCCACTATGGAATATAACCATGATGGTTTTTCCACAGTGGAATGTCAAGGTCTCAGAGAATCGCGAAGGCCACCACGAGCCCGAGCGCGAAGTGCGCGGCGGCGACGACCAGCACCGCCGGGGTGTACGCCTCGGAGTGCAGCGCCGCGCCGATATCGATGCCGAGCGCCTTCTCGATCACCCGCACCGATACCACCTGCGCGATGATGCCGACCAGCCCGAAGATCAGCGAGGCGATAAGCCCCTCCAGCAGCTTGCCGGACGCCGCGAAGATCGCGAGCACCACGATGAACGCCATGCTCAGCATGCCCGCCGCCGTCACGACGATGGCGTTCGGCTTGCCCTCCAGCACCAGCTGGCGCAGGCGCCCGGGGGTGGTGAGGTCGATGGCGTAGAAGCCGACGAGCATGAGCACCAGGCCGACGAGGGCGTAGAGCAGGATCGCGCCCACCCCTTCGCCGAGCGAACTCCAGTAGCCCGATTCGAGGGCGACAGCGGCGGTCATCGTGGTCCTTCCGATGGATTGACGATCAGTCGTCGGTGGGGATGCGGTGCGGGACGAAGGCGGAGCCGTCGTCGGTGATCAGGCCGGCGGTCTCGCGGATGCCGAGCCCGGCCGAGCTGTCGCCGACGATCCAGGCGCCGAGCACCGGCCGCATGTCGTCGAACTGCGGCAGCGGGTCGAGCAGCTGGTAGACGAAGCCCTCTTCGCCGTACATGCCGCCGGTCGCGGTCTCCATCCCGGCGCCGACGATGGTCATGTTCGCGCCCTCGCGGCCGAGCTTCGGCTTGCGGATGTACTCGGTGAGCTCGTTCGGCTGATCGAGGTAGGCGGGCAGCAGGTTCGGGTGGCCGGGGTACATCTCCCAGAGCACCGCGAGGATGGCCTTGTTGCTGAGCAGCGTCTTCCACAGCGGCTCGATCCACATGGTCTGCGGCAGGCTCGCGACGACCCGCTTGCCGAAGTCGTCGTCGAGCACCCACTCCCACGGGTAGAGCTTGAAGATCGCCTGGATCGGGTCCTCGGCCAGGTCGACGAAGCGCTCCAGCTCGGTGTCGACGCCGACCTCCTCGATCGGCAGCCCGATGGTGTCGAAGCCCGCCTCGGCGGCGGTCTCCTGGATGTAGGCGGTGGTGACGCCGTCCTCGCCGGTCGGCTCGGCGCCGGACCAGCTGAAGTGCAGCTGGTCGCTGGGGAGGATGGCACGCAGCTCGCCCCAGCGCTCGACCAGCTTCTCGTGCAGCGAATTCCACTGGTCGTGGTCCGGGTACAGCGCGGTGAGCCAGTGCCACTGCAGGATCGCCGCTTCCAGCAGCGAGGTGGGGGTGTCGGCGTTGTACTCCAGCAGCTTCGCCGGGCGGCGGGCGTCGTAGCGCAGGTCGAAGCGGCCGTAGACGTGCGGGTCGGCGCGGCGCCACGACTCCGCGATCGGCTGCCAGCTCCACTCCGGCAGCCCGAAGTCGCGGTACCGCTCGGTCAGCACGACCTGCTCGACCGCCTTCAGGCACATGCTGTGCAGCAGTTCGACATCCGCCTCCAGGGCGAGGATCTCCGGCATGTCGAACTCGTAGTAGACCGATTCGTCCCAGTACGGCCGGGGCTTGCCCTGCGCGTCGCGGCCGGGGGTGCCGTAGACCAGCCCCTGCTCCTCGACGATCTGCTGCCAGCCCTTCCGTGGTTCCACGCGGACCCGTCGCACCGCTAGGAACCTCCGCCGATCTTGCTGCCGAGGCCGCCGCGCTGCACCGTGGTTCCGGTCTTGGTCTTGATCTCGGTGTTCTTCGGCTTCACCGTCGTCCCGCCGGTCGGCTTGCCGCCGATCGCGGTGGAGCCGCCGTAGTAGTAGCGGTACTGCGGCCAGCCCGCCAGCAGGACGACGCCCGCGGTGTCGCCGACGAAACCCGGGCGGCCGGTGCCGCAGTAGGTGTCCTCGACGACGATCTCGTTGCCGTTCTGGTCGGTGGCGACGCAGGACGCGGTCACCGTCTCCGGGGCGGAGAGCGCCAGGTAGGCGAGGTAGCCGCCGCCGACCAGCGCGGCGACGCCGACCACGGCGGCGCCGCCGATGAGCACCCGGTTGCGGGAGCGCTTCTTCGCCGCGGCGGCCTCGGCGGCGGCGCGCTCGGCGTCGCGGGCCTGCTTGCGCGCCTTGTCCCTGGCGCGGGACTCGGCCACCGTCGGTGGGCGGGGCTGCGTCACCCCCGCCCGCTGCTGCTGAACGCGCCCCGCGCGCTTCCCGCTCTCGGGCGGAGTGCTTCCCGCAGGTGCGCCCGCTCCGTGCGCGCCGGGCAGCGAGCCCGGGGGCGGTTGGAAACCGCCCGCCTGCGGCTGGGCGCCGGGCCACGGAAAGGGGGGCGGGGCATGCTGCTCCGCCGCCGAAAACGGCTGCGTGCCAGGTTGCCCCGCGGCCGGGAACGGCTGCGTGCCGGGCTGCCCTGCCGCCGGGAACGGCTGTGTACCGGGCTGATCCGCGCCCGGCGCGGGGCGGGAATCCGGCTCTTCCGCGGACGGCTGCGGACCGGAAGCGCCGGTCGGCGCAGCGGATCCCGCGCCGGGCGCGGGCACGTTCGCCGCCGAACCCTCCTCGTAGACCGGGCCGGTGGCGGCGGCGGTCCCTTCCTCCCACTGCGGCCGGCTGCCGTCGTTCCGTTCGTCCCCCCGACGGGGTTCGTCTGTGCTCACGCCGCTACCGCTCCTCGAATCCGGACAGATCGCCCCGCGCGGGCTCCCAGCTTTCCACAACAAGACCGACCCGGCCAGGCGTATCGGGCGAGCGGAGCAGGGCGAGCAATCGCTCGGCGGCCCGCCGCGGCCCCTCGGCGACCACGTGCACCCGCCCGTCGGCGGTGTTGGTGGCGTGCCCGGCGAGCCCGAGTTCCAGCGCGCGCGACCGCGTCCACCAGCGGAAACCGACGCCCTGCACCTGCCCGTGCACCCAGGCGGAGAGCCGCTCGGCCTCGGCCACTACAGCTCCACGTCGAAGGAGAGCGTCACCTTGCTCCCGGACTTCAGCGTCCGGCCGACGGTGCACACCTTGTCGACGGCGCGCTGCACGCTCACCAGCAGCCGCTCCCGCTCGACCTCGGAGAGCTCGCTGAGGTCGAGCTCGAAGACCTCGTCGATCTCGGGGTAGACCTCGTTCTCCCGGTCCGGGTCGCCGGAGACCCGGATGGTGGCGTCGAAGTGCTCGCCGAGCTTGCGGGAGAGCGAGAAGTCGGCGCTCAGCCCGGAGCACGCGGCGACCGCGATCTTCAGCAGCTCGCCGGGGGTGAAGGCCTCGGGGGTGCCCGCGGAGGCGATGCGCACCACCGCGTCCCGCTCGTTGCGGCCGGTGTAGGCGCGGGTGCCGGTGCGCTCCACCCGGAGCGCCGACGTGTTCTGCTCGGACATGGTCACGATCCTGCCATTCGCCGGGACGGTCGTGCCGGGCAACACCGCGCGGGGCGGGGGCATTCCGCTCACTCCTGGAACCGGTACCCCATGCCCGCCTCGGTGAGCAGGTGCCTCGGGTGCGCCGGGTCGTCCTCCAGCTTGCGCCGCAGCTGCGCGAGATAGACCCGCAAATAGTGGGTTTCGGTGGCGTAGGAGGGGCCCCACACCTCGCGCAGCAGCTCCTTGCGGCCGACCAGCTTGCCCCGGTGCCGCACCAGCATCTCGAGCATCCCCCACTCGGTCGGGGTGAGGTGCACCGGTTCGCCGTGCCTGGTGACCCGCTTGGCGGCGAGGTCGACGGTGAACGAGTCGGTGATCACCACCGGCTCGCCGCCGGTGTCGGCGCCCGCCCGCCGCACCGCGGCGCGCAGCCGGGCGAGCAGCTCGTCCATGCCGAACGGCTTGGTGACGTAGTCGTCGGCGCCCGCGTCCAGCGCCTCCACCTTGTCGGCGGAGTCGGTGCGGGCGGAGAGCACGATCACCGGCGCCGCGCTCCAGCCGCGCAGCCCGGCGAGCACCTCGGTGCCGTCCATGTCCGGCAGCCCGAGGTCGAGGATCACCACGTCCGGGTGCCGGTCGGCGGCGGCGCGCAGCGCGGCGGCGCCGGTGCCCGCGGTGACCACGTCGTAGCCGCGCACCGAGAGGTTGATCCGCAGCGCGCGCACGATGTGCGGCTCGTCGTCGACCACGAGCACGGTCGTCGCCGCGGGGACCGGATCACTCATGCGCGCTCCCGCGCCGTGCCGGGTGGGCCGGCGGCGAGCACCGTCGGCGGCGGGGCCGGATCGGTCATGACGGCTCCTCGGCTGCGGGCAGGTCGACGAGCATGGTCAGCCCGCCGCCCGGCGTGGTCTCGGCGTGCACGGTACCGCCCATGGCCTCGGCGAAGCCGCGCACCACGGAGAGCCCGAGCCCGACGCCGGTGGTGTTGTCCCGGTCGCCGCGCCGCTGGAAGGGCTCGAACACCTGCTCCTCGGCGCCGCGCGGGATGCCGGGGCCGGTGTCGGCCACCGCGACGGTCACCCGGTCGCCGTCGCGCTCCGCGCTGACCCGCACCGGGGCGTCGCGCGGGGCGTGCCGCAGCGCGTTGTCCACCAGGTTGGCCAGCACCCGCTCCAGCAGCCCGGGGTCGGCGGCGACCGCGATCTCGCCGACCTCGACCTCGACCCGCTCCATCGATGCCCGGCGCACCCCGCGGGTGCCCATGCCGATGCCGACGAGCGCGCGGTGCACCGCCTCGTCCAGGTACACGGTGCGGACCCGGGGCGCGACCACGCCCGCGGCGAGCCGGGAGGAGTCGAGCAGGTTGTCCACCAGCGCGGTGAGCTGGTCCACCGACTCCTCGACGGTCTCCAGCAGCTCCTCGGTGTCCTCCGGGGAGAACTCGACGTCCTCGCTGCGCAGGCTGGAGACGGCGGCCTTGGCGCCGGCCAGCGGGGTGCGCAGGTCGTGCCCGACGGCGGAGAGCAGCGCGCGGCGCAGCCGGTCGGCCTCGCGCAGCGCCACCGCGGCCCCGGCCTCCTCGGTGAGCCTGGCCTGCCGCACCAGCCCGGCCGCCTGGTTGGCGACGGCGGCGAGCACCGGCCGGTCGGCGGCGGCGAGCGGCCGCCCGGCGAGCGCGAGCACCAGCCCCCCGTCCCCGGACTCGACCACCGTGTCGGCCTCGGCGGGCCGCGCGGGCGGATCGGCCCCGACCGCGGCGACCACGGCATCGCCGTCCAGCACGGCGGCCCAGCGCTGCGCGTAGGTCTCCCTGAGCTGCTCCAGCAGCCGGGTCAGGTCGGCGCCGTGCAGCACCGCGCCGGCGAACCGGGTGAGCAGCTCGGCCTGGCGCGAGGCCCGGCGCGCCTGCTCGGCCCGCGCCGCGGCGATGTCGACCAGCGCGGCCACCGCCACCGCGACCACGAGCAGCACCACCACCGCGACGAAGTTGTCCGGCTCGGCGACCGTGAGGCTGTAGCGCGGGGCGGCGAAGAACCAGTTCAGCAGCAGCCCGGAGAGCAGCGCCGAGACCGTCGCGGGCAGCACCCCGCCGAAGAGCGAGACGGCCACCACCCCGACCACGAAGACCGAGGAGAGCCCCGGCAGGTCGAGCACCCCGTCCAGCAGCCAGGCGCAGAGCGCGCAGACCAGCAGCGGCATCAGCACCGCGGCGGGCCATGCGGCGGCCGGGCGCCGCGGCCGCAGCGCCGCGCGCCGCAGCGGGCGGTGGGTCTCGGAGTGGGTCACCATGTGAATGTCGATCTTGCCCGACCGCCGGACGACGGCGGCGCCGATACCCTCGTCGAGCAGCCGCGCCCAGCGCGAGCGGCGCGAGGTGCCGAGCACCAGCTGGGTGGCGTTGACCTCGCGGGCGAAGCCGAGCAGCGCGGCCGGGACGTCCTCGCCGGTGACGGTGTGCAGCGAGGCGTCCAGCGCGCCGGCCAGCTCGCGCAGCCGGGCCAGCCGCGCGGCCGAGACCCCGGCGAGGCCGTCGCCGCGCACCACGTGCAGCACCGCCAGCTCGGCGCTGGCCTTCCCCGCGATCCGGGCCGCGCGGCGCACGATCGTCTCCGACTCCGGGCCGCCGGTCACCGCGACCACCACCCGCTCGCGCGCCTCCCAGGTCGCGGTGATCCGGTGCTCGGAGCGGTACTTCGCGAGCGCGGCGTCCACCTGGTCGGCGAGCCAGAGCAGCGCGAGCTCGCGCAGCGCGGTGAGGTTGCCCGGCCGGAAGTAGTTGCGCAGCGCGGCGTCGGCCCGGTCGGCGGCGTAGACGTTGCCGTGCGCGAGCCTGCGCCGCAGCGCCTCCGGGGTGATGTCGACCAGCTCCACCTGCCCCGCCCCGCGCACCACCGCGTCCGGCACCGTCTCCCGCTGCTCGATCCCGGTGATCTGCTCGACCACGTCGTTCAGGCTCTCCAGGTGCTGCACGTTGACCGTCGACACCACGTCGATCCCGGCCTCGAGCAGCTCGTCCACGTCCTGCCAGCGCTTGCGGTTGCGGCTGCCGGGCGCGTTGGTGTGCGCGAGCTCGTCCACCAGCGCGATGCCGGGCGCGCGGCGCAGCACCGCGTCCACGTCGAGCTCGTCCAGCACGGTGCCGCGGTACGGCACCCGCCGCGGCGGGATGCGCTCGATCCCGTCGAGCAGCGCGGCCGTCTGCGCCCGGCCGTGCGTCTCGACGACCGCGGCGACGACGTCGCGGCCGCGTTCCCGGCGACGGTGCGCCTCGGCGAGCATGGCGTAGGTCTTGCCGACGCCGGGCGCCGCGCCGAGGTAGATCCGCAGTTCGCCGCGGTTCACCACCCGCGCACGCGCTGCACACGGGTCGCGGCGATGCCGCACAGGAAACCGGCCACCGCGGTCACCACCACCTTCATCGTTCCTCGGTATCCCCGATCACTCTGCCCGCGCGGAGCGCCGCGCGCGGGCGTCTTTACGGTTCGTTGACGGCATCGCCGCCTTTCCTGACGCTTTCGTATCGCGTTGTACCGCAGGGACGTTCACGTCGTGCGGCGAGACCGGCGAGCACCCCGCGTCAAGAAACCGTCAAGGCGGGGCGCCACCCCGCCAAGAAGCCGTAAGGAGCGGTGGAAAAGCCGCGCCGGCGTCGTTCACTCGAACGAGCGTGCTCCACCGCGGAGCAGCTCGAGGAGGTTCGACCCGATGTCCGTCGTCGTGTTCACGGTGCTCACCGTGGCCGTGTTCGCCCTGTTGGGCCTGGTCCAGCGCGGGGTGGAGCGGCTGTGATCGCGAATATCGCCGGCCTGGCGCTCGCGGTGCCGGTCGCGCTGCTCGCGCTGGCCGCCCTGCTCTTCCCCGAGAGGTTCTAGGTGAACGACACGGTCAGGGCGGTGCTGCTGGTCGGCTCGCTGGTGGCGGCGCTCGCGCTGGTGCACGTGCCGCTCGGCGACTACATGCACCGGGTCTACTCGGGGACGAAGCACTCGCACGCCGAGCGGCTGATCTACCGGGTGATCGGGGTGCGCCCCGAGGTCGAGCAGAGCTGGCCGGTCTACGCCCGCGGCGTGCTCGCCTTCTCGGCGGTGGGCGTGCTCGCGCTCTTCGCCTTCCAGCTGGCGCAGCGGGTGCTGCCGCTGCACCTGAACGATCCGGGCACCGAGCTGACCCCCGCCCTGGCCTGGAACACCGCGGTCAGCTTCGTGACCAACACCAACTGGCAGAACTACGCGGGCGAGAGCACCCAGGGGCACCTGGTGCAGATGGCCGGGCTCGCGGTGCAGAACTTCGGCTCCGCCGCGGTCGGCATGGCGGTCGCGGTCGCGCTGGTGCGCGGCTTCGCCCGCACCCGCACCGGTGAGCTCGGCAACTTCTGGGTCGATCTGGTGCGCGGCACCGTGCGCATTTTGCTGCCGCTCGCCTTCGCCGGCGCGGTGCTGCTGCTGGTCGGCGGCGTGGTGCAGAACTTCCAGCTGCACGACCGGGTCGCGCAGACGCTCACCGGTGCGGCACAGCCGATTCCGGGCGGGCCGGTGGCGAGCCAGGAGGCGATCAAGGAGCTCGGCACCAACGGCGGCGGCTTCTTCAACGCCAACTCCGCACACCCGTTCGAGAACCCGTCCGCCTGGACCGACTGGCTGGAGATCTTCCTGCTGCTGGTGATCTCCTTCTCGCTGCCGCGCACCTTCGGCCGGATGGTCGGCAGCCCGAAGCAGGGCTACGCCGTCCTCGCGGTGCAGGCCGTGCTCGCGCTCACCGGCATCGCGCTCACCGTGTTCTTCCAGCTGCGCGCGGACGGCACCGTGCCGACCGCGATCGGCGCCGCCACCGAGGGCGTGGAGCAGCGCTTCGGCGTGGTCGACTCGGCGGTCTTCGCGGCAGGCACCACGCTCACCTCGACCGGCGCGGTGAACTCGTCCCATGACGCGTACACCAGCCTCGGCGGCATGATGACGATGATCCACATGCAGCTCGGCGAGGTGGCGCCGGGCGGCGTCGGCTCCGGGCTGTACGGGATCCTCGTGCTCGCGGTGATCACCGTGTTCGTGGCCGGGCTCATGGTCGGCCGCACCCCGGAGTACCTGGGCAAGAAGATCACCCCGCGGGAGATCAAGCTGGCCGCCGCCTACATCCTGGTGACGCCGCTGGTGGTCCTGATCGGCACCGCGCTCGCGGTGGCGATGCCCGGCCAGCGGGCGAGCATGCTCGCCGCCGGGCCGCACGGCCTCTCCGAGGTGCTCTACGCCTTCACCTCGGCCGCCGCCAACAACGGCTCGGCCTTCGGCGGGCTCTCCGGCAACACCGAGTGGTTCAACACCGCGCTCGGGCTGGCCATGCTCTTCGGCCGGTTCCTGCCGATCGTGCTGGTCCTCGCGCTGGCGGGGTCGCTCGCCGCGCAGGGCCGGACCCCGGAGTCGGCGGGCACACTGCCCACCCACCGCCCCCAGTTCATCGGCATGGTCGCCGGCGTGACCGTTGTCCTGGTCGCGCTCACCTTCCTGCCCGCCCTCGCGCTCGGCCCGCTCGCCGAAGGAATCGGTTCATGACCTCCACGCTCTCCTCCCCCGCCCCGGCCGCACCCGCGCCGGAGCCGCGCCGCCCCGGCGCGGTGCGCGCGGGCGTGCTCGACCCGGCCATGCTGCTCACCTGCCTGCCGCAGGCGCTGCGCAAGCTGGACCCGCGCACGCTCTGGCACAACCCGGTCATGCTCATCGTCGAGGTCGGCGCGGCCTGGTCCACCGTGCTCGCGGTGGCCGACCCGAGCTTCTTCGCGTGGGCGGTCGTGGCCTGGCTCTGGCTCACCGTGCTCTTCGCCAACCTGGCCGAGGCGGTCGCCGAGGGACGCGGCCGCGCGCAGGCGGATTCGCTGCGCAGGGCCCGCACCGACACCGTCGCCCGCAGGCTCGGCGAGGATGGCGCCGAGCAGCGGGTGCCCGCCCCCGAGCTGCGCCGCGGCGATCGGGTCGTCATCGAGGCGGGCGAGGTGGTGCCCGCCGACGGCGACGTGGTGGACGGCATCGCCTCGGTCGACGAATCGGCGATCACCGGCGAATCCGCGCCGGTGATCCGGGAATCCGGCGGCGATCGCTCGGCCGTCACCGGCGGTACGACGGTGCTCTCCGACCGGATCGTCGTCGAGATCACCCAGGAGCCGGGCGCCGGCTTCATCGACACGATGATCGCCCTGGTCGAGGGGGCGAAGCGGCAGCGGACGCCGAACGAGATCGCGCTGAACATCCTGCTCGCCGCGCTCACCGTGGTCTTCCTCTGCGCGGTGGTGACGCTGCAGCCGATGGCGATCTACGCGCGCGGCAACGACACCGGGGTGGCCGATACCCTCGCGCTCACCGCCGACGGCATCTCCGGCATCGTGCTGGTCGCGCTGCTGGTCTGCCTCATCCCGACCACGATCGGCGCGCTGCTCTCGGCCATCGGCATCGCCGGGATGGACCGGCTGGTGCAGCGCAATGTGCTGGCCATGTCCGGCCGCGCGGTGGAGGCGGCGGGCGACGTGAACACGCTGCTGCTGGACAAGACCGGCACCATCACGCTCGGCAACCGGCGAGCCTCGGAGTTCCTGCCCGCCCCCGGCATCACCCCCGACGAGCTGGCCGCCGCGGCTCAGCTCTCGAGCCTCGCGGACGAGACCCCGGAGGGGCGCTCGATCGTGGTGCACGCGAAGGAGGCGCACGGCCGCCGCGCGCGCACCACCGGCGAGCTGCCGGGCGCCACCTGGGTGCCGTTCACCGCGCAGACCAGGATGTCCGGCGTCGACCTCGCCGACGGCCACCGGCTGCGCAAGGGCGCCGCCACCGCGGTCGTGGAGTGGGTTCGCTCGGCGGGCGGTTCGGTGCCGGACGAGATCGGCGCGCGGGTCGAGCGGATCGCGGGCGCGGGCGGCACCCCGCTGGTCGTCGGCGAGGTGCGCGACGGCACCGCGCGGGTGCTCGGCGTGCTCGCCCTGGTCGACGTGGTCAAGGACGGCATGCGCGAGCGCTTCGACCAGATGCGCCGGATGGGCATTCGCACCGTGATGATCACCGGCGACAACCCGGCCACCGCCGCCGCCATCGCCGCACAGGCCGGGGTGGACGACTTCCTCGCGGAGGCCACTCCGGAGGACAAGCTCGCGCTCATCCGGAAGGAGCAGGAGGGCGGGCGGCTGGTCGCCATGACCGGCGACGGCACCAATGACGCTCCCGCGCTGGCCCAGGCCGACGTCGGGGTCGCCATGAACACCGGCACCTCCGCGGCCAAGGAGGCGGCCAACATGATCGACCTGGACGCCGACCCGACCAAGCTGATCGAGATCGTGGCGATCGGCAAGCAGCTGCTCATCACCCGCGGCGCGCTCACCACCTTCTCCATCGCGAACGACATCGCCAAGTACTTCGCGATCATCCCGGCGCTGTTCGTCCCGCTCTTCCCCGGCCTGGCGGCGCTGAACGTCATGCGGCTGGCCAGCGCGCAGTCGGCGATCCTCTCGGCGGTGATCTTCAACGCAGTGGTGATCGTCGCGCTGATCCCGCTGGCGCTGCGCGGGGTGCGGTACCGGCCGAGCGGCGCCGCCGGGCTGCTCGGGCGCAACCTCGCGATCTACGGCATCGGCGGCATCGCGGTGCCGTTCCTCGGCATCAAGCTCATCGACCTGTTCGTCCACCTTCTCCCCGGGATGTCCTGATATGCGTACGACCACCTGGATCCGGCAGCACCTGGCCGCGGTGCGCGCGCTGGCCGCGCTCACCGTCGTCACCGGGCTCGCCTACCCGCTCGCGGTGACCGCCGTCGGGCAGCTGCCCGGGCTGCGCGAGCGCGCCGACGGGTCGGTGCTCACCGTCGACGGCACGGTGGCGGGCTCCCGGCTGCTCGGCCAGTCCTTCACCGCCGCCGACGGTTCCGCGCTGCCCGCGTACTTCCAGAGCCGCCCCTCCGCGGCGGGCGACGGGTACGACACCCTGGCAAGCGGCGCGAGCAACCGCGGCCCGGAGGACATCGTCGACACCGCCGCCGCGCCGAGCCTGCTGACCGAGGTCTGCGCGCGGAGCAGAGAGGTCGGCGACCGCGAAGGGGTCGACGGCTCCCGCCCGTTCTGCACCGCCGACGGCGTCGGGGCGGTGCTCGCTGTCTTCGGCCCGCGCGGCGCCGACGGCACGGTGACCACGCCGGTGCGGGTGGTGAGCGTGAACCAGCCGTGCCCGGCCCGCCCCTTCCTCGGCGGCTACCGCGGCGTTCCCGTGGAATGCGCGACGGAGCGGGAGGATTGGTCCGTGGCCCGGCTGGTCCCGGTGCGCGGCCCGGCGAGCGCCACGCCCGTGGTGCCCGCCGACGCGGTCACCGCGAGCGGCAGCGGGCTCGACCCGCACATCTCCCCGGAGTACGCCGCGCTGCAGCTGCGCCGGGTGGCCGCGGCCCGCGGGGTGCCGGAGGAGCGGGTGCGCGCCCTGGTCGACGCGCACACCGACGGCCGCGCGCTCGGCTTCCTCGGCGAGCCGACGGTGCACGTGCTGGAGCTGAATCTGGAACTGGACCAGCGCTATCCGGCGCCGTAGCAGAACGCGGCCGCCGCCAGGTACTGGCGGCACTCGGGGCCGTGGCCCGCGTGCATGCTGCAGATGAAGCGGGCGCGGTCGGTGTCGAGCGGGACGGTGGGCTCGGCGGCACAGTCGCTGTGCTGCGAGCTCCACAGGTCCCTGGTATCCAGCGAGGTCTGCATGGTCGCGCCTCTCGGTGTTCGGTTATCGGGGGGAGTTCACTCCGCGATCAGCTTCCACTCGTCCGGCAGCCGGACCTCGGCGACCTCGTCGCCCTTGGCCTGCACGTCGACGGTGACGCCGCCGAGCCGCAGCGCGGAGAGCGTCACCGTCCCCCAGGAGGCGGGCAGCCGCGGCCGCACGCCGAGCGTGCGCTCAGGCACATTCGGCTCCAGCCCGAGGAAGGAGCGCACCAGCAGCATCGGGGCCGCGCTCGCCCACGCCTGCGGCGAACACGAGGTCGGGTAGGGAACCGGCGCCGCGAAGCGGGAACGCGGGAAGCCGCAGAACAATTCGGGAAGCCGGCCCCCGAAGGCGGCGGCCGCGTCGAGCAGCCCGCCCGCCAGCCGGGTCGCCAGCTCGACCGCGCCGGGCACGTGCTCGTAGCGCAGCAGCCCGGCCACCGCGAGCGCGGTGTCGTGCGGCCAGATCGAGCCGTTGTGGTAGCTCATCGGGTTGTAGGCGCCCATGTCGGAGCCGAGCGTGCGCAGCCCGAAGCCGCTGTCCATCCCCGGGCCGCCGAGGTGTCGCACGATCTGCTCGGCGTGCTCGTCGGTGGCGATGCCCGCCCAGAGACAGTGCGCCACATTGCTGGTCAGCGCGGTAACCCGGCGCTTGTCCCGGTCCAGCGCGACGGCGTACCAGCCGCGCTCGGGCAGCCAGAACTTCGCCGCGAAGTTCTGCTTCATCTCGGCCGCCTTGTCGCGCAGCTTGGCCGCCACCCGCACCTCGTCGAAGGCCTCGGCGAGCTCGGCGCGGGCCAGTACCGCGGCGTAGGCGTAGCCCTGCACCTCGCAGAGCGCCAGCGGCGCCTCCGGCAGGTGCCCGCTCGCGTCGTTGATGCCGTCGAAGCTGTCCTTCCAGCCCTGGTTGATCAGGCCGCGGTCGGTGGCGCGGCGATACTCGACGAAGCCGTCGCCGTCCCGGTCGCCGTAATCGCGCAGCCAGCGCAGCGCGGCGTCGGCGGCGGGCAGCAGCGCCTCCACCGCCTCCCGGTCGGCGCCCCAGCGGTGCGCCTCGTTCAGCAGCATGACGAAGAGCGGGGTGGCGTCGGCGGTGCCGTAGTAGATGTTGCCGCCCAGCACCTGGCCGCTGGCCGGGCCGCGGCGCATCTCGTGCATGATCCGCCCCGGCTCCTCCTCGGTGAGCGGATCCACCCGGCGGCCCTGCAACTCGGCGAGCTGCTGCAGGGTGCCGACCGCGAGGTCGACCTCGAGCGGCAGCGCCATCCACGCGGTCAGCAGGCTGTCCCGGCCGAAGAGCGTCATGAACCAGGGCGCGCCCGCCGCGACGAACGGGCGGCCGTCGCCGTGCTCGTCGTGGATCTGCAGCGCGCCGAGATCGCTCTCGGTGCGGCGCAGCACCTGGGCGAGCACCGGGTCGTCGGCGCGCACGTCGGTGGCGGAGTCGCGCCAGGCCGCGATCTTGCGGCCCGGCGCGCTGATTCCGTAGTTCTCGGACTGGACGCGCTGGTTGCCGACGGTGGGCTGGGCGATGATCTCGGTCTGCCAGAGCTCGCCGGGCGGGACCACCACCCGCCACACCAGGGTGCCCGGCAGCACCACCGGCTCCACCGTCGACGACACCGAGAGCCCGCGCATCCGCTCGGCCCGGTCGTGCAGCAGCAGCTCGCCGTCGCTGACGGTGACCTCGGCCCTGGTGTGCCCGGCCCGGCCCTCCTTGACCGCGAACAGGTCGACGAAGTCCGCGTCGACGTGCAGCTCCAGCGTGACCGCGGTCGGTTCGCGGCCCATGTTCTCCAGCGTGACCGTCTCGTGCATGCCCTCGGCCACCAGCCGCTCCCTGACCACGAGCAGCGTGCTGTCGGCGATCCCGGCCTGCGGTGGACGGCGCAGCACGAACCTGGCCGCGAACGCCTCCGGGCTCAGCACGGAGAGCGAATCGGCGGGTTTGCCGTCCACCAGCAGCTCCCAGCGGGAGATGACGCGCGCGTCCCGGTAGAACAGGCCGTGCGGCAACCCCGGCGCGATATCGCCGAGCCGGTTGGACAGGCAGAAGGTGCCGCCCTCCACCAGGGTCACCGAGGCCCCGCAGCCACCGAGACCGGTGGGTTCGCCTGCGTTGAGCGGGGCGGGCGCGTCGGCCGTCATGCCCGGCCGCTCGTCACGAAGGTCAGCGCGGTCGAGCCGGCGAAGCGAACGGCGCGCTCGCGCAGCAGCTTCCGGTAGACGTCCTCGTAGCCGCGGCCGAGCGTCTCGGCGCCGAAGTTGGCCGCCACGTGCGCCCGGCAGGCCGCCGGGTCGTAACCGCGCACCTCGGCGATGGCGGCGGGCAGCTCGGCGGGGTCGTCGCAGATCCGCCCGGTCACCCCGTCCACCACGACCTCGGGCACCGCGCCGCCGCGCAGCGCCACCACCGGGGTGCCGCAGACCATCGCCTCGATCATCACCATGCCGAACGGCTCCTCCCACCGCACCGGGAACAACAGGCAGCTCGCCTCGGAGAGCAGCCTGCGCTTGGCGGTGGCATCGGCCATCCCGAAGACGTGGTCCTGCTCGCCGAGCAGCGGGCGGACCTTCTCCTCGAAGTAGTTCTGCTCCGCCGGTTCGCTGCACTTGCCCGCGAGTACCAGGGGGATACCCGCTTCGTGGGCCGCTTGAACCGCCAGATGCGGCGCCTTGTCCTCGGTGTAGCGGCCGAGGAAGAGCGCGTACTCCTTCTTCTCGGCCTGGAACGGCCATTCGTCCACGTGCAGGGCGTTGTGCACCCGCCCGACCCAGTTCAGGTCGGGGGCGAGCGCGCGCTGCCGGTCGCTGATCGCGACCAGCGCCACCTCGTCGCCCATCTCGCGGTAGTAGCGGTAGCTGTCGTCCTGCACCGGGCCGTGCACGGTGACGACGGTGGGCAGCCCGAGCCCCGCGTAGGCGGGGGCGTTGAGCGGGCCCGCGAAGGTGTGGTCGTGCACCAGGTCGACCCCGTCGGTGCCGGCGAGCCGCTCGATCGCGCGGCGCACCCGCAATGCGTGCACCACCTCGGGAAACGGCTCGCCGAGCCGCTCCGGGACCGCGCGGTCCCACAGCGGCAGGAAGTTCGCCTTGGTTCCGGGCTCACCCGCACCGAGCAGGGTCACCTCGTGGCCCAGGCCGACGAGCGAATCCACCAGGTCGGCGACGACCGCCTCGACCCCGCCGTACGCCTTGGGCGGCACATCGAAGTACGGGGGCACCACCATGGCGATCCGGAACCGATCGGGACGACGACCGAGCGACAGCAGATCCGCGGTATCGAACTGCGCCGGGATCGGCGCTGACAACCCTGCGCTCATGACCCTCCTTCCAGGGGAACAACCTTGGAGCACATCCACCCGGCACACCGGTGTACCGGGCGCAGAAAGATGGCCGCCGCGGCGGAGGTGAAGACCGAGCAGCACCGCCGTCCATGGGGCAGGTCGGCCTGGGAGGGGTGCGGAACGCCAGAGAAGTTCCCAGGGGGGCCGCCGACAACATAGCCCACTTTCGGCGCTCGAAACCTCGAAACCGAGAGCCGACGGCGCGTCGGCGAATACTCAGCGCACGATGGAAATTGCCGCTTCCCCGTAAGGGATCAGGAATTTCAGCGTTCGCTCGGCTTCTTCGCGGATCGCAGCATCATCCGAGTTACCGATCGGATGCCAGGGCTCGACGCGCAGCGTGCTCCCCGCCAGCGACCACCGGCCGTGCACGAAACCGTCCACCAGGTACACCGGCACGCCGGCCGACGCCTCGGCCGCGGTGCGCCGCCGGTCGGCCTCGCTCACGATGCGGCGCCGGTCCCGGTAGCCGAGCACGGCGTTGTCGAAGGCGGGCAGGAAGCGCACCGGCACCGGGGTCTCCGGGTCGGCGAGCACCGCGTCCGGCAGGTCGAAGAGTTCGCGGCCGTCCGGGTCGCGCAGCACCCGCAGCTCCGGCCGCAGCGCCGCGAAGACCGGGGCCAGCCTGGTCGCGCCGGACCACGCCTGCGCGTCGGCCACGGTCGCCGGGCCGAAGGCGGCCAGGTAGCGCCGCACCAGCGTCGCCGGCTCCGGCGCGGGGGCGAGCGGGCCGAGCCGCGCCTCCGCCAGCCCGACCGTGACGTAGCGGTTGCGCCAGCGCCCCCACTCGCCGCACTCCGGGCCGTGCACCAGCGGCACCATGACCTCGACCGCCTCGGCCAGCCTGCGCACGTGCCGCTCCGGAAACCGCTCCGCCAGCGCGGTTCCCAGCTCCCCGCGGGTGAGCAGCCGGTCGCCGAGCAGCTCCCGGCCCGCGGCCGCGAGCGCGGCGTGGTCGATGCCGTCCAGCTCGTCGCGGTAGTACGCCGAGCGCACCGCGCCCGCGACCAGCTCGTGCAGGGTGGGGCGGAGCCAGCGGAAGTCGGCGGCGGTGGTCAGGTGCACGGTGCGGCGCAGCGTGGTCGAGCGCACCACCTCGCCCGCGATCAGCGCTGCCGCCAGATCGGCGCGGTCGAACCGCCGCAGCCGATTCCAGAGCCCCAGGTACGGCCAGTTCGGCTCCTGCCCCTGCACGGCGACCAGCTCCTCGATCAGCGCCGCCGGGGTGAGCGGGGCGGGCTCGATCAGGTGCTGGCGGGTGAGCAGGGTGCGGTTCAGGGCGCGCAGCGAGAGGTCGGGCACCGCTCCATCATCGCGGGTGGCACCGACATTCAGCCGCTGTCGCCGCAGCGCGCTGGGTTCGGCAGGTCGCGGCAGGGTTCGGTGCCGTGCGCGCGCAGGACGTCGCTGCCCGCCTCGTCGGTGAGGTAGCGCAGGAACGCGGCGGCCGGGGAGCCGGGCGGGGCGGCGCCGTAGCTGTAGGCGAACTCGATGCCCCACAGCTCGTAGCGCCCGGCGAGCGCTGCCTGCCGGTCGGGGGCGACGCCGTTCAGCGCGGGGGTGCGCAGCCCGGCCCTCGTCGCCTCGCCGAACTCGCTGTACCCGATGGCGCCCCTGGTGTCCCGCACGGTCTGCAGCAGGTCGCCGGTGACCTCGGCGGTGCAGCGGGTCGGACCGGACAGTTCGCGGCCCTGGACGGCGAGGCAGCTGGTGTGCGGCACCGCGGGCTGTGACCCGCCGAGCACCCGCTGCTCGAACACCGCGCGCGTCCCCGAGCCGGGGGCCCGCTCCACCAGCACCACCGGCAGTGGCGGGCCGCCGAGCTCGCTCCAATCGGTCACCCGCCCGGCGTAGATGTCGCGCAGCTGCGCGGTGGTCAGCGAGGGCAGGTCGAGCTCGGGGTGGGTGACGACGGTGAACACCGCGACCGCCAGCGAGCGGCGGTCCAGCTTCGGGTAGTTGGCGCCGATCGGGTTGTCGCCGATGGCGATCAGCGTGCCGTCGGTGGAGGCGGCCCTGGTCAGCCGGTCCAAGCCGCGCTCGGTGCCCTCGAAGGCGAAATCGAAGCGCAGGTCGCGGCATTCGGCGCGGTACCGCTCCGCCGCGTCCTGGATCACCGGCCGCAGCGCGGACGACCCGACGACGGTGAGCTCACCGGCGGCACAGCCGCGCGGCGGCCGGTCCCCGCGGACCACCCCGACCACCAGCTGCGCCGCCACCACCAGCACCAGGAACCCGACCAGCAGGAACATCCCGCGCGATGCCCCGGTCCGGCTGCGGGTCTCCAGCAGCCGCCCGCCCTTGATCCCGCCGCGCAGCTCGGGCTCCGGGTCCGCGCCGGACCGGCCCTGCCGCCGCAGGATGACGAGCACCTTGTAGTGGTCGCCGCGGTTCAGCGGCACCCTGGGCAGGTCGACCACGCCGCGGCCCGCGCTCGCGTCCCAGCGATGGGCGATCCCCGAACGGGCGTCGAGACACTCGGCGAGGCCGGGGTGGCTCAGCTCGGTCACCGCCATGCCGATCACCCGGCGCTGCGGGAAGTGCACGTGCAGCCCGGCCCTGCCGTTCTCGAGGGTCTGGTAGTCGCTGGTGTCGATGGTGGTGGCACCGGAGTTCTCGATCCGGACCAGCACCACCGAGAGGTCCTTCAGATCGGTGGCGCCGTCCGGAGATTCGGGCCGCAGGCGGGTGAGCACGCCGGGGAACACCGATTCGATCTCGCCGGTGACCGGGGTGTCCATCTGCACCCGGTAGCCGAGCCTGCGCCTGCCGACCACGACGAATTCCCAGAGGAACGCGCTGATCGGCACCGCCACACCGATGAGCGCGAGGACGATCTCGATCGGAAACCCGTTCACGCTCCCGCGCTCCCCCCGTATTCGGTTGCCGTGAGCACAGTTTCGACGGCGGGGCCGGGGACCGACACCCGGGGCGGGACAGTTCGCCGAGTGTTCCCCTCGGGTTCAGCGCCCGGTGGTCCAGGCCAGCAGCTCGGCCAGCGGCCAGGTGTTGACCACCCGCTCCGGCGGGACCCCGTTCGCCAGCGCGCGCTCGCAGCCGTAGCCGAGCCAGTCCAGCTGGCCGGGGGCGTGCGCGTCGGTGTCGATCGAGAACAGGCACTCCATCTCGACGGCGAGCCGGAGCAGCCGGGCGGGCGGGTCGCGTCGCTCCGGGCGGCTGTTGATCTCCACCGCGGTGCCGTAGGCGCGGCACGCCTCGAAGACCACCTCGGCGTCGAACTGCGACTCCGGCCTGGTGCCGCGGCCGCCCTCGACCAGCCGCCCGGTGCAGTGCCCGAGCACGTCGACGTGCGGGTTGGCGACGGCGTAGACCATCCGCTCGGTCATGGCGGCGCTGTCCTCCCTGAGCCGGGAGTGCACACTGGCCACCACCACGTCGAGCTCGGCGAGCAGCTCGGGCTCCTGGTCCAGCTCGCCGCCGGCCAGGATGTCGACCTCGATCCCGGTGAGCACCCGGAAGGGCGCGATCTCCGCGTTCAGCTCGGCGACCACGTCGAGCTGGCGGCGCAACCGCTCGGCGGAGAGCCCGTTGGCGACGGTGAGCCGCGGCGAGTGGTCGGTGAGCGCGCAGTACTCGTGCCCGAGCGCGGCGGCCACCGCCATCATCTCGGCGATCGGGCTGCCGCCGTCGGACCACTCCGAGTGGGTGTGCAGGTCGCCGCGGAGCCGCTGCCGCAGCGCCGCCCCCGCCGGGCCGATCGGCGCGGCCGCCTGCCGCAGCTCGGCGAGGTACCGCGGCACCTCCCCCGCCTGCGCCTCGGCGATCACCGCCGCCGTCTTGGGGCCGATCCCGGCCAGCTCGCGCCACGAATTCGTCGCCGCGCGCTCGGCGAACTCGGCCTCGGGCAGCCCGCCGACCACGTCGGCCGCGCGCCGGTACGCCTTGACCCGGTGGGTCTCGGCGCGCGAGCGCTCCAGCCAGAAGCCGATCTCGCGCAGCGCCTCGACCGGGCCCGGTGCGGTCACGGGCGCAGCGCGGCGTACTTGAGGAAGGCGACCCCGTCGGCGAAGACCCGGCTGGTGACCACCCGGAAGCAGGCGGGCTCGGGCAGCCGCGAACCGGCGCCGAAGAGCGGGCGGCCCGCGCCGAGCACAATCGGGTACAGCTTGAGGAACACCTGGTCGATCTCGGGCAGCAACGCCTGCGCCAGCTCGCCGCCGCCGCACAGCCAGATGCCGAGGCCGTCCTCGCGCTTGAGCGCCCGCACCGCGGCGACCGGGTCGCCCGCGATGAGCTCGACGTCCGGGTCCGGGTTCTCCGGCAGCGTGCCGGAGACGACGTACTGCCGCAGGTGCGAGTACGGGCTGGCGGTACCGGTGCGCACCCCGAAGTCGTGCGTGCGCCTGCCCATCACGACGGTGTCGAAGGTCTGGTTCGGCTTGTCGACGCCGAGCGCCTCGCGGACCTTGGTCGGCAGCGTCTCGGGGTAGTGGCTGTTGATGTAGGGGCCGTGGTCGCCGCCGACCGGGAAGAAGTCGACCGAGCCGTCCTCGGTCGCGATGAAGCCGTCGATGGTCGAGGCCACGTAGTAGGTGAGCTTGCGCATGCGTCCTTCCCTCTCAGGCGCCGGTGCTCACACGGTAACGCGCTTTCCGGCGCGGGCACGCGGCTTCGGCTGGCAGCGCGGGCAGGAGAAGGACGACCGGTTCATGAACCTCTCCCGCACCATCGGCGCACCGCAGCGGCGGCACGGCTCGTCGACCCGGCCGTAGGCGTCCAGCGAGCGCTCGAAGTACCCGGAGTTGCCGTTCACATTGACATACAGCGCGTCGAAGGAGGTGCCGCCCGCGGCGAGCGCGGCGGTCATCACCTCGGTGGCGGCGTCCAGCAGGGTGCGCAGCGCGGGGCGGGTCAGCCCGGCGGCGCTCCTGGTGCCGTGCACGCGGGCGCGCCAGAGCGCCTCGTCCGCGTAGATGTTGCCGATCCCGGAGACCACGCCCTGGTCAAGCAGCAGCCGCTTGATCTCGGTCTGCCTGGCACGCAGCGCGGTGACCGCGGCCTCCCGGTCGAAGCGGGGGTCGAGCGGGTCGCGGGCGATGTGCGCGACCGGCGCGGGCAGCGGCGTCCCGTCGACGGTGACCAGCGGGGCCAGCGCCCAGCCACCGAAGGTGCGCTGGTCGACGAAGCGCAGCTGGGTGCCGTCGCTCAGCCCCGCGGTGATGTGCGCGTGCTTCTGCCGCGGCGCCGCACCCGGCTGCACCAGCATCTGCCCGCTCATCCCGAGGTGCACGACGAGCGCGAGATCCGGCTCGTCGAAGGTGAGCCAGAGGAACTTGCCGCGGCGCTCGGCGCTCGCGACGGTCAGCCCGGAGAGCCGGGCGGCCAGGTCGGCCGCGCCCGCCGGGTGCCTGCGCACCGAACGCTCGTGCGTGACGGTGACCGACTCGATCACCCGGCCGACCACGTGCTCGGCCAGCCCGCGCCGTACCACCTCGACCTCGGGGAGCTCCGGCACGTCAGGCGTCGGCGGCGGCTTCGGCGGTCAGCGCCTGGTAGGCGGTGCCCGCGGCCTTCTGCTCGGCTTCCTTCTTGGAGCGGCCGACCCCGGTGCCGTAGGGCCGTCCGGCGATCACCGTCGTCGCGGTGAACTCCTTGTCGTGGTCCGGGCCGGTGGAGCTGATCTCGTAGCTGGGCACGCCGAGGCCGCGCTCGGCGGTGAGCTCCTGCAGGCTGGTCTTCCAATCCAGGCCCGCGCCCATCCGCGGGCCGCGCTCGAGCAGCTCGGCGAAGAGCCGCAGCACGACGGTGCGGGCCACCTCGATGCCGTGCTCCAGGTGCACCGCACCGAGCAGCGACTCCATGCCGTCGGCGAGGATGCTCGGCTTGTCCCGGCCGCCGGTGAGCTCCTCGCCCTTGCCGAGCAGCAGGTGCGTGCCGAGCCCGCCCGCGCCGAGCGCCCGCGCCACCTCGGCCAGCGCGTGCATGTTGACCACGCTGGCGCGCAGCTTGGCGAGCTCGCCCTCGGACTTCTCCGGGTGCTCGTGGTAGAGCTGCTCGGTGATGCTGAGCCCGAGCACCGAGTCGCCGAGGAACTCCAGGCGCTCGTTGGTGGGCAGCCCGCCGTTCTCGTAGGCGTACGAGCGGTGCGTCAGCGCGAGCCGCAGCAGCTCCGGCTGCAGTTCGACGCCGAGCGCGGCGAGCAGGCTCGCATGGTCACCGGAGGCGTGGGCGCCGTCCCTACTGGATGTCACGTCGATACGAGGGGCTCGCTCAGACGGCGGCGGTGACCTGGCGGCCCCGGTACGTGCCGCAGTTCGGGCAGGCGATGTGCGGCAGCGTCTTCTCGCCGCAGGCCCGGTTCGGGCAGGTGATGAGGGTGGGCGCGACAGCCTTCCACTGGCTGCGCCGCGACCTGGTGTTGGAACGGGACATCCGGCGCTTCGGAACGGCCACGACTACTTCTCCTCTGTACGCGAGCGTGCCTGGTCGGCAGCACGATCTGACGGTGGGTGGTCCTGGGGACCGGGGGACGCGACATCCGCATCGGAGGCGAACTTCGCCAGTCCGGCCCAGCGAGGATCGAGTATCTCATGCCCGTGCCCGGAACCCGCAATCGCCATCCGGACACCGCACTCGGGGCAGAGCCCGGCGCAGTCCGGGGCGCAGAGCGGCTGCAGCGGCAGCTCCAGCCCGATCGCGTCGATGACCACCGGCTCCAGGTCGATGAGGTCGTCGACCAGCCGGTGGACGTCGTCCTCCTCGGTGGTCTGCTCGGTGGCGCTGTCCGGGTAGGCGAACAGCTCGGTGATCGACAGCTCGACGGAGTCGGTGAACGACTCCAGGCAGCGCGAGCACTCGCCCGCCACCGGCGCCGAGACGGTGCCGGTGACCAGCACGCCCTCGGAGACGGCCTGCAGCGTGAGGTCGAGATCGATGGGCGCGCCCTCGGGGATGTGCACGAGGTCGAGGCCGATCCGCTCGGTGGCGGTGACCTCGCGGCGCAGCTCGCGCATGGTGCCGGGGCGGCGCCCCAGGCTGCGGGCATCCAGTACGAAGCCGCCGACCTGAAGCCCGTGCGAAGCCGGGCGACGGCGCGCGGCGGAACCGGCGGACATCACGAATTCACTCCGATACTGAAGGGGGATGGGCAACCACCCCACAGTACGCGACGGGCAGCTCCGCGCCCCAATCGCGGGTCAGCGCCGGTAGTCGGCGACGTACTCGGGGGCCGGGTACTCGGCGGCGTAATCGGGCGCCTTCCCCGCCTCGGCGCGCAGCTGGTGCCTGCCCCGGACGACGGTGCGCAGCGTGCTGTTCAGCGTCTCCTCGAAGTCGGCCAGCTTGCCGTCGACGTAGTGGTCGCACTCGTCGCGCATGCGGTCGGACTCCCCGTGCGCGGCATCGATCACCCGCGCCGACTCGGCGTGCGCGGCGCGCACCACCTCGGTCTGCGCCACCAGCCGGGCCCGCTCGGCCTCGCCCTCGGCGACCGAGCGCTCGAAGGATGCCTTGCCCGCCTCGATCATCCGCTCCGACTCGACCCTGGCCCGGCCGGTGACCGCGTCGTACTCGGCATTGGCGTCGGCGACCAGCCGCTCCGCCTCGGCCTGGGCGCCGGTGACCAGGTGGTCGGCGTGCGCGTTGGCATCGGCCACCATCCGGTCGGCGTGCGCCTTGGCCTCGGCCAGGATGCGGTCGGCCTCGGCGCGCGCGGACTCGAGGGTGTCCCGCGCCTGCTCGTCGGCGCCGGTGACGGTGGCCTCGGCGGAGGTGCGGGCATCGGTGACGATCTTGTCCCGGTGGTCGAGCACGTCCTGCGCGTCGTCGAGTTCACCGGGCAGCGCGTCCCGCACGTCGTCGAGCAGCTCCAGCACCTCGCCGCGGGGCACGATGCAGTTGCGGGTGGGCGGGATGCCGCGTGCCTCCTCGACGATCGCCACGAGCTCGTCGAGCGCTTCGAATACGCGATACATGCTGTCACCCTCCTCGGCACACACTTCGCCTGTGCTCCAGTCTGCCCGGAGCGGCGGGGTTGACCCCGGCACGCGGCCGGTGTGTCGAGCGGTTGCGGGAAATCACAGGATTCCCTCAGGAGCAAGTGGAGAGCGAACCTCCGGTTGATGTAGAATACTCGCGGAGGTCGACAAGATCTTCGCAAGCGAATCGCAGGCTCCACCCAGGATTCTGCGGATAGGCAGCCGCCGTGCCGAGCACCCGCCCTCGAGCGGGCAGCGGGAATCCCCCGCGACGCCCGGTGCCAGGCTCTCGCGATCGGAACGCGTATGACCGTCCTGCACCCGCGCACCGCGGTGATGTCGCATCTCACCACCCTCATCGCGCCGTGGACGCCGATGACCGCTGCCGCGCGCGGCCCCGCGGGCGACCCGGCGGAGACAGGTGCCGACGACCGGGTCCGGCGGCAGCCGAGGCGGAGCAGGCGGGTTGCCAGGCTGCGCGCGGCCGGTGGGGCCGCGCTCGTGCGGGCCACCCAGCGCGGCCGCGCCGGGCTGGTCACCCTGCTCACCTACCTGCGCGGCGACCGCGCCCCCGCCCAGCTGGTGCGGTTCGCCATGGTCGGGATGGCGAGCAATGTCGTGTACGTGGCGTTGTTCCTCGCGCTGCTCGGGTCGGGGACGCTGCCCGCGAACACGGTCGGCTCGATCGCCAGCACCATCGTCGCCAACGAGCTGCACCGCCGGCTCACCTTCCGCGCCGCGGATCGGGTCGGCTGGTTCACCGCGCAGTGGGAGGGCGGCGGGCTCGCCGTCGCCGGGCTGCTCATCACCTCCGCGGGCCTGGCCGCGCTCGAGGTGGCCTCCCCCGGGCTCGGCGGCCTCGGCCAGGCCGCCGCCGTGCTCGCGATCACCGCCGCCGTCGGCACGCTGCGCTTCCTCGCGCTGCGCGGCTGGGTCTTCTAGCCCTGCTCGGCGAGCCGGGCCAGCAACGCCTTGTGCACGACGGGCGGCAGCATGTCGGCGACGTCGCCGCCGAACCTCGCGACCTCCTTGACCAGTGAACTCGAGAGGTGGGTGAACGCCGGGTCGGCAGGGATGAAGAAGGTGTCGACCCCGGCGAGCTTCTTGTTCATCAGCGCCATCGGCAGCTCGTAGCCGAAGTCGCCGGGATCGCGCAGCCCCTTCACGATGGCGGTGACGCCCTGCTCCCTGGCGAAGTCGACGGTCAGCCCCTGCCACGACGCGATCCGCACATTCGGCAGGTGGGCGGTGGTCTCGCGGAGCAACTCGATGCGCTCCGGCACGGTGAACATCCCCTGCTTCTTCGGGTTCACATTGACGGTCACGATCACCTCGTCGAACTGCGCCGCCACCCGCTGGAAGACGTCGAGGTGTCCGTTCGTCACCGGGTCGAACGAGCCCGGGCACAACGCTCCTGCCATGCCGCAGACGCTAGCAGCCGGTGGCGGTGTGGCTCAGCCGGGAGCGGCGAACTCGGCCAGCTCCAGCCGGGTTTCGCCGTACCGGCGTGGCTTCTCGGCGAGAAACCCGTTCGGCCAGGTGATCTCGGCCCCGCGAGCCGAGCGCTCGACCACCACCAGCGCCTCGGGCGCCAGCCAGCCGCGCGCGAGCGCGGTGAGATCGCCCTCGACGGCGGCGACGCCCAGGTCGTAGGGCGGGTCGGCGAAGACGAGGTCGAACGGCTCGGCGGGCGGCGTCGCCAGCACGGCGCAGACACTGCCCGCCCGCAGCTCCGCCCCCGGCAGGCCGAGCTCGGCGATATTGGCCCGGATCACCGCTCCCGCCTTCCGATCCGACTCCACCAGCAGGGCGAAGCCCGCCCCCCGGGAGAGCGCCTCCAGCCCGAGCGCCCCCGACCCGGCGTAGAGGTCGAGCACCCGCACCCCGTCGAAGTCGAGCCGGGCGGCGAGCGCGCTGAACAGCGCCTCGCGCACCCGATCCGAGGTCGGCCTGGTCCCCGCGGGCGGCACCCGGAGCCGCCGCCCGCCCGCCACCCCGGCGACGATCCGCGTCATTCCGCCGCGGACTCCCGCCCGGCGAGCTCGAGCAGCAGGTCGCCGCCCTCCACCTGCTGGACGGTGCTGATCGCGATCCGCGCGACCGTGCCGGGCCGCGGCGCGGTGATGGCGGCCTCCATCTTCATGGCCTCGATGGTGCCGATGGCGTCGCCCGCCGCGACGGTGTCGCCCTCGCTCACCGTCAGCGTAACCACGCCCGCGAACGGCGCCGCCACGTGCCTGGAGTCGTTGCGGTCGGCCTTCTCCGCCGACTTCACCTCGCCCGCGATCGAGCGGTCCCGCACCGCCACCGGACGCAGCTGGCCGTTGAGGATGCACATGACCGTGCGCATCCCGCGCTCGTCCGGCTCGGAGATCGCCTCCAGCCCGATCAGCAGCGTGACGCCCTTCTCCAGCTGCACCCGGTGCTCGTCCCCGCGACGCAGGCCGTAGAAGAACTGGTTCGCCGACAGCCCCGAGGTGTCACCGTAGGTCTCCCGGTGCGCGAGGAACTCACCGGTCGGGCCCGGGAACAGCAGCCGGTTCAAGGTGCCGCGGCGCTCCAGGGGTTCGCCGTCGAGCGCCTTCTCGTCCTCGTCGCTGAGCGGGGTCACCGGCTTCGGGTCGGTCCGGCCCTCCAGCGCGCGGGTCCGGAACGGCTCGGGCCAGCCACCGGCCGGGGTGCCGAGCTCGCCGCGCAGGAACCCGATCACCGAATCCGGGATGTCGTAGCGCGCCGGGTCGGCGGCGAACTGCTCGGCATCGACCCCGGTCCCCACCAGCGCCAGGGCCAGGTCACCGACGACCTTGGAGGAGGGGGTGACCTTGATCAGCCTGCCCAGCATCCGGTCCGCGGCCGCGTAGGTCGCCTCGACCTCCTCGAACCGGTCGCCCAGCCCCAGCGCGATGGCCTGCTGCCGCAGATTCGACAGCTGCCCGCCCGGGATCTCGTGGGTGTACACGCGCCCGGTCGGGGCCGGAAGCCCGGACTCGAACGGCGCGTACACCTTCCGCAGCGCCTCCCAGTACGGCTCCAGATCGCACACGGCCTGCAGGTTCAGCCCGGTGTCGAACTCCGAATGCGCCGCCGCGGCGACGATCGCCGACAGCGCGGGCTGGCTCGTCGTGCCCGCCATCGCCGCGCTCGCCCCGTCGACGGCATCCGCGCCCGCCTGCCAGGCGGCGAGGTAGGTCGCGAGTTGCCCGCCGGGGGTGTCGTGGGTGTGCACGTGCACGGGCAGGTCGAAGTTCCTGCGCAGCGCGGTCACCAGCTTGGTCGCGGCCGGCGCGCGGAGCAGCCCGGCCATGTCCTTGATCGCCAGCACGTGCGCGCCCGCCTGCACGATCTGCTCGGCCAGGCGCAGGTAGTAGTCGAGGGTGTAGAGGTTCTCGTTCGGATTCGCCAGGTCGCCGGTGTAGGAGAGCGCGACCTCGGCCAGCGCCGTTCCGGTCTCGCGGACCGCGTCGATCGCGGGACGCATCTGGTCGACGTTGTTCAGGGCGTCGAAGATGCGGAAGATATCGATCCCGGTCGAGGTGGCCTCGGCGACGAAGGCCCGGGTCACCTTCTCCGGATACGGGGTGTAGCCGACGGTGTTGCGCCCGCGCAGCAGCATCTGCAGGCAGATGTTCGGGATCGCCGCACGCAGCGCCGCCAGCCGCTCCCACGGATCCTCGTAGAGGAACCGCAGCGCCACGTCGTAGGTGGCCCCACCCCAGCACTCCACCGACAGCAACTCCGGCGTCGACCGCGCGACATGCCCGGCCACCCCCAGCAACCCGTTGGTCCGCACCCTGGTGGCCAGCAGCGACTGGTGCGCGTCGCGGAAGGTGGTGTCGGTGACGCCGACCGCCTTCTGCTCCCGCAACGCCTTCGCGAACCCCTCCGGCCCGAGCGCGCGCAACCGCTGCCGCGACCCGTCCGGCGGCGGCGCCGAGAGATCCAGCGCGGGCAGCTTGTCGTGCGGGTACACCTGCGTCGGCCGCTCCCCGTGCGGCTTGTTCACCGTGACGTCGGCGAGGTAGTTCAAGATCTTGGTCCCGCGGTCGCCGGACTCCGGCAACCGCAGCAGCTGCGGCCGCTCGTCGATGAACGACGTGGTCACCCGCCCCGCCCGGAAGTCGGGGTCGTCCAGCACGGCGAGCAGGAACGGGATATTGGTGGTCACGCCGCGGATCCGGAACTCCGCGAGCCCCCGCCGCGCCCGCGCCACCGCGAGCTCGAAATCGCGGCCCCGGCAGGTCAGCTTGACCAGCATGGAGTCGAAGTAGGCGCCGATCTCCGCGCCCAGGTTCGCCCCGCCGTCCAGCCGGATACCCGCGCCGCCGGGGGTGCGGTAGGCGGTGATCCGCCCGGTGTCGGGCCGGAAGCCGTTCGCCGGGTCCTCGGTCGTGATCCGGCACTGCAGCGCCGCACCGCGGATCGTCACCGCGTCCTGGCTCAGCCCGAGGTCTTCGAGGGACTCCCCCGCCGCGATCCGCAGCTGCGACTGCACCAGATCCACGTCGGTGATCTCCTCGGTCACCGTGTGCTCGACCTGGATCCGCGGGTTCATCTCGATGAAGACGTGGTTCCCGCGCTCGTCCAGCAGGAACTCCACCGTCCCCGCGCACGAGTAGTCGATCTCGCGGGCGAAGGCCACCGCGTCCGCGCAGATCCGCTCCCGCAGCTCCGGATCGAGGTTCGGCGCGGGCGCCAGCTCGATCACCTTCTGATGCCTGCGCTGCAGCGAACAGTCCCGCTCGAACAGGTGCATCACATTGCCGTGCTGATCGGCCAGGATCTGCACCTCGATGTGGCGCGGGTTCACCACCGCCTGCTCCAGGAACACGGTCGGATCGCCGAACGCCGACTCCGCCTCGCGCGAGGCCGCCTCGATCGCCTCACGCAACTGTTCGGGCTCGGCGACCCGCCGCATCCCGCGGCCACCGCCACCGGCCACCGCCTTGACGAAGATCGGGAACTGCAACTCGGCCGAGGCCGCGACCAGCTCCTCCACATCCGCGGATGGCTCGCTGGACTTCAGCACCGGCAGCCCGGCGGCGCGGGCGGCGGCCACCGCCCGTGCCTTGTTGCCCGCCAGCTCCAGCACCTGCGCGGAGGGGCCGATGAAGGTGATGCCCTCGGCGGCGCAGGCGGCGGCCAGGTCGGGGTTCTCCGAGAGGAAGCCGTAGCCGGGGTAGATGGCGTCGGCGCCCGCGGTCTTGGCGGCATCGATGACGGCCTCGATCGAGAGGTAGGCCCGGACCGGATGGCCCTCCTCGCCGATCTGGTAGGACTCGTCGGCCTTGAGCCGGTGCACCGAGTTGCGATCCTCGTAGGGGAAGACCGCGACCGTCCCGATCCCGAGCTCGTAGGCGGCGCGGAAGGCCCGAATAGCGATCTCACCGCGATTGGCGACCAAGACTTTCGAGAACATCAGCCCAACGTACCGAACCCGGCGAGCTGGGCGAACACCGATTCCCGTATTCGGAACTTCTTCACAACCGACCCTCGCAGGGTTGCGAAGTCCCGTTCATACGGATGTCACATGACGCCGCTGACGACGGGGTGCAGTAGGCGTGACGGCCACCCCGGCGTTAGAGTGGCGACTTTCCGATCACGCACCCTTCGCACGCTACGCAGCAGCGCAGGGGCCTGAAAGACCTTGCGGTATCGAAATTCCGCGTGCCGAACCGCGCCGTTCTGCGATGATTGCGAAGGCAAAGGTCTACCATCTGCCGGGTGCGCAAGATGTACGCGGGCGCCCGGCTGCGGCGGCTGCGCGAGGAACGCAGGATGACCCAGGCCGCGCTGGCCAAGTCGCTCGACCTCTCACCCAGTTACCTGAACCAGCTGGAGCGGGATCAGCGCCCGCTCACCATCCCGGTGCTGCTCAAGCTGAACTCGACCTTCGACCTGGACGTCCAGTTCTTCGCCACCGACTCCGACGCCAGGCTCGTCTCCGACCTGCACGAGGTGCTGGTCGACGCGGCGGGCGGCGACACCGCGCCGGTCACCGAGGTGGAGGAGCTGGCGACCAGGCTGCCCGAGGTGGCCCGGCTCGTGGTCGGGATGCACCGGCGGCTGCGCGCCGCCACCGACCAGCTCGACCTGCTCTCCTCCCGGATGGACGCCCCGGCGGGCGCCCCCGGCGCGCCCATGCCCTACGAGGACGTGCGCGACTTCTTCTACGACCACCACAACCACATCCCCAGCCTCGACCAGGCCGCCGAGCAGCTCTTCGAGCAGTCCGGGCTGACCGTCGGCTCGCTCGACCGGCAGCTGGCCCGGGTCGCCGAGGACCGGGCCGGGGTCACCGTGCTGGTCCGCGGCGACGGTGCCGACCCGGCCATCCCCAAGCGGCAGTACGACCCGGAGAGCCGCACGCTCACCCTGGCCCGCCGGCTGCGGCCGGGGCAGCGCGCCTTCCAGATCGCGGCCACGCTCGGCTTCCTGCTGCACGGCAGGGAGATCGACGCGGTGCTCGCGGAGACCCCGTCGCTCACCGGCGAATCCCGGTCGCTGGCCCGGATCGGGCTGGCGCACTACTTCGCCGGGGCGCTGGTGCTGCCCTACGGCCGCTTCCTGCGCTCGGCGGAGGAGCTGCGCTACGACATCGACCTGCTCGGGCTGCGCTTCGAGGTCGGGTTCGAGACGGTGTGCCACCGGCTCTCCACGCTGCAGCGGCAGGGCAGGCGCGGGGTGCCGTTCTTCTTCGTCCGCACCGACCGGGCGGGCAATATCTCGAAGCGGCAGTCCGCCACCGCGTTCCACTTCTCCCGGGTCGGCGGCTCCTGCCCGCTCTGGGTGGTGCACGAGGCGTTCGCCAACCCGGGGCGGATCCTCCCCCAGATCGCCGAGATGCCGGACGGGCGCCGCTACCTCTGGATCGCCCGCACCGCCACCCCCGGCCCGCGCGGGTACGGGGCCCCGGCCAAGGATTTCGCGGTCGCGCTCGGCTGCGACCTGGAGCACGCGGAGCGCACGGTGTACGCGCGCGGGCTGCGGCTGGACGACCCCGATGCCGCGGTGCCGATCGGCGCCGGGTGCAAGGTCTGCGACCGCGCCACCTGCACCCAGCGCGCGTTCCCGCAGATCGGGGCCCCGCTCGCGCTGCCGGAGCACGTCAGCACCGACCTCCCCTACCCCCGGCTCGGTCGCGGGTAGCGCGCGTCAGGATTTCGCCAGGTACTCCAGGCGCTCGCCGTCGACGGCGGCGCGCATCATGGCCGCCAGGCCGGGGTGCGCGTCGAGGCCGGGATCCTCCGCCACCACCGCGCGCGCGAAATCCTTCGCCGCGCTGATCGTTTCGAGATCGTCGAGGAGCGAGAGCAACCGCAGCGAGCGCGCGGTCCCGCTCTGCGCGGAGCCGAGCACGTCGCCCTCGCGGCGCTGCTTCAGGTCGAGCACCGCCAGCTCGAAACCGTCGGTGGTGGCGGCGACCGCCTCCAGCCGGGCCATCGCGGTCCCGCCCGGCGCGGCATCGGTGACCAGCAGGCACAGGCTCGCGTGCGCGCCGCGGCCGATCCGCCCGCGCAGCTGGTGCAGCTGGCTGACGCCGAACCGGTCGGCATCCAGGATCACCATGACGGTGGCGTTCGGCACGTCCACCCCGACCTCGACCACGGTGGTGCAGACCAGCACGTCCACGCTGCCCGCGTTGAAGGCCCGCATCACCTCGTCCTTCTCGTCCGCGGGCAGCCTGCCGTGCAGCAGCCCGACCCGGAGCCCGGCCAGCGCACCGCCCCGCAGCTCCTCGTAGACGTCGAGCACCGCCTGCGTGTTCGGCGGCTCCTTCTCGGCGGCCTTCCCCTTCTTCGGCTTCGCGGGGTGTTTCCCACCCTCGCCCCGCCCGTCGTCGTCCCCGATCCGCGAACACACCACATACGCCTGCCGCCCGGCCCGAACCTCCTCGGTGATCCGCTCCCAGGCCCGGTGCACCCAGCCGGGGTGCTGCCTGCGCGGCACCACCCTGGAGGCGATGGGCGAGCGGCCGCGGGGCAGCTCGGTGAGCGTGGAGGTCTCCAGGTCGCCGAGCGTGGTCATGGCGATGGTGCGCGGGATCGGGGTCGCGGTCATCACCAGCAGGTGCGGGCTGATGCCGCCCCTGGCCTTGGCGCGCAGCGCGTCCCGCTGCTCGACGCCGAAGCGGTGCTGCTCGTCCACCACCACCATGCCGAGGTCGAAGAACTCCACCGCGTCCTGGATCAGCGCGTGCGTGCCGATCACGATCCCGGCCTCGCCGGTGACCGCGGCCAGCAGCGCCGCCTTGCGCGCCGCGGCAGGCATCGAGCCGGTGAGCAGCACCACCCGGGTGGCGTGCTCGGCCGCGCCGAGCTCACCCGCGGCCGCGAGCTCGCCGAGCATGGCGCGCAGCGAGCGGTGGTGCTGCGCGGCGAGGACCTCGGTGGGGGCGAGCAGGGCGCACTGCTTGCCCGCGTCGACGACCTGCAGCATCGCGTGCAACGCGACGATGGTCTTGCCGGAGCCGACCTCGCCCTGCAGCAGGCGGTGCGTGGGGCGCTCCCGGCCCAGATCGGCGGAGATCTCGTCGATCACCTGCCGCTGCCCGGCGGTCAGCTCGAAGGGCAGCTTCGCGGCGAAGGCGGCGGCGATGCCGTCCCGGCGCGGCGGGCAGGGGTGCGCGGTGCGGCCCTCGACCTCGTGCCTGCGCTCGGCGAGCACCAGCTGCAGCGCCAGCGCCTCGTCGAAGCGCAGCCGGTCCCTGGCGCGGTCGATGTCGGCGCGGTGCTCGGGCAGGTGGATGAGGCGCAGCGCCTCGGTGATCTCCAGCAGGCCGCGCTCCGCGCGCACCGGCTCGGGCAGCGGGTCGTCCAGCGGGTCGAGCTGCTCGAGCACCTGCCGGACGCAGGCGAGCAGGTCCCAGCTCTGCACCTTCGCGGTCGCCGGGTAGACCGGGACGAACTCGCGCTCGAAGAACGCGGTGTCGACGCCATCGGCGCCCTGCGCGCTGCGCGCCAGCCCGGCCAGGTCACCCGCGCCGCGCACGGTGGTCAGGGCGGCGGGCTCGTCCTCCTCCGGCAGGATCAGGTAGCCGGGGTGGTTCAGGCTCCACTGGCCCGGCCGCCAGTAGTTGACGGTGCCCGACATCATGGCCCGCACCCCCTGCTTCACCGCGTACTTGACCTTGTCGCCGTTGAAGAAGGTGACGTCGACCGGGCGGCCCGAGCCGGTGTCGAGCGCGACCTTGAGCAGCGAGCCGCGGCGGTTGCGCATGGGCCGCAGGTCGGCCTTGGTGATCCGGCCGATCACGGTGACGTGCGCGCCGTCCTCCGGCTCCTCCTCGGTGAGCGGCTGGCCCTGGGTGGCGTAGCGCAGCGGGTAGTGCCGGAGCAGGTCCTCCGCCGTCCGCATGTCGAAGGCGTCGGCCAGCGAATCCGCCGCCTTCACGCCGAGCAGGTGATCGAGCCGATCGCCGAGTGTCGCCATTGTCTACTCCACACCTATCTGCACCAGGTCCTCCGGCTGCCCGCCGGTGTAGACCGCGACCTCGATTCCGGAGAATCGCTCCTCGATATGCCCGGTCAGCGCGGCGGCCAGCCCGTCCGGGGCCGCCGCGCCCATGAGCAGCGTCACCAGCTCGCCACCGAAGGCGAGCATTCGATCCAGCAGCACGATCCCGGCGGTCGCCGGGTCGCGCTCGATCACCACCACGTCCAGCCCGGCCAGGCCGAGCCCCTCGCCCGGCTCGCAGGTGCCGACCATGGTGAGCGCGCGCTGCCCGGCCACCCGCACCGCCCCCCAGCGGGTGCCCGCCGCCGCCTCGGACATGGCGAAGGCGTCGTCCACCGCGATCCGGCCGCGGTCGTGCACCGCGAGCGCGGCCATGCCCTGCACCATCGAGCCGCTCGGCAGCAGCAGCACGTCGCGATCGGCGTCGCGGGCGGCGATGCCGACGGCGACCAGCTCGTGCGCGGGCAGCGCGCCGTTCGGCAGCACGAGCACCTCGCGGTTCGGCATCCGGCGGATGGCGCCGAGCAGCTCGCTCGCGGTGATCGTGCCCGCGCCGCCGGGGAGCACGATCGCGCCCGCCGTGCGGAACAGCGCGGCGGCGCCGTCGCCCGCGGCGACGGCGAGGATGCCGCGGTCGGCGGGGCCGCTGGTGCGCACCGGGGCGTGTGGCCCCACCGCGGTGATCACGAAGCTCTCGATGCGGATGTCGCGCACGGCGCCCGCCGCCATGCCCGCCTCCACCGCGGCGCCCGCGTCCGCGCAGTGCACGTGCGCGGACCAGGTCTGCTCGCCGTCGCCGACCACGACGACGGAGTCGCCCAGCTCGCCGAGCCGATCCCGCAGCTGCTTGACCCTGGTCTCGTCGGTGCCGCTCAGCAGGTACATGACCTCGAAGCAGGGCGCGTGCTTCGCACCGGGTGCCGGGCCGACGAGGTCGGCGACCGCGCTCCCCGCCCGGCCGGGCGGCGGTGCGCAGGCGGCGGCGCGCGGCGGCTGCCTCGGCAGCGGGTCGGGCTCGAGGACGTCGAGCGCGGTGGCCGCACCGGGAGCGGGGCGGTAGACGGGGCGGTGCGGCGCGGAGCCGCCGGTCAGCTCGACCAGCGCGTCGAGCAGGACCAGGAGCCCGCGCGCCCCGGCGTCGACGACCCCCGCCGCGCGCAGCACCCCGAGCTGGTCCGGCGTCTGCCCGAGCGCGTCCGCCGCACCCTCCGCCGCCGCCACCGCGACCGCGACGGGGGTGTGCTCGGCGCACGCCCTCGCCGCGGCCGCCGCGGCGTCGAGCACGGTGAGGATGGTCCCCTCGACCGGCGTGCTCAGCGACTCCCGCACCAGCGCCGCCGCCCTGGCCAGCGCGGCCCGCAGCACCGCGGCGTCCACCGGGACCGGCCGGTCGCCCTCCGGCCGCACCGCGTCCGCGATCCCGCGCAGCACCTGCGACAGGATGATCCCGGAGTTGCCCCGCGCCCCCGCGGTCGCGCCCCTGGCCATGGCCGCCGCGACCGCGTGCACATCGGCGCCCGGCGCCCCACCCGCGGCCACCATGGCGGCCCGCATGGTGGCGAGCAGGTTCGTCCCGGTGTCCGCGTCGGCGATGGGAAAGACGTTGAGCGCGTTGATCTCCGAGCGGGTACGCTCCAATCCGGCGAGGCAGAGCCTGCCCCAGCGCAGCAGCGCGGTACCGTCCATTCCGTCCCGCACTCCGGGCACCAGCCACCCTCTCCGTCGTCCGTGGACCCCCACCCCGCCGCCGCACGCCAGGTTAGCGGGCCGCGGAGGACCGGCGGGACCCGGTTTGGTGGATCACCGGGGCTCCCGATACCCTTGCAGGGTTGCCTCGCGCGGCCACCTCGTTCGTTCCCATTCGACGAGCGGTTCGCGCAGGCCGGTACCCCGGGTCCGGCGAGGCAGTGACGATACGGTTTCCGGATGTCCCGCGTTCCCCGCGGGCGTCCCCACATGACATGAAGGAGCTCGCGACTATGGCTGCCGTCTGCGACGTCTGCGCCAAGGGCCCCGGCTTCGGTAAGTCGGTCTCGCACTCGCACCGGCGCACGAACCGTCGCTGGAACCCGAACATCCAGACCGTTCGGGCGCAGGTGGCGCCGGGCAACACCCGGCGGATGAACGTCTGCACCTCCTGCCTCAAGGCGGGCAAGGTCGTTCGCGGCTGAGTCCGTCCGGCCGAACCGGACTTCGCGCCCCGGCACCCGCAGGGTGATCCGGGGCGCTGTCGTCGGTGCCGCCCCGTCGTGACGATCGTTCCGATGGCGCCCGAGCACGCGCAGGCGGTCACCGACTGCCACGTGTGCTGCTGGCGCGAGGCGCACGCCGAGCTGCTTCCGCCGCACCTGCTCGACGCGCTGCGCACCGGGCGCGGGGCGAACCGCTGGCGCCGGGTGGCGGGTGACCCGCTGATCGAGACCCGGGTCGCGCTCGCCGACGACGACGTACTCGGCTTCGCCTCGGTCGGTCCAGCCCGCGATGCCGTCGCGCCGACCGCTCTGGAGCTGCACGCCCTCTACGTGCGGGCCGCCGAGCACGGCACCGGGCTCGCCGACGCGCTGCTCGACAGCGCCCTGCCCGCCGATGCCCCGTGCACGCTCTGGGTACTGGCCGCGAACCCGCGGGCCCGCGGCTTCTACCGGCGGCACGGCTTCCGCGACGACGGCGCGCGCGGCCTCGATCCGTTCGCGTTGCTACCGACCCTCCGGATGGTCCGCACCGCGCTCGCATAGGGTGCCAGTCATGTCTTCCGAGTATGTGGAAACCGTCGACGGCGTCCTACAGATCACCATTGCCACTCCCGCGAACGGGACTTCCCTCGATTTCACCGGGGTCAACGCGGGCAGCGCCGCGCTGCGCGACCTCGATCCCGGCATCGGCGCCGTGCTGCTGCAGGGCACCGGCGGCAACTTCTGCGCCGGCGGTGACGTGCGCGGCTTCGCGGCCGCCGCGGATCGCGGCGCGCACATCCACGGGCTCGCCACCGACCTGCACGAGTTCGTCCGGCTGCTCGACGCCGCGCCGGTGCCGGTCGTCGTCGCGGCGCACGGCTGGGCCGCGGGCGCGGGCATGAGCCTGGTGCTGGCCGGCGATATCGCGCTCGGCGGGCCGAAGACGAAGCTGCGCCCCGCCTACCCGGGAATCGGGCTCTCGCCGGACGGCGGCATGTCCTGGACGCTGCCGCGGGTCGTCGGGGCGGGCCGGGCCAAGGAGATTCTGCTCACCGACGCCGTGCTGAGCGCCGACGAGGCCGTGCGCATCGGCATCCTCAGCCGCCTGGTCCCGGACGAGGAGGTGCACAGCGAGGCCCTCCGCCTCGCCCGCACCCTCGCCGCGGGCCCGCGCTCGGCCTACGCCACCATCAAGTCCCTGCTGCTGAGCTCGCGCACCGCGAGCCTCAGCGACCAGCTCGACAGCGAGACCGAGGCCATCGCCGCCTCGGCGAACAGCCCCGCGGGGCGCGAGGGTGTGGACGCGTTCGTCGAGAAGCGTCGCCCCAGCTTCTCCTGACGGCTAGCGGGCGATGCCAGCAACGAAGTCGGCGACCGCGTCGGTGAAGGCGTCGTTGTCGTCGCCCGCGGCGGTGTGGGCGGCGTCGCCGATCTCGGCGAGTTCCGCGTGCGGGACGAGCTCGAGGAAGTTCGCGGCGCCCGCCGCGCTGACGACGTCGGACCGGCCGCCGCGCACCAGCAGCACCGGAATGGTGACGGCGCGCGCGGCGGCCTCCATCTGGTCGGTCATGTCGAGCGCGTCCTCGACCCGCCCCGACATCATCGCCGGGTCCCAGTGCCAGTACCAGCGGTCTCCGCGCTTGCGCAGGTTGCGCAGCAGCCCGGCGGTGCTGCGCGGGCGCGGGCGGTGCGGCAGGTAGGCGGCGACGGCGTCGGCCGCCTCGTCCAGGGTGGCGAAGCCGTCGGTGTGCTTACCAAGGAAGTCGAGCACCCGCTCGACGCCGGCCGGCTCCGGCCGGACCACGATGTCGACCAGCACCAGCGCCCGGATCAGCTCGGCGCCGGGCGCGGCGGTGGCGAGCAGCCCGGTGATCCCGCCCATGCTCGCCCCGACCACAACGGCGGGGCTGCCCAGCGTGCGCAGCACGGAGTGCAGATCCTCGACCATGCGGTTGCGGCCGTAGTCGCCGTCCGGCGCCCACTCGCTGTCGCCGTGGCCGCGCGCGTCCAGGGTCAGCACGCGCAGCCCGGCGGCGGCGAGCCGCACCCCGGTGCGCTTCCAGGAGTGCCTGGTCTGGCCGCCGCCGTGCAGGAAGACGACCAGCGGGCCGTCGGCGGGGCCGAACACCTCGCCTGCCAGCTCCACCCCCGACCCGGGTAGCCGCACGGTCACCGGCTCGGCTATATCGTTCGCAGTACTCACGAAATGCAGAATGGCACAGGTTCCGACTGGAACCTGTGCCATCCGGCGAAAACGATCGTCAGCAGTCCAGCCGCATCGCGCTGAAAGTGCGCTGGAAGAGGCAGGCGATCTTGGCGTTCACCGACGACGAGATCGTCGATGAACCGGTCGAGGTGAACTCCTCACCGATCGGAGCGGGCGCGCTCTCGGTGGCCGCGGGCTGGTAGGGCTCCAGCGGAATCGGGGCAGCGCTCGCGGTCGCGGCGCCGCCGGTCACGGCTGCGGCGACGGCGAAAGCGGCCGCCGTTCCGCGCCAGGCGCGGACGGAGGGTCGGGTCATGCGGGTTCTCCTCACTCGGTTGTGCACGCGCGTGATCTCGCTCGCACGTCGGTCTTTCCTCCGGCGCCCGCTCAGGGCAGGCGCCAGTCCACCGGCTCCGCACCGAGTTCGTCGAGCAGTTCGTTGACGCGCGAGAACGGGCGGGAACCGAAGAAGCCGCGCGACGCCGAGAGCGGCGACGGGTGCGCGGATTCGATGAAGGGCACTTCGCCCTCGGCCAGCAGCGGCTTCAGCGACGCCGCGTCCTTACCCCAGAGGATCGCCACCAGCGGCTCGTCGCGGCCGACGAGCGCGCGGATGGCCTGCTCGGTGACGGCCTCCCAGCCCTTGCCCCGGTGCGAGGCGGGCTGGCCGGGGCTCACCGTGAGCACCCGGTTCAGCATGAGCACGCCCTGGTCGGACCAGGGGCTGAGATCGCCGTTGGCCGGGGTCTCGAAGCCGAGGTCCTTGGTGTACTCGGCGAAGATGTTGGCCAGGCTGCGCGGCACCGGCTTGACCTCCGGCGCCACCGAGAAGCTCAGCCCCATGGCGTGGCCGGGGGTCGGGTACGGGTCCTGCCCGACGATCAGCACGCGGACCGCGGCGAACGGGCGCTGGAAGGCGCGCAGCACGTTCTCCCCGGCCGGGAGGTAGCCGCGGCCGGCCGCGTTCTCCGCGCGCAGGAACTCGCCCATTTCACTGATCCGGCCCTCGACCGGGGCCAGGGCCTGCGCCCAGCCCGCATCGATGATGTCCGCCAACGGTTTCGCCACGGCCGACAACCTATCGCGGATCACCGACAGGCGGCGACTCCGCCCCGGAGAACGATTCCCAGCCGCGGGGGCCCGCGTGCCCGGCGCCGTCGACGGTGACGCCGCTGCCTGCGGTGACGCGGCCGATCGCACGCCAGCCCGGCGGGAGTTCGGTCTCCGCCGGCCAGGTGGCGACGAAGGCGTGGTCCTCGCCGCCGGTCAGGATCCATTGCGCCGCATCGTGTTCCAGTGCGGTCGCGAGTTCGGCGAGGGCGGGGTCGGCGAGCGCGGCGGAGTCGAGGTCGACGGCGACGCCGGAGGCTTCGGCGATGTGCGCGAGATCGGCGAGCAGGCCGTCGGAGGTGTCGGCCATCGCCGTCGGGCGCGCGCCCGCCCGCAGGGCGTCGAGCACCGCCGGGTAGGGCGGTCGCGGGGCGCGATGCGCGGCGAGCGCGGCGGTGCGCAGGGCATCGGTCCGCGGGGCGGTGCCGAGGCCGGCCTCGGGCGCGTCGCCGCCTGCCGCCCGCGCGCCCCGGCCATCCCCCGCGCCGACTATCGGCGCGGCCCGGCCTGCGCCGGTCGCGAAGATGTTCGGGGTCGCACCCGCTTCGGCAGCCCACCCACCCGGGCCGACACGCGGTGACGCGGGTGTCTCCGCGAGCAGGATGTCCAACCCGGCGGCCGACCACCCCAACCGCCCGGCCACCGCCACCACGTCCCCGGCCCGCGAGCCGGAGCGCAGCACCGGAGCGCGACCCTCGAGATCGCCGAAGGCGGTCACCGAGATCACCAGCTCCGGGCTGCGCACCAGATCACCGCCTGCGATGGAGGCGCCGCAGGCGCGCCCCGCCTCGGCCCACATCCCGGCGGTGAGGCCGTCGATCACCGCGACCGGCGTCTCGCCGGGGCAGCCGAGCGCGACGACGAAGGCGGTCGGCACCGCGCCCATGGCGACCACGTCGGCGGCGTTCTGCGCGATCGCCTTGCGGCCGATCTCCGCAGGCGCCGACCAGTCCAGTCGGAAGTGCCGGTTCTGCACCAGCATGTCGGTGGTGACCGCCAGCCTGCCGTCCGGCGCGGCGAGCACGGCGGCGTCGTCACCGGGGCCGAGCAGGACGCCGGGCGCCTGCGCGCGGCCCGCGTTGATCCGCGCGATGAGCGCGAATTCGCCCAGTTCGCGTACGGTCGCGGTGCTGTCGTCGGCGCCGATGACCCCTCCTCGCCGTCCCGGTCGGAAACGCCCCGACGGTACCCTGGGCGGGCCCGCGCACACCGCGCCGGGCCGGACGACCAGGAGGGAGCGGTTGGCATGGCCGCCGACGCGCCGGATCGGAACGAGGGCGAGCACCCGGCAGGCAAGCCCGACCATGGCCTCGGCGAGCGCGAGGCCGAGACGCAGGCCCCGGAGGACAGCGAACCGACCGCCCCCGGACGCAGCCCGGCCGAGCACGGGGACGCCCCGGCCGACGGCGACACAACGCCCGCCACCGCGAACCCGCGCCCCTATCCCCCGGCCCTGATCGCCACCGCCGTCGCGCTCCCGGTGATGCTGATCGTCGGCATCCTGGTCGCCGCCTTCATCGCTGCCCGCGCCCCGGTCGAGCGCGAGCCGATCGCCCTCGGCCCGGTCCCCGCCCCGCAGGCCGATGGCCCCGCCTGCACCGCCCTGCTCCCGGCGCTCCCGGACGACATCGACGACTACCGCCGCGCCGAGCTGGTCGCCCCGGCCCCGCCGGGCACCCGCGCCTGGCAGCGCGACGACCCGGCCACCGAGCCGATCGTGCTCCGCTGCGGCCTCGACCGCCCCCTCGAGTTCAACCGCGCCTCGGCGCTGCAGATCGTGAACAACGTGCAGTGGTTCGAGATCCGCGACCCCGCGGCCGCGGGCAGCACCTGGTTCGCGGTCGACCGCGAGACCTACCTCGGCTTCACCGTGCCGGACGGCTCCGGCCCGACCCCGCTGCAGGCGGTCTCGGACGCGATCACCGCCACCATGCCGGAGCGCCCGCTCGACCCGAACCCGCTGCCGAACTAGCGCAGCCCGGTCCCGCGGGCCAGCGCCGTCTCGATCAGCGTGCTGACCAGCGCCGGGTACTCGACCCCGGTCGCCTCCCACATCCGCGGGTACATGGAGATGGGGGTGAAGCCGGGCATGGTGTTGATCTCGTTGATCACCGGCCCGCGCTCGGTGACGAAGAAGTCGACCCGGGCCAGCCCGGTGCAGTCCAGCGCGCGGAAGGCGCGCACCGCGAGCTCGCCGATCTCGGCGGCGACATCGTCGTTCAGCTTGGCGGGCACGTCGAATTCGCAGACCTCGTCGAGGTACTTGGTCTCGAAGTCGTAGAAGTCGGGGGCGGCGGTCTCCGGCATCCGGATCTCCGCGGGCACGCTGGCCGCGACCCGCCCGTCCGGGAACTCCAGCACCCCGCACTCCACCTCGCGCCCGACGATCGCGGCCTCCACGATCACCTTGGGGTCGTGCTCGCGCGCCGTCGCGATCGCCGCGTCCAGCCGGTCCCAGTCGGCCACCCGGGTGATGCCGATCGAGGAGCCGCCGCGCGCGGGCTTGACGAAGACCGGGAGCCCGAGCGCCGCCCGCTGCTCCGCGGTCAGCGTCGGCACGCCGGGGCGCAGCACGACCTGCTCGCCGACCGGGAGGCCGTCGGCGGCAAGCAACTTCTTGGTGAACTCCTTGTCCATGCCGGCCGCACTGGCAAGCACCCCCGGCCCGACGTAGGGCACCCCGGCCAGCTCGAGCAGCCCCTGCAGGGTGCCGTCCTCGCCCCAGGGCCCGTGCAGCACCGGGAAGACCACGTCCACCGCGCCGAGCGCCGCGGCCGGGTCGTCCAGCGCGACCAGGGCGCCGGGGCGGCTCGGGTCGGCGGCGAGCGCGAGCGCGGTGCCGGTGCCGTCCACCGCGGGCAGCGCGCCGTGGCTCATGCCGAGCGCGGCCACCTCGGCGCCGCCGAGCACCCAGGTGCCCTCGGTGGTGATGCCGATCGGTACCGCCTCGAAGCGCCGCGGATCGAGGTGGCGCAGCACGCTGCCCGCCGACACGCACGACACCGCGTGCTCGCTGCTCCGCCCGCCGAAGACGACGGCGACCCGAATCCGGTTCGTCATGCAGGGAACCGTACCTGTAAAGGGGGCACGCGCGAGTTGCCCCGGCCCGCACCGGGTGGTGCAGCTCTCACTCCGGCTTGATTCGCCTGCCCAGCAGGTTGCCCACCGCCTCGCGCACCGACAGCCCCTCGTGGCAGACCAGGTTCACCGCGTCGGTGAGCGGCATCTCGACATCGTGCGCGGCCGCGAGCGCGCGCACCGATCCACAGGACTTGACGCCTTCGGCCACCTGCCCGTGCGTGGCCTCCTGCGCCGCCTCCATGGAGCCGCCCGCGCCGAGCACGTGCCCGAAGGAGCGGTTGCGGGAGAGCGGGGAGGTGCAGGTGGCGACCAGGTCACCGACGCCGGCCAGCCCGGCGAGGGTGACCGGCTCGGCGCCGAGCGCCACCCCGAGCCGGATGATCTCGGCGAGCCCGCGGGTGATCAGGCTGGCCACCGAGTTGTCGCCGAGCCCCATGCCGGAGGCGATGCCGCAGGCCAGCGCGATGACGTTCTTGCAGGCGCCGCCGATCTCGCAGCCGACCACGTCCACATTGGTGTACGGCCGGAAATACCCGGTGGCGCAGGACTCCTGCAGCGCGACCGCGCGCGCCTCGTCGCTGCAGGCGATCACCGTCGCGGCGGGCTGGCCGGTGGCGATCTCCCTGGCCAGGTTCGGCCCGGAGAGCACCGCGACGCTGCCCGGGTCGGCACCGGTCACCTCGGCGATCACCTGGCTCATCCGCAGCAGGGTTCCGGTCTCGATGCCCTTGGCCAGGCTGAGCAGCGAGGCGTCGTTCTCGTCGAGGGCCCTGCGCAGCGCGGGTTTCCAGTGTTCGAGGTTGCCGCGCAGCGACTGCGACGGCACCGCGAGCACCACGATGTCGGCGCCGTCCAGCGCGCGCTCGTGGTCGTCGGTGGCGGCCACGGTGGGGAGTTGCACGTCGGCGAGGTAGAACGGATTGCGGTGCTCGGTGGCGAGCGCCTTCGCCACCTCCGGCCTGCGCGCCCAGATCGTGACCTCGGTTCCGGCGTCGGCCAAGACCTTGGCGTACGCAGTACCCCATGAACCCGCACCCAGTACCGCCGCCCGTGTCATCCGCCCAATATGTCATGGAAGGATCGGGGTCATGCGTCCGCACGCCGTGCACGCCGTCATCGCGGTGAAGAGCCTGGACCGCGCCAAGAGCCGGTTGGCCGATCGGCTACGCCCGGAGCATCGCTCGCGGCTGGCGCTCGCCATGCTCACCGACACCGTGCACGCCGCGCTGGCCGCTGCGCCGATCGATTCGGTCACCGTGGTCACCCCGGACGAGGCGGTTGCCGCGCTGGCCCGTGCGCTCGGCGCCGTCGCGCACCCCGACCCGGGCGGCCCCGGCGCGGGGCTGGCCCCGGACGGGCTGAACAACGCCCTGACCGCGGCCGCCGAGGCGGTGCGGCGCCGCCACGGCCCGGTCGCGCTGGTGGCGATGCAGGCGGATCTGCCCGCGCTGCGCCCGGCCGAGCTGGCCGAGGTGCTGGCCGCGGCGCCGCCCGGCCGCCGCGCGATGGTCACCGACCACACCGGCGAGGGCACCGCGGCGCTACTGCAGCTGGACGGGTTCGCGCCGCTGGCGCCACGATTCGGGCCGAGTTCGGCGCTGCGTCACGTGACCGGTGGCGCCTTCCCGCTGGACGGCGACTGGCCGGGGCTGCGGCACGACGTGGACACCGGCGCCGATCTGGAGCTGATCCTCCGGCTCGGAGCCGGCCCGGCGACCACTGCTGTCCTGACCGACATCGGGTATCCGAGCGCCGTTCACGAACCGGTCCACCCGGTATGCTAGATAGTCGCCACGGCCCGGGTGAGACACGCGGCACTCACCGATGCCGCACTGCGCACCGAGCGGTTCGTAGGGGATGATCGAAGGCGTGAGCGATACGGAAATCGTCAAGCAGCAGTTGCTCCCCACTGCCCCACCGGCTGCCACCCCGCTGCTGGCCGATCCGGCGACCGCACAGTTGCCACGTGATCGCTACCTCAACAGGGAACTCAGCTGGCTGGACTTCAACGCCAGGGTGTTGGCGCTCGCGGAGGACGAGTCGCTGCCGTTGCTGGAGCGCGCCAAGTTCCTCGCGATCTTCGCCTCGAACCTGGACGAGTTCTACATGGTGCGGGTCGCCGGGCTGAAGCGGCGGGCGGAGACCGGGCTGCTGGTGCGCTCCGCGGACGGCCGGTCGCCGAGCGAGCAGCTCGAGCTGATCGCCGCGCGGGCACGGGAGATCGCGCAGCGGCACGCGGATGTCTTCCTCGACTCGGTGGATCCGGCGCTCACCGAGGAGGGCATCGAGATCATCTGCTGGGGCGACCTCTCGGTCGCCGAGGCCGAAAAGCTCTCGGGCTACTTCCACGACCAGGTCTTCCCGGTGCTCACCCCGCTCGCGGTCGACCCGGCGCACCCCTTCCCGTACATCAGCGGGCTGAGCCTGAACCTGGCCGTCACGGTGAAGGACACCACCACCGGCGGCGAGCACTTCGCCCGGGTCAAGGTGCCGGACAACGTGGATCGCTTCGTCCGGGTGCGGCGCACCGAGACGGCCACCCCGATCGCGGCCTTCCTACCCATGGAGGAGCTGATCGCGGCCCACCTCGATCTGCTCTTCCCCGGCATGACGGTGGTGGAGCACCACTCCTTCCGGATCACCCGCAACGCCGATTTCGAGGTCGACGAGGACCGGGACGAGGACCTGCTGCAGGCGCTGGAGCGCGAGCTGGCCCGGCGCCGCTTCGGCTCCCCGGTGCGGCTCGAGGTCTCCGACGACATGACCGAGCACATGCTCGACCTGCTGCTGCGCGAACTCGAGGTCGACCCGCGCGATGTCATCCAGGTGCCGGGGCTGCTCGACCTCTCCTCGCTCATGCAGGTCTACGGCGTCGACCGGCCGAATCTCAAGGACACCCCCTACGTTCCGGCCACCCCGGCCGCGTTCGGCGAGCGGGAGACCCCGCGCAACGTTTTCGCCGCGCTGCGCGAGGGCGACGTGCTGGTGCACCACCCCTACGACTCCTTCTCCACCAGCGTGCAGCGCTTCATCGAGCAGGCGGCGGCCGACCCGCAGGTGCTCGCCATCAAGCAGACGCTGTACCGCACCTCCGGCGACTCGCCGATCGTGAACGCGCTGATCGACGCCGCCGAGGCGGGCAAGCAGGTGGTCGCGCTGGTGGAGATCAAGGCGCGCTTCGACGAGCAGGCCAACATCAAGTGGGCCCGCGCGCTGGAACAGGCGGGCGTGCACGTGGTCTACGGCCTGATCGGGCTCAAGACGCACTGCAAGACCTGCCTGGTGGTACGGCGCGAGGGCTCCACCATCCGGCGCTACTGCCACATCGGCACCGGCAACTACAACCCGAAGACCGCGCGGCTCTACGAGGACGTCGGGTTGCTCACCGCCGCACCGGAGATCGGCGCCGACCTGACCGACCTGTTCAATTCGCTCACCGGCTACTCCCGCAAGGAGGACTACCGCAACATCCTGGTCGCCCCGCACGGCGTGCGGGCCGGGATCATCGAGCGGATCCAGCGCGAGACCGAGCTGGCCCAGCAGGGCGAGCAGGCCCGGATCCGGTTGAAGGCCAATGCCCTCGTCGACGAGCAGGTGATCGACGCGCTCTACCGCGCCTCGCAGGCCGGGGTGCAGGTGCAGATCGTGGTCCGCGGCATCTGCGGGCTGCGCCCGGGCGTGCCGGAGATGAGCGAGAACATCGAGGTGCGCTCGATCCTCGGCCGGTTCCTCGAGCATTCCCGGGTGATGCACTTCCGCGCGCAGAACGAGTTCTGGATCGGCTCGGCGGACATGATGCACCGGAACCTGGACCGCCGGGTCGAGGTCATGGCCCAGGTGAAGGATCCCAAGCTGCGCGAGCAGCTGGACGGGGTCTTCGACTCCGCGCTGCACCCGGCCACCCGGTGCTGGGTGCTGCGGGCGGACGGCAGCTGGCTGGCGCAGCCCGGCGGCGGCGACCCCGGCGACGAGCAGGTGCGCGACCACCAGGAATCGCTGATGCGGCTGCGGAGGCCGGAACAGCAGTGAACGAGGCGCGGGATGACAGCTCCCTCCTTGATCCTCGCGTGACCGCCGACATCCACGCCGCGGGCGCCGTGCTGTGGCGCCCGGCGCGGGCCTCCGGCGCGGGCGAGATCGAGATCGCGCTCGTGCACCGGCCCAAGTACCGGGACTGGTCGCTGCCGAAGGGCAAGCTGGAGCCGGGCGAGTCGCCGGTGCTGGCCGCCGTGCGCGAGGTCACCGAGGAGACCGGCGTGCGCTGCGTGCTCGGCCGCTACCTCGGGCACGTGACCTACCCGGTCCCCGGGCACCGCAGGCTCAAGCGGGTGGACTACTGGGCGGCGGAGGCGCGCGATGGCGAATTCGGCCCCAACGACGAGGTCGACGACCTGGTCTGGCACTCGCCGGACAAGGTGATGCGGGAACTCTCCTACCCGATGGATCGGCAGGTGCTGCGCACCTTCGGCATGCTGCCCCCGCGGACGAGCACGCTGCTCCTGGTCCGGCACGCCAAGGCCGGGCAGCGCGGCAAGTACGCGGGCCCGGACCGGGAGCGCCCGCTGGAGCCGGCCGGCGCCGAGCAGGCGCTGACGCTGGTGCCGAACCTGCTCGCCTTCGGTGCGCGGCAGGTGTTCTCGGCCGACCCGGTGCGCTGCGTGCAGACGGTGGCACCGCTCGCCGATTCGCTCGGGGTCGACGTCGGGCTGGAGCCCGCGCTCTCCGAGGACGCCTACGCCGTCGATCCGGCGGCCGCGCTGACCCGGATCCGGGAGCTGGTGTCGGACAGCACCGTCCGGGTGGTGTGCAGCCAGGGCAAGGTGATCCCGCACCTGATGCGCGAGTGGGCCGCGGCCGACGGCCTCACGCTGCCGCCCGCGCGGAACCGCAAGGGCAGCGTCTGGGTGCTCTCCTTCGTCGACGGCCGCATGGTGGCCGCCGACCACCTGGACCGGCGGCTCTACGTGGACAGCACCGAGGAGTAGCGGGCGCGAGAACGGCCCCGGGGTCGGTGTACCGGGGCCGTTCTCCGTCTGCCTGCGGGCCGGTGGGACGATCTGGTCCTCCGGCTGCGCCGCACCGCGTTCCGATGGCACCGACCGGTCGCGGTGGACGCCGGTACGGATGTCACGGACACCGTCGTGAGCTGGGTTCAGCTACTGCGGCGGGCCGGTGCCTTCTTGGCCGCGGTGGTCTTCTTGGCCGCCGTGGTCTTCGCCGCGGTGGTCTTGGCCGCGGTGGCGGTCTTCTTGGCGGGGGCCTTCTTCGCCGCCGCCGTCTTGGTGGCCGCCGCCTTGGTGGCGGTGGTCTTCTTGGCCGGAGCCTTGGTGGCGGCCGTCTTCGTGGCCGCGGCGGTGGTCTTCTTGGCCGGAGCCTTCTTCGCCGCGGTCTTGGTGGCGGTGGCCTTGGTGGCCGGTGCCTTGGTCGCGGTGGTCTTCTTGGCCGCGGCCTTGGTGGCGGGGGCCTTGGTCGCCGCCTTCCGGGCGGTGGTCTTGGCCGGTGCCTTGGTGGCGGCGGCGGTGGTGGTCTTCTTGGCCGCCGTCGCCTTCTTGGCCGCCGCGGTCTTCTTGGCGGCCGTCTTCTTCGCGGCCACCGGCGCATTCACGCCGCGCTTCACCGCCGGGCCGCTCGCCGCGAGTTTCTGCTTACCCGCGATGACGGCCTTGAACTGCGCACCCGGCCGGAATGCGGGCACCGAAGTCGGCTTCACCTTGACGGTTTCGCCGGTGCGCGGGTTCCTGGCGACGCGCGCCGCGCGCTTGCGCTGTTCGAAGACGCCGAATCCGGTGATGGTGACGCTCTGACCCTTGTGGACGGCGCGGACGATGGTGTCGACCACGTGCTCGACTGCCGCGGTGGCCGTGCGCCTGTCCGTACCCAACTTTTCGGTCAGAACGTCGATCAGTTCCGCCTTGTTCATTGAATCCTCCGCAGACTAATGGCCCGTCGTCGGACCGACTAGGTACCACGGTAAACCCAGTTTGGGCAAGAGTCTATGTGCCACGCCAAAATTCATGTGGTTTAGCACACGTCCAGCTACCGGCCTCCATGTAGCGCAGCTAACGGCCCGAGGTGATTACGCCTGCGAAATACGAGCTGGCAGGGTGGCGGGTTTCCATGCCGGCCTTTGGCTTTCATAGGCCCCGATCCGGGCTTCCTGGCGGAGTGTCAGTCCGATATCGTCCAGACCCTCCAGGAGACGCCACCGAGTGTAGTCGTCAATGTCGAACGGCAACACGACGGTTCCTGCCGCCACGGTGCGTGCCCGCAGGTCCACAACCAATTCCAACCCCGGCTGTTCCTCGAGCAACTTCCAGAGCATTTCGACATCATTCTGTGACATCTGCGCGGCGACCAACCCGCCCTTACCCGCATTCCCACGGAAGATGTCGGCGAAACGCGACGAGATCACCGTTCGAAAGCCGTAGTCCGACAGTGCCCACACCGCGTGCTCACGGGACGACCCGGTGCCGAAATCCGGCCCGGCGACCAACACGCTGCCCCGATCATAGGGCGCGGTGTTCAGAATGAAGTCCGGATCGGTCCGCCAGGCCGCGAAGAGCCCGTCCTCGAATCCGGTGCGGGTGACGCGCTTGAGGTAAACCGCGGGAATGATCTGATCGGTGTCGATGTTCGAGCGGCGCAGCGGCACGCCGATGCCCTTGTGCACGGTGAACGGTTCCATGGAAATTCCTCCGGGGTGGGGTTCGAGTGGTCGTCAGTCCAGATCCGCGGGTGAGGAGAGCGTTCCGCGCACCGCCGTCGCGGCGGCGACGAGCGGCGAGACCAGGTGCGTCCGGCCGCCCTTGCCCTGCCTGCCCTCGAAGTTGCGATTCGACGTCGAGGCGCAGCGCTGACCCGGCTCCAGCTGATCGGGATTCATTCCCAGGCACATCGAGCAGCCCGCCTGCCGCCATTCCGCGCCCGCCGCGGTGAAGATATCCCCGAGCCCCTCCTGCTCGGCCTGCGCGCGCACCCGCATACTTCCGGGCACCACGAGCATGCGCACGCCGTCGGCGACGCGCCTGCCCTGCAAGATATCGGCGACCGCGCGCAGATCCTCGATCCGGCCGTTGGTGCAGGAGCCGACGAAAACAGTGTCGACGGTGACCTGGCGCAGCGGAGTGCCGGGAACGAGATCCATGTAGCGCAGCGCCTTGGCGGCCGAATCGCGCTCGGACTCGTCGGCGATCTCCGCCGGGTCCGGCACCGTCGCGCCGAGCGGCAGCCCCTGGCCCGGGTTGGTGCCCCAGGTGACGAACGGGGTCAGCGCGGCGCCGTCGATGTGCACCTCGGCGTCGAAGACCGCGCCCTCGTCGGTCGCCAGCTGGTCCCAGGCCGCGACGGCGGCGTCCCAGTCGGCGCCCTGCGGCGCGTGCGGGCGGCCCTTCAGGAACTCGTAGGTGGTCGCGTCCGGGGCGATCATGCCCGCCCGCGCACCCGCCTCGATCGACATATTGCAGACCGTCATCCGCGCCTCCATGGACATGGCCCGGATCGCCTCGCCCCGGTACTCGAGGACGTAGCCCTGGCCGCCGCCGGTGCCGATCTTCGCGATCACGGCCAGGATCAGGTCCTTGCTCGTGACGCCGACGGGCAGCTCGCCGTCCACGGTGATGGCCATGGTCTTGAACGGGCGCAGCGAGAGCGTCTGGGTGGCGAGCACGTGCTCCACCTCGCTGGTGCCGATGCCCATGGCGATCGCGCCGAAGGCGCCGTGCGTGGAGGTGTGGCTGTCGCCGCAGACCACCGTCATGCCCGGCTGGGTGAGCCCGAGCTGCGGCCCGACCACGTGCACGATGCCCTGGTCCAGGTCGCCCATCGGGTGCAGCCGGATGCCGAACTCGGCGCAGTTGTGCCGCAGCGTCTCCACCTGGGTGCGGGAGACCGGGTCGGCGATCGGCTTGTCGATGTCGGTGGTCGGGACGTTGTGGTCCTCGGTCGCGATGGTGAGGTCCGGCCTGCGCACCGGGCGCCCAGCCGCGCGCAGCCCGTCGAAGGCCTGCGGGCTGGTCACCTCGTGCACCAGGTGCAGGTCGATGTAGATGAGGTCGGGCTCGCGGGCGGCGCCCTCGCCCTCCCCGCGCGCGACGATATGCTGCTCCCACACCTTCTCGGCCAGTGTGCGTGGACGATCGGCCATTCTTGGATCACCTTCCGTACCAGGGGCTGGTGGATTCGTTTTTGAATCCCAGAATACGAGACGTTAGTATCGTTCTATGAGACAGCATAGCGGCATCGGGGTCCTGGACAAAGCCGTGACGGTGCTGTACGCCGTGGCCCAGGAGCCGTGCGGGCTGAACGAGCTCTGCGCCCGCACCGGGCTGCCCAGGGCCACCGCGCACCGGCTGGCCGTCGGCCTCGAGGTGCACCGCCTGCTGGCCAGGGACAACCAGGGCCGCTGGCGGCCGGGCCCCGCCCTCGCCGAGCTGGCCGTCGGGGCGACCGACCCGCTGCTGGACGCCGCGGGCGCGGTACTGCCCCGGCTGCGCGAGATCACCGGCGAGAGCGTGCAGCTCTACGCGCGGGACGGCCACTCCCGGGTCTGCGTGGCCGCGCTGGAGCCGCCGGTCGGGCTGCGGGACACCGTTCCGGTGGGGTCGCGGCTACCGCTCACCGCCGGTTCGGCGGCGAAGGTGCTGCTGGCCTGGGCCGACCCCGAGCTGCAGCGCGACCTGCTCGCCGAGGCGGTCTTCGGCGAGCGCGCGCTGGCCGAGGTGCGCAGGCGCGGCTGGGCGCAGAGCGCGGCCGAGCGGGCGGCGGGCGTGGCGAGCGTCTCGGCCCCGGTGCGCGACGTCTCCGGCGCCGTGGTCGCGGCGATCTCGGTCTCCGGCCCGATCGATCGGATGGGCCGCAGGCCGGGGGCGCGCTGGGCCGCCGACCTGGTCGCGGCGGCGGAGGCGCTGCAGAAGCGGCTCTGAACCGACTGCAACGCGTTCTAGAGTGGCGGCATGGGAGTCAACCAACGCACGCAGATCGTGATGGCCGAGGCCGAGATCACCCGCTTCCTGGAGACCAGCCGGGTCGCCACCTTCGCCACGCTGGGCAGGGAGGGGGTGCCGCACCTGACCGCGATGTGGTACGCCCTGCTCGACGGCGAGGTGTGGTTCGAGACCAAGGCGAAGTCGCAGAAGGCGGTGAATCTGCGCCGCGATCCGCGGGTGACCTGCCTGGTCGAGGCCGGCGACACCTACGACCAGCTGCGCGGGGTGTCGATCGAGGGGCGCGCCGAGGTGGTGGACGACCCGGAGCGGCTCTTCGCGGTGGGGGTGAGCGTCTGGGAGCGCTACACCGGACCGTACACCGAGGAGCTCCGGCCGCTGGTCGAGCAGATGCTGCACAAGCGGATCGCGGTGCGGGTGGTGCCGGAGCGGGTGCGCTCCTGGGATCACCGCAAGCTGGGGATGCCCGCGATGCCGCTGGGCGGGAGCACGCTCGGCGAGCCCTCCTGACTGACGAAAAGCGCGAGGCCCCCGATCCGAGTGGATCGGGGGCCTCGCGGTTGTAGCCCCGACGGGATTCGAACCCGCGCTACCGCCTTGAGAGGGCGGCGTCCTAGGCCGCTAGACGACGGGGCCAGGACTTACTTGTGCTTCCCTTGTGGGAGGCGGTTGCCAGCTTAGCTGGCGGGAGCCCGGCGACCAAATCGCCGGGGTCCGAACGCTTTCGGCGATCGGCTCTCCGCTGGGGTACCAGGACTCGAACCTAGAATGGCTGAACCAGAATCAGCTGTGTTGCCAATTACACCATACCCCAATGACCAGGCGACCCCGACCTCGCTTCCGGCTGAATGCGAGGGGGCGTTTTCCGGCCGGGAAGAAGAGTACCAAAGGGGCCGGGGTAAACTACAAATCGCCTGGTCAGACCCCTGTTTCAGCCCTCGGGGCGCCACTGGAGCGCGGCGTTCAGCCTGGCCAGCGAGAGTTCCCGCCCGAGCAGCTCCATCGACTCGTACAGCGGCGGGCTGATGTGCGACCCGGTGATCGCCACCCGCACCGGCGCGAATGCCTTCCTCGGTTTCAACTCCAGTTTCTCGATCAATGCGACGCGCAGCGCCTCCTCGATCGCGGCGGTGGTCCATTCCGGCAGCGCTTCGAGTGCGCCGAGCGTGGCCCGCAGTACCGGCTCGGCGGCTTCGCCGAGATTCTTCGACCCGGCCGCGGGGTCGATCGAGAACTCGCCGACGGGGGCGAACAGGAATCGCAGCAGCCCCCACGCGTCATCCAGAACCACGATCCGGGTCTGGACCAACTCGGCGGCCGCGGCGAAGACCTTCTCGTCGATTTCCGCGCCGATCCGGCCCTGCCCGGTCAGGAACTCCCGGAGCCTGCGGGCGAAATCTCCGGCCTCCAGCAAACGGATGTGTTCCGCGTTGATCGCGTCGGCCTTCTTCTGGTCGAAACGGGCCGGGTTGGAATTCACCGAGGAAATGTCGAACGCCTCGACCATCTCCGTCATGGAGAACACGTCGCGGTCGTCGGCGAGGCCCCAACCGAGCAGCGCGAGGTAATTCAGCAAACCTTCGGGAACAAAGCCGCGATCGCGATGGGCGAACAGGTTGGACTCCGGATCCCGCTTCGACAACTTCTTGTTGCCCGGCCCCATGACGAAGGGCAGGTGACCGAACTCGGGGGTGAACTCGGCGACCCCGATCCGGCGCAGCGCGGCATAGAGCGCGAGCTGCCGCGGGGTCGACGAGAGCAGGTCCTCGCCGCGCAGCACGTGGGTGATCCGCATGAGCGCGTCGTCGACCGGGTTGACCAGCGTGTACAGCGGATCCCCCGACCCGCGGGTGAGCGCGAAATCGGGCACCGTCCCGGCCTTGAAGACGGTCTCCCCGCGCACCAGGTCGTGCCAGCCGAGGTCCTCGTCCGGCATCCGCAGCCGCACCACCGCGGGCCGCCCCTCGGCCTTGTACGCCGCGATCCGCTCGGCCGTCAGCTCCCGGTCGAAGTTGTCGTAGCCGAGCTTCGGATCGCGTCCCGCGGCGCGGTGCCGAGCCTCGACTTCGTCCGGCGTGGAGAAGGATTCGTACGCCTCACCGGCCGCCAGCAACCTCTGCACGACGTCCAGATGCTGCCCCCGGCGCAGGGATTGGCGGTACGGCTCGTAGGGCCCGCCGACCTCCGGGCCCTCGTCCCAGGTGAGGCCGAGCCAGCGCAGCGCGTCCAGGATCGCGGCGTACGACTCCTCGGTGTCGCGGGCCGCGTCGGTGTCCTCGATCCGGAAGACGAAGGTGCCGCCGTGGTGCCGGGCGAACGCCCAGTTGAACAGCGCGGTGCGCACCAACCCCACGTGCGGGGTCCCGGTGGGCGACGGGCAGAAGCGGACCCGAACTTCGGTCATGGCTCTCTTTCAGCGTTTCGTGGCAACGGGATTGGTCAGCGTACCTATTCCCTCGACGGTCACGGAGACGTTCTGGCCCGCCTGCACCGGGCCGACGCCCTCGGGGGTGCCGGTCAGCAGCACGTCGCCGGGGAGCAGCGTCATCACCGTACTGACGAACTCGATCAACGTCGGAATGTCGTGCAGCAGCAGGGATGTCCGGCTGCGCTGGCGCACCTCGCCGTCGAGCTCGGTGGTGATCTCCAGATCGCCCGGGTCCAGCTCGGTCTCGATCCACGGCCCGAGCGGGCAGAAGGTGTCGTACCCCTTGCCCCTGGTCCACTGCCCGTCCGACTGCTGCTGGTCGCGCGCCGTGACGTCGTTCGCGACGGTGTAGCCGAGGATGACGTCGCGCGCCTTCGCGGCGGGCACGTCCTTGCACGGGCGGCCGATCACCACCGCCAGCTCGCCCTCGTAGTCGACCCGGGAAGAGCTGGGCGGCAGGATGATCGGGGCGTTCGGGCCGACGATGGCGGTGTTCGGCTTGAGGAAGATGACCGGCGATTCCGGTGCCTCGCCGCCCATCTCCGCGGCGTGCGCGGCGTAGTTCTTGCCCACGCACACCACCTTGCTCGCCAGGATCGGCGCGAGCAGCCGCACGTCGGCCACCGGCCAGCTCCGGCCGGTGTAGGTAGGGCTGCCGAACGGATGCTCGGCGATCTCCCGCGCGACACTCTCGGATCCCTCGCCCTCGATACGGGCGAAGGCGACTCCGTCGGGACTGGCTACTCGACCTAGGCGCATGGCCGCAGTCTATCGACCCGGTGCCACCTGCTCGAACACACCCGACCGAGCGGTCCGCTCCGATCCGGTGTACCGTGACCTCAATGTTCATTTGGTGAGATGACTATCCCAAATTGTGGGAATGCGAGGTGGCTCATGGTGGCGACGACGGCGGCCGTCGGCGAACGGCGGCGCTGGGCCATGCTCGGGCTCGGGGTGTTCGCGCAGGCCGCGAGCGCGGTCTTCATCCACGGCGTGCCGTTCCTGCTCCCCGCGCTCACCGACGGCGGGATGGCGCTGCCCACCGCGGGGCTGCTGGTCGCCATGCCCACCGTCGGGCTGGTCTGCACGCTGATCGCCTGGGGCTGGGTGGTGGACCGGATCGGCGAGCGCAAGGTGCTCGTGGCCGGGCCGCTGATCACCGCCGTCGCGGGCGGCGCGGCCGCGTTCACCGCGCACCCGATCGCGCTCGGCGCCTTGCTCTTTCTCGGCGGTGCGGGGGCCGCCAGCACCAACGGCGCGAGCGGGCGGGTGATCGTCGGCTGGTTCCCGCCGCACCGGCGCGGGCTCGCCATGGGCATCAGGCAGACCGCGCAGCCGCTCGGGGTCGGGATCGGCGCGCTCGCGATCCCCGCGGTGGCCGCGCAGCACGGGGTGCCCGCCGCGGTGCTCGTCCCGGCGGTCATGGCGTTGCTGGCGGCGGCGGCGTGTGCGGCCGGGATCATCGATCCGCCGCGGCCGCAGCGCTCGGAGGCCGATCCGGGGCTGCTCGCCAACCCCTACCGGGGCGACGGCACGCTGTGGCGGGTGCACCTCGTCTCGGTGCTGCTGGTGGTGCCGCAGGGCACGCTGTGGACCTTCGCGCTGCTCTGGCTGCACCGGGACGCGGGCTGGTCGCTGGCCGCGGCCGGGCTCCTGGTGACCGGCACCCAGGTGCTCGGCGCGATCGGCCGGATCGGCGCGGGCGCCTGGTCCGATCGGGTCGGCAGCAGGCTCGGCCCGCTGCGCACGGTGGCGATCGCGGCGGTCGCCTCGATGGCCGCGCTGGCGCTGGCCGCCTGGACCGAGTGGTGGTGGGTGGCGATCCCGCTGCTGGTGGTGGCGTCGGTGATCACGGTGTCGGACAACGGGTTGGCCTTCACCGCGGTCGCCGAGATCGCCGGGCCGTACTGGAGCGGGCGCGGGCTCGGCGTGCAGAACACCGGCCAGAACCTGGCCATGGCGGCGGTGCCGCCGGTCTTCGGCGCCGTCATCGACGCCGCCGGCTTCCCCGCGGTCTTCATCGCCGCCGCGGTGATCGCCACGGTGGCGGTCCCCCTGGTCCCGCGGGACCGTCAGCACGCGGTCGGCGCGAACCGCTGAAACAGCTGTGCCCCACCCGAACCCGGGTGGGGCACAGGCCATCGAAGCCTAGACCGCCGCGGCGATCCGATCCCCGACCTCGACGGTCGAGGCCGAACCGGAGCGCCCGGCCAGATCCTTCGCCACCGCGCTCTCGATCCGCCCCGCCTGCTCGGTGTGCCCGAGGTGGTTGAGCAGCAGCGCCACCGAGAGAATCGCGGCGGTCGGATCCGCCTTCGACTGCCCGGCGATATCCGGTGCGCTCCCGTGCACCGGCTCGAACATGCTCGGGTTGGCCCCGGAGGCGTCGATGTTGCCGCTCGCCGCCAGCCCGATCCCGCCGCTCACCGCGGCCGCCAGGTCGGTGATGATGTCGCCGAACAGGTTGTCGGTGACGATCACGTCGAAGCGGCCCGGGTCGTTCACCATGTGGATGGTGGCGGCATCGATGTGCTGGTACGCCGTGGCGACGTCCGGGAACTCGGCCCCCACCTCGGCCACCGTGCGCTGCCAGAGCGACCCGGCGAAGGTGAGCACATTGGTCTTGTGCACCAGCGTGAGGTGTTTGCGCCGCGCCCGCGCCTTCGCGTAGGCGTAGCGCACCACGCGCTCGATGCCGAAGCGGGTGTTGGTGCTCACCTCGGTGGCGACCTCGTGCGGGGTCGCCACCCGGATGGCGCCGCCGGTGCCGGTGTACGGCCCCTCGGTGCCCTCGCGCACCACGACGAAGTCGATATCCGGCGACCCGGCCAGCGGGCTGGAGACCCCCGGGTACAGCTTCGACGGCCGCAGGTTCACGTGGTGGTCGAGCGCGAACCGGGTGCGCAGCAGCAGCCCGCGCTCCAGGATCCCGCTCGGCACCGACGGGTCGCCGATCGCGCCGAGCAGGATGGCGTCGTGCTGCTTCAGCTCCGGCAGCACCGAGTCCGGCAGGATCTCGCCGGTCGCGTGGTACCGCTTGGCGCCCAGGTCGTACTCGGTGCGCTCGACGCCGGGCAGCACCGTGTCCAGCACCTTGAGCGCCTCGGCGACGACCTCGGGGCCGATTCCGTCACCGGGGATGACAGCAAGCTTCATGGTTGCTCCGTTGTTTTCCGGGCCGCTCAGGACAGGTCGATCTGCGCGATCTTGGTGGCCCCGACGGCCTCCGCGATGGCGCCCTCCACGTCGGCGGGGACCTCCTGGCCGACCCGGAGGATCACCGTCGCGCCGTCCTTGTCCGCGTCCTGGGTGAGCTGCGCGGCCAGGATGTCGACCCCGGCCTCGCCCAGTTTGGTGCCGATCTTGCCGAGCGCGCCCGGCTGGTCGTCGTAGTTCAGGATGGCCAGGTTCAGCCCCTCGGCGCGCAGGTCGTAGTTGCGCCCGTTGATGTTGACGATCTTCTGCACCTGCTGCGGCTCGGTCAGCGTGCCCGCGACGTTGAGCGTGCGGCCGTCGCCGAACACCGCGCGCAGGTCGACCAGGCTGCGGTGGCTCGGGCTCTCCGACACCGTGGTCACCTCGGCGCTGATCCCGCGGTCCTGCGCCAGCGCGGGCGCGTTCACGAAGGTCACCTGGTCCTCGATGAGCGCGGAGAAGATGCCGCGCAGCGCCGCGAGCTTCAGTACCGCGACCTCCTGGGCGGCCAGCTCGCCGCGCACCTGGACCTCGAGGCTCACCGGCAGCTCGTCGGAGAGCCCGCCGAGCAGGGCGCCCTGCTTGCGCACGATCTCCAGCCACGGCGCGACCTCGTCGGCCACCGCGCCGCCGGTGACGTTCACCGCGCCGGGCACGAACTCGCCCGCCAGCGCCAGCAGCACCGACTTGGCGACATCGGTGCCCGCCCGGTCCTGCGCCTCGGTGGTGGAGGCGCCCAGGTGCGGGGTCACCACGACCTGCGGCAGCTCGAAGAGCGGGCTGTCGGTGCACGGCTCGGTCTCGAAGACGTCGAGCCCAGCCGCGCGCACGTGCCCGGAGGTGATGGCCTCGGCCAGCGCGACCTCGTCGACGAGCCCGCCGCGCGCCGCGTTCACGATGATCACGCCCGGCTTGGTCCTTGCGATGGCCTCGCGGCCGATGATGCCCTTGGTCTCCGGGGTCTTCGGCAGGTGCACCGAGATCAGGTCGGCCCGCTCCAGCAGCTCGTCCAGGGGCAGCAGCTCGATGCCGAGCTGCGCCGCCTTGGCCGGCGACACGTAGGGGTCGTAGGCGACGATCTTCGTCTCGAACGCGGCGAGGCGAGCGGCGAAGAGCTGGCCGATCCGGCCCAGCCCGACCACGCCGACCGTCTTGCCGAAGATCTCCACGCCGTTGAACTTGCTGCGCTTCCAGGTGTGCTCGCGCAGCGTCGCATCGGCCTGCGGGACCTGGCGGGCGGCGGCGAGCAGCAGGGTGACGGCGTGCTCGGCCGCGGTGTGGATGTTCGAGGTGGGCGCGTTCACCACCAGCACGCCACGCTCGGTGGCGGCCGGAACCTCCACATTGTCCAGCCCGACCCCGGCCCTGGCCACGATCTTCAGCCGCTTGCCCGCATCCAGCACCTCGGCGTCGACGGTGGTGGCGGAGCGCACCAGCAGCGCGTCGGCCTCCGGCACCGCGGCCAGCAGGGCCGGACGGTCCGGGCCGTCCACCCAGCGGACCTCGACACCGTCACCGAGCGCGTCGACGGTCGACTGGGCGAGCTTGTCGGCGATCAGGACAACAGGACGGCCAGCTTGGCTCACGGTGGGTTACTCCTGGGGAAGGGGGTTGGTTGCCACCGAGCAGCTTAATAGCCCAGGACAGCGCGATGGACGCCCCCCTCGGCCGCCGCCGCCCGCGGTGTGGCCGAAACACACCTCGGGCCCCGCACCTGTCCAGGTGCGGGGCCCGAGAGAGACCTGAGGGATCAGGGAACGAGACGCACGTCCTGCGCCTGCGGACCCTTCTGACCCTGCCCGATCTCGAACTCCACCCGCTGACCCTCATCGAGGGAGCGGAAGCCGCTGCCGCTCACAGCCGAGTAATGCACGAAGACGTCGGGGCCCCCGCCGTCCTGCGCGATGAAGCCGAAGCCCTTCTCGCTGTTGAACCACTTCACAATGCCTTGAGCCATTTCATTTCTTTCCTGTAGACGAGCCGGGAAACTTCTGTTGCAACTCCCGGTCTCGCCGTCCAGCTTGCCAGGTGTGGGGGGATTCCTCCACCTGGAAGAGGTGGGGGAAGTGTGAGGTAAATGACGTGGCGGAGGGTGATTTCCCGTGCATGACCGGGGCTTCTGCCGGACTCGCGTGATGTGAAGCTGGCTGTCCAGGTCATCAATCTTAAGTAACTCCCAGGATCGGACGCCAAGTGCAGCGAGTTGTTCGGACACGATGTCCGGAGCAATAGCGAAGCCCGGCCGCCGCCGGAGCATCCGAGCCCGGAACCTGCGCCCCTCAGGTAGGACCGTCGTCTCTGCCGAGGATCGCCCGCAGCTCGTCCGGGCGCAGCCACACCGCTCGACGGTGGATCATCCGATGGCAGTTCGCGCACAGGAGAATCAGGTCGGACGGCTTTGTCTTGGTCTCCCCTGAGGCGTGCAGCGGCACGATGTGGTGGCACTCGATGTAGCCGCTGCCGTGCTCTCCGTAGCTCTCGGCGAAATTGAACTCGCAGACTTCACAGGCCAACGGTCGACCCGCGCGGAGAACGGCCGCAATCTTCGCGTCACGAATACCCTGGTTCCGCTCGCGCCGGTAATGCCGGGCAGCGAGCAGGCGCCCCTCCTTGACTTCGACGGAATCAGGGAATGCGATATCGACAGTGAAACCCAGTTCTTTCAACTTGCCGGGGCCGCCTCGTACCAGCTTCCGGATCTCTTCCGCGGCCCGCTGCATCGTCTCCGGGGCCGCCAGGAAATCGTTCAGCACTTCCTGGTCCAGCGACGACCCGCGCGTCTGCTTCCCGACATAGCCGGGATGCCGGGTCGCGATGTCGGTGGTCTTCCGCGAGACGCTTCCGGCACTCCGGAATCTAGGATCACCGGTCAGTTCTTCGTGCAGCGGAAGCTGGCGCAGATGCTCCGACAGCGCCGCCACTCTGCGGTCGTGCTCACGCAGCTCGCGCCAACCGTTGGCACGCACGAGATCGCACGCAAGGATCAACTCGTCCCGGGTCCACTTCGGGTAGGCCACCACGATGCCAGCCTAACGATCACCAGAAAGCCAGAGTCTCTGCCAGGGACGAGTAGTCGAGCACTCGCCCCTGTCCCGTGATCTCCGCCCAGGCGTCCTTCTGTTCCGAGGTCCCCGCCTCCGCCACGGCAGCCTCCATCTCCCGGTAGGCAATGTGGTAGGTGGCATCGACTTCTCCGGTACCGCGGGCGATCGAAGCCAGCCGAGTCGGCAGCGGTTCCGCCGTCACGGTCACCAGGTGCGGAAGCCTCCCGCGCCGGTGCCGGATCATGATGCTGTTCTCGTGCCGGATGTTCTGGACCCGATCCGATCGAATGGTCCACTTGCAGGAAATTGCGGCGTGCAGGCGTAGATCCACGGACTCCGGGCCAGCTCGCAGCCCGACGAGGACATCAGGCTTGATCAAGTAATCGGTTCCGAGCGTGACCCGGAGATTCGGATCCTTCGCAATGACTTTGTTCAGCTCGTCCAAGTGCCTGTACTGGGCGTACTCGATGATCCTGGCGCCGCGCCGAACCTCCCACGCGCGCAGCGGGCTCAACCTCGGCAGTTCGTTCGCCGCGTCCGCCGCTACCTGCACCTCCAGCAACTGACCTGGATTGCCGGGAGGTGGAGGGTCGCTTTTGCCCGTCCGATTCGGGTTCTGCTGGCCGAGGTGATCCAGGACCAGGGCCGCGATGCGCAGGCTGGTCCCATTGTCGACGTCTGCGCTGTTGGGCACCCAGCGCCACCCCAGTGCATGTGTGCCCCTACTGCCCCGCCAACCGAGCAGATCTGTCCCGAAAGTTGTCCCCATGCGGACATTGAACCGCACGGAGCGTCCGTCGCTTCGATCCGGAGCTCATCACCTAGGATCGCTCACATGTTCGGATCCGCCCTCGAGAACGCCGACAACGGTGGCAACAGCGTCGGGCAGGGGTTCGTGCTCCCAGATGCGGACAACCCGCCAGCCTGCCGCGCGAAGCGCACCGCTGACGCGCTGGTCCCGGTCGATGTTCCGCTGCAGTTTGGGGCTCCAGTACCACTCGTTGGTAGTCGGCCGGCGGCCGTGCACCGGGCATGCGTGCCAGAAGCAGCCGTCGACGAAGACAGCCAGCTTGCGGGCGGTGAAAACGATGTCCGGACGGACCTTGACCTCGCCGAGGTCGAGCCTGAGGTCCTTGCGGTACCGGTAGCCGAGGTGATGCAGCGCCTTGCGCAGCGCAATCTCGGGTTTCGTGTCGGTGCGGCGGTTCGCCTGCATGTTTCGCGAACGCCCGGCGCTCAGGGGCGCCGGGAAGGTCCCTCGTTCGTGCGCTCTCGCGCGTGCCGCTGCACGTTTGGCGTCGGTCATACCGTCCTGGTTTCAGCCCGGGAATTCTCGCCGGGAAAGATACCCTCCGGCGTTCCCTCCTCCTTCCGAAAGGTCCGTCCGTGAGCGAGCTCAGCGTCGTCGAAATCTGCGCCGGAGCCGGCGGCCAGGCACTCGGACTGGAGCGCGCCGGATTCGAGCACGAACTCGCGATCGAACTCGATCCGATGGCCGCGGCGACGATGCAGCTGAACCGCCCGCACTGGAAAGTCGCGGTCGGCGACGTCGCAGATCGCAACGTTTTCGATCCCGCCCTGTATGCACCTCACAATCGTCCCGGAGGCCGGCCGATCGATCTGCTGGCCGGTGGTGTCCCGTGCCCGCCGTTCTCGATCGCGGGCAAACAACTCGGTGCGGACGACGAACGCGATCTCTTCGCATGGGCGGTCGAGCAGGTTGCGGTGATCCAGCCCCGTGCCCTCCTGCTGGAAAATGTGCGCGGGCTCAGCATGCCCCGGTTCGCCGGCTACCGGCAGCACATCCTCGATCGTCTGCAGGAGTTCGGCTATTCCGCCGAATGGCGGCTGATCCAAGCCTCGGATTACGGCGTCCCCCAACTGCGGCCGCGCTTCGTCCTGGTGGCGATGGCACCGGATGAATTCCGCTACTTCCGCTGGCCCGACAAGCAGGGCGAGCCGCCTACCGTCGGCGAAGCACTGGGCAAGCTGATGGCGGAGCGCGGCTGGAAGGAGGCGAAGAAGTGGGCGAAAGGCGCCGACGCTATCGCCCCGACGATTGTCGGCGGTTCCAAGAAGCATGGTGGAGCCGACCTGGGACCGACGCGGGCGAAGCGCGCCTGGGCCGAACTGGGAGTCGACGCCTACGGCGTACACGACACGGCGCCACCGTACGAGAAGCGCCCGATGACCGAGTACGGCCCCAAGCTCACCGTCGAGATGGTCGCCCGGCTGCAAGGCTGGCTCTTCGTGCGCAATGACGAGCACGCCGCGCAGCTCGCCGAACAGCGACCGGAAGGGCACGAGTTCGCATGGCGGTTCGCCGGCGGCAAGACGGCGCAGTATCGGCAGATCGGCAATGCTTTCCCGCCGCCCGTTGCACGCGCCCTCGGACTCGCCATCGCAACCGCGCTGCGGTGTGAAGGCAAGGCTGTCGAGCGCGAAGACATCAGCTTCACCGACCCGATCTACCGGGTGCTTCGAGAGCAGGACAGCTACCTCACGGCCGAGCAGATCGCCGATCGAGCTGGGCTGACAGCCGAGGCACCCGAGATCGAACGTCGTATCAGTGTGCTCAGCAAAGATTTCGAGATCCTGATGGAACAGCACAGCGCAGGAGTGACGTACAAGCTGGGCGCCTTCCGCGCTTTTACAGGACAGGAAGACCATGCGCGGCACGAGTTTTACCGGAAGAACCTTTCCCGAGTGAGCTGACTGCTCGAGGCACCGCTGCCCGGAGTCGTACCAGGAGCCACCCGGTCACCGGCGGCGTCGGCGTCAGTTGTCGCGCCCGTGTACGTTGTCCGGGTGCCACCGCGTGATCGTCATCCGCTCGTGCAGCCGGGCAACATCTGTGTCAGCGACGCTAACGGAGCTCTCGAGCATGTCGTCCAGCACCCAGCAGAGGACGAAGAACTGCAGCGGGTCCTCAGCTGGCTGCAAGAACGGCCGCTCGAGCAACTTTTCACCACTGCAGTGGATCAGGCTGTTCAGTACGTACTCGACGGTGCCCGAACCTGGCGGTTCGATCTCAACTCGACCGAAGTGGACAGTGACGAGCGAGCGAGCGTCGGGACCAAGCTGCAGTACCACGTCATTGCAGCACTGGGTCTGATAAAAGAGAAGCCCCTCGACACCACAATCGCTGACATCGCGGTCGAATTGAAAGGTACTGTCCGTACCAACTGGATGATTCCTCGCGAGGGGCAGTGCCAGATCTGCATGCTTTTCCAAGTCGATGCTGCGAACGATCGGCACCGCGCCTTCCTGATGCGCACACACCGGGTCTGGCTCAACCGTGGCAATCAGGACATGAAGCGCTCGATACGTCAAGATGCACTGAACACCTACGCAGTGCCTCTCCTGGATTGGACTCCGCTACCGCGCAATCCGCTGAAGATGCTCACAGCTGAGCAGCACGCCGTTGTTTTCGATCTGCACAAGGGCCAGGCAACGCGGCTCACAGCGTTATTCGGCTTCCTGCCCGACGTGGTCATCCCACGCATATCGATTCTGACTGTCTGCGCCAACAAGCAAGACCCCATGCGCCGTACTCGCCAGATCAAGGCAAAGGTCCGTGCTGAACACGGACTGGAGTTGCTCTGCGGGACGTGGCAGGCCGATCGCGACGCCGCCGCAGCGTGGGGGTTCCTGCTTCCGGATGAGTCCTGGGTTGCGCTCCGGAGTCCAGAGGCACCCGGCGATGACGCTGCGGCAGCCCCCGTCAGTGACGTTCTCTTCTGATCGTACGCACGCCTGTGTTCGGCGATCGATTTCGAGTGAGCGATTCTCCCTCAGACATCAGGATCGAGTTCGGACCACGGGATTTCGATGGGGAACGGAAAGGCTGTGCGAATGCCGTCCTCGTCCTCTGCAGTCCACTCTCCCACGACAAGGTAGTTCGCCGGACGGAGCGGGCGGACACCGTGGGGGAGCTGTCCGTGGCCAGTCTCCAGAGCATGGGCGTGAACGGCTGCGACAGCGTTGCCGGTGGAGCTGAGCGTCACCTCCCAGTACCAGGGCGTGCCAGCCCCGGAGTAGCGAGACCTCCCGACCTCCCTGTCGGAATAAACGGACAGTATTTTCCCGGCCATCAGTGTGCCGGCGGGGGAATCCCGCCTGGCGTCGAAGGGACTCGCTTCGCCACGGACCACGTTCCCGTCAGCGACGAAGTGGTATTCGGCTGCGCTCTCGCGGGCACAGCGATTGAGTGCGTTACAAAGCCGGGCGGCGACTTGGTGGTAGACGCCATTAACCTGCGACGTGGTCATTGCACCGATCGTAGGGTGGATCAGTTCACCAACCCTTCTCGGCTGCAACCACCTCACCCGAGGCGATCGCATCCACCAGCCGCTGGTGATCAACGATGGTCTGATCCGCGTACGCCAGTGCGAAACGACCCATCGCTCGGTCGAAGACATCCGAACTGCCGAGGTAGGACCCGATGGCGACGCGGTCACCGGAGCGGGCGTGCGCGCGGGCCAGGGTGCGGCCGCACAACGCGCCGTAGGCGCGGAGGACGCCGGGGGTCATGGTGTCGACGTCCGCCGACCCCTTCATGTCCCGCAACTGCCGCCAGTAGAAGAAGCGCCCCGCCGGACCGGTGCACCATCCCAGGAAGATGTCCGCGGTGGACTGGATGACTCGCTGACCGTGCACCACCCGACGCCCCTGATGCCGATACTGGCTCGGCTCGAGGTGCGCCGCGAGCACCGACTGTTCGGCCTCCTTCACCTGGAGGAACAGCGGATCACCGGTGTCGCGATCGGCCAGTAGGACGATGAAGCAGCGGGTGCCGACGCTGCCCACTCCGACGACTTTGCGCGCCGCGTCGACCACCCGGTACCGGTCGAGCAGAACGCGGCGCTCCTCGGGGAGCGACTCGCGGTAGGCGTGGAAGACGGCAGTCACGGCGTCGGCGTCGATCTGCTCGATGGGGACGAGCAGGGGTGGGCGGTGGCGGATGCGGGGACCGTCCGGCCCGGGCTCGGTGAGTTTGCCGACGGCTTGCAGGGTGGTGCGGGCGCGGGCGGCGTCGAGGGTGTGTTCCATTCGGCGGCGGCGGGCGGGTTTGCGGACGAGGTCGAGGCCGGATTCGGCGTCGGTGCGCTGGTACCAGACCGAGAGCCCGTCCATGGCGGCGTACTCGCGCATGGCGGCGCGGTAGGCGCCGGCGGCGGATTCGGCGCAGCGGACAGCGCAATCGTCATCGAAGCCGTTGGCTCGGGCGGCCACGGCGAGGCCGGCGACCAGGCGTTTGACGTCCCATTCGAAGGGGCCGGGAAGGGTCTCGTCGAAGTCGTTGAGGTCGAAGACGAGGGCGCGCTCGGGGGAGGCGAAGAGGCCGAAGTTGACGGGGTGCGCGTCGCCGCAGAGTTGTACGGTCAGGCCGGTGTGCTCGCTCGCGGCCAGGTCGGCGGCCATGACGGCGGGGGCGCCGCGCAGGAACGGGAACATGCCGCTGACCATGCGGGCGTAGCGGATGGGGACCAGTTCGGGCACGCGGGTGGCGGCCTGCTGCTGGAGGACGGCGATGGGGTCGGGGCGGCCGGGGGGCGGCGACCACTCCCCCAGCGCCGAGCGCGGGACGCGGCGGCGCAGCTCCTTCGCCGCGGCGGCGCCGAGCGGCGCCGAGCGGGCGTTCGGGGTCTGGTCGCCGGAGCCGTCGCGGCCGATGGACACCGCCGAAGTCGTCATCGAGTCAGTGTCCGCCCGACGGGGACGACTCCGCAAGGGTTCGGCAAATAGTGGGCTACCGAAAGTAGTGGCACCCGGAACAAGGCCGACCCGCGGTACCGGGGTATCAGGGTTGTCTCATACGAAGGGATGAAAGTCTCCCCGAAGCGGGGAACACCCCTGGCTTTTGCGCGGCGAGCGGAGCAGGGTTGAGGGGCAATCCTTCCCCGCCGGAGTGAAAGGAACCATCGTGTTCGCCCTATCAACCCCCCGCAAGGCGCTGATCCGCCTGGTCGTCGCAGGCGCGCTCGCCGCGGCGCCGGTGGTCGCGCTCGCCGCGCCCGCCGCCGCCGACCCGGCCTCGGGCCCGATCGTCACCGAGGTCCGCCACGACCGGTACGACCGGCACCAGCGCAACGATCCGTGGCGCGATCCGTTCGCGCGCAACCCCTTCCAGCAGCAGTGCAACTGGTGGAATCCGAACGCTCCCTGGTGGGAGCGGTGCGACTACAACCCCTGGAACAACAACAACCCGTGGAACAACAACCCCTTCCAGCAGCCGTTCAACCGGAACTTCGGGCCGGGCACATTCGGCAGCAGCTGATCCGGCCGGGCCGGCGGCGGGGCTCCGGCACGGACGAAACGACAGGGCCCGGTCGCTGCGGCGACCGGGCCCTGTCCGTGCGAGAAATCAGGCGGTCTCGGTGATCGGCCGGTCGACCCAGCTCATCAGCCCGCGCAGCTTGGCGCCGGTGACCTCGATCGGGTGCTCGGCGTTCTGCTTGCGCAGCCCCTCGAGCTCCTTGTTGCCACCCTCGACATTGGCGACGAGGCGCTTGACGAACGAGCCGTCCTGGATGTCCTTGAGGATGTCCTGCATCCGCTTCTTGGTGTCGGCGTCGATCACCCGCGGGCCGGACACGTAGCCACCGAACTCGGCGGTGTCGGAGACCGAGTAGTTCATCCGCGCGATGCCGCCCTCGTACATGAGGTCGACGATCAGCTTCAGCTCGTGCAGCACCTCGAAGTAGGCCATCTCCGGCGCGTAACCGGCCTCGACCATGACCTCGAAACCGGTCTTGACCAGTTCCTCGGTGCCGCCGCAGAGCACGGCCTGCTCGCCGAAGAGGTCGGTCTCGGTCTCTTCCTTGAACGTGGTCTTGATGACGCCCGCCCGCGCGCCACCGATGGCGGCGGCGTAGGAGAGCGCCAGCGCCTGGCCCTCGCCCTTCGGGTCCTGGTCGACCGCGATGAGCGCGGGAACACCCTTGCCGTCGACGAACTGGCGGCGCACCAGGTGGCCCGGGCCCTTGGGGGCGACCATGGCGACGGTGACGAAGGCCGGGGCCTTGATCAGCCCGAAGTGGATGTTCAGGCCGTGGCCGAAGAACAGCGCGTCGCCGTCCTTCAGGTTCGGCTCGATGTCGTTCGTGAAGATCGACGCCTGGGCGGTGTCGGGGGCGAGCACCATGATGACGTCGGCCCACTCCGACACCTCGGCGGGGGTGCCGACGGTGAGCCCGGCCTCCTCGGCCTTCGGCCGCGACTTCGAGCCCTCGGCGAGCCCGACCCGGACATCGACGCCGGAATCGCGCAGGCTCAGCGAGTGCGCGTGGCCCTGGCTGCCGTACCCGATGACCGCGACCTTCCGGCCCTGGATGATCGAGAGATCGGCGTCGTCGTCGTAGAACAGTTCGACTGCCACTGTGGTTTCGTCCCTTCTGAAACGGTGAGTCCCCGCGCGGCGGGGAACGATTGTTGAACTAGCGGGTCGCGGTGATGGACTTCGGACCGCGGCCGAGCGCGACCACACCGGACTGCACGATCTCGCGGATACCGTACGGCTCGAGCATCCGCAGCAGCGCGTCGAGCTTGGACCTGGTGCCGGTCGCCTCGACGGTCAGCGCGTCCGGCGAGACATCGATGACCTTGGCGCGGAACAGCGTGACCGCCTCGATCACCTGGGTCCGCACGCTGGCATCGGCGCGCACCTTCACCAGGATCAGTTCGCGGGCCACCGAGGCGTCGGGGTCCTGCTCCACGATCTTGATGACGTTCACCAGCTTGTTCAGCTGCTTGGTGACCTGCTCGAGCGGCAGGTCCTCGACGGTGACGACGATCGTCATCCGGGAGATCTCCGGCACCTCGGTGGCGCCGACGGCGAGCGACTCGATATTGAAGCCACGCCGGGAGAACAGGCTCGCGACGCGCGCGAGCACACCCGGCTTGTCCTCCACCAGAACGCTGAGAGTGTGGGTGGTGCTCACTGTTCCTGTCCGTTCTGGCCGTGGGTCAGCGCCTCGTGGATCACGGCGGGCTCGGCGGCCTGCTCGTCCTCGTCGAAGAGCGGGCGGATGTCGTGCGCGAACATGATCTCGTCGTTGCTGGTGCCCGCGGCGACCATCGGCCAGACCTGGGCGTCCTTGCCGACGATGAAATCGATCACCACCGGCCGGTCGGTGATCGACTGCGCCTCGCGGATCGCGGCCTCCACGTCCTCTTCCCGCTCCACCCGGATGCCGTGGCAGCCGAGCGCCTCGGCCAGCTTGACGAAGTCCGGGATGCGGAGGGTGTGCGTGCCGAGGTCGGTGTTGGAGTAGCGCTCCTGGTAGAAGAGCGTTTGCCACTGCCTGACCATGCCGAGGTTGCCGTTGTTGATCAGCGCGACCTTGATCGGCACGCCCTCCACCGCGCAGGTGGCGAGCTCCTGGTTGGTCATCTGGAAGCAGCCGTCGCCGTCGACCGCCCAGACCTCTTTGTCCGGCGCGCCCATCTTGGCGCCCATGGCCGCCGGGACGGCGTAGCCCATGGTGCCGAGGCCACCGGAGTTCAGCCAGGTGCGCGGCTTCTCGTACTTGATGAACTGCGCGGCCCACATCTGGTGCTGGCCGACGCCCGCGCAGTAGATCGCGTCCGGTCCGGCGAGCCTGCCGAGTGCGTCGATGACGAACTCGGGGGAGAGCGAGCCGTCGCTCGGCGGGGTCCAGCCGAGCGGGTAGGAATCGCGGAGCCCGCCCAGGTAGGTCCACCATTCGGCGAGGTCGAGCAGCGGGGTGCGCGCGGCGGCCGGGTCGCCCTTGAGCGTCTCGATCAGCTCGGCGATCACCTCGCGGCAGTCGCCGACGATCGGCACGTCGGCGTGCCGGTTCTTGCCGATCTCGGCCGGGTCGATGTCGGCGTGGATGACCTTGGCGTTCGGCGCGAAGGAGTCGAGCTGGCCGGTGACCCGGTCGTCGAAGCGGGCGCCGAGCACGATCAGCAGGTCCGACTTCTGCAGCGCGGCCACGGCGCCGACGGTGCCGTGCATGCCGGGCATACCCATGTTCAGGGTGTGCGAGTCCGGGAAGGCGCCGCGCGCCATCAGCGTGGTGACCACCGGGATGCCGGTCAGCTCGGCCAGCTCCAGCAGCTTGTCCGAGGCCTCGGCCTTGATCACGCCGCCGCCGACGTAGAGCACCGGGCTCTTGGCCTCCAGGATCATCCTGGCCGCCTCGCGCACCTGCTTGCCGTGCGGCTTGGTGACCGGGCGGTACCCGGGCAGCCGCAGCTCCGGCGGCCAGGTGAAGGTGGTCTGCGCCTGCAGCACGTCCTTCGGGATGTCGACCAGCACCGCGCCGGGGCGGCCGGAGGCGGCCAGGTAGAACGCCTCGGCGAGGATCCGCGGGATGTCGGCGCCGTCGGTGATCAGGAAGTTGTGCTTGGTGATCGGCATGGTGATGCCGGAGATGTCGGCCTCCTGGAAGGCGTCCGTTCCGATCAGCCCGCGGCCGACCTGGCCGGTGATGGCGACGATCGGCACCGAGTCCATCTGGGCGTCGGCGATCGGAGTCACCAGGTTGGTGGCGCCGGGACCGGAGGTCGCCATGCAGACGCCGACCTTGCCGGTGGCCTGCGCGTAGCCGGTGGCCGCGTGGCCCGCGCCCTGCTCATGCCTGACCAGCACGTGCCGCACCCGGGTGGAGTCGAAGAGGGGGTCGTAGACGGGAAGGATCGCACCGCCGGGAATCCCGAATACCGTGTCGACCTCGAGCTCCTCGAGCGACCGCACGACGGACTGCGCGCCGGTGACCCGCTCGGGCGGGAGCTGGCGACGCGTGGCCGCGGTTGCAGTCGCGACGGGTGTCTGCGAAGTGGCCGAAGGCGCAGGCTTGCGGGCCGAGGGCCCGGGCCTGGCGGTAGGTGCGCTCACCGTCTTTCCTCACTGCTTGTGGTCTTGAACCCCGAACACAAAAAAGCCCCCGATCAGCATGGCTGTTCGAGGGTGGCGCGTCGCAACGCGAGCTGTCGTAATCGACTAGGAAGTCGTGCTCAACGCTGGACGCGCCGGCCGAGTACGAGAAGCTCGATTGGATTCACGCGTTCGACGTTAAGCGCGCGTGAACCGTCGAGTCAAACAGCCGACCCTCGCCGTCCCATTATGTGGGAGCACCGTGGTTGCTCGAGTCCGCTCGGCCGAATGCGAGGATGGGGGGGTGTCATCACCGCATCAGTCCGTGCCACCACCTGCATCGTCCCACATCGCCGAGGCGGGATCCGCCACGGGTGGGCGCCTGCGGCGGATCGCGGCGGTCGCGGTGCCGCTGCTCTACCTGGTATTCCTCGCCGTGGCGTTCGCACTGGAGTGGCCGCAGTGGCTGCGCTGGGGCGTGATCCCTCTGGTCGGGGTGCTGAGCTGGCTGCTCTGGCCGCGCTCGCCGCACGGCGTCGAGCCGGGCGTGCGGGTGATCCGGGTGCCGCAGCTGGCCTACATCGGTGTGCTGATCCTGACCTTCAGCGTCTTCTTCCCCTTCGTCGGCAGGCCCTCCCTGCTGTGGCCGCTGCTGCTGATCCCGGTCGTGATGCTGCTCTGGGTGGAGCGCACCCGGACCACGGTGACGCCGGAGGGGCTGGAGCTGCGTACGGTCTTCACCTCCGAGTCGGTGGAGTGGTCGCGGGTGGCCGGGGTGCGGCTGCCCAAGCGCGGGTTCGTGCGGGCGCGGCTCACCGACGAGTCCGAGGTCAAGCTGCCCGCGGTGGGGTACGACCGGCTGCGCGAGCTGATCGCGGCCTCGGACGGGCGGATTCCGGATGTCTTCGCCCAGGCCGAGGAGGCGATCCGGGAGCAGTCGGCGGCCGAGCGGGCCGCGGCGGCAGCAGCAGCGGAGGACGCGGCGGAGCCGTCCGCGAAGGGCGAGTGAACCGCCGCCGGTGACCGGCGGTGCGTCGGGGGGCGCACGACCGGTGACCGGCGGCGCGCGGGGGCGCGAGTACCGTTGAAGCGCCGCAGGTGCGGCCGTCGTGTTTCTCCCCGACCGGCCGCCCGCGGTCGCTCCAGCCCGCGACCAGACGAGGACGCCCCATGCCACCGCTTCGTTCCCGCACCACCACCATCGGCCGCAATGCCGCGGGCGCCCGCGCGCTCTGGCGGGCGACCGGGATGACCGACTCCGACTTCGGGAAGCCGATCGTCGCGATCGCGAACTCGTACACCCAGTTCGTGCCGGGCCACGTGCATCTCAAGGACGTCGGCGAGATCGTGGCCGAGGCGGTGCGGGCGGCCGGTGGCGTTCCGCGCGAGTTCCACACCATCGCCGTGGACGACGGCATCGCGATGGGCCACGGCGGGATGCTCTACTCGCTGCCGAGCCGCGAGATCATCGCGGACTCGGTGGAGTACATGGCGAACGCGCACACCGCGGACGCGCTGGTCTGCATCTCGAACTGCGACAAGATCACGCCCGGCATGCTGAACGCGGCCATGCGGCTGAACATCCCCGCGGTCTTCGTCTCCGGCGGGCCGATGGAGGCCGGGAAGGCGGTGGTGGTCGGCGGGGTCGCGCAGGCGCCGACCGACCTGATCACCGCCATCTCGGCGAGCGCCAACGCCGCCGTCTCCGACGAGGGGCTGGACGAGGTCGAGCGCAGCGCCTGCCCGACCTGCGGCTCCTGCTCCGGCATGTTCACCGCCAACTCGATGAACTGCCTCACCGAGGCGCTCGGGCTCGCGCTGCCGGGCAACGGCTCCACGCTCGCCACGCACGCCGCGCGCCGGGCGCTCTTCGAGCGGGCTGGCACGGTCGTCGTCGACATCGCGAACCGCTGGTACCGCGAGGACGACGCCTCGGTGCTGCCGCGCAACGTCGCCAACGCCGACGCCTTCCGCAACGCCATGGCGCTCGACGTCGCCATGGGCGGCTCCACCAACACCGTGCTGCACACCCTCGCCGCCGCGCAGGAGGGCGAGATCGACTTCGACCTCGGCACCATCGACGAGATCAGCCGCCGGGTGCCGTGCCTCGCCAAGGTCTCGCCGAACTCCGATTACCACATGGAGGACGTGCATCGGGCCGGTGGCATCCCGGCCATCCTGGGCGAGCTGCGCCGGGCCGGGCTGCTGGCGGAGAACGTCTCCACCGTGCACACCGCGAGCTTCGACGAGTGGCTCGACACCTGGGACATCCGCTCCGGGAAGACCTCGGCGGAGGCGGTGGAGCTCTTCCACGCGGCGCCGGGCGGGGTGCGCACCGTCGAGCCCTTCTCCACCGAGAACCGCTGGTCGTCGCTGGATACCGACGCCGCGGGCGGCTGCATCCGCGATCTGGAGCACGCCTACACCGTCGAGGGCGGGCTGGTGGTGCTGCGCGGCAACATCGCGCCGGACGGGGCGATCCTGAAGACCGCCGGAATCGACGAGGAGCTGTTCTCCTTCCAGGGACCGGCCGTCGTGGTCGAGTCGCAGGAGGAGGCGGTGTCGCTGATCCTCGGCAAGAAGATCCAGGCGGGGGATGTGCTCGTTGTCCGCTACGAGGGGCCGTCCGGCGGGCCGGGCATGCAGGAGATGCTGCACCCCACCGCGTTCCTCAAGGGCGCCGGGCTCGGCAAGAAGTGCGCGCTGATCACCGACGGGCGGTTCTCCGGTGGCACCTCCGGGCTCTCCATCGGGCACATCTCGCCGGAGGCGGCCAGCGGGGGCGCAGTCGGGCTGATCCAGAACGGGGATCAGATCCGGATCGACGTCGCCACCCGGGCGCTGGAGGTGCTGGTCGACGACGCGGTGCTGGCCGAGCGGCGGGCCAAGATGGAGGCGGCGGAGCGGCCGTGGCAGCCTGTGGACCGGGTGCGTCCGGTGACCACGGCGTTGCGCGCCTACGCGGCGCTGGCGACGTCGGCGGACAAGGGTGCTGTGCGGCGCGTGCCGTGAAACGGGAGTCGGCACCCCTCGGGTGAGGGGTGCCGATCCGGCGCGAGATGCCGATCCGGCGCGAGGTGCGCGCGTGCACGGGGTGCGCGGACGCGCGTGGTGACGTGGGGCGGCGGGTCGCCCCGGAAGTCGCGGAGCCCGCCGAACCGCCGGGGCTGCTCCGCGCGGAGCGGCCCGTCCGTACCGGCGGGCTGCGGTCAGCCGGCGAGCGGGTTGCCGCCGTGCAGGTACCACCAGGTCAGCGCCGCCGCGGCGACGGCGAGTACCAGGATCAGGAGCGAGCCCCAGCTGGGGCGGGTAGCCCAGCCGCGGCCGCGGTCGAGGGACCAGCGGCCGGGGCCGGTGAGCAGCACCGCGACGGCGGTGCCCGCGAGCACGCTCTCCAGCTCGACCGCGCCGGGCCCGGCCTTGTACTGGAAGCCGGGGTACATGCCCTGCTTGAAGGCCCACGCGTCGAGGATCACCGCGAGTACCGCGCCCGCGGCGAGCGGCGTCGCGAGGCCGAGCACGAGCAGGATTCCGCCGCCGATCTCCCCGGCGATGAGCAGCGGGGCCGCCAGCGAGGCGTGATCCCAGCCGCCCTGGGCCAAGAAGTCCCGGGTGCCGTCGAAGCCGGGCCCGTGGAACCAGCCGAACAACTTCTGCACACCGTGGTAGACGAAGGTCGCGCCGACCACGAGGCGCAGCACGAACAGCCCGAAGTCCAGGGTGCCGCGCCGGTCGTCGCGGTTGCGGCGCAGGCGGTCCGGGTCGGCCGGGGCATTGGCGGCGGGCGGGATGCTGGCATAGGAGTAGGTCGCGTCGTCGGCGGGCGGCTGCGGCGCGGTGGTGGGCAGCACCTCGGTGCGTGCCTCGGCATTGGGTAGATCGTCCGGGTCGAGCCCGAGCTCGTCGTCGGTCCGCGGGACCTCCTTGCCCAGGTTCGGGCGGGCGAATTCCTGGGTCACGTGCTGGTCCATGGGGCTGCCGACATTGCCGACGGCGCCGGTCTGCGGGATGGGACCTGCGGGCGACCGGCCGGCGTCACCGGAATCCGGTGCGCCCTTCGACTTCTCCGTCACAACCGTCCACCCTAGGCCGAATCGGGCGACGCGCGGAATGGTTCCCCGCGGTGTGTCCGGTTCGGGGGTGGAGCGGCGTGCCGCGAAGTTCTTCCGTAACGTCTGAACCATGAATGTGGTTGCCGTCGGCCGGGTGGCGCTCGGCCTGGTGCTCGCCTCGACCGTGCTCGCCGGCTGCGCCCGCTTCGACGACTCCGCGTCGAGCCCGTTCACCCCGGAGCCGACCTTCGGCGGCGCCGAGATCGGGCCGAGCGAGAAGCAGCCGCCGTCCTCGACGCCGCGGCCGACCGGGCCGTGCATCGACCCGGATCCGGCGGTCGTCGCGACCTGCCTGGACCCCACCGCGGGGCTGGTCGCCGTCGGCGACGGCGCGCTGGTGGCGGAGCGGCGCACCGGGCGCATCCTCAAGGTGGTTCCGGAGCAGCCCCCGGTCGAGATCGCCAGGATCGACGTGGACGGCTCCGGCGACGGCGGGCTCAACGACCTCGCGCTCTCGCCCACCTACCGGGAGGACGGGCTGATCTACGCCTACGTCACCACCGGGTCGGACAACCGGGTGGTGCGGATCGCGGCGGGCGGACCGCCCAAGGAGATCCTCACCGGGATCCCGAAGGGGGCCACCGGCAACCACGGCGCGCTGGAGTTCGTGACGCCGGAGAAGTTGCTCGTGCTCACCGGCGACGCCGGGAATCCCGGCGCCGCGCAGGCGCCCGGCACGCTGGCGGGCAAGCTGCTGAGCATCACGAACCCGCGCTCCGGTGGCGGGGTGCGGCCCGAGACGCTGCTCTCCGGGATCGGCACCGCGGGCGACGTGTGCCGGGACGCGGTGGACGGGGTGTGGATCACCGACCGCACCGCCACCGAGGACCGGTTGCAGCGGCTCGGGCCGGACAACACCGCGATCACCGCCTGGACCTGGCCGGATCGCCCCGGCGTCGCCGGCTGCGCGACCACCGCCGACGGGGTGGCGGTCGCGCTCGGCAATGCCAGGGCGCTGGCGCTGGTGACGGCGGATCCGGCGACGCGGGCGGTGACGACGGCGCCGACGCTCTTCGCGCAGGACAAGTACGGGCGGCTCAACGGGGCGACGCCGGGGCCGGACGGTGCCGTGTGGGTCGGGACCATCAACAAGGACGGTGGGCAGCCGGGGCCCAATGACGACCGGGTCGTGCGGATTCCGCCGCCCGCCGGTGGTGGAGGTGGTCCGGACTAGCGTCCGGAAAGGGGGGTTTTCCCGGGGGCAAGCCCCCGGACCCCCGGTTCCGCCTGTCGGCGGGGACGCCGGGCCGGGCGGCCCGACCCGCCGGTGCCCACCCGGGCGGCCCGACCCGCGGGTGCCCGCCTGGGCCACCCGGTTCAGGCGCAGGCGGCGAGGACGAGTTCGCGGACTCGGGCGGCGTCGGCCTGGCCGCGCGTCGCCTTCATGACGTCGCCGACGATCTTGCCCGCCGCCTGCACCTTGCCGGAGCGGATCTTGTCGGCGATGTCGGGGTTGGCGGCGAGCGCCTTCGCCACCTCGGCCTGCAGCGCGCTCTCGTCGCTGACCATGCCGAGCCCCTTCGCCTCGACGATGGCGGCGGGCTCGCCCTCGCCGTCGAGGACCAGGTCGACGACCTGCTTGGCGACCTTGTTGTTCACCGTCTTGGCCTCGACCAGCCCGATCACGGCGGCGACCTGGGCCGGGGTGATGGGCAGCTCGTCGAGCGCGACCCCGCGCTCCTTGGCCTTCTCGGTGAGGTAGGCGACCCACCAGGAGCGCGCCTCGTTGGCCGAGGCACCCGCGTCGACGGTGGCGATGATGAGGTCGAGCGCGCCCGCGTTCACCAGGTCGCGCATGACCTCGTCGGAGAGCCCCCAGTCGGACTGGATGCGGGCCCGGCGCAGCCACGGGTACTCCGGGATGGTGCCGCGCAGCCGCTCGACCCACGCGGGGTCCGGCGCGATCGGCTCCAGGTCCGGCTCCGGGAAGTAGCGGTAGTCCTCGGCGGTCTCCTTGCGGCGGCCGGGCGAGGTGGAGCCATCGGCCTCGAGGAAGTGCCTGGTCTCCTGCACGATCTCGCCGCCGCCGGTGAGCACGGCGGCCTGCCTGCGCATCTCGTAGCGGACGGCGACCTCGACGCTGCGCAGCGAGTTCACGTTCTTGGTCTCGGTGCGGGTGCCGAAGACGTCGGCGCCGATCGGCATGAGCGAGACGTTGGCGTCGCAGCGCAGCGAGCCCTGGTCCATCCGGACATCGGAGACGTCCAGCGACTTCAGCAGGGTACGCAGCGCGGTGACGTAGGCGCGGGCCACCTCGGGGGCGCGCTCCCCCGCCCCGGTGATCGGCTTGGTGACGATCTCGATGAGCGGCACCCCGGCCCGGTTGTAGTCGAGCAGCGAGTGGCTGGCGCCGTGGATGCGCCCGGTCGCGCCGCCGACGTGCAGCGACTTGCCGGTGTCCTCCTCCATGTGCGCGCGCTCGATGTCGACCCGGAAGGTGCTGCCGTCGTCGAGCACCACGTCCAGGTAGCCGTTCTGCGCGATCGGCTCGTCGTACTGGCTGATCTGGTAGTTCTTCGGCTGGTCCGGGTAGAAGTAGTTCTTCCTGGCGAACCGGCCCCACGGCGTGATCGTGCAGTTCAGCGCGAGCCCGATCCGGATGGCGGACTCGACCGCCTGCTGGTTCACCACCGGAAGCGCGCCGGGCAGCCCGAGGCACACCGGGCACACCTGGGTATTCGGCTCGGCGCCGAATTCGGTGGGGCAGCCGCAGAACATCTTGGTCGCGGTGGACAACTCGACGTGGACCTCCATGCCGAGCACCGGCTCGAACCGGGAGAGGACGTCGGCGTAGTCCAGCAGATCGACCGTGGGTGCGCTCATGCGCCCAGTCTAAATAAGGCTCAGCGCGGCGGAATCCGGGTGGTCAGCCAGTCGGTCATATACGCGAGCGCGGCCGGGTCGATCGTGGTCTCGATGGCCGCGTACTCCGAGGGCGAGCCGGTGCCCGCCGGCTGCAGCAGGTGGTTCAGCCCGGGGAAGGTGTGCACGGTCGGGTCGGGGGCACCGGCCAGCAGGTCGCGCATGGGCTGCTCGCTCTGCGCGGGCGGCACCTGCAGGTCCTTGCCGCCGAAGACGGCGAGCGTCGGCACCCGGACGGCGCGCAGCGCGGGCGCCGGGTCGTAGGCGAGGAAGGAGCGCATGACCGGCGCCTCCTGGGCGTCCAGCGCGGCCGGGGTGCTGCGCTGCTCCGGCGGCAGCCCCGCCTCCTGCCGCTCGGTGGCGGCCCGCGCCGCCGCGGTGTCACCGGCGACGAGCAGCGCCGACCACTCGGCGACGTACTCCTGCTGCGCCCGCGCCTCCTCGGGGGTGGCGCCCGCCGCGGTGAGCAGCAGCCCGTTCTGCTCGATCAGCACGTCCCGGCCCGGCACCGAGGGCCCGGCCATGAGGACGAGGAAGTCGATCTGCTCGCCCTGCTTCGCGGCGGCCAGCGGCGCGAGGTAGCCGCCCTCGCTGTGCCCGAAGAGCCCGATCCGGCCCTGATCGATCTCGGAGCGGCCGCGCAGGAAGGTGGTGCCCGCGGCGATGTCGCCGGCGAGCACGTCGTAGGTGGCCGTGTTCAGGTCGCCGCCGGTGCCGCCGACGCCGCGGTCGTCGGTGCGCAGCACGGCGTACCCGGCGCGGGTCAGGGTGTCGGCGACGAGCAGGAAGACCTTGTGGCCCATCAGCTCTTCGTCGCGGTTCTGCGGGCCGCTGCCGGTGACGAGCTGCACGGCGGGGAACGGGCCGGTGCCATCGGGCAGCGTGAGGGTGCCCGCGACGGTGATGTCGCCGCTGGTGTAGCTGACGTCCTCGGAGCGGTACGGGAAGGGCGGCTTCGGCTCCTGCGGCCGGGCGGGCGGCGGCAGCGCGCCGCGCTCCAGGCTCAGCGGGAAGCTCTGCCCGGCCTGGGTGAAGTCACCGGTGATCCGGTCGTCGGCATAGCGGCCCTGGAAGACCGGGTCGCCCGGGATGTCCTGAAGCGCGAACCGGACCTTCTCGGGATCGGTGGTGACCTCGGTGAGCGGCCCGTCCTGGACGCCCTGCGCCGGGATGTCGATGGTGGCTCCGCCGTCGGCGAAGGTGACCCCGATGGGCAGCGGCTGCCCCGGCACCTCGATCGAGCCGTGCCACTCCCCCGCGACAGGGTCCGCGGGCGCGCTGTCGCCGGAGCACCCGGCGACGAGGGCGAGGATCGCGAGCAGGACTATCGGGAGCAGCCGTCGATCGCGCATGGTTCCAGTCATACCCGTTCCGGGGCGGCGCGGAACTCGAGTCCGAGCCCGGCTCTACATTCCGCGCACGTACGCGATGGACCCGGCGATGGCGTCCATGTCCATCCGCAGCGACGGATCCCGCTCCTGCACCTCGGCGAACTCGAGCAGCGCGTCGGCGACGGTGCTGCGCCTGGCCACGCCGATCAACTCCTGCCGGACGTACTCGCCGAGCGGGAGCCCGGCGGCATCGGCCCTGCGGGCGAAGACCGCGACCGCCTCGGTGGGCAGGTCGTAGTGGCTCCACAGCGCGACGGCGTCCGGCTCGGCGAGGCTCGGCTCCGGAACGCCGCGCTCGGCGCGGAACTCGACCACGCCGTCGATCGGCACCCGGCGGCGCGCCAGCGTCAGCAGTTCCTGGCGGACGTGCTGCTCCGGCGAGCGGCCGTCGGCCCTGGCCCGGCGGCGCAGCACCGCCGCGGCCGCCTCCGGTAGTTCGTCCACACGCAGATCGACCATGGCGGACAGGCTAATGGTCCCCGCCGCGGCGCGCAGCCCCCGGTCCGCCAAGCCCCCTGCGCGCTCAGCCGAAGAAGGCCTCGGCCTCGCGGTAGCGATCGGCCGGAACCCGCTTGAGCTGCTTGGTCGCCTCGGCCAGCGGCACCAGGTCGATGGCGGTGCCGCGCAGCGCCACCATCTGGCCGAAACGGCCCGCGTGCACCGCCTCGGCGGCATGCAGGCCGAACCGGGTGGCGAGCACCCGGTCGTACGGGGTCGGGCTGCCGCCGCGCTGCACGTGGCCGAGCACGGTGGTGCGCACCTCCTTGCCGATGCGCCGCTCGATCTCGACGCCGAGCTGCTGCGCGACGCCGGTGAAGCGCTCGTGCCCGAACTCGTCGATGCCGCCCTCGCGCAGCGCGAAGCCGGAGTCCTCGGCCGGGTGCGAGCCCTCGGCGACCACGCAGATGAAGTGCTTGTCGCCGCGCTGGAAGCGGCGCTTGATCATGGCGCAGACCTCGGCCACGTCGAACGGCTCCTCCGGGACGAGGGTGAGGTGCGCGCCCGCCGCCATGCCCGCGTTGATCGCGATCCAGCCCGCGTGCCTGCCCATGACCTCGACCAGCATGACGCGCTGGTGCGATTCCGCGGTGGTGTGCAGCCGGTCGATGGCCTCGGTGGCGATGGAGAGCGCGGTGTCGTGGCCGAAGGTGACGTCGGTGCAGTCGATGTCGTTGTCGATGGTCTTGGGCACGCCGACCACGGGGACGCCCTCGTCGGCGAGCCAGCTGGCGGCGGTCAGGGTGCCCTCGCCGCCGATCGGGATGAGGGCCTCGATGCCGTTGTCGTCCAGCGTCCGCTTGATCTGGCCGAGCCCGGCGAGCAGCACGTCCGGGTTGGTGCGGGCGGTGCCGAGGATGGTGCCGCCCTTGGTGAGCAGCCGATCGGTGCGGTCGTCGTTCTGGATGACGATCTTGCGGTCCTCCAATAGCCCGCGCCAGCCGTCCTGGAAGCCGACCACCGCGTCCCCGTAGCGGCCGTTCGCGGTGCGAACGACGGCTCGGATCACGGCATTCAGTCCCGGACAGTCCCCGCCTCCGGTCAAGACTCCGATGCGCATGGCGTTCATCTTGCCCCGCAGCGCCATCCGGTGCCGCTCCGCCCCCGTGAACCCTGGGTAACGGGAATCAGCGCCCGCACTTGCCGCTCGGCAGCTCCCTCAGGTGCGCCGCGAGCACCGTCGCCATCCGGTTCAGCGTTTGCATGCCGTCGCTGAAGGCGCCGGAGTCCGGCTTGGCGGCGACGGCCACCGCGACCTGCCCGGACGGCCCGTCGAGCAGGCCGAACTGCCGCACCAGGTAGTCGCCGGACGGGTCGGGGCCCCAGCCGCCCTTGAAGTCGGCGCCTGCGATGCTGCCCATCCCCCACCGGTGCGCGGGCACGATCTCGGCCATCAGCGAGGTGACGCCGGCGGAGCCGCTCAGACAGGGCAGCTTCGCGGCGAACCTCACCTGGTCGGCCAGGCTCCACTCGGCCTGGCCGAAGGCCGAGTGCTCGGCGCGGGGGCGGGTGGCGGGCACCGTCGTGGTGGTGTCGCCGCCCTCGCGCAGCACCGCCTCGACGGCGGTGGCCGCCTCCTGCCCCGATCCGAGCGACTGCCAGAGCGCGTCGGCCGCGGTGTTGTCCGATTCGGTGATCGCGGCGGTGGCGGCGTAGGTGTTGGTGCCCGGCACCTTGCGCTGCGCGGCCAGCACCAGCGGGACCTTGATGGTCGACCAGGCCGGGCCGGTACTCCAGGTGCCGAAGCTCAGCGCCGAGGTGCCGCCGACCGGCATCGCCGCGAGCCCGATCGTGCCGCGGGTGCTCGCCTGGAGCTCGGCGAAGTCGGCGGCGAGGGTGCCGGGCAGCGCGTACGACAGGTCGTGCTGCTCGGTGCGGGCCGCGGCCTCGGTGATGGTGGTCTCGTCGGTCCCGGAGACGTTCGTACCGGTCGCACACGAGGTGAGCAGGGTGGCCGCCGCGAGCACGGCGCAGCCGATGACCGCGCGGACACGGCCGGATCGATCAGCAGACATTCCTCGACACATTCTCGTTGCGAAACTTCCGCACAACGTACTGTGTCCGCGCCCGGCGCGCCGCATCGATCGGCGGCCGGGCCTACCTTCCGGGGTGTGCTCGCGGATCGCCCGACGTCAATCGCGCAGCGGCCGCCAGGTGGCCACGCCCCAGATCACCACCGCGTTCAGCGCGATGATCAGGATCGACCACCACGGGTAGTAGGGCAGCCAGAGGAAGTTGCCGACGATGGAGACCGCCGCGATCATGATCGCCGTCACCCGCGCCCAGCCCGCCCCGGTGACCAGCCCGAGTCCGGCGAGCACGAGCAGCACGCCGAGCACGATGTGGATCCAGCCCCAGGTCGTCAGGTCGAAGGCGTAGACGTACTCCGGGCCCGCGACGAACAGCTCGTCGTCGAGCACCGCCGAGATGCCCTCCAGCAGCGAGAGCGCGCCGACGGTGAGCAGCAGGATCGAGGCGCCGATGGAGGTGCCCGCCGCCAGGCCCTGCCGGAGTGTGTGGTCCTGCTCGATGTGCGTTTCGGTCGTGTGCGTCATCCTCGACCCCTTCCGTTGGTGGACGCGCCCTCACCCTCCCGCCGCGGCCGGGCCGGGCGCCTCATCCGTTTCGGGTGAATCCGCCGCGCGGCCGCTGCTGCCGATGAGCACGTCCACCCAGCGGGTGGAGGGATCGATGTCGAGCAGCAGCGCCTTGGCGAGCAGGGTGAGCGGCACCGCGAGCAGCGCGCCGAGCGCGCCGAGCACCCACCCCCAGAACACCAGCGAGAGGAAGGTGACGGTGACGCTCAGCCCCACCGCGTCGCCGACGAACTTGGGCTGGATGATCGACTGGATCACGAAGTTGATCACCGAGTAGACGACGAGCACCCAGAGCATGAGGGAGGGGCCGCCCTCCAGCAGCGCCAGCGCGGCGGGCGGGATCACGCCGATGACGAAGCCGATGTTCGGGATGTAGTTGGTGACGAAGGAGACCAGCGCCCAGAGCACCGGAAGCGGCACCCCGAGCAGCCACAGCGCCGTGCCGTCGAAGACCGCGACCACGAAGCCGAAGACGGTCGAGACCACCAGGTAGGAGCGGGTGCCGTGCACGAAGGTGGCGAAGGCGGCGGCGATGTCGGGGCGCATCCGGGTGACCACCGCCATGCGCGAGCCGATGCTCATGCCGTCGAAGGCCATGAACATCAGCAGCGCGAGCACGAACACCAGGTTCGTGAGCACGCCGAGCAGCCCGCCGAGCACGCCGTCCAGCGTGGCGACGACGGTGCCGACATCGATCTCGCTGAGCGCGGCGTGGATCCGGTCCTGCGAGATGCCCGCGTTCGCCAGCTGCTCGCGCGCGGTGTCGAGCAGGGCGGTCAGCTCGTCGGCGTAGCGCGGCAGCTCGGAGGCGAGCTGCGCCGCCGAGAAGAGCAGCGCGGCGACCAGCGCGACCAGCACGACGACGACGGCGCCGAGCGCGGCGAGCAGCCCGAGCCAGCCGGGGCCGCCGCGGCTGCGCACCCAGCCCTGCACCGGCTGCACCGCGACGGTGAGCATGAGCGCGAGGAAGACCGGGCCGAGCACGCCGGCGAAGGCCCGCATGCCGACCACGACGACGACGGCGCCCGCGCCGGCGAGCAGGACGATCAGCCCGCGCGGGATCGACCACCCCGCCGCCCCGTCCGGGGACACGGCGGCGCCCCTACCCCGCGGCGATCGGGCCGGGCCGACTTCGTGCGGCGCGGGAGCTGTCCACCCGGTTTCCGGCCACGGGAGCGTCCTTTCGTCCGCGGACGCGCTCCGGTGGCGCGCCCGCGCACGAGGCTAAGCGCGGCGCCGGTGCCGCCGCCTCGCCCGAATCGGGTGAAATCCCCGGTCAGTACACGTAGACCACGGCGTTGTCGCCGCCGGTGCAGGTGACCACCTTGCCATCCGGGGTGCAGGTCATCGTGTAGCGGCGGCCGGTGACCGGGCTGATCGCCTCCACCGACTGCGGGGTGCCGCCCGCCGCGCTGTACGCCTCCTGCACCGCCTCGGCGAAGCCGCAGCTGGTGGCGCCGCTCCCGGTCGCGGTCCGGGAGTACGGCGTGCTCGCCGAGCCCTGCTCGCACGGCGAGGCGCCCGCGGGCAGGCTGACCGCGCCCGCGCTGGTGGTCGCGGAGGTGGTCGAGGTGCGCGAGGCCGAGGTGGTGCTGCTCCCGGTCGTCGTGCTGCTCGTCGGTGCGGTGGTGGTGGTCGGGTCCGGCCTGGTGGTGGTGGCCGGGCCGGTGGGGGCGGCGGCGCCGGTGAGCCCGGCGGTCGGGGCGACGGCGGTGGCGTTCGGGCCCGCCGCCGACGGAACCGCGCTGTCGCCGCCGGCGAAGCGCTGCCAGCCGATGGTGCCGACGACCGCGATCGCGAGCAGCACGACGACGGTGGCGAGCACCGGCCCGAGCGCCGCGCGGGCGCGCGACCTCGGCTTCGGCTCCTCCTCGTAGTACCCGTCGTCGGCGTAGCCGTCGGGGTCCTGCGGGCCGTACGGGTCGTAGGAGCCGTAGCGGTCGTCGTCGTAGTTCGGGTCGCCGTAGTTCGGGTCGCCGTACCCCTGCTCGGGGTAGCCCTGCTCGCCGTAGCCCTGCTCGGGGTAGCCGTCGCGGTCGGCGTAGCCGTCGTCGTAGCCGGGCTCGGGGTACCCGGCGGGGCCGAGGTACTCGGTCCGCGGGTTGTCGCGGTCGTAGCCGGCCGGGTCGACGGCCGGCTCCACCGCGGAGTACGCCTGCTCCGGGATGTAGCGGGTGGTCTCGGCCGCCGGTTGGGGCGGCTCAGCGGCGTAGCGCGTCGTCTCTGCGGCCAGCGGTCCGGGCTGCCCGAGCGGCGGCTCAGCGGCGTAGCGGCTCGTCTCTGCGGCCTGCCGTGGCGACTCGGCGGCGTAGCGGCTCGTCTCGGCGGCCTGCCGTGGCGGCTCGGCGGGGTAGCGGCGGGTCTCCGGGGCGGCGCCGGTGACCGGCGGGATGTACTGGGTGGTCTCGTTCGCCGTCGCGTCCGGGGGCTGGTAGCTCTCCGGCGGCAGGTACTGCTGGCCGCCCGCGTACAGGTGCGCGTCCGGGAAGGCGCGCATCTGGCCGCTGCCCGGCGGGGGCTCCGGCGCGGGCTCCGGCTCCGGCGGGAGCGAGAACTGCACCTCGCCGAGGCGCACCTCGGTGGCGCCGCTCGGCCGCACCACCTTGTGCTCGCCGGTGGCGTCGGCCTTGCGCTCGGATTCCGGGAGCAGGTGGTCGGGCACCCGGACCACGAGCGTGGCGCCGGTGGCCGGGTTCGGCACGGGGGTGCCCGCCGGAACGGGCCTGGGCGCGGCCGGGTCCGCGGCGGCGTCCGGTGGGGTCGGCTGCGGCTGGATGGGGTGGCCGCCGGTCGGCGGGCGGCCGGGGCCACCGGGGTAGGGGCGTGGGCCGGGCGGGGTGATCGGATGTCCTCCGGTACTCGAAAGGTGCGGCTGAGCCGGCGCGGGGCCGGTGCCGGGGCCGCGGAGCGCGGCGGGGGTCGGTGCGGCGTCGTCCGGGGCGCCGGCGCCGCCGAAGGGGGTGCCGGGAGACTGCGCGGAGACCGCGGCGGAGCCGAAGCCGGGTGCTCCGGCAGCGGCGGGCCCGCCGGCGCCGAGGCCGGCGGCGGGCGTGGCGAACGGGTTCACGGTGCCGTTGCCACGGAGCGCGGTTGGCTCGGGCTCCGGCTCGCCGAAGGCGGCGAACTCCGGTGCGGCGGCGTGCTGCGGTGCAGCGGCGGGCTGCGGTGCGGCGGAGAACTCCGGTGCGGCGGCGAACCCCGGTGCGGCGGCGGGCTCGGGCGGCGCTTCGGCGGCGCCGGTCTCGAACCAGGACTGCGGGGCCGCGGCGGCCGGGCGCACCGATCCGGCGGCGCCGCCGACGGCGGCGCGTGCGGCGCGGGCCAGGTCGAGCGCGCCCGCGTACCGCTCCCCCGGCCGCTTGGCCAGCCCGCGCGCGATGACCTCGTCCAGCCCGGCGGGCACACCGGCGCGCCGCAGGCTCGGCCGCGGCGGGGGCTCGGTGAGGTGCGCGCGGATGAGCACGTTCAGTGAGCTCGCCGGGTACGGCGGCACCCCGGTCAGGCACTCGTACAGCACGCAGGTCAGCGCGTAGGTGTCGACGGCGGCGGTGACCGGCCCGGAGTCGAAGCGCTCCGGCGCGGTGTAGGCGTAGGAATCCAGCCCGACCCCGACCATGGTGACGGCGGCGTCGCCCTCGGTGTCGGCGATGCCGAAGTCGGTGAGGTAGGCGAAGTCGGTGGCGGTGAGCAGGATGTCGGAGGGCTTGACGTCCCGGTGCACCAGCCCCGCGGTGTGCGCGGCGTCCAGCGCGGCGGCGATCTGCTCGACGACGCCGACCGCGCGCTCCGGCGCCAGCACGCCGTCGCGGGCCAGCACGGCGCGCAGGTCGACCCCGGCGATCAGCCGCATGTCGAGGAAGAGCGTCCCGTCGATGACGCCCCAGTCGTGGATCGGGACGACGTGCGGGTCGGCGAGCCGCGCCGCCGCCTGCGACTCCCGGCGGAAGCGGACCTGGTAGACCGGGTCGCGCGCGAGCTCCTCGGTGAGCAGCTTGACCGCGACCGTGCGGTTCTTGACGGTGTCGAAGGCCTCGTACACCTCGCCCATACCGCCGCGGCCGAGCACCGACCGCAGTTCGTACGGCCCGAAGCGGGTGCCCGTCCGTGTTCCGTGTGCCACGCCGTCGGTCTCCACCCCGTCCTTCCCTCACCGTCCGGTTCCAGACGCGCCGCGCGTCAACCTGTGGATTCTCCTGGGGAAACCACCCCGTGGTCAAACGCGAAGACGATAGCGGCCGCGCGGTCGCGCAGGGCGAGCTTGCCGAAGATGTGTCCCACATGACTTTTCACCGTGACCTGGCCGATCCCGAGCGCCCGCGCGATCTCGCCGTTGGCCAGGCCGCGGCCGATCAGCTGGAGCACCTCGTACTCGCGGGCGGTGAGCTCGGCCAGCCGCCCGGCGTCGCGGTCCACCGCGGGCCGGACCCGCCGGTACCCGGCGAGCACCCGGTCGGTGACCGACGGATCCAGCCAGGAGCCGCCGGCGGCGACCGTGCGCACCGCCCGGATCAGGTCCTCGGCGGGCGAGTCCTTGAGCAGGAACCCGGCCGCGCCCGCGCGCAGCGCGCCGGAGAGCAGCTCGTCGTCATCGAAGGTGGTGAGCACGAGCACCGGCGGCGCGGCGGGGTCGTGCCGCAGCGCGCGGGTGGCGTCGATGCCGCCGACCCGCTTCATCCGCAGGTCCATGAGCACCACGTCCGGGCGGGCGGCGGCGATCGCGGCGGGCACCTCGTCGCCGTCGGCGCACTCGGCGATCGCGAAGCCGTCCCTGCGGCGCAGGATGCGGCGCAGCCCGCCGCGGACCAGCTCCTGGTCGTCGACGACGAGCACGGTGACCGGATCGTCCGGCCCGGCCGCCGTCATCGCCGCTCCCGGTCGGCGATACCGCTGTCCAGGGCGCCGCGCACCGGGCAGCAGCCGCCGGAGCGCGCCTCGGCCAGCGGCACCCTGGCCCTGACCGTCCAGTACCCGTCCCGCGCGCCCGCGCTGAGCTCGCCGCCGAGCAGCTCCGCGCGCCTGCGCATGCCGGTGACGCCCATGCCCGCGGGGTCGCCCGCCCGGCCGGACGGCAGCGAGTTGCGCACGGTGAGCGTGACGTGCCCGGCGCCGACCGCGAGCCGCACCGCGCCGCTGGCGCCGGGCGCGTGCTTGGCGACGTTGGCGAGCGATTCCTGCCCGATCCGGTAGAGCCCGAGCCCGGCCGCCGCGGAGACGGCGTCCGGGTCGCCCTCGGTGCGGAAGCTCAGGTCGAGCCCGGCCCGGACGAAATCGCCGACCAGGTCCGCGATCTCCCCGACGCCGGGCTCCGGCGCCGGGGAGGCGGGGCGGGTGTCGAGCAGCCCGACGGTGCGCCGGATGTCGGCCATCGCCTGTCTGCCGAGGCGCTCGGCGTCGACCAGCGCCTCGGTCGCCTCGGTGACGTCCTCGTCGGTCTGCAGCGCGCGGCGGGCGGCGGTCAGATGCAGCAGGGTGATGCTCAGCGAGTGCGCGATCACGTCGTGCACCTCGCGGGCGATCCGGCGGCGCTCCTCATCCGCCGCCTGCGCACTGCGAATGGCCTGGTAGGCCCGCTCCTGGTAGAGGAAGCGGCGCTGGTTGCGCAGCATCTCGCCGCACATCCAGCCGAGCAGGACGCCGACGCAGTACATCGGCAGCCCGGCCAGCCCGGTGCCGATCCCGGCCCAGCCCAGGTGCCCGGCCAGGTCGAAGCCGATCAGCAGCGCCAGCGCCACCAGCGCGCTCGGCACGCTCACCCGCTTCGGGGTGACGGCGGCGATCTCGCCCACCGCGACCACCAGGATGAACGGCGCGAAATCGCCGTCGACCGGCTGCACGAGCAGCGCCGCGGTGGCGGCCAGCGCGGGCAGCCCGAGCGTGGCCGGGTTCGGCTCGACGGCGGTGAAGGTGAACAGCGCGAGCGCGCCGAGCAGCAACCCGACGGCGATCACCGGGAGCATCGTCGGCAGGTAGGCGTGCCGCTGGAATCCGGCGGCGATCGCGATGGAGAGCATGGCCGCGTCGGCGAGCAGGATCACCGAGGGCGGGTAGTCGACCGGCGGGTTGTCCAGCCTGGCCCGGATCGCGGCGACCGTGCGGTCGCGCAGCGCGGGCAGCCGGTCGCGCACCGCGGCACTCCGCCGCACCGGCTCGGGCACTCCCATCCGCCCAGGTTACCGCCGGGGTGACGGCGCGCACATCGTGCCGGGGCCGGAGCCGCCTCCACCCGTGGGCGGAGCGGTGAAAACGTCCCTTGGCACGAGGACGGGCGGGCGCCGCGCGCCGTACCGTGGGAACGGCACCGCACCGATCAGGGGGACTCATCCGACCGATCCGCCGCCCGCCCGGCGCCGGTGATGCTTCGATCGGAGGGGAGCGGGCAACACGCGGGGAATCGCCCCGAGCGAGGGAGTACGCGATGACGCAACCGGCCATGCTGGAGTTGAGCGGAGTCGGCAGGCACTACCGGGTCGGTGATCAGGTGGTGCGTGCCCTGGACGGTATCGACCTACAGCTGCGGAGCGGTGAATTCACCGCGATCGTCGGGCCGTCGGGTTCCGGCAAGAGCACGCTGCTGCACCTGCTCGGCGCGCTGGACCGCCCCGATACCGGATCGATCAGGTTCCGGGGCACCGAGATCGGCGCGCTGGACGAGGAGAAACAGGCCGAGTTCCGGCGCAGCCAGGTGGGTTTCGTCTTCCAGTTCTTCAACCTGCTGCCCACGCTGACCGCCTGGGAGAACGTCGCCATCCCGAAGCTGCTGGACGGCACCGGGTTACGCCGGGCCAAGCCCCGCGCGCTGGAGCTGCTGGACCGGGTCGGGCTGGCGGACCGCGCCGAGCACCGGCCCGCCGAGCTCTCCGGCGGGCAGATGCAGCGGGTCGCGGTGGCGCGGGCGCTGGTCATGGAGCCGCCGCTGATCCTCGCCGACGAGCCGACCGGCAACCTCGACTCCCGCACCGGTGCCGCCATCCTGGAGCTGCTCGGCGAGATCGCCGGGAACGGGAACGCCGTCGTCATGGTGACCCACGACCGGAGCGCGGTGGCCGCGTGTGACCGCGCGATCACGTTGCGCGACGGGCGGATCGGGTCCGACGAGCGAGCCGGGGCGATCACGGCATGAGCGCGTCAAGCTCTGAGCGTAGCCACGGAGGGCCGCGCGCATGCCGGGACGGCGCAGCATGAGCGCCGGGTGGGATCGGCTGCGGTTGTTCAATCTGGGGGAGCTGCTCGCGCATCGCGGGCGGACCGCGCTCTCCCTGATCGTCATGGCGGTGTCGGCGGCGCTGCTGGTAGCGGTGCTGAGCATCTCCGGCTCGGTCACCGGATCGGTCGACGCGCTCACCAGGAGCCTGGCCGGCGCCGCCGAACTGGAGGTCACCGGCGTGACCGACGCCGGTTTCGAGCAGTCGCTGCTGCCCGCCATCGCCGCGACGCCCGGGGTGGCGCACGCCGTCCCGATGCTGCGCACCCAGGTCGGCACCGGCGCGAACCGGCAGCTGCTGATCGGCGCGGACGCGAGCATCGGCGCGCTGGACAGCGCGCTCACCGCGCCGATGGCGGGCCAGGCGGGCAAACTGCTCACGGTGCCGCGCGGCGTCCTGGTCGGCGCCGCCACCGGGCACGCCGAGGGCGACACCTTCCCGCTCGGCCTCGGCGAGGTCACCGTCGCGGGCGTCCTCGACGACGACACCTCCGCCAAGCTCAACGGCGGCCACCTGGTCGTCGCCCCGCTCCCGCTGGCACAGCTGGTCACCGACCGGCCGGGCAGGCTCGACTCGATCCAGGTGGTGCTCGCCCCCGGCGCCGACCCGGCAGCGGTGCGCACGGCGCTCACCGCCGCGGTCGGCGGCCGCGCGGTGGTCGCCGATCCGGGGCTGCGCACCGTGCAGGCCAGCGGCGCCATCCAGATCGTGCGCTACTCCACGCTCATGTCATCGGCGGCGGCGCTCATCGTCTCCGCCTTCCTCATCTACAACGCCATGAGCATGGCGGTGGCGCAGCGCAGGCCCACGCTCTCGCTGCTGCGCGCCATGGGCGCGGCGCGCGGCCCGATGGTCCGCGACCTGCTCGCCGAGGCGGCGGTGATCGGCCTGATCGGCGGCGCGCTCGGTGCCGTGCTCGGAACCCTGATCGGGCGCGGCGCGATCGACGCGCTGCCCGCCGCCATCCTGGAGTCGGTCGAGGCGCGCACCGAGTACCTGGTGCCCTGGTACGCGATACCGCTCGCCGTCGCGGCCTGCGTCATCGCCGCGGTGGTCGCGGCGGCGGTGGCGGCGCGGCAGGTCTACCGGGTGGCCCCGGTGGAGGCGCTGGTGCCGCTCGACGCCGGGACCACCGAGGCGGATTCGCGGGGGCTGCGGATCGCGGCGGGGGCGCTCGGCGCCGCGCTGGTCGCGGTCGCGATCGTGGTCGCCACCACCGACCTCGGGCGGTACTCGCTGGCGGCGGTCTCGCTCTCGTTCACCGCCTCGGTGCTGCTCGCCTTCGCCGCGACCCGGCCGATCGTCCGGGCCACCGCGGCGGTCGCCGGGCTCTTCGGCGCGCCGGGCACGCTCGGCGCGACCACGCTGGAGCGGGCGCCGCGCCGGGTCTGGGCCACCGCCATGACGGTGCTGATCGGCGTCGCGGCCACGGTCGCGGTCGGCGGCGCGGGCACCAATATGGTCGACTCCGCGACGACGACCTTCGACCAGCTCGCGGAGAACGACTTCTACGTCAGTCCGGCCTCACTGGAGCAGTTCCCCACCGGCCCGCTGCTGCCGCCAACGGTGCGCGACGAGGTGGCACGGCTGCCCGGCGTGGCGGGCGTGCGCCCGGCGCAGATGGCCTTCGCCACGCTCGGCACCGGCCGGATCATGCTGCAGGGGTACGCGGCCACCGACCCCGGCTCGCCGAACTGGCGCGCGGTGCGCCCCGACGTGCTGCCCGGGCTCGCCACCGGCGACGGCGTGGTGATCTCGCGCGACATCGCCCGCACGCTCGGCGTCGGCGAGGGCGACCGGATCAGCCTGCCGACGCCGAGCGGCACCCGCACCGTGACGGTGCTCGAGGTGATCCCGTACTTCTCCGCCATCTCCGGCGTGGTCATGCTCGACCTCGACCACATGCGCGACTGGTACCAGCGCCCCGGCGAGACCATCCTCGCCGTCGACCTCGCGCCCGGCGCCGACCCCGCCGCGGTGCGCGCCGAACTCCAACGCGCGATCCCGCCCGAGCTGTACGTGACCTCGGGGGACGACTCGGTGGAGGCGATCTCGTCGAGCATGCGCCAGGGATCGGCGCTGAGCACCATGATCCTGTGGATCGTCGTGCTGGTCTCGACGGTGGCGCTGCTCAACACGCTCATGCTCTCGGTGCTGGAGCGGCGCAGGGAGCTGGGGGTGCTGCGGGCCATCGGCACCGGGCGCCGCTTCCTGCTGCGCTCGGTGCTGGCCGAGGCGGCCGGGATCGGGCTGGTCGGGGCCGTGCTCGGGCTCGCGGTCGGGGCGGCGGTGCAGTATCTGGCCACGCTGGCCATGGGGCACGCCATGACCATCGACATCGTCTACCGGCCCGGCGCGATCACGGTGCTGTACGGGGCCATCGCGCTCGGGCTGGCCATGCTCGGGGCGATTCCGCCCGCGCTGCGCGCGGCCCGGATGCCGGTGGTGGAGGCGCTGGCGGTCGACTGACCGCTACAGCGGTGCCTCCTCCCACCAGTCGTCGACGACGGCCTGCGCGGAGGGATCCGGGCCGGTGCCGCTCGCCTCGCCGTGGTTGGCGACGGAGATCAGGAAGGCCGCGCGCTGCGGATCGTCGCCGAAGCTCACGATCAGCCGCGCGGTGCTCTTCGGCTGGGTGAAGGGGCCGGCCGGGTCGGGGCGGAGCCAGCGGTGCAGCGTCACCGGGGCGCCCTCCTTGCGCTCGACGGACCTGGTGTGCGCGGGCAGCGAGTCGATCACGGCGCGGGCCGCGGCCGGGGCGGGGAACTGCAGCACCACGTAGCTCAGCGAGCCGGGGTCGGTGCCGTCGCGGTCGCAGCGCCAGGCGCGGGTCCAGGTGCCGACGCTCAGCGCGAGCTCCTCGAAGCGGATCCGGTCCTCGTCCGGGGTGACCAGGACACAGCGGGCGCCGAGGTACCCGGTGCCGTCCGCGTCCCTGCCCGCCGGGACCAGCCGCGGGAAGGCGCGGCGGCTCACCGCGAGCGGGTCGGCCTCCGCCGTCGCCGTCTGCGTCGTCTGCGTCGTCTGTGCCGGGGTCGGGGCGATCGCGCGGCCCTGCGTGGTCGACGAGCCCTCGTCGCCGTCGGTGCGCAGGACCACGAACAGGATGCCGACCAGCACCAGCAGTGCCACGACGACGACCACCAGCCAGCCGAGGAGCAGGGTGCCGATGATCCGGCGGCCCCCGCCCCGCCGCCGCGGTGGGCGCGGGCCGGGCGTCATCCCGTGGCCGGGTCCGGGCGGCAGTGCGCCGCCGTTCCCGTTCCGCGGAGGTCCGGCCTGCGGAGGTCCGGCCTGCGGACCGCCTTGCGGAGGTCCGGCCGGCGGAGGTCCGCATTGCGGGGAAGCACCTTGCGGCACGCCGGGCGGGTTCGGCGGAGGTTGTCCGGGCGGCACCGCTCCCACACCGGGGGCGTTGGGTGGATGGACCGCGGGTACCGGCCCGGGGGCGTTGGGCGGTATCGGAGCGCCCGGAGCCGCGCTCGGTGCGCCCGGCGGAACCGATCCCGGCGCGCCGACGGGCGCGACCGCGGCGAGACCACCGCTCGCGGGCGCGTTCAACGCCGCCCGCGCCGCGGCGGCGAACTCCCCGCAACTCCCGTACCGGTGCGCCGGATGCTTCGCCATCGCCTTGGCGATCACCAGGTCCATGGCGGGCGCGATCCCGGGCCGCCGCGGCGCGATCGGCGCGGGAACCAGGTTGAGGTGCCCGTGGATGATGTCCGCCGGGTTCGGCGAGTCGAACGGCCCGATCCCGAGCAGCAGCCAGTACAGCGCGCAGGCGAGGGAGTACTGGTCGGTGCGGTGGTCGAGCGGATTGCCGGTCATCTGCTCCGGCGAGGCGTAGGCGAGGGTGGCGGTGAACATCCCGTCCTGGGTGAGGTGCGTGGAGTCCTCGCGCAGCCGGGCGATCCCGAAGTCGGTGAGGAAGACCCGCTCGCCCTGCCCGCCCTGCGAGCGGGCCAGCATGATGTTCCCCGGCTTCACGTCCCGGTGCAGGATGCCCATGCTGTGCGCGTAGTCGAGCGCCGCAGCGACGCCCTCGATGATCTGCACCGCGCGCTCCGGCGGCAGCTCGGTGACGTCGACGGCGCCCGCGTCGATCCCGTCCACATACTGCATGGAGATCCAGAGCTGCCCGTCCTCGGTGCCGCGGTCGTACACCGCGACGATCGAGGGGTGGTCCAGCTGCGCCACCAGGTCGGCCTCGCGCTCGAAACGCGCCCTGACCTCGGTGTGCGTGAACAGCTCGCGATTCAGCAGCTTGAGCGCGATCAGCCGGTCCATCCTCGGCTGCCGGGCCAGGTACACCGAGCCCATGCCGCCCGCGCCGAGCAGCCGCTCCACGCTGAATCCCGCGAACACCTCACCGCGCTCCAGCAACACGCCCCCTTCCGGTGACACCCAGGCTGAGAGCCTACCCGCAGCCCTCACCACCACGGAGTTTCGGTTTCGAGGGAAAATCGGTGAAACTGATTCCGCGGGGCGTGCCCCGCGAGTTGTCGAATGGCTTGTCGTGCACCGCCGGAGATCGAACGCACTACGCGGGTGGCAGTTGGTGGTGGGGAGGACGCGCGTGGTGAGGTCGAAGTGGCGGGCCGGTGGCCCCGGACGGCTACGGCGCGGGGCCGGGTGGTCGATCCGGACCCTGATGGTGACCGTCGTCCTGGTGAGCTCCTCGTGCGCGCTGCTCTCCGGCAGAACCGATTCCTCGCCCGTCACCGTGGCCACCCAGACCGGCGCCGCGGACTGGCGGGCCAGAGTCACCTATCGCCCGAACGCGCTGGTGGCGGACTTCAACCGGCTGGACGAGGAGCTCCCCGGCCAGGTCGGGCTCGCGGTGCTCCCGGTCGGCGGCGGCCGGATGACGGTGCTCGGCGACTGGACCTCGGGTGTCGCCTGGTCCACCATCAAGGTCCCGCTGGCGCTGGCCGCGCTGCGCCGGGACTCGGAGGCCGCCTACGAGGCGGCCGAGGCCGCGATTACGGTCTCCGACAACGACGCCGCGTGGGAGCTGTGGCAGCAGCTCGGCGACGACGCCGAGGCGGGCGCCGCGGTGCAGGAGGTGCTCGACGAGGCCGGGCACTCCGGCACCGGCAACGCCGTCACGCACCCCGAACTGGACGGCTCCTCCTACGGCAGCACCGAGTGGAGCCTGACCGATCAGGCCACATTCGCCGCCGAGCTGCCCTGCCTCTCCGGCAGCGAGATGGTGACGGCGCTGATGGGGTCGGTCACCCCCGACCAGTCCTGGGGGCTCGGCCGCTTCTCGACCGCCCAGTTCAAGGGCGGCTGGGGTCCGGACGACGACACCGGCGAGTACACCGTGCGCCAGTTCGGCACGGTCGGCACCGTCACCGGCCGGGTCGCGGTCGCGATGGCGGCGCGCGCCGACTCCGGCAGCTACGAGGACGGCACCGCGCTGCTCGACACCCTGGCCCAGCTACTGGCCAGGCACATCGGGACGCTGCCGAGCGGCGGCTGCCCGCACTGAGCGCTCACCCCGGGGTGACCAGCCCCGATTCGTAGGCGAGCACGACGGCCTGCGCCCGGTCGCGCAGGTTCAGTTTCGAGAAGATCTTCGAGACATGGGTTTTCACCGTCTGCTCGGCCACGAAGAGCGTCTCCGCGATCTCGGTGTTCGACATGCCGCGGGCGACCAGTTCCAGCACCTCGCGCTCGCGCGGGGTGAGCTGCTTCAGGTGCGGCGCGGGCTTGACCCGGCCGGCCCGGCGGCGGGTGACGTCGGCGATCAGCCTGCGGGTGACGGTCGGGGCGAGCAGCGCCTGCCCCTCGGCGACCACCCGGACCGCACGCACCAGCTCCTCGGCGGGCGCGTCCTTGAGCAGGAAGCCGCTGGCGCCGATGCCGAGCGCCTCGTAGACGTAGTCGTCGATGTCGAAGGTGGTCAGCATCAGCACCCGGACCGGCGGGTCGAACCCGGCGGCCAGGATCGCGCGGGCGGCGTCGAGGCCGTTCATCTCCGGCATGCGGACATCCATCAGGACCACGTCCGGGCGCAGCCGGGCGGCCTCGGCCACCGCGGCCCTCCCGTCCGCCGCGTCGCCGACCACGCTGATGTCCGGCTGGGCCGCGAGCAGGGCGCCGAACCCCTGCCGCACCATCGCTTGGTCGTCGGCGATCAGCACCGTTATTGCCACCCGCCCACCCTAATTGCCCCGGGGTGCCCGCCCCCGTTTCCGGGGGTGCCGCCTCACCGCTTGCCGAGCGTCGCCGGCTGCGGCGCCACCGTCATCCCGGCGGCGAGCGGAAGCCGCGCCCGCACGTCGTACCCGCCGCCGGGGCGTGCCCCCGCCACCAGCTCGCCGCCGACGGCGACCGCGCGGGCGTGCATCCCGGCGACTCCGTGCCCGCCGTTCCCGGTGGGGCCCGGCGTTCCCGGCCCGTTGCCGATCCACACCGCGAGTTCGGTGCCGCACACCACGTCCACCCGCACATCGGCCCCGGCCGCGTGCCTGGAGGCGTTCGACAGCGACTCCTGCACGATCCGGTAGAGCGCGAGCCCGACCGTCTCCGGCACCCCGCTCAGCTCGCCCTGCACCGTCCAGGTGAGCGGGACGCCTGCCCGCCGGGTGGCGTCGAGCAGGGCGGGCAGGTCGGCGGCGGTCGGCTGCGGCGCGTGCTCGGGCAGCTGGCCGTCGCTGCGCAGCACGCCGAGCATGCCGCGGATCTCGTTCAGCGCCTCGCGCGCGGTGGCGCCGATGGACTCGAACTCGGCGCGCGCCCCCGCGCTCACCCCGTCGACCCGGTACGGCGCGGTCTGTGCCTGCACCACGACCAGCGACATGTGGTGCGCGACCACGTCGTGCAGGTCGCGGGCGATCCTGGCCTTCTCCTCCAGGATGGCTCGCCGCGCCCGCTCCAGCTCGTTCTCCTCCTCGAAGGCGGAGAGCTGCCGCCGGGAGAGCACCAGCCAGCGGATGAGCAGCGCGAAGAGGACGAGCGCGCCGAACCCGAGCGGCCAGCCCAACTCCGCCCCCGGGCCGGGCATGGTGGCGCCGACCAGCAGCGAGGTCGCCAGCCATGCCACCCCGACCAGCGGCATCGGCGCGCGCAGCCCGACCGCGAAGAGCAGCACGATCAGGCAGATCAGCTGCACCACCTGGAACGGCAGGTCGCTGCCCGGCTGGTGCGGCACCGCCGCCGCGATGAGCAGCGCGGAGCCCGCCGAGACCGCCCAGCCCAGCGCCGGATTCACCCGCACCAGCAGGATCGGGAAGGCGGCGAGCGCGGCCAGGAACGGCTGCACCGGCGGCGTGACCACGTGCGTGACGTGCAGCGTCGGCCAGGCCACGGAGTAGAAGGCGACGACGACGACCGCGGTGCAGGCGTCGACCCACAACTTCGCGGGGATACCCCGCATCCGCCGTTTCACGCCGCGCTCCGCCGCGCGGTTACCCTGATTTCCCTCATGACCTCGACAGTAGGAACTCCGGTGGGGACTGTCCTCACTCCGGTGGATGACGCGACCCCCCTACCCGGGTACGGGCCCCCCGATCCACTCCCCCGCCGGAACCGGCGCGGGAAGCGACCCGAGCGGGAGGTTGCGACCGGCCCGGCGTCCCTAGCGTCGACCGGCATGAGCAGATGGAAGCGCAGCACCCCGCATCGCCGGCTCGCGGCGGTCACCGCGACCGGGGCGGTGCTCGCCCTCGTCGTCGCGCCCGCCCTGACGCTCACCGCGGGCGAATCGGCGGCCAGCGCGCCGGTGCCCGCCGAGGACACCGACACGGCCGCCGCTGTGCTCGCGCTGAGCGCCGACGAGCTCGACATCGCCGTGCCGCAGGGGTTTTCCGAGCACTTCGGCTACCGCCCCGCCCTGCTCGACGGCCTCGTCGTGCGCCCGGACGGCGACTGCTCCTCCCCCGTCACGCTGCCCACCGAGTTCGAACTGCCATGCAAGGGCCACGATCTCGGCTACGACCTGCTGCGCTTCGCCGACCAGCGGGGCGCCCCGCTCGGCCCGTGGGCGCGCCGCGACCTGGACGCCGCGCTCACCGCCCACATGCACCGGGCCTGCGACGTCCGCCCGGACGAGTTCTCCCGCACCCGCTGCCACTTCATGGCCGACGTGGCGAGTGGCTTCGTCAGGGCCAACTCGCGCAGGCAGGACTTCGGGGCCCCGGTGGTCGAGGAGGTGACGGTGCCCGACCCGGAGGGGAACAACGCGGGCATGCTCGCCGGGGCCGGGGTGCTCGCCTCCGGCGCGGTGGCGCTGCGCTTCTCCCGCCGCGGGAAGAAGCACGGTACGGGGGCACGGTCGTGATCGTCGACTGCACCCCGCGGGTTGTCGCCGTCGCGCTCCCCGAGCGCGCCGACCCGCTGCCCCGCGTGACCACCACGCTCGCAACGGGGTTCGCCGTCGTGGCCTCGCTGGCCCCCGGCCTGCTGCCCCGCGGCCCGCTCACCCAGGCCGTCCTCACCGCCCTGCTCGTCGCGCTCGCGCTCGGCGCCGCACGGGCGGTCCCGAACCGCGACCGCACCTCCGGCGACCCGTCGGAGGTCGCCGATCGCGGCGCGGTCCTCGCGCTCACGGGGTGCGCGGTGCTCGTCGGCTGCGCGGCGGCGTGGCTGTGGCAGAACACGCTGCGCGCCGCCATGGCCGCGCCCCTGATCACCCCGGCGCACTGGGCGCTGTGGGCGCTGTTCAGCACCGCGCTGCTCACCGCGCCGGCGCTGCTCGTGCGCGGCGTGCGCCTGGCCCCGCGGCGCGCCGCGGTCGGCGCGCTGGCGCTCGGCGTCGCGACCGCCGTCCTGGTCCCGCTGCCGCCCGGCGCGCAGGCCGTGGCGAGCCCGAATTCACCGCTCCCCTACACCCGCTCGGGCTCCGCGCACTCGACCGTCGCGTGGGACTCCCTCGGTACCCAGGGCCGCCGCTTCGTCGCCGACGGCAGCGCCGACGCCGTCCGCGTCTACATCGGCCTCGACTCCGCCCGCACCCTGGACGACCGGGTCACCCTCGCGCTGCGCGAACTGCGGCGCACCGGCGGCCTCGCCCGCCGCCACCTGGTGCTCGCCGTCCCGACCGGCTCCGGCTGGCTGGACGCCGGGGCCGCGCAGGGCATGGAGAGCCGCTTCGCCGGCGATGTCGCGGTCGTCGCCCTGCAGTACTCCGCCGCACCGAGCTGGGTCACCTTCGTCACCGGCCGGGAGCGGGCGGCGGAATCCGCGCGCGCCCTCTTCACCGCGCTGGAGCGCGAGCTGACCGCGCTCCCCGACCCGCCGCGGCTCTACGTCTACGGCCAGAGCCTCGGCGCCTGGGGCGGCAGCGCCGTCTTCGCCGACGACGCCGACCAGCGGCGCCGCACCTGCGCGGTGCTCTGGGCGGGCCCGCCCGCGGGCGCGGTGCACCGCGCGGGCGCCACCGTCCTGGCCAACCGCTCCGACCCGGTCGTGCACTGGTCACCCCGATTGCTCTGGCACCGCCCCGATCTCACCGCCACCCGCCCGGACGCCCCGGTCCCCGAGTGGCAGCCGGTCCTGTCCTTCCTGCAGACCGGAGCCGACCTGCTCGGCGCCCTCGACGCCCCCGCGGGCCACGGCCACCGCTACGGCACCGACCAGGGCACCGCACTCGGCGACTGCGCCGCGCACCTTGCCCCGAAGTGAAACTTGTTCTAGTTTCGCCGGTATGGCCTTCGTCCTCGATCACGTCGTCGAGATCGACGCCCCCGCCGAACTGGTCTGGGACGTCGTCACCGACCTGCCGCGCTACGGCGAGTGGAACCCCTTCGTCCCGGAGTGCCGCAGCACCCTGGAGCCGGGCGACCCCATCGACATGCACGTCCGGCTCCGCGGCGCGAAACCGCGCAGGCAGCGTGAGTGGATCGTCGAGCACACTCCCGGCAGCACGCTCGGCTACCGGATGAAACCGGTCCCGCTCGGCACCTTGCACAGCCTGCGCACGCACACGGTGACCGCGCTCGACGCCGGGCGCACCCGCTACGCCTCGCACTTCGAGCTGAACGGCTGGCTGCACCCGCTCGTCGGCACCCTGCTCGGCGCCGACCTGCGCCGCGGCTTCAGCGGCATGACCGAGGGCGTCAAGACCCGCGCGGAAGCCCTCCGCGCGGGCTGACGTCAGGCGATCGGGCTGACGTCAGGCGATCGGCCCGCGCGCGACCTCGTACGCCGCGCCGACCCGGTACAGCCGGTCGTCGGCGAAGGCGGGCGCCATGATCTGCAGCCCGACCGGCATGCCGTCGTCCGCGCTGAGCCCGGACGGCACCGACATGGCCGGGTGCCCGGCCAGGTTGGTGGGCAGGGTGCAGAGGTCGGAGAGGTACATGGCGAGCGGGTCGTCCACCTTCTCGCCGAGCTTCCACGGGGTGAACGGGCTGGTCGGCGAGATCAGCACGTCGACCTGCTCGTAGGCGCGGTCGAAGTCCTGCGCGATCAGCGTGCGCACCTTGAGCGCCTGGCCGTAGTAGGCGTCGTAGTACCCGGCCGAGAGCGCGTAGGTGCCGAGCATGATGCGCCGCTTCACCTCGGGGCCGAAGCCGGCCGCCCTGGTCAGCGCCATCACCTGGTCGGCGCTGTGCTTGCCGTCGTCGCCTGCCCGCAGGCCGTAGCGCATGGCGTCGAAGCGGGCCAGGTTCGAGGAGACCTCGGACGGCATGACCAGGTAGTAGGAGGGCAGCCCGTACTCGAAGTGCGGGCAGGAGACCTCGATCACCTCGGCGCCGAGCTCCTTCAGCACCGCGACCGCGGCGTCGAAGGAGGCGAGCACGCCGGACTGGTAGCTGTCCGAGTGCAGCTCCCGCACCACGCCGACCTTCACCCCGGCGAGATCGGCGCGCGCCCCCTCGCGGGCGGCGGCGACCACGGCCGGGACCGGCACGTCGCGGGAGGTGGAGTCGCGCGGGTCGTGCCCGGCGATCACCTCGTGCAGCAGCGCGGTGTCGAGCACGGTGCGGCCGCAGGGCCCGCCCTGGTCCAGCGAGGAGGCGCAGGCGACCAGGCCGTACCGGGAGACGGTGCCGTAGGTCGGCTTGGTGCCGACGGTGGCGGTGACCGCGGCGGGCTGCCGGATCGAGCCGCCGGTGTCGGTGCCGATCGCGAGCGGCGCCTGGTATGAGGCGAGCGCCGCCGCCGAGCCGCCGCCGGAGCCGCCGGGAATCCGGGTGGTGTCCCAGGGATTCCGGGTGGGGCCGTAGGCCGAGTTCTCGGTGGAGGAGCCCATGGCGAACTCGTCCATGTTGGTCTTGCCGAGGATCGGGATGCCCGCGGCGCGCAGCTTGGCCGTCACCGTGGCGTCGTACGGCGAGATCCAGCCCTCGAGGATCTTCGAGGCGCAGGTGGTCGGCATGTCGGTGGTGGTGAAGACGTCCTTGAGCGCCAACGGGACTCCGGCCAGCGGCGAGGCAGGCTCCTCGCCGGCGGCCAGGCTCGCGTCCACCACGCGGGCGGCGGCCAGCGCCGCCTCCGGCGCGATGTGCAGGAAGGCGTGGTACTCGCCGTCCACCTCGGCGATCCGGTCCAGGTGCGCGCGGGTGACCTCCTCGGAGGAGAGCTCGCGGGCGTGGATCTTGGCGGCCAGCTCGGCGGCGGAGAGCTGCGTGGCGTCGCTCATTCGCCCTCCCCCAGGATCTGCGGCACCAGGAAGCGCTGCTCCTCGACGGCGGGGGCGCCCGCGAGCGCCTGCTCCGGGGTGAGGCACGGCCGCACCTCGTCCAACCGGGTGACATTGGCGACCGGGTTCGGCGTCGCGGTGGCCGGGACGTCCGCGGCGGCCACCTCGGAGATGGTCCGCACGTGGCTCAGGATCGAGTCCAGCTGTCCGGCGAACTGATCCAGTTCGTCGTCGGACAGCGCGAGCCGGGACAACCGGGCGAGGTGTGCGACCTCGTCGCGGGAGATGGCGGGCACCGCGGGACCCCTTTCGGCGTCGGGGATGGTGGGTTCGAGCAGGTCGTCCCCGGCACGTGGCGCCGGGGGCGACGGACCGCTACAGCCTAGTCCGCGCGGCCGGGCGGATTCCCCCGCCCCGGCCCCCGCGTGAAATCGACTGTGGTGTACGTCACTGCGCCGAGTTCGGGTCGATAACCCGGCGTCCCGGGTGTAAGTATTGCGTGACCCGGGTATCCGTACAGAGCCTCGGCTACCACGAAAGGAACGCGCGTGTCTTACCTGCTCCGCGTGCAACTTCCGGATCGCCCGGGAAGCCTCGGTGCACTCGCGCTGGCGTTGGGATCGGTCGGGGCCGACATCATCTCGCTGGACGTGGTCGAGCGCGGTGCCGGGTTCGCCGTCGACGACCTCGTGGTCGAGGTTCCGCCCAACGCGCTCCCGGACACCCTGATCACCGCCGCCGAATCGATCGGCGACGTCATCGTCGACTCGATCCGCCCCTACTCCGGCCTGCTCGACACGCACCGCGAGCTGGAGCTCATCGACCAGGTCGCGAGCGCGCGCGACGACCGGCTGCAGGTGCTCGTCGACGGGGTCCCCCGGGTGCTGCGGGTCGGCTGGAGCACCATCATCGACACCGGGCCGCAGGGCGCCTACCGGGTGGTCGGCAGCCAGAGCGCGCCGCAGACCCAGGCCGGCTCCGCGCCGTGGCTCCCGCTGGACAAGCCGACCGTGCTCGACCCGGAATCCGAATGGGTGCCGGAGATCTGGCGCGACATGGACACCAAGCTGGCCGCCGCGCCGCTCGGCCACCACGGCCGCGCGCTGCTGCTCGGCCGCCCCGGTGGCCCGGACTTCCGCCCGTCCGAGGTGGCCCGGCTCGGCTACCTGTCCGGGATCGTCGCCGGGGTGCTCTAACCCGGCTCGATGATCTGCCAGCGGTCCGGCTTGCCCGCCGGGTAGATCACCGGCAGCGTGTCGCCGATCGCGGGCCAGTAGGCGCCGTCCCAGACCAGCCGCCGGTAGACCTGCGTGCTCGCGACGCCGGGGCCGGTGAGATCGCCGGTCACGGTGACGAACTGCTCGCCGAACGCCTCCGGCCGCGGGCTCACCCCGGTGATGTGGAGCGAGCCCCGCTCGGGCTCGGCGATCGGCACGCCGCGCCTGCCCCGCCGGTAGAGCACCACCAGCGCGACCAGGGTGGCCGCCATGATCAGCAGCATCGCGAACTCCAGCACGCCACCACCGTACCGGGCATTCCGGGCGCTCAGTCGGCGGCGAGCTCGCTGGTGCCGTGCTCGGTGCGGCGGATGGTCCAACCGCGCCCGGTCGCCTGCGGTTCGCGGCTGGTGAAGATCAACTGGGCGCCACGGGAATTGATCTCCGGGGCGCGGAAGAGTCCGATCAGGCGCTGTGCGGTGGCGGCGGGGAGCGCGGCGTCGAGGTCGTCGACGGCGAGCACCCGGCCGATGTCGATGGCGTCGAGCACGGCGGGGAGCAGCCGCAGCAGCGCCAGCGCCGACGCCGGTTCGTCGGCGAGCGCGAAGGGCGCCTCGATCCCGGCGTGCAGCAGCCGGACACCGGGGCCGGAGCGCGCCGCCATCCGAGCGAAGAGCGCGTCGCGGGCGCCCCGCAGCGCGGTGAGCTCCCTGGCCAGCGCGGTCTCGGTGAGCCCGTGCTGCTGCAGCAGCAGGTCGGCGTGGCCGGGGCGGGTGGCGCAGAGCTCGAGCTGTTCGGCGCCGCCCGCCAGGTCGCGGTCGAGTTCGGCGAGGTACTCGGCGTAGCGCGGGTCAGGCTCAGGGAGCAGCAGATCGGTGATGCCGAGCCCGGCCTCGCCCGCCAGCTCCAGCAGCCGGACCGCGCCGCGCGGCTCCCGGGAGAGGTAGCCGCCGAGCCGCAGCGCGACCGCCGCCGGGTCGAGCGGGCCGCGCTGCACCTCGAGCAGCGCGGCGAACCAGCGGTAGGCGGGCACCAGCGCCTCCGCCTCCAGCTGCCCGGCCAGCGCGAGCAGCAGCGCGTTCGGCCGGACCAGCGGGACAAGCGCGCCGAGGCCGAACCGCGCGGCCTCGAACGTCGGCCCGATCCGCACCTGCTCGCCCTCGCGCTCGAAGACGATGCGCCTGCGGCCGCGCGGGTGGGTGTGCAGCCACTCGGCCGCGACCTCGGCGTCGGTGAGCCGGAAGCCGTAGCTGTACGGCACGCCCTCGGCGACGAAGCCCGCGACGAACTCGGTGGGCCGCTGCGCGAAAGCCGGGTGCGGGGTGCGCGGCGGGCCCGCGTAGGGGTCCCAGCCGGTGGCCGAGTGCAGCACCGCGTCCCGCATGCGGTCCAGCGCGTCGATCAGGTTCGACTTTCCGGCGGCCGGAGCGCCGGTGATCCCGGTGACCGGCACCGCGACCGGGCCGCTGCCGCGGACGGGCCGCAGCTCCTGCGGGTCGGCCAGCGACCTGTGGTTCGTCACCCGGAAACTGCGCAGCATCGGGCTATCGTCGCAGCCCGCCGCCCGGCGGGCGAAGGCCGGGCGGGGTAGCATCCCCGGTGCCACGGCCGGTGTCGCTCCCGTGGCTGCATCTTGCCGGACCCGTTGCGAACAGGTGGTCGCCCCATGAATCGAAATGCTGCCGTCACCGCCGTTGCCGCGCCGCGGCCGGATACCGCCGCGGTGCGCTTCGTCGCGGGCGGCTGCGCGGTCTCCGCCGTCGCGCTCGGGCTGGTGCTCGCCGCCCCGGACGCGAAGGCCGATTTCGAGTGCGCCGAGGGCAATGCCCGCATCTTCTTCCACGACTCGACCTACACCTGCCAGTCCGGCAGCACCGGCTACGGGCTGAGCCCCGCCGTGGTGAAGGTCTGCTCGAACAGCGGCTCGAACGTCGTGGTCGAGGTGCAGAGCGAGCGCAAGAAACTGCGCCGCACGGTGGAGCTGAGCAACAACCACTGCGCCAAGTTCGACCCGCGCGGCACCACCGGCGTCACCGTCTCCGTCAGCTAGTCCGCCGCGGGCGGGCGCACCGCGTCCGGCCCGTCCGCGAGCAGTGTGCGGAAGCCGTCCTCGTCCAGAATCGGCACGCCGAGCTCCTCCGCCTTCGCCGCCTTGCTGCCCGGCGCCGCGCCGACCACGACGAACGCCGTCTTCTTCGACACCGACCCGGCCGCCTTCCCGCCGCGCGCCAGGATCGCCTCCCGCGCCTCGTCCCGGGAGAAACCGGGCAGCGAGCCGGTGACCACGATCGACAGCCCGGTCAGGTTCCGCTCGATCCCGGCGTCCCGCTCGTCCGCCATCCGGACCCCGGCGGCGCGCCACTTGGCCACGATCGCCCGGTGCCAGTCCACGGTGAACCACTCGGCCACCGCGGCCGCGATGGTCGGGCCGACACCGTCGGCGGCGGCCAGCTCCTCCAGCGTCGCGGCCTCGATCCGCTCCATGGTCTCGAACTCGGCGGCCAGCGCCCGCGCCGCGGTTGGCCCGACGTGCCGGATCGACAGCGCGACCAGCACCCGCCAGAGCGGCCGATCCTTCGCCGCGTCCAGGTTCTCCAGCAGCCGTCCGCCGTTGGCGGAGAGGCTGCCGTTCTTGTTGACGAACAGCGGGGTGCCGAGCAGCCGCGGCTCGTCCAGGTCGAAGAGGTCGCCCTCGTCGGTGATGGCGCCGGAGCGCAGCAGCTCGTTCGCGGCCTCGTAACCGAGCGCCTCGATGTCGAAGGCGCCGCGCCCGGCCACGTGGAAGACCCGCTCGCGCAGCTGGGCCGGGCAGGAGCGGGTGTTCGGGCAGCGGATGTCCACGTCACCCTCGCGCTCCGGGGCCAGCGACGTCCCGCACTCCGGGCAGTGCGTCGGCATCTCGAAGGCACGCGCGTCGGCGGGCCTGGCATCCACCACCGGGCCGAGCACCTCGGGGATCACATCGCCCGCCTTGCGGATGGTGACCGTGTCGCCGATCAGCACGCCCTTGCGCACCACCTCGGCGGCGTTGTGCAGCGTCGCCATCGAGACCGTCGAGCCCGCGACCGAGACCGGCGCCATCACCGCGAACGGTGTCACCCGCCCGGTGCGGCCGACGTTCACCCTGATGTCGAGCAGCGTGGTGGTCGCCTCCTCCGGCGGGTACTTGAAGGCGATCGCCCAGCGCGGCGCTCGCGAGGTGGAGCCGAGCCTGCGCTGCAGCGCGACCTCGTCGACCTTGATGACCTGACCGTCCAGCTCGTGCTCGATGTCGTGCCGGTGCTCGCCCCAGTAGGTGACCCGCTCGATCACCGCGTCGATCCCGCGCACCCGCCGGGTGTGCGCGGAGACCGGCAGCCCCCAGGCGGCCAGCGCGTCGTACGCCTCGGACTGCGAAGCAGGCGCGTAGCCGCGGATCCGGCCGAGGCCGTGGCAGATCATCCGGAGTCCACGCCGCGCGGTGACCGCCGGGTCCTTCTGCCGCAGCGAACCGGCGGCGGTGTTGCGCGGGTTCGCGTACGGCGGTTTGCCGTCGGCGACGATGGCGGCGTTGAGCGTCGCGAAGTCGGCCAGCCGGAGGTAGACCTCGCCGCGCACCTCGAGCAGCTCCGGAATCGGGAACGTCGCGCTCGGGGTGAGCACGTGCGGGATGTCGTCGATGGTGCGCGCGTTCAGCGTGACGTCCTCGCCGGTGCGCCCGTCGCCCCTGGTCGCGCCGCGCTCCAGCTTCCCCTCCCGGTAGACCAGGTTCAGCGCGACGCCGTCGATCTTGACCTCGCACAGGTAGTGCAGGTCGGGCCCGGTCTCCGCCTCCACCCGGCCCGCCCAGGCGCGCAGCTCGTCCAGGTCGAAGACATTGTCGAGGGAGAGCATGCGCTCCAGGTGGTCCACCGGGGTGAAGTCGGTGGCGAAGCCGCCGCCGACCAGCTGCGTCGGCGAATCCGGGGTGCGCAGGTCGGGGTGTGCCTCCTCCATGGCTTCGAGGCGGCGCAGCAGCGTGTCGAACTCGCCGTCGGTGACGATCGGCGCGTCCCGCACGTAGTAGCGGAACTGGTGCTCACGCACCTCGTCCGCGAGCTGCTGCCAGGCGCGCTGCTCCTCGGCCGTGGCCGGAGCGGGGGCCTCGGGTTCGGTCACAACTGGCACGATAGTCCAGGGGCATGACCTATCCGGGGCGGATCGCCGCACGTCGGCGCGGTGCGAACCGATCAGCGCGAGCCAGGGCCGCGAGATTTTCAACCGAACGCGAAGCGGGCGACCTACGCGTACGCGGACCTACTCCGCGCCGAGCGTCTCCGGTTCCTCGGTATAGGCCCGGGCGATATCGGCGGTGAGATCCAGCGCGCGGCGCGCCCACTCGGGCGTCGCGCCCGCCAGCCCACAGGCCGGGCTGACCAGCACCCGCTCGGCCAGGGTGCGCCGCGGGAACCCGAGCCGGTCGACCAGCCGAGCCCCTGGCTCGGCGAGTTCCCGCCACCCCGGCGCACCCGCGGGCTCGGTACTCGGCACCAGCCCGAGAACCAGCAGCTTCCCCGCATCCAGCGTCTCACCGACACCGTCCAGATCGCGCGCACGCAGCACCGCGACGTCGATCGCCAGCGCGGCGGCACCACTGGCCCGGAAGAGCGCGAGCGGCGGCGGCTCGGCACAACTGTGCACGATCACCGGCACCCGCTGTGCCCGGATCACGGTGTCAAGCAGATCCAACGCCTCCGGCTCGGGCAGCGGGCGCACCGTATCCAGCCCACTCACTCCCCGCAGTGCCCCCTCGAGCACCGAACCCGCGAGCGGTTCGTCGAGCTGCAACACCACCGGCGCATCCAACCGCTTACCGACCTCGGCGGCATGCCGAGCCAGCCCCTCGGCCAGCGACTCCGCGAGATCCCGCCGGGCACCGGGATCGGTGAGCACCCGATGCCCGTTGACCAGCTCGACCTCGGCAGCCAACGTCAAAGGCCCCGCGACCTGCAGCTTCACCGGCCGCCCCGTGCCGGGCGCCCCCACCTTCGCCCACGCCTCCTCGAGCGCGTCCAGATCCGTGCGCAGCAGATCGTACGCACGCCGCGCGACCCCACCCGGCCGCGCCGCGAACCGATACCCGCGGGTCGTGCTGTCGAACGGCAGATCCACCAGCAACGCACACCCGCGACCGAGCAGATCGGCCCCGACCCCGCGCGCGGGCAACTCCACCAGGTGCGCCAACCCGGGCAACTCCCCCACCACGGTGGCCGCCGCCTCCCGCGGATCCGTCCCCGGCCAGGAGCCGACTCCCGTGGCGACCCCGCCGCGCAGCGCGGCTTCGACGGCGGCGCTCACCGGGCGCCTGCCAGCGGCGCGGTGCTGTCGGTCCCCGCGATGGTCCCGCTGCCGATGACCTCGTCACCGGCGCCGTCCGGCCGGTAGAGCACCGCGGCCTGCCCGCGCGCCACACCCGTCAGCGGCTCGCGCAGCCGCACGGTGAGCCCGGAGTCGGTCGCCTCGGCCACCGCGGGTGCCGTCCCGCCGTGCGCGCGCACCTGCACGACGCAGTCGATGGCACCGTCGGGCGCGGCCCCCGAGGTCCAGATCGCCCGCTCGGCACGGACCGTCCACACCCGCAACTCCTCGGCAGAGCCCACCCTGACCTCACCGGAGTCCGGGTCGATCCCGGTGACGTACCGCGGCTTCCCGTCCGGCCCCGGCCCGGGCAAGCCGAGCCCCTTGCGCTGCCCGATGGTGAACCCGTGCACCCCGTCGTGCTCGGCGAGCCTCCGCCCGTCGGCGTCGACGACGGCGCCGGGCCGCACACCGATCCTCGCCCCGAGAAACGCCCTGGTATCGCCGGACGGAATGAAGCAGATGTCGTGGCTGTCCGGCTTGTCCGCGACGGCGAGCCCGCGCGCGGCGGCCTCGGCGCGGATCTCCGGCTTCGGGGTGTCGCCGACCGGGAACATGGCCCGGCTCAGCTGCTCTGCGGTGAGCACCGCGAGCACGTAGGACTGGTCCTTGTCGGCATCGACGGCACGGCGCAGCACCCCGTCCGCCAGCCGCGCGTAGTGCCCGGTGGCGACGGCGTCGAAGCCCAGCGCGACCGCGCGATCGGCCAGCGCCGCGAACTTGATCTTCTCGTTGCAGCGCAGACAGGGGTTCGGCGTCTCGCCCGCGGCGTAGGAGGCGACGAAGTCGTCGATCACGTCCTCCTTGAACCGGTCCGCGAAATCCCAGACGTAGAACGGAATCCCGAGCACGTCGGCGGCGCGGCGCGCATCACCGGCGTCCTCCTTCGAGCAGCAGCCCCTCGACCCGGTGCGCAGCGTCCCCGGCGTGGCCGAGAGCGCCAGGTGCACCCCGACGACGTCGTGCCCGGCGTCGACGGCGCGCGCCGCCGCCACCGCGGAGTCGACACCGCCGCTCATCGCGGCGAGAACCCGCATCAGTACGCTCCCTTCGCGCTCGTGAGCCCGGCCGCCCTGGCCCGCTCAACCACCCCCGGCAACACCGTGAGCAGCGTCCGCACATCGTCCTCGGTGGAGGTGTGGCCCAGCGAGAAGCGCAGCGAACAGCGCGCCTGCCACGGCTCGACCCCCATGGCGACAAGCACGTGGCTCGGCCCGGCGACCCCGGCCGTGCAGGCGGAGCCGGTGGAGCACTCGATACCGGCCGCGTCCAGCAGCATGAGCAGCGAATCGCCCTCGCAGCCGGGGAAGGTGAAGTGCGCGTTGCCCGGCAGCCGCAGCTCACCGGCCGGGCCGTTGAGCACCGCCTCCGGGTCGACCGCGCGCACCCCATCGATCAGGGCGTCGCGCAGCTCGCGCAGCTCCTTGGTGCGCGCGGGTAGCTCCGCGACGGTCTGCCGCAGCGCCGCCGCCAGCCCCACCGCGCCGGGGATATCCGAGGTGCCGGAGCGCAGATCGCGCTCGTGCCCGCCGCCGTGCAGCAGCGGAACGCACGGCACCTGCCTGCCGAGCAGCAGCACGCCGACCCCGTGCGGCCCGCCGACCTTGTGCCCGGCAAAGCTCGCCGCGGCCAGCCCCGCCGCGCCGGTATCGATCGGCAGCTGCGCCGCCGCCTGCACCGCGTCGCTGTGCAGCGGCACGTCGAACTCCCGCGCCACCGCCGCCAGCTCCGCGATCGGGGCGATCGTCCCCACCTCGTTGTTCGCCCACATCAGCGTGACCAGCGCGACCTCGTCAGCGTGCTCCGCCAGCGCCGCCCGCAGCACCGCGGGCGTCACGAACCCCTCGTGGTCCGCGGCCAGCCAGGTGACCTCGGCGCCCTCGTGCCGCTCCAGCCACTCCACCACGTCCAGCACCGCGTGGTGCTCGGTGGCGCCGACCAGGATCCGGCGGCGCCGCGGCTCGGCATCGCGCCGCGCCCAGAAGATGCCCTTGATCGCCAGATTGTCGCTCTCGGTACCCCCCGAGGTGAAGATCACCTCGGACGGCCGGGCGCCCAGATCCGCCGCGATCGACTCGCGCGCCTCCTCCAGCATCCGGCGCGCCGCCCTGCCCGATCCGTGCAGCGAGGAGGCGTTGCCGACCTGCCCAAGCGCAGCCGTCATCGCCTCGAGGGCGGCGGGGTACATCGGGGTGGTTGCCGCGTGATCGAGGTAGACCGTCTTGGGTGCCATCCGCGAGGAGGTGCCCGGGCAAGCCGACATCATGACCATCAAAGGATAGCGGCCCCGCTCCGCTCCTTATTCCCCGCTGCTCGATGGGTTACGCCGCCCGTTCGGCAGCGGTGGAGATCACCGGCGTTCAGGGTGTGCGGCAGTTCGGGGGGGTGGGTCCGGCGCGATCACCGCCAGGGTGGTGCGCGCTCATGAGCCGGGGGTGGAGAGCTGGTCGGCGGGCGGGGTGTAGACGGCGGGGTCGATGTCGAGGGCCAGGAAGGTGTTGTCCGAGCAGCCGGTCCAGAGCTGGTTGCCGTGCCAGTTCGGGCCGGAGAAGCACCAGTCGGTGGAGAGGTCGCCGAAGCCGATCATCCCGGTGCGCGAGCTGAGCGCTTCGGCGGGATCGAAATTGCCTTCGTTCAGCGCGGTGATCACCGCGGGCGCCTGCAGTAGCGGCACGCCGATGATCGACGCCAGTGCGTGCGGGGAGTTCCACAGCTCGGTGTTGCGCCCGGTTCGGGCGGGCGGGTTGTAGTAGGCGATCTCGCGCACGGCGAACGGGTCGCGCACATCGAAGACCCGGATGCCGGAGGAGACCCAGCCGCAGGCGAGCGCGGTCGGGTTCGCGGGGCGGTCGGCGGTGCAGTAGTGGGCGTCGTAGCCGAACAGGCTGCCGCCGGAGCTGGAGGCGAGGGCGCTGTCCTGGTGCTGCGGCAGGTTGATCTCGAGCTTGATCGTGTTGACGATCCGGGGGCGGGTGTCGTCGGCGACGTCGATGAGCTTCACGCCGCCGGAGCCGGCCTCGTCGACGGTGAACAGGTAGCGATGCCCGTCGTAGGTGACCGGGATGGCGTGCTGGGTGGCCCAGCCGTCGCTCCAGGTCATCCGGGACAACACCGGCACCTGGGGATTCGGGTCGCGCCGCTGGACCGCGCTGGTGTCGAGCACGTACAGCCCGCCCATGTTGTCGGCGAGATAGAGGCGGTTGCCGTCGTCGCTGAGCCCGACGCCGTGCGTCGACCGTCCCGGCATTCCCTGCCAGACCACCCGCGGGATGGCCGGGTCGCGCAGATCGACCGCGCTGAGCACGCCGGGAACGGTACCCGAGGCCCAGTAGGTGTTGCCGTCGGGCGAGAAACCGCCCTCGTGCGCGACGATCGACAGCAGCTGGGCCGGGTCGGTGCCCGGCCCCGGATTGAGCAGCCGGGGGTGCGCGCAGTCGGAGATGTCGTAGACCGAGAGCAGCCCGGCACCGGTGAGCAGCGGGACACCGGCCCCGACCAGCAGTTTGCGCGTCGTGTTGACCTTCAACGTCTCCCAGGTCCCGGCCAGCATGGCCGGCTCGGTCAAAGTGGTCGACAGCACCGGCTCGCGCGGGTCGGAGACGTCGAGCACCTGCACGCCCTGGGCCGGGCCCGCCAGGTTGCCCGGGAAGAGACTGCCGACGTAGACGCAGTGCTCGAAGCTCGCCGAGGTGATTCCGCCGCCCCGCCCGGCGTAGCCGCCGACCCGGGTGATGTTGCAGCTGTAGCCGAGCGTGCTGCGCCGCGAATCCCGGTCCGCCGCGGGCACATCGCCCTGCATCCCGGTCTCCGGCGCGGAGCCGGGGCCGCACTCGGCCTTCCCGACCGCGGTGTCGGTGATCGCGCCGATGTGCTGCACGCCGCCCACCGCGGGCGGCCCGGCCGCCGATGGCGCCGCCACCACCATCAGGGCCAGAGCCACTCCGGCCGCTCCGGCACGGCATACCCGATCGCGCATTCTCGAAGTCATGGATCCCGCCCTCCGCGATGAGGGCCGCCTTCCGCTACCTGCCCTTCGTGGCAGGCGCCCCGGCCGTCAGCGGACGAGATGGCGCCGGTCACGCAACCGGAGTTTTTCTCCGGTTGGTAGCGTAGTGTGCGTGGCAGCACCCCGACGCGTCAACAGAGGGCCCGCGGCAGCAGCGGGCAATCGGGCGGCCGTCCTCTCCGCCGCCAGGGCCGTGTTCGGTCTGCACGGCCCGTCGGCCCCGATGTCACTGATCTGGACCACCGCCGATGTCAGCCCCGGCGTGCTGTACCGGCACTTCCCGGACCGGGAAAGTTTGGCGCACGCGGTCATCGAGCAGAACGTCGAAGCGCTGGAGAAGATCGCCGCCCGCCCGGACTGCACGCTCGACGACCTGCTCGCCGCCGTGCTCGACCAGCTCGTCGAGTGCTCCGCCTTCGTCGACGCCCGCCGCCCCGGTGACCACCACGACCCCGGGCATGCCGCCACCGCGCTGCGCTTCCGCGCCCTGCTCGAGGAGAAGCTCGGCACCGGCCACACCTTCCGGCCCGGCACCACCGCCGGCGAACTCGTGCTCGCGGTCGGACTCGTCTCCGCCCTCCTCACCAAAACCGCCGCCCCCCTGCGCCGCACCGTCGCCGCCGACGCCTGGCAGCTGCTGACCATCGGGCTGCGCGACACCGGTGCCGCCTCCGCACCGCTCGCCCCCGAAGGCTGACCTGCGGATTTCCTGCCCACCATGCGTAGACTGGTTCGGTGAAGCAACTAACGATCGGTGTAGTTGCGACCTCCCGCAAAGAGGACGAGCACCGGTTGGCGATCCATCCCGCACACTTCGATCGGATCGACCCGGGGCTGCGCGCCCGCGTCTTCCTCGAGCACGGCTACGGCGACCGGTTCGGCTACCCGGACGAGCAGCTGGCGCCGCTGGTCGGCGGTTTCGGGACGCGCGCGGAACTGTTCGCCGAGCGCGATGTGCTGCTGCTCCCGAAGCCGGTGGCCGACGATCTGGCGACCATGCGGCCGGGGCAGATCGTGTGGGGCTGGCCGCACTGCGTGCAGGACGAGCGGATCACCCAGGTGGCCGTCGACCGCGGCCTGACCCTGATCGCCTGGGAGGCGATGCAGCACTGGACGAAGGAGGGCAACTTCAGCGTCCACGTCTTCCACAAGAACAACGAGCTGGCGGGGTACTGCTCGGTGCTGCACGCGCTGCAGCTGCGGGGCACCAGCGGCGACTACGGGCGGCGGATGCGCGCGGCCGTGATCAGCTTCGGGGCTACCGCGCGCGGCGCGGTCCGGGCGCTCTCGGCGCTCGGGATCAGCGATGTCACGGTGTTCACGCAGCGCAGCGTCTCCGCGGTCGCCTCGCCGTTCGCCTCGGTGCGGATGCAGCATTTCCAGCGGGATCCGGCCGATCCCAGCCGAATCCTGGCGCTGAAGGCTCCGGAACCCGGCCCGCTGGCGCAGGTGCTCGCCCAGTACGACGTCGTCGTGAACTGCATGTTGCAGGACACCGACGAGCCGCTGCTGTTCGTGCGCAACGACGATCTGAAGCTGTTCGCGCGCGGCACCCTCTTCATCGACGTCTCCTGCGACGCGGGCATGGGCTTCGAGTGGGCCCGCCCGACCTCGTTCGCGGAGCCGATGTTCACCGTCGGCGCCGACCTGTACAACTACGGCGTCGACCACAGCCCCTCGTTCCTGTGGAACTCGGCCACCTGGGAGAACTCCGAGGCGCTACTGGAGTACCTGCCGATCGTGCTGGCCGGGCCCGACGCCTGGGACGGCAGCGAGACGATCCGGCGCGCGATCGAGATCCGGGAGGGGCGGATCCAGAACCTCCGGATCCTCTCCTTCCAGGGTCGTGCCGCGGCCTATCCGTACGCCGTCGTGTAGGGGCGGGCTACTCGCCGAACCCGGCCAGGGTGGCGGTGTCGAGGACCTCCGGGGCCTGTTCGCGCACGTCGGCACAGGTGCCGGTGGTGACGGTGTCGACGAGGCCGGGCGGCGCGGCTGTCGTCTCGGGAGCGGCCCCCGGGTACCGCGCCGAGGGCGGCGGCGGCGAAGCGGGGGCGGCGGAGCTGGCCGCGTGCGTCCGCACCTGCCGCGGCTGCGCCGAAGCGCGCCGGGGGCTGCTGACCACCCTCCCCTGACCGGCCGCCCCCCTGCCCGCGCAACAATCAGGGGATGAGGTGCGCGCCGAAGGGGTTGTCGAGCGCGATTTTCCAGCTGTCGTCGGCCTGTCGGCGCAGGGTTGCCACCGACAGCCCCTGCTGGGCGATGGGGGTGCCGTCGGGAGCGGTGCCGGTCATCGTCCAGGGGGCGATGTGCACGGCGATGTCACCGGCGACCATGACCTCGTGGCCGCTGTCGTACCGGAAGTCGGGCCGCACCGCGGCGAAGGCCGCGAAACCGGCCCGCAACTGCTGCTCACCGAATGCCGATGCGCCGGGCTCGAACGCCACGACGGCGTCGTCCAGGTAGAAGGACATGACGGTGTCGATGTCGCCGCGTTCGAGGGCGGCGGTCATCGCGGAGACGGTGTCGATCACGCGCTGTCGCATGCGGATTCCTCGGTTCGAGTGCTGGGAAGCGCCGGGCGAACAGCTCGTTCGAACACCTGGCCGACCGACCATAGCCACAACATTTCGGTTATGCAAATGTTCCCGGTATGCTGGGTGCATGAAACGTCCCGTGGGAAAGTCGACGTGCCCGATGAACATGTTCCTCGAGGTGTTCGGCGATCCGTGGACGCTGCTGGTGCTGCGCGACATGCTGCTGGTCGGCAAACGGCGCCCGGTGGAGTTCCTCGATTCGGCCGAACGGATCTCGACCAGCGTGCTGCTGGACCGGCTCAAGCGCCTCGAGGCCGCGGACCTGGTGGCGCGCGTCGGCAGCGGTGAGCGCAACCAGGTCCGCTACATCCCCACCGAGCGCGCCGTCGACGCGCTGCCGGTGCTGTTCGAGATGGCCCTGTGGAGCATGGAGCACGAGCCGCGGGCGCAGCCGCTCGAACGGGTCATCACCCGCATCCGCTCCGATCCCGCGGACTACATCGCAGACATCCGCGCCGAGGTCGCCCGCGAGACGGCCGCGGCGGAGCGTTAGCGGGGTCAGCGCATATCGAGATACCACATCGGCGCGATGTCCACGTCGACAAGCATCGAGGCGAACATCGGCGTGACCGTGGCTGCGAGGAGCAGGAAGAACGGAGCGGAGAGCACGGTAAGGACAGCCCCGACGAGGTTCGACGCGGCGGCGAAATCGGGGTCGTCCGGCCGGTAGACGATGGTCATCCGGCTGTCCATCCGAGGCCGGAGACTCACCGCGTCCAGCAACTCGACGACGCGTCGCTGACCGGCCTCGGTGACGAAGGCGACCGTCACAGTGAAGTGATACCGGTCCTCACCGACTGGGTACTCATCGTAGCTGTGGACAACAGCGGTGGCCCGATGCCCCAGCACCAGCAGGCGCACCCGCTCCACGACCTGCCAGACCCTGCTGAGCACCAGGATCGGCACGGCGACGCCGGCGATGATCCCACTGATGCCTATCACCGTTTCGAGCAGCGTCCCCACTCCCGCAGCGTACCGAGCGCAGCACGCGCTGGCGGTGTGACGAACATCTGTCCTCCTGTGTCACCGACTATTTCGCGCATCGGTAGCACCCCTGCGCGCCGCCTGTGCGCGATGTTCACCGGTGACGTCGCGGCGCTGATAGCCAACCAGCCCGAGCAGCAACCGGATCGTGGTCGACTTCCCGGCGCCGTTGGGCCCGAGGAACCCGAACACCTCGCCTGGCCGCATCTTGAGGGTGAGGTCGTCGACGGCTGGGGTACGTCCGAAGCGTTTGACAGGTTCTCGAGCGCGACAGCGGAGACATGCGCGGAAGGGGCGGCCATCAGGAAGCCTTTCGGGTCAGCGAATGCGACATTGCCGACCAGACTTCCCGGCGCACCTGTACCGAAAGGTACTCCCCCACCGCCCCGCGGGAAGGACCGAGCCGCTCCGATCGGCGCGTACAGCGGGCTAGGCTGGGCCCGGATCACGGTGGCGCCGAGCGGTTGCGGGCCGTCGGCTCGCGGGAGGGGACATGACCATGCAACTGACGGACCGGGGCGGGGCGGCGCAGTACCTGAAGATGGCGGTCGGCTGGGACCCGGTGCGGCGCGCCCGCTTCGGCTCCCGCAGCCGCGACATCGACCTCAACGCCGCGGCCCTGCTCTACGCCGATCGGACGCTGGTGGACGCGGTCTACCACGAGCAACTCACCTCCACCGACGGCGCGGTGCGGCACCACGGCGACAGCACCACCGGCGAGGGCAAGGGCGACAACGAGGTCATCACCATCGACCTGACCCGCCTCGGCGCGCACGTCGACGCGATCGCGCTGCTGGTCACCTGCTACACCGGCCAGAGCTTCCCGGAGATCGAGAACGCCTTCTGCCGGCTGCTCGACGGCGCCACCGACCGCGAGCTGACCCGCTACGACCTGTCCGCCGCCGGTCCCGTCTCCGGCCTGCTGATGGGGGTGCTGCACCGGAGCGGCTCCGCGTGGGAGTACCGCGGGCGAGAGCTGCCGCTCAATGCCAAGCATCCGGTCGAGGCCGTGCCCGCGATCACCGCGCAGCTGGGTTGAGCGGCGCCTGAATCCGGCAGCAGCGGCGGGCCGGGTCGGTGCCCGCGTCGGTTGCTGCGGCCCGGATCGTGGACCGAGACCCAACGTCTCGCAGCGGTGCTGCGGACCACCGAATAGCTCACCCGATCCGCTTCTCGCACAGATCCGAGGCAGCAATGCGGGCTTTTCTCGTCGCACTGGTTTTCATCCTCGTGGCCCTCGTCTGCGCTCACGCGGCCGGCCAACGATCTCGTCGCCCGGTACGAGACCGCGGCCGCGCTGCTGTGTCTGCCGCCGGCCGGCTACGCGCTGTGGGTCGCCTTCGACCCGCACGGCAGGATCCCGCTGCCGGTCCTGGCCGGACTGGCCGTCTACTCGATCGCGGTGCTCTCCCTGGCCCGCTACCCGCTGGACAAGCTCCAGCGGTGACCGCCGTTCTCCAAGGAGAGACCCAGCCGTGGGTCCGCCCGGGTTTCGGTCCGGGCGACCCGGGTACCTGCGCGTCGCCGGAAGGAGGACGGAGTGGGGCGCTCCCGCGGGGAAACCCGGGTCGTCGCCGCGCTGATCGCGGTGGCGTGGCTGTGCGGCGGCTGCGCGAGCTGGGCGCTGTCGACGGGCAGCGCGCTCGATCAGGCCGCGGTGCAGACCGAGTCAGAGGTACAGACCCTGCGGCTGGCCGCCACCGCCGCGCTCCAGGAGCCGGCGCCGACGGTGCTGCTGGAGGTGGTCATCGACGACGTCGATGCCGCGCTCGCCGAGGCGGCGGCGAAGGCGTCCGGCGGCGAAGGCGAGCCGGAACGGCGGGCCGCGCTGCTCGCGCTGATCGAAGACGGCCGCCGGATCGTCCCTGACCTGCGCGCGGCGGTGCGGGCGGGCGACGCCGCTGAGCTGCGCAACGGCCGGGACCGCGCCGACGGGGTCGCCGCCGCGCTGGACGAGTGGCGCGGCCGGTGAGGAAACTGCTCGCGCTCACGCTCGGCGTGCTCACCGCCATCGGCGGCTTCGTCGATATCGGCGACATCGTCGCCAGCAGCACCATCGGCGCCCGCTACGGGCTGAGCCTGGTCTGGGTGCTGGCGATCGGGATCGTCTCGATCTGCGCGTTCGCGGAGATGTCCGGCCGGGTGGTGGCGGTGTCGGGGCGGCCGGTGTTCGACCTGGTCCGGGAGCGGCTGGGCCCGCGCACGGCCATGCTGAATCTGGCGGCTTCGTTCCTGGTCACGCTGCTCACCCTGATCGCGCAGATCGGCGGCATCGCGCTGGTGATCGAGCTGGCCAGCGGCATTCCGTACCTGGTGTGGATCGTGCCGATCGGCATCGGCGTGTGGCTGATCGTGTGGCGCGTCGGATTCGAGCACATGGAACGCGCGTTCGGGCTCGCGGGGCTGACGATCCTGGTCTTCGCGGCGTCGCTGTGGTGGCTCGACCCGGACTGGGGTGCGCTCGCCGGGCAGGTACTGCACCCGGCGCCCGCCGCGGACGAGCCGGTGCCGACCTACCTGTTCGCCGCGATCACACTGTTCGCCGCCGCCATGACGCCGTACGAGGTGTTCTTCTTCTCCTCCGGCGGCGCCGAGGAGGGCTGGACCGTGCGCGACCTGCGCGTACAGCGGATCAACGTGATGCTCGGGTTCCCGCTCGGCGGTGCGCTGTCGCTGGCGATCATGGCCGTCGCGGCGGTCGTGCTGCTGCCCGCCGGGGTCGAGGTGGAGACGCTGGGGCAGGCGGTGCTCCCGGTGGCGCTTGCGCTCGGCGTCGCCGGTGGCGCCGCCGCGCTGTTCGGCTTCTTCGCCGCCACCGTCGGCGCTGCCCTGGAAACCGGGTTGAGCTGCGGTTACATGCTCGCGCAGTACTTCGGCTGGTCCTGGGGGAAGGCGCGGAGGCCCCGGCAGGCGGCGCGGTTCCACCTGGTGGTCGCGGTGTCGCTGCTGATCGCCGTGCTGGTCGTGCAGACCGGGCTCGACCCGATCCTGATCACCGAGTACTCGCTGGTCTTCTCTGCGGTCGCGCTGCCCCTGACCTACCTTCCGGTGCTGATCGTGGCCAACGACCGGGAGTACCTGGGCGAGCACGTGAACGGCAAACTGAGCAATGGAATCGGCGTGCTCGCCCTTGTCGTAGTGCTGGTCGCCGCGCTGGCCGCGATACCGCTGATGATCGCGACGGGAATGGGCGCATGAACGACTGGCGCGGGCACCGGGTGGTCGACCTCGGCGGCGAACTGCTCGACCGGCAGATCGTCGGCCCCGACGACGTCGCGATCGGCAAGGTGGACGATCTCACCCTCGCCCGCGCCGCGGACGGAACGTGGCACGTCACCGGGGTGCTGATCGGGACAGCGGCGCTGCTGCCGCACCTGCCCGCTCTCGTGCGGGCGCCCCTGCGCTGGTTCCTGCGCAGGACCGGCTCGGCGACCCCGCGCTGGATCCCGATCCAGCAGGTCAGCGCGCTCGACTCCGCCGTGCACGTCACCGCCGCGGCCCGCGACGCCGCGGTCAGCCCGAGCGAGGCCCTGGTCCGCGCGCGCCTCGCCCGCATCCCGGGAGCGAACAGTGAATGCTAGAGACCTGCTCGGCGCCGAGGTGCGCGACCCGGACGGGCGGTGCGGCTACGTCCTCGATCTGCGCGCGCAGGCCGACGATTCCGGCGCACTGGTCGTCACCGAGATCGTGGTGGGACGCAACCGGATGCGGTTGCTCGGGTACGACCGCAGCGACGAGCGCAGGCCGGTCGTGCTGCGCTGGATACTCGGCGTGGTGCATCGCTCCGCCCGCTGCGTTCCCGACGACGAGATCACCGTCGGGGACGCCGGGGTCCGGCTGCACCGGCCGTGGCGGGACTACCCCGGGCTGCACGAGATCCCGAAGCCGAGCCGGTGACGCGGTCTCCCCGGTAGCCCCGGCCCGCTCTCGCCGGCCATCGACGGCCGCGACCCCGAACTCGGCGGCACCGGGCCGCTGGTACGCGGGCGACACGGTCAGCGACCGATGCGCCGCGGCGGGGTCAGGCCGGGCGGCAGCCGCAGCGCCGGATTCGCGGCCGGGTCGGCCGGGGCGCGGATGTGCGCGGCCACGATCGCCTCGGCGTGCGCGGTCGGGGTGCGGTCGTGCGCGCGGGCCAGCCGGAGCAGCCGCGCGCGGGCGACATCCAGGTCGAGGTCGAAGGATTCGGCGATGATCCCGGTGGCGGTGCCGAGCACGGCGGTACCGGCGAGCACGGTGTCGATGGTGTCGGTGACCGCGACCAGCCTGCCCTCGTGCCTGCCGGTGGAGAGCGCGATCGCGGTCAGATCGGCGAGGATCTGCCCGAAGTCGTTGGGTCGCTCGTTTCCCCACGGATCGGCGGCGTGCACGACCACCGAGCCGAGCGGCAGCGTCAGCGCGGTGATCGGGAAGGCCCGCACCGAGCGCAGCCCCGCCGTCCTCGCCCGTTCCCGGTACGCCCCCCACCTGGCCCCCGGGCCGCTTCCGTCGGCGTCGGAGCGGGCAGCGCCGTCACCGAGGTCGCCGATCATCGCGACGGCGCCGTCGCGGGCACTGTCCATCCCGGGGCCGGTGACGTGCAGGCGCGGGTCGGCGACGCCGCTTCCGTCGCGCATGTACTCGGCCACGATCTGTAGCCCGGCCCCACCGGCCTCGGCCGAGCGCCGATCGGTCAGGATCACCGCCGCCGAGACGGCGTCGAAGCCTTCCTGGGCGTGGTGGGCCACCGAGTGCAGCACCGTCGGGACATCGAAGTCACCGGTCAGCACAGCGGTCAGCTCCGCCACCGCCAACCGCATCTGCGCGGTGTTCATCACTGTCCTCCATCGCTGTCCCGCTGGTCGCGCATGTTCAGCGTGCGCGCAACGATATCGGCGGCTACCTCGCTGATCGATCGCCCGTTGGCGTAGGCGTAGGCCCGCAACCGCGCCAGCGCCTCGTCCGGCGAGACCGCCAGCTGCACCGCGACCATGCCCGCGGCGTTGAACACCACGGTCCTGGAGTATCCGTCGGCCACGCCCGCGCCGCGGGCGACCGCGGCCTCCACCGCGCCCTGCACCCCACCGGCCGCCCGGATGCGGCGCTCCCACTCCCCGCGCAGCGCCGCGCCGACCACGTCCGCGCACGCCCCGGCCGACTCCTGCTCGTCCGCCGAGAGCGCACCGGTCGTGCTGCGGTACAACTCCAGCACCCCGACCGCGCCCTGCGCGCCCGGCACCGGGAACGCGAACACCGCCCGCACCCCGAGGGCGAGCGCGTCGGCGCTGAAGGCGGGCCACCGCGCCCCGGCCGCCCCCGCGCTCAGATCCGGCCACAGCTCCCTGCGATCGTGGTGGTAGGCCTCCACACACGGCCCCTCCCCGACCGTGAACTGCAGCTCGTCGATCTGCTGAGCCAGCGCGTCGGTCGCGTACACCAGCTCCCGCGCCTGCGAGGCGGCGCTGAGCACGGCGACCGCGGCGCCGTCGGTCCCGGTCAGCCGCACCGCCGAGGCGCACACGGTGCCGATCCCGCGCCACAGCTCCTCGCCACCGCTGCCGGTCGGGCCGGACCGCGGTTCGGCAGGCTCCTCACGCCAGGTTTCCTCCACACCGGCTCCATCCCTCGATCATCGGAACACTACTCGTCCGTCCGCCCCCCGGACGCGGGGATCAGCGCGGCAGCAGCAGCTCGTCGCAGCTCAGGTCGATGCACACCTTCCTGCACCGGCAGGCACAGCGGGGCGAAGGCTGACGAGTTCCCGTCCGGGCCGGGACTCCCGCAGACTGGAGGGATGGAGCAACGAGGGGACGCACGGCGGAGGTGGCTCCGGCCGCGGACGCTGGTGCGCGTGGGAGCGGTATCGGCGCTGGCGGTAGCCGTGCTGGTGGCGAGTTCGGTGGGGTGGATCCGGTGGCGCGGGGCCGGGGACGACCACTCGGTCGCGTCGGTGCCCGCGGCGGATGTGGCGATTCTGTTCGGGGCGCAGATCTACGAGGAGCGCGGGGTGCCGTCGCCGTACCTGGCGGCGCGGCTGGATATCGGGCGCGAACTGCTGGCGGCGGGGAAGGTGAAGGCGCTGCTGGTCACCGGGGACAACAGCACGCCGGATCACGACGAGCCGACCGTCATGCGGGACTACCTGGTGCGCGGCGGGGTGCCGGAGCGCAAGGTCGCGCTGGACTACGCGGGGTTCGACACGTACCAGTCCTGCGTGCGGGCGAAGGAGATCTTCGGGGTCACCAGCGCGATCGTGGTGACGCAGGACTTCAGCATGCCGCGCACGATCGCGCTGTGCCGGACGGCGGGGATCGAGACCGAGGGGGTCGCCGACACCGGGCAGCCGCGGAACGGGATCTGGTGGAAGTGCTGGATGCGCGATCAGCTGGCCGCCGGGAAGGCGGCGCTGGCGATGATCACGCGGCCCGACCCGATGTTCCTCGGCAACCGGGAGACGAGTGTGCGGGACGCGATGAACGCTCCGTAGTGGTCAGCGGGTAGCGGCGGGAACGACCAGCACCACGAGGACGATGCCGTCGGCTCCGTAGACGTACATGGTCTCGGGCAGCTCGAAGGTGTACGGATCCAGCCGGACGGTGCCGCCGTTCACCACCAGGTGCGGCGGCGCGGGCGACCAGGCCGCCGGGTCGTAGACGACCCGCGAGATCGGCCATGACGCGGGCTGCAGCGCGGTGATCAGCTCGGGGAGTTCCGTGCCGAGGTCGCCGGAGCGCGGCCACCAGGTGGCATCGACATAGCCGCTCGGGTCCGGATGCTGGGCGAAACGGGACGCGGGTGCAGGTGACGGCGCCATCGGACGCTCCCGTCGCGGCCGGGGAAGGGCCGGATCGTAGATCCGGCGACGACGCAGCCTCTACTGGTCAGCGTCCGGGTTCCCGCCGGATACCGCCGACCCTACGCCCCGCGCGCAGCGGGCCGGGGCATCGACAGGCGGGTAGGCCGAGGGTGTCTCTGGCTCGCCCATCGGCAGCGGGCTATCGAACATGGGCGAAATCTCCTTCGTCCAGGCGTGCTCGGCGGAGAGGCAAAAGTCCGTGCCGATAAAACCTGCGGCCCGGGTCGCTCCGAGGGGGGCGGCACTCCGATCGCCCGGCATTTCTCCGCCGAGCGGAATTTATTGCGCAGCGCTGCGAAAGATGCCGATCGGCAGATCGCCCCCGGCGCTCTAGACTGAGGAAAAGGCTGCGACCCTCGCCTTCTTCCTGTCCCTGACCCCGGCAGTCGAATACCGCGGGTGGCGCCGAGACCATCTCTTGACCGGTAGCGCCCTCGAACGATCGAGGCCCGCTTCCGCGATCCGATGTCTCGTCCGCACCATCCCCTCGACTCGCAGGAGTACGGATGCAGAGAATCCGCGATCGGTGGCCGTTCTCGGCCATCGGCTTCAGCGCCCACGGCCCGCCTCGAATACCGTCGGATACGGCTTTCGCCGAACCGGTATTCCCCGGCGGCCGCCGCCACCTCGCGGCCGGCCTCGCGTGGAGCCTCGTCTGCACCTACCTGCTCGCCGAGATCGTCTCCGCCACCGCGTGGCAGATGCCCTACAGCTTCCGCCACGACACCATCAGCGATCTCGGCGTCACCACCTGCACGCCCCACGCGTGCTCCCCGCTGCACCTGATCATGAACGCGACCTTCGTCGCGCTGGGAATGGTGACCATCGCCGGGGCCATCGGCTTCCGCGACTACATACCGCGCGGCCCGCGGCAGTGGTCAATCGTGGCCCTCGCCGTCGTCATCGGCACGAGCACGGCCGCCACCGGTGTCTTCCCGTCCAATGACGGCATCGTGGTGCACGCCCTCGCGGTGCTGCCCGCGATGGTCTCCCGCCACATCGTGCTGGCCCTGCTCGCGATCTGGCTGTGGAAGAAACGCAGGCTCGCGGCGGTGTGGTCGGCCTTCTGCGCATCGGTCGGAATCACGGGCACGGTCCTGATGGTCGTCGGTCTCGAGATCGGCATCTCCGAGCGGCTCGTCTTCTACCCCCTGCCGACCTGGATGGTCGTGATCGGGGCCGCTATCGTGCTCGCCTTTCTCCGAAACGCCGTGCGACGACCCACGATAATTCCGGGGCCGAATTCAGGGACCTGAGTTTTATTCCGAATTCTGCGGGCGCAGTGTGGAAATTATCGGAAAGCGACGCTTCGCATGACGAGGCCGATCCGCGTTCACTTCCGATTCCGGGTCCTGCACGCGGGTGAACCCCGCCTCGATCCAGCTGCCGTGCCGGGAACTGGACTCCCCGCGGACCGCGCGCTCGACCCGGCGGGCCAGGTCGCGGCGGTCGGAGCCGGGCAGTTCGCGCGGTTCGAGCACCACCTCGGCGACCATGCCGCGGGCGCGGAGCACCCGCGCGGCGGAGGTGGTGAAGCCGTCGTCGCCGATGAAGGCGGGGACGGTGCAGGGGTTGCCGTTCCCGTCGCGGTAGGCGAGGCGGACCGGGTGGACGGGGGTGCCCGCGTCGATGGCGGCCTGGAAGAGAGCGGGGCGCAGGGAGCCGTAGGCGCGGCCGCACCAGGTGGTGCCCTCGGGGAAGGCGGCTACTCGGTCGCCCGCTTGCAGGCGGTCGCGGAGCCGGCTGACGACGTCGGGGAGTTTGCGGAGGCTCTCGCGTTCGATGGGGATCACGCGCATGCGGACCGCGAGCTTGCCGAGAACGGGCCATTCGAGCATGTCGGCTCGGGCGACGAAGCCGAGGGGCTGTACCGCTGCCAGGACCAGCACGTCGGACCAGCTGATATGGCCCGCGATGATCAGCGCGCCCTGGGCGGGTTCGGCGAATCGCGTCCGCTTCGCGGCTCGGCCGGATGTGCTGCCCGAGCCGGGCCGCGAGGCGTTCGGTTTCGGCGCGATGCTGCCGATGTCGACCGCGGCGCCGGCCGACCGCGGGTTGTCGCGGTTGTCGATCACCGAGAGCCGGATGCCGAGGACGCGCAGCATGGCGCGGGCGTACCCGCGCTGCACCTGCTCCCGGCGGCCCGCGGGGGCGAGGCCGTTGACGACCGGAAAGCTCAGCAGCAGCCCGGCGACCCCGGCAATCCGGGCCGCCATCCGGACGCGGCCGACCCGATCCCCCTCGTCGATGCACCCGCTGCCGCACGGGCAGTCGGGCATCCAGGAGTGTGCGGCAGCCGCCCTCGGCGCGGCGAAGATCTCGGTCACCACGGCGATCAGCCTCCGAAGCCGGCGGCCGCGTCCTGCAGCCGATTCAGGTAGCGGGTGTTGATGGTCGGGAGGCCGAGCATCACGACGAAGTCCGCGACGGCGAAGTCGGGGTCGTGCGCGGGCTCGCCGCAGACCTCGGCGCCGAGCCGCAGGTAGCCGCTCATCAGCGGCGGCAGCTTGGGGCGGCGGGGGGCGGGCAGCTCGTCCAGCGTCCGCCCGTCGACCACCACCGGGTTGTACGGCCGGACCCGGCGCTCGCTCGCGTGCTTCGCCATGACCTGGTCGCGCACGCCGCGCACGTTCACCCCGGCCGGGTCTTCCGGCCGGTCCCGCATCGGGACCGAGACGCAGCCCATGACCCATTCGTGCCCGGTGAGCTGGATGTAGTGCAGGATGCCCGCCCACATGAGGGTGACCACCGAGCCGTTGCGGTGCTTCGGCAGCACACAGGCGCGGCCCATCTCGACGATCCGGTTGCCGTGCGGGTCGAGCGCGCTCAGGTCGAATTCGGTGGCGGTGTAGTAGCCGCCCGCGGCCGCGGCCCGGTCCGGGGGCAGCATGCGGTAGCAGCCGACGTACTCGCCGGTGGCCTCGTCGCGGACCAGCAGGTGGTCGCAGAATTCGTCGAAGCGGTCCGCGTCGAGGCCGGTGCCGGTGTCGGGGATCGAGAAGCCGGGCTCGTCGGCGAAGACGCGGTAGCGCAGCCGCTGCGCGGCCTCGCGGTGCTCGGCATCGGACGAGACGACCAGCGCGTAGCGGGCTCTTTCCACCCCCGCGTCCGACGGTCGAGCCGGGGCTGTCAGCACGGACGAGATTGTCATGTACCCGATGAACTCACCCGGAAACCGCGCAGCGGCGTCCGCGTGGTGTCAGGAGCGTGCCCGTTCGGTTAACGAGATATTCGTCACTCCGGCTGTTCACCGGCCCGTCGGTGCCGGTTCGCCCGCCCGTGCCGCCGCCGATGCCGGGTGCCCGAAATGCGACGATCGCGCCGTCCGAGGGGGACGGCGCGATCGGTCGCGTGGGTCAGGCGGCCAGGCGTTCCCGCTCCAGCGCGGCGATCTCCTCCGGCTCGACCTCGTCGAAGCCCGGGCGGCCGGTGCCGATGAAGGCGACCAGCCAGGAGACGACGGCGGCGAAGCGGTTGCGGAAGCCGACCAGGTACAGCAGGTGCACCGCGAGCCACATGAACCAGGCGATGAAACCGCGGAAGGTGATGCGCTCGTTGAGCTTCACCACGGCGCTGAACCGGCTGATCACCGCCATGCTCCCCTTGTCCCAGTAGTGGAACGCGGTGCCGGGCTGCTTGCGCCTGGCGATGACGTCGGCGACGTGCCTGCCCTCCTGCATGGCGACCGGCGACTGCCCCGGGTAGCCGTTCAGCGAGGTCATGTCGCCGATGGCGTAGATGTCGGCGTAGCCGGCGACGGTCAGGTCCGGGTTCACCAGCAGCCTGCCCGCGCGGTCGGTGGCGACGCCGGTGGCCTCGGCCAGCACCGTCGCGAAGCCGCCAACCTGCACACCCGCCGACCAGACCACGGTCTCGGCCGGGAGCGGGCGCTGCACGCCCGCCTTGTCCTTGACGGTGACCTCGCCGTACTGGATGTCGGTGACGAAGGTGCCGAGCAGCACCTCGACGCCGCTCTCGGCGAGCGTCTCCTTGGCGTACTCCGAGAGCCCGCCGCCGAAGGGCGGGAGCACGGCGCCCGCGCCCTCGACCAGGGTCACCGAGATCTCCTGGTGGTAGTGGCGCTTCGCGAGCTCCTTCAACTGCCCCGCGACCTCGACGCCGGTCGCGCCCGCGCCGACCACGACGAAGCTGAGCAGCTTGCGCTTGGTCTCGGCGTCGGCGTGCTTCGCCTCCGAGAAGACCCGCTCGATCTGTGCGCGCAGCGCCTTGGCGTCGTCGATGGTCTTGAGCGAGAACGTCTTCTCCGCGAACTCGTCGCGGCCGAAGTAGGACTGGCTGGCGCCGGTGGCCGCGATCAGCGAGCCGTAGCGCAGCCTGCGCTGGATGCCGTTCGGGGTGGCGTAGGTGAGCACCGCGGTGGCCGGGTCGACGGCGACGACCGTGCCCTGCCTGACATCGGCCTCCTCGTGCCTGCGCAGCACCGAGGCGATGGCCGGGGCGATCTCGCCGGACTCCAGCACGCCGGTGGCGACCTGGTAGAGCAGCGGCTGGAAGAGGTGCTCCCTGGTGCTGGAGATCAGCACGAAGTTGATGCCCGCCTTGGCGAGGCGCTTGGCGGCGGCCAGGCCGCCGAAGCCCGAGCCGACGATGACGACGTCGGCGTGTTCGACGTTCTCGGTACCGAGCGGAGTGGTGTCCGCCCCGCCGGCCAGGACGGGTGTGGTGTCGGCCAACGGCTGTTCCATGATCGGTGTCCCCTCACCAGGTGCGGTGTTCGTTTCCTTCTCTCATTACTAACCGTCATTCATATCGGAGATATTTCACCCGATGGGGCGCATAATCGGGATGACTCTTATCTGGCTTGCTCATGAATAGGGGACTTTGCGTGGAGCTGCGTCAGCTGGCATACTTCGTCGCCGTCTGCGAGGAGCTGAGCTTCAGCCGCGCCGCCGCGCGCTGCTTCATCTCGCAGTCGGCGATCAGCCACCAGATCGCCCGGCTGGAGCGCGACCTCTCGGTCCAGCTCTTCGAGCGCACCACCCGGGCCGTGGTGCCCACCGACGCCACCACCCGGCTGCTGCCGCTGGCCAAGCAGATGCTGAGCCTGGAGTCGGCGATCAGGGCGGCGGTGCGCAGCACCGGCAGCCGGATCCGGCTGGCGGCGAACATGTCGTTCGCCACCCGTTCGCTCTCCGCCATCGCCGGGGCGCGGGAGGCGCATCCGGGGGCGGAGATCGAGTTCGTGATCAAGCCGTTCCGGCAGCGGATCTCGGCGGTCGCGGACGGGGACTGCGATCTGGCGCTGATCCGCGGGTCGGTGGACCAGCCGGGGATCGCGGTGGAGCAGCTGTGGGTCGAGGAGCTGATGCTCGCGGTGGCGCCCGCGCACCCGCTGGCCTGGCGCACCAACGTCACGCTGCGCGAGCTCAGCGACTTCCCTTTGCTGCTGCCGCCGGAGTCGGAGCAGGTACTGCTGCACACCGTGATCCGCTCGGCCTTCGCCGAGCTGCCGGTCGGCCCGACCTACGGCCCCCCGATCCCCGCGGACCACACCGCCACCATGGAGCTGATCAACCATCCGGACGCCTGGACGGTGCTCTACGCGCACAGCCCCACCGACGGGATCGCCACCGTCGAACTCGCCGACCACCGGCTGCGGGTGCCGGTGAACGCGGTGATCCGGGCCGAGGCGCGGCAGTCCCCGGTGCTCAAGACCCTGCTCGCGGCGCTGCACAGCGCGTGATCCGCAGGCCGCGTGCGAGGTCTCGTACGCCCGGCCGGGCCGAACCGACCCTCGAACGACCGGAAGGCCCGGCTCCACGGAGGAGCCGGGCCTTCCCGGGGCAAGAACTCAGCCCCTGTGCTTCTTCACCTCGTCGGTGAGCTGCGGCGCGACATTGAACAGGTCGCCCACGATCCCGTAGTCGGCGATCTCGAAGATCGGCGCCTCTTCGTCCTTGTTGACGGCGACGATGGTCTTCGAGGTCTGCATCCCGGCCCGGTGCTGGATCGCGCCGGAGATGCCGAGCGCGACGTACAGCTGCGGGGAGACCGTCTTGCCGGTCTGCCCGACCTGGAACTGGCCCGGGTAGTAGCCGGAGTCGACGGCGGCGCGGGAGGCGCCGACGGCGGCGCCGAGCGAATCGGCCAGCGCCTCCACCACGGAAAACTTGTCGGCCGAGCCGACACCGCGGCCACCGGAGACGACGATGCTCGCCTCGGTGAGCTCGGGGCGGTCGCCGCCCTCGATGGGATCGCGCGAGGTGATCTTGACGACCCCCTCCTCCTGCGCGGGCACCTCGACGGTGACCTTCTCGCCCGCACCGGCCTGCGGGGCCGCCTCGATGGCGCCGGGGCGCACCGAGATCACCGGCACGTCGCCGGTGGCCTTGGCGTCGACGGTGAAGGCGCCACCGAAGATGGAGTGCACCGCGGAGCCGTCGGAGTTCACCGCGACCACGTCGCAGAGCAGCCCGGAGCCGATCCGGGCGGCGAGCCGGCCGGACACCTCCTTGCCCTCGGCGCTGGCGGCGGTGATGATCGCGGCAGGCGAGGCCGACTCCGAGAGCGCGGCGAGCACGTCGACCTTGGGGGTGACCAGGTAGCCGTCGGCGTCGTCGGACTCGGCGACGTAGATCTTCTCGGCACCGGCCTGGGTCAGCGCGTCGGCCAGCTTGTCGGCGGTGCCGGGGGCGGCGACCACGACGGCGGCCGGCTCGCCCAGCGAGCGGGCGGCGGTGATGAGTTCGGTGGTGACCTTCTTCGGGGCACCCTCGGCGTGCTCGACCAGCACGAGTACTTCAGCCATGTCTTCTCTCTCCTGAAAAGTCCGTGTGCGGGCGGGTGACCCGGATCAGATGACCTTCTGCCCGACCAGGTACTTGGCGATCTTGGTGCCGCCATCGCCCTCGTCGGTGACCTTCTCGCCCGCGGTGCGGGGCGGCTTCGGGGTGGCCGCGGTGACCGTGCTGCCCGCGTTCGCCACGCCGACCGTGTCCGCCTCGACGCCCAGGTCGGCGAGGGTGAAGGTCTGCACTTCCTTCTTCTTCGCGGCCATGATGCCCTTGAAGGAGGGGAAGCGCGGCTCGTTGATCTTCTCGTTCACGCTGACGATGGCGGGCAGGTTCGCCTCCAGCTTGAACACGCCCTCGTCGGTCTCCCGCTCGCCGGTGACCTTGTCGCCGTCGACGGTGAGCTTGCGGAGGTGGGTCAGCTGCGGCAGGCCGAGGTACTCGGCGATGATCGCCGGGACCGTGCCCATGCGGCCGTCCGTTGCCTCGTTACCGGAGATGACCAGCTCGACGCCCTCGATCTGGCCGAGCGCCGCGGCCAGCACGTACGAGGTCTGCACCACGTCGGAGCCGTGGATCGCCGGATCGTTGATGTGGATGGCCTTGTCGGCGCCCATGGAGAGCGCCTTGCGGATGGCCTCGGTGGCCCGATCCGGACCGGCGGTCAGCACGGTCACCTCGCCACCCTGCGCCTCCTTGATCAGCAGCGCCTCTTCGACCGCGCGCTCGTTGATCTCGTCGAGGACGGCGTCGGCGGCTTCGCGGTCGAGGGTGTAGTCACCATCGCTGAGCTTGCGCTCGGACCAGGTGTCGGGAACCTGCTTGATGAGTACGACGATGTTCGGCATCGGTCTTCGTCGACCTCCTTCTGGGGCACGGGTCGGCGGTCGCCCGGTCTGGCGGCGCCTTTCGAATGGCTCGATCCAGGAGATTACCCTACGTTAAGTTACTCGTGGGTAACTTACTCCGAGCGTACCTGTGGAATGCCCGACCAGTAACGTCGGAACGATGACCGAGGCTGTGATCCCTGCCGCATCGGACGCCGATGCGCCCCTGCCGCTCACCGGCGAGCGCACGGTGCCCGGAATCGCGGAGGAGAACTACTGGTTCCGCAGACACGAGGTGGTCTACGCGCGGCTGCTCGACCGCTGCGCGGGCCGCGAGGTGCTGGAGGCCGGCTCCGGCGAGGGGTACGGCGCGGACATGATCGCCGGCGTCGCGCGCCGGGTCACCGGCGTCGACTACGACGAGTCGGCGGTGGCGCACGTCCGCGCGCGGTATCCGCGGGTGGAGATGGTGCGGGGGAACCTGGCCGCGCTGCCGCTGCCGGACGCCGCCGTCGACGTGGTGGTGAATTTCCAGGTCATCGAGCACCTGTGGGATCAGGGGCAGTTCCTGCGCGAGTGCCTGCGGGTGCTGCGCCCCGGCGGCGAGCTGCTGATCAGCACGCCGAACCGGATCACCTTCTCGCCGGGCCGGGACACCCCGCTGAACCCGTTCCACACCCGCGAGCTGAACGCAACCGAGCTGACCGAGCTGCTGGTCGAGGCCGGGTTCACGGTGGCCGAGATGACCGGCGTGCACCACGGCCCCGCGCTGCGGGCGCTCGACGCCAAGCACGGCGGCTCGTTCATCGACGCGCAGATCGAGCGCGCGCTGGCCGGTGAGCCCTGGCCGGAGACGCTGACCGCCGACGTCGCCGCGGTCGGCATCGACGACTTCGCGCTGCGCGCCGACGACATCGACGCCAGCCTGGACCTGGTCGCCATCGCGGTGAAACCGTGACCTCCTCCGTCCCAGGGCAATTCACGCTGGTGCTGCACTCGCACCTGCCGTGGCTGGCCCATCACGGCCGCTGGCCGGTCGGCGAGGAGTGGCTCTACCAATCCTGGGCCGCCTCCTACATTCCGGTGCTCCGGGTACTGGAAGAGCTTGCCGCCGAGGGCCGTTCGAACCTGCTCAGCCTCGGCGTGACGCCGGTGCTCGCGGCCCAGCTGGACGACCCGCACTGCCTCGCGGGCATGCACCACTGGCTCGGCAACTGGCAGCTCCGGGCCGACGAGGCGGCGCTCGCGGGCAAGGTGGCGCTCGGCCGGTACGAGCACCGGCTGGCCACCGCCGCGCTCGCCGACTTCGAGACCCGCTGGCGGCACGGCGCCGCGCCGCTCTGGCGCTCCCTGGCCGAGGCCGGGACGGTGGAGCTGCTCGGCGGCCCGCTGGCGCACCCCTTCCAGCCGCTGCTCGAGCCCCGGCTGCGCGCCTTCCAGCTGGACGAGGGGCTGGCCGACGCCCGGCTGCGCTGGGGGCACCGCCCCGCGGGCATCTGGGCGCCGGAGTGCGGCTTCACCCCGGGCATGGAGCGGGGGTACGCCACCGCCGGTGTGACGCATTTCATGGTCGACGGTCCTGCCCTGCGTGGCGACAGCAGCCTGGGCAGGCCGGTGCTCGACTCCGACGTGGTCGCGTTCGGGCGCGACCTGCCGGTCAGCTACCGGGTCTGGTCGCCCAAGTCCGGCTACCCCGGGCAGGCCGCCTATCGGGACTTCCACCACTACGACCACGGCACCGGGCTGAAGCCGGCCCGGGTCACCGGCAAATCGGTGGCGGGGCCGGACAAGGCCCCCTACGACCCCGCGCTCGCGGCGGCCGCGATCGAGCGCGACGTGGCCGATTTCGTCGGCACCGTGCGCGAGCGGCTGATCGCGGAATCCGATCGGATCGGGCGCCCCGCGCTGGTGGTCGCCGCCTTCGACACCGAGCTTTTCGGACATTGGTGGCACGAGGGGCCGCAGTGGCTGGCCGGTGTGCTGCGCGCGCTGCCGGAGGCGGGGGTGACCGTCGGGACGCTGGCCGGCGCGCGGGCGAACGGCTACGTCGGGGCGCCGGTCGAACTCGCCGATTCGTCCTGGGGATCGGGCAAGGACTGGCGGGTCTGGGCCGGTGAGCAGGTGCAGGACCTGGTCGAGTTGAACGCCGACGTGGTCCGGCTCACGCTCGACACGCTGGACAAACTGCATGCCGGGCGCGGCGAGCACGGGCTGCGCGACCGGGTCGCCGACCAGCTGGTGCGCGAGGCGATCCTGACCGTCTCCAGCGACTGGGCGTTCATGGTCAGCAAGGACTCCGCGGCGGGGTACGCGCGGGAGCGGGCGCACCGGCACGCGCACGCCGTCCGGGAGATCGCGGGGGCCGCCACCGCGGGCCAGCTCGCCAAAGCCGACCGGTTGGCGGCAGGATGGAACGTGGCCGACGGGCTCTTCCCCGCTCTCGACGCGCGACGCCTGGCCGGCCGGGCCTAGAAGGACGCATATGAAGATCTTGATGGTGTCGTGGGAGTACCCGCCGGTGGTCGTCGGCGGGCTCGGCAGGCACGTGCACCACCTGGCGGTCGAGCTGGCCGCCGCGGGCCACGAGGTGGTCGTGCTCTCCCGCCGCCCCACCGGCACCGACGCCACCAGCCACCCCACGCACTCCTTCGTCGCCGAGGGCGTCCTCGTGGTCGCGGTCGCGGAGGACCCGCCGAGCTTCGACTTCGGCACCGACATGCTGGCCTGGACGCTGGCCATGGGGCACGCCATGGTGCGCGCCGGGCTCGCGCTGCACAAGCCGGGCATCGGCGAGGGCTGGGTGCCGGACGTGGTGCACGCACACGACTGGCTGGTCGCGCACCCGGCCGTCGCGCTGGCCGAGTTCTACGACGTCCCGCTGGTGAGCACGCTGCACGCCACCGAGGCGGGCAGGCACAGCGGCTGGGTCGCGGGCCGGGTGAACAAGCAGGTGCACTCGGTGGAGTGGTGGCTGGCGAACGAGTCGGACGCGCTCATCACCTGCTCGGGCTCGATGCAGGACGAGGTGGAGCGGCTGTACGGGCCGGAGCTGCCGCCGGTCACGGTCATCCGCAACGGCATCGACGTGGCGGCCTGGCAGTTCCGCGCCCGCGCGCCGCGCACCGGCCCGCCCCGGCTGCTCTACGTCGGGCGGCTGGAGTACGAGAAGGGCGTGCAGGACGCCATCGCCGCGCTGCCCCGGATCCGCCGCGCGCACCCGGGCACCACGCTCACCGTTGCGGGCATCGGCACCCAGTTCGAGTGGCTGCGCGAGCGGGCGCGGGTGCACCGGGTGGCGCGCGCGGTCAGCTTCGCCGGGCAGCTCGGGCACCAGGAGCTGCTCGGCTGGCTGCACGGCGCGGACGCCATCGTGCTGCCCAGCCGCTACGAGCCGTTCGGCATCGTGGCGCTGGAGGCCGCCGCGGCGGGCATTCCGCTGATCGCCTCCAGCGCGGGCGGGCTCGGCGAGGCGGTTCTCGACGGCGTCACCGGCGCCTCCTTCGAACCCGCCGACGTGGACGGCCTGGTCGACGCGGTGCGGGCGGTGCTGGACGATCCGGCCACCGCGCAGAGCCGCGCCGTCGCGGCCAGGGAGCGGCTCACCGCCGACTTCGCCTGGGACGTGGTGGCGGCCGAGACCGCGCGGGTCTACGCCGCGGCCAAGCGCCGGGTGCGGATTCCGCTGGGCCGCCCCTCGATCGTGGAGCGGCCGCTGCCGGAGCGCGACCCGGAGTAGCGGCTAGGACTCCATCTTCTTCACGATGCGCTGCACCGTGAGCCAGGTGCGGGTAGTGATGTCCTTGCCGTACGCCTTCTCCAGCCAGACCATGAAGTCCGGGGTCTTGCCCGGCTCGCTGTTGTCGATCACGGCGAGGAAGGCGCGGGCCTGCGCGTCGTACCCGATCACCTCGGTGCGCGGGTCGTCCAGCTCGGGGAGCTCGGTGGTCGCGCCGTGCTTGAAGAAGGTGGCGATGAGGTAGCTGCCGCGGCCGTGCTCGCGGCCTTCGAAGGGGTCGCGGTCGAGCAGCGTGCGGAGCTCGGCGTGGCTGCGCACGATGGTGCCGCCGCCGATGCCGAGCTCGGCGCGCAGCGCCTCCTGGATCCGCTCCTCCAGCGCGGGCACGTCGTCGTCGGCGGTATCGAAGACGATATTGCCGCTGGCAAGCACCGAGCCGACCTTCGTGTGGCCGAGACCCTCGAACACGCCGCGGAGCTTGTCGTTGGCCATGTTCTTGTTGCTCGGCATGATGCCGCGGAGCAGGGCGGCGTAGGTGGTCATGCGGCGCCGCCGCCGACCCCGCTCTTCTTGCGCTCGATATCGGCCAGCGCGGCCAGGTACTTCTCCCGCTCGGCGGCGCCCGCCTCCCAGGTGACCTTGCGGTTCTTCACGACCCGGGCCGGGGCGCCGACGGCGATGCTGTAATCCGGGATGTCGCCCCTGACCACCGCGTGCGCGCCGAGCACGCAGCCGCGGCCGACCCTGGTCTCGCGCAGCACGGTGACCTTGGCGGCGATCCAGGTGTCCGGGCCGATCCGCACCGGGCTCTTGACGATGCCCTGGTCCTTGATCGGCAGCGTGATGTCGTCCATCCGGTGGTCGAAATCGGTGATGTAGCACCAGTCGGCGACCAGGGTGGACTCGCCGATCTCGATGTCGAGATAGGTGTTGACCACGTTGTCCTTGCCGAACACCACCTTGTCGCCGATGCGCAGCGAGCCCTCGTGGCAGCGGATGGCGTTGCCGTCGCCGATGTGCACCCAGCGGCCGATCTCCAGCCGGCCCAGCTCGGGGGTCGCGTGGATCTCCACCCCCTTGCCGAGGAACACCATGCCGCGCAGCACGACGTGCGGATTGGCCGCCTTGAACTTGAACAGCCGGTAGTAGCGCACCAGGTACCAGGGCGTGTACGCCCGGTTGGCGAGCACCCAGCGCAGCGAGGCCAGGGTCAGGAACCTGGCCTGTTTCGGATCGCGGCGCCGCGATCCCCGCCAGCGCGAGTGCAGCGGCGCGCCCCACATGCTCGTCACGAAGTCTCCTCCGTCGATCGGTCTTCGGATACCACAGACTAGTCTTGCCCTCGGCCGGTCTCGGCGCCGGCAACGACCACGAGGGGAGAGCAGCAGGTGCGAAGCGGCGGTGCACGTTCGGCGTCCCGGTGGGCGGCTCCCGCTCCGCGCCCGCGTTCGGGCGCAGCCACGCTACCCGCGGCTCCCGGCGCCCGCCGCGCGACGGCGCTCGCCGCCGCGGCGCTGGCCTGCCTCGCGCTCACCGCCTGCGGCACCGACGTCGACGACATCACGCAGGGCCCCGGCTTCGGCTGGACGGCCGCGCACAACGACGGCCGCAACAGCGGCACCACCGCGGTCGAGGGCTCGCGCCAGCTCGGCCCGGCCTGGCAGCGCCCGCTCGGCGGGCCGGTGGCCGCGCCGGTGACGGTGGGGTCGCAGGGGCAGATGTTCGTCACCACCCGGACCGCCAACTGCGCGATCTACTCGTTCCAGATGAGCGGCCGCAAGCGCTTCTGCAACCAGCTCGGCCCGAACGCGATCGCCGCGCCCACGCTGCTCGATTCGGCCAACAATGTCTACGTCGGCGACGACAGCGGCGTGAACTCGGACAATTTCCTCGGCCAGCCGCGCTGGCGCACCCCGGTCGCCGGGGTGCCGGTGACCATGCAGTTCACCGGCGACGGCCACGTCCTCTCGATCACCCAGACCGGCCAGGTGGACGTGCTGGAGCGGCAGACCGGCAAGCGCATGGTGCCCACCGCGCAGCTGCTCGGCGAACCGGACTTCCTGCGCGCCCCCGACCTCACCTGGCCCGCCGCCGGGCAGGGGCTGGACGACTGCGCCACCGGCGGCCCGCGCTGCGCCGTCTCCACCCAGGCGGCGGTGGACGGCGCGAGCGGGCGGATCTACGCGACGGTGTGGGAGCCGGGCCGCCCGGCCGCGGCGCTGGTGGCGCTGCGCTACACCGGCGACCGGATCGAGCGGCTGTGGAGCGCCGAGCTGCTCACCGACGGCGCCGCCGCCGGGCCGACCGTCTCCGCCGACGGCGGCACCGTCTACGTGGGCGACAACAGCGGCAGGCTGCTCGCCCTCGATACCGCCGACGGCCGCACCCGCTGGGCGCACGAGCTGGGCTGGGCCCCGCGCGGCGGGCTCTCGGTCGACGCCGACGGGCTGCTCGTCCCGGCCGGCGACGACGGCTACCTGCTCGCCCTGCGGGACACCGGCGACGCCGTCGAGACCGTCTGGGAGCGCAAGGATCTGGCGCTGCGCGGCACCCCGGTGCAGACCGCGGGCGGCACCGGCTACACGGTGGCCGCGATCGGCGACGGGCTCACCCTCATCACCTTCGACACCGAGACCGGCGCGACCGTCGATTCCGACGTGCTGACAGATGCGCAGGGCACGACCACCGGCACCGCGGTCGGGCCGAAGGGCGAGGTGGTGACGGCGACCAGGATCGGCGAGCTGTTCGTCTTCACGCCGGTGTCGCAGGGGTAGCGCTACACAGGAAGACCGCGGCGGCGCGGCCGATCCTGGTGACCACCAGGGTATAGGGGGTGCGGCCGCTCGGGGCCAGGGTGCGGCGCAGGCGGTCCGGGTCGAGGTCGACGCCGCGGACCAGGATCTCCAGGGGGCCGCAGTCGCGGCGGCGCAGTTCGGCGCGGAGGGGTTTCTCGCGCAGTTCGAAGCGGTCGATGACGCGGAAGCCGCGGGTGCCCGGCGGGACGGTGTCGCCGGTCAGGTAGGCGATCCGGGGGTCGAGCTGCCAGAGCTCGTGCCGGGCGGCGTACTGCCTGACCAGCCCGGCTCGGACCACGGCGCCGTCCGGGTCGACGATCCAGGCGCCGGGGTCGCGCTCGGGGATGTCGTCCGGGTCGGCGTCGGTGAGGGTGCTCGCCGGCTGCCCGGTCCGGAGCACCGTGGCGCGGCGCGTGATCCCCGGTTCGGTGAGCCCAGGCGACCAGAGGCAGGCTTCGCGGACGCCGCCGTCCAGCGAGACCAGTTCGATCTCGCCGGGCCAGTCCAGGCGGGCGAAGTCGAGGCCGGGGGCGCACTTCACGACCAGGTCGCGGCCCGCGTAGGCGATCAGCAGCTCCGGTAGCGGCGGTTGCAGTGCCGCGGGGTCGTGCGTCCGCTTCCCGCCCGCCCGCCGCCCCGGATCGGCCACGATCACGGTGTCGCGGCTGCACGGAACCAGCGCGTCCGCGCGGACGAGCGCCACCGGCCCGAGTGCCGGGCGAGCCGCCTCGGCCGCTCGCTCCGCAGCGGTGCCCGCCCCGCGGACACCGTCCCCGGCCGCTCCGGGCGGAGTCTCGGCCGTGGCGGCGAGGTTGTGCGCCGCCATGTCGAGGCGCACCGGGTCGAGATCGCTGCCGAGGACGGTGGGACAGCACCGCGCGAGGGCGGCGAGTTCGCCGCCGATCGAGCAGGTGACGTCGTGCACCGCGCGCCCGGCGAGCCGGGCCGCCCGATGCCGGGCGACGGCGCTCGGCGTCGCCTGCTGCAGCGCGTCGTCGGTGAACAGCCACTCCCCCGCGCCGTCCAGCTTGACGGCGGCGCGCCGCCGCAGCCGCACCGTCTCCACCAGCGCCGCGGCCGCCGCACCGTGCGCCCGCCTGACCCGGCCGAGATCGGCTAGCAGCGACCCGTCGGTGAGCGGCAACCCGTCCGTCTCGGCCAGCGCCGCACGCCCGGCCGCGCTCGCCAGGAACGCGATATCCGAGCGCGCGAAGGAGTATCCCAACTACTGGGCCGGTGCGCCCGGCTTCACACCGGTGATCATGGCGTTGTAGAAGAAACGCCGCGGCACGATCCGGTGCAGCACCTTCTCGTCCAGCGCGCTCAGCTTGAGCCACGCCTTGTACTGGAACAACCGGTACCGCATGGTGAGCTTCTCGTCCGGCACGGCCGCCTCGAAGGTGCGCACCGGCCAGCCCCAGAGCGCCGCCGCGAACTCCTCGGTATGTGCGAGCGCGTCCACCGCGCCCGCCCGGCGGGCGATGGCCTCCAGCTCGCTCGGCTCGAAGGTGTGCAGGTCGACAACGGCCTCCAGCGCCGCGGCCCGCGACGACTCGTCCAGTTCGGACTGCGGGCGCCGCCAGCCCGCGAGCGCGGGCAGCTTGGTGATCGTGGTGGTGATCTTCCAGGTGATCCGGCCGAGCCAGCGGGCGTAGAAGTTGCCCGCGGTGGTCGGCTCGCCGGCGAAGACGAAGCGGCCGCCCGGCTTGAGCACCCGCAGGCACTCCTTCAGCGCCAGCTCCACGTCGGGGATGTGGTGCAGCACGGCGTGCCCGACCACCAGGTCGAAGGTGTCGTCCTCGTACGGGATGGTCTCGGCGTCGGCCACCCGGCCGTCCACGTCGAGCCCCAGGTGCTCCGCGTTGCGCAGCGCGACCTTCACCATGCCCGGCGAGAGGTCGGTGACCGAGCCGCTCTTGGCGATCCCGCCCTGCATCAGGTTCAGCAGGAAGAAGCCGGTGCCGCAGCCGAGCTCGAGGGCGCGGCCGTAGGGCAGCTCGACCCGGCCCGCCGCGAGGTCGAAGCGGCCGCGCGCGTAGTCGATACACCGCTCGTCGTAGGAGATCGACCACTTGTCGTCGTAGGTCTCCGCTTCCCAGTCGTGGTAGAGGACCTGGGCGAGCTTGTTGTTCCCCCGTGCGGCTTCCACTTCGGCCTCGGTGGCGTGTGGGTTCGGCGCGGGGTCGTCGGGGCGTACCGTCATGAGTTCAGAGCCTACCGTCCGGTTCCCGGTACCTGGTTCGGGCCGTCCGCCGCGTACGCGCCCGCGGCCCGCTGCGGCTCCCCGGTTTGCGCGAGCCCGATCCACGCCGAGATCGCGTGCGCGGAGTGCTGCGCCGGTGCCTCCAGCACCGACTTGGCGGCGGCCACCGCCGCGCCGGGCAGCCCGACGAAGCGCGCGGCCCAGCGGTGCGCGGCGTCGTAGACGTCGTCCGGGGCAACGACCTCGTCCACCAGCCCCAGCCGCAGCGCCTCCTCGGCTTCCACGTAGCGCCCGCTGTAGACGAGGTCGCGGGCGGTGCGCAGCCCGACCGTCCGGATCAACCGGTCCATCCCGGCCGTCGGGACGGTGCCGCGGTGAATCTGCGGCAGCCCAAGCTTGACGTTGTCGCCGACGATCCGGCGGTCCGCGCCGAGCGCCAGCTCCAGCGCGCCGCCGAGGCAGTAGCCGGTGATGGCGGCGACCGTCGGGCACGGCAGCGGCGACAGGCAGTCCAGGTGCCGGGCGTGGTCGCTCGCCAGCGCGGTCGCCTGGTCCGGGCTCCAGGTCGCGATCTCGGCCAGGTCGTCGCCCGCGCTGAAGATCCGCTCGTCGCCGTAGACGACCAGCGCCGCCACCCGCTCGTTCTTCCCCACCCGCCGCGCCGCCAGCGCGATCTCGCGGGCCAGCTGCAGGGTGATCAGGTTGGCCGGGGGGCGGGAGAACCGCAGCACCGCGACCCCGCGCTGCTCCGGCAGCTCCAGGGTGGTGAACTCCGCGGGCGTGTTGTTCGACATGGCTGGCGAGATTACCCGGCCGAACTCCCGGTCAGCGCGCCGAGCCGCGCAGCTCCATGGGGTTCGGCAGGTCGGCGAAGTACCGTTCGTGCTCCGGGAATTCGAGCACCGTGCGGCCGCCCGGGTGCAGCACCACCGGCTCGATCGGCTCGATCACCGGCTGCGCGGCGAGCACCGCGGCGGTGTCCGGGTACCGCTCGATCGCCACCAGCTGCGACCAGGTGGGCGGGAGCAGCACGTCCTGCCCGGCGCGCCAGCGCGCCAGCGCCTCGGCCGGGGTGCGCCAGTGCACCAGATCGGCCTCGGAGGTGGCGCCGTCCGCGCGCTGCCCCGCGGGCAGCACCGCGACGAAGAAGCGGGTGTCGTAGCGGCGGCGCTCGATGACCGGGGTGACCCAGTTGGCCCATGGCCGCAGCAGGTCGGCGCGGAGTACGAGGCCGGTCTCGGCAAGGAAGGCGGCCAGCGAGGTCTCCCGCGACTCCAGTGCGTGTCTGGCGTCGCGGTACTCGGTGGTGTCGGAGACGACGGTCTCGGCGGTGGGGCCCGCGAGCAGCACGCCGCACTCCTCGAACGTCTCCCTGACGGCCGCGCAGACCAGCGCCTGGGCGCGCGGGCCGGTGGTGCCGAAGCGCTCGGCCCACCAGTCCGGGCCGGGCCCGGCCCAGGCGATCTCGGCGTCGGCGTCGGACGGGTCGACCCCGCCGCCGGGGAACACCGTCATCCCCGCGGCGAAATCCATGCCGGTCACCCGGCGCTGCAGGAAGACCTCGGGCCCGGCGGCGCCGTCGCGCACCAGCAGGACGGTCGAGGCGTCCCGCAGCGGGGCGACGGGCTCGGGATCGTTCGGCTCGCTCACCGATTCACCCTAGCGCTTGTTCGGACGGGTCAGCGGTGCCGGTGCTTGCCGGAGCGGCGCGCCCGGCGCGCGAACCAGCGGCCGTCCACCTGGTCCAGCGCGATGGACTGCCGGAAGGCCGCGCTCAGGTTCTCCGCGGTGAGCACGTCGGCCAGCAGTCCCTGCGCGACCACCTCGCCCTCGCGCAGCAGCAGGCCGTGCGTGAAGCCGGGCGGGATCTCCTCCACGTGGTGCGTGACCAGCACCATGGCCGGGGCGTCCGGGTCGCTCGCCAGGTCGCCGAGCCGCTCCACCAGCTCCTCGCGGCCGCCGAGGTCGAGGCCGGCGGCGGGCTCGTCGAGCAGCAGCAGCTCCGGGTCGGTCATCAGGGCGCGGGCGATCAGCACCCGCTTGCGCTCGCCCTCGGACAGCGTGCCGTAGGTGCGGTCGGCGAGGTGCTCGGCGCCGAGGCTCTCCAGCATGTCGAGCGCGCGCTCGGTGTCCACCCGCTCGTACTTCTCCCGCCACCGGCCGAGCACCGCGTACCCGGCCGAGACCACCAGGTCGGCGACCTTCTCGTCGGCGGGCACCCGGGCGGCGACCGCGGCGGAGGAGAGGCCGATGCGCGGGCGTAGCTCGGTGACCGCGACCTTGCCCAGCGTCTCGCCGAGCAGGTTCGCGGTGCCCGCGGTGGGGTGCAGCTCGGCGGCGGCCATCCGGAGCAGGGAGGTCTTCCCCGCGCCGTTGGGGCCGAGCACCACCCAGCGCTCGTCCAGTTCGACCTGCCAGGTGACGGGGCCGACCAGGGTGCGGCCGGACCGTCGGATGGTCACGGAGTTGAAGTCGATGAGGAGATCGGGATCCGGTTGCGACACGGGCTCCATCTTGGACCACGGGCGGTGGCCGCGCCCGGCCACCCTCGGCGCGGTGTGCCCGAAGTTCTCCGGCGGCGCAGGGTGATTGCCCGCGGGCGCGTCGGGGGCGGCGTCGCCGGGGCGCTGCCTGCCGCGGCGTCCGCGGGCCAGGCTCATCCGAGTGCGGGTGGCACGGCGATTACCGTGATGGAACCGGGCGCGACCTCCGTGTACCCGGCGTCGCGCACCGCGACCGCGCCACCACCCGCCTGCAGCGCGAGCAGCTCGCGCCACCGCTCGGGCCCGGCTTCGCGCACCGCGCAGCGGAATTCGTCGCGGGCCCAGCGGGCCGCGGCGGCGAGCGGGAGCGCACCGGCGAGCAGCATGCTCGCGTGCCCGACCTGCGCCGCCGCCTTGCCCACCGTCATCTCGAGCTCCCGGTTCACCCAGAGCACGGGCACGCCGGCCGCCGGCTCCTCCGGTTCGTCGGCGAGCAGCTCGGTGCCGCCGATCTGCAGCCGCCTGATCCGCGGGTCGACCGCGCCGACCGGGCCGGGTACCAGCGCCCGCGCCTGCGCGCCGCGCACGGTCAGCGTGATCCCGGGAACCTCCTGCGCGGCCCGCCACTGCGCCCCGCGCGCCCGCCGCGCCACCTTGCGGATGCGAGCCCGCTTCCAGGTGAGATACCCCTGCTCCCACGGCCCGCCGGGCGCGGTGCGCTCGTCCAGGCAGAGCGCGACCGCGACGGCAGCGGCGGCCGCGAGCAGGTCGCTGCGGGCCGGTGGCTCGATCTTGGGCAGGTGCAGCACCATCTGCATGGCCTGGACCTGTGCCGGATCGGCCGGGTCGGGGGCATTGCCGTAGCCGCGCGCGAGCTCGGCGTGCAGTGCGCTGAAACCCGCTGTCGGGGTTCCGTTCTCGTCCACCCCGAGCTCGGCGCCGACCGGCACGCACGGACAGCTCGCACCCGCCTCACCTCGCGTATCGAAACCGACGTCCTCCACCTCGAACCTCCGTCCGTCACGCAAGCGAAACTCCGTGAGAATACGTGCCGGAGCGGGCGCTCGCCGGGTGAACGGCGGCTCAGCCCAGCGGAACCCGGCGCAGCAGCCCGTCGCGGGCGTCGGCCGCCTCGACCTCGTCGCGGGTCACGCCGAGCACGAAGAGCACCGCGTCCAGGAACGGGTGCGAGAGCGCCGCGTCGGCCACCTCGCGCAGCGCGGGCTTGGCGTTGAAGGCGACGCCGAGCCCGGCGGCATTGAGCATGTCGATGTCGTTGGCGCCGTCGCCGACCGCCACCGTCTGCTCCATCGGCACCCCGGCCTCGGCGGCGAAGCGGCGCAGCGCGGTGGCCTTGTAGGCCCGGTCCACGATCTCGCCGGTCACCCGGCCGGTGAGCTTCCCGTCCACGATCTCCAGCGTGTTGGCCTGCACGAAGTCGAGCTCCAGCTCGTGCGCGAGCGGCTCGATCACCTGCCGGAAGCCACCCGAGACGACCCCGCAGCGGAACCCGATCCGGCGCAGCGTCCGGATGGTGGTGCGGGCGCCGGGGGTGAGCTCGATCCGCTCGGCGACCTCCGCGATCACCGACTCGTCCAGCCCGGCCAGGGTGGCGACCCGCTGCCGCAGCGACTCGGCGAAGTCGAGCTCGCCGCGCATGGCGGCCTCGGTGACCGCGCGCACCTCGTCCTCGACGCCCGCGTGCGCGGCCAGCATCTCGATCACCTCGCCCTGGATCAGCGTGGAGTCGACGTCGAAGACGATGAGCCGCTTGCCGCGCCTGGCCAGCCCGGCCCGCTCCACGGCCACGTCCACCTGCTCGGCCACCGCCACCTCGGCCAGCGCGGTGCGCAGCACCGCGTCCTCGTCGGGCGCGGTGACCAGCAGCTCCATCCCGGTCACCGGGTAGTCGGCGATGCCGCGGATGGAGTCGATATTGGCGCCGAGCTGGGCCAACCTGCGGGAGACGGCGCTGAACGCCCGCGCGGTCACCGGCGCGCCGAGGACCACAACGGCGTGCGTGGAGACCGGCTGCCTGCCGATGGCGGCGTCCACCTCGACGTCGACGGTCATGCCGACGGTGTTCATCGCCTCCTCGACCTCGTCCTGCAGCAGCTCGGGATCGGCCGGGCAGGTGACGAGGACGCCGAGCGTGAGCCTGCCGCGGATCACCACCTGCTCCACGTCGAGCAGGTGCACGCCGTGCCGCGACATCGCCGCCAACAGCACGGAGGTCACGCCGGGGCGGTCGGGCCCGGTGACGGTGACGAGAACGATGGTGTCGGCCACGCGGTTGCTCCAGGGTCGGTCGGGTGCGCTCACGAAACGAGTGTGCACCCGCCGGGGATCGGCGGGTGCACACTCGGCTCAGCTCGATTACTTGGAGAGGACCACCTGGTCCTCGGGCTCGACGAGGTGCTTCTTGGTGCCCCAGCCCACGTGTGCCTCCTCCCGCATCCGGTCGATCATGTGCGGGTAGTGCAGCTCGAACGCGGGGCGCTCGGAGCGGATGCGCGGCAGCTCGTAGAAGTTGTGCCGCGGCGGCGGGCAGGTGGTCGCCCACTCCAGCGAGTTGCCGTAGCCCCACGGGTCGTCCACGGTGACCACCTCGCCGTACCGGAAGCTCTTGAAGACGTTCCAGATGAACGGGAGCATCGAGGCGCCGAGCACGAAGGCACCGATGGTGGAGATGGTGTTCAGCGTGGTGAAGCCGTCGGTCGGCAGGTAGTCGGCGTAGCGCCGCGGCATGCCCTCCGCGCCCAGCCAGTGCTGCACGAGGAACGTGGTGTGGAAGCCGATGAAGGTGGCCCAGAAGTGCCACTTGCCGAGCCGCTCGTCCATCATCCGGCCGGTCATCTTCGGGAACCAGAAGTAGATGCCGGCGAAGGTGGCGAACACGATGGTGCCGAAGAGCACGTAGTGGAAGTGCGCGACCACGAAGTACGAGTCGGTGACGTGGAAGTCCAGCGGCGGGGAGGCCAGGATGACGCCGGAGAGGCCGCCGAAGAGGAAGGTGACCAGGAAGCCGAGCGAGAAGAGCATCGGTGATTCGAAGGTCAGCTGGCCGCGCCACATGGTGCCGATCCAGTTGAAGAACTTCACGCCGGTCGGCACCGCGATCAGGAACGTCATGAAGGAGAAGTAGGGCAGCAGCACCGCGCCGGTGGCGTACATGTGGTGCGCCCACACCGCGATCGAGAGCGCCGCGATCCCGAGCGTCGCGTAGACCAGGGTGGTGTAGCCGAAGATCGGCTTGCGCGAGAAGACCGGGAAGATCTCCGAGACGATGCCGAAGAAGGGCAGCGCGATGATGTAGACCTCGGGGTGCCCGAAGAACCAGAACAGGTGCTGGTACAGCAGGATGCCGCCGGTGGCCGGGTCGTAGATGTGGCCGCCCAGGTGCCGGTCGTACGCGAGGCCGAAGAGCGCGGCGGTGAGCAGCGGGAACGCGAGGATGACCAGCACCGAGGTGACGGCGATGTTCCAGGTGAAGATCGGCATCCGGAACATGGTCATGCCCGGAGCGCGCAGGCAGACGACCGTGGTCAGCATGTTGACACCGCCGAGGATGGTGCCGAGGCCGGAGACGGCCAGGCCCAGGATCCACAGGTCGGTGCCGACGCCGGGCGAGTGCAGGATGTCGGTGAGCGGCACGTACGCCGTCCAGCCGAAGTCCGCCGCGCCGCCGGGGGTGACGAAGCCCGCGGTCGCCATGGTCGCGCCGAACGCGTACAGCCAGTAGCTGAAGGCGTTCAGCCGCGGGAAGGCGACGTCGGGGGCGCCGATCTGCAGCGGCAGGATGATGTTCGCGAAGCCGAACACGATCGCCGTCGCGTAGAAGAGCAGCATGATCGTGCCGTGCATGGTGAACAGCTGGTTGAACTGCTCGGGCGAGAGGAACTGCAGGCCCGGGCGGGCCAGCTCGCCGCGCATCAGCAGCGCCATCAGGCCGCCGATGAGGAAGAAGCTCATGGAGGTGGTCAGGTACATGACACCGAGGACCTTGGGGTCCGTGGTGGTGACCATCTTGTAGAGGAACGACCCCTTCGGCCCGACACGGGCTGGATACGGCCGAGACGCTTCCACCTGTTCGACCGGGCGGGGCTCAACAGCAGTCACTGATCCTCCTCGTTCGCGTGCGCTCCCCAGATCGTAAACCTTATGGCCGGGGCGGTCCGACTCCGGTCCTACTCTGTGTCGTATTTCCGTTCCGGGCCGATGCGCGGGTGGGTACTACCCACTCCGCCTGTACCCTCACCCGCATGCCGGTGAGTGCCCGCGTCCGCAGCCGATTCCCGTCCGCCAGCCCGCGCACCCTGGCGGTGCTCGCCGCGGGCACGCTGCTGCTGGCGGGTTGCGGTCAGCAGACCGACGATGCGAGCACGATCATCCGCACCACGACCAATATCGCGGGGGCGGGCGTGGTCGGGCTGGAGCGCGACACCAGCCAGGCGTGCCCGCTGCCGAGCCGCCCGGACCCGGGGCCGGGCACCCGCGCGGTGACGCACACCGGCGGGGTCGCCCAGGTGCCCGCCGACCCGCAGCGCATCGTCGTGCTCGGCACCCCCGCGCTCGACGCCGCCTGCGCGCTCGGGCTCTGGGAGCGGGTCGTCGGCACGACCAGCCCGGACGGCCCGCAGCCCGACTACCTGGGCTACGGGGTCAAGCGGATCCCCTCGGTCGGCCCGGACGGCGCCCCCGACCCGGCCCGGATCGCCGAGCTGGACCCGGACGTCATCATCGGCACCCAGGGCCAGGGTGACTACGCCGCGCTCGCCGCCGTCGCCCCCACCGTGCTGGCCGGGAGCGGCAGCGGCTGGGCCGCCGAGTTCGTCGGGCTCGCGGCCGGGCTCGCCCGCGCCGAGGTCGCCGAGGCGGCGCTGGCCGGGTACCGCGCCGACGCCCCCGCCACCGGAGCCGAACCCGCCGTCGCCGCCGCGCAGTCGCAGGCATCGGTGATCCGGTTCGGCGCGGACAGCATCACCGTGCAGGGCACCGACACCTTCGCGGGCGGCGTGCTCGCCGACATCGGGGTGCGCAGGCCGCAGAACCAGCGCGGCGCCTCCTTCACCGTCGGCGCGGACGACCTGGACCAGGTCGACGGCGACATCGTCTTCGTGCTCTTCGACGGCGCGGCGGGCCGGGAGTACGGCGAATCGGTGCTCCGCTCGGACGCCTGGAAAGAGCTCGGCGCCGCCACCGACCAGCGGGTCTTCGCGGTGGAGGACCCGGTCTGGCACGGCAGCGGGCTGGTCGCCGCCCGCGCCCTGCTCACCGATGTGCGGCAGAACCTGAACGGCTACGTCACCGGGTGACGCAGCCGCCATCGGCTCAGAACTCCCAGTCCTCGTCTTCGGTGTTCACGGCCTTGCCGATGACGTAGCTGGAGCCGGAGCCGGAGAAGAAGTCGTGGTTCTCGTCGGCATTCGGCGAGAGCGCGGAGAGGATGGCCGGGTTCACGTCGGTCTCGTCCTTCGGGAAGAGCCCCTCGTAGCCGAGGTTCATCAGCGCCTTGTTGGCGTTGTAGCGCAGGAACTTCTTGACGTCCTCGGTGAGCCCGACCTCGTCGTACAGATCCTGGGTGTACTCCGCCTCGTTCTCGTACAGCTCGAAGAGCAGCTCGAAGGTGTAGTTCTTCAGCTCGTCGCGCTCCGCCTGCGAGACCAGCTCCAGGCCCTTCTGGTACTTGTAGCCGATGTAGTAGCCGTGCACCGCCTCGTCCCGGATGATCAGCCGGATCATGTCCGCGGTGTTGGTCAGCTTGGCCCGCGAGGACCAGTGCATCGGCAGGTAGAAGCCGGAGTAGAAGAGGAAGCTCTCCAGCAGCGTCGAGGCCACCTTGCGCTTGAGCGGATCGTCGCCGTTGTAGTACCCCAGCACGATCTCGGCCTTGCGCTGCAGGTTGCGGTTCTCCTCCGACCAGCGGAACGCCTCGTCGATCTCGCGCGTCGAGCAGAGCGTGGAGAAGATCGAGCTGTAGCTCTTCGCGTGCACCGACTCCATGAACGCGATATTGGTGAGCACCGCCTCCTCGTGCGGAGTGATCGCGTCCGGGATCAGGCTCACCGCGCCGACCGTGCCCTGAATGGTGTCCAGCAGCGTGAGCCCGGTGAAGACCCGCATCGTGAGCTGCTTCTCGTCCGGCGTCAGCGTCGCCCAGGACGGGATGTCGTTCGACACCGGCACCTTCTCGGGCAGCCAGAAGTTGCCGGTCAGCCGGTCCCACACCTCGGCGTCCTTCTCGTCGGGCACCCGATTCCAGTTGATGGCCGACACCCGATCGATCAGTTTCATGCTGCAGCCTCCGGTCCAAGTCGTGGTCCCGAGAACACTACCTCTTGTGGAGGGAGTCGCTTCGCAGCACAAGAACTAGTGGCATGAATGTCGCGATTACCCCGCATAGGGTGGCTCCAGGCATTGCCGCCCCGGCGGTGCCGGGAGGGGGAGAACCGTGCTTCGACGACTGCTGTCGCTGATCGCCTGCTGCCTGGCGCTGTCCGGTTGCGGGCAGGCCGAAGCGGACTACTGGTCTGCGCGGCCGACCGGGGACGCCGAGCTGCGAGCCCTGCTGGAGCGGGCCAGGCTCATCGATGTCTGCGCGCTGCTCGGTGCAGGCGACCTCGCCGAGGCGGGGTTCGGCGAGACCCCCGTTCCCGCGGGGTTGGATATCTGCGGGATCATCACGGACGATCCCGCAGTCGGCGTCGTCTGGCAGGTCACCACGGCGAACGGCCCGCTGGAGCCACAGGAGGATGCCGTCGCCACCACCATCGACGGCGCCCCGGCCGTCGTGCGCGAGACCACCCCGGAGCCGGGCGGGCCGCGGCGCTGCGAGACGACCGTGCAGCTCGGCGCGGTACTCGAGCTGGACCTGGACCTCGCCTCGCGGAACGCGGAGAGCTGCGCTCCGGCCACCCGGCTCGCCGCAGCGGCCGCCGCGGGCTGGCGGGCGGAGCCGCGCCGGGCGAGCACCCCGTTCGCGAACACCGATCCCTGCGCGGCCACCGCGGCGCTCGGCGTCCGGCCCAGCGCTGCCCGGCTGTGGGAGTGCGGGTTCGAGTACCAGGGGCAGCGGTTCCTGCTGACGCTCGGTGAGGTGGGCGAGCAGGAGCTCGGCGCGGTGCGCTTCGAGATCGACGGGCACCCGGTGCATTGCGAAGAGCACGAGGGGGGCCCGTTCGTGAATCCTCTGCACGTCCCCATCGGGCCGCCGCTGCCCGCTACCCGCTTCGATGAGGAGACCGGGCCGCGGCGGGCGGCGCTGAGCCTCTCCACGATCCAGTTCGAAGGCCCGGCTGAAATCGTGACCGACGTCCTCCGCGCCGCCGTCCCGCTCGCGGCCGGGTAGTGCGCGTCATCGGCTGTCCCCGCCGGATGGTGCCGCGCTCAGGTTCCCGGCCGGGTACGCCGCCGGTCCATCTCGGCCCTGATCAGCGCTCGCGCCGCCGGTCCGCGAAGTTGGTCATCGATACCTGATACGGGGCATCGGCGGGGACGATACCGAGCACGACTCTCGGCATGCCGATGATCGCCAGCAGCCGGTCGAGCTGGCCGACCATCGTCAGGTCGGTGCCGACCGTTGTCCGCAGCGCCTGTTCGGCCAGGACGAAGTGGAACCGATGATTCCGGCGGTACAGGATCTGTTGCCGCTTCAGGCGTTTCGCCACGCCCCGGTCGATATCGTCGGGAACCTGCTGGAACTCGATGACACGTCGCAGGACGCCCTCCGCGTACTCGGCCGTCTGGAGCAGACCAGGTATCAGGAACGGGTGGTAGACCCGCATGACCTCTGTCTCGGCCTCGAGCGCGAGCGCCGCCTGCTGGCGTCGTCTCGTACCGCCGCCGAGCAGGCGCCGCCATTCGACCCACGCCGTCGCCAGGGTCATGGTGTGCCGCACCGTCGGGTGAGCGCATCTCCTACCAGCGCTCGAGCGGCCGCACCGGTAACGGATTGAGCAGCCAGCATGTCGAAGGCGCGGCCGTAGATCGCGATCTCCCGGGGCTGGGTGATCGTCAACTCGGCCGTGGCACCTTCGACCTTGACCGAGCGGTTGTCGAACATGACGAAGTTCTCCACAGCGGCTTTGGCCTCGGTCATCAGGGGGACGATGCCGAGCGTCACCCGCGGCATCCCGATGATCGAGCGGAGCCGGTCCAGCTGGCCGGCCATCACGGAGTCGTCTCCGACTGTGGTGTACAGCGCTTGCTCGGCGATCAGGAAGTGGAATCGGTGCGAGCCTCGGTAGAGGATGCGCTGGCGATCCATCCGGGCCGACACACCTTTCTCGATGTCATCGGGCACCTGGTAGAACTCGACCCCGTACCGGAGGATCGCCGCCGCGTAGTCCGCCGTCTGGAGTAGCCCCGGAATCACCTGGGGCTGCCAGTTGCGGATGATCTCGGATTCCGCCTCCAACCTCAGCGAGTGCCGCTGCCGCTCTCTGGTGCCGGTAGCGAGCAGCCTTCGCCATTCGATGTAGGCGGCGTTCAGGTTCTTCAAACTGGCGAGAAGATCGGCCAGCTGATCTTCCGCCCCGCAATGGGCGCAGTACGCCCGCAGGTCGGCATCGGACGGCTTGATCCTGCCGTATTCGATCTTCGAGCACTTCGATTCGTGCCAGCCCGCACGCCGGGCAAGCTCCCGAGCGGTGACGCCCGATGCCTGCCGCATCTCCCGGAGTCGCTGCCCGAGCGCTTCCCGTTGTTCGTGAACCGGCCCGGTCACCGCTGACCAAGCGTGTAGTCGACATATGGAACGGCGGTCGACCACAGTCGCTGGACTGCCGCGTCGTAGTACGCGCAGAGACCGGGGTCGTCGGTGACCGCGGCCCCCGCGGGCTCGCCGTCGCGCCCCCTCAAATTGAAGGCAACCAGGTTGCCGTCGATCAGCCAGACATCGTCGGCGGGCACCGCGGAGACCGAATGTCTGGGCACGTACCGAACGTCCTCCCCCACCGCGATGTTGTCCCCGGTCTCGGCGAGGAGCCATCGGTGGTAGTCCGACAGCGGCTCGGTGACCACCCGTATTCGGGCGACGGTCACCCCGCCCGTGCGCAGCCCTGCCACCAGCTCGGCCCAGACGTTCCAGCCGGGGTCCGGTTCGCTGTCTCGTGGCTCTCCGGCGAGAAACCGCCGAAGCGGCTCGGACTCGGCAGGAACGGCGTAGGTGTCACCGACTTCCAGGTGCAGCACGGACCGACGGGCTCGTCCGAGCAAGTCCGGCCACGGGCTACCGGTCTTCAACTCCATAGAACGTCCTCCGGTGCTTCGGTACCTCGATGCAGGTTTCACCGGGCGCAAGCTCCACCCGAACGAGCAAGTCCGGTTCGATGACCGGACGCCCGGTGATGAAGAACGTCCCGTCATCGGCGTCGGTCATCGTCGCACCGAGGTAGGTATCCGGTTCAGCGAACCCCAACAGCAGGTGCGGTAGGCGCACGGTCCCCGTTCCGGGTTCGGTTTCCCAGCCGATGACCACATACGTGTCCCTGTCGGTCGCGTACAGCGTCGGGCAGTCGCCGGTTTTGCTTCCGCCCCGGCCGAGTAGACGCAACAGCATGGGTGTCCCCCCGTCTATGGACGTGCTATGGCTTGCACGTCGTCATGTTCATAGTCCCTCATCGAAGTCACATCTGGCCTGTGATTTTTCAGTTTGTGCAAGTTCGTGCAAGTCAGTGGATCTGTTCGGTTCGGTGTTCGTAGCGTCCTGCCCAGCGCTCGGCACCGGTGCCAACTCCTGGTGTCGAGCGCAAACCAGTCAACGAGGGGGGAAGCGTTCGCCGTCGCGCTCCGCACCTGGGACGGGCCGATCACGGAGCGTTCGAAGGTCTCGATGACGCTGGGCGAAGCACTCGCGATTGCAGACGGCCGGGACCGGTAGAAGATGGCACTCTCCCCAGCTCCTGACGAGCCGGATGTGCATCTCAGCATCCGGCTCGGCGGAATACCGCTGGATTTCGTTGCCTGCCTGACGGCAGCGTTGATCTTCGTACAGGAACACGCGGAGCGCCGGTATGTGGATGCGGTGAGCGTCGATACCGACTGCGCCCCACTGTTTTCCCGCCTGCCGAACGAGCGCCTGTATATGACGAAATGAGCCGGTTTGCGGCGAATTCGTCAACGGCCGGGCGGCGGACCGCCCGGTGGCATTGCACCGGGACCTCCTTGCGCCCCCGGACCTCCCCCGCCGACCGGCGGCGCCTGCTGGGACTGCATGTTCTGCGACTTTTCCGCGACCCCGATCGTGATCGCCACCTGCATACGATCACTCGGCGAGCCGGTGACGGTCGCGAGTTCTGCGTCCCACCCGTCGCCGAAGACATTGTCGGAGTCGAGCGAGACCCGGGAGAGGTTGCTGACGCTCTGCGCGTACCCGGAGTCGGCGGCGAAGACCTGCTCGCTCGCATCCTGCGGGAGGGCGATCTGCGAGGTGAGGCGGGCGTTCTCGCCCGCGACGGCGACGTCGAGCGAGTCGTAGACCTCGAAGTGGATGTGCGGCCAGCGGCCGGAGTAGCAGGCCGGGAAGATGGAGGTGAAGGTGACGGTGCCGTCCGCGTCCGCGACCTGGACTCCGCGCAGATAGTTCTGCTCGGTGATGTTCTTCCCGTACAGCGAGTACTCGCCGTCCCGGTCGCAGTGCCACACGTACACCGCCGTGCCGGCGCCGGCCGCGCCGGAGTTCGCCAGGTCCTTCAGGGTGATCCGCAGCGTCATCGGCACTCCCTCGGCGGTGCCGGTGAAGCCGCCGAAGCTGGTGGTGATGTCGCTGCGCACCACGCCGGACTGCACCAGCACGTTGGGCCCGTTCGAGCCGTCACCCGGGTACGGCCCGGCCGTCTCCTGCGGTGCCGCGGCGACGGACGTACTCGCCGTCGTGGTCGAGGTCGTCGAGGTGTCCGAGCCGGACGCGCACCCGGCCGCGGCCAGCCCCGCCACCCCCGCACCGAAGAAGAACAGTGCCCTTCGGCGCGTCATGGTGCGCAGGTCGTGCGCCAGCCCCAGATCGTGCTCGTGTCGCTCACCCATGCGAGCCCCTTTCGTCGTTTCCGCTGGGCAGGAGCGACAGTAAGGGCCGGGTCCGGCACGAAGCTGGCTGCGCGCTGGGAGAATACTGTGTGTCGGCGGCTCAGATCCCGAGCACCAGCTTGGCGATGCTGAAGTAGAGGATAAGCCCGGTGGCGTCGACCAGCGTGGTCACCATGGGCGCGGAGACCACCGCCGGGTCGATGCGCAACCGCTTGGCGAGCAGCGGCATCATGCCGCCGATGGTGGCGGCCCAGGCACAGATCAGCACCAGGGTGAGCCCGACGACGACGGCCACCCTCGGGCCGACGAAGAGTCCGCCGATCGTCACACCGGCGACGGCCAGCATGCTGCCGAGCACGAACCCGACCCGGCACTCCCGCCAGATCACCCGGAACAGATCACCGCCGCGCACCTCGCCGACCGCGACCGCGCGCACACACGCCGTCGCCGCCTGGGCTCCGGCATTGCCGCCCGCGCCGATGAGCAGCGGGATGAACAGCGCGAGCTGGGCCGCCTGCTCGAGGGTGCCCTCGAAGAAGTCGGTGACGCTCACGGTCAGGGTGGCGGCGACCAGCAGGAGCAGCAGCCAGAGCGCGCGGTAGCGCGCCAGCTGGAAGACCCCGGCCGCCATGTAGTGCCCGGCCCACGGCGCGGAGCCCGCCTGCTTGGCGACGTCCTCGCTGTCCGCGGCCTCGATCACCTCGACCGCGTCATCGATGGTGAGCAGCCCGACCAGCCGGTCCTCGCTGTCCACGACCGGCAGGTCGATGACGTTGGTCTCGCGCATCACGCGGGCGGCGCGCTCGGCGGAGTCGGTGGCGCGCACGAAGGCGGGCTCGGTGCGGACCAGGTCGGCGACCAGGGCCTCGGGGCCGCTGAGCACGAGTTCGCGCAGTTCGACCACGCCGGTGAGCCTGCGGCCGGTGTCCACCACCGGCAGGGTGTAGACGGTTTCGGCACGGCCACCCTTGGCGCGCACGGTCTGCAGCGCGGCGGCCACGGTGAGGTCGCGCGGGAGCGCCACCACCTCGGGGGTCATGTAGAGCCCGACCGAGCCCTCCGGGTAGCCGAGCAGCCCGGCGGTCATCCGGCGTTCGCGCGGGCTCAGCCCGGCGAGCACCTTCTTGGCGACGGTGGCGGGCGCCTCGCGCAGCATGCGGGCCCGGTCGTCCGGGGCCATGTTCTCGATCAGGTCACGGAAGCTCTTGTCCCGCAGCCCTTCCAGGATCTGCTGCTGATCGACCGGCTCGAGCTCCTCGAAGACGGCGAGCGCGAGATCCTTGTCGAGCAGCCGGAACGCCATGCCCGCGCGGACGGCGTCCATGCGGGCGAGCTGGTCGGCGATGGCGTGCGGCGAGTGGTTGCCGAGCCAGTCCAGCGCGGCGTCGGCGCGGCGCGTCTCCACGAGTTCCTGCACGGTGTCCGGCAGCGAGAGCGCCGGGCGTACGTCGATGACATCGGTTTGCGACATGGGAGATCCCCTCGGCACGAGGCAATGGGTGAGCGAGTTCTAGGACTGCGTCACACCGCGAGGCACTACCCAACGCGCGCACCCGACGGGAAAGCCGGGGGATCGGAATGATCAGAGCGAAGGGGCGGCGCCGCGCGGCCTTCGACTGGGAGGTTCACTGCACATGACAGTCCACCTCCTCGTTCCGGGTGCGGGGCGAATGCCACCGCGGGAATCAACGTGGGCGAGAGTACACCGCCGCGCTGCGGATTTCACCTCGTGGCGCGGATGCGGTGACGGCGCTCATAGCGTGCGCGCGTGCACGTCGATCATGTGCGTGATGCCGAATTCGCGGCCGTGCACCGCCTTTCCGATCAGACGGCGACCACCTGATCGGTGACCGCGACACGCAACCTGCGCAGCCCGTCCCGGATCCGGCTCTTCACCGTGGAGAGCGGAATGCCGAGGTGGTCGGCGACCTCGGTGTAGCTGCGGCCGCCGTAGTAGGCGAGCGTGATGGCCTCGCGCTGCACGGGGGTGAGCACCCGCATGCCGTCTACCACCGAGCTCGCCTCCAGCCGCCGGGTGACCGATTCGGTGACCACGTCGTGATCCACCGGCCGGTGCGCGTGACCGAAGACCAGTTCGCGCGCGGAGGCGGCGGTCTCCCGGCGCACGCGGTCGACCGCGCGCCGGTGGGTGAGCATCAGGAGCCAGCCGGTCGGGGTCGACATTCCGGCGTCGTACCGCGCCGCCGTCTGCCAGACCTGCAGGTACACCTCCTGGGTGATCTCCTCCGCCGCGGCCCGGTGCCGCACCACCCGCAGCGCGAGACCGTAGACCCTGGGGCTGGTGGCGCGGTAGAACTCGGTGAACGCGGCCCTGTCGCCGACCGCGACGGCCGCGAGCATCGCGTCCAGCTCCGCCCGCTCCATCGTTCCGCCGACCGTGTGCGCTCGCGTCATTCCCGCTGGTCCCTTCGTCCCGGGCGCATCGAACACCCGTTTGCTCGCCGACTGCCCCCGCTACCCTCCCGCAAACTCTCGCACCGGCAGACCGATTCCGCCCCGGTTTCGGCCGTGATCGGAATTGCGCGCGCCCGGCGCCGAATCGTTGCCCGCGCGGCGCCGGCTCGACAGAGTGGAGGATGGGCGCGTGTGCGCCCGACACGCGACGACACACGAGGAGAGTGCTGTGCGCTTCGGAATCTTCGTCCCGCAGGGGTGGCGGCTGGATCTGGTCGGCATCGACACCGCCGCGCAGTGGGGGGTGCTGCGGGATCTCGCCGCGCGCGCGGACGCGAACCCGGTCTGGGAGTCGCTGTGGGTCTACGACCACTTCCACACCGTGCCGGAGCCGACCGAGGAGGCCACGCACGAGGCGTGGACGCTCATGTCGGCCTTCGCGGCGACCACCTCGCGGATCCGGCTGGGTCAGATGTGTACCGCGATCAGCTACCGCAACCCCGCCTACCTGGCGAAGGTCGCCGCCACCGTGGACGCCATCTCCGGCGGCCGCACCGAGATGGGCATCGGCGGCGGCTGGTACGAGCACGAGTGGCGCGCCTACGGCTACGGCTTCCCGACCGCCGGTGAGCGGCTCGGCAGGCTGGACGAGGGGGTGCAGATCTTCCGGCAGGCCTGGAGCACGGGCAGCGCCACGCTGGACGGCAAGTATTACCAGGTAGACGGGGCCAGGGTGTACCCGCTGCCGCTACAGGAGGGCGGGATCCCGCTGTGGATCGCGGGCGGCGGCGAGAAGAAGACGCTGAAGATCGCCGCCAAGTACGCGCAGTACACCAACTTCGCCGGCAACGACCCGGCTGAGTTCACCCACAAGTCCGAGATCCTGCGCGGGCACTGCGCCGACGTCGGCACCGACTACGACGCCATCGTGCGCAGCTCGAACTTCAACGTCGTGGTCGGCGCGACCGAGGCCGAGGTCGAGGAGCGCACGAAGGCGATCGCCGACCGGCTCGCGCCCGCGCTCGGCGCGGAGAAGGGGACCGGGTACATCCGGAACCTGTCGGCGGGCGGGGCCGCGGTCGGCACGCCGGAGCAGATCATCGAGCGGCTGACGGCGCTGGGGAAGCTGGGGCTCGGGTACGCCATCTTCAACTTCCCGGAGTCGGCGTACGACACCAGCGGGATCGAGCTCTTCGAGAAGGAAGTGCTGCCCGCGCTGGTCTAGTCGCGGTAGCGGGCGGCCAGCGCGGCGGCTCGCTCGCCGAGTGCGGTTCGTAGCGATCGCGGGGCGATCACCTCCGCGTCCGCGGCGAGCTGCCACAGGGCCCATTCGGCGTGCCGGCGGTCCTGGAAGGTGAGTTCCAGGTGGAGCAGGCCGTCCGCGTCGAGGTGTTCGGCGTGGACGGCCAGGGCGGTGTCCGTCAGCTCTGCCCGGCGGGCCGGGGTGAGCCGCACCCGCACCGCGAGTTGGTCGCCGCCGGTGCGGAACCGGCTCCCCCGCTCGCGCCAGATCTGTTCGAGGTCGACGCCTTCCGGGCGCTGTGCCGGTTCGTCCAGCGCCTCGGCTGCGAGCACCCTGGACAGTTTGTAGGTGCGGTCCTCCCCCGCTCTGAGGGCGAGCAGGTAGCGCTGGTCGCGAGCGGTGACCAGGCCGATCGGGTCCACCGTGCGCCACCGCGGCGCAACGCCGGTTGCCGCGTAGTGGATGCGCAGCCGGTGCCCGGTGACGACCGCGCGGCGGATTTCCGCCATGACCTGAGCCGGGATGTCGTCGCGGGTGCGCCTGCGCTTGAGCAGGTCCGTCTCGGGTTCGTGCAGGAGTCGCCGGGCTCTCTCGCCCGCAGCGGCCGCGTGGCTATCCGGCAGCGCGTCGGCCACTTTCCGCAGTGCCGACGCGAGCGCGGGCCCCAACCCGAAAGCTCCCGCACCGGAGGTGAGCAGGGCCAGCGTCTCGTCGTGGTTGAGCCCGGTGAGCTCGGTCCGGAAGCCGGGGAGCAGCGCGAACCCACCGTGCCGACCGCGCTCGGCGTAGACCGGGACCCCGGCGGTGGAGAGCGCCTCGATATCGCGCAGCACTGTCCTGGTGGAGACCTCCAGCTCACGGGCGAGCGCGGGCGCGGTCATCCGGCCGCGGCTGCGGAGCAGCAGGACCAGCGAGACCAATCGGTCGGCGCGCACGGCTCGAAAATACCCGACAGAGGATGTCGTGATTCGTTGCGAGGCTGATCCGCATGGAACGAACCGCGATCAACCCCGTCACCTGGTCCCTGCCGCTCGGCTTCAACCAGGCCGAGCTGGTCACCGCCCCCACCCGGACCCTCTACTGCTCCGGCCAGACCGCCATGAACGCCGACGGCGAACCCCAGCACCCCGGCGACCCGGCCGCCCAGCTCGCCCTGACCCTGGACAACCTGGAAGCCGTCCTCGCCGCAGCAGGCATGGGCCTCCCGAACCTGGTCCGGCTGAACGTCTACACCACCGACGTCGACCTGCTCTTCCAGCACTACGGCGTCCTCGCCGCCCGCCTCGGCGCCGCGGGCATCGCCCCCGCCACCACCATGCTCGGCGTGACCCGGCTCGCGGTCCCCGGCCAGTTGGTCGAGCTGGAGGGGACCGCCGTGGATTGAGCTACACGGCGACCACGGTCAGCAGCGGATGCAAACCCGTGAAGTCGGCCGCATTGCGGGTGAACAACGGCAGGTCGTTCGACGAGGCGATCGCGGCAATCATCAGATCCATCCGGCGCGGCTTGGGGCTTCGCCCCGCGGAGACGACCAACTTCGCCATCGAGGTGAATCGACGCGCTGCCGTCGCAGAGAACGGCAGCGCGTCGACCGCGTGCTCGATCTCCAGCAGGCGTTCGGTCCGGAGTGCCAGCGTCGTCGGATCCGCCGCCAGGGCCACCCCCAGCCCCAGCTCCGCGAGCGTGACCGTGCTGATCCGCGCCTCGGTCGGCAGGTCGGCCTCGGAGAGAAGGGGGAGATCGATCAGCGTGCAGGTGTCGAGCAAGCCGACGGGGTAGCGGAACCTCGCCCCCGGCTCAGTCATCCAGCCGCTCCTCGCCGAAGACCGCGTCGATCTCCGCCCGCTCCTCCGCCCCGCTCGCTTGACCGGCGAACCTGGCGAGCCGCCGCCGCAGCTCGGCGGTGGTCGGGGTGCGCGGCCGGGTGATGGGCCGCAGTTCGCCGACCGGCTGCCCGTTGCGGGTGATGACGAAGTCCTCACCCGCTTCGAGCGCGTCCATCACGCCCGCACTCCCGTTGCGGAGTTCGGCCTGGCTGATCGTCCTGGTCATCTCCCCAGCGTAGCCACGAATGCTATAGGTGGCTATAACAATCGAGAGCGCCCGCCGGAGAGACGTGCGGCCCGGGTCACAGCATGCAGCTGACGCAGCCCTCGACCTCGGTCCCCTCGAGCGCCATCTGCCGCAACCGGATGTAGTAGAGCGTCTTGATCCCCTTGCGCCACGCGTAGATCTGCGCCTTGTTGAGATCGCGCGTGCTTGCGGTGTCCTTGAAGAACAGCGTCAGCGAAAGCCCCTGGTCCACGTGCTGGGTGGCGGCGGCGTAGGTGTCGACGATCTTCTCGTAGCCGATTTCGTAGGCGTCCTCGTAGTACTCGAGGTTGTCGTTGTCCATGTAGGGGGCCGGGTAGTAGACGCGGCCGATCTTGCCTTCCTTGCGGATCTCGATCTTCGACGCCACCGGATGGATGGAGCTGGTGGAGTGGTTGATGTAGGAGATCGAGCCGGTGGGCGGGACGGCCTGCAGGTTCTGGTTGTAGATGCCGTGCTCCATGACGGAGGACTTCAGCTCCAGCCAGTCCTGCTGGGTGGGGATGTGCACGCCCGCGTCGGCGAAGAGCTGCCGGACGCGGTCGGTCTCCGGCTCCCAGGTGCGCTCGGTGTACTTGTCGAAGTACTCGCCGCTGGCGTACTTGGATTCCGGGAAGCCGCCGAAGTACGAGCCACGCTCGATGGCGATCCGGTTCGAGGCGCGCAGGGCGTGGTAGACAACCGTGTAGAAGTAGATGTTGGTGAAGTCGATGCCCTCGGGCGAGCCGTAGTGGATGTGCTCGCGGGCCAGGTAGCCGTGCAGGTTCATCTGGCCGAGGCCGATGGCGTGCGAGGCGTTGTTGCCCTGCTCGATGGAGGGCACCGAGAAGATGTGGGTCTGGTCGGAGACGGCGGTGAGCGCGCGGATCGAGACGTCGATGGTGCGCGCGAAGTCGGGCGAGTCCATCGTCTTGGCGATGTTCAGCGAGCCCAGGTTGCAGGAGATGTCCTTGCCGACGTGGTCGTAGGACAGGTCGTCGTGGTAGGTCGACGGCGTCGAGACCTGCAGGATCTCCGAGCACAGGTTGGAGTGCGTGATCTTGCCCGCGATCGGGTTGGCGCGGTTCACGGTGTCCTCGTACATGATGTACGGGTAGCCGGACTCGAACTGCAGCTCGGCGATGGTCTGGAAGAACTCGCGGGCCCGGATCTTGGACTTGCGGATCCGCTTGTCGTCGACCATCTCGTAGTACTTCTCGGTGATGTTCACGTCGGCGAACGGCTTGCCGTAGATGCGCTCGACGTCGTACGGCGAGAAGAGGTACATGTCCTCGTTGTTCCGCGCCAGCTCGAAGGTGATGTCCGGGATCACCACGCCGAGCGAGAGGGTCTTGATCCGGATCTTCTCGTCCGCGTTCTCCCGCTTGGTGTCGAGGAAGCGGTAGATGTCCGGGTGGTGCGCGTGCAGGTACACCGCGCCCGCGCCCTGCCGCGCGCCGAGCTGGTTGGCGTAGGAGAAGGAATCCTCCAGCAGCTTCATGATCGGGATGACGCCGGAGCTCTGGTTCTCGATCTTCTTGATCGGGGCGCCGTGCTCGCGGATATTGCTGAGCAGCAGCGCGACCCCGCCGCCGCGCTTGGAGAGCTGCAGCGCGGAGTTGATCGAGCGCCCGATGGACTCCATGTTGTCCTCGATGCGCAGCAGGAAGCAGCTCACCGGCTCGCCGCGCTGCTTCTTGCCCGAGTTCAGGAAGGTCGGGGTGGCCGGCTGGAAGCGGCCGGTGATGATCTCCTCGACCAGCTCGACGGCGAGCTTCTCGTCGCCGTCGGCGAGGGTGAGCGCGACCATGCAGACCCGGTCCTCGAAGCGCTCGAGATAGCGCTTCCCGTCGAAGGTCTTGAGCGTGTACGAGGTGTAGTACTTGAACGCGCCGAGGAAGGTCGGGAACCGAAACTTCTTCGCGTAGGCCTGCTCGAACAGCCCCTTCACGAAGGAGCGGCCGTACTTCTCCAGCACCTCGCCCTCGTAGTAGTTCTCCTCGACCAGGTAGTCGAGCTTCTCGTCGAGGTTGTGGAAGAAGACGGTGTTCTGGTTGACGTGCTGCAGGAAGTACTGCCGCGCGGCCTCCCGGTCGCGGTCGAACTGGATGCGTCCGTCCGCGCCGTAGAGGTTCAGCATCGCGTTCAGGGCGTGGTAATCGAGGCCCTCTCCGGCATCTCCGCCGCGGACCGGGGGCTGCTCCAGGCGGGCTGACTTTCCGGCCGGTGCTGTCGTTGCTGTTGCCAAAACAATCCCAATCCTTCGCGGACGCGGTCCACGTCCTCTGCGGTTCCCATCAATTCGAAGCGGTAGAGGTACGGAACCGCGCACTTGCGCGAGATCACCTCGCCCGCAAAGCAAAACGTCTCGCCGAAGTTGGTATTACCCGCGGCGACGACCCCGCGCAGCAGGGCGCGGTTGTGCGGATCGTTGAGGAACTGGGCCACCTGCCGTGGCACGAATTCCTTGTCGGAGCGGCGGCCGTCGAGGTGCTTGCCGCCGCCGTAGGTGGGGCAGATCAGCACGAACGGCTCGTCCACGCGCAGCGTCTCGGAGAGGTGCAGCGGGATACGCCGGGCGGGCAGCGCCAGTTTGGTCACGAAGCGGTGGGTGTTCTCCGATGCGCTGGAGAAGTAGACCAGTCCTGTCACGACACCCTCCTGGAATGGGGCCGCCTGGCGGCCCCGCGGCTCAGGCCGCGACGGTGGCGAGCGCCTTGATCCGGTCCGGCCGGAAGCCGGACCAGTGGTCCTCGCCCGCCACGACGACGGGCGCCTGCAGGTAGCCCAGCGCCATCACGAAATCACGGGCGTCGTCGTTCTGCGAGATGTCGACGATGCTGTAATCCACCCCGGCCTTGTCGAGCGCCTTGTAGGTGGCATTGCACTGGACGCACGCGGGCTTGGTGTACACGGTGATGGTCATTTGATGTCCCTCTCATCCACGGCCGAATGTCCCTGCGCAAACTTTGGATCCCGGCCCGAACATCCCCTTGACAGTTCCCGCCGGGGGCGGTGGATGGGGTGTGCGATTCGGTACGGCAGACACTACACCTAGTGGCCGACAGAACCGAGCAGCACTAGACCTGGTGAGTCACATCCGTGGAATTAACTCCCAGGACACGCCGAGGACGCTTCCCAAAAGATGTGATCCAGATCACAAAACACGCCCTCGGCAGCACCTCAGCAAACTCTCGCCCCTCGCACATCGCCAGTCACAGCGGACACAGCGCGGCGCCCCGCCCACCGGGGTGGACGGGGCGCCGGGACGGAGTGGAATCAGGCGTCGACGCGCTCGCCGACGGCGCTCACCAGCTCGTGCAGGGTGGCGCCGAGCTGGGTCAGCGCCTCGGCGTCCTCGCGCGGGTGCGCGGCGCCGAAGCGCTCACCGATCCCGCCGAACCGCGCGTGCGCGGCCTCGACCACGGTGCCGCCCGCGACGCCGACCGCCTTGACGGTGTCGCCGTGCGCCCACGCCGCGGCGTTCGGGCTGATCGAGGCGCTCACGATGGCGACCGGCTTGCCCTTGACGGCGCCGGAGCCGTACGGCCGGGAGGCCCAGTCGATGGCGTTCTTGAGCACGGCGGTGATGGTGCCGTTGTACTCGGGGGTGACCAGCAGCAGCGCGTCGGCGGCGGCGACGGCGTCGCGCAGCGACTGCGCGGCGGCAGGCACCGAGCCGGGGACGTCAATGTCCTCGTTGTAGAACGGGACGTCGCCGAGCCCCTCGTACAGCGACACCGATACGCCCTCGGGGGCGGTCTGCACCGCGGCCTCGGCGAGCTGCCGGTTGACCGAAGCGGCGCGCAGGCTGCCGACGAGGACGAGAACGCTGGTCTGGCTCATGACGACTCCTGATGTACTGGGATAGATTCCGTCTGTCCGCAGTAGTAACCGGACCACGGTCCGATTACTTCCCCCGACCCGGAGCCTGGCCTGTGAGCTATGACACACCGAAGGATCGGGCGCCGCTCCCGCTGCTCGGCGCGGTGCCCGAGGTTCCGGTCGTGCGGGCGGATGCCGCGCGCAACCGCAAGCTGCTGCTCGACACCGCCCAGCGGCTGGTGCGCGACGAGGGCGTGCGCAACCTGACCATGGACGAGCTGGCGCGCCGCGCCGGAGTCGGCAAGGGCACCGTCTTCCGCCGCTTCGGCAACCGCTCCGGGCTGCTCATCGCGCTGCTCGACCACTCCGAGCAGAAGTTCCAGGGCGCTTTCCTCTTCGGGCCGCCGCCGCTCGGCCCCGGCGCGCCGCCGGTGCGGCGGCTGGTCGCCTTCGGCCGGGCCCGGCTGCTCGACATCGAGGTGGAGGGCGAGCTGCACCGCGCCGCCGAGTTGGGCGAGGCCGAGCAGCGGTACCGCAACCCGCCCTACAACGTGAGCCGGGTGCACGTCGCCACGCTGCTGCGCGCGGCAGGCGCGCCCGGCGATCCGCGGTTGCTGGCCGACGCGCTGCTCGCCCCGCTGGCCGCGGCGCTGGTCATGCATCAGCTGCACGACCTCGGGTACACCCGGGACGAGATCGCGGACAACTGGGAGACGCTCGCCCGCCGGGCGAGCGGGCCGGAATGAGGAGCGACATGGCAGGGCTGCGCGAACAGATCATCGCCGAGCTCGGGGTGCGGCCCCGGATCGACCCGGAGGCGGAGATCCGCAGGCGGGTGGAGTTCCTGAAGGACTACCTGAAATCGACGCAGGCGAAGGGGTATGTGCTCGGCATCAGCGGCGGGCAGGACAGCACGCTCGCCGGGCGGCTGGCCGCGCTGGCCGCGGCGGAGCTGCGCGACGAGGAGGCCGAGGCGGCGTTCGTCGCGGTGCGGCTGCCGTACGGGGTGCAGGCGGACGAGGCGGACGCGAAGGTCGCGCTCGACTTCATCCGGCCGGACCGCTCGGTGGTGGTGAACGCGAAGCCGGGCGTGGACGCGCTCTCCGCCGAGACCGCGGGCGGGCTCGGCGTCGACGGGCTGCGCGACTTCGTGCGCGGCAACGTGAAGGCGCGGGAGCGGATGGTGATCCAGTACGCCATCGCCGGGCAGGAGAACCTGCTCGTCGTCGGGACCGACCACGCGGCGGAGGCGATCACCGGCTTCTTCACCAAGTACGGCGACGGCGGCGCGGACATCACCCCGCTCACCGGGCTCACCAAACGGCAGGGCGCGGCGCTGCTGCGCGCGCTCGGGGCGCCGGAGAGCACCTGGGCCAAGGTGCCGACCGCCGATCTCGAGGACGACCGGCCCGCGCTGCCCGACGAGGAGGCGCTCGGAGTCCGGTACAGCGAGATCGACGACTACCTGGAGGGGGCGGAGGTGAGCGATGCGGTCACCGAGCGACTGGAGTCGCTCTTCACCGCTACCAGGCACAAGCGCAATCTGCCCGTGGCGCCGCTCGACACCTGGTGGCGGTGAATTTCGGCGTCGTCCGGGGGGCGCCGCGTCACCCGCCGGCGAAGGGCGGGAGGACGTCGACGGTGGGGGTGAGCACGGCGGCGCGGTCCCGGGTGAGCTCGTCGCCGACCAGGTAGGCGCAGGCGTTGAGCATGGCGTCCAGCTCGCCGCCGTAGGCGGCGGCGAGCGCCCCGCGCAGATCGGCGACGGTGGCGCCGGCGGGTAGCGCGAGCGTCTCGCTGTGCTTGCCGACCGCGTCGGCGATCGCGGCGAAGTAGCGGACCTCAACCACCGATGGCTCCCATCGTGCGCTCCGGGGGGACGAAGTCGGCGGCGTCGATGCCGTGCCCCGCCCACTTGTTCCACATGGCCCCGCGCCAGATCTCGGCGAGCCCGGCGTCGTCGACGCCGGTGCGCAGCGCCCGGCGCACGTCGAACTCCTGGTCGCTGAAGAGGCAGGAGCGCAGCATGCCGTCGGCGGTGAGCCGGGTGCGGTCGCAGCTGTCGCAGAACTTGCGGGTCACCGAGGCGATGATGCCGACGGTGGCTGGGCCGCCGTCGACGCTCCAGGTCTCGGCCGGGGCGGCGGGGTCGGAGCGGCCGACCGGGACCAGGTCGAAGCGGGCGCCGAGCACGTCGAGCAGTTCGGCGGCGGTGACCATGTTGGCGCGGGCCCACTCGTGATCCGCGTCCAGCGGCATCTCCTCGATGAAGCGCAGCTCGCAGCCCTGGTCGAGGCACCAGCGCAGCAGGTCGGGCGCACCGGCCAGGGTGGCGCGCATGAGCACGGCGTTCACCTTGACCGGGGTGAGCCCCGCGGCGTGCGCGGCCCGGACGCCGGCGAAGACCGAATCCAGGCGGTCCCGGCGGGTGAGGCGGTGGAAGTCGCGCGCGTCGACGGTGTCCAGCGAGATGTTCACCCGGTGCAGGCCGGCGGCGGCCAGCCCGGCCGCGCGGTGCGCCAGCCCGACCCCGTTGCTGGTGATCGCCAGCGGCACCTCGGGGACGGCGGCGTGGCACCCGGCCACGATCTGCTCCAGATCGCGGCGCATGAGCGGCTCGCCGCCGGTGAACCGCACCTCGCGGATACCGAGCTCGCGCACCGCGAGCGTCACCAGCCGCACGATCTCGGCCGGGGTCAGCAGCTCCTCCTGCGGGATCGGCGGCAGCCCCTCCTCGGGCATGCAGTAGGTACACCGCAGCGAACACTTCTCGGTGATGGAGACGCGCAGGTCGCGCGCGGTGCGGCCGTACCTGTCCAGCAGCAGCGGGGTATCCGGGCGGCCGGCCAGCGAGGGATGCCCGGACCGCACGGCTGGGATCCCCATATCGACCAACGTCACCCCTCCATTATGACGACGGCCGCCATCAGGTGACCGACTAGGCTGAAACCCATGAATTCCCGGCCCGCTCTCGCCCCGGCCCGGTCGGTCGACGAATACCGCGCCACCCTCGCGGAGCTGCTGCGACCGGCCGGGCCGCGGCCGGTGCGGCAGGTCGCGCCCGTCGCGGCGCTGCACGCGCTGCTCGCCGCCGATGTGCACAGCCCGCTCGAGCTGCCGGTGTTCCGCAACTCGGCCATGGACGGGTACGCGCTGCGCGCGGAGTCGGTGCTGGTGACGCCGGTGACGCTGCCGCTGGCCGGGGTGCTCGCGGCGGGCGCCGACGGGCTCGCGCCGCTGCCCGCGGGCGCCGCGGTGAAGGTCATGACCGGTGCGCCGGTGCCGCCGGGCGCGGACTGCGTCGTCCCGGTCGAGGACACCCGCTCGGACGGGGAGACGGTGACCATCGCGCGCGGCCGGAGCGCGGGCGAGTTCATCCGCGAGGCAGGCACCGACGTGCGGCGCGGGGATCTGCTCGTGCCCGCCGGGACCCGGCTCGCGCCGCGGCACGTGGCCGCGCTGGCCGCGGTCGGGCTGGCGACCGTTCCCGTCCTCGCGCCGGTGCGGGCGGCGGTGCTGACCACCGGCGACGAGCTGATGCCCGCCGGGGTGCCGCTGCGGCCGGGCGCGATCTACAACTCGAACGGCGCCGCGCTGGCCGCCGCGCTCGCCGACAACGGCGCCGAGGTGGTGTCGGTGGCGCACAGCACCGACGACCACGGCGAGTTCCGCGCGCTGCTCGGCGCCGCGGTGGCCGCGGCGGATGTGGTGTTCACCAGCGGCGGGGTCTCGCAGGGCGACTTCGAGGTGGTCAAGGAGGTGCTCGGGCCGCTCGGCGGGGTGTTCGGCGCGGTCGCGATGCAGCCGGGCGGGCCGCAGGGGTACACGGTGGTGGACGGGGTGCCGGTGCTCAGCTTCCCGGGCAACCCGGTGAGCACCGCGGTCTCCTTCGAGGTGTTCGCGCGGCCGGTGCTGCGCGAGCTGGCCGGGCTGCCGCCGGTGCCCGAGCAGTGGCTGGCGCTGCGCGATCCGATCCGCTCGCCCGCCGGGAAACGGCAGTACCTGCGCGGTGCGCTGGCGGGCGCCGGGGTGCGGGTGGTGGCCGGGCCCGGCTCGCATCTGGTCGCGGGAATGGCAAGGGCCGATGCGCTGGTGGAGATTCCGGAGGCGGTCACCGAGCTGCCCGCCGGTGCGGTTGTGCGAGTCTGGTCACTGTGAGCGATCTGTCGCACATCGATCGAGAGGGCCGCGCGCACATGGTCGATGTGAGCGCCAAGGCCGAGACCGCGCGTACCGCCACCGCGGCGGGAGTACTGCGCACCACGCCGGAGGTGGTGGCGCTGGTGCGCGCCGACGACCTGCCGAAAGCGGATGTGCTTGCCACCGCTCGGGTGGCGGGCATCGCCGGGGCCAAGAAGACCTCCGAGTTGATTCCGCTCTGCCATCCGATCGCGCTGACCTCGGTGAAGGTGGCGTTCGAGTTCCTGGCGGACGGGATCGGGATCGAGGCCACGGCCAAGACCACCGGGGTGACCGGGGTCGAGATGGAGGCGTTGACCGCCGTCGCGGTGGCGGGGTTGACGTTGCACGACATGGTGAAGGCGGTGGATCCCGCGGCCGTTCTGGACGGGGTCCGGCTGCTCACCAAGAGCGGTGGGAAGCGCGGGGATTGGTCCCGCGAAGCGGAGGTGGCCGACACGGCGACGGCCGCGAACCCGGCCGATGCCGCAAACCCCGCCGACGCCGCGAACCCCGCGGACGCGGCGGACCCGGCCGACGCCGCGAACCCCGCGGACGCCGCGGGCCCGGCCGACCCCGCGGACCCGGCCGACGCCGCGGACGACGTCGCCGCGACCGTGCATGCCGACTCCCCCGCGGGAATCGCCGAACCTCCCGGCGCGCCCGCGCGGAGCGCGGTGGTGCTCGTCGCCTCGACCGGCGTCGCGGCGGGGACGCGCGAGGACCGGACCGGGCCGGTGCTCGCCGACTGGCTCACCCGGCTCGGCTTCGCGGTGCGCGGCCCGCTGGTCTACGCCGACTCCGAGATCGCGCTCGGCCTCGCCGACGCCCTTCGCTTCGAGCCGGAGCTGGTGCTCAGCACCGGCGGCACCGGCGCCTCCCCGACCGACGCCACCCCCGAGGCCACGCTGGCCCTGCTGAACCGGGAGCTGCCCGGGATCGGCGAGGCCATCCGGCGGCACGGCGCCGCGAAGTTCCCGCTGGCCTCGCTCAGCCGGGGCGTCGCCGGGCTGGTCGGCCGCTCGGTGGTGGTGAACCTGCCCGGCTCCCCCGGCGGCGTCCGGGACGGCATCACCGTGCTGGAACCCCTGCTCGACCACCTGCTCGCCCAGGTGGCGGGCGGCGGCGCACACGAGGAGTAACCATGTCGACGACCGAGCCGCAGCACTCCGGCGATGTCCGGCTGGCCCGGATCAGCGAGCAGCCGCTCGACCCGGCCGCGGTCGAGGCCGCCGTGCTCGGCCCCGAGCACGGCGCCGTCGTGGTCTTCACCGGCGCGGTGCGCGACCACGACCACGGCCAGGCGGTCTCCGCGCTGGAGTACTCGGCGCACCCGAAGGCGGAGAGCTTCCTCGCCAGGTGCTGCGCGGAGGTCGCCGCGGCCTCCGGGCTGCCGGTGGCGGCGGAGCACCGGGTCGGCGCGCTCACGATCGGGGATCGCGCGATCGTGGTCGCGGTGGCGGCGCCGCACCGCGCGGAGGCCTTCGCCACCTGCGCGGAGCTGGTGGACCGGATCAAGCTCGAGGTGCCGATCTGGAAGCGGCAGATGTTCGCCGACGGTCTCTCCGAGTGGGTCAACGCCTGCGGGTGAACGTCGGACGAGCGGGCGGATTCCGCCACTCGGGGCGGATCAGGTCGCCGCTCGGCAACGAAAAGGGGTATCCCCGGCGTTCCACGGGCGGGATCGGACAGGATGGGCTGACCGGGTGTCCACCCGGCCGGTGTCCGGACGAGGAGCAGGGGTGAGCACGGATCAGGTTCTGCTGCACAGGTTCGTCATCGAGCAGCTCGCGGCGGCCGGCGTCGACCCGCGCAGGCTGGCCCGCGAGGCCGGGCTCCCCGAGTGGGCGCTGACCGGCGACTCCGGCCACCTGCCGAGCCCCACCTTCTCCCGGCTGTGGGAGGTGGCCGCGCACGCGCTCGGCGACCCGGACGTCGCGCTGCGGGTGGGCGGCAACTTCCAGCTCAGCAGCCTCGGGCTCTACGACTACCTGTTCTCCACGGCGCCGACGCTCGGCGCCGGGCTCGCCACCTCGGACCCGTACGTCACCGCGGTCACCACCAACCACCGGTTCCACCTGCTCGCCGACAACGAGCGCGAGGTCACGCTCTACCTGGACATGCTCGACGGCGAGGGCCCCGGCCGGGACCTGACCCAGCTGTGGGGGTTGATCGCCTCGCTCACCAGGGCGCGGCGCGCGGTGCGCGGGCCGATCGTGCCGCTCAAGGTGGGGCTGCGGCAGCAGGCGCCGAGCAGGCAGGGCGTGTACCGGGAGGCGTTCGGCACCGGCGCGGTGGAGTTCGGCGCCGCCTACGACGGCATCACCTTCCGCGCGGCGGACATGGACCTTCCGCTGGTCACCGCCGATTCGGCGCTGGCCGCCGTACTGCGCCCGCTGGCCGACGCGCTACCGCCGCCGCCACCGCTGCGCGCGGTCTGGCCGCGCCGGGTGGCGGCGGCGCTGGAGCGCGCGATGGACGAGGGCGACGTCTCGCTGGAGCGGGTGGCCCGCGCGCTGGCGCTCAGCCCGCGGACGCTGCAGCGCAGACTGGCCGAGGCGGGCACCACCTGGCGCCGGGAGCTGGACCGGGCGCGCGACGCGCGGCTGCGCCGGGCGGTCGCGGTCGGCCCGATGAACCGGTCGCGGCAGGCGGAGCTGCTCGGCTACTCCGACGCGGCGTCCATGCGCCGGGCCGCGCGGCGCTGGTCGGCGGCGCGCCGGGGGCCGACCACGCTCACACCCTGAGGTAGCTCGCCGCGATCCGCCAGAAGGTCTGCGGCTCCAGGATCTCGAAATCCCAGCTGTCGATCACGCTCTGCACCGAGGTCACGATGGCCGTCACGTCGAAGTCCTCGCGGGTGGCTGACCCCTTGGCCTCCAGCGCGGCGATCACGTAGGCGGTGGCGCTCTCGCAAGTCTGCACGAAGCTCTCCCATCGGTCGCACGACACGGCGCCCGCAGCATTGGACGCCGAATCGACCGCCGCGAAACGAGCCGGAGATGCGCGGGTCCGGCGCGGCGGTCCCAGGGACGAGTCTCGTCGGCGTGTCGCCGGGCCACCAGCACCGAACGCGACAGCCGCCGACCGAACACGCCAAGATCAGGCCGGTTCCGGGGTGTAGCGCCAGAGCCCGAGCAGGGCGTCGGCGCCGAGCGGCTCGGCGGCGCTGTGCTCGGCGGCGGCGAGCCGGGCGCGCAGCGCCGCCTCGTCCAGGCCGGTGCCGATCAGCACGATGTCGGTGGCGCGGCGCTCGCCCCGCGCCCAGGCCACCGGCTCGACGGCGACGTGTCTGCCGACCAGGTGGAAGGTCCACTTGCGGCGCTCCCCGGCGACCGCGACGGCGGCGACGCCCTTGGCGCGGAAGAGCCCGTCCGGCGGATCTTCCAGGAAGGCGACGAGGGCGCGCGGGTCGAGCGGGCGCTCGGTGTGGAAGGCGATGCTGCGGTACCCGTCGTGCAGGTGGGGGTGCGGCTCGGCGGCGCAGGGCTCGGCGAGCAGCGCGTCGAAGCTGAGTTGCTCGGGGCCATCGACGGCGCGGCGCACCGGCTCGTCGAAGAGGAGCCCCGGCGCCACGCGGCCGTGCGTGGTGGCGTGGATCGGCACCTGGCCGACGGTTTCGGCGATCCGGGCGCGCACCGCGTCGGCCTCCAGCGCGCGGTCGATCTTGTTGAGTACCACCAGGTCCGCGAGCCGGAGGTGGGTCAGGAGCTCGGGGTGCCTGGCGCTGGTCTCCGGGAACTGCTCGGCGTCGACCACCTCGACCAGCCCGCCGTAGCGGAGGCGCGGGTTGGCGCTGCCGATCACCATGCGCACCAGGTTGCGTGGCTCGGCCAGGCCGCTCGCCTCGACCACGATGACGTCGACGGCGTGCCTGGATTCGGTGAGCCGGGTGAACATCTCGTCCAGCTCGCCCAGGTCGACGGCGCAGCACACGCAGCCGTTGCCGAGCGAGACCATGGCGTCGACCTGGCCCGCGACCAGCATGGCGTCGATGTTCACGGCGCCGAAGTCGTTGACCACCACGCCGATCCTGGTGTCGCCCGCCGCGCGCAGCAGGTGGTTCAGCAGGGTGGTCTTCCCCGATCCGAGGAAGCCGGCCACGATCAGCACGGGAATCCGCTCCGCCATTCCGTCCACCCTAGTGAACGCGGGCGGGCCGTTCAGTTCGCGGGTTGGGTGAGGGCGCCCGCGAGGCGGTAGGCGAGATCGACGAGCCCCGTGGTGATGTCGCGCTCGTCCAGGCCGAGCGCCTTCGCCAGCGGGCGGAGCAGCTCGAGGACCTGGGTGATCGGGCCCTCCGCCGGGCCGGGGGGTGCGGAGTCCCACGGGTCGACGCCGCGGGCGCGCGGGAGGGACGGGGTTCTGGCCGTTCCGGTGGGCGCCGCCGACGTGGTCGGGGTGGAGGCGCCTGCCTGTGGGACGCCGTCGGGCGCGGTGGTTCCCGGTTCGGGGCCGTCGGGGGCGGTGGTTCCCGGTCCGGTGCGGGCGGGGGCAGCGGAGCCCGGGGCGGCGGGCGCGGGGGGCGTCCCGGCGCGGGCGGGGTCGGTGGGCTGACCGTTGCCGGGCGAGAGCCCGAGCAGGTAGCCGGCGATGCCGGTGGTGATGGCGATGGCGTGCTGCAACTGCCCCTCGGGGCTCTCCAGCACGGCGGCGTCCTCGGGATTCGCGCCGTTGCCCATCTCGACGAAGACCGCGGGCACGTGGGTGAGCGCGGGGCCCGCGATGTCGGCCCTGGTCTGGATGCCCTCCATGGCGCCGCCGTAGGTGGCGGGCGAGAAGCCCGCGCGCACGTAGGCGTCGCGCATGGTGGTGCTCGCGGCGCGCCCGGCGCCGGACTGGGCCCGGTCGGCGTCCGGGTCCGGGATCGGCAGAGCCGGCACGATCAGGTGGAAACCGCGCTGGTCGGCGGGGGCGCCGTCGGCGTGGATGCTCACCGCGAGGGCGGCGCCGGAGCGGTTGGCCGCCGCGGCCCGCTCGTCGACGCAGCCACCCCAGCCGGTGTCGTCGGCCCGGCTCAGCACCACCCGCGCTCCGAGGCTCTCCAGCGAGGACTTGACCAGCTGGGTGACCTCCCAGTTGACGGTGTGCTCGGGCACGCCGTTGAGCGTGGTCATCCCGGTGGTCTGGCAGGGTTTGGTGCCGCCGCGCCCGTTGTCGACCTGCCGGGAGAGCTCCTCGGCGTGCTCGGAGCCCTGGTGGCCGGGGTCGAGGAAGACGGTGCGCCCGGCGAGTTCGTTGTTCGCGGGCTGCGCCTGAGCGGCGGCGGGGGCCAGCGCGAACGCCGACGCGGTGAGGATCGGGGCCAGGACGAGGCGGGTCGTGCTTCGCAGAATGCTCGGCTTCATGTGCGGTCGGCGCTCCGGGGCCGGAACGCCCCTCCCTTCCCATTGGTCACACCACACCCATAGGTCACTGTCGCAACACCCGCCCCAGCCGAACAAGGCGAGTTATCGAACCGTGACCATCCTACGTAACCCCAACGGGTGTGGCCCGAATCTCGAAAACAGCAATTCATGCCCGGAGGCTCTGGTACATCTGACGGGTATGCGCACCACAGCGGCGCTCGTCGCCGGAGCCCTCCTGTCCGTCGCGAGCCTGGTCGGCGCGGGTACCGCCGCCGCCGAGCCGATCACCGTCATCCCGGTCGACAGCCTCTACCTCGTCGGCGAGGAGATCGTGCCCGGCTGGTACGAGGCGCCCGGCACGCCCGACCAGCGCTACGGCTGCGACTGGCGCAGGCTCTGGACCACCGAGGGCGAGCTCTTCGACATGAACCACGTGATCGGCAACGACTTCACCAGGAAGACGCCGGTGCGCGCGGAGATCAAGGCGAGCGACGTCGCCTTCCTCACGGTGAACTGCGGTCCGTGGCGGCTGATCCCGGCGCCGCCACGGACCGGCTCGGCGGGTTAGGCCTTCGCCACCACCAGGTTCGCGTCGGTGGCGGCGTCCGGCACCTCGGTGCCGCGCAGCGAGGTGCCCGCCGTCTCGCGCAGGAAGAACCAGGCGATCAGCCCGATCACGCTGGCGCCCATCATGTAGGCGGCCGGGAAGAGCGACCAGCCGGTGCCCTCGATCGCGGCCTCGTTCACCAGCGGCGCGGTGCCGCCGAAGAGCGCGGTCGAGACGTTGTAGCCGAAGGCGAAGCCGGCGTAGCGCACGTGCGTCGGGAAGATCGCCGGGAAGGTCGAGCTGATGGTGGCCAGCTGCGGCAGGTAGAGCAACCCGAGGACGACGAAGCCGACGACGGCCCACACGATCCCCTGCCCCATCAGCCAGTACATGGGCAGCGCGAAGACGATCAGCCCGAGCAGCGAGACCAGCCACATGGGCCGCCGCCCGACCCGGTCGGAGAGCGCGCCGAAGAACGGGATCGCCAGCATCATGATCAACTGGCCGATCAGCATCATGGCGGTGGTGGTCGACTCCGCGACGCCGACGGTGTTCTGCAGGTAGGTCGGCTGGTAGGTGAGCAGCGTGTAGTTGACCACGTTCAGCGCGACGACCAGCCCCATCAGCGTGAGGGTTTCGCGCCGGTAGGTGACGACCACCTCGCGCAGCCCGGTCGGCGGGCGCTTCGCCTTCGACGCGGCGACCTCCTCGAAGATCGGCGACTCGGCGAGCCGCGAGCGCAGGTACCAGCCGATGGCGCCGAGCGGGAGCGCGATCAGGAACGGGAGCCGCCAGCCCCAGTCGTGCATGGCGTCGGTGCCGAGCACGAGCTGGCAGGCCAGCACCACCGCGGAGCCGCCGACGAAGCCGCCGAGCGTGCCGAACTCGAGGAAGCTGCCGTAGAAGCCGCGCTTGCGGTCGCCCGCGCACTCTGCCATGTAGGTGGCGGCACCGCCGTACTCGCCGCCGGTGGAGAAGCCCTGCACCACGCGCAGCGTGATGAGCAGGATCGGCGCGAGCACGCCGACCTGGCCGTGCGTCGGCAGGATGCCGATCGCGCCGGTCGCGGCGGCCATCAGCAGGATGGTGGTGGCGAGCACCGCCTTGCGGCCGATCCGGTCGCCGAGCGGGCCCCAGACCATGCCGCCGAGCGGGCGCAGCACGAAGGAGACGGCGAAGCCGAGCATGACGCCGAGCGTCCCGAGGTCGCCGGGGAAGAACGCGTCGGCCAGGTAGGTGGCGGTCGCGGCGTAGACGCCGTAGTCGAACCACTCGGTGGCGTTGCCCATGGCCGAGGCCGCGACGGAGCGCTTGAGCGTCCCCGGATCCGCCGTCCCCGTTGCCGGTGGCTTGCTCTCGGTCACAATCGTGTCCTTCCCAGCCCGCGGCTCGGGCCTCGCTTCGGCCAGGAGTACCCGCTCCGGCGCGCGGCACTCCGTGATCATTTCCGGACCATCGAAGTGGCGGGCGACAGCAATTACTCAGCTACCATCGGGTACGTGGTGTTTCGACACCGTGGACCGAGCTGGAGGGTCGTCGCGATGGCGGAACCGAACACCTGGCAAGCCCTGCTGGAAGCCTTCACCGAACAGGCGCGGCGTCGCGCCGAGATCGACGGCGCGCCCGCGCCCGGCCCGCCCCCGCGGCCCGGCGCCACCCCGGCCGAGCTGGCCGCCGCCGAGCAGCGGCTCGGCAGGCCGCTCGACCCGCAGCACCGCGCGCTGCTCGCCACCGCGGACGGCTGGGACGGCTACGCCGACGGCGCCGCGCTGCTCGGCACCGCGGACCTCGGAGGCCGGCGGCACGGGTCGGCCGTCGCGGTGCTCGCCGACTTCTTCGCCGAGAGCGAGGGCCGCTTCCCGGCCGCGCTCGGCATCGACCCGGACCCCGCCGCACACACCCCGGTCGGCGACAGCGCCGACGACGGCTACAACCGCAACCTCTACCTCACCCCCGACGGCTCCGCCTTCGAACTGCGCGCCCGCCGCCCGGTGCTGCACCCCGGCCTGGCCGCGCTGCTCCGGCACCGGCTGCGCGAGTACACCGACCGGGTCGACCGGCTGATGTGGGGGCCGGAGCACGGGCCGTGGGGCCGCGACGTGCACCTCGACCCGCCGCCGGTGGACCGGATCATCGCCGTCATGACCGCGCTCGGCCGGATCGCCGATCCGGAGGCGCCGGTGCAGGCCGGGCCGCCCGCCACCGCGGAGCGGCTGAACCGGCTGGAGCGCGCGCTCGGGGTGTCGCTGCGGCCGGAGCACCGGGCCGTGCTGCTCGCCGCGGACGGACTGCGCTACCCGGGCGGGCAGGTGCTCTCGGTGCCGGAGATCAGGGAGAGCGCGCTGGTCGCGCAGCACACCGCCGCGGGCGACGGGCGTAAGCGGGCCGCGCGGGCGCGGATCAGCCGGGTGCCGACGGTGCCCTTCGCGCTGGCCGGGATCGCGCTGCTCGGCGTCGACGTCCGGGACGGGCGGGTGCACGACCTGCTCGCCGGGGAGCCGGTCGCCGGACCGGCGGGAGAACGGGACGGGACGGTGCTCGGGCACCTGCTCACCGAGTGCGAGGCGCTGTGGCGGGCGGCGGGGCGGCCGCCGCTGCACACGCTCTGCGTGGTGCTCTAGGTCGTGTTGCGAAGTAGCGCGCGCAGGTCGCGTGAGGTGTCCTGGAATCTGTTGACCCGTCGCATGTCCCGGTGAGGTGACGAGGCGAGGTCTCCGGTAGTGGTGTTCAGCGACCAAGCAAAACATCACCCACCGGAGACCTCGTGGCCAGCGTAACGGCCGCGGGGCGAGCGGATCTCTCCGATGCCCAATGGGCTCGATTGGAACCGTTGCTGCCCCGCGCGAAGAAGGCGGGCCGCCCGCCGCAATGGAGCAGACGCCAGCTCATCGACGGAATCCGCTGGCGAACCCGCGTAGGCTCACCCTGGCGCGACGTCCCGCCGCAGTACGGGTCCTGGCAAGCGGTCTACGGGCTGTTCCGGCGGTGGCAGCACAACGGAGCGTGGGTGCTGATCTGGAAGATGCTGCAGGTCTATGCCGACGCCTCCGGTTCGATCCGCTGGCAGCTCAGCGTGGACTCCACGATCGTTCGCGCGCACCAGCACGCCGCCGGAGCCCGGTCGGGTCCTGCCGGTGAGCCCGGCGATCACGGGCTGGGCCGCTCACGGGGCGGGTGGACCACGAAACTACATCTGGCCTGCGAGCAAGGACTCAAACCGCTGGCGATCCTGCTCACCGCCGGCCAAGCCGGCGACAGCCCGCACCTGCCGCTGGTTCTCGACGCGATCGCGGTGCCACGCCGAGGACCGGGGCGGGCACGGCAGCGGCCGGATCGGGTGCTGGCCGACAAGGCCTACTCCTCCCGCGCCAACCGCACCTGGCTGCGTCGCCACGGCATCGCGGCCACGATCCCGAGCCCGGCTGACCAGCTCCGTCATCGCCGCAACCGCGGCAGGGCCGGTGGCCGGCCTCCGGCATGCGATCCGGTTGCCTACCGCGACCGCAACGCTGTCGAACGCGGCATCAACCAGCTCAAACAACACCGCGCCGTCGCGACCCGCTACGACAAACTCGCCGTCCGCTACCTCGCCAGCGTCCACATCGCTGCCATCAACCACTGGCTGCGCGACCAATGACAGCTACTTCGCAACACTGCCTAGGGGCGGGTGAGGGTGAGCACGGTGATGTCCGAGGGGGCGGCGGTGCGAACCGGCGGGCCCCACGCGCCCGCGCCGCGGGTGACGTAGAGCTGGGTGTCGCCGTAGCGCTCGAGGCCGAACAGGGTGGGGTTCGCCAGCCGGGCCAGCAGGTTGCCCGGAAAGACCTGGCCGCCGTGCGTGTGGCCGGAGATCTGCAGGTCGACGCCGTGCGCCCTGGCCTCCTCGATGAAGGCGGGCTGGTGCGCGAGGAGCACGACCGGGCGCGCGGGGTCGCGGCCGGCCATGGCCTTCTCCAGGTCGGGGCCGTTGCCCTCGTCCTCTCCGGCGAGGTCGTTCACCCCGGCCAGGTCGAAGCCGGGCAGCGCGACGCGCTCGTTGAGCAGCACCCGCATGCCGAGTTGCGGCAGGTAATCGACCCACTGCTGGGCGCCGGAGATGTACTCGTGGTTGCCGGTGACGAAGAAGACGCCGTGCGGGGCGCGCAGGTCGGCGAAGGGGGCGACGTCCGGGCGCAGGTCGTCGACGTCGCCGTCGACCAGGTCGCCGACCACGACGATGGCATCCGGGTTCGTGGCGTTCACCGTGTCCACCACGGTGCGGGTGAAGCCCGCGGCCAGCACCGGGCCGATGTGGGTGTCGCTGACCACCGCGAGCCGGAACCCGGCGGCCTCGGGCGGGAGCTTGGCCAGCGGGACGTCGACCTCGAGCACGCGCGGGCCGCGCAGCACGCCGTAGGTGCCGATGCCGACCGTCGCCACCGCGGCGACGGCCCCCGCCCCCGCCAGGGCCCGCGCGATCACCCTGCGGCGGGTGAGTTCGGTCGCGGCGGGCTCGGCGTCGTCCGGCTTACCGCGTCGGGCGGCGATGCGGAGCAGCAGCGGGCGCAGGACCTCGCCGACCAGGACCGCGAGCAGCAGATAGAGGAAGACGACGGCCCAGAGGTAGCCGGGCCAGGCGATGACGCGGACCACGCCGATCGGCAGCCCGGCGCGGGCGCCGACGAAGGTCGCGAGGGTGAGCAGCGGCGCGACCACGAAGAGCACCGTGCCGAGGCGGCGCGGCACCGAAGCGGTGTCGGTCGTGTCCCGCACCAGGCGGACCCAGAGATACCGGTGCAGGGCGGCGAGCAGCGCGAGCACCAGCAGCCCGACGACGACGAACACGATGGCCACCGGGCCGACCCACTTTCCGTTCCGGCCCGTGACCTGCGCACGGACGCCGCCCACCACAGTAGCGACCACTGCGCGGGACGCACCCGCGGCGGTATCATGCGATCCGTGTCGAATCTGCGGATCAGTGAGGCGGCCGAGCTGCTCGGCGTGAGCGACGACACCGTGCGCCGCTGGATCGAGCAGGGCAGGCTGACCGCGATCCAGCTGCCGAACGGCCGCAAGGGGGTCGAGGGCAGGGAGCTCGCCGAGTTCCTGCGCGCCACCGCCGAGGCGCCGGAGCCCGGCGTCACCGTCGCCGCCTCGGCCCGCAACCGGTTCCGCGGCATCGTCACCCGGATCGTCAGGGACACGGTGATGGCGCAGGTCGAGCTGCAGGCCGGGCCGTTCCGGGTGGTCTCGCTGCTGAGCGCGGAGTCGGTGGACGATCTCGGCCTCGAGGTCGGCAAGGTGGCGGTTGCCTCGGTGAAATCCACGCACGTCGTCGTGGAGGTGCCGGAGCGGTGAGCCGCCGGGTCCCCGCCCGGCGGCCGCTGCTGCTGCTGATCCCGGGCCTCGGCGGGGTGGTCTTCCTGCTCGTCCCGGTGGCCGGGCTGCTGGTGCGGGCGCCGTGGCGGGAGCTGCCCGCCCGGCTCGCGAGCCCCGAGGTGGCGACCGCGCTGCGGCTCTCGCTGGTCAGCGCGACGCTTGCCACCGGGATCTGCCTGGTGCTCGGGGTGCCGCTGGCCTGGCTGCTCGCCCGCGGCGAGCTGCCCGGCAGCGGGCTGCTGCGCGCGCTGGTGACGGTGCCGCTGGTGCTGCCGCCGGTGGTCGGCGGCGTCGCGCTGCTGCTGGTGCTCGGCAGGCGCGGGCTGATCGGGCGGTACCTGGACGAGTGGTTCGGCGTGAGCCTGCCCTTCACCACCGCCGCCGTCGTGCTCGCCGAGGCCTTCGTGGCGCTGCCGTTCCTGGTGATCGCGGTGGAGGGGGCGCTGCGCTCGGCCGACCCGAGGTACGAGGAGGCGGCGGCGACGCTCGGGGCATCGCGGTGGTACACGTTCCGCAGGGTGACGCTGCCCTCGGTGCTGCCCGGCGTGGTGGCGGGGGCGGTGCTCTGCTGGGCGCGCGCGCTCGGCGAGTTCGGCGCGACGATCACCTTCGCCGGCAACTTCCCCGGGACCACCACGACCATGCCGCTGGCGGTCTACCTGGCGCTGGAGACCGATCCGGCGGCCGCCATCGTGCTCAGCCTGGTGCTGCTCGCCGTCTCGGTGACGGTCCTGGTAGCGCTGCGCGAACGCTGGATCAGGGGGGCGCTGTGACGCTGCGTGCCCGGCTCGGGGTGACCCGCGAGCGGTTCGGGCTCGACATCGAGTTCGAGGTCGCGCCGGGCGAGGTGGTGGCGCTGCTCGGGCCGAACGGCGCGGGCAAGACGACGGCGCTACGCGCGCTGGCCGGGCTCACCCCGCTCGACTCCGGCGCGGTCCGGCTCGGGGCGCGGGAGTGGGACGTGCCGCCGAAGGTCTTCGTGCCGCCGGAGCGGCGCGCGGTCGGCGTCGTCTTCCAGGACTACCTGCTCTTCGCGCACCTCAGCGCGCTGGAGAACGTGGCCTTCGGGCCGCGGGCGCGGGGGGTGCGGCGGGCCGAGGCGCGGGCACGGGCCGCGGCCGGGCTGGCCGCGGTCGGGCTGGCCGAGCAGGCCGGGAGCCGGGTGCGGGCGCTCTCCGGCGGGCAGGCGCAGCGGGTGGCGCTGGCCAGGGCGCTGGCCACCGACCCCGAGGTGCTGCTCCTGGACGAGCCACTCGCCGCACTCGACGCGGGGACCAGGGTCCGGGTGCGCGCCGACCTGGCCGGGCACCTCGGCGCGTACCGGGGGCACACCGTGCTGGTCACGCACGACCCGCTGGACGCCATGATGCTCGCCGACCGGCTGGTCATCCTGGAGCACGGGCGGGTGGTGCAGGAGGGGCCGCCCGCCGAGGTAGCCCGCCGCCCCCGCTCCGATTACGTCGCCGAACTCGTCGGGCTGAACCTGTACCGCGGGGTCGCGGCGGGCACCGAGGTCGTGGTCGGCCCCGGTGACACCGCCCGGCTCGACGAACCCGGCGACCGCGCCGCGCCCGTGCGGGACCGCGCCCCGGCACAGCACCCCGACCCCGCGCAGGGCACCTTCACCCTGGCCGAAGCGGCCGATGGCGCGGTCTTCGTCTCCTTCGCGCCGAGCGCGGTCGCGCTGCACCCGGAGCGCCCGGCGGGCAGCGCGCGCAATACCTGGCCGGTGACGGTCGCGGCCGTCGAGCAGCACGCGCACAGCACGCGGGTGCGGCTGGACGGCGCGCCCCCGGTGCTCGCCGACGTCACCGCGGCGGCCGTCGCCGAGCTGCGCATCCGGCCGGGTGCCCGGCTCTGGGCGGCGGTCAAGGCGACGGAGATGCAGTGCTACCCGGCCTGACTCAGCTCAGCACCGGCCCGTCCTCGGCCGCCCGGAACAGCGGCAGTGCCGCCGAGTTGCTGCGGAAGACGAAATCTCGCGCGCGGCTGTCGACCTCACCGTCGGTGGCGAGCGAGACCGGCGGCCCGCTCACCCGCACCGCGATCCGCCGCACCTCGCGCCGCACGTAGGTCGGCGAGTGCTCCAGCGTCCCGGTCAGCGTCGACCACACCAGCCGGGTCCGCGAGAAGGGCACATCCGCGCGGAGATAGCGCACGTCGAGCGTGCCGCGGTACATCTCCGGCCTCGACATCGGCACCTGGTGTGCCGGGTGGTAGCGGCCGTTGCCGACGAAGAGCATCCACAGCGCGTTCGACTCGCCGTCGACCTCGGCGTGCACCGGCCGCGCGCGCAGCAGCACCCGGATCATGGCGAGCGCCGCTGCCGGCCACTTGCCGAGCCCGCGCTCCCACTGCTCGCGGATGCGGACGAAGTCCGGGTACCCGCCCAGGCTGGCGGTATTGACGAAATCGCGGTGCTCGCCGCCGTCCAGGTCGACCCGCGCGGTGTCGGCGAGCACCACCTCGCCCGCGTTCAGCGCGGCGACCGTGCGCGCGGGGTCCTCCACCCCGGCGTCCCTGGCGAAGTGGTTCAGCGTGCCGCCGGGAAAGACGGCGAGCGGAAGCCCGTGCCGTACCGCCACCCCGGCGACGTAGGAGACGGTCCCGTCGCCGCCGCTCACGCCGAGCGCGGTGACCCCGCCCGCCGCGATCCCGCGCTCCAGCTCGGCGACCAGGTCGCGCTCGGGGTCGACCTCGAGCACCGTCGCCTCCGGCACCAGCCCGACCAGCTCGTCCGCGAACTGCGCGCCCGCGCCGCTGCCGGAGTGCGGGTTGACCACGAGCAGCAGCCCGCGCCCGGCGGGCACCGGATCGACGTACTCGGCCGGGCCGAGCATGGCCGGCTCGTCGTCGCGCACCGCCCACCAGCGGTGCGTGGCCCAGGCCAGCCCGACGCCGAGCGCGGCGCCCGCCACCACGTCCGACGGCCAGTGCACCCCGATGTGGACCCGGGAGTAGGCCACCGCCACCGCCACCGGCGCCACCACCGCCGCCGCGGGCGGGCACTCCAGCGCGACCCCCGCGGTGAAGGCCGCCGCCGAGGCCGAGTGCCCGGACGGGAACGACGAGGAGACCGGCGGCTTGACCAGCCTGCGCACGAACGGCACCGACTCGTCCGGCGGCCTGCGCCGCGGGAAGAGCGGCTTCGCCACCCCGTTGGCGGTGCCGCTGGCCAGCGCGACGGCGAGCAGCCCGCGGGCGCCGGCCCTGCGCACCGGCCGGTTGCCCGCGAGCAGCATGAGCGTGCCGGCCACCAGCCAGAGCCGGTTCTGGTTCGCACTGGTCGAGAGGAGCCGCAGCGCGCGGTCGGCCCGGCTCGGCCGCACCTCGGCGCTGCGCTCGACCAGCCACTCGTCCAGACTGCTCGCCATGCCCATCGGCCGTGCGAGACGGCGGGCCCGGTGTAACCCCATGCCGCAGAGCCTAGCGACGAACCGGCGCGGGCGATCGGGCTCGGAAACCTTGCGGCAACATCGTGGACTTCATCCCGATGCACGTGCAATGGAACTTACTGGTGCACAAATGCTTTGGATAAGCGATAAAAGGGCCCTTGCGCAACGTGATCTTTACCCGATTGCCATGCCAACCACCCGAAAAGCGAATAATATTGCATCACTGCCAGTTTCGATTCGTGCGTGCGCCACTGTCTGGGCGCCTTTCGTGAGCTCTGCCCGGCACCGGCGCACCGGCGAGACTCCGGAGGAAAGCTGCCATGATCCGCCCCGGCCCCGCGCCGTTACCCGAGCACCAGCAGATACCCGACGGCGAGGAGCCCGCGACCGCGGTCGTCTGGCCGGACCCGAGCCCACTCACCTCCTGGTGGGCCGATGTGATGGCGCGGGAACCGGCCAACGAGAGCTAGCCGACGGTCGAGCTGGGCTGCGGCAGCAGCCCGGCCTCGCGGAATCGGAGCAGGCACCGGTCGATCACCGCGGCGTCCACCGCCGGGCAGGTGATGCCGGTGCCCGCCAGCGCGCGCCGGGTGGCGGTGTCGTCGAGCACCAGGTCACCGACCCCGGAGTTCAGGTCGGCGTAGTTGCCGACGAGCAGCGCCGCCCGCGCCAGATCGTCACCGGGCGCGCCGCCCGCGGCCAGCCGCGCCGCGAGCACCTGCTGCGCCTCGTCCGGCGGCACGGTGCGCAGCGGGTACCCGAGCCGCTCCAGGCCGTGCAGGATCTCCTGGACCGGAGTGGGCGCGGTGTTCACCAGGTGGTACCGCTCCCCCGCCGGGATACCGCCGGTGACCAGCGCCGCGAGTGCGCGCGCCACGTAGTCCACCGGTGCCAGCGAAACAGCGGCCTCCGGCGGCACCGCGGGTGCGATGCCGAGCAGCGCGGCGGCCCTGACCATGGTCCAGAGCGAGTCGTCGGCCGCGATCAGCCCGGTGCGGGCGGAGGCGCCGACCAGCCCGGGCCGGTACACCGCGACCGGGAGGCCGCGCTCCCCCGCGCGCCGGACCAGCTGCTCGGCCACCCACTTGCTCGCCACGTACCCGTGCCGGTTCACCTCGTCGGCGGCCAGCATGCTCCGCTCGGTGACCACTCCGCTGCGGTCCGCGCCGAGCACCGCGTCAAGGGTGCTCACCAGATGCACCGGCACCACCCGCGCGGTGCTCGCCAGCCGGAGCAGCTCGCGGGTGCCGCCGACGTTCGCGGTGCGCAGTTGCTCGTAGGTCGCCAGGTGGTTGACGAGCGCACCGTTGTGCACGATCGCGGAGAGCCGCGCGGCCAGCTCCGCGAAGACCGGCTCGTCCAGCCCCAGCCGGGGCCGGGCCAGGTCGCCGGGGAGCGCGGTGACCCGGGACGCCAGGTCGGCGGTGGCCAGCTCGTAGTGCTCGAGCGCCCGGCGCAGCCTGCGCAGCCCGTCCGCCGGGTCGGCGGCCCGGACCAGGCAGTAGATCGGGCGGTCGGTGTGGTCGAGCAGCTCGCGCAGCAGGTGGCTGCCGAGGAAGCCGGTGCCGCCGGTGAGCAGCAGCGGCCCGGCGGGATCCGCCGGTTCCACCCCGCCGACCTCGATGTCGTCGGCGAGCGCCGCGTCATCGGCGAGCCGGGCGGCGAAGGCGGCCGGGTCGTCGGCCTCGCTCGCCGCGGCCAGCGCCCGCACGGTGGCCCTGGCGAAGAGCGCGCGCGGCTCCACCCGCAGCCCGAGCCGGTCGGCCAGCGCGGTGCGCAGCGTGAAGACCAGCAGCGAGGTGCCGCCGAGCTCGAAGAAGTCGTCCTCGGGGCCGACCTCGCCCAGGTCGAGCACCTCGGCGAAGACCGCGGCGATGGCCTGCTCGCGCGCGGTCATCGGGGCGATCTCGCGGGCCGCGCGGGCGGCGTGCGCGGCCTGCGCGGCCGCCGGGTCGGCGACTGCCTCGCCGCCCGCCGCGGCCAGCACGCCGACCGGGGCGGCCGGGTCGACGAGGGCGGCGGCCAGCACCGCGCGGTACCCCGCGGCGAACCCCTCCACGCTGTCCCGGTCGAAGACCGCGGTGTCGAACCGGAAGACCGCGCGCGGCGGGTTCTCCCTGACGGTGAGGGTGAGGTCGAACTGCGCCGTCGGCTGCGGCACCTCGAGCACCTCGACCCGCAGCCCGGCCAGGGTGAGCGGCGGCGGGGCGGGCAGGTTCTCGTAGGAGAAGACGGTGCGCAGCAGCGGGTGCCCGCCGTCCAGCCGGGGTGCCCGCACCGCCTGCACGATCCGGTCGAAGGGCACGTCGGCCTGCTCGAAGGCGTCCAGCGCGGTGCCGCGGACGGCGGTGACCAGCTCGCCGAAGGTGGCCTCCGGATCGATTCCGGTGCGCAGCGGGACGGTGTTGACGAACATGCCGACCAGGGCGTCCAGCGCCGGGTGGCCGCGGCCGGCCACCGGCGTGCCGATCACCAGGTCGTCCTTGCCGGAGAGCCGGTACAGCAGCACCGCGTAGGCGGCGAAGGCGATCATGAACGGGGTGCCGTCGGCGATGCCGCCCGCGGGGACGTCGAGCGGGATCTCCACCGTGTCGCCCTCGCCCGCGCGCTCCTCGGCCACCCGGGTCGGCAGCGGCAGGCTGTCCGGGACGTCGGTCAGCACCGTGCGCCAGTAGTCGAGCTGCTTCGCCGCGCGGGAGTCCGGGTCGGCCGGGTCGCCGAGCCGCGCCAGCTGCCAGAGCGTGTAGTCGGCGTACTGCAGCGGCAGCGCGGGCAGCTCGGCCTCGCCACCGGCGTGCGCCGCGGCGTAGGCGGCGGTCAGGTCGGCGACCAGCGGGCCGAGCGACCAGCCGTCGGCCGCGATGTGGTGCGCGACCAGCGCGAGCACGTGCTGGTCGGGGCCGAGCCGGAACAGCCGCAGCCGGACCGGCGGGTCCACCGCGACGTCGAACGGCTCCGACGCCAGCGCGTGCAGCTCGTCGCTCAGCTCCCCGGCCGGGGGGCGGGGTTCGAGGTCGAGCCCGGCCAGCACGGCGGAGACCGGCAGCACCTGCTGCCTCGCGCCCGAGCCGGACTCGGGGTAGACCGTGCGCAGCACCTCGTGTTTGTCCAGCACCGCGCGCACCGCCGCGTGCAGCGCGGGCGGCGCCAGCGGGCCGTCCAGCCGGACCGCGACCGGGAGGTGGTAGGCCGCCGAGTCCGGGAGCAGCTGGTTCAGCAGCCAGAGCCGGAGCTGGGCCGGGGCGGGCGGGATCACCTCGGGGCGCTCGCCCGGCACCGGCTCCGGACCGCCGGGATCGGTGCCGAGCAGCGGAGCGAGCCCGGCCACGGTCGGGGTGTCGAAGACCGCGCGGACCGGCACCCGCAGCCGGGCGGCGACCCGGGTGGCGGTGAGCGAGGTGCCGCCGAGCGCGAAGAAGTCGTCGTCCGCGCCGATCCGGCCCTCGGTCTCGAAGACCTCGGCGAAGACCTCGGCCACCCGCTGCTCGGCCGGGCCCGCGGGCGCGCGGAACTCGGTGCGGCCGAAGGTCGGGGCGGGCAGCCTCCCGGTGTCGAGCTTGCCGTTGGCGGTGAGCGGCAGGGTGTTCAGGATCTCGTAGGCGGCCGGGCGCAGGTAGGCGGGGAGCGCGCGGCCCAGCTCGGCGCGCACCGCGGCGAGCTCGATCCGCTCGCCGTCGGCGGGGACGAGGTAGGCGACCAGGTGGGTGCCGGTGCGCGGGTCGGTGTGCGCGGTGACGGCGGCGCGGGCGATACTCGGCAGCGCGGTGAGCGCGGTCTCCACCTCGCCCGGCTCGATCCGGTGCCCGCGCACCTTGATCTGGAAGTCGCCGCGGCCGCGGTAGTCGAGCGCGTACTCACCGTCGATATCGGTGACGGTGACCAGGTCGCCGGTGCGGTAGAGCCTGCCGCCGGACGGGCCGTACGGGTCGGCGACGAAGCGCCCCGCGGTGAGCGCGGGGCGGCCGTGGTAGCCGCGGGCCAGCGCCGGGCCGCCGATGTACAGCTCGCCGAGCACGCCGGGCGGCACCGGGCGCAGCGCGGCGTCGAGGACGAGGGCGTGGAAGCCGCGCAGCGGGGCGCCGATCGTCACCGGGCGGCCCGCGACCAGCTCGCCGATGGTGGCGATGTCGGTCGCCTCGGTGGGGCCGTAGCCGTTGCGCATGGCGCGGCCGGGGGCCCAGGCGTTCACCAGATCGGCGCGGATGGCCTCGCCGCCGACGCCGAGCACCGTCAGCTCGGGCAGCTCGGCGGGGTCGAGGGTGGCCAGCACGGCCGGGGTGATGATCGCGTTGCTGACCCGCTCGCGGCGCAGCAGTGCGGCCAGGTCCGGGCCTGCCACGGTGAAGCGGGAGGCGACAACCAGGGTGGCGCCGCCCGCCAGCGCGCACAGCTGTTCGCCGACGGCCATGTCGAAGCCGGGCGAGGCGTGGTGCAGGGTGATCGCGCCCGGGCGCAGGGCGTAGCGGTCGTGCCGCTCCGCGGCCAGGTTGGCCAGGCCGCCGTGCGTGACCACGACGCCCTTGGGGCGGCCGGTCGAGCCCGACGTGTAGATGAGGTAGGCAGGGTGCTCGGCATGGAGCGGCGCGGTGCGCTCGGCATCGGTGATCGGGGCCGGCTCCGCGGCATCGGCGAGTGCGTCGTCGATCAGGATGCGCGGCATCTCCGCGGGCAACCGGTCCGCGTACTCCGCGGTGGTGAGCGCGAGCGCGGCCCGGCTGTCCTCCAGGACGTAGGCGATCCGCTCCTCCGGGTACCCCGGATCCACCGGGACGAAGGCGCCACCGGCCTTGCTGACCGCCCACACCGCCGCCACCGACTCCGCCGAGCGCTCGAGCAGCGTCACCACCCTGGTCTCCGGCCCGACCCCGGCCGCGATCAGCTCGCGGGCCAGCCGATCGGTCCGCGCGTCGAACTCCTGGTAGCTCCAGCGCCGCTCCTCGTGCACCACGGCGGTGTGCTCCGGCGCCCGCCGCACCGCCGCCGCGATGATCTCGGCGAGCGGCCGCGCCCGCACCGGCGCCGGCCCGCGCCACGGCACCAGCGCGCGCCGCTCGGCCGGGTCGAGCGGGTCGAAGGCGCCGAGCGTCGCGGCGGGGTCGTCGGTGAGGTGCGCGAGCAGCCGCAGGAAGCGGGCATGGTGCGCGGCGAGCTCCGGCTCGGTGTAGCGGTTCGGGTTGCCCTCGAACTCCACCCGCAGCCCGGCCGCCGAGCCGGGGTAGATGTTCAGCGTGAGATCGGGCACCGGCCCGGTGGTGAGCAGGTGCAGCGTCCCGCTGGCAGGGCCGAGCTGCACGGTGGAGTGGAAGTTCATGATGTTGACCGCGGGCCCGAAACCGGCGCCCGCACCGCCGCGATCCCGCTCGATGTCCTCACCGCGGTACCGCTGATGCCGCAGCGCCCCGCCGACCTCGGTGCGGGTCGCCGCCACCAGGTCGGCGACGGCCGCCGCGTCCGGCACCGCGATGCGCAGCGGCACCACATTGCTGACCAGCCCGGCCGCCCGGCGCAGCACCGCGTCGGTGCGCCCGGTCACCGGCAGGCTCAGCGAGACCTCCGGCGTGCCGCTGCTCCGGCCCAGATATCCGGCGAAGGCGCCGATCAGCACCGCCGCCGACCCCGCGGCACCACCCGCCGACTCCAGCGCCGCGACCCGCGCCGGATCCAGGTCGGCGCCGACGATCACCGACCAGGGCGCGAGCTCACCGGGCCGATTCGACAAACTGACCGGATCGGGCAAACCCCTGGCGTGTTCGATCCAATATTCCCGGTCCGTGCGGAACCGCGAGGACTCCCGGTACGTCCGGTCCGCGTCGAGCAGCGCCTGCGGCGAGCCCGGCTCGGGCTCCGGCAGCGTCTCCCCCGCCACCAGCCGACCGTAGAGCTCGGCGTGCCTGCGCGCGACGGTCATCGCGCCGAAGCCGTCCAGCACCAGGTGGTGCACCCGGGTGTAGACCAGGTGCCGCTGCGGGCCGAGCCGCAGGATGGACGACCAGGACGCCTCGTCGGCCGTGATGTCGATCGGGCGGCGCTGGTCGGCGCGCATCCAGGCGAGCGCGGCGGCGAACGGGTCGGCGGCGGCGCCGAAGTCGTGGAAGTCGACCTCGTCGTACTGGTCGTAGTCGAGCCGCTGCCAGGGCGTGCCGTCGGCATCGCGGCCGAAGCGCAGGTAGGAGCCGAATTCACGGGCCGTGTGCCGGGCCGCGAGCGCGTACGCCGCGCGGTCGAGCCGGCCGTGCACATCCACGTACTGGGTGATCGTGAGGGGGACGTCGCCGAGCAGCTGCTGGGCGAACCACACCTCGCGCTGCGCCGATGTCAGCGGCAACGTCGCTTGCGGGCGGGTACTCATGCTTTCCTCGATCTGTCGAACAACGAGGGAAGGGTAGCCTTTCCTGACCCGGCGTGGGAAACCCGATTCTCACCCCCGGCGCTCGTCGTCTTCTAGATTCGGTCGGGTGACCACCGACGCGCGCACCCCCGCCACCGCCCGGATCCACGCCTTCACCGACGACGCGCTCGGCGACCACGACGCCCTCGCGCTCGCCGAGCTGGTGCGCCGCGGCGAGCGATCGCCGGGCGAACTGGCCGCGGCCGCGGCGCGCCGGGCGGAGGCGGTCGCGGAGCTGGCGGCGGTGGCCTACGGGAGCTTCGCCGATCCGGTGTTCCCGGTGCGGGCGGACGGCGTCTTCGCCGGAGTCCCCACCTTCGTGAAGGACAATTCCGACATCGCGGGCATGCCGAGCAACCACGGGACGGCGGCCATCACCGCCGCCCCCGCGCGCGGCACCGACGCCTACGTCCGCGAGTTCCTGAGCACCGGCGCCGTGGTGCTCGGCAAGAGCGCGCTCCCCGAGTTCGGTTTCAATGCCAGCACCGAGCCGGAGTACGGCAGGCCGACCCGCAACCCGTGGAACCCCGACCGCTCCGCAGGCGGCTCCTCCGGCGGCGCCGCCGCGCTGGTGGCGGCGGGCGTGGTCCCCGTCGCGCACGGCAACGACGGCGGCGGCTCGATCCGGATCCCGGCGGCGAGCACCGGGCTGGTCGGGCTCAAGCCGAGCCGGGGCAGGCATGCCGACTCCCGGCTGGCCCGGCTGCTTCCGCTGAACATCGTGAGCGAGGGAATCCTCACCAGGACCGTGCGGGACACCGCCGCCTTCACCGCCGCCATCGAGCGGCGGCACCCGAACCGCGCGCTGCCGCCGATCGGCTCGGTCGAGGGCCCGCCGGAGCGGCCGCTGCGGGTCGGGGTGCTGCTGGAGTCGGCGGCCGGGCCGGTCGCCGACCCGGCCGTGCGGGAGTCGGTGCGCCGGGTCGCCGAGCTGCTGAGCGCGCAAGGCCACCACGTCGAGGACATCGCGCTGCCCTTCGTCAAGGCCATCGAGACGGCGTTCCTGCACTACTGGGCGATGCTCGCGGCGGTGGTGTCGGATACCGGGAAAGTGGCCGACCGGCACTTCGACCGATCCAAGCTGGACGGGCTGACCCTGGGGCTGCGCCGTAAGTTCTACCGCGAGGTGTGGCGCACCCCCGGCGCACTGCGCGCCCTGTCCCGCGCCTACCGCACCTACGAGGCCGAGCTGGGCGGCTACGACGCGGTGCTGGTGCCGACGCTCGGGCACACCACCCCGCCGCTCGGGCACCTCGCCCCCACCGTCCCGTTCGACGAGCTGCTCGACCGGCTGAAGGTCTACGTCGGTTTCACCCCGCTGAACAACATCACCGGCACCCCGGCGATCTCGGTTCCGGCCGGGCTGGCGCCCGCGGGCGTCCCGCTCGGCGTGCAGTTCGTCGGGGTGCGCGGCGCCGAGCGGGTGCTGCTGCAGCTGGCCTACCTGGTCGAGGCCGAGCTGCCCTTCCCGAGGATCACCGCACCCGGCATCTGAGGGCGGACGACCGCACTCGACCAGCGCCGAAGGGATATCCGGTGTGAGACACACAGAACACGAACGACCGTGTTTGTGAACCTTCCCGCCATCGTTTCCGCGAGTGGAAGATCATTCTCGAAGTTCGATACTGTGCGCCCGTTCACCGTGCTTCATCCGCAGATCGAAGGAAGTCCGTGCCCAGAGTTCGAACCAGAGTTCTGATCGTCCTGCTGAGCCTGTTCTCGGCTGGTTCGATCGTGGCGCCCGCGCAGGCGCAGCCGCTGTTCCCGACCCCGGATCCCGATCCGTTCTTCACCTCGCCCGCGAACCTGGCCGACTACGCCCCCGGCGACGTGGTGCGCACCAGGAAGGTCGACTCCGGCATGTACGTCGGGACCGACATCCACCAGGTGGCGTTCCGCTCCAGCAACTCCTCGGACGAGCCGATCCTCGGCATGACGACGGTGCTGCTCCCGATCGGCGTGAAGAACCCGCCGCTCGTCTCCTACCAGGCGCTGATCAACTCCCTCGGCACCCAGTGCAACCCCTCCCGCTCGCTGTTCAACGGTGAACTGCAGGACGCCCCCGGCGCCATGCTGCCGATCGGCAAGGGCTGGGCGATCAGCATGCCGGACTACCTCGGCCCGCACGTCGCCTACGGCGCCGCGCAGCTCGGCGGCCGGATGACGCTGGACAGCGTGCGCGCCGCCAAGCAGGCCACCGAGCTGGGGCTCGGCAATTCCAAGGTCGCGCTGGCCGGGTACTCCGGCGGCGGCATGGCCACCGCGTGGGCCGCCGCCATGCAGCCCACCTACGCCCCCGACCTGGAGCTGACCGCGGTCGCCGCGGGCGGTGTCCCCGCCGACCTGGAGCAGATGGCGCTCTCGCTCGGCTTCGAGCCGCACATCGGCTTCGGCCTCGCCTTCGCCGCCGCCATGGGGCTGGAGCGCGAGTACCCGAACCGGCTGCCGATCAGCGACCAGCTGAACCCGAACGGCCTGTGGTTCCGCGAGTTCACGCACGACGCCTGCCGCCGCTTCCTGCTCTTCCACGGCGCGTACCGCAGCGCCGACCAGATGGCCGCCAGCAAGGCGCTGATGGACTCGCCGGAGGCGCGCGCGGTGCTGCACGAGAACAGCCTGGTCGACTACCCGGGCACCCCGACCGCGCCGATCATGCTCTGGCAGGGCCGGTACGACCAGCTCACCGCCTTCGAGCCGCTGGAGCGGACGGCGAACCGCTGGTGCGCCGCAGGCACCCCGCTCAAGTTCGCGCCGTACGACATCGCCGAGCACATGACCACCGCGGTGGCAGGCTTCGGCGAGGCGTGGAGCTACGTGGAGTCCCGCTTCAACGGTGAGGCGGCGCCGGTCACCTGCTGACGCACGGAAGAACACGAGGAACGGCAGCGGGCCGGGTTCGATTCGAACCCGGCCCGCTGCCCTTCGTACGCTCAGGCCGCCCGGGTCGGCATGAGCGCGCGCAGGATGTCGGTCAGCGTGATCACGCCGAGCAGCCGCTCGTCCCGGTAGACCAGGGCGAGGTGGTTGCGCGAGTCCTGCAGCGTCTGCAGCACCTGATAGGCGGGGGTCTGCGCGGTGAGCACCGGCACCGGCCGCATCAGGTCGCGGGCGCGGGCGCCCGCCGGCGCACAGAGCGTGTCCCTGGCGTGCACGACGCCGATGATCGCGCCGTCCTCGGTCACCAGCAGCCGCAGGTGCCCGGCGGCGCGGGCCCGGTCCCGGATCCGCGCCGGATCGGCGTCCGCGGGCACCGAGCTCGGCTCGGCACCGGCGTCGACCATCTCGCCGACGGTCCGGTCCTCCAGCTCCAGCGCGGCGGCCAGCCTGCGGTGGTCGTGCTGGTCGAGCGCGCCGACCGTCGCCGAGTGCTCGACCAGGTGCCGCAGCGTCTCCGGGTCCTGCCGCGCCGCGACCTCGTCCACCGGCCGCACCCCGACCACCCGCAGGCAGCGGTTCGCCAGCCGGTTCAGCGCCACGATCAGCGGCCGGGTGAACCACATGAAGCCGCGCATCGGAATCGCCAGCAGGATCGCCGACCGCTCCGGGTGCGCGATGGCCCACGACTTCGGCGCCATCTCGCCGATCACCAGGTGCAGGAAGGTGACGACGAACAGCGCCAGCACGAACCCGCCCGCGTCGGCGAGCCCGGACGGCGCGCCGATCGACTCCAGCCCCGGCGTGATCCAGTGGTGCACCGCCGGCTTGGTGATGGCGCCGAGCGCGAGCGTGCAGACCGTGATGCCGAGCTGCGAGCCCGCAAGCAGCACCGACAGCTCGGTGGCGCTGCGCAGCGCGGCGCGAGCCGCCCTGCTGGTGGCCGCGGCGTCCTCCAGCCGGTTGCGCCGCGCGGCGATCAGCGCGAACTCCACCGCGACGAAGAAGGCGCTCGACGCGATCAGCACCGTCGTGACCACCGCGATAACCAGCGGGTCATTCACGGTCGGTCACCACCCGCACGAACAGCGCGGACGGCACGTGCTTGCCGATCGCGATCACCTCGGCCCGGAGCAGCGCGCGCCCGGGATCCGGGTGCAGCGGGTCGTGCTCGGCGGGCAGCGGAACCTCGACGGTCTCGCCGACCTCGGGCAGCCCGCCGTGCGCGGTGATGAGCAGCCCGGCCAGCGTCTCGTAGTCGCCCGCGGGCAGCGGCCGCTCCAGCACCCGCTCGGCCTCGTCCAGGTGGATGTCGCCGGGCAGCTGCCAGCCGCCGTCCACCCGGCGCACGGTGGCCGGGTCGATCGCGGGGTCGTGCTCGTCGGACAGCTCGCCGACCAGCTCCTCGGCCATGTCCTCGACCGTGACGAGCCCGGCGAAGCCGCCGTACTCGTCCACCACCAGCGCCATCTGCTCGCCCGCGTCGGCGAGCCGGTCGAGCACCTCGGTGAGCTGCAGCGTCTCCGGGACCACGACGGCGGGCCGCGCGGCCTCCCCCGCGGTGCCGGCGACGGTGTCGGCCAGCAGGTCGGGCAGGTGCACGATGCCGATCAGGTCGTCACTGGTCTGCCCGATCACCGGGTACCTGGTGTGGCCGCGGCCCATCAGCGCGCGCACGGCGAGAACCGGGTCGTCGGCGTTCACCGTGTCCACCCGCGGCCTCGGCACCATGGCGTGCTCGGCGGTGCGGGTCGGGAAGTCGAGCATCCGGTCCAGCAGCACCGAGAGCCGCTTCGGCAGCTCGCCCGCATCCCGCGATTCGGCGACGATGTGCGCCAGGTCGCGGGTGGTGGCCGAGTGCTCGACATCGTGCACCGGCTCGATCCGGAGCAGCCGGAGCAGCAGGGTGGAGGCGGCGTCGAAGAGCGTGATGAGCCAGCCGAAGAGCCGCAGGTACCAGGTGGTGGAGAGCGCGAGCGCGCGGGCCACCGGCTCCGGCTTCGCGATGGCCAGGTTCTTCGGGAAGAGCTCGCCGAAGACCATCTGCACGACGGTGGAGAAGGCCACCGCGGCGACCGCGCCGACGCCGACCGCGAGCGCGGCCCCGCCGAACAGATCGCCGATGCCGCGGCCGATCAGGGGCTCCGCGACGTAGCCGACCAGCAGGCCGGTGACGGTGATGCCGAGCTGGGCGCCGGAGAGCATGAAGGAGGTGCGGCGGGTGACGGTGAGCGCGCGCTCCGCGCTCGCGTCCCCGCCTGCCGCCCGCGCCGTCAGCCGGGAGCGATCCACGGCCATGTAGGCGAACTCCTGGGCGACGAAGTAGCCGGTCAGTGCGGTGATGGCCAGCACGACCACGATGCCGAGCGCGATGGTCGCGACGGTCAGCATCGGAGTGCTCCGGGTTCAGGCCCGGTTCGGGGCGGTTCGGGTTTTCGACGGCGCGTACGGCGCTTCATGACCTGCTTTCGCTGGAGAAATCGCTGGAGTATCGCCCTGCGGCAACAGCATCAGAATAGGGCAATTCGCCCAGTCACTCCGGTGCCCGACGCCGTTCGGGATGTTCCCCGGCATGCCCACAGCACCCCCGGGGCAAACAAGGAGTCCGATCGGGGCGGATCGATCGTCCCGGTATTCGGTACGGTGGCCTCGTGCTTTCGATCCCCGAAACCGTTCTGGCCTCCGATGTGACGAATCTGGCGCTGCTGCCCGGCTTCCTCGACCCGGTGAACCTGCTCAACTCGTTCGGCACCTGGATGCTGATCGGGCTGCTGGTCGTGGTCTTCATCGAGTCCGGCCTGCTCTTCCCGCTGCTGCCCGGCGACTCGCTGCTCTTCACCGCGGGGCTGATCGTCGCGGGCAAGTCCGCCGACATCGAGCCGTTCGCGCCGCTCTGGCTGCTGCTGATCCTGATCCCGGTGGCCGCCGTCCTCGGCGACCAGGTCGGCTACTCGATCGGCCGCGGCGGCGGCGTGAAGCTCTTCAAGAGCGACGACGCCAAGATCTTCAAGAAGAAGTACATCGTCGAGGCGACGCTGTTCTTCGAGAAGCACGGCCCGATCACCATCGTGCTCGCCCGCTTCGTCCCCATCGTGCGCACCTTCGCGCCGCTGGTGGCGGGCGCCGCGAAGATGAACTACCCGGTCTTCCTGACCTACAACGTGGTCGGCGGCGTGCTCTGGGGCTCCGGGGTGACGATGCTCGGCTACCTGCTCGGGCAGATCGAGGTCATCCGCGACAACGTCGACCTGATCTTCCTGCTGATCGTCTTCCTCTCGGTGCTGCCGATCCTCTGGGAGATGGTCAAGCGCTTCCGCGGCCGCGGCAGGGACGAGGAGCCCGCGGGCGTAGACCCGGAGGCGACGGCGGTGCTGCCGATCGAGACCGGGCAGCAGCGCCCCTGAGCGCAGCGCCCCCGAGCGCTCGGGTTCAGCGGGTGCGGGCCGGTTCGCCGCCCGCCCCCGTCCGGTAACTCCGCGCCACCAGCGCCGACCGCAGGTACCAGAGGCCCTTCACCTGTCCCGGATCGAAGCCGGTGAGCTGGCCGATGCGTTTGAAGCGGTGGTCGATGGTGTTGGCGTGCACGTCGAGCACCCGCGCGGTGCGCTGCCGGTTCAGGTTGTTGCTGATGTGCACGCGCAGCGTCTCCAGCAGCTCGGGGCTGTCGTCCAGCGGGTCGAGCACGGCGCCGAGGCTGGCCCGCGCCGGGCCGGGGCGGGTGAGCTGGTACTCCAGCGCCAGATCCTCGAAGCGGTAGAGCCCGCCGACCAGGTCGAGGCGCGCCACGATGTCGAGCAGCTCGTGCGCCCGGTCCGCCGAGGCCGGGATGTCGTCGGTGTCGCTGTGCACCAGCGTGGCCCGGATCGGCACCTGGGCCGCGGCCGAGAGCCGCTCGACGAACTCGTCGGCGCGCTCCGGGTCGAAGTGCTCCTCGGGGATGAGCACGGTGCCGCCGTCCACGCTGAGCAGCGCCAGCGCGTGGTCGCCGCAGCGGCGGGCCAGCTCGGCCTGCACCCGGCGCAGCTTGCGCCGCGCGACGACGGCGCCGTCCAGCGCCGGGTCCGACTCGTCCCGGTGCGGCGGGACGGCGAGCGCCAGCACGTGGTACGACTCCGCCACCGCGATCCCGCACTCGCGCGCCATGGTCGAGGAGCTGTGCCCGCCGAGCAGCGCGGAGGTGAGCGTGTGCACCGCCGTGTGGTGCTCGTTCACCACGCTGCGCAGCTCCCGCACGTAGGCCAGCGCCACGGTGGAGGTGATGCTGTCCACGATCTCCAGGAAGCGGCGCGCGATGTCCACCATGGACTGGTAGTCGCGGACGGTGGCATTGGCGCTGATCCGGTCGAAGGCCATCTTGAGCCCCTCGTGCACCGCGTGGTGGATGGTGTCGATCGGGATGCCCTCGCGCGCCCACTCGGCGGCGGCGGTGCGCAGCCGCTCGGACTTCTCCGGCGAGGCGTCACCGTCCAGCATCCGCGCGGCGAGTTCGAGGCACACCCTGGTCACCGCGGTGACGTCGCCGCTGATCGCCTCACCGGGCAGCGTGCCGCAGGTCGCGACGGTGCTGACGAAGTGCCTGACCACCTGCCGCGACATGGTGCGGACATCGCCGAGGTGGGTGGAGGCGAGGCGACCCGAGACCACCAGATCGCGCTCCGCCACAGGCTGTTCGATGGTCATACCGTCCTCCCCGGCGGGAATCACGCGCGCCCGCGAAGACCCTTCATGCTGCCGTGACCGGCCCCGGCGGCCAAGATCGATTCCGCACCGGATCGGGCGCTCGATGGTGCACAATGCACCGGTGGGATCGGCGGTCGGCTCGGGTGTACGGCAACCTTCGGCACGCGCGCGGGAGTTGATCCGACAGGGAGCCGAGGTCGCGCTCACCGTGCCGCCGGACTGGCTCGAGGAGCTGCACTCGGCCACCCTCGCCGCCGACGGCATCCGCCCCTACGCCGAGAACCCCCTGCTCATGGCCGCGGTGCGCCGGGTGAACCGGGCGAACATGCTGCACTGGACCACCGCGAACATCCGCGACCCCGGCGCCCCCGTCCCCGTGACGCTAGACCGCGAGCAGCTCGACCTCGCCCGCGGCGCCGCCCGGCTCGGGCTCAACGAGTCGGCGCTGGAGGCGTACCGGGCGGGCCAGGCCGTCGCCTGGCAGCGCTGGATGGCCATCGTCTTCGAGATCACCTCGGACCCACAGGAACTCCAGGAGGTGCTGGAGGTGACCGCGGCCTCCATCGCCCGCTACATCGACGGCGTCATCGAGGCGCTGATGACGGTGGTGTCGGTCGAGCGCGCCGCGCTGGCCGAGGGCACCGACCCGGCGCGCCGCGAACTCGTCACCCGGCTCCTGAACGGCGACCAGGCCGACGTCGCCGACGCGGGCAGCAGCCTCGGCTATCCGCTGGACCGGCACCACACCGCGGCCATCGCCTGGACCGACGGCGCCGAGCTGCCGGACGCCGAGGTCGCCGCGGCCTTCGCCCGCTCGGTCGGCGCGCCGGAGGTGCTCGCGGTGCCGCACTCCGCCGCCACGCTGTGGCTGTGGGCGCCGGGGCCCTCGGTGCCCGATCCGGCCATCCTCAGCGCGGCGCTCGACCAGCTGCCCGGGGTGCGGATCGCCGTCGGCTCACGGGCTTTCGGGCTGGACGGGTTCCGGCGCGGGCACCGGGACGCGCTCACCACCCAGCGGGTGCTGGCCCGGCTCCCCGACCGCAGGCTTGCCGATTTCGCCGCGGTGCAGCTGACCGCGCTGCTCGCGGAGAACACCGAGCAGGCGGCGCGGTTCGTGCAGCAGACGCTGGGTGGCTTCGCCGACGCGAGCCGGGAGCTGCGCGACTCGGTTCTCACCTTCGTCCAGGAGCAGTGCAACGCCTCGCGCGCGGCGACCCGGCTCTACACGCACCGGAACACGCTGCTGCGCAGGCTCGCCCGCGCCGACGAGCTGCTCCCCCGGCCGCTCGCCTCGAACTCGGTGCACGTAGCGGTGGCGCTGGAGCTGCTGCTCTGGCACGGGGTCGGCCGCCCGCCGGGCTGAGCCCGCCCGGCTGAACCCGCCCGCCGGCTGTCCGGCCGCACGCCGCCGCGCGACGGTCAGGAGCGGCCTACCCGCTCCGGCCGGTCGATGCCGCGCGCGAGCGCGTTCGGCCACCAGATGCGCGGCCCGGTGATCGCGAAGAGCGCCGGGATCACGACCGTGCGCACCAGGAAGGTGTCGAGCAGAATGCCGATGCCGACCACGATCCCGAGTTGCGTCAGCGTGATCAACGGCAGCACCCCGAGCACGCAGAACACCGCGGCCAGCACCACCCCCGCACTGGTGATCACCGCGCCGGTGGCGGAGACCGCGCGCACCATCCCGTCGGTGGTCCCGTGCTCCGGCGTCTCCTCCTGCGCCCGCGTCACCAGGAAGATGGTGTAGTCGACGCCGAGCGCCACCAGGAAGAGCAGCGCGAAGAGCGGGGTGTTGGTGTCGAAGGCGGGAAACCCGAAGACGTGGATGCTGAGCAGACTGCCGACCCCGAGCGCGGCCAGCGCGCTGAGCACCGTCACCGCCACCAGCAACACCGCGGCGGGCACCGCGCGCAACAGCGCCAGCAGCACCAGGAAGACCACCGCCAGGATCAGCGGAATGACCACCTTCTGATCGCGCTGCGCGGCATCGCGAACATCCAGCGCCTCGGCATCGCTGCCGCCGACCAGGGGCTCCGCGGCCGGAATCTCGGCGACCGCGCCGCGCAACCGCTCGACCGTCGCGAACGCCTCGTCCGAGGCGGGCGCCGCCTCGAGCACCACGCTCCAGCGCCGCAGCCCGGTGTCGGAATCCCCGGCGGGGGTCACCCGATCCACCCCGTCGACGCCCTCCAGCGCGCGCTGCACCTCATCGCCTGCCGCGGCCCGCGCGACCACCGTGGTCGGGTCGGCCGCCCCGGAGGGGAAGTGCTCGGCGAGCGCGTCGAACCCGTCCACCGACTCCGCACTGACCCGGAACTGCTCGGTCTGCGAGAGCCCGACCTGCGCACCGAGCAGCGCCAGCGCGCAGAGCACGAGCGCGGTGAGCGAGGTCACGGCGACCAGCACCGGCTTGCGCACCACCCCGGCGGCCACCCGGTGCCAGATCCCCTCGGTCGCGCTGTCCCGCTCGTCCACCTTCGGCACGAAGGGCCAGAACACCTTGCGCCCGCAGAGCGCGAGCGCGGGCGGGAGCGCACCGAGCACGAAAACGGCGGCCACGACCAGCCCGGCGGCGGCGAGCGCACCGAGGCTGCGGGTGTTCGGCAGCACCGCGAGCAACAGCACGAGCAGCGCGAGCACCACGGTGGCATTGCTGGCCAGGATGGCCGGGCCCGCACGACGCACCGCGAGGCGCAGCGCCTCCCGGTGATCGGCGTGCCGGTGCAGCTCATCCCGATAGCGGGAGACCAGCAGCAGCGCGTAGTTGGTGCCCGCGCCGAAGACCAGCACGCTGGTGATACCGGAGGTCGACCCGTCGAAGCTGAGCCCGGTGAGCTCGGCCAGCCCGGTACCGACCGAGGTCGCCACCCGGTCCGCCAGCCCGACCACCAGCAGCGGCACCAGCCAGAGCACCGGCGAGCGGTAGGTGGCGATCAGCAGGACCGCGACCACGAGCGCGGTCACCGCGAGCAGCGTGACATTGGCGCCGGAGAAGGAGTCGGCGATATCGGCGCCGAACGCCGGGCCGCCGGTCACCTGCACGGTCAAGTCTCGGGGCAGGCCGTCCCCGGCGGCCGTGCGCAGCTCGGCAACGGCGTCGGTGAGCGCGAAGCCGTTGAGCGCGGCATCCACCGACACCTGGCCGAGCGCCGCCGCGCTGTCCGGGGCGGGGATGATCGGCGCCGCCGGGCCGTCCGCCCGCACCACGCTCGTGCCGCGCATGCGATCGAGCGCCGCGTTCGCCGCGGCCAGGTCGGCGTCGGTCAGCCTCCCGTCGTCCGTCCTGGTCACGACGGCGATGGCGGCGGCGACGTCGGCCCCGGGGAACTCGTCGAGCGCGGCCGCCGCACGCGCCGACTCGGCACTGTCCGGCAGCGAGTTCGGCGCCTGCCCCGCCGAATCGTTCGAACCGATCAGCCCGATCGCGGCGATGCCGGCCAGCAGCAGCGCCACCAGCAGCAACCATGACTTCTTCGCGGAAACCACGGCCGCGTACCGGTCCCAGAAACGCACGGCGCCACTCTCTCAGAAAATTAACTGTTAAGCAACGTAACGACCTCGGTTACCAGGTAAGTACCGGTTTGACCACGTCGCCCGCTCGCTGCGCCGCCAACGCGGCCTCGATCTCGGCGTACGGGAATGTGGTAACCAGCCGCTCCAGCGGCAAACGCCCCTCGCGCTGCCACCGCAGCAGCCGCGGGATGAAGACCTGCGGAATCGAGTCGCCCTCCAGGCAGCCGCGGATCGACTTGCCGTTCAGCACCAGGTCGCCCAGGTCGACCGGCGGCACGCCCTGCCCGAGCCCGACCGCGACCACGGTCGCGCCGGTCGCCAGCGCCGCCACCGCGCCGCCGAGCACCGCCGGAACGCCGGTGGTCTCCAGCGCGTGCGTGGCGCCGCCGCCGGTCAGCTCGCGGATCGCGGGCGGGATGTCGGTCTCGGCGGGGTCGAGCGCCGCCACCGCGCCGAGTTCCAGCGCCAGCGCGCGCCGGAGGGCGGAGGTCTCCACCACGGTCACCGCGACATCGTCCAGTGCGCGCGCCGCCAGCAGCGCGGCCATCCCGACCGCGCCCACGCCGTAGATCACCAGCTGCGCGCCCGGGGCGGGGGCGAGCACGTTCAGCACCGCGCCCGCGCCGGTCTGGAAGCCGCACCCGAGCGGGGCGGCCAGCGCGAGGTCGGTATCCGGCTCGACGACGACGGTGTTGTCCTCGGTCGCCAGCGCGTACCCGGCCAGGCTCGACTGCCCGAAGAAGCCGTCGAGCACCGGCGCGCCGTCCAGCGTCACCCGCGGCCCGCCCTCCGCGCGGCGGCCGAAGTTGTTCAGCGCGGTCGCCTTCCGGCAGTAGGCGGGCCGGTCGGCGAGGCAGTTCCGGCAGCGGCCGCAGTGCCGGAAGGTGAGCACGACGCTGTCGCCGGGGCGCACATCGGTCACCGCGTCGCCCACCGCCTCGACGATCCCCGCCCCCTCGTGGCCGAGCAGCACCGGCCGGTCGGCCGCACCCGCCGCGCGCGAGATCAGATCGGTGTGGCACACCCCCGACGCGACGATCCGCACCAGAATCTCGGTCCCCATCGGCGCGTCGACCTGCACCTGTGCCAGCTCGAACGGCGCGCGCGGGTCGCGCGAGAGCAGCGCGCTGGTCTTCACACCCGCTCCAGCAGGAAGTAAAAGAACTGCCCGTCGGCAAGCACCAGCTCCGGCCGGCCGTTCATGATCCCCATGAGGGTGCGGTCGTCCAGCCACTTGAAGTGATCGAACACCGCACGACCGTCGTAGACCATGGTCGCGGTGGTCTCCCCACGGAACTCGATGTTCCACAGCGTCGCCTCGCCCCCGCCCAGCTCCACATTGGAGAAGAGCGACCCGTCCTCGGCCCGGCAGATCAGCGGCTTGGCGTCGTCCAGCGCATTGAACGTCTTCCCGTACCAGCGGCTCTTCGGCAGCGCCCGGCACAGCGGGTGCCCGGTCTGGAAAGCATCGCCCTTCCACTCCCCGAAAATGTCCTCCGCGCGTGCGGGCTTCAGCCGCCCCCAGAGCTCATCCAGCTCGGCCGGCGCGACCCCACCGCTCTCCGCCCGCAACTGCCGCCACCGTGCTTCGCTCATCAGCCCGTCCTCCAATTCCAGAACCGATTGGTTCGGAAATCAGCGTAGATCCGAACCGGATGGTTCGGCAAGATAGGATCTCGGGATGCGCGCAGCAGGCCACGCCACCCGGGAACGCATCCTCATCGCCGCACGCGCGGAATTCGCGCGACACGGCGTAGCGGGGGCGAGAATCAACCGGATCGCCGCCGACGCACACGCCAGCAAGGACCGGCTCTACGCGTATTTCCCCGGGAAGACCGAGCTGTACGCGGCGGTCACCGAGCAGTGGGTCACCGAGACCACGACCAGCACCGCGTTGCGCGCCGAGGATCTGCCCGGGTATGCCGGTCGGCTCTTCGACCACTTCGTCGCGCATCCCGACGACGCGCGGTTGCAGGCTTGGGCTGATCTGGAGGCGCTGGATCCGCGGGCCGAGGCGGTGCTGCGCCGGGCGACGATGTCCAAGCTGGAGGAGGTGCGGCGGGGTCAGCGCGACGGGCTCGTCACCGCCGACTTCACCCCCGTCGCGCTGCTGCGCATGCTCACGGATCTCACCCGTACCGCCGCGACGCACGCGGTTCAGGCGCGGAATGCGGACGATGCCGTTGGGCGTCAGCGGTCGGCGGTCATCCTCGCCGTGCGCCGCCTGGTCGCGCCGTAGGCATCCTCGAACGGGGGGCGTCACGACCGAAAAACAGGTCAGGCGGTCTATGACCGGGCCTGACCTGCTATTCGAGTAGAGCTGAGGGGAGTTGAACCCTTGACCCCCACACCGCCGGGCACCTACCATCCTTGACGGCTCGGCCCGCTCCGTTCACGGCAATTCACCTCTTGCACCCCGAACTCGCACATGACTGCGTCACGTGTCGGAGGTTCAGTGGACAGCGGTTACGGCTAGCTTGTAGGGGGCTTCCTGGTTCACCCGATCGAAACTGCTCGACCTCTCGGTGATGCACTCCTGATTGATTACTCGTTCCGGGGGCATCGCGCGCAAGTCAGATCGTTCGCCGAAAGGACTGAGGGACTGTGCACTACACGGATTCGAGCTCGGCCGCCTTTTCACTCGGCGGCAGGTGGTGACCGGCGCGATGGAAATCCTCGAACTGACCGACGACTTCTACCAGGATCCGCATGCGACCTACCGGGCGCTGCGTAAGCGCGGTCCCCTGCACCGAATTCGATTGGACGGTGTACTCGGCTGGTTGATCGTCGATCACGAGGTAGCCAAACAGGCCTTCGCGGAGCCGACCATCAGCAAACGCATCGGGTCGCCCGAGGGACAGGCGGTGCTGGCCAAAAACGGTGCAGCCGAGTTGTTCAACACCGCCATCAGCGACAACATGTTGTTCGCCGATCCGCCCCAGCACACCCGGCTGCGCCGCCTCGTGGTCAAGGCATTCGCCGGTCCCGCCATCCGCGATCTCCAGCCGAGAATCACCTCGATCGCCGACACCCTGCTCGATGACATCGGCGCGCGAACGACCGTCGACCTCATCGACAGTTACGCATTCCGGCTGCCGACCGCGGTGATCTGTGAACTGCTCGGAGTCCCCGACGCCGACAAGGAAAAGTTCCGCGCGTGGACCGCCGTCGTCGTCGGCGACTCGGCCACGCTCGAGGAACGCACCGCCGCCGGAGTCAGCTACTTGACCTACCTGACGAATTTGATCGCCGAACGCACCAACGACCCCCGCGAGGACCTGCTCTCCCAACTGATCATCGCGAAAGACCACGAAGACCGCCTGGACGAGCACGAACTCATCGCCATGCTGCTCCTGCTGTTGATAGCCGGGCATGAGACCACCGTCAATCTCATCGGCAACTCGGTACTGGAGCTCCTCCGCGATCCGGCAACGGCCGAGCGGTTGCGCACCCACCCCGAAGCGATACCCGCCTACATCGAGGAGATCCTGCGCTGTCACGGGTCGTTGCACGTGGCGACGGCTCGCTACACCACCGCCCCGATCACACTGGGCGATACGGATATCGACGCAGGCGAATTCATCCTCATCTCGCTCGCCGCTGCCAATAGAGATCCGGCGCGGTTCACCGACCCCGACCGCATCGACCTCGAAAGACCCGAAAGCAGGCACATAGCCTTCGGACACGGCATCCATCACTGTCTCGGCGCCACCCTGGCCCGCGTGGAGGCCACCACCGCGATCTCGCGACTGCTGGCCAAGTTCCCGGAGATGTCGCTCGACGGGGAATTCAGCGATCTGACGTGGCGAAAAAGCCTCCTGATCCATGGCTTGATCAGCCTGCCGGTCCGACCGGCCGGACCCACCGAATCGCATCCCGCATCCAACGCCGACGCAGACCGCCGCCCTCAGTTGGTCTGACCCCGGTCGTCACGAATTCGATATCGGGGGACTACCGCGAGCTGTTCAACGGTCTCGGCCACGGGCCGAAGGCCCAGGTCGACGCGCTCTACAAATAGGCCGGGCAGCCCTTGCTCGACCAAGCCCTTCGGCGGGCAGCCCCTTCCGCTGCCCGCCGGCACACTCAAAAATCGAGAATGTGCGGCAACCCGGCCCGATACCGATCCCGATCCACCGCCTTGGCCCCCTCGAACGCGGGCAGCGCCACCAGCGGGAAGACGTCGGCCCGCGGCTGCGGATCATCGGCCGCGTCCATGACGGCATTCGCCACCATCCGCCCCGACTCGTTCGCCCCCTCCATGGTCGCCAGATCGATATGACTCCGCACGTGATCCCCACCGAAGAACAGGTTCGGAATCGCGCAGTGCGCGTTCGGCCGGTTGTCGTAGGAGCCGATGGTGTTCACCAGCAGCGGCGTCTCGTTGTAGGCGACCCCGCCGGACCAGCTGACACCCGGATCGAGGTGCCACGAGTGGATGTCCTCGTCCCGCAGCCAGCCGGTGTTGGTGTTCAGCCACTCCTTCAACTGCGCCCACACCTCGATCGAGATCTCCTCGGCAGAGCACTGTTTCGCGGTGCGCCCGAAGACGATGCCGGGTGAATCCCAGTCCGAGATGTCCACCGAGAGGCACTCGACGGCGGAACCGTCGCCGTAGCGGGTGGGGAAGTCGCCCACCCACATGGGTGCCTGGCGCAGCGCGGTGAGCGCCCACGGCGAGCCCAGCGCGGCGATGTGCCCCTCCGGCATGCCGGTGGTGCGGCGCAGGAAGTACTGGATGCCGACCATCCAGTCGGTGAGCAGCTGACTCATGCCGCCGAGCTGCGGATCGGCGTCCAGGATGTCGCCGGTGAGCAGCGGGACAGCGCGGTCCACCGGGATCGCGCAGACGTAGTAGTCGGCCTCGACGATGGTGCCGCCGACGACGGCCGAGCTGATGACACCGTTGCCCAGGTTGAGCCGGGTCAGCTTCGACCCGAGCACGAACTGCACCCCGCGCGACATGAGGTACGCGACCCACGGGTCGATCCACGCCTCGTTGGTGGGCCGGTTCAGAATCCGGTCCACCCCGCCGGAGAACTGCGGGATCAAACCGGTCGCGGCCAGCACCAGCGCCTCGCCGATGGTGCCGATGGTGCGCGCCGAGCTCAGGTGCGGCTTGGCCGCGACGGTAATGCGGGTCAGCGCGCTCACCAGGTACTCCTGATACGCGTGCGACTTCCCCGCGGCCCGCATGATCTGCGCCCAGGTGACGTACTCCCACTGCCCGAACCGGCGCTCCTCGCAGGAGCTGAACCACATGGCCATCTGCTTGCCGAAGAAGGCGAGCTCGTGCGGCGGCAGCTCAGGTAGGAAGCTGAACGCGCCGATCATGGTGTTGGCCAGCAGCTCCGGGGTGAGCTGGTCCAGCGAGCCGATCTCGATCGGGGCGAAGAGCGGCGGCCTGCCGCGGAAGCCGGCGACCGTGCCCTCGACCCGGATCAGGTTGTCCCGCACGCCGTTCGGGTTACCGGGGAATGGGATGCGCGCCATGGTGTCCGGGACGTTCTGGTAGCAGCCGGGGAAGAAGCGGAACCCGTGCTCGCCGGGCAGATCCATCCGGCCGCCATGCCCGGTGCCCGGCACGCCCATGCTGCGCGCCTTGCCGCCGAGGTAGGCGGGTTCGTAGACGGTGACCCGGTAGCCGCGCTCGACCAGTTCGTGCGCGGCCGAGAGCCCGGCCATGCCGCCGCCGAAGACCGCGACGGAGCGGCCGCCGGTGTGCAGCGCCGGGCTGCGTAGCGCGGGGCTCGCCTGGGCGGGGCCGGTCAGCGCCGAGCCCGCGGCGACGACGGCGCCCGCGGCTAGCGCGCCGCGCAGGACGTCGCGGCGGGGAACGGTGGTGGACGGGCGGGGCTCCGGCAACGGCACTGTCGCGGGCATGTCAGGCATGGTCGTCTCCTGGCGAGGACGGGGTGAGCGCGGGTTCGGTGGGGCGGGACGGGAGCGGCACCCGGCGGTGCGACCTGCGACGGATGTCGCGGGCCTCGGCGAGTTCGGCGACGGTGTCGCGCGCGGTGCGCGCGACGTCGGCGAGGACCGGGAGCGGGTCGGCGCGCGAGTTCCAGAGTGCCTGCAGCGCAAGCTTTCCCGCGCGCTTCGGGGTGTAGAAGGAGCTGGGGTCGACGGTGCGGGAGAAGATCGCGATGACGGTCTCGGAGATCGCCGGGTCGGTGTCGGCGGCCCGGTAGAGCGCGTGCTCCAGCGGGCTGATGGTCTCGCCGCGGGCGAGCTTGTTGGTCCACTGGTAGATGTCGACGCAGTCGCGCACCCGGGTCTGCTCCCAGTCGCGCAGTGCGCGGTCCAGCCGCTCCGGGTGGTCGAGCACCGGAGCGGCGGCCTCGCCGAGCAGCCTGCCGTAGCGCAGCGCGTCCCGGATGCCCTGCGCGGTCACGGGGTCCTTGAAGTGCCCGGCGTCACCGGGGAGCGCCCAGCCGGGCCCGCTGGAGTAGCGGAAGTAGGAGGCGATGTCGGTGGCCGAGCGCACCCGGCCCACCCGGGTGCAGCCGCGCAGCCGCTCCGTCAGCTCGGGAATGTTCTCGATGGCCGCGGAGTAGCGGGCCTCCGCGGCGCCGACGCCGGCGCGCTCGCCGGTGGCGGCGGGCTGGACCAGGCAGAGCAGCAGGCCGTCGTCGCAGGGGAAGGCGGTGCCGAGGTCGCTGCCGGTGCGCCACTGCGCGGCGATGTGCCGCCAGTCGGCCCTGGAGTCCTTCCAGTAGGCGTAGTAGCAGTCGCGCCCGCTCGGCCTGTGCGCGAACGGCTGGTCGGCGCCGACCAGCCTGGCGACCGTGCTTCGCCTGCCATCGGCGCCGATCACCAGCGTCGCGCGCAGCTCCACCTCGGCGCCGTCGGGGTCGGTGTACCGGACGCCCGCGCAGCGCCCGCCCTCCCAGAGCAGGTCGGTGACGCGGCAGCGTTCGCGCAGCTGCACCCCGGCGGCGACGGCGGTGCGCAGCAGCGCGTCGTCGAGCCCGGTGCGCCGCACGCACATGGCGTAGTCGATCTCGCCGACCGCGGGGAAGCGCGACGCCACCTTGTAACCGGCGATCGCCGCCATGGCGTGCGTGAGCCTCGGCGCGCCGATCGCGGCGACGGCGTCCAGCGCGCCGAGGCGCTCGAGCTCGGCCAGCCCGGAGGGCCAGAGCAGGTGCGTGGAGAGCGTGTCCGACGGGAAGCGGGCGGCGTCGATGGCGACGACCCGGCGGCCCGCCTTCGCCAGCGTCAGCGCGGCCGCGCTGCCTGCGCAGCGGGCGCCGACGACCACGACGTCCGCGCGGTCGATGGTCGTCACGGATGGAGCAGGCATGGGACCGCCTCGACGCTGAGATCGCCCGGTCAGCGGCCCTTTTCGGGGTCGGTCACCGAGTCTCGGACACTATGTCCGATAAGAGTGAGGGCCGAGCGGGAAAAAGTCAACGACCGCGCGCGGAGGGGCAGAATGGAACCCATGCGCGAATCGAATCGACGGATGACGAGCCCGGTGTGCCCTCGCTGACCCGCGTTCCCCGTACCTCGCGGAAGGGTACCGACGACCGGCGCGCGGAGTTCGAACAGCGCGTCCTCGCCGCGGTCGAGGAGTTGCTGGCCGACGGCACGCCGTTCACCGAGATCGCGGTGCAGCGGATCGCCACCGCCTCCGGCTCGGCCCGCTCCACCTTCTACCGCTACTTCCCGGACAAGAGCAGCCTGCTGATCCGCATGGCGGAGCTGGCCACCGCCGACCTCTTCGCCGCCGCCGAGCAGTGGTGGGCGTCGGCGCACACCGACGAGCAGGCGGGCGTCATCCGCGCTATGCGTTCGATGATTACCGGTTTTCGCCAACATCGTTATCTACTGCTCGCGCTCAACGAACTCGCTGCTTACGACCGCGACGTTCGCGAGTACTGGCACACCCGGCTGGCACTGTTCATGGAGATGGTGCGCACCCGGCTGGAGGCCGATCGTGCCGCAGGCCGGATCAGCACGGCGATCGATCCGGCGGCCACGGCGATCGTGCTGACCTCGATGGTCGAGCGTTCGATCACCGTCACGTTCGGCGCGCCGACCGGGGTGGGCGACGGGGCGCTGGCCGAGGCGCTGGGCCGCGGCATCTGGTTCACCGTCTACGGAGACGCACCGGGCCGCTGATCCGCCCGGTAGCTTCGGGCCATGGACCGCGGACCGGCTTGGGCTTGGTCTCTCGCGTGCAGCGCGTTGGCGACACCGCTACCTCGGCGGTGGGCGCACACCCGAGGGGTGGCTGCTGCCGCGACAGCCCTCGCCGACAGGCTCGACTGCGACGGTGACCTACTAATCGCGGCCGCCGTTCTGCACGACATCGGATACGCGCCGCGGATCGCGGTGACCGGCTTCCATCCGCTCGACGGTGCTCGCTTCCTGCGCGATGAGCATCAGGCCGGCGACAGCATGGTGCGCTTGGTCGCCAACCACTCGTGCGCGCTCCTCGAAGCCGAGGAACGCGGGCTGAGCAACGAACTGGCGTCCGAGTTCCCCGCGCACGACGACGAACTTCTCGCCGACGCGCTGATCTACTGCGACATGACCACCACCCCCGACGGCACGACGACAACTCCGGCCGAACGGATAGGCGAGATCGTGGGACGGTACCGCCTCGATTCGATCGTGGGTCGCTTCATCCGGCGTGCCGAGCCGACAATTCTCGCGGCGGCCGCTCGGATCGACAGCGCGCTGTCGGCTCAGCCCAGAAACGGGTAGTTGCCGGACAGGTAGTCGCCGATCTGCTTGCGCATGCTCTGATGGATGTCGTACCCCTCCAGGTCCCGAGGAGCTACGAATGTCACGCCGTCGGCTTCGTCGTTGATCGTCGGTTCTCCCGACAGTGGTCGCCCGATGTAGGTGTTCTCGTACTGCTGGCGCACTTCGCCGTCGGTATAGGCGACGATGTGGTTCGGGTCGCTGTACACGCCGAGAAAGCCAGTGATCTCGGCGGTGATTCCAGTTTCTTCCCGGCATTCGCGGATCGCGCACTCGGCGGCGGTCTCGCCGAAATTCATCGCGCCGCCCGGCAGCGCCCACTGCCCGGTGTCCCGTCGGCGCTGCAGCAGGATGGCTCCGGCTCCATCTGTCACCAGGAGGTTGCATGCCACCACGAGCGAATTCGGCTCGGGTGCCTGCGGGTCGTAGTAGTACTCGATTCTGCCCATGGTGGCCCTCTCGTCACGGTGTCCAGGGCCGTGCTTCACCCCAGATGGCATCGAAGCTCTCGATGTAGTTGTCGAACCACCCGGCATCGCCGACGCGCCTCAGTTGGAATGCCGGATTGGCGCTGGCGGGCTGCCCCCAGATGTGCGGATTGACAATCACGTTGTCGTCGTAGCGAAACAGCGAGTTGTACAGGGTGGTGTCGTGCAGGCGGATCTCACAATGGTCCCCGCCCAGCAGCGGGCGGTAGTAGGTCAGCGAGGCCCGGACCTTCGCGGACAACGTATCGCCGATGCCTTCCTCCGTGCCGCGACGGGCGACGGCCTCGCCGACGGGGTCTCCGAAGCACAGCCGGACCTTGGTTCCCTGTCCGGCTCGTTCGGCGAGCATCTTCACCACCTGCGGGTTCGACTGCACCACGAAGGTTCCCGAGAACACAAGCACGTCGATCCGCTCGGTCGCTTCGCGGAGCAGCGACAGCCACACATCACGCGGTACCTCGGCCCGGTTCGCGTATGTGGCGACCAATTCGAGGTTCTTCGGAACCGGCGGAGTCTCGGGAACCGGTGGCCACAGGAACTCCGCTTCGACCCGGAGATGGCCCGCGACGAGGTGCCGGTGCCGCGGATGCGGTACGCGGCCACCGAGCCACCGCGCGACCGTCTTCGGATCCACCTGACACACCTCGGCCAACACTTCGGGCCGAATTCCCCTCTGGTGCAGCACGGTCTGAAGGCGGACGTTCACGGTGTCCATGGAAGCCGACGTACCGGTGATCGGCAAGGCAATCGCGGGTAGGACGCGGGGAACGTCCCGGGGACGTCCTTCCGGCACGGCCCGAACGCGGTTACGGGGTCCGGTGCCGCCTCGGCACCATGAACCCTCGACCGAGAAACACCGAGGGGGCGACGTGATCGAAGAAGTCACCGGCATTCGCAGGATTCGAATGCTCTACCTGCAACTGCTCTACCGCTGCAATTTCGAATGCGGCCACTGCTTCCACGGCGAGCGCCTGCGGTACCAGGACGCTTTTACCTCCGTGCAAGCGTCCAACCTCATGCGGCTCATGCGGCATGAGCACGGGATCGAGGCTGTGACGCTGCTCGGTGGTGAGCCTTTCGTCTACTCGGACCTGGCGCGGGTCGTCCGGTATGCGAAGCACGACCTCGGCCTGGCGGTCGAGATCTGTACCAACGGCTATCGCATCGCACCGCGCCTGCGGGAAATCGCGCCGTGCCTCGACCTGCTGCGCGTCTCGCTGGAGGGAATCGGCGACACCAATGACCGTATCCGCCGGGCCGGGAGCTATACCGCCGCACTGGAAAGTCTCGCTCTCGCGCGTGACCTGGGCGTGCCGACCGGGGTCACGATGACGGTCAATCGGTACAACATCGGGGAGGTGATCGAGCTGGCTCGCATTCTGGAATCGCTGGGGGTCGCCCAGCTCAAACTGCATCGGCTGCGCCCGATCGGCAATGCGGCCGCACGCCCCGAGATGATGGTGCGTGATTCGACGGAATACTCCGTGATGCGCGAGAAGCTGCGGCGAGCGGTACTGAATATCGAGGTCGTCCTGGATGACGACCTTGCCGAAGGAACCAGTTCGAGTTGCGCGGCCCCGGCTGCGCGCCGCGAAATCGACCGGATCGAGGTGGATCCGCGAGGTGCGCTCACGATGTCGTGCAAAGCAGTCGGCACCGATGCTCAAGCCTTCTGGTACGAGAAGGACGGTGATCGGATCGTCCACCGGCCGGGCCCCGACGACGAGGTGCTGGTCGGCATTCCCGATGTGGTGTACCGCCATGCGTAGACTCCTGCCGTTCGAGAGCATCGAAGGGCTGCCCGGCACCGGGAAATCAACGATCGCGCCTATGCTTGCGGACGCCCGCGGAGCCGTCCTCGTTCCGACCGTCCCGCACTTCTATCAACCGTTGCGTCGAGAGCTGGATGCCGGGGCCAACGTGAACGCGAGAATGTGCTTCTTCCTCTCCGCGCTGTTCACCGCTGCCGACCAGATTCGTCGCTACCTCGACGCCGGGGTACCCGTGGTGGTCGAGAGCTATTTCGCCCGCTGTCTGAGCACACACCGCGTGTATGGAGCCGATGTCGACGTGATTCTGCCCCGTGACCTGCCGTGCCCCGTCTCCTATCAGCTCGTCTGCGAACCGCATGAACGACGCAAGCGGTTGGCCGGCCGCGCGAGGCCGACAACACGGTGGGACACCCTCGCGGAGCAGAACGCGGACCGCCTCGCCGCCGCCCACCACGAATTTCCCGCTCATCGGATCGAGACGACCGCACGCCACCCCGAAAGAATCGTGGAGGCGATTCTCGACCTGAACGCGATCGGGGCCGAGCATGCCCAGCGCTAGCCTGTGGGAGCACACCCTGACCTTCTTCCCGCAATTCCTGCGTGTGGTTGCCGATGAGTGCCCAGCCGAAGCGGTCGTCACCGTGGTCGGAGCGAGCGACGGCAAATTCGTACTGCCGCTGGCGAGCGTCGGGCACCGGGTGGTTGCCATCGACAGTGATCAGGTGGCACTGAACGGCGGCGAAGTGCTGCTGCCGCACTCGGGCGTGACCTACGCGCCCGGATTGGTGGAGCGCTTGGCGGACGTCGGCCTGACCCCGCTGGTTCGGGTGGTCTGCGCCGACTTCCTGGACACCGAACCCGCCGACCTGATCGCGGACGCGGTCTGGACGAGTTGCTCGTGGCATTACAGCGCGAACCACGAACGGCCCCTCGGGGACTTCGTCAGCCGGATGCAACAGGTCGTTCGGCCGGGCGGGGTGTTCGGCGCGGAGTTCATGATGCCCTTCGAATACCGCCACGAGTACGTTGAGCACTACACCACCCCGGACCGGCTGACGAGGTATTTCGACCGCCACCGATGGACGGTCCTGCTGCGGTTGCAGACCGACACATTCACCGAACGTGCGCACGTAGGCCGGTTGCACGATCACCAACACCGGATGGGTTTGCTCATTGCCAAGAGGCACCCAGAGGAAGAAGAGGAAGGCGGGACGCGGCAGCGATGAAACACGAGTACGAAGCCAAATTTCTCACCGTGGACACCGATGCCGTACGGCGAGCGCTGGTCGACCTCGGCGCGACGCGATCTTTCCCGCGAACGCTGCTGACCCGCAGAATTTTCGAGGACGACGCCCTGGAACGCGGTGCCTGGATCCGGCTGCGCGACGAAGGATCCCGGTCGACGCTGACCCTCAAGCGGGTAACCGACGCCACCTCCATCGACGGAACCACCGAGATCGAGACAACAGTGGGCGACCCGCACGCGATAGCCGAAATTCTCACCGCGCTCGGCTCCCGCCAGGTTCGATACCAGGAGAATTACCGCGAGGAGTGGCAGCTCGGCGACCTTGTGTTCGACTTCGACACCTGGCCGGACCTACCGACATTCCTCGAGATCGAGGGCCCGAGCGAGGACGCCGTGCGTTCAGCCGCCGCACGGCTGGAGCTGGACTACGGAGAGGCCAGGTTCGGCAGCGTGGACGAGATCTATCGGAGCGAGGCCGGCCGCGACATCCTGATCGAACCGACCCTGTTGTTCGAGACGGCGTCGCCTACGGCGCGTCCAGGCGGCGCACAGCGAGAATGACAGCCGATCGCTGACGCGCAACGGAGTCGTCTGCTTTCCGTGCTCGACCCGCGGATCCAACGCCTCCAGATCAGCCGACGCCTGCACCTCGCGTCGTCCGGATACGCGACGATCGATCTGGCGACCATGGAGAGGGCCACGGCACTGGATCGGTATCGGTATCGGGCCGGGTTGCCGCACATTCTCGATTCCTGAGAGTGGGTCCGGCGGGCAGCAGTAGGGGCTCAACCGCAGGCGTAAGGGCGAGAACCTGGGTTACTACCCTCCGGCCGCTCGTCGGCGGCGACGCCACCACGGGCGCTTCGTCGCCTTCGGCGGGGGCGGCGCAACCGGTTTCGCGACCGCGCGGGCAGCCCGGCGCTGCTCCTCGCGCTCCCGCCGCCACTCCGCGACCACCGCCTCGACGTCCACGGTGGACACCGGTACCACCGGCCCGGACGGAATTCGCAGATACTCGACGATCCGCCGGTTCAGCGCCACGACCTCGGCGCGCACCTGCTCCTCGGTGGTGCAGTCACGCACCGTCGCCCCGATTCGCTCGGCATCGCGGCGCAGCAGCAGTGGGGTGGGCAGCAGGAGGCCGGTGTCCGCGCCCTCGCGTTGCAGGTAGCCGCGCAGCCAGGCATCTTCCTGGACCGGAGCCCCGGCGCCGGGGATCGGCTTTCCGGAGCCGCGCAGATTCCGCAGCTCCCCGCGCTCCTCCGCCTCCCTGACCTGCTTGTCCACCCAGGATTCGAAGCTCTGCCGCGCCGGTTTCCGCCCCGCGCTCCCGTCTGCGCCCATGCATCCAGGGTACGAAAGGTGTCATCCGAACGACCGACGCCGCGAATTCGCCGCACCCGGCACGATCGGACGGCATGGAGCACGCCGCGATCGTCACGCCCGGCAGGCGCATGGCCGCCTGGTCGCTGGACTTCGGTGTCGTCGTCCTGCTGACCGCCGTGCTCGGCTGGCTGACGCAGTATCGGATCGGCGACTACCTCTCCGATTGGCCGTCGCTCGGGGCCGGCGGCGCGTGGGAGCTCATGGGGTCGGAGGGTGACGTCACCGCGGCGGGGGTCGAGATCGGCTCCGGTGTGCTCGGCGAGCTGATGTCGCTGGTGACGCAGGGTTTTCTGGCATTGATCGTGCTCACCGGGCTGGTGCGCTTCGGCACGCTCGCCTGGACCGGGCACAGCGCGGGCGGGGCGCTGGCCGAGGTCAGGACGGTCGCGCACGGGCCCGACCCGCTGCTCTCGCGCGGCCGGGCGGCCAGGTACGCGATCAGCACCACACTCAAAGACGTCGGGCTGTACGCGGCCGCCTGTATCGCCCTCGTGCACGGCGCCTTCGCGCTCTCCGTGGTGCTCTGGGCGCTGGCCCTCGCCGTCTTGATCGCCGACGCGGTGCCCGCCCTGCGCCCCGGCGGCCGCAGCCTCTGCGACCGGCTCAGCGGCACCGCCCCGACCCGCGCCCGCCGCTACCGCCGAGCCCTCGAACAGAGCGCCCACCTGCGCCGCGCCGGTATCGAGGCTACCCAGCAGGCAGTCGCCGCCGGCCGCCGAATCGCATCTTCCGAGACCGCTGAGCAGGCGAGGGAAGCCGCGGCCGAGCGGGCTCAGCAGGCCAAGGCGACCTCGCGCCGGATCGCCGCCGACGTGACCCGCCGGGTGGAGAGCAGCGACCACGCCAGGCAGGCCGCCGCGACCGGCAAACGCCTCGCGACCGACCTCGCCTCCTCGGAACGCGCCCGCCGGGCGAAGGCCGCAGGCCAGCGCCTCGGCGACCGCCTGCGCGGCACCCGCCCCTGAGCCCGGACCGGCCCACGCCCCCGGCCGAGCGGCGTCACACCGGCTCCGGCACCCCCTCCGGCTCGAGCACCGCACTCGACGGCTCCACGGCGTAGAGCCCTTCGATCTCCGCGGCGTACTTCTCCGCGATCACCCGCCGCTTGAGCTTCAAGGTCAGGGTGAGCTCGTCCCCACCCGTCTCCCAGAACACCGGAAGCACCCGGAACCGCCGCACCTGCTCCACCCGAGCCAGCTTCGCGTTCCCGGCGGCGATACCCGCGGCGATCGCCGCGCGGACCCCGGCATCGGCGGCGAGCGCGGAAGCGGAGGCATCAGCCAACCCGTGCTGCTCGGCGTAGCGCGGCGCCGTCTCGGCATCGAGCACCACCAGCGCGGTGTTGTACGGCCGCCCGTCCCCGATCGCCGCAACGACCCCGATCAGCGGCGTCGCCGCCTTCAGCGTGTTCTCGATCGCCGTGGGCGACATGTTCTTCCCGGAGGCATTGATGATCAGCTCCTTCTTCCGGTCGACCACCCGCAGGAACCCGTCGTCGTCGATGGTCACCACGTCGCCGGTGTGCAGCCACCCGTCGGCATCGACCGCCTCGGCCGTCTTCGCGGGTTCCCCGCGGTACCCCTTCATCACCAGCGGCCCGCGGACCAGCAGTTCCCCGTCGTCGGCGACCTTGGCCTCCATACCGGGCAGCAGCGTGCCGACGCTCCCCAGCTTGGCATCGTCGGGATGGCTGACGCTGCAGATGCAGGCCAGCTCGGACATGCCCCAGATCTCCGCGATCGGGATGCCGAGCCCGGCGAAGAAGCCGAGCGTCTCCGGCGGGATGGGCGCGGCGCCGGACATGGCCCCGCGCACCCGGTCCAGCCCGAGCTTCGCGCGCAGCGGACCGAGGACCAGCGCGTCGGCGCGCTGCCACTCGACGGCCAGCTCCTCCGGCACCGGCGCGCCGGCCAGCTGCCTGGCGCTGCGCCGCGCGGCGACATCGAGCGCCAAGCGCAGCCCGGTGCGCTTCTGCTCGTCCGGCTCGGCCGAGACGGCGAACTCCACCGCGGCGCGCAACTTTTCCCAGACCCGGGGCACCGCGCCCCAGATGGTCGGCCGCAGCTCGGCCAGCGCGGGCGCGATACCGGCCGGGTCGGCGACGCAGGTGACCTGTGTGCCGAAGACCTCCTGGAAGTAGAGCGCGGTGAGCCGGTCGGCGATGTGCGCGGTCGGCATGTAGGAGGTGATGGTGTCGCCGAACCGGATGCCGAGCACCTCCGCCACCGCGTAGGACTCGAAGAGCAGCGCGGCGTGCGTGGTCTCCACGCCCTTGGGGTTGCCGGTGGTGCCCGAGGTGTAGATGAGCGTGGCGACGTCGTCCGGGCGGACGGCCCGCCAGGCGGCGTCGAAGTCGAAGGCCGGGTCGCCGCCCGCGATCAGCTCGGCGACCCCGACGGTGCCGTCCGGCGCCTCGTCGACGCAGACGATGTGGTCCGGCTCGGCGCCTGCCGCCCGCAGCCGCGGCACGTACTGCGGCTCGCAGATCACCACGCGCGCACCGGAATTGCCGAGCACGTGGGCCAGCTGCTCGGGCGCGAGCGTGTTGTAGACGGAGAACGAGGTGGCGCCGAGGTGCTGCGCGCCGACCTCCAGCGGATAGAACTCCACCCGGTTACCCATCATGAGCGCGACGGTGTCGCCCTTGCGCACGCCGAGCGCGGCGAGCCCGGCGGCGACCGCGCGCACCTCGGCGGCGTAGTCGCGCCAGGTCAGCGTCGTGGTGTCGCCGGGGGTGCGCAGGGCGATGTCGTCCGGTGCGCGGGTCGCGGTGTGCTGGAAGGCGGCGACCAGGGTGTCGAAGCGGGGGTGATCGGTGGGTCGGGTCACAGCGGACAACGTACATCGCAACATATTGCATTGCAATGTTGCATTCCGCGGATAGCCGTCGACCGCGGCCGAATCGCACCGGCCGCGGTCGCGGAAGAGGCTCTAGCGCGGGGCCATGCGGATGGCGCCGTCGAGCCGGATGGTCTCGCCGTTCAGCATCGGGTTCTCCACGATGTGCCTGGCCAGCGCGCCGTACTCGACCGGGTTGCCGAGCCGCGAGGGGTGCGGCACCTGCGCGCCGAGCGAGTCGATGGCCTCGTCCGGCAGGGTCGCGAAGAGGGGGGTGTGGAAGAGGCCGGGGGCGATGGTGAGCACCCGGATCTTCAGGCTCGCGAGGTCGCGCGCGACCGGCAGCGTCAGCCCGACGATGCCGCCCTTGGAGGCCGAGTACGCCGCCTGCCCGATCTGCCCGTCGAAGGCGGCGACCGAGGCGGTGTTGATGATGACGCCGCGCTCCTCGCCCACCGGCTCGGTGGCGGCGATGCGCTCGGCGGCCAGCCGGATCACGTTGAAGGTGCCGATCAGGTTGACGCTGATCACCTTCTGGAAGGCCGCGAGCGGGAACGCGCCCTGCTTGCCGACGGTCTTGATGGCGTTGCCGATCCCGGCGCAGTTCACCGCGATCCGCAGCGGGCCCAGCTCGGCGGCCGCGTCCAGCGCGGCGGTCACCTGCTCCTCGTCGGTGACGTCGGCCGCGGCGAACACGACGCCGTCGCCGAGCTCCTTGGCGACGGTCTCGCCGGGCGAGGAGGGCAGGTCGACGATGACGACCTTCGCGCCCTGCGCGTGCAGCTCCTTGACGGTCGCCAGCCCGAGGCCGGAAGCGCCACCGGTGACCAGCGCGACGAGGTTGCTGTCGATCTGCATGGGAGTTCCTTTCTGCTCCGGCCGCGCGTGGTCGACACCGGCCGTGGCATCGAGACTATCCATCGCGACGGCAACAAGTAAACAGCGGTTCGCATAGCGAGACGAAGAGAATGCCATTTCGGCAGCACCGATGTTCGGGCGCATTCACCTATAACAGGTTCTAGTTATAGCACACCGCTTGACCTCGAGCGCGGTAGAGGTTGCACGGTGGAGCCATGACCGAGACGACCGAACGCTGGGACTCCGTATACGACGACGACACCGCGCCGTGGGTGATCGGCCGCCCCCAACCGGCCATCGACGAGCTCGAGCGCGCAGGCGGCTTCACCGGCCGGGTGCTCGACATCGGCTGCGGCGCCGGCGAGCACACCATCATGCTGACCGCGCGCGGCCACGACGTCCTCGGCGTCGACTTCTCGCCGAGCGCCGTCGGCTTCGCCCGCCGGAACGCCGAGGCGAAGGGAGTGCCGGAGGCCAGATTCGCGGTCGCCGACGCGCTCGCGCTCGACCCGCGCGCCACCGGCGCCTACGACACCGTGCTGGACAGCGCGCTCTTCCACATCTGGGGCACCGAGCCGGAGCAGCGGGCGCGCTACGTCCGCTCGCTGCACGGCGTGCTGCGGCCGGGCGGGGTGCTGCGGCTGCTCGCGCTCTCCGACGCCGAGCCCGGCTTCGGCCCGCGGATCGGCGCCGACATCGTGCGCGGCGCCTTCACCGACGGCTGGCAGCTCGTCTCCCTGGAGCCCGCCCGCTACCTGGGCCGGGTCACCCCGGTGGTCGCGGACAATGTCGCCGGGCTCGCGGTCTCACCGGAGGGGCAGGTCGACGCCGCCGCCTGGCTCGCCGAGGTCAGGCGGAGCTGAGCGGGCGAGCCGGTCCACCCGCCGCACCAGCGGCAGCACGAGCAGCAGGCACACCGCGGGCAGCAGGAAGGCCGCGCGCAGCGCGGGCCCGGCCGAGATCAGGCCGGGCAGCACCGCCCCGGCCAGCGCGCCCGCGTAGTTGAAGAGGTTGACGGTGGCGACGATCTCGTCCGAGCGCTCTGGCCGCACCTCGCCCGCCGCGCTGAACGCGATCGGCACCAGCGCGCCCGCGCACAGCCCGGCCGCCGCGAACCCCGCGATCGCGCCGGGCACCAGCGGCAGCGCCGCCACCAGCACGCACCCCGCGAGCCCGGCCGCCACCGCGCCGAGCGCCACCGGCGTCCGGCCGAACCGCAGGACGGCCGCGTCGACGGTCAGCCGCGCGCCGAGCACCGCGGCCTGGTAGGCGGCGTAGCCGAGCGGGGTCACCGCGGCGACCGCGCCGAGCCCGTCGGCCAGGTACACGGTGCTCCAGGTGGAGACCGCCGCGTCCACCACGAAGGCCGCGAAGATCAGCGCGCCGACGATCCGGATGGCGGGCCACGGCAGCGGTCCGCTCTTCTCCCGCTGCCGCACGGCGCGCTCCGGGTCGAAGCCGAGCAGCGCCACCCCGACGTGCACCGCCGCCGCGGCGACCAGCGCGAACACCGCGGGCAGCTCCAGCGCGAGCAACCCGGCGACCAGCAGCGCGCCCGCGATCGCCGCCGCCGTGTACCCGGCGTAGAAGCGCCCGAGGAGCGGCCGCCCGGCCCGCCGCTGCACCAGCACGCCCTGCATGTTCGAGGCGGCGTCGACCCCGCCGAGCCCGATCCCGTACAGCACCAGCGCCACCGCGAAGAGCGGCAGACTCCCGAGCACGGCCGCCCCGAGCAGCGCCACCGCCTGCGCCCCGAGCGCCGCGACCAGCGCCCGCCCGCTCCCCCAGCGCACCGCGATCACCTCCGCCGCGACCGAGCCGAGCGCCGCCGCGAGGACGGTGCCGAGCAGCAGCACCGACACCACCGTGTCCGAGATCCCGAGCCGCTCCTTGAACTCCGGCAGGACCGTGACGATCGCCGCGTACCCGAAGCCCTGCGCGGCGTACGCGGCCGCCACCGGCCGCACGCGCTCCGTCATGCCCGACTCCCCGCGATGAGCTGGACGTTTGTCCAGATGTCGGGCGAGCGTACACCCGGGCGGCGGGACCGGTCAGCCGAAAGGGGAGGCCACATACCAGGAACCGCCGACGACGGCGTGCAGCTCGGCGCCGAGCCCGAACAGCGCGAGCCGCCCCGAGCCGGGCAGCGGCACCCGCTCGATCCGCTCCACCAGGTACCGGTCCCCGGTCAACCGGCCGATCGCGAGCCGCTCCCGCTCCCCCGAGTAGCCGCCGTACAGCGCCACCCGATCCCCGGAGACCGCGAGCGCCTTCGCCCCGGCGATCTCGTCGTTGCGCCAGAGCCTGCTCTGCCCGTCCGCGATCCGAACGATGGGGAAGTCGGTGTAGTAGCAGGCCCACGCGGTCTCACCGGCCAGGGTGAAGGCATAGCAATCGGCCATGCCGGGTCCGTCGAAGCTCCAGACCGGGCGCAGCGCGCGGTCGAAGCGGACGATGCCAGGGTGCCCGATCGGCTCCGGCCCGCCGCCGCCCCAGCCGAAATTGCCGAACACCCCCTCATCGAAGAAGCTGACCCAGATGTCCCCGGACGGCGAGACCGCCACGTCCTCGATCCCGTCGCCGAGCACCCCCGTGCACTCCACGGCCCCGTCCGGGAGCACGACCATCGCATTGTGCTCCGGCCCGCTCGCCGACCAGCGGCACCGGTGCCCGACCACCAGCACGGCGCCGTCCGGCAGCAGCCGCACCGACGGGAACGCGATCGTCAGATCGTGGATCGGCACCACCTCGCGCGGCTCCGGGCCGAAAATTACCACCCGCGCCGACACCGGCTCCTCCGCCCTGGTCAGCGGGAACGACGCTCCACCAGGCGATTCCGTGCGGGCGGTGAGCAGCGCCGCCCCCGCGTCGGTGGTCCACAGGGTCACCAGCGTCCCGTCATATCCGGGCGCGGCGTCGAGCAGACGATCATGCCCGTCGACCGGGCGCGGCTCGGCGCGAAGTTCGAACACGTCCGCATTGTGCCGCACCCGGGGAAACTCCCGTGCCGGGTTTCCTCGCCCGCGATGCGGTTGGTACGGGGTGGGCGGCAGATCGTTCACGAAGGTAGCGGCAGATCGTTCGCCGACCCGACGGCAGATCCATCACCAACCCAGCGGCAGATCCATCAGTAAACTAGCGGCAGATCGATCAGCAAGTGAGCGGCAGATTGATCACCAGGCGACGACCTCGAGGAGCGATCCGCATGCAAACACGCTTCGGGCCTGCGCTTCCGCGCCGAGCGGAGGCCGCTGTCCGCGCAGCGCTGGCCGACACTCGAGTCGTCCTCGTGAACGGCGCGAGACAGTGCGGCAAGAGCACCCTCCTGCGGCTTCTCGTCAAGGACCGCACCGCCGAGTGGCGTGACCTGGACACCGCACTCACCCGGCAGGCCGCGCTCGCCGACCCCGACGGCTTCGTCGACTTGCCCGAGCTGATGGTGATCGACGAGATCCAGCGCAACCCCGAACTGCTGCTCTCGATCAAGGCCCGGGTCGACGCCGACCCGCGGCCGGGCCAGTACCTGCTGACCGGCTCCGCCCGCGTGCTCGGCCTGCACTCGCTGCCGGACACGCTGGTCGGGCGGATGGAGACCATCGAGCTCTGGCCCTTCTCGCAGGGCGAGATCGACGGCACCCCCGACGGTTTCATCGACACCGTCTTCGCCGAGGGCGACCGGGTGCGGCACCACTCGTCGGTCTCCCGCGCCGACTACGCGGAGCGCCTGGTGCGTGGCGGATTCCCGGAGGCGGTGGCGCGCACCAACGACCGCCGCCGCCGCGCCTTCTTCGACTCCTACCTCGGCGATCTCATCGCGCGGGACATCCAGCAGCTCGCAGAGATCGAGCGCGTCACCGAGATGCGCACTCTCGTCCGCCTACTGGTCGCCCGCTCCGGCGGCCTGCTGTCCACGGCCACGCTGAGCAACGATCTCGGCCTGAGCGCGGCCACCGTGAAGCGGTACCTGGCGCTGCTGGAGGAGGTCTTCGTGGTCAAGCGGATTCCCGCCTGGTCCAGGAACATCAGCAGCCGCGCGACCACGACGCCCAAGCTGGCCTTCATCGACTCCGGCATCGCGGCGCACCAGATCGGCGCCGACGCCAGAAGCCTGCTCCGCCCTACCGGCCAGCTCGGCCCGCTGCTGGAGGACTTCGTCCTCTCCGAGCTGGCCCGCCAGCTCACCTGGGCGGACGAAGACGTCGAGCTCTTCCACTACCGCACCCGCGATCAGGTCGAGGTCGACGCGGTCCTGGAGAACCGGCGCGGCGAGGTGGTCGGCGTCGAGGTGAAGGCAGCCTCCACCGTCGGCTCCGACGACTTCCGCGGGCTGCGCCACCTCGCCGAACGACTCGGTGCCGACTTCCGCGCCGGCATCGTCCTGCACACCGGGCAGCAGACGCTGCCCTTCGGGCCGAAGATGCTCGCGATGCCGATCAGCGCGCTGTGGGAGCTGGGGTAACACCCTCACGGGTGGTCGGCAGCGCATCCGCCGACCACCGCGGTCGAGACTCCTCAGTAGGTCGGCGCGAGCAGCATGCCGAGGACCCGCTTGGCCGCCGCGTTGAACCGCCCGAGATTCACCCCGGGCGTACTGGTGACCACCAGCAGCAGCGTCGAGCTCACCGGGAAGACCCCGACGCACCCGCGGTCCGCCTCGAAGACCGTGGACTGCAACCGCCCCTGGTGCAGCAGCCCGGTGAAGTGGTCACCGATGCCGATGGCCGCCGCCGCCATGGCGGAGCCGCGCATGGCGACGGAATCGCCGCCGTCGACTCCGGCCGACGCCGTGTCGGAGGCGACGACCAGCCCGTCCCTGCTGGTCATGACGGCGTGCTCGACCTCGTAGATCTCGTCGCAGGCGCGCTGGAGCAGCCTGCCGACGAATTCCGGGTCGCCGAGCGCGATCTCGGTCCGGTCGAGCGATCTCGTGCCCGGCCGGTGGAAGGGCGCGCTCATAGTTTGATCGCCTGTTCGATGCGGCGTAGCTGGTGCCTGGCGAGCGCGAGGTTGCCGCGCGCCTTGTCCAGGGCCAGGTAGAGGAAGAGCTGTTCGTCGTCATTGCGCACCAGCGGCATGATCAGGTGGTACTGCGTGCCGAGCGTCACCAGGATGTCCTGGACCTCGTCGCCGAGCTGCAGCGCCTCGACCGCGCGGCCCTTGGCCCGGAGCACCTCGGTGTTCAGCGCGCCTGCCATCTCCAGGTCGAACAGCGAATTCCCGCCCTGCTTCGCCAGCAACATGCCGCTCTGCATATCGACCAGCGCGATGCCGATCGCGCCGTCCATGCTCATTCCGTCACGCAGAGCATCTTCGAGCCTCATATTTACCGCACACCCTGAATCGCTCCGCGCTCGAATAATCTCCGAATGCGGAGCGATACCTTTCACTCTTGATCCCACAGAAAAGACAATGCGCGGAAGAAACCAGTCGGTTCCCTCCGCGTCAGCAGCGTAGCAATGCCCCGGCGATCGGTCGAGATGGATGGGAACAGTCACGAAAAGTCACGATCGGGCAACGCGACCGAGACCTTCCATCCCAGACGCGGCGCCCCGCTCCCGGACTCGCTACCCAGAGGTAACAAGGCCGTCCGGCGCTGCGGGGCGACCGCTCGGCCGCCCCGTCGAACCGGGCATTCCAGCCGCATCACGGTTACTGCACGGCCGCAGGAAACTGTCCCGGACACGCTCGGCGAGCTAATCACCGGCTGCCGGGGTCGCATTCCGCCGAACATTCGCGTTCGCTATCAAGAGTGGCGTTTCTCGCCAATGCCGACCATGCGGTATGCCGCCGCCCGGAAACGGTGTGAGGATGCCCGGGTGCATGAAGATATTCGGTGTTCCTATCCGGTCGCCATCACCGCACCGGGAAAGGATTCGGTGGTCGCGGACGCGATCGCCTGGGTGCTGCACGCCTCGCGCGAATTCGGCGGAATTCCGCTGGTCTTCGTTGCCGACGAAGCCAGGGTGCGCACGAGTGCGTGGCTGCGCGCCTTCGTTGCGGACGCGCGGCTCCCGGTCGCCACCGCGCCCGCGCCGGACCGGAACTGGCACGGCGGCGTCGTCCTGGCCGCCTGGCCGCAGGCCGAGCAGCTGGCGACGATCGCCGCCGACCCGCGCACCCGCGGGCTCTGCGTCGTACCGGACGACCTCGCCGAGGTGGGGGTGTGGGCGAAGGCCGCGCACCCGCACCTGCTCGGCGCCGAGGCGGCGCCGAAGTGCGAGCCCGCGCTGGATCCGGTGATCGCCGAGGCGCTCACCACGCTGAGCGGGCTGGTGAACCCCGCAGGCCCGCTGGCCGGGCTGCAATCCCGCCGCGACGCGGTCGCGCTGCTGGTCATCGCGCACGAGGGCGGGCACCGCTGCACCCGCGAGCAGCTCTACGCCTGGTGCCTGGCGCACGGCTGGTCGCAGCGCGCGGCCCGCAGGCTCGCCGCGCTGGCCGCGCACGTGGCCGCCGGCCGCCGCCCGGCCGCACCCGCGGGCCCGTTCCGCTCGGACATCCTCGGGCTGTGGCGGGATCGGGCCGCCACCCGCCCGCACGGCTGCCCCTGCGCCGACCGCTGACCGGCCGCCACCTCGACCCGCTCACACGGCTGCCCCGGTGCCGACCGCTGACCGGCCACCCCGTCGACCTGCTCGCACGGCCGTCCCAGCGGGGACGGACCCCGCGCCCCGTCGACCTGCTGCTCGGCATCTTCCGGACCGAGGGCGCGGCGCTGCCGCCCGACCGCCGGTACGGCACTATCGAGGGCATGAGCCCAGACCCCATCCCGGCGAGCACGACCGAATTCCGCGCGCTCGCGCACGCCCGGCTGGACGGGTTCGAGCGCGCGGAGGTGCCGGAGGCTCCCGGGCTGCGCCGCGCCGCCGTGGCGCTGTGTGTGGCGGCGGAGCCGGAGGGGCCGCTCTCGGTGCTGCTGATCCGGCGCGCCTACCGCGGCCGCAATGCCGGGCAGTGGGCGCTGCCCGGCGGCCGGCTTGAACCGGGCGAAACGCCGCGGGCCGCGGCGCTCAGGGAACTCACCGAGGAGCTGGGCATCACGGCCGAGGAGAGCGACGTCATCGGCGCGCTCGACGACTTCCCGGCCGCCTCCGGCTTCGCCATCACCCCGTTCGTGGTGGCGCTGCGCGACCTCACCGAGCTGCGCCCGGCCCCGGACGAGGTGCACTCGGTGCACCGGGTCGGGCTGCGCAGGCTGGCCGAGCCGGACGTCCCGCACTGGGTCTCCCCCGAGGAGGCCGTCCCCGGCGGCCCGCCGCCCGGCGCCACCCCCGCCCCGGCGACCGGAATCCGTATGCTGCAGATGCGTTTCGGCCCGGGCATGACCATCCATGCCCCGACCGGCGCCCTGCTCTTCCAGTTCCGCGAGGTGGTCCTGCTCGGCCGCACCCCGGGCGAATCGCGGGTCGCGCACTTCGCCCAGCCGGACTGGACGCACCGCTGACACGGCCCGGTTGACCGGGAGCACGCCGGGTAATCCCGGACAGGACAAGGGGGAAGCCGTGACCGTCGTACCGGAGGTACCGCTGGACGCCGTCGTCGCACCGACGGCGCCGGTCCGGCGCTCGCGCGGGCAACTGGCCAGGTACCTTTTCGACCTGATCTTCGACGACACCCTCGCCGACCACGCCGCGACGCTCACCTTCTACGCGGTGCTCGCGGCGCTGCCGACCCTCACCACCATGCTGGCGATCGTCGGCGCGCTGAACCAGTCGGTCACCGATCCGCTGGTGGACGAGTTCCGCACGCTCGGCCCCGGCCCGGGCGCGCAGCTGCTCATCGATACGCTCCATGAGCTGCGTGGCTCGGCGCTCTCGGCGCCGCTGATCCTGCTCGGCCTTCCGGTGACGCTGTGGATCCTGACCCGGTATCTCGGCGCGCTGGTGCAGGGGATCCAGTCCATGTACGGGATCGTCGGCGACCAGCCGCGCAAGCGCACGATCCTGCTGCGCGCGGTGCTCGCGGCGGTGGCGTTCCCGCTGCTCGCCTGCTGCCTGGTCGCGGTGGTCACCACCGGCGAGATGGCAACCGGGATCGGCCGGCGGCTCGGGCTCGGCGAGGAGGTCGCGGCGACGTGGCCGATCCTGAAGTGGCCGCTGCTGCTCGCGGTGATGGCGTCCCTGGTGGTGCTGCTGTACCGGCTGGTGCTGCACGGCCACGGCACCCGCTACCGGCGGCTGGCCCGCGGCAGCCTGCTCGCGCTCACCGTCTGGCTGACCGCCTCCCTCGGATTCACCCTGTACGTCGAGCATTTCGGCTCCTACAGCCGGCTGTACGGCTCGCTGGCGGCGGCCGTCATCCTGCTGGTGTGGGTGTGGATCACGCACTTCGCGCTGCTGCTCGGCGCCGCCTACAACGCCCCCGACCCCGGCGCGGTGCCGCGGCAACCGACCCGCAGGCTCAATCGGGACCGAACGGCCGGCCGCTGAGCCGCTCGGCGGCGCGCCGCTCGTAGGGGCCAGCACCGAGTTAGCGGGCCCGCTGCCGCGCTGCCGCCACCTCGGCAGCCGCGCCCGGCATCCCGAGAATGCCGCGGATCGTGCCGTTGTACAGCCCGGACGGCGACCCGCGGCCCGTGCCTGCGCCCCGGCACGGCAAGCACCGACTCGATCGCGGCCATACCAACTCTGTGATCAACCCGCGGCAACAGTTTTCAGCCGAGCGGGCCGTGCCCGAGCGCGACCCGGCCGCTGAACAGCAGCTGCTTGGCGCGCGGCAGCGGGTGGAAGAGGATGCCGTGCACGTCGCGGTAGCGCCGCTCGATATCGCAGCCGCGCGAGTAGCCGACCCCGCCGACCGTCTCCATGGCCAGCCGCACGGTGGCGATCAGCTGCTCGGCCGCGACGGTCTTGCGGCTCAGGGTGCGCGCGGCGTAGGCGTCGGTGTTCGCGAAGTTCAGGTCGTCCGAACCGGCGAACATGGCGGCGACCACGTCTTCGGCGGTGGTGTGGGCGTTCACCAGCTCGCCGGTCAGTTGCAGGACGTGCTGGTCGGTGCGGCCCGCGACCAGGCGCAGCGCCGTCTCCACCGCGCCGTCGGCGATGCCGAGGTAGGCGGCGGTGATGAGCGGCATGGCTGCGCCGATCACGGTGTTCAGCAGCGGCGGCCAGGCGTCGACCGGGCGGATCAGCGAGACCGCGGCGTCCGGGACGAAGACGTCATCCAGGACGACGGTGTGCGAGCCGGTGGCGCGCAGCCCGATGGTGTCCCAGGTCTGCTCGATCCGGAGGCCGGGCGCGCTCAGCGGCACCGCGCAGTGCAGCACCCGCGGCCCCTCCGGCCCGCTGTCCCAGCGGATGCTGGTCACCAGGATGGTGCCGATCTCGCAGCCGCTGGCCGGCGCCTTGCGCGCGGAGACCCGGTAGCCGCCGTCCACCCGCTCGGCGGTGCCGCTCGACTCCACCCAGTCCGAGGCGCCGGTGCTCACCAGGATCGCGCCTCCCGCGACTTTGGTGAGCACCCCGGAGGCGTCGGCGCCGTGCTTGTGCCGCCACACCTGGGTGGCGACCAGGTGGCTGTGCATGGCGAAGGTGACCGCGGTGGACGGGTCGTACTTGCCGAGTTCGCGCAGTATCGCGCCGATCTCGGCGTGCGTGGCGCCGCCGCCGCCGAACTCGGCCGGGACGCCTGCCCCGATCAGGCCGCGCAGCGTGTCCGCGGGGGCGATCTCCCCGGTGCGGTCGCGCTCGGCGACGCCGGGGAGCAGGGTCTCGCCGACCGCCTTCGCGCGGTCGAGCCAATTCACGGTGGTGGTTTCGATGGTGGTCATGTTTCGAAGTTAGAAAGCTCCGCGATAACCGGATAGTCCAGGAAATGGACCCGTCCGGTACACGAAACAGACCCCTCCGCGAGGTGCCACCCATGCCCGAACCGACCGCAGGCTACGGCCAGTACTGCCCGATCTCCCGTGCGCTGGAGCTGCTCGGCGAGCGCTGGTCGCTGCTCATCCTGCGCGATCTGCTGCTGGGCAGCACCCGCTTCAACGACCTGGCCCGCGGGCTGCCCGGGCTCTCCCGCAGCCTGCTGGCCAAGCGGCTGCGGCAGTTCGAGCGGGCCGGGCTGGTCGAGAAGGCGGGGGTGCGGTACCTGCTCACCGAGGCGGGGACCGATCTGGAGCCGGTGCTCTTCGGGCTGGGTGAGTGGGGCGCCAAGCACACCTTCGGCGCACCGGATCCCAGCGAGCTCGACGCCGACCTGCTGGTCTGGTGGATGCACACCCGGCTGGACACCGCCGAGCTGCCCGGCTTCCGGCACGTCTTCGCGGTGCGGTTCACCGACGACGCGCGGCGGTTCTGGATCGTGGTCGATCGGGGCGCGCCATCGGTCTGCACCACCGATCCCGGGTTCGAGGTGGACGTCACGATCACCGCGGATGTGGCCGGGCTGTACCAGGTGTGGCTGGGGCGGATGCCCCTCGGGCACGCCGTCCGCACCGGGCGGCTGGACTTCGCCGGGCCGAGTTCGCTCACCCGACGGATGCCGAATGTGTTGCGGCTCAGCCCGATCGCGCCCTACCTCGCGGTGCCGCTGCCGGTGGAGGCGAGCGCCTGATCAGCCGGCGCCGAGGGCGGAGAGCACCTTGTCGGCGAGTTCGGGGCGGCAGATCACCAGGTCGGGGAGGTACGGGTCGGGGCGGTTGTAGCGCAGCGGGCTGCCGTCCAGCCGGGAGACGTGCAGCCCGGCCGCCGCGGCCACCGCGACCGGCGCGCAGGAATCCCACTCGTACTGCCCGCCGGAGTGCGCGTACACATCGGCCACCCCGCGCACCACCGCCATCGCCTTCGCCCCCGCCGACCCCATCGGCACCGGCCGACCCGCGACCGCCCCGATCAGCGCCGTCACTCGCGCGGAGGGCCTGCTCCGCGACACCGCGACCCGGATCGGCCCCGGCTCCGCGGGCGCGAGCACCGGCGGCTCCCCGGTGTGCAGCACGATCCCGGCCGCGGGCAGCGCCACCGCCCCGAGCACGGCCACCCCGTCCACCGCGAGCGCGACGTGCACTGCCCAGTCGTCCCGACCGGCCTCGCCGTACTCCCTGGTGCCGTCGAGCGGGTCGACGATCCAGACCCGCTCGTACCGCAGCCGGGCCGCGTCGTCCGGCGCCTCCTCGGAGAGCACCGCGTCGTCCGGCCGGGCCGCGCGCAGCCGCTCCAGCAGCAGCGCGTTGGATTGCCGGTCGCCCGCGGCGCCGCCCTGATCCCGGATGCGGAGCAGCAGTTCGCCGGCTTCGGCGGCGAGGGACGCGGCCAGTTCGTGGTCGTTCACCCGCTTCACTCTCGCCGGGAACGATCGTTTTGTCACCCTCCGCGATGCCGCACCCGCGCCACCGGGGGCTTACAGGGCGTTATCGCCCCTCGATCGCGACGCCGCCGACCCGGAGCTGAAACACCTCCGGGTGGTCGCGTGGCGGTGATTCATCCTCGAGGATGAGCCCGCCGCGGGCGCATCCCTCCCCGGTGCCCATCCGCACCCACCCCGCGCGGCGGATGCGCCCACCGCGGCCCGGCCGCAGAATCGAATCCATGAGCGCGACCGAACGGGGAACGGAGTTCGCGGCCCGCCCGGTGCTGCTGGTGGCGGCGGTCGTCGGGCTGGTGCAACTGGTGGCCGCGGGTATCGGCGGCGGCTACTGGTTCGACGAGGCCTACATGCTGGCGATCGGCCGCGATCACCTGGACTTGGGCTCCGCCGACCAGCCGCCGATCACCCCCGCACTGGCAGCCGCCGTCGACTGGCTGGCCCCCGGCAACATTCTGATCCTGCGCCTCCCGGCGATCCTGGCAACCGCGGGAGCCGTGGTGCTCGCCGCGCTCATCGCCAGGGAACTCGGCGGCGACCGGCGTGCCCAGCTCGTCACCGCGCTGGCCCAGGCGACGACGCTGTGGATCACCATGGCCGGGCACTGGCTCACCCCGTACACCCTGGAACCGGTGCAGTGGCTGCTGATCCTCTGGCTGCTGGTGCGCTGGCTCCGGCTGCGCGACGACCGGCTGCTGCTCGCGCTCGGCGTGGCCGCGGGGCTCGCCGTGCAGACCAAGTTCCAGGTCGTGCTGCTCGGCGCGGTACTCGCGGCGAGCCTGCTGGCCTGCGGGCCGCGCGAGCTGCTGCGCCGCCCGCTGCTCTGGGCGGGCGCCGGAATCGCGCTGCTGCTGGCGCTGCCGACGCTCTGGTGGCAGGCGCGCAACGGCTGGCCGCAGCTGCGCATGGGCGAGATCGTGGCGAGCGAGGCGGACGCGCTGTACGGCGGGCGGCCCGGCGTCGCGATCGCGCTGATCGTCATGGCAGGCATCGCCGGAACAGCGCTGGCGCTGTACGGGACGTGGCGGCTGCTCCGCACGCCGGAGCTGCGCTTCCTCGGCGTCACCGCGGTGGTGCTGTACGTCTTCTTCGTGGTCACCGTCGGCCGCCCCTACTACCTGAACGGCCTGTACGGCGTGCTCTTCGCGGCAGGCGCGCTCGGATTGCAGCAGCGCAGGCTGGCGGGCAGCCGCTTCGGCTGGGTGGTCTGGCCCGGCTTCGCGCTGAGCGCCGCCGCGGCGGCCGGCATGCTCGCCTTCTCCGTGGTCTCCGCGAAACCCGATGTGCCGCAGCACATCGCGCGCGAGGCGGTAGGCGCCTACGACGAGCTGCCCGCCGCCGAACGGGAGCGGACGGCGGTGTTCGGCGAGTCCTACATCGTCGCCGCCTACATCGACCTCTACGCGCCGCGGCTCACCCCCGCGTACAGCACCAACCGCAGCTACGGATACTTCGATCCGCCACCGGATTCCGCCCGCGATGTGCTCTACGTGGGGAAGGCACCGGACGAGCTGCGCCCGCACTTCGCCGACTGCCGGGAGCTGCGCCCGGTCCAGGAGGAGATGGCGGTGTGGCACTGCACCGGCCGCGGCGAACCCTGGCCGCAGCTCTGGCCCCGGCTACGGCACCTGAACGTCGGCTGACGGCATCAGCCCAGCAGCACCGGCAACCGCCTGTGCCCGTTCGAGATGAAGCTCGGCACCCGCCCCAGCTCCCCCTCGGACACCGCGAGCCGCATCGCCGGAAAGCGCGCGAAGATCGCGGGCAGCGCGATCTCGGCCTCCAGCCGGGCCAGCGGCGCACCGAGGCAGTGGTGCGTGCCGTACCCGAAGGCCAGGTGCTCCTTCGCCGACCTGGTGAGGTCGAACTCGTCGGCGTTCGCGCCGTACACCGCGGGATCCCGGTTGGCCGCCGCGTAACTGGCGAGGATGGCGTCGCCCGCCGCGATCCGCACCCCGCCGACCTCGAGCTCCTCCACCGCGAAGCGCAGCGGCAGGTGCGCCAGCGGCGCCTCGTAGCGCAGCGCCTCCTCGATCAGATCGCTCCACGGCACCGCGCCCGAGCGCAGCCGATCGGCCTCGGCGGGCCGGGTGAGCAGCGCGTGGATGGCCTGGTCGAGCAGGTTGACCGTGGTTTCGTGACCGGCGCCGATCACCAGCAGCAGGGTGTCGAGCAGCTCCTGCTCGTTCAGCCTGCCGCCGTCCTCCTCGTCCCGGTACGTGATGAGCAGGCTGGTCATGTCGTCGCCGGGCTCGGCGCGCCGGATCTCGACCAGCTCGCCGAGCAGCCGGTACATCTCGGCGTAGTTGGCCTGCGCCGCCTCGGGCGGCAGCGACGTGTCGAAGAAGCCGTCGACGCAGCTCCGCAGTCCGGCGTGCAGCTGCTCCGGCACCCCCATCAGGGTGCTGATCACCCGGATCGGGAGCGGATAGGCGTACCCCTCGCGCAGGTCGACGACCCCGTCCGCCGCCGCCAGCTCGTCGAGCAGCTCGTCGGCGATGGCCTGGATCCGGGGCCGCAGCGCGGCGGTGCGCCGATGCGTGAAGGCGGGCGCCACCAGCTTGCGCAGCCTGCGGTGCTCCTTGCCGTAGGCGCTGAGCATGTTGGTCACCGCGACCCACGGCAGCAGCGGCCAATCCGCCGCGATCTCGCCCGCGATGAACGGGGGCCAGTGCTGTCGCGCGTCCTTGGAGACCCGCGGGTCGACGAGCAGCCCCTTCAGCAGCGCCGCGTCGGTGACCGACCAGGCGGCGATCCCGCCGGGCAGCTGCACCCGGGTGACCGGGCCGAGCGCGCGGAGCCGCGCGCCCTCGCCCTGGATGTCGGCGCCGGTCGGGTCGAGGACGAGGGGTGGCTGGGCCATGGCGGGCTCCTCAGTAACTCTGCAGCGGTGGAGAGGGTGGGAAGGTGACCGGCAGCGCGACCAGAGCCCGGTGGAACGGGCCGGGCCGCCAGGCGAGCGCCTCCGGCGGCACGCCGAGCGAGAGTTCGGGCAGCGCGTCGAGCAGCAGATCGATCGCGTCCTGCACGATCAAATAGGCCACCGAGCGGGCCGGGCAGGCGTGCGGGCCCGCGCTCCAGGCCAGGTGCGAGCGGTTGTCGGTGTAGCGGCCCGCGTCGATGGCCGGGTCGTTGTTGGCGCCGGCCATGCTGATCAGCACCGGCTGGTTGGCCGGCAGCCAGACGTCGTCGATGAGGATCGGCTGGCGCGGGTAGGTCATGCAGAAGTTGGCCAGCGGCGGGTCGGTGAAGAGCACCTCGTCGAGCGCGTCCCTGGTGGAGAGGCTGCCGCCGAGCATCTTGCCGCCGAACCGCTCGTCGGTGAGCATGAGCCGGACCGTGTTCACGATCAGGTTCATCATCGGCTCGATCCCGGCGCCGTACAGCGTGAGCAGCTGCTGGATGGCCTCGTTGTCGTCGAACCCGGCCGGGTGGTGCACCACCCTGGACGCCATGTCGGGGCCGGGGTCGCGGCGCTTGAGCAGCACGAGCTCGTGCAGCCCCGCGGTGAACATCGCCGCGCCCTTCTCGGCGTGCTCGACGTCGAAGACCAGCGCCATGCCCTCGGCGATGGTCTGCCCGATCTCCGGCGGGCAGCCGACCAGCTCGTTGACGACCGCGAAGATCAGCGGGAACGCGAACTGGCCGACCAGGTCGGCCGAGCCGACCTCGCAGAAGCTGTTGATCAGCGGGGTGGCGATCCGCTCGACGGCGCGCTGCGCCCCGTGCATGTCCACGTCGGCGAGCGCGGCGACGCTGGCGGCCCGGTACCTGGCGTGCTCGGCGCCCGCGCTGCGCAGCGCGTTCGGCCGCCACTCCAGCATGGGCAGCACCGGGCAGTCGCTCGGGGCGTCGCGCTGCCACATCCGCGGGTCGGCCGGGAAGTGGTCGGGGTCGTTGAGGATCTGGACCGCGGTGCGGTACCCGATCACCAGCGTGGCGGCGACGCCGGGCGAGAGCTCCACCGGCACCAGCGACCCGAAGCGCCTGCGCATCTCGCGGTACGCGCTGTGCGGATCGGCGGCGAACTCATCGGACCAGAGCGGATACCTGGGCCCCTCGGTGTCGAACGGCGACCCGTGCGGGACGGGGCACCCGGGTGCGGGTTGGCTCATTGCTGAAACTCCAGACGGTGGAACAGGAATTCGACGAGGGTGATCAGCGAACGCAGACAGGCACCGCGATCCCTGGCGTCGAGGTGGACCAGCGGGGTGCTCGGGGCGAGGTCGAGCGCGTCGCGGACCTCCTCCAACGGATACGTCCGCGACCCGTCGAACTCGTTGATCCCCACCGCATACGGAACCCCACGCTCCTCCAACACCGACAACACCTCATCGGCCTTGTCGATCCGGCGCGTATCGATCAACACCAACGCCCCCAACGCCCCCCGCGCCAACTCCTCCCACAACGGCACGAACCGCTGCTGCCCCGGAGTCCCGAACAAATACAACGCCAACTGCGGATTCAACGTGATCCGCCCGAAATCCATCGCCACCGTCGTCGAGGACTTCCCCGGCAACCCCGCCATGTCATCCACCCCGACACTGGCCTCGGTGATCGTCTCCTCGGTCCGCAACGGCCGAATCTCGGAAATACTGTTGACGAACGTGGTCTTCCCGACCCCGAAATTCCCCGCCACCAGCAACTTCACCGACCGCGTCACCGTCTCCGGCACATAATCGACCGACCGGTCAGGCCGGGAGAGCACGGAGCCCATTGAGAACCTCCTCGAGCAGAGCGATATCCGGCACCGCTTCCAACGGCCGCGGACTGGAAAGATGCTCACTGTCGAGCAGATCCGACACCACGATCTTCACCACCGACGGCGGCATATCCAGATACGCCGCCACCTCGGCGATCGACAGCGAACCCTTGGTACTGCAGAGCGACAGCACGCGGCGGGCGTCCGGCGCCAGCCCGATGGGCGGCTCGGAACCCGCGACGACCAGCGTCACCAGATCGAGCAGCCGGGTGGCGCGGGTGCGGCCCCCGGTGCGGACGTAGGCGCGGACCAGATCGGGGTCGCGGCCGCTCACCGCAGACCGCCGTCGTCTCTCCGCCGGGGCGCGCTGGCCAGCTCGTGCCCGACCCGGGCGGCGAGCTCGTTCATTCGGTGCGCGATCAGCCCGACATCCAGATCGACGGTGGTCGCCACGCCGAGCAGGGCACCCTCGCCTGCCGCGGTGATCATGATCATGCCCTCGTCGTACTCGGTCATGTTCTGCCGCACCGTGTTACCGCTGGTCCCGCAGAACTCACCGAGCGCCTTGCCCAGCGACCGCAACCCCGACGCCGCCGCGGCGAACCGCTCGGCGTCATCCTTGGAAATCCCCGCACTGTGCGCAATGCGCAACCCGTCATCGGACAACAGCACCGCGAACCGGACCCCGGGCACCTCGAGATCCTCGAGAAGCCACCCCAGTTTGTTGCTGCTGTCGGTCACGCTCGGTGTGCCCATCAGGATGTCGTCCCTTCCGTCTGTTCGGATGCGGCGGCACGGCCGCTCTTGGAACCGGACTGCCACGCCGCCGCGATATCCGGCCGCGCCAACCCGGGATCGGTCCGCGGACCGCTCGTCTTCACCATCGCGGCGACGGTCGCCCGGCGCCTGCGCCGCGGCAGACCACCGCCCGCGATCTCCCGCACCGACGCCTCCGGCTCGGGATCCGATGCCGGTTCGGGGCTCGGCACCGCGGCGACCACCGGCTCGGCGCGCACCGATGCGACGGGCTGCGGGGTGCCGTTCTGCTGCTGCGCGCCGAAGCGGTCGGCGGTGCTGCGGGCGATCGGCGCCGCGGGGATCTCGATGGGCTCGGGGGCGGGCGCTGCGGGAGGCGGGGTGATCAGCAGGGTCTCGGGGATGTAGACCATCGCCCGCATACCGCCATACGCATTCGGCCCATCGATATACACCGTGAACCCATACCGCCGAGCAAGCGCCGCCACACCCGGAAAACCCACCTTCGGCGACGGACCCAGCTGATGGATATCCACCGACCGCTCCCCCGCCAGAACCTGACGCGCCTCCTCCATCTGCTCGGAATTCATCCGAACACCCGCATCATCGACAATCACGGTCACCCCGTGATGCCCCTCCTGAAACCCGACATCCACATACGACGTCGGCGGCGAATACCGCAACGCGTTATCCAGCAACGTCGCCAGCGTATGCACCAACGGCTCCACCGCCCGCGAGATCACCATCCGATCCAACTGATTCGACCGAACCCGCAGATAATCCCGCACCCGCCCCGTCGCACCACCCACCACATCGGTCAACGACTGCGACGGCCACCGACGACCAGGCAAACCACCACACACGATCACATACGACTGCGCCTGCCTGATCATCTGCTGCACCGAATGATCGATCCGCGTCAACGTCGCATACACCTCGTCATCACGATGCTCACGCAACGCCGCCGACACGACCTGACTCACATCGGCACCCAAACTCACCACCGACGTACCGAACGACCGCACCGCACCACTCGTGGCATCCCGCGCCGAACTCGACAACCGCTCCCGCACCGCCTCCTCGGCAGACTGCACCGCGACCCGCGACTTCTCTTCGGCGTCCCGGATGGTCTGGTCGCGCACCTCCGACTGCAGCATCCTGAGCTCGTCGGCATAGCGCTCGGCGGTCCACCGCAAACCTTGGGCGAACCGTGAATTCTCGGTGCCCGGCGCGACTTCGGGGATAGGCGCGGGCTCGTGCCTGCGCACCGAGGCGGCGACCGCGGGCAGGGTGGTAGCGGCGAGCCGCTCCAGCGCCTCGTCGTGCAGGCGCTGCTCGGCGATCAGCGCATCGATACGGGACTGCTTGCGGCGCACTACCTGCACCGCGTAGATCGTGGTGACCGTGACCAGCACGACGGTCACGATCCAGGGAAGCACCACGGCAAAATCTGAACTCATCAGTTCTCTCGTGTTGAGGGACTCGAGGACCGGGGGGATCGGGGTGCCCGGCGAGCCGCGCAATACCCCTGCTGCCGAACGTCTTTGATCGCGCACGGCCTGCCACACCGATCCCGGCGATCGGCACACAGTAGCAGTATCACGAAGAAGTCTCGATTCGCGAGATGGCGAACAATTGCGGTCTCCGAGAGGGTTAACAGTGCGCAAAATAATCATGACCGAAGGATTCCGTCCGGTAGCGATGATCTTTTACCACAGTGTTAAATACTTGCTACGGATCCCGTTGCCCGACAGTGAGTTTCGCTGTATCAGACAGTAGCCGCTCCGGCCGTGCCGACGCATGACTCGTCAATTATGGAAGCCCGTTCCCATCGCTTTCCGCACCGAACCGAACAATTGTTTTCTGTTTCCCCGGTCACTTATAAACCGACCGGTTGCCCGGGTTACCCCCGAACCCATCCGTGCGGCCGGGCGGCTCCGAAGGTGAATCGACAGACACTGTTCGAACGAAAGGTGATCGATGGGCACCGGCAAGCACAGGGCACTCGCCCCGGCTCGGAGGCGGATGGGCTACGCGGTGGCGGCGGGGGCGGTTCCGGTGGCGCTGTCGCTGGTGGCAACCGGGACGGCGCACGCCTCGCCCGAGCCGCGGGCAGCGGTCGGCCCGGTCGAGGTGGCACCGATCGCCGACGAGCAGGCGCCCGCGGCCGCCGAGGTGCCGAACGTCAACCCCTACTACGGCGTCCGCTACCCGGACGAGGTACTGAGTTCGCTGCAGGGCGCGCGCTCGATGCCCGCCTACGGCTACCTCTCCCCCGTCGAGAACCTGCACGGCCCAGCGCCCGCCAAGCCCGTCCCGCCGATCACCCCGCCGGCCGGCGTGCTGCGCTTCGGCGACGTCCAGGTGGAGTCGCCGGACTGGCTGCCGCGCGAGCAGGCCATCCAGATCAACGACGCCGCCGCCGCACAGGAGGCCGGGCTGGCCACCTACTTCGACTCCGTGGGCATGGAGCGCACCCGCTCGGATCGGGTCGCGAGCCAGACCATCGGCTCCGCTGCGGCCGGTGCGGCGGCGGGCGCCGCCTTCGCCGCGCCGTTCGGTGTGATCGGGGCGGCGGCGGGCGGCACGATCGGTGCGCTGGTCGGGGTGCCGTTCATGCCGATCGGTCTGGCGGCCGTTCCGCTCGGCGCCGCCTACGGCGCCGGGCTCATGGTGGCGCCGCTCGCCGCCATCGGCGCGGGGCTCGGCGCCGGGGTCGGAGTGGTGCAGGGGCTGGCCGCGCCGCCGCAGGCGCTCGGGCCCGCTCCGGAGGTCGTCCAGAGCTGAGCCTCCCTTCCCTGCGCGCCGCCATCCGGCTTCCGGGTGGCGGCGCGTTTTCTGTGCCCGCGTAACGCCTCGACCACACCGTCCGACAGTGAACATGAGTGTTCGCAAAAGGCTGCGGAACTCGATCCGTTGCGACAGTGAGGATTTCACCATGAAGAAGCCGACCACCGTGCTCGCCGAGGTCGCCGTGGCGCTCGGCGCCGCGGCGAGCGTCGCCACGCTCGCCGCACCGGCCGCTTCGGCCACCGTCACCGGCATCACCGTCGCGCCCGGGCGCACCCTCGGCGCGCACGACTACGGCACCGGCTGCTCCTACACCGTCACCGCAACCGTCGACGACTCCGCGCCGGTCTACTTCTTCGAGGAGGGCCAGGGCCCGACCGACTACGTCGGCACCGGGATCAACCTCGGCTCCGCCTGCGTCGCGCTGTAATCGAGGAGCAACGCGCACCCGCTCATCCAGCTGTGGTGCTTCGTCAGCCGGTCCGCCCAGCACGGAGTCCGCGCAGCCCTACCGCCGTCGGGGACCGTTCGAGATTGCGATGAAATGCGGTCGTACCACCCACAGAAATGCGATGATCTTGCCGGGAATTAACTATGAAGAATGGATATTCAACAGCGGATAAAAACATTCCTGTCATGCTTTAATTGGCGATTCCGATTCACAGCAAGAAGAGAACGGGCTATATTTCAAACACCCGATTCACGGGGTTCGACACCCCGTCGTACCATTGCTCGAAATTCCTGGAGATTGCCATGAGACCGACCTCCCTGCTCCGCGCCTGCGTTATCGCCCCGATCGCCGTCGCCTCCGTCTTCTGCCTCGCGGCACCGGCGAGCGCCGCCCCCGTCAGTGTCAACTGGAGTTGCCGTGGCACGGTCTTCGGCATCGGCCAGACCTCGACCATGACCACGTCGGTCACCGGCACCGCGCCGGGTTCGGCGGCGTCGGGTTCCGCGGTGGCCATCACCATCACGCCGGGCGCCTCGTCGGTGCCGAGCTCGGCCTCCGGGTTCACCGTGAACAACATCAGCAACCTGAAGATGACCATCCCGACGCCGGCGAACTCGACCCTGGTCTCCGCGACCGCCTCCGGCGGCACCGTGGCGGGCAGCGTCGCCACCTCGGGCGGGAACGTGGTGCTGACCGTGCCGGGGCCGATCGCGGGCGGCACCAGCTTCACCCCGCCCGCGGTGACCGTCAACGTCACCGCGGGCAGCCCCGGGACCTCGATCACCAGCAAGTACGCGGGCACCAGCTACACCAGCCCCGGCATGACGATGACGACCAACGTCGCCTTCGTCGGCAATGTCGCGACCTCGTGTTACCCGAACCCGTCGCCGACCCTCACCACCACGTCGGTGACCTGATTCCGGGGGCGTGCGGCACGGAACGGTGACCGATGCCGCAGGCCCGCGGTGCACGCGCCCGGACCGGGCTGCCGAGCAGCCCGGTCTCGGTCCCGGCCCAGCTATCGGCCCGACAACGGTTGTCCCGCTTAATGTTTGATGGGCAATGTCCACTTCGGCCGAATTCGGCATCGTATCGGTCACTGTGTCGTACAGTGCATGTCCGGCACCGCCACGACCGCTTCCACGGTCGGCGCGGTGCCCGCTTTCGTGATGTTCGGCAGCCGCTCTCCGCCCTGCCGACGAACGATCGACAGGAGTCACCATGCCTGCGCCGAACGCCCGGCGGCGATCCCTGCCGCACGCGGGGAAAGCGGCAACCGGCACTCGCGATTCCAAGCCCCGGTGCCCGAGAACGACCCAGCCCGCCCGGATCTCGGCCGAACTCAAGCGGGCCCTCGAGTTCTACCACGGCACCGCCGAGGACCTGATCCGGGAATTCATCCGGGTGCTCGGCGTGAACGAGACCGACCGGCGGGCCCTGGAGATCGTCCTGCTGGAGAACGAGAAGGATACGACACCGGGGCTGCTGGCCGAACGCCTCGGCCTCACCGCCGCCGGCGTGACCATCATGCTGAACCGACTGGAGAAGCAGGGCTACATCGCCCGCACCCTGCACCCGACCGACCGCCGCCGCGTGATCGTGCTGGCGACCGACCTCGCGGCGCATCGCGTTCAGGAACTCGTCGTTCCGATGATCGTCGAGAGTTACAAGATGCTGCTCGACTCGTACGACCCCGCGGAACTCGACACCATCGCCGATTTCCTCACCCGCGCGGGCGAGCTGCAGAAAATTCACCGGCAACGGTTGCGAGACGTGGACCCCTACGCGAGGCCCTGAATTCCTCTTCGCCGCGGTCGACAGTTACTCGACGGGTGATCGCGCTGTCAGCACAGTGCCGTTCGGCAATTCGCGAGCGAGAAAGCGGTAGTGCAATGCAGACCGGCGACAAAGACAGTCCGGCCGATCGTTTCCGGCGACAGGTGCCGGGTGTGGTGATCGCGGTAATCGTTACGGCGATCGGAATAACTTTCCTGGCCGGGCCCGAGCCGAGCCCGCCGGTGCGAGCCGACAATCCCGGCCGACTCACCGCCCTGGCTTTCGAGCGCACCACCATCCGAGCGCGGACCTCTGTGTCAGCCTCGAGTCCAGCGGGCTCTGCCACGGAGGTATCCGTACCTGGCGATGTCATCGGCTCCGGCACGGCCACCGAAACCACCCAGCCGCCGGCGGATTCCACCGCCCCCGAAACCACCGCGAATGTGCCGCCGGATCCCCCGCCTGGAGACTCGACGAACCCATCGGTAGGCGCCGGTTTCTCCGCCACGGCGAGTTTCTCGGTCGAGGCGACATTCAGCGTCCAGCTCTCGGCGACACCCACGACCACTCCGTCAACGATCATCGTCACGTCGACCCCGCTGCCGACCACCTCCACGATCACCACAACGACAAAGGCTCCGCGCACCACCACGACCTCGATCCCGGCGAGTTCGACCACCGCACCCACCACCCCGTCACCGACCAGTGCAGTGCGGCATCCGCGCTGAGAAATGCGGGCATGAGCCCACAGAACCGTCTGTCAGCATGACGACGTGTGTTCCCCCGCGCTCCTCGTCACCGACACAGCCGGAAAAGAAATCAGGCCCGGTCGGAGACCGGGCCTGACCTGCGGAAAATGGGTGGAGCTAAGGGGACTCGAACCCCTGACCCCCACACTGCCAGTGTCGCAAGAGCCATCGGGCGGGTAGCTCGGATATAGAACCGCGTGGTCAGGGCGGTGCACTCTCGGCGGTGCACCGCCCCTCGCCCGTTCACGAAGCCTGCTAGGCACACTGTCGGCACAGCCATAATGCCCCCTGACCAGCATGAATAACGGCGTTCAGGCACAGCTCGGAGAACAGGAGCCGAGAACTCGGCGCGGCACCGACTGTCGGTCTCTCGTGGTCCACTTCAGCCATGACAAACAGCTATGGATTGCAGAAGGTCCCGGTCGGAGCAGTGGAGACCGGGGACCGGGTGTTCCAGTCCCACGACGGGATCGAAGTCCTCATGCGGGTCAAGGGGAAGACGCTCGGATGGAAAGGCCAGGAGACGTACTACGAGCTCAGCGGGACCGTCGCTGCGCGCCGAGCAGGCGAATCGACGTGGATCAACGTCGGCTCGCAGCGGTGGAAGTACCCAGACTACGACCTGATCGACAAGGTCGTGCCGTACTTCCGGAGGAATGCCGCCTGACCTTGGGCTCGGGCTCGATCGCTCATCCTCCTGAACGATGACAAGCTCCCGATGCCAAAGACGGTGTTCCTGACGAAGGTCGTCAAGGACATCGCCGCGTCGGCGTCGCGGGCCGTCATCGCGTACTTCTCCCACAAACCTCGGGACGGTCAAGTACTCGGACAAGAAGAACAGCAACAAGGGCAAGGCGAACGTCAGGGACACCCTCACGACGTTCGCCTTGCTCATCTCCACCCGACGCCGAGCGACGCCGTCGGCTCATGGGGCGAGTAGTCCGATGGCTGCCGCAGCACCATGCCGATGCGCCATACCGGCGAGCAAGACCGCGCACCGGTCAGCTTGCACCACCCTGCCGCGCTTCCAGCTCCGCCCTGATCAGCGTGCGGGCATCGTCGCCGTAAACAGCTTGATCGGCGAGCCGGGCGAACACCTTCTCGTAGAGCGCGATCTCTCGCGGCTGCGTGATCGCGGACTCGGCGGTGATGGTCTCGACCAGCACCTTGCGGGGACCGTAGAGAACGAAGTCGGTGAGACGGCGGAAGTACAGGGCGCGCCCCGGCACGATGCCGAAGACCAGGCGGGGAAGCTCCATGAGGGTCAGGACGTGTCGTAGCTGCTCGGCCATCACCTCATCCCCGCCGACGGTGGTCCCGAGTGCTGGCTCGCCGATCAGCAGACAGAACCGGTGCCGACCTTCTCGGAGCACCCGTTGCCGCTCCACTCGCGCCGCCACTGCCGCGTCCAGGTCGCGTTCGGTACCGAGAAATTCCATGCCCGCCACGAGCAGCGCGCGGGCGTAGTCGGGGGTCTGCAACAGGCCGTGGAAGACCTGCGGGTCGAATCCGCGCAGCAGTTCGACGTGGTCTTCCATCGTCCCGATGCGGCGCTGGTGAGATGCATAGCCGTGGCCGACGATGCGCCGCCATTCCGTCCAGGCGGCGGAGATGTTGCGGACGGTGGCAAGCAGGTCAGGCAGCTCGTCCTCGGCACCGGTGATCCGACACCACGCGTCCACGTCGTCCTCGGATACCGCCTGCGCGCCGTTCTCGATCCGAGAGACCTTCGCGGGATGCCATCCGGCATGTCCAGCGAGCTGATATCCACGGAGCCGCGCCGAGACCCGGAGGCCACGCAACCGCGCCCCCAGGTCTCGACGGGCCTCACCGACGTTCGTCACGTCCGGTAGTCAGCGTGCGGAACGGCTTTCGCCCAAAGGTCGTCGCGCCGCCGCGCGTAGTAACCGGTGATCACCGGATCGGTGGTGGCAGCCCAGCCGGGCAGCGCGGAGCCGTCGTCGGCGAACACGGTGAACGCGGCCACCTCGTCGCCGAACAGCCACCAGTCATCGTCGGGAAGGTCGACGGGCGCGCTGGACCTCGGCAGCCACCGGATGTCCTCGCCAACGTCGATGTTGGCAGCGGTGGTCCCCACGGAGAACCGCGTGTAATCCCCATGCGGCTCGGAGGTCACCCGGACCCGTTGCACTGCGCAGCCCGCGCCGGTGACCTCTCGCATCAGTTCGTGCCACCGCGCGCTCGCCGCTGGGTCTTGCTCTTCCCCGGCGAGGAACCGGCGCACTCGGTCGGCTTCTCCGGCTACGCCGCTGTAGTCGTCTCTGACCTCGAGGTGGAACGCACGGTCGTACGTGCGGAAGTGCGCGGCCAGCTCATCGAATCCCAGGTGCCGCATCCCGCCGCCTCTCCATTCCGATCGAGACCTCCACCGCCGACTCGTGGCCGGGCAGCCGAATCTGTGCCAGTGCCTCGGCATCGGTGACGGTCTCCCCGGTCACGGTGAACGTGCCGTGACCGGTGTCATGCAGCAACGCACCCAGACAAGTTCCGGGTTGCAGATGCCGGATCAGGCGGTGCGGAATCTCGATCGTGTCCGGTCGCTCAGTGCTCCAGCCCTGCACGACGTAGGTATCCCGGTCGCTGCGGTACAGGGTCGGACTCTGCCCGTCGGTGCTGTCGCCGCCCAGCCATTCCAGTCTCATGCGCTTCTCCCCTTGGTGTGTGTCCGTCCATCATCGGGGCTGCTCGCGCGCCGCGTGAGGCAGTTCGGCGCAATATTGCGCAATTTCCTGTTGGAGCCCAACAGAGTGCGCATAGCGTCCATTTCGGCCCCGCCGCCGGGTCGACACCGCGCGAACCTCATCCGCGCACCGCTCCGTATCCGGCCGCGCACCGATCCGAATCGGGACGTCCTCGGCGGCGGGTGCCCACCAACAGAACAAACAAGGGGGCACGGCATGGGTGAACTCGGGACAGCGTTGCTGATCGGAACCGCAATCGTCGCCGTGGTCGGAGCGGTGCCGTTGCTCGTTTCTCTGTGCTGGCCGAACCACCTGCCACCGGATCAGCGCGCCGCCGCGATCACCGAGAGCCTGCACGCGGAGGGGCTGGACGAGGACATGCAGAGCCAGTACTGGCCCGCCGGTTGGCCGCACGAAGCACCAGACCGGCGGCTGTCCATCACGGAAGCGCACCAGGCAGTGCAGCGGCACCGAGCCTGCGAGGCCGACGAGTGCCCGCGCAAGGACGCCGCGTTGCGGGTGCTGGTGCAGTCCGGCCGGGTGGTGCTGGACCCGCGCCGGGGCTACTGAGGGGGACAGGCGCTCAGAGCTTCCCGGCCGCAGCCGATCACTCTAATCTCGGCGTTCGCCGTCCCTTCAGACCGACGCGAACGCAGCTGCCTGGGCAGCGGTGTGAACCACCGGCCCGGCACCGTTGACCACCGCACCGCAGGTCCACCCCGGTTCGGAGTGCGCGCTTTCCACGCTCGGCAGCAGGTGAGGTGCCTGCCACCGGTAGCGCGACGCGGGGACGTTCGGGTCGGTGACGATCGGCACGAACCCGCGCTGCCGCAGCTCGTCCACCCGCTCCCACACCGCAAGCAGCTCTTCGACCTTCGCCTCTGCTCGGAGGACGGCGAGGTGCTGTTCGACTGCAACACTGCCAAGCTTTTCCCACATGGCGAGCTTGTGCGTATCCCCGATGGAGAAAAAGTTCTCTTTGGCCCAGGTCCACGCGGAGTAGACACCCGCGCGCCCGATCTGCGCCACGACAGCGGCGTCCGGCTTCAGCTCGCCGACCAGCCGTTGCACCCAGGGGGCGGCGATGTCTTCGAGGATGCCGTCACCGAGACGACGCAAGATCAGCGCAGCACTGCGGGAGGTCCGGAAGATCGCCGAGTTCCGCAGATGCCGCCGATCCTTGGCGGTGTTGCGCGCGCTCGACGCGAGCTGCTCGAGCGCCTCGGCGGCGGTGATCTTGCGGTTCACGAACCCGTCGGCGGCAGCGTGGAGCACCGCGTCCGGATCGGGGTCGGTGAGCTTGTCGACCTCGGCCAGCAGTTCGCGTTCGTCGTCGGCAACGGCAGCGATCTCGGCGCGCGCAGCGGCGACCCGCTTGCTCGGCTCCACTCCGGACTCGGTGATCAAGCGGTCCAGTTCGGCGAGGGTATCGGCGGCGGTAGCCCATCCGCGCGGGTAGCCGGTCATGTGCTCACGTCCTCCGATTTCGGTGGTCGATCCGGTTCTGTTCCTGCCGGATCAGCTTGTTCATGCGCTTGTCATCGGTCGCGCGCGACACCAGCGGACCATCTGCGATCCGGTCACCGATGAACCGGCGCAGCTCTGCGTCTCGGCCGGGGAAGTGCTCCGCCACCACCTCGGCGAGTTCTGCGAGCGCGGCGGCTGTGCGCTGCTGAACAGCGTGTCTGGAACCGAGGGACGGGGTCGCGTGCAGCAGGTCGACATCGGCGCGCAGACGCTTGAACACGGGCGCGAACGGCACGAGCTGCGGCCACTGGAACAACTGCCACTGCGGGCCGGACAGGCCGCGTTTCGAGGACGCCAGCACCACCAGCGCGACCAGGGGGTGATCCAGCGGCAGCGGAGGCGCGCAAACGGCGGGCGCGCGGCTTCCACCGCTCGCTCGCTCCGGCTGCCGACCCTCGGTCATTTAGCCAGGCTAACCTTCTCGCGCGTCGCGCGCGAGGGCGCATGGCATGCTGCGGAGCGCTGTGTCTCGTTCTTGCGCAACCACTTACGTCCGGACCTCCTGTCCCCCAGTAGCGCAACGCTGTTTCCCAGACCTGAGATGTGATCGCCGTATGCCGGAACGGATCGCGAACGAATCGGCGAGCTTCGACCGAAAGCAGGTGAGCCCCGGACTCCAGCCCCCGGCACTCTTCGTGACGCCACGAAAAATCCTCCGCCACCCTCTCGGCAGGAGCCCCGGAAGGCCACCGACGCGCGCAGGTGCGCACGCGCGAACCACGACGTATCTCCTGATCAGAGCCACCGAAGCGCGGTCCGAACCACTTCGACCCCTCACCCTCGACATGTGCGCTTCGCATCCCGGCACTGCGGAAGCGCTCGAACAGCCGTCGCACCCTGCGCTTAGCGTGCCGCACTCGCACAACTTCGATGGCAATCTCCGGCAGATGTTCGAATTGCATTCTGTGCCAGTGCTATTCGGTTCCAAGTTGCACACTGAGCCCTCATGTCTCCGAGTAGCGCAACTACTCACCCCCCAGGCGCATCCCCAAGTTCTCCATGTTCCCGAAGCTGTGCATCCCGCACCCGCTGCCCATGCCTTAACCGCATACCATCGAGGTTGCGCCATGTTTGCCTGATGTGCCCTGCACTGCGGCGCTGCCTACCCGCCCGCTCAGGCGCGTCTCTGGGAGCAAGCCCCCGGAGCACCACCGGCGGATGCTCGATCGGCTGAAGCAACCCGCCCACCGGACCCTGCCCCGTTTTCGGGGCCCGTGCGCCGTTCTGCGGGCCGTTCCCGTCCCCGGCGGGGTTCTGCCGCACCGTCGCGACATACAGGACGCCAGAGCGCTTCTGGCCGCTGCTCTTCCGGAACCTCCGCCACAGCGGCGGTCGGCATTCCGCCCCGGCGCGCAGTAGGTCCACAGCGGCGTCCCGGGACAGTCCCGTACTCCTGGCGACGGCGCACACTTCACCGTGCCGGTGCACCCGGCCGTCGGTGAGAAGGTCCCGCACAGCGCGCACGGCCTGTTGTCCGGAGGCACCGTCGAACGGCACCGGCGCTTCCACATCGGGGGTCACATCGGCCCCCTTTCAGACCGCTTCCGGCCGGACGTCCCGGCCCTTTCGAGATCGTTGGTTCGACCCTCAACACCCGCTGCAACTTGCTCCTCGAACATCCGCGAAGTCGGCGGGCGAGACGGCCGACTCCCCTCACCCGCGAACACCACTCGCTCGAGCAAGTGCGGTTTCCCACCCTTAAGGGGTGGGGAAAACCGAACATGAGGCCAAACATGACCGCACTTGCCTCCGCACTTGCTTGACCTGCGGATACGCGAGACGCGCACTTGCCCGCACGGAACAGCCCGAAAATGGCCCGCACTTGCTCGCGCACTTGCTTTCGGTCTCGCGCGCATGCCCCTCACACCGCCGTCGGCAACGCCAGCACCGCCGCCGTCCACACCGTCTCGGTGCGCGCCGAGCCGCCTCCGGGACTGCCCTTGTGCTCGACAGTCAGTCCCTTCTTCGTCAGTCCGGCAAGCTTGCGGCGCGCTCGGTCGATCTCATTCCTGTCGGGCTCCGTCTTGCCGAACATCGCGGCAGCGCACGCCTTTGCGGTGATCCCGTCGCTGCCAGCCGCCGCGACCAACTCCAACACATCGGTCTTGGGGTCCGCCGAGGTGACGCCGGTCCTGTGGTCGTGGACGATCGTCAGCGGCCCGAACGGTTCCATCGGCGTCTTCAAGTGCGTCATGGTGACGAAGGTGTCCCCCGCATCTCCAGTCAGCACGAACACCGAACCGGCCCCGCTCGTCAACCAGGTGGAGCCATACACATCGGCGAGCGTCTTCGGTGGACCGGACCCGTCACCTGCGCGTTTGACCATGTGGTGCAGCTCGAACACGTCGATCCCAGCGTTCAGCACCATCTGCCGAGCACGGTTGTAGCCCGACCCAACAACATCCTCCGAGAGGCCGACCGCCGCGTCCTTGAGGGAGTCCACGAACAACCGGTCGCCCGCCTGCAACCCCGCTGCCTCGCAGATCGCGAGCAGTTCGTCCGGGTTCTTCGCAATATCCACGGCGGGCGGGCCGGGGCGCAGCACGAGGCGTTCACTCAACACCGACTCATCCGCCGCCGTGAAGATCCGCCCGAAGGCGCGGGCGATCTGCTGGGGCCGGTCCATCGCTAGAACGAGCACCCGGCGGCACTCGACCACCGGTTGACCCAGCACTGCCCCGGCCAGCCCGAGCGACGCGTGCACCAACTGGCCTTCCAGAGTTGTTTTGCCGAGACCTGAAGTGCCGCAGAGCATCGTGGCTTCTCCCCGCGCAGCGAGCACTACCGCGCCATCACCCCACCACGCCGGGGGGATGCTCGGCGCGCGGAGGATGAAGTCGGCACCATTCACGAACTCGACAGGCAGTCCCCCACCGGTCGCGGGAAGACCGGAAGCCGTACCGCTTCGCGCCCTCGCACGGCTGGCGGCGGCATAGTCGCCGTGGGCCAGCTCTCGGCCGTCCAGCTTCGCCAACTCCGTGACGCGCGCCTTGCTCCGCTCCACCCTGTAAAGCGTCTCCAGCTCGGCCTTCTCCGCCTCCTGCTCCGCTGTCGAATGTGGCAATACCGAGACAGCGGCCGTCTCGGTGTCGGTCGGCTGCTCGCTCACCGTTGGGTCTCCTCATTCGTGTCGGTGCCCGCCGAAGTCAACAACTCGGCTGGAGCGGGGGTGTGGGTGAAGAGCAAGTCAGGGACCGCTTCTCGAACGAATGCGTCGAAGTCCGGCATCTCGCTGGCCGGGATTTCCTCCCGAACGATCGCCTCAAGATCGGGCTCATCGGTGTCGCTGCCCTCGTGCAGCCGTTCCAGCCATTCAGCGATATCGGCCAGCTCGTCCTCATCCAGTTCGGGGCCGTACAGCCCGCCGCTCGGCTGCCGCGATCCGTCCTCGATCTGGGCACGCAATCCCGCGATTGCCCAGGTCAGCATTCGTTCGGCTTCACCTGCCCCGGTGCGGTTCCGCTCGGCGTTGCGGATGCGGATCAGTTCTTCGGCGACTGCCCACAGCGCCTGCGCGCCTCCCGCGTTGCCCGGCGTCACCCCCCCGTCCGGTTTGGCCTCGCCGCCAGCGGCCAGGCACAGCAGGTTCCACATGGCCGAGCGGGCATCGTCGTGGCGGCTGCCGCTGCGGCGGAGCTGGTCCACTACCTGCTCGATCCGGTTATGCATGAACTCGTTGGGATCGTCATCCCAGCCCGGCAGGGTGGTGCGTGCCCAGCTCTCGGCCTCGCCCACGCTCATCCGCTCGTACGCGGTCGAGCGGTCGAGACGCGCACGCGGTACGACTCGTGCGCGGCGACGCTTCTCCGGCGGCGGCATCTTTTCCGCAGCTTCGATGATCTCCCCGTAGCGCATCGCCGTGTCCGGCTTGCACAGACGGTCCCACCAGGCGACCGGCAGAACCGGCAGGTCGCCGACGTCCGGGGGCAGTTCGGCCGGTGCGCCGTCCAAGCCGTACCAGCGGTACGCCATGCCCTCCAGCACCGTCGGCGCGCAGGCAATCACACGCTCGTGGTACTGCACCACCTCGATGTTGTCGCCCAAGGTGGAGCGCAATTTCGGGTAGTCCGAGCTGGCGAACGCCTCCGGCGGCAGCTGGAACAGGTAGATCGCCGAGCGCGCCGTGCCGGTCGGTGGCTGCGGTCCCCGTCGGGTGGAGTGCCACGTCGGCGGCAGCGGCCCCAGCTCGGCCTCGAGCGCGCACAGGGTCGTCCCGCCCTGCTTCTCGCCGTAGGTATCCACGTCGATGCCGACCACTCCGACCGGCAGCGAGATACCGAGCGCGGAGCCGAGGCGGATCGTCTCGATCATCGCAAGCACTTCGGCGTCATCGGGCCGCCGGTAGCCGTGGTAACCGGCAATGGCTGGACTTTTCGGAGACCGAGAGCCATCGCCGCTTTCTCCGACGAGAGGAATCGGCCAGTACCCCCGCTCGAAATACTCCCGTGCCGCCCGCTGCACGTCGTTCCCGCCCGCTGCCTCGGCTGGATTGCCGGTAGGCTGGTGCCGCATTGGTTCTGCCCCTTTCGATGCACTGATTCGGCCCCTCGGAATCGGCCCCGAGGGGCCGATCTCGTTCCCCGGAGGATTACGCCGCGCCAGCGGCAGCGAGCGCGCGGTACCGGCGCGCATGGAATCGGTGGCAGGCACGGCATCGACGGAATCCGGCCGGGTGCCGGTACAGATTCGTGCCACCGAAGAGATGGCCGCGATTGCACTCGAGTTTGTCGGCGTTCACCGCCGACGGCCCCGTTCCGAGCAGCACGTTCAAACGGTTCGTGACCAGCTCGAGGTGATCCTGTCGGACACATGCCCGGTTTCGGCAGTGGTGGTGCGTCACCAGTTCCGGATTGTCTCGCACTCCGGCAACAACGAGCGCCATCCGGTGCGCGCGGAAACGCTCGCCCCGCACAAGGATCACTCCGTATCCGCTGTCATCGCGGCTACCGGTCCACTCGAAGCACGGCGTTCCCACGAGTGCATTCGGCCTGGTGCTGGGCACCGAGCGCGCTGCCAGCGCGGCCGAGAGTGCCAGCCGGTCGGCCTCCGGCCAGGTGGCGACGAAATCGAAGTAGCAGCGAAAAGAAAGCCCCATTGGACTGCCCCGTCTATCCCGTAATCAGTTCGACCTAGTGCGTATCCGCAGCGGTTTCACGGCCGCGTTGCATAAATTCGGCGACCTCGTCCGCCGGGAACCGCCAATGGTGCCCGAACTTCACCGGGCGCGGACCACGCCCGTCGGCGATCCACCGTCGAACCGTGGTCGTACTGACACCAGCTAGGCGAGCGAACTCGCCGGTGCTAATGAATTCGACCGGACGAGTCACCGTCAAGGTCAGAGTCCGTCGCATGTTTCCTCCAAAGCAGTGTTGCGTTTGTCGCGACCCAAACGTACATGCGCGCCGATCTGGCGGCGAATCACCCGGTTGGACCTGCGCTAGCAAATGGACTGAGCAGAGGCTACTAATTGCTAATTGCGCTGGAAGGCAGCCCCGCCGAGCTGGGGTTTTGCCGATCGCGAGGCGACATGTGTCTCGCCTTTTCACAATTTCTTCTCAGAATTCGTCGGCGCTCCGGAATGGCGTTGGAGTGGGTGGAGTCGGTGTTAATCTGTGGGGGTCGGTGGATTTCTTCCGACGCAACCCACCCATTACCCATGCGGGGCGTTGTCTGCCCCGGACCCATTACCCACCGGATCACCCAGGAGACACCCGATGACCACCCCCGGCGCTGCCCGCACACCGAAATCCCGGCGCGCGGAGCCGATCGACACCCGCACGGCCCGGAACGGCACCGTGACCTACACGTTCCAGCTCGACATCGGGACCAAGCCGGACGGCTCCCGCATCCGGCAGCGGTTCACCTACGCCACCAAGACCGAAGCGCGCCGCGAGTACCGCCGGATTTCGGCTGAGGTCGCCGCCGGAAGGTTCGTCGGGCGGACCGATCTCACCGTCGCGCAGGTCGCCGCCGAGTGGCTGGCCTCCCGCCGCGACATCCGGGCGAACACGCTGCGCAACTACCGGGATTCGCTGAAGTACGTCACGCGCGATCTCGGTGCGATGAAGGTGCAGGCGCTCCGGCAGGCGCACGTGGACGAGTGGGTCTCCACGATGCTGGAAGCCGGTTCGATGAAGGGCAAGCCGCTGGCTCCGGCAACGGTCCGCCTGGCGCTGGTGCTGCTCCAGCAGGTGACCGAGTACTCCGCCCGGCAGGGGCTCGTACCGCGCGACCCGGCCGAGTACGTGCAGGCTCCCCGGCAGCGGCCCGGCAAGGTGACCGCCGCCGATGTGTGGACCAAGGAGCAGGTGCACACCTTCGCAGCGAAGGCGACCGATGACCGGCTGTACGCGGCGTTCTTGCTGGCTACCTACGGTCTGCGCCGTTCCGAGGTGTGCGGGCTGCGCTGGTCCGACATCGACCTGACGCGCGGCACGCTCTCCGTCGAGCAGAGCCACGTGGAGGTCGACGGCTCCGAGCACGTAGTGGACGAGCCCAAGACAGAGCGCTCGCGCCGCACTCTCCCGCTGCCTGTCGACGTCGCTGCCGCCCTGCGGGAGCTGAAGACCAAGCAGAAGCGGGAGCGGTTGGCTGCGGGCAAGCCGTGGAGCGAGGATGCGCACATGTGCGCTGCTGCCGACGGGGAGCCGGTGTTGCCTCGGACGTTCACCGGCAAGTTCCATCGCATCCGGTTTGCGGCCGAGCTTCCCCGAATCACCCTGCGGAATCTGCGGCACACGTCGGTGTCGGTGATGCTGCACGCGGGCATCCCGGCCTCCACCGTCGCCGCCTGGCACGGGCACGACGTGCGGATGACCACCACGGTCTACAACCGGGTCTACGACGAAGGTCTGACCGCTGCCGCCTCGGCGATGTTCGGCACCGACAAAGCCGTCTGACGACCTACCAGGGCGGTCGAGAATCGAGAGTTCTCCCGCCCGTTAGCACACTCTTGGCACACTGACCGGCGGAAAGAAATCAGGCCCGGTCGGAGACCGGGCCTGACCTGCGGAAAATGGGTGGAGCTAAGGGGACTCGAACCCCTGACCCCCACACTGCCAGTGTGGTGCGCTACCAGCTGCGCCATAGCCCCGAGATGGTGTACCGCCGGGCTTCCCCGGCTGCCTGAACGAAGTTACACCACCCTCCGCACGCCCACCAAATCGCCCCCTGAGCTGCGAGTCAGCGGGTGAGCTCGACCACCCATTCCGCGTTGTTCACGTCGACGTCGTCTCCACCGGCGATCACGGTCGGGGTGCCGACCTTGTCGGAGGCGGCGCGCAGGGCGTCCAGGTTGGCGGCGGCGGCGGTGCGGGCGGCCTCGGTCCGGGCGCCGGTGGCGACGCACTGGACGGCGGTGTCGGGGGCGCCGGAGGTGCGGGCGATGGCGGCGAGCTCGTCGGCGGTGTGGTCGCTGTCGGCGCTCTCCTCGGGCTGCTCGGCGAGGAAGAGGGCGTCGTGGAAGCGGGCGTAGGCGACGGCCTGGCCGCTCTCGGCGACGCAGCGCAGGGCACCCGCGGCGCGGGTGGAGTAGTCGCCGGAGGAGCTGCGGGAGTCGAGGAAGTTCACCAGGTGGTAGCGGACGGCGAGGGCGCCCTCGTCGACGCGCTGGGCGATCTCCTGGCCGTAGACGCGCTCCAGGACGCCGCAGGCGGGGCAGATGGGGTCCTCGTAGATGTCGACGGTGGTGCGCGCGTCGGGCTTGCCGAGGCGGATGGCGTTGCCGTCGACGGCGACCTGCACGGTCGCGTCGCGCACCGAGCCGTAGCCGTCATTGCGGGTGACGGCGTCCTCGCCGCCGGAGGACCAGCGGTAGGCGGCGAAGACGATGATGCCGATGATCACGACGGCGAGCGCGCCGAGCGCGTAGGTGGTGTTGCTGGACATCGGGCGCGGGGTGTAGCCGGCGGACGGTGTGCTCACCCCGTCCACTCTGCCGTATCCGCGCTACCGCGCGCCGCCGCGCCCACCGAGCCCCTCCGATTCGGCGCAGGGTGGAAGCGGCGCGGCGGCTCCGGGGTCGGGTGGCAGGGGCGCGATGCCGGGCTTCCCGCTCGAACCGCTCCCGTCCCCTGCGGTGCGGCTCGACGGATCGGTCTCCCGGCGCATGGGCTCGGGAACCAGGAGCCAGAAGACCGCGGCGAGTGCGAGCAACCCGCCGGTGACCCCGAGCCCGACCCCGTACGACAACTGCTGCGCGAGGAAGCCGACCAGGATCGGCCCGAGCACGGTCCCGAGATCCGCCGACATCTGGAACCCGGCCAGCACCGGCCCACCGCGCGCATTCGGCCCGATGATGTCGGCGACGGCGGCCTGCTGCGCGGGGCTGAACATGCCGGAGCCGACCCCGGCAACAAAGCTCGTGATCAGCAGCAGCGGGACAGTATCCGCGAGGCCGAGCCCGCCGGTGCCGATGGCGCAGATGAACGAGCCGAGCACGAGGAACGGCTTCCGGCCGAGCCGATCGGAGAGCCTGCCACTGGTGAAGAGCACCACGGCATTGCCCGCGGCGAAAACGGTGAGCGTGATCCCCGCCATGGAAGGCTCCTGCCCGAGCACCTCGACCACGAGCAGCGGCACCAGCGCCATCCGGACGCCGAACACCGCGGCGCCGTTGCAGAAGTTGGACCAGAGCACGGCCCGGTACTCGGGGCGGCTCCAGCCCTCGGCGAAGCTCATGGTGCGCTGCGGCCCGCTCTCCACCGTGTTGATCAGGGTGGAGCCGCGCAGCGCGTACCAGACGACGGCGACGGTGATCAGCAGCGCGATCATGTAGAGCACGAAGGGCGCGCGCAGGCCGAAGCCGGCGAAGAGCCCGCCGATCAGCGGGCCGCCGAGCGAGCCGACCAGGAAACTGGTCGAGTACAGCCCGGAGACGCGGCCGCGCGCGCCGGGCGGCGACATCCGGATCACCAGGGCCAGCGAGGACACGGTGAACATGGTGGAGCCGATGCCGCCGAGCGAGCGCAGCACCAGCAGCTGCCAGTAGCTCTGCGCGAGCGCGCTGGCCCCGGTGGAGAGCGCGACGACGAGCAGCCCGCCGAGATAGACCGGGCGCTCGCCGAGCCGCTGCACCAGCCGCCCGCTCATCGGCGCGAACAGCAGCCGCATCAGGGCGAAGGCGCTGATGATGGCCGACGCCGCGGCCACGCCGACGCCGAAGCCGCGGGCGAACTGCGGGAGCACCGGGGCGACCAGCCCGAAGCCGATCGCGATCACGAACGAACCGGCGATCAGTACCCAGATCTCGCCGGGCAGCCGGTCCGCCCTATTCACCGGCTAGTGCGCGGCCGACCATCTCCTCGGCCGCCGCCTGGACCTGCGCGAGGTGCTCGGCGCCGTGGAAGGACTCGGCGTAGATCTTGTACTTGTCCTCGGTGCCGGAGGGGCGCGCGGCGAACCAGGCGTTCTCCGTGCTCACCTTGACCCCGCCGAGCGCGGCGCCGTTGCCCTTGGCGCTGGTCAGTACCTCGGTGACGGGCTCGCCCGCGATCTCCCGCTGCGTGATCATGTCCGGTGTCAACTTCTTCAGCTTGGCTTTCTGTTCCGCGGTGGCCGCGGCGTCGATCCTGGCGTAGGCGGGGGCGCCGTAGCGCCGCTCCAGCTCGACGTAGCGCGCGGACGGGGTCCGGCCGGTGACGGCGGCGATCTCGGCGGCGAGCAGCGCCAGGATGATGCCGTCCTTGTCGGTGGTCCAGACGGTGCCGTCGGTGCGCAGGAAGGAGGCGCCCGCGCTCTCCTCGCCGCCGAAGGCGAGGCTGCCGCTGAACAGCCCCGGCACGAACCACTTGAAGCCGACCGGCACCTCGTAGATGTCGCGGCCGAGCACCCCGACCACCCGGTCGATCATGGACGAGCTCACCGCCGTCTTGCCGATCTTGGAGAGCGCGTCCCAGCCCGTCCGGTTCGCCACCAGGTACTCGATGGCGACGGCGAGGAAGTGGTTCGGGTTCAGCAGCCCGCCGTCCGGGGTGACGATGCCGTGCCGGTCGGCGTCGGCGTCGTTGCCGGTGGAGATGTCGTAGTCGTCCTTGATCGAGACCAGGTTCGCCATGGCGTAGCGGGAGGAGGGGTCCATTCGGATCTTGCCGTCGCTGTCCAGCGGCATGAACCGCCAGGTCGGGTCGACCAGCGGGTTCACCACCTCGAGCTCGAGGTCGTAGCGCTGGCCGATCTCCTCCCAGTAGTCGACGCTCGCGCCGCCCATCGGGTCGGCGCCGAGCCGGATGCCCGCGCCGCGGATGGCGTCCAGGTTGGAGACCGAGGGCAGGTCGGAGACGTAGTGGTCGAGGTAGTCGTAGCGCTCGGCCGTGGCGAGCGCCGCGGTCAGGGTGGCGCGGCGGACGCCGGTGAGGCCGGTGCGGAGCAGTTCGTTGGCGCGCTCGGCGATGGCGTCGGTGGCGGTGGTGTCGGCGGGGCCGCCGTGCGGCGGGTTGTACTTGAAGCCGCCGTCGCGGGGCGGGTTGTGCGAGGGGGTGACCACGATGCCGTCGGCCTGATGCCTGGGGTTGCCGCGGTTGTGCCGGAGCACGGCGTGGCTCAGCGCGGGGGTCGGGGTGTAGCGGTCGCGGGAATCGATCACCACCGCGATGTCGTTGCCGGCCAGCACCTCGAGCGCGGTGGTCCAGGCCGGCTCGGAGAGCGCGTGGGTGTCCCTGGCCAGGTAGACCGGGCCGGTGATGCCGCGGGTGGCGCGGTACTCGACGATCGCCTGGGTGACGGCGAGGATGTGCGCCTCGTTGAAGGCGGTGTCCAGGCTGGAGCCGCGGTGCCCGGAGGTGCCGAAGACCACCTGCTGCGCGGGCTCGGCCGGATCGGGCACCCGGCTGTAATAGGCCGTGACCAGGTGCGGGATGTCTTCCAGATCGGCGACGCGGGCCGGGCGGCCCGCTCGATCGTGGGCCATGGTGGTGGCTCCCTTCCGTGTCGGCTGCGCCAGGCTCGTCATCGGGATCACGCGCACACCCGGTCGCGTGCGGCCGCGTTCGCGAAGGTCATACCCGCGCTCCCTTCCCCGTACCGCCCCCTGGTGTGCGGGCGGCTCCCGATCCGAGCAGTCTACGAAGCGGGGGCGCGGAGCGGGAAACGTCGCGCGGCCCCTGCCGCGGGCACCCCCGAGAACGGCGTCGGAAAGGCACCGCCCGAGCCTATCGCCAGGGTCCGACACGGGTCGGCCCGGAGAACCGCGCGGTTGGTTCTACCAGCGAAAACAAGCTTTCCGACGGCTCGAGCCCCCGTGTTGACAATCCCCCCGGCGCGCCCGTACGAATGCCTGGAGTCCGGCCGAGAAGTTCACGTTCGATCCGATCCATCCCGAGTCTGGAGAAACAACGATGGCGGTACAGCGGGCAGTCTCCCGAACGCGGCGCGCGGCGGCGCGCTTCGGTACCCGGCGGCGCGGGCCCGACGGCAGGCGCTTCGGCCGGGCGGGACTCGTCGGCATCGCCGCGCTCCTGCTCGCGGCGGGCACCGGGCTCGGCGCGGGCCCGGCCGCGGCGGGGCCGATCTACCCGGCTCCCGACCCCGACGCCTTCTACGCCGCCCCCGCGGACGTCGCCCGCTTCAACCTCGGCGACGTCATGCGCAGCAGGCAGGTGCCCGCGCCGAGCTACCCCGGCGCCACCGCCTGGCAGTTGCTCTTCCGCAGCACCGACTCGCAGGGCGGGCCGATCGGCGCGGTGACGACGGTGCTGGTGCCGCCGGGCGGTGGCGCGAACCGGCCGGTGGTGTCGTACCAGCCGTTCGTCAACGCGCTCGGCCTGCGCTGCGCCCCCTCGCACGCGCTCTTCGACGGCGGGCTGCGCGAGGGTCCGGTGCTGAACCTGCTGCTCGGCCGCGGCTGGGCGGTCGCGGTGCCGGATCACCTCGGCCCGAACAGCGCCTACGGCGCGGCCCGGCTCGGCGGCCGGATCACCCTGGACGGCCTGCGCGCGGTGCAGCGGTTCGCCCCGGCCGGGCTCGGCGGCAGCCCGATGGGGCTGGCCGGCTACTCCGGCGGCGGCATGGCGACCGGCTTCGCGGCCGCGCTCGCCCCGGACTACGCGCCGGAGCTGCCCCTGGTCGGGGTGGCCGAGGGCGGGGTTCCGATGAACATCGGCAAGCTGGCACTCGACCTCGGCATGCAGCCGAACCCGCTGTTCGGGCTCGGCTTCGCGGCCGCCATGGGGCTGGAGCGGGAGTACCCGGGGCAGCTGCCGATGGAGGCCATCCTGAAGCCGGCGGGCGCGGATATGCGCAACCGGATCGCGAACGGCTGCACCGACGAGATCATCGCGGCGGGCGCGAACCGCAGCCTGCCCGACGTCTTCTCCGGCCCGCTCGACACCGCCGACCCCGAGACCGTGCGCATCCTGCACGAGAACAGCCTGGAGATCTTCCCCGGCGTGCCGCGGATCCCCACCTACGTCTGGCACGGCACCAACGACGCGGTCTCGCCGCAGCTGGTGCGCGAGGTCGTCGGCCGCTACTGCGGCTCCGGGGCCAGGGTGCAGCTGGACATGCTGCCCGGCACCGACCACGGCACCGCCATCCCGGAGGGCAGCGCGCGGGCCTTCGACTTCCTGGCCGACCGCTTCGCCGGAGTCCCCGCCCCCGCCAACTGCTGACGATGACGCCGAAACGCCCGGACCAGCCGGTCCGGGCGTTTCGGCGTTGAACTCAGTGCGCGAGAACGGGTTCGCCCTCGGCGGGGGCCGGGACGGTGTTCGGCATCAGGAAGCCGACGATCACCGCGCCAGCCGCGAAGATCGCGGTGGCCCACCAGAAGCTGGTGGTGTAGCTCTCGATCGCGGACTGCGCCACCGCCTCCGGGCTCAGCGTCCGGCCGGCCAGGTAGTCCGAGGCCGCCGATGCCGCGATGGTGCTGAGCAGCGCGGTACCGATCGAGCCGCCGACCTGCTGGCTGGTGTTGATGGTCGCCGAGGCGACCCCGGCGTCGGTGTGCCCGACGCCCGACGTCGCGCCCTGGAAGGCGACCGACATGGCGCCGCCGAGGCCGAGACCCAGGATCACCAGCGCGGGCAGGATAGCGGTGGCGTAACTCGAATCCAGCTCGATCCGGGTGAGCAGCAGCATGCCGACCGCGGCGATCGTGAAGCCGCCGCTGACCACGACCTTCGGCCCGACCCGTGGCAGCAGCACCGAGGGCGCGGTGGTCGAGGAGATCACCATGCCCGCGACCATCGGCAGGAAGGCGAGGCCGGTGGTGATCGGGGTGTAGCCGAGCGTCAGCTGCAGGTAGTAGGTGAGGAAGAGGAAGATCGCGAACATCCCGATCCCCATCACGAAGACGGTGAGGTAGGAGGCGCCGCGGGTGCGGTCGAGCACGATCCGCAGCGGCAGCAGCGGATGCGCGACCCGGGTCTGCAGCCGGACGAAGACCGCGAGCAGCGCCGCGCCGCCGACCAGGAAGCCAAGCGTCAGCGGGTCGGACCAGCCCTCGGACTCGGCGTGCGAGAAGCCGTAGACGATGGCGAAGAGCGCGGCGGTGACGCTCAGCGTGCCGGGCAGATCGAGCCGCGGGCGATCGGTGGCGACGTGCTTGGCGAGCAGCAGCGCCGCGCCGACCAGCGCGACGGCGGCGAAGCCGAGGTTGACGAACATCACCCAGCGCCACGAGGCCCACTCGGTGAGCGCGCCGCCGAGCAGCAGCCCGATGGCGCCGCCGGTGCCTGCCACCGCGCCGAAGATGCCGAAGGCGCGGGCCCGCTCGGCGGGCTCGGTGAAGGTGACGGTGAGCAGCGAGAGCGCGGCGGGGGCGAGCAGCGCGCCGAAGACGCCCTGGCCGACGCGGGCGGCGACCAGCATCTCGAAGCTGGTGGCGGCGCCGCCGATGGCGGAGGCGACGGCGAAGCCGATCAGCCCGGTGATGAAGGCGGTGCGCCTGCCGAAGAGGTCGCTGAGCCTGCCGCCGAGCAGTAGCAGGCTGCCGAAGGCGAGCGCGTACCCGGTGATCACCCACTGCCGGTCGCCGTCGCCGAAGCCGAGGTCGGCCTGGGCAGCGGGGAGCGCGATGTTCACGACGGTGGCGTCGAGCACCACCATCAGCTGGGCGATGCCGATGACGGCGAGCACCCACCAGCGGACGGCGGCGGAGCCGCGCCTGCCGGTCTCCGCGGCGGCCGGGGCCGCGGTATCGATCGTGGTAGTCATTCTTCTCCCCTGGGGATCGGAGTCGAGCTGCGAATGTGGAGGCATGGCCTCCACTTACTCGGAGACTATCACCATAACGGAGAGACCGCCTCCGGTTAATCCCGAGCGTTGCTAGACTGAGGTTGTGAGTCCCACCACGTCGACCTCTCCCAGCCATGCCCCCCGCCGCCTCCGCGCCGACGCCGCGCGCAATCAGGAGCGCATCGTCGCCGCCGCGCGCGAGCTCTTCGGCGAGCGCGGGCTGGAGATCTCGCTGGACGACGTGGCCGAGCGCGCCGGCGTCGGGGTCGGCACCGTGTACCGCCGCTTCGCGAGCAAGAAGGAGCTGATCGTCCAGGTCTTCGCCCAGCAGATGGACGAATTCGTGGCCGCGGCCGAGACCGCGGCCCGCAACCCGGACCCATGGGCGGCGCTGGTCGAGTTCTTCGAGTACGCCTGCGAGCACCTCGCGGGCAGCCGCGGCCTGAGCGAGGTGCTGCTGGAGCTCGACGATCAGATCGAGCGCTTCCGCGACCTGCGCGAGCGGATGCAGACGCCGCTGAACCGCATCGTCGAGCGCGCCCGCGCCACCGGCGACCTGCACCAGGACGTGCAGCCGACCGACCTCTTCGCGCTGGTGCACATGATCGACAGCTTCGCCGAGTTCTGCCGCCCGGTGGCGCCGGAGACCTGGCGCCGCTACATGGCGGTGGCGCTGAACGGCGTGCGCGGCGACGGCACGGCACGGCTCCCGCTCTGCGAATCGGCGCTCACCGAGGAGCAGGTGGAGCAGGCCAAGGGCAAACTCTGCCCGCCACGCCGCCGATAACTTCGGACTATCCTGCGAATTCCTGGCGACTCGCCGCACCCATCCCCTACTGTTGGACACATGACCAACTCGCCGTGGGTGAACTGGGCAGGCGATCAGCGTTGCCACCCCGCCGTCGTCGCGCACCCGCGGGATACCGCCGAGGTCGCCGCGCTGGTCACCGCCGCCGCGGCGCGCGGCCGGAACGTGCGGGTGGCCGGAGCGGGCCACTCCTTCACCGACGCGGTGCTCACCGACGGTGTGCTGCTCGACCTCTCGCGGATGAACCGGGTGCTGCACGTGGACCGCGCGGCCGGGCTGGCCCGGGTGCAGGCGGGCATCACGCTGCACGAGGCCAGCGCCGCGCTGCACACGCACGGCCTCGCCTTCCCCAACCTCGGCGACATCGACGTGCAGACCGTCGCGGGCGCCACCGCCACCGGGACGCACGGCACCGGTTCCCGGCTGCGGAACATCTCCGACGCGCTGCACTCCATCGAGCTGGTCACCGCCGACGGCAGCGTGCTCGAGCTGAACGAGGAGACCGACCCGGACGGCTGGCGCGCGGCCAGGGTGAGCATCGGCGCGCTCGGCGTCGTCACCGCGGTCACGCTGCGGCTGGTGCCCTCCTTCGTGCTCGCCGGGGTGGAGCGGCCGCTCCCGCTGGAAGACGTGCTGGCCGAGCTGGATTCGCACGTCGACGGCAACGAGCACTTCGAGTTCTACATGTTCGGTCACAGCACGCTGACCATGACCAAGCGCAACAACCGGACCGAGGCGCCGGAGCGGCCGCGCGCCCCCGCGGTCGACTGGCTGGACGGAATCCTGCTCTCCAACCACGTCTTCGACGCGCTCTGCCGGGTGGGCAGGCGGCGGCCCGAGCTGGTCCCGCTGATCCAGCGGACCGCCGCGCGGGCGGGCGGGCACCGGCAGAAGGTGGACCGCTCGTACCGGGTCTTCGCCACCCCGCGGCTGGTGCGCTTCACCGAGATGGAGTACGCGCTGCCGCGCGCGCACGGTGCCGCCGCGATCAGGGAGATCAAGGAGATCGCGCGGCGGTTCGACACCCCGATGCCGATCGAGGTGCGCTGGGTGGCCCCGGACGACGCCTTCCTCTCCCCGGCGGGCGGCCGGGAGACCTGCTACATCGCCGTGCACCAGTACCGGGACATGGAGTGGGGGCCGTACTTCCGCGCCTGCGAGGCGGTCTTCGCCCGCTACCGGGGGCGGCCGCACTGGGGGAAGCGGCACTTCCGCACCGCGGAGACGCTGCGCCCGCGCTACCCGGAGTGGGAGCGGTTCGCGGCGGTGCGCCGGAAGCTGGATCCGGACGGGCTCTTCCGCAACGACTACCTGGACCGGGTGCTCGGGCCGGTCAGCTGAGCAGGGATCGGACCAGCGCGGGCACCGCGGTGCCGATCGGCTCCCGGATCACCTCGGTGGCGATCCGGTCGTAGGGGGTCGGCTCGGCGTTGACGATCACCAGCTCGGCGCCCGCGTCCACCGCGACCGAGCAGAGCGAGGCGGCCGGCTCCACCTGCAGCGAGGAGCCGATGGCGAGGAAGAGCTCGCTGCGCTCGGCGATCGCCAGCGCGGCGGCGACCGTGCGCCGGTTCATCTGCTGGCCGAACATGATGGTCGCGGCCTTGAGGACGCCGCCGCAGCGCGGGCACGGCGGGTCCGGCTCGCCGGCCGCGACCCGCTCGAGGGCCGCCGCCATGGTCGTGGTGTACGGGCACTCGACGCACTCGACGCCGAACATGGTGCCGTGGATCTCCACCACCCGCTCCGGCGTCGAGCCCGCCCGCTGGTGCAGCCCGTCCACATTCTGCGTGACGATGCCGATCTCGTGCCCCGCGTGCTCCAGCTCGGCGAGCGCGCGGTGCGCGGCGTTGGGCTCCGCGGCCCAGGCGGGGTTCTCCCGGCGGGCCTGCCAGGAGCGCACCCGGACCTCGGGGTCGCCGAGGTAGGCGTCGTAGGTGGTGAGCAGCTCGGCGATCGGGTTCGTCGTCCAGACGCCCCGCGGGCCGCGGAAGTCGGGGATTCCCGAGTCGGTGGAGATGCCCGCCCCGGTCAAGACGCCGATCCGGCGCGCCGCGCTCATGGTTCCCAGCCTATTGCAGGGCGCGCTGCTCGTCGGCGAAGCGCAGCTCCAGGGTGACCGGGATGATCTCGACCTCGAGCGCGGCGCGCAGCCGGGTCACGGCGTGGCCGAGGATGCGGCGGCGCAGCTCGGCGACGTCGGCGGCGGGCGCCGCGGTGACCAGCAGGTGCAGCTGCGGGGTGTCCGGGCCGCCGGAGAGCCATGCCTCGGCGGCGCGCACGCCCGGGTAGCGCTCGATGTCGGCGGCGACCGGGGCGGCGGCGGTGCCGGAGCGGAGCACGGTCCGGCCGGTGCGGTCGTCGCCGCCGACCTGCCAGCCCACCGACTTCGGCATGCGGAAGGGTTGCGCGAGCAGCCAGCGCAGGCACAGCAGGCCGAGCAGCGCGGCGCCCGCGATCACGGCGAGGAAGACCCAGGTGGGCGGGGCCGCCGGGCCGGGTACCAGCGGGGCGCCGGTGTCGACCCAGGTCAGGCGGCCGTAGTGCGCGGCGAGGGCGTAGCCGCCAGCGGCGAGCAGCGCGAGCCCGGCGAGCCCGAGCAGCGTGCGGTTGGCCGCGGCGGGCCGGTTCATCCGATTCATGCTCCACCTTCGATGTTCGTGCGGTGCGCCTGCCCCGGGCCGAGGGGCGCGGCCGTCCCGCGGGCAGGCGAGTTCGCCACCTCCGGCGTCCGCAGCGACGTGCGCACCCGGCGCACCGAGCGGGTTCCGATCTCCCGCAGCCGGTTCGACACCCGGTCGCACACCGCATCGGCGGTGCCCGCCGACTCGACCCGATCGGTTCGCGCCTCGATCCTGACCGACCGGCGGCCCAACCGCACCCCGCGGGCGGTCACCCCGTCCACCGTCTCGGCGCTCTCCCGGATCGCGGCGCGCAGCCCGCGCCGGGACACCCCGGCGCGCAGCCCCTCCTCGTCGACCAGCGGAACCAGCAGCGCGCGCCCCGGCCAGACCGCCGCGACCAGCAGCAGCGCGCCGAGCGTCAGCGCGCCGATGCCGGTGACCAGCACCGGCGTCTCGCCCCACTCGACCGCGTACAGCTCGGCCGCGACCCGGTCGTAGGAGACGAACTCGCGGGTGTCGGTGAGCCGCTGCACCAGCGAGACGATCACCGCGATCGCCGCGGCGAGCAGCACGAGGGCGAGCAGCACCGCGGGAACGACCCGGCGCGGCCGCCTGGTCACGACACCCGCCCGGTGGCGGGCGCCGCGTCACCGACGAGCGCGGGCACCAGGATCTCCACCCGGGCCACCCGCAGCCCGGTGAGCTCGCCGACACGCGCGGTCAGGTGCGCCCGGCAGGCGTCGGTGACCCTGCGGACCGGCTCGGGATACCGAATCGGCACCTCGGCGTCGAGCAGGGCGTGGTCGCCGCGCACGACGGCCTTGACCTGCACCGGCCCGGCGACGCCCGGCACCTCACCGGCCGCCTGCGCGGCGATCCGCCGCACCGCGCGCGGCGCCACCGTGGTGACTCCGCGCGCCTCCGGCGCACGGAGGCCGGTGGCACTCCCCTCCGGCGCGGCGGTGACCGCCGCGGGCGCGGCGGTCACCTCCCGCCCCGCCGCTGCGCGGAGCGGACCAGCTCGGCCACGTCGAGCTCGCCGTCGAGCCAGCGCCCGACCAGCAGCCCGAGCGCGCCGAAGAGCAGCACCACCACGAACGCGCCGAACCCGCCGAAGGCGCCCGCGAAGCCGAGCGCGAGCCCGGCGAGCAGCCCGAGTGTCGTCCCGTTCACGGCTACTGCACCCGGCTCGGCGGGGCGGGCGCGTCCTCGTCGTCCCCGGGGATGAAGACGTCGTTGACGTTGATGTTGACCTCGACGACCTCGAGCCCGGTCATCTGCTCGATCGCGGTGATCACGTTGCGCCGCACCGCCCTGGCGATCTCGGCGATGGCGACGCCGTACTCGACGACGATCTCCACGTCGACCGCGGCCTGGGTCTCGCCGACCTCGACGGAGACGCCCTGGCCGATGCTGGCCGACGCACCGGGGATGCGGTCGCGCAGCGCGGCGAAGGCCCGGCTGGAGCCCGCGCCGAGCGCGTGCACCCCGCGCACCTCGCGGGCGGCGAGCCCGGCGATCTTCTGCACCACCATGTCAGCGATGGTGGTGGTGCCCTGATCGGTCACCAGGGCATTGGCCTTGCGGATCGGATCCTTCTGCAGGGTCTCCCCGGCGACGGGCTTGGCCGCGTCGGCGTGGTTCTTCGGTTCGGTGAGCGGTGCGGACATCGTTCCTCCTCTGGTCTTTTCGGGTTCGTGGTGTTCGACCCGCCGGGGTGCGGGTTCGTCATGGGGGTGTGACCGGCGTCACCTTGGTGAAGGCGGCGGCATCCAGCTCGCAGACCACGAGCCGCAGCGCCGCTCCCGCCAGCGCCGTGCCGGCCAGCGCCGCCCGGATGCCGTGCTCGGCCGCGGTGAGCAGCGGCGGCAGCGGCAGCGCGCGGGCGACAACGCGCACGGTGACCAGGCGGGGCGTCAGCTCGACGCCGTCGCCGCCCGGCCGGGGCAGCCAGGAGGGGCCCGCGGGGCCGAGCGGCTGCGCCGGGCGCAGCCCGGGCACGGCGCGGACGGCGTCGGTCACCGCGCGCACGAGCTCGCTCTCGGTCACGGGCCGACCTCGATGTCGAGGATGCTCACGGTCACCGCGGCAACCCGCTGACCGGTGTGCTCGGCCAGCACCCTGGCAATCTCGCGCTGCACCGCGATCCCGGCCGCTGCCGCCGGGCGCTCGGTGGAGAGCACCACGTCGACCTCGACGGTGATCCGGCCGTCGGCGTGGTTGCGCACCCTGACCCCGTCCGCGATCGCGGCGTCGGTGCCGCCGAAGCGCTGCCTGCCGGTGCGCACCCAGGTCGAGACCAGGCCACGCATGCCCGGCTCCAGCCGCAGCACGCCGGGCACCGCGAGCGCGGCGCGCGCCGCGACCGCCGCGAGCACCGCGGGCTCGACCACGAATTCGGTCACCTGGGTCATCGCGGACCGCCGTCGTCCGAACGCCGCGGTGCCGCGTCGTCGACGTAGAGATCGGCGACCACCACGTCCAGCCGGCGCACCGAGACCCCGATGTCGCCGTTCAACGCGGCGCTCACCCGCTGCCTGACCACCGGGAGTACACCGCCGACCGGCGTCCCGGCGGCGAGCGCGAAGGCCAGCTCGACCTCGACCGCGGCCCTGCCGTCCGGCTCGGTGCCGACCGGCTTGATCCGGCAGCGCCTGGTCCGCACGCCGGGCACCGAATCGGCGGCGAAGCGCAGCACCGCGGCGACCGCGCGCTCGGAGACCTCGACCCCGCCCGGCTCCGGCGTGGCCAGCGACATGGTCCGGCCGCGGCGCACCTCGGCCCGCACCGCGGACATGATCCGGGCGGTGAGGTCGGGCGGGGCGGGCTCCGGCTCGGCGATCAGCTCCGCGGTGGCGACGCGCAGCGCGCGCAGGCTCTCCCGCGCGGTGGCGCAGTGCGGGCAGTGCGTCTCGTGCTCGTCGCCGAGCCCGGCCTCGACCGCGTCCAGCCTGTCCCAGACCTGCTCCAGATCGCGGCCACAGGGCAGCCGGTACCCGGTCGCCTCGTGGTCTGCTGCGGAGTTCACCGCCATGGCTTCATCACCTCGGACAATTGCGCTCGGGCGCGGGCGATCCGGCCGCGCACCGCCGCGGGGCCCGCACCCACCGCGTCGGCGATCTCCTCGTACGACAACCCCTCGACCTCGCGCAGCAGCCAGCAGGCGCGCTGCTCGGGGGTGAGCGTCGCCAGCGCCGCGTGCAGCGCGCCGAGCTGACTGCTCACCTGAACAGCGTGCTCCGGTCTGGTGTCGGTGCGCGGCGATTCGGCGGTCTCCGGATCCAGCTCGGCCTGCGGCCGCCTGGCCCGGATGACGTTCAGGCACCGGTTGGTGGTCATCCGGTAGAGCCAGCCGACGAAGGCCGTCTCGTCGGCCAGCTGGTCGAGCCGGCGCCAGGCGGTCAGGAAGACCTCCTGGACCACGTCCTCGGCGTCCGCCCGGTCGGCGAGCACCCGCACCGCGAGCCGGAACATCCGCGCCTGGTAGCGCAGCACCAGCTCCTCATAGGCGCGGACGTCGCCGTCCCTGGCGCGCCCGACCAGCGTCGCCTCGTCCGGCGCGACGGTCTGCGAACTCGTCACGAAATCCTCCCGTTGTCATCCGTCGGACACGCCGTAGCGGGGATGCGTCACGGAGGATTCGCTGTGTTCTGTGTCACATGATGCTGCGGCGCGGTATTCGTCGCATGACCGCAGGCGGCTCTTCCAAACGTCCGGGGATGCGTAGACACTGAGAGTGTTAGGCACTTACCATCTCATCTATACGCTCTCGGCAGATCATAAGGAGATCGCAATGACCGCCTCCGCCCCCGTCGCCGTCGATGACACCGGCAAGCGCGTCCTTCCCCCGCGCCGCGCCATCGAACCGGGAACCCGCATGTGGGACGAGACCGGGCTGGTCACCTTCTCGCTGACCGCGGGCTCGGCGTTCCTGCTGCAGACCATGGAGCCGACCATCTCCGCGGTCGTCGACGAGCACTCCACCTTCCGCACCGACCCCATGGGCCGCGCGCTGCGCAGCGTCTCCTCGGTGATGATGTGGGTCTACGGCGGTGACGAGGCGCTGGCCGAGGCCGATCGGCTGCGGGCGATGCACGCCTCGCTGAACACCACCGACGCGAGCGGCAGGCAGCACAGGGCGCTCTCCAGCGGCCCGTGGGCCTGGGTGCTGCACACCGGCACCTACGCCTTCTGCGCGAACTCGAAGTACTTCGCCCGCACGCCGTTACGGGACGAGGACAAGGAGGCGTACTACCAGGAGGCGCTGCAGCTGCTGCGCAACTTCACGGTGGCGCCCAAGGAGATCCCGGCGACCTTCGCCGAGTTCGAAGAGTTCTTCGCCGCCGCCGTCGAGAACAACCTCGAAGCCACGCAGACCGCGCGCGACTACCTGAAGACCATCCGGAAGGTGGCTCCGCCCAAGGAGCTGCCGCGACCGCTGCACCCGCTGTGGCACGCGCTCTTCGCGCCGATCGGCAAGCTGCAGTACTTCTGCACCGTCGGCACCACCCCGGAGCCCGCCCGGCGCAAGCTCGGCCTCACCTGGACCGCCGCCGACGAGCGCAGGCTGAAGCTGATCGGCTGGGTGGTCTCGCGCGGCACCCCGCTGCTGCCGGAGCGGGTGCGCTACTTCCCGATCGCCTACGAGGCGCGCAAGCTGGAGCGCGACCGGCAGCGGCTGCGCAAGGTGATCGACCTGCGGCCGCTCTGATTCGATTCGCGCATCACACCCCGCCCGGCGGCCGCAACTCCGGCCGCCGGGCGTTCGCGTGTCCGGGTATCCCTTACGCTACGACAGCGTTTCGGTATCGACCCGACAGCCGGACGTGGCACGGACCCAACGGCGATCGGACCCGATCGGCCCGAACCCCGGAAAGGCGTTTCCATGGCCCACAGGCCCACAGTGCTGTTCGTCTGCGTGCACAACGCGGGACGGTCGCAGATGGCGGCGGGATTCCTCAGCGCGCTGGCGGGTGATCGGATCGAGGTGCGCTCCGCGGGCAGCGAACCGGCCGCGGCGCTGAACCCCGCGGCGGTGGCCGCCATGGCCGAGGTCGGGATCGATATCGCCACGCGCACCCCCGCCCAGCTCACCGAGGAGGCCGTCGGCCTCTCCGACGTGGTGGTGACCATGGGCTGCGGCGACGCCTGCCCGTTCTTCCCCGGCATCAGCTACCGGGACTGGGTGCTGCCCGACCCCGCGGGCCAGCCCATCGAGGCGGTCCGGCCGATCCGCGACCACCTGCGGATCCTGGTGGAGAACCTGATCGCCGAGCTGGTGCCCGCGCACACCCGCTGACGTCCGATTCGTTCAAGCCGCGCGCGGCCCCCGCTTCGTAGGCTCGCGGTATGACTCTTCGACTCGATGCCATCGGCCTGGTGGTCGCCGACATGACCGCCTCGCTCGCCTTCTACCGCGGGCTCGGCCTGGAGTTCCCCGACGGCGCCGAACAGGCGCCGCACGCCGAGGCCGAGCTCGGCGGCGGGTTCCGGCTCATGCTCGACACCGAGGAGACGGTGCGCTCCTTCCAGCCCGGCTGGCAGCCGCCGAGCGGCGAGGGCCGGATCGGCCTCGCCGTCCGCTGCCCCGACCCGGCGACCGTGGACGCCACCTACGCGGCGCTGGTCGAGGCGGGCGCGCACGGCGAACTGAAGCCGTTCGACGCGCCCTGGGGGCAGCGCTACGCCTCGATCCAGGACCCGGACGGAAACGGCGTCGACCTCTACGCCGCGCTCGACGGCTGAGCGGGCCCGGCCACCCGCGTAGGGCGCGGGTGTAGGTCGGCGCCGCTGCCCGGCGGCGCGGCAGGCCCGCTCAGCCCCCGCCGCGGAGGAGCCCGGCCGGAGTGAGGCCGGTCAGCTCGCGGACCTCGCGGGTGAAGTGCGCCTGGTCGGCGTAGCCCGCACCCACCGCGGTCTCGGCCAGCGGCACCCCGGCGCGGGCGCGCGCCAGCCCGCGCTGCAACCGCAGCACGCGGGCCAGCGTCTTGGGGCCGTAGCCGAAGGCGGCGAGCGAGCGGCGGTGCAGGGTGCGCGCGGTCCAGCCCGCGCGCTCGGCGACATAACGCACCGGCTGCCCGGCGTCCAGCGCCGCCACCACCCGGCCCAGCGCCGGGTCGGGGGCGGGCCGCTCGGCGGCGCGGCGCAGCACGGCGGCCTCCAGCGCGGCGGGGCGATCCGCGGCATCGTCCACCCCGGCGAACAGCGCTCTGACCCGGGCGGCGGGCCACAGCTCGGCCAGGTCGACCCGGCGATCCCGCACCTCGGCCGCGGGCACCCCGAGCACGGCAGGCGCGGTGCCAGGCGCGAACCGGAAGCCGGCGAACTCGCCACCGCCGGGATCGGGGCGGTACGCGACGGTGTCCGGCCCGGCCACGACCAACCTGCCCTCGGTCCAGATCAGATCCATGCAGCCGTCCGGCAGCACCGGCAGCTCGAACTCCGCCACACCCGTGCGCGCCCAGACGACGGCCCCGGCCAGCCGCGCCCGCCGCTCCCGATAACCGGCCATGGCCGCGAGATTACGCCCGCTACCGCGCGGCGGGCGGGGCGGAGGAGCGCGGCACCACCCGGACGAACGGCTGCCCCTCCGGCGGCACCCGGCGCTCCGGGTCGGCGCAGCCGACGGTGAGCTCGGCGTTCGGCGCGGCGGAGAAGGTCCACAGCGTCATCCACTCCTGGCCGCCCGCCTCCTCCCGCTTCTTCACCTCCGAGGAGTGCAGGTCCTCGTTCCGCCCGGTGCCGTCGGTGACCGTGCAGCGCAGCGCGGCCGCGGCATCGCCCCAGGCCGCCGGTACCCGGATCTCCAGCACCGACCCGGGCGGCATGGTGGCGGTGCCGGTCTCGTCGATCGGGACCCGCACGGCGCCCTCCGGCTCGACAATCGGCACCGTCGTGGTCGGCGCCGCGGTCGCGCTGCCGTCGGTGGCGCTCGCCTCGCCCGTCGCCTCGCCATCCTTGACCTCGTCCGAGCAGGCCGCCAGCGCCGCAACCGCGAGCGCGGATACCAGGAGCCGGGTCAAGCGGAACTTCCTCACGGGTCGACCTCCCTGCAGCGTTTCCCACCCTTTCCGCCTCACCATGCCGCAGAAACCGGCAATTACCGAGCGAATCGCCGGACACCATGTGAAAATCCTTGTGCCGGGGTTGATTACCAGAGCAGGCACCCTTTCGGCGAACTCCCCGCATTCCTGTAGCGATTCCTTCGGGGTGGCGCTACCCGTTCCGGGAAATGTTTGCCAGAATATTGCTCGGGTAGTGAAGCAGTAGCTGATCAGCGTTTTTCCGACCGGACCGCCCGGACACCGAGGAGAAATCGTGAGCGAAGCGACGCTGGAGGCCCTGATCGGGCACACCGTGTACGACCGCGACGGCGAGAAGATCGGCAAGGTCCGCCGCCTGTACCTGGACAACGCCACCGGCGCCCCCACCTGGATGGCCGTCTCCGCCGGGCTCTTCGCCGGCGACGCGCTCATCCCGCTGATCGGTGCCAGTCACCAGGAGGCCAGCTCCTCGATCCGGGTCAGCGTGCCGAAGGGCGCCGTCCGCACCGCCCCGTACCTGGACGAGGACGGCCACATCAGCGGCGAGGCCGAGCGCGAGCTGCTCGTGCACTACGAGCTGGAGGAGGGGCGGCCCGCGGCCGCGGAGTACCGCCCGCGACACGCCATGCCGGACATCGAGGCGGGCGGCGACGAGCCGCTCACCTACGGCAGGCCGGACCCCGACCCCGGCGCGGGCTGAGCCCCTGGGCGGCGGCGCGCGCCGGGCCGGCACCCGGCACGCGCCGCCCGGATGCGGGTCAGGACTTCCCGAGCGCCTTCTGCAGCTGACTCTTCGTCATCTTCGAGCGCCCCTCGATGTTCTTCTTCCGCGCCTCGGCGTAGAGCTGGTCGCGGGTGAGCCCCTTGGGCCGGTCCGTGCCGGAGCGCTGCCCGCCGCGCTGCTGCGGTGACTTGTCCCGCACCGACGAGCGGGTGGCCGTCTTCGTCTGCCCGGCCTGCGCCCGGTTCTTGTTCACCGTGCGCGCCGCGACCTCCTTCGCCCGCTTCGTGCTCGCCCCGCGATCCTCCGCGGAGTCCTTCACGTGCTCGTACTGGCGCTCCTGCTTCGCCGTCCATTCCTTCGGCATGTCACACCTCCTGCCTCCGCCGTACCCCGTGCCGACCGAGTGAAATCGGCGCGGCCGGGTCACGAAAAGGTTTCGGAAAACAACCGCTCGGGTACCTGGGTGAGATGACAGCGATCCGCAACCACACCCGAATCCTCGGGCTGGAACGCGGAACCGCGGTGCTCGCCTTCGTGACCTGCTCCACCTTCGCGTGCGGTATCGCAGCTCTGACCCAGTCCGTTCTCACCGGCCTGATCGCGGCGTTCGGCCTGTCGGCCGCGCTCGTGCTCACCCTCGGCACCCTGCCGGGCGATATCGCCCGCTAGGGCCACTGTCGGCAGCCCGCTAGGCAGTGTTGCGAAGTAGCTGTCATTGGTCGCGCAGCCAGTGGTTGATGGCAGCGATGTGGACGCTGGCGAGGTAGCGGACGGCGAGTTTGTCGTAGCGGGTCGCGACGGCGCGGTGTTGTTTGAGCTGGTTGATGCCGCGTTCGACAGCGTTGCGGTCGCGGTAGGCAACCGGATCGCATGCCGGAGGCCGGCCACCGGCCCTGCCGCGGTTGCGGCGATGACGGAGCTGGTCAGCCGGGCTCGGGATCGTGGCCGCGATGCCGTGGCGACGCAGCCAGGTGCGGTTGGCGCGGGAGGAGTAGGCCTTGTCGGCCAGCACCCGATCCGGCCGCTGCCGTGCCCGCCCCGGTCCTCGGCGTGGCACCGCGATCGCGTCGAGAACCAGCGGCAGGTGCGGGCTGTCGCCGGCTTGGCCGGCGGTGAGCAGGATCGCCAGCGGTTTGAGTCCTTGCTCGCAGGCCAGATGTAGTTTCGTGGTCCACCCGCCCCGTGAGCGGCCCAGCCCGTGATCGCCGGGCTCACCGGCAGGACCCGACCGGGCTCCGGCGGCGTGCTGGTGCGCGCGAACGATCGTGGAGTCCACGCTGAGCTGCCAGCGGATCGAACCGGAGGCGTCGGCATAGACCTGCAGCATCTTCCAGATCAGCACCCACGCTCCGTTGTGCTGCCACCGCCGGAACAGCCCGTAGACCGCTTGCCAGGACCCGTACTGCGGCGGGACGTCGCGCCAGGGTGAGCCTACGCGGGTTCGCCAGCGGATTCCGTCGATGAGCTGGCGTCTGCTCCATTGCGGCGGGCGGCCCGCCTTCTTCGCGCGGGGCAGCAACGGTTCCAATCGAGCCCATTGGGCATCGGAGAGATCCGCTCGCCCCGCGGCCGTTACGCTGGCCACGAGGTCTCCGGTGGGTGATGTTTTGCTTGGTCGCTGAACACCACTACCGGAGACCTCGCCTCGTCACCTCACCGGGACATGCGACGGGTCAACAGATTCCAGGACACCTCACGCGACCTGCGCGCGCTACTTCGCAACACGACCTAGGGCCACTGCTGGTAGGTCGTCGGCACCCGGCGCACGCCGCGGCCCACCTCGGTGATGAGGTCGTCGTAGGCGTCGGCCAAATCGGTCACCAGCATGGCCAGCTCGTACCGCTCGTGCTCCGAGTCGACGGTCGCCGCGTACGCCTGCGCACAGTACGAGGCCAGCCGGTCGACCACCTCGCCCACCGTCTCGGTGTGCCGCGCGGCCCCGCCGTGCGGCACCGGGACGACCCGGGCGATCCAGCGATCGATCGCCAACACCAGCCGGCCGCGGTGGCCGTCGATCTCGCCGGTGCCGCCCGCGCCGATCCGCGCCTCGTGCAGCGCGGCGAGCTCACCGGCCGCCTCCAGCATCGGATGGTCCCGGTGCGGAAAGCCACGGAGCGCGGCGACGAGCGAATCCTTGTCCGGCAGCGCGTGATTCACCACCACCCCCGGCCCGCACGCCGACCGCAACGCTCGTCCGTTCTGCCGGGGACACGCACCCGGGACAACCACACCACGACACAGACGTATACCGGAGTCGGGGCACCGGCGCTGGTCCCGAGCCGGACAATGCAACCAACTCGTAGCGAAACACCCGGTCTGCGCCTACGCTTTGGCGGCTGATCCGACCGCGGGATCGACGGTGATCGGAGCGGGTTGTTCCGGCACCGCCGCGGACGCGGTCACCCGCCGCCGCCCGGTCGCCAGGAAGAGCAGCACCAGCAGCACGCCGAGCCACACGTAGGTATCGCCGACGAGGTGCTGCACCGGAGTCCAGTCGTACTCCCGATCCTCCCCGCCGGGCAGCCAGTTCTGCGGGCCGTAGACGAAGACCGCCGCCGTCACCGCCGTCACCGCGAACCAGCCGAGCGCGCGGCGCCACGGCAGCGTGGCCGCGTAGCAGGCCATGCCGAAGAGCGCGGGCGCGATCCACACCCAGTGGTGCGACCACGAGATCGGCGACACCAGCAGCGTGAAGACCGCGTTGATCGCCAGCGCCAGCGCGGGCACGTCCGCCGCTCGGCGCATGGCGACCACCACCAGCGCCAGCAACACCGCGGCACAGGCCAGCCAGACCACGGTGAACGCGGGCTCCGGCACCCGGAGCCGGGAGAGCACCCCCTGGATCGACTGGTTGGTGTGGAACGCCGACCCGCTCAGCCCATCGACGTTGCCCATGCCGCCGAACCAGTACTCGAACGACTCCGACGGCAGTACCGCGAAGCCGACCAGCGTCGCCACCGCGCCGGAGATCGCCGCCGTGATCGCCGCCTTGTAGTCGCGGCGGACCAGGAAGTAGAGCACGAAGGCGGCCGGGGTCAGCTTGATCGCGGCGGCGATGCCGACCAGCATGCCGCGCCGCCAGCGCGGCTTCCCGGTCAGGCAGTCGGCGGCGACCAGCACCATGAGCAGTAGGTTCACCTGGCCGAAGTCGAGCGTCGAGCGGGTCGGCTCCAGCAGCATGGCCAGCGGGGTCGCGGTAGCGGTGGCCAGCAGCGCCAGCTCCAGGGTGGCGCGGTCCGGCCAGAAGCGCCTGGCGACGAGGTAGAGCGTGAGCGCCAGCCCGGCGGTCGAGGTGGCGAAGAAGGCGAAGGCCGCCGCGTCCCATGGCAGCAGCGCGAAGGGGGCCAGCACCAGCGCCGCGAACGGCGGGTAGATGAAGGGCAGGCTGATCCCGAGCGTGGTCTGCGGCAGCTCGCCGTACATGTCGCCGCCGCTGCGCAGCGCCTCCACCCCGAGCCGGTAGACCTGCAGGTCGATGAAGCCGCGGGAGATCTCCTCGATCGGCCAGATCGGCTGGGTCAGGCACAGCGCGGCCAGTACGGTCGTCAGTACCGGCGCGAGCCAGGCGACGCGCCACAGACGGGGGCGCGGCCTCGGCACGGCACGGTCGGCGGCGGAACTAGTCATCCGCGGCGACTATACCGACCGGGTCCCGGCTACCCGACGGGTACCGAGCGGCGCCCGCCCGAATCGTCCGGTTCGCCTCCCGTCCCGGTCAATACCGTTCCGAGCGGGCGCTTTTCACCCCTCCGAACCGCGACACGGCTTGTAGAGTGGCGGCGGGACACAGCGAGGAGGGCGCATGGCACCGGCGGGGAGCGACCGGGACCGGGAACCACTGCGATTCGTGACCATGGGGCTGGGCTGGGATCCCGTCCGCGACGGCGTCTGGTCCGGCGGCTACCGGCCCGAGATCGACCTCAACGCCGCCGCCCTGCTCTACGCGGGCGACCGGCTCACCGACGTGGTCTACCACGAGCAACTGCTCTCCCAGGACGGCGCGGTCCGGCTGCTCGGCGACAACCTCACCGGCCACGGCGCGGGCGACGACGAGGTGATCACCGTCGACCTCACCCGCAGCTCACCGCGGATCACCAGCGTGCTGCTCCTGGTCACCTCGTACTCCGGCCAGGCCTTCGACGTCATCGAGAACGGCTTCTGCCGCCTGGTCGACGGGCTGACCAGGCGGGAGGTCGCCCGCTTCGCGCTGCCCGCCGGGCCGGACCACACCGGTTTCGTACTCGGCAGGCTGCACCGCGACGACGGGAACTGGCAGTTCCACATCATCGGGGTCGCCATCCCGGCCCGGCACCCCGCGGAGGCCGTCCCGCACCTGGAGCAGTTCCTGGGCTGACGGATCAGTGCTCCTCGATCTGCTCCGCGATCGTCTCCAGCCTCGCCTCGGCATTGCTGCCGTCCAGCTGCCCGGTGAACGCCGCCCGCGCCGCCGCGATCAGCGCCCCGTCCACCTCCGGGTACGTCTCCGCGATCCGGATCAGCGCCGCGCTCGTCTGCACGTCCAGCGCCGATCCGGGATGCAGCCCGCCCCCGGTCGTCACCGACGCCAGCTCACGCTCGAAATCGGCCCGCAGTTCGTCCGCGCCGGGATGTGTCACCTCGGTCATCGTTACCTCCTCGTCGCTCCATGGAGTGTCCCGAACGGGAGGTCTCATGCGTCCGGATCGCGCGGAACAGTCGCACACCACGAACCGACCGAACGGCATTCTCTCTGTGTAACAGGTCACCACAACATCGCGACGGGTAGCTCGTGAAACTCAGCAGGGGTGGTAACGCGCCCGTTCCGGCCGATACCGTCGTCGTCGCCCTCGGATGGCGTGGCGGCGAGGTCGATCCGCAGGCGCTGCTCGTGGATACGAGCGGGCGAATCCGGACCGATGACGACTTCGTCTTCTACAACGCACCGAAGCATCCGTCCGGCGCGGTGACGCTGCGCGAGGCCACCGGCGACGCGGCCGCGCTGGAAGTGGCACTGCCGAAAGTGGAGCCGTCGGTAGAGCGCATCGTGATCACGGGGTCGGTGGACACCGGCAGCTTCCGCGATATCGCCGGTCTGACGGTCGAGGTCCGCGCGACCGGCGCACCGGCCTTCGATCTCGACCTCGACCAGACCGAGAACGTGAGCGCCGTCATCTTCGGTGAGTTCTACCGGCGCGGCGGCGGCTGGAAGTTCCGCAATGTCACCCAGGGCTGGGACAGCGGCCTGCGCGGCCTCGCCAAGGAGTTCGGCGTCGGCATCGATGACGACGAACCGGTGCCCCCCGGCGAAGCACCCGCTCCGGCCGCACCGAGCGGAGTTCCCGCTCCGGCGCCGGCCCCGACCGCACCACCCGCGGTCGCTCCCGACTGGTACACCGACGCCCAGGACCCGTCCCGGGTCCGCTGGTGGGACGGCGTGCGCTGGGCCGACGAGACCCGCCCGATCGTTCCGGTCGCACCCGGTGTCTGCGGACGCTGCGGCCGCGCCACCCGGATACCCCGCTTCGGCGCTCCCCCGCCGTGCCGCTGGTGCGAGAACGATGTCTCCGGATTCCTCGACATGTGGCGCAGCCAGGTCTGGCAGGTGCTCACCGCGACCGGCCCGCAAGGCCCGGCCTGGGAAGATCTGTGGGTCGCGCTCCGCTTCCAGCGCATCGACCCCGCGACCGGCAGCACGGCAATGCGCCCGCTCGCCGTCGCCCACCTGGAGCGCGTGGTCACCTTCGCCTTCGCCGACGACGAGATAGACGAGCACGAGATGACCGGCTTCGACGCTGCCGTGACCGCGCTGCGGAGCTGCTGCGACCTCAGTTCCGCCGGTTCGCACATCGAGCAGTTACGCCAGCGCATGCTGCGCGGCCGCAGCCTCACCCAGGTCAGGGCGGGCGAACTTCCCCGCATCCAACGCCAGGGGCTGCATCTCTCGGCGGACGAGATCGTGCACGTCGACGTCGCGGCGACGCAGGTGCGGTACCTGGCCAGCGGCCCGAGGCAGCAGTCCGGGCGGCTGATCGGCAGCAACCGCAAGCTCCGTTTCGTCGGCACCGGACCGGGCACCGAGACGCCGTGGGAGAAGATCGTGTCGGTGGGGTACGAGTACGGCAGCGTCGTCATCGCGGCGAGCACCGCCCGCGGCGGCGGCACCTACCGCGTACCCGACCCGGACTATGTCGCCGCGGTCCTCGAGGGCGCGCTCCGGGTGGCGAAGCGACTGGTGCTCGCGCCGGGCCGCCGTGACACCCGCACCATCCCCCAGCACATGAAGAGCGAGGTATGGCAGCGCGACGGCGGCCGCTGCGTGGAGTGCGGCGCCGGCCACTACTTGGAGTTCGACCACGTCATCCCGCTCAGCCGGGGCGGCGCCACCAGCGTGAGCAACCTGCAGGTACTGTGCCGCGGCTGCAATCTCGCCAAGGGCGCGCGGATCTGACCGCTCAGCGGACCTCGGTGTTCAGCCAATCCACGACGGCACTCTGGTACTCGACCGTATTCGTCGCCAGATTCACCGAATGCCCACTCCCGGGCAGCACGAAGGCGCGCAACCGGGCGGCGGGAGCGAAGTACGGCGCCTCGGAGGCGTGCAGCGTGGCGGTATCGGTGCACGCCGCGAAGCCCTGCCCACACGAGAGCCGGTCCACCGACCCGTTGACGACCATGACCGGCACGTCGATGTCGTTGGACATCGGCGGCAGCGTCGAACTCAGCCCGTCCGGGTATTCGGTGAGCGAGAAGACCTCCTTGGTCCGCTCGTCTTCGGCGAGTACCGCGGGGTCGGTGGTGTCCGGCCCGTAGAAGGCGGCGGCGCGGGTGCCGGGGCGGGTGGTCAGGTAGCCGTCGTCGTAGCTGCGACCGGCGAACACCGGGTCGCCCGCGGCCGGGTGGTACGACGAGATCACGCCCATGACCTGCGACACCTCGAGGGTGTGCGAGTAGCCGGTGAGCAGGACGCCGTCCACGTCGTGGTGCCGCACCGCCTCCAGCACGGCGATGCCGGAGCTCAGCGAGTGCCCCGCGGTGACGACCTTGGCGTACGGCCGGGCGCCGTCCAGCCCGCGCCGCGCCGCCTGCACGATGTCGTGCAGCGCGTTGGCGCTGGTGGTGGCGGAGAGCGTGCCGCTCGGCGGCTTGCTGCTCGCGCCGTTGCCGAGCCGGTCGACGATCAGCGTCGCGTAGCCCGCGCGGTTCAGCGCCTGCCGGAAGTTGTAGGTCTCCGGCCGGTAGCCGAAGTCCCAGTAGCCGTGGTTGTAGTTGGAGCCCGCCATGAGCACCACGACGGTGTCGGCGGCAGCCGGTGCGCAGAGCGTCGCGGCGAGCTGTCCCTGCGGCACCGCGAAGGAGAGCGCGCGGCACGCCGGATCGGGTTGCGCCTGTGCGATATTCGGTGCGAGCGCCGGTATCAGCGCGGCCACCGCGAGCAGCGCGCGGGCACCCCACCTCCGTCCGTTCCGCCCGGAAATGCCTGCGGTACTGCTGTTCCCCGTCATCGTGGGCGACGCTAGCCCCGTCCGGGACATCGCGCAAGGGCGGCAATGATGCTGCAACCCATCATGTTCCACTGCGCTATGACTTAACCTGATCCGCGAGCGAAAGGATCGGGTGATGCAGAACGAGGCCGTCAGGGCCGTCCACTTCGTCGGGAGTTTTCCGGCAGCAACGCCGGAAGAAGCCATGCGCGCCATGCTCTCCGCCGAGCTGCTGCACACCCTCCCGACCGGCGAGACACACCGCTACGAGTACTACATCCAGCCCGTGATCGAGGACCTGGTGCGCCAGGGCGCGCTGGAGGTCAAACGGCAGGGCACCTGGCAGTCCAGCAAACAGCGAACGCTGCACCGCCCGGCCCGCGGCACCCGGCTCACCGCCGACCGGATGGACCTCGGCTATCTGCGCGAGGCCGAGGCGGTGCTACCGCTCTTCCGGGGGTTGCGCGGTAACCGCGAGTTCGCGCTGCAGATCGGCATGCCCACCGATTTCACCCTCGCCTTCATCGCCGTCGGCCCCGGCGGGCTGCGCGCGAACCGGGCCGCCTTCACCGCCGCCACCGTGCGGGAGATCACCGCCATCCGCGAGCTCGCCGGTGACGACGTGGTGATCCAGCTGGAGGCGACCGCCGAACTCGTGCTCTCGGCCCGGCTGCAACCAGCGCACCGCAGGGCCGACGCGGTACTCGGGCTGAGCCGCGGAATCGCCACGCTGGCCGCCGCGGCACCGGAGGGCACCCGCTTCGGCGTCCACCTGTGCCTCGGCAGCCTGCACAATCGGGCGCGGGCGCGGCTGCACGACACCAGGCCGCTGGTCGACCTGGCGAACGCCGTGGTGCGGCAGTGGCCGGCGGGCCGCCCGCTCGAATTCGTGCACGGCCCGCTCGCCGCGGGCGATGTCCCGCCCCCCACCGAGCAGGCGTTCTATGCCCCGCTGCGCGACCTCGCGCTGGACGAAGCCCGCTTCCACGCCGGCTTCGTGCACGACACCCCCTCCACGGCCGAGCAGGAGGAGACGCTGCGCACCGTCGAACGCGCCCTCGGCCGCAGGGTCGACGGCGTCGCCTCGGCCTGCGGGCTCGGCCGGGTGCCGCGCGACATGGCGGATCGGCTCGTGACCAGGGCGATCACGCTCGCCGCCGCGCCCTGACTACCCGACCTCGGCGATCCCGCCGAGCAGCACCAGCTTGGTCTCCGGCAGATCGTCGCCGAGCCAGTCCTGGATCGGCGCCACACCCGGCTCCAGCAGCTCGAAGCCATCGAAGAGGGCGCGCACCTGCTCCGCCGAGCGGTAGGCGACCTGGGCCGGGCTGCCGACGGTGTCGTTCTCCGAGCGCTCGATGAACTCGCTGTTGCTCTCCGCCGCGCCGTGCGTGAAGACGACGTAGCTGCCCGGCGCGAGCACCGCCCGCAACCTGCGCAGGATCTCCGCCGGGCGCTCGTCGTCCATCACGAAGTGCAGCACCCCGACCAGCAGCACCCCGATCGGCCGGTCGAAGTCGAGCAGCCGCTGCGCGCGCACCCGCTCGACGATGTCGTCCACGTCGCGGACGTCGCCGAGCAGGGCGGTCACGCCGTCGATACCGGTCAGGATGGCATTGCTGTGCACGAGCACGACCGGGTCGTTGTCGACCGCGACCACCGGGATCCGCTCGTCGTACTCGCGCGCCGTCTCGTGCACGTTCGGCGAGGTCGGCAGCCCGGAGCCGAGGTCGAGGAACTGCCGCACCCCGGCCTCGGCCGCGTGCCGCACCCCGCCGAGCAGGAACTGCCTGCTGAACCAGGCCAGCGTGCGGGTGTCCGGCGCGACGGCCAGCATGCGGTGCGCCACCTGCTGGTCGACCTCGTAGTTGTCCTTGCCGCCGAGCAGGTAGTCGAAGACGCGCGCCGAGTTCGGCCGCGAAGGATCGACCCCGGCCGGTGTGCGCTCGTGCTCCGCCATCGCGCAGCCCCTTCCGTTCGGGCCGATGGTAACAACTCCGACATTCCCCATGTTCCGGGGCGACGAAGTTGTCCCGCAATGGTTTTCGATGCAGACGCGGCGGTTTGTCGCATTGCAAGGGCATTTGCACGCGCACCGATGAATTCGTCGTGCCCGTCCCGTCTAGATCCGAAGGACCGTTTTTCACCGACCAGTGAGGACACCATGAGCACGAACGCACTCCCGCCCGTCGTCGACACCGCGACCTGGCAGCGCGAACTCGCCGAGCTCCGGATCCGGGAAAAGGCCGCGACCAGGGAACTCGACGCCATCGCCGCCCAGCGCAGGCGGCTGCCGATGGTCGAACTGCCGGAGTACACGCTGGAGGGCGCGGACGGCCCGCTGCGGCTGGCCGACGTCTTCGAGGGCAAGTCCCAGCTCATCGTCTACAGCCACATGTGGTTCCCCGGCAAGGAATGGCAGTGCCCCGGCTGCACCGGCCTCACCTCGCAATACACGAGGCTGCATTTCCTGGACAATTACGACGCCCGATTCGTGATCGTCACCCAGGGCCCGATCGACGAGGCGCTCGCCTACAAACGCAAGGTCGGCAACGAGATGACCTGGTATTCGACCGCGAACAGCCCGTTCGGCAGCGATATCGGCGCCCCGCCGGACGCCGGCTTCGCGGTCAACGTCTTCCTGCGCGACGGCGACACCGTCTACCGCACCTGGCACACCGACGGCCGCGGCACCGAGCAGCTCAGCCACACCTTCCCGCTCATCGACCTGCTGCCCTACGGGCGCCAGGAGGAGTGGCAGGACTCGCCGGAGGGCTGGCCGCAGTCGCCCACCTATTCCAAGTGGAGCGATTCGAAGGAGATCGCGGCGGCCTACGGGAACTAGCTACAGCAGCGGCGAGCTCTGCTTGTCGCCCTCGGCCCGCACCGCCTCCTCGAACCCGGAATCGTGCTCCTCGCGGTAGAGCAGCCAGCAGCCGCGGATGCCGTCGAGCAGATCCTCCAGCAGGTCGACAGCGGGCCGGGACGGGTCGAGGCGGCAGATCCGGAACTCGTCGGTGAGCGCGGCGAGCCCGTCCTCGTCGAGTTCGTCACCGCGCATCCGCCGCTCGATCGCCTCCGCGGCCTCGACGATGCGGGCCGGGTTGCGCACCCGGCCCTCGGCGGCCGCGAGCGCGTCGGCGATCAGGTCGACCACCACCTCGGTGGGGCTCTCGCCCGCGCACAGCCGCTCCAGCACCAGCGTCGGCGTCTCCACCTGCAACGCCTCCAGATTGTCCGCCTCCGCGACCACGTGCACCGGGTGCACGCTCGCCGCCTCCGCCGTGACCTGCGCGGCCAGGTGCAGCCAGCGCGCCGCCGCCACCGCGGCGGCCGCCGGGTCGATATCGGTGAACAGGTCGATCGAGCCGAGCGGGTCGGCGTGCAGCAGCGCGTCCGCCGCGAACACCTGCACCGGCGAGATATCCGCCCGCGACAGCTCCACCGCCTGCCGCGCCCGCCCGGACAGATCGCCCAGCTCCGCCGCCTCGATCGCCACCTGCTCGGTCCGCACCTCCGCCGCGAGCAACTCGATCAGCTCCGCGTCCCCGATCAGATGCGCCACCCGCCCGATCCGGTGCGCCGCCTCCTCCACCACGCTGTACGACACCGCCATCAGCCCGTCGTCATCCGGCAGATTCGGCTCCCGCACCGCCCCCTCCACCTCAGCGAACCGATTCCGCTCCTCTGCCCGATGCCAGGCCACACTGTTCGGCACCTCGGAATCGCCCGCCGCCGACGCGGGATGGGTATAGGTGCGCCACTGAAACTCGGACAATTTGGTCAGCGCCGCCGTCAGGACCAGCGCCACCTCGGGCTCCACCGTCTTCGGCAGGGTGGCGATGGTCTCGGCGGTGTCTCCCCTGCCGGTCCCCCAACTCGCTACCAGTGCGCCCGACTTCGGCTCGTATGCGTACCGCGTCACGCTGTCATTTCTACCCGTGTTGCGCACTGAAGGGCGAGGCGGCGCAGCGGTCTGTCGGCGCGACGCGCAGACGACGAAGGCCCGGTCCTCGCGGACCGGGCCTTGCTGGTGGACCTAGCGGGAAGCTACTCGAAACAAGCGGACCTCCTCAACTACCTGACCGGCCTCCAGATCGAGGCGTCACAGGACCAGAGGCGTCATGACAGGAAGGATGAGCAGCCGAACCCAAGGCAGCGCAAGTATCTGGATGCCGAGGAGGTGGGGCAGATGGTGGGCAAGTACGAGGCAGGGGCATCCCTGACCCAGCTGAAAGCTGAGCATCACATGGCCAAGGCGAACGTGGCGAAGGTGCTGCAGCAGGCCGGTCTAGCGATCCGGCCAGTGGCGGACGGAAACGTCGCGATCTTTGAACAATGTCTAATTCAAATTCGCATACTCATTCCCGAAAGGAATTCAGCCTAATCTGTCGAGAGCGAACTGAACTCTGCCACGTCGGCGACGAGATGGATTCTCACCGAACATGTAGAGAAACAACCACTTACTCCGATCATGATGTGTGTTTTCCAGTAAACCGAGCTGCCTTGCCAAATCGCGACCTACCCCAAACACTCCAGTAGCGACACCGAGTAGCGCAATAGCATCGAGCTCGGGAGGCATATCAGCAGCGAGTCCTAGTACGCCCGCTATGGTAGGGGAACTTGTCAGGATATCCACCCATCGCTCTTCTAAGGTATTATTTTCAAACTCTGCTTGAAGTTTTCCCAACACCTTCTCTCGCGCACTCCTCGGATCAAGGCTATGAAGGTCCCGGATGAGCAACGACATCCAAGTCGCGATAAGATAGTGTCCTTCACCTTTAACGAATTTATTCAGCTTTGGATTACCGTCCCGCTCTAGCAACCGAAGGATCCTCACGATTTCAGCCGTGAGCTCAGCCAGGTCTTCCGGCATCAAATTCGACGAATAGCTTGTCGGCAAGGTAGGAAAAACTATCCCAGTTCTGGTTCGTATGTTCTCCATGAGAGTCTGGAATCGACTCTCCCGAGGCGCCAGCATAAATGGAGTGCGAGTAAACGAATCCGCGAGTGCAGCATCATGATTGTAGGCGTCGCGTAAGATCCAAGTCACAGCTTGCAGACGATCACCTTCGGCACGCTCGACTTTTTCAAGAACTCCAACTGGAAAGTCGATTCGTCTAGTTGCTCCTGTCAGCTTCCCCCACAGGTCGTCAACAATGTCAGGGTTACTTTGAGCGTAAGTCTCCGCCCAACCCCTGCCTCCCTCCGCTCCGACTGCAGCAACCCTACGCTTCGCCTCCGGCTCCCCTTCATCCTCCCGATAGATCCGAAGGATCGCGTCATCGATTTCCGGGACCCAACCAGCATATGACCACTTCTCGGCCGCGTAACGGTTGCGCTTTACCTTGTCAGTTATCCATTCTTCGCGTCCAATGATGCGAATGAGTCCCTGATCGACCAATCCAACGAACTGCTTCGGGCTCAACTTACAGACGCTTGAGGCGATCTTCATTGATGACGGCGCCCATAGGACGAGAGGCCAACTCGTGGCAACCATACGATGGAGGTTCTTGTAACCCGCATCTTCATACTCGTTGATATGACAGAAGGTCCTGAAGTACTCTTTATCGACGCTCACACTAATGGCCTTCGCTCAGTGTCGTTAGAATCCGAACTCGAATCGAAGGCAATATCACTCGCTGCAAAAATCCACAAACTCGAACTACCGATATTCTTGATAGCATGAGACCATCCCACCGGCGGGAAGAGGGCATAGCCCCCGCCTTCGAAAACAAGCGAATGCGTATCGGTACCCCATCCTGTGTCCCAATGCACCGACCACTTCTCGGCCGCGACAACCGCGATCAACTCAGTCCTCTTGGTATGAAAATGGTTTCCGCGCACGGAGCCTGGGCGCACCTCGGCTATGTGAACATCCTTCACCGCCTTCAGTCGCGAAAGGAGAACCTCGGGCACAGTGAAGCTTACCCCTCTCGCATCCGTCGATTCGCCTAGCCTGATAACGGGGAGCTCGTACATCGCAACCACCTTCAGCGCGGATTCTATTCAAAGTTCGTGGGCGAGTCTATCCGCCAATCGCATGACACTTCCAGTCCACGATCGATCATCGGCCTTTTTTGCGCTGCCGCGACGCCGCTACCCGGATGCGCGACACGCACAGGCGGGAGTAGGAACACAGACGCCAATTCCTGCTCGCCCTCACTCCGACGAGGCGCTGAGTGCGCGGCGGACATAGAAGGCAGAAGTCACCGCAGCGATTAGAGCAACAGTGCCAGCTATTGCAGCGGCAAGAGTTGCTTCCTCAGCAAAAACTACCGCGGCAATGAGCGCCGACGCTGCAAAGAGCGCAGTCACAATCGCTCGTGGGCCAGCTTCCTTCTTGTCTCGACCCAAGTCGGCATCCACACGCTGCGCGGCCTGAGCCAAAGTTCGTCGCCTGCGGGCCGCAGGGCCCTCAGGTCGTTCCTCGTTCTCATCAGTGCGGCCGTACCAGTCGAACGGAGAGAGCTGTGGCTCGTTGTCGGGATCTGGCGCGGGGTGACCAGCCATAGTTGCCCTACTTCCAGTTGATGCCCTATTGCCTAATTGTGGACTAGAAGCAGGTTCGCAGCAAGCACATCTCCCAGCGCTGTAATCAGGTGCTCGTGGTCGGGAATGAAATCAGATGCGCTAGGCACATCCACAGATAACATCCCGAACAAACGACCACCGGCCGCCACTGGAGCCGCTATGACAGCCTCGTAATTACTGTGTGACGTAGGCCTCATATAGCTAATATTTGTAGGCGTACCATCGACGACCCATGTTTTTGGGGTAGACCCAAGAATGTCGGATGATATGTGAGCCGCTTGAGGCTGAGAGCTGAGCCATTTATCGCGGGGCGTCCTCGATGGATCTGGAGGATAACTAGCCTTTAGAATGTAGTCACCGGTTGGGGACTTCTCGAAATATGCAGCCCGTGCCCTATAGCGAGAAGGTGTTGCAGCAGGGGGGGAAATCAGCTGAACAGTACGTTCAAGAACCCCGGCGAGCAAAGTGTCGAACTCCATCAACGTCATAGGCCCTGCGGGGATGGGGCGCGGAGCAAGGGTCACATACGCCGATACTTGCTCTTTGGTGATCTTCAACATAGGCGCAAGCAGTCCTTTATAGAACTCTGCCATTCGCGCTTCGGCCTCGATAGCACGATCACGGGCTTCTGAGCGGGCTCTTTCTGCCATATGATTCTCAATGAATGTACCCAGCACCGCCGTGGCCGCTAGGGCACCCCCCAGGATGTATAAGTTCTTTTTATCATCATCTTTCTGAAAACCCTCGCCATAAATTCCAACAGCGACAATCCCCACGCCAGCCGTGGCGGCAAGGACGAAGAATCCGATCGCATTTCGCCAGTATTTCCAATTTTTCACTGACATCCCTCGAAACTCCGGGCTTCGGTGCACACCTCAACTACTCAACCGATCAGGCATACCATAAAGCGCGCCGCCCCTTCGATTTAGCGCTGATACGGTTACGGATCTATCGGCAATTCTTGTTGTTCGGCCTCCCCTTTTGATACGCCCGAGAACTCCGAAACACCGTGTTTGACAGGATCGAATGGAGCACTCACACCCGTACGAAATGGGAGGTTCGAGATATCCTGGAGCGGATCTGCGACATAACCCCCACCTATTCTTCGCAGGCATCGAAGTGCAACCATCAAAAGACCGCGATGCGCCGGAGTGAACAAGTGCTCGAACGATTCAGCTCGCCATGCAGTTCCCCCGAGAAGCGCGTCGAAACACACGAGTTCCGTTGTTTGCAGGAGTTCTCGACCAACCAACGGGTTTGCGCGGAGCCGCAGAACAAAGTCGATGTAGTCGTCGATGAAATCTGGAGGCGAAGCAATCGTATCCCGCAGTGAGGGCACGTCGATATTCAGGCGGTCCGCCCCATTCTCGACGTAAGCACGATGCAACTTGTCCTGAGACCAGCGCACAACTGCATCCGCGCGCTCCAGCACCTGCAGGATATAATCGTCATCGGCATCACCGAGCGTGAGAGCACGCTCAAGCCTACGGCGAAGATCAGCATGTCCAATCTGATCCACACGCCCCGCATCCAATACGGCTGCCAGCACTAGTGCATTGAGTGCGTGGCCACTCAGCACTTGCGCTGTCGGTTCCGGGACTGCGCCCTGCCTATCAAAGGACGATCCCAGAGCTACGACAGCTGAAATAAGAGCCGGCGAATCTGCAAGAGTCCCGTGGCCTCGCAAAAATCGGACTAGATCTAGAGAAATCGTCGGCAGACCCTTTAGTTGCTTGTCAGTTCGCTCTTCTGCAAGAAGACACTCAGGGCCATCAACATGCGCGAACCGTTCGGGAACGGCTTCATATGCGCTCTCCAGCCGCTTGAGCGCTTGATCGTCAATAGCTACTATCCCAAGCCGTCGGGCAAGCGCTCGTCCTCTTGAAGTTACAGCTTGTCTGACGATTGTGACTTGATCGAGCCTAAGCAATTGCCGAAACCCGGCAAGCCAGACAATCGTATACGCCTCGCCGCTCTGCCCCTTCCCACTCTTGCATTCGAGACTTGCCGACGATAGATGGAGCCTGTTGTCTATAGAGAGCGAAAGCACATCAATATCAGTAAGGATATCTCTTCCGATCTCGTTCACGTCCGCAGGCACGGGCACTCGAAGGCGAACGAAAGAACCTTGTGCGAACTCGATCCTCGCGATTCTTCGTTCGAGAGCGCCGCCCACTGTATCGCTTGGCTTCGTACCCGCCTGAGGCCTCCGGCGCCGGGAGTTGGGAGCAGTCACATTGGTTCCATCATCTTGCTCGTCAACCTGTTGGCTTACATCCATCAGTTACCCCCGCGGAAGGTACGTTCCGCAGTGACCTCGCGCAGCGCTGCAAGCAACCGCTGCTGTTCGACATCGTCAGCCTCGGCCGACACTGCCAATCGAGCCCTTTGTCGCTCCACATGAACATAGGCGCGTTGCGCGCGGACTGCCGCAATATCGTCGTTGCTGCCAGAAGAGTTACCTCGAACCGTCAGCAGCTTCGCAGCCTCTTCTGCAACATCGGCCCTTAACAACTCCAGCCGAAAACGATTGACTCGTGAACCAGGCACAACCTTAACGATCCCTGCCTTCTCAAGCATGGGGTAGTCAGTACCGATTGAGGTTACATCTCCTGCTAGGCCGTTCTCAATCAACCTAGTCAGGAACAGACCCGGATCTTTGAGCTTGTACCGCGCAAAAGTCGCGGCGTACACCATCGACCCGACAAGTTGACGCACTTGCCCTGAAGCGTCGCCAGCTGTTCCACCAAAGGGATCTCGAAGCAGATGCGGAGTGAAGAGGAACCCTTGTTCGTCTCCTTCGGACGTCTGGATCACCGACCGCTGAATAAGGCCCTGTGCGACTGCGAAGTTGATCCACCTCGGCTCTGTTGATTTCACGTTGGCCTCCGGGAGGCCGGGCTGTTCAGCGAGTTCCTCAAGCAGCGCCCTAACTTCGCTGGTTGCCTTGGCGTCAGCTGTCCGGATAGCGGCCTTGGCAATCTCGTCTCCCTGCGTCCATACATTTGGGTTGTATAGCACTCGACCGCTATCCGTCTGCACATCGCGAAGCAACCCGACCGCCAGCAATCGCCGTACCGCGTCGTTGGCAGACTGCTCGCTCGTTCCTTGCGCTGCCACTGCAAGCGCCTCGGTCAACAAAAGCGGCTGAAGTGTGGTGGCGCGCAATAACTCAAGTAGTGCGTAGTCGCTCGGATTCGCGTCACAAGCTTGCAGAATCTTTGGCGTAGCTTTGACGAGGTCCGCCGGAGCCGGTATTGCCTCAATCACCGACAGCGGTTTTCTCTGCTGGTCACGATCAACTGCCAGCCATCCAAGCGCTTCCATCTTGGCGATGACGAACTGCAGGTCACGCTGCCCGAGACCGATGTCCATACCGATAGCCCAGACTCGGTCTGGAGTACTCGACGTGTTGCCACGCAGACGGAAAGCCATGTCAACGATCCAGCCAGCGGCCTGGAGGGTGTCCAGCGAAGCAGTCTCTGCGCTCCGCGCGTAGGCGCCCAGGTGGCGAGACAGGCCCAGGATCAGTTCGGCATCGGACAAGATCATCGGAAATTCACCGCAACCATTGCTGCACACCTTCGGTAAGTCTAGTGGGACAGAGTCACGATCGAGCCTCCCCTCAGCGCCGCGCGCAGGCGCACCGCTCGTCAGCGACTCAGCGTACCGCCCGCATACACATCCGCGAAAGCCAGTTAATCAGCAGCTAGAGCCATAAGGAACTGGACGGTCTACCTTTTCCACCCTGCACACTCACCGACCCGACCTTGATCAGATCAACTTGCCCTTGCCTGCACAGCGCATATTCACGGATCCAAACACGGGATCAGCCCTATCACCCTCTACCACCAGAAGATCTTTCACTGCACCGCTATACATCCGCTTAAAGCTGCCGCATGCGCTAGGTTAGCTCAGTGCCTGTAACTACATCACTATCACTTGCGCCTGGCGGAGTTGAGGAGCTGGGACGTGCACTTGACGATATGATCAATAATCAGTTCGAATCATCTTGTAACGAAATGGAGGAGTTTCTTCATTTACCTCAGATCGTCCAGACTGCAGTACGATCAAATCTCGCAGACTCTTCAGAAACAGTCAAATCTGTTGTTCGAGCCCGGCTTGACTCAATTGAGGCGGGCATCTGCAGTTTCGAAACGGATAAGAGGAAACAGTGGGGCAAACTGGCCGCACTGGTTGGGCTCGCCTGCCTGGTAACGCTTGCAACTTTCTGGTTCGCATTGTTAGTGTGGCCCAGTTCGCCGAGAGTGCAATTTACAGATACGTACCCTTTAATGACCTTAGCTCTATCGTTGTATGGCGTTGGTGGCATCGCTGTTTCCGTACGCTATCTATACCTCTCGCCGCAAGTTGGCCCTGAATCAGTGACACGTCAGTTTAGGCAGGGCGGCAGTACCGTCGAGCTCCAAGATCTCTTAGCTGCCTTAGTGACTGAAGTTAGGATTGAATCAGAAGCCGTCATACGACGCATCGCTAATAATCAGCTCGACAACGGACGGTCGAGCGCCGTACTTGGTATCAGTCAAAGTCCACGGCTCGTGGAAGTGCACACAATCGATACCTTCGAGTCCGACGCCGCCCGCAGTTGCATGGCCTTCATCGAAGCACACGATACTTCCGCGCTGGGTATTTGCGGCCCTCGAGGCGTCGGAAAAACAACGATAATGCGTTACTTGTGCCAGCCTAGGGAGGGGTTTCTAGGCGTACATGTCCCAGCCCCGGTAAGCTATAGCGCTTCCGAGCTTGTCGTGTTGATCCACCAGTCAGTTGGCAAAGCCATATTGACCAAGCACGAAGTCTCGGTATCGCCCATTCGAGCCGTCGCCGGAGCTGTTCTCAACCGAGCGATAGCAGGGCTCATCTGTTTAGGAGCAGCTTTGATTCTCGGAGTTGTGGACTTCTCCGGTGTCGAGCCTGATCTGATCATTAGCTGGACTAAAGTCGGTTTGGGTGCACTGGTATTCATCGGGCTGACCCTGATCGGAAGCTCAGCGTGGGCCCTGTACCACGAATTGGTTCTGCAACGCCGAAGGGTAAGAAGTCCCCTCGACCTCGCCCGTGCCGAGTTACACCAACTGAAATGGTTAACTAAGAGGCAAAATTGGTTCAAGAACTCACTGAGTATGAAACCGTTCACGGTTGAAGATCAATTTATTCACGAAGAGTCTGAACGTGAGCTTTCTCAGCCGCAGCGAGTTGATGCACTAAAAAGATTCTTGACGTTGTATACCACCATGACGGATACGAACGTGGTCATCGCTTTGGATGAGCTCGACAAAATTGCGTCACCCGAATTGGCGGTCGAAGCGGTAAACGGTGTAAAAGATTTGCTCCATATCGACCGCGTGCACTTTATAGTATCTGTTTCGGAAGATGCGTTGGCGAGTTTTGCCCTGCGGGGAGTTCCAGTTCGCGACGCATTCGACTCAGCCTTTGATCTAGTTGTTGGAGTGAAGCGGCTCACTTTCGATGACTCGCTACAGCTTGTCGTGCGTCGAGTGATCGGAACACCCGACAGAATCGTACAGTTGTCCCACGTTCTGAGCGGTGGGCTTCCTCGCGATCTCATTCGTTTCCTGCGGGCTTGCATCGATGTACGGCGCACGAGCGAGGTCGATGTCAGTGTCTCGTCAGTAGCAAAAGTTGTCACTCGAGCGCAAGCGCTAGTGTTACTGGAGGGCGTTACGTTGCAGGTCAGCAACGAAGCAGACCATATTGCAGTTTGTATATACGAGGTGCGTCGAGCGGTAGCCGACTGCGAGGACGCGATCCTCTACCGAACCCTTGAGCGCGCCGCCGTGCACATCTGTAACTCTTTGCCGGACTCCGATGTATCTAATGCTTCAGTTCGAGCCATCGGTCCAGTTCTCGGCGGACTCGCCACGGCTGGAATTGTTTTTGGTGCCGACTCTGAGGAGTCTATATCAATCGAGGCGCAACCCTTCACTGACGACATGGCGAGATACTTTGCTGATCTCGGCATGAGTGCGGCCGTAAGCCGTACCGAATTGAATAGGATCCGCCGGGAAGCCGGTTTACCGACGCTTGATTTCAAGTAGCTATCGGTCGAAGTCGCAACCAAGGAAGTGGTCATAATCGCAGAAAAGGCGAAATTCTAAAGCGGTTTCAATCCGCGCGCGCCCGCGGCTGGACCGGCGAGGTGCAGACTACAGACTGCGCGAGGTCGACAAAGGAGGAGGGACAAGCCGCATTTCGGTAACTTAGTGAGCTCTGGGATAATCGTAAGCGATGCCGCAAGGGTCACTGAAATCGACCTAAAGCCTGTCCCGTAAGCCGTTGTGGCGCAGCGGTAATCTGCTGTCGTGGCGGTGATCTCGGCGTCTGACCCGGTGATGGTGGAGCTGTTCAGCGGACTGCAACCGCGCAAGTTCGCCCGCCTGATCACCGCGCTGCGGCGCGAGGGCGCCGACCCTCCGCTGCGTGGACGGCCCTGGACGCTGTGTTTCGAGGACCGGGTGCTGCTGGTGGCGTGCTACTGGCGCACGAACCTGACGATGCGCCAGCTCGCAGCGGTGTTCGGGACTTCGAAGTCGGCGGCGGCCCGGGTGATCGACGACCTCGGGCCCGCCCTGACGGTACGACCGCGGACCCGCTTCCCACGGGGGACGGTGCTGATTGTGGACGGCACCCTGGTCCCGACCCGGGACCACAGCATCGCCGCGCAGTCGAAGAACTATCGGTACTCGACCAACCACCAGGTCGTCATCAACGCCGACACCGAACTCGTGGTCGCACTCGGTCGACCCTTGCCGGGCAACCGCAACGATTGCCGCGCCTACGCCGAGTCCGGCGCCGCCCACGCCTGCCGCAACGCCCTGGTCATCGCCGACGGCGGCTACCAAGGAACATCCGCGATCATCCCGCACCGCAGACCTCCAGGAGGTCAACTGCCGGCCTGGAAACAGGCACACAACGGCTCTCATCGGCTGGTCCGGGCGCGGGTGGAGCACGTTTTCGCGCGGATGAAGACCTGGAAGATCCTTCGTGACTGTCGCCTGCGCGGCGATGGGGTAGCCGTCGCGATGGCCGGAGTGGCTCGGCTCGCGAACCTCGCTCACGCAGCCTGATACTCCGATCCGTCACCGCCCTTGACGCCTCGCATGACTTACGGGACAGCGTTTAGTCACTCTCCACGAGACGAAGAAAGCGGTCTTACCCTCCCCCGGGTCCTTAAGGACCCCGGTTCGAGTAAGACCGCTGTGGTGGAGCTGCCGGGAATCGAACCCGGGTCCTCCGTCGTGTCTTCAGGGCTTCTCCGTGTGCAGTCCGCTGTGCCTCTACTCGGATCTCCCGGTCCCGCGGACAGGCCGGGATGACGATCCCAGTCGCTGTTTGCTCTCCCGTACGACTCCGCGACCGAGCCGGACGGTAAGCCCTCTAGCTGATGCCGGCACCGGAGCCGAGGGCATGCCCTGGGCCGACAGAGACGCTATCGCTTAGGCAGCGAGGGCGTACTCGCGCTGATTGGAATCGGCGCTTAATTGGTTGCAGCGACGCTCACGGTGGTCTCCTGCCTGCACCGACACGCTTCCCCTGAATCAACGTACGCAGTCGAAACCGTTCAGCCCCGTACGCGCCCGCGCTCTGCGGGCTAGTCATATTAACATTCTACGCGGTCAGCGCATTCCCTTTATCCGTCTGCCGAGGATGCGGGTGACCTCGCGCTCGGCGTCGCGTTTGGCCAGGTCCTGGCGCTTGTCGTAGTCCTGCTTGCCGCGGGCCAGCGCCAGCTCGACCTTCACCTTGCCGTCGGAGAAGTACATGGAGAGCGGGACCAGGGTCTGGTTACCCTCGCGGGACTTGCCGACCAGGTGCTCGATCTCCTTCTTGTGCAGCAGCAGCTTGCGGACCCGGCGCGGCGAGTGGTTGGTCCAGGTGCCGTGGCTGAACTCTGGGATGTGCAGCCCGCGCAGCCAGACCTCGCCGTTGTCGACCGTGGCGAAGGCGTCGACCAGCGAGGCCTTGCCCTCGCGCAGGCTCTTGACCTCGGTGCCGACGAGCGCGATCCCGGCCTCGTAGACATCGAGGATCGAGTAGTTGTGCCGCGCCTTGCGGTTGCTCGCGATGACCTTGCGCCCCTGTTCCTTCATGACGTCAACCTTAAAGGCGCGGCGCAACGCTTTTGTTCCCGGTCGAGCTCAGCGCAGCATGATGTAGGTGGTCAGCAGGGCCGCGAAGGCGAGCACGAGCAGCACGGTGGAGAGCCGCGGCCTGCCGAGCCGGGGCGGCGGGGGCCGCCGGGTGCCGAGCCACGTCGTCTCGACCGGGTCGTGCGTGCGCGGGGTGCGCGGGCCCGCGTCCTCACCGCCGCCACCGCCGCCGATGATCTCCGGCGCGCCATCGTCGTCCGCCATGCGAGCACGGTAACCGGCGCGGGCTTTCCGCGCCGGGTGTTCGCGGCGTGTCAGGCCAGCGCACCGCGGAATTCGGACGCGGCCGCGCCGGAGCCGGGATCCACTGTGACGACCTCCAATTCGATACCGCCGCGGCGGAACTCCGCGACCATGAAACCGAGCTGGTGCCTGGTGTCGAAGCGGGCCGGGTGGGTGCCGGTCCCCGCGGTCTGCGAGCCGGTCGCGGTCTTGGCGGCGGCGCCGCTGACCAGCTGGACGGTGCCGCGCGTCCCCGGCCCCGGCTCGAGCACCTGCAGGGTGTGGTCATGGCCGGAGAAGAGCAGCTGGCAGCGGCCGAGGACGTGCTCGTCCAGGAAGCGGCGCACGTGCACGCCGTTCACCGGCTCGATGTCGAGCCCCTCGTAGCGGCCCGCGTCGCCGTGCGGGCCGTTGCTCCAGAACGGCTGGTGGGTGCAGGCCACCTTCCACCGCGCGGGTGATTCGGCGAGCGCGCCGTCCAGCCAGGCGGCCTGCTCGGCCATGAAGACGCCGGTGCCGGACCAGTACGGGTCGAGTGGCGGCAGGTAGGCGGCGGCCGGGTTGATGTCGAGCACGAAGAACTCGACGACGGGGTTCTGCTCCGGCACCCGCACCGAGTAGTACCGGCTCGGCATCCACCAGCGCGCGGAGAGCGCGTGGTAGGCGACCTCGTCGTTGCCGCGCAGCAGCCAGCCGCCGTCGCCGGGCAGCGCGGAGCTGTTGTCGTGGTTGCCGAGCACCATGAGCCAGGGAAAGTCGAGGCCGTGGTTGGGATTCTCGAACTTGTCGGCGAACTGCACGTCGCCCGACCCGTCCGGGCCGTGCTCGTAGATATTGTCGCCGAGGCCGAGCGCGAGGCCGAAGGGGGCGCGGGCGTGTGCGGCGCGGGCCGCGTCGGCCACCGCCCACTGGGTCGCGGTGCCGGTGCCGGCGTCGCCGGTCACCAGGACGCGCACCGATTCACCGGAGGGGAACGGGTGCTTGGCCACCTCGGGCGTGACGGCCTGGGCCGGAGTCAGCCCGAGCAGCGGAACGCCGGCGACCGTGATCGCGGCGCCTGTGAGGAAACCGCGTCTGTCCAGTGCCATCAGCTCTCCTCGGCGAGCGCGGCGAGCACCTGCTCGCCGTACTTGGCCAGTTTGTTGTCGCCGACGCCGCCGACGGCGCCGAGCTCGCTCAGGCTGCCCGGCTTGCGGGCGGCGATCTCGCGCAGGGTGGCATCGTGGAAGACGACGTAGGCGGGGACGCCCTGCTCCTTGGCAGCGCCCGCGCGCCACTGCCGCAGCCGCTCGAAGACCGGGACGTCGGCGGCGGGCAGGTCGGCGACGGCGGCCTTGGCGCCGCGGCTGGACCGGGACGGCCGCGCCGCCCGCTCCGGCTCCCGGCGCATGGGCACCTGGCGGCCCTCGAAGAGCACCTCGTTGCCCGCGTCGGTGATCGAGAGCACGCCGTAGTCGCCGTGCACCGCGAGCAGCCCCTGGGCCAGCAGCTGCCGGACGACGCCGCGCCACTCGGTGTCGCGCAGGTCGGTGCCGATGCCGAAGACGCTCAGCTCGTGGTGGTCGTACTGCAGCACCTTCGGGTTCTGCTTGCCGAGCAGGATGTCGATGATGTGCCCGGCGCCGTAGGACTGGCCGCGCTCGCGCTTCAGCCGCAGCACCGCGGAGAGCAGCTTCTGCGCGGCGACGGTGCCGTCCCAGGTCTCGGGCGGGGTCAGGCAGGTGTCGCAGTTGCCGCAGGCGTCGCCGGGCTGGCCGAAGTAGGCCAGCAGGCGGGTGCGGCGGCAGCTCACCGTCTCGCAGAGCGCGAGCATGGCGTCCAGGTGCAGCTGCAGCTGCCTGCGGTGCGCGGCGTCGCCCTCGGAGCCCTCGATCAGCTTGCGCTGCTGCACCACGTCGCTCAGGCCGTAGACCATCCAGGCGGTCGACGGCAGGCCGTCGCGCCCGGCGCGGCCCGTCTCCTGGTAGTACCCCTCCACCGATTTGGGCAGGTCGAGGTGGGCGACGAAGCGCACGTCGGGCTTGTCGATGCCCATGCCGAAGGCGATGGTGGCGACGACGATCAGCCCGTCCTCGCGCAGGAAGCGAGACTGGTTCGCGGCGCGGGTCCGCTGATCGAGCCCGGCGTGGTAGGGCACCGCCGCGATGCCGTTCTGGTTCAGCATGGCGGCGGTCTTGTCGACCGAGTTGCGGGAGAGGCAGTAGACGATGCCCGCGTCGCCGGGGTGCTCGGCCTTGATGAAGTCGAGCAGCTGCTTGTCCGGGCGGTTCTTGGGCTCGATCCGATACTGGATATTGGGGCGGTCGAAGCCGGCGACGAAGCGGCGGGCGGTGCCGAGCTCCAGCCGCTGGACGATCTCCTCGCGGGTCTTCTCGGTGGCGGTGGCGGTGAGCGCGATGCGCGGGACGTCCGGCCAGCGCTGGTGCAGCATCGAGAGTTCCAGGTAGTCGGGGCGGAAGTCGTGGCCCCACTGGGAGACGCAGTGCGCCTCGTCGATGGCGAAGAGCGCGATCTTGCCGCGGTCGAGCAGCCTGCCGGTGGACTCCAGCCGCAGCCGCTCCGGCGCCAGGTAGAGCAGGTCCAGCTCGCCGGCGGCGTAGCGCCGCTCGACCTCGCGGCGCTCGTCCTGGTTCTGCGAGGAGTTGAGGAAGCCCGCCTGCACGCCGAGCGCGGCCAGCGCGTCCACCTGGTCCTGCATGAGCGCGATCAGCGGCGAGACCACCACGCCGGTGCCCGGCCGCACCAGCGCGGGCACCTGGTAGCAGAGCGACTTGCCGCCGCCGGTCGGCATCAGGACGAGCGCGTCGCCGCCGCCGACGAGGTGCGAGACGATGGCGTGCTGCTCGCCGCGGAACGCCCCGTAGCCGAAGACGCGGCGTAGCACTTCGTGCGCGGCGTCATCGGTGTCGAGGTCGAGTTGGGCGGTCGCAGCGGGTGAATCCACGCGGCCATCCTATGGGTGCGCGGCGACGGCGAACAGCCGCGCAGGCCCGCCTGTGGATGAACCCCCGGCTGGGGACGAAGCGCTCACTCCCGGACGTAGTAGCGCAGCGTCGCGTACGCCGTGATGGCGGCGAAGACGATGCCGACCGGCGCGATCACCAGCGCCGTCGTCGCGATGTCCTCACCGGTGATCCGCGGGAACACCTTGCTGTCGAAGAGGTCGCCGAGCGCGCTGTCGATCACCAGCGGCCGCGCCAGCGCCAGGCCGAGCACCGCGAGCAGCGAGCCCGCCAGCGCGGCGACCACCGCCTCCAGCAGGAACGGCAGCTGGGTGTACCAGCGGGTGGCGCCGACCAGCCGCATGATGCCGACCTCGGTGCGGCGGGTGAAGGCCGCGATCTGCACCATGTTGGCGATCAGCATGATCGCCGCGATGGCCTGCAGCACCGCGAGCCCGAAGGCGGCGTTGCGCAGCCCGTCGAAGAGGCTGACCAGCCGGTCGACGATGTCCTTGTCGTTGCGCACGGTGCCGACCCCCGGCCGGAGCGAGTACTCCTCCAGGATCCGGGGGTAGTTGGAGGCGTCGGTCATCTTCACCCGCAGCGAGGCGGGCAGCGGGGTCTCGCTCACGTACTGGGCCAGCTCGGGCTGGTCCTTGAAGGTCTTCTCCTTGGCCTCGCGCACCGCGTCGTCCCGGTTCAGGAACTGCACCGAGACCACGCCGGAGGTCGCCTTGAGGTCGGCCGCGAGGCCACTGCAGAGCGGCTGCGAGCAGTCCGGGTCGGTGGCCGAGATCTCCTCGGTGAGGTAGAGCCGCACCTCGAGCCGGTCCAGGAAGTACTGCTCGGTCTTGTCCGCGATGCGGACCGCGAGCAGACCGCCGCCGAGCATGGTGAGCGAGACCGCTGTGGTCAGGATCATGGCGATGGTCATGGTGATGTTGCGGCGCAGCCCCTCGGAGACCTCGCCGAACAGGAAACTCAGCCGCATCAGCGATCCACTCCGTAGACGCCGATCGCGTCGTCGCGGACCAGCCTGCCGTTGTCGAGTTCGACCACGCGCCTGCGCATGGCGTCCACGATGTTGTTGTCGTGCGTCGCCATCACCACGGTGGTGCCGATGCGGTTGATCCGCTCCAGCAGGTACATGATGTCGGCGCTGGTGTCCGGGTCGAGGTTGCCGGTCGGCTCGTCGGCGAGCAGTACGAGCGGCCGGTTGACGAAGGCGCGCGCGATGGCGACGCGCTGCTGCTCACCGCCGGAGAGCTCCGACGGCAGCCGGTCGGCCTTGCCGCCGAGCCCGACCATCTCCAGCACCTCGGGGACCGTCCGCTCGATGAACTCGCGCCGCTTGCCGATCACCTCCAGCGCGAAGGCGACGTTCTGCTGCACCGTCTTCTGCTGGAGCAGCCGGAAGTCCTGGAACACGCAGCCGATGCGCTGCCGCAGCTTCGGCACCTTCCGCCCCGGTAACCGGTTCACCCGGAAGTCGGCGACCCGGATCTCGCCGGATGTCGGCGACTCCTCCTTGATCAGCAGCTGCATGAAGGTCGACTTGCCGGAGCCGGATGGGCCGATCACGAAGACGAACTCACCCTTGCCGATCTCGACGGTGACGTTGTCCAGCGCGGGCCGCGTCGACGTCTTGTACGACTTGGTGACATTGCGCATGGTGATCACGGGGAGCCAGTGTAACCAGCGCGCCTGCCGGATCCGCGCACGCCGCTACGGCGTGGGAAGCGGGACACTGTCCACCACCGAGACCAGCGACGGCCACTGCGGGCCCGAGGTCGAGGGCTCCGCAGGCTTGACGAACAGATACAGGACGAATGTGGACACCCAGGCGGTGACCAGGATCGCCGTGGACTTACGAGGTCTCACTGATACCTTCCCGGCGCAGCGCCGCGGCGACCCGGACCCGCAGCTCGCGACCGACTTCGAATTGTTTGCCCGGCAGCGTGCGCGCCACCATGCGGATGTTCATCTGATCGCGGGTGAGATCCTCGACGCCCATCACCGACGGCTCGTCGAGCAACAGCGGCTGCAGCTTGCTGTCCTGGTAGGCCCGGGTGCCGACCTCGTGCAGGATCTCGTTGACGCGGGTGATGTCGGCGCTCGCCGACACCGGGACGTCGATCGCGGCCCGCGCCCAGTCCTTGGACAGGTTGGTGACCTTCACGATCTGCCCGTTCGGCACCGTGATCACCTCGCCGTCCGCGTTGCGCAGCGTGGTGATCCGGAGCGTGACGTCCTCGACCGTGCCCTCGGCCTGCTCGGCCGAGCCGGTGACCGAGATGCTCACCACGTCGCCGAAGCCGTACTGCCGCTCGGTGATCAGGAAGAACCCGGCCAGGATGTCCTGCACGATCCGCTGCGCGCCGAAGCCGAGCGCGGCGCCGAGCACCGCGGCCGGCGCGACCAGCCCGCTGACCGCGAAGCCGAGCCTGCCGAGCACCTCCATGCCGACCAGCACGTAGGCGACGGTGAGCACCACCCAGGTGACCACCTGGGCCAGCGCGTGGCGGTGCTTGGCCGCCTCGGACCGCACCAGCGCGTCACTGCTGCGGAACCCCGCGTCGATCTTGCGGGTGACCCGATCCCGGATGTAGGTGGCGAACCGGCTGAACAGCATCGCCCCGAGGAGCAGCAGCACGATCTCCAGCCCGCTCGAGCGTAGCCAGGCGGTGGTGTCCGCCGCGGGCGCCAGTGCCAGGGCCGTATCGAGCCCGTTCACCGCCACCACCTCCGAGATTCACCGCTGTCCGGAACACCCACGCCGACCACATTACAACGATTCGGCCACGATCCAGACCTCAGCGGGGAATAGCCGAAAAAGGTTGCGCGGCAGGCTACCCGGACTGCTGCGCGTCCGACATGCGCCAGCGGATGCCGGATTCGATGAAGGCGTCGATCTCGCCGTCCAGCACCGCGCTCGGGTTGTTCACCTCGTAGCTGGTGCGCAGGTCCTTGACCATCTGGTAGGGGTGCAGCACGTAGGAGCGCATCTGGTTGCCCCAGGAGGCGCCCTCGTTGGTCTTGAGCGCGTCCATCTCGGCGCGCTCCTCCAGCCGCTTGCGCTCCAGCAGCTTGGCCTGCAGCACGCGCATGGCCGAGATCTTGTTCTGCAGCTGCGACTTCTCGTTCTGGCAGGTCACCACGATACCGGTCGGGATGTGCGTGAGCCGCACCGCCGAGTCGGTGGTGTTGACGCTCTGCCCGCCCGGGCCGGAGGAGCGGTACACGTCTACCCGGATGTCGCCCTCCGGGATCTCGATGTGGTCGGTCGTCTCCACCACCGGAAGCACCTCGACCTCGGCGAACGAGGTCTGCCTGCGGCCCTGGTTGTCGAACGGGCTGATCCGCACCAGCCGGTGCGTGCCCATCTCCACCGAGAGCGTGCCGTAGGCGTACGGCGTCTTCACCGCGAAGGTGGCGCTCTTGATGCCCGCCTCCTCGGCGTAGGAGGTGTCGTAGACCTCGACGCCGTACTTGTGCCGGTCGGCCCAGCGGATGTACATGCGCATGAGCATCTCGGCCCAGTCGGCGGCGTCGACGCCACCCGCGCCCGCGCGGATGTTGATCAGCGCGTCGCGCTTGTCGTACTCGCCGGAGAGCAGCGTGCGCACCTCCATCGCCTCGATGTCGGCGTGCAGCGCGATGCGCTCGGCGTCGGCATCGGCGTACGCGGCGGTGGCGGCCTCGCCCTCTTCCCCCTCGGCCAGCTCGTAGAGCACCGGCAGATCCTCCAGCCGCTGCCGCAGCTCGGAGACCCGGCGCAGCTCGCTCTGCGCGTGCGAGAGCTCGCTCGTCACCTGCTGGGCGTGGTCCTGGTCGTTCCACAGGTCCGGATCCGACGCCTGGTGCTCGAGTTCATCGATGCGGCGGCGCAGCTCCTCCACGTCGAGCACCGACTCCACCGTCTTGAGGGTGGTGTCGAGTTCGGCCAGATCTGCGGAGACGTCGGGATGCACGAGGGTCAAGGTTACCGGGCGGGGAGTTGGAGTCCGGCATCGTGGTGGCCTGTGCCGGGTGCGAGGGGCATTGAAGAGGTCTTGCGGCGCCGCGCAGGGGCGATCCGCGGCTGAATGAGAATCAGCACTTCAGCGAGCAGCGGGGCCGGATTGCTAGTCTGCTTGCCGTGCCCGAGCGATCACTGACCTGCTCAGGAGCGGTTCAGTACTCACCGCGGCGATGGACCGCCGGACCGTGTCGCGGGCGTCAACGGACAGGATTCAGGTTCGGTGGCAGCCCTGAATACAGACTACTTGCACACGGAGGGAATGGTGTGTTTACCCGATTGCGGCTCAGGAATTTCAAGGCATGGGAAGACACGGGCGACATCGAACTGGCTCCGCTAACCATTCTGTTCGGCGGAAACTCGTCGGGTAAATCAAGCCTGCATCAATTTCTGCTCATGCTCCGGCAGACCGTCGAGTCGCCGGACCGCCGACGGGTCCTGCACACCGGAGGCGACCGAACACCCGTCGATCTCGGCGGATATGCAAGCCTTCTGCGCAATGGCAACCTCGACGCACCGCTGGCCTTCGAGCTAGACTGGAGGCGCAACGATCCGCTGAGCGTCACCTACGAGCGGGATGGCACCAGCTTTCGCGGCACCGACATGGGATTTCGCGCAACGGTCAGTGCGACAGCGGATTCACCGCCACGCTTGCGCGTAGACAACTACGAGTACCGCCTCACCTCAAGCGACTCGGGCAGCATACTGCGGTTGGGAAGTGAGCTTGCTGCCAGAGGCGGCTACGCCGTTCGGGCCGAGGGCATCGAACTCATCAAAACCATGGGGCGAAAGTGGCCGGTGTCGGCCCCATCGCAGTTCCACGCCTTTCCTGAAGATCTGCCGACTCGCTATCAGTTCCTGGACTTTGCCGCAGATCTCACTTTGGCTCTCGAGGAGCAACTGCTTGCAGTGAACTACCTCGGACCGATTCGAATCCAGCCCAGCCGGACCTACCGGTGGTCCGGAGAAGAGGTCAGCCATGTCGGCTGGAGCGGAGAACAAACCATCGACGCCCTACTGGCCGGCCAAGCGCGAAAGTTCAATTTCGCCGTGAAACAGAGGCTCAAGCCTCTGCAAGAACTGGTTGCCGAATGGTTGGAAACGCTCGGGGTCATCGAGACATTCACGGTGACTCCCATCGGGGAAGGCCGTGACGAGTACGAGGTTCAAGTGACCACACCAGGCGGCAGCAGGGAGGTCCTACTCACCGATGTAGGGTTCGGCGTCTCGCAGGTACTACCGGTGATCGTGGAAGCTTTCTACTCCGCCCCGGGATCCACGGTAGTCGTAGAACAACCGGAGATTCACCTTCACCCGGCGGTACAGGCCGGACTGGCGGACCTTTTTCTCGCTGCCATCTCAGCGCGCGAAGGCAGCAAAGCACGCCGCACACAGTTCATCATCGAGTCTCACTCCGAACACCTGCTACGGCGTCTTCTGCGTCGGATCGCCGAGGGAAAGGTAGATCCCGCAGACGTGCGGTGCTATACCGTCAATCCCAGCAAAGAGGGATCGACCATAGAGGCACTCGACGTCGACGAGTACGGCAATGTGAGAAATTGGCCTACCGATTTCTTCGGAGATCCGGCGGAAGACCTGATCGCCCAGTCCCGTAGCGCTCGGCTTCGCCGTCACGGCAGGCACGTATGACTAAAGTGGTCGACACTAATGTTCCACTCGTTGTCAAGTTCTCCGATGACCACCCCCCTGAACTCGTAGATGGGTGCGAAATAATTTTGGAATACATTCTTGAGAATAGAATTCCCATCTTCACAGATGATGCGGGCGAGATAGTGGACGAGTATCTCCATCAACTCAACCGCAGCGGGCAGCCCACGCTTGGTGATGCATTTATCAAGTACGTCCTCGAAAATCGCTATAGTTGGAACGACGCCATGCGGCCCGATATAGAACCCGACACGGTCACTGCAAACAGCTACGCGGTTCTAAAAGGCGACGATGACGAGATCGATCCATCGGACAGAAAATTCGTCGCGACAGCAAAGGTAGCGGCAGCCCCGGTAGTTCAGGCCACAGACACCAAGTGGCTTGACTGGGCTGCGGTGCTGGGCCGCCACGGCGTCACCGTAGAGTTCGTCCACGAGCCTTCTATCCGGGCTGCGTATCGCGCAAAATTCGGCTACGACGCGCCGTGACCGAGTTCGTCCGATTCCCGTCGACGCCTTACCTGGTCACGCCGCAAGGCGTCGATGTACGCGACGATAAGGCACTGGAAGAAAACGAACAAACCGCTTTCCTGGCCGGACCGCTGCACGTCGAAGAGAAGGTCGACGGGCAGAACCTCGGCATCTCGGTCGGAACGGACGGGCTTCGATTTCAGACACGCGGTAGCTACGTGCACCTCGGTGGTCGCCACTTCCGTGGTCTGTCTACCTGGATCGAGCCTCGCCGTCATCGGCTCACCGAAGCGCTCGGTGACGACCTTATACTTTTCGGAGAGTGGTGCGCGGTAATGCACAGCGTCCGCTACGACCTATTACCCGATTGGTTTCTGGTTTTCGACGTCTACGACACCACAACCAGACGATTCTGGGACCCCGACATGCGCAATGCGCTTGCCGAGGATATCGGACTTCACACCGTTCCTTTCCTCGGTTGCGGGCACTTCACTCTGGGCGAGTTGGCCAGGCTGATTCGGCAAAGCCAGGTGGGGCACGAGCAGATGGAGGGGGTTGTCGCGCGCGCATCGACCTCCGACGAGCGGCAGCGGCGTGCGAAATTGGTCCGCCCGGATTTCGTTCAGAGCATCGAGAAGCACTGGATGACGAAGCCACACACGATGAACCGCCTGCGGACATCGGCATAGCTCAAGGAGCCCGCTACCGCGCGAGCTGCTGGATCAGGTGCACTGGTGGGCGAGCGCGCTGGCGGCGGCTCGATAGGGTCGACGCCGTGGCTGCCTACACCGATGACCTCGCACTCGCGCTCACCCTGGCGGACGCCGCCGACGCGATCACCGCCGACCGTTTCGGCGCGCTGGACCTGCGGGTCGACGCCAAACCGGACCTCACCCCGGTCTCCGATGCCGACCTCAGGGTGGAGCGGGAGCTGCGCAGGCTGCTGAGCACCGAGCGCGAGGACGACGCCGTGCTCGGTGAGGAATTCGGCGGCGAGGCCGAGTTCGGCGGCAGGCAGTGGGTGATCGACCCGATCGACGGCACCAAGAACTTCGTGCGCGGCGTCCCGGTCTGGGCCACGTTGATCGCACTGCTCGAGGACGGCGTGCCGGTCGTCGGCGCGGTGAGCGCGCCCGCGCTGGCCCGGAGATGGTGGGCGGCACAGGGTTCCGGGGCGTGGACCCGGTTCCACGAGAACGCCGCGCAGCCGATCACGGTGTCGAAGGTGGGCGGGCTCGCGGACGCGAGCCTGGCCTTCTCCAGCCTCTCCGGCTGGCGCGAGCGCGGGCTGCGGGAGAACTTCCTCGCGCTCACCGACGATGTCTGGCGGGTCCGCGGCTACGGCGATTTCTTCGGGTACTGCCTGGTGGCGGAGGGCGCGGTCGACGTCGCCACCGAGCCGGAGGTGTCCCTGTGGGACCTGGCCCCGCTCGACATCCTGGTCCGCGAGGCGGGTGGCCGCTTCACCGCGTTGAACGGCAACCCCGGCCCGCACGGCGGCGATGCGGTGGCGAGCAACGGCCTGCTGCACGACACGGTGCTCCAGCGGCTCACCTGATACTCACCGTTTGATCGAAACGGACCCCTCGACGCCTGCGATGGCGCGCTCACGGCGGCCCGGCGGACACTGGCGCCCGGCCCCGGTCAACCACGCTCTCGACGCACTTCTTACTCTGCAGTAAGGTAGTCTTACTCAGGAGTAAGATAGCTGGGACCAGATCTCACCCCCGCCCTCGAGAAAACCAGGTGATGATGAGCACGCGAGACAGCGCGACGAAGCGACGTCCGGAGTCCGGCCGGAGCGAGGACTCCGCCGTCGGCCTGCACCAGCCCAAGCGGGACTGGATGGGCGCGGCCATGCGGGTGATGACCACCATCACCGGCTCGGAGCTCGCCGAGAAGTACAACCTGCGCAAGCCGCTCGAGCGGGCCACCTACGAGGGGACCAGGACCGGGTTCCGCACCCTCGGCGCCGCGACCCGCGCCTTCGGCAAGGTCGCGGGCAACGGCGCGCCGAAGCGGCTGCCGGACAACGAGTCCAAGGCCAAGGGGTACTTCGACCTGACCCCGTCGGACGACCAGAAGATGATCGTCGACACGGTCAAGGAGTTCGCGGCCGAGATCCTGCGCCCGGCCGCGCACGACGCCGACCACGCCGCCGCCGCGCCCAAGGACCTGCTGGAGCGCGCCGCCGAGCTCGGCATCACCCTGATCAACGTGCCCGAGGAGCTCGACGGCGCGGCCAGCGAGCGCGGCGCGGTCACGAACGCGCTGGTCGCGGAGGCGCTGGCGCACGGCGACATGGGGCTGGCGCTGCCGATCCTGGCGCCGAGCGGGGTCGCGGTCGCGCTCTCGCAGTGGGGCACCGACGCGCAGCAGAAGACCTACCTGCCCGCCTACACCGGTGAGAACGTGCCGCAGTCGTCGGTCGTGATCTCCGAGCCGCGCGCGCTCTTCGACCCGTTCGCGCTGCAGACCAAGGCGGTCCGCTCGCCGAGCGGCTACCGGTTGACCGGCGTGAAGAGCCTGGTCCCGGCGGCGGCGGAGGCCGAGCTGTTCGTGATCGCCGCCGAGCTGGACGGGCGTCCGGCGCTCTTCCTGGTGGAGTCGGACAGCAAGGGGCTGGTCGTCGAGGCCGACCCCAGCATGGGGCTGCGCGCCGGTGGCCTCGGCAGGCTGATCCTGGACGACGTCGCGGTGAGCACCGAGGCGATCCTCGGCGACGGCGACGCCGCCACCCGCGCCGCCGAGTACGCCGACGCGGTGCGGCTGGCCCGGCTCGGCTGGGCCTCGCTGGCGGCCGGCACCGGCCGCGCCGTGCTCGACTACGTCATCCCGTACGTGAACGAGCGCGAGGCGTTCGGCGAGCCGGTCTCGCACCGGCAGGCGGTGGCCTTCATGGTCGCCAACATCGCGATCGAGCTGGACGGGCTGCGGCTGGTCACGCTGCGCGGCGCCTCCCGCGCCGAGCAGGGGCTCTCCTTCGGCCGCGAGGCCGCGCTCGCCCGCAAGCTGGCCTCGGACAAGGGCATGCAGATCGGGCTGGACGGCGTGCAGCTGCTCGGCGGCCACGGCTTCACCAAGGAACACCCCGTCGAGCGCTGGTACCGCGATCTGCGCGCCATCGGCCTCGCCGAGGGCGTGGTCCTGATCTAAGCGGCCCTCACTCGATTTCTCTCCAGGAGACCTGAACAATGATCAACCTCGAACTCCCGAAGAAGCTGCGGGCCAGCGCGAACCAGGCGCACCAGGTGGCCGCGCACATCTTCCGCCCCATCTCGCGCAAGTACGACCTCGCCGAGCACGAGTACCCGGTCGAGCTGGACACCATGGCCGCCATGGTGGAGGGGCTCAACGACTCCGGCACGCAGAAGATCGGCGGCGCCGCAGGCGGCCGCTCGGACGAGAACGGCCACGCCACCGAGCTGCTCGGCAACACCAACGGCGGCAACATGTCGGCGCTGCTGAACGCGCTGGAGACCTCGTGGGGCGACGTCGGGCTCATGCTCTCGATCCCCTACCAGGGGCTCGGCAACGCCGCCATCGCCGCGGTCGCCACCGACGACCAGCTGGCCCGGTTCGGCAAGGTGTGGGCCTCGATGGCGATCACCGAGCCCTCCTTCGGCTCGGACTCGGCCGCCGTCAGCACCACCGCCGTGCTCGACGGCGACGAGTGGGTGCTGAACGGCGAGAAGATCTTCGTCACCGCCGGTGAGCGCTCCACCCACATCGTGGTCTGGGCGACGGTGGACAAGTCGCTCGGCCGCGCGGCGATCAAGTCGTTCGTGGTGCCGCGGGACGCCCCGGGCCTCTCGGTGGCCCGGCTGGAGCACAAGCTCGGCATCAAGGCGTCGGACACCGCCGTGCTGCTGCTGCAGGACTGCCGGATCCCGGCGGACAACATCCTCGGCAGCCCGGAAGTCAACGTGGAGAAGGGCTTCGCGGGGGTCATGCAGACCTTCGACAACACCCGCCCGCTGGTCGCCGCCATGGCCATCGGCGTCGCGCGGGCCGCGCTGGAGGAGCTGCGCGGCATCCTCGCCGACGCGGGCGTCGAGATCGACTACGACGCCCCGGCCAACAACCAGCACGCCGCCGCCGCCGAGTTCCTGCGGATGGAGGCCGACTACGAGGCCGCCTACCTGCTCGCGCTGCGCGCCGCCTGGATGGCCGACAACAAGAAGCCGAACTCGCTGGAAGCCTCGATGTCCAAGGCGAAAGCGGGGCGCACCGGCACCGACATCACGCTCAAGGCGGTCGAGCTGGCCGGTGCGATCGGCTACTCGGAGCGGCTGCTGCTGGAGAAGTGGGGCCGGGACAGCAAGATCCTGGACATCTTCGAGGGCACGCAGCAGATCCAGCAGCTGATCGTGGCGCGCCGGGTGCTCGGGCTCACCAGCACCCAGCTGAAGTAGTCGACGGACCGACGAAACCGGCCCGGACCGTACTGGTCCGGGCCGGTTCGCGTGCGGGGCCGGGACCCCCGATCCCGGCCCGCGCTCAGCGGGCGTTGGCGGTGCAGACCACGTCGACGATGTGCGCGCCGCTCAGCTGAGCCGAGCCGGTGGTGGCGAGCACCGCCGTCGGGGTGATCTGCGCGATCAGCTCGTAGGCGGCGCGCTCGGCCTCGGCCCGGTTCGGGCCGGAGGTCGCGGCGTAGCCGTCGTCGCTGGCGACCAGCGCGCCGCAGCCGTTCGCCCAGGCCGCGAGGACCTCGCAGTCGGCCACGCCGCACTGGTCCAGCGCGACGCTGTTGGCCTCGTCGAAGTTCGCGAGGTCGACGCTGACCCCGTAGTACAGCGAGCTGTTGCTCACCGCGATCGCCGCGTACTGCCCGGCGGCGTGCGCCGTGCCCGCGCCGAACACGCTCCCCACCGCAAGGGCGCCCGCCGCCACGGCGAAGCCGACCTTACCCATAACCCTCATCGATACATCCCTCGGTCGAAACACGCTCCGGGTCCGGAACCCGGTCATCATTCCCGCCGGTGGGTAATACGTCCAGATAGACCTCTGCATGCCGGTTTGCCAGGCAGGCTGGCAAATTTCTAGCCAGTAAATTATCTGGCGATGCTCGATCCCTATCGTCCCAACGTAGGCCCCACTATTCCCTTCTGAAGGGTGATGACGCACACTCCTATGATGCAGGGGAACACCGTGAGCCGCGGATTGCCGTGGCATCGGCGATCAGGGGGCAACCACACCGCGGGGGCGGCGCGGCCGATCAGCGACGAGCTGCCGCCCGGCTTCACGACGCCACCGCCGGGCTTCCGGGCCCGTCCGGCCCGCTCCGGCGCGCTCATGGTGCCGCTCGCGATCATCGGCGGGATCCTGCTGCTCTGGGGCGGAGCCTTCGCCGTCGCCAGGATGACGACCGACCCGGCCCCGCTGCCCACCGCCGAGGTGCGGGACGCGGCGCTGGCCTTCCAGGTCACCGGGATCGAACCGCCGGTGAAATCGCTCGGCCCGGCCACCGCGACCGGTGAGTACCGGGTGCTCACCGTGGTGGTGCGCAACACCGGCGACCGGCCGCGCTCCTGCGCGGACTGCGACCAGACGCTCGTCGACGACCTCGGCCGGGAATTCCCCGCCGCCGCGATCCCGAATTCCGCGGTGCCGCCCGGTGACACCGTTACGGTGAAGGTCGCCTTCGACGTCCCGGTCGGCACCGTTCCCGCGGTGCTGGAGGTGCACGGCTCGCAGTCGTCCGCCGGCGCGAAGGTCGATCTGCGCTAGACCAACCAGCGTTACCACGACTCTTCGAGGAGAACTGGGTATGCATCGAGTGGGTTCACTGCGTCGTCTCGCCCTCGCCGCCGCCGCGCTCGCGGCCGGCGCGTTCACGCTCGCGGGGCCGGCGGCCGCCGCGCCCGAGGCGACGCCGGTGATCGATCCGATCGCCGCCGCGCGGCAGCTGCGCACGGTGGCGACGGGCAATCCGGAGGCCGTCGCGGCGCTCGACCGGCTGCTCGCCGACACCGCCGCGATCGCGAAGGCCGGTGAGGTGGCGCTGCCCGCGCAGCCGTTCCAGGTGCCCGCGCAGTCCGATATCGGGCGCGGCGACGGCGGCAGCCTCTACGGCAACGGCATCGCCTTCGGCTACGACGGCTTCCGCTTCGCCTTCTTCGGCGGGCCGGGGACCATCGCGCCGAACCAGAACGACGCGAGGCTCGAGGTGATCTGGCTCAACCTGGCCACCGGCGAGAGCGGCACCAACCAGCTGATCGAGCACCAGGACATCCCGGTGGACACCACCATCCGCACCGCCAAGCTCAGCACCGGCGCGGGCACCGTCGTCGCCGCCATCTACGGCTCGCTCTGGCACCGCTGGCCGATGCCGGTGAGCGCGGAGCACCCGGACGGCTTCGCCTACCAGCGCGGCACCGTCATCATGCCGACCTTCGGAGCGGTGTACAACTGACCCGGCCCGGCCGCTCGGGCGCGCGGGCGCCCGGGGTTACGCGCGAGTAGGTACCGCAGGTCCGGTTTGTCGGCTTTCCCTGTGATCTGTCGCACTCACACTGCTACGGTATGCGTTCGTAGAAGTCCGGTGGGTCCGCGCTTCGGGCACGAGGGCGGACCCCGCTTGTGGAGGTGTCGCCCATGAAGTTGGCCCATGCGCTCGAGGTCGTCAAGGCGCTGGGGGTGCTGCGGCAGAACGGGGTCAGCAATCCCAAGGCGCCGGTGGAGACGCTGCGCACCATGCGGGAGTCGCAGATCTACGGTCCGCAGGCAACCCTGGTCCGGCACTCCGCCCGGATCGTGCCCGACCAGGTCGCGCTGGTCGACGAGCGCGGCGAGCTCACCTACCGGGAGCTGGACGACCAGTCCACCGCGGTCGCGCGCGGCCTGGAGGCGGCGGGCATCACCCCGGGCACCGTGATCGCGGTGCTCGCCCGTGACCACCGCGGCCTGCTGCTCTCGATGATCGCGGCGGGCAAGCTCGGCGTCCGGATCGCGCTGATGAACACCGGTTTCGCCAAGCCGCAGTTCGCCGAGGTGTGCGAGCGCGAGAAGGTCAAGGCGGTGCTGCACGACAGCGAGTTCCTCGGGCTGCTCGACGCCCTGCCCCCGGAGCTGCCGCGCTACCTGACCTGGGCGGACGAGGGCACCGAGCTGCCAGCGGGCGCGCAGACCCTGGACGACCTGGTCGCCGCGAACTCCGCCGAGCCGCTCCCGGCGCCCCCGCGCCCCGGCGGCTTCATCATCCTGACCAGCGGCACCACTGGGCTGCCGAAGGGCGCGCCGCGCACCAAGGTCTCGCCGCTGGCGACCGCGCAGATCGTGGATCGGCTGCCGTTCGTGCAGCGCGGCACGATGGTGATCGTCTCGCCGATCTTCCACAGCACCGGCCTCGCCACCTGGCTGGTCGGCACCGCGCTGTCGAACAAGATCGTCGTGCGGCGCCGGTTCGACGCCGAGGGGACGCTGAAGGCGATCTCCGACAACAAGGCGAACATGCTGGTCGCGGTGCCGACCATGCTGCACCGCATGGCGGAGCTGCCCGCCGAGGTGCGCGCGAAGTACGACCTCTCCTCGCTCACCGGCATCGTGCTGGCCGGCTCCGCGCTCTCGCCGGAGCTGTGCGTGAAGGCCACCGAGGTGTTCGGCCCGGTGCTCTACAACCTGTACGGCTCCACCGAGTGCGCCGTCGCCACCGTCGCCCAGCCGGACGAGCTGGCGCTCGCGCCCGGCACCGTCGGCCGCCCGCCGATCACCTGCGAGGTGCGGCTCTACGACGACGAGGACAAGCAGGTGAGCGCGAAGAACACCACCGCGCGCATCTTCATCCGCAGCGGCGCGCCGTTCGAGGGCTACACCGACGGCCGCCACAAGCAGATCATCGACGGCTTCATGTCCAGCGGCGATGTCGGGCACTTCGACGAGCACGGCCTGCTCATGGTCGACGGCCGCGACGACGACATGATCGTCTCCGGCGGCGAGAACGTCTTCCCGCAGGAGGTGGAGAACCTGCTGCTGGAGCGGCCGGACATCTTCGACGTCGCGGTGGTCGGCGTGGACGACGTGGAGTTCGGCAAGCGGCTGCGCGCCTTCGTCGTCCCGGAGCCGGGGCAGAGCCCGGACGCCGAGGAGATCAAGGCGTACGTGAAGAACAACCTCGCCAGGTACAAGGTGCCGCGCGAGGTGGTCTTCCTGGACGACCTGCCGCGCAACCCCACCGGCAAGCTGCTGCGCCGGGTCCTGGTGGAGTACGAAGTCACCGCCTGAGCCTTTTCCGCCGCCCGGCGCGTCCCCCGGACGCCCGGGCGGCGGCTCCAGGTTCACTTCTTCCGCCGCCCGACCTCCGCCACCTGCGGATACACCGCGGGCTGCGGCGCGAGACGTGCGACACAGCCGATACCGGCCGCTGCTATTGTCTGGCTAGCACTGGATCTCGAAGCTGCGGTTCCCGCCACCTCCCGCTCGCCGGTGGCCGGGCCGCGCGGAAGGCGTAGCAGATGGCACTCCCGGCCCCGATCCGCAAGGCGAGCGATCTCGCTCTCGGCGTCAACGTCATGCTCAAGCGGCGGCTCTTCAATCCGCTGCGGCTCGACCACGCCGCCCGCTCGGCGATCAACGTGCTCAAGTTCGGGCCGTTCGCCGGGGTCGTCATGCACGCCGCGCAGACCAGGCCGGATGCCGCCGCCATCGTGGACGAGCTCGGCGAGATCACCTTCGGCGAGCTGGACCGCCGCGCCAACGCGCTGGCCCGCGGCTTCACCGAGAACGGCATCGGCCCCGGCGACGTGGTCGCCGTGCTGGCCCGCGACCACCGCGGCATGGTGCTCAGCCTGCTCGCCGCGGGCAAGCTCGGCGTGCGGGCGGTGCTGATGAACACCGGCTTCGCCAAGCCGCAGTTCGCCGACGTGGCCGAGCGCGAGAAGGTCAAGGCGGTGCTGCACGACAGCGAGTTCCTCGACCTGATGAGCGCCATCCCGTCCGGCATCCCGCACGTGCTGACCTGGGTGGACGAGAAGGACGGCGCCGATCCGGCCATCCCGACGCTGGACTCGCTGATCGCGGGCCGCGACACCACCCCGCTCCCCGCGCCGGAGAAGCCGGGCGGCATGGTGATCCTGACCAGCGGCACCACCGGCACCCCGAAGGGCGCCCCGCGCGACCGGGTGAGCCCCTTCGCCTCCGCGCAGTTCATCGACCGGGTGCCGCTGCCGCGCAACGGCACCATGATCATGGCGGCGCCGATCTTCCACGGCACCGGGCTCTCCCAGTTCACCCTCGGGCTCGCGCTCGGTAACCGGGTGGTCTTCCAGCAGCGCCGGTTCAGCCCGGAGGGCACGCTCGCGAACATCCAGAAGTACCGGGCCGACTCGCTGGTCGTGGTGCCGACCATGCTGCAGCGCATGCTCGACCTCGGCGACGAGGTGCTGGCGAAGTACGACGTCGGCAGCCTGAAGGTGATTTTCGCGGCCGGTTCGGCCATCGCGCCGGACGTGGTCACCCGCGCGCTCGACCACTTCAACGACAGCCTCTACAACCTGTACGGCTCCACCGAGTGCGCGGTCATGACCGTGGCCACCCCGGCCGACCTGCGCAAGGCGCCGACCACCGCGGGCAAGGCTCCGGTCGGGATCCGGATCGTGCTGCTGGACGAGAATCGGAAGCCGATCACCGAGCCCGGCGTCACCGGGACCATCTTCGTCGACAACGGCTTCGCCTTCACCGGGTACACCGACGGGCGCAGCAAGGAGATCGTCGACGGGATGATGAACAGCGGCGACGTCGGGCACGTCGACGCCGACGGGCTGCTCTTCATCGACGGCCGCGACGACGACATGATCGTCTCCGGCGGCGAGAACGTCTTCCCGCTCGAGGTGGAGAATCTGATCGCCGGGCGCGAGGACGTCTTCGAGGCGGCGGTGGTCGGGGTGGACGACCGCGAGTACGGGAAGCGGCTGCGCGCCTTCGTGGTGCCCGGGCCCGGGTCGAGCCGGGATCCGCAGGAGATCAAGGAGTACGTCAAGGCGAATCTGGCGCGGTACAAGGTGCCGCGCGAGGTGGTCTTCCTGGACGAGCTGCCGCGCAACGCCACCGGGAAGCTGCTGCGCAAGCCGCTCGCCGAGATGGACGTGGATGGCTGATCCCCTAGGCTCGGAACCGTACGAATCGGACGAGTGACGAGGGGTCCGCAGTGAACTCGAGCCCGGGTAGTGCCCTGCCGAAGGGCGGCAATGTGCCGCTCGGCGGTGGGCAGGTGCGGATCACGGTGGCGCCGAACGGCATCGACGTCTCGGTGCTGTGCGTCGGGGCGGACGGGAAGGTCGGCGGGGATGCCGACTTCGTGTTCTACAACCAGCCGGAGTCGCCGGACGGGGCGGTGCGGCTGGCCGGTGGGGCGATCAGCGTCGACCTTTCCCGGGTCGCCGCGCGGGTCGAGCGGCTCGTCGTCGCCGCCTCCGTCGACACCGGGACCGTCGCGGGGGTTCCGCTGGCGGTTCGGGTGAGTGACGGTGTCGCCGCGCACGACCTGGCCGTCGGGGGGTTGAGTACCGAGACGACGGTGGTGCTCGGGGAGATCTACCGGCGCGGCGGGGCGTGGAAGTTGCGCAATGTCGGGCAGGGGTACGCGTCCGGGTTGGCCGGGTTGGCGACGGACTACGGGATCACCGTCGACGATCCCGGAACCCCGGCCACGCCCGCGCCCGGCGCCGTCCCGCCGCCGCCGAGCGGTTTCGCCACACCGCCGGGTGCTCCGGGCGGATTCATGCCCCCACCTCCCGCTCCCGCCGGATATCCGCCACCGCAGCAAGGCGCGCCCGGCGGGTTCACGGCACCGCCCGGGGCGGGCGGCCCGGGCCCGAACCTGGTCAAACGCTCGATCACGCTCGAGAAGAACTCGGCACCGGTACTGCTGCGGAAGGCACCGGTGGTGCGGCTGCGGGTGGGGTGGACCTCGGGCACCGACTACGAGGCGTACGCGCTGGTGGTGCTGACCGACGGCACGGTGGTGCACGTCGCCACCTTCGACGCCCAGGGCATCCCGGCGAACCCGCAGTTCAAGGACCTCGTGCGGCACCTGGGCGACCGGGGGCGCGGCGACGTGAACCGCGGCGGCGGGAGCACCGAGGAGATCATCGAGGTGCGGTTCGCACCGGAGATCGCCGCGGTGGTGCCGGTGGCGTACTCGGCGATCAACAACGGCACCGGGTCGTTCCACAAGTACCGGGTGACGCTCGCCATCGACAGCGGCGGCGAGGAGGAGGTCACCATCCCGGCCGACCAGGCGAAGAAGTCGAGCTGGATCTTCACCTGCGTCCCCGGCATCGTCTACAACCGCCCGGACGGCGTGCTGGTCGAGCGGCTGGAGCTGTACAGCAGGCGGATGTCGGAGCACCGCCCCAAGGCGATCCTGCACCCGGATGGCCGGGTCGAGGTCAGGATGGACAAGGGCCCGCTCAACACCTTCAAGCGCGACAACACCTGAGCCCGGCACCGATTCCGCTGCCGCGCAAGCTTTCCGGTCCGGCCGCGCCCGATGGGGCGGCCGGGCCCGCGCACCCGGGTAAAATCGGCCCGTGCTGTGCCGGTCCGGCCGCGGGAACGCGGATGCTCCCGCCGCGGTCGCGCGGGTGCGCGGCGCGGCGGCGGGAGCGCTGTCCGCGTGCCTGTCGGTGGCGGCGCACGGGTGGGCCGCCGCCCGCGCCGGGGTCGGGCTCGAGGCGCCCGGCTCCACCGCACTGGTGCTGCTGTTCGCGGCCGCCGCGGTCACCGGGGCGCTGATCGCAGGCGCGCCCGCACTGCGGGAGAGCGCCACCGCCCTGGTCGCCGCGCTCGGCACCGCCCAGGTGCTCGGGCACATCGGGCTCGGGTTCGAATCCGGGCACCTGCACGGCGGCGATCTCCAGCTGACGCCCGCCATGCTCGCCGCGCACGCGGCCGCCGTCCTGGTCGCCGCGCTGCTCGTACACGGGACGGGCGCCGCTTGCCGCGCCGCCCTCGGCGCCCTCGCGCGAGCGTTGCCAGCGCGCGCCCCCGCCCTTCCGGTCGCGGACCGGACTCTGCTGCCGATCGCGCACCGCGATCGGGTCGTGCTGCGCGTCTTCGCGCGCCACGGGCTGAGCAGCCGCGGCCCACCGCTGGGTTTCGTCCACTAGACACCCTTCTCGCCGCCGGTCGTAGCACCGGCGAGCGCCGTCGCGCCCCGCCGGGGCACCGGCCGTCCCGCCGTGCCCGCGCCGCCGCCGCGAGAAGAGCCGACAGCCCTTCGACGAAACGAAACCCCATGAGCATCACCGATGTCAGCCCACCCGACACCTCCCCCGACGACGTCCCCACCCCGGCACCCCGCCGCACCCTGCAACCCCTCGCCCTGCGCCTGCACTTCTACGCGGGCCTCTTCGTCGCCCCGTTCATCCTGATCGCCGCCGTGACCGGCGCCCTCTACGCCATCTCCCCCACCCTGGAGGCCATCACCTCCAAGGACCTCCTGCGCGTCCCGGTCGGGCAGATCGAGGCCCCGCTCGCCGAGCAGGTGCGCAACGGCGTCGCCGTCCGCCCCGACCTCACGCTGGTCGCGGTGGCCCCCGCCCCCACCCCCGGCGACACCACCCGGGTGCTCTTCGCCGACCCTGCCCTCGGCGAATCCGAACGCCGCGCGGTGTTCGTGAACCCCTACACCGCCGAGCCGGTCGGCGACGCGGTGGTCTACGGCAGCTCCGGCGCGCTCCCGCTGCGCACCTGGATCTCCCAGCTGCACCGCCACCTGCACCTGGGCGAGCCGGGCCGGCTCTACAGCGAGCTGGCCGCCTCCTGGCTGTGGGTGATCGTGCTGGCCGGGCTGGCGCTGTGGATCCGCCGGGTGCGGGCGCGGCGGGCCCGCAACTCCGCGGCCTGGCTGCTCGCCCCCGACTCCGCGCAGCGCGGCCGCAACCGGCTGCTCACCTGGCACGGCGCGCTCGGTACCTGGGCACTGCCGATGGCGCTGGTCCTCTCCGCCACCGGCATGACCTGGTCCACCTACGCGGGCGCGAACATCGACGAGCTGCGCGCCCAGCTGAGCTGGGTCACCCCCGCGGTCAGCGGCACGCTGCCCGGCGCCGAACCCGCGCACGCGCCCGGCGGCGACCACCACCCCGCCGGGCACACCCCCGCCCCCGAGGTGGACCCGGCCACCAGGATCGCCGAGCTGGACGCCGTGCTCGCGGCCGCCCGCGCCGACGGCGTCACCCAGCCCGCCGAGATCACCGTGCCGAGCGCGGCCGATGAGGCGTTCATCGTGAAGGAGCGGCGGATCCCGGGCACCTACAGCGCCGACGCGGTCGCGGTGGACGGCACCACCGCACAGGTCACCGACCGGCTTCCGTACGCGGAGTGGCCGCTCATGGCCAAGTTCACCAACTGGGGCATCCAGTTCCACATGGGGCTGCTGTTCGGGCTGGTCAACCAGCTGCTGCTGCTGGCAACGGCGATCGGGCTGAGCACGGTGATCCTGCTCGGCTACCGCATGTGGTGGCGCAGGCGCCCGGCGCGCGCGACCGGCCGGAGCCTCGGCGCCACGGCGCCACGCCGCGGTGCGCTGCGCTCGACGCCGCTGCCGCTCGCGGTGGCCGCGGTGGCGGCCGCGCTGCTGGTCGGCTGGTTCGTCCCGCTGTTCGGGCTGAGCCTGCTCGGCTTCCTCGCGGTCGACTTCCTGCTCGGGCTGTTCAACCGCGCCCCGGCCGTAACCGACTGACCCACAGCGAGCTTCGCCGAAAATTTGCCAACGGCTGAGGCGGCACCTCCGCACCGCCGCCTCAGCACGGCAGATCGCGTCCACTGCCGCGATAACCGCTGAACCACCCCGTACCGAGCCGAAATGCCGGGCGTTTGTGCCCCGAGACCCCGGGTAGCCGATGAGTGTCCCGGTCGTCCAGCAGGACGACACACCAGCCCCGTTTCCCGGAGTGATCCCGGAGTGGGAAAGGAGTTACCCCATGAGCACGATGACCGCGGCAGTCGACGTCGAGGTTCCGATCCGGACCGCGTACAACCAGTGGACCCAGTTCGAGTCCTTCCCGCACTTCATGGAGGGCGTCGAGGAGATCCGCCAGCTCGACGACAAGCACACGCACTGGCGCATCAAGGTCGGCCCGGTGACGAAGGAGTTCGACGCCACGATCACCGAGCAGCACCCCGACGAGCGGGTGGCCTGGAAGTCGGACAGCGGCCCCGAGCACGCGGGCGTGATCACCTTCCACCGCCTGGACGACACCCACACCAGGGTGACCGCCCAGATCGATGTCGACCCGGACGGCTTCCTGGAGCAGGTGGCCGACAAGACCGGTGTGCTGAAGCACCGGGTCAACGGCGACCTCGATCGCTTCAAGACATTCATCGAGAAGCAGGGGCACGAGACCGGTGCCTGGCGCGGCGATGTCCCCCGCCCGGATCAGCAGGCGCCCGGCACCATCTGATCCGACGCACCGACAGCACGAGGGCCCCGGCCGCGCGATTCGCGGCCGGGGCCCTCGCCGTGTGCGCTACTCGGCGGGCGCGATCTTCTCCGAGTCGAGCGGCGCCTCCGGGTCGGCGACCGGCGTGGTCTGGGCGACGTGCACCGGGCGCAGCAGCACCCAGGCGATGAAGGCGAGCCCGACGGCGAGGATGCCGATCCCGGCCCACAGATTGATGTTCCAGCCGCCGGTCTTGGCCTGCTCGGCGGCGGTGTTGTTCACCAGCCCGGTGACGAGCAGGACCACGCCGTAGATGCTCAGTAGCGAGCCGACGATGGTGCGAATGTCGAAAAGCATCGGGGAAGCTCCTTATCCGACGAAGATGTTCAGCGCGATGACCAGCACCAGCGCGATACCGGCGAGCAGCACCGGCCGCTGGTACCAGGGCAGCGAGTCCGCGTCCGGGTCGGTGCGCATCTCCTTCGGCGTCTCCGAGTACACCAGCCCGGCCAGCTCGGCGGCCGGCTTCGGCGCGGTGAACCGGGTGACCACCACGCTCACCACGATGTCGACCACGAACGCCGTTCCCGCGGCCACGAAGCTCGCGCCCTGCCCGGAGAGCGAGGTCACCTCGAACTCGTTGAGCAGGAAGACGAAGATCGCCGATGCGGTACCGGCGACCAGCCCGGCCCAGCCCGCGGTCGGGGTCATCCGCTTCCAGAACATGCCGAGGATGAAGGTGGCGAAGAGCGGCGCGTTGAAGAAGCTGAACAGCGTCTGCAGGTAGTCCATGATGTTGGCGAAGTTGCCCGCGATGAACGCGGTGAAGATCGCGGCAACGGTGGCGCCGATCGTCGCGAGCCGGCCGATCCGGAGGTAGTAGCCGTCCGGCCGGTCCTTCTTCACGTACTGCTGCCACAGGTCGTAGCTGAACACCGTGTTGAACGCGGAGATGTTCGCGGCCATGCCCGCCATGAACGCGGCGAGCAGCCCGGCCAGGCCGACGCCGAGCAGCCCGTTCGGCAGCACGTCCTTCATCAGGTACAGCAGCGCCTGGTTGTACGAGGTGTCCCCGGTGAAGTCCGGGTTCGCCGCCCGCTGCGCCTTGTACTCGGCCATCTCCGGCACCAGCACCGCGCTGATCATGCCGGGGATCACGACGATCAGCGGGATGAACATCTTCGGGTAGGCGCCGATGATCGGGGTGCGCCGCGCCGCCGAGATGGAGTGCGTGGCCAGGGCCCGCTGCACCTCGACGAAGTTCGTCGTCCAGTAGCCGAAGGAGAGCACGAAGCCCAGGCCGAAGACGATGCCGAGGACCGAGAGGAAGTTGTTGCTGAACCCGCTCAGCTCGTTGCCCGGCCAGGACTCCAGCTGCGCGGCGCCGCCGGGCGAGTCGATGATCCGCTCCTTCAGCCCGCTCCAGCCGCCCGCCTTGTGCAGCCCGACCAGGGTGAGCGGCAGCAGCGCCGCCACGATCACGAAGAACTGCAGCACCTCGTTGTAGATGGCGGCCGAGAGCCCGCCCAGGGTGATGTAGGAGAGCACGATCACCGCGGCGACCACCACCGACACCCACAGCGGCCAGCCGAGCAGCACGTTCAGGATGGTGCCGAGCAGGTACAGGTTCACCCCGGCGATGAGGATCTGCGCCACCGCGAAGCTCAGCGCGTTCACCAGGTGCGCGCCGGTGCCGAAGCGCCTGCGCATGAACTCCGGCACCGAGCGCACCTTGGAGCCGTAGTAGAAGGGCATCATCACCACGCCGAGGAAGAGCATGGCGGGGATGGCGCCGATCCAGAAGTAGTGGAACGTCGGGAAGCCGTACTCGGCGCCGTTGGCCGACATGCCCATGATCTCGACCGCGCCCAGATTCGCCGAGATGAAGGCGAGGCCGGTCACCCAGGCGGGCAGCGAGCGGCCGGAGAGGAAGAAGTCGATGCTGGACGAGACGCGCTGCCGCGCCAGCAGCCCGATGCCGATGACGAACACGAAGTAGAGCGCCACCAGCGCGAAGTCCACGGCGCTCGCGTCCAGCCGGAGGGACTCGGCGGCGAGCACCGCTCTGTCGGTCGGTAAGGGGACTGCCGGTGGTACGGAGGACAACACGGATGAGTCGGGAAGCGGCACTGCATTCCTCCTGTCGAACCTGATCGGGTCCTGTCCGGAGATTGTGCACCACGATCGCGCTCCGCAGTGGGAGAAATCCTGGACAGTCGCCCAGGCGATGCCGAAGCTCCATCGCCGCAGGCCGGAGGGGTGTGGACGCCCGAGCGGTCAGCACCGTTTCGGCGAACCGCCCTGCGAACCCGGCCGAGTTGGCGCACAGTCGAATTCGTTGCTGAACGCGGCCCGCGCATCCGGCGGGCCGGGGGAATCGGAGGGGCACCATGATGCACAACACCGCGCGCGGAGCGGTCTCGGCACAGCGCAGCGCGCTGCTCGGGCTGCCGTGGGTGGAGCGATTACGCACCCCGGCGAGCAGGCCCGCCCGCGCGGCCCGGTCGTCCGGTATACCACTGACCATCGAGATCGGCGCGGCGACCGGAACCGGCCCGACGGCGCTGGCGGCGTTCGACGCGGCGCTGCGCGAGCTCGGCGTCGGCGAGGCGAACCTGATCCGGCTGTCGTCGGTGATCCCGCCGCGCGCCCGGCTGGTGCGCGGCGCGCGGGTGCGCAAGCCGATCGCCTGGGGGGACCGGCTGTACTGCGTGTACGCCGCCGAGCACACCGAGGAGCCGGGCACGCTGGCGGCCGCGGGCATGGGCTGGGTGCTGCGCACCGACGGCTCGGGGGCCGGGCTCTTCGTCGAGCACGAGGCCGGGAGCGCGGCCGAGGTGGAGGCGCTGATCCGGGCCAGCCTCACCGACATGACCCGGCGCAGGAGCGCCGACTTCGGCCCGATCCAGCTGTGCGTCACCGAGATTCGCGCGGAGGCCGAGCCCGTCTGCGCGCTGGTGCTCGCCGCGTACCGGGCCACGGGCTGGGACGGCGCCCGGTGAGCGAGCTGCACGTGACCGTGGAGACCAACGTTCCCGAGGCACAGATCGCGCTCTTCCAGGCCCTCTACGAGGAGGCCTTCGGCCCGCTGCGCACCACCGCCGCCGCACGGCAGGTGTTGCACCCCGGTGAGTTTCGCGCGGAGATGGTCGACCCGCGGATCCACAAGCACGTGGCGCGGCTGCCGTCGGGGGAGCCGATCGGCGTCACCACGCTGACCCGCTGCCTGGAGACGGTACCGTGGATCAGCCCCGAGTACTTCGCCGCGCGTTACCCGGAACACGCCGCGCGAAACGCGGTTTTCTACGCGGGATTCACCCTCGTTGCGCCGAGCGCGCGCCATGGCGCCGCGTTCCATGTCATGATCGAATCAGTGGTTCGGGTACTCGTGGCCGAGCGTGCGGTGGTCGGCTGGGATATCTGCTCGTACAACAACACTCGCTTCTCGTTCGCGGACGGCATCAGGGCCGCGCTGGACGAGCGGGCGAGCGTCGACGTCGCGGTGGAGGACTCCCAGATCTACTACGCGGCACGGTTCACCGGGAACGGCGCGACCGAGGGGGGCTGATGAACGTGCACGACGGACGAACGGCCGGGAAGCTCGCGCAGCCGGGGGCGCGCTGCTGCGCGCTGTTGCTGGCGGGCGCCGCCGCCATCGGGGTCGACCTGCTGGCGGGCACCGGCCCGGTGGCCTTCGGCGCCACCGCGTTCGTCGTGCTGGGCTCGCTGGGCATGATCGGGTTCGGGCTGTGGCGGTACCGCCCGGCGCACCCGCTGCCCTGGTACCTGCTCTCCGCCTCGGCGGTGGCCTTCGCCGCCGGCACGGCGCTGCGCGGCACCGGGCTGCAACCGCTGGACGACATCTGCACCCTGACCGGGTACGCCGGGATCGGCGCGGCCGCCACGCTCTGGCTGCGGCCGCGGCAGGCGCGCGCCAACCACGACCTGCTGCTCGACTCCGGGCTGATCGGGCTCGGCGCGCTGCTCGCCTCCTGGACCTTCCTGATCTCGCCGATCCTGAGCTCGACCGGGCCGGGCGCGGTGGCGCTGATCGCGGCGGCGTACCCGGTGCTGGACGCGCTGCTGCTGACGCTGGTCGCCTACTCGATGGCGACCGGCACCTCGGAGCCATCGCTGCGGCTGCTGCACATCGGGCTGCTCGCGATCCTGATCGGCGATCTCGGCTACAGCCTGGACACGGTCGGCGCGCGGCTGGTCGGCGACGACGTCCTGCAGGCGCCGCTGCTCGTCGCGTACCTGGCCGTCGGGGTGGCCGCCGTGCACCCGACCATGACCTCGCTCGGCGCCCAGCGGCACATCCACCCGCAGCACTCGCGGCAGCGCGCCAGCATGATCGCGGTGGCGCTGATCGTCGCCGCGCTGGTGCCGGTGGTCGGCTCCAGCCCGACCTTCCTGGACCGGGCGGTGGTCTCGGCGCTCTTCGCGCTCATGCTGATCGGCGTGCTGGTCCGCAGCGAGCGCGCCATCGTGCGCAGCGCCCGCAGCGAGCGCAGGGCCCAGTACCAGGCCGACCACGACATGCTCACCGGGTTGCTCAACCGCTCGGCGCTGCTGCGCGCGCTCGGCCACAGCCGGGAGCGCTGGCCCGAGCACCCGCTCTGTCTGCTCTTCCTCGACCTGGACGGCTTCAAGATGGTCAACGACAGCTACGGCCACGCCGTCGGCGACGAGCTGATCGCCAACGCCGCCGCCCGGATCCGCCGGGTGGTCGGCAACCGGGATGTCGCCGCCCGCTACGGCGGCGACGAGTTCGTCGTGCTCGCCCCGCTGGACCGGGAGCGGGCGGGGGCGCTGGCCGAGCGGCTGCTCGCCGCCTTCGTGCGGCCGTTCGAGCTGAGCGTCGGCGAGATCCCGATCACCGCCAGCATCGGCGTCGCCTGCGACGGCCCGCGCAGCTTCGACGCGGGCGTCTACGAACTACTACGCGAGGCCGACTCGGCGATGTACCACGCCAAGGAGCGCTCGCTGGGCTATGCCTACCGCGAGGACGTCCGGCACCTGCCCACCGAGCCGGGGCGGCGGGTCTGGCTGCCGAAGGGTATCGACAGCACGGTGAACACTGCGGTCTAGTCGCCGAGCTCGGTGAGCAGTTTCCTCGCCTGCTCCAGTTCGGCCTGGAGCTGGGCGACCTTGGCCTGCTGATCGCGGCGGACGGCCTCGAGGATGCCCGTGACGACCTCCTCGACCTCGGGGTGCAGGATCTTGGCCGCCTGCGAGATCGCGGTGGTGCTGATCGCGAGGCCGCGCACCGTGCGCTTCTTGCCGCTCACCACGTCGACCGTCCACTCGCCCTCGGCGGTGCCGTTGAGCGTGATGGTGACCTCCGGCGTCTTCGCCTTGCGGGCCGGGGCCTTGGCCGGGCGCGGCTTGGGCTCGGCGGTGGCCGCCGGGGCGGCGGGCTTGGGGGCCGTGGTCGGCTGTGTCACGGGGGTGTCCTCCCTGGGGGTCGGTGTCGGGGCAACAGTATTCGCGGGCGCCTGGCCCGGGGGCGCGGGGGCAGGGCGGGCAGGCCCCGGCCCGGGAGCGACGGCGCCGGAGGCTGCGGCACCGGTGCCGGGCGCGGCACCGGCAGGCGCCTTCGGCGGGGCCGGCTTGGCCGGGCGGACGGGCTTGACCAGCGTGACCTCGACCGGGGAGAAGGCGAGCACGTCCTTCGAACCGGTGGGTTTGACCTGCAGGAAATCCCCGTCGGATGGATCGCCGAGGGAGAGCACCTTGCCGGATCTGCCCTCCGGCACGCCGACCGCGGCCGAGGTGAACCACACCATCGGCGGCCTGCCCGCGGCTATCTCCGCCGCGATCTGATTGATCTCGCTGTCGGACAGGGGTTTCGGCCGGTTACGTGGCGAGGGCATGGCGGGCTCCGAGCAATCTGCGGGGTGTGCTGACGGGTGTGCGTCGATGATGCCGCACGGCACCGACAGCCGAGCACCGAGCCGGGCGGAACGGCCCCCGTTTGAGGGCGGCGGGGGCGGGAACCCGGTCCGTATCCATCGAGGAAGGGGTTCTGTCATGTTGTTGCGCCGACTCGCGCGACCCTTGCTGGCCAGTGCGTTCGTCGTGGACGGGATCGATACCCTGCGTAATCCGGAACCGCGGGTGAAGGCAGCGACCGACCTCGTGCAGAAGGGTCAGCGGACGCTGCCCGAGGATGTCGCCACCAGGTTGCCGTCCGATACCGCCACGCTGGTCAAGGTCAATGCCGCCGCTCAGGTCGGAGCGGGCACGCTGCTCGCGCTCGGCAAGGCGCCGCGGCTCGCGGCACTGGTGCTGGCCGCCACGGTCGTCCCGGCCACGATCACCGAGCAGGATTTCTGGGCTGAGGACGATCCGGAACGCAAGTCCGCGAAGCGGGCCGCGTTCCTCAAGGACGTGGCGCTGCTCGGCGGGCTGATGATCGCCAGCGCCGACACCGAGGGCAAGCCCTCGCTGGGCTGGCGCGGCAGGCGGGCGGCGAAGAACGCCGCGGCCACCGTCTCCGCGGCGCTGCCGATCGGGGCGAGCGCCGCCGACGGCACCGGTGACGCGCTGCGCAAGCACGCGCACGAGGTGGCCGACGCGGCGCGCAGTATCGCGGGCACCGCGGGCGCCAGGGGCGCGGTGATCGCCGAGGTCGCCAAGGACCGGGGTTCGGATCTCGCCGACGTCGCGAAGGACCGCGGGGCGAAGCTCGCCGTGGTCGCGAAGGATCGCGGCTCCGATCTCGCCGATGTGGCGAAGGACCGCGGCGGCGACTGGGCCGAGACGGCGCGCAAGCAGAGCCGCAGGGCGGCCAAGAAGGCGCGCAAGCGGGCGCCGGTGCTGGCCGAGGCGGCGCGCGAGCGCGGCGCGGAGCTGGCCGAACTCGCCCGCGAGCGCGGTTCCGAGCTGGCCGACGTCGCGAAGGACCGCGGCGCGAAGTTCGCCGATGTGGCGAAGGACCGCGGCGGCGACTGGGCCGACCTCGCGAAGGACCGCGGTTCGGATCTCGCCGACACCGCCAAGGACCGCGGCGCGAAATTCGCCGACCTGGCCAAGGACCGCGGCTCCGACCTCGCCGACACCGCGAAGGATCGCGGCGCGACGCTGGCGGCGCTGGCGAAGGACCGGAGCTCGGACTTCGCCGACACCGCGCGGGACCGTGGCGGCGACTGGGCCGGCACCGCCCGCAAGCGGGCCCCCGAGCTCGCCGACACGGCGCGCAAGCAGAGCCGCAGGGCGGCGAAGAAGGCGCGCAAGCGGGCGCCGGAGCTGGCCGAGGCGGCCCGCGAGCAGGCGCTCACGGCGCGTGAGCGCAGCGCGCGGCTGGCCGAGATCGCCCGCGAGCGGGCCCCCGAGCTCGGCGACGCCGCGCGCTCGCGGGCCGAGCTGGCCCGCGACCGCAGCGTGCACCTGGCCGAGCTGGCCAGGGCCCGCGCCGAGGTCGCGCGTGACCGGGCCGAGGCCCGGCTGCGCTGAGGTGGAGTTCTCCGGCCGCGGGTTTCGCCGAACCCGCGGGCCGGAGACGTCGGGACGCCGGTGACCGGCTCAGCCGGTCGCCGGCATTCGGCGTTCCCGGTGCCCGAGGATGCTGGCCAGCGAGGAGACCCGGCGCAGCCGGTCTCCGGCCCCGCCGATCTCGACCGCCCGATCCACCGGGCGGGCCCCGGTGATCCAGACCAGCCGCAGCTGCGAGCGGTCGGCCGCGCACTGCGCGTCGAGCAGCACCCGCAGCCCGGCCGCCGCGAGGAACGTCACCGGCGTCAGGTCGACGACCAGCGTGCCCGCCCCGTCCGCGGCGGAGCTGAGCCGCTCCTTGAGGACCGGCGCGGTGGAGAGGTCGATCTCACCGCCGACGGTGAGCAGTGTGATGTCGCGCCGCAGCCTGGCCTCCGAGAAGCACACCGCCGCATCGGTTCCCGGCGACACCAGATCGGGCTCCGGGCGGCGCGGGCGATCGGCACCGGGCCCTGCCGGATGAGCGGCCATCGAACTCCTCGACCGGGCGGCACGGAACCGGGCCGGGACCGGCCGCCCATGCCTCTCCCGGCTTACAGCGATACCGAGAGCATAGGGCTCCCCGCGCATTTCGTCCGCGTGTCTTCCCGGCGGCGTGGCAGTGAGCAGGTAAAGGGTTGTCCCCCAGCATGATCCGAACGACCGAGACCGGACGTCCCGGCGCTACACCGTGTCCGACTCCGGGAACAGCGCCGTCAGCGAGTCCGACACCGCGCCGCAGCCGCTGCACTCGAAGCGGACGCCGAGCGCGAACCACCACTCCAGCCGCAGCGCGCAGTTCTCGCAGAGCAGGTCGATTCCGCTCGCCCGGCAGCAACCGCGGCCGCGCGCCCAGCGGTCGGCCCTGGTCGCGCAGGGCGACCCGTCGATCCGGAGGGTGCAGTGCGGCAGCTCCGCGAGACCGGGCAGCAGCGCGTCGAAATGCTGTGCCGCCGTGGTGTTGTCCACCGCTCTCCCCTTCTCCTTCGCTTCGTCCACCCCGTTCATCGAGCCCACCCCGAGCGGCGTTACCGCAGGTGGGGCGGGTCACGCGCTCAGACGGTCCCCCCGGACATACCGTCCGAGATGCTCAGCGCCTCGCCGTTGAACCGGCCGCCGTGCGGGCCGACGAGCAGCAGCACCAGCCGGGAGACCTCCTCCGGCTCGATCAGCCCGCCGCCCTCGGCGAACATGGCCTCGGCATCCTCCCGCGTTGGGTTCTCCAGATCGGGGAGCAGTATCCGGTAGGTGGCTGGATTCATGACCATGTCGGTGCGCACGCCGGAGGGGAGCACGGCGTTGGCGGTGATGCCGGACTCCCCCACCTCCAGTGCGAGCGACTTGATCAGTCCGATCACACCCCACTTCGCGGCGGCGTAGGCGCCGGAGCCGGCGGCGCCCATCCGCCCGACGATGGACGAGGTGGCGACGATCCGGCCCCAGCGCCGCTCCAGCATGCTCGGCAGCACCGCCTTGATGCTGTGGAAGACGCCGGAGAGATCGACGTCGACGGTGTCGCGCCAGGTGCGCTCGTCGAGGTCGGCGATGGTGCCGTTGGTGGCGATCCCGGCATTGGCGAGCAGGATGTCGATCCGGCCGAATTCGCGGAGCGCCTCGGCGGCCACCCGCTCCATGTCGTCGCGGCTGCGCACGTCGGCGCGCACGGTGTGGCAGCGCCCGCCGGCCGCGCGCACCAGCTCGGCGGTCTCGGCGAGGTCGCCGGGGGTGGCGAGCGGGTACTGCAGCCCGGGCAGCGGCGCCGCGAGGTCGGCGAGCACTATGTCGGCGCCCTCCCCGGCGAGCAGCACGGCGTGCGAGCGGCCCTGCCCGCGCGCCCCGCCGGTGATCACGGCGACGCGGCCGTCCAGCTGTCCCATTCCCGCTCCTCACGCGAGGTCGTGGTCTCGGTCGCAGGCGACCCTACGCGCGCGCACCGGCCCGCGCGCGCAGCCCGCTGCGCGGACGGGAGCGGCGCGTCGTACCATGCGTCACAATCCGCGCACCCGTCTCGAGGACGTGGCCGTTCCGGCGGCGACACCTTCCGCCCGTTCGTGGTGGACGAACGAAATCCACAGATTGAGAGCACTGCGCCGTGAAACTCGACCAGGACGAACACCGGACCGTCGACGACCTGCTCGGCGGTGGCGTCGCGACCGTCGTCGCATCGGACGAGCCGGAACCCGGACCGGACGAAGCGCCGACCGGCGACGCCGCCACCGCGGCCCGCTTCGCGCTGCCCGGCCTGCGCAGGCTGATGCGCAACGCCGCCGGGCTCTCGCCGGAATCCATCGACCTGCTCGCCGCCATCACCGACCGGCTGCGCGCCGCCGAGGGCGCGCTGGCCGATCCGGCGACCTGCGATTCGGTGCGCTGACTACATTCCGTTGACGTCGACGATCGGCGCCGGGTAGTCGGCGCCCGCCCGCCACGGCCGGTGGATCTCCGCGCCGGGCAGGTGCGCGAGCTCCGGAATGTAGCGGCGCACGTAGGCGCCGTCCGGGTCGTACCGCTCGGCCTGGCGCAGCGGGTTGAGCACCCGGTTCGGCCTGGTGTCGGTGCCGGTGCCCGAGGACCACTGCCAGTTCAGCTGGTTGTTCGCGATATCGCCGTCGACCAGCCAGTGCAGGAAGTGCGCCGCGCCGACCCGCCAGTCGATCCGCAGCGACTTGGTCAGGAAGCCCGCGGTGACGAGGCGGCCGCGGTTGTGCATCCAGCCCTCCTCGTGCAGCTGCCGCATGGCCGCGTCCACCAGCGGATAGCCGGTGCGCGCTTCCTTCCAGGCCGCCGCCGACTCCGGATCGTCGCGCCACTCGATCGGGCCGGTGCGGTAGTCCCGCCGGGCGATCTCCGGGTTCGCGCCGAGCAGCTGGGCGTAGAAGTCGCGCCAGGCCAGCTGCCGGACGAAGGCGTGGCCGCCCTCGGTGTCCATGTCGACCCGGTGCACCAGCTCGGTCGGCGAGAGACAGCCGAAGTGCAGGTACGGCGAGATCTTCGAGGTGGCGTCGCCTGCCAGGTCGTCGTGGTTCTCGGCGTACTGCCCCACCGGCCCGGCCAGCCAGTCCTTGACGATCTTGCGCCCCGAGGTCTCGCCACCGACCGCGAGCCGCGGCGACGGTTCCCCGCTGCTCAGCTCGGTGGCGTCCGGCAGCCGCTCGCCGCGCACGTCGGGCACGGTGAGCGCGCGCGGCGTGCCGAGCGGGCGGCGCTGGTGCGCCTGGCTCCAGCGCCGGAAGTACGGCGAGAAGACGGCGAAGTGGTCGCGGCCGGTGGAGGGCGTGAGCACCTCGGGGTCGGCCGCGGTGACGACGGCGGCGTGCACCCGGAGCGTGCGGCCGTCGGCGGCGAGGCCGTCGCGCAGCGCGTGCTCCCTGCGGCTGCTGTAGCCACTGGCGTCGGCGGCCACGTGCACCTCGGCGGCGTCCACCTCCGCGGCCAGCCGGAGCACCTCCGCGGCGACCCGGCCGCGGCGCAGGATCAGCCTGCCGCCGATCCGGCGCAGCTCGGCGTCCAGCTCGTCCAGCGCGGCGAGCAGGAACCGGACCCGGTTCGGGGCGGCGTACGCGCCGCCGAGGATGGCGTCGTCCAGGACGAAGACCGGTACGACCGCGTCACCCCCGCGGTGGGCCGCGGTGAGCACCGGGTTGTCGTGCACCCGGAGATCCCGGGTGAACAGGGCGAGGGTGACGCGCGCTGTCACCGCCGGGTCACCGGGTGCACAGCGGGGCGACGGTGTCGATGCCGCCGGTGGTGGGCGAGGTCAGGTAGAGGCACGGGCTCTGGCCCGCGGCCTCGATGGCGCCGCGCACCTGGTCCCAGCTCGCCTCGTCCAGCGCCGGCGTCCGGGAGAGCACGAAGCCGGAGAGCCGCGACGGGTCGGTGACGACGGCCCACGAGTAGTCCGGGCCGAGCGCGGTCACGATGTAGTTCGGGGTGCCGGCCGGGTCCTCCTGGAAGGGGACGTTCGGGAACTCCACCCGCAGCTGAGCCTTGGTCACCTGATCGACGATCCTGGCGGTGCCGCGGATCTCGTTGCTGCCGCCGTCCCAGGTGGTGCAGCGGTTGAAGACCGCGACATTGCCCTGCGGGTCGAGGGTGTAGTTCGCCTGGGTGTCGCGGGCGCACTCCAGGTTGAACGGCGCGGGCACCGCGGCCAGCTGGTTCCAGGTGCCGAGGTAGCTGGTCACCTCGAGCGCGGGCACCGGGGCCGGGCCCGCCGCGGCCGCCGGGCCCGCGGTGAGCGCGGGGGCGAGCGCGGCGACCGTCGCCGCGGCCAGCGCGAGCAGCCTGCCCCCGCGCTTCGTGGGACGTTGCGTGCGGAATGGGTTCACCGGAACTCCTCGTTCTCGACGTCGTCGCCCACATGGTAGCGGAAACGATGCATAATCGATTCAGCGTCGGGACGGGCGTGCCCCGAATCGGGCACGTCGTCCGCCGGATACCCCGGACGCGCCGCGCTACCCGGCCCCACCGCGAGGAGGACCCATGACGGGGATCGCCTACAGCGGGCAGAATGATGTCATGCCCGCCGGTTCCACCCCAGTCACCGATACGGCCGGCTACACCGTCCGCGCCGTCGCCGACCGCCTCGGAATTCCCACCGCGACGCTGCGCAGCTGGACCCGCCGCTACGACATCGGCCCCGCCCAGGAGCGGCCAGGCAAGCACCGGCTCTACTCCGAGGCCGATATCGCCCAGCTCGGCCGGATGCTCACCCTGATCAAGGAGGGCGCCAGCCCGGCTGGCGCCGCCGCCGCGGTGCGCGGCCACGCTCCGCTCCGCGGCGACCGCACCGGGCTGCTCGCCGCCGTCTTCGCGCTGGACACCACGACTGTCGGCGCGATCATCGAGGCGCACGTGCGCGCCTTCGGCGTGGTGGACACCTGGGACCTGATGTGCCGCCCGACCTTCGCCGACATCGTCGCCCGCCAGCTCGGCGGGGAGCGCTGCATCGACGTCGAGCACTCGCTCTCCTGGAGCATCGCCTCGGTGCTGCACCGCAGCTGCCCGCCGCCCCCCGCCGCGCGGACCACGGTGGTGCTGGCCTGCACCGGCGGTGAGACGCACACGCTCCCGCTGGAGGTGCTGCGCGCCGCGCTCGCCGAGCAGGGGGTCGGGGCGCACATGCTCGGCGCGAACGTGCCGACCGAGGCGCTGGCCGACACGCTCGGCCGCGGCACCGGGGCGAAGGCGGTGCTGCTCTGGTCCCAGCTGGAGCCGACCGCGCTCACGTCGGCCGTGCTCACCTGCATCGACGCGGGCGCGCGGGTGCTCGCGGGCGGGCCGGGCTGGGAGTCGGTGATCCTGCCCGACGGCGCGCGGCGGGTCGGCAGTCTCGCCGACGCCGTCGCCCGGCTGCGCTGAGCGGCGGCGTTCAGCGCTCGGTGCGGCCGAGCACGTGGCGCAGCGCGGAGTCCAGATCGGGGTTGCGGAAGTGGTGCCCGGCGGCGCGCAGCCGCGTTGGCTCGACCCGCTGACTCGCCGCCGCGACCTCGCGCGCGCCCTGCTCGCCGAGCAGCAGCGCGGGCCCGAACTTCGGCACCGGGAGCAGCGCCGGGCGGCGCAGCACCTTGGCCAGTACCTTCGTGTACTCGGCATTGCGCACCGGCTCCGGCGCGACCGCGTTGACCGGCCCGCTCAGGCTCTCGTCCCAGAGCGCGCGGTGGTAGACGTCGACCAGGTCGTCGATGCCGATCCAGGAGAACCACTGCCTGCCGTCGCCGATCCGGCCGCCGAGCCCGGCGCTGAACAGCGGCCGCAGCAGCTTCAGCGTCCCGCCCGCCGGCGACTGCACGATCCCGGTGCGCACCGCGACCGTGCGCACCCCCGCCTCGGTCGCCGGGCGCAGCTCGGCCTCCCAGTCCGCCACCACGTCGGCGAGGAAGCCGTCGCCACGGCCGGAATCCTCGGTGAGCATCTCGTCACCGCGGTCGTAGCCGTAGAAGCCGATGGCCGACGCGCTCACGAAGCTGCGCACCCCCGCTCGCGCGGCGACCTCGGCCAGCTTCCGGGTCGGCCCGATCCGGCTGCTCGCCACCGCGTCCCGGTGCGCCTCGGTGAAGCGGCCCGCGATCGAGGCGCCGGCCAGGTGCACCACCGCGTCGACGCCGTCCAGCAGCTCGGGCGCGGGATCGTCGGGCTGCCACCGCCGCTCGTCGGCCGCCTGCGGCGCGTGCCTGACCAGCCGAAGCACCCGGTGCCCCCCGGTGCTCAGGAAGGCAGCGACCGCCGAGCCGACCAGCCCGGAGGCGCCGGTCACCGCGACGGTGCCCGGCCGGTACCCGTGCCCGGCCGCCGCGGCGTGCGCGGCCAGATCACCGGCGAGCTGGCGGTACCGGTAGTCGAACATGGCGCGCAGCGCGAGCTCGGGCACGGTGCTCTCGACCCGGTCGAGCACCCGGGTGTGCTCCGCGTCGACCTCCTCGAAGTCGTGCACGTGCCGCCAGCGCAGCAGCGTCCCGGCCGGGGCCGAGGCGATGCCGTCCACCGCGATCTCGTCCACGAAGCGATGCGGCGGGTCGTACTCCGCCTGCTGGTGCCGCGCGACCCAGCGCAGCCCGCCCGGCAGCCGCAGCACCGCCGTGCCGTCGCGCAGCGAATCCGCCTCGGCGGCCAGCGTGACCGGCTGCCAGGGCGGGGTGAGCCGGGCGAACGCGCCCGGCCTTCCGTACCAGGCGAAGACCTCCGAACGCGGCGCCGCGACGACGGCGCTCGACTCGATTCCCATGTTTCGACAGTAGCCCCCGGAGCACCCGGCGAAACGTTCCCGCATCGTTCCGCAATAATTGCAACACGTTCTAGAATTACCGGATGGCTCCGGATCCCGCCCCCGCCCGCGACGACCTGCTCACCGCCGTGCTGGCCTCACCCGCCGCGGTGGCGGCGAAGGACCGGGCCGGGTGGCTCGCCCTGTTCACGCCGGAGGCGGTGGTGGAGGATCCGGTCGGCTCGCGCCCGCACGTCGGGCTCGCGGCGATCGGCCGCTTCCACGACACCTTCATCGCGCCGAACACCATCACCTTCCAGCCGGACGCCGACATCGTCACCGGCCGGACCGTGCTGCGCGACTTGGCGATCACCATCCGGATGTCGACCGGCGCCACCGTCCGGGTGCCCATGCACCTGCGCTACGACCTCGTGCGGCACCAGGATTCCTGGCGCATCGCGCACCTCGCCGCGCACTGGGAGTTCACGCCGATGGTGCTGCGGTTGCTCGGCACCGGGCCGCGCGGGCTCGGCGCGGGGACGCTGCTCGGCGGGCAGCTGCTCACCAACCTCGGCCCCGGCGGCGCGCTCGGCATGCTCGGCGCGGTGCGCGGAGTCGGGGCGCGCGGGCGGCGCAGCGCGGAGCGGGTGCTGCGCGGCGCAGCCGACGGGGAGGCCGCGGAGCTGGCCGGGGTGGCGACCGAGCTGCCCTCCGGACGCGTGCGGCCCGCCGACTTCGCGGCGTACCTGCGCGGGGCCACGGTGTCGAAGGTGCTCGCCGCGGGCCGGACCGTGACCGCATCGGTCCGGCTCGGCGACCGCCCGGCCGTCGCGGTCGCGGAGTTCACCGGCCGCCGCGTCGCGCGGCTCCGGCTGATCGCCGAGTAGCGGGCTCAGGCGACGGCGTGCCTGGACCGCGCGGGCTCCGAGCGGTACCTGGCCCGCGGCCCGTCGATCCCGAGCGCGCGCCAGAGCCGCCTGGTGACCGGGGTCATCAGCCCGAGGTCGTCGGCGAGCGCGCGGACGTCGGTGAAATACCCGGCGAGAATCCCCTTGGCCTGCGGCGACCGCCAGAACGCCTCGCGGAACACCGCGTCCGGGATGTCGAACTCGCGGGCGAAGGAGCGCGGCGGCACCATGATCTCGCCGGCCAGCCACCGCATGGCGAGCGGGAAGGCGAGCCCGCAGACGGTGGTCGTGACCGGCCCCAGCTTCGGCACCTTGGCCTTGAGGAACTCGTTCGCGAAGGAGATGTGCCGCGCCTCCTCGGCGATGTGGATCTCCATCGTGCGCAGCACGGCGGGCGGCAGCTCGGCCCCGCGCCGGATCAGCGCCTTCTGGTAGTGGTCGATCGGCTCCTCGCCGCCGAGAATGCCGATGAAGAGCACCACGTGCGCGTACCCGCCCGCGACACCGATCAGCGGAGCCAGCTTCCGGAAGAGCGGCCGCATGCCGGGCACATCCACCCCGACGCGGTTCACCAGCTCCTGGAACATCTGGATGTGGTTGCACTCCTCGGTCATCTCGTGCATGCAGTAGCGGAATTCCGGAGCGCCGTTCGGCAGCTTCATCGCGTACTGCATCATGCCGCGGATCAGGACGCTCTCGAAGGCGGCGCCGACCTTGATGGCGTTCACCATCCGCCACTTGCCGATCTCGATCTGCCGCTCCCGCGGCAGGCTCCGGTACCAGGCGGTGGCGCCGAGCGGGTCCAGCTCCGGGATGAGGATCCAGCGCGGGTCGTCCGGGTCGATGGCGAACTCCGGGGAGTCCCAGGCGATGTCCAGGTAGGGGTCGAACTTCCGGTGCACGGAGCCCTCGGAGAGGGTGCGCACCATGTCGCGGTAGGCATCGGTCGAGCCTGAAGTGGACAGCGTCATCGGTGTCTCCTCACGTAGGCGGTGTGATCCGCCGCACCCTCCAATTTAGCGAAACTCACGGTATCAGTAAACAGCTCCATGAAGATACCGACCGGTTTGCTGAATGGGCTAGGATTCGAACATGAGTTCGACGGACGACGAGCTACCAGCGGCCGGACCCGACCGAACCACCCCGCGCGCGCGGCCGATACCGCGCACCGAGGGCACCGTCCCCGAGCTGCGCTTCCCCAGCGCGACCGGGCACTACTACCGCACAGCGACCTATCCGCCGCGCCCGGTCTGGGTGCGGTTGGACGCCATCCTGATCCGCGACCCCGGCACCCCGAAGCACGTGAACGGCGCCGGGGTGGAGATGAACGGCGAGTGCGCGGGCACGCTCACGCACTGGGTGCCGACGGTGGACGGCTTCTGGCTCGGCCGGGTCTCCTACACCGTCCGCTACGCCGACGGCCGCCCGCCGCTGCACGTGCGCGACCAGCTGGTCCCCGCCTACGCGCTGCGCCCGCGCGACCTCGGCTGAGACGCGCCCCCGCGCCATCCTCGTGGGTGAGCACGCAGGACACCGGCGAGCCGTCGGCCGCGCCCGCCACACACTCCGCGAAGAACTCGCGTGCGGTGCCCCCGGGCGTGGCGGCCCGCCAGGCGTCGGCGGCGCGCTTGCCGTCCCAGAACCAGCCGTCGAACATGGCGTCCGGGTCGGCGATCGCCGCGGGCGCCGGGATCGGGGTGTCGAGCCGGCGCTCGAAGCTCTCCCTTGGCATCGGGATACGGGTGGTCAGCAGGAAGCTGCCCGACACGGGGTCTCCTCGCACGCGAAACGCCGGAGCCGGAACGGTTTCCGGCTCCGGCGAGGGAGCGTAGCAAGGGCGGGTGTCAGACTCCGGCGAGGAACGGGTAGTCGGTGTACCCCTCGGCGCCGTCGGTATAGAAGAACTCGGGGCGCAGCGGGTTCTCCGTGTGCGCGCCGCGCCAGCGCTCCGCGAGGTCGGGGTTGGCGATGAGCGCACGGCCCACCGCGACGGCGTCGGCGTGCGAGTCCTCGATCAGGGCGAGCGCCTCCTCCCGGCTGGTCGGCGCGGCGAAGCCGCTGTTGCCGATGATCGGCCCGGCGAACCGCTCGCGCAGCTCGCGCACCAGCTCGCCCGCGGGCTCGGCGTGCAGCACCGAGAGGTAGGCGAGGCCGAGCGGGCGCACCCGGTCGAGCAGCGCGCCGTAGGTGGCGCGGACGTCGGCGCGGTCGGCCTCGAAGGCGTCCTGGATATTGTGCTCCGGCGAGATGCGCAGCCCGACCCGCCCGGCGCCGATCTCCGCGGCCACCGCCTCGACCACCTCGGCGACGAAGCGCGCCCGGTTCTCCGGCGCGCCGCCGTAGCCGTCGGCGCGCCGGTTCGCGGCCGGGCTGAGGAACTCGTGCAGCAGGTAGCCGTTGGCGCCGTGCACCTCGATGCCGTCCAGCCCGGCCTCGACGGCCCGGCGCGCGGCCGCGACGAAGTCGTCCCGGACGGCGTGCGCCTGCGCCACGGTCAGCTCGGCCGGCACCGGGTAGGGGTGCTTGCCGGACGGCGTGCGGGCGACGCCGTCGATGGCGATCGCGCTCGGCGCGGTGATCGGCCCGCCGCCGTTGATCTCCGGGTGCGACACCCGGCCCGCGTGCATGACCTGCAGCACGATCCGCCCACCGCGCGCGTGCACCCCCTCCGCGACCCGGCGCCAGCCCGCCACCTGGGCGTCGGTGACGATGCCAGGCTGCCCGACGAAGGCCTGCGCGTCGCGCGAGCTGTAGGTGCCCTCTGTGATGATCAGCCCGGCGCCCGCCCGCTGCACGTAGTACTCGGCGACCAGCTCGCCGGGGATGCCGTCCGGCCCGGAGCGGCCGCGGGTGAGCGGCGCCATGACCAGGCGGTTGGCGAGTTGCAGGTCGCCGAGGGTGACAGGGGTGAACAAGTCCATGCCTGGACGCAACCGCCCGGCCGCCGGAGGGATTCCGGGGGCCGGGCGGTTGCGAGAAGGGTCACTGCGGGCAGTTGACCACGTACTGCCAGTGCGTGCTGTCGCCGCCGGTGACCCGGACGGTCACCGAGGACGCGGCGCCGGCGGGCAGCGTGATCCGCGCCGAGCCGTTGCCCTCGTTGATGCTGTCGCCGATCCAGCCGGTGGTGTGCACCAGGGCGCCCTCGTAGAAGACGTCGATCAGGTCGGGGACGCTCTCGGTGTCGTAGCCGAGCACGAACGAGGTGGGGCCGCTCCGGCCGAGCTCGTGCCGCGTGGTGGTGACCCCGTCGGTGCCGGACTGCGTCGACTGGTTGCACTGCTGGGTCTGCACGCCCCCACCACCACCCCCCGACCCGGTGTCCGGCAGCCCGAGCCCCAGCCCCAGCCCGTCCAGCACCGCGCTGCCGCTGTCCAGGACGCCGCTCCCGCTGTTCAGGATCCCGCTCCCGGTATCGATCACCCCGCCCGCGCTTCCGGTGTCGATTCCCGCACTCCCCGACGGCTGCGCCGACACCCCGGCGGCACCACCGGCCGTGACCAGCGCCGCCAGCGCGCCGACCACGGCGACCCGTCGAATCCCGTTCCTACCCAACACTGTTCCCTCCGCGGTTCCGGTTCGTCCTCTCCCGGATCAGACTTCCACCGCCGCCGGGTGTCCGATATCTACTGTTCGGGCGACAGCCGTTCGGCCGACGCGGTTATCGTCGAGGGATGGGTGTCATAGGCGAGATGTTCCCCGGCGGCAAGCTGCAGGACGAGTCCGGGCAGTCCGGCGACGGCCAGTCCCATCGGCCCGCCGTCGAGCTGGACCTGGATTCCGGCGTCGTGCGGCTGACGGCGCCGCGGCGCGACGACGCGGACGGCGATACCGAGCAGTAGCCGGAGACGAAAACGGCCCCCGGAGAAATTCTCCGGGGGCCGATCCCACTAGTAGCGGGGACAGGATTTGAACCTGCGACCTCTGGGTTATGAGCCCAGCGAGCTACCGAGCTGCTCCACCCCGCGTCGGTGAATACAACATTACACACGGGTGCGCCGCGAACGCAAATCGCCCCGCTACCTGCGCGGATGCGCCCTGGACGCGCGTCGCCCACTCGAGGCCGCCCACAAACGTGAGCCACGTCACTATTTCGAGGTGATCTCTGGCACATAACGGTGCAATCACGGCCGGTATTCGAATACGGGAATCGCCGAATTCATCTGCGCATTCGCCGGATGCTTGCGGATGAAACCTCTCCGCATCCATCGTTACCGAGGCGTGATCTTCCCGAGATTTACCGTTACCGTCGGATCCGGCTCGGGGCATATGCGCCGGGCCAGAACACGGATCGTCGAACGCCGGCAACCCTGCCCCGCGGCCGTGTCACCCCGACAACCCGGGGGCAGGGATACGTGCGATGGGCGCGGCGGTGGGCGCGGGGAGGGAATCCCACATGTCTCGAAACCGGAAGTTCAGCACCCGCGCCCTCGGCTTCGCCGCCGTCACCGGCGCCCTCGTTGCCGTCCCGTTCGGTCTCTCGGCCGGAACCGCCTCGGCCGCCACGCACAACTGGGACGGCGTCGCCCAGTGCGAGAGCGGCGGCAACTGGAGCATCAACACCGGCAACGGCTACTACGGTGGCCTGCAGTTCTCGCAGAGCACCTGGAACGCGCACGGTGGCGCGGGCTCCGCGCACACCGCCAGCAAGTCCGAGCAAATCCGGGTCGCCGAGAACGTGCTCGCCACCCAGGGCGTCGGCGCCTGGCCGAGCTGCGGCCGGTACCTGACCCAGGGCAGCTCGAACGATGTCGAGCCCGCCGCCGAGCCGGAGCAGGCCCCCGCGCCGGAGCCCGCCGCCCCCGCGCCCGCCCCCGGCAGCCCCGCGGCGCTGGTCGACCAGGCCAAGACCGCCGGTGGCGACCTGGCAAAGCAGTACGGCCTGGAGGGCCCCTTCCAGGCCCTGCTCGAGCAGAACGCCGGCCTGATCGACTCCATCGGACGGTAATTTCGGCGTACGACAGCGGGGCCCCGTCACCTGGTGACGGGGCCCCGCTGTCGTACTACCGGGCTACCGGTTGGCGTCCTGGTACGCCTTGACCGCGGCCTCCAGGTCGTCCAGCGCCTGGCCGAACTGCTCGAAGTTGCCGGTGCGCATGGCCGTGCGCGCCGCCTCGATCCTGCGGTTCAGGTCGGCGGCGGCGGCATCGCGGGCCGCCGTCGACGCGGGCGGCGGCGCGGTGCCGTTGCTCGCGGGCGGTGGCGTGCTGCCCTGCGCCGGCGGCGTGGAACCACTACCGGTGCCCGGCGGCACCGTGCCCGGCTTGGTGGCCACCCCGCCCGCACCGGGCAGGATCTGGTTCAGCGCCTCCTCCAGCGTGGGGGCGTAGCCGACCTTGGGGCTGTTCGACCCCGGCTCCTTGTAGCTGACCAGCACCTTGGCCAGCTGCGGGAAGGTCGCCGACGGCGGCGCGTTGCGCGGCTCGGTGTAGAGCGGCTCGACGTAGAGGATGCCGCCCTGAGCGATCGGCAGGGTGAGCAGATTGCCGTACTTGATGTTGTTCGACGCCAGCAGCGTGCGGTCGCTCGACACCGGCGGGAACGTCGTCATCGAGTTCTGCGTCTGCTGCGGGCCCTGGGTCTGCGAGTCGGTCGGCAACCGCAGGATGGTGAACTTGCCGTAATCCTGCGGGTCCGAGTGCACCGAGATGTAGGCCGAGAGGAACTGCCGGTTGTAGCCGACCATCGCGCTGGTCAGGTTGAACACCGGCTTCCCCGTCTCCGGGTCGCCCATCAGCATGTAGTAGGGCGGGAGCGCGCCGGTGCTTCCCTCCACCGTCGGGTCGGCGGGCACCGACCAGAAGGCGTTGTTGGTGAAGAACTCGCGCGGATCGTTCACGTGGTACTTGGCGAGCATCTCGCGCTGCACCTTGAACAGGTCGGCCGGGTAGCGGAAGTGCGCGCGCAGCTCGGGGCTGATCTCGCTCTCCGGCTTGACCACGCCGGGGAAGACGCCGCGCCACGCCTGCAGCACGGGGTCGTTCGCGTCCACCTCGTAGAGCGTGACGGTGCCGTCGTAGGCGTCGACGGTCGCCTTCACCGAGTTGCGGATGTAGCTGACCTCCTCGCGCGGCAGCATCCGGCCGGTCTTCTGGTCGATGCTGTCCTCGACCGCGCCCTCGAGCGAGGTGCGCTGCGAGTAGGGGTAGGCGTCCAGCGTGGTGTAGGCGTCGACGATCCACTTGATCCGGCCGTCGACCACCGTCGGGTAGACGTCGCCGTCGGCGGTCAGCCAGGGCGCCACCTTCTCGACCCGCTCGCGCGGGTTGCGGTTGAAGATGATCTTGGAGTCCGGGCCGATCGCGCTGGAGAGCAGGATGTTGCGCTCGGCGTACTTGGCGGCGAAGGCGAGCCGGTCGAACCAGTTCCCGATCGGGACGCCGCCCGCGCCCTCGTAGGTGAACTGCGCGATGTCGCTGTCGTACTCGCGCGGGCCCTGCCCGTCCACCTGGCCGACGATGGCGTAGTCGGCGTCGGTCTGCGAGATGAGCTCGCCGAAGTAGATGCGCGGCTGGTCGACCTCGATCAGCTGGTTCTCCTTCGGCGTGGCCAGGTCGCTGGTCACGGTGTACTCGGGGTAGCCGGTGTCGGTGCTGCCCGCGGCGGCCGCGTCCTGGGCGGGCGGGCGGTTCACCCGGTTCGCCGGGGCCGCGACGAAGCCGTCGCCGTGCGTGTAGACGGTGTGCCGGTTGATCCAGTCCGTCTGGTTGCCGGTCAGGCTGCTCGGGGTGAGCTCGCGCGCGCCGACGATGTAGTCCTGCACCTCGCCGTCGATGGTGTAGCGGTCGATGTCGAGCGGGTCGCGGAAGCCGTAGAAGTTCTTCAGCTGCTTCTGCTGGGTGAAGGTGCGGGAGAGGATGTTCGGGTCGAGCAGCCGGATCTTCTGGATGGTCTCGACATCGGCGGGCACGTCCACCGGGTTCTTGGTGCCGTCGCCCTTGTAGTCCTGGTAGTCGATCTTGTCGTCGGTGATGCCGTACGCCGTGCGGGTGGCGGCGATGTTCCGCTCGATGTACTCGCTCTCCTTGTCCGCCGCGTTCGGGCGCACCGAGAACTGCTCGACCAGCAGCGGGTACACCGAGCCGACCAGGATCGAGGAGAGCACGAGCAGCGCCGCGGCCATGGCGGGCACCCGCAGGTCGCGCAGCACGATGCCGGCGAAGAAGGCGATCGCGCAGATCACCGCGATGGCGAGCAGGATGAGCTTGGCCGGGAGCACCGCGTTGATGTCGGTGAACGAGCCGCCGAAGAAGGTGGGCTCCTTCCTGGCGCTGGAGAGCAGCTCGTACCGGTCGAACCAGTACGCCACCGCCTTGAGCAGCACGAAGATCCCGGCCAGCAGCGCGAGCTGCACCCTGGCGGCGGTGGTGAGCGTGCCCTCGCGGCCGCTCAGCCGCAGCCCGCCGAAGATGTAGTGCGTCACCAGGTTCGCGAAGAACGCGATCACCACGGCGACGAAGAGCCAGTTCAGCACCATCCGGTAGAACGGCAGGTCGAAGACGTAGAAGCCGACGTCGATGTGGAACTGCGGGTCCTCGGTGCCGAACGCGCCGCCGTTCAGGAAGAGCTGCAGCGTCACCCAGTTCGACTGCGCCACCAGCCCGGAGAGCAGCCCGAGCAGCACCGGGATGCCGATGCCGAAGAGCCGCAGCCTGCTCATCACCGTGGTGCGGTACCGCGCGATCGGATCGTTCGGCCCGGCGACCGGGACGAAGACCGGCCGCGAGCGGTAGGCGAGCAGCAGCGCCAGCCAGACCACGAGCCCGACGACGATGGCCACCGCGGCGAACAGCAGCAGCCGGCTGCGCAGCACGGTCAGGAAGACCCCCCGGTACCCCACCTCCCCGAACCACAGCCAGTTGGTATAGGTGTCGACCAGCCGGGGGCCGAGCAGCAGCAGAGCCGCGAGCACGACGGCCGCCACCAGCAGCACGCGGCTGCGTCGGGACAGTGATGGTAAGCCGGTGGGGGGCCGCATGCCCACGATGCCACGCTCCAGGGTCCGGGTGAATGTTGTGCGCGGGCCGTTGCCGGACCGCCCGAGCCCACTCTACGGAAATCGGACACCATGCCGGTGCCAGGGGCGAATTTGACAGGATGTGCGACGTGACCGCTGACCTGCACGCCGAACTCGCCCTCGCCCGCTCCGTCCGGGAGGTCGCCGAATTCGTGGACGCCGAGGGCTGGGACCGACCGCCGCAGATCTTCGCGCTGGTACCGACCGGCGACCTGGTCGTCGCCGAACCCGGGCTCGTCGATCAGCTGGATCAGGGCGCCGAGTACACCCCGATCGCGCAGGAGCCGTTCCCGGAGGACATCACCGGCGGGTCGTGGGCGCTCGACGAGTTCCTGGCGACCACCACCTGGCCGCCGAGCGTGAGCGGCTGCCTGCTGGTGCAGGAGATCGTGATCCTTCCGCCCGATGCCGAGACCGCGCTGGACGAGGCGCTGGCGCCGCTGCTCGCCGACCCGGAGGCCGCGGACGAGGCGGCGCGCACCGCCGCCGCCGAGCACCCGGGGCGGCGGGAGGCCAGGCTGTTCGCCGCGGTGCTGCGCGGCGGGACGTCGCTCTGCCTGCTCCAGGTGCGCCCGGACGAGGACGCGGAGAGCGACGACTTCGGCGACCTCGACCTGCGCACCTACCCCGGCCTCGCGCCGAACGTGATCGAGGCGCTCAGGCACACGCTCGACTGACGCCGGTCAGCGGCGCGGCGGGACCTCGCGGCCCGGTCGGCTCGCGGGCCGGACGCGCGGCACCCGCCGCGGCCCGGCCAGGGGCTCAGCCGCAGTTCGGGGTCTCGCGGCCCGCGGCGATGTCGGCGAGCGACTGGACGGCGCCGTTCAGCGTCTCCACCTTGACCAGCCGCAGCCCCTCGGGGGTGCGCTGCCTGGCCTCCGCGCAGTTGGCGGCGGGGACAAGGAAGGTCTCGGCGCCCTCGTCCGCGGCGGCCATCATCTTGTACTGGATGCCGCCGATGGGGCCGACCGCGCCCGCCTGGTCGATGGTGCCGGTGCCCGCGACGAAGCGGCCGTTGTCCAGCTCGCCGGGCGAGAGCTTGTCGATCAGCGCGAGGCTGAACATCAGCCCGGCGGACGGGCCGCCGATGTCAGCGAGGTTGAAGGTCACCTGCAGCGGCGGGCGCGCGCCCTCGGTCGGGGTGATCCCGAGGTACCCCTTGGCGGCGTCGTCCGGGCGCGAGCCGAGCGTGACCGAAAGCGTCTGCTCGGCGGCCTCCCGCCGCACGACCAGGCTCAGCACGTCGCCCGGCTTGCGTGCGGAGACCGCGTCCACCACGCCCTTGGGCGCGGTGATCGGCGTGCCGTCGATGCTGACGATCTCGTCACCGGGCCGCAGCACCCCGTTGGCCGGGCCGTCCTCGCCGACCTCGCCGATCAGCACCACGGTCGGCAGGTTCAGGAAGTGCAGCGCCGCCACCTCGGCCGAGGCCTCGGAGTTCTCGAATTCCTGCTGGTTGGAGCGGTCGATCTCCTCGCGCGGCACGCCGGGCGGGTAGACCTCGGCGCGCGGGACCAGGCCGTGCTCGCCGCTGACCCAGAAGCCGAACGCCTCGAAGATATTGAGCCGGTCGCGCACCGACACCGTGGTCATGTTCAGGTTGCCCGAGGTCGGATCCACCTCGGCGCCCTGCACATCCACCACCTGCTTGCCGTCCACCTCGCCGAGGGTGTTGAAGGTGGGGCCGGGCCCGAGCGCGACGAACGGCACCGTGCAGACACTGCCGGCGAGCCCGAGCACGAGGACGGGGACGAGCGCGGCCAGCAGAGTGAGGATGCGGCGATTCACCCGGCCCACAGTAATGAGCGGCGGGCACGCCGCTCGGCACCGGCCCGCCGCGATTTCGCGCTGCGCGAACACAGAGGTGGGGGAGGTTCCGCGTACCGTTGGGGCATGAGTGACACCCCGTTCGGCTTCTCGAACCGCGACGACGACGAGGAAAAGCGCGGCGACGAGCCCGGTGCCGGCAAGAGCGGCGATCCGGCGGGCGGCGCCCCGTTCGGCGCCGCGGGCAACCCCTTCGGCGGCGGCGCGGGCAACCCGTTCGGCTTCCTCTTCGGCGGCGCGGGCCCGGCCGGGGCAGGCGCGCCCGGCGCGGTCCCCGGCTTCGATCCGGCGCAGCTCGGGCAGATGTTCACCCAGCTCGGCCAGATGTTCAGCGGCGCGGGCACGCAGCCGGGCAGCGGCTCCGGCCCGGTGAACTACGACGTCGCCAAGCGGCTGGCCCGCCAGCAGCTCGGCACCGCCGGCAACCCGGTCTCCGAGCAGCAGAAGAAGGCCGTCGCGGACGCCGCGCACCTGGCCGAGCTCTGGCTCGACGGCGCGACAACGCTGCCCGCGGGCGCGACCCGCACCGTGGCCTGGACCGCGACCGAGTGGATCGAGCAGACCCTGCCGACCTGGCAGCGGCTCTGCGATCCGGTCGCCGAGCAGCTCGGCGGCATGTGGAGCAGCCAGCTACCGGAGGAGGCCAAGCAGTTCGCCGGGCCGCTGCTCGGCATGATGACGCAGATGGGCGGCATGGCCTTCGGCTCGCAGCTCGGGCAGGCGCTCGGCCAGCTGGCCAAGGAGGTGCTGACCGCCACCGACATCGGGCTGCCGCTCGGCTCGGACGGCACCGCCGCGCTGCTGCCGGCCGCCGTCGCCGAGTTCAGTGCCGGGCTCGAGCAGCCGGAGAGCGAGATCCTGGTCTTCCTCGCCGCCCGCGAGGCCGCGCACCAGCGGCTCTTCGCGCACGTCCCCTGGCTGCGCCAGCAGGTGCTCGGCGCGGTGGAGAGCTATGCGCGCGGCATCAGGATGGATTTCTCCGCGCTGGAGCAGGCCGCGCAGAACCTCGACCCGATGGCGCTGGCCGACCCGTCCAAGCTGGAGGAGATCCTCGCCGCGGGCGCCTTCGAGCCGCAGACGACGCCGGAGCAGAAGCAGGCGCTGGAGCGGCTGGAGACGCTGCTCGCCCTGATCGAGGGCTGGGTCCAGGTTGTGGTCGCCGAGGCGCTCGGCGACCGGCTGCCCGGCGCGGGCGCGCTGGCCGAGACGCTGCGGCGCAGGCGCGCCACCGGCGGCCCGGCCGAGCAGACCTTCGCCACCCTGGTCGGGCTGGAGCTGCGGCCGCGCAAGCTGCGCGAGGCCGCGGTGCTCTGGCAGCGGCTCACCGACGACGCCGGGGTCGACGCCCGCGACGGGGTCTGGGCGCACCCGGATCTGCTGCCCGGCTCGGACGATCTGGACGATCCGGCCGGCTTCATCGACGGCGTGCTCGGCGGCACCGCCTCCAGCTTCGACGACCCGCTCGCGCAGCTCGCCGCTACCGAGGAGCGCGAGCGCAGGGAGCAGGCGGAATCCCAGGGTGAGCCGGACCGCGACGACGAGTCCGGCAAGTCCTGAGCGAATGCCCCTGTGAACAGGGGAGATCCTGTGGATAACTCGCGCTCGCCGGCACCCGGCCGGACCGCGGAGTGGCAATACTGCGACCCATGACGCCACGACCGCGAGGACCCCTGCTACAGCCGGGGGTCGCCATCCTGGTACGCCCCTCCGGGTCGATCCAGCTCGGCTGGGATCCCGAACGCGCCGTCGTGCTGCGCCCGCCCGGCCTCGACCCCGCCGTCGTCGAGCGCTTCCTGCGCACGCTGGACGGACTGCAGACCCGGCCGCAGGTGCTCTGGCGGGCAGGCGAGCTCGGGCTCCGGCCGGAGCAGGCGGACGCCCTGCTCGACGCGGTGCAGCACGCCGGGCTGCTACTCCTCCCCGCCGACGGCCCCGCCCTGGTCCGCAGCGTGCGGGTGCACGGCCGCGGCCCGCTCACCGACCGGGTGCTGGACTGGTTGCGCGCCGAAGGCGTCGAGCCGGCCCGCTCGCCCGGCGGCTACCGCCGCGGTGAGGTGCGGGGCTGGCGCGAGGACCTGGTGATCCTCACCGACACCCTGGTCGTCGACCCGCGGCTCGGCGCCGAGCTGGTGCTGGCCAGGATCGCGCACCTGCCGGTCCGGATCCGGGACGGCCGCGGGGTCGTCGGGCCGCTGGTGCTGCCCGGCGCGACCAGCTGCCTGCGCTGCGCCGACCTGACCCGCAGCAGCGGCGACGCCGAGTGGCCGCACCTGGCCGCGCAGCTACTGGACCGGGTCGGCGCGGCCTCGCCCGCCATGGTCGTGCGGACCAGCGCGCTCGCGCTGACCGAGCTGGAGGCGATCTTCGCATGTTCCGCGCGCCGCGAGCCGGAGACGCTCGACGCGACGCTGGAGCCGGATCCCGATTCGCACGCGGTACACAGCAGGCGGTGGCCGGCGCACCCGGACTGCGGCTGCCGGCTCGTCGCGGCAGGTCCGGCCGCATGAGCTCGAGGCCGGATCGGGGGTGTGGCGCACAGACCACTGATTTTCATGGCACTGCAGGGGAGGTTTCGGCCATGATGGGAACTGTGTCCGACATTGCGCGCCGCAGCTCATCCCGCAACGCGAAGTTAGCCAAGATTCCACTCGGGATCGCCGGCCGCGCCGCCATGGGGTTCGGCAGGCGGCTGGCGGGCGGGGATCGCACCGAGATCAGCGCCGACCTGAACCAGAAGGCGGCCGAGCAGCTGTTCTCGGTCCTCGGCGAGCTCAAGGGCGGCGCCATGAAGTTCGGCCAGGCGCTGAGCGTCATGGAGGCGGCGGTCCCCGAGGAGTTCGGCGAGCACTACCGCGAGGCGCTGACCAAGCTGCAGGCCGCGGCACCGCCGATGCCGACCGCCACCGTGCACCGGGTGCTCGACCAGCAGCTCGGCACCCGCTGGCGGGAGCGGTTCAGCGAGTTCGACGACGAGCCGACGGCGTCGGCGAGCATCGGGCAGGTGCACCGCGCGGTCTGGTCGGACGGCCGCCAGGTCGCGGTGAAGGTGCAGTATCCCGGCGCCGACGAGGCGCTGCGCGCCGACCTCAAGACGCTCTCCCGGATGTCGGGGCTGTTCGCCTCGGTCATCCCCGGCGCGGACGTCAAACCCCTGCTCGCCGAGATCACCGAGCGCACCGAGGAGGAGCTGGACTACCGGAACGAGGCCGGGCACCAGCGCGCCTTCGCGAAGGCGTTCGCGGACCACCCGGACTACGTGATCCCGAAAGTTGTCGCGGGTTCGCCGAAGGTGATCGTGACCGAGTGGGTCACCGGCACCCCGCTCTCCGGCATCATCCGCACGGGCGCCGAGGATCCGGACGGCACGGTGGAGCTGCGCAACCGGGTGGCGGCGCTGCTCGGCGCCTTCCACTTCTCCTCGCCGAGGCGGGCCGGGCTGCTGCACGCCGATCCGCACCCGGGCAACTTCATGATGCTGCCGGACGGCAGGCTCGCGGTGATCGACTTCGGCGCCTGCGCCCCGCTGCCGAACGGCTTCCCGCCGGAGCTCGGCCGGATGCTGGCGCTCTCGGTGTCGGAGCGGTACGAGGAGCTGACCGCGCTCATGCACGACAACGGCTGGGTGATTCCCGGCCGCACGGTGACCGACCGGGAGATCGCCGACTACCTGCGCCCGTTCACCGACCCGATCAAGACCGACTCGTTCCACTTCACCCGGCGGTGGATGCAGCGGGTGGCGGGCAAGGCGACCGACATCTCCAGCTCGGAGATGAAAACCGCACGGGCGCTGCAACTCCCGGCGGAGTACGTGATGATCTTCCGGGTTCTCGGCGGCTCGATCGGGATCCTGGCCCAGCTCGACGCCGAGCTGCCCTTCATGCAGCTGGCCCGGGAGTGGCTGCCGGGCTTCACCGAGGAATCGTCGCTGCGCTGACCCCGTCAACCAACGAACCGCCCACCGGAAAACGGTGAGCGGTTCGTCGGCGGACAGTCGGGAAGCCGGGCCTCATGCCGGGATCGCGACCTTACGCGGCCGGCCACGCGGCCGCTTGCGGGCGATCACGACCCCCTGATCGAAGATCTCGCCACCCCAGACCCCCCACGGCTCGCGGCGGTCGATGGCGGCGCTCAGGCAGCGCTTGCGGATCGGGCAGCTGGCGCACAGTGCCTTGGCCTCTTCCAGCTGGACCGGGCTCTCGGCGAACCACAGGTCGGGGTCGCCCGCTCGGCAGGGCAGGGCGGCCACCGCGCAGGCGCGCGGGGACTGGGCCACGGTCAGGCATGTCACGTCAGTAGCGGCCTGTGGCCATTCCTGGGCGGTGAACACGTCGTTCTCCTTCAGCTCGTTGCAGCGGTTCGGGTGTTCGGTGCGAAACCGGTGCCACTGCGGCTGAAAGAGCCGGAGAATACTGGCCACGATTTCGCGCTGTGCGATCCGTGGCCAGGAGGTCGGGGAGAATTCCCTACCTAGGTCGACATCTCTGTCGAATCCTGATCACGGACGCTGGGTGTGCATTGCGGAGGCGTGCTGCCGCATTGCCGAGCTCCTCGGCGAATGCGGGCTGCCAGCCTGCACTGGGCTTGTCCTGCGAGATGGCGTAGACGGGCAGTCGCGTGCCGTGCGAATCGCAGACCTGCGCATTGCCGCCGCCGATACCGGACAGACCGATCCCCTGCACGGCGAGGATCCCCCGGGAGGCCGACATGGCTTTGCCCATCGCGCCGTCGACGCGCACGGCTTCGCCACCGCGCGGTGCGGTGCCGGTCCCGGTGCTGCCGAAGATCGTGATGTTGTCCACTGGTCTGCCTCCCTCCTGTACTCGTCGGATGTCGTGTTCGGTGTTCACCGGGTACGAGCCCGGCCAGGTGCGCGCGGGAGAGACCTCCCGTTGCGCGCTTCTCACCTTAAAGGTGCGCCCCATAACGCCACAACCTATTTTCTACCTGCAGTTTCAGGGGCGTTCGCCGGCTCGGCGGGAGTGGTATGGCGGCGCCGCGAGCGCACGATCGCGAGCACGTCGGCGCCGTACTGCTCGAGCTTGCCGGCGCCGACGCCGGCGATGCTCGCCAGCGCGGCGTCGTCGGCGGGCAGCTGCTCGGCGATGGCGGTGAGCGTGAGATCGGTGAAGACGGTGAACTCGCGCACCCGCATGGCCTCGGCCTTCTCCCCGCGCCAGTCCCGCAGCGCGCCGAGGAGCGCCTGGTCGAGCTCGGCCGGGCAGCGCCTGCAGCGGCCGAGCATGGTGGCGTAGGTGCCGATCAGCGGCTTGGCGCAGACCCGGCAGAGCGGGCGCTCGGTGGAGCGCGCCGGCGCCGCCGCCGCGGCGATCCGCGAGGCGGGCGATTCGTCGGGGACCAGGCCGTTGAGAAAGCGGGAGCGGCGGCGATTGCGCCTGCCGCCGGTGTTGCGGGCCAGCGCCCACGACAGCCGCAGGTGCTCGCGGGCGCGGGTGACGCCGACGTAGAGCAGCCTGCGCTCCTCCTCCAGCTGGTGCTGGTCGGAGACCGCGCCGTCGTCGCCGAGCACGTGCCCGATCGGCAGCGTGCCGTCGGTCAGCCCGACGAGGAAGACGGCGTCCCACTCCAGCCCCTTGGCGGCGTGCAGCGAGGCCAGCGTGACGCCCTGCACGGTGGGCGGGTGCCTGGCCTCGGAGCGGGCGGCCAGCTCGCGGAGCAACCCGGCCGCGTCCAGCTCGGGATCGTGCGTGACCAGCTCGTCGACCAGCCCGGCCAGCGCGGAGAGCCCGGACCAGCGCTCCCGCATGGTCGCCCCCGCCGGCTCCTCGGCGGTGAGCCCGATACCGGCCAGCTCGGCCCTGGTCAGGGTGGCCAGTCCGGCTCCGCTGCGGGATTCCGCAGGCAGGTCGTCGCGCCCGAAGGCCCGGCGCAGCGCCGAGACGCCCTGCTTGATCTCGGCCCTGGCGAAGAACGCCTCGCCGCCGCGCACCTGGTAGGCGATGCCGAGCGCGCCGAGCGCCTCCTCGTACGCCGCGGACTGGGCGTTGATCCGGAAGAGCACCGCGATCTCGGCCGCCGGGGTACCCGCCGCGATCAGCCGCTCGATCTCCTTCGCCACCGCGGCGGCCTCGGCCGGGGCGTCGTCGTACTCGGCGAAGACCGGCTCCGGGCCGTCCGCGCGCTGGCCGATGAGCTGCAGCCTGGTGCCCGCGATCCGGCCGCGGGCGGCGCCGATCACCCGGTTCGCCAGCGACACCACCTGCGGGGTCGAGCGGTAGTCGCGCTCCAGCCGGACCACGGTGGCCTCCGGGAAGCGCCGGGAGAAGTCGAGCAGGTAGCGCGGGCTGGCGCCGGTGAAGGAGTAGATGGTCTGGTTGGCGTCGCCGACGACGGTGAGGTCGTCGCGCTCGCCGAGCCAGGCGTCGAGCACCCGCTGCTGCAGCGGGGTGACGTCCTGGTACTCGTCCACCACGAAGCTGCGGTAGCGCTCGCGGAACTCGTGGGCCACCGACGGGTAGTCCTCCAGCGCGGCCGCGGTGTGCAGCAGCAGGTCGTCGAAATCGAGCAGCATGCCGTCGGCGGAGGACTTGGCGGTCTCGTAGGCGTCGTAGACCCTGGCCACCCGCAGCGCCTCGCGGGGGGTGTCGCGGCGGCGCTCGGCGACCGCGGCCGGGTAGTCCTCCGGCGCGATCAGCGAGGCCTTCGCCCACTCGATCTCGCTCAGCAGGTCGCGCACGCTCTCCACGTCCGAGGGCAGCCCCTCGGCGTGCGCGGCCTTCGCGACCAGCGGGAACTTGTTGTCGATGAGCCGCCACGGCACGTCGCCGACGATCTGCGGCCAGAAGTAGCGCAGCTGCCGCAGCGCGGCGGCGTGGAAGGTGCGGGCCTGCACCCGGCCCGCGTCGCCGCCGAGCCCGAGGCCGCGCAGCCGCCCGCGCAGCTCCCCCGCCGCCCGCGCGGTGAAGGTGACAGCGAGCACCTGGTCGGCCTTGACGTGCCCGGCCGAGACCAGGTGTGCGATCCGGTACGTGATGGTGCGGGTCTTGCCGGTGCCCGCGCCCGCGAGCACGCACAGCGGCCCGCGCGGCGCGCGCACGGCGGCGGCCTGCTCGGGGTCGAGCGCGGCGAGGTCGAAGGGGGGCACGGCTCCCATCATGGCAGTGCGCGCCGACAGGTCCCGGCGGGAACAGGTTCGGCCGCGGCGGCGTTGTTCCGGTCGTGAGTGACGCAACCCCGCAGCTGACCATGTACTCGACCACCTGGTGCGGCTACTGCCGCAGGCTGAAGAAGCAGCTGGACGAGAACGGCATCACCTACGCCGAGGTCGACATCGAGCAGGATCCCGCCTCCGCCGAGTTCGTCGGCTCCGTCAACAACGGCAACCACGTGGTGCCGACGGTGAAGTTCGCCGACGGCTCCACCGCCACCAACCCGACGCTGGTCGACGTCAAGCGCATCCTGGCGGGCATCTCCTCGTGAACTAGACGCCCGCCCACGACTCCACGATGGTGCGGGCGATCGAGATGCTGCTGGGCAGCAGCAGCCGGGAGCCGCTCTCCCGCGCGGACCAGTCGCCCTGCTCCAGGGCTTCCCTGACCTCCGCGCGGGTGAACCAGTGCGCCTCGGCGATCTCGCCGTCGGAGAAGACCAGCTCCTCCTCGGGGTCGCCGACGGCGGCGAAGCCGAGCATGAGCGAGCGCGGGAACGGCCACGGCTGGCTGCCCAGGTAGGTGATGTCGCGCACGTGCACGCCCACCTCCTCCAGCATCTCCCGCTCGACGCAGCGCTCCAGCGACTCGCCCGCCTCGACGAAGCCGGCGAGCAGCGAGAACAGGGTGGGCGGCCAGCTGTGCTGGCGGGCGAGCAGCACCCGGTCGCCGCCGTCGTGGATCAGGCAGATCACCGCGGGGTCGATGCGCGGGAACTCCTCGTGCCCGGCCTCGGTGGTCCGGGACCAGCCGCCCCTGCTCGTCGCCGTCGTCGCGCCGTCGGCGCCGCTGAAGCCGGCCTTGTCGTGCCAGTTCAGCAGGGCCATGGCCGCGGTGAGGATGCCCGCGGTGTAGTCGTCCAGGTCGCCGGCGAGGGCGCGCAGGTCGGTGAGGTCGCCGGTGAGCTCGGGCTCCCGGATCGCCCAGAGGTGCCTGCCGTCGGGGTCGGTGCCGAGGAAGACCGCGTTCGGGCTCGGCTCGGCCGAGTAGTCGACGGCGGGCTCGAGCACCAGCGCGCCCGCGGTGCGGCGGAACCGGCCGCGCCGATCGACGTGCAGCAGCAGCGCCCGGGCCCAGCCCTCCTTCAGCGCCTGCTCATCGGCCCTGATGTGCTCGGCCCGATCGATCGTGGAACGCGACAGCAGCGGAACATCCTTGAGCGTGAAAGACACGCGTCGAGCCTAGCGTGCGGCTATTTCGCGACGCGTTTGATGTAGAGCAGCTTGTCGCCGGTCTCGATCGCGTCCACCTCGGGCTCGCCCACCCGGATCAGGTCGCCACCGCGCACGACACCGAGCACGATGTCGCTGAGGTGCCGCGGCGAGCCGCCCACCTCGGAGAGCTCCACCTCGCGCTCGGCCACCGCGAAGCCGTGCTCCGGGGTGAGCAGGTCCTCCATCATCTCCACCACCGACGGGGTGGTGGTCGCGATGCCGAGCAGCCTGCCCGCGGTCTCCGAGGAGACGACCACCGAGTCGGCGCCGGACTGCCGCAGCAGGTGGATGTTCTCCGCCTCGCGGATGGCGACGACGATCTTGGCCTTCTTGTTCAGCTCGCGGGCGGTCAGCGTGACCAGCACCGCGGTGTCGTCACGGTTGGTGGCGACCACCACTGAGCTGGCGTTCTGCAGCCCGGCCAGGCGCAGCACGTCGGACTGGGTGGCCGAGCCGTGCACGGTGACCAGCCCGGCGTTGGCGGCGGCCTCCAGCGCGGTCAGGTCGGTGTCGACCACGACGATGTCGCCGGGCTGGACGTTGTCGCCGAGCATGGCGTCGATCGCCGTGCGGCCCTTGGTGCCGTAGCCGACGACGACGGTGTGGTTGCGCACGCGGTGCCTCCAACGCTGGATCTTGAACGCCTGCCGGGACCGCTCGGTCAGCACGCCGAGGGTGGTGCCGACCAGCACGATGAGGAAGAGGACCCGCAGCGGGGTGATGACGATGATGTTGACCAGCCTGGCCTCCGGCGAGATCGGGGCGATGTCGCCGTAGCCGGTGGTCGAGAGCGAGACGGTGGCGTAGTAGAACGCGTCGAGGAAGGAGAGCTCGTCGCCGGAGTTGTCGCGGTAGCCGTCCCGGCCGAGCCAGACCACGAAGGCGGCGAAGAAGAGCAGGAAGACCGCGAACAGCACCCGGCGGGTGAGCGAGATCCACGGGCTGCTCTGGATCTCCGGGATGCGCAGCACGCCGACGAGCGCGAAATCCGGGCGCCCGGTCAGCCCGACGGCACGCGGCCGCAATCGCAGATCGGCGAAGACCCGCCCGCTTCGTTCGCCGGGCCGATCCTCGCGGAGCCCAGCATCTTCCTCCGGCACAGGACGGCAGCCTAACCGATGCCGGGGACGGCGGCGGGGCTCGACGCGAACGGGGGGCGAATGTCAGGGTGAACCATGGCAACCACCACCGACCCCGCCCGCCGTCCCGCGCTGCTGCTCGCAGGCGGGCTGGCCGGCGCGGGCGTGATGCACTTCGTCACCCCCAAGTTCTTCGACTCGATCGTGCCGCCCGCGCTGCCGGGGCAGGCGCGCACCTACACCTACGCCTCCGGGGTCGCCGAGCTCGCCGTGGCAGGCACCCTGCTGGTACCGCGGAGCAGGGGGCTCGGCGGCAAGCTCGCCGCGCTGCTCTTCCTCGCGGTGTTCCCGGCGAATGTGCAGATGGCGGTGGACGTGGTGACGAATCCCAAGGCGTCGCCGCTGTTCAAGCTGGGCTCGATCCTGCGGCTGCCGCTGCAGATTCCGATGATCACGACCGCGCTCTCGGTGAGCCGCAAGGCACGGGGCTGAGTTCTCCTCCCGGCCGGGAGGCGCGCGCTTCGCGGCGGATCGCCGCACCGGCGAGGGGCGCCGCCGGGCCGCGGTCCGATCACCGCTCGGCTCCCGCACGGCAGGCACCTCTTGCGCCGTGGCCTCAGCCCTCCGGGTCCTCGTCGATCCGGTCGCCCGCGTTGCCGACCGTTTCCGCCTCGCGGGCGGGCGCGGCGGCGCGGACGAGTTCGGCGAGCTCTTCCGGGCCCGCCAGGCCGGTGGGGGCGACGGTGCGGCCGGTGCGGACGTAGTAGAAGGCGGCGGTGACCTTGTCGAGCAGCTCGGCCTCGGTGGCGCCGGTGCGCCCGGCCATGAGCCGGGCCCAGGCGACGCGGTAGACCGCGAGCTGCATCGCCAGCGCGGGCTCGTCGGCGTTGTCCGGCTCGGCGCCGGTCTTCCAGTCGACGACGGTCCAGCCGTCCGCGTCGGCGAAGACGGCGTCCATCCGGCCGCGGACGACGGTGCCCGCGATGGTGGTCTCGAAGGGGATCTCGACGTCGATCGGGGAGCGGTTGGCCCAGGCCGAGCCGAGGAAGCGCTCCTGCATGCGGGCGAGTTCGGCATCGCCACCCTCAGCGCCCGCGTCCGCCGCGCCGGGCAGATCGTCCAGGCCGGGGAGCTGGTCGGCGGCGAACCAGCGCTGCACCCAGGCGTGGAAGGCGGTGCCGCGGCGCGCCATCGGGTTCGGCGGGTACGGCAGCGGTCTGCGCAGCCGGGCCGCCAGCGCGGCCGGGTCGGCGCGCAGGTCGACAAGGGCGGTGGCCGGAATCCGGCCGGGCAGCTCGACCTCCCGCTCCCCCGTCGCCCGCTCGGCGGCGATCTCGGCGAGCAGCGCGTCCACGTCATCGGCCCAGCCGTCCGGGTCGGGTTCGGTGTCGGACCCCGCTGCCACACTGGGGTCGTCCGGGCTCGACGACCCAGGGGGGACGGCATGATCGGAATCTTCGGCGCGCAGGCGGGCGAGTGCGTTCCGCACCCGCTCGGCCCCGCCGGTCACCGCGGCGCGCCGGTGCCCGAGCGGGTCGCGCGGCCAATCGGCGCCGATCGGCTCGTCGGTGAGCGGGTTCTCCGCGCCGTCCGGCGGCGGGTCGGCCCACTGCGCCTGCTCCAGCAGGCCGTCTGCCGCCTCGCCCGCCGCCCGCAGCTCGAGCAGGAAGTCCGACGGGCCCTTCGGTTTCGAGCCGGTCTCCGCCCACCAGAAGCCGGAGACCAGCAGCACCCGCTCGGTGCGGGTGAGCGCCACGTAGAAGAGCCGCCGCTCCTCCTCGAGCCGGCGGGCGCCGAGCGCCTCCCTGTGCTCGGCGATGGCCCGATCCAGGTCGGCGCGGTCGCCGAGGTCGAGCAGGTCGAGCACCGGGACGCCGTCCACCGACTCCGCGGAGGCCCGGTCGCCGCGCAGCGCGGTCGGCAGCTCGGCGGGGGCGCCGAGCCAGGTCGAGGAGCCGGTGCCGGAGGGGAAGACGCCCGCCGCGACGTGCGGCACCGCGACCACCTCCCACTCCAGCCCCTTGGCGGCGTGCACGGTGAGGATCTGCACCCGGTCCTTGGCGACCTCGATCTCGCCGGGCTCCAGCCCGTTCTCCACCGACTCGGCCGCGGTGAGGAAGGCGAGCAGCCCGGCCAGCGTGGCATCGGAGTCGGCGGCGTAGCCGGAGACCACGTCGGCGAAGGCGTCCAGGTGCTCGCGGCCCGCGCCCGCGCCGAGCATGGCCCGCCTGGCCTGGGTCTCCACCGCGACGCCGATGGTCCGCTCGACGTCGGCGACCAGTTCGGTGAGCGGCTGCCCGGCCCGCTCGCGCAGCGCCGCCAGTTCCCGTGCGAGCGCGGCGATCCTGGCGTACCCCTGCTCCGAGTAGTTGGTCGCCGGGCCTGGGTCGGCGACGGCGTCGGCCAGCCCGGCCTGCTCGGCCGGCTCCGGCGCCACGTCGCGCAGCGCCGCGGCGAGCCCGGCGGCGTCGGTGATGTCGCCCCCGGCCTCGCCCTGGCGGCGGGCAATGGAGAGTTCGCGGGCGCGCCTGGCCAGCGCGGCGACATCGGCGATGCCGAGCTGCCAGCGGGCGCCGGTGAGCACCCGCAGCGCGGCGCTGCCCGCGCCCGGCTCCGCGATCAGCCGCAGGGTGGCGACCACATCGGCGACCTCGGGGGCGGCGAGCAGCCCGCCGAGCCCGACGATCTCCACCGGCAGGTCCCGCTCGCGCAGCGCCTCGGCCAGCGGGGCGGCGTCGGCGTTGCGGCGTACCAGCACCGCCGAGGTCGGCGGCGGCTCGCCTGCCGCGCGCTTGGCCCGCCACTCCGCGGCCACCCGCTCCGCGACCCAGTCCCGCTCGGCGGTGACGGTGTCGGTGAGCGCGAGCGCCACCGTGCCCGGCCCGGCGTGCGGGGCGGCGCGCAGCTGCGCAACGGTGACGCCGCCCGCGTCGATCGCCGCGCGCCGCAGCGGCTCCGAGATCAGGTTGGCCAGCACCAGCGGCTCCGGCGGGTTGCGCCAGCTGGTGAGCAGCGAGAGCGTCGGAGCGGGCACGCCGGGCGCGGCGGGGAAGTCGGTGGTGAAGCGCGGCAGGTTGGCCGCGGAGGCGCCGCGCCAGCCGTAGATGGACTGCATGGGGTCGCCGACCGCGGTCACCGCGAGCGGGAGCCGGTCCGCTTCCCGCTGCGGGCCGTCGCCGCCGAAGAGCGCCGCGAGCAGGATGCGCTGGGCGTGGCCCGTGTCCTGGTACTCGTCGAGCAGCACCAGCCGGAAGCGGTCGCGCTCGGCGGCGCCCACCTCGGGGTGCTCGGCGGCGAGCCGGGCGGCGAGCGACATCTGCGAGCCGAAGTCCAGCGCGCCGCGCTTGCGCAGCGCCTCGGCGAGCCTGCGCACCAGCGGAAGCAGCGCGACCCGTTCGCGCTGCGCGCCGACGATGTCCTGCAGGCTCTTGCTCGGCCCGCCGCGCTGCCGCGGCCCCGCCGGCAGCGTGAACACCAGCTTCTCCAGCTCGGTGTGCGCCTCGGCCAGCTGCTCCGGCTCCACCAGGTGCTCGGCGAGCTGGCCGCTCAGCGCGAGCACCGCCTCGGTCACCGAGACCGGGGTGCGGTCGGTGTCCAGCTCGCCCTCCCAGCTCCGCACCACCTGGTGCGCGAGCTGCCAGAGCTGGGTCTCGGTGAGCAGGGTGGCGGACGGCTCGACCGGGAGCAGCAGGCCGTGCTCGGTGAGCAGCCTGCCCGCGTACGAGTGGTAGGTGCTGATCTCCGGCTCCGCGCCGGCCAGCAGGGTGCGCAGCTCGCCGCCGGGGTCGAGGTCGCGGAGCAGGGGTGCGCCTGCCAGCCGGGCCAGCCGGGTGCGGATCCTGGCGGTGAGCTGCTGCGCGGCCTTGCGGGTGAAGGTCAGGCCGAGCACCTGGTCGGGGGCGACGAGGTGGTTGGCGACCATCCAGACCACCCGGGCGGCCATGGTCTCGGTCTTGCCCGCGCCTGCCCCCGCGACCACGAGGGCGGGGCCGGGCGGGGCCGCGATCACCGCCGCCTGCTCGTCGGTCGGCGGGGGGAGGCCGAGTGCGTCGGCCAGTGCGTGCGGGGTCACGGCCGGGCCGGGGTACGCGCCTGCGGCGCTCACTCGTCGGTCACCTGCCTCCCCGTGTCGCGCGTCGGGCAGCACCCGGTGACCGGGCAGTGCCTGCATCCGTCGTTGCGGACGGCGCGGAAGCCGGGGCCCTTGGTCGCGCCCGCCGCATCGTGCACGGTATCGCGCCAGCCGTCCAGTGCCTCGTCGGTCAGCGGGGGCTGGGCGCGTTCGGCCGCCCCCTGCTTGGTGTTCGGGACGGCCACGTAGACCAGCCGGGCCCCGCCGGGGGCTTGTGGTTCGGTCGCGGTGCCCGCACTGGGCTCGGGGCCGGAAACGGCACCCGTGGCCGCGCCGTCGCCAGCCGCTGCCTCGCCCCCGGGCGCGGCCTCGCCGGAGTTGGCGGGGGGACCGGCATCGGGGCTGTCGGCGGCCGCCGCGGCGGCGAGGGCGGCGTCGATGGCGCCCGCGGCTACGGCTACCTGGTAGGTGGCGAGCTGGGCGTGGTCGGCGGCGGCCTGCCGGGTGACCGGGCTCTTGCCGGTCTTGACGTCGACGATGACGAACCGGCCGTCGGCATCGCGCTCCAGCCGATCCACCCGGCCGCGGATGCGCACCGGCGGCTCGCCCTCGCCACGGGCGGGCAGCAGGCAGTCCACGGCGATCTCCACCCCGGCCTGGGTGAGCTCGGCGCGGGTGGCGCGGAACCAGGCGAGGAAGTTCTCCAGCATGCCCTCGGTGCGGCGCAGCTCCTGGCGCGAATGCCAGCCGTTGCCCGGCTCGACATTGGCCCACGCCTCGTAGAGCGCCGCCCGCACCCGCTCCTCCGGCACCTTCCCGGCCAGCGCCTGTACCAGGGTGTGCACCAGGTTGCCCTTGAGCGCGTACGGGTTCTCGCCGTCGCTGCCGCCGTTGCGCTCGAGCGCCCAGCGCAGCGGGCAGGTGCGCAGCAGCTCGACGGTGGATGGCGAGAGGTTCACCGGGGTGCCGTCGTCGGCCCAGAGCGGCTCGGCGGTGCTCGGCGCGCCGGTGCCGTACCACTCGTCCGGGTGCGTGCCGCGCACCCCGGCGGCGGCCAGCCGGGCCAGCTGGTGCGCGGCCCGGTCGCGCCGCTCCCCGTCCGCCTCCGGATCGCAGACGACGCCGCGCAGCTCGGCGACGAGCGCGTGCAGCACCAGCGCGCGGCCCGGATCGGCCACCGGGAGCACCCCCGGCTCGCCGTCGTCGCTGTGCCCGAGCAGCTCGGTGAGGAAGCGCGACGGCACCAGATCCCGGTCGCCGGTGACCGATTCGACCGCCGTGACCAGCAGCGAGCGCCGCGCCCGGCTGCACGCGACCAGCAGCAGCCTGCGCTCCTCGGCCAGGATCGGCGCCGCCCGGCTGACCCGCTCGCCCGCGCCGGAGACCCCGCCGTACAGGTCGACCAGGTCCTCGGTGTGCAGCAGGGTGCCGCGCGGGCGCGGGTTGGGCCAGAGCCCCTCCTGCACCGCGGCCACCGCGACCACGTCCCACTCGCGGCCTGCGGCGGCGTGCGCGCTGAGCAGCTCGACGGCCTCGCCGGGGGCGGCCGGGGCGGAGAACTCCTGCGGGATCTCCTGCTGCCGCACGTACTCGACGAACCCCTCGAGGCTGGCCCGCGGCAGCCGGTCGACGTAGGCGGCGGCCGCGTCGAAGAGCCCGACCGCGGCGTCCAGGTCGCGGTCGGCCTGCATGCCGACGGCGCCGCCGCGCTCGGACTGCGCGACCCAGCGGCGCTCCAGCCTGGAGCCGGTCCACAGCGCCCAGAGCACGTCCTCGACGGCGCCGCCGCGGCTGCGGGCTGCCCTTCCGCGCTTCAGCGCGGCGAGGGTGCGGCGCAGCGGGGCCGACTCGACCTCGGTGAGCCGGGCCAGCAGGGCGCTGTCGCCGGTGCCGACGATGATGTCGCGCAGCGCCTCCGCGGACGAGCGGTCGTCCGGCTCCGGTTCGCGGTCGAGCGCGGCGCGGCGGATGCCCCGGCGGAGTCTGCGCAGCGCGATCTGGTCGGCGCCGCCGAGCGGGCCCGCGAGCAGGTCGAGCGCGTCCTCCGGCTCGAAGAGCTGGGCGGTGGAGCCGTCGGGGCCGCGCCGGGTCTCGTCGCCGGCGAGCAGGGCGCGGACCGCGAGCAGCAGCCAGGCGGCGCCGCGCCTGCGCGCCAGCGGGACGTCGGGGGCGGGCTGGTGCACGGGGACGCCCGCCGCGAGCAGGGCGCGGCGCAGCGGGGCGAGCGAGGCGGGCACCGAGCGCAGGATCACCGCCATCCGCGACCACGGGACGCCGTCGCTCAGGTGCGCGCGGCGCAGGTGGTCGGCGACCAGCGCCGCCTCCTTCGCCGGCGTCGACAGCACCCGGACCCGCACCTCCGCGGGAGGGAGGTCGTCCTCGGTCGGCTCGCCGTCGATGTCGAGCGCCGATTCCACCACCCGGTGCGGCGGATTCCCGGGCAACCGCCCGGCGATGCGGGCGACCGCGAGCTCGATCGGGCCCTCGGTGCGGTGGTTGCGGCGCAGCAGAATCCGCCGGTCGGCGGGGGCACCCGGGTCGGCGATGAAGGCGGGGTCGGCGCCGCGGAAGGTGAAGACGGCCTGGTCGGGGTCGCCGGCGAGGACGGTGGTGGCCGATCCGGTGCCGATCACGCGCACCAGCAGCGCGGCCTGCGGGTCGAGGTGCTGCGCGTCGTCGACGAGCAGGTAGCGGATGCGCTCACGCTCCTCGGCGAGCAGCTCGGGGTCGGCGGCGAGCGCGTCGAGCGCGGCGCCGACGAGCTCGGCGGCGTCCAGCGCGGGCGCGCTCGCCTCCGGCGCCTCCACCCCGACCGACCAGCGCAGCAGCAGCGACTCCTCGAACCGGCGGGCGAACCGCCCGGCCGCCACCCACTCCTCGCGGTCGTGCTCGCGGCCGAGCCGGACCAGGTCTTCCGGGCCGAGCCCGCGCTCGGTGGCGCGCAGCATGAGGTCGCGCAGCTGGTCGGCGAAGCCTGCCAGCCCGAGCGCGGGCTGCAGCCGCTGCGGCCAGAGCCGGGCGCCGGCGGCCATGTCGAGCAGGTCGCCCTGCAGCAACTCGCGGACGACGGCGTCCTGCTCGGCACCGGTGAGCAATCGGGGCGGTGGATTGCCGTGCCTGGTGGCGTGGCTGCGCAGGATGCCGAAGGCGTAGGAGTGCAGGGTGCGGGCCAGCGGCTCGCGGCTGGCGCCGGGCACGCCGCCCTCGTCGGCGCCGTCCGGGCGCAGCCGGGCCGTGACGGCGTCCCGCAGGGTGTTCGCCGCCTCCTTCGAGTAGGTGACGACCAGCACCGATCCCGGGTCGACGCCCGCCGCGATCCGCTCCGCCGCGTACTCGACCAGCAGCGTGGTCTTGCCGGTGCCCGGCCCGCCGAGCACCTGCCACGGCCGCCACCCCGGCCGGACCGACCCCGCCTCCTCGGCGGCGAAGAGCGCGCGCACCTCGGCGCCCCGGACGGGGATCCGGGGCGCGGTTATCCGCCGGCGAACGAGCCGCACCGCGCTATCCGATCGCACCACGCCGGCTATTCCAACAGACGCCCCCGACAGCTCCACTTCGGCGGCCGCCGCGACACCGCCGTTCGACACGCGTCAAAATGATCGGATGCCCGATCTGCACGTCCATCGCTTCGGTCCGGAGACCGGCCGGGTCGTCCTCGCGCTGCACGGCGTGACCGGGCACGGCAGACGCTGGGAGGCGCTCGCCGACGAGCACCTGCCCGAGCTCCGCGTGCTCGCGCCCGACCTGCGCGGGCACGGCCGCTCGACCGGGGTGCCGCCGTGGAACTTCGAGACGGTGGTCGCCGATCTCGTCGCGCTGCTGGAGGCGGAGGGCACCGGGCCGGTGCTGCTGGTCGGGCACTCGTTCGGCGGGGCCTGCGCGCTGCACCTCGCGCACCGGCGGCCGGACCTGGTGCGCAGCCTGGTGCTGCTGGACTCGGCGATCGGGCTGGAGCCGGAGCGGATGCTCGACATCGCGCTCGCCTCGCTGGCGCACCCGGACTACGACAGCGTGGCGCAGGCGCGCCGGGACAAGCGGGAGACCGGGTGGGGCTCGGTCGCGCCGCGGCTGCTGGAGGCGGAGCTGGCGGAGCACCTGGTGCCGACCGCGAACGGGCAGGTGGGGTGGCGGATGAGCCTTCCGGCGGTGAACTCCTACTGGGGGCAGCTGGCGCGCGGGTACGTGCTGCCGCCCGCGGAGCTGCCGACCGTGCTGGTGCAGGCCATGCGGGTGCAGCCGCCGTTCCTCACGACGGAGTTCCAGGCGGCGATCTCCGAGCGGCTCGGGTCGAATTTCCGGCTGCTGCAGTGGGACTGCGATCACATGGTGGCGCAGGAGCTGCCCGCCGAGACGGCGGCGCTGATCCGGTCGATGCTGTGACGACCGGTGACGAGCAGATCGAGCGAGTGCGGGCGCTGGTGGCCGCGGTCCCGGCCGGGCGGGTGACCACCTACGGCGACCTGGCCGCGGCGGCGGGGCTCTCCAGCCCGCGCACGGTCGGCTGGATCATGCGCACCGACTCCGGCGACCTGCCCTGGCACCGGGTGCTCGGCGCGAGCGGGCGCCCGGCCGCGCACCTCGCCGAGCGGCAGTTGCGGCTGCTCGCCGCCGAGGGGGTGCCGATCGTCGACGGGCGAGTCCGGCTGCGGGCGGCGCGGCACCGGTTCGCCGAGCTGGACTGAGCGTTCGGGCGGGCGGCGGCCGTCGCGCACCGCTCCGCCGCGCCGCACGCGACCGCGGCGTTCGGCCTCGGGGACGGAATCCGCGCACTACCGTGGGGACATGTCCACCCGCCTGGTGTACGTCGCGGTCCGCGCGCAGCGCCCGCGGGCGCTCGCGGAGTTCTGGGCCCGGCTGCTCGGCTGGACCGTGACCCTCGACCGCGGCGACCGGGTCGACATCGCCCCGCCGGACCCCGGCCTGCCCGGCCCGGCGCTCACCTTCCGCGCGGCTCCGCCGGACGCGCCCGCGCACGCGGCCCCCAACCGCCTGCACCTCGACCTCGCCTCGTACAGCCCGCGCCAGCAGGACGACCGCGTGCGCCTGGCACTGGAGCTGGGCGGCGCCCACCTGGACATCGGCCAGGGCGCGGTGCCGTGGGTGGTGCTCGCCGACCCGGAGGGCAACGAGTTCTGCGTGCTGGAGCCGCGGCCGGAGTACACGGGCACCGGCGCGCTGGCCGCGGTGGTGGTCGGCGCGGCGACGCCCGCCCGGCTGGCGGCGTTCTGGTCGCTGGCATCGGGGTGGCCGGTCGCGCGGGACGGCGCGGTGGCCGGGCTGCGCTCGCCCACCGAGCTGGGCGCCTGGCTGGAGTTCATCCCGCATCCGGGGCCGGGCGACGACCGGCTGCACCTGGAGCTCGGGACGCGCGCGGGTACCGCCGCGGCCGAGCGGCTCACCGCCGCGGGCGCCGTCGCGCGGCCGGATGGCGGCACCCGCTTCCTCGACCCGGAGTGCAATCCGTTCTGTCTGGTCGAGGCCGAGCGCGGGAAGCCGACGAACTAGCATCGCCCGCATGGGGAACCGCGCCGCACAACCGCCGGAGCGGGCCGACGCGGTCGTGCTGGCCGGCGGCCGGGCGAGCCGGATGGGCGGCGTCGACAAGCCGGGCATCGTGGTCGGCGGCCGGTCGCTGCTCGACGCCGCGCTGGCCGCGGTCGCCGGATGTGCGCGGATCGCGGTGGTCGGCCCGGAGCGCGCGGGGCTCGGCCCGGCCGTGCACCAGACCAGGGAGCAGCCGCCCGGCTCCGGCCCGGTCGCGGCGCTCGCCGCCGGGCTGGCCGCGCTCGGGGCGGAGCCTGCGCCGCTGGTGGTCGTGCTCGCCGCGGACCTGCCCTTCCTCACCGCCGACACCGTGCGGCGGCTCATCGAGCACCTCGGCGCGGCGGACGCGGCCTTCGCGGCGGATCGGGACGGCCGCCCGCAGTACCTGATCGGGGTGTGGCGGCGCAGTGCGCTCGATGCCGCGCTCGCCGGGCTCGGCTCGCCGGTGAACCACCCGATGAAGGCGCTGGTCCCGGCCGCGAGCACGGTGCTCGAGCTGCCGGGCACCGACGACTGCGACACCGCCGAGCAGGTGCTGCGCGCCCGCACCGTGCTCGGCGACACCCTCGACGACGCCCGCGCCGCCCTGCGCACCGGCCTGACCCCGCTGCCCGCGCGCGGCACCGCGCTCGCCGCCGCCCGCGGCGCCGCGCTGGCCGAGCCGCTGCGCGCCGCGGGCCCGCTCCCCCGCTTCGACGTCTCCGCGATGGACGGGTACGCCGTCGCCGGGCCCGGCCCGTGGCGGATCCGCCGCGATATCGGGTACGCGGGCGGCGAACGCCCCGCCGGGCTGGAGCCGGGCGAGGCGGTACGGATCGCCACCGGCGCGCACGTCCCCGACGGGACCACCCGCGTCGTCCGCGACGAATTCGCCGGCCTGCTCCCCGGCACGGCCGCCGATCCACAGCAGGCCCGCACGGATACACTCGCGCTGCTCCCCGACTCCCCGCTCCGCGACGACATCCGCCACCGGGGCGAGGACCGCGCGCCCGGCGACGAGATCGCCCCGGCGAACACCCCGATCACCACGGCGCTGATCTCCGCCGCCGCCTCGGTCGAGGTCACCACCGCCACCGTGCGCGGCCCGGTCCGCGCTCGAATCGTGATGACCGGCGACGAGATCCGCGCCGACGGCCCCCTGCACGCGGGCCAGACCAGGGACTCCATCGGCCCCGTCCTCCCCGACCTCCTCGCGACCTGCGGCATCACCACCGTCGACCGCGTGCACCTGCGCGACACCGCGCACGGCTTCGACGCCGTCCTCGACGCCGCGCACGACCGCGACCTGCTGGTCGTCGTGGGCGCGACCGGCGGCGGCGCGGCCGACCAGCTGCGCGGCGCGGTGGCGAGGGCGGGCGCGCGCATCCTCGTTCCCCGCCTCCGCCTCCGCCCCGGCGGCTCCACCCTCGTGGCCGAGACACCGGGCGGCACAACGATTCTCGGCCTCCCCGGCAACCCCTACGCCGCGGTGGCGACCCTGCTCGCGCTGGCCCCCGCCCTCGTCTCCGGCCGCACCGGCGCCACCCCGAACCGCACCCTGCGCGGCCCCCTGCACAACGCCGCCGAGATCGCGGCCGCGGTGCCGCGCGTCGTCCCGGCCAGGTACGCCCCGGGGGGCGGATTCCTCGGCGACCCCGCCATCCGCACCGCCCACCTCGGCGGGCTGGTCGGCCGCGACGGGCTGGTGGTGGTCCCGGCGGGCGCCGCCGACGGCGCGCTCGTCGAGTTCCTGCCACTTTCCCGCTGATTCGATCCCGGCGGGCACCGCGGGATCGCGGAGTCCGGCGCCCCCGGCTACGCGCCGTGCGCGCGCAGCTGCATCTGCCTGCCGGAGCGGTCGGTGGCGAAGATGCGGCGCGCGTGCAGCGCGACCGGGCTGGTCGACCACGGCGCCAGCGCCGTGGTGAACATGAGCTCGCACCAGGAGAGCGCGGGCACCTCGCCCGCGGCGAGCGTGGCGATCAGCGAGAGCTCGGTGTCCTGCTCCTGCCAGGCGGCGATCAGCCAGGCCGCGTCGAGCCTGCCGAGGAACTCGATGGCGTCCTCCGGGGGGCCGTGCGGGGTGTCCACCGCGAGGTGGACCACCGCGGCGATCGCATGCCGCATCTTGGCGTCGAGCCCGACCGCGTCGTGCAGCAGCAGCGCCTCCAGCGCGGCGCGCAGCTCGACGCTCTCGTCGATGGGGTCGAAGGAGTCCGGACGGTCGGCGGTGGCGTGGTACATGGTGGCAAGCCTTTCCTCAGGGGCCGTATGGAGTTGTCGGTGCACGAGCCTGGCGGTGGAGCCGGGGTCGGCGGCATCGTCGAGCGCCGCGGGTTCGCAGTCGCCGATGAGGTCGTCGAGGATTCCGGCGCGCCAGTTCAGCCGCCCGTAGGCGTGGCACCAGTCGAGTGCGGGATTGTCGTCGGTGACGATCAGATCCAGCGCCAGCCCGGCCAGCGAGGCCGCGCAGGCCAGTGCGGTCGCGTCGATGTCGGAGTCGATGACGCAGAGGTGCAGGGTGGCCTCGTCCAGCCCGGCGTCGGTGCGGGCCCGGCCGGCCAGCCAGACCGCGCGGGACGCCGCGGCGGTCGCCGCGGCGAGCCGGTCACCGCGCGGGTGGTCCGGATCGTCGGCCGCGAACGGCCCGTACCACAGCGCGTTCCCCTCCTCGCCGCACACCGCGAAGGTGCCGGAGCTGCCGTCTCCGGCGGCGGCCAGCGAAATATGCGGTACGGACTCGAAACCCTGCACCATTCCGGCTCACTTCCCCGCGGTCCACGATTCCGGTCCGGTTCGGTACGAACCACTGGATCCCTGCTCCGGAATACGTCTCGCCCATTCGAGCTGAATTGTCTCGGAGTCAGGTCTACCGAGGCGGACAGGCAGATGTCCACGAATCGCCGTTGTTCCGGCAAACCCCTTGTTGTACATACACCCGGCAGTGACACACCGGATTCCGCTGAACCGCAGGCGGAATCGATCGTGGTCGGGCAAAATCTCGGCATCCGCTCCGAAGCAGGCATTGCGAACCACGCGATCCCGCCGCACGGGTCGGACACACCACCGGCGGACCGTTTCAGCTAACTTCTAGTTAATCGAATTCGCCCGTTTGCCGGTCGATCTCAGCGCACCCGCATCCCGAGGTAGTACTGCACGAAGCCCGGGTACGGCCCCGCGTCCAGCCGGAAGGTCTGCACCGCGATGTGCTGCGGCACCCCGGTGCGCGGGTCGCGCAGGTACATGGCGAGCCGCTCGCGCCCGTACGAGGCGCCGCCGCGCTCCCACAGCCTGCGGAACTCCGGGAACTCGGCCAGTTCGGCGAGAAAACCGACCGCCCATTCCGATTCGGCGTAGCGGCCGATCGCGGCGCGCAGCGACTGCACCGCGAGCATGGCCTCGTCCTCCCACTCCAGCACCACCCGCGCGGCCACCGGATCGGCGAAGAACCAGCGCAGCACATTGCCTGCCGCCTCCAGCCCGGGGAACGCGCCGCGGTAGGCATCGTTGCAGGCCAGGACATTCCAGCGAATGTCGAGGTAGGCCGCGAGGTTGGGCTCCTGCATGGCGAGCGTGCGGTGCATGTCCCTGGTGATGGCGGCCCGCAGGGTCTCCGGCTCGGGCAGCTCGGCGTGGTCGAGCCCGGCCAGCTCGAGCAGGTGCCTGCGCTCGTCGTCGCCGAGCACCTCGATCCGGTCCAGGTACGCGATCAGCGCCGCGAGCACCGGGCGGGTGGGGCGGTCCCGGTCGCCGTTCTCCAGGTGGGTGATGTAGCTGGCGCTCACGCCTGCCGCGAAGGCGAGCTTCTCCCTGGAGATCCGGCGGCTGTCCCGCAACTCCCGGAGCAACCCCCCGAGCGTCGGCAGCCGCAGCTGCCCCTCCGCACCCGACCCGGGTGTCTTGCGTGCCACAGCAACCCCGCTCCCGATTCGCCATCCGACGCAGCACCGTAGTTGACCACACGCGGCCCGGCTTTCCGGTGGCAAACCGAAGGCGCGCGACGGTGCGAGACATTTCCCACAGCGCGTGCCATATCGGCGGCCCACCCCGTCGAGCACGCTGAGCCGATATTAAACGACGAATTACCGGGGAAATGACCAGCGCCGGTCGCCCCGGCGAAGTGGGGACTTTCGGCCCTGCCGATCGACCCTGCGCGGACGAGCCCGCGCTCAGCTGCTCCGGAAGCCGAGGAAGAAGCGGATCCAGCCCGGGTGCACGCCGGAGTCGACCTCGTAGACCTGGAACTCCAGCAGGCAGGTGGCGCCCGCGGCGGCATCGTGGAAGCGCAGCTTCGGGAGGTCGCCCCCGTAGGAGATGGCGCCGGTGCTCCAGAGCCTGCGGAACTCCGGGTAGCGGCTCAGCTCGGCGAGCAGCCCGCCCGCCCACGCGGCCTCGCCCGGCCTGCCGATCCGGCCGCGCAGGTTCGCGACGCTGAGCGCGGTGACCCGCTCCCAGTCCGGCAGGGCGCGGCGCGCGGCCGGGTCGCCGAACATCCAGTGCAGCATGTTCCCGCCCTCGGCGAGGCCGGGGAACATCGCCGCGGCCACCCGGTTCACCGCGAGCAGGTTCCAGCGCGCGTCGAAGAAGCCCGCCGGGTTGGGGTCGTGCAGGCTCAGCCCGCGCCGCATGGCCGGGCCGATGCCCGCGCGCAGCTCATCGACGGTCGGCACCTCGGTGACGGCGAGCCCGGCCAGCTCGAACAGGTGCCTGCGGTCGTCGGCGGGCAGCCGGACCACCCGGTCCAGGTAGCGGAGCAGCGCGTCGACCACCGAGCGGGTGGGGTGCTCGCGCTCGCCGCTCTCCAGGTGCGCGATGTAGCTGGCGCTCACCCCGGCGGCGAAGGCGAGTTTCTCGCGGGAGACGCCGCGATCGTCGCGAATCCGGCGCAGCGTGCCCCCGAAGGTCGGGGGCACCACGTCGAGGCGGTCGCGAGCTTCCAGCACACCATCCGGCACGGCACACCACTCCCTGCGCTGTCGTACACCGCGAACCGGCGGAGCTCATCGACGCGTCGGCCGCGGTGTGTGGGCCGATCCTGTGTTGCCCCATGCTCAGCGATCCGGGCGGAAACAGCGCGCGGAGCCACGAAACTTTATCGATTCTTTACCTAAGGTCCCGTCGCCGGCTGTGTAAACAAATGTAAAGCGCCCGAGAACCGGCTGTTTCCGAACCATCACAGCGGCGCCGGCCAGGCCCGTTCGGCCAGGTGATCCGCGGCCTCCGTGACCGGGGTGTTGCTGCCGCCTCACAGCTCACCCCGGACCGAAGCGGGTTGTGAGACAACCGTTTTGACCTGCGACGATGCCTCCTTACCCTCGGGTGGTGGCCGATACGCGAGAAACGCAGGATCCGGGTGACGCGCTGCTCCGGCTCGGGCGCTACTTCCGGCGCGACGAGACCTCGGACGATCTGCGCAGCGTGCACCGGGTGGGCGGGCGCTCGGCCGACGAGTTCTACCGGGACCGCTGGTCGCACGACAAGGTGGTGCGCTCGACGCACGGCGTGAACTGCACCGGCTCCTGCTCCTGGAAGATCTACGTCAAGGACGGCGTGATCACCTGGGAGTCGCAGCAGACCGACTACCCGTCGGTCGGCGCGGACAAGCCGGAGTACGAGCCGCGCGGCTGCCCGCGCGGCGCCTCCTTCTCCTGGTACACCTACTCCCCCGCCCGGGTGCGCTACCCCTACGTGCGCGGGGTGCTGCTCGAGCTGTACCGGGAGGCGAAGGAGCGGCTCAAGGATCCCGTGCTTGCCTGGGCCGACATCGTCGAGGACCCGGCGAAGGCGAAGCGGTACAAGGCGGCGCGCGGCAAGGGCGGCTTCGTCCGGGCCGAGTGGTGGGAGGCGGCCGAAATCGCCGCCGCGGCGCACGTGCACACGGTCAAGGAGTACGGGCCGGACCGGGTCGCCGGGTTCTCCCCGATCCCGGCCATGTCCATGGTCAGCCATGCCGCGGGCGCCAGGTTCATCTCGCTGCTCGGCGGCTCCATGCTCTCCTTCTACGACTGGTACGCGGACCTGCCGGTGGCATCGCCGCAGGTCTTCGGCGACCAGACCGACGTGCCGGAGTCGGCGGACTGGTTCGACGCGAGCTACCTGATCATGTGGGGCTCGAACGTCCCGGTGACCAGGACCCCGGACGCGCACTACATGACCGAGGCCCGCTACCGCGGCCAGAAGGTCATCGTGGTCTCGCCGGACTACGCCGACAACACCAAGTTCGCCGACGAGTGGGTGCCCGCGCGGCCGGGCACCGACGCGGCGCTGGCGATGGCGATGGGCCACGTGATCCTGCGCGAGTTCTTCACCGAGCGGCGCACCGAGCGGTTCCACGACTACGTCACCCGCTACACCGACCTGCCGTACCTGGTCTGCCTGGACGGCGAGCTGCCCGGCAAGTTCCTCACCGCCGCCGACCTGGGCGAATCCGGTGAAGGGGCCGCGCACAAGCCGGTCCTGCTGGACGAGGGCGGCGAACCGGTGGTGCCGAACGGCGCGCTCGGCCACCGCTTCAACGCCGCCGACGCCGGCCGCTGGAACCTCGATCTGGGCGATACGCGCCCGCTGCTCACCCTGCTCGGCGGCGAGCCCGCGACCGTGCGGCTTCCCCGCTTCGACGCCGACTCGCCCGAGGTGCTGCTGCGCGGGGTGCCGACCCGCGAGGTCGCCGGGAAACGGGTCACCACCGTCTTCGACCTGCTGCTCGCGCAGTACGGGGTCGGCCGCGACGGGCTGCCCGGTACCTGGCCCACCGGCTACGACGATGCCGAACAGCCCTACACCCCGGCCTGGCAGGAGCGGATCACCGGCGTCCCGGCGGTGCAGGCGCAGCGGATCGCGCGCGAGTTCGCCGACAATGCCGAGAAATCCGGCGGCCGCTCGATGATCCTCATGGGCGCGGGCACCAACCACTGGTTCCACTCCGACCAGATCTACCGCTCGTTCTTCACCCTGACCCTGCTCACCGGCTGCCAGGGCGTGAACGGCGGCGGCTGGGCGCACTACGTCGGGCAGGAGAAGTGCCGCCCGGTGACCGGCTGGTCGACGCTGGCCTTCGGGCTGGACTGGCAGCGCCCGCCGCGGCAGATGCAGGGCACCGTCTTCTGGTACCTGAGCAACGACCAGTGGCGCTACGACCCCTTCACCGCCGAGACCTTCGCCTCTCCGCTCGCCACCGGCCGCTTCGCCGGGCGCACCGCCGCCGACAACATCGCATTGGCGACCCGCCTCGGCTGGATGCCCAGCTACCCCACCTTCGACCGCAATCCGCTCGACCTCGCCGACCAAGCCGCCGAAGCAGGCAAGCCCGCCGCCGAATACATCGTGGACGAGCTGAAATCGAACGCTCTTCGCTTCGCCTGCGAGGACCCGGACGCCCCGGAGAACTTCCCGCGCTGCCTCACGGTCTGGCGGGCCAACCTGCTCGGCTCCTCCGGCAAGGGCAACGAGTACTTCCACCGGCACCTGCTCGGCTCCGACTCCAACCTGCAGACCGACGACACCCCCGGCGTGCGGCCGCAGGAGCTGGTCTGGCGCGACGAGGCCGCCACCGGCAAGCTCGACCTGCTGCTCTCGCTCGACTTCCGGATGACGAGCACCACGCTCTTCAGCGATATCGTGCTGCCCGCCGCCACCTGGTACGAGAAGCACGACCTCTCCTCCACCGACATGCACCCCTTCGTGCACGCCTTCTCCCCGGCCATCTCGCCGCCGTGGGAGGCGAAGACCGATTTCGACGCGTTCCACCGGATCGCCCGCGGCTTCTCCTGGCTCGCGGAGAAGCATCTCGGGGTGCGCAGGGACATCGTCGCGGTTCCGCTGCAGCACGACTCCCCGGACGCGCTGGCCCAGGCGGGCGGGAAGGTGCTGGACTGGCGGGCCGGCGAGTGCGAGCCGATCCCCGGCCGCACCATGCCCAAGCTGGTCGAGGTCGAGCGCGACTACCCGCGGCTGGCGGAGAAGATGGCGGCGCTCGGGCCGCTGGTCGAGACGCTCGGCGTCACCACCAAGGGCGTCACCACCTACCCCGAACCGGAGGTGCGCTACCTGGCCGGCACCAACGGCACCGTCGTCTCCGGGGTCGCGCAGGGCAGGCCCTCGCTGGCCAAGGACACGCACGCCGCCGAGGCGATCCTCGCGCTCTCCGGCACCACCAACGGTCGGCTGGCGGTGGAGGGGTTCGAGGCACTGGAGCGGCGCACCGGCACCGAACTCGCCGACCTGGCCCGCGAGCACGAGGGCAAGCGGATCACCTTCGCCGACACCCAGGCCCGCCCGGTCCCGGTGATCACCTCGCCGGAGTGGTCGGGCAGCGAGACCGGCGGCCGCCGCTACTCCCCGTTCACCATCAATGTCGAGCGGCTCAAGCCCTGGCACACGCTCACCGGCAGGCAGCACTTCTACCTCGACCACGACTGGATGATCGAGCTGGGCGAGCAGCTCCCGGTGTTCCGGCCGCCGCTGGACATGTCCGCGCTCTTCGCCGAGCCCGGCATCGGCAGCGTCACCGAGCGCGGCGTCACCGTGCGCTACCTGACCCCGCACTCCAAGTGGTCCATCCACTCCGCCTACCAGGACAACCTGCACATGCTGACGCTGAGCCGGGGCGGGCAGTCGATCTGGATGTCGGAGCGCGACGCCGCCAAGATCGGGGTGGCGGACAACGACTGGATCGAGGCGGTGAACCGCAACGGCGTCGTGGTCGCCCGCGCGATCGTGAGCCACCGGATGCCGGAGGGCACCGTCTTCATGTACCACGCGCAGGACCGCGCGGTGGACGTGCCGCGCATCGAGGGCACCGGCGCCGCCGACTTCAAGGGCAAGGGCAAGCGCGGCGGCATCCACAACGCGCTCACCCGGATCATGATCAAACCCTCGCACCTGATCGGCGGGTACGCGCAGCAGTCGTTCGCGCTGAACTACCACGGCCCGACCGGGAATCAGCGCGACGAGGTCACCACCATCCGCCGCCGCTCGCAGAAAGTCGAGTACTGATATGCGTGTCATGGCCCAGCTCGCCATGGTGATGAACCTGGACAAGTGCATCGGCTGCCACACCTGCAGCGTCACCTGCAAGCAGGCGTGGACCAACCGGGGCGGCACCGAGTACGTCTGGTTCAACAATGTGGAGACCCGCCCCGGCCAGGGGTACCCGCGGCAGTACCAGGACCAGGAGCGGTGGAAGGGCGGCTGGACGCTCACCAAGCGCGGCAAGCTCACGCTGAAATCCGGGTCGCGGTTCAAGCGGTTGCTGAACATCTTCGCCAACCCGGAGCTACCAACCGTCGCGGACTACTACGAGCCGTGGAGCTACGACTACGACAACCTGCTCTCCTCCCCGCCGACCGACACCGTTCCGGTGGCCAGGCCGAAATCGCTGATCACCGGCGAGGACACCCAGGTCACCTGGGGGGCGAACTGGGACGACGACCTCGGCTCCGGGCCGGAGCAGGTGGGCCGCGACCCGCTGCTCGGCAAGCTCTCCGAGCAGGTCAAGCTGGAGTTCGAGCAGACCTTCATGTTCTACCTGCCGCGCATCTGCGAGCACTGCCTGAACCCGTCCTGCGCGGCCGCCTGCCCCTCCGGCGCCATCTACAAGCGCGCCGAGGACGGCATCGTGCTGGTCGACCAGGACAAGTGCCGCGGCTGGCGGCAGTGCGTCACCGGCTGCCCGTACAAGAAGATCTACTTCAACCACAAGACCGGCAAGGCCGAGAAGTGCACGTTCTGCTACCCGCGGGTGGAGGTCGGCATCCCGACGGTCTGCTCGGAGACCTGCGTCGGGCGGCTGCGCTACATCGGCGTCATGCTCTACGACGCGGACAAGGTGGCCGAGGCGGCGTCGGTGACGGAGGTCGCCGACCTCTACCCGTCGCAGCTCGGGGTGTTCCTGAACCCGCACGACCCGCGCGTGATCGCCGAGGCGGAGCGCGCCGGGATCTCGCCGGAATGGATTCAGGCGGCGCAGGATTCGCCGGTCTACAAGCTCATCGTCGACTACCAGATCGCGCTGCCGCTGCATCCGGAGTACCGGACCATGCCGATGGTCTGGTATGTGCCGCCGCTCTCCCCCGTGGTCGACGTGCTGAGCGAGACCGGGCACGACGGCGAGGACGCGGGCAATCTCTTCGGCGCCATCGACGCGCTGCGCATTCCGGTGGAGTACCTGGCCGAGCTCTTCACCGCCGGTGAGATCGGGCCGGTGCGGGCGGCGTTGCAGCGGCTCGCCGGGATGCGGGCGTTCATGCGCTCGGTGAATCTGGGTCAGGAGCCGGATCTCACTATCGCGCCGTCGATCCGGCTGGAGCCGGAGGAGATCGAGGCCATGTACCGGCTGCTCGCCATCGCCAAGTACGAGCACAGGTATGTGATCCCGAACGGCGCGGGATCCGAAGCGCACCAGCTGGATTCGCTCGCCACGGGGTGCAGTCTGGATACCGACGGCGGGCCGGGGATGACGGCGCTGGATCAGATGGTCGAGAAGTTCCATCTGACGGATGCGAATTCGGCTGCGCCGGAGGGGAAGTCGGGGCGGATCAACCTGCTCGATTGGGATGGGCAGAGCACGAAGGGGTTGGTGCCGGTGGGCGGTGACGGCGCACCCGACGGCGATGGCGTCCCGCGCGGCAACGGCGCCGCGCCGGCGGGTGGCAACGGCGCCACCCGATCCGGTCCCGCAGCGGCGGACGAGGCGGCCGTGCGATGAGCCTGCTCAAACTGCGCCACCGCCCGGAGCCCGCGGTCTCGCTACCCGAGCCGGACCGGCTGCTGGTCTGGCGGCTCGCCGCGCTGCTCCTCGACTACCCGGGGCGCGAGACGCTCGAGCTGCTCGACACCGTGTCGTCCGCTCTCCCGCGGCTCCCCGCGCCGATCGGCCCCGCGCTCGCCGGGTTCGTCGACTACCTGCGCGACACCGGCGAGATCGAACTGGCCGCGACCTACGTCGAAACCTTCGACCTGCGCAAACGCGCCAGCCTGCACCTGACCTTCTACGCCTACGGCGACACCCGTAAACGCGGCATGGCGCTGCTCCGCTTCAAACACGCCTACCAGCACGCCGGCGTCGAACTCGACGACCGCGAACTCCCCGACCACCTCCCGGTCCTGCTGGAATTCGCCGCCACCGTCGACCCCATCGGCGGCGAACGCCTGCTCGGCGAGCACCTCCCGGTGATCGAGCTGCTCCGCCTCTCGCTGTCCGACACCGGCTCCCCCTACGCCGCCGTCCTCGGCGCGGTGACCGCGACCCTGCCCCCGCTCACCACCGCCGACCGCCGCCGGATCGCCGAACTCGCCGCACAGGGCCCGCCGGACGAAGACGTCGGGTTGGAGCCGTTCGCCATGGACCCCAGCCTGTTCACCGAGGGAGAGGGCCGCCGATGAGCACCATCGTCTGGATGACGCTGCCGTACATCGCCTTCACCTCGTTCCTGCTCGGGCACGTGTGGCGATACCGCACCGACCAGTTCGGCTGGACCACCCGCTCCTCCCAGCTGCACGAGAGCCGGTTGTTGCGGCTCGGGTCGCCGCTGTTCCACTTCGGCATGCTCGGCGTCTTCGGCGGGCACGTGCTCGGCGTCCTCATCCCGCAGTCCTGGACCGACGCCATCGGCATCTCGCACCACACGTACCACGTGGTCGCCGTCGCCGCGGGCTCCGTCGCCGGTCTCGCCGTAATCACCGGCATCGGCATCCTGCTCTACCGCCGGTTCACGGTGGCCGCCGTGCGCCGCGCCACCACCCGCTCCGACAAGGTGATGTACTTCCTGCTCGCCGGCGCGCTGCTCACCGGTCTGCTCAACACCGTCGGCAGCAACCTGCTCTGGGGCACCTACAACTACCGCGAAACCGTCTCCCCCTGGTTCCGCAGCCTCTTCACCGTCGACCCACAGCCCGAATTGATGGTCGGCGTGCCGTGGACGTTCCAGGCGCACGGGTTGTTCGTCCTGGTTTTGGTGGCGATCTGGCCGTATACGCGGCTGGTGCACATGTTCAGCGCGCCGATCGGGTATCTGACGCGGCCGTACATCGTGTACCGGAGCAAGGAGACGAATGCCGCGGATACGCGGCGGTATGCTCGGGCATGGGAGTCGACGGCTCTGCCGCCACGCTGAGGTCTTCGGGGCAGCTTGGCGTATAGAATGGGGTACAGCAGCCCGACCAGCGAAGCAGGAGTTGACATGAGCAACAGCCCCGACGTCGAGCGGCGTGTGAAGTCGGTCGTCGCTGGCAATCGCATGGCCGGCCACGAAACGCCACCCCGTACCGTCAAGCGCATGCGAGATATCGCGGCGGGTAGGATCACAGCCGATGAAGCCGTCGCGGCAAGCATTGCCAAGCACCGTAGGCGTCGCCTGAAGGCATCCTGATCTGACGCTGGTGGGGGATCCATACGTCTACTCAGGAACGAACGTACTCCGTAATCTGCTCGATGAGCGGAGTCCTGTAGAAGCAGCCGGTCTAGAACTCGAACTGTCGTCGTTCCGTGCCACTGAACTGACCGTCAAGCCTATCTTCGGCGATTTCGATTTCGATCATCTATGTGCGATTCATAGGCATCTATTCCAGGATTTCTACGACTGGGCCGGTACGCTGCGGACGGTGCAGACCTCCAAAGGCATGCCCTTTTGTCTACCAGCCAATATTCAAGAACAGAGCCGCTTCGTCCACGCACGCTTGGCACGCGATGCGGACCTCCGAACCGCGAACCTCGATGTTTTCGCTGACCGGCTTGCCTTTCACTGGGGTGAGGTGAATGTCATCCACGCTTTTCGCGAGGGGAATACCCGCACTCAGCGAGCCTTCTTCGAGCAACTCGCGGCGAGCAACGGCTGGGTGATGAACTTCGACGCACTCGATTACCAATCATTCAAAGCGGCACGTCACCAAGCTTTCATTACCCACGCCCAGCTTGCCGAGGTGCTGCAACCGATATTGGAGCGACAAGAGAAATAGTTAGCGGCTCTCCGCGCGCAGGAAACGACCGGTGCGGACGGTCCCGAGGCGCTCGGCGGCAGCACCCTCTCCGAAGACGAACTCACCGTTCACCAGGACGGCGGTGATCGCGCGGTCGTTGCGGTTGACCATGCGGGAGAGCCCGTCGTAGGCGGGGATGGCTGCTTCGGCGTAGTCGTCCAGCGACGAATCCAATCCCTCGGGGTCGAGGACGACGAGGTCGGCGCGGTCGCCGAGGCGGAGGTGGCCGGCGTCGAGCCCGTACCAGTCGGCGAGTTCGCCGGTGAGGCGGTGTACCGCGTGCTCGATGGTCATGAACGGCTTCCGAGCCTGGTGGACGCGGCGGAGGAAGCGCAGACCGAAGTTGTAGAAGGCCATGTTGCGCAGGTGCGCTCCGGCGTCGGAGAAGCCGAGCTGGACGCCGGGGTCGACGGCGATGCGGTTCAGGACGTCTTCGCGGTGGTTGGAGATGGTGGTGCGCCAGCGCAGCTTGCGGCCGTGCTCGACCACCAGGTCCAGGTAGGCGTCGACCGGGTGCAAGCCGCCGCGGTCGACGCCGACCTGGCCGAAGGTCTTGCCGATCACCGAGTAATCGGGGCAGTCCACGATCTCGGCGTCGAAGAAGTCGCGGTGCCAGACGCGGGGGCCGAAGCTGCTGTCGTAGTCGGCGCGGAAGCGGCGGCGGTACTCCTCGTCCTGGAGCATGGCGCGTTGCTCCTCGATGCGGTCGGCGAGGTGCAGGGCGGCGGCGCCGGAGCCGAACTCCTCGAAGATGACCAGGTCGATGCCGTCGGCGTAGACCTCGAAGGGCACCGGGAGGTGCTGGAAGCGGAGGTTGCCGCCGAGGCCGTTGAAGAGCCGGGCGAGCAGCGGGAAGACGCGGATGATGAACGGGATGGCTTTCAGGTCCGCGGCGGCGAGCAGGCTCACCGGGAGCGGCTTGCGGAAGAGCCCGACGGTGCTCGCGGCCATGGTGACCAGGCTGTGTGGGCGCGCCACGTCGGGGCCGCCCTGCAGGGCGCGGCCGTAGCGGCGCAGCACGGAGTTCAGCCGGTGCCGTTCGCGGCTGCGCGCGTAGGTGGAGGGCAGGGTGCGGGAGCGGCAGGTGTCGCCGTCGAGCTTGTCGAATTCGAGCTGCTGCGAGGACATGCCGACGAAACCGGCTTCCAGCGCGGCGGTGAGCCGGTGCTCCATCTCGCCCAGCTCGGAGGCGCTGGGGCGGAACGAACGGTCGGTGGCGCGGTCGAGGCCGAGCACATCCGCCCTGATGTCGGAGTGGCCGATGAAGGCGGCGATGTTCGGGCCGAGCGGCAGCGCGTCCAGGTAGGCGGCGTACTCGTCGGCATCGCGCCACACCTGGTGCGTGCGGACGCCGTCGACGACGTGCTTGCGCGGAATGGCCTCGACCCGGGCGAAGAGATCGGCGGCGGTGGTGGCGTCCACGTGCACGGTGGAGAGCGAGCAGGAGCCGAGCAGCACGGTGGTGACGCCGTGCCGTACCGATTCGGCGAGCCCGGGCTGCTGCAGCACCTCGATGTCGTAGTGCGTGTGCACGTCGAGCATGCCGGGCAGCACCCAGCGGCCCTCGGCGTCGATCACCCGCTGGCAGCCGGTCTCGTCCAGCGGGACGGTGGAGACGGTCGCGACCCGGCCGTCCACGATGCCGAGGTGCCGCACGGCCGACGGCGCGCCGGTGCCGTCGAACCAGCGGCCGCCCTTGACGATGGTGTCGTACACGATGTCTCCTCTCAGAGCGATAGGTCGCGCCGGACGACTTTGCCGGTCGCGTTGCGCGGCAGTGCCTCCGGGGTGAACCGCCAGTGCGCGGGCACCTTGAAGTAGGCGAGCCGGGCCGCCGCGAACTCGCGCAGCTCCTCGGCGGTGACCGGGCTGGTGGTGACCACCAGCGCCGCCACCGCCTGCCCGAGGTCGGGGTCGGCGACGCCGAAGACCGCCGATTCGGCGACCGCGGGGTGCTCGTCCAGGACGTTCTCGATCTCGGTCGGGTACACGTTCTCGCCGCCGCGCAGGATGAGGTCGCTGCGCCGCCCCACCAGGTAGAGCCGCCCGTCGCGGAGCAGCCCGAAGTCGCCGGTGCGCAGCCAGCGCTCCCCGTCGAGCGCTGCGGCGGTGGCGGCCGGGTCGTTCCAGTAGCCGAGCATGACGTACGGGCTGCGCACGCAGATCTCGCCCTCGGCTCCGTCGGGCAGGTCGTTGCCCTCGGGGTCGCGGATGGCGAGGGTGACGCCGATGATCGGGCTGCCCACCGTCTCCGGGAAGGCCGCCAGCTCCGGCGGCGTCGCCAAGGTGCCCGCGGTGCCCGCCTCGGTGAGGCCGTAGCTGGTCGCGAGCTGCACCGGCAGCGCCTCCCGCAGCCGCTGGTGCAGCGCGGGCGAGGAGGGCGCGGTGTTCAGCGAGAAGGCGCTGAGCGAGGAGAGGTCGTACTCGGCCAGGTTCTGCTCCAGCAGCCGGATCGCCATGGTCGGCACCGCGCCCCAGTGCGTGACCCGTTCGCGCTCGATCAGCCGCAGTACCCGGTCGGCGTCGAACTTGTTGTCCGGGAAGATCACCGCCGCACCGGTGGCGATCCGCGGCACCACCAGGTTGTGCAGGCTGGCGATGTGGAAGAGCGGCGAGCTGAGCAGCCAGCGCTTGGCGCTCGGGCGCTCGGGGTCGAAGGCGAGCCCGGCGAAGGTGTCGGCCATGGCCTCGGTGAAGCGGTGGTACTCGGTGACGGCGAGCAGGTTGCGGTGCGTGTGCACGACGCCCTTGGGCCTGCCGCTGGTGCCGCTGGTGTAGAGGATGACCGCGGGGTCGTCCTCGTCGACCGGGGTCTCCGGGGCGGCGCCGGCGAACTCGGCGAGCAGCGCGGGGAGGTCGTGCTCGATGGTGAGCACGGGGATGTCGGTGCCGGTGATGCGCTCGGCCCTGGCGGCGTCGGCGATCACCACGGCCGGGGTGGAGTGGCCGAGCGCGTAGTCGATCTCGCGCGGCGCCCACCAGGCGTTGTACCCGGCGGCGATGGCGCCGAGGCTCTGCGCCGCCCAGAAGGCGATCACCCACTCCGGGGAGTTGGCGGCGAGGATGGCGATCCGGTCGCCCCTGCCGACTCCGTAGCGTGCGGCCAGCCCGGCGGCCAGCGCGCCAGCGGCGTCGGCGTGCTCGGTGTAGGTCCAGCGGCGCTCGGCGGTGACCAGGTAGTCGCGGTCGCCCCAGCCCCTGGAGTCGGTGAGCGCGGTGCCGAGCGAGCGTCGGCGGTGCACGAAGACCGGGAGCTGCGTGCCGAGCACCGGCTCGACGGTGAGCGCGAACGGGCCGCCGGGTCCGGCGAGTTTCGCCGCCACCTGCGCGGCGAGCTGCCGCGGATCTGCCGCCATCGTCATCGGGACACTCTCCTGCCTCAGGGAACCAGTACCGCGCGGCCGCGGATCTGCCGCCTTGGTCATCGGGACACCCACCCGCCTCAGAGAACCAGTACCGCGCGGCCGCGGATTTCACCGCGCGCCAGCCGATCGAACGCGGTGCGGCCGTCGGCCAGCTCGAACCGCTCCACCGCCACCGAGAGCCGCCCGGCGCGGGCCAGCGCGACCGACTCGACGAGGTCGGACTTGGTGCCGCCGTACGACTTCCGCACCGAGGCGCCCCACGGCCAACCCGGCCCGCCGGACGGCCCCGCGGTGAGCTCCGGGGCGCCGCCGCCGAGCCCGACCATGCGGTACGCGCCGTTCGGCGCCACCGCCTGCACCGCGAGCGCGGCGGTGGCGTCGGTGCCGACGAAGTCGAAGACGGCCTCGGCGCCGCGGCCGTCGGTGAGCGCGAGGATCTCGGCGGCGGTCTCCGGGCCGGCGATCAGCCCGAGGTCGGCGCCGCACTCGGTGGCGAGCTCCAGCTTGTCCGGGCCGAGGTCAACCGCGATCACCCGCACCCCGTCGATGGTCTTCAGGATCTGCACCGCGACGTGCCCGAGCCCGCCGATCCCGATGGTCACCGCGGTGGCCCCCGGGTACAGCTGCTCGCGGGCGCCGCGAATCGCGTGGTAGGAGGTGAGCGCGGCGTCGGCGAGCGGCGCCGCGGCGGCGAACTCCAGGTCGCCGATCGGCACGAACGAGCTCGCCGGGACCTTGATGTACTCGGCCATCCCGCCGTCCGGGCCGAGACCGGGGCACGGCGGCATCGCGGTGCGGCCCGCCGCCAGGCACACGTTCTCGTTGCCGCGCTCGCACTCCCGGCAGACCCCGCAGGACCAGCACAGGTAGATCAGCCCGCGCTCGCCATCGGCGATCCCGGTGACCGCGCTGCCGACCGCGGCGACGGTGCCCGCGATCTCGTGCCCCATGGTGAGCGGATCCGGCAGCGGGAACTCGAGTTCCAGCACGTAGAGATCGGAGTGGCAGATGCCGACCGCGCCCACCCGGACCAGCAGCTCGGTGGGGCCCGGCTCCGGGATCGGCACCTCGCGCAACTCGAGGGTTCCTGGCCCGGTGAGCTGCAGCGCTCGCATCGTCGAGGTATCGCCCACCACACGCTCCTGTTCGCGCCGGGCCCGACGTGACCTGGCACACAGGACGCTAGCAGTCGCTGGACACAGCGTCCAGTGAACGACGGAATGTCTATGATCGGACGATGCCCGCCCACACGGAGCCTCGGCGCACGCTGCGCGCGGAGCAGAAGCTGCGCACCAGGGAGCGCATTCTGCAGGCGGCGAGCGCGCTCTTCGTCGAGCGCGGCTACGGCGCCGTGCGGGTCGACGACATCGCGGCCGCCGTCGGGTGCAGCCGCGCCACCTTCTACCTGCACTTCACCGGCAAGATGGAGGTGCTGAGCGTGCTCGGCGAGCGCACCGCGCTGCCGAACGCGCTCGCCTTCTGCGAGGATCTGGACCGGGTGCTGGAGACCGGCTCGCGCGCCGAGTTCGAGGACTGGATGCGCCGCGCCATCGACTGGTTCGAGCAGCACCGCGACCTGCTCTCGGCCTGGGACGAGGCGACCGCGCTGGAGCCGGAGTTCCGCGACCTCATGCGGGCCGGCTTCGCCGCGCTGCCCGAATCCATGACCGCCTACCTCGCGCGCTGGCCCGCCGAGCGCCGCGACGAGGCACGGCTGCGGGTGGAGATGCTGGTGGCGCAGCTGGAGCGGTTCTTCACCCGGTGGGCGCTGCTCGGCACCATCGACGTCACCGCGGACCGGGCGGCCGCGGTGCTCGCCGACATCTGGTTCCCCGCGCTGCAGACGCCCTGATCAGCCCTGGTCGTGCGCGGCGCGCAGGGCGGCGACGTCGATCTTGGACATGGTGCGCAGCGCGGTGGCGACCGCACCGGCGCGGGCCGGGTCCGGCGAGCCCATGAGCTCGGGCAGCTCCGCCGGAACGACCTGCCAGGAGAGCCCGAAGCGGTCGGTGAGCCAGCCGCACGGGCCCGGCGTGCCGCCGTCTGCGGTGAGCGCGGCCCAGAGCCGGTCGACCTCGGCCTGGCCGTCCACCGAAAGCTGCAAGGACGCGGAGTCGGAGAGCGGGTGGCCCGGCCCGCCGTTCATCAGGGTGACGGCGTGGCCGTCGAGGTCGAGGCCGAGGATGAAGGCGCGGCCGTCCGGGCCGGGGGTGCTCGAGGTGATCCGGGAGTTCGGGATCGCGGCGGTGTAGAGCGCGGCGGCTTCTTCGGCGCCGGACTCGAGCCAGAGGAAGGTGGTGACGGTCATGGTGTCTCCTCGATCGGTGAGCTGCTGTCACCCTGCGGTCGGAGCCGGTTTCCGGTTCTCGACACAGTTGGCGGAAAGATCTCAGGCGCCGACCGCAGCGGCGATCACCGGCCAGGAATTGCGCAGGTCGTCCTGCCAGTAGGGCCAGGCGTGGGTGCCGGTGCGCAGGTCGGTGGCTGCCGGGATGCCGAGCTCGGCGAGCCGGGCGAGGAACGAGCCGGTGCAGGGCCCGATCACCGACTCCATGATGCCGCCGACCACCGCGCGGTCCGGCTCGGCGAGCGAATCGTGCCTGCCGGGCAGGCCGTTGCCCGCGGAGATGTAGAGCGCGGTGCCGCGCAGGCGGTCGGCGTTGAGCGTGGGGTCGTGCGCGGGCCAGGCCGGGTCGGCGGGGCCGCCCCACATGTTCGTGGCGTTCGCGCCGAAGACGCCGAGCTGGGCGTAGACCATGGCGCGGGCGGCCGGGTCGCTGGTCCGCGGGCAGCCGCTGAAGGCGCCGACCGCCCGGAAGCGGCCGGGGTGCTCGATGGCGAGGTTGAGCGCCGAGGTGGCGGACATGGAGACGCCCGCGACGGCCATCCGGTCCGCGGCGCCGAAGCGCTGCTGGAGCAGCGGCGGGAGTTCGTCGCCGAGGAAGGTGGACCAGCGGTTGCGGCCGAGGACCGGGTCGTCGGCCTGCCAGTCGGTGTAGTACGAGGCGCGGCCGCCCATCGGGACGACCACGGTGATCGGCTTGTCCGCGTAGAACTCGGCGACGTCGGTGCGGCGGGTCCACGGGCCGCCGTCCTCGCCGCCGTCCACCGCGTTGAGCAGGTAGAGCACCGGCGCGCCCTGGCCCGCGTTCGAGACCCAGAGCGTGATCGGCCGGTCCATGGCGGCGGAGTGCACGACCACCTCGAGCTGCCTGCCGCCGAGCGGGCGCACGTCCAGGATGCGGGCGGGGCCGGGGTCGGCGGTGGCGGTCACTGGCGGCAGTACTACACCGGCGAGAGCCGTGAGCAGGACGAGCAGGGTCCGGCGGATCATGTCTGTAGTGTGCTGCACCGGGCGCGGTGGCGCTTGGAACGCACCGCGCGTGTTCCGATCAGCGGGCGTGCGTCAGCTCCCTGACCCCCGCGCGGTAGCGCGACAGGATCAGCCGGACGACGGCCGGGTGCACGCCGATCGGCTCGGCGACGGCATCCGCCCCGGCATCGTGCAGCCGCTGGTGGAACAGCCCGTGCGCGAGCAGGTACGAGGCGACGACGACCCGTTCGGCCCCGGCGGCGCGCAGCTCGGCGACGACCTCGGGCACCCGGGGCGTCCCGGTGGCGACGTAGGCGATCCGCACCGGAACCCGCAGCTGCTCGGCGAGCAGCCCGGCCGCCCGCCGGACATCCGCGCGCGCCCTGGCATCCGACGAACCCGCCGCGGCCAGCACCACCGCGTCCCCGCGCCGCCAGCCGGCCGCGCGCAACCGCAGCACCAGCACCCCGGCCAGCGCCGCATCCGGCCCCATCGCGGGCGTCACGGTGACGGCACCGTGCCCGCTCTCCGCCACCTCGCGCGGCACGTCCTGGTAGACGTGGTACCCCGAGGCCAGGAACGCCGGAACCAGCACCGCCGCTTCGGAATCGAGATCACGGAGCACCTCGGCGGGCGACGGCCCGAGCACGTCGACGAAGGCGGTCCGCACCCGCGGCGCAGCCGGCTCCGCGGCCACCGCCTCGGCCAGCGCCGCGATCATCTGCACGCCCCTCGTGCTCCGCGTCCCGTGCGCGACCAGCACCAGCGCGGGGGCGCTCACCAGGCCCCCACGACGCGCCTGCCGGGCACCTGCCTGCCGCCGCGGAACGGCTGCACCGCACCCGCCCCGCCACCCGGCGTCACCACCGGCGGCGGCGGATTGTTGTCGATGCACTCGGCGGCGTCGAGCGCGAGCCGGTAGCCGCGCTTGACCACGGTCTGGATCGCCTTCGGCGTGCCGAGCCCGGCGCGCAGCCGGGCGATGGCGGTCTCCACCGCGTGCGTGTCGTCGCCCCCGCCGGGCAGCGCGGCAAGCAGGTCCTCCCTGGACACCACCCGCCCCGGCTGCCTGGCCAGCGCCCGCATCAGCGCCATCGGAGCAGGTGCGAGCTGGCGCACCTCGCCGTCGACCACCACGCAGGCGCCACGCACGCTGATGTGGTGCCCGGCGGCGTAGATCCGGTTCGCCCGCCGCGGCAGCTCCTCGGCGACGTGCCTGGCCAGCGCGCCGAGCCTGGCCCGCGCGGGCTGGGTGGTCGGCACGCCGAGCTCCTCCAGCGGGGCCGCGGTGATCGGCCCGACGCAGGCGGCGAGCACCCGGCCGCGCAGCGCGTAGAGCAGCCCCTCGAGCAGCCCGGTCGCCTTGGCGCGCATGAGCATCGAGGCCACCGCGGGCGCGCTGGTGAAGGTGACGCAGTCGATGCTGCCGGTGACGACGGATTCGATCAGGGTGTCCATCGGGCCGTTGTCGTCCGGCGGCACCCAGCGGTACACCGGGACCGGCACCACGTCGGCGCCCGCGCAGCGCAGCACCTCGCAGAAGTCGGGGACCGGCTCCCACTCGGTGGTGGCGCCGTGCAGCTGCACCGCGATCCGCACCCCCTCCACGCCCTCGGCGAGCAGGTGGTCGAGCACCTCGGCGGAGGATTCCGAGGCCGGCGACCACTCCTCGCGCAGCTCGGCGGCGCGGATGGCGCCCTTGGCCTTGGGGCCGCGGGCCAGCATCCGGACGCCGGAGAGGGTCTCGCGCAGCTCCTCGGCCAGCCCCCAGCCCTCGGCGGCCTCCATCCAGCCGCGGAAGCCGATGCCGGTGGTGGCGACGACGATCTGCGGCGGCTCGGCCATGAGCTGCCTGGTGACGCGCTCGAGCTCGGTGTCGTCGGCGAGCGGGATGATCCGGATGGCGGGCGCGGAGACGATGCCCGCTCCCCGCCGGACGAGCAGGGTGGCGAACTCCTCGGCACGGCGCGCGGCCGTGATGCCTATGGTGAAGCCCGCTAGGGCAGCGCTCGGGTCGGGCGTCGTCATGGGCGTGGCCTCATCCATCCGAGGCGGTGTCACCGACCGGCTTGTTCGAAATCGACACCAGCCCGTCGTCGACCCGCACCGCGTAAACCGGCAGCGCTGCCGAATCATCGTCCAGGCAGCGGCCATCCACCAGGGAGAAGGCCTGCTTGAGCAGCGGCGACGCCACCACGGGCACGCCGCCGCGATCGCCGACGATCCCGCGCGACATCACCGCGGCGCGACCGAACGGGTCGATATTGCCGACGGCGTAGAGCACGCCGCCGGGGAGCAGGAACAGCGCTGCCTGGCGGCCGCCGCGCAGCAGGACCGCGACGCCGCGGCCAGGGGTCAGGTAGTCGAGGCGGCAGGCCTGTGTCCACCCGGTCGTCGTGGCCGGCGCGTAGCCGGGGGTGTCGATAACGGTCATCACTCTTCTCCTCGCCGAAGCCCTACCTATTGGTACCGGCGTCCTGTTTCCACGCGGTTAATCGGTCATTTCCCGGCTGTAGCCGCGATCGGGGGCATGCCGAGCAGAACCGGCACCTTGCGCTCGCCGCTGTCGTCGAAGGAGATGGTCGGGTCGGACTCCTCCGGCGCGTTCACGAACGACACGAACCGGGAGAGCTTCTCCGGATCATCCAGCACCGCGGCCCATTCGTCGCGGTAACCGTCCACGTGCTGGTCCATGGCCCGCTCCAGCTCGTCGGCGATACCGAGGCTGTCCTCGCACACCACCGAGCGAACGTAGTCGATGCCGCCCTCGAGTGATTCCTGCCACGGCGCGGTGCGCTGCAGCCGGTCCGCGGTGCGGACGTAGAACATCAGGTAGCGGTCGATGTAGCTGATGAGGGTGGCGTCGTCCAGCTCGCCCGCCAGCAGCACCGCGTGCTTGGGGGTGAGCCCGCCGTTGCCGCCGACGTAGAGGTTCCAGCCGTTCTCGGTGGCGATCACCCCGACATCCTTGCCGCGCGCCTCGGCGCACTCGCGGGCGCAGCCGCTGACCCCGAGCTTGATCTTGTGTGGCGAGCGCAGCCCGCGGTACCGCTTCTCCAGCAGCACCGCCATGCCGACCGAGTCCTGCTGGCCGTACCGGCACCAGGTGGAGCCGACGCAGCTCTTCACGGTGCGCAGCGACTTGCCGTAGGCGTGCCCGGACTCCATGCCCGCGTCAACCAGCCGCTGCCAGATCAGCGGCAGCTGCTCCACCCGGGCGCCGAAGAGGTCGATCCGCTGGCCGCCGGTGACCTTCACGTACAGGTCGAACTCCTTCGCGACCTGGCCGATGGTGATCAGCTGCTCGGCGGTGACCTCGCCACCAGGCATCCGCGGCACCACCGAGTAGGTGCCGTTCTTCTGCAGGTTGGCCAGGAAGTGGTCGTTGGTGTCCTGCAGCGCGGCCTGCTCGCCGTCCAGGATGTGCTCGCTGGAGGTGGAGGCCAGGATGGAGGCGACCGTCGGCTTGCAGATGTCGCAGCCGGAGCCCTTCCCGTGCTTGGCGATCAGCCCGGAGAAGGTGCGGATCCCGGTCACCTGGACGATCTGGAAGAGCTCGGCGCGGGACTGCTCGAAGTGCTCGCAGAGCGCCTTCGACATGGCGACGCCGGACTGCTCGAGCAGCTTCTTGAGCATCGGCACGCAGCCGCCGCAGGAGGTGCCGGCCGAGGTGCAGCTCTTGATGCCGGGGACGTCGCAGGCGCCGTCGGCGATGGCGCCGCAGATGGCGCCCTTGGAGATGTTGTTGCAGGAGCAGATCTGCGCGTCGTCCGGCAGCGCGTCGGCGCCGAGCTCGGCGCCTGCCGGGGAGATCAGCGCGGCGGGCTCGGCGGGCAGCGGCCGCCCGACCAGCGGGCGCAGCGCCGCGTACTGCGAGGCGTCGCCGACCAGGATGCCGCCGAGCAGGGTCTGCGCGTCGTCGGAGACGACCAGCTTGGCGTAGGTGCCCTTGGCGGCGTCGTGCAGCACCACCGAGAGCGCGCCCTCGGTGGTCCCGTGCGCGTCGCCGAAGCTGGCGACGTCGACGCCGAGCAGCTTGAGCTTGGTGGAGAGGTCGGCGCCGGGGAACTCGCCCGCGCCGCCGAGCAGCCGATCGGCCACGATCTCGGCGGTGGTGTAGCCGGGGGCGACCAGGCCGTAGCAGACGCCCTCGACCGCGGCGCACTCGCCGATGGCGTAGATGTGCGGGTCCGAGGTCCGCAGCCCCAGGTCGGTGACGATGCCGCCGCGCGGCCCGACCTCCAGCCCGGCGTCCCTGGCGATCTGGTCGCGCGGGCGGACGCCTGCCGAGAAGACCAGCAGCCCGGCCTCGATCACGCTCTCGTCGCTCAGCGTGATCTTCAGCCGGTTCGCCGCGGTGTCGCCGGTGGCCTCGATGGACGAGGTGCCGACGCCGGTGTGCACGTGCAGCCCGAGGTCGCTGACCAGCCGCTCCAGCACCGCGCCGCCGCCCTCGTCGACCTGCGCGGGCATCAGCCGCTGGTTGTACTCGACGACGTGCGGGGTCATCCCGAGCATCCGCAGCGCGTTCGCCGCCTCCAGCCCGAGCAGCCCGCCGCCGACGACCACGCCGTGCGCGCCGGGACCTGCGGCTTCCGCGGCGGCGCGGATGCCGTCCAGGTCGTCGAGGGTGCGGTAGACGAAGCACTCGGCGTGCTCGTGGCCGGGCACCGGCGGGACGAAGGGGTACGAGCCGGTGGCGAGCACCAGCGCGTCGTAGGCGAGCACGTCGCCGGTCGTGGTGGTGACGGTGCGCGCGTCCCGGTCGATGGCCGCGCCGCTCTGGCCGAGCCGCAGCTCCACCAGGGGGTCCCCGGCGTACTCGTTGCCGGGCAGCGCCAGCGCGGCGGTCTCCCAGTTGCCGACGTAGGAGGAGAGCCCGACCCGGTCGTAGGCGGGCAGCGCCTCCTCGCTGAGCACGATGACCCGCCAGGTGCCCTCGGTGTCCCTGGCGCGCAGCGCCTCGACGAAGCGGTGGCCGACCATGCCGTGACCGACGACCACGGCGGTGCGAGTTGCTGTGGATGTCATGGGGAGTCCCTTCGGGGAGTCGTTGCGGGTCAGCGGGCGGGGACGGCGTCGGCCTCGGCTTCGAGGACCAGCGCCTCCGCCTCGACGACGATGTCGGTGGCCGCGGCGGGACGGCGGACGAACACCAGCCAGCTGAGCGCGACACACGCGACGTAGAAGCCGGTGAAGACCCAGAAGGCGGTGGTGGCCGAGCTGGTGGAGGCGTAGGAGGAGCGCAGCACCAGGTTGATCCCGACCCCGCCGAGCGCGCCGATGGCGCCGACGAAGCCGATCAGCGCGCCGGAGGTGTTCTGCGACCACGCGGCCCGCTCCGGCTCGGCCAGGCCGAGCGTGCGGGACTCCTCCTCGAACACCGACGGGATGAGCTTGGTGACCGAGCCGTTGCCGAGCCCGGAGAGCACGAAGAGCGCGATGAAGCCGATGACGAGCGCCGTCATGGTGCCGCCGGTCGGGACGCCGCCGTTGCTGTCACCGACGGTGCTCGCCCCCGCCACCAGCACGGCCGCCGCGGTCATCAGCACGAAGACCACCGCGGTCACCCGGCCGCCGCCGACCCGGTCGGCCAGCTTGCCGCCGTAGGGCCTGGCCAGCGAGCCGAGCAGCGGGCCGAGGAAGGCGATCGAGGCGGCGTGCAGGGTGGCCTGGGCGGCGGTGTCGCCGCCTGCCCGGAAGCTCAGCTGCAGTACCTGGCCGAAGGCGAAGCCGTAGCCGATGAACGAGCCGAAGGTGCCGATGTAGAGGAACGCGACGGCCCAGGAGCGGCGCACCTTCAGCGCGGTGAGCATGTAGCCGAGGTCGGCCTTCTGGTTCGCCAGGTTGTCCATGTAGAGCGCGGCGCCGACGCCTGCCAGCGCGATCAGCACCAGGTAGACGGCGCAGATCACCGAGGCGTACCCGTTGCCGAGCGTCGCGATCACCGCCAGCCCGACCAGCTGGATCACCGGGACGCCGATATTGCCGCCGCCCGCGTTCAGCCCGAGCGCCCAGCCCTTGAGCCGCTGCGGGTAGAAGGCGTTGATATTGGTCATCGACGAGGCGAAGTTGCCGCCGCCGAGCCCGGCGAAGGCCGCCACCACCAGGAAGGTGGTGTACGAAGTGCCGGGCTGGTTCACGAAGTACAGCGTGAGCAGCGTCGGGATCAGCAGCATGAGCGCGCTGAAGACCGTCCAGTTGCGGCCGCCGAAGCGGGCCGTGGCGACGGTGTAGGGGATGCGCAGCAGCGCACCGACCAGCGTCGGCACCGCGACCAGGAAGAACTTCCCGGCCGGGTCGATGCCGAACTGGTCGGCCGGCATGAACAGCACCATGACCGACCAGATCGACCAGACGGAGAACCCGACGTGCTCGGCGAAGACCGACCAGATCAGATTGCGCCTGGCGATCTCCTTGCCGCCTGCTTCCCAGGCAGCGACATCCTCGGCATCCCAGTCGGTGATGGTGTGCGTGCGGGTCGACGTGCTCAACGGGGCCTCCCTGTCGTGCGGATGGCCCAACGGTAGGGAACGGGTATTGCCGGAATGCTGCGCGAAATTGCCGCCGGATCAACGGTTGCTCACCTGCCGCGCGGAGCGGGGGTGAGACCCGGAGCTTTGTTTCGGGCGTGTGACACAACGGTTCTCGTCGCGTCACGAAGAGCCGAAACCGCAGGTTACCGCCGGTGAGGTGTGACCTACAGCATGAACCGGGCAGCCGCGGGGCGCAACCGGATCACCAGCTGTCCTCGAGCATCCGCGGCTTGCAGGCCTGCCAGGCCCCGAGCAGCATCACCACGGCCACCACCGAGAGCAGCCCGAGACCGGCGGCCCAGCCGCCGGTCGCCGTGTGCAGCACGCCGAAGAGCAGCGGGCCGACGCAGGCCACCGCGTACCCGACGCCCTGCGCGAAGCCGGAGAGCGCGGCCGAGCCCTCCTGGGTGCGGGTGCGCAGGTTGATGAGGGTGAGCGCCATCGGGAAGGTGCTCGGGCCGAGGCCGAGGATCACCACCCACAGCACCGGGGCCGCCATCGGCGCGAAGTACAGCCCGGCGAAGGCCACCCAGAAGCACACCGCGCAGCCGAGGACGATCGGGAACGGGTTCGCGAAGCGGGCGATCACCACCGGCGAGCCGAGCGCCGCGACCAGCCCGAGCAGCGCGAAGAGCGCCACCATGGTGCCGCCGAAGGCGGCGTCGGCGCCCGCGTCGACGAGCACGGCGGGCAGCCAGGCGAAGATCGCGTAGGTGGAGAGCGAGGTCATGCCGAACATGACGGCCATGCCCCAGGCCACCGGCGAGCGCCAGACCCGGCCGCGCGCGGCACCGGATTCGGGCAGCGCGGTGCCGTCGGCGCGGTCGCGCCCGCGCCGGACGCGCAGCACGGCGAACCACGGCAGCGCGGCCGCGAAGCCGACCAGCGCCCAGACCCCGATCGAGATCCGCCAGCCCTGTGCCTCCGCCAGCGGCACCGCGACCAGCGCGGGCAGCACCGTTCCGAGCTGCACCATGGTGATGTAGAGCGCGCTCAGCACCGCGACCCGGTCCGGGAAGTACCGCTTGACCAGCGGCGGGATCACCACGTTGCCGATGCCCATGCCGACGAGCGCGAGCGCGGAGAAGACCAGCAGCGCGCCGGTGCCGGAGACGGTGGCGCGGATCAGCATGCCGGTGCCCGCGGCCAGCATGGCCACCAGCGCGGTGCGCTCCAGCCCGAGCGGGCGCACCAGCAGCGGCGCGAGCACGCCGGAGAGCGCGAAGGCCGCGGTCGGAATCATGCCGAAGACCCCGACCACCGCGGTGCCGTAGCCGATGTCGGCGCCGATCCGCTCGGCCAGCGGGCTGAACGCGGTGACCGCCACCCGGAGGGTGAAGGCGGACATCACGATCGCGGCGAATACCAGCAGGCGACCCTCCAGCAACGCGCGCCGACGCGCCGCGGGCTGCGTCGACGTGGATTCGGTCACCGATGGGTCGAGTGTGGCAGTCACCCGGAAATCATAGGATGACCCGATGATGTCGGGCAACCCTGTGTGAGCAGCGGTACCCTGTTGCGGTGCAACCCGTCCGGCGCACCAGCCTCATCGCCCAGGTGACCGAACAGCTGCGAGCCGAAATACGCTCCGGCCGTTGGGTGATCGGCTCGCGCATACCCACCGAACCCGAACTCACCGAGCTCACCGGCACCGGCCGCAACACCGTGCGCGAGGCGGTGCAGGCGCTGGTGCACGCGGGCATGCTGGAGCGCAGGCAGGGCTCCGGCACCTACGTCATCGCCGCCTCCGAGGTGGGCGGCACGCTCGGCAAGTACTTCGCCGACGCCGAGGAGCGCGACATCCTCGAGCTGCGCAAGGCGCTGGACACCACCGCCGCCGGGCTGGCCGCGCGCCGCCGCGACGACGCCGACATCGAGAACCTGCTCCGGTTGCTCGCGGTGCGCAACGAGCAGAACTGGGACCACTACGACGCCCGCTCGGTCGCCGCCGACGTCGAGCTGCACCGCGCCATCGTCGTCGCCAGCCACAACGCGGTGTACCTGGAGTTCTACGATTCGCTGCTGCCGACCATCGAGCGGGTGATCGCCGCGCGGGCGGTGAAGCAGCCTTCCGGGTACCAGGAGGAGCACACCGACCTGGTGCGGGCGGTGATCGACGGCGACCAGGAGCGCGCCGAGCGGGCCGCGAACTGCTTCCTCGGCTCGCTCATCGCCGAGTACCCGGACCACTGAGGTAACCGAAGGGTCACCATCCGGTTGCCGCCGATGTGAGCGGGAATTGCCGCCCGCGTCATCGGGGGCCACGGGGACGCAACAACGATTTCCTACCTTGTGATGGACCGAGGTGTCGAGGGGAAGGAATCCGATGACAGCGGTGGCCGAATCCGGTACGCAGACAGAACCGTTCATCCATCAGAAGCGCGGCCGCTGGCTGGAGCGCTGGGAGCCGGACAACACGCAATTCTGGGAGTCCGGCGGCAAGCGCACGGCGAAGAAGAACCTGTCCTTCTCGGTCTTCGCGGAGAACCTCGGCTTCAGCGTCTGGGTGATCTGGGGAACCGTGGTGACCAGCATGGGCGCCGCGGGCTTCCCGTTCCTGGCCGGGCTCGGCAAGGGCGACCCCGTCGCGGTGAGCAACGCGCTGCTGCTCACCTCCACCCCGACCCTGGTCGGCGCGGCGCTGCGCATCCCGTACACCTTCGCCATCCCACGCTTCGGCGGGCGGGCGTTCACGGCGTTCAGCGCGGCGATGCTGCTCATCCCGACGCTGGGGCTCGCCTGGTTCGTCAACCAGCCGGGCACCCCCATGTGGGTCTTCCTGGTGCTGGCCGCGCTGGCCGGGGTCGGCGGCGGCAACTTCTCCTCGTCGATGGCGAACATCTCGTTCTTCTTCCCGGAGGGCAAGAAGGGCGCGGCGCTCGGAATCAACGCCGCGGGCGGCAATCTCGGCGTCGCGCAGACTCAGCTGGTGCTGCCGCTGCTGATCACCCTCGGCACCCACCTGACCGCGAAGGACCCGGCCGGGTACCGCTTCGGCATCACGCTCTCGGTGCTGATCTGGGTGCCGTTCATCCTGGTGGCGACCTTCGGCGCGCTGCGCTACATGGACAGCATCGCGACCGCGAAATCGGACGGCCGCTCGTACAAGCTGGCGCTCACCAACCAGCACACCTGGGTGATGTCGTTCCTCTACATCGGCACCTTCGGCTCCTTCATCGGCTTCTCCTTCGCCTTCCCGACCCTGATCAAGGCCAACTTCCCGAACCTGGCGCAGATCGGCTGGATCACCACGCTCGGCAACCTGGCCTTCCTCGGCGCACTGGTCGGCTCGTTCAGCAGGCCGTTCGGCGGCTGGATCTCGGACCGGGTCGGCGGCGCCAGGATGACCGTCGGGGTGTTCGGCGGAATGGCGGTCGCGGTGGTGCTGATCATGGCGGCGCTGGAGATGAAGAGCTTCCCGCTCTACCTGATCTCGTTCCTGCTGCTCTTCGTGCTCACCGGGATCGGCAACGGCTCCACCTACCGGATGATCCCGTCGATCTTCAGCGCCGAGGTCACCCGGCGGGCGGATGCGCACGGCATGAGCGCCGCGGAGGCGACGGCATCGGCCCGGCGCCAGGCCGGGGCGGCGATCGGCGTCATCGGGGCGGTCGGCGCCTCCGGCGGGTACCTGCTGCAGCAGGCGCTCCGGCTGTCGAACATCAACTTCGGCAGCATGGCGCCCGCCTTCTGGGCCTACGCCGTCGCCTTCCTGGTGATGGCCGGGGTGACCTGGTGGTTCTACCTGCGGTCCTCGTTCGCGGTGCAGCGCGCGCCCTCGCTCGCCTACGCCAACGTCTGACCCGCGCACTCGAACGGCGCACCGGAGCCCCCGGCGCGCCGTTCGCGCGTTCAGACCAGGAGCCGGACCATGTCGGCGGTGCGGGCGAGGCCGGGAAACGCCTCCGCGCTGGAGCGCGGGTGCAGGGCGTGCACGGCGAGCCGGAACATGACCGCGCGCAGCAGCATCTGCGGCCACTCGGGCAGCTCACCCCAGCGCTCCAGCAGGCCGTCGTCGGCGCCGCCCCAGGAGAGCGCGTCCACCACGATCACCCCGGCCGCCCAGGCGACGGGGCGCCAGTAGGGGGTGAGGTCGGTGAGGCCGGGTGTGCTGAGGCCGTTGAAGAGCACGGTGCCGAAGAGGTCGCCGTGCACCAGCTGCGCGGGGGTGCGCACCGGGCGGCGCAGCGTGGCCAGCTGGCCGATCAGCTCCATGCTGCGCACGCCGTCCGGCGAGGTCGGCGGCGGCGCACCCGCCCCGCGCAGGCTGCGCAGCGGGATGGCCTCCCAGGCCGCGCGGTCGGCGGCGACGAAGACGTCGACGTCCAGCCACGGCGCGACCGGCGGCTGCGCCAGGAACCGCGGCCGCTCCAGCCCCGCGGTGGCCTCGTGCAGCCGCAGCGAGACCGAGACCACCTCGTCGTGCCTCGGCTCGGGGACGCCGTCCAGGTAGTGGTCGGCGCGCCAGCCGGAGACGACGTAGCGGCCGTCGGTGGCGCGCACCGGACGGGCCAGCCGCACGCCGTCCACCGTCAGCGTCTCGCGCACCCGCGCCGACCACGCGGAGCGCGCGTGGTCGGCCACCGGGCTGAGCACCACATCGTCGAGCAACCAGCCACCGTCCCAGTCGCCCAGCGACACCGGGGTGACCGACTGCAGGCCGAAGGTGGCTCGCACGTGATCGGGAGGTTCCTCGGAGGTCACGGCGGTACCGTAACTCCGCTTCCGGAACCCCGACGGTCGCCGCGCCGCAGCGGGAAACTGCTGTAGCACATCCGTAGCATCCGCCGTGACCAGCGGCTGCGGTCAGTACACGGGCAGTGTCCTGTCCACCTGGTTGGCCCAGGCGATGACGCCGCCCTGCAGGTGCGTCGCGTCCGCGAAGCCGGCCTGCTTGAGCGCGGCCAGCGCCTCGGCCGAGCGGATCCCGGTCTTGCAGTGCAGCACGATGGGCCGGTTCTGCGGCAGCTCGGCGAGCGCCTCGCCGGAGAGGATCCGGTCCTTGGGGATGAGCGTGGCGCCGTCGATGTGCACGATGTCCCACTCCACCGGCTCGCGCACGTCGATCAGCTCGACCTTGTCCGCGGCGAGCAGCGCCTCCAGCTCGCGGGCGGTGATCGTCGAGCCCGCGGCGGCGGCCTGGCCCTCGTCGGAGACGACGCCGCAGAAGGCGTCGTAGTCGATCAGCTCGGTGATCGGCTGCCGCTCCGGGTCGCGGCGCAGCTTGATGGTGCGGTAGTTCATGTCCAGTGCGTCGTAGACCATGAGCCTGCCGAGCAGCGGCTCGCCGATGCCGGTGAGCAGCTTGATCGCCTCGGTGACCATGACCGAGCCGATCGAGGCGCAGAGCACGCCGAGCACGCCGCCCTCGGCGCAGGACGGGACCATGCCCGGCGGCGGGGCCTCCGGGTAGAGGTCGCGGTAGTTGATGCCTCTCTTTTCACCATCCGGCGCGTCGGGGGCGTCCTCCCAGAAGACCGAGACCTGACCCTCGAAGCGGTAGATCGAGCCCCAGACGTAGGGCTTGCCCGCCAGCACGGCGGCGTCGTTCACCAGGTAGCGGGTGGCGAAGTTGTCGGTGCCGTCCACGATCAGGTCGTACTCGCGGAACAGCTCGACGGCGTTCTCCGGCTCCAGCCGGATCTTGTGCAGCCGCACGTCGATGCCGGAGTTGATCTCCAGGATGGAGTCGCGCGCGCTGTCCGCCTTCGGCCGCCCGATGTCGGACTCGCCGTGGATGACCTGGCGCTGCAGGTTGGAGGCGTCCACCTCGTCGAACTCGACGATGCCGAGCGTGCCGACGCCCGCCGCGGCCAGGTAGAGCAGCGCCGGGGAGCCGAGTCCGCCCGCGCCGATCACCAGGACCCTGGCGTTCTTCAGCCGCTTCTGCCCGTCGACGCCCAGGTCCGGGATGATCAGGTGCCTGCTGTAGCGGGCCACCTCGTCCCTGGTGAGTTCGGCGGCCGGTTCGACCAGTGGCGGCAGCGACTTCGATGATGACACGTCAAGGACTCCTCGCGTCGATGGCCGGTGAGTTTCTCCGTGCAACGCCGGTGACCGGCCGCTTCTTCCCGGCCATCGTCGCGCACCGGGAGACCGCGCTCACCCGCGGGGGTAGGGCCATGGGTTGAACCGGCAGCGCTTGCCGTCCATGGGAACGACCCCGCTCGGATCGAGCGTGGCGATGGCGTTGTTGTCGGTGCCGAAGGTCTGCTGCATCATCACCGGCGCCAGCCCGCCGTCGGTCTCGCACGGCTGGTGCTGGTGGTAGCCGATGGCGTGGCCGATCTCGTGGTTCACCAGGTACTGCCGGTAGGAGCCGATATCGCCCTCGAAGGCCGGCGCCCCGCGCACCCAGCGCGCCTCGGAGAGCACCACCTGCTCGGAGTCGGCGTTGTAGCAGGACGAATCGATCGGGATGTCGAAGCCGCAGGCCTTCCTGGTGCTCGCCCTCGTGCTCAGCGCCACCCGGAAGTCCGGGTCGCCCTGGTCGACCCGGCGGAAGCCGAAGCGCGAATCATGGCTCCAGCTCTTGGGGTTGGCGAGCGTGGAGTCGACCATCTTGGCGACCGCCGCGTCGCCGCCGTACGCCGCGGTGTCGACCCCGTCCTCCACCTCGACGGTGTACCGGAAGACGTACTGCGTGCCTGGCCCGACCTGCTCGGTGCCGCCCGGGACGACGCGCCAGCTCCCCGCCCCGACCTCGGTGAACGGCCCGCCGTCCGGCAGCGCGCCGGTGGGCAGGTCGGCCGGGAACTTCCCCTCACCGGGCGGCGCGCCGATGATGCCGACGTCGTCCGCGCGCGGGCTCAGCGTGCCGAAGCCGGGCACCCCGCCCGCCACCACCACCGCGGGCGGCCCGCCGCCGCGCACCGCGTCCACCCCGACCAGCACGGTCACCGCGAGCAGCACCGGCAGCGCGTAGGCGCGCCAGCCGTAGGTGGCGAGGAACCGCCGGATCGGGCCGCGCCGCGGCGGCTCCGGCTCGCTCGCGAACGGGCCGTCCTCGATCGGATTCCAGCTCGCGGAGAGCGGCTGAAAGGAGCGATCCGGCGGGCTGTACTGGACGGGCGGGGCCCCACCGGCCGCGACGGGAAGGCGGTCGAGCTCGGCGCCGGACGGTGGTTCCGGTCGGTCGGTCACGGAAGACAGACTCTCACAGCGGCCAGTCTGCCCCGAATCGCCGCACGCCGCAGCGGGGTTGGGCCGGTAATCACGGCCGGGCACGGGCGGCGCCCGACAATTGGTATCGTGCTTGGGATACCCGGTGCAAACCCCCCACTCTTGCCGGGGCGTCGACTGGGAGAGCCGAAATGACTGACCTCGTGGATCGGATGGCGCGCAACGCGTCGCCCGATCCCAAGCCCGCGGGCAACCGCGGTGCCACCGCGACCAAACGTGGCACCAGGCTGCCGCGCGACGAGCGCAGGCAGCAGCTACTCCAGGCCGCGAGCGAGGTCTTCGTGCTCCGCGGCTATCACGCCTCCGGGATGGACGAGATCTCGCAGTGCGCAGGAGTGAGCAAGCCGGTGCTGTACCAGCACTTCACCAGCAAGCTCGAGCTGTACGTCGCCGTGCTGCAGAACTACGTCGACATGCTGGTCTCCAGCGTGCGCCAGGCGCTGCGCTCGACCACCGACAACCGGCAGCGCGTGCGCGCCGCCGTCCAGGCGTACTACGACTTCGTCGACAACGAGCAGCAGGGCTTCCGGCTGGTCTTCGAATCCGACCTCACCAGCGAGCCGCAGGTGCAGCGCCGGGTCGAGCAGGCCACCGAGGCCTGCGTCGACGCCGTCTTCGACGTGGTGGCGCACGACTCCGGGCTGGACCCGTACCGGGCCCGCATCCTCGCGGTCGGGCTGGTCGGCGCCAGCCAGTTCACCGCGCGGTACTGGTTGGAGGCGGATCGCCCGATCCCCAAGGAGGAGGCGGTGGACACCACCGTCGCGCTGGCCTGGGGCGGCCTCTCGCACATCCCGCTGCAGCACCCGCTCGAGCGGCCCTGACCCGACGACGAGGGCCCCGCACCGAATCGGTGCGGGGCCCTCGTCGTCGGTTGGGTTCAGACGGCGGCGAAGCCGACCCGGCCCGCGGCGGAGGCGCCGATCTCGACGTAGGCCACCTTCGCGGCCTGGATCAGGTACTTGCGGCCCTTCTCGTCGGTCAGCGACAGCACCCCGTTCTCGCCGGCGAGCGCGCCGCTGACCAGGGACTCGACCTCGGCCGGGGTCTGCGAGCTGGCGATCACGAGCTCCCGCGGGCTATCCGAAATACCGATCTTGACCTCCACGGCCAACCTCCGAACCTAGAGTCCTGTGCTGTCGGTCCCAGGCTAGTCGAGCACGCGACGGGCACCTCGCGCGGACGCTTCGCTCTGCGCGAAACGCGGCTTCACCACGGCAGGCGCACAGCTCAGGCCGGCTCCACCAGCTGGATCTCCAGCTCGATCTTGACCGCGCTGCTCAGGAAACCGGGAGCGGGCGCGCCGACGCCGAGCGCGGTGCGGTCGATGCTGCCGGTGGCGGAGAAGCCGGCGTGCAGCTTCTCGTCGCCGGGGAACTGCTGGAGACCGCCCCACTCCACCTCCAGCGTCAGCGGGGTGCTCTTGTCGCCGAGCGTGGCCTCGCCCTCGACGGTGAAGGTCTCGGCGATCCGCACCGGCGCGGCGGCGCGGAAGGTGAGGGTCGGGCGGTTGGCGACGTCGAGGAAGTCGGCGGCGCGCACGTGCTCGTCGCGGCCGGGGTTGCCGGTGTCGAAGGAGTCGAGCTGGATGCTCGCGCCGAGGGTGGCGAGCCCGGCCTCGTCGACGGCGAACTCGGTCTCGAAGCTGGTGAACCGGCCGCGCACCTTGGCGATGCCGAGGTGCCGGACGGTGAAACCGACCGAGGAGTGATGGGCGTCGAGGGTCCAGGCGCCGGGCTTCAGCAGGGTGTCGTTCGTGCTCGTGGTCATGGTTCCACGGTGCCCGTACCCGGCGGGGGTACCAAGGCCGCGGTTATCCTGGCACCGACAGGGCGAGGCTGGCGCTCCTCGGATTCGGCATCATGGAGCGATGTCAGGCAACAGGTTCGCCGAGTTCCTCGTCGCGCGCAGGGCCGAGCTGCGCCCCGCCGACGTCGGGCTGCCCGGCGCAGGCCGCCGCCGGACACCGGGGCTGCGCCGCGAGGAGGTCGCCGTGCGTGCCGGGGTGAGCGTGGACTACCTGGCCCGGCTGGAGCAGGGCAGGGACATGAACCCGTCGATCGCGGTGGTGGACGCGCTGGCCGACGCGCTGCTGCTGGACGACGCGCAGCGGCGCCACATCGGGCTGCTCGCGCTCACCGCGGGCCGCGAGGAGCGCTGCCCGGGTGCAGGCACCGCGGCGCGGGTGGTCCCGGAGAGTGTCGAGGCCATCGTCCGCGCGCTCGACCCGACCCCCGCCTTCGTGCTCGGCCGCGGCCTCACCGTGCGCACCGGCAACCGGGCCTGGACGGAGTTCGCCGAGCCGCTCGGCCTGCTGGACCACCCCGGCGACCTCGCGTACTGGGTCTTCCGGCACGAGGCCGCGCGCCGAGTGCTGCACAACCGGGCCGCCGTCGCCGAGTCCTTCACCGCCATGCTCTACCGGGCGAGCACCCGCTGGCCGACCGACCGGGAGCTGCGCGAGATCATCGACGACCTGCGGCGGATCCCGGAGTTCGCGCAGCGCTGGCAGCCGCGGCTGGCCGCCGAGCCCGCCCCGACGCCGCTGCGGCTGGAGCACCCGGTGCACGGCGCCGTCACGATCACCACCGAGCTGCTGGAGACGCAGCGGGACCACACCGTCGTGGTGTGGCTACCCGATCGCGAGCTCGCCCGCGGACAGGGGCTCCGGCTGGTGCGCGGCGACCGCGCGGCCAACGAGTAGCAACCGGGATCAGAGGCCGAGGGCGGACATCCGCGCAGCGTGCCCGGCCTGCATGCGCTCGATCAACTTCGCCATGCCGTTCAGGTCGCCGGTGGCGCTGAGCACCAGCTCGGTGAGATCGTCCCGCTGCGCCATCACGTACTGCGCCTGGGTGATCGCCTCGCCGAGCAGCCTGCGCCCCCAGAGCGTGAGCCGGTCGCGCTCGGACCCGTTCTCCCGCACCGCGTTCCGCACCTCGTCGACGACGAACTGGGAGTGCCCGGTCTCGGCGAGCACGTCGCGCACCACGGCGCCGACCTCGATGGGCAGCGAGCCCGCGATCTCGGTGTAGAAGTCCGCGGCGATCCCGTCGCCGACGTAGAACTTGACCATCGACTCCAGCCAGGTCGACGGGTCGGTGGAGGCGTGGTAGTCGTCGAGCGCGCGGATGAAGGGGGCCATCGCCGCGTAGACGTCGACGCCGCGTTCGGCGAGCGCGGTCTGCAACGTGCCGAAGTGCCCCATCTCGGCCGCCGCCATCTTCGCCGCGAGCACCTTGCCCGACAGCGTCGGCGAGAGCGCGGCCTCCTGGGCCAGCCGGTAGAAGGCGGAGATCTCGCCGTAGGCGAGGACCGCGAAGAGATCGTTCACCCCGGGGTGCTCCGCGGGCACGGCCGGCTCGGACGAGGACACGTCGGCAGCAGGCGACTCGACTCCCATGCGCACAGGGTAGCCCGCTACCGGACCGGCGCTACCCCACCGGCCACCTCGACCTGTTCGGTGAGGAATTTGTCCAGGTAGGTCCAGGTGGAGTGGGCGGCGTCGGGGCCGGTCAGGATGCCGAGGTGGCTGCCGGGCGCGGTCTCGTACCGCACCGCGCGGGCGCCGGTCAGGGTGCGCAGCCCGGTCTGCACCGCGCCGGCCGGGGTGATGGCGTCGCGCGGGCCGCCGACGAGCAGCACCGCCGCGGCGACCTCGGCCAGCGCGATCCGGCGCGCGCCGAGCCGGAGCACGCCGGACTCGAGGTCGCCTGCCAGCACGAAGCGCTGCCAGACCTGGTCCATGAAGCGGCCGGGGTAGCCGGCCATGTCGGCCAGGAACCGGTCGATGGTCTGCATCTTGGCCAGCGCGTCGGTGTTCGCCAGGTTGCGCGCGAGGAAGAACGGCCGGGTGAGCTCGCGGTCCCAGGCGGAGAGGCGGTAGGAGAGCCTGGTCAGCGGCGCGGGCACGCCGCCCGCGGCCCGGATCGCGGCCGAGGTGAGCTGCCCGCCGGTCGGCGCCGCCAGCAGCCGCAGCTGCGGCACGCCGAGCATCCCGCGGTAGTCGAGCGGCGAGCCGACCGCGGTGACCGAGCGGATCGGCAGCTCCGGGTGCGCGGCCGCGGTGAGCAGCGCGAGCGTGCCGCCGAGCGACCAGCAGACCAGGTCGACCGGGGCGCCGCCGCGATCCGCGGAGGTGCGCAGCACCGACTCCGGCAGGATGCGGTCGATCCAGTCCGCCAGCCCCAGCCGCCGGTCCGCGTACCCCACCGGCCCGTAGTCGACCAGGTACGGCGCCCGGCCGGAGCCGCGCAGGAACTCGACCACGCTCTGCCCCGGCCGCAGGTCGAAGCAGCTCGCGGGGGCGGCCAGCGGCGGGACCAGCAGCACCGCGGGGGCGTCGGCGGGGCCACGGTGGTGGTAGCGGCGCAGGGTCAGCTGCGGCTCGGCACACAGCACGTCGGACGGCATCGGCTCCGACGCTCCGACGCCGGAGCCGAGCGGGGTCAGCGCCAGCGCGTTGCGGGCGGCGCGGGAAACAGCGGCGACGATGCTCACCGCATCAATCTCGCACATCACGGTACCGCCGGTACCGGGTAACTCGATTTCGTGACGAGGACCACGCCGTCACTCCCGCCGCAGCCCGACCGGGCTCACCGCGGGGACGATCTCCCGCTGCACCGCGTCGACCAGCGGCGCCAGCGAGGTGGTGAGCTCGGTGGCGGCGTCGCTCGGCAGCGCGGCGAGCGCGCCGTTCCAGGCCGCCTCGTCGGTCACCCGCTCGACCCGCTGTAGCAGCGCGGAGCCGCTGCCGGTGAGCGTCGGACCGTCCGGCTCGCCGGCGACCAGCCCGGCGGCGCGCAGCTCGTCCACCGCGTCCGCCCACTCCCGCTCGGAGACCCCGCGCGCGGGCCGGATCACCGAGACCGGCGTCTTGCCCGCCGCCGCCTGCAGCACCAGCGCCTGCCGACCGGTGACACCGGCCCCGACCAGGGCGGCGACGTGCCCGTCGCCGCGGTGCTCGCGCAGCGCCGTCGCCAGCTGCCAGAGCGCGGCGACCGGGTCGGCGGGGAGCGGCAGCGCCGCGTTGGCGGCGAAGAGCGGGCGGCCGGTGGGGTCGGCGGCGCGCTGCACCGGCGCGAGCAGCTCGACCGCGCGGGCGCACTCGGCCGCACCGGCGCCCGCGCCGCGGAGCAGCTCGGTGGCGATCGCGGAGCGGGCGGTCAGGCAGGCATCGGGGGTCGCGCGGGCCCAGGCGTCCGGAAGTGCCGTGGTGACCATGGAACGGTGGAATCCGGCGAAGGTGGCGAGCACCGCGGCAGGCCCGACGGCGCCGAGCGGCGCGGCCCGGAAGGCGAAGTAGGTCTGCCAGTACCCGCGCAGCCCGACGGCGGTACCGGCCTCCTTGACCCCGGCCCCGAAATACACCACATCGTGCAGCGGCTCGAGCGTGGTCCAGATTCGACGGGCCGGATGAATTGCCATGCGCGGCAGCGTACGTGGGCGTTCACCGAGGACAAACGGCCGGGCGGACGCAATTGTGCGAACCCGGCATTCCGAGCGCGGAACAATAGCACGCTACAATCATTGCGGACAACGGAAGTTTGCCGGGTAATCGACCCGGGGAAACGCGCCCGATCTCGGGACTCCGTTGCCGGGAAATGTGCGCGCACCGAATCCGCGGCACTGCCGCGCCGCGCCGACGATCCTGCGAGCGGGCCCCGCGAGGGGCTGCCTGCCCCGACCGTCCGGAAGCGAGCCGAGCGGGTGTCGTCCGAGGAGAAACGTGGTCGTCGCGGGCCACCGGCCCCCACACCTCGTGCGCGCTGATGCGATCGACGAGGAAAGGCACGAACCTGAGCAAGATCACTGTCGAACAGGAACCGGGGCTGGCGGAGACGCTGCTGACCGCCGAACTGGACGCGACCCACACTGCTCCCACATTCGCCGAATTGGGCGTGCGCGACGAAATCGTCCGCGCGCTCGACGAGCGGGGAATCGAACGTACTTTCGCCATTCAGGAACTCACCCTGCCGCTGGCGCTCGCGGGTGAGGACCTGATCGGCCAGGCCCGCACCGGAATGGGCAAGACCTACGGATTCGGCGTTCCGCTGCTGCACCGGATCGCCGGCGCCGACGGCACCGCGCCGCTGGACGGCACCCCGCGGGCACTGGTCATCGTGCCGACCAGGGAGCTGTGCATCCAGGTCACCCAGGACCTGGAGAACGCGAGCAAGTACCTGCGCAACCACCAGGGCCCGCTGAAGGTCACCTCGATCTACGGCGGCCGCCCGTACGACACGCAGATCGCCGCGCTGCGCGCGGGCGTCGACGTGGTGGTCGGCACCCCCGGCCGGCTGCAGGACCTGGCCGACCAGCAGCACCTGATCCTCGGCAAGGTCGGGGTGCTGGTGCTGGACGAGGCCGACGAGATGCTCGACCTCGGCTTCCTGCCCGACATCGAGCGGATCCTGACCATGGTCCCGGAGAAGCGGCAGACCATGCTCTTCTCGGCCACCATGCCCGGCCCGATCATCACGCTGGCCCGCACCTTCCTCTCCCGGCCGACGCACATCAGGGCCGAGGAGCCGCACGACTCCGCGATCCACGAGCGCACCGCGCAGTTCGTCTACCGGGCGCACGCGCTGGACAAGGCGGAGCTGGTCGCGCGGATCCTGCAGGCGGAGACCCGCGGCGCCACCATGGTCTTCACCCGGACCAAGCGCACCGCGCAGAAGGTCGCCGACGACCTGGCCGAGCGCGGCTTCGCGGTCGGCGCGGTGCACGGCGACCTCGGGCAGGTCGCCAGGGAGAAGGCGCTGGACCGGTTCCGCAGCGGGAAGATCGACGTGCTCGTCGCCACCGACGTCGCGGCGCGCGGCATCGACATCGACGACGTCACGCACGTCGTCAACTACCAGTGCCCGGAGGACGAGAAGACCTACGTGCACCGGATCGGCCGCACCGGCCGGGCCGGGCGCACCGGCGTCGCCGTCACGCTCATCGACTGGGACGAGCTGAACCGCTGGGCCGCGATCGACAAGGCGCTCGGGCTCGGCATGCCGGAGCCGGTCGAGACCTACTCGCGCTCGCCGCACCTCTTCGCCGAGCTCGGCATTCCGGAGGGGGTCACCGGCACGCTGCGCAAGGCGCGGGTGGAGCGGGACGACGATGCGGTCGTCGTCGAGCGGCCGGCGCGGGAGCCGCGCAGTAATCGGTCGCGGCGGCGGACGCGGGCCGGGCAGCCGCTGGATGCCGGGGCCGATGGTGCCCGGGTCGCCGATGGCGGCGCAGGGGTCTCCGATAACGGTGCCGAGGGCGGCGCGGCGGCCGATACCGCCGACGCGCCGGGGCGCAAGCGCCGTCGCAGGCGTCGCGGTGCGGACGATGCGGCGGGCGAGGTGTCCGGCGCGGACGACGCGGCGGCCGACACCGTGACGGCAGGCGCTTCCGCCCTCGCGGCGGATCGCGGCGTCACCGCCGAGGTCGACGCCACCGCCGGGGTCAACGGCAATGCCGAGGTCCACGCCACCGCCGCGGGCAGCGACAACGCCGCGGCCGACGGCACCGCCGAGTTCGCGGACTCCGACGACGCCGGCGACAAGCCCGCCCGCCGTCGCCGCAGGCGGCGCAAGCCGGCCGGCGAGGGCGCCGCCGCCCCGGCCGAGGCCACCGCCGAAGCCTGAGTTCACCCACGAGCCGCCGGCGCACCGATCACGGTGCGCCGGCGTTCGCGTCTCCGGAGCAGCGAGCTCCGGGTCGCTCAGGCCCGGGCGCGGCAAACCCCTGCGCTACGCTCGCGGGCGTGCTCGAACCCGAGCGGCAGACCCGCGCCGACCTCCTGACCGCCGCCGGGATCGGCGTGCTCGTGCTGCTCGCCGCGCTGGTGGTCTGGGTCAACTCGGGCGCGCGGCAGACCGATTCGGCGACGGCGGCGACGGCCGCGGCGCCCCCGCCCGCGGCGGGCACGGTCCCCACCGCGCTGCGCGAGCTGTGGCAGGCCCCCGACCCGATCTCGGCCAGGGTCCTGGTCTCCGGCGCCGTGCTGATCACCGGCGACGGCGGCACCGTCACCGGCCGCGACGCAGGCACCGGCGCCGAGCTCTGGCACTACCGCCGCGACCTCCCGCTCTGCGGCCTGGAGACCCAGTTCGGCACCGTCATCGCCACCTACCGCGACGACCGCGGCTGCAGCCAGACGACCATGCTCGCCGCCGACACCGGCGCCAGGCGCACCGCACGCAGCAGCTACCTGGACGGCGCGATCCGGCTCACGGTGGACGGCACCTACACCCTCGCCGCAGGCGACCGCAGACTCGAGGTCTGGCGCTCGGACCTGGTGCGCACCCTCGAGTACGGCTACGTGGACGCCCCGGTGAACGTGAAGACCCAGCCGCGGCACGGGTGCGAGCTGCGCTCGGCGGCCTCCTCCGCCGCCCGGCTCGCGGTGCTGGAGCGCTGCCCCGGCGACGCCTCCACCCGGCTCACCGTGCTCGACCCGGCGCCGAAGGACAACACCGTGCCCGAGGAGTTCGGCTCCCGGGTGCTCACCGGCCCCGGCGCGGACGCGCCGGGGGCGAGGGTGCTCGCGGTGACCGAGAACCGCGTCCTGGTCGCGCTGCCCGGCGGCCCCGGCCCGGACGGCACCGCGGTGACGCCGCGGCTGGAGGTCTTCGACGGCACCGGCAACGGCGTCACCACGCACGAGCTCTCCGCACCGCTCGCCGAGTCGGCGACGCTGACCCGGGTCGGCTCGGCCGCGCTGCTCTTCACCGGCAACAGCGTGATTGCGCTGAACGTGAGCTCGTTCGACCCGCTCTGGGTGGCCACCGAGGCGATCGGCTCGCCCGCGACCATGGCGGGCAGGCTGCTGCTGCCCGCACCAGGCGCGATCCTCGTCCTCGACCCGATCACCGGCGAGGTGCTCGGCCGGATCCCGGTCGACCGCGGCGCGAGCACCGGCCCGGTGGCGGTCGCGGTGAGCGGCAACACGGTGCTCGAGCTGCGCGACGGCCGGGTGCACGCCCTGGGCTGAGCGCGGGGGGACATGATGGATGCCATGTCCGCACTCGACGAGGCCAGGCTCGTACTGCTCCGGCACGGCGAGACGCCGTGGTCGACGCTGCGCAAACACACCGGCCGCACCGACCTGCCGCTGACCGCGCTCGGCGAGCGCCAGGCCGCGGCGGCGGGGCCGGTCCTCGCCGGGCTCGGCCTGCGCACCCCGCTCGTCCGCACCAGCCCGAGGCAGCGCGCGCGGCACACCGCCGAGCTGGCCGGGCTCACCCCGGACGGCGTGGACGAGAACCTCGCCGAGTGGGACTACGGCGACTACGAGGGCCGCACCACCGAGGAGATCAGGGAGACCGTGCCGGACTGGACCATCTGGACCGGCGCCGTGCCGGGCGGCGAATCGGCCGCGCAGGTGAGCGCGCGGGCCGACGCGGTGCTGCGCCGGGTGCTCGACGAGCTGCCCGAGCGCGACGTGGTGCTGGTCGGCCACGGCCACTTCTCCCGCTCGCTGATCGCGCGCTGGAACGAGTTCCCGGTGCTGGAGGGGCGCCGCTTCTCGATGTCGACCGGCGGGATCTCGGTGCTCGGCTTCGACCGGGACGTCCGCACCCTGCGCGCGCACAACCTGGTCGGCAGCACCCCCGAACCCGAAGGAGCCCCCGAGTGATCCGCCGCGCAGTCCCCTCCGACATCCCCGCCATCGTCGGGCTGGTACACGACCTCGCCGAGTACGAGAAGGCCGCCGACCAGTGCAGGCTCACCGTCGAGCAGCTGCACGGCGCGCTCTTCGGCCCCGCCCCCGCGCTCTTCGCGCACGTCGCCGAGGAGCCGGACGGGCGGGTCGTCGGCAGCGCCGTCTGGTTCCTGAACTTCTCCACCTGGGACGGCGTGCACGGCATCTACCTGGAGGATCTCTACGTCACGCCGGATGCCCGCGGCAGCGGCCACGGCAAGGCCCTGCTGACCGCGCTGGCCGCCGAGGCGGTCGACCGGGGCTACAGCCGGGTGGCCTGGTCCGTGCTCACCTGGAACACCCCGTCCCTGGAGTTCTACCGCGCGCTCGGCGCCGTCCCCCAGGACGACTGGATCGGCTACCGCCTCGCCGGCACCGCCCTCACCGAGCTCGCCGCCACCGCGGACCGAGGCTGATGCGGCTCCCCGCACCGGAGCTGCCCGCCGACGCGGACGCCGCGGTCGCGCTGCAGGAGCGGCTGCGGCACCGGGTGGCGATCACCCCGCTACCCGCGCGCATCCGCACCGTCGCCGGGCTCGACTCCGCCTACACCGAGTCGGGTGCGGTGGCCGCCGCGGTCGTCGTCCTCGACGCGGCGACCCTGACGCCGGTCGCGACGGCCGTCGCGCACGGCCACACCGATTTCCCCTACCTGCCCGGGCTGCTCGCCTTTCGCGAGCTCCCGACCGCGCTGCGCGCCATGGAGCAGCTCCCCACCCCGCCGGACGTGCTGGTCTGCGACGCGCACGGGCTGGCGCACCCGCGCCGCTTCGGCCTCGCCTGCCACCTCGGCGTGCTGACCGGGCTGCCCACCGTCGGCGTCGCCAAGAACGCCTGGGGCGAGCACGCCGAGCCCGGCCCGGAGCGCGGGGCGAGCGCCGACGTCACGGTCGACGGCGAGGTGGTCGGCCGGGCGCTGCGCACGCGGGACGGCGTCAAACCGGTGTTCGTCTCGGTCGGGCACCGGGCGGACCCGGACTCCGCCTGCGCCCTCGTCCTCGCCCTGACCCCGCACTACCGCCTGCCGGAGACCACCCGCGCGGCCGACCGGCTGTGCCGGGACGCGCTGCGCGACGGCCCCTGACTCAGGGCGCGTCGACCCCGTACTCCGCGGCCATCCAGCGGTTCGTTCCCGGCGCGAAGAGCAGGACGAGGGCGGAGACGACGATCACGCCGAGTACCGCGCCGAGCAGCGGCTGGTGCGAATCGGTGAGCAGCGACCAGGTCACCGGGAGCAGCAGGACCTGCGCGATCACCGCGATGGCCCGGCCCCAGCGCTGCCCGGCCAGCAGCGCGATCCCGGCGGCGAGCACCGCGCCGCCGAGGATGCCGAACCAGGCCGCGGTGCCGTACCCGCTGGCCTGGCTCTGGTCGTGCCCCCGCAGGCCGCGCACGACCAGCACGACCACCACCACCACCGCTACCGCGCCCTGCAGCGCCACCAGGGCACCGGCGCCGCGCACCGAGTTCGGCGTCGCGGCGCGCGCACCGGGCACCTCGTCCTCGTCGCTCTCGACCACCCGCCCAGCCTAGCGATGGCCGCCCCGGCGGCACCGGCGTACTCCGCCAACTAGGCTTCCGGTGTGCGGACGCTGCTCATCGTCAACCCCAACGCCACCTCCACCACCGCCGCGACCCGCGATCTGCTGGCGCACGCACTGGAGAGCCGAACCCAGCTGACCGTCGCGCACACCCAGCACCGCGGCCACGCGGCCGAGCTGGCGCAGTGGGCGTCGACGAACGAGATGGACCTGATCGTCGTGCACGGCGGCGACGGCACCGTCAACGAGACCATCAACGGCTTCCTTCCGCTGCCCGCGGTGGACGACGGCGAGGCCTGGCTGCCCCGGCTCGGCGTGATCCCGGGCGGCTCGGCCAACGTCTTCGCCCGCGCGCTCGGCATCTCCCCGGACCCGGTGACAGCTACCAACCAGCTCATCGGGTTGCTCGGCACCGGCTCGGACCGCAGGATCGGGCTCGGCCTCGCCGAGGACCGCTGGTTCACCTTCAGCGCGGGCGTCGGGCTGGACGCCGACGTCTGCGCGGCGATCGACGCGAGCCGGGCGCGGGGCCGGGCCGCGACGCCGGCGCGGTACGTCCGTACCACGGTTCGCGAGTTCTTCCGGGCGAAGGGCCGGGAACCGAGGGTCCGGTTGCACATCCCCGGCCACGGACCGATCGATGATGTGCATTACGCCTTCGTCACCAACACCACACCGTGGACCTACCTGGAGAGCACCCCCGTGCACACCAACCCGGGCACCAGGTTCGAGACCGGGCTCGGGCTCTTCGCGGTCCGCACCACCGCCGTCGTACCCACCATCCTGCTCGCCGGGCAGCTCCTCCGACCGGCGGGAAACCCCAAGTCACGCAACCTTTTCCGGGACGACGACGTGAAGTCGGTTCGAGTCGAGGCGCGCGAGCCGATCGGCCTGCAAATCGATGGCGACTACCTCGGGAAGCGCACCGCGGTGGAGTTCACCGCGGTGCCGGACATGCTCGGCGTCATCGCCCCGCCACCCCTCCCCCCGGTGTGATCCCGGCCGAACCCGCCCGGTTGGGCTGCACAATTCGGGTATAGCGAGTACAAAGGACCGAGCAGGATCCCTGAGGGGTTCCTTCGCAGCGTGAGCTTCCACACGGTGCACCGCGGACCTATTGACATCTACGGTGTTCGTGAAAGCATTCACAAGCAACCGTGCGGAAACATTCGATACGCACAAGTGAACTGATCACCAACAAAGCAAAGCGTCTTTCGGGGCGCCCAGACAAGGAGCAGTGGAATGGACTGGCGCCACAATGCCATCTGTCGCGACGAGGACCCTGAGCTGTTTTTCCCGGTGGGAAACAGTGGTCCGGCGCTCGCGCAGATTGCCGATGCCAAGCTGGTCTGCGCTCGCTGCCCTGTCACTGCCGACTGCCTTTCCTGGGCCCTGAAGTCCGGGCAGGACGCCGGCGTGTGGGGTGGTATGAGCGAGGACGAGCGCCGGGCGCTGAAGCGTCGCAACGCCCGCACCCGCACCCGCACCGTCGTCTAGTTTCGACGACCGGCTGAAACCGAGCCCAGCCCGGCTCGGCGGATGCCACCCGGCCCGGCACCCCCGTGGTGCCGGGCTTCTCTGCTTCCGGCGCCGGTTTCCTAGCGTCCCTGACGCCTGCCGAGCGGCACCCGGAGCACCGCGTCGGTGCCGATGTCGGCGCCGGGGTGCAGCCCGATCGAGCCGCCCAGCTCGGCGGTGACCAGGGTGCGCACGATCTGCAGCCCGAGCCGGTCCGACGCCTCCAGGCTGAAGCCGGGCGGGAGGCCGCGGCCGTCGTCGCTGATGATCACGTCGAGCCAGCGCGCGGAGCGCTCCGAGCGGATGGTGACGGTGCCGTTCTCGCCGGCGTCGAAGGCGTGCTCGATGGCGTTCTGCACCAGCTCGGTCAGCACCATGACCAGCGGCGTCGCCCGTTCGGCGGAGAAGACACCGAGCGAACCGGCGCGGCGCACCTTGATCCGCGCGGTGTGCACGGTGGCCACGTCGGCCATGATCGGCAGCAGCCGGTCGACCACCTCGTCGAGATCGACCTCCTCGTCCACCGACATGGAGAGCATCTCGTGGACCGAGGCGATGGAGGTCACCCGGCGCACCGACTCGGTGAGCGCGACCTGGGCCTCCGGGTTCTCGGTGCGGCGGGCCTGCAGCCGCAGCAGCGCGGCGACGGTCTGCAGGTTGTTCTTCACCCGGTGGTGGATCTCCCTGATGGTCGCGTCCTTGCTGAGCAGCGCGCGGTCCCGGCGCTTGACCTCGGTGACGTCGCGCACCAGCACCGCGGCGCCGGCCAGGTCGCCGTGCGGGCGCAGCACCAGGGTGCGCAGCAGCACGGTGGCGCCGCGCGCCTCCACCTCCATCCGCCGCCCGGTGCGCCCGGCCAGCGCGGCCTGGATGTCGCCGACCACCTCCTGCGCGTCGAACGGGTCGGTGACCAGTGAGCGGGTGGTGATGGCGAGGTCCTGACCGGCCAGATCGCTCTGCAGCCCCATCCGGTGGTAGGCGGAGAGCGCGTTCGGGCTGGCGTAGACGACGGTGCCGCCGGTGTCCAGCCGGATGAAGCCGTCGCCTGCGCGCGGGCTGGAGTGCGTGGCCGCGCGGTCCTCGGTGGTCGGGAAGGTGCCGTCCGCGATCATCTGGCACAGGTCGTCGGAGCAGGCCATGTAGGCGGTCTCCAGCGCACTGCGCACCCGGGAGCGCTGCTGGTCGGTGTCCCGGCTGAGCACCGCGATCACGTCGTCGCCGCAGCGCACCGGGATGGCCTCGCGCAGCGCGTAGCCGGGGTGCGGGTGGTAGACGCCCTCGGCCTCGGTCTCGCTGTCCGCCCGGACGATCCGCCCGGTGCGCAGCGCCTCGAAGACCGCGCCGTGCTCGCCCCTGGAGGCGGCGGTGCCGACCCGGTCCTCCAGGTGCACGGTGGGCGCGGTGGTCGGGCGGCACTGCGCGACGCAGACGATGTCGGCGCCGTCGGCGATCGGGCCCGCCCCGACCCAGAGCAGCAGGTCGGCGAAGGAGAGGTCGGCCAGCAGCTGCCAGTCACCCACCACGCGCTGCAGGTGGTCGACGGCGAGGCCGGGGAGGTCGGTATGTTCTGCGAGCAGTTCACTCAGAGTGGCCACGAACGCTCCGGATCAGGAGATGACGGCGATCAGGTCGCCCTGCTGCAGGACCTGGCCGGGCTCGACCGCGATCGAGGTGACCTCGCCGTCGGACTCGGTGAGCACCGGGATCTCCATCTTCATGGACTCCAGCAGGACGAGGGTCTGGTCGGTGCGCACCGCGTCACCCACCGCGACCTCGACGGTCAGCACCGTGGAGACCATCTCCGCACGCACTTCCTCAGCCATGACACCCCGTCCTCGCATCGGCCCATCCGCTGCGGTTACAGCCAACCACACGTGGAAGAATGGCGGTGAATCAGTCAGAAGGGAGACTACCTATGGGTAAGCGCGGACGTAAGAAGCGCAGCCGCAAGGGGAACGCGGCCAATCACGGCAAGCGGCCCAATTCCTGAATCGCGGCCAGAACGCACGAGCGGCACGCTCCTCCACCGGAGGCGCGTGCCGCTCGTTTTCGATATCAGCCCTGGTCGGCGCGGTCGATCCGGGTGATCGTGACCGATCGCCTGATCTCCAGCGTCAGCCGGTCGCGGAGCGAATCGGGCGCCCGGTCGCCGCCGCACTTGCGGCTGAGCAGGCCCTTGATCTTCTCCTCGATGCCGTACGCCTCGATACACGGCGAGCAGTGGTCCATGTGGTGCTGCAGCCTGGCCCTGGTGGCGGCGTCGCACTCGCCGTCCAGCATCAGCCAGACGTCGGTGAGGACCGCGGTGCAGTCCAGCTCCAGGTCGGGTTCGGGCGTGCCCTCGTCCAGCTCGCTCACTGCCTGACCTCCTGCCGATCCGCCCGGTTGAACCCCCGCTCGCGCGCCACGTCGGCGAGCAACCCCTTCAGCTGCTTGCGCCCGCGGTGCAGCCGGGACATCACCGTACCGATCGGAGTGCCCATGATCTCGGCGATCTCCTTGTACGGGAAGCCCTCGACGTCGGCGTAGTACACCGCCATCCGGAACTCCTCGGGGAGTTCCTGCAGCGCCGCCTTGATGTCGTCGTCCGGCAGCGCGTCCAGCGCCTCCACCTCGGCGGAGCGCAGCCCGGTCGAGGTGTGCTCGGCGGTGGCCGCGAGCTGCCAGTCGGTGATCTCCTCGGTGGGGTACTGCGCGGGCTGGCGCTGCTTCTTGCGGTAGGAGTTGATGTAGGTGTTCGTCAGGATCCGGTAGAGCCAGGCACGCAGATTGGTGCCCTCCCGGAAGGACTTGAAGCCCTGGAACGCCTTGATGTAGGTCTCCTGCACCAGGTCCTCGGCGTCGGCCGGGTTCCTGGTCATCCGCAGCGCGGCGCCGTAGAGCTGGTCGAGCAGCGGCAGCGCATCGCGCTCGAACCGCTGGGACCGCGCGTCGTCGCTCTCCTGTCCGGCGCCGCTGTCGTCCGCGGGGCCGGCTCCGGTGTCATCGTCGCTCGTCACACGAGTCCCTTCGGTCGCCGTACCCGCCAAATCTACCGGCAGTTCCGCGGCGACCGGGAACCGCAGGTTCTTCGGCGAAGCCGCGACCCACGCCGGGCGTTCCTCGACCAGAACGGGCACCACTCCTCCTTCGGTTGTTTCGCTCCCTCACGGCATGCAACACCGCGAGCACCGTGCCATGTTCCCGCTACCCTTGCGCACATGCCAGGAGCCGCCACCCCCGCGACCGCGGCGCTGACGGCGGCGGGCGTCGCGCACCGGGTGCACGCCTACAGCCACGATCCGCGCGCCGGCTCCTACGGCACCGAGGCGGTGGACGCGCTCGCCGCGGAGCTCGGCATCGTCGGCGAGCAGGTCTTCAAGACCCTGGTGATCAGCCTGAACACCGGCGGGCTCGCGGTGGCCGTCGTCCCGGTGCCGCGCTCGCTCGCGCTCAAGGCCGCGGCCGCCGCGCTCGGCGCGGGCAAGGCGGTCATGGCGGAGGCCACCGCCGCGCAGCGCAGCACCGGCTACGTGCTCGGCGGCATCTCCCCGCTCGGCCAGCGCAGGCGGCTGCCGACGGTGATCGACGAATCCGCGCTCGGCTGGGATCGGGTGCTGTGCAGCGCCGGGCGCCGCGGCCTGGAGATCGAGCTCGCCCCGGCCGATCTGGTCCGGCTGACCTCCGCCCGTACGGCGGCGATCGCCGCCTGAGCGACGCCCCGCGCGCGGCGGATCCGGCGCCCCATCAGCGGGATCATGCCTGGCGGCCACCGGAGCCGCCGATCGCGATTCCACTGCCACACTGGGGGTATACGTGATCCGTATCACCGCGTCCGCGCCGAACCGAGGAGTGATGTCGAATGTCCGCGTCCCGCCTGCTCGCCGCCCTGTGCACCGCCGCCGCACTGACCGGGATGGCGAGCGCCCAGGCCACCGCCGCGCCCGCGGTGACGCCGGTGGCCGACTTCCCGTTCGACGGCAAGGGCGCGGACGACGCCCCGAACCGCGGCGCGAACCCCGGTGACCGCGCAGCGGAGTACGGCGGCGACCTGGCCGCCGAGATCATCGACCTGCTCGCGGACGCGGCCAAGTGCGGGCTGAGCGTCGCCAACCCGGCGGTGGACTGCCCGCTCTGAGCCTCAGAGCAGGCTGATCTGCCCGGACCGCGCGCTCGGGTCGACCGGCTCGAGCAGCTCCGGCCCGTTGTTGCGCACGCTGTTCACCAGCGGCGAGACCGGGCGCGGCACGATGTCGGCGACCGCGTCCGCGCCGGGGGTGGCGAGCAGCTCCGCCGGGGCGGGGTGGTCCGGGTCCAGCCAGGCGTCCCAGTGCGCGCGCGGCATGGGCAGCGGCATCCGGTCGTGGATGCGGGTCAGCTCGCCGACCGCGTCGGTGGTCAGGATGGTGCAGGAGAGCAGCGGCGCGGAGTCCGGCACCGCGCGATCGCGCCACACCGACCACAGCCCGGCCATGTACAGCCGCTCCCCCTCGGCCGCGGCCATGAAGTACGGCTGCTTGGCGGCCTTGCCCTTCCCTGCGCCCGGCTCGACCAGCCACTCGTACCAGCCGTCCATCGGGACGAGGCAGCGCCGCTTCCGCACCGCGTCGCGGAACGCGGGGGTGGTCGCCGCCTTGTCCGCCCGCGCGTTGAACAGCGGCTTCCCTTTGACCGGCACGCCGGGCTCGGCCGCCTTGGCCCACAGCGGGATCAGCCCCCAGCGCATCCGGCGCACCCGCAGCCGCGGTTCGTCGTCCGGCTGCTCGTGGTCGTGCCTGCGCACCACCGTGAGCACCTGGGTGGTCGGCGCGACGTTGTAGTTGGGGATGGTCTCGGTGGCCCCGACCTCGTCGATGGCGTCCAGCTCCGCTGCCAACCGCCCTGGATCGGTCGTGGTCGCATATCGTCCGCACATCCTTCGATAGTCCCACCACGCGCCGACAGCGTCGGGAACAATCGACTACAGCAGGGGTGACCTGGTGAGAAATATGGCCTAGCATTCTCTCAGTGGTGGTGACGCACGCCACCCTCACGCGCCGGTCGCGCACCGACCGGCCAACCCAGGCACAAGGAGAGAACCCACCGTGACAACCACCGAGACCACCCCGGCAGCTCCCGAGACGGCGTTGAAATCGGTCGACCCGGCCACGGGTGAGGTCATCGCCACCTATCCGATCGCCGACGCGGACGCGGTGCGCGCGGCCGTCGCCAAGGCCCGCGCCGCCGCCCCGGCCTGGGGTGCGCTGAGCTTCGACGACCGCCGCAAGGCCCTGCTGCGCTGGTCGACCCGGCTGGTCAGCGAGTCGGACGCCTTCACCGAGCTCATCCACCGGGAGACCGGCAAGACGCACGACGACGCCTTCCTCGAGCTCATGCTCGCGCTGGAGCACATCGCCTGGGCCGCCAAGAACGCCAAGAAGGTGCTCGGCCCCAAGCGCATCGCCTCCGGGCCGCTGATGTCCAACTTCTCGGCGCGCCTCGAGTACCGCCCGCTCGGCGTGGTCGGCATCATCGGGCCCTGGAACTACCCGGTCTACACCCCGAACGGCTCGATCGCGTACGCGCTCTCCGCGGGCAACACCGTCGTGTTCAAGCCGAGCGAGTTCTCCACCGGCATCGGCAACTTCCTCGCCGAGGCGTTCCGCGCGGCCAACCCGGAGCTGCCGGACGGCGTCTTCGTCGCGATCAACGGCTTCGGCGCGACCGGCGCCGAGCTGGTCAAGGCCGATATCGACAAGATCGCCTTCACCGGCTCCACCGCGACCGGCAAGAAGATCATGGCCGCGGCCGCCGAGCGGCTCACCCCGGTGCTGCTGGAGTGCGGCGGCAAGGACGCGGTGATCGTCGCCGCCGACGCCGACGTCAAGGCCGCCGCCGACGCGGTGGCGTTCGGCGCGGCCGGCAACAGCGGCCAGACCTGCGCGGGCGTCGAGCGGGTGTACGTGGAGCGCTCGGTGCGCGAGCCCTTCGTCGCCGAGCTCACCCGGATCTTGAAGGATGTCAAGCCGGGCTCCGGCGACGACGCCAACTACGGCCCGATGACCATGCCGAGCCAGATCGAGATCGTGCGCAAGCACATCGACGCGGCGCTGGCCAGCGGCGGCAAGGCCGTGCTCGGCGGCCCGGAGTCGATCAAGGGCGCGTTCATCGAGCCGGTGGTCTTCGTCGACGTGGACGAGTCGTCGGAGGCGGTGGTCGAGGAGACCTTCGGCCCGACCGTCACCGTGCGCACGGTGGACAGCATCGACGAGGCGATCGAGCTGACCAACAGCTCCAAGTACGGCCTCTCCTCGGCGGTCTTCTCGAAGAGCAGGGGGCTGGAGATCGCGCGCAGGCTGCGGGTCGGCGCCACCTCGGTGAACTCGGTGCTCGGCTTCGCCGCCATCCCGGGGCTGCCCTTCGGCGGCGTCGGCGACTCCGGCATCGGCCGGATCCACGGCGAGCCGGGGCTGAAGGAGTTCGCCCGCCCGCACTCGATCGCGATCCAGAAGTTCACCGTGCCCGGCATGGCGCTGCTGAGCTTCAGCCGGACCAAATCCACCGTGAACCTGCTGCGCAAGGTCGTCCCGGTGCTGCACGGCCGCAACAAGTAAGGGGCCGGACCGCCCCGATTCAGGGGCGGGGGTGCGTGGCGCGACAACGGCGTCGGTCACGCACTCCATCCGCGGGCCGGAACCGTCGAGGGGCGGCTCCGGCCCGTACCGCGTGCACAGGTCGATGGGGAGGTTGTTGCTCACATGCGCGAAGATGGACGGGTGAGTCTCTGGCCAGCGCCCCATGTCGACGTCCCCGTGCACGCGACCGTGACCTTGCCCGGATCGAAATCGATCACCAACCGGGCACTCGTCCTGGCCGCGCTCGCCGACGGGCCGTCCACTCTCACCGGCGCGCTGCGCAGCCGGGACACCGAGCTGATGATCGAGGCGCTGCGCGCGCTCGGCGCCGACATCGCCGGCGACGGCGACACGCTCGTCGTCACGCCCGCCCCGCTGCGCGCGGGCACCGTCGACTGCGGCCTCGCGGGCACGGTGATGCGGTTCCTGCCGCCGCTGGCCACGCTGGCCACCGGCGAGGTGCACTTCGACGGCGACGCGCAGGCCAGGGTCCGCCCGCTGCGCACCATCCTGGACGCCCTGCGCGAGCTCGGCGCCGACATCACCGGCGACACGCTCCCGTTCACCGTGCGCGGCGCGGGCGGGCTGCGCGGCGGCCCGGTGACCATCGACGCCTCCGGCTCCTCGCAGTTCGTCTCCGGGCTGCTGCTCTCCGCGGCCCGCTTCTCCGACGGCATCACGGTGCACCACAGCGGCGCGGCGCTGCCGTCCATGCCGCACATCGAGATGACCGTCGAGATGCTGCGCCAGGCCGACGTCAAGGTGGAGGCGCCGGAGGACCCGCGCGCCCCGCAGACCTGGACCGTGCTGCCCGGCCCGATCCGCGCGCTCGACCGCGACGTGGAGCCGGACCTCTCCAACGCCACCCCGTTCCTCGCCGCGGCCGCCGTGACCGGCGGCGAGGTCAGCATCCCGCACTGGCCGCGGCTCACCACCCAGCCCGGCGACGTGATCAGGGAGATCGTGGTCCGGATGGGCGGCGAGGCCGGGATCGTCGACGGCGTGCTCACCGTCCGCGGCCCGGAGCGGCTCGCGGGCATCGATATCGACCTGCACGACGTCGGCGAGCTGACCCCGACCGTCGCCGCGCTCGCCGCGCTCGCCGACTCGCCCTCGCGGCTGCGCGGCATCGCGCACCTGCGCGGACACGAGACCGACCGGCTGGCCGCGCTCTCCACCGAGATCAACCGGCTCGGCGGCAAGGTCACCGAGACCGAGGACGGGCTGGAGATCGAGCCGGCCGAGCTGCACGGCGGCACCTGGCACTCCTACGCCGACCACCGGATGGCGACCGCGGGCGCGATCCTCGGGCTCCGGGTGCCGGACGTGCGGATCGAGGACATCGGCACCACCGCCAAGACGCTGCCCGATTTCGTCGCGCTCTGGGAGCGCATGCTCGACCCGGAGCCGGCCGGACAGGGCGTACCGCGCTGAGCAGGCAGAACCGCTCGGCGGGCAGCTCCTACGACGAATCCGACGTCCGGATCCGCCCCGGCGGGCGGTCGCGCCCGCGCACCAAGACCCGTCCGCTGCACAGCGACGCCGAGCAGGCGATGGTGGTGGCGGTTGACCGCGGGCGCTGGGGCTGCGTGCTCGCCGGCGACCCGGCGCGGCGCCTGGTCGCCATGCGGGCGCGGGAGCTCGGCCGCACCCCGATCGTGGTCGGCGACCTGGTGGACGTGGTCGGCGATCTCTCCGGCGCGCCGGACACGCTGGCCAGGATCGTCCGGGTGGCCGAGCGCAGCACCGTGCTGCGCCGCACCGCCGACGACACCGACCCCTTCGAGCGGATCGTCGTCGCCAATGCCGAGCAGCTCTTCATCGTGGTCGCGCTGGCCGACCCGCCGCCGCGCACCGGCTTCGTCGAGCGCACCATGGTCGCCGCCTTCGTCGGCGGGCTGCAACCGGTGCTCTGCCTGACCAAGGACGACCTCGCCACCGAGTCCGACTTCGCCACCGACTTCGCCGACCTGGACCTGATCATCGTGCACGGCGGCATCGAGGACCCGCTGCAGCCGGTGCTCGACCGCATCACCGGCCGGCTCACCGCCTTCATCGGGCACTCGGGGGTCGGCAAGTCCACGCTGGTCAACCGCCTGGTGCCGGATGCCTTCCGCGCCGTCGGCGAGGTGTCGGGGGTCGGCAAGGGCAAGCACACCTCCACCCAGTCGGTGGCGCTGCCGGTGCCCTCCGGCGGCTGGGTGATCGACACCCCCGGCGTCCGCTCCTTCGGCCTCGCGCACATCACCCCGGACGACGTGATCGCCGCCTTCAGCGACCTCGCCGACGCCATCGAGGACTGCCCGCGCGGCTGCACCCACCTCGGCCCGCCCGCCGACCCGGAGTGCGCGCTCGACGAGCTGCCGGGAAAGGAGCGCCGGGTGGCCGCCATCCGCCGCCTGCTGGTGGCGCTGAACTCGAACGACCCCTGGTGAGGGCGGGGCTCGGAGCGTCGAATCGCACCGGGCGTTCGCACCCCGGCCCGACTCGCTGCTTCGCCCTGGTGATGCAGCCGCCGCAGCGCTCGCCGAAGTCCGCTCGCACCTAGCGGACTGTCGACTGTTCGAAGGACAGCCCGGACAACGAGGTTCGCGTCTTGATCAATTACGGTCGCGGCGGTTCGGCCGTAAACTCGGATTGCACGACACGGGTGGGGACGTCGATGGGCAGGAGCACCGCATGGCAACGCCGGAACCCGTGCCCTGCTATCCGGCCCCGACCATCGCCCGCTGGTTCGTCGACTGGGCGACCACCGAGGACGCCGGGGTCTCCAACCTCAAGCTGCAGAAGCTGCTCTACTACGCGCAGGGGCACCACCTCGCCGAGTACGAGGCTCCGCTCTTCGAGGATCCGGTGCAGGCGTGGCGCTCCGGGCCGGTGGTGCCCGCGGTCTTCCGCGAGTTCGAGGGGTTCGGCGCGGCCTGGGTGGTGCTCGCCGAGGACGACCCGTTCCACTGGGACGCCGTCGACGCCGACACCACCCGCTTCCTGACCAAGGTCTGGAACACCTACGGTGGCATCGCGGGCTGGAAGCTGCGCAATATGACGCAGGCCGAGCCAGCCTGGCAGGAGTACGTCGAGCAGGACGAGGGCAATGTCGAGATCCCGGCCGACGTGATCGCCAAGTACTTCCACGCCCGGCGCGGCTGACCCGCGAAACTTGCAGACCGCCCGGCTTTTCCCGGTGCGGGAAAACCAACCACACCGGCGCACCGGCGAGCCCCGACCGCCCGCCGGTGATGCCCCGAACACTCGCTGCCCGGACGGGTGAAACCGGTATGGCGGCAGCCTTTTCCATTACCGTTCGGACCGCCGCCAACCGGAGTACCCGATCGGCGGCGTGCTCAAGCGTGCTGCTCTCGCTCGACAGAAAGCCGTCTCGAATGCCCGGATCGCCCGAACCGCTGCCCACCCCGGACCCCAGGGAGGGCCGTGCCGAACCGCTGCCCGAGCTGTATGGTTCGCCCGCGTATCCGGCTGCGCCGCAACGCATGACAACGGTCGCCGTGCGGCCGTTCCACCCCGTCTACGGCGCGGTGCCGCAGGTCCCGCCCGTTCCCGGATAACCAATCGAAAGGTCCCATGCGCACTCTCGTCACCGCCATCGCCGCGACCGCGCTGCTGCTCGGCGGCGGGCCGGCCGTCCTCGCCGCCCCGCAGTCGAACATCGTCGGGAGCACGACCCCGGACAGCGCCGCGGACCGGCAGTTCCTCCGGGACAGCCACTACGACGAGAAGACCGCGGCGGTGCAGGACGCGGCGATCAAACTGGCACACACCCAGTGCGACTACCTGACGGCTGTCGGCAACTCCCCCGACGAGCACATCTACCTGGCCGAATCGGCGGCCGAGACGATCGAGTTCCCGTACCTCTTCGTCTACGCCGCGGTCGAGGCGTACTGCCCCGAGAACCGGGCCTGAGCCGAAAAGCGCTGTCCCTCCCGGCGATCGGTGGGCTACCGTCGCACCGACCGCCGACGCCGAGGAGCCCCGTGACCGCACCGGACCCGACCACCCTGCACCCGATGGCCGGGCAACCCCGGGTCGTACTGCTGAAACCGCTGGTCACCTCGGCGTTGATCGAGGTCGGCGAGTACTCGTACTACGACGACCCCGGTGACCCGACCGCCTTCGAGACCGCCAACGTGCTCTACCACTACGGCCCCGAGAAGCTGGTGATCGGCCGGTTCTGCGCGCTCGCCACCGGGGTGCGGTTCATCATGAACGGCGCCAACCACCGCATGGACGGCCCGTCCACCTTCCCCTTCCCCACCATCGGCGGCGGCTGGGCCGAGCACATCGACCTGCTCATGGAGCTGCCGAACCGCGGCGACACCGTCCTCGGCAACGACGTCTGGCTCGGCTACGGCGTCACCGTCATGCCCGGAGTCCGGATCGGCAACGGCGCGATCGTCGCCGCGGGCTCCGTCGTCACCCGCGACATCCCCGATTACGCCGTCGCCGGCGGCAACCCGGCCCGCGTCCTCCGCATGCGCTACCCCGACGCCGACATCGCCCGGCTGCTCGACCTGGCCTGGTGGGACTGGCCGATCGAGCATCTGACCGCGCAGGTGCGGGTGCTCATGTCCGGAAGTGTGGACGACCTGGTCGCCGTGGCGCCGAGGGCAGCCCGCGGTTGACAAACTACAACCAGGGGTTGTAGTTTCATCTGTGACATCTACTGCTGATGTGACATCTGAGCCGACCCGATCGCACGAGGAGCCCTGTGATGGCTGCCGCCATTCACGAAGTCAAGGCCGCGGGCGTCCCCGACGGCCAGCTCGACGCGCTTCACTCGTTCGCCAGCGCGCTCGCCCCCTCCGGACTGCGCGATGCCCTGCTCGAGATGAGCAAAGGCGCCTGGACCGGGATGAATGTCGCGGTATTCGACGACACCGCGACCTGCACCCCCGCGGACGCCGCTGAACGGCTCGGCATGAGCCGCACGCACCTGTACAAGTTGCTCGACAAGGGAGCGCTGCCGTTTCATCATGTCGGTCGCGATCGACGTCTCTACGTCAAGGACGTCATGACCTTCGCCGCCGAGCGGGACCGTGACCGCCGTGAACTCGCCGAACGCTTCGCCAGAACCGAGAGCGATCGAGATGCTGCGATCACGGAGCTGATGGACGAGCTGTAGATCGAACGACGGACACGGGGTGTTGCGCCCGCCGGAATGCCAAAAGTCTTGGCACGATGGACTAATGGAGCACAACCGCCGTGCGCGGCCGACGCTGCGGCTGCTCACCGATGATCTGCCCACCGGCTGGGCGAATCCCGATCATCTCCGCCTCATAACCGAAGGCCGATGGCAGCAGCTGCACCCGCTCGCCGAGCTGTCACATCCGCTACTGCGGAAGGCGGTCGACCTGTACGGCTCCGACCCACTGGCGGATCCGGCGCCGCGGCTCATCAAGGGCTCGGGTGAGCTGCGGCTCCAGGAGTTGCGGAATGCGCAGTGGCGAGCCGGGATCTGGACCGATCCCGATTCGGGCGTGCGTTGGGTGGTCTCCGCTGGTTTGGCGAAGGGCGGCCATCGCGACGAGGATGACTTCTATCAGGTGCTCGAGCGAAGAATCGGCTCCGGGTCGGCGACACTACTTCCCACCGAACACGATGCTCTGCTGCTCAAGCGGGAGACCGCCGCGGCGGCTCTCACCCGTTGGCATCTGAAGCTGCAGTCCGAGGTGGCCCAGGCTCTCGGCAGCCTGGAGAGAGTCGCGAGCACCCGTATCTCGCTGCCGCATCCGTCCGAGCCCGGTGCCATCGGCACCGTGGAGATCGAACTCGATATCGTCCGCGAAGACGGAACGCCCCGCGAGGACTTCTTCCTCACCTTCGACCTCCGCTCCGAACACCGGGTGAGCACTTGGGGCTGGCGAGCGATCGAACGGGTCCTCATCTCGGTCGCGCCACCGGTGCAGGACTGGGATCGACACGGCAACCACTACTTCGTGATGACGGAACCCGGGCATCGAAGCAGGCAGTACGCCCGTCTCGGCACCGCCGGCAGCCGGAAGGAAACCTTGTTCGCCGAGCAAGGCACGGTCAGCCACTACACGCACAAAAGTCACATCGCCGAGGCGAGCGTGGCAGGCACAGCGGTTCGCGCCATGTGCGGGGTGGTGTTCGTCCCGACCCGGGATCCCGACCCGCTCACCGTCTGCCCGCGCTGCGCCGAGAACTTCGCCGCCCTGCCGGGGTGATCGCGTCCTCGCGAACCCGGGCCCGCGCTCCGTACCCTGGAAACCATGCGAAGCGTACTGTTCGACCAGGCCAATCTCGAGGTGCAGGCGCAGCAGCGGTTCTCGTTGCAGAACTCCCAGATGCTGCGGGTGGGGCTCGGGCCGGATGTGCTCGCGGTGAAGGGGGCGATGGTCGCCTACCAGGGCGATATCCGCTTCGACCACCAGGGTTCGGGCAGCGTCGGGAAGCTGCTCAAGCGGATGGTCACCAATGAGGACGTGCCGCTCATGCGGGTCTCCGGGCAGGGTGAGGTGTTCTTCGCCAACCAGGCCGGGCACGTCTTCCTCATCGACCTCACCGGCGACGCGCTGAGCGTCAACGGCACCAACCTGCTCGCCTTCGACGCCGCGCTGGAGTGGGACATCAACCGGGTCAAGGGCGCCGGGTTCTTCACCGGCGGGCTGTTCAATACCACGGTCACCGGCACCGGAACCGTCGCGCTCTGCGCGGTCGGCAAACCCGTTGTGCTGGATTGCAGTACCCAGCCCACCTACGTCGACACCCAGGCCGCGGTGGCCTGGTCGGCGAACCTGGCGCCCAAGGTGGTCTCCAGCATGAACCTCAAGTCCATGCTGCGCGGGGGCAGTGGCGAGGCGTTCCAGTACGCCTTCCACGGCCCCGGTTTCGTCGTGGTGCAGCCGTTCGAGTGGGAGCCGCCGAGCAAGACGGACAGCACTACTCAGTCGACGTAGGGGTCGCGGAGCGTGATCGGGGTCCCGGCGACCTCCGCGACACGCTCCGGGAAGCGCGGGCCTGCGACGTAGAACCTGGCCCTGGTGCGCCCGACCGGATCCAGGAGCTGCCGCCGCACGAGATCACGCAGGTCGCGCTGCGCCTGCTGCAGGTTGAGCCCCTCGCTCTGCTCGTACCGGCTCCGCCGCACCCGGCCGGACATGGCGACGTCGTGCAGCGCCGTCACCGAGCGCGGATCCAGCTGCTCCGCGGCGGCGAACTCAGCCAGCCCCGCCCACACCCGCCCGGAGCGCTCGAAGCGCGCGTGCACGGTCTGTGCCTGCTGGTGATAGGCGATCAGATTGAAGCGCAACCACTCCGCTACATCTTGATCCGGCCGGTAGACGGCGCCGCGGCGCCCGAGCACCCCGTAGTACTCCCAGGTATTGCCCGGTCGGCCGAGCCACGCTTCGATCGAGGAGAACTCCGGCGCCAGCACGCCCTCCCTGGCGATCATGAGCGTCTGCAGTGAGCGGGACATGCGACCGTTGCCGTCCGGCCAGGGGTGGATCGCCACCAGGTGCAGGTGCGCCATCGCGGCCCGGACCAGCGTGTGCGCGCCGTCGTCGGCTTCCAGCCAGTCGACGAGTTCGCGCATCAGCGCGGGGACGTCGCCGGCGTCGGGGGCGGTGTAGGCGGCGATACTCGGATCCCTGGCGTCGGTCACGTAGACCGGGCCGCGACGCCACTGCCCCGCGGGCTTGCGCGCGGTGTGCCGATGACCCTGCAAAATCCAATGCAAGGCATTCAAGAAGCCGGTGCTGTAAGTGAAATCCTCGACGTCATGCAACGTCTGGATGTAGGTCATCATGCGCTCGTAGGCGAGCGTCTCGGCCCGGTTCTCCGGCGAGACGTCGACGTCCTGCTCACCGGCCATGAGGTCCTCGACATCGACGGTGGAGACCTTGAAGCCCTCGATCGAGTTCGACGCCGCCACCGCGTCGGCGGTGAGAAACTTGCGCAGCCCGCCCGTCCGCTTGGCCGGCGTGCTGCGCAGTTGATGACGCAACTCCTCCCGCATGGCATCGACCTCGCCGAGCACTCGCATGTCAGCGCTGGTCAGAGCAGGTGTGGGGAACAGCATGGAGCCCACAATAGATTGACGTAATCATTACGTCAATCGTTTCGCAGGAGCGAAGGCGCCCGCCGAGGTTCGGTGGGCGCCTTCGAGGGGAGATCAGTGCCTGCGGCGGGTCTTCGGGCCGCGCTTACCCCTGGTCTCCGTCCGCGCGGCTTCGCGCCGCTCGCGACGGGAACCGGAGCTGTCACCGCCGTACTCCTCGTCGTCGGTGTGCACGGCGGTGCGGCCGCCCTCGTCCGGCCCGGAGTAGCTGAGTCCGCGGGGCCCGGAGTCGTCGATGCCCTTGGCGAGCAGGGCGGCGGGGGCGCCGCTCGGCGCTGCCTTGGCGGGCGCCTCCTGGGTGGGGAGGGGGCGGGGGGCGCCGGCACCGACCGGGGAGCGCAGGCCGGGGTCGACGGCGACACCGGCGGGCTGCGGCTGCTGCACCTCGACCTGGAGGTTGAAGAGGAAGCCGACCGACTCCTCCTTCAGCCCCTCCAGCATGGCGGTGAACATGTCGAAGCCCTCGCGCTGGTACTCGACCAGCGGGTCGCGCTGGGCCATGGCGCGCAGGCCGATGCCCTCCTTGAGGTAGTCCATCTCGTAGAGGTGCTCGCGCCACTTGCGGTCGAGCACGGAGAGCAGCACCTGGCGCTCCAGGTTGCGCATGGCGCCCTGGCCGGCCAGGCCGTCGATCTCCTCCGCGCGCTTCGCGTAGGCCTCGTGCGCGTCGTCGAGCAGGATCTCGAGCAGTTCGTCGCGGGTCAGATCACCGGCTTCGCCGACCTCGGTCTCGCCGGTCAGGTCCTTGTGGTTCAGCGCGATCGGGTACAGCGTCTTGAGCGCCGTCCACAGCTTCTCCAGATCCCAGTCCTCGACGTACCCCTCGGCGGTGGCGCCGTCAACGTAGGCGGTGATCACGTCGCTGATCATGCCCTGGACCTGGCCCTCCATGTCCTCGCCGCGGAGGATCCGGTTGCGCTCGCCGTAGATGATGGTGCGCTGCTGGTTCATCACCTCGTCGTACTTGAGCACATTCTTGCGGATCTCGAAGTTCTGCTGCTCGACCTGGGTCTGCGCGCTCTTGATCGCCTTGGAGACCATCTTGGCCTCGATCGGCACATCGTCGGGCAGGTTCAGCCTGGTCATGATGGCTTCCAGGGCGGCGCCGTTGAAGCGCCGCATGAGCTCGTCGCCCAGCGAGAGGTAGAACCGGGACTCGCCCGGGTCGCCCTGGCGGCCGGAGCGGCCGCGCAGCTGGTTGTCGATGCGCCTCGACTCGTGCCGCTCGGTGCCGAGCACGTAGAGCCCGCCCGCGTCGCGCACCGCCTCGGCGTCCGCCTCGGTCTGCCGCTTGACCTGCTCCAGCGCGGGCAGCCAGGCCGCCTCGTACCGGTCGGGCGTCTCGACCGGGTCCAGCCCCTCCTTGCGGAGCAGGATGTCGGCGATGATGTCCGGGTTGCCGCCGAGCACGATGTCTGTACCGCGTCCTGCCATGTTGGTGGCGACGGTGACGGCGCCGGGGCGGCCCGCCTCGGCGATGATCGCGGCCTCGTTCTCGTGGAACTTGGCGTTCAGCACGCTGTGCGGGATGCCGCGCTTGGTGAACTGCTTGGACAGGTACTCCGAGCGCTCCACGCTGGTGGTGCCGATCAGCACCGGCTGGCCGTTCTCGTGCCGCTCGGTGACGTCGTCGACGACCGCGGCGAACTTGGCCTCCTCGGTCTTGTAGATGAGGTCGGCCTGGTCCAGACGGACCATCTGGCGGTTCGTCGGGATCGGGACGACGCCGAGGTTGTAGATCTGGTGCAGCTCGGCGGCCTCGGTCTCGGCGGTGCCGGTCATGCCGGAGAGCTTGTCGTAGAGCCGGAAGTAGTTCTGCAGCGTGATCGTCGCCAGGGTCTGGTTCTCCGGCTGGATCTCGACCTTCTCCTTGGCCTCGATCGCCTGGTGCATGCCCTCGTTGTAGCGACGGCCGACCAGGATGCGCCCGGTGAACTCGTCGACGATGATGACCTCGCCGTCGCGGACGATGTAATCCTTGTCCCGGTTGTACAGCTCCTTGGCCTTGATGGAGTTGTTCAGGTAGCTGACCAGCGGGGAGTTCGCGGACTCGTACAGGTTGTCGATGCCGAGCTGGTCCTCGACGAACTCGACGCCCGCCTCGTGCACGCCGATGGTGCGCTTCTTGATGTCGACCTCGTAGTGCAGGTCCTTCTTGAGCAGCGGGGCGATCCGCGCGAACTCCGCGTACCACTTGGAGGAGGCGTCGGCCGGGCCGGAGATGATCAGCGGGGTCCGCGCCTCGTCGATCAGGATGGAGTCGACCTCGTCGACGACGGCGAAGTTGTGCCCGCGCTGGACCAGGTCGTCCAGCGAGTGCGTCATGTTGTCGCGCAGGTAGTCGAAGCCGAACTCGTTGTTCGTGCCGTAGGTGATGTCCGCGGCGTAGGCGTGCCTGCGCTGCGCGGGCGTCATGCCGGAGAGGATCACGCCGACCTCGAGCCCGAGGAAGCGGTGCACGCGCCCCATCCACTCGGCGTCGCGCTTGGCGAGGTAGTCGTTCACGGTGACGACGTGCACGCCGCCGCCGGAGATGGCGTTCAGGTAGGCGGGGAGCACGCAGGTCAGGGTCTTGCCCTCACCGGTCTTCATCTCGGCGATATTGCCGAGGTGCAGCGCCGAGCCGCCCATGATCTGCACCTTGTAGTGCTTCTGGTTCAGCACCCGCCAGGAGGCCTCGCGGGCCACCGCGAACGCCTCGACCAGCAGATCGTCCAGGTCCTCGCCGTCGGCGTAGCGCTCGCGGAACTCGTCGGTCTTGGCCCGCAGCTCGGCGTCGGTCAGCTCCTCGAGGTCCGATCCGTACGCGGTGACCTGGTCGGCGACCTGGCCGAGCCGCTTCACGACGCGACCTTCACCAATCCGTAGCAACCTCGAAAGTGTCAGCGCAGGCACGGGTCTCGTCAGTCCTCTGGTCGGTGTGCGGGTGTCGCCGGAGTCCCGTCGTTCGGCCGGGCCGTTCGGCGAGACGACCCGCGTCGTCATCGGCACGTTTCATGGTAATGCGGCACCCATGGTAGGCGCCGACGAGCGGAGGGCGCCGAGCCGCGACGACCCACCCGACCGCCCCGGACCTACCGTACCCGCAGCACGCAGAGCCGCCACCCGCCCCGGTGCGCCCGCAGGCAGGCCGCGACGGCGAAGACGCGCTCGCCGCGCCGGTACCGGCCGAACACCTCGACCCGGCCGCGCGCGCCCGGCGCGCAGCTCACCCGCTCCAGCACGGCGGCGCCGAGCCTGCACTCCCGCTCGCCGGTGCGGGCGTAGGTCTCCAGCACGGCGACCACCTCGGGGTCGGCGATATCGCGCAGGTGCAGGGCCCGGCGGCGGCCGTCGAGCACCTCCAGCGCCGCGCGCACCGCCCGCTCGGCGAAGCGCTGCGCGTCGCGCTCGGCGCCGGAACGCGGCGCGGGCCGCCCCGGCGCGCAGTTCCGCGCCGCCTCACGATGCCGCGCCGGGCGCGCTTGCGCGCCACCCCGGGCCCCACCCGCCGGAGCCTCCTCCGCCGCCGCCACCGTCCGTGCGCCCGCCACCGTCCGTGCGCCCGCCACGGGCTGCGACGCGGCGGGATCCGCGGAGGGAATTCCTCCGGGGCCGCCCGAGCCGGGGCGGCGGACCGCCTCCGTAGGCGTTGCCCCAGCCGGCGAACGCGGCACGACCTGCCCTCGCCTGCGCAGCGGCGGCTCCCCGTGCGGCGCGCACGACAACGACACCTTGCTTTCCATCCGAATTCCCCCTGTGCCGAATCGAGTCCCCCGAGCTCGATGCGCGACATACTGCCACGCGGCCCCGACACGGTAAAGAACGATGTCGATCACACCACGGACGCACAGGCTACGAGCCAAAACGCGGTCCTGCCCGCACAATGGGCGGCAAGCCAACGGAAGGAGCAGCGGGCAGCGTGATCACCAGACTGACGGCGCAGGACGCGTCGTTCCACCGTCAGGAACAGGGCAGCAACCCCGTCTACATCGGTTCCCTCGCCATCGTGGAGGGGCCACTCGACTACGACCGCCTGCTCGATCTGGTGGAGAGCAGGCTGGCGATGGTGCCGCGGTACCGCCGCAAGGTGCGCGTGATCCCGCTCGCGCTGGGCAGGCCGGTGTGGGTGGAGGACAGCGGCTTCGACCTGACCTACCACATCCGGCGCTCCGCGCTGCCCGCTCCCGGCAGCGAGGTCCAGCTGCACGACCTGGTGGCGCGGCTCGCCTCGCGCCCGCTCGACCAGGACCGCCCGCTGTGGGAGATGTACCTGATCGAGGGGCTCGCCGACGGCCGCACCGCGGTCTTCACCAAGACCCACGCGGCGCTGGTCGACGGCGAGACGGCGCTGGAGATCGGGCACGTCATCCTGGACGACGGCCCCGACCCGCGCGCCCTCCCGCCCGACTCCTGGCACCCGCCCCGCGAGCCGGGCGACGCCGAGCTGCTCGCGGGCGCCCTGAGCCACCTGGCGGCGCAGCCGCGGGAGGCGCTCGAGGTCGCCAGGGACGCGGGAACGGCGGCGTTCACCGTTCTCGGCGCGGCGAGCAAGGCGGTGGACTCGGTGGTGTCGGCGGTGCGCACCGCCACCGCGGGCGCGCCGGACAGCCCGCTCAACGCCAGGATGACCCGCAACCGCCGCTTCGACGTCGTCCGCACCGAGCTCGCCGACTACCGCCGGATCCGGGCCCGCTTCGACTGCTCGATCAACGACGTCATCCTCGCGGTGATCACCGGCGCGCTGCGCGAGTGGCTGCTCTCCAGGGACCAGGCCGTCACCGAGTCGGCGACGCTGCGCGCGGTGGTGCCGATGTCGGTCTACTCCGAGGATCCGCCCGGCGACACGGCTGGCGAGATCTCCTCGTTCCTGATCGACCTCCCGGTCGGCGAGCCGAATCCGGTGATGCGGCTCTCGCACATCACGCACGCCACCGCGGCGGCGGGCAGGCAGCGCCGCGGGGTGCGCGCCCGCACCCTGGTGCACCTGGCCGGCTTCGCCCCGGCCAGCCTGCATGCGATGAGCGTCAGGGCGGCGAGTACGTTCGCAGACCACACGTTCAATCTGGTGATCACCAACGCGCCGGGTCCGCAGTCCCCGATGTACATCGGCGGGGCGCGGATGCTGGAGATGTACCCGGTGTCGCCGCTGCTGCGCAATCAGGCGCTGAGCCTCGGGCTGACCTCCTACGACGGGAAGGTCTGCTACGGGCTCAACGCCGACCGCGACGCGATGGCGGATCTCGGGGTGCTGGCCGCGTCGGTGCACGAGTCCCTGGAGGAGCTGCTCGGTGCCTGCGCCTGACGATCGCCCGCTGCGCGTCTACGTGCCCGCGACCATCGCGATGCTGCGCGCGCTGGTCGCCGACCGCGAGCTGCGCGCGGTCAGCGGAACCGCCTTCGCGGTCACCCCGGCGCTGCGCGAGGCGTACGCCTCCGGCGACGAGGAGGAGCTGGCCGAGGTCGCCATGGGCGAGGCGGCGCGGGCGGCGCTGCGGCTGCTCGCGGCCGAGGCCGAGGACTCCGACACGCCGCCGATCCAGCGCCGCGCGGTGATCGCCGCCGACGTCACCGGCGCGGCCCCGCGGCCGGACCTGGACGACGCGGTGGTCCGGCTGGCCGGGCCGGTGCCGTACGCGACGATCGCCTCGGTGCACGTCGACCTGGCCGACGCCGAGGCGGACGTGGCGAAGGCCGTCGAGGTGATCGATGCCGCCGATCTGGGCGACCCGGACGCCGAGTTCACCCTCGGCGACGCGGAGGACCACCAGCTGGCCTGGTATGCCACCCAGGAGCTGCCCTTCCTGCTCGAGCTGCTCTGAGCGGAACCGTCGGGAGTAGTCACAAAGCCGCTCCGGCCGTCTCCACAGGGCAACCTACGATGCCGTAACCTTGCGACACGGGACGGGCCCCGACGGGGCCCGCGGCAACTCAGGAGACGACCGGCGACGATGTTCGAGAATGTGCGGCAATGGCTGGAGGAGCCCGCGGCCGAGGTGGCCGACCGAGGTGGCCGGTTGAACGTACTGCGCGGCGCGGTCGCCCGGATCACCACACCACTGCTCCCGGACGACTACCTGCACCTGGTGAACCCGCTGTGGTCGGCGCGCGAGCTGCGCGGCCGGGTGCTCGAGGTCCGCAAGGAGACCGCGGACTCGGCGACCCTGGTGATCAAGCCGGGCTGGGGCTTCGACTGGGCCTTCGAGCCGGGCCAGTACATCGGCTTCGGCGTGCTGGTCGACGGCCGCTGGCACTGGCGCTCGTACTCGCTGACCTCCCCGCCGAACTGGTCCGACGACCCGGCGGCGCGCGGCAAGCGGCTGATCTCGATCGCCGTGAAGGCGATGCCGGAGGGGCTGCTCTCCAGCCACCTGGTGAACGGCGTGACGCCGGGCACCGTGGTGCGGCTGGCCGCGCCGCAGGGCGGGTTCGTGCTGCCCTCGCCACCGCCGCCGAAGGTGCTCTTCCTCACCGCGGGCAGCGGCATCACCCCGGTGATGTCCATGCTGCGCGCGCTGGATCGGCGCGACGCCTTCACCGACGTGGTGCACGTGCACTCGGCGCGCACCGCCGACGACGTGATGTTCGGCGGTGAGCTGACCGGGCTCGCCGAGCGGCACCCCGGCTTCACCTCGCACCTGCACCTCACCGGGGTGCACGGCAAGCTCGACCTGGCCGACCTGGACACCCTCTTCCCGGATTGGCGCGAGCGGCAGACCTGGGCCTGCGGCCCGGCCGCCATGCTGGACGACATCGAGAAGCACTGGGCCGCGGCCGGTCTCGCGGGCAAGCTGAACGTCGAGCGGTTCGACGTGGAGCGCTCCGCGGTCGGGGAGGGCGGCACCGTCACCTTCGGCAGGAGCGAGCGCAGCACCGTCGCCGACGGCGCGACCAGCCTGCTGGAGGCGGGCGAGGCGGCAGGCGTGCGGATGCCGTTCGGCTGCCGGATGGGCATCTGCCAGACCTGCGTGCTCACCATCACCGCCGGGCACACCCGTGACCTGCGCAACGGTGACGAGCGGCGCGAGGGCGACAAGGTACAGACCTGCATCTCCGCCGCCGCGGGCGACTGCACCCTCGACGTCTGAAACCCGGTACGCTCGCGCACAGATCGAGCAGGGAAAGGGAACCGGTGGCCATCACCGATATTCGCGCATTCGCACACCTCACCGCCGCTGACATCGAGACCCTCGGGGACGAACTCGACGCGATCCGCCGCTCGGTGGAGCTGTCCCGCGGCGCACGGGACGCCAAATACATCAGACACACGATCGCCGCCCAGCGCGGGCTCGAGGTCGCCGGCCGCGCCGTGCTCTTCGGCAGCAGGAACCGGTGGGCCTGGCTCACCGGCACCGCGCTGCTCTCGGTGGCGAAGATCATCGAGAACATGGAGCTCGGGCACAACATCAGCCACGGGCAGTGGGACTGGATGAACGACCCGGAGATCCACTCGGGCACCTGGGAGTGGGATCAGACCGGGCCGTCGGCGCAGTGGCGGCGGGCGCACAACTACTCGCACCACACCTACACCAACGTGCTCGGCAAGGACGAAGACCTCGGCTTCGGCATCCTGCGGATGACGCGGGACGAGCCGTGGCGCCCGGTCCACCTGGTGCAGCCGTTCGCCAACCTGGTGCTCGCCGCCACCTTCGAGTGGGGAATCGCGCTGCACGACTGGCACATCGACAGGGAGCTCTCCGGGGTACCGCCCAAGCAGCTGAACTCCGAGCCGAATGTGCAGTTCGCGCGCAAGATCGCGCGTCAGGTCGGCAAGGACTTCGTGTTCTACCCCGCGCTCACCGGCCCGGCCTGGAAGAGCACGCTGAAGGCCAACATGACCGCGAACCTGGTGCGCAACCTCTGGGCCTACGCGGTGATCTTCTGCGGGCACTTCCCGGACGGCGCGGAGAAGTTCGCCATCGAGCAGCTCACCGGCGAGACCCGCGCCGAGTGGTACCTGCGGCAGATGCTCGGCAGCGCCAACTTCCGGGCCGGGCGGTCGATGGCCTTCATGAGCGGCAACCTCTGCTACCAGATCGAGCACCACCTCTTCCCCGACCTGCCGAGCAACCGGTACGCGGAGATCGCGCAGCGGGTGCGCGAGCTGTGCGACAAGTACGACCTGCCCTACACCACCGGCTCGCTCGGCAGGCAGTACCTGCTCGCCTTCCGCACCATCCACAAGCTGGCGCTGCCGGACAGCATGCTGCGGCGCACCGCGGACGACGCGCCGGAGACCTCGTCGGAGCGCAAGTTCGCGGGTATCACGCTGCCCGCCCAGGTCGACCCGGCAACCGGGAAGCGTCGCGGCCTCCGCTCCGCGCTGACCGAGGCCAAGGTCGCGCTGCGGCAGAAGGCGGAGCAGGAGAAGCAGGTGCTCCGCGAGGCGAAACAGGCGTTGGGCGAGAAAGCGCGGCACGAGCAGGACGTGCTGCGCGAGGCCCGGATCACGCTGCGGGACAGGATCGGAGCTCGGGGCCGGCGACGCCGGGGAACGGCGTGACCAAGACCACAGCCGGAGCAAAGAAGTCGTAACCTACGGTCTCGTAACTTACGATAGAGTAACCACCATGGCTATTTCGGATGTCAAGGAGTACGCGCACCTCACGGAGTCCGACGTCGAGGCGCTCGGCGAGGAATTCGACGCGATCCGGCGTGACATCGAGTCGTCGCGCGGCGCGGCCGACGCCCGCTACATCCGCAACGTCATCCGGTTACAGCGCGCCCTGGAGATCGTCGGCCGGGCGGCGCTCTTCGCCAGTGACAAGCGCCCGGCGTGGCTGGCCGGCGTCGCCCTGCTCGGCACGGCCAAGATCATCGAGAACATGGAGATCGGCCACAACGTCATGCACGGCCAGTGGGACTGGATGAACGATCCGGAGATCCACTCCAGCTCGTGGGAGTGGGACAACACCGGGCCGTCCAAGCACTGGAAGCAGACGCACAACTTCCTGCACCACAAGTACACCAACGTGCTCGGCATGGACGACGACATCGGCTACGGCCTACTGCGCGTCACCAGGGACCAGCGCTGGAAGCCGTTCAATATCGGCAACCCGGTGTACAACCTGCTGCTGCAGCTCTTCTTCGAGTTCGGGGTCGCGGTGCAGCACCTGGAGCTGGGCAAGGTCGCTGCGGGGCGGTTCAAGGGCGACGCCGAGCGCGCGGAGTTCGAGCGCAAGCGCCAGGAGGTGCTGGTCAAGGTCGGCCGCCAGATGGCCAAGGACTACGTGGTGTTCCCCGCGCTCACCGGCCCGGCCTGGAAGAACACCCTGACCGCGAACCTCGCCGCCAACATGGTGCGCAACGTCTGGACCAACGCGGTGATCTTCTGCGGGCACTTCCCGGACGGCGCGGAGAAGTTCACCAAGGCCGATATCGACGGCGAGTCCAAGGGCCAGTGGTACCTGCGGCAGATGCTCGGCAGCGCGAACATCAGCGGCGGCCCGGTGATCCACTTCATGACCGGTAACCTGAGCCACCAGATCGAGCACCACCTCTTCCCCGACCTGCCGAGCAACCGCTACGTGCACATCGCGGTGCGGGTGCGCGAGCTGGCCGACAAGTACGACCTGCCGTACACCACCGGCTCGCTGCCGGTGCAGTACTTCAAGGCGTGGCGCACCATCCTCAAGCTCTCGCTGCCGAACAAGTACCTGCGCGCCACCGCCGACGACGCGCCGGAGACGGCGTCGGAGCGCAAGTTCGGCGGCAACGCCGTGCCGGTCATCGACCCGGAGACCGGGCGGCGGCGCGGGCTGCGCAGCGCGCTGACCGCGGGCAGGCGGCGGCTCAGCCGACGCTGACCACGCTTCCCGAACGGCCCCGCACCTGCCCGGTGCGGGGCCGTTCGGCCGTTCGGGGCGCGGAAACCTGATTCACTGATGGGGTGTGTGCCAACGATGTCCACCAGCACGCCCTGAGCGTCTACGAAGCCATCCGCCTGCGCCGCGACGTGCGCGCCGAATTCACCGGTACCCCGATCGACGACGACACCCTGTGGCGGCTGCTCGACGCCGCGCACCGGGCGCCGAGCGTCGGCAATTCGCAGCCGTGGGACTTCGTCGTCGTCCGCGAACCGGCGACGCTGGAGCGGTTCGCCGACCACGTCGCCGAGAAGCGCCGCGAGTTCAGGGCGAGCCTGCCGCCGGAGCGGGCCGCCACCTTCGACCCGATCCGGATCGAGGGCATCCGGGAGAGCGGGACCGGCGTCGTCGTCAGCTACGACCACGCCCGCGGCGGGCCGAACGTGCTCGGCCGCGCCACGGTGCCGGAGACCGGGATCTTCTCCACCGTGCTCGCCATCCAGAACCTGTGGCTCGCGGCCACGGCCGAGCAGATCGGCGTCGGCTGGGTGTCGTTCTACGAAGCCGACCAGCTCGCCGAGCTGGTCGGGCTGCCGCCCGGGGTGCGGCCGGTGGCCTGGCTCTGCGTCGGTCCGGTGCGCGAGTTCCAGCGGGTGCCGGATCTGGAGCGGTTCGGCTGGCGCAGCGGGCGCACCCTGGACCAGGCGGTGCACCGCGAGCGGTTCGGCGGTTGAGCTAGACCCGCTCCAGCACCGCCGAGGCGCCGATTCCGCCCGCCGCGCAGATGCCGAGCAGCGCGGTCTGCGCGCCGGTGCGGGCCAGCTCGTTGGCCATCGTCGTGACCATGCGGGCGCCGGTGGCGCCGAACGGGTGGCCGAGCGAGACCGAGCCGCCGTGCACGTTCACCCTGGCGGGATCGACCTCGCCGACCGCGGTCTCCCGATCCAGCCGGGTCTTGGCCCACTCGTCGCTGGCCAGCGCGGCGAGAACGGAGAGCGTCTGGGCGGCGAACGCCTCGTGGATGTCGACCAGGTCGACGTCGGCGAGCGCGAGCCCCGCCCGGTCCAGCGCGCGCGGCATGGAGATGGCCGGGCCGATCAGCACCTGGTCGGTGGGATCGACGCTGACGTAGCTCCAGGAGCGGAAGGCGGCGAGCGGGGTCAGCCCCAGCTCGCGGGCCTTCTCCTCGCTCATCAGCAGCACGGCGGAGGCACCGTCGGTGAGCGGGCTGGCGTTGCCCGCGGTGACGGTGCCGTCGGCGGCGAAGACCGGCTTCAGCCGCGCCAGCTTCTCGACGCTGGTGTCGCCGCGGACCAGGCCGTCGCGGGTGACGGTGCGCCCGTCCGGGGTGGTGACCGGCACCACCTCGGCGTCGAAGCGGCCGGAGGCGATGGCGGCAGCGGCCCGCTGGTGCGAGCGGACGGCGAACTCGTCCTGCGCGGCCCGGCCGATGCCGTGGATCCGCGCCATCTTCTCCGCCGACTCCCCCATCACCTCGCCGGTGGTGCGCTCGGCGATCTTCGGCCGGGTCGGCAGGATGTCGGTGAAGGGCGCCAGCTGCCGCACCGCGGCCAGGTAGTCCCTCGGCTTCGGCTTGCCGAGCGCGATCGGCGCGGCGGCGTGCACCACGTGCTGCGGCAGCTTGATCTCGGCATTGCTGGTGGAGTCGCTGCCGCCCGCGATCATCACGTCGTACTCGCCGCGCTCGATGGCGGCGGCCGCGGTGGTGACGGCCTGTAGCCCGGAGGCGCAGGCCCTGGTCACCGTGTGGCCCTCGCAGCCGGGGTCGAGGCCGAGGTCGAGCGCGATCTCCCTGGCGATGTTCGGCGCCGCGCTCGGCAGGATCACACCGCCCCAGACGATCGCCTGCACCAGCTGCTTGGCCAGCCCGGTGCGCTCGAGCAGCCCGCCGACGGCGGCATCCGCGAGCGCGATCGAATCGAGCCGGGTGAAGTCGGTGAAGGCGCGGACGAAGGGGGTGCGGGCGCCTGCGACGACGACGGCGCGGCGAGCGGTGGAGGCCATGGCCGTAACTTACCCTACGGTAAGGTCCGCCGGGCCGGATCGTCCCGGACACACCACCGGCCGGTGCGCGAGGCACCGGCCGGCGGCTGGAGGCGGGGGATGGATCAGGCCAGTCGGATCAGGCCGTAGTCGAAGGCGTGCCTGCGGTAGACCACGGACGGCCGATCGGTCTCCTTGTCGTGGAACAGGAAGAAGTCGTGGCCGACCAGCTCCATCTGGTACAGCGCGTCGTCGACCGTCATGGGCGCCGCGGAGTGCACCTTGGTGCGGACGATGTGGCCGGGGCCCTGGCTCTCGTCGGCGGGGGCCCAGGGGTCGGGCTCGCTCTCGGCCTGGGCGTCGGGGTGCGCGTGCGTGGAGCCGTTCCGGCCGAAGAGCGTCTCGTCGACCAGCTCGGCGGTGGCCTCGGCGACCGAGAGCGGCGTCTTCTCGCCGTAGTGCACCTTGCGCCGGTCCTTGGTGCGGCGCAGCCTGCTCTCCAGCTTGGCGGTCACCGACTCGAAGGCGGCGTAGAAGCTGTCGGCGCAGGCCTCGGCCCGGACGATCGGGCCCTTGCCGCGCGCGGTGATCTCGACGCGCTGGCAGCTCTTGCGCTGCCTGCGGTTGCGTTCGTGGAACAGCTCGACGTCGAAGAGGAAGATCGACGGGTCGAACCGTTCGAGTCGGGAGAGTTTGTCGGCGACGTAGATGCGGAAGTGGTCGGGCACTTCGACATTGCGGCCCTTGACCACGATGTCGGCCCGGCCGGCTCCGCCCTCGGCGGTGGTTTCCGGTTCGTCCAGCGTGCCGCCGCGCGGCATCGAAGGATCTGCGTCTTGGACTGAAGGACGTGATGACGTCACGCGTACCTCCCGGATAGGGCCGCACCGTCGAAATGGCGGGCGGCGGGGATTGATCGTGCCGATCGGCTCTCCGCTCGGCACCGAATGTCCGAGGCCCCACCTCCAACTCCCGTGTCGGGTGTGTGTTCGCGACGCTAGTCCGCCCGCGACCGGTCCGCCACTGTTCACGCAAATTTCCCGACGATCACGTTCCGCATGTCACCAGCACGTCATGAATGGGTATCCGGTAGCGCCGCGCGACCCGGACCGACTCGGCCGCGGTCGCCCCCGTTGTCAGCACATCGTCGACCAGGAAGACCTGCGGATTCACTGTCCCGGACAGCGTGGCGAGCACCTCGGGCCTGACCACGACCCGCGCTGCCAGATTGCGCCTGCGTTGCGCCGGAGTCAACCCGACCGAATCCCGCGTACCGTGCCGCGATCGCAACAGTGGCGCCATCCGGCAACCGGGCAGCCAACTCGCCGCCACCGCCGCTGTCCGGGCCACCGGATCGCCGCCGCGGCGACGGGCCGCGGTGGCCCGGCCGGGCGCGGGGATCAACAGCAGCGGGCGGCCGGGGGCGCGCAGCCGGTGCAGGCCGCGCGCGAGGGCGTAGCCGAGCGGGGCCGCCAGGTCGCGGCGGCCGCGCTCCTTGAGCGCGAGCACCGCGCGCCGCCCCGGCCCCGCGTACGGGCCGAGCGCCCAGCACGGCACCCCAGGATCGGTGCGCGGGCGCAACCGGGTCGGCGGGCCGTCGAGCGCGCTCGCGCACTCGGGGCACCACGGGAGGCCGGGCAGGCCGCAGCCGCCGCACTCGACGGGCAGGATCAGATCCAGCAGGGTCCGCATGCCCTGCAGAGTCTGGCGGGGCCCACTGACACCGCTCAGCCCGGCAGCACCGGGACCACGTTCTCGCCGGTCAGCCCGGGCACCTCGCGCCAGAACCCCTCGGTGGTCACCGGCTGGCCGTACTGCAGCTGCAGCACCGCGCGGGAATCGGCGACGTACCAGGTGTCCAGCGCCGCGCTGACCACCCGCATCGGCGGGGTCAGGTTCTGCGAGGTCTGGGTGATCTGCTCGGAGCCGTCGATGGAGACCGTGACCACCGGGTCGACGTTGCCCTCGCGGGCGATGATGATGGTGTCGCCGCTGAGCCAGCTCAGCGAGACCGCCCTGGTGCTGAGCCCGACGGCGAGCGGCTGCGGCGCGGTGAAGGCGTAGCGGCCGTCCGGGCGGCGCTCCACCACCGCGACGTACACCTTGCCGTCCGCGATCAGCGCGGCGCGCACCCCGCTGCCGGAGATCCGCAGCTCGGTGATGGGCAGCCGGGGCGAGAGCGCCGAGGTGACCGCGGTCAGCGCGGAGATGTCGACGTCCTGCTTGGAGACGGTGCCGGTGGCCCGGTCGGCGGCGGCCCTGACCACCCGCTCGCCGTTCACGACGGCCCAGGCGGCGCTGCCGTCGGAGTTCCAGGTGGGTCTGCTGATGGTGGCGCCCTCGGCGACCGGGAAGGCGTCGCCGCCGTAGCTGCCGACCATGAGGGTGGCGCGGCCCGCGTCGCCTGCCACCGCGGCGACCAGCTGGCCGTCCTCGGAGAGCGCGGCCGACTGCAGGTTGTTCACAGCGCCGAAGTAGCCGGGCACCGGGGTGATGCCGGTCTCCCGCACCTGCATCAGCGTGCCGTTGCGCAGCGCGAAGAGCCCGATCTTGTTCCGCAGGTGCGCGTCGGGGGTGTACTGCTCGATATCCGCGACCGACCAGCCGTTCGCGGCGAACCGGTCGTCCAGCGCCTTGCCGTCGGCGAGCAGCACGTACGGGCCGAGCACCTCGGCCGCCGAGAGCGTGGCGACCACCTGGGCCGCGAGCAGCTCCCTGTCCCGCGGGGCCAGCGCCGCGGCGCCGGCCAGGTCGATCCGGACCCCGCCGAGCCCGACCCCGACCTCCTCCGGGTCGCCGTTGGCCTTGGTCACCGCCCCGCGCAGCGCCACCGGCGGCGCGACGACGGTGCGCACGTTCTCGGTGAGCGCGGGCTGCGGGCCGTCCAGCAGCAGGTCGAGCAGGCGCTGGGTGCGCTGCGCAGGCGGCACCGAGACCCAGCGCAGGTCGGGAACGAGCGAGCTGCCGTTCGGGTCGAGGAAGTAGAGCGCGTGCCGCTGGTACGCCTTGGCGAAGGCGGCGTTGTCCATGACGACGCCGTCCGGCAGCTCGTCGATCCGCCACTCGCCGCCGACCCTGGTCATCTCGATCTTGTTCTCCAGCATCGAGCCGTCCGACGGCCGGTACGACCCGTCCGCGGAGAGCTCGCCGACCTTGCGCGCCCGGATGACGTAGGTCGCGGCGTCGCCGCCGCGCGATTCGCGCAGTGTGTCCGGCTTCTCCACGATCACGGTGCCCGCCGCGTCGTCCCAGCGGGTGGAGGCGGAGGCGGTGAGGTACTGCCGCGCCGCCTCGTGCCGGTTCGCCGGGGTGGCGGTGGCCTGCAGGAAGTCGCGGAGCAGCAGGTCGGGGTCGCGGCCGGAGATGGGCGGCGGCGGGCCGTCCGAGGTCGGTTCGCGGTCCAGCGTGCCGAGCGCCTGCGGGGCCGACGACTCCGGCAGGCTGGCGCAGCCGGTGAGCAGCACCAGCGCGCCCACCAGCACGCCGAGCACTCCCCGGCGCACGGCGGCGAGGGGTCGGGTACGCATCGTCATGACTGTACGTCCCGGTTCTCGGCCAACCCCCGACCGGTGGAGTACGTGCCGTTCTCCACACTCGCGACGAACTCCGCGATGGCGTCCCGGGGAAGGCGGACGGTGTCTGCCTCGTCCGGTTCGGGCTCGGTGCGGATCGGCACCTTGCGCGGTGCGTCCAGCGGCAGCGGGCTCGGGCCGAGCTTGCTCCCGCGGGCCATCGGCAGGGTGAGCCGGAAGCTGGCGCCGCTGCCGAGCTCGCCCCACGCCTCCAGCCTGCCATCGTGCAGGTGCGCGTCCTCCTGGCTGATCGAGAGCCCGAGGCCGGTGCCGCCGGAGCGGCGCATGCGCGAGGGGTCGGAGCGCCAGAAGCGGTTGAAGACCAGCTTCTCCTCGCCCGGCCGGAGCCCGACGCCCTGATCGCGGACGATGACGGCGAGCGCGTTGGCCTGCTGGTCGCCGCGCATCCGGATCAGCACCGGCTTGCCGTCGCCGTGGTCGATGGCATTGGCGAGCAGGTTGCGCAGCACCCGCTCGACGCGGCGCGGGTCCACCTCGGCGACCAGCGGATCCTCCGGCAGGTCGGCGACGACCTCGACCCCGGCGTCCTTGGCCAGGTGCCGCACGGTGGAGATGGCGGCCTTGGCGCACATCCGCACGTCCAGCGACTCCACCTGCAGCTCGGCGACGCCCGCGTCGTGGCGGCTGATCTCCAGCAGGTCGTTGAGCAACCCCTCGAACCGATCCAGCTCGTTGACGAGCAGCTCGGCGCTGCGGGCCAGCGCGGGCGAGAGCTCGTCGCTGCTGCTGTGGATGAGGTCGGCGGCCATCCGCACGGTGGTGAGCGGGGTGCGCAGCTCGTGGCTGACGTCGGAGGTGAAGCCCTTCTGCAGGTTGCCGAACTCCTCCAGCTGGTTGATCTGGGTGGAGAGGCTTTCCGCCATTTCGTTGAAGGCCTGCGCGAGTTTGGCCATGTCGTCCTCGCCGCGGACCAGCATGCGCTCCTTGAGCCGGCCGTCGGCGAAGCGCCCCGCGATCCGGGCGGCCGACCGGATCGGCAGCACCACCTGCCTGGTCACCAGCGCGGAGATGGCGGCGAGCAGGACGAGCAGCACGGCGCCGCCGACCAGCATGGTGCCGCGCATGAGCGCGAGGCTGCGCTCCTCGTTCACCAGCGGGAAGACCAGGTAGATCTCCAGGGTCGGGATCTCGGCGCTCGGGCTGCCGATCACCAGCGCGCGGCCGCGGTAGCCGTCCGGGTCGTCGACGGTGGCGAACTGGTAGCTGATCTGGCTGCGCTGCACGAAGCGGCGCAGCTCCTCCGGCACCTCCTGCACCGGCCCCGAGGCCATCTGCTGCGGCGGGGTGCCGCCGATGACGGTGAGCGCGGAGTCGAAGCTGCCCGCGACGCCGCCGGACTGCCCGGTGCCACCGCGGTTGGAGAGCGAGTCCCGCGCCTCGGCCAGCTGCTGCTGCTGGATGCCGTTGCCGTGCGCGCCCGCCAGCTGGCTCTCCACCGTGTTCCTGGCGCGCTCCATCTCCTCGATCGCCGCGTTCAGCTTGGCGTCCAGCAGCCGGTCGGTGATCTGGCTGGTGAGCACGACGCCGAGCACGGTGATGACGATGAGCGAGAGGGTGAGGGTGGAGACGATGACGCGCAGCTGCAACGATCGCCGCCACAGGTGGCCGAGTGCGACGCCCTGGCGCTGCGCCCACGCCGCGGCGATCTCGACCGCCGGTCGCAGGCGCGCGATCAGGCGGTCGATCACGGCGGTCCGGCCTTGTACCCGACCCCGCGAACGGTCAGTACGATCTCCGGATTCTCCGGGTCCTTCTCGACTTTCGCGCGCAGCCGCTGCACGTGCACGTTCACCAGTCTGGTGTCGGCGGCGTGCCGGTAGCCCCAGACCTGTTCCAGCAGCACCTCGCGGGTGAAGACCTGACGCGGCTTGCGGGCGAGCGCGACGAGCAGGTCGAACTCCAGCGGGGTGAGCGAGATCTGGGTGCCCTCCCTGGTCACCTTGTGCGCGGGCACGTCGATCACGATGTCGGCGATGGAGAGCTGCTCGGAGGGCTCGTCCTCGGTGCGGCGCAGCCGCGCCCGCACCCTGGCCACCAACTCCTTGGGCTTGAACGGCTTGACGATGTAGTCGTCGGCGCCGGATTCCAGGCCGAGCACCACGTCGACGGTGTCGGTCTTGGCGGTCAGCATGACGATCGGCACGCCGGAGTCGGCGCGCAGCACCCGGCACACGTCGATGCCGTTCATGCCGGGCAGCATGAGGTCGAGGAGCACGAGGTCCGGCCGGATCTCCCGCACCGCGGAGAGCGCCTGGGTACCGTCGCCGACCACGTGTGGGTCGAACCCTTCCCCGCGCAGGACGATGGTCAGCATCTCGGCGAGAGCCATATCGTCGTCGACGACCAGAATCTTCGGCTTCATGATTCCTATGTTGTCATCTCGGTGGCGGGCGACGGGCCGCCACGCCAACACTGGCGAATTCGCACCGTACCCGCCACGCTATCGGCGCAGTACCGCGGCAAGCCGATCGGTGACCGTGGCCGGATCGTCATCCGGGCGGTAGCGCCACCAGGGACCGGCCCAATCGCGTTCGGCCAGCTCACGGTACACCGCGCCGGTGCGCAGTTGCAGCTCGGCATCGCGTTCGTAGGCGTCGAGCCCGCGGCCGGGATCGAGGCGGCCGCGGCGCAGGGCCCGCTCGGCGGCCAGCTCGGTCGGCACGTCGAGCAGGATCTGCAGGTCGGGGCGGGGCAGCCCGAACCGGTCGTACTCCAGTTCCGCTGTCCAGGAGACGATCTCGCCGTCCGCGGTCTGGCCGAGCCGGGCCGCGCTGTAGGCGGCGTTGGAGGCGACGTAGCGGTCGAGCACCACGAAATCGTGCTCGGCGAGCAGCTTCTCCAGCTCGTCCTTGGCCCCCGCCCGGTCCAGCGCGAAGAGCAGCGCCATGGCGGAGACGGAGGCGGCCAGGTCGCCGTGCTCGCCGCGCAGCGCCTCGGCGGCGAGGTCGGCGTGCACCGAGCGCCCGTACCGCGGGAAAGCGAGCGTGGCGGTGCGCGATCCGCGCGCGGCCAGATCGCCGACGACCCGCTCGGTGAGCGTGCGCTTGCCGGAGCCGTCCAGCCCTTCCAGCGCGATGAGGGTGCCCATGCGCAGGGAGACTACGCGGGGCCCCGCCGGCTGCCCGGCGGGGCCGGTGCGTCAGTACCGGTAGTGGTCCGGCTTGAACGGGCCCTCCACGTCCACGCCGATGTACTCGGCCTGGTCCTTGGTGAGCTTGGTCAGCGTGCCGCCGAGCGCCTCGACGTGGATCTTGGCGACCTTCTCGTCCAGGTGCTTGGGCAGCCGGTAGACCTCGTTGTCGTACTCCTCCGGCTTCGTCCACAGCTCGATCTGGGCGATCACCTGGTTGGAGAAGCTGTTCGACATCACGAACGACGGGTGCCCGGTCGCGTTGCCCAGATTCAGCAGCCTGCCCTCGGACAGCACGATGATCGCCTTGCCCGAGTCGAAGGTCCACAGATCGACCTGCGGCTTGATGTTCAACCGGTCCGCACCCGAACGCTCCAACGCGGCGATATCGATCTCGTTGTCGAAGTGGCCGATGTTGCCCAGGATCGCCTGGTCCTTCATCGCCTTCATGTGCTCGAGGGTGATGATGTCCTTGTTACCGGTGGAGGTGATCACGATATCGGCGTGCCCGATCGCCTGCTCCACGGTGACGACGTCGTAGCCGTCCATCAGCGCCTGCAGCGCGTTGATCGGGTCGATCTCGGTGACCTGCACCCGCGCGCCCTGCCCGGCAAGCGATTCCGCGCAGCCCTTGCCGACATCGCCGTACCCGCAGATCAGCACCTTCTTGCCACCGATCAGCACATCGGTGCCGCGGTTGATCCCATCGATCAGCGAGTGCCTGGTGCCGTACTTGTTGTCGAACTTCGACTTGGTCACCGAATCGTTGACGTTGATCGCCGGGAACACCAGCTCCCCCGCGGCCGCGAACTGGTACAGCCGCAGCACACCGGTCGTGGTCTCTTCGGTCACCCCGCGCACCGACTCCGCGATCGCCGACCACTTCCCGCCCTCGGTCGCCAGCCGCTCACGCAGCAGGTTCAGGAAGACCTTGAACTCCGCGGAGTGATCCTCGTCCTCGGGCGGGACGACCCCGGCCTTCTCGTACTGCGCACCGCGCAGCACCAGCATCGTGGCGTCGCCACCGTCGTCGAGGATCATGTTCGCCGGCTCGCCCGGCCAGGTCAGCATCTGCTCCGCCGCCCACCAGTACTCCGCCAGCGTCTCGCCCTTCCAGGCGAAGACGGGGGTGCCCTTCGGCTCGTCCACCGTGCCGTGCGGGCCGACCACGACCGCGGCGGCCGCGTGGTCCTGGGTGGAGAAGATGTTGCACGACGCCCAGCGCACCTCGGCCCCGAGGGAGGTCAGCGTCTCGATCAGCACCGCGGTCTGCACCGTCATGTGCAGCGAACCGGAGATCCGCGCACCCTTCAGCGGCTGCACCTCCGCGTACTCACGGCGCAACGCCATCAAACCGGGCATCTCGTGCTCGGCGAGCCGGATCTCCTTACGGCCGAACTCGGCCAGCGACAGATCCGCCACCTTGTAGTCGATGCCATTGCTGACGTCGGCCGTCAAAGCGGTTTCAGCGGAAAGTTCGGAAGTCGTCATCTGCCTCTCCAGGGATTGGGCGGCGGTACCCGGCAAGGCTAGCCGCTCGGTCGTGTGCCGTGCCGGGGTGTCCCCGGCTGCGGCGGCGAGCGGCACCGAGCCGAATTCGGTGCGGCTCAGCCGAACGGAACGCCGCTCGGGAAGAGCGTGGACTCCGCGGTGATCGCGCCGTCCGGTTCGTCCGCGTATTCGCCCGCGCAGCCGCCGGCGAGCGCGGAGCGCAGCTGGTCGAGCACCGCGGGCAGCACCGGTTCCAGCGAGTGGTCGATACCGCCGTTGCCGAGGGTCGGGAAGGGGGTGAGGCGGCACTGGCCGCCGTCCAGCCTGCCGTCGCTCCATTCGCGCTCGCTGCGAATGGAGTAGTAGGTGGTGGCGCCGGGGGTGTCGTCCCCGGCGTTCAGCTGCTCCATGAAGGGCGTGCCGGGGCACGCCTCCGGTGCGGCGGGCTGCCCGCAGGCGCCGGGCGAGCCGTACTGCGGTGCGCCGATCCCGACGTACCGCGCCACGGTGCCCGCGCCGCCGAGTTCCCGCAGGTAGTACCGGCTGCTGAGCGCGCCGATGCTGAACCCGGTCAGGGTGACCGGCAGCCCCGGATTCGCGGCGGCCGCCGCCGCGACGGCGCCGTCGATGGCAACGGCGTCGACGGCGATGTCGAAGCCCTTCAGGTCGAGCACGACGGGTTCGTAGCCGTCGGCCCGGAGCGCGGCGGCCAGCGGCTGGTAGGGCAGCGCGCCGAGGTACTGGCCGGGCACGATCACCACGACCCCGCGGGCGGGCTCGGCGTGCCCGGTACCGGCGGTGCCGAGCGTGGCGAGCGCGGCCGTGAGACCGACGAACAGAATCCGCTTGAGCATGAAGCGCAGCCTAACCTCACCCGGCAGCGGTGTGGGGTGCTAGCCGGCGCTGCCGTACTGCGCGAGCAGTTGCTCGCGCTTGGCCGGTTGCAGGTTGGCCCTGGTGATGTCGCCGCCGTAATGAGCAAGGACACGCTGGTCCATGACCCGCCGCCACAACGGCGGGAACGCCGCGAACACGATCATCGACGCATACCCCGCAGGCAACTGCGGCGCCACCTCCGAAGTCCGCAACGTCTGATACCGCCGCCCCGGATTCGCATGATGATCACTGTGCCGCTGCAGATGGAACAAGAAAATATTCGTCACCAGACGATCACTGTTCCACGAATCCCGCGGCGAACACCGCGCCCACCGACCATCCGGACGCCGCTCCCGCAACAACCCGTAATGCTCCACATAATTCACCGTCTCCAACAACGCCGCACCGATCACCGCCTGCAACAGCAACCACGGCAACACCCCCCACCCGAACGCCACCACCAGACCACCGAACAACACCACCGTCATCGACCACGCCTGCAAAACATGGTTCCGCGGCGACCACCAACCCACACCCCGCCGCGCCAGCCGCTCCCGCTCGATCCGGATCGCCGACCGGAAACCACCCGAGACAGAGCGCGGCAGGAACGCGTACAGCGACTCCCCCAACCGGGCACTCGCCGGATCCTCCGGCGTCGCGACCCGCACGTGATGGCCCCGGTTGTGCTCGACGAAGAAATGCCCGTACCCCGACTGCGCCAGCGCGATCTTGGCCAGCCACCGCTCCAGATGCTCGACCCGATGCCCCAGCTCGTGCGCGGCATTGATCCCGATACCGGAGACCAAACCGAGAGTCGTGGCGAGCCCGAACTTGTCGAGCACACTCAACTCCGAACCAGCCCACATCCAGCAGGCGATCAACAACCCCACCATCTGGATCGGCAGGAACAGATACGTACACCACCGGTAATACCGATCCGCCGACAACCGCTCATAGTCCTCGTCACGCGGATTCGACCCGTCCTCCCCGACCAGCCAATCCAACACCGGAATCGCCACCAGCACGATGAACGGCCCGATCCACCAGAACACCGCCAACCCCGTCTGCAACACCAGCTGCGACGGCAACAGCGCCGATGCCGGAGCGATCAACCCCAGGAACCACAGGTGTCGTTTCGAGTCGGGCGACGAGCCTGCCCGTGAGTCTGCCGATTGCACCTTCGCTCCGCTACGTATAGCCGTACTTTCTGTGTCATAGGAATAGTTCCAGATCACGCGCGTGTTACACCCCCCTTACAGACAAAAACGTGGCCACAAGCACAATGACAGCGGTCGGTATTTGTCGGGTTCCCCCAAGCGATCTCACGTACGAGGTTACAACCTCCACAAGCCGGAGGCGAGGGCGGATCCGGCGCCTGTGGACAACTCCTCAGGAGGGGGCGCGGGCCGCGAGGATGGCCTCCACGTACGGGCCGAGCAGCAGGCTCAGCTCCGCGGGGGTGTCGCGGTCGGGCGCGGGCGGGGTGGGGATGTAGCTCATGGCCAGCCGCACCATGGCGTGCGCGAGCACCTCGGATTCCGCGGCCGATGCCGCGACCCAGCTGTGCTGGAACGCCGCCGCGAGCCGCTCCCCCGCGTGATCGAGCAGCGGCCCGGCGTCCAGGGTGATGAGCCGCAGCAGGTCCAGCTTGACCTCGCCGACCACCAGCGAGCGGACCAGCGGGTCGGCGGCGGCGTCGACCAGGAAGTTGGCGATGCCGTCGCGGATGGCGGCGCGGGCGTCGCCCACGTTCGCGGCGATGGCCGCCGCGACGTGGTCGACGAGGTCGTCGGTGAGGCGGAGAGCGTAGGCCTGGGAGAGGCCGGTGCGCGAGCCGAACTCGTTGTAGAGCGTCTGCCTGCTCACCCCGGCGCTGGTCGCGACGTCACCGAGGGTGATCTTGGACCAGTCGCGCTCGGTGAGCAGGTCGCGCACCGCGTCGAGCACCGAGGTGCGCAGCAGTTCCCGCGCGGCCTCCTGATACGAAGGCCTTGATCCCGAGCGCGGCATACCCGCGACAGTGGCACGGGCGTGCGCCGCAGTCAAAGTGTCACGTCCGCTCGATCTCGACCATGAAGAAGTCGGCTTTGGCGGCGCCGCAGTCGGGGCAGCTCCAGTCGTCCGGGATGTCGTCCCAGCGGGTGCCGGGCGCGATGTCGTCGTCCGGCCAGCCCTTCGCCTCGTCGTACTCGAAGCCGCACTGGATGCACTGGTAGAGCTTGTAGTCGGTCATGCCGGAGCCTCCTCGAAGTCGATTTTCTCGCGGACCCCGCAGTCCGGGCAGGCCCAGTCGTCCGGGACCGCCGACCACGCCGTCCCGGCCGGAAAGCCCTCGTGCGGTTCGCCTTTCGCCTCGTCGTAGGTGTACTCGCAGACGGGGCAGCGGAATGCGCTCACGAGGCGGCGCCGTAGCGGGCGAGCACCTGCTCCCGCCGTGCGGGCAGGATGTTGGCCCTGGTGACGTCGCCGTCGTAGTGCGCGAGCACCTTCGGGTCCATCACCTTGCGCCAGAGCGGCGGGAGGTACGCGAGCAGGATCATGGTCGCGTAGCCGGCGGGCAGGTTCGGGGCGCCCTCCCAGCTGCGCAGGGTCTGGTAGCGGCGGGTCGGGTAGGCGTGGTGGTCGCTGTGCCGCTGCAGGTGGTACAGGAAGATATTGGTGACCAGGTGGTCGCTGTTCCAGCTGTGCGTCGGCGCGGCGCGCTCGTACCTGCCGCTCGGGGTGCGCTGCCGGAGCAGGCCGTAGTGCTCCAGGTAGTTCACCGCCTCCAGCAGGCTGAACCCGACGACGGCCTGCAGCAGCAGGTACGGCAGCAGGTCGAGTCCGAAGATGGCGCAGAGCGCGCCGAAGAGCAGCACCGTCATGGCCCAGGCGCTCAGCACCTCGTTGTGCACGGACCACGGCCCGGAGCCGGTCCGCTCCAGCCGCGCCTTCTCCAGCCGCCAGGAGGAGGTGATCCCTCCCCACACGGTGCGCGGCCAGAAGCGGTAGAAGCTCTCGCCGAGCCGGGAGCTCGCCGGGTCCTCCGGGGTGGCGACCCGCACGTGGTGACCCTTGTTGTGCTCGATGTAGAAGTGGCCGTAGCCGGACTGGGCCAGCGCGATCCGGGAGAGCCAGCGCTCCAGCTCGACCTTCTTGTGCCCGAGTTCGTGCGCGGTGTTGATCCCGACGCCGCCGATTATGCCGACGGTGACCGCCAGCCCGATCCGGTCCACCGTCCACAGCCCGCCGTCGATGTGCAGCCAGGAGAGGTTGTCCGCGGTGATCAGGTAGCAGGCCAGGATCAGCGAGGCGTACTGCAGCGGCAGGTAGAGGTAGGTGAGGTAGCGGTAGTACCGGTCGTTCTCCAGGTACTCCATCACCTCGTCCGGCGGGTTGTCGCCGTCCGGGCCGATGAAGACGTCGGCGATCGGGATGACCAGGTAGATCAGGATCGGCCCGAGCCAGAACGGAACGTGCGCGGCGCCGTCCCAGCCCAGCCGGTTGCAGAGGTAGATCGTCGGCAGCCCGATGAGGAACAGCCCGGCGGGGGCGAACAGCCCCCAGAGCCAGTAGAGGCGCTTGGTGTCGCGCCACGCGGACGCCTCGATGGACGAAGGTTCGGCTTCGGTGGACATCGTCGTCTCCCATCCCGGTTGCACGGTGTGACATGCGTTACCGCTTTGGATTGACGATACCGCCGATCCTGTCTGAAAACTATACAAATCTGGGGATTTGTAAAATCAGCGCAGAATGACGTCCGCGTCCGGGGGCAGCGCGTCCACCGCCCACCAGCGCAGGTCGGTCGACTCGCTGCTGCGCACCGGCACGGCGCCCGGGGGCGCGGTGATCCGGAAGAGCAGGTCGAGGTGGCGGGTCGGCCGCCCGAGCGAGCAGGTGATGGGGTGCGCCTGGGCGCCGTAGAGCCCCGGTTCGAGAATGAGGTCCGGAATGCCGGACTCCTCGACGGCCTCGCGCAGCGCCGCGTCGGCGACCGTGCCGTCTCGCTCCTCGCAGTGCCCGCCGAGCTGGATCCAGCGCCCGACCCGGGGGTGCAGGGTGAGCAGCACCTCGCGGCCGTCGTGCGACCAGACCACCGCGGATGCCGTCACGTGACCGGGCGCGTGCTCACGCAGACAGCCCCGTGGCGCCGAGCCGAGGAAGGCGAGCATCGCCTCGCGCAGCGAGCGCTCGACCGGCTCGGCCGGGGTCCACTCCGTGAGCAGCGCGGTCGCGGAGGCGTGCAGCGACTCCGCGCTCACAGCTCGACCAGGCCGTCGCCGGGCGGACGCGGCGAGCGCGCGGTGAGCTCCTCCTCCGTGTGCCCGATGGCGATGGCGCCCAGCGGTTTCCACTCCGCGGGCAGCCCGAGCACGGCACGGGTGGCGGCGGGCGCGAAGATGGTCGAGCCGATCCAGCAGCTGCCGAGCCCCTCGGCGGCCAGCGCGACCAGCAGCCCCTGCACCGCCGCCCCGACGGCGACGGTGAACATGGTGTCCTCGGCGGCGCGCCGGGTGGCGTCGGGGTAGTCGTGCGCGCCGTCCGGCACGCAGAACGGGATCACCACCTCGGGGGCGTCGAAAAGGATGCGCCCCCTGGCGATCCGGCGCTCGATCCGCTCCGGGTCGAGCCCGTCGCCGGTCAGGTCGGCGCGCCAGGCGGCGGCCAGTTCGGCGAGCAGCCGTGCGCGCAGCTCGGGGCTGCGCACCCAGACGAAGCGCACCGGGCGGGTGTGGTGCGGGGCGGGCGCGGTGAGCGCGACCCCGATGGCGGCGCGCACCCGCTCCGGCTCGACCGGCTCGGCGCTGAAGCTCCGCACCGAGCGGCGCAGCAGCACCGCCTCCCTGCGGCCCTTCTCGATCGCCTCCGCGGTGCCGAGCCAGAAGAGATCCTCCTCGCCGCGGCGGATCAGGTCGGCGGCGGTGGAGCCGTCGTCGGTGACCGGGAGCCCGCGGACGACCGCCACCGGAACGCCGCCGAGCTTGCCCTTCACCAGATCCGCCGCAGCGGCGAGTTCGTCGGCGACGGCGACCAGCGTCACTTGGAGCTCGTTGCCCTGCCCGTCGATCGCGCCGTTGTAGTCGTGCAGGACGCGCAGGCCGCTGGAGCCGATGGCGGCGTCGGTCTGGCCGTTGCGCCAGGCCCGGCCCATGGTGTCGGTGATCACCACGGCGACCCGGACGCCGAGCCGCTCGGCGAGCGCGCGGCGCAGGGCCGCAGCGCTGCCGTCCGGGTCGGCGGGGAGCAGCACCAGCTCGTCGCGTTCGACATTGGAGCCGTCGACGCCGGAGGCGGCCTGCACGATGCCGAGCTTGTTCTCGGTGATCAGGGTGCGGCCCTTGCGGGCGAGCACGCGCACGGCCTCCTGCGCGACGAGGGCGCGGCGCGCGGCGTCGCGCTCGTCGGGGTCGCTGGGCGCGTGCGCGATCCGGCCCTCGACCTTGGCGACGATCTTGCTGGTGACCACGAGGATGTCGCCGTCGGCGAGCCAGGGGGCCCGCTCGGCCAGGTGGGCGGCGATGTCGTCGCCGGGGCGGAACTCGGGCAGGCCGGTGATCGGCAGGATGCGCAGTTCTCCGGCGGCATGATCAGCGAGCGGCTCGCCGCCGGAATCTGCGGCGCTTCCGGGTGCGTGCCCCGCTTCGAACGTCACGGCCGCACCCCCGCCAGATCCAATGCCGCCTTGACCATTTCCGCCGTCGCGGCGGGATCGGTCATGAGCAGCGGGACGCTGCGCACCTCGACGCCGTCGATCGCGGCGGTGTCGCTGCTGTGGATGAGCCAGCCGTCCAGGATGCCGGTGCCGGAGCGCGCGCCGTAGTGTCTGCCGACGGCCTCGGCGGTCGTCTCCACCCCGATCACCGAGAGGCACTCGTCGGCCATGCCGCGCAGCGGCTTTCCATCGATGACGGGCGAGAGCCCGATCACCGGCGCCGCGGTGGTGCGCAGCGCGCCGCGAATGCCGGGCACGGCAAGGATCGAACCGACGCTCACCACGGGGTTGGAAGGGGCCAGTAATACCGCGTCGGCACCTTCTATGACTTCGATCACATTAGGTCCGGGTTTCGCTTCATCCGCCCCGATTGTGGCGAATCCATGGGTCCGGATGTTCGCGCGATAGCGAACCCACCACTCCTGGAAATGGATCGCGCGACGTTCGCCGGGGTTGTCCGCGTCATCGACAACGACGTGGGTTTCGCAGCGATCGTCGGTTGCCGGGAGAAGTTTCACCCCCGGTTGCCACCGATTGCAGAGCGCTTCGGTGACCGCCGACAGCGGATACCCGGCACGCAACATTTCACTGCGAATCAGGTGGGTGGCGATATCTCGATCACCGAGCCCGAACCAGTCCGGCTGCGCCCGATAAGCCGCCAGCTCCTCCTTCGCGTGCCAGCTCTCACCGACCCGGCCCCAGCCGCGCTCCGTATCGATCCCGCCGCCCAGCGTGTACATGCAGGTATCCAGGTCGGGGCAGATGCGGAGGCCGTGCATCCAGACATCGTCGCCGACATTCACGATCGCCGAGATCTCGGCATCCGGCAGCAATTCCCGGACGCCCTGCAGGAAGCGCGCGCCACCGACTCCGCCGACCAGCACCGCGATCCGCCGCGCCGCGCCCGGCGCCGCATCCGCTCGTTGTCCACTCACATCCGCAGAGCCTAGGCCCTGGCGCGATGGAGTACTCTCGACGGTATATTTGCTGCTCATTTGCTATTCCCCCGGGGGACCCCACCGCGTAATGCGGTGCCGGATAGTAACGGAATAGCTTCATCGGCTTGACCACCGCTGGCACCGGCGTGTCTAATCACAAGCATGTCATTCCGGGTTCGCGCGAGAGATCAACGCGCGAACAAGTTTTCGAACACCTGTTCGCATCGGGACGGCACGTTCGGGGATGTCCGCGGGACTACGTCGCGGGGTAGGGCCGTCGGTGGGCGCATCGGTCCGACGGAAAGAATCTTTCTGCGCTAACACACAGTGAGGAGGCGGAGCGATGGCCATTGAGCTGGACCCTTCGGGCATACCGGACGGCGTATCGCACACCGATTCCACCGCAGGCGCAGTTCGTAGCGTCTGCGAAGACACCGGTCGTGGCCAGGACGAGGGCGGTGCCGAGGCACCCCGGTTGAGCCTGATCATCACCGGCTTCGACGAGATGTTCGACTCGATCGAGGAGCAGTGGCAGGAGCGGGCGCTCTGCGCCCAGACCGATCCGGAGGCGTTCTTCCCCGAGAAGGGCGGCTCCACCCGCGAGGCGAAGCGGATCTGCCTCGGCTGCGAGGTGCGCGACGAGTGCCTCGAGTACGCCCTGGCGCACGACGAGCGCTTCGGCATCTGGGGCGGCCTCTCCGAACGGGAGCGGCGCCGGCTCAAGCGCGGCATCGTCTGAGCGGTCGCTCACGCCGCCCCGGCGCGCGAGCGTCCGGGGTCCGGCGCGGGCGGCCGTGCCACGCGACAGCAACGACATCGGGCGCAACGACTAGGTTCGAGCCATGGCCCGTTCCCGTCACCGCCGCCCGCCGACCGCGAGGTCGGTGATCCGCCGCGGCCGCGGTCTGCGCGGTCCGATGCTCCCGCCGACGGTGCCCGCGTGGCGCACCAGGGGGCAGAAGTTCGACCGGCTCGTGCTCGAGGCCTTCGCGCCGCTCGACTCCAAATGGCACGACCGCTTGACCAAACTGGACATCGCCGTCGACGATGTCCCCAAAATCCGTCCGCTGCACCCGGATTCGGTCACCTGGCCGGACGAGGTGGTGGCGGACGGCCCGGTGCCGCTCTCCCGGCTGGTCCCCGCGGGCATCGATCGGCACGGCACCGCGACCAGGGCGCGGGTCGTGCTCTTCCGGAAGCCGCTGGAGCTGCGCGCGGGCGATCCGGACGATCTGGTCGATCTGCTGCGCGAGGTGCTCGTCCAGCAGATCGCCACCTATCTCGGGGTCGACCCGGATGTCATCGATCCGGCGGACGACGAGGAGGAGTAGTCCGTGGTATGCCTTTCCGCTGCCGGTGCGACGAATTCCCCAGGCGTGTCTGTCCACATGACGGGGCCCGCGGGGTTACTCTCACATTCGTGATCCCCATGCGTCGCTGCGTCCGGCCCGGCTGCAAGAATCCAGCCGTCGCGACGCTGACGTTCGTCTATTCGGACTCGACCGCCGTGGTCGGGCCGCTGGCCGTGGTCGCCGAGCCGCACTCCTGGGATCTCTGCGAAACGCACGCCTCCCGGATCACCGCCCCCAAGGGCTGGGACATGGTCCGGCACGAGGGTGGCTTCAGCACCCCGGACGACGACGACCTGACCGCGCTGGCCGAGGCGGTCCGCGAGGCCGGGCTGCGCCGCAGGCCGCCGGAGCACGACCAGCGCGGGTATCGCGAGCACCTGCCCCCGCCGCCGCGACCGGGACGCACCGGCCGCCGCGGGCACCTCCGGGTCCTCCCGGATCCGCCCAACTGACCACACGTCGCGCGCCACCGCCGCCGATCGCGCGCCGCTCGCGGCATGCCCCCGCCGTGCTCCCCGCCGCGCCAACGGCCACCGTCGAGCCCGCGCGCCCCCGCCTACTAGGGTGTTCCCCATGACAGTGCCCCGCTCCGCCGACGCCGTGAACGCGGTGATCAAGGCCTACGACGTCCGCGGTGTCGTCGGCGAACAGATCGATGCCGCGTTCGTGCGCGAGGTCGGTGCCGCGTTCGCCCGGCTGATGCGGACCGAGCACGCGAACCGGGTCGTCATCGGGCACGACATGCGGGCATCGTCGCCGGAGCTGGCCGATGCCTTCGCCGACGGCGTGCGGGCGCAGGGCCTCGACGTGGTGCATATCGGGCTCGCCTCCACCGACCAGCTCTACTTCGCCAGCGGCGATCTCGACTGTCCCGGCGCCATGTTCACCGCGAGCCACAACCCGGCCCGCTACAACGGCATCAAGCTGTGCCGGGCGGGCGCAAAGCCGGTCGGGCAGGACACCGGGCTCGCCACCATCGCGGCCGAGGTGGTGGCGGGGGTGCCCGGCTACGACGGCGCGGCGGGCGAGGCGGTCCGCACCGACCTGCTGTCGGACTACGCCAAGTTCCTGCGCGGGCTGGTCGACCTGGACGGCTCCCGCCCGCTCACCGTCGCGGTGGACGCCGGCAACGGCATGGGCGGGCACACCGTGCCCGAGGTGCTCGGCGGGCTGCGGCAGCTGAGCATCGTCCCGCTCTACTTCGAGCTGGACGGCACCTTCCCGAACCACGAGGCCAACCCGCTCGACCCGGCCAACCTGGTCGACCTGCAGGAGCTGGTGCGGCGCAGCGGCGCCGACATCGGCCTCGCCTTCGACGGCGACGCCGACCGCTGCTTCGTGGTGGACGAGCGGGGCGAGCCGGTCTCGCCGTCCGCGATCACCGCGCTGGTGGCCGAGCGCGAGCTGGCCAAGGAGCCGGGCGCGAGCATCATCCACAACCTGATCACCTCGCGGACCGTGCCCGAGCTCGTCACCGAGCTCGGTGGCAACCCGGTGCGCACCAGGGTCGGGCACTCCTTCATCAAGCAGCAGATGGCCGAGACCGGCGCGGTGTTCGGCGGCGAGCACTCGGCGCACTACTACTTCCGCGACTTCTGGGGCGCCGACTCCGGCATGCTGGCCGCGCTGCACGTGCTGGCCGCGCTCGGCGAGCAGCAGCGCCCGGTCTCCGAGCTGATGGCCGCGTACACGAACTACGCCGCCTCGGGCGAGATCAACTCCACGGTGGCCGACGCCGCCGAGCGCACCGCGGCCGTGCTCGACGCCTTCGCCGAGCGCGCCCGCTCGGTGGACCGGCTGGACGGCGTCACCGTCGACCTGCCCGAGCACGCCTGGTTCAATCTGCGCGCGTCGAATACCGAACCGCTGCTGCGGCTGAACGTCGAAGCCCGATCGGCGGCCGAAGTAGACGCACTCGTGACCGAGATCCTGAACATCGTCCGCTCCTGACTGGAATAGTGGAATCACAGAGACCGCATTCGCCCGAGTCCTCGGTGTGGACGCCGGGGCGGCGGGTACGGCCCGACCGATCACACCGCGATGAGGGGAGGTGGGACGCCCGATGATCGCTGGAACACCGGTGCTCGACCTCGATGATGCCGCGTCGATCTCGGCCGCCGACGCCAACGGCGCACTGCGCTCCGCCGCGTCCGGCGGGGCCCAGGTGCGCGCCACCGCGGCGGCCGTCACGGAGAACGCGCTCGCCACACTGCCGAGGACCGGCGCCCGCAGCCTGGTGATCGTGACCGGCTCCGGCCGCGCCGCGCGGGCCGCCGCGCTGCTGATCGCCGCGCTCGGGCCGCAGTCCGGGCTGCCGGTCGTCCCGGTCTCCGCGCTGCCCGCCTGGGTCGGCGCGCTGGACGTGGTGCTGGTGGCCGGGGACGACGCGGGCGACCCGCGGCTGCTGGAGGCGGTGGACCGGGCCCAGCGGCGCGGCGCCGCGGTGGTGGTCGCCGCGCCGATCGAGGGGCCGCTGGCCGCCGCGGCGGGCGGAAGGGCCGCGCTGCTGGAGCCGCGCGTCACGGTCCTCGACCACAACCGGTTGCTGCGCTACTTCGCCGCCGGGCTGGCCGTGCTCGCCGCCATCGACCCCGGCCGCGCCGGGGTCGCGGTGCCGGACCTGAACAAGCTGGCCGACATTCTCGACGCCGAGGCGCTTCGCGACGGCCCCGAGAACGAGGTCTTCCACAACCCGGCCAAGACGCTCGCCGCCCGGATGCGGCAGCACCGCGTGGTCTTCAGCGGCGACTCCCCCGGCACGGCGGCGCTGGCCGAGCACGGGGCCGAGGTGCTGCTGCAGTCGGCCGGGCAGGTCGCGGCGGCGGTGACCCTGGCCGAGGCGGTGGCCGCGCAGCCGCGGCTGGTCGCGGTGGCGGCAGGCGCCGCGCCCGACTTCGACCCGCTCTTCCACGACGAGGAGCTGGACGGCCCGGCCCCGGTGGAGCGGGTGCGGATCTTCGTGCTCAGCGCGGACGCCGACCAGGCGGCCGCGGGCAGGCGGATCGCCCGCTTCGGTGGCGAGGGCGCGGGCCCGGTCGACGCGGAACTGGTGAACGCCGAGCTGGATCTGCTGCACAGCGGGCTCACCGACCCGGCAGCGCCGAGCACCCCGCCCGCCGACGCCGCGCCGGAGCCGAGCCGCGGCGGCGAGGTGGAGCAGCTCGCGGTGCTCGCGCTGCGGCTGGAGATGGCCGCGGCCTACCTCGGGCTGCTCGCCGCCCCCGGCGGCACGCCGGACCGGTACGACGGGGGACGCTTCTAGTGCACGAACTGGTGGGTGCGCTGCGCTCGTACGCCTGGGGGTCGCGCACCGCGCTGGCGGAGCTGTGCGGCAGGCCGGTGCCGTCGGCGCACCCGGAGGCCGAGCTGTGGTTCGGCGCGCACCCGGCCGACCCGGCGCACGTCGTGCTCGACGGCGCGGGCAGGCGCTCCCTGCTCGACCTGGTCGCCGCCGACCCGGCGCGCGAACTGGGCTGGGCCGCGGCGCCGTTCGACGGCACGCTGCCCTTCCTGCTGAAGCTGCTCGCGGCCGAGGAGCCGCTCTCGCTGCAGGCGCACCCGAGCCGGGAGCAGGCGCTGGCCGGCTTCGGCCGGGAGAACGCCACCGGGGTCGCGCTGGACTCGCCGCTGCGCAACTACCGGGACGACAACCACAAGCCGGAGCTGGTGGTCGCGCTGGAGCGGTTCGAGGCGCTGGCCGGATTCCGGGAGCCGACCAGGACGGTCGAGCTGCTGCGCGCGCTCGACGTCGGCGAGCTGGCGCACTACGCGGAGCTGCTCGCGGCGCAGCCGGACGCCTCCGGGCTGCGCATGCTCTTCACCACCTGGATCACCCTGCCGCACAACGCGCTCGCCGGGCTGCTGCCCGCGGTGCTCGACGGCTGCGTGCGCTACCTCTCCGGCACCGGGCCGCGGCCGTTCACCGCCGAGGCCAAGACCGCGCTGGAGCTGGCCGAGGCCTACCCCGGCGACGCCGGGGTGCTGGCCGCGCTGCTGCTGAACCGGATCACGCTGGAGCCGGGCCAGGGGCTCTTCCTCGCGGCAGGCAACCTGCACGCCTACCTGCGCGGGCTGGCCGTCGAGATCATGGCGAACTCGGACAATGTGCTGCGCGGCGGGCTCACCCCCAAGCACGTCGACGTCCCCGAGCTGCTGCGGGTGCTCGACTTCGAGCCGATCGCGCTGCCGGTGGTGCTGCCCGAACCGGCGGGCGACGGCTCGGTGCGCTACCGCACCCCGGCCCCGGAGTTCGCGCTGCGCCGCTTCGACCTCGCCCCCGGCGCCGCACACGTTCCGCTCACCGACGCCGGACCAGGCATCGTGCTCTGCACCGCAGGGCGGGTACGGCTGCACGACCACACCGGCGCGCCGATCACCCTGGAGCGCGGGGGCGCGGCCTGGGTCTCCGCCGCCGACATCGACATTCGCGCGCAGGCGCTGGACGGCGGGGCCCAGGTGTTCTGCGCCTGCGTCGGCAGCACCGCCGGGGTCCGGGTCCCGGTCCGCCCGGAGCAGCGGGCCGGGCTGGCCTAGTCTGAGTCCCGCGCGCAGCGCACCGTGCCGGAGCGGCGCGGGTATCGCTAGAGAAGGGGCCACGATGTCGGCTGGTGGTGGCAGGAAGGCGATCATCGCCGCGTTGGCGGCGAACGCGGGCATCGCCGTGGCGAAGTTCATCGGCGCCGCGATCACGGGGTCGGCGTCCATGCTTGCCGAGGGCGTGCACTCGGTCGCCGACACGGCGAACCAGGGGCTGCTGCTGCTCGGCCAGAAGCGCGCCGCGCAGGAGGCCGACCAGCTGCACCCGTTCGGCTACGGCCGGAACCGGTACTTCTACTCGTTCGTCGTCGCGCTGGTGCTCTTCACGCTCGGCTCGGTGTACGCGCTCTACGAGGGCATCCACAAGGTGCAGCACCCGGAGGAGCTGAGCTCGCCGATCGTGGCGATCGTGATCCTGCTGGTCGCGATCGGGCTGGAGACCTTCAGCTTCCGCACCGCGATCAAGGAGTCCCGCCCGCTCAAGGGCTCGGCGAGCTGGTGGCGGTTCATCCGCAACTCGCGCAGCCCGGAGCTGCCGGTGGTGCTGCTGGAGGACGCGGGCGCGCTGATCGGCCTGGTCCTCGCGCTCGGCGGCGTCGGGCTCACCGTGGTGACCGACGACCCGATCTGGGACGGCATCGGCACGCTCGGCATCGGCACGCTGCTCGGCGTGATCGCGATCGTGCTCATCATCGAGATGCAGAGCCTGCTGATCGGCGAGGGCGCGACCCCCGAGGAAGACAGGGCGATCCGCGCCGGGCTGGTCGACGGCGAGCGCATCGACACGGTGATCCACCTCAAGACCCAGTACCTGGGCCCGGAGGAGCTGCTGGTGGCGGCGAAGATCGCGGTCACCCCCGGCCTCGACATCGAGCAGATCGCGGCCGCCATCGACGCGGCCGAGCAGCGGGTGCGGGCCGCGGTGCCCGCGGCGCGGGTGATCTACCTGGAGCCGGACCTCTACCGGACGCCCGCGCCCGCCTGATCGCCGAGCAGCGCGAGCGGGTCGGTCTCGATGCCGAACCGCTCGCGCAGCGCGTGGCCGGCGGCGTGCATGCCGGACATCCCGTGCACGCCGGGGCCGGGCGGGGTCGAGGACGAGCACAGGTACACCCCGGGCAGCGGGGTGCGGTACGGGTTCCAGCGCGGCGCGGGCCGGAAGGCGGTCTGCCACAGGTTCATCGCGCCCGCCGAGATGTCGCCGCCGACGTAGTTGGCGTTGTGCGCGGGCAGCTGCGCGGCGGTGTAGACGTGTTTGTCCAGGATCAGGTCGCGGAAGCCGGGGGCGAAGCGGGAGATCTGGGCGATGATGTCCTCGCTGACGTCCCTGGTGGAGCCGTGCGGGACGTGCGCGTAGGTGTAGAAGGTGTGCTTGCCCGCGGGCGCGCGGGTCTCGTCCACCACGCCGGGCTGGATGGCGAGCACGTACGGGCGCGGGGCGTGGTTGCCCGCGGCCACCGCCTGCTCGGCGGCCATCGCCTCGGCCCTGGTCCCGACGACGTGCAGGGTGCCCGCGCGGTCGCAGCCCTCGGCCTGCCACGGCACCGGGCCGGAGAGCGCGAAGTCGACCTTGCAGGCGGCGCCGCCGTATTTGAAGCGGCGCAGCGTGGCGGCGTAGCGCTCGGGCAGCTCGGTGGTGGCGAGCCGGAGCAGCTCGGCGGGAGCGGTGTCGAGCAGGACCGCCTTCGCGTCCGGGAAGTCGTGCAGCGAGTCGACCCGGTGGCCGGTGACCACCCGGCCGCCGAGCCGCTCCAGCTCGGCGATCATGGCGTTCGCGATGGCCTGGCTGCCGCCGCGCGGGATCACCCAGCCGCCCGCGTGTGCCAGCGTGCCGAGCAGCAGCGCCGCGCCGACCGCGGGCAGCTTGCGCGGCGGGGTGATGGCGTGCGTGGCGATGCCGGTGAGCAGGGCGGGGGCCGCCGTCTCCCGGAAGCGCAGGTTCCAGGCGGGGCTGCCCTGCTCCAGCATGCGCAGCCCGAAGCGGATGGTGCTCGCCCTGGCGATGGGCAGGTGCCGCATGTCCGACATGGCCAGCTCGACCACCTCCGGCCACTGCCGGACCAGCGGGGCGAAGAGGCGGCGCCAGGCCGGGCCGTCGACGCCGAGCCCGGCCACCGTGCGGTCCAGGTCGCGCCAGGCCAGCCCGGCGGTTCCGCCGTCGAGGGGGTGCGCGTAGGAGACCTCGGGGGCGAGCAGCTCGACGCCGTGCGCGGCCAGGTCGAAGGCGCGGAAGAAGGGGGCGGCCAGCGCCATGGGGTGCGCGCCCGCGCAGACGTCGTGGTGGAAGCCAGGGAGCGTCAGCTCGGCGGTGCGGGAGCCGCCGCCCGCCGCCTCGAACGCCTCGTACACCTCGACCGAGAGCCCGGCCCGCGCCAGCACGACGGCGGCGGCGAGCCCGTTGGGCCCGGAGCCGACGACAACCACATCTGCCATATTCAGACGCTACCCGGTGCACGACGGCGCAATCGGTGTTTGTGGCCCGCTGGCGCGGGCGGGGTTAGCGGCCCCTTGTGTCCCGGCCGCGAACCCGGGGCTGCCGATCAGGCGGTGACCAGATCCTTCTGGGCGGCCGGGGCCGGCTCGGCTCGGTCGCCGTGGTCGTCGTCGAGCATGGTCTGCTCGTCGAACGGGATCTTGCGGTCGAGCACCTCGCTCACCCTGGCCTTGTCGATGGTGCCGGTCCAGGTGCCGATCAGCACGGTCGCGACGGCATTACCGGAGAAGTTGGTGAGCGCCCGCGCCTCGGACATGAAGCGGTCGATGCCGACGATCAGCCCGACGCCGTCGAGCAGGTCCGGGCGGTGGCTCTGCAGCCCGCCCGCCAGCGTCGCCAGCCCCGCGCCGGTGACCCCGGCGGCGCCCTTGGAGGCGACGATCATGAACACCAGCAGCCCGAGCTGCTCGGTCAGCGTGAGCGGCTGGCCCATGGCGTCGGCGATGAAGATCGAGGCCATGGTCAGGTAGATGGCGGTGCCGTCCAGGTTGAAGGAGTAGCCGGTCGGCACGACGACGCCGACGGTGGTGCGCTCGACGCCGAGGTGGTCCAGCTTGGCGATCAGCCGCGGCAGCGCCGACTCCGAGGACGAGGTGGCGACGATGAGCAGGTACTCGCGGGCCAGGTAGCGGCAGAGCTTGAAGATGTTGACCCGGGAGACGCTCCACATCAGCGTGCCGAGGACGCCGAAGACGAAGACCAGGCAGGTGAGGTAGAAGGCGATCATCAGCGTGGCCAGCTGCAGCACCGCGTCCAGCCCGGTCCGCCCGACCACGTTGGCGATGGCGCCGAAGGCCCCGATCGGGGCCAGCCAGAGGATCATCGAGAGGATCCGGAAGACCAGCTTCTGCAGCACCCCGACGGCGCGCAGCACCGGCTCGCCCGCGCTGCCCATGGCCTGCACCGCGAACCCGACCAGCAGCGCAACGAAGAGCGCCTGCAGCACGCTGCCCTCGGTGAGCGCGGAGAGCAGGCTGGTCGGGATGATGCCCTGGATGAACTCGACGGTGCCGCCGCCCGCGTGCGCCTGGTCGGCGTACTGCGCGCCCGCTCCCGAGTCCTGGCCGAGGTTCATGCCGCTGCCCGGGTCGAGCAGGTTGCCGACCACGAGGCCGATGCCGAGCGCCACCGTCGACATGGCGAGGAAGTAGCCGATCGCCAGGCCGCCGACCTTGCCGACGGTGGCCGCCTTCCGCACCGAGCCGATGCCGAGCACGATGGTGCAGAAGATCACCGGCGCGATCATCATCTTGATCAGGTTCACGAACATGGTGCCGAGCGGGCCGAGCGCCTTGCCGGTGCCCGGCGCGAGCCAGCCGACCAGGATGCCGCCGGCGACGGCGACGATGACCGCGAGGTAGAGCCAGTGCGTGCGGTCGCGGCGGGCCGGTTGGCCCTCGGTCTCCGGGACCGGAGGCTGCGTGGTGTCGCTCATTGCGATGTTCCTTCTGTCGGTGCCCCCGCGATGACGACCGATGCCGCCCGTTTGCTCAGAATGTTCCCTGCCAGTGACGTGGGTCACTGTTTGGTGCATTACGTTCAGGTGGTGCGGTTTTCCAGCGGACAACAACGAAACAAAGGGAACAGAACGGGCTTCTCCCTGGCCGGGCAGGCCTTCGTGCTGCAGCTCGCGGTGGTCGCGCTGATCGTGGCCGCGGGCGCGGTGCTCGCCGTCGTCGACGCCAGGCACGACAGCGACTCCGCCACCGCGCAGGAGGTGGTGGACGTCGCGGTGAGCCTGGCCCGCTCCCCCGGGCTGGTCGACGCGGTGCGCTCGGCGGAGCCGACGCTGCGGCTGCAGCCCGTCACCGAGCAGATCCGGCGCGAGACCGGGATGGACTTCATCGTGGTCATGGCCCCGGACCGCACCCGCTACACGCACACCGACCCGGAGCGGATCGGCCAGGCCTTCACCGGCACCATCGACCGCGCGCTGGCGGGCCAGACCTTCACCGAGACCTTCACCGGGACGCTCGGCCCCTCCATCCGCGCGGTCACGCCGGTGTACGACGGCGACACCGTGGTCGCGCTGGTCTCCGCCGGGGTCACCAGGGCGCGGATCGGCGACGAGGTGGGCGCGCAGCTGAGCTCGATCCTCGCCGTCGCGATCGCCGGGCTCGCCACCGCGGCGGGCGGCTCGTTCCTGATCGGGCGCAGGCTGCGCAGGCAGACGCACGGCCTCGGCCCCGCCGAGCTGCGCGCCATGTACGAGCACCACGACGCCGTGCTGCACTCGGTGCACGAGGGGCTGGTGGTCTTCGATGCCGACGGCCGCGCCGACGTGGTGAACGACGAGGCGCGCAGGCTGCTCGACCTCCCGGCGGGGCCGGTGCTCCGCGACGACCTGCCGGTCTCGCTGCGCCGCACCGGAAGCGGCGAGGTGCGCGACGAGACGCACGTCACCGAGGACCGGGTGCTGCTGGTCAACCAGGACGTGGTGACCTGGGCCGGCCGCCCGATCGGCACCGTGATGACGATCCGCGACCACACCGAATTGCGCACCGTGCTCGGCGAACTGGACTCGGTGCGGAACTTCGCGGAGTCGCTGCGCGCGCAGGCGCACGAGGCGGCGAACCGGCTGCACACCGTGGTCACCATGGTGGAGCTCGGCCGCTACCGGGAGGCGGTGGAGTTCGCCACCGCCGAGCTGGAGCTCTCGCAGGCGCTGGTGGATCGGATGCTCACGGCCGTTGGCGATCCCGCGCTGGCGGCGCTGCTGCTCGGCAAGGTGAACCAGGCGGCCGAGCGCTCGGTGGAGCTGACGGTGAGCGACGAGACCGCGCTGGAGACCGTCGAGCCGCTCTCCGCGCACGAGGGCGTGACGCTGGTCGGCAACCTGGTGGACAATGCCATAGACGCTGCCGCTGCCTCCTCCGACCGCTGGGTGGAGGTGACGATCGGGCGGCACGACGAGGCACTGGAGGTCCGGGTGACGGACAGCGGGCCCGGCATGTCGGCCGAGCTGTTCGCGCGGGCCGCCGAGCGCGGGTACACCACCAAGAGCGACCACCACGGGATCGGTCTCGCCCTGGTGCATCGTCTGGTGTCGCGGCACGGTGGCACAATCCGGACCGACCGGGTACCAGGGAGCGCCGTGGTGGTGACGATTCCGCGAAAGGATCAGCCGGAGTGATCAGAGTTCTGATCGTCGAGGACGAACCGCTCATCGCGGAGGCGCACCGCGCCTACGTCGAGCGGCTCACCGGATTCACCGCGGTCCGGGTCGCGCACACCGCGCGCGAGGGGATGCGGGCCGTCGCCGAGGCGTCGGCGAACGACGCCCCCATCGACCTGGTGCTGATGGATATCGGCCTCCCCGACGCCAGCGGCCTCGACCTGGCCACCGCCATGGCCGGGCTGACCCCGCGCCCCGACGTCATCGCCATCACCTCGGCCCGCGACCTCACCATGGTCCGCACCGCCGTGGCCTCCGGCGTCGTCCTCTACCTGTTGAAACCTTTCACCTTCGCCGCCTTCCGCGACAAACTCGAGCGCTACCGCGAATTCCGGCACGCCCTCCCCGAAGGCCAGTCCGCCGCCACCCAGCAGGAGATCGACCGCGCCTTCGGCATCCTCCGCACCAGCGATCAGCGCGCCACCACCCCGAAGGGGTTCGCCCCCCAGACCCTCCGCGAGATCTCGGAGGCGGTCCGCACCACCCCCCAGGGGGTGACCGCCACCGAAACCGCCTCCACGGTGGGCGTCTCCCGCATCACAGCCTGGCGCTACCTGGAGAAACTGGCCGACGACGGCCTGGTGGACCGCAGATCGGATTACGGCAAGGCGGGCCGCCCGAAGAGCCGCTACATCTGGAAGGCGTGACCGTCAGACGTCGGTGCTGAACCTGATCCCGCCGTCCGGGATCACGACGCCCGGCCACACCCGGGCACCGCGGAGCAGCTCGCATCGGGCGCCGACATGCGCCCCGTCGCCGATGACGCCGTCGCGGATCAGGGCGCGCGGCCCGATCCGAGCGCCGAACCCGATGATGGTCCGCTCCACGGTCGCCCCGGCTTCGACGATCGCGCCGTCGAAGACGATCGCCCCGTCCAGCCGGGCGCCCGCCCCGATCTCGGCACCGCGCCCGACCACGGAACCACCGATGAGCAGCGCACCCGGCGCGATCCCGGCCCCGGGGAGCACCAGCGACTCCCCCCGCTGACCCGGCAGCGCGGGCGAGGGCGCGATCCCGCGAACGAGATCGGCGGACCCCCGCACGAAGTCCTCCGGGGTGCCCATGTCCCGCCAGTACGACGAGTCCACGTGCCCCTGGACCCGAGCCCCCTCGGCGAGCAGCGCGGGAAAGACCTCACGCTCCACCGAGACCGGCCGCCCGTCCGGGATCTTCTCGATGTACTCCCGCCGGAACACGTAGCACCCGGCGTTGATCTGATCGGTCGGCGGATCCTGCGTCTTCTCCAGGAACGCCTGCACCCGCCCTTCATCGTCGGTCGGCACGCACCCGAACGCCCGCGGGTCGCTCACCCGGACGAGGTGCAGCGTGACGTCGGCACCGGTGGTGTGGTGCGTCCGCAACACCTCGCGCAGGTCGGTGCCGCCGAGCACGTCGCCGTTGAACACCACGACGGTGTCGGCGCGCAGCTTGGGCAGCACGTTCCTGATGCCGCCGCCGGTGCCGAGCGGCTCGCTCTCGTAGACGTACTCGATCTCCAGCCCCAGCTCGGAGCCGTCACCGAAGTGATCGGAGAAGACCTCGGCCTTGAAGGAGGTGCCGAGCACCACGTGCGTGATGCCCGCCGCCTTGATCCTGGCCAGCAGGTGCGTCAGGAACGGCAGCCCGGCCGTCGGCAGCATCGGCTTGGGGGCGGAGAGCGTGAGCGGCCGCAGCCGGGTGCCCTTTCCGCCGACCAGGATGACCGCGTCGGTACCTTCGTTGCCTGCCATCAGCTCCCCTGTCGAGAGTTTCCTAGCGCTCGCGGCCTTGCGCGCGCAGCGCAGATCGAACCGCAATCCGGGAGCGGACCGCAAGTCCGGCGCGCAGAGCGAGCCGCAAAGGCAGCTGCCACCAGTGCGGATGCCGGTCCGCCTGGAAGCGGTAGGCGCTGGCGTGGTGCGCGGGCAGCATGAGCTCGGGGTGCTTGCCCGCCGCGTGCCCCTTGGCATGGGTGACCTCGGCGGACGGCACGAAGACGTTGTGCCAGCCCGCCTTGCCGATGCGGTCGCCGAAGTCGACGTCCTCCATGTACATGAAGTACCTGGAGTCGAACCCGGAGATGCTGTCGAAGGCGGCGCGCCGGACCAACAGGCAGGAGCCGGAGAGCCAGCCGACGGTGCGCTCGGAGATCTCCTCGTTCTCCCGGCGGTACCGGCGGGTCCAGGGGTTGCCCTTCCAGACGGCGCCGAGGATGGCGTGGCCCGCGCCGTCGGCCAGGCCGGGCACCCGGCGCGCGGAGGGGTAGACGCTGCCGTCCGGCTCGCGGACCATCGGCCCGAGCGCGCCCGCGCGCGGCCAGCGCCGCGCGGCGGCGAGCAGCTCGTCGATGGACCCGGTGCCCCAGCGGATGTCCGGGTTGGCGATCACCACGAACTCGACCGAGGGGTCGATCTGGGCGACGGCCATATTGATGGCACCGCCGTAGCCGATGTTGCCGCCGGTGCGCAGCAGCCGCACCTGCGCGTTCGCCTCGGCGGCGAGTTCGGGTGCGCCATCGGTCGAGCCGTTGTCGGCCAGGATGACCTGTGGTTTCTCATCGGTCGCTGTGGCGAGGGTGGTGATGAAGTGCTCGAGGTGCTCGCCCGGTGAATAGGTCACCGTGACGACCACGAGCCCACCGGGGGCAGCGGATTCGGTTGCGCTCACGGCGGCTCAGCCTAGTCGCCGGTGGCCGCGCCCGCGCCCGCCCCGGCTCTGGCGAGCGCCGCGCGCAGCGCGACCTGCCATTCCCGCAGCGGCGTGAGCCGCGCCTCGGCCCAGGAGCGGGGGGAGAGCACCGAATAGGGCGGACGCCGTGCGGGTCTCGGGAAGGCCGCGGTGTCGACCGGCCGCACCCGCTCCGGGTCGGCGCCCGCGGCGGCGAAGACCGCGCGGGCCAGGTCGAACCAGCTGGCCTGCCCGGTGTTGGTGGCGTGCAGCAGCCGGGGCGCCTCCGGGCGCCCGGCCAGCTCCAGCAGCCCGGCGGCCAGGTCGGCGGCGAAGGTCGGGCTGCCGATCTGGTCGGCGACCACGTCGACGGTGTCGCGCTCGCGCTCCAGCCGGAGCATGGTGCTGACGAAGTCGGCGCCGCAGGCGGAGTAGACCCAGGCGGTGCGCACCACGTGCGCGCGGGCGGTGCTCGCCAGCACGGCCCGCTCCCCCGCCAGCTTGGAGCGGCCGTAGACGGTGACCGGGTCGGGGGTGTCGGTGGTGTCGTACGGCACGGTGTCGCCGGAGGCCGAGCGGGTACCTGAGAAGACGTAGTCGGTCGAGAGATGAACCAGCCTCGCCCCCGCCCGGGCACAGGCCGCGGCGAGCACCTCCGGTCCCGTCCCGTTGCCCGCGAAGGCGGCCGCGGCGTCGGTCTCGGCGGCGTCCACCGCGGTGTAGGCGGCACAGTTCAGCACGACGGCACCCGGCTCCAGCGCGGCCGACACCGCGTCCGGATCCCGGATGTCGAGTTCGTGCCTGCTGTACCCGCGCGCGTGCGGGGCGAGCCGGAGCAGCTCGCGGCCGAGCTGCCCGTTCGCCCCGGTCACGATCAGGGGGGTGCGGGTGGTGGCGGCTGCTTCCTGCACGTCGGTCACGGCGGCCAGTGTGGCACGCCGGGCTGGCGTGGCTCGGCGGCGTGCCGGTTGCCGTTGGTTAGCCTGATGGTCTCCCGACCGGCGCGCGAACGGCCGGGGCACGGGGAGCGCTCGCCGTACGGAAGACTTGCCGGTAGCGAGCACTGCGCTCGATTGGTGGAGAGGACGCACAGGTGCCGCAGCGCGGGTACGACGAGCAGGAACCGGGCCGCGACCCGCGCGCGTCCGGGCAGCGCGCGCCACGGCCCGCTTCCGAGCGGCGGCCGTGGCCGGAGCGGAAGCCACGCTCGGAGCGGCCGGAGCGAGCGGAGAAGCAGCCACGGCCGCAGCGGAAGCCGCGAGCGGAGCGGAAGCCGCGAGCGGAGCGGCGGCGCAGGCCGGTGCGGCCCCCGGCGCCCATCGCGGAGGAGAAGCCGCGGCCCGCCATCTTCGGCCCGGTGCGGGTGCTGGTCGCGCTGGTCGCGGTGGCCACCTTCGCGATCACCGGTTACGGCTGGCACGGCGTCGATTCCCTGGTCTCCGACATCGAACGGATCGACAATCTCTCGCTCGGCGGCGGCCGGGACGGCGCGGTCGACATCCTGCTGGTCGGGGTGGACAGCCGCACCGACGCGCACGGCGACCCGCTCTCCGACGACGAGCGCGCCATGCTGCACGCCGGTGACGAGGTCGGCACCAACACCGACACCATCGTGCTGATCCGGGTGCCGAACGACGGCAGCTCGGCGACCGCGATCTCGATCCCGCGCGACTCCTACGTCGACATCCCCGAGTTCGGCAAGGGCAAGATCAACTCGGCGTACGGCGCGACCAAGGAGACCGAGCGGCTGGAGCTGCTGAACCAGGGCGTCTCCGAGTCCGCCGCCGAGGACCGCTCCACCCAGGCCGGGCGCAAGGCGCTGATCTCCTCGGTCGCGAACCTCACCGGTATCACCGTCGACCACTACGCCGAGGTGAGCCTGCTCGGTTTCGTGCTGCTCACCGACGCGGTCGGCGGCGTCGAGGTCTGCCTGACCAACGCCGTGGACGAGTGGATGTCCGGCGCCGACTTCCCGGCGGGCGTGCAGAAGCTGGACGGGCCGCAGGCGCTCAGCTTCGTCCGGCAGCGGCACGACCTGCCGCGCGGCGACCTGGACCGGATCGTGCGCCAGCAGGTGTTCATGGCGCAGCTGGTGAGCCAGATGCTGAGCGCGGGCACGCTCGGCAACCCGGGGCGGCTACAGCAGCTCAGCGATGCCGTCGGGCGCACCGTCGTGCTGGACGAGGACTGGGACGTACTCGCCTTCCTGCGCCAGCTGCGCGACCTCTCGGCCGGGCAGGTGCGGTTCGAGACCATCCCGGTGGCCGACCTGAACGGCATGACCGCCTACGGCGAGGCGGTGGTGAAGGTGGAGCCGAAGACGGTGAAGAAGTACGTGGCCTCGCTCGTCGGCGAGCAGGGCGCGGGGGAGCCCGCGGTGCTGCCCGCCGCGGTCACGGTGGACGTCTACAACTCCTCCGGCGTGGCCGGGCTGGCCGGGCAGGTCTCGGAGGCGCTCACCGGCAAGGGGTTCCGCCCCGGCGAGATCGGCAACTGGACCGGGGAGACGGCGCTCGCCAGCACGGTCGTCGCCGCGGACGCGGACGACCCGAAGGCCGCCGCCGTCGCGGAGGCGCTCGGCGGGCTCCCGGTGCGCGCCGACGCGGCGGTGCTGCCCGGTGCGATCGGCGTGGTGCTGGCGAGCGACTACTCTGGTCCCGGCTCGTCCGCTGCCGGGGTGTTCGACTTCTCGGAGACGGCGGCGGCGACCGCGACGCCCGTGCCACCCGCCCCTCCGATCGCCGCAGGGAACACCGGACCGAAATGCGTGAACTGATGCGAGACGCCCTTACCCTCACCGAGGCCCTGCTCGACCCGGTGCTGGCCCGCGAGCCGGCCGCGCCGCGGGTCACCTGGTACGACGACGCGACCGGCGCCCGGATCGAGCTCTCCGGGCTGACGCTGGCCAACTGGGCGGCCAAGACCGCCAACCTGATCCGCGACGAGTTCGGCCTGGCGCCGGGCGCGCGGGTCGCGGTGCTGCTGCCCGCGCACTGGCAGACCGCGGCGGTGCTGCTCGGTTGCTGGTGGGCCGGGGTCGAGGTGGTGCTGCGCCCGGACCCGGACGCCGACCTGGCGCTGGTCACCGCGCAGCGGCTCGCCGACGCGGACGGCGTGCCCGAGGTGGCCGCGCTCTCGCTGGACGCGCTCGGGGCGCCGGTGCGCGACCTGCCGATCGGGGTCACCGATTTCGCCACCTCCGTGCGGGTGCACGGCGACCAGTTCCTCCCCGGCGGGCTCGGCACCGCGCTGGACGGGCTGACCGTGGCCGAGGTGCTGGCCGAGGCGCGCGGCTCCGCGCGCAGGCAGGGCTTCGCCGAGGGCGACCGGGTGCTCTCCAGCACCCCGTGGGAGACGCCGGCCGAGCTCATCGACGGTTTCCTCGCGGTGCTGGCGGCGGGGGCCTCGCTGGTGCAGGTGGTCAACCCGGACCCGGCGCAGCAGGAGCGGCGAGCCGAGGCCGAGCGGGTCACCGCTCGCCGCTGACCCGCCGCTCTCCGCCCCCGGTAGGAGAGCGCGGTCCGCCTCGGGCACGTTCCGCGCCCTGGCCGGCTCTCGTACGGTGGAGATCACCACGTCGAGGTGATTGCGAGGTCGCACCATGAAGCCCCAGTACTGGTTCCGGTGGCTCTCCGAGCACGGGGTGCCGCGCTACGCGCTGCGCGCCGCGGCGAAGCAGGGCGACCGCTTCGCCGAGCTGGTCGGCGGCCCCACCGGGGTCAGCGACCCCTACCCGCTGATCGAGCGGATGCGCGGCGACGGCCCGCTGCAGCGCACCCGGATCGCCTGGGCCAGCTTCGACCACGACGTGGTGCGCGGCATCCTGCGCGACAGCCGGTTCGGCGTGCGCAACCCCGTCGGGCTCACCACGCCACGGGCGCTGCAGTGGATCAAGGACGCGGCGCACGTGCCGGCGAATCCGGTGGAGCCGCCCTCCATGCTGGTCATCGACCCGCCGGAGCACACCCGGATGCGCAAGCCGGTGGCGTCGGCCTTCACCCCGCGCGCGGTGCGCAGGCTCGGCGACCGGGTGGAGAAGGTCACCGTCGAGCTGCTCGACGCGCTGCCCGACGACGGCCGCACCGACCTGATCGCGAGCTTCGCCTCCCGGGTGCCGATCGCCATCATCTCCGAGATGCTCGGCTTCCCCGACTCCGATCAGGATCTCTTCCTGGAGTGGGGCGACCGGATGACCCCGCTGCTCGACATCGGCATCTCCTGGCGCGACTACCGCAGCGCGTTCGGCGCCATGACCGTCATGGACGACTACCTCTCCGCGCATATCGGGAAGCTGCGCGCCGATCCCGGTGACGACATCCTGAGCACCCTGGTGAGCACGAGCGGCCTGGACGACTACGCGCTCGCCGCCACCGCCAGCCTGCTCATGGGCGCCGGCTTCGAGACCACGGTGAACCTGATCGGCAACGGCGTGGTGCAGCTGGCGACCCACCCGGAGCAGCTGGCCAGGCTGCGCGCCGAACCGGAGCTGTGGCCGAACGCCATCGAGGAGATCCTGCGCATCGACCCGCCGGTGCAGACCACCGCGCGCACCGCGCTGGAGGACGTCGAGGTCGGCGGGGTGCAGCTGCGCGCGGGCGCCACCGTCGTCGTCTCACTGGCGGGCGCCAACCGCGACCCGGCGGTCTTCACCGACCCGGATCGCTTCGACGTCGGCCGGGAGAACGCGCGCGAGCACCTGACCTTCAGCAACGGCATCCACGTCTGCCTCGGCGCGAGCCTGGCCCGGATGGAGGGCGTCTTCGCGCTGCGCTCGCTCTTCGAGCGCTTCCCCGACCTCGCGCTGGACGGCGCGCTGCGGCACCGGCAGCTCTACACCCTGCACGGGTACCGGGCGCTGCCGGTGCGGCTCGGGCACCGCGCGCCGCGCGAGGTGCCGCAGCCGGTCAGCTGAAGCCGACCGCCTGCGGCCCCCACGCGGTGTGGAACGGGCCGTCCGGGTCGTCGACCATGCGGTCGATGGCGTCGATGAGCAGCGTCGGCCTGGTCTCCGGGCGGTAGGGCGGCCAGTGCTTGGAGCCGTCGAGCGCGGCCGGGACTCCGTGCTCGGCGAAGGCCGTCCAGCGTCGCATCATCCGGCCGGAGACCGCCTGCGCCGCGCGCCTGCCGCCGAGCCAGAAGGTCGGGTCGTGGTCGAAGGTGCCGAAATTGCCGAAGACGTACGGCAGCTCGGTGGCGTGGCCCGCCCCGACCCGGGCCGCGCGGAGCATCGGGGTGGCGTGGTCGAAGCGGTAGACGAAGGTCGGCGAGTGCTGCGCGTGGCCGTCCGCCACCCAGCGCGCGGGCATCCGGAAGGCGGCGTCGGTGGAGATGGCGAGCGCGCCGCGGGCCGTCGCGATGTCCGGGTAGGCGGCGGTGATCTCGGCCAGCCGCTCGGGGCCGAGGTCGGGGTGGCCGGCGGAGATGTCGCGCAGCATGGCGTTCACCGCGTCCGGGGTCACCGGCATGATCGGCGAGCGGAAGAGCCGGAACAGCGAGGACTCGTCCCGGTTGCTGCCGATCACCAGCGGCACCCGCAGCGACTCCCCGCCCGCGAAGCGCTCCACCGGGTAGCCGGGCAGCAGCGTGCCGTCCACGACGGGGGCGGCGGCCAGCCTGCCCGGCTCGGCGACCGGCACCTCGTCGAAGAGTGTCCCCGCCACCTGTGCGAGCCGCTGGATGGGCAGCTCGGTGAGCTCGGCGGCCCGGCCGGCGGGCAGCTCCAGCAGCTCGAGGAAGCGGTGCGCCACCTTGGCCGCGCGCTCCTGCCCGAAGACCGTCGTCGCGGGCGGGCTCTGCGCGATGGCCTTGTGGAAGAGGCCGTCCGCGCGCGGGGAGGTGAGCAGGGCGGTGACGCAGCCGGCGCCGGATGACTCGCCGAAGAGCGTGACATTGCCCGGGTCGCCGCCGAACTCGGCGATGTTCGCGCGCACCCACTCCAGCGCGGCGATCTGGTCGTGCAGCCCCAGGTTCGGGACGAAGCCGGCGCCGAGCGCGGAGAGGTCGAGGAAGCCGAGCACGCCGACCCGGTAGTTCACCGTGACCACCACGACGTCACCGGATTCGGCCAGCCTGCGGCCGTCGTAGATCTCCTGGGCCGCGGTGCCGAGGCAGTACGCGCCGCCGTGCAGCCACACCATGACCGGGCGCGGCGGGGCGTCCCGGCGCGGGACGCGGGGCGCGAAGACATTGAGCCAGAGGCAGTTCTCGCCCATGCGCAGCTTGCCCGCGACCGGGACCATGGGGCCCATGGCCTGCGGCGCCACGTCGCCGACCTCGGTGCAGGGGCGCTCCCCCGACCACGGCTCCGGCGGGCGGGGCGCGCGGAAGCGGTCCGCCCCGGTCACCGGTGCGCCGTACGGGATGCCGCGCCAGACGGCGACGGGTCCGGCGGTGGTGCCGCGGACCGCGCCGTAGCGGGTACGGGCGACGGGCTCGGCGGGCGGATGGTCGACGGTGGCCTCGAAGGCACCGGCGGCCGCGTACTCCGGGCCGGTCTCGATCTCCATTGTCATGTTCTGTACCTCCTGACCTGCGCCGATCACCGAAAAAGCATGATCGTCCCTTCGAGGGTACGTCCGGAGGTGAGATCGAAACGGTTACTCGCGCCACCCGTTACCCTTGCGCTATGCCGAGTTACCAGTTCCGCTGCCGCAGCTGTGGGGACACCTTCGAGGTCTCGCGCCCGATGGCGCGCTCCGGCGATCCGGCCGAGTGCCCGGCCGGGCACGGCGATACGGTCAAGCTGCTCACCACCTTCGGGACCGTCGGGGCGTCGAGCGCGCCCGCGCCGATGCCGGCCGCGCCGAGCGGCGGCGGGTGCTGCGGCGGTGGCTGCTGCCGGTAGCCGGGTCAGGAGGTCCGGTCGCGGTCCAGGTGGCCGAGATCACGGTCCGGCGCGACCCGATCGCGTACCCGCTGCTTGAGCTGTGCCACGTCCGGGAAGCCGCCGTCGGCCTTGCGCTCCCAGATCTGCTCGGCGTCCACCGTGATCCGGAAGATTCCGCCGGTGCCTGGTACCAGCGCGACCTCGTCCAGGTCGGTGCCGAAGGTGTTCAGGAGTTCCTGCGCCATCCAGGCCGCGCGCAGCAGCCAGCGGCACTGGGTGCAGTACTCGATCGCCACGCGCGCCATGCCGGCCGACGCTACCCGACCTCGCCGTCCAGGTAGTGCCAGGCGCCGTCCACCCGCGCGAACCGGCTGACCTCGCGCAGCACGTGGCTGCCGTCCGGATCGCGGTGGTGCGCCGCGAATTCGACCACGCCCTCGTCGTCGAACGGGCCGCCGCGCTCGGTGCGCACGATCTCCAGGAAGCGCCAGCGGGTCTTTGGGTCGAGGTCGATCGAGTCCGGCCTGGTGCGCGGGTGCCAGGAGCGCAGCAGGTAGGCGGCGTCGCCGACGGCGAAGGCGGTGTAGCGGGAGCGCATGAGCGCCGCCGCGGTCGGGGCCGCGCGCTCGCCGGCCAGCACCGGGCCGCAGCACTCGTCGTACGCCTCGCCGCGCCCGCACGGGCATCGCCTCGCCATGCGGGTCATCGTCGCACGGCGGCGGTTCAGGTCAGGGCCGCGAGGGCGTCGGCGAACTCCTCCGCCTGCTCGCGCCAGCGGCGCAGCTCGGTGACCGAGGGGGCCAGCTCGTAGTCGTGGTGGTGCGCGGCGCGGGAGAGCGCGGTCCAGACCGCGGCGATCCGGGCGGCGAGCTCGGACCCCGCGTGCAGCCGGAGCGCAAGCAGCTGCGCGCGCATGGGGCAGCGGGCGAGCGCGGGCTCGCGGCGCGCCCACAGCTCGTCCACCGCCTGCTCGACGGCGAGCCGCAGGATCCACGAGGTGGCGCGGGACCAGACGCCGCCCGCGTCCGTCACGGTGCCCGCGAGCAGGTGGTCGGCGGCCTCGAAGCGGTCCGCGATCGTCGGCCGCGCGGCGCCGCGCTCCCGATTCCGCGCGCGCTGCCGGTTGCGGCGAACGGGATCGCCGGTCATCGGGCCCGCGGCGGGCTCGGCCTTCGCCTCGGCGCGCCGTTGTCACCGCGCTCCCCCGCGTCCGACCGGCCCTGCTGCCCACCGGCGCGGCCGCCCCGATCGCCCGCAGCGCCACCGTTCTTTTCCGCGCTCGGACGCCGGTCCTGCCGCTGCCGGCCACCGGGCGGTTCGGGCTGCACGCTCCCCGCGCGACCGCGGGTCCGGGCCTCCGCACGCTGCCCGCCGCCGTTCGACGCCGCGGCCCGGCGGCCGGGCGGGCGGTCGGCGCTGCCGTCGAGGTCGGCGGCGAGCCGGGCGATGAGCCGCTCGGTGTCGGCGATCAGCGCCCGCATCCCGCGGTCGATCGGGACGTGCGCGCCCGCGGTGGCGTCGCGCAGCACGTCGACCGCCCAGCCGCCCTCGGTGGCGGCCAGGTGCGCGTTCAGGTCGTCGACCTTGCCATCCACCCCCATGACGGCGAGCGCGACCATGGCCCGCGTTGTCTGCGCCGCCGAGACCCGGCGCTCCACCTCGGCATGGCCCATCCCACCGGCGAGCAGCGTGCGCCGTGCCCGCGCCAGCCCGGCCGCCTCCAGCGCGGAGCGGCAGCAGGTCGCCACCAGCTCGGTGGCGATCGCGGGCGGCAGCTGCCTGGTGTGCATGAGCGAGCGGGCGTCGGCGAGGTAGCGGCGCACCGGATCGCTCACCGTGCGCACCTCGACCACCGAGCGCTCCCGGCGCTGCACCTCGAGCACCCTGGCGTCCAGCTGCATCCGCCGCACCGCCTCGGCCAGCCGCTCGTCGTGTGTGAAGACGACCACCTGCCTGCTCCGCGCGACCTCGGCGAGCACCGTGGCCAGCCCGTCCACCTTGGCCGGGTCCATGGCCTGCACCGGATCGTCGATCAGCACGAAGCGGAACGGGCTGCGCTCGGCGGTGGCCCGCGGCAGGAAGAGCGAGAGCCCGAGCGCGTGCAGCTCGCCCTGGCTCATGACGCCGAGCGCGGCGCCGTCCACCTCGTCCACGGTGACGTCGAGCAGCACCCGGCGCGCGGTTCCCGCGCTGCCCTGCAGCCGGACCGCGCCCAGCTCGACGTTGCTCTGCTGGCGCAGCGTCTGCCAGACCCAGCGCGCCGTCTCCTGCAGCGGCGCCATCCGCTCGTCACGCAGGATGCCCGCCGCCGCCTTGAGCCACTCCTCGGCGCGCTTGACCGTGCGCAGCTCGGCGGAGTCCGCCTCGACCAGCCTGGCGCCGGTGATCCAGGCGGTGAGCCGGGGCACCAGCGGCGCCCACACCTCGTCCAGCCGCTCCAGCTCGGTGCGGGTGCCGCGGCGCACGTGCTCCAGCTCGTCCACCAGCCGGGTGTAGGCGGTGCGCACCCGCTCCGGCAGCGCCGGGTCGTCGTCCGCGCCGTCGTCGAAGCGCAGCGCGGCCCAGCGGGTCCACGCCCTGGCGACCGCGGCGGTGTCGACCGGGCGGCGGCCGGGCGCGACCAGCTCGTCCGGTACCGGCTGCGGCAGGCTGCGCAGCGCCGCGGCGGCCCGGCGCAGCTCGGCGCGGGCCTCGGCGAGCCCGGCCACCCTGGCCGCGAGCTCGCCGACGGCGATGTCGGTGGCGGCGCGCCAGGCGGCGTCCAGCTGCCCGGCGCCGCAGAGCGGGCAGACACAGTCCGCGTCGCCCGCGTGCGAGCGCGCCCGGCGCAGCAGCTCCAGGGTGCGCAGGTCGGCCTCGGCGTTCCCGGTGGCGTACCGCGCGACCTCGGCGCCCGCCCGCTCCAGCCGCTGCACCGCCGCGCGCACCACCACCGGGGCGGGCACCGCGAGCCGGACCAGCCCGCGCAGCCCGGCCACGTCGGCGGTGTCGTCGGCGCCGGTCAGCGCCGCCTCCACCGCGGCGACCTCCGGGTCGGGGGTGCGCAGCAGCGCGGCGAGCTCGACGGCCCTGGTATCGGCGGTGCGCTCCAGCGCGCCCGCGAGCTCGGTGCGCAGCGCCCGCGAGGCCCGCGCCGCGCGCTCCAGCGTCAGCCTGCGGGCGCGGATGCGCTCCTGCGCGGCGGTCAGCTCGTCCAGCCCGAGCAGCCGGTGCAGCGCGTCGAAGAGGTCGCTCGGCCTGCCGTCGATGAGCGAGCCGAGCTCGCTGTAGGAGAGGAACGGGCGGTGCAGCGCGAGCAGCGCCGACCAGGTCTCGACATCGAACGGCGCGGGATCGGCGGCGCCGCGCTGCTCGGTCCACTCCGGCGCGGTGAGCTCGGCCTCGGCGGGCCATGCGGCGCGCACCAGGATCTCGGCCGGGCTGCCCGCGGTGAGCAGGTCGAGCGCGATCCGGGTCTCGCCGGGGGCGTGCAGGTTGCGCCAGCCCTCGCGCCAGGCCGCGGAGCGCCCCTCCCAGCGCCGGTTGGCGCCGGTCAGCGCGAGCTCGGCGGCCTCGGCGAAGCTCGACTTGCCGCTGCCGTTGCGCCCGACCACCAGCGTCAGCCCCGGGCCGGGCGAGAGCCGGAGCACGCTCTCCGGGCCGATCCCGCGGAAGCCGCGAACGGCGATGCCGCGCAGGTAGATTCCGTCGTGCCGGGGAGCTCCCGCCGCCGCGGCGGGCTGGTCGATGTCGTCGAGCGCGGTCCGGACGACGGCGACGACCTCGGGGTCGGCAGCGGGCCCGTCCTCCAGCAGGCGCGCGAGCGACCCCGTGGCGTCGTCCGTCTCGGTCCGCATCCCCGTCCCCTCCCGCACGACCGGAATCGTGCCGAACGCTACCCGATGCGGGGAGCGGCGATACGCGGGGACGAACCCGCCCGCGCGGAGCTGGAGTTGGCCATCGAACGACGCGACCGCGCTCGATGTCCACCCCTCGCCAGCCCCGGCGGGCAGCTCGATGTGTCCGCACCCGGGCCGAGAGATACCGGGTGGTCCGGCACAGCCGAACAGGTCAGAATGCCAGAGCGGCCGTCCGGATGCAAGATCACCGATCGCCGCCGAAACCCGCTCGTGCGCAGCCCTTTTCGGTAGCCGCGCGGCGGCGCCCGCCGCGGGCGCTAGTCTGTGCGTCCATGGCACGGGATGAGCGTGGTGTGACCGCACAGAGTGTGGACTTCGCGGCCTGGTACAACGAGGTGGTCTTCAAGGCCGCACTCGTCGACCGCGGCCCGGCTCGGGGCACCATGGTCATCCGACCGTACGGCTACCGCCTCTGGGAGCGGCTCCAGGAGGAGCTGGACCGCCGGATCAAGGACACCGGCCACGAGAACGCCTACTTCCCGCTGTTCATCCCGGAGAGCTTCCTCGCCCGCGAGGCCGAGCACGTCGACGGCTTCGCGCCGGAGCTTGCGGTGGTCACGCACGCGGGCGGCAAGGAGCTGGAGGAGCGGCTGGTGGTCCGGCCGACCTCGGAGACCATCGTCGGCGAGATGATGGCCAAGTGGATCACCTCGCACCGCGATCTGCCGCTGCTGCTGAACCAGTGGTCGAACGTGGTGCGCTGGGAGCTGCGGCCCCGGATGTTCCTGCGCACCACGGAGTTCCTCTGGCAGGAGGGGCACACCGCGCACGTCGACGAGGCCGACGCCAGGCGCGAGACGCTGCTCGCCTTCGGGCTGTATCAGGAGGTGGCGCGCGATCTCGCCGCCATGCCGGTGATCGCGGGCGAGAAGACCGCGGGTGAGCGCTTCGCGGGCGCGGTGGCCACCTACACCATCGAGGGCATGATGCGCGACGGCCGCGCACTGCAGGCGGGCACCTCGCACTACATGGGCACCAACTTCGCCTCGGCCTTCGGCATCCGCTACACCGGCGACGCGGGCCGGGAAGAGCTGTGCCACACCACCTCCTGGGGCATGAGCACCCGGATGATCGGCGGCATCGTGATGACGCACGGCGACGACAGGGGGTTGGTGCTTCCGCCCCGGCTGGCGCCGTACCAGGTGGTCGTCGTGCCGATCACGCGCGGCGGCGACACCGCCGTCGAGCAGGCGGCCGATGAACTGGCGGTCCGGCTGCGGGCCGCGGGCATCCGCACCCACGTGGACGCGCGGCCGCAGCTCAGCCCCGGTTTCAAGTACAACGAGTGGGAGCTGCGCGGCGTCCCGATCCGGCTGGAGCTCGGCCCGCGCGATCTGGCATCGGGCAGCGCCGTGCTGGTGGAGCGGCTCGGCGACCGGGGCAAGCGCGCGGTGCCGCTCGACGCGCTGCCCGCGGTGCTGCCCGGCGTGCTGGACGAGTTCCAGGAGTTCCTGCTGGCGCGGGCCACCGCCTTCCGGGACGAGCACACCCACGTGGCGGGCGGCTGGGCCGATTTCACCGCGGCGGTCGGCACCGGCTGGGCGCTCGCGCTGCACTGCGGCACGTCCGCCTGCGAGGACGAGATCAAGGCGCTGACCGCCGCGACCCCGCGCTGTATCCCGCTCGACGGCGAGCCCGCGAGCGGGGTCTGCGTGCGCTGCGGGGCGCCGTCGGCGTACGGCAAACGGGTGATCTTCGGCCGCGCGTACTGAGCTCCGCAGCCTGTCGGTGCCCTGGTATAGAACTGCTTCCGACGACGCGATCGGCACCAGCCGGTCGGCCGGATCGGGGGGATACCGATGAGCACGATCACGGGAGGCAGCCGCGTGGGCACGACGCCCTGGAGCGAGGAGCAGGTCGCCGCGGCGGCGCCGGACCAGAGCTCGCTCGCCGCCGCGCGGAAGCTGGCAGGCAGGCTCGGCGACACCGTCGCGCAGGGCAGCGCGCTGGCAGGCACCTGCGCGGGGAGCGGGCGCACGCCGTACCGGGTCGTCGTCGATCTCGCCGGTCCGGCCTTCCGCTGCTCCTGCCCCAGCCGCAAGTTCCCCTGCAAGCACGCGCTGGCGCTGCTGCTGGCCTGGTCCGCCGGTGCGGTCCCGGCCGGCGGCGAGCTGCCGCCCTTCGCGGCCGAGTGGCTGGCAGGTCGCGCCGCGCGGGCGACGGCGGCGCCCGCGCGCCCGGCCGATCCGGAGGGCACCGAGCAGCGCCGCGCGCGGGTGGCCGCCGGGCTGGCCGAGCTGGAGGTCTGGCTCGCCGACCAGGTGCGCACCGGGCTGGCCAGGGCCGATCGGGTGCGCGGCTTCGAGGCCATCGCGGCCCGCATGGTGGACGCGCAGGCGCCCGCGGTGGCGTCCGCGCTGCGCAGGCTGCCCGCCGTCGCCGCAGGCCGCTCGGACTGGCCCCGGCTGGTGCTGCGTGAGTACGCCCGGCTGCACCTGCTCGCCACCGCGCACCGCGGGCTCGCGGAGCTGCCCGAGCCGCTCGCCGCGGCGGTCAGGGCGCACATCGGCTACCCGATGGCCGCCGAGCTGGTGCGCTCCGGCCCCGCGGTGCGCGACGACTGGATGGTGCTCGGCACCCGCTCGTTCGAGGAGGAGCGGCTGCACACCCGGCGAACCTGGTTGCGCGGCAGGCACTCCGGGCGCTGGGCCATGCTGGTCGAGCACAACTTCGGCGGCCGGGTACTCGCGAGCGCGGCGCCGCGGCTCGGCGCCATGGCCGACGCGAGCCTGCACTACTACCCCGGCGCGGGAAACCTCAGGGTGCAGTGGGGCGCCAGGCACGGCGCCGACACCCCGGTCACCTCGCTGCCGCTGCCCGACGGCGCAGGCCGGATCGACGCGGCGCTGCGCGCGCACGCGGCGGCGCTGGCCGACGACCCGTGGCTGCGGGCACAGCCCGTGCTGCTCACCGAGGTGGTCCCGGTGCCGGGGGAGACCGGCTGGTGGCTGGCCGAGCCGGACGGCGCCGCGCTGCCGATCGCGCCGGGCGAGCAGCCGTGGCGGCTGCTCGCGATCTCCGGCGGGCACCCGGTCGCCGTGGTCGGCGACTTGACCGCGGAGGGGCTGGTCCCGGTCGCGGTCTTCGCGGCGGGCGAGCTGCACCGGGCCGAGGAGCCGCTCGGCCCGGCGGTGCCGTCGCCGGAGCCGCCGCAGCCGGCGCCGGAGACGGCCGAGCTGGTCTCGGTGGCGCTGCTCGGCACCGCCCAGCGCAGGCTCGACGCCGGGCGGCTGCCCGCCCCGGTGGCCGGTGCTGTCGGGCGGATCGATGATCCGGCCGCCGCGCTGCTCGCGGCGGCCGCGCTGCAGGACCTGCTCGACCGCGGCGGCGTAAGGGCGGGGAGTGCCGCGCTGCCGGTACCGGCCGCGGATGACGAGCGCCCGCTGCTCCCCCGCGCGGCCGCGGAGCGGCTGGCGAAGCTGCTCGGGAGCCGCTCCCCCTTCCTGCCGGAGTGGTTCGCGGCGGCGGCGCCGCACGGCTTCCGCGCGCCGGACGCGCTCGGGGTCCAGCTGCTCGAGTACGCCCGCACGCTGCCCGAGTACCGCGGCCCGCTGCTCCGGCTGGCCGGGCCGCGCGGCCGCTGGCTGGCGGCGGCGCACCCGGCCTGGAACGACTTCCGCACCTCGTCGGCCGAGGTCGCCGAGGTCTGGGCCTACGGGAAGCCGGCGGCGCGGCGGAACCTGCTGCGCGAGCTGCGCCGGGACGACCCGGTGCGGGCGCGCGAGCTGCTCGCGAGCACCTGGGCCACCGAGTCGGGGGCGCAGGCCGCCGAGCTGCTCGCGGTGCTCGGCGACGGGCTCGACCCGGCCGACGAGGGGCTGCTGGAGACGGCGCTGGCCGGGCGCCGCGGTGACGTCCGGCGAACCGCCGCCGCCCTGCTGGCCCGGCTGCCCGGCTCGGCCTTCACCGAGCGCATGCGGCAGCGTGCCGAGCTGTGGCTGCCGGTCCGCGGCGGCGCGCGGCTGGAACCGGCGCTGCCGGCGGAGCTCCCGCCGGACGCCGAGCGGGACGGCCTCGCCGAGAGCGGCGCCGAGTTCGGCTACCGCTGGTCAGGCGGCCCGGACGACACCGCCGCGCTGCTGCGCAGGCTGGTCGCGGCCACCCCGCTCGCACACTGGGAGAAGGCGTTCGGCTCGCCGGTGCTGGCCGTCGCCACCGTGCTGGACGACCGGCTCCGCAGGCCGCTCTTCGACGGCTGGATGGACGCCGCGCTCGCCGCGGGCGACGGCACGTGGGCCGCGGCGCTCTTCGACGCCGGGGTGCCGACCGACCAGGCGCTGCTGCGCAGGCGCGAACTCTTCGCGCTGCTCCCCGCGCCGGAGCGGGTCACCCGGCTGCTCCGGCTCGACGGCGCCTGGCTCTCCGAGCTGGAGGCGCTGCTGCCCGCCATCGAGCACCCGTGGCCGGAGCAGGTGGCGCACCACGTCCTGCTGCTGCTGCACGAGCGGGCCAGGACGGCCGCCCGCAGACCGGGCGCCTCCGGCGCCATGCCGACCGCGCACCGCTCGCTGCTCGCCGTCGCCGCCGCCCACCTGCCACCCGATGCCGCCCCGGTGGTCGCCGCCACCGCGCACCGCTGTACCGACGCGGCCTGGGGCGATGCCTTCCAGCGGCTCGCCCGCGACCTGACCATCCGCTCGACCATGCTCGAGGAGCTGCAATGACCGCACCGACGACCGACACCGGCCTGCTCCGCCCGCACGCCGAACAGGCCTACGCGGCCGAGCTGGCCGCGCTGGCCGCGGCCGACGACCGCCCGCGCCCGCCGTCCTGGGAGCTCTCGCCCCGGGCCGTCGTCACCTACCTGCTCGGCGGCGTGCTGCCGGACGGCACCGCGATCGTCCCGAAGTACATCGGCCCCCGCCGCCTGCTCGAGGTCGCGGTCTCGACGCTCGCCACCGACCGCGCGCTGCTCCTGCTCGGCGTGCCGGGCACCGCCAAGACGTGGGTCTCCGAGCATCTCGCCGCCGCCGTCTCCGGCGACTCAACGCTGCTGGTGCAGGGCACCTCGGGCACCGCGGAGGAGGCCATCCGGTACGGCTGGAACTACGCCAGGCTGCTGGCCGAGGGGCCGAGCGAGGCCGCGCTGGTGCCGTCGCCGGTGATGACCGCCATGCGCACCGGGAAGATCGCCAGGATCGAGGAGCTCACCCGCATCCCGTCGGATGTGCAGGACGCGCTGATCACGGTGCTCTCCGAGAAGACGCTTCCGGTGCCCGAGCTGGGCAGCGAGGTGCAGGCGGCCAAGGGCTTCACGGTGATCGCCACCGCCAACGACCGGGATCGCGGCGTCAACGACCTCTCCTCCGCGCTGCGCCGCCGGTTCAACACGGTCGTGCTCCCGCTGCCCGCGGGCGAGGACGAGGAGGTCGCCATCGTGACCAGGCGGGTCGCCGAGCTCGGCGCGGCGCTGGAGCTGCCGCCGGTGCCCGCGGCGGCCGAGGAGATCCGCCGGGTGGTCCGGGTGTTCCGGGAGCTGCGCGCCGGGGTGACCGCGGACGGCCGGACCAAGCTCAAGTCGCCGTCCGGGACGCTCTCCACCGCCGAGGCGATCTCGGTGATCACCAACGGCATCGCGCTCTCCGCGCACTTCGGCGACGGGGTGCTGCGCGCCTCCGACATCGCGGGCGCGGTGCTCGGCTCGGTGATCAAGGATCCGGTGGCGGACTCGGTGGTGTGGACCGAGTACCTGGAGGCCGTGGTGCGGGAGCGGCCGGAGTGGGCCGACTTCTACCGTGCCTGCCGCGAGGTGTCCGGGTGAGCACCGCCGTGACCCGGGTGTTCGGCATCCGGCACCACGGGCCCGGCTCCGCGCGCTCGCTGCGCGCGGCGCTGGCCGAGTTCCGGCCGGACATCATCCTGATCGAGGGGCCCGCCGACGCCGATCCGCTGGTCGGCTACGTCGGCGCCGATGGCATGGCGCCGCCGGTGGCGCTGCTCGCCTACGTGCCTGGCGAGCCGGCTCGCGCCGCCTTCTGGCCCTTCGCCTCCTTCTCCCCCGAGTGGCAGGCGCTGCGGTACGGCGCCGAGCACGGCGTCCCGGTCCGCTTCTGCGACCTGCCCTCCAGCCACGTGCTCGCGGCCCGCGAGCACGAACCCGCCGAACACCGCGACCCGCTCGCCGAACTCGCCGCAGCCGCCGGCTACGACGACGCCGAGCGCTGGTGGGACGCGGTCGTCGAGTCCGCCGCCGACTCCGGCGCCTTCGACGCCATCGCCGAAGCCATGCGCGCCCTCCGCGAACCCGCCACGTCGCAAGGAGAACCGGGCGAGAGCGCAGCGCAACACGGCGACGCCCCGACCCTGCGCCGCGAGGCGTACATGCGCCAGACCATGCGCAAGGCCCTGCGCGAAGGCGCCGAACGCCTCGCGGTGGTCTGCGGCGCCTGGCACGCCCCCGCCCTCGACGGCCCGCTCGGCCCGGCCGCCCCGGACACCCGCCTGCTCACCGGCCTGCCGAAGGTCAAGACCGCGAGCACCTGGGTGCCGTGGACACACTCCCGGCTCGCCACCGCCTCCGGCTACGGCGCGGGCATCACCTCGCCCGGTTGGTACCACCACCTCTTCACCGAGACCGAGCAGCCGGTGGTGCGCTGGCTGACCCGGGTGGCGAATGTGCTGCGCGCACACGACCTCCCGGTCTCCAGCGCGCACGTGATCGAGGCGACCCGGCTCGCCGAGACCCTCGCCGCGCTCCGCGCCCGCCCGCTGGCCGGGCTCTCCGAGGTCACCGAGGCGGTGCGCGCGGTGATGTGCGGCGGCGAGGAGACCCTGGTCCGGCTGATCGCCGAGGAGCTGGTCATCGGCGAGGCGCTCGGCGCCGTCCCCGCGGACACCCCGACGGTCCCGCTCGCCGCCGACCTCACCGCCACCGCCCGCTCGCTCCGGCTCAAGCAGGAGCCGAGCGCCCGCAGCCTCGACCTCGACCTGCGCAAGGAGCGCGAACTGCGCCGCTCGCACCTGCTGCACCGGCTCCGCGTGCTCGGCGTCGAGTGGGGCGTGCCCGCGCAGAGCCAGGTCCGCGGCACCGGCACCTTCCGGGAGACCTGGACCCTGTGCTGGGAGCCGGAGTACGCGCTCGCGGTGATCGAGGCCTCGCGCTGGGGCACCACCCTGCGCACGGCCGCCGAGGCCAGGATTTTGGACCACGTCGCCGACGCCGACATCACCCTCGCCGACCTGGCCACCGCGCTCGACACCGCGCTGCTCGCCGACCTCGGCGCCGCCACCGACGGGCTGATCGCCCGGCTCGACGAGGTCGCCGCGCTCGACCACGACGTCACGCACCTGCTCGGCGTGCTGCCCGGGCTGCTGCGCACCCGGCGCTACGGCGACGTCCGCGGCACCGACGTCAGCGCGCTCGGCCGGGTGGCGGACGGCCTGCTGGTCCGGATCTGCGCCGGGCTGCCCGGCGCCGTCACCGGGCTGGACACCGAGGCCGCCGAGAACCTGCGCGACCAGATCGACGCCGCCAACGCCGCGCTGCGCACCGGCACCGACGGCATCGAGCAGTGGCAGGCCGCGCTGCGCGTGGTCGCCGACCGGGACGACGTGCACGGCGCGCTGGCGGGCCGCGCGGTCCGGTTGCTCGCCGATGTCGGCGAGATCGACGACGCCGAGTCCGCCCTGCGGCTCGGCGCCGCGCTCTCGGTGGGGCGCACCGCGCAGGCCAAGGCGGCCTGGATCGACGGCTTCCTCGGCGGGCGCGGGCTGCTGCTCGTGCACGACCGCGAGCTGCTCCGCCTGGTCGACGAGTGGGTCCGCGGCCTCGGCGACGACCAGTTCACCGAGGTACTTCCGCTACTCCGCCGCACCTTCGGCGCCTTCGAGCAGCCCGAGCGGCGCGCCATCGGCCGCGCGATCCGCGGCGGCGCCCGCGCCGAAAGCGTGCGCGGCGCCATCGATCTCGAACGCGGTGAGCTCGCGCTGCGCGCCGCCCTCACCATCCTCGCGGCGGCCCCGCGCCCCGCGGACGCCGCCGAACCCGCAGGAGCCATCCCATGACCGACGACGCGCACGCCCGCCGCTGGCGGCTCCTGCTCGGCGCCGCCGCCGAATCCGAGCTCGGCTCGCCGGGCGGGCAGCACGAGCAGGCCATGGACCGCGCCCTCGGCGCGCTCTACGACTCGGGCGACCCCTCCGGCCCGCGCTCCGGCGGGCTCGGCGCCTCGGCGCCGCGGGTCGCCCGCTGGCTCGGCGACATCCGCACCTACTTCCCGACCAGCGTGGTCGAGATCATGCAGCGGGACGCCGTCGAGCGCCTCGACCTCACCCAGCTGCTGCTGGAGCCGGAGCTGCTCGAGGCGGTGGAGCCGGACGTGCACCTGGTCGGGACGCTGCTCGGTCTCAACGGCGTGATCCCGGAGACCACCCGCGCCACCGCGCGCACCGTGGTCGCCGCGGTGGTGAAGCAGATCGAGGAGCGGATCGCGGCGAAGACCGTCGCCGCCGTCTCCGGCGCGCTGAACCGGGCCGCGCGGATCGCCCGGCCCAGGCACCGCGACATCGACTGGGACCGCACCATCCGGGCCAACCTCGCGCACTACCTGCCCGAGCACCGGACGGTGGTGCCGCAGCGGCTGATCGGCTACGGCAGGCGCAGCCAGGCGGTGCACCGCGAGGTGGTGCTCGCCATCGACCAATCCGGCTCGATGGCGGCCAGCGTGGTGTACGCCTCGGTCTTCGGCGCGGTGCTCGCCTCCATGCGCTCGCTGCGCACCTCGCTGGTGGTGTTCGACACCGAGGTGGTGGATCTGACCGAGCACCTGGACGACCCGGTCGACGTGCTGTTCGGCACCCAGCTCGGCGGCGGCACCGACATCAACCGGGCCATCGCGTACAGCCAGTCGCTGATCACCAAGCCGACCGACACGCTCTTCGTGCTGATCTCCGACCTCTACGAGGGCGGGGTGCGCGAGGAGATGCTGCGCCGGGTCCGGTCCATGACCGAGGCCGGGATCCAGGTGCTGGTGCTGCTCGCGCTCTCCGACGAGGGCGCGCCCTCCTACGACCACGACAACGCCGCCGCGCTCGCGGCGCTCGGCGTCCCCGCCTTCGCCTGCACCCCCGACCACTTCCCCGACCTGCTCGCCGACGCACTCGACCGCAGGGACATCAGCCGCTGGGCGGGCGCAGCGCGCTGAGCGGGGCGGCGCGGGCCGGAAGCCCGCGCCGCCCCGGCGTCACACGTCGGCGATCGCCGCGGCGTCACATGTCGGCGATCGCCGCCAGCGGCGGCGTGCGCGCCGCCCGCACCGCGGGCCAGAGCGCGGCCAGCACCCCGACCACGGCCGATCCGACCAGCACCAGCACCAGCTGGCCCCACGGGATCGCGATCTGATCGAGCCCGTAATCGCGGAGCGTGCGCAGGAACCCGATGCCGAGCCCGAGCCCGAGCAGCAGCCCGACCACCGCGCCGAAGATGGCGATCAGCATGGATTCCAGGTAGATGGTGCGGCGCACCTGCGGCCGGAGCATGCCGACCGCGCGCAGCATGCCGATCTCCCTGCGCCGCTCGACCACCGAGAGCGCGAGCGTGTTGACGATGCCGAGCACCGCGATCACCACGGCGAGCGCGAGCAGGCCGTAGAGGATGGCGAGCAGGGTGTCGATCTGCCTGCCCTGCTCCCCCTTGAATTCCTCGCGGTTCATCACCTGCACCACAACGAACTGCTCGGTGGCGCGCTCCAGGTCGGCGCGGAGCGCGGCCGGATCGGTGCCGGGCTTCGCCTGCACGAGGAGCACCACGTTGGCCCGGAAGGCGACCGGCGTTGTCCGCTCGTAGAGCTGCGGCGAGAGAATCACCTCGCCGAGCAGCGGGCTGTTCCGGTAGACGCCCTGCACGGTGACCGGCAGCGCCGTCCCGTCCAGCCCGTTGATGGTGACCTCCTGGCCCGGGCTCCAGCCGCGCTCCTTCCGCTCCTTCTCGGAGACCAGGATGTCGCGCTCGCCGAGCGTGTTCGTGCCCGCCGTCAGGTTGACCCGCATGACCCGGTCGAACGGCCCCTCCGGCGCGGAGCCGGGCACCTGGTCGCCGTCGATCCGCACCACCGCGCCGCGGAACCCGACCACCTGCTCGGCGCTGGGCACCCCGTCGCGCACCGCGGCGGTGGCACCGAGCGGCACCCCGATCTGCGGCGGCCCGGCCAGCACGAAGTCGGCGGTCACGTCCTTGTCCACCAAGCCGCCGATGCTGGCCTTGGCCGAGGCGCCGAGCATGCCGATCGCGGTGACCAGCATGAGCCCGAGGGTGAGCGCGAAGGCCGTCGCCGCGGTCCGGCGCGGATTGCGCCGCGCGTTGTTCCGCGCCATGGCGCCGACCGCGCCGAACGGGCGCATGAGCACGCCGAGCGCGCCGACCACCGGCCGGGAGAGCGCGGGCGAGGCCAGCAGCACCGCGAGGATCAGCGCCAGCGCGCCCGCCCCGACCGTCGATGCCGCGGTGCCGCCGGTGTACTGGGCGCCGCCCACCACCAGCGCCACCCCGGCGACGGCGAGCAACCCACCGGCGATGGTCCGGTTGCGCAGCGAATCGCCCGAGGTGGCGAACTCGGCGCGCATGGCCTCCACCGGCGGCACCTTCGCCGCCCGCCGGGCGGGGGCGTAGGCGCTGATCACCGTGACCGCGAGCCCGAGCGCGAGCCCGATCAGCACGGTCCGCGGCTGCAGCGTGAGCGTCCCGGTCGGCAGCCCGACGTCGAAGGCATTGAGCAGCGCGGAGAGCCCGTACGCCAGCCCGACCCCGCCCGCCAGCCCGAGCACGCTGCCGAGCACGCCGATCACCAGCGCCTCGGCCACCACCGAGCGCCCGACCTGCCCGCTGCTGGCTCCCACCGCGCGCAGCAGCGCCAGCTCGCGCAGCCGCTGCGCCACGATCATGGAGAAGGTGTTGTAGATGATGAAGGTGCCGACGATCAGCGCGATCGCGCCGAAGGCGAGCAGGAAGTAGTTGAGGAAGTTGAGCGCCTCGGAGACCTGCGCCTTCATGTCCTCGCGCACCTGGTCGCCGTTCTGCACCTTGTACTCGCCGCCGTACTCCAGCGCGAGCCGGTCGCGCAGGTCGTCGGCGGGCACCCCGGCCGCGGCGATGTCGACGTAGGCGACGTGCGTGCCGTCGGTGAACAGCTGCTTCGCCTGCTCCTCCGGGAACTGCAGCGCGACCAGCCCGCCGGTGCCGCCCGGCAGCTCGTAGACGCCGCTCAGCGTGGCCTCGATCGGCTCGCCGCGGGAGGGGATCAGCACCTTGGTGCGGTCGCCGACCTGGAGCCCGGCCCGCTCGGCGCCGCCGGTGTTGATCGCGAACTGGCCCGGCTGCGTCGGCGGCCCGCCCCGGGTGAAGGTCAGCGGCTCGGCCACCGCGCGCTCGGGCGGCAGGTAGGACTCGCCGAAGCTGGGGGCGCCGCCGGTCTGCACGGCGGTCTTGCCCGCCGGGTCGAGCAGCACGACCGGGCCGTTCACGCCGGGCGCGACCGCGCGCACGTCCGGACGGGCGGCGATCTTGTCCACCACGGTCTGCGGCAACCCGACGGACTGCTGGTTCTTCGGGCTCACCCGCACGTCGACGCCCTTGGCCTGGCTGGCGAAGATACCGTCGAAGGTGCGCTGCAGGGTGTCGGTGAAGACGAAGGAGCCGGCGATGAACGCCGTGCCGAGCACCACCGAGAGCAGCGTGAGCGCGAGCCGCACCTTGTGCGCGGCGAGATTGCGCAAGGCGACCTTGCGCATGGGACTGCCGGCCATCAGTTCTCCAGCGCCTTCATCCGGTCCAGCACCGAGTCGGCGGTGGGGTCGCGGAGCTCGTCCACGATCCGGCCGTCGGCCAGGAAGATCACCCGGTCGGCGTAGGAGGCGGCGCGCGGGTCGTGCGTGACGATCACGACCGTCTGGCCGAAGTCGTCGACGGCGGCGCGCAGGATGGAGAGCACCTCGCCGGAGGAGCGGGAGTCCAGGTTGCCGGTGGGCTCGTCGCCGAAGATGATGTCCGGTTTGCCCGCCAGCGCCCTGGCGCAGGCCACCCGCTGCTGCTGCCCGCCGGAGAGTTCGCTGGGGCGGTGCTCCAGCCGGTCCTCGAGGCCGAGCCTGCCGAGCACCGTCTCCAGCCAGCCGCGGTCGACCTCGCGGCCCGCGATGTCGAGCGGCAGCGTGATGTTCTCCAGCGCGGTCAGCGTCGGGACCAGGTTGAACGCCTGGAAGACGAAGCCGATGCGGTCGCGGCGGAGCTTGGTCATCTCGGCGTCGGAGAGGTCGGTCAGGTCGGTGTCACCGATCCGGACCGCGCCGGAGCTGGCCGAATCCAGCCCGGCGAGGCAGTGCATGAGCGTGGACTTGCCGGAGCCGGACGGCCCCATGATGGCGGTGAACTCACCCCTGGCGAAATCCGCGGACACCTCGTCGAGCGCGGTGACCCTGGTGTCTCCGGCGCCGTAGACCTTGCTCAGGTCAACGGCGCGGGCCGCGACGGAGGTCGCGGTGCCCGGCTCGGTCGGTTCGGCGCTCACGGCGTGCGATGTCATGGCAACCAGTGTTCCCGCGTTCGGGCGCGCACGCCATCGGGGGATCCCCGGAGCGGAGGGACCACCTCCGGGTGTATGCCCCGCGCCGGTATCGTCCGCCCGGATGGGTACGAGGATGGCGTTCGCCGCGGCGACGAGCATGGAGCTGGATCACGGGGTGGCCGACCCCGAGTGGTTGCGCGGCTCGGTGCGCGTCGGCTGTGACCTCGGAGCCCGCTGGGTCGCCGTGCAGTATCTGCTGGACGCGGCCGGGGTGCCGGTGGACCTGCGGGTGGACGGCGATCCGCTGGACGCCGGGCAGACGCTCGCCGCCTGGTACCCCGAGCTGGTCGCCGAGGCCGCTGCCGCGCTGTCCCCGAGAAGCCCGGAAGCGCTGGCCGGCCTGCACGACCCGGCCCGCATGGCGGACGAGGGGATCGATCCCGCCGATTCCGCCGCTCTCCTGGCCTCCCTCCGCGCGCTGACCCGGTTCTTCACCGAGGTCGCCGACCGCGGCGCGGGTGCGGTGATGCTGCTCCGCGCCGACGATTGAGGCGCGGCCGCCCGGGACACCACCGCCCCGCACTCCGCGCCCTGCGAGCGGAGTCGGCGGGGTGGCCGCGCGGGCAGGCGCTAAACGCGGTCGGTCGCGAGCCCCGGTCAGCCCGGGACGGGTGCCGCCCAGGGGAAGGCGGTGGTGGTGGAGCGGGCGCCGGTGACCGTGCGGGAGCGGTTCGGCTCGCCGAGTTCGGTGAGCAGGCCGTCGGTGAGATCGGCCAGCCCGGCCAGGGTGGCGGGGGTGAACCAGGACGGGCGGGTGGCGAAGAGGATGTCCTCGGTGGCGGTGTTGCCGCCCGCGCCGGGGGCGAACGGGCAGCCGCCGAGGCCGCCGAGCGCGCCGTCGACGACGGTGGCGCCCGCTTCGATCGCGGCCAGGGTGTTCGCGACGCCCATCCCCCAGGTGTCGTGGCCGTGGAAGACGATGCGGCGGTGCGGGGTGTGCTCGCGGACCGCCCCGACCAGGGTGGCGACCTCGGCCGGGCCCGCCTGGCCGAGGGTGTCGGCGAGGACGATGTCGGCGGCGCCGTCGGTGCGCGGGTCGGTGGCGATGGCGAGGACTCGGGCCGGGTCGACCGGGCCGGTGAACGGGCAGGTGAAGCTGGTCGCCAGGGTGAGCTGGAGGTCGCCGCCCGCCTGTTCGGCGAGGTGGACGGCGTCCGGCATGGCGGCGATGCTGGCCTCGGTGTCGCGGCCGATGTTCGCGCGGTTGTGTTCGTCGGTGACGGAGAAGCAGTACTGGAAGTGGGTGATTCCCGCTTCGGCTGCCTTTTCCACGTGGCGGGGGGTCGCTACCCAGACCCAGCAGTGGGTGCGTTCCTCCGGGGTCAGTTCGGCTATCAGTTCCAGGGTGTTCGCCATGGGTGGGACCAGGTCGCCCCTGGCGAGGGAGCCTATTTCCAGGGCTGGAACGCCGAGGGCGAGGAGTTTTCTGGCGATCTCCAGTTTTCGTTCGACGTCGAGGAGTTTGCCGGTGAGCTGGAGGCCGTCTCTGAGGGTGACGTCTCTCAGGATGATGTCGTTCATAGGCGCGGCTCCGTCGGGGTGACTCTCGCGTCGCCTGCGGCGGCTCGACTCGTCTTGCCCGAGGCAAGGGTGGAATCGGCGGTTTCGCCCGGGGCGGGGTTGGAACCGGCGGTTTCGCGCGGGGCGGAAAAGCCTGCGGCTTCGGCGATCTCGGCGGGGGTGAGGCCGAGGGCGGTGAGGATCTCGTTGGTGTGTTCGCCCAGGTCGGGGCCAACGTTGCGGATGGGGAGGGACTTCTCGCCGATGACCGGGACGATGCCGGGGAAACCGACCTGCTTGGGTTCGGGTTCGCCGACGTCGACGGGGAAGTGCTGGATCATGTCGCGGGCCAGGTACTGCTCGTCGGTGACGATGTCGGCGGCGGTGTAGATGGGGCCGCAGGGAATGCCTGCCTCCTCGAGGACGGCGAGCGCGGCGGGGCGGGTGCGCTGGACGGTCCATTCGCCGATCGCGGCGTCCAGCCGCTCGCGGTGCAGCCAGCGGCCCGCGTTGTCCTCGAGCTCCGGGTCGGCGGCGAGGTCGGGGCGCTCGATGACCTTCATGTAGCGCTGGAAGATGGCGTCGCCGTTGCCGCCGATGATGATGCTGGTGCCGTCGGCGCACGGGTAGGCGTTGCTCGGCGCGATGCCCTCCATCCGCCCGCCGACCCGCTGCCGGTTGATGCCGTAGGCCAGGTAGTCCGGCACCAGCGACTCCATCACCGAGAGAATGGCCTCGTTCAGCGCCACGTCGATGATCCGCTGCTCGAGCGGCACCGCACCGCTCGCGCGCTCCCGCTGGAACAGCGCCATGACGGTGCCGAAGGCGGCGTAGATCCCGGCGATCGAATCCCCGATCGAGACCCCGACCCGCACCGGCGGCCGATCCGGGTCACCGACCAGCTCACGCAGCCCGCCCACCGCCTCCGCGACCGCGGCGAAGCCGGGCCGCGCGGCGAGCGGCCCGGTCTGCCCGTAGGCGGAGATGCGGGTGACCACCAGCTCCGGGTTGGCCGCGTTCAGCTCCTCGGGCCCGAGCCCCCACTTCTCCAGCATGCCGGGGCGGAAGTTCTCCAGCAGCACGTCGCACTCGCGGACCAGGGCGAGCACGGTGCGCCTGCCCGCCTCGGTGCGCAGGTCGAGCGTGATCGACTTCTTGTTCCGGTTCACCGTGCGGTAGAGCATCGAGGTGGTGCCGCCGTAGAGCCGCCAGTTGCGCAGCTCGTCACCGGCGCCGGGGCGCTCGACCTTGATCACCTCGGCGCCGAAGTCGCCGAGGATCCGGGCCGCCGTCGGCGCCGCGATGTAGTTGCCGAGTTCCAGTACCCGCACCCCGTCGAGCGGCCGGATGCTCATCCCACGTGCTCGCGCAGGTAGGCCAGATCCTCGGCGAGACCGTCGCCCGGCGTCTCCAGCACCACCGGCGCGCCTGCGGTGCGGCACACCTCGGCGAGCAGCTCCGGGTCGATGGTGCCGTCGGCGAAGTTGGCGTGCCGGTCGGCGCCGGAGTCGAATTCGTCCCTGGAGGAGTTCAGGTGCACCAGGTCGATCCGGCCGGTGATGGCCTTGATCCGGTCGACGACGCCGACCAGCTCCTCGCCGCCGGCCCAGGCGTGGCAGGTGTCGAGGCAGAAGCCGGCGCCGAACTCGCCGACCGCGTCCCAGAGCCGGGCGATGGAGTCGAAGTGCCTGGCCATGGCGTGGTTGCCGCCCGCGGTGTTCTCGATCAGGATCGGCACCGCGAAGCCGCCCTTCGCCTCCTGGCGTTCGAAGAGCTTGCGCCAATTGGTGATACCGGCGTCGATCTCGGCGTCGGAGCGCACGTGCCCGCCGTGCACCACGAGCCCGAAGGCGCCGAGCTCGGCGGCGGCCTTCGCCTGCTGCGCCACCGCGTTGCGCGACGGCATGCGCAGCCGGTTGTTCAGGCTCGCGACGTTGATCTGGTATGACGAGTGCACGACGACATCGATCGGACTGGCCCTGATCTCCTCGGCGCGCGGGTGCGGCTGCGGCTTGTCCCAGCTCTGCGGATCGATGACGAAAAGCTGAATGACCTCGGCGCCGAGCTTCTCACCGAAGCCGATCGGATCGCTGTCCAGGCGAACGTGTGCTCCAATGCGCATAGGACTCACCCTAACGATCGGCACCGACACGCGGGGCCGCCGAGAGCGATGTTGCGCGCCGGGGCCACCCGGAGATAGATCGGTAGGAGCAGGCGCGCGACCCGGAGAGGGGGGTGGAGTGACGGAAGTGCTGCAGAAGGGCGACACCTTCGCCGGCTACACCGTGCGGCGGGTGCTCGGGTTCGGCGGAATGGGCACGGTCTATCTCGCCAGGCATCCGCGGCTGCCCCGGCTCACCGCGCTCAAACTGCTCGGTCGCGACCTGTACTCGGACACCGAGATCCGCAAGCGCTTCGAGCGCGAGGCGGATCTGGTCGCGCAGCTGGACCACCCCAACATCGTCACGGTGTACGACCGCGGCGCCGAGGACGATCAGCTCTGGATCTCCATGCAGTTCGTCGCGGGCGCCGACGCCTCCTGCGTCGACGTCGGGGTGCTTCCCCCGGCGCGGGCGGTGCGGATCATCGCCGACACCGCGGCCGCGCTGGACTTCGCGCACGTCAACGGGGTGCTGCACCGGGATGTGAAGCCGGCGAACATCCTGCTCGCCAAGGCGCCGATCGGGCAGCCGGAGCGGGTGCTGCTCACCGACTTCGGCATCGCCAGCGTGCGCGACGCCGACACCACGCTCGGCTCGGCCGGGTCGATCACCGCCACCCTGGCCTACGCCGCGCCGGAGCACCTCGTCGGGGATTCGCTCGACCACAGGGGGGATCAGTACTCGCTGGCCTGCACGCTGTTCTGGATGCTGACCGGCTCCGCGCCGTACCCGGGGGCGAATCCGGCCGCAGTGATCAACGGGCACCTCAACCTGCCGGTGCCGTCGGCGCGCACCGCGCGGCCCGACCTCCCGCCCGCCTTCGACGCGGTCGTCATGCGGGCGCTGGCGAAGGATCCGGCCGAGCGGTTCGACACCTGCGCGGCGTTCGCGGCGGCGGCGAAGGCGGCGCTGGACGGGGCGCGCAGCGGGCCGCACCGGTCGGTGCAGCCGCAGGGCGGGCAGCCGACCGGCTATCCGGGTGCGCCGCCCTACCCGGCGGGTCAGCCGTACCCCACCGCGCAGCCGTACCCCACCGCGCAGCCGTACCCCACCGCACAGCCGCGCCCCGGCGCGCAGCCCTACTCGACCGGTCAGCCCTATCCGACCGGTCAGCCCTATCCGACCGGACAGCCCTATCCGACCGGACAGCCGCGGCCGCACCCGCAGGGGCCGTACCCGACCGCGCAGCCGCGCCCGCCCTATCCGCAGTACCCGGCGCCGCCGCGCCCCTACTCGAACCCGCCCCGGCCGCACCCCAACGCGCGGCCCCAGCAGGGTCCACCGCCCTACCCCGGGCAGTCCTGGGGGCAGCCCGCCCGGCCGCCGTCCGGCCCGAACCAGCACCCCGGGCCGAACCACGGTGCGCAGCCCCCCTCCGGCGCACCCGTGTCCAGGCCACCGGCCGGGAACCCCGGCTCCGGTACGCACGCGCGCCCGCAACCCCCCGGCCCCAACCCCGGTGGCGGCTTCGGCGTGAACCTCCGCCCCGGCGCACCGGGCAACCAGCCACCCTCCGGCACACACGCCACCCCGAACCAGGGGCAACGCTCCGGCGCGCACCCGGTTGCCGGCCGTACGCCGAACCCCGGCGCGCACGAACCGGTACGCCCGGAGGACCCCACCGTCATCCCGGCTCCACCCCCGCCCGCAGGCCCGGCGCCGCGGCGGCGCGGGCGACCCGCGGCGATCGATCCGCCCGGCGGCCGGGTGCGCCCCGGCGGGGCCGAAAAGGGCGGCGAAACCCCCGCGGGGGAGGGCTGAGATGCACCCCGGATCCCGCGCCCGGCACGCCTCGGCGGAGGCCGGGCACCCGCCCGACTACTGCTATGGTTTCGATGTTTCCGCGCACGGGCCTGGCCTGATCGCGCGTTCTCGTGCTGTACGCCTGTGCGCCGGTGGGTCCCGGTCCGCGGCGGGAGATGGAGCGGACAATGCTGGCCAACGGTGAGGTGTTCGCCGGCTACGTCATCGAACGGCAGCTCGGCCGCGGTGGCATGGGCTCGGTCTACCTGGCGAAGCATCCGCGGCTGCCGCGGATGACCGCGCTGAAGTTGCTGAACCGCGAGATGTTCTTCGACAAGGAGGTGCGGGCGCGGTTCGAGCGGGAGGCGGACCTGGTCGCCCGGCTGGACCACCCGAACATCGTCACGGTGTACGACCGCGGCATCGAGGAAGAACAGCTGTGGATCTCGATGCAGTACGTCGACGGCATCGACGCGGCCTCGGTGGAGCCGCAGACGCTGCCCCCCGAGCGCGCGGTGCAGATCATCAAGGAGACCGCCGACGCGCTGGACTACGCGCACGGCATGGGCGTGCTGCACCGCGACGTGAAGCCGGCCAACATCCTGCTCGCCCGCTCCACCGCGGGCCGCGGCGAGCGGGTGTATCTGACCGACTTCGGCATCGCCCGGCTGCGGGACGACACCGGCCACCTCACCCAGACCGGCACCTTCACCGCCACCCTCGCCTACGCCTCCCCGGAGCAGCTCACCGGCGCCACCCTCGACCACCGCTCGGACCAGTACTCGCTGGCCTGCACGCTGTTCTGGCTCTTCACCGGTAGCGGGCCGTTCGCGGCCACCAATCCGGCGCAGGTGATCCAGGGCCACCTGCAGTCCGCGCCGCCCGCGCTGAGCAGCGCCCGCCCCGGGCTCTCCTACGCGCTGGACGGCGTGCTGGCCAAGGCGATGGCGAAGCGCCCGGACGACCGCTTCGAGTCCTGCTCCGCCTTCGCCGCCGCCGCGCAGCACGCGCTGAGCAACCCGAGCACGCCGTCGCTGCCGCTGGTGGGCGGGCCGGTGCCGCACCCGCAGAGCACCGGGCCGCGCCCGGTCACCGGGAACCAGATGAGCGGCGCCCCGATGACCGGCGCGCCGTACCCCACCCAGCACAACCCGTACGCCAGTGGCGCCGCCCCGCTCACCGCGGGCCCGGCCATGGCGCCGCCGCTCACCGCGCAGAACCCGCAGCAGAGCAACCCCTACACCCACCAGCAGGCGGTCGGCTACAACCCGGTCCCGCCGCCGCCGAACAACTATCCCCCGTACGGCCCGGCGCAGCAGCAGCAGCCGCCGCGGAAGAACAACACCACGCTGATCGTCGGCATCATCGTCGGCGTCGTCGTGCTGCTCGCCGCGGTGATCGGGATCGGTGTGGTGGCGAGCCAGAACTCCGCAGGCAACGGCGGCACCACGACGACCACCGCCGCTTCGGGCCCGAAGATCACGCCGTCCGCGGACGCGATCAGCAAGGAGTTCCCGCGCATGGTGCCGGCCTCCAGCGACGAGGAGACCGGGTACAACAACGCGACCTGCTGGGAGACCGACACCAGCTACACCCCGAGCCCGAACGACGGCGACCCGGAGTTCGGCTCGTGGGCCTGGCAGTGGCGCTGCTACGGCGGTGGCGACAGCGACGATCCGTTCTACCGGATCTACGCCTACAACTCGGCCGCCGACGTGCAGTCGGTGGTGGCCGGGCTGCCCGCGAACACCAAGTCGACCGATACCAACGGCGGCAAGCAGTACACGAACTACAAGTACAGCGACAATGGGAACAAGATCATCACGGTGTTCAGCGGCGATCCGGACCGCAGCCAGTTCCTCATGTTCACCGACGGGTACGGCACACCGGAGGAAGTGCTCAGCTGGTGGCGTTCGGCGCCGTTGAACTGATGTCATGCTGAGAACCGGCGAGGTATTCGCCGGGTACACCATCGAACGTCTGCTCGGCCGGGGCGGAATGGGTTCGGTGTACCTGGCCAGGCACCCCAGGCTGCCCCGGCTGACCGCGATGAAGCTGCTGAACCGGGAGCTCTTCGCGGACGCGGAGATCAGGGCCCGCTTCGAGCGCGAGGCCGATCTGGTCGCCCGGCTCGACCATCCGGGGATCGTGCCGGTGTACGACCGCGGGGTCGAGGACGAGCAGCTCTGGATCTCCATGCGCTACGTCGACGGCATGGACGCGGCGTCGCTGGAGCTCGGGTCGCTGCCGCCAGCGCGGGCGGTGCGGATCGTCGCGGAGACGGCGGCGGCGCTGGACTACGCGCACGGCAAGGGTGTGCTGCACCGGGACGTCAAGCCGGCGAACATCATGATCGAGCGGGTGAGCGACGGCGCCGAGGAGCGGATCTTCCTCACCGACTTCGGGATCGCCAGGCTGCGCGACGACACCGGGCACCTGACCAGGACCGGCACCTTCACCGCCACGCTCGCCTACGCCTCGCCGGAGCAGCTCTCCGGCGCGTCCCTCGACTACCGCTCGGACCAGTACTCGCTCGCCGTGACGCTGTTCCGGCTGCTCACCGGTACGGTGCCGTTCGAGGCGAGCAATCCCGTCGCGGTGATCCACGGGCATCTCAACGACGCGCCGCCGCTGGTGAGCAGGGTGCGCCCCGGGCTGCCCGCGGCGCTGGACGCCGTGCTGCTGCGGGCCATGGCGAAGCACCCCGGTGATCGCTTCGCGAGCTGCGCCGAGTTCGCGGCGGCCGCGCGGCACGCACTCGCCGGGGTCGCGAGCGGGCCGCACGCCGTTCCGGGGTCCGGTGCGACGCCGTCGGCGGCAACGGGATTCCCCGGCGTTCCGCCCGGGGCCGGGTACGGGTCGAGCGGGCCCGGGATGCCCGCAGGCGGGTACGGCACCCCCGCGAGCGGGTACGAGGTGGCGGGCGGGTCCGGCTACGGCACCCCCGCGGGCGGGTACGGATCCGGCACTCCCGCGACCGGGTACGGACCCGGCACCCCCGCGAGCGGGTACGAACACGGCACTCCCGCGACCGGGTACGGACCCGGCACCCCCGCGAGCGGGTACGGAGCAGCCGGTTCCGGCTACGGCACGCCCGCGGGCGGGTACGGCACGCCCGGCGGCCCGTCCGCTCCGGGCCACCCGATGCACGCGGGCCCGTATTCCGCACCGGGCCACCCGAGTCGGCACAGCCCGACGAACTACGCCGGGCACGGCGCCGCCCTCCACAACGGCGGCCGGGGCGGCAAACCGCCGGGCCGCTACCGCGGGCTCGCGGGCGCGGGCGTCGGCGCCCTGCTCGCGGCCGCGCTGATCGCCGGCATCGCCTTCGTCGGCGCGGACCGCGGCTCGGACGGCCCCGCCGCCGCCCCGACCCGCACCGCCCTGCCGACCACCACCGACGAAGAGCCGCAGGACATCGCGGACGAGACCACCACCCGCAGGCCGACGACCACGACGACGGCCGCGAGCGACGAGCAGGCGATGATCGATGGCCTCGCCGCACTGCACGCCGGCTTCCCCCGCATGGTCCCGGACGCCGACTCCGACGACATCGTCTTCAGCGACCCCGGCTGGAACGGCGCGACCTGCTTCGGCAAGGACCGCGCGGACGGCTCGGGGCTGGACGCGACCGGGCCGGATTTCGGTGCGTGGACCGCCGTCTGGTACTGCTTCGGCGGCCAGAACAAGGCCAGCTACGAGTTCTACGCCTACGCCGACCCGGCGGCGGCCGCCGCGGCGGTGGCGGCGCTGCCCACCGGCACCAGGCAGAGCGACACCAATGACGGGCGGTCCTACAGCAATATCGTGCTGGAGGGCTTCTCGTCGCTGCGGCCGCGCATGGTCACGGAGTTCTCCGATGATTCCGAGCGCTCGCGGTTCGTGCTGCACAGCATCGGATTCATCGCCACGCGTACGGAATTCATGAACTGGTGGAGCACCGCGCCATTGCGGTGAACCGTCCTTTCCGGACGGTAGTTCCGATCGTCAGAAATCCGGTTCCCGGACGACGCTGTCCGAGCGCAGTTTCAGCAGGATCAGCCCGGCCGTGCAGGCCAGGATGAGGCCGGCCACGGTGATCTCGACATGCAGTCCAGCGATGCCGAGTACCGCACCGACGAGGCCACCGACGAAGAACAGCCAGCCGAGGCCACGCGCGAGCGTGGTGGCAGGGGTGCGTTCGCGGGGGGCCGTCGCGTAGGGCGGCACCGATTCCCCGGTGCCCGTGCCGTCCGGATCGGCGGCTGCCGATTCGGTCGCGATGGATGTGGATTCGCCGGCGGCGGAGTCCGGTACCGCGGATATCGCGGTGACCGATTCGGCGCCGTTGGACGAGGCATCCAGCGGAATGGCCGAGTAAGCTCCCATCATCTACTCCTCGTTGACGCCGATCAGAGAACAATCCGACGCCGGAAGTCGCTGTGCGCGACGACCGTTCACGTCTCTCATGTGGTTACAGGCGTCTCACGCGTAACTTCGATCACGCTACGACCACACTCGGCTGTTCTACTACGACACGTGCCCTCGACACGCCTCCGATACCATTTCGATATCTGAAATGCTAGCGTTTAGTTTTGTGTTTCTGTCCCGGGGGTGCCGCCGCTCACCTGGCTCCGCCCACCGGCCTCGTTTAGGGTGAGGCCATCCGATCCAGCTACAGGAGCGTCACCGATGGAGAGCAGCAGAGCCAGGATCGCCGGTCCCGCGGTCGCGGCAGGCGCGGTCTCGGTCGGGCTGGTGCTGATCGGCATGTTCGGCATCGAGCGCGAGGACACCTACGTCGCCCCGCCGCCGCTGAAGTCGGATCCGTACGCGGGCGCGCCGATGCGCGACGACGGCGGCGAGACCGGCAGCGGCGTCCCGCGAATCACCATCCCGCCCTCGCCGAGCTGGCAGATCGCCCCCGCCGGGCCGCCGCGCCGCCCGGCCGGGTACACCCTCGTCGTCGACCCGTCGGCCGACCCGTCCGATGACCCGTCGGCCACCGAGTCCGCCACCAGGACCCGGACCCCGACCACCCGCCCCCGCGAGGCCGAGCCGACCACCACGCGCACCCGCACGCTCACCCTGGAGCCGAGCACACCGGCCGGCGAGGAGCCGTCCTCGGAGCTCGTCGAGGACGAGCCGTACGGCACCGAGAGCACGGAGTGATCAACGCCACGTGACGGCAGCGGGCGACGGGCCCGGAGGCCCGCCGCCCGCGTCCGGACACCGGTCTAGAGCTCGACCAGCGTGTGGTCGGCCACCCGGTCGCCGAGCACCCGCAGGTGCTCGAGCGTGCCGCCGAGCGTCCGCTCGATGGCGGTGAGCCGCGCGACGTAGTGGCTCACCGGGTACTCGGTGGTCACGCCGATGCCGCCGTGCATCTGCACCGCCTCCTGCCCGACGTGCCTGGCCGAGCGGGCGATCCGCAGCCGCGAGCGGGACGCGATCACCGGGTCCTCCGAGCCGTCGGCGAGCGCGGCGGTGAGGTACAGGCTCATGCTGCGCGCCAGCTCCAGCGAGACGTACATGTTCGCGGCGCGCTGGGTCAGCGTCTGGAACTTCGAGAGCGTGACGCCGAACTGCTTCCTGGTGCGCAGGTACTCGCTGGTCAGCCGCAGTGCCTCGGCCATCGCGCCGATGGCCTCGGCGCTCAGCGCGGCGTGCGCCCGCAGCTCGGCGGCCGCGATGGCCGCGCTGGCGTCGGTCGCCGTGCCGAGCAGCTCCGCCCGCGCGCCGTCCAGGACCAACTGGGCGCCGCGGCGCTCGTCGAGCGTGCGGTACGGGGTGCGCCGCACGCCCGCGCCCGCCGGGTCGATCAGGAACAGCCCGGTGCCGCCCTCCGGCAGCGCCGCGCTGACCACGATGCGGTCCGCGCTGTCGCCGTGCGGCACCGGGTTCTTGGTGCCGGAGAGGCGGTAGCCGTCGCCGTCCGCGGTCGCGGTGGTGCCGAGCTCCAGGTCGGGCCAGCGCGAGCCGGGCTCGGCGTGCGCGAAGGCGAGCAGCAGGCTGCCAGCGGCCACCTCGGGCAGGATCGCCTGCCGCTGCTCGGCGGTGCCGGCGAGGGTGATCAGCGCGCCGGGCACGATCACCGCGTCCAGCAGCGGCTCGGGGGCCAGCCTGCGGCCCACCTCCTCCAGGACCAGCATGGCCTCGACGGGCCCCGCCTCGACGCCGCCGTCCTCCTCGGAGAAGGTGAGCCCGAGCACGCCGAGCTCGGCCAGCCTGCCCCAGACGTCCCGGCTCCAGCCGAGGTCGGTCTCGACGACCTTCAGCCGCGACTCCGCGGTGTAGTTCTTGGCGAGCAGGTCGCGCACGGTGTCGCGGAGCAGCGCCTGCTCTTCGGTGAGCTCGAAATCCATGGCTCGCCCCTCACAGTCCGAGGATCGTGGAGGCGATGATGGTGCGCTGCACCTCGCTGGAGCCTCCGTAGATGGTGGTCTTGCGGTAGTTCAGGTAAGCCGGGCCGCTGCGCTGCGCCCACTCGGGCGAGGCGATGTCACCGGCGCCGACCGGGAGGCCGTCCGGGCCCGCGACGTCGAGCAGCAGCTCGGTCACCTCCTGCTGCAGCTCCGAGCCGCGCAGCTTGAGCACCGACGAGGCCGGGTTCGGCTTGCCCTCCTCGGAGTGCGAGACCACGCGCAGCTGGGTCAGCTCCAGCGCGAGCAGCTCGTTCTCCAGCTCGGCGATCCTGGCCGCGAAGATCGGGTCGGTGAGCAGCGTGCCCGAGCCGGACTTCGTCTGCGCCGCGAACTCCTTGGCCACCGCCAGCTTGACCTTGCTGCGGCCGACCGCGGTGATGCTGGTGCGCTCGTTGCCGAGCAGGAACTTGGCGTAGGTCCAGCCCATGTTCTCCTCGCCGACCAGCTGGTCGGCGGGCACCCGGACGTTCTCGAAGAACACCTCGTTCACCTCGTGGCCGCCGTCGATCAGCTTGATCGGGCGGATGGTGACGCCGGGGCTCTTGACGTCGAAGAGCAGGAACGAGATGCCCGCCTGCTTCTTCGGGGCGTTCGGGTCGGTGCGGACCAGGCAGAAGATCCAGTCGGCGTACTGGGCCAGGGTGGTCCAGATCTTCTGGCCGTTGACGATGTAGGAGTCGCCGTCGCGCACCGCGGTGGTGCGCAGCGACGCGAGGTCCGAGCCGGCGTCCGGCTCGGAGAAGCCCTGGCACCACCAGATGTCGAGCGCGGCGGTGGGCGGCAGGAAGCGCTCCTTGATCTCCTGCGAGCCGAACTGCGCGATCACCGGGCCGACCATCTGGGCGTTGAAGGTGAGCGGCTCGGGGACCGAGGCCAGCTGCATCTCGTCCTGCCAGATGTGCCGCTGCATCGGGGTCCAGTCCTTGCCACCCCATTCGACGGGCCAGTTCGGCACCGCGAGGCCGTTGTCGTTCAGCAACTTGTGCGTGGTCACGACGTCCGCGCGGGAGATCTCCCGCCCGTACTTGACCCGCTCCCGAATCTCCTCGGGGATCTGCGTCCGGTAGAACGTGCGCAGCTCGTCGCGGAAGGCAACCTCATCGGAGGACAGGGATATTTTCATACAAGGCTCCCGTTGTGTCTCGTTTCATCCGACTCGAACCCTACCCCCCGGTAATACACCGAGTCGATTGGATCACACGAGGTGCGGGCGATATCGCGGTTTGCGGTGCGGAGCGGCCCGGTGGAAACCAGGCCCACCTGGTACGTTGCTGGCGAAACAGGAGCCGCATCGAGGAGTGTTCGAGTGAAGCGCAAGTCCACCGCACGGATCGCCGCGACGGCGGCGTCGCTCGGCATGACGCTCACCCTCGCCGGAGTGCTCGCCGGCGGGGCGACCGCCGACACCGAGGCGACGGTGCGCGACCGGATCGCCGAACTCACCGCGGCGGCGGGCGAGGACGCGAGCGCCAGGGCGGGCGTCGGCGCCCTGCGCGACTACACCGAGCTGGTCGACGTGGCCGCGCTGCGCGACATCGCCAGTAACTTCACCCCGTTCGCCTACGCCGCGCCGACCTTCGGCTGCGGCAGCAACGGCCCGATCACCACGATCATCGCGGCCGGGGTGACCGACGGCACCCAGGCCAACTCGGCAGGCGCCGACCTGCACCCCGGCCAGCTGCGGTTCACCGCCTCCCCCGCGCACTCGGGCGCGCCGCTCGCCTCCGGACTCGCCGTCGCCTGGGTGAACGTGAACACCGGCGTCAGCGGGATGGATCCGCTGGACGACCACACCGAGCTGAACCTGCCCACGCTGTCCAAGACGGTGAACAGCGGCCCCGGCACGGTGGTGGCCTCGATGTGGGGTGTCATCGACTACCCCGGCGCGCACTGCGTGATGACGCCGACGGTCGGCGCCTTCGTCGTGCCCGACGTGCCTGCTCCGCCCGCCCCGGCCCCGGCCCCGGCTCCCGCCCCGGCCCCGCAGCCCGCGCCCGAACCCGCGCCCGCGCCGCCCGGCATCCCGGTGCCGGAGCTTCCGGTCATCCCGCTGCCCACTTTCTGAGCGCGCCGAGCCGTCCTCGGCTCCCCGCGCTGCCGACCCGGGCCACTCGCCCGGGGTGAGAGCCGGGATTACTCGCCCGGGGCCACCCGCCCGGGGTGAGCCGGGGTTACCCGCCCGGGATTACTCGCCCGGGGCCACCCGCCCGGGGTGAGCCGGGGTTACCCGCCCGGGGTTACTCGCCCGGGGTGAGCCGGGGTTACTCGCCCGGGGTGAGCCGGGGTTACTCGCCCGGGGTTACCCGCCCGGCGTGATCCGCAGGATCGAGCCGGCCTCGGTGCTCGCCAGCAGGGTGTCCGGGCGGGCCGGGTCGGCGGCGAGCGCGGTCAGCGGCTGGGTGCCGAGCACCGCGCAGCTGCCCCCGGTGGCCGGGTCGACGCGGACCAGCCTGCCGGTGAGCGTCGCCGCGTACAGCGCGCCGTCGTGGCTCAGCAGGTCGTCCACGTAGTCGGGGAGCCCGGCGGCGGTGAGGTCCGCGACGACGGTGTGCGCGCCCGGATCCGCGAGCGGAGCGCGGGAGACCCGGCCGAGGGCGTCACCGTTGCTGGTCAGGTAGGCGGTGTCGCCGTCGATGGCGATGCCGTTGGCGGCGGGGGCGGCGATGGACCAGCCCGGGTCGACCGTGCCGTCGGCCCGGAGCCGGACGACGCCGGTGGCGGTGGCGACGTAGAGCAGCCCGTCCGCGCCGAAGTCGGCGCCGTTGGGCATGGTCAGCCCGGTGGCGACGACCTCGGGCACCGGCGTGGCGGCGGCCGGGTCGAGCCGGAGCACGCCGCCGCGGTCGCCCGCGACCGGCGCGTCGCCGAAGACCACGTAGAGCAGCCCGTCCGGCCCGAGCCGCGGCGCGCCCGGGTACTCGACCGGAACGGTCGCGGTGAGCGCGCCCGCGGCGTCGTAGCGCTGCAGCTGCTGCCGCCACAGCCGGGCGACCCACAGGTTCCCCGCCGCGTCGACGGTCAGGTTCTCCGACCAGTCAAGCACCGGAACCCCGGCGGGCACCGCCACCTCGACCCCGGCCCGCGGGCAGCTCGGCGCCGCGTGCGCGGCGGGGACGGCCGCCCCGGCGGCGAGTACCGCGGCGATCAGGGAAAGCCGGACGGCGGTGCGGAACTTCACGAAGTGACCTCGGCTCGGGAGGGCCGGGCGGATTCGGTCCCCGGCGGCGCGGGCATGATCGTCGCATGCCCTACCTCACCGGCGCACGCGGCAGGCTGCACTATCGGCGCCGTCCGCTGGCCGATCCGCGCGCGGTGCTCGTGCTGCTGCCCGGCAGCGGGCAGCACAGCGGGCACTACCACCGGTTCGCCGCCCTGCTCGGCCGGGCGGAGATCGAAACGTGGCTCCTCGACACCGCCGGGCAGGGGCTGAGCGAGGGCGATCCGGCCGCGCCGGGCACGCTCGCCGAGCTCACCGCCGACGCGTCCGCGCTGCTCGGCGCGGTGCGCGCCGAGCGCCCGGCGGAACCGGTTGTGCTGATGGGACATTCGCTGGGCTCGGCCACCGCGCTCGGGCTGCTCGCCGATTCCGCGCCCGCGCTCGCCGGGCTGGTGCTCTGCGGCACGCCGCCGCGCGCGATCACCGCGCCCCCGCCGCCCGGATTGCCCGTTCTCGCCGTGCACGGCGTCGATGACCGGCGGACGCCGATCGATCCCGTCCGGGACTGGACTGCGCGCCACGAGTCGGTACATTTGTGCGAGTACTCCGACGCCGGCCACGATCTGCTGCACGAGCCGGTGCACGCGAAGGTCGGCGCGGACATCGCGGCGTGGGTACAGGATGTGACGGAGGGGCGGTCGCATCCGATTCGGTGATACGGACGGCGCCGGCGCGACCGCGGCGCTCCGGAGAGGGGGCTGGCGATGCGATCCAAGGTGGATGTCCTGCGCACGGCGGTGGACGACGGCGAACTGTGGATCGACGGGGTCCTGGTCGCCGACGGCGCGCCGGAGCGCTGCGCGCAGCGCTACGAGCAGCTGGCCGATCGGGTCGACGAGCAGATCGCGGCGCTCGCCGCGGCTGGCACGCTGCCCGGCTTCGGCGGCCTCGCCTCCGGCGCGGCGCTGCGCGGTGGTTTCGAGCGCAAGGCCGGGAACGCGGTCACCGCGCTGCGCGAATACGCGGCGGGCGCACGGGAACTCGCTGCCACGCTGCGCGCGGCGGGCGCGGCCTACGCCGCCGCCGACGTGACCGCGGCCGGGCAACTGGCGAGCGTGGCCGCGGTGCACCATGCGTGAACTGCCCCGCTCCGCCCAGCGCGGCGAGCACCTGCGCACCGACCCCGACTACGCGCCCCGGGTGGAGACCTTCGACAACCTCTCGCACCGGGAGCTGCACGCCGCGGTGAACCTGCTCGACCCGGCCGCGCTGAACGCGGGCGGCCGGCTCTGGCGCGGTTCCGGCGCCGGGCTCGCCGCCGCCGTCGAGGCCGCGGGCGCCGAGGTGCGCGCGGCCATGGCCGACGGGTGGCGCGGGCCCGCCGCCGCGAACGCGGCCGCCGCCGTCGCGGCGTTCGAACAGCGCGGGCGGGAGCTCGCCGATGTCATGGGCGTGGTCGGCGAGCGGCTGAACCGGGCCGGTGACGCCGCCGAGACGGTGCGCGCCGGGGTCGGCGCGCCCGCGGGCGGCGAGCCGGATCTGACGGCGGCGCTGCTGGATCCGGGGAGCGCTGCGGCCAATGTGGCGGCGCAGAAGGCGGCGGAAACGGCCAGGCTCGATGTCGTCCGGGTGATGGAGGACGTCTACGCGGGCGCCTTCCTGCCCACCGGCAACGGGATTCCGGCGTTCCCGGAGTTCGACGCGCCGGGTGGCATCGGCGCGGCGCCTCCCGCCGACGCCGCGGTGAGTGCGCGCGGCGGGTCCGGCAGCGAGGCCGGAGCCGCGCCGATCGCCGCGCCCGTAGCGCTCGCCACCGGCACCACGACGGACGACGAGGCTGCCGGGGCCGCTGCCGCGGCGGACGATTCGGCCACGCCGGAGGACGAAGCCGCGAGTACGGCGGTACCGGCCGGTGCGGAGTCAGGCACGGCCGCCGCCGCTACCCAGGCGGCCGGCTCCGCACCGGCGGGCACCGTCGCGGCTTCGCTCGCCGGCGCCGCCATGCCGCACATCGCCGTCCCGCACGCGGCCACCCCGCACTTCGCGAGCGGCACCGCGCCGGTCTCGGCCGGCGTTCCCGGCGTCATCCCGCCGACCGTGCCCGCCGACGATCGCAAGAAGCGGCAGGAGGAGCGGCGTACCTCCAAGCCACGCGAGTCCAGCGGCACCGAGGCCGTCACCGGGCTCGGCGCGGGCGCCATGGGCGGGCTGCTCGGCGGCGCGCTGGCGGCCTCGGAGACGACGCGCGCGGGCCACGGGATCAGCGCGCACCTGCCGCCGCGGCCGCCCGCCGCCGACCCCGACGACGACCTGCACTTCCCGGACGAGGAGCTCACCTACCTCGAGCCGGGCGACGACAACGGCACGCTCATCGGCTCGCTCGATCCCACCACGCCCCCGGTGCTCGGGGAGTGGTCCGAGCGCGAGTGAGGCGGACGCTGACGCCGGACCAGTTCGCGCTGGCCTGGAGCCGGACCGACGGGGACCGCATCCCGTACCCGCTCGCGGTGCGGCTCTCCGCCGCCGACAACGTGGAGCGCGCCGCGCAGCTCCCCGCTCTGCACCGCTGGCGCGACGAGCACCTGGACGCCGACCTGGAGGCGGCGCTCCGCGTCCTCGCCCGCCCTGCCCTGCGCGTCGAGCTCTTCGGCTACGGCCCCGCCGAGCCGGAGCGCCCGGCATCGGCGGCCGGGCAGCCGGAGTTCCGCCCCGCACAGCTCGAGCCGACGGCCCGGCGTACCGGCTTACCCGGAGACGCCGAATCCAGGGCCGGGCGAGGCGAATCGGGCACCCACCCGGCCGACCCCGGAACGAACCCGCCGAATTCCGGGCTCGGGGCGCCGATTCGCGTGCTCGGGGCGGTGGCGGGCGAGATCGCGGTCGTGGTCGCGCAGCTGCCCGGCTCCACGCCGGACCGCGGCGGCGACCTCCGGATCGCGGTCGGTTCGCCGGGCACCTTCGCCGCCCGGATGATCACCCCGCTCCCGCGCAACCGCGCGGGCACCCTGCCCGCGCTCACCACCCCGCTGGCCCGGGTCACCGAGGACAGCCGCGACCTGGTGACCGTCCCGGTCTCCGGCCCCTCGGTGCCCGCCCGCATCCGCCGGCTGCTCCGCGCCCCGCGCGACGGCATCGGCCAGATCGTGGTCTCGGTGCGCCGCGACGCGGGCGCGCTCGCGCCGTTCGGCGTGCTGTGCTGGATCGACGTCGCCGGGGACGGCCGCTACGCGGTGCGCACCGGCGCCGAGGTGGAGGTCACCCCGGTCACGGCGGAGAGCTTCGCGGGCAGGCTGCGGCCCATGCTCACCGCCGCGGGCCGGGTGACGCCGCGCGCGGTGTGGTGATCAGCGGGCCCGCAGCACCGCGGTGACCTCGGCGTCGGCGAGCTGGTGGAAGTCCTGGTACACGGTGCCGACCCCGCCGAGCTGCTCCGGCACCAGCGGGCACACCACGTCGTCGGCCTCGGCGGCGGCCCGGCGCAGCGCCTCCGGCGAGGAGACCGGCACCGCGACAAGCACCAGCGCCGGACGCTGGCGGCGCAGCACCCGGCAGGCGGCCACCATGGTCGCCCCGGTCGCCATGCCGTCGTCCACCAGCACCACCACCCGCCCGGCCCGCGGCACCGCCGCCGCCCCGGCCCGCCAGGTGGCGCGGCGCCGCTCCAGCTCGGCCCGCTCGGCCACCTCCACCCCGGCCAGCGCCACCCGCGTCAGCCCGGTGTGCGCGAGCACGTCGTCGTTCAGGACCCGGGCTCCGTCCTCGCCGATCGCCCCCGCCGCCAGCTCCGGCTGCCAGGGCACGCCGAGTTTGCGGACCAGCAGGATGTCGAGCGCGCCCCCGACCACCTCGCGCGCACCGGCCGCCACCGGCACGCCGCCGCGTGGCAGCCCGAGTAGCAGCGGACCGGGGGCTCCCGCCGCCGCGACGAGGCCCCACTCGGCCAGCTCGCCCCCGAGCACACGACCGGCCGAAGTCCGATCGGTGTAGATCATCGTCCCCCGACGCTACTCCGGAACGCGCTCCACCACGGTGAATCGGCGCAGCTCCAGGCTCGGATTCGCGCGCCGGACGGCGGCGAGTTCCGCGGCGTCGACGGCGGCGGTCAGCACACCGGGCTCGGCGCCCAGTTCGGCGAGCACCGCGCCCGCCGGGCCGACGATCATCGACGCGCCCGCGCCGCGCGGCTCGGCCTGGTCGGCGGCGGCGACGTAGACGGTGTTCTCGATGGCCCGCGCGCGCAGCAGCGTCGTCCACTGGTCGACCTTGCCCGGACCGGGGATCCACTGCGCGGGCAGCAGCAGCACCTGCGCACCGGCCGCAGCCACCCGCCGCGCGCCCTCGGGGAAGCGCAGGTCGAAGCAGGTCTGCAGCCCGAAGACGGTGTCGCCGACGGTGAACACCGGCGGCTCGGTGATGGCGCCGGGCGCGACCACGTCGGACTCGCGGTGCCCGAAGGCGTCGTAGAGGTGCACCTTGCGGTAGGTGGCGACGAGCTCGCCGCTCGGGTCGAGCACGACGAGGGTGTTGTGGATGCGCTCCGGCTCGTCCGGCACCTCCTCCACGATCCCGGCCACCAGGTGCACGCCGAACTCCTTCGCCAGCGCCCCGAGCCCGGTGACGAAGGGCCCCGTGAGCGGCTCGCGGACCGCGACCACCCGCTCGTCGAGCCTGGTCACCGCGTACATCGCGTACTCGGGGGCGAGCACGACGGCCGCGCCGCGCCCGGCGGCATCGGCGACCGGTTCGCGCAGCGCGCGGAGGTTGGCGACCGGATCGGTGGATGGCGCGAACTGGACGACCGCGACGATCGGTGACGACATGGGAACCACGGTATGGCCCGGCTGCGGGTGAGACCACCGCCACGCAGTAAACTGCTGGTCAATGAGCATCAATGAGGTCGACACCGTTCCCGGCGACAATGGGGACCCCCGCGAAGGCGAGGGTACGACCGGCGATTTCGCGACCGGCAGCCCGGTCACAGCGGCGACGCACGGTTCCACCGGCAGCACCGAGGGCGGCTCCACCGTCGAGACCAGCGCCGATTCGCCCGCAGAGCCCGCAGCCGACGCACCACCCACCTTCGCCGAACTCGGCATCGATGAGCGGATCCTGCGCGCCATCGCCGATGTCGGCTACGAGTCGCCGTCGCCGATCCAGGCCGCGACGATCCCGCCGCTGCTGGCAGGCGCCGACGTGGTCGGCCTCGCGCAGACCGGCACCGGCAAGACCGCGGCCTTCGCCATCCCGATCCTGATGGGGCTGGACACCGCGGACCGGAAGCCGCGCGCGCTGGTCCTCGCGCCGACCCGCGAGCTCGCGATCCAGGTCGCCGAGGCGTTCGGCCGCTACGCCACGCACATCCCCGGGCTGAACGTGCTGCCCATCTACGGCGGGCAGAGCTACGGCGTGCAGCTCTCCGGGCTGCGCCGCGGCGCCCAGGTGGTGGTCGGCACGCCCGGCCGCGTCATCGACCACCTGGAGAAGGGCACGCTCGACCTCTCCGGGCTGCGCTACCTGGTGCTCGACGAGGCCGACGAGATGCTCAAGATGGGCTTCCAGGAGGACGTCGAGCGCATCCTCGCCGACACTCCGAACGACAAGCAGGTCGCGCTCTTCTCCGCGACCATGCCCGGCGCCATCCGCAAGATCTCCAAGCAGTACCTGCACGACCCGGTCGAAATCACGGTCAAGTCGAAGACCTCGACCGCCACCAACATCACCCAGCGCTGGGTGCAGGTCTCGCACCAGCGCAAGCTGGACGCGCTGACCCGGATCCTCGAGGTCGAGTCGTTCGAGGCGATGATCCTCTTCGTCCGGACCAAGCAGGCCACCGAGGAGCTCGCCGAGAAGCTGCGGGCCCGCGGCTTCTCCGCCGCCGCGATCAACGGCGACATCGCGCAGAACCAGCGCGAGCGCACCATCGGGCAGCTCAAGTCCGGTGCGCTGGACATCCTGGTCGCCACCGACGTCGCCGCCCGCGGCCTCGACGTCGACCGCATCTCGCACGTGGTGAACTACGACATCCCGCACGACACCGAGTCGTACGTGCACCGGATCGGCCGCACCGGCCGGGCCGGGCGCTCCGGCGAGGCGCTGCTCTTCGTCGCCCCGCGCGAGCGGCACCTGCTCAAGTCGATCGAGCGCGCCACCAGGCACCCGCTCACCGAGATGCAGCTGCCCAGCGTCGACGACGTGAACGCGCAGCGGGTCAGCAAGTTCGGCGACGCGATCACCGACAACCTCTCCTCGGAGAACCTGGCGCTCTTCCGCACCCTGATCGAGGAGTACGAGCGCGAGCACAACACCCCGCTCATCGACATCGCGGCGGCGCTGGCGGTCGGCTCGCACGACGGCAAGAACTTCTTCATGCAGCCCGAGCCGGAGCCGGTCGAGCGCCCGCGCCGGGAACGCCCGGAGCGGCAGCGCGGCTTCGACGACGAGGGCGGCGGTGGCGGTGGCGGCCATCACCGCGGCACCGGCGCCGAGCTGGCCACCTACCGGATCAGCGTCGGCAAGCGGCACCGCGTGGTGCCGGGCGCGATCGTCGGCGCCATCGCCAACGAGGGCGGGCTGCGCCGCAGCGATTTCGGGCACATCAGCATCCGGCCGGACCACAGCCTGGTCGAGCTGCCCGCGAACCTGCCCGCCGAGACGCTGGAGGCGCTGCGCCGCACCAGGATCAGCGGCGTGCTGATCCAGCTGCAGCTCGACCACGGCTCGCCGCAGCACCGCGCGATGCCGCGCGGGCCGCGCCGCGAGGGGCCGTGGCGCGCGCCGGAGCGGCGCAAACCGCGGTCCTGATCCCCCGTTTCGCGCGGTGAGCACCGTAGTCTTGCCGTCGATTCGCCGACACCGGTGAGCCCGCGACGAGACAGGAGGGCCGCGTTTGCTCGTCATCGGTGACGTGGTCGTCGCCGCACCGGCCGACCTGATCGCTGCCGCGCGCTGCGAATTCACGGTGCTGCGCGCCCTGGACGCCGAGATCGCCGCGCCGCGCGCGGATTCCGCCGCCGAGCTGGACCGGTTGCTGGCCGGGAACGAGCGCACGCTCGCCGCGCTGCGCGGCGGCGTGGCCGAGATCACCGATGCCGTGCTCTTCGACGGGCGCACCGCCGCGAGCGCGGAGCGGCTCGTCCGCGCGGACCACCGGGTGCGGTACACCCCGGTCGCCGCGAACGCCGCCGACCCGGTGCGCGCCGCGCTCGAGCTGGCGGCCTGCGCCGACCTGCTGAGCGCCGCGGGCGCGCTGCCCGCGCCGGTGCTGCGGATCGGCGGCACCGAGCTCCCGCTCGACGCCGCGCTCCCGGTCTACCTGGCGCGGCGGGCGCGCTTCGAGCACATCGTCGCCGAGCAGTCCGCCGAGCTGCTCCCGGTGCAGTGGGGCGACCCGCGCTACCTGGCCTGCGGGCGCTGCGCCGCCTGCCGGGCGGCGGCGCGCAGCGCGCGGGACGTCGGGCTGGTGGCCGGGATCGACCCGGGCACGGCGGCGCTGCTGCGCGCCGCCGGGATCGGCACCGTCGACCGGCTGGCGAGCTCCACCGCCGAGCTGCCCGGGCTGCCGGTGCGCACCGCGACCGCACTGCGCAGGCAGGCGCGGGTGCAGGTGCGCGCGGAGGCCGCCGGGCACCCGGTCGCCGACACCGCGGGAGCCGACGCGCTCTCCGCGCTGCCGCCGAGCACGCCCGGCGATATCGGGATCGCGGCCGCGCCCGGCCCCGCCCTGCTCGTGGCGGGGCCGGACTTCGCGCTGCGCATACCCGTCGGCGCGAACGGGTTACGGCCGGTCCTCGAGCGGCTGCGGGCCGAGCTCCCCGGCGCGCACCTCTACCACCACGGCGCCGAGGTGCGCGCGCTGCTGCACGCGCACCAGACCGGCCCCGGCGACGAGGAGCTGCTCGAGGAGCTCTTCGCCGCGGACGCCGTCGTCGACCTCGCGCCGGTCGTGCGCTCCACGCTGGTCCTGGCGGGGGAGCCGGAGCCCTCCCCCGAGCCGCTGCTGCCCGGGGTCAGGGCGCCGGTCTACCGGGTGACCCAGGTAGCCGCCGCCCTCGACCGCCTGGTCCCCCGCGACGCGGGCGAACCCGTCGCGGAGACCGACGCCGACCGCGTCCTCCGCATCCGCGCCGCCCTGCGGGCACTCGCGGACCGGTACGGCATCCCGCCCCGCCCCCCGCTCCCCCGCGTGCCCGACCCGGACGGCCCCTCCTCCCTGGAGGCGGCCCTTGCCGAATTCGCCCGCGCCCGCGCCGATTCCGGGCACCCGGCGGCGCTGCTCGCCGATGCGCTCGGCCACCACCGCAGGCAGCGCGGCCCGCTCTGGGACGCGCACCGGGCGCGCCGCGCCGACCCGGTGGCGGACTGGGCCGACGAGCCGGGCGTGCTCGTCGCCGAGTGGGGCACCGTCGACACCAAGTGGCACCGCCCCCCGCACGGCACCGGGCTGCGCCGCTACCTCACCCTCACCGGCCGCTTCGGCACCGGCGCAGGCAGCCGCCTCGGCTCCACCGTCCCCGCCCCCGGCACCCCCGTGCACGCCTACTACGACCACCCCGACCCCGCAGCCCCCGGCCTGCGCACGGTCACCGCCGCCGTGGTGCTCGGCTGCTCCCCCGACACCGAGTTCGCCGACACCGTCCGGCTGGAGGAGGTGCTCCCCGAGGGGAGGGAGCCCTCCGACGCCATGCCCATCGCCCTTGCCCCGCGCCCTCCGCACCCGGACCGCGCCGTCGAGCGCGCCCTGGAGGAGCTCGCCGACACCGTCCTGGTCACCCTCCCGGACATGCCCGCGGGCGCCCCCTTCGACCTGCTCGCCCGCCGCCCCCCGCGCCTGCGCGGTGACCTGTCCGGCCTCCCCCCGGTGCACGGCGACCACGCCGCCGCCATCACCGAGGCCGTGCGCGCGCTCGACGATTCGGTGCTCGCGGTGCAGGCGCCCGCGGGCACCGGCAAGATCTCCACCATCGCGCGGGTGGTGGCCGGGCTGCTCGCCGGGGACCGGTGGCGGATCGGCATCACCGCACCGGACGGCCACCGTACCGTCGAGCAGCTGCTCGATGCCGTGGTGCGGGCCGGGGTGCTCCCCGAGCTGGTGGCCAAGAAGGACGTGATCTCGGTGGCCCCGGAGTGGGCGGTGATCGACGGCGCCCGCTACCCGCGCTTCCTGGAGACCGCGGTGAACGGCTGCGTCGTCGGCGGGCTGCCCGCCGACTTCGCCGACCCCGCGCGGGTGCCGCGCGGCGCGCTCGACCTGCTCATCGTCGCCGACGCGGGCCGCTGCGCCCCGGCCGACGCACTGGCCGCCGCGGTCAGCGCCCGCTCCCTGCTGCTGCTCGGCGACCTGGAGCACGCCGGGCCGCCGCGCTCGGCGCTCGGGCTGCGGATCGGACCGCACCGGACCGTCCCGGCCGCCACCGGCTATCTGCTCGACCGCACCAGGCGGCTGCACCCGGCGGTGTGCGGCCCGCTCTCCGCACTCTGGTACGACGGGCGGCTCGGCGCGGCGCGGACGGTGCCCGGCGGCCGCGCCCTCGACATCGTGCCGCCGGGCATCGAGACCGTGCTCATCCCGCACCGCGGCCACAGCACCGTCTGCGAACCCGAGGCGCGGGAAGTCGTGCGCCGGGTCCGCACCCTGCTCACCGGCACCTGGACCAGCGGGAGCGGCGCCCGCAGGCTGCACCCGCACGACATCTTCGTGGTGGCGCCCTACGGCCCGCAGGTGGCGCTGATCCGGACCCTGCTGGAGCGCGCCAGGATCGACGACGTGCTGGTCGGCACCCCGGAGCGGTTCCGCGGCAGGGAGGCGGCGGTGGTGCTGGTCTCGGCGACCGTCTCGGCGCCGGTGGACGCGCCCGGCGCGGTGCGCGCGCTGGTGGCCGCCCGGATGCTGCGCGCCGCGCTCGGCCGCGCCCTGTGGCACGCCACCATCATCCGCTCACCGCTGCTCACCGAGTACCTGCCCGCCGACCCGGCCGAACTGGCCGAACTCTCGGCGCTGCTGCGGCTGAGCTGAATTCACCCACACAATTCCAGGCGGAAGTTTGTGCGCCGTACCGACCGTCACAGATAAATGGACCAATCGGTATGCGAACAATTCTCACCACTACCGGACCGAATTCAGCCGAAGCACTTTCCTTCGCCGCGATAGGTCGGCACCTCGGTGCGGCCGCCGTCGGCGTCGACGAGGAACAGCCGGTCGAAGCGCTCGCACAGCTCGCCCGCCTTGGCATGCCGGAACCAGACCCGGTCGCCGAGCCGCAGCCCGCGCGCCCCGGCCAGCGGAGTCTGCACCTCGCCCGCGCCCTCGGCCCCGAGCAGCCGCAACCGCCCCGGCCACACCGGCTTCGGCACCCGGGCGGCACCGGCCGGGCCGGAGGCGATGTAGCCGCCGGCGAAGACCGTCGCGATCGACGGCGTCGGCCTGCGCAGCACCGGGAGCGCGAAGTAGAGCGCGGGGCGCGGGGTGAAGGAGCGGTAGTTGTCGAAGAGCGTCGGCACGTACAGCCCGGACCCGGCGGTCACCTCGGTGACCGCCGCGCTGCCCGCGCTGACCTCGACCGAACCGGTGCCGCCCGCGTTCACGATCTCCAGCTCGCCGACGACCGCTCGCACCGCATCGACGACCCGCGCGCGCCTGCCCCCGATCTCCGCGGCCGAGGCCCGCTTCACCAGCCGCACCGCGGGGTTGGCGTCCGGCAGCCCGGCGATCTGCGCCTCGTAGGTCATCACCCCGACCACCGCGAACCCCGCGCGCTTCGCGGCGTAGGCCAGATCCGCGGCCTGCTCGGGGGTGCGCAGCGGGGAGCGGCGCACGCCGAGGTGCAGCGGGCCGAGCCGCAGCGAGGCGTCCACGTCGAGGCAGACCCGCAGCCCGGCGCGGTTGCCGGTGGCGGCGGCGATCAGCTCCAGGTGCGCGGGGTCGTCGATCATCAGGGTGACGGCGGCGCGGGCGGCGGCGTCGGCGGCGAGCTCGGCCAGCGCGGCGCGGTCCACCGTCGGGTAGCCGAGCAGCACATCCGCGGCACCGGCCCGGACCAGCCACAATGCCTCGCTGAGCGAGTAGGCCATGATGCCGCGGAAGCCACCGGAGGCGGTCAGCCCGGCGCCGAGCACCTCCTCGAGCACCGCGCGGCAGCGCACGGATTTGCTCGCCACCCGGATCGGGGTGCCGCCTGCGCGGCGCACCAGATCGGCGGCATTGGCGCGCAGCCGGCTCAGGTCGAGCGCGGCGAGCGGCGGGTCGAGATCGGCCGTCGCGGCATGCAGGCGGGCGATCGGCGGGGTCGCGGCCGCGGGCCGCGCGAGGTCGATGGCGGGCACCCAGTAACTAGACCACCCAATTGGTCAAACGTCCAGCAAAGCGCCGATCAGTTCTCGACGGCGCGCGCGGCCAGGCTGCTCACCAGGTCGTCCAGCACGACGAGCATGGTCTCGTCGTCGCAGTCGGAGAGCCAGCGCAGCACGGTGCCGTGCAGCACCGAGACGGCATACGCGGCCACCGCCTCCACCGGCTCCAGCCACTTCATCCCGGAGCGCTCCGCGCACAGCTCGAGGAAGGCGACAGCCTGCCGATCCATCTCGGCGAAGATCCCGGCCGTGCCCGCGCTCGGCAGGCAGCCCGCCCCCGTCTCCCAGCGCAGCCGCAGCGACTGCAGGGTGCCCTCGTAGGCCCGCACCTGCTTGACCGGCGCGCCCTTGACCAGCGGCCAGTACGCGCTCATCCCGGCGTGCAGCAGCACCCGGAGCCCGCGCATGCCGCCGTGATCGAGCGAAGCGGCAGCCTGCTCGACCGCTTCGGAGATCGTCGGCCGCAGCCGGGTCTTCACCATCTCTCCCCGTACGCTCAACAACGACTCCCTCGACAGAACTGGAGCACCGGAAACCGAACGCTCATCCCCGAAATTGCGGGACTCCCGGTCTATCATCCGGCAATGGTAAGTGCTTCCGGGGTTTGAGCCCAGCGCTCACCGGTTATTCCAGACTAAAAGAATGTTTTGTTATCCAACCGGAACGCCTTCGCAATCGACCATGCTCGCCGCCATCCCCGCGGGACGCATGTTCCGGGCCGTCGGCAACCGACGGCCGACATGGGGGCAGCACCGATGCTGCCACCTCGAACGACCACTGTACGGCCGAATCCGGACCACGCTGTCCGGATGTGCGTGATGCCACAGGCTACATCGATTCGTTGCAGGCATACAGCCCGGTGCCGCCCCGGCACCAACCGTTAGCCTGGGCAACGTGACCGTCTCGCCCTCCGCCGACCACCTGCGGCTCTCCGGCACCTTCAACTTCCGTGACGTGGGCGGGCTCCGCACCGCCGGGGGCGGCACCGTCCGCTCCGGCGTGCTGCTCCGCTCCGCCGCGCTCGCCAACCTCGACGCACGGGGACGCACGCAGCTCCGCGATCTGAACGTCACCGCGGTGCACGACCTGCGCGGCCTTCGTGAGATCGATCACTTCGGCGCCGACGTCGTCCCGGACGGCGTGCGCGTCGCCGTCACCCCGTTCGACTCCAGGATGGGCGAGGCGCCGCCGCACGACGCCATGGCGACCGACACCGCCCGCACGCACATGCTCGAGGTCTACCGCCTCTTCCCGGCCATGCCGGAGGCGAACCTGGCCATCCTCGAGCTGGCCGGGTCGATCGCGAACGGCACCGGGGCGACCCTGGTGCACTGCGCGGCGGGCAAGGACCGCACCGGCTGGGCGGTGGCGACGCTGCTGCGCGCGGTCGGCGTCGCCGAGGACGAGGTGCTCGCCGACTACCTGCGCAGCAACGACGCGGTGCCCGCGCTGCGCGAGATGATCGCCGCCGCTGGGGCCGAGCAGGACACCGAGGTCTCCGACGACCTGCTCGGCGTGCGCCCCGAGTACCTGGCCGTCGCCACCGACGGCGTGCGCGAGTTCCACGGCGACCCGGAGCGCTACTACACCGCGCTCGGCCTCACCGGCGAGCTGCGCGACCGGCTGCGCGCCCGCCTGCTCGACTGACAGCCCGCTCAGCGCGCGACGCCGCGCCGGACCAGCCCGTCCGGCTCGATGGTGACCAGGTCGCCGGTGTGGAACCAGGTGCCGGTGAAGCGGGCGGCGGTGGTCGCCGGGTCGTTCCAGTAGCGCCGGGTGACGTTGGGCCCGCGGCAGAGCAGCTCGCCGCGGCCCGCGTCCGCGCGCGGCCCCCAGAGCGCCAGCTCGGTGCCGCCGAACGGGAAGCCGAGCACGCTGCCGGTCGCGCGGAACGCCGCGGCATCGGCGGTGTCCTCGGTCGAGAGCCCGATCCCGCTGGTCTCGGTGGCCCCCCAGACCGACCACTGCCTGGCCTCGGGGAAGGCCGCGCGCAGCGCGTCGGCGAGCACGCCGGGCGCAGCGGCCCGGTCCGCCCGGTGCCCGGCCTTGCTGATCCTGGCCACGTGCTCGCGCCCGGCCCCGCCCGCGGTGAGCGCGGGCAGCAGCTCGGTGAAGATCCGCGGGGTGCCGGAGACCATGTCCACCCGCTCGGTCTCGATCGCCTCGGCCAGCCGCGCCCGATCCGGGACGAGCACCACCGTCCCGCCGACCGCGAAGGTGGGCAGCACCTGGTCGACGCAGCCGCTCGCGTGCGCCAGCGGCAGCAGCACCAGGTTGCGCAGCCCGTCGGTGGGCAGGTCGAGCGCGGAGACGACCGAGCGAATCGCGGAGAGCAGGTTCTCGTTGGTCAGCTCGACCCCGCGCGGGGCGGACGAGCCGCTGGTGTAGCAGAGCAGGGCGAGGTCGTTGAGCGCGGCGCCGTCGTCGATGAAGGCGGCGCCGTCCGGCATGCCGGACGCGGCGGAGTTCCTGATGCCGCCGGTGCCGAGCACGAAGTCGGCGCCGCTGTCGGCGATCACCCGCGCCGCCGCGGCGGCGGGCAGCGCGGCGTCGACCAGGACCGGCACCGCACCGCTGAGCAGCGCGCCGAGGAAGGCCTGCACCCAGCGCGCGCCGCCGGGCAGCTGCACCGCCACCCGGTCGCCGTAGCCGATGCCGTGCTCCTGCAGCCCGCCCGCGATCCGGGATGCGGAGTACCACAGCTCCCGGTAGGTGAGCCGCGGCCCCCCGATCTCCACCACGGCCTCGCGGGTGGAGAAGGCGTGCGTCTGCAGGTCGAGCAGCTCGGTGAGCGCCGGGGTCAGGTTGCCGTAGCGGAGCACGCCGTCCGCGCCGCGGGCGAGCGGGTTGTCGCAGACGCGCTGCGCAGACAGCGGAAATTCGACGATGAACTGCTGCGACATGGATCCTCCGGTGCCTCTACCGTCCAGGCACCTCCGACTATATGACCCACATCACAATCTCGTGGCGATAGCCGGAGAACGTGTCCGCCGATCACCGCCCGGTGTAGGTCGCCTTCCCTGGCCCCTGCTGCAGGAAGCTGCGCACCCCGCCGCGCAGATCCTCGGTGCCGAAGAGCGCGCCGGAGACCTCGGGCGTCACCGAATCCGCGTGCGCGACACCGCCGGAGCGCCAGGCGCCGATGATCTCCTTGGTCGCGGCGTGCGCCCGGGTCGGGCCGTCGGCCAGCCGGGTGACGAGCGCCTGCGCCGCCGCCTCGACGTCCTCGTGCACCCCGTTCACCACGCCCCACTCGGCCATGACGGTGGCGGCGTAGAGATCGCCGGTCATCACGAACTCGCGGGCCCGGCCGGAGCCGGCGCGCTCGGCCAGCCGCTGCGGCCCGCCCATCGACGGGGTCAGCCCGACCACCGTCTCCACCAACCCGAATCTGGCCGTCGGCGTCGCCAGGATGATGTCGCAGGCCAGCGCGATCTCGAAGGCCGCGGTGAGGGTGAGGCCGTGCGCGGCGAAGACCACCGGGCAGGGCAGCGCCTCGAGCGGCTGGATGATCGTCTCGAAGAGCGAGCGCCACAGCTGGGCGCCCTGCTCCACCGTCAGCCCCTCGAAGACGTGCACGTCCACCCCGCCGGAGACCACCTTGCCCTCGGCGCGCAGCAGCAGCGCGCGCGGCGGGTGTGCGGTGAGCTCGGCGATATCGGCGACCAGCGCGTCGAACAGCGGCTGGTCGAACAGGTTCAGCGGCGGGTTCGCCAGGGTGAGGACGGCGAGCTCGGCGCCGGAATCGGTGCTGCGGCGTTCCAGGCGTGTCGGTTCGGTTCCGCTCATGTCGGGAGAGCGTAGGCGGTGGGTTCCCGGCCCGGCGTGCCAGACTGGGGCACGTGACCACGTCGGCAGAGGATCGCTCCGGTTCGCAGGGCAGTTACGTGGAGCCGGGCGAGTTCAAGCGGGACACCAACTACATCACCACCCGGATCACCGCGGACGGCCGCGACGGCTACCCGGCGGAGGCCGGGCGGTACCGGCTGGCCGCGGCGCGGGCCTGCCCGTGGGCCAACCGCACGCTGATCGTGCGCAGGCTGCTCGGCCTGGAGGGCGCGCTCTCGCTCGGGCTCTGCGGCCCCACTCACGACAAACTGAGCTGGACCTTCGACCTGGACCCCGGCGGCGTCGACCCGGTGCTCGGCATCCCCCGGCTGCGCGACGCCTACCTCGCCCGGTTCCCGGACTACCCGCGCGGCATCACCGTGCCCGCCGTGGTCGAGATCGCCACCGGCCAGGTGGTCACCAACGACTACCCGCAGATCACCCTCGACTTCTGCACCGAGTGGACCGAGTTCCACCGGGAGGGCGCGCCCGACCTCTACCCGGCGCACCTGCGGGACGAGATCGACGAGGTCGCGCGGAAGAACTTCACCGAGGTCAACAACGGCGTCTACCGCTGTGGCTTCGCCGGCGACCAGGACGCCTACGAGCGCGCCTACGCCCGGCTGTTCACCCGGCTGGACGAACTCACCGAGCGGCTCGCCGGGCAGCGCTACCTGGTCGGCGACACCATCACCGAGGCCGATGTCAGGCTCTTCACCACGCTGGCCCGCTTCGACCCCGTCTACCACGGCCACTTCAAGTGCAACCGGACCAAACTGAGCGAGATGCCGGTGCTCTGGGCCTACGCCCGCGACCTGTTCCAGACCCCTGGATTCGGCGACACCATCGACTTCGGCCAGATCAAGACGCACTACTACGCGGTGCACCGGGACATCAACCCAACCGGTGTGGTCCCGGTCGGCCCCGACCTGGCGAATTGGCGCACCCCGCACGGCCGCGAGCAGCTCGGCGGGCGCCCGTTCGGCGACGGGACGCCGCCGCCCCCGCCGCGCGCGGGCGAAGAGGTTCCGGCCCTCGGCTGAGCGGGGAACCCGGCGGACTGGGTACTTCGTTGTCGAGGGGAGCTGTGTCGGCACCGTGCCCTACAGTTCCAACCAGCCGAGCGGGACAGGAGGAGACGCCCATGATGTTCAAGGACGCCTTCGAGAAGACGGTGGTACAGCTGCTCGACACCGGTTCGCGGCTACAGGGCCCCGCGGTGGCCAAGTACGTGGACCGGCTGCGGCGCGCCCACCCCGACGAGACCCCGGCGCAGATCATCCAGCGGCTGGAGAACCAGTACCTGATGGCCGTCACCGGCAGCGGCAGCGCGGTCGGCGCGACGGCGGCGGTGCCCGGCGTCGGCACGATGGCCGCGCTGGCCGCGGTGAGCGCGGAGACCACCTTCTTCATGGAGGCCTCCGCGGTGTACACGCTCGCGGTGGCCTCGGTGCACGGCATCACCCCGCAGGCGCAGGAGCAGCGCCGCGCGCTGGTGCTCGCGGTGGTGCTCGGCGAGAGCGGCATGGACATCGTGCAGAAGTCCATCGGGCACTCGGCCAAGAACTGGGGCACCGCCTTCGCCAAGCAGCTCCCCGGGCTGCAGACCATGAACGACTCCCTGCTCAAGCGCTTCATCGTGCGGTTCCTCACCAAGCGGGCCGCGCTGATGGCGGGCAAGGTGGTGCCCGCGGGCATCGGCGCGGTGATCGGCGGGCTCGGCAACCGGGCCCTCGGCAAGACCACGGTCGAGAACTCGCGCAAGGCATTCGGGCCCGCGCCGACGCACTGGCGGGATGCCCCGCTGGTGATCGACGCCGATCCGCTGCCCGCCATCGACTCCGGCCGGGGCCAGCGCAAGTCGCCGCCCGCCCGCGCCGCCGGGCACCATCCGGCGCCCACCCGCAAGCCGCACCCGCCGACGGCGCGATGACCGGAGGCATCGGCGTCCGGGCCGCCGACGGAGTGCGCGGTTCGGACGCGGGGGACGTGGGTTCGGCAGGTCACCTCGGGGCGGAGGCGGCGCTGGCGGTGCGCGGGCTCGCCGTCCGGTACGGCGCGAGCACCGCGCTCGAGGACATCTCGTTCGCGGTGCCCGCGGGCACCGTGACGGCGGTGGCCGGGCCGCCGGGCTCCGGGAAGTCCACGCTCGCCCGGGTGCTGCTCGGGCTGCGCGCGCCGACGCACGGCACGGTCGAGGCGTTCGGCGCGGCGCCGCGCACCCCGCACACCGTGAACGGCGTGCTCGTCCCGCGCGGGCTGCCCGCCAAGCGCCGGGTCCGCGACCACCTGCTCGCCTACGCCGCCGCGGCCGACGTACCGGACGGCCGCGCCGACGAGGTCGCCGCGCTGGCCGGGCTCGGCGACGAGACCCGCACCAGGATCGAGGTGCTCGGCATCGGCGAGCAGACCAGGCTCGCCATCGCCACCGCGCTGCTCCCCGACCCCCGGGTGGTTGTCCTCGACGACCCGGTCGACGGCCTCGACCCGGCCGAGCGCAACTGGCTCGCCGAACTGCTGCGCGCCCACGCCGCACGCGGCGGCGCCGCGGTGGTCACCGGTCGCAGCCTGGCCGCGCTGCTCCCCGCCGCCGACGCGCTGCTGCTGCTGGCCGGTGGCGCCGCCGTCTACCAGGGCACCCCGGCCAAGCTGCGGCGCGGCTACCCGGACCGGCTGATCGTCGACGCCGCCACCCCGATCGCGCTCGCCACGCACCTCGCCGCGCGCGGCTACACCGACGCGGTGATCCGCCCGGACGGCCGGCTGGCGGTGGCCGAGGCCACCGAGGCGGTCATCCGTGAGGCCGCCGCGGCCGCGCAGGTGCGCGTCGCCGCCGTCGTCCCCGACCCCATCCACCCGGACCGGGTGCTGGCCGCGCTCACCGACCGGGCCGCCACCGCGCCGCGCACGCCCGGCGGCATCTCCGGCGTGCTCTCCCCGTTCGCCGGACACGCCGCGGTCGGCGCCGGGCGCGTGGAACCGCCCGCGCCGTACGGTGTTTCCCGATGATCGATTACCTGCCGACCGAGCTCCTGCCCGCGCTGCGCTCCGAGCTCCGCAAACTCCTCGGCGTCCCCGGCATCGGCTCGGCCGCCGCCGTCGTGGCTGGCGCCGCGCTGATCTCGACCGTCGCCGCCGCACTGACCGCGGGGCCGCTCGACCCCACCGGCGAGCCTGCCACCGGCGCCGCCTCGATCGGGCTCTACCCGGCCTTCGGGGTGGCCGCACTGGCCGCCGCCGTGCTCGGGGTGTTCGCCACCGCGGGCGAGTACTGGAACGGCGGCATGCCGACCACCGTGCTCTTCACCCCGAACCGGGATCGGCTGGCCGCCGCCAAGCTCGCGCTGCCCGCCGCGGCCGGGCTGGCCGCCGCCGTGGTCACCGCGCTGATCGGGCTCGGTGTGCTGGTCGGGCTCGGCCGCGGGAAGGTCGAGTTCGGGCTCGGCCTGGGCACGGTGTTCGGCGGCGGGCTCTTCGCCGCGGTGTGCTGGGCGGTGATCGGCGCCGGGCTCGGACTCGCGCTGCGCAGCGTGGCCGCCGCGCTCGCGGTGCTGCTCGGCTGGCTGGTGCTGCTGGAGCCGCTGATCTGGCTGGTGGCGCGCGCCGCCGAGGTGGAGTGGCTGGTCGCGCTGCTGCCCGGCTCGGCGACGATCTCCACCGTCGCGGTCGGCGCCTTCCCGGAGAGCGGCTTCCTGGCCCCGACGCCCGCGGCCTACGTCGTGCTGCTGCTCTGGGCCGCCGGGCTCGGCGGTTTCGGCTGGTGGACGCTGCGCGAAGCCGAGCTCTAGATTCTCCCCCACCTCCGGGGAATTCCGGTGTCGGTGCCGATCGTTACCGTCGGTGAAGTATCCGCGCACCCGAGGAGGCGGCCCACGAACACCCCGACCACCGGAGCAGGCTGGATCCGCAGGCTCTGGACCCGATGTCTCGAACACCGCCCCACCGTGGCCGGTGTCGTCACGACCATCCTGATCGGCGCACTCGTCGAGATCGCGGCACCGCTGCTGCTCAAGCGCGCGGTGGATGCCGCCGGGATCGGCGACACCGGGGTGATCGGCACCGTGGCGCTGCTGCTGGTCGCGCTGGCCGCCGCCCGCTTCGCCGCCGCCTTCGGCCGCAGGCTGCTCGCCGGGCGGCTCTCGCTCGACGTCCAGCACGGCCTGCGGCTGGATCTGCTCGGCTCGCTGCAGCGCCTTGACGGCGCCGGGCAGGACGCCATCCGCACCGGTCAGGTGGTGTCCCGTTCGATCACCGACCTGCAGCTCGTGCAGGGGCTGCTCGCCATGGTCCCGCTCTCGGGCATGGCGCTGGTGCAGTTCGTGCTCGCCGCCGCCGTCATGTTCTGGCTGGCACCCCAGCTCGCGCTGATCGCGCTGCTCGTCGTCCCCGCCATCGCGATCGTCGTCTACCGGCTGCGGCCCCGGCTCTACGCCGCCACCTGGTCGGCCCAGCAGCGCGCCGCCGAGCTGGCCCAGCACGTCGAGGAGACGGTCACCGGCGTCCGGGTGGTGAAGGGCTTCGGGCAGGAGTCGAGGATGGTCGACCTGCTGGAGCGGCACGGCCGCTCGCTCTTCGCCGAGCGCATGCGCGCCGCGAGGCTGAACTCCCGCTTCGCGCCGACCGTCGCCGCCATCCCGCAGGTCGGGCTGGTCGCGGTGATCGGCTTCGGCGGGCTGCTCGCGCTGCGCGGCAGCATCGGGATCGGCACCTTCCTCGCCTTCGCCGCCTACGTCGCGACCATGACCTCCACCGCCCGCACCATGACCTCGGTGGTGATCATGGCCCAGCTCACCAGGGCCGCCGCCGAGCGGGTGAACCAGGTGATCGACACCGCGCCGACGCTCACCGACCCGCCCGCCCCCGCCACCCTGCCCGACGGCCCGCTCGGCGTCGAGATCGAGGACCTGACCTTCGGTTTCGGCCCGGACCGCCCGGTGCTGCGCCACGTCGACCTCACCGTCCGCCCCGGCGAGACGGTCGCGATCATCGGCCCGGCAGGCTCCGGCAAGACCACGCTCTCGCTGCTGCTCCCGCGCTTCTTCGCACCGGAGTCGGGGCGGATCCGGCTCACCGCCCCCGGCGCCGAGCCGGTCGACATCGCCGACCTGCGCGCCGCCGACCTGCGCAGCGCCGTCGGCGTCGTCTTCGACGACCCCTTCCTCTTCTCCGACACCATCGCGGCCAATATCGCGCTCGGCCACCCCGACGCGACCGACGCCGAGATCAGCCACGCGGCCCGGCTGGCCGCCGCCGACGAGTTCATCGCCGAGCTGCCGGACGGCTACGACACCGTGGTCGGCGAGCGCGGCCTCACCCTCTCCGGCGGGCAGCGGCAGCGCGTCGCGCTGGCCCGCGCACTGCTCGCCCGGCCGCGCGTCCTCGTGCTCGACGACGCCACCTCCGCCGTCGACGCCGTCACCGAGGCCGCCATCTTCGCCGCGCTGCCCGACCGCGGCGGCCGCACCACCATCGTGCTCGCGCACCGGGAATCCACCCTCGCGCACGCCGACCGGGTGATCCGGCTCCCCGCCCCGGAGCACGTGACACCCGAGCCGCTCGCGCCGGAGCTGCCCGCCGCCGCCGGAACCCGCCGCGCCGGAGCCGGTTTCGCGGGCGCCGCGGCGGGGCTCGGCGAGACCCCCCAGCTGCGCCGCGCGCTCGACCGGCTGCCGCCCGCCACCGAGCAACCCGGCTTCGACGGGCAGCGGCTGCGCGCCCCCGACCCCGGCTTCCGGCTGGCCAGGCTGCTGCGCCCGGTGCGCACGCTGGTCCTCACCGTCATGGGGCTGCTCGCGCTGGACGCGCTGCTCGGCATCGCCTTCCCGCCGCTGGTCCGCTACGCGCTGGACAGCGGCGTCGGCCGCGGCGACACCGGCGCGCTGGAGCTCGCCGCGCTGATCGGGATCGCGCTGGTTGCGGCGGGCTGGCTGGTCTCCGCGGTGACGACGGTGCTCACCGCGCGCACCGGCGAGCGGGTGCTCTTCGGGCTGCGCGTGCGCAGCTACGCGCACCTGCAGCGGCTCGGGCTCGACTACTACGAGCGCGAGCTCTCCGGCCGGATCATGACCAGGATGACCACCGACGTGGACGCGCTCTCCACCTTCCTGCAGACCGGGGTGGCGACCACGCTGGTCGGCGGCCTCACCCTGGTCGGCATCGCGGTGGCGCTGATCGTCATCGACCCGGTGCTCGCCGCGGTGGTGCTGGCGACGCTGCCGCCGCTGATCCTGGCCACGGTGTTCTTCCGGCGCTTCTCCGCCACCGCCTACGCCGTCTCCAGGGAGCGGGTCTCCACGGTCAACGCCGACTTCCAGGAGAACGTGAGCGGGCTGCGCGCGGTGCAGGCCAACCGGCACGAGCCGCGCGCGGCCAGGCGCTTCGCCGAGTACTCGCGCGGCTACCGGGACAGCAGGGTGCGCGCGCAGACCGCGATCGCGCTCTACTTCGCCTTCGTCGTCGCCTGGGCCGACCTGGCGCTGGCCGCGGTGATCTACGTCGGCGCGCGCGAGGTCGCGGCGGGCACGGTGACCGCGGGCACGCTGGTCGCCTTCGTGCTCTACCTGCAGCTGCTCTTCGGCCCGGTCACCCAGCTCTCCCAGGTCTTCGACGGGTACCAGCAGGCGCGGGTCGGGCTGCGCCGGATCGGCGAGCTGCTGCGCACGCCATCCTCGATCGCCGCCGACCCGGCCGACGCGGTGCCGATCGAGCACGGACTACGCGGCGCGGTCGCGCTGAGCGACGTGCGATTCCGCTACCCGGGCACCGACCGGTTCGCGCTGGACGGGGTCGAGCTGAACATCCCGGCCGGCTCCACCCTCGCGCTGGTCGGCCCGACCGGCGCGGGCAAGTCCACGGTGGTGAAGCTGCTGGCCCGCCTCTACGACCTGCCCCGCGAGCAGCCGGGCGCACCGGCCTCGGCCGTCGGCGGCGAGGCCGGGCCCCGGGAATCGGCGGGCGGTGCGGTACACGTCGACGAGGTCGACATCCGCGACTACCGGCTGGCCGAGTACCGCTCCCGGCTCGGCATCGTGCCGCAGGAGGCTCACCTCTTCGCCGGCGACGTTGCCGGCAACATTGCATTCGGGAAACCTTCCGCAAGTGACGCGGAGATCGCGGACGCCGCCGCGGCGGTCGGCGCCGCGGAGATGATCGCCGCGCTCCCGCACGGCATGCGCCAGCCGGTCGGCGAGCGCGGCCGCGGCCTCTCCGCGGGCCAGCGGCAGCTGATCGCGCTCGCCCGCGCCGAACTGGTCCACCCCGACCTGCTGCTACTGGACGAGGCCACCTCCACACTCGACCCGGCGGCCGAGGCATCGGTGCTGGCAGCGGCCACCTCGCTGGCCCGCGGCCGGACCACGGTGGTGGTCGCGCACCGGCTCGCGACCGCCGCCCGAGCCGACCTGATCGCCGTCGTGGAGAACGGACGTATCACTCAGCTCGGTCCGCACGATGCCCTTGTAGGGGCCGATGGGCCCTATGCCCGCCTCTGGGCTGCCGCTCAGGGGACCGGGGGAATATTCTCGTTGGAGGACGAGTCGTCGACAACGAGGGCCGGAGCTTGAGCGGTGGTCGGTGAATCCACCGATTTGCTGCGGGGCCTATCCTCGAACAGGGCGCACCGGCGCGTATCCGCCGGTCCCCCGCCGGGCACGTCACAAACGTCGCAGCGCGAAGAACGGAATGAGGCGAACACCTGCTGTGAGCAGTTCAACTTCCCAGTTCGGACAGAACCAGTGGCTAGTCGACGAGATGTATCAGAAGTTCAAAGTTGATCCATCGTCGGTCGATGAGAGCTGGCACGAGTTCCTGGCGGACTACACCCCGGAAGTCAGCACGGATTCCGAGCAGGCGGGCCCGGCCGCCACGAGCACCGCCGGTTCCGCCTCGACCGGTAACGGGGCCGCTCGCTCCGGCGCCAACGGCTCGGCCGCGAAGGCGAAGCCCGCGCAGGCCGCGGCCGCCCAGCCGAAGGCCGAGCCCGCCAAGGCTCAGCCCGCCAAGGCCGAGCCGGCCAAGGCGCAGCCCGCCGCCGCGAAGGCCGAGCCCGCCAGGACCCAGCCCGCGAAAGCGCAGCCCGCCAAGGCCGAGGCCAAGCCGGCCGCGAAGGCGCAGCCCGCCCAGCAGGCGCGCACCCCCAAGACCACCCCCGCCCCCACCTCCAACGCGGCCCCCACCTCGGGCAAGCCCAAGCAGGAGGCCGCGGAGGACCAGTCGAAGGTGCTGCGCGGCGCGGCGGCCGCGGTCGCCAAGAACATGTCGGCCTCGCTGGCCATCCCGACCGCCACCAGCGTGCGGGCCATCCCGGCCAAGCTGATGATCGACAACCGCCTGGTCATCAACAACCACCTCGCCCGCACCAGGGGCGGCAAGATCTCCTTCACCCACCTGCTCGGCTACGCGATCGTGCAGGCGGTCAAGAAGTTCCCGAACATGAACCGGCACTTCGCCGAGGTGGACGGCAAGCCGAACGCGATCACCCCCGCGCACACCAACCTCGGCCTCGCCATCGACCTGCCCGGCAAGGACGGCAGCCGCTCGCTGGTCGTCGCCGCCATCAAGGGCACCGACGAGTTCTCCTTCGGCCAGTTCCACACCGCCTACGAGGACATCGTGCGGCGCGCGCGGGACGGCAAGCTCACCGCCGAGGACTTCGCCGGCGTCACCATCTCGCTGACCAACCCCGGCACCATCGGCACCGTGCACTCGGTGCCCCGGCTGATGAACGGCCAGGGCGCCATCATCGGCGCGGGCGCCATGGAGTACCCGGCCGAGTTCCAGGGCATGGCCGACGAGCGCATCGCCGATCTCGGCATCGGCAAGTTGATGACGCTGACCTCGACCTACGACCACCGCATCATCCAGGGCGCGGAGTCCGGCGACTTCCTGCGCACCATCCACCAGCTGCTGATCTCGGACGAGTTCTACGACGAGATCTTCCACGGCCTCGGCGTGCCGTACGAGCCGATCCGCTGGCGCAAGGACGTGCGCGAGCGCGGCGTCGACAAGAGCGCCCGGGTGCTCGAGATGATCGCCGCCTACCGCAACCGCGGCCACCTGATGGCCGACACCGACCCGCTGCGGCTGGTCAAGGAGAAGTTCCGCAGCCACCCCGACCTGGACGTCACCCAGCACGGGCTGACCCTGTGGGATCTGGACCGCGAGTTCAACGTCGGCGGCTTCCACGGCCAGGAGCGGATGAAGCTGCGCGACGTGCTCTCCATCCTGCGCGACGCGTACTGCCGCCACGTCGGCGTCGAGTACACCCACATCCTGGAGACCGACCAGCTCCAGTGGATTCAGGACCGGGTCGAGCAGAAGCACGCGAAACCCACTGTCGCGCAGCAGAAGTACATCCTGAATCGGCTGAACGCGGCGGAGGCGTTCGAGACCTTCCTGCAGACCAAGTACGTCGGCCAGAAGCGCTTCTCGCTGGAGGGCGCCGAGGCCGTCATCCCGATGATGGACGCCGTCATCGACCAGTGCGCCGAGCACGCCCTCGACGAGGTCATCATCGGCATGCCGCACCGCGGCAGGCTGAACGTGCTGGCCAACATCGTCGGCAAGCCCTACTCGAAGATCTTCACCGAGTTCGAGGGCAACATGAACCCGGCGGGCACGCACGGCTCCGGCGATGTGAAGTACCACCTCGGCGCGGGCGGCACCTACCTGCAGATGTTCGGCGACAACGAGATCGAGGTCTCGCTCACCGCCAACCCCTCGCACCTGGAGGCGGTCGACCCGGTGCTGGAGGGCCTCGCGCGGGCCAAGCAGGACCTGCTGGACAAGGGCGACGGCCCCGAGGGCTTCTCGGTCGTCCCGCTCATGCTGCACGGCGACGCGGCCTTCGCCGGCCAGGGCGTCGTCGCGGAGACGCTGAACCTCTCCGGGCTGCGCGGCTACCGCGTCGGCGGCACCATCCACATCGTGGTGAACAACCAGATCGGCTTCACCACCGCGCCGGAGAACAGCCGCTCCACCGAGTACTCCACCGACATCGCGAAGTTCATCGGCGCGCCGATCTTCCACGTCAACGGTGACGACCCGGAGGCCTGCGACTGGGTGGCCCGGCTGGCGGTCGACTTCAGGCAGAAGTTCCGCAAGGACGTCGTCATCGACATGGTCTGCTACCGGCGCCGCGGGCACAACGAGGGCGACGACCCCTCGATGACCCAGCCGTCGATGTACGACGTCATCGACACCAAGCGCTCGGTCCGCAAGGCCTACACCGAGAGCCTGATCGGCCGCGGCGACATCTCGCTCAAGGAGGCCGAGGACGCGCTGCGCGACTACCAGGGCCAGCTGGAGCGGGTGTTCAACGAGGTCCGCGAGCTGGAGAAGTTCCCGCCGGAGCCCAGCGAGTCGGTCGAGGACGACCAGAAGGTCCCCTCGACCGTGCAGACCGCGGTGGACAAGTCGGTGCTGCAGCGCATCGGCGACGCCTTCCTGAACGTGCCGGACGGCTTCAACGTGCACCCCAGGGTCAAGCCGGTGCTGGAGAAGCGGCGCGAGATGGCCTACGAGGGCAAGGTCGACTGGGCCTTCGCCGAGCTGCTCGCCTTCGGCACCCTGATCGACGAGGGCAAGGCGGTCCGGCTCACCGGCCAGGACTCCCGCCGCGGCACCTTCACCCAGCGGCACTCGGTCATCATCGACCGCAAGACCGCCGAGGAGTACACCCCGCTGCACAACATCGGCAGCGAGAACCCCGGCTGGTTCGCGGTGCACGACTCCGCGCTCAGCGAGTACGCCGCCGTCGGCTTCGAGTACGGCTACTCGCTCGGCAACCCCGAGGCGCTGGTCCTCTGGGAGGCGCAGTTCGGTGACTTCGTCAACGGCGCGCAGTCGATCATCGACGAGTTCATCTCCTCCGGTGAGGCCAAGTGGGGCCAGCTCTCCGACGTCGTGCTGCTGCTGCCGCACGGCCACGAGGGCCAGGGCCCGGACCACACCTCCGGCCGGATCGAGCGCTTCCTGCAGCTCTGCGCCGAGGGCTCGATGACGGTCGCGGTCCCCTCGACCCCGGCGAACTACTTCCACCTGCTGCGCAGGCACTCGCACGACGGCATCCGCCGCCCGCTCATCGTCTTCACCCCGAAGTCGATGCTGCGCAACAAGGCCGTGGTCTCGGACGTGAAGGACTTCACCGAGTCCAAGTTCCGCTCGGTCTTCGACGAGCCCGGCTACGAAACCGGAACGGGTGACCGCTCCAAGGTCAAGCGGGTGCTGCTCACCAGCGGCAAGCTCTACTACGAGCTGGCCGCCGAGAAGACCAAGCAGAAGCGCGAGGACGTCGCGATCGTCCGGGTCGAGCAGCTCTACCCGCTGCCCAAGTACCGGCTGAACGAGGCGCTCGACGGCTACCCCAACGCCACCGACCTGGCCTGGGTCCAGGAGGAGCCGGCCAACCAGGGCGCCTGGCCCTTCTACGGCCTCAACCTCCCCGAGTTGCTCCCCGAGCGGTTCGGCCGCCTGCGCCGCATCTCCCGGCGCGCCATGTCCGCCCCGTCGTCGGGGTCGAGCAAGGTGCACGCGGTGGAGCAGGCGGAGATCATCGAAGAGGCGTTCGCGCCGACGAAGTAGTTCCTGCCCCCGCTCGGGACGGTGTACCGCGGTATACCGTCCCGAGTGATATCCGGAGATCGCACGAGGCACTGGTCCCGGCAGTCGCTCGGAGCGGCGGCCGGGTGCGACGGGGTGACGTCTAGAACAGCAGGCAGCGTCGGATTCGCACCCTAATCAGCCGTGCTTCTCAAGCCTGTGTACCCCGCAGCCCGCTGTACGCCACGTCCTCAATGTGCCAAAATCGCAAACATGGACGCGAAGATGCTCGGTAGGCGAATCGCAGAAGCGCGAGTCGCTGCTGGCATGTCACAGGGGGACCTGTCCGCAGCACTACAACAAGCAGATCACACGACGATCAGCAAGATAGAATCCGGCGTCCGTCGAGTCTCGGCGACGGAGATATTCGCCATTGCTGAGGTGCTCGGTAGGCCATTGCAATGGTTTGTCATGGAGGAAGTGCCTGCGGCGATCAGTCGACGCACCGACGCTGGCTTCGACCCCGAACTCGGCGTCGTTCTGGATGACGCGATCGAGTTGCTCGCCGACGACATACGCTCACTCCTCCGCAAGGGACTGATCGTCGCCCACCCTCGGCAACCGGCAGCCGTGCCGACCACACACACCGATGCCGAACGCGTCGCTCAGGAGGCTCGGGAGCGCGCGGGCTTGCGAAACGAGCCGATCGCCGACATCTTGGCCGTGTGCGAGAAGCTTGGAATGCACGTGTATGTCGGCAACTACGGAGAGTCTGCGGACGGTACGTGCGTGACGGTTGACGGCACGAACGAGACCTCGACGGCCGTCGCGGTGATTAATGCGGCGCGCCCCCCCGGGCGCAAACGAGTCACCGTGGCTCACGAGCTCGCACACTGGCTGGTCGGAGACGCGTACGACGCACACAGCGCCGACTCCGAGACAATGGTCAAGGCGGTGGCAATCCACTTCTTGATTCCTCGCGGGGGCGCGACGGTGCTATGGAACGACTATCCGCACGACAGTTTCCGTCGCCGTGCCACTAGAATCGCAGGTACCTATCGGGTGTCATGGACAGCGACTGTCAATCAGCTGAAGAATATCGGGCTGATCAACGATTACGACAGAGTAATGCTGGCGCAGGGAAGGCCTCTTGTTAGCGAGTTCGCAGCAGCAGGAGTTTCTCTCGTCCCGGACGATCTGGTGGCTCCTCGATTATCTCCACAACTAGCCGCCGCGATCGTGCGAGGCTATGAGGGGGCAAAAATAACCCGTAAGCGGGCGCTGAAGATGCTGCGAGGATCCATCAGCGATGCACAGCTCCGCCAACGAGACGACTCCCCGTTCGAAGTCATCCAGGGAGATGCTGGTGCCTGATCAATGGGTGATGGATACGAGTGTATTCACCCATTGGCACAGAGCGGGCCACGGCGAGATACTTCGAAGGCTCTCCCCCGGCGGGCAGGTGATCCTCATCCCCGACGCGGTGAACACTGAAATTGAGGACGCGCGTTCGACTTACATCGGAATTCCCGCTATCGCCGAATGCGCGTGGGTTGAACTGGTTGTCCTTGAGCCCGATGAGGGAGCAGAGCAACTCGCGATCCAGTTTGATATGGGCGCAGATTCCCCTGCCGAGCACGCTGGCGAAGCTGCGGTAATCGCCTACGCGCACGCCCACAAATGCACGGCAATAATTGACGAGCGTGAGGCAATCGTTCAAGCCAAGGGATACGATGTCACATGCCGAGACTCTATGTGGATCGCCGTGGAAGCACTGCACACTCTCGCTGATGTCGATCGTACCCGCGCGGAGCAGATCGTCGACGACCTTCTGGCTACCGATATGTGGCTGCCAGTGAAATCCGGAGCAAGTCTCCACGCGTGGGCATACACCGTGGGATATATGCCTCGTGACGAGTGAAGTCGAATGAACGGTAATTCGTGTTCAAAGGACGTCTATTTCTCTTTTGACGCCGAAGATTTCGGCGTCATCAGGCAACCACTGTCGAACTGTCGAACGGTGATGTCGAGACGTCGACCAGCAAGGGCTGGACTCCCGAGGTGAACGCCGATCTGCGCGCCGTTGAGAGGTCTGTCCCCCGGCAACCAGCGGACTCCCGGGTTACAGTCGTCAGTCGCGCCGGCGGGTTCGATGCCCCTCGGCCACCGACCACGATTTCGGTTCCGCGTCACCTCTACGTAGCGTGGCCCGCCAGTAACGGCCCGAGCGCAAGCGCCGCAACCGCTATCGCCCACCGCCGCATTTCCCGCCCCTCCCGCCGAAAATCGTGGGCCAAGCATAGCGACGTGGACGATCCGACCGGCCTCACCCGTTGTAGACCTCCACGTACGCGTTCGTGACCACCGCGACGACTCCCGGCCCCATACCCGTGCACCCCGCGGTCACCCGCTGCCCCTCCGGCGTGAAGGGGTAGCTGAGCACCGGGTAGGGGCCGATGGCGTAGATCGGGAAGGGCCCGCCGGCGTAGAGGCCGAAGCAGTCGACATGCAGGACGTAGCCGGTGCCGCCGTCGGGCGGGCAGGTGGCGGAGGCGTCGAGGAGAGTGCGTTGGACGGCGCAGTTCTGCGGTGCGGCTAGGGCGGCACCTGCGCCGAGGGCGGTGACGCAGGCCAGGCCGGTAGCGGCGGCCGCGGCGACTCCTGCGGCGGTTCGAAGCGTCTTCTGCATGCGGATCCTCCTGCTCGACGGGGTGCTACGGGTCCAGCGTGCCGTCGATCCCGGCGAAACGGTCGAGTTCGCCGATGAGCGTGTCGGCGGCGGCGGCGAGTGTGCGGTGCCTGCCGGCTGCGAAGGATGTGTCGAAGGCGGCGCCCAGCGCTTCCCGGGCCCGGGCGAGGGCGGCGTCGAGGCGCAGGCGTTCGGTTCCGGCGGCGTCGGTAACGCCGGTGGCGGCGGCGAGTTCGACGACTGCCGCGGCGGCACCGAGGCGGTCGAGGAGGGGGACGAGGTTGCGGAGGCAGGTGCGGAGGAGCTGGTCGCTGCCCGCCCCTGACCAGTAGCCGACAGCGGCGCGGGCGTCGGCGAGGGTGGCGCGGTCGAGCGGGGCGGTGCGGGCGCGGACGGCGGTGGCCGCGGTGCGGCTGACGCCGGCGATGATCCGGTTGTGCACGGATTCGGCTCCGGCAATCGCCTTTTCGAGTGCGGCGAGGGCGCGGGCGGGATCGGTGTCGGCGTGCAGTTCGCCTTCGGTGTAGGCGACCCAGGCGAAGCTGGTCGGGTTGCCTGAGCTGCGCGCCTCGGCGGCGGCGCGGGCGAGGAGCGGGTCGGCGGGGCGGCCACTGTAGGCGGCGGCGAGGGTGTGCGCGATGGTGGCGAGGGTGGCGGCGACCTGGTCATCGCGGGCGAGGGCGCCGCGGTGGGCGCGGTCGTTCAGCTCGGCGACGGTGTCGAAGTCGCCGTCGGCGAGGGCCTGGTCGGAGAGCGCGTCGAGCGCCACCGATTCGGCGCGGCTGCCCGGCTCGGCAGCCGCGAGTGCGGCGGCACCGCGACGGCGGGCCTTGGCGGCATTGCCGACCAGCCAGTGGTGCAGCGTCGCCGCCGCGTGCACGCCCGAGCTCGCCTCGCGCTCGTCGATGTCCAGCGCCCAATCGAGGATGTCGGCGCGCAACCGCAGGTAGGACCAGTGCCGGTAGGCGGTGACGATGCGGCAGGCCGTCTCCGGCTCCGCGTCGAGTGCCCAGCGGAAGGCGATGGCGGCGTCGGGAACCAGGTCGTCGAGCCGCAGCGACCATCGGGGTTCGTCGGGGCCGCGGAGTCCGGTGTCGGCGTCCTCGGCCGCCGCGACGAGCCAGGCCGCATGGGCGCGGCGAGCGGCGGCGAGTTCGCCGGCGGGGCTCTCCGCGCGGGCGAACGTGCGCAGGGTTTCGAGCATGCGGTAGCGGCCGGTGCCGGTCAGGCCGGGGCGCACCAGAAGGGAACGTTCGGCGAGGCCGGCGACCACATCGGCGGCGTACGAGTCCGCCGGCCGTATCCCCTCGCCCGGATCCTCGGGGTCGACAGTGCGCGGTTCCCCGGCGAGCACGGCCGTCGCGGCGGCCAGATCGAACTCCCCGGCGAAGACCGCGAGCAAGCGGAAGGCGCGCGCCTCAGGCGGGTCGAGCAGGTCGCAGGACCAGGCGATGGTCGCGGCAAGGGTGTGCTGGCGGCGGCCGGCCAGCGGTGACCCGGCGCGCAGCAGGTCGAGGCGGTGGGTCAGGTGGGCGGCGAGGTCGTCCAGGGTGAGCGCCCCGAGCCTGCCTGCGGCGAGTTCGATGGCGAGCGGCAGCCCGTCCAGGCGGCGGACCAGGTCGGCGACGGTGCGGCGGACGGCGGGGTCGTCGCCGCACGCGGCGAACTCCGGGGCGGCGGCGGTCGCGCGCTCGATGAAGAGCGCGACGGCGGGGGCCGCGGCCGAGTCGGGGGCAGGCAGTTGCAGCGGGGGAAGCGGGGAGACCTGCTCGGCGGCGATGCCGAGGCGTTGCCGGGAGGTGGCGAGTACGCGCAGCCCGGTGGAGGCGGTGAGGGCTTGCTCGGCGATCGCGGCGGAGGCGGCGAGCAGGTGCTCGCAGTTGTCGAGCACCAGCAGGCCGTTCAGCTCCGCGAGCCGGTGCCGCAGTGCGGTCTCGAAGACGGCGCCGGGGCGCACCTCGACGCCGATGGCGTCGGCGACGGTGCGGGCGACCGCGTCGGCGGTCGTCACCGCCGCCAGATCGGCCCACCAGTGCCGGTGCCCGGCGGTGGCGACGGCGGCGAGGCTGGTCTTGCCGACGCCGCCGGGGCCGACCACGGTCACCGCGCGGTGCAGCTCGAGCAGCGTGTTCAATGCGGTGAGCTGGGCGGCGCGGCCGATCAGCTGACGCGGAGCCGGGGCTCGCGTGCCCGCGGGGGCGGGGCTCGGCGCACCGCCGACGCCGGCCTGCCGCTGTGGCTCGGCCGTGGCCGAGCCGGTGTCGCCGAAGCGCTCCGAGGCAGCGCCACCGGCGACGACATCGCGCAGGCTCGTTTCGTGTCGCAGCACCCGCCCGTGCAGCGCGACCAGCGCGGGGGACGGGTCCAACCCCAGCTCGCCGGCGAGCCCCCGCCGATACTCGTCGTAGACCCGCAACGCCCCGACCTGGTCATCCGGCATGAGCGCCTCGATCAACAACCGCACCCGACGCTCCCGCAGCGGCGCTGCCGCGAGCAACGCCCGCAACTCGGCGACAACCTCCGCACCGCGACCGAGCGCGAGCAACGCACCGGCCCGCTCCTCCCGCGCCACCTCGAATCGCTCACCCAGCTCCGCCGCCTCCGCGTACGCCGGACCCGCGGCGAACCGCCCCCACGGCTCCCCGCGCCACAATCCGAGCGCGCTCTCCCAGCGCACCAGGGCCGCCGCGGCGAGCTCTCCGACCGGCACGGTGGTGCGGGTCAGAAACTCATCGGCGTCCAGCACGACCCCCTCCCGATCCAGGCAGTACCCGGCATCGGAGTGCCGCAGCACCGATCCCCCGATCACCCGCCGCAACCGCGCGACCGTCGTGTGCAGCGCGGCCCGCGGATCACCTGGCTCCGACTCCGGCCACAGCTCCTGCACCAGCCGTGCGACGGAGACCGCCCGCCCGCGCGCCAGCAACAGCAGCGCGAACAGCAGCCCCGGCCGCCCGGCCGGAAACGGCCCGTCGCCCAGCCGCGGCTCCCCCAGCACCCGGATCTCGAGCACAGCGCACCTCGTGGTCGACATGGACACGGTCGCGTTCAGCATGCCGACTGTCCCGGGCCCGGGCCACCCCTGTCAGCGCGGTGCCAGCCGGCTGTCAGCGCCGCGGCGCACGGTGGAGGCGCCACGAACCCCGACCACCCGGAGCAGACCATGAAATCGGACGAGCTCGCCGACCACCTCTTCACCGCCGTCCTCGGCACCTTCGACGTGCTCGGAGTGCATATCGGCGCCACCTTCGGCCTCTACGACCTGCTGGCCACGCAGCCGCACACCTCCGCCGAGGCCGCCGCGGCGGCGGGCATGGCCGAGCGGTACTGCCGGGAGTGGCTGGAGCAGCAGACCGTCGCCGGGCTGCTCGAGGTCGACGACCCCGCGCTGCCCGCGCACGAACGCCGCTACACGCTGCCCGCCGAACACGTCCCGGTGCTCTGCGACCGCGACAGCCTCAGCTACTTCACCCCGTTCGCCCGGATCGTCGCCGCGGCGGCGGTTCAGCTGCCCGCGCTGCTGGCGGCGTACCGCACCGGCGGCGGGGTCGGCTGGCACGAGTACGGCGAGGTCATGCGGACCGGTCAGGCCGAGGCCAACCGCCCGCTGTTCCTGCACGTCCTCGGCTCCGACTGGCTGCCTGCGCTGCCGGCGGCGCACGGCGCGCTCACCGCGGGCGGGCGGGTCGCCGATATCGGCTGCGGCGACGGCTGGTCCTCGATCGGCATCGCGCTCGCCTACCCCGACGCGCACGTGGACGGCTTTGACCTCGACCCCGCCTCGGTGGCGGCCGCCCGCGCCAACGCCGCCGCCCACGGCGTCGGTGACCGGGTGCGGTTCCACCACGCCGATGTCGCCGACCTCACCGACGCCGAGCGGTACGACCTGGTCACCGCCTTCGAATGCGTGCACGACATGCCCGACCCGGTAGGCGTCCTGCGCGCCGCTCGCGCCCTGGCGCGCCCCGGCGGCACCGTCCTCGTCATGGACGAGCGCGTCCCGGAGACCTTCTCCGGCCCCGGCGACCCCGTCGAACAGCTCATGTACGGCATGTCCCTGCTGATCTGCCTGCCCGACGGCATGTCGCACCCCGGCTCGGTCGGCACCGGCACCGTCATGCGCCCGGACACCCTGCGCCGCTACGCCCGCGAGGCCGGCTTCGCGCAGGTCGACGTGCTCGATATCGAGCACGACCTGTTCCGCCTCTACCAGCTGCACCCGTGATCGGAGCCGCCGCGAGCACCGCGGCGGCCCCCGCTCGGCTGCTACCGTCGATTGCGTGAGTGACACCGGGGGAACACCTGTCGCCGTCGTACCGGAAAAAGTGCGCGAGGTCGGCCAATACGTCTACGACCTCGCCGAAACCCTGCGCGGCGCCCTGCAATCCGCCGCCCGCGACGTCGACCGCCTCACCACCGAGAGCTGGACCGGTGACGCCGCCACCGAATTCGGCACCGGCTGGACCGACGTCCGCGAGGGCGGCACCGCGATCATCGACGCGCTCGCCGTCCTCGCGGAGAAGCTCGGGGTCAGCGCGGCGAATTACGAGAAACAGGAGTCGGATTCCACGACCCTGCTGAACATGTAATGGGCTCCCAGTTCTCGGTCGACCTCGAAGAGCTCGACAACATCGTCACCCGCGTCTCCGCGCTCGCCACCTTCATCGCCGACAACCTCGACGAAGTCGACGACCGGATCGCCACCCTGACCGGCACCGGCTGGGAAGGCGTCGCCGCCGCCGCCTATTCCGACGCACACCGCCAGTGGTCCGCCGGCGCCAGGGAATTCGTCACCGGCCTCCGCGACATGAGCGACGCCGCCCGCACCATGCACACCCGCTACACCCGGGCCAACGACCTGAATCGGCGGATGGTCAACGGCGGATGAGTCAGACCGTCGACTGGCAGGTGTACTACGACGCCGCTCAGAAGTGCCACGACCTGGCCGGTGAAATTCGACAAGCGGACGCCCCGCTGCACGCGGTCCTGAAGAACGATTGCGCCGGAATGGCCGGCGATGCGCCCGGCTGCCGGGAGTGGGCAGGCGCCTACGACGGCGTCGCCAACGACACCCTCCAGACCTGCACCAATACCGCCGACGCGCTGACCAACCTCGGCTACGTCTTGTCCGCCTTCGGCTACAACCACGGCATCGCGAACCGCAGCAACCCGGCACCACCGCGCCCCACCGTCGAGCAGGTCGACGTGTACCGGGTCTCGCTACCGACGGCCGTCGGTGACAACGGTCTCGGGACCAGCCGCGACGACAACGACAGCGAAGGAATCTTCGACCTCTTCGCGGACAAGATCGTGGAAGCATTCGGCAAACTGCCCAACGGCAGCATTCCCGAGCTGGCCAAGGCAGCCACGGGCTGGCAGACGTTCGCCGAGCACACCACCCTCAGCGGTGCAGCCGCGCAGGTAGCCACGATCCGGGCCTCGTTCGACAACATCACCGACCCGAACCTCGGACCGATCCTCGACGGCCTCGACACCCTCAGGACCTCCACCGAACAGCTCGCCTCCACCTCGCTGAAGATTTCCGAGCAGGTCAGCGCGTATCACGAAGCAACGGCGGCGGTGCGCAACCAGATCTCCTCGGACGTCCAAGTCGCGGCTGTCGCGCTCACCGCGACGGTGGTCGCCGCCGCGGCCACCGCGTTCTTCACCTTCGGTGCCAGCGCGGTCGCCGGGGCAGGCGGTGCGACGGCGCTCATCGCGAACACGGTGAACACGATCCGCACCGTCTACCAGACGAGCAACCTGATCAAGATTGTCGGTCTCGGCGCTGCCACCGCGACCGCTCTCGTCACGGTCGCCGCCTTCGAGGACATTCCCAGCTTGACCGAGGTCGGCACCGGCCTGGCCGCGATCATCGGAATGCGGGTGTTCCTGGACGACGACGGCGATATCAACCCCGGCAGCCCGAGTGGCACGTTCACGAGCGCCTCCATGACGACCAAGGTCGGAAAGATCGCCAACCACTATGGCGTTCCGCCGGCTCAGGTGCGCGATGCGATTCACGAGGTGAAGCGGTACGGCGACTGGCGCGGCGACGGTGGGAACAAGAACCCGGATGTGGTGGTCGATCTCGAGTCGGGCGAGGTGTATGTGAAGATGCCGAACGGCCAGCCGTCGGAAGACAGTATCGGCAATATCCGCGACTACCTGGAAGATTGAGATGCCCAAGCCCTCGGCCATCGTCGAGTACGACGATCGTTGGATCATCAATCCGCTGCGGAACCGCGCATTCACCGGGATCGATGTCGACGCGGCCGCGACCGTGCTCCGCTTCGATTCCGGATTCGTGCTGCGTACGTCGGCCGGAGCGGAACTGTCGGCGCGATCGATCGCCGATGGCGCCGTCGATCGGCATCCTCTCGACTTCTGGAGCCAGGAAGATGCCGCACGCAACCTGTCATCCACAGTCGTCTCCCCGGTCTTCTTCAAGAAGGGCAGTCTCCGCCTCGGCTTCGCGAACGGATGGAGCCTCTTCGTCTCGCCGACGAAACCGGAGGTTCCCGCTGAGCTGTGGCACGAAGAGCGGTTGGTCTGGAGCCGCGCCGGTCTTCCCGACGACCTGCCGTTCCCGGTCGTGCAGATCGACCGATGGACCGGACAGGAGATCACCGCGCCCCCGTGGCCGGAGCGCCCGGCCGAGCTCGATCTGAGCAGTTCGGACGACATCAACGGCTGATGGACGCGAAGTCAGAACACTTTCTGCTGCACGCGATGGCCGACGACCGGATGCCGATCACCGACTTCGACGGATACGTGGAAGGCTTGCAGCCGGAGGCGTACAGCCGCCCCTCCGTGCTCCACCTGATCCGCGAACTCGCCGAAAGCGGATACCTTCGCTCCGGTGCGTTCGGTGGCCCCGGCACATCGTGGCAGCCGTGGAAAGCGTCGCTGGAAAGGCGATAGCGCGGATAGCTGATGGTCACAATGGGGAGCGTGGCTACCTCGACTGTCCGGACGACGAGGTGGGCCGCTGTGAAGTGTTCCGGGCCGATCTGACCGAAGCGGGAAGCGAACGGCTCCGCCAACTCGGCGATCCATACGAGATTCATGGCGATCCCTGGGCAGACGACCGTTCCCGAAACGAAGCCGTGAACGACCGCACCACAGCTCGGAGTAAAGCACCGGTGGCGGTGCACCGATTGTTATCGAGCATTCGGGTGCCCGAGAGCAAACTGCCGTTGAAGCGTCGGCACATACCGTGAACGCAGCCGATGACAGGGTGGCCGAGTGACAGTGGAATCGATACTCACCTTCCGTGAGCGCAGATTCGTCAACTTCAAGGATTTCGACTTCGACCAGGACGGTCATCACGGATTCCGCTGGGTCAACAGCAAGCTGTACGTCGTTCAGCAGCTCGAAGCCACCGACGCCGAGATCCTGCGCGCGGTGATCGAATCCCCGGCATACCGAGACAACTACATCGGGGGCGGAATCGAACCGGAAGGGACCCGGCACGGGCCATATTGGCTGCGGAACATCTCGGTCGACTCCTACCGGAGGCTCTTTCCCGAAGCGGCGGCCGACATCGTTCAGCGCTGGCTTCGAGCCGACGGGTCCGTCCCCGGGCGACTCCTGGAACGTATGACCGCAGAGGTTTTCGAGCCGATCAGCACAGCCGCGGCGATCTACGAACTCCGCGATCTCGGCGAAGGTGCCATGAGCGATCTCGGCCTGAGCAACGGCGAGTTCCACGAACTGGTACTTCTCGATCGGGCGAACGCTTCGGTGCGGATGATCGTCGCCTCCGACGACTAACCCCCCACGACCTCTCCCCGCAACGCCTCCCCCAACCCCGGACTCAACGAAGAAGCAAACGCCACCAGCGAATCCACCAGCAACTCGATCAATTCCTCGCGTGACACCGCATCCGTGCGCAACCAGGTCAACGTCGTCTCCTCGACGAACGCGATCCACCCGCGCATCCCCAGCAGCAACCGCGGCCGCTCCGCTTCGCCGATGTGCACCGGCGCCTCGGCCAGGATGATCCCGATGATGGCGTCGCGCGTCTGGTCGACCAGCGGGGCGAGTTCCGGGCTCATGCTGGTGGGCCCGCGGAGCAGGGCGGCGTACGAGGTGCGGTTCTCGCTGACGTAGTCGATGTAGCGCTCGATGGAGTCGCGCAGTTTGGCGTAGATGCCGAGCCCGGGGTCGGGGGTGACGCGCTCCAGGAGCTCGGCGTTGGCGTGGTGGACGATCGCCAGGTGGAAGTCCTGCTTGGTCGGGAAGTAGTGGAAGAGCAGGCCACGGGAGATGCCTGCCTGTTCGGCGATCTCGCTGACCGAGATGTCCTCGATGGCGCGCCGGCCGAGCATGCCGGCGCCGAGGGTGATGAGTTGCAGGCGCCGCTCGTCCGGGCTCAATCGGACACGTTTCGTGCTCTCCCCTTGGCTTCTGCTCTTCACCGGGCTCATCCTACTGACCGATGCTCAATACTGTTGACTGCTGCTCAATAAACTCGTACTCTCGGTTACATGAGTCGCAAGGTTACAGACAAGGGTGTCGAGCGGCGGCACGTGCGCACCATCGTCGTCGGCAGCGGATTCGCCGGGCTGGGGCTCGCGATCCGGCTGAAGCAGCAGCGGCGCGACGACTACCTGGTGCTGGAGCGCGGCAGCGAGGTCGGCGGCACCTGGCGGGACAACACCTACCCGGGCGCCGCCTGCGACGTGCCCTCGCACCTGTACTCGTACTCCTTCGCGCTCAACCCGGACTGGACGCGCTCGTTCTCCAAGCAGGGCGAGATCCAGCAGTACATCCGCGGCGTCGCCGAGAAGTACGGCGTGCTGGACAAGCATGTCTTCGACTGCGATGTCACCTCGGTCCGCTGGAACGCCGAGACCGCCCGCTGGGACATCGAGTCGAGCAAGGGCTCCTTCACCGCCGACACCGTGGTCTCCGCGGTCGGCGCGCTCTGCGAGCCCGCGCTCCCGGACATCAAGGGCATCAACGACTTCGAGGGCGAGATCTTCCACTCCGCCCGCTGGAACCACGACGCCGACCTGACCGGCAAGCGGGTCGCGATCATCGGCACCGGCGCCTCGGCCATCCAGATCGTGCCGACGATCGCCCCCAAGGTCGCGCACCTGGACGTCTACCAGCGCACCGCGCCCTGGCTGCTGCCGCGCTTCGACCGGCCGTACACCACGCTGGAGAAGCTGGCCTTCAAGCACATCCCTGGCGCACAGCGGCTCTCCAGGGCGGGCATCTACGCCGCGCGGGAGACCCAGGTGGTCGGGCTGGCGAAGTTCCCCGCGCTGATGAACATCTTCGAGTTGATCGCCCGCGCCAAGTTGCGCTACGAGATCTCCGATCCGGCGCTGCGCGCGAAGGTCACCCCGAACTTCCGGATCGGCTGCAAGCGCATGCTGATCTCGAACGACTACTACCCGGCGCTGGACCGCGACAACGTCGACGTGATCACCGACGGCATCGCCGAGATCCGGGCGAACTCCATCGTCACCAGGGACGGCACCGAGCGCGAGATCGACGCGCTGATCGTGGCGACCGGCTTCCACGTGACGGATTCCCCGACCTACAACGCCATCGTCGGCCCGGACGGCCGCACCCTCTCCGAGGTCTTCGACCAGCAGGGTCAGCAGGCCTACAAGGGCGCCGCGATCGCCGGCTTCCCGAATCTGTTCTTCCTGGTCGGCCCGAACGTCGGGCTCGGCCACACCTCGATGGTCTACATGATCGAGTCGCAGATCAACTACGTGGCCGACGCGCTCGGCACGGTGGCCGGGCAGGGGCTGCGCACGGTCGAGGTGCGCCGCGAGGCGCAGCAGAGCTACAACGCCGAGCTGCAGCAGAAGCTCGCGGGCACGGTCTGGAACACCGGCGGCTGCGCCAGCTGGTACCTGGACAAACACGGCAACAACACCACGCTGTGGCCGGACTTCACCTTCCGCTTCCGCAGCCAGACCAAGAAGTTCGACGTCGAGGCCTACTCCACAACGAAGGCCGCGGCAGATCAGAAAGTAGTGGTACCGCAGTGAGCAGCAAAGACGCGTACTTCACCGGCAAGGTCTGTGTGATCACCGGCGCCGGCTCCGGCATCGGGCGGGCGCTGGCCGAGAACCTGGCGCGGCGCGGCGCCAAGCTCGCGCTCTCCGACATCGACACCGAGGGGCTGGCCGAGACGGTGCGGCGCTGCGAGGCGCTGGGCGCGCAGGTCAAGTCGGACCGGCTCGACGTCTCCGAGCGCGAGGCCGTGCTGCTCTACGCCGACGCGGTGCAGGCGCACTTCGGCGTGGTGCACCAGATCTACAACAACGCGGGCATCGCCTACCACGGCGACGTGCTGCACTCGGGGTTCAAGGACATCGAGCGGATCATGGACGTCGATTTCTGGGGCGTGGTGAACGGCACCAAGGCGTTCCTGCCGCTGCTCCTGGAGTCCGGCGACGGCCACGTCGTCAACGTCTCCAGCCTGTTCGGGCTGATCGCGGTCCCCAGCCAGAGCGCCTACAACTCGGCCAAGTTCGCAGTGCGCGGCTTCACCGAGTCGCTGCGCCAGGAGATGCTGCTCGGCAAGCAGCCGGTGCAGGTGACCTGCGTGCACCCGGGCGGCATCAAGACCGCGGTGGCCCGCAACGCCACCTACGCGGAGAACGTCGACGGCACGGACGCGGCCTCGCTCTTCGACAAGAAACTCGCCATGCACACCCCGGAGATGGCCGCCGAGACCATCACCGAGGGCGTACGCAGGGGCCACGGCCGGGTGCTGATCGGCTGGGAGGCCAAGCTGCTCGACCTGTTCGTGCGCATCACCGCCTCCGGCTACCAGCGGATCTCCGCGCGGGCGCAGCGCGGCGTCCTGCGGTGAGCGACATGCGGGAACTGAACCTGCCGCTCCCGGTGGCGCGGGCCGTTCTCACCCCGCTCTACTGGGCGTCGCTGCACGCCAGGTTGCCGTTCCGGGTGCAGCGCAAGCTGCTCGACATCTCGTCGCACGCGCAGCTGCTGCCCGCGGGCACGGTGGTCCGCAGGATCCGGCTGGCCGGGCGGCCCGCCGAGCGGCTCACCGTCACCGCCACCCCGACCGACACCGAGGCGGGCGCGATCCTCTACCTGCACGGCGGCGGCTACGTGGTCGGCTCGCTGGCCACGCACCGCTCGCTCGGCGCCCGGCTCGCCCGCGCCGCGGAGTGCCCGGTGTACTCGCTGGACTACCGGCTGGCTCCGGAGCACCCGCTGCCCGCCGGGCTCGACGACGCCGAGGCCGCCTTCCTCGAGCTGGTCTCCAAGCACGGCTACCGCCCGGAGCGGATCGCCGTCTCGGGCGACTCCGCGGGCGGCGGGCTCGCGCTCGCGCTGGCCCAGCGGCTGATCGCGAACCACGGAATCACCCCCGGCGCGCTCGGGCTGATCGCGCCCTGGACCGACCCGAACGAGGTCCCGGAGCGCAACCGCGACCTGGTGATCAGCAAGCCCTGGTCGCGGCTCTGCGCGGCCGCCTACCTCGGCGCCGCGGACGGCACCGACTTCGGCTACGCCCCGCTCACCGGTGTGCTGCACGCGCTGCCGCCCACCTACATCCAGGTGGACGAGAGCGAGCTGCTGCACCCGCAGTGCGTCGCGCTGGCCGAGGCGCTGCGCGGGGCAGGTGTGCACGTGCGGTTCACCGAGACCCGCGGGCTCTGGCATGTGGCGCAGCTGCAGGCGGGGCTGGTCGGCCCCGCGGCCGCCGCGCTGTCCGAAATGGCGGAATTCTTGAGTGACGCATTACACCCGGCCGACCTGCGGGAACTAGGATAGTCCCAGCGGTTCCAGCAGACCGGGTGGCTTGCTGCTCGCTCGGCGCCGAAGCGGTGGCCGAGGTCACGTGCCCGCCCGGGGTGTCGTAGATTACTGGCGAGTAAACCCACGTGGAAGGGCACTGATGCGAGAGTTCGAAGTCCCGGCTTCCTACCGAATTCCGGAAGACGCGAACAATTCCGACAACGTTTTCCGGCACGCCGAGCGGACGCCCGACGTGGTGGTCTTCAACGTCCCGAACGGCACCAACACCTGGCGTGACGTGACGGCGGCGGAGTTCGCGAAGGCGGTCACCGGCGTGGCGAAGGGGTTGATCGCCTCCGGCATCGAGCTCGGCGACCGGGTCGGGATCATGGCCGCGACCCGCTACGAGTGGGCCGTGCTGGACTTCGCCATCTGGGCCGCCGGCGGCTGCACCGTCGCGATCTACGACAGCTCGGCCGCCGAGCAGGCCACCTGGATCCTGCAGGACTCGGCCACCAAGCTGCTGGTGATCGAGAACGCCAAGCACCGCGCGGTGATCGCCGAGATCGCCGACGGCGCGCTGCCCGACCTGCGCGAGACGCTGGAGATCGACGGCGGCGCGATCGAGACGCTGACCGACCGCGGCGCCGAGCTCGCCGACGACGCGGTGCACGAGCGGCGCAAGCAGGTGAACGCGGCCTCGCCGGCCACCCTGATCTACACCTCGGGCACCACCGGGCGGCCCAAGGGCGTCATGCTCACGCACGCCAATCTCTACGCCGAGTCGCAGTCCGACCGGATCGCGCTCGGCAAGTACGTGACCGAGGGCAAGAAGACCCTCATGTTCCTGCCGCTGGCGCACGTCTTCGCCCGCGCGGTCGCGCTCGCCGCCTTCGACGCGAAGGTCGTCGTCGCGCACAGCGCGGACTGGACCACCCTCGTCGACCAGTTCGGCGCGTACCAGCCGCACTTCATCCTCTCGGTGCCGCGGGTATTCGAGAAGGTCTTCAACAGCGCGAAGCAGAAGGCGCACGACGGCGGCAAGGGCAAGATCTTCGACGCCGCCGCGGCGACCGCCATCGAGTGGTCCGAGGCGCAGGAGAAGGGCGGCGCCGGCCTGGTGCTCAAGGCCAAGCACGCGGTCTTCGACAAGCTGGTCTACAGCAAGCTGCGGGCAGCGCTCGGCGGGCGCTGCGAGGCGGCGGTCTCCGGCGGCGGGCCGCTCGGCGCGCGGCTCGGGCACTTCTTCCGCGGCGTCGGCGTCACCATCTACGAGGGCTACGGCCTCACCGAGTCGACCGCCGCGGTCACCGTGAACACCCCCGAGCACATTCGGGTCGGCTCGGTCGGGCGGCCGATCGAGGGCCACGCGGCCAAGATCGCCGAGGACGGCGAGCTGCTGCTCAAGGGCTCGGTCATCTTCGGCGGGTACTGGGGCAACTCCGAGGCCACCGAAGATGCCTTCGCCGACGGCTGGTTCAAGACCGGCGACCTCGGCGCCATCGACGGCGACGGCTTCGTCACCATCACCGGCCGGAAGAAGGAGATCATCGTCACCGCCGGTGGCAAGAACGTCTCCCCCGCCGTGCTGGAGGACGCGCTGCGCGCGCACCCGCTGATCAGCCAGGTCATGGTGGTCGGCGACGGCAAGCCGTTCATCGCCGCGCTGGTCACGCTCGACCCGGAGGCGCTGCCCGGGTGGGCCGAGCGAAACGGGCTGCCCGCCGACACGTCGGTGACCGAGCTCGCCGAGAACCCGGACCTGGTCGCCGAGATCGACGCGGCGATCGCGGAGACGAACAAGAAGGTCTCCAAGGCCGAGCAGATCAAGAAGATCAAGGTGCTCGACGTGGACTGGACCCAGGAGGGCGGGCAGCTCACGCCGAAGATGTCGCTCAAGCGGGCCGTGGTCATGAAGGAGTTCGCCACCGAGGTGGAGAAGATCTACTCCTGACGATTCTGTGAACAGCGCCGTCGCCGGAACTTTCCGGCGGCGGCGCTCTCCGTTCGCTGCGTACAGTCGGGACATGATTGTGCGGGCCGCCGCCGGTGTCGCCGCCGGCATCGTGACACTGGGAACCGCCGAGCTGCTCGCCGGCGTGCTGGAGCCGGCCGCTTCGCCGCTGCGGCTGCTCGGGGACGCCGTGGTCGACCACGCGCCGCGCGGGCCGCGCGAGTGGGCCATCGAGACGTTCGGGACCGCCGACAAGATAGTGCTCGTCGTCGCCGTGCTCGTGGTGGCGGTGCTCGTTTCGGCGGTCGCCGGGGTGCTCGGGCGGGCCGGGGCCGCGGTTTTCGCGGTGTTCGGGGTCGGGGTGGTCGCGCTCGCCGTCGCCGAGGCGGGGGTCTTCGCGGCGGTGCCGACCGTGGTCGGCGTCGCGGCGGGGATGTGGGTACTGCTGCGGGCAGTCGATGGTTCGCGGGCCGGAAGCGCCACTCGCCGCGGTACCGGGATGAGCGAGCAGGTAGCTGATGCCGGGGTGAACCGAGCGGCGGCTGACACTCGACCGCGCGAACGAATGGGCGATGTTGCGGGCCGCGCAGGCGACGACGCAGCGAGCGCGGGCGGTGAGTCACCGAGCGTGGGCAGCGCGGCGACAAGTGCGGGACGCGAGGCAGGCGGGGCGGAGCGGCGGCGGGTGTTGCGCGGGCTCGCGCTGGCGACGAGCGCGGGGATCGCGGCGGGGCTGGCGGGGCGCGCGCTGGCGGCGCTGCGGACCGACGTCTCCGGCGAGCGCGCCGGAATCGCACTGCCACCGGCGCGGGAACCCCTGCCGGAGACGCCGTTCGGCGCCGACCTGCGCACCCCGGGGATCACCCCGTACCTCACCCCGAATGCCGAGTTCTACCGCATCGACACCGCGATCACCGTCCCGCAGGTATCGATCGAGGACTGGTCACTGCGCATCCACGGCATGGTCGAGCGCGAGATCATCCTGCGCTGGGGTGATCTCGCGAGCCGCCCCGCGGTCGAGCGGCTGACCACGCTGGCTTGCGTCTCCAACCCGGTCGGCGGCGACCTGATCGGCAATGCGCGCTGGCTCGGCTACCGGCTGGACGCGCTGCTCGCCGAGGCTCGGCCGCTGGCGGGCGCCGATATGGTGCTCTCCCGCAGCGTCGACGGCTGGACCGCGGGGAGCCCGCTCGGCGCGCTCACCGACGGGCGGGACGCGCTGCTCGCCATCGGCATGAACGGGGAGCCGCTTCCGGTGGCGCACGGGTATCCGGCGCGGCTGGTGGTGCCCGGGCTGTACGGGTACGTCTCGGCCACCAAGTGGGTCACCGAACTGGAGGTGACGCGGTTCGATCGGGCCACCGCCTACTGGACCAAGCTAGGCTGGGCGGCCGAGGGGCCGATCAAGACCGGGACCAGGATCGATACGCCCGCGGCGAGTGCTCGGTTGAAGCCGGGGCGGATTTCGGTCGCCGGGGTGGCGTGGGCGCAGCATCGCGGGATCGCCGCGGTCGAGGTTCAGGTCGATGACGGGCCGTGGGGGCAGGCTCGGCTCGCTGCCGATGTATCCGTCGATACCTGGCGGCAGTGGGTTTACGAGTGGGACGCCACTCCTGGTCCGCACACGCTGCGGGCTCGGGCTACCGATGGGGCCGGAGCCGTGCAGACCGCTGAGGTGGCGGCGGCCGTTCCCGACGGGGCCAGTGGGTATCCGGCGGTTTTCGTCCGGGTCGGGTGAGCAGAAAGTTCTTGTTCGCGGGGCTCCGCCCCGCACCCCGGCGGCCGGCGCCGACGCACGACCCGGCCGGCGGTTCCGCGAGACAGCACCGCCGCGCGCGGCGAGAGCCGGGCGCGGCGGTGTGAGCTGGAGTTCTAGGCGGTGGAGCCGGCTGGTTCCGCTTCCTTGGGCGCGGCGCCCGCACCGTTCGCACTGCGATCGTGCCGGACGAAGAGGGCGGAGGCGACGACGCCGATGAGCAGCAACGCGGCGGGGAGCAGGATGGACTCGGCGAGCGCGGTACTGAACTTGTCCCGGACGAACTCCGGGACCGGCCCGCCCATGCCCTCGGCGGCGGGCCCGCCACCGAGCCCGGCCGCCGCGATCCGCGCGCTGATCAGCGCGGAAATAGCGGCGCTGCCGAGCACCGAGCCGACCTGGCGGGTGGTGTTGTAGATCCCGGCACCCGCGCCTGCCTGCCGCACCGGCAGGTTGTGCGTCGCGGTCGAGGCGAGCGGCGCCCAGATGCAGGCATTCGAGAACCCGGCGAGCACGCCGGCAACCATGAACAGGATCAGCGGGCTGTCCGGCGTCATGATCGCGGCGATCCAGAACAGCGCCACCGCGAAGAGCGTGAAGCCGACGGTCGGTACCAGCCGCGGATGCAGCCGGTCGGAGAACCGCCCGATCACCGGGGCCAGGATGCCGGTCGCGATCGCCATCGGCGCGAAGATCAGCGCCGACCGGGTCGGTGAGAGCTCGCGCACCGCCTGCAGATAGAAGTAGGCGGGCACCATGAACGCGGTCACCGCCGCGCCCATGGCCGCGATCGCCAGGTTGGAGAAGGCGAAGTTGCGGTCCTTGAACAGGCCGAGCGGCACCAGCGGCTCGCCGGTGTTGCGCGACTGGTTCCAGAGGAAGTAGGCGAGGACGACGAGCCCGCCGCCGATCATGATCCAGATCAGCCAGTCCCAGTCGCGGGTGTTGCCCTCCTGGATCCCGAAGACCAGCAGGAACATGCCGACGGCGCTGAGCACGACGCCGGGGATGTCGAACCGGTGCCGGTTGGTCGGCAGCGACGGCACCAGCCAGACGGCCAGCGCGAAGGCGATGATGCCGACCGGCACGTTGACGAAGAAGATCCACTCCCAGCCGAGGCTGTCCACCAGCACGCCGCCCAGGATCGGGCCGACCAGGGTGGCCAGCCCGGCCACGCCGCCCCACAGCCCCATGGCCGCGCCGCGCTTGTCCGGCGCGAAGGTGCGGGTGATCACGGCCATGGTCTGCGGCGTCATCAGCGCGGCGCCGATGCCCTGCGCGGCGCGCGCGGCGATCAGCATGCCGATGGTGCCGGAGAGGCCGCACCAGAGCGAGGCGGCGGTGAAGACGGTGAGGCCGACCAGGTACAGGTTCTTGGGGCCGAAGCGGTCGCCGAGGCGGCCGGTGATGAGCAGCGGCACCGCGTAGGTGAGCAGGTAGGCGCTGGTCACCCAGATCACCGAGGAGATCTCGGCGTTCAGCTCCTCCATGATGGCCGGGTTGGCGACCGCGACGATCGTCATGTCCAGCAGGATCATGAAGAAGCCCACCACCATGGCAAGCAGCGCATGCCACGGATTGCGGGTTTCGGACATCAGGAGCTCCTCGTTCGGGGCGTCGCCCCCGGCTCGGCCGGGAGCGGTGGTGGGTCCGCGCGGGCCGCGGTGGCCCAGGCGTCGATGGGGACCGCGATCCGGCGGCCGGTGCCGGGATCGAAGCGATCCCAGGCCAGGGTTCCGTCGTCGAGATCGCCGAGCAGGGCGTCCACCCAGCCGATCTCGGCCTCCCGCATGGTGCGCAGGTAGGTGAGCACCATCCAGTAGCGGCGCGGGAGGGCATGGTCGCCCGCCCAGACGCCGAGTGCGCGAATTTCGTCGAGATCGGCGCCGAGCTGCGCGCGGCGCTGTGCCAGCAGTTCCCGCACCTGCTCCTTCGGCAGGTTGTGGGCCTCGGCCAGCGCGAGGGGGAATTCGGGGTATTCGGCGGCGGGGGTGCGCAGCAGGTCGGCGACCCGGTCGCGCAGTGCCGCGCGGCCGGCGGCGGTGATCCGGTAGGTGGTGCGCTCCGGGCGGCGGCCGTCGCGGTCGACGCCATCGGCGCGGATCAGTTCGCAGCCGGTGAGCCGGGCGACGGTGTGGTAGAGCGAGCCGGGGCGGACCTTGACCAGGCGGTCCATTCCCCGCTCGAGCAGGGTCTGGTGCATGTCGTAGGGGTGCCGGGGGCGTTCGTCGAGGAGCGCGAGGACCGCGACGGCCAGAGGCGTCACCGTGCCGAGCGCTCCCATGGGTGATCCTTCCGTGCCGAATACTCCAGACGGAATATACGCCCGGGCAACGACAGGAAGCGATCCGTTATTTCCGGGTCAGAGCGCGTGCGCGTCCAGCCAGCTCCTGGCCAGGTCGGCCGGGGAATCCCCGGCCTCGGCGCGCTGCACCAGCGTGACCAGTTCGTCGGTGGTGAGCTCGCCCGCCACCTGGTTGAGGCGCTCGCGGCCGCGGTCGTCGAGGACACCGTCGCGGAAGACGGGGACGACGTTCTCCGCCGGAACGGTCGCGTCGGCGATGACGGTCGATCCGGCGGTGCTGTCGGCGGGGACCGGGCCGGCCAGGATGCCCGCTCCGATTCGGCCCTCCAGCAGCGCGGCTCGCAGGGCGGCGGGATCGGCGAACCGCTCCGTGGTGGCGAAGATGCAGCTCGGGAGGGTTTCCGGCGGGGCAGGATCGAGGAGGCCGAGAGCGGGGGCGAGACCGCCGGTGCGCGCCGCACAGATTGCCATGACGGACTCGGGGTCGGTGCGGGATTCGAGGCGCGCGGTATCGGTGCCGACCAGGAGCCGGGGGCGCACGTCGGTGCCGTCGGCGGGGTCGGAGACGACGATGCCCTGCGGGAGGGAGCGGGCCAGCGCGGCGGCCGCGGTTTTCACCGGGTCGGCGGATGTTCCGGGCGTGGGCGCACCACCATCGGGCGACGCGATCGTGCTGAGCGCGGTGGCGTCGAAGAAGCGGGTGAGGGCGCCGGTGTGGTCGGCGAGCAGGTCGATCGAGCCGGAGTCGAGCGCGGCCAGCCGGGCTCCGCGGTCCCCGGGGGCGGGGGAAACCTCCGCCGGGATCCCGCCGCGGGAGAGCGCACCCGCATAGATCTCGGCGAGCACCGCCGACTCCGCGGTGTCCCCCGCGCCGACCGTCACCACGGACTCCCCCACCCCGTCACCACAGGAAACGACGGCGGCGAACGCGAGCAGCGCCGGGATCAGCGCCGTCCTGCGCGCCAACGCGGGCAACTCCATTCGGCGACACCAACTCTCTCCAGCCGACGCGAACACCGCCGAGCGGGCAGTATGGACTATCGGCAAATGTACCGGGGTAGCCCCGGCACCGCCGCCGCCCCGTACCCGGACGCAAAGGACTCCCGTGGCACGCACGCTCCCGACTTCCGCTCACCGGATGCTCACCGCCGCGCTCGCCGTCGCGGTGGCTGCGACGCTCGCGGCCTGCGGCGGCAACTCCGATCCGCTCTCCGGCGGCGGCAGCTGCGAGGGTGACGCCATCACCGTCGGCTCCGCGAACTTCCCGGAGTCCGAGACGGTCGCCGAGATCTACGCGGAGGCGCTGCGGGTCAACGGCTTCGAGGTGGACACCAAGCTCGGCATCGGCAGCCGCGAGGCCTACATCCCCGCCCTGCGCGACTGCTCGATCTCGGTGGCGCCCGAGTACACCGGCAACCTGCTGCAGTACTTACAGCCCGACGCCACCGCCACCACCCCGGCCGACGTGGAGGCCGCACTGGCAGGCGCGCTCGGCGATCAGCTCGCGCTCGGGCAGCCGGCCCCGGCCCAGGATTCGGACGCCGTCGTGGTCACCAAGGCCACCGCCGACCGCTGGAACCTGCGCTCGATCGGCGACCTGGCCGCGTACTCGGCCGAGATCACCTTCGGCGCGCCCGCCGAGTTCGCCGAGCGCCCCGGCGGGCTGCCCGGCCTCGCGAAGAACTACGACGTGCGGATCGCCGCGGACAAGTTCGTCCCGATCGCCGACGGCGGCGGCCCGGCCACCGTCCGCGCGCTGGTGGACGGCCAGGTGACGGCGGCCAATATCTTCACCACCTCCCCCGCCATCACGCAGAACAACCTGGTGGTGCTGGCAGACCCCAAGCAGAACTTCCCCGCGCAGAACGTGGTGCCGCTGCTGAACGCGGCCAAGAAGACGGACGCGCTGGTCGCCGCGTTGAACGCGGTCTCGGCGAAGCTCACCACCGCGGAGCTGATCGAGCTGAACACCGCCGTCTCCGGCGACGCCAAGACCGAGCCGAAGGCCGCCGCCGCGGCGTGGCTCGCCGAGCAGGGGCTGAACAAGAAGGCGGGCGGCTGATCCGACCGTGTCCGACATCGAATTCAGCGACGTCAGCAAGACCTACCCGGACGGAACGCACGCGGTCTCCCAGCTGAACCTGGCGATCGAGTCCGGCTCGTTCACCGTGTTCGTCGGGCCGTCCGGCTGCGGCAAGACCACCTCCATGCGGATGATCAACCGGATGATCAGCCCCACCTCGGGCACCATCACGGTGGGCGGCGCCGACATCGCCGGCGTCGACCCGGTGCAGCTGCGCCGCGGCATCGGCTATGTGATCCAGGGCGGCGGGCTGCTGCCGCACCGCACCGTCGTCGACAATGTGGCGACCGTGCCGGTGCTGCAGGGCACCTCGCGCAAGCAGGCGCGCGCGGCGGCGCTCGAGGTGCTGGACCGGGTCGGGCTCGATCGGCAGCTCGCGCAGCGCTATCCGGCGCAGCTCTCCGGCGGCCAGCAGCAGCGGGTCGGGGTGGCGCGCGCGCTCGCCGCCGACCCGCCGGTGCTGCTCATGGACGAGCCGTTCAGCGCCGTCGACCCGGTGGTCCGGGCCGAGCTGCAGGCCGAGATGCGCCGGTTGCAGGCCGAATTGCGGAAGACCATCGTCTTCGTCACGCACGACATCGACGAGGCCATCACGCTGGGCGACAAGGTCGCGGTGTTCGGCCGCGGCGGCGTGTTGCAGCAGTACGACCCGCCGCGCACGGTGCTCGCCCAGCCCGCCACCGATTTCGTGGCCGGCTTCGTCGGGCGCGACCGCGGCTACCGCGGGCTCTCCTTCCGCAGCGCCGAGCGGGTGCCGTTGCGCGACATCGCCACCGCCACCGAGGCCGAGGCGGCGAAGCTGGCGCCCGGCCCCGGCGAGTGGGTGCTGATCACCGACGGGGCCGGGGCGCCGGTCGGCTGGCTGGACGCGGGCGGCGCCGCCGGGTTGCAGGCCGGGCGCGCGCTCGCCGACAGCATGGCGGCGGGCGGCTCGCTCTTCGCGGTCGGCGGCGACCTGCGGCAGGCGCTGGACGCGGCCATCTCGTCGCCATCCGGCGTCGGCGTCGCGGTGGACGATTCCGGCGCGGTGCGCGGCGGGATCAGCGCCGACGACGTGCTCGCCCTGCTGGCCGAGCAGCGCGCGGCCGAGGATTCCGCGCGCGCGGGAGCGTGAGCGCATGCGCTACCTCCTCGAGAACGCGACCGAGATCTGGGGCTACACCAGGGAGCACCTCTACCTCGCGCTGATCCCGCTGCTGGTGGGGCTGGTGATCGCGGTGCCGGTCGGCACACTGGTGCGCCGGGTGCCCTGGCTGCGGCGGGTGACCGTCACCCTCTCCGGGCTGGTGTACACGGTGCCGTCGCTGGCGCTGTTCGTGATCATTCCGCCGATCGTCGGGATCGCGACCATCGACCCGCTGAACGTCATCATCGCGCTCACCCTCTACTCCACCGCGCTGCTCGTGATCGCGGTCCCCGCCGCGCTGGACTCGGTGCCGGCCGCGGTGCTCGACTCCGCCGACGCCGTCGGCTTCGGCCCGCTGCGCCGCACGCTCACCGTCGACCTGCCGCTGGCGCTCCCGGTCTTCGTCTCCACGCTGCGGGTGGTGGTGGTCACCAATATCGCCATGGTGTCGGTGGGTGCGCTGGTCGGCGTCGGCGGGCTCGGCAAGCTCTTCACCCAGGGGTACCAGCGCGACTACCCGGACGAGATCATCGCCGGCATCGTCGTCACGCTGGTACTCGCGCTGATCTTCGACCGGGTGGTCTACCTGCTCGGGCGGCTCGCGACGCCCTGGGTCACCAAGGGGGCATCGTGAATCTCTTCCTGGACGCCTGGCAGTACTTCACCGACCCCGACAACTGGGGCGGCCCCGCCGGAATCGATCAGCGGCTGCTGCAACACCTCTGGTACAGCGCGCTCGCGATCGGGCTCTCCGCGGTGATCGCGGTGCCGCTCGGGCTCGCGGTCGGGCACTACCGGCGCGGGGCCGCGGCGCTGGTCGGCTTCGCCAACGCCATGCGCGCGCTGCCCACCCTCGGCCTGCTCACCTTCCTGGTGCTGCTCATGGGGCTCGGTTTGATCCCGCCGCTACTCGCCCTGATCACCGTCGGCATCCCCCCGCTGCTCGCCGGGGCTTATGCGGGGATCGCCAACGTCTCCCCCGAGGTGGTCGACGCCTCTCGCGCCATGGGCATGACGGAGTGGCAGGTGCTCTTCCGGGTCGAGGTACCGAACGCCCTCCCGGTGCTGCTCACCGGTCTGCGCGGGGCGACGTTGCAGGTGGTCGCCACCGCCACCATCGCCGCCTACGTCAACCTCGGCGGGCTGGGCCGCTACATCTTCGACGGGATCGGGTTGCACCGCTACGACCGCGTCCTCGTCGGCGCCATCCTGGTCGCCCTGCTGGCGATGATCCTGGACGGGCTGTTGGCGCTGGCGGTCTGGGCCGGGGCGCCGGGGACCGAGCGGTTCCGCCGCCGCGCCTGATCGAAAGGTTTGATCGCAGCGCCCGCTGTCAAGCAAGCGACCAGTTCAAGTTGCACACCTCAAGCCGCATCTGCCAGCCCAGCCTCTCTCCTTGCTCGGAAAACGTAGAAATCGATGGGCTCCGACTGTTAGAGTCGTCAGATGATCCTGCTGAGCTTCACGGTGCGCAATCACGGGAGCATCCGGGATGAGATCACCATCGACCTCGCCCGCCCTTCGTTGCGGACTCTCCAGCCACGGGACGGCGACTGGGGTGCGGTGATTTACCCGATCGCGGGGATCTTCGGCGGTAACGCGACCGGCAAGTCCGCTGTGCTGGACGCGTTCCGGTACGCGTTCACAGCGATCGGCCTGTCCGCCACGGTGTGGCAGGCATCGAAATCAATGCACCGGGCGCCGTTCCGGCTCGACGGGACGGCGCGCACTTCATCGAGCACCTACGAGCTCGATTTCGTCCACGATGGACGCCGCCATCTGTACGGCTTCGAAGTGGACCACGACGGGATCGAACGCGAGTGGCTGCGCGACGTACCGAACTCGCGGTGGCGCACGCTGCTCGATCGCGACCGGGAAGCCGGCACGCTGACCTTCCACCCGAGCCTGCGCGCCAAGATCGAGGTAACCGGCCGTGAACTCGTGCTCAGCCGGGCCTTGCTGCTGCGCGACTCATCCCTGTTTCCCCTGGCCGATGATCTGGTCGCCGGCTTCGACTGCGTCCTGGTGAAGGACTCCCATCGCGAGGCGCGCCTGTCGAACATCGCGGATTTGCTGGCCGAGGGAAGCATCACGTTCGCCGACCTCGAGGCGCTGCTCCAGGTCGCCGACATCGGCGTCGTGAAGGTCGGTATCGAGGAGACCGAGATCCCCGATCACATACGCCGAGCGCTCAGCCGAATCCGGCACGAGCTGCGCGAAAAGGACGGCGAGCCCAGCGACGCTGCTGTGAGCGAGGACGACGAAGAGCCCACCGACCTGGATGACGACCAGCTCGCCCAGGTGGTGCGGCATCTCGTCTTCACCCACCGCGGCACCGCCGACGAATCCCCGGCCTTCTCCATCCACGACGAAAGCGACGGGACGATCGCCTGGCTCGCCATCGCCGTGCCCGCGCTCGAGGCACTACGCAAGGGCGGGCTGCTCCTCGTGGACGAGATCGACGCGAGCCTGCATCCCCACCTCCTCGAAGTCTTGTTGGGAGCGTTCGCGGACCCCCTCGTCAACAACCGGCAGGCGCAGCTCATCTTCACCAGCCACGAGTCCTACGTCCTCTCACCGCTGAGCGAGGTGAAGCTGGAGCCCGAACAGGTCTGGCTCACGGACAAGAGTTACGCGGGCGTCACCGAGCTGACCTGCCTGGCCGACTTCCCGAAGCACCCGGACGCGAACGTGGCGCGGCGCTATCTCACCGGCCGGTATGGCGGAACCCCCCGGCTCTCACCGAGCACGCTTGCCGCACTCGTCGACTCCGAAATCCGCTGAGGATGGCGGCACGCCGCCAGAACGGGCGTACCGGCAGGCCCACGAGGCAGCCCGCCCGCCGCATTCTCGTGGTTACCGAGGGAACGCGGACGGAACCCCAGTACGTCGAGGGCTTGAACAGCTTTCTGCGCAGCAGGGGCGCAACCGCCGTCGTGAAATCAGTTCCTGTCGGCAAGGACCCGATAAAGGTGGTCCGGAAGGGCATCGAGATTCGTGACAGAGCAGCAAGCGATGGGAAGGATTACGACGTCTGCGTCTGCCTGGTCGATGTCGACCAGCACGAGGCGCTGTCGGCGGCCTGCAGACTTGCCGCCCGCGAATCGATCCTGCTGCTGGTCTCGAACCTGAAGTTCGAGGCTTGGCTGCGGTGGCACGCCGAAGTCAAGCACTCTGCGTTGAGCACCTCGCAGCTCGACGAACTCACCGCGAGGCTGGGGCTGGTCACGAAGAAGGCGCTCGCACTGCATTTTCCGTTCCACGCCGTACACCAGGCATGTGAGGTCGCTCGTCGAGTGGACCCCGACCTGGAGGCCGGGAGAGTGGGACCCGATCCCTCCTCGGCGATGCCGATCCTCGTAGATCTCATGCTCGGGCGATGAGAACTGGTGCCGGGCTGCTCGCGCTCGCGGTCTGGGCCGGTGCACCGGGACGAGCGGCGCCGATGACCGCTCAGGGCTCCAGATAGAGCCGCTCGTTGGGCAGGCGCGGCAGTTCGTCGGCCCCGGAAGCGGTTACGCTGACCGCTTCGACGTAGTGCCGCTGCTGATGCTCTTGAACGAAGAGCAGCGCCGCCGTCACGCAGGCGGCGAAGTCGAACCGCGTGCCACGGAGGAATACAGACAGCCGCACGTCGGGCTCGTGCGGTAGCGGCGACATGGCGGAAGCGCTCATCGGGCGTGCTCTCTCTGCAATCCTCGTCGGAGGCACCCGGCACCGAGGGCGGTAGCCACTGATCCCGACCTCGTCGCGGGGCCAATGCGCCGACGGCTCAAGCCATTTCGGCGGCTGCCCGGTACCGGGTGCGGATATGACGGTATTCCGCTCGGACGTCCGGAACCGGGCCGGAATCGGTAGTTGTTCTGCGTTATGCGAACCCCGTATATCGTCGATACCGGGGGCGGAATACTCATGCCGGAGAACATTTTCCGGCTCGGGCGGATCTTGGGGACGGGGTGGACGGATTGCGCATGACAACCGGGGAAGTCATTCGCCGGGTACGCCGGTCGATCGGTATGACCCAGGCCGAACTCGGTGCGATCCTCGGCTACACCCAGCCCGCGATCTCGCAGATGGAGCACGACGGCTCCGCCGTCAACGATGTCCGCGTTCTTCGTCGCGTAGCCCGTGCACTACACATTCCGCTTGCCATACTGGTGGTGGATGGCGAAGAGGAGGCGGACGTGAAGCGACGCGAATTCTTCAGAGCCGGAGCCATCGGCGCTGGTGCGGCGGCCGTCGGCGCCACGCCTGCGGCTTCCGAGACTCCGGGCACGCTGCGCGTCGGCGCGTCCGACGTCGCAGCGCTCGCCGAGAGTGTCGAGCAAATCCACGGCCTGGACCTCGTGCTGGGCGGGGATCGTCTGCGTGGTCTGGCGGCGGGCCAGGTGCGCTACGCCCGGCAACTGCTCAGCATCGGCAGCTACAGCGCTGCCGTCGGCCGGGAGCTGACCGGTGCGACCGCCGAGCTGATGACCGCCGCCGGGTGGGTGCACTACGACTCAGGTCATCCCGATGAGGCCGCCCGCTACTACACCGAGGCCGCTCAGACGGCGACAGCCGCGGACGCCGGCATCGCCGCGGCACACGCGCTGGGCAATGCCAGCCACCTGATGGTCAATCGGCACGGCTCCCGAACCACCGGGGATCGGCTGGCCGTGCAGTATGCCCAGGCCGCCACCCGTGCTGCGCAGAGCCACGGCGGCCCGAAGCTCCGGGCTCTGATGGCACTCAGGGAGGCTGAGGCGAACGGTGCCCGCGGGGAGCGGGGCGAGATGACCAAGGCGATCTCGCGCGCCTTCCGTGCCTACGACTCCAGCCGGGGCTACGACCCGGACTGGGTCTATCTGCCGGAGGCCGAGATGAGCGGCGTCTCCGGCAAAGCCCACATGCGCCTCGGCGACCACGCCGCCGCCACAGCCGACCTCGAAGCCGCTATCGCGAGTTCGGCCGCCTGGCCGCGCGAACGAGCATCCTGGCAGCTGCATCTGGCGCACAACCTGATGCAGAGCGGCGATGTCGCGGCTGCCTGCGGCCGGCTCACCGACACCTTCGCCACCATCGCGGATCTCGCGTCCGCCCGGCTGCAACGGCGACTGGGAGACCTCGTCACTACCGTGCGTCCGCACTCCACGGTGCCCGAGGCGCGCACACTCCTCGGGCTGTGGGCGAATCGCTGAAAACGCAGGAACTCCCGCCGCGACAGAGCGCCTCGGCGGGAGTTCCGTAGGAAAAGATCAGGCGACGCCCTCGGCGCGGGCGGCGGCGGCGACCGCTTCGGCGACGGCGGGGGCGACCCGCGGGTCGAGCGGGCTGGGCACGATCTTGTCCGGGCCCAGCTCGTCGGCGACGACGCCGAGGATGGCGTTGGCGGCGGCGAGCTTCATGCCCTCGGTGATCCGGCGGGCGCCCGCGTCGAGCGCGCCCTTGAAGACGCCGGGGAAGGCGAGGACGTTGTTGATCTGGTTCGGGAAGTCGCTGCGGCCGGTGGCGACGATGGCGGCGTACTTGCGCGCCACCTCGGGGTGGATCTCCGGGTCCGGGTTGGACATGGCGAAGACGATCGACTCCGGCGCCATCGAGGCGATGAGCTCCTCGGCGATCAGCCCGGCGGAGAGCCCGAGGAAGACGTCGGCGCCTGCCAGCGCCTCGGCGGCGCCGCCGTTCAGCCCGCGCGGGTTGGTGCGGCCTGCCAGCTCGGCCTTGACCGCGTTCAGGTCGCCGCGCTCCCGGCTCACGATGCCCTTGGAGTCCAGCACGGTGACGTCGGCGACGCCGGCCAGGAGCAGGATGTTGGTGCACGCGACGCCCGCCGCGCCCGCACCGGAGACGACGACCTTGAGGTCGGCGATGTCCCGGCCCTGCACCCGCGCGGCGCCGTTCAGCGCGGCGAGCACCACGATGGCGGTGCCGTGCTGGTCGTCGTGCATGACGGGGCAGTCGAGCGCCTCGATCACGCGCTGCTCGATCTCGAAGCAGCGCGGGGCGGAGATGTCCTCCAGGTTCACCGCGCCGAAGCTGGGGCGCAGCCGGATCAGGGTCTCGACGATCTCGTCGACGTCCTTGGTGTCCAGCACGATCGGGATGGAGTTCAGGTCGGCGAACTTCTTGAACAGCGCCGCCTTGCCCTCCATGACGGGCAGCGAGGCGCGCGGGCCGATGTCGCCGAGGCCGAGCACCGCGGTGCCGTCGCTGACCACGACCACCAGCCGGTCGGTCCAGGTGTAGCGCTTGGCGAGCGCCTCGTCCTGCGCGATCGCGCGGCTCACCTGGGCGACGCCCGGGGTGTAGGCGATCGACAGGTCCCGCTGGGTCTCCAGCGGGGACGAGAGCTCGACGGAGAGCTTGCCGCCGAGGTGGCCCGCGAAGATTTCGTCGTGGGTGATCGCAGAAAGGCTGGCCGCGTCGTCGGCGCTGCGGTCCGCGGTGGCGTTCGGTGCGTCAGTCACAGGTGACACGATTTCACTCCTGCTCGGGGCGTGGCTAGACCGGGAAACGGTTACCGCCGGGTATTCGGTATGAGGTGTCTCACGAGGTTCATCGATGCCGCTACCGGCCCTTTCCGGACTGGTTGTGATTTTCGTCACGCAGCATCGGATACCGGCGAGTACCGGGCGGGCGGAACGAGAGCGCGGAGCCGGACGGGGTCATCCGGACCTGAGATCGATACTGATCCACGTGGTGCGACGGTACGTCGCGCGACGGAGCCAGCGGAACTCCGAACCCGGCGGTGGCACAGGAGCGGAATCCGACCCATTGTGCCAGCCGGCCTCGCTCGGCGCCAATCCGGTGCGCCCGTCGCAACCTCATCGTCCGAGCGTAGGCCCTCGGAATTACCCGCAGGTGAGCAAAGGCTTGCCGTTCTCCCCCGCGCTGCGGTGAGGGATCAGGCGGTGCGCGGCGGCGCCGCTGTGAGGCTCACGGGCAGCGGGTCGCGGCGCAGCCAGACGGCGTCCAGCCCGCCGACCCGGATGCGGGCGCGCCCGCTCGGCTCGGCATCGGGGTGATCGGTGCGGCGGTGCAGCCCCCGGCTCTCGGTGCGGGCCAGCGCGGCGTGCGCGCTCCAGCGGGCGGCGGCGAGCAGCGCGACGGCCTGGCGCGAGCGCAACGCGCTCGCGCCGCTGCCGCCGAGCTCGAAGCGGGCGGCGGGCCAGAGGCCGTCGAGTTCGGCGACGGTGTCGCGCAGCGTGCCCGCGCTGCGCCAGTAGCTGCGGCGCGGCGGGACGGTGTGCTCGCGCACCGAGCCGACCACGGCGCGCGGGTCGAAGCGGCACACCGCGCGCAGCCCGGCGGGCACCGCCCCCGACCCCTGCGGCACCCGCACCGGCACCGGCCCGCCGACCCCGGCGAAGACCGCGGCCCCCGAACCGGCCCACACCCCGGAGGCGATGGCCCATGCTCCGCCGTGCCCGCCACCGGCCCCGACCACCCCCTCGCGCGAGGTGACATCGCCCGCGGCGAAGAGCCCGGGCACGGTGGTCGCGCCGTCACCGGCGGTCACCAGCCCGCCCGACCCGAGCACGGTCCCGTGCAGCACCGGCCGCAGCGGTACCCGGCCCTGCTGGTCGAGCACCCGGTACCGCAGCACCTGCCTGCGCGCGGCGGCGGAGAGCGCCGCGGTCCCCGCGAAGACGCCGCGGCCGCGGGCCAGCGCCTCGAAGAGCTCGGCCCCGGCGAGCGGGGCGCCGGCGCGGTCGTGCAGCGCGGCGCCGTGCAGCGGGGAGCCCGCGCCGAGCCCGAAGGGCGCGCCGCCCATGGCCGGGATCAGGGCGTAGGCCCCGGCGAACTCCATGCCGGAGAGCTCGGCGCCCACCTCGGCCCCGAAGAGCAGCCCGTCACCGGTGTCCACCTCGGTGCCCGGCGCGCCGGAGCCGAAGGCGCAGCCGCCGGTCGCGAGCACGACGGCTCGCGCGCTCGCCGTCCAGGTCCGGCCGCCGGAGCGCAGCCCGGTGGCCGCGCAGACCACGCCGTCGACATCGGTCAGCAGCCGCAGCGCGGGGTGGCTGTCCCGGATCACGACGCCGAGCGCGAGCGCGTAGCGGCGCAGCGCCCGCAGGTACATGACCCCGCTGACCCGCACCCGGGCGGGCAGCGGGCCGCCGGGCCCGGCCGGATCGTCCTCACCCGCGACGACGGTCGGCACCGGTGTCGCCCGCAACCCGCGGTGCGCGAGCCGGGTGAGCCGCTGGTAGCTCTCGTCCAGGACGGCGTGGATCAGCCCCGCGTCGCCGAGCCCCGCGCCGTGCGCCAGCGCGGCCGCCACCGCGTCGGCCCGCCCCGACGGCAGCACCGCCCAGAGCGCGGTGCTCCCGACCGCCATCGGGCCGGAGGCACCGCAGCGGCCCTTGTCGGCGAGCACAACGCGGGCACCGGCCCCGGCCGCCGCGATCGCGGACCAGAGGCCGGCCGGTCCCCCGCCCAGGACGAGCACATCGGTCTCGAAGGCCTCCACGGAAACCAATGTTCGGGCACAGTTCACCGACCCGCAACCATTGGGACCACCACCGAAAGGTGTGTCGTGTCCCGACCGTTACCCAGGTCGCGGAGAGCGCCGGAAACCTATCCCCACCACTGCGTCCACAGCAACCACCCGGCTGCCGCCAACACCACCAGCGCGGCCCCGAGAACGGCGAACCCCCGCTTCCGATCGGCGAACACCTGCGCCACCACGACCACCACCGCCAGCCCCAGGTGCCAGGCCAGCGACTCCCCGCCGGGCCCGGGAAACCCGCGCCGCCCGGCCAGCACCGCGGCGCCGAGCACCACCAGCGCCAGGATCACCACCCCGGCCGCGACCGCGCCGCTCAAGCCGCGCAGCAGCCTCACGGCGCGATCACCTCGGCGCCGGTCGCCGCCGCCACCAGCTTCTCGAACTGCGCGGGCTCGGTGCTGCACGCGCCGAGCGCGATGGTCTTGTTCGCGCCGTGATAATCCGAGGAACCCGTGCACAGCAGCCCGAGCTCGGCGGCGAGCTCGCGCAGCAGCGCGCGGTCGGCGGCGGGGTGATCGGGGTGGTCGACCTCGAGCCCGCCCAGCCCGAGCGCGGCCAGCTCGCGGATGTCGGACACCGCGAGCAGCCTGCCCCTGGCCCGCGCCCTGGCGTGCGCGATCACGCTGACCCCGCCCGCGGCCGCGATCATCTCGACCGCGCGGTGCAGCGGGGTGTCGGCCTTCTCCTCGTAGTAGGGGCCGTCGGGCGCGAGCAGGTGCCGGAAGGCGGCGTCCACCGTCGGCACCACTCCCGCCTCGACCAGCGCGCGGGCCAGGTGCGGCCGCCCCGCCGCCGGACCCGCCGCGGCCAGCACCGCCTCGGGATCGACCGGGAGCCCATCGGCCGCCATCCGCTCGGCCATGGCGCGCAGCCGCTCGACCCGCTCGCCGCGCAACCGCTCGCGCTCGGCGGCGAAGGCGGGGTCGGCGGGGTCGAAGAGGTAGGCCAGCAAGTGCGTGGCGACCGGGTAGCCGTCCTCACCGAGCCCGACGCACGACATCTCCATGCCGCGGACGAGGGTCAATCCGGGTGGCCGCGCGTCCACCGCCTCGGCCCAGCCCGCGGTGGTGTCGTGGTCGGTGATGGCGACGACGTCCACTCCGGCGGCAGCGGCATTGCGCACCAGTTCCGCCGGGGAGTCGGTGCCGTCGGAGGCCGTGGAGTGGGTGTGGAGATCGATGCGCACGGCGCCCAGTCTTCCAGCGCCGGCCGTAGCATCGTCCGGTGCCTACCATTCCGCCGCTGCCGTTCCGCGGCCGCGGCACCGGGTCGTCGGCGGCCACCGCCGTCCACCGGGTGCCGGTCCCGACCGCGCGCGCCATCGTCGACTGCGCGGTCTACGTGGACGGCGAGCGGCTGCCGGGCCGCTTCACCCACGAGTCCGCGCTGGCCGAGGTGCGCAGCCGGGGCACCGGGTTCGTCTGGATCGGGCTGCACGACCCGGACGAAACCCAGATGCGCGACGTCGCCGCCGTGTACGGGCTGCACCAGCTGGCCGTCGAGATCGCCACCGAGCAGCACCAGCGCCCCAAGCTGGAGCGGTACGACGACACCCTGCTGCTGGTGCTGCGCACGGTCAAGTACGTCGAGCACGACCTGCACAGCGTCAGCGAGATCGTGGAGACCGGGCAGATCGTGGTCTTCACCGCCAAGGAGTTCGTGCTCGCGGTGCGCAGGGGCGAGCACTCCGGGCTGATCGAGCTGCGACACACCCTGGAGCAGAACCCGGCGCAGCTGGCGCTCGGCCCCGGCGCGGTGCTGCACGCCATCGCGGACAAGATCGTGGACGCCTACATCGCGGTGGCGCAGTCCATCGAGGAGGACATCGACGAGATGGAGGAGGAGGTCTTCACCCCGCGCAGCCGGGTCGGCATCGAGTCGATCTACCAGCTCAAGCGCGAGGTGGTGGAGCTGCGCCGGGCGGTGAACCCGCTGGCCGCGCCGCTGCAGCTGCTCAGCCGCAACACCGACCTCCCGGTGCCGAAGGAGGTGCGGCGCTACCTGCGCGACGTCGCCGACAACCACACCTCGGTCGCCGAGCGGATCAACGACTTCGACGACGCGCTCAGCGCGCTGATCAGCGCCGCGCTGGCGAAGGTCGGCGTGCAGCAGAACACCGACATGCGCAAGATCTCGGCCTGGGTCGCGATCGCCGCGGTGCCGACGATGATCGCCGGCATCTACGGCATGAACTTCGACCACATGTGGGAGCTGCACCAGACCTGGGGCTATCCGGCGGTGCTCACCCTGATCGCGGCGGTCTGCACCCTGCTCTACGTCAACTTCCACCGGAACAACTGGCTCTAGAGCTGGGCCACCCCGCGGTTCGGGTCGCGCACGTCGATCCCGGCCTCGGACCACGCCTCGCGCAGCGCGTCGGCGCCGCGCAGCCGCACCCAGGCCGCCTCGGTGGCGGTCACCGGGGTCACCGTCAGGTAGCGCACCGGCTCGGCGGGCTCGGGCAGCTCGACCTCGGGGATGTCGCTCGCGCCGAGCAGCACCGCGGTGAAGGGGGCGTCCCGCCAGATCGGCTCGCTCAGGTCGAGCAGCGCGTCGGCCTGCAGCACGACGCCCTCCACCGCGGGCGAGGCGGCGAGCACGCCGAGCGTGCGGGCCAGCCCGGCGGCGGCGCCGAGCCCGGCGTGCAGGGTGAGCGTGAGCTCGGCGCGCGGGCCCTTGACCGGGTCGGCGAGCAGGTCGCCCGGGTCGCCCATCGGGTGCCGGGAGCCGCCGAGTGTGAGGTAGTGCACATAGTCCCCGGAGACCAGCCGCAGGATCTCGATGGGCTCCAGGCCGAGGAAGGTCACCGAGGCCGAGTCGACCCCGGTCCGGTCCGTGCCGAAGTGCCCGAGCACGCCGGAGCGGACCCGTTCGATCACATCCATGCTCAGATCGCCAGCCGCGCCAGCATGTCCCTGGCCTGCTCGGCCGCCTTGGGATCGCAGAGGACGTCGTAGCGCCCGGCCACCAGCTGCATGGTGGAGGCGAAGTCGCGCTGGCCGCGGGTGGCGGCGTACGGAATCGAGGTGGAGATCACCCCGAACACGATGCCACCGAGCAGCCCGACCAGCAGCGGGCCGATCGCGCCTCCGGTGGTGAACAGGCTGAGCAGCAGGCCGAGGAAGAGCCCGAGCCAGGCGCCGGAGACCACGCCGCCGCCGATCACCTTGCCCCAGTTCAGCCGGTAGAGCACCCGCTCGACCTGCATGAGGTCGACGCCGACGATGGTCACGTTCTGTACCGGGAACTGGTTGTCGGCCAGGTAGTCCACGGCCCGCTGCGCCTCGGCGTAGGTCGGGTAGGAGCCGACCGGCCAACCCGACGGCGGGGTGGGCAGGCCCTGCCCACCCCGGCCGGAATTCCCCAGGGGATTCGTCATGTCCCCATTGTGCTATTCCGCCGCGGACTCCGGCGGGGTGAAACGCGTGGTTCGCGTCATCCCCGCGGCCCTGCCCTGCTCCGCGACCACCTGCGCCATCTTCGCGCTCGCCTCGTCGATCATCTCGTCGCCGAGCATGACGGCGCCGCGCGCGCCGCCGTCGACGGAGGTGTGGAAGGCGTAGGCGTCCAGGATCTCCTCGGCCTTGTCGTACTCGGCCTGGCGCGGGCTGAAGATCTCGTTGGCGGCGTCCACCTGGGTCGGGTGCAGCACCCACTTGCCGTCGAAGCCGAGCGCGGCGCTGCGCCCGGCGGCTCGCCGGAAGCCATCGAGGTCGCGGATTTGCAGGTAGGGGCCGTCGATCGCCTGCAGCCCGTGCGCGCGGGCGGTGAGCAGGATGGTCATCAGGATGTGGTGGTAGGCGTCGCCCGGCTCGTACCCCTGCGGCTGCTCGCCGACGACGAGGGTCCGCATGCGGATGCTCGCCATGAAGTCGGCCGGGCCGAAGACCAGGGCCTGCACCCGCGGGCTGGCGGTGGCGATCTCGTCGATGTTGCGCAGCCCGATGGCGTTCTCGATCTGCGGCTCGATGCCGATCCGCCCCGGCTCCAGCTGATGCGCCTGCTCCAGCTGGGTGAGCAGCAGGTCGAGCGCGCGCACCTGGCCGCCGTCGGTGACCTTGGGCAGCACGATGGCGTCGAGCTGCGAGCCCGCGCCCTCGACGACGGTGATCACGTCGGCGTAGGTCCACGGCGTCGTCCAGTCGTTCACCCGGACCACGCGCAGCTGCTCGCCCCAGCCACCCTCGTTCAGCGCGGCGACGATGGTGGCCCTTGCCGCCGCCTTGGCGACCGGCGCGACGGCATCCTCCAGGTCGAGGAAAACCTCGTCCACCGGAAGCCCCTTGGCCTTGGCGATCATCTTCGGATTGCTGCCCGGTACGGCGAGCACGGAACGGCGCGGCTTCATGAACCCTCCTCCTGTAGTCGCTCAGCTGCCGTGGCGCGACGCGGAGCCCGAACGGGGAACCTCTAGCCTGGCAGCCATGGCAGCTACCAGGGTGTACGTCGCCCGGCTCGCCGGTCTGGCGGTGCTGGGACCGGACGGGGAGTCTATCGGCAGGGTGCGCGACGTAGTGGTCGCCGTCCGCTACGACCGGCAACAGCCCAGGGTGCACGGGTTGGTGGTGGAGCTGCCGACCCGGCGGCGGATCTTCGTGCCCATGCTCAGGGTGACCGCGATCGAGCCCGGCGTGGTGACGCTGAACACCGGGACGGTGAGCCTGCGCCGCTTCACCCAGCGCCCCGGCGAGCTGCTCGCCATGGCGCAGATCGTGGACTCCTCGGTCCGGGTGCACGACTCCGACCTGCCCGACCTGGACGACATCGACGTGCTCGTGGTCGACCTCGGCATCGAGCTCGGCCGGACCAGGGACTGGCGGGTCACCCGGGTCGCGGTGCGCGGGCACCGCAGGCTCGGCAGGCGGCGCACCGTGCACGTGGTCGACTGGGTGCGGGTCACCGGGCTCACCCCGTACGAGATCGGCAGGCCGGGGCAGGACGTCACCCAGCTGCTGGCGCAGTTCGAGGGGCTGCGCGCGGCCGACGTCGCGCAGATGCTGCGCGAGCTGCCGGAGAAGCGCCGGGTCGAGGTGGCCGAGGCGCTGGACGACGAGCGCCTCGCCGACGTCGTCCAGGAGCTCTCCGACGACGACCAGGTGCGGCTGCTCGGCAAGCTGGAGGTCGGCCGGGCCGCGGACGTGCTGGAGGCGATGGACCCCGACGACGCCGCCGACCTGCTCGGCGAGCTGCCGACCGGCGAGCGGGAGTCGCTGCTCGCGCTGATGGACCCGCAGGAGTCGGAGCCGGTGCGCAGGCTGCTGCAGCACTCCCCGGACACCGCGGGCGGGCTCATGACGCCGAAGCCGGTGATCCTCACCCCGGCGACCACCGTCGCCGAGGCGCTGGCCCGGGTGCGCAACCCGGACCTCACCCCCGCGCTCGCCTCGATGGTCTTCGTGGTGCGCCCGCCGACATCCACCCCCACCGGCCGCTACCTCGGCTGCGTGCACCTGCAGGCGCTGCTGCGCGAGCCACCCGCCCACCTGATCGGCGGCATGCTCGATTCCGCGCTCTCACCCCTGCTGCCGGACATGTCGCTCTCCGCGGTCACCCGGTACTTCGCCACCTACAACCTGGTCTGCGGCGCCGTCGTGGACGCCGAGAACCACCTGCTCGGCGCGGTGAGCGTGGACGACGTGCTCGACCACCTGCTCCCCGAGGACTGGCGCGACCAGGAAGAACTACCGGAAGGGGTCACGACCGGTGACCGATGACAGCCTGGTCCGCACCGTCCCGAACACCGGAGGCAGCCGCCCGGTGAACCCGGCGCGGCAACGGCTGGAGACCCCCGCCGCGGGCGGCCGCTTCCGCATCGACTGGGACTCCGACGCGCTGGCCAGGGGCAGCGAGCGGGTGGCGCGCTTCCTCGGCACCGGCCGCTACCTGGCGATCCAGACCTGCGTCGTCATCGTCTGGATCCTGCTCAACGTCTTCGTCATCGCGCTGCGCTGGGACCCGTACCCGTTCATCCTGCTCAACCTGGCCTTCTCCACCCAGGCCGCGTACGCCGCGCCGCTGATCCTGCTGGCGCAGAACCGGCAGGACAACCGCGACCGGGTCTCGCTGGAGGAGGACCGGCTGCGCTCGGCCCAGACCAAGGCCGACACCGAGTTCCTGGCCAGGGAGCTGGCCGCGCTCCGCATCGCCGTCGGCGAGGTCGCCACCAGGGATTACCTGCGCCGCGAGCTGGACGAGATGCGCGAGGTGCTCGACCGCATCGAGGCCGCCGCGGGCGGGCCCGGCGACCCGGGACGATCCGGGAAGCCGGTCAAGGCGAATCGCAAGAAGAGTGCCGTGCGGACAGCGGCGCCGCCGGCCGGACCGGAGGAGCGTACGGAAAACGATCTCGGGAATCGACCGACAACGTTCTGACCGGTGGGTAACCTGGATACCGTTGTCCAGAGCAGCTGCAGGGAAGGGGATGTCCCGGACAGTTGCTCCCAAGACGATAGATTGGTGAGTGGTCACGTGCGCAAATCTGCCCCGATCACGGTGTCACTACTGGTAGCAGCGGGTTTGGCGTCCGTCGGCTCCGGGTCGATGGTCTCGGCCCGCGATGTCGGCGACGCGGGCGAAGCGCTGCTGGTGGGGTCCACCGGGAATGGCACAGACATCGGAGTCGATCCGTCCCAGACACCGCAGTCCCGGGTTGTCGGGCTGCTTCCGCTCGACAACAGCGGGATAGCGCGCGAATTGCGGGCGGTTGTCCCGCCGGCGGATGGTGCTGTTCCGGTGGGTGCCGGGCCGGTGCTGCGGAGTATCGCGTTGCCGTCGGGGTCGGGGTTGCTCGGTATTCCGGAGGTGGTGTTGGCGGCGTATCGGAATGCGGAGTTGGCGTTGGCGTCGGCGCAGCCGGGGTGTGGGGTGTCGTGGAGTCTGCTGGCGGGGATCGGGCGGATCGAGTCGGGGCATGCGGGTGGGGGCCGCACGGATGCGGCGGGGACGACGGTGACGCCGATTTTCGGTCCGGCGTTGGATGGTTCGTTGCCGGGTAACGAGGTGATCGCGGCGTCGGGTGGTGGGTTCGTGCGGGCGGTGGGGCCGATGCAGTTCCTGCCGTCGACGTGGGCGCATTACGCGGCGGACGGTAATGGTGACGGTGCGTCGGATCCGCACAATGTGTTCGATGCGGCGTTGGCGGCGGGGAAGTATCTGTGCAGTGGGGGGTTGGATCTGCGGGATCGGGCGCAGGAGTTGCGTGCGGTGTTGCGGTACAACAATTCGATGTCGTACGCGGCGGATGTGTTGAGTTGGTCGGCGGCGTATCGGACGGGTGGGTCGCCGTCGGCGGGGCGGGTCTCGCCGGAGGCGATCGCTCCGGGGTCGGGGGGCTGGGGCAATACGCCCGGCGTGCTCGCCGCCTCCGCGCCGGGCACCACCGTCCCGGCCGCCGTTCCCGGCACCACCGGGCCGGACGGCCTGCCGCTGGAGGACCCGGCGCCCGCTACGACGAGCACCCCGGTCCCCGAGCCGATGATCACCATTCCCGGGCTGCCGCCGATCCCCTGCGGCATCTTCTGCCCGCCCGCGCAGCCGCAGGGCCGCACGCTGCCGCAGACCGGCCCGCAGCCGCCGCAGGGCGAGAACCTGCCGCAGCCCGGCCCGCAGGCCCCGCGTGGCGAGAATCTGCCGCAGCCGGGTCCGCAGGCTCCGCAGGGGCAGGCACTGCCGCAGGGCCAGCCGGATCGCCCGCTCGGCCCGGACGGCAAACCGCTGGAATTCGGCCCGGACGGGCAGCCGGTCGCCCCGGCCCAGGACCCGGCGGCCCCGCCGCCCGGACTGGTGCTCCCCTTCGGGATCACCATCCCGCTGCCCGCACCCCCGGCCCCGCCCGTTCCGTGATCGGCAGAAACCGCCGATCACAATCGGATCACGAATAAACCGCCAGGTCAGCCCGGTTAAACACAATGCGCATCACGAAGGGGTAACAAAAACATCTCGGCTGCGGTAGCCTCTGATCGTCCGAGCGTCGAGCATGGAGGGTCACCGCACCGTGGGGCGTCACCGTAAGCAGCATTCCGCGTCCTTCAAGCGCAGCTCGGTTCTCGCGCTGACCGGCCTGGTACCGGCCGGCCTCGCGGCCGTGACCGCGACGACGAACATCAGCCCGGCGGCCGTCGCGCAGCACCTGCCGAACCCGCGTGACCTGCTCACCAACGAGCAGGGCGACGTGCTGGAGCCGGAGACGACGAACCCGGACGCCGCCGAGGTCGTCGGCGCCCAGCCGGTCGCCGCGGTGGCCACCGCCGAGCACGCCATGGCGAAGCCGTCCGCGCCCCCCGTGGTCAAGACGGTGGCGCTGGCGGGCGACCGGGCCATGGCCGACCTGCCATCGGGCTCGCTCGGCATCCCCGGCATCGCGATCGCCGCGTACCAGAACGCCGAGGACCGGCTCGCCGTCGAGAACCCCGACTGCCACATGGGCTGGTCCACCCTGGCCGGGATCGGCCGGGTCGAGTCGACGCACGTCTACGGCGGCAAGGCCGACCGGGACGGCAACCCGCTCAAGCCGGTCTACGGCCCGGTGCTGGACGGCTCGCTCTACGGCAACAACGTCATCCGCGACAGCGACGGCGGCTCGCTCGACAACCTCGGCGGCTACGACCGCGCCATCGGCCCCATGCAGTTCCTGCCTGCGACCTGGACCAAGTTCGCCGCCGACGGCAACGGCGACGGCATCGCCGACCCGCAGAACCTCTTCGACGCCACGCTCACCGCGGGCAAGTACCTCTGCCACGGCGGCCTCGACATGCGCGACCTCTCGCAGCAGACCAAGGCGATCCTGCGCTACAACAACTCGATGGCCTACGTCGCCAACGTCATGGCCTGGGCGAACTCGTACAGCAGCAACGTCGCGCCGAAGCCCGCGGACCTGCCCCGCATCTGACGCCACTAGACTCGGTTCTCATGTCAGTGGTAACGGAAGCGGACGTGCGGGGCGCCCTCGCCAAGGTGGACGACCCGGAGATCCGCAAACCGATCACCGAACTGGGCATGGTGAAGAGCATCGGCGTCGCCGACTCCGGTGACGTGCACGTCGAGGTCTACCTGACCACCGCCGGATGCCCGATGCGGACCGAGATCAGCCAGCGGGTCAGCCGCGCGGTCTCCGACGTGCCCGGCGTCGGCGCGGTAACCGTCGAACTCGACGTGATGAACGACGAGCAGCGCACCGAGCTGCGCAAGTCGCTGCGCGGCGACTCCGCCGAGCCGGTCATCCCGTTCGCCCAGCCCGGGTCGCTCACCCGCGTCTACGCGGTCGCCTCCGGCAAGGGCGGCGTCGGCAAATCCAGCGTCACGGTGAACCTGGCCGCCGCCATGGCGGCGCGCGGGCTCTCCGTCGGCGTGCTCGACGCCGACATCTACGGCCACTCCATCCCGCGCATGCTCGGCACCGACGCCCGCCCCACCCAGGTCGAGCGGATGATCATGCCGCCGGTCGCGCACGACGTGAAGATGATCTCGATCGCGCAGTTCACCCAGGGCAACACCCCGGTGGTCTGGCGCGGCCCGATGCTGCACCGGGCGCTGCAGCAGTTCCTCGCCGACGTCTTCTGGGGCGATCTGGACGTGCTGCTGCTCGACCTGCCGCCCGGCACCGGCGACGTCGCCATCTCCATCGCCCAGCTCATCCCGGGCGCGGAGATCCTCGTCGTCACCACGCCGCAGCCGGCCGCCGCCGAGGTGGCCGAGCGCGCGGGCGCCATCGCGCTGCAGACCAGGCAGCGGATCGCCGGCGTGGTGGAGAACATGTCCTGGCTGGACCTGCCGAACGGCGACCGGATGGAGCTCTACGGCTCCGGCGGCGGCCAGGCGGTGGCCGACCGGCTCACCCGCGCGGTCGGCGCGACGGTGCCGCTGCTCGGGCAGATCCCGATCGAGCAGGCGGTGCGCGAATCCGGCGACGACGGCACCCCGATCGTGCTGCGCGACCCGGACAGCCCGGCGGCCAAGGCGCTGCTCGAGGTCGCCGACAAGCTGGCCGTGCGCAGGCGCGGGCTGGCTGGCATGTCGCTCGGCATCGACACCACCCGGCACCTGTAGCCCGGCCGCACCAATAAGCTCGGGGCATGCTCACGCTGCTGCTGTACGTGCTGATCGTCGGGTTGGTGGCCGCGGTGCTCTTCCTGCTGGCGGGCGCCGTCTTCGGCCGGGCCGAGGAGCTCGGGCCGCTGCCCGAGAGGACGACCGCGACCGTGCTGCCCGCCGCAGGCATCGCGGGCGCCGACGTGCGCTCGCTCCGCTTCCAGCAGGTGGTCCGCGGGTACAAGGCCGTCGAGGTGGACTGGGCGCTGGCCCGGCTCGCCGAGCGGATCGACGAACTCCAGCACGAACTCGCGCTGGCGCACGCCGGGCGCGACGGTGCGTCCTCGGAGCAGCGGGCCCCGCAACCCGCGGTCCCCGCTGTCTCGCACCCCGGCTCGGGAGAATTCCCGCCTCCCGCCCGGAACGGGATATTCCGCACCGGAGAATTCGCCGTGCCGTCCACCGGCGACATTTCGGCCCCCGTCCCGGAACAACCCCGCCCGCGCCGCATCTCCCGCCCCGGCGATTCGGCGAATCCGTGACCTCCCCGGCCGACGACGGCCGCATCCGCTGCCCCTGGCCGCTCGGCTCTCAGCTCTACCTCGACTACCACGACACCGAATGGGGCCGCACCCTGCACGGCGACGACGCGCTCTACGAGCGGATGTCGCTGGAGGCATTCCAGTCCGGGCTCTCCTGGATCACGATCCTGCGCAAACGCCCCGCCTTCCGCGCCGCCTTCGCCGATTTCGCGATCGAGCGCGTGGCCGAGTTCGGCCCGGCCGAGGTCGAACGGCTGCTCACCGACGCGGGCATCGTGCGCAACCGGGCGAAGATCGAGGCCACCATCGCCAACGCCAGGGTCGCCGCCGAGCTGGACGGCGGGCTGGACGCGCTGCTCTGGTCGTTCGCCCCGCCCGCGCGGCCACGCCCGCGCACCGGGGCCGAGATTCCCGCCGTGACCCCGGAATCCACCGCCATGGCGCGCGCGCTGAAAAAGCGCGGATTCCGCTTCGTCGGGCCAACGACGGCATATGCCCTGATGCAGGCGGTGGGAATGGTGGACGACCATGTCGCCGACTGCTGGGTGCGGTTCGAGGACTCGTTTTCGAACGCACCTGTCCGAGAAGAAGCGGGATAGGGAAGAATAGAACCCGGTGTATCTCGTCGATTGTCGGCGGGGTGCGCCGGTTGGTGACAACTGGAGTTCCGAGAAGTGCGCGAAATAGCGCGCAGATCTGGAGGGAGCAGAGGATGGCGGCCATGAAGCCCCGTACCGGGGACGGTCCCCTCGAGGCAACCAAGGAAGGGCGTGGGATCGTCATGCGGGTTCCACTCGAGGGTGGCGGACGGCTGGTCGTCGAGCTCACACCGGATGAAGCGGCTGCACTGGGTGACGAACTGAAGAGTGTCACCAGCTAGCAGCGCGGTACTCGCCGAGCTCGCCGAGTTACTCGCGTGTCCGAATTGCGGACTCGCGCTCGACGCCGCCGGCGGCGCGCTGCGGTGCGCCGGCGGCCATAGTTTCGACCTCGCACGCCAGGGATACGTCAGCCTGCTCACCGGTGCCGCCAGCCGGTTCACCGGTGATACGGCCGACATGCTCCAGGCTCGTTCCGATTTTCACGCGCGGGGTCATTTCGCTCCGGTCGCCGCGGCGGTCGCCACCGCCGCGGCGCCCCCGGAGGGAAACGGCGTGCTGCTCGAAATAGGGGCGGGCAACGGCTACTTTCTCGGCGCGGCGCTCGATGCCGCGCCCGGCGCCTGCGGGATCGCGCTCGACATCGCCAAACCCGCCGCGCGCCGCGCCGCCCGGGCCCATGCGCGCGCCGCCGCGGTGCTCGCCGACGTGTGGCGCGGGCTCCCGCTGCGCCCCGCCGCCGTCGACACCGTGCTCACGGTCTTCGCCCCGCGCAACCCGGCCGAGGTGGCGCGGGTGCTCGCCCCCGGGGGGCGGTTCGTCGTCGCCACGCCCACCGAGCGGCACCTCGCCGAGCTGATCGGGCCGCTCGGGCTGGTCCGGGTCGACCCGGACAAGGAGCGCAAGCTGGCGGCCGCGCTGGCCGCGGATTTCTCCGCGCTGGGAACAGAGATCGTCGAGTACCCGATGACGCTCACCCGCGCCGACGCCGCGCTCCTGGTGCACATGGGCCCATCGGCCTTCCACGCGGGCGCCGAGACCGTCGCTCGGATCGCGGCCCTGCCGGACGAACTCCGGATCACCGCATCCGTCCGCATCGGCACCTACGGCCCCCGCGCCGCGTCCTGACCTGCCGCAGCCCCCGGTGCCGCCCGGCAGCCCCCCGAGCGGCACCCCGCACCCGCGCACCTCGGTGAACACCGAGCGGACCGCACACCCGCGCACGTCGGTGAACCCCGCGCGGCACCGCACAGCCGCGTGCGTCAGCGCAGCGAGCGGTACACCGCTTCCGTCTGCTCGGCGATGCGCGCCCAGTCGAATTCGGCGATGGCCCGCTCGCGCCCGGCCGCGCCGTACCGCGCCGCCAGCTCCGGATCGGCGGCGACCCGGTTCACCGCCTCGGCCAGCCCGCGCTCGTACTCCGCGGCGGCGGCCGGGTCGTAGCGCACCAGGTTCCCGGTCACGCCCTCGACCACCACCTCGGGAATCCCGCCGACATCCGAGGCGACGACGGCGGTCCCCGCCGCCATCGCCTCCAGGTTCACGATGCCGAGCGGCTCGTACACCGACGGGCAGACGAAGACCGCCGCGGCGGCGAGGATCTGCCTGATCTGCTCGGTGGGCAGCATCTCGCGCACCCAGAAGATCCCGCTCCGCCGCTCGCGCAGCTCGGCGACGGCCGCGATGACCTCGGCCTCCAGCTCGGGCGTGTCCGGTGCGCCCGCGCAGAGCACCAGCTGGATCTCCGGGTCGAAATCGCGCGCGGCGGCGAGCAGGTGCCCGACCCCCTTCTGCCGGGTGATCCGCCCGACGAAGGCGACGATCGGCCGATCGCGGCGCACACCGAGCTCGTCGAGCACCCGCGGCGCCCCGTCCGCGGCCGCGCCCGGATGCCAGAGCGTCGCGTCGATGCCGTTGCGCACCACGTGCACCCGCCCTGCGTCCAGCGCCGGGTAGGCGTCGAGCACGTCGTGCCGCATGCCGTCGCTGACCGCGATCACCGCGTCCGCCAGCTCCACGGCGTTGCGTTCGGACCACGAGGAGAGCCGGTACCCGCCGCCGAGCTGCTCGGCCTTCCACGGCCGCCGCGGCTCCAGCGAGTGCGCGGTGAGCACGTGCGGGATCCCGTAGAGCGTGCTCGCGAGGTGCCCGGCCAGCCCGGTGTACCAGGTGTGCGAATGCACCACGTCGAAGTCGCCGACGGCGCCGGCCATCCGGACCTGGGTGGAGATCATCCGCAGCGCGGCATTGGCGCCGTCCAGCTCCGGATCGGGGGCGTGCACAACGGCATCCGCCCGCGGAACGCCCATGCAGTGCACCGTGACCTCGCACAACCGGCGCAGCCGCGCGGTCAGCTCGGTGACGTGCACCCCGGCACCGCCGTATACCTCGGGTGGGTACTCCCGAGTCATCATCGCGACCCGCAGCCGCGGGTCCGAATGCCCCTGCCCGTCGGAGCGCGCTGCCGAGCGTTCGCCGTCCGTGCCGAAACTCACCGGTCCCAAACTAGACGCTCCTGCCTGCCCGGGCCACTCGCCCGGCGGTGGCACGGTAGTTTGGGCTTCGTGAGGAGCCAGCCGCACGTACTCGGGATCGTGCTCGCCGGTGGCGAGGGCAAGCGACTATTTCCCCTCACCGCGGATCGTGCCAAACCGGCCGTTCCGTTCGGAGGGGCCTATCGACTCATCGACTTCGTGCTGAGCAACCTGGTCAACGCCGGGTTCCTCCGGCTCTGTGTGCTGACGCAGTACAAGTCGCACTCGCTGGACCGGCACATTTCGCAGACGTGGCGGCTCTCCGGCTTCGCCGGCGAGTACATCACCCCGGTGCCCGCTCAGCAGCGGCTCGGGCCGCGCTGGTACACCGGCAGCGCGGACGCGATCATGCAGTCGCTGAATCTCATCTACGACGAGGACCCGGAGTACATCGTGGTCTTCGGCGCCGACCACGTGTACCGGATGGACCCGGAGCAGATGGTGCGGCACCACATCGACTCCGGCGCGGGCGTCACCGTCGCCGGGATCCGGGTGCCGCGCAGCGAGGCCAGCGCCTTCGGCTGCATCGATTCGGACGAGACCGGCCGGATCACCCAGTTCCTGGAGAAGCCTGCGCACCCGCCGGGCACCCCGGACGACCCCAACGTGACCTTCGCCTCGATGGGCAACTACGTCTTCACCACCAAGGTGCTGGTCGACACGATCAAGGCGGACGCGGAGAACTCCGACTCCGACCACGACATGGGCGGCGACATCATCCCCACCCTGGTCGCCGCGGGCGAGGCGAGCGTCTACGACTTCGCCGACAACGAGGTGCCCGGCGCCACCGCCCGCGACCACGGCTACTGGCGCGACGTCGGCACCATCGACGCCTTCTACGACGCGCACATGGACCTGGTCTCGGTGCACCCGGTCTTCAACCTCTACAACCGGCACTGGCCGATCCGCGGCGCGGCGGAGAACCTGCCGCCCGCCAAGTTCGCGCAGGGCGGGCTGGCGCAGGAGTCGATCGTCGGCGCGGGCAGCATTCTCTCCGCGGCCACCGTGCGCACCTCGGTGCTCAGCTCCAACGTCATGATCGACGACGGCGCGACGGTGGAGGGCAGCGTGCTCATGCCCGGCGTGCGGATCGGCCGGGGCGCGGTGGTGCGCCGGGCCATCCTGGACAAGAACGTCGTCGTCGGCGAGGGCGAGATCATCGGCGTCGACCTGGAGCGCGACCGCGAGCGCTTCGCGGTGAGCAACGGCGGCGTCGTCACCGTCGGCAAGGGCGTCTGGGTCTAGCGGCAGGCGAACGGGTAGCAGTTGCCCGGCTGGCTCGGGATGGTCGTGTTGGTGTGCGGCCGGTCGCTGGAGTTGCCGCCGCCGAGCATGATGGCGAGCACGATGGCGATCACCACCACCAGCAGCACGCCGATGAAGGCGCGGATCAGCCAGCGCTGCAGGCCGTCCCCGCCGCTGTTGGTGGCGGCCGCCTCGGTGGTCTCCACCGCGATGTACGTACTGCCGCCGCGTCCCCAGATCATGCCGCACCTCGATCTCGTTGCCGGGCCGTCCCTTTGAACAGCTTACGGCCCGAATACCCCCGTGCGGGACCGGAAATCGCCGGTTCAGCCCCGGCTGGCGCAGAGCAGGCCGTCACCGACCGGGATGAGCACGCTGGTCAGCCGCGGATCCTCGGCGACCGCGCGCAGCGCGGCGCGCACCGCGTGCGTGGTGGCATCGCGCTGCGCCGGGTCCGGCACCCGGCCGCCGAGCAGCGCGTTGTGCAGCAGGATGGCGCCGCCGTCGCGGAGCAGCCGCACGCCCTCCGCCACGTATTGCGGGTGCTCGATCGGCGCGGCGTCGACGAAGACCAGGTCGTAGGCGCCGTCGGCGAGCCGGGGCAGCACGTCGAGCGCGCGGCCGTTGATCAGCCTGGTGCGCGCGGTGGGGATCTCCGCGGCGCGGAACGCCTCCTTGGCGGCGCGCTGGTACTCGTACTCCGGGTCGATGGTGGTCAGCGTGCCGTCCTCGCGCATGCCGTCCAGCAACCACAACCCGCTGATGCCTGCCCCGGTGCCGACCTCGACCACCGCGCGGGCGGCGAGCAGCTGGGCGTACATGCTCAGCAGCGCGCCCACCGACGGCGGCACCGGTGCCACGCCGAGCTCGAGTGCCCGTTCGCGGGCGCCGACGAGGATCTCGTCCTCCACGACCGAGTCCTCGACGTAGGCGAGGGTGCGCTCCAGGTTCGATGCCACGACCATGAGGCTAATGCGGACCAGGCGGTACCGGGTCGCTCCACGCGCCCGCGCGATTTTCTCAGCTCACCCTCAGCCTCTATATATCCAGGGCATATGACGGCAGGAGAGAGTGTGAACCACGCGGAAACCGCTGGACGGTAAACGCGGGCGACGGGAACAACGATGCACCCCCTGTCGGTTGTCACCGTCGACGACCCGCGGCGTTTACGGTCCCTAGTAGGAGGTAGCCCCATCCACATGGTCGATGCGGCGAGAGAATACGCCACCCTGCCGGAACATCCCGAGCCGGGCGACTTCGATGCCACCGATGCGGTTGCCGAGGATTCGCCGGAAAACCTGACCGGAACCGCCGCCTTCGACGCGACCGGTGACCGCTCCGCCATGCCGTCCTGGGAGGAGCTCGTCCGCGAGCACGCCGACCGGGTCTACCGGCTGGCCTACCGCCTCTCCGGCGACGCCCAGGACGCCGACGACCTCACCCAGGAGACCTTCATCCGGGTGTTCCGCTCGCTGCAGAGCTACCAGCCCGGCACCTTCGAGGGCTGGCTGCACCGCATCACCACCAACCTCTTCCTCGACATGGTCCGCAGGCGCAACCGCATCCGGATGGAGGCGCTGCCGGAGGACTACGACCGGGTGCCCGCCAACGGCCCGACCCCGGAGGACGTCTACCACGACGCCAGGCTCGACCCGGATCTGCAGTCCGCGCTGGACTCGCTGGCCCCCGAGTTCCGGGCCGCGGTCGTGCTGTGTGACATCGAGGGGCTCTCCTACGAGGAGATCGGCGCCACGCTCGGTGTCAAGCTGGGTACCGTGCGCAGCCGGATCCACCGCGGCCGTCAGGCCATCCGGGATCACCTTGCGCATAATGGAGCACAGCAGCGGTCCAACGCTGACTCGACGATCGGGTGACCCGGCAGGGTCGGCGTCACCCACCTGCTGTGGTCGATGTCGATAGTCGGAAGGGTGAGCACCGAATGAGTGGCGACTCCAGCGCGTCGGGCCGGCCGCCCCGGTTCCACGCCACCGAGCACCTGGCCAGCGAAGCCGTCGCGGCCTATGTCGACGGCGAGCTGCGGATGAACGCCTACCTGCGCGCGGCCCAGCACCTCGCGGCCTGCCCGGAGTGCGCCGCCGAGGTGGACGCCCAGCAGCAGGCGCGGATCGTGCTGCGCCGCTCCGGCGCGGTGTCGGCCCCGCACGGGCTGCACGACAGCCTGAGCCGCATCCCGTTCGCCGAGCCGCAGCCCGGCCCCGCGCACCGGGAGAACCGCCGTGACGAGGCGGTCTTCGGCTTCCTGTCGGAATCGTTCACCGCGACCCGGTGGACAACGTGGTGGCGCAAGTAGAGTTCACCGGGTGACCACCGAATCGACGAATCCCGGATCGGCCGACACCTCGGATTCGGCGCCGAACCGGGGGAATCTGCGGCCGCCGGACGCCCCGGTGCTCGGCCCGCGCCCGGTGTACCGGCCGCACATCGATACGCACACCGCCTCCACCTTCCGCAGGCCCTCCGGGCTGAGCGGCTCGTTCGCCGCGCACGACCAGGCGCGCGCCGCCGGAAGCGGCCCGGACCCGGTCCCGCAGCGCCCGCCGGACACCGTGCTGGCCGAGGCGTTCGGCAGGCCGGAGGGCTCCGCCGAGCTGCTGCAGCGCGACCCGGACGCCACCGAGCGGGACGATCGGATCGCAGGCCCCGCCGACCCGTGGCGCGATCCCGCCGCGGGCGCCAGGCTCGGCGCCCCCGCGCTGCCCACCCCGAAGCCGGCCACGCTGCCCGCCGCCGAGCGGCTGACCGCGCGCGAGGTGCTCTTCGGGTCGCGGGTCGCGCCGCGGGCGCTGGCCGTGCTCGCCGCCGCCGCGCTGGTGATCGGGCTGCTCGGCGGGCTGGTCGGCAGGCTCACCGCGGAGACGGCCTCCACCCTGACCTCACGCAAGGTCACCCTGGAGCAGGTCGAGGGCGGCGAGGAGCCGCACGGCCAGATCGCCGCGGTGGCCGACGCGGTGCTGCCCGCGGTGGTCTCCATCCGGGTCACCGTCGGCGACAACGGCGCCACCGGCTCCGGCGTGGTGATCGACGGCGCCGGGTACGTGGTCACCAACAACCACGTGATCTCGATGGCCGCACAGGACACCAGCGGCCGCGCCGCCATCCAGGTCACCTTCAACGACGGCACCCGGGTGCCTGCCAGGATCGTCGGCCGCGACCCGAAGACCGACCTCGCCGTGATCAAGGTGGAGGCGAACAACCTGACCGTCGCCCAGCTCGGCAAGTCCGAGGAGGTGCAGGTCGGCGACGACGTGCTCGCCGTCGGCTCGCCGCTCGGGCTGAGCAAGACCGTCACCTCCGGCATCGTCAGCGCGCTGCACCGGCCGGTGAAGCTCTCCGGCGAGGGCAGCGACACCAACGCCGTGATCGACGCGGTGCAGACCGACGCCTCGATCAACCCGGGCAACTCCGGCGGCGCGCTGGTGGACATGCAGGGCCGGGTGGTCGGCATCAACTCCGCGATCCGCTCGGAGACCGGCGGCTCGGTCGGGCTCGGCTTCGCCATCCCGGTGGACGTGATGACCGAGGTCGCGCAGACGCTGATCCGGGACGGCGAGATGCACCACCCGATGATCGGGGTCAGCGCCAACACCAGGCAGGTCGCGAACGAGGTGATGAGCGGCGCCGCGGTGGCCGACGTGCAGCCGGACGGCCCGGCCGCCAAGGCCGGGATCGTCGAGGGCGACGTGATCGTGAAGGTCGGCGACCGCGAGGTCACCGGGCCGGACGAGCTGGTGGTCGCGGTGCAGACGCGCAAGATCGGGGAGACGGTGAACGTCACGCTGATCCGGGACGGCAGGCAGGTGGACGTTCCGGTCACGCTGCAATCCGACTGACCGGTCGGCCGCGGTCGGAGGGTAGCCTGGAGCGGTGTTCAGCAATATCGGCTGGGGCGAGTTCGTCATCCTCATCGTCGCCGCCCTCGTAATCCTCGGTCCGGAGCGGTTGCCCGGCGCCGTGCGCTGGACCACGCGCAGCCTCAGGCAGGTACGTGACTACGCCAGCGGCGCCACCTCCCAGCTCCGGGAAGAACTCGGGCCGGAATTCGACGATCTGCGCAAGCCGCTCGCCGACCTGAACGAGCTGCGCGGAATGTCGCCGCGGGCGATGGTCACCAAGCATCTGCTGAACGGCGACGAGTCGATCTTCCGCGATCTGGAGCGGGCCGTGCCGGACACGAACGACCTGTTCGGTACGGGTGGCGCCATGCCGGACTACCCGAAACCGACCGGTCCGAGCCTGACGAAGGACGTCAAACCGTTGGGGCACAACGAGCGTCCGCCGATCGACACCGACGCCACCTGATCATGCCGCTGACCGGCCGGGAAGCGTCAAGCAGGCTAGACGCAGGATGCTGGTCGTCTGTCTAGACTTCGCACATGTCGGCCGATGACGTGGCACGGGTCTTTGCGATCGAGGACAAGGTCGATCGACTCAAGGCGGCAACCGAGGGAGTCGCGGCGGCCCAGCAGACCATCAACGAGCTCACCCGGATCCGCCGCGCGGTCATCCGCGAGTTGCACGACGAGGGCTGGACGTTCGCGAGAATCGGTGCCGCCGCGGGTCTTTCCCGGGCCAGAATCCACCAGGTGAGTACCCAGGGCCCGGCGCCCGAGGGGTTGTTCTTCGGGCACGGGGCATTGCGCGTGCTCGTCCCCGAGGTCAGGGCGGGGCGCGTGCTCGGCGCGCCGGACCCGGCGGCCGCGCAGCGGCTCGCGGAGCTCCTGCGCCAGCTGGGCTTCGCCGTGGTGGTGGAGAACTTCCTGCCCGGGCGCCCGCTGGACCTCAACCGGGACGGGCTGATCGTGCTCGGCGGCCCCGAGCTCTCCCCCAGCCTGCGCCAGCTGGTGACCGCCGATCCGCGGTTGCGCCGCACCATCACCCGGGCGGGCGATGCCAGGCGCGGGATCGAGGATCGCGCGGCGCGGCGGGTCTACCGGCCGGGCGGCCCCGAGCCGCACGACATCGCCTACCTGGCCCGGCTACCCCGGCCCGACGGGCGCGGCACGATCCTGGTGATCGACGGGCTGCATCCGCCCGGCTCGCTCGGCGCGGTGCGGCTGCTCGCCACCCGGCTGGCGACGCTGCACGAGCGGGCCGACAGCCACCTGTTCTCCGTGCTCATCGCGGTGAAATACGAACGGGCGACCGGGGAGCCGGTCGATGCCGACCTGCTCACCCCGGTCTACCGGCACGATGCCGACCCGCGCCCGGCCCGGCTGCGGCGCTGAACCGGCCATACCCCGCCGCACTCGATTGTGTTGGAGTTCACCGCCGCTTCCGGCCCACCTTTCCTACGTTCGTGTTTGAATTGCTGCGCGATAACTGATGGGCAGTAAGGTGAACTCCGTGGTGGCGACCTCCGATGACGGCGGGTTCCGCGTCCCGGCCGTGGCGAGCGATACCGGCGCGCTGGTGACCCATCGGATGACCTACAGCGACCGGCTCCGCGTCTTCATCGGCCCCGACGAGGCGGTGGCGCGGTACCTGCGCCCGCTGCGCGGGCTCGACGGCAGGCGGCGCTACGCGCTGAACCTCGCCCGGCTGCCGATCCCGCTGCCCGCCACCGGGATCACGCTCGCCGACAGCACCGCCTTCGGCGGCAACTTCGTGCAGTGCCTCGGCGCGGCCGACGCGCTCACCATCGAGCTGTGCCGCACCGGTGGCGGCGGGCCGCCGCGGCACTACGTGCTCGGGTTGCCCGGCGCCAGGACCGGGGCGCCCGGCGTGCCCATCCCGTGCGGCAGCGCCGACCGGTACGTGCACGCGGACGAGATGTTCACCGCCGCGCACGCCGCCCAGGTCTTCACCGAGTACTTCCACAGCGGCGACGTGCCCGCCGGATTCCAGCTGCGCGGGAACGGGCCGTGAGCGAGCCGGCCTTCGTCCTGCTCGCCCTGGCGATCTCGGCGCTGGCGCTCGGCACCGCGCTGATCCTGCGCCTGCGCCGCCCGCGCGAGAACGAACAGGTCTCCGTGGACGAACTGCGCGCCCGCCTCGCCGCCGAATCGGAGCCGCCGGGGGCGACGACCGATTCGGCGGACGGGTAAGCGAATTCAGGCTGCGACCTCGGCGGGGCGCAGCGTGTTCATCGGGGGGCGGTCGGCGAGCGAGACGTGCGTGCTGTGCGCGGTGAACTCGTCCCCGATCAGCGGGAACTGGGTGAGCGCCGCCCCGGAGTCGGGGATTCCGCAGCGCCCGAGCACCGTCCCGAGGATCTGCCGCGACATCACCCCGAGGTCGGAGAGCGGCCGGTTGCGGTGGGTCCGCACCCCGAGGTTCACCTGCCCGATGGCGTGCAGCCCGAGCCGGTCGTAGGTGTCGAGCAGCAGCCCGATCTCGACGCCGTAGCCGGGCGCGAACGGCACCGAGGTGAGCAGCTCCCTCGTCCCCGCGTACTCCCCGCCGAGCGGCTGCAGCACGGGGGTGAGCCCCGGCCGCAGCGCGGCGAGCAGCGGCCGCGCCACCAGCTCGGTGACCCGCCCGCCCCCGGTGGCGTCCACCGCGGCGCCCTGCCGCAGCGGCCGCCGGTAGTACGCCTTCACCAGGTGCAGATCCGGCACCGTGAGCAGCGGCCCGAGCAGCCGCGGCACGAAGGACGGGTCCGGGTCGATGAGATCGGAGTCCACGAAGGCGACCAGATCGCCACCGGTGGCGGCGAGCGAGCGCCAGAGCACCTCGCCCTTGCCGGTCACCGGCTCCAGCTCCGGCACCGCCTGCTCCCGGCTCACCACCCTGGCCCCGGCGGCGCGGGCGCGCGCGGCGGTGGCGTCGGTGGAGCCGGAGTCGAGCACGACCAGCTCGTCCACCAGGGTGCCGAGCAGCGGCCGGATGCTGGCCACCACGTCGGCGACGGTTTCCTCCTCGTTCAGGGCGGGCAGCACCACGGAGACCGTGCGCCCGTCCTTGGCGTCGACCAGTTCGTCGACGGTCCAGTCGGGGGCGTCCCAGGTGTGGGTGTTCGCCCAGCCGTGCTCGCGATAGCGGTTCGTCATACCAGTCCTCGCAATGTTCGCGCCGGCGGCCGGATGCCCTGGATCGCCGCGGTCATGTCCACCACCCGGCGGGTGGCGGCGACCTCGTGAACCCGGAACACTCGGGCGCCCTGTGCCGCCGACAACGCCGTCGCCGCCAGGGTGCCCTCCAGCCGTTCGGATAGTCCGACACCAAGAGTCTCCCCGATGAAATCCTTGTTGCTCAGCGCCATCAAGACTGGCCATCCGGTCTTTACAAGAACGTCCACTCCGCGCAACAGAGCGAGCCCGTGGTAGGTGTTCTTGCCGAAATCGTGGGTCGGATCGATGAGGATTCCGTCCCGCCGCACCCCCGCCGCGAGCGCCGCCTCGGCCGCCGCGGTGACCACCGCGGTCACCTCGGCCACCACGTCGGCGTAGCGCACCCGGAACGGGCGGGTGCGCGGGATCGCGCCGCCGGTGTGGCTGCAGACGATCCCCATACCGCGCTCGGCGGCGACCAGGACCAGCTCGGGGTCGGCGCCGGCCCAGGTGTCGTTCACCAGGTCGGCGCCCTCCTTCCCGGCGGCCAGCGCGACCTCGGCGCGCCAGGTGTCGACGCTGATCAGCAACTCGGGGTAGCGGGACCGGATGGCGGCGACGAAGGGAACCACCCGACGGCTCTCCTCGGCGGCGTCCACCTCGGCGCCCGGGCCTGCCTTGACGCCGCCGATGTCGACCAGGTCGGCGCCCTCGTCCACCGCGCGCGCGACGGCGTCCATCGCGGCGGCGTCGGTGAAGGTGGCGCCGCGGTCGTAGAAGGAGTCCGGGGTGCGGTTCACGATCGCCATGACCAGGGCCCGATCCGTCGCCACCGGCCTGCCGCAGAGGGTGGGCGGCGGGGCACTCCCCTCCGGGAGATGGCTGGCGCTGATCATGCTCCGACTGTACCGAGGGGGATGACGACCGGTCGGTGGTGTCCGGATCAGCCGCGCGGGGCGCGGCCTGCGGCGACCTCGGCCGGGTAGCCGGCGCGGAACGGCACGTAGCCGGCCGCCCTGCCGTCCAGCACGTACAGCTCGCCGTCGGCGTCCGGGTCGAAGCCCTGGTTCCGCAGCTCCACCTTGCGGCTCTTGAAGGTCGAGGTCTGCTCCAGCTCGCCGACCACCCGGACGAAGAGCGGGCGGGCGTACCCGGGCAGCCGGTCGTACACCAGCGCGGCGAGCGCAGCGCCGTCGAACTCGGCGTCCGGGCGCAGCACCACCGCCGCCATCCCGGCCCTGCCGTCCGCGCCGGGCACCTCGACCCCGTACACGACGGCCTGCGCGAGCTCGGGGGCCGCGCCGAGCGCACCCTCCACCTCGGTGGTCGCCACGTTCTCGCCCTTCCAGCGGAAGGTGTCGCCGACCCGGTCCACGAAGGCGATGTGGAACCAGCCCTGGTCGCGCACCAGGTCGCCGGTGTCGAACCAGACGTCGCCGCGGCGGAAGCCGTCGCGCACCAGCTTGGCCTCGCCCGCCGCCGGGTCGGTGTAGCCGTCGAACGGGGTGAGCCTGGTGACCTTGGCGAGCAGCAGCCCGGCCTCGCCGGTGCGCACCCGGCGCAGCTTCCCGTCCCGGCCGCGGCGCGGTCCGCCCGCCTCCTCGTCGTACTCGACAACGGCGTACGGCAGCGGCCCGAACCCGGCGGTGCGCGGCACCCCGAACCCGTTCACGAAGGCGATATTGCCCTCGCTGGCCCCGTAGAACTCGACGATCCGGCGCACCCGGAAGCGGCGCTGGAAATCGTCCCAGAGCTCCGGGCGCAGCCCGTTGCCGACGGCGAGCCGCACCCGGTGCCCGCGGTCGGTGGCGCGCTCCGGCTGGTTCAGCAGGTAGCGGCAGAGTTCGCCGATGTAGACGAAGGCGGTGGCGCGCTCCCGGATCACCTCGTCCCAGAACCGGGAGACCGAGAAACTCCGGCCGAGCGCGAGCGTCGCGTTGCCCGCGAGCACCGAGGCGAGCGCGACCGTGAGCGCGTTGTTGTGGTAGAGCGGCAGGCAGCAGTAGAGCGTGTCCGAGCCGCGCAGCCGCACCCCGAACCCGCCGAGCCCGGACATCGCCCTGCTCCAGCGCAGGTGTGTCATGACGCTGGCCTTCGGCATGCCGGTGGTGCCGGAGGTGAAGATCAGGAAGGCGCGCTCGCTCGCCCGCACCCGCGCGCAGGCGGGCGGGTCGTCGGCGGCGGCGGTGCGCGCCCGCTCGGCCAGCTCCTCGGCCGCGAGCAGGTTGCCCGGGCGCTCGTCCAGGGAGTCCAGCGCCTCCGCGCACTCCGCCCCCGCGACCAGCACCCGGCTCGCCAGCAGCTCGATGCTGTGCGCGAGCACCTCGCCGCGCTGGTGGTGGTTGAGCAGCCCGGCGGTGGCGCCGAGTTTGACCGTCGCGAGCACCGCGAAGAGCGCCTCCGGCCGGTTCTGCAGCAGGATCCCGACCACGTCGCCGCGGCGCACCCCGGCCGCGGTGAGCACCGCGGCGTACCGGTTCACCTCGGCGTTCGCCTCGCGGTAGGTGAAGGCGGCGCCCTCGAAGCGCAGGAACACCCGGTCCGGAACGCTGTGCGCGACCTGCTGGAAGGCGAACCCCACCGAGCGGGCGTGCAGCAGCCCGAAGGCGTTGCGCAGCATGGCAGGCGCGTCCGGCACCATGCCGGGCAGCCGGGTGACGATGTCGAGCAGGCCGACCGTCGACGGGGTGCTCACCGCGGTTCTCCTCTCAGGCGGACGCGGGCTCCAGCGCCGCGAAGGCGGACGGCAGGTCGGGGGCCACCACCACCCGGTCCAGCGCCGCCGCGGTGACGAAGCCGCGGTCGCGCAGGGTCGCGATCCAGTCGAGCAGCCCGGTGTAGAAGCCGTCGGCGTCCAGCAGGACCACCGGTTTGCCGTGCTCGCCGAGGTAGCCGCCGGTCCAGGTCTCGAAGAACTCCTCCAGGGTGCCGATGCCGCCGGGCAGCACGAGGAAGGCGTCCGCGCGCTCTTCCATGACCTGCTTGCGCTGGCGCATGGTGTCGGTGACGACCAGCTCGTCGGAGTCGACGTCGGCGACCTCCTGGTGCACCAGGTGCTTCGGGATGACGCCGAGCGTGTGCGCGCCGCCCGCCCGCGCCGCGGTGGCGACCGCGCCCATCATCGAGACGTGCCCGCCGCCGGAGACCAGCCGCCAGCCGCGGTGCGCGATCTCGGTGCCGACGCGGGCCGCGAGCCGCACGTACTCCGGGTCGGTGGTGCTTGCCGAGCAGTACACGCAGACGGCGTACCCGTTCGCAGCGGTCACCACTCGTCCTCGGTGCCGAGCGCGTCCACCTTGCCGGTGCCGCCGGAGGTGCGGATGATCTCCACCACCTCGGCGACGTCGTCGGTGACGTAGAGCAGGTCCAGGTCCTCCGGCGAGATCTTGCCGGAGGCGGCCAGCGAGTCCCGGATCCAGTCGACCAGCCCGCCCCAGAACCTGGTGCCGAAGAGCACGATCGGGAACCGGGTGACCTTGCGGGTCTGGACCAGGGTGAGCGCCTCGAAGAGCTCGTCCAGGGTGCCGAAACCGCCGGGGAGGCAGACGAATGCCTGCGAGTACTTGACGAACATGGTCTTGCGCACGAAGAAGTAGCGGAAATTGATGCCGAGGTCGACCCACTCGTTCAGCCCCTGCTCGAACGGCAGCTCGATGCCGAGCCCGATCGAGTAGCCGCCCGCCTCGCAGGCGCCGCGGTTCGCGGCCGCCATCGCGCCCGGCCCGCCGCCGGTGATCACCGCGTACCCCGCCTCGGCCAGCGCCGCGCCGATGGCGAGCCCGGCCTGGTACTCCGGGTGCTCCTCCCCGGTGCGCGCCGAGCCGAAGACGGTGACCGCGCGCGGCACCTCGGCGAGCGCGCCGAACCCCTCGACGAACTCGGCCTGGATGCGCAGCACCCGCCACGGGTCGGTGTGCACCCAGTCCGAATCGCCGCGCCTGTCGAGCAGGTTGCGATCGGCGGTGCTGCCGTCCCGGCGCGCCCTGCGGAAGACGAGCGGGCCGCGAAACCTGGTGGAGGGCCTGCGCTGACCGGCAGCTTCGGCGTCGGTGGACATGCGCCCCACGCTACCGGCCGCGACCTCGCCCGAGCGCGGGGACCGAGTTGTTCGCCCGGCTGTTGCCCCGGCGTCACGCGCCGTCGGTCAGGTACCCCCTGAGCACCTCGGTGACCTGGGTGATCTGCCGCACCGGCACCCGCTCGTCGCGCTTGTGCGCCAGGTTCGGATCGCCGGGCCCGAGGTTCACCGCCGGGATGCCGCGGGCCGCGAACCGGGCCACATCGGTCCAGCCGTACTTGGCCCGCACCCCGCCGCCGCCCTGCTTGCGCACCGCCGCGATCAGGTCGGCCGCCGCCGGCGCTCGCAACCCCGGCAGCGCGCCCGCCGCCGAGTCGGTGACCTCCAGCTCCAGCTCCAGCCCGGAGAAGACCTCGGCGACGTGCTCGGCGGCCTGCTGCACCGAGCGGTCGGGGGCGAAGCGGAAGTTCACCTCGACCTCGGCGGCGTCCGGCACCACATTGCCGGCGACCCCGCCGCCGACCCGCACCGCGGAGAGCCCCTCACGGTAGACGCAGCCGTCGATGTCGACCTCGCGGCCGCGGTAGCTCGACAGCCGCTCCAGCACCGGGGCGAGCCGGTGGATGGCATTGTCCCCCAGCCACGACCGGGCCGAGTGCGCGCGCACGCCCGCGGTGCTGAGCTTGGCCCGCAGCGTGCCCTGGCAGCCGGCCTCGACCCAGCCCGCCGACGGCTCGCCGAGGATCGCGAGGTCGGCCTCCAGCCACTCGGGGAGGTCACGCTCGATGCTGTTGAGGCCGTTGTAGCGGGCCGCGATCTCCTCGCAGTCGTAGAAGATCAGGGTGAGATCACAGACCGGATCGGCCACGGTGGCGGCGAGGTGCAGGAAGACCGCGTCGCCGGATTTCATGTCCACGGTGCCGCAACCGGCCAGCACCCGGTGGCCGTCCTCCATGACGTAGTGGCTGGGCAGGTTCTCCGCGATCGGCACGGTGTCCAGGTGCCCGGCCAGGATCACCCGATCCCGCCTGCCGCGGTCGGTACGTGCGAGGACGACATTGCCGTGCCGCAGCACGGTGAAGCCCGAGGTCTGTTCGCGCAGCGCGGTTTCCACCACGTCGGTGATGGCCGCCTCGTCCCGGGAAACACTCGGGATGTCGACGAGGGCGGCGGTCAGCTCGATCGGGTCGGCGCGCAGGTCGATGCTCACGGCGTCAGCCTACGTCCAGTTCGCCGCGCGGATGCCGTGCCATCATGGTCGCGGCCGGGGCGAGGAGAAGGGGTGTGATGACCGCGAGACCGACCAAGGCGGACGTGGCCAGGCAGGCCGGTGTCTCCACGGCGACCGTCAGCTACGTCCTGAACGACGTCCCCGGCCGCTCGATCTCCGAGCAGACCAGGGCCGCGGTCCGGCGCGCCGCCGACGAACTCGGCTACCGCCCCAATCTCGCGGCCCGCAACCTGGCCCGCCGGCGCAGCGGCGTCGTGCTCTTCGTGCTCCCGCAGGTGGCGCTGAACGCGCTGGCGATCGAGGTGAGCACCAGGATGACGACCGAGCTCGCGCGCCGCGGCGTCATGCAGGTGCTCCTCTTCGACACCGGCGACGAGGCCGCCGTCGTGAACGCCATCACCGACCTGGACCCGGTCGCCGTGACCGGCGTCTACCCGCTGCAGGGCGCCGCGCTCGCCGCCGTCGAGGCGGCCCGCATCCCCAACTTCCACCTGGGCAGCAGCCGCCTCGCCGACCTCGGCAACCTGCACCTCACCGCGGGCGAGGTCCGGATCGCGCACCTGGTGGAGCGCGGGCACCGGCGGCTGGCCTACGCCTTCTCCCCCGACGAGTCGGTGCGCCCGATCGGCGAGTACTGGCTGGCCGGGCTGCGCACCGCAATGACCGCCCGCGGGCTGCCCGAGCCGGAACTCGCCGAGGTACGCACGGCGAACGCGGCCCAGGTCGTGACCGAGTGGCGGGAGCGCGGGGTCACCGCGGTGTGCGCGCAGAACGACGACACCGCCTTCGTCGTCCAGCACGGCATGCGCCAGGCCGGGCTGGAGTGCCCGCGCGACCTGGCGGTGATCGGCGTCGACGCCATCCCGCTCGGCGAGGTCGCCGCGCCGCCGCTCACCTCGGTCGCCTTCGCCGCCGACGCCATCGTCGACATCGCCACCGCGGCCTTCATGACCGCGCTCGGCTACCCCACCGAGGCGGAGGCCACCGGCGCCGACCTGGTCGTGCTGCAGGTCCGCGAATCCACCTGATTTCTCCGGTTACGCGCGTAACCTCTCCCGAGAATGCAGTTCTCCTCGATGGCTGAGAGAGGTTCTCGATGACGCACGACCTCCCGATCCCCGCCGACTGGGCGGAGATCACCCCGGAGTGGATGACCGCGGCGCTCGCCGCCGACTTCCCCGGCGTCCGGGTGACCGCGGTGCAGGTGACGCTGCGCGACGACGGCACCAACCGCCGCGCCCGGCTCGGCCTGGAGTACGCGGGCACGCCCGGCCCGCGCTCGGTGTTCGTCAAGGCCGCCGACCCCGCGCACAAAGAGCTGATCAAGATGACCAGCGGCATGTACCACGAACCGCGGCTTTTCCAGAGCGGACTGCCGCTCCCCATCGAGCACCCGGCCGTGCACACCGCGCTGATCGACGAGCAGCGCGAGGACTTCCTGCTGGTCATGGAGGATCTCGCCGAACGCGGCGCCGACCCCCGCGACGCCACCCGCCCGCTCACCGTCGACCAGGCCGCCGACGGCGTACGCGCCCTGGCCCGGCTGCACGGCACCTACTGGGGCGTCCGGCTGGAGCAGCACCCGGAGCTCGCCTGGCTGGAGCCCTTCGTCCCGTGGGACGGCATGGAGATCGCCCCGCTGCCCGCCGCGCTCGACCGGCTCCCCGACGCCCCGCCCGCCGTACGCGAGCTGACCATCGGCGCGCTGATCGACGACATCTGGAAGCCGTACATCGCGAGCCTCACCACCGGCCCGCAGACGCTGCTGCACGGCGACGCGCACATCGGCAACACCTACCTGCTCGACGGCGCCCGGGTCGGCTTCCTCGACTGGCAGGTGGCAAGGCGCGGCTCCTGGTCGCTCGACCTCGGCTACTTCCTGCAGGGCTCGCTCACCATCGAGGACCGGCGGCGCGCCGAGACCGACCTGCTCGCCGAGTACCGCGGCGCACTGGAGCTCCCGGCCGCCGAGCTGCCGTCGGCGACCGAGATCAGGGACGGCTACCGCGCCTCCGTCGCACACGGGCTGACGCTCTGGCTCTGCACCGCGAGCGCGGGCGAGCTCTGGCAGCGCCCGGACATCGCGCTGGCGCTGGCCGAGCGGTACGCCGCCGCCTACGCCGACCTGGACACCGCGGGCGCACTCGCAGCACACCGTTGATAACCGGCGGTTACGCGCGTAACGTCTCCGAGTAACACCGTTATCGCCTGGTAGGCGCCGAGCAGTGGAGGAGCCTGTCGTGACCGTCACCCTGCCGGAACGCGAACTACTCGAGATCGCGGCGCTCGACGCGCCGGACGAGGTGACCGCGCTCACCAGGCAGTGCCTGGCGGCGGCGCTCGCCACCGCCGACGGCGACGACACCACCGAGCACATCGCCGAGATCGAGCGCGCCGCGGCGGGCTGGGCCAGGACCGGCGTGCCGATCGACGCCGTCCACCACGCCGTGCACTCCGGCTACCGGATCGGCCTCGACCTGGTGGCCGCCCGCCGCACCGAGGGCGAGGTGCGCCGCGACGACTACGACACCCTGGTGGCCGGGATGCGCGCCATGCTGACCGCGCTCGACCGGATGACCACCGCGATCAGCATGGCCTACGTCCGCGAGCTGCGCTCCGCCGCCGCCGACCACCACACCGCCGTGCACACCCTCACCTCCGCGCTGCTCGGCGGCTACTCCACCAGCACCATGACGCGCGAGTGCGGCATCGAGCCCGCCGAGCGGTACGCCGTGCTCGCGCTGCAGATCCCCACCCACCCCGACGCCGCCGACCCCGCGCTCGACGGCGACGTCGTGGTCCGGCGCACCCTGCGCCGCGCCCAGGCCGCGCTCGCCGCGCACGCGGGGCGCGACACCCTCGCCCTGCTCAGCGTGGACGGCGGCACCGTGCTGCTGCCCGCGCACACCGTCAACGACGCCTCGCTGGAGGCGCTGATCGCCGAGCTGACCGCGGCCGCCAGGGTGCCGATCACCGCCACCGTCGTGCACGCCGACAAGCACGCCATTCCCGACGCCGCCGACCGCGCGCACCAGCTGCTCGACACCGTCACCCTGATCGGCGCCCGCGGCGGGCTGCACCGCTTCGAGCGCATGGCCCTCGAATTCCAGCTCACCAGGCCCGGCCCGGCCCGCGACTGCCTCGCCGCCATCCTGAACCCGCTGGACGAGCACCCCGAGCTGCTCGCCACGCTGCGCACGCACCTGGAGAACGACTTCAACCGCCAGCTGACCGCGCGGCAGCTGCACATCCACGCCAATACCGTCGACCACCGGCTCAAGCGGATCGCCCAGTTCACCGGGCTCGACCCCACCTGCGGCGCCGACATCTGGAAGCTGCGCTCGGCCCTGGTCGCGCGGTCGGCGGACGTGGCGGCACCACGCGCCGGTGGCGATCGGTACGCTCTCTCGACGTGAGCACTCAGGGAGCAGCAGCAGTCGGCATCGCCACCGTGACCTCGTCCGGGACCGTTCTGGACACCTGGTACCCGGCCCCGGAGCTCGGCAGCTTCGACAGCACCGGCACCGAGCGGCTGGACGCGCCGCCCGCCGAGTACTCCACCCTGGTCGGCCCCGACGACGCGCGCGATGTCGAGGTGGTCGCCGTGCGCACCACCATCGCCGACCTCTCGGCCCCCCCGGTCGACGCGCACGACGTCTACCTGCGGCTGCACCTGCTCTCGCACCGGCTCGTCCAGCCGCACGGGCTCAACCTGGACGGTCAGTTCGGGCTGCTCGCCAATGTCGTGTGGACCAACCACGGCCCCGCCGCGGTGGACGGGTTCGAGAACGTCCGGCTGCGGCTGCGCGGCCGGGGGCCGGTGACCGTGTACAGCATCGACAAGTTCCCGCGGATGGTCGACTACGTGGTGCCCACCGGAGTGCGGATCGGTGACGCCGACCGGGTCCGGCTCGGCGCGCACCTGGCCGCCGGGACCACCGTCATGCACGAGGGATTCGTGAACTTCAATGCCGGGACGCTCGGCACGTCGATGGTCGAGGGCCGGATCTCGGCCGGTGTCGTGGTCGGGGACGGGGCGGATGTGGGTGGCGGCGCCTCCACCATGGGCACGCTCTCCGGAGGCGGCACCACCGTGATCTCGGTCGGCGCGCGCTCGCTGCTCGGCGCCAACTCCGGGCTCGGCATTCCGCTCGGCGACGACTGCGTGCTCGAGGCGGGGCTCTACCTCACCGCGGGCACCAAGGTCTCGACGCCGGACGGGACGATCGTCAAGGCGGCACAGCTGAGCGGGCAGCCGAACCTGCTGTTCCGGCGGAACTCGCAGTCCGGCGCGGTCGAGGTGGTTTCGCGCACCGGCACCGGAATCGAGCTGAATTCCGCGCTGCACGCGCACAACTAGCTCAACTGCTTCTTCTGCACCTTCCCCATGGCGTTGCGCGGCAGCGTCTCGACGAAGCGAATCTCGCGGGGCCGCTTGTGGTTCGACAGTTCCGTCGCCACGAGCGCCACCAGCTCCGCTTCGTCGGGTGCCGCGCCGCGCGGCACCACAAAGGCGACGATGCGCTGGCCCAGATCGTCGTCGGGCAGGCCGACGACCGCGACCTCGGCCACCTCCGGGTGCCCGAGCAGCGCCGTCTCCACCTCCCCCGCCCCGACCCGGTACCCCCCGGACTTGATCAGATCCACCGACTCCCGCCCGACGATCCGATGGAACCCGTCGGCATCGATCACCGCCACATCCCCGGTCGCGAACCACCCGTCCGCGAGCCAGCTCTCGGCGGTGGCGTCCGGCCGGTTCAGGTACCCGTCGCCGAGCATCGGCCCCCGCACCTGCAGACTGCCGATGCTCTCCCCGTCGTGCGGCACCTCGGCCCCGCGCTCATCCAGCAGCCTGGTCTCGACCCCGCGCACCGGAAGCCCCACCCAGCCCGGCCTGCGCTCACCATCAGCCCTGGTGGAGAGCGTAATCATGGTCTCGCTCATCCCGTACCGCTCCACCGGCGCGTGCCCGGTGAGTTCGTGCAGTTTCCGAAACACCGGCACCGGCAGCGGCGCGCTCCCGGAGACCAGCAACCGAGCCTCGGCAAGCTTTCGCGCCGACTCCTCGTCCTCCGCGATCCGCGACCACACCGTCGGCACCCCGAAATACAGCGTCCCGCCCGCCGCGGCATACGCCTCCGGCGTCGGCTTCCCGGTGTGGATCACCCGGCTCCCGACCCGCAACGGCCCGAGCAACCCGAGAATCAGCCCGTGCACGTGGAACAGCGGAAGCCCGTGCACGAGCGTGTCGTTCCTGGTCCACGCCCACGCCTCGGCCAGCGCATCCAGCCCGGCCGCGATCGCCCCCCGGCTGAGCAGCACCCCCTTCGGCGCCCCGGTGGTCCCCGACGTGTAGAGCACGAACGCGATCCCCGCCGGATCCGGCTCCGCATACCGATGCCACGACCGCGCGTGCTTCCGCACCGGAATCCGCGGCAGCTCACTCCCCTCGGGAGCGTCCCCGAGCCAAGCCTGCGCACCGGAGTCCCCGAGAATGTGCCGCAACTCCGCGGCACCCGAATCCGGCGGCACCGGCACCACACTCACCCCCGCCAGCAACGCCCCCGTCACCGCGAGCACGGTGGTCACGGTCGGCCGCGCCAGCACGGCGACCCGCTCCGCCCCCGCCACCCGCTCGGCCACCGAGGTGGCCGCCCCGAGCAGGTCGGAGCGGGAGAGCGTCTCCCCGGCAATGGTCAGGGCATCCGGGAGGTCGTCGCCGGCGGCGACGGCGGCCGGGTTCAGCGATCGCAGCAGCACCCCGCTCACGCTACTGATCACAGATCGGTCACCGCTCACGGGCGTCATTGACACGCTTTGCGAAACAGTGAAACCGTGGCTGTGTATCCATCTCACCGTCGAGATCGGAGGTCGGAGTGTCCCGACCGTCGCCCGTGCCCCCCGAGCCCCCGGCCGACTTCGACGTCGCCGCCTTCCTACCGGTGGTAGCGGGCGGCCTCGCCGCCGCCCCCAACGTCATCCTGCAACTCGCCACCCCCGGCGTCGGCTACGGCGTGCTGGAGAGCAAAGTGCACAGCGGCAACGTCATGATCCACCCGATCAAACGCCTCCGCACCACCATGACCTACCTCGCCGTCGCCCTGCTCGGCACCGACGAGGAGCGCGCCGCCTACCGCGAGGCCGTGAACACCGCGCACCGCCAGGTCCGCTCCACCGCTTCGAGCCCGGTCGAATACAACGCCTTCGACGTCCGCCTCCAGCTCTGGGTAGCCGCCTGCCTCTACTGGGGCCTCGCCGACCTGCACGAACGCCTGCACGGCCCGATGGACGGCCCCGAAGCCGACGCCTTCTACCAGTACGCCGCCCGCCTCGGCACCACCCTCCAGGTCCGCGCGGACATGTGGCCCCCCGACCGCGCCGCCTTCGACCGCTACTGGTCCGAGAACCTGGCCGCCACCACCGTCTCCCCTGCCGTCCGCGCCTACCTCCGCGACCTCGTCGACCTCAAGATGCTGCCGCTACCGGTCCAGCTCCTCCTGAGCCGCCCGCACCGCTACCTCGTAGCCGGAATGCTCCCCCCGCACGTCCGCGACCAGATGGGGTTGCGCTGGACGCCCCGCGACGAATGGCTCCTCTCCCACACCCTCCGTCTCCTCGGCCACGTCGACAACGCCCTCCCCTACTCGGTGCGCCGCCTCCCCCTCAGCATCTACCTCAGCGACCTGCGCTTCCGCCGCAAGCACGGACTCCCGCTGGTCTAGCAACAGCCCGGAACTCGAAGCCTCAGGCGATTCCGAGGGAAGCCGCTCGTTCCCAGATCTCGCCCACCACAGAGCCGTCGTCGATCTGCCGAATCCGCTCGATCGCCACCCGCAACCGATCGATGTCCTTCGAGTTCAGCGCCCCGGCTTCGCCGAGCCGCAACACGACAACCAGAAGATCGCCGGGATACATATCCCCAGAGGTCAGCGGATCGGCGTCGATCAGGTCGAGAGCGCGCGGCAGCACCGCCGAGACAGCTTCCCGCTGCCCGAGGAGAATCCGGAGGTCCTCCGCTGTCAGCGCGGAAATAGGCAGCCGGCGCAGGCCGTGCACGACCCGGATCAGCCTGCTGGCATCGGGATCCGACTCAGGCCACCGCCCCTCCAACTGTTCGATACTCGCATCGCTCTCGAGCATTCTCGAATTCAGCTCTCGGCCAACCGCCCCGGCACCCGGAACGAGACAGCGATATGGTCCCGCGCGAAATCGCGCACCGCCCGCTCGTCCTCGAACGGAATCACCGTCTGCGGCGTGAGCGCCAGCGAGAGCGACGTCCGGGCGATCATCTCGGCAATCGGCGCCGGATCGTACTCCGGCAACTTCCCCTCCCGCTGCAACCGAGAGATGAACTCCACCAAGTAATCCCGCCCGAGCTCGATCACCGGAGCCCCCTGCACGGTCAGATAGGGAAGCACGATCTCCGGCTCGGTCTGCAACAGCCGATCCAGCAGCTTGTTCCCCCGCAACCCCTCCAGAAACACCACGAACAGCTCAACGATCTGATCCTCGGCCCCGGCATCCCGATCGACCTGCCGCTGCAACGCCGCATCCACGTCCTCGACGAACTGCTTCGCCTGCCGCAACCCCACAGCTTGGATGAGATCGGATTTGCTGGCGAAGCGCCGGTAGAGCGTGGCCAGCGAGAGCCCGCACCGCCGCGCCACCTCGACCATGCTGGTCCGCTTGATGCCGAAGTCGAGGAAGGCGACGAGCGCCGCGTCGAGCACGCGCGTCTGGTTGCGATCCTCCGGGCCCGCGGACCGCACCAGATGCAGCAGTCGGGTCAGCTTCGCCATGTCGGCCACCCTATCCATCCGCGAAACGATGACAGCTTCAGCATCGCATGGTCACAACCCCGATTGACAGCGTTTCGAGATGATGAGAGCTTTACCGGTGAATCTTCTCACGGAAGGTGGCAACGATGCCAGCACCGCACCCCGCGCCGACGGCGACCCCCGTCGACGACTTCGACATCGCCGCCCGATGGACCGGCGCGGGCGCCTTCCTCGGCGGCACCGCGAACGTGATCATGCAGCTCAGCCATGCCCCCGTGGCCTACGGCGTGCTGGAGAGCTCGGTCGATTCGGGCAAGGTCATGCTGCACCCGATGAAGCGGCTGCGCACCACGCTCACCTACCTCGCCGTCGCGCTGATGGGCACCGACGAGGAGCGCGCCGCCTACCGCGACGCCGTGAACACCTCGCACCGCTCGATCCGCTCCTCGAAGCAGAGCCCCGTCAAGTACAACGCCTTCGACCCGAACCTGCAGCTCTGGGTCGCCGCCTGCCTCTACTACGGCGTGATCGATATCGAGCGCAGGCTGCACGGCGAGTGGGACGACGACACCGCCGACACCTTCTACCGCTACGCCGCCCGCCTCGGCACCTCGCTGCAGATGCGCCCCGACATGTGGCCCGCCGACCGCGCCGCCTTCGCCGAGTACTGGGAGTCCGGCCTCGCCACCCGCGCCATCGACGACCGCACCCGCGAGTACTTCGACACCCTCATCGACCTGCACATGCTGCCCAAACCGCTGCGCGCCTTCGCCCCGTTCCAGCGCTTCCTGGTGACCGGCCTGCTCCCGCCCCGGCTCCGCGAGCAGATGGGGATGACCTGGTCGGAGCGCGAGGAGCGGCGGCTCGAGCTGCTCATGCGGGCCATCGGCGCCGGCCAGCGCAAACTGCCGACGACGCTGCGGCTCTTCCCGATGAACTTCTACCTGGCCGATTTCCGGCTGCGCCGCAGGCTCGGCAAGCCACTGGTCTGAGTCACGAACGGCTGACCAGGGCGCGCAGGAAGAAGCCCAGGTTGGCCGGGCGCTCGGCCAGGCGGCGGGTCAGGTAGCCGTACCACTCGGTGCCGTACGGCACGTAGACCCGCACCGCCCGGCCCTCCGCCGCCAACCTGCGCTGTTCCAGATCGCGCACGCCGTACAGCATCTGGTGCTCGTAGCGCGGGATTCCGGCTCGGATGGCCGCCTCGACCAACGCCGGGTCGTGGCTGGCGACCATCGGGTAGCCGTCGCCCTTCATGAGCACATCCAGGCAGCGCAGGTAGGAGTCGGTGACCTCCGCACTGTGCTGGAACGCGACTTCGGGCGGCTCGTTGTACGCGCCCTTGCACAGCCGGACCCGGGAGGCTTCGCTGGCGAAGCCGCCGCAATCCGCCTCGGTGCGGTGCAGGTAGGACTGGAGGACAACGCCGAGCCAGGGGAATTCCGGGCGCAGGGCGTGCACGGTGGCGAGGGTGCCGGCGGTGGCGGTGTGGTCCTCGGCGTCGACGGTCACCCAGACGCCCGCGCGCTCGGCGGCTTCACAGATCGTGCGCAGCCGGTCGATGGCCGTGGGTTCCGGCAGTGCCTGGCCGAGCGCCGAAAGCTTGACCGACACCTCCAGCGGCACCGCCCACTCCGGCCCCCGTTCGACGCCCGGCGCATCGGCCAGCGTCGCCAGATCACCGATCAACGCCAGGTACTCGGCGACGACGGCATCGGCCTGCGCCGGGTCGGTGGTGTTCTCGCCGAGGAAGTCGACGCTGACCCGCCGCCCGTCGGCGAGCAGTTCGCGGAGCACCGGGAGCAGCGCAGCCCGGTCGGCGCCCGCCACGAAGCGCCGCACCACCGCCGCTGTGGCCGGCACCGTGGTGACCGCCTTCGCCAGCCGCGGTGATCCGGCCGCCGCGAGGATCACCGGGCGCAGCGGGTTCACGGTGTGCCCATGTGCGGGTAGCGATGGTCGGTGGGCGGGACGAACGTCTCCTTGATCGTCCGCGGCGCGACCCAGCGCAGCAGGTTCAGCGGCGACCCCGCCTTGTCGTCGGTGCCGGAGGCCCGCGCCCCGCCGAAGGGCTGCTGCCCGACCACCGCGCCGGTCGGCTTGTCGTTGACGTAGAAGTTCCCCGCCGCGTATCGCAGTCGGGTGCTCGCCTCGGTGATCGCCTGCCGATCGCGGGCGAAGACGGCGCCGGTCAGCGCGTACGGCGCGGCGCTGTCGACCTCGTCCAGCACGGCGGGCCAGGCGTTGTCGTCGTAGACGTGCACCGCGAGGATCGGGCCGAAGTACTCGGTGCCGAACGCCTCGTCGCGCGGGTCGTCGACCAGCAGGACGGTCGGCTGCACGAAGTACCCCTCGCTGTCGTCCGCGGTACCGCCCACCGGGATCTCGATCCCCGCTTCCCGTGCCCGGTTCAGCGCGGCCACGTTCTTGTCGAAGGCCCTGCGGTCGATCAGCGCCCCGCCGAAGTGGGTCAGCTCGGCCACGTCTCCGTAACTCAATTCACCTGTGGTGTGGAGGAATTCGTCGCCCATGGCGGTCCAGAGCGATCGCGGGATATAGGCGCGGGAGGCAGCCGAGCACTTCTGACCCTGGTACTCGAAGGCGCCGCGGACGAGCGCGGTGGCGAGCGAGGCCGGGTCGGCGGAGGGGTGCGCGACCACGAAGTCCTTCCCCCCGGTCTCGCCGACCAGCCGCGGATACCCGCGATACCGGTCCAGGTTCGCGCCGACCTGCTGCCACAGGTACTTGAAGGTCTTCGTCGAGCCGGTGAAGTGGATCCCCGCCAGGTTCGGATCGGTGAGCGCGACTTCGGACAGAGCCTGCCCGTCCCCGGTGACCAGATTGATCACCCCCGGCGGCAGCCCCGCCTCCTCCAGCAGCTTCATCGTGTGGAACGCGGCGACGGTCTGCGTCGGCGACGGCTTCCACACCACCGTGTTGCCCATGAGCGCCGGCGCGGTGGGCAGGTTGCCCGCGATGGCGGTGAAGTTGAACGGGGTGATGGCGTAGACGAACCCCTCCAGCGGGCGGTAGTCCATGCGATTCCAAGTGCCCGCGCTCGACTCCGGCTGCTGGGCGAGGATGTCGCGAGCGAAGGCGACGTTGTAGCGCCAGAAGTCGACCAGCTCGCACGGGGCATCGATCTCCGCCTGCTGCGCGGATTTCGACTGGCCGAGCATGGTCGCGGCGGCCACGGTTTCCCGCCACGGGCCGGACAGGAGGTCGGCGGCGCGCAGCAGCACGGCGGCGCGTTCATCGAACGGGAGGGCGCGCCAGGCCGGGGCCGCGGCTGTGGCGGCGTCGATGGCCGAGCGGGCTTCCTCGTGCGTGGTGTCGGTGTAGGTGCCGAGCACGTGGCTGTGCCGGTGCGGAGTGACGATCTCGTGCCTGGTACCGGTGCCCGGGCGATGTTTGCCGCCGATGACCAGCGGAATTTCCAGCTGTTGCTCGGATATTTTGGTGAGTTTCGCACGCAGGCGCTCGCGTTCCGGGGTGCCCGGGGCGTAGGTGTGGATCGGCTCGTTGTCCGGGGTGGGGACAACCGTGACAGCATCCATATCTCAGGCTAGCGCCGGAATCGCGGGGTGTCCGTGAGGCCGCGCGGATCTACCGGCTCGAGCCCCGACGACATCCGGGCCGCCCCGCTCTCCGCGGCGCCGAGCCGCCCGCGAGTGACGACCATGGCAAACACCCCCGCAGCGGCCATCACAACGACATCGACCCACTGGTACACGGGCTCGATGGCCCCGGCCTGCAAGCCGTAGGCCAGGTTGGCGAAGGTATGGGCGGTGACGACAACCATGACGTTGCCCGCCGAGGCGTTGTACAGCCAGCCCAGCACGAAGCAGAAGCCCGTGGTCGACACGATGTACAGCGGGAAGTTCAGATCGGATTGCGCGACAGCGGGATTCCACCACAGCGGCAGGTGCCACAGCGACCACAGCAGCCCCAGCAGCAGGTTCGCCGCCCAAATCGGCAGCAGGGCCTGCAACCGCGGCAGCGCGAAACCGCGCCAGCCGAACTCCTCGTCGATGCCGCCGCCGAGCACGAAGGTGAAGACCAGCACGGCAGGCAGCGCGACCAGTCCCGACAACGCGCCCGCGCCGTCCCAGCTCGCCCCGGCCAGCAGGTGCACGGGTACGGTGCCCAGGATCAGCGCGGCCATCCCCACGGTGGCGAGGAGATAGAAGCGGGGTGCGGCCCGCCACCGGAACGCCCGCCGCAGAAACGGCCGGATGCCGTCGCCGCCCGTGCGCCGACCGGCCCAGATGAGCGCCGCCACCAGCGGGCCCAGGCCGCCCGGGATCATCAAGGCGATCCAGGGCAGCTCGAGCGAGAGGACGCCGCGTTCGATCAGGGCAGCGGGAATCCACCAGACCCAGGTGAGCGCGAACGCCGTCACAAAAAATCCGATGAGCCGTCGACGTTCGTGTTTCATTCGCTCCCCGCCCTCCGAGTTCATGCGATGCCCGGAACGTATCGGCCGATTTCTCGCTCGTCCTCGGTCCACGGCGCTGCATTCGCCTCATACCCGGGAGTGAGGTGCTGCGCTACCTCCGCTATCGCGGCCAGGCGCGCGGCTCCTGATCGACCCGAACCAGCGAACGATCGTCGGCGCCACCTTCGCCGGCCCCGGCGTCGCGGAGCTGATGCACTCCATCACCATCACCAGCCAGGTCCCGATCGACCGCCTCTGGCACACCGTCCCGCCCTTACTGACCATCAGCGAAGTCTGGCTGCCCCTCCTGGAGACCTATCGCGACCGCTAATCCGCCTGTGTTCCCGCTCCGAGAGCCCGCCCCAAATCCCGAACCGCTCGTCCTTGGCGATGGCGTACCAGGCAGCTCTGTCCCACCCCGCACCCGGCGCAGATGCTCTTGGCGTCGCGCGCCGATTCGCCCTGGCTCGGCAAGAAGGCGTCGGGGTCGGTCTGTGCACACAGTCCGTCGGCTCGCCACGAGAGTTCCTCGAAGGCGGTGTCGCACGGAGTGGAGAGCATTGTCGACATGCTGTGAACTTTCGCCGATCCGGAGTCCAGCGTCGCCACCGCTGATAGGGGATTCCGGTGGGGGTTTCCCAATTGGACGTACCTGCTACCTGGAACACAGGCTGCGGCTACGGCTCGAGGAATAGGCACTCGTTGGGGAGTCGCGGTGTCTCGTGCGCACCGTACGCGGCGATGTGCACGTGTTCCGCGAGACGGTGGCGTTGCAGGTCGCAGACGAAGATGAGAGCGGCGGTGAGGCAGGCGACGAAGTGGAATTCGAGTCCACCGAGGGTGAGGGTGAGCCAGATATCGGGTTCGTCCGGATGCGGAGAGGTCGGTGCCGAGCCGTTGCGGCCGGTGTGGGCTCGGTCCCCGGCGGTTGTGCTGCGGTGAGGGGGCATTGGGGTTCGCCTCCGTGGACTGGGGTACGGGAGCGCTTTCCGTGGGGCGGGGTGGCAATCGGGCGAAGGGGTCTTGCGGGCAGGGGGAAGGCGGTGCTTCGCTCATCGGCGGGCACGGGGTCGAGACCAGCGGATGGCGTCGACGATCCAGTCCCTGGTGGGCAGGTAGGTGTCGGTGGGCGGGACGACCCACGTGCGCTGCGTGGCGCTCGGCGGTCCTGGCGCAGGGAGGGGGAAGGTCGCTGCATCGGTGATTCCGACGTTCACCGCGGCGAGTTCGAGGTCGGCACAGGTGTCGACGGGGCCGACTCGGGCGAGGAACATCCAGCGTCCGCTGAGAGCGGACGACGAGACGGGTCCGCATCGTCCCGGTACGTCGTCCATGCGTGATCGCACAGCGGCGCCGAGGCGTGGTGGTGTCGTGACCACACAGAAGCCGTCGCCGCCGGCACGGATGGTGTTGATCCCGTCGGTGCTGATGAAGGCCGGGATACCGCACACCTTGCGGTAGAAGTCGCAGCACTCTTCGAGCGTCATCCCCCACGGTGGCGTCCCGACATGCATTCGTTTCCCCCTCGGTTGCTGACCTTCAGATTCGAGGGCGCCCAGCCCCGGACCGGGGCGGTGGGTCCGGTGGGCGGGAGGAGCCGCCTGACGTTCCTCCCGGGCCGGGCGCCGGGGATAGCAGACCGCATCGGCGAGCGCGTTTCGACGGTGTTCGGATGATCCGGGGTAATCGCGCCGATCGCCCTGACAGATCTCCAGATATGATGTAAACCGTTGTGCGTGATGAGTTTTCCTTCATCCAAAGGGGAGATCTGTGGCATCCAAAAATAGGGGCCCCAGTGTTCAAAACGGGGAATCCAAAAGTGGGGGGCGGTCCGACGCTCACGCGGGCTCGACAGTGCCGCGCAGACAGTTGGGGCGGCATCTGCGTGAGCTACGGCAGGAGTCCGGGCTGACGATTGCGGAGGTTGCTCGACTGATCGAGCGCGGCGCCGGGACGGTACAGCGGCTCGAAACCGGTACGCCGCATCGCATCCGGCTGCTCGACATCGAGGCGCTGTGCCGCGTGCTACACGCCGATCAGACGTTGACCGACGCGATGATGGGCCTGGCTCGGCAAGGCAACGACCCCAGCTGGTGGCATGAGTACGGCGACCTCATTCCCGAGGGCTTCGACGTGTACATCGGGCTCGAGGCAGCGGCCGCGTCGTCAACCTCCTATGGCATCATCGTTCCGGGCCTATTGCAGACGCCGTCGTATGCCGAGGTCATGATCCGCACGGTCTACCCCGACAACGAGTCCTCGGACATCTCGCGGCGCGTGCAGATGCGGCTGCACCGCCAGAAGCTCGTCACCCGGACGTGGCGACCGATGCACGCAACAGTGCTGTTGGACGAGCACGCGCTCCACCGGGTCGTCGGGAGCCCAGCGATCATGTCGCAGCAACTGCGGCACCTCGCCGACCTCAGCACCCGAGAAAACATTGAGGTCAGGGTGGTGCCATTCAATGCCGCATCCCCTCTGGGCGATGTGATCGGCCCCTACTTCATCCTCGACTTCGCGCCGGACGCGAAGGGCACGAGCGAACCGCCAGTCGTGCACCTCGAAAGCTTCACGGGGAGCTTGTATCTGGAGCAATCCGAAAGCGTGGAGCGTTACCGGATGGCGCATCGAGCGCTGACCCGCGTAGCGTTGAATCCGCAGCAGACACGTGACCTGCTCAGGCAGGCGGCAAGGAGGTATGTGCGATGAACTTCGCCGGTGCCCGTTGGTTCAAGTCCTCCAAGAGCGGCGACAGAGACTGTGTCGAGGTCGCCTTCGAGGGCGCTCAGGTCGGTGTCCGGGACTCCAAGAACATCGCCGTCGGGCACCTGACCTTCCCTGCCCACACCTGGGACGCGTTCACCGCCGGTATCGCGCGCGGCGACTTCCACCAGGCGTAGCGGCACGACCGGAGCCCGGTTTCGCGTCCAGCGGGACCGGGCTTCTGCCTTTCCGGACCATCGACATCCCTGTTCATCCCGCCCCGAACCTGTGTCGGCGCGCTCGGCGGTGCCGCTCGAGCGCGGCCGATCCCGCCGCGGGGACCGGCTCTCCACCAATCTTGCGGTCGGCCAGAGTCAGGTTCAAATGCGGGTGTAGCGGGATAGTCACCGCGTGATCGGGTGGGTCAGGCGGTCAGGCTGCGGGGTTGTCCTCCTATTCGGTAGCCCAGTGCCGAGTGCCGATGGCATAGGTTGTGGCCGGTGTCGAAGTCGCCGACGACCACGCGGGCCTCGCGCAGAAAGGTCCAATGGTTGTGGTCGAGGCACTCGGTGCGCAGCCGACAGTTGAACGACTCGATGTAGCCGTTGTTCCAGGGCATGCCAGGCGGGATGTAGGCGATCCCGACCCGGTCGAAGCAAAGGCCATGCAGCACTGTGGGAATCGCTCCGGGCCGTTGTCACAGCGCAGCACCCGAGGGACACCACGGACGGCGAAGACCCGGGCCAGTTTGGTGACGAGTCTCTCGCCGGTGATATAGCGTTCTACCACGTGCAGCAGCGACTCGCGGGTGTGTTCATCGACCATCGAAGCGATCGTCAATGCCTACAGAGTCTTTGGCGCATACTTGGCAACAGCCGGTGCCGACGAGGCCCCGGCACGTCTGCGCCGACAATGTGTGCGGGCCTGTAGGCCTTCCTGCTTCCACAGCCGGTGGACCCGTTTGCGGTTGCCCCGGAGCATTCCTCGAACCGCAACGCCGCTCGGGCCCGGCCGAACCCGTAACGCGGGTTCTCACGCGCGTACTCGCGCAGCCATGCCCGGGCATCAAGGTCGGGATCAGGAGCTGTATGAGCGGCTGGCAGCCGCCGGAAGGTGGACCGATGCACCCCGATGACCCTGCAGGCGAAACGTTCGGGTATGCGCTGACCCGTTGGAGCATGCCCACCACCCGCGGCTTGGCCGCCGGGGTCAAAAGCTTCCCTGGGCGACCTCCCGCAACGCGTCCTTCTCCAGCTCAGCATCCGCGACCAGCCGCTACAACCTGACGTTCGCTCGCGTAGCTCCTCGACCTCCTTGGCGACGTCGGTGTCCATCCCGCCGAACGAACGCCGCCAGTTGTAGGAGGTCGCCGCAAAGATCCCCAGCTCAGCGGCTATATCCTCACCGCCTGCGCGCGCCGCGGCCCGCTCATCGGCACGGCGCAGTTTCCGCACGATCGCCTCCGCGGAATGCCATTTCCGTCCTGCCATAGTCCTCAGTGTCTCTTCCAGGCCCTCACCAGGCTCAACCGCACTGCAAATCCAGGCGGTCTCATCCATAGGGGACAGGCCACACCGAGGACAGGCCAGTGTCGCCCGTCTGCCGACGGCGCTCTGTCTCCCCTGCATGTGGTTGCAGGGCGAGCCACCACACCGCCGCTTCGACGACACTTATAGGCTGATGACGTGACTTCACCTGCTGCGCCACACGGGGCCACAACGTTCGGTCGGCTCACGCTGTCCTGGGTGGGGAAGGATCAGGCGCTCTTGAGGACTGCGGACGGAGGCTATATGTGGGTGCCTCGCGACGATCCACGCTTCGGCGAGGTACGACTGCTGCACGAAAAGGAAGCCGTAGGTGACGTACAGTCCCCTGAAAAAGCAACAACCGACAACCTGCTGATCGTCGGAGACTCTTACGACGCTCTCCAGTCACTCAATCGGATACCGGAATATGCTAGCGAGTATCGCGGACGCATTAAACTAGTATATATTGATCCACCATTCAACACTGGGCAGGCATTCCAACACTACGACGACGCCCTGGAACACTCGGTGTGGTTGACTATGATGCGCGATCGCCTACTGCTAATCAGAGATCTGTTGGCTCCCGACGGTTCAGTTTGGGTGCATCTTGATGATGCAGAGATGGCGTACTGCCGAGTGCTCATGGACGAAATATTCGGGCGCAGCAGCTTCATCACTTCTATAATTTGGCAAAAAGCAGATAGCCCGAGAAACAGTGCGAGACACTTCTCGGTAGACCAGGATTACATCCACGTATACGCCAAAGACGCAGATATATGGCGGCCCAATCGACTGCCACGCACCGAAGAGACTGACAAGAGTTACCGCAATCCGGACAACGATCCCAACGGTCCCTGGATTGCTGGCGACCCATTCGCGAACAAACCGTATTCTCTCGGCCGATACGAGGTAACCGGCCCCACAGGAAATGTTTTTAGCCCACCGCCCGGCCGATACTGGCGTGTCTCGAAAGAGCGATTTGAAGAACTGGACCGAGAAGGCCGTATCTGGTGGCGCGGAGGTGGCGATGCCCGCCCTAGAATCAAACGATACCTATCTGAAGTTGCCGATCTTGTCCCCCGGACTGTGTGGGATTTCAAAGAGGTAGGAAGCAGCGGAGAGAGTAGCCGCGAGATGCGTCGCCTTCTGCCTGACGTGCCCGTTTTTTCTACGCCGAAGCCGGAGCGTCTTCTTCACCGCATCTTGACTATCGCTACGAAGCCAGGCGACATCGTGCTGGACTGCTTCGCCGGTTCTGGGACAACCGCCGCAGTAGCGCATAAAATGGAACGTCGCTGGATCACTGTTGAGCTATCACAAGAAACGGTCGAAACTTTCACTCGGTCCAGACTAAGTAAAGTTGTAAACGGTGACGACCCCGGCGGAGTTACCAAGACGGCGGAATGGAGTAAAGGCGGCGGATTCCGCATTCTTGAAGTTAGCCCGTCCATGTACAGCCTGGCCGAAGGACACCTATTTCTCGCAGAATGGGTGACTAATGGCGCATTCTCTAAAGCAGTCGCTGCGCAATTAGATTTTGCCTTTAGAGATGAGCCTCCATTCTGCGGCACGAAGGGGCGGTCCCGACTCGCAGTAATCGATGGTGTGGTTGACGAGCAGATAATCCGCGCGGTAGTTGCTCACCTGAATGACGATGAGCGCGCCGTGGTTGTCGGAAAAGGAGCCACCGCAGACGCGGGAACATTACTCAAGGAGCTAAATTCAGGTTCGCGGCTAAGAAAAGCTCCGAAAGATCTTCTGAAACGAGGTGTGGTGCGGTGACGTGGTTGCAGTACGACCAAGAGCTGATTGATGAGATCGCCTCACGCATGAATCTGCGCGCCCCAAATAAAGCTGCTTTGACCAGAATAATTGCCAGCATTCATACAGACGAATTTCACGAGGTTGTGTGCGACCTCGCGACTGGGGTGGGTAAAACCTACCTGGCAGCCGCTCTCGTCGACTATTTGGCCTGCCAGGGTCTGCGCAATATTTTGATTGTAACGCCAGGCCGGACGATCCAAGAGAAAACTATCGGAAATTTTAGTGCCGACAATCCTAAGTTCGTGCCGGGAGCACTCTTCAAACCTTTGCTAATAACAGCAGAGAACTTTTCACGGGGCCAAGTGGGCGATGCACTCCACGAGCCCGGAACACTCAAGCTGTTTGTTTTCAACGTACAGCAGTTGATTCGGCCGGCCATGAACGCCTCGCGAAAAGTGCGAGAGATTGATGAGTTCATTGGTGGCGATCTCTACTCGCACCTCCAATCGGCTCAAAACCTGGTAATTATCGCGGACGAGCACCACGTGTATCGCGCACAGGCCCAGGCCTTCTCATCGGCTATACGAGATCTCGAGCCGCGAGCACTCGTGGGACTAACGGCGACACCAGACCCCGCAGACGAGGAAAAGGTGATCTACCGTTATAGCCTGGCGGAAGCAATAGCCGACGGTCTAGTGAAAATACCGGTAATCGTGTATCGCCAGGACGGGCACAAAGATACCGCGACTCAACTTGCTGATGCTTGCCACCTTCGAACAGTCAAAGCGGCCGCATACAGAACATGGGCTGAAGCAGCTGGCGAGCGACCAGTAAATCCGGTGTTGTTTGTGGTGTGCCAGACCGTAGAAGACGCCAATGATACGGCCAATATGCTCGCGGATACTTCCTATATAGGCGACCCGGCCGCAGTACTTGAGATCACTTCCCAGTCGTCGGACACAGCACTAGAAGCGCTGGCTGCAGTCGAGGATCCAAACTCCCCTATACGGGCAGTGGTAAGTGTCGACAAGCTGAAGGAAGGCTGGGACGTCAAGAACATTGGCGTTATTGTCGCGCTCCGTCGGCTCGCATCACAGGCGTTGACTGAACAGATACTTGGACGCGGCTTGCGCTTGCCATACGGGCGACGAGTAGGGGTTCCGATGATCGATACAGTGGATTTGGTTGCGCATGACTCCTACCGCAAGTTACTAGAGCAGAAGGACGCGCTAATTGAGCGAATAAGCCCCCGCGGCGAGAGTGCTGAAGCACGAGAACTCACCGAGGCGGGAAACGAACAACACCTGACGCGCCCGGTTGAGGAAGTTGGGTTTCAGGGTGAATTGCGACTTGTTACACCCTCGCGAATTATCGACGGGGAGCGGGTCGATGGCACCGCCGGCTTGATTCTGCAAGAGTACAGTGTCACCGAGGCTCTAGGGCAGCGAGATGCTGCAGAATATCGAATTCTGCAGCGCGTCAGCGGCGCTCCTCAGATCAAGTTTCCTCGGCGAGAGCGGGAAGTTTTGCCAGTGCGATTCAGCCTCTCGTACGTCGACGACGCTGACGCGCGAGCCTCTGGAGCTGCGTTCGCGCACGAAATCAAAATTCCACTGATCCGGGAGGCACTCGCTGCGCGGCGCACTGTGTGCGGCGAGGTAGAAATAAGGCGTGAAGCTCAAGATCCGGGAGAAGCTTTTCAAGGCTGGATCCCCATTGACCGAGTCGCCACGAATCTTGAGTCGCGAATTCTTGGCTTAGGATTAGTAGAAGAGTCTTTGCCCGAATTCAACGCGGTCCGGCGCGTAGTACGCGCCTTTCTCTCAGGCGCTGGAGCACTGAAAGGGAGCGAAGTCAATTGGGGGACCGAACGCGAGCGCCTAGCCCTTGAGGGTATAGATGCTCTTATACGGCAGAAGTATAATTCGCGCCGCCTTCAACCTCAGTACGCTATTCATCCTGTCATCCTGCCAGTTGAACCACGCCCAATGCCTACGGATGTACTCGATAGGTACGAGGAATTCGAACGAGGGCGATGGTATTCAGGCTGGCGGAAGTCTGTGCTTCCGGTAGCGTCGTTCGATGCTAGAACGACTGAGCGCCGTTTAGCTGAGATACTTGACAGCTCTTCGCGAATTGAATGGTGGTTGCGCCTACAGCCTAACGATCCGGCATATATCGCACTCGACTATGGTGGCCGCTACTTTCCCGACTTTATCGCAGTAGATGATGCGGACGTGCATTGGCTCATCGAAGGCAAATCAGATCATGACGCCCAACGTCGAGATGTGGAAGCTAAAATAGCTGCTGCGGAAGAGTGGGCCCGGTTTGTGAATGACGATGGCCGGTTCGGAACTTGGCGCTACTTATTCTGCTCGGAAAAGACGCTTAAGAATAGCCGTGGAGGCTGGGACACTCTTGTTGTAGCTGCAAATGCTGCTCGGTAAATGCTACGTGGCCAACGCTAGCTTCGATCTTCAATCGCGGAAATTCTGTTCAGATCGACACCTTGAATCTCGCGCTGCAAAAGCACGTAAGAGAAATCCATTCTGGCAGTGAACTGACTCCCAACGTGCATCATCTGATCATTCCAGTCGCTGTCGAGTACGTCGACCTTGTCGACAACATCTTTCAACTCGTGCTTGTATATAAAACCATCATAGGCAACTCCTGCTTGAACAATAAGACTACCGACCTCGGTTTGATCTTCATACGATTCAGCAGAACCTACCACGATAGAATCAAGCGCAGGTGTAACCGTCCGGAAAGTAAGCGTTTCAATTTCCGAAGGAAGCTCCAAATTTTCCACCCACCCCTCCGTGCCCGCATCGGCTGTCTCCCAGAAGAGGGGCTGACCAGCCATTGCGGTACAACGGTATTTCACAGCAGTAGAGAGCAACAACTGGCGATCGGCATCTGACAGCGTCTCATGTGAAACAGACTTGGGAAGAAGCCCCAAGACATGGTCTACTTTTTTGGCGATGAACACACGATCAATCAATAGCAAGTCAATCAGATGTTGGTGGAGTTTCGCATGAAAGGTGGCGACGCCGCTGATCGCTTGAGGTCCGAAATCATTATCGGACGAAACTAGAATAACCTCGCTCGCCAGAAAGCGGCGATCCCGAGCCACATCACAAAAGCAGAACCACGTCAGAGCGTCGCGATAGCCCTTATCGGAGTTATCGAACGGTGGTTCACCCGATAGAGACCAGGTCAACATTTCATCTTGGGTCACCTTCGGAATAGGCGCTACAACAAAACCTGCCCTGACGATCTCGTGTCGCAACTCTCGCTCGGCGTCGGCCTGAGAGAACTCACCAAGCACTGCCTCAACCGAGGCGGTGTCAGGCACCCTGAACAGAGAGGAGTCCGCACGACTCGGACCCAGTTTTCGATTGATGGTCGCTACGGCTGTACGTAGCTCCTCTCGGTCCTTATTCATCTGCTGTCGGCGGTGGCGGGCCGACTCTCGGAGCACCACCTCCGGGATCACAACATGAAGCTGACCACTCCGTATGCCTGCCGCAAGTCTTTGCCATATCGTTGCTCCCGGGAAAGGGTTCGCACGCAATATATTGGTGTCAAGTACCAGGACCGGCGCGTGATGGAAGGTCGGTAGGCTCACCCCAACATTAATACCAAAGTTTGCGCAAAGGCGTCTAGTCTACTTGCAAGCTCACCTTGGTGCCCAGATCGGCAATTGTTAGCGGATACAATCTGCCGTCATTGCCGCGCGACGCTACTCCTCGAACCGGCGGGGGTTAGGTTAACGCGCAAGATGCAACCAGTTTCTTGGCTACTGGCCTCTGTGCGAGCTCAGCGGCCGGGATCCAAAGACCGGAGTATCGGTATTTCTATTCCCGCATCCCGAGGCATCATGCGCCCTTCTGCTCCGCGTAGGGATACGCCTACTTTATACAGCTACGGATAGACGTGCAGCGGCGGCGGCGACGCGCTCGTCTGTAGCGGTTAAAGCCACCCGGATATGCTGCGCCCCCGCCGGACCGTAGAAATCTCCTGGCGCCGTGAGGAGGCCGTCGGTTGCGAGTCTATCGACGGTTGCACGAGAGGGCTCGCCGCGCGTAGCCCAAAGATAAAGACCTGCGGCTGAGTGGTGGATCTCGAAACCGGCCCCTTCGAGGGCCTGTCGCAGGACCTGCCGGCGAGCGCGGTAGCGCTCACGTTGGCGGGACTCGTGGGCGTCGTCGCCGAGGGCCGCGGTCATAGCGGCTTGGATGGGGAAGGGGACGATCATGCCGGAGTGTTTGCGGACCTCCAGCAGTTCGGCCACCAGCTCGGGATCGCCGGCGACGAAGCCGGCGCGGTAGCTGGCCAGGTTCGAGGTCTTCGAGAGCGAGTGCACCACGAGCAGGCCGGTGTGGTCGCCGTCGCAGACCTCGGGGTCGAGCAACGAAGGGGCTCGGCCTTCCCAGGTGAGGCCCAGGTAGCACTCGTCAGAGGCGATGATGGCGCCGCGTTCGCGGGCGAAGGAGACGACCTTGCGGAGGTGGTCTACTCCGAGGACCTTGCCGGTGGGGTTGGACGGGGAGTTGATGAAGATCAGGGCCGGGTTGCGGGGGCCGATCTGGGTCAGGGAGTCGGCGCGGAGGATCTCGCAACCGGCGAGCAGGCCGCCCACCTCGTAGGTGGGGTACGCGATCTCGGGGATGACCATCAGGTCACCGGCGCCGAGGCCGAGCAGGCGGGGCAGGCCGGCGATAAGTTCCTTGGTGCCGATCACCGGCAGGACAGCGGCCGGAGAGAGGCCGGTGATGCCATAGCGACGTTTCAAAGCGTCCACAGCGGAACCCCGGAGCTCCGGGGTGCCGTGCGTGGTCGGGTAACCGGGCACATCGGAAACCGAGGCCAGCGCGGAACGAATCAGCGGGTCGACAGGGTCGACCGGCGTCCCGACGGACAGATCGACGATCCCATCCGGATGCGCGGCAGCCCTCGCCTTGGCGTCAGCAATCGTGTCCCAGGGAAAATCAGGCAGCAAACTGCTGACCCGGTTACGCAGAACCACGCTCATTCACCCATCGGCGGCAGCGCCTTGATGAACGCGGGATCGGACTCGACAACCCCGACCTTGGTGGCCCCACCAGGCGACCCCAGCTCGTCGAAGAAGTCGACGTTGGCATTGATGTACCCGGACCACTGATCCGGCGTGTCGTCCTCGTAGAAGATCGCCTCGACGGGGCAGACCGGTTCGCAGGCACCACAGTCGACGCACTCGTCGGGGTGGATGTACAGCATCCGGCCGCCCTCGTAGATGCAGTCCACGGGGCATTCCTCGATGCAGGCCTTGTCCTTCACATCGACGCACGGTTCCGCGATGATGTACGTCACTGCCGTTCTCCTAGTCTTCCGCGCTCGGGGAAATCTCGCCCGCACCAGTATCCCGGCAGCCTCAACGCTACTCGTGGTGAGCCTGTCCTAACTTGTGCCGCTCAACCCACCGTGAGCGGGAGCACAGCGGGGCGGTGGGGTGGGACGCCGTAGACGGTGGTGCGTTCGCGGACCGGTCGGCCGATGCCTTCGCCGATCTCGACGAGCTCGGCGACGGTCTTCGCCGAGCCGTGCTGGGAGCCGGCCATGCGGGAGATGGTCTCCTCCATCAGGGTGCCGCCGAGGTCGTTGGCTCCGCCGTTCAACATGACGCGGGTACCCGCGGTGCCGAGCTTCACCCAGCTGGTCTGGATGTTGTCGATGCGGCCGTGCAGCATGATGCGGGCCAGGGCGTGGGCTGCCCGGTTGTCGCGGACGGTGGGGCCGGGGCGGGCGGCGCCCGCCAGGTAGAGGGGGGCGCTCTGGTGGACGAAGGGGAGCAGGACGAATTCGGTGAAGCCGCCGGTTTCGTCCTGGATTCCGCGGAGCACGTTCAGGTGGCCTACCCAGTGTTTCGGGTTGTCGACGTGGCCGTACATCATGGTCGAGCTGGAGCGGAGGCCGACCTGGTGGGCCGTCGTTATTACCTCGATCCAGGCAGACGCCGGGAGCTTGCCCTTGGTGAGGACCCAGCGGACCTCGTCGTCGAGAATCTCCGCGGCGGTGCCGGGGATGGTGTCGAGGCCGGCCTCGCGGAGCGCGGTCAGCCAGTCGCGGATGCTCTGGCCGCCGCGGGAGGCGCCGTTCACGATCTCCATCGGGCTGAAGGCGTGGACGTGCATCTCGGGGATGCGCTTCTTCACGGCGCGGACCAGGTCGGCGTAGCCGGTGACGGGGAGATCGGGGTCGATGCCGCCCTGCATGCAGACCTCGGTGGCGCCGTCGACCCATGCCTCCCAGGCGCGGTCGGCGACTTCCTCCGTGCTCAGGGTGAAGGCGTCGGCGTCGCCCTTGCGCTGGGCGAAGGCGCAGAAGCGGCAGCCGGTGTAGCAGATATTGGTGAAGTTGATATTGCGGTTCACGACGTAGGTGACGTCGTCGCCGTTGGTGTCGCGGCGCAGCTGGTCGGCGAGGGTGGTGACGGCTTCCAGGTCGGGGCCCTCGGCGGTGGCTAGGGCCAGGTATTGGTCGTCGCTCAAACCGGCGGGGTCGGCTTCGGCGGCGCGGAGGGCGGCGAGGACATCCGAGCCGAGGCGCTGGGGGGCGTTCTGCAGGCCGGCGGCGTGTTCGCGGATGGTGTCCCAGTCGCCGAAGGCGCCGACCAGGTCCTGGTCGAGGCCCGAGTCGCTGCGGGATTCGGTGTTGCGGCCCTCGGTGTCGATGGCGGTGTTCAGGTCGACTCGTCCGGTGGAGTCCCAGGACTCGTCCGGTTCCTGCCAGGGGCGGCCGATGACCTCGGCGTCGGGGTTCGCGAGGCCGGTCGCGGGGTCGGTGAGGGCGGCGACGTGGACCGCGATCCTCGGGTCGGTCCACGGGTTGCCCGCGCGGACGTACCTGGGGTGCGCGGAGGTGCGTTCGACCAGCTCGAAGCCGGATTCCGCAGTGATCTCGCGGAGGGTGTCGAGGTTGGGCCAGGGGCGCTCGGGGTTGACGTGGTCGGGGGTGAGCGGGGAGACGCCGCCCCAGTCGTCGATGCCGGCGTCCAGCAGGTCGCGGCACTCCTGGGCGGAGACCAGGTTGGGCGGGGCCTGTACGTGCACGTCGGGGCCGAGGAGCAGGCGGGTGACGGCGATGGTGGCGCGGAATTCCTCGAGGCTCGCGTCGGGGGTGTCGCGCATGGCGGTGTCCGGCTTGGCGCGGAAGTTCTGCACGATCACCTCCTGGATGTGGCCGAACTCCTTGTGCTGCTTGCGGATCGCCATGATCGACTCGGCGCGCTCGGTGATGGTCTCGCCGATGCCGACCAGGATGCCGGTGGTGAACGGGACCGAGAGGCGGCCCGCGTCGGTGAGGACGCGCAGGCGGACGGCCGGGTCCTTGTCGGGGCTGCCGTAGTGGGCCTGGCCCTTTTCGGTGAAGAGGCGGGTGCTGGTGGTCTCCAGCATCATGCCCATGGATTGCGCTACCGGCTTGAGGCGGGAGATCTCGGCCCAGCTCATGACGCCGGGGTTCAGATGCGGAAGGAGTCCCGTTTCCTCCAGGACCAGGATGGAAACGGCGCGGAGGTAGTCGAGGGTGGAGTCGTAGCCGCGTTCATCCAGCCACTGGGCGGCCTCGGGCCAGCGGGCCTCGGGGCGGTCGCCGAGGGTGAAGAGGGCTTCCTTGCAGCCCAGTTCGGCGCCGCGGCGAGCGATCTCCAGGACCTCGTCGGGCTCGAGGAACATGCCCTTGCCCTCGGCGCGGAGCTTGCCCGGCACGGTGACGAAGGTGCAGTAGTGGCACTTGTCCCGGCACAGGTGGGTGAGCGGGATGAAGACGTTGCGGGAGTAGCTGATGGTTTTCGGGCGGCCCGCGGACTCCAGGCCGGCGTCGCGGACGCGGGCGGCGCTGGTGGTGAGGTCTTTCAGGTCTTCGCCGCGGGCGTGCAGGAGGACGGCGGCCTCGTCGACGTTCAGGGTGACCCCGTCGCGGGCCCGGCGCAGGGCCCGGCGCATCGCCGAGGCCGTGGGCGGGGCGGGCGGGACGGCGGGGTTCGGAAGGTCGGTCACGTCCTCGATCATGCGCTACCCATCCCGAGCTGTCTCCTCCGTGTCGTCGACACACGAGTGCTTCCGGGTGGCAACCCGGGGAACCGGCGCGGGTATTCCCCGTGCCCTTTCGTGCCACCATGGGGCCATGACGCCGAACCTGCCCGGCTCGGCCGGGGAAGAGGGGCCGGGGATGCGCTCGGCGCGCGCCGGGGAACCGCTCGTTCCGCCCGCACCCCGGGACGAGGCGGTCGATGCCGGGCACGTTCAGGCGAGTGCCGCTGGGCGGGGAACCGGGACAATCCTCGCCGATCCGGCGTGGCGGCCGGATCCGCGGGCGCAGCTGCTGTGGGGTACGGAGATCGTGCTGAGCTGGCTGCTGCCGGTGATCGGGTTCGTGGTGTGGGCCGTGCTCGACGACGGGCGGCGCGGGTTGCAGGCGGTCGTCGGGACGGTGCTGGTGATCGCGGTGGTGGCGACGGTGGCGGTGATTCCGGTGTGGCGGTATTCGGTGCATCGGTGGGAGATCACCGACGAGGCCGTGTACACGCGGGTGGGGTGGTTGACGCAGGAGAGCCGGGTGGCGCCGATCTCGCGGGTGCAGACGGTGGATATCGAGCGGGGGCCGCTGGATCGGGCGTTCGGGCTGGCGACGGTGACGGTGACGACGGCCTCCTCGGCGGGGGCGGTGCCGATCGCGGGGCTCGACCTGCCGGTGGCGGAGGACGCGGTGGCGCGGTTGACGCGGATCGCTGCCCTGCACCGGGGCGACGCCACGTGAATCCGTGGCTGCGGCTGGACAAGCGGATGCTGCTGGTGCATCCGGTGACCGAGGTGGTCAAGTACGTTCCGGTGCTGATCGGGTCGGTCATTCTCGGGGCGAGCAGCGGGAATCACCTGTGGAGCCTGATTCCGACCGGGATCGTGGTCGGGCTCGCGCTCACGCGGTGGTTCACCACCACCTATCGGGTCGGGCCGACGCATGTGGAGCTGCGGACGGGGTTGCTTCAGCGGCGCAGCCTGTCGGTGCCGCGGTCGCGGATCCGGTCGGTGGATATCGAGGCCGACCTGCTGCATCGGGCGCTCGGGCTGGCGGTGCTCGCCATCGGGACCGGGCAGCAGGCGGAGGCCGGGGAGCGGTTCAAGCTGGACGCGCTGGACGCGCGGCTGGTGCCGGGGCTGCGGGCCGAGCTGCTCGACGATCCGGTCGCGGCGGCGCGGGATGCCGTGGTCGAGGAGCCGTCGGGGCGGGAGATCGGGCACTGGCGGGCGGGGTGGGTGCGGTACGCGCCGCTCTCGCTCACCGGGTTCGCGATCGTGGCGCCGGTGGTGGGGTTCGGGTTCCAGTACGGGTTCGGGGAGCGGGTGTTCCGGTCGGCGGTGCGGGGGGTCGGCGGCGGGAATCCGGTGCTCGGGGTGACGGGGCTGGTGCTGCTCGTGGTGCTGGTCATCAGCGTGGCGGCGTGTGCGCAGTACCTGGCGACGTACTACGGGCTGCGGGTGCTCGACGACGGGCGGACGCTGCATCTGCGGCACGGGTTCTTCACGACCAGGCAGATCACGCTGGATCTGGCGCGGTTTCGCGGGGCGACGGTGAAGGAGCCGCTGCTGCTGCGGGTGGCGGGTGCGGCTCAGCTCGAGGCGATCATGACCGGGGAGAATCCGCGGCAGCGGATCCTGCCGCAGGCGCCGGGGGCGCGGGTGCACCACACGCTCGCGCATCTGCTGACGCCCGCGGCGCGGCGGGTCGGGGCGCACGCGCCGGTGCTGGTTCCGGGGGAGCCGGACGATTTCGCCGAGGGCGACGCCTTGGCGGCCGAAGCCCCGCCGAGGACGCGGTCGGTCGGGCTCGATGTGCCGACAAGGACGGATCTGCCCGGGTCAGGGATAGAGCTCCCCGGTACAGCCCCGGAGGCCGCTGAGGCGCCGGGGTCGGTGGAGCTGATTTCGCACGGCCGGGCGGCGCGCTATCGGCGGTACACGCACGCGGTGAACCCGACTGCGGCGACCGCGCTGGTCCCGCTCCTGGCGAGCCTCGCCGGGGTGCGTTACTCCCCCTGGTGGTGGCTGGCACCGGCGCTGCTCACGCTCGCCGCGGTCGCGCTGGCGGAGGACCGCTACCGCGGGCTCGGCCACGCGGTCCTGCCCGCGACCCCGCTCGCCCCGACCTGGCTGGTCACCCGCTCCGGCTCGCTCGATCGGGACCGCGACTGTCTCGCCGCGCCCGGCGTGCTCGGCTGGACCGTCCGGCAGACGTTCTTCCAGCGCCGAGCCGGGCTCGCCACGCTGGTGGCCGCCACCGGGGCAGGCAAGAAGCGCTACCAGGTGCTCGATGTGCCGGTGGCCCGCGCGTACGAGATCATCGAGCAGGTCACGCCGGGACTGGCCGGAACCCGCTGATCAGGTGCGGGCGACGTAGATCATCGGCGGAATAAGCCCGCAGAAGAGCAGCAGCAACGTCTGCCAGTTGCTGCCGAGCAGCACGTCACCGCCGGGGCCGGAGGTGGCGCAGATCAGGAACCCGAGCGTCCACACCAGCAGCGGGAGCAGCCGCAGCCCGGCCCGGTCACTGACCGTGCCCGCCGCGTACACCAGCCCGACGTTCACCGCCCCCGCGATCAACGCGGACAGCGGAAAGGCCACCGCGCCGAGATAGGTGGGCAGATACAGCACCTCGAGCACCAGCGTCAGCAGCGCGTCGACGGCGAGCACCACCAGGATGATCGGGGCGAGGGCCGCGTAGAGCGGCCTGGTGTCCGCGGTCACGGAACCGGCGGGTATCCGAGCAGCTCGAGCAGGTGGCTCTGCATGTCGACGAAGGCGTAGAGCGCCGACATGTACATCTCGTGCTGGTGCGCCCCGTTCGGCCGCAGGGTGTCGACGAACGCGATGATCGCGTTCTGGAGATCCCAGTTGTACATGGGCGAAGTCTATGCCCCGGTGGCGCCGGTCACGCCGGGCCCCGCACCGGTTCGGCGGAATCCGGGAACTCGGCGATTCCGGCGAACAGGTCGTCCTCGCGGCCGTCCGGCCCGACCGCGCCGAGCTCGCCGCGGACCAGCACGAAGTGCTCCTCCGGCAGCACCGGCTGGGCGACGCCGTTGGAGAGCGCGAACTCGCGGCCCGATGGCGCGACGGTGACCTGGGTGGCGTGCGCGCGCAGCGCGGCCCGCTTGGCGGCCAGCTCCTCGGCGACGTCGATCGTGGTGGTGACGGTGCTGCCGGGCACGCCGGGGAGTTCGTCCTCGGCGGGCAGCCGCCAGCCCTGCGGCAGCCTGCCGGGCAGCCCTTCGACGGTGCGCCTGGCCAGCGCGGTGGTGTGCTGGCGGAGCAGGTCGGCGTCGGTGACGGTCCAGTAGAACTTGGGCACGTCCCAGCCCTGCTCGGCGGCCGCGGCCACCGCGGCGGTGGTGATCTCGTGCGCGCGGATGTGGTCGGGGTGGCCGTAGCCGCCGTGCGGGTCGTAGCTGACGACCACGCGCGGCTTGCGCTCCAGGATTTCAGCGGTGAGCGCCTCGACCGCCGCCTCACCGGAGTGGATGAAGGCGCGCGGATTCGACGCGGAGGGGGTGCCCGCCATGCCGGAATCGCGCCAGCGGCCCGCGCCGCCGAGGAAAACAGGCGGTCCCGCGTCCAGGGCGGCGAGCGCGCGGGTGAGTTCCAGCACCCGGTACCCGCCGAGCTGGTCGGCGTGCTCGGCGGTGAGCTGGGCCCAGCGCTCGCCGATCACCTCGCCCTCCTCGCCGAGCGTGCAGGTGATCACCGCGACCGGAATGCCGCGCCTGCGGTAGTGCGCGATGGTGCCGCCGGTGGTGATGGTCTCGTCGTCCGGGTGCGCGTGCACCAGCAGCAGCCCGCCGGTGGCGATCACGGGAGCCGCCGCCACATCGCGGCGTCGCCGAAGATGCCGACCTGGATGGCGCCGCTCAGCGAGGCGCCGTCCACCCGCGGGCCCGCGGCGGCGACCACGTTGTCCTGCATGATCGGCAGCACGGTGTTGAGCGCCCAGAGCTTGGGTTCGGCGTCGGCGAGCACCGCGGCGACGTCGATGCCGCGCAGCGCCGTCTCGATGGCGGGCTGCAGGGTCGGGTCGCAGACGCCGGAGAGGTTGCTCGGGGCCTGCCTGGCGGCCTCGACATCGGCGGGCTCGTCCTCGCCGTCGCCGAGCTGCGGGCGCGGCGGCGGGCAGCCGTAGCGGGAGGCGAGCACGGTGGCCGGGTCGGAGCCGGCGACCTCCCAGCCGACGATGACGTCGATGTTGCCGTCGACGAGCTCCCTGCCGTACAGCTCGTCGGCGGGGAGGCTGCGCACGGTCGCGTCTATTCCGGCGCTGCGCAGCTGGTCGGCGGCGGTGTTGGCGACCGCGAGGGTGCTCGCGTCCTGCTGCACCGCACCGATCCGGACGGTGAGCGCCCTGCCGTTCTTGCCGACGGTGCGCGGCTGCGGGGCGGGCGAGGTGACCGAGGTGTTCGGCGGCGGCTCGGGGGCCCGGCCGAACCCGGCCTCGGCGAGCATGGCGAAGGCCTGCTCGGGGCTCGGGCGGGGCGGGGCGGTCGGGACGTAGCCGGGGTCGGAGGGGGACAGGATCTGCGCCTTGGCCGGTTCGTACCAGTCGCCGGTCTGCGCGCCGACGGTGGCGAGCAGCGTCGGGTCGAGCAGCGCGAGCACGGCGGCGCGCACCCGGGGATCGCCGAGGTCGCCGGAGCGGCTGTTCAGCACCATCTGCATGACCCGGGACTGCGGCATGATGCCGGTCCGCACCGACGGGATGGCGGCGAGCTGCGCGCGGGTCGCGACGCCGCCGTGCACCAGCGCCATCTGGGTGTCGTTGGTGCGCAGCGACCCGGCCAGCTGGGCGGGGGTGCCGCCGCGGCGCAGCAGGATCTGGTCCGGCACCGCGGGCGTGCCCCAGTAGCGGTCGTTGCGCTCCAGCAGGATCTCCTCGCGGCCGGTGTCGGCCGAGCGGATGCCGAACGGCCCTCCGGAGACCCTGACCCCGTTGACCTCGCCGTTCATTCCGCGCTCGAAGCCGCCGGGGGCGTCCTTGAGCAGGTGCGACGGCAGCAGGTTGGTGAAGAGTTCCCGCCAGGCGGGGTAGGGCTGGGTGAGGGTGACGGTGACGGTCTTGCCGCCCGCCGACGACTCCACGTCCTCGATCAGCCGGTAGCCGGCCGGGTCGGTGACGCCGGGCTGGGAGATCATCTCCTGCCACAGGTAGCGGAAGTCCTCGGCCGCGATCGGGGCGCCGTCCGACCAGGACGCCTCGTTGCGCAGCTTGTAGGTGATGGTGAAGGGCTCCTGCGCGGAGATGTCCGCCGCGAGGACCAGCGCGGAGTCCGGCACCCAGTCGGTCGCGCCGGGCGCGGCCAGGCTCGGGATCGGCCGGAACGGGCTGGGCAGCACCATGGAGGCGATGGCCGAGGTGGCCTGCGACTGGTCGGCCCGCAGGTGCGGGTTGAAGGCGCTGCCGATGCTGTCCAGCGCCACCACGACCGTGGTGGCGGCGGGCTTCACCGGTGTGGTCTGCGGGCTGTTGGTGCTCTCGATCGGCGGCGGCGGGTTCGCCGCGCAGCCGCCGAGCAGCACCACGAGGGCAGCCAGGGCGAGCGCGGTACGCGCCGCTCCCCGGTGCCGGATCCGCGCACGACGGCGTGCGCGCTTGCTCCCACCCATCACCACGCCACGGACTCTACTGGGCCGTCCCGCATCCGGCCTCGGTGCGGGACGGCTTCCACCCGGCACGATCTACTGCGCCGCGGCCCGATCCCGAGCCTTGCGCCGGGACAGCTCGCGACCCCGCTCGGTGGCGCCGAGAATGACCTTGCGCACCCGGACCACCTCGGGGGTGACCTCGACGCACTCGTCGCCCGCGCAGAACTCCATCGCGGCCTCCAGGTCCAGCTGCAGCGGCTTGGCCAGGGTCTCGAACACATCCGCGGTGGAGCTGCGCATATTGGTCAGCTTCTTCTCGCGGGTGACGTTGATGTCGAGGTCCTCGGCGCGCGGGTTGATCCCGACCACCATGCCCTCGTACGTGTCGGCACCCGGCTCGACGAAGAACTGCCCGCGGTCGCCGAGCTGGATCATGGCGAACGGGGTGACGCTGCCCGCGCGGTCGGAGACCAGCGAGCCGGTGTGCCGCGCCCGGATCTCCCCCGCCCACGGCGCGTAGCCGTGCGCGACGGCATTGGCGATGCCGGTGCCGCGGGTCTCGGTGAGGAAGTCGGTGCGGAAGCCGATCAGGCCGCGCGAGGGGACGATGAACTCCATCCGCACCCAGCCCGCGGAGTGGTTGGTCATCTGCACCATCTTGCCCTTGCGGGCGGCGAGCAGCTGCGTGATCGCGCCCAGGTACTGCTCCGGCGCGTCCACGGTGAGCTCCTCGAAGGGCTCGTGCACCTTGCCGTCGACGATCCTGGTGACCACCTGCGGCTTGCCGACGGTGAGCTCGAAGCCCTCCCGGCGCATCTGCTCGACCAGGATGGCCAGCGCCAGCTCGCCGCGGCCCTGCACCTCCCAGGCGTCCGGGCGGCCGATGTCGAGCACCCGCAGCGAGACGTTGCCGACCAGCTCCTGGTCCAGCCGCGACTTCACCATGCGGGCGGTGAGCTTGTGCCCCTGCACCCGGCCGACCAGCGGCGAGGTGTTGGTGCCGATGGTCACCGAGATGGCGGGCTCGTCCACGGTGATCCGGGGCAGCGCCACCGGGTTCTCCGGGTCGGCCAGGGTGTCGCCGATCATGATCTCCGGGATGCCCGCGATGGCGACGATATCGCCCGCGACCGCGCGCTCGCCCGGCGTGCGCTCGACGCCGATGGTCTGCAGCAGCTCGGTGATCCGGACCTGCTTGACGCCGTCGGCGTGCATCCAGGCCACGGTGGAGCCCTTGACCAGCTCGCCGCTGTAGATGCGGACCAGCGCGAGCCTGCCGAGGAAGGCGGAGGCGTCGAGGTTGGTGACGTGCGCCTGCAGCGGGCCGGTGGGGTCGCCCTTGGGCGCCGGGATGTACTCGAGCAGGACGTCGAAGAGCGCGTCCAGGTTCTCCGCGGAGGGGGCGTTGCCGTTCTCCGGGCGCTCCTTGCTGGCCTTGCCCTCGCGGCCGGAGGCGTAGAGCACCGGCAGGTCGAGCGCCAGCTCGGCGGCCTCGGCGGCGGCGTCGTCCAGGTCGGAGGCGAGGTCGAGGAGCAGGTCGTGGCTCTCCTCGACGACCTCCTCGATCCTGGCGTCCGGGCGGTCGGTCTTGTTGACCACCAGGATCACCGGCAGCGAGGCGGCGAGCGCCTTGCGCAGCACGAACCTGGTCTGCGGCAGCGGCCCCTCGGAGGCGTCCACCAGCAGCACGACACCGTCGACCATGGAGAGGCCGCGCTCGACCTCACCACCGAAGTCGGCGTGGCCGGGGGTGTCGATGACATTGATGACGGTGACGGAGCCGTCCGGGTGGTGCCGATGCACCGCGGTGTTCTTGGCGAGAATGGTGATGCCCTTCTCGCGCTCGAGATCACCGGAGTCCATCACTCGATCGACGAGTTCGGCGCGTTCGGCGAACGCCCCCGACTGCCGGAGCATAGCGTCGACCAGGGTCGTCTTGCCGTGGTCGACGTGGGCCACGATGGCGACGTTGCGAAAATCGCGTGCAGACGACACGCCTGATCCTCCTGCTGTTGATGTGCGGTGCCGGCCGTCGCGTGGAAAATATGGGCGAGGACAGAACTCGCCGGGCGTACGGCCGCATCACACACTACCGGCAGGTCGCTTCGGACCCACGGTCGCGTGCGGGGTGTTCTCCCGCACGCAAAGTTAGGCTAAGCTAACCAACGTGGGTATCAAGGCGGAGAAGGTTTCCACGTTGAAACCGAAGAAGAAGTGCTGTCGGAAGAAGACGCGCTGCGTGAAGTGCCCCGTGGTCGTCATGCGGATGAAGAAGCTGGAAGCGGCGGGCGTCTGCGGCAAGGACCTGAAGAAGGGGCTCAAAGCCGCGCGCGCCGCGTAGCTTCTCGCCGCTCGAACGGGTACCCAGGCTCTATGGGTACGCCACTGCTGACCGATTCCGAGATCACCGAGGCACTGTCCGAGCTGGACGGCTGGTCCCGCGACGGTGCCGCGATCACCCGCGCGATCGAGGCCGAGTCCTTCCTGGCAGGCATCGATCTGGTGCGCCGGGTGGCCGAGGCCGCCGAGCGGGCCGATCACCACCCCGACATCGATATCCGGTGGCGCACCGTCACCTACACCCTCAGCACGCACTCCGCGGGCGGGCTCACGGCACAGGACGTGGCGCTGGCTCGGGAGATAGATCGGCTGGCTCGCTCCGGCGGCTGAGCCGCCCCGAGCGGATCACCCACAGGTAGGTGGCCACCGCGCCGATCACATCGACGGCGCCGAGCCAGGAGAGCACGGCCGGGCGCGGGATGGTCCAGATGGAGTCCTGGGCGAAGGACAGGATCCAGGGCACCCCGATCAGGGTGGTCACCAGCCAGTAACCGGCCAGGAGCCGCGCGCCTGCCGCCTGCTTCAGCGGGCCGTACAGCAGCCAGAGCACCGTCGGGACCAGCCACACCCAGTGGTGCGACCACGAGATCGGCGAGACCAGCAACCCGAAGATCTGCACCACGATCAGGGTGCCGAGCAGGTCGTCCGGGGCCAGCGCGCGCCAGGCCAGGAACGCGAGCACCGCCGCGACCAGCACCGCCACGATCCACACCGGGCCGCTCTGCACGTCGTGCCCGAGCAGCCGGCTGAGCGTGCCGCGCAGTGACTGATTCCACACCGACCCCACCGGGCCGATCCGGTCCGCGTCGCCGAGCAGCGTGGTGAAGTAGCGCCGCGCGTCGGCCGGGGCCACCAGGAAACTGAGCCCGACGGTCGCGCCGAAGACCACCGCCGAGAAGACCGCGGCGAGCCAGCGCTTGCGCGCCACGAAGTACAGCCCGGTGATGGCCGGGGTGAGCTTGATCCCCGCGATCAGCCCGACCAGCCCGCCGGAGACCCACCACCGGCCGCTGCGCACCGCGAGCATCGCGCCGAGCACCAGGAAGACGTTCACCTGGCCGTAGTCGATGGTGGTGCGCACCGGCTCGGTCCACATCCCGATCGCCGTCCACCAGATCGCCGCGGTGCGCCACCCGGGTTCGGCTGCGGCCTCCTTGCCGAGCAGCAGCTCGAAGCTGATCCGGATCACGGCGTAGAGCCCGGCCACGATGGCCAGCAGCCAGCCCACCGCGACCAGGGTGAACGGCAGGTAGTGCAGCGGGAGGAAGACCATCGCCGCGAACGGCGGGTAGGTGAAGGGCAGCGGGAAGTCGGGGGTCTTCTCCGAGTAGGTGAAGTCGTAGAGGGTGTCGTTCAGCAGCCCGGCCGAGCCGTCCACGTAGACGTGCAGGTCGACGACGTTCATCCCGTTCGGGACGACGAGCAGCCAGGTCAGCCGAGCGAGCAGGGAGAGGCCCAGTACCGCGACCGCCCAGCGCGGGTGTCGATTCACATCGCGAGCTTTCGAACTGGCCGCGGCGGGACCCGGCGCGACGGCGGAAAGGGCTGCTCCACCTTAGCGGGAGCGGAATCGGCGCGGCGTCCCAGGCCCGACCTCGCTCGGCAGTAACATAGGTCACACTGTCAACTCCGGTAACAGACGCTCGAGTGTCCCATCCAGCACTGGCACAGCTCGACGCGCGCATCGGGGCGGTGGCGCTGTACACGCGGCGACGTTGTCCCTAAAGTGACCCCGACACGATGGCGTTCTCGCCTTCGCGTCCCCCGATGTACCCGAAGGTAAGGACGGCTAGCCCAGTGCTTCGCACCCGATCGCGGATCGCCCTTTCCGCCCTCGCCCTCACGGCGAGCGCCACCCTGGCCGTGCCCGCCACCTCGGTGGCCGCCCCGGCGCCTGCGGCGACCGCGGCCGGCTACAGCGTGCCGATGGTTCCCGAGGGCGTCCCGGTGGACGCGCTCGCCGCCCTCGCCCCCGCCATCGCGGGCGCCATCGCCGGTCCGGCGGATATCGCCGCGGGCCCGCAGGCCGCCATCCTCGACCAGGCGAAGGCACTGCTCGCGAGCCTGAACCTGCCGCCGCAGATCCGCTCGACGCTGGAGCGGATCATCACGTTCCTCGACGGCAGCGGCGGCGGCGGCCCGGAGATCCCCGGCGACGGTCCGGTCATCGCGCAGTTCCTCTACCCCTCGATCGGCAAGGGCTGCATCAGCGCCTCCGCCGATTCGATCGGCACCGCACTCGCGGTTCCCGGCCCGGCCCAGCTGCCGCCGCCCGGACCGGCGTCCGGCCAGACCGGTTTCGTCTTCACCGCGCTCGGCACCAAGGAGCCGACCGAGGTGCAGAACCCGCCGTTCACCGTGCAGTGGCTGAACCTGGACACCAGGCAGTCCGGCGTGCAGGTGCTGACCAACGAGGCGAAGATCAACCCGGGTGGCCCGGCCACGCTCTCGGCGATCGTCGACACCGGCCGCGGCCGGGTCGCCGCCGTGGTCTCCGGTTCGCTGACCACCCAGGCCGACGCGGAGTCGGAGCCGCGCACCTGCTCTTTCCTGCCGACGCTCGGATTCTTCAGCGTCGCCTGATATTTCCCGCCACGACGGCGCCCCGCGAGCCACGCTCGCGGGGCGCCGTCTTGTGTGATAGACCACAGGCATGGTGAGCACCAGACGGTCGATCCGGAGCAGGCGGTCGCTGCTGTCCATTCGTTCCGAGGGGTCGATCCTGTCGATCGGCTCGGCCTACTCGATCCTGTCCGTCGGGAGCGTGGGGTCGGTGCTCTCGGTCGGTTCGGTGGGGTCGTTCGGCTCGCTGCTCTCGTCCGGGTCGTTCCTCAGCCTCGGCTCGGCCTTCTCCGGGCTCTCCCGCTGGTCACTGCTCTCCTGGCGCGGGCTGCACGCCGAGCCGGAGCGCAGGCCGGTGCTGCGCGTCGTCCCCGACGCGGAGCCGGATCCGGTGCGGCACAGCCAGACCTGACGCCGGCGCCGCCCGGCACCCGCCGCGGTCAGCGGACGCGCGGTGCCCGGACCGGGATGCGGCACGGCTACTGCCGCCGCGATCACCACTGCCCGTATTGCGGGCGCAGGATGTGGTTCCGGTCGATGCCGACGCCGTCGATCGCGCGCTTGTCGATCTCGAACTGGTGCAGGTGCGCTGCGGGGTGCACGAAGCCCTTGGGCGTTCCCCAGTCGTGCTGCCAGAACCAGGTCGCCAGCCCGGCCACCCTGGCCAGCTCGATGGTCGGCGCGTTGGCGTAGATGCCGGTGTTGCTCTTACCCACCACCCCGTTCCAGCCGAGCAGGTAGGGCGCGATCAGGGTGGCGAACTCGACCGCGGTGGGGTTGTCGTCGATGGCGGCGTAGATCGGCCGGTCCTCCGCCCCGCCCGCCTCGAGGTGCAGCTCCAGCCCGCGCTCGGCGTGTTCGCGCCCGGCCGCGAGGCCGCCGCGCCAGTCCGCCGTCGGGCCCTTGCCGAACTGGTAGCAGGAGACGATCTCCAGTCCGGCGTCCCGCAGCTCGGCCACCTCGCCGGAGAGCAACGGCTTGCCCGCCATCCATTCGGCGCCCGGCCTGCGGTCGGAGACGTACCGGATGACGCCTGCGTGCCCGGCCTCCGCGATGGCCTCGGCCGAGGGAACGCCGCCGGAGTAGTCGATCAGGGTGCCGAGCGGGGCGGCGGAGGCGCCGGGGGCGCGCATTCCGACCGCAGCGACGGCGGCTCCGGCGGCCGCGAGACCGAACACGGCGCGGCGGGAGAGGGCAGCGGAAGACGAGCACATCGCAGGACTCCTTCGTGACCCCCCGTGCACCCTGTCGAACTCGAACGAACAGCGTGCCCGGCGCACCTTCCCCTGGTCACACGCGCCGGGAGCCTCGAACGTGGACTCATTCCACCACAACCCCACGCGAACCGCCAGACTCATGGACAACACCGGTCACAGCGGCGTCAGACGGCCTTCCCGATCCGCGCGCCCACGTCGATCACCCGGCCGGAGCCCGAGGTGAGCTCCTTGCGGATCACCGCCGCGACCTGCGCGACCACCTGCTTGCGGATCTTCGCGAGCGCGCCGAGCGTCGCCGCCCTTACCCCTTCGGCGGCGAGCTCGAGCCGGATCTCGGCCGGGTCCGGCGGGTCGACGTCGATGACGAGCAGCAGTGGGTCGGCGGCGCGGGCGGCCAGCACCAGCGGCACCTCCAGCTCGGCCCGGTACCGGTTCGCCTTGAGCACGTCGACGGTGATGTCGAGCGCGACCGGGAGGGTGATGTCGTAGACCACCGGCTCGATATGGCCGGGCGCGGGCTCGCGGGCGCGCAGCGTCGGCAGCCGGACGGCGCCGCGCACGGTCACCGTCGCCCGGCGACCCGGTCCGGTGCGCAGCGGCCCGATCTCGATCGGCCTGCCCGCCAGCCGCTCCTCGAGCACCGCGTTCACCCGCTCCGGGGTGACCAGCAGCGGGAAGAAGCGCCTGCCGAACTCGGCGTAGTCGATCCAGTCGAAGGCCCACTCCGCCTCGGCCCTGCGGCGGTGCGCCGATTCGGTGCCCGCGACGATGGCCTCGATGTCGAAGACCCGGCGGCGGCGGGTCTGCGGGTCGGCCAGCATGGGGTTCACCCGGTTGGCGACCTCGCGCTGCACCACGCCGGCGATGGGGTCGAGCAGCATCTCGTTCACGGCGTCGCCCGCCTGGGTGCGCAGCACCACGCTGACATCGTCGGGGCTGATGGCGGGGATGTCGATGACCACGAGCAGCGGGCTCGCGGTGCGGGCGTGCAGCGCGATCTCCACCGAGACAACGGCCTCCAGCCGCAACTTGCGCCCACCGAGCAGCGCCTTGAGCGCCAGCGAGACCGGAACCGTCACGGTGTAGTGCACGTGCGGGCCGTGCCGGACGATCCGCGGCTCCCCCACCTTGCCCTCGGCCACGAACCCGGCGAGCCCGGCCGGGCCGAGCTTGAACGGCCCGAAGGTGATCTTGCGCCCGGTGACCCCGGCGACCGCGGCGGCCACCCGCTCCTCGGTGACGGCGTGCGCGACGAAGCGCTCTCCGAACTCGGCGTACTCCAGCCACCGCTGCTCACGCGCGGGCTCCCGCTCCGCGCGCGGGGCCGGAGCGTGCGGTGTCTCGTCGGTCGGTCGCATCTCGTTCTTCCGAAAAACCTCAACCTGGGCAGCGGACACAGCACACGCTACGCGACGAGGGGGGAGCCCTGTCCTGCCGATGAGGGGGAGGCAGGACAGGGCTCGCGGGCGACGCTGCCGGGCGCCGCGCTCCCATCGTAAGCCCCCGGCGCCGAAACGCCACCCTCGCATCGGCCATTCAGGTTGGGCGGCAACAGTTTTCCTCGGCCCGATCGGAAGCTCGGGCAGGCGGGCGACCTCGGCCGGAGAGCGCAACGCGCCGCTCCCGGCGCGCGGAACGCCCGCTTCGCGGGGTCGGAGGGGTTAATCTGCAACCCAACACCGGGCCGTGGGAGGCAATCCTGGACACCTTGTGGACCTTCGTGGTGAACCGGCGCGCGCAGCTGCTCACCGATTCCTATCTGCATGTCTCGGCGGTGGTGCAGTCGGTATTCCTGGCCACCCTGATCGCGGTGCTGATCGGGATCCTGGTGTATCGCAGCCCGTTCGGCTCCTCGGTGGCGACCGCGCTGGCCAGCGCGGTCCTCACCATTCCGTCCTTCGCGCTGCTCGGGCTGCTGATCCCGATCTTCGGCCTCGGCGTCGCGCCCACCGTGATCGCGCTGGTGCTCTACGCGCTGCTGCCGATCCTGCGCAACACGATCGTCGGGCTGGCGGCGGTGGATCCCGCTGTCACCGACGCGGCCCGCGGCGTCGGGATGAACTCGATGCGGGTCCTCACCCGGATCGAGCTGCCATTGGCCTGGCCCGCCATTCTCGCAGGCATGCGGGTCAGCACCCAGATGATCATGGGAATCCTCGCCATCGCGGCGTACGCCAAGGGCCCCGGACTCGGCAACCTGATCTTCTCCGGGCTGGCCCGGCTCGGCAGCCCGACCGCCGTGCCGATGGCGCTGACCGGCACCGTGCTGATCGTGATCCTGGCCCTGCTGCTCGACGGGATCCTCGTCCTCGTCGGACGACTCACCATCTCGAGGGGAACGACGTGACCGACACCGACCTGCACAAGTCCGCGGGCACCGACGCGGTCTCCGGCGTCGAGATCGTGCTCGACTCGGTGACCAAGCGGTACCCCGGCAGCGAGAAGCCCGCGGTCGACAATGTCTCGATGACGCTGCCGCCCGGGGAGATCGTGGTCCTCGTCGGCCCGTCCGGCTGCGGCAAGACCACGACCATGCGGATGATCAACCGGCTGATCGAGCCCACCTCGGGGAAGATCACCATCGGCGGCGAGGACGCGCTGCGGATCAACGGCGACCAGCTGCGCCGCAAGATCGGCTACGCCATCCAGCAGTCCGGGCTCTTCCCGCACCTCACCGTCGCCAAGAACATCGCGACCGTGCCGGGGCTGCTCGGCTGGGACAAGAAGCGGATCGCGGCCCGGGTCGAGGAGATGTTGGACCTGGTCGGGCTGGACGCCGCGACCTTCCGCGACCGCTACCCGCGCCAGCTCTCCGGCGGCCAGCAGCAGCGCGTCGGGGTGGCCCGCGCGCTCGCCGCCGACCCGCCGGTGCTGCTGATGGACGAGCCGTTCGGCGCGGTCGACCCGATCACCCGCGGCTTCCTGCAGGACGAGCTGCTCCGGCTGCAGGCCGAGCTGCACAAGACCATCGTCTTCGTCACCCACGACTTCGCCGAGGCGGTCAAGCTGGGCGATCGGATCGCGGTGCTCGGCAATCAGTCCCGCATCCTGCAGTACGACACCCCCGAGGCGATCCTGGCCGCGCCCGCCGACGACACCGTCGCCGGTTTCGTCGGAGCCGGCGCCGGGCTGCGGCAGCTCACGCTCACCCGGGTGAGCGATATCGAGCTGCACCCCACCCCGGCGGCGCTGGAGACCGACGACATCGCCGGGCTGCGCGCCGAGCTCGCCCGCAGCGGGGACTCCCTCGCGCTCGTGCTCGACGAGCGGCGCAGGCCGCTGCGCTGGGTCACCGCCGACCAGCTGGACCGCGCCGCCTCGCTCGCCTCGGTCGGCACCCCGGTGGCCGACTGGGTCGCGCGCCGCTCGACGCTGCAGGACGCGCTGGAGGCGCTGCTCGCCGAGCCGACCGCGACCGCCATCGTCACCGGCGACCGGAACGAGTACCTCGGCACCATCGCGGTCGACACGCTGGTCTCGCACCTCGCCACGGTGCGGCACGCGGCCGAATCGCCGGAGCACGAGGCGGCCAAGCCCCCGGCGGGCAACGCGTCCGCGGCCGACGACACCGCGAAGCCCGCGGCGGGCACAGCGCCCGAGCCGACCTCGGCGGCGGACGCGGAGGCGGCGGCCGGTGACACCGGCAAGCCGGGCAGCGGAACCTCGGAGCCTTCGTGAGCACCGCGACCTCGACCGGCGCCGAGCGCAGGGCCGAGCGGCTGCGGCTGCTCGCCCAGCCGCTGCTCGTCGCGATCCTCGTCGCCGGAGTGCTGATCTGGGCCTTCAACCGGGATCTCACCGCGACCCAGGAGGCGAGCGTCAACGTCTCCAATGTCGCCACCGTGACCTGGCAGCACATCCTGATCACCGTCACCGTCGTGCTGATCGTGGTGGCGCTGGCGGTGCCGATCGGCACCCTGGTCACCCGGCCCGGCTGGCGCAGGCTGGCACCGGTCTTCGTCGGCATCGCCAATATCGGCGCGGCGGCTCCGGCGATCGGCCTGATCGTGCTCTTCTACCTGGTCACCAGCACCACCGGGTTCTGGATCGGGGTGGCGCCGATCGCCTTCTACTCGCTGCTGCCGGTGCTGCGGAACACCATCCTCGGCTACCAGCAGGTCGATCCGGCGGTCGTGGACGCGGGGCGCGGGCAGGGCATGTCGCAGTGGGCCGTGCTGCGGCGCATCGAGTTCCCGCTCGCGATTCCCTACATCCTGGCCGGGCTGCGCACCTCGCTGGTGCTCGCGGTCGGCACCGCGACGCTCTCCTTCCTGGTCAGCGCGGGCGGGCTCGGCATCCTCATCGACACCGGCTACAAGCTGCGGGACAACGTCACCCTGGTACTCGGCGCGGTGCTCGCGGTCGCGCTGGCGCTGCTGGTGGACTGGCTCGGCGCGCTGGCCGAGCAGTACCTGGGGCCCAAGGGGCTCCGGTGACGACGGGCTGCTGTACGCGGCGGGGGCTGGGCGCGCTCCTGGCGGCGGCGGTCCTGGCGCTGACCGGGTGCGGGCTGGAGTCCGGCGGCGCGGTGCCGCTGAGCGTCGGGCCGGGCAGTATCCGGCCGGTGCCCGCGCTGGAGGGGGTCGCGGTGACCGTCGGCTCCAAGGACTTCACCGAGCAGCTGATCCTCGGCTACATCATCGAGTTCGCGCTCACCGCGGCCGGGATGGAGGTCCGCGACCTGACCAATATCCAGGGCTCGAACAGCCTGCGCGATTCCCAGCTCAACGACCAGATCGACATCGCCTTCGACTACACCGGCACCGGCTGGATCAACTACCTCGGCAACGAGAAGCCGATCCCGGATTCGCAGGGCCAGTTCGAGGCGGTGCGCGACGCCGATCTCGCCGCCAACGGCATGCGCTGGGCCGCGATGGCCCCGGTGAACAACACCTACGCGCTGATCACCAGCGCGGCGTACGCGCAGCAGACCGGGGTGCGCAGCCTCTCCGACTACGCGAAGCTGCTCAACTCCAACCCCGGCGCCGCCGTGACCTGCGTCGGCACCGAGTTCAACGTCCGGCAGGACGGCTACCCCGGCATGGCCCGCGCCTACGGCATCGACAACGGCAGCGCGCCCAAGCAGATCGTGCAGGACGCGGTGGTCTACAGCGCGGTGGCCGACGGCGGCTCCTGCCGGTTCGGCTCGGTGGCCGCCACCGACGGCCGTATCCCGGCGCTGGACCTGCTACTGCTCGCCGACGACCGCGCCTTCTTCCCCAAGTACAACGCCGCCCTGGTGATGACCGACGCCTACGCCACCGAGCACCCCGAGGTGATCACCGTGCTGGAGCCGATCACGAAGCTGCTCACCAACGAGTCGGTGACCGAGCTGAACCGGCTGATCGACGTGGAGGGCAGGGAGCCCGCCGAGGTGGCGCGGGACTGGATGGTCGAGCAGGGCTTCGTCACGAAGGGGTAGCGGCGTCCGCCGTGCGCTTCATCGGGATGCAGGCGGTGATCAGCACCGCCAGTGCGGCCGCGGCGACCGAGATGTAGAAGGTCAGCAGGAAGCCGTCCCGCGAGGGCAGCTGGTGCCCGCCGAGCTCCATCGTCATGTGCGCGAGCACGACGCTCATCACCGCCGCCGAGGTCGAGGTGCCGATGGCGCGCATCAGCGCGTTCAGGCCGTTGGCCGCGCCGGTCTCGCTGATCGGCACCGCGCCCATGATCAGCGCGGGCATGGCCGCGTAGGCCAGCCCGATGCCCGCCGCCACGATGCTCGCGGCCAGCACGATCTGCCAGACCGCGCCCATCCACACCGCCGCGCTCAGGTAGCCGAGCCCGACCACCGTCGCGCCGAGCCCGAGCGTCAGCTTCGGGCTGCGCGCCGCCGAGATCCGCGCCGAGACCGGCGAGAGCAGCAGCATCATCAGCCCGCCCGGGGCGAGCGCCAGCCCGGCCGCGACCATGGAGAGGCCGAAACCGTAGCCGGTGGCCTCGGGCGCCATGAGCAGCTGCGGGAAGGTCAGCGACATGCCGTAGAGCGCGAAGCCGATCGCGATCGATGCCAGGTTGGTGAGCAGCACCCGGGGGCGCGCGGAGACCCGCAGGTCGACCAGCGGCGCCTTCCGGCGCAGCTCGTACCAGCCGAAGACGAGCCCGGCGACCAGCGCGAGCGCGAGCAGCCCGAGGGTACTGCCGCTGCTCCAGCCCCAGTCGGTGCCCTTGGTGATGGCGACGAGCAAAGCGACCAGCGTCACGGCGAGCCCGATGGCGCCGAGGAAGTCGAAGGGGGCGGGCGTACGCACCGCCGACTCCGGCACCAGCAGGAAGACCAGCACCGCGCAGAGCGCGCCGAGCCCGGCCGAGGTCCAGAAGAGCACGTGCCAGTCCGCGTTCTGCGCGATCACCGCGGCGAGCGGGAGCCCGACGGCGCCGCCGACGCCGAGCGTCGCGCTCATCACCGCGATGGCCGAGCCCACCCGCTGCGGCGGCAGCTCGTCGCGCAGGATGCTGATACCGAGCGGAATCGCGCCGGTGGCCGCGCCCTGCAGCGCCCGGCCGACGATCTCCGGCCCGAGCGAGGAGGAGAGCGCGCAGACCAGCGAGCCGATGACCAGCAGCAACAGCGACACCAGCAGGATCCGCCGCTTGCCGAACATGTCGCCGAGCCTGCCGCTGATCGGCATCATCACCGCACCGGCCAGCAGCGTCGCGGTGATGACCCAGGAGGCGTTCGTCGGCGAGGTGCCGAGCAGCCCGGGCAGCAGCGGGACGATCGGGATGACCAGGGTCTGCATGAGCGAGACCACGACGCCGACCATGCTCAGCGTGGCGATCAGGACGGCGGGCGGCGGCAGGCGACGCTCGCCGCTGAGTGACCCGGTGTCGGATTCGGCGGTGATACTCACATGTGCACGGTACACATCATGTGCATCGTGCACAATTTGGCGCTCCCCCGGTCCTGGGACATAGTGGTCGAATGTCCGATTCCGGTTCCGGCGAGTACGACGCGGTCGAACGGCTCTCGTTCGAGCTGACCCTGCTCTCCCGGCACTACACCGGCGCCACCCCGCGACGCGCGGGGCACCAGCTCGAGCGCTCGGCCTTCCTCATCCTGACCCGGCTGGAGCTGGAGCACGCGCTCAGCCTGCGCGAGCTCGCCGAGGCGTTCCGGCTCGACATCTCGACGCTGAACCGCCAGGTCGCCGCGATGTCCAAGCAGCAGCTCGTGGTGCGGGTTCCGGACCCGGACGGCGGGGTGGCGCGCAAGGTGCGGGCCAGCGCCAAGGGGCTGGAGCTGCTCGCCGCCGACCGCGCGCTCGCGCACGAGGGGCTGCGGACGGTGGTCTCCGACTGGCCGGAGGCCGACCTGGCCCAGCTCGGCGCGCTGATCTCCCGGTTCAACCGGGATATCGAGCAGCGCGAAGAGAATCCGTGGCCGCGCCCCGCCGCCGATTCCGTCGCCGAACCAGGTCAGCGGCCGTAAATTCTCCGCCGCCCGGCGAAAACCTCCCGCTCGCTTCGGATCCGCCGCGGACAGCACCGTTTCGGATCGCGGTGGCGAGGCATTCCCGTCTCCGACACATCGGGTTCGGCAAAGGAGGAATCGGGTGTCTGCTGGAGTGTTGGCCATCGTGGTACTCGTGGTGATCGTCGCCGCGGCCGGGATCGCCCTATTGGTGCGGCCCGCGCTGCGGAGCAACAAGCTGAAGCGCAGATTCGGCCCCGAGTACGACCGCGTGGTGACCGCGGCGCCGGACAAGCGCAGCGGCGAGCACGAACTACTCGACCGCGAACGCAAGCACGCGGAGCTCGAACTGCGGCCGCTGGAGCCCGCGCGCACCGCGAAGTACTCCGAGCGCTGGAACGGCGTGCAGGAGCAGTTCGTGGACGACCCGGCCGGCGCGGTGCGCGAGGCCGATCGCCTGGTGACCGAGGTGATGGCCGAACGCGGCTACCCCACCGGCGGGTACGAGGAGCAGGCCGCGCACCTCTCGGTGCGGCACACCGCGGTCCTCGAGCACTACCGGAAGGGCCACGAGATCGCCGGCCGCGACGCCTCCACCGAGGATCAGCGCACCGCCATCGTGCACTTCCGCGAAATCTTCCGTGACCTGCTCGACGATGGCCATTACAGCACCAAGGACGTGAACGCATGAGCACCGACCAGAACAGCACCCGCGACCGGGACCAGGTCCGGATCAGCGGCGGGCCGGGGGCGCCCGGCGAATCCACCGCCGTCACCGAGCCCTCGGCGACCTCGCACGACACGACGCGAGATGATGTCGCCGGCCACGAGCCGCACGCCGGCGAGCGGCACGCGCCGACCGACCCCGGCACCGACGGCACGCACACCGCGTCGGACACCGACCTGACGCACACTCCGTCGGATACCGGCTTGACGCACACCGCCTCGGATACCGATCTGCCCCACACCGCGTCGGATACCGATCGTGCGCATACCGCGTCGGATACCGACGGGACGCACAGCACGACGCATTCCGATGGGGCGTACACCGCGTCGGATTCCGATGGAGCGCACGACAAGTCGCACTCCGCCGTCGTGACGGACGACGCGGCGAGCGCGGACGGACTGTCCGGTAAGCCGACGATCACGGCCGATCCGGTCGTCTCCGGCGAGCCCACCACCGACCACCACGCCGACCACGACACCACCCCGGACCTCGACGCGGAGCCACACTCCGCCACGGTCTCCCGCGAGCCCGCCGTCCCGGCCACCACCGCGACGACCCCGCAGTCCGTTGACACCGCCGACAAGCCGTTCTTCGACCGAGACCTGCTCGACGTCCTGGAGACCCGCTGGAAGGAAGTCCAGGGCTCCTTCGTCGACAACCCGCACGACGCCGTGACCAGGGCCGACCTGCTCGTGGCCGAGACCGTCGAGCAGATCACCACCCGCTGGTCCGAGCGCCAGCAGCAGCTGCAGGGCCGCTGGTCCCGCGGCACCGACGGCGACACCGAGGACCTGCGCCAGGCGCTGCGCGAGTACCGCGACTTCTTCCAGAAGCTGCTCACGCTCGGCAACTGACCCGAGCCCGAGAAAGCACCGGCCCGCGAATCCGATTCGCGGGCCGGTGCTTTCGTCATTCCCGCAGCACCCCGTGCAGCAGCAGGTCGACGAGCACCGTGTCGGCGCGCTCCGCCGTCCCGGTGAGCAGCCGGTAGAGCAGCGTGCCGATGAGCGCCTCGCCGATGGTGTCCAGCGCCGCACCCTCGCGCAGCCGCCCCCGCGCCGCCTCCGCGTGCAGCCGCGCGGTGATGGCGTCGCGCAGCGGACCGGTGAAGCGGGCGTAGAGGAGGGTGGCGTCGCCGGTGTTCTCGGCGGCGGCGACGACCAGCCCCCGCACCAGCCCCGCGGTCCGCGGCTCGGCCATGATCGCGAGCGTCTCCCGCCACCAGGTGCGCAGGTCCGCGGCGATATCGCCGGTGTCGGGCGGCGCGGCGCGCTCGGCGTCGACCAGCCCGGCCAGCACCGCCTCGGCCACCACCGCGGACTTCGCCGACCACCAGCGGTACACCGTCTGCCTGCCGACCCCGGCGGCCGCCGCGATGGCCTCGATGGTCAGCGCCTCGTACCCGGTGTCGGCGAGCAGGTCGCGGGTCGCCTCCAGGATCGCCCGGTGCGCCCGGTCGCTGCGCGGGCGGCCACCGCGGGGGGTCGACATGGTCCGAAGCGTAGCGTTCGGGTCGCTCCGGGCATGCGCACGATTCGTGCAGCCGCGCGGCGTGAGCGGATCCCGTTCAGCGCCCGGCTGATCCGGGGCCGTCGAGCCCGTCCAGCACCGCGGTACTCAGATCGCGCAGCTGATCCACCTGTTCGAGGGTGAGCCGGTCGAAGATCAGCCTGCGCACCTCGGCGACGTGGCTCGGCGCGACCTCGCGCAGCACCTCCAGCCCGGCGCTGGTGAGCGTGGCGTACTGGATGCGGCGGTCCGCGGGCGACGGCTTGCGCGCGACCCAGCCGCGCTCCTGCATCACCGAGATGGCGTGGCTGAGCCGGGACGGGCTGGTCGCGGTGTAGCGGGCCAGCTCGCCCATCGGCATGGTGCGGTCGGGCGCGTCGGAGAGCGAGGCGAGCATGGAGTAGTAGCTGTGCCCGATCCCGACCTCGTCGCGCAGCTGCCGGTCCAGCGCCTGCGGCAGCAGGTGGATGAGCTTGATCAGCGGCAGCCACGCCGCCATCTCGCGGTCGTCCAGCCAGCGTGGATCGGACACGGGCACCTCGGCTCTCAGGCGGTCTGGACCGACCTCTTGGCCAGGCCCATGGCGAATCCGTCGATCACGGTGGTGACCGCGGCGGCCGGTTCGGTCGCGGCGCCGAGGGTGACGAACAGCGGTGTGAAGTGTTCCACCGTCGGGTGCGCGTAGGCCAGTGCGGGCGCTCGATGCCGGTACTCCGTGAGTTCGGCCAGGTCGCCGGCGGCCAGCGCGGTCGCCGCCCACTCGTCGAACTCCCGCGACCAGCCGGGAACCCGCTCCGGGTGCGCCCAGTCGACGTAGGGCAGGCCGTGCGTCATGTAGCCGGAGCCGATCACCAGGACCCCCTCGGCGCGCAGCGCACGCAGCCGCTCGCCCAGCGCGAGCAGCCCGGCCGGGTCATCGGTGGGCAGGCTGAGCTGCAGTACCGGGATGTCGGCCTCCGGGTACATGACCTTCAGCGGGATCCAGGCGCCGTGGTCGAGCCCGCGGCCGCGGTGCTCGAAGACGTGCGTGCCATCCGGCAGCACCGCCCGCAGCCGCTCGGCGAGCGAACCGGATTCCGGTGTGTCGTACCGCATCCGGTAGTAGAGCGGCTGGAAGCCGCCGAAGTCGTAGACCAGTTCGGTCGGCGCCGTGCTGGTGATGCCGATGGCATCGGACTCCCAGTGCGCGCTGACGATGAGGATCGCGCGCGGCCGCGGCAGCGCGCGGGCCCAGCCGTGCAGCTGCCGCATCCACGGCGTGTCCTCCAGCAGCGGCGGAGCGCCGTGGCTGAGGTAGAGCGCGGGCAGCGGGCCGTCGCCCGGCGTCCAGCCGCGGTGCGGCTCGGTGCCGGCGGCGGCGTGCCGCAGGTGTCCGGCGAACGGGTGCGCGGCGGGGACCAGCGCATCGGCCGCGGCGGTGCGCGACGCTGCCGGATCGAGCAGGCGGGACGTGGTCACGGGTCACCTCGGGAAGTCGGTATTTCAAAGTTCAAATTCTACCGACTACAGCGCCGCGAGGTGCTGATTCATTCCCGCGATGCCCGGCCCCGGTGCCGGGCTCCGCGAGCGTGCGAGGTGCTAGACCTCGAGATCCTCCTCGATCCCGCGCAGCCGGTGCCTGGCCAGCGCCAGGTTGGCCCGGTTGCGGTCGAGCGCGATGTAGAGGAAGAGGCCCTTGGACTTGCGGCCGGTCATCGGGCGGATGATGTGGTACTGGCCCTGCAGCGTGATGAGGATGTCCTCGATGTCCTCGTTCAGCCCGAGCTGTTCCATGGTGCGCATCTTGGCCCGCACCACCTCGGTGTTGCCCGCGGCGGCGACCTGCAGGTCGAGCGACTTGGAGCTCCCGAGCATGCCGAGCGCCATGCCGCTGTTGTAGTCGACCACCGCGGCGCCGACAGCGCCGTCGATGACCATCATGTCCTTCAGAGCGAGATCCATGGTGGTGGACACAGGGTTCCTTTCAGTGGGTTTTCGTTGCCCGGTCTTTTCCGGGATCGTTCGTGATCGCCGTCAGGTGGTCGGCGATGGCGCGGGCCACGGGACGGCTCTCCAGGTGCAGCCGCCCGACGTTCACCTCGGGGCCCGCGAGCACGGTCAGCGAGGTCCAGCCGGCCGCGTAGATGACCACGTGGCCGCCGGTGCCGTTCACCACGACCTCGTGGAACCCGCCGCCGTGCGCGGTGGTCACGAGCCGGTGCGAGAGCGAGAGGTGGGAGGCGGCGAGCGCCGCCATCCGGGACGGCTCGATCTGCGGGGGTAGGTCGTGTGCGACCAGCAGGCCGTCGCTGGAGGCGACCAGCGCGCCGGTGAGCTTCGGCACGCGCTCGCGCAGCGCCCTGAGCTCCGCCAGCACGACGGCGTCGGGTTCGGGTCCGGACATCGACACCTTGCTCTTCCTTCCCATCAGATCGCCGAGCAGCTTCTTTCCCGCCGTCACCACTTCAGCTCCTCCAGCGCGGCCTTCAGCCGGACCAGCACCTCGCGGTCGACCGGCTCCAGCCGGTCGTACGGGGCGAGCGGCTCGACCGGCTGGGCGACGCGCCGCGGCAGCGGGGTGACCGGGAGCGCCGGGGTCACCGGAAGCGGCGTCACCGGAAGCGTCGGGATCTCGGCGACCGGCGGCTCCGGCAGCAGCACCGGATGCTCGATCAGCTCGGCGGCGGTCAGTTCGCGCACCGCCTCCAGCACCCCGTAGGCGGTGCGCCCGAGCGCCCGCGCGATCGAGGCGATGGTGCGGTGGCCGTCCGCGATGGCGAGCACCTCCGCCTGGCCGCCGGTCAGCACGACGCGCTTGCGCCGCACCCGGCGCACCGGAACGACGGCGGCGCGATCGACCAGCGCGGCGGGCCACGGCCCGGAGCGCGGATCGCCGCGGCGCGCGCACTCCCGCATGAGCGCCCGCGGCGGCACGTGGCAGACCGGGGCCAGCCAGTGCGCGGGCGCCGGGTGGAATTCGCTCCGCTCGGCGGTGGCGAGCAGAAAGTAGGCGGCGTCGAAGACCGACAGCAACGCCAGGGTTTCCAGCCGGGGTCGGCCCAGCACCGGCGCCGGATCGCCCGCGCCCGCCCGTCGCCAGTCCTCCTCGGTGGCGACTCCGGCCTCCACCACCAACCGGTCCAGCCCGGTGGTCCAGCGGCACTCGGCGGAGACGATCGCACCCTCGGCCAGGTGGAACTCGCCGTCGCTCGCGCGCAGGACGCCGGTGCTCCCCGCCTTTTCCAGCCGCTGCAGTTCGAGCTCGAGATCAGTGCTCATGCGGGATCGCCGGCCAATTCGCCGAGGATATTCTTGAGCCGGAATCGCGCCATTGCCAAGTTTCCGTTTTCCTCGTCGAAGAGGACGTGAACGAATAATCTTCCGTCGAAATCGCCGTTCACGAGATTCAGCAGGTGATATCCGCTGGTGCCGTAGACGATGATCTCGCTGACGTCGTCGCCGGCGGTCGCGAGCGCGGAGCAACCGAGCACCGCGCGCACCACGTCCGTGGTCCCCGCGGCGTCCTCGTGCTCGTCGACGTGGTCATGTCTACCTGCGGCTGCGATCGCCAAGCCACTGGCCCCGTCCACCAGTGTCACGCTGCGCGCACCAGGAATGTCCATGATGCGTTGCAGGCAGCCATCGATCCCGATCACCGATCCCCCGGCCTGTTCCGTGCGTAGGTTACGAATTCCAGACGCTACACACCGGCGCGAGTGATCGCACGTCGAACGGCAGATAATCCCCGGCAACCCCTGGATACGAGTGATTTACCCGCCGGTATTCAGACTTGTCGGTATTAAAACCTTTCGGTATCCAATTCCCGGCGGCATGAGAGACCTTTCGGTTCTCATTCTCGAGGTACTTCCTATATCGACCTGAGATAGGGACCAAGGACCCTTGCCCCGGCGCGCGGGGCGCACCGAGCGGTGCGTCCGTGCGGGGGTTACCGGGGCAGTCACTGGGCGACCGACCCGTATGTTTCATCGGCAACCGTGTCGTTACGCGCCCGCGACCACCGGGCACACCCTGTCGGTCCGGTGCCCTACGGTGGGCCGCGACACCACGGGAGAGGAACACATGGGCGCCTGGGATTTCGGACCCTTCGACAACGATCACGCCGGCGACTGGAGTGCGCGCCTGCACCACGCCGAGCCCGGCGACCGGCAGGCCCTGCTGCGCGACGCGCTGACCGAGGCGGCGGAGACCACCGGCTACCTGGAAAACGACGAGGCAGCCGCCGCCGTCGCCGCGGCCGCGGTCGTCGCGTCGACGCTGCCCGGCGGCACCCCCCTCACCTCCGCCTACGGCCCCACCTTCCTCACCGAAGGCGGGACGCTCGATATCGGCGAGGGCACACCGGAACTCGCGGTCCGGGCGCTGGAGCGGGTGCTCGGCCCGGACTCCGAGTGGGTCGAGCTGTGGGCCGAGGGTGGCGGCGACACGGCGCAGCACCCGGCGTTCGTGAGCGTGCACGAACTCCTGGCGGTGCTGCGCCGCTGACCCGCTACCCGCAGAGCTGCTCCGGTGCGCCGTACTCCGCGCACCGGATGGCGCTGCCGACGTCGACCGGCCGCCACGCGTTCGCGGAGTACTGGAACAGCACCCGGGCCGGCTGCGTCGTACCGCCGTGCGACCCGCTGCGCGCCGAGGCCCAGCCGTTCGCGCACCTGGCGTCCTCCAGTTCGATCGGCGTCGCCAGGCGGTCCTCGATGTCGGTGCCCTGGAGCGCGGTCACCAGTGTCGCGGTGTCCACCGGGCAGCCGGGGGCCGGTTGGAACGGGTCGGTGACCTCGCTCGGCACCTGCCGGTCCGGGGTCACCGCTTTGCCGTTCAGCGTGAAGGTGATGGTGACCGGGCCGCCCTGCGGGCAGCAGAACGGTTCGTCGCCGGTGAGCCAGCGGTACTGCACCTGAACCGCTGTGTCGGTCGCGCCGGTCGCCGAGGCGTAGGAGGTCTCGCGCGGGGTGGCGGTGCCGAGGTAGCCGGTGTGGTCGAAGAACAGGATGTACGAGGGGGAGCTCGCGGAGCCGCCCGCGGTCACGCGGGCCCACAAGAGTTGCGGGCACTGGCCGAGTGGGTTGTCGCTGGCGCCGTCCGGGAGGAAGGGTGCCTCGTTCCCTGCTCGCCCGAGGGTCGCGACGGCTGCTGTCACCACCGGCGATGCCGGGTCCAGGCACTTCCCATTGCCCGCCGTCGCGGGTTGGGCGGGCGAGCCCGGGCCTCCCGGTTGCTGCGTCCCACCCGGCTGCTGGCTTCCACCGGGCTGTTGCGTGCCACCCGGTTGCTGGGTACCGCTCGGCGCCTGCGTCACCGTCGTTCCCGGCGGCGCCGAGTCCCCGGTATCGCCCTGACACCCGGCCACCGCCGCGACCACCCCGATCGCCATGACCGCCGCCCCGAAGATCTTCCTCATTGCCTCCCCTTTCAGAACCCCGACACCAGCAGAATCGGAATCTCCCGCCCGGTATTACGCCCCCAGTTCCGGGGCTTGCCACAAACGATCAGTTTTCGAGAAGCCCCGGACGCTCCGCCGCCCCTACCGTTCTCCGTACCGGATCACCCCAGGCAGGAGCCACCCATGACCGACAAGCCGAAGAGCTACGACGGCTTCACCGCCGAGGAGCGCGACGCCATGAAGCAGCGCGCGACCGAACTCGAGTCGCGCAAGCGCGGCAAGGACACCGAGCCGGAAGTCCTCGCCAAGATCGCCGAGATGCCCGACGCCGACCGCGCCATCGCCGAACGCATCCACACCCTCGTCAAAACCCACGCCCCCGCGCTCGTCCCCAAGCTCTGGTACGGCATGCCCGCCTACTACCGGGACGGCAAGGTCCTGTGCTTCTTCCAGGCGGCCGACAAGTTCAAGGCGCGGTACGCGACGTTCGGGTTCGATGCGATCGCTCAGCTGGACGAAGGGGCGATGTGGCCGACGTCGTTCGCCATCACGGAGTTGTCGGAGGTGGACGCGGAACGTTTGGGGGCGTTGATCGCCAAGGCGGTGAACTGAGACCGGCTGTTCAGTAAAAGTGAACGCCACCCAGAACTGAACGCTGCACCCAACGACCTGAGCCGCCTCGGCAGGCTCGCCAGTGACCTACGGCACCCTGCGCATTCCGCCACGAAGCAACATCAAGTCGCAGGCGAGACGTATTCAAACTGCAGGTCCGACACCTTCGCGATGTGCTCGTAGTCGTGGTCGGCGGCAAGCACGGTCGCATCGTTCACGATGGCGTAGCCAGCGATGAGGATATCGAGGGATCCGGCCGCCCGGACGAGCCCCGCGTTCCACAGTGCCGCCTGAATATCGAGCACGAGCGACTCTTCAGGAGCGTGCTCGAGCGGGAACCCGAGCGAGATCTGCTCTCGGTAGTGCGCGTGCTCATCGGGCGTCCGAGCACTGTGGCAAAATTCGAGCACCTGTGGCGGGCAGGTGACGAACAGGTCGGACGGCGCCCGCTCGATGCGGCGCAGCCGGGCGGTGATACCAGGATCTCCAGTGGCGAGTCTTGCCCAGACCGAGTTGTCGACCAGGTAGTCGGTCACGGGGACCGGGACTCGTCCGGAGAGGCCACCGGCGCGCCGAGTTCGTTCTCCAGGTCGCTCAGCCCCGCGATACCGTCGATCATCGCGCCCTTCTGCTTCGAGGCGATCAGTCGGCGTAGCGCGAGATCGAGCACGGCCCGATTCGAGCGCTCCCCCGTGAGCACCCTGGCCCGCTCGACCAGCTGCATGTCGAGATCAACACTGGTAACCGTCATGACGCCTCCTCGGGCCGCTATATATTCGACTATATAGCGAGACTCGGCACGTCGCCAGAAGGCCGGTGCGGCTACACGTTGAAGCGGAACTCGACGACGTCGCCGTCGGACATGACGTAGTCCTTGCCCTCCATCCGAACCTTCCCCGCCGCCTTCGCCGCAGCCATCGACCCCGCCGCCACCAGATCGTCGAAAGCGACGATCTCCGCCTTGATGAACCCGCGCTCGAAGTCGGTGTGGATCACCCCGGCCGCCTTGGGAGCGGTGTCCCCCTGGTGGATGGTCCAGGCACGGGCCTCCTTGGGCCCGGCGGTGAGGTAGGTCTGCAGGCCGAGGGTGTGGAAGCCGGCGCGGGCGAGGCCGTGCAGGCCGGGCTCGGTCTGGCCGATGGATTCGAGGAGTTCCAGGGCGGACTCATCGTCGAGTTCGAGGAGTTCGGCTTCGACCTTGGCGTCGAGGAACACCGCATCGGCGGGGGCGACGGACGCCTTCAATTCGGCGACGCGGGCTTCGTCGGTGAGCACCGACTCGTCGGCGTTGAAGACGTAGAGGAACGGCTTCACCGTGAGCAGGCTCAGCTCGCGCAACAGCTCGGTGTCGATCTCGGCGGCGGCGGCGAAGAGGGTGCGGCCGGAGTCCAGGATCTCCTGCGCCTGCTTGGCGGCGTCGGCGGCGGGTTTGCGGTCCTTCTTGACCCGCGCTTCCTTCTCCAGCCGGACGACCGCCTTCTCCAGGGTCTGCAGGTCGGCGAGGATGAGCTCGGTCTCGATGACCTCGATGTCGGCGGCGGGGTCGACGCGGCCGTCGACGTGGATGACGTCGTCGTCGGCGAAGACCCGGACGACCTGGCAGATGGCGTCGGCTTCGCGGATGTTGGCGAGGAATTTGTTGCCGAGGCCGGCGCCTTCGGAGGCGCCCTTGACGATGCCGGCGATGTCGACGAAGGAGACCACGGCGGGGACGATGCGCTCGGAGGCGAAGATCTCGGCCAGTTTGTCGAGCCTGGGGTCGGGGAGGGGGACCACGCCGACGTTGGGCTCGATCGTCGCGAAGGGGTAGTTCGCGGCGAGCACGTCGTTCTTGGTCAGGGCGTTGAACAGCGTCGATTTTCCGACGTTGGGCAGCCCGACGATTCCGAGGGTGAGACTCACGAGGAGCAGAGTCTACGCGGCGTAACCTGTGAGCCATGCAGCCCACCTCCGAGGTGGTCACGGCTCGGCCCGCGCAGGCGCTCGCCGGGTTCGTCGACCACTACCTCGGCTATCGGCAGACCGGGTACGCGCCCGGGCTGCATCGCGGGCTGCCGTCGCGGCATCTGACCTTCATCGTCGCCATCGGGCCGCGGATCGAGGTGGTCGAGCAGGCCGATCCGGGGCAGCGGCCGGACGCCTACGGCTGCGTGCTCGGCGGGTTGCAGGCCGGGCCCGCGACCATCCGGCACGACGGCAATCAGGAGGGCGTCGCCATCGCGCTGACGCCGCTCGGCTGCCGCACGCTCTTCGGGGTGCCCGCCGGGGAGCTGTGGAGTCTCTCGCTGGAGCTGGCCGACGTCGCGGGGCCGCTGGGTGAGCGGCTCTGGGTCGAGCTCCAGACGGTGCCGGACTGGCCGGGGCGGTTCGCGGCGGTCGATCGGGTGCTCACCGACCTGGCCGATCACGAGCGGCAGGTCACGCCGGAGCTGGCCTGGGCGTGGCGCACGGTGGTGCGCGGCGGCCCGCCGATCGGGGCGCTGGCCGGGGAGATCGGCTGGAGCAGGCAGCACCTGACCAGGCGATTCACCGGTGAGTTCGGGCTCGGGCCGAAGCTGGCCGGTCGGATCGCCCGGTTCGAACGGGCGCGGCGGATGATCGAGCGGGTTCCGTCGCACATTTCGCTGGCACAGGTCGCGGCGGTCTGCGGGTACTACGACCAGGCACACCTGAACCGGGACTTCGCGGAGCTGGCCGGGTGCGCGCCGACGCTGTGGCGCACCGAGGAGATTCCATCCGTCCAAGACGGGACCACACCCCTGGCGTGAAGGTGGAGCCATGAGCGAAAACACTGTGGGCGTCTGGCCCTGCCTCTCCTTCCGCGACGCGGAGAAGACCGTCGATTTCCTGGTGCGCGCCTTCGGATTCCGGAAGGTCGCCGAATACACCAGGGAGAACGATCCCTCGATCGTGGAGCACGGCGAACTCCGCTGGCCCGCGGGCGGCGGCATCATGTACGGCACCGCGAACAAATCCGATGATCCGTTCTGCTCGCGCGCGACCGGCAACGACAACATCTACCTGGTGACCGACGAGCCGGACGCGCTGTTCGAGCGCGCCACCGCGGCAGGCGCCGAGCTGGTGCGCGGGCTGCGCGACGAGGACTACGGCTCGCGCGGGTTCAGCGTCCGCGATCCGGAGGGAAATCTCTGGAGTTTCGGAACCTACCGCGGGGAATGACGCGCCCGGGAACAATATGGAACAAGCCGGGGCCGGTGATCGCCCATCGGATACGTTGGCTGCTGTTTCGGCAATGGAGCTGGGCGTCGACGGGAGTGTGAGCAGATGGCGACGATCGAATATCTGCGGACGGATCCGGATCTGCCACCGGTCGGCGTGGTGGACAAGCGTCCGATCACACCGGTCAAGAAGGGGATCTTCGGCGCCATCGCGGTGCTCGGCGCCGTCGCCTGGGCGATTCTGGCGGTGGTCCGCGGCGAATCGGTGAACGCGGTGTGGATCGTGATCGCGGCGGTCTGCACCTACGTCATCGCGTACCGGTTCTACTCGACGCTGATCCAGCGCAAGATCACCAAGCCGCGCGACGACCTCGCCACCCCGGCCGAGATCCTGGACAACGGCAAGGATTTCGTGCCGATGGACCGGCGGGTGCTGTACGGGCACCACTTCGCCGCCATCGCGGGGGCCGGGCCGCTGGTCGGCCCGGTGCTCGCGGCGCAGATGGGGTACCTGCCCGGCACGATCTGGATCGTGGTCGGCGTGGTGCTGGCCGGCGCGGTGCAGGACTACCTGGTGCTGTGGATCTCGCTGAAGCGCCGCGGGCGGTCGCTGGGGCAGATGGCCCGCGACGAGCTGGGGCTGGTCGGCGGCGTCGCCGCCATCGTCGGCGTGCTGGTGATCATGATGATCCTGCTCGCGGTGCTCGCGCTGGTGGTGGTGAACGCGCTGGCGGAGAGCCCGTGGGGGATCTTCTCCATCGGCATGACCATCCCGATCGCGCTCTTCATGGGGGTCTACCTGCGCTACCTGCGGCCGGGGAAGGTCGGCGAGGTCTCGATCATCGGCTTCGTGCTGCTCATCCTCGCCATCGTCTCGGGCGGCTGGGTCGCCGAGACGAGCTGGGGCGCGGACTGGTTCACGCTCTCCCCGGTGACGATCGCCTGGCTGCTGATCGGCTACGGCTTCGTGGCCTCGGTGCTGCCGGTGTGGCTGCTGCTCGCCCCGCGCGACTACCTCTCCACCTTCATGAAGATCGGCACGATCGGGCTGCTGGCGATCGGCATCCTGGTGACGCTGCCGGTGCTGAAGGCGCCCGCGGTCTCGCAGTTCGCGATCAGCGGCAACGGCCCGGCCTTCGCGGGCAGCCTCTTCCCGTTCCTGTTCATCACGATCGCCTGCGGCGCGCTCTCCGGATTCCACGCGCTGATCGCCTCCGGCACCACGCCGAAGCTGCTGGAGAAGGAGTCGCACGCCCGGATGATCGGGTACGGCGGCATGCTGATGGAGTCGTTCGTCGCGGTGATGGCGCTCATCACCGCCTGCATCATCGACCAGCACCTGTACTTCGCGATGAACGCGCCGCTCGGGCTCACCGGCGGCACCCCGGAGACCGCCGCCGCCTACACCAACTCGCTCGGCCTCTCCGGGCCGCCGACCACGCCGGAGGTGCTCGGCCAGGCGGCGGCCGACGTCGGCGAGGAGAGCATCATCTCGCGCACCGGCGGCGCGCCGACGCTGGCGATCGGCATCTCCGAGGTGTTCTCCCAGTTCCTCGGCGGCGCGGGCATGAAGTCGTTCTGGTACCACTTCGCGATCATGTTCGAGGCGCTCTTCATCCTCACCACGATCGACGCGGGCACCAGGGTGGCGCGGTTCATGCTCTCCGATTCGCTGGGCAACTTCGGCGGGCCCGCGCGCAAGTTCAAGGATCCGTCCTGGCGGGTCGGGGCCTGGTTCTGCTCGGCCGCGGTGGTGCTGGCCTGGGGCTCGATCCTGCTCATGGGCGTCACCGACCCGCTCGGCGGCATCAACGCGCTCTTCCCGCTCTTCGGCATCGCGAACCAGCTGCTCGCGGCGATCGCGCTCACCGTTGTGCTCACCATCCTGATCAAGAAGGGCATGGTGAAGTGGGCCTGGATCGCGGCGGTGCCGCTGGTCTGGGATCTCGTGGTGACCATGACGGCGTCCTGGCAGAAGATCTTCTCCGCCGACCCCAAGCTCGGCTACTGGAAGCAGCACAGCATCTGCCGGCAGGCGCAGGAGGCGGGCACGCTGTGTTTGACCGCCAAGACGCCGGAGAGCGTGGACGCCGTCGTGCGCAACACCTTCATCCAGGGCACGCTCTCGATCGTCTTCGCGGTGCTGGTGCTCATCGTGGCGGTGGTCGGCGCGCTCGTCTGCGTGCGGGCGCTGCGCTCCGGCGGGGCGGAGACCACCGAATCGCCGGAGGAGCCGTCGAAGCTCTTCGCGCCGAGCGGGTTCTTCCCGACGGCGGAGGAGAAGGAGGTGCAGCGGCAGTGGGACGAACTGGCGGAGAAGCCGGCGCGGACGCCGGAGCCGGCGAGCTGACCGGGCGGGACGGCCGGACCGCGCTCCCGGCCGTCCTGCGCCGGGCGTTCGGCGGGGTGCTCTGGTGGTTCGACGGGGTGCTCGGGGGGCAGGATTACCAGCGGTACGTCGCGCACCGGCGCCGGGTGCACCCGGATCAGCCGGTTCCCTCCGAGCGGGAGTACTGGCGGGAGCGGCACGCCGAGGCGGAGCGGAATCCCGGCGCTCGCTGCTGCTGAGCGCAGGCTGTTCCGCGAACGATCCGCTGCGCGGCCGCGTGCGGGCTCGACCTGCGCGACGGCGACGGGCAGCCCGCGCGGCCGGTGCGATGCCCGCCGCACGGTCGTGTCCGATTTCCGCTGGCCCGCGGCCGACGGCGCTGCCAAGGTGGAGGGCGTGAACAACGCCGCACTCGACTTCGAACGCTGCTACCGGGCGGTCTCCACCCGGGACGCCCGCTTCGACGGGCAGTTCTTCACCGCGGTGCGGACCACCGGCATCTACTGCAGGCCGTCGTGCCCGGCGATCACCCCGAAGCGGGCCAACGTCTCCTTCCTCCCGACGGCCGCGGCCGCGCAGCAGGCCGGGTACCGGGCCTGCAGGCGCTGCCTGCCGGACGCCGCACCCGGCTCGCCGCACTGGAACACCAGGGCCGACCTGGCCGCGCGCGCCATGCGGCTGATCGGGGACGGCGTGCTGGAGCGCGGCGGGGTCCCGGAGCTGGCGGCCGGGCTCGGCTACTCGCCGCGGCAGCTGACCCGGGTGCTCACCGCCGAACTCGGCGCGGGTCCGCTGGCGCTGGCCAGGGCGCATCGCGCGCACACCGCGCGGCTGCTGATCCAGACCACGGCCATGCCGATCTCGGACGTGGCGTTCGCGGCGGGGTTCGCCAGCATCCGGCAGTTCAACGACACCGTGCGCGAGGTGTTCGGGGTGAGCCCGACGGTGCTGCGCACCGAGGCGCGCAGGCGCGGCGCCGAACCGGACACCACTGCCGGAACGCTGACCTTGCGGCTCCCCTTCCGGCCCCCGCTGGACCGGGCTTGGCTCGGCTGGTTCCTCGCCGCGCACACCGTGCCCGGACTGGAGGGCTGGGCCGAGGGCGTCTACACCAGGGCGCTGCGCACCCCGCACGGCCACGCGCTGGTCCGGCTGGCGCTGCTCGACGACCACGTGCGTGCCGAGCTCGCCCTGCGCGACATGCGCGACCTGGCGCCCACCGTGGCCCGGGTGCGGCACCTGCTCGATCTCGACGCCGACCCGGTCGGCATCGACGAGGCGCTCACCGCGGTGCGGCCCGGGCTCACCCCCGGCATCCGGGTGCCGGGCAGCGCGGACGGCGCCGAGCTGCTGCTGCGGACCATGATCGGGCAGCAGATCTCGGTCGCCGCCGCGGCCACGCACACCGCGCGGCTGGTGGCGGCGCTCGGCGAGCGGGTCGAGGGGGCGGTGCTCTTCCCCGAGCCCGCGGTGGTGGCGGAGCGCGGGGCCGAGGTGCTCACCGGGCCGGGGCGCCGGGTGGCGGCGGTGCTCGGGGCGGCGGAGGCGGTGGCGAGCGGCGCGCTGGTGCTGCACGCCGGGCGGACCGCCGCCGAACTGCGGCGCGACCTGCTCGCGCTGCCCGGCGTCGGGCCGTGGACCGCCGACTACGTCACCATGCGGCTGCTCGCCGACCCGGACATCCTGCTCGGCACCGACCTGATCGTGCGGCGCGGCGCGGAGCTGCTCGGGATCGACCTGGCTGCCACGGCGGCGTGGTCGCCGTGGCGGTCGTACCTCTCCATGCATCTGTGGCGGGTGGCGCTCGGGGATCGGGTCGCCGCCTTCTCCGACTCGAAAGCGAAGGTTCAGTGATGAATTCGACTGCCGACTACGCCGTGGTCCCGACGCCGATCGGGCCGTTCACCGCGCTCGTCGACGCCGACGGGGCGGTGCTGGCCAGTGGGTGGACCGGCGATGCGGAGGGGTTGCGGGGGTTGATCCACCCGGTGCTGCGGCCGGATGCGCTGCGCGAACGGGGTTCGCTCGGTGCGGTGAGCGAGGCGATCGTCGCGTTCCACGACGGGGAGGTCGGGGTGATCGACCGGGTGCCGGTGCGGCAGCGGTCGGGGCCGTTCCTGCTGCATGCCTGGGAGGTGCTGCGGACGGTGCCCGCCGGGGCGCCGATCACGTACACCGAGTTCGCCGCGGCGGCGGGGCGTCCGGCGGCCACCAGGGCGGCCGCCAATGCCTGCGCGCGGAATGCGGCGGCGCTCTTCGTTCCGTGCCATCGGATCCTGCGGATCGGCGGGGCGCTCGGCGGGTTCCGGTGGGGGCTGGAGGCGAAGCGGTGGCTGCTCGCGCACGAGGCGCGGGCGGCCGCCGGGTCCGGCGCCCCCGAGCTGGCGGCGGCCGTGCGCCGATAGCCGGTTGCCCTTCGGTGCTCCGCGCCCGCGGCACCCGCCTCAGGCGACGGTGGCGCGGAGGGAGGAGCCCTCGCGGCCGCGGACGACGTGCAGGCGGCTGGGGATGCGCTGGCGCATCTCGTCGACGTGGCTGACGATGCCGACCACGCGCCCGCCCGCGCGCAGTTCGTCGAGGACGCCCATGACGGCGTCGAGGGTATCGGCGTCGAGGCCGCCGAAGCCCTCGTCGATGAAGAGGGTGTCCAGGACGATGCCGCCCGATTCGGCGGCGACGGTGTCGGCGAGGCCGAGCGCGAGGGAGAGCGAGGCCATGAAGGTCTCGCCGCCGGAGAGCGTCTTGGCGGGGCGGACGCGGCCGGTGTAGTCGTCGCGGATGTCGAGGCCGAGGCCGCTGAGCCGGTTGCGGGCGTTCGCCCGGTCCGAGTGCACGAGTTCGTAGCGGCCGCCGGACATCCGGCGCAGCCGCGCCGAAGCCGCCGCGGCGACCTCCTCCAGCCGGGCCGCGAGCACGTACGACCGCAACGACATCTGCCTGTTGTTCTGGCCGCGCCCGGAAACCAGCTTGGCCAGCCCTTCCAGCTCCTCGAATCGGGCCTGCTGCGGCGCGAAGCGCTCGAGCTCGGACCACAGCTGCCCGCTGAGCTGTTCCAGCTTCGCCACCCGGCGCTGCGCGTCGGAGTGGTCGGCGACGGCTTGATCGCGCAGCTCCTGCGCTTCGACCAGCCCGCTCTCCAGCTCGGTGAGCTCCGCGGGCTCGGCGGCGAGCGCGGCGCCGACCTCCGGCTCGTCGAGGACGGTCTGCGCGCGGTCCCGCGCGAGCTCCGCCTCCTCCAGCGCCGTGGCGGTCTCCCGCTGCCACCGCGCGGGCCTGGCAGCCGGGCCGACCTGTGCCGTGATCGCTGCCCGGCGGCGCTCGGCCGCGAGCAGCCGATCCGCGATCGAGCCCGAATCCGGCTCCGCGACGGGGCCGTTCGAGACGAAACCCGCATCGTTCGCCAGACGCTCGGCCCGGGCCAGCGCCGAGTCGGCCAGCTGCACCGCGGCGGCCACCTGCGCACGGGCGCTGCGCAGCTCCTCGGTGTGCTGAACCAGGGCGCGCAGCCGGGTTCGACGGCGCGCGAGCGACCCATCCGCCCCGGCGGCGGCGCGCACCCGCGCGGTGACCTGCTCGAGCTGGCTCCCGGCCGCGTCCTGCTCGGCGACGGTGGCGCCGAGCTCGGTCTCGCAGCGGCGCAGCCGGTCCTGCAACCGCTCCGACTCGGTGCGCAGCCGGGCCAGCTCGCCCGCGGCCTGCTCCCTGCCGTTCGCGAGCTCCCGCGCGTCCGCCAATTCGAGCGCGGCCGCGCGCCTGCGCGCCTCCAGCTCTGCCCGGTCGGCGTCGCCACCGTGTGCGGCGAGCGTGCTCACCGTCCGCTCCAGCTCGTTGACGAGCGCGTGCGCACTGTCGCTCACCCGCTCCGCGGCCCGCTCCCGTTCGGCGGCGGCGGCCTCCGCGGCCTTCGAGACCTGCTCGGCACCGGCGACCGCGGGCCGCGGGTGCTCGGCCGAACCGCACACCTGGCAGGGCTCGCCGGCGCGCAGCCCGGTGGCCAGCTCGGCGGCCATTCCGGCCAGGCGCCGCTCCCGCAGGTGCAGTACGGCGGCCCTGGCGTCGTTGTGCGCGGCCTTGGCCTGCACGGAAGCCGTCTGGGCGGCGACGAGTTCGCCGCGGCACTCGACCAGGCGGATCGCCGCCGCCACCGCGGTGTCGCACCGCTCGGCGGCATCGGTCAGCCCGGGCAGCGCGACCGCGGCGCCGTCGGCTTCGCGCAGCCGCGCCTCTGCGGCCGCCAGCCTGCCGGGCAGGCTCTCCCGGAGACCGGCGAGTTCATCCCGTTCCCGATGCAGGGCGCGCTCGGCGGAGGCCAGCTTCTCCAGCCTGCCGGTGAGCCCGGTCACGGCGTCGGCATCGGCGGCGCGCTCGTCGAGTCTGCCGAGCCCACCGAGCCAGGCGTGCAACGCGGGCTCGAGATCGGCCGCTTCGGGAACCGCCCCGGCATCGACCGGCACCAGCTCGATGCCATCGATGTCGGCGGCGCCCGGATCGCCGACGGCCGCGCCGAGCCGGGCGGCGATCACGTCACGGTCGGCCACCCGGGTGCCCGCGGTCTCCAGCGCGTCCCGCGCCTCGTGTACCGCCGCCACGACCGGGTCGGCCCGGTGCGCCGCCTCCAGCTCGGCCCGCAGGGCGGCCCGGTGCGCCGCCTCCGCCGCATGATCGTCCAGCTGCGTGTGCGCGACGGCGGCGCGCTCGCGCAGGGTGCGTGCCCGCTGCTCCCGGTCCAGCGCACGCCGCGCGGTCTCGTAGGCGGCGCGGCGCGCGGTGGCCCGGTCACCCGTGCTGCCCACCTCGGCGCGGGTGGCGGCGAGCAGGTCCTGCGCCCAGACCTCGGCTTCGCTCAGCGGCGCCTCGTCCCTTGGCTGCCCGGTGACACCGGCGATCTGATCCATCAGCCCGATGACCTGCTGCCGCTGCGCCGCCAGCGCCTCCCCCGCCTCCCGCCGCCGCTCGGCCAGCCACTGTTCGACCACACCGAAGCGCTCGGTGTCGAAGAGCTTCTCCAGCAGCTTCTCCCGCTCTTCGTTGTCGGCGCGGAGGAAGCGGGCGAAATCGCCCTGCGGCAGCAGCACCACCTGGAAGAACTGATCGGCGCTCATACCGAGCAGCCGGATCACCTCGTCGCCGATCTCCTGGATCCGGGAGAGGTTCTGCCGCTCACCGTCGAGCCAGGTCAGCGTCGCTTTGGCGGCCACGGCGGTCTTCCGGCCCGGCCGGTGGAACTCCGGGCTGCGGGTGATCCGGAGGCGCTGCCCGCCCAGCGTCGCCTCCAGCACCACCTTGGGGGCGACGTCCTCCGGGGCGTGGTCGGAGTGCAGCCGCTTTCCCTCGGAGCGCGCGCCGGGCACCTTGCCGTACAGCGCGAAGGCGATGGCATCGAGGACCGTGGTCTTGCCCGCGCCGGTCCGGCCGTGCAGGAGGAAGAGGCCGTCGGCGCCGAGCACGTCGAAGTCGATGACGGTCGGCTGCGCGAACGGGCCGAACGCGAGGATCTCCAGCCGGTGCAGCCTCACTCGAAGAACCCGCTCTCGATCGCGGCGTCCGGCTCGGCGACGGCCGCCGCCAGCGCCTGTTCCAGCAGCCTGACCTCGCGCTGCGACGGCTCGTCGCGCACATCCGCGACGAAGCCGCTCGCGATCTGCACATCCGACCTGCCGCGCACCCGCTCACGGTAGCGGAACTCCGGATCTCCCTCCGGCCGTTGCCAATCCACGTGCACCGCGTAGGGGAAGCGGCTCTGTAGCCTGCGCAGCGGATCCATCGGCCGAACCGGGTCGGTCAGCTCCGCGGTGATGTAGTCGTCGACGGCGCGATCGAACACCGGGTCGGTCAGCAGTTCGTCCAGCGTGCCGGAGAGCAGCCGCAGGCCGCGGATCTCCGGCAGCTCGTGCCTTCGGACCGCCGCCAGCCCCGTTTCGTCCAGGTCGACGATCCAGACGGCCTTCCGATGCGACCGCTCGCCGAACGAGTACGGCAGCAGCGACCCCGAGTAGCGCACGGACTCCGACAGGGTCTGCGGCGAGTGCAGGTGGCCGAGCGCCACGTAGTCCATGCCGTCGAAGGCGGACGCCGAGACCTCCTCCACCCCGCCGACCGCGATCGAGCGCTCGGAGCCGGTGGCCTCGCCGCCGGTCACGAAGGCGTGCGCGAGCACCACCGCGCGCGGGGTGCCGCGGGCGGCCAGATCGGCCCTGATCCTGGCCATGGCGGCGTCGAGCACCTCGGCGTGCGAACGGGCCTGCGGCACCTCGAGTTCGGCGCGGGTGATCTCCGGCTCCAGGTAGGGGATGCCGTAGCAGGCGACGGTGCCGTGCTCGTCCTCGAGCAGGACCGGCCGGTCGCAGGCGGCGACGGTGGTGCAGAGGTGCAGCCCGCCCGCCGCGGCGAAACCGGCGCCCGCGCCGAGCCGGGCCGGGGAGTCGTGGTTGCCCGAGGTCGCCACGATGCGGGCGCCCGCTTCGCGGATCGCCTCGAAGCCGCGGTTGCAGACGGCGATGGCGTCGGCGCTGGGGATCGCGCGGTCGTAGACGTCGCCGGCGAGCAGCACGACCTCGACCGACTCGGCCGCGACGAGCTCGGCGACGGCGGCGAGCGAACGGGCCTGATCGGCAAGCAGATCGACGCCGTGGAAGGTGCGCCCGATGTGCCAGTCCGAGGTGTGCAGCAGCCGCATGCCGCGAAACCTAGGCCAACCCACCGACACAGTTCAAACTTCCACGCGGTGACCGGGGCGTCGGCGGTAACCGACCCGCCGTTCCGTCCCACCGGCCGACGGCGGGTTAGTGTGCATTCCGTGGCTGCTTCCCAACGTGTGCGACCCCGCGTGCCCGCCGCGCAGAGCTCGGTCCTGCCCGCGGTCCGTGGCGTCTCGGCACCGGTGGCGGTACTGATCGCGGTTGCCTGCACGATCGCGGGGTTTCTGGTCGATGCCGCCGGTGGCGGCAGTGAACTGACCCTGGTCTTCTCCGGGGCGTACGTGCTCGGCTGCCTGCTCGCGGTGCTCGCGGTGCGGTACCGGGGGCTCTTCACGACGATGGTGCTGCCGCCGCTGCTGCTCTTCGCCTCGGTGCCGCTGGCGTACCAGTTCCTCACCGCGGGCGGCTCGACCTCGATCAAGGACATTCTGCTCAACCTGGCGATTCCGCTGGTGAACCGGTTCCCGGCCATGCTGCTCGGCACCGTGCTCGCGCTCGCCGTCGGCGGACTCCGGATCTGGCAGCGGCGGCGCGAGGAGGCGAGCGAGCGGGCCGGTGCGGGGCGGCGGGGTACCAGCTGGGGGCGCGGGTCGTCGCTGCGCGATACCGCGGAGCGCGGGAAGCGGTCGCGGAGCGAGCCCGAGGACGACGTCCACGATATGAAGACCGAGTTGCTGCCGGGGCCGTCCCGGCGGTCGGCGACCCCGCCCGCAGAGGCGGCACCGCCGCGGAAACCGCGTGGTTCCAGCCGTGGGCGCGCCGCGACGCGCGATCGCGAGGACGAGCTCCCGCGCCGCCGCGAGGGTGCGGCGCCGGGGCGGCCGACGGTGCGCTACCGCGACCGCGACCGCGACGACGACCGGCGCAAGCCCAAGCGTTAGCGGCGGGCGGGGCGCAGCTCGCGGGGCAGGGCGAAGACCAGCGTCTCGTTCGCGGTGGTGACCGGCTGGACGTCGGCGAAGCCGTGCTCGGCGAGCAGCTGGATCACCCCGTCGACCAGGATCTCCGGCACCGAGGCGCCGGAGGTGATGCCGACCGTGCGGACCCCGTCCAGCCAGGCCGTGTCCACCTCGCGGGCGTAGTCGACCAGGTAGGCGGCCCGTGCGCCCGCGTTCAGCGCGACCTCGACCAGCCGGACCGAGTTGGACGAGTTGCGCGAGCCGACCACGATCACCAGGTCGCACTCCGGCGCCATCGCCTTGACCGCGGTCTGCCGGTTGGAGGTGGCGTAGCAGATGTCGTCGCTCGGCGGATCCTGCAGCAGCGGGAACCTCTCGCGCAGCAGCCGGACCGTCTCCATGGTCTCGTCCACGCTGAGCGTGGTCTGCGAGAGCCAGATGACCTTGTTCTCGTCGCGCACGGTCACCCCGTCGACCCCGCCCGGGCCGTCGACGAGCTGGACGTGGTCGGGCGCCTCACCGGCGGTGCCCTCCACCTCCTCGTGCCCCTCGTGGCCGATCAGCAGGATGTCGAAGTCGTCGCGGGCGAAGCGCTTGGCCTCCTGGTGCACCTTGGTGACCAGCGGGCAGGTGGCGTCGATGGTGCGCAGGCTGCGTTCGGCCGCCGAGGCGTGCACCGCGGGCGAGACGCCGTGCGCGGAGAAGACCAGCAGGGCGCCCTCCGGCACCTCGTCGGTCTCGTCGACGAAGATCACGCCGCGCTCCCGCAGCGTCTCCACGACGTGCCGGTTGTGCACGATCTCCTTCCGGACGTAGAGCGGCGCACCGTGCTTCTCCAGCGCCTTCTCCACGGTCTCGACGGCGCGGTCGACGCCTGCGCAGTAACCGCGCGGTTCGGCCAGCAGCACCCGCTTCGCGTCGGCGGCGCCGGAGGAACCGGCGGAGCGCGCGATTCCGACGTTCAGGGAAATAGCCGAGGACATGTCCCACAGAATACGGACCCGAGCCGGATGCCGCCCGCGGCGGTCACACACGGGAGAATCACACCCCGTGACACTCGTCCTTTGCATCACACATCGTTTCGGGCAGGCTGGGACCATGTTCCGACCACCGTTCCTGGCCAGGGTCGCGGCCGGCGCCGCCGTGTACGCCCTCGAAGAGAGCCGCAGGTTGCCGAGCGCGGCAATTCATTTCCCGATCACGGCGGTGAGCCAGCTGCTGCAGACGTCGATGCACGTGCAGCAGTTCGTCACCAGTTTGGCGCTGAAAGGCGACGCGGTCTTCGAACGCCTCGGCGGCAATCCGGTCGAACAACCGGAGTGGGCGACCTTCGACGAGGACGTCGACGAATACCGGGACGATTTCGCGCCGGGCGGCATCGCCGACCCCGGGGTCAGCCGTTTCGACCGCTACACCGGCGACGACATCGGCAGCGGCAACGGCCATCTCGCGACCGCGCCGAGCTACAGCGCGCCGGAGATCGCGGCCGAGCCGGTGCCGGACGACGCCATCGCGTCAGTGACCGATATCACCCCGGAGCAGCCGCTGGAGACCGGCTCCGCGCCGCAGCCGGTGGACGAGCCGGAGCCGAGCGCGCCCGAGCCGAGCGGCCCGGAGCTGCCCGAGGTCGCCGTCAAGTACGACTACCCCGGCATGACGCTGGCCCAGCTGCGCGCCCGGCTGCGCATGCTCTCGGTGGACGACCTCTCCGCGCTGCTCGCCTACGAGGAGCAGACCCTGGCCCGCGCGCCGTTCCTCACCATGCTCACCAACCGGATCGCCACCGTGCGGGCGCAGTGACCTCCAGCCCGGCGAACTCCGCGGAGCAGCCGTGGCCGGTGCGCACCGTCTCGATGAAGGTCGCGCAGTGGATCGACAAGCTGGGCAGCGTCTGGGTCGAGGGGCAGATCACCCAGATCTCGCTGCGGCCGGGGACGCGGACCGCGTTCCTGGTGCTGCGCGACCCGTCGGCGGACATGTCGCTCGCGGTGACCTGCGATCCGGAGCTGGTGCGCTCGGCGCCGGTGCCGCTGCGCGAGGGCACCCGGGTGGTCGTCTACGGCAAGCTGCAGTTCTATCCGGCGCGCGGCAGTCTTTCGCTGCGGGTGCTGGAGATCCGCGCGGTCGGCGTCGGTGAGCTGCTGGCCCGGATCGAGCGGCTGCGCGCGCTGCTGGACGCGGAGGGGCTCTTCGACCCGCGGCTCAAGCGGCCGCTGCCCTTCCTGCCCGGCACCGTCGGGCTGATCACCGGGCGCGGCGGCGCCGCCGAGCACGACGTGCTGAGCGTCGCCAGGAATCGCTGGCCCGCGGTGCGGTTCGAGATCCGCAACACCGCGGTGCAGGGCGCGGCGGCGGTGCCGCAGATCCTGAAGGCGCTGGCCGAGCTGGATGCCGACCCCGCGGTCGAGGTGATCGTGCTCGCGCGCGGCGGTGGCAGCGTCGAGGACCTGCTCCCCTTCTCCGACGAGGCGCTGTGCCGTGCCATCGTCGCGGCCACGACGCCGGTGGTGAGCGCGATCGGGCACGAGCCGGACAGCCCGCTCAGCGACTACGTCGCCGACCTGCGCGCCGCCACCCCGACCGATGCCGCCAAGCGGATCGTGCCGGACGCCGCCGCCGAGCTCGCCGGGGTGCGCGAGCTGCGCGAGCGCGCCGCCGGGGCGCTGCGCGGCTGGGTGCGCCGCGAGGAGCGGGCGCTGGCGCAGCTGCGCTCGCGGCCGGTGCTCGCCGACCCGCTGCGCGAGGTCGAGCGGCGCGCCGAGGAGGCGGAGCGGCTGCGCGGCGCCGCGCGGCGGTGCGCGGAGCATCGGGTGAGCGGCGAGCGGACGACGCTGCGGCACCTGCGGGAGAAGCTGGTCGCGGTGGGTCCGGCTGCCACCATGGCGCGCGGCTACGCTGTCGTGCAGCGCGTCAACGGCCGGGAGCGGCACGTGGTGCGCGCCGTCGACGAGGCGCCGGCGGGCAGCCAGCTGCGCATCCGGGTGGCGGACGGCGCGATCAGCGCGGCCGCGCTGGGAACCGAGCGGACAGGAGGGGCGTGAGCGTGCCGGACCGTGATGCCGGGAATGACATCGACGACGTTGCCGCATTCGGCTACGAGCGAGCCCGCGACGAGCTCGCCACCGTGGTGAAGATGCTCGAGCAGGGCGGGCTCGACCTGGACGAATCGCTCACGCTCTGGGAGCGCGGGGAGGCCCTGGCGAATCGCTGCGAGGAGCACCTCGCCGGTGCCCGCGAGCGCGTGGAGAACGCCCTCGCCCGCGCCGACCTGGAGAACGAGGAGTGAATAGGTCGCGCCGCCGCGCGGTGACTCTCGGCTGAGCCGGACCGGCACGGCTCGCGAATGAGCCCGCCTGCCTCGGCTCACGGTCGATGACGGCCCTGGCGCGCGGCGCGACAGCGGCTCGGTGCGTGCGGCGCACAGCGGCTCGGTGCGTGCGGCGCACAGCGGCTCGGTGCGTGCGGCGCCCGCGTCAGCGGGACGGCGGCTGCAGCGGCTGCGCGGCGGTGACGGCGCCCGCGAGGGTGCGGAAGGCCGCCTCGTTGCCGGCGCCGGTGACGAGCACCCGGACCGCGCCGAGGTCGGCGACCCAGGCGTTCTCCTCGGTCGGCTCGCTGTAGACCACCCATCTCGTCCCGTCGACCTCGACCGTCCCGGTCGGGTAGCGGGAGCCGAGGACGAAACGGGCCAGCTGCTCCTCGGTGGCGCTGCTCTGCGAGAACCGCAGGTAGGTGCCCTCCCCGGTGATATATCCGACGGAGCTGATCGGCCCGCCGCCCGCGCCGGTGATGGTCTCCCTGCTCCCCGAGTTCGGCGTCCAGTCGGCCGGGAGCTCCGGGTTGCGGATGGGGAACGGCAGGGTGCGGGCGTCCGAGCCGAGCGCCGCGTCGACGTCGAAATTCGGGATCCGCCCCTGGGTGGGCCCGGTGGCGGAGAAGCTGCACTGGCTGGCCAGCCCGGCGAAGACCACGGCGATCAGCACCAGCGGGATCAGCGAGAAGAACAGATCCCTGTAGTCGTGCAGAATGCGTGGCTTCGAAGATGGCACGCCTCCCAGTATCCCCACCAGCGGCGCAGCCCGTGCACAGGGGTGTACGGCCGTACCGGTCGTAGTGAGACAATCGCGGTGGATTTCCCGAACCAAGGAGGCACCCCGCGATGACGGCAACTTCGCCCGCACCGAGCCGCCGTGAGGCACCCGACCGCAACCTCGCGCTGGAGCTGGTCCGCGTCACGGAGGCCGGTGCCATGGCCGCCGGCCGCTGGGTCGGCCGCGGGGACAAGGAGGGCGGCGACGGCGCGGCCGTCGACGCCATGCGCCAGCTGGTCAGCTCGGTGTCGATGCGCGGCATCGTGGTGATCGGCGAGGGCGAGAAGGACGAGGCGCCCATGCTCTACAACGGCGAGGCGGTCGGCGACGGCACCGGGCCGGACGTGGACTTCGCGGTCGACCCGATCGACGGGACCACGCTGATGTCGAAGGGCTCCCCCGGCGCGATCTCGGTGCTCGCGGTGGCCGAGCGCGGCGCCATGTTCGATCCATCCGCGGTGTTCTACATGCACAAGATCGCGGTGGGCCCCGAAGCGGCGGGCGTGGTGGACATCTCGGTGCCGATCTCGGAGAACATCCGCCGGGTGGCCAAGTCGAAGGGGCTGCAGAAGTCCGACCTCACCGTCTGCATCCTGGACCGCCCCCGGCACTCGGACCTGATCGAGCAGGTCCGGGACGCGGGCGCCCGGATCCGGCTGATCTCCGACGGCGACGTGGCCGGCGCCATCGCCGCGGCCCGCCCGGACTCCGGCACCGACATCCTGGTCGGGATCGGCGGCACCCCGGAGGGCATCATCGCGGCCGCCGCCATGCGCTGCATGGGCGGCGAGATCCAGGCCAAGCTGGCGCCGAAGGACGACGAGGAGAAGCAGAAGGCGGTCGACGCGGGCCACGACCTGGACCGCGTGCTCGGCACCGAGGATCTGGTCTCCGGCGAGAACGTCTTCTTCTGCGCCACCGGCGTCACCGACGGCGACCTGCTGCGCGGCGTCCGCTACTTCGGCGGCGGCGCCTCGACGCACTCCATCGTGATGCGCTCGAAGTCGGGCACGGTGCGCATGATCGACGCCTACCACCGGCTGACCAAGCTGCGCGAGTACTCCTCGGTCGATTTCGACGGCGACGAGAACGCCAACCCGCCGCAGTTCTGAGCACCGGGGCCCCGGCCGGATGATTCCGCGCCGGGGCTGTGCGATTCCTCTCGACCGTGGCTCCCCCATCCCACCGGAGCGCCGCCTAGGGTCGCAGGTATGACCGAGGACACGCAGTATCGGATCGAACACGACACCATGGGCGAGGTTCGCGTGCCCGTGGACGCGCTCTGGCGGGCGCAGACCCAGCGCGCGGTGGAGAACTTCCCGATCTCCGGCCGCGGCCTGGAGCGGGCGCAGATCCGGGCGCTCGGGCTGCTCAAGGCGGCCTGCGCCACGGTGAACAGGGAGCTCGGGCTGCTCGACCCGGCCAAGGCGGAGGCCATCGTGGCCGCCGCGGGCGAGATCGCGGACGGTAACCACGACGACCAGTTCCCGATCGACGTGTTCCAGACCGGCTCCGGCACCAGCTCGAACATGAACGCCAACGAGGTGATCGCCTCGATCGCGGCGAACGCGGGCGTCACGGTGCACCCGAACGACGACGTGAACATGTCGCAGTCCTCCAACGACACCTTCCCGACCGCGGTGCACCTGGCCGCCACCGAGGCGATCGTCACCCAGCTGGTGCCCGCGCTGGACCACCTGCGGCTGGCGCTGCAGGACAAGTCGACCGAGTGGCGCACGGTCGTGAAGTCGGGCCGCACGCACCTGATGGACGCGGTCCCGGTCACGCTCGGGCAGGAGTTCGGCGGCTACACCAGGCAGATCGCGGCCGGGATCGAACGGGTGCTCGGCACGCTGCCCCGGCTCGGCGAGCTGCCGATCGGCGGCACCGCCGTCGGCACCGGGCTGAACGCGCCCGCCGACTTCGGCGCCCGGGTCGTCGCCGAGCTGCGCCGCCGGACCGATCTGGAGGCGCTGCGCGAGGCCGAGGACCACTTCGAGGCGCAGGCGGCGCGGGACGGGCTGGTCGAGGCGTCGGGTGCGCTGCGCACCGTGGCGGTGAGCCTCACCAAGATCGCGAACGATATCCGCTGGATGGGGTCGGGGCCGCTCACCGGGCTCGGCGAGCTGCAACTGCCCGACCTGCAGCCGGGCAGCTCGATCATGCCGGGCAAGGTCAACCCGGTGCTGCCGGAGGCGGTCACCCAGGTGGCGGCGCAGGTGATCGGCAACGACGCGACGGTGGCGTTCTCCGGGGCGAGCGGCGCCTTCGAGCTGAACGTCTACATCCCGGTGATGGCGCGGAACCTGCTGGAGTCGATCCGGTTGCTGGCGAATGTCTCGCGGCTCTTCGCCGATCGCTGTGTGCACGGGCTGGTCGCCAACACCGAGCGGCTGCGCACGCTGGCGGAGTCCTCGCCCTCCATCGTGACCCCGCTGAACTCGGCGATCGGCTACGAGGAGGCGGCGGCGGTCGCGAAGGAGGCGCTCAAGGAGGGCAAGACGATCCGGCAGACGGTGATCGACCGGGACCTCATCGGCGACAAGCTCAGCATCGAGGAGCTGGACCGTCGGCTGGACGTGCTGTCGATGGCGCGGGTCGAGGAGAAGTAGAGCGAAGCGCTCCCGCCGGGAACCCGGCGGGAGCGAAAGCCGTCAGCCCTTCAAGTGCGCCAGCTCGGCGCGGGCCTTCTCGCCCGCCTCGCCGAGGTCGGTGCGGGTGAAGACCTTCCAGCGGTCGAGCAGCGGGGCGAAGACCAGCCTGCCCTCGTCGGCGGCGCGGTAGATACCGGCCTCGGCCAGCACGTCGTCGCTGTTGCGGCCGTCCGGCAGCGCGACGGTCGGCACCCGGAAGTCGGCGATCCGGTCGGCGACGGCGCGCAGCGTCTGGTCCGGCGCGAGGTCGAAGGCGGCGGAGACCAGGTCGGCGAAGAACTCGGACTGCAGCTCGTCGTCGCGGGCGATGCGCTCGGCGATAGCGGTGACGATCGGGTTCTCGTCCAGCGCGGCGGTGTTGCGGTGCCTGATGGCGGCGGCGGCCTCCTCGAAGGCCCCGTTGGCCAGCACGTCGAGCAGGTGCAGCGGGGGGCGCCGGAAACCCGTGGTCATGTGCTCCATGCGCAGCCGCTCCAGCTGCACCGGGTCCACCGAGCGGGTGATCATCAGGTAATTGCGGATGACGATCTCGTGCCGGTTCTCCTCCGCGGTCCAGCGGCCGACCCAGCGCCACCACGGCCCGCTGCGCAGCGACTTGCCCAGCTCCCGGTGGTACGAGGGGAGGTTGTCGGCGATCAGCACGCTCACCGTGAGCGCCAGCTTGGCCGTCTCGCCGAGCGTGGTCTGGCTCGGATCCCAGTCCTCGCCGCCGAGGAAGCCGAAGTTGCGGCCGTCGGACCACGGGACGTAGTCGTGCGGCTGCCAGCCGTCGGCGATCTGGATGTGGCGATGCAGGTTCAGCTCAACCTCGTCGGTGAGCGAATCCAGCAACTCGCGGTCGGTCAACACAGTGTGCACCCGGACAAGGTAGCGGGTCGGCGGCCGGTACGGGGATGCCCGGTCGAGAAACTGGGCAGTACCCCAGCGGAACGACGCTCGGGCGAGAGGTGGTCACCAACCGGCGGCCCCCGGAAGGGGACCGCCGGACGGCTCAGCGGCTCAGGAATTCGGCCCGTACTCCTCCAGCATCTCGGTGACCAGCGCCGCGATCGGCGAGCGCTCGCTGCGGGTCAGCGTGATGTGCGCGAAGAGCGGGTGCCCCTTCAGCTTCTCGATCACCGCCGCGACGCCGTCGTGCCTGCCGACCCGCAGGTTGTCGCGCTGCGCCACATCGTGGGTGAGCACCACCCGGGAACCGCTGCCGAGCCGGCTGAGCACCGTGAGCAGGACGTTGCGCTCCAGCGACTGCGCCTCGTCCACGATCACGAAGGAGTCGTGCAGCGAGCGGCCGCGGATGTGGGTGAGCGGGAGGACCTCCAGCATGCCCCGGCTCAGCACCTCCTCCAGCACCTCCCGGCTGGCCAGCCCGTCGAGGGTGTCGAAGACGGCCTGCGCCCACGGCCCCATCTTCTCGCTCTCGCTGCCAGGCAGGTAGCCGAGCTCCTGGCCGCCCACCGCGTACAGCGGCCGGAACACCACCACCTTGCGCTGCGTCCGCCGCTCCATCACGGCCTCCAGCCCGGCGGTCAGCGCCAGCGCCGACTTGCCGGTGCCCGCGCGGCCGCCGAGCGAGACGATGCCCACACTCTCGTCCAGCAGCAGATCCAGCGCGATGCGCTGCTCCGCGGAGCGGCCGTGCAGCCCGAACGCCTCGCGCTCGCGCACCACCTGCACCCGCTTGTCCGGCGTGACCCGGCCCAGCGCGCTGGAGTTCGGCCCGAGCAGCCGGATGCCGGTGTGGCAGGGCAGCTCCCGCGCCTCCTCCAGGTCGACCGAGCCCTCCGAGTACAGCGCGTCCACCCGGTCGCCGGAGACGTCCAGCTCGACCATCCCGGACCAGCCCGAGGTCACCACGTCCTGGGCGTGGTACTCCTCCGCCGCCAACCCCACCGCGGAGGCCTTGACCCGCAGCGGGATGTCCTTCGACACGAGCACCACCCGCGCCCCCTCGGCCGCGAGGTTCAGCGCGCAGGCGAGGATGCGGGCGTCGTTGGTGTCGGTGCGGAAGCCGATGGGGAGCAACGCGGGGTCGGTGTGGTTCAGCTCCACCTGGAGGGTTCCGCCCTCGGTGCCGATCGGCAGCCGCTCGTCCAGCCTGCCGTGCTGCAGCCGGAGATCGTCCAGGTTGCGCAGCGCCTCGCGGGCGAACCAGCCCAGCTCGTGGTGGTGCCGCTTGGACTCGAGCTCACCGATCACCACCAGCGGGAGGACCGCGTGGTGCTCGCCGAACCGGGTGAAGGCCCAGGGATCGGAGAGCAGGACGGAGGTGTCGATGACGAAGGTCTTGCAGCCGTCCACGGCTTCCCCTCGCGGGGAATCTGCTTTTGCCGGCGATACGGACGACGCGGGAGCGGAAACGGAGCGTGCAGCAGTCACGGTGGGCTCCTAAAGTGTTCGCACGGCACCCGCACGAACGATCGCGCTGGACCGGTCCGTCCTGATGAAGGCCGACTTGCGTCAACCGTCACGAGGGCCGGGTGCCGGCCCCCTCGTACTGATTGCCTCAGTCACGGTCAGGACCTCCCGTACGAACCACAACGACGCGGTCCGCACCAACGAAGTTACCGCCGACCCCCGACACCGCGCTGCATCTAGCGCGGGACTGGTGGTGAATATGTCGTTAACGAGCAGGCAGCGGCGCTCCGGTCGGGCTGCGGTTAAAGTCGCGGACATGGCCGTACCAGAGGATCTCGCCGCACTGTCGTCCAAGGAGCTGCACGACCGAGCCGTCAAACTCGCCGTGCGCCGCGCCGACGTGAAGTACCTGTGGCAACTGCTGAAGCGCATCCCGGCGGCCGAGGCCGCGGCGGGCAAGGTCGGCGAGAGCGAGGCCGACATCACCTACGTGCTCCCGCTGATCGACGACTATCTGCACGCCGGGGAGGGCGCGGTCGCCGAGCAGTTGCGGCCGTTCTACCTGGAGTACCTCGCCGAGCACTCCGGGTAGCGAAGTCGACTCCGGGTAGCGAAGTCAGCGGCGGGAGAACGCCGCGCGGAAGACGCCGCCGACGGTGCCGCGCAGGAAGTTCTCCCAGCTGAAGTGGTCGTGCCAGAGCACGATCTTCCCCTCGCGGAGCACGAAGGTGCCCATCACCCAGAACCGGATGGCGACCGGGCCGAAGCGCAGCACGTCGGTCCGGTCGGTGAGCACCACCGCGCCGTCCGCGGCGATGTGGTGCACCTCGACCGCGAAGCCGAGGGCCGGGCGCTCCAGCCCGCGCAGCACGCCCGCGACCCGGCGCGCGCCGCGCACGTCGGGCAGCGTGGTGTTCTTCCACACCACGTCGGGGTGCAGCAGCTCGACGGCGGCGTCGGTCTCGCCGCGCTCCATCGCCTCCAGGAAGGTGCGGACGGTGCGCACCGACTGCGTGCCGGGGCTGCTGCCGTTCAACGACTGCGGCGCCGAGCCGCCGTTGCGGGTGGTCTCCAGGTTGTCGGCCATGTACCGACGATAGGCCGAACCCCGCGACGGCGACAGCCCTAGCCGAGCAGGCCCCACTCCTCCAGCCCGGAGTACAGCGGGAAGTCCTGCGCGAGCTTGCGCACCCTGGCCCGCAGCGGCTCGGGTTCGCCGCCCGCGAGCGCGGTGGCGATGATGTCGGCGACCTCGGTGAACTCGGTGTCGCCGAAGCCGCGGGTGGCCAGCGCGGCGGTGCCGATGCGCAGCCCGGAGGTGACCATCGGCGGGCGCGGGTCGAACGGGACGGCGTTGCGGTTCACCGTGATCCCGATCTCGTGCAGCAGGTCCTCGCCCTGCTGGCCGTCGAGCTCGGAGCTGCGCAGGTCGACCAGGACCAGGTGCACGTCGGTGCCGCCGGTGAGCACGCTGATGCCCTTGCCCGCGACGTCGGCGCCGGTCAGCCGCTCGGCGAGCAGCGCGGCGCCGGAGAGCGTGCGCTCCTGGCGCTCCTTGAACTCCGCGGTGCCCGCGATCTTGAAGGCCACCGCCTTGGCCGCGACCGCGTGCATGAGCGGCCCGCCCTGCTGGCCGGGGAAGACCGCGCTGTTCAGCTTCTTGGCCCACTCCTGCTTGGCCAGGATGATCCCGGAGCGCGGGCCGCCGAGGGTCTTGTGCACGGTCGAGGAGACGACGTCGGCGTGCGGCACCGGCGAGGGATGCAGCCCGGCCGCGACCAGCCCGGCGAAGTGCGCCATGTCCACCCACAGGTACGCGCCGACCTCGTCCGCGATCGAGCGGAAGGCCGCGAAATCCTGCTGCCTGGGGTAGGCCGACCAACCCGCCACGATCACCTTGGGCCTGGACTCCAGCGCGATCGTGCGCACCTCGTCCATGTCGATCCGGTGGTCTTCCTTGCTCACCCCGTAGGAGTGCACGTCGTAGAGCTTGCCGGAGAAGTTCAGCCGCATGCCGTGCGTGAGGTGCCCGCCGTGCGCCAGGTCGAGGCCGAGCAGCTTGTCGCCCGGCTCGAGCAGCGCGTGCAGCACCGCGGCGTTGGCCTGCGCGCCGGAGTGCGGCTGCACATTGGCGAAATCGGCGCCGAACAGCGCCTTGGCCCGCTCGCGGGCGAGGTTCTCGATCACGTCGACGTGCTCGCAGCCGCCGTAGTAGCGGCGGCCGGGGTAGCCCTCCGCGTACTTGTTGGTGAGCACGCTGCCCTGCGCCTGCAGCACCGCGCGCGGCACGAAGTTCTCCGAGGCGATCATCTCGAGGGTGTCGCGCTCGCGGGCGAGTTCGCCCGCCACCGCTGCCGCGACCTCGGGGTCGAGCTCTGCGAGGGACTGGGTGTTCACCGAAGCGGTCGTCTGCGTCACCCCGCCGATTCTATGGACCCGCTGGTTGCCGCCCGGCGGCGGGTGTGCGCTCCCGCCCGCGCCCGGGCGCCGCCGAATTCACGGGCCGGACATGCGGCCGACCACGGGTGTGCATCTCGGGGGACGACCGTGGCCGGTCATCTGTTGTGCGTCGAATCGAGGACCGATCGTGTTCATTCCCACCCCCATCTCCGACGGCGGGCTCGGCAGCCTGCTCCAGCTCTTCGTCAGCCTGATCTGCACCCTCTCCGGCGGCTCGGGGTGCCCGACGCCGATCTGATCAGGCGGGGGCGAGCTCCCGGCGCAGCGCGCCGGGGGTCAGCGGCTCGTCCAGCAGGCGGCGGAAGCGGTCGGCCCGCGCGGCGGGGTCGGCGGCCTCGTCCAGCCAGTCGCCGAGCAGCCGGTAGCCCTCGACGTAGGTGCTGATGTAGGCGCGCCAGAGCGGCGAGGAGAGGAAGCGCAGCGACTGCCGCGCGCGCTCCGGGGTGGTGAGCGCCCAGCGCTCCAGGAACCCGGCCACCTCGTCGGCGTCCCGGTGCCGGTCGTGCAGCAGCAGCGCGGCGTCCTGCCGCACCCCGAGCAGCCCGGCCGATGCCTGCGACAGCTGCTCGGCGCGCTCGCCGTCGAAGCGCAGCCCGAGGTCGGCGTAGATCTCCTGCGCCCACACGCCCCAGCCGGGGCCGACGACGGCCTTCAGCGCCAGGTCGGCGAGGCCCTCGGCCATCAGGCACTGCGGGGTGTTGACCAGGAAGAGCGTCTGCTCGTCCTGCCCGGCGGCGACCAGCCCGGCCTCCTTGCGGCAGTGCTCGGTGTGGTGCCCGGGGTAGGACTCGTGCGCGATCAGGTGCGGCAGGTTCGCCATCTGCTGGCGCAGGTCGGAGTTGATCGCGACGGTGGAGTGGTAGCCGCCGTTGTAGTAGTTGAAGCCGGACCACGGCTTGTCGCCGACCACCTCGTAGGTGACGTGCTCGCTGTCCGGCAGCGGGAAGCGCTCGCGCACCCGCTCGCGCAGCGCGCCGGAGAAGGCCGCCACGCAGTCGCGCAGCCGCTCCGGCGGGATCTCGTCGGCCCTGCGGTGCGCGGTGATCCGCTCGATCAGCGGGCCGTCGCCGGGCAGCACCTCGTCCAGCTGCCGGTGCGCCTCGCGGTAGAGCGCCTCGTCGCCGGGGGAGATCTCGACGTCGAAGTAGGCGCGCACCTCGTCCACGAAGCCGATCTCGGCGCCGGCGAACTTGCGCCCTGAGCACTCCAGCGCGCGCAGGTGCACGTCGACGAATTCGGCCCGCTCCGGCGGCAGTCCGGCGCCGGGCAGCTCGGCGCGCAGCGCGGCGGCCCTGCGGGCCAGCTCGGCGGGCTCCGGCGCGGGCGCGTCCCGGACCGCCCGGCGCAGCTCCGGGTCGCCGGTGAAGGCATCGACGAAGCCCTCTTCGATGCGGTCGAAGGCGAGGCCGAGCCGCAGGTACTCGGTGACGAGCGGATGCGCTTCCATTCGGCCGAGACTAGCGCGAAACGCACCGCCCCGGCATCCCGAATTCCCGACCCCGCGTGCGGTGCGCCCGCGGCGCGGAGCACAATTCGGCTGTGCGGCGACGGTGGCGGGCGACTTCACCGCGCCGGCGCGCGACGGAGCGTGTTTGCACGGAGGAGGCATCGGGTAAGTGGCACGAATGGGCGAGCCGAGTCCGTATGTGGAATTCGACCGGAAACAATGGCGAAAACTCCGCAAATCGACTCCGCTGGTACTGACCGAGGAAGAACTGTTCGGGCTGCGCGGGCTCGGCGAACAGATCGATCTGGAAGAAGTGGCCGAGGTCTATCTGCCGCTCGCCCGGTTGATCCACCTCCAGGTGGCGGCCAGGCAAAGGCTTTTCGCGGCGACCGCGACCTTCCTCGGCGAAACGCACCCGGACAGCCAGGTGCCGTTCGTCATCGGGGTGGCGGGCAGCGTCGCGGTCGGCAAATCGACCACCGCGCGCGTGCTGCAGGCGCTGCTGGCGCGCTGGGACCACCACCCGCGGGTCGACCTGGTCACCACCGACGGGTTCCTCTACCCCACCGCCGAGCTGATCCGGCGGAGCATCATGCACCGCAAGGGCTTCCCGGAGAGCTACGACCGCCGCAAGCTGCTGCGATTCGTCACCGAGGTGAAGTCGGGCGCGGCCGAGGTCTGCGCGCCGGTGTACTCGCACGTCTCCTACGACATCGTGCCGAACGAGAAGCACTGTGTGCACCAGCCGGACATCCTGATCGTCGAGGGGCTGAACGTGCTGCAGACCGGGCCCCGGCTCATGGTCTCCGACCTTTTCGACTTCTCCATCTACGTGGACGCGCGGATCGAGGACATCGAGAATTGGTATGTGCAGCGGTTTCTCACGCTGCGCGACGGCGCCTTCGCGGATCCGCGCGCGCATTTCCACCATTACTCGGCGCTCACCGACGAACAGGCGGTGGTCGCGGCGCGCGACATCTGGAACTCGACCAACCGGCCGAATCTGGTGGAGAACATCCTGCCGACCCGCCCGCGCGCCACCCTGGTGCTGCGCAAGGACGCGGATCACACCATCAATAGGCTGCGTTTGCGGAAATTGTGAGATATCCGACAGGTCAGATGCCGAAACGGCGGTGCCGCGCGGCGAAATCGCGCAGCGCGCGCAGGAAATCGACGCGGCGGAATTCCGGCCAGTACGCCTCGGTGAACCAGATCTCCGAGTAGGCGCTCTGCCAGAGCAGGAATCCGGAGAGCCGCTGCTCGCCGGAGGTGCGGATCACCAGGTCCGGGTCGGGCTGGCCGGAGGTGTACAGGTGCTGGCCGATGGCGGGGACGGTGATCGACTGCACCAGGTCTTCGCCGGTCTCGCCCGCGGCGATCTCCTGGCGCACCAGGGAGCGCACCGCGTCGGTGATCTCCTGCCTGCCGCCGTACCCGACCGCGACGTTGACGTGCACGCCCGGCTTGCCGATGGTGCGCTCGGCGGCGGTGTTCAGCCGCTTGGCGATCAGCTCGGGGAAGCCGTCGAGCGAGCCGATCAGCCGGACGCTCCAGTCCTGCTCCGGGTCGGCGAGCTCCTCGACCACGTCGGTGATGACTTCGAAGAGCGTCTCCAGCTCCTCCGGGTCGCGCCGCAGGTTCTCGGTGGAGAGCAGGTAGACGGTGACCATCTCGATGCCCTCGTCGGCACACCAGCCGACCAGCTCGGCGATCTTCAGCGCGCCGACGCGGTGCCCGTGCCTGACATCGGTGAAGCCGTTCTCCCGCGCCCAGCGCCGGTTGCCATCGCACATGACCGCGACGTGCCGGGGGTGCTCCTTGCCCGCGAGCTGCTTCGACAGCCGGGACTCGTAGAGGCGATAGGGCAGCCCCCGCACCTGACTTCCAAGCTCCACCCGGGTCACCCTACGCCTCGAGACCATGAACACAGCATCCGATGATTGCGCGCCGGTAGGGTGACTGCCACCATTAACCTACGGTTCCGTAGGTTACCGAAGAGTTAAGCAGGAGGCATCCCGTGTCCGAAACCGTCGGCACCGCCGCGTCGCCCGCCGAGGAGCTGGCCGAGGCGATCGGCAAGCCGCGGCTGCGCGGCTGGATCCACACCTGGGCCGTCGGTGTCGCCGCCATCGCGGTGGTCGCGCTGGTCGGGTTCGCGACCACGGTCTCGGTGACGGCCGTGCTGTCGACCCTGGTCTACGGCATCACGGTGTGCGCGCTGTTCGGGGTGAGCGCGGTGTACCACCGGGTCACCTGGCGCACGCCGCAGACGCGGATCCGGATGAAGCGCGCGGACCACTCCATGATCTTCGTCTTCATCGCGGGCAGCTACACCCCGTTCGCGCTGCTCGGGCTGCCCGGCTCGACCGGGCGGACGCTGCTCGCCGTGGTCTGGGCGGGCGCGCTGGCCGGGGTCGCGCTGAAACTGCTCTGGCCGACGGCGCCGCGCTGGGTCGGGGTACCGCTCTACCTGCTGCTCGGCTGGGCGGTGGTGCCGGTGGCCGGGCAGCTGCACGCCGAGGTCGGGCTGGCTCCGCTCATCCTGCTGGTCATCGGCGGCCTCATCTACAGCGCGGGCGCCGTCCTCTATGCCACCAAATGGCCGAATCCGTGGCCCGAGGTCTTCGGCCACCACGAGTTCTTCCACGCCGCCACCGTGCTGGCCGCGCTCGCCCACTACGCCGCGATCTGGCTGGTCCTGCTGCGCTGACCCGGTAGGTTTCACCCCGTGATCGCTCGCCTCATGCTGTGGGCGCTGCAGGCCCGCTGGGGGCTCGCCGTCGTCGTGATCGCGGCCAACCTCAGCGGCCTCGGCGTGATCGTCACCGCGCTGTGGCTGAACGGCTTCCTCGGCCGGCTCGGCCCGGACTGGCGGGCGGCGGTGCTGCTGGTCGCGATCTACCCGACCATCGGCTTCCTGGCCGGAGTCGTGCTCGCGGTCCGCGACCGGCGCACGCATTTCGGCTGGCTGGACGAGCTGCGCAAGCCGACCCCGGACGAGGCGCGCGAGCTGCTCGGGCTGCCGATCTCGATCACCGTGCGCGCGCTCGCGCTGTGGATACCGGGCGTGGCGATCGCGGCGGTGCTCTTCTCGCTCTTCGCCGACAGCACCAACCCGGCGGTCACCGCCGCGATCTTCACGCTCGGCGCCTTCGAATCGTCGGCGCTGACCTTCCTGATCGTGGACCGGCTGATCCGGCCCGCCGTCCCGGTGGTGGCGGCGGTGCTCGGCGCGACCATGCACTGGAGCTCCTCGGTGCTGGCGCGGGTGCTCGTCACCTGGGCGGTGGCCGGTGCCATGCCGATGCTGCTGCTCATCACGGTGCTCGCCGACCCGGTCGCGGGGGCACCGGACCGGGTGCGCACCGCCCTCTACCTCGCCAACGTCGGCTTCGTGGTCGGCGCGCTCGCGACCGCTTTCCTGGCGCGGGCGGTGGCCGCGCCGGTGCACACGCTGCGGCTCGCGCTGGACCGGATCACCCGCGGCGAGCTGGACGTCCGGGTGCCGGTCGGCAGCGTCGGCGAGATCGGCAGGCTGGAGCACTCGGTGAACGAGCTCGCGGCCAGCCTGCGCGACCGGCAGCGGCTGCGGGACGTGTTCGGGCGGCACGTCGGCGCCGAGGTCGCGGAGCGGGCGCTGGTGGCGCGCGGCGTCGACCTGACCGGGGACGTCCGGGTGGTCTCGGCGCTGTTCGTCGACGTCACCGGCTCGGTGGCGCTCTCCACCGGGCTGCCGCCGCAGGAGTTCGTCGCCAAGCTGAACCGGCTGCTCGGCACCGTGATCACCGCGACCGAGGAGAACGGCGGGCTGGTCAACAAGTTCGAGGGGGACGCGGCGCTCTGCGTCTTCGGGGCGCCGATCGCGCTGCCGGACAACGCGACGCCCGCGCTGCGCGCCGCCCGGCGGATCCGGGACGAGGTGCGGGCCGCCGGGGAGCTGGATATCGGGATCGGGGTGGCGCGGGGGCTGGTCTTCGCCGGGGACGTCGGAGCCGATACCCGGCTGGAGTTCACCGTGATCGGGGATGCGGTGAATCGGGCGTCGCGGCTCACCAGCGAGGCCAAGCGGGTGCCGCGGCGGGTGCTGGTGAGCGCGGATGCGATCGAGGCCGCGGCGGCCGAGGAGCGGACGCACTGGGTGCACCACGCGGATATTCAGCTGCGCGGTATGGCCGAGCCGACGCCGTGCTGGACGGATACCGAGCGGTGACCCGTCAGCGGCGGGCGAGTGCCGCCGTCAGGTCGATGGCGCCGGTGACGGGGAGGTCGCAGACGGTGCCGCGGCAGACGTAGGCGGCGGGCTCGGCGCCGACCGGCGGGCGGTCCGCGAGCAGCGGGGCCGAGTCCCGTTCGCCCGCGACGATCACCGTGCCGCCGGGCGCGGAGGCGCGGGCGGCGGCGAGCAGCTCGGCGGCGTCCCCGCCGGGCGGGACGGCGATCGCGATCTGCAGCGGCCCGTGGAACGCCGCCTCCGCCACCGTCAACCACTGCCCCGCCGAGCGCGGCGCCCGCGCCAGCACCACCGCGCCGCGCGCCAGCGTGCGATCCGCCAGCTCCCGGTACCGAACCGCGTTCTCCGGCTCGGCCAGCGCGGCGGCGGTGAGCAACGCCTCGGCCAGCGACGACGCCCCCGCCGGGGTGGCGTTGTCGACCGGGTCGCGCGGCCGCGCGACCAGCGTCTCGGCATCGTCGGCGGTGTCGAACCAGCTGCCCGGCTCGTCCGGGTCGGCGAAGTGCGCGATCGCGGCGTCAAGGAGCTGCTCGGCGTGCGTCCGCCACTCCGGCTCGCCGGTCACCTGGTGCAGCGCCAGCAATCCGGTGACCAGCCAGGCGTAATCCTCCAGCACCCCGGGCGAGGCTCCGGCGGCCCCGCCGAGCGAGGCCCGCAGCACCCGGCCGTCGACCACGTGCACCCGCAGCAGGAACTCGGCGCAGCGCCGCGCCGCCGCCACCCACGCCGGAACATCCAGCGCCGCACCGGCTTCGGCGAGCGCGGTGATCGCGATGCCGTTCCACGCGGTGACCACCTTGTCGTCGCGCGCCGGCTGCGGGCGGTGGTCCCTGGCGTCGCGCAGCAGCACCCGCGCTCGGTCGAGCCGCTCCGGGTCGTCCGGCTCGGCGAGCCGGGTGAGGACCGAGGTGCCGTGCTCGAAGGTGCCCGCCGTGGTTACACCCATTTGCGCAGCGGCCCATGCGCCTTCGATCGGGCCGAGCTCGGCGACGAGTTCGGCGGGGGTCCAGACGTAGGTGGCGCCCTCGACGCCGGGCTCGCCGGGGCGCACCGGGGTGTCGGCGTCCAGCGCGGAGGCGAGCCCGCCGTGCTCGGTGCCGAGATCGTCCAGCAGGAAGGCGGCGGTCTCCGCCGTCACCCGCGCGGCGAGCGACCGCCCGCCGCTGCCCGGCTCGGCCGGGAGTTCCCGGCGCGCCAGGTGCGCGTAGGCGCGCAGCAGCTGCGCGTTGTCGTAGAGCATCTTCTCGAAGTGCGGCACCAGCCAGCGCTCGTCCACCGAGTAGCGGGCGAAGCCGCCGCGCAGCTGGTCGTAGATGCCGCCGCGCGCCATGGCCTCGGCCGTCCGCTCGACCAGGGCGTAGGTCTCCGGGTCGCCGGTGCGCTCCCAGCTCCGCAGCAACCCGGCGAGCAGCGCCGACGGCGGGAACTTCGGCGCGCCGCCGAACCCGCCGAACGCCGTGTCCTCGTCCTTACTCACCGCGCTCACCACGTGATCGAGCAGGTCGGCGCCGATCGCGCCGCCCGCATCCGGCAGCCCGGTCGCCTGCGCGCGCAGCGCCTCGGTGACCTGCGCCGCCGCCTGCTCCACCTCGTCGCGCCGGTTCCGCCAGGTGTCGGTGATGGCGGTGAGCACCTGCGTGAACGACGGCGAACCGCCGCGCGGCACCCGCGGGTAGTAGGTGCCACAGTAGAACGGCGACCCGTCCGGGGCCAGGAAACAGGTCATCGGCCAGCCCCCGTGCCCGGTCATGGCGACGGTCGCGTTCATGTAGACGGCGTCCAGATCCGGCCGCTCCTCGCGGTCCACCTTCACGCACACGAACTCCGCGTTCATCTGCGCCGCCGTCGCCTCGTCCTCGAACGACTCGTGCGCCATCACGTGGCACCAGTGGCAGGAGGCGTAGCCGATCGAGAGCAGGATCGGCACGTCCCGCTCCCGCGCCTCCGCCAGCGCCTCGGCGCTCCACTCCCGCCAGTGCACGGGGTTGTCGGCATGCTGGCGCAGGTATGGCGAGGTCGCTGTTCCGAGCCGGTTCATACGTTCAGCGTTCCACAGAAGTCCGGGCGCACACGTTCTTCAGCAGCCCGCCCGCCACGACTCGCTTCAGATAGTCCCTGCACCGGAGCGTCGTCGAATGATCGAGGTGGTCACCCAGCCGCAAGGTTCATGGTCACTTGGACGCTTGCACCGTGGACACATGGCCGCTGCCCTGGCGGTTCACATCCCACCGTCCAGCTCGGGGATAGGGTCCTCCTGTTCCATCAGCCGAATGAACTGGTGCTCGGTGCGCCTGCGTTCGCCGAATCGATCTGCGGATGTCTCCGTCCGCACCTGTATCCGCAGGAACGAGTCCCACGGCAGCGCCTTCGCGATCGATGCTGGTATCCGCTCGATCTCCGTCTTACGCCGGTTGTGCAGCAGCTGAATTCGGGCGAACTCGTCCTGCAGGCCGACAGCGGACAGAAACCCGGCTTTGACGCTGAGTTCGACCTGCGGGACAGGTTCGAGCAGACGACGCGCATTGACACGCCCGCGCTCGGTCAACCGGGACACCTGCCGCCGCCCATCGTGTCCGGACAGATCGATCTCCACACCGGCGTCGGCCTTGTCGAGGGAGTCGACCAGGAGCCGCAGCCGGTGCCAGAGACCCGACGAGAAATCGGGGCCGACCTGCTCGCCCCGCTCGATCACGTCGTGCAGTTCGATCACCCGTTCCAGGGCTGTTTCGAGCGGCGACGGTCCCGATACCTCGATTTCACCGTCGGCCGGAGTGTCGGCGCCGAACGGCAGCAGCGGCAGCACGACACTCCCGTCACGAACCTCCCGGAAACCGATCGACAGCCCCTCGGCGATGTCGGCGGGAACAGCGGCACGGACTTCGCGGTCGATGAGGCCGAATATCTCGGCCGCGGCTGCGTCGAACACACCCTTGTCGAAGCGCTCTCCTACGAGCCTGATGCTGGCGAAGCCGGGCAAGGAGGCAGCCGAGTCGAATTGCCGCAGGCCGTCCAGCATGGCGGCACGAAGGAATGACGAAGCGGGAGCGTCGTCCACCTCGTCGATGTCGGGATCCGGTTCGAACCCGTCCAGGAACTCGGAGAACTGGTCGCGAATACTCACAGCCGAACCTCCAGGTAGCCGCGTCGACTGGCACAGCTCTCCACCGAGGGTAGGTCGGAATCCTCGATTCGACAGCGTTCCCACCAGTCGTCGAGCCGCCCCCGATCGTGCAGGTACGCCTGCTGGTCGCCATCCAGGTCGGCGTCCGGACGATGCGGATGCACCACAGGGAACCAGCGAAGGGGGGAACACCTCCAGACCATATTCGCTCTTGATGCCGTCCCGATGCTGGGTGAGCTTGGCGATCATCTTCGAGCCGGGTCTGCCGCGGGCGCGATCGGCGAGCACCCCATCGATGACCGGGGAGATATCGAGGTCACACGGGTCGACCTTGGACGAGGCAAAACTGCCCGCGATCCAGAAGGAGCGGAGCAGGGGTGCGGAAAACCCCAGCTTGGCGGACACTTCTTCCCAATTCACCAGATATCGAATCAAGCCACCGAACAGTTCCGAGCGGGTCCGGGAAGCGGTGAATCCCGCCGCCTCCACCAAAGTGGATCGAACTTCGCCCAGACTGCACCCGTATCGGCCCGGCGGTAGGTGACCGCTGAGCTCATTGAACGCAGGTATCACTGCTCCCCCTCCAGCTGCACCCCCCGGCGCGCGATACGACGAGCATAGTTTCCGCCCAGATCGGGTGAAAGGCGCTTTCACCCGATCTGGACGACCCGGGCCCACGGGGGTGGGCGGTCGGGGACGTGGTCGGAGTGCTCGGAGTAGCTCGGGAGCCGGCCGGGGAACAGTCCGACGACGGTGCGGCAGGGCGGGCGGGTGCTGGGCCAGGGGGTGTATCCGTCGGTGAGGACGACGATGACGTCGGGACGGAGGCGCAGGGCTCGGGTGAAGCCGGTGCGCAGGTCGGTGCCGCCGCCGCCGATGAGGGGGATGGCGGTGGCGCGGCAGAGGGGGGCGGCGATGTGGGCGGCAGCGTCGCAGGAGAGGACGGTGACGAGGTCGCGGCGGCCGCCTGCGGCGCGGGCGATGGCGGCGGTTTCGAGGAGGGCGCTGCCGAGGTCGGCGTCGGAGACCGAGCCGGAGGTGTCGATGACGACGGCGACGCGGGGTGGGGTGCGGCGCAGGCTGGGCAGGACCAGGCCGGGGAGTGCGGCGGAGCGGCGGGCGGGGCGGCCGTAGGTGTAGTCGTCGCCCGCGCCCGCGGCGGAGGCGGCGGCGCGGATGGCGGCGCCGAGCAGGTCGCGCCACGGCTGCGGCGGGTGCAGCGCCGCGTCGGCCCAGCGGCGCCAGCCGCGCGAGGCGGTGCCTGGGCGGCCCGCGATGCTCTGCGCGACGCGGAAGCGGGCGGCTTCGCGCTCCTGTTCGCCGAGCGCGTCGGCGCCGTCGGGGCCGAGTTCCCAACCGCGGTCGAGGCCGTCGGCGCCGCTGCCGCAGTCCAGCCAGGCCATGGCCTCGGTGAGCATGCCGAGGCGGAATTGACGCAGGTAGTCCTCCATGAGTTGGCCGCTGTCCAGCCCCAGTAGCGCGGGAAGCACGGCGCCCGATGGCTCGATCAGCCCGTCGCCGAAGGCGTCGTCGTTGATCTCGGCGTCGGCGGCGATGTTCATCCGGAGCCGCTCGGCCGGGCCGGAGAGGTCGTGCGCGCGGGCGAAGCGGTCGCTGCGGCCGTGGTGGTCGCGGATCAGGTGCGAGACCTCGTGCACCAGCACCGAGGCCAGTTCGGGGATCGGGGTGCGCTCGATGAAGGCGGGCGAGACGTAGCAGCGCCAGTACCGGTCGACGCCCATGGTCGGCACCCGGCGCGATTCGACGAGGTGCAGCGCGTACAGCACGGTGGCGAGGTAGGGCCGCGCCTGCGCGGCGAGCAGCCGGGCGGAGTAGAGCTTCGCGTCGATCACCGGCCCACCTCCGCCCCCCGCGCGACCGCGACCAGCCCGGCCAGCCGCTCGATGGCCGCGGGCACCACCCAGTCGTCCCGGCGCAGGGCGGCCAGGGTGGTGGCCGGGACGACGACCAGGTCCGGCGGCCCGGTCTCGACGGCGCGCACGAGCAGCGCGAACGCCGCGTCCCAGCGCGCCCGCTCCGGGCGCTTGCGGACGGCGGCGACGACGCCGTCGAGCGCGGCCTGGCGCAGGTCGCCGCGCTCGGGGAGCTCGGCGGCGGCGGGGTCGGCGAGCAGCGTTTCGGGGTCGGGCAGCTCCATCCGGTCCATGCTGCTGAGCAGCTCGAAGCCGGGGCCGTCGCCGACGGTGCCGCGGACCAGCAGGGAGAGCACCTCCCGGCCGACGCCCGACGCGGTGGCGAAGGCGACCAGCCGCACCGTCATCTCCCAGCTGCGCGGCGACGGCCAGGCGCCGCCGCGCTGCGTCTCCCCGCTCGGCAGCCGGTGCACGAGCAGCGGCCGGGCGGCGAGCAGCACGCACACCGCGCGGCGAGCGAAAGTTACGGCCGCCGCGAACTTTCCGGGGTCGAGCACGGGCAGCGTCGCCCGCGGCCAGGTGCCGCCGAGGCCGCGGACGACCACGTCGTGGTCGTGCGTCCAGTACAGGTGCACGAAGCGGTTGGCCAGCGGCGGGCTGAGTTCCCAGCCGTCGGCGGCGGAGGCGCGCGGATTGGCGGCGGCGACGATGCGGACACCGTCCGGCAACCGGAGCGCGCCGATCCGGCGCTCCAGCACCAGCCGGAGCAGGGCGGCCTGCACGGCGGGCGGCGCGGTGGAGAGTTCGTCCAGGAAGAGCAGGCCGCGGCCGGCGCGGACCAGCCGGACGGCCCAGTCCGGCGGCGCCATCGGGACGCCCTCGGTGGCGGGGTCGGCGCCGATCACCGGCAGCCCGGAGAAGTCGGACGGCTCGTGCACGCTGGCGATCACCGTGGTCAGCGGGAGCTCGAGGGTCTCGGCGAGCTGGGTGAGCGCGGCGGTCTTGCCGATGCCGGGCTCACCCCAGAGCAGGACCGGGAGGTCGGCGGCCACGGCGAGGGTCAGGGCGTCGAGCTGGGTGTCGGGGCGGGGTTCGGTGCTGGTGGCGTTGAGCAGGCCGAGGAGGTCGCGGGCAGCGTTCATTTGGGACATTTCAGGCATGGGGGCATCACCGTGGGGAGAGTAGGAGTGGGTCAGCGCTTGGTGGCGTGCCGCGGGTGGGCGCGGGCGGCCCGGCGCGGTGTGCGCCGGGGTGGCGGGCCGGTCGGGGTGAGCCCGGCGCGGTAGAGGCCGTGCGTGATTCGCCGCTCGGCGGCGGTTTCCAGTTCGTCGCGGAGCGGGCCGTCGCGCAGCAGGGCGCCGGGGCCGAGCAGCCCGTCGACGGCGGCGAGCGCACCGCGAATATCGCCGTGGCGCAGGCGTTCACCGATGCCGGCGAGGGCGTCCGGGTCGCGGTGGGCCCGGTCGATCACGCGCAGGCAGGGCAGGGGGGTTCCGGAGAGCGCGACCAGGAGTTCCTCGCGGCGGAGTTCGGCCGGGGTGTGGTCGATGGCGGTCAGTACGCCGTCGACCAAGCCGAGCCGGTGTTGCTCGCCCCGGCACTCGACGAGCAGTTGTTCCGGTGGGTTCGGCGCGGCGGGCGGTTCGTGGCCGGGGGCGAGCGCCGCGGCGACGAGGGGGTGCAGGCGGTCGGGGGTGATGGCGCCCGCGCGCAGGAGCTCCAGATCGGGAAGGGTCCAGGTCGCCGCGTCCGGGAGGATCGGGAGTGCGGAGAGCGCGCCGCGGGGGTAGGGCAGGTCGGGTGGGAGGTTCACCAGCACGCGGCGGCGGGCGCCGAGCCGTACCAGCACCGGTCCGGGCGGGCGGGCGTCGGCGTGCAGGAGGAGGCGTGCCTCGTCCGCCCAGCGCTCGGCGGCACAACCCGGCGGCAGGGGGCCGGACACCGGCACGCCGGGGGCGCGCGCTCCGGCCGCGCGCGCGTCGCCGGTGTCGGCCCCGACCGCGCGCAGGGCGAGATCGGCACCGAGTTCCGTTGCACCGCAACGCAGCGCCAACTCCCCCGCCCGTCGCGCATCCCACAGGTGCCGGTGCAGATCGAGCCGGAACCGCCGGTCGGGCCGCGGGTGCGGATGCGCCCCGGCCGCGCCCCCGTCCCACAGCGCGAGACTCACCCGCTGCCCGGCATCGGCCCAGGCGGGTGCGGTGCGCACCACGAGATGGACTGGCCCGTAGCGGGCCAGCGTCATGGTCAGCCCCGGATGCAACAGCCCGTCCGGGGCGATCCGGGGTAGGTGCCAGCGCAGCAGATCCGGTGCCAGGCAGCGGAGATCGGCGCGCACCGGCGGGGGAAGCGCACGGGGATCGAGGTCGAGATCGAACCCGGCCGCGGCGCACGCCCCGGCCCAGTCGCCGGCGAGCCGCCGGGCGGTACAGGTTTCGATCATCGCCGCGGGTACCGCGAATTCGCGGACGCGCAGCCAGAGGGAGATTCGGGCTTCGTTCATCAGCACACCCCGTGTGCGAACGAAACCTCCGTTCCGTACTCGGAAGAGGTAATCATCGTTTCGACGATAGCACCCACGGCGCGGCGCCGATGGTGGCCCTGCGGTCCGGCAACGCCAGCGTGACCCCGGCGAGCAGCAGTGCGACCAGCGCGATGGCGCTGAGCATGACCATGCTGCCGCCGAGCGTGTGCGCGCGGAAGAAGAGCGCGGCGAGCACGGCGAGCCCGACCGAGTTGCCGATCTGCTCGACGGTCGGCAGCAGCCCGGATGCCTCGCCCATGTCGCGGTCGTCGAGCCCCGCCAGCATGATCGGCTGCAGCGGGATCCCGAACACCCCGACGCCGAATCCGGCCAGGAAGACCGGGCCGGTGACGAGCAGCAGGTTCACCGTGCCGTCGGTGATGTGCAGGTAGCAGACGCCGACCACGACCCAGAGCCCGAACGAGGCGATCCCGGCGGCCAGGGTGCGGATACCGAAGCGCTGCACCAGGATCGGCGAGACGATGGCGCCCGCGCCCGCGCCGATGGCGAACGGTGTCATGGCGATGCCGGTGCGCAGCGCGGAGAAGCCGAGCACCTCCTGCAGCAGGATGGAGACGGTGAAGACGAAGGCGGTGAAGAGCCCGAAGAACACCGTCACCAGCACCGAGCCGACGGCGAAGCCGCGGTCGCCGAAGAGGTCGAGCCGGACGAGCGCGATCCCGCCGCGCCGCCGGGTGGCGCGCTCGTAGGCGACGAAACCCGCCCCGAGCGCCAGCGCCGCCACGATGCCGCAGGCGTGCACGATCCGCCACCCGGCCTGCTGGCTGTCGGCCAGCGCGAAGAGCAGCAGGAACAGCGCGGCGGTGGCGAGCACCGAGCCGCGGAGGTCGAGCGGGGGCCGCTCCGGCGCCGGGCCGATCTTCAGGTATTTGAGCGCGAGCCCGATGGCGATGATGCCGAGCGGCAGGTTCATCAGGAAGATGACGGGCCAGCCGAGCCCGAACGGGTCGACGGTGATCAGCACCCCGCCGAGGATCGGGCCGAGCATGCCCGCGAATCCGGCGACCGCGCCGTAGCCGGCGAAGGCGTAGGGCTGGTGATCGCGGCGGAAGGTCGCGGTGATCACCGCGATGGTCTGCGCCGCCATCCCGGCCCCCGCCACGCCCTGCACGATCCGGGCGATCACGAGTTCCAGTGCGCTGTGCGAGATTCCGCACCACACCGAGGCGGCGGTGAAGGCCGCCGCCGACCAGAGGAACATCCGGCGGCGGCCGGTGATCGCGCCGAGCCTGGCCGCGGTGAGCAGCGCGCAGGCGAAGGCCAGCGAATACCCTGCCACCACCCACAGCTGCTGCGCGCGCGTAGCGCCGAGTTCGGTGGTGATCACCGGGAGCGCGGTGTTGACGATGGTGACGTCGATCATCTGCATGAAGACCGAGAGCAGGCAGGCGCTGAACGCCCCGATCGCGACGGTCGCCTCCCGCCGGGTCACCGCGGCGCCTTCTCGAATATCGGACCATTCGACGAAGCGAGCAGTTCTCCGCTCGCCCGGCGCGGATTCTTCGGCATATTCACTCCTGGCCCGGGACCATGGTCGACGTTATTCACGGCCGGCCGCCACCGGTATTCGCGGACTTTTGTGATCGCTACCAATTCCGGCGCGCGGCGGTTCGATACGTTTCCCAATTCCCCACCACGAGGCATCGCCGGATATGCGCATGATCGCGGGGACGAGCAGCACCCGCAGAATCGCGGCATCGATGAAGAGCGCGGTCACCATGCCGACCGCGATGTACTGCATCATCACCAGGTCGGAGAGGGCGAAGGCGCCGCAGACGACGAGCAGGATGAGCGCGGCGGCGGTGATTATCCAGCCGGTGCGGGCGATGCCGTCGCGCACCGCCTCGGTGGTGGAGGCGCCCCCGGCCCGCGCCTCGACGATCCGGGCCAGCAGGAACACCTGGTAGTCGGTGGAGAGGCCGTAGATCACCGAGACGATCAGCACCAGGACCAGCGCCATGATCGGCTGCGGCGTGAAGCCGAGCACCCCCGCGCCGTTACCGTCGACGAAGATCCAGGTCAGCACGCCGAGCGTGGAGCCGAGGCCGAGCAGGTTCAGGAACCCGGCCTGCAGTGGCAGCACGATCGAGCCGAAGGCGACCATCATGAGCACCGTGGTGATCAGGAAGACCAGCACCACCATGAGCGGCAGCCGGTCGAGCAGCGCGGCCACGCTGTCCCGCTCGCTCGCGGGCTGCCCGCCGACCAGCACGATGGTGCCCGGCGGGGTCGGCATGGCGCGCAGGTAGTCGATGGTGGCGCCGGCATCGCTGACCACGGTGTTCGTCGTGAAGACGCCGAGGTCGGACTGCGCCTGCAGCGCGTCCGGGAACGGCGCCTCCAGCCCGGGCGCGCCGTTCGCGCGCCGCACCACCTCGCCGATCACCGAGGTGTCGAAGGTGATCACCACCAGGTCGACCGGGTTGATCTGGCGCAGCGGGAAGAGCTCGTCGAAGTGCTGCTGGGCGGTGCGGGTCGGGTGCTCGGGGGGCAGGAAGCGCTCGGAGATCCCGCCGAAGGCCACGTCCCGCACCGGGGCGATGAGGATCAGCAGCAGCGCCACCACCGGCACCGCGACCAGCCACGGCCTGCGCATCACCCGGCCCGCGATCCGGCCCCACGGATTGTCACGTTGCTCGATGTCGGCCCGGCGGGCGTGGAAGCGGTTGACGCCGAGCCGGTCCACCCGGTGTCCGAGGATGGCGAGCATGGCGGGCAGCACGGTCACCGAGACCGCGGCGGCCAGCGCAACCGTGATCATGGCGCCGAGCGCGAAGGAGCGCAGGAAACCATGCGGGAACAGCAGGATCGCGCCGGAGGCGACCACCACGATGGTGGCGGAGAAGGCCACCGTGCGGCCCGCCGTCGCCACCGAGCGGGCGACGGCGTCCGGCGCCGGGCGGCCCGCGGCCAGCTCCTCGCGGAACCGGCTCACGATGAAGAGCCCGTAGTCGATGGCGAGGCCGAGCCCGATCATCGACACCACCGGCGAGACGAACGAGTTCACCTCCATGACGTGCGTCAACAGCCGGACGACGCCCCACGCCCCGAGCACGGTGAGCCCGCCGACGATGAGCGGCAGCGCCGCGGCGACCACCCCGCCGAACAGGAAGAACAGCAGCACCGCCACCGCGGGGATGGCGAGGAGTTCCATCCGCCGCTGGTCGTGCGCCATGGTGTCGTTGAGCGCGAGCGCGACCGGCTGCGCGCCCGCCACCTCCAGCACCACCCCCGGCAGCACGAGCCCGTCGGCGATCTGCCGGTAGTTGTTCAGCACCTCGGTGTCGTCGCGGCCGCGCACCGCGACCGAGGCGAAGGCGTGCTCGCCGTCGGGGGTGCCGAAGACGTCGGGGACCGCGAGCCCGGTGCTCGTCTCCCAGTAGCTGCCGTTGATCTTCTCGATCCGGTCCGGGAAGCGCTCCGGCAGCCCGTTCAGGAAGCCGGTGACGGTGGCCGCGAACGCCGGGTCGTCCACGGTCTTTCCGGCCGGGGCGTGGAAGACCAGCAGCACGTCGGCGACGTGGTTGTGGCCGAACGCCTCGTCCTGCACCCGCAGCGCCCGCGCCGACTCCGAACCGGGGTCGTCCCAGCCGCTCACGCTGAGGTGCGCGGGCAGCCCGATGCCGTACCCGCCGAGCGCGAGCAGCCCGCCGACCACCACCGTGAGCACCAGGAATCGACGCCGGACGATCAACTCGATCCACCGGCCGAATCCACCGGACAATGTCACCTCCCGACCCTCGAACCGCACTCCCCGACACCTGAAACATAAGCACCGGCAATGGCTTCCACAGCCCCCCGATTCGACCGGTTCGAGATTCCACAACTGATTCGGGACCGTGTTGTGAACTGTCCCTGAAACATCGAGCGGCACCTGTGAGCGTGGTTACGCTGACCCCAGTCGCCAGCTGCGTTGGCCATTTTCACGAGTCGCCCGGAAATCGGTGGCGCTCGAATCAATCCGGCTCGGGAGGATATGCATGTCGGATATCGCGATCGTCGGCATCGGTTGCCGTTTCGCAGGAGGAATCGACTCACCGGACACTTTCTGGGATTTCGTCCTGGACAAGCGGGACGGCGTCGTGGAGATGCCGGCGGACCGATGGGACTACCGCCGCTACTACGACCCGGAGCCGCGCACGCCGGGGCGCAGCTACACCAAGCACGGCGCCTTCATGACCACCGATCCGTGGGAGTTCGACCCGGACTTCTTCGGCATCTCGCCGCGCGAGGCCACCGTGCTCGATCCGCAGCAGCGGCTCATGCTCGAGGTCACCTGGGAGGCGCTGGACGACGCCGGGATCGCGCGGCACGCGGCGGGCGGCCCGGTCGGCGTGTACGTGGGCGGTTTCGTGGTGGACCAGTCGGTGATCGGCGTGGTCGGCCCTGCGTTGTTCCACACCGACATGCACACCCCGGCGAGCGCCTCGTACACCATGCTCTCCAACCGAATCTCCTACGCGCTCAACCTGGTCGGGCCCGCGATCACCGTGGACACGGCCTGTTCGTCGTCGCTGGTCGCCTTCCACCTGGCCTGCCAGGCGCTGACGAACGGCGACTGCGAGGTGGCGCTGGCGGGCGGCGTGAACGTCATGCTGCAGCCGGAGACCTTCGTCCTCATGTGCAAGGGCGGCTTCCTCGCGACCGACGGCCGCTGCAAGTCCTTCGACGCCTCCGCCGACGGCTACGGCCGCGGCGAGGGCGCGGGCATGGTGGCGCTGAAGAAGCTGGACGACGCGGTCCGCGCCGGCGACCGGATCTACGCCGTGGTCAAGGCGACCGGCTCGAACCAGGACGGCCGCACCACCGCGATCACCGTGCCGAACGTGGATTCGCAGGAGTCGCTTGCCCGTTCGGTGTGCGTGCGCTCGGGGCTGGCCCCGGAGTCGATCACCTACGTGGAGGCGCACGGCACCGGCACCCTGGTCGGCGACCCGGTGGAGCTGCGCGCGCTGGGCCGGGTCTTCGGCGCGCCGTCCGGGCGCACCGAATCGCTCGGCGTCGGCTCGGTGAAGTCGACCATCGGGCACACCGAGGCGGCCGCAGGCGTCGCCAGCGTGATCAAGGCCGCGCTGGCCATCAGGCACAGGACCATCCCGCCGCAGGGCTGGATCGACAAGCCCAACCCGGACATCCCCTTCGACGAGCTCGGGCTGCACGTCCAGACCGAGGCCGAGCCGCTGCCCGCCGCCGCCCCGCTGATGTCGGTCGCGGTCAACGGCTTCGGCTACGGCGGCACCAACGCGCACGCCATCCTGCAGGAGTACCGCCCCGCCACCGTGCTCGAGCCTGCCCGCGAGCCGAAGCACTACGGCGTGCTGCCGATCTCGGCCCGCGGCACCGCGGCGGCCCGCGCGCTGGCAGGCCGCTTCGCCGACCTGATCACCGGCGGCGCCGACCCGGCCCGGCTGGCCGAGGCCGCCTGGACCCGGATGGCGCACCACCAGCACCGCACCGGCATGCTGCTCGGCGACACCGACGACCTGCTGCGCGAGCTGCGCGCCTTCGCGGGCGGCGAGGGCAGGGACGCGGTGCGCACCATCGTGGCCCGCACCACCGAGCCGGTCTTCGTCTTCTCCGGCATGGGCCCGCAGTGGTGGGGCATGGCGCGCGAACTGCTCGGCGCCGACGGCGCTTTCGCCGCGGCGGCGCAGGAGATCGATGACGAGTTCCGCGCGCTCGCCGGCTGGTCGATCATCGAGGAGCTGCGCAGGCCCGAGGAGGAGTCGCGGGTCGGCAGCACCGAGGTCGCGCAGCCGGCGAACTTCCTGGTGCAGGTGGCGCTGGTCCGGGAGCTGGAGCGGTACGGCATCGCGCCCGCCGCCATCGTCGGGCACAGCGTCGGCGAGGTCTCCGCGGCCTACGTCAGCGGGGTGCTCTCGCTGCGCGACGCCGTGCTGGTCGCCTACCACCGCGCCCGGCTGCAGGCCACCACCGCGGGCACCGGCGGCATGCTCGCCGTCGGGCTCAGCCCCGACCAGGCCCGCGAGCTGGTCGAGAACGATCCGCGGGTCGATATCGCCGCGATCAACAGCGCGACCTCGCTCACCCTCTCCGGCGATGTCGACCGGCTGGACGAGATCGCCGAGAAGCTCACCGAGGACGGCGTTTTCGCGCGCCGCCTGCGGGTCGAGGTGCCCTACCACAGCCGGCTCATGGACCCGATCCTGGCCGAGCTGCGCTCGGTGCTTGCCCAGCTCGACCCGCGGCCGCCGACGATCCCGCTGTACTCCTCGGTCACCGGCGACGAGGTGACCGGCCCGGACTGGGGCGCCGAGTACTGGTGCGCCAATGTCCGCGAGCCGGTGCGCTTCGCCGACGCCGTCGCGAAGCTGATCGCCGAGCGGCGGGTCTTCCTCGAGGTCGGGCCGCACCCGGTGCTGTCCGGCAATATCCGGGAGATCCTGCTCGGCGCGGACGTGAACGGCACCACGGTGCCGACGCTGGACCGCAAGCAGCCCGACTCGGACAGCCTGCGCCGCACCCTGATCGGGCTGTACGGCGCAGGCGTGCTCGACCTGGAGGCCCTGTTCCCGGCCGAGGACGGCGCGGTCCCGCACACGCCGCTGCCGCGCTACCCGTGGCAGCGCACCCGGCTGCACTCCGCGCTACCGCTCTTCGAGCAGGCCAGGCTCGGCACGCCCGGCGGCTACGCCATGCTCGGCGACCCGGACGTCGAGGGGCGGCCGGACTACCTGCTCCAGGTCGGCACCGAGCTGCTGCCGTGGCTGGCCGACCACGTGGTCAACAACATCAAGATCATGCCGGGCGCGGCCTACCTCGACGCCGCGCTCAGCGCCACCGCGAAGCGGCTCGGCGTCGACCGGGTCGCGCTGGAGCAGGTGCGCTTCGTCGCGCCGCTCATCATGGGCGCGCCGGACACCCCGCTGCTCGCGCTGACCATCGAGGAGGCCAGCGGCCGCTTCGTGATCCGCTCCCGCTCGGCTACCGGCACCGCGTGGACCCTGCACGCCACCGGCCGCACGCTGACCGGCAGCCACCGGCAGACCAAGGTCGCGGTGCCGGAGATCGCGGTCGGCGTCGACGTGGACCCGGCCATGTTCTACTCCGGGCTGGCCGCGGCCGGGCTGCAGTACGGCCCCGCCTTCCGGCGGGTACTCACCGCCCGCGTCGGGCAGGACGCGGTGGTCGCCACCGTCGACGGCTCGATCGCGGCCGGCTCCGGCCACCTCGCGCACCCGGCGGTGGTGGACGCGGCGATGCAGACCGCCGCGCTGCTCTTCGCCGAGTCCAGGATCGACGAGGGCACGCTGGTGCCGGTCGGGGTCGCGGCGGCGCGCATGGTCGCGCCGCTGCCGGAGCGGGTCACCGTGGTCGCCAGGCGCGACCCCGGGGCCAGGCTGCGCGCCGACGTCGACCTGCTCGACGACGACCACAACCTGGTCATGCGGCTGAGCGGGCTGCAGATCGGCGCGCTCACCCCCGGCCAGGACCCCCTGCGCCGGATGGCCGACTTCTTCTACGTCGAGACCATGGAGCAGCGCGACCCGCTCGACCCCACCGCGCTGCCGCAGGATTCGGTCAGCACCGTGGTTGTCGCGCTCGGCGGCAGCAACAGCAGGGCCGAGGCGCTGGCCGAGACGATCCCCGGCGCCCGGCTGCACCTGGCCGGGCTGCCCGGTGCGGAGCCGGCCGCCGGGCTGGCCGAGACCCTCGCGGCCACCCGCGCGGACGGCACCGAGCGGCTGCACGTGGTCGTCGTCGCGGGCCCCGCCGAGGACGACGTAGCCCAGCTCTGGACGCTGGAGCAGGTCGCGGTCGCGATCGACGCCTTCGCGCACCCGGCCGAGACCGAGCAGCGCGGCATCGGCGACGTCTTCGGCGACGGCGAGTGCCACGTCACCCTGGTCACCGAGCGCGCCTTCGCCATCCCGGACAACCCGGCGCTGCCCGACCCGAAGCAGGCCGCGCTGGCAGGCGCCCGCCGCGTGCTGCTCAACGAGCAGACCACGCTGCGCTGGCGGCTCATCGATGTCGAGCCCGCCACCGAGACCGCCGACCTGGTCACCGAACTGGCGGTCCCCGGCGCCTTCTGGAACGACAACCTGGACGAGGTCGCGCTGCGGTCGGGCACCCGCTGGGCCCCGCTGGTGACCAAGCCGCTCCCGGACCGCCTCGAGGCGCTGGACACCCCGGCCCCGCTCACCGACCCGGAGGCCAACTTCGGGCTGGAGATGCCGCGGACCAGGGTGCTCTCCGCGCTGGCCTGGCGCGAGTGCCCGCGCCCCGACCCCGCGGCCGACCAGGTCGAGGTCAGGATGAAGGTCATCGGGCTGAACTACAAGGACCCGCTCAAGGTGATCGGGCTGCTCGGCGAGCGCGAACTGGCGCCCACCTACTTCGGCACCGTGCCTGGCATGGAGGGCGTCGGCGAGGTGGTCCGGGTCGGCTCGGGCATCACCGACATCGCCGTCGGCGACCAGGTCGCCATCGCCACCAAGGGCATGATGCAGCGGTACGTGCTGGTGGACCGGAACCGGGCCATCCCGCTTCCCCCCGACGCCGACCCCGGCTACTGCACCAGCACCATCGCCTTCGGCACCGCCGAGTACGCGCTGCACGACCTGGCCCGGCTCCAGCCGGGCGAGTGGGTGCTGATCCACGGCGCGGCGGGCGGCGTCGGCACGGCGGCCATCCAGGTCGCCAAGGATCGCGGGGCCCGGATCATCGGCACCGCGAGCACCGACGAGCGCCGGGCGCACGTGCTCGCGCTCGGCGCCGAGCACGCCATCGACTCCCGCTCGCTGAACTTCGTCGACGACGTGCTGGAGATCACCGGCGGCACCGGCGTCGAGGTGGTGCTGAGCAGCGCGCCCGGCGAGATCCTGCGGCAGAACTTCAACGCGGTGGCCGAGTTCGGCCGCATCGCCGAGGTGGGCAAGGCCGACATCTACACCGGCGGCCTGCTGGAGCTGGCCAACTTCGACAAGAACGTGGCCTACTTCTCCATGGACCTGGACCGCCTGGTCGCGGTGGACGCGCAGCGGCTCATCTCGCTGCTGCGGCGGGTCTACGAGAAGGTGCTCGCGGGCACCTACACGCCGCTCCCCTACCGGCTCTTCGAGACCGACGAGGTGGCGAGCGCCTTCGAGGAGACCATCCGCTCCACCGGGCTGCGCCGGATCGCGCTGCGCGTCGACTCGCCGCTGCCCGCCGTCCGGCCGTACCTGCCCGAGGTCGAGTTCGACGCCGCCGGAACGTATCTGGTGACCGGTGGCTTCGGCGGCTTCGGCATGGCGATCGGGCGCTGGCTCGCGCTGCGCGGCGTGCGCCGGCTGGTCCTGATCAGCCGCAGCGGCCCGACCACCGACGAGGCGCACCGGCAGCTGGAGGCCTGGCACGCGGCGGGGGTCGAGGTGATCGACGAGCGGGCCGACGTCACCGACGCCGCCGCGGTCACGGCCGTCGTCGCCAGGGCGCACACCGCCGAGCACCCGCTGCGCGGCGTGTTCCACGCGGCGGGCTCGGTGGCGGACAACCGGCTGGCCGCCATGACCTACCGCGAGCTGGACATCGTGTACCGGCCCAAGGTGCACGGCGCCCGGGTGCTGCACCGGGCGGTCGCGGATGCCGGGATCACCCTCGACATGTTCGTGCTCTGCTCCTCCGGCGGCTCCATGTACGGCATCTACGGCCAGTACAACTACTGCGCCGCCAACGTCGCGGTGGAGACCATGGCGCAGGAGTGGGCTCGGGGCGGCGAGCGGGCGCTCTGCGTCGGCTGGGGCCACCTCTCCGGCGCCACCGGCGGCATGGCGGCCGACGAGACCGCGGTCAAGTACCTCGACCTGGTCGGCTTCGACCCGCTCGACATGGCCGACGCGACCGCCTACCTGGAGCAGACGCTGCGCCTCGGCGACCCGAGGGCCGGCATCATCCCCACCGACTGGTCCAAGCTGACCGGCACCTTCCCGCAGCTCACCCGGACCGGCCGCACCATCGCGCTGGCCCAGGTCTCGGCGAAGGACACCTCGGAGCTGGCCCAGCTGCGCGCCGAGGTGGCCGCCATCGAGGAGGGCAAGCGCGGCGCCTTCGTCGCCCGCAAGATGGCCGAGGAGCTCGCGGTCGTCATGGGGGTGCCGGTGGAGTCCATCGACATGACGGTTCCCGTCCCCGAGCTGGGGCTGGACTCGCTGATGGCGGTTGAGCTCGGCGCCAGGGTCACCAAGACCCTCGGCATCGACCTGATGTCGCTGCAGATGGGGCGCTCGTTCAGCCTGGAGCAGGCCGGGCCGAAGGTGGCCGAGCTGATCCTGGCCGCGGAGTCGGCGAGCGGCGGCGGGCTCGACCCGTCCACGCTGATCGCCGAGGCCGCGGCCGAGCCGGTGCCGGTGGGCGCGCCCTCGTGACCGGCACCCGTCGAAACGAGGTGGCAGCGTGGTCGAATTCGGCCTGATCGACGACTGGGCACCGGCGCCGGGCCGGCTGACCACCTGGACCGCGGCACCGGAATCGGTGGCGCGGGCCGGGCTGGCGCCGCCGCACCCGGCCCCGCCCTCGCACCAGCAGGAGCAGTACCTGAGGGCGGCCGCCCAGCACGCCGCGGCGGAGTTCCGCTACGCCGGGCTCTGCCTGGTGACCGCGGAGATCCCGACCGGCGAGCTGAACCGGGCGGCCATGACCACCGCGGTCAACGCCTTCCTGCGGCGGCACGACACCTTCCGGAGCTGGTTCCGGATCGAGGGCGGCGCCGTCCGGCGGCACCTGGTGCCCGCCGACGACGTCGAGTTCGTCCCGGTCGAGCACGGCCGGGTCGACGACCCGGCCGCCGTCCGGGAGCACGTGCAGAAGACCACGCCGGGCCCGTTCGAGTGGGACTGCTTCACCTTCGGCGCGATCGAGCGCGCGGAGTCGACCACCGTCTACCTCGCCGTCGACCACCTGCACACCGACGGCTTCGGGCAGTACCTCTCCGGCTTCGACCTCGCCATGCTCTACACCCGCGAGGTCTGGCCGGACGCCCCCGACATGCTGGAGCCTGCCGCCAGCTACCTGGCCTACTGCACCGCCGAGCGCGCCTACACCGGCCAGATGTCGCTGACCTCGCCCGGCGTGCGCAAGTGGCTGGAGCTGATCCGCGGGAACGAGGGCAGGCTGCCGTCGTTCCCGTTGGCACTCGGGAAGCGAACAGACGGCTACAACCGCAGCGCGCACCGCACGGTCACGCTCTTCGACGAGGAGACGGCATCCCGCTTCGAGCAGCGCTGCCGGGCGAACGGCGCCGAGTTCGTCGGTGGCATCTTCGCCGCCGCGGCGCTGGTCGAGCGGGAGCTGATCGACAGCGACTACTACTTCGGCATGACCCCGGTGAGCACGCGCGGCAGCCTCGCCGAGCGCGCGTCGGTCGGCTGGTACGTGACGCTGCTCCCGGTCGCCTTCCCGCTCGGGGCGACCTCGTTCGACCGGGTGGTCAGGCTGGCCCAGCACGCCTACGAGAACGGGCTCCGGCTGGCGCCCACCTCGTTCCAGCGGGTGGTCGAGCTGCTGCCCGCCGACTCCGACCTCGACCTGAAGCCGGGCTGGTCCTGCCCGATGATCTCCTTCGTCGATGCCAGGGAGCTGCTCGGCAACGAATTCTTCGACGCCGCCTCGGCCGGGCTCTACGCCAACCGGGCCGCCTCCGAACAGGTGCTGATCTGGATCAATCGGCTGGCGGGTGCGACCACGCTGAGCGTCATCTACCCGGACACGCCGGTGGCGCACGAATCGGTGGAGCGCTACGTCGCGGTGCTGCGGCGGGTCTTCGCGGCGGCGGCGGAGGGGAAGCCGTGATCGACACCGTGTTCCGCGACCCCGGCATCCCGGACGGGGAGAAGTCGGTCTACGCCGTCCGGGTGGCGAACCAGCCGTCCGCGCTGGAGCTGGTCAGCGCGATCGGGCACGACACCGACGGCTACCGCTCGATCATCCAGGTCGGCTCCGGGGAGTTCGCGGTGACCGTCGAGCAGCGCTTCCAGCGGGTCGGCGACCGGCTCAGGGCCGCGAGCTACCGGGCCGAGACCAGGTCCGGCGGGACCGTGGTGAGCCGGGAGGAGGCGAACTTCGTCGGGACCACGCACCTGCAGTTCGGTGGCGGGGTCGCGCCCTTCCCGGCCGATCTCATGCCGCTGGCCGGCGGGCTCACCCTGCTGCGCGGGCTCGAGTTCGCCGAGGGTTCGGAAGAGGACCTGGCGCTCTGGCTGGCCTTCTCGGTGCACATTCCGGTGAGCGCCAGGGTGGAGCAGCGGGCGGTGATCGAGGTGCCCGCCGGGGAGGTCGAGTGCTGGCAGGTGCGGCTGCGGCCGCGGCTCTCCGGGTTGAACGCGCTGCTGGAGAAGATGCTCAGCGGGTTCCTTCCGCCCGCGGTGGCACACATCGAGGTGGCGGCGCCGCACCGGATGATCCGCTTCGGGTTCCCCACCGGGCCCATGCCGTGGGATCCGCGCGGGACGATGGAACTGGTCTCCTAGTTCGTCCCTGTTCGCGACTCCGCGCCGGCCGAACCGGTGCAGGGTTTCGGCACGTCCGGGTCTGAACCCGGCGCCCGGGCCAGACCAACGCCCACGCCCGGCACACCCGCCACTCCAGCACGGAGGTTGGTCAGGGCTCCTCCGATGGGTCGTCGTCGCGGGTTGATGCGGGCCACAGCACCGCCAGCGCCAGCACGACCAGGGGCAGGCCGATGACGATCACCCACCCGATTGCGATCACGACCAGCTCGTCTGTTCCAGGTACGCCACGGCCATGGAGTACCGGGGGCAGCGATGCCCTGCGTGGATGGCCATCAGATGGTGAGCATGGGACCGCCCACGCAGCGGGTCCGTCCACTTGCACGCGGCTGGATAGATGTCCAGCCGTCGCAGCCCGGCGGCCACGCGGCGCAATGTCTGCGAATCAGTGAGCCAATTCATCGCGTTCCCCTGTCGCTACTTCCCGCCCGGACCCCGACCGGCCACCGCCGGGAACTCGAATTCGCCTGCGAGGGTGGCTGTTTGACAGAAACCCGGTGTGCAGGCGTGCATTGAAGGGTCAGTTTGGGCGGTACGGTTACGCCATCACCGTGGTGGAGCAGTCCGGCGTGTCGCTAGGTAGCAGCTAGTAGCACCGCCCGCCCCGGTAGCACCGGCCCGTGCGTGGCGCGGGGGCACACAGATGTCGGGGTGGGCGTGAAGGGCGAGGAGATAGAGCGCGCGGTTGATCCGTGCCCACGCTGATCGCAGCCTCGACCCCGCTCGGTTGAGCCGGAGGCGGCATTCCTCGTTTGCGCCCCTGCGGGGATTGCGTACTCACGTCTCGCACCAGCCACGGGGAGGCCGCTCCCCGGCCTCCTAGGCTGGGGCGCGTGGCCGGTTCCCCGTTTCTGCCCGAGACCGTTGAGAATACGTTGCACGAGGCGTGCCGCCGAGCTGGCCTCGACCCGAAGGGCGCGATGCTGCTGCGGTTGGGTGAGAACGTGCTCTACCAGCTGGTTTCGGCACCAGCGGTGGTCCGGATCGCGCGACGAGCAGAGTATCGAGTGGACGTCCGCAAGGAGATTTCGGTAGCCGGCTGGCTCGCTTCGCAGGGAGTCGCGGGCGCGACGGTCTTCGAGACCAGATGTGCGCAACCGCTCGATGTCGACGGATTCCCTGTGACGTTCTGGGCGACGCTGCCGGGCCGCCCCGGTGACGAGGACGACTCGCGCGCACTGGGTGAACTGTTGCGCACCTTGCACAGTTTGGAGCGACCTGCGTTCGATCTGCCCGAGGTCCGGCCATTTCCCCGGGTGGCGGCCCGGTTGGCTACAGCGCCGATTCCGGGTGCCGACAGCGACCTGCTGCGCGAGCGGATGGCTCACCTCGAGCGGGATCTGGCTTCGCTACATTTCCGGCTGCCGTCGGCGGCGGTGCACGGAGACGCACACGTCGGCAATCTGATGATCGTCGACACTGGGCCGGTACTGATCGACTTCGAGGCGTTCGCGTGGGGTCCGGCGGAGTGGGACCTGGCGAAGATCGCGGCAGAGTACAGCGTGGGAATGGGGGATCACCGCCACTACGGCGACTTCGCCACCGCGTACGGCTACGACGTCACCACCTGGTCGGGCTGGCCTGTCCTACGGGAAGTCCAACTGGTCAAGATGGTGAGTTGGCTCGCCCAGAACGTCGAGCATTCCCGGCAGATCCATGACGAGTACCGCAAGCGGATCGAGACCATCCGCACCGGTGTCCTGGCCGCACCATGGCAGGGATTCTGATCAGGAAGTCGGCATACGGTGGCGGCGAAGGCCCTCATGGAACGCGTCGAAACGACGATGCCCGGCGATGTGATGCGGCACCCGCTGACGAAAATCACTGACGTAGCGATCGAAACGCGCCGAAAGTAGTCCGGTCGAGCGAGCGAGTGCCGTGGTGGCCAGCGTGCTCGCCGTGTCGAGGTCCCCGGCGAGCACCGCGACATCAGAGGCGACCATCCCCAGAAACGCGGCAGTACGCGCCGGCGTGCTGTCGACGACAGCCGCTTCGAGGGCTTGGGCGGCTTCGATCGGCATGCCGAGGTCACGGAAGCAATGAGCGGAATCGCCAGCCAATTCCGATCCGTCGTAGTAGGCGATCCAGGCCGGTTCGTTGCTGCGACGGACTTGAATCAACTGTTCGGCACGCACGATGGCCGCGACGGTCGCACGGCGGTCGGACAGGCTCGCCAGAGCACGCGCTTCCATCATCACGCACATCGTCTCCACGACCGCGCTTCCGCCGTGGTACGTCGATGTGCGCGCGGCACGCGCGTACATCAAGGCGTCGTCGAAACGGCCGAGGAAGTTCGCCTGATGTGACAGATTGCCCAGCATCTGTGCACCCAGCAGACGATCCCCTGCCTCCTGCGCGAACCGCAACGCCTGCACGAAGTACCGCGACGCAACGGCATGACGGCCCGCGTCATAGCTGCTCCATCCCAGAAGCTGGACTGTCTCGGCGGCAGCCGCGAAGACCTCCCGGCGGGCCTGTCCCGAGTGAACAGCGTGCAGTACCGGAACCACATCGGTCCTGAAGAACTCGAGCAGACCGGGGCGGACATGTCCTCCGCCATGCTCGAAATCCTGCGCCGTGATCTCGGCGACGACATCACGGATGCGTTGTGCCGCCCCGACACCGAACACCGGCTCGGGCCGGACGCGATCCGGGGAGTCTCCGAACAAATACCCGGTGACAACCTGTGACGCCGCGATTCCGGTCAACGGTGCCGCCCGCAGGTCGCCCATGGCCGTATCGTCCAGCGCTGCCAGATCATCGAGCAGATCGATCGCATCGACAACATCGCGTTGGTAGGCCGTGCCCTGACTGATCGGATCACCGCCATACGGAATCGCCAGGACCCGGGACAGCAACCTCGAATGGAACTCATCGGGACGAACCCTGTCGTTCTCCCATCGGGAGATCGCGATACGCAGGCTCGGAGCGGACATCAGGCTGTGACCTTGCTCGGCCGCGGCCGAGGTGAGCGCCGCGATCAGCACCGGCACCGGCCATCCCCGCGCCTTCCGGGCCTCCCGAATGCTCTCGCCCCGCATTCCCACCCCAGTGTCGATTGCCGTTACAGCTGGCCAACACCTGCTACTGCCTGGTGACACCGAACGCCTCGGCACACGGTACCGCGATGAATCACCTACCCACCCATGAACCAGGTGCGGTGCGACCGAGTGTCAGAACCGGCGGCCGGTGTAGGCGAGCAACCGCAGGTGGCCGGGGGCGTCGTCGGCGACCGGCACCGCCGCGTCGAACCACCCCGGCTGCCGGTAGAGATCCAGCCCACCAGCACCGAGAACGGCCTCGAGCAGCGCGGCACAGAGCGCGTCGTCGGCGAGGTCCGGCCGCCCCACGGCCAGCGCGAGATCGGTCCCGTGCACCGTGAGCTCGAGCAGGTGCGCGAGCGCCGCGCTCGGCCCCGGCAGCTCACCGAGCGGCGTGGGCACCGCGCGCTCCAGCGCGTCCGGCCGGCTCCAGGCCGCGCGGTCCAGCTCGGCCGCGGTGGCGAAGGCGCCCTGCGGGTCGGAGCCGAGCACGTCCTCCGGCAGCTCCGCGTCGCCGGTGATGTCGCTGAGCGCCGCGACCGACCCGTACATGACGGTGACCAGGTGGTCGAGCAGGGTGTGCACGTCCCATTCGGCGCAGAGCGTGGCCGCGCCGAGCGATCCGGGTTCCAGCGCGGCGACCGCGGCACCCGCGGTGTCCAGTGCCCGGTCGATCGCGGCGACCACCGTCTCCGTCTCGATACGGCCGATCGCGGGGTCCTGCACACGGTTCATGGGAATCCTTCTGGTCGATCGAGGCGATGCTGCCCGGAATACACACCGCTCACCAATGGAAACCCGAAATTGTGCGGCGCGCACCGAACAGCCGCCCGGGTTGACAAGGCAGGCCGGGATTGTCGGTCAGCCCGACCCTTCGCGCCGCTTCTCGCCCGGTTCCGGCTCGGTGCGGGCGATGCCGTGCTCGGTGCCGTCGTCGGCATCCTGGTCCGGCTCCGGATGTTCCGGCTCGAAGGTCGCCGGCAGCCCCTTGATGTGCCGGTTCATCGACCGGATCAGCAGGAACGTCCCGGCGAGCAGCACGAGCACGATGATCAGCCCGAGCGGCGACGCCTTGCCGAACTCGGGGCCGGTCGGGGTGCCCGGCGTCTGCGCGAGCACCTCGGTGAGCAGCGGTAGCGCGGACATCACCGGTGCTCGTCCCCGATCCCGGCGAACAGGTCGTGCTCCGGGAGCGCGGTCTTGACCCTGGTCTGCGCGAGCTCGAACTCCTCGGTCGGCCAGACCCGCTTCTGCAGGTCGAGCGGGATCGCGAAGAAGGCGCCGTTCGGGTCGATCTGGGTGGCGTGCGCGAGTAGCGCGCCGTCGCGCTGCGGGAAGTACTCCGAGCACTCGATCTGGGTGGTCACCCGCGACATCACGTCGCCGCGCTCCACCGCGTACTTGCGCGAGCGGTCCAGCCACTCCTGCAGCGGGAAGGGCTCGCCGAGCCGGTCGTACTCCTCGGCGAAGCGCTCCAGCCTGCGCAGGCTGAACCCGTGGTTGTAGTAGAGCTTGAGCGGGGTCCACGGCTCGCCCGCGTCCGGGAACCGCTCCGGGTCGCCCGCCGCCTCGAACGCGGCCACCGAGACCTCGTAGCAGCGGATGTGGTCCGGGTGCGGGTAGCCGCCGGTCTCGTCGTAGGTCGTCATCACGTGCGGCCGGAACTCCCTGACCACCCGCACCAGCGCCTCGGTCGCCTCCTCCAGCGGGACCAGCGCGAAGCTGCCCTCCGGCAGCGGCGGCAGCGGATCACCCTCGGGCAGACCGGAATCCACGAAGCCGAGCCAGGTCTGGCGCACCCCGAGCGCAGCCGCGGCGGCGGCCATCTCCTCGCGCCGGATCTCGTGGATCCGCTCCAGCACACCGGGGGTGTCCATGGCCGGGTTGAGGATGCTGCCCGCCTCGCCGCCGGTCAGCGTGACCACGAGTACCTCGTTGCCCTCGGCGGCGTACTTGGCCGTCGTCGCGGCGCCCTTGGATGACTCGTCGTCGGGGTGCGCGTGCACCGCCATCAGCCGGAGGCCACTCACGTCCCGTTCACTCCGCTCACCGTCTACCTCGCGCTCTCCGCCGTCTCGTCTCGGTGCCGTGAGGAACCCGATCCTCGCTTACCTATAGTTCCATTCAAACCCCGCTGTATTCCGACCACCCCCGGGAGCGTCCGACGATGACCGACTCGAGCTCGCGAGCAGGCGCGGAGCCTGACCCCGCGACGCAGGCGGAGATCGCCGAGGCGCAGCGGCGCCGCGCGACGCGCCGGGCCGAGCGCTACGGCGGATCGGGCCGCACCGGGCCGGGGCGCGGGCGCGCCGTCGCGGCCGGGCTCGGGGTGCTCGTCGTCGCCGCCGGGGTCGGCGTCGGCTTCCTCGGCTACCAGAAGTTCGGCCCGAAGGACGTCGAGGCCGAGCAGCTCGGCTACGTCGTCGTCGACGATTCCACGCTCGACCTGCGGATCAAGGTCACCAGGGCGGACCCGGCGCAGCCGGTGGTCTGCATCGTCCGGGTGATGTCGCGCGACGGCGAGGAGACCGGGAGGCGCGAAGTGCTGGTCACTCCGTCGGTGCACGGCACCGTCGAGGTCGCCACCGTGATCCGCTCCTCGGAGCGGCCCGCCTCGGGCAGCGTCTACGCGTGCTCGACCACCGTCCCGGGCTACCTGCGCGCGGACTGAACCTGATATAGCCGCGCAAAATCGACTTGACCTGCATATTTGTGAGTCATGCTAGAATGGCCTGACACACGGTTCCGGAACCCGGAGCCGTGTTTGCTGCATTGGCGGCCAGCGCGAGGCATTCCGGAAGAGCACGACACCCTCCGATCGCGTCCAGCCGTCGGCCGATGCGTGCCCGCCTGCCCCGGTGGGTACAGCAGCGGTGTTCAGGGAATCCCGGCGCGCCGGGAACAACTACTAGGGAGTGATCGAGATGACCGAGAATGTGACCTGGCTGACCCAGGAGTCGCACGACAGGCTCAAGAGCGAACTCGACGCGCTCATCGCCAACCGTCCGGTCATCGCCGCCGAGATCAACGAGCGCCGCGAGGAAGGCGACCTCAAGGAGAACGGCGGCTACCACGCGGCGCGGGACGAGCAGGGCCAGCAGGAGGCCCGCATCCGGCAGCTGCAGGAACTGTTGAACACCGCCAAGGTCGGCGTCGCCCCGACCAAGTCGGGCGTCGCGCTGCCCGGCTCGGTCGTCAAGGTCTACTACGACGGCGACGAGGGCGACACCGAGACCTTCCTGATCGCCACCCGCGAGGAGGGGCTCGGCCACTCCGACCTGGAGACCTACTCGCCGAACTCGCCGCTCGGCGGCGCGCTGATCGACGCCAAGGTCGGCGAGACCAGGGAGTACAACCTGCCCAACGGCAACACCATGAAGGTGACGCTGGTCAGCGCGGAGCCCTACCACAGCTGAGCCGCTCCGCGGGGGCGCGGAGCGCCGCGGCCCCGCGCTACCGCGCCTGCCGCCCGAACAGCAGCGGCCGCACCCGATACTCGAGTGCGGCCGCCGGTTCATGTTCGTGCTCCCCTACTGCGCGAGCGCCTGCTCGACATCGGCGAGCAGGTCGGCAGCGTCCTCGATGCCGACCGAGATGCGCACCAGGTCGGCCGGGACCTCCAGCTGCGAGCCCGCGGTTGAGGCGTGCGTCATGGCGCCCGGGTGTTCGATCAGCGACTCGATCCCGCCCAGCGACTCCGCCAGCGTGAAGACCTTCGTCCCGGCGCAGAAGCGGCGCGCCGCCTCCTCGCCGCCGCGCAGCCGCACCGAGAGCATCCCGCCGAAGCGCCGCATCTGCTTGGCCGCGACGCCGTGCCCGGCGTGCTCGGGCAGCCCCGGGTAGATGACGGTCGAGATGGCCGGGTGCCCGGCGAGGAACTCGGCGATCAGCTCGGCGTTGTCGCAGTGCCGCTCCATCCGCAGCGCCAGCGTCTTGGCGCCGCGCAGCGTGAGGTAGGCGTCGAACGGGCCGGGCACCGCGCCCGCGCCGTTCTGCAGGAAGGCGAACTTCTGGTCGATCTCGGCGTCGTCGGTGACCAGCGCGCCGCCGATCACGTCCGAGTGTCCGCCCAGGTATTTGGTGGTGGAGTGCAGCACGATGTCGGCGCCGAGGGTCAGCGGGGTCTGCAGGTACGGGGTGGCGAAGGTGTTGTCGACCACCAGCAGGGCGCCCGCGGTGTGCGCGACGTCGGCCAGCGCCGGGATGTCACCGATGGTGAGCAGCGGGTTGGTCGGGGTCTCGACCCAGATCAGCTTGGTGTTCGGGCGGACGGCGGCGCGGACCGCGTCCAGGTCGGCGATGTGCGCGGGCGAGTGCTCGATGCCCCACTGCGTGAAGACCTTGTCGATCAGCCGGAAGGTGCCGCCGTAGGCGTCGTCGGGGATGACGATGTGATCGCCGGGGCGCAGCAGCGCCCGCAGCGCACAGTCGGTCGCGGCCATCCCGGAGGCGAAGGCGCGGCCGTACCGGCCGAGCTCGAGGGCAGCGAGGTTTGCCTCCAGCGCCGTGCGGGTCGGGTTACCGGTGCGGGCGTACTCGTACCCGCCGCGCAACCCTCCCACCCCGTCCTGGGCGAAGGTCGAACTCGCGTAGATGGGTACGTTCACCGCGCCGGTCTGCGGGTCCGGCTCGAACCCGGCGTGCACGGCGCGGGTGGAGAATCCCAGCTCGCTCATGGCCCCAGCCTAGAACCGGGCACCGGCGTCCCATTTTCGGGGGGTGCGTCTGCCCGCCTGGTTACGCTGGCCGGCATGGCGCCCGACACACCCGTGACCCTGGACGAATTGTTCGCGACCGATGCCCTGCTGCAGCCGGAGGAGCGGGAGATCCGCGACACCGTCGCCGCCTTCGCGGCCAGGCGGCTGCGCCCGCACGTGGCCGACTGGTTCGAGGCGGGTACCTTCCCGGCCCGCGAACTCGCCCCCGAGCTGGGCGAACTCGGGCTGCTCGGCATGCACCTGGACGGCTACGGCTGCGCCGGGCTCTCCGCCACCGCCTACGGCCTCGCCTGCCAGGAGCTGGAGGCGGTCGACTCCGGCATCCGCAGCATGGTCTCGGTGCAGGGCTCGCTGGCCATGACCGCCATCCACCGCTACGGCTCCGAGGAGCAGAAGCAGCAGTGGCTACCGGGGATGGCCGCGGGCGAGCTGCTCGGCTGCTTCGGGCTGACCGAGCCGGACTTCGGCTCCAATCCCGGCGGCATGCGCACCCGCGCGAAGCGGGACGGCGACGACTGGGTGCTGGACGGCGCCAAGATGTGGATCACCAACGGCTCGGTCGCCGACGTCGCGGTGGTCTGGGCCTACACCGACCCCGAGGAGGAGGGCGGGCGTCCGGTGGTGCGCGGCTTCCTCGTCCCGACCGACGCCCCCGGCTTCGTGGCGCGGGAGATGCACCGCAAGCTCTCGCTGCGCGCCTCGATCACCGCCGAGCTGAACTTCGACGGGGTCCGGCTGCCCGCCGACGCGGTGCTGCCCGGCTCGCGCGGGCTCTCCTCGCCGCTGGCCTGCCTCGGCGAGGCGCGCTTCGGCATCGTCTTCGGCGCGCTCGGCGCGGCCCGCGACTGCCTCACCGCGACGATCGAGTACTCGCGCAGCCGCGAGGTCTTCGACAAGCCGCTCGCGGCCTATCAGCTCACCCAGGCGAAGCTCGCCGACCTGGCGCTGGAGTACGGGAAGGGGCAGCTGCTCGCCATCCACCTCGGGCGGCTCAAGGATCGCGGCGAGCTGACCGCGGAGCAGGTGAGCGCGGGCAAGCTGAACAGCACGCGGGAAGCCATCGCGATCGCCCGCGAGTGCCGAACCATCCTGGGCGCCAACGGGATCACGCTGGACTACCCGGTGCTGCGGCACGCCAACAACCTGGAGTCGGTACTCACCTACGAGGGCACCGCCGAGGTACACCAGCTCACCCTGGGCAAGGCCCTCACCGGGAGCAACGCCTTCCGCTGAGCACAGTGTTACGAAGCGTCATCGCGGGGCCACTCCGCGGTCACCCGATAGCCCGAAATGTCCCGCATCCTGGAACGACCACGCTCCACCGGTCGTTCCAGGAGGTGCACCATGTGCACACTGCCGTTCCCTCTTCCCGCTACGCCGGGAGCCCCCGATGCGCGATGCTGAACTCCCGGACCGCCGAGAACTCTTAACCGCCTTCGCTTCTCCCGCCGAAGCGGGCGACGACCCGGTGATCCGATCGGCCGCGCTGCTCGCCGAGCTGCACCGGCAGCGGCATATCGATCCGCTGGCCGCGGCCGGAATCGACTGCCGCCGAGCCGAACTCGTCGCCGCCGTGGACCGCTGGACCAGCGCCGCCCGGCCCGCTCGGGTGCGCGGCGTCTCGCTCGGCGCGCTGCTGGACCGGATGGCCGCGGCGCACGTGCACGCCGGGCACCTCCTGCACAGCTGCGACAAGGTGGCCGAGACCAGGGTGCACGCCGCCTGGTACCGGCTCGCCACCCTCGCCGACGAGTGGAGCGACCTGGTCGCGGGCTACCTGCCGGAGCGCAGCACCGCGAGCAGCCGCTGACCCCTACTTGCCGATCGCACCGACGCTGAGGAACCCGAGCAGGTCGTGCCTGGTGATGACGCCGACCGGCTTGCCCTCCTCGACCACCATCAGCGCGTCGGTCTCGGACAGCGCCTTGGTGGCGGCCGAGATCGGCTCGCCCGCGCCGATCAGCGGGAACGAGGCGCTCATGTGCTCGGCCACCGAGTCGGTGAGGTGCGCACGCCCCTCGAACACCGCGGAGAGCAGGTCGCGCTCGGAGACGCTGCCCGCCACCTCGCCCGCCATCACCGGCGGCTCGGCGCCGACCACCGGCATCTGCGAGACGCCGTACTCGCGCAGGATCTCGATGGCGTCGCGCAGGGTCTCCGACGGGTGCGTGTGCACCAGGTCGGGCAGCTCACCGGACTTGCCGCGCAGCACGTCGCCGACGAACGGCTCGGCCCCGCCGTCCAGCCGCTCGCGCAGGAAGCCGTAGGAGCTCATCCACTGGTCGTTGAAGATCTTGGAGAGGTAGCCGCGGCCGCCGTCCGGCAGCAGCACCACCACGACGGCGTCCGGGTCGCGCCGCGCCACCTCGATCGCGGCCACGACGGCCATGCCGCAGGAGCCGCCGACCAGCAGCCCCTCCTCGCGGGCCAGCCGCCGCGTCATGTCGAAGGAGTCGGCGTCGGAGACCGCGATGATCTCGTCCGCGACCTCCGGGTCGTAGGCCGACGGCCAGAAGTCCTCGCCGACGCCCTCGACCAGGTACGGCCGCCCGGTGCCGCCGGAGTACACCGAACCCTCCGGGTCGGCGCCGATCACCTTGACCCGCCCCTCGGAGACCTCCTTGAGGTAGCGGCCTGCGCCGGTGATGGTGCCGCCGGTGCCGACACCGGCGACGAAGTGCGTGATCTTCCCCTCGGTGTCGGCCCAGATCTCCGGGCCGGTGGTCTCGTAGTGGCTCTGCGGCCCACCGGGATTGGAGTACTGGTCCGGTTTCCAGGCGCCGTCGATCTCGCGGACCAGCCGATCCGAGACGCTGTAGTAGCTGTCCGGGTGCTCCGGCGCGACGGCGGTCGGGCAGACCACGACCTCGGCGCCGTACGCGCGCAGCACGTTGCGCTTGTCCTCGCTCACCTTGTCCGGGCAGACGAAGACGCACTTGTAGCCGCGCTGCTGCGCCACCAGCGCCAGCCCGACCCCGGTGTTCCCCGACGTCGGCTCCACGATGGTGCCGCCGGGGCGCAACTCGCCGGAGTGCTCGGCGGCCTCGATCATCCTGACCGCGATCCGGTCCTTCGAGCTGCCGCCCGGGTTCAGGTACTCGATCTTGGCCGCCACCAGCCCGGCGTTCGGCCCCACCACCGAGTTCAGCCGGACCAGCGGGGTATTGCCGATCAGGTCGACGACGTGCTCCGCGATGCGCATAGCTCCATCGTTGCAGAAGCCGCCGGGCCGTGCCTCTCCGCGTTCCGCTCCGCGCCCGCGCCGCCCCGAGCCCCTAGGATCGGACGGCATGAGGAAGCTCACCATCGCCCGTGCCGCCACCGTCCTGGCCGGGGCGGCCGTGGCGACGACGCTCGGGGCCGGGGCGCAGGCCGCCGCGGCCACCGTCGAGTTCCCGCAGGTGCCGACGCTGGCGCGCGGCGGGCTGTGCTGGACCAGCGTGCGCACCTGGGCCGACACCAGCCCGCAGTATCCGGGCCGGGCGATCCTGAACATGCGGGCCGAGCCGGTCTCCGGGGTCGGCCCCGGCATCTACCCGTTCGCCCCGCTCTGCGAGGTCCGCACCACGATCGCGTGGCGCAACCTGAACAGCGGCGCGACCGGGGTCTACGAGAACCTGGTGGTCACCGGGATCTACGGCAGCATCCAGTACGCCCTGTTCCAGGACACCGGGCCGGGGCGGATCGAGGTCACCGTGACCACCGACAACGCGAGCGTCCCCGCCCGCGGCACCTTCGACGTCGCGGGCTGACCGTTCCCCGGAACGGCATCGGCGCCACCGCTCGGGCCGCCCGGTTTGTAGAATGCACAAACGTGGGTGTACCTCGCATGGGTTGGCGTACCGCCGCCGCGACGGGAGCGGGCGCGGTGCTCGCCGGTTCCGGTGCAGGCACGGCCTGGTGGTTCGGGTACCGCATGCTCATGGCGCAGGCGGGCGCGGCGCGCGGCGTGATCGGCCGGGACAGCTCCAAGCCGCCCGAGGCCGACGGCATCTACGCCCCCGGCGGCGAGCCGCCGCAGCGCTGGCGCGCGGGCCGCGAGTTCGACCTGCACCTGATGATCTTCGGCGACTCCACCGCCGCCGGGCTCGGCGCGTTGAGCGCCGAGGAGGTGCCAGGCGTCCGGCTGGCCCGCGGCTTGGCCGAGGCGACCGGCAGGCGCATCCGGCTGAGTACCAAGGCCATCTCCGGCGCCACCTCCAAGGGGCTGGCCGGCCAGGTGGACGCCATGTTCGTGGCAGGCCCGCCGCCGGACGCCGCCGTCATCCTGGTCGGCGCGAACGACGTCACCAAGAAGCACTCGATCCGCGCCTCGGCTGCCAGGCTCAGTGCCGCGGTGACCCGGCTGCGCGCGGCGGACAGCGTCGTCGTGGTCGGCACCTGCCCGAACCTCGGCATCGTCACCGCGATCGCGCAGCCGCTGCGCGCGGTGGTGGAGAACTGGAGTATCCGCCTGGCCAGGGCCCAGACCGCGGCCACCCGCGCCGCGGGCGGCCACCCGGTCCCGATGGGCAACCTGCTGGCGCCGCGGTTCCGCGAGGCTCCCGAGCTGCTCTTCGCCGCCGACGGCTTCCACCCCTCGGCCGCCGGCTACGCGCTGGCCGCCGAGCACCTGCTGCCCGCGCTGCTGACCGCGCTCGGCGTCGAGGCCGGGCTGCTGCACCAGGCCGAGGCGCCGGACGCGGCGGCGCCCGGCGCGCGACGCCTTCCGGACCGAGCCCGTGCCACGTAGATTTCTTACCGGCGAGTAACCGAATTCGCACCACGACAAAGGAGTCCTCATGCCAGAGGCCGTCATCGTTTCGACCGCGCGCTCCCCGATCGGGCGGGCCCGCAAGGGCTCGCTGGCGGAGCTGCGGCCGGACGATCTCACGACCCAGGTCGTGCGCGCCGCGCTCGACAAGGTGCCCGCCCTCGACCCGGCCACGATCGACGACCTGATCGTCGGCTGCGGCTCCCCCGGCGGCGAGCAGGGCTTCAACATCGGCCGCGTGGTCGCGGTCCAGCTGGGCTACGACACCCTGCCCGGCACCACCGTGCACCGCTACTGCGCCTCCTCGCTGCAGTCCACCCGGATGGCGTTCCACGCCATCAAGGCGGGCGAGGGCGACGTCTTCATCTCCGCGGGCGTGGAGACCGTCTCCCGGTACGTGAACGGCTCCGCCGATTCCTGGCCCAACACCCAGAACGGGGTCTTCGCCGAGGCGCAGGCCCGCACCGCGAAGACCGCCGAGGGCGGCTCCGGGATCTGGCACGACCCGCGCGAGGACGGGCTGATCCCCGACGTCTACATCGCCATGGGCCAGACCGCGGAGAACGTCGCCACCTCCACCGGCATCACCCGCGAGGAGCAGGACCGCTGGGGCGTGCGCTCGCAGAACCGCGCCGAGCAGGCCATCGCCGCGGGCTTCTTCGAGCGCGAGATCACCCCGGTCACGCTGCCCGACGGCACCGTGGTCAGCACCGACGACGGCCCGCGCGCGGGCGTCACCTACGAGGCGGTCTCCGGCCTCAAGCCGGTCTTCCGCCCCGACGGCACCGTCACCGCGGGCAACTGCTGCCCGCTCAACGACGGCGCCGCCGCCCTGGTGATCATGAGCGACACCAAGGCCAAGGAACTCGGCCTCACCCCGCTGGCCCGCATCGTCTCCACCGGCGTCTCCGGCCTCTCGCCGGAGATCATGGGGCTGGGCCCGATCGAGGCGGTCAAGCGCGCGCTGGCGCTGGCGGGCAAGACCATCGACGACATCGACCTGGTCGAGATCAACGAGGCCTTCGCCGTCCAGGTCCTCGGCTCCGCCCGTGAGCTGAAGATCGACGAGGACAGGCTGAACGTCTCCGGCGGCGCCATCGCGCTCGGCCACCCGTTCGGCTCGACCGGCGCCCGGATCACCACCACGCTGATCAACAACCTGCAGACCCACGACAAGCAGTTCGGGCTGGAGACCATGTGCGTCGGCGGCGGCCAGGGCATGGCGCTCATCATCGAGCGGCTCAGCTGAGTTAGAACGCGAAGCGGGGCGGTCACCGACCGGTGACCGCCCCGCTTACGTCGGTGTGACTAGTCGCTCTGGAAGTAGCTCAGCAGCCGCAGGATCTCGACGTAGAGCCAGACCAGGGTGATGGTCAGGCCGAAGGCAACGCCCCAGGCCGCCTTCTCCGGCGCCTGCGCGCGGATCAGCTGATCCGCGGCGTCGAAGTCGAGCAGGAAGCTGAACGCGGCGATCGCGATGCAGACCAGGCTGAAGATGATGGCGATCGGGCCGCCGTCCCGCAGGCCGAGGCCGCCGTCGATGAAGAAGCTCGCGACCAGGTTGCCCAGCGCCAGCACCACGACGCCGATCAGCGCGCCGACGATCATCCGGGTGAAGCGCGGCGTCACGCGGATGGCGCCGGTCTTGTAGACGACGAGCATGCCGGCGAAGACGCCGAAGGTGCCGAGCACCGCCTGCCCGATCAGCGCACTGCCGCCCGCGCCACCGAACTCGATGTCGGTGAACATGAAGGACAGCGCGCCGAGGAAGACACCCTCCGCCACGGCGTAGGACAGCACGATGGCCGGGTTGTCCATCTTGTTGCCGAAGGTCGCCACCAGCACCAGGACCAGCCCGATGAGACCGCCGCCGATCACGAAGGCGGGCGCCAGCGAGGTGTTGGCGTTGGTCAGGGCGTAGGAGATGACGGCGGAGACGGCGAGCACCGCGAGGGTGATGCCGGTCTTGGTCACCACGTCGTCGATCGTCATCGACCTGGTGGCCTGCGGCGCCTGGTACTGCGGCGCCTCACCGTACTGCTGCGGCGGGTACTGGCCGTGCGGCTGCTGCTGTTGCTGCTGGCCGAACTGGCCGGCACCGGCTACGCCGGAACCGAAGTTCGCGTAACCGCCCACTCCCTCCTGCCGAGGCAGGCGCCGGAAGACTGGATTGGAGGAGGTACGCAAGGGATCCCTTTCTCGAGTCCGGATCGCGTCTACTGCTGGTCCGTACAACGCCCGCCCCCCGGAAACAGTTCCCGGTCAGCGGACAATTCGGACTCTACCGTTCTACGTCCCGCAAACCACGTACCGATCTAGTCACCGTGAATTTCTGGTTGCGGGCGATGACCTCGGTGTGGCCGACCAGCCGCGCCGTCACGCCGCGGTGGTTCAGGTGGCTGTTGTAGACGGTCCACAGCTCACCGCCGGGCCGGAGCACCCGGCCCGCCGCGGTGAACATCTTGATCGCGGAGCCGGTGTGCACCGCCGCGCCGATGTGGAAGGGCGGGTTGCAGAGCACCAGGTCGGCGCTGGCGGGCGGCAGCGAGGCCATGGCGTCGTCGCGGACGACGCGCACCCGCTCGGCCACCCCGTTGGCCGCCGCCGTCGCCACCGCCGACGCCACCGCAGCGGCGGACTGGTCGGTGCCGGTGACGGTGATCCGCTGTCGCGAGCGGGCCAGCGCGACCGCCAGGATGCCGGTGCCGCAGCCCAGGTCGATCGCGTTGCGGGCGTCCGGCTTCATCCGGTCCAGGTGCCGGAGCAGGAAGCGGGTGCCGATGTCGAGTTTGGGGCCGGAGAAGGCGGCGCCGTGCGCCACCACGTCGAGCCCGAGCTCGGCCAGGTGCTCGCGCACCGGGAAGGGCGGCTCGCCCACCGGCTTCGGCCCCGAGACCAGCAGCGCGCGGGACTTCTGCCGCCCCCGGCTGGCGCGCACCTCGGTGAAGGTCTCGCCGAGCACCTCGTTCATGGCGGGGGTCAGGTACTTGTCCCGGCCCGCGGCGAAGACGAGGACACCGGGGTCGGCGTACCTGGCGATGGCGTCGGCGATCTCGGCGAGCCCGGCCAGCCCGCGCGGCAGCCGGAGCAGCACGACGGTGGCGCCGGTGAGCAGCGACGGGCCGAGCGGGTGGGCGCGGTAGCGCCCGGGGAGGTCGAGCGCGCGGGCATTGGCGGCGAGCGCGAGTTCCCCGGTGAGCACGTCCTGGTGCACCCGGATGCCGTGCAGGTCGTGGGAGACGGCGGCGCCGAGGGTGAGCGCGCCGTAGCCGTCGTCGATCACCGCGACCTGGCCCGCGCCCGCGCCGGCGAGCGCATCCGCCGCCACGTCGAGCAGCAGGCGGTCGGCGGCGTCGACGGCATAGAGGTTCGCCGCCTCCACATCCGGATACCGGCGCAACCGGCCCAGCACGTCGTCCACATCGCCCACGGCTCTCAAGTGTGCTGGATCGTTGCCCCCGTGTCGCACCGACCCCGCCCCCGCGAACCGCGGCACGCCCCCAAATCCCGGAAATGCCCCGCTCGCGGGCCTACCATCGGCCGATGCGGACCCCGATGCTGCTGACGGTTCTCGCCGCGGCCGCCGTGCTCACCGGCTGTGCGAACAGCGGCTCGGCGGAGCCTGCCCCCTCGCCCGGCTCGGTCGGCACCGCGCTCGAAGCGCCCCCGTCGAGCGCCGCCCCCGAGCCGGTCCCCGCCGACGCGCAGCCCGAGCGCGGGGACAAGAGCCGCGGCGCGATGCTCACCGTCACCGGTATCCGGATCGGCCACCACCCCGGCTTCGAGCGCGTGGTGTACGACCTGGGCGGCACCGGAACGCCCGGCTGGGTGGTCGAGTACACCGACCGGGTGGTGCAGGACGGCAGCGGAACGGTGCTCGACCTGGACGCCGGGTCCGTCCTCGAGGTGCGAATCCTGGGCTCCGCGTACCCCTTCGACACCGGCGTGACCCCGTTCGACAACTCCGAGCCCGTGCGCGACCCGGAGGCGCCGGGGGTGACGGGGGTCTACCGGACCATCGTGTTCGAGGGCGAGACCCAGTCCTTCATCGGGGTGCGCGGTGACCGACCGGCCTTCGAGGTGCGGACAGCGAACAACCCGACCCGGCTGATCGTGGATATCGCGACCTCCTGACCGGCATTGATCTTCACCGCCGGAGCGGCGCCGATCCGTTCCCCGGTGCCGGGGGAGGCAGCACAGTACCCCGGGTGAAGATCATCGTCCGCCTGCTCGCGGCCGCGTTCGTCGCGGCGGCCGCGCTGCTCGCCACCGGCTGCGGTGGCGGCGATTCCGCCCCGGCTCCCGCCCCGACCACCGCGCGGAACGGCCTCCAGCGCGGGGATGTCGAGTTCCTGCAGGGCATGGCCGCGCAGCAGGAGCAGTCGGCGGAGATCGCCGGGCTGGCCGCGAATCGCGCAGTGGATCAGCGGGTTCGTGAACTGGCGGTCACGCTGCGGCAGGACCGGGGGCCGGAGAGCGCTCGGATCACCGCACTGCTCGACGGTTTCGGCGAGCAGGCCGGTACCGGAATGGAAGGGTCGGGGCAGCTCGCGCTGCTCGGCCCGGGGCGGATCGCGGCGGTGGCGGCGGCGACTGGCGTGGAATTCGACGGGCAGTGGCTGGATCTGGTGGTCGAGCACCACGGCCGCGCGGTCGCGCTGGCGCAGTCGGAGCTGGCCGCGGGGATCGACCCGGAGACCCAGGCGCTGGCCAGGGACATCGTCACCGCGCGGCAGGCCGGGATCGACGCCGCGCGGGCCCTGCGGGGCTGACGATCAGACCCGCGGCGGCACCGTCTGCCGCCACACCTCGCTGTTGAGCCTCCTGCTGCGCTCGCGCTGCTGCCGCTTCCTGCGCTGCTCGAAGATCAGGGCGGCGCCGGTCAGCACCGCGACCACGGCGACGACGACGAGGAACAGCGCGCCCTCCGACCAGCCGCCGAGCGAGGTGATCGCGGCGATCACAGCGGCGAGGCCGCCGATGCCGAGCAGCCCGAAGCCCGCCCAGTTCCTGGAGTCCGCGAGCGTCGAACCGGCGCCCCGCCCGCGGGCGATATCGGGGGCGCCGTCGAGCGGCGGGATCTCCCATTGCGCTTCGGTCATCACACACACCTTCGTCAGTCGAGCCGTATTCGCCGGATGCCCCCGCTCGGCGCCGCGAAACTCCCCCCGCCCTTGACGAAATACGCCCCGAACAGTGCCCGGCGCGTCCATTCGGAAAGAGCTCGACAAGTACCGCGAATTTCTGGCTACATATCAAATGGCTATGAAATTCCTCCCTGCCTCGGCAGGCTCTCAGCAGCGCGAAAACTCCCGCACCGGGAAGCACGCAGTAGCGGGCGGTGGTCGACAGCCGTAGTATTCGGCCCGTTTAGGCCTCGCTCGACAGGACGTTCATCGTGACCAGCAGGACCCGGCACACGCCACCGTCCTCGCGCCGTGCCCGGGGCAAGCGGGCGCCCGCGGCCCGCGCGGCCACGCTCGCCGCCCTGCTCGCCGCCGCCGCCGAGCGCAATCCGGACGGTGTCGCGGTGGTCTGCGGGGACGATTCGCTCACCTACCGCGCGCTCGACGACCGCTCCACCCGGCTCGGCCGGGTGCTGCTGGCCAGGGGCGCGGCCCCCGAGGCCGCCGTCGCGGTGGCGCTGCCGCGCTCGATCGACGCCGTCGTGACGCTCTGGGCGGTGGCGAAGACCGGTGCCGCCTACGTGCCGATCGACCCCGCGCTGCCCGCCGCGCGCCTCGACTACCAGGTGCGGGACTGCGGCGCGCTGCTCGGCGTGACCGACCGGGCGCACGCGGGGGCGCTGCCGGACCGGCTCTCCTGGCTCACCGTCGACACCGCGGAGACGACCGGCCTGATCGCCGCCGAAGCCGCGGACCCGATCTCCTACCTGGACCGCCCGACCGTGCTCCGGGCCTCCGATACCGCCTACGTGATCTATACCTCCGGATCCACCGGGCAACCCAAGGGCGTCGCCGTCACGCACGCCGGGCTCGCCGGGCTCTGTGTGGAACAGGTCACCCGTTTCGGCCTCACGCCGGAGGCCCGCACGCTGCACTTCGCCTCGCCCAGCTTCGACGCCTCGATCCTGGAGCTGCTGCTCGCCGTCGGCGCCGCCGCGACCATGGTGATCGCGCCGCCCACCGTGCTCGGCGGCGGCGACCTGGCCGCGCTGCTGGCCGGGCACGGGGTCACGCACGCCTTCCTCACCCCGTCCACGCTGGCCACGCTCGACCCCGCGAGCGTGCCCGCGCTGCGGGTGCTCGTGGTCGGCGGCGAGCCGTGTCCCCCTGCGCTCGCCGACCGCTGGGCGGCGCACACCGCCCTGTTCAACGCCTACGGCCCGACCGAGGCCACCGTCGCCGCAACGCTCGCGGGCCCGATGACGCCGGGCGCCCCGGTGACCATCGGCGCCGCGCTGCCCGGCGTGCAGTGCCGGGTGCTGGACACCAAGCTGCGCCCGGTCGGCGTCGGCGTGGCGGGTGAGCTCTACCTCGGCGGGCCCGGGCTGGCCCGCGGCTACCGCGGGCGGCCCGCGCTCACCGCGCAGCGCTTCGTCGCCGACGCGAACGGCACGCTGCTCTACCGCACCGGAGACCTGGTGCGGCGCAACGGGACCGGTGATTTCGAGTATCTGGGGCGGCTGGACCGACAGGTGCAGGTGCGCGGGTTCCGGATCGAGCTCGGCGAGATCGAGGCCGCGCTGAGCGCGCAGCCCGGCGTGCGCGCGGCGGTGGTCGTCGACCGGCGCTCGCCCGGTGGCGACACCGCCCTGGTCGCGTACCTCGAGCCGGAGCCGGGCAGCGCCCCCGATCCGGCGGCGCTGGCCGACGCGGTGGCCAGGGTGCTGCCGCGCTACATGGTGCCGAACTCGATCACGCTGCTCGACCGCATCCCGCTGACCACCTCCGGCAAGGCGGACCGCACCGCGCTGCGCGCCCGCCCGGTGGACGAGTCGCCCTACCGCCCGCCCTCCGGCGCGGGCGAGGAGCTGGTGGCGCAGGCGTTCCGCGCGGTGCTCGGCCTGCCCCGGGTCGGCGCCGACGACGACTTCTTCGTGGTCGGCGGCAATTCGCTGCTCGCCACCCAGGTCGCGGCCCGGCTCGGCGACGCGCTCGACGCGCAGGTGCCGCCGCGGCTGGTCTTCGACCACCCGACCGTCGCCGGGCTCGCGGTCGCGGTGCGCACCGAGCTCTTCGACCCGGCCCGCCCGCCGCTGCTGCCGATGGCGCGGCCGGACCGGATCCCGCTCTCCCCCGCGCAGCTGCGGTTCTGGCTGCGCAACCAGTTCGACACCGCCTCCGCGGTGGACAACCTCGGCTTCGCGCTCACCCTGACCGGCGCACTCGACGTCCCGGCGCTGCACGCCGCCTTCGCCGACGCGGTGATCCGGCACGAATCGCTGCGCACCAGGTACCCGGCCGACGCCGACGGCCCGCACCAGGTGGTGCTCGACGCCGACGCGGCGCTCTCCGCGCTCCGGGTGCACGAGGCCACCGCCGAGCCGGACTCCCCCGCCGTCGCCGCCTGGGTGGACGAAATCCTGTGGCGCGGATTCGATGTCGCGCGCGAGGTGCCGCTCCGGGTCGGGCTGCTTCGCACCGGCGATCGGCACGTGCTCGTCTGTGCCATGCACCACATCTGCGCCGACGGGTCGTCGCTGGCGCCGCTCGCCCGCGACATCGCGGCGGCCTACGCGGCGCGCAGCGCGGGCACCCCGCCCGCCTGGAAGCCGCCTGCCGTGCAGTACGCCGACTACTCACTGTGGCAGCGCGAGGTGCTGGGCTCGCGCGAGGACCCGGAGTCCCCGCTCGCCCGCCAGCTCGCCTACTGGAAGCGGGAGCTCGCCGGCATCCCGGACGATCTCGAGCTGCCCGCCGACCGCCCGCGCCCCGCCGTGGCCTCGCTGCGCGGCGCCTCGGTGCAGCGCGAGGCCTCGGCCGCGCTGCACGGCGCGCTGCGCACGGTGGCGCGGCGCCACAACGCCACCGTCTTCATGGTCATGCGCACCGCGCTCGCGGTGCTGATGGCCCGGCTCTCCGGCGTCACCGACGTGACCATCGGGGTGCCGATGACGAACCGGGCCGAGGCCGCGCTGGACGACGTGGTCGGCATGTTCGTCAACACCACCGTCTCGCGCACCCGGGTCGACCCCGGCGAGAGCTTCGGCGCGCTGCTCGGCCGCACCAGGGAGCGCGACCTGGTCAACTTCGCGCACTCGGAGGTGCCGTTCGAGCACGTGGTCGATGCCGTCGACCCACTCCGCTCGCCCGGCAGGCACCCGCTCTACCAGGTCGGCTTCGCCTTCCAGAACTTCTCCGAGGCGCGCATGTCGATGGCGGGCGTCGCGTTCTCCGGGTTCGACCTGGAGACAAGGACCTCGAAGACCGACCTGCACATCGCCGTGGTGGAGTCGCGCACCGACGACGGCGCGCCCGGGCCGATCGTGGTCCGCTTCACCTACGCCACCGACCTCTTCGACGCCGCCACTGTGGAGCGCTTCGTCGGCGGCTACCTGCGGCTGCTGGAGCAGATCGCCGCCGAGCCCGGCCGGGTGGTCGGCGATCTCGACGTCATCGAGCCGGGCGAGCTGCGGCTGCTGCGCGCCTGGTCGACCGGGCCGGTGCGGGCGGTATCGACGGAATCGCTGCTCGCGCCGCTGCACCGGTTCGCCGCGACCAGCCCGTCCGCCCTCGCGGTGACCGGTGCGGGCGGGTCGCTCGGCTACGCGGAGCTGTCCGGCGCGGTGAGCAGGCTGGCGCGCTGGCTGATCGGGCGCGGGGTCGGGCCGGAGGCGGTCGTCGCGGTGGCCATGCGCCGCTCGCTCGCGCAGTACATCGCGCTCTGCGCGGTGGTCGAGGCCGGTGGCGCGTGGGTGCCGATCGACCCGGATCACCCGGCCGAACGGATCGGCTACGTGCTGGACTCCGCCCAGCCGGTCTGCATCCTCTCCACCGGCTCGGACGCCTTCACCGCGGCCCCGGCCGAGCTGGTCGACACCATCGACCTCTCCGGTTTCGCCGGAACCCCGGTCACCGACGCCGAGCGCCCGACCCCGCTGCACCCGGACAACCCCGCCTACCTCATCTACACCTCGGGCTCGACCGGCAAGCCGAAGGGCGTGGTGATCACGCACCGCGCCATCGTCAACCAGATCGAGTGGATGCGGCACGAGTACCGGGTGACCGCCGCCGACGTCTACCTGCAGAAGACGCCGGGCACCTTCGACGTCTCGCTCTGGGGGCACTTCCTGCCGCTGCGCTCCGGCGCGACGCTGGTGCTCGCCGGGCCGGACGAGCACCGCGACCCCGGCGCGCTCTCCCGGCTGATCGCCGAATACCGCTGCACGCTCACCGATTTCGTCCCGTCCATGCTGGCGGCCTTCGCCGCGCACTGCGAACCGGCCGAGCTGAGCACGCTGCGCGACATCTTCGTCATCGGCGAGGCGCTGCCCCCGGAGACCGCCCGCGCCTTCGCGCAGCGCAGCGCCGCCCGGATCCACAATGTCTACGGCCCCACCGAGGCCGCGGTGAGCATCACCGCGCACCGGGTCGGCCCGGCCGACGACGCCGCGGTACGGGTGCCGATCGGCGTCCCGGAGTGGAATTCCCGGGTGCTGGTGCTCGATTCGCGGCTCTGCCCGGTGCCGGTCGGCGCCGTCGGCGAGCTGTACCTGGCCGGGGTGCAGCTGGCCCGCGGCTACCACGGCCGGGCGGCGCTGAGCGCGGACCGGTTCGTCGCGAACCCGTACGACCACGCCGGGACCAGGATGTACCGCACCGGCGACCTGGTGCGCTGGAGCCCGCAGGGCGCGCTCGACTACCTCGGCCGCAGCGACTTCCAGGTCAAGCTGCGCGGGCACCGGATCGAGCTGGGCGAGATCGAGGCCGCGCTGCTCGCGCAGGCCGGGGTCGGCCAGGCCGCGGTGGTGGTGAAGACCGGCGATACCGGCGATCACCTGGTCGGCTACGTCGTCCCAGTGCCCGGCGCCGCGCTCGACCCGGATGCGCTGCGCACCGCCGTCAGCGCCGCGCTGCCCTCGTACATGGTGCCGTCGGCCGTTGTCGTGCTGGCCGAACTGCCGGTGAACACCAGCGGCAAGCTGGACCGCGCGGCGCTGCCGAGCCCGGTCTTCGCCTCCCGCTCGCTGGTCGTCCCGCGCACCCCGCTGGAGGCCACCGTCGCCGCCGCCTTCGCCGACGTGCTCGGGCTGCCCGAGGTCGGGGTGACCGACGACTTCTACGACCTCGGCGGCTCCTCGCTGCTCGCCTTCTCCCTGCACCAGCGGCTGACCAGGGATCTCGGGCGGCGGGTGCCGATGGCGGCGCTGCTCGGCGACCCGACCGCCGCGGGCGTGGCCGGCTACATCGGCGGCGCCGAGACCGCGGCCGCCGCGAGCCCCGCCGACGACGCCGTGCTCGACGACGACATCTCGCCGTTCACCATGACCCCGCGCGCCGTGCTGCTCACCGGCGCCACCGGCTTCCTCGGCGCACACCTCCTGCGCGCACTCCTCGACCGCACCCCCGCCACGGTGTACTGCCTGGTCCGGGCCGGTTCCGACGCGCAGGCCGTGGAGCGGGTGCTGGCCGCGCTGCGCCGGTACCGGCTGCGCGAGGACGGCTTCGAACGGGTCCGGCCCGTGCCCGGCGACCTCGCCGCGCCGCGGCTCGGCCTCGCCCCCGCCGACTACGAGCGGCTCGCCGCCGAGATCGACGTGGTGCACCACAACGGGGCTCGGGTGAACCACATCGAGCCGTACGCCAGGCTGCGCGCGGCCAACGTCGAAGGCACCCGCGAGGTGCTGCGCTTCGCCCGCACCGGCCGGATCAAGCCACTGCACTTCGTCTCCACCATCAACACCGCCGTCCGCGCCGCCGACCGGCCGATCACCGAGGACACCAGGCTCACCGCCGACGAGCTGCCCGCGAGCGGATACATCGCGTCCAAGTGGACGGCGGAGGAGCTGGTCCGCAAGGCCGCCGAGCGCGGGCTGCCCGCCCGCGTCTACCGGCCAGGCACCATCAGCGGCACCGCAGCGGCCGGGATCAACAGCACCTCCGACGCGCTGTGGAACCTGTTGCGCGCCACCGCCGTCCTCGGCATGGCGCCCGACCTCGGGGACGCCGCGGTTTCGCTGGTGCCGGTGGACTACGTCGCCGACGCCGTCGTCACCATGGCCGGGCGCGCGGGCACCGAGACCGTCTACCACCTGGTGAACCCGGAACCCGTTGCGGTGTCGGCGATCTACGACATTCTGCGGGAGCAGGGGGTACCGGTCGAGACCGTCTCCCTGGAGCGCGTGCGGGACGCCCTGGAGCGAGAATCGCGGCTCCGCGAGGCAGCGGGTGACGACACCCTCACCCGCGCCGCGCTGCTCACCACCGATTTCGCCGGGCTGCCGGTGCATCTCGACTGGCGTGACGAGCACACACAGGCGATGCTGTCGGGCACCGGCGTGCGCCGCCGACCGGTCGACCGGGAAGTTCTGGCCGGGTATGTCCGGGAATTCCTGGCGTCGGGGTTCATTCCGGCCCCGGCAGGGATACCCTCGTAGTCCGTACCGACCAGGTTTCTTAGCTGACCGAGGCGGATACCCCGTCGGTGTCACCGACCGCGAACCGCCGAATTGAAACGGAGTCCCACTCGATGTCCACCGGCAGGAACGCGCCCCGCGGGGTGACCAAGCGCGCTATCGCGGCCTTGATGTTCTGGAAGAAGGATTCTTCGGCGGACGGTGTCGCCGATTCCGCGGGTACGGCGGGTACCGAGCCGGCCGTGGGCTCCGCAGGCACTTCGACCGTCAGCGACGCACCGGTTGTCGAGCCGACCGATTCCGCGGTCTCCGACGCACCCGTGCGCGCGGTCGAGACCGCCGAACCCCCGGCTGCCGCCGTCGCCGTTGATGCCGCGGATGTCGAAGCGGACAGGGCCGCGCCTGCCGATGTCACGTCGGCTCAGACCACCGAGGTCGCGCCCGCCGACGCCACCCCCACCGAGACCACCGCGTCCGCCGACGCCACGCCCGTCGAGGTTACTGCGGCCACGCCCGCCGACGCCAAGCCCGTCGAGGTCACGCCCGCCAAGGCCACCGAGGCCGCGCCCGTCGAGGCCAAGCCCGCCGAGGTCACATCGGCCGATGCTGCGCCCGCCGCCGCGCCGGCGGATTCCGCCGAGAGCGCTGCCCCTGCCGCTGCCATCGAGAAAGCCGAGATCGCATCGACCGACAGCTCCGTCCCGGCGACCGAGCCTGCGAGCGACACTCCCGAGGTAGCGGCTCCGAGCACCCCCGTCGCTTCGGCGGCCGAAGCCGACAACGCTCCCTCGGACGCAACCGCCCCGGCACCCACCGCGACACCCCAGGCCGAGCCGACGCCGCCCGCGGCGGTCGAGCCCGCGACCGCTCCAGCCAAGAAGGCGGCTCCGCGCAAGAAGGCGGCCGCGAAGACGGCCGACCCGAGCGCCCCGGCCAAGAAGACCGCGGCCAAGGCAGCAACCAAGGCACCGGCAAAGAAGGCCCCCGCGAAGAAGACCGCGGCCGCGAAGTCCACCACCCCGCGCGAAACCGCCGCCCCCAAGGTGGAGGAGCGCACCCTCACCGCCCGCCGCCTGGCGGACAACACCTACCGCGACGAACAGCTCGCCGCCCGCTACGAGGGCCCGATCGCCCCCTTCAACCACCTCGTCGACCGCCTCACCGAGGAGACCGGCGAACCCATCCCCCACCTCGCCCCCATCTACGGCGGCACCGAAGCCCGAGTCCTCTCCCTCTTCCGCGACCCGGGCCCCAAGACCCGCTCCGGCCAGCAGAGCAGCGGCCTCCTCTCCCTGGAGAACGACGACCAGGCCGCCGAACGCTACCTGGAGTTCTTCCGAACCTCCGGCCTCCGCATCGGCGACCTCATCACCTGGAACGCCTACCCCTGGTACACCAGCCGCAAGCCCTCCACCGCCGATATCGACCGCGGCATCGCCCCCCTCGAACAGGTCATCGCCCTGCTCCCCAAGCTGAAGGTCGTCCTCGCCCACGGCCTCGACGCCCAAGCCGCCTGGCGCCGCTTCGAACGGCAGCACCCCGAGGTCGCGAGCAAACTCGTCGTCATCCCGACCTACCACACCAGCAAACAGGCCCTCTTCACCCAGGACGAAGCCGTCCGCGCCCAGCGTGAGGACAAGTTGCGCAGCGACTTCGCCAAGGCCGCGGAGCATCTCGCCGAGTGACCGAGGATCTCATCGGTACCTGGAGTTCCGACTACGGGTACCACTCCTCCATGCAGGACGAAGAGCTGGTGTTCCGCCCGAACGGTGAGGGTTCGGTGGCGTACGCGAGGCCCGGTTCGTCCGATTGCGTGCTGTTCCGCTGGGCGCCGAGCGGCCCGGATTCCGTGCTGCTCACCCCGCACCGCTCGTACCGTGACGAGAACGGCGCGGTCACCGAGCGCGAAATCCCCGCCGCGGCCGAGTTCCGCTATCGACTGGAGCAGGGCATCCGCCCGCTCCTCGACCATCCCCTTCCGGTCCTGGTCGTGATCGAGCACACCGGCCTCCTGGTCGCCGACTCCTACGCCCAGGTCACCGGCGTGCGCTGATCACCGGTGCCTGCGCGGCCGATCACACACCTGCCGCGCGGGCTCCGCCGCGACCCCCGCATAGGCCCGCAGCGCCTCCCCGATCCGCCCCGCCGCCCGCTCCAACTGCTCGGGCGAGAGCTGCTTGCCGAACGCGGCCGCGTCCAGCAATTGCCGCTGCGTCTGCCGCAGCTCCTCGGCGGCCCGATCGAGTGGGGATGGCTCAGGCATGGCACGACGCTACACCCTGGCGAACATATGTTCGAGTCGATCAACCGATCGGTTTCGGCCTACGCGTCCAAGTCCACGGTCCGCTGCGGGTGGTCCGCTGGGCGGAGCGGCGCGTAACTGTCGTTGGACCACTTCATGTGCCCTGCACGAACCGCCTCGTACTTACGCAACTGCGCCGCCGACGTGTCGCGCAGGTTTCCGTCCACCACGAATCCCACCGCCTCCCAGCGGCGGCCATCGAGCCGTGCGAGGAACTGCTGCTTGCGTCCCTGCCGCGGCAGGGTGGGGGCCGCTGCCAGAACCGTGTCCCCGGCGGATGCGGTGGCGTCCGGAATCGAATCCGCCTCCGCGAAGTGCTGGCAGGTGCGCCAGAGTCCGTACATCACTTTCTCCTCTCATCGGATGAGCCGATCTGTGTAACCTGCCGCGACCAGGGTGGCGAAAGCGTCCCTGACGTCGGCAGGCACGTCCTGCTCGATTGCGAACCCTTGCTCTGCGTACGTCCACACGCGCTGCGTCTCCCCGACGAGCGAGGTGAGCACCAGATCGGTGTCCCCGATCGACTCGACATAGTCGTCGAAAGGGAGCGCGGTGAACGAGCACACCACCTCGACCTCCGGCCACACCTTCCGGCACGTGGCGTAGCCGCGCCGCGCCTGCTGCGGCTTCGTGATCAGCGTGACCGATCGGATGTCGCGCCCGGCGAGCAACTCGCGAGAGAACTCGATGTTCTGCCCGGTGTTCGTCGCCGCCGGCTCCACCAGGATCACCTCGTCCGGTACACCGAGTGCCAGCACGATCTCGCGATAGTGCACCGCCTCCCCGCGCGGGAAACGGACCGCGGTGACCGGCGAGGTCGCTCCGGTGAAGACGATCAGCGGGATCAGGCCGCGGTGATACAGCTCCGCGGCATGGCCGGCGACGCTCGGATCGTGGCCGCCGAGACCGATTCCCACGTCGGTCACCCGCTGCTCGTGCCGCAGCCGGTTGTACTCCCACAGCCTCTCGATCGCGGGCCTGAGCGATACCGGGAACATGGCGGTCCGACTCCGCACCGAAGATCAGACCTGGACCCCGAGCCACGAAGCGAACCCGGTGAGGCTGCTCGTCTGCCTGCGCTGTGCGGCGGCGATGCCGTGGACGGTCTCTCGTACGGCCGGGTGCAGGCGAGTCTGTTGCGGCGCGATCCGGCGGGCCTGGTTCAGCGCGTCCAGCGCTTTGTCCGGCTTGCCGGTCAGCAGCCATGCGCGGCTCACGTCTTGCCAGTGGTGCCCGGCGCGGGTCTTCGCGAGCGACCTGGGCAGCTTCAAGGCGGAGCCTTCACGAGCGGCTCGACCCGGATCACCCGCCTCCAACTCGACACCGACCGCGTGAATCTCGGTATTGGCCGGGCCGAACAGCGTCTCGTACGCCCGCGACTCATGCCCGAGCCGCTGGCCGATGGCACGCGCCTCCGCGAGGTGATCGTGGGCCGTGTCCAGCCGCAGCCCACGTGCCGCCGCCACCGCCCCGGCCAGGTGCGCAGCACCTGCCACCGACAGCGCGCCTTCGCTCTCGCCGGGCGACTCAGCGATCGCCTTGTCGACAAGGGTGAGGGCGAGGTCGGTGCTGTCTTGGTAGACCAGCAGCCGCGTGCGCATCACCTGGCCGACGGCAGGAGCGAGAGGGTCGTTCCCGCGAGCCGCCGCCCAGTCGTAGCGGTCGATCGCGGGGATCGTCAGCGACATGAAGCCGAAGCGCCTGCACATCCGGTCGGCCGCGTTGTAGGCGCTGCACAGCAACTCGTAGGCGGCGGGATCTGCGGTCTCCTGCAACGCACCGTAGGTCTTCCGAATCAGCGCGGGCAGCTTCGCTAAAGCCTTGCGGCTGTTGCCCTTCCGGTCCTCATCATTGATCCGTTGCATGGAGGCTTGCAGGTCCGCGATCGTCCCGGGCTCCTCGGGCCGCACGTATTCGCCCTCGCACAGAATCGCCCGCAGCTCGGCGATGCCCTCGAGGGGACCGTCTTCTGCGAGAACTTCCCGGTACGGCGTGCCAGTGAGCCGCTCGGGCTCGACGCGCAGCACCCGCGCGGCGGCAGCGATGAACGCCGGACTGGCCGGTTCGCGGCCCTGCTCCACAGCCTTGACCATCGCCAGGCTGTAGTTCGCGCGGGTGGCGAGTTGGCGCTGGCTCAAGCCCGCGAGCTTCCGCTCGGCCGCAATGGCCTGTCCAGCGTGAGGCGATGGGCTCATGTTCCCAGGATAGGGCGCTATCCCCTACCTAGCCCTTCGATGCGCCCGTGCGCACCAGGCTTCCCGTCAAACGTCCGCCCCTGGAGGCGGATTCATCTCCCGGTGGCGGTAGGGGCCAGAGCCGGGGCGGGTGGCAGGGGAACTCGATGGAATGGCTTTCTGATTCGCGCACGATGCGTCGCGTAGCCGCAGGGCTGCGACGGCTGGACATCTATCCAGCTGCGTGCAAGTGGACGGACCCGCTACGGGGTCGATCTCACGCACACCACCTCATGGCCATCCACGCGGGGCATCGCTGCCCCCGGTACTCCATGGCCGTGGCATACCTGGAACAGACGAGCTGGTCGTGATCGCGGTGGGATGGGTGGTCGTTATCGGCCTGCCGCTGGCGGTGCTGGCGCTCGCTGTGCTGTGGCCCGAACAGACCCGCGACGAAGACCCGCCGGATAGGCCCTGACCAGCCCGTGTGCTGGGGCAGTGCTGGGGTGGCGGGCGGCTCGATCTCCTGCTGAGCGGACAGCACCGCGCCTACCTGCTCAGCTGCGGTGCCCCCAGTCGGACTCGAACCGACACTGTGCGGATTTTAAGTCCGCTGCCTCTGCCAATTGGGCTATGGGGGCGCCCCGGAGAAGAGTACCGGACCCGTACGCCTGTACCGGAATTCGACCGCCGGGTCCGATACCGAACTCACATCGCGGGGTCGGCGCGGATGAAGAAGCAGGAGTCGACGATGACGGCGGCGGCGGGGAGGCCGTACACGTCGGCGACCTCGCGCAGGTCGGGGCTGACGCGCGGGTCGGTGGTCAGCGCGCACAGAGCGATCTGGAGCGCTTCGCCGAGGCCGGTGAGGTGCTCGGCGATGGTCACGGCGTCGGCGGGGCCGAGTTCGTCCCAGCCGAGCGGGGTGCGGGTCTGGACGCGGTGGCGGCGCAGGGTGTCCTCGCCGAGCAGCTTCATGAACTCGATGGCGCCGGTGAGGCAGCGCTGGTGCACGGCGCGGTACTCGGGGCAGGGCCTGCCGCGCTCGACCATGACGGCGGCGACGGTCGCGGCGGTGAAGAGCGCGTCGCAGGCGCGGGCGGCCGCGGCCTCCGGCTCCCGGTGGTGGTCGCAGAGGCCGGCGGCGACGGCGTCGATCCAGTCGTTGACCTGCGTGACCCCGGGGAGGCGGCGCGGGACGGGCTGCGGTTCGCGGGAGCGCCGTCTCCACAGGTTTCGCATGATGCCTCTATTCCGAAGCGGGACTCGATGTCGCCGTGCGATTGAGCAGGGAATGCCGTCGTCCGTAGGCAAAATACACCAGCAGGCCGATCACCATCCAGAGCAGGAAGCGCACCCAGGTCTCGACCGAGAGGTTGACCATCAGCCACAGGCAGGCGAGCACGCCGAGGATCGGGACGAACGGCACCAGCGGCACCCGGAAGCCGCGCTCCAGCTCCGGCCGGGTGCGGCGGAGCACCAGCACGCCGATGGAGACCAGCACGAACGCGAAGAGCGTTCCGATGTTCACCATCTCCTCCAGCGTGCCGAACTGGACGAAGCCGGCCAGCAGCATGCACACGACGCCGATCAGCACGGTGAGCCGGGCGGGGGTGCCGAAGCGGCCGGTCTTGGCGAGCCCGCGCGGCATGAGGCCGTCGCGGGACATCGCGAAGAGCACCCGGGTCTGGCCGAGGAAGAGCACCATGACCACGGTGGTGAGGCCGGCCAGCGCGCCGATGGAGATCACCTTCTGCGCCCAGTCGGCGCCCTGCAGCGCGAAAGCGGTGGCGAGCGTGGAGTCGTCGCCCGCCAGCTCGGTGTAGGGCACCATGCCGGTGAGCACCAGTGAGACCACCACATACAGCACGGTCACCACGGCCAGCGAGCCGAGGATGCCGCGCGGGACGGCGCGCTGCGGGTCCTTGGTCTCCTCGGCAGTGGTGGCGACCACGTCGAAGCCGATGAAGGCGAAGAACACCAGGCTGGCCGCGGCGAGCAACCCGTACCAGCCGAAGTTGCTGCTCCCGGCGCCGGTGACCCAGGAGAAGAGCGACTGGTGCCAGCCCGCCTCGCCCTCGCCCGGCTGCGACGGCGGGATGTAGGGCGAGAGGTTGTCCCTGTCGAAGTAGGTCAGCCCGACCACGACCACCAGCGCGATCACGGCCAGCTTGATCGCCACCGCGACGGCCGAGACCCGGGACGACACCTTGGTGCCGATGACGAGCAGCACCGTCAGCACCGCGAGCAGAATCACGGCGCCCCAGTCGAATTCGACCGGCCCGAGGTGCAGCACCGGGTCGATGCCGGTGAACACCTCGCCCAGGTACTGCGACCACCCCTTGGCCACCACGGAGGCGGCGAGCGCGAACTCCAGGATCAGGTCCCAGCCGATGATCCAGGCGACCAGCTCGCCGAAGGTGGCGTAGGAGTAGGTGTAGGCGCTGCCCGCGACCGGGACGGTGGAGGCGAACTCGGCGTAGCAGAGCGCGGTCAGCCCGCAGGCGACGGCGGCGAAGACGAAGGCCAGCGAGACCGACGGTCCGGCGACATTGCCCGCGGTGCGCGCGGTCAGCGTGAAGATGCCCGCGCCGACAACGACGGCGACGCCGAAGACGGTGAGGTCCCAGGCGGTCAGGTCCCTGCGGAGCTTGGCGTCGGGGTCGTCGGTGTCGCGGATGGACTGCTCCACCGATTTGGTCCGGAACAATCCGCCGGTGCGGGTCGTGGTCATGGTGCCTCCGTTCCTCGAATCAATGCACGCCCTCCATGTGCCTGCGCACCCACGGCGCGAGAGCGGCCATGATCAGCCCCGCGACGACGGCGACCGCGCCGATCAGCCCGAAGTACGCGAATTCCCGATCGGTCTCGTAGTACCCCGCGAGCACGCCCGCCATCGAGGTGCCGAAGCCGACCGAGAAGAAGTAGAGCGCCATCATCTGCGCGCGGAACGCCTCCGGCGCCAGCTGGGTGGTGACGGCCAGCCCGATCGGCGAGATCAGCAGCTCGGAGACGGCGAACCCGGCCATGATGAGCAGCACGAACACCGCGGGCGTGCTACGCCCCTCGCCCCCGGCGAACAGCAGGAACAGCCAGAACGAGAGCCCCATGCCGAGCACGCCGAGCGCGAACTTGAGCGGGGTGCCCGGCGCGCGGCTGCCGAGCCGGGTCCAGAGCAGGGCGAAGAGCGGGGAGAGCGCGATGATCCACACCGGCTCCACCGAGCCGATCCAGCTGGAGGGGGCGGTCCAGCCGAAGATGGACCAGTTCATCCGCTCGTCCGAGTACACCGCGAGCACCGTGAAGATCTGCTGGAACAGCGACCAGAACACCGCGTTGGCGATGAACAGCGGGATGAAGGCGCGCACCCGGGTGCGCTCCACCGGGGTCACCTTGGGGCTGCGCAGGATGATCGCGAAGTAGAGCACCGAGGCGACGGCGATCACGCCGGTGGTGACGTCGGCGAGGTTGCTCAGCCGCACCCAGCCGAGCAGCCAGACCACCGCGACCAGTACGGCGACCCCGATCAGCACCCCGGCGATCGGCCCGATCGCTCCGCGCGGCAGCGGGTTCGGCACCTCGCGCCCCGCGGTGCCGAGGTTGCGGCGAAAGACCACGTACTGGGTGAGGCCCAGCGCCATGCCGATCGCGGCGGCGCCGAAGCCGTAGTGGAAGCCCCACTCGCGCTGCAGCAGCCCGGTGAGCAGCGGGCCGACGAAGGCGCCGATATTGATGCCGAGGTAGAAGAGGGTGAAACCGCCGTCCACCCTGGCATCGCCCTTGGGGTAGAGCGTGCCGAGCAGCGAGGAGGCGTTCGCCTTGAGCGCGCCGCTGCCGAGCGCAACGAGCACCAGCCCGACGCCGACCCCGGCCAGCCCCGGCAGCAGGGCGAGGGCGATGTGCCCGGCCATCACGACGACACCGCCGTAGAAGACCGTCCGCTCCATTCCCAGCAACCGGTCGGCGATCCATCCGCCGAGCACCGTGGAGAGGTAGACGAGGCCGCCGTAGGCGCCGACGATGCCGACGCCGGTGTCCTGCGAGAGCCCGAGCCCGCCGTCGGTCACCGAGTAGTACAGGTAGTAGCCGAGAATGGTGAGCATGCCGTAGAAGGAGAAGCGCTCCCACAGCTCGACACCGAACAGGTTCGTCAAGCCGATCGGGTGCCCGAAGAAGGTGCGCTCCGGAACGTCCGCTTGCTCGATATTCGCTGTCTCGGCCATGCGCCACACCTTCCCATACCGCCCGACTCGGTCCGGTAGCCACTCCGGCCGGTTTCGCCCGGTCGGGCGCGGGCACTCGGGCCCCGTGATCGAGATCGGTATCACCGTGGAAGTACCCATCGACGAGGCGTTCGCCACATTGACCGATGGATGGCTGTACTCGTCCTGGGTCGTCGGCGCCTCGCACATCCGGGCGGTCGACCCGGAATGGCCCGCGGTCGGTTCGCGCATTCACCACAGCGTCGGGCCGTGGCCGCTCACCATGCAGGACCACACCACCGTTCGCGCAGTTCAGCGGCCGTATCGGCTGGAGCTGGAGGCGCGGCTGTGGCCGTTCGGCGCCGCGTACATCCGGCTGACGCTGCGCGAGGAGGGGCCGGGGCGGACCCGCATCGAGATGGCGGAGAAGGCTGTCAAGGGGCCCGGCGTGCTGGTGCCGGACCTCGCCCAGGGACTTCTGCTGGCGCCGCGCAATCGGGAGTCGCTGCAGCGGCTCGCTGATCTGATGCGCGGGCGGGCGGACAAGGGCTCCGGGGTCCGGTAGAGCTGCGGGATCGGGGTAATCGGCCACTATGACGACCAGCGTTCGCACCCGTCTCGCCCTGCCGCGGGCTCGGGGTGCTCTTTCCGATGCCGTGCTCACCGCGCTGCGCTCGGAGCCGGGAACTCCCGTTTCTGTCCCCGTCGGCGATGTCGATCCGTACGGCGACGATCTGCATCTCGCGCTCTACACCCTCTACGAACTGCACTATCAGGGATTCGAAGGGGTCGCGCCGGGCTGGGAGTGGGATCCCGGGCTGCTCGCTTTCCGTGCGGAGTTGGAGCGCCGGTTCCTGGCGGCTATGCGGGCCGATGTGCCCGGTGGGGACGATCTGGATGCGGAGCTGAACGCGCTGCTGGTGCAGCCGGGTGAGCCGGCCGGGGTCGGGGCCTTCCTGCTGGAGCGGGCCGAGTGGTGGCATGTGCGGGAGTACTTCACGCATCGGTCGATCTATCACCACAAAGAGGCGGATCCGTACGCCTGGGCGATTCCGCGATTGCGGGGTCAGTCGAAGGCTTCCCTGGTGGCCGTGGAGTTCGACGAGTACGGGGGTGGGCACGCTGACCGTGTGCACGCCAAGCTCTACGCGGATCTGATGGCCGCCGCCGGGTTGGATGACGGGTATCTGCACTACCTGGACGTGGTACCCGCGCCGATGCTGGCGCTGGTGAACATGATGTCGCTGTTCGGGCTGCATCGGGAGTTGCGCGGGGCGCTGGTCGGGCACTTCGCGACGGTGGAGATCACGTCGTCGCCCGGGTCGCGGCGGATGGTTTCCGTGCTCGAGCGGTTGGAAGCCGCGCCGGAGTGCGTGCGGTTCTACACCGAGCATGTCGAGGCGGATGCGGTGCACGAGCAGGTGATGCGGCATCAGGTGATCGCGCCGCTGGTGGCCGAGGAGCCGGAGCTCACCGAGTCGGTGGTGTTCGGGATCCAGGTGACGAATCTGCTCGAGGAGCATGTGGACCGGGTGCTGCTGGAGGCGTGGGAGGCGGGGAAGAGTTCCCTGCTCGAGCCGCTGGAATAGCGCGAGGGGCTCAACCCAGCGGGCTCATGTCCCTGCCCGGGCATTGTCGCCCAGTAGGCGCTGCCTGCCGGGCTGCCGTAACGGGGGCGGCTGTACACACCGGAGCACGTCGGAATCGGCTGCTGTCGGGACAAGCTGAACCGGCATCCGATGCCGAGGGGATCCGCCTCCGACGAACCCCGCAGGCGCCTGCGTCTCGACGCATCAGGCGGCGGCGACCGTGAATCGGCGCTGTACGAACCGCGCCCCCTCCACCTCGTCGAGCAGCGCCACTGCCAGATCCTCCGCCGAGATGTCGGCGTCCCCGGACAGCAACTGGTCACCGCCCACCCGGTATCGGCCGGTGCGCTCGCCCGGCTCGACCAATCCGGACGAGGGGCTCAGGTACGTCCAGTTCCGATTCGACCGCCGGTAGACGTCCAGCGCCTCGCGCAGCGCCAGAACCACCGCGCGGTACTCGGCGGGCACCCCGAGCCGTTCGGTCAGCACCTCGGTGAAAGCCGCTCCGGTATCGACGAGTTGGAGTCCGGGTGCCACCTCCAGACTGCCTCCACCGCCGACCACGACCAGGCGCACACCGGGGTGCCGGTGCAGCGCCGCCACCATCGCGTGCGCACCGGCCACGAAATCGTCGGCGTGCGCGATGGTGTCGGCGATGCCGTGCCCGACGTTCACCGCGCTGATCACCACGTCCAGCTCGGCGATCGCGGCGGCGATGCCGTCCGCGTCCAGCCAGTCCGCGACCACCCGCCGAGCCCCGAGATCGTCCGGGAGCCGCGCCGCGTCCCGCGCGATCGCCGTCACCTCGTGGTCGCGCCGCTCGGCCTCCCTGACCACCCGGCTGCCGATCACCCCGCTGGCTCCGAAAACTCCGATCCGCACCGTCACCACTCCTCGCCACTACACGCCGTTCAGTAAGTACACGGGTTATAGTATCCACACGCTGTAGGGTGTCAACCGTGGCCGAAGTGAGGAACCGCCGGGAACGGCTGCGCGCGGAGACGGTGGCGGAGATCAAGGGCATCGCGCTCCGGCTGCTCACCGAAGGCGGGCCGGACGCGATCACCCTGCGCGCCATCGCCCGGGAGATGGGAATGACCGCGGGCGCGCTCTACGGCTACTTCGCCACCCGCGACGACCTGATCAGCACCCTCATCTCCGACGTCTACACCGAACTGGTGATTCTGCTCGAAGCCGCGCGCGATGCGGTGCCCGCGGATGATCCGGGCGGGCGCATCGTGGCCTGGGGCGAGGCAGTGCGCGGCTGGGCGGTGGCGCATCCGGCCGGGTTCCGGCTGATCTACGGGGACCCGGTCGCGGGGTACCGCCCGCCGCCCGGTGGCCCGGCCCGCGCCGCCGAGCTGCGCGCCTGCGACGGGCTGGTCGGCCTGGCCGCCGCGGCCTGGCCGCGCGCGAAGGGGACGCAGGCGCAGGGCGATTCGACCTGGTCGGATTTCGATCCGGAGCTCGCCGAGCACGTGCGCACCGGCTATCCCGGCCTGCCCCCGGCCGCACTGGCGCTCGCGCTGCGCATGTGGGGCCGGATGCACGGCCCGATCGCGCTGGAGGTGTACGGACACCTGCGTCCGCAGTCGCGGAATCCGGGCAAGCTCTTCCGCATCGAGCTGCTCGACCTGGTGCGTTCGCTCGGCCTGTAGCGGGTCAGTCCTCGGCGCGGCGGGCGCGGCGGCGGTGGCTGGTATCGCAGAGGGGATAGATGTCGCTGCGTTTGCAGCGGCAGAGCGCGACCAGGAAGCGGTCGGACTTCACGACCACCCCGTCCTCGCCGACGATCTCCACCGGCCCCTCGATCAGCGCCGGACCACCCTGTTCCAGGGTGACCCGCCGTCGCTCCGGCTCACTGTTCGATGCGGTCGGCACGGATCACCACCAGCTCTTCCACCCGCTGCCCGGGCGCGATGAGCCCGGCATCCTCCAGCCAGTCCGCGCGGCCGCGCATGACCGGGCCGAAGGAGGTGAGCGAGCGGGCGACGGTGGACGCCTTGAGGCCGGATTCCCGGAGCATGCGCAGGGTGCGCTGCTCGTCGGAGAGTTCGGAGTGAACGAGCAGCGCGACGCCGTTGGGGGCGAGCAGGGTGGGCAGCGTCGCGCAGAGGTCGTCCAGGACCGAGCGGCCGTCGGACCCTGCGTCCCAGGCCCGGTCGAGTCCACGGGCCGGCTCGGGGTCGGCGCAGGGGACGTAGGGCGGGTTGGAGAGGACTACGTCGAAGGTGCGGTCGCGCAGCACCTCGCGGAAGTCGCCGCGGAGGAGTTCGACGGGGAGGCCGCGGACCCGGCTGTTGAGCCAGGCGGTGGAGATGGCTCGGCGGGAGATGTCGACGGCCGTGACCTCGGCGGCTCCGGCGCGGGCGGCCGTGACGGCCAGGGCACCGGTTCCGGTACAGATGTCGACCACGCGGGGGTTCCGGGGCAGGGCGGCATCGGCGAGGGCCCGGGCCAGCAACCAGGTATCGGCTTGCGGGCGGTAAACGCCCGGGAGTCGGAGGAGGCGCACGAGCCGCGAATACCTCCCATGATCAGGTCGAAACCAGGGAGGTTTCAGCTGGTCAGATGGGTGCGGACATCGTAGGCGAGCAGGCGGAAGTTCGCGCCGGCGGCGCGCTGCCACGAAGTGACGGAGCCGTTGCCCGCGAGGCCGTGGTCGGCGAGGGCGAGGATCTCCGGGTCGGGAAGCTGCTCCAGGACCTGGCGGAGCATGAGGACTACAGCGTCGTGCGCGATGATCAGCACCCGCTCCGGGCCTGGCTCGAGCAACTCGGTGACGACGGCACCGACCCGGTCGGCTACGTCGCGGAAGGATTCGCCCCCGGGCGGGCGGTAGCCGAGCGGGTCGCGGTCCTCGGCGGCAGCTTCTTCGGGGTGCAGGAGCCGGGCCCGCGCTTGCGACATCACGCGAAATTGCCCGCGGTCGCGGTCGTGCAGGCGGTCGTCGACGCGGAACTCCGGGGGTGAGCGCAGCTCCGCGGCGGCGATCTCCCAGGTGCGGCGGGCGCGCGGGTACGGGGAGCAGAGCACCAGGTCCGGGAGTTCATCGGGCGGAAGGGCGGCGAAGCGGCGGCCGAGGTCGCGGGCCTGCCGCTCCCCGAGCTCGGTCAGGAATACCTCCGAGTCCGGCAGGTAGGGCCGTGCCGCGGCGGGACCGGCGGCGTTGATCGGCGTCTGGCCGTGCCGGACGGCCTCCAGGTAGCGCAGCACGGGTCAGGCGATGGAGAGCGCGATCCCGTCGAGGATGTCGTGCTCACTGACCACGAGCTCGGAGATCCCCGCCCGGCGGGCCAGCTCGTCGGCGAGCACCCGGACGATGAGCGCACCGCCACCGATCACATCAACCCGCCCCGGGTGCACCGGGCCGAGCGCGGCACGCTGATCGTGATCGAGCGACGTGAGCCGATCCGACACCGCGTGCACCTGCTCCAGCGAGAGCCTGCTCAGGTGCACCTTCGACGCGTCGTACTCGGGAAGTTCCAGCGCGACCGCGGCGATGGTGGTCATGGTCCCGGCGACTCCGACCCAGGTCCGCGCCTCTTCCACCGGCACCGCGGCGAAGGCGGCGGCGAGCCGCTCGGCGGCGAACTCACGGGCAGCGGCGAGCTGGTCGGGAGTGGGCGGGTTCCCCGGCATGCTCCGCTCGGTGATCCGCACGCAGCCGATATCGGCGGAGAAGGCGGCGCGCACCCCGTCGGCGTCGCCGAAGACGAGCTCGGTGGAGCCGCCGCCCAGGTCGACCACCACGTACGGCGCCTCGTCGGCGGCGAGCTCGCCGATGGCGCCGGAGAACGACAGCCTGGCCTCCTCGTCACCGGTGATGACCTCGGCCTCGGCGCCGGACACGACGGTGCCGAGCAGCTCGCGGGCCATACCGAAGAAATCCTCGCGATTCGAGGCGTCGCGGGTGGCCGAGGTGGCGACCATGCGCACCCTGTCGACCTTCGCCTCCCGCATGGTGGCGGCGTAGTCGGCCAGCGCGACCCTCGTGCGTTCGATCGCCTCGGGTGCGAAGGCCCCGGTGGCGTCGACGCCCTGGCCGAGCCGGACGATCCGCATCTCGCGGTGCACGTCGGCGAGGGTGCCGTCCGGCTGCACGTCGGCGATCAGCAGGCGGATGGAGTTGGTGCCGCAGTCGACGGCCGCTACCCGGTTGCTCATGCCTCGTTCTCCTCTCGCAGTGCCCGGTACTCGGGCCAGTCGGCGGGGACCGCGGTGCCGCGCAGCCCGTGCTCGGCGGCGAGCGCCACCGACTCGTCGCCCAGCGGGTTCACGCCGGGCCCCTTGGCCAGCGCGTGCGCGATCAGCACGTGCAGGCACTTGACCCGGTCCGGCATGCCGCCGCCGGTGAAATCGGTGCCGAGCGGCTCGATCTCGTCGCGCTCGGCGAGGTAGCTCTCGTGCGCGGCGCGGTAGGCGGCGGCCAGCGCGGGGTCGGTGGTGAGCCGCTCGGTCATCTCGCGCATGACACCCGCCGACTCCTGCCTGCTCGCCTCGGCGGTGAGCCGGGGGTCGGTCAGGTAGTAGAGCGTCGGGAAGGGGGTGCCGTCCGGGAGCTTGGGGGCGGTGCGCACGACCGCGGGCAGCCCGTCCGGGGTGCGGTAGGCGATGCCGAGCACCCCGCGGGGCTCCCGGCCCAGCTGCCGGGCGACGATCTCCAGGTCGTGCTGGGTGGGGGCGGTCACCGGGGTCCTTCCGGGGTGGGGGGCGGCTGGTCGAGGGTGCGCCACAGGTCGGTGTACCAGGGGTCGGGTTCGCGCGAGCGGGTCGGCGCGGCGGCGACCGGCGGCGCCTCGATGCCGGGCACCTGCACGATGTAGGGGGTCTCGCCGGGCAGGACGAGCCGCAGCCGATCCCTGGCCTCGGCGCGGATGTAGGCCGGATCCTGTTGCTGCACACGACGATCGCGCAGCTCCGCGACGTCGGCCTCGAGCAGCTGCCGATCCTCGGCGAGCTGCGCGGCCTCGGCGCGCTGGGAGAAGTAGGTGCGCATCGGCACCGCGAGGGTGAGCCCGAGCCCGAAGACCACCATGGCCAGGATCACCGCCCGGCCGGTGGAGAGGCCGAGGAAGGTGCGCTCCGGCCGGTCGGCGCGGCGGGAGCGGCGGCCGCCCTCACCGAGCTTCCGCTCGCGCTTCTTCTCCGATTCCGCGCGCCTGCGCGGCGCCCGGCTCGCGGCGGCGTGATCGGCGGCGGGACGGGAGCGGGCGGACCGCGACGTGCGCCGATCGCCCCGGCCACCGGGGCCGGCGCCGCGGGTCCGCCGCTCCGTCATCCCTTACCGCCGATCACCGCTCCGTCAGCCCTCGAAGGCGAAACGCGGGAACGCGACGTCGCCCGCGTACCTGGCGGAATCGCCCAGCGCGTCCTCGATCCGCAGCAGCTGGTTGTACTTGGCGACCCGCTCGCTGCGCGCCGGGGCACCGGTCTTGATCTGGCCGCTGCCCACCGCGACCGCGAGATCGGCGATGGTGGTGTCCTCGGTCTCGCCGGAGCGGTGGCTCATCATGGTCTTGTAGCCGTTGCGGTGCGCCAGCTCGACCGCGTCCAGGGTCTCGGTCAGGGTGCCGATCTGGTTCACCTTGACCAGCAGCGCGTTGGCGGCGCCCTTGACGATGCCCTCCTCCAGCCGCTCCGGGTTGGTGACGAAGAGGTCGTCGCCGACGATCTGCACCTTGTCGCCGATCAGGTCGGTGAGCGCGACCCAGCCGTCCCAGTCGTCCTCGGAGAGCGGGTCCTCGATGGAGACCAGCGGGTAGGCGGTGAGCAGCTCGGCGTAGAACTGCGCCATCTCGTCCGCGCTGCGCGCGGTGCCCTCGAAGGTGTAGCCGGTGCTCGTGTTGTAGAACTCGGTGGCGGCGACGTCGAGCGCGAGCGCCACGTCACGGCCGAGGGTGAGCCCGGTCTTGCCGATGGCGGTGGCGATCAGGTCGAGCGCCTCGCGGGTGCCCGCGACATCCGGGGCGAAGCCGCCCTCGTCGCCGAGCCCGGTTGCCAGCCCCTTGCTCTTCAGCACCGACTTGAGCGCGTGGTACACCTCGGTGCCCCAGCGCAGCGCCTCCTTGAAGGTGGGCGCGCCGAGCGGGGCGACCATGAACTCCTGCACGTCGACGCCGGTGTCGGCGTGCGCGCCGCCGTTCAGGATGTTCATCATCGGCACCGGGAGCACGTGCGCGTTCGGGCCGCCCAGGTAGCGGAAGAGCTCGAGCCCGGAGGACTCCGCGGCCGCCCGCGCCACCGCCAGCGAGACGCCGAGCAGGGCGTTCGCGCCCAGCCGGGACTTGTCCGGGGTGCCGTCCAGATCCAGCAGCACCTGGTCGACGGTGCGCTGCTCGACCGCGTCCAGCCCGATCACGGCCGGGGCGATCTCGTCGAGCACGCCCTCGACGGCCTTCTGGACGCCCTTGCCGAGGTAGCGCTCGCCGCCGTCGCGCAGCTCCACCGCCTCGTGCTCGCCGGTGGAGGCGCCGGACGGCACGGCCGCCCTGGTCAGGGTGCCGTCGTCGAGGGCGATCTCGACCTCGACGGTGGGGTTACCGCGAGAATCCAGGATCTCGCGAGCTCCGACCTGTTCGATGATGGCCACGAAAACGAACTCCTTCGGCAGCTGACAGGCATGATCACACGAGACGGACCCGTGCGCTGCGAGCCTATCCTTCCGACGGCCCGGCCGATAACCGGCACTCCGACGCGATTACACCCGGCGGCCGATGCTGTACGCGGCGGCGCGGTCGCGCACGGTGAGCAGGTAGCTGTTGGACTGGTTGTAGGTCATCAGCGCGCGTTGCCAGCCCAGCTCGGAGGTGAGGTCGCCGCCGCTGGCGCAGAGGTAGCGGGCCGCGGTGAGCGCGGCGTCGTCGATGTTCTGCGGGTCGACGACGTTGTCGCCGTTGGCGTCGGCGCCCCAGCGCTTCCAGGTCTCCGGGATGAACTGCAGCGGGCCGACCGCGCGGTCGAACTCGCGGTCGCCGTCGAGGGCGCCGCGGTCGGTGTCGGCGATCCGGGCGATGCCGGGCCCGCCGTCCAGCGGGATGCCGATGATCGGCGGGCGGATCACGCCGTCCTCCCCCACCTGCGAGCCGCGGTACGTGCCGTGCTTGCTCTCCACGCTCGCTATTCCCGCCAGCGTGGTCCAGGCGACGCCGCAGTCCGGGCGGGAGTTCGTCATCACCGCCGCCGCGTACCCGTACGCCTCCAGCGCCTGCACCGGGATCGCCATCCGCTCCGCCTGCTCCTCCGCCCAGCCCCTGAGCTGCAGTGCCGCCCGCCCCGGGGCGTGCACATCGATCACCGGCAGCGGAGTTCCCGGCCCTGGTGGAATCCCCTCCGGCAGCGGTTCCCGCTCCGGCCCGAACCCGCACCCGGCGAGCACCAGGGTCGCCAGGATCAGCGTCGCCGCGCCCGCTCTTTTCCACACCACCCGGTCCATTGTGCCGGGAGTACGCGAATACCCAGCTAAGTGCCGATGTTCTACTCGTAGAGGTAAGCGGGCCGCGCGTCGAGGATGGTGGCGAACATGCGCTCGAGCAGGGTGAGGTCGCCCTCCGCGCGGGCCGCGTGGCATGCGGTGTGCAGCTCGGTCTTGTCGATCAGATCCCAGGCGAGGCCGCGGCCGGCCTCAGAAACCAACTGGTCGAAGAACTCTCGCTGCGCGCGGCCGTTGCCCTCGCGGAACGGGTGCGCGAAGTTCACGTAGTCGTACATGTAGGCGATGACGCCGGGGGCGTCGCGATCGCGGACGGCGCGCAGCCGGTCGAGTTCCCTGATCCGATCGGCGATATGCGCTATCGCCCGACCCGCGCCGAGGGGGGCGCAGAAGGACTCGCCGCCCTTCTCGAGACCGACGGTCCGCAGGTCTCCGGCCCATTCGTAGACGTCCTGGAACAGGAACCCGTGCACCGTTCGGAGGTGGGTGAGGTCGTAGGTCGCTCGACGAGCTCCGGCGCTTCGCGCAACTCGGCGACGCGGATTTCGACGAGATCGTTCTCCGCATCGGCGAGTTCATCCCTGGTCGTGGCTCCGACTCGATTCCGCAGCACCTCGGTGCCGGGCAGGAAGTATCCCGTCCAGTTCGCTTCGACATCGCCGGTGTCCCACGGCGGACGTGCCTCACCGCCGGACACGGGGCCGTGTTCGCCTATCAGTCCAGGTTGTAGCGGGCGCGCACCCGGGCGCCCAGCTGGGCGATGTCGATCTCCCCGCGGACGTACGCGTCCTGATCGGCCCGCGTCGCGTCCGTACTCCGGGCACCTTCCAGCTTGCTGGTCGTCCGGGCAGCGCGAATAACGCGTGCGCGGCGCGTGCGCTCGTCGGCTGGTCGCTCGGCCATCGGATCACCTCCACATCACTCCCCCTCGATTTTACCGGCTCGCCCCCGCCGGGATGAATATCGATCCGGACGGCAGATTACGCCGTTCGCGCTGCTCAGCCCAGCAGGGTGCGGGTGAGGGGGTTTGCGGGGTGGCGTGGAGGGCGGAGGTCGGGCCGGAGAGCAGAACGGCGACCCGCTGGACGAGCGCGGCGATCTCGGCACGCAGCGTCTCGGGATGCGCGCGCGGTCGGCCGCGACCTCGCCGAGCAGGGTGCGGACCCGGAGCAGCGGGCTCAGCGCCGAACCGGGGGCCTGGGCGACATGGGCGACAGCCGTCCGGCGGCCGCAGGGGCCGGCGAGCGCGTACCCGGCTGGATATCGAAGTCGCTCGGGCCGAACAGCTTCCGGCCGTCACCGGCCAGTACGGCGACGCCGCGCACCTGACCATCCTGGTGCCCGCCGTCCTCGGCGTCCTGCTGGTGCCGCGTATTCGCCGCCGCCGCGGCGGGCGTTGCCGCCACCGGGACAACGGTTCCGGCGTCGTGGCGAATCCGTGGCGGTCTTCGCCCCTGGAATTGCCATCGCCGTGATCGCGGTAAGCGAGGCTCAACGCCGCCCCCGAGTCCAGGACCTGCCGCCGATTCCACCGCGTCATGCCGTCTTCCCTCGGGTCGCCGGTCGGCCCGCGCCGTCGCGTAACCCGATGCGTCACAGGCATCCTGGGCGCGACGCACCGGCAAGGCCAGGCTAGCCTAATGGCGATGTGATCTCGGCACACCCGGGCGACCGGGCGCGTGTGCGACTCGCCGCGGCCGGGAGTCGCCCGGAAGTTGCGGAACGGGTATCGTCGGCGGCCGTTCTGGTCATGTCGTACCGCTATGTGTGTTCTTGCAAATTAGGCAAGCCTTGCTTAACCCAATGCCGACCAACTACCTTCGGACTCGAATCGTCTCCGCTGCCTCCGGCTCGATCCGAAGAAGGGACCCCACTCGGTGAAAAGCGTTCTCTCCGAACGTCGGACGTTTCACCCACAGCCCATAGAACGACGCGAGATCGAACCTGCCGCCGGCGCCGCGATCCGTGCCGCCGCCGATGCGATCTGTGTCACACTCGGCCTGGACGGCGACCGGGTCGCCGCCGAGACGCTGACCGATCCGCGGGTGGTCGCGGCGGTCCGGCGCTACGCCCCGGGGCTACCCGGCTCGATCGCGGCCGCGGTGCGCCCGCCGAGCACCTCCGCGGGCGCGACCATCGTCACCGGGCTGCCGGTGCGCGAGACGGAAATCGGCCGCACACCGGCGAATTGGCGCGAAGCCGCCGGGCGGGGCGGCGCCGCCGCGCCCACCGCGGCCTCGCTGCGCCTGGATATCGCCATGCTGCTGCTCGCCGCCGCGGCGGGCGAGCCGTTCGGCTGGCGGGGCCAGCAGGGCGGGCGGCTGGTGAACAACATCGTCCCGGCCGCCGGGCACGAGCACGAGCAATCCGGCGCGAGCAGCAGCACGCTGCTCGCCCCGCACACCGAGGACGCCTTCCACCCCGAGCGCGCGCACCTGCTCATGCTCGGCTGCCTGCGCAACCACGACATGGTCGGCACCACCGTCTCCTCGGTGCGGCAGGTCGAGCTCACCGCCGCCGAGCGCCGCGTGCTGGCGGAGCCGGTGCTGCCGATCCTGCCCGACGTCTCCTACGGCGCCGCGCACGACCGCGCCACCGCTCCCGCGCTGCCGACGCTCTGGTACGAGGGCGATATCGAATCCGCCGCCGCCGCAACCGGACTCACCACCCGCTACGACCCGGCCTACACCCCGCTGGACGACGCCGGTGCCGAGTTCCGCCGCGCCTACGCCCGGCTGAGCGCGGAGCTGGAGCGGGTCTGCCGGGTGGCCGCGCTCGTCCCCGGCGAGCTGCTGCTGGTGGACAACGACGTGGCGGTGCACGGCCGGGTGCCGTTCACCGCGCGCTACGACGGCACCGACCGGTGGCTCAAACGCGTCAACATTCGTCTTCCCGAGCGGCGCAGGCGCGCCGCCGAGAACCGTGAGAATGGATACGGGCAGCAGATCGTTGCCCCGTTTCGCGCGGTGACAGAACGGGACACCTCCGATGATCGAGGAAGCGATGAGCAACCGTGACCGGAGCACGCCCCTGCGTGTGCTGAGCCGTAGCGATCTGGCCGACGTGCCGATCACCCCCGCCGACGTGGTGCGCGCCGTGGAGGAGGCGTACCTCGCGCTGGCCGCGGGCGAATCGGACAACCCGCGCAAGCTCAGCGTCGCCAACCCGGACGGCTGGTCGGTCGCCTACGCCATGCTCGGCCGGGACGGCAGGCGCCGGGTGGTCGCCATGAAGACCTCGTACAAGTTCGATCCCGGCCACGACCGCAGCACCAAGCGGTACTACACCACGATCACGCTCTACGACGACACCACCGGCGCGCCGATCGCCATGATGGACTGCGCCAGGGTCGGCGCGCTGCGCACCCCGGCGGTCTCGGCGCTGCTGGTCCGCGAGACGATCCGCCGCGGCGCGGAGAGCGTGCTGCTGATCGGCACCGGCACCCAGGGCCGCAACGCGCTGCCACACCTGCTCGCGGCGAATCCGCAGCTGCGCAAGCTCATGGTCTACGGCACGCACCCGGAGGGGCTGGCCGCGGTCAGGGAGAACCTGGCGGTGCACCAGCCGCACGCGCTGCTCGAGATGGTCGAGGATCCGGTGGCGGCCGCGAGCGGGGCGGACGTGGTGCTCGCGACCGCGGGGCCGGGCACCGAGGTCGCGCTGGAGGCCGACGATCTGGCGCCGGGGTCGACCGCGGTGCTGGTCGGGTACGGGCTCGCGCCGTCGGCGCTGGAGCGGGCGGACCGGGTGATCGCCACCAGCGCCGAGCAGATGGCGCTCACCGGCACCGACATGGCGGGCCCGGACGGCGTGCTGCGCGCCGTGGACGCGGAGCTGCCGCGCATCCTGAGCAGGCGCGCGGTCGCCAGGCGCAACGACGAGGAGAAGATCTTCGTCTACAACAGCGGGCTGGTGCTCACCGATGTCGCGGTGGCGCACGCGCTGGCCGAGCGCGCGATCGCGGACGGCCGCGGCGTCGAGGTGCCGCTGTGGGACTGACCGGGATCGCCGCCGCGCCGCTGCCCGCCCACCGCGACCGGTGGGAGCAGCGGCTGCTGGCCGATCCCGCGCTCCTCGGCGAGCTCGCGAATATCGTCGGCGGCCCCTTCCACGTGCTCTTCCCCGACCGGGTGGTGCGCGCGGTGCGCGAGTTCAGGGCGGCCTTCGAGGCCGCGGGCGTCACCGGCGCGATCTACTACGGCAAGAAGGCGAACAAGGCGGCCTGCGTGGCGCGGGCCTGCGCGCGGGCAGGCGCCGGGATCGACGTGGCAAGCACCGGCGAGCTGGTCGGCGCGCTGGCGCAGGGCGTGCGCGGCGGCGAGCTCGTCGTCACCGGCCCGGCCAAGCCGGACGAGCTGCTCTGGCTGGCCGCCAGGCACGGCGCGCTGATCGCGGTCGACGCGCTGGACGAACTGGACCGGCTGCCGACGGCCACCGACGGCGCGCCGCCGCCGCGCATCCTGCTGCGCGCCCTGCCCACGGGCTCGACCAGCCGGTTCGGGCTCACCGATGCCGAGCTGGAGGAGGCGCACGCCCGGCTGGACCGGCTCGCGGGCCGGGTCCGCTTGGAGGGGCTGAGCTTCCACCTCTCCGGTTACGACGCCGCGCAGCGCGCGGAGTTCGCGCACGAGTTGCTGGATCGGCTGGCGAGCGCGGCGGCGAGCGGGCACCCGGCCCGCACGCTCTCCATCGGCGGCGGCTTCGGGGTGGATTACGTCCCCGCCGAGGCGTGGGCCGAGTTCACCGCGGCGGCCGGGCCGCACTGGTTCCACGGCGATACCGAGCCCGGCTCCTACTACCCCTACCACTTCCCGGTGCCGGGCGCGGCCATGCTCACCGCGATCCTGCGGCACCGCGGGCTGGCCGAGCGGCTCGTCGCCACCGACACCGTGCTCGCCGTCGAGCCGGGCCGGGCCCTGCTCGACCGCGCCGGCTGTACGGTGTTCCGGGTACAGGGCCGCAAGACGCGGCTGGCCGGTGGCGAGCCCTACGACCTGCTCACCGTCGACGGCACCAGCCTGAGCCTCTCCGAGCAGTGGTTCGACAGCGAATACCTGCCGGACCCGGTGCTGTGGCCGCCGCGACCCGGCGTCCGCACCCCGACCAGCGTCGGCGCGGCCACCTGCCTCGACTCCGACATGCTCAGCCGCCGCCGGGTGCCGCTGCCCCGCCGGGCCGAGCCCGGCGACCTGCTGATCTACCCGAACACCGCCGGATACCAGATGGATTCGAACGAGTCCGGCTTCCACGACCTTCCCGTGCCGCCGAAGATCGTGCTCACCGAGCACGGGGCGGCGCTGCGCTGGCGCCTCGACGCGGCGCCCGCCTGAGATCGCCCGCCTGAGATCGAAGAGGAGACAACCCCATGCCGCTCGTCACGCGCGTGACGGACCTGATCGGCCGTACCCCGCTGTTCGAGCTCGCCCGCACCGCGACCGGCACCAGGCTGCTACTCAAGCTGGAGACCTTCAACCCGACCGGAACGGCCAAGATCCGGATGGCGCGGGAGATGGTGCTCGACGCCGAGCGGCGTGGTTTGCTGGGAGTTGGCGGGCATATCATCGAGTCCACGTCCGGCAATACCGGGCTCGGCCTCGCGGTAGTCGCCGCCGAACGTGGGTACCGCTTCACCGCGGTCGTCGACCACCACGCCTGTAAGGACAAACTGCGCGCGATGCGAGCCATGGGAGCGGAACTGGTGTATGTCGCCGACGCCGGCGACGACAGCCTCGCCACCTCGGCGCGAGAGGACCTCGCCGAGGCGATGGCGGCCGCCGAGGGCGGCGCCTACTTCACCGAGCAGCACAACAACGACGCCAACGCGGTCGGCTACTACCCCGTCGCCGACGAGCTGCTCGCCGACGTCGAGCGGGTCGACATCCTGCTCTCCGCCGTCGGCACCGGCGGCTCGCTCTTCGGCACCGCGACCCGGCTGCGGCAGCTCGGCCACGTGCCGTACGTGGTCGGCGTGGAGCCGGAGGGTTCGATCGCCTTCGGCGGCGAGGGCGGGCCGTACTGGCAGTCCGGCACCGGCACCCCGCCCGGCGCCAGCATCGGCACCGCGGTCGACTACGCGCTGCTGGACGAGGGCGTGAAGGTCACCGACACCGACGCCTTCGCCACCGCGCGCGCCGTCGCCGCGAAGCTGGGGCTGCTGATCGGCGGCTCGGCGGGCGGCTCGGTGCACGCCGCGCTGGTCCGGCTGGAGCAGTTCCCGCCCGGCTCGACGGTGGTGACGCTGGTCTGCGACGGCGGCGAGAAGTACCTGGACACCGTCTTCGACGACGCCTGGATGGCCGAGCGCGACCTGCTCGACCCCGGCGCCGAGCACGCGGTCGGCGCCCTGCTCGACCGCTGGTCACCCGCGCTCGCGGGCGCGAACCTGGTGGCGGCGCGATGATCGACCGGATGCGCAGATCGGACGCGGGGCAGCTGGCCGCGCTCGCCACCCCGATCGCCACCACCCAGCTGGCCCAGATCGCGGTCTCCACCACGAACATCGCGCTCATGGGCTCGCTCGGGGTCGGCGCGGTGGCGGCGGGCGGGCTCGCGCTGGTGCTCTTCAACCAGATCCGCACCATGTGCGTCGGGCTGATCACCGCGAGCGGCAACCGGATCGCGGGCGCGGTCAGCGCCGCGGGCAAGCGCGGCGACTCCGCCGACGCCGAGGTGCGCGACATCGTGCGCGGCAGCTTCCTGATCGCCACCGTCGCCGGGCTGCTCGGCGGCGCGGTGCTGGTCGGGCTCGGCTACTCGCTGCAGTGGCTCGGGCAGGACGCCGATGTGCTCGCGGCGGCGCGGCCGTTCATGGTCGCGCTGGCGCCCGGGCTGCTGCCCTGCCTGTGGTTCCAGGTGCTGCGGCAGTACACCGTCGGCATGCGGCGGCCGCAGGCGCTGCTGCTGGTGACGCTCGGCTCGGTGGCGCTGAACCTCGGGCTCGCGCTTCCGCTCGCGCACGGCTGGCTCGGGCTGCCCGCGCTCGGGCTGACCGGGATCGGCGTCGCCACCTCGCTGGTCTTCCTCGCCATGTTCCTCGCCTTCGGCGTGCTGGTGCGGCGGGATCCGAGGCTCGCCGGTGCGCTGCCGCGCAGGCCGTGGCCGGTGCGGGCGCGCACGGTGCGGGCCGAGCTGAAGCTCGGCTTGCCGATCGCGCTCACCTACGGCTCCGAGGCGGGGATGTTCTCGGTGCTCGCGCTGGCCATGGGCACCATCGGGCCCGCCGCGCTGGCCGCGCACAATGTCGTCTACCAGATCATCTACATCGTGTTCCAGGTCGCCATCGGCATCTCGCACGGCGCCTCGATCCTGGTCAGCCACGCGGCGGCCAGGGACGAGTTCGACCGGGCGCGCACCCAGGCGCGGCTGGCGCTGCAGGGCGCCGCGCTGGTCGCGGTGGTGACCGGGCTCGGCTACGTCTTCGCCCCCGACCTGGTGCTCGCCCCGTTCATCGACACCGGCGACGAGTCGGCCGTCGCGCTGGCGCACACGCTGCTGCTCATCGGCATCGTGCTGCAGTTCTTCGACGCCGCGCAGAACATCGGCACCGGGCTGCTGCGCGGGCTCAAGGAGACCTCGGCCGGGTTCCGGCTCTCGCTGGTCGGCTACTGGTGCGTCGGGCTCCCCGCCGCCCTCCTGCTCGCCTTCCCGCTCGGCCTCGGCGCGGCGGGCATCTGGTGGGGCCTCACCGCGGGGCTCGCGGCCACCGCCGGGCTCATGCTGCACCGCTACCTGGCCCTGCTCGACCAGCGCGAACGCGAAACGGTCTCCCTGCACGCGCACACCCCGCCCCTGGGCCTGGCAGCGGGCAACAACTGAGCGGGTTCGTGCCGGGGCACGAACCCGCTCGCCGCTAAACCTGCACGCCGTAGTCGCGGGCGATGCCCGCGAGACCCGAGGCGTACCCCTGGCCGATGGCGCGGAACTTCCACTCCGCGTTGTTCCGGTACAGCTCGCCGAAGACCATGGCGGTCTCGGTGGAGGCATCCTCGGAGAGGTCGTAGCGCGCCAGCTCGGCACCGGTCACGGCGTCCGTGACGCGGATGTAGGCGTTGCGGATCTGGCCGAAGGACTGCGCGCGGGCGTCGGCGTCGTGGATCGAGACCGGGAAGAAGATATTGGTGATGCTCGGCGGCGTCGCCGCGAGGTCCACGTTGATCGTCTCGTCGTCGCCGTCGCCCTCGCCGGTGAGGTTGTCACCGGTGTGCTCGATGGTGCCCTCGGGCGAGCGCAGGTTGTTGTAGAAGATGAAGTGCAGGTCCGAGAGCACCTTCAGGTTCGGCCCGGTCGCGAGCGCGCTCGCGTCCAGGTCGTAGTCGGCGCCGGTGGTGGTCCGGACGTCCCAGCCGAGGCCGACCGAGACCTTCGTCAGGTTCGGTGCCTGCTTGGACAGCGAGACGTTGCCGCCTTTGGCCAGCGTGACGCTCATGTCATCCTTCCGTGTTCGGGTTCTGCTCCGCCCATTCGCGCAGCGTGGCCACCCGGCCGCGCAGCGCGTCGAGTTCGGCCTCGTCGAGCACCGTGCGCTGGATGCCCTGCGCGACCGTGAACGCCGACTGCCGATGGTCGTCGATGGTGTCGACATCGATCTGTACCGGAACATAGTCGCTCGCGCCCGGCATCCCGTCGGCGAGCACCGTCGCCGTGCCGCGCGCGCAGAGCGCGACATCGCCGCCGCCGAGGATGAGCAGCGCGACCTGCGGCTGCTCGCGCAGCCGCGCCAGCGAACCCCGGTCGAATTTCAGGCTGATCAGAATGCGCCGGTCGCCCGCGCGCACCGGCCAGGAGACCGGGATGGCGTGCGGGGACGGGTCGGTCGTCACCAGTACCGCGATGGTCTCGGTCGGCCAGACGGGCAGGGCTTCGAGTTCCGGATGCTCGTCGGCGGTGTGGTCGTGCTCGGTCAGGCTCGCTCCTGCTGCCATTTTCGTCACCTCGTGGGAATCGCTGCGGCGCGGTGGGCTGTTCCCGCGCTTCCCCTGCAGTTTAAGTCCACGGCCGAGCTCGCCGCTGGCGCCCGGTGCGATCCCGCCGGGCAGATGCGTTCAGGCCGTGGCGAGTTCGAAACTCGGCAGCGCGCGCAGGTCCCGGGCCCACGCCGCGGCCAGCTCCCGCACCCGCACCCCGGTGGAGGCGTCGTGCCGCGCGTGCTCGCCGAGCTGGACAGCCCCGCGCGCGCTCAGCTTCTCGGCGATGATTTCGCCGCCGCGGTTGAAGGTGGGGCCGTAGACGCTGTCGCCGAGCCCGAAGACGGCGAAGCGCAGCCCGTCCAGCGCCGGCTGCGCGCTGTCCAGCGCAGCCGCGAAAGGCTCGGCGTTGGTTGGCAGTTCGCCGTCACCGTAGGTGGAGCAGACCATGACGTGCAGCGCGCCGGGATCCAGATCGTCGACATCGAACTCGCCCATGTCGAAGAGCGAGACGTCGTGCGCGGCCAGCTCGCCCGCGATCACCTCGGCCGCCGACTCGGCCGTCCCCATCTCCGACCCGAACAGGATCACGATCCGCACGAGCTGCACTCCTTCTCACCTGGAAATATGGTGAGGCTATCCTAACAGTGCTGGCGGCTCGATTGACGGATCACCGAAACGCCTGCATCATCGTGAACAGTTCCCTGCTCAGCGGGGGCTTCTTGGTTACCGGCCGACGACCGTCCGGCAACGGTCGCCTGATTCGACGCGCCACTCACGGGTACACGCCCGCAAGGCTCGGCTGCGCGAATATCAGCGGCCACGTTACGAAAGCCGACGCCTAGGGCGTCCCGTCCCGAGTGAGGTGAGTGCGCCATGGTCTTCTCGTCCGACCTGCCCCGCGAGGTGTCCCCCGACACCACGCCGATTCCGATCACCGCGCACCGCACCGCGGGCAACCTCGCCGTCTCCGACGCGACGCTGGCCGATCTGATCCACCTGCGCACCGAACTGGCCGCGGCCGAGGTGCCTTTCGTGCTGGTCCGGGATCGCGGCCACCGGCTGATCCTGGCCGCCGACGCGGCGCACGGCGCGATGGTCGCGCGGGTGGTGAGCTCGGCGAGCGCCGCGGGCTTCCGGGTCGAGCCGCTGGACACCGCGGTGTTCCGGCTGGGCCGGGACGCCGACCCGGCGCACCACGTCGAGTTGGAGCTGTGGGGCTACCACGGCGACACCGTCACCTGCCCGCGCCCCAACGCGCTCACCCGCACCGTCTTCGACCTCGCCGACGTGGAGTTCGGCCAGGTGCTGCTCTTCGATCGGGTCTGGCCGACGCTCGCCGGGATGTTCGCGCCGCAGAGCACCGACGTGGAGTTCGACATCGACCTGGTCTTCTCCTGGGTGGACGGCTCCGACCCGGAGTTCCGCGCCCGCCGCGCCGGGCTGCTCGCGCAGGTCGTGGTCGGCGAGGGCGACGACGCGGACGCCCGCATCCGGCAGATCGACGAGCTGCGCTACGCGCTGCGCGCGGTGGCGAAGAACGCGCCCTGGATCCGCCGGATCTTCCTCTGCACCGACTCCACCCCGCCGTCCTGGCTGGCCGAGCACCCGAAGGTCACCGTCGTCCCCGCGCTCGCGCACTTCGCCGACACCGCGGGGCTGCCGACCTTCAACTCGCACGCCGTGGAGAGCCAGCTACAGCACATCGACGGGCTGGCCGAGCACTTCCTGTACTCCAACGACGACATGTTCTTCGCCCGCCCGGTGCGGCCGTCCATGTTCTTCACCCCGGCCGGGGTGAGCCGGTTCATCGAGGCCGACACCAGGATCGGCCCCGGCCGCAACACCGAGCGGCGCAGCGGGTTCGAGAACGCGGCCCGGGTGAACCGGGAAGTGCTCGCGGAGCGGTTCGGCACCCTCATCACCCGGCACCTGGAGCACACCCCGGTGCCGCTGCGGCGCAGCGTGCTGCACGAGATGGAGCGCGAGTTCGCCGCCGACTTCGCGCGCACCGCGGCGAGCCGGTTCCGCGCCGCCACCGACATCTCGGTGACGAACTCGCTCTACCACTACTACGCGCTGCTCACCGGGCGCGCGGTGCCGCAGGAGGCGGCCAGGATGCGCTACGTCGACACCACCGCGGAGTCCGGGCTCGCGCTGCTCGACGAGCTCGGCGCCACCAGGGACGTCGACTTCTTCTGCCTCAACGACGGCAGCTTCCCCGAGGTCACCGAGGCCGAGCGGGTGCGCCGGGTCTCCGCGTTCCTGGACGGCTGGTTCCCGGAGCCCGCACCGTGGGAGCGGGTCAGCGCACCGCCTCGCCACCCGATTCCGGAGTCCGCGCCGGGCGCCGCATGACGTGCGGGATGCGGGCCGCGGGCGGGATCACGATCCCGGCCGCGGCCAGCCGCGCCGCCGCCTGAGCCGGGGTGGCCGGCTCGCCCACCGTCGGGCCCGCGTCGATCGGGACCACCGAGTGCACCACGGTGTCCGGGTAGATGTGTACGTAGTTGAAGGCCTGCGCGCCGTCCCGGCCGCGCAGCCCGCCCTGCTCGACCGCGAGGTCCTGGGTGTAGCAGGTGGCCGAGGCGACCGACACCGGAATGCCGGCGAAGGTGGCGCTGGTGGAGAAGTGCAGGTGGCCCGCGAGGATCGCGCGCACATCGGTGCCTGCCAGCACCGCGGCCAGGCGGCGCTGGTCCCGTAGCTCGACGGTGACGGCGAGGTCGAGCACGCAGGGCACCGGCGGGTGGTGCATGGTCAGGATGGTGCCGAAGGGGGCAGGCTCGGCGAGGATGTCGCGCAGCCAGCTCAGCTGCTCGTCGGTGAGCTCGCCGTGGTGCTCGCCGGGGACCGTGGTGTCGAGGGCGATGACGCGGAGGCCGTCGATCGTGTGCACCTCGTCCAGCGGCTCCGGGGAGCCGGGGCGGTCGAGCAGGCCGCGGCGGAGCGCGCCCCGGTCGTCGTGGTTGCCCGCCACCCAGATCACCGGGGCGCCGATCCGCGCCGCGAACGGCTCGACCAGGGCGCGCAGCCGGGCGTAGGCGTCCGGCTCGCCGCGGTCGGTGAGGTCGCCGGTGAAGACGATGGCGGTGGGGACGATGCCCGTGGTCTCGGCGTGCGCGAGCAGCGCGCGCAGCGGCCGCTCGGCGTCGACGTCGCCGTAGAGGTCGCCCTCGGCGACCAGATGGGTATCGCTGAAGTGGAACAACACGTGATCCGGTCGCGGATACTCCGCGACCCTGTCGATGCGCATCGACCCGACGTCCCTCCCGGCGGACTCCGCCCGCCCTCGCCTCGAGGTTGTCGCCAGGATAGCGAAGTAGCCTTACCGCGACCCGATACAGAGGCCCAGGTCACGCTGAGAGCGAACAGGTGAGCGGCCGACTGCGCACGCCGATGCTCGAACATCGCCGCGGCGAGCAGCGCGCGGCCGGGTGTTCACACCGGCCAGAAGGCGCGCCACTCGTCGGGGGTCAGCGACAGCCGGGCGCCCCTGGCGCGTTCGGCGGCGTCCTCGGTGGCGCGGATGACGTCCGCGAAGCGGAGCGTGGCCTTGCGCAGCCGCTCCTCGGCGCTCTCGTCGCCACCGAGCCGGACCACCCGCAGCTCCTCGGGGATCAGCTCGTCCGGGAACCCGGCCCGCCCGGCCCGCGAGATCACCTTCTCGGCGAGCGCGAGCGCGGGCTGCGCGAGCGCGATCCCGTCCAGGCAGGAGCGCCGCGCCTTCTCCGCCGACTTCCGCTCCTCCCACGCCAGCTCCTGCGCGGCGATCCGCTCGGCGACCCCGGCGAACGCCTCGGGCGCGGCCAGGTGCGGGCTGCGGTGCTCCAGCTTGGCGATCAGCACCGCGGCCACGTCGGCGACGGTGAACTCCCCCGCCGCCTCGGCGATCCTGGCGTGGAAGAGCACCTGCAGCAGCAGGTCGCCGAGCTCCTCCCGGATCGTCTCGGTATCGCCCTGCCCGATGGCGTCGAGCAGCTCGTAGGTCTCCTCCAGCAGGTACGGCCGCAGCGAATCGTGCGTCTGGGTGCTCTCCCACCCGCCGAACCGCCACAGCCGGTCCATGAGCTCGACCGCGCCGCTGAGATCGGCGGTCACCGCGCGGTGGCCTCGGCGCGCACCCGCAGGTCGACCGCGCCCGCCGCCTTGCCGTCCAGCGCGAGCAGCAGGTCGGCGATCAGCTGGAGCAGCTGCACGTCGCGCATGCGCTGGGCGCCGACGCTGTCCTCGACCCGGGGGATGGGCAGCTGCACGATGCCGGAGGCGGCGCGGTAGCTCGCGCTCGGGTGCAGCCGCTTGAGCCGCAGCTGCTTGGAGTCGGGCAGGGTCAGCGGCGCGATCTTGATCGTGGTGCCGGTGACCGCGATCTCGGTCACCCCGTACTCGCGCGCGAGCAGCCGCAGCCGCGCCACCGAGATCAGCCGGCCGACCTCCTCCGGCAGCGGCCCGTACCGGTCGACCAGCTCCTCCATCACCCCGGCCAGCGTCGCATCGTCCTGCGCGGCGGCGAGTTTGCGGTACGCCTCGAGGCGCAGCCGGTCGCTGGCGACGTAGTCCGGCGGGATGTGCGCGTCCACCGGCAGGTCGACCCGGACCTCCCTGACCTCATCGGTGGTGATCGGCCTGCCGTCGGCCGCGGCCCGGTACGCCTCCACCGCCTCGCCGACCAGCCGCACGTACAGGTCGAAGCCGACCCCGGCGACGTGCCCGGACTGCTCGGCGCCGAGCACATTGCCCGCGCCGCGGATCTCCAGGTCCTTCATCGCCACCGCCATGCCCGCGCCCAGGTCGGAGTTCTGCGCGATGGTGGCGAGCCGGTCGTAGGCGGTCTCGGTGAGCGGCTTCTCCGGCGGGTACAGGAAGTAGGCGTAGCCGCGGTCCCTGCTGCGCCCGACCCGGCCGCGCAGCTGGTGCAGCTGGGAGAGGCCGAGGGTGTCGGCGCGCTCCACGAGCAGGGTGTTGGCGTTCGAGATGTCGAGGCCGGTCTCGATGATCGTGGTGCAGACCAGCACGTCGAACTCGCGCTCCCAGAACCCCTGCACGGTGCGCTCCAGGGTGTCCTCGTTCATCTGGCCGTGCGCGATCGCGATCCGCGCCTCCGGGACGAGGTCGCGCAGGTGCTTGGCGGCCTTGTCGATCGAGGAGACCCGGTTGTGCACGTAGAACACCTGGCCGTCGCGGAGCAGCTCGCGCCGGATCGCGGCGGTGACCTGCTTGTCGTTGTAGCTGCCGACGTAGGTGAGCACCGGGTGGCGCTCCTCCGGCGGGGTCAGGATGGTGGACATCTCGCGGATGCCGGCCAGGCTCATCTCCAGCGTGCGCGGGATCGGCGTCGCCGACATGGTGAGCACGTCGACGTGCGTGCGCAGCGCCTTGATGTGCTCCTTGTGCTCGACGCCGAAGCGCTGCTCCTCGTCGACCACCACCAGGCCGAGGTCCTTCCAGCGGACGCCGGTCTGCAGCAGCCGGTGCGTGCCGACCACGATGTCGACCTCGCCGTCGGCCATGCCGCGCAGCACCTCCCTCGCGTCGGCCGGGTCGGTGAAGCGGGAGAGCCCCTTGACGTTCACCGGGAACCCCGCGACCCGCTCGGCGAAGGTCTGCAGGTGCTGCTGGGCGAGCAGCGTGGTCGGGACCAGCACCGCCACCTGCTTGCCGTCCTGCACCGCCTTGAAGGCGGCGCGCACCGCGATCTCGGTCTTGCCGTAGCCGACGTCGCCGCAGACCACCCGGTCCATCGGGACCGCCTTCTCCATGTCCGCCTTGACGTCGGCGATGGCGGTCATCTGGTCGACGGTCTCGGTGAAGGCGAAGGCGTCCTCCATCTCCTGCTGCCACGGGGTGTCCGGGCCGAAGGCGTGGCCGGGCGCGGCCTGGCGCGCCGCGTAGAGCTGCACCAGCTCGCCCGCGATCTCGCGAACGGCCTTGCGCGCCTTGCGCTTGGTGTTCGCCCAGTCCGAGCCGCCGAGCTTGGAGAGGCTCGGCAGCTCGCCGCCGACGTAGCGGGAGAGCTGGTCCAGCGACTCCATCGGCACGAAGAGCCGGTCGCCGGGCTGGCCGCGCTTGCCCGGCGCGTACTCGATCACCAGGTACTCGCGCCTGGCGCCGCCGACGGTGCGCTCGATCATCTCCACGAACCGGCCGATGCCGTGCTGGTCGTGCACGACCATGTCGCCCGCGACGAGCGCCAGCGGGTCGACCTGGTTGCGCCGCTTGGCGGGCAGCCGCCTGCCCTCGCCCGCGGCGGCAACCCGATTGCCGGTCAGGTCGGACTCGGCGACCACGACCAGCCCGGCGCCGCCGAAGACGACGCCGCCGTGCAGCGAGCCGCAGAGCACGCCGACCACGTCGGGCGCGGGCTCGGCGCCCGGATCCAGTGCGGCGGCGGGCACCTCGGCGTCGGCGAGCCGCTCCAGCACGCGCTGGGCGGTGCCGTGCCCGGCGACGACAACGACAGCCCTGCCGCCGGTGGCGAGGTGCGCGCGCAGCGAGGCGAAGAGCAGGGCGACCAGTTCGTCCGAGCCGCGCGCGGTGGCGCCCGCCGTGATCGGCAGCTCCACCTCGGCCGGGTCGCCGGAGGCCAGCGGGCTCAGCGTCCACCAGGGCAGGCCGTTGCGGTCCGCGCTCTCCCGGATGACCGGCAGCGGGCGGTAGGCCGACGCGGCGAGGTCGAGGCCGTGGCCGCCGAGCGGCGCGGTACCGCCGAACGAGGCCGCGGTCCAGGACGCCTCCAGGAACTCCGCGCCGGTGCGCACCAGGTCCGCGGCGCGGGTCCGCACCTTCTCCGGGTCGCAGAGCAGGATGTGGCTACCTTCCGGCAGCACCTCGGTGAGCAGCCGCAGCGCCCCCGGTTGCAGCACCGGAAGCAGCGCCTCCATGCCCTCCACCGGGATGCCGTCGGAGAGCTTGGCCAGCATCTCCGACAGCGCCGCGTCGGCGGCGTTGTCGATCGCCACCTCGGCCGCGCGGAGCCGCACCGCCTCGGTGAGCAGCAGCTCCCGGCAGGGCGGGGCGACCACGGTCTGCACCGTGATCTCCGGCAGCGAGCGCTGGTCGGCGACCGAGAAGGCGCGCAGCTCGCTCACCTCGTCGCCCCAGAACTCGACGCGCACCGGGTGGTCGGCGGTCGGCGGGAAGAGATCGAGGATGCCGCCGCGCACCGCGAACTCGCCGCGCTTGCCGACCATGTCCACCCGGGAATAGGCGAATTCGACCAGCCGGGTGAGCAATTCGTCGAAATCGAACTCGGCGCCGAGCCGCAGCACCACCGGCTCGATATCGCCGAGCCCGGCCGCCATCGGCTGCATGAGCGAGCGCACCGTGGTGACCACGACGCGCAGCGGCGGGCCGGAGACGGCGTCCTCCGGGTGCGCCAGCCTGCGCAGCACCGAGAGCCTGCGGCCCACCGTGTCGGCGCCGGGGGAGAGCCGCTCGTGCGGCAGCGTCTCCCAGGACGGGAACTGCGCGACGCTCGCGCCGAGCATCTCGGTGAGCTCGACCGTGAGGTCGTCGGCCTCGCGCCCGGTCGCCGTCACCACCACCAGCGGCCTGCTCTCCTCGTTCGCCAGCGCGGTGGCGACGAACGGGCGCGCCGGGCCGGGGGCGACCAGCGCGACCGAGGACTTCCCGACCAGATCGGCGACGGTGCGCAGCGCCTGATCGGCGCCGGCCGCCGCGGCCAGCCCCGCCAGGGGTGGGGGTTGGGCAGACATGGAAAAAGTCTATCGGTGCTGGGTGACAGCTCCCCGGCGCGGGGTGCCTACCCCCTACGGCACATATCTCCGCAGCCTGCGGGCGGCGAACTCGCGGAAGTAGGAGAGCTTCTCCGCGGGCACGATGGCGGGCAGCAGGAAGTACCAGGCGCGCTCCATGCGGACCGCCATCTGGTCGATCGACTCGGTGCCGACGGCGGTGATGTGCACGCCGGCCGTCATCTCCTGGAGGAGCAGCCCGATCACCTCGGCGTCGAGATCGGGCTCCAGGTCACCCTGGGCGATGGCGCGCTCGGAGAGGACGCGGTACGTCTCGCCCCAGGTCTTGGCGATGTTGTCGCCCTGGGCGCCGCGGTAGTCGCCGATCTGGTGGGTCAGCTTGAGCATGGCCCCGACCATCGGATCGTTCATCGATAGGTCGGCGACGACGTAGGTGATGCCGATGCACGCCTCCAGGGCGGGCACGCGGGAATCGAAGAACCCCTGGCAGGAACTGATCAGCCGCTCGTTGCCCTGATCGACGACGGCACGGGCCAGTTCTTCCTTGGAGCCGAAATGAAAGTACAGCGCGCCCTTGGTGACGTTCGACTGCGCGATGATCTCGCTCAGGCTCGCGTTCGCATATCCCAAGCGCAGAAAGACATCGGCAGCGCCTGCCAGAACGGAATCGCGGGTAATCTCCGCGCGCGCTTGCCTAGCCATCAGATCCGCCTGTCATCCAAAAACCAGCCATCCTGAAGTAGACCGACATCCCGAAGTAGACCGACTTACCACCCGAACAGCACTGAGAGGATGCGTGAACCGTACCACCCGGCGGCACCGCCCCCGGCAATTCGCGCATTCGCCCGGGCGCACCGCGCAATTCGCGAGCTAACACTCGACCGCGTCCCCGGCTCCGGCCCTGCGCTGCGAGGTCAGCCGGGGAGCCGCCTCCAGGTGGCTCAGACCGTTCCAGCACAGGTTCACCAGATGCGCGGCCACCACTTCCTTCGACGGTTCGCGCACGTCCAGCCACCAGGTCGCGGCGGTGGAGACCATCCCGACCAGCGCCTGAGCGTAGAGGGTGGCGAGGCTGGTGTCGAAACCGCGCCGCCCGAAGTCGTTGCCGAGGATGTGCGCGACCTGGTTCACCGCCTCGTTGAGCAGGCTGGAGTAGCGCCCGTCGGCGGTTGCCGCCGGCTGGTCGCGGACCAGGATGCGGAACCCGTCGGTGCGCTCCTCGATGTAGGTCAGCAGCGCCAGCGCCACCTGCTCCAGCCGCTCCTGCGAGCGGTTGCGGGTGAGCGAGGAGGTGATCATGTCGAGCAGCATCGACATCTCCCGGTCGACGACGACCGCGTAGAGCCCCTCCTTGCCGCCGAAGTGCTCGTACACCACGGGTTTCGAGACCTGGGCGCGGAGCGCGATCTCCTCGATCGAGGTGCCGTCGTACCCGCGCTCGGCGAAGATCGAACGGCCGATCTCGATCAGCTGCTGGCGCCGCTGGGTACCCGTCATGCGCGGCCGTTGCGGCCGCTGGGTCTCACCCGATGGCATCGCTTCGCCTCCTGCGATGTCGTGGTACCGCCGTCACGGCTCCGGGCCCTCCGAGGTTTCAACTGTTCCAGACAGCGTCCCGGGCGTGACAGCGGGGCACTTCCTCGCGGCCGCGCGGGTTCGACGGAAGCGAGGTCGGCATGCGAGGATTCATGCCGTGCCGTGGGCACAGCGGCGGGTCGTGCCGAAACGGCACAGCCGGCCGGTGTGACGATCCGCCGTAGTGTAATGGCAGCACCTCTGATTTTGGTTCAGATAGTTCAGGTTCGAGTCCTGGCGGCGGAGCACGCACATGTGACTATCGTGGGCCCCGCGTTTGGCCCAGCACGATGACAGGCAGCCGAGGGAGATCCATGCCACAGCAGACCGCCGTCGTCGTTCTCGCCGCTGGCGCCGGAACGCGAATGCGGTCGAAGACCCCCAAGGTGCTGCATTCGCTGGCCGGCCGGAGCATGCTCGCGCACGCGCTGCATGCGGCGAACGAGATCGACCCCGCATACCTCATCACCGTGGTCGGGCACGACCGCGAACAGGTCGGCGCCGCGGTCGCCGCGGTCGCCGCCGAGCAGGGGCGGGAGATCCTGCCCGCCCTGCAGGAGGAGCAGCTCGGCACCGGGCACGCGGTGCAGTGCGCACTGCGCGCGGTGCCGGAGGACTTCGACGGCGACCTGCTCGTCACCTCCGCCGACGTCCCGCTGCTCGACGGCCACACCCTGGCCGCGCTGCTCGACGAGCACCGCAGCTACGCCGAGCGCCCCGCCGTGACGGTGCTCACCTTCGTCCCGGACGACGCCAACGGCTACGGCCGGATCGTGCGCGACGCCGACGGCCAGGTGCTGGAGATCGTCGAGCACGCCGACGCCACCCCGGAGCAGGCCGCGATCACCGAGGTCAACTCCGGCGTCTACGCCTTCGACGCCAAGGTGCTGCGCAGCACCATCACCCACCTCTCCACCGCGAACGCCCAGCACGAGCTGTACCTCACCGACGTGCTCCGGCTCGCCCGCGAGGACGGCCACACCGTGCAGGGCGCCCGACTGGTGGACGAGGCCAAGGTCACCGGGGTCAACGACCGGGTGCAGCTGGCCGCCGCCACCCGCACGCTGAACCGCTACATCCTGGAGCGGCACATGCGCGCCGGGGTCACCGTGATCGACCCGGCCACCACCTGGGTCGACGCGGGCGTCCGGATCGGCAGGGACGCGGTGCTGCGGCCCGGGACGCAGCTCTTCGGCGCCACCGTGATCGGCGAGGACGCCGAGATCGGGCCGGACAGCACGCTCACCGACGTGCTGGTCGGCGACGGGGCGTCGGTGGTGCGCACGCACGGCTCCGGGGCCGCCATCGGGGCAGGCTCGACCGTCGGGCCGTTCGCCTACCTGCGACCGGGAACGGTGCTGGGCGAATCGGGCAAACTCGGCGCATTCGTGGAGACCAAGAACGCCACCATCGGCGATCACTCCAAGGTCCCGCACCTCACCTACGTCGGCGACGCCACCATCGGCGAGCACAGCAACATCGGCGCGTCGAGCGTCTTCGTCAACTACGACGGGGTGCGCAAGCACCACACCGTGGTCGGGTCGCACGTGCGCACCGGCAGCGACACGATGTTCGTCGCGCCGATCACCGTGGGTGACGGCGCCTATACGGCAGCGGGTACCGTACTGCGCAGAAGCGTCCCACCCGGCGCCCTCGCGGTGTCGGGCGGAGCGCAGCGCAATCTCGACAACTGGGTGCCGCGCAACCGGCCGGGAACCGCGGCGGCGCACGCGGCCACGGAGGCCATCGCGGCCAGCGACACAGCGAGTCAGGCAACAGAGCAAAAGGATGGCGAACAGCAGTGACCGCGTTCTCGACCGACAACCAGAAGAACCTCATGCTCTTCGCGGGGCGCAGCCATCCTGAGCTGGCCGAACAGGTCGCGAAGGAGCTGGACGTCCACGTCACCCCGCAGACCGCGCGGGAATTCGCGAACGGCGAGATCTTCGTCCGCTTCGAGGAGTCGGTGCGCGGCTCGGACGCCTTCGTCATGCAGAGCTTCCCGGCGCCGCTGAACCAGTGGCTCATGGAGCAGCTCATCATGATCGACGCGCTCAAGCGCGGCTCGGCCGAGCGGATCACCGCGGTGCTGCCCTTCTACCCGTACGCGCGGCAGGACAAGAAGCACCGCGGCCGCGAGCCCATCTCCGCCCGCCTCGTCGCCGACCTGCTGAAGACCGCCGGTGCGCACCGGATCATCACCGTCGACCTGCACACCGACCAGATCCAGGGCTTCTTCGACGGCCCGGTCGACCACATGCACGCGCTCTTCCAGCTCTCCGAGCACGTGCGGGCCAACTACAGCCTGGACAACGTCACCGTCGTCTCGCCGGACGCGGGCCGCGTGAAGGTCGCCGAGAAGTGGGCCGACGCGCTCGGCGGCGCGCCCGTCGCCTTCATCCACAAGACCCGCGACCCGCTGGTGCCGAACCAGGTCAAGTCGCACCGCCCGGTCGGCGACGTCGACGGCCGCACCTGCATCCTGATCGACGACATGATCGACACCGGCGGCACCATCGCCGAGGCCGTGCGCGTGCTGCGCGAAGCGGGCGCCGTCGACGTCGTGATCGCCGCCACGCACGGCGTCCTCTCCGCGCCCGCCGCCGAGCGGCTCGCCGCCTGCGGCGCCCGCGAGGTGGTGGTGACCAATACCCTGCCGATCACCGAGGACAAGAAGTTCCCGCAGCTCACGGTGCTCTCCATCGCGCCGCTGCTGGCCAGGACCATTCGCGAGGTGTTCGAGAACGGCTCGGTCACGGGACTGTTCAACGGCAACGCTTGAGTTCTTCGTTCGGTACGGGCCCGGGGTTTCTGTAACCCCGGGCCCGTCCCGTTTCCGCCCCAGGCCGCTCTCAGCTACCGCACGTACAGTGGCGGCCCGAGTGGGTACCCCGCCGGTAGCTCGACCGAACGGAGGCGTTGATGAGTACACCGCAGGAGCGGCGACCGCACGAGCCGGAGCCGGGGTCGCCCGGGGCCGGTGCGGGAGGCTCTGGTGGTGGAGAAACTGCCGAGAAAGCGGCAGGTGGTGCGGTTGTCGCCCCGGGTGTGTCGAAGGTCATCGGCGAGGATTCGGGTGCGGAGGTCGTGGAGTCGGGCGGTAAGTCCGCGCCTGTGAAGTCGGCTGATATCCCGGCGGTCGAGGACGCCCCGGCCGGAGATGCGCCGAGCGAGGGCGCCGAGGACGAATCCACAAAGGCGCGCGCCGCGAAGCCTGCAGCGGTTGAGGCGCCGGACGACGCCACCGCAGCACCAGCGGGCGGCAAAGCTCCCGCCGATGGACCCGCGGAGTCCGTCGACGACGAGGTACCGCGAGCGGACGCCGCGCAGCCGTTAGACGACCGAGCCCCGGAGACGGGCGACGCGAAACCGACCGACGACCAAGACCCGGAGACGGGTGACGCACAGCCGACCGAGGAGCGAGCCCCGGAGACCGGTGATGCGCAGCCGACCGACGACCGAGCCCCGGAAGCAGGCGGCGCGCAGCCGACGGGCGGTGAAGCATCGGGCCTGGTCCGGGACGCCCCGGAATCGGCCGAGGCGGTTCCGAGTGCGCGTGCTGGCACGGCGGCCGATGATCAGGCGGCGGTCGAGGACGTCTCGGAAGCTGCCGACGAACCGGCTCCGGAGGAGCTCGCTGCGGGCGAGGCGGCGGGCCACGACGAACCCTCGATAACCGTCGATGGCCGAACCTCTGGCGAAGGATTCGCGAAGCCCACCGCGCCACCGGACGCGGATTCCGCGGGAACCGCCGCAGGTGCGGTGCCGAGTACGGGTGTTGCCGATTCCGGCGACGGTGCGGCGCCGCACGCGGGCGGGGAAACATCGGAGGATGCGGCTGTTTCCGGCGAAGCCGGGAGTGACGCGGCGGAGGCCGGGCCACCGGCCGAATCGGCCGAAGCCGTGGGCACCGTCGAACTCTCCGCGGTGGAAGTGGCCGAAGCGCCGACTGTCGACCAGGGCGCCGTCGCTGACGACGTCCCCCTGGACAAGCCGCACCCCCCTGCGGCTGCCGAGCCGACCGTCTTCCTCCCGAGCACGGTGTTCGGCGGGCCGATCGGCCACGATACGACGGCCCGTCCACCTCGTGCGGTCCCCCCACCCGCACCCGCAGGCGGCCAACCCGTGCCTGCGATTCACCGACCCGCGCCCGGCAGACCGAGTACCCCGGCGGCATCGGTCGCCCCGCCGATCGGCCCACCGGCACCCGGTCCGAACCCGGTCCCGGCGGGACCGCCGACCGGCTTCCCGGCGATAACCCCGCCCGCCCCGAACCCCCGGACCGCGTTCCGCCCGCACCCCCCTTCCCCTCCCCCGGCCCCGGTGAACGGCTGGAAGCTCGGCAGCCCGAGTGCCCCGGCACCGCGCGCGAACGACCAGCCCGCACCGCGGAACTGGCTGAACCAGGGCGCGGGCGAGACGGTGCGCATCCCGCGCGGCGCGCTCACCCCGGACGCGGGCGCGACCGTCCGCATCCCCGCCGACTGGCAGCAGAACGACCCGAACTACCTGCCCGGCAAACCCCTGGAACGGCAGAAGACGGAGGTCCAGCTTTTCGCCATCCTCAGTTTCGTCTGCGCCGTCGCCGCACTGTTCCTGGTCCCCATCCTTTTCGGCCCCGCGGGAATCGCGCTCGGAATCACCGGCCATACCCGCAGGGAGGAACGCGGGAAATGGGCGGCGGTCACGGCGGGGTGCGCGATGATTGTCGGGCTCGCGGTGCAGCTCGCGTTCGGCCGCAACGTGATCCCCGGCGTGAATTGGCCGTGAGCGCGGCGTAGTTTGCGAGTATGAGCGGTTTCTCGGGTTTCCCGCTGGCCGGCCTGGATTTCTACGAGGATCTCGAAGCGGACAATTCCAAATCGTTCTGGACGGCGCACCGGGACGTGTACGAGAGCGCCGTGCGCGAACCGATGCTCGCGCTGACCGCGCTGCTGGAGCCCGAGTTCGGCCCGGCGAAACTGTTCCGGCCGTACCGGGACGTGCGGTTCTCGAAGGACAAGACGCCGTACAAGACGGCGCAGGGCGCGGTGGTGCACACCGCGCCGGGCGTCGGCTGGTACGTGCAGGTCGGGGCGCCGGGGCTGTTCGTCGGCGGCGGTTTCTACCACGGCTCGCCCGGGCAGCTGGCGCAGCTGCGGAGCACCGTCGACGACGAGGTGCGCGGCACCGAGCTGCGCACGATCCTGGCCGCCACCGCCGCCGCGGGCTTCACCATCGGCGGCGAGAAGCTCAAGACCAAGCCGAAGGGGTTCGACGCCGACCACCCGCGAATCGACCTGCTCCGGCACAAGTCGATCACCGCGGGCAGGCAGTTCGGCGCCCCCGACTGGCTGGAGACGCCGCGCACCGCCGACGAGATCAGGACCGCATGGGAGGACGTGCGCCCCCTGGTCGAGTGGCTCTCCGCCGTCGTCGGCGGCGCGGGCGACTGAGCTACCTCCGCCCGGCGAGCACCAGCACGAACCGATTCTCCGGATCGGTCCAGGTGTGTTCGGTGTCGAACCCGGCGGCGTCCAGCTCGGCGCGCAGGCCCTCGACGCGGAATTTGGCCGAGATCTCGGTGCGCATCTGCTCGCCGCGGGCGAACCGCACCTCGAGGTCGAGTTCGCGGACCCGGACGGTCATGTCCTCGGCCGCCTCCAGCCGCATCTCGATCCACTCCCGCTCGGCGTCCCAGAGCGCGACGTGCGCGAACTTCTCCGGCTCGAAGTCGGCGGCGAGGCGGTTGTTCAGCACGTGCAGGACATTGCGGTTGAACTCCGCGGTGACCCCGGCGGCATCGTCGTAGGCGGGGACGAGGATCGCGGGGTCGATGACGAGGCCGGCGCCGAGCAGCAGCCGCTCCCCCGGCTCCAGCACGTCGTGGATGCTCGCCAGGAACTCGGCGCGCTCGGCGGGCACCAGGTTGCCGATGGTGCCGCCGAGGAAGACCACCATGCGCCTGCCGCCGCCGGGCAGGTTGTGCAGCGTGTCGGTGAAGTCGCTGACCACGCCGTGCACCGCGAGGTCGGGGAACTCGGCGGCGATCTCCCTGGTCGACTCTCGGAGCGCGGCGGCGGAGACGTCCTGCGGCACATAGGTTTTCAGCGGTCCGGCGGCGCGGGCGGCGGTGAGCAGCAGCCGGGTCTTGGCGGCGGAGCCCGCACCGAGTTCGACGAGCACCTCGGCCTCGGCGGCGGCGGCGATCTCGTCGACCACGCGCTCCAGCAGGGCGCGCTCGGTGCGGGTCGGGTAGTACTCGGGCAGCGCGGTGATCCGCTCGAAGAGCTCGCTGCCGCGGGCGTCGTAGAACCACTTGGGGGGCAGGGTCTTCGGTGCGGAGGTCAGGCCGGTGGTCGCGTCGGTGCGGAGCGCGGCGGTGAGGTCGGCGTCGGACAGGTGGATCTCCAGCGTCGGTGCGGTCATCGCGGGGCGCCTTCCTTGGCATCGAGCAGGGGCTGGACGGTGAGGTCGCCGGGGGCGGCGGTCACCAGCATGTGGTCGGCGATGGGTTGCCAGCCGGGGTCGTCGTCGTAGGGCTCCGAGGCGAGCACCGCGGAATCGGCGGTGACCAGCGCGGACATCCCGTGGTGGACGGTGGTGGCCCAGAGCCGCTCACCGTTGCCGAGCAGCAGGGTGAGCCGGGAATCCGGCGCGTGCCCGAGCACCGCCGCCGCCAGGTCGCGCAGCGCCGCGGCCGGGCCGTCGGCGTCGCCGGGTTCGACGGCGCCGAGCAGGCCGCGCAGCAGCACCCAGAGCGCGGCGGCGTCGGTGGGGGCCTCGGCGGCGAGCAGGTCGATGGTCTGGAAGCGGCGGGTGGCGCCCGCGGTGGTGGCCGCGATGTCCAGGTCCGAGAGGGCGGCGGAGAGCGCGAGCCGCCAGTCCGGGACGACGCCGTTGTGGCTGAAGGCCCAGCGGCCGTCGGTGAACGGCGCGCAGGCGGTGCGCTCGATCGGGGTGCCGACCGTCGCCGAGCGCACCGCGGCGAGCACCGCGGTGGAGCTGAGCTGCGGGAGCACCTCGTCCACAGCGGGGTCGGTCCAGATCGGCGCGGGGTTGCGGTAGCGGGTCACGATCGGCTCCGGCCGGGGCTCCCGGTCGGAGGGCGTCTCCCCCGGTGCGACGGCACCTGCCGGTCCCGGCGCGGCAACCGGCCCGCCGGGCGTGGACGGGTGGACAGCGGGCATGGACGGATCGGGCGCGTCGGCCCCCCGCTCCGCCGACCCGGCAGGCACGGAATCCGGCGCACGCCACCAGGCCACGCCGAACCCGTCGGCGTTGATCGTCCCCCCGCCGCGCATGTCCCTCGGTGCCCACGCCTGGGTCCGCAGCGAGTGCGGGCCCCTGGTCAGCACAGTGCCGACGGGCACGGCGGGGCCCACGTATCCCAGGTGGCGGCACATCAGCGCCGCCCCCCGGAGTGCGCGGGCCGCCCGGCCCCGGTCACCGGCCCGCGCGCAGGTCGCGCGCCAGCCGGAAGCCGGCGAAGATCTGCCTGCGGATGGGGTGGTCCCAGTTCCGGAAGGTGCCGCGGCAGGCGACCGGGTCGGTGCCGAACGAGCCGCCGCGCAGCATCCGGTAGTCGCCGCCGAAGAAGACGTCGGAGTACTCGGCGTAGGGGAAGGCGCGGAACCCCGGGTACGGCTCGAACCCGGACGAGGTCCACTCCCAGACGTCACCGATGAGCTGGTGCACCCCGGCGGGCGAGGCGCCGACCGGGTAGGCGCCGACGTCGGCAGGCTCCAGGTGCCGCTGGCCCAGGTTGGCCTGCGCCACGCCGGGGTCGGCATCGCCCCACGGGTAGCGGCGGGTCGCCCCGGTCTCCGGGTCGAAGCGCGCGGCCTTCTCCCACTCCGCCTCGGTGGGCAGCCGCTTGCCCGCCCAGTTCGCGTATGCCTCGGCCTCGTACCAGCAGACGTGCACGACGGGCTGGTGCGGCCGCAGCGGGGTCGGCGCGCCGAAGGCACGGCGCCACCAGGTGCCGGAGCCGTCGCGCTCCCAGAACTGCGGCGCCACCAGCCCCGCGTCGGCCCGGTGCCGCCAGCCCCGCTCGGACCACAGCTCCGGCCGCTCGTACCCGCCGTCGGCGAGGAAGGCCAGGTACTCCCCGTTGGTGACCGGCGCCGCGTCGATGGCGAAGCCGGGGACGTGCACCGGGTGCGCGGGGCGTTCGTTGTCCAGCGCCCACGGGTCGGTGGAGGTGCCCATGGCGAACTCGCCGGCAGGCACGATCACCTCGCCGCGCACCGGAACCCGCGCGGCGGGCGGGGGCGGCGCGGCGAGCACGGCGGGGCCGGTGCGCAGCTGGTGCGTGGCGAGCATGGTCTCGTCGTGCTGCTGCTCGTGCTGGGCGACCATTCCGAAGGCGAAGCCGCCCTGGGCCAGCGGATTCCCGTGCAGCGGGGCACTGGAGAGCACGTCGAGCACCTCGTCGCGCACCGAGCCGACGTAGCCGCGGGCCTGGGCCGGGTCGAGCAGCGGCAGCTCGGGGCGGTCGGCCCGCGCGTGCTTGAAGGCGTCGTAGAGCTCGTCGATGTCGCCGCGCACGGCGGCGCGGCCGCCGACGTCGCGCACCAGCCAGAGCTCCTCCTGGTTGCCGATGTGCGCGAGATCCCACACCAGCGGGCTCATCAGCCGGGAGTGCTGCGCGGCCAGCTCGGCGTCGTCAAGGCAGTCGGTGAGCGCGAGGGTGCGGGCGCGGGCCCTGGTGAGCACCTCGGCGATCTCGCCGCGCAGCCGATCGGTCGTCGCGTTGTCGGAGAACTGGATGGTCATGGGTTCACCTCCGGGTCGTCGTCGTGCGGGGTGCGACCGGTGCGACATCGTTCGGCGGCGGACTCGATCTCGGCCGCCTGCCTGGAGTGCGCCGCGGCCAGCCGCAGCAGCGCCTCGGCGCCGGCCCGTAGCTCGGGGTCGGCGAGCCCGGCGTGCGCGGCCTCCTGCCAGCGGCCAGCGGTCGGCGCCGCGAGCGCGGTGGCCTCCGCGACCACCGCGGGGGCGCTGAGCAGGGCCTCGACGACGTGCAGCGGAGTGCTCCAGGCATCGCCGGGCTGCGCGTCCAGGTAGCGGATCTCCAGGTAGCCGGAGGCGCGCACCGGCGGGAAGAGCGTGGTCAGGTGGTAGTCGAGGTCGGCGGTGGCCGGGCGGCGGCCGATCTCGTCGTCCAGCGCGCCGGAGAGCCAGTCGGCGAAGGTGGCGCCGGGCGGGGCGGTCCACTTCGGGGCGGCCGGGTCCTGGCCGCAGGGCCGGACGCAGAGCAGCGGGACATCCAGCGCCCAGCTCGCGTACCCGGCGATGGGGTCGGCCCACCGCTCGGCGGGCGGCCGGCTGCGGCTGTGGTCGAGCCGCAGCCAGGTGCGCATGCGCTGCGAGGCCCAGACCCCGCCCGGCGCGCCCTTCAACCGCGGCGAGCAGGCGAAGGCGGCGACCAGCGCGGGGCCGGCGACGTGCAGCAGGTGCCAGCGCGCGGCGACCTCGGCGGGATCGGCTCCGGCGTCCACGCTGACCTGGCCCGCCGCGGTATTGCACATCATGAGCTTGCCGAAGGGGCCGATCCCGGCGAAGTGCCGTTCCATGGCCCGGTAGCGCGGGAGTTCGAGGAGCCGCCGCGGCGGACGGGAGGCGTCGGCGGCGAGCGAGACGGTGCGGATGCCACGGGTGGCGAGCAGGTCGCGGAGCACGGCGGCATCGGCGCGCAGTGCGGCGGCGAGCGCCTGCGCATCGGGGTAGGGGGAGCTGGAGAGTTCGATCTGGCCACCGGGTTCGACGGTGACCCGGCTGCCACCGGGCAGGGCCAGCTCCGGCGAGCCGGGGGCGAGCGAGCGCGGGGCGTGTGGGCCGAGTGCGGCCGCGAGATCGCCGAGGGCGGGGCGGGGGGCGTCCGTCGAGTACGCCGAAGACCCACCCTGGACGGTGAGCCACTCCAGTTCGACGCCGATCAGCGCAGGTGGACCGAGTTTGAAACAGACCCCGCCGACGTACGCCTCCGCCGCGGCGCGGGACGACATGACCTCCTGATCGACCGTCTGACCGGGCGGTTCCGGGTGCTCGAGCGTAACCGACATGCCAACCTCCACCGTGGTGCGTCGTTCGTATCCGTACTGCTGCTGGGCAAGGGGGTTCGATCCGGCGGGGCACTGCGATGGGCCGGGTAGCCCGGTCGGCGGATTGTCGTTCGAGCTCGGGGCAAGCGGGTCGAGTTTTCGCGGACGGGGACCGGATCGCGTCGTACCGTCAAGGGTAGCGGCGTCCGCCGACAAGAAAAGGGCCGAAACTCCGTCGGCCGCTACCGATAGGGTCGCGACATGGACGACGCCAGGCTCCGCGCCGACACCCCGGGCCTCGGCTCCGGGCTCGACCCCACCGCCCCGGCCTCCGGTCACGTATTCCTGGACAGCGCGGGCTCCTCGCTGCCGCCCGGCGTCGTCACCGAGACCGTGATCGCGCATCTGCGGCGCGAATCGGAGGTCGGCGGCTACCGCGCGGCGAATGAGCGGATCGACGAACTCGACGGGGTCAGGAGCTCGATCGCGGAGCTGCTCGGGACGGTGCCGGAGGCTATCGCCCTCAGCGACTCGGCGACCAGGGCCTGGACCGACTTCTTCTACTCGGTGCCGCTCGGCCCCGGCGATCGGGTGCTGATCTGCGGCATCGACTACGCGGCCAATGCCATCGCCACGCTGCAGCGCGCGCGGGCGGCGGGGGCGAGTGTGGAGCGAATCCCCAGCGACGGGTCGGGGCTGCTCGACCTCGAGGCGCTGGCCGGGATGCTGGACGAGCGGGTCAAGCTGGTCTCGCTGGTGCACGTGCCGACCAACGGCGGGGTGGTGAACCCGGTCGCCGAGGCGGCCCGGCTGGCCCGCGCGAGCGGCGCGCTGGTCCTGCTCGACGCCTGCCAGGCCGCCGGGCAGCTCCCCCTCGACGTGACCGAACTCGACGTGGACGCGCTCTCCGCCACCGGCCGCAAGTGGCTGCGCGGCCCGCGCGGCACCGGCTTCCTCTACCTCCGGCCGGAGCTGGCCGCCACCATGGAGCCGCAGCGGCTCGACCTGCACAGCGCGACCTGGACCGGGCCGGAGAGCTACGAGCTCGCCCCGGACGCGCGGCGCTTCGAGTTCTGGGAGCACGATGTCGCGGCCCGGCTCGGGCTCGGCGCGGCCGTGCGCTACCTGCTCGATCTCGGCCCCGAGGCCGTCTACGCGGCCGTCGCGGAGCGCTCTTCGCACCTGCGCACCGCGCTGGGCGCGCTGGCCGGGGTCACGGTGCGTGATCTCGGCGGCAAGGCGGGTGCACGCGGTGGCATCGTCTCGTTCACCAAGGACGGCATCGCGCCGGAGGCGATCCGGGACCGGCTGGCCGAGCGGAACATCACCGTGACGGTGAGCCGCGCGAGTTCCACGCTGCTGGACATGACCGAGCGCGGGCTGGACGCGGTGGTGCGCGCCTCGCCGCACTGCTTCGTCTCCTACGCCGAGCTGGACCGGTTCGTCGCCGCCGTGGCCGCGCTGTAGATGTCGGCCCGCGAACTCGTCGTGCTCGGCACCGCGAGCCAGGTGCCGACCAGGCAGCGCAACCACAACGGCTACCTGCTGCGCTGGGACGGCGAGGGGCTGCTCTTCGACCCGGGCGACGGCACCCAGCGCCAGCTCACGCACGCCGGGGTCGCGGCCTCGGCGATCACCCGGATCGCGCTCACCCACTTCCACGGCGACCACTGCCTCGGGCTGCCCGGCATCGTGCAGCGGATCAGCCTGGACTCGGTGGCGCACCCGGTACACGCCTACTACCCGGCCTCCGGCGCGCACTGGTTCCGCAACCTCTGCGACGCCAGCGCCTTCCGCCGGACCGTCGAGCTCACCGAGCACCCGATCGCGGCGGCAGGCCCGCTCGCCGCGCCGGGGGCGCCGTTCACCCTGACCACGGCGGCGCTCTCGCACCCGGTGGAGGCGTTCGGCTACCGGCTGACCGAGCCGGACGGGCGCAGACTGCTGCCGGAGCGGCTGGCCGCGCTCGGGGTGCGCGGGCCCGCGGTCGGCGAACTCCAGCGCACCGGCGCGCTCCTGGTCGGCGACCGGGAGGTCACGCTGGCCGAGGTGAGCGAGGTGCGGCGCGGGCAGAGCTTCGCCTTCGTGATGGACACCCGGCTCTGCCCCGGCGTGTTCGAGCTGGCGGCGGGGGTGGACATGCTGGTCATCGAGGCCACCTTCCTGGATTCCGACGCGCACCTGGCCGCCGAGTACGGGCACCTCACCGCGGCCCAGGCGGGCCGGGTCGCCGCCGAATCCGGGGTTCGGACGCTGGTTCTGACCCATTTCTCGCAGCGCTACCGCACCCTGGACGAACATCGGAGGGAGGCGGGGCGGCACTTCCACGGGGAACTCGTGGTTGCGCACGATCTACAGCGGGTACCGCTGCCACCGCGGCGCTGACTCGTCCGCTCGCTACCTCCGGGCGAATCACCACGGGGAGTTAACGTCCGCCCGCTCCGGCGGGATAGCAGGGCAGGGCCGAGGCGAGGGAGTGGAACGTGAGCAGGTTCACCGAGGAGATGTACACGACCGGCGCGGCCAGTCCGCGCGGCCTGGTCACCGGCGAGCCGAACGAGCCGCGCAGGCAGACGTGGGGGGAGATCCACGGGCAGGCGCGGCGGATGGCGGGCGGGCTCGCCGCGGCCGGGATCGGGCACGGCGACGCGGTCGGGGTGCTGGCCGGGATGCCGGTCGACATCGCGCCCGCCTGCCAGGCGGTCTGGATGCGCGGCGCCTCCATCACCATGCTGCACCAGCCGACGCCGCGCACCGACCTGGCCGTCTGGGCGCAGGACACCGAGACCGTGCTGCGCATGATCGAGGCGAAGGCGGTCGTGCTCGGCGCGCCCTTCGAGGCGGCCGAGCCGCTGCTGCTCGAGCGCGGCATCGCGGTGGTGCGGATCGACCGGCTGCACGACGGCCCCGACACCGACCCGCTGCCCACCGGCGAGGACGACATCGCGCTGCAGCAGCTGACCTCCGGCTCCACCGGCTCGCCGAAGGCGGTGCGGATCACGCACGGCAATTTCTTCGTCAACGCCTACGCCATGTTCGACCGGGTCAAGTTCCAGCTCGACCAGGACGTCATGGTGAGCTGGCTGCCGCTCTTCCACGACATGGGCATGGTCGGCTTCCTCAGCGTGCCCATGCAGCTCGGCGCCGAGGTGGTCTGCGTGACCCCGCTCGACTTCCTGGCCAAGCCGCTGCTCTGGGCCGAGCTGATCGACAGGTACCGCGGCACCGTGACCGCCGCCCCCAACTTCGCCTACTCGCTGCTGGCCAGGCGGCTCTCCCGCGCCGAGGACGGCGCCTACGACCTGAGCAGCGTGCGCTACATGTGGAACGGCGCCGAGCCGGTCGACCCGGACACCATGGACGCGCTCGCCGTCGCGGGCAAGCGCTTCGGCCTCGACCCGGCCGCGCTCACCCCGGTCTACGGCATGGCCGAGACCACGCTCGCCGTCTCCATCCCCGACCCCGGGCTCGGCCAGGTGGTCGACGTGGTCGACGCCGACCTGCTGGAGGCCATCGGCAAGGCGGTCCCGATCCGCGACCAGCGCGGCCACCACGGCCCGGTGCGCGCGCTGCCCACCCTCGGCTACCTGGTCGACCAGCTGGAGGGGCGGGTCGTCGACGCCGACCGGCAGCCGCTGCCGACCCGCTCGGTCGGCGTCATCGAGCTGCGCGGCCCCGCCGTGACCGCGGGCTACGTCACGGTCGACGGCTTCCGCCCCGCGCAGGACGCCGACGGCTGGCTCGACACCGGCGACATCGGCTACTTCACCGAGCGCGGGCTGATCGTGGTCTGCGGGCGGATCAAGGACGTCATCATCATGGGCGGCCGCAACATCTACCCCACCGACATCGAGCGCGCCGCCGGCCGGGTCCACGGGGTGCGCCCCGGCAACGCCGTCGCCGTCCGGCTGGACGCCGGGCAGAAGCGGGAGAGCTTCGCTGTCGTCGTGGAGAGCAACGACCACGAGGACCAGGAGCAGGTCAAGCGGATCGAGCGCGAGGTGGTGCACGCCGTCTTCTCCGAGGTCGGCGTGCGGCCCCGCTCGGTCACCGTGCTCGGCCCCGGCGCCCTCCCCAAGACCTCATCCGGAAAGCTGCGCCGCGCCGCCACCGCGGCACACCTGGACTGAGCCTCAGGCGCGGCCGGCGAGCAGGCGGTCGACGGTGCGGGGGGAGAACTGGTTGACGGCCCGGAGCAGGGCGGCGTAGCGCGGGACCATGCGGACCGGGCGTGTGTGGAGGGCGGTGAGGATCCAGTCGGCGGCCTGCTCCGGGGTGAGCCCGGGGAGGCGGCGGTACCGCTCGGTCGGCGAGCTCATGGCGGTGTGCACGAGCGGGTAGCCGATGGTGATGAAGGCGATTCCGGCGGCGGCCAATTCGGCTCCGGCGCTGCGGTTGAAGCCGGCCAGCGCGGCCTTGGAGGCGTGGTAGGCGGCGAAGCGCGGGGAGCTGTCGGCGGCGACGGTCCAGGTGCAGACGTCGAGCACGTGCCCGCCGCCGCGGGCCAGCATGCCGGGGACGACGCCGAGGGTGAGCTGCACCGCGCCGAAGTAGTTGACCGCCATGGTGCGCTGGAAGTCGTGCAGCCGGTCGAAGGATTCGGTGAGCGGGCGGCGGATCGAGCGCGCGGCATTGTTGATCAGCACGTCGACCGGGCCCTCCAGGCTCTCGACCAGCTCGGCGACCTGGGCCTGGTCGGCCAGGTCGCAGGCGCGGTACTCGGCCTTGCCGCCGTCGGCGGTGATCTCCGCGGTCAGCCGCTCCAGCTCGTCGGCGCGGCGGGCGACGAGCAGCAGCTCGGCGCCGCGGGCGGCGGTGCGCAGCGCGGCGGCCCGGCCGATCCCGGAGGAGGCGCCGGTGAGCAGGATTCGGGTGCCGTCCAATCGGACCGCTTCCGCCCGGCGGGTGCCGCCGACCGGGCCGAGGACGAAGGGCGCGATGCGGTGTGCGGCGGCGCGCTGTGCGTTCGAAGCCATGACCCCTCAGTGCAGCTGGTTCTGCGCGGCTTCGAGGCCGACCCGGAGCAGCAGCTCGACGGCGTCGGCGGCCTGCTCGACGATGACCGGAACCTCCTTGCGCTCCGGCGCGGCGAAGGGCTTGAGCACGAAGTCGGCCGGGTCCTGCCTGCCGGGCGGGCGGCCGATGCCGATCCGAACCCGGAGGTACTCCTTGGTGGTGAGCGCGGAGGAGACGCTGCGCAGGCCGTTGTGGCCGCCCTCGCCGCCGCCGCGCTTGATCCGGATCGCGCCGAACGGCAGATCCAGCTCGTCGTGCACCACGACGACCTCGGTCGGCGGCACCGAGAAGAAGCGGGCGAGCGCGGCGACCGGCCGCCCGGAGACGTTCATGAACGAGCGCGGCTTGGCGACCAGCACCTGCCGCCCGTCCAGCCGGGCCTGCAGCAGATCGGCGCCGGATTTCTTGTGCACAGCGAACCGGCCGCCGACGCGCTCGGCGAGCACGTCGGCGACCAGGAATCCCACATTGTGCCGGGTCCGCTCGTACTCGGGCCCGGGGTTGCCGAGGCCGGCGACGAGCGCAGGCCCGGCGGCGGGTTCGGACACGACCCGGTGTTACTCGGCGCTCTCGGCGGCGGCCTCGGCGGCCTCGTCGCCCTGGGCGGCCTCGGCGGACTCACCGGCGTCGGTCTCCGCCTCCAGGTCCTGGGCCACCGGCGCGGTGATGACGTTGACGATCAGGGTCTCCGGATCGACGGCCAGCTCGACGCCCTTGGGCAGCGACAGGTCGGAAGCGTTGATCTGGGTGCCCTCTTCGGCGCCCTCGACCGAGACCTCGATGGACTCGGGAATGTTCATCGCGTCGGACTCGATGGCGACGGTGGTGGCGTCCTGGGTGACCAGGGTGCCCGCCGCGGCTTCACCGGTGACGACGATGTTCACGTCGGCGGTGACCTTCTCGCCACGCTTCACGATGAGCAGGTCGGCATGCTCGATGTAGCGGCGGATCGGGTGCACGACAACGGACTTGGTCAGCGCGAGCTGCGGCGTGCCGTCGATCACCAGGCTCAGCACGGCGTTGGTGCCGTGCTGCCGCAGGATCGCGGCGAATTCCTGGGCGTTCACGGCCAGATGCTGGGGATCCGACTGGTGGCCGTACAGCACGGCGGGGACATTGCCCGCGCGGCGGGTGCGACGGGCGGCACCTTTACCGAACTCGGTGCGTACGACGGCCTCGAGGACGTTGACGTCGGACATGACTGAAATACTCCTACGGCTCTTCCGGGCTGGACACGGGCTACGCGCTGGACGTGCTGCGCGATGGTCTGCTCGTCGGGCGAATGGAAACGACCGGACGGCCGGAAGGCCGAGCCGCGTCGATCACGGTGCACGCTGGGCGGTCACCCTCGCCGAGACAACCCGACCACCATACCCCAGCTGCGCAGCACCGTTGGAATCGGGAGGTCACGCGCGAATCGCGTAGGCTGGACAGGTTGACTGTGCCCTGCCGAATGGCCATCTTCCGAAAGGTCGAATCTCGTGACCGCCTCCCCCGACGGCGCCGTCGTCTCCGTCCCGCGCGGGCTGCCAGCGGAGGTCGCGCGCAGACGCACCTTCGCGGTGATCTCGCACCCGGACGCGGGCAAGTCGACCCTGACGGAGGCGCTGGCGCTGCACGCGCGGGTGATCTCCGAGGCGGGCGCGATCCACGGCAAGGCCGGGCGCAAGTCGACCGTCTCGGACTGGATGGAGATGGAGAAGGCCCGCGGCATCTCGGTCAGCTCCACCGCGCTGCAGTTCAACTACCGCACCGCGGGCTCCGACATCGACAACGTGATCAACCTGGTCGACACACCGGGCCACTCCGACTTCTCCGAGGACACCTACCGCGTGCTCACCGCGGTGGACGCGGCGGTCATGCTGATCGACGCCGCCAAGGGGCTGGAGCCGCAGACGCTCAAGCTCTTCCAGGTCTGCAGGCACCGCGGCATCCCGGTGATCACCGTCATCAACAAGTGGGACCGCCCGGGCCGCGCCCCGCTGGAGCTGCTGGACGAGATCGAGGAGCGGATCGGGCTCACCCCGACCCCGCTCTTCCTCCCGGTCGGCATCGCGGGCGATTTCCGCGGGCTGCTGCGCCGCGGCCCCGACGGCGCCGCCGCCGAGTACATCCACTTCACCCGCACCGCGGGCGGCGCCACCATCGCGCCGGAGGAGTCGGTCGCCCCGGCAAGCGCGGCCGAGCGCGAGGGCGAGGCGTGGAGCACCGCCGCCGAGGAGAGCGAGCTGCTCTCCGCCACCGGGCAGGACCACGACCAGGAGCTCTTCCTCGCCGGGCACACCTCGCCGGTGATCTACGCCTCCGCGATGCTGAACTTCGGCGTCCGGCAGCTGCTGGAGACGCTGATCGAGCTGGCCCCGCCCCCGCGCGCACGGACCGATGTCGCGGGCACGCCGCGCGAGACCACCGACCCGTTCAGCGCGGTGATCTTCAAGGTGCAGGCCGGGATGGACACCGCGCACCGCGACCGGCTCGCCTTCATGCGCATCGTCTCCGGCGAGTTCGAGCGCGGCATGGTCGTGACGCACGCGCAGACCGGGCGGCCGTTCGCCACCAAGTACGCGCTCACCGTCTTCGGCCGGGAGCGCACCACCGTCGACACCGCCTACCCGGGTGATGTGGTCGGCCTGGTGAACGCCACCGCGCTGGCGCCGGGGCACACGCTCTTCGTCGACCGGAAGGTGGAGTTCCCGCCGATCCCGTCGTTCGCGCCGGAGCACTTCGCGGTGCTGCGCGCGGAGAGCGCGGGCAAGTACAAGCAGTTCCGCAAGGCCATGGACCAGCTCGATTCCGAGGGCGTGGTGCAGGTGCTGCGCAACGACGCCCGCGGTGACGCCTCGCCGGTGCTCGCCGCGGTAGGCCCGATGCAGTTCGAGGTGGTCACCGCCCGGATGCTCGGCGAGTTCAACGTGGAGACCAAGCTCGACTTCCTCGGCTACTCGATCGCGCGGCGCACCGACGCCGCCTCCGCGGCGGAGCTGGATCGGCAGCGCGGGGTCGAGGTCTTCACCCGCAGCGACGGCGCTATCCTCGCGCTCTTCAGCGACAAGTGGCGGCTGCAGTACATCGAGAAGGAGCACAGGGGGCTCACGCTCGAGCCGCTCGTCGCGGCTGCCGACTGATCAGGCGGTGCCGCCGGGGTCGCGCTGCAGCGGAGCGATGCCGTCCTCGTTGGCGAGCAGCCCCCAGCGGCTGGAGGTCAGCCGCAGGCTGGGCAGGTCGCTGAGCGAGAGCACCACCTCGTAGGTGCGCTCGTAGCCGGTGTGCGCGATGCGCCAGCGGCCGTCGTCGCAGCGCACGTAGCGGTCGGTGTAGAAGGCGGCGCCGCGCAGCAGCATGTTGTGCGCGGGGATCAGCACGGTGTCGGCGAGGTACCAGGTGCCGGTGGCGGTGGCGCCGTCCACGTCGATCTCCGGGTGGTCGCAGCGGTGCTCGGTGATGACGTGCGGGCCGAGCGTGTTGCGCAGAAAGGCCAGGAACGCCTCGCGGGATTCGAACTGCAGGTACTCGCTGTAGGTGGCGGTGGCCTCCGGGATCATGGTGTCGGCGAACTCGTCCCAGTCCTTGGTGTCCATGGTGCGCAGGTAGCGGAACTTGAGCCGCTCGATCGCGGCGATGTCGTCGGTCGCGCGGTGCCCAGCGGCGCCGTCGGCCCGCGGGGGTCCGGCCGGCCCGCCGAGCCCGACCAGCGAGAGGTCGGAATCCGCGCCGATCCGGCCGCCCGCGGCCTGGCCCGCCTGCCGCTCGCCCATCGAGATCCGCGCATCCGGCGGTGCCCCGTCGGCGTCGGGCGGCCGCTCGGACACCGCGGCCGGGCGCGAGCGGGCACCACCCGGGGCGGCTGCCCCGCGTGGCTCGGCCGCGCCACCGGCCGTTTCGCTGCGCTCCTCGTCCATGACTCCACGATCCCATCCGCTCGGGCACGCTCGACCGAATCGCGAAGATTTGTATCAGATCGCTATCACCGCAGCGGGCGACGCACCGCGGCGGTCAGGTCGCGATCGTGAAACAGGTGCGGCAGAAGTCCTCGCCGAACTCGGTGAGGCGGAGACTCTTGCGCACGATCTTCGGCGCCCGCCCCGCCTTCTTCAGCGCGGCCTCCACCGACGGCTGCACCTCGAGCACCATGTAGCGGCTCAGCACCACCGGGTCGTCCGAGGTCTGGGTGAGGCCGAGCCGGTTCAGGTTGATCAGGTACGCGCGGGACCGGTCCGGATAGCGCACGCCCGCCTGCTCCGGCACCGAGGTGAGGTCACCCCTGACCAGCTCGGAGCCGATGCCGAGCGGGCGGTTGGTGCGCACGTCGACTGCGGGCTGCGCGCCGTTCAGCGCCATGAAGCGCAGGATGCGGGCCTCGTCGGGGGCGAGCTCGTCGAGGATCCGGTCGTAGGCCGGGTGCACGTCCTCGGTGAAGTAGACATCGGCCGAGCGGGCCAGCAGCGCGTCGCCGCGGCGGCGCAGCTCCTGGGAGCTGGCCGAGCGCAGGTTCTGCCCGATCACCAGCGCCTGCTGCTGCTGGCTGCTCCCGCCGCTGCCGTTCGGCGTCGGCACATAGCTGACGATCTCGCGCACCGACCCCTCGGTGACGCCGAGCGCGCTGCGCGCGATGGAGCGCAGCGCGTTGCTGGTGCGCTCGGCGATATCGGCGGAGGACTCGCCGTCCAGCGCCGCCTGCGCGATCTCGCGGGTCACCTCGTAGCCGGTGCCGACGGCCCACTGCCCGCCGCGCACCACCGAGCCCGCCGCCACCCCCGCGGCCCGGAAGACGCCGCGGATCAGCCGCGCCTCGTTGCTGATCTGCCGCTGCTCGACGTCCGCGCTGCGCTCCACCTCGCGGCTACCGGGTCTGGCCAGATTCTGCCCCTGGGCGGACTGCCCCGTGGCGGTCCGCCCGGTTCTGTCGTTTGCCACGTCCTGCTCCGAACTTCTCGACCGCATGGAAACCGTCCCCAGATTATTGCCCGGCACCCGCGGCCGGTATGCCGGACCCGCGCATTCGGGGCTCACCGTGCGGTTCCACCGCCCCGCTGGTGCTAGTTTGAGGTGCCGGTGCGGCGGCGGTCACTGGTGTGTCGGCAGGAGGAAGTCGTGTTGGAGAGTGCTTTCGGGGTCCATCCGACCATTCTCCTCGAGTTGTTGACCATCCCGCTTTTCACCGGCGTCATCGGCTATATCACCAACTGGACCGGCATCCTCATGCTGTTCCGGCCGATTGCATTCCACGGCTTCCGGGTGCCCGGCCTCAAGGCTGTGTTTCCCTACCTGCCCAAGCGAATTCAGATCCTGCCGCTGCTGAGCTACGACGGCAGGCTCGGCTGGCAGGGCATCGTCCCCTCGCGCGCGGACAAGATGGCGAGTATCGCGGTGGACAAGGGGCTCTCCAAACTGGGCAGCGTCTCCGACTTCTATCGCGAGCTGGACCCGGAAAAGCTGGCCGAACATCTCACCCGGGTGGCCGACGCGCAGATCCGCGACATCGTCGAGGAAATTCTGCGGCGCGAGCATCCCCAGCTCTGGTTCAACCTGCCCGCACAGGTGCGCGAGAAGGTGCACGAGCGGGTCAAGCAGCAGCTGCCGGATATTCTGCACGAGCTCACCCTGGAATTGGGCGAGAACATCGATCAGCTGCTCGATGTGAAGCAGATGGTCATCCGCTATTTCCAGGCCCGACCGCAACTGCTGAACCAGCTCTTCCAGGTGCTCGGCGCCAAGGAACTGCGCTTCATGCAGAATTTCGGCTTCTATTTCGGCGCCCCGATGGGCGTGGTGCTCGTCGGGATCCTGCACCTGACCGGCTGGTCCAGCCTGGCGGTGCTGCCGATCGGCGGCATCGTGATCGGCTGGGTGGTGAACTGGGTCGGGCTGAACATGATCTTCGCCCCCGCCTACCCGAGGTGGTGGTGCCCGTGGCGGCAGGGGCTGCTGATCAAGCGGCAGAACGAGATCACTGACGGCTACGCCGAGCTGGTCTCCACCCAGGTGATCACGCTCGCCAATATCGGCGACGAGCTGCTGAACGGCCCGCGCTCGGACCGCACCATGCAGATGCTGGAGGACACGCTGCGCCCCGCCGCCGACCGCGCGCTCGGCCCGGCCAGGCCCGCGGTCAAGTTCATGCTCGGCAGCCGCGACTACGACACCCTGCAGAACACCTTCACCAGCGAGGCGATGGCGATCGCGCCGATCGCCTTCGCCGACCCGGACTTCAACCAGCAGCAGGGCAAGCAGGTCAACGAGTACATCGCCAAGCAGATGTCGGCGCTCTCGCCACCCGACTTCGTCGACATGCTGCGCGCCGCGATCAAACAGGACGAATGGCTGCTTTTCGTCCATGGCGGCGTGCTCGGGCTGATTGCCGGATACGCTCATATTCTGGTCTTCGGAACGGAAGTGGCAACCACATGGCTGTGAGCGATCCGGGCGGCGAGGCGCCCGAGACCGGCGGAGTTCCCGCCCGGAACGACGCCGAACCGGAGGTGCTCGGCGCCGCGCCGCGCCGCGAGATCGCGGTGCGCGGGCAGGCGCGGCGCATCGTGCCGGTGACGCCGCGGGAGACCGTTCGCGCCGCCACCGGGGTGGCGAAGGTGGCCTGGACCGCCGCCTCCGAGGTGACCTCCTGGACCGTCGACACCGCGCTCGGCGTCACCTCGACCGTTGTCCGCGGCAGCATGGCCGGGACACCGCCGCGCGAGGTGCTGGCCGAGGCCGAGTCCGAGGTACGCGGGCGGCTGCGCCGGGCGCTCGGGGTCGATGCCGAGCACGCGGGCGGCGCGGGCGGGGTGCCGACGCTGCGCGAGCAGGGCGCCGCGCTGCTCCGGCTCTCCGCGAGCACCAGCGCCGAGAGCGCCGAGCTGCACCCGGCCTTCGCGCGCATCCTGGCCGAGCTCACCCCCGACGAGGCCCGCGTCCTGCGCTTCCTGCACCTGGACGGTCCGCAGCCCGCCATCGACATCCGGCTCGGCCGCCCGCGCACGCTCGGCTCGGACCGCAAGATCACCGGGATCACCGTGCTCGGCGAGCACGCCGGCCTCCGCTTCCCGAACCGGATCCAGCAGTACCAGACCAACCTGCGCAGACTCGGGCTGATCGAGTTCGACCGGGAGCCGGTCGGCAACCCGAACCGGTACCAGATCATCGAGGCCAAGGCCGTGGTGCGGGACCTGCTCAAGCGCTCCGGGCGCGGGGCCAAGCTGCAGTACCGCAGCGTGCTGCTCAGCGGCTTCGGCGCCGACTTCGTGCGCACCTGCCTGCCGGTGGTCGTCGACGGGCGCACCGCGGAGTCGAGCTGACGGCTCGGCCGGTCGGCATGCCGCCGCGGGCGCTGCCGTCCGGCTAGAACTCCTCGGCCAGCTCCATCCAGCGCTCCTCGGTGGTCTCCTTCTCGGCGGTCACCCGGAGCAGCTCGGCGTTCAGGTCGGCCAGCCGGGCGGGCTCGGTGGCGGCGTCGAGCAGCGCGCCGTGCAGCGTCCGCTCCCGCTCGGTGAGCTTGTCCAGGGACCGCTCCAGCTTGGACAGCTCCTTGCGCGCGGCCCGGTAGGTGGCCGGGTCGACGGTGGACCTCGGCTCGTCGGTCGCGGTGGCGGCGGCCGCGCGGAGGGCGGGGGCGGCGCCGAGCGCGGCGCGCCTGCGCAGGTACTCCTCGATGCCGCCGGGCAGGTTGGTGAGCCCGCCGTCGCCGAAGAGCGCCCAGGTGGAGTCGCAGATCCGCTCGATCAGGTAGCGGTCGTGGCTGATCACCACCAGCGTGCCCGCCCAGTTGTCGAGCAGGTCCTCCAGCTGCTGCAGGGTGTCGATGTCGAGGTCGTTGGTCGGCTCGTCGAGCAGCAGCACGTTCGGCTCGGCCATCAGGATCCGGGTGAGCTGCAGCCTGCGCCGCTCGCCGCCGGAGAGGTCGCGCACCGGGGTGCGCTGCCTGGCCGGGCTGAAGCCGAGCCGCTCGGCGAGCTGCCCGGCGGAGAGCTCGTAGCCGTCGCCCAGCTCGATTCGCTGCGCCACCTGCTGCACCGCCTCCAGCACCCGCAGCTCGACCGGCAGGTCGTCGAGCTCCTGGCGCAGCCAGCCGATCCGGACCGTCTGGCCCTGGATCCGCTTGCCCGCGACCAGCTCGGCGTCGCCCGCGAGCGCGCGCAGCAGCGTGGTCTTGCCGCTGCCGTTCACCCCGACCAGCCCGACCCGCTCGCCGGGGGCGAGCCGCCAGGTGAGGTCGCGGAGCAGCTCGCGGCCGTCCGGGGTGGCCAGCGCGGCATCCTCCAGCTCGACCACCACCCGGCCGAGCCGCTTGCGCGCGAAGCTCGCCAGCGAGACGCTGTCCCTCGGCTCCGGCACATCCGCGATCAGCGCCTCCGCGGCCTCCACCCGGTAGCGCGGCTTCGAGGTGCGGGCCTGCGGGCCGCGGCGCAGCCAGGCGAGTTCCTTGCGGGCCAGGTTGCGGCGGCGGGATTCGCTGGAGTCGGCCTGCCGCGCGCGCTCCGCGCGGGCGAAGATCCAGTCGCCGTAGCCGCCCTCGTAGCTCTCCACCTTGCCGCCGACGACCTCCCAGGTGCGGGTGGCGACGGTGTCGAGGAACCAGCGATCGTGGGTGACGACGACGAGCGCGCTGCGCCGGGACAGCAGGTGCTCGGCCAGCCACTGCACGCCCTCGACGTCGAGGTGGTTGGTCGGCTCGTCCAGGACCAGCAGGTCGAGCTCGCGCACCAGCGCGGCGGCCAGCGCCACCCGGCGGCGCTCGCCGCCGGAGAGCGAGTCGATCAGGGTCTCCAGGCCGAGCCCGGCGATGCCGATGCCCTCAAGCACGCCGCGGATCCGCGGGTTGGCGGCGTACTCGTGCTCGGCCAGCTCGCCCGCGTGCGCGAAGCCCGCCTCGTCGGCGAGCCCGGCGAGCACCACCGCCCCGACCGTGGCGCCGGGGGGCAGCACGCCGCGCTGGGTGACCACCGCGATCCGCAGTCCGCCCAGCCTGCTCACCCGGCCCGCGTCCGGCGGCTCCAACCCGGTCAGCACCTCGAGCAGGGTGGTCTTGCCGCCGCCGTTCAGGCCGACGACGCCGATCCGCTCCCCGGCGTGCACACCGAGCGAGACGCCGTCGAGCAGCGGGGCGATCCCGAAGCTCTTCGAGACCTGCTCCAGGTTGATCAGGTTGGACATGGATCCTTCCGGGGAATGCGGGAGACCGACGCTCCAGGCTACCGAGCGGCCGCTCGGCGCCGGTGGGCGCGGGGTTGTCGCGGGCCGTCGGCGGCTCCGGAACGCGAAGTGGCCGGTGCGCCGACGGTCACGTTCGAGCCGGCGAACGGCTCGGCAGCCGACCTGTGCTACCGCCGCAGCTTCGGATCGTTCTGTCGGCGCAGGTCAGTGCTGCTCGGCGTGGTCGTTCGGCACGATGCGGGCACCGGGGACCGGGCCGGTCGCGGTGCGAACGCTGCGGCAGACGCCCGCGCCGGCGAGTTCGGCGGCGACGGCGACCGCGGCCTCCGCGCTCTCGCAGAGGAAGGCGCAGGTCGGGCCCGAGCCGGAGACGATGCCCGCCAGCGCCCCCGCGGTGACCCCGGCGCGCAGCGTGCGGCGCAGCTCCGGCTTCAGCGAGAGCGCCGCGGCCTGCATGTCGTTGCCGAGCAGCGGGGCGAGCGCGGCGGCGTCCCCGCCGGCGAGCGCCTGGATGAGCCGCTGCGGCTCGCCGAGCCGGGGCGGCTCGCCCTGCGCGCGCAGCCGGTCCAGCTCGGCGAAGACCGCTGGCGTCGAGAGCCCGCCCTTCGCCAGCGCGAGCACCCAGTGAAAGGCGTTCCTGGCCAGCACCGGGAGCAGCCGCTCGCCGCGGCCGGTGCCGAGCGCGGTGCCGCCGTGCAGCGCGAACGGCACGTCGCTGCCGAGCTCGGCGCCGATGCCCGCGAGTTCGTCGCGGCCGAGCCCGAGCTCCCAGAGCGCGTCCAGCCCGACCAGCGCGGCCGCCGCGTCGGCGCTGCCGCCCGCCATGCCGCCGGCCACCGGGATGCCCTTGCCGATGGCGATCTCCACCAGCGGCGCCCGCCCGGCCAGGTGCGCGAGCCGGACCGCGGCCTTCCAGACCAGGTTGCCGCGGTCGGTCGGGACGTCGGCGGCGCCCTCCCCGGTGACCTTGACGGTGAGCGAGTTCGCCGGGGTGATCCGGACGTCGTCGGTGAGCGAGAGCGCCTGGAAGACGGTGGTGAGATCGTGGTAGCCGTCCGGGCGCAGATCGCCGATGCCGAGGTGCAGGTTCACCTTGGACGGCGCGCGCACGGTGAGGGGGCTCGGCACAACTGACAGCACGGTAGCCGAGCCTAACCGGTGCCACGGCCGCACGCCCGGCCCGCGCGCATTGCGGTCTATACCGGGCGGGGGTATGGTCGGATTTCGAGATACCCCCCGGCCGTATGGCCGGGAGACCGACGAGCACAGGAGCCGAGATGTCGAGCACCACCTACACCGTCACCGGGATGACCTGCGGCCACTGCGCGGCCTCGGTGAAGTCCGAGATCGGCAAGATCGACGGCGTCACCGGCGTCGAGGTCGACCTGGAGTCCGGCGCGGTGCGGGTGGAGAGCTCCGCCGCGCTGAGCGACGATGCCGTGCTCGCCGCCGTCGACGAGGCCGGGTACGAGGTCGCGCGCTGATGTCCGACCGGCTGAAGCTCGTCGGCTTCGGGGTCGCGCTGGTCGTGGTCTTCGCGGCGGCGCTCGGGATCGGCAGGCTGGCGGCGCCGGATTCGGCGCCGGACGAGCCCACCCCGGCCGGTCTCGCGGACAGTGCGGGCGGGTACACACTCACCCCGATCGAGGCGCCCGGTGCGCCGGACACCTCCGGCACGCTCCGCTTCCGCATCACCGGCCCCGACGGCACCGCCGTCACCCGCTTCGCGACCAGGCACGACGAGAAGCTGCACCTGATCGTGGTGCGCAGCGACGGCACCGGGTACCGGCACGTGCACCCGGCGATGGACGCGGCCGGGCTGTGGTCCATCGACTGGAGCTGGGCGGAGCCGGGCAGCTACCGGGTCTTCGCGGACTTCTCCCCCGAGGGGGCGGAGGAGCTGGTGCTCAGCCGCGCGGTCGAGGTTCCGGGGGCGGTCGCGCTCCAGCCGCTGCCGCCGCCCGCCGCGGTCGCTCGGGTGGACGGGTACGAGGTCACGCTGACCGGTGAGCTGAGCACCGCGGGCAGTGAGCTGCGCTTCGCGGTCCGGCGCGACGGGGTCCCGGTCACCGATCTGGAGCCGTACCTCGGCGCCTATGCCCACCTGGTCGCGCTGCGCGCCGCGGACCTGGCCTACCTGCACGTCCATCCGGAGGGCGAGGTCGGGCGCACGCCACCGGGTCCCGAGGTGTCCTTCCACGCGGAGGCGCCGAGTACCGGCGACTACCGGTTGTACCTGGACTTCAAGCACGGGGGCCGGGTGCACACCGCGGAGTTCACCGCCGCGGTGGTGGAGCAGGAGTCGTCCGGTGACGGGCACGGCCACGATCACGGCACCGGCTCTGATTCCAGCTCTGATTCCGGCGAGCACGGCCACGGCTGAGCATCCGCCACGGTCACCGGACCGCGGCGGACGGCCGATTCAGCCCTGTTCCGCCAGCCGGACGTAGGCGGCGGTGTCCAGCGTCTCCCCGCGCGCGGCGGGATCGATCCCCGCCGCGCGCAACCGGCGCTCGGCTTCGGGGGCGGAGCCGGCCCAGCCCGCCAGCGCGGCGCGCAGGGTCTTGCGCCGCTGGGCGAAGGCGGCGTCGATCACCGGGAAGACCCGCGCGCGGTGCGCGGCGTCGGTGGCCCACGGCGGCTCGGCGTAGCGGTCGACCCGCACCAGCCCGGACTCCACCCGCGGCACCGGCCAGAACACCTGCGTGCCGACCGCACCGGCCCGGCGCACGGTGCCGTAGAACCCGGCCTTCACCGACGGCACCCCGTACACCCGGTTCCCCGGCGGCGCCGCCAGCCGATCGGCGACCTCGGCCTGCACCATCACCAGCGCCGTCGTCAGCCCGGGCAGCTCGGCGAGCAGGTGCAGCAGCACCGGCACCGCGACGTTGTACGGCAGATTCGCCACCAGCGCGGTCGGCGCGGCGGGCAGCTGGCCCGCGCTCACCCGCAGCGCGTCCGCGCGCACCACGTGCAGCCGCGAGGCCAGCCCCGGCGCGCGGTCCGCGACGGTGCCTGGCAGCGCCTCGGCGAGCGCCGGATCGATCTCCACGGCGACCACGCTGTGCACCACGTCGAGCAGCGCCAGCGTCAGTGACCCCAGCCCCGGCCCGACCTCGAGCACGGTGTCCCCCGGCCCGACGCCGGCCACGGTGACGATCCGGCGCACGGTATTGGCGTCGTGCACGAAGTTCTGCCCGAGCTGCTTGGTCGGCCGGATGCCGAACCGCTCGGCCAGCACCCGCACCTCGGCGGGGCCGAGCAGCGCGGCCGCGCCGCGCGGAGTGGGAGCGGCTGCGGTCGATTCGGGTTCAGGCACCCGGGGAACCTATCAATCGCCGATGCCGAGCCCGGCGGTGCAGGCGGGCCAGGCGCCCCAGCCCTGCCGCGCCCTGGTGACCTCGGCGATGGCGATCTGCTCCTCGCGGGTGGCGAGATCGGCGCGCGGCGCGTACTTGGTGCCGCCCTGGCGCTCCCAGGTGCTCTGGTCGAACTGGATGCCGCCGTAGTAGCCGTTGCCGGTGTTGATCGACCAGTTGCCGTTGGCCTCGCACTTGGCCAGCGCGTCCCAGACCCCGCCGTCGCGCACCGTCGGCACCTCGGTGCCCGGCTTGGCGCCCTTGCGCACCGTCTTCGGCTGGGCAGCCACGCTGACCGTGCTCCCCACCTGCTCGCGGCCGATCTCGACGCCGTTCACGGTGGTCACGGCGAAGGTCACGTCCTGCACGCCGGGGACGCCCTTGCTCTCCACCACCGTGCGGCTCTGGTTCAGCTCCGGATCCTCGATCACGTTCTCCGGCGGCGGCAGCGGCAGCGTCTCGATCTTCTGCTCGGTCCTGGTGCGGGTCACGGTGACCCGCATGCCGTCGACCAGCGGGGTCTCCGCTGCGGGCTCGACCGTGTCCCGCTGCTGCAGCGGCACGCCCGCGACCCGGAGCAGTTCGCCCACGGTCGGCGCGGCGAGCCGCAGCTCCACGGCGGGCACCCCGCCGTCGGCCAGCGACACCGCGCGCGGGCTCGCGATCTGCAGCGAGCCTCCCGCCAGCGGGAGCCGGTCGCCGCGGGCGGGCCACACGTACATGTCGCCGGGGAGATCGAGCTGGGCCAGCGCGTCGCCCGCGGTGAGCCCGGTGGTCCACACCTTCTCCGGCTTGCCGTCGATGGAGAGCTCCACCTGGCGGGCCCGGTTCACGGTGATGGTGGCGCCGTCCGAGAGCCCGTTGCCGACGCCGGGCAGCACCAGGTCGCGGTCGCTCAGCTCGAATCCGGCGGCGCGCAGCACGCCGCCGACATCCGTGGACATGGTGGTGAAGACTGTCTGCTCACCGTCGACGACGATGGTCACCGTCTTCCGGTTCACGATGGCGAGCGCCGAGCCGACGATCAGCGTGAGCAACAGGGCGGCCACCGCGCTGTACAGCAGCGGTGAACGCGACCGGTTGATCCGCGTGAAGGGCGACATGGTCACAAGACGGTAACGAAGCCAGCCGCTCTGGGCAACCGTACGAATGTGAACAGCGTCCTTCCAGGTCACGGCGCGATATCGGAGCCGCAGGTAGATAACGCCCTGATCGCGGTGAAAGTGACCCGGGACACACTACTGTTTTCGATCATGAAACGCCGGAAACCCGGAAGATCGGCGGTTACCGCAGCCGGTACACCCGGCGCGCGTTGGCGGTGCTGATCTCGGCCAGCTCCGCCGGATCCTCGCCGCGCACCTCGGCCAGCGCCCGCACGGTGTACGGCAGGCAGTAGGACTCGTTCGGCGCGCCGCGGAACGGGTGCGGCGTCAGGTAGGGCGCGTCGGTCTCCACCAGGAGCTGCGCGGCGGGCACCACGGTGGCCGCCTCGCGCAGCTCGTGCGCGTTCTTGAAGCTCACCGTGCCGGAGAAGCTCAGCACGTACCCCTCGGCCACGCAGGCCTGCGCCATGGCCGTGTCGCCGGAGAAGCAGTGGAAGATCACGGTCTCCGGGGCGCCCTCGTCCAGCAGGACGGCGAGCAGGTCGTGGTCGGCCTCCCGGTTGTGGATCATCAGCGGCTTGCCGAGCCGCTTGGCCAGGTCGATGTGCCAGCGGAAGCCGTCGACCTGGGTCTCCACGTCGGCGCAGCCCTCCAGCTTGCCCGGCCAGTAGTAGTCGAGCCCGGTCTCCCCCACCGCGACCACCCGCGGGTCGGCGGCCAGCTGCTCCAGCTCGGCCTTCGCGGCATCGTCGAGGGCGTTCGCCCTGGTCGGATGCAGCGCGACCGCGGCGTAGACCCGGTCGTCCCAGTGCGCGGCAGCGACCGCGAAGCGCGCGGCGGCCAGGTCGTCGGCGACGGTGACGATCGTCCCCACCCCGACCGCGGCCGCCCGGTCGGCCAGCGCGGCGACGCCGGCGGGATCCGTTGCTCCACACGCGTCGATGTGGGTATGCGCGTCCACCAGCGGCGCGAGCGGCTCCGGCGGCTCCGGCGCGGGGCGGGTGCGGCTCATCGGAGGCTCCGGGCGATATCGAGGGGAAGCGGGGCTGGCACGCGCATTAGAGTAGACACACCATGAGCGAAGCCTTCTACCTCACCACGGCCATCGCCTATCCGAACGGCGCACCGCACATCGGGCACGCGTACGAGTACATCTCGTCCGACGCGCTCGCCCGGTTCAAGCGGCTCGACGGATACGACGTGTTCTTCATGACCGGCACCGACGAGCACGGCCAGAAGATGCAGCAGACCGCGCAGGCGGAGGGCGTCCCGGTGGAGGAGCTCGCCGCGCGGAACTCCGACGTCTTCGAGGCCATGGACAAGGCGCTCGACATCTCCTACGACCGTTTCATCCGCACCACCGACTCCGATCACCTCGCGGCCAGCGTCGCCATCTGGGAGCGGATGCTCGCCAGCGGCGACATCTACCTCGGCAACTACTCGGGCTGGTACTCGGTGCGCGACGAAGCGTTCTACACCGAGGAGGAGACCACGCCGGCGGCGGACGGCACCCGCTACTCCACCGAGACCAACACCCCGGTCACCTGGACCGAGGAGTCCAACTTCTTCTTCCGGCTCTCCGCCTACCAGGACCGGCTGCTCGCGCTCTACGCGGAGCACCCCGAGTTCATCGCCCCCGCCACCCGGCGCAACGAGATCGTCAGCTACGTCAAGGCCGGGCTCAAGGATCTCTCCATCTCGCGCACCACCTTCGACTGGGGCGTCCCCGTGCCCGGCCACCCGGACCACGTCATGTACGTCTGGGTGGACGCGCTCACCAACTACCTCACCGGCGTCGGCTTCCCGGACACGGAATCCGACTCCTACCGGCGCTTCTGGCCCGCCGACGTGCACATCATCGGCAAGGACATCACCCGCTTCCACACCGTCTACTGGCCGGCCTTCCTGCTCTCCGCCGGGCTGGAGCTGCCGAAACGCGTGTACGTGCACGGGTTTCTGTACAACCGGGGCGAGAAGATGTCGAAGTCGGTCGGCAACGTGGTCGACCCGCTCGCCCTCGTCGATGCCTACGGCCTGGACGCCGTCCGCTTCTTCCTGCTCCGCGAGATCTCCTACGGCCAGGACGGAAACTACAGCCACGAGGCCATCGTCGGGCGGATCAACACCGACCTCGCCAACGAGTTCGGCAACCTCGTGCAGCGCAGCCTCAAGATGGTCGCCCGCGACTTCGCCTCCGTCGTCCCGGCTCCCGGCGAATTCACCGCGGCGGATCAGGCGCTGCTCGACCGCGCCAACGGGCTGCTCGAGCAGGTTCGGGCCGAATTCGACCAGCAGCAGCTGCATCTCGCGCTGGAGGCGCTCTGGCTCACGCTCGGCGAGGCGAACAAGTACTTCTCGGCGCAGCAGCCGTGGGCCCTGGCCAAGGCCGGGGACAGTGCTCGCGAGGGCACGGTCCTCTACGTCACGCTGGAGGTCGTGCGGATCGTCGCCATCCTGGTGCAGCCGGTGATCCCCGGTTCGGCCGGGCGAATTCTCGACCTCCTCGCCCAGCCGAACCGGACCTTCGCCGACATCGCGGTTCCGCTCGTCGCGGGGGTGCAACTGCCGGAGCCGGAGGCGGTGTTCCCGCGGTACGTCGAGCCCAAGTAGCGCGGCGGCGTGCCCGGCAACCGCTGCCGGGCACGCCGCTGACGGGTGCTACTTCCAGGCGCCGAACAGGCGGTCGGCCTCCTTGGCCAGCGCGGCCTGGAGGAACGGGCCGAAGCTGACCCGGGCGACTCCGGCGTCGGCCAGCTCCTTCAGGTTCGGGGCATCCGGAACGCCGATGGCGTTCACCGGCTTCGACAGCTCCGAGGTGAGCCTGCGGAGGTCGGCGTCGCTGTGCCTGCCGACCGGGTAGAGGACGTCGGCGCCTGCCTCGACGGCGAGGTTCAGCCGGGCGATGGCGCGATCGACGCGGTCGCTCTCGTCGCCGTCCTGGCGGAGGAAGAGGTCGGTGCGGGCGTTGACGACGACGTGCACGCCAGCGGCGTCGGCGAACTGGCGCAGCCCGCGCACGAGCTCGGCGTGCTCCTCGGCGCCGCGCAGCCGCTTGCCCTCGCTGTGCACGGTGTCCTCGATATTGAGCCCGATGGCCCCCGCCTCCAGCAGCCCGTCGATGAGCTGCGCGGGCTCGAGCCCGTAGCCGGATTCGATGTCGACCGAGACCGGCACCTCGACGGATTCGGTGATCTGCTTGGCGCGGGTGAGCAGCTCGGTGTAGCTCATCCCCTCACCGTCCGGGCGGCCGATGGAATCGGCGACCGGGTGGCTGCCGACGGTGAGCGCGGAAAAACCCGCGGCGACGGCGAGATTCGCGGACCACGCGTCCCACACGGTGGGCAGGACGGCGGGGGTGCCGGGGCGGTGCAGTTCCAGGAACGTCTTGGCCTTGCTCTCCAGAGAGGTCATGCCCCGATCATGCGCGGTCCGGGCGAATACCGCATACCTGCCGGTCAGGCGGGCGCGTCGGCGCGGCGGGCGGCGAGCACGGCGTCGTAGAGCGCACGGCGGGACGCACCGGTCTCGGCGGCGAGATCGGCGCAGGCGTCCTTGAGCCGGATGCCAGCGGCGACCCTGGCCTCGACCTCGGCGACCAGGTCGGCCGGGTCCGCGGCGACCGCGGTGGCGCCCGCCAGGACCACGGTGATCTCGCCGCGCACGCCGTCGGCGGCCCAGGCGGCGAGTTCGCCGATGGTGCCGCGGACGACCTCCTCGTAGGTCTTGGTGAGTTCGCGGCAGACGGCGGCGCGGCGATCGGGGCCGAGCACCGCGACGGCGTCGGCCAGGCAGTCCGCCAGCCGGTGCGGCGCCTCGAAGAAGACGCAGGCGCGGGATTCGGTGCGCAGGGTGCCGAACCACTCCCGGCGGGCGCCCTGCTTGCGCGGGGCGAAGCCGTCGAAGCAGAACCGCTCGACGGGCAGCGCCGAGAGCGCGAGCGCGGTGGTCACGGCGGAGGGGCCAGGCAGGCAGGTGACCGGGAGGTCGCGCTCGGCGCAGGCGGCGACGAGGCGGTAGCCGGGGTCGCTGACCGACGGCATGCCCGCGTCGGTGACGAGCAGCACGGTCTTGCCGTCGGCGATCTCGCCGAGCAGCGCCGGGATGCGGGCCAGCTCGACGTGGTCGTAGAAGCTCACCACCCGGCCGGTGATCTCGACCCCGAGCGCCTTCGCCAGCGAGCGGGTGCGCCTGGTGTCCTCGGCCGCGATCACCTCGGCCGTGCCGAGTGCGTCGCGGAGCCGCTGCGAGGCGTCGCCGATCTCGCCCATCGGCGTTGCCGCCAGTACCAGCCTGCCCGGTTCGGTCACGGTGCTCCATTCTCCACCGCCTACGATCGGGGCGTGACCCAGGTGACCGGCCAGCGCGCGACGGCGCCCTCCGTGCCCCCGCCCGCGCGGTCGAGCCCGGCGCCGCGGCGCCCGGTCCCGGACTTCGGCCCGGTCGACACCGCCCGCGGCTGGATCGTCACCGGCGTGCTCACGCTGATCGCGGCGCTCACCCGGTTCATCTACCTCGGCTACCCCACCGACGCGGGCACCCCGGTCTTCGACGAGAAGCACTACGCGCCGCAGGCGTGGCAGATGCTCACCGGCAACGGGGTGGAGGACAACCCGGGGTACGGGCTGGTGGTGCACCCGCCGGTCGGCAAGCAGCTGATCGCGATCGGCGAGGCGATCTTCGGCTACAACGCCTGGGGCTGGCGCTTCTCCGCCGCGGTCGCCGGAACGCTGCTGGTGCTGCTGGTGATCCGGATCGTGCGGCGGATGGCGCGCTCGACGCTGGTCGGCGCGATCGCCGGGCTGCTGCTGATCGCGGACGGGCTCACCTTCGTCTCGTCCCGGATCGGCATGCTCGACATCTTCATGGCGCTCTTCGTCGTCGCCGCCTTCGGCTGCCTGATCGTCGACCGGGACGAGGTGCGGCAGCGGCTGGCGCTCGCCGACTTCGAGGGCCGCGCCGCGTTCACCGCGTGGGGGCCGCGGGTGGGGGTGCGCTGGTGGCGGTTCGGCGCGGGTGTGCTGCTCGGGCTCGCCTGCGGAACCAAGTGGTCGGCGATCTACTTCGTGGTGGCGTTCGGGCTGCTCAGCGTGGCCTTCGACGTGGCGGCGCGGCACACCTACGGGGTGCGGCGGCCGTGGCTCGGCACGCTCGTGCGGGACGTCGGGCCCGCACTGTACGCGCTGGTGCTGATTCCGCTGCTGGTGTATCTGGGCAGCTACGCGGCGTGGTTCGCGAGCGAGGTCGGGGTGTACCGCTGGGCGGTCGGCAACCAGGTGGGGACCGGCGGGCCGTTCGCCTTCGTGCCGGACGCGCTGCGCTCGCTCTGGTACTACAGCGGCGAGAGCCTGCGCTTCCACTCCGAGCTGACCAACTCGGCAGGCAACCACCACCCGTGGGAGTCCAAGCCGTGGACCTGGCCGATGGGGCTGCGGCCGATGCTCTACTACTACGCCGACGGCGGCGTCACCGGCTGCGGCCAGACGCAGTGCGTCAAGGCGGTCATGCTGGTCGGCACCCCGGCACTGTGGTGGATCGCCTTCCCCGCGCTGGCCTGGATGATCTGGCGCGGCATCGTGCGCAGGGACTGGCGCTACGCCGCGGTGCTGGCCGGCTACGGCGCCGCCTGGCTGCCCTGGTTCCTGACCCTCGACCGGCAGATGTACTACTTCTACGCGGTCGCGCTCGCGCCCTTCCTGGTGATGGGGGTGGCGCTGGTGCTCGGCGACGTACTCGGCCCGGCCCGGCGGCTCCCGCTGCCGCGCGGGGTGCCCGGACCCGCGCGCGCGGTACCGAGCGAGCGGCACAGCCTCGGGTTGCTCGGCGTCTGCCTCTACCTGGGGCTGGTGATCGCGAACTTCATCTGGCTGTGGCCGATCCTGACCGCACTGCCGATCACGCCGGGCAACTGGCACGACCACCTCTGGCTGCCCAGCTGGCGCTGATCAGCCGGTCGGCGGGTTGGCCTCCAGCGCGGAGCGGATATAGCGCAGTGCGCTGCGGTCGTCGAGGCCGAGCCGCCGGATCGCGGCGACGTACTCGGTGGCGGCCCGGCCCGCGAGGTCGCGGGTCGGGTCGCCGGAGGAGGCGATGAAGGTGCCCTGCCTGCCCCTGGTCTCCAGCACGCCGTCGGCCTCCAGCTCGCGGTAGGCGCGGGCGACGGTGTTCGGGGCGAGCCCGAGCTGCTCGGCCAGCGCCCGCACGGTCGGGATCTTGGTGCCCGCGGTGAGCGCGCCGGAGCGCACCTTGGCGACGACGCCGATCCGCAGCTGCTCGTAGGGCGGCACCGAGGAATCGTGGGTGATCTCCAGCTCGAGCACGGTCTCACACCTCGTCGCGGGCGATCGGACAGGAGAGGCAGCGCGGCCCGCCGCGCCCGGAGCCGATCTCCGAGCCGGGAATCGGCAGCACCTCGATCCCGGCGTCGCGCAGCCGGGTGTTCGTCATCTCGTTGCGCTCGTAGGCGACAACGACGCCGGGGGCGAGCGCGAGCGTGTTGTTGCCGTCGTCCCACTGCTCGCGCTCCGCGGTGACGCCGTCCAGCCCGGTGTCGATCACCCGGAGCTTGCCGATGCCCATGGCCTCGGCCGCGGCGGGCAGGAACGGGTCGGGCCCGGCCATGCTCACCCCGCCGTCACCGGTGCGGCCGCCGTAGCCCTCCTCGCGGCGGATGGTGAAGGCGGTCAGCGAATCCCGCACCGCCGGGTACATCACCACCGCGTCGGTGTCGACCATGGTGCAGACGGTGTCCAGGTGCATCGTTGCCCGGTTCTGCGCGATCGGCACCACCAGCACGGTGTGCGCCAGGTCGTCGTCGAAGAGGCTGCGGGCCAGCGCCTCCGCCCCGGCGGGGGTGGTGCGCTCGCCGACCCCGACCGCGACGACGCCGGGCGCGAGCAGCAGCACGTCGCCGCCCTCGATCGGCGCGGTGTGCGATTCGTAGGCGCGCCGCACCCCGAGGAAGCGCGGGTGGAAGGCGTAGATCAGGTCGGTGAGCGAGGTCTCGCGGGCGCGCGCGGGCAGCGCCAGCGCGGTGATCGCCACCCGCGGCCCGACCCAGAACGACGAGTCCCTGGTGAACATGAGGTTGGGCAGCGGGTCGATGACGAAGTCGCCGCCCTGGTGCATCCGGCGCACCAGCGAGGCGGTGTCCGGGCCGAACGGCAGCTCGTCGAAGGTCATTCCGGCGATCAGCACGTTCGCCAGCTCCGGGCCGGGCACGCCGCGCAGGTGGGCGGCGAGCTGCTCGGCGAGCGGGTGGCCGAGCCTGCGCGCGTCCACCGCGCCGGTGATGCCCTGGACCCGCGCGGCGCCGCTGACCCCGAGCGTCTCGGCGAGCAGCTCGCCGAGCAGCAGCACCTCGACGCCGCGGTCGCGCAGCGTGCCCGCGAAGATGTCGTGCTCCTGCTGCGCCCGCTCGACCCACGGGATGGCGTCGAAGAGCAGCTGGTCGTTGTTGCGCGGGGTGAGCCTGCGCAGCTCGTCGCCGGGGCGGTGCAGCAGCACCGCGCGCAGCCGGCCGACCTCGGAGGTCACCGAGAGCCCGGCCTTCGCCTCGCGTCCTTCCCCTTCGTCCATGAACCGACCGTAGTCGCACCGGCGGCGCACGGCACGGCGATTCGGTCCCGGACGGAAGGAACCTGAAGTATTGTTGAGGTGAATGGAGGAGTCCGATGACGACTGCCGATTGGCGTACGAAGGAGCTGACCCCCGGGCAGCTTTCCGAGCGTAGCGGAGTAGCGGTGTCCGCCCTGCACTTCTACGAACGCGAAGGTCTCATCTCGAGCCGCCGCACCAGCGGGAACCAGCGGCGCTACACCAGGGAGACGCTGCGCCGGGTGGCCTTCATCCGGATCTCGCAGCGGGTCGGCATCCCGCTCAGCGAGATCAGGGACGCGCTCGATCGGCTCCCGGCCGGCCGCACCCCGACCCGCCGCGACTGGGAAACGCTCTCCACTGCCTGGCGCACCGACCTGGACGAACGCATCACCCAGCTGGTCCGGCTGCGCGACAACCTCACCGGCTGCATCGGCTGCGGCTGCCTCTCGCTCGGCAGCTGCAAGCTGGCCAACGAGGGCGACCGGCTCGGCGACCAGGGGCCCGGCGCCCGGGTGCTCGACGTGCACCTGAACTGCCAGGAGGCCGCCGCCGCCGAGCCGGCCGGGGTCTGCGAGCCCTGCGAGCCGATGGAGAGCGTCGGCTAGCGCCGCGGCTCGCGCAGCAACCGGGCGAACTTCTTCGACGCCTGCCCGATCACGAACTCGTAGGGCAGCGCGAACTTCCGCTTCCACCAGTAGGCGAAGCGGATGTCGAACGAGGTGAAGACGAGGAAGCGATCCTTCTCGATGCCCTTCACGATGGCATCGGCCACCTTCTCCGGCGCGACGGCGTGCCCGGTGAAGCGGTCGTGCAGCCGCCGTACCCGCGGGTCGTCCTTGTCGACGCCGACCAGGTCGAAGGAGTGCACCAGCGGGGTGTTCACCGCGCCGGGCGCCACCACGTGCACCGAGATGCCGTGCGGCGCCAGGTCGAAGCGGAGCACCTCGGAGACGCCGCGGATGCCGAACTTGCTGGCGCTGTAGGCGGCGTGCCAGGGCAGCGCGATCAGCCCGGCCGCCGAGGAGACGTTCACCAGCGCGCCGCCGCGCCCGGCCCTGACCATCGGCGGCACGAAGGTCTCGATGACGTGGATCGGCCCCATGAGGTTGACCTCGACCATGCGCCGCCAGTGCTTGTGCTCCAGGTTCTCCACCGTGCCCCAGGCCGAGGTGCCCGCGATGTTCAGCACGATGTCCAGCGCGACGTGCTCGGCGTGCACCGCGTCGGCGAACGCGCGGACCGCGTCGTAGTCGGTGATGTCGAGCGCGCGGGCGGCGAGCACCGTCCCGCCCGCGGCGCGGACCAGATCGGCGGTCGCGGTCAGCCCGGGGGAGTCGATATCGGTGAGCACGAGCTGCCCGCCCTGCTTCGCCAGCGCGACCGCCGTAGCCTGCCCGATCCCGCTCGCGGCCCCGGTCACCAGCGCTTTCGCCTGCCGCACGGTCACCTTGCGGCCCCGCCGGATACCCACCACAGTCACAGCACGTTCCTCTCGTCGGCGCGCGTCCCGTCGTCGCAGGGTACTTCGAGGTGCTCGGCGCTCCGGCGGGCCCGTGCTCAGCGCCCGAGCACCGCGAGCATCCCGGCGACCGCGCGCGGCCAGGTGAACTGCTCGGCCCGGCTGCGCGCGGCCAGCCTGCGGCCCGCGGTCGGCATGGCGAGCACGCCGTCCACCGCGCGGGCGAAGGCGGCCGGGTGGTCGGCGGCGACGGCGCCGCACTCCGCGGTGACGATGTCGGCGAGCGCGGAGGAGCGGCTCGCCACCACCGGCGTGCCCGCGGCCAGCGCCTCGAGCGCGGCCAGCCCGAAGGTCTCGTGCGGGCCGGGCGCCAGCGCGACGTCGGCGGTGGCGAGCAGCGCGGCGACCCGGTCGCGATCGGTGAGGAAGCCGGTGAAGTGCACCGCGGGCGCGCCGCCGGGCAGCTTGGGCAGCAGGCGGGCGCGCCGCTCCAGCGCCTCCCGGCGCGGGCCGTCCCCGGCGACGACCAGCCGCGCGCCGATCCCGGCCTCGGCCAGCTCGCCGACCGCCTCGATGCTGCGGTCAACCCGCTTCTCCACCGAGAGCCTGCCGCAGTGCACCAGCAGCGGGTGCCCGGCCACGCCGAGCTCGGCGCGCAGCCGCTCGTCCACCCGGTTCGGGCTGAACAGCTCCAGGTCGACGCCGAGCGGAACCAGCTCCACGTTCGGGGCGTCGATCCGGCGGAACTCGGCGCGGGCGAACTCGGTGGTGCAGACCACCACGTCGTACTGCTCGGCGGTGCGCCGGTTGGCGAAGTCGGCGAAGCGCCGCGCGGCCGGCCCGGGCAGCACCTGACCGAGGAACCGGTCGAGCCGCTCGTGCGAGATCATCACGCTCGCCACATCGCGCCGCCGCGCCCAGCGGCCGAAGCCGCGCAGCGTGAGCCGGTCGGAGACCTCGAGCACGTCCGGCCGCAGCCCGGCCAGCACGTCGGCCACCCGGCGCGGGTCGGTGGCGCGGTATCCGCCGGTGCCGGGAATCGGCAACGCGGGCAGCGTGATCCGCACGGCGCCGGTCGGCAGCACCTCCTCGGCGCGGCGCGGGCCTGGCACGATCAGCACCACCTCGTGACCGGCGGCGACGTAGCCGTCACCCAGGTGGTGCAGCGCGGTGCGCAGCCCCCCGGAGCGCGGGCCGTAGAAATTGGCGAGCTGCACGATGCGCACCCGCCGATCGTGGAGGCGGCGGAGTGCCCGGCGACCAACGCCGTGTGAACGCGGTACGAAGAGGCGACGAATCGCGCGCTTCAGCGTGCGGGCGCGCTGCGATCCGGCCGCGGCAGATCCAGGTCGAGCGGGATCCGCCCCTCGGCCAGGTGCACCTCGGCCTGCTCGGCGGGCATCGGCCGCGCGATCAGGAACCCCTGCGCCCGGTAGCAGCCAAGCCCTACGAGAGTGCGCGCCGCGACCGGCGTCTCCACCCCCTCGCCGACGACGCCGAGCCCGAACGACCCGGCCAGCCCGATGATCGACTTCACGATGGCGAGATCGTCGGCGCTGGCGCCGAGCCGCTGCACGAAGCCGCGGTCGATCTTCACCGCGTCCACCGGCAGCGCCTTGAGGTGCGAGAGCGAGCTGTAGCCGGTGCCGAAGTCGTCGATGGCGATCTGCACGCCCATCCGCTTGAGCCCGCGCAGCGTCACCTGGGTGCGCGAGAGGTCCTGCACGACGACGTGTTCGGTGATCTCCAGGCAGATCGAGCTGCCGTCGATGCCGAACAGCCGGAGCATGTCCTCGATCCGCTCCACGAAGTCCAGGCTGACCAGCTGCACCGGCGACACGTTGATCCGCATGACGATGTCCGCGGCCAGCCCCCGCCTGCGCCACTCGGCGAACTGCGCGCAGGCCGAGCGGATCACCCAGCGGCCGAGCTCACCGGCCAGGTTGGTGGCCTCGGCGACACTGACGAAGGCGCCGGGCGGCAGCAGCCCCCTGGTCGGGTGCAGCCAGCGGACCAGCGCCTCCAGCGCGACGATCCGGCCGGTGCGCAGATCCACCTCGGGCTGGTAGTGCAGGATCAGCGAGCCGTCGGCCACCGCGCCGCGCAAATTCAGCTCCACGTCGTCCTGCAGCTCGAACTGGGCGCGCATGGCGTCGGTGAAGACCGCGACCCCGTTGCCGCCGCCGGACTTGGCCGAGAGCAGCGCGTGGTCGGCCCGGCGCAGCACGTCGGCGACGGTGGTCTCGCCGGGGATGCCGAGCGCGACCCCGACGCTGGCGCCGCGGCTCACCGACTCCCCGCCCACGGTGACCCGGCGCCCGATCAGCTGCTGGATCCGGGTGGCCTCGTTCTCCGCGGCCACCGCGTCCATCGGCTTGGCCGGGACGATCACGAACTCGTCGCCGCCGAGCCGGGCGATCATGTCGGTGGGGTCCAGGTTCTCCCGGAGCCGGGCCGAGAGCGAGCGGATGAAATTGTCGCCCGCGGTGTGTCCCAGAAAGTCGTTGAGCGCCTTCAGCCGGTCGAGGTCGAGGAAGAAGGTCGCGACCGGACCCGGGCTACCGGCCCGCAAACGTTCCTCCATGTGCTCGAGCAGCGCCCTCCGGTTCGCCAGCCCGGTCAGGTCGTCGTGCAGCGCGATGTAGCGCAGCCGCTCCTCGGCCACCACCCTGGCCTGCAACTGGGCGAAGAGCGCGGCGATCGCCTTGAGCACGTTGAGCTCGCGGGTGGTCCAGTCGCGGTCGCCGACCTTGATGAAGCCGAGCAGCCCGGTCGACTCGCCGCGGGAGAGCAGCGGCACCGCCGCCGAGGTCACGTAGGGCAGGCCGGAGGCGCGGCGGATGGTCTCCTGGTAGTCCGCGTCGTCCCTGGTCACCAGGAACGGCTCGGTGGCATTCTCCAGCGCCTTGAAGACCGAGTCGGCCTTGTCGAAGTAGACGACCCGGAGCGGGTCCGGCTCCGGCACGTCCTCGCGCGGCGGCCACTCGGCGACCAGGACGGTCGCGCGGCGTTCGCGGTCGGTATGCCGGACATAGCTGAAATCGACGTCGAAGTACTCCACCAGGGTCGCCAGTACCCGTTCGGTGGCCGCCACCATCGTGGTCGCGTCGACACCCATCAGCTCGGAGGCGACTTCGGTCACCAGTGAGTCGAGTGTCCGCCGAGGCACCTTGTCTCCGATCGCACTAGCCGCTGGTGTCCACGCCCGGCATCGGGCGTCGCCTGCTTCGGACCGTCGCGTCGGCGGCCCGGCTCACGCGCAGCGCCAATGCCATGGTCTCACGTTCGGGAACGCCGACGAGGTGTAGGAATCGTCCCTGAAGTGACGTCAGTGTATCCACGAAGCGGGGGGAAATCGCGGCCAGTTCGCTGACCTCGCGCGCATAGAGGAAGACCGGGGAGATCGGCTGCACCGCAAGACCCGCTCGTTGCGCCGCGATCCACACCCGCTCGACGGCGGCGCCGCCGCGGGCGTAAGCGGTCAATCCCGGCGCGTCGACCGTCTCGGCCGGTACCGTGACGACCAGGATCGCGGCGGCCGTGAGCACCCGGTCACGGGTGCTGTCGCCCAGCGCGGCCCCGCCGGACCAGTCCCGCAGATTCGCCATGATGTCGGGGCGGCGCGCCACCTCGAACGCCACCTGCTCGTCCGGGGCGAGCTCGAGGCTGCGCACATCGATCCCGGCCGCCAAGTCATCGCCGACTGCTCTGACCTCGTCGAACAGCTCGCGGTGCAGCTCGGGTTCCAGGTAGCGCACCCGATCCGACGCGGCCAGGATCGCGGCCGCCTCGGCGAGTGCGTCCGGATCGTCGACGATCCGCAACATCGCACCCTCCGCCGTCGCGGCGTTGCGCAGCGCGGCGGCGAGTGTCCCGTCCAGTGTGCCGCCGGCGCCGAGCCTGCGATTGGTCTCGCGCCGCAGCGCCCACGGATAGTCGGCGGCGAGCGCCGGATCCGAGCCGCGTCCCAGACGCAGCGTCGCAATCAGGCCATCGTCGTCCGATTCGCGTAGTTCTACGGCGCCGAGGATGCCGAGCGCCGCGGCGGCCGCGCGCGCGTTGTAGAGCGCGGCGCCGAGCGCGACTGCGCTGCCGCGGAAGCGGTGGTCGAGGCCGGTGCGGTAGTCGGTGCGGAGCGCTATCCGGATCTCCCCCGCGTCGGCCGTCAGCGTCCAGGGCTGCGCGTTCCCGCCCGAGGGGGCGCGCTGCGCGCAGTGCAGCACCGTGCGCACGTCCGAGGCGTCGGGCGGGGGCAGGTGCGGGTCGAGGTCGTCCGGCCCGGCGGCCGCGGCGGCGGGGAGCTCGGGCGCGGCCACCCGGTCCAGCTCGGCCTCCAGGTCGATCCGGACCCGGCCGGACGGCAGCGCGCCGCCGAGCCCGATCCGGCGCACCGCGGCGGCCACCAGCGCGCCGCCGAGCATGACCTCGCTGCCCAGCTGCGGCCAGGCCGCGAGGGTCTCGTCGATCTCGACCATGCTGGCGCCCATCCGGGCGGAGATCTGGTCCGCGCCGAGGATGCCCATGACGTAGGGCGCCTTGTCCCTGGAGGCCAATCCGCGCAGATCCGCGGCCTTCACCCCGCCGAGCATGCCGTGGAACGGCTCGCGCTCCGGCTCCAGGTCGTAGCGCTCGATGTCGAGCAGGCCGCGGTCGCTCGTCTCCATCACCACCGGCAGCCCGGCGGCGCGCGCGTGCTCACGGACCAGCAGCTTCACGTCGAGCGAGTCGCACTCCTCGACCACCAGCGAGAGCCCGGCCAGGTACTCCGGCATGGAGTCACCGTCCACGCCACCCGGGTGGATGTCGACCGGGAGGTAGGGGTCGAGCTCGGCGATCCGGCGTGCGGTCACCACCGCCTTGTTCACCCCGATATCGAAGAGCGTGGCCGGCACCCGGTTCAGGTTGGAGAGCGCGATCGCGTCGAAGTCGGCCAGCCGCAGGTAGCCGCAGACCCCCTCCTGCGCCAGCGCGTAGGCGACGGCGTGGCCGACGCTCTGCCCGACCACCCCGATCCGCAGCGCGCCGAGCACCGCCTGCTCCTCGGCGGTGAGCTTGTTCCGGTTGCGGTTCAGCCGGACCGCGCGGAACTCCGGCTCGGCTGGCAGCCCGAGCAGCCGGTTGCGCCACGGGTAGTAGACCCAGCGGTCCCCGGCCCGCGGCGCGGGCTCCGGGATCTCGGCGAGCTCGGCGCGCAGCGGCGCGCGCAGGTCGGTGACCTCGATCCCGGGGCGTTCGCGCAGCTCCGCGATGGCGGCCGCGGCGCCGGGGGCGGCGGGGTCGATGACGAGCGGCCGGTGCGCCGCGCCGGGCTCAGCAGCCACGGAACGGTCGCGGGTCGGGCTCGGGTAGGCCGAGCTCGACCCACTCGGCCTGCATGGCCGCGTACTGGTCGGGCGCCGCGATGTTGCGGTAGCGCCTGGTGTCCCACCAGATCGGCACCGTGCGGTAGCGGTCGTCCGGGTACGGCACCGGGGTGATGTCGGTGGCCGTCAGGCCGCCGCTGGCCGCGTGTCTGCTCGCGGTGAAGGAGGCGACGGTGGCGAAGCAGAAGCGCGCGTCGAGCAGCCGCGGCGCATGCGCGAGGCAGCGCGAGATCGCGGCGCCGAGCTCGTTGCGGTACGGCGTCTCCCGCGACACCCAGGCGCCGCGCCCCTCGACGACGCCGAACGGCAGCCTGCCCGCCATCATCATGCGCAGCGCGCTCTCGCCGGGGCGGCCCGCCCAGGCCAGCAGCGAGGTGGCGTCGGTGACCCGCCGGTACCTGCCCTGCACGCGGACCCCGGCCACCATCCGCCCGTCGGCGTCGGTGGCGGTGCAGAAGAGCGCGGTGGTATCGCCGTCGGCGGTGGCGGAGAGCTCGAGCGCCTCCTCGACCCCGAAGTGCCGGTAGGTGCGCAGCGCGCCGTCCAGGTAGCGGGCCCAGAGCCCGGGCTCGGCGGCGGGGGTCGCCAGCCGGATGCGACAGCCGGAGGCCCGGTCGAGGAAGTGACCGCCCGCGGTGGTTGTCGCGCGCCGGGAACGGTCGTCGGGTGCGCCGCCGGGGCCGACTGCGATCGTTTCGACAGTCATGAGTCAACTCCTGCTACCGCCGCCGGGCGGCCCTCGAACCGATGCGGCAGCCTGCTCGAACGTACTGTCCGGTCGGCCCGCCAGTGGAAGTATCCGTCATTCGACCGGAATTGACCACTTATCCGGTTAATCTCCCGTGACCATGTCACATTTCTATTAATTCGCCCCGGGGCGGAGCTGGACACAATAAGGAGGGATACCCGATAGACCGGCCAGTCCCCTCATGGCAACCTGGTGGCAACCTAGCAGGAGGGGTGCTGGTCAGACCAGTATCGAGATGAACAATTCGACCGAGTCGGGCTTGCGCCACACCTCGATCTCCTCCCGGTAGGCCCGGGTGATCTCGGCCGACGCGGTGGCGTCGTCGACCTGCGCCCAGACGTCCTCGACCGGGTCGTGGTAGTCGCCGTTCGGCTCGAAGCGGGCGAAGACGCCCTTCGGCACCCGGACGAGCACATCGCCGACCGGCACCTCGGCCGGCTGCGGGTAGTCGAGGCAGACGACGGCGTTGTAGCTGCCTGCCGGATCGGGCACGTAGAGGGTGTAGAGCATGCGGCCGGCGATGTCCCGGTCGCGCAGCCGATCCTTGAGGAATTCGATCAGGTCGCTGTTGCTGACCTTGAAGCTGGGCCGCACCCGGGGAACAACGAGCCCGCCGTAGATCGCCTCGGGGCGCACCGCGATCGTGTAGGTCATCGCGGCTCTACCGCCAGGTAGAGCTCGATCTTGTAGGCGTGCGGATACCACTCGAAATCACCCGAGTAGGTGCGCTTCAGCTGATTGTGCTCCTCGGCATACGATATTTGCGTCCACAAATCCGTCATAATCTGCGGGAAATTACCCATCGACGAGAATTTCGCATACTTTCCGCGCGGCAACCTGGCCACGATATGACCCCTGGTGACTTCCTCGAACGACGAACACCGATATCCGACGATCTGGGTGTTGTACGTCCCGAGCTCACCCGAGTAATCGGTGTAGGCGCTGGCGAGCGGACCACCGAGGTCCTGGTGCAGCACCGCTGCCCAGGCCGCCTCCAGCGCCTGGTCGCGCAGCTCTCCGAGCGCGCGCTTCGGGCTGCGCACCGGCAGCCCGGCAACCCACGTCTCGTCCCGCTCGACGATTTCGAACTGCATGGATCGACTCTTTCGGGTGAAACCGGGGTAGCGCCCTCCAGAGGGGCTCTTCGGAGGTGCCATGCTATCAACCCGGAGATCCGATGATCGATCGCCCGGCCGTGGCGTCGGTCATTCCCGCGGCATTGCCCGATGTCCGGTATCGGATTCCTGCGCCGACGAAGGGAAAGTGAACCATCGGTAATCCGGAAGTTCCCGCCGACGGAATCGGAGCGCCACCGGCGACCGGCCGGAAATCGCCGCGCGCGCCCATCACGGATCCCGCCGGGATCACCGCCGTGCACTCGATCGCGGAGCTCGACGCCGCCGTCGCGGATTGTTTCGGCTGCCCCCGGCTGGTGGCCTGGCGGGAACGGGTGGCGCGGGAGAAACGCGCCGCCTTCCGGGAGCAGCCGTACTGGGGCCGGGCGGTCCCCGCCTTCGGGCCCGCCGACGCCGCGCTGCTCGTCGTCGGGCTCGCACCGGCCGCGCACGGCGCCAACCGCACCGGCCGGATGTTCACCGGCGACCGCAGCGGCGACGTGCTCTACGCCGCCCTGCACGCCGTCGGGCTGGCCAACCAGCCCACCGCGGTCGCCGCCGACGACGGGCTGCGGCTGCGCGGCGTCCGGATCACCGCGCCGGTGCACTGCGCGCCGCCGGAGAACAAACCGTCCGTCGACGAGCGCGACCGGTGCAGGCACTGGCTGGAGCTGGAACTCGGGTTACTGGCGCCGACGCTGCGCGCGGTCGTCGTGCTCGGCGGGTTCGGCTGGCAGGCGCTGCTCCCCGTGCTCGGCGCCTGCGGCTGGCAGGTGCCGCGGCCGCGGCCGCGCTTCGGCCACGGCGCGCGGGTGACGCTGGCCCCGAGCGGCGCGCAGCGGGAGCCGCTGCACGTCTTCGGCAGCTACCACGTCAGCCAGCAGAACACCTTCACCGGCAGGCTCACCCCGGCCATGCTGGAGCAGGTGCTCGCCGCGGCGGGCCGCGCGGCCGGGCTCCCGGTCAGGACGGCCTGCCGATAGCGGCGATCACCACCCGGCCCTCCCACACCGTGACCGTGACGAACTGGCGGTACGTGCGCACGGCGCCGTCCGGGCGGGCCTCGGTGATCACCACGTCGAACCGGCCGTCCGCCATCTGCGTGATCAGCACGCAGTGCTGCGTGTTCGGCGGCACCGAGGCGATGCCCGCGTCGATCACCTCCACCGTGGAGACCGCCGCGTCCGGGGCGGTCACCGCGCGGGCAGCGATGCCGGAGCGGGTCACGTAGTAGGCGTGCTGGAAGGCGAGGACCGCCTCGGGGCCGGTATCGGTGGAGCCGAGGCCGTTGCCGCGGACCAGGCCGTTCTCCCTGGTCGGCTCGCAGCCGGGGCCGCCGCCGAGGATCGGGTCGGTGATCGCCGCGACCGGCTGGCGCGGGTTCGTCGCCGCCGCGGTGTAGGTGAGCACCACCGCCGCGGTGGCCAGCGAGCCCGCCACCGCCACCAGGCCGACCAGCAGCGAGCGGCGCACCCGTGGTTTCGCGGGCACCCGCTGCTGCGCGGCGGAGAGGCCGGGGGTGAGCATGCCCGGCCAGAGCGGGGCCGACGCCCTCCCCTTCTTCGGCTGCGGGGGGATGCGCTGCGGGGGGAGGGGGCGGTCGCGGCGTACGGCGTCGCGCAGGGAGCCAGGGGGTGGTGGGGCCTCGCCGCGTCGTCGGCCCCGGGGGTCGCCGGAGCGCGGGACGCGCGGCAGCGCGCCCGAGTCGGGGGCGTCCGGGCGCCGGGGTTCGCCGGAGCGCGCGGAGTCGGCGCGCCCGGGTGCCGGAGCGGCCGCATCCGGGCGCAGCCGCGGCAGCTCACCGGATCGTGGGGAATCCGGGCGCACGCGCGGCATCTCACCCGAGCGCGGGGCGTCGGGGCGGACGCGGGGCAGCGCACCCGAGCCGGGAGCATTGGGGTGCACCAGCGGCATCTCACCCGAGCGCGGCGCCTCCGGGCGGAGGCGCGGGAACTCGCCGGTGCGGTAGGCATCCGGCGGCACCCTGGGGATCTCCCCGGACCGGTGAGCACCCCCGGTTCGCCGCCCGACCTGCGGGAACTCCCCGGACGGCGGCCCGCCGCTCCCCTGCTCGCCGAACGGTGTGGCGCCGGTCATCGCACCGCCTCCACGTCGCGGGGCGCCGCCCGCAGGCCCCACCCCGAAAGTCCCTCCGCTGCGCCGCGCTTCGCCGTGGGGCACTTCGCCCCGGCGACCCGGCGGGTCGTACGGACCGGGTTGCCGAGGGCGCCCCGCTCCGTCGCCGTAGGGCATCATCTCACCGCGACGCCCCACCGCGCGCCCGAACGGTCCCGGGTCGGGTACACCCCGCGGCGGCGATCCCCCGTCCCGCACCGGCCACGGCTCGGGCGCGGGCACGCGAGACGGAACTCCCCTACCCTGCGACCAGGGCTCCTGCGCCGCCCCACGCGGCGGAATTCCCCCACTCTGCGACCAAGGCTCCAGCACCGCGTCGCGCGGCGGAACTACCACATCCTGCGACCACGGCTCCGGCACCGCCCCACGCGGCGGAACTCCCCCACCCTGCGCCCAGGGCTCGGGCGATCCCCCGAGCGGCGAACGTCCCTCACCTCGCGGCCACGGCTCGGGCGCCGCGTCGCGCGGCAACCGCTCGGGCACGGCCCCGCCCGCCGACGGCTCCGGGGGCGGCAACCGAACCTGCCCCCACTCGTCGCTGCGCACCCGCCGCCGCATCCCACCGGGGACCCCGGGCACCTCGGTCCCGTGCTCGGGCGAAGGCCCCTCCCGCTGCGCGTCCGCACGCCGCGAGGAGCCGCGGCGCCCGCTCTCCCGGCGCGCGGCATCGCGAAGCGTCTCACCCTGGGGAGCCGCCCGTCCCGCGGCGCCCCTTTCCCTCGGCTCGGACGCGTTCCACGACATCATGATCTCGCCACACTCCCTCTGCCGGAGCCCCGCACCACCGAGCCCCGTGGGTCCCTCTCAATGCCGTTGTGCAATAACAAGATTGCATATATCCACTGTTCACGCTGCTCGAATGGCGCGGACCGGCCGGAGCGGACGGTCAGCTCGCCCACTCCGCAAACCCACAGTGAACGGCACAGTTTTCCGGGTGCACCCCGAATTACGCTGAGCCCGGCGTCTTTCGAGTAACCCCTTCACGAACTGTGATCCAGATCTCCCAGTCCGGCGATCCGTCGAGGGAGGTTGCCATTCGGAAGTACCGTTCGGAAGTACGGCACGAACTGCACAGATGTAATTCCGAAGGTTCGCTCAGCGGTCCCCACCCGCGCGCCCCGGCGCGTCGAACGCAGTGACGACGGCCGCAACCAGGATCAGGATCGCCGACACCAGCAGCGCCACCTCGAGCCCGTGGTGGAACGCCCCCTTGCCGGTGTTCAACACGTCGTTCAGCTTCGAGAGGTACGGCAGGTACGGCGTGATGTTGGTGCCCTCCGGGATCCCACCCCGCTGCACCGCGTCCACCACGAAGGGCTGCAGCTCCGACGGCAACCCGAGCTCCGACATCCGCGCCTTCAGATCCGCGGTGAGCAGCGAGTTCACCAGCGCGCCGAGCACCGCCACACCGACCGCCGAGCCGACCTGCCGCATCGTATTGGTCGCCGCCGCCGCCATCCCCGAGTGCTCGGCGGGCAGCCCGGAGAGCACCGCCGAGGTCAGCGGCACCACCGCGACGCCGAACCCGAGACCGGCCAGCGCCATGGCCGCGGCGAGCGGCCCGTCCTCGATCGCCCCCTCCAGCGCGGACCGGGTGAGCAGAATGCCCGCGGCCCCCACGAGGCACCCGGCGATCATCGGCGTCCGCGCCCCGCGCCGCGCCACCCAGAACCCCGCCGCGAGCGACCCGACCACGATCGCGCCCGCCATCGGCGCGAACACCGTCGCCGTCCGCGCCCCCGAGTACGACAGCATCACCTGCAGGTACAGCGCCGTGAAGAAGAAGATGGAGAAGACGCCGAAGTACACGGCGAATGCCACCACCAGCGCGCTCCGCACCGCCGGTGGGCGCAGATAGCGCAGCTGCAGCATGGGCGCGCGGGCACGCAGCTCGACGACCACGAAGGCGACGAAGGCGAGCCCGCCCGCGACGAAGAGCGCCAGCACCGGACCCGAGGTGTACCCCTCGTGCTCACCGGCGATGGCGGCATAGATCACCGCACCGAGAAAACCCGCACCGAGCACGAACCCGGCCCAGTCGATCGGCCCTTCCGGCGGATCCGAGCTCTCCGGCACCGCCCACAGCGCCGCGAGCAGCGCCGCCGCCCCGAGCAGCAGGTTGAACCAGAAGATCGAGCGCCAGCCGTAGGCGTGCACCAGGACCCCGCCGAGCACCGGCCCCGCAGCCAGCGCCAGCCCGGCCGCCGCCGCCCACACGCCGAGCGCGCGGGCCCTGGCGCGTTCGTCCGGGAAAACATGGCGCAGCAGCGAGAGCGTGCCCGGCTCCGAGGCCGCCGCCCCGACCCCCATGATCGCGCGACCGAGGATGAGCAGTGGCACGGTGGCCGCGAGCGCCGCCACCACCGACCCCGCGCAGAAGACCACCAGCCCCGCGATCATCACCCGCTTGCGCCCCCACCGGTCGCCGAGCGAGCCGCCCGCCAGCATGAGCCCGGCGAAGACCACCGTGTAGGCGTTGACCACCCACTGCAGCGTGCTCACATCGGTGCGCAGCTCGTTCCGGATCGCGCCGAGCGCCACGCTGACGACGGTGGTGTCGAGAAAGGTCACGAACACGACGGCGGTGACCGCCGCGAGTGCCGTGACCGGTCGCGCCGCTGTGCTCGGCACCCTGCCCGTCGGCCCCACGCGCACAGGGTACGGGGCCGCCGGACCCGCCGGTCCGAATGGCCGGTGAACAGCGGACGACGGTGCGGCACACGGGCAGCCGGCCGATCAGCGCACCTCCAACGGAATCGCGCGAACTCCATCATCGTGCGGCAGAGTTCCCGGTGCCCTGCCAATTCACCGCCGACCGGTTCGCCACCTTGGTCGGCGGCCGGATTGCGGGAGGGATAGCGTGGCGACAGTGATCTGGCTGACCGGATCGATGGCGTCAAAGCCGAACTGAGGGCACTGACCGACCTGTTCCACCGGCGGTTGCGCGAGGACCGGGTCAATCGTCAACTGATCGAGGCGCTGCAGGTCCGCGCCGAGGCGGCGGAAGCGGAGCTCGCCACCGAATACCTCCTGCCGGTGGTTCTGCAGCTGACCCGCCTGGTCGATCGAGCCGAGCAGTGCCCGGCCGAGACCGACCCGTTCGGCTCCCCCCTGCTCGACGAGATCCACGTGATCCTTGAGAACTGCGGAGTCCGATCGTTCGGGCAAGCGCGGGAGCCCATCGACCGCGCCGTCCACGAGATGCGCGTGGTCCGCGGCAAGCCGGGCGGGCAGTTGCTCGTCGGTCGTGATGCGGCGTGGCTACACCTATCTGGGGAGAACGATCCGGGCCGCGGTGGTCGAGGCGGCGAGCCTGGGCGTGGCACCGCCGAAGCGGGGCACGTTGCACCGCGCCGGTCAGGGTCGGTCGTGTCCGAAGGCCCGCCGGATCATCGCAGGATGCCGAACGAGTTTGGGGCCCAGAACGGCCGCCAACAGGGTCGATCCCAACCAGGGACGAACATGTGGCGTAATGCGTCGTATGCGGCCGTTGGTGTCTTGTTCGATCATCATCGCATCCCCGATCCGCACACCGAGGACACGTGCCTCGGCCACTGCGACGGCGGTGCCGTCGTCACCCCTGACCAGGCGAAACCAGGAGAATTCGGTCAGGGCTGGCAGCAGGATCGAGAACAGCACACGCAGATCATCATGGCCACGAAATACCGCGCGACCGGCCAGCGGTGACACGAGTTCCGCGTCCGCCGCGAACGTTTCGATCACGGCGTCGATGTCGCCCGTCATGGTTGCCGCACAAAACCGGGCGATCGCATCGTCATCCACTCGAACCCCCTTGCCACCTTGTCTACTACGGAGTGTAGTCGACATGCGGAATCGACGTACCTCTCGATCTACTCGGAGACATACCGGCTCCTGGTGACCCAGCATGGTCCGTCCGGCGCTGTCGGCTGCGCGATCGCTGACTCGCGCTGACTGCCGGTCTGCTGGCTGTGACCGGCGGGCAAGCGCGCCCGTGCAGGACCACCCAACCTCGACATCCGGAAACCGGCATGAGCGGATGTCGGCGGACGGCGCCAGTGTGCAGCCACACTGAAATAGCGGCGCAAGCCTCGCCGGATCGACGGCGCAGACGGGTTGCTCGATCGGGTGTTCGCGCATTCCGGGCTTATGGGCCCAATGCTCCACGACCCGAACACCCTGAGGCGTGTGCGATGCGGGGTGCTTCCGCGGGATTACCACCGCCACCCCGGTCCGAGGGGACGAGATCGTGCTCGGGCACGGGATGCTGCTGCCGAGCCGACTCGATTCCGGGCTACCGGTGCCTGGAGCCCAGCGACGGCCGCGACACCGACTGTATGGACCCGGTCGCCACTACCGCCAGACCGCGCGCTGGAACGGCGCACCGGACCGACTTTCCTCCTGTTATCAGCCGACGAGCAGGCAGAACGGGTGACCGGCCGGATCCAGCAGCACCCGCCACCGGTCGCCACCCGGCTGGTGGTCCGGCTTGACCGCGCCGAACTCCAGCGCCGCCTTCTCCGCCGCCTCGAGGTCGGCGACCCTGAGGTCCAGGTGCAACTGCTGCGGCACGTCCTGACCGGGCCACTGCGGGGCCCGGTATCCGTCGACCTGTTGGAAGCCCAGGTCGCGACCCGAACCATCGGTCAAGGCGACGAACTCGTCGGAGGCATAGCCGAGCTGCATGTCTGTCAGCTCTTGGTAGAACCGGGCCAGAGCCCGGGGATCGGTGCAGTCCAGAGTCACGCCTCGCAGTGTGGCGATCGGCATCGTCGGCTCCATCCATGTTCGCGGGGCCGCGGGGCGACCGTAGGTGGCCATCCAACCGCGCTGTCGGGGCCGTACTCCACTCGTTTTCGGGCGTGGCTGCGTCCGGCGGCACCGCACGCCTGGTGCCGGTCGGGCACAGCAATACCCGAATCGGCTGGACGGCGTCACGCCACGACGACGCCGAAACCTTCATGTCAGGAGCCGATTTCGAGCGAGCGCAGGCCGAGTTCGCTACGGGCCGGGCACATGCGAGCGCCAGGGTCGAGTGCCGCCGGTAGGGATGACGTGGTGCAGGCCGAGCGACTGCTCGCGGCGCCGGCGCGGCGCGATCGGCATCGGAACCACGACAAAGCCGGTCCGCACACGGCATCCATCGAATCACAGAACCAAAACGGGGGCCCGGACAGGAAACAAGTCAGGCCCGGTCAGTGACCGGGCCTGAGCTGCTATTTCTGTGGACTTGATAGGAGCTTATTCAAGGCAGGCATGGCTATCCGATCGTCTGGACGCCCTGAAGGATCGCCTTACCTCCACCCCATTGCGTGATGTCAGTCATACCCCCTCTGCCCGGCCGCACCAACGCAAGTACAAGCAACGCCTCACTCAGGCCATCCGCGACGAGATCGTTGCCAAGTACAACGCCGGGGCGACATCAACGCAGCTGGTTCGCGAGTTCCACTTGGGCAAGGGAACCGTTCTGAAGATCCTCCACGAAGGCGGAGCAGCGATGCGCAACCAGGGGCTAAATCCCGCGCAGGTTGCCCAGGCCGCCCACTTGTACGAGTCCGGCCAGTCACTTGCTCAGATTGGAACGTACTTCAACGTTGACCCGGGCACGGTTCACGACGCGCTCCGCAAGCGGGGCGTGAGGATGCGCGACACGCATGGACGGGAGCGATGACGGTATCGGAACGAATCTCCGACACGGTTACCGCCCAACGCGGAGCAAACTACCCAGCTACAGCGCTATACAGAATCAATACGCGGTTGCTGGCGCACTTTCGAAAAGAGAATGCGGAATTGCGACCTTCAGCGCCAGTTGCCCGTCAGGGACCCATCTCATGAGGCGCGACTTTTCCGGCTTATCCAGTACAAACGCTACACTGTGTACTGCGCGAGTTACGCCTACATATAATCCGAACGCAGACCGCTCCGGCAGAGCAGTTCCCTTATATAAGAACTTCTTCACCGAATCGGTTGGAAAAATGACTACCCGTTCGTGAGTGAGGCCCTTCGCTTGGCCAAAGTTGACCGCAGCGATCCCCTCCGGCACGCGGGTACTAACCCGCTCGCGCAGGCATATCGGACTGAAGGCTGCAATATAGTCGCCGATGTGCTCCACGCCGATCACAAACACACCGTCATGCTCTGATACAGCAGTCTGCTTCGAAAGAGTCGGCGGAAATCCCAGGGCGGAGGCGAAGATAGTATCAGAGAAGTCAGCCACTTCTTGCACAGACCGCCACGTTTCCGAAGCGTGCGATACTCCCAGTCGGCCCTGCCGTTCCTGTTCTTCGAACCACTTCAGCATACCTAATCCGCGATACTGAGGGTGACGCCGATCCTTCGGATTTGTACTGAGCAACGATTGGCGGAGATCACCGACCATACGGAGCTCACACGCCGACTTCAGCAATAATTCCAGTACATCCAGATCAGATCCCGTAAGATCCTGAACTTCATCTATATAGATCTCGTCGTAAATCCTTTGCAGTCTATCAATGACACTCCCCTCGGCCGCTTTAGCAACATCTACTGCAAGCTTCGAGAGAAAGTCCTTATAAGCCCGCGAGTTTGAGTCCAGATATCGCCGCTCGCCTTTGGCAATAACGATGCCTTGCGCATTCATTTGAGGAGTGCCCTCAAAGTTCAATCCAGCTAGCCGTCTCCCTGGGTACAACAGTGGCAGAAAGGGACGAACCCAATGGTGCATCAAGAACGTGTACCAACCGCACACGTCCGGCCGACTGTCGGGCGCACATGCTGCATCGAGGCGGCGCTCCAAGTCACGCTGCCCGCTCTGAGTAAAGGTTATGACAAGTCGTCTGCCTTGGTGGCCACTCGCGCATGCATCGACAACCGACTGAGTTTTGCGCGCACCCGCCACTGCAAGCGTAAGAGTATTCATGATATGAAATCAATTGCATCCATGAGGTACTGCGGATATTTGACTGCCAGATTCGACTCCGCCAGCATCAGCCCCCATTCGGTCTTATTGCCCGTCATCCAATCCAAGGTCGTCTTGCTATCGTCCGATACTTCAAATAGCTCCCGTAGGGCCTTTTCGTCGTTGATATTCAAGAACTGCGGCTCAAGCGTTTTGCCATCACCCGGATTACCAATGAAGACTTCTCGAACTTCCGACTTCAACCACGCCTTGAGCGGGGCACGCCAATGATCGGGATTCTTGCCGTCGTTGTCGCGCACCACCGCAACTCGCCGATCAAGCGCCGCACACAACTCAAGGCCACGCGCAAAAGCCAGACCGGCTGTAGATACTACGTCGATCCCAAGTTCGATCGGTGACTTGCCGCCGTGGGAATCCCTGAACGCGCGCTGAAATACCATCTCGTCAGTCGGGCCCTCAACCAAAACCACTTTATCAGCTAAAACATGCCGCAGAGTGTTGTAGCCAGAGAGCCGCTTGAAATATTTGACTGTATCTGGACGTAAATCACGAAAGCTAGCACGAACTCCCCGATGCAGGAGCACGAGCTTATCGAGGCCGAGGCGGTTCAGTACATACGAGCTGTGAGTTGTCAGGAACACCTGACGGCCTCTAGCCAGATCGTCAATTCGTGAAACAAGCTTCGTCAGACTCGTATAAGAGAGATGGTTCTCAGGCTCCTCGACAAGCACGAATGCAGTCTTCTCAGTTGACCTGTTCATTGCGAGGGCAACTTTTATCGCAGCCTGCTGCCCCTGCCCAGCCATTGCAAATGGCACATCAGAGACTTGAGGGACTATGTTGTTCGCCCACGAGGAACCAGCAGATTGATCCATATGAAGACCAATTGGCCGGTCATAGAAAGCGTGGCCCTGCCCAGCTATTCTCTGATTCGCGGTCTGTAGCGCTTCGGTGCTTATGCGATGCCTCGCGCTCCGATGCGCAACCGAAACTGCCGCCATCTCCTTCGGTTCGATGAAATCCGTAATCATCTCTCGGGTCTGATGGTCAACCCCCGAGGTTGATCGAATCGTGCGGGAATCCACGGTGGCGATACCAAGAGATTTAGGGCGCCGCGTGAGCCTCTCATCGCTGAAATCTCGCCAGTCGACTTCGTACCACTCAGTGGGTAGAATATTCGGGCGATCTTCAGCCGCCATATAGTCCGCGAACTCTTCCCGGTACGCGGGCGATGGAGCGATTCGAATGCGGATGCCGGGCGCTTTTAACTGAAGCGAGTTGTGAACCCCAAACATTTCCTGAAGCTTATCGTCCTCATTGGACAGATACAGCTCAATCAGTATTTCGGGTGGCGGTAGTGGCGATGACGTTCCAAGAGATTCGAAATAGCTCTTCACCGCCGCTTGATTGAACCAATACGGGTTCAACTCATCCCCAGCCCAGCGGCCCCCAATGCGCCCCGTGAGCGCCAAGGCGATCGCTTCAAGCAGCGTGGACTTACCCGCCTCGTTGTCTCCGACGATGATGTTTACACCATCATTAGGCTCAAGTTCGAATTCGTCGAACAGTCGATAGCCTTTGATGATGATGCGATTTATCACTACACCTCCATTATCTCACAAATTCGCCAGGGAAGAACAAGAAAATCGACCGCCAAGACCGATGTCTATCGACCTTTGCACGGGGGGACACCAACCCCTCCGAGCACCTGAGAGATGGTAGCGCATCCGAATCACATCCATGAGATTCGGGTGACGAGCATGGTGGGTCGTTCCCTCGTCGGGGCTCTAGCATCAGAAACGACCGTACAGTTTTTTGACGACTCTCTTGCGCATGCTGCATCGAAGGTCGGACATCATTGGCTGGGCGCGGCCCGGGCCTCAACAACGAATCGGAATCGCCGCAATTCCTCTGAGGAACTGACAATGATTCGAACGGGTTGGTTCGGTGTCAGTCCAGCAAGGTGGCCTCTCTGCCACGGCACTCCTATCGCAGTATCACATCTAGCTTGGTCAGGAGCGCATTGTCATGCGAAGACGGTCCTGCAACTTTGGCGCGCTAGTCTGACTTCCGTTCGGTATCGAGACGGAGGAAAGCAGCATGGCGCGCAAGGTGACCGTCGAACTGGTCGACGACTTCGACGGGAAGTCAACCGCCGAAGAAACCGTCTCGTTCGCTCTGGAGGGCGTGCAGTATGAGATCGACCTCTCGACCGACAACGCCAAGCAGCTGCGCGGGCTCTTCGATCAGTGGTCTCCGCACGCTCGAAGGGTGGGGCGGGCTCCGAAGTCGAAGAGCATCGCCCGCTCCTCCGGTGACCGCGAGAAGACTCAGGCGATACGCGACTGGGCTCGGGCGAACGGTATAGAGGTGTCAAGCCGCGGGCGCGTTGCTGCGGAAGTCGTGGACGCCTACACACAGGCCACCGCCGAACAGTAGGTGTCGGTCAGCCAAGACGACTCGGGCATCGCTGATCTGAGATAGGAGCGTCTACAGCGGTTCCACAGACCATCGAGCACGGGCGGCTGCCCTCCGCTCCCCTAGCGGCATGGCGGAATCTGTCGGTGCCTACTCCTACAGTCGCGTCATTGGACCGGCGACTGGAGGAGGATCTTGTGGACCGTGTGACGATCAATCAGCAGGCACTGCGCGATCTCCAGAGGGACTTGGAGGCGAAGTTCTCGATGCAGGTGAACGTGCCCGTGGAGGGATCAGAAGCAGAGGCGGTGGTGGAAGTGCAGCGCCAGTACAAGGAGGCCAAAGGAGTCGACCTGCCCGCAGAGACTGCGCGGGAGGTCGTCCGACAGGCACGCACGCAGGCCTGAGCCTGGGCATACCTCGGCAGGGCCGCTATTCAGCGGTGTCACTTGATCCGAGGACCCAGATGAATCCGACGCCACTTCGCGGCAATGCCCAGCCGTCGAAGGCGACCCGGACCACCTTGCCTGGAACAGACTCGGGCGATCGCTCGATGGTCGCTCCACGGCTACTGGCGATGAAATCGACGACACTCACGCGCTCGACGGCGCAGTCGCCGTAGTCGAGTTCGACGGTGACGCCACGGGTGGGCTGTTCGATGTCGACATAGAGCAGGTTGCCGCGTTGCTCAGTGACGGTGCGATAGGTGTAGGCCACTCGGATCGGCTTGTCGGCACCTTCGGACGCTGAGCCGAGATCGACGGTGTAGACCTGACCGTTCTTCCGAGTGGCCCGGCGGATCGGACGATCGCGACCGTCTACGGTGAACTGAACGAGCTCGAATGCTTCCCGATCGGAAACGTGAACGCCCGGCTTGGGCGATAGGAACCAGGCTGACGTTCCCGGATCGTTCTTGAGGAGGTCGGTGTACTCCGTCCAGTCCGAGGTCACGGCGAAGCGCTTGGCCCTGCGGGCCGGGATAACGTCGTACTCCCACCGGACGCTGACGCTGAACAGTGCCGGTCTGGCTGCGGAGTCAGTAGGAACGCCGTCGGCGTTCCTACTCCCGGCTGTAGCCGGGAGCGGGGAGAGGCGAATCTCGACCGAGGCGTCGTGCCAACGTTCCGGCGCCTTCACCGCCTGGGCGCGGATGTCGTTATACACCTCGGCGGCGAAGGTCTTATCGCCGAGCCGGAGCGCCAGGCTGTTGACGATGACATCGTCAAGGGTCTCGGGGCTGGTGACCCGGGCGAGGTCCTCGCGTCCGAAGGCGAAACCCTCGATGACGGCGTCCCGCATGACAGGTGCAGAGTCCCGCAGCACGCGGGTGAGTCGAGCCGTGTCGCGGCGATCTCGGTCGCGGCTAGTGACGTAGTCAATGCCGAGCCCGAGCACCCCGGCCACCAGGAGGGTGCCACCGACTTCGCTCCATGGGAAGAAGGCGAGCCAGGCGAACTCTGGCAGATGAGGAAGTTGCGCCTCGAAGACCATGAGCGCGACACCGATGACCGCCACGACGATCGCGGCGAGAATGGTTTGGAGCTTGACGATGCGGTCTTGCGGGTCTTCCATATTCTGCTCTTATTGTAGCAGAACAAAATGCTCGCGAACCGGAATACGAAGAGCCGCAGCGGCTCCGATGTCCACGCCGCTGCGGCTCCCGTTCATTGCGGCCTACTTGCCGCTGCCGTCGCCACCCATGCTCCACCTCCCTTACTGGTCGCCGGCCGGTACCGCCCGCAACCGGTACCAAATATCCTAAATTGGGATATTCGGTTTCGCAAGGTGCGGTTGACCTTGTGGAAAAGTCGATATATTCGGCCGAGTACCAGCGCCTTTGCGCGATTTTGCGCCAGCTGCGCCTGGAGGCCGGGCTCACCCAGGTGGAGGTCGCCCGGCGCCTTGACGTGCCGCAGTCGTTCGTCAGCAAGTACGAAACCGGTGAGCGGCGGCTGGATGTGATCGAGCTGCTGCATGTGGTGCGCGCTCTGGATGCCGCCCTCAAGCGGGTGATCGAACAGCTTGAGCAGTAATCACTTTGGTCGGCACGCAGTCTGGTGGCATGGCAGAGAGTGACACAAGGAGCGGTACTGCCGTCCCGCGTGCGCACCCCTGTCACGTCAGGGCGCCGCATCCAAATTAGCTACAGCAAGCCCGCATCAACTCCCCAAGCCGTGGGACACGATACGATGAGGGTGATAGCCTTCCCTCAGCATCGTTGCAAGCATCATAGTTCGTGATCCTTGATTCGAGTTCGTGCACAGCAGTGCAGGGAGATTAGTGGGGATTCTCTTGCCAGCCAAAACGTCGCCGGTAGTCGTCTGGGCCCGCAACCTCGTTCGTGACGAGATCGCGAAAAAGCTATTCTGGCTTGTACTGGCTGGCATCTCTGCGGCACTCTATGTAGTAGCAGGGAAGTATCAGGGCAACGACCCTGCGATAGTATGGGTTCCTTCAGTTGCTTTTACCTTGCTTCTAATCGGCTGCTTTTCCTACTATCTTTACACCAGGTTGAGCTTTGCGACTTACTATTACCCCAGGGTGAAGCCCCATTACACTATTCTTCAGAAAACATATCGCTATGTCGTCAACGAAAAAGACGAGCTTATATTTTCCCGAGAGATAAAGATCAAGGCTCGCCACGACAACGTCGAGCGATACCTCGACAAGTTTGTGTGGACAGGTGGCGCGGCGGCCACTCCGCAACCGGGCCCGGGTTGTGCCACGACAACCGCCGAAGTCGAAAGAGTCGGCATTTGGACCTTCTACTCGACAGTGCTTGAGTGCTCACTGATGCGAGGCGAAGAAGCTGAATTTACAGTAGTATGGCCGCCATTGACAAACTGGAGGCAATCAAAGCCTTTCGTATCGGCTTCCAGCGAAGAGCCCACCAAGTCTATAAAATTCGTAGTTGACGTTCCAGCAGACTCTCTGCGTGATGAGGTCGCCTACTTTGAGGAGATGCGGAGCATCGACTCCAACTACGCATTCAAAACAAAAACGGATCTCAAGTTCGACCGAGGTAGAATCGAGGTAGAGGTCGCTGCCAAACTATATCGCTATTACCGTCTGAGATGGTCATGGGCAGGCGGAAACCCAGTCGGACCACTCCCAGGGAATACGGAGACATGACTATGGCTCACAGAACAATAATTCAGAGTCAGAGAGTTGGCGGCACCCCGGACGAGTACGCAACTCTCAGTTCATCCACAGTAGCGGTGCAAGAATTCGATGATTCAGTCCGGATCCTCGTAGTTGACCTCCTCGATACTATGCACGCCCAACCCCTATGCGTGGGGCTTGCGGCACCCCAGATTGGCAGCAATCTGTCGGTGGCCGTAGTCGCCAAAGCAGAACCCAAGACCGGAGCGGATCTCGTGCTGATCAACCCCGTGCTGATCGCCGCAACCGGAAAGAAAGATAAAAAGCGGGAATCCTGTATGTCACTGTGGGGGCTTGCAGGAGAAGTCGAGCGTCGATCAAAGATCACAGTCGAATATTATGTTCTCGATGGGGAGAAGCGAAGCGCGAATTTCGACGGATACTTCGCGCGTGTCATACAACACGAGATCGACCACTTGAATGGTGTATTGTTCAGCGAACGAACCACTCAGGAACTGGTACCAACAGATATATTCGACAACTACAGCCCGATAGCAACGTGATGTTGCTTAGGTTGCCCTAAATCCATCGCCACGGTATACTAGAGTGGGAAATCCTGTAAGGAGGATAACTACATGGGCTGCTAAGCTTCCGACACAACTTCAAACAAGCCGGCTATAGATTCTATCTATCGGCCGGTTTTGTCGGCTCCGACCGCTACGGAAAACGATTGGTCGAAGGGCATAGAGTGCGAATTCGGAGTATCAGCCATGGTTTTGGAACGCCGTGCTGTACTATACCGGTGTCGCAACAAGGTACTCCAAGCGTCATAAGGCATGTGGCGGCAGTGCATGATCGCGATTTCTCGCACCGAAAATGAAGGCACCATTTCCGTTTGAGCTCCCGCGCCTACTCAGCGACGCTGATGCGATCCGCGCGAACGACTGGCAGGCGTTCTCAAGCTTGACCAAGGTTCAAGACCACTGGAGCCACAAGAAGTGGCCCCTCGACCATGCCGCCTACTATTGGTACCTCACATTCGAAGATGATGAGCTCAAAGCGATGGCGGCACACTGCCAGCAGCAACTATGTTCATCGGATATCGATCCCGTTCCGCTGGATGGGCTCCACCTGACATTGCCCAAGGTCGGCGATGCCGCAGTCGTGGAGCGGACGGAGCTACGGGTGGTGGCGAACGCGGCCGAGGAAGCTCTCGCGGCAATCTCGTCTTTCGAGTTGTCCGTGGGTCCGTTGGCTGGCTCAATGAGCGCCCTCCGGTTCTCGGTCGCCCCGTGGGATCGGCTGTTCGGGCTTCACGCCCAGCTGCGAGAGAGCGTTGTCAGTGTCCGGCCGGCCGAATCACCGAAACCGGCCTCTCGCTTCCGGCCACATATTGGGATCGGCTACAGCAACCGACGACGCCCGGCCGCTCCGATCATCGAAGCGGTGGCTGCGCTCCGCGAGATCGAGCCGGTGAAGGTACGCGTTGAGGACGTGAAGCTGGTGCGACTGTGGCGGACAGATCACCGATATGAGTGGGACGAGATCGCCACGATCCAGCTTCGATAGCACCGTCGGATGTCGCGACTGAAGTTGCGCGCTCCGACCAGCTCTGGAGCTTCTCGGCGTAGTTCTGCGCGTGGGCGACACTCAGCGCCGCGGTGGCTGCGCCTAGCTCGTGAGCGCGCTGCCACACCGAACGGATGGGACGATCGCTCGACACGTCAAGGGCTTCGACGCCGAGGGCTACCGCCTGTTCGGCATCTCGTTCAGGCCCTTCCACGAGGGCCAGGCCGACATCCAGCCGAACGAGCGACCTACTCCACGCTGAATCTGAGGCGTTAACCTGTTCCTCGATGAGCTGACCGTACTCAAGCGTGTGGCGGTACTCCCCTGCCGAGAGATGGGCTGTGGCCGCGTTGGCCATGAGGCGCGCCTGGCCGTACGGCGCGAAGGACAGGGCCGGGGTCAGACGGGGTGAGGCGCTGGTGGCCGTGGCAATCGTCAGTGCGTTGTCGACAGCTCGTGCGACGCCCACCGCGTCTCCGAGTTTGCCGAGCGCACGCGCAAGCCCGTTGGCATACAGCCGAATGGACTGGGCCCCGGAACCGGCAATCCGCAAACCAGCTTCGGCGGCTGCCACCGCTGCGTTCTGGTCGCCTCGGTAGTAGGCACAGAAACTCTGCGTGCCCTTGGTCCATGCCTGCAGCTCACGGTCGCCGATGAACTCTGCGACGCCGAGCGCCTCGGTGCAGTAGACGTCCGCGATCCGAAAGCGCCCGCGGTTCACGGCCATGTAGGCCAGCACGCCGGACAGCTGTCCGGCCAAGCGGTAGAGCCGCTGGAGCTGCGCTGGCTGTCGGCACCCCTCGATCATCGACTCGACCTCGCGGCGAAGTGACTGCGCGGCAGGCGCCAGGCGAGCCGGGCCCTCCAGCTCGTAGCGGTCGAGGATGTCGGCTAGCGCAGATTCGACAACGTCAAGCACCGAATCGTCGATGCTGCCCGCGTCAAGCGCGCGCAATCGGCGCAGCACCTCGACGGGGGCTTCAAACGATTCACTGGTGCCGGCTGGAGGCTGGGCGCGTACACCCGGCGCTACGTCCGAGTCGCTGCCCCCGCGATGCCTTATGCGCCAAGCACTCTCGCCCTCAGCAACGATCTGATCGAACCGCGCCCGATCTTCAACGGACGCGCGTTGCTGGTATGTCGTGTCGAGGATGGACTGAATCTTGGTGCGAGGCGTGACCGAGCCCAGGCCGGAGCGCCAATTGTTGATCGTGGTGGTTTCAATACCGAGGAGCGCCGCAAACTCTCGGATCGACTTGCGCATCGCTTCTTGCAGTGCGACCGCTTCGAACCCGGTCCACTCGCGCCCTCGCACCATAGCCCCACCCTACAAATACGGTCCTGATCAGGGGAAATACCCACGCAACCCCCACGGTACCGCACCGACGCGCGGTTCCGCCTGAAACCGGTTGTACGGCAACGTCAAGGGCGCACCCGGTACCGGGCCGACGCATGAACAACCCCGTTCGGCGCACTGGCCGTCAGAGTGGCGGATCGGTGGCTACCGCCCCCGGTGCCGGGTGCCCTCCTCTGATGAGGACGCCAGAGAGGGTATCCATGACGGAACCGGTCGCCAATTCATCTTGGCCACAAACGAGCGGCGACACACCCCACTCGCGCTGCAACTACTACCGAAGCACCTGCCACCTGCCCGCTGTGCTCGAACCGCCCACCGGGCGGATCTTCTTCCAAACCGGCCGGGTCTGGGCAATCACGATGCCCGCAGCATTGGGGCAGGCGGTGAAGCTGCACCTGGAGCGGCGCCACGGCGGGGGCGGCCCGATCATCTCGCATCCGCGCAGCCACACGTGGACGCTGCTCACCAGAGCCGATGCGCCGATCCGGGCAGTACGCGACGAACCGATGCTCCAACATTTCGGAGTCCACATTCTTCGCGGCGGGCAGCGGGTTGCGCTGCCCTCGCCCGCGGATCGAGGAGGGCAGTTCCGTCGCTGGATCTTGCCAGCACGCAGTACCTTCTGCCCTTCCGGGCTGACGGTTCTGGCATCGGCGCGAACGGCCCTTCACACACAGGCGGCGTACCGATGAGTACAGCGGGGGTATCGCCGCTCCCTCAGGAGCCCGACGTACGGCTGTCGGTGGTCATGCAGGGTATCCAGTTCGACTTCGCCGCCTGCCTGACGGCCGCGCTGTTGTTCGTCCAGGAGCACCAGCAGCGGCACTACGTCGAAGCGGTCAGCGTAACCAGCGCCGATACCGAGGCGTTGCCGCGATTGCCGAATGAGCGGCTCTATCTGGAGCCGTGAATCACGAGCCTACGCTTTTCGCCGTTCGAGGGAGCCACATGACTGAAGATTTCCAGTGCATCGGCAAAGTTATATGCGCTTCCCGGCGAGCGGTCTGAGCAATCCCGATCGGACTATGAACAATTCAGCCAAATATTTCGTTTCGGCTTGCAGTTTGCAGCTGCTTGTTTATAATCGGCCCCATGCCACTTCTTTCTAGTAGCCCTGACCTGAAGGCACTTCAGGAATACGTTCGCCAGCTCGAATTCGAACGTGGGTTCGATGGGAACACCGCCCAGCAGGCATGCCTGCTACTGGGCGAGGAGATCGGCGAACTGTTCAAGGCGGTGCGCAAGAAGGAGAAGATGCGACTGGATCAAAAATCATCAGTCGGCACAGTCGAAGAGGAACTGGCCGATATCCTCATCTACGTCTGCTCGATCGCCAATCGCTTCGACATCGAACTCGAACAGGCTTTCCGTAACAAAGAAGAACTGAATAAGCAGCGCACCTGGTCGATACACTAAACCAAGCAGGGTCAGCGCCGCATTGGGGATCAGTAGCGGCAGTTATGTCAGGGGGAATACGTGAACAGAACCAGGGGGATCTTTGTAGCAGTTGACGGCCCGAAGCATGCCGGAAAGTCGAGCGTGCTTGCGGTCGCATCACAGCTACTCACCGATAATGGAGTCGCCACCGTGTTTACCAAGGAACCGACCCCACAGTTTCGCCTCGACAATGAGCAGCGGCACTCCGGCCATGAATTAGCGGAAATTTTGGCAGCCGACAGGGCACAGCACCTGACCGATGTGATCGTTCCGGGACTCGATCAGTACGACGCGGTAGTGACGGATAGGTACATCGCTTCGTCGCTTGTCTTCCAGGTCTTCGACGGCGTGCCGTTCGAGGAGGTTTGGGCACTCAATCGAGAATTCCAACTGCCGGACTTGAACATCATCCTCGATGCGGATACTGCCAGTCTTCGCCGACGGAGCGCGTTGCGCGATGCGCACACGCGCCTCGAAGACAACGATTCGGACAGAGAGCGGGCCCTCTACCACGAGGCAGGGGCCTTCCTGGCGGGCCGGGGTGTACAGGTGGTGCGCGTCGACAACAGCGACAGCGTCACCGAAGCGGAGACGGCAGCTCACATCGCCCATTCGATCGCCGCTGCGATCGGGGGCAAGCATGTCTGACGTCCTACCGATCCGTCGCATCGACAGCGCCGAGACAGCCTTCGCATTCGTTCTCGGCATTCTGTTCAACCAGCGGGTCAAGGCCGACTACGCATGGCAAGCACCACATCGCCTCGAAGAACGGCTCGGCACACTGTCCCCAGATGCACTTATCGAGTTGAGTGAGGGCGACTATTTTGCGGCTTTCGCGAAGTCGCCAGCGATTCATCCCTTCACCAACACGATGGCGCAGCGCTCGTTGGATATTGCCCACATCATCGCTGAACGCTACGACGGCGACGCCCGTAATATATGGAACACACGAATTACTGCCCGCGAGTTCATCCGGCGTCTGTCGGAGTTTCCCGGGATCGGCGAACATAAGGCTCGCGTAGCGCTGTTCGTTGCCACTGTTCAGCTTGGTATTTCAGTCGTCGAGGATGGGGGTGATTACAACATCAGCTCCTGTGCCAGATTGGCACAACTTTTTCACCCGCAGCACCACCCCGCCCTCACCAATTAGGGCGAATCCGTCAGGGGGATTTCATGCTCGACACTGCTGCCTTCCAGCTCCCGGAGCTTCACTTCGATCACGTCGAACAGTGCTACCGCACCGACGACGCCAACTCCACCGAAGAACTCATCGCCAGGATGCACGTTCCGCTCAGCGCGACGTACCAGCTCACCCGCTTCTGCAACCTCAAGTGCGTCTACTGCTCGGAACCGCCCGACGGCATCAGCACCAAACTCGATGTACACCTGGAGCGCGTCGATCGGTTGACGGGCATGCGCCGGATCATCGTCGCTGGGGGCGAGCCGATGGTCTACAAGCACTTCTGGCCGTTCATGGAGTACATCCGCGACAAGTTCGAAGTGGTCGTGCTGTCCACCAACGCCGTCATGATCGGCCCAGACGAAGCCGCCCGGCTGAAGGATCTGGTCGACTACATCGACGTCACCCTGGATGGCCCGCGCCGCCAGCACGACGCCATCCGGGGCAACTACCCGAAGGTCACGCGCGGGCTGATGTCGGTGGCGCTGGCACAGATACCGCTGTCGGTCATCTGCGTCTACATGCCCGCGGAACGGAACCTGCTGACCAAGCCCCGGCCCGGCAACCGCGATGTCATCCACTACATCTGCCAGCAGGCCGATCTACTCGGTGCGGTCAAGACGAAGATCCTCACCCCGATCCCGAAGGGTCGGAGCGAAGACATCTTCGAGGAGTTCGTGGCGCAGCAGGAACTCGACGACCTGGCCGATTTCCTCGCCGCCGAGAAGGAGCGCAACGGCTGGCGCTCGCGCATCATCATCTCGGACTGGATGCGCATCGGGAAGGGCCACGCCTGGCTGATCGAGCCCAACGGCCGCGTTGTCGCCTCGCCGGTATGGGGGATGGAGGACTGCATCCATCCCTTCGGGAGCATGGCCGACGCCGCAGCTGCCCGGCCTTCCGACTCCTTCAGCTACGGCCTGGACGCCGCCGGCCTCTGGGCGGCCTACCCCTACCGCAAGGAGCACCTCGCGAAGTACCTGGAGCGGACGCTGATCGTCCGCTGACGCCGAGAAGCCCGAGCGGTGGAACCACGTACGCCGTAGCCGAAGCCGATATGGGCGGCGCTGATTAGTCCACCGGCGGCGCCCATATCAACTGCGTCGATACTGCCTATCGACGCGCCCCCACGCTTCATACTAGTTGCGTCCGCGGTTCCTATGACGTTGCCACTCAACGGATTCGGTGCGGAACGACGATTGACCAGGACTCTCGTCGCGCAGATTGAGATCTGCGAGGCGCTCAGTGATCCACTGGCCACTGAGCGCCCGTAGCGTGGGACAGTTTGGCTTCCCGCACGAGCAATGATCCCGTTTCTCGTCGCGCCGATGGCCGCTCGCCACTTGATTCAGTATACGAAACGTGCGCTCACGCGAGTCAAAGGCACGTTCCGCATTCGCCTTATGCTTCCGCGTACGCTCGTCGGCGGCACGAGCAGCGGCAATCGCGATCTCCATTCGGCGCCGATACTCGCGAGCGTGGTCTTCGGCACGCTGAAGCCGCTTGCCTTGATGCTCATTACATATGCGGCATCTCGCCGGCGGCGTGTAGCTCTCCCAAGCGGAGGGTAGCAGGGTGTTCTTGCACTCCATCTCGCAGCACTGACAGATGAACGTGTCCACATAGCTAGTCTGCCACGACTCGCCAGCTCCGTACCCTCCGACACCTACCGTGCCTACAGTTCTCAACCTGGGATTCGACGACCTAGGCTGCACATAGCGGTCGCATGCGCCTCACCCCTCGGCATCTAGAGGCCAACGAATATTCACGTTCACCTGCGCCGTGTTATACACCTCGTTGTACCCACCGGGTCGAGCAATACCAACATTGCGGAGCCTATAAGTTCCAAGCTTCGCGAATTGCCGATGCTGATTTATGCGAGTTGAAAAAAGAATATAGGCAACAGAATCTGGACCATAGCTTCCGATGTTTATACCGCCCCTACAAACATTGTCACTGCTGATAGGCTTTCCATCCACGTTGTTGCCAGCGAAAAGAATCGTCGAACCGGGGACGAAGGCGAGATAATCGGGTAGGTTATCGCCGATCATCATGTCCCACATTGTATCAACACTGTTATTATGCGCGCGAACCATGAAGTCGACTATCGTATCAGGCTGAGCCTCTACTTCGAGAGCCCATTTCTGGGAGATAACCAACTCTCTCGTCAATGGAGTATATTCCTTAACATTTCTAGCGAACGCGTATTTGTTTACCCGAAGCGACTGCGATTCTCGAATAAGGTGCAGCAACAGCACCCCTTCTGAGACTTCATCGCGGGATATTTTGTCAATGATCAATCCTTCTCGCCTAAGCGGGATCTCTAGATCAAGGGGCTTCGCTTCGGACAACGGCGTATCTGCCGTACCTCGACTCCACCGAACGTGCTTGAGGCGAATACTTGACGAATCCCCCCTAATCTGGGAAGTAAGAGTCGCCTCCGTGAGGACCTCTACTCCGACTTGAATAGCTACGCGAATCCCAGCGAATACTCTGCTCGGATCGCCAGTCTGAAAGTAGTCGAGAAACAGCCGGAGTGGGCCAAGGTTTCGATCGTTCGATTCTACGCGGTACCGCACTTCAGCTTCGAGCAGCTTGCCCGAACTCCTCCGAGCGAAAAGATAGATTGACGCTTTCGGCGGCAGGGCGGTGGGTTCAGCGTTAGCGTTCCGCGCAGTGCCCTCTTCGACATTTTCGCGATTCGCTATCTCCCCTGAGCGAGAATCGAATTCTGCTTTGAGGACGGCAACCGGCAGTGCAGCCGGCTCTGCACTAGATCCAACGCCACCGTCGACATTTAGACTCAGTACACGCCGCCTGCCAACTGGATCTGATAGAATTTCTTGAATATACTTGACGTAAATTTTTCTGTAGCGGACATTAAGCTTTCCACTGCCTCTCAAGTGGCGCGTACTGTCATACCCAACAATTTTCATAGCCTGCTGCCAACGTTCCTCAAGCTTTGTCGGATATCCGTGTCTATCGTAGAGACGAATCATGACCCCGACGGCTTGCACTATATTAGTTGTCGAGGATTTCTCGATACCGGGCTTGTCCCGATCCTGAGTTGGATTATCGCGCGCATGCCTGTCTATGGCTACGAGAACGTCATAAACCTGCGCCGGGTTACTGACATCGATTTCTTCGATAGGAATAATCTGCCCAAGGAGGGCGGGAAGGGCTTGAAGCGACTCAAGGCACTCCATCTTGAATGCGGCCATTTTTGCGTTGCGAGGAGGAAAAAATTCCGCCAATTCGTTGGCTGCGGCATCCAAAAGCGAAGCTGAGACCATTACTGTTCTTCCCCCTCCATGTTGACGTCGTGCGAAGATCCTATCCAGCCCCAGTCACCGAACAGCGTGTGCCACTTGCAATTTGATACAAAATGTGGTACAGTTTGACTGGGCGCGCATCAGTAGAAGGGAAACCTCCTGATGTGCAAGAACATTCATGACAAAGCTGACCAGAACTGGAAACACGACCACAACTGGATCATCGCCAACACTCTCGTCGATAAGGTCCTCGCAGCTCGCGACGGCTTCTTCAAGTACGTTTCGACCTTCGACGGCTCGGTGTACCCCGATGGCGGTCCCATCATCCACCGGGGAGAGGGCGAACGTCCGGCCATCCACTCACTCTGGACCTTCTTCGACTACTGGGCATGGAGTGTCCGCGAAGATCTGGCCCACGAGCGGCATCTGTGGCTCGATCCCCGGATCAACACCGACGCCATCTGGGAGCAGTTCGTCCGCCTTCTGCCGACCATCTACCTGATGATCTGCGAAGCGTACGACCAGGACCCGTCGAAGATCGACCTGATCCAACGTGACCCAGCCTCCGGCAGGGAGACCCGGACCGAACGGCGAGTCAAGACGAAACTGCCATGTGGCGTCGACCTCGTCGAAAGCCACGCCTTTGGCCATGCACAGCCTGATCCCGAGGCATCCACCGATGAGGGATTCGAACGTGGCGTCGTCATGTTTCTGCTGACCGATGCCGAGGAGTGCTGGCCGAAAGCGGTCTTCGGTGCTGACGTACCCGGCGACGAGTCGACGAAGTACATCTGAGGTCGATGGGCATCCATGCCCGTCGCGTCATCCACCCACACCACCAATCAACACAACCGTGTCCACCCGCGCCCAACGCTGCCCGCTCCCCACCAGGAGCGGGCTTCTTTCCGTTCACGCTCCGCTAGCAAATTGTCAGATGGTGCCGCTGTGCACTGTCGCTCCCGGCCTGCAGATTGTCAGATCAGCGCGGCGTGTCTTGTCAGATGTCAGATCGCGATCCGACAAAACTCCAGGTGACAGCCACTTTCTCGCCTCGTAGCGTCGATGACGTCAACCCGACAAGCCGCCGACAGCGGGCACAAAAAGTACCCACAGGAAGGATCTTCAAATGTCTTCATTACTCCCCCGCGCAAACGCTCAGTTGTCGCCGAACATCCCGGATGGCTTCACTCGTTCCGAGGGCCGCTCGTTGCAGCGGCTTCAGAATAAGGAAGTCGCTCGTGGCTTGGTGGCCGCCACTCGCGTACAAGCGGCGGGCATTGTGGCCGCTCTCGGTCTTCAGACGACAGCGATGCTCTCGCGGGAAGCGAACTTCCAGGCCGATGGCGATCCGGCAGCAGCCGCGCGACTGGGCTACATCGTCGAGCAGTACGCCGCGTTCGTCGGCTCCGAAGTGTCTCGCTTCCATCGCTGAGATTTCACACCCACACTGCGAACGGAGATTCCCTGTGACTGATCTGGATCCGCCTTCGGAGCCGAACACCCCAGATGATCTGTCCCGCAAAGCGCGTGAACTGGCCGATTTTCTGAAGCTGACGCCACCGGGCGACCACCCCATCGTGGCCGAACACCTGGCGAACGGCGTAGTCATCTACGTTGCCAGCGCTCTTCACGACATCAAGACGATGGTGGACATCCACCAGGATATGGCCCCCGTCTCGGCCCACCGTGTGATGACGTTCGTGCAGCGGACCTCTCGCGAAACAATGGAGTGGATCAAGGGGTGGGCGCACGAGTGAATCCCCAGATTGGAGCAGTACTACTGGACTCGCTGACTTACTTCATCTGCGGGACTGCAATCGTCGGTCTTTGTCTGCTTGCCCTCGGTGCGATTACGACTCTCGAAGATCGGCTCGCGCGGCGATGCAAGCACCGCGACGAATTGGAGCGGATCGACCGCGATGCGGCGGCAAGCCTGATCCGCGTCCAGAGGGCGTATGCGATAGCACAGCAGCGCCTTCGCACTACCTATGTCAGGGGCGGCGATGCATAGCGCCGACCCGCGGGGGTGGGGGGACAAATTTCTGTCGTTCTGCTTGTCCGTTCTAGGCGGCATGATTGCGTTGTCGCTGGCGGTGTCGCTGCTCGAATCCATCTGGTATTGGATCCTCGCAGCGGTCGGACTGGTGGCGCTGGTGTGGCTTGGCGTTGTTGTATATCGCGCTACACGAAATCACTGGTAGAAATCACGCCACCACACCACCAGTCACCGTGATCACTTCGGCGTTGTAAAAACGTCGAACCACGCAGGAAGTTCGTTGACGGGGCAAATGCTGCCCCGCATAGTAAAGACAGACGACGCGGCAACAATTGCCCCGCCGCAATCCGACGCCAGCCGCTCGGCTGAGCCAGTCACCAACTCCCCACTCTCGGGCCTGTTTTGAAAGACAGGCGTGGTTTTGTGCGCCCAAGAACGGCGGGGCCGGGAGTGGGAATGGAGTGAAGAAATAGCAACGAGTAACGATCAAGGAGGAACCACTATGTCCAAGACCCATCGACCGAACTACCGACGCGAGGCCCGAGGCAGGCGGCGCAGCACACGCATCGAGCACAACATCACCGTCCGCAGCGTGATGCGCACGCCGCCCGATGTGGCGAAGCTCGGCCGGGCCGTCATCGCCCTGGCGATGGCCGAACTGGAGGCCGAGAAGCAGGCCGATGCCACCACTTCGGCCGATGCAACCTCGGCAACCGCGGCCACGCCGGCCCCGAACGAGGCCAAGAGTACGGAGGTCGACCATGACGACTGATCAATCGAACTCGACTCTCACCGCGAACTCTCTGGTGTGGCAGCAGGTCTTCTGGCCCGCTCCGCTCTCGGAAGCCGCCGCGTTCGCCATCCTGCGGCACTGGAGCGCTCAGGTACACGCCCCGCAGCTGATTCTCGAAACACGCGCCGAAGCCGACGGCATCGAGTACTTGATCGGCAGCCAGCTGCGCCACGCCCAGCACGCCCGTGCCGCCATCGAGCAACTGGTGAAGGGCAGCGTGTTGGTGAGCTACCCAGAGGATCGCCCGCCGGTGACAACGGCGCGCAAGCTCAAGCTCTCCTCGCCACGGTCGATCGAACCGCCCGACGCTGTGGCCTCGACCCGTTCCATCCTGCATGCACTGACAGCGGTGCGCCGGGGTGAGCGGCTGGTGATTCAACAGGTACTCGGTCCACGCTGGCATCCGCGCCTGATGCCCGCCGAGCTGCCGGACTTCGACCAGTCGCTCGCGTCTCGGGTACTACACGGCACGCGGCCGGAGAAGCGGGCCGATGCCCGGCAGGCAATAGCGCACAAGATCGGTCAGCACGGCTTCATGAGCACGCTGCGCGTCGGGGTGCATGCGAGGGATGCCGAGCGGCGGCGCACGCTGCTGCTCGGCTTGGCCGCCGCCATGAACACCGTCGAAGCCCCTGGCGTCTACCTGCGCACCCAGCCGGAACATGCGAGCAAGCTGAACCGGCCGCGCGGCTCCTGGTCATTCTTCACCCGCGCTCAGCAGGTGACAGTGATCGAAACTGCCCGCCTCAGCGGCTGGCCGATCAGCGACCGCGATCAGGAATTCCCCGGCCAGCCGCCGCGTCACCCGAAGCCGATTCGCCCGTCCGCCGCCGTGCAGTCCGGCACACGGGTCATTGCGATGGCGAACGCGCCCGGCGCCACGGGGCCGATCGGCTACAACGTGCCCGATGCTTTGCGGCACACCTGGATCCTCGGCCCGTCAGGGGTGGGCAAGTCGACGCTGCTGCTCAACCTGATCGTCCAGGACATGCAGGCCGGGCGGCCGGTGGTAGTCATTGAGCCGAAGGATCTGGTGGCCGACATCCTCGAACGCATCCCGGATGAGCGGCGCGCCGATGTGGTGGTGCTCGACCCACTCGATCGTGCGCCGGTGGGCATCAATCCGCTGGATCGCTCACACAGCGTCGGCGGGATCGGCACCACGCCGGAGGTGGTGGCCGACAGCTTGTTTGGCACCTTCCACTCCCTCTACGGTGACAAGCTCGGCCCGCGCACCAGCGACATCCTGCGCAACTGCTTCGAGGTGCTCGCCCGGCGTGACGACGCGAGCCTTGTCATGCTGCCGCTGCTGCTCAGCAATCCCGGTTTCCGGCGCTCGCTGACTCAGCACGTCATTCGCGATGATCCGTTCGCCGCAGGCCCGTTCTGGGCGTGGTTCGACGGACTGTCGCCGGAAGCGGCGGCCACCATCGTGGCCCCGCTGAGCAACAAGCTCCGGCCGCTGCTGAGTTCGAATCTGCGCAACGTGCTGGCGCAGCGCAAGCCGAAGTTCGACGTGCGGCAAGTCCTGACCGACCGAAAAGTCCTGCTGGTGCCGCTCCAGAAGGGAGTCGTCGGGCCGGAAGCGGCGCAGCTACTGGCAGCGGTCGTGCTGGCCGAGCTGTGGCAGGCCATCCGCGAACGCGCCGGAACGCCGGAAGCCGAACGCGAGCCCCTGATGGTCTACATCGACGAGGTGCAGGAATACCTCAACCTGCCGACGGATCTGGACGATGCGCTGGCGACCGCCCGCAGTCTCAAGGCTGGGTTCCATCTGGCGCACCAGTTCGAAAGTCAGCTGCCGAAGCGGATGCTGGATGCCTTCCGCAACAACGCCCGCTCGCGGATCTGCTTCCAGCTGGGAGCCGACGACGCCAAGTCGATGGCAGCGGGGCAATCGGCGCTCACCGCCGAGGACTTCGGTGCCCTTCCTGCCCATACCGTCTATGCCCGGTTGATCCGCGACAACACCCCGCAGCTCTGGGCCTCGGGAGTGACGGCCGCGCCGCCGCCGATCACCAGCGACCCGGCCGAAATCCGCCGACTCAGCCGCGAGCAGTACGGACAGCCCCTGGACGAGATCGAAGCCGGATTCGCCGAACTCCTCCACCCGAGCGGACAGGCCGGACAAGGTGATATGGCCCGTCACGGCCGGAGAGCGAGGCGACAATGACGGGGCCACGAGAAGTGAAAGCCGAAGCCGGAGAGGACCGTTTCGCCAGCCGTTTCCCCGCGACCCATGCCCCATCATCCTCGCTGGTCAATCCATCCGCTTCCGCTTTTGCGCCCGCTAATGATGGTGGCCATCCGGCCACCACACACCCCCACCGGGTCGGCAAGCACCAGTTGCGCCAGCTGAGCGCGCAGCTCGGCGAACGGGACTGGGCCATCCTGCGTTCGGTGGCCGAACACCACTTCTTGACCGTCACGCAGATCTGCGCGCTGCACTTCCACGACCTCAGCCCATCCTCACGATTGCGCCGGACGCAACGAGTGCTCGGCCGACTGCGAACTGCCGGGGTGCTGGGCACGCTGACGCGGCGCATCGGCGGTATGCAGGCAGGCAGTCACGGACTGGTGCACTACGTCGCTGCTGCTGGGGAACGGCTGCTACGGCTCGAATCCGGTGCGCCGGTACGCCAACGCTGGCACGAACCCTCGGCCCGCTTCGCCGCCCACCACGTCGCCGTCGCCGATCTACGCATTGAGCTGGAAACCGCTCATCGGGATGGAGCACTTGAGCTGGTGCGGCGCGAGGTGGAACCGGTGGCATGGCGCCGCTATACCGGCCTCGGCGGCGTACTGGTCACGCTCAAGCCTGACGCCTACTTCGAAACCGCTGTGCCACCGGGCAGCGACTTCGTCGACGCCTGGCTCGTGGAAGTCGATCTCGGCCACGAAACGATCCCCACCCTGATCAAGAAGTGCCACGAGTACGAGCAGTACCGCCGCCAAGGCATCGAACAAGAAGACGGCGGCTTCCCGCTGGTGATCTGGAGCCTGACCCACACCGACGCCGCCAAGGCCGACCGTCGCCGAACCGCGCTTCACGAGGCCATCGCTGCCGATCGTCAGCTCGATCCCGCCATGTTCCGCGTCACCGCCCCCGAACACACACAGCCACTCATGCAGAAAGGAGCTGCCCTATGACACACACCATTCATCATCAATCGCGACGAGAGTTACAGCGCAACGCGATCCGCGTCGGCGACGCCCTCGACCAACTCCGGCAGCTGCCGGACAGCACGATCGACCAGGTTGTCACCAGCCCGCCATACTTCCGGCTGCGCGACTACGCCGCCGATGAGCAGATCGGCTTGGAGCAGCATGTGGACGAATGGGCGGAGCGCCTGGCGGTGGTCAGCGCGGAGGTACACCGGGTGCTGGTGCCGACCGGCACCTACTGGCTGAACCTCGGCGACACCTACTCGCTGCACCCCTCCCAGGGCGCATCGCGCAAGAACCTGCTGATGGCACCAGAACGCCTGGCACTGCGGCTGCAACACGATGGTTGGATCATCCGCAACAAGATCATCTGGGCGAAGACGAACCCGATGCCGATCAGCGTCCGTGACCGGCTCGCCTGCACTTACGAAGTGATCTACGTACTGGCCAAGCAGCACGCGTATTTCTTCGACCTCGACGCCATCCGCCAGCCGCACAAGACCCGCCCCACCACACCGCGCCCGAAGCGGCAAGCCAGAGAAGAAGACTGGCGCGGCCCCAACAGCGATAGCAGCACCGGCCTCGACGGGCTCAAGGCGAGGGGCTTGGCGGGGCATCCGCTCGGCAAAAACCCGGGCGACGTCTGGCAACTCGCCACTGCCAATCACCGCGGCGACCACCACGCCATGTTCCCGCTGACGCTGGCTTCCCGCATGATCGCCGCTGGATGCCCGGAGGCCCGCTGCACCCGATGCCGACTGCCGTGGCGGCGCCGGCTCATCCGCGCTCTGGGAGGCGTCGCCACCCGAACCGCACTCGCACCCACCTGCGATTGTCAGGCCCCGAGCGAACCGGGCATTGTGGCCGATCCGTTCATGGGCAACGGCACCACCGCCATCGCTGCCGAAGTACTCGGGCGCGATTGGCTCGGCATCGAGCTGAACGCTGAGTTTGCGGCCTCGGCCGAAGCCCGCATCGCCAGTGAGCGCGACCGGCGCACGCACGAATCCAGCGCCACATGAGCGGCAGGGCCTCATCGGTGCCCTGCGGCTGGGGAATTGAAACGGCATCCCGCCGTTCACCAGCCGCACCAACACCGAGGAGGAACACCGTGTCCACACCCGATCAGCAGACCCGCAGCGTCAAGACGCTCGGAGTCAAGCTGGAACCCGATGTCCACGCCCAGCTGAGCTTCATCGCCCAGCTGCGAGAGGGCACCATCACCGACGAAATCCTGATCGCCATCCGCACGCACATCGAGCGCGCCAAGGACGATCCGGAACTCCGCTCCCGCGCCGAAGAGGTGCAGGCCGAGATCGAGCGCGAAGCGGCTGCCCGCCGCGACGCCATCGCCACCCTGTTCGCCGCGCCCGCCACCCCGGACGCGACACCGAACAGCGGCACTGCCCGATCCCGCCAACGGGGCAAGGAGACCACGTCGGACAGCTGAGCCCACCGCTCAGCAAAGGGCCGGAAGGGTGCAGATCGAGTGAAATTCACTCTCTGCACCCGACCGGCCCCTCCAACCCATTGGTACGGCGAACTGACCTTTCGGGCAAGAAACCGTAGCGCAGAATTAGCACGAATAAGGCGCCATTCGCGGCAATAGGAGATAAGGAGGATATATGAACAGAAACGATTCACAAGAATCAGAGGCAACAGCGGGCAGCAAAAATTCCGCAGGAGCCAACCGAGGATCGCAACCGAAACCCGAGCCGAAAATATACGTGGCCGATCTCGCCGCGTACAACAATGGCGAGTTACGCGGCGTCTGGCTCGACGCCGCGCGGGATGCCAGCGCCATTTACGACGACATACACGCCATGCTGGCAGCCTCGCCTCAGAATGTTTACGGCGGATCAGTTGCGGAAGAGTTCGCCATCCACGACCATGAGCAGTTCGGCAATTGCCGTATCGGTGAATATGCCAGTATCGAACGAGTCAGCAAGCTGGCTCGTGGCATCGCTCTCTACGGGTACGCCTACGCTGCGTGGGCCGATGTACACGAAGAAGAGCCGGAGCTGTTCGACCATTTTCCGCGCGCCTATATCGGACAGTACGAGTCACTCGAAGCGTACGCCCAATACGGACTTGACGAGCGGGAAGCGGAAAGGCAACTGGCCACGCTACTGGCTGGATCAGACCTGGCTGACCTAGCTGGATACATCACAATCGACGTGCCAGCCCTGGCCCGCGACATGCACGACGGCGGCGACATCACCGCACATCGGGCACCACCTGAACACGGCGGAGGCGTCTGGCTATTCAACGAACGCCCATGACCTGAGTAAACACCTTTCACCGTTGTACATTCCACATGTGGTAGCTATTGCCCCGGCGAAGCAAAAGGGAGAAAATTGGGAAAAGGAGCAAAGCAGAAATGAACGACTTACCCACCGACGATAGAGACCCAGAATCGACACCACTCGGTGAGCTCCTCAAGAAGCTTCGCGAAGAACGCGGCCTGACTTACTATGCCCTTCAAGAGCGGACGGGCATCGAAAGAACGAACATCCGCAGAATCGAAGTGGGCACACTGTCGAATGTCAAGCCAGCCACATTGGAAAGGCTCGCCGACGCGCTCGACGTCGATGTGGAAGATTTCTACGAAGCCCACTGGAAGACGACTTCCCAGCCACTTCCGAGCCTGCCAACCTACTTCCGCACCAAGCACCGCTACCTGACCGAGGGCGACATCGCCAAGATTGAGAACTTTGTCCAACGCACCGAAGAGGAGCGAATCCAGACGAGTCATGAGCACGGCAACCCGCAATAGGCTGCGACTGATCAGCCCCCGATTTCTCTCTTTAGCACCAATATTTTTTAATGCCACCCGGAAGGAGGCTTCTATGAACCGACCCCAGAACTCACCAACGTTGACTGCACTGCGGCGGATGCTCCCGCGGCGAGCCGTCACCTACCGCGAGGCGATCACCATCGCCGAGCACCAAGCCAACCGCCTCACGTCAGCATGGGGGAGCCACTCCGTCCGGGAAGACGGCATCCGAGCCCTGACCCGGATCGATATCGTTCGGGCCGACCCTTCCGAATGCGGCGACAGCACCCACTCAGGAGCCAGCCGCTATACCGGCGGCCGGTGGATCGTCTGGCTGGACGCCACCGAATCCGAAGCCCGGCAGCGCTTCACCTTGTGCCACGAGCTCAAGCACATCCTCGATTGGCCCCATCAGTCCAGCTACCGCAACCTCACCCAGCAGGAAATCGAGCGGGTCTGCGATCACTTCGCTGGATGCCTGCTGATGAGCAAGCGCGCCATCTACCAGCTTTGGGGTGACGGCCTGCGCACTCCAGAAGCGCTCGCCGCCGCCTGTCGCGTCTCGCTGGCAGCCATGAAGGTACGGCTCAAGATCCTCAGACTGCCGATCAACAGTGGCCGCCAGCATGCCCACGCCTGCCGTACACGCCCGTACACACGCTTCCCCGCCCCCACCCCCCAACGAGCGGAGATCTGCGCATGACGACCAACCGACGTACTTCCGCCGATCTGCTGCTCGGCTTCTCTCGATCGGCTACCGACCCCGGCCGACGGGGCCGGGCGGTATCGCTGCTGCGCGTCTCGACTGAGCGGCAGACCCATACCGCCACCGATCTTGAAGAAGACGGCCTGTCGATTGCTACCCAGCGCGACCACAACGACGCCAAGGCCGAAAAGCTCAATGCCGACGTGGTCAAGGAGTTCATCGAGCCCGGCTACTCCGGCAAGACGATCGACAAACGGCCGATCATCCGGGAAATCATGGAGTACCTCCACGCGACCCCGGACATCGACTATCTGATCGTCTACATGCGCTCGCGTGCCTTCCGCAACCACTTCGACGCTGCCGTGCTCCAGATCCAGCTTCAGAAGCTCGGCGTCCGGCTCGTGTCGGCGAAGGAGGACTTCGGCGAGGGCCCGCAGGCGGTGGCGATGGAAGGAATGATCGACATCATGAACGGCCTGCAGAACACCCTGCAAGGCCTCGACATCTCCACCAAGATGCGCCAGAAGGCGATCAACGGCGGCACACTGGGGCAAGCCCGGCTCGGCTACCTGAACGTCAGCATCGAACTCGACGGAAAGAAGATCAACACCGTCGACGTGGACGAGAAGCGCGCGCCGCTCGTCGTCAAGGCGTTCGAGCTGTACGCCACCGGCGACTACACGCTGGAACGCCTGGAAGCCACGATGGCCGACCTCGGCTTGACCGCCCGCGCAAACCGGCGCTGGCCCGAACGGCCCGTCACCTTCAAGTGGCTGCACCGCATGCTCAAAGACCCGTACTACATCGGCTACGTCACCTACCAGGGCGAGGTCTACCAGGGGCGCCACGAAGCCCTCATCGACCCGGAGCTGTTCTATCGCGTGCAGGAGGTGATGGCCTCCCGCAGCGGCAGCGGGAGCCGTGACCGGGTGTACTACCACTACCTCAAGGGTGGCCTATTCTGCGACCGCTGCGCCAAGCACGACCGCACCGCGCGGCTCATCTACACCGAAGCCAAAGGCCGGGGTGGCACCTACCAGTACTTCTTCTGTCGTATGCGCAAGGAGGGAACCTGCGACCTGCCGTTCCTGCCCGTCGAACTCGTCGAGGCCGCAGTGCTCGACCACTACCGCGCCCTCCAGCTGGAGCCGGAGTTCATCGCCAACGTCACCAAGATCCTCGATGATGCGGTTACCGACCGCCAAGGCAGCGTCCGCGCCATGCACGCCCAGCTCAACCGACGGCTCAAGGAGCTGGACGTCAAGGAAGAACGCCTGCTCGATCTGGCCACCGAAGGCGAGCTGCCCCAAGCCAAAATCAAGGCCCGGCTGCGCAAGATCGAGATCGACCGCGAAAGCGCCCGCTCCCGCATGGTCGGCACGACAGCCGAACTCGCCACCGGCGTCGAAGTCGTCAAGACCGCACTGGAGCTGGCCGCCAACCCTTACAGCCTCTACCAGCGCGCCGATGACGACACCCGCCGGTTCATGAACGAAACCTTCTTCCAGGCGCTCTACCTGGACGACACCGGCATACAGACAGGCACGCTCAAACCACCCTTCGACGACTTCCAGGAAGCCGAACGGCTGTGGAGCACGGCGCAGATGCCGGAAACGACAAGAGGCCCCCGCATTGCGGAAGCCTCTTATCAGGCGGACAAGTCCGGAGAACCGACCCTGTCGGGCATTGTTTTGGTCTCCGGTTTGAATAAGACCTCTGTGGTGGAGCTAAGGGGAATCGAACCCCTGACCTTCTCGATGCGAACGAGACGCGCTACCAACTGCGCTATAGCCCCGTGCGGCTCCTGGGAACCGCGCTGTGACACTGTATCAGGGCAGCGCCGCAGACTCCGAATCGGGGCCGTGAGCTGGGGCGATGCCCGGCACGGCCCCGATCGGGGACTATTCGCCCGCGGCGCGGCGCATGTCCTCGGTGCGGTTGCGGAGGGCGCGGGCGGCGGCCGGGTCGAAGGTCTCCAGCTGTTCGAAGTCGGGGGCTTCGTCGTCCGGTTCGAGCAGGACGGAGCGGCGGCGCAGGGTGCGGGCGGTGTCCCGGTCCATGCCGACGGCGGCGCGGGCCGGGCGGCGCGGGGCCGCGGGCTCGGCGTCTTCGTCCTCGGTCCGGGTGCGGCCGCGGTCGAGCCGGGCGGAGCGGCGGCGCCGGATCTCCTCCTCCATCCGCACCTGCTTGCGCAGGTACGCGAGGTAGCCGATGAGCACGACGAGGCTCAGGCCGGTGCCCCACCACAGCGCGGGGGCGACGGCGAGGCCGAGGCCGCCGCAGAGCAGACCGGTGAGCAGGAGGCCGAGCACGGCGCGCTGCCGGAAGGTGTAGCGGGCGGCGCGGGCGATGGCGTCGGCTTCCGGGTCGTAGCCGCCGCGGCCGCGGCGGGTGGGCACGAAGTCGTCGTCGGTGCGCTCGGCGGGCTCCGCTGTGTCCTGTTCGTCGGCGGAGCCGGTCTCCTCGTCCTCGTAGAGGTCGTCGTCATCGAGGCGCGCGGGGGCCTTGGCGGGAGCGGGCGGGATGCGCGCGCTCACCCGGGTGGCGGCGTCCTCGTCGGTTTCGGGTTCGGGGGCGTCGTCGTCCTGGTACTCGCCGTCGTCCTCGTAGGGCTCGTCCTCGTACTCGGCGGCCTCGGCGGCGGGCTCCGGGGCCTGGTCATCCGCGTCGTCGACGTCCTCGTCGGTGCGGTCGTCGGCGTCCGCCGCGTCGTCGTACTCGTCGTCCGCGTCGTACTCGGTGGCGGTCTCCCCCTCGGTATCGGGCAGCTCTGTGTCCGCGGGCCGATCCTCCTCGGCGCGGGGATCGGTGACGGTGTGTTCGTCGTCGGTGACGGGCTCGTCGGCCGAAGTCGTCATCCGATCCTCCGCATCATCGCTCTGGGGAAGCCTTCTCGTGCGTCGGGGTGGCCGGTAGTCGGGGTCGGTGTCGTGCGGGCCGTTCTTGCGGCGGCGTTTCGAGCCGCCCCGGTACAGCACGCGGGTCGCCAGCGCGGCGTCGGTGGTGCGCCGGATGCGCGGGTGGCGGTTGGCGAGCATGGGGAAGAGAACGAAGACCCACAGCACGACGAGCCCGATCCACAGGATCGAATTCGGCATGTCGTCAACACCTCCGTCCCCGCCGGGATTGGTCCACTCGGCCCGCGGCCGGGCCGCACCCCGCCGAGCGACCGCGCAGGCCCTCGTCCGGGGCGGCGGTTCGGCCGCCGCGGAGGTACTTCGGCCCGCCCCCTCATCGGCCGGCCGAGCACCCCACAGGCTCCGTGCCGACGGCGCGGGACGCACCACCGACGTCCGTAGGTTAATTCCGGGTAGAGATCACAACGAGCAGGCGCGCCGTGCACTTGCGCCACAGCAGTCACATTTCCACCAGTTCCGCGGCGCGTGCAGCCACCGTATTCCTTTCCCCCGAACGACGAATCCCCTTCGGCAGTGCGACACCGCAGCTCAGAGCGGTGTCGCGCGTCCCTCCCGCACGATCCGGTCGACCACGGTGCCGGTGACCTCTTCGACCGTGATACCCACCAGGAGGTGATCACGCCAGGCGCCGTCCACATCGAGGTAGCGGCGCAGCAGCCCCTCCTCGCGGAAGCCCGCGTGCCGCAGCACCGCCTGGCTGGCCAGGTTCTCCGGCCGTACGGTGGCCTCCACCCGATGCAGCCCCACCGGCCCGAAGCAGTGGTCGAGGCCGAGCGCGAGCGCCGCGGTGGCCACGCCCTTCCCGCTCAGGTCGCGCGCCACCCAGTAGCCGATCCAGGCCGAGCGCAGCGCCCCGCGCACGATATTGCCCACCGTGATCTGCCCGGCGAAGTCGCCGTCCACCTCGATCGCGAGCGGGACCATGGCGCCCCGCCGCGCCTCCGCCTTCAACCCGGACCAGAGCGACGGCCAGTTCGAGGCGTGGTTGCGCGCCTCCCAGGTGCCGCGGCCGGTCGGCTCCCACGGCTCCAGGTGGTCGCGGTCGCGCAGCCGGATCCGGCTCCAGGAGGCGGCGTCCCGCAGCCGCACCGGCCGCAACCGCACCTCACCGGCGGCGACCATGACCGGACCGATCTTGGCCGGCCATCCCGGATGCTGCGCACCCCGGAGAACGCTCATACCCGGCACGCCTCAGCCGCGCTGGGAGAGGAACGCGACGCGCACCTCGTCACCGGTGCGGATCTCGGTGTCGTCCGGCTCGACGACGATCAGGCTGTTCGCCTCCGCGAGCGTGGCGAGCAGGTGCGACGAGCCGTTGGTGCCGTTGCCGAGCGGCTGCACCAAGTAATCGCCGGTGGTCTCGTCGCGCATGAGCTGCGCGCGCAGGTACCCCTTCCGCCCGGTCATGGAGCTGACCGGCATGATCGTCCGCGCCCGGATGACCCGCCGCATGGGATGCCTGCGACCGAGCGCGATCCGGATCAGCGGGCGCACCATCACCTCGAAGACGACCAGCGCGCTCACCGGGTTGGCGGGCAGCAGGAAGGTCGGCACCTCGTCCCGGCCCAGCCTGCCGAAGCCCTGCACCGAGCCGGGATGCATGGCCACCCTGGCGATCTCCAGCTCGCCGAGCCCGTCCAGCGCCTCGCGCACCTGATCGGAGGCCCAGCCGCCGACGGCGCCCGCGATCACCACCACCTCGGAGCGCATCAGCTGCCCCTCGACCACGTCGCGCAGCCTGCGCGGGTCGGAGCTGACGATGCCGACCCGGTTCACATCGGCGCCCGCGTCGCGCGCGGCGGCGGCCAGCGCGTAGGAGTTCACGTCGTAGACCTGCCCCGGCCCCGGCGTGCGATCGATGTCGATGAGCTCGCCGCCGATGGAGATCACCGAGAGCCGCGGCCGCGGATGGACGAGCACCTTGTCCTGCCCGACCGCGGCGAGCAGCCCCACCTGCGCGGGGCCGATGATCGTCCCCGCGCGCACCGCGACGTCGCCGGGCTGCACGTCGTCGCCGATGCGGCGCACGTAGTCGCCGGAGCGCACCGGCTCGTAGACCTTGATCCGGGCGCGGCCGCCGTCGGTGAAGTCGAGCGGGAGCACGGCGTCCGCGAGCGTCGGCAGCGGCGCCCCGGTGTCCACCCGGACGCTCTGCCTCGGCTGCAGCCGGATCGGCTGCCGGGAACCGGCCACCACCTCGCCGACCACCGGGAGGGTGAGGTCGACCAGCTCGCCGGTTTCGTCCCTGATGTCGGAGCCGGCCGCCGAGACGTCGACGCTGCGCACCGCGTACCCGTCGATGGCGGCCTGGTCGAAGCCGGGCAGCGGCCGTTCGGTGACGACGTCCTCGGCACACAGCAGACCCTGGGCCTCCGAGATCGCGACCCGGACCGGCCTCGGCGCGACCGCGGCCGCGGTCACCTTGATCTGCTGATCCTCAACCGAGCGCATCCAGCCCTTCCCTGCTCCTCTCGCACGCCGCCGCTACCGCATCGGCACCGGCGTGCGTACAGCCGGGCGGCGAACACATTCGTACCCGACGTGTCCACCGCCCGTGAAATTCGACCGCGCCCGTCAGTCGTAGGTCGTCAGCTGGGGATCCCAGTCCGGACCGAGCCGGTGCTGCAGCCACTCCCGAAGGGCCGGGCCGTACTCCTCCCGTTCCAGGGCGAAATCGACCGCTGCTCGAAGATAACCGCCCGGGTTGCCCAAATCGTGGCGCGACCCACGGTGTACGACGACATGAACCGGATGTCCCTCCGCGATCAGCAGCGCGATGGCATCGGTGAGCTGGAGTTCGCCGCCCGCGCCCGGCTCGATCCGGCGCAGCGCGTCGAAGATCGCCCGATCCAGCAGGTACCGCCCGGCGGCGGCGTAGGTGGATGGCGCGTCGGCCAGCGCGGGCTTCTCCACCATCCCGTTGACCCGGAGCACGTTCGGGTTGACCGCGTCCGGCACCACCTCGACGTCGAAGACGCCGTAGGCACTGACCTGCTCCTTCGGCACGTCGATGGCGCACAGCACGGAGCCGCCGCGCTTGCGCCGCACCCGGCTCATCACGTCGAGCACACCGGACGGAAGCACCAGGTCGTCCGGGAGCAGCACGGCGATGGCGTCCTCGTCGTCGTCGAGCACCGCCTCCGCCTGGGCGACCGCGTGGCCGAGGCCGAGCGGCTCCTCCTGGATCACCGAGGTCACGTCGAGCAGCCCCGGCGCCCGGCGCACCTTCTCCAGCGCCTCCATCTTGCCGCGCGCGGCGAGCGTGCCCTCCAGCACCAGGTCCTCGACGAAGTGCGCGACGACGCCGTCCTTGCCCGGTGAGGTGACGATCACCAGCCGCTCGGCCCCCGAGTCCGCGGCCTCCGTGGCGACCAGTTCGATCCCCGGTGTGTCGACCACCGGCAGCAATTCTTTCGGCACCGTCTTCGTCACGGGCAGGAAGCGTGTCCCCAGCCCGGCCGCAGGCACCACAGCCGTGCGGAAAACCGATACCCCGCCATTCCCCGACCGTCCGGCCTTAGCTGTCATACGCCTACCCTATCCATCCATTACATCGCGGGTCCGCCGCTGCGGCGACCAGCCATTCCGCTGAGCCTATGGTGACCTTCATGGAGATGCCCGGTGAGCGTGGAAAACATGCATGGCGCGCTGACATCCTGGCCGGCCGGAACCGGCTCTCCACCGCCAACCACGATGCCGAGGCGCTGGCGCTCGCCGAGACGATAACCACAGTTCTGTCCGTGCCGGTCGGTCCCGGCCCCGCCACGGTGGCCGCCTACGTCCCGGTAAGGGGCGAGCCGGGCGACCTCCGCATGCTCGACGCGCTGACCGGGGCCGGTGCGACCGTGCTGCTGCCCGTCACCGGCGAGCCGGGGCCGCTGAGCTGGGCCGTCTATACCGGTGCCGAGCACCTGGTACGCCGCCGCTTCGGACTCCGCGAGCCGGGCGGGCCGGTGCTGCCGCCTGCGGCGCTGGCCGCGGCCGATGTGATCCTCGTCCCCGCCCTCGCCGTCGACCGCCGCGGCGTCCGGCTCGGCCGCGGCGCGGGCTACTACGACCGCTCCCTCGATCTGGCGGCGCCAACGGCCCGGCTCATCGCGGTGGTCCGGGATGCGGAACTCGTGCCCGCACTGCCCGAGGAGCCGCACGACCGCCGGATGGGATGGGCCTTGACACCGAACGCCGGTCTCACACCGCTCGGCGCCGCCGGGGGCCCTTCCTGACCCGGGAATGCGGAACCGATTGGCAACGTTGGCAGTGTCGGCGGTAGAGTGCTAGATCGACACAGCCCCGGAGGATCTCGATGCCTACTTACTCGTACGCGTGCACCCAGTGTGACAATCGGTTCGACATCGTCCAGTCCTTCAGCGACGACTCGCTGACCGAGTGCCCCGAGTGCACCGGCAGGCTGCGCAAGCTCTTCAACTCCGTCGGCATCGTCTTCAAGGGCAGCGGCTTCTACCGCACCGACAGCCGGGGTGGCTCCACCACCGCGAGCGACCCCGCGAAGGCCGATTCGAGCTCGGCCAGCTCCGATTCGTCGTCGAGCACGAGCACCGCCGCGGCGCCTTCTGCTCCGGCATCGTCTTCCTCCTCGGGTTCGTCGAGCACGAGTACCGCTGTCGCGAGCTGATCGTAGGTCTCGGGCCGGCGCCGATAGCGTCGGCCGGGCCGAGTTGTGCACAGCCTCGTCGTTGTCCACAGGGACCGGTTCGAGCCGGTTCCCGACCGGCGCCCGGCTCCTAGGCTTCGGCCATGCCTCGCACCGATTCCGCACTCCGCCGCTCCACGCTCGGCTCCGAGAGCCGGGTGCTCGACGCGTTCCGCAACCGCCCGCCCTGGCTCGACGGCATTCTCGCCCGGCGCTTGCTGGCCGGTTTGCTGGCGCTGCTCGCGGGGGCGCTCTTCCTCCGGGGTGACCCGGGTGCCGCCCGCACCGAGATCCTGGTCGCGAGCCGCGACATCGCTCCCGGCAGCCTGCTGACCGACACCGACCTGCGCGCCGCCGCGCACCCATTGGGCACGCTGCCGGATGGCGTGGTGCGCGACTCCGCCGACCTCCTGGGTGCCACCCTCACCGGTGCCATGCGGGCCAGCGAGGTCTTCACCGATGTCCGCACCGTGAATCCCCGGCTGGCCGGGGTCGCGACCGGTTCCCCCGATGCCAGGATCGTGCCGCTGCGGCTCGCCAATTCGGCGGTCGCCGACATCCTGCGGGCGGGTGACCGGGTGGATGTCATCGGCGCGGCGAGTGACGGTGCGGGCCGGGAATCCGACCGCCCGCCGCGCACCCTCGCCACCGACGCCGCCGTGGTGCTGGTCTCGGCGGCGGGGGATGGCAGGAGCGCGGAGCGGGTGGTGCTGGTCGCCATGGACACCGGTCACGCCACCGCGGTAGCCGCGGCTTCACTGAGCAGCGCGCTCACGGTGGTGTTCCATTGATTGCCTTGTCAAAGCCGGGGAACGCGAAGGCGGGCCCGTCGCCGAAGCGACGGACCCGCCGGTGATCACGAGGATCGGAGTGCGATCAGCCGATGCTGAAGGGCTGACCCCACAGGGTGACGACCGAATGCACGTTCTCGGTCTCCACCTTGACCCGCACGAAGGCGCGCGCCTGGGCGTAGCCGCCGCAGCCGCTCAGCCCGATGGTGGTGTCGGCCCAGGTCACCGAGCCGTCGTTGCCCTTGAACGAGTTGCTGGTCGAGTGGTCCTCGTCGCCGTAGTCGTCCGGCTTCTCGATATCGAGAACGTAGAACGAGGTGGCCTGGCCGGGGCCGAGCGACAGGCTGCCGCCGCTCTCGGCGCCGACGCTACCGGTGGCGCCGCCCTCGCCGTCACTCGCGAGGCTGCCGGAGACGCCGCCCTCGACACCGCCGCCGGCGATGTTCACCTGGCAGCCCACCACGTAGCCCGGGTAGATCTTGCCGCCGACGTCCTCGCCACCGGCGATCGACACCTGCGCGGAGCCGGAGACCCACGCGTTGCGGTGCACCGGGGTGGAGCCGAGCGACGGGCTGATGTTGGCCGACTCGCCGACCAGGCTGACCGTCACCACGGTGCCGTCGGAGAGCGTCTTGGTGATGGTGCCACCCGGCAGGGCGACGAAGGTGTCGGCGTTGGCGGCGCCGGTGGAGAACAGGCCCATGGCGACCGTGGCGGCGGCGCCTACGCCTGCCACCCGCGCCCAGTTCTTACGGTTGATCATGTGTGTTACCCCTCGAGGGTCGTATTCGCGTCAGCGAGAAGAAGGTCAGGAAAGAGTGCGAGATCAGCCGATGCTGAACGGCAGGCCATACAGGCTGGTCTTCGAGTAGTTGTCGCCGATGATCTCGACGACGCTGTAGGCGCGGGCCTGCGCGTAGCCCGCGCAGCCCTGGATCTCGATCTCCACATCCTGGTACTCGACCGAGTACACACCCGGCTTCAGGATGTCCTTCGCTTCGATCTGCACGAACTTGACCTCACCGGGGCCGAGGTCGAGGCCGATCGAACCGCCGAGGGAACCCGACTCCAGGTCGATACCGGCCGAGAGCCCCGCCGAGATGGCGTCGTCGGCGATGGAGACCTGGCAGCCGACGATGTAGCCGGTGTTGACCTGCGACGTACCGTGCGTCGAGGAGTTGTTGGAGCCCGGCTCGCCGGCGGGACCGTTGAACGGGCCCACCTCGCCCTCGGGGGTGACGGTGACATCGGCGGTGGTGGTACCCGACACCCAGACCGTCCGGCCTGCGCCGTTGGCCGACAGCGACGGCGACACGATCGCGGTCTCGGCGGTGCGGGTCAGGGTGACGCCCGGGCCCAGCTTCTGGCCGTCCGGCAACGGCACAAAGGTGTCGGCGTTGGCGGCGCCGGTCGAAAGCAGGCCCATGGCAACGGCCGCGGCAGCTCCGACGCCTGCTACGCGGGCACCGCGGCGCAGACCGATGATGCGGTTCTCGCTCATACTTCCCCTCATCAGGTTCGAACAGGCAGCTCGACCATCGAGACTGCACGTGGTCCTCTCAGGCCCAGCTCAGTTTGTCGCCCCTTTGTTGCCGTCATGTAACCGACTGTTATTTCGGCGCAACGCCCCGGTCTGGGTGATCGGAACAGGGATACACCCCGACTAGACGTTCACCCCAGGTCGGACCCGGAGTGAACGACGCCCGAAACGGACGTATCCCATAGGGCATGTTAAGCGGGGGGAAACCGAACCGCGCGTCCAGATTTCGTAAAGATCACTGTGATGCATGTCATAGGCCATCCGCCGCAGCCGAGTGGTCGACGTGCGCGAACGCGGGGAGCGACCGACGGGACCGCGGTCGGTGAGAGGGCAAATCGCTACTACCCGATGGCATCGATGAAGTGCGGAAAGCGGCACACGAGCTGCGGCACGCCATTCACTTATCGGTTATCGAAGTTCCGGCCGGAAGGGTCGCGCGCGGTACGGCGCACTGGCCGGGCACGGCGGTAGCGGACCGAATGTCAAGGCGGAGTTACCAAAAGCGGAAAGGGGGCTCAACCGTGGTGTGGTGGCACCTGGGAGCGCAGCCAGTGGTCGCCGGAGTCGTCTCGGCGTTCGTCGTCGCCGCGTTCGTCGCGGGTGGTCTCCGGCAGCGCGTCGCCGAAGATGCGGGCCAGACGCGCCGCGTCCCCCGCCCGGTGCGGGCGGGGGACGTCGGTGGCGTCGCCGGTGGGAATTACTCCGCCAACCCGGAGAGCTCGTCGACCACGCGGCTGGCGAGCGGGCTGAGCGTCGCCATGCCGTCGCGGACGGCGGCACGGGTGCCCGCCAGATTCACCACGAGGGTGCTGCCGGAGACGCCCGCGAGGCCGCGGGAGAGCACCGCGTCGAGCGAGCCCGCCACCCGGCCGGAGGAGCGCAGCGCCTCGCTGATACCGGGCAGCTCCCGGTCGAGCACCTGCGAGGTGGCCTCGGGGGTGACGTCGCGCGGCGACATTCCGGTGCCGCCGACCGAGATCACCAGGTCCACGCCGCCGATGACCGCGGTGTTCAGCGCGTTGCGGATCTCCACCTCGTCGGCCTGCACCGAGACCGAGGCGTCGACGAGGAACCCCGCCTCGGTGAGCAGTTCGGTGACCAGGGGACCGATCGAATCTTCGGCGCCGTGCGCCGTGCGATCGTCGACGACAACCACCAGTGCCCGCCCCGCCACAGGAGCATCGATTTCCATGGTGCTCACCGTAGCGCCAAGCGGCGACAGCCCCACCGATCCCCCGGGCAGCACGCGGATCATCGGCCCGCCTCCGCCGGCGCGGCGTCCAGCGTCACCTGGGCGGTCTTCGGGTTGTTGCCCTGTTCGTCGGTGTAGGTCACCGTCACCTTGTCTCCTGGTTGGTGGGAGCGGACCGCGGCGATCAGCGCGTCACCGGAATCGATGACCCGATCGTCGACCTTCGTGACGACCGCACCGGCCGGGATCCCCGCCTTGGCGGCCGGCCCGTCCTGGGTCGCTTCGAGCACCTGCGCCCTGGTGTCCTGCGGGCGCAGCTTGATGCCGATCTGGGCGTAGGTGGCCCGGCCGGTCTTGGTCAGCTGGTCGGCGACCCGGCGGGCCTGGTCGACCGGGATGGCGAAGCCGAGGCCGATCGAGCCGCTCTGCTGGCCGCCGGTCTCGCCGCCGAGGGTGGCGATGGCGGTGTTGATGCCGATGAGCTTGCCCTCGCCGTCCACGAGCGCGCCACCGGAGTTGCCCGGGTTGATCGCGGCATCGGTCTGCACCGCGTCGATCACCGGGTTGACGCCGGGGGCGGTGCCGGAGCCGCTGGTCGAGACCGGGCGGTTGAGCGAGGAGACGATGCCGGTGGTGACGGTGCCCGCGAGGCCGAGCGGGGAGCCGATCGCGATCACCGGCTGGCCGACCTGGAGCTCGCCGGAGCTGCCCAGCTCGATCGGGGTGAGGCCGGTCTTGCCCTCGGCCTTGATGACCGCGAGGTCGGAGACCGGGTCGGCGCCGACGATGGTCGCCGGTGCGGTGGAGCCGTCGCTGAAGACGACCTCCATCCTGGCGCCGGTGCCGCCGCCGGTGGCGACGTGGTTGTTGGTCAGGATCAGGCCGTCCGAGGAGAGCACGACGCCGGAGCCCTCGCCCTCGGCGCGGTTGCTCGCCACCTTGATCATCACGACGCTGGGCAGCACCTTCTGGGCCACCGCCTGAATCGAGCCGGCGGGGGCATTGGCGACCGTGTTCACGTTCGGCTTCGGGGCGTCGAGCGCGTTGGCGACGGTCGAGCTGGTGTCGCGGTCGACCGCGACGGCGCCGACCACGCCGCCGATGCCGCCGCTCACCAGGGCCAGGGCAAGGGCGCCCGCGACCAGCGCGATGCGCCGCGGGCGCTTGGCCGGGCCGGGGTCCGACGGGCCGCCGCCGTAGGCGGGCGGGATGGCGCCCGGCGGGACCGGGGCGCCCGGCTGGGAGTAGCCGGGGCCGTAGGGAGCCGGGATCGACCCGGTGGCCGGGCCGGGCCCCGGCTCGTACCGCCCCTGCGTCTCGTGCGGGCCCGAGCCGAAGCCCTGGTGCGCGCCGAACCCGCTGGTCGCGTGCTCGGGCCCGCCCGGACCGAAGCCACCGGCTCCCGTATCGGCTCCGCGCCCGCCGTCCGACCCGCCGAAAAAGTTCGGCTCGCGATCCGGACCCAGACCCCCGTGCTGCGCACCGAAAGCGCCGGTCCCGTGCTCGGACCCGGGCGCGTGCGGCGCGCCGAACCCGCCCGGCCCCGGCGGGTTGTACCCGCCGTGCGGTCCGTAGGGCCCCGGCGCCCACGGCGAACCCGGCCCGGGCGGCGGGGGGGTCGGGTGCGTGCCACCCGCGGGCTGCTCTCCCGCGCGGCGCTGGTTTTCCTCGGTCACGGCGAATCCTCGTTGCTCGGCTGGTGGTCCTGCTCGTAGTACCCCCCAGCCTGCTGATCACGACTGAGAACGGACTGAGACGGCGCTATCAGTTCCCCGAGAGCTGCTCGGGCCTTCCTCCCTCGCCGGGGAGCACGATGCGGATGAGCGCGCCGCCGCGCTCGGAGGCATCGACGGTGATGGTGCCGCCGTGCTTGGTCACCACCTGCTTGACGATGGCGAGGCCGAGCCCGGAGCCGGGCATCGAGCGGGACGCGGTGGTCCGGTAGAAGCGCTCGAAGACGAGCTCGTGCTCCGCGGGCGGGATGCCGGGGCCGGCGTCGTCGACGGCGAGTTCGAGCAGGTTGCGGCTCACCTCGCGCATGGTGATCAGGACCCGGGCCCCGCCCGGGCTCCACTTGGCGGCGTTGTCGAGGACGTTGAGCACGGCGCGCTCCAACCCGGCCTCGTGGCCGTAGACGAACCAGGGCCGCAGCTCGGCGACGAACTCGATGGCGCCGCGCCTGCGCCGGGCGCGCTCCAGCGCGCGCTCGGTGACCTCGCCCATGTCGACCCGCTCGTAGACGGTCTCCGGCGCGTCCTCGCGGGCCAGGTCGACCAGGTCGCCGACCAGGGTAGAGAGCTCCTCGATCTGCCCCATGACGTCGGCGCGCAGCTCGGCCATGTCCTCTTCGGGCAGCCGGGGCGCGCCCGGGCGGCTGGAGGCGATGAGCAGCTCCATGTTGGTGCGCAGCGAGGTGAGCGGGGTGCGCAGCTCGTGCCCGGCGTCGGCGACCAGCCTGCGCTGCCGGTCCCTCGACTCGGTGAGCGCGCGCAGCATGGTGTTGAAACTCTCGGTGAGCCGGGCCAGCTCGTCGTCGCCGGTGACCTGGATCGGGGTGAGGTCGTCGGTGCGGGCGACCCGCTCGGTGGCGGCGGTGAGCCGGGCGATCGGCCGCAGCCCGGTGCGGCCGACCGCGGTGCCCGCCGCGGCGGCGAGCACGACGCCGCAGCCGCCGACCACGAACATGAGCCAGGCGAGCCGGTCGAGCACCTCCCTGGTCGGCTCCAGCCGCTGCGAGACCACCAGCGTCGCCCCGGAATTGGTGCGGCGCGCGAGCACCCGCTGGTTGTCGACGGTGCGCAGGGAGAACTCGCGCTGCCCGGCGGCCACCGCCATCTCGTCGGCGCCGACCGGCGGGTTGGTCGGCTGCGGTGGGACGTACTGCTTGTCGTCGGCGAAGATCAGCGCGACGCCGACGTCGTTGGAGTAGAGCCCGGCCAGGATGATCGAGTAGAAGCCGAGGCTGTCGAAGTTGTTGTCGATGAGCGTGGCGGCGCGGGCGCGCAGCTGCGAGTCGACGTCGGCGTAGAGCGAGCGGGCGACCATGGCGTAGGCGGCGATCGAGGCGAGCGCGACCGCGATGGCGACCACCGAGGCGGCGAGCAGGGTGACCCGCCAGCGCAGCGAGACCGAGCGGGTCAGCGGGGTCGGCGGGCGCATCTCCGGCGGCAGCGGCTCCGGCGCGCGGGGCTCGGGGCGGGGCGGGTTGCCGAGGGTGGCGATCACCGGCCGCCTGGTGCTGCCGCGGGTCACGGCGGCGTCTCGCGGAGCACGTAGCCGACTCCGCGCACGGTGTGGATGAGCCGCGGCTCGCCCTCGGCCTCGGTCTTGCGGCGCAGGTAGCCGATGTAGACCTCGAGCGCGTTGCCCGAGGTCGGGAAGTCGTAGCCCCAGACCTCCTCCAGGATCCGGCTGCGGGTGAGCACCCGGCGCGGGTTCGCCATCAGCATCTCCAGCAGCGAGAACTCGGTGCGGGTGAGGCTGATCGACCTGGTGTCCCTGGTCACCTCCCTGGTCACCGGATCCAGCGACAGATCCGCGAACGACAGGGTCTCGGAGGCCTCGCCGGGAGCGGTCCCGGTCCGGCGCAGGAGGGCGCGCAGCCGGGCGAGCAATTCCTCGAGCGCGAACGGCTTCGGCAAATAGTCGTCGGCGCCGGCGTCAAGTCCCGCGACGCGTTCGGAAACGGAATCCCGCGCCGTCAAAACCAGAATCGGAAGGTCGTCTCCGGTACTGCGCAGCCTGCGGCATACCTCCAGACCGTCCAGGCGTGGCATCATCACATCCAGCACCAGCGCATCGGGGCGCTGGGCGGTCGTCTTCTCCAGTGCGTCGACCCCGTCGACCGCCAGATCAACGGTGTAGCCGTTGAAGGTCAGCGACCGGCGCAACGATTCGCGAACGGCGCGGTCGTCGTCGACTACCAGAATCCGCATGTGACCAGTGTGGCCCTGCCGACTGAGAGCCGACTGAGAGGGTGTGTCCGACACGCCGTGACGCGACTCGCCGGTGATCTCGGCGGATCCATCTCGGAACGATCACAGTCCGGTCACCGACGGTGACCAGCGCCTTTTATCCGAAGTCGCCGAAGTGCTTCCGGGCGGACGGGCCGAAAGCCCCGAAAGGCGTTCTGTAACGCCATATTCGAGAAAAACATACTGAGTACCCCAGATTGCTCACACTCACGCAGCGCGGTATGTTCACCGCGGTAAAAAGAAGACCCTTCGTTGGTTCTGTGATGCGGGTTGATCCACATCCGACGAGCAGCCACGCGCCGCCGGGGGTCACTCGTGAAGCGGAGGCGACGGAAGCGGATGGAAGCTGCACCGCGATCCTGGCAATTCAGCCTGTCGAACTGGTCCGTCACCCGCAAGGTGGGGATCGTTCTGGTGCTGCCGGTACTGCTGGCGACCGTGTTCGCGGTTCTGCGTATCAACAACGAGTTGCGCACCATGGAGCAACTCCACGCAGCGACCGAACAAGCGATCATCATCCGGCCGGTCGTCCGGTACGGCACGGCCACCGAGCAACTCGCCATCGCGGCGTCCTCCTCGTGGGGGAACATCGCGGATCCGGCGACCGCGGCGGCGCTGACCCGATTCGACCAGGCGCTCGCCGAACTCGAGGTCGCGATGCAGACCACCGAGGTCAGCGGGAAGGTGACCGCGGAGCTCGCCTCCGCGGTGGCCACCGGGTCGACCATGCGCAACAGCCTGCGCAACGGCTCGCCCGCCATGGTCGGTGAGCAGGCCGACGAGATCGCGGCCAGGATCGGCAACGCGCTGGCCCGCTCGCCCTCGGTCGACGACCTGGTGATCCAGCGCTACTTCCTGCAGCTCGGCGCGATCCAGTCGGCGCGCCGCACGCTCACCCAGCAGCAGCTGCTGATCGGCATGCCGGACGCCGCGCGCAACAACCCGGGCGTGCAGGCCAAGGTGCTCATCTCGGCGGGCGCCGAGATGACCATGATCGCGACCTACTCGCTGATCCTGCCGGAGAACGCGGGGAACCTGCGGCCGCTGATGGACGCGGTGCAGACCCGGCTCGCCGCCTTCAGCCAGAGCGTCGGCGACCCGGCGGCCAACCCGGTCGTCGCGGATTCGCTGCGGGCGAGCAGCGACACCTACGCCGTCACCACCGACGACCTGATGGAGATCATCGACGGGTCGCTGGCATCGAGGACGGTGGACGCGCAGGCGGGTGCGCTGCGCGAGGCGAGCATCGTGATCGGCACGCTGCTCGCGGGCCTGGCGCTGGCGCTCTCGGTGGCCCGCACGCTGGTGGTCCCGGTGCGCAGGCTGCGGCGCGACGCGCTCGAGGTCGCGCACGTCAAGCTGCCGGACGAGCTCGCGGTGGTGCGCGCGGGCGGCGCCACCCCGCGGATCACCCCGGTCGGCGTGCACAGCACCGACGAGATCGGCCAGCTGGCCCGCGCGGTGGACGAGATCCACGAGCAGGCGCTCGCGCTCGCCGCCGAGCAGGCCCGGCTCCGGGTGCAGATCGGCAACATGTTCGAGACGCTCTCCCGGCGCAGCCAGTCGCTGGTGGAGCAGCAGCTCACCCTGATCGAGGAGCTGGAGCACGACGAGGACGACGGCGAGCGGCTGCAGGCCCTCTTCCGCCTCGACCACCTCGCCACCCGCATGCGCCGCAACGGCGACAACCTGCTCGTGCTCGCCGGCACCCAGCTGCGCCGCGGCCAGCTGAACGGCGTTCCGCTCTCGGACATGCTGTGGAGCGCGGTCTCCCAGGTGGAGGATTACCAGCGGGTGGAGATCGGCTCGGTGCCGGAGGGCGTCGTGCCCGGCGAGCCAGCGGTCGACATCGAGCACCTGCTCGCCGAGCTGATCGACAACGCGCTGCGCTACTCGCCGCCGACCACCGCGGTCGCGGTGATGGTCGCCCGCGCGGTGGACGGCGGCTATCTGATCGAGATCACCGACCGCGGCCTCGGCATGGCCTCCGAGGATCTGCAGGCCACCAACGAGCGGCTGGCCTCCGGCGGTGAGGTCAACGTCGAGACCGCGCGCCGGATGGGGCTCTTCGTGGTGGGGAGGCTGGCCAAGCGGCACACCATCACGGTGAGCCTGCGGCGCACTTCGACCATGGCCCAGCAGCCCGGCATCACGGCCAGCGTGCACCTGCCCGGTGCGCTCGTCGCGCCGCAGCTGGACCACACCGACCCGAGCGGCAAGCAGCTCGGCGGTGCGCGGGACGACGGCTTCGGCTCCGCGCCGACCCGCAACCTGGTCCCGGTGCCGAGCCTGCCCCAGCGCGAGACCGCGAGCAGCGGCTTCGGCACCACCACCAACGGGCTGCCGCAGCGCCGCCCGGCGATGCGGGTGGCGGACGCGCCGGAGCAGCCGAGCATCTCGGTGCCCGGCCGCGGCGACCGCGGCGGCGCCGACCGGCCGCGCACCGGGTTCGGCTCGGACGAGCCGTCCCGGCCGACGACCGGCGGCTTCCCGGTGGTCGATCCGCACAACCCGCCCACCGGCACCGACCTGTGGGCGGAGAACAAGGACGACCCGGCCGACGACGGCGACTCCGACCGGTTCACCAGCCGCTCCGGGCTTCCGGTGCGCAGGCCGGGCGAGCACGCGCCCGCCGCGGTCCGGCTGGACAGCACCGACCGGTCCGATCGCGCGGCGCAGCCCTCGGCGCGCGACGACCGGCGGCCCGAGCCCGCCGAGACCGGCGAGCAGCAGCCCGCCGACCGCAGGCCGGTGCCGGATTACGACGGACCGGAGTACGCCACCCAGGCGTACCGCCCGTTCGACCGGCCCGCGCACACCGGCGAGCAGCAGCGGGTCCGCCGCGCCGAGGAGACCGGCGACGGGCGCGAGCAGACCGGCTCGTCCCGGCTGCAGCCCATCGCCGGGGAGTCACCGACCCCGATCTACCAGCGCATGGTCTCGGAGTGGCTGGTCGAACCGGCATCGTCGGAGGCGGCTCCCGGCTCCTGGTCGTCGCCCGCCGACGCGGGCTGGTCCGCGGCGGCCGACGCGAGCAAGCCGACCACATCCTCGCGCACCGCGGGCGGGCTGCCCATCCGCAGGCCGGGCGCGCAGCTGGTTCCGGGCGGCCTCGCCCAGGCGGAGGAGCAGGGTGACCGCGACCCTGAGGAGATCCGCACCAACCTCACCAGGCATCTCAGCGGGGTCCGCAGTGGGCGGGCCAATGTGCAGTACAACGACGGAGGGCTTGCATGACCAACGCCAACAGCACCACGGACGAGAACTTGAACTGGCTGGTCGCACGATTCACCCGGGACATCCCCGGCGTCTCGCACGCCGTCCTGGTGTCGGCCGACGGCCTGCTGCAGGCGACGAGCCCGCACCTGCCGTCGGACCGGGCCGAGCAGCTGGCGGCCGTCACCGCCGGGCTGGCGAGCCTCGCCGCCGGTGCCGCGCAGCTGTTCGACGGCGGTAAGGTGATGCAGTCGATCGTCGAGATGCAGCGCGGGTACCTCCTGGTGATGAGCGTCGGAAACGGCTCGCACCTGGCAGTTCTCGCCAATAAATCGCACGATATCGGCCGCATCGGGTACGAGATGGCCTTGCTCGTCGACCGGGTCGGCAGTGTCGTGTCGGCGACCGCGCGGACCGCCGTCTGAATTTGCCATGTCCAGCCCGCACGGCTCCGGACCGTATCGACCCCCCACTCGCGTTCGGCCCTACGCTCTGACCTCGGGGCGGACCGAGCCCGCGGTGGACCTGCCGCTCGAAGCGGTGATCGAAACCCTGTCGCACAACGCGCATCTCGACTGGCCGTCCGGTGACATCCGTACCGAGATCCTGCGTCTCGGAACGCACCGGTTGTCCGTCGCCGAGATCGCCGCACATCTGGACCGCCCGCTGGGTATGGTCCGGGTGGTGATCGGCGATCTCGTCGTGGACGGCGCCATGCGCATGCACATCACACTGACCGAACAAACGAGCTTCAGCGAGCGCCGTACCCTGATGGAGAGGACATTGCGTGGACTCCGCGCCCTTTAGGAAACAAGGGCCCGAAAGCAAGATCGGGCCCGAAGGCAGCACCGGGCCCGATGATGCCGATACCAGGACCGCGTCCACCAAGATCGTGGTGGCGGGCGGGTTCGGCGCAGGGAAGACGACGTTCGTCGGCGCGGTGTCCGAAATCGTGCCGTTGCGCACCGAGGCCATGGTCACCCAGTTCTCGGACGGCATCGACGATCTCGCCGACACTCCGCAGAAGGAGACCACTACGGTCGCCATGGATTTCGGGCGGATCATCCTGCCGGGCAACCTCACGCTGTACCTGTTCGGCACGCCCGGCCAGCGCCGGTTCTGGTTCATGTGGGACGACCTGATCCGCGGCGCGATCGGCGCCGTCGTCCTGATCGATACCCGCAGGCTGGAGGACAGCTTCGCCGCGGTCGACTTCTTCGAGGCGCGCGGGCTGCCCTTCCTGATCGCGGTGAACCGCTTCCCGCACGCGCCGCGCTTCCCGATCGCCGAACTGCGCGAGGCGCTCTCGGTGCGCGAGGGGGTGCCGATCGTCGACATCGACGCCCGCAACGCGGTCGAGGTGCGGCAGGCGCTCGCCGCGGTGACCGAGTACGCCATCGCGGAGCTCAAGTCGCAGGAACTGGAAGGGGCCGCTCGCCATGGGTGAGCCGCAACTGCTGGCGAGCGGAGGCACCGAGGTCGAGCTGTTCGTCCTCGGGCCCTGGATCGCCGGGCTCTCCGTCGCCATCTCGGTGCTCGGCGCGCTCGTCGGGTTCGCCTGCATCGTGCACAGCGTGCGCTCGGCCCGGTTCCGGCTGGTCTGGCTGACCGCGGCCGCCGTCTCGATCGGTGGCATCGGCATCTGGCTCGCCACCTCGGTCACGCTGCTCGGGCTGGATGTCTCCAGCACCGTGCTCCGCTACGACCTGGCCTACCAGATCGCCGCGCTGATCGTCGCCTTCGCGGCGGTACTGATCGGGCTGCTGCTGCTCGGCCGCTCGTTCCGGCTGCCGCTGCTGCTCGCGGGCGGGCTCGTCATGGGGCTCGGCACCGCGACCACGCTGTACCTGAGCCTCGGCTCGATCAGCGTGCAGGGCAAGGTGGACATCTCGCCGTGGCCGGCCGCGCTGGCCGCCGTGGTTGCGGTGCTGGTGTGCGGCGGCGCGCTGTGGTCGTTCCAGTCGCTGCGCGGCTGGCCCGCCCGCGCCGCGACGACGCTGCTCTTCGGCCTCGGCATCGCCGGGGTGTACTACCTCGGCCTCTCGGCGCTGGAGTTCGAGGTCGATCCGACCGCGACGGCGCCGGACGGCATGGAGCTGTTCGACTTCGTGTTCCCGATGTTCGTGGTCGGGATGCTCTCGCTGACCATTCCGATCAGCGCGGTGCTCATCGCGCCGGATCGCCGTGCGCTGGCCGCGACCGCGCCCGTGCCGCGTCCGGACCTCGAGCCCGCGCGCTGACCGGCTCGCGCGGCGACCAGGAGGGAGCGGGGCGTGACCCCGGAACAGGAAGCCGTGCTGCGCGAGATCCGGCGGCAGCTGCGCGTTCCCGAGCCCGCCGGGCTCGGCGAGCCGGATGCCACGCTGGCGGGGGCGGTGGCCGCGATCCGGGCCGACACCTCGGCGCTGCGCGAGCAGGCGGAGGCGCTGCGCGGCCAGATCGTGGCGCTGCGGACCGAGATCAGTGAGCTGGAGGCCACGACCGCCGATCTCTCGGCGGAGCTGCGCGGGCTGATCGAGCGGCGGCTGCCGTTCCCGCTGTCGCTGCTGGAGGGGCCGGCGGCGGCGCTGGTGGGGCGGTTGGAATCGCTGCTGCCCGCTCGGCCCGCCGAACTCGCCGCGCCTACCGAAGGACCGGAACATCACCCCTGAACCGGGGTGGAAATCCGCTGGTGGAGTTTGGCGATGAGCGGGTTCCCTTGGGGCACCGGCTAAACCGGACCTTCGAGGAACCCGCCCTCCCGCACGAGGGTACCGGTGCGGATCGGTGAAATCCACTCATTCGGCAGGACTTTTATAGGGGTCCAAACCAACCTGTGGTCTGGACCACGCTCTGCCGCAAACTTTCCGCATCACCGATAGAAACATCGGGAAAGGTCCGGCGGGTAAGGGGGATCGCGGCGCGTTTGCCCAGCGGGCCCACTCTGTCGAGGGACCTTGCGCTGGATCACACCGCGCGTTCCCGGGCCGGTGCCAGCGAAACCGGGCTATTGTCGGCGCGCACGACGCATCCGGGTTCGTTCCTTCGAAGGAGTTCCGCATGGCTGTCACCGTCACGCTCGACAAGGCCCTCGACAAGGCGTTCGAGGAGAAGTCGCTGCAGGAGATTCTCGCCGCCCCGCCCTCGGCGTTCGCCGGGCTCACCGAGGCGGCGGATCAGAAGCTGCTGGACGCGCTGAAGATCAAGACGATCGCCGATCTCGGGAACAACAAGTACTTCCGCCTCGCGGCGGCGCTCGTCGATCTCGCCGAGCGCGAGGGGTAGCCCTTCCCCGGCGCCCGCCGCCGGGTGCCTTCCGATAGGCACCCGGCGGCGGGTCCGGATCAGCTCCGGGACGGGTCGACGAGTCCGCGGCGGACGGCGGCGACGAGGCGGCGCGGCACCCGGTAGGCGACACCGCCGACGGTCACCGGAACGAGGTCGGGGGCGACGGCTCTCCACTGCGCCCGCCTGCTCCGCGTATTGCTGCGCGACATCCGCCGCTTGGGAACTGCCACGACCTCACCCCTCCCGGCCCCGGCGGGCACGCCGCCCGTACTTGCGCTCGAACTTCTCGACCCGCCCCGCGGTGTCGAGCACCCGGTTCGCCCCGGTCCAGAACGGGTGCGAATCCGAGGTCACGTCCACGACGATGAGCGGATAGCCGCACCCATCGGTCCACTCGACGGTGCGCGAACTGCCCGCGGTGGAGCGGGTCAGGAACCGGGTCCCGGTACTGGAGTCCTCGAAGACCACCGGCCGGTACTCCGGGTGAATCCCTGCTTTCATGCGTTGTCCTCTCTGTGCAGGCCCTCCGCGCCGACCCCGGACGGGTCGGCGCACGGATCGGTGTGCTGCTCGCCGAACGGGTCCGCCCACCCGGCGACGACCCGCGGTGACCGCGCGACGAGCCGCAGCTCGTCGTCCTCGACCAGCGCCCAGTGCAGGGCCCGCCGGATCTCGGCCGGGTCGGCGTCGTGCACGAGCACGACCAGCGAGACGTGCCGGTCGCCGAAGCGCTCGTCCCAGCGCAGCGCGGCCAGCGCGGCGCGCTCGGGGTCGACGGCGGCCCGCTCGGCCGGGGCCATGGCGGCCAGCCAGCGCCCCGCTCCCCCGACCCGCAGCCCGCCGCCCGCCGATTCCAGCCACACCACGTCGGCGGGCTGGGTCGCCAGCCAGATCCGGCCGCGCGCGGTGACGACGCCGTCGAGCAGCACGTCGAGCGCCTCGTGCAGCCGGGCCGGGTGGAACGGCCGGTCGGCGGCGAACTCCACCCATTCGACGCCGTGCTCCCGGCTCAGCGGCGGCTGCCCGCGCAGCAGCGGCGCGTGCGGGTCGAAGCCGCGGGCGCGCTCGGGGACCACGGCGAGCAGCGCCTCGATCGCGTCGGCGGCGGGCTCGGCGCCCGGCTCGGCGCGCAGCGCGGGAAGGCCGGGGACCAGCCGGTGCAGCACGGCCGCGGTGCGTGCCCGCCGCGCCGGGTCGGCGCTGCCCGCGAGCAGCAGCGCGTCGGCGGACTCGACCTGGCCGAGCGCCACCTGCGCCACCGTGCGATCGTCGTCGACCGTGGTGAGGCCGCGCTCGGCCATGGTGTCGTCGCCGGTGACGTCGGCGAACCAGCCGTCCTCGTCCAGGCACCCGAGCACGGCCAGCACCCGCACGTCGCGGCCCGCGGGCGCGTCCGGCCTGCCGACCATCCCCGCCACCACGACGTGCTCGATCGCCTCGCACACCGAGTCCGCCTCGAAGGCGGCGTCCAGGTCGAGCACGATGCGGCGCACCGGCTCCCGCGCCGCGAGCGTGCGCAGCAGCGGCAGCAGGTCGCCGCGGAGCGTGCAGGAGACGCAGCCGTGCGCGAGCTCGAGTACGGCGAGCTCGGCTCGGTCGCCGTCCAGCACGGTCCGCCGGACCACCCCCTCACGGAGGTCACGCAGATCGTGCCGGACGACGACGGTGCCCGGCGCACGGAGCAGCGCCTCCGGCACGCCGCGCGGGCCGCTGCCGGTGAGCAGGACGACGGGGGTGCGCCGGTCGGACGCGGAGACGGGATCGGCCACCGGAACAAATTCCTTTCGACAACGGTTTTCATTTGCTGGAGGCTCACGCTACAGTGTCGAACGGCCGTTGTCGAAAACGATATTCAATAGGAGGTCGGGTCATGTCGGCCCACTGCCAGGTCACCGGGCGCGCGCCCGGGTTCGGCAAGTCCGTCTCGCACTCACACAGGCGCACCAACCGGCGCTGGGATCCGAACATCCAGCGCAAGACCTACTACCTGCCCAGCGCGGGCAGGCGGATCACGCTGACCGTCTCCGCGAAGGGCATCAAGACCATCGATCGCGACGGGATCGAGGCCGTGGCAGCACGGCTGCGCGCCCGCGGCGAGAAATTCTGAGGAGGGGCACATGGCCTCGAAGTCGACCGAGCTCCGGCCGATCGTGAAGCTGAAGAGCACGGCCGGAACCGGCTACACCTACGTCACCAGGAAGAACCGGCGCAACGATCCGGACCGGATGGTGCTGAAGAAGTACGACCCGGTCGTGCGCAAGCACGTGCAATTCCGGGAGGAGCGCTGATGGCGAAGAAGTCGAAGATCGCGCGGGATCTGCAGCGCCGGGTGATCGTCGCGCGGTACGCCGAGCGGCGGGCGGAGCTGAAGGAACTCGTCCGGAAGCCGGCCACACCGGACCAGCAACGGGCCGCTGCGCAGGCCGAACTGCGGAAAATGCCACGTGACGCCAGTCCGGTACGATTGCGCAATCGGGATGCCGCCGACGGTCGACCGCGCGGCCACCTCAGGAAGTTCGGGCTCTCGCGGGTCCGGGTGCGCGAGCTGGCGCACCGGGGCGAGTTGCCAGGAGTGCGCAAATCGAGCTGGTAGACCATCCACGATCGCGTAGGAGGAAGCCCTCAGCATGGCATTGAAGCGAGCACCGTCGAAGAAGGTCCGCGCCGAGCAGGCGCGCCGCCCGAAGAAGAATCCCCTGATCGCCGCCGGAATCGAGCACGTCGACTACAAGGACGTGAACCTGCTCCGCACGTTCATCTCCGATCGCGGCAAGATCCGCAGCCGCCGGGTCACCGGGCTCACCCCGCAGCAGCAGCGGCAGGTCGCCATCGCCGTCAAGAACGCCCGTGAGATGGCGCTGCTGCCGTTCACCAGCCGCTGATCTCGGCGACCAGCGAGGCCCGGTGCGCGCGCACCGGGCCTCGGTCGTCTCACGGGATGGTGAGCACCTGGCCCGGGTGGATCAGATCCGGGTTGTCGACGCCGCTGGCCGCCGCGATCTCGTGGTAGCGGTTGCCGTCGCCGTAGAACTGCTCGGCGATGGCCCACAGCGTGTCGCCGGGCTCGACGGTGTGCGTGCGCGGCGCGGGCGGCGGCGGGGGCACGTCGGCCGGGGCCTGCTCGAAGGCGGGCTGGGCAACAGCCTCGGCCACCGGCTCGGGCTCCGGCTCCGCGGGGACCGCCTCGGCGACCGGCTCCGGGGCGGGCAGCGGGTTGTCGGTCTCGGTGCCGGAGGCCCACAGCGCGCTGCCGTCGGTGCCGTAGAGCACCACGTTGCGATCGGCCTGCACCACCAGGCGATCGGCCGACCGGTCATTGGTCTCGGTGGACCAGGCGGCATCGCTGCCCTCCCGGTAGAGCACGAAGTTGCCGTCGTGCTGCAGCACCGCGTTGCGCACACCCTGGTCGTGGGTCTGGGTGGACCACAGCACATTGCCGCCGGGCTCCGAGAGCACCAGATTGCCGTCGTTCTGCAGGGTCAGGGCGTAGGCCCCGCCCGTCAGTGACTGCCCCAGACCGAGTTCTTCACCTACGCGCAGCGTGTCGACCACGTTTGTCCTTCCGAAATCTAGCCCGAATTGTTCGAATACGGTGTGCCACCGAGCGTTCGGTGCAAACCGTCACCGAATGTACTGGCGTTCGGCGGGGAGCGCCCGTGCCGCGCGGGGGATTCGCTCACAATTCACCCGGCGCCCGGTCCGACGGGCAGCGGCTAGGGTCGGTGGCATGGCTCGGATTTCGTTCCCGCGGCGGGTCGCCGCGCTCGCCCTGCTGCTCGGTACCGTCGTCTGCGCGGGGTGCGGTGGCTCCGGATCGGAGGGGAACGACGCTGCCGCACAGTCGGTTTCGTCCACTTCCGTGGCGCCGAGTACCCCCATCGAGGGTGAACCCGGGTTGCCCGCGCGGCCCTTCACCGAGTCTCCGGTGCTGGTCGAGGCGTACCCGATTCCGTTCGGCTCCTACTCGCTCGTCGGCCCGGATCGGCTCGCGGTGGTCTTCGAAACGGGTTCGCCGGAGTGTTACGGAGTGGCGGCAAAGGTCATCGCGGAGACCGATTCCGCGGTGACGATCGAACTCAGGGCCGGGCGCAGGCCCGATGCGGCGAGCCGCATGTGCACCATGATCGCGGTGACCGGGCGTCTGGAGGTGCAGCTGCCCTCGCCGCTGGGGCAGCGGCAGGTGCTCAGCGCGGCGTGATCCCGCCGGGAATGGCGGGCGGCGCCGCATCGCGGCGGAGAACCCGGCCCCGGCGGCCGGGCACCCCGTGGAGTGCCCGGCCGGAGCGACTTCCTCAGTGCGCGAAGTGCCGTGCGCCGGTCAGGTAGACGGTGACCCCGGCCTCGCGGGCCAGGTCGATGGTCTCCTGATCGCGCACCGAGCCGCCGGGCTGCACGATGGCGCGCACCCCGGCCTGGATCAGCTGCTGCGGGCCGTCCGGGAAGGGGAAGAAGGCGTCGGAGGCGGCCACCGAGCCCTTGGCCCGATCGCCGGCCCGCTGCACGGCGAGCTGCACCGCGTCCACCCGGTTCACCTGCCCCATGCCGACGCCGACCGAGGCGCCGTCGTCGGCGAGCAGGATGGCGTTCGACTTCACCGCGCGGCAGGCGCGCCAGGCGAAGGCGAGATCCGCGAGGGTGGCCTCGTCGGCCGCCTCGCCCGCCGCCAGCGTCCAGTTCGCCGGGTCGTCGCCGGGTGCGTCCAGGATGTCCCGCTGCTGCAGCAGCACGCCGCCACTGATCGGGCGCAGCTCGGCACCGGCCCGCTGCGGCGGCTCGGCGACCAGGATGCGCACGTTCTTCTTGCGCTGCAGCACCTCGACCGCGCCGTCCGCGTAGCCGGGCGCCACGATGACCTCGGTGAACACCTCGGCCACCTGCTCCGCCATCGCCACCGTGACCTCGCGGTTGGCCGCGATGACGCCGCCGAAGGCGCTCACCGGGTCACAGGCGTGCGCCTTGCGGTGCGCCTCGGCGATATCGGCGCCGATCGCGATGCCGCACGGGTTGGCGTGCTTGATGATCGCTACCGCGGCCGCGTCGTGGTCGAACGCGGCGCGCCAGGCGGCATCGGCGTCGGTGTAGTTGTTGTACGACATCTCCTTGCCGTGCAGCTGCTCCGCCTGCGCCAGCCCGGTGCGCCCGTCACCGTTGGTGTAGAGCGCGGCCGACTGGTGCGGGTTCTCGCCGTAGCGCAGCACCGCGGACCGCTCCCAGGTGCCGCCGACCCAGGCCGGGAAGCCGTCCGGCTCGCCGCCGACGCCCGGCACCCGCACGTTGAGCATCCAGCTCGCCACCGCGACGTCGTAGCTCGCGGTGTGCTGGAACGCCTTCGCCGCCAGCGCGGTCCGCTCGGCGAGGGTGAAGCCGCCCGAATCGATCGCAGCCTGCACCGCGGGGTAGTCGGCGGGGTTCACCACGACCGCCACCGACGGGTGGTTCTTGGCCGCCGCGCGCACCATGGACGGGCCGCCGATATCGATCTGCTCGACGCACTCGTCCGGGGTCGCGCCACTGGCGACGGTCTCGGTGAAGGGGTACAGGTTCCCCACGACCAGCTCGAATGGGTCGACACCGAGCTCGGTGAGCTGCGCCAGGTGCTCGGGGCGCCTGGTGTCGGCGAGGATGCCCGCGTGCACCCGCGGGTGCAGCGTCTTGACCCGGCCGTCCAGGGTCTCCGGGAAGCCGGTGAGCTCCTCCACCGTGGTCACCGGGATGCCTGCGGCGGCGATCCGGCCCGCGGTGGAGCCGGTCGACACGATCTCGACGCCTGCCGCGTGCAGCCCGCCCGCCAGCTCCTCCAGCCCGGTCTTGTCGTAGACGCTCACCAGCGCCCTGCGGATCGGCCTGCGGTCACTCACCGGGGTACTCGCTCATCTGGGATCACTGCCTTTCGTCCGTCGGAGACAATGCCGCGGGTCGCGATGCCGGCGACGACCTCCGCCAGCAACCGTCGCTCGACAACCTTGATGCGCTCGTGCAGCGTGGCCTCGTCGTCGGCGGGCAGCACCGGCACCGGCTCCTGCGCCAGGATCGGGCCGGTGTCGACGCCCGCGTCGACCAGGTGCACGGTCGAGCCGGTGACCTTCACGCCGTAGGCGAGCGCGTCCCGCACGCCGTGCGCGCCGGGGAAGGCGGGCAGCAGCGCCGGGTGGGTGTTGACGATCCGGCCGCCGAAGCGCTCCAGGAAGGCGGGGCCGAGGATCTTCATGAAGCCGGCCGAGACCACCAGGTCCGGCGTGTACTCCGCGACCGCGGCGGTGAGCGCGCGGTCCCACGCGGCGCGGTCGGCGTGGTCGGCGAGTGCGACCAGGAAACTGGGGATGCCGGCGGCCGCCGCGTGCCCGGTGGCCGCGCACTCGCGGTCCACCCCGACCGCGACGATCCGGGCCGGGTACCCGGGGGCGGCGGCCGCCTCGAGCAGGGCTCGGAGCAGCGATCCGGTCCCGGAGGCGAGCACGACGACGGTCGCGGGCACCCGGTCGACAGACGGTGACGTCAGCGCTCTACTCCTGCGTGAGATGGGCGGCGGCAACGTGATCGTGGGCCGAACACCGCCGCCCCAGAGCCTAACGACCCGGGGTGTGGCCACCGTCCGGCAGGTCGGCATCCACGACCTCGGCGTCCAGGATCTCCGGGGTCGTCCTGCCGGTCGCGGACGGGGTTCGCGCGGTGCCGACGGGGTCGTCGGCGTCGAGCAGCTCCGCGTCGAACGGCTCGTCGGCGCCCGCGTCGAGGTAGCGGGCGCCGGGGTGGTCGGGGTCGTCGTCCGGTTCCGCGTCGGTGTCGCCCCGCGCGCTCACCGAGTGGTCGCCGTCGTCGCCGTACCGGGTGTCGCCGCTCCCGAGCGCCGCGCGGCCGCCGTCGTCGCTGCTCCCCAGCGCCGCGCGGCCGCCGCGGTCGCCGCTCGCGGCCGCCGCGTGCTCGTCGTGGTCGTCGGAGTGGTCGTCGGCGTGGTCCCCGAGCGCCGCGGGCTCGTCGTCGTCGTACTCGTCCCGGTGATAGCCCTCGGTGTCGTACCCGTCCTCGTCGAAGCCGTGCCGATCGAACCCGTCGTCGTCGTACCCGTCCTCGTGCAGCCCGTCCTCGTGGTACCCGCGCTCGTCGTACCCCTCGTGGTCGTACCCCTGGTGGTCGTAGCCGTGCGCGTCGTACCCGTGCGCGTCGAAACCCTCGCGGTCGTACCCGTCGCGGTCGAATCCGTCGGTATCGAAGCCGTATTCGTCGTACGGCACCGCCACGGCGCGCTCCGCGACCGGCGGCGAACGGCGCAGCCGCGGCCGCCGCAGCTCGACGTTCCAGCGCCTGCCGAGCACCAGCCCGGCGTACCCGAAGATCGCGAACCAGCCGAAGGAGACAACCGCGAAGGCGGGCAGCAGCATGCCGACCCGGCCCGCGTCGCCCAGCGAGCCGCCGCTGACCGCGCCGAGCAGCAGCAGCGCCAGCGTCGCGCTGCCCGCGGCGGTGAGCGTGGCCAAGGGGGCGGTGAGCCGGTCGTCCGAGCTCCGCGCGGTGTCGAGCCCGCCGAGCGCGCCCACCGCGGCGGGCAGCACGAGCAGCGCGGGCCACCACCCGGCGGCCGGACCGGTCGGCACCGCGGCCAGCACCGGGAGCCCGGGCACCGCACCGGCGACCACCCCGAAGAGCCCGAACTCGGCGCCGCCGAGCTGCGCGCCCGGCCCGAGCAGCACACTCACCGTCGCCACCACCATGTTGGGCAGGTAGCCGAGCGAGAGCACGGTGAGCCCGAGCACGCCGACCACCCCGTCCGCGCCCGCGTAGGCGTCGAGGACGGCGGAGCCGCGCGCGAACAGCGCGAGCACGACGACGACGGCCGCGCAGGCCAGCATGCGGAGCACGATCAGCCCGCCCGCGCGCAACCCCGCGAGCACCCACTCCGGCGGCCGCGGCAGCGGGAGGTCGACCTCGTGCAGCCGGGTCGCGATGCCCGCGCCCGCGCCGAGCAGGTGCCAGCCGAAGACCCAGAGGAAGGCGGCGAGCGGGTTCGGCGGCTGCAGCGCGACGACGGCGGAGGCATCCTCGGTGACCGCGATGCAGATCGAGGTCACCACCAGCGGCCCGAGCAGCGCGGCGCCGAGGATCCAGGACAGGTCGACCCGGTTCGCGCCCGGCTGGACGGCGTGCGCGCACTCCCTGGCCACACCCGACACAAGCAGCGCGGTGGCGAGCAGCGGGAGCGCGCCGAGCGTGGTCTTGCCGATGGTCAGCGGCACCTGGTGGATGGCGAGCCAGCTCGCGGCGATGGCGCCCGCGCCGCCCCCGGTGCCGCTGCCCGCGGCGAGCAGCGTGGTCAGGATCAGCACGGTGGCGATGGTCAGGGCGAAGGTCGCCGGCCGCGCCGCGACCAGCAGGAGCACCCGCGCCCGCTCCGGGCTCAGCGCCCAGCCGCCCTCCGGGCCGGGGCGCTCCGGCCCGCGGCGCGGCGGACGGCGGCGTTCGGCCGTTGTTCTCGGGGCGCTCATGGGAATGAAGCGTGGCACCGGCCCCGGCGCGCCATCGTCAGGCGCGCCGGGGCCGGTGCGGCCGCGCTACTACTTGTTGTCGTCCGAGGGGCGGAAGGCCCTGGTGGCCTCGGCGGCCGGGTCGGCGCCCTGTTCCCCGCCGAACGGCTGCGGCTGGGCCTGGCCGCTCTGCGGCTGGGCGGACTGGGCAGGCTGGCTCTGCTGCCCGGCCTGCGGCTGCGCGGACTGCTGCTGCCCGGTCTGCGGCTGGCCGTAGCCCTGCGCGCCGTACTGCGGCTGCTGCTGCCCGCCGAAGTGCTGGGTGGCCTGATCCGAACCGGGGAACGAGCCCTGCTGCGCGCCGTACCCCTGCTGCTGCTGGCCGTACTGCTGGCCGTAGGGCTGCTGCTGCCCGTAGGCGGGCTGACTCGGCTGGCTCTGCCCGTACGGCTGCTGCTGGACCGGGTACTGCGCCCCGCTCTGCTGGCCGAATGCCTGGGTGGACGGACTGCCCTGCTGCCCGAACCCGGCCTGCTGGCCCTGCTGACCCTGCTGGCCCTGCTGGCCATAGCCGCCCTGCTGGCCGTACCCCGCCTGCTGACCCTGCTGGCCGTACGCTCCCTGCTGGCCGTACGCACCTTGCTGACCGTAGGCGCCCTGCTGGCCGAAGTTCTGCTGCGCCGGAGCGGCCGGACGCGGCGCCGGCGGCTTGATGATGCCGAGCTCGAAGAGCACCGCGGCGACCGCGATGGCGGCCTGCACGAAGAGCAGCACCAGGATCACCCAGGCGCCCCACTTCAGCTCCAGCCCCTCGCCCAGGTTGAACGAGACGAAGAGCAGCGCGAAGAACGCCACCACCGAGGCGGCGGCGGCAGGCGGCAGCCAGGCCTGCTTCGGCAGCAGGGAGAAGGCCGCGAGCAGCCCGGCGAAGAGCGCGAAGCCGAGGATCGCCGCCCCGAACGCGGTGTCGAACAGGCTGTTCGACACGTCCGACTCGATCGAGGTGTCGCCGAAGCTCACCGGGGCGGTGGTCAGGAACGGCAGGAAGCCGAGCAGGAAGTTCAGCACACCGAGCGCCGCCACACCCACCGTCAGCAGGAAGGGCAGCCCCTTGCCCGCAACGCCGGTCGCCGAGGTGCTTGTGGCCGCGCCGGTCGCGCCGGCGCCGGTGCTCGGCGTACCCGCCTGCTGCCCGGTGCTCGGAGTGGCGGAGGGCGGGACGGGGTTGTTATACCCGGAGCCCCCGGTCGGGTAGGACATGTCGTCGTCTCCTTGTCGATGGGTCGAGCGGCGCGGGCCGGTCGAGTCGTGCACGGCTTTCGACGGGTGGTTACCCCCGACGCTACTGCAACCCACACCTCGGGTCATCACCAGCCGAAAACAGCGGAGACCGTCTCCCCGCTGGGAGACGGCCTCCGCTGGCACCCGGTGTGGATCAGGCCGTGACGGCCGCCTTCTCCAGGATTTCGCGGGCCAGCGCGGCGGTCTCGGACGGCGTCTTGCCGACCTTCACGCCCGCGGCCTCCAGCGCTTCCTTCTTGGCCGCCGCGGTGCCCGATGAGCCGGAGACGATGGCGCCGGCATGGCCCATGGTCTTGCCCTCGGGGGCGGTGAAGCCCGCGACGTAGCCGACTACCGGCTTGGTGACGTTGGCCTTGATGAAGGCCGCGGCGCGCTCCTCGGCGTCGCCGCCGATCTCGCCGATCATCACGATGAGCTCGGTCTCCGGGTCCTTCTCGAACGCCTCGATGGCGTCGATGTGGGTGGTGCCGATGACCGGGTCGCCGCCGATGCCGATGGAGGTCGAGAAGCCGAAATCGCGCAGCTCGTACATCATCTGGTAGGTCAGCGTGCCGGACTTGGAGACCAGGCCGATCGGGCCCTTGCCGGAGATGTTGGCCGGGGTGATGCCGACCAGCGACTCGCCCGGGGTGATGATGCCGGGGCAGTTCGGGCCGATGATCCTGGTCTTGTTGCCCTTCTCCAGGTTGTAGGCCCACGCGTACGCGGTGTCCTGCACCGGGATGCCCTCGGTGATGACCACGAGCAGCGGGATCTCCGCGTCGATGGCCTCGATGATGGCGTCCTTGGCGAACTTCGGCGGGACGAAGGCGATCGACACGTCGGCGCCGGTCTTCTCGATGGCCTCGGCCACCGAGCCGAACACCGGCAGCTCGACGTCGCTGCCGTCCTTGGCGACGTGCGCGACGGTGGTGCCGGCCTTGCGGGCGTTGACGCCGCCGACGACCTGGGTGCCCGCCTTCAGCATCAGCGCGGTGTGCTTGGTGCCCTCGCCGCCGGTGATGCCCTGGACGATGACCTTGGAGTCCTTGTTCAGGAAGATAGACATTGCCGTTTTCCTTACTTGGCCGCGGCCAGTTCGGCCGCCTTGTCGGCGCCTTCGTCCATTGTCTGCGCCAGCGTCACCAGCGGGTGCGCGGCAGCGGCGAGGATCTCGCGACCCTCGTCCACGCGGTTGCCGTCGAGCCGGACCACCAGCGGCTTGGTGGCCGCGTCGCCCAGGATCTCCAGCGCCTTGACGATGCCGTTGGCGACGGCGTCACAGGCGGTGATACCACCGAACACGTTCACGAACACGCTCTTGACCTGCGAGTCGCCCAGGATGACGTCGAGCCCGGCCGCCATCACCTCGGCCGAGGCGCCGCCACCGATGTCGAGGAAGTTGGCCGGCTTGACGCCGTTGTGCGCCTCGCCCGCGTAGGCCACCACGTCGAGGGTGGACATGACCAGCCCCGCGCCGTTGCCGATGATCCCGACCTCGCCGTCCAGCTTGACGTAGTTGAGGTCGTTCTCCTTGGCCTTGAGCTCCAGCGGATCGGTGGCGTCACGATCGGCGAAGGCGTCGTGGTCGGCGTGCCGGAACGAGGCGTTCTCGTCCAGGGTGACCTTGCCGTCCAGCGCGAGGATCTCGTCCTGCGGGGTGCGGACCAGCGGGTTGACCTCGACCAGGGTGGCGTCCTCGGCGACGAAGACCTCCCAGAGCTTCTGGATGGTCACGGCCGCGGCGTCGAGCACCTCGGCGGGCAGGTGGCCCTGCTCGGCGATGGAGCGCGCGAACGCCAGGTCGACGCCCTTGACGGCGTCGACGGAGATCCGGGCCAGCCGGTCCGGCTTGGTCTCGGCGACCTCTTCGATCTCCATGCCGCCCTCGACCGAGCACATGGCCAGGTAGTTGCGGTTGGCGCGGTCCAGCAGGAAGGAGATGTAGTACTCCTCCGCGATGTCCTTCGCCTCCGCGACCAGGACCTTCTTGGTGATGTGGCCCTTGATGTCGAGCCCGAGGATGTTCGAGGCGTGGGTGAACGCGTCGTCCGGGGTGGCGGCGTACTTGACGCCACCGGCCTTGCCGCGGCCGCCGACCTTCACCTGGGACTTGATCATCACCGGCTTGCCGATTTCCTCGGCGATGGCGCGCGCGTCCTCGGCCGTGTCCGTGACGCGGCCCTCCGACGAAGGCACTCCGTGCTTAACGAAGAGCTCCTTCGCCTGATATTCGAAGAGATCCATGTACTCACCGTCTCGTCTGCGTTGTGATGACAACGTCTTTGTTGGGGCCCGACGTCGCAAGCGGGTCGGCTCGGACTCTAATCAGCCGCGTGGAGCGGGAATCGACCGCGTACCACTCGAGTGGCGCAGGTCACGGGCCGTTGACCGGAGCGGCAAAACCCCCGGTCAACGCTACCGGCGAGTAGGTAGGCAGGTAGAGCCACGGGAGGGTGGGGAGGAGCGCGAGCGCGACGCCGACGGCTCGCGTACCCTCACATCGGTGCCCGCCGGGCTGTGCGTCGTTACCGTCCCGTGCGGTGATCAATCTCACATGCTTGGACAGAATGAGCCGAGCACTTGAAGCCTTGTAGTCATTTCGTTACCGTTATGCGGTCGATGTCACAGCAAGGTCACGACACGTGCCAGGTCACGAGGAGGACGGCAAGCTTGTCACAGCACACCACTCCGCAGGTGCACTGCCGCTCTCTCTTTGACCGGGTGCCCGGTACCAGGACGATTTACACCTCGATGCTTCTTCTCACCTCCGGTCGGTCCGTCCGATGACCGACGCGCTCTCGTTCGACGCCTTCGCGGGCACCCGCCGCCGTCAGGTCGGCTCGCTGCACCGCTACCGGGACGCCGAGCCGACGGCAGCCGTGCTTCCCTTCCGGCCCGCCGCCCCCGACGACCGAACCGGCCACTGCCTGCCGCACGACGGCACGCCCGGCCACTGGCAGGGCACCGACGGCCGCCGGGCCGGCTCCCGCGATCACGACGCGAGCCGGGCCGACGCGCAGACCTGGGGTCAGGGCGGTGCCTGGAACAACGGTGCCCCCGCCGCCCCCGCCTGGGGCGCCGAGCAGGCATGGAACGCCGAGCAGAGCTGGAACGACGCTCCCACCTGGAACGCCGACGCCGCATGGGGCGAGCAGCCGGCCACCCAGGAGTGGCAGGAGGGCGCCGCGTGGGATTCCGAGCGCAACTGGGACGGCGGCTACGACGAGCCGGGTTGGAGCGCCGACCAGGCGTGGAACCCCGAGCCGCAGTGGAGCCCCGAGCAGAGCTGGAGCCCGGACGAGCGCTGGGACGCCGAGCCCGAGGAGCCGGCCGAGGAGGCGGGGCCGCGGCCGCGCTACATCGGCTCGCGCGCGGGCCACAAGGCTGGCACCGGCGCACACCGCCTGCCCGCCCCTCCCGGATCGCTCAAGGGCAGGGCCGCCGTCGTCGCCGTCGCCGCGGGCGCGGTCGTCGCCGCCGGTCAGGCCGCGCTGGCCGCCCCCGGCCAGTCCGCGCAGGCCGTGGACTACGAGGCCGCCGGGCAGGTGCACGAGATCGCCGCGCAGTCGATGAGCATCGCCGACCCGACCACCGCCTCGCCGGAATCGCCGCAGATGCTGAACATCTCGGCCCCCACCGGGCTCGACCAGTTCAGCGACATCCTGCAGAAGGGCGCCAGGTACGCGGAGGATCTGGCAGCGGCCGAATCCGCCAAGTTCCGGCCGCTCTTCGCCAAGTTCACCTCCGGCACCTACACCTCCGGCTACGGCGCCCGCTGGGGCGTGCAGCACCTCGGCCTCGATATCGCCGGGCCGATCGGCACCCCGATCTACGCGGTCGCCGACGGCACCGTGCTGGAGTCCGGGCCCGCCTCCGGCTTCGGCATGTGGGTCCGGCTGCTGCACGACGACGGCACCGTCACCGTGTACGGCCACATCGACACCGCGACGGTGTCGCAGGGCGAGCGGGTGCTGGCAGGCGATCAGATCGCGACCATGGGCAACCGCGGCTTCTCCACCGGCCCGCACTGCCACTTCGAGGTCTGGCTGAACGGCTCGAACAAGATCGACCCGCAGCCCTGGCTCGCCACCCGCGGCATCAGCCTCGGCCAGATGGGCGACTGAGCAACCGCGACGATCCCGAGCGGCGCACGGTCAGAGCTTCATCAGTGACCGGCTGAACTGCGGGATGAGGCGGATGGTGCCCGCGGTGCCGAAGTCGATCGTCACCGTGGCCAGCGGCCCGATGCCGTCGGCGGCGACCACCCGGCCGAGGCCGTACTTGTCGTCGGTCACCCGATCGCCCACCGTCAGCACCAGGTCGGTGTTGTTCCGCTTGACCCCGCCGCCCGGTGCGGGCCTGCGCGGCCCGCCGCGCACGCCGGGGCGCTCGTCCCAGCCGCTGCCGCGGGTCCAGTCCCTGGCCATGCCCTCGTCGTCGCCGCGCCTGCGGCCGCGCCCCGCGACCTGGCTCACCGGCTCCAGCCGCCGCCAGTCGATGAGGTGCTGCGGGATCTCCTGCAGGAAGCGCGATTCGGGGTTGCTCACCGGCTGGCCCCAGCCGGAGCGGACCACCGCGCGGGAGAGGTAGAGCCGCTGCCTGGCCCTGGTGATGCCGACGTAGGCGAGCCGGCGCTCCTCGGCCAGCTCGGTCGGGTCGCCGAGCGCCCGCATGTGCGGGAACTGCCCGTCCTCCCAGCCGGTCACGAAGACCACCGGAAACTCCAGCCCCTTCGCGGTGTGCAGCGTCATCATGGTGACCACGCCGGTGCCCTCGTCCGGGATCTGGTCGGTGTCGGCGACCAGCGAGACCCGCTCCAGGAAGGCAGCCAGCGAGCCCGGGTCGGGCTCGCCCTCATCGGCCTCCGGCACCAGCCCCTCGGTGGCCGCCGCCTCGGCGTTGTTGTGCGCCTCGGAGCTGAATTCCCGCGCCACGCTGACAAGCTCGTTCAGGTTGTCCAGCCGGGCGCCGTCCTGCGGGTCGTCCGACGCCGCCAGCTCGGCGCGGTAGCCGGTCCGGTCGAGCACCGCGTCGACAACGGTGCCGACGTCGAAGTAGGCGGCGTCCGGCTGGGCGCCGAGCGCGCGCACCTCGTCCAGCAGGTCGAGGAAGCCGGCGATGGCGCGCTGCGCCCTGGTGTTCAGCAGCGCGACCTTGCCCTCCGCCGCGTCCCGCAGCGCCGCCCCGAAGCCGAGGCCGCGCTGCTCGGCGTGCACCGCGACGCAGGCCTCCGCCCGGTCGCCGATGCCGCGGCGCGGGGTGTTCAGGATGCGGCGCATGCTCACCGCGTCCTCCGGATTCGCCAGCACCCGGAGGTAGGCGACGATGTCGCGCACCTCCTTGCGCTCGTAGAACCGGACGCCGCCGACCACCTTGTACGGCAGCCCCATCCGGATGAAGATCTCCTCCAGGGCGCGCGAGTTGTTGTTGGTGCGGTAGAAGACCGCGACGTCGCCGTAGTTGGCGTCACCCGCGTCGACCAGCCGATCGATCTCCTTGGCGACGAAGGAGGCCTCGTCGTGCTCGTTGTCCGCGACGTAGCCGACGATCAGGTCGCCCTCGCCGGAATCGGTCCACAGCCGCTTCTCGCGCCGGTTCTCGTTGCGCGCGATCACCGCGTTCGCGGCGGAGAGGATGTGCTGGGTGGAGCGGTAGTTCTGCTCCAGCAGGATGGTCTCCGCGTCCGGGAAGTCGCGCTCGAACTCCTCGATATTGCGGATCGTCGCGCCGCGGAAGGCGTAGATGGACTGGTCCGCGTCGCCGACCACGCAGAGCTCGCTCGGCGGCACCTCGCTGTGCAGCTCGCGGCCGTCGGGCCCCGGCTCCGGCACGCCGGTCGCGTGCCCGACCAGCTCGCGGATCAGCACGTACTGCGCGTGGTTGGTGTCCTGGTACTCGTCGACCAGGACGTGCCGGAAGCGGCGGCGGTAGTACTCGGCCACCTCGGGGTGGTTGCGCAGGATCGCGACCGTCTCGCCGATCAGGTCGTCGAAGTCGAGCGCGTTCGCCGCGCGCAGCCTGCGCTGGTACTCGGTGTAGACCTTGGCGACCAGGGTTGGCAGCTCGGACTCGTCCGACTCCGCGTCCGCCACCGCCTGCGCCGGGCCGATCAGCTCGTTCTTCAGGTTGGAGATGGCGGTGGCGAGCAGCCGGGCCGAGTACTTCTTGACGTCGATCTCCATGTCCCGGCTGATCATGGTGAGCAGCCGCCGCGAATCGTCCGCGTCGTAGATGGAGAAGTTGGAGTTCATGCCGGGCAGCAGCGCGGCCTGCATGCGCAGGATCCGCACGCAGCTGGAGTGGAACGTGGAGACCCACATGCTCTGCGCGCGCGGCCCGACCAGCCCGGCCACCCGCTCGCGCATCTCGGCGGCGGCCTTGTTGGTGAAGGTGATGGCCAGGATCTCGCCGGTGTGCGCGCCGCGGGCGGCGAGCAGGTAGGCGATCCGGCGGGTCAGCACGGCGGTCTTGCCCGACCCCGCCCCCGCAACGATGAGCAGCGGGGCCCCGGCGTGCACGACGGCCGCGCGCTGCTGCGGGTTCAGCCCCTCGAGCAGGTGCTCGGCCTCGTCCGCGCGCTTGCGCTCGCGCTCGACGCGCAGCCGCTCGCGCTCCTCCTGACTGAGCGGAGCCTGCGCGGTGAGCGCGACCCGCTTCGCCGGGGCCGGACCCGTTCGATCCGTGTTCGTTTCGTTCTGCGCCACCGTGATGTCCATTGCCCGTCCACGCTACCGGCGCGCACCGACAGAACCGAGCCCGGACCGGGGCTCTCGCCGCACACCGGCCGCACCGGAGACGGTGTGGCAGACTGGGCGCGTGATCAGCGACCCGACCCGCAGCCCGGAGTTCCGGTTGTCCGCAGGCCACCCTTTCCGCGGATCCTGATCCACGTGTGACCATGCGGGGGGAGAATACAAGGTCCACCAGGTCTGTTTCAGAGTGAAAGAACTGATCGGTAACGACGAGGGGATGACGACCGATCCACGTTCTGACACGAGGAGATGAATGATGAGCACCCCTGCCACCACCGCCGGGTCGAATTCCGCGCCGTCCCCCGGGTCGGACGCGGCGCTCCCGCAGAGCGAGGCCGAGATCGAGACGCTCCGCAAGGAGATCGATCGGCTCGACGCGGAAATCCTCGCCGCCATCAAACGGCGCAGCGAGATCTCCCGGGTGATCGGCCGGACCCGGATGGCCTCCGGCGGCCCGCGCCTGGTGCACAGCCGGGAGATGAAGGTGCTCGAGCGCTTCAGCGAGCTCGGCCAGGAGGGGCACACCCTCGCCATGCTGCTGCTCCGCCTCGGCCGCGGGCGCCTCGGACACTGAGCTCGGCACGCCCGGCCGCCGGAGCAAGTTACCCGCGCCGTCAACCGGCTGTCCCCCGCACCGGCCCAGCCACCGAGCACCACCGCCCCCGGCGCTGAACCCGGCCGCAGCCGCGGCTCCCACCCCTCCTCGTGAAAGCCGCCCCGGATCTTCGGATCCGGGGCGGCTTTCACATATTTCTCGGCTCAGGTGAGCGCGATGTACTTCGTCGAGAGGTACTCCTCGATGCCCTCACTGCCGCCCTCGCGCCCGAACCCGGAGGACTTGACCCCGCCGAACGGCGCCGCGGTATCGGAGATCACGCCGCGGTTCACCCCGACCATGCCGCTCTCCAGCCCCTCCGCGATCCGCAGCGCGCGCTCCAGATCCCGGGTGTAGATGTAGGCGACCAGCCCGAATTCGGTGTCGTTGGCGGCGGCCAGCCCCTCCTCCTCGGTCTCGAAGGTGACCACCGGCGCCACCGGCCCGAAGACCTCCTCGCGCAGGATGCGGGCGTCCGGGGGCAGCTCGGCGAGCACCGTCGCAGGGTAGTACCAGCCGGTGCCATCCGGCCGCTCACCGCCGATCCTGACCTTCGCGCCCTTCGCGACGGCGTCCTCGACCAGCTCCGACACCGTGTTCAGCTGGTCCTCGCTGACCAGCGGGCCGAGCGTGGTCTCCGGGTCGGTGCCAGGCCCGAGGACGACCGACTCCATCGCCTTCGCGAACTTGGCGGTGAACTCCTCGGCCACCCCGGCCTGCACGTGGAAGCGGTTGGCCGCGGTGCACGCCTCGCCGCCGTTGCGCAGCTTGGCCAGCATGGCGCCCTGCACCGCGGCGTCGATGTCGGCGTCGTCGAAGACCACGAACGGGGCGTTGCCGCCCAGCTCCATGGAGGTGCGCAGGAGCAGCGGCGCGGCCTGCTCGACCAGCTTGCGCCCCACCTCGGTGGAGCCGGTGAAGGTCAGCTTGCGCAGCCGGGAATCCTCCAGCAGCGGCTTGGTGACGGCGGCCGAGCGGCTGGACGGGATCACCGAGAGCACGCCGTCCGGCAGCCCCGCCTCACTGCACAGCTTCGCCAGCAGCAGCATGGTGAGCGGGGTCGCCGAGGCGGGCTTGACCAGCATGGTGCAGCCGGCCGCGAGCGCGGGGCCGATCTTGCGGGTGCCCATGGCGAGCGGGAAGTTCCACGGGGTGATCGCCAGACACGGCCCCACCGGCTGCTTGTGCACGATGATCCGGCCGGTGCCGAGCGGTGAGTGCTGGTAGCGGCCGTGCACCCGGACCGCCTCCTCGGCGAACCAGCGGAAGAACTCGGCGCCGTAGCGCACCTCGTTGCGGCTCTCCGGCAGCGCCTTGCCCATCTCCAGCGTCATGAGCAGCGCGAACTCCTCGCTGCGCGCGGTGATCGCCTCGAAGACGGCGCGCAGGATCTCGCCGCGCTCGCGGGACGGGGTCGCGGCCCACTCGGCCTGCACGGCGACGGCGGCGTCCAGCGCCTCGACCGCGTCGCGCGGGCCCGCGTCGGCGATCTCCAGCAGGGTCTCACCGGTCGCCGGGTTGTGCACGGCGAAGGTGCCGCCCTCGACCGGGTCGGCCGGGCCGCCGATCCACAGCGAGGTCGGGACGGACTGCAGAACTTCGAGTGCTTCCTTTTCCAGGGCCATACCGCCAGCCTAATGACCTCGTGTGTGGTTGCGGGGAGGCTTGTTCGGCCGGGAAACGGGTGTCAGAGCCGGCCGCGCAGCAGCAGGTTCCAGTAGACGCGCGGCAGGGCGTAGCGGTCGAAGGCCCAGGCGCTGCGGCGCGGCCGGAGCGGGTCGAGGAACGAGGGCAGTGCCGAGGAGATGGCGCCGCTCCGGTCGAACTCGGCGGCGATGAGCCGGTGCGCGTCGGTGGCGATCGGGGCCACGGTGTACCCGTCGTATTCGCGCAGTGGCTCCCCGGCGCGGGCGGCGATGATGTTGTCGGCGAGCACCGCGATCTGGCGGCGCAGGGCACCGCCGGAGGGATCGGTGGCGACCGCGGCGGCGTCGCCCGCCGACCAGATGTCGTCGAAGGTGCGGTGCCGCAGCGAGCCGGGATCGATGTCGGCGAGGCCGTGCGGTGCGGCGGCGAGCCCGGAGGTCTCCAGCCAGCGCGGGCCGCGGAACGGGGGGACCAGGTGCAGGAGGTCGTAGGGCAGCCGATGTTCGCTCCCCTCCGCACTGACGGTGATCGCCCGGTCACCGGGGTGCAGGGCGACGACGGTGGTGTCGTGCCACACCCGCACGTTCAGGGCGGCCAGCCGGAACAGCAGCGCGTCGTCGAGTCTCGGCACGCCGATCAGGTCCGGGCGGTCGACGACCAGCGCGAGGTCGATGGTGTCCAGGATTCCGCGGCGCCGCCAGTGGGCAGCGGCGAGGAACAGCGGCTTGATCGTCGTTCCGGTGCAGCTCACCGGTGCTCTCGGCACCGTGAAGACGACCCGGCTCCCCGGTTCGACGGTGCGCACGAGTTCCCAGGTCCGCGCGGCCCGGTCGAGATAGTTGCTGGTCACGCCCGGTGCGTCGAGCGCCGCGTCGAGGCCGGGCAGCGCGTCGGTGTCGGGGACCAGCCCGGGAACGACGACGAGATCGCGATAGCCGAGGACCGCACCGGACTCGCAGCGCACCCGGTGCGCCGACGGCTCGACCGCGACCACCGCGTCGCGGATCCAGCTCGCTCCGGCCGGCGTGACCGAACGCTGGGTCCGCTCCGCCTGCGTCAGGGTCGCCTGCCCGCCGCCGACGTAGGACAGCAGCGGCCGGTAGGTGTGCACCGCGTTCGGCTCGATGACGGCGACATCCTCGATCCCCAGCCGGATCAGCCGGGCGGCCGCGCTGATGCCCGCGTTGCCGCCGCCGATGATCACCACGTCGAAGTGCCGTTCGGATCTGGTCGCCGTCATCGCCCGGAGCTACCCCCGTTCCCCGGCGTCGAAACGAGCCGTGTGGCCGCGGCCCGCCCGCTGTAATGTCGGTGGGCGTGAGCAGCGACATCACCGCGTCGGCGGCCTGGCGGAAACTGCACGATCACCACGAGGGCGTCAGGGGGACCCACCTGCGCGAATTCTTCGCCGAGGATCCGGAGCGCGGGCGCGAGCTCGTCGTCGAGGTCGGCGACCTGCGCATCGACTACAGCAAGCACCGCGTCACCCGCGAAACCCTCGCGCTGCTCGCCGAACTGGCGCGCGAGGCGGATGTCGCCGGGCACCGGGACGCCATGTTCCGCGGCGACCACATCAACACCAGCGAGGACCGCGCGGTCGGGCACATCGCCCTGCGCGCGCCCGCGGACGAGCCGCTGACCATCGACGGCGCCGACGCCACCGCCGAGGTGCACGACGTGCTGCGCCGGATGGGCGAGTTCACCGACGCGGTGCGCTCCGGGGAGTGGCGCGGCGCCACCGGCGAGCGCATCCACACCGTCGTGAACATCGGCATCGGCGGCTCCGACCTCGGCCCGGTCATGGTGCACCGGGCGCTGCGGCACTACGCCGACGCCGTGATCGCCGCCCGCTTCGTCTCCAACGTGGACCCGGCCGACCTCGTCGCCAAGCTCAGCGGGCTGAACCCGGCGAACACGCTCTTCGTCATCGCCTCCAAGACCTTCACCACCCTGGAGACGCTGACCAACGCCACCGCGGCCAGGCGCTGGCTCACCGACGCGCTCGGCGAGGATGCGGTGGCCAAGCACTTCGTCGCGGTCTCCACCAATGCCGAGCGGGTGGCCGAGTTCGGCATCGACACCGCGACCATGTTCGGCTTCTGGGACTGGGTGGGCGGGCGCTACTCGCTGGATTCCGCCATCGGGCTCTCGGTCATGGCTGCCGTCGGCAGGGAGCGGTTCGCCGAGCTCCTCGCCGGGATGCACGCCGTCGACCGGCACTTCGCCACCGCGCCGCTGGAGCAGAACGCACCGGTGCTGCTGGGGCTGCTCGGCGTCTGGTATTCGAACTTCTTCGGCGCGGAATCGCGCGCGGTGCTGCCGTACTCGAACGACCTCGACCGATTCCCGGCCTACCTGCAGCAGCTCGCCATGGAGTCGAACGGCAAGTCGGTGCGCGCCGACGGCACCCCCGTGCGCACCTCCACCGGCGAGATCTACTGGGGCGAGCCGGGCACCAACGGCCAGCACGCCTTCTACCAGCTGCTGCACCAGGGCACCCGGCTGGTGCCCGCCGACTTCATCGGCTTCGCCACCCCCAACGACGACCTGCCGACCCGGGACGGCACCGGCAGCATGCACGACCTGCTCATGAGCAACCTCTTCGCGCAGACCAAGGTGCTCGCCTTCGGCAAGACCGCCGAGGAGATCGCCGCCGAGGGCACTCCCCCGGAGCTGGTGCCGCACAAGGTCATGCCGGGCAACCGGCCGACCACCACGATCCTGGCGCCCGAGCTCACCCCCTCGGTGGTGGGCCAGCTGATCGCGCTCTACGAGCACATCGTGTTCGTGGAGGGCGTGATCTGGGGCATCGACAGCTTCGACCAGTGGGGCGTCGAGCTCGGCAAGCAGCAGGCGCTCGCGCTGGAGCCGCTGCTCACCGCCGCCGAGGAGCCCGAGCCGCAGGACGACTCCTCCACCGACGCCCTCATTCGCTGGTACCGCGCATCCCGCGGGTGATCGCCCCGGTGGCGACGGCGAGCAGGATGCCGACCACCACCAGGTCGAACACGATCTGCAGCATGGTGACGACGCGCGCCGTCTGCCCGACGGCGTGCACGTCGCCGAAGCCGACGGTGCCCAGCGTGACGATGGTGTAGTACAGCGCGTCGGTGCGCGTCACCAGCCCGTCGAACTGGCCGGGGTCGTTCTTCGCCAGCAGGTAGTAGGTGAGCGCGAAGAAGACGACGGTCACCGTGAGCAGCAGCAGAATGCCGTCCACCTGCCTGCCCGCCCGCTGCGGGGCCGCGGTCAGCCGGCGGATGTGCCGGTCGGTCACCTGGGCCAGCCCGGCCAGGCCCACGAGGAATACGAGCACGCCGATGATGCGGCCCTCGAGGTTCAGGTTCAGCGGGATGCCGTAGTAGACGAGCAGGGCGCAGAGGATGGCGATGCCGTTGCGGAGCAGGCGGGTGCGGTGCGAGTCGGGCGGGGGCATCGGTTCATCATGGGGCTGCGCCGGGGGCGGGGGCGGGATCCACGCCGGTCTCGCCCGGCGGGAGCAGGATCAGGTCGGCATGCCGCCGGGTCCCGGCGATCAGCTCCGCATTGCGCAGATCGCTCCCGTACACCTTGCGGTGCGCGGCCGCCTCGTCCCGGCCGCCCGCCCGGTGCCTGGCGAGGAGCCGCTCGGCGAGGAGGTCGCGGGGGGCATCGAGGTACCAGACCTCGTCCAGGAGTGGGCGGACCTCCGGCCAGGTCAACAGGTAGTTGCCCTCGACCAGGGCGATGCGCTGGGTCGTGAAGGTGACACCCGCCGGTGTCGGCTCGTCCCGAGCGCGGTCGAACGTCGGCCAGGGGACTCGGGGCTCGCTGCGCAGTGCGCGGAGGTTCGCGACGAACCCCTCGAGGTCGAAGGTGTCCGGCTCGCCCTTCCGCTCCCGGGCGCCGCGCTCGTCGAGGACGGCGTTCGGCAGGTGGTAGCCGTCCATCGGGGCGATCTCCGCGTCCGGCGCGAGGGCGGTGCGCAGCGCCTCGGCCAGGGTGGATTTGCCGGTGCCGGGCGGGCCGGTGATGCCGAGCAGGAAGCGGCGGTCACCGATCCCGGCGCGGGCCCGCACGCGCCGCGCAAGCTCCCCGGGCACCGGATCCCGGATGGTCGACGCTTCGCGCGCGCTTCCCCGGGGCCCGGTCATAGGAGGATGTATACACCCGGCGCGGTATGCGGAGCTGCGGCAGGCGATCGGTGGGGTCGCGGGCGCAATGCTCGGAATCAGCTCACGAACGCCCGCTCGATGATCGACTGCGTGTCGACGCCGACCGGGAGGGTGCCGAAGGCGATGCCCCAATCGTCGCCGAGCCGGGTGGCGCAGAAGGCGTCGGCGACGGCGGAGTGGCCGTGCCGGACCAGCTGGGCGCCCTGCAGGACCAGGGCCATGAGTTCGATGACGCGGCGGGCGCGGTACTCGATGTCGGAGAAATCCGAGAGCTCCTTGCCGACGCGGTCGATGGCGTCGTCCAGCCGCGGGTCGGCGCCGCGGGCGAGCGAGACCTCGGCGAAGTACGCCTCGACCGACTCCGGCTGGCGGGCCATGGCGCGCAGCGCGTCGAGCGCGGCGACATTGCCCGACCCCTCCCAGATGGACATGAGCGGCGCCTCGCGGTAGAGCCGCGGCATCCCGGACTCCTCCGCGTACCCGTTGCCGCCCAGGCACTCCAGCGCCTCGGCGGCGTGCGCGGGGGCGCGCTTGCAGACCCAGTACTTGGTGATGGCGAGCGCGATCCGGCGCAGCGCGGCCTCGGCGGGGTCGGCGCCGGCCCGGTCGGTGGCGCCCGCCAGCCGCAGCATCACGGTGGTCGCGGCGTCCGACTCGATCACCAGGTCGGCGAGGACGTTGCGCATGGCGGGGTGGTCGATCAGCGGCTTGCCGAAGGTCTGCCTGTGCCTGGCGTGGTGCACGGCATGCACGGCGCCGACGCGCATGCCGGTGGCCGAGCCGATCACGCAGTCCAGCCTGGTCATATTGACCATCTCGATGATGGTCTTCACCCCGGCGCCCTCGGCGCCGACCAGCCAGCCGGTGGCGTTCTCGTACTCGATCTCCGACGACGCGTTCGACTTGTTGCCGAGCTTGTCCTTGAGCCGCTGGATCCGGATCGGGTTGCGGGTGCCGTCCGGCAGCACCCGGGGCAGCAGGAAGCAGGAGAGCCCGCCTGGCGCCTGGGCCAGGGTGAGGAACATGTCCGACATGGGCGCGGAGGTGAACCACTTGTGCCCGACGATCCGGTACCCGCCGTCCGGCCGCGGGGTGGCGGTGGTGGTGTTGGCGCGGACGTCCGAGCCGCCCTGCTTCTCGGTCATGGACATGCCCGCGATCAGCCCGGTCTTGCCGGACGGCTCGCGCAGCCCGAAGTCGTAGCTGCGCGAGCCGAGCAGCGGCTCGAAGCGGGCGGCGAGCTCGGGGTTGTGCCGGAGCGCGGGAATCACGGCGTAGGTCATGGAGATCGGGCACATGTGGCCCGCGTCGGCGACGCCCCAGGTGTAGAACTTGGCGGCCCGCGCGACGTGCGTGCCCGGCCGGTCGTCCAGCCAGGGCGAGCCGTGCAGGCCGTGCTCGACGGCGACCGCCATGAGCTGGTGCCAGGCCGGGTGGAACTCGACCTCGTCGATCCGGTTGCCGTAGCGGTCGTGCGTGCGCAGCACCGGCGGGTAGTCGTTCGCCAGCCGGCCCCACTCCTGCGCCTCGGCGCCGCCTGCGCGCAGCCCGAGCGCGCGGACCTCGGGCTCGGCCCAGCCGCCGCCCTCGCGGTGCAGCCCCTCGAGCAGGGCCGGGTTGCGGGACATGTCGAACGGGACGAGGTCGGGCACCTGGTTGAAGACGTCGTGGGTGTGCATAGTCGCTCCTCTCAGCGGAGGCCGAGCGCGCGCAGCGCGAAGGCCACCAGGTCGTCGATGACGGCGGCGTCGGCGGGTTCGGCGGCGAGCGGGCCGACCAGCACCTCGCCGATCGCGCCGACCAGCGCCGCCGCGGTCACCGCTGGGCGCTGCGGCGGCAGCTCGCCGCGGGCGATGCCCGCGGCGACCGCGCCCTCGAAGGTTTCGGCGAAGGCGCGCCGGAAGTGCAGCCGCTCGGCGTCGACGGCGGCGTCCACCGGCTCGGCGAGCAGCACGTAGGCCAGCTTGGGGTTGCGCAGGGCGCGGCCGGCGAAGGTGTGGACGGCCGCCGAGACCCGGTCCGCCGCCGAGAGCCCTTCGGCGTTGGCGGCCGAGCGCACCGCGGCCACCTCGTGCGTGACCACCTCGAGGAAGACGGCGCGCACCAGCTCGGCCTTGCCCGCGTAGTGCTTGTAGACGGTGCCGGTGGCGATCTCGGCCTCGGCGGCCACCGCGGCCATCGAGAACCCGGCGAAGCCGTCGCGGGCGAGCACCCGACCGGCGGCCTGGGTGATCAGCCCGGCCTTGGCATCGAGCCGAGCCTGCACGGCGGGGGTTCTGCGGTACGCCACCCAAGAAGTGAATCATCAGTTCACTTCTTGGTGCAAGGGGTAGGGTCGAGCCGTGAATGCTGTGCGGGTAGAACGCTCCGGCCCCGTGACCACGGTGATCCTGGATCGCCCCGAGGCGCGCAACGCGGTGGACGGCCCCACCGCCGCCGCGCTCAGCGCCGCCTTCCGCGCCTTCGACGCGGATCCGGAGGCGGCCGTCGCGGTGCTCTGGGGCGCGGGCGGCACCTTCTGCGCGGGCGCCGACCTGAAGGGGCTCGGCACCGAGCGCTCGAACGTCGTCGCCGAGGACGGCGACGGCCCGATGGGGCCGACCCGGCTGGTGCTGAGCAAGCCGGTGATCGCCGCCGTCGCGGGGTACGCGGTGGCGGGCGGGCTGGAGCTGGCGCTCTGGTGCGATCTGCGAATCGCGGAGGAGGACAGTACTTTCGGGGTGTTCTGCCGACGCTGGGGGGTACCGCTCATCGACGGCGGAACGGTGCGGCTGCCGCGGATCGTCGGGCAGGGGCGGGCCATGGAGCTGATCCTCACCGGGCGGGCGGTGGACGCCGCCGAGGCGCTCGCCATCGGCCTGGCGAACCGGGTGGTACCGGCCGGGCAGGCGCGGGTCGCCGCCGAGCAGCTCGCGCTGGAGCTGGCCGGGCTGCCGCAGCCGTGCCTGCGCTCGGACCGCATGTCGGTGCTGGAGCAGGAGGGGCTGGACGAACCCGCCGCGCTGCGCGCCGAGTACCAGCACGGGTTGCGGGCGCTGGCGGGCGGCGCGCTGCAGGGGGCGCGGCGGTTCGCCTCCGGGGCGGGCAGGCACGGGGAGACCGCCTCGTCGTGACGGCACGGCTGAGCGTCGTCGACGAGATCTTTCTGCGGACCCATCGCGGGCTGGGGACGCCGATCGTCCTGCAGGGGGTGTGGCGGACCGCGGAGCGGGTGCCCGTCGGGGTGCTGTGGGCGCTGCGGGAGGGGTTGCGGACCGGGGAGCTCGGGCGCCGGGTCCGGGCACCGGGGGTGCCGGGGGCCCGGCGTGCGTGGGTGCGCAATGTGCGCGGGCTGCCGCTCGTGCTGTACGGGGTGATTCCGGTTGCGGGGCTGCTGGATTGGGCCGATGCGCGGGGTGCGGAGCTGGACCCGTCGCGCGGGCCGGGGTGGCGGCTGGCGTACGCGCCGCTCGCCGATGGCGGGGCGGTGGTTTCGCTGACGTGCTCGCACGTGCTGGCCGATGGGCGGGCGCTGGTGCTGGCGGCGGATCGCGCGCTGCGCGGGGTCGCGGGTGAGGTGGCGGCTCTTCCGCTCGACCCACGGGCCGACTGGGCGGATGCTCGGCGGCAGTGGGGTGTGGTGCTCGGCGGCACCGCGCGGGCCTGGTGGAACAGGGTGCGAACCGAAATAGCCCGGGATGCGGGGCCGGCCGTCGAGGCGAGCGGCTCCGCGCACCGGGCGAACGACCCCGCTCCGCCCGCCGTCGACGCGCGACCACGCTCCGCGGAGGCAGTGGCGCGGCAGCCCATCGCCGTACTTCCGCGCACCGCGGGCCTGGTGCCGCTACCGACCGCCGACGACCTCCCGCGGGAGCCGGGCGCGGCAGCACGGCGACCTGCCGAGACCCTCGCCCGGAACGCGCTCCCGGCGGACCGCCGCGCACCGCGGCTCCGCACCTCGCCGGCGGGCACCGGCAACGCCACCGTCACCCTGGTAGCCCAATCCCCCTCACAGACCTGGGATTCCATCGCCACGAACTCCGGCGGCACCCCGAACAGCCTGTTCGTCGCGGTGATCGCGCACACCCTCTGGGAACTCGGCTACCAGCCCGACGAACTCACCGCGAGCCTCCCGGTCGACACCCGCGCCGAGCCGCGGGTCGACAACGACCTCGCCGTGACCGCCGTCCGGATATCCCGCTCCGACACGCCGAAGGAGCTGCGCGAGAAGGCCCGCGCCGCCTACGAGTACCGGATGACCAGCCCGGCCGGGATCCCGGAGGAGATCCTCCAGGTGATCCCGGACCGCCTGGCGCACACCCTCGCCGCGGGCGCGGGCGAACGCGACATCCTCTGCTCGAACATCGGCCCGCTCCCCGACTCCATCGGCGCGCTCGGCCCGAGCCGCTGCACCGGCATGGCCGCCCGCGCCATCCACCCCGGCCTGCGCCGGGACCGCCTGCCGCGCACCCGCCTCGCCGGCTACCTCTGCCACCTCGGCGGCGAATACACCCTGGCCCTGGTGAGCCTGGAACCCGAGCGCAGCCGCGCCGAGCTGAGCGCCGCCCTGCTGCGCGCCGCCGAACCCTTCGGGCTGCCGCTCACACCGTGGTGACGGCCACCCGGCCGAGCACCGAATCCGGCACCGGCACCCCGGGTTCCAGATCGGCCGAGGAGATCGGCGGGTCGAAGACCTGACGCAGGGGAAGGACCCCGGCCCAGACCCCGCCCGCCGCGATGTCGTCGGCGTCGTCCACCGGGCCGCCGGTGCGCACCTTGACCGACGCCTCGGTGAGGTCCAGCGCGAGCACCAGCGTCGCCGCCAGCTCCTTGGCGTCGGGCGGGCGCACCCGCTCCCAGGAGCCGGGGGCGGCGTGCTCGACGATCACGCGCAGCGCGTGCAGCCGCTGCTCGGGGTCGGTGAGCCGCTCCGGCCTGCCGTGGATCACGGCGGAGCGGAAGTTCATCGAGAAGTGCATGGCCGAGCGGGCGTAGACGATGCCGTCCACCTGGGTGACGCTCACGCAGACGTCGCCGGTGAGCGCGGCCCGCATGTTGCCCGCACCGGTTGAGCCGTGCAGGTAGAGGGTGTCGCCGTCGCGGCCGTAGACGGTCGGCACCACCAGCGGGACGCCGGCGAGGACGACGCCGAGGTGGCAGAGCGCGCCCGCGTCGAGCAGGGCGTCGAGTTCGGCGCGGTCGGTGCGGCCGCGTTCCCGGCTGCGGGTGAGCCGGGTGCGTGGGGTCGGGGCGAGCGGGGCGCGTTCGGTCATGGTTTCAGCGTGCGCGAGCGAGTGGCATTATCGAAGGGCCAATCCCCGGGCAGTTCGGAAGACCACTTCGCGGTCCGCACGGACTCCGGCCGCAGCGCGACCTCGACTCGGGACGACCGAAGGGCCGCACCGGATGACCACCCCCGCCGACGATCTACCCCTCACACTCGATCGGGCGAGCACGGTACCGCTCGCCGTGCAGGTCGCCGACGGCCTGCGGAGTGCGGCGGGCTCCGGTGTCCTGCGCCGCGGCGACCGGCTCCCCTCGTCCCGCGCACTCGCGACCCGGCTCGGGGTGAGCCGCACGGTGGTCGCCGCCGCGTACGACCGCCTGCACGCCGAAGGCTGGCTCGGCGGACGGCAGGGCTCGGGCACCTACCTGCTCGCCGCCCCCGCCGCGGCGCCCGCGACCCCGGCGCCACTGCCGTCCGAGACCGAGCCCGGCGGGCTGATCGACCTCGCCCCCGGCGCACCGTGCGCGGCCGTCATCGACCGCGCTGCCTGGCGCCGGGCCTGGCGCGCCGCCGCCGACCGGCCGCCTGCCACCAGGCGCGACCGCGCCGGCGAACCCGCCTACCGCAGCGCCGTCGCCGAGCATCTGCTGCGCCACCGCGGCCTGGCCGCCGGCCCCGAGGTCGCCGTGCTGGCGACCACCGGCACCGGCGCCGCCGTCTCGGAGATCGCCGCCGCCGCGCTGCCTGCGGGCGCGACGGTGGCCGTCGAGGACCCCGGCTACCAGCGCGCGGTCGGCGGCCTCCGTGCGGCCGGGCTGCGGGTGCTCCCGGTGCCGGTGGACGAGGGCGGGCTGCGCGTCGACCTGATCCCGGAGGGCGTAGCGGCGGTCTACTGCACCCCCGCGCACCAGTTCCCGCTCGGCAGCCGGATGAGCGCCGAGCGCCGGGTGCGCCTGGTCGACCTGGCCCGCGCGCGGCGGCTGCTGGTGCTGGAGGACGACTACGACGGCGAACTCCGCTACGACACCGCCCCGCTGCCGCTGCTCGCCGCGCTGGCCCCGGACGTGGTGGTGCACCTCGGCACCACGAGCAAGATCCTCTCCCCCACGCTCGGCGCCGGCTGGCTGGTCGCCGCCCCGGAAGTAGCCGCCGCGGTGCTCGCCCACCGCGACCGCACCGGCACCGCGCCCTCGCCCGCGGGCCAGCTGGTCCTCGCCGAACTCGCCGCGCACGGCGACCTCGCCGGCCACCTGCGCAAGCTGCGCCGGGTCATGCCCACCCGCAGGGCACTGCTGCTGTCCCACCTGACCGGGCTGGAAGTGCTCGGCGACGACGCGGGCTCGCACGTCGTCGTCCCGCTCCCCGACGCCGCCGCCGAACAGGCCGCGGTGGCCGCCGCCAGGGCCCGCGGCGTGCTCTTCGACGGCCTGGCCCGGCACCACCTGGGCGCGCGACACCACTTCGGCGTCGCGCTCGGCTACTCGGCGGCGAGCGAATCCGAGCTCGCCGTCGCCGCACGGATAGCGGGCGAGTGCCTGCGACGGTCGTAGCATGGGCGGCATGAGCGAACAGGACCTCCTGGCCCGTATCCGTGAACTGGTCGACCGGGAGCACGAACTCCGGTCGCAGGCCGAGAACCGGGAGATCGACCCGGAGACCGAGCGCCGCAAGCTCGCCGAGCTCGAGGTCACCCTCGACCAGTGCTGGGACCTGCTGCGCCACCGCCGGGCCCGGCTCGACGCTGGCGAATCCCCCGACGACGCCGAGGTGAACCCGCCCGGCCAGGTCGAGAACTACCTCCAGTAACCGTGGCCGACACCACGGACGAGTTCGACGTCATCGTGCTCGGCGCGGGCCCGGCGGGCGAGAACGCCGCCGCCTACGCCATCGCGGGCAGCGACCGCACCGCCGCGCTGGTCGAGCGCGAGCTGGTCGGCGGCGAGTGCTCCTACTGGGCCTGCATTCCCAGCAAGGCGCTGCTCCGCCCCGGCCACGTGCTCGCCGCGGCGAAGGCCATGCCCGGCGTCACCGCCGACGGCCTCGACGTGGCCGCGGTGCTGGCCCGCCGCGACTCCTTCACGCACCGCGACGACACCGGCCACGACGACTGCTCCCAGGTCGACTGGGCCGAGCACAACCGGATCACGGTGCTCCGCGGGCACGGCCGGCTGGCTGGCGAACGCGCCGTCGAGGTGGGCGGCCGCACGCTGCGCGCCAGGCACGCCGTCGTCATCGCCACCGGAACCACCGCCGCCGTCCCCGACGTGCCCGGTCTGCGCGCCGCGCTGCCCTGGACCTCGCGCGACGCCACCGCCGTCACCGAGATCCCCGGCCACATCGCGATCATCGGCGGCGGCGTCGTCGCCTGCGAGGCCGCGACCTGGCTGGCCGCGCTCGGCGCGCGGGTCACGCTGCTGGTGCGCGGGCGGGCGCTGCTCGCTGGTAACGAGCCGTTCGCCGGCGAGCGGGTCGCGGCCGCGCTCACCGGCACCGGGCGGGTCGAGATCCGCTTCGGCGCGCAGCTCGAGCGGGTGCACCGGCCCGATGCCGCCGACACCGGCGAGGGCCGGATCCACGGCGGGCCGGTCACCGTCGAGCTCGGCGGTGGCGAATCCGTCGCGGCCGACGAGATCCTGGTGGCCGCGGGCCGTGCCCCGCACACCGGCGACCTCGGGCTCGCCACCGTCGGGCTGGCGCCCGGCTACGTCGCGGTCGACGACCATCTCACCGTCGACGGGGTGCCCGGCGAGTGGCTGTACGCGGTCGGCGACGTGAACCACCGGGTCGCGCTCACGCACATGGGCAAGTACCAGGCCAGGGTGGCGGGCGATGTGATCGCCGCCCGCGCGGAAGGCCGCCCGCTGGACAGCTCCCGCTACACCGCGCTGGCCGATCACGACCTCGCGCCGCAGGTGGTCTACACCGCGCCGGAGGTGGCCGCGGTCGGGCTCACCGAGGCCGCGGCCAGGGAGCGCGGGCTCACGGTCTCGGCGGTCGAGCTCGACATCGCCGTCGCCGGTTCTTCGCTGGCGAGGGACGACTACGCCGGGCACGCCAAGCTGGTGATCGACGAGACCACCGACACCCTGGTCGGCGCCACCTTCGTCGGCCCGGACGTCGGCGAGCAGCTGCACGCCGCGACGATCGCGGTGGTCGGCCGGGTGCCGCTGGCGACGCTGTGGCACGCGGTTCCGGCGTTCCCCGCGGTCAGCGAGTTCTGGCTGCGGTTGCTGGAGGCGCGGCGGTAGCGCTGGCACTCGGTGCCGACAGGGTCTCCGGTACCGCCGGTTCCGGTTACCCCTGTCGGCACGCGCTCGCGCTGGATACCATCGGGGCATGGTGGCAACGACAGACATCACGATCGCCGACGGGGTCGTCCGCGGTCGTCGCGGTCGTCGCGTACTGCGCTGGCGATCCATTCCCTACGCGGCCCCGCCCACCGGCGACCAGCGCTTCCGGGCACCGCAGCCGGTGCAGCCGTGGACCGGCGTCCGGGACGCGACCGAGTTCGGCAACGCGGCCATGCAGCACCGCGAGGGCGCGCGGATCGGCCCGCGCGGATACCAGCCGACCAGCGAGGATTCGCTGACACTCAATGTCACGGTGCCCGCGCGGGAATCCGCCTCGCCGCGGCCGGTCCTGGTCTTCATCCACGGTGGCGGGTACCTCTTCGGCACCTCGGCGCTCGGGCTCTACTCCGGCGCCAGGCTGGCCCAGCGCGGCGACGCCATCGTGGTCTCGCTGAACTACCGGCTCGGCGTCTTCGGCTACGTGGACTTCAGCGAGTACAGCAGCGAGAGCCGGGCCTACGAGAGCAACCTGGGGCTGCGCGACCAGGTCGCCGCGCTGCGCTGGGTGCGCGACAACATCGCCGCCTTCGGCGGCGACCCGGGCAATGTCACGATCTTCGGCGAGTCCGCCGGCGCGCACGCCGTGCTCGCGCTGCTCGGCACGCCCGAGGCAGGCGGCCTCTTCCACCGCGCGATCTCGCAGAGCCCGCCCGCCGACTGGGCGATGACCGCCGAGGACGCGCGCACCTTCGCCCGCCGCTGCCTGGACGAGCTGAACATCTCGCCGGAGGCGGCGAACAAGGAGCTCGGCACGGTCGACGGACACGATCTGCGCCGCGCCTTCAACAAGGTCGCGCGCCGGGTGGTGCACGAGCGCCGCGGCCTCTTCCCCACCGCGCCGGTGGTCGACGGCGACTACCTGCCGCTCCCGCCGGTCCGGGCCATCGAGGAGGGCAGGGCGCACCGGGTGCCGCTGATCATCGGCACCAACCGGGACGAGGGCACGCTCTTCGCCAAGTTCGCCGACGAGCTGCCGACCACCCCCGACCGGCTGCGCTCCGCGCTGGAGTCGGTCGGCGCCGACCAGGAGCGGATCGCCGCCGCCTACCCCGGCTTCGCGGAGAACCCCCGGGTCGCGGTCCGGGCGGGCGGCGACTACGTCTTCTGGCGGCCGTCGCTGCGAGTCATGGCCGGGCACAGCAAGTACGCCCCGACCTACGCCTACCGCTACGACTTCGCGCCGCGCGCCCTGCACCTGGCCGGGCTCGGCGCGACCCACGCCTCCGACCTGATCCCGGTCTTCGGCGGCGGCGACGGCCCGCTCGGCCGCGCCATCACCGCGGCGGGCGGCGGCAGCGGGCTGCGCGCCGTCACCAGGCAGTTCCAGGAGAACTGGGTGGAGTTCGCGCGCACCGGCTCGCCGCTGCCCTCCTGGCCGCGCTACACCGAGGAGCGGCGCAGCACCCTGATCATCGACGACCCGACCCGGGTGGAACACGACCCGGAGCCGACGAAGCGGCTGGCCTGGCAGGGCGTCGGGGTGCCGAGCCTCACTTGAGCAACCGGGACATCCGGCGGTCGGCGAGGATCCGGCCGCCGGTCTGGCAGGTGGGGCAGTACTGGAACGAGCGGTCCACGTAGGACACCTCGCGCACGGTGTCGCCGCAGACCGGGCACGGCTCGCCGGTGCGGGCGTGCACCCGCATGCCCGAGCGCTTCTCGCCCTTGAGCCGGGCGGCGTCCTGCCCGACCGAGCGCCGCACCGCGTCGGTGAGCACCGCGCGCATGGCCGCGTACAGCTCGCCTGTTTTCGCGTCCGGCAGCGTCTTGGTATTGGCGAACGGCGAGACCTTGGCGGTGTGCAGGATCTCGTCGGAGTAGGCATTGCCGATGCCCGCCAGCAGCGTCTGGTCGACGATGGCGGTCTTGATCCGCTGCGAGGTGCCGTGCAGGATCGCGCCGAACTCGGCCTCGGTGAGCGCGAGCGCGTCCGGCCCGAGCCGGGCGATGCCGGGCACCAGCTGCGGATCGTCCACCACGTACACCGCCAGCCGCTTCTTGGTTCCCGCCTCGGTGAGGTCGAAGGCCGGCGTCGCCCCCTCCGGGGTGAAGAAGTGCACCCGCAGCGCCAGCGGCCCCTTCCCCGGCTTCGGCGGTGTCGGGCTCGGCTCGTCGATCCAGCGCAGCCAGCCGCCCCTGGACAGATGCGTGAGCAGCCACAACCCGCCGCAATCCAGCCCGAGGAACTTCCCGAACCGCCCGGCCCCGGTCACATCCCGCCCGGAGAGCGCCGTGATCGGCGGCTCGAAGGTCTTCACCGCGCTCAGCGCCGCCACGTCGATCCGCCCGACCACCGCACCGGTCGCATGCTCCCGCAGGAACTGCGCCAGCGCCTCGATCTCCGGTAGTTCGGGCACATCGTCAGGCTACCGGCGTGCCCCGACAGGTGCGGGGATGGCGAGGCGGGGAGTTGCACCCCGGCGACCCGAAGTGGAGACTAGTTGTCGATGCCGTATCCCCTGGGGTGCGGAAGTGAGGCCGGGCCCCCTGATGGAATCAGGCGCCCGGCCTTCGCGCTGTCAGGGGTCGACCTCGACGATGTCGACGACCGCGCTCAGCGCCTCCCAGTACTCATGCCCGCCATCGAGCCACCAGGTCAGCGCGCCCGCGACGACATCGGCCGCCCACAGCGCCGGGTCGTCCGATGCCTTCGTCCAGCCGACGGTGACCTCTCGGCGAAACCCCGGTTGCTTGCGCAGGGTCACCAGCAGCGCGCGGTCGCGCGCGTCCTGCTCGGCACGGCGGGATTCGAAACAGATCGCGTCGACGCCGCGCGCGGAAAGCACGCGCAGCAACACCTTCAGGCAGAGCCTCCGAGCACGCTCCGGCCCGACCGCGGGATCATGCAGGTAGACCGTGACCACCCCGGACATCGGCAGCGCGGCAACGGCCTTGGCGATGTGCTCGAGCCGCTCGGCGCGCTCGTCGCGCCAGTGCACGCGCGGTGTCCTGCCGTACCGCAGGGCGAGCATGGTCTCCCGCACCTCGTCCAGCGAAGGCTCGGGCACGATGACCGCGGCAAGGGTGTAGACGCACGCGCCCTCGCGCGATCGGCGCCGGGCGGACTCGTCGACGAAAGCGAACAGCATCGGGAACGGACCCTCCGGAGCGGTGGCTGGTGCACGTCGGCGCCACCGTCCTGCGCGAATCCCCCGGTCCGGCCCCCCGTGCGGTATGGCACACCGTACAAGCAGGCGGCGACCGCCACCAATCCGTCAGCTCGGCACCGTCAGCTGCCAGACGTGGCCGTCGGGGTCGGCGAAGGTGGCGGTGAAGCCCCAGGGCTGGGCGGCGGGTTCGGTGATGACGGTGGCGCCTGCCGCGCGGGCCCGGTCGAGGGTGGCTACGACCTCGGCTTCGGTGGGGAGGGTGAGGGCGAGGAGGCATTCGCTGGTGCCCGGGTCGGCGGTCGCGCGGTCGCCGAGTACCCAGCCGAAGCCGCCGGTGGGGATGAGCACGAGGGTGGTGCGGGCGTCGAGGCGGTACCGCAGCGGCTCGGGGACGCCGTCGTCGGCGAGTTCACCGAAGGGTTCGAGGGCGAGCGCGGCCCGGTGGAAGGCGACGGCGCGGCGGCGGTCCGCGGTGGGGAGCGCGATCACCAGCGGGGGGAGCTGGGTGTCGCGGCGGAGCAGGTAGATGTCCATGATCCAGCCCTTGGCGGCGCGCAGCTCGGCGCGGCGGGCCACGATGCGCGGGCCGGCCTGGGCGAGCGGCCCCTCGATCAGCTCCTCGTCCGGCATGCCGAGGTAGGCGCCCCACCAGATGTGCACGCCCTCCGGCGCGAGGGTGCTCCACGCGCAGTCGCCGTCCAGCATGACCAGGGTCGGATCGTTGCCGAGGCCCTCGGCGCGCAGCCTGCGGCCGGTGGTGATGTGCACCGGCTCGCCGATGCCGTGCAGCACCGTGCGGTGCGCCGCCGCCAGCGCCTGCGCGCTGGTGACGCCGGGGATCACGGTGTACTCGAAATCCTGGGTGCCGCGGATGGTCTCGATCAGCCGCAGCGTGCTGTCGTAGAGCGCGGGGTCGCCCCAGACCAGGATGCCGCCGACCCCCTCGGCGGCCGCGAACTCGGCGGCGAGCAGCTCGGCGCGGCGGCGGTGCCAGTCCTCGACCGCGCCGCGGTAGTCGCCGGGGTTCCGGTCGCGCGGTGGGTCCTGCACCTCGACCACCCGGTGGCCCGGCTTGGCATGGGTGGCCAGGATGGTGGCGCGCAGGTCGAGCAGTTCCCGCTTGTCCTCGCCCTTGCCGATGACGAAGAAGGTGTCGACCCGGCCGATCGCCGCGACGGCCTGCAGGGTCACCTGGTCCGGGTGGCCGGCGCCGATTCCGATCACGTGGAGCGTCCGCATGCGCCGAGACTAGAGTCGACGTGTGACGACTGCGCCGGACACCCAGTACGAGGACCTGCTCCGCCTGGTCCTGAGCACCGGAACCGCCAAGGGCGATCGCACCGGCACCGGCACCCGCAGCGTCTTCGGCCACCAGCTGCGCTACGACCTGAGCGCTGGGTTCCCGCTGGTCACGACGAAGCGCGTACACCTCAAGTCGGTGGTCTACGAACTGCTCTGGTTCCTCCGCGGCGACTCCAACGCGCGCTGGCTGCAGGAGCGCGGGGTGAAGATCTGGGACGCCTGGGCCGGCCCGGACGGCGAGCTCGGCCCGGTCTACGGCGTGCAGTGGCGCTCCTGGCCGACCCCGGACGGCAGCCACATCGATCAGATCGCGGGCGTGCTGCGGACCCTGCGCACCGACCCCGATTCCCGGCGCATGCTGGTCTCCGCCTGGAACGTCGCCGAGCTGGACAAGATGGCGCTCGCACCGTGCCATGCGCTGTTCCAGTTCTACGTCGCGGACGGGAGGCTCTCCTGCCAGCTGTACCAGCGCAGCGCCGATCTCTTCCTCGGCGTCCCGTTCAATATCGCGTCGTACGCGCTGCTCACGCACATGGTGGCGCAGCAGGCCGGGCTCGGCCTCGGCGAGTTCGTCTGGACCGGCGGCGACTGCCACATCTACGACAACCACGTCGCGCAGGTCACCGAGCAGCTCGGCCGCGACCCCTACCCCTTCCCCGAGCTGCGGCTGCGCAGGGCCGATTCGCTGTTCTCCTACGACTACGAAGACGTCGAGATCCTCGGCTACCGGCACCACCCGACCATCAAGGCGCCGGTGGCGGTGTGACCGCGAGGACCGTCGGGCTGATCTGGGCGCAGACCCCGGCCGGGGTGATCGGCAGGGACAACGGCATTCCGTGGCGGGTGCCGGAGGACGTCGCGCATTTCAAGGCGACCACCGCCGACCACCCGGTGATCATGGGCCGCCGCACCTGGGATTCGCTGCCCGCGCGGTTCCGCCCGCTGCCCGGCCGCCGCAACATCGTCGTCACCAGGCAGCCGGAGTGGCGCGCCGACGGCGCCGAGCCCGCCCCCTCGATCCCGGCCGCGCTGGCACTGGCAGGCACCGGCACGGTCTGGGTGATCGGCGGCGCCGAGATCTACCGGGACGCGCTCGCCGCCGCCACCGACCTCGCCGTCACCGAGGTCGATCTGGAGGTGGCGGGCGACAGCTTCGCCCCCGCCCTCGGCGCCGAATGGTCCGCCGACGACGTGCCGTGGGAGCTGTCCGGCACCGGCATCCGCTACCGCATTCGCCGGTATCGGCGCGCGGACGGCTGAACCCGGCATATGGCCGCCGGGGGTCGGGCATACTCCAGAACATCAGCACCGGTCGGCGCGAAAGGTTGTCATGGACAAGAAATCGCTCACTGCGGTGGCCCGGCAGCAGCTGAAGCTCGCGGCGACCGCGACCAGCGGCCGGAGCTCGCAGACCCTGTTCGGGGGGCACGCGAATGCCCTGCGGCAGACCGTGGTCGCGCTCACCGCGGGGCAGAGCCTCGGCGAGCACGACAATGCCGGCGAGTCGACGCTGCTGGTCATCAGCGGCACGCTCATCCTGATCAGCGGCAGCACCGAGTGGAAGGGGTCGGCGGGCGATCTGCTGGTCATCCCCAAGGCGCGGCACAGCGTCAAGGCTGTGGATGATGTGGCGTTTCTGCTGACCGTCGCGAAGTCCTGAGCGCGCCGACGCTCTAGGCTGGCGGCATGGGTGAGCCACAGCCGATCCTCGAACCGCTCACACCGGCCGCCATCTTCCTCGTCGCGACGATTGCCGAGGGCGGCGAGCCGGTGGTCCGTGACCTGCTCGCCGACCTGCCCGGGCTCCGCCGCTCGGTCGGCTTCCGGCTGCCCGGTGCCGGGCTGACCTGCGTCGCCTCCATCGGGTCGGCGGCGTGGGACCGGCTCTTCGCGGGCCCGCGCCCAGCCGAGCTGCACGAGTTCCGAACCTTTCGGGGCGCGGTGCACAGCGCCCCCGCGACCCCGGGCGACCTGCTGTTCCACATCAAGGCCGAGGTGCACGACGCCTGCTTCGAGCTGGCCATGGTGATCGGCGACCGGCTCGGTGACGCGGTGCGGATCGTGGACGAGACGGTCGGCTTCCGCTACTTCGAGCAGCGCGACCTGCTCGGCTTCGTCGACGGCACGGAGAACCCGGAGGGCGCCACCCCGCAGTCGGACGCCGGCCGCACCGCGCTGATCGGCGACGAGGACCCGGAGTTCGCCGGTGGCAGCTACGTCATCGTGCAGAAGTACGTGCACCCGATGGACAAGTGGCGGGCGCTGCCGGTGCCGGAGCAGGAGAAGGTGATCGGCCGCACCAAGCTGGACGACTTCGAGATGGCCGACGAGGTGAAGCCGCCGGATTCGCACGTCGCGGTGAACACGATCATCGACGAAGACGGCACCGAGCGGCAGATCCTGCGCGCCAACATGCCGTTCGGCAGCGTCAAGGACGGCGAGTTCGGCACCTACTTCGTCGGCTACGCGGCCACGCCGAGCGTCACCGAGCGGATGCTGGAGCGCATGTTCACCGGCACCTCGGACGCCGCCTACGACCGCATCCTGGATTTCTCCGTCGCGGTCACCGGCACGCTGTTCTTCACGCCGCCGAACGACTTCTTCGACGACCTGCCCGATCCGCCGGAGCGGCCCGCGGCACCCGCCGCCGCCCGACCGGCCGACGGCTCGCTGGGAATCGGCACGCTGAAAAGGAGCACCAACCGATGAACAACCTGCACCGCGAACTCGCGCCGATCACACCCGAGGCCTGGGCGCAGATCGAGGAGGAGGCCACCCGCACCTTCAAGCGGCACATCGCCGGGCGCCGCGTGGTCGACGTCTCCGGGCCGTTCGGGGTGGACTACAACGCCGTCGGGCTCGGCCGCACCAGCCCGATCGCCGCGCCGGACGAGGGCGTCGAGGCGCGGCAGCGGGTGGTGGCGCCGCTGGTGGAGCTGCGGGTGCCGTTCATGCTCTCCCGCGAGGAGCTCGACAATGTCGAGCGCGGTTCGCAGGACACCGATCTGGACCCGGTCAAGGACGCCGCGCGCAAGATCGCGTTCGCCGAGGACCGCGCGGTCTTCGAGGGGTACCCGGCCGCGGGCATCAAGGGCATCAGGGCCAGCGCCTCGAACCGGCCGATCGCGTTGCCCACCGACATCAGGCTGGTGCCGGAGGCGGTCGCGCAGGCGCTCTCCGCGCTGCGGCTGGCCGGCGTGGACGGGCCGTACTCGGTGCTGCTCAGCGCCGAGCTCTACACCGAGGTCTCGGAGACCTCGGACCACGGCCACCCGATCCGCACGCACATCGAGCGGCTGCTGCCGGAGGGCGAGATCATCTGGGCCCCCGCCATCGACGGCGCCATCGTGCTGACCGGCCGCGGCGGCGACTTCGACCTGCGCGTCGGGCAGGATCTCTCGATCGGCTACCTGACCCACGACGCCGAGTCGGTGCGGTTGTACTTCCAGCAGAGCATCCAGTTCCTGGTGTACACCTCCGAAGCCGCGGTCTGCCTCTCCGCGTGATGGACGACGCGGTGACGACGGAGCACCCGGCCCCGGTGCGGGCCGGGGTGGTCCCCGGTTCCCGGATCGCGCTGTACGCCGCGGCGGCGGTGCTGGTGACGGCGCTGCCCTGCGCCGCGGTGGTCGCGCTCTTCGGGGTGAACCGGGTGGTCACCGGCGTGCTGCTCGGCGGGGTGCTCGGGGTCGCGGTGCTGGTCGCGCTGTTCCGGCGCGATGCCGTGGTGCTCACCGCGCGCGGGATCGAGCGGCGCACCCCGTGGTCGGCGCAGCCGCTGGCCTGGGAGCAGGTGGTCGGCGGGCGGTTCGCCCTCGACGAGAAGGCGCGCTGGGCGCTGGCGCTCGACCTCACCGGCGACGCCGAGCTGGTGCTGCTCTCCGTCCCGCCGGTGGTCCGGCCGGTGAGCAACGCCTACGAGATGCGCAAACGCGAGCAGGTGCTGCAGGTGCGGCAGCTGCTGCGGGAGAAGCGGATCCCGATCACCGTGCTGCCGGAGATCGCAACCGCATTACAACGGCACTGGCGCCTGGCACCGCCCGCCCGCTGACCGGTATACCTGGTGCGGGGCGAGACGCGGAGGCTGAAGTGTCGATGAAGAAGGGCGCCAATGTCGCGGTGCCGACCTCCGTGCTGCGGATCGAGGTCTCGGCGGCGCCGGACGTCGCCGCGCTGTTGCTGACCGGGGGGCGGGTGCGCAGCGATGCCGACTTCGTGTTCTTCAACCAGCCGGCGCACCCGTCCGGGGCGGTGCACTACGAGCGGGCGCACATGCTGGTCGCGGATCTCTCCCGGATCGAGGAGGCGGTCGACTCCGTCGTGATCGCCGTCGCCGGTGACGAGCCGCTCGGCGCGCTCACCGCGCGGGTGCTCGATTCGACCACCGGGGCCGAGGTCGCGGCCTTCGAGTGCCGAGGCGAGGGGGAGAACGCGCTGGTCGTCGGGGAGTTGTACCGGCGCGGCGGCGGGTGGAAGTTCCGGGCGGTCGGGCAGGGTTACACCTCCGGGTTGGCGGGGCTGGTCGTGGCGCACGGGGTGTCGGTGGACGAGGACGCACCGGAGGTCGAAGCCGGAGCCGGGCTTTCCGGGGTGCGGCAGGCAGCTGTGGAGCAGCGCCCCGCGCCCGCTCAGCAGTACCCCGTCACGGGTGATCCGGCGTCCGCACAGCAATTTTCGGTTCCGGCGCGAACCGCGCCGACACTGCCCAACCCGGCCCCGGCCCGCGGCGCACCGCACCCGACACTGGTCAACCCGAATTCGCGGGCACCGGTCGGCCCGCGCGCGCACGCGCCCTACTCGCCCCCGCCGGTCACGGTGACCGAGGAACTGCCGACCCTGTCGCTGACCAGCGTCGGCGCCACCTCGGGGCTGCTCAGGATCAACCTGAGCTGGTCGATCCCGACCATCCGCGGCATCGCGGGCCGCGGCGCCCCCGACCGCCCCCTCGACCTGGACCTGTGCTGCCTGTGGGAGCTGAACGACGGCAGCAAGGGGATCGTGCACGCGCTCGGCGAGTTCGGCAGCCTCTCCGGCCCCCCGTTCCTGAAACTCGACACCGACGACCGCACCGGCCGCCCGGACGGCGAGAACCTGCTCATCGACCTCGACCACACCCGCGACTTCCGCCGCATCCTCGTCTTCGCCTCGGTCTACGAGGGCGCCGACGACTTCCGCGGCGTCACCGCCACCGCCACCCTGCACCCGGTGTACGGCGCGCCCATCGAGCTGAGCGTCACGGGCTGCACCGACAACTCGCGCAAGGTCGCCCTCGCCATGCTGGAGAACGTCGCAGGCGACCTGGTGCTGCGCCGCGAGGGCCGCTTCATCCCCCCGCCGACCCGCCCGCCCTTCTTCCTGAACATGGCGGTGGACGAGGCGTACGCGTGGGGTTTGGCCTGGGTGAGCGCACCGGCCAAGGAGTAGGGTGGCGCACCGGGAGGGGATATGACGAGTGATGCACCGCTGCGGGTGGTTCCGGAGGATGTCCAGGCGATCGGCCGGTACGCCGCCGATGTCGCCGAGCAGCTGAGATCGGGGGCGGGCTCGCTGGACGGCGAGGTCCAAGCGCTCTTCGGCACCTGGCAGGGCAGCGCCGCCGACGCGTACCGCACCGGCTGGGACGAGATGCGGGACGGCGTGCTGCAGACCTTCGACGCGCTCGGCGATCTGGCGGCGAAGCTGGGCGCGAGCGTCGCGGCCCAGCAGGAGCAGGAGACCTCGAGCTCCGCGACCCTGCTGAACGTGGACTGACATGTCCGACGAGTTCGCCTTCGACCTCGACCACATCGACCGGGTGACCGCGCGCGCCCGCGGCTTCCAGGAGTTCCTCGCCGGGCACCTCGACGAGCTTGACCGCCGGGTGCAGGAGCTGGTGCAGGCCGGGAAGTGGACCGGCGCGGCCGCGACGGCCTACGCCGAGGAGCACCGCGAGTGGCTCACCGCGACCAGGGAACTGCTGGACGGCCTTGCCCGGATGGAGGAGGCCGCGCGCGTGGCCCGCGATTCCTATGCCGAGGCGTCCGCGGTGAACCTGCGGATGACCGGGGGCTGAGATGGCCGCGGTCGCGCCGCACTCCTACTACACCGCCGCCGACGCCTGCTACCAGCTGTCGCGGGAGCTGCAGACGGCCTACAACCCGCTGCAGACGGTGCTGCTGGAGACCGGCGGCATGGCGGGCAGCTACCCGGCGGTGCTGGCCTGGTCCGCGAGCTACGACGAGCACGCCGCCGCCTTCACCCTCGCGGCCACCGATTTCGTCAACGCGCTCCAGCATTTCGCCGACATCCTCATCGCGTCCGGCTACAACTGGGAGTGCGCGAACTACGCCGCCAATCGGGATCCGAACAAGGGCATCGGCCCGGCCTGCCCGCGCACCATCCCCTCGGAGACGCCGTACGGGGTGAGCACCGTGACCGGCGTTGCGTCCTCCCGGAACAACGGCCCCGGGCTGGAGAGCGACTTCCCGGAGCTGTTCGACAAGGTGACCGCGCAGATCGCGGGCGGCGAGGTCCCGGACGGCGACACCGACAAGCTGGACCGCGCGGCCGTGGCGTGGAAGGCCTACGTCGACGACGACACCGTCTTCGCCGCGGAATCGCGGCTGCGGCTCATCGCCGACGGGCTGCAGCGGTTCGACGCACCCGATGTCCCCAACCTGATCGAACACCTCCGGACGCTCTCCACCAACGCCGGGCAGCTCCGGCTCGCCGCCGACGACCTGGCGAAATCGACGGCGAGCCACCACACCGCGCTCGTCGCGATGCGGGCGGAGATCAGCACGCAGATCGCGGCGACGCTCGTCGTGGCGTCCGTGCTCATCGCGGTGGCGCTCGTGGCTGTCCGGAATCCGCGGGCGCTCGCGGCCGAGGGGGTCGCCATCGACGTCACCGCGACCGCGATCGTCCGGATCGCGGGCACCTTCTTCGCCACCCTCGGTGGTATCCAGTTCGGCACGGCGACCCTGGCGACCGGTGCGCTCGCCACCATCACCGGGCTGACGATCCTCTCCATCGCCGGGGACGCCACGTTCAACGCGAATCGCAAGCCACCGGCCGACGCCTACGATCCGGACGGGGCCAAGGCGCCAGGAAAACCCGGAGACACCGAGGGGTTCGTGCCGCCCAAGGGCGGCGAGCAGTGGGTGCCGTCCCCCAACGGCAGGGGCTTCGGTTGGCTCGACGCCGATGGCAAGGTATGGGTTCCCACCGGCAAGGGTTCCACGGCCCACGGCGGCCCGCACTGGGATGTCCAGGACGGGAAGAGTTACGACAATGTCTATCCCGGCGGGAAGAGGCGATAACCGATATGGCCGATGTGGTACTCGAAGCTACAGGTGTTCTGTACTACTCGTACAACGACGAGGCGGCGTTCTTCGAATGGCTCGACAAGATCGGTTGTGTCGCGTCGTACCGCGGCGAGTCCCGGACGTTGCACATCACGCTCGAGTTCGGCACCGTCGATGAAGAGGACCTGCGCGACCTCGTCGCCATCTATCGGCGGTACGACATCGACCTGCGAGAACTGCGGGTGCTGAACGCGGACACGGTCGGGCCCTGGTTCAGCGACCCCGCTCGGTCCTGGCACGACGAGATCTTCGGAGCAGCGTCGCTCTGACCCGTTTCACCGAACTCCGCACCGGGTGCAGAGTGTCGGATTCATACCCCACCGCAGCGATCGGCGGCGCCACGGAGCGCGGTCCGGGCAGCAGCGACGGCGGGATGGCCGGCGGTCCCACGGCGATAGGCCAGGTGCGTGCGGCGCCGGATGGGAAGCGGGGTGAGTACCACACCCTCCGGCGCACCGGCGGTTCCGAGGTCGGGGACGAAGGCGACGCCCTGACCGGCGGCGACCAGGGCGAGCACCGCACCGAAATCATCGGCGTGGTGCCGGATACGCGGGGTGAACCCGGCCGCCTCACAGGCGCGCACGGTGAGCGCGTGGCACAGCGTGCCCGGCGTCCCGGCGATCCAGCCGGAATCACGATGGGCGGCGAGCGGCTCCGCGCTGCGGGCGGCCAGGTGGACGGTCTCCCGGAGCAGCGGTTCGGTCTCCAGGCCGGGGTCGGCGAGCACGGGGACGTAGTCGTACTCCTGGACCAGGGCGATATCGAGCCGCTCCCCGCGCAGCGCGTCCGGTACCGCGGCCGGGTCCAGTTCGGTGACCATGAGATCGAGTCCGGGGTGCGCGCTGCTCAGCGCCACGATGGCGGGGGTCAGGATGGCGGGCACGGCGGAGGGGAAGACGCCGATGCGCAGGGTGCCGGTGAGCGCCGTTGCCGCGGTGGCGAGTTCGGCGGCGGCCCGCTGCAGCGTCGCCAGGATCTCCTCGGTGCGCTCGACCAGCCCGCGCGCGGCGGGGGTCAGCGCGACCCGGCGGCCGGTGCGCTCCAGCAGCGGCACCCCCGTCTCCCGTTCCAACGCGCTGAGCTGCTGCGACACCGCCGACGGGGTGTAGTTCAGCGCGTCGGCCACGGCGGCGATGGTGCCGCGGTGCGCCAGTTCCCGGAGCAGCCGCAGCTTTCGGACATCGAGCATAAGCTGAGCTTAACCTCGACATCGCTAACCTGAACTGGACCTGACGACCGATCGGGGTGAAGGTCGAACCATGCTCCGCACCGGCCTGTACGTCCCGCTGATCACCCCGTTCACCGCCTCCGGCGAACTCGCACCCGACGCGCTGGCGGCACTCGCGCACGCCGTGCTCGCCGACGGCGCAGCCGGGCTGGTCGCGCTCGGCACCACCGCCGAAGCCGCGGCGCTCACGCCGGAGGAGCGCGGCACCGTCATCGAGATCTGCGCGGCTGCCTGCGCCCGGTACGGCGCACCGCTCGTCGCCGGCGCGGGCACGAACACCACCGCCGCCTCGATCGAGCAGCTCGCGGGGCTGGATCCGCGGATCAGCGCCGCGCTCACGGTGGTCCCCTACTACACCCGGCCGTCCGAAGACGGTGTGGTCGAGCACTTCCGGCTGCTCGCCGCCGCCTGCCCGGTGCCGCTGATCGTTTACAACATTCCGTACCGCACCGGCCGCGCGCTGAGCGCGGAGACGCTCGGCCGGATCGCCAGCATCCCGAACATCGCCGGTTTCAAGCACTCCACCGGCGGCATCGACGAGACCACCATCGCCTTCCTCGCCGACCTCCCCGCCGACGTCGCGGTCCTGGCGGGCGACGATCTCTTCACCGCACCGATGCTCGCCCTGGGCGCGAGCGGAGCCATCCTGGCCTGCGCCAATATCGCCGCCCGCCCGTACGCCGAGCTCATCGCCGCCTGGCGCGCGGGCTCGATCGAGCACGCGCGGCAACTCGGCCACCGCCTCGTCCCGCTCACCCGCGCACTCTTCACCGAGCCCAACCCGACCGTGCTCAAGGCCGTGCTCGCCGCCGAGGGCCGCATCCCGAGCCCGCACGTCCGCCTCCCCCTGCTCCCCGCGCGCCCGGAATCGACCGCCGCCGCGCTGGCCTGCGTGGAGCAGCTCGGCCTCGGACAGACTTCGCGGGGGTGAGCGGACCACCGTTCCGCGACAACGTCGCCTACCCGCGCGCGACAGCGAGCGATTCCAGGAGTGCCACGGCTTCGGCCCGCACGGCTCCCGCGGCCCCGAGCACGCGCAGGACCGCCTCCGGAATGGTGTGCTCCGCGTACTCCGGCGCGGCCCCCTCGTCGGAGCGGATATTGATCACCGTCTCCACCAGGCGGAAGGGAAGCACCTCCGAGCCGGGAACGGCGCGCGATCCCAGGTCGGCGAGGACGCGCCGGGCGAGCTCCTCGTAGTGCCCGCGCAGCTCGTCCCGGCGCAGCCGGAAGGCGGCGAACCGCTCGGTGCGCAGCTCGGGAAGCAGGTAGAGCGCGCCGAGATTCCAGCGCGCGGCACACAGCTGCCTGACATCGAAGAGCGCGAGCGCGTAGAGCCGCACGGCGGCGGGCACGGGCGAACCACCCAGCCCCTCGGCGAATTCCAGTGGCCCGGCGACGGTCTCGGCCAGCAGCGCGTCCAGGATGTCGTCCTTGGCGGCGAAGTGGTGGTAGAGCGAGGCCTGCCGGATGCCGACCGCGTCGGCGACCGCGCGGGTGGAGGTATTGGCGTAGCCCTTGGTGGTGAAGAGCTCGCCCGCGGCGTCCAGGATCTCGGCCCGCGGCGTCTGCCCGTGCCTGCGCCGCTGCTCGAGCCGCGGGCGCCCCGGTCCGAGGTTCGTCACGCAGCCATTCTGGCACTGCACCGGGGCAAACCCGTCTCGCACCACACTGACCTGCGCGGAGAGATTCCTGTCATCCGACAGAAACTCATGAAACGCAGACGTTACGGCGCTTGACCGGAGCGATACACAGCGGTCACCGGGAACGCGATCGGCGGGTCAAAACTGTCACTCGATAGATATTTCGGCCCGTCCCGAAGGAACCGATCATGGCCACCACTCTGGAACCCACCGCCCCCGGGAGTCCGCCGTCCGACACCCGCGACGGCGCCGACCTCGCGACGTTCGGCTACGAACCGGTGCTGCACCGCAAGCTGGGCCGGTACGCCTCGTTCGCGGCGGGCTTCTCGTTCGTCTCCATCCTCACCACGATCTTCCAGTTCTTCGCCTTCGGGTACTCGTTCGGCGGCGCCGCCTTCTTCTGGACCTGGCCGCTGGTCTTCGCCGGCCAGTTCCTGGTCGCGCTGAACTTCGCCGAGCTGGCCGCCCGCTACCCCATCTCGGGCTGTATCTACCAGTGGTCGCGGCGGCTGGCGGGCGAGGCGGTCGGCTGGTTCGCCGGCTGGCTGATGATCATCGCGCAGATCGTCACCGCGGCGGCCGCGGCGATCGCGCTGCAGGTGGTGCTGCCGAGCATCTGGAGCGGATTCCAGATCATCGGCACCGACACCGCGCTGACCTCGCACGACGGCGCCATGAACGCGGTGCTGCTCGGCAGCGCGCTGCTGGTGGTGACCACGGTGATCAACGTGATCGGCATCGACCTGATGGCCAGGATCAACTCGATCGGCGTGACCATCGAGATCGTCGGCGTGCTCGCGATCATCGGGCTCTTCTTCACCAGCGCGGAGCGCGGGCCGGATGTCGTCTTCGACACCTCGCAGGCGGTCGAGGGGCCGTACTGGATGGCCTTCCTGATCTCCGGGCTGATGGCGGCGTACGTGATGGTCGGCTTCGACTCGGCCGGTGAGCTCTCCGAGGAGACCAAGAACCCGCGCCGGGTCGCGCCGCGCACCATCCTCACCGCGCTCACCGCCTCGGCGCTCGGCGGCGGGCTCATCCTGGTCGGCGCGCTGATGGCGGCGCCGAGCCTGGACGACGGCGCGCTCGCCGAGGGCGGGCTGGCCTACGTGCTCACCGCCAAGCTGGACAGCCCGGCCGGAACGGTGCTGCTCGGCTGCGTAGCGGTGGCGATCATGGTGTGCACGCTGGCCGTGCAGACCGCCGGTTCGCGGCTGCTCTTCTCCATGGCGCGGGACGGCAAGCTGCCCTTCGCCAGGGCGCTCGCCGCGGTGCACCCGCGGTACGGCACCCCGGTGCTGCCCGCGATCGTGATCGGCGCCGTCGGCATCGCGCTGCTGGTGCTGAACCTGGGCAACTCGGCCATCTTCGCCACCCTCGCCAGCGTCGGCATCGCCACGCTCTACCTGGCCTACCTGCTGGTGACGACGCCGCTGCTGGTGCGCCGGTTCCGCGGGTGGCAGAGCGAGCCGGGGCTGTTCGGGCTCGGCCGCTTCGGGATTCCGGTCAACCTGCTCGCGGTGGCGTGGGGCATCGCCATGACGGTGAACCTGGCCTGGCCGCGGGCCGAGGTGTACACGCCGGAGGGCGGCTCCTGGTGGATGCTCTGGGCCGCACCGCTCTTCGTGCTGCTCGCCGTCGGCGTCGGCTTCGCGATCTACCGCACCGTGGCGGACAAGCCCGCCCCCGCCCTCGTCCCCTGATCCGCCGGGGCGGTGCCGATGCCGGTCGGCACCGCCCCGGGTGCGGCGGGGTGCTACCCGTCGAGGAGCCCACCAGCCGCCTGCGCCGCCGCCCCTCGCGGAGCAAGCAGCCGCCCGTCGCGGAGCAAGCAGCCGCTCGGTGCGAGCGCCGCACCTTTCACCTCCAGGAGTCCCGATGACAAGCACCGAATCCACCGCGGGCGCGCGGGAACACGCCCGTGCCCAGGCGGCCGCCGCCACGCTCGCCGAACCCGAACTGCCCGCGGGCGTCGATCCCGCGAAGGTCGTGCTCCGCGACCGCATCCCGGCGGGCGGCTACCTGACGAGAGTCCTTGCCCGCGGCACCCGCCTCCGCCTCACCGACCCCACCGGCACGGCCTGCGCGCACCTGCTGCTGCTGCGCGCCGAGGCCCCGTGGGAGCGGCTGAACGTCGCCGACACGCTCAAGGTCCCGTGGCAGGCGTACCTCGGCACCGGCCACCCGCTCCTCTCCGACCAGGGCCGACTCCTGGCCACGGTGCTCGCCGACACCTCGGGCCACCACGACGCGCTCTGCGGTCCGACGCCCGAGGTCCGCCACGCCCTGCGGCTCGGCGCGGCCAAGCACGGGCTCGCGCCCGCCGACGTCGGGCCGACGCTCTCCTTCTTCCGCGGGGTCCGGGTGGACGCCGACGGCGGCCTGGTCAGCACCGGCAGCGCGGCGCCCGGCGCCGCGCTCGACCTGCTGATCCAGCTGCCGGTCACCGTGCTGCTGGCGACCGGCGGCCACCCGCTGGACGAGCGCCCCGCCGCCGAGCTGGACGTGGTCGCCTGGGCCGCCCCGGAGGAGCTGACACTGCACCCCAATTCGGACCCGGAGTACCTGCGGGCCGTCGACAACACCGAGGCGGCCCTGACCGCTTCCCGCGACCAGGGGGTCCCGGCATGACCAGCACCGAAACGCTCGTCCTCGACGAGACCGTCGCCGCCTGTGCCCCCTGGTCCACCGTGGTGCGCGCGGGCGAGCAGCTGCGGATCATCGACCTGCACGGCAACCAGGCCGTCGACTGCCTGCTCTACTCCGCCGCCGACCCGGCGGGCGAGCGGTACAGCGCGCAGGCGACCGTGACCGCGCAGCGCAATATCTTCCTCACCACCGGCAGCGTGCTGCGCACCGACTCCGGCGCCGCGCTGATGACGGTGCTCGCCGACGAGGTCGGCAACCACGACACCCTCGCCGGCGCCTGCTCGCAGGAGTCGAACACGCTGCGCTACGGGCAGCACACCAGGCACCAGCACGCCTGCGTGGAGAACTTCCTCACCGAGGCGCTGAAGTGGGGGCTCGGCAAGCGCGACCTGGTCTCGAACATCAACTGGTTCATGAACGTCCCGGTGGAGCCGGACGGCACGCTCGGCATCGTGGACGGGCTCTCCGCGCCGGGCAAATCGGTGACGCTGCGCGCCGAGATCGACACCCTGGTGCTGGTCTCCAACTGCCCGCAGATCAACAACCCGTGCAACGGTTTCGACCCGACGCCGGTGCGCATGGTGGTGACCCGATGAGCGTTCTCACCGACTCCGTGCTCCTGCCGGACGACTTGGCGCAGGTCTCGACCGTTACCGTCGTGCGTCCCGGTCCGCTGAGCACGATCCAGGACTGGCCGGGCCGCACCGGGTACTGGCACGTCGGCGTCCCGCCGTCCGGTCCGATGGACGATCTCTCGTTCCGGCTCGGCAATCGCTCGGTCGGGAACCCGGAGGGCGCACCCGGCCTGGAGTGCACCCTGGCCGGACCGGCCCTGCGCTTCGACCGCGCCACCGCGATCTGCGTGACCGGCGCACCCGCCCCGGTCACCGTGAACGGCGAACCGGTCGCGCAGTGGCGCGCGGTGACGGTCCCGGCGGGCGGCACGCTCGAGGTCGGTGCGGTGACCGGCCCGGGGCTGCGGGTCTACGTGCTGATCGCGGGCGGCCTCGACCTACCCGAATACCTCGGCAGCACCGCCACCTTCACGCTCGGCAAGTTCGGCGGCAGCACCGGCGGAATCCTCCGCGAGGGCGAGACGCTGCCGCTCGGCGAGCCGGTCGACGCGGCCACCGGCGCGGTGCCGATGGAGCACCAGCCCGCGCTCACCCGGCACTGGCAGCTGGCCGTCACCGAGGGCCCGCACGGCGCCCCCGAGTTCTTCACCCGCGCCGATATCGACACCCTCTACGCGACCCCCTACGAGGTACACTTCAACTCCGACCGCACCGGCGTCCGGCTGATCGGCCCGAAACCGGCCTGGGCCCGCCCGGACGGCGGCGAGGCCGGGCTGCACCCGTCCAATATCCACGACACCCCGTACTCCGTCGGCGCGCTGGACTTCACCGGCGACACCCCCATCCTGCTCGGCCCGGACGGGCCGAGCCTCGGCGGATTCGTCTGCCCGGTCACGGTGACCGCCGCCGACCGCTGGAAGCTCGGCCAGCTCGCCCCCGGCGACACCGTGCGCTTCGTCCCCGTGCGCGGCGCCACCACAGCGCCGCTCCACGAGTTGGGCCGGGAACGCCGTGCGGGCTTCCCGATCGTGCTCAGCCCCGGCGGCGACGGTGACGACGGGATACTGCGCCGCGGCCACGTCGACGCCGAGACCTCGGTGACCTACCGGCGCGCGGGCGACGACGGCGTCCTCGTCGAATACGGCGAGATGACCCTCGACCTCGCGCTCCGCGCCCGGGTACACGCCCTCCACGAGCACCTGAACACCGACCGCCCGCGCGGCATCACCGAACTCACCCCCGGCATCCGCTCGCTACAGATCCGCACCGACCCCGCGGTGCTCCCGGTGCCACGGCTGCTCGACCTGCTCGCCGAGGCGGAGACCGCCATCCCCGCCGCGAGCGACCTGATCGTTCCCAGCCGGACCGTGCACCTCCCGCTCTCCTGGGACGACCCCGCCACCCGCGAGGCCATCACCCGCTACATGCACGGCGTCCGCGCCGACGCGCCCTGGTGCCCGTGGAACATCGAGTTCATCCGCCGCGTGAACGGACTGGACTCGGTGCAGGAGGTCTACGACACCGTCTTCGACGCCGAGTACCTGGTACTCGGGCTCGGCGACGTCTACCTCGGCGCCCCCGTCGCCACCCCCACCGACCCCAGGCACCGCCTGGTCACCACCAAGTACAACCCCGCCCGCACCTGGACCCCGGAGAACGCCGTCGGCATCGGCGGCGCCTACATGTGCATCTACGGCATGGAAGGGCCGGGTGGGTACCAGTTCGTCGGCCGCACCACCCAGGTGTGGAACCACCGCGCCACCGGTGCGGACGACCCCTGGATGCTGCGCTTCTTCGACCGGATCCGCTGGTACCCGGTCGAAGCGGACGAACTGCTCGACTTGCGCGCCGACTTCACGGGGGAGGTGCGCACCGAGGACGGTTCCTTCTCGCTCGCGGAGTACCGAGGGTTCCTGGATGCCGAGGCGGATTCCATCGCGGAGTTCCGGGGTCGGCAGGCAGAAGCATTCGGCGCCGAGCGGGAGTCGTGGCGGCGGGCGGGTGAGCTGTAGGGCTTCACGGAAGGTACAGCCTCTCGTTCGGCAGGCGCCGAAGCCGGGCATCCGAGTCGTCGGGCGATGTCGATGCTTCGACATCGCTTCGCTCGGCGACCTCGGCGGCGAAAGCGGTCGCGGCTGTGACGCAGGCCCGGTAGTCGAATCGAACGCTGCCGCGCTCGGTATGGATCGTCACCGAGACCAGCACATCCGGCTCCTGCGGTGCCGGTGAAGGTAGGTCACTCACCGAGACGGATTCCTCCATGAAACAGCGGAACAGGTGGCGGTACCCGGCACCGGGGGCGTTTCGCCACCGGCCTGCCACTCTGGCGGGCTGGTGCGCCGGGCGGGCATTCCGGGCGTCAGCCCGGTACCGGGTACCGGCTGCAACGGTTGCGGACGTGGCCACAAATCCCAACGCCCGAGAGGGATAGCCTCATTGGGGCTTGACCGCCGGTTCTCCAGCCGAAGTTCGATCACCCCTGCTGAGGTGGCCTAAGCTGGCGAATGCGCGAAACCGCTCGATCACGCAGCGGCCGCAGCAGGGGGTTCGGTGCCGACCGGCAACAGGAAAGAGCTTGCGTCGTGACGGGGATTGCGAGCTGCACCATATGTGGGGAAAAGAGGCCGGTAGTGACCCGCGGCCCGCTGTGTTCGTCGTGTATGCGGTCGGTCGGGTTGAATGAGCCCATTCCGCCGGAGTTCTTCGAACGGGCGAATATCCGGAAGGCTCTGGAAATCTACGACTTCGGCTCTGTCTTCACAGCGGTTCGTGACCGCACGGGGTTGAGCCAGACCCAGCTCGGCATGCTCCTGGAGCTGAGCCAGTCGCGGATATCGGCCGTCGAGCGAGGCGAACGCCGCATAGGGCATGTGCGAGTTGTGGCGCGGGTGGCTTCCCGCCTGGGTATCCCGCCACAGCTCCTTGGCTTTCCCCGCCACGCGGGAGCCGGCCTGACGACCAGGGAGGTGAACTGGGTGGACCGACGCGATTTCCTCCTCTTGGTCACCGCCGCCACACTCGGCTCCAACCTGCATCCTGAACTGACTCGGCTGGGCAACCTGCTACCGAGCCATTCGAGCCCCATTGTCCGAACCCGTCTCGGCCCAGCCGATATCGAAGCGATCGAGGCGATCAGCAGCGGATTTCGGCGCTGGGACATGGCGAACGGCGGCGGTCTGTGCCAAACCGCCGCTTTGGCGCAGGTACACCGGATTCGGGCGCTCGAGAACGCGGCGCGCAGTGAGAATCTGCGCACGCGATATTGGATCGCCGCGGCCGAACTCGCGGCGACCGCCGCCTGGCTCGCCTATGACGTCGAAGATCACGGAACGGCTCGCAAACTCTGGGCATACGCACTCGATGCCACTCGCAAGGGGGCGGAGCATCCGCGCAGCACCGATCTGGCGGTAACCATCCTGCTGGACATGGCCCACCAGTCGCTGCACCTGTGGCGGTCCGAAATGCGAGAAAATCGGCGACAGGAGGCGCTGGCCTTCGCCCAGCTCGCATCGGCGACCTCCAGTAATCGGAAGTATCCCGTCAGTACGATGACCGCCGGCTACATCTCGGCCGTCACGGCGTGGTGCTGGGCTGCGCTGGGACAGGGCGAACCGATGCGGCGCGCGATCGGAACCGCACAGGATCACTACGGAGCCGCGAACGCCGACAACACCCCGCCCTGGGCGTCGTCGGTCACCGCCGCTGAACTCACCGCACAGCAGGGACACGCCTACTACCTGCTGTCACTGACAGATGCGGCAGTCGCACCGATCGCAGTCGAGCAACTTGCCGAGGCGATCGACGGCCACGTCATAGAGCACGCGCGAAGCCGAGCCATCGCACTGCCGACCTTGGCGGGCGCTCATCTCCAGGCGGGCAACTACGATACCGCCGCGAAGACCACCACCGACGCGATCAACGCGGTCACTTCGACGTCCTCTGCCCGCTGCTACACGCGGCTACGCGATCTCGACCGTGTCGCGGCCCGGCACGACCGCGAGCCGATCGTCGCCGAACTGCGCGAAGAAATCCGGGTAGCCGCTCCGGCCACAATATGAGCGTCGATGCCGGACTCCCCGGAGCCGATGCGCTGACAGCGCTCTGCACGGCGTTCGGTGTTTCCGATGAGGAGGCTCAACTACTCCACCATCGGTCGAACGCCGTGTACCTGCTGCCCGCCGCGCACGGCGGGCCGGTGATCGCCCGGCTCGCACCCGACACCGAATTGCGCAGGGCGCGCGCCGGTGCCGGAATCGCGGTTACCCGATGGTTGAACCAGCGGGGTAGTGATGCGATAGCGCTACGCCCGCTCTCCGGTGCGCAGCCGGTTTTCGGGAACGGGGCCGTCGCCACCTTCTGGCCATATCGCCCATCGCCGACAGCAGCTACGTTGAGTGACGTCGCGATCCTGCTGCGCCGACTCCACGACCAGCCGATCCCGCCATTTCCGCTGCCGCGATACCGCCCGCTGCACCGGCTCCGCGAGGCGCTCGCGCTCGACGCCTCCCGTCGGCGTCCAGCTCTCGGCCACGATGACCACATGTGGCTCACCGATCGCGCCGGAGAACTGGTCGCTGCTTACGCCGCTGCCAGATTTCCCCTGGGAGATGGCTTGGTCCATGCCGATGCCCACACGGAGAATGTCGTCTCGACCGAGCACGGCTTCGTACTGATCGACTGGGACGGCTGCTGCATCGGCCCCAGAGAGCTGGATCTGATCAGCGCTCTGCCGGATCACTTCCACGCACCGGAAGACGACCGACACCGGTTTCTCGACGTCTACGGCTATGACCTGCTGGCCTGGCCCCAGTGGCCGCTTCTTCGAGACATTGCCGAAATGCACTCATTGGGAGCGTATATCCGCCTCGCACCGGACAAGCCGCGAGCGGCCGAGCAGCTTGCGGTACGGCTCGCATCCCTTCGCACCGGCGACCGGCGAATCCGTTGGTCCGCGATCTCCTGAAGCGTCAGGTGTGCGCGAAACCGGCGGTGTCGTGCTGCGGCCGCTCCTGGGCGCGCAGCCGCGGCATGACCTCCTCGAGAGCACCGAGCAGCAACCCCGCGAGGTCGTGGGTGAAACCGTTGCGCACGACGATGCGCAGCGCCGCGAGATCTTCGCGGTCGGCCGGGAAGGTGTAGGCGGGGACCAGCCAGCCGTGTTCGCGCAGCGCCGCGGAGACGTCGAAGACCGAGTAGCCGGTCTCGCCGTCGGCCAGGGTGAAGGCGAAGACCGGGAGTTCGCTGCCGTCGGTGAGCAGGCGGAACGGGCCGAGCGCGGCGATCCGCTCGGCCAGCCCGGTGGCGACCTCGCGGCAGTACCGCTGGATGCGGGTGTAGCCGCCGCGGCCGAGCCGCAGGAAGGTGTAGTACTGGGCCACCACCTGGGCGCCGGGGCGGGAGAAGTTGAGCGCGAAGGTCGGCATCTCGCCGCCGAGGTAGTTGACCCGGAAGATGAGGTCGTCCGGGAGCGCGGGGGTGTCGCGCCAGAGCACCCAGCCGACGCCCGGGTAGACCAGGCCGTACTTGTGGCCGGAGGTATTGATCGAGGCGACGCGCGGGAGGCGGAAGTCCCACGCCAGGTCCGGGTCGCAGAACGGGGCGATCATCGCGCCGGAGGCGCCGTCCACGTGTACCGGGATGTCCCAGCCCTTGTCCTGCTCCAGCTGGTCGAGCGCGGCGCAGACCTCGGCGACCGGCTCGTAGCTGCCGTCGAAGGTGGAGCCGAGGATGGCGACGACGCCGATGGTGTTCTCGTCGCAGTACGGGAGCGCGGCCTCGGCGGTGAGGTGGAAGCGGTCGCCTTCCATCGGCACCAGGCGGGGCTCGACATCCCAGTAGTTGGCGAACTTGTCCCAGCAGACCTGGACATTGCCGCCCATCACCAGGTTCGGCCGGTCGGTCGAGAGCCCGGCCGCCCGCCGCGCCTGCTGCCAGCGGCGCTTCAAGGCCAGCCCGGCGAGCATGCACGCTTCGCTCGACCCGGTCGTGGAGCAGCCGGGCGCCGTCGCCGGGTCCGGGGCATTCCACAGGTCGGCGAGCATGTGCACGCAGCGCTGCTCCAGCTCCGCGGTGCGCGGGTACTCGTCCTTGTCGATCATGTTCTTGTCGAAGCACTCGCGCATGAGCTGCTCCGCGGCCGGCTCCATCCAGGTGGTCACGAAGGTCGCCAGGTTGAGCCGGGCATTGCCGTCCAGCATGAGCTCGTCGTGCACCACCTGGTACGCGACCTCGCAGTCCAGCTCCCCCTCCGGCATCCGATCCCGCGGCACGGTGATCGGTTCCCTCGTGAACACCGGGTTGATCGCCACCTCCGCCGGGCGGTGCGGGTGCGGGTCGGACGGGTGCGACAGCGGCATAGCGGCTCCTGCCTCTCGGCCGGGCGATCCGGTGGGCCCAGCGTATCGGCAGGTCGGCGGCGTCCTCCGCATCCGCGCTACCCGGCGTGCCGGTCCAGGTACTCGGCGACCGCTTTGCGAATGACCTCGCTCTGCGAAACGGCTTCGCGTTCCGCGCGGGCGGCGAGGCGTTCCCGGAGGGCCGTCGGCAGGCGGACCGACTGGCCCGGTGTCTTCCCCGGCCTTACGCCTGACGGCCTGCCCTTGCGCAGGACCGTGAGGTCGACTTCCACCGGGCCGAGTACCTCCGTGTCACGGACAGGGTTCGCGGCGTAGTCGTCGGCCATGCGTTCGTAGTCGTCGGCGCTCAACCGCCGATCCGGGGCATCATCCTTGCTCATGCGCGGCCCCTCCTCTCCTTGCGTTGCGGGGCGAAATCGCGGTCCGCTTCCGCGAGCAGGGCGCCGAGGCGCGTCTGCTCGACCAGTTCTCGTCGCAGCATCATCGCGTGGAAGACGATCCACTCTCCAGGATCCGCCAGGTCCGCGATGACCTCTATCAAGGGCTCGTCCTCATCGAACTTGCCGATGAACAGGTGCGGCACCGCGCCGGGCAGACGCGGAGTCAACCTCGTACGCAGTACCGGATAGAAAACAACGGCGCGAATCTCCTCCCCTGTGATGCCGTGACGGGTGGCGCTCGCAAGAACGGTGAGTCGCACGCGATAAGTGTATTACATTTCTGGTACGCATCACCGCCAGAGCGGTCAGCGGACTTTCCGCTCCAGCTCGTCCAGGCTCCACGGTGGCTCGCCGTTGTGGTCGCGGTAGGCGACGAGGCTGGGGGTCGGGCGGTCGAAGCGGCCGACGAAATTGCCTGCGGCGATGAAGATCTGGCCGGTGATGTCCTTGGCTCGGTCGGTCGCGAGGTAGAGGTAGAGCTGGGCTGCGTACTCGGGGGGTGGGGCGTCGAGGGCGCCCCGGGTGGAGAGCTCGTCGAGCATTCCGCGCTGGTTGAGGTCGTGGATTTTGGCTTCGTAGAAATCGCCGGTGGAGAGGCGGGTGCGGGCGCCGGGGCACACCACATTCGCGCGGATGCCGTGCTCGCGGAGTTCGGCGGCGATGGCGAGGGTCAGGCTGGTCACCGCGCCTTTTCCGGCCGCGTAGCCGGTGCCGCCGTAGTCGCCGAGGTAGGCGAAGGAGCTGGTGTTGACGATGGTGCCGCGGCCCTGCTCGACCATCAGCGGGGCGGCGGCGCGGCAGGTGGTGAAGACGGTTTCCAGGTGGGAGTCGAGGAGGGTGCGCCACTCCTCGGGGCGCACGGTGAGGATCGATGACCCGTCCGGCTCCGCGATGCCCGCGCAGTTGACCAGCACGTCGACGGCACCGAACTTGGCGGCGCAGGTGCCGATCAGCTGATCCGCCACGGCGGGGTCGGCGGCCGAGCCGGGGACGCCGAGAACGCCGAGCTCGGCCGAAACGCGGGCAACTACAGCGGGGTCGCGGCCATTCACCACCACCCCGGCCCCCTCCGCGGCCAGCGCGGCGGCGACGGCGCGGCCGATCCCGCTGGTACCGCCGACGACTACGGCACCGCGGCCGGTCAACTCAGCCATGTATCTCCTCAGAATTCAGACGCCGGGCATACCGGCGAAGAGCAGGCGGAATACCGACGGCAGGTTGGGGATGACCTGCGTGGATGGCACGAAAGGCGGGCCCTCGTTGGTGTCGGTGACGATGTAGTCGGCGTGGCTGTTCGGCACCCGGTCCAGCACGCCGCTGCAGTTGGGGCCGCCGGTGGCGTTCACCTTCGGCAGGTCCTGCGGGTACTTGTAGGCGGGGGCGCCGTACATGAAGCTGGCGAAGAACGAGGCGCCCGGCTTGTTGCCGCCGAAGAGCGACTCGGCCAGCGGCATAGCGTTGTTGATCCCGACCACCAGGCAGTACAGCACCGGCTTGTACTCGAGGAGCAGTTCGGCGGTGGGGCGGAGCAGGGCGAGCGACTCGGTCAGCGCCTGCTCGTTCTCGCCGAGCACCGCGGTGCCGGTGTCGGACAACCCGATCAGCCCGAGCAGCATGGCGTCGACGTCCTGCGAGCGCTCCGCGATGGTGCCCGCGGTGACGGTGGTGTTGTCGACGGTGCGCAGCAGGTCGGGCGCGGTATCGGCGTAGAGATCGGTCACCTGGGCGGTGGCGGCGAGGTCGCGCTCCAGCGCGGGCAGGCTGGGGTTCAGCTCGGCGAGGTAGGCGTCGGAGCGGCTGAGCAGGTCGCCGAGTTTGGCGCCGCGCCCGTCCAGCGCCTGGCCGATGGCGCTCAGGGTGGCATTGAGCTTGGCCGGTTCGACGGCGGCGAGCAGCCTGCTCAGCCGCTGGAAGAGGGTGTCGAACTCCACCGTCACGGCGGCGGCGCGCAGCAGGGTGCCCGGGCGCATGGCGGTCGGCGCGGGGTCGGAGGGGATGACGAAGTTCACGTACTTGGCGCCGAACACGGTGGTCGAGCGGATGTCGACGGTGGCATTGCTCGGCACCAGCTGCAGCCGCTCCGGATCCACCCGCAGCTCCAGCCGCGCGGTGTCGCCGCTCGACTCGACCGAGGCCACCGAGCCGATCTCCACCCCGCGCACCCGGACCTTGGCGTCCGGATCGAGCACCAGCCCGCTGCGCGGCGCCTCGACGGTGAGCGCGACGGTGTCGGTGAACCGCCCGGCGAACAGCGCCAGCGAGACCCCGGCCACGGCTAGTAGGAGGGCGACCATCGCCAGCGCCGCCACCTTGTAGCGGATGAGCGACCAGAACACAGCAGCCTGCGTTTTTGCCGACGCTTCATTGCGTTTCTGCACGGTTCACCTCTCGCCGGACGAGCGCTTTCTTCCTTGCTTGGCCAGGTCGGTCGTAGTACTGTCCAGACAGGTGTCCATCATATGTCTGGACAGCAACCTGGGGAAGGATTTCCGATGAGTCCGGTGAAACCGCGACGGGTCTCCGGTGGCGAGCACGAGCACGGCCATCTCGAGGAGTTCCGCACCGACCCGATCGCCCTGATGAAGCGCATCCGCTCCGAGTGCGGCGACGTCGGCTCGTTCCGGCTGGCGGACAAGAAGGTGCTGCTGCTCACCGGCGCGGAGGCCAACGAGTTCTTCTTCCGCGCCGCCGACGAGGACCTGGACCAGGCCGCGGCCTACCCGTTCATGAAGCCGATCTTCGGCGAGGGCGTGGTCTTCGACGCCAGCCCGGAGCGGCGCAAGGAGATGCTGCACAACTCCGCGCTGCGCGCCGACCAGATGCGCGGCCACGCCGCGACCATCGAGCGCGAGGTCGAGCGGATGCTGGCGAGCTGGGGCGACGAGGGCGAGATCGACCTGCTCGAGTTCTTCGCCGAGCTGACCATCTACACCTCGTCGGCCTGTCTGATCGGCACCAAGTTCCGCGAGGAGCTGGATATCCGGTTCGCCAAGCTCTACCACGAGCTGGAGCGCGGCACCGACGCGCTGGCCTACGTCGACCCGTACCTGCCGATCGAGAGCTTCCGCATCCGCGACGAGTCGCGCGCCGCGCTGGTCGACCTGGTGCAGGGGATCATGGATCAGCGGCGGGCGAACCCGGCGGCGGGCAAGGAGGACCGGGACCTGCTCGACGTGCTGATCTCGGTCCCGGATGACGACGGCACCCCGCGCTTCGACGCCGGCGTGATCACCGGCATCTTCATCTCGATGATGTTCGCCGGGCACCACACCACCTCGGGGACAGCGGCCTGGTCGGTGATCGAGCTGCTCCGGCACCCGGAGGTGCTCTCCGGCGTGGTGAAGGAGCTGGACGAGCTGTATGCCGACGGGTCGGCGGTGAGCTTCAACGCGCTGCGCCAGATCCCGAACCTGGAGGCGGTGCTCAAGGAGACGCTGCGGCTGCACCCGCCGCTGATCATCCTGATGCGGGTCGCGCGCGACGCCTTCGAGGTCTGCGGCACCGAGATCACCGCGGGCGACCTGGTGGCGGCCTCCCCGGCCATCTCGAACCGGCTGCCGGAGGACTTCCCGAACCCGGACTCCTTCGACCCCGGCCGCTACATCGACCCGAACCAGGAGGACCTGGTCAATCGCTGGACCTGGATCCCGTTCGGCGCGGGCAGGCACCGCTGCGTGGGAGCGGCGTTCGCGCTCATGCAGCTCAAGGCGATCTTCTCGGTACTGCTGCGGGACTGGGAGTTCGAGATGACGCAGCCCTCGGAGAGCTACCGCAACGACCACAGCAAGATGGTGGTGCAGCTGGCCCAGCCGTGCCGGGTGCGCTACCGGCGCAGGCAGCGCTGAGAACAGGCGGGGCCCGCCGCGCGCGTGACGCGTGGCGGGCCCCGTCTCGTTCCGGTTCGAGTTCACTCGAAGGCGACCTGCCAGCTCTTGATGCCGTTGATCCAGCCGTTGCGCAGCCGCACCGGCTCGCTCACCTCGCGCACGTGCGGCATGACGTCCGCGATCGCATTGAACATCAGATCGATCTCCAGCCGGGCCAGATTGGCGCCGACGCAATAGTGCGTTCCGGTGCCGCCGAAGCCGACGTGCGGATTGGGGTCGCGGCCCACGTCGAAGGTGAACGGCTCGTCGAAGCCGTCCTCGTCGAAGTTGGCCGAGCCGTAGAAGAGCCCGATCCGCTCCCCCTCCTTGATCTGCTGGCCGCCGAGCTCCAGGTCCTGGGTGGCGGTGCGCTGGAAGACGGTGACCGGGGTGGCCCAGCGGACGATCTCGTCCGGCGCGGTCTTGGGCCGCTCGGCCTTGTACCGCTCCCACTGCTCCGGGTGGTCGACGAAAGCCTTCATGCCGTGCGTGATGGCGTTGCGGGTGGTCTCGTTGCCCGCGACGGCGAGCAGGATGACGAAGAAGCCGAATTCGTCCGAGGCCAGCCCCTCGCCGTCGATATCGGCCTGAATCAGCTCGGAGACGATGTCCTGCGCCGGGCTGGCGCGGCGCTGCTCGGCCATGTTCCAGGCGTAGCCGAGGATCTCGGCGGAGGCGACGGTCGGGTCGCCGTACTCCGGGTCGTCGTAGTTGAGCATGGCGTTGGACCAGTCGAAGACCTTCCTGCGGTCCTCCTGCGGCACGCCGAGCAGCTCGGCGATGGCCTGTAGCGGCAGCTCCACCGCGACCTGCTCGACGAAGTCGCCGCCGCCGCTCTTCTTGGCGGCGTGCACGATCCGATCGGCGCGCTCGGCCAGCGCCGCGCGCAGGCTCTCCACCGCGCGCGGGGTGAAGCCCTTGGAGATGATCCGGCGGATCTTGGAGTGCTTGGGCGGGTCCATGTTCACCAGCAGCGCGCTGGTCAGCTCCATCTGGTCGATGGTGATGTCGCCGGGGAGCCGGATGATCGAGCCCTTGCGCTGCGAGGAGTACAGCTCGGGGTGGCGCGAGATCTCCTTGATGTCGGCCAGCTTGCTGACCACCCAGTAGCCGCCGTCGAAGAAGCCGCCCGAGTTCTCGTCGGCCTGCGGGTTCCACCACACCGGCGCGGTGCGCCGCAGCATCGCGAACTCCTCGACCGGGCGGCGGCTCTCCCACAGCGCGGGATCGGTGAAGTCGAAGCCGGTGGGCAACGAGGGTGCGGACATCTCTACCTCCTGGGGATACGTGGAGCTCACCGGGCCGGGGATCGGTCGCTCCGGTGGGCGCGATGCAAATGTGGGGCGGCGCGGCCCGCCGTGAGCGGCAGGTCGAGGTACGTGCGCACGCCGGGGTCGGCGGCGACGACGTACGGGATGCTGTTCACGCAGTGCGCGGCGGTCGCGACGATGCCGGGGTGCCGTTCGACCGGGGCACCGGCGCCGTGCGAGTGCATGCCCGCGATCGTGGTGAAGGAGCCGGGGTCGCCTGCGATCTCGATCTCGTAGCGCTCGCCCGCGGCGCCGAACTCCCACGGCGGGTCGAGTGCGGCCTCGCCCATGAACCAGTTCACCGCGGCGGTGATCACCGGCTCGTCGGCGACGGTGCCCTGCCAGCGCAGGCGTTGCGCGGCGACCTGTCCGGGCTCGAGCACCCCGATCGGGGACTCGATGGGCGCGGTCGCCACCGCGGCCTCGTGCGTGACCCGCAGCTCGGGGTCGAGGTCGAAGCCGAGCGCGTCGGCGATCAGCCGGACCGACTGGCGGTAGCCGGAGCCCAGCGCGTCGGCGGTGCCGGACGCGATCGCCTCCTCCGGCGTGCCGCCGAACTTCATCCAGTACCTGACCACGTCGGGGGCGGCGTAGGTGCGGATGTCGGAGAACTCCTCCGCGCGCACCGAGGTCACCGAGCCGGAGAGCGCGGTGAGCGCGAGCGGGATCTTCTCGGTGATGCCGCCGGGGTGGATGCCGGTGCCGTGCAGGGTGACGCCGTGCTCTCGGCAGAGCGCGTCGTAGCGGTCGCGCTGCTTCGCGTCGGGGTAGAACCAGCCGAGCGGGGTGACCACGTTCTTGCCCGCGGCGAGGATGCCGCGCAGCGTCTTGCCGTCGGCCATGAGCGGGCTGTAGAGGACGCAGTCGGCGTCGGTGGCGAGGAGGGCCTCGGCGTCGGTGGTCGCGGTGACGCCGATGGGGTCGCGGCCGACCAGGGTGCCGAGGTCGGTGCCGTCCTTCTCCGCGCTGTGCACCCAGGCGCCGGCGAGTTCCAGGTCGGGGTGGTCGAGGATGGTCTCGATCGCGGCCCGGCCGACGCCGCCGGTCGCCCACTGGATCACCCGAATCACGGGCGGGCCCCGCCGTCCGCCGGGTCCGCCTGCGCTTGCGCGGCCACCGAGCTGTCCGGCCCGGTCACCGACCGCGGGGCGCCGACCTCGGCGAGCCGGGCGTCGCTCGAAACGGTCGCTGCCCCGGACTCCGGCACCCGGTGATCCGGCTCCCGCTCGGCGACGTGGTCGCGGGCCCACCCGTAGTCCGGCTTGCCGCTCGGCGCCCGGACCACGCGCTCCGCGATCCACAGCGAGCGCGGGATCTTGTACCCGGCCAGGTGCTGCCTGGTGTGCGCGCAGAACTCGGTGAAGTCGAGTTCGGCGCCGTCGGTGAGCGCGACCACCGCGGCGACCGTGTTCCCCCAGCGCTCGTGCGGCACCGCGACCACGGTGGCGTCGAAGACCGCGGGGTGCGCCTTGACCACGCTCTCCACCTCTTCGGCGAAGACCTTCTCGCCGCCGGTGTTGATCACCATGTTGCCGCGGCCGATCAGCGTGATCGAGCCGTCCTGCTCGCGCCGCGCCCGGTCGTCGGTGATCACGATGCGCTCACCGGCGACGGTCTTGAAGAGCTTGTCCGATTTCACCGGGTCCTTGTAGTAGCCGAGCGGCACCTGGCCGGTCTTGGCCAGCCAGCCCTCCGCGCCGGGCGGCACCGGAGCGCCGTCGTCGTCCACGATCACCGCGCCGCGCCCGGTGTTCACCCGCGGCCCGCGCGCCGGGTCGTCGTCGCGCTGCGCGAAGCCGATGCCGCCGAAGCCGGTCTCCGAGGAGCCGATGGAGTCCGAGATGACTGCGCCGGGGAAGAGCTCGAGCAGCGCGTTCTTGGTGGATTGGGAGAGCAGCGCCGCGCCGGAGGCGATGGCGATCACCGAGGAGACGTCGACCGGGTGCTGCCGGTAGGCGTCGATCAGCGGCCGCGCCATGGCATCACCGGTGATCACGATGACATTGGGCTGCTCGCGCTCGACCTGCCGCCAGACCCGCTCCGGGTCGAAGCGGCGCTCGAAGATCACCGCGTGCCCGCACCACAGCGCCAGGAAGGTCGGCATCATGGCGGCGGCGTGGATGAGCGGCGGCAGGATGTAGTAGATCGCCTGGCCGCCCGCCGCGCCGGTGCGGGACTGCTGGTACTCGTCGGTGACGTACTCGTTGGTGTAGAAGTCGATGCCGCCGCCGAGCACCCGCCACATGTCCTCCTGGCGCCACATGACGCCCTTGGGCAGGCCGGTGGTGCCGCCGGTGTACATCATGAACAGGTCGTCACCGCTGCGGTCGGCGAACGGCCGCCAGGGCGCGCCCGCCTTCATGACCGTCTCGTAGCGCAACGCGTCGATGCCGAACTCCCAGCTCGCCACATCGTCGTCGACGCAGATCACGTGCCGCAGCCCCGGCACCGCCTCCCGCGCCGCGCGCACCTGCTCGCCGTAACAGGCGTGGTAGAGCAGCACCTCCAGGTCGGCGTTGTCGTAGAGGTAGGTCAGCTCGGCCGGGCCGTACCGGAAGTTGACGTTGATCGGGACCGCGGAGAGCTTGAAGCAGGCGATCAGCACCTCCATGGTCTCGATGCTGTTGTGCATCTGGAAGCCGACGTGGGTGCCGGTGCCGACCCCGAGCGTGGCCAGGTAGTGCGCCAGCTGGTTCGCCCTGGTGTCCAGGTCGCGGAAGCGGAGCCTGCGGTCACCGAGGATCAGCGCGGTGCGCTCCGGCATCGCGTCGACGGCGTGTTCGAAGAGGTCGGCGAAGTTGTTGGCCATGTCGCATCCGTCTCGTACTGGTTTCCGGAGCTCACACCACGGTGAGCGGAAGGGGGATCCCCCGGTCGGTGAAGGTCCAGTCGGCGCCGGTGCTGAACCGGGTCACCGCCACCTCGGGCGCCTCTTTGTGCGGCTCGTCGGTCAGCTCGACCTCGACACTCCAGCCGTCCGCCGCGCTCTCGGCGCGGCAGCTGAACCGCGGGTTCACCCCGCGGACCAGCGCGTCCAGCGGGCCGAGGTGCTCGGGGTCGAGCAGGGCGGGCCAGGCGCCGTCGGCCTGCGCGCCGGACTCGGCCGGGAACCACATGGCCAGCCCACCCGCCCGCTGCCGGATCTCGATCCCGGTGTAGGACACCGGGTTCAGCACCGGGTGCGCGCGCAGTACGGTGGCCAGCCCGGCGTAGTCGTGACCGGCCCCGAGCGCCGCGCGCAGCCGCTCGGAGGCGACGCCCGCGATCCCGGCCAGCGCCTTGCGGGCGATCTCGGAGGCCGCCGCAAGGTCGGTGCGCTCGTTGATCGCCACCAGGAAGCCGAGCGTCAGCAGGTGCTGCTGCAGGCAGACCTCGTCGGCGATCCGGACCAGCGCGGAGCGGGAGAAGTCCGGGAACCGGACGTCGCTGAGCAGCGGGCCGGAGTAATCGGCCGCGCCCTCGTCGGCCGGGTCGATCGGGGCCAGCTCCAGCCCGGCGGCGACGGTCTCCGCGACCAGCGCCGCGTTGCGCGGCACCGGGGGCGGCTCGTGCGCCGGATCGATGACGACGGTCCAGGCGCACATGGGTTTCCGGTCCGCGGGCTTGCGCGGCGGGCGGTGGATCGGCCGCACCTGGGCGTGCGGGTTGGTGGCGAGCGCGGTGGCGTCGAAGGTGGGGTCCTCGATGTCGTGGCACATGGAGACGACGTACTTGTCCCCCATCGGCTCGACGTCGATCAGCGCGCCGCAGTGGTCGAGCCAGAACTCGCCGTGGTCGCGGTCGGTGACCTCGAACCGGAAGTCCATGAACTGCGGCGGCGCGCCGATGTCGAGCTGCAGCCCCTTGAAGATGGTGACCACGTCGTCGCCGGTGTAGCGCAGCGCGCGCTGCATGCGCCGGGTGTAGACCGGGCTGGCGAGCTGCCACTCCTCGATCGCCACCTCGGTCATCCCCTCGCGGCCGAAGGCGCCGATCACGTGCGCCATGCCGGAGCGGTCGATGAGCTGGCCGCAGAGCAGCAGCTCGGGCACGATCGCCGCGAGCTGTGCGCGGGTGAATTCCTGGAATCCGCTGACGGGCTGAGTCATCGGACTACCAGATCGGAACCGGCGACGTGCCGATCTTGTACCAGCCGGGCAGCGGCTCCTTGGCGGTGGAGCGCTCGATCCGCTTCAGCATCCCCGGCGAGAGCGCGTTCGCGGTGATCATCTCGAGGAACAGCGCGGAGACATTGCCGAAGTCGAAGAAGTCGCGCTGCCAGGACCACTGGAAGTCACCGCCGTACTTGAACCAGCTGCCGCCGATCCCGTCCACGGTGTACTTGCCGCCGTCCGGGCGGGTGGCGTCGGCCACCTGCTTCCACAGCCCGATCACGTTGCCGGAGCGCTCGTCCACCACGAAGTCCTGGTAGGGGTAGGTCCACCCCTCCAACCCCTCCATCTCCTGGCCGAGCGCCAGCTCCCGGATCTCCTCCCGGCCGACCGCCATGAACTCCTGCTTGGGGCCGTAGTTCCAGCCGTAGGTGGCGTCCGTGGTGTAGAGCTCGGCGAGCGGGCGCCAGTCGCCCTTCTCCTCGGCGCGCTCGTTCTCCGCGATCCAGCGGGCGATCATCTCGTCCAGCTCGGCGCGATCGAATCCGGTCATAGCTCTTCGCCTTTCACAAAAAGGGCCTGGGTCGGGCAGTAGCGGACGGCATTGCGCACGTCCTCGAAGTGTTCGGGGGCGGGTTCGGCGTCGAGGATCTCGACCTGGCCGCGCTTGGGCACGGTGAAGACGTCGGGCGCCTCGGCCGCGCAGACGGCGTGGCCCTGGCACAGATCCAGGTCGACCTGGACTCTCATGGCCGCGCATCTCCGTCTGTGCGGGGCTTCAGCGGGGCTTCGGGCTGCACCTCGACCAGCACCATGTGCGCGCCGCGCGGCACCGAGACCACGGTCGCGACGGCGTCGGCCAGGTGTTCCGGCTTGAGCATGTACGGGTGCCTGGCGAAGCCCCAGGCCATCCAGCTCTCCAGCAGCGGTCCGACCGACTCGGGCGAGGCGTTCATGCCCATTCCGGTGACGGTCGGGCCCGGACGCACCAGCGAGGCGCGGATGCCGGTGCCCTCCAGCTCCATCCGCAACTGGTGGCCGAAGGCCTCCAGCCCGGTCTTGGCGGCGTTGTAGGCGCCGTTGTGCGGGCGCGGGATGTCGGCGCAGTCCGAGGAGATCAGCACCAGGTCGCCGCGCTGCCGCTCCAGCATGCCGGGCAGCACCGTGTGCACCAGCCGGTGCGCGCCGACCAGGTGCACCTGCACCTGGGCCAGGAACCGGTCCGGCGCCATGTCCTGGATCCGGCCGAACTCGATATCGCCGGCGCCGGAGACCAGGATCTCGGCCGGGCCGTGCTCGCGCTCCGCGGTGGCGACGAACTCCTCCACCGAGTCCTGGTCGGTGACGTCGAGCCGGATCGCGGTGGCGGTGCCGCCGTCGGCCCTGATCTTCTCGGCCAGCTCCTGGCACTGCGCCACCCGGCGGGCGCCGAGCGCCACCGGGTGCCCGAGCCCGGCCAGCCGCACCGCGGTGGCCGCGCCGATGCCGGACGAGGCACCAGCGACCAGCACCGGCCTGCGCTCGGGATGGGGTTCGAAACGGGGCATCAGCGCACCTCCACCGAGATCGGGAGCTTGGCGAAACCGCGGACGTTGGTCGAGTGCACGCGCTCGATCCCGTCCTCGTGAACGTGGTACTCACGCACCCGCTTGGCGAATTCGGCCAGCGCGACGTTGGCCTCCAGCCGCGCCAGGTGCGCGCCGAGGCAGAAGTGCACGCCCGCGCCGAAGCTGGCGAGCGCGGTGGAGTCGGTGCGGTCGATCCGGTAGCTATCGGCGTCGTCGAACGCCTCGGAGTCCCGGTTCGCCGAGCCGATCAGCAGCAGCACCTTGGAGCCCTGCGGAATCGTGCCGCCGTGGTACTCCAGGTCGGCGGTGGCGGTGCGGGCCACGATCTGGCTGGAGGTGTCGTAGCGCAGCGTCTCCTCGACCCAGTCGCTGACGTGCTCCTGGTCGCCTGCGACCTTCGCGTACTCGGCCGGGTTGTGGCCGCCCCAGTAGAGCGCGTTGCCGAGCAGCTTGGTGGTGGTCTCGTTGCCCGCGACCACCATGAGGAACATGAAGCCGATGATCTCGTCGTCGGTCAGCACGTCGCCGTCGATCTCGGCGTCGAGCAGCGCCGAGGTCAGGTCGTCGGTGGGGTTCTTCCTGCGGGCGGCCACCATGTCGGCGTAGTAGCCGACCAGGCCGAGCGAGGCGTCGATGGCCTCCGGCGGGACGTCGAGGACGCCGTCCGCGCGGTGCACGACCAGGTCGGCCTGTCTGCGGATCTCCGCGCGGTCGCTGACCGGGACGCCCATCAGCTCGCTGATCACGTCCATCGGCAGCTTGCCCGCGACCTCGTCGATCCAGTCGAAGCGGCCGCTCGCCAGCGCGGGCTCCAGGTACTCGAGGGTGAGCTCCCGGATCCGGTCCTCCATCTCGGCCACCCGCTTGGGGGTGAAGCCCTTGTAGACCAGCCTGCGCATGCGCATGTGCCGCGGGTCGTCCATGGCGAGGAAGGACATGGTGCGGTGCGCGTGCGGGCCCCAGGCGGCGGGGTCGAGCGAGACGCCGTTGGCACTGGAGAGCTTGGTGCTGTCCCGGAACCCGGCGGTGACGTCGGCGTACCGGCTCAGCGCCCAGAACCCGATCTCCGGGTTGTGGTAGAGCGGCGCCTCGGCGCGCAGCCGCCGGTAGGTCGGGTACGGGTCTTCGTGGAAGCCGTAGTCGTACGGATCGAACGCCAGGGGTTCAAGGGCGGTGGAACCGGTCATCGCGAGCACCCCGATTTCGATAACGAGTTCTCTGCGCCGCGCGGCGGTACCGCGTGCCGGGCAGACAGACAGCTGGACATGTGTCTGGACGGTACCACCGACACCTGTGGAGGACAATGGAATCTGCGCGGACATCCGTGCACACCTCCGAGGATGCGACACTCGCGGCGGCGCTGCGGCGGAATCGCCACGACCAGGTGAATGAGAACGTGTTCTTGCGCCATCACGGCTGATCGGAATATATTCCGAACACTTGTCCAGACACTTGGGAGAGATCGCGATGAGCCTGCTGCCAACGGACAGCTCACGGTTGTTGATCGACGGAAAGCTCGTCAGCGGCGGCGGTGGCGAGTTCGACACCGTCAACCCGGCGACCGAGGAGGTGCTCGGCGCGGCCGCCGACGCGAACGGTGCCGACATGGACGCGGCCATCGGCGCCGCGCGCACCGCCTTCGACAGCACCACCTGGTCCCGCGACCACGCCTTCCGCGCCCGCTGCGTCGCACAGCTGCGGGACGCGCTGAAGGCCGACGTGGAGCGGCTGCGCGCCGTCACCGTCGCCGAGGCGGGCGCACCGGTCATGCTGACCTCGGGCCCGCAGCTGGAGGCTCCGATCGACGACCTGACCTTCGCGGCCGAGTTGGCCGCGAACTACACCTGGGAGACCGACCACGGCGAGGCCGCCCCGATGGGGATGCGCAGCCACCGCACGGTGCGCCGCGAGGCGATCGGGGTGGTCGGCGCGATCACGCCGTGGAACTTCCCGCACCAGATCAACTTCGCCAAGCTCGGCCCCGCGCTCGCCGCGGGCAACACGGTGGTGCTCAAGCCGGCGCCGGACACCCCGTGGTGCGCCGCCGAGGTCGGCCGGATCATCGCCGAGCAGACCGATATCCCGCCGGGCGTCGTCAATATCGTGACCTCGTCCGACCACGGCCTCGGCACACAGCTGACCACCGATCCGCGGGTGGACATGGTGACCTTCACCGGGTCGACGGCCACCGGCAAGTCGGTCATGACCGCGGCCGCGGGCACGCTCAAGAAGACCTTCCTCGAGCTCGGCGGCAAGTCCGCCAGCATCGTCCTGGACGACGCCGACCTGGGCGGCGCCGTCGGCATGACCGCCTTCGCGGTGGCCATCCACGCCGGTCAGGGCTGCGCGCTCTACACCAGGCTGGTGGTGCCGCGGGCCAAGTACGCCGAGGCGGTCGAGATCGCCGCCGGCACGCTCGGCGGGATCAGGGCGGGCGACCCGACCGACTCGCGCACCGTCTGCGGCCCGCTCATCTCCGAGCGGCAGCGCGCCCGGGTGGAGCGCTACCTCGAGATCGCGAAGGCCGAGGGCGGCCGGATCGTGGTCGGCGGCAAGCGCCCGGAGTACCAGGAACGCGGCTGGTTCCTCGAGCCGACGCTGATCGCCGACGTGGACAACAGCCACACCGTCGCCCGCGAGGAGATCTTCGGCCCGGTGCTCGTCGTCATCCCGCACGACGGCGACGACGACGCGATCGCCATCGCCAACGACTCCCCCTACGGCCTCTCCGGGCAGATCTGGGGCTCCGACCCCGGGCGCATCCGCCGGGTCACCGACGCCGTGCGCAGCGGCACGCTCTCGGTGAACGGCGGCGTCTGGTACTCGGGCGACGTGCCGTTCGGCGGCTACAAGCAGTCCGGCATCGGCCGCGAGATGGGCGTGCTCGGGTTCGAGGAGTACCTGGAAGCCAAGCTCGTCGCGACCGGGCTCTGAACCCCTTTTTCCGAAAAAGAATGGAGCAGAACGTGTCCCGTTTCGCAGGACGATCCGCCATCGTCACCGGTGCCGCACAGGGCATCGGCGCCGCCTACGCGCAGGCGCTGGCCGCCGAGGGCGCCAAGGTGGTCGTCGCCGACCGCAATGCCGAGGCCGGGAAGGCCGTCGCGGAGAAGATCGTCGCCGACGGCGGCACCGCCGTCTTCGGCGAGGTCGACGTGGCCGACCCGGACTCCGCCGCCGCGCTGGCCGCCTTCACGCTGGAGCAGTTCGGCGCCATCAACCACCTGGTGAACAATGCCGCCATCTACGGCGACATGAAGCTCGACCTGCTGCTCACCGTGCCGTGGGACTACTACAAGAAGTTCATGAGCGTGAACATGGACGGCGCGCTGAACGTCACCCGCGCGGTCTGGGAGCACATGGCCAAGGCGGGCGGCGGCTCGATCGTCAACCAGTCCTCCACCGCGGCCTGGCTGTACTCCGGCTTCTACGGCCTGGCCAAGGTCGGGGTGAACGGCCTGACCCAGCAGCTCGCCACCGAGCTGGGCGGCTCGAACATCAGGATCAACGCCATCGCGCCCGGCCCGATCGACACCGAGGCCACCAAGAACGTCACCCCGGGCAACATGGTCAGGGACATGGTGAACCGGCTCCCGCTCAAGCGCATGGGCACCCCCGACGATCTCGTCGGCGCCTGCCTGTTCCTGCTCTCCGACGACGCGAACTGGGTGACCGGCCAGATCGTCAACGTCGACGGCGGACAGATCATCCGCTCATGAGCGAGCGGGTCGCCTTCATCGGGCTCGGCAACATGGGCGCGCCCATGGCGAAGCGGCTGCTCGCCTGGCCGGGCGGGCTCACGGTCTGCGACGTGCGCGCCGAGGCGCTCGAGCCGTTCACGGCGAAGGGCGCGGTCGCGGCGGCCACGCCTGCCGAGGCCGCCGACGGGGCGCGGGTCGTCTCGATCACCGTGCTGGACGACGCCCAGGTGCGCGAGGTGGTCGCGGGCGAGAACGGGGTGCTGCGCACCGCCGCGCCCGGCACCGTGATCGCGGTGCACTCCACCATCGCCGACCGGACCGCCGAGGAGCTGGCCGAGCAGTGCGCCGCGCAGGGGGTCGACCTGGTCGACGCCCCGGTGAGCGGCGGCGCGGGCGGGGCGAAGGACGGGCGGCTCGCGGTCATGGTCGGCGGCAGCGACGCCGCCTTCGCGGCGGTCGAGGAGCCGTTCGGGCTCTTCTCCGACCTCGTGGTGCACGCGGGGCCGGTCGGCGCTGGGACCAGGATGAAGCTGGCCCGCAACCTGCTGCACTTCGTCGCCTTCACCGCCGCGACCGAGGGGCAGCGGCTGGCCGAGGCGGCGGGGCTGGACATCACCGCGCTCGGCAAGGTGGTGCGGCACTCGGACGCCGTGACCGGCGGGGCGGGGTCGATCATGCTGCGCGACACCACCGCGCCGATCCCCGACGGCGACTTCTGGCTGCCGATCCTCACCCACGTGCGCGGGCTCGGCGAGAAGGATCTGAGCCTGGCGCTGGAGCTCGGCGCGCGGCTTGACGTGCCGCTGCCGCTGGCCAGGCAGGCGCTGCGCGATTTCGGTATCGGGCTCGGCGTCGGGCGCGGCCCCCTCGCCGAAAAAGCTGAGGAGAACCCCAGTGAATGAACGCAGGGAGAAGGGCCTCGCCAAGATGAGCGAGGTGTACGGCTGGGAGTTCAAGGACGGCCCGGGCGACCACTTCGCCGCGACCGCCGACCACCTCTTCGCCGACATCTGGTCCCGCGAGGCGCTGAGCATCCGGGATCGCAGGCTGCTGCTGATCGGGCTGCTCACCGCGCAGAACCTCTTCGACGTGGCCGAGATCCAGATCGGCGCGGCGCTCGGCAACGGCGAGTTCACCCCGGAGCAGCTGCGCGACGCGGCGCTCTTCCTGTGTCATTACGCGGGCTGGCCGCTCGGCACCAAGCTGGATTCCGTGGTCGGCAAGGTCATCGCCCAGCAGGAGAAGAAGAAGTGAGCGATCAGGAAACCCCGCTGCGGCCGGTCGCGGCCGAGTCGATCACCGAGTGGCACGAGACCGCGGACGTGGTGATCGCCGGGTACGGCATCGCAGGCGTCTGCGCCGCCATCGAGGCGGCGCGGGCGGGCGCGAACGTGCTCATCCTGGAGCGCACCAGCGGCTGGGGCGGCGCCGCCTCGCTGGCGGGCGGCTGGGTGTACCTGGGTGGCGGGACCCCGCTGCAGCAGGCGCTCGGCTTCGAGGACTCGCCGGAGAACATGGAGAAGTTCCTGCTCGCGGCGGTCGGGCCGGGGGCGGACAGGGCGAAGATCGGCGACTACAGCCGGGGCAGCGTCGAGCACTACAACTGGCTGGTCGGCAACGGGGTGCCCTTCAAGGAGGAATTCTGGGGCGAGCCCGGCTGGGAGGCGCCGCACGACGAGGGCCTCGGCTACACCGGCGGCGAGAACGCCGCACCCTTCAACACGATCGCCACCCCGGCGCCGCGCGGGCACGTGCCGCAGATGTCGAACAAGCGCACCGGCTCCAAGGGCGGCGGCTACATGCTGATGAAGCCGCTGGCCGAGACGGCTGAGGCGCTCGGCGTCCGGGTCGAGTACGACATCCGGCTGGCCCGGCTGATCACCGACGGCGAGCGGGTGGTCGGGGTGCTGGCCAAGCGGTACGGCAAGGACGTCGCGGTCCGCGCGGAACGCGGGGTCGTGCTGGCCACCGGCAGCTTCGCCTACGCCGAGCAGATGATCGCCGACCACGCGCCGCAGCTGATCGGCCGCCCCGCCGCGGCCATCGAGGAGCACGACGGCATCGGCATCAAGGTGGCCGTCGCGCTCGGCGCCGCCACCTCGCACCTGGACGCCACCGAGGTCGCGTTCATGGCCGACCCGCAGCTGATGGCGCGCGGCATCATGGTGAACGGCCGAGGCCAGCGCTACGTCCCGGAGGACACCTACCCGGGCCGGATCGGGCAGATGACGCTGTTCCACCAGGAGAACCAGGCCTACCTGGTGATCGACGAGCGGGCGCACGAGGAGGCGCTGGCCACCGAGACCTCGACGCCGTTCTTCCGGGTGCCGCCCACCTGGGCCGCGGAGACCGTGGCCGAGCTGGAGAGCGACATGGGGCTCCCGGAGCAGGCGTTGCAGAGCACGGTCGAGGTCTACAACCGCTACGCCGCCGAAGGCACCGACCCGCTGTTCGGCAAGAAGGAGCAGTGGCTGCGGCCGCTCACCGGCGCGGTGGCCGCCTTCGACATGCGCAACTTCACCGCGGGCTTCACCCTCGGCGGGCTGCGCACCGATCTCGATGCCAGGGTGCTGCATGTTTCCGGGGAGCCGATCCCCGGCCTCTACGCCGCCGGACGCTGCACTTCAGGCATCTGTACCGGCGGTTATGTCAGCGGCGCATCACTCGGAGACGGTAGCTTCTACGGTCGGAGGGCCGGTCTCGCCGCGGCGAAGAACTGACGCCGAATCGGCAAGATTCCCGGCGGCGCACTACCGTGCAAGATCAAGCCGCCTGATCACCTGAGCGAAAGACGAGGCAGGCAATGCGTTTCGGCATCGTGCTGTTCACCAGTGACCGCGGTATCACCCCCGCGGCGGCGGCCAAGGCCGCCGAGGAGACCGGCTTCCACTCCTTCTACGTGCCCGAGCACACCCACATCCCGGTGAAGCGCGAGGCCGCCCATCCGCAGACCGGCGACGCGTCGCTGCCGGACGACCGCTACATGCGCACCCTCGACCCGTGGGTCGCGCTCGGCACCGCCGCCGCGGTGACCTCGCGGATAGAGCTGGCGACCGCGGTCGCGCTGCCGGTCGAGCACGACCCGATCACCCTGGCCAAGACCATCGCCACGCTGGACCACCTCTCCGGTGGCCGGGTGGTGCTCGGCGCCGGCTTCGGCTGGAACACCGACGAGCTGAGCGACCACGGCGTCCCGCCGGGCAAGCGGCGCACGGTGCTGCGCGAGTACCTGGAGGCCATGCGCGCGCTGTGGACCCAGGAGGAGGCGTCCTACCAGGGCGACTACGTCAGCTTCGGCCCCAGCTGGGCCTACCCCAAGCCGGCCCGCGACGTGCCGGTGCTGATCGGCGCGGCGGGAACCGAGAAGACCTTCGGCTGGATCGCCAAGTCCGCCGACGGCTGGATCACCACCCCCGGCGAGACCGACGTGACCGACCGGCTGGCGCTGCTGCACCGGATCTGGGACGAGGCGGGCCGGGAAGGCAGACCGCGGGTCGTCGCGCTGGACTTCAAGCCGGACGCCGACCGGCTCACCGACTGGGCCGCCGCGGGCGTCACCGACGTGCTCTACGGGCTGCCGGACAAACCGGAGCCCGAGGTCAGGGCCTACCTGGAACGGCTGGCCGGCAAGCTCGCCGCACTGCCCGCCGCCGTCGAAGCGGGGCGCTGATGCGGGTCGCCCTGCTCTCCTACCGCAGCAAGACGCACTGCGGCGGGCAGGGCGTCTACGTCCGGCTGCTCAGCTCCGGGCTGGTCGAGCTGGGCCACGAGGTCGAGGTCTTCTCCGGGCAGCCGTACCCGGAGGAGCTCGACCCGCGGGTCCGGCTGACCGAGGTGCCGAGCCTCGATCTCTACTGCGACGAGAATCCGTTCCGCACCCCGCACCCGCGGGAGATCAGGGACCGGCTCGACGTGCTCGAGGTCGCCACCATGTGGACCGCGGGCTTCCCCGAGCCGCGCACCTTCAGCCTGCGCGCGGCCCGGCTGCTGCGCGAGCGGCTCGCCGACTTCGACGTGGTGCACGACAACCAGTGCCTCGGCACCGGGCTGCTCGACATCGCGAAGCACCTGCCGGTGGTCGCCACCGTGCACCACCCGATCACCAGGGACCGCGCGGTCGACCTGGCCGCCGCGAAGTGGTGGCGCAAGCCGCTCGTGCACCGCTGGTACGGCTTCCTCGGCATGCAGCAGCGGGTGGCGCGGCAACTTCCCGAGCTGGTCACCGTCTCCTCCACCTCGGCGACCGACATCGCCACCGACTTCGGCGTCGACCCGGCGCAGCTGCACGTGGTGCCGCTCGGCGTCGACACCGAGCTCTTCGCCCCGCGCCCCGCGCCGCGGGTACCCGGCCGGATCGTCGCGGTGGCGAGCGCGGACAAGCCGCTCAAGGGCGTCGCGCACCTGCTGCGCGCCTGCGCCAGGATGCGCTCGCTGCGCTCGATCGAGCTGCACCTGGTGGCCAAGCTGGAGCCGAACGGCCCGACCGAGAAGATGATCGCCGAGCTCGGCCTCAGCGACATCGTGACGGTGCGCTCCGGCGTCACCGACCTGGAGCTGGCCGAGCTGCTCGCCTCCGCCGAGGTCGCCTGCATCCCGTCGCTGTACGAGGGGTTCTCGCTGCCCGCCGTCGAGGCCATGGCCAGCGGGACCCCGCTGGTGGTGAGCCGGGCGGGCGCGCTGCCCGAGGTGGTCGGCGAGCCCGGCGTCTGCGCCGAGCTGACCACCCCCGGCGACCACGCCGCGCTGGCGACCGTAATCGGCGGGCTGCTCGACGACCCCGCCCGCCGGGCCCGCATGCAGCTCGCCTGCCGGGAGCGCGCGGTCTCGGTGTTCAGCTGGGAGTCGGTGGCTGCACAGACCGTTGAGGTGTACCGGCGCGCGATCGAGCGGCACGCCGGTTCGGAGCAGGAGGAGGGCGCGCGTGCTGACCGTTGATTTCGACCGGATCGGTGTCGGACCGGGGGTGCGGGTCATCGACGTCGGCTGCGGCGCGGGCAGGCACTCGTTCGAGGCCTACCGCCGCGGCGCCGAGGTGATCGCCTTCGACCAGGACGCCCCCGAACTCGACAAGGTCGAGACCATGTTCGGCGCCATGGCCGCCGCGGGCGAGGCGCCCCCCGGCGCCTCGGCCAAGACCGTCCAGGGCGACGCCCTGGCGCTCCCCTACGGCGACGACACCTTCGACGTGGTGCTCGCCTCGGAGATCCTGGAGCACGTCCCCGCCGACGAGGCCGCCATCGCGGAGCTGGTGCGGGTACTGCGCCCCGGCGGGCAGCTGGTGGTCACCGTGCCGCGCTGGCTGCCGGAGCGGATCTGCTGGGCGCTGTCGGACGAGTACCACGCCAACGAGGGCGGCCACGTCCGCATCTACAAGGCCGGTGAGCTGCGCGAGAAGGTGGCGAAGCTCGGCATGCGGTTCGTCCGCGACACCCACGTGCACGCGCTGCACTCGCCGTACTGGTGGATCAAGTGCGCGGTCGGGGTGCGCAACGACGAGCACCCGCTGGCCCGCGCCTACCACCGGTTGCTGGTGTGGGACATGATGAAGGCCCCCCGCGTCACCCGCACCGCCGAGCGGCTGCTCGACCCGCTGATCGGCAAGAGCGTGGCCCTGTACTTCGTCAAGCCGGCGGTGCAGCGTGCCGCCCTCTGAACTCCCCTCCGTCGCGGGGGTGTTCAGCAGGCGGCAGTGCCTGAAGACCGCGGAGTCGATCGCGACCGCGCAGGAGTCCACGGGCGCCATCCCGTGGTTCACCGGCGGGCACACCGACCCGTGGGACCACGTGGAGTCGGCCATGGCGCTGTCCGTGGCCGGGCTCTACGACGAGGCGGTGGTCGCCTACCGCTGGTCGGCGTCGACGCAGAACGCCGACGGCTCCTGGCCGCGGCAGTTCCGCTCCGGGGTCGTGGAATCCACGGATATCGACGTCAATTTCTGTGCCTACCTTGCGGTCGGCGTCTGGCACCACCTGCTGCGCAGCGGCGACCTCGCGTTCGCCCGCGAACTGTGGCCGAGCGTGCGCGCCGGGCTCGATTTCGTGGTCGCGCTGCAGCTGCCGCGCGGGGTGATCCCGTGGACCCTCGGCACGGACGAGGCGCTGGTCACCGGCAATTCGAGCATGTACCAGAGCCTCGGCTGCGGGCTCGCGCTCGCCGAGCGGCTCGGCGACCCGCAGCCCCTCTGGGCCGCGGCGCGGCACCGGCTCGGTGTCGCTTTGCGCGACGATCCCGGCGCCTGCACGCCAAAGGATCGCTACTCCATGGATTGGTACTACCCGATCCTCGGCGGTGCCCTGCGCGGGCCGGGGGCGCACGCGCGCATCGACGCCTCGTGGTCGCGGTTCGTGGTGGGCAATATCGGGATTCGCTGCGTCGACGATCGGCCGTGGGTCACCGGCGCGGAGACCTGTGAGCTCGTCCTCGCGCTGGACGCCATGGGCGAGCACTCACGCGCCCGGACGCTGTTCGCCGCCATGCAGCACCTGCGGGAATTGGACGGGTCGTACTGGACCGGGCTGGTGTTCGCCGACGGGAAGCGGTGGCCAGAGGAGCGCACCACCTGGACCGGGGCCGCGGTTGTCCTGGCGGCCGACGCTTTGTCCCGCGCTACCCCCGCCAACGGCGTCTTCCGCGACCTGCTCCCCGACGCGGTCCCCGTCACCTCCGGCTAGCGCGAGCGCCGCCCAGAACCACGTCACCCACCGGCTGCGGTGAGCTGCCCTCCTCCCTCAGCGGGTAGATTTGTTTCGAGCACGGGCGGGCAGGGGGCGGCACGATGGCATCGGAGCGTTCTTTTCCAGGCGGACAGCGGTGACCGCCGGGAACACGCCGTTCTCCGTGGACCTCGACGAGGTGGAACAGGTCGTCTCGAGGCTGACCGGGCTCGCCGGATTCCTCGCCGATCACATCGACCAGATCGACGCGAAGGTATCGACGCTATTGGGCGGTGCAGCATGGGAGGGCGCCGCCGCACAGGCCTACGGGACAACACAGCAGCAGTGGTCGGCCGGCGCCCGCCAGTTCGTCGATGGCGTCCGCGGGATGAGCACAGCGGCCCGGGCCGCGCACGATTCCTACACCGAAGCCGGCACCGTCAATACCCGGCTGTTCCGCGGCAGGTAGGGGGTTCGACATTGTCGCCGATCACCGTCGACCCCGCTGTCTACTACGCTGCCGCGCAGGCGATTCGTAGCGAGTACGCGGGGGTGCTCGACTCGGTCCACAACTCGCTGAACCCGGGACTCGCGACCAGCGCGGGAATGGCCGGAAACTATCCGGCCGCCGCTCCGTGGGTGAGCAGATACTCCTCGGTCGCCGCCGATCTGGAAGGCGTGCTCGTCGCTTACGGCAACGCGGTTCAGACCATGGGCGACATGCTCGAGCTCGCCGGCTACACCTGGGCGAAGGCCGAACACGACGCGAACCCGGCCACGAACAAGGGCGGCGGGCCGGTGTCGCCACCACCCCGAGTCGGCCAGACCTGGGACGACAGGAATATCGACATTCCCGACCCCATGCCCGCGCCGTACACCACCTCCGATCGCGGCCTGCGGTCCAACTCGGACACCTTCCGGGATACGTTCGCCGCCGCCCTCCGGCACGGCAATGCGCAGGTACCGACCGGGGACACCGACGCACTCGACGCGGCGAGCACCGCGTGGCGCAGCTTCGGCGACCATGACACGTGGCGCGCAGGCCCCGCCCGCATCCAGGCGATAGCCGCCTCCTTCGACACGGCCGAAGCGCCGGAAAAGGCAGACATCCTCGCCATGCTCGGCATTCTCGCCGCAGCGCCCACCACCGTCACCGAAGTCGCCGCGGGGTTCGCCACGACCACCGCGGCGCATGCCGCCGCGCTCGCAGACCTACGATCGCGACTGGTGGCGAATGCGGCCGGAGCTTTCCCGGGCAGCACCGTCACAGCGGCAGGCTCGAACACCGCGGTCACCATCTCCTTCGCGGAAGCACCGGAGGGCGCGGCCCTGGTGGACGGGGCCGCGGCGCTCGCGACCGCGATCACGGGCCATACGCTCTACAGTCTGCTCGCCGCCGCCGAGTTCGCCGCCGCCGAGAATCTTTCGCAACTGAAGGCGAGGCTGGAGGAAATCATGTCCTCACCCGTCGATGAACTCGTCAACCGAGCCACCTGGAAATCTCCCGCGCCCAAATGCGAGCTCAACCCCGACGGCCTGCGTGACTACCACGGGGCCAACGACATCGTGCGCGGATGGATCGATGACGCGGTCCGCTACGGCAACGAAGCCGGAGTCGACCCCAAGCAGGTACTCGCCGTCATCTTCAATGAAGGCGGGGACCGGGCAGATACCCAGCTCGAGCAGATCGGGAGCGGATTCTGGGATGCGACCAGAGATATCCTCAATCCGTTCCGCGAGGCCACCAGTCCCACCGGTATGGGCATGTCACTCGGCTTGACCAATATCAAAGAGAAGACCTACCAGGAACTTCAGGAGCAATTCCCGGATCAATTCGGACACATTCCCTGGGAGCGCGTTCAGTACGATGATTCGTTTGCGATCATGGCAGCCACCTTTACCATGGCAAGAATAAAGGACCAATATGGCCCGACACTCCCCGACGAAATCAGGGAACGGTACAGCAGCAATGATTTCATGGCGGCGGGGTACAATTCGGAAGGCGCCATGGACGACTACTACAGACGGAAGGACCTGGGACCGCAGGTCAAGCAGTATGTCGCTATGAACGACGCTTCGTATGCCAGAGCTTCCGAAATAATAGACGGAGCATACACATGCCGATAGCTCGCCGAGCACAGAAGGCTTCGAAGTACCTGTTGATTGCGCTTCTGGTAGCCGTAGGAATCTCGCCGGTGATCTTCGTCGGCGTAATCGCATGGGGACGAATTCGCGCCGAAGTCGATCCGCCGGCAGAAATGCGACATGCCACGTCCACCGAGGTGGATGGCTTCGAGGAAGTCTCTCTCAGCAGTGCGAATATCGATCGCCTGATGGTCACCAAGACCTTCATCGGCCCTGTGGTCGACAGGCCACAGGATGGAATCAACTCGCCAGGTGCGGCGTTCACGCCGATGGACAGGGCGAACGCTTCGTACGGCACGATATTTCTCGTACACGGATCCTATCGAGATGGTTGCTTCGTAGGCGTCCACCAGATCGGCGACGGGCGAGCGCTGAGGGGCGTCGAGGGGTTGTCGGATACCCAACGCGGCGAGGTGGCCCGGGGCGAAAAGATAGTCTTGGAAATGAAGTTCGCGTGCGGGCAAGGGTGATTTCCCGTTCGACGTAACACGGTCTCGGAAATGCGGAGGCTCACGTCAACCATGTTCCGGCACCTGGCGAGGACCTGCTGGCCGTTCGCCGAACAGTCGTAATCAGGTACCTCGTGCGGTAGTGGCCTTCACGCCTACCGATGATTTCCGCGCGGGTGTGCCGTCCTACCTTCGACTAGCCGGAGAGCGCAGGAGGAACGGACATGCCGAACAGGGTTCTGATCGCGGGAGCGAGTATCGCGGGGCCCGCGCTGGCGCACTGGCTGAAACGGTGGGGCGCGGAGGTCACCGTGGTCGAGCGGGCGCCCGAGCTACGGCCCGGCGGCCAGGCTGTCGACGCGCGCGGAGTGACGAAGGAGGTCATCCGGCGGATGGGGCTGGACGCGGCGGTGCGCGCGGCCCGGACCAAGACCGCGGGTGCGCACACCGTCGACGCGGACGGGAACGTGCTGGAGACCTTCAGCGCGGAGGACGACGGCGGCGATGGGTACATCGCGGACATCGAGATCCTGCGGGGGGACTTCTCCCGCGTGCTCTACGACGCCACCCGCGCCGACGTCGAGTACCGCTTCGGCGACCGCATCGCCGAACTCACCCAGGACGCCGACGGGGTCGAGGTGACCTTCGCGAGCGGTGACCGGCGGCGCTTCGAGCTGGTGATCGGCGCGGACGGGCTGCACTCGTCGCTGCGCGCCCTGGTCTTCGGCCCGCACGAGCGGTTCGTCCACCACCTCGGGCACATGCTCGCCTTCTACAGCGTGCCCAACGAGTTCGGCCTGGACCGCTGGCTCCTCGACCACCAGGAGCCGGGCCGCTCGGCCGGGCTCCGGCCCATCCGGGACGCCGAGCAGGCCATGGCGATCTTCACCTTCGCGGCGTCCGGCGTGGCGGTCGACCACCGCGACATCTCCGCGCAGAAGGCGCTGTTGCGGGAGCGGATGGCCGGGCTCGGCTGGGAAACCGAGCGCATCCTCGCGCACCTCGACGACACGCCGGACTTCTACCTGGACCAGGTCGCCCAGGTGAAGATGGAGCACTGGTCCAGCGGCCGGGTCGCGCTGCTCGGGGACGCGGCGTTCAGCTCGTCCCCGCTCTCCGGACAGGGCACCGGACTGGCCCTGGTCGGCGCATACCTGCTCGCCGGGGAGCTGGCCGCGGCCGGCTGGGACCCGGAAGCCGGCTTCCCGGCCTACGAGCGGCGGATGCGCCCGTTCGTCGAGGCGAACCAGGAGATGGGCCGGCTGCACGCCCGGAGCAAGGACATCCCGCCCCCGCCGGAGCCGGAGTGGGACTTCGAGCTCATCAACCGTGCGATCAACGGCATCGAGCTGCCTGACTACGCACCGGTCAGAGCGCGATAAGTACCATGCGCTGCAGCGCCTTTCTGCGCTGGATCGACTGCAGAAAGAAGCAGAAACAAGTTCACCCGCCCTGCTCCCCACATAGGGCCCTGACCAGTGCTGATGTACGAGCGTTCCTTTCTGCATTCAAGTAACGAGTCGCCACCGGGAATCCCGCCGAGAACCGGCGTTCTCGATGCGCCCCGCTCGTCGCAGCCGGGTCAGCAGCGTGCTCACCTTCCGGTACTTCTCCTCCGGATCGAGCGCGTCGCTGAACTTGCCGAGGAGAAATGCGTCGATCTCGGTCCTGGTGGCCTCCCCGAACTGCGCCAGATACTCGGTGAGCAGCCTTTCGTAGTGTTCGTTGTCCAAAGCCCGGGTTCGGATGTAGTCGGCTTTGGCGTCGGTCGCTGTGGCTACGGCCGCACTCACGTGCAGGTGCGGTCGGCGCCCTTCGATCAGCTTCTGCTTTCGGAGGCGTTTGGCCGCTTCGTCAGGAATCGGCAGATTCTTCTGCACACGATCGAGAGCCAGAATGTCGTCCAGACGCAGATCGGTACGAACCATGAGCAGTCGTGAGTATCCCTCGTCGATGACCGCCCCGGGGATCGACAATTTCACCTCACCGGGGTCGGCCAGGTCATAGTCCGGCAAGGGCAGAAAGCGGCGGACCTGATCCTGCACCATGCGGTGGATGCCGTAGCCCATCTGATCTATGAGGTTCAGCTGGGTCATCGCCTCTACCAGAAAAGGGTTGCGGTAGCTGCGAGGCATCCTGCCGTGCAGGACGTACTCGTCGGGTGCGCCGTCGAAAAACTCTCCGACGCTGATGAATTCGAGCCGATCGACGCGTTCGACGACAATGATCCGAGAGTTTCGGCGGTAGTCCTGGTGAGCGATGCAGTTGTAGAAGGCTTCGAGAATACTGCGCTCGTCATACTTGCTGATCTCGCGGTAGATCAACTCGTCCGGGGGAAGCAATCTGATCTGCACATTCCGAATCCGCTTGGACAGAGCCGTCGCGGTGAGCAAGAAAGGCAGATGAAAATGCTCGTATGCCTGCTCCGGACCAACGAGACTCCAGGTGAGTTGCGCGGGATGGGGGCTCAGCAGATGGCGAGCACGATCAGCGCCGAGGAGGAGCAGGCATGCACGGGTGATACGGCCGTTCCGAGTCAACTTTGCGCGGTCCAGGAAGGTCGTGTCATCCCACGATTCGACCTCACGCGCCGGGATGCGAGCATCCCGCCGTTCCGCGAATCCCTGTCGAGCGCGGGCGAGGGCTACCGGATCGAGATCGCCGAGCGTTGCCTCCGGGACAACACCAGCAGTCCAGTCCGTCTCGGCCGACTGTGCGCGGATCGCATCGAGCTTGGTGTCGGAGAGAGGTTCGAGGCTCTCGCCGGCTCGTGCCCAGCAGTGCCCCTTCCAAGGAATCGGGATGCTGCGGGGCGCTGCCGGGATCTCGAGCAGGACCACCATGCGGCCGTCGCGATCGAGCTGATGTATCTGCCGCAAGCTGAGGCGGTGCCCGGTCGACTGCTGAATCTCCCGCTTCAATGCCTGCTGCTGCCCCAGGGAGGACAAGTGGCGCGTGCCGACGATCTGACCGTCGTCGGCGACTCCGAACACCAACCATCCCGCATCGACGCCACGCAGATTCGCTTCATTGCTCAGCGCAGAGACGTACTTGCCGGTCTTGTTCGTGTCGAACTGATCGCGAGCGGTCTTGAATTCGACAACTTCGCTCTCACGTCCGGCGATGAGCCGATCGAGTAGGTCCGCGAGCTCATCGGGCGCCATGAGGACCAGAGCTTAGCCGTGACCCCGGAAATCCCCATGGGGCACGAACCCATCTCACCCGGTCGGCGCCACCCGCTGCAGGACCCGCAGCGAGCCGGTGTGCCCGATCTCGCGGAACTCTCCGCTCTCCAGCGCCCGGCAGTAGATCTCGTACGGCGGGCGCCCGCCGTCGGCCGGGTCGGGGAAGACGTCGTGGATCGCCAGCACCCCGCCATCGGCGACCCACGGCGCCCAGCCGTCGTAGTCGCGGTGCGCCGCCTCGCTGGAGTGCCCGCCGTCGATGAAGAGGAAGGCGATGGGGGTGCGCCAGGTGGCGGCGACGGTGGGCGAATCGCCGACGATCGCGAGCACGCGGTCGGTGAGCCCGGCCTTGACCACGGCCCGGCGGAAAGTCGGCAACGTGTCGAAACGGCCGGTCTCGGGATCGACCAGGGAGCTGTCGTGGTATTCCCAGCCGGGCTGGTGCTCTTCCGAACCCTGGTGGTGATCGATGGTGTACAGCACCGCGTCGATTTCCCGGGCGGCGGCACCGAGCAGAATTGCGGATTTCCCGCAATAGGTTCCGATCTCCACCATCACGGCACCCGCGGCGAATTGTTTCGCGGCGTCGAAGAGCGCGCGCCCCTCGTGTTCCGGAAGAAAGCCGGGAACCTTCTCCGCGAAAGCGAACAACTCCTCGGTCGTTGCTACTCCCAGGGTGTTGACCGGTGCCATTGTGACCTGTCTCTCCACTCGTTGACCTGCGGTGACGCCACTCGGGCGAGTTGATCCCACCCGGTGTTCAGAGTATCATCCAGACACATGTCCGATGGCGATTCCAAGATCCTCGAAGCGACCCGCAGGCGCCTCACCGGGAAGCAAGCCGAAACGGTCGAGAAGCTCACGACATCGGCCATGACGGTACTCGCGCGCGAGGGTTTCGCCGGGATGACCATCCGTATGGTAGCGGCAGGCGCGGGGGTCGGGACGGCCACCGCCTACACCTATTTCTCCTCCAAGGAGCACCTGGTCGCCGAGATATTCTGGCGCCGCCTGCGCAGTTCGCCCTCGCCGGTGAGCGACGACGCCGACCCCGTGGTGCGGGTGCTCGCCGAACTCCGCAATATCGCCCTGCTGGTCGCGGACGAGCCGGAATTCTCCGGCGCGGTCACCAGCGCGCTGCTCGGGCGCGACCCGGACGTGCAGCACCTGCGGCTCCGCATCGGCGTCGAGATCCGCAACCGGCTCACCGGCGCGCTCGCCCCGAACGCGGACACCGGGATCGTGGAATCGCTGGAGCTGCTCTATGCCGGTGCCCTGGTGCGCGCCGGAATGGGGTACGAATCGTATTCCGAGATCGCCGAGCGCATCGAGCGCTCCGCCAAGCTCATCCTGCGCTGAAAAGGACGTCCATGGACAAGCCCCGCCTGCTCGACTCCGCCCTGGTCGGGACGATCATGAAGTACGGATCGCGGGCCAATACCTGGATCTACCGCCGCACCAACGGCAAGGTCGGCGGCAGCTGGCGGGTCGGGGCCGGCTTCCGCAAGCCGGTGCCGACGCTGCTGCTCGAGCACACCGGGCGGAAGTCGGGCAAGACGTTCACCGCGCCGCTGCTCTACATCACCGACGGCGCCGACATCGTGGTGGTCGGGTCGCAGGGCGGGAAGGCGGACCACCCGCAGTGGTACCTGAACCTGCTCGCGCACCCGCAGGCGCACGTGCAGATCGGCGGTGAGCACAGGGCCGTCGTCGCGCGCGAGGCCGACGATGCCGAGCGGGAGCGGCTGTGGCCGCGGCTGGTCGAGGCGTATGCGGATTTCGACACGTACCAGTCCTGGACGCAGCGGCGGATTCCGGTCGTGCTGCTCAGCCCGGCCTGATTTGGCTCGAGCCGAGCCGAGGGGTTGGCCGGGGGCGCGGGCAGGCGGCACGGTGGAGTGATGCTGCCCGTGCTGGATCTCGCCGCCGACCCGGCCACGCTGCGCCCCGCCCTGCGCGAGGCCGCGCATTCGGCGGGGTTCTTCTACCTGGTCGGGCACGGGGTGCCGGAGGCCGAGATCAGCGGGATCCTCGCGCTTGCCCGCGAGTTCTTCGCGCTGCCCGCTGCGGCGAAGGCCGAGATCAGCCAGTTGGAGAGCCCGCAGTTCCGCGGGTATTCGCGGCTCGGAGGTGAGCTCACCAACGGCTCCGTGGACTGGCGGGAGCAGGTCGATATCGGCCCCGAGCGGCCGGTGATTCCCGGCGTCGACGGGTACCTGCGGTTGCAGGGGCCGAACCTGTGGCCGTCCGCGCTGCCCGCCTTCCGGCCCGCGTTCGAGCGGTGGGATGCGCTGCTCTCCGCGGTCGGGCTGCGGTTGCTGCGGCACTGGTCGGTGTCGCTCGGCGCCGCCGCATCGCACTTCGACGCCGCGTTCGCCCGCGATCCGGCTACCCTGATCAAGGTGGTGCGCTACCCGGGCAGCGCGGAAAATCCGCAGGGTGTCGGGGCGCACAAGGACTCCGGCGTCCTGACGCTCCTGCTGGTCGAGCCCGGTTCGCGCGGTTTGCAGGTCGAGGGCGAGGACGGGAGCTGGATCGACGCCGACCCGCTCCCCGGCGCCTTCATCGTCAATATCGGCGAACTGCTCGAAGTCGCCACCGGCGGATACCTGCGCGCCACCCGCCACCGCGCGCTCGCCCCCGCCCCCGGCACCGACCGCATCTCCATCCCGTACTTCCTGAACCCGGTGCTCGACGCGCGGATTCCGGTGATCACGCTGCCACCTGAACTCGCCGCGCGCTCCCGCGGGGTGGAGGCCGATCCGGCGAATCCGATCTTCGATACGTATGGGGCGAACGCTTGGAAGTCGCGGACACGTGCGCATCCTGATGTTGCGCTGCGGCATCACGGGATCAGGCCCCCTGGGCCCGGAAGCAAATAGGTTTCCATCTACCAGTATCGCCGGTGATACTATCGACGCATTGCCAAGGCCGAGAAGGTTCTCGCGAGAATGCGTGAATCACCCACCAACATCAGCTATTCGGAGCTCTATCTCGTGTGCTGCGCGTACTTCGGGGCGCCGCGGCGGAAGGGAACCAGTCATGCGGTGTTCCGGATGCCGTGGCCGGGCGATCCGCGCGTCGATATCCAGCGGGGCCCGGATGGTGGCGCCAAGGTCTACCAGGTGAAACAAGCTGTCGCGGCGATCGACCAACTGCTGCGGCTGGGATCGGAAGACGGTGACTGACATGGCTGACCTGCCCGACCACACCCACTACGCCTACCGCGTGCTGTGGTCCGCCGACGACGCTGAGTTCGTCGGCCTGTGCGCGGAGCTGCCCTCGCTCTCATGGCTCGCCGCCACTCAGGAGGAGGCGCTCGCCGGCATCCGCGACCTGGTGCTGGACACCGTGGCGGACCTCGCTTCGAACGGTGAACCGGTGCCGCACCCGCTGGCGGAGCGGAAGTACAGCGGGAAGTTCATGGTCCGCGTCTCGGCCGAACTGCACGCGCGGCTGGTGCGCGAAGCGGCCGAGATGAACGTCTCGCTCAATCAGCTGGCGGGCCAGCGGCTCGCGGCGAGCTGACTCACCGTCGTTGTCATGGCGCGAGTGAGCGTGCGGAGAACGGGTAGGTGCTGGTGGTGCAGACCTTTCTGCCCTACGCCGACTTCACCGCGACCGCCCGCGTGCTGGATCTGAAGCGGCTGGGGAAGCAGCGGGTGGAGGGGATTCAGGTGGTGCGGGCGCTGACGGTGCCCGGCTACGGGTGGCGGCATCATCCGGCGGCGGCGATGTGGGCGGGGTACGAGGAGGCGCTGGTCCGGTACGGGCTGGAGGTGTGCGCGGCGTGGGTGGAGCTGGGGCACGCGGACAGTTGTGCGGCGACGATGGTGCGAGATCTGGCGGCGGGGACCGGGATTGCTGTGCCGCGGACGCAGGGGGAGCTGGCGGTGGCGGGCGAGTTGCCGCCGTGGCTCGGGGATGCGGCGTTTCATCGGAGTCATCAGGCGGCGCTGGTGCACAAGGATCCGGAGTTCTACCGGGTGCACTTTCCAGAGGTGCCGGAGGACCTGCCCTACGTGTGGCCGGGGTCGGATCGGCCGCGCAGGGTGCCGGTGAGCGCATCCGCGGCCGACGCGAAGGCTTAGTCGCTGTGTGGCGGCCCCGCCCGAGGCCGCCGGGGGGCACACGCCGCTGCCGCGCGCGAGAGCGAAGAGAGATCCGGGCCGCGATCCGCGATCCGGGCGTGCGGGCCCTGCGGCCCCGTGCGAGACGGGGCCGCAGGCGGATCACTCCACCGTGACGATCGTGACCCCGTCGCCCGCGGCGGACGTATCCGCCCCCGGCGCGACGAACCAGTGCGACACCTCACCGTCGGCGAGATCGTCCCCGACCGCGCCGGTGGGCAGCACCGAGAGGGCACCCGCCGTGGCGGCGGCGAGGAACTCGACGACCGCGACCAGCCCGCCGGTGGCGGTGGTGTAGGTCGTCGACTCGTAGTCGACGCCGTGCTCGTCGCGCGCCCGGAGCGCGAGATCGAGCGCCGCCACCTGGCTGAAGACCGTGCCGTCGGCGAGGACGAACGCCGGGCTCTCCTCGCCGAGCGGGCGGACCCGGTCGGCGTAGGAGACCGGGTGCGCGGGCGCATCGGCGACGGCCGAGCGGACCGCGTCGTCGGCCGGGTCGATCCACTCGAGATCGCCTGCTCCGGAGCCGATTCCGTAGCGCGCGCCGGAGGTGGCGTCGAGCAGCGCGGCGGCTCCCGCCTTCTGCACCGCCCAGATCGCGACGATCGAGCCGACCGAGCGCGGTAGCGCGACGGCGACCACGTCGTCCGGGCCGATCCCGCGGCCGATCAGCACCCGGGCCAGCTGCGAGGAGCGGCGGTCGAGCACGTGGTACGGCAGCTCGTCCTCGCCGGCGAGCAGCGCGGGCGCCTCCGGATCGGCCTCGACCACCTCGCCGAGCACCTTCGACACGGTCCGCGCGCCGACCCGGTTCACCGGCTCGGGCGCGGCGGCCGCGACCCCGGATTCGGTGAGCAGCCTGCTGCGCTCCTCGGCGTCCAGGATGTCGATGTCGCCGACGAGGCCGTCCGGGTCGCCGAGCAGCCCCTCCAGCACCCGCATGAGCCGCGCGGCGAGGGTGCGCACCTCGTCGTCGGTGAAGCGGCTGGTGAGGTACTCGAAGACGAACTCGATGGTCGACTCGGCGGTGACCTGCAGCGTCATCGGGTAGTGCGTGTTGCTGAGCACGCCGACGCCGTTCACCGACATGCCGTCGATGGAGCTGGCGGCGGCGATCGCCTCCCGGTCGATCGGGTACGACTCGAAGACAAGCAGGGTGTCGAAGAGCGAGCCGGCGCCCGCGCTCCGCTGGATCTCGGCGAGCCCGACGTAGTGGTGGTCGAGCAGGTCGGCCTGCTCGCGCTGCAACCGCACCAGCTGGTCGGCGATCGGGCCGTGGTCGTCGATCCGCACCCGCACCGGCAGCGTGTTGATGAAGAGCCCGACCATGGACTCGACGCCTGGCAGCTCGGCGGGGCGGCCGGAGACGGTGGCGCCGAACACCACGTCGGTGCGGCCGGTGAGCCGCCCGAGCAGGATCCCCCACGCCGCCTGGACCAGCGTGTTCACCGTGACGCCGAGGTCGGCGCAGTGCTTGGTGAGCCTGCGGGCCCGCTCCTGGTCGATCGAGGTGATCAGCTTGCCGGTCTCGTACCGCTCGGGGCCGCGGGCGGCCGAGGCCAGCTCGGTCGGCTCGGCGGCGCCGTCCAGCGCCTCCGCCCAGGTGCGCAGCGAGGCGTTCAGGTCGCGCTCGCCGAGCCAGCCGAGGAAGTCCCGGTACGGGGTCACGGCGGGCAGCTGGGAGCGGTTGCCGTGCACCGCGTAGAGCACGAGCAGGTCCTGCATGAGCAGCGGCATGGACCAGCCGTCGATCAGCACGTGGTGCGTGGTGATCGAGAGGTGGTACTGCTCGGCGGCGGTGCGGTACAGGGTGAACCGGACCAGCGGCGGGGCCGCCATGTCGAACCGGGTGGCCTGGTCGGCCGCGAGCAGTTCACGCAGCGCGGCGGCGGGATCGTCGCGGTCGGTCAGGTCGACCTCGCGCCACGGTACCTCGGCGCGCTCCGGCACCACCTGGACGGCCTGGCCGTCGGAGTCGGTGACGAAGCCGGCCCGCAGGTTCGGGTAGCGGTCCAGGATGCCCTTGGCCGCGGTGTGCAGCCGGTCCGCGTCCACCGTGCCGAGCAGGTCGACCGTGGCCTGCATGACGTAGATGTCGGTGCCCGTTGTGGTCATCAGGGCGTGGAAGAGCAGCCCGGACTGCAGCGGGGTGAGCGGCCAGACCTCGGCGAGGCCGGGGTAGCCGCGCTCCCACTCCTCCAGGTCGCCCTGGCGCACCCGGACCAGCGGCATGTCGGACGGGGTGAAGCCGCCCGCGCCAGGGGTCGCCGCGTGCTCGGCGAGGCCGGTGAGCGCGGCCGTCCAGAACTCGGCCAGCTCGGCCAGCCGCTCGGCCGGGCCGGTGAAGTCGGTGACCAGCTCGCCACCGGCGGTGACGGAGGCCAGAACCTCGACCCCGGCGGCGGCCGGAACCTCGCCCGCGGCGGTGGCGACGGCCCGCGAGCCGCTGCCCGAGGTGCCTGCGGTCGGCGCCCCGACACCCGCGGAGACCGCCGCGGGCAGCAGATATTCGTCGAAGCCCTCGACCGGGGCACCCGCGAAGCGGAAGGTGATTCCGCCCGGCTCCCCGGCCGCGAAGAGCGACGGATAACCGCGCTCCGGCACCGCGAGCACCTGCTCCTTGACGAGCTTGAGCGCCGCACCCGCGCCGATCCCGGCCGCACCGAGGTCGAGCCGCAGCGGATGCGTGACGGTGAAGTCACCGACCGTGCGGGTGAGCTCGGCACCGCGCTCGGCCGCGACCGGGCGCAGGTCGTTCACGTACCGCACGGTGGCGGCGGCGTTCCCGGTCCAGCGCGCGGTGGCCAGCGCCAGCGCGGTGAGCAGCGCGTCGGTGGCGACCCCGTGGTAGAGGCCGGGGACCACGCGCAGCACCGCGTCGCTCTCGGCCGCGGGGAGCACGGTCCGCACGTGCCGCACGGGTGCGTCCGCCGCGCCGAAGGCGTCCACCTCGGCCGGTTCCGCGACGGTCTCCCGATCCTGCGCGACCTCGTGCAGCCAGCGGCGCAGCGAGGTGCCCGCCGCGGGCAGCTCGACGGTCTCGCCCGCGGTGGCCTGCGCCAGCGCCCGGCCCAGGTCGCCGGTGATGATCCGCCAGGAGGCGGGGTCGACCGCGAGCCGGTGCGCGACCAGCAGCAGCACATCCGCGCCGCCGTCGACCGCGAACCGCACCGCGCGGAACACCTTCCCCGCGGCCGGGTCGAGCGCCGCCGCCTCGGTCGCCAGTGCGCGGGCCAGCGCGGCGTCCAGCTCGGCCGCCGCGTTCGACGACGCGTCGGCCACGGCGGAATCCGGCTCGGTCGCGGTGACCCACTCGTTCCGCAGCACATCGGCGACGGCGACCGCGCCACGTTCGCGCAGCTCCAGCACCGCCTCGGTGCGCCGCAGCCGCAGCGCCTCGTGCCGGTCGAGCACGGCCGCGAGCGCCGCCCGCAGCTCCTGCTCGCCGGTGCCGGTCGGCAGCCGCAGCGCGACCGCGTCGGCGCCGTCCAGGTCGAGCAGCGCCTGCGGCAGCGCGACCTCGCCGACACCGCCGCCGGAGAGCTCGGCCAGCCGCTGCCGCCCGGTCACCGCTCCGGCGACCGCGGCAAGCCCGGCCACGCTGCGCTGGTCGAAGACGTCGCGCACGGAGAAGACCGCGCCGAGCGTCTTGGCCCTGGAGACCAGCTGGATGGAGAGGATGCTGTTGCCGCCGAGCGCGAAGAAGTCGTCGTCGGCGCCGATCTGCTCGGCCCCGAGGACGTCGGCGAAGACCCGCGCCACCAGCTTCTCGGCCGGGGTGGATGGCGCGCGGAAGACGGCCTTCTCGAACTCCGGATCGGGCAGCGCGTTGCGGTCCAGCTTGCCGTTGGCGTTCAGCGGCAGCGCCGCCAGCTCGACGAAGGCGCTCGGCACCATGTACGAGGGCAGCTCGCCGGCGAGCGCGTGCGCCAGCGCGCGCTTGTCGAGCTCGGCGGCGGGCACCACGTAGGCCACCAGCCGGTCGCCGAGCCCGGGATCGGTCCTGGCCAGCACCGCGGCGGCGGCGATCCCGGGCTGCCTGAGCAGCGCGGCCTCGATCTCGCCGAGCTCGATGCGGAAGCCGCGGATCTTCACCTGGAAGTCGGTGCGGCCCCGGTACTCCAGTTCGCCGCCGGCGTTCCAGGCCACCAGGTCGCCGGTGCGGTACATCCGCGCGCCCGGCTCGAAGGGGCTGGCCACGAAGCGGTCGGCGGTCAGCTCAGGCCGCGCGAAGTAGCCGCGGGCCAGCTGCGCACCGGCCAGGTAGAGCTCGCCGGAGACCCCGACCGGAACCGGCCGCAGCCGCGCATCCAGCACGTAGACCCGGGAGTTCCACTCCGGCACGCCGATCGGCACCGAGACGACGTCGCCCGCCGTGACCTCGTGCGCGGTGATCGACACCGCGGCCTCGGTGGGGCCGTACAGGTTGAACAGCCCGGCGGCGTTGCCGCGCCGGAACTTCTGCGCGGTCGCCGCGGGCAGCGCCTCGCCGATGGCGAGCACCCGGCGCAGCGAGCCGGGCAGCGTGCCGTCGCCCTCGGTGAGCAGCGCGTCCAGCATGGATGGCACCACGTGCAGCGTGGTCACCCCGGTCTCGGCCATGAGCGTGCGCAGGTAGGCCGGGTCGCGGTGGCCGTCGGCGGCGGCGATCACCAGCGTGCCGCCTGCGGCCGCGGCGGACCAGAACTCCCAGACCGAGAGGTCGAAGGTGGCCGCGGTCTTGAGCAGCACCGCGTCGTCGGCGCCGAGGCCGTACTCGGCGGTCTTCCACTGCAGCTGGTTGGCGATGGCGACGTGCGGCACCGCGACGCCCTTGGGCTGGCCGGTGGAGCCGGAGGTGAAGATGACGTACGCGGTGTTCGCGGGGGTGAGCACCGCGCGGCGCTCGGCCGGGCGCACCGGTGCGCCGTCCAGCCCGGCCAGATCCAGCTCGTCCAGCACGACCACCTCGGCCGCGGTGGTCGCGAAGGCGTCCCCGGCCGTGGTGAGCACGCAGGTCGGGGCGGCGGTGCCGAGGATGTACTCGACCCGCTCGGCGGGCTGGTCCGGGTCGACCGGCACGTAGGCCGCGCCCGCCACGGCGACCGCGTACATGGCGATCACCAGGTCGGCGGAGCGCCGGATGGCGAGCGCCACCCGATCCTCCGGGCCGACCCCGCGCTCGATCAGGTAGCGGGCGAGGCGGTTCACCCGGACGCCGAGCGCGGCGTAGCTCAGCTCACCGTCGGGGCTGATCAGGGCGGTGTTCTCGGGCTGCGCCGCGACGGTCGCGTCGAGCAGCGAGACCAGCGTGGCCCCGGTGTCGACCGGGTGCGCGGTGGCGTTCCAGGTGTCGAGGATGCGCTCGCTCTCGTCGGCGGCGAGCAGCTCGATCGCGCCGACGGCGACGGCCGGGTCGGCGACGACCGCGTCCAGCACCCGGAGGAACCGGTCGGCGAAGCCCTGCACCGTTGCCTCGTCGAAGAGGTCGGTGGCGTAGCCGAATTCGGTGACGATCTCGGCGGGGGTGCCGTCCTCGGCGTACCGGTCGTAGAGCGTGACGTGCAGGTCGGTCTTGGCCAGCTGGGAGTCGAAGTCGACCGCGCTCACCGTCAGCCCGGGCAGGGTGATGGTGGTCTCGGCCAGGTTCTGGAACGACAGCCCGATCTGGAAGAGCGGGTTGCGGGCGGTGGAGCGCTCCGGGTTGAGCACCTCGACCAGCCGCTCGAACGGGACGTCGGCGTTGGCGAAGGCCTCGAGGTCGCGCTCGCGTACCTCGGCGAGCAGGTCGGTGAAGCCCGCGTCCGGCCGCACCCTGGTGCGGAAGACGAGGGTGTTGACGAACATGCCGATCAGGTCGTCGAGTTCGCGCTCGCCGCGACCGGCGATCGGGGTGCCGACCGCGATGTCGTCGGTGCCGGAGAGCCGGGCGAGCAGCACCGCGAGCGCGGCGTGCACGACCATGAACAGCGACGACTGGTTGGCGCGCGCCAGCTCGGCCAGCGCCTGGTGCCGCTCGGGGGCGATCTCGAAGCGGATCGCCTTGCCGTGGAAGGACTGCGCGGGCGGCCGCGGGCGGTCGGCGGGCAGCTCGAGCTGGTCGGGGAGCCCGTCCAGCGCGGCCTTCCAGTAGGCGACCTGGCGGGCCGCGGGCGACTCCGGGTCGTCCTCGGCGCCGAGCACCTCGCGCTGCCACAGCGCGTAGTCGGCGTACTGCACCGGGAGCGGGGTCCAGGACGGCGCCTCGCCGCCGACCCGCGCGATGTAAGCGGCCATGAGGTCGCGGGCCAGCGGGCCCATCGACGCGCCGTCCGCGGCCACGTGGTGCACCACGAAGGCGACGACGTGCTCCGGCACGCCGGAGGCCGCCGCGCCGGCGGCGAGTTCGGCGCCGACGAGGTCCGCGGAGCGGTTGCCGTCGGCGACGGCGCCGTGATCGGCGGTAGTGCCGGTTCCGGTGATCCGGAAGAGCGCCACCTTCAGCGGCACCTCGACGGTGACGTCGAAGGTGGTCATGGCGAACCGGATCACCGTCGGCACCAGCTCCGCCTCGGTGACGTCGGTGATCGCCAGCGTCGGCGCGGTGCGCCCGGCGGGCAGGATCACCTGCCGCGGCCCGTCGTCGGCGCTCGGGTACGTGGTGCGCAGCACCTCGTGCCTGGCGAAGACGTCGCCGATGGCCTGCTCCAGCGCGCGCACGTCGAGCGCGCCGGAGAGCCGTACCGCGAGCGGGATGTTGTCCACGGCCGAGGTGGTGGTGTCGAACTGGTTCAGGAACCAGTACCTGGCCTGCGCCGGGGAGAGCGGGATCTGCTCCGGCCGCTCCCCCGCCACCAGCACCGGGCGGGTCCGGCCGGAGCCGGCCGCGCGCTCGACCCTGGTCGCGAGCGCGGACACCGTGGACGCCTCGAACAGGTCGCGCACCGCGAGCTGGGTGTCGAGCGCCGCGCCGATCCGCGCGGTCACCTGGGTGGCGAGCAGCGAGTTGCCGCCGAGCTCGAAGAAGTCGTCGTCCACGCCGACCCGGCCGACGCCGAGCACGTCGGCGAAGGTGTTGGCGACGATCTCCTCGATCGGGGTGGACGGCGCCCGGAACACCTTGGCCTCGAAGACCGGCGCGGGCAGCGCCCTACGGTCCAGCTTGCCGGACGGATTCAGCGGGAAGGCGTCGAGCAACACGAACGCGTTCGGCACCATGTAGCCGGGCAGCTCGCCGCCGAGTTCGGCGCGCACCGCCTCGATGTCGACGGTCGCGCCCGCGGCGGGGATCACGTAGGCGACCAGCTGGTCGCCGAGGCGGTCGTCCGAGCGGACCAGGACCACCGACTGCGCGATGCTCGGCAGCGCGGTGAGCGCCGACTCGATCTCGCCCAGCTCGATCCGCAGCCCGCGCAGCTTCACCTGGAAGTCGGTGCGGCCCAGGTACTCCAGCTCACCGTTGGCCCGCCAGGTGACCAGGTCGCCGGTGCGGTACATGCGCGCGCCCGGCTCGCCGTACGGGCTCGCCACGAAGCGGTCCGCGGTCAGCTCCGGCCGCGCGACGTAGCCGCGCGCCAGCTGGGTGCCGGCCAGGTACAGCTCACCCGGGACCCCGGCCGGAACCGGCCGCAGCCGCGAATCCAGCACGTAGACCTGGGTGTTGAAGACCGGCGCGCCGATCGGCACGGTGACCGTGTCGGCTTCGGTGACCTCGTGGAAGGTCACGTCGACCGCGGCCTCGGTGGGGCCGTACAGGTTGTGCAGCCGAGCGCCGGTCAGCTCGACGAGCCGCTGCGCGGTCGCCGCGGGCAGCGCCTCGCCGGAGGCGAAGACCGCGCGCAGCGAGGTGCACTCGTCGGCCCGCTCCTCGGCCACGAAGACCGACATCATCGACGGAACGAAGTGCGCGACCGTGACCCGCTGCTCGGTGATGATCCGCACCAGGTAGCCGGGGTCGCGGTGGCCGTCCGGCCGCGCGACCACCAGCCGGGCGCCGAGCTGCAGCGGCCAGAAGAACTCCCACACCGAGACGTCGAAGGTGGCCGGGGTCTTCTGCAGCACGGTGTCGGTCTCGTCCAGCCCGTACTCGGCCTGCATCCAGACCAGCCGGTTGACGATCGCGGCGTGCGTGACCGCGACGCCCTTGGGGCGGCCGGTGGAGCCGGAGGTGAAGATGACGTACGCGGTGTTCGACGGCCGCAGCGGCGCCCGCCGCTCCGCGTCGGCGATCGGCGCGCCGGAGAGCTCGGCGAGGTCGAGGCCGTCGATCGCGACGGTCCGGTAACCGGCGGCCGCGAAGCCGTCCCGCTCGGTGGTGAGCACCGCGACCGGGCGCGCGGTCTCCAGCACGTAGGCGACGCGCTCGGCCGGGTGGTCCGGGTCGAGCGGCACGTAGGCGCCGCCCGCCGCGCTCACCGCGTACATGCCGATCACCAGCTCGAAGGAGCGGCGCATGCCGAGCGCGACGAGCGTGTCCGGCCCGACCCCGAGGTCGATGAGGTGCCTGGCCAGCCGGTGCACCCGGTCGGCGAACTCGGCGTAGCTCAGCGTCTCGCCCTCGAAGGTGAGCGCGGGGGCGTCCGGGGTCAGGGCGGCCCGCGCCTCGAACAGCGAGACCAGGGTGGCGGCGGCGTCGACCGGGTGCGCGGTGGCGTTCCAGGTCTCCAGCACCCGGGTGCGCTCGGCGGCGTCGAGCAGCTCGATCTCGCCGACCGGGGTGGCCGGCGCGGCGACGGCCGCGGTCAGCAGCCGGACCAGCCGCAGCGCGAAGCCGTTGACGGTGGCCGGGTCGAAGAGATCGGTGGCGTAGGCGAATTCGGCCGCCATGCCCTCGTGCTCGCCGGCGCTGGTCAGGTTGAGGTGCAGGTCGAACTTGGCGGTCACCACGTCCAGCGGCACCCCGGCGACCTCGAGCCCTGGCAGCGCGAAGGAGGCGTCGCCGGTGTTCTGGAAGGAGAGCATGACCTGGAACAGCGGGTGCCGCGCCTGCGAGCGGGCCGGGTTCAGGATCTCCACCAGCCGCTCGAAGGGCAGGTCGGCGTGGCCGAAGGCGGCCAGGTCGGTCTCCCTGGTCCTGGTCAGCAGCTCGGCGAAGGGCTCGGCCGGGTCGACCGCGCTGCGCAGGACGAGGGTGTTCACGAACATGCCGATGGCGTCGTCCAGCGCGGCCTCGCCGCGGCCGGCGACCGCGGTGCCGACGGCGATGTCGTCGCTGTTCGAGAGCCGGGCCAGCAGCGCGGCCAGCGCGGCGTGCACCACCATGAAGAGGCTGGCGCCGTGCGCGCGGGCCATCGAGTTCAGCCCGTGCACCAGGTCGGCGTCGAGCCAGAAGGCGTGCACGCCACCGCGGTTGGAGGCCACCGCGGGGCGGGAGCGGTCGGCGGGCAGGTCGAGCTGGTCCGGCAGCCCGGCCAGGTTCGCCGACCAGTACCGCACCTGCTGGGCGATGAGCGAGTCCGGCTCGTCCTCGGAGCCGAGCGTCTCGCGCTGCCAGAGCGCGTAGTCGGCGTACTGCACCGGCAGCGGCGCCCAGCCGGGCGCCTCGCCACGCGAGCGCGCGGCGTAGGCGATCATCACGTCCTTGGCCAGCGGCTGCACCGACCAGCCGTCGCCGGAGATGTGGTGCACCACGAAGACGAGCACGTGGTTCTCCGGCTGCGAGCCGTCCATCGAGCCGGCGATGCGCAGCAGCGCGGCGCGCACCGGCACCGCGGTGGTGACGTCGAAGCCGGTCAGCACCAGTTCGCTGATCCGCTCCTCGAGCTCGGTCTCGGTGACGCTGATCGGGGTGAGGTCGATGCCGACCTGGCTCGCGGGCAGCACCACCTGCACGCCGTGGCCGTCCGCGGTCTCCGGGTAGACCGTGCGCAGCACCTCGTGCCGCTCGATCACGTCGGCGACCGCGCGGCGCAGCGCGTCGGCGTCGAGCGTGCCGGTGAGCCGGACCGCCATCGGGATGTTGTTCACCGCGGTGGCGCTGTCGAAGCGGTTCAGGAACCACATGCGCTGCTGGGCCAGCGAGAGCGGGATCGTCGCCGGACGCGCGCCCGCCACCAGCTCCCGGCCGCGGCCGCTGCCGGCACCGGTCTCGACCCTGGCCGCGAGCGCGGCGACGGTCGGCGCCTCGAAGAGCGTGCGCACCTGGACCCTGGTGTTGAGCGCGGCGCCGAGCCGGGCCACCACCTGGGTCGCGATCAGCGAGTTGCCACCGAGGTCGAAGAAGTCGTCGTCCTGGCCGATCGGCCGGTCGCCGTCGACCTCGATGCCGAGCACGCGGGCGAAGGTGTCGGCCACCAGCTCCTGCACCGGCGTCGCGGGCGCACGGAAGACCACTGCTTCGAATTCGGGCTCCGGCAGCGCGCGCCGGTCCAGCTTGCCGTTCGGGTTCAGCGGCAGCTCGTCCAGCACCACCAGCGCCGCCGGGACCATGTACGAGGGCAGCTGCGCCGCGACGTGCTCGCGCAGCGCCGCGACGCCGACCGGGGCGGAGCCGGGCACGACGTAGCCGACCAGGCGGTCGCCGAGCCGGTCGTCGGAGCGCACCACCGCGACGGCCTGCGCCACCGCCGGGTGCCCGGCCAGCGCGGTCTCGATCTCGCCGAGCTCGATCCGCAGGCCGCGCAGCTTCACCTGGAAGTCGGTGCGGCCCAGGTACTCCAGCTCGCCGCGGTCGCTCCAGACCACGAGGTCGCCGGTGCGGTACATGCGGGCGCCGCGCGGGCCGAACGGGTCGGCCACGAAGCGGTCGGCGGTCAGATCCGGCCGCGCGACGTAGCCGCGGGCCAGCTGCGCGCCTGCCAGGTACAGCTCGCCCGGCACCCCGGCGGGCACCGGCCGCAGCCGCGAATCCAGCACGTAGAGCTGGGTGTTGAAGACCGGGGCGCCGATCGGCACGGTGACCGTATCGGCCTCGGTGACCTCGTGGTAGCTGACGTCGACCGCGGCCTCGGTCGGTCCGTACAGGTTGTGCAGCCAGGCGCCGGTGGCGCTCAGCAGCCGCTGCGCCACCCCGGCGGGCAGCGCCTCGCCGGAGGCGAAGACATTGCGCAGCCCGGTGTAGGCGGCCGGGTCGGCCTCGTCCACGAAGACGGCGAGCATGGACGGCACGAAGTGCACCGTCGTCACCTGCTCGGCGGCGATGACCTCGGCCAGGTACTGCGGGTCGCGGTGCCCGTCCGGCTTCGCGACCACCAGCCGCGCGCCGGTCTGTAGCGGCCAGAAGAACTCCCACACCGACACGTCGAAGGTGGCGGGCGTCTTCTGCAGCACCACGTCGAAGCGGTCCAGCCCGTACTCCTCCTGCATCCACACCAGGCGGTTCACGATCGCGGCATGCGAGACCGCGACGCCCTTCGGACGGCCGGTGGAGCCGGAGGTGAAGATGACGTAGGCGGTGTTCGCCGGGCGCAGCCCGGTATCGGTGAGCGGCTCCGGCGCGTAGGCGGAGAGGTCGAGCGCGTCGATGGCGACGGCGTCGCCCGCGGCGAACCCGTCGCCGGTGGTGGTCAGCGTGAGCACCGGCCGCGCCGTCTCCAGCACGTGGCCGATCCGCTCGGCGGGCTGGTCCGGGTCGAGCGGCACGTAGCCGCCGCCCGCGGCGAGCACCGCGTACATGCCGATCACCAGGTCGAGCGAGCGGCGCATGCCGAGCGCGACCAGGGTGTCCGGGCCGACGCCCGCGCCGGCCAGGTACCCGGCCAACCGGTGCACCCGCGCGGCGAACTCGGCGTAGCTCAGCGTCTCGCCATCGAAGGTGAGCGCGGGAGCGTCCGGAGTGGCCGCCGCCTGCTCGGTGAACATCGAGACCAGCGTGGCGTCCGGGTCGACCCGGTACTCGGTGTTGTTCCAGGTGCGCAGCACCTGCTCGGTCTCGCGGGCGTCGATCAGCGGCAGATCGCCGACCGGGCGCTCCGGCTCGGCGGTGAGCGCCTTCAGCAGCCGGGTGAAGCGGCGGCCGAACGCGGCGATCGTGCGCCGGTCGAAGAGGTCGGTGGCGTAGATCAGCTCGGCGGTGATGCCGGAGAGCGGCGCGGCCTTCTCGGTGAGCACCAGCTGCAGGTCGAACTTGGCGACGTCGAGCGCCATGTCCACGCCACTGACGGTGAGCCCGGGCAGCTCCAGGCTGTTCTGCCCGACGTTCTGGAACGAGAGCATGACCTGGAAGAGCGGGTGCCGCGCCTGCGAGCGGGCCGGGTCGATAATCTCGACCAGCCGCTCGAAGGGCAGGTCGGCGTGGCCGAAGGCGGCGATATCGGTGCTGCGCACCTTCGCGAGCAGCTCGGTGAAGGAGGCGGCAGCGTTCACCGGCGTGCGCAGCACGAGGGTGTTGACGAACATGCCGATCAGGTCGTCGAGCGCGCGCTCGCCGCGGCCCGCGATCGGCGTGCCGATGGCGATGTCCTCCTCGCGGGCCAGCCGCGCGAGCAGCACGGCCAGCGCGGCGTGCGTGACCATGAAGAGCGTCGCGCCGCGGCCGCGGGCCAGCTCGGCCAGCCTGCCGTGGGTCTCGGCGTCGATCTCGAAGGCGTGCGTGGCGCCGCGGCCGCTCGCCACCGCGGGGCGCGGGCGGTCGGCGGGCAGGTCGAGCTGCTCGGGGAGGCCGCGCAGCGCCTCGGTCCAGTACCCGATCTGCGCGGCGATCACCGATTCCGGGTCGTCCTCGCGACCGAGCACCGCGCGCTGCCAGAGCGCGAAGTCGGCGTACTGCACGTCCAGCGGGCGCCAGGCGGGCTCGCCGCCGTCGACCCTGGCGCCGTAGGCGGTCATCACGTCGCGGGTGAGCGGGCCCATGGAGAAGCCGTCGGCGGAGATGTGGTGCACCACCAGCGCGAGCACGTGCTCGGTGGGGCTGACCTCGAAGAGCCTGGCCCGGAACGGCACCTCGACGGTGACGTCGAAGGCGGTGCGGACGAACTCGGCGATCCGGCGCGGCAGCTCGGCCTCGGTGACCTCGGCGGGCGAGAGGTCGGGGATGACCTGCCCGGTCGGGACCACCTTCTGGAAGCCGGTGCCGTCGAGTTCCGGGTAGTAGCTGCGCAGCGACTCGTGCCTGGCCAGCACGTCGGCCACGGCGATCTGCAGCGCCTGCCGGTCGAGCAGCCCGGAGAGCCGGACCGCGGCCGGGATGTTATCGACCGAGGACGCCGGGTCGAAGCGGTTCAGGAACCACATGCGCTGCTGCGCCAGCGAGAGCGGCACCCGCTCCGGCCGCGGCTGCGGCACCAGCGCGGCGCGCGAACCCGCGCCCGCCCTGCTCTCGGCGCGGGCGGCCAGCGCGGCCACCGTGGAGGCCTCGAAGAGCTCGCGGACCCCGAGGTCGGTGTCGAGCGCGGCGGCCAGCCTGGCCGCCACCTGGGTGGCGCTCAGCGAGTTGCCGCCGAGCGCGAAGAAGTCGTCGTCCAGCCCGACCCGGGCAACGCCGAGCACGTCGGCGAAGACGTCGGCGACGATCTCCTCGACCGGCGTGGTCGGGGCGCGGAAGACCGCGGCCTCGAAGACCGGTGCGGGCAGCGCCCGGCGATCCAGCTTGCCGGAGGGGTTCAGCGGGAACTCGTCCAGCGCGATGAACAGCGCCGGGACCATGTAGGCGGGCAGCCGCCTGCCGAGCTCCTCGCGCACCGCCTCGGCATCGATCCGCTGCTCGGCGGCCGGGATCACGTAGGCCACCAGCTGGTCGCCGGTGTGCTGGTCGCCGCGGACGACGACGACCGCCTGCGCGATCTCCTCCAGCCCGGCCAGCGCCTGCTCGATCTCGCCGAGCTCGATCCGCAGGCCGCGCAGCTTCACCTGGAAGTCGGTGCGGCCCAGGTACTCCAGCTCGCCGTCCGGGGTCCAGGCGACCAGGTCGCCGGTGCGGTACATGCGGGCGCCGTCGGTCCCGAGCGGGTTCGCCACGAAGCGGTCGGCGGTCAGATCCGGCCGCGCGACGTAGCCGCGGGCCAGCTGGTCGCCGGCCAGGTACAGCTCACCCGCGACGCCGACCGGGACCGGCCGCAGCCGGGAATCCAGCACGTAGACCTGGGTGTTGAAGACCGGGGCGCCGATCGGCACGGTGACCGTGTCGGCGTCGACGACCTCGTGGTACGTGACGTCGACCGCGGCCTCGGTCGGGCCGTAGAGGTTGTGCAGCGCCGCGCCGGTGAGCTCGCGCAGCCGGTGCGCCGGCTTCGGGCCGAGCGCCTCGCCGGAGGCGAAGACCAGCCGCAGCGAGGTGCTGGCCGCCGCGGCGGCGTCGGCCACGAAGACGGCGAGCATGGACGGCACGAAGTGCGTGACGGTGACCCGCTGGGCCTCGATGATCTCGGCCAGGTACTGCGGGTCGCGGTGACCGTCCGGGCGCGCGACCACCAGCCGGGCGCCGATCTGCAGCGGCCAGAAGAACTCCCACACCGAGACGTCGAAGGTGGCGGGGGTCTTCTGCAGCACGGTGTCGTCCGCGGTGAGGCCGTACTCGGCCTGCATCCAGACCAGGCGGTTCACGATCGCGGCGTGCGAGACCGCGACGCCCTTGGGGCGGCCGGTGGAGCCGGAGGTGAAGATGACGTACGCGGTGTTGCCCGGGCGCAGCGGGGCGCGGCGGTCGATGTCGCCGAGCGGGGTGTCGTCAAGGCCGTCCAGGTCGAGCAGGTCGATCCGCACCTGGGCGGTGTCGATCTCCAGGTCGTCGCCGGAGGTCAGCACGCAGACCGGGTCGGCGGTGGAAAGGATGTACTCGGTGCGCTCGGCCGGGTGGTCCGGGTCGAGCGGCACGTAGGCGCCGCCCGCGACGGTGACGGCGTACATGCCGACCACCAGGTCCAGCGAACGCCGCATGCCGAGCGCCACGAAGGACTCCGGGCCGACGCCGCGCTCGACCAGCCAGCGGGCCAGCCGGAAGACCCGGCCCGCGAACTCGTCGTAGGACAGGGCTGTCCCCTCGAACTCCAGCGCGGGCGCGTCCGGGGTGGCCGCGAGCTGCGCCTGGAAGAGCGCGGGCAGCGTGTGCGCGAGCTCCACGCCGTACTGGGCGGCCAGCGCGGTGGAGACGTCGAAGGCGGTGTCGTTCCAGCCGGTGGTCACCTCGGTGCGCTCGGCGGCGTCGAGCAGCGCGATGTCGCCGACGGCCGAATCCGGCTCGGCGGTCATGGTCTCCAGCACCCGCACCAGGCGGTCGGCGATCCGGCGCACGGTGCCCTCGTCGAAGAGGTCGCGCAGGTAGCCGGCCCGGATCCGGAGCTTCGCGTCGAGCTGGGCGATCAGGGTGAGCGGGTAGTGCGTGGCGTCGGTGGCCGCCAGCCCGGTGACCGCCATGCCGTCGATGTCGGCGGCCTGGGCCTGGATGCCCTCGGCGTCGACCGGGTAGGACTCGAACACCACCAGGGTGTCGAAGAGCCCGCTCATCCCGGCCGCGGCCTGGATGTCGGCGAGCCCGACGTAGTGGTGGTCGAGCAGGTCGGCCTGCTCGCCCTGGGTCCTGGCGAGCAGCGCGCGCACCGGCTCGGCCGGGTCGAAGCGCACCCGCACCGGAACGGTGTTGATGAACAGCCCGACCATCGACTCCACGCCGGTGAGCTGCGCGGGGCGGCCGGAGACGGTGGTGCCGAAGAGCACGTCCTCGCGGCCGGTCATCCGGCCGACCAGCACCGCCCACGCCACCTGCAGCACGGTGTTCGGGGTGACGCCGAGCGTGGCCGCCAGCCCGGTGAGCCGCGCGGTGGCAGCCTCGTCCAGCTCGAAGAGGTACTCGCCGGAGAGCGCGGTGATCTCGCGCCCGGCGTCCGGCTTGGCCAGCAGCGTCGGCTCGGCGACGCCGCGCAAGGCCTCCGCCCAGACCGCCACCGAGGCGGCGTGGTCCTGCCTGCCGACCCACTCCAGGAAGTGCTTGTACGAGCGCACCGCGGGCAGCACGCCCTGATCGGCGTGGACCGCGTAGAGCATCAGCAGGTCACGCATGAGCAGCGGCATGGACCAGCCGTCGAGCAGGATGTGGTGGTTCGAGACCACGAACTGCCAGCGGTCCGCGGCCACCTTGATCAGGGTGAAGCGGATCAGCGGCGGAGCGGTGAGATCGAAGCGGCGGGCGCGGTCCTCGGCGATGAGGTCCTCAACGGATCCGCCTGCCGAGTCGGACCGGGCGGCTCCTCCGCCGGAACGATCGTGCTCGGCCCACGGAACGCGGACGCTGTTCAGCACCACCTGCACCGGGTTGCCGTCGGCGTCGGTGACGTAGGCGGTGCGCAGGGTGTCGTAGCGGTCGAGCAGTGCCTGCGCGGCGGCGCGCAGCCGGGTGCCGTCCACCCGCCCGGTCAGGGTGAGCGTGATCTGCGAGGTGTAGACATCCACCGACCCGGCGGCGAGCCGGGCGTGGAAGAGCAGCCCGGCCTGTAGCGCGGAGAGCGGCCAGACGTCGGCGAGCGCGGGGAAGCGCTGCTCCCAGTTCTCGATGTCGGCCTGGGTGCTGCGCACCAGCCCGAAGTCGGCCGGGGTGTGCCCGCCCGCCTCGGCCGACTGCGCGTGCCGCGCGACGGCCTCCAGCGCGGTGACCCACAGCTCGGCGAACTCACGCACCTCGGCGGCGTCGAGCAGGGTGCTCGGGTAGCCGATGGTGGTGAGCAGGGTGTCGCCGGTGACGATGGCGTTCAGGTCGAGCGGCGCCATGGCGGGCATGTCGGCGTCGTAGCTCGCGGCCAGCGCGCCGAGTTCGGGCGCGGGGATCCAGCCGAAGCCGCGCAGCGCCTCGGGCACGTCGGTGTCCGAGACCCGGCCCAGGTAGTTGAAGCTGACCTGGCCGGGCAGCTGCTCGGGCAGGTCGGCGGCGGTGCTGCGGTTCAGGTAGCGCAGCATGCCGTAACCGATGCCCTTGTCCGGCACCGTGAGCAGCCGCTCCTTGACCGCCTTGAGCGCCCGGCCGAGCGCGGGGCCGCCGGTGAGCGCGGCGTCCACGTCGATCCCGGCCAGGTCGAAGCGGACCGGGAAGATGGCGGTGAACCAGCCGACCGTGCGGGAGAGGTCGGCGCCGGGCACGATCTCCTCCTCGCGGCCGTGGCCCTCCAGCCGGAGCAGCAGCGAGTCGGCGCGCTCGGCGGTGCGGCGCGCCCGCCACTTGGCGGTGGCCAGCGCGAGCGCGGTGAGCAGGCCGTCGTTCACGCCGCCGTGGAAGAGCGCCGGAACGGTGGTGAGCAGCGTCTTCGTGACCTCGGGCGAGACCCGGACCTGGATCTTCTCCAGCACGCCGGAGACGTCGACCGCGGGGTCCATCGGCCGGTCGGTGACCAGCGGGTCGGGGCCGCCGACGACGCCGCGCCAGAACTCCAGCTCGGCGATCCGCTCGGGGCTGTTCGCCTGCTGCTCCAGCGCGTGCGCCCAGGAGCGCAGGGAGGTGGCCGGGGCGACGAGCTCCGGGGTGCCGCCGGAGGAGAGCTGCCCCCAGGCGGTGACCAGGTCCGGCACCAGGATGCGCCAGGTGACGCCGTCCACCACCAGGTGGTGCGCGACCACGACGAGCCTGCCGCCGCGGCTCGCCTCGGACGGCTCCAGCCAGACGAAGCGGAGCACGATGCCCGCGGCCGGGTCGAGCCGGTCCAGCGCGCCGTCGACCGCCGCCTCGGCGATCGCCAGCAGCTCCGAATCGCTCGCGGTCGCGTCGAATTCGACGCGGTCGATGAGCGCGTCGATATCGACCGAGCCGGGGGCGGTGGTCTCCAGCACCCAGTCCGCGCCCTCGGGGCGCAGCCGGGCGCGCAGCATGTCGTGCCGGTCGACGACGGCGCCGACGGTGGCGGCGATGCCTGCCCGGTCGATGCCGACCGGCAGCTCCAGCGCCAGCATCTGGTGGAACCGGCCGAAGCCGCCGGTGCGCTCGGCCATGAACCGCACCACCGGGGTGAGCGGCATCCGGCCGACGCCGCCGCCGGGCAGCTCGTCCAGCGCGGGCTGCCTGGTGGTCTCGGCGTCCGCGGTCTCCGCGACCGAGGCCAGCCCGGCCACGGTGCGCTGCTCGAAGACGTGCCTGGGGCTGAACACCACGCCGCGCGCCTTGGCCCGCGACACCAGCTGGATCGAGACGATGGAGTCGCCGCCGAGCGCGAAGAAGGAGTCGTCGACGCCGACCCGCTCGACGCCGAGCACCTCGGCGAAGACCTCGGCGATGGTGTGCTCGATCGGCGTGCGTGGGGCCCGGAACGCGACCTCGGTCGCGAAGACCGGCTCCGGCAGCGCCTTGCGGTCCAGCTTGCCGACCGGGGTGAGCGGGATGTGGTCCAGCACCATGATCGAGGACGGCACCATGTACGCCGGGAGGCTCTCCTCCACGTGCGCGGTCAGCTCCGCCACGTCAAGCGGATGTCGATGCGCGGCTGTGTCCAACGAGTGCCGCTGCGCGGCGACGACGTACGCCACCAGCGTGGTCGCGCCGTTCTCGGCCTTGTGCCCGACGGTGACCGCGAAGTCGACGGTCGGGTGCGCGGCAAGGGCGGCGTCGATCTCGCCCAGCTCGATGCGGAAGCCGCGCACCTTGACCTGGAAGTCGGAGCGGCCCACGTACTCGACCTCGCCGGTGCGGGTCCAGCGCACCACGTCGCCGGTGCGGTACATGCGCGCGCCGTCGACGTAGGGGTTGGCGACGAAGCGCTCGGCGGTCAGCCCGGGGCGGGCGTGGTAGCCGCGCGCCAGCTGGATGCCGGACAGGTACAGCTCACCCGCGACACCCACCGGAACCGGCCGCAGCCGGGAGTCCAGGATCAGCGACTGCATGCCCCTGGTCGGCCCGCCGATGGTCACCGTCTCGCCGGGCACCAGCGCGTCGCTGATGTTGGTCATGATCGTGGTCTCGGTGGGGCCGTAGCCGTTGTGGAAGGCGCGAACCGTGCCGTCCGCCAGCGGGACCGCCCACTTCGCGACCAGCTCCGGCGGGCACGCCTCGCCACCGGCGACCAGCACGCGCAGGGTGTCCAGCCCGCTCGGGTCGAAGGTGGCCAGCGCGGCCGGGGTGATGAAGGCATGGGTCACCCGTTGCGACCGGATGAGTTCGGAGAGCTCGTCGCCGCCGTAGACCCCGGGCGGGACCACGACCAGCGCGCCGCCGCGGGCCAGCGCCAGCAGCAGCTCCAGGATGGAGGCGTCGAAGGACGGCGAGGCGAAGTGCAGTGCCCGCGAATCGGCGTCGAGCGCGTAGCGCTCGGCCTGCTCCTCGCCGAAGTTGGCGAGGCCGGAGTGCGTGACGACCACGCCCTTCGGCACGCCGGTCGAACCGGAGGTGTAGATGACGTAGGCCGGGTGCTCCGGGCGCAGCGGCCGCAGCCGCTCGGCGTCGGTGATCGGCGCGCCGTCCCAGTCGGTGAGCTCCAGCTCCTCGAGCACCAGCCAGCGCGCGGACTCCGGCAGCCCCGCGCGGACCTCGCGCACGGTCAGCCCGAGCGGCGATCCGGAGTCGGTGACCATGTGCGCGATGCGATCGGCCGGGTAGTTCGGGTCGACCGGGACGAAGGCGGCGCCGGTCTTGGCCACCGCCCAGGCCGCGAGCACCGAGTCCGCGGAGCGCGGGATGCCGACGGCGACCAGGTCCTCGGTGCCGACTCCGGCCGCGATGAGCAGCCTGGCCAGCCGGTTGGAGCGCTCGTCCAGCTCGGCGTAGGTGAGCGTCTCGCCGCGGAACACCACCGCGGGCGCCTCCGGCGCGCCGATGCCGAAGAGCTCGGGCAGCGGGCGCGGCGCGACGGCGGGGGCTCCGGTGCGCGACACCAGCTCCGCGCGCTCGCCCGCGTCGAGCACGTCGATCCCGCCGACCGCGATCGACGGGTCGGCGGCGACCGCGGTGAGCACCCGCAGCCAACGCCGGACGAAGGCGGCCGCGGTGGCCTCGTCGAACAGCTCGGTGGCGTAGGTGAGGCCGAGCGCGAGCCCGCCCGCGCTGTTCTGCGCGAGGGTGAACTGGAGGTCGAAGCGGGCGATCTCCTCGTCCAGGTCGAGCGCGGAGACCGAGAGCCCGGGCAGCTCCAGCGTGCCGCGGTCCAGGTTCTGGAAGGCCAGCATGACCTGGAAGAGCGGGTTGCGGGCCTGCGAGCGCTCCGGCGCGAGCAGCTCGACGAGCCGCTCGAACGGGACGTCGGCGTTGCCGAAGGCGTCCAGGTCGGTGCGGCGCACCTTGCCGACCAGCTCGGCGAAGGAATCGCCCGGCTCGATCCCGGTGCGCAGCACGAGGGTGTTGACGAACATGCCGACCAGGTCGTCGAGCGCCTGCTCGCCGCGGCCCGCGATCGGGGTGCCGATGGCGACGTCGTCGGTGCCGGAGAGCCGGGCGAGCAGCACGGCGAGCGCGCTGTGCACGACCATGAAGAGCGAGGCGCCCTGGGCGCGGGCGATCTCCTCAAGCCCGGCGACCAGCTCGGCCGGGATCTCGTCGTGCAGGGTGGCGCCGCGGAAACTCGCGACGGCCGGGCGCGGGCGGTCCGCGGGCAGGGTGATCTCGTCCGGCACGTCGGCCAGCGCGCGCTGCCAGTACGAGACCTGGCGCGCCATCAGGGAATCCGCGTCATCTTCGGTACCGAGCACCTCGCGCTGCCAGAGCGCGAAGTCCGCGTACTGCACCGCGAGCGGCGCCCAGCCGGGATCGCTGCCCTGGGTGCGCGCGGTGTAGGCCACCATGACGTCCCTGGTCAGCGGGCCGACCGAGAAGCCGTCGGCGGCGATGTGGTGCACGACGACCACCAGCACGTGCTGGTCGGCCGCGACCCGGTAGAGCCGGGTCCGCAGCGGAACCTGCTCGGCCACGTCGAATCCGGTGCCGACGAAGGCCGTGACGGCCTCGACCAGCGCACCCGCATCGACCGCGACCGGGGCGAGGTCGAGCGCGACCTCCTCGACCGGGACGATCACCTGGGTCGGGGTGCCGCCGTGCTCCGGGTAGCGGGTGCGCAGCGATTCGTGCCTGCGCACCACGTCGGCGACGGCGAGCCGCAGCGCCTCCACGTCGAGCGCGCCGTTCAGCCGGATGGCGATCGGCAGGTTGTACGCCGCAGAGGCGGTGTCGTACTTGTTCAGGAACCACATGCGCTGCTGCGCGAAGGAGAGCGGGACCAGGGCGTCGCCGCGCGGGCGGGCGGTGAGCGGCGCCCGCTCCGGGCCGCCGGTGTGCGACTCCACCCTGGCGGCGAGCGCCTCGACGGTGGCGGCCTCGAACAGGGTGCGCACCGGCACCGTCGTCCCGAGCGCGGCGCCGATCCTGGCCGCGACCCTGGTGGCGATGAGCGAGTTGCCGCCGAGGGAGAAGAAGTCGTCGTCGACGCCGACCCGGTCCAGGTCGAGCACCTCGGCGAAGACCGCGGCGATCGCCTCCTGCACCGGGGTCACCGGCGCGCGGAAGGCGCGGGCCTGCGCCGCGGGGGCGGGCAGCGCGCGGCGGTCGAGCTTGCCGTTCACGGTGAGCGGGATCCACTCCAGCCGGACCAGCGCGGACGGCACCATGTACGCGGGCAGCCGCTCGGCGGCGCCGGTGCGCACGGCGTCCAGCTCCGGGGTCGCCCCCGGCTCGGCCACGACGTAGGCGACGATCCGCTGGTCGCCCGGCTGGTCCTCGCGGACCACGACGGCCGCCTGCGCGACGCCGTCCTGCGCCAGCACCGCGGACTCGATCTCGCCGAGCTCGATGCGGAAGCCGCGGACCTTGACCTGGTCGTCGGCGCGGCCGAGGTACTCCAGCTCGCCGCTGCGATTCCAGCGCGCGAGGTCGCCGGAGCGGTACAGCCTGGTCCCGTCCGGGCCGGCCACGAAGCGGGCCGCGGAGAGCTCGGGGCGGCCCAGGTAGCCGCGGGCCAGCTGCTTTCCGGCCACGTACATCTCGCCGGAGACCCCGACCGGGACCGGGCGCAGCCGCTCGTCGAGCACGTGGATGCTCAGCCCGGGGATGGCCCGGCCGACGACCGAGCCCGATGCCGTGGCGATGGTGGCCGCGTCCAGCGGGCGGTAGGAGACGTGCACCGTGGTCTCGGTGATGCCGTACATGTTCACCAGCACCGGCGCGGTGTCGCCGTGCCTGGCGACCCAGTCGCCGAGCCTGCGCAGCTCCAGCGCCTCGCCGCCGAAGACGACCGCGCGCAGCGCGAGCGGCGCCGCGGCGGGATCGGCGATCCGGTCCGCCTCGGCCAGCTGGTAGAAGGCCGACGGGGTCTGGTTCAGCACGGTGACCCGCTCGTCCCTGAGCAGCTCGAGGAACTGCTCGGGCGAGCGCGAGGTGTAGTAGTCGACGACCACGAGCCTGCCGCCGAAGGCCAGCGGGCCCCACAGCTCCCAGACCGAGAAATCGAAGGCGAAGGAGTGGAACAGGGTCCACACGTCGTGCGGGCCGAAGCCGAAGTCGGCGTCGGTGTTCGCCAGCAGCCGGACCACGTTGCCGTGCTGTACCGGGACGCCCTTGGGGCGGCCGGTGGAGCCGGAGGTGTAGATGACGTAGGCGATGTTGCCCGCGGTCAGCGGGGCGATCCGGTCGGCGTCGGTGACCGGGCCGTCGTCGGCGTCCTCGATATCGCCCGCCTCGACGGCGTAGCCGTCCAGGACAACGCGCGGCAGCCCGGCGGGGAGCCGCACCTGCACGGTGGAGTCGACGATCACGCTGGTCGGCTCGGCATCCTCCAGCACGTAGGCGATGCGATCGGCGGGATAGGTCGGGTCGACCGGCACGTAGCCCGCGCCCGCCTTGACCACGGCGAGCAGCGCGACCACCAGGTCGAGCGAGCGCGGCAGGATCACCGCGACCAGCTGCTCCGGCCCGGCGCCCTCCTCGATCAGCCGGCGGGCGAGGACGTTCGCCCGCCGGTCCAGGTCGCCGTAGGTGAGGGTGTCGGCGCCGAACTTCACCGCGGTGCGCGGGCCGTGCTCGGCCACGATGCCGTCGAAGAGGTCGGCCAGGGTGGCGTCCCGGTCGGCGAAGCGGCCGGCGTAGGAGTCGGTTCCGGCGCGCACCCAGCGCTCCGAGAGGTCGAGCCGCTCGCGCTCGCCGAGCAGGTCGATATCGCCGACGATCACGTCCGGGTCGTCCGCGACGGTGCGCAGGATCCGGGTCAGCCGCTCGGCGAAGGACGCGACGGTGGCCGGGTCGAAGAGTTCGGTGGCGTAGTTCCAGCTCAGCGCCAGCGAGCCGTCGGCGGCCTCGCCGACGGTGAGCTGCACGTCGAACTTGGCGGTGCCCGCGTCGAAGTCGACGGCGCTCAGCTCGAGGCCGGGCAGCGCGACGGTGCCCATCTCGGCGGCCGAGGCCGCCTCGAAGGTCAGCGCCACCTGGAAGAGCGGGTGGTGCGCCTGCGAGCGGGCCGGGCTGAGCACGTCGACCAGCCGCTCGAAGGGGACGTCGGCGTGCGCGAAGGCGGCCAGGTCGGTGCGGCGCACCTGCTCCAGCAACTCGCCGAAGCGGGTGCCTGGCAGTACCTCGGTGCGGAGCACGAGGGTGTTGACGAACATGCCGACGACGTCGTCCAGCGCCCGCTCGCCGCGCCCGGCGATCGGGGTGCCGATGGCGATGTCGGTGCCGGTGGAGAGCCGCGCCGCCCAGGTCGCGAGCGCCGCGTGCACGACCATGAAGAGCGTGGCGCCGCGGGCCCGCGCCACCTCGGTCAGGCGGCGGTGCAGCTCCGGGTCGAGCGCGAAGCTGTGCAGCCCACCGGCGTTCGAGGCGATCTCCGGCCTGGTGCGGTCGGCGGGCAGCTCGATCTGGTCGGGCAGGTCGCGCAGCTGCTCCGTCCAGTAGCCGATCTGCTTGGCCGCCACCGACTCCGGGTCGGCCTCGCTGCCGAGCACCTCGCGCTGCCAGAGCGCGTAGTCGGCGTACTGCACCTCCAGCGGGGCCCAGGTGGGGGCCTCGCCGCGGGTGCGCTCGGTGTAGGCGACCACCACGTCGCGCAGCAGCGGGCGCAGCGAGAAGCCGTCACCGGAGATGTGGTGCACGACCAGCACCAGCACGTGGTTGCGCTCGTTCAGCGCGAGCAGGCTCGCCCGGAACGGCACCTCGGCGGTGACGTCGAAGTGCGTGCTCGCCAGCTCGACGATGCGCGCGGGCAGCGCGCCCGGCCGCACCGGCTCCGCGACGAGGGAGACCGGAACCTCCTCGGCGGGCAGCACGCGCTGGAAGCCGTCGCCGTCCACCTCGGGGTAGACGGTGCGCAGCGTCTCGTGCCTGGCGACCAGGTCGGCCAGCGCGGCGTTCAGCGCGGCGACGTCGAGCGTGCCGGAGAGCCGGACCGCGATCGGGATGTTGTTCACCGCGGTGGCGCTGTCGAAGCGGTTCAGGAACCACATGCGCTGCTGCGCCGGGGAGAGCGGCACCAGCTCGGGCCGCTCGCGCGCCGCCAGCGGCGCCCTTCGCTTCCCGTCGGTGGCCGACGCCGCGCCTTCTACGGCCGCGGCCAGCGCCGCCACCGTGGACGCCTCGAAGAGCGCGCGCACCGGGACCCTGGTGTCGAGCGCCTCGCCGAGCCTGGCCGCCACCTGGGTGGCGACCAGCGAGTTGCCGCCGAGCTGGAAGAAGTCGTCGTCCAGCCCGACCCGGTCGGCGCCGAGCACCTCGGCGAAGACGCTCGCCACGATCTCCTGCACCGGCGTCGCCGGCGCGCGGAAGACCCTTGCCTCGAAGACCGGCGCGGGCAGCGCCTTGCGGTCCAGCTTGCCGGAGGGGTTCAGCGGGAAGGCGTCGAGCACCACGTAGGCGGCCGGGACCATGTAGGCCGGGAGCCGGTGGGTCAGCTCGGCCTTCACGGCCTCGGCGTCGATCACCCGGTCCGGGTTCGCCACCAGGTAGGCGACCAGCTGGTCGCCGGTGTGCTCGTCGGAGCGGACGACAACGACGGCCTGGGAGACCGCGTCCTGCGCGGTGAGCGCGCCCTCGATCTCGCCGAGCTCGATGCGCAGGCCGCGCAGCTTCACCTGGAAGTCGGTGCGGCCCAGGTACTCCAGCTCGCCGTCGGGGGTCCACACCACGAGGTCGCCGGTGCGGTACATGCGGCGCCCGGCGTCGAAGGGGTTGGCCACGAAGCGGTCGCAGGTCAGGTCGGGGCGGCCGACGTAGCCGTAGGCCAGCTGCGCGCCCGCCAGGTGCAGCTCGCCCGGGACCCCGGGCGGCACCGGCCGCAGCCGCGAGTCCAGCACGTAGACCTGGGTGTTGAAGACCGGCGCGCCGATCGGCACGGTCTGCGTGTCGGCGTCGGTGACCTCGTGGAAGGTCACCTCGACCGCGGCCTCGGTCGGGCCGTAGAGGTTGTGCAGCCTGGCGCCGGTGAGCCTGCGCAGCTTCTGCGCGGCCCCGGCGGGCAGCGCCTCACCGGAGGCGAAGGCGTTGCGGATGACGGTGCACTCCGCGGCCCGCTCCTCGTTCACGAAGAGCGAGAGCATCGACGGCACGAAGTGCACCGTGGTGATCTGCTCCTCGGTGATCAGCCGGGCCAGGTACACCGGGTCCCGGTGCCCGTCCGGCCGCGCCACCACCAGCCGCGCGCCGACCTGCAGCGGCCAGAAGAACTCCCAGACCGACACGTCGAAGGTGGCCGGGGTCTTCTGCAGGACCACGTCGTCGGCGGCGAGGCCGTACTGCGCGTGCGCCCAGACCAGCCGGTTCACGATCGCGGCGTGCGAGACCGCGACGCCCTTCGGGCGGCCGGTGGAGCCGGAGGTGAAGATGACGTAGGCGGTGTTGCCCGGCCGCAGCGGCCGGTGCCGGTCGGCGTCGGTGAGCGGGGCGTCGGAGAAGCCGGAGAGGTCCAGCTCGTCGATCCGGACCTGCCTGGCCAGCGCGCTGTCCAGGTCGGCGCCGGAGGTGAGCACGCAGACCGGGCGGGCGGTGTCCAGGATGTGGTCGATCCGCTCGGCCGGGTGATCCGGGTCGAGCGGCACGTAGGCGCCGCCCGCCGCGCCGATGGCGTACATGCCGATCACCAGGTCGAGCGAGCGGCGCATGCCGAGCGCCACGTACGACTCCGGGCCGACGCCGTGCTGCTTCAGCCAGCGCGCCAGCCGGTGCACCCGGCTCGCGAACTCGGCATAGGTCAGACTCGTCCCCTCGAAGGTGAGCGCGTAGGCGTCCGGGGTGCGGGCGGCCTGCGCCTCGAACATGGAGACGAGCGTCGCCGCCGCGGCGTCGCCGACCGGCGAGGTGAGCGCGGCGTCCACCGCGAACTCGGTGTCGTTCCAGCGGCGCAGCACGGTCTGCCGCTCGGCGTCGTCGAGCAGGTCGATGTCGCCGACGGCGATGCCCGGGTTCGCGGCGATGCCGCGCAGCACCCGGACGAACCGGCGGGCGAAGGAGTCGGCGAAGCCGGAGTCGAAGAGGTCGAGCGCGAAGACCAGCTCGGCGTCCATCGCACCCGCGCCGCCGCCGCGGATCCCGGCCGGGCCGATGTGCGTGCCGACCGGGGTCTCACCGAGGGTGAGCTGTAGGTCGAACTTGGCCGTCGGGGCGTCCAGCTCCAGCTCGGCGACGCGCAGCCCGGGCAGCTCCAGCGAGGTGCGGCCCATGTTCTGGAACGAGAGCATCACCTGGAAGAGCGGGTGCCGCGCCTGCGAGCGGGCCGGGTTCAGCACCTCGACCAGCCGCTCGAAGGGCAGGTCGGCGTGCGCGAAGGCCTGCAGGTCGCGCTCGCGCACCTGGCTCAGCAGCTCGGTGAACGGGGTGGCGGTGTCGACCGCGGTGCGCAGCACGAGGGTGTTGACGAACATGCCGACCAGGTCGTCCAGCGCGGCCTCGCCGCGCCCGGCGACCGGGATGCCGACGGCGATGTCGTCCGACCCGCTGAGCCGGGAGAGCAGCGACGCGAAGGCGCTGTGCACCACCATGAACAGCGTGGTGCCGTTGGCGTGCGCCAGCTGGTTGAGTTCCTCGATCAGCTCGCCGGGCACGGTGAAGCGGTGCGTGCCCGCGCGGTAGGAGGCGACCGGCGGGCGCTGCGCGGTGCCGAGCCGCAGCTCCTCGGGCAGCCCCGCGAGCGCGGTCTTCCAGTACTCCAGCTGCGCGGCGACCAGCGAGCCCTTGTCGTCCTCGGTGCCGAGCGTCTCGCGCTGCCAGAGCGCGTAGTCGACGTACTGCACCGGCAGCGGCGCCCAGCCCGGCGCCGATTCGGCGCACCGCGCCATGTAGGCGGCCATCAGGTCGCGGACCAGCGGGCGCATCGAGACGCCGTCGGCGGCGATGTGGTGCACCACGACGGCGAGCACGTAGTCCTGCGTGGTGTCGCGCCAGCGGCTGTGGTCGATCCGCGGCTCCACCTGGAACACCCGGAGCCGGACCGGCGGTTGGTTCGTGACGTCGAAGCCGGTCAGCACGAATTCGTGCAGGGCGGGGGCGATCTCGGCCTCGTCCAGCGGGACGACATCGAGCGGCGGGATGGCCCGCGCGGTGGGCAGCACGTCCTGGTAGGCGATGCCGTCGTGCGACGGGTACACGGTGCGCAGCGCCTCGTGCCGCTGGATCACGTCGGCGACGGCGGCGCGCAGCGCCTCGATGTCGAGCGAGCCGTGCAGCCGCACCGCGGCCGGGATGTTGTAGGCGGCGGAGTCGGATTCGAAGCGGCTGAGGAACCACATCCGCTGCTGGGCCAGCGAGAGCGGCGGGAACTCCGGCCGCGGCCGCGGCGTCAGCACCGGGCGGCCGCCCGCCCCCGCTGTGGTCTCCATGCGGGCCGCGAGCGCGGCGACGGTCGGCGCCTCGAAGAGCATCCGCACCGGAACCCTGGTGTCGAGCGCGGCGCCGAGCCTGGCCACCACCTGGGTGGCGACCAGCGAGTTGCCGCCCAGCTCGAAGAAGTCGTCGTCCAGGCCGACCGCGCGCTCGGCGGTGTCCACCCCGAGCACCTCGGCGAAGACCCCGGCGACGATCTCCTCGATCGGCGTCGCGGGCGCGCGGAAGGCGCGGGCCTCGAAGACCGGGACCGGCAGCGCGCGCCGGTCCAGCTTGCCGTTCGGGCTCAGCGGCATCGCGTCGAGCACGACGAAGGCGGCGGGCACCATGTACGAGGGAAGCACCGCGCCGAGGTGGGCGCGCAGCTCGTCCAGGTCGACGGTGGCGCCCGCGGCGGGCACCACGTACCCGACCAGCTGGTCGCCGGTCCGGCCGTCGGAGCGGACCAGCGCGACCGCCTGCGCGACCGCCTCGTGCCCGGTCAGCGCGGTCTCGATCTCGCCGAGCTCGATGCGCAGGCCGCGCAGCTTCACCTGGAAGTCGGTGCGGCCCAGGTAGCCGATGGCGCCGGAGCCGTCCCTGGTGACCAGGTCGCCGGTGCGGTACATGCGGGCGCCCGGCCCGCCGTACGGGTTCGCCACGAAGCGGTCGGCGGTCAGGTCCGCGCGGCCGAAGTAGCCGCGGGCCAGCTGGGCGCCCGCGAGATAGAGCTCACCCGCGATACCGGGGGCGACGGGGTGCAGCCTGGCGTCGAGCACGTACGCCTCGGCGTTCCACACCGGGAGCCCGATCGGCACCGCGCCCGCGATCTCGGCGGGCACCGCGTGGTGCGTGGCGTGCACCGCGAACTCGGTGGGGCCGTAGAGGTTGTGCAGCTCCGCGGCCGAGACCCGGCGCAGCGCCTGCACCGCGTCGGCGGTGAACGCCTCGCCCGCGATCAGCAGCGCGCGCAGCGAATCCAGCGCGCCGGAGCCGATTCCGGCGGCCTCCACGGTGCTCGCGAAGACGCTCAGCATGGAGGGGACGAAGGAGGTCATGGTGACCCGCTCGGCCGCGATGACCTCGGCCAGGTAGGCCGGGTCGCGGTGGCCGTCCGGGCTCGCGACGACCATCCGGCCGCCGACGCTCAGCGGACCGAACAGCTCCCACACCGACACATCGAAAGTGGCCGGGGTCTTGAACAACACCACGTCGTCCGGGCCGATCCCGTACTCCGCGGTGATCCAGCGAACCTGGTTCACCACCGCGGCATGCGGCACCGCCACACCCTTCGGGCGACCGGTCGAGCCGGAGGTGAAGATGACGTAGGCCGGATTCTGCGGGCGCAGCGGCGCATTCCGGTCGGCATCGGTGAGCGGGGTGTCGGCGTAGCCGTCGAGCGCGAGGTCGTCCAGGACGAGCACCGGCGCGCCGTCCGCGGTGAAACCGGTGTCGGCACTGGTCAGCACGGCCGCAGGCCGCGCGGTCTCCAGCACGTGGGCGATCCGCTCGGCGGGCTGGTCCAGGTCGAGCGGGACGTAGCCGCCGCCCGCCTCCTGCACCGCGTACGCGGCGACCACCAGGTCGACCGAGCGGCGCAGCGCCAGCCCGATCAGCCGCTCCGGGCCCGCGCCCGCGGCGACCAGGTGCCTGGCCAGCCGGTGCACCCGCGCGCCGAACTCGGCGTAGGTCAGGGTGGTTCCGGTGGCCGGGTCGACGAGGGCGACGGCGTCCGGGGTGCGCCGCTCCTGCGCGGCGAAGGCGGAGACCAGCGTCTCCGCCGGGTCGAGCGGGTACGAGGTGTCGTTCCAGCCGCGCAGCGCGAGCTCGGTCTCGGCGGCGTCCAGCAGCGGGATGTCACCGACCGGGAGCTCAGGGGCGGCGAGCACCGCGGCGAGCACCCGGTCCAGCCGGTGCGCGAAGGCGGCGACCGTCGCCTCGTCGAAGAGATCGGTGGCGTAGGAGAACTCGGCCGACATGCCCGCGGCCTCGCCGCTCTCGTCCTGGGTCTCCTGCAGGGTCAGCTGCAGGTCGAACTTGGCCAGGTTGGCGTCGTAGTCGACGCCGTTCACCGAGAGCCCCGGCAGCTCGAGGCTGGCCTGCTTGGTGTTCTGGAAGGCCAGCATGACCTGGAAGAGCGGGTGCCGCGCCTGCGAGCGGGCCGGGTTCAGGATCTCGACCAGCCGCTCGAAGGGCAGGTCGGCGTGTGCGAAGGCGTGCAGGTCGGTATTCCTGGACTGCGCGAGCAGCTCGGTGAAGGGCAGCGCCGGGTCCACCTCGGTGCGCAGCACGAGGGTGTTGACGAACATGCCGATGAGGTCGTCGAGCGCGGCCTCGCCGCGGCCGGCCACCGGGGTGCCGATGGTGATGTCCTCGGTGCCGGAGAGCCGGGCCAGCAGCACCGCGAGCGCGCTGTGCATGACCATGAACAGCGAGGCGTTGTGTTTGCGGCCCAGGTCGGCCAGGGCGCGCTGGGTCTTGCCGGAGATGACGAAGGCGTAGCTGCCGCCGCGGTAACTGGCGACGGCCGGGCGCGGCCGGTCCGAGGGGAGCACCAGCTCGTCCGGCAGGTCGGCGAGCGCGCGCGCCCAGTACTCGATCTGGGTGGAGATCAGCGACTGCCGATCCTCCTCGGAGCCGAGCACCTCGCGCTGCCAGAGCGCGTAGTCCGCGTACTGCACCGGCAGCTCGGCCCAGGCGGGCGCCTCCCAGGTGGTGCGCGCCGCGTAGGCGAGCATGACGTCGCGCGCCAGCGGCACCATGGACCAGCCGTCGGCGGAGATGTGGTGCACCACCATGCCGAGCACGTACTCGGTCTCGCTGATCTCGAAGAGCCGCGCGTGCAGCGGCACCTCGCTGGTGACGTCGAAGGAGACCGAGGCCAGGTCGACCAGGTGCTCCAGCAGCGTCTCCTCGGTCACCCGGTAGGGGGTGAGGTCGGGGACGATCTGCGCCGCCTCCAGCACCACCTGCACCGGGCCGTGCTTGGTCTCCGGGAAGACCGTGCGCAGCGATTCGTGCCGGTCGATGACGTCGATCACGGCCACCTGCATGGCGGCGACGTCGAGCTCGCCGGAGAGCCGGATGGCGACCGGGATGTTGTAGGCGACGTTCGAGCCGTCGAAGCGGTTCAGGAACCACATGCGCTGCTGCGCCAGCGAGAGCGGGACCTCGCTGGGCCGCTCGCGCGGGACGAGCGCCTTGCGCGCGCCGTCGCCCGCCTGCGACTCCACCCGCGCCGCCAGCGCGGAGACGGTGGACGCCTCGAAGAGCGTGCGCACCGGGACCCTGGTGTCCAGCGCGATGCCGAGCCGGGAGGCGACCTGGGTGGCGATCAGCGAGTTGCCGCCGAGGTCGAAGAAGTCGTCGTCGACGCCGACCCGGGTGAGCCCGAGCACGTCGCCGAAGATCTGCGCGACGATCTCCTCGATCGGGGTGGTCGGGGCGCGGAATTCGCGCACCTCGAAGACCGGGGCGGGCAGCGCGCGGCGATCCAGCTTGCCGGAGGCGTTCAGCGGGAACTCGTCGAGCACCATCAGCACCGACGGCACCATGTACGAGGGCAGCCTGCGCCGCAGCGCCTCCCTGACCTCGTCGGTGTCGAGTTCGCCCGCCCCGACCAGGTAGGCGACCAGCTGGTCGCCCGCGCCGGTGTCGCTCACCAGCACCGCCGCCTGGCGGATCGCGGGCTGCGCGAGCAGCGCCGCCTCGATCTCGCCGAGCTCGATGCGCTGGCCGCGGAACTTGACCTGGAAGTCGGTGCGGCCGATGTACTCCAGGACGCCCGCGGAGTTCCAGCGCACCAGGTCGCCGGTGCGGTAGAGCCGGGCGCCCGCCGGGCCGAAGGGGTCGGCGACGAACCGCTCGGCGGTCAGGTCGGCGCGGCCCTGGTAGCCGCGCGCGGCCTGCGCGCCGCCGAGGTACAGCTCGCCTGCGACGCCGATCGGGGCCGGGCGCAGCGCGCTGTCCAGCACGTAGGCGCGGGCGTTCCAGACCGGGCGGCCGATCGGCACCGCCGCGCCCTCGGTGCCGTCGACCGTCCACGCGGTGGCGTTCACGGTGAACTCGGTCGGGCCGTACAGGTTCACGACCGTGGCCGGGCTGAGCTTGCGGAACGCCGCGACGGCCGAGCCGGAGAGCGCCTCGCCGCCGACGTAGACCGCGCGCAGCGACGCGCACTCCGCCGCGGGGACGGTGGCGGCGAACATCGAGAGCAGCGAGGGAACGAACGAGGCGACGGTGACCTGGTGCCGCCAGATCACCTCGGACTGGTACAGCGGGTCGCGGTGCCCGTCCGGGACCGCGATCACCATCTGCGCGCCGACCATGAGCGTGGCGAAGAGCTCCCACACCGAGGCGTCGAAGGTGAACGGCGTCTTGTGCAGCACCACGTCGGCGTCGCTCAGGCCGCTCTCGGCGATCTTCCACGCCATCTGGTTGACCAGGGCCGCGTGGCTCACCGCGACGCCCTTGGGGCGCCCGGTGGAGCCGGAGGTGTACAGCACGTAGGCCGTGTTCGCCGGGCGCACCGCGCCGAGCCGCTCGGCGGGGTCGAGCGGCTCGTCGGAGTAGCCGTCCAGCTCGACGGTGTCGACCTCGACGACCGGGCAGTCCGCTGCCGAGATGCCGTCGGCCGCGGTGGTCAGCAGCACCGCGGGGCGGGCGCTGGCCAGCACGTACTCGATGCGCTCGGCCGGGTGGTCCGGGTCGAGCGGCACGTAGGCGCCGCCTGCCGTCACCGCGGCGTAGACCGCGACCAGCATGTCGACCGAGCGCCTGATCCCGACCGCGACCAGCGTCTCCGGCCCGACGCCGAGCTCGATCAGCTTGCGCGCCAGCCGGTTCACCCGGGCGGCGAACTCCGCGTAGGTCAGCTCCAGCGCCGCGCCGGAGCCGGGCTCGAAGACCAGGGCGGTGGCGTCCGGGGCGCGGCGCACCGCCGCCTCGAACTGCTCCAGCACGGTGTCGGCCCGCGGCACCTCGTGCTCGGTGCCGGTCAGCTCGACGAGCAGTGCCTGCCGCTCGGCGGGGGCGAGGATCTCGATGTCCCGGATCGGGGTGCTCGCGGAGGCGGTGACGGCGCGCAGCACGCGCAGGAAGCGGCGGTTGAACTCGGCGATGGTCGCCGCGTCGAACAGGTCGGTGGCGTAGGAGAGCGTTCCGGTGATGCCCGCGGGCACCCCGGCGGCGGTTCGCTGCTCGGTCAGCGTCCAGAGCAGGTCGAACTTGGCGATCGGAAGTTCCAGCTCGTCGGCGCTGACCGAGAGGCCGGGCAGCTCCACCGTGCCGTGCGACAGCTCCTGGAAGGAGAGCATCACCTGGAAGAGCGGGTGCCGCGCCTGCGAGCGGGCCGGGTTCAGCACCTCGACCAGCCGCTCGAAGGGCACGTCGGCGTGCGCGAAGGCGGCGAGGTCGGCCTCGCGCGCCTCGGCGAGCAGCTCGGTGAAGGCGTGCGCGGGGTTCACCCGCGAGCGCAGCACGAGGGTGTTGACGAACATGCCGATCAGGTCGTCCAGCGCCTGCTCGCCGCGGCCGGCGATCGGGGTGCCGACGGCGATGTCGGCGGTGCCGGAGAGCCGGGCCAGCAGCACCGCGAGCGAGGCGTGCACCACCATGAACAGGGTGCTGCCCTCGGCCCGTGCCAGCGCGGTCAGCCCGGCGTGCAGCTCGGCGTCGATCTCGAAGCCGAGCTGCGCGCCGGAGAAGCTCTGGGTCTGCGGCCGCGGCCGGTCGGCGGGCAGGTCGAGCTGGTCGGGCAGCCCGGCCAGCGCCTCCCGCCAGTAGCCGATCTGGCGCGCCATCAGCGACCCGGCGTCGTCCTCGGTGCCGAGCAGCTCGCGCTGCCACAGCGTGTAGTCGCGGTACTGCACCGGCAGCGGCGCCCAGTTCGGCTCCTGCCCCGCGGAGCGCGCCAGGTAGGCGGCGGCCACGTCGCGGGAGAGCGGGCCGAAGGAGAAGCCGTCGGCGGCGATGTGGTGCACCACGAAGGCGACGGCGTAGTCGCCGGTGCCGTTGTGTGAACCGGAGACGTGGAAGACCCGCACCCGGATCGGCAGCTCGTGCGAGACGTCGAAGCCGACCGAGGCGAAGCGCGCCAGCTCGCCGTGCAGCTCGCCCGCCTCGATGGTCTGCACCTCGATGCCGAGGTCGACCTCATCGGCGGGCAGCACCCGCTGGTAGCCGCCGTCGGCGTCCGGGAAGAGCGTGCGCAGCGACTCCTGCCTGGCCACCACGTCGGCCAGCGCGGTGCGCAGCGCGGCGACGTCGACGTGGCCGCGCAGCCGCACCACGAACGGCAGGTTGTAGGTGGGCGCCGCCGGGTCGAACTGGTTGATGAACCACATCCGCTGCTGGGCCAGCGAGAGCGGCGCCCGGTCCGGGTGCTGCCGCGCGGTCAGCGCGGGGCGGGCGACCTCGGCCGGGGTGGTGTGCTCGGCGCGGGCCGCGATCCCGGCCACGGTCGGCGTCTCGAAGAGCGCGCGCACCCCGAGCCGGATCCCGAAGGCGGCGCTGATCCGCGCCACCACCTGGGTGGCGACCAGCGAGTTGCCGCCCAGCTCGAAGAAGTTGTCGTCCGCGCCGACCCGCTCCTGGCTGAGCACGTCGGCGAAGATGCCTGCCACGATCTCCTCGGCCGCCGTGCGCGGGGCGCGGAAACCGGCGGCGTCGGCGGTGAACACCGGCTCCGGCAGCCCCCTGCGGTCCAGCTTGCCGCTGGTGTTCAGCGGGAAGGCGTCCAGCACGACGAGCGCGGCGGGCACCATGTAGCTCGGCAGCCGCTCGGCGGCGGTCCTGGTCGCCACCGCGGGGTCGACGGTGGCGCCGGGGGCGGGCACCACGTAGGCCACCAGCTGCTGGCCGGTGGCGGTGTCCATCACCAGGACGGCGGCCTGGCTGATCGCCGGGTTGGCCAGCAGCACCGTCTCGATCTCGCCGAGCTCGATGCGCTGGCCGCGGAACTTGACCTGGAAGTCGGTGCGCCCGATGTACTCCAGCACGCCGTCGCCGTTCCAGCGCACCAGGTCGCCGGTGCGGTACATGCGCTCGCCCGGCGCGGCGTAGGGGTTGGCGACGAAGCGGTCCGAGGTCAGGTCGGGGCGGCCGCGGTAGCCGCGGGCGAGCTGGCGCCCGCCCAGGTACAGCTCGCCGGGGGCGCCGATCGCGGCCGGCCGCAGCCGCCCGTCCAGGACATAGACCTGGACGTTCCACTCGGGGATGCCGATCGGGACGGTGACCGTGTCGGCGGCGGTGGCCTCCCAGTAGGTCACCGAGACCGCGGCCTCGGTGGGGCCGTAGAGGTTGTGCAGCCCGGCCGAGGAGATCGCGCGCAGCCCGGCCGCGGTCTCCGGGGGCAGCGCCTCGCCGATCACGAACACCGCGCGCAGGGTCGCGATCTGTGCGGCGGTGGCGTGCGCGACGAAGACGGTGAGCATCGACGGGACGAAGTCGGTGACGGTGACCTTGTGCCTGGCGATGGTCTCCGCGACGTAGAGCGGGTCGCGGTGCCCGTCGGGGGCGGCGATGACCAGCTCGCCACCCGACAGCAGCGGCAGGAAGTAGCCCCACAGCGAGACGTCGAAGGTGGTGGCGGTCTTCTGCAGGTAGACGTCCTGCTCGGTGAGCCGGTACTCGTCCAGCATCCACAGCTGCTGGTTGACGATCGCGTGGTGGGTGACCGCGACGCCCTTGGGGCGGCCGGTGGAGCCGGAGGTGTAGATGACGTAGGCGGTGTTCTCGGGCACCAGCGGCGCCCACCGGTCGTCGTCGGTCAGCGGCCCGGCGGGGTAGGTGGAGACGTCGAGGGTGTCCAGCTCGACCCGCACCACCCCGTCGGGGAGCTCGAGCCCGTCGGTGGAGAGCGTGAGGACCGAGACCGGGTTCGCGCTCTCCAGGATGTAGGCGGTCCGGTCGGCCGGGTGGTCCGGGTCGATCGGCACGTACGCGCCGCCCGCCCGCAGCACCGCGTGCATGCCGATGACCAGCTCCAGCGAACGCCGCATGCCGAGCGCGACCAGCGACTCCGGCCCGACGCCCTGGTCGACCAGGTAGCGGGCGAGCTGATTCACCCTGGCGCCGAACTCGGCGTAGGACAGAGCTGTCCCCTCGAAGTGCAGCGCCGTTCGCTCCGGGGTGCGCGCGATCTGCTCGTCCAGCAGCGCGACCAGCGTCGTGACCGGCACATCCTGCTCGGCGTCGTTCCACTCGACCAGCGTCCGCTCCCGCTCGGCGGCGGTGATCGCGGGCAGGCTCCAGACCTTCGTCCCGGCGTCCGCGGCCAGGAAGCGCTGGAAGAACTCCAGGAACCGGCCGTGGTGGGTGCGGCCCTCGTCGGCGCTGTAGAGGTTGGGGTTGGTCTCGAAGTCGATGTGCGTGTGGCTGCCGGTCGTCGACTGGTAGAAGTTGACGCCCAGGTCCTCGATGCTGCCGGTGGAGAGCACGTTCAACCGGCCGGTCATCTCGCCGAGCACGATCTCGCTGTGGAACAGCATGATGTTGACCCACGGACCGAAGAACTCCGTGGTCACCACGCCGTCACCGGCCGCGTCGCGGCGGATGTCCTCGTGCCGGTAGCGCTGGTGCCGGAGCGCGCCGGAGACCTCGACCTGGACCCGCTTGAGCAGGTCGGCCACCGTGCTGTCGTACCCGACGGCGAGCCGCAGCGGCACGATGTTCGAGGTCACGCCGCCCGCGCGGCGCATGGCGGCGGTGGTCCGGGCCGTCACCGGGAGGCTGAGGATGACGTCCTCGGCGCCGGTGAGCTGGGCCAGGTAGGCGCCGAAGGCGGCGATGAGCAGCCCGGCCGGGGTGTTGTCGTGCTTGGCGACGGCGGCGGCGAGCAGCTCGTCCTGCTCGTCGGTCAGCGCGGCGCTCGCCACGTTGTTCAGCGCCGACGGCGGGGCGGAGCGGCCGGTGAGGCTGGTCCCCTCCTCCAGGCCGGCGACCCGCGCGGCCCAGTACTCGCGGTCCGAGTCGAAGCGGGAGCTGTCCCGGTAGGCGATCTCGGCGTCGTACAGGGTGCGCAGCGGGGTGGCCTTGGCGGCGGCGGGCTCCTCGCCGCGCGTCTCGGCGGTGTAGAGCTCGGCGATCCTGGCCACGTAGTTGGTGGCGGCGAGGCCGTCCAGCGCGATGTGGTGGATCCGGGTGTACCAGTACCAGCGGTGCTCGCCGAGCCGCAGCGCGGCGGTCTTGATCAGCCGGTCCGCGACGATGTCCAGCGGGCGCGAGTACTCGGCGCGCATCCACTCGGCGGCGGCGGCCGCCGGATCGTCGGCGCCGCGCAGGTCGACGTACTCCTGCTCGGACGAGAGCGAGGGGTCGACGCCCTGCAGCGGCTCGCCGTCGCGCTCGATGATCCGGAGGTAGCCGGAGCCGGTCTCCAGCGAGGCGCTGATGCTGGCCTTCAGCAGCAGCTCGGGGTCGAGGTCGCCGTGCAGATCGACGTACTGCGCGATCGTGACGGGAACCTGCGGGTCGACGTGCTGCGCGTACCAAATGCCCAGCTGAGCAGGCGAAAGCGGGAAGTACTCGACGGCATCTCCCCGAGCGTCACCAGTTTCGTCGTTTCCGCCGAAATCCAGCCGGTCCAACCGTAACCTCGCTTCCGGAACACCGCGTGAGCGCTCCCCGATGACACCCGAAGAGGCGCCCACCCGTCACCGCGGGGCGCCTTCCTTCTCCGGATCCAGTTTCATCTCAATCAGGCAATAATCTTCGTAGGCAATATCTGTCTGCCCCGGTACGCCCGTTACACGGGCGCGAACGCCTCCACCGCATCGACCTCGCTGCTGACCACCGATCCAATCTACCGTCGCCGCGGGGGCCCGACCAACCAATACCCGAACACCGCAGATAGCAATCACCTATCCGCCCCGGCCCAGCGGGTGCACGGCGTTCTGCGGGCCGCAACGGCAGGTCGCGGCTGTTATCCGGCTCACAGCCGAATCGATAGCCGATCGGATGCCGATCGGCTCACAGCCGGGTGCGGGCCGGGTCGTAGAGGTGTGACTGCACGCACTCGACCGCCGGTGCCAGCGCCCGGCCGACCAGGATCACCGCCGCCTGCCGCAGCCCGGCCTCCTCGACCCGAGTGGCGATATCGGTCAGGGTGCCGCGCAGGATCAGCTGGTCCGGCTGGCTGGCCCGGTAGACCACCGCGGCCGGGCAGTCCGGGCCGTACTCCGTCGCCAGCTCGGCCGCCAGCTCCCGCGTTCTGGTGATCGCGAGGTGCAGTGCGAGCGTCGCCCCGGTCGCGGCGAAGCTCTGGAGCCGTTCCTTCTCCGGCATCGCCGTCGAGCGCGCCTGGGCGCGGGTGAGCACCACCGACTGCGCGAGCTCCGGCACGGTCAGCTCGGCGCCGAGCGCCGCCGCGGCCGCCGCGTAGGCCGGGACGCCGGGGGTCACGTCCCACGGGATCCCCAGCCGGTCCAGCCTGCGCGCCTGCTCGGTCAGCGCGGAGTACACCGACGGGTCGCCCGAGCACAGCCGCGCCACATCACTGCCCCTGCCGTGCGCCGCGCTCATCGTCGCCACGATCGCGTCCAGATCCAGGCGCTGCGTGTCCACCAGCTCGGCGTCCGGCGCGCAGTGCGCGAGCACCGCCGGGTCCAGGTACGTGCCCGGGTACAGGCAGACCGGGCTGCTGCGCAGCAGCTCCACCGCCCGCACCGTCAGCAGATCCGCCGCCCCCGGGCCCGCGCCGATGAAGTGGACTGTCATGCGGGGCAGTGTAGAGAGCAGCCCCTCAGCTCGAACGCTTCCGGGGTTCGGGCGCCTGGCGGCCGGTGCTGATCCGCGGGCGCGCCGCCATCTTCTTGGTCTGGCCACCGGACCGGAAGATCGAGCCCTCGTCCTTCTTCGACGAGCCTTGCTGACCTTTGTCGTCGCTCGAACGGAAGTGAATGGTCATACCGGCTCTCCCTGGTTGAGCTCGGGCGGGAAGTAGTGCTTCCTGCTGATCCAGCGGAACCCTTCGTGATTGTTGATCGACGCGATCTCGACCGGCCCACCCACTGTATCGGCTCCCAGCTTGAAGCGGGCGTAGCCGGCGGAGGTCTCCACCATGAACCGGGCGAGAGCTATGGCATCAGGTAGCGGCATGCCCGGAGTAACCGGATCCACGTGCTGCCGGCGCAGGATCCGCTCGATCTCGGCATGATTCTCCGGGTCCGACTGGCTCTTCAGCGCCAGCTCGAGCCGGCTGTCGTAGCCGTTGAAGAGCCGTTCGACCGCCGCGGGCTTGGCGTAGGCGCGGTGTCCGTAGTCGTCCTCCGCGAGCACTCGCTGCGGTACCGGTCGCAGTGTTCCGCCCTCGAAGCGCAGCAGGAACGCCTCGGCCTGATCGCAACCGGGCGAGAAGCCGGCCACCAGGTAACCGAGTTCGGCGGGCCATCTGGACAGCCCGGCGTCGACGGCCGCCGCCTCGAACATCTCGGCGGCCCGCTCGGCGACGGCCTGGACCGTGTAGGTGACAGCATCGAGTCGCCAGTCCGCGTAGTGCGGGTCCCTGCCCATGAGGCGGGTCCGGAGACTCTTGGAGAGGGTGCCGATACTCGCAGGCCCGACGACACCGAGCCCCCAGGTCATCGCCCCGACCGGCAGCTTCCGGTGCAGATGGAAGATCTTGTCGGCATTGTTGTAGACCTGCCGGTCACCACTCGCCGTCAACACCGTGGTCGCCGAATCGGTGGCAAGGACCAATCCGTCGTACACCTTCACCCACACTGCGACCGTCACGAACGCCAACGGTACCGGCGCGAAAGACTATGCGGTGGCGTCGAAGTGGGCGATGATCTTGGTGGGGTGCACCCGGACGACCAGCTCTCCGGGAACCCCGTTCCGCTTCCCGAACTCCTCGGCCCGCTCGGCCCCCATGTAGCGTCCGCCGATCTCGGTGGCGGTGCGGAGCAGCTCGGCGGGGTCGTCGGAGAGGGTGACGGTGCCCTGGATCTGGACCGAGGCGTAGGGGGGCTGCTCGAGGTCGACGCAGAGGGCGATGCGGGGGTCGCGGGTGAAAGCCTTGCCCTTGGCGGTAGTGCGGCCGGTGTTGAAGACGACGTCGTCGCCGTCGACGATGAACCAGATGGGCGAGACCACGGGGCGGCCGTCGGCGGCGACGAAGGCGACCTTGCCGGTGCGGGTGCCGTGCGCGAGGAAGTCGCGGACCTGGGGATCGCTGAGTGAGGTCATGCGGCCAGCCTAGGAACGGTCGCCGAGATTTCCCAGCAACTCGTCGCGGCTGTGTTCCACCCGGGCGCGGATGGCGGCGACCACCGCGGCGACCTCCGGCCTGCGCAGCGTCTCGTGCCGCGCGACCAGCCAGTACGAGAGCCGCACCACGACCTCGGCGGCGAGCACCCGCTCCAGGTCGGGGTGGCGGTCGGCCATGAAGCAGGGCAGCAGCCCGAGCCCGGCACCCGCCCGCGTCGCCTCGACGTGCACGAAGACATTGGTCGAGCTCACCGATTCGCGCATGGAGGGGACGACGGCGGGCGCCAGGTCGAGGTCGTCCACCTGCAGCATGGAGTCGATGAAGTAGACGAGCGGGTAGCGCGCGAGGTCGTCGACGGTGCCGGGGCGGCCGAACTCGGCCAGGTACCCGCGCGAGCCGTAGAGCCGCAGGCAGTACTCGCCGAGTCGCAGCGCCTCGGCCCGGTGCACCTGCGGCTGCCCGACCACCACCTCGAGGTCGAGCCCGGAGCGCTGCACCGAGGCGCGGCGGGTCGCGGTGACCAGCTCCACCGAGATGCCCGGGTGCCTGCGCCGCACCTCGGCGACGGCGGGGGCGGCGAGGTAGCCGCTGAACCCGTCGGTCGATGAGATCCGGACGACGCCCTCCAGCACCCGGTCCGCGCCGCCGCGGTTCAGCGTGCGCACCGCCGCGTCCACCGCCTCGGCGGCGCCGAGCGCCGCCCGGCCCAGGTCGGTGAGTTCCCAGCCACCGGCGACCCGGTTCAGCACCCGGCCGCCGAGGTCGTGCTCCAGCGCGGCGATCCGGCGCGAGACGGTGGTGTGGTTGAGCCCGAGTTCCTCGGCGGCGGAGACGAAGCGGCCGCTGCGGCCGACGGCGAGCAGCACCAGCAGATCGTCGGCGCTCGGCCGCCCCCGAGCCGGATTCATGTCTGCATTCTCGCAGATGCGAGCTGCGGTTCTGGGCATTGCGGTGCACGGTTTCGCGCACGAATACTCAGGAAACACTCAGTGTGTGCCCGGTCACAATGCGAGCCGAACCGGGGTGAACGAAGGAGTTTCGATGAGCGTAGGCAGCGCGGCCGGCGATCCCGGCTACGCACCGAGCAACCTCCGCCGGGTGGTGGCCGCCTCGATGGCGGGCACCGTCGTCGAGTGGTACGAGTTCTTCCTCTACGGCACCGCCGCGACGCTGGTGTTCAGCAAGGTGTTCTTCCCGGCGGGCACCAGCGAGCTGGACGCCATCCTGGCCGCCTTCGTCACCTACGCGGTCGGCTTCGTGGCGCGCCCGCTCGGCGGCATCGTGTTCGGCCACTTCGGCGACAAGTACGGCCGCAAGAAGCTGCTGCAGTTCAGCCTGGTCCTGGTCGGCGCGGCCACCTTCCTGATGGGCTGCCTGCCGACCTTCGGCCAGATCGGGTACTGGGCACCGGCGCTGCTGGTGCTGCTCCGCTTCCTGCAGGGCTTCGCGGTCGGCGGCGAGTGGGGTGGCGCGGTGCTGCTGGTCGCCGAGCACAGCCCGAACCGGGAGCGCGGCTTCTGGGCCAGCTGGCCGCAGGCGGGCGTGCCCGCGGGCAACCTGCTGGCGACCGTGGTGCTGCTCACCCTGACCAGCACGCTCTCCGACGCCGCCTTCCTCTCCTGGGGCTGGCGCGTGGCGTTCTGGCTCTCCGCGGTGGTGGTGCTGGTCGGGTACTACATCCGCACCAAGGTCACCGACGCGCCGATCTTCCTGGAGGCGCAGCAGGAGGCCGAGGAGCTGAAGAGCACCTCGTTCAGCGCGGTCGAGGTGCTCAAGCGGTACCCGCGCGGCGTCTTCACCGCGATGGGGCTGCGGTTCGGCGAGAACATCATGTACTACCTGGTGGTCACCTTCACGATCACCTACCTCAAGGTGCAGGTCGGCATGGACACCTCCGACATCCTGTGGTGGCTGCTGATCGCGCACGCCGTGCACTTCGCGGTGATCCCGCTGGTCGGGCGGGCCAGCGACCGGGTCGGCAGGCGGCCGGTGTACCTGGCGGGCGCGATCCTGGGCGGGACGTGGGGCTTCTTCGCCTTCCCGATGATGAACAGCGCGCACCACGTCGTGGTGCTGCTCGCCATCGTGATCGGGCTGGTGTTCCACGCGCTCATGTACGCGGCGCAGCCCGCGATCATGGCGGAGATGTTCCCGACCCGGATGCGCTACTCCGGCGTCTCGCTCGGCTACCAGGTGACCTCGATCGTCGCCGGCTCGCTGGCGCCGATCATCGCGGTCCGGCTGCTCGACACCTTCGACTCCTCGGTGCCGATCGCCGTGTACCTGGCCGTGGCCTGCGCCATCACCGCCGTCGCGGTGCTGGTGGCGCGCGAGACCAAGGGCGCCGACCTGGCGCAGATCGACGCCGCCGACGCCGCGCAGCTGGCGGGCGAGGCGAAGGCCGCGGCGGTGGCCGCCCGATGAGCGGCGGTCCGGCGGTTCGGACCGGCGCGGCGATGACCGGGCTCGCGGGGAAGACCGCGCTGGTCACCGGCGGGGCGAGCGGGATCGGGGCAGCCTGCGCGCGGGCGCTCGCCGAGCGCGGCGCGCGGGTGACGGTGGCGGACCGGGACGAGACCGGGGCGAAGGAGGTGGCCGCCGAGATCGGCGGCACCGCCTGGGCGGTCGACCTGCTCGACGTCACCGCGCTGGAGACGCTGGAGCTGGAGACCGACATCCTGGTCAACAACGCCGGGGTGCAGCACGTCGCGGCCATCCCGGACTTCCCGCCGGAGCGCTTCCGGCAAATCATGACGCTCATGGTGGAGGCGCCGTTCCTGCTGGTCAGGGCGGCCCTGCCGCACATGTACCGCAGCAGGGGCGGGCGGATCGTGAACATCTCGTCGGTGCACGGGCTGCGCGCCTCGGCGTACAAGTCGGCCTATGTGACCGCCAAGCACGCGCTGGAGGGGCTCTCGAAGGTCACGGCGCTGGAGGGCGGGCCGCACGGGGTCACCAGCAACTGCGTGAACCCGGGGTACGTGCGGACACCGCTGGTGGACAGGCAGATCGCGGACCAGGCGGCGGCGCACGGGATTCCGGAGCAGGAGGTGCTGGAGAAGGTGCTGCTCACCGAGAGCGCGATCAAGCGGCTGGTGGAGCCGGAGGAGGTCGCCGCGCTGGTCTGCTGGCTCGCCGCCGCCGACGCCGGGATGGTGACCGGGGCGTCGTACACCATGGACGGCGGCTGGAGCGCGAGGTAGGTCCGGCCGCGGTGCGCGGTCGAGCGCAGCCGCGGCCGAGCGCGGTAAGGGCTATCCGGTCGAGCGCCGCCGCGGCGGCGGCCGACGGCTCACCCGCCGAGCGCGGTGAGCGCCATCCGGCGCAGCACCGGGCGGGCGCGGGCGGCGGTGGCCCGGCTCGCGCTGTGCGGGGTGGAGTTCAGGAGCCCGAAGGCGGCGTGCGCCTGCACCCTGGCGTTCTCCTCGCCGAGGCCGGGGCGCAGCGCGCACAGCACGCCGACCCAGACCTCGACGTAGCGCCGCTGGGCACGCCGGATCTCCCGGCGCGGCCCGGGCGGGACGGCGTCCAGGTCGCGGTCCTGGATCCGGATGAGCTCCGGCTCGCCCAGCGCGAAGTCGAGGTGGAAGTCGACCAGCGCGGCCAGCGCGGCGCCCGGCTCGGCGCCACCGCCCGCCACCGCGCGGCCACCGGCGAGCAGCCGCTCGGAGACCTCGGTGAGCAGCTCGATCAGCAGCGCCTCCTTGGAGGCGAAGTGCCGGTACACCGCGGGCCCGCTGATCCCGACCGCGGCGCCGAGATCGTCCAGCCGGACCCCGGCGAAGCCACGATCCGCGATCAGCCGCCCCCCGGCCCGCAGCAGATCGCTGCGCCGCTGCTGCTTGAGCTGCTCGCGCCGGGTCGGCACCGCGGGCTCGACGGTCACCACGCACCTCCTGTGGACAAAGTCGGTTAATCCAGATTAACCTGAAAAACAGTTAACAGCGATTAACCGACACGAAACGGGATGCAGCATGACCGGCACATCGGAGCTCGGGCTCGACAACCGGGCGGCGCACGGCGCGCTCGTCGGCGAGCTGCGCGAGCGGCTGGCCGCGGCGGCAAGGGGCGGCCCGGAGAAGGCGCGCCGGCGCCACCTCGACCGGGGCAAGCTGCTCCCCCGCGACCGGGTGGACCGGCTGCTCGACCCGGGCAGCCCGTTCCTGGAGATCGCGGCGCTCGCCGCCGACGGCATGTACGGCGGCGACTGCCCGGCCGCCGGGGTGATCGCGGGGATCGGCCGGGTGTCGGGGCGGGAGTGCGTGATCGTCGCCAACGACGCGACGGTCAAGGGCGGCACCTACTACCCGATGACGGTGAAGAAGCACCTGCGGGCACAGGAGATCGCGCTGCAGAACCAGCTGCCCTGCGTCTACCTGGTCGACTCCGGCGGCGCGCACCTGCCGCACCAGGACGAGGTCTTCCCGGACCGCGAGCACTTCGGCCGGATCTTCTACAACCAGGCCACGATGAGCGCGGCGGGCATCCCGCAGATCGCCGCGGTGCTCGGCTCCTGCACCGCGGGCGGCGCGTACGTGCCCGCCATGAGCGACGAGGCGGTGATCGTCCGCAACCAGGGCACGATCTTCCTGGGCGGGCCGCCGCTGGTGAAGGCGGCCACCGGCGAGGTTGTCACGGCCGAGGAGCTGGGCGGCGGCGAGCTGCACAGCAGGGTCTCCGGCGTCACCGACCACCTGGCCGAGGACGACGAGGACGCGCTGCGCATCGTGCGCCGGATCGTCGGCACGCTCGGCCCGGCGGCCGAAGCACCGTGGCAGATCACGCGATCGGTGGCCCCGGCGGCGCCGGAGGACGAGCTCTACGACGTGGTTCCGGTGGAGCTGCGCACCCCCTACGACGTGCGCGAGGTGATCCACCGCCTGGTCGACGCCGAGCCGGAGGCGCCGGAGCGAAGCAGTTTCGGCGAGTTCAAGGCCGAGTACGGCAAGACCCTGGTCACCGGCTTCGCACGGCTGCACGGCCACCCGGTGGGAATCGTGGCGAACAACGGCGTGCTCTTCGGCGAGTCCGCCATGAAGGGCGCGCACTTCATCGAGCTCTGCGACAAGCGCAAGATCCCGCTGCTCTTCCTGCAGAACATCACCGGCTTCATGGTCGGCCGCGACTACGAGGCGGGCGGCATCGCCAAGCACGGCGCCAAGATGGTCACCGCGGTCGCCTGCGCGCGGGTCCCCAAGCTGACCGTGGTGATCGGCGGCTCCTACGGCGCGGGCAACTACTCCATGTGCGGGCGGGCGTACTCGCCGCGCTTCCTCTGGATGTGGCCGAACGCGCGGATCTCGGTGATGGGCGGCGAGCAGGCCGCCTCGGTGCTGGCCACGGTGCGCGGCGACCAGCTCGACGGCTCGGGCCTGCCCTGGTCCGAGGCGGACCGGGAGGCGTTCAAGGCGCCCATCCGGGAGCAGTACGAAACCCAGGGCAACCCCTACTACTCGACGGCCCGGCTCTGGGACGACGGGGTGATCGACCCGGCCGACACCCGCACGGTGCTCGGCCTGGCGCTCGCGGCCTGCGCGCAGGCACCCCTCGCCCCGGTCTCCTACGGCGTCTTCCGGATGTGACGGCCATGACCTCCCTCTTCGACACCTCCGCCGGCCCGGCCTTCGACACGGTCCTGGTCGCCAACCGGGGCGAGATCGCGGTCCGGGTGATCCGCACGCTGCGCGCGCTCGGGCTGCGCTCGGTGGCGGTGTACAGCGACGCCGACGCGGACGCGGCGCACGTGCACGCGGCCGATGTCGCGGTCCGGCTCGGACCCGCACCCGCCCGGGAGAGCTACCTGGCCGTCGACCTGGTGGTCGCGGCGGCGGTGCGTACCGGCGCCGGTGCGGTGCATCCCGGGTACGGCTTCCTCTCCGAGAACGCGGCCTTCGCGGCGGCGCTGGACGCGGCGGGGATCGTGTTCCTCGGGCCGCCCGCGCGGGCCATCGAGGTGATGGGCGACAAGATCACCGCAAAGAAGACGGTGACGGGGTTCGGCGTCCCGGTGATTCCCGGTATCGCCGAGCCGGGGCTCACCGACGCGCAGCTGCTCGCGGCGGCGCCGGAGATCGGGTTCCCGGTGCTGGTCAAGCCGTCCGCCGGGGGCGGCGGGAAGGGGATGCGGCGGGTCGCGGACCCGGCCGAGCTGCCCGCGGCGCTGGTCAGCGCGCGGCGCGAGGCCGCGGCGGCGTTCGGCGACGACACGCTGTTCCTGGAGCGGTTCGTCACCAATCCCAGGCACATCGAGGTGCAGGTGCTCGCCGACGCGCACGGCGCCGTGCTGCACCTGGGCGAGCGGGAGTGCTCGCTGCAGCGCAGGCACCAGAAGGTGATCGAGGAGGCGCCGTCGCCGCTGCTCGACGCGGCGACCAGGGAGCGGATCGGCGCCGCCGCCTGCGCCACCGCGCGCAGCGTCGACTACCGGGGCGTCGGCACGGTGGAGTTCATCGTCTCGGCGGACCGGCCGGACGAGTTCTTCTTCATGGAGATGAACACCCGGCTGCAGGTGGAGCACCCGGTGACCGAGATGGTGACCGGGGTGGATCTGGTGGAGTGCCAGGTCCGGGTCGCCGCCGGGCAGCCGCTGGTGGTCGCGCAGGGCGATATCGCGCTCACCGGGCACGCCGTTGAGGCGCGGGTGTACGCCGAGGATCCGGGGCGGGACTTCCTGCCGACCGGCGGGACGGTGCTCGCCGTCGCCGAGCCCGCCGGGGTGCGGGTGGACTCCGGGCTGCGCGCCGGGACGGTGGTCGGGAGCGACTACGACCCGATGCTGGCGAAGGTGATCGCCTACGCCGACGATCGGGGTGCGGCGCTGGCCGGGCTGGATCGGGCGCTCGGCGCGACCGTGGTACTCGGCCTGGGGACCAATGTGGAGTTCCTGCGGTTCCTGCTCGCCGATCCGGATGTGGTCGCCGGGAACCTGGACACCGGGCTGCTCGACCGGCGGGTCGGGGATTTCGCGCCCGCGCAGGTCAGCGACGACGAGGTGGTGGCCGCCGCGGTCGCGGATTGGCTGGCCATGCAGCCGGGGCCGGGGGCCGGGCCGTGGGCGCAGCCGTCCGGGTGGCGGTTGGGCGCTCCCGCGCCGGTCGTGACGCGGCTCGCCGCCGACGGGGTCACCCGCGAGGTGCGGATCACCGGGACGCCCGATGCGGCCCGCGTGCGCGTGGACGACGGCCCCGAGCTGACGCTCACCGCGTCGGCGCTCCCGGTAACCGGCGCGGCCGGACACCGCGCGGCGGTCACGGTAACGGGCGCGGCTCTCCACCGCGCGGCGCTCCCGGTAACGGGCGCGGCCGGCCACCGCAGGACGCCCCCGGTAACCGGCGCGGCCGGACACCGCGCGGCGCGCGCCGGCGGCACGGCACCGGGCGGTGGCGCGGAGTACGCCGGCGGGCCGCGGTGGACCGGCGACGCGGCAGCTGTCGCCGGTGTACCGGGGGTCACCACCCTCACCCTGACCCTCGACGGCGTCCGCCACGAGTACCTGGTCGCCGCCGCCGGCGGCCGGTACTGGCTGGCAGGCCCCGCGGGCACCCGGACCCTCCGCCGCGCCGAGAGCACCGCCCTGCGCGGGGCGGGCGCGCACGAGGGCGACGCCGAGATCCGCAGCCCCATGCCGGGTTCGGTGATCGCGATCGGCGCCGAGGCCGGTACCACCGTGGCCGCGGGCGACCCGGTGGTCGTGGTGGAGGCCATGAAGATGGAGCACACGCTCACGGCGCCGGTCGCAGGCACCGTCGAGCTCCTGGTGACGCCGGGCACCCAGGTCCGGCTGGACCAGGTGCTCGCCCGCATCACCGCGTCGACGATCGAAGGACTACCCGCATGACCGACTTCCTCGCCACCGGCTCGCTACCGGAGGACTACCGCGACCTGGCCATGACCGTGCGCGAATTCGCCCGCGCCGTCGTCGCCCCGGTCTCCGCCGAGCACGACGCCGCGCGCAGCTTCCCGTACGAGGTGGTGGCGGGGATGGCCGAGATGGGGCTGTTCGGGCTGCCCTTCCCGGAGGAGTACGGCGGCATGGGCGGCGACTACTTCGCGCTCTGCCTGGCCCTGGAGGAGCTGGCCAAGGTCGACCAGAGCGTCGCCGTCACGCTGGAGGCCGGGGTCTCGCTCGGCGCCATGCCGATCTACCGGTTCGGCACCGAGGAGCAGAAGCAGCAGTGGCTGCCGCAGCTCACGAGCGGCCGCGCGCTCGCCGCCTTCGGGCTCACCGAGCCCGGCGCGGGCAGCGACGCGGGCGGGACGAAGACCACCGCCACCGTCGACTCCGGCGAGTGGGTGATCAACGGAAGCAAGCAGTTCATCACCAACTCCGGCACCGATATCACCCGGCTGGTCACCGTCACCGCCGTTACCGGCACAACACCAGCCACCGGGAGCACCGGCGGCAAGAAGGAGATCTCGACCATCCTGGTCCCGGCCGACACCCCCGGCTTCGTCGCCGGGCCCGCCTACGACAAGGTCGGCTGGAACGCATCGGACACGCACCCGCTGAGCTTCACCGACGTCCGCGTTCCCGAGGAGAACCTGCTCGGCGAACGCGGCCGCGGCTACGCCAACTTCCTGCGCATCCTGGACGAGGGGCGGATCGCCATCGCCGCGCTCGCCGTCGGCGCGGCCCAGGGCTGTGTGGACGAGAGCGTCCGGTACGCGGGCGAGCGGGATGCCTTCGGCAAGCCGATCGGGCGCAACCAGGCCATCGCCTTCAAGATCGCCAGGATGGAGGCGCGGGCGCACACCGCGCGCACCGCTTACTACGACGCCGCCGCGCTCATGCTCTCGGGCAAGCCGTTCAAGAAGCAGGCGTCGATCGCGAAGATGGTGGCGGGCGAGGCCGCCATGGACAATGCCAGGGACGCCACGCAGATCTTCGGCGGCTACGGTTTCATGAACGAATACACCGTCGCTCGGCACTACCGGGACAGCAAGATCCTGGAGGTCGGCGAGGGGACGACGGAGGTTCAGTTGCTGTTGATCGCCAGGGAGCTGGGGCTGTGAGCGCGCCGCGGCGGATCACCCAGCGCGGGCTCTGGTTCGAGGAGTTCGAGATCGGCGTGATCTACGAGCACCGGCCGGGGCGCACCGTCACCGAGGCGGACAACGTGCTGTTCACCACGCTCACCATGAACACCCAGGCGCTGCACCTCGACGCCGCCTTCGCCGACGCGCAGCCGCCGTTCAACCAGCGGCTGGTGAACTCGATGTTCACCCTCTCCACGCTGATCGGGCTCTCCATCGCGCAGCTGACCCAGGGCACCCTGGTCGGCAATCTCGGTTTCTCCGAGATCGCCTTCCCGAAGCCGGTCTTCCACGGCGACACGCTCTACGCCGAGACCGTGGTCACCGAGAAGCGGCTCTCGAAGAGCAGGCCGGGCGAGGGCATCGTGACCCTCGCGCACACCGGCTACAACCAGCACGGCGACGTGGTCGTCACGGCCGTGCGGAAGACCCTCGTTCGCACCAAGGAGACAGCGGCATGACCGACGTGACCGGCCCGGGGTGGCTCTTCTGCCCGGCCGACCGCCCGGACCGCTACGCCAAGGCGGCCGCCGCCGCCGACGTGGTGATCATCGACCTGGAGGACGCGGTCGCCGCCGCCGACAAGGAGTCGGCGCGGGAAGCCCTGCTGAGCACCCGGCTCGACCCGGCGACCACCGTGATCCGGATCAACGGCGCCGACACCGAGCACTACGCGGCCGATCTCGGTGCGGTGCACCGCACCGACTACCGCTCCGTCATGCTGCCGAAGGCCGAGTCGCCGGAGCAGCTGCGCGCACTCGACGGCTTCGACGTGATCGCGCTGATCGAATCACCGCGCGGCGCGCTGGCCGCCGAGCGGATCATGGTCGAGCCGAACGCCGTCGGGATCATGTGGGGCGCCGAGGATCTGGTTGCCGCGCTGGGCGGGCAGTCCACCCGGCGCCCGGACGGGAGCTACCGCGACCTGCCGAGGCACCTGCGCTCCAGCACGCTGCTCGCGGGCAAGGCGGCGGGCAAGTTCGCGCTCGACGGGGTCTACCTGAACATCCCCGACCTGGACGGGCTGCGCGAGGAGGCGCTGGACGCGGTCGCCGTCGGCTTCGACGCCAAGGTCGCCATCCACCCGAGCCAGATCCCGGTGATCCGCGGCGCCTACGCGCCGTCGCCGGAGGATCTGGACTGGGCGCGCCGGGTCCTGGCCGAGGTGCCGAACCATCGCGGCGTCTTCCAGTTCGAGGGCCGGATGGTGGACGGGCCGGTGCTCCGGCACGCCGAGCAGATCGTGCGCCGTGGCGGCGCCGCGAGCGACTGAGGAGACAGCAGTGGAACCACAGTGGGTGCCCACCGAGCGCGATATCGCCGCCGCGCGGATCACCGATTTCGCCCGGTTCGCCGGGGCGCGGGCCGGGCGCGAGTTCGACGGCTACCCGGCGCTCTGGCAGTGGTCGGTGGACGACCTGCCCGGCTTCTGGCACACGCTGTGGGATTACTTCCGGCTCGGCGAGATCGGCGGCGAGGTGCTGGCGAGCCGGGAGATGCCCGGCGCGCGGTGGTTTCCCGGCACCAGGATCAACTACGTCGACCAGGTGGTCCGCGCGCTGAACCCGGAGCGCCCGGCGATCGTGCAGATCACCGAGGAGCACGCGCCGCGCGAGGTCTCCTGGGCCGAGCTGATCGACGACACCGCCGCCTTCGCGCGCACCCTGCGCGGGCTCGGCGTCGGCCCCGGCGACCGGGTGGCCGGGTACCTGCCGAACATTCCCGAGGCCATCGTGGCCTTCCTCGCCACCGCGAGCATCGGCGCGGTGTGGAGCGCGTGCGGCCAGGACTACTCGCCCAAGGCCGCGCTGGACCGGCTCGGGCAGCTGGAGCCGGTGGTGCTGGTGGCCGCCGACGGCTACGCCTACGGCGGGAAGACCCACGACAAGCGCGCGGATCTGGCCGCGGTGCGGGCCGGGCTGCCGACGCTGCGCGGCACCGTCGTCGTGCCCCGGCTTGGGCTGCCGGTCGATGACGTCACCGCGTGGGCCGACGCCGTCGCGATCACGGAGGCACAGCCGCCGGTGATCACCACCGAGCCGGTCGGCTTCGACCACCCGCTCTGGATCGTCTTCTCCTCCGGCACGACCGGGCTGCCGAAGGGCATCGTGCACGGCCACGGCGGGGTGCTGCTCGAGCACCTGAAAGCCGTCGCGCTGCACGCCGACATCGGCCCCGACGACACCTTCTTCTGGTACACCAGCCCGAGCTGGATGATGTGGAACTTCCAGGTGGCCGGGTTGCTCACCGGCGCCACCGTGGTCACCTACGACGGCAGCCCGACGCACCCGGACCCGGGCGCGCTCTGGCGGATCGCCGCCGAGACCGGGAGCACCGTGCTCGGCACCAGCCCCGGCTACGTGCTCGCCTGCATCAAGGACGGGCTGGTGCCGCGCACCGCGTTCGACCTCTCCGCGCTGCGCACGGTCGGCATCACCGGCTCCTCGCTGCCGCCCGCCTCCTCGGAGTGGATCGGCGCGAACGCCGGTGAACACGTGCAGGTCTCGTCGATCAGCGGCGGCACCGACGTGGTGAGCGCCTTCGCGGGCGGCACCCGCACGGTGCCGGTGTGGCCGGGCGAGCTCTCCGCGCCGTACCTCGGGGTCGCGCTCGACGCCTTCGACCCGGACGGCAAATCGGTGCGCGACGAGGTCGGCGAACTGGTGGTGACCGCGCCGATGCCGTCCATGCCGGTGCGGTTCTGGAACGACCCGGACGGCCACCGCTACCACGACGCCTACTTCGACACCTTCCCCGGCGTCTGGCGGCACGGCGACTGGATCACCCGCACCGGGCACGGCAGCGTGGTGGTGCACGGCCGCTCGGACTCCACGCTGAACCGGCACGGCATCCGGATGGGCAGCGCCGACATCTACCAGTCGGTGGAGCGGCTGCCGGAGATCACCGAGGCGCTGGTGATCGGCGTCGAGCAACCGGACGGCGGCTACTGGATGCCGCTCTTCGTCACCCTGGCCCCCGGCGCCGATCTCACCGACGAGCTGCGCGCCCGGATCGCGAGCACCATCCGCACCGAGGTCTCGCCGCGGCACGTGCCGGACGAGGTGATCCTCGCGCCCGGCATCCCGCACACCCGCACCGGCAAGAAGCTCGAGGTGCCGATCAAGAAGCTTTTCCAGGGGGCCGAGGCGGGACGGGTGGTCGAGCGCAGCGCGGTCGACGACCCGGAGCTGCTCGACTGGTACGCCGGGCAGCGGCCGTCCGCGAAGTGAGCCGCGAGCGGCGGATCCGGTCGGCACATCGGCGGGCAACCGGGGGCCGTACCGATACCATGTCGGCATGAGTGTCGACAATCGCCGCAGCACGCGCAAGGCGGTCACCGGCGACCCGGCACCTCGGGAGATCCGGCGGCGGCCGAAGAACCGGCGCGCCCAGATCGCGGCGACCTCGGCGGCCGCCTTCGGCTCGCTCGGCTACCACGGCGTCAGCATGGAGGACATCGCCACCGCGCTCGGCATCAGCTCCGCCGCGCTGTACCGGCACTACCCCAGCAAATACGCGCTCTTCCAGGAGGAGCTGCTGCGGGTCGGCGGCGCCATGACCGCGGCGGTGCGGCTGCCCGACGACCTCGCCGACGCGCCCCCGCGCACCCGGCTGGAGCACGTGCTCGAGGCGCTGATCAGCACCACCATCGAGAACCGCCCCACCGTCACCCTGGTGCGCTGGGAGGGCCGCTACCTGGAGCCGGACGATCTGGCGCTGTTGAACGCGCAGCAGCTGACGGTGCTGCGCGCGCTCGGCACCCAGGTGGCCGCGCTGCGCCCCGAGCTCTCCGAGACCGATGTCCGGGTGCTCTGCATCGCCATCCTGAGCGCCGTCACCAGCATCGCCGACCACCACGCCGCGCTGCCGGTGAAGACCATCCAGCGGCTGCTGAGCAGCGCGGCCATCGCGCTCGCCGCGGTCGAGCTTCCGCCCGCGGTCGCCACCGAGCTGCCCGCACCGGCCGAGATCCCGGCCTCGTTCAAGCACGAGCTGCTGCTGCGCAAGGCGGTCGAGCTCTTCCACGCCCGCGGCTACCCGAACGTCAGCGTCGAGGAGATCGCGACCGCGGCCGGGCTCTCCGCCGCTTCCGCGGTCTACCGCTTCTACCGGGGCAAGAGCGACCTGCTCGCCGCCGCCTTCCGGCGCGCGGCGGACCGGGTCTCCGGCGCCGTCGGCCCCGCGGTCGCGGCGAGCACCGACAGCGCGGACGCCTTGGATACGCTGATCAGGCAGTACGTGGCCGGCTCCTTCGCCGAGCGCGCGCTGACCTTCGTCTACTACACCGAGTTCCAGCACGTGCCTGCCGATGAGCGCACGGTGCTGCGCAATATCCAGCGGCTCAGCGTCGAGGAGTGGGCCCGGCTGGTGCGCGACGTGCGCCCCGAGCTCAGCTCCGCCGAGACCCGCTTCCTGGTACACGCCGCCTTCGCCCAGGTGGTGGATCTCGGCCGGGCCTTCGACACCGACCCGGCCGGCTCGCCGGAGCGGGTCTGCCTGCTCATGCGGGCCATTCTCTTCGGGGGCTGACTCAGCCCTCCAGCGGGTACGAGTGGTGCTCGTGCGCGATCAGCCAGCGGCCGCCCTCGTGCCGTAGCCCGAGCGTGATGCGCAGGCGGCGGTCCGGGTGCGCGCGCAGCTCGTCCGGGGTGGCGCAGTACAGCAGGGCGTGCGCGAAGGCGACCTCGGCGCCTGCGGTGACCTGGAGCTCGACGATCTCGAAGCGGGCGCCGCTCGCGATGAACTCGAAGAACGGCGGCCAGGACGCGCGGTACTCGGCGGTGCCGCGGACGCCGTTCTGCGGCGGCGGGACGTCGAACATGACGATGTCGTCGGTGTGGTTCGCCAGGGTGGCCGCGAGATCGCGGGCCTGGATGCCCGCCACCCAGTTCTCGATCACGGTGCGGATTTCGTTCTCGGACATGGTTCTCCCTTCCTCCCCGGTTCCGACGTGGCGGGCCGCCCGGATTCATCGGCGCGGGACCGGGAACATCCGGGCCGCTCCCCCGGTTGCGACCCGAGGGGTACCGACGACGAGAGGATCTGTGATGAGCACCGATGTGGAGTCCCGACCGGCCGATGCGTCCGGCACCTTCGCGCTCGGCGGCGACCTGCCGGTCAACCGGCTCGGGTACGGCGCCATGCAGCTGACCGGCGAGGGCGTCTGGGGTGACCCGCGCGACCCGGCGGAGGCGGTGCGGGTGCTGCGCCGCGCCGTCGAGCTCGGCGTGAACTTCATCGACACCGCCGACTCGTACGGCCCGTTCGTCAGCGAGCGGCTGATCCGCGAGGCGCTGCACCCGTACGCCGACGACCTGGTGATCGCCACCAAGGGCGGGCTCACCCGCTCCGGGCCCGGCGACTGGCGGCCGGTCGGCCGCCCCGAGTACCTGCGCCAGCAGACCGAGCTGAGCCTGCGCCACCTCGGCGTCGACCGGATCGACCTCTACCAGCTGCACCGGATCGACCCGAAGGTGCCGCTCGCCGACCAGCTCGGCGAGCTGGCGCTGCTCCGCGAGGAGGGCAAGATCCGGCACATCGGCGTATCCCAGGTGAACGTCGCGCAGCTGCGCGAGGCGCGCGAGATCGCGCCGATCGTCTCCGTGCAGAACCTGTACAACCTGGCGAACCGGGCCGACGAGGAGGTGCTGGAGTACGCCGAGGCGGAGAACATCGCCTTCATCCCGTGGTTCCCGATCGCCACCGGCGAGCTGGCCAGGCCGGGCGGGCCGCTGGACGCGATCTCCGCCGAGCACGGGGCGACGCCCGCCCAGCTGGCGCTGGCCTGGCTGCTGCGGCGCTCGCCGGTGGTGCTGCCGATTCCGGGCACCTCGACGGTGGCGCACGTGGAGGAGAACATCGCGGCGGCGGGGATCACGCTCTCCGACAGCGAGTTCGAGACGCTCAGCAACGCCGCGTAGGGGCGGCGACGCCGTGCCCGCGCTCGGCGCCGGCAGCCGGCGCGGGCCGTAACCCGGCGCCGCCCCTCATGCGGCGCCGGGTTCGTGCCGCTCAGGCTCGGGCGGTGTCCCGGTAGGCGCCGTAGGTGAAGGCCGCGGCGGCCAGGAACTGCCTGCACCCGGCGCCGTGCCCGGCGTGCACCGCCAGCACGAAACGGGCCCGCGCGGCGTCGAGCGGCGGCGGCTCGGCGGCGCAGTCGCGGCTCTGCATCAACCACAGTTCGCGGGTATCCGGCGCGAGTACGTCCATGGTCCACCTCCGGTGTTGCTCGATGTGTGCACCCGGCGCCGTGGTGGCGCGGGAGGAGCCGGGGGCGGCTGGATCGGACCGCGCGCGGGCTCCGGTCGAAAAGGGCGTCCACCGAAAGGGTTCGGGCACAACCCCCGGCACCGGGTGCGCTTTCCAGGGTGCACGCGGTGAGTACGCGCAAACCAGTCCCGAATACGGTAATTGCGAGTACTTTTCGCTTGTAACGACCGGTTGCGGACGAGGCGGCACCTATGCTCGAAGTCGACTGGAAGGGTGAACACGTCAAGGCGCTGCGCGCGGCAATGCGGCGCAGCCGTTACGAGTTCGCCCGTCTGGTGGGAGTGACACCACGCACCGTGGGGTTGTGGGAGAACGGCCGCACCACGCGGATGCACGATGCGAGCAGGCGCTTGCTGGACAGGGTGCTGGCCGAGGCGGACGCCGAGGCGAGGGCCCGGTTCACGCAGGCAATCGCCGAACCGGAACCCAAGCTCGAAAGCGGGCTCGACAAGGAAGTCGAGGACGACGTGAGAAGGCGTGAACTACTGACCTATGCCGGTGTCGGAATCGCCGGCCAGGCCGCGGCGCTCGTCGCCGCGGAACCCGAACGCATGCTCGCGGCGCTGGACGCGGGCTCGATCAGCGAGCGCAGGCTGGTGGTGCTCGAGGAGACCGCCACCCACCTCGGCACCCGCGCGGTGCAGGTACCGCCGCGCGAGCTGCTGCCGGGTGCGCTGGAGCAGTTCCGCATCGTGCGCGGCTGTCTCGCCGAGCGGCAGACCACAGCGGCGCAGGCCAGGCTGGTGCGCACCGCGGGGCGGCTGGCGACCGTCGTCGGCGAGATCCTCTTCAACGACGGCCATTTCGGCCAGGCCAAGATGTGGTACACCACCGCCGCGCACGCCGCGCAGGACATCGGTGACCGCTACACCGAGGACATCGCCCTGGCCGGCGCGGGCTACCTGCCCACCTACAGCGACCGTCCGCGCGACGTGCTCTCGCTGCTCGCGCCTCGGCTCGCGCAGAACCCGGACCGCGGGCCCGCCACCGCCTGGCTCTGGAGCCTGGCCGCGCGGGCGCACGCCGAACTCGGCGAAGCCGCCGATTTCGCGCGCTGCATCGACCGGGCCGCAGCCGCGCTCGCGGTGGCGAAGCCGGAGGAGATGCCGCTCGGCATCTTCTCCTTCCGGCCGGAGAAGCTCGCCTTCTACCGGGCCATCGGCTCGGCCCGGCTCGGCCTGGTCGACCAGACCGAGCAGGCCGCCGCCGAGGCGCTCGCCGCCTACGACCCCTCCGAGACCATGGAGCCCGCGCTGGTGCGCTTCGAGCACGCCACCGCGCTGCTCGCCGGGGGCGAGGTGGACGAGGCCTGTGCCGTCGCCACCGCCGCCATCACCGGGCACAACACCTACGTCGGCCTCACCGTCGCCAAACGCGCCCGCCGCTTCGACTCCACCCTCGGCACCCGCCGAGGTGGGGCCGTCACCGAATGGCGGGATCGCATGACCACCGCCACCGGCGACCGGCGGGCGTGAGCGTTCGCCCTCGTCATGCGGATCGCAGGGGCCTGATCGCAGCGAGCACATCGGCCAACCGCTCGCCGGTGGGTTCGGGCGCGTCGATCAGAATTCGACTACGGTCACGGATTCGGCCGCCTGGCTGTAGACGTACACCGTTCGCCGATCCGGCGTGCTGACGACCCCGAACGATTCGGTGTTCACCGGGATTCGGGAACGAACCACACCGCTCGCCGGGTCGATCACCATCAGGGAGTTGTCGTCGAAATCCGTGACCAGCAACGTCTCATCCGGTCCGGGTGCCATCCGACCGTCCTCCCAGCCGATGGCGATATCGGTGACGCTGTTGCTGTCGAGCGCGATGACGGACAACACGTCGTCGGACACGGCATAGCCGGTGCCGTCTCGTGAGTCGACGGCAATCGTCACCGAACTGCTTCTGGAGGAAAGACTGGGGGTGGGATCGATGGCAAGGGTTTGCGTGGACATCACCACTGCCGTCATCCACCCTGCGATGAGGGCGACGTGCGTTTCCGGATCGATCTCGATCTCGTAAGCGGCGAAGGGCAGTTCGACGGTGTCGATGAGGCGTCTCGTCGCGGTGTCGAAAACCGACACCCAGGCGCGGAGTTCGGGAATCTGTGTCTGGTCGTCGGGTCGGTGCACGACGAAGGCACGATTCGCCGAGGTGTCGACCGCGACAGCAAGAGCCGGATGCAAGACCTCGACCGACCCGATCCGCTGCTTGCTCCGGGTGTCGAGGAGCTCGACCACACGGTCGGCCGGATCGTTGGCACGCGCGTTGTGCGTGACCCAGGCGGTGTGGTGCGTCGAATCGAAGGCGATGTCGTCGGCACCGGGGATGGCGACGCGGCCGTTGACAGTGGCCTTCGAATCGAGGGCGACGATCACGTCCTGCGCCAGGAGGTAGATTTCGCCGGTCGATTCATCGAGTCCGGCACCGATCGGATGAATGTCGAGCGCCACCTCCGACGTCGAAGCCACCGGGGCAACGGCGCCTGCCGCAGCCGGTGCGGGAAGCGCCCGTCCGGGAATTTCGCTGGTGCACGCGGGCACGGTCGCCATCGCAGCGGCCACCACCATCATTATCGATCCGATGAAACGCAAATCGCCACGTCCTTTGTCGATCGGAGAGGTGTCCGCGGGGCGGCGCTCAACGGGCGACGATTTTCGCGTCGTCCCTGTCGCATTCACCGGCGATCTGCTCGATCTGCGCGGCGGTCGCTGTCGGCGTGACACAGATCCAGCCGTCGAACTCCGCGGCCCAGGTGTTCCCGGTATGGGACACCGTGGAGTCGTTGAGATAGCGATCGAAGACCGCCCGGGCTTCGGCACAGGTGAGTCGCCCGGTAGCAACGGTGACGGTGACCCGGTTGCCGGTTTGCGGATAGGTCAGGCTGCCGCAGTTCGAATCCACGGCGGCTACCGCGTTCGTGGTCCGTACGACGGTCAGAGTCGAGGTCGTACCTGGGAAATCACCCGCTCCGGACGCGCATCCCGCGACAGCACCGATCGCTGTCATCAGCAGCGCTGCCCGTTGCACCACAGCACGACGCATGACTGACCCCTCCTGATGTCGTGATCGCTGACGAGAACCGGCCGAACCCATTCTCGGGACAATGCTCCGCGGAGGAAATCAGCCGTTCGCCCGACATAACGACGCATCGCGCAGCGCTACTGTGCCGAAGAATCTGCTGCCGAGCCGCCGAACTGGCCACCGATGCCGCCCGGGTGGGCGCCGAGCCCGGGTGGAGTCCGGATCCATCCTGGGGTCCCCCCGACGGCTGGTCGCTGTGGGTGGACGACGGGCCGGCATCCAGTCCAAGCGGTATCCCTCATCCCTCCGCGCGGACCAGGACTGTCGTCCTCGGGCTGGCCGCCGCCGTGATCCTGAGCATCGCCGGGTTCGTCCCGGTGTTCGCGCTGAGGTCGGATCCGGCCTCACCGGAAGAAGAAATCGCGAGTGCATCGGCGGAGTTCGGCCAGCAGTGGCAATCTCCGGAACCACGGCGTCGGTAACCGTCCAAGTCAAGGCCGCCAGAGACGACGAGGGGGACCGCTCACGGTCCGGTACGTGCACGAGGACGGAGCCTGGAGGCACTGCGAGCCCATCTGAGCGACGCACACGGCGGGGTCGGGGCGCGCGGGCGGAAGGGGATGTGGCCCGCGCGCCCCGCATTCGGGTGGATCAGGGGGCGTTCATGGCGGTGATGAGGGAGTTGGGGCGCATGTCGAGCCAGTGGGTTTCGACGTAGTGCAGGCATTCGCGGCGGGCGGCGGCGCCGTGCGCGACGGTCCAGCCGCCGGGGACGGCGGCGAAGACGGGCCAGAGGGAGTGCTCGCCCTCGTCGTTGATCAGGACGTAGAACTGGGCATCGTCGTCATCGAACGGGTTGTTCATCGGGTACGAACTTTCTGCCGGAGGAACGGGGTGTCGGGGGTCTACGGGTGCCGCGTCCAGAGGTCGGCCAGGACGTGGCCGATGCGGGAGAGCGCCGGTTCGGTGGTCATGTGCCAGTGCGTGGCGGGGACCGCGTGGTTGTGCACGGTGCCGTCGACGGCGCCCGCCCAGCCCGAGGCGCCGGTGGCGCCGGTGGGGTCGTCGAGTGCGGCGGTGAAGTAGACGAGGTCGCCCTTGTAGGGGCGGGGGCGGTAGCCGGCGACCAGGTCGAGGGAGCGGACGCCCGCGTCGAGGACGCGGTGCAGGCGGTCGGCGCCGAAGGAGGCGAAGGGTTCGGGGAGGTCGCCGAGGCGGGTGGCGAGGTCACCGAGGGTGACCGGAGCCGGGTCGCCGGGGGTTACCCGGGCCGGATCACCGGGGGTTGCCCGGGCCGGGGTCACCGGCGCGGAACCGGCCGGTTCGCTTGCGACCTCCGAGCCACCGGAAGCGGCGACCGAGCTGAGGGACAGGCTCGCGGCCTGCGAGCCACCGAGCAGACCGCCCAGCAGATCACCGACGACGACCGAACCGTCCCGCTCGGCGGGCACCTCGAGCGAGCTGTCCATCATGCCGAGCAGGGCGACCTGCTGACCGCGATCCTGCAGCGCCACCGCGACGGCGTGCGCGAGCACCCCGCCGAGCGACCAGCCGAGCAGGTGGTACGGCCCCTCCGGCTGCACGGCGCGAATCTCCTCGACGCAGCGCGCCGCCCACTCGGCGATCGAACCGGGCAGCTCCGGCTCGCCGGCGAGCACCGGCGACTGCAGGCCGTAGAGCGGCCGCTCCCGGTCGACGTGCGCGGCCAGCCCGGCGAACGACCAGGCGATGCCGCCCGCGGGGGCGAAGCAGAAGAGCGGCTCCGCGCTGCCGCCCGCGCGCAGCGGGAGCAGCACCTCGTAGGCGACCTCGCGGTCGACCCGCCCGCGCCCGGCCCGGTGCGCGGCGATCCGCTCGGCCAGCCCGCCCGGGGTGGGGGCGGCGAAGAGCCAGACCACGGAGACGGTCTCGCCGAGCTCGGCCTCGAGCCGCCCGGCCAGGGTGGTGGCGAGCAGCGAGTTGCCGCCGCGCTCGAAGAAGTTGTCGGTGGTGCCGATCCGCTCGGCGCCGAGCACGTCGGCGAAGGCGGCGCAGACGGTCTGCTCCAGCTCCGTCGCGGGCGCCGCGAATTCGGCGGCGGCGAGTTCGGGGGCGGGGAGCGCGGCCCGGTCCAGCTTGCCGTTGGCGGTGAGCGGCAGGCGGTCGAGCGGAATCAGCACCGCGGGGACCATGTAGCCGGGCAGCCGCTCGGCCAGCGCGGCGCGCAGCGCGGCCGGGTCGGCTGTGTCGGCCGTGGCAGCCGCGTAGTACCCGGCGAGCAGGGTGTGCTCGCCGGAGCCGTGCGCGAGCACCGCCGCCGCGCGCACCCCTGGCTGCGCCAGCAGCGCGTGCTCGATGTCGGCGAGCTCGATCCGGTAGCCGCGCACCTTGACCTGGAAGTCGCGGCGCTCCACGTACTCCAGCTGCCCGTCGGCGTTCCAGCGCACCAGGTCGCCGGTGCGGTAGAGCCGCTCCCCCGGCCCGCCGAACGGGTCGGCGACGAACCGCTCGGCGGTGAGTTCGGGGCGGGCGTGGTAACCGCGGGCCAGCTGCGCACCGGCCAGGTACAGCTCGCCGGTGACGCCGATCGGGACCGGGTGCAGCCGGTCGTCGAGGACGTGCACCCGCGACCCCGCCTCCGGCGTGCCGATCGGGGTGACCGGGCCGGGCAGCCCGGAGTCGGTGCGGTAGCGGGTGATCGAGACCGCGGCCTCGGTGGGGCCGTAGAGGTTGTCGATCCGGGCCGCGGTCAGCGCGGCGACCCTGCGCACGGTGCCCGCGGACAGCGCCTCGCCGATCACCAGCAGGCGGCGCAGGGTCGCGGGCAGCGGTGCGGCGCCGGTGGTCTCGGCGAGCATGGCGAGCAGCGACGGGACCAGGGTCACGGTGGTGACGCCGGTGCGCTCGATCAGGTCGAGCAGGCCGCGCGGGTCGCGCTGGACGTCGCGCGGGGCGAGGACCAGGCGGGCGCCGGTGCGCGGGGCCAGCCAGAACTCCCAGACCGAGAGGTCGAAGGCGGCGGAGGTGGTGAGCAGGGCGGCGTCCTCGGCGCCGAGGCGGTATTCGGACTGCATCCATTCGAGCTGGTGCGCGACGGCGGCGTGCGAGACCGCCACGCCCTTCGGCGTTCCGGTGGAGCCGGAGGTGAAGATGACGTACGCCGGGTGCTCCGGGCGCAGCGGGGCGGTGCGCTCGTCGTCGCGCAGGGCTGCGCTGGACAGCGCGAACGCCGGCGCTTCGGCAGACGCCGGTAGAGCGCCCGCGCGAGTGGCGCGGTCGATGCCCGCGCGGCCGACCGGGGCCGTGCCCGAACGTGCGGCGCCGGCGTCGGCGACGGCCACGTTCAGCACCTCCCGGTCGCCAGGGAGGGGGTGCGGCCAGGCGGCTGAGGTCAGCACGAGCCGCGGGGCGGCGGCCGCGAGGACGGCGGCGGTCCGCTCGGCGGGGTGCCCCGGGTCCAGCGGGACGTAGGCGGCTCCCGCCGTGATCACGGCGTACATCGCGACCACCAGGTCGACCCCGCGCGGAAGCGCGAGCGCCACCAGCGATTCCGGGCCGAGCCCGCGGCCGGCGAGCAGCCGGGCCAGCCGGTTCACCCGAGCGGCGAACTCGGCGTAGGTGACGGTGCCGGCCCCGTCGACCAGCGCGATCGCCGCAGGCGTCCGGCGCACCTGCTCCTCGAAGCCGGTGACCAGGGTGGCCGGGCCCGGCAGCGAGCGATCCGGCCGGTTCCAGGTGTGCAGCAGCCGCTCGCGCTCGGCGGCGTCGAGCAGCGGGATGTCGCCGACGGGGAGCCGCGGCTCCGCGCAGACGGCGGCGAGCAGCCGGTGCAGCCGGCCGGCGAACCCGGCGACCGTGGATTCGTCGAAGAGCGCGGTCGCGTAGGTGAGCGAGGCCGCGAGCCCGGCGGGCGTCCCGTCCGGGTGGTAGCGGTCGGTGATCACCAGGTGCAGGTCGAACTGCGACACCTCGGAGGCGATGTCGAGCGCGCCGACCCGCAGCCCGGCCAGCTCCAGCTCGGCCTCGGCCTGGTTGTGGAAGGAGAAGCCGACCTGGAAGAGCGGGTGCCGCGCGGTGGAGCGCTCCGGGTTGAGCACCTCCACCAGCCGCTCGAACGGCACGTCGGCGTGCGCGAAGGCGGCGACGTCGGCGTCGCGCACCCGGGTGAGCAGATCGAGGAACGGGTCGGCGGCGCGCACCTCGGCCCGCAGGACCAGGGTGTTCACGAACATGCCGACCACGTCGTCGAGCTCGGCGGCGCCGCGCCCGGCGACCGGGGTGCCGACGGCGATGTCGGCGGTGCCGGAGAGCCGGGCCAGCAGGGTGGCCCAGGCGGCGTGCAGCACCATGAACAGTGTGGCCCCGCGCTGCCTGCCGAGCTCGGCGAGGCGGCCGTGCAGCCCGGCGTCGACGGAGAAGTCGAGGTGCCTGCCCCTGGTGGAGACCACCGGGGGGCGCGGGCGGTCGGCGGGGAGGGTGAGCTGGGCGGGCAGCGCGGCCAGTGCCTCCCGCCAGAAGGTGAGCTGGCGGGTGACCAGCGAGCCGGGATCGTCCTCGGCGCCGAGGGTTTCGCGCTGCCAGCGGCTGAAGTCGGCGTACTGCACCGGGAGCGGGGTCCACGCCGGTGCGGCGCCGGAGCGGCGGGCCGCGTAGGCGAGCACGAGGTCGCGGGCGAGCGGGGCCAGCGACGAGCCGTCGGCGGCGATGTGGTGCACGACGACGACGAGCACGTGCTCCCGGTCGCCGTCGACGGCGAAGAGCCGGGCGCGCACGGGGACGGCGGCGGTGACGTCGAACCCGGCGCCGATGAAGTCGCCCGCGGCGGCGAGCAGGTCGTCGGCGGTGACCGGGATCGGGGTCAGCACCGGCCGCCCGGCATCGGCGGTGGGCAGGACCACCTGCACCGGCCCGGATTCGGTGTTCGGGTACACCGTGCGCAGCGTCTCGTGCCGCTCGATCACATCGGCGACGGCGGCGTCGAGCGCGGCGATGTCGAGGTCGCCGCCGAGCCGCACCGCGAGCGGGATGTTGTAGGCGGTGGACTCCGGATCGAGCCGGTTCAGCAGCCACATGCGCTGCTGGGCCAGCGAGAGCGGGATCGGGCCGGTCTGCTCCCGCCGGACCAGCGCGGGCGCGGAAGCACCCGCGGCGGCGCCGAGTTCGGCGGCGAGCGTGGCGACCGTCGGGTGCTCGAAGACCAGGCGCACCCCCACCTGGGTGCCGAGCCGGGCGGCGAGCCGCGCGGCCAGCTGGGTGGCGGTGAGCGAGTTGCCGCCGAGCGCGAAGAAGTCGTCGTCCAGCCCGGCTCGCTCCAGGTCGAGCAGCTCGGCGAAGACCTCGGCCACGGCGTGTTCGGCGGCGGTGCGCGGGGCGCGGAACTCGGTGCCGCGGAATTCCGGCGCGGGCAGCGCCTTCCGGTCCAGCTTGCCGACCGGGGTGAGCGGCAGCGCGTCGAGCACGGTGATCGAGGCGGGCACCATGTACCCCGCCAGCGAGCGCCCGGCGTGCGCGGTGAGCTCGGCGATGTCGACGGTGTGGCCGGGCGCGGGCACCACGTAGGCGACCAGCGCGGTGTTCCCGGACGGGTCCGGGTGCCCGAGCGTGACGGCGGTGCCGACCGACCCGTGCGCGGCGAGCACCGCGTCGATCTCGCCCAGCTCGATGCGCAGCCCGCGCACCTTCACCTGCTGGTCGGCGCGGGCCGCGTAGCGCAGCCCGCCGGTCGCGGTCCAGGCCACCAGGTCGCCGGTGCGGTAGAGCCTGCCGCCCGCGGGGCCGTAGGGGTCGGCGGTGAAGCGGTCGGCGGAGAGCCCCGGCCGCCGGTGGTAGCCGCGCGCGAGCCCGGGGCCGCGCAGGTACAGCTCGCCGACCACGCCGACCGGGACCGGCCGCAGCCTGGCGTCGAGGACCAGCGCGGACATGCCGTCGATCGGCGCGCCCATGTCGAACGGCTCGCCCGCGCGCAGCGGGGCGCTGATGCTGGTGATGATGGTGGTCTCGGTGGGGCCGTAGGTGTTGTGCAGCGCGCGGCCCGGCGCCCAGCGGTCGACCAGGTCGCGGCCGTACGCCTCGCCGCCGACGGTGAGTTGCGCGAGCCCGGGCAGCTGCTCCGGGTCGAGGGTGCGCAGCACCGCGGGGGTCAGGAAGGCGTGCGTGACCCCCGCGCGCCGGATGAGCGCGGTGAGCTCGGCCCCGCCGTACACCCCGGCGGGCGCGATCACCAGCCTGGCGCCCGCGGCCAGCGCCAGCAGCAGCTCCAGCATGGAGGCGTCGAAGCTCGGCGAGGCGACGTGCAGCACGCGGGATTTCGCGGTCGTCCCGTAGGCGGCGAGCTGGGCCGCCGCCACCCCGGCGAGCCCGCCGTGCGTGGCGACCACGCCCTTCGGGACGCCGGTCGAGCCGGAGGTGTAGATGATCCAGGCCGGGTGCTCGGGGCGGATCGGGCGGAGCGGCCGCACCGCGCCGGGCGGCAGGTTGCGCAGCCTGGCGGCGGTGTCGGCGGCGTCGACCGCGATCCACTCGACGTCGCCGGGCAGCTCGGCGCGGACCGCGCCGACGGTGAGGCCGAGCCGCGCACCGGAGTCGGTGAGCATGTGGCTGATCCGCTCGGCCGGGTAGGTGGGGTCGACCGGGACGAAGGTGGCGCCGGTGCGGGCCACCGCCCAGAGCGCGAGCAGCGACTCCGCGGAGCGCGGCACCGCGACGGCCACCGTGTCCTCGGCGCCGACGCCGTGCTCGACGAGCAGCCGGGCCAGCCGGGTGGAGCGCTCGTCCAGCGCCCGGTAGTGCAGCTCGCGCACGCCGTCGACCAGCGCGGTGGCGTCCGGGTTCAGCGCGACGGCCGCGGCCATGAGCTCGGGCAGCGTGCGCGGCGGCACGGTGCGGGTGGGGGCGGCGAGCAGTGGGGCGCGCTCGGCCGGGGCGAGCAGCTCGGCGTCGCCCGCCGGGCGGGCCGGGTCGGCGGTGAGCGCGCCGAGCAGCCTGCCGAAGCGGCGCAGCAGCCCGGCGGCGGTGCCCTCGTCGAAGAGGTCGGTGGCGTAGTCGAGCTCGACGCTCAGGTGGCCGTCGGCGTCGGGGTCGCCGGCCACGGTGAACTGCAGGTCGAACCGGGCCACCGCCTCGGTGAACTCCACCGGGCTCGGATCCAGCCCGGGCACCGCGGTCGCGGCGCCTGCCGGGGAGCCGTCGGCCAGGTAGCTCAGCGCGATGGTGAAGAGCGGGTGCCTGGCCGGCGACGGCGCGGTGCCGAGCTCGTCCACGACCCGTTCGAAGGGGACGCCTGCGTGGCCGAAGGCGGCCAGGTCGGCGCCGCGCACGGTATCGAGCAGTTCGGCGAAGGGCGCGGCGGTGTCGATCTCGGTGCGCAGCACGAGGGTGTTCACGAACATGCCGACCAGGTCGTCCAGCGCGGCCGCGCCGCGCCCGGCGACCGGGGTGCCAACCACCACGTCGGCGGTGCCGGAGAGCCGGGCGAGCAGCACCGCGAGCGCGGCGTGCACGACCATGAACGGCGTCGCCCGGTGTTCGGCGGCCAGCGCCCGCACCCGGTCGGCCACCTCGGCGCCGATCCGGGCGCGCACGGTGCCGCCGCGGTGGCTCGCCACCGCGGGGCGCGGGCGGTCGGTGGGCAGCGCGGGGTCCGGCAGGTCGCGCAGGGTCTCCCGCCAGAAGGCCAGCTCGGTCTCGGCGCCCGCCTCGACGGCGGCGGCCTGCCAGAGCGCGTAGTCCGCGTACTGGGCGGTGAGCGGCGGCCAGGCCGGGGCGGTGCCGAGCACCCTGGCCAGGTAGGCGGCCATGAGGTCGCGCAGCAGCGGGGTCATGGAGTAGCCGTCGGCGGCGACGTGGTGCAGCACCGCGACCAGCACCTGGCTGGTCGGGTCCTCGCGCAGCAGCACCGCGCGCACCGGCACCTCGGCGGTGACGTCGAAGCCGCCGGCCAGCACCGCGCCGATCCGCTCGGCGAGCGGGGCGCCGTCCGGGTCGCGCACCTCCAGCCGCAGCGGCGGCGGGTCGGCGGGCAGGATCACCTGGTGGCCGGTGCCGTCCGGCCCGGCCGGGTAGACGGTGCGCAGCACCTCGTGCCTGGCGACCACATCGGCGAAGGCGGCGGTCAGCGCGGCGGTGTCGAGGCCGCCGTGCAGCCGGACGGCGACCGGGATGTTGTGCACGACGGAGTCCGGGTCGAGCCGGTTCGCCAGCCACATGCCGCGCTGCACCGGGGCCAGCGGCAGCCGCTCGGGGCGGGCACCGGCCAGCAGCGGGACCACGTCGCCCGGCACCGATTCCGCGGTGATCCGCGCGGCGAGCGCCGCCACGCCGGACGCCTCGAAGAGCAGCCGCACCGGCACCCGCCGGTCGAGCGCAGCGCCGAGCCGGGCGATCAGCCTGGTCGCGCTGAGCGAGTTGCCGCCGAGCGCGAAGAAGTCGTCGTCCAGGCCGATCGGGGTGGCGCCGAGCACCGCCTCGAAGGCCGCCGCGACCTGCCGCTGCGCCGGGGTCACCGGCGGGCGGTAGGCGGTGCGGGCGAACTCGGGGGCGGGCAGCGCGGCGCGGTCCAGCTTGCCGGAGGCGTTGAGCGGGAAGGCCGCCAGCACCACGAGCACGCCGGGGACCATGTACGCGGGCAGCGCGGCGGCCGCGGCGGCGAGCACCGCGGCCTCGTCGAGCGCGGCGCCGGGCGCGGGGGTCAGGTAGCCGGCCAGGTGCTCGCCGACGACGAGCACCGCGGCCTGCGCGACGCCGGGCACCGCGGCCAGCACCGCCTCGATCTCGCCGAGCTCGATCCGCTGGCCGCGGAACTTGACCTGGAAGTCGGTGCGGCCCAGGTAGATCAGCTCGGGGGCGTGGCCGGAGGTGTCCCAGCGCACCAGGTCGCCGGTGCGGTACATGCGCTGGCCGGGCCCGGCGAACGGGTCGGCGACGAAGCGGTCCGCGGTGAGGTCGGGGCGGGCCTGGTAGCCGCGGGCCAGCTGGATGCCGGCGAGGTAGAGCTCACCCGCGACGCCGGGCAGCGCGGGCCGAAGCCGGCTGTCCAGCACGTAGACGCGGCTGTTCCACTCCGGGATGCCGATCGGCAGCACGCCGCGGCCGGTCTCGCCGGTGACGTCGCGGTGCGTGATGCTGACCGCGGCCTCGGTGGGGCCGTACAGGTTGTGCAGCGCCGCCGGGCTCACCGCGCCGAAGGCCCTGACCGTCTCGGCCGGCAGCGCCTCGCCGATCACGAACACCTGCCGCAGCGTGGCCAGCGCGTCGGCGCGGCCGGCCGCAGCCACGTGCGCGGCGAAGACGCTGAGCATGGAGGGAACGAAATCGGTTGCGGTGACGCCGTATCCGGCGATCACCTCGGTGAGGTAGCCGGGGTCGCGGTGGCCGTCCGGGGCGGCGAGCACGACGGTGGCGCCGACCCGCAGGGGCAGGAAGTAGCCCCACAGCGAGACGTCGAAGGTGGTCGCGGTCTTCTGCAGATACACCTCGCCCGGCGCCAGCCGATACCGGGACAGCATCCAGTTGGCCTGGTTGACGATCGCGGCGTGCGAGACGCTGACGCCCTTGGGCTTGCCGGTGGAGCCGGAGGTGAAGATGACGTACGCCGGGTGTGCCGGGCGCAGCGGCAGCGGCCGCTCGTCCGCGCCGATCGGATCGTCCCGGTAGCCGTCCAGCCGCAGCTCGTCCAGCCGGACCAGGGCGCCGTCGCAGGCGATCTCGGTTCCGGCGGCAGCCAGCACCACCGCGGGGCGCGCGGTCTCCAGGATGTGCGCGATCCGCCGCTCCGGGTGGTCCGGGTCGATCGGCACGTAGGCGCCGCCCGCCTCCAGCACCGCGTACATGGCGACCACGAGGTCGATCGAGCGGCGCAGCGCGAGCGCGACCAGCGCCTCCGGCCCGACGCCGAGCTCGATCAGGTGCCTGGCCAGCTGGTTCACCCGGCGGGATAGATCGCCGTAGGTGATGCTGGTGACGGCGCCGCCGTCGTCCGGGACGAAGACCAGCGCCGGGTGGAACGGGGTGGCGGCGGCCTGCGCGGAGAACTCGTCCAGCAGCAGCTCGGAGCCGAACGAGACGTGCGCGGAGTCGTTCCACTCGGTGAGCACCCGGTGCCGCTCGCCCGGCTCGAAGAGCTCGATGTCGCCGACCGGCAGGTCGGGGCTCGCGGTGACCGCGGCCAGCAGCCGGAGCAGCCGCTCGCCGAAGCCGCGCACCGTCGGCTCGTCGAAGAGGTCGGCGGCGTAGGTCAGCAGCAGCGCGTCGGCGGTGACGGTGAGCTGCAGGTCGAAGCGGGTGCCGACCTCGCTGACGCGGTGCTCGGCCAGGGTCAGCCCGGCCGGCTCGACCGCGACCGGCTCCAGGTTCTGGAAGAAGAGCGCGACCTGGAAGAGCGGGTGCCGCGCCTGCGAGCGCGGCGGGTCGAGCACCTCGACCAGCCGCTCGAAGGGGACGTCGGCGTGTGCGAAGGCGTCCAGGTCGGTCTCCCTGACCCGGCGCAGCACGGCGCCGAACGGCGCGGCGGGCTGCACCTCGGTGCGCAGCACGAGGGTGTTCACGAACATGCCGATGACGTCGTCGAGCTCGGCGGCGCCGCGACCGGCGACCGGGGTGCCGACGGCGATGTCGGCGGTGCCGGAGAGCCGGGCGAGCAGGGTCGCGAGCGCGGCGTGCAGCACCATGAACGGGGTGGCGTCGTGCGCGGTGGCGAGTGCGGCGATCGACGTGACCAGCGCGGGGGCGAGCGGGAGCGTCGTCTCCCCCGCCCGGTGCGAGGCGACGGCCGGGCGCGGGCGGTCGGTGGGCAGGTCGAGCTGGGCGGGGGCGCCGCGCAGGGCGGTGCGCCAGTACGCCAGCTGGGCGGCGGCGGTCGAGCCGGGGTCGTCCTCGGCGCCGAGCAGTTCGCGCTGCCAGAGCGCGTAGTCCGCGTACTGCACCGGGAGCGGGGTCCAGGCGGGGGCGGTGTCCCCGGCTCTGGCGGCGTAGGCGGTGGCGAGGTCGCGGGCGAGCGGGCCGAGCGAGAAGCCGTCGGCGGCGATGTGGTGCACGACCAGGGCGAGCACGTGCGCGGCCGGGCCCTGCCTGAGCAGCGCGGCCCGCACCGGGACCTCGGCGGTGACGTCGAACGGGGTGCCGACCAGGTCGGCGACCGCGCGGGCCGGATCCGGTTCGTCGGTGACCGTGAGCGCGGGCGACCGGTCCGCGGGCAGAATTCGCTGCCAGCCGGTGCCGTCCAGGTCGGGGTAGAGCGTGCGCAGGGTCTCGTGCCTGGCGACCACGTCGGCCAGCGCGGCGGTGAGCGCGGCGACGTCCAGCGGGCCGGTGAGGCGGATGACGGCGGGGATGTTGTTCACCGTCTCGGCCGGGTCGAAGCGGTTCAGGAACCACATGCGCTGCTGGGCCGGGGAGAGCGGAACCAGCTCGGTGCGCGGGCGGCGGGTGAGCGCCGGGCGGCCGCCGGTGCCGGCGAGGCGTTCCGCGCGGGCGGCCAGTGCGGCGACGGTCGGGGCCTCGAAGACCAACCGGACCGGGAGTTCGGCGGCGAGCTCGGTACCGAGCCTGGCGACCAGGCGGGTGGCGAGCAGGGAGTTGCCGCCGAGGGCGAAGAAGTCGTCATCGGCGCCGATGTCGCTCGTGCCGAGCAGCTCGCCGAGCAGCCGGGCGACCAGGCGTTCGGTCTCGGATTCCGGGGCACGGAAGGTGGTGGTCTCGAACTCCGGGGCCGGGAGGGCGCTGCGGTCGAGCTTGCCGGAGGGGTTCAGCGGGAGGGTTTCCAGCGGCACGAAGGCGGTGGGGATCATGTACGCGGGCAGTACCTCCGCCAGCGCGTGGCGGGCGGTGTCGGCGTCGAAGGTCGCCGTCTCCGGGACGACGTAGGCGACGAGCTGGTCGCCGCGGTGCGGGTCGGCGTGGACCGCGGTGACCGCGCGGCGGATGCCGGGGAGCGCGGCGAGCGCGGTGTCGATCTCGCCCAGCTCGATGCGCAGCCCGCGCAGCTTGACCTGGAAATCGGTGCGGCCCAGGTACTCCAGCTCACCGTCGGCGCGCCTGCGGACCAGGTCGCCGGTGCGGTACATGCGCTCGCCCGCCGGGCCGAAGGGCGCGGCGACGAAGCGGTCCGCGGTGAGGTCGGGGCGCGCCAGGTAGCCCTGGGCGAGCTGGGCGCCCGCCAGGTACAGCTCGCCGGGCACGCCGACCGGCACCGGCCGCAGCCTGCCGTCCAGCACGTAGAGGCGGGTGTTGAAGACCGGTGCGCCGATCGGCACCGACTCGGCGTCGGCATCGGCGACCGTGTGGTGCGTGACGTCGACCGCGGCCTCGGTGGGGCCGTACAGGTTGTGCACCGCGGCGCCGGTCAGCGCCCGCGCCCGCTGCGCGACGGCGGCGGGCAGCGCCTCGCCGGAGGCAAAGAGGTGCCGCAGCCGGGCGGGCTCCGCGGCGCGCGGCTCCTCCAGGTACACCGCGAGCACCGACGGCACGAAGTGCACCGCGGTGACGCCCGCGTCGGCGATCAGCGCCGCCAGCTGCGCCGGATCCCGGTGCCCGTCCGGCCCGGCCAGCACCAGCGCGGCGCCGACCTGCAGCGGCCAGAAGAACTCCCACACCGACACGTCGAAGGTGGCCGGGGTCTTCTGCAGGACCACGTCGTCGGCGCCGAGCCGGTACCGCTCCTGCATCCAGACCAGCCGGTTCACGATGGCCGCGTGCGCGACCACCACCCCCTTGGGGCGGCCGGTCGAGCCGGAGGTGAAGAGCACGTAGGCGGCGTGCCCCGGCTGCGGGACGCCGAGCAGATCCACCTGGGTGAGCGGGGTAGCGGCGAAGCCGGCGAGCTCCAGCCGGTCGATCCGCACCTGCCGCACCCCGCCGGACTCCGGGTCGAAGCCGGAGGTCAGCATGAGCAGCGGGCGCGCGGTGGCGAGCACGTACTCGACCCGCTCGGCCGGGTGGTCCGGGTCGACCGGCAGGTAGGCGCCGCCCGCGGCGAGCACCGCGTACATGCCCACCACCTGGTCGGCGCAGCGGCGCATGCCGAGCGCGACGATGGAGTCGGGGCCGACGCCCTGGCCGGTGAGCCAGCGGGCCAGGCGGTGCACCCGGGCGGCGAACTCGGCGTAGCTGAGGGTGGTGTCGCCCGCGCGCAGGGCGGTGGCGTCCGGGGTGCGGGCAACCTGGCGCTCGAAGAGCGTGGTCAGGGTCTCGCCGGGGGCGCCGGGGTGCTCGGTGGCGTTCCAGGCGGTGAGCACCTCGTTCCGCTCGGCGGGGTCGAGCAGGTCGATGGCGCCGAGGCGCGCCCGCGGTTCGGCTACGGCGTGCTCGAGCACCCGGACGAAGCGGGTGGCGAGCGCGGTGACCGTGGCCGGGTCGAAGAGGTCGGTGGCGTAGCGGAAGAGCCCGCGCAGCGCGGTGCCGTTCTCCGTGCCGTGCTCGGCGAGCTCCAGCGCCAGGTCGAACTGGGCGGTGTCGTTGGCCAGCGGGTAGGCGGTGACCTCGAGGCCGGGGAGCCGGAGCACGGTGTCGTCGCGGTGCTCGAAGGTGAGCAGCGTCTGCACGATCGGGGCGTGCGCGCGGGAGCGCACCGGGTCCAGCTCCTCCACCAGCCGCTCGAACGGCAGGTCGGCGTGGCCGAAGGCGCGGACGTCGTGCTCGCGCACGGTGCGCAGCAGCTCGGTGAAGGTGGCGTCGGGGCGCACCGGGGTGCGCAGGACCAGGGTGTTCACGAACATGCCGACGAGGTCGTCCAGCGCCGGTTCGCCGCGGCCTGCCACCGGGGTGCCGAGCGCGATGTCGGTGCTGCCGGCGAGCAGGCCGAGCAGGGTGGCGTAGGCGGCGTGCAGCACCATGAAGGTGGAGACGCCGTTGGCCCTGGCCAGGTCGGTGAGCGCGCTGGTGAGCGCGGGGCCGATCGCGAACTCGGCGGCGGCGCCGCGGCCGGAGGCGACGGCGGGGCGGGGGCGGTCGGCCGGGAATTCCAGCAGCGGGGGGAGGCCGTCGAGTTCGGTGCGCCAGAAGCGGATCTGGTCGGCGAGGACGGAGTCCGGGTCGGCGGCGGAGCCGAGCGTCTCGTGCTGCCACAGGGTGAAGTCGGCGTACTGCACCGGGAGCGGGGTCCAGTTCGGTGCGACGCCGGTCGCGCGGGCGGTGTAGGCGGTCATGAGGTCCCGGGCCAGCGGCGCGGTGGAGACGCCGTCGGCGGCGATGTGGTGGACGACGACGGTGAGGACGTGGTCGTCGGGGGTCAGGCGGTAGAGGGCGGCGCGCAGCGGGAGGTCGGTGCGCAGGTCGAAGCCGGCGCCGGTGAGCGCGAGAATGGTTGCCTGGAGCGCGGTCTCGGTGCTGTCGGTGACCGGGAGCGCGAGCGCCGGGTAGTCGGCGAGGATGCGCTGGTACGGGCCTGCTCCGTCGTCGGGGAAGGCGGTGCGCAGCGCCTCGTGCCGGTCGACCACGTCGCGCAGGGCGTCGCGCAGCGCGGCCGCGTCGAGCGCGCCGCGCAGCCGGATGGTGATCGGGATGTGGTAGACCGCCGACTCCGGGTCGAGCCGGTTGAGCAGCCACATCCGGGTCTGCGCCAGCGAGAGCGGCACCCGCTCCGGCCGCGGCCGCGCGGTGAGCGCGGGCCGGACGGTCCCGGTGGTCACCCTGGCGGCGAGCAGCGCCGGGGTCGGGGCCGCGAAGACCTCCCGCACCGTGAGCGCGCCGCCGAGCGCGGCATTCGCCCGCGCCACCAGCCGCATGGCGAGCAGCGAGTTCCCGCCGCGGGCGAAGAAGTCGTCGTCGGCACCGATCGGCACCTCCGTGCCGAGGAGCTCGGCGACCAGCACGGCGAGCACCGACTCGGCACCCTCGCGCGGGGCCCGGAACTGCACCGCGGCATCGGTCACCTCGAACGGCGGCAGCGCCGCGCGATCCAGCTTGCCGACGGTGGTGCGCGGCATGTCGTCCAGCACCCGCAGCCGCGCCGGGACCATGGCGGCGGGCAGCCGGTCGCGCACCGCGGCGAGCACCGCCTCCGCGCGCAGCCCGGCCCCGCTGACGTAGCCGACCAGCACGTCCTGCCCGGCGGCGTCCCGCGCCACCAGCACCGCGGCATTGGCCACGCCTGGCACCGCGGCCAGCGCGCTCTCGATCTCGCCGAGCTCGATCCGCTGCCCGCGCAGCTTGAGCTGGAAGTCGTTGCGGCCCAGGTACACCAGGTCGCCCTCGCGGTTCCAGCGCACCAGGTCGCCGGTGCGGTACATGACCTCGCCCCGCGCGCCGAAGGGATCCGCCACGAAACGCTCGGCGGTGAGCCCGGAGCGGCCGTGGTAGCCGCGCGCCAGCTGCGCACCGGCCAGGTACAGCTCGCCGGTCACCCCGGCGGGCACCGGCCGCAGCCTGGTGTCCAGCACGTAGGCGCGGGTGTTCCAGCAGGGCCTGCCGATGGCGACATCGCGCCCCGACTCCGCGTCGGCGGCGGTGAACTCGTGGTAGACCGCCGAGATCGCGGCCTCGGTGGGGCCGTAGGCATTGTGCAGCGCACCGCCGACCACACCCCGCAGGGCGACGAGCAGGTCCGGCGTCAGCGCCTCGCCGCCGCAGTGCAGGTGCCGGAAGGAGGCGAGCGCGTCGCCCATCCCCTCGGCGAGCAGCGCGGCGAGCACCGAGGGCACGTACTCGGCGATGGTGATCCGGTGCGTGCGCAGCAGGTCCGCGAAGTAGGCAAGGTCCAGGTGGCCACCGGGTTTCGCGATCACCAGCGGGGCGCCGACCGCGACCGGGAGGAAGACCTCCCAGACCGAGACGTCGAAGGTCAGCGGGGCGCGCTGCAGGATGCGGTCGGCGGCGGTGACGCCGTAGCGGAACTCCAGCCAGCGCAGCTGGTTGACGATGGCACGGTGGCTCACCGTCACGCCCTTCGGCCGGCCGGTGGAGCCGGAGGTGAAGAGGATGTAGGCGGTGTTCTCCGGGCGCAGCGGCCGCAGCCGCTCGGCGTCGTGCCAGGGGCCGGAGTCGGGGTGCGCCGCTTCGAGTTCGGCGATGTCGAGGACCGGGGCATCCAGCGGGGGCAGCCCGGAGCCGGTCGGGGCGAGGACGAGCAGCGGTTCGGCATCGGCGAGCAGGCGGTTCAGCCGCTCGGCCGGGTGCTCCGGGTCCAGCGGCAGGTAGGCGCCGCCCGCCCTGACCACCGCGTACAGCGCGACCAGCAGGTCGAGCCCGCGGTGCGCCGCGACGCCGACGACCGTCTCCGGGCCGACGCCGCGGGCGATCAGGGCGCGGGCCAGCCCGCGCACCCGTGTCTCCAGCTCGGCGTAGGTGAGCGCGGTGCCATCGAAGAGCGCGGCGGTACCGTGCGGTTCGGCGGCGGCGCGGGCGGGAAGCAGGTCGTCCAGGGTCTGCGGGGGCAGCGCCTGCGCGGTGGCGTTGCGCTGGACCAGCAGCAGGTCGCGCTCGGCGGCGGAGAGCAGCTCGACGGCCTCGACCGGCGTGCCGGTGTCGCGGACCAGGGCGCGCAGCACCCGCTCGAAGGCGGCGACGAAGCCCTGCGCGGTCTCCGGGTCGAAGAGCTCGGCGGCGTAGTGCAGGTAGATATCGATGCCCGCCGGCTCGCCGTCCTCGGTGCGCTCGGTGAGCGTCCAGTCCTGGTCCACCTGGATGGGGGCGGGGCCGACCTCGAGCGCGGCGATGGCGAGGCGGTGCAGCCGGAACTCCGGCTTGGCGTGGTTCTGCAGCGTGAGCGCCACCTGGTAGAGCGGGGCGTGCGCCTGCGAGCGCACCGGGCTCAGCACCTCGACCAGCTGCTCGAACGGGACGGCGGCGTGGTCGAAGGCGGCCAGGTCGGTGCCGCGCACGGCGGTGAGCAGCTCGGCGAGCGACTGCTCCGGGCGCACCTCGGTGCGCAGCACGAGGGTGTTGACGAACATGCCGACCAGCTCGTCGAGCGCGGCGTCGCCGCGGCCTGCCACCGGGGCGCCGATCACCACGTCCGCGGTGCCGGAGAACCGGGCGAGCAGCACCGCGAGCGCGGTGTGCAGCACCATGAACGGGGTCGCGCGGTGCGCGGCGGCGGTCTCCCGCACGGCCAGGTGCAGCGCGGCGTCGATGGTGGCGGTGACGGCGCCGCCACGGTTGCCGGCGACGGCGGGGCGGGCGCGGTCGGTGGGCAGCGGGAGCAGCTCCGGCGCCCCGGCGAGCTGCCTGGACCAGTAGCCGAGCTGGCGGCCGAGCACCGAGCCCGGGTCGTCGGCGGCGCCGAGCACGTCGCGCTGCCAGAGCGCCACATCGGCGTACTGCACCTCCAGTGGGCGCCAGTTCGGGGCGGCGCCCGCCCGGCGGGCCACGTAGGCGGCGGTGAGGTCGCGGGTCAGCGGGGCGAAGGACCAGCCGTCGGCGGCGATGTGGTGCACCACGAAGAGCAGCACGTGCTCCTGGCGGCCGGGCGGGACGTCGGCGGCCGGGTCGTCGGTGACGCGGAGCAGCCTGGCGCGCAGCGGCACCTCGGCGGTGACGTCGAAGCCGGTGCCCGCCACCGCGGCGACCAGGGCGGGGAGCTCGGCGGGGCGCACGGTGCGCACCACCAGGTCGACCAGCTCGGTGCCCGCGGGGAGGACCAGCTGGGTGGCGGCGCCGTCGTGCTCGGGGTAGACGGTGCGCAGGGTCTCGTGCCTGGCGAGCACGTCGTCGACGGCGGCGCGCAGGGCGTCCACGTCGAGCGCGCCGGTGAGCCGGAGCGCGAACGGGATGTTGTAGCCGCCGCTGCCGCCGTCGAAGCGGTTCAGGAACCACATGCGCTGCTGGGCGATGGAGAGCGGGACGGCGCCGTCGCGCGGGCGGGCGGTGATCGGGGGGAGGGCGTCGGCGGTCTGCTGCTGTTCGCGCAGGGCCGGTTCGATCAGGGTGGCGAGGTCGCGGACGGCGGGGGCGTCGAAGATGGCGCGGACCGGGACCGTCGCGCCGGTCTCGGCGCTGAGCCTGGCGGCGAGCTGGGTGGCGATCAGGGAGTTGCCGCCCAGGGTGAAGAAGTCGTCGTCGCGGCCGATCCGGTCGGTCGCCAGCAGTGCCGCGAAGACCGCGGCGACCAGCTGTTCCGCCTCGCCGGTTGGCGCGCGGAAGGTGGTGGCCGGTTGCTCCGGCGTCGGGAGCGCGGTGCGGTCCAGCTTGCCGGAAGCGGTGCGCGGAAACTCCGGGAGCACCACGTAGGTGGTCGGGACCATGTACGCCGGAAGCGTGCGGGTCAGCGCCTCCCGCACCCGGTGCGTGTCGATGGTGGTGGCGGGGCCGGTGCCCGCGCGCGGGAATTCGGCCGGGTCGGCCGGGTCGGCCGGGTCGGCCGGGTCGGCTACCAGGTAGGCAACCAGCACCGGGCCGGTGCCGGGGTCGCGGACGAGAACCGCCGCCTGGGCGATGCCGGGGAGCGCGAGGAGCGCGGTCTCGATCTCGCCGAGCTCGATGCGCAGCCCGCGCACCTTGACCTGGAAGTCGGTGCGGCCGAGGAACTCCAGCTCCCCGTCGGCGCGGCGGAGCACCAGGTCACCGCTGCGGTAGAGCCTGCTGCCCGGCGCGCCGAACGGGTCGGCGACGAAGCGATCCGCCGTGAGCCCGGCCCGGCCGAGGTAGCCGCGGGCCAGCTGGGCACCTGCCAGGTACAGCTCGCCGGGGGTGCCGACGGGAACCGGGTGCAGCCGCGCGTCGAGGACGTAGGCGGCGGTATTCCAGATCGGGTGCCCGATCGGCACGATGCCGGTGTCGGCGTCGTGCACCTCGTGCACGGAGAGCTCGACCGCGGTCTCGGTCGGCCCGTACATGTTGTGCACCCGGACCCCGAGCGCCCGCATCCGCTGCGCCGACGCCGCGGGCAGCGCCTCGCCGGAGCAGAGCACGTGCCGCAGCGCGGGCACCTGCCTCGGCTCGGCAAGGAAGACCGCGAGCATGGACGGCACGAAGTGCGCCACCGTGACGCCCTCGCGGCGCATGAGCTCGGCCAGGTAGGCCGGGTCCTGGTGCCCGTCCGGCCGGGCCAGCACCAGCCGCGCCCCCACCTGCAGCGGCCAGAAGAACTCCGGCACCGAGACGTCGAAGGTCACCGGGGTCTTCTGCAGGACCACGTCGCCGCGGTCGAGCGGCAGGTGCGCGCCCTGCATCCAGCGCAGCCGGTTCGCGACGGCGCCGTGCGTCATGGCGACGCCCTTGGGCCGCCCGGTGGAGCCGGAGGTGAAGAGCACGTACGCCAGGTGCTCCGGGCGCAGCGCCGCGCGCCGCTCGGCGTCGGTGATCGGCCCGGCCGGGTAGCCGCCGAGGTCGATGCGGTCGATGCGCAGCCGGGGCACCGGGATCTCGCGCGGCAGCTCCGCGCCGGAGGTCAGCGCGAGCAGCGGGACGGCGGTGCCGACGATGTGCGCGGTGCGCTCGACCGGGTGGTCCGGGTCCAGCGGCAGGTAGGCGCCGCCCGCGAGGATCACCGCGTACATGCCGGTGACCAGGTCGATCGAGCGGCGCATGCCGAGCGCGACCAGCGTGTCCGGCCCGACCCCGCGCCCGATCAGCAACCGGGCCAGCCGCTGCGCCCGCTCGGCGAGCTCGGCGTAGCGCAGGTGGGTGTCGCCCGCGGTGAGCGCGACGGCGTCCGGGGTGCGGGCGACCTGCGCGGCGAAGAGCCCGGCCAGCGTGGCGGCGGGCAGCTCGCGGCCGGTGTCGTTCCAGTGCCGCAGCACCCGGTAGCGCTCGGTGGCGTCGAGCAGCGCGACATCCCCGACCGGGGCCTCCGGCACCGCGGTCACCGCCGCGAGCACCCGGAGCAGCCGGTCGGCGAAGGCGGCGACGGTCGCCTCGTCGTACAGCTCGGTGGCGTAGCGCAGGGTGCCGTCGAGCCCGCTGTCGGCGGTGCGCTCGGTGAGCACCAGGTGCAGGTCGACCTTGACGGCCGGGTCGTCGACCTCGACCGGGTGCACGGCGAGCCCCCGCACCCGCAGCGCCGGGTGGTCGGCGAAGGCCGGCTGCGGCTCGGCGTAGCTGAAGAGCACCTGGAACAGCGGCGGGGCGCCGCTGCTCCGGTCGACGGCGAGCGCGTCGACCACGTCCTCGAACGGCAGGTCGGCGGTGCCGAAGGCGGCGAGATCGGCGTCCCGTACCGTCCGCAGGAACGCGCCGAACCCGGCGTCCGGCTCGAACCGGGTGCGCAGCACGATGGTGTTCACGAACATGCCGACCAGCGGGTCGAGCGCGCGGTCGCCGCGCCCGCCGATCGGCGTCCCGACCAGCACATCGGTGCTGCCGCCCGCCCGGCCGAGTGTGAGCGCGAGCGCGGCGTGCAGCACCATGAACGGGGTGGCCCCGGCCCGCCTGGCCAGCGCGCGCACGGCGGCGCCGGTGGCGGCGTCGATCGAGAGCGGGACGGCCGCACCGCGATTGGTGGGTCGCGCGGGCCGCTTCCGGTCCGCGGGCAGGGTGGAGACGGCGGGCGCGCCTGCCAGCGCGGCGCGCCAGAAGGCGAGCTGGCGGTGCGCGAGCGAGCGCGCGTCGGCGGGGTCGCCGAGCACCTCGTGCTGCCACAGCGCGTAGTCGGCGTACTGCACCTCGAGCTCGCCGAACTCCGGCTCGGCGCCGTCGGCCCGCGCCCGGTAGGCGCGCACCAGGTCGGTGACGAGCGGCGGCATGGAGAGCGCGTCGGCGGCGATGTGGTGCACCGCGAGGACGAGCACGTAATCGTCGGGTTCGATGCCGAGCAGCACCACCCGCACCGGGAGCTCGGTGGCCACGTCGAAGACCGCGGCGACCACCGAGGTGACCGCCTCGGTGACCCCGTCGGCGGGGACCGGGACGGGGGCGAGGCCGAGCCCGATCTCGTCGGTCGGCACGACGAACTGGTGCGGGCCCGCGCCGTCGTCCGGGAAGATGGTGCGCAGCGATTCGTGCCGGATCAGCACGTCCAGCACGGCCCGGTCCAGCGCCTCGACCGCGAGCGCGCCGCGCAGCCGCAGCACGACGGGCAGGTTGTAGACGCTGTCCGCGCCGTCCTGCACCTCGATCCGGTTCAGGAACCAGAGCCGCCGCTGCGCCGGGGAGAGCGGAATCGTCGGCGGGCGTTCCCTGCGCGCCGGGCGCGCGGGGACGGTCTCGGCGCCGAGCAGCCGCTCCAGCGCCGCGGCGAGCCCGGCCACCTCGGCGGTCTCGAAGAGCAGCCGCACCGGCACCCTGACCGCGAGCGCCTCGCTGAGCCGCGCGGTGACCCGGGTGGCATCCAGGGAGCTGCCGCCGAGCGCGAAGAAGTCGTCGTCGAGCCCGGCGCGGTCGAGGCGGAGCACCTCGGCGAAGGTCTGCGCGACCAGGGTCTGGGTGCCGGTCTCCGGGGCGCGGAACTCGACCGTGGTGAACTCCGGTGCGGGCAGCGCCTTCCGGTCCAGCTTGCCGGAGGGGTTCAGCGGGAACTCCGCGAGCGCGGTGACCACGGACGGGACCATGTAGGCGGGCAGCGCGGCGCCGACCGCCTCGCGCACGGCCGGGCCGTCGACGTCGCCGGTCACGTACCCGGCCAGGTGCTGGCCGTCGAGCACAAGCACGACGGCCTGGGTCACCCCGGGCACCGCGAGCAGCGCCGTCTCGATCTCGCCGAGCTCGATGCGCTGGCCGCGGAACTTCACCTGGAAGTCGACGCGCCCGGCGTAGACCAGCACGCCGTCGGTGCGCCACGAGACCACGTCGCCGGTGCGGTACAGGCGGGTGCCGTCGCCGAAGGGGTTGGCCACGAAGCGGTCCGCGCTCAGCTCCGGGCGGCCGACGTACCCGCGGGCCAGCTGCGCCCCGCCCAGGTACAGCTCGCCGCGGACCCCGACCGGGACCGGCCGCAGCCGCGAGTCCAGCACGTAGACCTGGGAATTCCACTCCGGCGAGCCGATCGCGGTGTCCTCGGCGGTCGCCTCCTGCGCGGTGATCGAGACCGCGGCCTCGGTGGGGCCGTAGATGTTGTGCACCCGGGCCCAGGTCACCCTGGCGACCGTCTCCGGGGGCAGCGCCTCGCCGATCACGAAGACATCGCGCAGCGTCGCCATCTCGGCGGGGCGGGCGTGCTGGGCGAAGACCGCGAGCATGGACGGCACGAAGTCGGTCAGCGTCACGCCGTGGCCGCGCACCAGCTCGGCGATGTAGCGGGCATCGCGCTGCCCGCCCTCGGCGGCGAGCACGATCCGGCCGCCGGTGGCGAGCGGGACGAAGTAGCCCCAGATCGAGACGTCGAAGGTCGAGGCGGTCTTCTGCAGGTAGACGTCGTCGGCGGTGAAGCCGTACTCGGCCGCCATCCAGGCGATCTGGTTGGCGACCGCGCCGTGCGGTACCAGGACGCCCTTCGGCCGGCCGGTGGAGCCGGAGGTGAACATGACGTAGGCGGCGTTCTCCGGGCGCACGGGTGCCGCGGGCAGCGGGTCGGCGGAGAGCGCGGCCCAGCGCACCCGGTCCAGCAGCAGGACGCGGACGGCCGGGTCGACCGGGACGGCGAAATCGGTCGCGGCGACCAGCACCGCGGGGCGCGCGGTGTCCAGGATGTGGCCGATGCGCTCGGCGGGGTGCGCCGGGTCGACCGGGACGAAGGCGGCACCGGTGCGCAGCACCGCGAGCATGCCCGCCACCAGGTCGACGCCGCGCGGGATGGCGAGCACGACCAGCCGCTCCGGCCCGGCGCCGCGCTCGGCGAGCAGCCGGGCGAAGCGGTTCACCCGGTCGTCGAGCTGCCGGTAGGTGAGCGTGCCCGCCTCGTCGACCAGCGCGACGGCGTCCGGATTCGCGCGCACCCGCTCCGCGAACCCCCCGTGCAGCAGGTGGCCGGGCACCGGGTGCGCGGTCTCGTTCCACGCACCGGTCACCAGGGCCAACTCCGCCGGGGCGGTGACCGGGATGTCGCCGACCACGACGCCCGGATCGCCGGTGACGGCGTGCAGCACGCGGCGGAACTTCACCGCGAACTCCGCCACCGTCGCCTCGTCGAACAGGTCGGTGGCGTAGGTGAACTCGGCGCGGTAGCCGTGCTCCGCGTCGGAGAGCGTGAGCTGCAGGTCGAACTTGGCGAAGCCGGGGTCGAAGTCGACCAGCTCGGTCGCCAGGTCCGGCATGGCGGGCGAGATCGGGCCCAGGTTCTGCATGAACAGCGCGACCTGGAAGAGCGGGTGCCGCGCCTGCGAGCGGGCCGGGTTCAGCACCTCGACCAGCCGCTCGAAGGGGACGTCGGCGTGCGCGAAGGCACGCAGGTCGCGGTCCTTCGCGTGCGCCAGCAGCGCGGTGAAGGGCGCCGCCGGGTCGACCGCGGTGCGCAGGACGAGGGTGTTCACGAACATGCCGACCAGGTCGTCGAGCACCCGCTCGCCGCGGCCGGCCACCGGCGTTCCCACGGTGATGTCGGTGGTGCCGGAGAGCCGGGCGAGCAGGGTGGCCAGCGCCGCGTGCACGACCATGAACGGGGTCGCGCGGTTGGCCGCGGCCACCGCCTCGATCCCGGCCCGCAGCTCCGCGTCGACGGCGAACTCGTGGGTGGCGCCGCGGTAGGAGGCGACCGCGGGGCGCTTGCGGTCGGCGGGCAGCGTGAGCTCGGCGGGGACCTCGTCCAGCTCGGCGCGCCAGAAGCCGAGCTGGCGGGCGACGGCGGAGTCGGGGTCGGTCTCGTCGCCGAGCAGCCGCTGCTGCCACAGCGCGTAGTCGGCGTACTGCACCGCCAGCGGCGGGCGCTGCGGGGCGAGGCCGTTGCGCCGGTCCCGGTAGGCGCTCACCAGATCCCGCATGAGCGGGCCCATGGAGACGCCGTCCGCCGCGATGTGGTGCACCACGAGCACCAGGGTGTGGTCGCCGGGGCCGCTGCGCAGCAGCCGCACCCGGACCGGGATCTCCTCGGCCACGTCGAAGCCCTGCCCGGCCATCGCCGCGACCACCTCGACCAGGTCGTCGGCGTGCACCTCGGATGGGGTCAGGTCGAAGGCCGGGTGCACCGGGCGGACCACCTGCGCCGGCCCCGCCTCGGTCTGCGGGTAGACCGTGCGCAGCACCTCGTGCCTGGCCACCAGGTCGGTGATGGCGGCGGCCAGCGCGGGCACGTCCAGCCTGCCGCGCATGCGCAGCGCCACCGGGATGTTGTCGACGGCGGCGGTATCGATGTCGTCCGGGCCGGAGCGCTCGACGCCGAGCCGGTTCAGGAACCACATGCGCCGCTGCGCCGGGGAGAGCGGCACCCGGTGCGGGCGGGCGCCCGCGGTGAGCGCCGGGCGCGGGGTGCTCGGGGTGCCCGCGAGCGCGGCGAGCGCGGCCGGGGTCGGGCGCTCGAAGAAGTCGCGCATGTCGAGCGAGCGGCCCAGCTCCGCGCCGATCCTGGCGATGGCCCTGGTGGCGATGAGCGAATTGCCGCCGAGCGCGAAGAAGTCGTCGTCCGCGCCGACCTGGTCGCAGCCGAGCAGCTCGGCGAAGAGCTGCGCCACCGCGGCCTCGGCCTCGTTCTCCGGGGCGCGGTACGCGGTCTCGGTGCTGCCGAACTCGGGCTCGGGCAGGGCGCGGCGGTCCAGCTTGCCGTTGGCGTTCACCGGCATGGCGGCCAGCGCGATCAGCAGGCTCGGCACCATGTACTCGGGCAGCCGGTCGCGCGCGCCGGCCAGCACGGCGGCGGCGTCGAGCGCGCGGCCCTGGTGCGGCACCGCGTAGCCGACCAGGTGGTCGCCCGCGCCGTTCCGGTGCAGCAGCACGGCGGCCTGCGCGACGCCCTCGTGCGCCAGCAGCGCCGCCTCGACCTCGCCGAGCTCGATCCGCAGGCCGCGCAGCTTGACCTGGAAGTCGGTGCGGCCCAGGTACTCCAGCTCGGCCTGGGCGCCGGGCAGCGCGGGCAGCCTGCGCACCAGGTCGCCGGTGCGGTACATGCGCTCGCCCGCCGGGCCCTCCGGCGCGGCGACGAAGCGCTCCGCGGTGAGCACGGGGCGGCCGACGTAGCCGCGCGCCAGCTGCACGCCCGCCAGGTACAGCTCGCCGACCACGCCGTCCGGGACCGGGCGCAGGGCGTCGTCCAGGACGAGGAGTTCGGTGTCGTCGGCGGGGCCGCCGATCGGGACGCTCGCGGTGTCGTCCGCGGTCACCTCGTGCGCGGTGACGTCGACCGCGGCCTCGGTGGGGCCGTACAGGTTGTGCAGGGTGGCGCCGCTGATCTTCCGGAAGGCGGCGGCGGTCGAGGCGGGGAGCGCCTCGCCCGAGGCGAAGACCAGGCGCAGGGGTTCGGCGGCGTGCTCCACCTCCGGCTCGGCCACGAAGACGGCGAGCATCGACGGGACGAAGTGCGCGACGGTGACGGCGTTCTCGCGGATGCAGCGGGCGAGGTAGGCGGGGTCGCGGTGGCCGTCGGGGGCGGCGATCACCAGGCGGGCGCCGACCTGGAGGGGCCAGAAGAGCTCCCAGACGGAGACGTCGAAGGTGAAGGGGGTCTTCTGGATGACGGCGTCGTCGGGCTCCATGCGGTACACGCGCTGGCGCCAGCGGAGGTTCGCGAGGATCGCGCGGTGCGTGACGGCGACGCCCTTCGGGCGGCCCGTCGAGCCGGAGGTGAAGATCACGTAGGCGGTGTTGTCGCCGGTGGAGCGGTGCTCGCCGGTGCCGGTGCCGGTGCGCGGGGCGGAGCCTGCGTTCGCGGGGTGCGCGGCCGAGGTGCGGCCGCTGCTCCCCGGGGCGACCGCGGGGGCGGTGCGCTCCCATTCGTCGACGGCGAGCACCGGAACGGGGGTGTCCAGGTGCGGGCGGTCGGGGGTGGTGGTGAGGACGAGGAGGGGGCCGGCGGTCTCCAGGATGTGCGCGATGCGGTCGGCGGGGTGATCGGGGTCGATGGGGACGTAGGCGCCGCCCGCGCGCAGGATGGCGTACATGCCGACCAGCAGCTCGACCGAGCGCCGGGCGGCGAGCCCGACCAGCGTCTCCGGGCCCACCCCGAGTTCGACCAGGTGCCCGGCCAGCCGCCGCACCCTGGCATCGAACTCGGCGTAGGTCAGCACCTCGGCGCCGAACTCCACCGCGACCGTGTCCGGCGTCCGCTCGACCTGCGCGGCGAACTCGGTGACCAGCGTCTCCACCGGCGCGCAGGCGGAAGGCAGCGCCTGCTCCGCGACCAGCACGGCATCGTCCAGCAGCGCGGTGAGCACCGCGCCGAGCGCGCCGTCACCCTCCAACAGCTCGGGCAGCCTGCCCGAGACCACCACCGAGATGAGCGTGTCCGGGCCGAGCCCGTCGCCCATCACCGCACCGAGCTCGGCCAGCTCGCCGGCGAGTTCGGCGTAGCTCACCGTGCTCGCGCCGTGCCGCAGCGCGGGCCGCTCCGGCTGCGCCGCGGCCACCGCGTCGATCAGCCCGGGCAGGTCGTCGATGCCGTACCCGCGCTCCCCCGCCGTGCGCGCTGTGCTCGGGACCGAATCGACGTGGGTCATCGGCGAGTTCCTTCCGGATCGGAAACCTGGGCGGCGGCGTCGGCGAGCAGGGTTTGCAGTGCGGCGGGGAGGGCGGGGCCGAGCGCGGCCAGCAGGCCGGGGATCAGCCCGGCCAGGGCGACGTTCACCAGGGCCTCGGGTTTGGCGACGGCGCCCATGGCCTTGCCGACCGCGCTCAGCTTGGCGTGCAGCTGGGCGTAGCTGACGGTGTGCCCGTTGTGCGCGAAAGCGGTTGCCTCCGGCGCTGTCTCGGCGGCACGGGCGACCAGGGACGGCAGGTCGGCCAGGGTGTGCCCGGCAGGGCGTGGTGATTGATCCGCAGCGCGGGCGGCCAGGTCCTGATCCGCGGCGCGGGAGGCAGGGTGCGAGTCCCTGGCCGCGGGATTTGTGCCTGAGTCATGGTTCGCGACGTGGGCAGGCCGGGGTTCCGGGCGCGCGGCGTAGGTGGGGCGGGGGGTGCGTTCCGCGGCGGTGCGGATGTCGATGGCGCGGACGGTGGTGTCCGGGTCGCCGGCGACGGCCGCGCAGACCAGGGCGAAGCGCTCGGCCAGGGCGCGGACCGTGCGCTCCTCGAAAAGGTCCGTCGCGTAGCCGAAGCGCAGCTCCAGCCCGCCACCGGGCTGTTCGAGCACGGTGAGGTGCAGATCCGCCTTGGCGTCGCCGAGGTCGAGGTCGAGCGGCTCGACGGTGAGGCCGGGCAGCGGCACCGGGCCGGGCGGGTTGTCCTGCACGGTGAGCATGACCTGGAAGAGCGGGCCGTAGGAGGCCGAGCGGGTGCGCCCGAGCCCGTCGACCACCCGGTCGAACGGGATGTCGGCGTGCGCGAAGGCGGCCAGCTCGCGGCGGCGGACCGCGGTGAGCAGCTCCGCGACGGTGCCGCGCGGGTCCAGCTCGCTGCGCAGGACGACGGTGTTGACGAACATGCCGACCAGCTCGTCCAGTTCGGCCGTGCCCCGCCCCGCCACCGGGGTGCCGATGGTGAGGTCCGCGCTGCCGGTGAGCTTGCCGAGCAGCACCGCCAGCGCGGTGTGCAGCACCGTGAACAGGGTGCCGCGGTGCTCGGCGGCCGTGCGGCGCAGCTCCGCGGTGCGCTGCGGGTCGACGGTGGTGGTGACGGTCGCGCCCCGGCCGTCCCGGCGCGCCGGGCGGTGGCGGTCGGCGGGCAGTGCGAGTACCTCGGGGGCGCCTGCCAGTTCCGTGCTCCACCAGGCGAGCTGGTCGTCGGCGACGGTGTCGAGCAGGGTGTGCTGCCAGGCGGTGTAGTCGGCGAAGGTGACCACGGGGCCGGAGAGCTCCGGGTGCTCCCCCGCCGCGGCGGCGGTGTAGGCGCGGACCAGGTCGGTGGCGAGCGGGACCGCCGAGTAGCCGTCGGCGGCGATGTGGTGCAGCACCACCGCGAGGACCCAGTCCCGCTCGCCCGCGCGGAGCAGGGTGGCGCGGACCGGCGGGGCGGTCGTCACGTCGAAGCCTTCGCGGACGAACTCCGCGATGGCGGCCGCGTAGTCGGTGACCCTCCGGATGGGCAGCGGCGCGGCGGCGGGGGCGGGCAGGATCTCCTGGATCGGGCCGCCGGGGGTGTCCGGGTAGCGGGTGCGCAGCGGTTCGTGCCTGCGGACGACGGCGGCGAGGGCGGTGCTCAGCGCGGTGACGTCGAGGTCGCCGGTGAGGCGCAGCGCCAGCGGGATGTTGTAGGCGTCGGAGGTGGTGCTCAGCTGGTTCAGCACCCACATGCGGTGCTGGGCCGGGGCGAGCGGGACGGGGGCGGTGCTCCCGCGCGGTGTCAGGGGCGGGCGCGGGGTGCCGAACTCCGGGAGTTTCGCGGCGAGCGCGGCCACCGTCGGCGCCTCGAAGATCGCCGCCACCGGCACCTGGGCGCGCAGGGCCGCGCCGAGCCCGGCGGCGAGGCGGGTGGCGAGCAGGGAGGTGCCGCCCATGGCGAAGAAGTCGGTCTCCGCTGTGACGTCGGGGGCGCCGATGACCTCGGCGAAGGCACCGGCGACGAGCTGTTCGGCGATGCCGGACGGGGCGCGGCCGGTGGGTTCGGTGAACGACGGGTCCGGGAGGCGGGTGCGGTCGACCTTGCCGTTGCCGGTGAGCGGGAGGGCCGGGAGGACGACGATGGTCGCGGGGACCATGTAGGCCGGGAGCTCCGCGCGCAGGGCGGTGCTGAGCTCGGTCGCCAGTGCGGCGTCTTCCGAGGGCGCGGCAACGTAGGCGACGAGCCGGGTGCCGCCCGCGCTCTCGCGGGCGACGGCGACGGCGCCGGTCACGGCGGGGTGCCGGAGCAGGGCGCTCTCGACCTCGCCGAGTTCGATGCGGAAGCCGCCGATCTGCACCTGGAAGTCGGCCCGCTCCAGGTACTCGAGGGCGCCGTCGGCCCGGCGGCGGACGATGTCGCCGGTGCGGTACATGCGGGTGCCGGTGCTGTAGGGGTCGGCGACGAAGCGGTCCGCGGTGCGGGCGGGGTCGCGCTGGTAGCCGCGGGCCAGCTGGGCGCCGGTGAGGTACAGCTCGCCGGGGACGCCGGGTGGGACCGGGTGCAGCCGGGCGTCCAGGACGCGGACGCCGCTGTTCCAGCAGGGGGTTCCGATCGGGACCGTGTGGTCGGGGGCGTCGGTCACCTCGTGCGCGGTGATCGAGACCGCGGCCTCCGTTGGGCCGTACAGGTTCCACAGCGCCACGTCGGGGTTCGTGCGGCGGAGGGCTGATGCGGTCGCTGCCGGGAGTGCCTCGCCGATGGCGAGTACTCGGCGGAGGGTTCGGGGGAGGCCGGTTTCCAGGAGCATGCCGAGCAGGGAGGGGACGGCGTACAGGGTGGTGACGCCGGAGTTCTCCGCGAGGTCGCGCAGCTGCTCCGGGTCGCGTTCCGTGCCGGGTTCGGTGACCACCAGTGTGCCGCCGGTGGTGAGGTGGGACCAGAATTCCCAGACCGAGAGGTCGAAGGTCGCCGGGGTCTTCAGCAGGGTCGCGTCGTTCGCGCCGAGGTCGAATCGGTCTGCGAGCCAGCTGATCTGGTTGACCGCGGCGGCGTGCGGGATCGCCACGCCCTTGGGCACGCCGGTCGAGCCGGAGGTGAAGATGATGTAGGCGGGGTGCTCCGGGCGGAGGGGTTCCCGGCGTTCCGCGTCGGTGATCGGTGCGGTGCCGGTTCCGTCGGCGGCATCCGGCCGTACACCGTCGACCACCAGTACCGGGCGGTCGGTGGCGATCGAGGGGCTGTCGGTGGTGGTGAGGATGCAGCGGGGGGCGGCGGTGTCGAGGATGTGGGCGATTCGGTCGGCGGGGTGGTCGGGGTCGATGGGGACGTAGGCGCCGCCGGCCCGGGCTACCGCGTACATGGCGATGACCAGTTCGACGGAGCGGCGCATGGCGAGGGCGACGGTGCGTTCGGGGCCGACGCCGTTGGACAGCAGGATTCGGGCCAGGTGGGTGACCCTGGCGTCGAGCTCGCGGTAGCGGAGGGTGCTGCCGGTGGCGGCGTCGACCAGGGCGGGGGCGTCGGGGGTGCGGGCGACCTGGGCGGTGAAGAGGTCGTCCAGGGTGGCCGGGGCGAGGGTGGTGGGCGGGGTGGGGGCGAGCAGGGCGGCGCGCTCGGGTGCGGCGAGCAGGTCGAGGTCGCCGACCGGGTGGGACGGGTCGGCGGCCACGCGGTGCAGGACCCTGGCCAGGCGGGCGGCGATGGCGTCGGCGGTGGCGGGGTCGAAGAGGTCGGTGGCGTAGCCGAGCGTCAGCTCGAGCCCGGCCGGGGTGCCGTCGGCGGCGTAGTGGTCCTGCACGAAGAGGTGCAGGTCGAACTGGGCGACGCCGTCCTCGAACTCGACCGGCTCGACCGCGAGCCCGGGCAGCTCCAGCACCCCGCGCTCGTGGTTCTGGAACGAGTAGCCGACCTGGAAGAGCGGGTGCCGCGCGGTGGAGCGAGCCGGGTTCAGCACCTCGACCAGCCGCTCGAACGGGACGTCGGCATTGCTGAGCGCCGCGACGTCGGCCCGCCTGGCGCGGTCGAGCAGCCCGGTGAAGCTCTCCGCGCCGCGCACCTCGGTGCGCAGCACGATGGTGTTCACGAACATGCCGATGACGTCGTCGAGCTCGGCCGCACCGCGACCCGCGATCGGCGTGCCGACGGCGATGTCGGCGGTGCCGGAGAGCCGCGCCAGCAGCGCGGCGAAGGCGGCGTGCACGACCATGAACAGGGTGGCGCCGCGGCCGCGGCCGAGCGCGGTCAGCGCCGCGTGCGCCGCGGCGTCCAGGTCGACGGCGACGCGCGCGCCGCGCAGGCTCTGGCGGGGCGGGCGCGGGTGGTCGGTTGGCAGCGCGAGCTGGTCCGGCAGCCCGGCCAGGGCGCCGGTCCAGAACGAGAGTTGTTCGGCGGCGAGTGATTCCGGGTCGGCGTCGGCGCCGAGCAGCGCGTGCTGCCACAGCGCGTAGTCCGCGTACTGCACCGGGAGCGGCGCGAAGGCCGGTGCGGTGCCCGCGGTCCGCGCGGCGTAGGCGGTCATCAGGTCGCGGGCGAAGGGCACCAGCGAGGAGCCGTCGGCGGCGATGTGGTGCAGGGCGGCGGCGAGCACGTGCTCGCGCTCGCCGAGCCGGAAGAGGCGGAGCCGGAGCGGGACCTCGGCGGTGACGTCGAAGGTGGTGGCGGCCAGGGTGGCGATCCGGTCGGGTACCTCCTCCCGGGAACTCCGCACCGGGTGCAGCGATTTCCGAACGACGTCACCCACCGGGAGGATCTCCTGCACCGGCTCGCCGTCGACCACCGGGTAGCGGGTGCGCAGCGCCTCGTGCCTGGCGAGCACGTCGGTAATGGCCGCGGCCAGCGCCCCGGTGTCGAGTTCGCCGGTGAGCCGGAGCGCGAACGGGATGTTGTAGGCGGTCGCGGCGGTGCCGAAGCGGTTCAGGAACCACATGCGCTGCTGCGCGGGCGAGAGCGGAATCCGCGCGGGGCGCTCCCCCGCGACGAGCGCGGGGCGCCGCTCCTCGGCACCGGCCACGACGGCCCGCGCGAGGTCGGCGACGCGCGGCGCCTCGAAGAGCGTGCGCACCCCGACCGCCCGGTCCAGCGCGGCCCCGACCCTGGCCGCCACCTTGGCGGCCAGCAGTGAGCTGCCGCCGAGCGCGAAGAAGTCGTCGTCCGCGCCCGCCCGCTCCAGCCCCAGCACCTCGGCGTACACCGCGGCCACGATCTGCTCCGCGTGCCCGCTCGGCGCCCGGTACCCGGCCGCCTCGAACACCGGCGCGGGCAGCGCCGCCCGATCCAGCTTCCCGTTGACGGTCAACGGAATCCGCTCGACCTCGACCAGCGCCGCCGGAACCATGTGCTCCGGGAGCACCGAGGCCAGCCCCTGCCGCAGCGCACCCAGATCCAGCGCGACCTCCCGAGCGGCCTCCGGCACGACGTAACCGACAACGGCACCCTCGTCGGCCAGATCCTGCCGCACGATCACCGCGGCCTCGCGCACCCCGGGTGCGCGCACCAGCTGCGCCTCGATCTCCCCGAGCTCGATCCGGAATCCCCGCAGGTTGACCTGCTGATCCGCCCGCCCGAGGTACTCCAGGTCACCGGTGGCGGTCCACCGCGCCAGGTCACCGGAGCGGTACGCCCTTGTACCGTCACCCGCGTACGGGTCGGCGACGAAGCGGCTCGCCGTGAGCCCGCCCCGGTTCAGGTACCCGCGCGAGAGCTGCAGGCCGGAGACGTAGATCTCCCCCGGCACCCCGGCGGGCACCGGTCGCAGCCGCTCGTCCAGCAGCCGCACGGTCAACCCGGGCACGGCGCTGCCGATCACACCGGTCGCCCCCGGCTCCAGGACGCGGTGCGTGACGTGCACCGTCGTCTCGGTGATGCCGTACATGTTCACCAGCGCCGGCTGCTCCGGATACCGCCCCTGCCACTCGCGCAGCCGCGACGGCTCCAGCGCCTCGCCGCCGAAGATGACCGCGCGCAGCGCGTTCGGCGCGGGCGGTTCGGCCAGGTCGGCGGCGATCAGCTGGTAGAAGGCGGACGGGGTCTGGTTCAGCACCGTCACCCCTTCGGCGCGCAGCAGCTCGCGGAACTGCTGCGGGGAGCGGGCCACGAAGTGGTCGACCACCACGACGCGTCCGCCGTGCAGGAGCGCGCCCCAGATCTCCCAGACCGAGAAGTCGAAGGCGTACGAGTGGAACATCGTCCAGACGTCGGACGGCCCGAAGTCGAACAGCTCCCCGGTGTTGTCGAGGAGCCGCAGCACCGCCCGATGCGGAACCACGACGCCCTTGGGCCTGCCGGTCGACCCCGATGTGTAGATGACGTACGCCGGATGTTCCGGGCGCAGCGGCGCCCGCCGCTCCGCGTCGGTGATCGGACCGGTGCCGGTCCGGTCGGCGCCGGACAGCGGGGCGCCGGTGACCTCGATGACCGGCCCGGAGAACCAGTCCGCGGGCAGCCCCGCCTCCGGCGACGTGACCGCGCAGATGGGGGCGGCGTCGTCGAGGACATAGGCGATGCGATCGGCGGGGTACCCGGGATCGACCGGGAGATAGGCGGCACCGGCTTCGAGAACCGCGAGCAGCGCGACGATCAGCTCCGCCGAACGCGGAAGCGCGACCGCGACCAGCGTCTCCGGCCCCGCCCCTGCGGCGATCAACCGCCGGGCGAGCTGCCGCGCCCGCGCCGCCAGCTCCCCGAAACTCAATTCCGCCGACCCGTGCCGCACAGCCACCGCGTCGGCAGCCGGAGCCGCCCCCGCGAACCGGGAGACGAGGGTATCGCTCGCGACCTCGGCAACCGGCGCGGAAACAGCCCACGCGCGCAGCGCGAGCTCCTGCTCCTCGGCACTGAGCAACTGGATATCCCCGACCACAACGGTCGGATCCGCCGCCGCGGCCGCCAGCACCTGCGCGAACCGCCGCCCGAGCACCTGCACCGTCCCGGCGTCGAAAAGGTCGGTGGCGTAGACGATCTCCACATCCATCCCGCCCGCACGACCATCCGCGTCGTACGCCTCGACCACGGTGAACTGCAGATCGAACTTCGCCGCCGCGGGCGCGACCGGGTACGGCGCGACGGTGAGCCCGGGCAACTCCAGCACCGGCGCCGTGAAGTTCTGGAAGCTCAGCGCCACCTGGAAGAGCGGGTGCCGATCCGCGGTCCGCGCCGGCGCCAGCCGCTCCACCAGCTCCTCGAAGGCGGCGTCCGGCCGGGAGAGATCGTCCAGATCGCCGGTGCGCACGGCGTCGAGCACCGCCTCGAACCGGTCGCGCACGTCGACCGTGCTCCGCAGCACCAGCGTGTTCACGAACATGCCGACCATGGGGTCGAGCGCGGCATCGCCGCGACCGGCCACCGGCGTGCCGACGGCGATATCGGCGCTCCCGGAGAGCCGGGCGAGCAGCACTGCGAGCGCCGCGTGCACCGTCCCGAAGAGCGTGCTCTCCCGCTTCCGAGCCAGCTCACCGAGCTCGCCGTGCAGGTCGGAGTCGATGTACAGGTGGTGCACCGCACCACGGTGCGAGGCGGCGGGTGGCCGCGGCCGGTCCGCGGGCAGCTCGAGCTGCTCGGGCAGCGCGGCCAGCCGCTGCTGCCAGTAGTCGAGCTGCCGTTCGGTCTCCGGGTGCGCCCGCTGCGCCTCCTGCCAGAGCGCGTAGTCGGCGTACTGCACCGGAAGCGGCGCGAGCCCCGGCTCCCGTCCGGCAGCCCTGGCGGCGTACGCACTGGTCAGGTCGGCGGCCAGCGGTGCGAGGGAGAATCCGTCGCACGCGATGTGATGCACGATCACCAGCAGGACGTGCTCGTCCGGCGCGGTCTGCACCAGCGCCGCCCGCACCGGCAGATCGGTGGTCAGATCGAACGCGGCCGCGGCGACGAGAGCCGAGATCCCGGAGTCCGGCGCCCCGCTCACCGCGAGTTCGGCGCCCTGGGACTCGATCCCCGTGCCGCGCGCGTCATCCGCCGCGCGCACGACTCGCAGCGCGATCCGGGCATCCGGCAGCACGCACTGCTCGGGCCCATCCGGCCCGTCCGGGTAAACGGTCCGCAGCACCTCGTGCCGCTCGACCACATCCCCGAGCGCCGCCTCCAGCGCACCCCGGTCGACGGCACCGCGCAGGTGCAGCGCCAGCGGCACCGTATTGAGCGTGTCCGCCCCGTCGAGATACCGGTTCACGAACCACATGCGCCGCTGCGCCGCGGTCAGCGGAATCCGCCCCGGCCGCGCGACCCGGACCACCGGCGGCCGCGCCCCCTCCCCGCGATGCCGCGCAGCCCGCGCGGCCAGCCCCGCCACGGTCGGCGCCTCGAAGAGCATGCGCACCGGCAGCGTCGCGTCGAGCGCGGCCCCGAGCCGGGCCACGACCCGGGTGGCGCTCAGCGAGTTCCCGCCGAGCGCGAAGAAATCGTCGTCCGCCCCGACCGACCCCAGCCCGAGCACCTCGGTGAAGGCAGCCGCGGCCGCCTCCTCCGCGACCCCGCGCGGCGCCCGGTACCCGGCCGCCCCGCCGAACTCCGGGTCGGGCAGCGCCCGCCGATCCAGCTTCCCGGAACCGCTGAGCGGCAGCGCGTCCAGCACGACGACGGCGGCCGGAACCAGCGCGGCCGGTAGTCGCTCGGCGACCGAGGCCCGCACGGCGACCGGGTCGAGGTGCCCGTTCCGGCCCGGCACCGCGTACGCCACCAGGTGCTCCCCGCGCAGCAGCACGGCGGCCTGCGCCACCGCGGCGTCCGCCCGCAGCACGGCCTCGATCTCGCCCAGCTCGATCCGCTGCCCGCGCAGCTTGACCTGGAAATCCGTGCGCCCCAGGTACTCCAGCGCACCGTCGCCGCGCCAGGCGGCCAGATCACCGGTGCGGTACATCCGCGCCCCCGGCCCGCCGAACGGGTCGGCGACGAACCGCTCCGCCGTCAGCTCACCGCGCCCCACGTACCCCCGCGCCAGCTGCGCACCCGCCAGGTACAGCTCGCCGGGCACGCCGACCGGCACCGGCCGCAGCCGCGCGTCCAGCACGTACACGCGGGTGTTGAAGACCGGCGAGCCGATCGGAACGGCAGCCGCATCCGCCTCGGTGACCTCGTGGTACGTCACGTCCACCGCGGCCTCGGTCGGCCCGTACAGGTTGTGCAGCCAGGCACTGGTCGAGTCGAGCAGCTTCCGCGCCACCGGCGCGGGCAGCACCTCCCCGGAGGAGAACACATTGCGCAGGTCGGAGAAGTCCCCGAGCCGATCCTCGGCCACGAAGACCGCGAGCATGGACGGCACGAAGTGCACCGTCGTCACCTGCTCTGCGGCGATGACCTCGGCCAGATACTGCGGGTCGCGATGCCCGTCCGGCTTCGCGACCACCAGCCGCGCCCCGGTCTGCAGCGGCCAGAAGAACTCCCACACCGACACGTCGAAGGTGGCGGGCGTCTTCTGCAGGACCACGTCGAAGCGGTCCAGCCCGTACTCCTCCTGCATCCACACCAGGCGGTTCACGATCGCGGCATGCGAGACCGCGACGCCCTTCGGGCGGCCGGTGGAGCCGGAGGTGAAGATGACGTAGGCGGTGTTCGCCGGGCGCAGCCCCACGTCGCCGAGCGGTGCGTCCGAGTAGGACCCGAGGTCGAGCGAGCCCACATCGAGCAGGCGCGTGCCGAGCGAACCGAAGGGCAACCCACCCCGGGCGAGCACGAACTTCGCCCGCGCCGTCCCCAGCACACCGGCGATCCGCTCCGCCGGATGCTCCGGATCGATCGGCAGGTACGCCCCGCCCGCGGCGAGCACCGCGTACAGCGCGACCACCAGGTCGACCCCGCGCGGCAGCGCGATCCCGACCACGACCTCCGGCCCGACCCCGTGCGCGACCAGCGCCCGCGCCGTCCGGTGCACCCGTCCGGCGAACTCCGCGTAACTCAGCGTCTCGCCCTCGAAGGTGACCGCGGGCGCCGCGGGCGTCGCCGCCGCCTGCGCCTCGAACATCGAGACCAGGGTGGCGTCCGGATCCACCGGGAAGTCCGTGTCGTTCCAGGTGCGCAGCACGCGCTCGGTCTCGCCCGCGGTCAGCAGCGGCAGATCGCCGACCGCCCGCTCCGGCTCGGCGACCAGGGCGCGCAGCAGCAGGGTCAGCCGCGCCGCGAGGGCACCGACCGTCCCCTCGTCGTACAGGTCGGTGGCGTATTCGAGCACGGCGGGCAGCGGGCCGTCCGCCCGCTCGGTGACCGTCAACTGGAGGTCGAATTTCGCGGTGGCGGTGTCGATGTCGAGCGGCTCGACCGCGAGCCCGGGCAGCGCGGGCACGGCGGGCGGCTCCTGGCGCAGGTCGAGCATGACCTGGAAGAGCGGGTGCCGCGCGGTGGTTCGCTCCGGGCTCAGCGCCTCGACCAGCCGCTCGAACGGGATGTCGGCGTGCGCGAAGGCGCGCAGGTCACCGTCGCGGACCGCGGCGAGCAGGGCGGTGAAGCCCGCCGCCGGGTCGACCGCGGTGCGCAGCACCAGGGTGTTCACGAACATGCCGACCACGTCGTCCAGCGCCGCGTCGGCCCGCCCCGCCACCGGCGTGCCGAGCGCGATGTCGGTGCTGCCGGTGAGCCGGGCCAGCAGCGCCGCGAAAGCCGCCTGCAGCGCCATGAAGAGCGTGGTCCCGGTGGCCGCGGCCAGCTCGCGCAGCGCGCCCGCGGTCGCCGCGTCCACGGTGAAGGCGTGCCTGGCGCCGCGGCCGGAGGCGACCGCGGGGCGCGGCCGGTCGGTGCGCAGCCCGAGCTCGTCCGGGAGCCCGGCGAGTTCGCCGCGCCAGAACCGGAGCTGCTCCGCGAGCGGCGATTCCGGGTCGTCGGCGCTGCCGAGCACGGTGTGCTGCCAGACCGTGAAGTCGGCGTACTGCAGCGGCAGCGGGGTGAACCCGGGCTCGCCGCCGCCGACCCGGGCGGCGTACGCCTGCAACAGATCCCGGGTGAGCGGCGCGATCGACCAGCCGTCCGCCGCGATGTGGTGCAGCGCGACGACCAGCACCGCCCGCTGCCCGCCGATCCGCAGGACCGCGAACCGCACCGGCGCCTCGCGGTCCAGCGCGAACGGCTCGGCGGCCAGCGCCCGCACCCGCCGCCGCACCGCGTTGCTCTCCACCTGCTCGACCGTCACCGGCACCCGGGCCGGGTCCGGCGGCAGGATCTGCTGGCAGCCGACGCCGTCCACCGCCGGGTAGCGGGTGCGCAGCGCCTCGTGCCTGGCCAGCAGGTCGCCGACGGCGGCGCGCAGCGCGGCCTCGTCCAGCTCGCCGTCCAGCCGGAAGGCGGCGACCAGGGTGTTCGCCACCGACTCGCTGTCGAACCGGTCCAGGAACCACAGCCGCTGCTGCGCGTAGGAGAGCGGCAGCGGCTCCGGCCGCAGCACGGCGACGGGGGCGGGCAGCCGCCGCACCGCGCCGCGCTCGGCCAGCCCGCGGGCCAGCGCGCCGACCGTAGGCAGGTCGAAGAGCGCGCGCACCGGGACGTCGAGTTCGAGGCGGGTCGCGATCCGGGCCGCGATCCTGGTCGCGACCAGCGAGTTGCCGCCGAGCGCGAAGAGGTCGTCGTCCAGCCCGACCCGCTCCAGCCCGAGCACCTCGCCGAAGACCGCGGCCACGGTGCGCTCGATCGCGGTCTCCGGCGCGCGGAAGGCGGCGACGGTGAGCTCCGGCTCCGGCAGCGCGCGCCGGTCGAGCTTGCCCGCGGCGGAGAGCGGGAGCGCCTCCAGCAGGACGAAGGCGCCGGGCACCATGTACGAGGGAAGCAGCTCGCGCAGCCGCTGCTCCAGCACCGCGGCGGGGTCGGGGACCGCGGACACCACCCAGGCGACCAGCAGCTCACCGGCGGCATGCGTGTACACCCCGACGGCGGCCGCGCGCACCTCGGGCTGCGCGGCCAGCGCGGCCTCGACCTCGCCGAGCTCCAGCCGCTGCCCGCGCAGCTTCACCTGGAAGTCGGCGCGGCCGAGGTACTCCAGCTCGCCGGAGCGGTTGCGCCGCACCAGGTCACCGGTCCGGTAGAGCCGTGCCCCGGCGGGACCGGCGACGAACCGCTCCGCGGTGAGCGCGGCCCGGCGGTGGTAGCCGCGGGCCAGCTGCGCGCCGCTCAGGTACAGCTCGCCGACCACGTTGTCCGGCACCGGGCGCAGCCGCCGGTCCAGCACCAGCGCGGTGCTGCCCGGGACCGGGCGCCCGATCGGCACCGGCCCGGTCGCGGCGGCGGGCACCGGCGCGAAGGTGGCGTGCACGGTGAACTCGGTGGGGCCGTAGAGGTTGTGCAGCGCGGCGGTGCTCACCGCGCCGAAGGCGGCGGCCGCCGCCGCGGTCATGGCCTCGCCTGCGACCAGCACCAGCCGCAGCGAGCCGAGCGTCCCGGCCGGGGCCGCCTCGGCGAAGGCGGTGAGCATGGACGGCACGAACGACGTCGCGGTGACGCCGTGCTCGGCGATGACCGCGGCCAGGTACCCGGTGTCCCGGTGCCCGTCGTGCGCCGCGACGACAACGCGCGCACCGGTGGTGAGCGGGGCGAACAGCTCCCACACCGAGACGTCGAAGGTGGCCGGGGTCTTGAAGAGCACGGTGTCGGCGGCTTCCAGCGCGTACTCGGCGGCGATCCAGGCGATCTGGGCGGCCAGCCCGGCGTGCGTCACGGTGACGCCCTTGGGCCGCCCGGTGGAGCCGGAGGTGAAGATCAGGTAGGCGGCGTGCTCCGGTCGCAGCGGCCGCAGCCGGTCGGCGTCGGTCACCGGGGTGTCGGTGTAGGCGGCGTGCCCGGGGTCGTCGACGATGAGCACCGGCAGCTCGCCGGGGCGAGCCCAGCCGTCCGCCGCCCTGGTCAGCACACAGATCGGCGCGGCTTCGGCGAGCACCGTGGCCAGCCGCGCGGCGGGCTGATCCGGATCGATGGGGACATACGCGCCACCGGCCACCAGCACGGCGTGCGCGGCCAGCACGAACTCCAGCGAGCGGCGCATGCCGAGCACCACCCTGGTCTCCGGCCCGACCCCGGCCGCGATCAGCGCGCGGGCCAGCCGGGCGGTCTCGGCGGCGAAGTCCGCGTAGCTCAGGGTGCGCGCGCCATCGGTGACGGCGGGGGCGCCCGGGGTGCGCAGCGCCTGCGCGGCGAGCGGCTCCAGCACAGTGGCGGGGGCGGCGAGCGCGGGAGCCGTGCCGAGCGCGGCGATCCGGCCGCGCTCGGCGGCATCGAGCACCGGCAGGTCGCCGACGGGAACCGCCGGGTCGGCGAGCACGGCGCGCAGCAGCATGATCAGCGCCCCGGCCAGCCCCTCGATCGTCGCGCGGTCGAAGAGCTCCGTCGCGTACGAGATTTCGGCTGCTACCTCGGTCGGTGCCGAACCTTCCCCGAGCTCGGCACCGACCGGGCGCTCCCTCCGGCTCGCCGAGATGGTGAGCTGGAGGTCGAATTTGGTGACTCCGGTGTCCAGGGTACTGGCGCGCACCTGCGCGCCGGGCAGTTCCAGTGTGATTGCCGTCGCGTTGTCGAAGGCGAGCAGCACCTGGAAGAGCGGGTGCCGCGCCTGCGACCGCGGCGGGTCGATGACCTCGACGAGCTGCTCGAACGGCACGTCGGCGTGGCCGAAGGCGGCGAGGTCGGTATCGCGCACCGTGCGGAGCAGCTCGGCGAAGGACCTGCCCGGGTCGACCGCGGTGCGCAGCACCAGGGTGTTCACGAACATGCCGACCAGGTCGTCCAGCGCGCGGTGGCCGCGCCCGGCGACGGGGGTGCCGATGGCGATGTCGTCGGCCCCGGCGAACCGGGCGAGCAGCACGGCGAGCGCGGCGTGCCACACCATGAAGGTGGAGACCCCGTGCGCCGCGGCGAATTCGCCGATGGCGGCGGCCAGCCCGGCGGACACCGGCAGCCGGTGCGTGCCGCCGCGGCCGGAGGCGATCGCGGGGCGCGGGCGGTCGGTGGGCAGCGCGAGCGCGTCGGGCAGCCCGGCCAGCTGATCGGTCCAGTAGGCCAGCTGCCCGCCGCGGTCGAGTTCGTGCTGCCAGAGGCTGTAGTCGGCGTACTGCACCGCGAGCGGCGGCGCGGCCGATGCGGCGCCGGTCAGCCGAGCGCTGTAGGCGTGCGCGAGGTCGCGGGCGAGGACCCGCAGCGAGAGGCCGTCGGCGGCGATGTGGTGCAGCACGACGAGCAGCGCGAACGAATCGTCGTCGACGGCGAAGAGCGTTGCCCGGAAGGGGATCTCGCGGGTCAGGTCGAAGCCGGTCGCGGCCGCGGCGGCGAGCCTGCCGTCCAGCTCGTCGGCGGTCAACGGCACCGGCGCACCGAGCATGGGCGCCGGGTCGAGCACCAGCTGGTGGGCAGGCGACGGCTCCTCGGCGGCCGGGAAGACGGTGCGCAGCACCTCGTGCCTGGTGACCAGGTCGGTCACCGCGGCGCGCAGCGCGTCCGGCTCGACCGTGCCGGTGAGCCGCAGCGCGAAGGGCATGTTGTACCCCGCGCCGCCGCGCTCGAACCGGTTCAGGAACCAGATGCGCCGCTGCGCGGGGGACAACGGAACCAGCGGCGGCCGTTGCCGCGCCCGCAGCTGCGCGACACCGGGCGCGCCGCCGGATCCGCCCGCCCGCTCGACCAGCTCCGCGAGCCCGCGCACCGTCGTCGCGGTGAACAGGTCGCGGACGCCGAGCAGGCAGTCCAGGTCGGCGGAGAGCCTGGCGGCCACCTGGGTGGCCGCGAGGCTGTTCCCGCCGAGGGTGAAGAAGTCGTCGTCGCGCCCGACCCGCGCGCAGCCGAGCACCTCCGCGAAGACCCCGGCCACGATCTCCTCGATCGGGCCGACCGGCGCGGTGTGCACCGCCGCGGTGCGGACCGGTGCGGGCAGCGCCGACCGATCCAGTTTGCCCGACGCCGTCACCGGAAGCGCGTCGAGGACCACGAAAGCCGCCGGGACCATGTACGACGGCAGCGCCGCGAGCGCCGCCGCACGCAGTTGCCCGAGCTCGGGCGGGGCCGCCCCGGCAGGCACCGCGTAGGCGACGAGCTGCTCGCCCGCCCCCGCGTCGTCGCGCACCAGCACGACCGCGCGGGCAACGCCGGGCACCGCCGCCAGCACCGCCTCGATCTCGCCGAGCTCGATCCGCAGCCCGCGCAGCTTGACCTGGAAGTCGGTGCGGCCCAGGTACTCCAGCTCGCCGGTGGCGGTCCAGCGCACCAGGTCGCCGGTGCGGTAGAGCCGAGCGCCCGGGTCCGCGATGCCCTCCGGCCCGCCGAACGGGTCGGCGACGAAGCGCGCCGCGGTCAGCCCCGGCCTGGCGATGTACCCGCGGGCGAGCTGTACCCCCGACAGATACAGCTCGCCCGGAGCCCCGACCGGTACCGGCCGCAGCCGTGAATCGAGCACGTGCAGCCGGGTGTTGAACACCGGAGCACCGATCGGTACCGAGCGGGAGTCGTTGTCGGTCACCTCGTGGAAGGTGACGTCGACCGCCGCCTCCGTTGGACCGTAGAGGTTGTGCAGCCTGGCCCCGGTGCGCCGCCGGAGCCGCTGCGCGGTGGCGGCGGGCAGCGCCTCGCCGGAGGCGAAGACCTGCCGCAGGGTGCTGCGCGTGGGGAAGTCCCGGTACCCGAGGAAGGCGTCGAGCACGGAGGGAACGAAGTGCGCGACCGTCACGCCGTGCGCGGCGATAGCGGCGTGCAGGTGCGCGGGGTCGCGGTGCCCGTCCGGGCCCGCGAGGACCAGGGTGGCCCCGACCTGCAGCGGCCAGAAGAACTCCCACACCGACACGTCGAAGGTGGCCGGGGTCTTCTGCAGGACGACGTCGTCCGTGGCGAGCCGGTACTGCTCCTGCATCCACACCAGCCGGTTCACGATGGCGGCGTGCGGCACCGTCACGCCCTTCGGGAGCCCGGTGGAGCCGGAGGTGAACAGCACGTACGCCGGATGCTCCGGCCGCACGGCGGGCAGCGCGATGCCATCGGGGGCGGAGGCGATGGCCTCGGCCAGGTCGAGCACCGGGATCGCCGCCCCCGCGGCGACCGGCACGGCGGCGGAACTCGGCGCATCGAGCGGTGTCGCCGCGGCAGGATTCAGCGCGCCGGGCGCGGGCCGCAGCTCGGAAGCGGGCAGCGAGCCCGCGCCCGTCGTCAGCACGCACGCCGGTACCGCGGTGCGCAGGATGTGCGCGGTCCGCTCGGCCGGGTGATCCGGGTCGAGCGGCAGGTACGCCGCCCCCGCCGCCTGGATCCCGTACAGCGCCACCACCAGGTCGAGCGAGCGCCGCAGGTGCACCGCGACCACGGTCTCCGGCCCGGCCCCGCGCGCCACCAGCGCCCGCGCCAGCCGCGCACTGCGCTCGGCCAGCTCGCGATAGGTCAGCGCGGCACCGTCGGCCGCGCGCACCGCGACGGCGTCGGGGCTGCGCCGCACCTGCGCCAGGAACAGCTCCGGCAGCGTGGTCTCCGGCACCGCGAACCCGGTCTCGTTCCAGATCCGCGTGCTCACCTCGAGCTCCAGCTCGGTGGCGACCGGAACGACCTCCAGCCGCTGCTCGGGCGGTACCGCGGCCAGCCGCTCCAGGAACCCGGCGAACCGGGCGTGGTGCCGCGCGACCTCCTCCGGGGTGTAGAGGTTCGGGTTCGCCTCCAGGTCGACGTGCACCAGGTCCCGGTCGCCGTAGTACACGTTCAGGCTCAGGTCCTCCACCGCGCCGGTGGAGACCACGTGGTTGCGGCCGGTGGTCGAGCCGAGCGTCAGATCGGTGCCGAACAGCATGATGTTGGCGAGCGGGCCGAAGAGCGCGCGGCGCGCAGGCGCACCCTCGCGCTCGCCCGCGCCGCGGATGTCCTCGTGCCGGAAGCGCTGGTGCCGCAGCGCCCCCGTCACCTCGACCCTGGTGTCGCGCAGCAGCTCACCCCAGGTGCCGTCCACCCGCAGCCGGAGCGGGACCACGTTGGAGAGCATGCCGCCCGAGCGCCGCATCACGGCGGTGGTCCGCGCGGTCACCGGCAGGCTCAGCACCACCTGATCGCGGTCGGTGAGCCTGCCGAGGTAGCAGGCGAAGCCGCCCAGCAGCACGACGGCGAGCGTGGAGTCGTGCGCGGCGGCGAGCGCGGTCAGCCGCTCGGTCAGCCGCTCCGGCAGCACCGCGCCCGCGACGAGGTTGCTCGCCGATCGCGGGGCCGTGCGCCCGGCCAGGCTGGTCACCTCGTCGAGCCCGGCCACCCGCGCGGCCCAGTGCTCCCGGTCGGCGGCGAAGCGGCTGCTCTCCCGGTAGCGCAGCTCGGCGGCGGCGAGCTCGGTCAGCGACCCCGTCCGCGCCGGGGCGGGCTCGGTGCCGGAGACCCGCGCGGTGTACAGCTCGGCGATCCGGGTCGCGCTGGCGAGCGCGCCGAATCCGTCGAGCACGATGTGATGCACCCGCATGTACCAGAACCAGCGCCGCGCGCCGACCCGCAGCGCGGCGCCGGCGAAGAGCCGGTCGGCGAGCAGGTCGACCGGGCGGGCCGCGTCGGCCCGCATCCAGGCCTGCCCGGCGGCGACCGGGTCGGCGTGCCCGCGCAGATCGATGACGGGGATGTCGACGTTCAGCGTGGGATCGACGAGCTGGAACGGCACCCCGTCCCGCTCCCCGAGCCGGACCAGCGCCGATTCGTACTCCGCGGCGGCGACCCGCGTGACCTCCTGCAGCAGCTCCGGATCGAGCTCGCCCTCGACGTCGACGTACTGGGCGACATTGATCGGGACCTCGGGCTCGAGCAGCTGGGCGTACCAGACACCCAGCTGCGCCGGGGCCAGCGCGAACGGTTCGGTGCCCTGGGTTCCGCCGTCGTTCCGCACGCCGGCCCCACCCGTCTCCGTACCCTGCACCAGAGCCTCCAAGCTATCCGATTCCGTTGTCGCCGAACGGTTTCCGGGCAGCACAAAGAGACCTGCGCTACCGCGGGGTGTTGACTGCGCGACCTGCCGTTACGGCTCGCGCGGATCCTCGAATGTGAACGAAGCGGTGGCCGCCGGCTCCCGGTGGCCACCAGTCCTCGGCGGTGTCCGCCCGCCGGGGCCGGTTCAGCTGTCCTGACTCCTCACCATTCCGCCGCGGGTGTCGTCACCGCGACCTGTTGCCTACCTCACACGGATTCGGTCCGCGCATTGGACACTATGTCCTGCGTTAAAAAAACGGAACTTTTTCATCCAAAAAACCTGGGCGATTGACCAGAAGTTGCCGGGTGGCCCGGACAATCCGGGCACGAAGGTGTCACGGACCACATTCAGCGGCTGAATGTGACCTGTGGCACCGATGCCGGCCGAGACTATGGGGCGAAACGTTGCATCCGCGTTGCATCGGCGCCGAGCCTGCGGTCGAGAACCCGGATCTTGGCCTCTATCTGCGCATACAGCGGGGATTCGCGATCGACGGTGGCGCGATATGCCACCCAGGCGTCGGCGTCGTCCCGCCCCTCGGGGCCCGCGGTCCACCTGCGCAGCACGGCGGAGTCGCCGGAGTTCAGTACCGCCGCGCGCAGCCGCACCCGCAGTTCGTCGCGGATGTCGAGGATGCCGGGGGCGTTCGAGCGCGGCAGCACCGGCCCGGCGTAGAGCCGGAGCGCGGCGTCGACGTCGCCGGAGTCGAGCGCACCGCGCAGCGCGTCGACGTCGGTAGCCACGTGGGTGCGCAGCCGGTACGGCCGGGAGCCGAAGACGGCGGGGCCGACGACCGCGCGCAGCCGGGACATGGCGGCCCTGATGGTGCCGTTGTCCAGGTCGGTGTCGTCGAGCAGCAGCGCGAGGTGGTCGGCGCCGAGCCCCTCGGGGTGCTCGGTGAGCAGCAGCAGGATCTCGGCGTGGCGCTGGGAGAGCAGCACCCGGCCGGTCGGCGTGGAGAGCTGTGGCTGGCCGAGGCCGAGCACGTCGAGCGCGAGCCTGCCGATCGGCGGGGCCGGATCGTCAGGGGAGCCGTGCCGCTCGGCCCGCATGGCGCGCAGCAGCAGGTCCATCTCTGCGGCGGTGGCCGCGGCCTTGACCAGGGCGAGGATCTCCGGCCGCGCCACCCGGACGCCACCCGCGATCATCAGCACCCCGACCAGCCTGCCGTCGGGCGCGTGCACGGGGGCGGCCGCGCCGGTGAGCTGGTGCATGCGGTGCAGGAAGTGCTCGGGACCGTGGATCCAGGCCGCGCGGCCGGTGCGGACGACGAGCCCGACGGCGCCGGTGCCGACCCGCCGCTCGCTCAGGTCGTCGCCCGCGCGCAGCCCGATCTCGGCGACCGCGCTCACCAGATCCTCGTTGCCGTGCACGGTGAGCACCCGGCCGAACTGGTCGGCGACCACCACGATGAGCCCGCCGCGCGCGGCGTCCTGCACGAGGAGTTTGTCGATGAGCGGCATCAGCACGGCGATCGGGTGCGCGTCCCGGTAGCGCTGCAGATCGGCGCCGCGCAGCCCGCGGCCGTCCACCGGGTCGAGCGGATCGATGCCACCGCGCACGCTCCGCAACCACGATTCGAGGACCAGGGGGCGCAGCAGACCGGCGAGCTGCGACAGCTGCTCGCCACCCGCGCCGAGGTACCCGTGGGCCTGCGCGGCATAGGCCTCCAGCGCACCGAGCTCGGAGCCGTGCTCCGCAGCAGGGGCCGCCGTAATACCTTCGCGCGGTCTGGTAGCGGCGTCTTCTTGCTGCCCTCGAGGCCGCCCACCCGCAAGATTGCTGACCATTAGCCTTTCTTTCCCCCCCAAACTGTACCGGCGCGTAGGTTCTCGGCGGGGCGGATGGCTCCTTTGTCCTTCACCTCACAATGGCGACCGCGGCGGCGAAATTGTGACCTATTAGTCCTTCAGATTATCCGCGCAGGCCGGCCGCGATCAGCTCCGCGAGCGCGACGACCATCGCCTGCGGCCCGCGGGACAGCGGGACCGGCACGATCGACAGGTCCGCGATCCACAGGTCGTCCAGGCCGTACAGCCGTCCCATCCGGTCCACCACCGCATGGTTGTCATCCTGCCTCCCCATGCGACAGGAGCCGGCCAAATGTTGCGAAGTGGTGAGAATCGCGGGCAGTCCGGCCGCCGCGGGCGGCTGCGCCGACGCCCGCGCGCCCGCCATCCCGGACAGCAGTTCGGCCGCGCCGCCGAGGCCGTCGCGCATCGCCCGCCGATCGGCCGCGGCGGCCAGGTGGTTGTGTTCGATCACAGGAGGCACGCGGGGGTCGGCGGCGCGCAGCCGGAGCGTTCCGGTGGTAGCCGGGCGCATGAGCGCGACCCCGATCCGGCGCACCCCCGGCGCGAACTCCAGCGCGTACGGCCGCACCTCGACGCCGTCCAGCTCCAGCACCGTCTCCAGCGCCACCGCGCCGGGGCGGCGCACAGCGGCGCGGTAGTCGAGCCCGATCTCCGGGTGGTCGGCGCAGTGCAGCCCGACCGGCGCCGCCAGCATCGGCTCGATCCCGGCGGCGCGCAGCTCGTCCGGCGGGCCGATACCGGAGCGCAGCAGCAGCGCCGCCGACTCGATGGCGCCGGCGCAGAGCACCACCCGGCCCGCGCGCATGGTCTCGGTCTCCGTGCGCACCCCGGCCACCCGGCCGCGCTCGATGAGCAGCCCGGTGACCTGGGTTCCGCCGCGCAGCGCGAGGTTCGGCCTGCTCAGCGCGGGCAGCAGGTAGCGGGAGCCGGTGTCGGCGCGCAGCGGGCCGTCCAGCGAGCAGGGCACCGGGCCGACGCCGGTGGCGGGGGCATCAGGGGCATTCCAGTCCGGCACCGTGGGGAAGCCCGCGGCCAGCGCGGCGGCGGTGAAGGGGTCGTCCGGCGCGGCGGGGCGGCGCACCGGGATGGGGCCGTCGGTGCCGTGGTAGGGCGCGGAGCCGAAGTCCAGGTCGCGCTCGATCGCCGCGAAGACCGGCGCCAGCGCGGCAGCGCTCCAGCTGTCGTCGCCGACCTGCGCGGACCAGGCGGCAAGGTCGGCGGCGGGCGGGCGGATGAAGTAGGCCCCGTTGACCGCGCCGGAGCCGCCGAGCGCCGCCCCGCGCACCAGGGTGGCCGCGACCGGGACGCCGTCGGCGTACCCGAGCACGGCGGGGTAGTGCCGCAGCCACGGCGCGGCCGGGTCGAGCGGCAGCGTCGCGGCGTCGAGCAGGCCGGGCGGAGCCAGCGCGGGGGTCGCCCAGACCGGGCCGGCCTCCAGGACCAGCACGGTGTGCGCGGGGTCGGCGCTCAACCGGGCGGCGACCACGCAGCCTGCGGTACCGGCGCCGACGACCAGCGTGTCCGGCTCCGGCCGCACGGCTCAGCCCATCCGGAAGCGGAGCACCGGGGTGAGCGCGGCCGCGCTGCGCGCCCGGTACGCCCCGAGCCACAGCCCGGAGCCGTAGGCGATGTCGTCCAGCCGCTTGAAGCCCAGGTACCGCACCGGGTCGAGGCCGTCGCGCTGGTAGTGCGTGTACCAGTCGACCAGCCCCTCGCCGACCGCGAGCAGCAGCGCCACCCGCCGGATCCGGCGCGAGGCCAGCACCGCGAGCAGCGTCACCGGCCAGTAGTGCCTGCAGGCCGCGGAGGCGATCCGCCACAGCCCGCCGGCGAAGCCCCTGGTGACGTAGATCGCCGCGATCCGATTCGGGTTGTCCAGCCCGGCGAGCGCCCGGCGCAGCCGCAGCCCGGCCGCGAACAGCGTGCCGATCCCGCCCGCCGCGCCGAGCTTGGTGCCGGTGCCGAAGAGCACGGCGGCGAGCAGGGTCCAGGCGGGCAGCGTGAGCGGGGAGACCAGCTCCGCGTGCCGCTCCGCCAGCGGGGCGGCGCCGGTGCCGTAGTACCGCCTGCGCGCGAACCAGGAGCGGAAGGTCACCCGGTGGTCGTGCGCCACCCTGGCGGCCGGCTCGTACCGCAGCCGCCAGCCCGCGCGCTCCAGCCGCCAGCACAGGTCGACGTCCTCCGCGACCCGCATGTCCTCGTCGAAGCCGCCCGCGTCCAGCAGCGCCTGCCTGCGCACCAGCAGCGCAGCGCTCGGCACGTAGCTGACCACGGTGTTCGAGCGCACCGCGGCCTCGCGCCGCCCCAGGTCCAGCGACGAACGCGAATGCTCGTAGCGGGCAAGGGCATTGGCGCGCGGGTCGAGCGCGACGATGCGCGGCGCGACCAGCGCCACCTCGGGGTCGCTGAAGTGCCCGAGCATGACCTCCAGCCACCCGGTGCGCGGGACCACGTCGCTGTCGAGGAAGGCAACGTAGTCGGTCGTCGCGGCGCGCAGCCCGGCATTGCGCGCGGCCGACGGGCCGAGCGCCCGGTCGTGCCGCAGCACGGTGACCGCCGCCCGCCGCAGCGGGTCGCGCACCGGCTCGGTCGAGCCGTCGTCCACCACGATCACCCGGTGGTGCTCGGAGATTCCGGCCAGCAACCGGTCGAGCCCGGCGGCGTTGTCGCGCAGCGGCACCACCACCGTCACCTGCTCCGGCGACGGCAGCAGCCGCGGGCGCGGATTGCCGACCCCCGAGTCGAGCAGCCGCCGCGCCACCGTGGCCGAGCGCTGATCGGTGACCTCCAGGTAGCCGTCGCCGATCATGGCGGCGGCCTCCGGCGCGAGCCGCAGCAGCCGGGCGGGCGAGCCGCCGATCAGGATCCGGCCGCCCGAGAACGCGCGCACCCGCGGATCGATCCGCACCCCGAAACCGTCGGGCAGGCGATCGTGGCGCATTCCTGCGATGCTATGCCGAATCGGCGGCGCGGGCATCATCGGCCGCCGCCACCTGCGGCGTTGGGGCGAGCCGCCGCGCGAGGTCCGGCATACCGGGGGCAACCTCGCGGAGCGGCCGGAAAAACCGCAACACGTTACAGTGCCCCCGCGCGCGGGGCGGCACGGTGAACCAGGCATCGCCCCGCACCCCCGGTTGACCGGGCGCGCCGCGCGCGGAACCGGCCCGCCCGCGCGGGTTCTAGACTTCGGTGGGAAACGCAGGTGAACGGCGAGTGACGGGTGGCACACACCCGCGGCGGTAGAGGTGGCATGGGAGTCGGACGCACGCAGGCCGGCGGGGCGGGCAACTCGCTCTCGGAGGCCGAGATCGTCGAGGCCGCACTGCGGGTGGTCCGCCAGGACGGCGTGGCGAAGCTCTCCATGCGGCGACTATCCCGCGAACTCGGCGTCTCGCCGATGGCCCCCTACTACTACGTGGCCGACAAGCGCGAGCTGCTCGACCTGGTCGCCACCGCCGCGCTCACCGGACTCCGCACGCCACCGCCGGATTCCGGGCCGTGGCAGCTGCGGCTGCGCGACCTGATCGACCAGATCGACGAGAAGCTGCGCAAGCACCCCGGGCTCGGCGACATCCTGCTCGAACAGATGCTCGGCAAACAGCTCGACCTGATCACCGCCATCATGGAGATCCTGGTCGACGCCGGCTTCGACGACCGCAACGTGCTCGCCGCCTACGCCACGATCCACACCTACCTCTTCGGCCGCAGCCGGGTGCAGCCGCGCGACCGCTACTCGCCCCCGGACGTCACCCTGCCGGAGCCGGTGGCCCGGGCCAGCCGATACATGGCGGACCTGCGCGGCCGCTACTCCTACGACTTCGGCATGGAGGTGCTCGTCGCCGGGCTGGAGGCCCAGCTTGTCCGCCGGCCGCGCGCCGACGTAGGATAAAACTGCAACACGTTCTAGTTCTCGCGTCGCTCCCGGTGCCGCCGGGTCCGGAAAGGACGACATGACCACCGTCGAGGTCCCCCATGGTTCGCGTTCGGCCGTGCTGCGCGTCGCCGCGGTCGTCGCGGAGACGGCCGACGCCTGCTCGCTCGTCTTCGAGGTGCCGGACGCGTTGCGCGAGCGGTTCCAGTACAAGCCGGGCCAGTTCCTGACCCTGCGCATTCCCAGCGACCGCACCGGCTCGGTGGCGCGCTGCTACTCCCTGGCCAGCTCGCCGCATACCGACGACGCGCCCAAGGTGACGGTGAAGCGCACCGACGGCGGCTACGGCTCCAACTGGGTCTGCGACAACGTCAAGGCAGGTGACGAGCTAGAGGTGCTCCCGCCCTCCGGCGTCTTCACCCCCAAGGATCTCGGCGCCGACCTGCTGCTCTTCGGCGCGGGCAGCGGCATCACGCCGGTCATGTCCATCCTGAAGTCCGCGCTGGATCAGGGCTCCGGCCGGATCGTGCTGGTCTATGCCAACCGGGACGCCGCCTCGGTGATCTTCGCCGACGAGCTGCGCGAGCTGGCCAAGCGCCACCCCGGCAGGCTCACCGTGCTGCACTGGCTGGAGAGCCTGCAGGGGCTGCCGAGCACCGAGCAGCTGGCCGGGCTGGTGGCGCCCTACACCGAGCACCACGCCTTCATGTGCGGCCCCAAGGCGTTCATGGACCGGGTGCACGACGCGCTCGGCACGCTCGGCGTCCCGCGCGACCGCACGCACGCCGAGGTCTTCAACTCGCTGGCGGGCGACCCGTTCGCCGAGCACGTCGCCGCCGAGGTGAGCGACGCGGACGCCGCCGACGCCGCCACCGTCGAGGTGGAGCTGGACGGCGAGACGCACGAGCTGCGCTGGCCGCGCAAGCAGACACTGGTCGACATCATGCTCGACAGGGGCATCGACGTGCCCTACTCCTGCCAGGAGGGCGAGTGCGGCTCCTGCGCCTGCACCGTGCTCGAGGGCAAGGTCGAGATGGACAACGCCGAGATCCTCGACCCCGAGGACATCGAGAACGGGTACATCCTCGGCTGCCAGGCCCGCCCGATCACCGACCGGCTGCGCATCCAGTTCTGAGCGCTCAGCTCTGAGCGCTCAGCGCAGGGCGCGGTAGCGGGCGCGCTCGGCCGGATCGAGGTGCTCGGTGGCGTAGCTGAGCGCGGTACGGCCCATGGCCGCCGCGTGCTGGTCGAGGAAGCCGGTCAGCACCGCGCGGTCGACCCGCTTGCCGACCTCGCGGAGCATCCACCCGGACGCCTTCTGCAGCAGGTCGCGGCGGTCCGGCAGCAGCAGTTCGACCAGCTCCAGCGTGGTGCCCGGATCACCGGCCTTGATGAAGGCGAAGGTGCTGAGCAGCGCGACCCGGCGCTCCCAGAGCGAATCGGCGGCGGCGAGCTCGACGAGCAGGTCGCGCGGGCGGTCGAGCAGCCAGCGGCCGACGATGTGCTCGGCGGAGGCGTCCACCAGGTCCCAGTTGTTCACTCGCCCGCCGCGCACCGCACGCAGGTACAGCTCGACGATCGCGCGCTGCGTCTCCTCGTCACGGCTGCGCGGGCGGGCGGCGAGTTCGGAGCGGCGGTTCAGGATGAAGAGCGCCGCCAGCCGCTCCTCGTGCACCGGGCTCGCCAGCAGCTCGTCGACCTGATCCAGCGGCAGTTCGGCAAAGCGCGCGGCGACCTTCCTGGTGGCGGGCACCCGGACCCCGATGAAGACATCGCCCTCGCCGTACTCGCCCGGCCCGGTCTTGAAGAAGCGCCGCAACCCCGCGGCGTCGACGGGATCGGCCTGCGCCGCCAGCGCGGCCCGCAGCGCAACGGCGGTATCCGAGCCGACCGCCGAACTCCGTGCTTCCGTGCCTGCCGACCGCCGTCCCCCGGCACCGGCCGCGCTGCCTGCGGTTCCGACCTGCCACCTTGGCTCGCGGACCCGATCGACGCCAGGGGTCACGGCAGCCCGGCGCCGAGCAGCCGCCCCGACTCGAACGCCCCCGCGCTCGGCGGCAGCGGCCCGGGGCGCCCGCTGGTGCGCACCAGGATGGTGCCGTTTCCGGTGCTCGGCCGCCCCAGCTCCGCCATCCGGCGCACCGTCTGCGCGGCCACCGCGGGCGCGCTGTCGAAGAGCCGGACCCCGGCGGGCAGCGCGGCCAGGATCTCGTCGGCCATGAGCGGGTAGTGCGTGCAGCCGAGCACGACACCCTCGACGCCATCGGGCGTGCGCTCGGCGGCCGAGGCGATGGCCCGGCGGGCGGCCGCGAGCTCGCCGCGGTCGATGGAGTCGGCGAGGCCGTGGCAGGCGATCCCGACCACCTCGGCGGCACCGCCGAAGCGGGCGATCAGGTCCGCCTGGTACCGGCTGGCGGTGGTGGCCGCGGTCGCCCAGACCGCCACCGAGCGGCACTCCGCCGCGGCGGGCTTGATGGCGGGCACGGTGCCGACCACCGGCACCTGCGGCCCCACCATGGCCCGCAGCTGCGCCAGCGCGGTGACGCTGGCGGTATTGCACGGCAGCACGATCACCTCGGCGCCGAGCCGCAGCGAATCCGCGGCGGTGTCGAGCACCCGCTGCACCGTCCACGCCTCCGGCTTCGGCCCCCAGGGCGCGCCGTCCGGGTCGAGCTGGAGCAGCAGGTCCACGTCCGGGCGCAGTTTGCGCAGCCAGGCCGCCGTCGGCAGCAGGCCGAGCCCCGAATCGATGAGCGCCACGATCACACCGCTCACCGTATTACAGGGCCGGGACACCCCTGCCCGCCGAGCCGCGCTCAGGCGGGCGCGAGCACGTCCGCGACCCGCGCGCCCGCGGCGATCTTGCCCCGCGCCTTCATCACCTTCCCGGCCATACCCGCGCCGACCACGGCGGTGAGGATCCCGTCCCGCGAGTAGTAGGCGATGAAGGCGTGCCCGTTCCCCGGCTCCACGTGCAGGTCGTCGGCCGGGCTCGGCTTGCCGAGCGCCTGCAGCTTGAGCTCGTACTGGTCGCTCCAGAAGTACGGCACCTGCGCGGGCACGGCGGGCACCTCGGTGCCTGGCACCAGCTCGGCCAGGATGTGCAGCGCGACCACCCGCGCCTGCTCGCCCGCGCTGGTCCAGTGCTCCATCCGCCGGTGCGCACCGGCCGCGGTGCGCCAGGCCGCCACATCGCCCGCCGCCCAGACCCCGGCCGCGGAGGTGCGGCCGTTCTCGTCGGCGAGGACGCCGCCACCGGCCCCGGCGGGCGCCAGCTCGACCCCGGACTCGGCCAACCACTCCACCTCGGGCCGCGAGCCGACGCCGAACACCACCAGATCGGCCGCCACCTCGCTGCCGTCGCTGAGCTCGGCCCCGCGCACCGCCCCGTTCTCGTCGGCGTGCAGCAGCGAGACGCCGAGCCCGCAGCGCACGTCGACGCCCTTGGCCCGGTGCATCTCGGCGACCCGCTCGCCGACCTGCTCGCCGAGCACACCGGCCAGCGGCGCGGCCTGCGGCTCCACCAGCACCACGTCCAGCCCCTCGGCCCGGAACGATGCCGCCACCTCGCAGCCGATGAACCCGGCCCCGATCACCAGCGCGCTGCGCGCCGAGCCAACCGCGGCACGCAGGGCGACAGCGTCACTGTGCGAACGCAGCACGTGGATCCCGGCCAGCTCGGGCAGCCCGGTGAGCCTGCGCGGGCGCAGCCCGGTGGCGATCACCAGGTGCGCGTACTCCAGCTCACCGCCGTCCGCGAGCAGCAGCCTGCGGTGCGCGATGTCGACCCCGGCCGCCGCCACGCCGAGCCGCAGCTCGATCTGCTTCTCGGCGAAGAACTCGGGCGGCCGCAGCGCCGTGTCCTCGACCTCGCCGCGCACGAACTGCTTGGACAGCGGCGGGCGGTCGTACGGCGGCCGGTCCTCGTCGCCGACCAGGACGAGGCCGCCCTCGTACCCGGCCCGCCGCAGCTCCTCTGCGGTTCGCAGCCCGGCAAGGCCTGCGCCGACGATCACGATCGGTGCGGTCATCGCGTTCTCCATTCTCGAGAATGCCGTTATCATACCTGGAACGAGGTAGCTATCACCCTAGCAAGTGCTTGTTTGGTCGTCAGCACCGTCGTTCGCCCCCGAAACGCCGAGCGGCGCCGCCCCCGCAGGGGCGACGCCGCTCGAACCGCGATGTCAGGACATCACTTCAGGATCTTGATCACGCGACCGGCACCGACGGTGCGGCCACCCTCACGGATCGCGAAGCGCAGGCCCTCTTCCATGGCGATCGGCTGGATCAGCTTGACCAGCATCTCCGTGTTGTCGCCGGGCATGACCATCTCGGTGCCCTCGGGGAGGGTGACGACACCGGTCACGTCGGTGGTGCGGAAGTAGAACTGCGGGCGGTAGTTGTTGAAGAACGGGGTGTGGCGGCCACCCTCGTCCTTCGACAGGATGTACGCCTGGCCCTCGAACTCGGTGTGCGGGGTCGTGGTGCCCGGCTTGACGACGACCTGGCCGCGCTCCACGTCCTCGCGCTTGATGCCGCGGACCAGCAGGCCGACGTTGTCGCCCGCCTGACCCTGGTCGAGCAGCTTGCGGAACATCTCGATGCCGGTGATCGTGGTCTTGGTCGTCTTCTCCTTGATCCCGACGATCTCGACCTCTTCGTTCACGTTCACGATGCCGCGCTCGACGCGACCGGTGACGACGGTGCCACGGCCGGTGATCGTGAAGACGTCCTCGATCGGCATCAGGAACGGCTTCTCGGTCTCGCGCACCGGGTCCGGGATGGACTCGTCGACCGCGTCCATGAGCTCGACGACGGAGGCGACCCACTTCTCGTCACCCTCGAGCGCCTTCAGGCCGGAGACGCGAACGACGGGGGCATCCTCGTCGAACTCCTGGGCGGCCAGCAGCTCGCGGACCTCCATCTCGACGAGCTCGAGGATCTCCTCGTCGTCGACCATGTCCGACTTGTTCAGCGCGACCAGGATGTAGGGCACGCCGACCTGGCGGGCGAGCAGCACGTGCTCGCGGGTCTGCGGCATCGGGCCGTCGGTGGCCGCCACGACCAGGATCGCGCCGTCCATCTGCGCCGCACCGGTGATCATGTTCTTGATGTAGTCGGCGTGGCCCGGGGCGTCGACGTGGGCGTAGTGCCGCTTCTCCGTCTGGTACTCGACGTGGGAGATGTTGATCGTGATACCACGAGCCTTCTCCTCCGGCGCCTTGTCGATCTGGTCGAACGCGAACGCCGCGTTCAGGGTCGGGTACTTGTCGGCCAGCACCTTGGTGATCGCCGCGGTCAGCGTGGTCTTGCCGTGGTCGACGTGACCGATGGTGCCGATGTTGACGTGCGGCTTCGTCCGCTCGAACTTCGCCTTCGCCACTTTGTGTCCTCCTGGACTGTCTTGGTGCGTGCAGTTGCAGCAGTGCGGTGGTCTCCCCCGCACTTACACGGGGAAAGGGTATTGCGTACGCCCGGGAGCGTGTTACTCGCCGGTCGCCTTGGCGATGATCTCCTTCGACACGTTGGCCGGAACCTCCGCGTACGAGTCGAACACCATGGAGTAGTTCGCCCGGCCCTGGGTCTTCGACCGCAGGTCACCGATGTAGCCGAACATCTCCGAGAGCGGAACCAGCGCCTTGACGACACGGGCACCACTGCGTTCCTCCATGGCCTGGATCTGGCCACGGCGGGAGTTCAGGTCGCCGATCACATCGCCCATGTAGTCCTCGGGCGTGATCACCTCGACCGCCATCAGCGGCTCGAGGATGACCGGACCGGCCTTGCGGGCCGCTTCCTTCAGGGCCTGCGCGCCGGCGATCTTGAACGCCATCTCCGAGGAGTCGACGTCGTGGTAGGCGCCGTCGAGCAGCTTCGCCTTGATGTTGACCAGCGGGTACCCGGCCAGCACGCCGTACTGCATGGCGTCCTGGATGCCCGCGTCGACCGAGGGGATGTACTCGCGCGGCACGCGGCCACCGGTGACCTTGTTCTCGAACTCGTAGGTCGCGCCGTCCTCGCCGACGAACGGCTCGAGGGCGATGATGACCTTCGCGAACTGGCCGGAGCCACCGGTCTGCTTCTTGTGCGTGTACTCGTGCTTCTCGACCGCCTTGGTCAGCGTCTCGCGGTAGGCCACCTGCGGCTTGCCGACGTTCGCCTCGACCTTGAACTCGCGCCGCATCCGGTCGACCAGGATGTCCAGGTGCAGCTCGCCCATGCCGCCGATGACGGTCTGGCCGGTCTCCTGGTCCAGCTTGACCGAGAAGGTCGGGTCCTCTTCCGAGAGCCGCTGGATCGCGGTGCCCAGCTTCTCCTGGTCGGACTTGGTCTTGGGCTCGATCGAGACCTCGATGACCGGGTCCGGGAAGGTCATGGACTCCAGCACGATCTGCTTCTGCGGATCGCTCAGGGTGTCACCGGTGGTGGTGTCCTTGAGGCCGATGACCGCGTAGATGTGCCCCGCGGAGGCCGCGCCGACCGGATTCTCCTTGTTGGAGTGCATCTGGAACAGCTTGCCGAGCCGCTCCTTCTTGCCCTTGGTGGAGTTGATCACCTGGGCTCCGGAGTCGACCTTGCCGGAGTACACCCGGACGTAGGTCAGCTTGCCGAAGAAGGGGTGCACCGCGATCTTGAACGCCAGCGCCGCGAACGGCTCGGAGGCGTCCGGCTTGCGGGTCAGCAGCTCCTCTTCCTTGCCGGGGACGTGGCCCGTGGTGTTCTCCACGTCCAGCGGCGAGGGGAGGTAGTCGATGACCGCGTCCAGCATGGGCTGCACGCCCTTGTTCTTGAACGCGGAGCCGCAGAGCACCGGGTAGAGCTCGGAGTTCACCGTCAGCTTGCGGATGGCGCCCTTGATCTCCTCGATCGAGAGCTCCTCGCCGCCGAAGAACTTCTCCAGCAGCGCCTCGTCGGACTCGGCGACGGTCTCCAGCAGCGCGGTGCGGTACTCCTCGGCGCGCTCCTTCAGATCGTCCGGGATCTCGACGACCTCGTACTCCTCGCCGAGCTTGGTCTCGCCGCGCCAGACCTTGGCGTTGTTCTCGACCAGGTCGACGATGCCCTCGAAGGTGTCCTCGGCGCCGATCGGCAACTGAAGCACCAGCGGCTTGGCGCCGAGGCGCTCCTGGATGGTGCGCACGGTGAAGTAGAAATCCGCACCGAGCTTGTCCATCTTGTTGACGAAGCAGATCCGCGGCACGTCGTACTTGTCGGCCTGACGCCACACCTGCTCGGACTGGGGCTCGACGCCCTCCTTGCCGTCGAACACGGCCACGGCGCCATCGAGCACCCGCAGCGACCGCTCCACCTCGACGGTGAAGTCGACGTGCCCGGGGGTGTCGATGATGTTGATCTGGTTGTCTTTCCAGAAGCACGTGGTCGCGGCGGAGGTGATGGTGATACCACGCTCCTGCTCCTGCTCCATCCAGTCCATCGTGGCCGCGCCGTCGTGGACCTCACCGATCTTGTACGTGATGCCGGTGTAGAAGAGGATGCGTTCGGTAGTGGTGGTCTTACCGGCATCGATGTGGGCCATGATGCCGATGTTTCGGACCTTGTTCAGGTCGGTGAGCACGTCCTGTGCCACGGAAATCTTCCCCGCTCTGCTCTCTGGGATGCGTCTTCGGTTGTCAACGCCGGAACGGGCACCGAGATGCCCGGTTCTCGACCGTGAGCCCGCCGGCCCCGACAGCGATGACGGGCCGGGCGGGAATCACCAGCGGTAGTGCGCGAAGGCCCGGTTGGACTCGGCCATCTTGTGCGTGTCCTCGCGGCGCTTGACCGAGGCGCCGAGGCCGTTGCTGGCGTCGAGCAACTCGTTGGCCAGCCGCTCCACCATGGTCTTCTCGCGGCGTGCCCGCGAGTAGTTGACCAGCCAGCGCAGCGCCAGGGTGTTGGAGCGGCCCGGGCGGACCTCGATCGGCACCTGGTAGGTGGCGCCACCGACGCGGCGCGGCTTGACCTCGAGGGCGGGCTTGACGTTGTCCAGCGCGCGCTTGAGGGTGACGACCGGATCGGTGCCGGTCTTCTCCCGCGCCTGCTCCAGCGCGCCGTAGACGATGCGCTCGGCGGTGGACTTCTTACCGTCCATCAGGATCTTGTTGACCAGCTGGGTGACCAGCGGCGACCCGTAGACCGGGTCATTGATCAACGGACGCTTGGGAGCGGGACCCTTGCGCGGCATATCAGCTCTTCTCCTTCTTGGCGCCGTAGCGGCTGCGGGCCTGCTTGCGGTTCTTCACGCCCTGGGTGTCGAGCGAGCCGCGGATGATCTTGTAGCGCACACCGGGGAGGTCCTTCACACGACCGCCGCGGACGAGCACCATCGAGTGCTCCTGCAGGTTGTGGCCTTCGCCGGGGATGTACGCCGTGACCTCGATCGCGCTGGTCAGGCGAACACGCGCAACCTTGCGGAGCGCGGAGTTCGGCTTCTTGGGGGTCGTGGTGTACACCCGGGTGCACACGCCACGGCGCTGCGGGCTGCCCTTGAGCGCCGCGGTCTTGGTCTTGGCGACCTTGTCACGGCGACCCTTGCGGACCAGCTGGTTGATGGTTGGCATAGACCGGCTTTCCTCAGTTGTTATCGCGGTACGGGAACTTCATGGCTCAGCTGCACGTCCGACCCCATTTCTCGCGTCCCGAGGTCGGGCGTGTCGCGCGCGGTACGGAACCCCGGATTCCAGGCACACCTGAGGGGGTCGGCCGCTCTCGCTGGCCTACGTCTGCACACGAACCTGCCCGCTACGTTCCGGGCACAGCCGTCCACGATACCCGTGACCTCGAGAAAGGTCGAAACGGGGTGGTCAGCGGGCGGCTGGGCGGGGATATCACCGCGTGGCTGGGCGGGGATATCACCGCGCCAGGTTCAGCGTCAGCGCCATGAGTTTGCGGACCGACTCGCACGGGTCCGGGTGGCTGGAGCCGGCCCGGTAGTTGAGCCACCACCCGATCACGCCGTTGTCCGGCGCACTCGCCGCCATGCCGCACGAGTCCGGATCGCCGGGCCTGCGGATCTGCAGGACCAGCGCGCTGTCGACGGTGACGTTCTCCGTCTGGTACCCGAGCTTGTTGTTCGTCTGCTTCTCGTTGCCGAGCGAGCCGTTCTCGTACCAGTTCAGAGTAGCCATTCCATCGCCGCCGGGTGCGCCGATCAGATCCCACATGCAGACCGCGCCGAAGAAGGAGTCCTCGGGGGTGACGCCCTCGCCGATCGCCTCGCCGATCTGCTCGTGGCTCAGGATGTCGCACTCGCGGAGCAGCTTGTCCAGCCTGGTGTCGACCGGCTGGCTCTCGCCGACCCCGAGCGGCGTGCCCTGGATCTCCCGGCCGCAGCCGCTCACCGCCGCGGTCACGGCGAGCGCGGCGGCGAGCGCCGCCCCGCCCCTGCGCAGTCCGTTTCGCATGCCGCTCCTCACCGGATCCGCTGGAGCGTCAGCTCGGCCAGCGCCCGGCTGCGGTCGCAGGGGTTGCCGGTGCCGAACGGCCCGAGGTTGGTCGACCACTCGAAGAAGTCGTCGCCGAGCTGGATGGCCAGGTCGCAGATCGAGCCGCCGGGGTCGAGCGCGGCGAAGCCGGGCTTGCCCGCCACCTCGATCTGCTCGGGCGCGCGGCCGTTCACCGTCACCCAGGCCCGCTCGCGCTCGATCGGGCTGCCCCGGTAGGAGGCGAAGGTGATGCTGGCCCCGCCGAAGCCGCCGGCCTGCCAGTTGCAGCCGACCGCGTTCCGGAAAACCCTGGTGGCCTGGCCGATCCCGCCGGCATCGCGGATCTCGTCATCGGTGACGTTGCCGCACTCGCCGACGAAGGGCCCGAGCGCGACGACCTTCGGCGCGGGCCGGGAGGGACCTGGCTGCTCGGAGCCGTCGCCGGAGCCGCAGCCCGAGAGCACGAGCGCCGAGGCTGCCACCGCGACCGCCGCCCACTTGATCCGCATGCCTCGAACTGTACCGAGTGCCGGGCAGCGCACCGGCTCACAGATTCCCCCTCGCCTCCTGCTCCCGCTCGATCGCCTCGAAGAGCGCACGGAAGTTGCCCTTGCCGAAGCCGAGTGAGCCGTGCCGCTCGATCAGTTCGAAGAAGACGGTGGGGCGGTCGCCGAGCGGGCGGGTGAAGATCTGCAGCAGGTAGCCGTCCTCGTCCCGGTCGACCAGGATGCCGCGGCGCTCCAGCTCCGCGACCGGCGCCCGGACGTGCCCGATCCGCGCCCGCAGCTCGGGGTCGCGGTAGTAGGCGGCCGGGGTGTCGAGGAACTCGATGCCCTGCGCGCGCAGGATGTCGACGGCGCCGATGATGTCGGCGGTGGCGAGTGCGACGTGCTGCACCCCGGGCCCGCGGTAGAACTCCAGGAACTCGTCGATCTGCGAGCGCTTGCGGCCGGGCGCGGGCTCGTTCAGCGGGAACTTCACCCGGTGGTTGCCGTTCGCCACCACCTTGCTCATCAGCGCCGAGTACTCGGTGGCGATGTCGTCGCCGATGAACTCGGCCAGATCGGTGAACCCCATGACGTCGCGGTAGAAGCCGGCCCAGCGGTCCATCCGGCCCAGCTCGACATTGCCGACCACGTGGTCGACGGCGAGGAAGACCGGTGCGCCGGTGCGGCCGCCGGTGCGCGCGACGAAGCCGGGGCGGTACGGCCCGTCGTAGCGGGAGCGGTCGATCAGGGTGTGCCTGGTGTCGCCGTAGGCGGCGAGCGCGGCCACCCGGACGGTGCCGAACTCGTCGGTCTCGTCGTGCGGTTCGGTCAGCACGGTGGCGCCGCGGGCGCGGGCGGTGCGTACGCAGCGGTCCACGTCCGGCACCTCGAGCGCGATGTCGGCGATGCCGTCGCCGTGCTCGCGGTGGTGCGCGGCCAGCGGGCTGGCCGGGTCGACCGCGCCCGCCACGACGAACCGCGCCGCCCCCGCGCGCAGCACGAAGGCCTTGTGGTCGCGGTTGCCGGTCTCCGGGCCGGAGTAGGCCACCTGCCGCATGCCGAAGGCGCTGCGCAGGAAGTGCGCGGCCTGGGTGGCGTTGCCGACGACCCAGACCAGGGCGTCCCAGCCGATCACCGGGAAGGGGTCGGCGCCGGTGTCGTGATCGACCAGCCCGACGAGGGTGCGCAGTTCCTGCTCGCTCGGAATCGGTTCCACCGTCATCGCCCTACGAGACCGCGCGCCGCCCGTGCCGGGCAAGCTCGCGAGAAAATCGTGGGCATGCCGGTACATCCGGCCAGCGGATACCGGGTTTTCCTTGGCAGAATGAACAGTATGACCAAGAGCCAGGTGCGGCTGGACGAACTCGATCTGGCCATCCTCGCCGCCATGCACGAGTACCAGAAGGCAGGCATCCTCGAGCTCTCCCGGCGGACCAGGGTGGCCCGCGCGACGGTGCAGGCGCGGATCGGCCGGATGGAGCAGGCCGGGGTGATCGCCTCCTACGACCCGCACATCGACGTCACCGCGGCCGGGTTCGACGTGCAGGCGTTCGTGACGCTGGAGATCGCGCAGGGCGCGCTGGACAGCGTCGCCGCGGAGCTGGCCGCCATCCCGGGCGTGCTGGAGGCCTACGCCACCACCGGCTCCGGCGATGTGCTCTGCCGGATCGCCGCCGATTCGCACGCCGGGTTGCAGGCGGTGCTGCTCAGCATCGACCGGACCGGGTCGGTGGTGCGCTCGCACAGCGTCATCGTGCTCTCCACCGTGGTGCCGCGCCGCACGCTTCCGCTGCTGCGCACGCTCGCGCCCGCGGGGACGAGCAAGGCTCCGGCCTACCGCGACACCAGGTAGGGGCGGCTCCCGCCATCGGCCTCGGCCGGCGGCCGGAACGCGTGGGCACGCCCGCGGCGGCGGAGTCAGCCGCGGATGTCCGCGTCCTGGTCGAGGACGAGCACCTCGGGCTCGCGCTCCGGCTCCAGGAAGCCGAGCAGGGCGTGCGCCTCCGCCTCGACCTCGGCGCGCTCGGCCGCGCTCCACGGCCGGGCAGGCACGATCCGCGCGGTACCCCCGGTGATCCTGTAGTGCCCGGCGACGAAGCCGTCCACCAGCACCGGCGAGACCATCACCGGGAAGGCCCGCTGTGCGGATAGCGGCAGGATCCTCGCCCGGTACCGGTGCGCGAGCGTCGCGTTGTCGTACCAGCCGAGCAAGCGGACCGGCGCGGGCACGTCCGGGGCGGTGAGCTCGGCGTCGGCGAGGTCGTAGAGCACCTTGCCGCGCTCGTCGGTGTAGGTGCGCACCCGATCGCCGAGCGAATCGATGGCCTGCTTGGCGCCGGGCAGCTTGGACCAGGTCTGCATGTCCGCGGTGCTCGCCGGGCCGAAGGCGGCGAGGTAGCGGGCGAGCAGCTCGGCGAGCGGGTAGCCGCGGTCGAGCGGGGCGCCGAGCCAGGGCTCGATCCGCGCCCAGACCGGCTTGCTGTTGTCCCGCCAGCGTCCGCGCGGCGGCACCTGCAGCACCGGGAGCTGGTAGAGCCAGGCCTGCACCACGTGCCCGGGCTGCCGGTCCGGGTAGTGCGCGAGCGCCGCGGCGCGCAGCTCGGCCGCGGAGATCGGGTCGGCGCCGACCGCCGACTCACCGCGGGCCCGCACCTCCTCCGGGTCCAGCCCGACCATGGCGCCGAAATTGAAACCCCTGCGGAACGGCACCTTCTCCAGCTCCGGCTGGATGTGCGGCGCGATGCGCAGCGCGTCGGCGGCGGTGACCAGGTGGATGGTGCCGCGCATCAGCGTGATCCGGACCAGCGAGCGGTCCTCCAGCCCGCTATCCACCGTGCTCCGGTCGAAGCCGGCGATCCGGCTCCACGCGCCGACGAAGGGCGGCGGGACGTCCTGCGCCTGCAGCCCGATCAGGTGCTCGCAGAGCGCGGCGATGCCGAGCGGCTCGCGCGCCAGCAGGTGCTGGCGCGCGAGCAGCGTGCGATTCAGGGTGCGGTCCGAGAGCCTGTCCCCCGCGGCGGTCATGGCGAGCACCGTACCGGCGCCCGCCGACAGCCGGTCAGCGGACGGTGACGACCACCTTGCCGGTCGCGCTGCGCTGCTCCAGCGAGGCGACCGCCTCGGCCGTGCGCTCCAGCGGGTACGGCACCACCTGCGGCGGGGCGATCGTGCCGTCGGCCAGCAGCGGCTCCACCTCGGCCCACTGCTCGGCCAGGTAGCCGGGGTGCTTCAGCACCCAGGCCCCCCAGCCCGCGCCGATTACCTCGACGTTGTTGAGCAGCAGCCGGTTCACCTTGACCTGCGGGATGTCGCCCGCGGTGAAGCCGACCACGAGCAGCCTGCCCGCCGGGGCCAGCGAGCGCAGGCTGTCGGTGAAGCGGTCCCCGCCGACCGGGTCGAGCACGATGTCGACGCCGCGGCCGCCGGTCAGCTCCTTGACCCGGGCGGCCCAGTCCTCGGTGAGCACCACGTCGGTGGCGCCGTTGGCCCGCGCCACCGCGGCCTTCTCCTCGGTGCTGACCACGCCGATCACCCGGCCGGCGCCGAGCGCGCCTGCCAGCCGCAGCGTCGAGGTGCCGATGCCGCCCGCCGCGCCGTGCACGAGCACGGTCTCGCCCTTGGCCAGCCTGCCGCGGGTGCGCAGGCAGAAGTGCACGGTCAGGTCGTTGAAGAGGATGCCTGCCCCCGCCTCCAGCGAGACCGCGTCCGGCAGCGCGAACACCGTGTCGGCGGGCACCACCGCGGTCTCCGCGACGGCGTTGCCGAGCATGGTCAGCGCCAGCACCCGGTCGCCCGCCCGCACGTGCGCGCCCTCCGGCGCCGCGCGCACGATCCCGGAGATCTCGCCGCCGACGGTGAACGGCAGCTCCGGCTTCATCTGGTACAACCCGCGCGACATCAGCACATCCGGGAAGGCGATGCCCGCGGCATGCACGTCGATCACGACGCCGCCCGGGAACGCCACCGGCTCCGCGATCTCCGCGATCTCGATCGAATCCGGTCCCTCTAGGGTGCTGATCCTGGCTGCGCGCATGGGCCGACCTCTCTCTCCGCGCGGCGTCGACCGGGTGGGACGCCGCGTCCAGCCCAACCTAACCGCCCCGCGCGCGGCCCGGTCGGAGCATCCCGTTTTGCTATGCTGACCGCGACTTACGGGGAGGGGGAGTTCTCATGGTCGAATCAACGGGGAATCCGAGCGCGGCGATCCGGGTGGATCCGGACGTCCTGCGCACGTTCGCCCAGCGCCTCGGCGCCGAGGCGGAGGCGGTCACCGGGCTGGCGGCGGGCGAGCCGTTCGCGCCCGCGGTCAACGCGCTGCCCGGCACCGGGCTCGGGGCCGCCGCCGCGGCCGCCGGGGCCGCGCTGGACGGCTCGCTGCAGCGGATCGGCGCCCGGCTCACCACCGTCGCCGACAATCTGCGCACCGCCGCGGGCGGCTACGACCTCGACGAGGCCGAGTTCGCGCACCGGCTCGGCACCATCGGGCTGCCGTCATGACGCTCACCGTCGACGACGTCGCCGCCTGGCAGCCCGACCAGCTCACCGCGGCGGGCGACGCCGCGGCCAGGATCCAGGCGGAGCTGGACGCCGCGCTCGGCGCCGCGGTCACCGACACCGCCGCGCTCACCTGGTCCGGCGCCACCGCCACCGCGGCGACGGCACGGGTGGAGACCGAGAAGACCCGCGGCTCCGCGGTCAGCGCCGCGCTGCTCGAGCTGCGCACCGCCTTCACCCAGCAGGTGACGAACCTGGCGGAGGCGAAGGCGAAGGTGCTCGCGCTGCGCGACGACGCGCTGAACCAGCCCGCCCCGATGGGGCCGTACGGCGTCGCCCCGGACGGCACCGTCGACGCCGCCGCCCGCATCGCCTACCTGCGCGGCCGGGCGCACCTGGTCGACGTGGACGGCCTGGTCTTCCAGGAGGCGCTGCAGGCCGCCTCGCGCAGCTGGAACCTGACCCAGGCGCTGCGCACCGCGGAAGCCACCGCGACCACCGCGCAGACCGCCGTCGACCGGGCCACCGGCACGCTGCGCGCGGCCTACGACGGCCTCGGCGAACCGGCGCTGAACGTCCCGGCGGCCACCACCCCGGCCGCCCCGACCGCGCCCGCGAGCACCACCGCGGCCCCCGTCTCGTACAGCAGCGGCAAGTCCCCGTCGAACGGCAGCGGAACACCGACCGGCACCGACAGCGGGAGCGGCACCCCGCAGTACACCGCCACCGGCTCACTGCCGACCGGGCCCATGCCGACCGGAGACAGGGCCGAGTGGATCCGGCAGGCGATCGAGGTGCTGCGGGCGCAGGGGTACGACGTCAAGGACAGCGACGCCGCCGTCATCGCCATGATCATCGACAAGGAGTCGGGTGGAAACCCGCAGGCCATCAACCTGTGGGACAGCAATGCCGCCGCCGGCATCCCGTCCAAGGGGCTCATGCAGACCATCGACCCCACCTTCGACGCCTACAAGGTGGCCGGGCACGACGACATCTGGAACCCGGTCGACAACATCATCGCCGGGTCCCGCTACGCCATCGAACGGTACGGGTCGCTGTCGAATGTGCCCGGCATCGTCGCCATGTCGAGCGGGCAGGGATATCGGGGCTATTGATTCGCGTGCCAGGGCCACGGCGGCCGCGCACGGTGGTAAGTTCTGCGGCGCCGCGCCGGGCTGCTCCCGGCGGCGCAACCGTTCGTCGCCGGGCACGGCAGCAGGGCGGACGTCGCACCGACTCTGCGTGAGGGTGTGACCTACGCCCCGTAAAGTCGTCTCACAACAGCACCGCACGAACACGCAGCACACCGTGCAGCGCGAGGAGCACCAAGTGTCAGTCGAACAGCCACTCGCCCCGCTTCCCGAGGAGGGCACGGGTTTCGATTCGGCGTGGCCCGTCCGGGCGGGGGATGTGGATCCCTACAACCGATTGCGCTTCGACGCCGTCGCCCGCTACCTGCAGGACATCGCCTGGGAGCAGCTCAACGGCACCTTCCTGAACCGGACCGACCCGAACTGGATCGTCCGGCGCACGGTCATCGACGTCATCCGCCCGGTGCTGTGGCCGGACGAGGTGCAGCTGCTGCGCTGGTGCTCGAGCATGTCCACCCGCTGGACGAATATGCGGGTCCGGCTGACCAGTGGCAACGGCGGGCTGATCGAGACCGAGGGCTTCTGGATCAATATCAGCGAGTCCAACAACATGCCCGCCCGGATCAGCGACGAGGGCCTCGCCTACCTGGCGCGCTCCACCGACGAGCACCGGCTGCGCTGGCGCCCGTACCTCACCGACGCCACCCCGCCGGAGTCCGACACCGACCTGCCCTTCCCGCTCCGGGCCACCGATATCGACCAGTACAACCACGTGAACAATGCCTGCTACTGGCAGGCCGTCGAGCAGTTCCTGGCCGAGTACCCCAAGCTGGTCGCGGCGCCGCACCGCGCCGTCATCGAGTACGTGGCGCCGGTGCTCGCGCGCCAGCACATCCAGGTGCGCAGCCGCTACGAGTCGGGGGACCGGTCCGGTGGGCCGGTACTGCGGCTGTGGTTCGTGGTCGGTGGGGCGACCACCACGGTCGTGCGGATCATGCCGCTCCCCGCCTAGCGAGGAGCGGCACGGGCCTCAGCCGCGGGCGGCGTTCAGCAGGTCCTCCCTGGACGCGAACTTCACGCGGGGGCGGCCTGTGGTCTTGCCCGCGGTCTTCTCCGCGGTATCGATCGCTTTCCACCCCGCCCGATCCACCAGGTCCGGCTGGCGCGACTCCACCAGTTCCCGAAGAGCCGCCCGGTCCGCCTTCGGAGCCGCGAGCTTCCCGGCGACGAAGTCGGCGATCAGGTGTTCGACGGTCTCCTCGGAATCGACCCGGTTCGACCCGATCACCCCGCGAGCACCCCGCTTGATCCACCCGCTGACGTACACACCCTGGACCGGTGTGCCGTCCTCGACGACCCGGCCCTGCTCGTTGGGGACCACACCCTTGGCCTCGTCGAAGGGCAACGCCGGAACCGGCTGACCCCGATACCCGATGCTGCGTAGCACCAGCCCGGTTTCGAGGGTCTCGGTCCGGTCGGTCGCCCGCGCGGAGACTTGGCCGTTGTCGTCGAACAGCTCGTTGTGCGCGAACTCCACCCCGGTGACCCTGTCCTCACCCAGGACAGCGGTGGGTGAGGTCAGGAACCGGAACACGATCCGCTTGTGACCGGGGTTACGCGAAGCGTGGGCGTACTCCTCGGCCAGGGTGTACTTCAACCGCACCGACGGCTCCACATCCGGATCATCCAAATGCCCCCGCGACACCTCATCGAGGTCGAGGTCCTCGGCAGCGACCACGACATCGACATTCTTCAGATGCGCCAACGCCAGGAACTCCGGAGAGGTATACGCCGCCTGCAGGGGCCCGCGACGGCCCAGGATCACGACTTCCTTGATGTTGCTGGCCCGCAAAGCGTCCAGGGCGTGGTCGGCGATGTCGGTCTTGGCCAGCTCGTCGGGATCCAGGGTCAGGACCCGGGCGATATCGAGAGCGACGTTACCGTTACCCACGATCACCGCCCGCTCCCCCGACAGGTCATAGGACCGGTCGGCGTAATCGGGGTGCCCGTTGTACCAGGCCACGAACTCCGTCGCCGACACACTCCCCGCCAAATCCTCACCCGGCACACCCAGGCGCCGGTCGGTCGCCGCCCCGACCGCATACACCACCGCGTGATGGTGATCCAGGAGCTCCTCATGGCTGATATGGGTACCGACCTCGACATTGAGGTAGTACTGCAACGTGTCACGGCGGAACGCGGACTCGAACATCGCCGACACCGTCTTGGTCCCCGCATGATCGGGAGCCACCCCCGCCCGTACCAGCCCCCACGGGGTGGGCAGCCGATCGAACAACTCCACCTGCGCATCGGCCCGCCGCAGGATCGCGTCCGCGGCATAACACGCCGCCGGACCCGCCCCCACGATCGCCACCCGCAACGTCCCCAACGACTTCGGCGGACGCGCCGGAGACACCAACGGCTCGATCGTGGACTCCAACGGATGCCGCTGGAAATACGCCGCGTTGATATCCCGATACCGCGACAACGACGCCGTCAGATCGTCCTCGGAGAAGATCGCCTCCACCGGGCACGCATCGACACACGCCCCACAGTCGATACAGGTATCGGGATCGATATGCAGCATCTCCGCCGACGCGAACCCCGGCTGATCCGGAGTCGGACGAATGCAATCGACCGGGCACTCGGAGACACAACTCGCGTCGTTACAGCAACGCTGCGTGATTACATAGGCCATGTGTGCTGATCCTCGGGGTGTGCGTGTGGAGTGGCGCCACCGTGAAGGCGGACACGAGCATTCGCGGCCCCCGGCACTGTGATGCCGCTTTCAGTGTGCCTCGAGTGCGATCCGGGTCTCGCACCGGAGAGCGTCTACGGTGTTCCCATGGCGCGCACCCTCATCCTCCTGCGGCACGGGAAGTCGGCCTACCCGGACGGTGTGGCCGACCACGAGCGCCCGCTCGCGGCCCGTGGCGAACGGGAGGCGGGGCTGGCCGGCGACTGGATTCGCGCCACCCTCCCACCTGTCGACGAGGTGCGCTGCTCCACCGCCCTGCGCACCCGCGCCACCCTGGCGGCCACCGGCATCACCGCGCCCGCGCACTACGAATCCGGCATCTACGACGCGGACGAGGCCGAGCTGATCGAGCTCGTCCGGCTGACCGCGGACGCGGTGCGGACGCTGCTGCTGGTCGGCCACTTCCCCGGCATGCCGGAGACGGCGTGGGAGCTGGCCGCCGACCGGACGGGCGATGCCGCCGTCGCGCTGGCGCGCAAATTCCCGACCTCGGCGCTGGCGGTGCTGGAGTTCGAGCTGCCCTGGTCCGAGATCGGGCCAGGCAGCGGCGAGCTCACGCACTTCCACGTGCCGCGCTGAGCGTCAGCGCAGCTTCACCACGGCGACCACGCCGAAGACGGCGAGCAGCACGAACGCGGCGAAGCCGCCGAACAGCCACCAGACCGCGCCGAGCGCGGCGATGAACGGCGCCACCGCGATCGCGGTGATCACCGGGCTCTCCTTGACCGTGGCGAGGGCGGAACGCGCCCTGACCCGGTCGATGTCCTTACCAGGCATGCCTCCAGGGTAGGTCGGGTTGCGCGCCCGCGCCGAAACCCGGCGAGAATCGTCCTTGCTTGGAGTGCGCTCCAGGTGGCTAACGTCGGAGATGTTCCTCGGAAAGGGCGGCAGCGATGACCGAAGCGACGATCGAACGGCCGCGGTACTCCATCGGCGAGGCGGCGGAGCGGTCCGGGCTGAGCCGGGACACCCTGCGCTGGTACGAGCGGATCGGGCTGCTCAGCTCGGTCGGCCGCGACCACACCGGCAAGCGCCGGTTCACCGAGCGGGACCTGGACTGGCTGCAGCTGATCGGCAGGTTGCGCACCACCGGCATGTCGGTGGCGGACATGGTCCGCTACGCCGAGTTGGTGCGCGCGGGCGAGTCGACGATCCCGGAGCGGCTCGCCATCTTCCGGCGCACCCGTGCCGACGCGATCACCCGAATCTCCGAGCTCAGCCAGACCGTCGCCGTTCTGGACTACAAGATCGAGCTCTACGAGGGCACGGTCGGAACGCACTGTGAAGGGACGACAGTATGACCACCAGCGAAACCATGCCCACCGCCACGCTCGGCGGGATCGAGGTGGGCGTGCAGGGGCTGGGCTGCATGGGGATGAGCGAGTTCTACGGCACCTCCGACCTCACCGAATCGCGCGCCACGCTGGACCGCGCGCTCGAACTCGGCATCACGCTCTTCGACACCGCCGACATCTACGGCTCCGGGCACAACGAGGAGTTCCTCGCCGATTTCGTCCGGGCCAACCGGGACCGGCTGGTGCTCGCCACCAAGTTCGGCATCCGCCGCGACCCCGCCGACCCGGCCTTCCGCGGCATCGACAACTCCCCCGGCTACATCCGCTCCGCCGTGCAGGCCAGCCTGCGCAGGCTCGGCGTCGACACCATCGACCTCTACTACATGCACCGGCGCGACCCGGCGGTCCCGATCGAGGACTCCGTCGGCGCCATGGCCGAGCTGGTCGCGGCGGGCACCGTGCGCGCGATCGGGCTCTCCGAGGTCACCGGCGACGAACTGCGGGCCGCGCACGCGGTGCACCCGATCGCCGCGGTGCAGTCGGAGTGGTCGCTCTTCTCCCGCGACGTGGAGCGCACCGCGGTGCCCGCCGCGGCCGAGCTCGGCGTCGCCTTCGTGCCCTACTCGCCGCTCGGCCGCGGCTTCCTGACCGGCTCCTTCGCCGACGCGGGCACGCTGCCGGACGCCGCGGACTTCCGCCGCGCCATGCCGCGCTTCTCGGGCGAGAACGCGGCGCACAACGCCGCGCTGCTGGCCCCGATCCGGGAGCTCGCCGAGCAGCGCGGAATCACCCCGGCCCAGGTGGCGTTGGCCTGGGTGCACTCCCGTGCCGGTGTGCACGGCCTGCCGGTGGTCCCGATTCCGGGCACCCGCAGCCGCACCCGGCTGGCCGAGAACGCCGCGGCCGCGGTGCTGCCGCTCAGCGACGCCGAACTGGCGACGCTGGAGCCGGTGGCGGCGCAGGTCGCGGGGCCGCGCTACGCGGACATGTCGTTCACCTCGGCCGGGCGGGAGTGACCGGGCGGCCCCGGTCGTAGAACGGACCGCCCGGCATGATGTGGATGTCGGCGCGAGAAGGAGGAACGGCAATGTCGCAGGAGTCCGTCGAGGTCGTGCGCGAGGACGACAAGCAGCGCTACACGGTCCGGTACGAGGGTGCGCAGGCCGGTTTCGCGAAGTACGAGGAGCGCGGGGACGAGACCGTCTTCACGCACACCGAGATCGACGACAAGTTCGGCGGCAAGGGCCTCGGCAAGGCGCTGGCCAAGTTCGCCGTCGAGGACACCATCGCCAGGAACCGGACGATCCGCCCGATCTGCCCGTTCATCAAGGCTTTCCTGGACAAGCACGCGGAGTACGACGCCCACGTGATCGGCAAGGGCGTCCCGCGATGAGCGACCTGGACCCGAACCCAGCCGCCGAGGTCTGCACCCCGGCGGCGGGGCCGGGTCCGCTGGCCGAGCTGTACCCCGAGCGCGAGGTGCCGCTCGGCGGGGTCCGCGGCGTGTTCGTGGAGCGGGTGCTGCCGCAGCGCGACCTGCCGACCGTCGGGGCGTGGTGCTTCCTCGACCGCTTCGGCTCGCCGACGGTGACCACCACCGGCGCCCCGCCGGATATCGAGCCGCACCCGCACATCGGGCTGCAGACCGTCACCTGGCCGCTGGAGGGCGCGATCAGGCACCGGGATTCGGTCGGCTCCGACGTCCGGATCGAGCCGGGCCAGCTGAACCTGATGACCTCGGGGCGCGGCATCGCGCACTCCGAGTACGCCGTGCCCGGCGCGCCCGCAGGCAACGGCCTGCAGCTGTGGATCGCGCTGCCCGGCGCGAGCGCGGGCATCGACCCGCACTTCGAGCAGCACCGGGAGTTGCCCGAGTACGCCGCGCCCGGGGTGCGGGCCACCGTGCTGATCGGCACGCTGGCCGGCGTCACCGCACCAGCCAGGGCCTACACCCCGATCGTCGGCGCCTTCCTGCGGGTCGAGCCCGGCGCCGAGCTCCGGCTGCCGCTGGACCCCGCCTTCGAGCACGCGGTGCTCGGGGTCGATGGCGACGTCACCGTCGCCGGAGTCGAACTCGCACCCGGGCCGCTGCTCTACCTCGGCACCGGCCGGAGCGAGGTGGTGTTGCGCAGCGCGGCGGGCGCCCGGTTCGCGCTGATCGGCGGCGAGCCGTTCGCCGAGGAGCTGGTCATGTGGTGGAACTTCGTCGGCCGCAGCCACGGGGAGATCGAGCTGGCCCGCTCGCAGTGGGAGGCGCGCGACGTCAGCCGCTTCGGCTCGGTGCCTGGACACCCCGCCGACCAGCGCATTCCAGCGCCTCCGCTGCCCGGATTGCGGCTCACGCCGCGCAAGCGCCGAATCGGCACGCCGCACCCCTGAGAAGCCGCGCGGGCGGCGCTCTGCTCGGGGTCCGGACTCACCCCCGGGCGAGCAGCGCGTCCAGCGCGCGATACCCGTCGTTGAGCCCACCCTCCATGCCGGACTGCAACATGCCGTCGCGCTCGTCCGGTGTGTGGAACTGGCTGTGCGTGCGCACCTTCGTGCGCCCGTCGCCGAGGTCGGTGAAGGTGATCTCGTCGATGCAGACGTGCGCGGGCATCCCGTCCCACTCGAAGGACCAGACGATCCGCCGCTCCGGCTCGATCTCCCGGAACCGCCCCTCGAACCCGTGTGCCTCCCCCTCGGCATGCTCGACGAAGCGCCAGTGCCCGCCGCGGCGGAACTCCCAGCGCTCCACGTCGAGCGGATTGCCGCGCCCCCACCACTGCACCAGCTGCTCGATCCGGCTGTGCGCGGCCCAGACCCTGGCGATCGGGGCGTCGAAGACCCGCTCGATATCGATGCCGCGATCGGTGTCGGCGGCGACCAGGGTGTCGTTGGTGGTCGTTGTCATGGCTCCTGCTCCTTCGTTCGTTCCAGAAACGCGTCCAGACGGTCCATGCGCGCCTCGACCACCTCGCGGTAGCGCTGCAACCACGCCACCTCACGGTCGAAGACATCCGTTCCGAGCAGGCACCAGCGCACCCTGCCCCGCTTCTCGGTGGTCACCATGCCCGCCTCCGCCAGCAGCCGGATGTGCTTCTGCACGCCGGTCAGCGTCATGTCGAAGCGCTCGGCCAGCTCGGTGACCGTGGCCGGCCCCGCGCGCAGCCGCTCCAGGATTCCGCGCCTGGTCGGGTCGGCCAGCGCGCCGAAGGAGGCATCCAAGAAGTCATACTGAACCATCTAGTTCAGTATGGCGTGCGACCGCGCCCCGGTCAAGGGCGCACTACCCTGGAGAACATGAGCAGTGCCGTCGCCGATCACGAGAGTTCCGCCGACGGCGGGCCCGCCCTCTTCCGGCTGGTCCGGTTCTGGTCCCGCCGCTGGCTCGACGGCACCGGCCCGCAGCTCCCCGAGGAGCTCAGGCACACCCAGCACATCCAGGTCGTCGAGGCGGTCGCCGCCGGCACCGAGAACGGCGCCGAGGCCACCGTCGGCACCATCGCCCACCTGCTCGGCCTCGACCACTCCGCCGCGGGCCGCATGGTCCGCGACGCCGGCACCGACGGCTACGTCTCCCGCACCGAGTCCACCGTCGACCAGCGCCGCACCGCGCTGCGCCTCACCCCCCGCGGCACCCGCCTGCTGACCGGCGCCCAGCAGTGGCAGCGCCGAATCTTCACCGAACTCACCGCCGACTGGTCCGACGAGGACCGCGACCGCTTCGCCGGCTACCTGCACCGCCTCGGCGCCGAAACGGAGCGCTGAACTCTCGCGCCCCGGCTATGTCAGCCGCCGAATCCTGTCCACTGCTCGGCGCAGGCTGTCACTGTTCGTCGCTGCCTTCCCGACATCCCAGTGCTCGCGCGCGAATTCGTTGACCCGCACGACGTACAGCGGGCCGGTCCGGCCATCAGCCGTCACCATGTCGCTCCGGACGGCGCGGTACCGAGACTTGGCGCAGAGCTGCAGAACGGTCGCTTTGGGATGGGACAGCGACTCGGGAGCACGCGGGACAGCGGCCGCGCGAACACCGAAGTGTTCGGCGAAACCTTCCGCGTCGGCCAGCAACCACCCTTCCGACATCGGATGCACAACTCGCAGCAGGAACGACGGTGACATCGTTCCGATCGCCGCCGTCAGCTTCGCGTGCAGCTCGACCGGACACTGGGTATCGGAGTCGCGCAGGACCACCCATGACGATGTCAGGGCCGCACGGTTGTAGTTGGGGATCAACGGGTCGAGCTTCGTCTTACCGTTCTTCACGACGATCTTCCCGAGCTCGTGCCCGGCAGCACGAACGATGGCGACAGCCACTCCCCTGTCCGATTCACCCTCGACGACCACATTGATCAACTGTGCGGCCCTCGACGCAGCGTCGCCACGTCCAGCAGGCCACCGAGCTCCCCGGCAGGAGCGATCAGGTTGTGCACGATATCCGACGTCGGCAGCTCGGCCTCTACTTCTCCAGCAGCCTCGTCGATGTCGGACAGGAGCGTCGCGCGGGTTCCGTCGGTGGTGACCTCGAGGACCAGGACCTCTTCCGGAAGCACGCCCTCGTCGTCGAGCAGCTCCGGCGCGTGCGTCGACAGCACCACCTGGAGGGCACGGTCCCGCTGCGTCATCGCCAGCACGGCAGGCAATTTCCGCACGATCGCGGCATTGAGCGAGAGCTCCGGCTCCTCGAGCAACAGGATGCCGCCATTGGCAGGCGCACTGACCAGGGTCCAGAGGAGACCGATCAACCGGAGCGTTCCATCGGAGAAGTCCGCTTCGGTGTGGCGCGCGGGGGTGCTTCGCCAATGCCGATAGCCGGCCACCAGATGGGGGCGCCCGGTTGGGTCGACCTCGATCTTCAGCGACTCGAACTCGGGCACCGCATCCTGAAGGGCCTTCTGCATACGGTTCAACCAGGCGTCGCGAGTCTTCTTCGGGACGCCGTTCATCTGGGCGATGAAATCGCCCCCGAAGGGATCGTCGATTCGCACGGCTCGCGCCGGATCACGAATGACCTGCGGAACGAGGTGGAAGTATCTGACCTTCGTGAAGTACTCCGCGATCGGCCGAAAGCTCTGATTGGCGGAGATCTGCTCCAGGTGGGTCTGGGTGAGCCTTTCCGGATCATTGTCGTCTTCGGCGTCCGGCCGGTTCACGAGCACCGTGCCGTTGTGTTCGACCAACTCCTCGTCGACCACGGGGCGATTCCTGCCCTTCGCCTCACCCTTGACGACCAGCCGGTAGCGCCAGGTCTCGTCGCCGTCCGAGAGCCTGACGTCGATGATCAGCCGGCCCTTCTGGTTGTTCCGAGCAAATAGGCTGCGTACCTTCCCGAGCCCGGACCTCCGGTCTAGCGCGGACGCCAGCCCGCCACCGGGACCGGCAATGTCGCCGATGAAGCGGAACAGATCGAGAAGGTTCGACTTTCCGGAAGCGTTCGCGCCCACGATGAACAACCGATTGCGGATCGCGAAGTCGAGATTCTTGAAGTTGCGCCAATTGCTGGCGTTCACATGGGTGATACGCATCCTGTCTCCCGCGTCCGAGTCCAGCCGGCGTGCATGCATCGTAAAGCAGTTCGGCCCCCGATCCTGACGGAACGGGGGCCGAATGCCTTGCTACAGAACAGGACTACCGGTAGTCGCTGAACCCGTAGTCGTCCAGCGGGACCGCGGCACCGGTGCTCTGACCGAACCCGTCCGGGCTGTAGTAGGTGTCGTCGTAGGACGGCACCGCGTACGCCGCGGCACGTGCCTCCTCGGTCGGCTGCACCTGGATGTTCCGGTACCGGTTGATGCCGGTTCCGGCCGGGATCAGCTTGCCGATGATCACGTTCTCCTTGAGCCCGATGAGCTTGTCGGAGCGGCAGTTGATGGCCGCGTCCGTGAGCACCCGGGTGGTCTCCTGGAAGGAGGCCGCGGAGAGCCACGAGTCGGTGGCGAGCGAGGCCTTGGTGATACCCATCAGCACGGGACGGCCTGCCGCGGGCTCGGCGCCCTCGGCGACGACGCGGCGGTTGGCCGCCTCGAACTCGGCGCGCTCGGTGAGCGAGCCGGGCAGGAACTCGGTCGCGCCCGAATCGATGATCGTGACGCGCCGCAGCATCTGCCGCACGATGACCTCGATGTGCTTGTCGTGGATGGACACACCCTGCGAGCGGTAGACCTCCTGGACCTCGTGCACCAGGTGCACCTGGACCTGACGGGGGCCCATGATCCGCAGCACCTCGTGCGGATCCGCCGCGCCCTCCAGCAGCTGCTGGCCGACCTCGACGTGGTCACCGTCGGAGAGCAGCCGCTCGCTGCCGTCGTCGTGCTTGAACACGCGCAGCCGCTGCCGCTTCGACAGCTTGTCGTACACGACCTCTTCGCTCCCGTCGTCCGGGATGATCGTGATCTTGTAGAAGCGGTCGTCGTCCTCCAGCCGAACCCGGCCGGAGGTCTCCGCGATCGGCGCCTTGCCCTTGGGCACGCGCGCCTCGAACAGCTCCTGCACGCGGGGCAGACCACCGGTGATGTCGTCGCCGGCGACGCCACCCTGGTGGAAGGTGCGCATGGTGAGCTGGGTACCCGGCTCACCGATGGACTGCGCGGCCACGATGCCGACGGCCTCGCCGATGTCGACCAGCTTGCCGGTCGCCATCGAGCGGCCGTAGCAGGTGGCGCAGACGCCGGTGCCGGTGGTGCAGGTCAGCACGGAGCGGACCTTCACCTCGGTGATGCCGGCGTCGAGCAGCGCCTCCAGGGCCGGGTCGCCGAGATCGGCGCCCTTGGCCACGACCACGTTGCCCTTGGCGTCCAGCGCGTCGGACGCGAGCGTCCGGGCGTAGGTCGAGGTCTCGACGTGCGCGTCCCGGATCAGCGAGCCGTCCGGCTGCTTCTCCGCGATCGGCACCACGATGCCGCGCTCGGTGCCGCAGTCGTGCTCGCGCACGATGACGTCCTGCGAGACGTCGACCAGACGACGGGTCAGGTAGCCCGAGTCGGCGGTGCGCAGCGCGGTGTCGGCCAGGCCCTTGCGGGCACCGTGCGTGTTGATGAAGTACTCCAGCACGGTCAACCCCTCGCGGAACGAGGACTTGATCGGACGCGGGATGAACTCACCCTTCGGGTTGGTCACCAGGCCCTTCATGCCGGCCAGGGTCCTGGTCTGGGTGAAGTTACCGGTGGCGCCCGAGTCGACGATCGTGATGATCGGGTTGTCGGCCGGGTAGTGCGCGCGCAGCGCCCTACCGACCTCCTCGGTCGCCTCCTGCCAGATCTTCACCAGGGCGTTGTTGCGCTCCTGGTGATCGAGCGCACCGCGCTGGTACTTCTTCTCGATCTGGTCGGACTGCGCCTCGTAGCGCTCCATGATCTCCGGCTTCTCCGGCGGAACGAGAACGTCCGACATGGAGACGGTGACCCCGGAGCGGGTGGCCCAGTAGAAGCCGGTGTCCTTGAGCTTGTCGACGGTCTGCGCGACCACGATCATCGGGTAGCGCTCGGCGAGATCGTTGATGATCGTCGCCTGCCGCTTCTTCGGCATCTGCTCGTTGATGAACGCGTAGTCCGCCGGGAGCAGGTCGTTGAAGATGACCCGGCCCAGCGTGGTCTCCAGCGTCCACGCGTCGCCGCGCTTCCAGCCGTCCGGGAACCGCTCGGCCTCGATCTCGCGCGGCGGCCGCTGGTCGGTGAGCCGCACCTTGATCAGCGAACGCACGGTCAGCTCGCCGCGGTCCACCGCCATCTGCGCCTCGGCGGGCGAGGAGTACACGCCGTACTCCGGCCCGTCGGCGGTGGCCGGCCGGTACTGGCCCTTGGCGTCCTCTTCCAGACGGGTCAGGTAGTACAGGCCGGTCACCATGTCCAGCCGCGGCATGGCGAGCGGGCGGCCCGACGCGGGCGACAGGATGTTGTTCGAGGAGAGCATCAGGATGCGCGCCTCGGCCTGCGCCTCCGCGGAGAGCGGGAGGTGCACGGCCATCTGGTCACCGTCGAAGTCGGCGTTGAACGCCTCACAGACCAGCGGGTGCAGCTGGATGGCCTTGCCCTCCACCAGCTGCGGCTCGAAGGCCTGGATTCCCAGACGGTGCAGCGTCGGCGCGCGGTTCAGCAGCACCGGGTGCTCGGCGATGACCTCTTCGAGGACGTCCCACACCTGCGGCCGCTGCCGCTCCACCATCCGCTTCGCGGACTTGATGTTCTGCGCGTGGTTCAGGTCGACCAGCCGCTTCATCACGAACGGCTTGAACAGCTCCAGCGCCATCAGCTTGGGCAGGCCGCACTGGTGCAGCTTGAGCTGCGGGCCTACGACGATGACGGAGCGACCGGAGTAATCCACGCGCTTGCCGAGCAGGTTCTGGCGGAACCGGCCCTGCTTGCCCTTGAGCAGGTCGGAGAGCGACTTGAGCGGGCGGTTGCCCGGGCCGGTGACCGGCCTGCCGCGACGGCCGTTGTCGAACAGCGCGTCGACCGACTCCTGCAGCATCCGCTTCTCGTTGTTGACGATGATCTCGGGCGCGCCGAGATCGATCAGCCGCTTGAGGCGGTTGTTGCGGTTGATGACGCGGCGGTACAGGTCGTTCAGGTCGGAGGTGGCGAAGCGGCCACCGTCGAGCTGGACCATCGGGCGCAGCTCCGGCGGGATCACCGGCACCGCGTTGAGCACCATGCCCATCGGCGAGTTGCCGTTCATCTGGAACGCCGCGACGACCTTGAGCCGCTTGAGCGCGCGCAGCTTCTTCTGGCCCTTGCCGCTGCGGATGGTCTCCCGCAGGTTCTCGGCCTCGGCCGGAATGTCGAACTTCTCCATCAGCTTCTGGATGGACTCCGCGCCCATCGCGCCGGTGAAGTACTCGCCGTAGCGGTCGGTGATCTCGCGGTAGAGCAGCTCGTCGACGATGAGCTGCTTGACCGAGAGCTTGGTGAAGGTGGTCCAGATCTCGTCCAGCCGGTCCAGCTCGCGCTGGGCCCGGTCGCGGAGCTGGCGCATCTCGCGCTCGCCGCCGTCCTTGACCTTGCGCCGGACGTCGGACTTGGCGCCCTCGGCCTCCAGCTCGGCCAGGTCGGCCTCCAGCTTCTGCGCGCGGGCCTCGAGATCGGCGTCGCGCTGGTCGGCGACGGTCTTCTTCTCGACCTCCATCTCGGCCTCGAGCGTGGAGAGCTCGTTGTGCCTGAGCTCCTCGTCGACTCCGACGATGACGTAGGCGGCGAAGTAGATGATCTTCTCGAGATCCTTCGGCGCCAGGTCGAGCAGGTAGCCGAGGCGCGAAGGAACGCCCTTGAAGTACCAGATGTGGGTGACCGGTGCGGCCAGCTCGATGTGGCCCATCCGCTCGCGGCGCACCTTGGCGCGGGTGACCTCGACGCCACAGCGCTCACAGATGATGCCCTTGAAGCGCACGCGCTTGTACTTGCCGCAGTAGCACTCCCAGTCCCGGGTGGGACCGAAGATCTTCTCGCAGAACAAGCCATCCTTCTCCGGCTTGAGCGTGCGGTAGTTGATGGTCTCCGGCTTCTTCACCTCGCCGTACGACCACTGGCGAATGTCGTCGGCGGAAGCGAGACCGATCCGGAGTTCATCGAAGAAGTTGACGTCTAGCACGTAACTTCCTTTCCCCTGTTCGGGTCGAAATGGAGCAAAGAGTTCACTAGTGATGGAACGCGGGGCCGGGTGCCGACGGCGGTCGACACCCGGCCGGACCGCCTAGTTCGCCAGATCGTCGACCGTGGCCGCTTCGTTCCTGGACAGGTTGATGCCCAGGTTCGCCGCGGCGCGCTCCAGATCCTCGTCCTCGCCCTCGCGCAGCTCGATCGCCGCGCCGTCGGAGGAGAGCACCTCGACGTTCAGGCAGAGCGACTGGAGCTCCTTGAGCAACACCTTGAAGGACTCGGGAATGCCCGGCTCCGGGATGTTCTCGCCCTTGACGATGGCCTCGTAGACCTTCACGCGGCCGACCACGTCGTCGGACTTGATGGTGAGCAGCTCCTGCAGCGTGTACGCCGCACCGTAGGCCTGCATGGCCCAGCACTCCATCTCACCGAAGCGCTGGCCACCGAACTGGGCCTTACCGCCGAGCGGCTGCTGGGTGATCATCGAGTACGGCCCGGTGGAGCGGGCGTGGATCTTGTCGTCCACCAGGTGGTGCAGCTTCAGGATGTACATGTAGCCGACGGCCACCGGGTACGGGAACGGCTCGCCGGAGCGGCCGTCGAAGAGCATCGACTTGCCGTTGTCGTCGACCATGCGGTCGCCGTCGCGGTTCGGCAGCGTCGAGGCCAGCAGACCGGTCAGCTCCTCCTCGCGGGCGCCGTCGAACACCGGGGTGGCGATGTTGGAGTCGCCGGGCGCCTCCCACATCTCCTCCGGCAGCGCCTTGGCCCAGTCGGGGTTGCCCTCGACCTTCCAGCCCGCCTTGCCGACCCAGCCGAGGTGGGTCTCCAGGATCTGCCCGATGTTCATACGACGCGGCACACCGTGCGTGTTCAGGATGATGTCGACCGGGGTGCCGTCCGGCATGAACGGCATGTCCTCGGTCGCCAGGATCTTGCCGATGACGCCCTTGTTGCCGTGCCTGCCTGCGAGCTTGTCGCCGTCCTGGATCTTGCGCTTCTGCGCCACGTACACCCGGACCAGCTCGTTCACGCCGGGGGGCAGGTCGTCGTCGTCCTCGCGGGAGAAGACCCGGATGCCGATGACCTTGCCGGACTCGCCGTGCGGCACCTTGAGCGAGGTGTCGCGCACCTCGCGCGCCTTCTCGCCGAAGATCGCGCGGAGCAGCCGCTCCTCCGGGGTCAGCTCGGTCTCGCCCTTCGGCGTGACCTTGCCGACCAGGATGTCGCCGTCGCGCACCTCGGCACCGATGCGCACGATGCCGCGCTCGTCCAGGTCCGCGAGGACCTCGTCGGAGACGTTCGGGATGTCCCTGGTGATCTCCTCGGCGCCCAGCTTGGTGTCGCGGGCGTCGATCTCGTGCTCTTCGATGTGGATCGAGGTCAGGACGTCCTGCTCCACGAGGCGCTGCGACAGGATGATCGCGTCCTCGTAGTTGTGGCCCTCCCACGGCATGATCGCGACGAGCAGGTTCTTGCCCAGCGCCATCTCGCCGTTCTCGGTGCACGGGCCGTCCGCGAGGACCTGCCCGTACTCGACCCGCTGGCCCTCGTCCACGATCGGCCGCTGGTTCGAGCAGGTGCCCTGGTTCGACCGGTTGAACTTGCGCATCCGGTAGCTCTTGCGGGTGCCGTCGTCGGCCATCACGGTGACGTAATCCGCGGAGACCTCTTCGACAACGCCGGCCTTCTCGTTGACCACGACGTCACCGGCGTCGACCGCGGCGCGCAGCTCCATTCCGGTGCCGACGAGCGGGGCCTCGGAGCGGATCAGCGGCACGGCCTGGCGCTGCATGTTCGCGCCCATCAGCGCGCGGTTGGCGTCGTCGTGCTCCAGGAACGGGATCATCGCGGTCGCGACCGAGACCATCTGGCGCGGCGAGACGTCGAGGTAGGTCACGTCGGCGGGGGCGACGTACTCCATCTCCTCGTTGCCGCGCCGGGCGAGCACGCGGTTCTCCAGGAAGTTGCCGTCGAGGTCGATCGGCGAGTTCGCCTGGCCGCGGACCTCGCGGTCCTCCTCGTCGGCGGTCAGGTACTTGACCTCGTCGGTGACCCGGCCGTCGACGACCCGGCGGTACGGGGTCTCGATGAAGCCGAACGGGTTCACCCGCGCGTAGACCGAGAGCGAACCGATCAGGCCGATGTTCGGGCCCTCCGGGGTCTCGATCGGGCACATCCGGCCGTAGTGCGAGGGGTGCACGTCGCGCACCTCCAGGCCGGCGCGCTCACGGGACAGACCGCCGGGGCCGAGCGCCGAGAGCCGGCGCTTGTGGGTCAGCCCGGAGAGCGGGTTGTTCTGGTCCATGAACTGCGACAGCTGGGAGGTTCCGAAGAACTCCTTGATCGCGGCGACGACCGGGCGGATGTTGATCAGGGTCTGCGGCGTGATCGCCTCGACGTCCTGGGTGGTCATCCGCTCGCGGACCACGCGCTCCATGCGGGAGAGGCCGACCCGGATCTGGTTCTGGATCAGCTCGCCGACGGTGCGCAGGCGACGGTTGCCGAAGTGGTCGATGTCGTCGACCCCGACCGGGACCTCGGCGCCGCCCGGCGCCGTCATCACCCGATCACCCGAGTGCAGCCGCACCAGGTACTCGATGGTGGTGACGATGTCTTCCTTGGTCAGCACCGATGCGGTGATCGGCTCGCCGACGTGGATGCCGAGCTTCTTGTTGATCTTGTAGCGACCGACCCGCGCCAGGTCGTAGCGCTTCTCCTTGAAGAACAGGTTCTCCAGCAGGGTCTGCGCCGACTCCTTGGTCGGCGGCTCGCCCGGGCGCAGCTTGCGGTAGATGTCCAGCAGCGCCTCGTCCTGACCGGCGGTGTTGTCCTTCTCCAGGGTCGACATCATGATCTCGGAGAAACCGAAGCGCTCGGTGATCTCCTCGGTGCTCCAGCCGAGCGCCTTCAGCAGCACGGTGACCGGCTGGCGGCGCTTGCGGTCGATGCGGACGCCGACGGTGTCGCGCTTGTCCACGTCGAACTCGAGCCACGCCCCGCGGCTCGGGATCACGCGCACGCTGTGCAGATCCTTCTCGGTGCCCTTGTCCACGGAGTGGTCGAAGTACACGCCGGGCGAGCGGACCAGCTGGGACACCACGACACGCTCGGTGCCGTTGATGACGAAGGTGCCCTTGTCGGTCATCATCGGGAAATCACCCATGAAGACCGTCTGGCTCTTGATCTCGCCGGTGTTGTTGTTGATGAACTCCGCGGTCACGAAGAGTGGCGCCGCGTAGGTCATGTCCTTGTCTTTGCACTCGTCGATCGAGGCCTTGACCTCTTCGAAGCGAGGATCGGAGAAGGAGAGCGACATGGACCCGGAGAAGTCCTCGATCGGGGAGAGCTCCTCGAGCACCTCCTCGAGTCCACCGGTCAGGCCCCCGTCGCCGCGAGCGGCGGCACGTTCCCGCCATTCCGGGGTACCGACCAGCCAGGCGAATGAATCCGTTTGTAGGTCGAGAAGACCGGGCACCTCGAGGGGCTCTCGGATCTTCGCGAACGACACCCGCCTCGGGGCACCGGGAATGGACCCCGCCAAAGCCTGATTCGAACCGGCGCTTGTCTGGGTGGAGACTGCCAAGATGCGTCCTTCCAGCACCTAACGCGGGCCGCGTGGTGGTCCGCGACCGTCGCTATTGTCTGCTACGAATTCCGCTGGTAGCGCCCCGAACGCGACTCGAACAGGCACCAACGGGAGCAACACCGGAAAGGTGGAACCCACGTGTGCGAATCGAGGTATGGACAGGAGGCAGCCAGCGCAACCTCCAAAGTTACACCCATGAATACGGGGAAGTCAAAGTACCACCCCTGTGATCGTCATCCCACCCGGCGCGCCGATGGCGCCGGGGTTCGACCGCATACCTTCCGGGCCGGCCGCGCTGGCTGCGCGTATGCCGTGACACCCGGTGGGGGGTGGTCAGCTGCCGCTGCTCAATCACTAGGGTGACGGCTGTTTCCGGCCTCGTCAAGTGGGTCCGGATGCCGAGATCGGCTGTCTTCCCCTGGTTCCGGTGCCGGTTACCGGTCCACGATCTCGGCGGCGAGCCAGCGGCCGTCCACCTTGGTCATGCGCAGCACGACCGGGCCCGCGACGCTCTGTTGCGCCGCGCCGTCCTTGGTCGCGCTCACCACGAGGTTCACCAGCAACTCGGCGCGGTCGTCGGTGAGCAGGGTCACGCCGATCGGGTCGGCGGCGGCGGTGGCGCTGGTCTGCGACTGTTTGATCGCCTCGATGGTGGTGGGGGCGAACTGGTCGAGGTCCTTCAGCATGTCGCCGGTCACCACCTGGCGAACGGCGTCCGGGTAGCCGTCGATGGCGGTCACGTCGTAGCCGTAGATGGTCTTCAGCGCGTTGTCGGCGGCGGCGCGGACCTCCTCGGTGGCGCCGGAGTCGACGAAGGCTTTGTCGTTGTCCGGGACGCCCGGACGCAGTGCCGCGACGACGGCGAAACCGGCCAGGACGGCAGCGGCGAGTAGGCATGCGATGGGTACGCCCCAGCCGCGCAGCGCTGTGGTTGGCTTCCGCTCGCCCGCGGGCGCCGCGCTAGCGGGTTCGCCGCCTGCGGCGTCCGCACCCGCCGACGCGGCTCTATTTGTCGCCTCGGCCTTGTCCAGACCGACCTTGCTCGCCGCAGCGGCCTTGCCCGCCGCCGAAGCCTTGCCCGTCGCACCTGCCTTGCCCGTCGCAGCGAACGTGCTCGTCGCAGCGGCCTTGCTCACCGCCGCACTCTTGCTTGTCGCAGCGGCTTCGCTCGCAGTGGCCGGCTCACTCGCCGCAGCCTCGCCCGCAGCGGGCTCGGTGCCAGCGACCTCACTCGCCGCAGCTCCGCCCGCGGCGGGCTTGGTGCTCGCGACCTCGCTCGCGGCGGACTCGCTCACAGCAGCTTCGCTCGGAGCGGGCGTAAGCGCGTCCTCGCTCGCGGCAGATGGGGTCTCGTCGGCGGCGGAGGTGTCCGCGGCGGGTTTGGCGGGCGAATCGGGGGTCGGGCGGCGCTTGGAGGTGACCCGGTTGACCGGGCGCTTCGGGGTGCTCATGCGCGTTCTCCTACGAACCCGGCTGCGGGGCGGGGGCGGGGGCGGGCGTCTCGGCGGGGGCGCCGGGCGCGGCGGGTACACCGCCGCCGTCGAGCAGGACGGGCTGGCCGAGCGCGGCCACCTGCTCCACCTTCCACACGCCGTCCACCTGCGTCATGTCCAGGGTCCAGGTGTAGCGGAACTGCGCCGCGGTGCTGTCCTTGCGCTGCTCGCCGACCTGCAGCACGACCAGCGCCGTCGCCTTGTCCTCCTCGCTGTTCAGCGCGGTGAGCGAGGCCCCGAGCACCTTGGCCTCCATCCGGACCCCGGCCTGGCTCGCCAGCTGCTCGGCCTGCTGCTGGTTCTTGGTGGCCGAATCGAGAATCGCGCCGGTCATCGAGGAGCGCGCGGTGGCCAGCGAGCCGGGCACGTCGTCGATGTTCATGGTCGTCATGTTGAGCGCGGCCTGCCGCGCGCCATCCAGCGCGGAGTCCCGCGCCTCGGCGCGCGGGCCGTCGGTGAAGAACGCGGCCCGCGCCCAGCCGACCCCGAACCACAGCGCCGCGCCGAGCGACACCACCAGCAGCACGGCCGCGACCGTGCCGACGACGGTGCGCAGCCGGGAACCGGTGCCTGCGGACTCGGCCTGCGGCGGATCGGCGACGACCTTCTCGGTCGAGACCTTCGGCTGCTCGGCTGGGTCGGGACTCACAGCGACAACACCTCTACCTCGTCGGATGTGGTCACCGCTTCGGGGTGACCCCCAGAAGGGTGGCCATCTGAATGGCGACCGGGCTCAGATCCAGCCGGGCCGGGTCGACCTTCGGATTGGCGTCCCACGGCTGCGGGACGTTCGGGTCGGCATACGCGGAGCGCGCGCCGCCGCGCACGTTGGTCGGATTGCCGAACGGCACGGTGCACTTGGCGTCGGTGTTGAACGGGAAATCGTCGCGGGTGTCGTCGAAGTCCGGGTTCTGCGCCTTCATCTGCTCGAGGATGCGCTGCGTGCCCTCGTACCCGACGGTACAGGCAGGCGGGTTGTTGGTCTCCAGCACCAGCCCGAAGTGCGTGGTCCCGTCGCCGGGCGCGGTGGCCGAGCCGCCGATCGAGAGCCCGGGCAGCATCGCCAGGATCGGCTGCAGCACGTAGTTCTTCGGCGAGAGCGTCCGCAGCAGCAGCCGCAGGTTGGTCAGGTCGGTGGTCAGGTCCGGCCCGCTCTCCTGGATCAGCGCGCCGAGCTGCTCGCCCGCGTCGGTGCCGGTGCCGATCAGCCTGCGCACGTCCGGGTCGCTGGAGCGCAGCTGCGCGGTGAGCTGCTCCAGGCCGTCGCTGAAGGCGAGGATGCTGTCCGACTGCTCGGCCTGGGTGCCGAGCACGGTCTTGCCGTCCTCGATCAGCTGCAGCGTCTGCGGCATGGTCTCGTGGAAGGTGGTGGTGAACTTGTTCAGCGAGTCGACGAGGATCTTGAGGTCGTCGCCCTTGCCGTCGAATGCCTTGCCGAGCTCGCTGACGGTGGTGTTCAGCGCCTGCAGGTCGACCGTGCGGGTGAACTCGTCCACGCTGCTCACCAGCTGCTCGACCGAGACCGGGGTGGTCGCCCCCGCGATCACCGAGCCCTCCTTCAGGAAGGGCCCGCCCGCGCTCTCCGGCTGCAGGTCGACGTACTGCTCGCCGATCGCCGAGCGGTTCGAGACGACGGCCTTGGCCGAGGCCGGGATGTCCGGCGCGGAGCTGTCGATGTCGAGCCGCATGGTGACGCCGGAGTCGGCGAGATCGATCGCGCCGACCCGGCCGACCGGGACGCCGCGGTAGGTCACCTCGGAGCCGGGGTAGGCCCCGCCGGTCTGCTCGGAGGTGACCTTCACCTCGTACTTGCCGAAGCCGAACATCTGGTCGAGCCGGATGTAGGTGGCGCCGACGTAGACGACGCCGACCACCGCGATCACCACGAAGGCGATCAGCTGGTAGCGAACCAGACGGGTCATCGCGGAACCCCCACTCCGAATTGTTCGAGGAACGAGCCGAGCGGGGTCGGGGCGCCCGGCGCGGCGGCCGCGCCGGGCAGCGGCACCGCGGCGAGGGTGGGCGGCAGCGGGATCAGCGAGACCGTCGGCCAGCCGGGGCGCGGCCCGTTGCCGTTGTAGTACGGGTTGCTCGGGTCGACGGTGATCGCGGGGCCGCGCGGCGGGATGTAGGTGGGCGCGGGTTTGCCGACGCCGAGGTTGCTCAGCGTGGTGCCGATCTGCAGGTCGACCGAGAGCCAGGTGTTCGCCGAGCCGCCGAAGGTGCTCTTCATGGCCTCGTCCGGGAACGGGTAGGTCGGGATCAGCGGCAGCGCGGTGATCAGGTCCGGCGCCGCCTTGGCCAGCTCCTGCAGCGTCGGCCGCAGCGAGTTCAGGTCGCGGATCAGGTCGTCCTTCGAGGTGTCGACCACGTCGAAGCCCGCCTGGCCGAGCCGGTCCAGCTGCTGTAGCAGCCCGATCAGCTGCGGCCGCTGCTCCTCCAGGATCCGGACGCCCTCCGGCAGCTCGTCCAGGATGCCGGCGAGCTGGTCGTTCTGCGCGGCCACCCGGGAGCTGAGGGTGTCCAGCCCGTCCAGTGCCCGCGTGATGTCGTCGACCTGCTGGTCCAACCCGGCGATCAGGGTGTTCGCCTGCTCCAGCAGCGAGCGAACGGTGTCCTCGCGGCCGTCCAGGGTCTTGTTCAGCTCGGTGATCACCGGCTGCAGCTGGGCCACGCCGCCGCCGTTGAGCAGCAGCGACATCGCGCCGAGCACCTGCTCGACCTCGGTGGCGTGCCTGGTGTTGGTGACCGGGATGACCGAGTTGTCCACCAGCTTGGCCGGGTCGGGCTCCGGCGGCTTGCTCAGCTCGATGAACTTCTCGCCGAGCAGGCTGGACTGCCTGACCTCGGCGCGCGCGTTGGCGGGCAGGTCGACGCCCGCGTTCACCAGGGCCCGGACATTGGCCGTCCAGCCGTCCTCGGCCAGGCTGATCTCCTCGACCCGGCCGACCGGGACGCCGTCCACCTTGACCGCGGACTGCGGCACCAGGTCGAGCACGTCGTCGAAGCGGATGTCGAGGTGGTACGGGCTGTCGCCCACGTCGGCGCCGCCGGGCAGCGGGACGCTGTAGATGCCGTCCGCGGCGCACGAGCTCACCAGCAGGGCGGTCAGTCCGGCGGCCGCGGCGGCGGCCACTCCGCGAAGGCGGGTACGCGGGCTCATCGCTCGCCCTCCTGCTCGGTGGGCGGCACGGTGCCGGGAACGGGGGCCTGCTGCTGGTTCTCGTTGCTGAGGATGCCGAACGGCAGGATCAGCGTCGGGGTCTGCACGCCCGCGGTGATCTGGCCGGTGATGGCGGCACAGTTGTCGAGCACCGGCCGCAGCTGCCTGCCGAGCGCCTCGAACTTCGGGTCGCCGGGCATCAGCTTGGAGAGGTCGAGCAGGTTGCAGACGGCGCCGAAGGGGTCCTGCAGCTCGGGGATGTTGGCCCGCATGTCCAGGGTCCCGGACTCGCCGTTGTGGATGTTGATCAGGTTGCTCAGCGCCACCGGCAGCACCTCGACCGCGGCGGCCAGCTGGTCGCGCTGGTCGGCGAGGGTCTGGGTGAGCGTGGTGAGCTCGGCCGCGTTGTCCTGGATCAGGCCGCGGTTGGCGTCGACGAACCTGGCCACGTCGCCGAGCGCGACGGAGAGCAGCCGCAGCGCCGCGCCGAGGTTCTGCTTCTCGCCGGCCAGGAAGGTGGTGAGGTCGGCCAGCTGGCCGTTGAACTCGCGCACCTGCTGGTCGTTGCGGTTCAGCATGGCGACGAACTGCTGCAGGTTCTTCACGGTGTCGAAGATGTCGCCGCGGGAGTCGGAGAGGTAGCGCGCGGCGTGCGAGAGCTGGGTCAGGCTGTTCGCCAGCGCCTCGCCGTTGCCCGCCAGGTTGGCGGCGCCGGTGCGCACCAGGTCGTTCACCGCGCCGTCGGCGTTCGCGCCGTCCGGCCCGAGCGCCTGGGAGAGGTCGGTGATGCTGGAGTACAGCTCGTCGACCTCGACCGGGGTGACCGTGCGCTCGCGCGGGATGGTGCCGTCGCCGTCCATCTTCGGCCCGCCGCGGTAGACCGGGGTGAGCTGGATGTAGCGGTCGGCCACCACCGACGGGGTGATCTGCGCGGCCTTGGCGTCGGCGGGCACGTCGTACCCGCTGTCCACGTGCATGACGACCTTGACCTGGTCGCCCTGCGGCTCGACCGAGTCGACCTCGCCCACCGCGACACCGAGGATGCGCACCTCGGAGCCCTCGTAGATGCCGACCGAGCGATCGAAGTACGCCGTGATCTCGGTCCGGCCGACGCGGTCGAGGACCCACCAGAGCACGCCGGCCGCGATCAGCGCGGCGACCACGACCAGTGCGATGACCGACTTCGATGCCTTCCGCGCCGACCCGCGCCGGCCAGGGGATTCGGACACGTCAGTTCCCTCCCAGTGTGCGCACCGGCGGCCGGTCGCCCGGGATCTCCGGCAGTGCGGGCGGCAGCAGGTTGACGATGACCGCGTCGAACCAGCGACCGGTGCCGAGCACGTTCGCGTAGATGTTGTAGAAGGGCGCGGCCAGCTCCAGCGTCTTGGAGATGTTCTGCTGGTTGTCGTTCAGCAGCCCGATCGCGTCCCGCAGGTTGCTGAGCGCGGGGCCGATCTGCTGCTCGTTCTCCGCGACCAGGGCGCTCAGCTCGGTGGAGAGCCGCTGCGCGCTGGTGAGCAGCTGCGAGATCGCCTGCTGGCGCAGGTTCAGCTCGGCCAGCAGCTGGCCGCCGTTGCTCAGCAGCCGCTCGAACTCGGCGTTCCGGTCGGCGAGCACCTGCGTGGTCTGCTTGGTCGCGGCGAAGAGCTTCTTCAGCTCCTCATCCCGCTTGGCCAGCGTCTCGGAGAGCCGCGCGACGCCGTCGATCGAGCCGCGGATCTCCGGCGGCGTCGTCTCGAAGGCGTCCGAGAGCACCCGGAAGCTGGTGGCGAGCTGCGCGGTGTCGATCTGGTCGATGGTGCTCGCCGCGTCCGAGAAGGCGTCGATCACGTCGTACGGCGCCACCGTGCGGGACAGCGGGATGCGCTCGCCCGGGTCGGCGGGCTCGGCACCCTTGGGGTCGAGCGCCAGGTACTTCTGGCCGAGCACCGTCTTGATCTGGATGGAGGCGGTGGTCTCGTCGCCGATCCAGGCGTCCTGGGTGCGGAACTCGACCAGCACCCGGTCCTCGTCCAGCGAGACACCGGTGACCGCGCCGACCTTGACGCCCGCGATGCGCACCTCGTTGCCCGGCTTGAGCCCGGCCGCCTCGGTGAACTCCGCGGTGTAGCGGCTGGCCGCGCCGACGATCGGCAGCCGGTCGATGAAGAACACCGAGACCGTCACCAGCAGGACCAGGAGCAGGCCGAGCATGCCCATGAATGCCGGGCTGCGCTTGCCGAGCAGAATCCGGTCGTCCATCAGCGGGCCTCCCCCCGGCACCGGGGCGCCGTGTTGGTGTAGATGGGCTGGTTGACCGTCGGCAGCCCGACCGGCAGGTTCAGCTGCGGCGCGTCCGCGGTGCCGGGGCCGATCACCAGGTCGATACCGCAGAGGTAGAACTGGAACCAGGAGCCGTAGCTCCCGACCCGGCCCAGCTTCTCCATCTTGACCGGCAGGTTCTCCAGCGCGGTGTTCACGTCGTCGCGGCGCTCGGTGATCGTCCCGGCGAGCTGGCTCAGCCCGGCGATCGAGCCCTGCAGCGACGGCCGGGTCGGCTCCAGCAGGTCGGCGGTGGCGTCGGTCAGCCCGGCGAGCGAGCTCACCGACTGCCCGACCGTGTTCCGCTCCTGGGAGAGCCCGGAGACCAGGGCCTCGGTGTTCACGATGAGCTGGTCGAACTGGTCGTTGCGGTCGTTCACGGTCTGCAGCACGACGTTCAGGTTGCGGACGAGGTCGCCGATGACGGCGTCCTTGTCCGCGATCTTGTTGGTCAGGCTCGCGGTGCTCGCCACCAGGTCGCGGATGGTGCCCTGCTCGCCCTGGAAGACCTGGATGATCTCGTAGGAGAGCTTGTTCACGTCCTCCGCGGTGAGCGTGCGGAACAGCGGCCGGAAGCCGTTGAAGAGCGTGGTCAGGTTGAGCGCCGCCCTGGTGTTCTCCACGGCGATGGTGTCGCCCGCGTTGAGCTTGCGGCCCTGCTCGCCCGGGCCCTGGTCGAGCGCGATGTAGCGCTGGCCGACCAGGTTCCGGTAGCGGATGGTCGCGATGGTCGAGGCGGGCAGCCAGTCCCGGTCCTGCAGCTCGAACTCGACCTCGGCCATCCGCCGGTCCACGATCGAGACTGCGGTGACCTTGCCGACCCGCACGCCGGCGATGCGCACCTCGTCCCCCGGGTTCAGCGAGGTGACGTCGGTGAAGCGGGCCTTGAAGCCGTCGCCGCCGCCGGTGTAGTTGGCGATCGAGAGCCCGAGGATCGTGGTGGCCAGCAGGGTGACCACGATGAAGACGACGAGTTTGGTCAGCGCACCGCCGACGCCGCGCAGTGCCTTCATCGGATGCTCACCTCGCTACCGCGGAATGCGGGCGCGCCCACCCTGGTCAGCCAGCCGGGCACCTGCTCGGGTGCCACCCCGCTCGCGGCGCCGTAGATGGCCCCGAGCTGCTGCTGCTCCAGCGGCGAGCCCGCCGTTGTCGGAATGTCGGTCGCCGGGAAGGCGCCGTACTGCGGCTCCGCGAAGTACCCGGTGTCCTGGTCACCCGGGTTCCGGCTCGGGACCGGGTAGGAGCCGTCGTTGACCGGGCCGCCCGGGTACTGCCCCGGGTCGACGCCGCGCGGGAACTCCGGCACGCAGAACGGGCCGCGGTCGTCGAAGAAGCGCGGTTCGTCCTGGTTCGGGATATACCGGCCGCGCGGGTTGGTCAGCTCGATGCTGACCCGCGAGCCGGGCCTGCCGGTGCCCGGCCCGAACAGCTCGTCGATACGCGGCTTCAGCTGCGCGAAGTTCGCCATCGCGCAGGTGAAGGTCGGCGAGTACTTGGCCAGCGATTCCAGGGTGTGCCTGGAGTCGGCGGCCACGTCGATGATGTTGTCCCGGTTGGCGAGCAGGAAGTCCGTCGTGGTCGCCGCGGACGGGGTCAGCACCTGGAAGAGCACGTCGATGTCGGTGCGGCGCTGCACGATCGTCGCGTTGGTGGTGCGCAGGTTGTCCAGCGCGGTCACCAGCTGCGGCGCCGCGTCCGAGTAGGTCGCGGCCACCTGCGCGAAGCTGCGCAGGTCCTGCTGGATGTCCGGCAGGACGCCGTTCAGGTCGCGGAAGATCGAGTCCAGCTTGTCCACCGACTCGCCGAGCGCGGCGCCCTGCCCGGAGAGCGCCTGCGAGAGCGCGCCGAGCGTGGCGGCCAGGTCCTGCGGCGGGATCGCCTGCAGCAGCGGGAGCAGGTTGTCGAGCAGCTTGCTGATCTCGACGGCGTTGCCCGTCGTGTCCTGCCGCAGCGTCATCCCCGAGGTGAGGTGCTGCCCGCTCGGGGCCTCCGGGACGACCAGGTCGACGTACCGCTCACCGAACAGCGTCTTGGGCAGCAGCCGCGCGGTGACGTTGGACGGGATCTGCTCGGCCTTGTCCGGGTCGAGCGCGAGCGCGAGGGTGACCTCGCTGCCCGCGGTATCGCTCGACCGGACCGTGCCGACCTGCACGCCGCGCATCTTCACGTCCGCGTTGCGGGTGAGCGCGTTGCCGACGCTGTCGGTCTTCAGGTCCACGTCGACGGTGTCGACGAAGGTCTTGTTGTAGATCGCGATCGTCGACCAGACGAACACCGCGCACAACACGAAGAAGATGATCCCCAGCACGCGCACCCGAAGTTTCTCGGTCGCCCGCCAGGTCTGCGTCCCGCTCATGCCGAGCCCCCTCTCCGGATGAGCGAGAGCCCTCCGTGGCTACGCTTCGCTCCCGCCTCCGGGCTTGACTCGCTCATCCGGCCACCCGCACCGTCGTAGTAGTGCCCCAGATAGCAAGGCTGAGGAAGAAGTCCAGCACCATCACCAGCACGATCGCGGCACGCACCGCCCGGCCGACGGCGACGCCGACGCCCGCGGGCCCGCCGGTGGCGTGGAAGCCGTAGTAGCAGTGCACCAGGATGATGACGAACGCGAATATCAGGACTTTGAGGAACGAATAGAGCACGTCCTCCGGTGGCAGGAACAACCCGAAATAGTGGTCGTACGAGCCACTGGATTGTCCGTTGAACCAGACGTTGATCAACCGCGAGGCGACGAAGGTGCCGAGCAGCCCGACCACGTACAGCGGGATCACCGCGAGGAAACCCGCGATCACCCGGGAGGTGACCAGGAACGGCACACCGGGCACCGCCATCACCTCGAGCGCATCGATCTCCTCGGAGATCCGCATGGCGCCGAGCTGGGCGGTGAAACCACAACCCACCGTCGCCGAGAGCGCGAGCGCCGCGACCAGCGGGGCGATCTCACGGGTGTTGATGTAGGCGGTCAGGAAGCCGGTGAGCACCGAGCTGCCGAGCGCGTCCAGCGCCTTGAAGCCCTGCAGGCCGACGACGACGCCGACCGAGCCGGACATGAAGACGATCACGCCGATGGTGCCGCCGATCACCGCGAGCGCACCGCTGCCGAAGGTGACCTCGGCCAGCAGCCGCATCACTTCCTTGCGGTAGTGCACCGCGGTCTTCGGAATCCACGCGATCGCGCGCGAATAGAACGACATCTGTTCGCCGGCGCGGTCGATCACGTTCAGCGGAACGCGCGCGATTTCCCCTGCCCGGCGGCTGGCCTTCGCGAGAACCGGGGGGCGATAGTGAGTTGCCATCGATCAGGTGCCTTTGGCGGGAATGATCTGGAGGTACACGAGGGTGAGAACCAAATTCACGAAGAACAGAACCAAGAACGTGATGACCACGGATTGATTCACCGCCTCACCGACTCCTTTCGGACCGCCCTTGGGGTGCAGGCCCTTGTACGCCGCGATCACTCCGGCGAGCAGGCCGAATATCGCCGCCTTGATCTCGCCGATCCAGAGATCGGGTAGCTGAGCGAGCGCCGAGAACGACGCCAGGTAGGCACCCGGGGTGCCGCCCTGCAGCGTGACGTTGAAGAAGTAGCCGCCGGCGATGCCGACGACCGAGACCAGTCCGTTGAGCAGCAGCGCCACGAGCGTCATCCCGAGCACCCGGGGAACCACGAGCTTCTGGATCGGGTCGACGCCGAGCACCTCGAGCGCGTCGATCTCCTCACGGATGGTGCGCGAGCCGAGATCGGCCGCGACCGCCGACCCGGCGGCGCCCGCGATGATCAACGCGGTCACCACCGGAGCGGCCTGCTGGACCGTAGCCAGCACACTGGTCGCGCCGGTGAACGACTCGGCGCCCAACTGCTTGATGAGCGAGCCGGTCTGCAACGCCACCACAGCACCGAAGGGAATCGCGACGAGGGCGCTCGGCAGGATCGAAACACTGGCGATGAACCAGGACTGTTCGATGAAATCCCGCCATTGGAAAGGGCGCCGGAACGTCTTGCGAAACACGTCGAGCATCAGGGCGAAAATATTGCCGGCCTGTGCAAAGCCGGACTCGACCGGAGCCCGCAATCGCGACAGGGAAGAATCCACGATGGCGTATGTTACCCGTCGGTTCGGCTCTGGCGAACACTGGTGTCATATGACTGGGCACGGAATCTCTCGGTATCCGCTGTGCTGTATGCCATAACCTGCGTGTCGTTGCTCTGGTCGAGTGATTCGCGGATGGCGGCCTGCGCGGCGTGCGGCAGCGTGTGCATGATCTCGCGCACCCGCTCCTGCCGCCGCAGCACACCCTGACGCACCGGCATGCCGGGGGTGGCCCGCATCTGCGGAATGATCCCCTCGACCTCTTCCGCGCCACCGTGGTGGTGCCCGGCGTCAACGAGCGCCTGCTCGCGCGCCATCTGGGTCTCGTCCTTCTCCTCCGACATCCCGATCGGCCCGATCATGCGGCCGTTCAGGAACTGCTTCACCACCGGCTCCTCGGAGGTGAGCAGCACCTCGCGCGGGCCGAACATCACCAGCTGACGGCGGAACAGCATCCCGATGTTGTCCGGAACCGACCGTGCCAGGTTGATGTTGTGCGTGACGATCAGAATCGTCGCGTCGATCTGAGCATTGATGTCGATCAGCAGCTGCGACAGGTACGACGTACGCACCGGATCCAAGCCGGAGTCGGGCTCGTCGACCAGGATGATCTGCGGATCCAGCACCAGCGCCCGCGCCAGCCCGGCACGCTTGCGCATACCACCGGAGATCTCACCCGGCAGCTTGCCCTCGGCCCCGATCAGACCGGTCAGCTCCAGCTTCTCCATCACGATCTGCCGGATCTCGGACTCCGACTTCTTCGTGTGCTCGCGCAGCGGGAACGCGACGTTGTCGAACAGGTTCATCGACCCGAACAGCGCACCGTCCTGGAACAGCACCCCGAACAGCTTCCGGATCTCGTAGAGCTGCTTGTTCGAGCAGGTGGTGATATCCACCCCGTCGATGAAGATCGACCCGCGCTCCGGGCGCAACAGCCCGATCAGCGACTTCAGGAACACCGACTTGCCCGTGCCCGAGGGGCCGAGCAGCGCGCTGACCTCACCGGAGGGCAGCGTCAGCGAAACATCCTGCCAAATCCGCTGCGAGCCGAAGGACTTGGTAACTCCCTCGGTCCTGACCTCGACGCCCACGCGTACCTCCACACAGTTTCCGGCGAACGGTCCACTGTGGGAGCCGGCGAAGAGCGCCGGTGCGTCACATCACAGTGGGTCGGGCCACTGTATCCCATGCTTCTGACCGGGCACACCCCTACCTGACTGGTGAGTAACCCGTGTCGTCGCCGATATCCGCCCAGGTAGGCGCAGGAGAGGCCGAAAAAGCCGAACGGGCGGTTCCCTCCAGGGGAACCGCCCGTTCGCATGTCCTCCGCCGATTGGGGGCGGAAAAAGACCGTCTTACTTGACCGACACCTTGGCGCCGGCGCCTTCCAGCTTCTCCTTGGCGGCCTCGGCGGCAGCCTTGTCGACCTTCTCCAGGATGGCCTTCGGCGCGCTCTCGACGAGGTCCTTGGCCTCCTTCAGCCCCAGGCCGGAGACGATCTCGCGGACCACCTTGATGACCTGGATCTTCTTGTCGCCTGCGCCCTCGAGGACGACGTCGAACTCGTCCTGCTCGGCCTCGGCCTCGGCCGGGGCGGCAGCCGCGGCACCCGCGACGGCGACCGGGGCGGCGGCGGTGACCTCGAACTTGTCCTCGAACTTCTTCACGAAGTCGGAGAGCTCGAGCAGGGTCATGTTGCCGAAGGTCTCGAGCAGCTCGTCAACGTTGGCCATTGTTGTTCCTTTCGAAGTATGTGGTGTGGACGTGGGTGGCAACCACCCGGCGGATCACTCCGCGGTCTCGGCCTCGGGCTCGGCGGCCTCGGCGGGCGCGGCAGCGCCCGCAGCGCCTTCTTCGGAGCGCTTCTTCTCCTCCAGCGCGGCGGCCAGCCTGGCCACCTGCGAAGCGGGAGCGGCGAAGAGCCCGGCGGCCTTGGCCAGGTTGCCCTTGAGCGCGCCTGCCAGCTTGGCCAGCAGCACCTCGCGGGACTCCAGGTCGGCGATCCGCTCGACCTCGGACACGGACAGCGGCGCGCCGTCCATGTACCCGCCCTTGATGACGAGGGCCTTGTTGTCCTTCGCGAACGCCTTCAGCGCCTTCGCCGCCTCGACCGGCTCACCGCTGACGAAGGTGATGGCGGTGGGGCCGACGAACAGCTCGTCCAGGCCTTGCACGCCCGCTTCCGCAGCGGCGCGCTTGACCAGGGTGTTCTTGGCGACGGAGTAGGTGGCCTCGGAACCGAGGGCCCGGCGCAGCTCGGTCAGCTTGCCGACCGAAAGACCACGGTATTCCGTGATCACGGTGGCGGTGGAGCTCCGGAACTGCTCCGTGATCTCCGCGACCGCGGTGATCTTCTCGGCATTCGCCATACTTCGCCTCCTCTCTCGATGGTCGGTACGTGACGTACCACCGAACGAATGGGCCGGCGAAAGAACAAGCGCCCCGGACGCAGAGCGTTCCGGGGCGCACAGGAAACACCGTGCCGGACACTGCCCGGCGAACGGAATCCCGACCTCGGCTCTCCCTGCGTGGGCCGCCGGCACTCTGGCCGGACCTTCGACCGATTCCGTGCGGAATCGACGACCAACGGTCTTCGGTAGAACGATGGGGGGTGGGTGCGAACGTGCCGCACACCGTTGTCCAGTCTACATATGTCGTGGGTAAATCCCAAAACGGCCGGAAAAGCACAGCGGCGGGAACGCGAATCGCGTTCCCGCCGCGGCGGTTTCGTGCAGGGCGAGGACTACGCCTCGTCCTCCAGGAGGTTGCGGGTGCGGTTCGGGTCCACCGGGATGCCCGGGCCGGTGTTCGTCGACACCGTCACCTTCTTGACGTAGCGCCCCTTCGCGGTCGACGGCTTGGCGCGCAGGATCTCGTCCAGCGCGGCGCCGTAGTTCTCCACCAGCTTGGCATCGTCGAACGAGGCCTTGCCGATGACGAAGTGCAGGTTGGCCTGCTTGTCGACCCGGAAGTTGATCTTGCCGCCCTTGATGTCGGCCACGGCCTTGGTCACGTCGTTGGTGACCGTGCCGGTCTTCGGGTTCGGCATCAGGCCGCGCGGGCCGAGGACGCGCGCGATCCGGCCGACCTTGGCCATCTGGTCCGGGGTGGCGATCGCGGCGTCGAAGTCGAGCCAGCCGCCCTGGATCCGCTCGATCAGCTCCTCGGCGCCGACCGCGTCCGCACCGGCGGCCTCGGCCTCGGCGGCCTTCTCGCCCGCGGCGAATACGATGACCCGCGCGGTCTTGCCGGTGCCGTGCGGCAGGTTCACGGTGCCGCGGACCATCTGGTCGGCCTTGCGGGGATCCACCCCGAGCCGGACAGCGACCTCGACGGTCGCGTCGGTCTTGGTGGTGGCGGTCTCCTTGGCCAGCTTCGCGGCGGCCAGCGGGGAGTAGAGCGTGTTGCGATCGACCTTCTCGGCCGCGGCGAGGTACGCCTTGCTGCGCTTTGCCATGTTTGTCTGTCCTCTTTCGAAAAGTCAGCGGTGGTTGTCGGGCCTGGCCGGCCCTCCCACGGGGAGCGAGCGGAGTGCGCTCAGCTCTGGACGGTGATCCCCATCGACCTGGCGGTGCCTGCGATGATCTTGGTCGCCTGCTCCAGGTCGTTGGCGTTCAGGTCTTCCTGCTTGGTCTTGGCGATCTCGCGCACCTGGTCCAGGGTCACCGTGGCGACCTTGAGGCGGTGCGGCTCGGCCGAGCCCTTCTCGACGCCTGCGGCCTTCAGCAGCAGCTTCGCGGCAGGCGGGGTCTTCAGCTTGAAGTCGAAGGACCGGTCCTCGTACACCGAGATCTCGACCGGGATGACGTTGCCACGCTGCGACTCGGTCGCGGCGTTGTACGCCTTGCAGAACTCCATGATGTTGACGCCGTGCTGGCCGAGCGCGGGGCCCACCGGGGGGGCGGGATTCGCCATTCCGGCCTTGATCTGCAGCTTGATGATCCCGGCGAGCTTCTTCTTCTTGGGGGGCATCTTTCTTTCCTCGGTTGTCGGTCGTGCTTTCCTACAGAGCGGCTCTGCAAGTACTAGATCTTCGCGACCTGCGTGAAGGCCAGCTCGACCGGGGTCTCCCGGCCGAAGATCGAGACGAGCACCTTGAGCTTCTGCTGCTCGGCGTTCACCTCCGAGATGCTGGCGGGCAGGGTGGCGAACGGGCCGTCCATCACGGTGACCGACTCGCCGACCTCGAAGTCGACCTCGATGACCGGCTTCGGCGCGAGATCGCCGCCGGAATCCGCGCTCTGCGCGGCGGCGGCGGGCTTCTTCTGCTGCTGCGCCGCGGGGACCAGGAACTTCACCACGTCGTCCAGGGACAGCGGGGAGGGCCGGGAGGTCGCGCCGACGAAGCCGGTGACGCCGGGGGTGTTCCGCACCGCGCCCCATGACTCGTCGTTCAGCTCCATCCGGACCAGGATGTAGCCGGGCAGCACCTTGCGGCTGACGTTCTTGCGCTGGCCGTTCTTGATCTCGGTGACATCCTCCGTCGGCACCTCGACCTGGAAGATGTACTCCTCCAGGTCCAGGTTCTGCACGCGGGTCTGGAGGTTGGTCTTCACCTTGTTCTCGTAGCCGGCGTAGGAGTGGATGACGTACCAGTCACCGGGGGCGCGCCGCAGCGCGGCCTTCATCTCGGCGACCGGATCGGCGGGCTCCTCGGCGACGGCGGGGGCCGGCTCCGGCTCCGGCTCGGCGGCTGAGGTCTCCGCGGGCTCCGCGGCTTCCGCGGTCTCCGCGGGCTCGGCCGCGTCGTCCGATGCGGCGGCGTCCTGCTCGTCCGCACCGGCGACGACGGAATCCTCGACGGACTCCGCGGGGTCGGCCGGGAACTCGTCGCTGGTGTCGTTCTCCGGGGTGGTCACCGGTGCGCTCGCTTCCTGTGTCGTCACAAACATCTTCTGCCTGCCGGAGTGGCACGGCGGATCACGCCGCCCGGCTTCCCTGGGATCGGCTCCCGGTGTCGGCGTCGTCCCGCCCGGCCGGTGGGCCGGTCAGCCGAACAGCCAGTCGACACCCTTGATGAACGCCACATCGACCCCGGCGATGAACGCGACCATGAAGACCACGAACACCAGAACAACGATCGTGTAGGTGATCATCTGCTTCCGGTTGGGCCAGATCACCTTGCGCAGTTCCGCGACGACCTCGCGCAGGAACTTGATCAGGCGCTTGAACGGATTGCCCGTTCCCTCGCGCCGGGCCTTGGCGGCGGGCTTGGCAGCCGGACGTTCGATCGTGGCCACCGAACCGGCGTCGGCCGACGAGACAACGCGGCTCCGCCGCGCGGACCGTTTGCCGCTCGGCCGAGTCGATGCGGCGGTGTCCTCACCGTCGTCGGACGCATGCGCGCCGTGGCGAGTATCCCGCTCGTCGCTCACGTCGATCCTCTCTCGTCGCCGGCATTGAGGGCAGGGGCGACAGGACTTGAACCTGCAACCTGCGGTTTTGGAGACCGCTGCTCTGCCAGTTGAGCTACGCCCCTTCGGTCGGACCGATGCTGCCCGTGAGCTCGCCGGGCCCGACCACATTTCCCATCTGAAATTATAGTTTCGGTCCCACACAACACGCGCGCCACTCCTCAGAGCAGCGCGCTACGACCGGTGATCCCAGATTCCCGAGTGTACGTTACCGTCCACCCGATAAGCCAATCCGGCACCGAGCCGCAGGTCAGGACAGCTGCACCGTCGCGGTCGCGCGGCCGAAGATCTTGCGGCCCGCCGACTTCGCCACGATGGCGACGACCGCGGTCCGCGCCTCCGGATCCACCGACTTCACCTTACCGGTGTACTCGATCTCGGCGGGAGAGTCGGCGCCGACGAAGACCGGGCTGGTGAACCGGACGTTGTACTCCTTGACCGCGCCCGGATCGCCGAGCCACGAGGTGACGAAGCCGCCGCCGAGCCCCATGGTGAGCATGCCGTGGCCGACCACGTTGTCCAGCCCGACCAGCTTGACGACCTCGTCGCTCCAGTGGATCGGGTTGGCGTCGCCGGAGACGCCCGCGTAGTTCACCAGGTCGCCGCGGGTGAGCCGGACGGTGCGCGGCGGCAGCTCGGCGCCGACCTCGACGTCGGCGAGGGACAGCGCGTGCTTGCTCGCGGTGATGCCGTCGGCCGGCGGCACCGGCGCCGCCGTGACGGTCGGCGCGCTGTGCGCGGGCTCGTCGTCGCCCATGCCGTGCATGAGCACCTTGCGGACGGCCACGTTCACGTTCGGGTCGATGTCGCCGCCGGTGCGGCCGACCAGCGTGGTGTAGGTGGTGAGCACCAGCTCACCCGCCGCGTCCGAGACGATGTTCTTGGTGACGATGATGTCGCCGCCGAACGCCTGCCGGAACGAGTCCAGGTAGACGTCGCAGATCAGCTTGTCGCCGACCGCGATCGGGCGGTGGAACTCCAGCACCTGGTCGGTCTGCATGATCTGGCTCAGGTCGTAGCCGGTGACCACGTTCTCGAACAGCTTGCGCTGGGCCAGGATGCCGACCAGCGAGATGAAGGTGAGCGGAGCGAGCAGCCCGGGGTAGCCGTACTCGCGGGCGACATCTTCCTCCCAGTGCACCGGGTGGTAGTCCTGCACGGCCCGCGCGTACTCGCGCACCTTCTCGCGCCCGACCTCGTAGTAGTCGTCGACGCGGTAGTGATGACCGACCATCGCCGCCGCGTGCGCGGCCGGATCGACTTCGGTGGTGCCGGTGTTCGATGTCACGGGAGGGACTGTACCTATCTGACCCCGGACGCCGGGATCTCGTCGGACGGTTACCGCCACGGTCCGCCAACGCGAGCGGGGCCGGACATGACGTCCGACCCCGGCGGGCTGTTCACGCGGCAGTGGTCACGCGTGCCAGATCAGCGCGATTCGCGGTGCGCCCGGTGCGTACCGCAGTTCGGGCAGAACTTCTTGAGTTCCAGCCGATCCGGGTCGTTGCGCCGGTTCTTCTTGGTGATGTAGTTGCGATGCTTGCACTGCTCGCAGGCCAGAGTGATCTTCGGCCGGACATCAGTGGACTTCGCGGCCACGGCTTTGCCTTCTTTCCGGTGTTCGGTGCGTACTCTCTACATGGTAGCGATGGCCGGACTTGAACCGGCGACACAACGATTATGAGTCGTTTGCTCTACCGACTGAGCTACACCGCCTTGTGCACGGGAATTGCGAGCCCCCTAACGGAATCGAACCGTTGACCTTTTCCTTACCATGGAAACGCTCTACCGACTGAGCTAAGGGGGCATGACTGCGCTCGCACCGAACTCGGAGGACGTCCGTGTCGGTGGCTCGAAGTCTTGAACGAGGTTACACACTCCCCCGTCGCCGCACCAAATCGCCTGGTGAGAGGCGGTAAACGGCGAAGTCCCCGCCGACCGTGATCGACGGGGACTTCGGGGTGGCAGATGTAGGATTCGAACCTACGTAGGCTTTCGCCGACGGATTTACAGTCCGCTCCCATTGGCCGCTCGGGCAATCTGCCGTGGCACCTCAGTGCGATGAGCAGAATACATCCCGGGGCCCCCCGGATTGCAAACCACCAGGTCACGCGCGCTAATGTGCCCGGTGCATACATACCTCGGGGACAGGAGCACAGCGTGGCCGATTCGTCGTTCGATGTCGTGAGCAAGGTCGACCGCCAGGAGGTCGACAACGCGCTGCAGCAGGCCGCGAAGGAGCTGGGCACCCGGTACGACTTCCGCGGCACCGGCGCCTCCATCGAGTGGTCCGGTGACGACAAGGTCGTGCTCAGCGCCGACGCCGAGGAGCGGGTGAAGGCGGCGCTCGAGGTCTTCAAGGAGAAGCTGATCCGGCGGGACATCTCGCTCAAGGCGTTCGAGGCGGGCGAGCCCGCGGTCTCCGGCAAGATCTACAAGGTCACCGGGACGCTGGTGCAGGGCATCGACACCGAGCACGCCAAGAAGATCACCAAGAAGATCAGGGACGAGGGGCCGAAGGGCGTCAAGGCCCAGGTCCAGGGCGAGGAGCTGCGGGTGAGCAGCAAGAAGCGGGACGACCTGCAGGCGGTGATCTCGCTGCTCAAGGGCGAGGACTTCGGGATCGCGCTGCAGTTCGTGAACTACCGCTAGGGCAGGCGGCGGCCGCCGGCCAGCTCCTCCAGCCGGGCGATCCGGTCGGCGATCGGCGGATGCGTGGAGAAGAGCCTTGCGCCGCGCTCGCCGACCCGGAACGGGTTGGCGATCATCAGGTGCGACTGCGCCGTGAGCTGCGGCTCCGGCGGCAGCGGCGCCGCCTGCGTGCCGCGCTCCAGCTTGCGCAGCGCGGAGGCGAGCGCCAGCGGGTCGCCGGTCAGCTCGGCGCCGGACTGGTCGGCCTGGTACTCCCGCGACCGGGAGACCGCCAGCTTGACCAGCGCGGCCGCGATCGGGCCGAGCAGCGAGAGCAGCAGCACCCCGATCAGGTTCGGCCCGCCGTCCCGGTTGCCGCCGAAGAACGAGGTGATGTAGGCCAGGTTCGCCAAGCCGGAGATCACCGCGGCGAGCGCGCCGGCGACCGACGAGATCAGGATGTCGCGGTTGTAGACGTGCGAGAGCTCGTGGCCGAGCACCGCGCGCAGCTCACGCTCGTCGAGCAGCTGCAGGATGCCGCTGGTGCAGCAGACCGCGGCGTGCCGCGGGTTGCGGCCGGTCGCGAAGGCGTTCGGGGCGTTGGTCGGGCTGATGTAGAGCCGCGGCATGGGCTGGCGGGCGAGCGTCGCGAGCTCGCGGACGATCCGGTAGATGACCGGCGCCTCCAGCTCGGAGACCGGCTGGGCGTGCATGGCCTTGAGCGCCAGCCGATCGCTGTTGAAGTACGCGTACGCGTTGGTGCCGACGGCGATCAGCACCGCGATCACCAGGATCACCGGATTCCGGAACAGGGCGCCGGCCAGCACGATCAGGGCGGAGAGCCCGACCATGAGGCCGAAGGTCTTCAGTCCGTTGGCGTAGCCGTGCCCGTGCATTCCGCTCCTCGCCCCCCGCGATCCCCCTTCTCACCCTTGCTGTCCTAGGCGACAACGACCCGGACCCCGTGCGGAGTTCCGCACGGGGTGGGTCGATCGGGGTGATTCAGCCGACGCGCTCGATGGTGTAGCGGACCAGCTGCTCCAGCGCGTCGTTGGCCGGGCCCGCGGGCAGCGCGGCCAGCTCGGCGTAGGCGAGGTCGGCGTAGCCGCGCAGCTTCTCCCCCGCCTCGACCAGGCCGCGCGAGCCGGCGAGCAGGGCAAGCGCCTCGCTCACCTCCTCGTCGCTGCTCAGCGGGCGGGCGAGCAGGGTGCGCAGCCGGTCGCCGACCGGCCCCTCCTCGCGCAGCGCGTACAGCACCGGCAGGGTGTGCACGCCCTCGCGCAGGTCGGTGCCTGGCGTCTTGCCGGACTGCTCGGCGGCCGAGGAGATGTCGATGATGTCGTCGGAGATCTGGAAGGCGGTACCGACCGCGTCGCCGAGCCGGGCCAGCCGCTCGACGTGCTCGGGATCACCGCCGGAGAAGGTGCCGCCGAAGCGCCCGGCCGCGGCGATCAGCGAGCCGGTCTTCTCCCAGACCACGCGCAGGTAGTGCTCGACCGGGTCCTGCCGCTCGGCGGCGCCGATGGTCTCCCGCATCTGGCCGGTGACCAGCTCGGCGAAGGTCTCGGCGATGATCCGCACCGCGTCCGGGCCGAGCGTGGAGGTGAGCCGGGAGGCGTGCGCGAAGAGGTAGTCGCCCGCCAGGATGGCGAAGCTGTTGCCCCAGCGGGCGTTGACGCTGGGGGCGCCGCGGCGCAGCTGTGCCTCGTCCATCACATCGTCGTGGTAGAGCGTCGCGAGGTGCACCAGCTCGACCACGGTGCCCGCGGTGATCAGGTCCGGGTCGGTGGGGCGCGGGCCGAGCTGTCCGGTGAGGATCGTGAAGAGCGGGCGGAACCGCTTGCCGCCCGCCTTGGCGAGGTGCAGCGCGGCCTCCTGGAGGAAGTCCGCGCCGTCGGAGAGCTCCTCGACCAGCAGGTTCTCCACGGCGGCGAGGCCGGTGCGAACGGTCTCGGCGAGTTTGTCGTCGCCGAGTTCGACCCCGCCCACCACCGTGTTCCCCGCGCTCACAGCCGATGTACTCATCTCTTCTCCCAGCGACGCGTCCGACCCCACGGTAGAGAACCTAGCCTGTCGCGGCACGGCCGCCCATGAACACCGTCACTTGCGCGCGGGCGCGGCCCTGCGAGGATGGAGCAATGGAAGCACCGGACGTCATCCCCGCCGCGGTCGAGGTGCTCGTGGTCGGCGCGGGCCCGGCGGGCTCGGCGGCCGCCGCCTGGGCGGCCAGGGACGGCCGTGACGTGCTGCTGATCGACGGCGCGGTCTTCCCGAGGGACAAGACCTGCGGCGACGGCCTCACCCCGCGCGCCACCGCCGAGCTCGAGCACCTCGGGCTCGGGCCGTGGCTGCGCGCGCACACCGTCAACCACGGTTTGCGGATGACCGGGTTCGGCCGGGAGGAGCTGCTGCCCTGGCCGGTCGGGTCGTTCCCGACCTACGGCAGCGCGGTGCCGCGCACCGAGCTGGACGACACGCTGCGGCAGACGGCGGTGAAGTCGGGCGCGCGCATGCTGGACGGCACCAAGGCCGTCGAGGTGCTCCGCGACGGCGAGCGGGTGCGCGGGATCACCGTCAAGACCGGTTCCGGCATGCACACCGTCGAGTGCCGGACCCTGGTGGTCGCCGACGGGGTGCGCTCGCCGATCGGCAAGCAGCTCGGCCGCAGCTGGCACCGCCGCTTCGCCTACGGCACCGCGGCGCGGGCCTACATCCGCTCGGCGCGCAGCGACGACCAGTGGATCACCTCGCACCTGGAGCTGCGCAACGCCGACGGCGCGCTGGTGCCCGGGTACGGCTGGATCTTCCCGCTCGGCAACGGCGAGGTGAACATCGGCGTCGGCTCGCTGGCCACCGAGCGCAGGCCGTCGCACATCGCGCTGAAGCCGCTGCTGGAGCACTACACCGCACAGCGAAGGGACGAGTGGGCCTTCGACGGCGAGCTGCGCGCGGTGGCGTCGGCGCTGCTGCCGATGGGCGGCGCGGTGTCGAACGTCGCCGGGCCGAACTGGGTGCTGATCGGCGACGCCGCCGGCTGCGTGAACCCGCTCAACGGCGAGGGCATCGACTACGGGCTCGAGGGCGGGCACATGCTGGCCGCGCTGCTGGACGAGCCCGACCTGAGCACCGTCTGGCCGGAGCTGCTCCGCGCCCGCTACGGCCGCACCTTCTCGGTGGCGCGCCGGATCGCCGGCATGGCGACGCACCCGCGGATGGTGCCGCTCGGCGGGCCGCCGCTGATGCGCTCGGCGCTGCTGCGCCGCACCGCGGTGCGGGTGATGGGCAACCTGGTGACCGACGAGGACGCCGACCTCACCGCCCGGCTGTGGCGGGCGGCGGGGCGCGGGTCGATGCGCGCCGACGACCTCGTCCCCTTCGCCTGAGATGCCCGCCAGGCCGCCGCTGGCGCTGCTGCCGCACCTGCGCCGGGCCCGCGACCTGGCCGACCGGCACTACGCCGAGCCGCTCGACCTGACCGCGCTGGCCGCGGCGGCGGGCGTCTCCAAGTTCCACTTCCTGCGCGCCTTCGCGGCGGTGTACGGCCGGACCCCGGCCGCGTACCTCACCGAGCGCCGGATCGAGCGGGCGCAGGATCTGCTGCGCGCGACCAACCTGACCGTGACCGAGGTCTGCATGCTGGTCGGCTACAGCAGCCTCGGCTCGTTCAGCAGCCGGTTCCGCGCGCTGGTCGGGGTGGCGCCATCGGACTACCAGGCCAAGTTCGCCGACGGGGCGCCGCGCATCCCCGGCTGCTACGTCTTCATGCACGGGCTCTCGGACCGGACCGCAATTCCGGAGAAGCGGGAACCCGGCTCCGGCTCCTAGCCTCGGCGGTATGACGATCACCAATGTTTCCCTGGTCACCGTGTACGTCACCGACCAGGAGGCCGCCAAGCAGTGGTACCTGGAGAAGCTGGGCTTCGTCGGGGCCGCCGACATCAGCATGGGCGACAACGGCTTCCGCTGGGTCACCATCGTGCACCCGGACCACCCGGAGCTGGAGATCACGCTCATGGTGCCGGGCCCGCCGCTCGACCCGGAGCTGGCCGACGCCATCCGCCGGTCGCTCGCCAACGGCACGCACGGGGCGCTCGGCCTGCGGACCGACGACTGCCAGCGGACCTTCGAGGAGCTCACCGCGAAGGGCGTGGAGTTCGTGCAGCCGCCTGCCGAGCGGCCCTACGGCACCGAGGCCATCGTCCGGGACAACTCCGGGAACTGGCTGGTGCTGGTGGAGCGGAAGGAGTTCACCCCCGCCGACTTCGCCTGAGCCTCACCCCTCGGGGTGCTCGGCGAGCCACGTGCCGAAGAACTCGCGCTCGTTCTGCACCACGCGCTGGTGCAGTTGCTCGACCATGCGCTCCAGCGCGCCGCCGACCACCGGGACGTCGAACTTGGCCTCGCCGCTGATCTCCAGCACGGCGCCCTCGGCGGTGGGCCGGAGCAGGTAGTCGCCTGCGAGCTCGCCACGCACCCCGGTGGTGGCGGCGGTGAAGAAGCCGGTGGCGCGCTCGCCGTCCAGCCGGTTCCAGGTGTCGGTGCGCTCCAGGGTGAACTCGCGGCCGAGCACCGAGCGGACCACCTTGGGCACGGCGTCGCCGCCGACCCGCTCGGACATGTGGATGCGGATACTGCCCTCGCCGTCGGGGTGCTCGAGGTCGTAGTTCGCGGACTTGGCCTCGGCGAAGCGCGCGCGCCAGGCCTCGGGATCGGTGTATGCCCGGTGAAGCAGGGTCACCGGGGCGGAATAGGGCACGGTGAAGCTATAGGTGCGGGACATGGGCGCACACGCTAGCGGACCCGTCCATTAACCTGGCCCGGTGTCGGAAACCAGCCTCCGCGTGGCGCGTTCGGGTTCGCTGGGGCGGGGCGGGCTGACGGTGCTCGTCGTCGCCGCGGCGATCAGCGCGCTCATGGTGCTGCTCGTGCTCGCCGCCTTCCGCAACGACTACCTGATCAGCTCGGATCGCGGCGTGACCACGGCCGAGGTGCTCTCCGCCGGGCGGCTGCGCTCGGCCGTCATGTACGTGACGCCGGACGGCGTGACGCACAACCCCAAGGTCGGGGTGCTGTACCCGACCAACCTGACCGCCGGGCAGAACATCAATGTCGAGTACAACCGGGCCGACCCGGATCTGGTGCGGGTGGCCGGGCGCGACGCCACCGTGGCGATCATCCCGGCGGGGTCGGTGATCGTGGTCGTCTGGCTGATCGCCCTTCCGCTGCTGTGGTACCTGCCGCGGCGCAGGAAGAACTGAGCGTTCGCCGGAACTTTCCGCGCCCTTCACGAAGCCGTGGCGCCGCCGGTCACCGGAATTGCGAGGCTGGACGGGTGCGCGTAGCCATCGTCGCGGAGTCGTTCACGCCGAACATGAACGGTGTCACGAACTCCGTCCTCCGGGTGCTCGACCATCTGGACCGGCTCGGCCACGACGCCATCGTGGTCGCGCCCGACACCGTGCGCGGGCTGCCGCCCGCCCCGGATCACCAGGGCAGATTCCGGGTGCACCGGGTGCCTGCGGTCATGGTGCCGAAGATCAGCTCGCTGCCGGTCGGGCTGCCGCAGCCGGGCATCACCGCCGCCATCGCCGCCTTCGACGCCGACGTGGTGCACCTGGCCTCGCCCTTCCTGCTCGGCGCGGGCGGGCTCGGCGCGGCGCTGCGGCTCGACCTGCCGAGCGTCGCCGTCTACCAGACCGACGTGGCCGGCTTCGCCGCCAGCTACGGGCTGAGCCTGGCCGCACGGGCCGCCTGGGGCTGGACCAGGCGGATCCACGAGGGCGCCACCCGCACGCTCGCGCCGTCCAGCGCGGCCGCCGCCGATCTGGCCGCACACGGCATCCCCCGGGTGCACCGCTGGGGCCGAGGCGTCGACATCGCCCGCTTCGCGCCCTCGCGGCGCAGCCGGGAGCTGCGCGAACGCTGGCTCGGCGGCACCGAACGGATGCTGGTCGGCTTCGTCGGCAGGCTGGCGCCGGAGAAGCACGTGGACCGGCTGGCCGCGCTCGCCCGCGATCCCGGCGTGCGGCTGGTGATCGTCGGCGACGGCCCGGAGCGCGCCCGGCTCGAACAGCTGCTGCCCGGCGCGGTCTTCACCGGCGAGCTGGGCGGGCTGGAGCTGGCCGCGGCGTACGCGAGCCTGGACGTCATGGTGCACCCGGGCGAGCACGAGACCTTCTGCCAGGGCGTGCAGGAGGCACTGGCCGCGGGCGTACCGGTGATCGGGCCGGACGCGGGCGGCCCGCGCGACCTCGTCGCGCACTGCCGCAACGGCTACCTGCTCCCGGTGGAGCGGTTCGAGGAGCTGCTGCCGAGCGCGGTCGAGGCGCTGCGCGATCCGGCGCTGCGCGCCAGATACGCCGTCGCGGCCCGCAAGTCGGTGCTGCACCGCACCTGGCCCGCGATCTGCGACGAGCTCATGGGGCACTACGCCGCGGTCACCGGCTGGACGGAACGCACATCACACACGGCCTGAAGGGTGAAACACCCGTGACCGGATAGGGTCGCGGTGTGGCGAAAACAGGACAGCGCGAGACGATCCGGGCCTCGCTGGAGAAGCGGCCGGACGAGGTCGCGTCGATGTTCGACGGGGTCGCGAAGCGGTACGACCTCACCAATACCGTGATCTCCGGCGGGCAGGACCGGTACTGGCGCTGGGCGACCAGGCGCGCGCTCGATCCGCGCCCCGGCGAGCGGGTGCTCGACCTGGCCGCAGGCACCGGCGTCTCCACGGTGGAGCTGCGCCGCTCCGGCGCCTGGTGCGTCGCCGCCGACTTCTCGCAGGGCATGCTGGCCGCGGGGCGCGGCAGGCAGGTGCCGATGGTCGCGGGCGACGCCATGGCGCTGCCCTTCGCCGACGATTCCTTCGACGCCGTCACCATCTCCTTCGGGCTGCGCAACGTCGCCGACATCGACCTCGCCATGCGCGAGATGCTGCGCGTCACCAAGCCCGGCGGGCGGCTGGTGATCTGCGAGTTCTCCACGCCGGTGCTCGGGCCGTTCCGCACGGTCTACATGGAGTACCTGATGAAGGCGCTGCCCCGGGTGGCGCGCGCGGTGAGCAGCAACCCGGACGCCTACGTCTACCTGGCCGAGTCCATCCGGGCCTGGCCCGCGCAGCGCCAGCTGGCGCGGCGGATCACCGAGGCGGGCTGGTCCACGGTGAAGTGGCGCAACCTGACCGGCGGCGTAGTCGCCCTGCACCGGGGTTTCAAGCTCGGCTGACCTGCGCTTTCGTGATTCCCGCCACAGCTCACCGGAAGAATTTCCGCCGGTGAGGCGGAATGTCACCTGTCGATAACGTCGGGTAAAAACCGCGCAACCGCGCCGCAGCACCATGGACTCCATGCGGGAAGCGGATACGGTGCGCACACAGTGCTCGTACTGCGGTGTCGGCTGCGGCATCACCGTGGCGACCGGGGTCGAGCGCGGCGTGCCGGTGATCGCGAAGGTCGCGGGCGACAAGCTGCACCCGGCGAACGCGGGCAGGCTCTGCACCAAGGGCGCGACGCACGCCGAGCTCATGCGCACGGACGGGCGGATGAGCACCGCGCTGCGGCGTCCGGCGCGGGACCGCGAGCCGGAGCCGGTTCCGGTGGACGACGCCGTCGCCGAGGCCGCGGCCCGGCTGAGGGCGATCCTGGACGAGCACGGGCCGGACGCCGTCGCGCTGTACGTCTCCGGGCAGATGTCGCTGGAGGCGCAGTACCTGGCCACCAAGCTGGCCAAGGGGTACCTGCGCACGGTGCACATCGAGGCCAACTCGCGGCTCTGCATGGCCAGCGCGGGCACCGGCTACAAGCAGTCGCTCGGGTCGGACGGCCCGCCCGGCTCCTACGACGACATCGACGCCGCCGACCTGTTCTTCGTGATCGGCGCCAATACCGCCGACTGCCACCCGATCGTGCACCTGCGGATGGCGGACCGGCTCAAGGCCGGGGCCAAGCTGATCGTGGTCGACCCGCGCCGCACCGAGACCGCGGACCGCGCCGACCTCTTCCTGCAGATCGCGCCCGGCACCGACCTGGCGCTGCTGAACGGCCTGCTGCACCTGCTCGTCGCCGACGGCGCGATCGACGCCGAGTTCATCGCCGCACACACCGAGGGCTGGGACGCCATGCCGGAGTTCCTGGCCGAGTACCCGCCGGAGCGGGTCGCCGAGCTCACCGGGCTGGCCGAGCCGGACATCCGTACCGCGGCGCGGATGATCGCCGACGCGGGCGAGTGGATGTCGCTGTGGACGATGGGGCTGAACCAGTCCACGCACGGCACCTGGAACACCAACGCGGTGGTCAACCTGCATCTCGCCACCGGGGCCATCTGCCGTCCGGGCAGCGGGCCGTTCTCGCTCACCGGCCAGCCGAACGCCATGGGCGGGCGGGAGATGGGGTACATGGGGCCGGGGCTGCCCGGCCAGCGCAGCCTGCTCTCCCCCGCCGACCGCGCCTTCGTGGAGACGGCGTGGGAGCTGCCGCCGGGCACCATCCGGGACGAGGCCGGGCCGGGCACCATCGAGATGTTCCGGGAGATGAGCGCGGGGCGGATCAGGGCGGCCTGGATCATCTGCACCAACCCGGTGGCGACGGTGGCGAACCGGACCACGGTGATCGCCGGGCTGGAGGCCGCGGACCTGGTGATCACCCAGGACGCCTACGCCGCGACGGCGACCAACACCTACGCCGACATCGTGCTGCCCGCCACGCTCTGGGCCGAGGCGGAGGCCACCATGGTGAACTCCGAGCGCACGGTGACGCTGCTCCGGCAGGCGGTGCCGCCGCGCGGCGACGCCAGGCCGGACTGGCTGCTGATCGCGCAGGTCGCGCGGGCCATGGGCTTCCCCGGCTTCGAGTTCGAGACGGCGGCCGAGGTCTTCGCCGAGATCACCCGCTTCGCCAACCCGGCCACCGGCTACGACCTGCGCGGCATGAGCCACGCGGCGCTGCTCGACGGGCCGATGCAGTGGCCGTGCCCCGACCCGGAGCGGCCGCGCAACCCGATCCGCTACGTCAACGACGGGGTCAGCCAGACGCTGTTCACCGCCGCGGACGGCAGCACCCCGCGGTTGGCCTTCGCCACGCCGAGCAGGCGCGCGGTCTTCCTCGCGCGGCCGCACCTGCCGCCGCGGGAGATGCCGGACGACGACCACCCGTTCCTGCTCAACACCGGCAGGCTCCAGCACCAGTGGCACACCATGACCAAGACCGGGCGGATCGGCAAGCTCACCAAGCTCACCGGGGAGCCGTTCCTGGAGATCTGCCCGGCCGACGCGGAGCGGCTCGAGATCCGGCCGGGCGACGGGATCGAGATCACCTCGCGCCGGGGCCGGGCGGTGCTGCCCGCCCGGATCTCGGATCGGGTGCGGCCCGGTGACTGCTTCGCGCCGTTCCACTGGAACGACGAACACGGCGAGTACCTGACCATCAACGCCGTCACCAACGACGCGGTCGACCCGGTCTCCTTGCAACCGGAGTTCAAGGCCTGCGCGGTGGCGCTGCGCCGGGTGCCCGCCGCACCCCGGCCCGCGCCGCAGCCCGCCCCCGCGGCGCACCCGCTGGCCGCGGCGCTCGGGCTGGACGGCACCGCGCCGACGCTGAGCGAGGCGGAGCGGATCTACCTCTCCGGCTACCTCGCCGCGCTGCAGTCGCTCCCGGTGACCGGGCAGCCGGTGCTCCCGGTGACCGCGCCGATCTCGCCGGGCAGCCGGATCTGGATCGACGGGTTGCTTGCCGGGATGTACTCGCGGGCGGGCGAGGCCGCCGACGCGGCGCCGGAGCGCGCGGTGACGGTGCTCTGGGCCTCGCAGACCGGCACCGCCGAGGAGCTGGCGGCGAGCGCAGCCGGGCGGCTCACCGCGGCCGGGTTCAGCCCCCGGCTGCGCGACATGGACGCCTGCGACCCGGCCGAGCTCGGCGGCGACGTGCTGGTGGTGAGCAGCACCTTCGGCGACGGCGGGCCGCCGGACAACGGCCGCGACTTCAGGGAGCGGCTGGCCGAGCATCCCGGGCGGTTCAGCGGCATGCGGTACGCCGTCTTCGCGCTCGGCGACTCCTCCTACGACGACTTCTGCGGGCACGGCCGCAAGCTGGACGAGACCTTCGCCGCCCGCGGCGCGCAGCGGTTGCTGACCAGGGTGGACAGTGAGCCGGAGTACGACGAGGCGGCGGATGCCTGGTTGGACGCGGTGCTCGCGGCGCTCGGGTCGGGTGGTCCCGATGCCGGGCCCGCGGGCGATAGCGCTGGTCGCGGCCCCTCGGGCGCTGACGGCGGCCCCTCGGGCGCGAACGGCGGCCCCGCGGGCACCGGCGGTGTGCCGGTCGGCCCCGGCGGGTTTCCCGGCGGCGCCGACGGCCGCCCGGTCAGCACGGGCGGGGTACCGGCCAACGCCGGCGGCGCACCGCTGAACAGGGGCGGCATCCTGCTCGGCGCGGGTGGTGGCCCGGGCAGCATGCGCGCCGGAGCGGGGGGTGCCTCCAGCCCGGCCGGGGGCGGGATCGCGACGGCGGTGCGCCCGGCGACGAAGCGCGCCGCGCGGTTCACCCGCAACGCGCCGGTCCGCGCGCCCCTGGTGCGCAACGAGGTGCTCTCCGCGGGCAGCGCCAAGGAGGTCCGCCGCTTCGGCTTCGACCTGCGCGACCTCGACGTCCGCTACGAGGCGGGCGACGCGCTCGGCATCTGGCCGCGCAACGGCGACGCGCTGGTCGCCGAGTGGCTCGCCGCCACCGGCCTCGACGGCGCCCGCCCGGTCGAGGTGGACGGCGCCGACCTCCCGCTGGCCGAGGCGCTCGCCACCCGCTACGACATCACCAGGGTCAGCAACGACCTGCTCACCTTCGTCGCCGAGCACCATCCCGGCAACAACCAGCTGGCGAAGCTGCTGCGCCGGGACAACCGCAACGAACTCGACAGCTACCTCTGGGACAAGCAGGCGGTCGACGTGCTGCGCGACTTCCCGGTCCGCGCCGACCTGGTGGAGTGGCTCGGCGCGCTGAAGAAGCTGCAACCGCGCCAGTACTCGATCTCCTCCAGCCCGCGGGTGAGCCCGCACGAGGTGGAGCTCACCGTCGGCGTCGTCCGCTACGCCGAGCGCGGCGGCGTCTGCTCCACCTTCCTCGCCGACCGGGCAGGCACCGAGGTCCCGATCTTCCTGCAGCGCGCGCCGCACTTCCGCCCGCCGCTGGACCGCACCGCCCCGATGATCATGGTCGGCCCCGGCACCGGCATCGCCCCCTTCCGCGGCTTCCTGCACGAGCGCCGCGCGCTCGGCGCCCCCGGCCGCAACTGGCTCTTCTTCGGCGACCAGCACGCCGCGCAGCACTTCTACTACCGCGCCGAGCTGGAGGACATGTTCCGCTCCGGCTTCCTCACCCGGCTCGACCTGGCCTTCTCCCGGGACCAGCGGGAGCGCGTCTACGTGCAGCACCGGATGATCGAGCACGGCGCCGAGCTGTGGTCCTGGCTGCGCGACGGCGCGTACTTCTACGTCTGCGGGGACGCGGCCAGGATGGCGACCGACGTCGACGAGGCGCTGCTCACCATCGCCAGGGTGCACGGCAAGCTCGACGACGACGGCGCCCGCGCCTTCCGCAAGCAGCTCGTCGCGGAGAAGCGCTACGTCCGGGACGTCTACTGAGCGGCGGCCAGCGGCGGGTCGAGCCGGGCGAAGTCCGGCAGCCGGTGGTAGGGGTAGCGCGGATAGGGCGGGGTGGTCGCGCTGGCGGCGTCCAGCCGGGCCAGCTGCTCCGGCGTCAGCGCGACCTCGAGCGCGCCGAGATTCTGCCGCAGCTGCTCCTCGTTCCGCGCGCCGACGATCACGCTGGTCACGGTCGGCCGGGTGCGCAGCCAGGCCAGGGCGAGCTGCGGCACGGCGTGGCCGGTCTCGGCGGCGAGCTCGTCCAGCACGTCGACCACCCGGTACAGCCGCTCGTCGTCCACCGGCGGGCCCGCGGCGGCGGTTCGGTGCAGCCTGCTGCCCGGCGGCAGCGCGGCGCCGCGGCGGATGTGCCCGGTCAGCCGCCCCCACCCCAGCGGTGACCAGACCAGCGCGCCGACGCCCTGGTCGTGGCCGAGCGGCATGAGCTCCCACTCGTAGTCCCGGCCGACCAGCGAGTAGTAGACCTGGTGCGCGACGTACCTGGTGAGCCCGTTCCGGTCGGCGGCGGCGAGCGACTTCATGAGCTGCCACCCGGCGAAGTTGGAGGCGCCGATATAGCGGAGCTTGCCCGCGTGCACCAGGTCGTCGAGCGCGCTCAGCGTCTCCTCGACCGGGGTGCGCGCATCGAAGGCGTGCAACTGGAACAGGTCGATGTGCTCGGTGCCGAGCCGGCGCAGCGCCGCCTCCACCGCGCGCACCAGCCGGGCGCGGCCGGTGCCGGCCTCGTCGGGGCCGGGGCCGGTCGGCAGCCCGGCCTTGGTGCTGATCAGCACCCGGTCGCGGCGGCCGCGCAGCGCCGCGCCGAGCACCTCCTCCGAGGCGCCGTCGGAGTAGACGTCGGCGGTGTCGAAGAGGGTGACGCCCGCCTCCAGGCAGATGTCGACCAGCCGCCGGGCGGCGGCCACGTCGGTGTCGCCCCAGGCGCCGAAGAGTTCGCCGCGGCCGCCGAAGGTGCCCGCGCCGAATCCGAGCACGGGCAGGACGAGACCGGAGGCACCGGATCGCCGATACTCCATGACCACTCCTAAAGGGTCTATAGTTCCGTTAACTCGTCCGACGGTACGCCCGAGCGGCTACAAATGGAACTGGAGACCCGTTATGACTTCGGACCCGGGGTCGGTCCGGCCCGGCGGGCGCACCGCCCGGGTGCGCGCGGCGGTGCTGCGGGCCGCGGGCGACCTGCTGGCACAGCGCGGCCTCGGCGCGCTGGATCTCACCGAGGTGGCCGCGCTGGCCGAGGTCGGCAAGACCACCGTGTACCGGCGCTGGGGCACGCCCGCCGGGCTGGTGACCGACCTGCTGGTGGCGATGGCGGAGGAGTCGGTGCCGCGCGCCGACACCGGCACCCTGCGCGGGGATCTGCTTGCCAATGCCCGGCTGGTGCTCGGCACGCTCACCGACGCCAGGCAGGGACGGCTGTTCCGCGCGGTGATCGCGGCCGGGACGGCCGACCCCGCGACCGAGGTTGCGCTGCGGCGCTTCTACGACGTGCGGCTGGCGGAGTGGGCGCCGTGTGTCACCGACGGGATCGCGCGCGGGGAGGCGCCGGTCGGCACCGATCCGCGGGCGGTACTCTCCGCGGTCTCGGCTCCGCTCTACTACCGGCTGTTGATCAGCGGCGATCCGCTCGACGATGCCGCCGCGGTGCGCGCCGCCGAAGCGGCCATGGACGCGGTCGCAGCGGGCCGGTTCGTCGCGTCGACCCGAGCCGCGGCGGAGTAGGCGCGACCCGGGCCTGCGCCTCAGGCGGCCCAGTCGGCCCTGCGACCCGTGCGGGCCAGCACCCGGTCCAGGCGGGAGGCGTCCCCAGCGACCGGCTGGACCGGGCCGAAGAGCCCCGGCGTCCCCTCCGCGGGCACCTCGGCGAGGAACTCCTCCAGCACCTCCAGCTCACCCGGCGTCACGTCGAAGGGCAGCCCGGTGGCGCGGGCCAGGTCCCACCCGTGGATGACGAGCTCGTCCAGCGCCACCGCCGCCATGGCCGGCGCGGGCGCGGTGACCCCGCCCGCCTCGGTCTCCCCTGCCCACGCCGCCGGCTCGCGCCAGGCACTGACCAGCGCGTTCAACCGCGCCGGGATGAGCGTGCGCCAGTCAGCGGGCAGCTCGCTCGCGGCCACCTCGGGCGGCTGCGAACCACCGGCCTCCTTGACCGCGGCCTGCCGGAATGCCTCGGTGAGCCCGGCGACGTGCCCGAGCAGGGCGGCCACCGGAACACCGGGGCACGGGGTCGGGCCGGTGAGCTGGTCGTCGCCGATCCCGGCGACCAGGGCGGCCATCCGGTCGGCGGCGACGGCGAAATCGAAGGTGGGGGCGGCAGTGGTCACGGCGGATCTCCTGTTCTCGGAACGGGCTCTCCCCGATACCGACGGAGCCGGCCCGCGGAATTCATCGCCGCGCCGTGGGTATGCCTGGTGCGGACGGAAACCCCCGAGGAAGAGGAGCGCACGATGGTAGATCGCAGCACGCCCGCCACGTTCGAGGTGTCCGAGGCCGATCAGGCCGATCTGGCCGACCAGTCCCGCCCGGTCGCCCCGGACGACGACGCGCCGCCGCCGGAGGTGCCGGGCGACCTGTGGAGCGCCGACCCCGCCGACGTGGTGGAGCAGCGCATCGAGGTCCCGCTCGACGACGAGCGGGAGTAGCGCTCAGCCGATGGCGGCGCGCACCGAGGCGTGCAGCTCGCGCAGCCCGGAGCGCTCGGTCGCGACCTCGAGCACCCGCACCCCGTGCGCGTGGCCGGTGAGCGCCGCCGCCAGCTCGGCGGTGTCCACCTGCCGGTGCGGGATGCGGTAGGCCGCGCAGAGCGCGGCCAGATCCATGCCGTGCGGGGTGCCGAAGACCCGCTCGAAGACCCCGGCGTACTGCGGGTCGCCCTGTTCGAGCAGCTCGAAGATGCCGCCGCCGTCGTCGTTGGCGACCACGATGGTGAGGTCGTCCGGGCGCGGCTCACCGCGGCCGATGAGCAGCCCGGCGGCGTCGTGCAGGAAGGTCAGGTCGCCGATCAGGGCGAAGGTGCGGCCGTCGTGCCGCATGGCGGCGCCGAGCGCGGTGGAGACGGTGCCGTCGATACCGGCCACGCCGCGGTTCGAGACCACGGTGATGCCCGGCCGCGGCGCGGAGACCAGCGCGGTGTCGCGCACCGGGTTGGAGGCGCCGAGCAGCAGCTGGTCGCCATCGCGCAGCGCGTCGGCGACCACGGCGGCGACGTGCAGCCCGGTCGGCTTGGGGTGCCTGGCGAGTTCGTCCCGGACGGCATGGTGCGCGCGCACGTCGAGGTCGTGGCAGCGGGAGAGCCATCCCGGGTCCGGAACGCCGGAGACGACGGCCCTGGTCCCGGTGCCGACGACATTGCCGGAGACGTCCGGCCAGCGCGGGCCGGTGGTCAGCGCGTAGACGGTGACCTCGGGGTCGGCGAGCAGCTTGGCGACCGGGCGGTGCAGGGTCGGGCGGCCGGTGATGATCGCCTGCTTCGGCCGGAGCAGCGGCAGCGCCAGCGGGTGCAGGGCGGGGCCGTGCAGCGGCGCGGTCGGCTCGGCGACGGTCGGTAGCGCGGCGAGCTCGGGCCGTAGCCCGGCGCCGTGGCCGGAGATCACCACGGTGTCCGCGGTGAGGTCGATGGCGAGCGGGACGTCGAGCGTGGCGTTCTGGGTGCGGGTCCACGGGGCATCGCCCGCGCGGCCGGGGATCGCGGGCGCGTCCGGGTCGGGGACCAGCGGCTCGCGCAGCGGGATGTCGAAGTGCACCGGCCCGGCATTGCCGGAGCGGGTGCCGCGGGCGGCGGCGAGCACCCGGCAGACCGCCGAGCGCCAGACGCTGTTCTGCCGCGGGTAGCTGCGCCCTCGCTCGGCTCCGCCGAGAGGATCGGACTCTTCTTCCGCGAGCCCGAGGCTGATGGTGGCGCGCACCTGGCTGCCGAAGAGCCCGAGCTGCTCGACCGTCTGGTTGGCGCCGGTGCCGAGCATCTCGTAGGGCCGGTTGGCGCTGAGCACCACCAGCGGCACCCTGGCGTAGTTGGCCTCCAGCACGGCGGGGCCCAGATTGGCCACGGCGGTGCCGGACGTCATCACCACCGGCACCGGGGCGCGGCCGGACAGGGTGAGCCCGATCGCGAGGAATCCCGCGGTGCGCTCATCGATGCGCATGTGCAGCCGGAGCCGCCCCGCCGCATCCGCGGCCTGCAGTGCGAAGGCCAGCGGGGCATTGCGGGAGCCGGGGCACAGGACCACGTCCAGCACCCCGCCGCGCACCAGTTCGTCGACGACGACCTGAGCCTGCGCTGTTGACGGATTCACGTCTCCAGACTTCCAGACTCGGGCCGGTGCCGCCGCGTCGCCCTGCTCACAGCCGGGCGACGCTCGCGCCGCCGGCGACAGCGGCGGCGGCGCGAGACACGGGTCAGGCCGTCGCGTGCCGCTGGACCAGCGCGCCCACCCGCGGCAGCGCCTCGACCACGTTCTTCTTGGCCGAGGAGCGCAGCGAGGAGTACACCTTCTGCAGCGCGGGGCGGGTCGAGGCCTTCGCCCGCTCGTCGGTCACCGCGAGCAGCGCCTCGGCGACCTCGTCGGACTTGGCGACCAGCAGATCGGCGAAGCTGCCGGTGCTGCCGGACGCGGTGTATTCCTGCCAGTACGGCTCCAGCTGGGCGACCAGGCGCGGAGCCAGGGACTCCAGGGCGTCGGGGACGATGGACGGGCCGATCTTCTTGACCGCCGCGTAGCCACCCTTCACAGCGAGGCCGGACGCACCACCCTTGTCCGAGACCTCGGCATCCAGGACCTCGACAGCGTCGGCAAGGAAGGCCGGCCGCTTGGCATCGTCGAGCAGGGATTCAGACAGTGCTGCAACCACTTTCAGGTTCCTCCGGAATCGGTTCGTTGTACGAGCACGCGCCACTATACGCACCGCCGCCCGCATCCACCCGGCTACGGCTGCCCCGGCAGCAGTTGAATCATCAATCCTTCGGCATCCGCGAGCAATTCGCCCTGATCATCGCGGAGCTCCGCGGTGACGAAGGTCTTCCGTCCTTCGACCCGATCGACCCGTCCGCGAACGGCCAGCGTCCGCTCCAGCGGGGTTACCTTGCGGTAGTTCACGTGCAGGTAGCCGGTTCGGCTGATCGGCCTGCCCGCGTAGTGCAGCACCGAGCCGAAGAGCTCGTCGAAGAGCAGCGGGAGCACCCCGCCGTGCGCGGCGCCGTTGCCGCCGAGATGGAAGCGGCGGAAAACGCCGGTCATCGCGACCCCGTCCGGCCCGGCCTCGGCCGTCTGCCACGGGAGCAGCAGCAGGCTGCCGCGGCCGGGCAGCTCCACCGCGCGCCCCGCCGGGCCCTGCAGCTCCGGCGCCCGGTGCGGCTCCAGCAGCGCGGCCAGCCGCTCGGCGAGCGCCGCGGCCTCGGCGTAGACCCCGTCCGGCGCGTCGACGCTCACCGCGAGATCCTGCACCCGGCGCAGCGCGTCGACGAACGGCCCGAAGCTCGGGCCGATCGGCTCCCGCGACACCTTCGGGAAGAACCGGGCGTGCTGCTCGTACCGCTCCGGGTCGATCGCGCTCAGGTCGATAACCGGTTCTATTTTCTCGCTCATCCCTGCACGCTATCCGGGTGTTGTACACCGTCCGAACGGGGGCGCTCCCGCGCTGTTTCGCCGAGCGCCGATAATCGCGGGGTGACCTTCGATCCCGCGTTGTGGCGCCCGGTACCCGGCTTCGAGAACCTGACCGACATCACCTACCACCGGCACCTGTCGCAGGGCACGGTGCGGGTGGCGTTCGACCGGCCGGAGGTGCGCAACGCCTTCCGCCCGCACACGGTGGACGAGCTGCACCGGGCGCTCGACCACGCCAGAATGACCTCCGACGTCGGCGCGGTGCTGCTCACCGGCAACGGCCCGAGCCCGAGGGACGGCGGCTGGGCCTTCTGCTCCGGCGGCGACCAGCGCATCCGCGGCCGCAGCGGCTACCAGTACGCGGACGGCGAGACCGCGGAAACGGTCGACCCGGCGCGCGCCGGGCGGCTGCACATCCTGGAGGTGCAGCGGCTCATCCGGTTCATGCCGAAGGTGGTGATCGCGCTGGTGAACGGCTGGGCCGCGGGCGGCGGGCACAGCCTGCACGTGGTCTGCGACCTCACCCTGGCCAGCCGGGAGCACGGGAAGTTCAAGCAGACCGACGCCGACGTCGGCAGCTTCGACGGCGGCTACGGCAGCGCCTACCTGGCCAAGATGGTCGGGCAGAAGTTCGCCAGGGAGATCTTCTTCCGCGGCCGCCCGTACACCGCCGAGGAGATGCACCGGATGGGCGCGGTCAACGAGGTGGTCGACCACGCCGAGCTGGAGAACGTCGCGCTGGAGTGGACCGCCGACATCCTCGGCAAGTCGCCGCAGGCGCAGCGCATGCTCAAGTACGCCTTCAACCTGGCCGACGACGGGCTGGTCGGCCAGCAGCTCTTCGCGGGCGAGGCGACCAGGCTGGCGTACATGACCGACGAGGCGGTCGAGGGGCGGGACTCCTTCCTGGAGAAGCGCGCGCCGGACTGGTCCCCCTACCCCTGGTACTTCTGATGGACATCCTGAGCAGCCGGATCATCCTGCGCCCCGGCGACTACGAGGCGACGCTGGCCTTCTACCGGGACGCGCTCGGGCTCGCGATCGCCAGGGAGTATCCGGGCGGCACGGTCCTCTTCGCGGGGCAGTCCTCGATCGAAGTCGCCGCGCACGGCGGCTCCGGCGAGCCCTCGCACTTCGGCGGCGCGATCTGGCTGCAGGTGCGCGATATCGCGGCTGCCGCCGCCGAACTCGCGCGGGCGGGGGTGCGCGTCGACCGGGAGCCGAAGCGGGAGCCGTGGGGGTTGCTGGAGATGTGGATCGCCGACCCGGACGGGGTGCCGATCGTGCTGGTCGAGATCCCCGCCGAGCACCCGCTGCGCCGCGATTCGCGCTGAGCTCGCCACCTTCGAGTTGCCAGCAAGCAAACCGAAAGGGACGATAACGACTCGGGCGAGACCCGACCGCCGACGTCCGGGAGCCATCTCGCCGCGTTCCGTCGGACGAGAGAATCGCGGTTTCGATGCCTGTCGTACCTGAGCCGTTGTCGGCCCGCTCCCGGGCGCGCCGCGCGGGTTGCCGGACCACCCGTTCCGTGTGCACGCACGCGGACATGACACGATCGCTCTCGTGAGCAAGCCCCTTCGGATCCTGCCGATGCCGACCGGGTCCGGCGTCGGCGACGTGCTCCCGCACCTGCGCGACGCGCTCGAGGGCACCGGCCCGGCATGGCTCCCGGTGCCGAACAGCGACCGGCGCGAGGCGCGCAGGCTCGGTGACGCGCTCGCCCCCGGCGAGCCGATCGACGAGGACGTGGCGCTGGTCGTCACCACCTCCGGCACGACCGGGGTGCCCAAGGGCGCCATGCTCGGCTCCGCCGCGCTGCGGGCGAGCGCGAGCGCGACGCACGAGCGGCTCGGCGGGCCGGGGCAGTGGTTGCTGGCGCTGCCGACGCACCACATCGCGGGCGTCCAGGTGTTGCTGCGCAGTATCCAGGCGGGGACCGAGCCGGTCGTGCTCGACGTCGGCGGCGGATTCCTGCCGGAGGCGCTGGCCGGGGCGATCCGGGCCATGGGCGGGGAGCGGCGGTACACCTCGCTCGTGCCCACCCAGCTGATCAAGGCGCTGGAATCGCCCGTCGCGGCGGCCGCGCTGGCCGGGCTGGACGCGGTGCTCGTCGGCGGCGCGGCGACGCCGGCCCGGGTGCTGGAGCGGGCGCAGGCCGCCGGGATTCGCGTCGTCCGCACCTACGGGATGAGTGAGACCTGCGGGGGGTGCGTCTACGACGGGATCCCGCTCGACGGGGTCAGGTTGCGGATCGAGGACGGGCGGGTGCTGCTCGGCGGGGCCACCGTCGCCATCGGGTACCGCAACCACCCGGAGCACCCCGCCTTCGCCGAGCCCGGATGGTTCCGCACCGACGACGCCGGTGTCCTCGAGGACGGGGTGCTCCGGGTGACCGGCCGGTTGGACGAGGGGATCAGCACCGGGGGGTTGCTGGTTCTCCCGCAGGTCGTCGAAGCGGTGCTCGGGACGCATCCCGCCGTCGCCGAGTGCGTCGTGCTCGGGTTGCCCGACGACCGTCTGGGTCAGCGGGTAGCCGCCGTCATCGTCCCGGTGCCAGGCGCCGAGCCCCCGAGCCTGGACGAGCTCCGCGCCCACGTCACCGCCGAACTCGACGCCATCGCCGCCCCCCGCGAACTCGCCGTCCTCGACGAACTCCCACTGCGAGGTCCGGGCAAACCGGACCGCGCCGCCCTCCGCGACCACCTCCTGGCGCACAGCTCCCGGTGAGCTCGGGCTGTCAGTTTGCCCAGGTCTCTCGTTCGGGGTTCCAGGTCGAGGTGACATCGGCGGAGGGCAGTGCGCCGAGGATGTGGTTGTAGCAGCGGCCCGCGGCGGCGAGCGCTGTATCGAGGTCGTGATGCGCCTCGGCGAGCGGGCTCCGGCGCGCGTTCTTCGGCCAATTCTTCGGCCAGGTGGGACCGGGGCTTTCGAGTTCGCGCGGTAGGGAGGGGATACCGCGGAACTCGCGCTCACGTTCGAGCGCGGCGGTGGTTTGCACGAGGTCTATGGCGAGGAAATCGCTGATCAGCAGGAGGTCGATCAGGTCGCGGTAGCGTCCCGATTCGGTCCCGGCCGAGCCGTGTCGTTCGTACATCGCGCAGATCTTGTCCGCGATCTGGTCCGCGAGCGGGTAGAGCTTAGCGGTAGCTTCCCGAGGAAAGTCCTCGCTGTCCACCAGCCGGGGAAGGGGGTGGCGCTCCACCGGCCCGACCAGTTCGCGGGTCCCGGCGACGAGGTCGATCGAGAAGGCGTCGAGTTCGGTGGTGCCGAGCAGAGCCCCGACCCGGACCTCGGCGCCTTTGCCGTTACTCAGTTCCGTCGCGGGACCGACTTCGAAGACGAAGTGGTCGATGTCGTGGTCCCGTCCGATGCGGCGCAGCTCCGCCACCGCCTCCGGTATCGCAGTGGCGGCCACGATGTCGATGTCCTTGCTGTGCCGCGCCTCCGGCAGACGCACCATCATGCTGACGCCGCCCTTCAGAATCCAGCCGTCGGGGTCGGCGTCGAAGATCCGTGCCAGAAAGCGGGCCATGACGAAGCGGCGCAGCACGGCCGGGTACGGCTGGTCATGCGCTCTCGCGAAAGACTTCAGCCGATCGGTCAGGCTCGTTCGAACCGCGGAGGGAAGGCGTGACGAGGACGCCATCAAGGGGTGCTCCTTGCTGTCGGACCGTGCTTCTCAGGACTCGAGACGTCTCGCGATGTCGGCGAGAGCGAGGGTGTTGAGCGGGACGCCGGCTTCCGCGATGAGTGCGTCGAGGAAACCCGCGCCGTCGAGGGCCCGGTGCCCGTAGCGGAAGGCGTGCGGGGCCAGAGCCTCCACGGCCTGGTCGATCGTGAGCATGCTGCCGGTGAGCGCGTCCCGTACGACCGAGGCCAGATGTCCGGAGTCCAGAGAATCCTCCGCGAGGTCACCGATCGTGCGTCGGGCCGTGGTCACCGGTAGGCCGTCGACGATCTGCCAGTCGTCGCGGACGAGGGGGCCGCGATGAATCACCACGTCGGGCAGGGATAGCCGAATCCGGCGGGTGGTGGTCAGTTCGACCTCGTCGGCCTCCAGATCTCCCAGGCGGTGCAGGCGGGCCGCGCTGCGGTGCGACACCACCCCCGTCGGCACCTCCTGGCGCGCCCGCTCCCAGGTCACGGTGCCCGGATCGAGGGCGAGCCACGCCACCCGCATCTCCAGGTGGTCGTCGGGTGGAACGCGAGCGAGCCGGTAGATGCCGTGGTGCAGCCGCTCCAGCACTCCGGAGTCGGCCAGGCGCTTGAGCTGTTGCGGAGTCGCCGAAGCCACGCGACCCGCCTGGCGGCTGGTAACGAGCCCCCGCTGATCTGCCGCGAGAGAAATCAGGTGAGAACTCTTTGACGGCATGGCGCAATAATAGCCAAATTGGGTAACTCTCGAGACACAATAAGTAATTTTACTGCCAGCACAGCGCCGTGCAAGAGCGGTGCAAGAGGTGTGCGGGCGGTGCAAGGGCGCCCGCGCACCCTTGCGACATGACAGATTCCGCACCCCTCGCGGTGGAAGCCACCGATCTGGTCAAGGTGTTCGGCACCCAGCGCGCCGTCGACGGCGTGAGCCTCGCCGTCCCCGAGGGCTCCGTGTACGCGGTCCTCGGCCCCAACGGCGCGGGCAAGACCACCACGATCCGCATGCTCACCACCCTGCTCCCCCTCGACGGCGGCGCGGCCAGGATCTTCGGCCACGACGTGGCCGAGGAGCCGACCGCGATCCGCTCGCTGATCGGCGTCACCGGCCAGTACGCCTCGGTGGACGAGGACCTCTCCGCCACCGAGAACCTGATCGTCTTCTCCCGCCTGCTCGGCCTGAGCCGCCGGGACGCCAGGCGCAGGGCGACCGAACTGCTGGCGGAGTTCGGCCTCACCGACGCCGCGACCAAACCGCTGAGAACCTTCTCCGGCGGCATGCGCCGCCGCCTCGACCTGGCCGCGAGCCTGATCGCGACCCCGCCGCTGCTCTTCCTGGACGAGCCGACCACCGGCCTCGACCCGCGCACCCGCGCGCAGATGTGGGACACCATCCGCCGCCTGGTCCGCGAGGGCGCCACGGTCGTGCTCACCACCCAGTACCTGGACGAGGCGGACCAGCTCGCCGACCGGATCGCCGTGATCGACCACGGGAAGGTGATCGCCGACGGCACCGCGGACGAGCTCAAGGAATCGGTCGGCGGCTCCTCGCTGCACCTGGTGCCCGCCGATCGGTCCCGGCTGGCGGAGGCGCGGCAGCTGGTCGCGACCTTCCTCGACGCCGAGGCCACCGTCACCCCGGAGGCCGGCCGGATCACCGCCCCGCTGCGCGACGCCGATGTCACCACCGACCTGCTGATCCGGCTGCGCGCGGAGCGGATCGCCATCGCGGAGATCAACGTCAGCAAGCCGAGCCTGGACGAGGTCTTCCTCACCCTCACCGGCCGCCCCTCCGAGGACGCGGCCGAGACCGAAAAGGACGCAGCATGACCGACACCCTCGTCTCCCCGGCCCCGCCGAAGCGGGTCTCCGCGGTGCGCCCGGCGAGCAACAGCGTGAGCCTGGCCGCCACCGTCTCGGCCTCGCTCACCATGGCCTACCGCGGGCTGCTCAAGATCAGGCACAAGCCGGAGCAGCTGTTCGACGTCACCATCCAGCCGATCCTGTTCACCGCGCTGTTCGCCTACATCTTCGGCGGCGCGATCGGCGGCAGCGTGCAGAACTACCTGCCGGTCCTGATCCCCGGCATCCTGGTGCAGACCGTCGTGCTCACCTCGGTGGTCACCGGCACCCAGCTGCGCGAGGACATGGACAAGGGCGTCTTCGACCGCTTCAAGTCGCTGCCCATCGCCAGGATCGCCGCGCTCGCGGGCGCGCTGATCGCCGACATGGTGCGCTACACGCTCGCCACCGTGCTCACCGTCGTGGTCGGGCTCGCCATCGGCTACCGGCCCGCGGGCGGGGTGGTCGGCGTGGTCGCGGCCGGGGTGGTGATCGTGCTCTGCTCGTTCGCGGTGAGCTGGATCTGGGCGCTGGTCGGGGTCACCGGGCGCAGCGCGGCCGGCGTGCAGGGCATCTCGATGATGGTCATGTTCCCGCTGACCTTCATGTCCGGCGCGTTCGCGCTGACCAGCACCATGCCCGGCTGGATGCAGGCGATCAACCACGCCAACCCGGTCTACTACATGGTCAACGCCTGCCGCGACCTGATGAACGGCAACGGCTTCGGGAGCAGCACGGTGTATTCGCTGCTCGGCGCCGTGGTGGTGATCGCGGTGTTCGCGCCGCTCGCGGTGCGGGCCTACATGCGCCGCGCGTGAGTTCCGCCGGGGGCGTCCGGTTCGCCGGGCGCCCCCGTCGTCGTCCCGGCGATCAGCGCGAGCACGCGGTGCAGCAGCCGCATCCGGCGCGCGGGGCCGAGTGCCGCCTCGGCCTCGGCGACGGCCGCGGGGCCGAGCCTGGCCTCGGCGAGCTCCAGGTGCCTGCGCACGAGCATGGACGGGAAGTCCTGCCTGGCCGGCAGCCGGGGCGCGGCGAGCAGCAGCCGCAGCCCGGTCTCCGGGTCGTCGCCGGTGGCGATCAGCCTGCTGCCGAGCGCGCAGGCGATGGCGCCGACCTGCGGGACGTCCTGGAAGGCGCCGAAGATCCGGCCCGCCGCCTCGGCCAGCTCGCGGGCGATCTTCCCGGCCGCGACCGGGTCGCCGTACAGCACCTCGGCGTCCAGTGTCGCCGCGACCAGCATGAGCACCCACGCCCCCGGCCCCCGCGAGGTGCCCGGCCAGCCGGAGACGGCGAGCGCGCGCCGGTACCGGCGCATGCCGTCCTCGATCCGGCCGCGCGCGATCAGCAGCTCCGCCTGCGCCTGGAAGAGCACGCCGAGCAGCCCGCTGACGGTGCCGTCCGGCGCCTCCGGGTCGAGGTCGGCGAGTTGCACGGTGCGCTCCAGCTCGGCGGCGGCGCGGTCAAGCGAGCCGCAGCCGATGAGCACGCCGACCAGCGCGGTGCGCGCCTCGATCAGCTCGTCGTAGGCGCCGATCCGCTCCAGCAGCCCGATCCCGCGCTCGTAGTGCCCGACGGCCTCGGCGTACCGGCCCGCCTGGCCGTGCAGCTGCGCCAGGTGCCGGTGCGCCGAGGCCAGGCTCCAGCCGTCGCCGGGGCGGAGCAGGGTGAGCGTCGTCGCCGCGTCCCGCAGCGAACCGCGCAGGTCGCCGAGGTTCTCCCGGATATTCGCGCGCAGGATCAGCGCGTTCACCCTGGCGTCCCGGTCGGGTGAGCGCACCGCCGCGGCCACCAGCCGCGGGATCCCGGTGCCGCGCGGCGGGCTCACCAGCAGCCGGGCCGTGAGCAGCACCGACGCCGAGAGGTCGGTGCGCACGGCGAGCAGCCGCCGGGTGCGCAGCCGCACCCGGGCCAGCCTGCGCAGCTCGGAGCGGTCGCCGAAGGCGGCGTGCAGGATCTGCAGCGCGGAGCCGATCACCAGCAGGTCGCCGGGCGGGTGCGGCGCGTCCGGTGGGGGCAGCGGAACGTGCAGCAGCCGCTCGGACCAGGCGATCACCTCGCCGTGCGCGCCGCGCATCATCCAGAGCACGCCGAGCGTGGGGAACACGGTGTACACGGTGACGCCGTCGGCGCGCTCGGCGGCCCAGCGCAGCGCGGCGAGCAGGTTGTCCTGCTCGGCGTCGAGTTCGCCGCCGAGCTGCAGCTGGTCCTCGCGGTAGGCCCGCGCCCCCAGGTCCTCGCAGCAGGCGCGGGCCCAGCCAAGGGTGCGGGTGATGATCTCCTCGCCCTCCCCGCTCGCGGCCAGCTGCTCCTCGCCGTACTCGCGGACCGTCTCCAGCATCCGGTAGCGCAGCCCCGCCGCGGAGTCCTGCACGGTGAGCAGGGACTGGTTCACCAGCCCGTCCACCGCGGCGGCGACCTCGCCGACCTCGGCGCCCGCGGCCACCACCTCGGCCGCGGCCAGGGTGAAGCCTGCCGGGAAGCGGCAGAGCCTGCGCAGCGCCACCCGCTGGCCCGGCTCGAGCAGGTTCCAGCTCCAGTCGATGACGGCGTGCAGGGTGCGGTGCCGCGCCGGGGAGCTGCGGTCGCCGGAGCGGAGCAGGGCGAAGCGGTCGTGCAGCCGGTCGGCGATCTCCTCGACGCTCATGGTCCGCACCCGGGCGGCGGCGAGCTCGATGGCGAGCGGCAGGCCGTCGAGGGTGTGGCAGAGCCTCGCCACGACGGCCGGGTCGATCCGTACCGACGGCCGGACCGCGCGGGCGCGCGCCGCGAAGAGCTCGGTGGCCGGGGAGCCCGAGGGGTCGATGTGCAGCGGGGGAAGGGGGTAGACCGCCTCGGCGGTGATCATCAGCGGGGCGCGGCTGGTGGTGAGCACCCGGAGCCGGGGGACGTGCGCGATGAACTCGGCGACCAGCGTGGCGACGGCGTCGATCAGGTGTTCGCAGTTGTCCAGGACGAGGAGCGTCGGCCGGGCCGAGACGGCGTCGAAGAGGCGCTGGCGCAGCTCCACCGGGCCGGTGCGCAGCGTGGAGCTGTCGAACGGCGCCTCGGAGACGCCGAGCACCGCCGCGATCGCGCTCTCGATCTCGGCGCGCGCGATCTCCGGTTCGGCGGCGCGGATGGAGGCCAGCTCGACCAGGGCGACCGCGCCTGCCTCGCGGGCGCCGAGTTCGTGAGCGACGCGAGTCTTGCCGGTGCCGCCGGGGCCGAGCACGGTGGTCACCCGGGAGCTGCGCAGCAGCACTTCGAGTGCGGTCAGGTCGGTGTCGCGGCCGAGTAGCGGGTTGGGTGCGGCGCGGACGCCGAGGCCGAGAAACGGCGCGCGCTCCGGCGCACCGGGCGCGGGTCCGGCAGCGGTCCCGTGGCGACCGGCGGGCGGCGCCGGGTGGACAGCGGCGGCGGCGTTCCCCGGCGCGATCTCGACGGCCGACGCCGGGCCGACGACCGCTCGCGGGTGCGGGGTGACGGGCGGGAGGTGGTCGCCGAGCGGCGCGATCCGCTCGCCGCGCAGGACGGCGGTGTTGAGCTCGGTGAGTTCGGGGCCGGGGTCGGCGCCGAGGCGGTCGGCGAGGCGGTCGCGGAAGGTGGCGACGGTCTCCAGCGCGGCGGCGGAGCGGCCGGTGGCGGCGAGCAGCCGGACCAGCTCGACGTGCGCGGGTTCGTCCAGCGCCAGCGCGGCGGCGCGGTGCGCGGCGAGCCGGAGCGCGCCGTCGGGGTCGCCGGTGCCCGCGCGGGCGGTGATCTCCAGCCCGTCGAGCTCGCCCGCGTAACCGGCGGCGCGCTCGCGCAGCTCGTCGGCGAGCGGGCCGGGTGGCAGGTCGGCGCCGGGTTCCCCGCGCCAGAGCGCGCGGGCGGCGAGCACGGTGGCGAGGGCGGCGGCGTAGGCGCCGGAACCGCACTGTGCGCGGGCCTGGTCGACGAGGCGCGCGCAGCGGGTCAGGTCGACCTGGTCGGCGTCGAGTTCCAGCCGGTACCCGGCCGGGCCCGCGCTCACCGCGCCGCCGGGCAGCACCGAGCGCAGCCGGGAGATCTGCGTGTGCAGCGCGTTCATCGGCGCCCGCGGCGCAGCCGCGCCCCACACATCCTCGATCAACCCCGCCGCGGCCCGGCTGCGCCCCGGCCGCAGCGCCAGCGCCGCCAGCAGCGCACGGGCCCGCGCCCCAGGCAGCGGCCACAGCGCGCCATCCCGGCGCACCGCCACCGGCCCGAGCAACCCGACCTCGAGCACCGCGAACCCGTCCTCGCCCGGCACGAAAACACCCCCCGCGTCCACCGGCGGAGACGCACCGCCGCGCGGAGTCACCACGCGCCCGATCGGGCCACTGCTCTCCGGCACCATTCCGGGATCGATCCTAGGGTTCACGCGACCGATGCGGCGCGCGTCCCGCGCGGCTCCGGTGCTCGGCTTAGAGTCGGCCCATGGCCGACTTCGAGGTTGCCAGGCGCACCGTGATCGCCGCCGAGCCCGCGCGCGTCCACGGGTTGATCGACGACTTCCACCAGTGGGTGCACTGGTCGCCGTGGGAGGACATCGACCCCGAGCTGAACCGCCGGTACGCGGGCCCCGAGTCCGGGGTCGGCGCCTCCTACTCCTGGAACGGTAACCGCAAGGCGGGCAGCGGCACCATGACTATTACCTCCAGCACCGAGCAGGAGATCGGCGTCCGGGTGGAGTTCCGCAAGCCGATCGCCGCCACCAACGACGTCCGCTTCGAGCTGGCGGGCGTGGCGGGCGGCACCGAGGTGACCTGGCGGATGACCGGCAGGCGCACCGGCTTCCTCGGGCTGGTCGGCCGGGTGGTCCCGATGGACAAGTTCATCGGCAAGGACTTCGAGAAGGGGCTGGCCAGGCTGAAGACGGCCGCCGAACAGCCCGCCTGAGCCCGGGCGCGCACCGCGCCGGATTAGGCTGCGCGCATGGCAACTGCAGCGCAATGGCTCGAAGGCGCCCGGCCGCGGACCCTCCCCAACGCGATCGCCCCTGTGCTCGCCGGTACCGGCGCCGCCGCCGCGCTGGACGCCGCGGTGTGGTGGAAAGCACTGCTGGCCCTTGTGGTCTCGGTCGCCCTGATCGTCGGGGTGAACTACGCCAACGACTACTCCGACGGCATCCGCGGCACCGACGACGTCCGGGTCGGCCCGGTGCGGCTGGTCGGCCAGCGGCTGGCCGAGCCGAAGGCGGTGCGCAACGCCGCCGTCGCGAGCCTGCTGGTCGCCGCGCTCGCGGGACTGGTGCTCGCGCTGCTCACAGCCTGGTGGCTGCTGCTCTTCGGCGCCGCCTGCCTGGCCGGCGCCTGGTTCTACACCGGCGGGCGGAACCCGTACGGCTACAGCGGCTTCGGCGAGATCGCGGTTTTCGTCTTCTTCGGTCTGTTCGCCGTGCTCGGCACCCAGTACGTGCAGGCCGAGCGGGTGGACTGGGCCGGGCTCGCCGCGGCGGTCGCGGTCGGCGCCTTCTCCAGCGCGGTGCTGGTCGCGAACAACCTGCGCGACATCCCCACCGACACCGAGTCCGGCAAGACCACGCTCGCGGTCAAGCTCGGCGACCCGCGCACCAGGACGCTGCACGCGGTGCTGCTGGCGCTGCCCTTCGCAATGACCCTCGCCCTCGCGCTGCGCACGCCGTTCGCGCTGCTGGCGCTGGTCGCCGTCCCGCTCGCGCTGCGCGCCAACGCACCGGTGCGCGGCGGCCGCGGCGGGCCGGAACTGATTCCGGCGCTGCGCGATTCCGGCCTCGCCCTGCTGGCCTGGTCGGCGGTGACCGCCGCCGCGCTCGCCTTCGGCTGAGCCCGGGATCAGTCGTCGCCGACCAGGAGCCCGAGCCCCCAGTTGACGATCGAGATGATGAGCGCGCCGACCAGCGCGGCCCAGAAGCCGTCCACCCGGAGGCCGTAGTCGGTGACCTCGGTGATGGCCGCGGTCAGCATCAGCATGAGGGCATTCACCACCAGCAGGAACAGCCCGAGCGTGACGATCACCAGGGGCAGCGACAGCACCTGGACGATCGGCTTGACCAGGGCGTTCACCAGGGTGAAGACCGCGGCGACGGCGAGCAGGACGATGATCTTCCAGCCGATCTCGTCCTCCGGGCTCACCACCTCGATCGCGCCGACGAGGTAGGCCGCCAGCCAGATGGCGAACGCGTTGATGATCAACCGGAGCGCTAGCTGCATGCCGCCATGCTAGGCGGGCGGGGTGTCGCGCAGGGGTCACAACGCGAGAGCGCTCAGGCGGCCCGGTCGAGCAGCGCGTGGATCCGGGGGCGCAGCGCGTCCCGCGCGGCGGGGCCGCCGAGCAGTTCGGTGGTGACCTCGTTGGCCCCGCGCAGGATGCCGAGCAGCAGATGCCCGGACTCGATCGAGCGGTCCTTGCGGGCGAGCGCCTCGCGCAGCGCCAGCTCCAGCGTCTTCTTGGCGTCCCTGGTGAACGGGATGTGCCCGCCGCTCCACCGGGCGAACCGCCCGCGCGGCTCCGGCGCCGCCTGCGCCAGCGCGTCGGCGCCGAACCCGGCTTCGAGGCTGGCCCGCACGGCGTCCAGGTCGATGCCGATCGAGCGCAGCGCCTCGGCGTCCTCCTCGCCGAGCGGCTCGCCGCGGCCGCGCTCGGCCAGCGCCGCCGCCACCGCGTCCCTGGTCACCCCGGACTCCGCGAGCAGCGTGCGCAGCGCGGGCTCGGCGTGGCCGAGCAGCCCGAGCAGCACGTGCTGCACATCGATCACCGGGGAGCGCAGTTCGCGGGCGTCCTCCTGCGCCAGCACGATCGCGACCCGCGCCTGTCTGCCGAACCGTTCGAACATCAGCGTCTCCTCGTGTGCTTCTGGTGGACGGCCTGTTTGCTGACCTCGAGCGCGTCGGCGATCGCCTGCCAGGACCAGCCCTGCGCCCTGGCATTCGCGACCTGGATGGCCTCCAGCCGTTCCAGCAGCCTGCGCAGCGCGAGCACCGCGCGCAGCCCGACCGTCGGGTCGGGGCTGCCCGCGGCCGCCGCCAGCGTTGTCGCTTCACTCATGCCGTCAATTTTGATTGACACCGCGGGCGTTTGTCAACAAAAATTGACGAACGGGAGGCTCAGCCGGTCCAGACCCCGGTGGCCGCGAACTTCTCCAGCACCGCCCGCGCGGGCTCCAGCCGGAAGCCCTGGGCCACCACCCAGGGGTCGTCGTAGTACGTGGTGGCGTAGCGGTCGCCGCCGTCGCAGAGCAGCGTCACCACGCTGCCGGAGCGCCCCGCCGCCAACAGCTCCGCGATCAGCGCGAAGGCCCCCCAGAGGTTGGTGCCGGTCGACCCGCCGACCCGGCGCCCGAGCACACCGCTCGCGTACCGCATGGTGGCGATCGACGCGGCGTCCGGCACCTGGATCATCCGGTCGACCACCTGCCCGACGAAGGAGGGCTCGACCCGGGGCCGCCCGATCCCCTCGATCCGGGACGACATGCCGGTGCCGAACCCCGCGTCGCCGGTCTCGTAACCGCCGAAGAAGGCGGAGTTCTCCGGGTCGACGACGGCGAGCCGGGTGTGGTGCCTGCGGTAGCGGATGTAGCGGCCGATGGTTGCGCTGGTGCCGCCGGTGCCCGCGCCGACCACGATCCACTCCGGCACCGGGTGCGCCTCCAGCCGCATCTGCTCGAAGACGCTCTCGGCGATGTTGTTGTTGCCGCGCCAGTCGGTGGCCCGCTCGGCGTGCGTGAACTGGTCCATGTAGTGCCCGCCGCACTCGGCGGCCAGCCGCGCGGCCTCGGTGTACATCTCCGGCGGCCGCTGCACGAAGTGGCAGCGCCCGCCCTGCGCCTCGATCAGCGCGATCTTCCGCGGCGACGTGCTCGCCGGCATCACCGCGACGAAGTCGAGCCCGAGCAGCTTGGCGAAGTACGCCTCGCTCACCGCGGTCGACCCGGACGATGCCTCGACGACGGTCGTCCCCTCGCCGACCCAGCCGTTGCAGATGGCGTACAGGAAGAGCGAGCGGGCCAGCCGGTGCTTCAGGCTGCCGGTGATGTGCGTCGACTCGTCCTTGAGGTACAGCTGCACCCGCCAGGCGGCGGGCAGCGGGTAGCGCAGCAGGTGGGTGTCGGCGCTGCGCTGGGCGTCGGCGTCGATCAGCCGCACCGCGTTGTCCACCCACCCGCGCGGGGTGCTGCGGTCGCAGGTCTTCACGGCGTCACGCCGGCTCGTCGTCCTCGCCGCGCAGCCGGGCGCGCAGCCTGGCCTTGTCCTGCCGACGTTTCCGGTCGACCGTCGCGATGTCCTCGTTCACCCGCGACCGCAGCGATTTGAAGAGCGTCAGCGAGAGCGGCATCGCCACGATGATCGCGAACAGCGCCGCCACCACCAGCGGGATCTCGATGCCTGCCAGCCGCGCGGCACCGACGATCAGGCCCGTGATCAGCACGACCAGGCCGAGCCGGGCCAGGGTGTAGAGGCCGAGGTTCAGCGCGAGCCGCCTGCCCGGCGCCGGCTCGCCCGTGCCTGCTCCGTCGCGCGATGGGGTTGCGTCACTCACGCCGTCAAGCCTATGCCACAAGGTTGCGCGGTCCGGGATGACCGCTTCGCACCAGGTGGGAGGTGTATCCGATTTGTCTATTACCTCCCCTTTACCAACCGTAGATCAATCGAGTACCTAGGGGTCTTCGTGCCACGATGGCGCTGTCCGATGAGGGACTGTCGAAGACGGAGAGGTTTGCTCATGACTGCTGCGACGACCGCCCAGGACGCCCTGCTCACCCCGGGCCAGGTGGCCGCGCTCTTCCACGTCGACCCGAAGACGGTGACCCGGTGGGCGCACGCGGGTCGGCTCGGGTCGCTGCGCACCCCGGGTGGGCATCGCCGATTCCGCGAATCGGAGGTCATGCGGCTGCTCGCCTCGCTCACCACCGAGGCCACCGCGCGCTGACCGTGCACCGCGCCGCCGACCGCCCGCACGTGGGCGGCGGGCGCGGTGACGCCGCGGTGAACGCCGCCCGAAACTGGGCTTAACCGCACGCCGCCGCTACCCTCGTAGCCAGGAGGTGAGCGACGTGATGTACCTGTTGGCACTCATCGCGGTGGTAGCTATCGCGGTGCTGTGCTGGAAGGGGTTCGGCCCGGCCGGGAGCAGTGCTCCCCAGCGCACGCGGACCGTCGGCCCCGACGACGATCCCGATTTCCTGTGGCGGCTCTCCCGCCAGCAGCACCGGGACGGCGAATCGGGTAAAGGTGGCGCCGGCGACCGCTAGGTGAGCCCCGCATAGCTGTGCAGCCCGCTGATCACCAGGTTGATGATGAACAGGTTGAACAGCATGGCGACGAAACCGGCGATGTTGATCCAAGCCGCCCTGGTATCGCGCCAGCCCGAGGTCGCGCGGGCGTGCAGGTACGCCGCGTAGAGCACCCAGGCGATGAAGGAGCAGGTCTCCTTCGGGTCCCAGCCCCAGAACCGGCCCCAGGCCGCCTCGGCCCAGATCGCGCCGAGGATGACCCCTGCCCCGAAGAGCGGGAAGCCGATGATCGTGGTCCGGTAGGCGATCCGGTCCAGGGTGCGGGCGTCCGGCAGCCTGCGCGCGACGGCGCCGAGGAGGTTCTCCGCTTCGCCGCCCTCCGGCTGCCGCAGCCGGTACAGGAAGAGCAGGCTGGCGATGCCGGAGACCAGGAAGACGCCGCTGCCGATGCTCACGATGGTCACGTGGATGGGCAGCCAGAACGAGCGCAGCGCGGGCACCACCGGCGCCGCGTCGGCGTAGAGCACGGTGCCGCCGAGGAACATCAGCACCAGCACCGGCACCAGCAGGAAGACCCACATCGAGCGGTACCGCTGCTCGCGCAGGAAGACCATGCCGACCAGCACCGCGGCCGCCGTCGCCATGGTGACGAACTCGTACATGTTGCCGAGCGGGAAGCGGTTGGTCGCGAAGCCGCGCAGCACGATCGAGCCCAGGTGCAGCGCCGCGGCCACCACCAGCACCGAGAAGGCCATGTTGCCGAACCGGTCGGCCAGCGGCCGCTGCGGCGGCGCCACGATCTTGCCCGGCACCGCCGGGTCGTTCCCCGCCCCGACCAGCGCGGGCTCGCGGGCCGCGACCTGCCTGGTGCGCGCCGAGGCGTACTGCACCAGCAGCAGTACCAGCACCAGCGCGTACACCACGATGGCCGACTTGAAGGCGAGGTCGCTGTACCCCGCGAGGGTCGCGTCGATCTCCATCACTGTTCTCCCGTGCTCGGGTCGATCAAGCGGGTGCGCAGCCGGTCGAACTCGGAGCCCCAGCCCGCCTGGTCGGTGCGGGCGAGCCCACCCATCTCTACTACGGTGCGTCGTTGGTCAACGGTACCGGGTGCGCTCGCGGCCGGGTAGACCCGGACCCAGACCCGCCGCCGCTTCACCAGCAGCGAGACCAGCAACCCGGCCATCATGGTCACCGCGCTGATGAGCACCCACTGCTGCGCCGGGTCGTGCGACACCTGGATGTTCACGAACTCCTTCGCGCCGTCGAAGGTGACCGTGGTGCCGTTGGCGAGCTGGGTGGACTCGCCCGGGCGCAGGTTCACCCGCGCCTCCTTGGTCAGCCTGCCCTGCCGGACCAGCTCCTGATCCAGCGCGAAGAGGTTCTGCGGGCGGCCGGTGTCCAGCCCGGTGTCGCCGCGGTAGATGTCGACCGCGACCGCCGGGTCGTCCATCCGGGGGAAGGACGAGGTGAGCAGGGCGCCGTGCAGCAGCGCGGTGGGCGCGAAGAGCCCCTCGATGGCGATCTGGTTGCGCCTGCGTTCTTCCTCGTTCGCGAAGAGCCCGCCGGGCGGGTCGATCCGGAGCACGCCGCTGGAGAGGAAGGTCCGCGCGTCGTCCGGGCGCCACTGGATGGTCTCGGTGCGGGTCTCGCCGTTCGGGAAGCGGACCGTGAAGGTCGGCGCGTAGCCGTGGCCCTGCAGGTAGACGCGGTCGCCCGCGACCCGGAGCGGGTGGTTCACCCGGAGCGTCGTGTCCCGCCAGGTGCCCGCGGCCAGGTCGGCGCCTGCCTGGTAGGAGATGTTCGAGGTGAACATCTCGGCCTGGCCGGTGTCCAGGTAGTCGGCGCGGAAATCTTTCACCCGGACGCACAGCGGGGTCATTCCGGTGCCGTCGTTCACGTTGCCCGCGCGGAACGAGTCGAAGGCGGCGGGCGAGGTGCTGCAGAAGCCGGGGCCGTCGTCGGCGATCACGATGACGGTGCCCTCGTAGCCGAAGAGCTTGCCCACCGCGATCGCGACGAGCAGCCCGACCAGGGCGAGGTGGAATACCAGGTTGCCGAGCTCGCGGGTGTAGCCCTTCTCCGCGGAGAGCGTCAGCTCGCCGGGGCGCTCGCCCGCGCGGCGGCGCACCCGCCAGCCCTTCAGCCCGGCCTCGGCGGTGGCGAGCACCTGCTCGGGGTCGCGCTCGTCGGCACCGGACCAGTGGTGCGGCAGCCTGCCGAGGTTGCGCGGGGCGCGCACCGGCGGGGTGCGCAGCGCCCGCGCGTGCTCCACCGTGCGCGGCAGGATGCAGCCGACCAGCGAGATGAAGAGCAGCACGTAGACGGCGGTGAACCAGAAGCTGGAGAAGACGTCGAACAGCTCGAACCGGTCCATCCACGGGCCGAGCGTGGGGCGGTCCGCGATGTACTCCGCGACCTTCTGCTCGTTCAGGCTCCGCTGCGGCAGCAGCGCGCCGGGGATGGCGGCCAGCGCGAGCAGGAAGAGCAGCACCAGCGCGGTGCGCATGCTGGTCAGGCCACGCCAGGTGTTGCGCACCGCGGCGAGCGCGCGGCCGAGCGGGGACTGGCGCGGCGGCGGCGTAGGCGTGGCGGCGGGCGGGCTGTCGGTCACGGTCATATCGGCAGGGTCACCTCGGAGACGAAGGCGTCGCGCACCCACGCGACGAACTGGTCCCAGGCCCCGGTCACCAGGGCGACCCCCACCGCGACCAGCAGGATTCCCCCAATGAGCTGAATGGTGCGGGAGTTGCGGCGCAGCCAGCCGACACCGTGCAGCGCCCCCGCCGAGCCGAAGGCGAGCACGACGAAGGGCAGCCCGAGCCCGAGGCAGTAGGCCACGATCAGGGTGACGCCGCGCACGGCGGTCGCGCCCTCGGTGCCCGCCGCCACCGCCATCACGCCGGAGAGCGTCGGGCCGAGGCACGGGGTCCAGCCGAGCGCGAAGACCCCGCCGAGCAGCGGGGCGCCGAGCAGCCCGGTGATCCGGCGCGGCTCCATCCTGGTGTCCCGCTGCAGCGCGGGGACCAGGCCGATGAAGACGAGCCCCATCAGGATGGTGAGCACGCCGCCGAGCCGCTGCAGCAGCTCCCGGTTCACGTTCAGGGTCTGGATCAGGCCGAACACCGTCGCGGTCGCCAGCACGAAGACCACGGTGAAGCCGAGCACGAAGAGTCCGGCCGCCCCCGCGATCCGCAGCCTGCCCGCGCGCGCGGCGCGTTTCTCGGCTGCCGGGTCGGCGGCACCCGGCTCGGCGGCACCTGGCTCGTGCGCCGGCTGCGCGATCGCCGACCCGCCCGCGGCCGCGGCACCGCGCGCCCGGCCCCATGCGGCGCGTCCGCCGCGCCGGTCCCGCGCCTCGGTCGGCGTCACCGGTGGCGCCTCCGCGCCGACCAGCCCGGCCAGGTAGGAGAGGTAGCCGGGGACCAGCGGCACCACGCACGGCGAGGCGAAGGAGACCAGCCCGGCCAGCAGGCACGCGCCGAGCGCGAGCACGAGCGGCCCGCTCGCCGCCGTCTGCTGGAACGAATCCCCCACCCCCGCCAGCACCACAGCGGTGCTCACGACGGGTCCTCGCCCGCGAGCCGCTCCACCACCGGCTGCAGGTCCTCGGCGAGCAGGGCGCGCAGGAAGACCGCCGCGACCCGGTGCTGCCGGTCGAGCACGAGCGTGGTCGGGATGACGCTGGTGGGGAAGTTTCCGCCGAGCGCGAGCAGGGTGCGCATGGACGGGTCGTAGATCGATGGGTAGCCGACCCTGTTGTCGACCACGAAATCCTTCGCCTTGTCCTGCTGCGGGTCGCGGACGTTGATGCCGACGAAGGCGACGCCCCGATCCCGCGTCCGCTCGTAGACCTGCTCCAGCGCGGGCACCTCGGCCCGGCACGGCCCGCACCACTGCCCCCACAGGTTCAGCACCACGACCTGGCCCGGGAAGTCGGCGACCGAGACGGTCTTCCCGTCGTTCATCAGGTCGGGGCCTGCCAGCGTGCCGATGGTGCCCCGGCTCGCCGGCGGGTCGTAGACGATGTCGGTCTTGCCGCCGGGCGAGACGAAGTCGAAGGTGCCACCGGACGCCACCGCGTCGGTACCGGTCGCGCAGCCCGCGAGCGCGGCCACCAGGGCCACGCACGCGAGCAACACCGGCCCGATCCGCGCGGTGGAACGGTTCATGCTGTGTCCCTCCGGCATGAGCGAGGGCCCTCCGTGGCTACGCTCGCTACCGCCTCCGGGCCTGACTCACTCATGCCCCGGTCTTCCTCGGATCCGAACTACCCGCAGGCTCGGAGTAGACGATGTCGACCAGCGTGTCGCCCTCGTACACCAGCGAGGTCAGCGAGGCGAGCGAGCACTGCCTGCTGCGCGGGTCGTGCCAGAGCCGCTGCCCCTGCAGGAAGCGGCGCAGCGTCCAGACCGGCAGCTGGTGCGAGACCAGCACCACCTCGCGGCCGCTCGCCTCCACCCGCGCCTTGTTCACCGCGGCCAGCATGCGGTGCGCGATCTGCAGGTAGGGCTCGCCCCAGGACGGGGTGAACGGGTCGCGCAGCTTCCACCAGTGCCTCGGCTTGCGCAGCGCGCCGTCGCCGACCGAGACGCGCAGCCCCTCGAAGGTATTGCCCGCCTCGATCAGGTTCTCGTCGGTGCGGATCGCGATGCCGTGCGCCGCGGCGATCGGCTCCGCCGTCTCCTGCGCGCGCTGCAGCGGCGAGGCGATGACCAGCGCGAGGTCGTGGTCGGCGAGCGCGCGGGCGACGGCGCCCGCCTGCGCCCGCCCGGTCACCGAGAGGCCGAAGCCGGGCAGCCTGCCGTAGAGGATGCCGTTCGGGTTGTGCACCTCGCCGTGGCGCAGCACGTGCACGATGGTCTCCACCGGCTCGGCCACCGCGGGCGGCTCGTGCTGGGTGACCGGCCGGACCGCGGGGCGGTCGGCGGCGGGCTCGGCGGGGACGTCGGAGGGGGTGGGCTGATCGGAGCTCACGCGCGGGTTCCTTCGGGGGTGGCTGCGGCCGCCGCGCGAGCGGCGGCGGGCAGAGCGGCGGCGATGCGGGCGAATGCGTCCTCGTCGAGCGCCGCCGACACGAACCAGGCCTCGAACGCACTCGGCGGCGGGTACACCCCGGCGCTCAACAGGGCGTGGAAGAAGGCCGGGTAGCGCCAGGTCGCACTGGCCTTGGCGGAGGTGTAGTCGGTGACCGGGCGGTCGGCGAAGAACACGCTCACCATATTGCCCGCGAACTGGACACGGTGCTCGACCCCCGCCGCGCTCAGCGCGTCGGTGAGCAGCCCGCCGAGCCGCTCGGCATTGCGGTCGAGCGCCGCGTAGACGGCGTCGTCGGCGGCGCGCAGGGTGGCCAGCCCGGCCGCGACGGCGACCGGGTTCCCGGAGAGCGTGCCCGCCTGGTAGACCGGCCCGAGCGGCGCGAGCCGCTCCATGACGTCGGCCCGGCCGCCGAACGCCGCGGCGGGCAGCCCGCCGCTCATGACCTTGCCGAAGGTGTAGAGATCGCCCGCGACCCCCTCGCGGCCGTACCACCCGGACCGGCTCACCCGGAACCCGGTCATGACCTCGTCCATGATCAGCAGCGCGCCGTCGGCCTCGGTGAGCCGCCGCAGCCCGGCGTTGAAGCCGTCGGCCGGGGCCACCGCGCCCATGTTGCCCGCGGCCGCCTCGGTGATCACGCAGGCGATCTCGCCCTGGTTCGCGGCGAAGGCGGCGGCGACGGCGTCCAGGTCGTTGTAGGGCAGCACGATGGTGTCGCTCGCCTGCGCGCCGGTGACGCCGGGCGAGGTGGGGAGCCCGAGGGTCGCGACCCCCGAGCCCGCCTCGGCCAGCAGCGCGTCCACGTGGCCGTGGTAGCAGCCGGCGAATTTGATGATCTTGGTGCGGCCGGTGAAGCCGCGGGCCAGCCGGACCGCGCTCATGGTGGCCTCGGTGCCCGAGTTCACCAGCCGCACCCGCCGCACCGGCTCGACCCGCTCGGCGATGGCCTCGGCCAGCTCGATCTCGGCCTCGGTCGGCGCGCCGAAGGAGAGGCCGCCGCCCGCCGCCGTGCGCACCGCGTCGACCACGGCCGGGTGCGCGTGGCCGAGGATCATCGGACCCCACGAGCAGACCAGGTCCACGTAGTCGTTGCCGTCCGCGTCGGTGAGCGTGCAGCCCCGCGCCGAGGCGATGAACCGCGGCGTTCCGCCCACCGAGTGGAAGGCCCGGACCGGCGAATTGACACCACCGGGGATGATCCCGGCGGCCCGGTCGAAGAGCTGGGCGGAAACCGGGACCGAACCCTCGGCCGCGCGCGGAGAAGAACTCACGAACTCCAGTGTGTCAGCCGCCGCGCGCGGCTTCGACGACAGGGTGTAGTGGAGTGATCCACACCGCAGATCGTCAGCTGTACATGCAGGGGAACTGCGGGGAGACCGTGTGCAGGAGGCACATCGCGTGGTTGTACGGCCCCGCCGAACCCGACTCCGGCACGAACCCGGCCTGCACCGGCCCGGCCGGCTGCGCGGCCGCGGGCTCCAGCGGCAGCCCCGGCGCGGCGACCGCCTGCCCCGCGCCGAACCCGACCGCGGCGACCGCCATCGTCGCCATCCCGAACCGCACCACGAACCGCTTCACAGAAAACCTCTCGCTGGTAGAGCAGAATCCGCGACCCGGCAGACAGACCGGAATCGCCACGGACACACTACTGTTCGCGGTGCGCAGCGCTCGCATTCCGGGCCGTCGCGAGTTGCGCGACGACGTCGACCAGCAGCAGCCCGGCCACCGTGAGCAGGGTGGCGGCGAGGACGATCCAGGGGCCCGCGTACCGGGTGGCCTCGAAGGCCGGGACGTCGCCGGACGGCGCGAACTCGGTGGTGCGGATGCCGTTGCGCCAGGCCAGGACACCCGTGAGCACGGCGGCGAGCGCGAGAACCGCCCCCAGTGCCGCCCGCACGATCCCGTACCTCACCGCTGCGCCCCGTCCTCCCGGTCGTCGTCAGCGGGCACGGTACCCGGTGCGGCGGCACCGCGCGCAGCGGGCTCCCCCGACTTTCCGAGCCGCGCGGGCGCACCCGCCGCCGACGCGATCCCGGAACCCTCCGGGTCGGCCGTGCCAGCGGCATCCACCGGATTCGCCACCCCGCTCGGCTTCACCGGTTCGCCCGGCGGCGTGCCCGCCGCCCCGTCGGCCAGCGCCGCCGTGTCGGCCAGCGCAGCCGCGTCGGCCACCGCCGCCTCGAGCGCGGCGCGCAGACCGCGGTGGTTGCGGGCCCAGCCCTGGACCAGCGCGCCGTTGCGCAGCTTCAGCCCGACGCCGGTGCGCCTGCGCGGCACCCCGTGCAGCTCGCCGAGCGCGCGGGCGGACTCCCAGTCCAGATCGTCCCAGTTGTCGTCGTCGCGCTCGGGCAGCACCGCGGCGATGTCGCGCAGCGGCAGGAGCTCGGTGCCCTGGCGCAGCTGCTCGGGGGTGAGCTCGACGCTCACGTGCCGCTGTCCGGCGACCACCTGCAGCGCGACGAAGCCGCCGATGGCGACCGCGCAGAAGATCAGCGCGAACCAGTGCGGCCGAGCGCCGGTCGCGAGTTCGACGACGAGCAGGATCGCGCAGAGAACGGGTCCGTAGGCGACGCTGCGCCAGCGCGCACCCGGTTCGGCGAAGAGCACTATCGGATCAGCGGGTCAGACCTGGGAGCAACAGCACGGCGACCGTCAGCACGCCGAACAGGATCAGCAGACTCAGCACGAGCAGGTCCCGACGAATGCTCTGCGGCTGTTGGATGACCACGCGCATCGTTGCCTCCGATCTCCCGGAGCCGGTCGGCCGAATCTCACCGCGGGGGTAACTCCGCTGGTGAGCACCCCTCGTCCGGGCGACTCACGGTCTTCACGTCCACTGTGACAGCCCTCACGATACATGCAGGCGTGTCCGAGACAAACTCAGCACCCGGTTCGCACCGGGTTCACCGGCGATTCACCAGGAAGTAGGCGGTGGAGTCCGGGCGGTACGCCAGAAATATGGCACCGGCTGCCAGTACGCCCTGCACCAGGGTGGCCGCGCCGGCCGCGAGCGCCGCGGCGCCTGAGACACCGTCCAGCGCGAAGAGCGTCCCTGCCGCCATGAGCACCAGCCAGACCCCCGCGACGGTGAGCACGGTGCGCGCCCACAGCCTCCCCTTGCCGAGCAGGTGCGCGAAGAGCACGCCGAGCCCGGCCGCCGCGATGCCGATCAGCACGGCGAGCGCGAGGCCGAGCGTCACCATCAGCTCGGACATGGCCTCGGTGGCGGGCTGCCCGGCCCGCTCCAGGTCACCGCGCATCTGCTCGGCCAGCGAGCCGCGCTGCTGCACGCCGGCGATCACCGAGGCGAGCACCTGGATCAGCCCGAAACCGATGACCGCCAGCCACAGTTGCTGCGCGGTGCCGATATCGGTCGGCTTCGGGGCGGGCTCCGGCCGAACCGGCGGCGGGTACGGCCCGTAGGGCGGCGGCGCCTGCTGAGACGGGGTCCGGGAATCGTTCATCGGCGCTATCGCAGCCAGTGCGACGCTTCGGTCGCCCAGTAGGTGAGCACGATGTCGGCGCCCGCCCGCCGGATCCCGGTCAGCGACTCCAGGATCGAGCCGCGCCGGTCGATCCAGCCGCGCTCGGCGGCGGCGGTGATCATCGCGTACTCGCCGGAGATCTGATAGGCCGCGACCGGCACCGTGGAGCGATCCGCGACGTCGCGCAGGATGTCGAGGTAGGACATGGCAGGCTTGACCATCACGATGTCGGCGCCCTCGGCGAGGTCCAGCTCCAGCTCGCACAGCGACTCCCGCCGGTTCGCCGGATCCTGCTGGTAGGTGCGCCGGTCGCCCTGCAGCGAGGAGGCGACGGCCTCGCGGAACGGCCCGTAGAAGGCCGATGCGTACTTGGCGGCGTAGGCGAGGATCGCGGTGTACAGGTGCCCGGCGGCATCCAGCCCGTCCCGGATCGCCCCGACCTGCCCGTCCATCATGCCGCTGGTGCCGAGCAGATCGGCCCCGGCCGCGGCCTGGGCCAGCGCCATCTCGACGTAGCGCTCGACCGTCGCGTCGTTGTCCACGCTGCCGTCGGCCGCGACGACGCCGCAGTGGCCGTGGTCGGTGAATTCGTCCAGGCAGGTGTCGGCCATGATCACGGTGGCGTCGCCGACCTCGGTGGCGAGCGCCCGCAGCCCGCGGTTGAGAATGCCGTCCGGATCGCTCGCCTTGCTGCCGACCGCGTCCTTGTCCTCGGCCAGCGGCACGCCGAAGAGCATGAGCCCACCGACCCCGGCCTCGACCGCCTCCGCCGCCGCCTTGCGCAGCGAGTCCAGCGAGTGCTGGTGCACGCCGGGCATGGAGCTGATCTCCTTCGCCTCGGTCAGCCCGTCGGCGACGAACATCGGCAGCACCAGATGCCGTGGCTCCAGGGTGGTTTCGGCGACGAGGCGGCGCAGGGCCGGGGTGCGGCGCAACCGCCGCGGGCGGTCGATTCCGGTCATGTTTCGCACCTTACGCCTGCGGCGGGAGCCGCTACCGGCTGCGGCGGCTCTTCTTGCGCGGCGGCGGGAGCAGCCCCTCGGCGCGCAGCCGGGCGGCGTGCTCGGCCAGCGCCTCGACCAGCGCGCCGACCTGCGCCACCTCGGGCTGCACATCCACCCGCAGCCCGAACTCCACCGCGGTCTCGGCCGTCTTCGGGCCGATGCAGGCGACGATGGTGCGGGCGTGCGGCTTGCCCGCGATGCCGACCAGGTTCCGCACGGTGGAGGACGAGGTGAAGAGCACCGCGTCGAAGCCGCCGGTCTTGATCATCTCGCGGGTCTCCGCCGGCGGCGGGGATGCCCGCACGGTGCGGTAGGCGGTGACGTCGTCGATCTCCCAGCCGCGGTCGCGCAGCCCCTCGGCGAGCGTCTCGGTGGCGATGTCGGCGCGCGGCAGCAGCACCCGGTTCACCGGGTCGAAGACGTCGTCGTAGGGCGGGAAGTCGGCGAGCAGCCCCTCGGAGGACTGCTCCCCGCTCGGCACCAGCTCCGGGTTGATGCCGAAGGCGCGCACCCGGTCCGCGGTGGCCTCGCCGACGCAGGCGATCTTGACGCCGGAGAAGGCGCGCGCGTCCAGCCCGAACTCGGCGAACTTCTCCCAGACCGCGCGCACCGCGTTGGTCGAGGTGAAGACCACCCACTGGTAGCGGCCGTCGACCAGCCCCTTGACCGCGCGCTCCATCTGCGCCGGGCTGCGCGGCGGCTCCACCGCGATGGTCGGCACCTCGGCCGGGATGGCGCCGTGCGTGACCAGCCGCTCGCTCATCTCGGCGGCCTGGTCCTTGGTGCGCGGCACGAGCACGGTCCAGCCGTACAGCGCGCGCGACTCCCACCAGGACATCTTGCCGCGGCTGGAGACCACCTTGCCGATGGTCAGCACCAGCGGGCCGACCAGCTCGGAGGCGGCGCTGTTCAGCGTGGCCAGCGTGGCCTCGATGGTGCGCTGCTGCCTGGTGGTGCCGCGCACGGTCACCGCGACCGGGGTCTGCGGGGCCATGCCGTGCTCGACCAGCGCGCTCGCGGTCTCGGCCAGGTGCCCGGAGGTGGCGTGCAGCACCAGCGGGCCGGGCGCCGCGGCCAGCGCAGCCCAGTCGACCTCGCCGCGCACGTCGGCCTCGGTGTGCCCGGAGCCGAGCGCGATGCCGGCGTAGCTGGGCACGGCGGAGCCGTTCGGCAGCCCGGGCAGCACCTCGAAGGCGACGTGCGAGCGGGTGACGGCGGTGACCTCGGCGATCACCGAGTCAGTGGTCAGCGGGTCGCCGGCGACCACGCGGACCACGTCGCTGCCTGCCTTGGCCTCGGCGATCAGCGTCTTGGCGACCTCGGCGGGCTCGCCGAGCGCGGGCCGCACGTCGACCGCGCGCTCGCCGTCCTCGCCGTCGGCCACCGCGGAGCCGATGAGCGCGAGCACGCCCCGGTCCACATCGGGGTCGGTGAAGGCGAGCGTGGCCCGGCCGATGACCTCCCTGGCGCGCACGGTGAGCAGCGCCGGGTCACCGGGGCCGGAACCGACGAACAGGATGCGCCCGGGTTGCTTCTTATGGGATCGGCTCATCGGGTGTTCTCCATCGGACTGGGGTGGGTGACGTCAGCGGCGGACGGCGGCGCCGTCCGCGGGGTGGGGTCGCCGTCCCCCGCGGCGATCTCCGGGCGCGCCGCTGCGGCGGCCCCGAGCAGTTCGCGTGCGCCGAGGTCGAGCAGTTCCCTGGCGAGCGCTCTGCCGAGCTCCTCCGCCCGCTCCGGCGCGCCGACGATCGAGGCGCGGACCACGTCCGAGCCGTCGATCGCGGCGGCGCACCCGCGCAGCGAGAGCTCATCGACGATGCGGCCGTCGTCGTCGAGCGACTCGACGACCTCGGCCAGTGCGCCGACCGGCGCGGTGCAGCCCGCCTCCAGCTCGGCGAGCAGGCCGCGCTCGGCGACGACCGCGGCGTGCGAGGCGGCGTCGTCGAGGCCGCGCAGGATCTCGATCAGCTCCGTGTCCTCGACCCGGCACTCGACCGCGAGCGCGCCCTGCGCGGGCGCGGGCAGCATCTGCACCGGCTCCAGCGCCTCGGTGACGGCGTCGGTCCGCTCGATCCGGACCAGCCCGGCCCTGGCGACGACGACCGCGTCCAGCTCGCCGTCGGCGACCCTGCGCAGCCGGGAGTCCAGGTTGCCGCGCAGCGGCACGATCTCCAGCCCGAGCCCGAGCGCGAGCAGCTGGGCCGCCCGGCGCGGCGCGGATGTTCCGATGCGGGAGCCTGCGGGCAGCTCGCCGAGCACGAGGCCGTCCCGCGCGACCAGCGCGTCCCTCGGGTCGGCGCGCGGCGGCACCGCGGCGATCACGAAGCGCGGGTCCTGCGCGGTCGGCAGGTCCTTATAGGAGTGCACCGCGATATCGACGCTGCCCTTGGCGAGCTCGTCGCGCAGCGCGGTGGTGAAGACCCCGACCCCGATCTCCTGCACCGGCGCCTGGGAGAGGTCACCGGCGGTCTTGACCACCACCAGCTCGGCCGGCTGCCCGGCCGCGACCAGCGCGTCCCGCACCGTGCCCGCCTGGGTCAGCGCGAGCAGGCTTCCCCTCGTCCCGATGCGCCACGGCGCGCGGGCGCCGACACCGCTCACATCGCCCTCTTCGTGCACCATGGTCATCAGGAAAGCCCCTGTTCGTCGCCGCGGTGACCCGCGGTGAAGTCGTCGGCGAGACCGGCGGGAACCTCCCCGCCGAGCGCGGTCACCTCCATGGGTGCCGCGACGGCCTGGGCCGCTCCCGGTTTGAGTTCGAACAATTCGCGCAGCGCCTCGGCGTAGCTGTCGCCGCCCGGCGTCGACGCCAGCTGCTTGACCCGCACCGTCGGCGCGTGCAGCAGCTTGTCCACCACCCGGCGCACCGTGCGCGCGACCTCGTCGCGCTCCGGGTTCGCCAGCCCGGGCAGCCGCGAGTCCAGCCGCAGCAGCTCGGCCTCGACCACCTCGGCGGCGCGCTGCCGCAGCGCCGCGACGGTCGGCGTCACCTCGGCCATCCGCTGCCCGGCCAGGTACTTGGCCAGCTCGGCGGCGACGATGCCGCGCGCGGCGGTGGTGTCGTCGGCGGCAGCGCCCGCGGCCGGGTCGCGCTGCAGCGTCTCGATGTCGATCACCGAGACGCCGGGCAGCCCGGCGACGGCGTGCTCGACATCGCGCGGCAGCCCGAGGTCGCAGAAGACCAGCGGCCGCTCGGCGGATTCCCGCCCGGCCAGCGCGCGGTGCACATCGGCCAGCGTCACCACCGCGCCGACGGCCCCGGTGCAGGTGACCACGACATCCGCCGTGGCCATCGCCTCCGGCAGCCGGGAGAACTCCAGCCCTTCGGCCTCGACGCCGTAGCCGCCGGCGATCTCGGCGAGCCGCTTCGCCCGGCCGAGCGTCCGGTTCACCACGACGATCCGCTCGATCCCGGCGCGCGCCAGGTGCGCGACCGCGAGGCCGCCCATGGCGCCGGCGCCGACCACGACCGCGGTGCGGGCGGCCAGCGTGCCGACGATCTCCTGCGCGCGGTCGAGCGCGACCGAGACCACCGAGGCGCCCGCCCGGTCGATGCCGGTCTCCGAGTGCACCCGCTTGCCGACCCGGAGCGCGTGCTGGGCCAGCTCGTGCAGGGTCCGGCCGACGGCCTGCTGGGAATCGGCGGAGGCGTAGGCGCCGCGGATCTGGCCGAGCACCTGCTGCTCGCCGACCACCATCGAGTCCAGCCCGCTGGCCACCGCGAAGAGGTGCTCGGCGGCGGCCTCGCTGTAGCGCACGTAGGCGTGCTTGGTGAGCTCGGTCATCGGCAGCCCGGAGTGCCTGGTCAGCAGCTCGCCGACCTCGGCGAGGCCGCCGTGGAAGGCGTCGACGACCGCGTAGACCTCGATCCGGTTGCAGGTGGAGAGGATCATCGCCTCGGCGACGTGGCTGGAGGCGAGCAGCCGGTCGACCAGCTTGGGCCGGTCGGTGTCGGTGACGGCCACCTTCTCCAGGACCGCCACCGGCGCACTGCGGTGCGAGATACCGACGAGAAGAACGCTCATGGTGTTACCACCGATCCCTTGCTGCTTGGCTCCGTTGCCGAATGGGATGAATTCGATCGACTACTGCGGCCGCTGACCCGATTGGCGGCTCCGCCACCGCGGACACCGGGCGCCCGGCGCGCGATCCGTCCGGAGACGGCGTGCGCGACCTCGGGCGGCGGCGCGTCGCGGGCCGTCTCGAAGGAGAGCATCTGCAGCTCGACCGCGAGGTCGACCCGGCGGATCTGCACCGCCGCCGGGGCGTGCAGCTCGCAGGGCGCGAAGCTGAGGATGGAGCGCAGCCCGGCCGCGACCAGCCGATCGCAGACCTGCTGGGCCGCGGCGTCCGGCACCGCGATCACCGCGATGGTCGGGGCAAGCGCGCCGACCTGGTCGGTAAGCTGCGCGACGTCGGCGACGGCGAGCCCGGCGACCTCGGCGCCGACCAGCCGCGGGTCGCTGTCGAAGATCCCGACCACGCTGAAGCCGCGGCGGCGGAACCCGCCGTAACCGACCAGGGCGCGGCCGAGGTTGCCCGCCCCGACCAGGACCACCCGGTGGCCCTGTGCGAGCCCGAGCACATCCTCGATCCTGGCGCGCAGCTTGACCACGTCGTAGCCGACGCCGCGGACGCCGTTCGGGCCGAGGAAGGAGAGATCCTTGCGCAGCTTCGCGGAATTGACACCCGCCGCGACAGCCAGTTCCTCACTCGATACGATGGCAACACCCTCGTCGGCGATCCCGGCGAGAACGCGGAGATAGGTCGCCAGCCGGGCGACCGTCGCCTGCGGAATGTCTTTCCTGCCGTCGCCCGGTCTGGAGCCGTCGGGCCCGCGCAGAGCCCCACCGGAGACGCCACCGGGCGTCTCGTGCTGCTCTGTCACGTTCGTCGGCTCCTCGTTCCGGCCCGGCGGTCCGGCTTGCGTCGCTCGACCCGGGGGCTGCGGCTCCCGGTGCTGCGCGGTCGGGAGGCGGGTCGACTCGAGATGGTGGCGGGGTGCGCCCGGGGCTTCGGCGCGCGGCAGCGCGGCTCGGCGTGCGGGGTGCTGCCACCACCGTAACCGCTTGTGAACGCCTGCACAAAGTCGGTGAACCGGGCCTCATTTTGCCCCGGCAAACCGCCGGCGAGCGAAACCCGGGCGAACCGGCCCGGAGTCAGCGGCCGAGATCGGCGCGCAAGCGCGGCTCGTCGACGTCGAAGTAGGAGTGCTCGCGGCCGTCGAGCAGCACCACAGGCAGGCGATCTCCGTACTCCGCGCGCAGTTCCGGGTCGGTGGCCGCCGCCTCGTCGACATCGACGGTTTCCGGGGTCAGCCCGTAGTCGGCACAGATCGCGCGCAGTTGTTCGAGTGCTGTAGCACACAGCCCGCAGCCGGTACGTGTCAGCAAAGTCACCGAACGAGAGGGTCCGCTCATGGTCATCATCAAAACACTGCGCGGCACGGCCGATCCGGCGGACCGGGTCGCGGGAATCCGGCGGCTCCGCCGGTTAGTGTGGGATGTGGTTCGCGCGAACGGGCGGAGGTAGTCGGTGCCGGAACGATCGAGGATGGCTAGGGGCGGCTTCATCGCGGGCCGGTTCGGCGAGTTCCCGGTGCGCTGGAACGTGGGGTCGATCGGCCAGGGGCTGCAGGATCAGATCGCGCGCATCTCGCGCAGCCCGTTCGGGCCGAGCGAGGAGGAGGTCAGGGCGAACCTGGCAGGCGAGGCGAGCGCCGACGCCGCGCTCACCCTGCACGAGTCCGAGCTGGCCGAGGGAATCGACATCGGCACGCCGGAGGTCCCCCGCGACCTGACCGCGGCCGCCTTCTTCGACGTCGACAACACCATGGTGCAGGGCGCCTCCATCGTGCACTTCGCCCGCGGCCTCGCCGCGCGCAAGTACTTCAAGACCTCGGACCTGATGGACGTGGCCTGGAAGCAGGTCAAGTTCCGGGTCACCGGCAAGGAGAACAGCGTCGACATGGCGACCGGGAGGGAGAAGGCGCTCGCCTTCATCGCGGGCCGCCCCACCGCCGAACTCGCCATGCTCGGCGAGGAGATCTACGACGAGATCATCGCCGACAAGATCTGGCCGGGCACCCGCGCCCTCGCCCAGATGCATCTCGACGCGGGCCAGCAGGTCTGGCTGGTCACCGCCACCCCGGTCGAGCTGGCCCAGGTGATCGCCAAGCGCCTCGGCCTGACCGGCGCCCTCGGCACCGTCGCCGAGAGCGTCGACGGCAAATTCACCGGCCGCCTGGTTGGCGACGTGCTGCACGGCCTCGGCAAAGCACACGCCGTCCGCGCGCTCGCCATCCGCGAGGGCCTGAACCTGAAGCGCTGCACGGCGTACTCCGACAGCCACAACGACGTCCCCATGCTCTCGCTGGTAGGAACCTCGGTAGCCATCAACCCCGACTCCGACCTCCGCGAGGTGGCCCGCAACCGAGGCTGGGAGATCCGCGACTTCCGCACCGGCCGCAAGGCCGCCAAAATCGGCGTCCCCACCGCCCTGGCGCTGGGCGCAGCCGGCGGCGCAGTAGCCGCAGCGGTCACCCACCGCAAAAACAACTAACAACTGACCCGGGTTACCGCGCGCAACACCCCCGCCCCTCCCCAGCCCCGCACGGGGCGAGTCTTACGAGCCCCGTTCGCCGCCCGTCCCGCTGTTCAGCGCTCGAAGCGCATGCGCCGAAGGCGCGAGTCTCGAGCGCTGAACAGCGGGACTCCCCAGGGCGGCGAACCCGTCGCGCCGAAGGCGCGACAATCCAATTCAGCCGAGTACGGGGTTGCGCCGCTTCGCCAGCTGCTTGTAGAGCGTCTGCTGGATGGTCTCGCGCACCTGGTCGGTGACCTCGAACATGAGCATCGGGTCGTCGGCCGCCTCCGGCGAGTACTGCGTGGTGGTGATCGGCTCCCCGAACTCGATGTACCACTTGCTCGGCAGCGGCACCGCCCCCAGCAGCCCGAGGTGCGGGAACGTCGGCGTCACCGGGAAGTACGGCAACCCGAGCAGCCGCGCCAGCGGCTTGATGTCGGCGAGCTTCGGGTAGATCTCCTCCGACCCCACGATCGAGACCGGGATGATCGGCACCCCGGTCCGGACGGCGGCGGCAACGAACCCGCCCCGGCCGAACCGCTGCAGCTTGTACCGGTCGGCGTAGTCCTTCCCGACCCCCTTGAACCCCTCCGGGAACACCCCGGTGAGCTCACCGGATCGAAGCAGCCGCTCCGCGTCCGGCGGGCAGGCCAGCGTATGCCCCGCCTTCCGGGCGAGCGTCCCGAGCACCGGCGTCTCGAAGACCAGATCCGCCGCGAGCAACCGCAGCGCCCGCTGCTTGGCGTGGTGATCGTGCACCGCGAGCTGCAGCATCAGCCCGTCGATCGGGATGGTCCCGGCGTGGTTGGCGACCAGCAGCGCCCCGCCCACCTCGGGCACGTGCTGCATCCCGTTGACCTGCACCCGGAACCAGTGCTCGGCGAGCGGCCGGAGCGCGGGCAGCAGCACCGACTCCAGCAGGTGCTCGTCGAAGCCGAACTCGTCGACCTGGTAATCGCCGGAGAGCCGGCGCCTGGCGAACTCGGCGGTGCGGTTGATCCCCCTGCCGAGCAGCCCGCGGACCAGCCCGGAGACCGACTGCGGCGGCTTCGGCGCGGCCGCTGGTAGCCGGTCGGTGAGCGAGGTGACCGAGCTGGCCGGGGTCCGGCCGGCGCTGTCCGGCCAGCGCCGCGAGGTTGGTCGCTGGCTGGTGTCGACGGCGGCCTCCGGCAACCGGATGACCTTTGCTACGTCGTTCATCTCTGTGCTCCCGTACCGGCCCCGATAAGGCCGAGCAGTTTGTTTTCTGCGGCATCGATCCACCTGGGGTCGATGACGGGTCGCAACGCTGCGCCCCCGATGAAGTCGTCGAAAGCCTGCACCGTGGTCCAGCGCGGCTGGAAGCCGAGCTCGGTGCGCATGCGGGTGGTGTCCAGCCCGCAGCCGAAGTGGAAGTAGTCGAGCTGTTCGCCGCTGAATTCGCGCATGACCCGGCCCATCAGCGTGCGCCCGGCGGTGCGGAAGACCGAGAACGGCACCGGCACCTGGATCCGGCCTGCCCGGCGCACGGCCTGGGAGAGCGTGAGCGCGCCGTCGCCTGCCACGTTGAAGGTGCCGCTGGCGACGGTGTGCGCGGCGTGCACGAGCGCGGCGACCGCGTCCTCCTCGTGCAGCAGCTGCATTCTGGCGTCCCGGCCGAAGACGGTCGGCGTCACCGGCGACCGGAGGTATTCGATGCCGCGCGCGGCGAGCCGGGGCCCGAGGATCGGGGCGAGCCGCAGGGTGCCGATGGCGATGTCCGGCCTGCGCCTGGCCAGCCCGCGGACGAAGCCCTCGACCTCGATCATGTCCCTGGCGAAGGCGCCGCTCGGCGGCCTGCGGGCGCCCATCTCCTCGGTGAACTTCGCCGGGTCCTTGGCGCTGCCGCCGTACACCGCCGACGACGAGCGAACCGCGACGCGGCGCACGGTCGGCGCCTTCTGGCACACGGCGAACAACTGCATCGCGCCGAGCACATTGAGGTCCTTCATCACCGCGCGGCCACCGCCGGCGGGCGGATGGGTGAGCACCGCGGTATGGATGAGGGTGTCGACCGCATTTCCGTCGACCACCTTGCGAATCAGGGGATTTCGAATATCGGCGCGCACGAATTCGGCCCGGCCCATGCGACGGCGCAGTTCCGCGCTCGGCATCACGGAATCAACCGCGAGTACCCGCTCGATCGCGGGGTCGCGGGCGAGCCTGGCGACGACGTCACCGCCGAAGAACCGGCTCGCACCGGTCACCATCACCACCGTGGGCTGATGGCCGTCCTTCGTGTCTGAACCCATTCGCACCGGATCCCGCCTGATCGGCCCCCCAGGCATATGTTCCGCGTTCCAGCGTAGCGGCTGTGAAGTGCGGCGCCGACAGTATTAACCAGCTTCTAACGATGACTTCAGTCACCGGATACATGGCGCGCCGATACCCAGGGATAAACCCGACCGTTCGCTCGCAATAACCCGGTTACGGCGGAGATCGATGCGGGTGTTGAGCACGCAACAATATCGCGTGGAAAGAAAACGAAAAACCCGCCACCGCGATCGGTGACGGGCTCCACGCACGACGCGAGGTACTACTTGCCGAGTTTGCGCCGCTGCACCCGCGTGCGGCGAAGCAGCTTCCGGTGCTTCTTCTTCGACATGCGCTTGCGACGCTTCTTGATCACTGAACCCATAGGGTCGTCCTCGCGTTTCCTCTACTCGGCGCTCTTGGCGCGGCTGACACTGTTTCGCTCGCCCCGCCGGGCTCCGGACACACCGAAGCGGTGCCACCGGCGGGCGAACACGAACCGACTGTTCATCCTACCGGGACACCGGAGCCACTCCGAATCCGCCTATCCGGCGTCGAAGTAGGAGGTCTCCAGGTATTCGTGCACCGCCTTGGCGTGCACCCGGAACGACCGACCCACCCGCACCGCGGGCAGCTCTCCGGAGTGCACCAGGCGGTACACCGTCATCTTGGAGACCCGCATCAACTCCGCGACCTCGGCAACCGTGAGGAATTGCGTCCCACCGGCGAATACCGATTGCCCCGGTACGGGGCCGCCAGGTGGTCGTGTTCCACCGCGGTTCGACGGCGAGCCCGGCCCGCCGGTTCCGTTGTTCGCAGACATCTTGTTCGCAGACATCATCGCACCATCGACCTCCGGCACGTCCGCGCCGCCGGCTTCCCCACCGGCGGAACAGACACGCACGTGCTCCTTGAAGCTTAGCGGGACCAGTGGTGTTGCTGCGACGGGAGTGAGAAATCGGGTTTCCCCAGCGTGAACCGCACGGTCACTCCGCCGACGACCCCTGTTCCGCCGAGCGTCGCGCTGCGGCGTGCAGCGCTTCCAGAAATGCCGAGCGTACGCCGGATCGCTCGAGTTCGCGAAGGGCTGCGGCGGTGGTCCCGGCCGGTGAGGTGACCGCGGCGCGCAGGTCGACGGCGCTCTGCTCGGCGCCCTCCAGCAGCGCGGCGGCGCCGAGCATGGTCTGCACCACGAGGGTGGTCGCGACATCGCGGGTCAGCCCGAGGCTCACGCCCGCGTCCACCATTGCCTCGACGACCAGGAAGAAGTAGGCGGGGCCGGAGCCGGAAACCGCCGTGACGGCGTCCATCTGCGCCTCGGCGACGGTCACCACCTTGCCGACCGCGCCGAGCAGTCCGGTGACCAGCGCCAGATCCTCGGCCTTGGCGTGCCTGCCCGGGGCCAGCGCGCTCATGCCCTGCCCGACCAGCATGGGGGTGTTCGGCATGACCCGGACCACCGGCGAACCGGCGGGCAGCTTGGCCTCCAGCCGCGGGGTCGGGACCCCCGCGGCCAGGGATACCACCACCTGGTCACCGTCGCCGCCGAGCATCGCCTTGCCGAGCGCGGTGAGCACCCCGTCGACATCGGCCGGCTTGACCGCGATCACCAGCACGTCGGCGCCGACCGAGGCGTCCTCGATCGAGCCGGTGACCCGGACTCCGAAGCGCTCGGCGATCAGCTCGGCCCGATCCTGGTGCGTCTCGACGACCACCAGATCCTTCGCCACCCGCCCGGATTCGAGCAGCCCGGCGACCAGCGCCTCCCCGATCCGGCCCCCGCCGATCACCGCGATTCTCGTCATGGGCCCCAAGGCTAGCCTTACCGGCGCGGGCTACCGCTGCGGGATCAGCGCGAGCTGCCTGCTCTGCGCCACCACCGCTCCGGTGCTGTCCAGGACCAGCTGGTCCTCGTCGAACATCCGGCCGCCGATCTCGTGCGTCGTCGCGATGATCCGCAGCCAGCCGGGCGCCGGTCGCCTGCGCAGGTAGGTGGTCATCTGCACGGTGGGGGCCCAGCCGAAGTGGCCGCGGTTCATCGCCACCGGCGGGCTCATGTCGGCGGCCATCATGGCGAAGTACGCCGCCACCGCGGGGTCGCCCGCGTCGCCCGCGCGCGGGCGCATCCAGAGCCGCAGCCGCGGCTCGGCGGCGTGGTCGCCGTCCAGGAAGCGGGCCCAGGTGCGGTCCATGAAGACGTCGGCGCCCTTGGCCACGTTCACGATCTTGCCCATCGGCGAGCCCGGCTCGTAGCCGATGGCATCGGCCGTCGGCTCGGCGGGCATGTCGCCGTGCTGCGGTGCGTAGATCGGCTCGGCGTCGTCCAGCGCGCCGAAGGTGAAGGCGGTGCGCACCATGGTCCGGTCGCCCTGCGTCAGCTCCGCGTCGACCAGGCAGATCTGCCTGCCCACCTTGCGGATGCGCACGGCGTACTCGACCTGGCCCGCGTCCGGCGCGCCGAGGAAGTCGGAGCTGGCGGCGATCGGGGCCATCGCGGTGAGCTCCGGCTCGACGGTGTGCAGCCAGCGGGTGGCCGCGGCGGCGCTGCCCGCGACCATGGTGCCGCCGTGCACCTTCGCGCCGATGGTCCAGATCGGCTCGATCTCGCCGAGGTACCGCCCGGTGCCCGCCGCCGCGGCGGGGAGCTCGGTGACCGCGCAGACCCGGCTGAACGGGGCGTCGGTGGCGGTGGACCGATCGAGATCGGCGGTCGACTGCGACATCGTCACTCCTGTCCCGCCGCGGCCGGGGCGGCGCGACGTTCGTACAGCGTAAACCAGGCGCCCGAGGAGGCGTCCCGATGGTGGGCGGTCGCCCTCAGTTCTGGTTGGCGCCCGCCACCGGCCGGCCGCCGCAGTGCGCCCGCGCGAAGGCGAGCGTGCGGCGCAGCATGGCCGCCCGCTCCTGCGCGGTCTTCGCGGTCTGGGTATTGATCTCGGCCACGACGTGCCCGCGGAAACCACTGCGCAGCAGGCGATCGCAGAGCTCGGCGCAGGGCTGGGTGCCGTCGCCGGGCACCAGGTGCTCGTCGTTGGCCGCGCCGCGGCCGTCGGCCAGGTGCAGGTGCGCCAGGCCGGAGCCCATCCGCTCGGCCAGCGCCAGCGCGTCGGTGCCCGCGGTGGCGGTGTGCGAGAGGTCGAGGGTGTAGTTGCGGAAACCGACGTCGGTGGGGTCGTAGGAGGGGCTGAAGGCGGTCAGCCCGCGCCCGGGGCCGCCGCGCCGCTCCAGCCGCCGCACCGCGCGCTCGCCGCGGCCGAACAGGGTGTCGGCGCGCATCGGGAACATGTTCTCCACCGCGACGATCACCCGGCTCCGCTCCTCCAGCTCGGCCACCTGCTCCGCGAAGCCGTCGGCGTAGCGGCGCTGCCAGCGGAACGGCGGGTGCACGACGACGGTCTCCGCGCCGAACTCCTCGGCCGCGCGCACGCTGCGGTCGAGCTTGGCCACCGGGTCGGCGCCCCAGACCCGCTGCGAGATCAGCAGGCACGGGGCGTGCACCGCGAGCACCGGCATTTCGTAGCGTCGGACGTAGCTGCGCACGGTGGCCGGGCTCTGGCTGGCCGGCTCGGCCCAGACCATGAGCTCGACCCCGTCGTAGCCGAGCTCGGCCGCGTACCGGAAGGCCGACTCGGTGTTCTCCGGGTACACCGACGCGGTCGAGAGGCCGATCTTGATGTTCGTCATGCCCGCGGACCCCTCAGGCGGTACTGAGCAGGAATGCCAGCGGGCCGAGCGTCACGAAGGTGCCGACCACGACGGCGATCACGGTGCTCAGGATGTCGTCGGTGCGGCGCAGCACGCGGACCAGCGCGACCAGGCCGAGGATGACGATCATGGCGAGCGCGAGCGCGACCCACGGCAGCATCTCCCACATCCGCTCGAAGCCCTTGAACAGCAGCATGCCCGCGACCGCGGCGGCGGCGCTCTGGCCGCCGAGGATCATCCACTGGCGGCGGTTGAGCTCCTGCTCGGAGAGGTGTGAGCGGCTGCTCGCCTGCTGCTCGGCGCCCTCGCCGCGGTTGGGGAGCTTGTCCTTGAGCGAGCGGCTCAGGCCGCCGATCCCGGCGGCGACGCCCCCGAGCAGCGCGGCCTTCGGCTTCTTGCCCCGCTTGCCCTTGCCCTTGCCGCGCTTGCCCCGGCCCGGTGCGTCGAACTCGGCGGATTCGTAGTCGTCGTCGAAGTCGGAGCGGTACTCGCCGGACTCGTAGTCGTCGTACTCCCCCGTCTCGAACCGCTCGTTCTCGAACTCGGGGTCGTAGTCGTCGTACTCGTCGTCGAAGTCGCGCCGCTCCTGCTCGCCGTTGCGGAGCAGATCGCCCGCGACGGTCTGGCCGGAGACCAGCGGCTGCTCCTGCGGCGGGGGCCAGCCCGGTTGCGGCTGGCCCTTGACCTCGGGGCCGGGTGCGGGCGGTGCGGGCTGCCGTCTGCGCGCGGACCAGGCGGGGAGCCCGCCCGCGGGCGGCGGGGTGCGCGGGACCGGGCCGGATTCGGGGTCGTCGCGCAGGGACCAGGCGGCGGTGGAGGGGGATTCCTCGTCGAGGCCGGGGGGTTTGGGGCCGTACGGGCCCACGCCGTTGCGGGAGTCGAGATCCGGGCCACCATTCGGGCCGTGCCCACCGTTCGGACCCGGGCCACCGTTGGGGCCGTGCCCACCGTTCGGACCCGGGCCACCGTTCAGGCCGGGGCCACCGTTCAGGCCCGGGCCACCGTTCAGGCCCGGGCCACCGTTCAGGCCGGGGCCACCGTTCAGGCCCGGGCCACCGTTCAGGCCCGGGCCACCGTTCAGGCCCGGGCCACCGTTCAGGCCCGGGCCACCGTTCAGGCCCGGGCCACCGTTCAGGCCCGGGCCACCGTTCAGGCCCGGGCCACCGTTCGGGCCGGAAGGGCCGTTGAAGCCCGGGGCGCCGTTGCGGGACTCCGGCGCGCCGTTCGGCCCGCCGAAGCCGCTGCGGCCGGGGTCGGGGGGGCCGTTCGGGCCGGGAGCGCCGCCGAAGCCGTTGCGCCCGGGCGCGGCGCCGAGGTCGGGGCCGTTCGGGCCGGGGAAGGGCGGGGCGCCGTTGCGCGACTCCGGAGCGCCGTTCGGCCCGCCGAAGGCGTTGCCGCCGTTGCGACCGGGGGCCGGAGCAGGGCCGAAACCGTTGCGGCCGTGGTCGGGGCCGCCGAAACCGTTGCGGTCGGCATCGGGGGCACCGCCGAAACCGTTGGCGCCGTTGCGCCCCGGGTCGGGGGCACCGAGCCGGCCCGGCGCGCCGAACGGGCGCTCACCGTTGCGATTGTCCCCACCGCTGCGGCCGAAATCCGTGCGCGGCCCGAAGGCACCACCGGCCTCGGCGCCGGGATCGGCCTGCCCGTTGCCGAATTCACCGCGCCCCGCGTCGGCATCGCGGCCGCGCCGCCCGCCGGCGAACGGGGTGATCCTGGTGACCTCGGTCGGCCGCCCGGCATGCGGCGCCGGGTCGACCCCGCGGGCACCGCCGCGCGCGTTCTCCCTCGCCGCGCGGACAGCCTCCTCGGCCGCCCGCTCCGTCGCGGCCCGCGCGGCCTCCGCCGCCATCGCCTTCTCGACGCGCGCCGACTCCGATTCCTGATCGGCCTCGGCCGCTTCCGCCGCCTCGGCGGCGCGCCTGCGCTCGGCCCGGCTCAGCCGCGGACTCTCCGAGGTGTCGATGCCGATGCCGCTCGGCGGCGGGGCAGCCTCTTCCGGCTCGTCCTCGTCGGCGCGCCTGCGCCTGCGCCGCCCGGAACCGGTCTCCGGCATCGGGAACGACGGCTGCTCGTCCTCGTCCCTGACCCGGCGCCGCCGCCCCTGCTCCGGCGCGGCGGGCCCGCCCGCGAGCGGGTCGTAGTAGGCGATGGGGCCGGAGACCGGCGAGTAGCTCGGCAGGTCAGAGGCCGGGCCCGGCGGCGGGTAGGCGGGCGGCGCGGCGGTCTCCGGCGGGCCGTAGGCGGAAGGGGCGGGCGCGGAGGGGGTTCCGGCGTCCTGGCCGTACGGGGTCAGCCCGTAGGCGGCGAGATCGAAGCCGCCGGTCGGCGGTGGCTCCGGCGGCGGCGGCTCCGCGTCCGGCGCCGCGTGCGACGAACCGCCGGGCGTCACCGCGGGCTGATCACCGGTCAGATCGGCGACCGAGATCCCGCGGCCAGCGCGCCTGCGCCTGCCACTCGACGCGGTCGACGAACCACCCTGGCCGTTGCGGGCCAGCAGTTCGGCGACCGAAAGCTGTTTGGGGTCCTCACTCATGACGGCACCGTTTCGATCGGACCCGCCGACTCCGCGGCACCGGAGTTCGCGGTCTCGACGACCTCGCCTCCGGACAGCAGCGCGTCGACCGGTCCGCCATTCATGTCAGTATCCAGTTTGCGCAGGATCAGACCTTCGCGCAGCGCCCAGGGACAGATCTCGAGCGTATCCAGCGACAGTGCTCGCATACTCGCCTCCGCGACCAGCGCGCCGGCCACCAGTTGCTGCGACCGGTCCGAACTCACGCCTTCCAATTCCGCCCGGTCCGCCGCCGTCATCCGGGAGATGAACGCGATCAGCTGACGCAGGCCCGAACTCGTGAGTGTACGGCGCACCCGGGGCCCCGCGCCGGACGGTGCCGCTCCGGTCAATCGGGCGAGCGAGCGGAAGGTCTTCGAGGTGCCCACCGCGAGGTCCGATTTGCCGGGTTCGAGCAGTTGCTTTGCGGGCGCGACGAGTTCGGCGTCGAGCCAGTCGCGCAGCACCGCGATCCGGCGCTTGCCCGGCGGATCCTCGCGTAGCCAGTCCCTGGTGAGGCGGCCGGCGCCGAGCTGCAGCGAGATCGCGGCATCCGGCGCCTCGTCGGAGCCGGTCGACATCTCCAGCGAGCCGCCGCCGATGTCCAGGTTGATGATCCGGCCCGCGCTCCAGCCGTACCAGCGGCGCACCGCGAGGAAGGTCAGCCTGGCCTCGTCGACGCCGGTGAGCACCTGGAGGTGCACCCCGGTTTCGGCGCGCACCCGGTCGAGCACCTCTTCGGAGTTCCCCGCCTCGCGCAGCGCCGAGGTGGCGAACGGCATCAGCATCACGCAGCGCGAGGTCTCCGCGATGCTGGCGAACTCGCCGACGGTGTCGATCAGCCTGCGGGCGCCCGCCTCGGTGATGCAGCCGTCGTCGTCCATGTTCTCGGAGAGCCGCAGCGCCGCCTTGGTGGAGCTCATGGGCATGGGATGCCCACCACGATGCGCGTCCACCACAAGCAGATGGACGGTGTTGCTTCCGACGTCGAGCACTCCGAGCCGCACTCCGAAAAGGGTACCGGTACCGTCCGGCCTGCGAGTGCCTCGGCGGGACTGTTAGCGTCTGGCATCGTGACGGCAGGCGCATCCGCGAGCGAACCGGCCCCGCCCCCATCAGGGCGGAAACTGGATCCCGCGCCCGAGGTCGAGCTGGACTTCCCGCGTGAATGGATCGAGTTCCAGGACCCGGCTAATGACGAGCATCTGATAGTGGCCGATCTCACCTGGCTACTATCCCGGTGGACCTGCGTCTTCGGCACCCCCGCCTGCCAGGGCATCCTCGGCGACCGCCCCGACGACGGCTGCTGCTCGCACGGCGCCTTCCTCGCCGACGACGACGACCGCAAGCGCTTGCAACGCGCCGTGAAGCTGCTCACCCCGCAGGACTGGCAGCTCATGCCGGAGGCGACGGACGAGAACGGCAAGGTCACCAAGAAGAAGTACCTGGAGCAGGACGAGCTGGATGACGAGCCCGCACTGCGCACCAGGCGCCACGAGGGCGCCTGCATCTTCCTGAATCGCCCCGGGTTCGCCGGCAGCGTCGGCTGCGCGCTGCACACCATGGCGCTGCGCCGCGGCATCGAGCCGCTCGAGGTCAAGCCGGACGTGTGCTGGCAACTGCCGATCCGGCGCACCCAGGAGTGGGTCGACCGGCCGGACGGGGTGCAGATCCTGCGCACGGTGGTCACCGAGTACGACCGCCGCGGCTGGGGCCCGGGCGGGCTCGACCTGGACTGGTACTGCAGCGGCTCCCCCGACGCGCACGTCGGCGCCCGCCCGGTCTGGCAGTCCTACGGCCCCGAGCTGACCGAGCTGCTCGGCGCCGAGGCCTACGCGGAGCTGGCCAGGCACTGCCGCAGGCGCGAAGGACTCGGGCTGATCGCAATTCACCCGGCAACGGTGCACGCGGGGCGTTTGCCGGATCCCGAGAAGTAGGCGTCACCGTCAAGACATGCGGACTTCACCTGGATAGGGTTCACTAGTTTCCCATGTCCGGAAACACCCTGTTCACAAAGGCTCGCTTCAGCAAGGCCGTCGCGGCCGCGGCCATCGGAGCGGGTGCCTGCCTTGCGCTCGCCGCCCCCGCCTCCGCCGACGACGTCGACCCCGCCAAGTTCGGCGACTACACCCACACCTTCGTCACCGGCACCGATCCCGCCGCGGCGGCAAGCGCTGCGCGGGACGGCAAGAACGTCATCGTCAGCCCCTACGGGACCTCGCACACCATCGCGTGCAAGGGCAACGGGACCACGGTTCCGCTCTACGAATGCCTGCAGGAAGACGACCTCGGCTGGATCACCCTGCAGAAGATCGACCTCCCCGCCATCGGCCCCGCCTGGGTCTACCTGCCGTGATGTTTGGCGCGCCTTCGGCGCGCGGGTTCGCGGCCCTGAAGGCTCGCGTTCGAGCACTCGAGACTCGCGCCTGCGGCGCATGCGCTTCGAGTGCTCGAACGCGAGCCGGCCGCGAACGGGGCTCGTAAGACTCGCCCCTTCGTATCTGGACCGGGTGTCCGCACTTCTGTGCGGGCGCCCTTTTGTTGCCGGGGGGCGACTGCGGGGATGCCGGCCTGGGGGTACGGGGCCGGATGTCTCGGGCTTTATGCCTCTAGTTTGTAGCCCAGACCTCGGACGGTGACGAGGTGCTCCGGCTTGGCCGGGTCGGACTCGATCTTCGAGCGCAGCCGCTTGACGTGCACGTCCAGCGTCTTCGTATCTCCGACGTAGTCGGCACCCCATACGCGGTCGATGAGCTGGCCCCGGGTGAGCACGCGGCCGGAGTTGCGGAGGAGGTACTCGAGGAGGTCGAATTCCTTGAGGGGGAGCGTCACGGGCTTGCCGTTGACCAGGACGGTGTGCCGGTCGACGTCCATGCGCACCGGCCCGGCCTCCAGGACGCCGCTCTCGGTGCCGCCGTCGAGATCGTCACCGGCGCCGCGGCGCAGGACGGCGCGGATGCGGGCGATGAGCTCGCGGGCGGAGTACGGCTTGGTGACGTAGTCGTCGGCGCCGAGCTCTAGCCCGACCACCTTGTCGATCTCGCTGTCCCGCGCGGTCACCATGATGACCGGAACGCCGCTGCGGGTGCGCAGCTGCTTGCAGACGTCGGTGCCGCTCATGCCGGGCAGCATCAGGTCGAGGAGGACGATGTCGGCGCCCGCCCGGTCGAACTCGGCGAGCGCGGACGGCCCGTCGCCGACGACGGTGACCTCGAAGCCCTCCTTGCGCAACAGGAACGCGAGCGGGTCGGCCAGCGACTCCTCATCTTCGACGATCAACACACTGGTCATGCGAGTTCCTCCACGCGATCTTCTCGGCCTGGCGCTTCGGCGGCCGCCGCGATCGACACACTGGTCATCGACGTGCCTCCACACCATTGACTCGACCCGGCGCCGGGCGCGGGCTCGTTTCCTTCTTGACCGCTCCCGACGGTGCCGGGCGCTGGTCGGCATCCGCCTCGAGGTGGGCGGGTATGCGCAGGGTGAACGTGGAACCGGTCCCCAGCTTGCTCCACAGCGTGATCTCGCCGTTGTGGTTGGCCGCGACGTGCTTGACGATCGCCAGCCCCAGCCCGGTGCCGCCGGTGGCGCGGGAGCGCGCCTTGTCCGAGCGGAAGAAGCGCTCGAAGACGCGCTCCTGGTCCTCCTTGGCGATGCCGATGCCGCGGTCGGTGACGGCCATCGCCACGTGGTCGCCGCGCAGCGATCGGCTGACCGAGACGTGCGAGCCGGTCGGCGAGTAGGCGATGGCGTTCTCCACCAGGTTCGACAGCGCGGTGACCAGCAGCGTCTCGTCGCCGAGGACCTCGAGCCCGCTGGGCCGGTCGGTGCTGACGGTGATCCCGGCCGCCTCGGCGGCGGTGCGCGAGCGGTCGACCGCGGAGTTCACCACGGTGTCGACGTCGACCACCTCCAGCTCCGGCAGCTTCTCGGCCCCCTGCAGCCGGGAGAGCGCGATCAGCTCGGTGACCATCTTGCCCAGCCTGCTCGACTCGGCCAGCACCCGCTTGCCGAAGTGCCGCACCGCCTCGGGGTCGTCGACCGACTCCAGCAGCGCCTCGGCCAGCAGGCTCATGGCGCCGACCGGGGTCTTGAGCTCGTGGCTGACGTTGGCGACGAAGTCGCGTCTCGTCGCCTCCATCCGGGCCTGCTCGGAGTCGTCGTCGGCGAAGAGGACGGTGAAGTTGTTCTCCCTGGAGAGCGGCCTGGCGACGCCGCGCACCGCGATCCGGCTGCGGCCGGGCAGCGGGTTCTTGGCGGTGAGGTCGAACTCGGCGGGCTCGGTGTTCGCCAGGACCTTCTCGACGGCGGCCCACGCGCGTTCGTCCAGCAACCGGTTGCGCACCAGCCCGAGTTCCTCGGCGCGAGGATTCACCAGGACGACATCGCGGTACTCGTCCACCACCGCGATCCCGCTCTCCGAGGCGAGCACGATGAGGTCGAGCACCTGGGAGGTCGTGAGCCCCGCCTCGGCCTGCCGCTTCTCGGCCTGCCTGGCGTTCACATAGGGGATGACCAGCCCGCCGACCGCCAGCCCGACAACGGCTGCGAGGACAGCCAACAGGACGGCCTGGGGAACGCTCACACCCAGAATCGTACGGTCGCCGACCGGGCAACCAATGGCCGGTACACGAAGTTTCCCGCAGGTCACAGCCACTTCCAACCCTGTTGGCCGGGTGTTAACGCAATGTTGGCCGTGTGCAGCCGGGTTCGCCCCGCTCCGGGACGTTCACGAAGCTCGGGCGTGTCGGATCGAGCTGCAGGTGCCGCGGCGGCAGCCCCGTGGCGAGGCCCCCTCGGCCCGGAAAGGGCGAAGCCCGGCCTCCCCTCGGGAAACCGGGCTTCGAGTTACGCCGGGGCTACTTGCCGCCCTGGTTCGCGACCGCGGCGGCGCCCGCGGCGGCGGCCTCCGGGTCGAGGTACTCGGCGGGGCGCACCGGCTTCAGGTTCTCGTCCAGCTCGTAGCGGAGCGGGATGCCGGTGGGGATGTTCAGCCCGGCGATGTCGTCGTCGGAGATCCCGTCCAGGTGCTTGACCAGCGCGCGCAGCGAGTTGCCGTGCGCGGCGACCAGCACGGTCTTCCCGGCGACCAGCTCCGGCGCGATGGTGGACTCCCAGTACGGCAGGAAGCGCCGCACGACGTCGAGCAGGCACTCGGTCTTCGGCACGTCGATGCCTGCGTAGCGCGGCTCGCCCTCCTGGCTGTACTCGTTGGCCGCGTCGATCGGCGGCGGCGGGGTGTCGTAGCTGCGCCGCCAGAGCATGAACTGGTCCTCGCCGTACTGGTCGCGGACCTGGGCCTTGTTCTTGCCCTGCAGGTCGCCGTAGTGCCGCTCGTTCAGCCGCCAGTCCCGGACAACCGGGATCCAGTGCCGGTCGGCGGCGTCCAGCGCGATGTTCGCGGTGCTGATCGCGCGGCGCAGCAGCGAGGTGTAGACGACGTCGGGCAGGATCCCGTGCTCGGCGAGCAGCCTGCCCGCCCGCTTGCCCTCGGCGACACCCTTGTCGGTGAGGTGCACGTCCACCCAGCCGGTGAACAGGTTCAGGGCGTTCCATTCGCTCTCGCCGTGGCGCAGCAGCACGAGGGTGTACGTCATGCGGGCCATTCTGGCACGTCACCGGCGTCCGCTCCCGGCCCGGCGGCGAGCACCGCCGCGCCCGCGAGCGTGGCGCCGACGGTGATCTCGGAGTGCAGCACCCGCAGCGGGCGCAGGAAGCCGAGCCTTGCGTGCCTGGTGACGGCGGCGCGCAGCGGTTTCCAGAGCGGCTCGCCGGAGGCCGCGAAACCGCCGCCGATCACCACCACGTCGATGTCGAGGGTGGCGGCGGCCGAGGAGACGGCCCGGCCGAGCGCGGTCCCCGCCCGTTCGAGTGCGGCCTGCGCGGTGGAGTTGCCCGCCGCGGCGGCGGCCGCCAGCTCGACGCCGTTGCTGCCGCGCCACCCCCGCGACCTGGCCCAGCGCACCGACGACAGCCCGCTCGCCACCGCCTCGACGCAGCCGAAGCCGCCGCAGCCGCACGGCACCTCCTCGCCGGGGACGACGATGTGCCCGACGTGCCCGGCGTTGCCGGTGCGCCCGGCCAGTACCCGGCCGCCGGCCAGGATGCCGCCGCCGATCCCGGAGGAGACGGTCATGGCGAGCGCGTCCGGCACCCCGCGCAGCGCGCCCGCGCGCTGTTCGGCCAGGGCCAGGCAGGCGCCGTCGATGGCGAAGCGGACGGTGGCGCCGGGGAAGAGCGCGCGCACCGAGTCGACGATCGGGAAGCCGGAGCGCCACTCCGGGATATTGAGCGGGCCGGTCACGCCCGCGGTGACGTCGACCGGGCCGGCCGCGCCGATGCCGATCGCCTCGACCGGCTCGCCGCCCGCGACCTCGAGCAGGAGTTCACGGCAGACCTCCCAGACACCGCTGGCCGGGACTTCGGCTCGATGCACGGCGCCGAGGCCGAACTCCGCGCCCGGCGGCCCCACCTCGGCCTCCCCCGGCCGCGCGGACTCCGGGCGCACCCGTGCCGCGGCGAACTTGGTGGCACCGATGTCGAGCGCGATCCGCGTCATCGCCGACTCCACCGACACCCCGGACCCCCCGAACACCGCGGAAAAGACTGCTTCACCGGGTGATCATCCCCGGACAGCTCAGCCCCTGTCGGCGGAATCCACGAGGTGCTCGAAGGCGCGCAGGTTCTGCAGCGACTCGCCGCGCGCGACCCGCCACTTCCACTCCTTGCGGATCGACTCCGCGAAACCCAGCTCGAGCAGGGTGTTGAAGTCGTGGTCCACCGCCTCCAGGATCTGGCCGAAGAGGCGATCCAGCTCGTCGGCGGTGACGGCGTGCGCGGAGATTCGGCCGACCAGGTAGATGTCGCCGACCTTGTCCAGCGTGTACGCCACCGCGTAGAGCCTGCGGTTGCGGCGCAGCAGGTACTTGTAGACGCCCTCGAAGTTCTCGTCCGGTTTGCGGCAGACGAAGCTCTCCACCCGCAGCCCGTGCGTGCCGACGGTGAGCATGACGTTGGTCTTGAGTTTGCGCTCGCCGGGGAGCACCACCACGAAGGTGGCGTCGCCGGGGCGGGTGTACTCGATCTCCCGCTCGCGCAGGGTCTCCTCGATCAGCTGGGCCGTTCCGGTCATCGCCGTACTCCCGTCCGGCGCCGCCACAGCGCCCGCGTCCTTGCCTGCCCCGGCTCGCCGAAGACGGGCTCGGGCCTTGCCTCCTCGGCGCTTACCCGCGGCAGGGCGGAATCATTCGCGGCCAGTTCGGCGCGCAGCCGCTGGCCGCCGCGGCGGCGCCCGCCGAACTCGTCCAGCGCGGCGTCGTAGCAGGTCAGCAGCCCGTCGGCGGTGTGCTCCCAGGAGAATCCGGCGCCGTGCGTCACCGCGGCGGCGCCCATGGCGCGCAGCCCGGGTTCGTCGTCGAGCAGGGCGCCGAGCGCGTCCGCCCAGTCCGGGGTGCGGTGGCCGGGGACGAGCAGCCCGGTCTCGCCGTGCCGCACCGCGGTGCTCAGCCCGCCGACGTCGGCCGCGAGCACGGGGGTGCCGCTGGCCTGCGCCTCGATGGCGACCAGGCCGAAGGACTCGTTGTGGCTCGGCACGGCGACCAGGTCGGCGGCGCGATACACCTGCACCAGCCGCTCCGGCGGCTGCGGGGGAAGGAAGATCACCCGGTCGCCGATGCCGAGCGCCGCGGCCAGCTCGATCAGCGCGTCCGGGCGCTGCAGCCCGGTACCGGACGGTCCGCCGACGATGAGCACCCGGAGCCGGCGCGCGGGGTCGCGGCGGAGCAGCTCGGCGGCGGCGCGGACCAGCACGTCCGGCGCCTTGAGCGGCTGGATCCGGCCGATGAAGGCGACGATCCGCTCGTCCTGCGGCAGCCCGAGCTCGCGCCGGGCGGCCGCCCGGTCACCCGGGTGGTAGCGGGTGAGGTCGGCGCCGGGCGGCACCACGTCGACCCGGTCCGGCGAGGCGCCGTAGAGCTCGATGAGCTGCCGCGCCTCCTCGACGGTGTTGGCGATCATCCGGTCGGCCTCGGCGATGACCTGCTTCTCGCCGATCTCCCGGCTGGCGGGCTCCGGGGTGTCGCCATCGGCGAGCGCGGCGTTCTTCACCGCGGCCAGGGTGTGCGCGGTGTGCACCAGCGGCACCCGCCAGCGGTCCCGCGCCAGCCAGGCGACCTGGCCGGAGAGCCAGTAGTGCGAGTGCACCAGGTCGTAGTAGCCGGGCGCCTGCCGCGCCTCCTGGCGCAGCACCTCGGCGGTGAACGGGCACAGCTGGGTGGGCAGGTCGTGCTTGTCCAGCCCCTCGAACGGGCCCGCGACGACATTGCGCACCAGCACGCCGGGCGCGGCCTCCTGCACCGGGGGCAGGTTCGACGACGTCGCGCGGGTGAAGATCTCCACCTCGACCCCGCGCCGGGCCAGCTCCCTGGCGGTTTGCAGCACGTAGACGTTCATCCCGCCCGCATCGCCGGTACCGGGCTGGGCCAACGGCGATGTATGGACCGACAGCACGGCGATGCGACGCGGACAATGAATCACACACTCCATAGTGCACCGGTGACCGATACCCGCCACCACCGCTGCGGGCGTTGGTGAGAGCGGTCACAGGGAGTCGGCGAACTCCGTCACCTCGGCCACCCAGCGGGGCCGATCCTCCAGGAAGAGCCCGTGCTTGGCGCCCTCCCAGTAGGAGCCGCGCGCTTTCGGCGCGGTCTCCGCGATGTACCTGCCGCATCCGACGGGGACCACCGGATCGGCGGTGCCGTGCAGGACGAGCACCGGGATGTCGAGCGCGCGCAGCGTCGCGGTGTTGTCGACGGTCCGGTAGAACAGCGCCTTGCGCACCGCGGGCGGGGTGGCCAGGCTCGCGCCGAAGAGCCGCTGGGCGTCGACGCCGCGCTCCCGGCTCGGCCCGGTGTTGGCGTCGCCGAACGCGCCGAAGGCGCGCAGCGCCCGGCCCGGGCTCTCCTCGAAGACGCCGGGTATCGCGGCGCCGAGCGCGGGGCCGGGCTCGGCGCCGGGCACGCCCTTGCCGATGTTCGCCATGGCGCCGGTGTAGATCGCGCCCGCCACCGCGCCGGTGCCGTGCGCGGCGAGGTAGTCGGTGAGCACGATGCCGCCGTAGGACCAGCCGAGCAGGATCGCGTCCCGCTCGATCCCGGCGTCGGCGAGGACCGCGGCGACGTCGGCGGCCCAGTTGGCCGGGTCGTCGTAGCCGCTCGCCGGGATACCGGAGTAGCCGTGGCCGCGCGAGTCGACCGCGAGCACCTGGAAGCGCTCGGCCAGATCGTCGGCCGCCGCGCCCCAGCAGCGCAGATCGGCGGACCAGCCGTGCAGCAGCACCAGCGGTCGCGCGCCCGCCCGGCCGCTCGACCGGTACACGATGCCGGTGCCGTCCGCGCTCTGCACTTCGCGTATCGCCATGATCCGAAGGCTAGCCCCGGCCGGTGCAGCCCGGTTTCGCCGTACCCGGCCGGTCGGGTGCCGAGGACGGCCCGCCTACGATCGACAACCATGAGCCGCCGCAATGCCGTCGTCACCGGAGCCAGCTCGGGAATCGGGGAAGCCACCGCCAGGCAACTCGCCGCCGACGGCTACCACGTCTACGTGGGCGCGCGCAGGCTCGACCGGCTGCGCGGGCTCGCCGAGGAGATCGGCGGCACCGCCCTCGAGCTCGACGTGACCTCGGACGAGTCGGTCGCCACCTTCGCCGAGGCGATCCCGACGGCAGCGATCCTGGTGAACAACGCGGGCGGCGCCAAGGGGCTGGCCACCGTCGCCGAGGCCGACCTGGACGACTGGCGCTGGATGTGGGAGACGAACGTGCTCGGCACGCTGCGCATCACCAAGGCGCTGCTGCCGAAGCTCATCGACTCCGGCGACGGCCTGATCGTCACCATCACCTCGGTCGCCGCCTTCCACGCCTACGACAACGGCTCCGGCTACACCTCGGCCAAGCACGCTCAGGCGGTGCTGCACCGCACCCTGCGCGGCGAGCTGCTCGGCAAGCCGGTGCGGCTCACCGAGATCGCGCCCGGCGCGGTGGAGACCGAGTTCTCGCTGGTCCGCTTCGACGGCGACGCGGAGAAGGCGGCCAAGGTGTACGAGGGGATCGACCCGCTGGTGGCGCGGGACATCGCGGAGATCGTCGGCTTCGTCGCTTCCCGCCCGCCGCACGTGAACCTGGACCAGATCACCGTCGCGCCGCGGGACCAGGCCGCGCCGGGGCGGTTCGCCCGCCGCTCCTGAGCCGCGCGCGCCCGGGCCGCAGCCGTTAGCATCGGACCGGTTCGGCAGTCGAGACGGTGGGAGTGGTCGTGTTCAAGGGTTTCCGCGATTTCCTGCTGCGGGGCAACGTCATCGATCTCGCGGTCGCGGTGGTGATGGGTACCGCCTTCACCGCGGTCGTCACCTCGTTCTCGAACGGGTTGATCAACCCGCTGCTCGCGGTCTTCGGCGGCACCGACGAGCTGGGCCTCGGGTTCCGGCTGGTGTCGAGCAAGCCGGCCACCTTCGTGGCGATCGGCCCGATCATCAGCGCGTTCCTGAACTTCGCGATCGTCGCCGCGGTGCTCTACTTCGTGCTGATCATGCCGATGCGGCACCTGACCAACCGGTTCGGCACCAAGAAGGCGGCCGAGCCTACCGAGACCGAGCTGCTCATCGAGATCCGCGACCTGCTCGCCCAGCGCGACGCCGAGGTGGCGCGGCACGAGGCCGACCACAAGCGGGTCGAGGCCGAGGTCGAGGCGGATGCCGCCGTCGACAAGGGCGCCGGCCAGGATTCACCGCGCCGCTAGCCGTCGAGGGCGGACATCGACGCCCAGGTGGGCCAGTCGATGGCCCAGTCGTAGATGTCGCCGTCCGCGGCGGAGAGCGCGATCGAGGTGTTGGTGACCTCGACCGGGTCGCCGTACAGCGCGGTCGGGAAGTAGGCGGCGGCGTCCTGCGGTGAGAGGTTGATGCAGCCGTTGGTGACGTTGGCCGAGCCCTGCGCCGCCAGCGACTCCGGGTTGGCGTGGATGAACTCGCCGTTGTTCGAGATCCGCACCGCCCAGCGCTCGCGCACGTTCTCGTAGAACGGCGGGTTGGACATCAGGAAGTCCTCGTACTTCTCGGTGACCACGTGGACGCCGGAGCGGGTGACGTTGCGCGGTTCGTTGCCCTCGCCGTAGCTGGCGGCGAAGTCGAAGACGGTGCCGCCGTCGCGGAGCACCCGGATCCGGTGCGTGGTCGCGTCGGCCAGCACGATCTGGCTGCGGCCGATGCTGAAGTCGGTGGTCAGGTCGCCGTCGCCGTACGTGCCGCCGCCGAGCGCGACGCCGTAGAGCTTCGCGTCGACGTGCACCCGCGTGCCCGGCTGCCAGTAGCTCTTCGGCCGCCAGTGCGCGCGGGCGCCGCCGTCGTCCGGCAGCCAGGCCCATGACCCCTCGGTGGGCGGGTCGGTGGTGACCGTCAGCGCCTTCTCGGCCGCGGCCTTGTCCGGCACCGGGCCGGTGAACTTCAGGATGATCGGCGCGGCGATGCCGACCTCCTGGCCGTCGCCGATGTTCAGCGTGGCCGGGGTGGTCCCGGTCGGCGCCAGCGTGCTGAACCCGCCCTCGATCGGCACCGGCTTGCCGTCGGTGCCGATGGCGGTGCCGGTCCACCTGTAGGTGGCGTCGTAGCCGAGCGGCTCGGTGACGGTGTACTCGCGCCGGTCCGCGCTCAGCACCCCGCTGACCTGCTTGCCCCCGGCATTGCTCAGCGCGACCTCGTCGATGGTGCCGTTCCGCACCGAGACCGAGACCTTGGCGGTCGGGCTGACGCCGGTCGCGTCGGCGCCGGGGTCGAGCGTGACCTGGGCGACCGGCTCGGCCGGTTCGGGCTCCGACCCGGAGCCGCCGGAGCCGCAGCTCGCGAGCAGCAGCGCGAGCACGGAGAGCACGACGGCCGCGAGCAGGGCCACTGACCTTCGGGAAGCCTGGCGTATGCGCACTTCCGCGAATCTACGCGCGGCGGCGCGCTACCGCCGGTCCGAACCGGTCACACGGTGAGCCCGACCGTCACCGGCTCGGGGTGCAGCCGGATGCCGAACCGCTCGGCGACGCCGTCGCGCACGGTGTGCGCCAGCGCCACCAGGTCGGCGGCGGTGGCTGCGCCGCGGTTGGTCAGCGCCAGCGTGTGCTTGGTGGAGAGCCGGGCCGGGGCATCGGCGCCGGGAAAGCCCCTGCCGAACCCGGCCCGCTCGATCAGCCAGCCCGCGGAGAACTTCACCCCGTCCGGCGCCGGGTAGACCGGCACCGGGACATCGCCGACCAGGGCCGCGATGGCCGCCCGCACCCGCTCCACCTCCGGCTCCGGCACCACCGGGTTGGTGAAGAAGGAGCCGGCGCTCCAGGTGTCGTGGTCGTCCGGGTTCAGCACCATGCCCTTGCTCGCCCGCAGCCGCAGCACCGCGTCGCGCACCTCGGCGGCGGGCCTGGTCTCGCCCTCCTCGGCGCCGAAGGTGGCGGCCAGCTCCCGGTAGCGCAGCGGCGCGCTGGCGCCGGTGCGGTCGAGCGCGAACTCCACCGCGAGCACGACCGCGGCGTCGGAGTGCTTGAGCAGGCTGGTCCGGTAGCCGAAGCCGAGCTCCGCCGGCTCGGCCCAGCGCACCGCGCCGCTCGCCCGATCCAGCAGCCGGACCCGGCGCAGCAGCCCGGCCACCTCGACGCCGTACGCCCCGACGTTCTGCACCGGGGTCGCGCCCGCCGAGCCGGGGATGCCGGAGAGGCACTCCAGCCCGCCGAACCCGGCGGCGACGGTCCGCGCCACCACGTCGTCCCAGACCGCGCCCGCCTCGGCGAGCACCGAGTCGGCGGTCAGCTCGACCCCGGCGTTCGCGATCCGCACCACGACGCCGGGGAACCCCTCGTCGGCGATCAGCAGATTCGAGCCGCCTGCGAGCAGCAGCACCGGGATCTCCGCCGCGTCCAGCGCGCCGACGGTGCGGACGAGGGCCGCCTCATCGGCACATTCGGCCACGGTCGCGGGGCCGCCGACGCGGAGCGTCGTCAGCCCGGCCAGCGGCACGTCGGGGCGCACTTCGGCACCGGAATCGGCCAGTAGTTCGCGCACCTCGTCCGAGGAGGCCACCCGAGTAGATCGCACGCTGCAGACGGTAGCGTGTCCGACCATGGCGACCCCCCTGGCGTACACCGCCCGCTACTCCCATTCGGCCGCGGCCGTGCGCGCGGCGATCGCCGACGAGCAGTACTGGAAGGACCGGATCGCCGAGGTCGGCGGGCCGAACGCCAGGCTGGATCGGATCACCATCGATGGCGACCGGGTGCACGCGGAGCTGGTGCAGGCCATCGCCGCCGAGCTGCTGCCCGCGGCGATCACCGCGGTGCGCCCCGGCGACCTGATCATCCCGCGGGTCGAGGAGTGGACCGGCGACACCGGGACCTTCACCGCCAAGGTCGATGGCGCCCCCGCCGAGGTGCGCGGCAGCATCGCGCTGGCCGCCGACGGCGCGGGCTCGGTGGCCACGATCACCGGCACCATCGAAGTCAAGGTGCCGCTCTTCGGCGGGAAGATCGAGGCGGCCATCGCGGAGCGGCTGGTCGAGCTGCTCGGCAACGAAGCCGAGTTCACCGACACCTGGCTCGCGCAGCGCTGACGCCGGGGCGCGGCAGCACGCCGCGGGCGAGTGGATTGTGGGCGTTCGCCACATCGCCCGCCGTGTGCCGCGCGGCGAGCGGGCACCGGTAACGTGTCGGCTCATGGCTCGTCGACTCGACTACTCCGCCCGGTACCCGCTGCACACCACCAAGGAGCTGTACGCGGCGCTGTCGACCCGCGACTACTGGGAGGCCAGGGTCGAGGAGATGCGGAAATACTCGCCGAACCACGTGGTCAGCGTGGATTCCGCGGAGACGGGGATCGAGGTCGTGCTGGAGCACATCATCCCGCGCGAGATGCTCCCGGAGATGGCGCAGACCGTGCTCCGCAAGGACATGGTGATCACCCGCAAGGAGAGCTGGGGCCCGTTCCGCGACGACGAGGTGCACGGCAAGTACTCGGCCTCCATCCCGGCCGGGCCGGGCAGCCTGAACGGCACCATCCGGCTCTTCCCGACCGAGACCGGCAGCACCATCCGCTACTCCTCCGAGGCGAAGGTCTTCATCCCCATGGTCGGGCCGCGGCTGGAGCAGCTGATCCTGGTGAACCTGGTCGACCTGTTCCGCGCCGAGGCGGAAGAGACGCTGAAGTGGCTGGAAGCGGGAACGCCGGCGCGCTGAACCGGCGGCCGATCGGCACCGTCACCCGCGGCACCACCGGGGTCAACCGGCTGCGCCGCAGTGACCGCCAGCTGGTGGCCGACCCGCTGGTCCGCGCCCGGCTGCTGGAGTCCGCCGACCCGCTCGTCGTCGATCTCGGCTACGGCGCGCAGCCGTGGACCACGCTGGAGCTCGCCGCCCGCCTGCGCGCGGTGCGCCCCGGCGTCCGGGTGACCGGACTGGAGATCGATCCGGAGCGGGTGGTACCCGGCCGCGACGGGGTGACCTTCGCGCGCGGCGGCTTCGAGCTGGCCGGGCTGCGGCCGACCCTGGTGCGCGCCTTCAACGTGCTGCGCCAGTACCCGGAGTCGGCGGTGCCGGAGGCGTGGGCGACCGTGCTCGGAAATCTGGCGCCGGACGGGCTGCTGGTCGACGGCACCTGCGACGAGCTGGGCAGGCGCTGCGCCTGGATCCTGCTCGACCGCACCGGGCCGCTGACGCTCACCCTGGCCTGGGATCCGTTCACCGTCGAGCGGCCGTCCGACATCGCGGAGCGGCTGCCCAAGGCGCTGATCCACCGCAATGTGCCCGGCGAGCCGATCCACGCGCTGCTCAGCGCCGCCGACCGCGCCTGGGCGCAGGCCGCGCCGGTGGCCACCTTCGGGCCGCGGTTCCGCTGGCGGGTGGCCGCCGAAGCGCTTGCCACCCAGGGCATCCCGCTGCGCACCTTCCGCCGCCGCATGCGCGACTGCGTGCTCAGCGTCCCCTGGGAACACGTGACGCCACTGCCCTGAGCCCGCGACAGCCGCGAGCCGCGACTTCCCCCTCGCGAGGCGCCGAGCGCACCGAGTTCGCCGCGATCGCCGCGCCCCGTGCCCGGGGTGCGGACGCGGGTGCGGCGATTCCTACACCGCCGCCAGCGCCCGGTGCACCCGGGCGGCGGCGCGCGGCCCGAGCCCGACGCCCGCGGCCCGGATCTCCCCCGCCGCGCACCGGCCGATGGCGACCGCGTCCGCAACCACCTCGTTCAGCGCGACCTGCGCGATATCACCCTCGGCGAGGTCGAGCACGGTGCGCACCGGCGTCGTCACCAGGAACGGCCCGGCCGACTCCACCTCGTCGCCCGCCAGCGCCCGGCGCAGCACGACGACCCGCGGCGTCACCGGCGGGCGCCCGGCGGGGACCGAGAGGTGCAGGAACCGCGGCCGCAGCCGCCCGAGGCCGTGCAGGTCGGCGGCGCTCTGGTGGGAGACCGCCACCTCGTCGTCGAACCAGGCCGCCCACATGGCGTACTCGTCCAGCGGCCCGATCGGTGACCCGGCGATCCGCAGCATGCCCATGGCGGCCCGCGCTATCGAGCCGTCCGCCAGCCCGGCGCGCACCCGCGCCTCACATCCCGCGCGCATCACCTGACGCGCCGTGAAGAACCCGGCGTGCCGCGCCGCCAGTTCGTGCAGTTCCGCCCAGCCGTGCAAGCGGCGGCTCGCATCATTGCCCGCCATGATCCGAGATTACGCCGTAAGGCTGTGCCTCATGTCACATTCCGCCCGGATCCGTCCCAACCGGTGGACCTTGGCAGAGCCTTCACCATGTCCACAGAACCGGCTCAGACTTGTGCGGAAGAATCGAGCGCCATGAGCACAGCACCGTCCCTCGCCCGGCGCACCGACCGGCGGCGTCCGCTGGTGATCGCCCTCGTCGTGGTCGTTCTACTGCTCGGCAGCGCCATCGTCGGCACCGAGGCCTACGCGCGGCACCAGGTCTCGCAATGCATCAGTTCCCAGTTCGAGCGGGAGATGGGCTCGACCATCGACGTCTCCTTCGGCCCGAAGCCCCTGCTGCTCACCTACATCGACGGCAAGGTGCCGGAGGTGACGGTGAACAGCAACGACAACCGCTTCGGCCCGGCCGAGGGGATGGTCGTGCACGCGACCTTCTCCGACGTCGTCCTGAACGACGACGGCGGCGGCAGCGTCGGCGCCTCCTCGGCCGAGGTCACCTGGAGCAACGAGGGCATCGCGCAGACCCTCGCGGGCATGGTGACCGGGGTGAAGTCCGCGGCGGGCAGCGGCACCGTCACCATGGACGTGCTCGGCGGGCTGGCCAAGCTGGAGGTGCGCCCGCAGGTGCGCTCCGACAAGGTCGTGGTCGACACCACCGCCGCCCAGTTCCTCGGCATCGGGCTCCCCACCGACCTGGTGCAGGGCATCGTCGACCTGTTCACGCAGAGCCTGCAGGCCTTCCCGATCGGCATGCGCGCCGACCGGATCACCGTCACCGACGGCGGGATCGACGTGCACCTCACCGGCGGCCACTTCGACCTGGACCCGAACGCGCAGAACAGCAACCGGGAGGTCCGCTGCTGAGCTCAGCCGGGAAACCCGTCGAGCACCGCGCGCGAGCCGGAGAGGCCGAGCCGGGTGGCGCCCGCGGCGAGCAGCTCCGCCGCGGCCGCGGCCGTGCGGATGCCGCCGCTCGCCTTGACCCCGAGCCGTCCCCCGACGGTCTCGGCCATCAGCCGCACCGCGGCCACGCTCGCCCCGCCCGCCGGGTGAAAGCCGGTGGAGGTCTTGACGAAGTTCGCGCCCGCCCGCTCGGCGGCCAGGCACACCTCCACGATGGCCGCGCGGCTCAGCGCGGCGGATTCGATGATCACCTTGAGCACCGTCCGCTCGCCGACCGCCTCGCGCACCGTGACGATGTCGGCGAGCACCGCGGCGTAGTCGCCGGCGACGGCGGCGCCGACGTCGATCACCATGTCGACCTCGTCCGCGCCCTGCTCCACCGCCAGCCGCGCCTCGGCCCCCTTGACCAGCGAGTGGTGCTTGCCGGAGGGGAAGCCGGCGACGGTGGCGACCACCAGTCCGTGCGCCCGCACCGGCAGCATGGACGGCGAGACGCAGATCGCCAGCACCCCGAGCTCGCGCGCCTCGGCGATCAGCGCGGCGACCCGGTCCGGCGTCGCCTCGGGGGCGAGCAGCGTGTGGTCGATGACGGCGGCGACTTCGGCCCGGCTCGGCCACGCGGGTTCTGCCATGAGGTGAAAGTCTGGCACACGGGCGGCGAATTGCATTGCGGGCCTCGGCCGCTCGAGGGGAGACTCGAATGGTGCTGATCCGCCGCGAACACGCCGATGACATCGCCGGGATCGCCGTCGTGCATCGGAGCGCGTTCGCCCAACGCGACACCGAGCGGGCCGCCCCCGACCCGGCCGAGGCCGGGCTGGTCGGCGCGCTGCGCGGCGGCGACGCCTGGATTCCGACGCTCTCGCTGGTGGCGGAGGAGCACGGCGCCGTCGTCGGGCACGTCTGCCTGACCAGGGCCGCGGTCGGGCCGTTCCCGGTGCTCGCGCTCGGCCCGCTCGGCGTGCTGCGGGAACGGCAGCGGGACGGCATCGGCGGCGCGCTGGTGCACGCGGCGCTCGGCGCGGCGGACGCACTGGACGAGTCGCTGGTCGGGCTGCTCGGCAGCCTGGACTACTACCCGCGCTTCGGCTTCGCGCCGGCCGCTCGGTACGGCATCGCGCCGGACCGGCCGGAGTGGGCATCGCACCTCCAGGTACGCCCGCTCACCACCTTCGACAGCCGGATCGCGGGGGAATTCCGCTACGCCGACGCCTTCTACGAGCTCTGAGCCCGGTTTGCAAGGATGGGCGGATGACCTCCGCCCCGAACGACCGGCGCTTCGTGCTGACCCTCGGCTGCCCGGACCGGCCCGGCATCATCGCCAGGATCACCTCGTTCATCGCCGAGTTCGGCGGCTCCATCGTGGAGGCCGGCTACTACTCTGACCCGGACAACGCCTGGTTCTTCACCCGGCAGGCCATCGCGGCCGGGACCGTCCCGTTCGAGCTCGCCGAGCTGCGCGACCGGTTCGCCGGGGTGGCGGCCGACTTCGGGCCGGGCACCGAGTGGCAGCTGCACGACACCGGCGAGCGCCGCCGCGCGGTGCTGCTGGTCAGCCGGGACGCGCACTGCCTGCACGACCTGCTCGGGCGGGCCACCAGCGGCGAACTACCGGCCACCATCGAGGCGGTGATCGGCAACCACCCCGACCTGGCCGGGATCACCGAGGCGCACGGGGTGCGCTTCCACCACGTCCCCTTCCCGAAAGACCCGGCCGAGCGCGGCCCCGCCTTCGCCAGGGTGCGCGAGCTGGTCGACGAGCACGACCCGCACGCCGTCGTCCTCGCCCGCTTCATGCAGGTGCTCCCCGCGCACCTGTGCCAGCACTGGGCCGGGCGGGCGATCAACATCCACCACAGCTTCCTGCCGTCCTTCGTCGGCGCGCGGCCGTACCACCAGGCGTTCGCCCGCGGGGTGAAGCTGATCGGCGCGACCTGCCACTACGTCACCGCCGAGCTGGACGCCGGGCCGATCATCGAGCAGGACGTCACCCGGATCGACCACGCCGACGAGGTCCGCGACATGGTGCGGCAGGGCCGCGACATCGAGCGCGTCGTGCTCGCCCGCGGGCTGCGCTGGCACCTGGAGGGCCGGGTGCTGGTGCACGGCCGCCGGACGGTCGTCTTCTCCTAGCCCGCGGCCGGGATCCGCTCGTCGCGCGCGCCGACGAGCACCCGGGCCAGCTCCTCGTTGAACTGCGGGTACGCCTCGACGTTGCCGAGGTGGCCGGTGGGAAGCACGGCCTGGCGCTCCAGATTGCCCGACTCGCGGAGCAGCTCGGCGATCCGGTCGGCGTGCACCCGCGGGGTCAGGTGGTCGAACTCCCCCGCCAGCAACGTGGTCGGCACCGAGAGGTGCCGCGCCGCGTCGCCGAGGTCCATCTCGGCCAGCAGCAGCCCGAACTTGGCGCGCACCAGCGACGGGCAGGAGCGCACCACGCCCATGCTGTAGTCGAGCAGCTCCCTGGTCGAGCCGGGGTGCATGATGCCGCGGGCGAAGAGCCAGCGGATCGGCGCGACCGGCGGGAAGAGGATCGGCAGCCCGAGCCCGAGCCTGCCGACCACCAGCGGCAGCGCCAGCTTGCGGCGCAGGAAGCGCGCGGTCCGGTTGAACCAGGGCAGCACCGTGGTCTCGGCGACCAGCCGGCCGGAGGCGGTGTTGGTCAGCAGCACCGCCCGCGCCTGCTCGCGCACCCGCTCCGGGTAGCGCGCGGCCCATGCCTGCACCGTCATCCCGCCGAGGCTGTGCCCGACCAGCACCGCGCGCTCACCCGGCGCGAGCGCGGCGTCGAGCACCGCGACCAGGTCGTCGGCGAGCACGTCCATGGTGAGCTTGCCGCGCCCGAGTTCGCTGCCGCCGTGGCCGCGCTGGTCGTAGGCGATCACCCGGTACTCGCCGGCGAAGGTGTTGATCTGCGCGTTCCAGTATTCGATGGCGCAGGTCCAGCCGTGGATCAGCACCACGGGCTTCGCGTCCTCCGGGCCGTAGGCGTACACCCGCAGCCTGGTGCCGTCCGCGGCCCGCACCTCGAGCGTGCGATGCGGGGCGGTCGGGCGGTTCAGCAGGGCGGTGGCGTAGGTGCGGGAGCGCAGCCCCGCCCGGTACCCGGCCATCCTGCGCAGCTTCTTCGCACGCATCGGACACTCCTTCGTGTTACTACTACTCACAGTAACTCCGAAGGGGCGGTGGAGCCAGCCCGGCGGGTGCTACCAGCGCGGCCCGCGCTGCACCTCGTCCACCTTCGGGCGGACGTCGGCCAGGTAGATGCCGGTGGCGATGATCGAGATGAAGGCGAGCAGTCCGAGCCCGCCGAACGAGAGCAGCAGGAGCAGCAGCGCGACCGCCAGAATCCCGGACCAGATCGGCTTGGTGAGCTTGTCGACCGCCGTGAAGGCATCGGAACGCTGGCGCAGGGCGTGGATCAACGCGAATGCCGTCGCCCCGAACGCGAGCGCCCAGAGCACGAGCATGATGATCCCGGTCATTCCGTTCACCGTGTTCACGCCACCCATGATAGGGGTGCGCCCCCGCGTCCAGGCAGGACGCGGGGGCGCGGTGGTGCGGTGCGGATCAGGCCTCTTCGGTGGTGGCCTTCTTGCGCGGGGCGGGCTTCTTCTTCGGCGCGGCGGCCTGGCCCTCGGTCGGCGCGACCTCGGTCGCGACGGCGACCACCTCGGCCTCGACCACCGGCGCGGCGTCGACGACCTCGGCCGCCTTCTCCTCGGCGGCCTTGGCCTGCCTGCCGAGCAGGTCGCTGACCCGGCCGACGACGCCCTCGGCGCTCTTCACGGTGTCGTTGTAGATGGTCTCGACGCGCTGGATGCGCTCGTCGACGACCTGGTTGGTGCGCAGCCGGTCGACGGTCTCCTCGCCGCGCGAGGCGAGATCGGCGTAGATGTCGAGCGCCTGGCGGTAGTACTGCTCGGCGATCCGGCGCAGCTCCTCCGGGGTGAACTTCTCGCGCAGCGCGGCCAGATCCTCCGGCAGCTCGGACGGCAGCCCGCTCAGCCGCTCGCGCAGCGAGTCGAACTGCGCCTGCACCTCGGTCTTGGTGAGCCGCTCGCGGGCCTCGCCGACCTTGGACTGCACGTCGGTGGTCACGGCGCGCTCGCGCACCTGGCCGACCGCGTCCAGCACGGCGGTGTAGACGGCGTCACCGGCGCCGACGGTGGCGAAAACGGTCTTGGTCACGGTGGCGTTCTTCTCGGTCATGGTGTTTCGCTCTCCTGGCTCCGGGGGGCCTGTTCGGTCAGGCCGTCGGTATGGGTGCGTGGAACGTCGTCGTCCCGGCCGGTCCCCGAGCCGCCGCCGTTCTCCCGGCGGAACGACTCGTAGATGTCGAGGAGCACCTGCTTCTGCCGCTCACTGATCGTGGTGTCGGCAAGCAGGGCGTCCCGGATCGGACCGTGTGGCCGTTGCTCGAGAAAGCCGGCCCGTACGTACAACACCTCCGAGGACACCCGCAGCGCCTTGGCGATCTGCGCGAGCACCTCGGCGGAGGGGTTGCGCAGCCCGCGCTCGATCTGGCTGAGGTACGGATTGCTCACCCCGGCCAGAGCGGCGAGCTGTCGCAGCGACACCTGCGCGGATTCCCGCTGCGACCGGATGAAACCTCCGATGTCCTGCGCCGCGTGGACGACGCGCGCCGTTTTCTCGCCGGCTCCGGACAGGTCGGGGTCTTCTGCCATCACTCACCTTCCGGTGGGTTGTACACACACGAGTGTAGGGAAAAGTGCTAGCTATTGCAAGCACCTTGCTAGCAGGGCGCGAACTCAGCCACCGAACATCAGATGCGACACCGTGTAGATCGCCAGCCCGGCGAGCGAGCCGACGACCGTGCCGTTGATCCGGATGAACTGCAGGTCACGACCGACCTGCAGCTCGATCTTCTTGCTCGCCTCCTCCGCGTCCCAGCGGGCGACGGTATCGGTCACCAGGGTGGAGATCTCGGCCGCGTAGTTGCCGACCAGGTAGCGCGCGCCGCGGTCGATCCAGCCGTCCACCCGGCCGCGCAGCTCCTCCTCGTCGCGCAGCCGCTCGCCCAGCCTGCGCACGTTCTCGTCCACCTTGCGGCGCAGCGTGCTGTTCGGGTCGTCGGCGGACTCCAGGATCAGCCGCTTGGCCGCGCGCCAGGTGGCCTCGGCCATGCCGGTGATCTCGGCCCGCCCCATGACCTGGCTCTTGATCCGCTCGGCCTTGGCGATCAAGGCCTCGTCGTGCTGCAGGTCGTGCGCGAACTCCTCGAGGAACTTGTTGGCCGCGAGCCGCAGCTCGTGCTGCGGATCCGAGCGCACCTTCCAGGTGAACTCGACCAGCTCGCGGTAGATGCGCTCGGCGAGCATGACGTTGACGAACTTCGGCGCCCACTGCGGCGCGTCCCGGTGCACGATCCGGTCGATCGTCTCCTGGCTGCCGAGCGCCCACTGGTGCGCGCGCTCGGCGAGCAGGTCGAGCAGCGCCAGCTGCCGGTTGTCCGCGAGCAGCTCGGCGAGCACCCGCCCGATCGGCGGCCCCCACTGCGGCTCGGCGATCCGCTTGACGATGGTGTTGTCGATGATCTGCTCGACGTCGGAGTCGCGCAGCGCCCCGACCACCGCGCGCAGCAGCGTCGAGCTCTCCTGGGCGACCCGCGCGGCGTTCTCCGGCGTCGCCATCCAGCGCCCGACCCGCAGCGAGACCTGTGCCGACGCCAACCGGGCCGACACCACCTCCGGGGCGAGGAAGTTGGTGCCGACGAAGCTGCCGAGGCTCGCGCCGAGCTGGTCCTTCTTCTTCCGGATGATGGCGGTGTGCGGGATCGGCAGCCCGAGCGGATGCCGGAAGAGCGCCGTCACCGCGAACCAGTCGGCCAGCGCGCCGACCATGCCCGCCTCGGAGGCGGCGCGCACGTAGCCGACCCAGGGCGCGACCCCGCCGCGCGACTCCAGCCAGCGGCAGAACAGGTAGACCACGGTGGCCAGCCCGAGCAGGCCGGTCGCGAAGACCTTCATCCGGCGCAGGTCGCGCTTCTTGGCCTCCTCGTCCATGAGGCCGGCGAGTCCCGCCGGCGCGGGCTTGCGGCCGGCCGGTTCGAGCACGGCGGCGGTGCCGGGATCAGTGTGCATGTGTCCATTCTGTCCATCCCGGGGCGGAAGTGCCCAGATATGTGTTACCGGCCGCATCGGCGGCTATTCCCCCCTATCCCGCGCGCCGGGAACTAGGCTGGAGCCCGCACCGGCACCGAGCACGCCCGACAACACGACCGAGGAGTCACGCTGTCCACCGAAGATCTCGTCGAGATCGGCGAAGTGACCGATCGACCGCCGGCGGTGCGGACCGGCCGGATGGACGGCCGGAAACGCCGCTGGCGCCAGCACAAGATCGACCGCCGCGAAGAACTCGTCGACGGCACGCTCGCCGCCGTCCGGGTGCGCGGCAGCACCGCGGGAATGGACGAGATCGCCGCCGAGATCGGGGTCTCCAAGACGGTGCTCTATCGCTACTTCTCGGATAAGAACGACCTGGTCCGGGCCACCATGCAGCGCTTCATCGAGACCACCCTGATGCCGAAGGTCTACGGCGCGATCAGCCTGGACGCCGACGAGTACCAGCTGGTCCGCTCGGCGCTCGCGGAGTACGTCGGCACCGTCGACGAGGATCCCGAGGTCTACCGCTTCATCATGGGCAACGGCTCGGCCGACCAGTCCTCGCTCGCCGAGTTCGAGCGGCTCTTCGCCGAGGTGGTGGCCGCGGTGATCACCGACCGCGCCACCGAGAAGGGCATCGAGACCGAGGGCGCCATGCTCTGGTCGTACGTGCTGGTCGGCGGCATCCAGCTGGCGACGCACTGGTGGACGACGCACAAGACCATGGACCGCGACCAGGTCATCGACCACCTGACCATGATGACCTGGAGCGCCATCGAGGGCATGGCGCGGGCGGGCGGCTCACGGCAGACCTTCGCCGCGCAGGAGCACGTCCTCCCCGACCCGCCGCAGGCGTAGAACCGACCGGTAACTTCGTTGGAGTGGCCCGGGTCACAGACATTCTCGACACGTCGGTGGCTCCGGTTAGTCTGATTCCGAGCGGGTGGCCCATGTCACCGCGCGGGCACCAACGGAGGTACTCGATGGCGAAGCACGTGCCGACGTCCCGGCTCGCTCGCGGCACCAAGCTGGGCGCGGTCGCCGCCGGCTCCATGATCCGCTCCCGCCGCACCAGGCTCTCCATGCGCGGCCGCTCCGAGGCGGTGCGCGCCAAGATGGCCGAGGAGTCGATGATCCGCACCACCGAGCAGGTGGTCATGGTGCTCGGCACCATGAAGGGCGTCGCCATGAAGCTCGGCCAGATGATGTCCGTGCTCGACCTGGACCTGGTGCCCGAGGAGCACCGGGAGCGGTTCCAGCAGCGGCTCGCGGTGCTGCGCGATGCCGCGCCGACGGTCTCCTTCGCGGCCATGCGCGCGGTGATCGAGGAGGATCTCGGCAAGCCGCTCGGCGAGCTCTTCGCCGAGTTCGGCACGGAGCCGGTGGCGGCCGCCTCGATCGGGCAGGTGTACCTGGCCGTGCTGCACGACGGCCGCCGGGTCGCGGTGAAGGTGCAGTACCCGGGGATCGACGCGGCGGTGCGCGCCGACCTGAAGAACCTCGCCATGTTCCGCAAGGTGCTGCAGTCCGCCATGCCCTGGGTGACGCCCGCGGTACTGGACGAGCTGCGGCTCAACATGGAGGGCGAGCTCGACTACCTGGCCGAGGCGCGGACCCAGCAGCAGATCGCCGCGCTCTACGCCGACCACCCGTTCATCGTGGTCCCGCACGCCGTCCCGGAGCTGAGCAGCACCCGGGTGCTGGTCAGCGAGTACATCGACGGCCGCGGCTTCGAACAGGTGCGCGGCCTGCCCGAGGCCGAGCGGAACCGGATCGGCGAGATCATCTACCGCTTCTACGTGGGGTCGCTGTTCACCTTCGGCGAGTTCTGCGGCGACCCGCACCCGGGCAACCTGCTGCTCGCGGCCGACGGGCGGGTCGGCTTCCTCGATTTCGGGCTCTACAACCGGATGGACACCGACCACGTCCGGTTCGAGATCACCTGCCTGCGCGCCGCCGCCGAGGAGCGCGCCGATGACCTGCGCGAGCTCATGATCCAGCGCGGCGTGATCGACTCGCCGGAGGAGATCGGCGCCGAGGAGTGTCTGGAGTACGTGCTCTCCGCCTCCGAGTGGTGCCTGATCGACGAGGAGATCGCGATCACCCCCGAGCTGGCGAGCGGCGCCTTCCTGCTCGCGGTGGATCCGCGGGCGAGCGAGTTCACCGGCATGAAGCAGCAGAACCTGCCGCCGGAGCACCTGTTCTCCCGGCGCGCCGACTTCCTCACCTTCGGCATGCTCGGCCAGCTCGGCTGCACCGTGAACTGGCACCGCGTCGCCCGCGAGTGGCTCTACGACGAGCCGCCGGTGACCGAGCTCGGCAAGGCGCACCACGCCTGGCTGGCGGAGCGCCCGGCAGCCCGCCCGACCACCCCGCCCGCACCGGCCGCCCGCCGCCGGGCCAAGCGCTCCTGACCTGCCCATCCATCGAAAGGGAAGCCGCACCCATGCCCGAGACCCGTGAACTCGACCTCGTCCTCTTCGGCGCGACCGGCTTCGTCGGCAAGATCATCGCCGAGTACCTGACCGGGGCGGCGCCCGCGGGCGCGCGGATCGGGCTGGCCGGGCGCACCAGGGGCAAGCTGGAGCAGGTGCGGAGCGGGCTCGGGCCGGTCGCGGCGGAGTGGGAGCTGATCGAGGCGGACGTGAACGACCCGTCCACGCTGAACGCCATGGTCGCCAGGACCACCGCCGTGCTCACCACGGTCGGGCCGTACCTGCGCTACGGCATGCCGCTGGTGGCGGCCTGCGCACACGCGGGCACGCACTACGCCGACCTGACCGGCGAGGTGCCCTTCGTCCGCGAGGCCATCGACCGGTACCAGGACGTCGCGGTCGGCAGCGGCGCGAAGATCCTGAACTCCTGCGGCTACGACTCGGTGCCCTCCGATCTCAGCGTGTACCAGCTGTACAAGCGGACGCTCGCGGACAACACCGGCGAGCTCACCGACGTCACCCTGATCGCCGCGGTCAAGGGCGGGGTCAGCGGCGGCACCGTCGACTCGCTGCGCGCCATGGTCGAGGAGGTCGCGACCGACCCGGCCAAGGCGAGGCTGCTCAGCCACCCGTACGCGCTGAGCCCGGACACCGATCGCGAGCCGAAGGTCGGCAGGCAGACCGACCAGGCGCTGCAGCGCGCGAGCGGCATCCACCCCGGGCTGCCCGGCTGGGTCGGCACCTTCGCGATGGCGGCGCACAACACCAAGATCGTGCGGCGCAGCAACGGCCTGCTCGGCTGGGTGTACGGCAAGAACTTCAAGTACCGCGAGGTGATGACGGCGGGCCGCTCGCCGCTCGCCCCGGTGGCCGCGGCGGCGCTCGCGGGCGGCACCGTGGCCGGCGTGGCGACCACCGCCGTGCTGAGCCGCTTCGCGCTGGGGCGCAAGATGCTCGACACCGTGCTGCCCGCGCCCGGCACCGGCCCCAGCGAAAAGACCAGGGCGAACGGCTGGTTCCGGATGAAGACCTACGCGAACACCACCTCCGGCACCACCTACCTGGCCACCTTCGAGGGCAAGGGCGACCCCGGCTACCAGGCGACCGCGGTGATGTTCGCCGAGACCGGGCTGGCGCTCGCCTTCGACCGGGAGAAGCAGAGCGAGCTGACCGGCATCCTCACCCCCGCCGCCGCCATCGGCGACGCGCTCACCGACCGGCTGCGCGATGCCGGGATGACCATCGAGGTCGAGCCGGTCCGGTGAATCTCGCCCGCCGCACCATGAACGCGCCCGCGCTCGCCGCCGTCTACGAGCGGGCGTGGCGCCCGGCGCTGTTCTACCTGGCCAGCGGCCGCAGCATGGACACCGACCGCCGCGACGCGGTGCGCACGCTGCGGCTCTCCGGCCCCAAGCGGGTGCTCGACCTGGCCTGCGGCCCCGGTAATTTCACCAGGCACCTGAGCCGCGAGCTCACCGGCGACGGCCGGGTGATCGGCCTCGACTACTCCGAACCCATGCTCGCGCAGGCGATCCGGGACAACTCCGCACCCCGCGCCGGTTACGTCCGCGGCGACGCCCGCACGCTCCCCTTCGCGGACGGCACCTTCGACGCCGTCTGCTGCTTCGGCGCGCTCTACCTCATCCCCGACCCCGTCCGCGCCACCCGCGAGATGATCCGGGTCCTCGCCCCCGGCGGCCGCATCGCGATCAGTACCAGCCACCGCACCCCCGGCTGGTTCGGCGCGCTGAGCAGCGCCGTCGGCGGAGCGGGCGGCCTCCGCGTCTTCGACACCGAGACCTTCCCCGCGCTCTTCGCCGAGCACGGCCTCACCGACATCGACCAGCAGGTGCACCGGCTGCTGCAGTACGTGAGCGCCACCCGCCCCGCCTAGTTGCCGCTCAACTCCAGCATGCGACGCAGGATGCCGGGTGCGAAACTGATCTCGAATTCGGTTGCGCCGCCGTCGAAGACGAAGGTCACGTGCTCCGGCCGGGCAGCGCGCCCGAGCCGGACCACGCATCGCTCATCGACGATCAACCACCCGCCGCCGGTCAATGGATCGACCATGACACCCCTCCCCACTCCCCTTGGACGGGCTGCACCAGAGCCCGTTTGGATTGTTCCAGCGAGGCCCCCGGTGGTGTCAATGCGGTGGCGGCGTGTCGTCGGCGCGTCAGGCCGCGAACCAGCGGTCCGGTTGCTGGACAACGTCGTCCACCCGGACGAGCACTCCGTCGGCGGTGTGCCGGGCGGAGCGCCGCACCAGCACCGCGGCCGGGTCGGGCAGGCTCAGCTGCTCGCGTTCGAAGGCGCTCGCCAGCCGCGCGGTGACCCGGTCGTGGCCGAAGGCCACCCGCACTCCCGCCACCTCGGCCAGGTACCGGCCGGAGCCGCCCGGCAGCGCCTCGGCCCGTGCGAGCAGTGGCGCCCGCGCGGCAACGCCGGGCGCGAACCACGAGGTCACCAGCGCGGCGACCCCGGACCCGCCGCGCACGAGGCGAATTCGCGCCACCGGCGTGCCGTCGGGGAACTCCGCGCGCAGCGAGTCCGGCGCGGGTTCGGCGCCGGCCCGCAGCAGCCGCACGGCGGGGTCGGTGACGGCGCCGCCCGCCAGGCCGGGCTCGGCATCGGCCACCACGTCCGGGGTGGCGCCGAGCGCGGGCCAGCGATAGCCCTCCGCTGGGTAACCCAGATGTAGCCCCGGCTCGTCCCGTGCGATAGCCGCGACCGCCCGCTCGACCACGAAACTGCCGGACTGCGGCCGCGTTTCGATCAGCCCGAGCCTGCGCAGCTCGCGCAGCGCCTTGTTGGCGGTCAGCCGGGCCACGCTCCACTGCGCCGCCAGCTCCCGCTCCGACGGCACCTCGGCGCCCGGCGGCAGCTCGCCCTCCTCGATCCGGGCGGCGAAGTGCCTGGCGATCTGCAGGTACTTGGGCAGCGCCGGATTTTCGGCAGCCTCGCTCACGGTTCCCCTCCCCCTCGGCGATCGGGCGCCAGTCTAGGCGACAGGCTCGGCGCGCCAGATCACCCGGCACCGGCGTTTTCCGTGGACCACCCGCGCATACCCGCCGGTACAGTGCGGATGAGCAGGGGTAACGCCAGAAGGGTGGGGCACATGGGGATTCCGGATACCGGGCAGTCGGCGGCGCGTGCGCTCTACGCCGCGGCGCGGGAGGGCGACCCCGGCGTCGTCGCGCTGGACGAGGATGTCGCGAGCGGGCTCGCCGCCGCCTGCGACAACCTGATCGCCGAGCTGGGCCGGATCGCCGAGCGCGGGCAGGGGCTGGACGCCGTACGCGGCTTCCCCGCCCTGCCCACCGGCAGCGGGCTGGCGCGCGGGTTCGGCGCCAAGGGGCAGGAGTTCCTCGCCACCGTGACCGCGTTCCAGCAGACGGCGCTGTTCTACAAGGCCGCGTATCTGGCGGCGGGGCGCCGCTTCGCCGATGCCGAGGCGGCGGCGGGCGCGGCCTTCGCCCTGGCCGGAGGCAGATCGTGAACCGTGTCGATCGAAATGTCGCTGGCCCGAACGGGTTACCGCCCGGCGTTCCCGCCGCGACGCGGCCGGGCGGACCGCCGTCCGGCCGCGATGCCGGGGCGCGGTCCGGCGCCACCTCCGCGGCGGGGAACTGAGGCGGCACCGTGGCCGACCACGCGGCCAGGGCCGCCGCCGACGCCATCGGGGTGCGCAGCCGCGCACTGAGCGGCGCGGGCGCCACCGACCCGCCCTACGCCCCGGTCCGCGAGCGCTTCGCCGGCTACCCGCACCGGGAGATCTGGGAGCGGGTGCACGAGCAGCTCGACCCCGCCGCGCTCGGCCGCGCCGCGACCGGCTGGCAGGGCGCCGCGGACGCGCTCGGCGAGGCCTTCCAGTCCTTCGCCGACGCCACCGCGCCGCTCTTCGCCCGCTGGTCGGGGCAGTCGGCAGCCACCGCGGCCACCGCGACGAGGGAGTTCACCGCCGCCGGTATCACGGCGAGCGAGGTCTGCCGCACCATCCAGCGGCTGCTGGAGCTGAATGCCGAAGCGGCGCAGACGGTCCGCGCCGCCATCGTGCCGCCGCCGGAGTACCCGGCGCTCCCGGACCCGGTGGCCGAGGCGGTGCACGGCGGCCGCAGGCGCATGGAGTACGAGGTGCTCGCGGCGACCGCGCTGGCCGACGCGCAGGACACCATGACCCACGTCTACACCCCGACCATGCCCGCCACCGGCGACGCGGTCCCCCGCTTCGCCGCGCCACCCGCGGGCCCGGACGGCGCGCGGTGAAGTGGGTGCTCGGCCCGGACGAGTTCAGCTACGTCTGGGAGAACGAGACCGGGCTGGACCGGCGGCCCTACCCCATCAACATGGCGCCGGCGGGCACCGTGCGCAGCGAGCGCGAGCACGCGGCGCTGCGGCTGCCGCAGCGGTTCCCGCGGCAGGCCGACCCGGATCTGGCCGCCGCGCTCATGGTCTGCGCCCGCCCGGACGCCACCACGGTCACCGTCTCCGGCGAGCGCACCGTGCGCAGCCGCAACAACGGGAGCGCCCCGCACACCGAGCGCATCCTGCTCTACGCCGCCGTCGTGCACCACCACGCGAGCATCCTCGCCGCCGACCCGAAGCAGGTCACGGTGGTCATGTGCCACGCCCGCACGCTCGGCGAGCGGCTGGTGCAGCTGATCGGCTCGGCCCGGGCGGGCCGGAACCCGGCGCTGCGCGAACCGCAGGACGCCGTGCTGCACGGCCACTCCGAGACCTTCGGCTCCGGCGCCCGCCCCGGCGCGGACCCCACCGGCGAACCGGACGGGGGCGCGGCCCGCTTCCGGAAGATGCTGCGCCGCCCGGTCGACGGCCGCGGCTTCGTCACCGTGACCGTCTCGCCGGACGACCCCATGTCGCCGCCGACCAGGCACCGCAGCTGGCTCGATCTCAGCGGCGACGGCCGATACCTGCTCACCACCGCGCACGACCTCACCCTGACCCCGGTCGACGACGCGGAGTTCGCCGCGCAGCTGACCCGGCTGGCCCAGATCCGCTGAGCGGGGCCGCCCGCGTGGTAGGTGTGGGAGATGTCGCCGAACTGGACAACACCCGCCGCCGCAGCGCTCAGGGCCGACGGCCTGCGCGTCGCCGACCTCGACACCTCGGCGACGCCGGGCTTCTCCGGCGACAAGGCCGCCGGGCAGCAGCTGCTCGCCGAGCGCACCGGGGTGCTCTCCGCGCTGCAGGAGAAGCTCTACGCCAACGGCCGCTCCGGTGACCACCGCAATGTGCTGCTCGTCCTGCAGGGCATGGACACCGCAGGCAAGGGCGGCATCGTGCGGCACGTGATCGGCTCGGTCGACCCGCAGGGCGTCGACCACGCCTCCTTCGGCGTGCCGACCCCCGAGGAGCGGCGGCACCACTACCTGTGGCGGATCCGCAAGGCGCTGCCGCGCGGCGGCCAGCTCGGCGTCTTCGACCGCTCGCACTACGAGGACGTGCTCGTGGTCCGGGTGCACGACCTCGTCCCGCCCGCCGAGTGGGAGCCGCGCTACGACGAGATCAACGAGTTCGAGCGCGAGCTGGTGGCGGAGGGAACCACCCTCGTCAAGGTTGCCATGTTCGTCTCCCTCGACGAGCAGAAGAAGCGGCTCCGCGAGCGGCTGCAGCGCCCGGAGAAGTACTGGAAGTTCAATCCGAGCGATATCGACGAGCGCGCCTTCTGGCCGCAGTACCAGGCCGCCTACCAGGCCATGCTCGACCGCACCAGCACCGAGCGGGCCCCCTGGCACGTCATCCCCTCCGACCGCAAGTGGTACTCCCGCCTCGCCGTCACCGAACTCCTCATCGATGCCCTCACCGCCCTCGACCTGCACTGGCCCCCGGCCCAGTTCGACGTCGCCGAGCAGTTGAAGAGGTTGGAGAAGGCGTAGGGGGTCCGCCGTATCAGGCGTGTTTATCGCGTGCGGCGACGCTTGCGGACAGCAGAATCCACGCGCTGCCTACTTTCCGCGCGGTGAGCTTGCCCTGGTCGATGAGCTGCTGCACCCGGGTGCGGGTGATCCCCAGCGCCGTGGCGGCATCGGTCACGGTCATCAGCGCGGGCAGCGTCATCTCCGCCATCCGATCGAAGTCATCGGTCAGCATGGCCTGGATGGAGGTGACCTCCCACGCTGCGAGCGCCGCCAGTGCCCGAGAGGTCGCGGAGGTCAGATCAGGCGCCTCCATGGTGAGGATCAATTCGGTGCGTCCGAATGCCGAGTGTGCCAGGGCAGCGTGGAACTCGGCGAATTCGGTGAGCAACTGAACGGCAGCAGAGTCGGAGTCGGCCTCCGCGAGTTCGGCAATGACGTTGAAAGTGCGGTTACGAGCCATGGACAGCGTCCTTTCCGTGTGGTCACGTCTCGCTCGGCGATGCGGTGGTGACGGTCTCGCGTCGGTCTGGGTTGTGATGATCGCCGGAGAGAAGGGACTGCTGACGGATCGGCGGCTGCCCTGCCCCCGATCCGTCGGCGCGACTATCTCAGGGCCAGAGGAATCCGGCCCTGCGGAGCGGAGCGAGCGCGTTCTTGAAGGAGCGGTGATCGCTGGGTGTTCCAGCGAAGGTCGTCACAGGCGATCCACCCTTGAAGACCCGGATATGCCCCTTGCTGGTCACGCGGTACTCGAAGCCCTGCCTTTCGAGGGCCGCAAGTAGTTTTCGCCTGTCTATCCCCACCGCACATAGACCTTCCCCCTTGTTGATTGACAACCCAACGATAGCGCGATGCTTGTCAATCAACAAGGATCGATGTGGGGTACACCATCTACCCATACCGACCGGTTCCCGGGCGTAGCCCGCATCGCGGAAGCGAACGACGTCGACGGGCTCGCCGACATGCCACGATCGCGGCATGGGGACTCTCAGGGGGATCGGGATCGGGCTGGCCGGGCTCGCGGTGCTGACCGCGGTGGGGTGCGGGGGTGAGGCGGCGCAGCCGCGGGCGGCGAGCACCACACGGCCGCCGAGCAGCACGTCCGCACCGAGCACCACATCGGTGACGAGCACGACGCCGACGACCACCAGCCCGGCGCCGACGACCACGCAACCGGCGCCGACGACGCAGGTACCGACGACGACCACGCAGGTACCTGCCCCGCCCCCGGTGGTGATCGTGCCGACCACCACCCTCGCGGTACCCGCGCCACCGCAGATCGACGCACCGCAGCCGCCCCCGGCCCCCCGGGTCTCGTACAGCAGCTGCAAGGAGGCCAAGGCCGCTGGCGCCGCTCCCCTGCACCGCGGCGACCCGGGATACAGCCGCAGCCTCGATCGCGACGGCGACGGAGTCGCCTGCGAAACCTGACCGGTGACCGAAGGCACCCCGCCGCCTTCGGAAACTCTCAGCTCCCTGCGCCAGGATGGGTCGCGATGCCCCCAGCCCGCGTTCCCGACGCGGCACTACGATCGGTGCGGCAGCGATCGGAAGCCGGACGAAAGGCGTGGTGAACGCACGGTGAGCAAGGGAAGCAACAATCCGCTGGCGGCAGCGGAGCGCGCCGACCGCAAGCGCAAGCTCCTCATTCAGGTCGCGGTCGCCGTCGTACTGGTCGGACTGGTCGCCGCCATCGGCATCGGCATCGCGATCAAGAACGCCGCGAACAACGATGACGGGCCGACCCCCACCATCGCGGCCACCGCCCCGCAGAACCCCGCGGGCATCACCGGCACCATCACCGACAGCGGCTACATCCGCATCGGCAAACCCGACGCGAAGACCACCGTGCGCCTCGTCGCCGACCTGCAGTGCCCCGCCTGCAAGGCCTTCGAGGCCCAGTACGGCCAGGTCCTCGAAGACGCGGTGAGCAACGGCACCGCCGCCGTCGAGTACAACATCATCGCCTTCCTGGACCGCGCCTCCAGTACCGAGTACTCCTCGCGCGCCGCCAACGCCGCCTACTGCGTCGCCGGCACCGATCCGGCCAAGTTCCAGAGCTGGCTGAAGACCATGTACGCCCAGCAGCCCGCCGAGGGCACCGCCGGCCTGCCCGACGCCTCGCTGCTGCAGATCGCCAGGACCGTCGGCTACACCGACCCCGCGATCGAGCAGTGCGTCACCGACCGCACCTACGACAAGTACGTCGCCGCCCGCACCGACGAGACCCTGAACGGCGGCGTGCAGTCCACCCCGTCGGTGTTCGTGAACGGCACCCAGGTCACCCCGGACCAGCTTGCCGGCGCGATCACCGCCGCGCAGTGACCGCGGCTCCGCCCCGGGCGGCCTGGATCCTGCTGCTCGGCGGCCTGCTCGGCTGGCTGGCGGCGGTCGCGCTGACCGTCGAGCGCTTCAAGTTGTTCACCGACCCCGGCTACACGCCGTCGTGCAGCTTCAACCCGGTGCTCTCCTGCGGCTCGGTGATGACCACCGACCAGGCGGCGGTCTTCGGCTTCCCGAACCCGCTGATCGGCGTGGTCGGCTTCTCCGTTGTGGTCACGCTCGGCCTGCTCTCGGTGGCGGGCGTGAGCTTCCCGCGCTGGATCTGGGGCGGGCTCTGGCTCGGCAACCTGCTCGGGTTGCTCTTCGTCGGCTGGCTGATCTTCCAGAGCCTGTACCGGATCAACGCGCTCTGCCCGTACTGCCTGGTGGTCTGGGCGATCATCACGCCGCTGCTCGCGGTCGTCACCGAGCAGCTGTGGGGTAGCTCCGCGGGGCCGCTGCGGATCCTGGCCGAGTGGCGCTGGACCTTCGTCGCGGTCTTCTACGCGACCGTGCTGGTCCTGGTCTTCCTGCGCTTCCAGGACTACTGGCTCTCGCTGGCCTGACCGCTCAGCGCGGCGGGCTCTCCGCGAGCACCGCCTCGACGACCCGGCGCCCGCCGTTCTCCAGCACCTCCAGCCGGACCACGTCGGCCGGGCGCCTGGCGTCGATCTCCGCGCGCAGGGCCTTCGCGTTCGCGATCGGGCGGCCGTCCACCGCCACCACCACGCTGCCGTCGGCGAGCCCGGCGTTCCAGGCCGGGGTGCCGTAGAGCACCACGTCCAGCCGGGCGCCGTCCGCCGCGTCGGAGATCAGCACCCCGAGCGTCGCGGTGGGGCCGACGTGCACCGTCCCCGCCGACACCCCGGCGCGGATCTGCTCGACAACGGTCATGGCCCTGTCGATCGGCACCGCGTACCCGTTCGGCGCCCGCCCGGCGGGCACCGGCTCGCCGCCCTGCCCCGAGGCCGCGGTGATCACCCCGACCACGTCGCCGTTGCGGTCGGCCAGCGCCCCGCCGGACTGCCCCGCCGTCACCGCCGCCGCCACCTCGACCATGCCGCGCAGCGCGAGCCGGGAGAGGTCGGCGGCGTTCTGCGCGACGATCGTGCTGTTCAGATCGGTGATCCGCCCGGCGACCGCGGTCGGCGTCCCACCGACGCCGCCCGCGTTGCCGAGCGCGAGCACCTCGTCGCGCAGCCGCAGCCGGGCCGACGAGCCGAGCCGCGCGGTCGGCAGCCCGCCCGCGCCGGTGAGCGCGAGCAGCGCGATGTCCGCGGTGGCGTCGTAGCCGAGCACCTCCGCCGAGTACTCCACACCCGTCCCCACATCGGTGACCAGCACCGTCTCCGCGCCCTTGACGACATGGTGGCTGGTGAGCACCTCGCCGTCCGCGCCGAGCACGATGCCGGAGCCGGCCGCCGCGGCGCCGAACGGCCGCAGCGTGACCGCGATGTTGACCAGTGCGGGGCCGACCGTGGCGGCCACCACCGCCGGGTCGAGCGGCGGCGCGGGCGGCGCGACCTCGGCGGGCACCCGCTCCGGCCCGGTGAAGGCGTCGAGCAGGTCGGCGCGGAAACCGAGGAATCCGGCGACGGCCAGCGCCACCACCAAGAGCAGCGCGGCGCCGCGCCCGCCGCCGCGTTCGGGGTCGCGCGGCTGCCATCCGTCGTCCATGGTCGTCCCATCTCCGGCCGGCTCGAAACCTCCATTGTGGCCGCAGGCGGCGGTTCGCACCCGGCGAGCTGGGCGGCCGGTTGGCAAACCCCGGCATGCGACGGTAGGCATGTACGCATGAGCACCGCTGCCGCCTATGCCGTGTCCGGCCCCGAGGGCCCGTTCGAGAAGGTCACGATCGAGCGCCGCGACCTCGGTCCGCACGACGTCCTGATCGACGTGAAGTACGCCGGCATCTGCCACTCCGACATCCACACCGCGCGCAACGAGTGGGGCGGCGCCAAATACCCCTGCGTGCCGGGCCACGAGATCGCGGGCATCGTGGCCGCGGTCGGCTCGGCGGTCACCACGCACGGCGTCGGTGACCGGGTCGGCGTCGGCTGCATGGTCGACTCCTGCGGCCGCTGCGCCCCCTGCCTGGACGGCAACGAGCAGTACTGCGAGCGCGGCCCCGTGATGACCTACAACACCCCCGTCGACGAGACGGTGCAGCCGGGCGGGGTGACGCTCGGCGGCTACTCGACGCAGATCGTCGTCACCGAGAACTTCGTGCTCGCCATCCCGGATGGCATCGGGCTCGACGTCGCCGCCCCGCTGCTCTGCGCGGGCATCACCACCTACTCGCCGCTGCGGCACTGGAACGCCGGGCCGGGCAAACAGGTGGCCATCATCGGCATGGGCGGGCTCGGGCACGTCGGCGTGCGGATCGCCGCCGCGCTCGGCGCCGAGGTGACGGTGCTCAGCCAATCACTGCGCAAGCGCGACGACGGGCTCCGCTTCGGCGCCACCGGCTACTACGCCACCGCCGACAAGCAGACCTTCAAGGACCTGCGCAACCGCTTCGACCTGATCATCAACACCGTCTCCGCCGACCTCCCGCTCGACAACTACCTCAAGCTGCTGAAGGTGGACGGCACGCTCGTCGCGCTCGGCCTCCCGGAGAACCCGGCGAGTATCCGCCCCTTCCTGCTCGCCAGCTACCGCCGCTCGCTCTCCGGCTCGATGATCGGCGGCATCGCCGAGACCCAGGAGATGCTGAACTTCTGCGCCAAGCACGGGATCGGCGCGGAGATCGAGCTGATCTCCGCCGACGAGATCGACGCCGCCTACGACCGGGTCGTCGCCAGCGACGTGCAGTACCGCTTCGTCATCGACGCGGGCACCATCTGAGCGAGGTCACCGCCGACGACATCCGCCCGGCCTGGCCGCTGCGGCAGCTGACCGCGCTGGTTCCGCGCGGCGCGTTCGAGGAGCTGCCCGGGGTCGGGCACAACTTCTGGGCCACCGATCCGGCGATCTGGGCGGCGCTCGCCACCCGCCTGTGCGCGGCGGCGCGCGGCTAACCGGTACCTTCGGCGCTGTGGCCGCTGAGCAGACGCCGGAGAGCGGCGACACCGTCGAACCCGACCCCGCCGAGCCCCCACCCTGGCTGCTGCGCGCGTTCCTGCTCGGGGCCGCGACCATCGCCGGGCTGATCGCCGGGTTCTGGGCGCTGCAGAAGCTGCAGGGGCTGCTGACGCTGCTGCTGGTCTCGCTGTTCCTGGCCTTCGCCATCGAACCGGCGGTGAACTGGCTGGCCGCGCGCGGCTTCCGGCGCGGCCCGGCGACCGGGCTGGTGTTCCTGGCGCTGCTCGCCATCGTGATCGGCTTCGGCTGGACGCTGGGCGCGCTGCTGGTCGCGCAGGCGACGACGCTGGTGCAGAACGCGCCGGACTACGCCGACCAGGTGGTGGACTGGGTGAACCACACCTTCCACCAGAACCTCTCCGGCACCGACATCCAGAAGTACGCCACCGAGTGGAGCTCCACCGCCGAGGGGTACCTGGTCGGGCTGGCCGGCAATGTCTGGGGCATCGGCGCCACCGCCGTCGGCGTGCTCTTCCAGGGCCTCGGAATCCTGCTCTTCACCTTCTACTTCGCCGCCGACGGGCCGCGCTTCCGGCACGCGGTCTGCTCACTGCTTCCGCCCGCCAAGCAGTCACACGTGTTGCGCGCGTGGGACATCGCCGTGGAGAAGACCGGCGGCTACATCTACTCGCGCGGCCTGCTCGCCCTGGCCTCGACGCTCGCGCACTACGTCGCCATGCGCGTCCTCGACGTGCCGTCGGCCTTCGCGCTCGCGCTCTGGGTCGGCGTGGTCTCGCAGTTCGTGCCGACGGTCGGCACCTACCTGGCGGGCGCACTCCCCGTGATCGTCGCGCTGGTCTACGGCCCGGGCACCGCGCTCTGGCTGCTCGGCTTCATCGTGCTCTACCAGCAGTTCGAGAACTACGTCCTGCAACCGCGGATCACCGCGACCACCCTCGACATGCACCCCGCCGTCGCCTTCGGCGCCGTCCTCGCCGGCGCCGCGCTGCTCGGCCCCACCGGCGCCCTGCTCGCCATTCCGGTCACCGCGACGGTGCAGGGCTTCGCCGGCGCCTACATCCGCCGCTACGAGGTGCGCCCGGAAGCCGGCCTCGCCCCCGCCCCCGCCCGCAAACTCCGCACCCGCCTCACCGACCTCCTGCGGGAGCGGCGCAACCCGAAACCGTGAGCGCTCAGCCCGCCGTGACCGGCTCCGCCCGCTCGGCGAGCACCCGCCGCCGCACCCGCCGCGCCGCGGCGACCAGGTTGCGCAGCGAGGGGTCGAGCTGCCAGTAGTGCCTGGTCTTCAGCCCGCCGTCCGGATTGGCCCAGAGCCGCTCCGCGCCGACGGCAGCGGCGGCGGCGGTGAGCTGCTCGTCGAGCTCGTCGATGTCCGGGATGCGGGCGGAGCGGCTCTCGTAGACGCCGGGGCCGACGCCGTGGCTGAGGCCGTTGCCGGTGGCGTAGTCCTCGGCGAGGGCGTCGATCACCCAGTCGATGGAGCGGGTGGAGATGATGGCGGTGACGTCGGCGTCGAGCTCCTCGATCGCCTGCACCACCTCGGCGCGGCCGGAGTAGCCGATGTGCGTGTGGATCTGGGTCTCCGGGCGGATGCCGGAGGTGGCGAGGCGGAAGGCGGCGACGGCCCAGCGCAGGTACTCGGGGCGGCCCTCGGGGCGGGCCGGGAGCAGCTCGCGGATGGCGGGCTCGTCGACCTGGATTATCTTGATGCCCGCGCGCTCCAGATCGGCGACTTCGTCGCGGATGGCGAGCGCGACCTGGTCGGCGGTCTCGTAGAGCGGCTGGTCCTGGCGCACGAAGGAGCGGGCGAGCATGGTCACCGGGCCGGTCACCATGCCCTTGACCGGGCGGTCGGTGAGCGACTGCGCGTAGCTGGTCCACTCCACCGACATCGGCCCCGGCCGGGAGACGTCGCCGTAGACGATCGGCGGGCGCACGCAGCGCGAGCCGTAGACCTGGACCCAGCCGAAGCGGGTGGTCGCGAAGCCGTCGAGCAGCTCGGCGAAGTACTGGATCATGTCGTTGCGCTCGTGCTCGCCGTGCACGAGCACGTCCAGGCCGATGTCTTCCTGTAGCCGGATGGTGGCCTCGATCTCGGCCTCGACCTGCTTGCGGTACTCCTCGTAGGAGATCTTGCCCGCGCCGAGGTCGTGCCGCGCCTGCCGCAGCCGGGCGGTCTGCGGGAAGGAGCCGAGCGTGGTGGCGGGCACCGGCGGGAGGTTCAGCGCCTCCTGCTGGGCCTCGCGGCGCACCGCGTACGGCTCGCGGACGCGCATGTCCGGGGTGATGGCGTAGACCCGCTGGCGCACCGCGTGCTTCTGCTTGAAGTGCACCTCGGTGGGGCGCTTGCGCCACTTGTCCGACGGCCCCTCGGTGAGCGCCCTGGCCAGCGAGACGACCTCGCCGACCTTCTGCTTCGCGAAGGCGAGCCGGTCGGCCACATTGCCCTCGATGTCGTACTCGGCGAGCACGTCGTAGGGCACGTGCAGCAGCGTCGTCCCGGTGGAGACCACCAGGTCCGGGCAGACCTTCGCCAGCTCCTGGAGATACGTCAGGGTGACGTAGCGGTCCGCACGCCAGACATTGAGCCCGCTGATCACGCCCGCGTAGAGCCGCTTGCGCCGGATGCCGGGCACCGCGGCCAGCTCCTCGGGGGTGATCCGGTAGGTGGCCAGGTCGAGCCCGATGGCCTCGACGCCGGAGCGCGCCAGGATCCGCAGCGCCTCGCCGAAGTTGCCGTACTGCCCGGTCACCAGGATGCGCGGGCGCAGCGGCGCCTTGGAAAGCCGCTGGTAGGCGTGCTCGAAGGCGGCCAGCTCCGCGGGGCTGCGCTCGCCGGTGAAGCACGGCTCGTCCAGCTGCACGCAGGTGGAGCCGCGCTTGGCCAGCAGCTCGAAGAGCTCCTCGTAGAACGGGAGCAGCCGGTCGAGCAGGCTCAGCGTGTCGAATTCGGGCTCGCCGGGCACGTGCCCGGCCTTGGCGAGCAGCAGCAGCGAGACCGGGCCGAGCACCACCGGGCGCAGCTCGATGCCGCGCGCGATCGCCCGGTCCCACTCGTCGAGCAGGTACTCGGGGTGCAGCGAGAACTCGGTGTCGGCGTCCAGCTCGGGCTGGCGGTAGTGGTAGTTGGTGCCGAACCAGCGGACCAGCTCCAGCGGGGGCAGGTCCGGCCTGCCGCGCGCCATCAGGAAGTAGAAGTCGAGCGGGTGCAGGTCTTTGCGCTCCTGCTCGAAGCGGCGCGGGACCGCGCCGAAGAGCAGCGCGTTGTCCAGCACGTGGTCGTAGAAGGAGAAGGTGTTGCCCGGCACCTGGGTGAGCCCGGTCGCGGCCAGCTCGGCGAACTGCCGCTCCTGGATGTCGCGGCCGGTCGTGATCAGCTCGTCGCGGGTGAGCGATCCCCGCCAGTACGACTCCAGGGCCCGCTTGAGTTCCCGGTGGGCGCCGATCCTGGGGTAGCCCAGGACACTCGACCCGAAGCCATCGGACACGTTGACCATGCGAAACTCCCGGAGTTGCTCTGCCGCAGCGCGGCGGTAGTCACAAGGTGGTGCGGTCCCCCGCTGACGCTACGCGCACGGTTCGCGGCCCGGCGAGCCCCCGAAGGGCCGCGAACCCGCCGCGCGGAGGCGCGGCAAATCAGTACTGGTAGAAGCCCGCGCCGGTCTTTTTCCCGAGCAGACCCGCCTCGACCATACGCATCAGCAGCGGCGGGGCGCTGTACAGCGGCTCCTTGAACTCGGCGTACATCGAATCGGCGATCGACTTCACGGTGTCGAGCCCGACCAGATCGGTCAGGGCGAGCGGCCCCATCGGGTGGGCACAGCCGAGCACCATGGCCTTGTCCACATCCTCCTTGGTGGCGAAACCGGACTCCACCATGCGGATCGAGGAGAGCAGGTACGGGACGAGCAGCGCGTTGACGACGAAGCCGGAGCGGTCCGACGAGCGCACCACCTGCTTGCCGAGCACGTCGGCGGCGAACGCCTCGGCGCGGGCGGTCACCGGCGGGCTGGTCTTGAGCGTGGTCACCAGCTCGACCAGCGGCAACACCGGGACCGGGTTGAAGAAGTGCATGCCGACGACGCGCTCGGGGTTGGCGGTGGCGACGGCGATCTTCATGATCGGGATGGACGAGGTGTTGGAGGCGAGCACCGCGTCCGGGTCGGTGACGACCTTGTCCAGGTCGGCGAAGATGGCGGTCTTGACCTGCTCGTCCTCCAGGACCGCCTCGACCACGAGCTGGCGGTCGGCGAAGTCGCCGAGGTCGGAGGTGAAGCGCAGCCGCCACGCGGTCTGCTCGCGCTCCCGCTCGGTGATCTTGCCGCTGCTCACGCCGCGATCCAGCGAGCGCAGGATGCGCGCGCGACCGGCGGCGGCCAGCTCCCTGGTCTGCTCGTACACCAGGACATCGACGTGCGCCCGCGCGCACACCTCGGCGATACCAGCACCCATCTGGCCGGCGCCGATAATACCCACGCGTTGGATCTTCTCGCTGCTGCTCACGTCCCGCTCCTGCTGGTTGTGTGGCGACGTCTTCAAGGTATAGGGATGCCCTCCCCGCCGGGGCTGTTCGGCGGGGAGGGCGGTACACCCCCTACCCGGGGTAGAGGATCGACTTCGGGATTCTACGAATCCCGAACCCCTGCAAGGGAACTGAGCGTTCCCGGGGCGCAGCTCAGTGGAACTGGCCTTCCTCGGTCGAGCCCTTGAGGGCCGCGGTCGAGGTGTTCGGATCGACGGTGGTGGCGATGCTGTCGAAGTAGCCGGCGCCGACCTCGCGCTGGTGCTTGATGGCGGTGAAGCCACGCTCCTCGGCGGCCTTGAACTCGCGCTCCTGCAGGTCGACGAAGGCGGTCATGCCCTCGCGGGCGTAGCCGTGCGCCAGGTCGAACATGCCGTAGTTGAGCGAGTGGAAGCCGGCCAGCGTGATGAACTGGAACTTGAAGCCCATCGCGCCGAGCTCCTTCTGGAACTTCGCGATGGTCGCGTCGTCCAGGTGCGCCTTCCAGTTGAAGGAGGGCGAGCAGTTGTAGGCGAGCAGCTGGTCGGGGAACTCGCTGCGCACCGACTCGGCGAACCGCTTGGCGACCTCGAGATCCGGCACGCCGGTCTCCATCCAGATCAGGTCGGAGTAGGGCGCGTACGCCTTGGCGCGGGCGATGCAGGGCTCGATGCCGTTCTTCACGCCGTAGAAGCCCTCGGCGGTGCGGGTGCCGTCCAGGAACTCGCGGTCGCGCTCGTCCACGTCGGAGGTCAGCAGGGTCGCGGCCTCGGCGTCGGTGCGGGCGATGACCACGGTCGGCACGCCTGCCACGTCGGCCGCGAGGCGGGCCGAGGTCAGGGTGCGGATGTGCTGCTGGGTCGGGATGAGCACCTTGCCACCGAGGTGGCCGCACTTCTTCTCCGAGGCCAGCTGGTCCTCCCAGTGCGAGCCGGCGACGCCGGCCGCGATCATGGCCTTCTGCAGCTCGTAGACGTTCAGCGCGCCGCCGAAGCCGGCCTCGCCGTCGGCCACGATCGGGGCGAGCCAGTTGCCGACGGTGTTGTCGCCCTCGACCTTGGCGATCTCGTCGGCGCGCAGCAGCGCGTTGTTGATCCGGCGCACCACCTGCGGCACCGAGTTGGCCGGGTAGAGGCTCTGGTCCGGGTAGGTGTGGCCGGAGAGGTTCGCGTCGCCTGCGACCTGCCAGCCGGAGAGGTAGATCGCCTTGAGGCCGGCGCGCACCTGCTGCACGGCCTGGTTGCCGGTGAGCGCGCCGAGCGAGTTGATGTAGTCCTCGTTGGTGACGAGATCCCAGAGGATCTCGGAGCCGCGGCGGGCGAGGGTGTGCTCCTCGACGACGGTGCCCTGCAGCTTCACCACCTGGTCCGCGGTGTAGTTACGGGTGACGCCGTTCCAGCGCGGGTTGGTGTCCCAGTCCTGCTGGATTTCCGCAGCGGTCTTCGGGGTGCCGGTGGTCGACATCTCTACTCCACTTTCTCGTCTGTTGGTACTCGCCGGTACGGGCTAGCCGTTCGATCTGCTGGCGAGTCGCTTTACAGGCTTGCTATGCCCTGGGGGTGTACTTCCACACGATTGCACATCGCAAAACTTGCGTCTACCTGTAGTTATTGTGAATTCGAGCTAGCTTTGCGAGGCCATCTGTTAAGCCTGCGAAATTAGCCGCTCGATTGCAAAGAGCGAAGCTACCCAACGGTAGGTCTGACGTGCGGTTTCAGCGTAACGCTCGTACTGTTTGGCGCGGCGGGCGGTTCGACCGAGTCGTGGGGTCCCGCTCCCGCACTGTGAGCACCTTCACAGCGCGGTGCGCGCCCGCGCCCGCTGTGCGGCAGACTCGGGCGGGTATCCGCGGCGGATCGTCGCCGCGGCGAGATCCACCGGACAGGAGCACGATGCGCAACCCCTGGACCGCGCCGGTGCGCGCACTCGCCGCGAGCGCCTGCGCGCTCGCCTGCGCCGCCACCCTCGCCGCCGGCCCCGCCGCCGCGCAGCCGGCGGCTGGCACGCCGCTCTCGGTCGAGCCGCTGCCCGCGGCGGCCGCGATGCCGGGGGCCGCGAGCACCGCCCGGCTCCTCTACCGGAGCAGCACCGTCGGCGAGGCGCCCGCGACGGCGAGCGCGGCGATCTACTTCCCGGCCGGGACCGCGCCCGACGGCGGCTGGCCGGTGATCGCCTGGGCGCACGGCACCGTCGGCCTCGGCGACGACTGCGCGTACAGCGTCGGCGGCCCGTCGGCGGTCGAGCGCGACCGCTCCTACCTCGGCGCCTGGCTGGCGCAGGGCTACGCGGTGGTCGCCGCCGACTACGCCGGGCTCGGCGTTCCCGGTGCGCATCCGTACCTGAACGGCCGGGTTGCGGCGCACAACGTGGTGGACGCGGTGCGCGCCGCGCACACCCGCTACCCGGAGCTGTCCAATCGCTGGGCCGTGGTCGGCCAGTCGCAGGGCGGCGGAGCCGCGGTCTTCACCGCGCGCTACGCCACCGAGTTCGGCGGGTCCGAGCTCGACTACCGCGGCGCCGTCGCCACCGGGCTGCCCGCCTACCTCGAGGAGGTGTTCCTCGCGCTCGGCCCGAACGTGCCGCCGGTCCCGCTCGGCAGCCACCTCACCGCCTACGTGCTCTACGTGCTCGACGGGCTGCGCCAGACCCACCCCGAGCTCGATATCGCGGGGCTGCTCACCGACGAGGGCAGGAGCTGGCTCGCGCGCGCGGGCAGCACCTGCATCGAGCCCTTCTCCGAGGAACTGCGCGGCGTCGCCATCGGTGACCTGTTCGCGCGGCCGCTCGCGAGCCTGCCGGATGCCTTCGGTGTGCTGGCCCGCCAGTTCGGGCTGCCGGAGTCCGGCTACGACCGCCCGCTCTTCATCGGCCAGGGGCTCTACGACACCGACGTGGTGACCCCGCAGGCGCTGCGCTGGGCCGCCGTCACCGCCGCGAAGGGCGAGCCGATCCGGCTGCACACCTACCTCGACGACCACAGCGGAACTGTGAACGCCTCCCTCCCGGATTCCACGCCGTTCGTCCGCGAGCTCTTCGCCGGCTGACCGAACCCATAGCCGCCCGCTACCACCGAGCAACCCCGCAGCGGGGGCCGCGACGGTCCGGTGACAGCCCCCGGCTCACCGCCCGTAACCCGGGCGCAATCACACTCGAATAGCGTCGCGAAGATGTGTTACTCCGAACGCCGGACTGTGCTCGAACACAATGCCGGTCGAACCCCGCGCGGGGGGCCGCGAAGAGTTTCCGGAGCTCGCCCCTATTTGTCCCGTGGGGACGATATGGTGTGCGTCACGTGCGACGACTTGGGGACGGGTGTCGATCACGATCGCCCGCCCGCGGCCGCACGCTGATCGGAGCAAGCTGATGCGCGACATCGTCGACGACCTGCTGCGGGTCTGGCATTCGGGCCGGACCGGCGGACTGGCCACCATCGTGCGCGCTGTCGGCTCCACCTCGTTGCCGGTGGGGGCCGCCACGCTGATCGATCCGGAGGGGGGTGTATTCGGATCGATCGCCTCCGGCCGGTTGGAGGAGGCGGTTTTCGAGGGGGCGCTGCGCGCGACCAGAACCGGGCATCGGGCACTGCACCGGTTCGATGTGCTCTCCGGGGTGGAGACCGCCTCGGACGGCGACGAGACCGTCGACATCTTCATCGAGCCCTTCTCCCGATGGACCTTCCCCGAGTTTCCGACGGTAGCCGCGGAGATCGCCGCGCACCGGCGGGTCACCGTCTTCACGGTGGTCTGGAATCCGGACCCGGACGTCATCGGGCAGCACCTGATCACCGACAAGAAGCACGCCACCGAGCTGGTCGCGCTCCCGGAGTCGGACGTCTTCGTTTCGTCGTTCTCGCCGCCGCCGCGGCTGATCGTCTTCGGTGCGAACGCCTACGCCGCCGCGCTCACCGCGCAGGCGAGGCTGATCGGCTGCCGGGTGACGATCTGCGATTCCCGGCCGGAGTTCGCGGTGCCGGAGTCGTTCCCCGGCGCCGAGGTGGTCTGCGACTGGCCGCACCGCTACCTGAACACCCTGGCCGCGCAGGGCGAGATCGAGAGCGACACCGGCATCGTCGTGCTCGCGCACGAGCCCAAGTTCGAGATTCCGCTGCTCACCGTCGCGCTCCGGCTGCCCGAGCTCGGCTACCTGGCGGCGCTCGGCTCCGCCACCGCGCACGGCCGCAGGCTGGACGATCTGCGCGCGGGCGGGTTCGACGAGCGCACGCTGGCCAAGCTGCACATCCCGGCAGGGCTCACCATGGGCGCGCGGAACCCGGCCGAGACCGCGGTCTTCATCACCGCCGAGCTGCTCGCCGCCCGCGGCGGGCAGGCGGAGCGGCGCTCCTCGTGGTCGGAGCGGGCCGCCGTCGGGCTGAGCGGGTAGCGCCGGGCGCGGATGGTTCGGCGCCCCGGGGTGGTTGCACCCGGGGTGAACCCACTGAGCACGCTGCTGGAGGCAGAGCTGCACATCGGCGGCTCCGCGATCCTGTGGCGCGAGATCATCGGCAACGGCTTCGGGCTGGCCTCGGCCGTCGGCGGCATGCGGCGCCGGGTGTGGGCGTGGCCGGTCGGGATCATCGGAAACGGGCTGCTGTTCACGGTGTTCGTCGGCGGCGTTTTCAACACGCCGCAGCAGGTGAACATGGCCGGGCAGGCCGGGCGGCAGCTGGTGTTCCTCGCGGTCGGGGTGTACGGGTGGTGGCGCTGGTACCGGAGCCGGGGCAGCGGGGCGCCCGCGGTGCTGCCGCGCTGGGCGACCGGGCGGGAGCGGGCGCTGCTCGTGCTCGCGATGCTGGTCGGAACGGGAGCGTTCGCGCTGCTCTTCGCGCGGATCGGCTCGTACGGGCCGCTGGCCGAGGCGTGGATCTTCACCGGCTCGGTGCTCGCCACCTACGGGATGGCGCGCGGGTTGGCGGAGTTCTGGCTGATCTGGATCGGGGTCGATCTGGTCGGCGTGCCGCTGCTGCTGAAGGCCGGGTACTACCCGTCCGCGGTGCTTTACCTGGTGTACGCCGGGTTCGTGGTGTGGGGCTTCGTCGTGTGGGTGCGCAGCATGCGCCCGGCGGTGACCCCGCTCGCCAATGCCGCGGCCGGAGCGGGCTGATTCGCCGGTCGGCGGCGCTTCCCGCTTGCGCCCGCTGCCCAGGCGTGCAGAGTGGATGACGTGATCCTCACCGTGACAATGAGTCCCGCGTACGACACGACCTATCGGGTGGAGCGGCTGGAGCGCGGCGGGGCCCACCGGGTGAGTTCGGTGGAGCAGCGCATCGGGGGCAAGGGGGTCAACGTCACGCGGGTGCTGAACCAGCTCGGCCGCTACGCCAAGGCCACCGGTTTCGCCGATCACGCCTTCGCCGCCGCCGCCGAGCTGGAGCTGCCGAACGATTTCGTGCTCGCACTCCCCTGGGTCCGGCGCACCCTGATGATCGGCGAATCCGCCGACGGCACCGCCACCGAATTCGCCGAGCCCGGCGCGCGGGTCTCCAATCCGCACGCCGCCGACCAGCTCTCGGTCCGCATCCGGGGCCTGCTTCCCGGCAGCACCGGGCTGGTGATCGCCGGAACCCTGCCGATCGGCATCGAGGACACCCTGCCCGCCGAACTCGCCGCCGCGGCCATCGAGGCGGGCGTCCCCACCGTCTGCGACCTCAGCGGCGAAGCGCTGCGGCTGGCCGCCCGAGTGCCCGGCGTCGTGCTCTGCGGCAGCTTCTCCGACCTGACCGGAGGCAGCGGCGACCTCGACGCGCTGCTCCCCGCCACCGAGCGGTTGATCGCGGGCGGGGCCGCGGGCGTCGTCGCCGTCCGCGGCCCCGCCGACCTGGTTGCCCGCACCCCCGACGGATGCTGGTGGGCCCGGCTCCCCGACCCACCCGCGGGCAACCCGACCGGTGCGGGCGATGCCGCCACCGCCGCGATCATCGCCGCCCTCTCGCACACCCCGTCCCCCGGTTGGCCCACCCTGCTCACCGACGCCGTCGCCACCTCCGCTGCCGCGGTCGTCGTTCCGGCTGCCGGGGAGATCGATCGGGCGTTGCGGGAGCGGGTCTTGTCCGAGGTGGTCGTCACCGAAGCCGAGCCGTCGCCGCTGCCCTGAGCTCCGGTTCGAGGGGCTCCCATGTCCCGCACACCGGGTTCCAGGTGCCTCCGGTGACCGTGCCGTCGAGCAGCGGGTTCAGGCAGCGGCCGAGCTGCTCCAGCGCGCTGGTGAGGGTGTGCAGCTCGGCCGGGAGCGTGGTCCGCCGGGCGAGGGCGCGATAGCCCTGCTCCCAGGCCGGAGCGGGCGAACGCACGGTGGCAGGCAGGTCGAGGTCCGGCCGGCGAGCGGGCTGTTCGGCCAGGACGAGCAGGGTGGTGGCGGCGTCGAAGGGGAAGCGGCGGATGAGGAGTACGAGGTCGACCAGGTCCCGCCATCGTGTCGAGGATTCCCGGCGTGGGCCGTGGTACTCGTACATGGCGGCGAGCTTGTCGGCGATCTGATCGGCGAGCGGGTAGCAGGCGAACGGCGGCGGTGGGACCACGTCGGGAATCTCCACCACCGGGATCGGTTCGATGCGATCGATCACTCCGATCGGGACCGCTCCGGCGGTGAGGTCGATCGGAAAGTGTTGCAGGGCCGCCGCTCCCAGGTAGGGCGTCGCACGCAGCTTCCAGACGTCCGAGTCACCCTCCCGGACCCGGCGCTGCCCTATCTCCAGCCGGAAGGTGATCCGGTCCAGCGAACTCGCCGTCGAGACGATGGCGCGTAGCTCGACGAAGGCCTGCTCCAGGTCGACGGCGCGCGGGTGCAACAGGTCTACATCTTCGCTGCTGCGCGCTCCCGGCAGCCGTACCAGCAGCCCCGCGCCGCCCTTCAAGACCCAGGGTGCGGCCGGGTCGGCGAAGACCCGGGCGAGCAAGCGCTGCATGAAGAACTCGCGGCGCAGCTCCGCCGAAGGGCGGGTGACCGCGCGGGCGCGCGCCTGGATGCGATGGTTCAATGCTGCACGGAACCCGTTGTCGGACAGATACTTCTGGGTCACTGTGCACTGTCGCTCTCGCTCGGTCGCTAAGGGGGGTCGGGCGTTCGAAGCAGGTCGCCCGCGCCCGCGGGCACGCCGGCCACGCGGATGAAGGAGTCGACGAGCAGCCGCCCCGCTCCCAGGGAGACGCCGTAGTAGTGCGCGAAGGGGCGCAGGTGTTGCGCCAGCTCGGCGCGGGTGGTGTCGCCGCCGAGAATGGCGTCGCGCACGATCACGGCCAGGTGACCGCCGTCGATTCGCGCCTCGGCCAGATCGATGACCGTGCGCAGCGGCCGGGTGACCGGCAACCCGTGCGCCAGCCGCCAGTCCGCCGGGAGTAGCTCGGCCACGTGCAGTCCGACCTCGCGGCTCCTGGTCCCCCGTCGACGCGGCACAGTGAACTCGTACAGGTCCGCGTCGAGGTCGCCGAGTCCAAGCAGGCGGGCGGCCGACCGGTGGGACACCACCCCGAGCGGCACCTCGTCGGCGATCCGATCTCCGGCTCTTCGCGCCGGCTCGAACGCCAGCCACTCGGCGCGCATCAGATCTTCCGGTGACTCTGGGGTGCCGTAGAGGCGGTACACGCCGTGCCGGAGCCGCTCCAGCAGGCCGCTGTCCGCGAGCCGCTTCAGCTGTTGGACGGATACTCCGACCTCGCCCGCCTGCGCGGCAGTCAGGAGCCCCCACTGCGTAGTGGCGATATCCGCGAGGGCGAGGAGCCAGCCCTGATCGCTTCGCATGCGTCAATTGTAAGAATGAAGACATCGAAAATTACGCACTAAGGGAAATTATTGATGCACCGCGGTGGTGACCCAGCGGTACGACGCGCTGACTGTCGATGCCCCGGCGGCGGCGGACGGCGTGTCCGAGATCCGTCATGAAGGAATCGGGGAGGCGGCGGGCGCCGGCGGTGAGGTCGACGGCGAGGTCCTGGTAGCCGAGGGCGAGTTCGGCGAGAAGTTCCCATGCCTCGTGCACCTGCCCCTTCGGGGCGGAGGAGAGGGCGGCGTGCGCGAGGGCGCAGTGCTGGGCCAGGCGGTCGAGGACGGAGCCGAGGGTTTCGGTGTGCATGCGGGCGCCGCCGCGCGGGACGGGGAGCTCGGTGGCGACCCAGTGGTCGATGGTGAGGGCGATGGTCTGGCGCCCGGCGTGGAAGTGGGTCGCGTCCACGTCCTCGCGCAGTCGGCGCTCGTGCAGCCCGGCCAGTAGGTGGATGCCGCGGAGCAGGGGGTGGTCGTCGCGGGGCTCCACTCGACAGGCGAGCAGTAGAACATCTTTGGCAGGCAGAACCACATGCTTCATCTCGCCGCCCCCTGGAGTGGCCTCGCGACCGATGACCAGCCGAATCGGCGGCCCGGCTCGCCCCGACGCCCCTTCTCCCATGGCAATTCGTTGATGGCGAGGGTGACCGCCTCCAGCGTGGTGAGGCCGAGCAGCGAGGTCAGCCCCTGCAGCGTCGCCAGCTCCTCGACGGTGCGCATGGCGGCCGTCGCCTGCTCGGTGGTGAGTGTGCGCCCGCGCAGATACGAGACGACCCAGCCGTCCTCCGCCACGCGCCTGGCCTGATGTCTACTTCGTTCGGTCACCATCCAGTGACCATCGATGACATGTACGGACATAGCCCCTAACCCCTTGCTCTCCCCCGGTCGCCGACGGTGGCGAGACCGTGTGACAGCGCCCACGCTACTGTCGTAAACTATACAAGTCAACTTACGATAAGAAGTCCAACGGCAGGCGGCAGTAGGATCCCGCCATGCCCTTGTCACCCGCGGTCGCGCGTTGGGAGCTGGCACGGCGCTTGCGGCAGCGGCGCCTCGAGCTCGGTATCGGCGCCGCTGCACTCACCACGCAGCTCGACGTCTCGGCCGCTTACTGGTCGCACATCGAGAATGAGCGGAATCTGGTGCCCGAGGACAAACTCGAACAGCTTCTCGACATCCTGGAGATCGACGAGAGCGAACAGCACGAACTACTCGCCCTGCGCGAGGCCGCGCGGCAACGCGGCTGGTGGGCCGCGCATCCCGGGCTCTTCGACGAGGAGCTCACCCGCTACTACGGCATGGAGTGGGGCGCGCACACCATCCGCAGCTACGAGAGCGTGATGATGCCCGGGCTACTCCAGGGCGAGGAATTCATTCGCGCGCTGATGAATTCGCGCAGCGCCACCGTCGCGCCGGTCGAGGCGGAGGAGCGGGTGCGGGCGCGGCTCACCCGGCAGCGGCGGCTGACCGACGCGGAGGATCCGCTGCACCTCACCGTCGTGCTCGGCGAAGCGGTGCTGCACCAGCAGCTCGGCGGGGCCGAGGTGCTCGCCAGGCAGCTGCGGCACCTGGTCGCGGTGGCGGAGGAGCACCCGGCGACGGTCGACGTCCGCGTGATCCCCTTCGCCGACGCGGGTTTCGTGCCAGCGGGCTCCACCTTCCACCTGCTCGACTTCGACCGGCCCCGGCTCCCGACGCTCGCCTGGTACGAGTCGGCGGTCTTCGGCGAGACCGTCGTCGACGATCCGGCGCGCAACCAGAACCGGGTCCGCGACCTCACCTACCTCTTCGAACGCATGCACCGCGAGGCGCTCGGACGGGTCGAATCGCTTGCCCTGATTCTGGATCGGGCCGCAGCGTTGGAAGGTGCGCGATGAGCGAATGGTTCGTCTCGTCGTACTCGAGTGATCGGCAGACCTGCGTGGAGGTGCGGTTCCACGCGGGGCGCGTCGAGGTGCGCGACAGCAAATCGCCGGACGGCAGCCCTGTTCTGAGCTGGCCCGCGCATGAATGGACGGCATTCACCGCAGCCTTTCGGGCGGGCGAACTTCGCTGACATCGCGGTCGGCGGGTAATCGCACCCCACGGCGGCCGAAGCTCGTGACCAGGTCGGCGTAGCTGTCTGCCAGCTCGGCCAGCCGGTACCAGGCCGCGTGCACCCGGGGTGCCGCGAGGTCGTCGGCGGTCATGAGCAGGTGATAGGCACGGACCTGTGTATAGGCGATGCGGTCGACGACAACGCCGAAGGTCTCGGCGGATGAGCGGGCGTCCGCGCGAGGCGCGGGTAGGTGACGCGCAGCCCAGGTGTCGACGGAAGATATGAGCTCCTCCCGTCGACCGGGAAATTCGAGCTCCTGGTACAGCGCTCCCAACTCGGTCGCAAGACGGGCTACCGGATGCGGACCCACGTGATGCCCCCTGATCGCCGCGCACAGTTCCTCCGCCGAGGGCGGCAGCTGGAACATCGCCGTACGACCCCGATCGATCACGGAACCGATTCTTTCCAAGCAGGTTTCACTATTTCTCCCCCTTCGGCCAAAGTGGCTTGAGCCAGTGAAACACTGGACGGACAGCTCGTCAAGAGGTGGCTCAAGCCAGTAGTATTGGGCGGTATGAGCGACGTTGACCCGACGGCGCGCGCTGTACCCGCGAGCAAGCGACTGGCAGAGGAACTGCGCCACGCCATCGCTACGGGCGAACTCGGCCCCGGCGCACGCCTTCCGTCCGAGCGGGCACTCGCTGAGACTCACCGTGTAGCGCGCAATACAGCCAGGGAGGCCGTGCGGATTCTCGCGGACGAAGGGCTGGTCACGGCGGTACACGGCAAAGGCGTATTCGTTCGGGAACCACAGCGGCTCCTGCGATTCGGGAGCAGCCGGTATTCGAATCAGCTGCGGGAGCGGACCGGGCTGTCGCCCTTCCGGGCCGAGGTCGCGGAGCAAGGCAGGGTGGCGCGGGTCGACTGCACGTCGATCACCCGGGTCGCGCCACCGGAGCGAGTCGCAGCTCGGCTCGGCCTCGATCCGGAGAGCGACACCGTTGCCCGCCGAGAGAACTGGTACTACGCCGACGACGAGCCCGTGCAGATCGGCGTGACCTACATTCCGTGGGCGGTCGCGGAGCACTCGGTCCTGGCGAGCTCGGCGCAGTTGGGCAAGGGCAGCTTGTATGCGCGTTTCGAGGAACGCGGACATCGGATCACCCGAATCCGGGAGGAGGTGTCCGCTCGGATGCCGTCACCGGACGAGATCCGCGGGTTGGCGATTCCGGACGGCGTTCCGGTCCTGGAAGTGCTGCACACCGGCATCGACCAGAACGACCAGCCATTCGAGGTCACGCATTTCGTCATGCGGGCCGATCTCAACGCCGTGGATTACAACATGCCCGTGGAGGATCATTGACCGTCACCGTCCGCCCGCGAGCGCAAGCCGACCTCGAAGCCTGCGCCCAACTCCTGGTCGAGGTGCACGGCACCGACGGATACCCGGTCGAAGGCGTCGCCGACCCGATTTCCTGGCTGACCCCGGGTGACGCCGCCGAAGCGTGGGTCGGTGAGGTCGCGGGGGTGGTGGTCGGGCACGCGCTGGTGTGCGCGGCGACAACCGCCGACGACGCTGCGCGGCTCTGGCTCGAACGAACGGCGGAGCCGTTTACGCGGGTGCTGGTATTCGGCCGCCTCTTCGTCGGTACCGCGGGCCGGAAGCGCGGTGTCGGCGAACAGCTCGTGCGCACGGCGATGGCCTACGCGACCGAGCGGGACAAGCGGCTCGTGCTCGATGTCATGGACAAGGACCGAGCCGCCATCCGGCTGTACGAGCGGCTCGGCTGGCAGCACATCGGCACCGTGACCCACCACTTCGGCGAGGGCGGGGAGACGGGCGCGCAGTGCTACGCGGCTCCCAGCTGACTCACAGGCGTATGCCGAGGAATTCGGAGTAACAGCGAGCAGGATGAACTGCGTCGCCCTCGGACGACGGAATCACCGCCGGAGCGGATCAACTGCCCTGATCGTCCGGCGCGACGGCCGGTGCCGCTGCCCCCTCGCAGGCGGCACCGGCCGATTTCCGCTCCGGGGCGGCGAGCGGGGGCGCGAGTGAGCGGCCGGTAGCGGCGAGGTGTGCGGCGACCCGCGCGATGTCGTCGGGGCCTGCCTTCTCCTTGGCCAGGTCGCCGATGGCGGCGGCGATGTCCGTCGCCGTGATGTCGGTGCGGCCGCGGCCGCGCGCGAGTTCCTCGGCTACTAGCACGATCTCGGTGTCGGTGAGGTCGCGGTGCAGGACGGCGAGCAGCGCGACGTAGTCCGACTGCGGGACGCCCTGCGGGTACCCGGTGCGCAGCCAGTCGACGATGCGGCGCAGCAGGCCGGCTCGGTCGCTCATCGAATCTCCTCAGGCGCCGAAGACGTGCACGCCGAGCTTCGCCGCGAGAAACGCCTTCGCGACCCAGAGCACCCCGCAGACGACGGCGGCGGCGACGATCCCGAAGCAGGCGTACGCGCCTGCCCGCGCGGGGGCGCCGCCGACGGCGTAGAAGCGCACGCCGAAGGCGAAGACGGCGGGCAGCCCCGCACCGAAGACGATGCCGGCGAGCACCACCTCGAGCAGCGCGTTCAGGTTGGTGACGACGGTGTTCACGCGGACTCCCGGTCGGCGGCGGGCAGCCGGTCGCCCGGCCACTCGTTGACATTGGCTTCGGTGACCGGCGCGCGCCGGGAGCGCAGGTACATGAGCGTGGCGAGCGCGATCAGCACGGTGAAGACTACGAGCACGCCGGGCAGCCCGCCGACGAAGTGCGCCACCGCCCAGCACGCCGCGCCGACCAGCCCGGCCATCGGCAGGGTGAGCAGCCAGGCCACCGCCATGCGCCCCATGACCCGCCAGCGCACCTCGGCGCCCTTGCCGAGCCCGCTGCCGAGGATCGAGCCGGTGGCGGTCTGCGTGGTGGAGAGCGGCAGCCCGAAGTGCGCGGAGGTGAGGATGATGGCGGCGGCGGAGCTCTCGGCCGCCAGCCCCTGCGGCGAGTCGATCTCGACCAGCCCCCTGCCCAGTGTGCGGATGATTCGCCAGCCGCCCAGGTAGGTGCCGGCCGCGATGGCGACAGCGCAGGCTGCCATCACCCAGAGCGGCATTTCATCGTTAGCTGTAAGTGTGCCGTTGGCGACAAGCGCGAGGAAGATCACGCCCATGGTCTTCTGCGCGTCGTTGGTGCCGTGCGCCAGCGAGACCAGCGAGGCGGAGCCGATCTGGCCCCAGCGGAAGCCGGTTTGGACCGTATCGGAGTCGGCCGCGTGGGTGATCCGGTAGACGGCGCGGGTGCCGAGCGCGGCGATCAGCGCGGCCACCACCGGCGCGAGCACCGCGGGTACGACGATCTTGGCGAGCACGCCGTCCGACCCGGCCTGCCAGATCACCCCGCTCCAGCCGAGCGCCGCGAGCGTGGCGCCGATCAGCCCGCCGAACAACGCGTGCGATGAACTCGACGGCAGGCCGAAAAGCCAGGTCAACAGGTTCCAGAGGATGCCGCCGACGAGTCCGGCGAAGACGATGACGAGCAGCTCCTGCCCGCTGACGGCGTCGAGCCGGACGATGCCCTTCGCCACCGTCGCGGCTACCGCCACCGAGAGGAAGGCGCCGATCAGGTTCAGCACGGCGGAGAGCGCCACCGCCACCCGGGGCCGCAGCGCCCCGGTCGCGATGGAGGTGGCCATCGCGTTGGCGGTGTCGTGGAACCCGTTCGTGAAGTCGAAGGCGAGCGCGGTGATCACGACGATCACGAGAACCAGGAGCTCTACGGACACCTCCACAGTGTGGCGGGTTCACCCTGCATTTACCACCAGTTTGCCCATCGTTGTGAATGGGTAATGGGTCACAGCAGCAGGGCCCGGATCGCATCGATGGTGTCCGCCTCGGCGGGCGTCTTGTCCGGCCGGTACCGCACCACCCTGGCGAAACGCAGCGCGACGCCGCCGGGGTAGCGGGTGCTGGTCTGCACCCCGTCCAGCGCGATCTCCACCACCAGCGCCGGGTGCAGCAGCACGGTGTGCTCGTCCCTGGCGCGCTCGTGCCGGGGGAACTCCGCGGTCTGCCAGTGCAGCAGGGCGTCGGTGAGGCCCTTGAAGGTCTTGCCGACCATGATCGGCTCGCCGCCGTCCGGGTCGCGGGCGCCGAGGTGCAGGTTGGAGAGGTAGCCGGTGCGTCTGCCGTACCCCCACTCGGCGCCGAGGACCACCAGGTCGACGGTGTGCGTCGGCTTGATCTTCTGCCAGGCCCTTCCGCGCCTGCCCGCGGCGTACGGCGCGGTCAGCGACTTGACCATGACGCCCTCGTGCCCGGCGGCGAGCGCGCCGTCGAAGTACTCGGCGGCGGTCTCGGCGTCCGGGCGCAGCAGCGCGGGGATGCAGTGCTCGGCGGCGACCTCCTCCAGCGCCTGCCTGCGCTCGGCGAGCGGGGCGTCGAGCAGGTCGCGGCCGTCCAGGTGCAGGCAGTCGAAGAAGTAGGGGTGCAGGAGGAGCTCGCGGGTGGAGGCGACCGGGCGGACGGCGGGGTCGTCGCTGCCCGCCGGGACCGGGCGGGCCGCGCCGTCCACCGGCTCCAGGATGGCGAAGCGGCTCATGGTCTCCTGGAACGGGCGCGGGCGGCCCGCATCGGTGAGCGCGAGGGTCTCGCCGTCCAGCACCACCGAGGTGCACGGCAGCGCGCGGACCAGGCGGACCAGCTCCGGCACGCTCGCGGTGATGTCGCGCAGGGTGCGGGTGTAGACGCTGACCTCGTCACCGTCGCGGTGCACCTGGATCCGGGCGCCGTCCAGCTTGTGCTCCAGGCCGACCTCGCCGTCGAACTCGCCGAGCGCCTCCTCCAGGCTGGCGCCGGGCGCGGCGAGCATGGGCTGTACCGGGCGCCCGACCTCCAGCCGGAACTCGGCCAGCGCGGCCGCGCCGCCGCGGCGGGCGGTGACGGCGGTGAGCGGCAGCTCGCCGCAGAGCATGTGCGCGCGGCGCACCGCGGCCACCGGGATGCCCTCGGCCTTGGCGACTGCCTCGGCGACCAGCGCGGTGAGCGCTCCCTGGCGCAGTTCGCCGGTGAGCAGGCGGATCAGGAACTCGCGCTCGGCCGGGGTCGCGCTGCCGAACAATTCGGAGAGCAGGTCCTTCCGGCGGGCCGCCGAGCCGGAGCCGGAGACACCCGCCAGCTCGGTGAAGGTGGCATCGACCTCGGCCACGGTGAGCCGGGGCTGCTCGGCCGGGGCCACGTCCAGCCCGGACAGCGTGCGCCACCCGGTGCCGATCCGCCCCTGGCGCAGCTCGCCGGAGAGCCATGCGGTCACGGCCGCGAGTTCGGCATCGCCCGCTGCCGGGTCCGGATCGGCGGCCGGCGGCCTGGCGTCGCCCCCGGCCCCCGGCGGGCCGGAACCGGCTCCGGCCTCGCCGCCCTGCCCCGCCCCGGACGCGCCGGACACCCCGGCGGCGCGCAACACCTCGGCGAGCGCTTCGGTCTTCGTTTTCCGTGATCGGGTGGCCCGCACGCTCTCCGAGACCCGCACGACATCGGCGAACAGCACGTGATCGAATCTAGCCGCAGCCACCGACAGCAAACCCCACCGCTGTGACCAGCATTGCTAACTCCGTTATGGCCGGACTGCTAATCAGTTCGTAGACTCGGCCGCATGGCCAAAACCTACGTCGGCGCGCGGCTCCGCCAGTTGCGCACCGAGCGCGGGCTGAGCCAGGTCTCGCTCGCGCAGAAGCTGGAGATCTCGGCGAGCTACCTCAATCAGATCGAGCACGATGTACGCCCGCTGACCGTACCGGTGCTGCTCAAGATCAGCGAGCTGTTCGGCGTCGACGCCACCTTCTTCTCCTCGCAGGACGACACGCGCCTCATCGCGGAGCTGCAGGAGGTGGTGCTCGACCAGGAGCTCGGCATCGAGGCCGACACCAAGGAGATCGCGGACATCGTCTCCGCGCACCCCAGCATGGCCCGCGCCCTCGTCGCCATGCACAACCGGTACCGCAACACCTCGGCCCAGCTGGCCGCGGCCACCGAGGACCGGTTCTCCGACGGCTCGGGCAGCGGCGCCATCAGCAAGCCGCACGAGGAGGTGCGCGACTACTTCTACCAGCGGCAGAACTACATCCACGAGCTGGACACCGCCGCCGAGGAGCTGACCACCCGGATCCGCTTCCACGGCGCCGACGTGAACGTCGAGGTGGCCAGGATGCTGCGCGGCCACGGGGTGCGGATCGCGGAGCGGATCGATCTCGGCGAGGGCGTGCTGCACCGGTACGACCCGGCGGAGAAGCTGCTGGAGATCGCGCCGCACCTCTCCGGCGGGCAGCGCAGCTTCAAGCTCGCGGCCGAACTGGCCTACTTCGAGTGCGGCGAGCTGATGGAGAAGCTGGTCGACGAGGGCAACTTCGCCTCCGACGACGCCCGCAAGCTGGCCCTGCTCGGGCTGGCCAGCTACTACGCCGCCGCGATCGTGCTGCCGTACACGCACTTCCACGAGGTAGCCGAGGATTTCCGGTACGACATCGAGCGGCTCTCCGCCTTCTTCACGCAGAGCTACGAGACCGTCTGCCACCGGCTCTCCACGCTGCAGCGGCCGGAGCTGCGCGGGGTTCCGTTCTCCTTCGTCCGGGTCGACCGGGCGGGCAATATGTCGAAGCGGCAGTCCGCGACCGGTTTCCACTTCTCCTCCAGCGGCGGCACCTGCCCGCTCTGGAACGTCTACGAGACCTTCGCCTACCCGGGCAAGATCATGACCCAGATCGCGCAGATGCCGGACGGCCGCAAATACCTGTGGGTGGCGCGCACGGTGGAGCGCAGGGCGACGCGCTACGGCCAGCCGAGCAAGACCTTCGCCATCGGCCTCGGCTGCGAGCTGCGGCACGCGGGCCGGGTGGTCTACGCCGACGGCATCGACCTGCCCGAGGTGCAGCCGACCCCGATCGGGGCGGGCTGCCGGGTGTGCGAGCGGGCCAACTGCCCGCAGCGCGCCTTCCCGCCGCTCGGCAAGAAGCTGGACATCAGCGAGCACCGCAGCTCGGTCTCGCCGTACGTCCTGCAGTAGCGGTCAGAAGGCGGCTTCGTCCAGCTCCATGATGTCGTTGTCCAGCTCGGCGAGCACCGTGCGGACGGCGGTGAGGCCGGGCAGCACATTCCGCGCGAAGAACTGCGCCGCGGCGATCTTGCCGGTGTAGAAGTCCCGGTCGGCCGCGGGCGGCTCGGTGGCCAGCGCGGCCGCGGCGGCCTCCGCCTGGACCAGCAGCCGCCAGGCGATGAGCAGATCGCCGACGGCGAGCAGGAAGCGCACCGAGCCGAGCCCGATCTTGTACAGCTCGGCCGAGTCCTGCTGCGACGCGCCGAGATACCCGGTCAGGATGCCCGCCATCGCCTGCACGTCGGCGAGCGCGGTGGCGAGCAGGGCGCGCTCGCGGACCAGCCGCCCGGTCTCCACCTCGAGGAAGCCCTGGATCTGCCCCGCGACGTGGCCGAGCGCGACCCCGCGATCCCGGATGATCTTGCGGAAGAAGAAGTCCTGCGCCTGGATCGCGGTCGTGCCCTCGTACAGCGAGTCGATCTTGGCGTCCCGGATGTACTGCTCGATCGGGTAGTCCTGCAGGTACCCCGAGCCGCCGAGGGTCTGCAGTGATTCGGTCAGGTACTGGTAGGCGCGCTCGGAGCCGACGCCCTTGACGATCGGCAGCAGCAGGTCGTTCACCCGGGCGGCGGTGTCCGCGTCGGCGCCGGAGACCAGCTGCGCCACATCCTCGTTCTGGTGCGCCGCCGTGTAGAGGTAGACCGCGCGCAGCCCCTCGGCGTACGCCTTCTGCATGGCCAGGCTGCGCCGCACGTCCGGGTGGTGGGTGATGGTCACCCGGGGGGCGGTTTTGTCCGCCATCTTGGTCAGGTCGGCGCCCTGCACGCGCTGCTTGGCGTAGTCCAGCGCGGTCAGGTAGCCGGCCGAGAGCGTGCCGGTGGACTTGACGCCGACCATCATGCGCGCGTTCTCGATCACCTGGAACATCTGCGCGATGCCGTCGTGCACCTCGCCGACCAGCCAGCCGACCGCGGGCACGCCGTTGCCGCCGAAGGTGAGCTCGCAGGTGGGCGAGGACTTGAGCCCCATCTTGTGCTCGAGGCCGGTGACGACGACGCCGTTGCGCGCGCCGAGCTCGAGGGTCTCCGGGTCGAAGTGGAACTTGGGCACGTAGAAGAGCGAGAGCCCCTTGGTGCCCGGCCGCGCGCCCTCGGGGCGGGCGAGCACCAGGTGGAAGATGTTCTCGGTGAGGTCGCCCAGGTCGGCGCCGGAGATGAAGCGCTTGACGCCGTCGATGTGCCAGGTGCCGTCCGGCTGCTGAACCGCTTTGGTGCGGCCGGAGCCGACGTCGGAGCCCGCGTCCGGCTCGGTGAGCACCATGGTGCCCTGCCAGCCGCGCGCGAAGCCCTCGCGCGCCCAGTGCTGCTGCTGCTCGGTGCCGACGGTGTAGAGCACCTTCGCCATCACCGCGCCCATGGTGAAGAAGGCGGCCGACGAGTTGGCGCAGGTGATCATCTCGTTCACCGCCCAGGCCAGCACCGCGGGGGCGGGAGTGCCGCCCATGCCCTCGGGCAGCGCGAGCGCGCCCCAGCCGGCGTCGTAGACCGCGCGCACCGAGCGGGCGAGCGGCTCCGGCACCGAGACGTCGCCGGTGGCGGGGTCGAAGGTGGGCGGCTCGCGGTCGGCGGCGGCGAAGGACTCCGCCACCGGCCCCTCGGCCAGCCTGCGCACCTCGTCCAGGATCGCCCGCGCGGTCTCCGAGTCGAGGTCGCCGTAGGCGCCGGTGTCGAGCAGTTTGTCGAGTTCGAACACCTCGAACAGGTTGAACTCGATGTCTCGCAGATTCGCCCTGTAGTGGCCCACCGCTCCTCCTGACCCAACCGCGATTGACATTTTCCGCAGCCTGCCGCAGGGACTTCGGGCTACGCAACCGTAGGCGGCGGGCTCCGCTCACCGCCGGTCACGGCACGGTCTCGGCAAGGTTTCACACGGGCGAAACATCGGCAACGAATTCGTCACCGACAGATATTCCTCGGCAACAGAAGCGGCCTACCGTTCATCGCGGATACGGCCTCTGTATACATCCTGACGTGGGCGTATTCCGTTTGTTCGATGAGGAGAAGGGTTCGCCCCCATGTCAGATTCCCGTTCGAAACGACTGCGTCGTGTAGTCGCGGTGCCGGCCGCGATCGCACTCGCCGGACTCCTGGTGACCGCCTGCGGCGCCAAGGACGACGCCTCGACAAGCGGCTCGGATGCCGCGTCCTGCGTCGACACGTCGCAGCCGACCATCAAGGTCGGCTCGCTGCACTCGCTCTCCGGCACCATGGCGATCTCCGAGGTCACCGTGGCGAACTCGACCAAGCTGGCGGTGGACCAGATCAACGCGGCGGGCGGTGTGCTCGGCAAGCAGATCCAGATCGTCCTGGAGGACGGCGCCTCGGACCCGAAGACCTTCGCGGAGAAGGCCGAGAAGCTGATCAGCTCGGACTGCGTGGCCGCGGTCTTCGGCGGCTGGACCTCGTCCAGCCGCAAGGCCATGAAGCCCAAGTTCGAGAGCCTGAACTCGCTGCTCTACTACCCCGTGCAGTACGAGGGGCTGGAGGACAGCAAGAACATCTTCTACACCGGCGCCACCACGAACCAGCAGATCATCCCGGCGCTGGACTACCTGAAGCAGAAGGGCGTGAAGTCGCTCTACCTGGTCGGGTCGGACTACGTCTTCCCGCAGACCGCGAACCGCGAGATCAAGGCGTACGCGGCGGCGAACGGGATCGAGATCAAGGGTGAGGACTACACCCCGCTCGGCTCCACCGACTTCTCCACCATCGTCAACAAGGTGCGCACCGCCGACGCGGACGCCGTCTTCAACACCCTGAACGGCGACTCCAACGTCGCCTTCTTCCGCGAGTACACCAACGCCGGGCTCAAGGCCACCGACATGCCGGTGGTCTCGGTGTCGATCGCCGAGGAGGAGGTCGCCGGCATCGGCGCGCAGAACGTCGCGGGCCAGCTGACCGCCTGGAACTACTACCAGACCGTCGACTCGCCGGAGAACAAGGCGTTCGTGGCCGCGTACAAGGCCGCCTTCGGCGCGGACAAGCCCACCTCGGACCCGATGGAGGCGGCGTACGCCTCGGTCTTCCTGTGGAAGAACACGGTCGAGAAGGCGAACTCGTTCGCGGTCGCCGATGTGCAGGGCGCGGCCGACGGCGTCAGCTTCGCGGCGCCCGAGGGGCTGGTCACCATCGACGGCAAGAACCACCACATCACCAAGACCGCTCGGATCGGCGAGATCCGCCCCGACGGCCTGATCTACACGGTCTGGGATTCGGGCACGCCGATCAAGCCGGACCCGTACCTCGAGTCCTACCCCTGGGCCGACGGCCTGAAGTAACTCCCCGACACCGGTGCGGGGCGGCGTCGCCGCCCCGCACCGGCTCGATCCCGAAGGGGGTACTCCTCGATGGACGTCATGATCGGCCAGCTCTTCACCGGGCTGAGCCTCGGATCGATTCTCCTGCTCGCCGCGCTCGGCCTGTCGCTGACCTTCGGTCAGATGGGCGTCATCAACATGGCGCACGGCGAGTTCATCATGGCCGGCTGCTACACCACCTACGTCGTGCAGACGGTGGTCTCCTCGGCCGGCGTCTCGCTGATCATCTCGCTGGGGATCGGCTTCCTGGTCGGCGGGCTGCTCGGCGCCGCGCTGGAGATGGGGCTCATTCGCTGGATGTACGACCGGCCGCTGGACACCCTGCTGGTGACCTTCGGCGTCGGGCTCGTGCTACAGCAGCTGGCCCGCGACATCTTCGGCGCCCCGGCCAAGAACGTGCTGGTGCCGGAGTTCCTCAGCGGCGGCGTCACCATTCTCGGCGCGGTGGTGCCGAAGACCCGCATCTTCATCCTGGTGCTGGCGATCCTCGCGGTGACGGCGCTGGCCGTCGCGCTGAAGACCACCCCGCTCGGCAGGCGGATCCGGGCCGTGGTGCAGAACCGCAGCCTGGCCGAGACCAGCGGCGTCTCCAGCCGGTTCACCGATATCAGCACCTTCTTCATCGGCTCCGGGCTGGCGGGCGTGGCCGGCGTCGCGCTCACCCTGATCGGCTCCACCAGCCCGACCATCGGGCAGAGCTACCTGATCGACGCCTTCCTTGTGGTCGTGATCGGCGGGCTCGGGCAGATCAAGGGGACGGTGATCGCCGCGTTCGCGCTCGGGCTGCTCAATTCGTTCATCGAGTACTCCACGACGGCCTCGATCGCCAAGGTGATCGTCTTCGTGCTCATCGTGATCTTCCTGCAGGTCCGGCCGCAGGGGCTCTTCACCGTCCGGACAAGGAGTCTGGCATGACCACACTCGTACAGCGGTGGCGCGCACACTCCTCGATCGGCACGCTGGTCGGCTTCGCGGTGGCCGCCGTGCTGCTCTTCGCGGTGGCCCCGGCCGTGCTCAGCGACTTCCGGCTGAACCTGCTCGCCAAGTTCCTCTGCTTCGCCATCGTTGCGGCCGGGATCGGGCTGGCCTGGGGCCGGGGCGGCATGCTCACCCTCGGCCAGGGCGTGTTCTTCGGGATCGGCGCCTACATCATGGCCATGCACCTGCAGATGGCCGACGCCGAGCGGCTCGGCAACGACGTGCCCGAGTTCATGGACATCTCCGGGATCAGGGAGCTGCCCGCGATCTGGGTGCCGTTCGCCTCGGCGCCGGTCGCGCTGCTCGGCATTCTCGTCATCCCCGCGCTGGTCGCGGCGGTGCTCGGGTACGGGGTGTTCAAGCGCAGGGTGAAGGGCGCGTACTTCGCGATCCTGAGCCAGGCGCTGGCGGCCGCGCTGGCGATCCTGCTCACCGGGCAGCAGGCGCTCGGCGGCTTCACCGGGCTCTCCGATTTCCGCGCCTTCTTCGGCTTCAAGCTCTCCGACCCGGCGAACCGGCAGATGCTGTTCTTCATCGCCGCGGGCACGCTGCTCGTGGTGGTGGCGATCGTGCGCCAGCTCATGCGCAGCCGCTACGGCGAGCTGCTCGTCGCGGTGCGCGACCAGGAGGAGCGGGTCCGCTTCCTCGGCTACGACCCGGCCAACATCAAGATCGTGGCGTACGTGGTCGCGGCGTTCTTCGCCGGGATCGCGGGGGCGCTGTTCACGCCGATCGTCGGGATCATCTCGCCCGCCGACATCGGCGTCGTTCCCTCCATCGCCTTCCTGATCGGGGTCGCGATCGGCGGCCGCACCACGCTGCTCGGGCCGGTGCTCGGCGCGATCGGCGTCGCCTGGGCGCAGACCTCGCTCTCCGAGCAGTTCCCGTCCGGCTGGACCTACCTGCAGGGCGTGCTGTTCATCGTGGTGGTCGGCTTCATCCCGGCCGGGCTGGCCGGGATCTGGCCGATGCTCAAGGGCCGCGTCGACTTCGGGCGGTTCCGGCCCAAGCCGGAGCCGGAGCCCGCGGCCCCCGAACGAGAGAAGGTGGCGGCGCCATGAGTGCACCGGCCAAGGCGGGGATGTCCGCCGAGTACCTGGAGGTGCGCGGCCTCTCGGTGAGCTTCGACGGCTTCAAGGCCGTCACCGAGGTGGATCTCACCGTGCTGCAGGGCGACCTGCGCTTCCTGATCGGCCCGAACGGCGCGGGCAAGACCACCCTGATCGACGCCATCACCGGCCTCGTGCCCGGCACCGGGTCGGTGCAGAAGACCGGGGTCGAGCTGCTCGGCAAGAAGGTGCACCAGATCGCGCGCGCCGGGATCGGCAGGACCTTCCAGACGGCGAGCGTGTTCGAGCAGCTCACCGTCCTGCAGAACCTGGACATCGCGGCGGGCGCGGGCCGCTCGGCGCTGACGCTGCTTCGCACCCGCAAGGGGGTGCTGCCCGCCATCGAGGAGGCGCTGGAGACCACCGGCCTCACCGCGCTGCGGGACAAGCCGGCCGGGGTGCTCGCGCACGGCCAGAAGCAGTGGCTGGAGATCGGCATGCTGCTGGTGCAGAACGCCACCGTGCTGCTGCTGGACGAGCCGGTCGCCGGGATGAGCGCCGAGGAGCGCGAGGAGACCGGCAACCTGCTGCGCCGGATCGGCGGCGAGCGGGTCGTCGTCGTGGTCGAGCACGACATGGATTTCATGCGCGCCTTCGCCAACTCGGTGACGGTGCTGGCCGGCGGCAAGCTGCTCAGCGAGGGCAGCGTCGAGCAGGTGCAGGCCGACCCGAAGGTGCAGGAGGTGTACCTCGGCACAGCCGCCGAGATCGACAGCACCGGAGCCGATCTGAGCGATGTCACGGTGATCGCCGTGGAGGAGGAGACCGACGATGCTCGAGCTCGATGACGTGCGCTCCGGCTACGGCCGCACCGAGGTGATCCACGGCGCCACGCTGACCGTCCCCGACGACAGCGTGGTGGCGGTGATGGGCCACAACGGCGCGGGCAAGACCACCCTGCTGCGCACCGCGGTCGGGCTGATCGGGGTGAAATCCGGGCGGATCACCTTCGACGGCGAGACCATCACCAAGCTCGCCCCCTCCAAGCGGGTGCGCCGCGGCATCGCCTACGTGCCGCAGGGGCAGCAGAGCTTCGGCCAGCTCAGCACCATGGAGAACCTCCAGGTGGTGGCGGACGGCCGCAAGCGCGGCAAGGCGCTGATCGACGAGGCGCTCGACCTCTTCCCCGCGCTGCGCGAACTACTACCGCGCAAGGCCGGGCTGCTCTCCGGCGGCCAGCGCCAGCAGCTCGCCATCGCGCGGGCGCTGATCACCGAGCCGAAGCTGCTCATCCTGGACGAGCCGACCGAGGGCATCCAGCCCTCGGTGGTGGCCGAGATCGAACGCACCATCATCGAGCTGACCGGGCGCGGCGGGCTGAGCGTACTGCTGGTCGAGCAGCACATCGGCTTCGCGCTGCAGGCGGCGCAGCACTACTACGTGCTGCAGTCCGGCCGGATCAGCTCCAGCGGGGAGGGTGGGGCAGCCGCGGAGACCGCGGTCCGCTCCGCCATGGCGATCTGAGCGCTGCGATGGCGCGGATTCCGCTGCGCGAGCAGGTCTACGACGCACTGCGGCGTGACCTCGCGGGCGGTGCGCTGCCCGCCACCGAGCGGCTCCGCGAGGAGCGGCTGGCCGCCGGGTACGGCGTCTCCCGCACCCCCGTGCGGGAGGCACTGGCCCGGCTGCTCGCCGACGGGCTGGTGCAGCGGCACGCCGACGGGCTGTACCCGTTCCGGCCCCGGCTCGATGAGCTGGACAACCTGTACGAGCTGCGCATCGTGCTGGAGGCGCGCGGGTTGCAGCGGGCGCTGCCCGGCCCCACCGCCGGAGCCGTCGCCGCATCCGGTACGGCCGACCCCGGCGTCATCGGCACGTTCGGGGCCGACGAACCGCCGGACGCGGGCGAAACCGCGGCGACTCTGCCCCGGCACGACCTCACGGCGGTACGGGCCGAACTCGCGGTGTGGCATGTGCTGCGCGACGAACCGCCCGAACCGGGGCCCGCGCTCGTCGCCGCGGACGAGCGGTTCCACCTGACGCTGCTGCGCGCGGCGGGCAACCCGGCGCTGGCCGACGCGCTGCACACCGTCTACGAGCGGGTGCGCCCGGTGCGCACCATGGACCTGCCCAACCCGGAGCGGATCGCGGTGATGACCGCCGAGCACATCGCGGTCGCCGAGCACCTGCTCGCCGGCGAACTGGACGCCGCGCTGCGCGCGCTCACCACCCACATCGACACCTCGCGCGCGCACGTCCGGCTCCGCGCCGAGCAGGCCCTGGAGTACACGAAACTGGCGCGCGCCGTGCGGGACTGACTAATCGTCGGTCTGCGGACACCAATCCTCGGACGGCTGCTCGGGATCGGGTGGTCCACAATATCCGCGGAAATCCGGAACGACCTCGCCACTCATCACGTGCACGACGGTGATGGGCTTGTTCAGCGGAACGTTCCTGGCGATGTCGCCGCCGTAGTCGATGGTCCCGGTCACGCCTTCCAGCGCTTTGCTCGGCTGGCCGTCGTCCTGGTGCGGCGTGTGGATAGCGGTGATCTCGCGCCAGACGGCACCCGTGCTGAGCGGAATCGGCGGCTGTGAGTCGTGCAGGTACGTGGCCGCGGTGATGAGCACCTGTGTGGCGTCGTAGGCCAATGGCCCGTACGGGTCGGACGGCGGGCCGCTGTCGGGCGGCTCGAAAGCGAACAGTGTGTTCCAGGGCTCGTAGTAGTCCTGGGCGGCGCCTGCTCCGATGGCATCGTTGGCGAAGGACAGATAGTAGTAGGGAATCGCGCGCGTCCGGGTGCGCATAGCGTCATCGGCGACATGGTTGGCGATATCGTCATCGCCGATGAGCAAGCTGTCCTTGCCGCCGCACCCTTCCGCGCCGGAGATGAACTCCTCGAAATCGGCGCCGCGAGCGGCGAAGAACGTCACCCCCCGATAACCACCACAGATGTCCCGCCCCGCGGCGCCTGCATTGAGCTGGCCGGTTATACCGGGAGGGGCGAAGGCGACCGACTTGACGGCGAATCCGAGAGCCTCGAATTCCTCGCGGGCATCCTGATACAGATTCGAACTGTAGATATCGTCCTCATCGCTGGAGTAGTAGATGCGAACCGTTCTCGGCCGGTTCTCCTCGCGCACCAGCCGATCGGCGAAGGCCGCCGCGACCTGGGCTTCACGCCTGTTGCTCGGGGCCACCTGGAAATACAGCGGTGACGACTGCGCGAGCGTGTCCGCGGACAGCGTGGAACTCACCATGGGCACCCCCATCCGCGACAGCTCGTGGATCAGGGTCAGGACGGTCCCCCTGCTCTGGTCCAGTCCCACCACTCCGACCACGGTCGGATCGCGGCGCAGGAGGGCACGCAGCGGCTCGACGAGCCGGTGTCCCTGGTCCAATTCCTTGCCCGCGTTCGCGAGCAGCACTTTGACCAGCGGCGTCGAAGCCGGGCCGCTCAGTTGCCGAGCCTGTGCGACCGCAACTCCCTCGATGGACTTGCGCGGCCCCGCCGAGACGCTCGCGTCTCCGGCCGGTGCGGTGAATCCCTCCAGAACGACGATCGTGATGAACGGCCGAGCAGGGTTGATGCGGTGCAGGTGCTCGGCTTGCCTGTTCTGGTCGGCGATCACGACTTCGACCTTTCGGAAGGCGTCGTCGGAGGGCAGGAAGGAGAACGAGCCATCGCTGATCCCCGCGCATTCACTGCCGGTCCAGATCAGATCTCGGTTACGCGAGCCGCAGTGCCTGTCCCATTGTGCGTCCTGCCACCACAGCGCTGTTCCGGCCGCCAGGGCGATGACGACGGCAGGCACCCCGATCCGGATCCATCGGCTCAACCACCATGCCGGGCGCACCCGCTCGGCGAAAGTGTTGCTCGTTAACCATTTTCGCCCCGTGTCGGCCGCGGGTATCCAGATGGGCAGAAACCACGCCGTCTCCCGTCGTCGCCGTCGGTCGTCGTGCAGTGCGTTACGCCAGCTCAGATATGCGGCGCCGGCCTCGGCCGCATCGTAGTGAAGCCTGGCCGCATCCTTGGTTGCCGCATCCGGCGGTACCGTGTGGGAGGCGGCGATCACCAGCAGCGGGTCGAAAAGTCCGGTTTGATTTCGTACGGTATTGATGGATTTCAGCAAGGAGAAGCCGCCGTTGCCCGCATCGACATTGTCGACCAGCAGCACGGGGTAGACCGTTTCGCGCCGCCGCCACACCTGCCAGAACCTCAGCCGGTAAGCCCGGCGGAGATCTTCGAGAAAGGCGTGGACCAGCAGGAGTTGTACGGAATCCAGATCCTCTTTCTTCCATTCGTCCCGGGTCAGACGGCTGGCAAACCGCACGAATGTCCTCGACAGCCTCGGCGCGAGGTAGGGCTGGCGTATGAACCAGCGATAGCGGCCGGACAGCACAGGCACCCGCCCGGTCACCGCCACCTGGAATGTCACGAAGGTCAGCAGCCGCAGAAACAACAGCGATGCCCGCCACCACCAGGTGTCGCTGCGACTTTCATCCTCGGTGCGCTGTATCCAGTGGTCGACCCGAACCTTGAGGCCCTGCTGCAGCAACAGCAGCCGCATCGTCCGGTCCGGGTGGCGGTCGTTACCGTCGACTTCCTGATCCATCAGCCACTGCAGCAGCGTGAGTCGCTCGAATCGCAACCGCGGCCCCCGGACATCGGGATTTTTCACGAAGTTCGACGTCGCCACATCCAGGACGTCGCGGACGCGAGCGACAGATTCCGTCGTCGCGTTCGCCGTACCCTCCGAGCGGGAGAGCTCTAGATAGCTGCGGCGCAGATCGCTCGGATACTTCGATCTGAGATTGTCATCGATGGTCTGGAGAACTTTGTCGGGATCTTCGTCCCGAACCAGCCACAACATCGGCAGCCCCCGACGATCGGTGTCCCGTGCCCCCGATGACTCCGGCCGGCGATCACCGACCCGCGGCCGTCGGCACAGCTGGTCGATGACGTCGAAAAGCCCTGCACCGTCAGTAATTTTCCGCATTTTTTGCCCCCTCGGCAACCTGACCGCCCCCGCAGGCACCACCGAACGCGAACCGGCTTCGCTGATCCCTGACCCCATCGATCCTACGGCCGAATTCATCGTGCACAGCGTGAACGGATCAAACCAATCACGTTGGGACAGTGCCCGAAAGGGCGGAAGTCGCGGTCGCACTTCGGCCCGGCCCCGGCGCGACGTCGGCGATGGTGACGAGCATCACCTCAGCAGTCGGGTTGCAGCGGGAAGCAGGCCGGTGGCCGGGTGCTGGAGGCGGGCCCCGGAGTGCTGGTGGCGCTGGGCGCGACCGGCTCACCGGTGTCGCCGTCGTCGTGGATCAGCGCGGTCGCGACCACCCCGAAGACCACGAAGAGCCCGAGCAGCGCCGCCAGGATGATGGCCCAGGTGGTGCTGCGGTGGTGCCGATGCGGTTCGCGCGGGGTCGGCGCGACCCGGGGCACCACCGGCGGCGGGATCACCGACGGCCGCTGCTGCTCCGGGGCCTGGTCGAAGCCGGCGGCGAGCAGCTCGGCGCGCGGCGGCACCGCCTCCCCCGCGCCGAGTTCCCGGCAGGCGCCGAGCACCCCGTCGGCGGTCCAGGTGCGCGGCCCCTTCGCGAAGTTCTCCAGGTAGATGCGGAGTTCGGTGGTGTCGGCTGCATTGCCGACCACCACGTCCAGCCCCGGCCGCAGCGTGGTGCGGGCCGGGCGCACCACCACCCCGCGGAACGGGACGAGCACCGCCGCCCCGCAGACGTGGCCGGGGTCGCGCAGCCCGCGTTCCAGCGCCGCGCGCACCGCGTACGCGCTCTGCTCCACCCGGTCCGCGAGGTCGCCCGAGCCCTGCAGCTCCAGGTCCAGCGGGGAATCGCTGATCAGCCAGGGCTTTCCGGGCACAGCCGTGAGGATGCCGCTCTGCCTGCGCCGGAAGCCGAAGACCTCGAGCACGGTCAGCCCGGTCGGGGTGAAGAGCACCGCCCCGACCCGCCGGGCGCCGCCGCTCTCCCCGATCGGCACGTCGACCAGGGCGAGCCCGGTGGACGGCAGGGCGCCGAGAGATTCCGCGAATTCCCGCTCGGCGCCGGAGAGTTCCGCCCCGGGCCGTACCCGCACCAGCATGAGGTTGTCCCCCCGAAGATCTAGTTTTTCAGTGCAGGCAAAGTATCGCGCCGAATGCGGAGGGTCGTGATGGTTGCGGCCAAACCGTCGTATTGATTGACCAGCAGGACGATTTCGATGAGTTCGCGCTCGCCGTAGTGCGCGGCCAGTGCCTGCCAGGTGGCGTCATCGAGGTCGCGCTCGGCGACCAGCTGGTCCACCGCGGCGAGCAGGGCGCGGTGCTTCTCCGACCAGCCGTCGGCGCCCGGCCCGGTGCGCAGCCGCTGCACGATCTCCGGGGTCACCCCGGCCCGGCGGCCCAGCCGCAGGTGGTGGTCGTATTCGTAGTCGCAGCCCCGCAGTTGGGCCACCCGCAGGATCACCAGTTCGGCCTCGTGTCGCGGCAGCCGCCCGCCCGGCATGAGCTTGCCGGAGTAGTGCAACCAGCCGCGGAACAGCCCGCGGGTGCGGCCGAGCGTGCTGAACAGCTGCGCGTCCCTGGTCCCGGCGGCGCGGGAGAGCGCCTGCCAGAGGAGCCAGTTGATCGGACCGAGTTCGCTCAGCCGTCCGGGGGCGATCCGCGGGGTGCTCATAGGGGGTGAGTTTAGTTGCCGGGTGTCGCCGGGCGGGGTTCGCGGCGCGAACCGTCAGGGGTCGATGAGGTCGGCGAATCCGGCCAGGACGCGGTTCAGGCCGAACTCGTAGGCGTGTTCGGCGCTGTAGGCGGCGTCGTGCGCCTGCCCGGCGGCTGCGCCGACCCGGGTGGCGAGTGGGTAGCGGGCCGGGTCGACGACCCGTTCCAGCACCGGGCCGACCCGCGCCCACCACTGCGCCTCGTCCATGCCGGTCGCGGCGGCATTGCGGGCCAGGTCTATGCCGATCCGCGCGGCGGCGGTGACGAAGCCGAGCAGGTGGGTGAGCGCGGCGTCCATGGTGACGTCGTCCAGGCCGAGACCGTCGAAGGCGGCCAGCTCGTGCTCGTACTTGGCCAGCTGGCCGGGGCCGAGCGGTGGGCGGGTGGCAGGGAGATCGGCCACCCAGGGGTGCCGGGCGAGCAGCGCGCGATTCTCCGCGGCGACCGTGCGCACCCGCTCGCGCCAGGGCAGCCCGGCGAGGTCGGCGCGGTCCATGGCGGCGTAGACGCTGTCCAGCATGAGGTCGAGCAGCTCCGCCTTGCCCGGCACGTAGGTGTAGGTGGCCATCGGGGTGAGGCCGAGCCGGTCGGCGACCGCGCGCATGGTGAGCGCGCCGAGCCCGTCCGCGTCGGCCAGCGCGACGGCCGCCGCGACCACCTCGTCCACGCTGCGGCGCTGCCTGGGGCCGCGCCTGCGCGCACCCGGCTCGCGCCAGAGCAGCTCCAGCGTGCGCGCCGGATCGTTCTTCTCGCTTGCCATCCGCCGATCTTACATGTACAACGTACAGAGTACTTAGTATAGAGTTTTCGGGAGGTCTCGTGCACATCACCGCTTCGTGTATTTCGCTCAACGTCCCCGACCCGCGCGCCTCGGCCGACTTCGCCATCAGGCACCTCGGTTTCGCCGAGCACAACTCCGCCGACGGCTTCATCGCGCTGAGCCGGGCGGACGCGGGCTTCGACCTGGTTTTCCTGCGAACCGGGCTCGGCAGCTTCAAACCGGCCAGGATCGCGGGCCGCGCGGGCGAGGGGCTGCTGGTGGCGTTCGTGGTGGACGACATCGACGCCGAGTACGCCCGGCTGCGCGCGGCGGGCGCGCCGATCGAGACCCCCATCGAGACCGAGGAGTGGGGCGAGCGCTACTTCCAGCTCACCGACCCGAACGGCATCGTGCTGCAGCTGGTGCAGTGGGTCTCCGGCCCGGAGGGCGCCGGGCCGGAGCACTGAGTCAGAGCGCGGCGCGGAACACCGATTCGGCGGTGGCGGCCGGACGGCCGATGAGCTTCACCAGGTCACCGGTGGTGACGTCGAGCGCGCCCGCCTCGATACCGGCGTCGGAGTCGGCGAACACCTCGGCCGCCGGCGCGGGGAGCCCGGATTCGATGAGCGCGGCGGTGTAGCCGGCGCGGCCCAGGCTTTCGTACCGCACCGGGGTGCCCAGCGCGGCGGCCATGGCCTGCGCGAGCTCGGCGTGCGTGAGTGGCTGATCGCCGCCGAGCTCGTAGACCCGCCCGCCCTGGTTATCTGCGGTCAGGACGGCGGCGGCCGCCTCGGCGTAGTCGGCCCTGGCCGCGCCGGCGACCCGGCCGCCCGCAGCAGCGCCGGCGAACGCGCCGGTCGCCTTGGCCTGCTGCAGGCTGCCGAGGTAGTTCTCCCAGTACCAGCCGTTGCGGAGCAGGACGAGCGGGACCTCGCCTGCGCGCAGGATCTCCTCGGTGGCGCGGTGCTCGTTCGCCAGGATCAGCGGGGTGGTGTCGGCGTCCGGGATGCTCGTGTAGGCGAGCAGCTCGACCCCGGCCCGCTCGGCGGCGCGCAGCACGGCGGTGTGCTGCGCGACCCGCTGCCCGAACTCGTTGCCGGAGACCAGCAGCAGCCGGGTGACGCCCGCGAGCGCGGCATCGAGCTGGTCCGGGTCGTCGTACGCCGCCCGGCGCACCTCGATGCCGCGCTCGGCGAGGTCGGCGATCTTCTCCGGGGTGCGGGCGATCGCGATCGGCGCGGCGCCCTGTCGCGCCAGTGCCTCGACGACGAGCCGGCCGAGCTGGCCGCTTGCTCCGGTGACGGCGACGGTCATGGTTCCTCCTCGGGTACGAACTATTCATGAGCACTAACTTTACGTAAGCGCTATTCATTCCCCCGCTATGCTCGAGGGATGGAACTGGAGTCCGACCCGGGACTGGAGTCGGATGTCTTCGCCCGGAACTGCACCTCCCGGCCGGTGCTGCAGAACCTGGCCGGTCGCTGGGGCATCCTGGCCCTCGTCGCACTGCGCGAGGGGCCGTACCGGTTCAGCGCGCTGCGCCGCCGGGTGGACGGGGTCAGCGAGCGCATGCTCGCCCAGACCCTCCGGGCGCTGGAGCGCGACGGCATGGTGCACCGCGAGGTGCTGGAGGCCATCCCGCCGCGGGTCGAGTACACCCTCACCGAGCTCGGCGTCGAGATCGCCGACCAGCTGGAAGCACTGGTCAAGCTGGTCGAACTCAATATGCCGCGGGTGCGCGCGGCACAGGACGCCTACGACCGGGACTGACCGGGGCCCCGCCGCGGTTGTTCCTGCCATGGAACTCGACCGCGCCCTCGAATTCGCCCGCGGCACCACCCGCTCGGTGCTCACCACGCTGCGCCGGGACGGCCGCCCGCAGCTCTCCAACGTGCTGCACGTGACCGGTACCGACGGGAAGATCCGCATCTCCATCACCGCCGACCGTGCCAAGTACCCCAACCTGCGCAGGCAGCCCTGGGCCGCCCTGCACGTCACCGACGACTCGTTCGGCTCCTACGCCGTGCTCGAAGCCGACGCCGAGCTGACCGACGTCGCCACCGACCCCGGCGACCCGGCCGTCGACGCCCTCGTCGCCTACTACCGGGCCGGCTCCGGCGAGCACCCGGACTGGGACGAGTACCGCCGGGTCATGGTCGCCGATCGCCGCGTCCTCCTCACCCTCACCCCGACCCGGGCGTACGGGTTGCTGCGCTGAGCGGTCAGCCGCGCTTGCGGCGGGTGCTCGCCAGGCGTCGGTTCGGAGCGTTGCCGAGTGCGGTGCGCGGGTGCCTGACCACCCGCGCCCCCGACGGCCGGTTCGCGGCCGCGCCACCGCCTCGATTCGACTCGATCTCCCGCAGCGCGACGGCGATCGGCTCGAGCAACGCCATGACCGGTTCCAGTACGGCCGCCACGTCGACGCGCACCTGCTCCCGCTGGTCCGGCGCCTCGTCGGATCCGTCGGTGCCGCGTGGGTACGCCGGGGACAGGTACACGTCGATCAGGTTCTGCAGGGCGATCGTCTCCGCCGCCCGAGGTCGCCGATGCGCCGCGACAGCCTGCTCGATCACCGCGCGCAACCACGCACCGGTCGACACCCCGCGCTCCTGCGCGAGCGAACGCGCGGCACGCAGCGTGGACTTCGGCAGCCGCAGGCTGTAGCCGGCCATCGGCGACGATTCGCTCGGCTCGTGCGCGGTAAGTGTCGCCGCCGAGATATCCGCCGCGACATCGTGCGTGTCGTAGTAGTCGGCTGCTTCTTCCATGCGAGTGCGCTGCTCAGAACTCATGACCTTCGAACTTCAACTCGAACAAGGATCAGCGTATCACGTTCGTAATACGCGCCGATATCGAAGATCAGCGCAGCTCCGACACCCGGACGAACCGGTAACCCTGTCCCCGCAACTCCCCGACGATCCGCGGCAGCGCGGCCAGCGCCTCGCCGGTCCCGTACATCACGTGCAGCAGCACGATGGACCCCGGCCGAACCCGCCGAACCACCTCGGCGGCGATATCGGCGGCGGCGGACGATTCGGGCTCCACGTCCCACATCACCGTGGTCCGCCCGTGCTCGGCCAGGTACCGCGGCAGCGCGAGGAACTTCTTCCCGTAGGGCGGCCGGAAGGTGATCTCGCCGGTGTACCCGGTGGCGCGGATGGCGACGTCGGTGCGCTCGACCTCGTCGCGCACGGCCCCCGGCGTCACGAAGACCATGCGGCGGTGGCTGTAGGTGTGGTTACCCACCTCGTGCCCGGCGGCGACGACGGCGCGGCCCAGCTCGGGGTGCGCGTCGAGGTCGCGGCCGTTCAGGTAGAAGGTGGCGGGGACGCCGAGTTCGGCGAGGACCCGGAGCACGTCGGGGGCGCGCTCGCTCGGCCCGTCGTCCAGGGTCAGCGCCACCACCTTCGAGGTGGTGTCGACCCGATCCACCAGCTCCCCGCCGAGCTGGAACGACCGCGCGTTGACCAGCCGGTAGAAGCCGAAACTCAACCCGACGACGACAACGAGCACACCCGCGATCCACCGCACCCGCCCATCCAAACAGCGATGCCCCAGCTACGAAAGCCGGGGCATCGCGGTGGGGCGGGTCAGAAATTGATCATGTGCCCGGCGAGCCCGTGGAACGCCTCCTGCAGCGCCTCGCTGAGCGTCGGATGGGTGTGCACGTTGCGGGTGAGCTCGTTGACCGTGAGGTCCCACTTCTGCGCGAGGGTGAGCTCGGGCAGCAGCTCGGAGACGTCGTGGCCGATGAGGTGGCCGCCGATGAGCTCGCCGTACTTCTTGTCCGAGATCAGCTTGACGAAGCCGGTCGGGTCGCCGAGGCCGTGCGCCTTGCCGTTCGCGGTGAGCGGGAAGGTGGCGACCTGCACGTCGTACCCCTCGTCGCGGGCCTGCGCCTCGGTCAGCCCGAAGCTGGCGACCTGCGGCTGGCAGAAGGTGGCGCGCGGCATCATCCGGTAGTCGCCGAGCGGCACGGTGGGCGCGCCCGCGATGGTCTCGGCGGCGACCACGCCCTGCGCCTCCGCGACGTGCGCGAGCTGCAGCTTGGCGGTGACATCGCCGATGGCGTAGATGTGCGGCACGTTGGTGCGCATGGAGTCGTCGATGGCGATGGCGCCGCGCTCGGTCAGCTCCACGCCGGTGTTCTCCAGGCCGTAGCCATCGACCCGGGGCGCGAAGCCGACGGCCTGCAGCACCTTGTCCACGGTGACGGTCTCCACCGAGCCGCTCTTGTTGTCCTTGATCGCGACGGTGACCTTGGAACCGTCGTCGTCGATGGACTGCACGGCGGCACCGGTGCTGATCGTGATGCCGAGCTTCTTGTACGCCTTGGTGATCTCCTTGGAGACGTCGGCGTCCTCGTTCGGCAGCGCGCGGTCGAGGAACTCGACGATGCGCACGTCGACGCCGTAGTTCTTGAGGACGTAGCCGAACTCCATGCCGATGGCGCCTGCACCGACGATGAGGATCGAGCCGGGCAGGTCACGGGTGAGGATCTGCTCCTCGTAGGTGACCACGTTCTCGCTCAGCGAGGTGCCGGGCAGCAGCTTGGTGGTGGTGCCGGTGGAGATGATGGCGTTGTCGAACGTGACCGTCTCGGTGCCGCCCTTGGACAGCTCCACCGAGATCGTGTTCGCGTCGGTGAAGGTGCCCTTCCCGTCGAACTCGTCGATCTTGTTCTTCTTCATCAGGAAGTGGACGCCCTTGACCCGGCCGTCCGCGACCTTCCGGCTGCGGTCGTACGCCGCGCCGAAGTCGAAGGAGACGTCCCCCGAGATGCCGAAGGTCTTGGCTTCCTTGGTGAAGATGTGGGCGAGTTCGGCGTTGCGCAGCAGCGCCTTCGACGGGATGCAGCCCACGTTCAGGCACACACCGCCCCAGTATTTCTGCTCGACGATCGCTGTTCGCAGGCCGAGTTGAGCGGCGCGGATCGCGGCGACGTAACCGCCGGGACCAGCGCCGAGTACGACGACATCGTAGTGGGAAGTCACGGTATCGAGCGTAGTCCTGTACGCAGCGTCCGGTGTACCGGGTAGGTAGAGTACAACCGGTTACGCCTGCGATCGAGCGGCGCAGTCGACATAGGGGGAAGGCATGCATCGCGAGGAGCTCAGTGAACTCCTGGAGCAGATAAACAATCAACTCGATGCGTTCGAGATGCGGGCTTTGAATGTGATCGAGGCATCAGCGATCGAATTCTGCACAGGGTACTCGACGGACCGAAGCACATCCGCCACCACGAGTGGCGACGGACGGAAAATTCTCGACCTGCAGATGAATCGGGGCTTCGGCGACCTCAACAGGCCGGCCTGGATGCTGTCCGATGACATAGATCTCGCCTGCCGAGGGATCGTAGAGGCGATAAACTCCGCACGCAGACAAGCGATCGATCGGTCGATCGAGGCTCTCGAAAATGAGTTCCCCGAAGCATTCGACCTGCTGAAGGACCTCGCACAGTGACCGATTTCGATGAACTCTACTCGCTCACCCGAGACCTGACGAAGAACTACGATCGCGCTGTCGAAAAGGTACGTCGAGGTGAGTCGCCGCTCCGTCGGCAACGACACTCCGTCCCGATCGTCGACACGTATACCGACACGCAGTACGGGTCCCTGACAATCGATGGCACGGGCCAGCTGTTCGATTTGCAACTCGATGCGTACGAAGTGTCACAATCGAGCCAAGACCACCTGATCGTCATCCAGGGAATCCGGACCAATGCCGCTGCGATACCCGTACAGTCCGCAATCGCTCCGGCGGCGCTCGACAACGGGGGCTGGCAGCCGCGCAAGCCGACCGGAAAGCCCTTCGGCGATGGCTAGGGCCGAGGGATGGAGTCTTCTGCCACTTGCTGTCGTGTGCGGGATAGCGCTGACCGCATGTGATGGCGGAAAAGGTGCGGAAGTTGCCCGATTCGACCGGACTCCGAAGTCGTGCGCGCCCCTCACCGAAGTCACCGCATCCGCAGTAACGGATTTCGCCGGGACGCTGTACACCGCCTCGGGTTTCTCTCGGCAGAACCTCGATGAGTTGCCGCCGACTCCGGGTGCCCGGGATTATGGCTGCAATGTCATATTTCTGGCAGAAAGAATTCCGGGCGGATCACCCGGAGAGCCCGAAACACGATCGGTCACCGTTTCATTCAAGTTGTACGACACCGGTGATCGCGTTTCGAGAGCCCAGGACAGTTTCCGGCTCTGGCGCGATAACACCGACAGGAGGTCCGGGGTTTCGGCGGCCGAATCCGTCAGCGGGGTCGGCGACGAAGCGTATTCTGTCGACGATTCCAGTTCGAGTTCGGCCCATACGGAGGTCGTATTCCGTTCGAGCAATATGATCGTCACGGTCGGTGCCCGGGCACGCGACTTCGGCGGCGCCGGAACTCCGTCCCCGGAGCTGGTGGCGAAGGCCAACGGTGCGGCCGCGGCGATCGCCCGGGCGGTAGAACCGGAGCTCGGGTCGATCGTCACCGGTTGACCGAGCCGTCGGCGCTCCGCGACGGGATACGTCCAGTCGGGCACCTGCGCCGCCGACCGACCGACCGTCCGCCACACTATGGGGATGACCGGCAGCGTTGACCCCAGTGCAAGCGACCCCCACCTGTGGCTGGAGGAGGTCACCGACGAGGCGGTGCTGGACTGGGCGCGCGCCCGCAACGAGGTCACGGTGGAGCGGTTCGCCTCGTCGGACCGGTTCCACGGGCTGCAGCGCCGGATCCTGGACATGCTGGACACCGACGCCAAGATCGCCTTCCCGAACCGGCGCGGCCGGTGGCTGTACAACTACTGGCGCGATGCGGGGCATCCGCGCGGGCTCTGGCGGCGTACCACCTTCGACGAGTATGCGGCTGGTTCGCCGGACTGGGACGTGCTGATCGACCTGGACGCGGTCGCCGCGGCCGAGGACGAGAACTGGGTGTGGGCGGGCGCGGTCGTGCTGCGCCCGGAGCAGAGCCGCGCGCTGATCAGCGTCTCCCGCGGCGGCGCGGACGCCAAGGTGGTGCGCGAGTTCGACCTGGAGACCAGGCGCTTCGTCGAGCCGGGTGCCGGGGGCTTCTTCCTGCCCGAGGCGAAGTCGAGGCTGAGCTGGATCGACCGGGACACCGTGTACGTCGGCACCGACTTCGGCCCCGGCTCGCTCACCGACTCCGGCTACCCGCGGATCGCGAAGCGCTGGCACCGCGGCACCCCGCTGGCCGAGGCGGTCACCGTGTTCGAGGGCGAGCCCGCGGACATCTCGGTCTCGGCCGGGTACGACCGCACCCCCGGCTTCGAGCGGCACTACATCGCCAGGGCCACCGACTTCTACAACGAGGAGGTGTCGCTGCTCGCCCCGGACGGCACCCGCACCCGGATCGATGTGCCCACCGACGCCGACGTCTCCTGGTACCGGGACCGGCTGCTGGTCCGGCTCAAGTCGGCGTGGCGGCCCGCGCAGACCGAGTTCCCGGCCGGTGCGCTGCTGGTCGCCGAGCTCCCCGCCTTCCTCGACGGCGGCCGCGAGTTCGAGGTGCTCTTCGCCCCCGACCCGCACACCGCCCTGTACGGCGTCGGCTGGACCGAGAACCACCTGCTGCTGGTGACGCTGCGCGACGTGCGCACCGAACTGCACGTGCTCACGCCGGGCCCGGACGGCTGGCAGCGCAGCTCGCTCGCGGACACCCCGCCGATGTCGACCACCGGCATCTCGAACCTGGACCCGCTGGAGTCCGGTGACGAGTTCATGCTCACCACCAGCGGCTTCACCACCCCGCCGACGCTGCTGGCGAGCTCGGTCGGCGGCGAGACGGTCGAGCTGGCCAGGGAGCCAGCGTTCTACGACGCCGCGGGCATCGAGACCGAGCAGTTCTTCGCCACCTCGGACGACGGGACCGCGGTGCCCTACTTCGTGGTCAGGCACCGCGACCGGCGCGGCACCCCCGGCCCGGCCGTGATGTACGGGTACGGCGGCTTCGAGTCCTCCTACACCCCCGCCTACGCCGCCACCGCGGGCATGGGCTGGCTGGAGCAGGGCGGCACCTGGGTGGTCACCAATATCCGCGGCGGCGGCGAGTACGGGCCGGAGTGGCACACCTCGGTCCTGAAGGCGAACCGGCACAGGGTGTACGAGGATTTCGCCGCCATCGCCAGGGACCTGGTCGCCCGCGGCATCACCACCGCCGACCAGCTCGGCGCGGTGGGCGGCAGCAACGGCGGGCTGCTGATGGGCGTCATGCTCACCCGCTACCCGGAGCTGTTCGGCGCCATCGTCTGCCGGGTGCCGCTGCTCGACATGAAGCGCTACCACCTGCTGCTGGCAGGCGCCTCCTGGGTGGCCGAGTACGGCGACCCGGACAAGCCGGAGGAGTGGGAGTACCTGAGCCGCTACTCGCCCTACCAGAACACCGACCCCGACCGCGCCTACCCGCCGATCCTGCTCACCTCCTCCACCAGGGACGACCGGGTGCATCCGGGGCACGCGCGCAAGATGGCGGCGCTGCTGGCGGAGCAGGGCCACCCGGTCTGGTACCACGAGAACATCGAGGGCGGGCACGGCGGCGCGGCCGACAACAAGCAGTCGGCGTTCCAGACCGCGCTCATGTACGAGTTCTTCGGCACCATGCTGCGCGACGGCGAGAGCCCGGGGCGCGGCTGAATCAGCGGTCGCGCAGCCACTTCTCGACCCGGTCGACGGTGCTGCCGCACTCCCGGATCCAGCCGTTGTGGCCAAGCCGCTCCGGCTGGGTCCAGGTGGTCACCTCGGCCGCGGGCAGCTTGCGCACCAGGTGCGCGGCCGAGGAGGCGGGGGCGATCTCGTCGCCGGTCATGGTGATCGAGAGGACCGGGAGCTTCAGCCTGCCGATCCGCTCCTCGTAGTCGATGTCCGCCCCCATCGGCACGAAGCGGCCGGTGCGGGCGAGCCGGGCCCAGTCCGAGATCAGCACCTTCGACTGCCTGCCGAACCCGGCCGGGCCGCCGATCCGATCGCCCGGCCAGTACCCGGCGACGCCCGCGGTGAGCGCGACCGCCGCTGTGCCGAGCAGCATTCCGGGGCCGGAGAGGCCGCGGAAGCCGCGGTGGTACGGGGTGCCGGAGGCGACCAGGATCAGCCCGCCGAGCCTGCCCCTGATCCGGGCCGCGTAGAGCACCGAGAGCTGGCCGCCGATGCTGTGCCCGAGCAGGTACGGGGTGCTCTGCGGGAAGCGGTTGCGGACCACCTGGAAGATCGCGGGGAAGTCGACGGAGACCAGTTCGTGGTAGCCGTAGGCGCTGTCCGCGTCCGGTTCGGGGCTGCTGTCGCCGTTGCCGCGCAATTCGCCGATGGCGGTGTCGAATCCGCGCGCGGCGAGGTCGCGCGCGACGGATTCGTAGTAGCCGCCTGGCACGCCGAGGCCGGGCACGATCACCACGGCCGGGCGCGGGGCGTCCGGCGTCACCGGGTGCCGGTGCGTGCCGACGGCGCCGAGCAGCCGCACCGGGACGGTCGAGCCGTCCGGCATCTGGATCGGAACGGTCTCCATACCCGCACGCTACCGCGCGTCAGGCCCGCACCGCCCCCAGGATCACCCGGCTCAGCACCGCGATGACGTCGTCGAGCGGAGGGCGCGGGTCGGCGCCGCTCCAGGCGTCGACCACGTAGTTCACCGCGCCGATCACGGCGAGCACCCGCATGTCGTAGTCCCCGGACGGGACCTCGCCGCGGCCGGCCGCCGCCTCCACCGCGTCGGCCAGCATCGCGCCCCAGACCCGGCGCAGCTCCAGCCGGAACTTCTCCACCTTCGGCCCGGCGCCGACCACCTCGACCAGCGCAACCCGCGCCCGGCGCGGATCGGTGCCGATCGACTCGATGTAGGCGCGGGTGGCGGCGTCGATGCGGACCAGCGCGCTCGCATCCCCGGTCACCGCAAGGGCTTTGGTGACCGCGTCCCTGCACTCGCGGTCGATGTGTTCATAGAGTTCGAGCAGCAGCGACTCGCGGCCGCTGAACTCCTCGTAGAACTGCCGCGAGGAGAGCCCGGCGTCCTTACAGATCGCGCCAACCGAACTGTTGGCGTACCCGTCCCTGGCGAATACCGTCAGCCCCGATTCCAGAAAACGCGCACGCCGTTGACGTTGCCGGTCCTCGACGGGCTGCCCGGCATACATACGCCCCGTATTCGCATCCTGTGACATCGCCGCAGACAATACAGAAGGGCCCGATCCCCTCGTCATGGATCAGGCCCTTCGCCCGAACCTCCGGCCAACCGCGCGTTAGCCGGAAGTTGGCAGTGCGACGGCTAATCCATGGGCCTCCCGAACAGCGTGGGTACCGGGCGTTTGCCGATCAGAGGTTACGCACCGCGCCGGAATTCCGGGGCGGATTTTGACGGAGTTTCTTAGATTTTTTTCGGAAGCAAGCGCGGGAATGCCCGAAGGGCGTTCGCCCGGACCGAATGGGAGTGCGGCGAAATAGGTCCGGCTGCCTAGGCTGAGCGCATGGGAACCGCACTGCTCTTCGGCCTCGGCACCGCTGTGCCGTTGGTGCTCGGCGCATTCGTCGGGCTGCGCTGGTCGCTGCCGAAACAGGTACTCGCGACGCTCATGGCGTTCGGCGCGGGGACCATGATCGCCGCGGTCTCCGAGGAACTCTTCGGCCCCGCTTTCGGCCAGGCCGGGGTCACCGTCGCCGGGCTCGCGCTCTTCGCCGGGGCCGGGCTCTACGTCGGCGCCAACCACCTGCTGGAGACGCGGCTCGGGGCGAGCGCCGTCGGCGGGGCGCTCATGCTCGGCACCGTGCTGGACGGGGTCCCGGAGAACACCGCGCTCGGCGTCACGCTGACCGAGTCCGGCGGGCTGGTGCTGCTGGTCGCCATCGCGGTCGGCAACGTCCCCGAGGCGATCAGCGGCTCCGCCCTGCTGCGCCGGGACAAGAACTTCCCGCCGCGCCGCGCCCTCCTGCTCTGGACCGCGACCGGCATCGTCCTGGTCGCGGTCACCGTCGTCGGATACCTGCTCTCCGACAACCTCTCCGCCACCAGCATCAGCACCGTCCAGGCCTTCGCGGGCGGCGCCACCATCGCCGTGCTCGCCGATTCCCTCATGCCGGAGGCGTACCGCGAGGGCGGCTGGTGGGTCGGGCTCGCCACCGCCGCGGGGTTCCTGGTCGCCTTCGTCCTCGGCGGGTAGAAACGCCGGAAGCCGGCCCCCGAGGGGACCGGCTTCCGGAGCGGGAGAGGCGGACTCAGAAGTCCATGCCGCCCATGCCACCGGTCGGGTCGCCGGCGGGAGCCGCGGACTTCTCCGGCTTGTCGGCGACGACGGCCTCGGTGGTGAGGAACAGGGCCGCGATGGAGGCCGCGTTCTGCAGCGCCGAGCGGGTGACCTTGACCGGGTCGGCAACGCCGGCGGCCAGCAGGTCCTCGTACTCGCCGGTGTCGGCGTTCAGGCCGTGGCCGTCGGGAAGGTTCGAGACCTTCTCGGCGACGACGCCGGGCTCGAGGCCGGCGTTGAAGGCGATCTGCTTCAGCGGAGCCGAGAGCGCGACGCGGACGATGTTCGCGCCGGTGGCCTCGTCACCGGTGAGGGACAGCGCGTCCAGCGCGGGGCCGGACTGCAGCAGAGCCACGCCGCCACCGGCGACGATGCCCTCCTCGACGGCGGCCTTCGCGTTGCGAACGGCATCCTCGATGCGGTGCTTGCGCTCCTTGAGCTCGACCTCGGTGGCCGCGCCCGCGCGGATCACCGCGACGCCGCCGGCCAGCTTGGCCAGCCGCTCCTGCAGCTTCTCGCGGTCGTAGTCGGAGTCCGAGTTCTCGATCTCGGAGCGGATCTGCGCGACCCGGCCCTTGATCGCCTCGGCGTCGCCCGCGCCCTCGACGATGGTGGTCTCGTCCTTGGTCACGACGACCTTGCGGGCCTGGCCGAGGAGCTCGATGCCCGCGGTCTCCAGGGAGAGCCCGACCTCTTCGCTGACGACCTCGCCACCGGTCAGGATGGCGATGTCGGCGAGCTGCGCCTTGCGGCGGTCACCGAAGCCGGGCGCCTTGACGGCGACGGACTTGAAGGTGCCGCGGATCTTGTTCACGACCAGGGTCGACAGGGCCTCGCCCTCGACGTCCTCGGCGATGATCAGCAGCGGCTTGCCGGCCTGGATGACCTTCTCCAGCAGCGGGAGCAGGTCCTTCACGGTGGAGACCTTGGAGCCGACCAGCAGCAGGTACGGATCCTCGAGGACCGCTTCCTGACGCTCGGGGTCGGTCACGAAGTAACCGGAGATGTAGCCCTTGTCGAAGCGCATGCCCTCGGTCAGCTCCAGCTGGAGCCCGAAGGTGTTGCTCTCCTCGACGGTGATGACACCTTCCTTGCCGACCTTGTCGAGCGCCTCGGCGATGAGCTCACCGATGGACGCGTCGCCGGCCGAGATACCGGCGGTAGCGGCGATCTGCTCCTTGGTCTCGACCTCCTTGGCGGTCTCCAGCAGCTTGGCGGTGACGGCCTCGACGGCCTTCTCGATGCCGCGCTTCAGACCCAGCGGGTTCGCGCCGGCCGCGACGTTGCGCAGCCCCTCGCGCACCAGCGCCTGGGCCAGGACGGTAGCGGTGGTGGTGCCGTCGCCCGCGACGTCATCCGTCTTCTTGGCGACTTCCTTGACCAGCTCGGCGCCGATCTTCTCGTACGGGTCCTCGAGCTCGATCTCCTTGGCGATGGAGACACCATCGTTGGTGATCGTGGGGGCGCCCCACTTCTTCTCCAGGACGACGTTGCGACCCTTGGGGCCCAGCGTCACCTTGACCGCGTCGGCGAGGCTGTTGAGGCCGCGCTCGAGGCCGCGACGGGCCTCTTCGTCGTACGCAATTGTCTTGGCCATTGCGTTGAGATCCTCCATGTGGATGGCTGACACACAGGACGATCCCATGTCGGGTCGCCCCATTTACGCTGGCCAGGTTCGGTGCCCGCGACGGACGACCGGGGGTGTCGAGGTACCCGGTCTCACCGTCCCGACCTGGCACTCGCCTGTGGTGAGTGCCAACGCCATTTCTAGCACTCGAGCATGCCGAGTGCAAGGTTACCGGGTTCAGCCGGGGTAGCCGGGGATCCACTGCCGGTCGTCGATGCGCAGCAGCAGGGCCACGAAGGCGTCCACCCGGCGCTGCTCCGGATCGCGCGGCTCCTCGTTCTCCACGGTGACCAGCTCCGCGTCGTGCAGCAGCAGCTCGGCCTCCACCCGCATGATCGCCCGGATGAAGGGCGGGGCGACCTCGGGCGGCAGATCACCGTTGACGATGTACTCGCCGTCCGGGCCGGATTCGGTGGACACGTAGGTCAGCGCGCGGACCAGATCCGCTCGCCGCTCCCCCGCCACCAGGTCGGAATCCGGGTCATCCGCCATTGCTATATCTTATCCGGCTCGGGCCGGAATGCCGGGTGGGCGACGCGGCGGGCCGGTACCGGAGGTCCCGCCTACAGTGGCGAGGTGAGTGAAAAACCCGGCCGTCCCGACGTCACGGGGGCATTGGCGCGGCTCTACGCCGACGCGGTGCCGGTGTACTGGGCGGGCGATAATCCCTGGTCGACGGGGGGAACCGAGCCACTGGACGGCATCTCGGCCTACCGTCGAAGCGCCCCGATGCCGCACTGGCACTACGCGACCCACGGCCTCTCCGCGATCTTCGAACACGGCCAGCGTTTCGAGTTCACCATGCGGGTGCTGAGCACTGCCGAGGCGACCGAGCCGCCGCAGTGGCCGGTGGATTTCCTGCAGAACCTGAGCCGGTTCGTCTTCCAGTCCGGGGAGTGGTTCGAGCCGGGCGACGCGGTGAAGTCGGCGGTGCCGTTGGGCGCGCCGGACTCCGCGCTGCGCGCCGCCGGCTTCGTGCCGGACCCGGAGCTCGGCACCGTCGGCGGGCTGATGTTCCTGCAGATCGTGGGGTTGACCACGGCCGAGTACCGGACCGCGCGCGGCCGCGACCTGCTCGACCTGCTGGCCAGGCTGGAGCCGTCGCTGCCGCTGTACGTCACCGACGTCACCCGCGATTCGCTGGTGCCGGAGCCGCCGCCCGCGGCGCGCTGGCCGCGCTGGGGCGGGGGTCTGGCGGGCAGGTCGTGACGGCGCCGGGAAAGATGAGCGCCATGACGCTGCCGTTCGACTCGCTGTACCGGCACGGCTTCGCGCGGGTGGCCGTCGCGGTGCCGACGCTGCGGGTGGCCGACCCCGCCTTCAACGCCGAGCGCACGATCGAGCTGGCCCGGGCAGCCGCGGCCGACGGCACGGTGCTCACCGTCTTCCCCGAACTCGGCCTCTCCAGCTACACCGCCGACGACCTGTTCCACCAGGACGCGCTCGACCTCGCCGTGCGGCAGGCGCTGGCCGACATCGTCGAGGCCAGCCGGGAGATCGCGACCGTGCTGGTGGTCGGCGCCCCGGTGCGGGCCCAGGGCAGGCTGTTCAACTGCGGGATCGTGATCGCCGACGGCGCGGTGCTCGGCGCGGTGCCGAAGAGCTACCTGCCGAACTACCGCGAGTTCTACGAGAAGCGGCAGTTCGCGGCGGCCCGCGAGGTGCTCGCCGACACCGTCGAGATCGCCGGGCAGGAGGTTCCCTTCGGCGCCGACCTGCTCTTCCCGACGAATGTCGACGGCTTCACCTTCCACCTGGAGATCTGCGAGGACGGCTGGGTGCCGCTGCCGCCGAGCGGCTTCGCCGCGCTGGCCGGGGCCACCGTGCTGGTGAACCTCTCGGCCAGCAATATCGTCGTCGGCAAGGCCGACTACCGGCGTGCGCTCTGCACCGGGCACTCGGCCCGCTACCTGGCCGCGTACCTGTACTCGGCGGCGGGCACCGGCGAGTCGACCACCGACATGGCCTGGGACGGTCAGGCGCTGGTCTGCGAGAACGGCGACCTGCTCGCCGAGGGCGAGCGCTTCGCCGACCATCCCCGGCTGGTCACCGCCGACCTGGACCTGCAGCGGCTGGCCGCGGACCGGGTGCGCACCACGAGCTTCGCGGACAACGTGCACGATCACCGCGAGCGGCTCAGCCGGTTCCGGCGGGTGCCGGTCGCGCTGCCGGTGCCGGCCACGGCGGTGGCGCTGCGCCGGGAGATCCCGCGCTTCCCGTACGTCCCCGCCGACCCGGCGGCGCGCAACGAGCGCTGCGCCGAGGTGCACCACATCCAGGTGGAGGGGCTGAGCACCCGGCTGCGCGCGGCGGGCGCCCAGCGGCTGGTGATCGGGGTCTCCGGCGGGCTGGACTCCACCCAGGCGCTGATCGTCGCGGCCAAGACCATGGACCGGCTCGGGCTGCCGCGCACGAACGTGCTCGCCTACACCATGCCCGGCTTCGCGACCAGCACCAGGACCAAGACCGACGCGCACCGGCTGATGGCCGCGCTCGGCGTGACGGCGCAGGAGATCGATATCCGGCCGTCGGCCGAGCAGATGCTGCGCGACCTGGGGCACCCCGCCGTGGACGGGGCGCCGCAGTACGACGTCACCTACGAGAACGTGCAGGCGGGCGAGCGCACCTCGCACCTGTTCCGGCTGGCGAACATGCACGACGCGCTGGTGGTCGGCACCGGCGACCTGAGCGAGCTGGCCCAGGGCTGGTGCACCTTCGGCGTCGGCGACCACATGGCGCACTACAGCGTGAACGCCTCGGTGCCGAAGACGCTGATCCGCTACCTCATCGCCTGGGCCGCCGAGACCGGGCAGTTCGGGGCGGCGGCGAACGCGGCGCTGACCTCCGTCCTCGCCACCGAGATCTCGCCGGAGCTGGTGCCGTCGGCCGACGGCGACGAGGCGCCCGGCCAGAGCTCCGAGGCCACCGTCGGGCCGTACGAACTCCAGGATCTGCACCTCTACCAGCTGCTCCGCTTCGGCTACCGGCCGAGCCGGATCGCCTACCTGGCGCAGGCGGCGTGGTCGGACCGGACCAGGGGGCGCTGGCCCGACCTGATTCCGGAGGACCAGCGCAACGAGTACGACCTCGCCACCATCAAGCACTGGCTCCGGCTCTTCCTCCGCCGCTTCGTGCAGACCAGCCAGTTCAAGCGCTCCACGCTGCCGAACGCGCCGAAGGTCGGCTCGGGCGGCTCGCTCTCGCCGCGCGGCGACTGGCGGGCGCCGAGCGACGCGGTGGCGACGGCCTGGCTGGACGAGCTGGAGCGCAACGTCCCCGACTAGCCGCCGAGCCCGGCCAGGATCTCCAGCAGGTGCGTTTCCACCCGCGCCTTCTCCAGCCCGGCCCCGCTGAGCACGCCGGTGCCGTTCTCCTGCTCCAGCAGCGCGAGCAGCACGTGCTCGGTGCCGACGTAGTTGTGGCCGAGCCGGACCGCCTCGCGGAAGGTGAGTTCGAGCGCCTTCTTGGACTCGGCGTCGAAGGGGATGAGCGCCGGGATCGGCTCGCCGCTCGGCTCCGGCAGTGCTGCCGCGGCGGCCGCGGCAACGGCGTCGAGGGTGACCCCCTGGGTCTCGATCTCCTTCGCGGCGAGCCCTTCGGGCTCGGTGAGCAGCCCGAGCACCAGGTGCGGCAGCCCGATCACGGTGTGGCCGGAGTTGCGCGCCGCCTCCTGCGAGGCGGCGACGGCGCTGCGGGCGCGCGGGGTGAAGCGGGCGAAGCCGGCGGCCGGGTCGAGCCCGGCGTCCTCCGGCCCCTTCGGCACGAAGCGCTTCTGCGCGGCCTGCTTGCTGACGCCCATGCTGGCGCCGATATCGGTCCAGGAGGCGCCGGAGCGGCGGGCCTGGTCGACGAAGTGGCCGATCAGGTGATCGGCCACCTCGCCGAGCGTTCCCGCGGTCACCACCGCGTCGGAGAGTTGTTCCAGGACATCGTCGGGGCGGGCCTTCTTGATGCCGTCGATCAGGTCGTCGAGTCGTACGTTCGTCATGCGTCAACCATAGGTTGACGATGCTCGTTCGTCAACTCTCGGTTGACGATCAGAGCCCGGCGGGCAGCCCCGCCTGCCTGGCGGCGAAGCGCACGATCCGCTCCTTGAGCCAGGCGCCCGGCCTGCCGGTGACCACGAGGCGGGCGGGCGAGTCGTCGGCGTGCACCACGTGCAGCAGGCCGTCGCCGCGGCCGAGGCTGTAGCACTGCACCTGGTAGCGGAAGCGGAACTCGCGCGGCTCGGCGCCGCGCGCCCGCGCGCCGATGGCGGTCGCGGCGTAACCGCCCTGCGGCAGCGCGGTGGCGCAGGCCATCCGGAGCTGCCTGCCGTCCGGGCCCGCGGTGGCGGCGGCGTCGCCGACGGCGTAGACGTCCGGGTGCGAGAGCGAGCGCAGGGTGGCGTCGGTGCGCACCCGGCCGGAGCCGTCCACCGCGAGCCCGGCCGCAGCGGCCAGCGGCGGCACACGGAAGCCGGTGGTCCAGAGGACGGCGTCGCCCGCCACCTCGGTGCCGTCGGCCAGCCGGACCCCGGCGGCGGTCACCGCGGTGACCTTGGCGTCGGTGCGCACCTCGACGCCGAGCCGGTCGAGCACCCGGCGCACGTGCGCGCGGGCGCGGGGTGAGAGCGCGGCCATCGGCTCGTCCGCGCCGAGCAGCAGCACCCGCAGGCCGGGGCGGGTCTCGGCGAGTTCGGTGGCGAGCTCGACGCCGGTCGCGCCCGCGCCGACCACGAGGGCGAGGCCGGTCGGCGGGGCGGCGTCGGCGAGATCCTCCGGGGTGGCGACGGCCAGCGCGTGCTCGGCGGCGCCGGGCACGTCGGCGGTGCCCGCGGCCGAGCCGAGCGCGTAGACCAGGGTGTCGTAGGGCAGCGCGGCGCCGTCGGCTGTCCGGACCTCGCGCGCGTCGAGATCCAGCTCGACGGCCCTGCCGTGCACGAAGCGGATCCCCCTGCGGCCGAGGAGCTCGGCGAGGTCCCACTCCGGGATGGCCTGCCCGGCGGCGCGCTGGTGCAGCCGGACCCGCTCGACGAAGCGGGCGCGGGCGTCGAGCACGGTGATCTCCGCGCCGGGGAGGGTGCGGACCAGTTTGTTGGCGGCGATGAGCCCGGCGTAGCCGGCGCCGAGTACGACGATGCGTCGAGTGGTCATGATGTGGCTCCTCTGGCAGAGCTGCGGGATACCCCGCACCCCGGGCCGGTCGCGCGGTGCGGCACCGCGGCGGCCGCTCGGGCCTGACACCATTCAGACCGGGCAGCCGCCGCCGAGCTGACAAGTTCCGGCTGTGAACCCGGTCACCGGAACCGGCCGAGCTTCGCCGGGTTCAGCACGAAGGAGAGCGAGGTCAGCCGCGGGCCGTCCGGGAAGTCGCCGAACTCCGGCGCGACCACCACGTAGACGGCCCCGTCCACCCGCGCCAGCAGCCCGGCCGAGCCGTTCACCTCGGCGGGCTCCAGCGTGAAGCCCGCTGGCGCGCGCCGGACCAGCCCGAGCAGGTACGCCGAGACCTTGTCCACGCCGGTGACCGGGCGCCTGGCCGCGCTCACCACGCCGCCGCCGTCCGAGGTGGCGACCACGTCGGCGGCGAGCAGCGCGCGCAACCCGGCCACGTCGCCCTCGCCCGCCGCGGCCAGAAAGCGCTCCAGCAGCTCCCGCGCCCGCTCCGCGGAGACCTCGAAGCGGCCGCGGCCCTCGCGCACCCGGACGCTCGCGCGCGAGTAGATCTGCTGCGAATTCGCCTCGGAGAGCTCCAGCATGGCGGCGATCTCGCGGTGCGGGTAGCCGAAGGCCTCGCGCAGCACGAAGACCGCGCGCTCCACCGGGTTCAGCCGCTCCAGCGCGGCGAGCAGGGCCAGCGAGACCAGCTCGCGCTGCTGCGCCGTCTCCAGCGGGCCGAGGTCGGTGTCCGGGGTCGGCACCGGCTCGGGCAGCCACGGGCCGACGTAGCTCTCCCGGCGGGCCCGGGCCGAGACCAGCCAGGAGCGGCAGAGGTTCACCGTCACCGTGGTCAGCCAGGCCTCGGCGGAGCGGATGCCGTCGGTCTCCGCGGCGGCCAAGCGCAGGTAGGTCTCCTGCACCGCGTCCTCGGCCTCGCTCGCGCTGCCGAGCATCCGGTACGCCAGCGCGAACAGCCGCGGCCGCTGCCGCAGGAACTCGTCGAGGTCGGCGCCGCTCATCGGTCGCGGCTCCGGTCAGCCGCGGCGCTGGTCGTGCGGCCGGTTGTTCCCGCCTGGCCTGCGCAGCCGCAGCCGGGCGGTGGAGATGCCGGGACGCGGCAGGCTCGGCCTGCGCCGGTTCGCGCGGCGCTGCGCCCTGCGCTCGGCGGGCTTGTCCTGCCAGGTCTCCGGCCGCGCCGCGACCCAGCGCTGCGAGCGCCAGGCGAACGGGATGTGCACCAGGTACAGCCCGATCAGGACCAGCAGCAGCACGATCGGGAAGGTCACCAGCGCGGCGGCCGCGATCGCCACCAGGACAAGCAGCAGCGCCGCCGCCTGCGGCGCCACCCGCACCGACTTCATCGCCAGCGTCGGGATGGTGCTCACGCAGAGCAGCGCGGAGAACGCGGTCCAGGCGGCGACCTCGTAGAAGCCGGCCCACCAGCCGTCGCCGAACTGCTCGAGCAGCGCGATCGGCGTCAGCGCGATGAGCGCGCCCGCGGGGGCGGGAACCCCGACGAAGTACTCGCGCGACCACTCCGGCCTGGTGTCGTCGTCCATCAGGGTGTTGAACCGGGCCAGCCGCAGCACGATGCTGACCGCGAAGAGCAGCGCGACGATCCAGCCCGCGCTGTACTCGTCGAGCAACGCCACGTAGAGCACCAGCGCGGGGGCGACGCCGAAGGAGATGGCGTCGGAGAGCGAGTCCAGCTCGGCGCCGATCTTGGTGGTGGCGTCGAGCATCCGCGCCAGCCTGCCGTCGAGCGTGTCGAAGACGGCGGCGGCGCCGACCATCGCCAGCGCGGTCGACAGGTCGCCGTCCAGGCCGAACTTCACCGCGGATAGCCCCGAGCAGAGCGCCAGGATGGTGACCATGCTCGGCAGCAGCCGGACGCTGCGCCTGCGGCGCCCCTCGGTCTGCTCCGCCCGCGCGATCACGACAGGACGGCGAGGACGGTCTCGCCGCCGATGGTGCGCTGCCCCGGCAGCACCAGCAGGTCGGTGCCTGCCGGGAAGTAGGTGTCGACCCGGGAGCCGAAGCGGATCAGGCCGTAGGTGTCGCCGATGGTCAGCACGTCACCCGGGCGCGCCTCGTTCACGATCCGGCGGGCGATCAGCCCGGCGATCTGCACCACGACGACCTGCTTGCCGTCGGGGGTCTCCAGCACCATGCCGGTGCGCTCGTTCACCGAGCTGGCCGCAGGCAGATCGGCCGAGCGGAACTGGCCGGGCTGGTGCACGACGGTGCGCACGGTGCCGGAGACCGGGGTGCGCTGCACGTGCACGTCGAGCACCGAGAGGAAGATGCTGGCCCGGGGCAGCGGGGCATCGCCGAGGCCGAGCTCCGGCGGCGGGACCGCGGAGTCGACCAGCGCGACCTCGCCGTCCGCGGCGGCGACAACGGCGCCCCTGATGTTCGGCGGCACCCGGTGCGGGTGCCGGAAGAACCCGGCGCAGGCCGCGGCCGTCAGCAGTCCGGCCCGGCGCACCCAGCGCCGCTTGCGGCCGAGCGCGGCCACCGCGAGCGGGGCGGCCACGAAGGGCAGCCCGGCGGGGTGCAGCGGGGGGATCGAGGACCGGATCAGGTCGGCGATGTGGCCGACTCCGGTGGTCTCGGGGGTGCCGGACGGGGTCGGGCGGCGTGCCACAGGCTCCTCTTTCGGTTTCGGGTACGGGCACCACACCTTACGCCGCGGCGACCCCCCGATCGTGGTCGGCGCCGGGCATATCCCCGGCAACCGTGCGGGCAGGCGGAATCGGCGCCGCCCAGGTTCGGGCGGCGCCGATTGCCGCGCGCGCTGGGGTCAGCGCACCGGCCGGCGACCGGTGACGAGCTTGACCAGGAACAGCAGGATGGCCGCGCCGGCGAGGCAGGTCAGGAAGCTGAAGATCAGGCCGCCGCCCTCGACGTCGACGCCGAAGAGCTTGAGCAGGAAGCCACCGAGCAGACCGCCGATGACACCGACGACGATATTGAGCAGGATGCCCTGCTGCGCGTCCGTCTTCATGATCTTGCTGGCGATCCAGCCGGCCAGGCCGCCGATGATGATCCAGCCGATAATCCCGAGACCGAGCATTGTGTCCTCGCATCGTTAGTTGGGTGCGCGCCGCTTCGAGCCATCGTCGCGCTGTCCATCGGATACCCCCGGTCGGGGGGATTACGCGCGCGTGTCAGTGGGGTGGAGATAATATGAGGAAGCCTCATGTCCAGCGTTCCGGACAACACCCGGCAACGCTGGACGGCAACCACCGACGCCACCCGCCGGCTCGGCCGTGGGGACAGGAGACGCACATGGTCGCTCGAATCGCCCAGACGACCGGAGTTGAGCACACCGCCATCCTCGGGCTGGGGGTGTACCGGCCCGCGCGCATCGTCACGAACGACGAGGTCGCGGGGGCGATCGACTCCAGCGACGAATGGATCCGCACCCGCTCCGGCATCCGGACCCGCCGCTTCGCCGACGACACCGAGACGGTGCGGAGCATGAGCGTCGCCGCCGCCGAGGGCGCGCTGGAGTCGGCGGGGGTCGCGGTCGACCAGGTGGACACCGTCATCGTCGCGACTTCGACGCACCTCCTGCTCACCCCAGCCGCCGCGCCGCAGATCGCCACCGAGCTCGGGATGAACGGCGCCGCCGCCTTCGACATCTCGGCGGGCTGCGCCGGCTTCTGTCACGCGCTCGCGCTCGCCTCGGACCTGGTGCGGTCGGGCACCGCGGGGCACGTGCTGGTGATCGGCGTGGAGAAGCTGACCGACACCATCAACAAGAACGACCGCTCCACCGCGTTCCTCTTCGCCGACGGCGCGGGCGCGGTGATCGTCGGCCCGGCCGAAGACCAGGGCATCGGCCCGACGGTGTGGGGCTCGGACGGCACCCAGAGCCACGCCATCCGGCAGGACAAGGACTGGCTGGAGTTCTTCGCCGAGATCGAGGAGAAGGGGCTGGACGCGGTCCGCCCCTACCTGACGATGGAGGGCACCGCGGTCTTCCGCTGGGCCGCGCACTCGCTGGAGAAGGTCTGCCGGGACGCCATCGACCGCGCCGGGCTCGCCACCGACGACCTGGACGCGATGATCCCGCACCAGGCCAACGGCCGGATCATCGAGATCATGGCCAGGGTGCTCAAGCTGCCGGAGAACTGCGCGCTCGCCAACGACATCGAGGAGACCGGCAACACCTCGGCCGCCTCGATCCCGCTGGCCATGGAGCAGCTGCTGCGCACCGGGCAGTCCAAGCCGGGCGACACCGCGCTGCTCATCGCCTTCGGCGCCGGACTGTCCTACGCCGCCCAGGTGGTCCGGCTGCCGAACTGGGTCTGATCGCCGCGCCGCGGCCCGGACCGCGCGTCCGGGCCGCGGTGCGGGTCAGCCGGGCGTCTCGACCGCCGCCTTGATGCCCGCGAGCGTCTGACGCATCCCGTCGACCAGCTTGACCTCGAACGACTCCTCGCCGCCGAGCACCGCGTTGATGGCGTTCCTGGAGAAGGCCGTCGTGCCGTCGGAGACGTCCCTGGTCTGGGTGAGCCGGGTGCCGTTCGCGGTGGGCTCCAGGGTGAAACGCCAGGTGCTGCGGTTCTCGGTGACCTTGAAGGCGAACTCCCGGTTCGGCTCGAAGGCCACGATGCGGGAGGTGGTCGGCCAGTACTTCCAGCCGTCCCGGTTCAGGTTGACGGTCCAGGTGCCCCGCTTCAGCGCGCCGAGCGGCTGCATCCGCACGCACTGCGGGCTGAACTCGGGAATCCGCTTGGGATCGGCCACCACGGCCCACACGCGCTCCGGCGGGGCGATGATGTCGACGGTCGCTTCCAGATTCTTCGGTACCCACTTCGGCAACGTTGCCTCCTGTTCGCGGTACTGCGGGACACACCAATTCTAGTCGGGCGATCTTCCGCTGTTCGCCCTGGGCAGAGCAATGCGACAGGTCGGTTCCCTGCGCGCATACTCGATGGGTGACTTCCCCCGCCGCCGATAAACCGCTCATTCTCAGCGTCGACGACGATCCTGGCGTCTCCCGCGCGGTCGTGCGCGATCTGCGCCGCCGCTACGGCGCCGAGTACCGGATCCTGCGGGCCGAGTCCGGGCCGTCCGCGCTGGAGGCGCTGCGCGAGGTGAAGCTGCGCGGCCAGCAGGTCGCGGTGCTCATCGCCGACTTCCGGATGCCCGGCATGGACGGCATCGAGTTCCTGGAGCAGGCCATGGACCTGCACCCCTTCGCGCGCCGGGTGCTGCTCACCGCCTACGCCGACACCACCGCCGCGATCAACGCCATCAACGTGGTCGACCTCGACCACTACCTGCTCAAGCCGTGGGACCCGCCGGAGGAGAAGCTCTACCCGGTGCTGGACGGCCTGCTCGAGGCGTGGCGCGGCGACGAGCAGCGCCCGGTGCACGGCACCAAGGTGATCGGCACCCGCTGGTCGCCTGCCTGCTCGCAGGTGCGCGAGTTCCTGGCCCGCAACCAGCTGCCGTACCGCTGGTACCCGGCGGACGAGCCGGAGGGCGCGAAGCTGCTCGCCGCGGCGGGCAAGGACATCAGCTGCTGTCCGGTGGTGATCACCGCCGAGGGCGAGCCGCTGGTGCAGCCGACCGATGGCGAGCTGGCCGAGCGGGTCGGGCTGAACACCACGCCCGCGGGCGAGTTCTACGACCTGATCGTGGTCGGCGGCGGCCCGGCCGGGCTCGGCGCCGCGGTGTACGGCGCCTCCGAGGGGCTGCGCACGGTGCTGGTCGAGCGCACCGCTACCGGCGGCCAGGCCGGGCAGAGCTCGCGGATCGAGAACTACCTCGGCTTCCCGGACGGCGTCTCCGGCGGCCAGCTGGCCGACCGGGCCAGGCGCCAGGCCGGGAAGTTCGGCGCGGAGCTGGTGACCACCCGCGAAGTGGTCGGGCTGGAGGTGAACGGCTCGGCGCGCACCGTTCGCTTCGCCGACGGCGGGCGGCTCTGCGCGCACACCGTGATCATCGCGACCGGCGTCGACTACCGCAGGCACCCGGCGCGCGGGGTGGACGAGTTCACCGGCCGCGGCGTCTACTACGGCTCGGCCATGACCGAGGCGGCGGAGTGCGCGGGCCACGAGGTCTACATCGTCGGCGGCGCCAACTCGGCCGGGCAGGCCGCGGTCTTCCTCTCCCGCAATGCCGGGCGGGTGCACCTGGTGGTGCGGGCCGACTCGCTGGACAAGTCCATGTCGCACTACCTGGTCCAGCAGATCGCGGGCATCGAGAACATCGAGGTGCACACCTGCACCGAGGTGATCGCGGCCGACGGCGACGACCACCTGCGCGGCATCGTGCTGCGCGACAACGAGACCGGGCGCGAGGAGAAGGCCGAGACCGAGCGGCTCTTCCTCTTCATCGGCGCCGCGCCGCAGACCGACTGGCTGGACGGCACGATCGCCCGCGACCCGGCCGGGTTCGTGCTGGCCGGGCCGGACCTCACCCCCGATGGCGGCCGTCCGGCGGGCTGGGACATTTCCCGCGCCCCGCACCACCTGGAGACCAGCGTGCCCGGCGTCTTCGTCGCCGGTGACGTGCACGCGGAGTCGGCGAAGCGGGTGGCCTCCGCCGTCGGCGAGGGGGCCATGGCCGTCATGTTCGTGCACCGTTATCTCGCCTGATCGGAAGGATTCATCGTGAGCGAGCTTGTCTGCGATCCGGCGGAGTTGCGTGAGCTCTTCCTGTTCGAGCGGCTGGACGACGAGCAGCTGGCCTGGCTGTGCCGGGACGGGCGGATCGAGCAGCTCGAGCCCGGCATCGCCTTCCGCGAGGGCGAGCCGGCCACCTGCTTCTACGTGCTCATGGACGGCGAGCTGCGGCTCACCAAGCTCTCCGCGGGCACCGAGATCGAGCTGACCCGCACCGACCACCGCGGCTCCTACGTCGGCGCCTGGACCGCGTACCTGGGCGACCGGGCGGACCAGAGCTACGTCTCGACCATGTACCTCACCCGGCCCTCGCGCTTCTTCGTGCTGGACGCCGCGACCTTCTCGGCCATGATGCGCGAGTGGTTCCCGATGGCGGTGCACCTGCTGGAGGGCGCCTTCTTCGGGAACCGGGACAAGCACGAGCGGGTGGCCGAGCGGGAGCGGCTGCTCGCGCTCGGCTCGCTCTCCGCCGGGCTCACGCACGAGCTGAACAACCCCGCCGCCGCCGCCGTGCGCGCCACCTCCGGGCTGCGCGAGCGGGTCGCCGGGATGCGGCACAAGCTCGGCATGATGGCGCAGGGCAAGTTCACCCCCGAGGTGCTGCTCACCCTGGTCCGGCTGCAGGAGGACGCGGCCGAGCTGGTGGCGAAGGCGCCCGAGCTCACCCCGCTGGAGGCCGCGGACCGCGAGGACGCCATCGGCGACTGGTTCGAGGAGCACGAGATCGCCGACGGCTGGAGCCTGGCGCCCAACTTCGTCCAGGCCGGCATCGACATCGACTGGCTGGAGCGGGTGGCGGGCACCCTCGAGGGCTGCACCGAGCAGGTCTTCGAGGGCGCGATCCGGTGGCTGAACTACACCATCGAGACCGAGCTGCTGATGAACGAGATCGCCGACTCCACCGCGCGGATCTCCACCCTGGTCGGCGCGGCCAAGCAGTACTCGCAGATGGACCGGGCCCCGTTCCAGGTGGTCGACGTGCACGAGCTGCTCGACAGCACCCTGGTGATGCTGAACCGCAAGCTCGGCGATGGCATCGCGCTGGTCAAGGAGTACGACCGCACGCTGCCGCCGATTCCGTGCTACGCGGCCGAGCTGAACCAGGTGTGGACCAACCTGATCGACAACGCGGTCTACGCCATGGCCGGCTCCGGCACGCTCACCATCCGCACCTACCGGGACGGCGAGTGCCTCGCGGTGTCGATCGGCGACACCGGCCCCGGCATCCCGGCCGACATCCGGCGCCGCATCTTCGAGCCGTTCTTCACCACCAAACCGGTCGGCGACGGCACCGGGCTCGGCCTCGACATCAGCTTCCGGATCGTGGTGAACAAGCACCACGGCGACATCGAGGTGCAGTCCGAGCCGGGCTCGACGGTGTTCACGGTTCGCATCCCGCTGGAGCGCCCCAGCGCGGCCGAATAGCCCCTCACCTGCAACAGGTTCCACTACACTCCCGACATGGAACGCCTCACCGGACTCGATGCCAGCTTCCTGTATCTGGAGACCGGGACGCAGCACCTGCACGTGTGCGCACTCCTTATGCTCGACCCCGCCGCGGACGGCGGCGGCTACTCGTTCGCCACCTTCAAGGCCGAGCTCGGGCGCAGGCTGGCCTTCGTCCCGCAGATGCGCCGGAAGCTGCGGGCGGTGCCGCTGGAGCTGGACTATCCGTACTGGGTGGAGGCGGGCGATTACGACCTGGACTACCACGTCCGGCGCTACGGCCTGCCCGCGCCGGGCGGCCGCGCGGAGCTGGCCGAGCTGGTCGGCGACATCGCGGGCACGCCGATGGACCGCAACCACCCGCTCTGGCAGGTGCGGGTGGTCGAGGGGGTCGAGGGCGACAAGGTCGCGGTGATCCTCAAGTACCACCACGCCGCGGTGGACGGCGTCACCGGCTCCGAGCTGCTGATGGCGCTGTGCGATGCCGAGCCGGGCAAGCGCGGGAACGAGGAGCAGGCCGCGCCGCTCGGTCGCGAGCCGGAGCCGAGCGACCTGCGGCTGCTCGCCGAGGCGGCGCTGCGCTTCCCGGCCCGCGCCGGGGTGCTGCGGATGGTGCCGAAGACCGTCGGCAGGCTGGCCGGGATGGTGCGCAGGCGCGTCGGGAACCGCTCCGGCATGGCGCTGCCGCTGACCGCGCCGCGCACCCCGTTCAACGGGGCCATCACCCCGCACCGCGCGGTGGCCTTCACCGAGGTCGAGCTGGCCACGGTGAAGCGGATCAAGAACGCCTTCGGGGTGAAGATCAACGACGTGGTGCTCGCGGTGGTCGGCGGCGCGCTCCGCGACTACCTGGCCGAGCGTGGCGAGCTGCCGGAGGAGAAGTCGCTGATCGCGACCATCCCGGTGTCGGTGCACGAGTCGTCGCGGCATACCAGGGGGATCAACAAGGTCTCCTCGATCTTCTGCCTGCTCGGCACCGATATCGCCGACCCCGTGCAGCGGCTGAAGCGGGTGGCGGAGGCGAACCGGGCCGCCAAGGAGGAGCACGAGGAGCTCATCGGCCCCGACTTCCTACAGGACTGGACGCAGTACGCGCCGCCGAACACCTTCCGGGTCGCCATGCGGCTGTACTCCTCGCTCGAGCTCGCGGAGCGCCACCCGGTGGTGCACAACCTGGTGGTCTCCAACGTCGCCGGGCCGCCGCTGCCGCTGTACTTCCTCGGGGTGCGGCTGCTCAGCTCGTACCCCTTCGGCCCGATCTTCCACGGCTCCGGGCTGAACATCACCGCGCTCTCCTACGACGGCAAACTCGACTTCGGGGTGATCGCCTGCCGGGAGCTGGTGCCCGACCTGGCCGAGCTGACCGACCGGATCCCCGGCGTGGTCGACGCACTGGCCGCGGCCGCCGAGCAGACGGCCTGAGCGGCACCCGGTACAGTGCTGCCGACGCGCCGGAGCCGCCGGTGCCGCGAACGACCCACGGGGGATCCATCATGCAGCGACTCTCCGCCGCCGTGCTCGCCGCCGGTGTGCTCGCCCTGGTCGTCAGCGGTTGCGGATCGGATGAATCGACCGACGCCAACGGGCTGCGCAAGGGGAGCACCGGCGCCGCCGCCGGCACCACCACGGCCGGTGCGCCCAGCAGCGCCGCGCCGAGCAGTGCGACGGCCGCGCCCGGCGAGGCCCCGAGCACGACGCCCGCCGCGGCGCCGAGCGGGTCGGGCGCCGACATCACCTGCGCCGAGTTCCGAAAACTCGACACCGAGCAGGAGAAGGCGGTGATCGAGCTGATCCTCGCCGCGAACCCGGACAGCCCGTTCACCGGCAGCCCGAATGTCGCGCTCGGCACCGCGAAGCTGGTCTGCCTCGCGCCCAGCGTCGCCGACGAGCCGGTGGCGACCGCCGCCGGGCTCGTCGCCGAGTAGGGACCCCCCGGGTGCCGTCGGCGCGCAGCGTCTCGCCCACGAGCGCGTGCCTGCGCGGCTGCTCGCCGCCGACAGGCGCCTCGCCACGGCGCCCATGCCCGCGCAGCGGGTAAGAATGGGGCGGTGGCCGAACTTGCGCTGACCGCCCGTCTCAACCCCTCCGCGGCCGATGCCAGGCGGGGGGTGGTTCGGCTGCATCCGGAGGCACTCGCCGCGCTCGGGCTGCGGGAGTGGGACGGGATCGCGCTGACCGGCTCCCGGCGCACCGCGGCGGTGGCCGGGCTGGCCCCGGCGGGCACCCCGGCCGGAGTCGCGCTGCTGGACGACGTCACGCTCTCCAACGCGGGGCTGCGCGAGGACGCCACCGTGGTGATCGCGCCCGCGACGGTGTTCGGGGCCAAGCAGATCCGGGTCAGCGGCTCGCTGCACGCCACCCGCTCGATCCCGGCGAACACGCTGCGCCAGGCGCTGCTCGGCAAGGTGGTGACGGTGGGCGACGCCGTTTCGCTGCTCCCCCGCGACCTCGGCCCCGACATCAGCTCGGCCGCCACCACCCAGGCGCTCTCCAGGACCTTCGGCATCGCCTGGACCACCGAGCTGCTCACCGTCACCGGCACCGAACCGGCCGGCCCGGTCAGCGTGCAGCCCAACTCGGCCGTCGACTGGGGTCCGGGCGTCGTGACCTCGGCCCTTCCGGGCGAGCCCGGCGCGGAGCTGCGACCGGGCGTCCCCGGGACGGAGGCGGCGGGATCTCGGCCGAGCGGATCGGGGCCGAGCTCACAGCCCGCCGACTTCGGGACGGGGTCCCAGCCCGGCGACTTCGGGACGGGGTCCCAGCCCGGCGACTTCGGGACAGGGTCCCAGCCCAGCGACTTCGGGACAGGGTCCCAGCCCAGCGACTTCGGGACAGGGCCACAGCTCGGCAACTTCGGGACGGGGGCGCAGCCGGGCGGGCCGGAGTCTATGTCGACTGCGGCCGGGGGTGACCGGATTCCGCTGCCCGCCACGGTGACCAGGGGCAGACCCGCCCCCGCCGCAGCCGACCTGATCGGCGTCCAGGGCCAGTCCGCCAAACTCGGCGAGTGGCTCGCGCTCGCCATCGACGAGCCGGAACTGCTGCGCACCCTTGGCGCCTCCCCGCACCTCGGGGTGCTGATCACCGGCCCGCACGGGGTCGGGAAGGCCACGCTGGCCAGGGCGGTCGCCGCCCCGCGCCGGGTCACGGAGCTGGACGGCCCCTCGGTCGGCGCGACGGAGAGCGGCACCCGGCTGCGCACGGTGGCCACCGCCGTAGCCGAGGTGAGCTCGGGGCAGGGCGGCATCCTGCTGGTCACCGATATCGACGCACTCCTACCGAGCGCAGCCGAACCGGTCGCCACGCTGATCCTGGACCAGCTCCGCGCCGCCGTCGCCACCCCGTGCGTCGCCTTCCTCGCCACCACCGCGCACCCGGGCGAGATCGACGCCAGGCTGCGCGCCCCCGACCTCTGCGACCGCGAGATCGCGCTCCCGCTGCCCACCGCCGCGGTCCGCGAGGCGCTGCTCGACTTCCTGCTCCGCGCGGTGCCGACCGGCGAGCTCCAGCTGGCCGAGATCGCCGCCCGCACCCCCGGTTTCGTCGTCTCCGACCTGGCCGCGCTCTGCCGCGAGGCCGCGCTGCGCGCCGCCTCCCGCACCGGCCGCGAACACACCGACCCGCGGCTGCTGCAGGCCGACCTGGCAGGCGCGCTCGAGGTGATCCGCCCACTCTCCCGCTCCGGTAGCGAGGAACTGGCGATCGGCAGCCTCGGCCTGGACGACGTCGGCGACATGGTGCAGACCAAGCAGGCACTCACCGAGGCCGTGCTCTGGCCGCTGCGCCACCCCGACTCCTTCGCCCGGCTCGGCATCGAGCCACCGCGCGGCGTGCTGCTCTACGGCCCGCCCGGCTGCGGCAAGACCTTCCTGGTCCGCGCTCTCGCCAGCACGGGGCAGCTCAGCGTGCACGCCGTGAAGGGCGCCGAGCTGATGGACAAGTGGGTCGGCGCGTCGGAGCGCGCGGTACGCGAGCTCTTCCAGCGGGCCAGGGACTCCGCGCCGTCGCTGATCTTCCTGGACGAGGTGGACGCGCTGGCCCCGCGCCGCGGCCAGAGCGGCGACTCCGGGGTCGGCGACCGGGTGGTCGCCGCGCTGCTCACCGAGCTCGACGGGGTCGAGCCGCTGCGCGACGTCGTCGTGCTCGGCGCCACCAACCGCCCGGAGCTGATCGACCCCGCGCTGCTCCGCCCCGGGCGGCTGGAGCGGCTGGTCTTCGTCCCGCCGCCGGACGCCGAGGCGCGGGTGGCGATCCTGCGCACCGCGGGCCGCCCAGTGCCGTTGGCCGCCGACGTCGACCTGGCCGCGCTGGCGAAGGAGCTGGACGGCTACTCCGCCGCCGACTGCGCCGCGCTGCTGCGCGAGGCCGCGCTCACCGCCATGCGCCGGGACATCGACGCCGCCGACGTGTCCGCCGCCGACATCGCCGCCGCGCGCGCCGCGGTGCGCCCCTCGCTCGACCCGGAGCAGGTGGAGGCGCTGCGCCGGTACGCGGAGAACCGCGGCTGACGCGGAGTGTGCCCGGAGCTTGCCGGAGGACCGGTGGAGTGACGAACGCCGCTCCGCCCAGCACCGGCAACGGTCCTGGCCACCCGCCCAAGTAGGATCGACCCGGACGACCGCCCGCCCGAGACGACGGAGCGTAGTTTGCTCGTAATCCTGCTCGCACATGCCCTCGCCGCCGTGGTGGCCCCGCTGTGCGTCCGGATCGCGGGTCGAAAAGCCTTCTATCCGCTCGCGGCGGTCCCGCTCGCCTGCCTCGGCTGGGTGGTGGCCCACTGGGGCACCACCCAGGTGGTCAGCGTGGCGTGGGCCCCCGCGATCGGGATGAACATCGACCTGCGATTCGATTCGCTCGCCGCCGTGATGGCGGTGCTGGTGCTCGGTATCGGCACCCTCATCCTCTGCTACTGCGCCCGCTACTTCGACGACGACGAACCGCGGCTCGGCGCCTTCGCGGCCCAGCTCGTCGGCTTCTCCGGCGCCATGTTCGGCGTCGTGACCAGCGACAACATGCTGCTGCTCTACGTCTTCTGGGAGATCACGACGGTGCTGTCGTTCCTCCTGGTCGGGCACAACGCGGACCGGGCGGCGAGCAGGCGCGCGGCCATCCAGGCGCTGCTCGTCACCGGCGCGGGCGGGCTCACCATGCTCACCGGCATCGTGCTGCTCGGCCACCTCTCCGGCAGCTTCCTGCTCTCCGACCTGCTGGACGGCGGGGCGCCGAGCGGGGTGGCGGCGAGCGTCGCGGTCGGGCTGATCCTGGTCGGCGCGCTGAGCAAGTCCGCCATCGTGCCGCTGCACTTCTGGCTCCCCGGCGCCATGGCCGCCCCGACCCCGGTGAGCGCCTACCTGCACGCGGCCGCCATGGTGAAGGCGGGCGTCTACCTGATCGCGCGGCTCGCGCCCGCCTTCGCCGAGTCGCCGGTCTGGCACCCGCTGGTGCTGACGCTCGGCGCGGTCTCGATGGTGCTGGCGGGCTGGCGCGCGCTGCAGGTGACCGACCTCAAGCTGGTGCTCGCCTTCGGCACCGTGAGCCAGCTCGGCTTCCTGGTCATGCTGGTCGGCATCGGCACCCCGGAGGCCGCGCTGGCAGGCATCGCCATGGTGGTGGCGCACGCGCTGTTCAAGGCCTGCCTGTTCATGGTGGTCGGCATCGTCGACCACGGCGCGGGCACCCGCGAGCTGGGCAGCCTCTCCGGGCTCGGCCGCCGCGAGCCGGTGCTCTTCGGCGCGGCCGCGCTGGCCGCGCTGAGCATGGCGGGCATCCCGCCGCTGCTCGGCTTCGTCGGCAAGGAGAGCGCGCTGGCCGCCGCGCAGCACGCGGAGGTGCTGGCCGGGCCGGTGCGGGTGGCGCTGCTGGCGGTCTTCGTGGTCGGCTCGATGCTGACCGTGGCCTACAGCGCCCGGTTCGTCTGGGGCGCCTTCGCCGACAAGGACGGCGTCGAGCCCCTGAAGCGCTGGCACGGCCCGGATCCCGCCTTCCTCGCTCCACCGGTGCTGCTCGCGCTGGCCGGGCTCGCCGCCGGGCTCGCCGCGCCCTGGGTCGACACGCTGCTCGCGCCCTACGCCCGCACGCTGCCCGGCCCCGCCCCCGAGCACCTGGCGCTCTGGCACGGCTTCACGCTGCCGCTGCTGCTCACCGTGGTCGTGGTGGCGGGCGGGCTCGCGGTCTTCGCGGTGCGGGGCCGGATCCACGAGTCGGCGCACCCGCGGCTCGGCAATGCCGACCGGGTCTACGACGCCACGCTCAAGCAGATGGACCGGCTCTCGCTGCGGATGACCGCCGCGACCCAGCGCGGCTCGCTGCCGCTGAACCAGGCCACCATCCTCGGCACCATGACGCTGCTGCCCGCGATCGCGCTGGCCATCGCCGGGCCGAGCGAATTCCGGATGCGGCTCTGGGACACCCCGATGCAGCTGGTGATCGCGCTGGTCATGATCGCCTCCGCGCTGGCGGCGACGGTGGCGCGGAACCGGCTGGCCGCGGTGCTCGTCGTCGGCGTCACCGGCTACGGCTGCGGCGTCATCTTCGCGCTGCACGGCGCCCCCGACCTCGCGCTCACCCAGTTCCTGGTGGAGACGCTGCTGCTGGTGGTGTTCGTGCTGGTGCTCCGGGCCTTCCCGGCGGAGATCGAGGAGAGCAGGCTGGCCGCCTCGAAGGGCAGCAGGGCGGTGCTCGGCATCGCGGTCGGCTCGGTGGTCGCTGTACTCGGCGCGGTGGCCGTCGCGGCACGCAGCGCGACGCCGATCTGGCAGCTCATCCCGGAGGCCGCCTACACCCTCGGCGGCGGCAAGAACGCGGTGAACGTGCTGCTCGTCGATATCCGCGCCTGGGACACCCTGGGCGAGATCTCGGTGCTGGTCGTCGCCGCGACCGGGGTGGCATCGCTGGTCTTCCGGGTGCGCCGGTTCGGCAGCGCCCCGCGCGCGGCGGACGCCCCCGACTACGACCCGGACCGGGTGGGCTGGCTCTCCGCGGGCCGCCTCATCTCCAGGGAGAACCGGTCGATGATCCTGCAGATCGCGACCAGGCTGGTGTTCCCGACGATCATGGTGCTCTCGGTCTACTTCTTCTTCTCCGGGCACAACGCGCCGGGCGGCGGCTTCGCGGGCGGGCTCACCGCCGGGCTCGCGCTCACCCTGCGCTACCTGGCGGGTGGCCGCTACGAGCTGGGCGAGGCGCTCCCGGTGGACGCCGGGCACATGCTCGGCGCCGGGCTCATCCTCGCGGCCGGCACCGCGGCGGCCTCGCTGCTGGTCGGGGCGCCGCCGCTCTCCTCGGCGATCATCGAGGTGACGCTGCCGCTCTTCGGCGAGATCAAGCTGGTGACGGCGCTCTTCTTCGACCTCGGCGTCTACCTGATCGTGGTCGGGCTGGTCCTCGACGTGCTGCGCTCGCTCGGCGCGCGCCTGGACAGCGAGCTCGACACGGACACGCCGGTCGGCGCGAAGGGAGGCTACGCGTGACCGCCAACCTCACCCTGCTCGTCGTCATCGGCGTGCTGGTGGCCTGCGGCGTCTACCTGATCCTGGAGCGCGCGGTCTCCAAGATGCTGCTCGGCATGATCCTCTTCGGCAACGCGGTGAACCTGCTGATCCTCACCGTCGGCGGCCCGGACGGAAACCCGCCGCTGCGCAACGCGGAGGCGGCCGACCAGGACATGGCCGACCCGCTGGCCCAGGCCATGGTGCTCACCGCCATCGTCATCACCATGGGGCTCACCGCCTTCGTGCTCGCCCTCGCCTACCGCGCGCGGATGCTCACCACCACCGACGACGTGCCCGACGACCCCGAGGACGCCGACGTCGCGGGGCGGCGCGAGCGAGAGGACCCGGAGGATTGAGCCCAGATTCCAGCCTGCTGTCCATACTGGCTCCCCTTCCGGTCCTCATCCCGCTGATCGCCGCCGCCATCACGCTGATCTTCGGCCGCAGGCCGCGGCTGCAGAGCCTGGTCACGCTGATCGCGCTGAGCGCGGTGGTCGCCGTCTGCGCGGCGCTGCTCTACCTGGCCGACCGCGACGGCACCACCGCCGTCCAGGTGGGCGGCTGGGACGTCCCGATCGGCATCACGCTGGTGGTGGACCGGCTCTCCGCGGTGATGATGCTGGTCTCCTCGATCGTGCTGCTCGTCGTCTCCGTCTACGGCGCGGGCCAGAACATCAGGGACGGCGACGAGCGCCAGCCCACCTCGATCTACCGCCCCACCTACCTGGTGCTGACCGCGGGCGTCGGCACCACCTTCCTCGCCGGTGACCTGTTCAACCTGTTCGTCGGCTTCGAGATCCTGCTCGCCGCCTCCTTCGTGCTGCTCACCGTCGGCGCGACCGCCGAGCGGGTGCGCGCCGGCGTCGCCTACGTCATGGTCTCCATGCTCAGCTCGCTGATCTTCCTGGTCGGCATCGCGCTGGCCTATGCGGCGACCGGGACGCTGAACCTGGCCCAGCTGGCGCTGCGGATCGGGGCGGCGCCGGAGGGCGTGCGCAACGCGGTGTACGCGATGCTGCTGGTGGCGTTCGGCATCAAGGCGGCGATCTTCCCGCTCTCCAACTGGCTCCCGGACTCCTACCCGACCGCGCCTGCGCCGGTCACCGCGGTCTTCGCCGGACTGCTCACCAAGGTCGGTGTCTACGCCATCATCCGGACGCACGCGCTCTTCTTCCCGGAGAGCGGCTTCGACACCCTGCTGCTCGTGGCCGGGTTGCTGACCATGCTGGTCGGCATCTTCGGCGCCATCGCGCAGAGCGACATCCGGCGGCTGCTCTCGTTCACCCTGGTCAGCCATATCGGCTACATGCTCTTCGGGATCGGGCTGGCCAGCGAGGCCGGGCTCGGCGGCGCGGTGTACTACGTGGCGCACCACATCCTCGTGCAGACCGCGCTCTTCCTCGTGGTCGGGCTGATCGAGCGGCAGGCCGGGTCGGTCTCGCTGCGCAGGCTCGGCGGGCTCGCCGGAGCGAGCCCGCTGCTGGGGTTGCTGTTCCTGATCCCGGCGCTGAACCTCGGCGGGATCCCGCCGTTCTCGGGGTTCATCGGGAAGGTCGCGCTGCTGCAGGCGGGCGCCGCGGACGGCGGCTGGCTGGCCTGGGTCCTGGTGGCCGGCGCGGTGACCACCAGCCTGCTGACGCTGTACGTGGTGGCGCTGGTCTGGAGCAAGGCGTTCTGGCGGCCGCGCTCCGAGGCGCCGGAGGGGCACCTGGCGATGGCCCGCCCCGCGAACCTGGTGGAGGAGACCACCGACGTGCTCTACGACGAACGCACCGACCCCGGCCGGATGCCCGCGCTCATGGTCGGCGCGACCGCGGCGCTGGTCCTCGTCGGCTTCGCGCTGACCGTGCTGGCCGGGCCGATCCTCGACATCACCGACCGGGCCGCCGCCGAGCTGGACAACCCAGGCGTCTACGTCAGCGCGGTGCTCGGCGACGACCCGGAGGCGTACCGGTGAGCCGGGAGAACCTCGGCCGGGTCGGCGTCGTGCTCTGGCTCGCGCTCGTCTACACGCTGCTCTGGGGCACGCTGACGCTGGGCAACCTGGTCGCCGGGCTGCTGATCGGGATCGTCATCGTAGTGGTGCTCCCGCTGCCGGCCATGCCGGTGACCGGCCGGTTCAACCCGATCGCCTTCGCCGAGCTGGTCGCGGTGAGCACCTACTACGCGCTGCACTCCAGCCTGCAGGTGGCCTGGCTCGGGATCCGGCCGGGGTCGCAGCCGGTCTCCGGGGTGCTGCGGGTGCGGCTGGACATCCAGTCCGAGCTGGTGCTCGCGCTCTGCGTCGACCTGCTCAACCTGATCCCGGGGACCATGGTGCTCGAGATCGACCGGGACCGCCGGGTGGTCTACGTGCACGTGCTGGACGTGGGGAGCGAGGCCGCGGTCGAGCAGTTCTACCGCACCACCCGCAGGCTGGAGCGGCTGCTCGTCTCGTCCTTCGAGCGGCGGCCCGAGCCGGAAACTTCCGCCGAGGAGGCGAAATCATGACCGTCGTCGCCGGTATCGCCGCGGTGCTGCTCTCGGTGGCCGCGCTGCTCACGCTGTTCCGGGTGCTGACCGGGCCGAGCACGCTGGACCGGGTGGTCGGGCTCGACTCGCTCACCGCCATCGCGGCGGCCGCGCTCGCGGTCTACGCGGCCTGGAGCAAGGAGACCTCGGTGGTGCCCGCCATCGTCGCGCTGGCGCTGGTCGGGTTCCTCGGGTCGGCCGCGGTCTCCCGCTTCCGGGTCAGGGACGACCGGTGAGCGCGCTGGAGTGGGTCTCCGCGGTCCTCATCCTCTTCGGCTCCACGCTGGCGCTGACCGCGGCCATCGCGCTGGTCCGCTTCCGGGACACCCTCGCCCGGATGCACGCCGCGACCAAGCCGCAGGTGGTCGGGCTGGTGCTGGTGCTGCTCGGCGCCGCCATCCAGGTGCGCGGTGACGTGAACGCCTGGATGCTCGTGCTGATGATGCTGTTCGTGCTGCTCACCGCACCGGTGATCGCGCACCTCATCGGGCGCACCGCCTACCGGGAGCAGCGCTACCGGGACGGGTTGCTCCAGATCAACGAGCTCGGCGACGAAGAAATGTAGTAGTTCCGGCCCGGCCGGAGGCGCGACCGCTCGCGGGCCTGATCAGCGGGCGGGCTCGGGGATGGCGGGCTCGGGGACGACGGACTTCGGCGCGGCGAACCAGGTCGCGTGGAACGCCGCGGCAACGGCGGCGAGCAGGGCGAGGATCGCCGTCCCGGCGAAGACCGGGTACTCCGCCATCGGCACCGCGAGGAAGCGGTAGGCGAGCAGCAGCGTCAGCAGGACGGCGGCGCCGAAGAGCACGAGGCGCCAGCGGAACCACCCGTACCCGCGCTCGGGATCGCGCAGCGCCGACTCGACGGCGAGGCAGAGCACGGCGCCCGCGACCAGGTCGACCCCGTAGTGGTACCCGAAGCCGAGCGTCGCGGTGAGCGTCGCGCAGAGCCAGAAGGTGCCGCCCCAGCGCAGCCAGCGCGGCGCGGGCGAGCCGTCCATACCCCGCCTGGTGTGCAGGAAGACGGCGAGCGCCCAGGCCGTGTGCATGGACGGCATGCAGTTGCGCGGCGTCACCCGGTCGAACGGGAGCACGCCCGGGCTGCGGTCGATCGGCGGAACGAACTGCGGCCAGTAGTTCCCCACCTGCAGCCCGTTCCCGTCCGCGCCGAAGGCGAACATCGGCCCGACCACGGGGAAGATCAGGTACACCACCGGCCCGGCCAGCCCGAGCACCAGGAAGGTGCGCACCAGGTAGTGCCCCGGCCAGCGCCCGGACGAGACCACCCGGCGCAGCTGCCACACGGCGACGACGATCGCCGCCAGCGGCAGCTCGATGTAGACCCAGTGCAGCACCGCGTAGACCACCGGCCCGAGCGCCTCGACGACCCGCCCGACCACCCAGGACGGATCGCCGAGCGCGTGGTCGGCCAGCATGACGTACTCGTCGAGCACCCCGGGGTGCGCGAGGATGGTGACGTGCAGCCAGACGTCGCCGACCTTGGTGGCCAGGATGAGCAGCGCGCCGAGCGCGACCGCGTGCAGCGCGGTCCGGCGCCGCAGCCCGCTCCAGCGCCACAGCGCGAGCACGGTGATCCCGGCGAGCACCCAGACCGGCCCGTTGCCGACGGTCGGCGGGTCACCGGCGAGCAGCCGCGCGCCCGCGCCGATCAGATCGATGCCGACCGCCGCGCCCGCCGCGACGAACCGGTCCCGCACGCGCAGCCCGACCAGGGCGAGCACCAGCCCGGCCCAGGGCACCGTCATCGACTTCGGGGTGCCGGCGAAGTCTTTCCAGAGGCTGGTCAGCGGCCCCTCGAAGCCCTGCCACAGCGCTACCGCCTGGAGCCCCGCCAGCAGCAGGCCGACCGCCGCGACGAGCACGATCGAGAGCTGCGCCCGGCGGCTGCGCCGGACAGGGTCCTCCACAAGCATCCGCCCATAGTAAACGGCGTGTGAACAGCACCGTCCCCGGTGCTTGAACGGGAGGTCTCCGTCAGGGATTCAGCTCGCGCACCAGCGAATCCACCACCGCGATCAGATCGCCCTGGCTGGCCGCCGCCACCCGGCGTTGCCGCTGGTAGTTGGCGCCGCCGCGCGGGATCTCGGCCACCGCGCGCAGCTCGTCGGCGCAGCCGAGCTTCGCGGCGGTCGGCTCCAGCCGGTTCAGCAGGTCGTCCAGGTCGTCGGTGACCAGCCGCTCGTTGCTGTCCGAGTCGGTGATGACGATGGCGTCCAGCCCGTACCTGGCCGCGCGCCACTTGTTCTCCTGCACATGCCATACCGGCAGTGTGGGCAGCGTCTCACCGGCCTCGACCCGATCGTCCAGGTCGACGATCAGGCAGTGGATGAACGCGGCCAGCGCGCCGAGCTCCCGGTGGGTGGAGACGCCGTCGCAGATCCGCACCTCGATCGTGCCCCACTTCGGCGCCGGCCTGATGTCCCAGTGCATGCCGCCGAGCTGCTCGAAGACCCCGGTCTTGAACTGGTCGTGCACGAACCCCTCGAACTGCGACCACTTCTCGAACTGGAACGGCAGCCCGGCGGTGGGCAGCTGCTGGAACATGAGGGCCCGGTTCGAGGCATAGCCGGTGTCCGAGCCGGACCACATGGGCGAGGAGGCGGAGAGCGCGAGCAGGTGCGGGTAGGAGGGAAGCATCGCGTTCAGGATCGGGAAGACCTTCTCCCGGTGCGACACTCCCACGTGCACGTGCACGCCCCAGATGAGCATCTGCCTGCCCCACCACTGGGTACGCTCGATCAGCTCGTCGTAGTGCTCGGAGCGGGTGAGCTGCTGCGCCGACCACTGCGCGAACGGGTGCGTGCCCGCGCAGAACAGGTCGACCCCGAGCGGGTCGGCGGCCCGGCGCAGCAGGTTCATGGTGCCGGTGAGGTCGTCCAGCGCGGCGCCGACGGTGTCGTGCACCCCGGTGACCAGCTCGACGGTGTTGCGCAGCAACTCCTTCGAGAGCTGCGGGGTGCCGTCGTGCGCGAGCACCTCGCCGACCTCGTCGAAGACCGCGGCGGCGGTGTTGGAGAGATCGCGGGTCACCTTGTCGACCAGCGCGATCTCCCACTCGATGCCGATGGTCGGCCGGGGCGAACCGTGGAACTCGACACTCGTTCCGCTGCCCCTGCGATCAGCCCCGGGCATACCGCTCCCCCTAGTGGACGACGCCACAGGCGACGCGGCCCCCCGCGTCACCGGTGGCGAGGGTGGCCTCGTCCGGCCCGGCGACGCCGTCGGCGCGCTGGTACCGGTTCGGGATGTTGCCGAAGTTGTCGGCGTCGGCGTGCACCACGATCGCCTTGTCCTTGATGTCGGCGAGCGTGACGGTGTCGGAGGTGGTGACCAGCGAGGCGGTGCCGTCGCCGCGCACCTGCAGCGACGTCAGATCGCCGCTGGCCGGGTGGCTGTTCGCGCTGCCGACCTGGAGGTGCCCGCCCGCTGAGAGGAAGTCGCCCGCGGGGCCGCCGGTGGGGGCCACCGAGTTCGCCTCGCACTTGCCGACCGAGTGGATGTGCAGCCCGTGGAAGCCGGGGCGCAGCCCGCGCGCCTCGACGGTGACCTGCAGGTGCCCGCCGACCTCGGCGAAGCTGACGGTGCCGACCGCCTGGCCCGACGCGTCCTTCAGATCGGCGCTCGCGCCCGACTCCGAACCGGAGTGCTCGCCGCCGCCGCCGTGCGCGGACTCGCCCGCGGGGGCGGGGGAGGCGGTGAAGACCGGCGGGGTGGTCCCCGTGACATCGGTCGACTCCTGGCTGTTGGAGCAGCCGGCCAGGCCGAACGCCGCGATCGCGAGTACCGGGGTCACGATCCGCCAGGACGGGCGACGGGACGGGGACGAGGCCATCGGAGTGACTCCTTCACGGATGTGGACGGGGTTCGTGCCGAGCACGATCTTGCCAGGTTCTGATGCGGCACGGCCGGGGGCCCTCCGTGGCTACGCTCCGCTCCCGCCTCCGGGCCTGACCCGGTCGTGCCCGGCGAGAGCAGCCGGATCGAGACAGGGTGACCCGCGTCTATGCCGCTCAGTTACCCGTGACGATGACGATCACACCCGGCTCGGAGCCCGAGATTCCGGCGAAGCGCGGTTCGGCGACCGCGCCGATCTCCGCGGCGATGGCCTCGGCGGCCGCCTGCTCGGCGGGGGAATCGCCGTAGAAGACGGTGGTTTTGGGGAGCGTGCCGCCCGCGTAGTTGCCGGTCCCGACATTGCTCCAGCCGTTCGCGCCCAGCTCGCTCGCGGTGCGCCCGGCCAGCCCGGCCACCAGGCTGTTGTTCAGCACCCGCACCGGCACCGCGCGGTTCACCGACGGCGCGGTGGGCGGGGGCGGAGGCGGCGGGGGCGCGGCGGTGGTGGTCTCGACCGCGGTCGGGGTCTCCGGCACCGTCGAGGTGGTGCTGGTGGCCGCCGCGGCGCTCGTCGTCGCGCGGGGGGCGGTGGTCGTCGGAGCGGCGGTGCTCGTCTCCGCGCCGGGAGCGTCCGCGCTGGAATCGGAGTCCGACAGCGACATCGCACCCAGCCCGGCGAACACGATGGCCAGCGCGATCAACACCATCGCCAGCGCGCGCAGCGGCGGACCGCCGGAGGTGGGATTCGGGTTGCTCACCCGCTCGACCCTAGTCGCTCCGACCGGCGTTCGAGGCCGGTGCCGCCGACACGCGGCACTGCGGGCTCAGACCTGAAAACCGAGGCGCCGCGCGGCCCTTGCCTTCTGCCTGCTCGCGCGCAGCCTGCGCAGCCGCTTCACCAGCATCGGGTCGGCGGCGAGCGCCTCCGGCCGGTCGACGACGGCGTTCAGCACCTGGTAGTAGCGGGTGGGGGACATACCGAACAGTTCGCGGATCGCCTCCTCCTTGGCACCCGCGTACTTCCACCACTGGCGCTCGAAGGCGAGGATCTCCTGATCGCGCCGGGAGAGGCCGCTCGCGTCCTCCAGCACCGGCTCGTCGGCATCATCCGGGGTGCCGGATGGATTCCGAGCAGCTGCGCCGTCCATCTCGCTCCCTCGGCCGAGTTCCCACCACGTGCTGGTCCGACCGGATCATTGAACCACGGGGTGCGGACGGATTCCGGCCGAGCACCCGGCGTGTTCTCTACCTTCCGGTAACCGCAATAATTGCCGCATGGCAATCCTCCCGATCGTGATCGTCGGCGACCCGGTGCTGCACAACCCGACCGAAAAGGTCACCGAGCCGCCGGAGGAGCTGGCGCCGCTGATCGCCGACATGTACGAGACCCTGGACGCCGCGAACGGCGTCGGGCTCGCGGCCAACCAGGTCGGCGTCGCCAAGCGGCTCTTCGTCTACGACTGCCCGGACCTGACCGCCGACGGCACGACCGTGCGGCGCAGGGGCGCCGTGGTGAACCCGATCCTGGAGACCTCCGCGCTGCCCGAGACCATGCCCGATCCGGACGATGACGACGAGGGCTGCCTCTCCGTCCCCGGCGAGCAGTACCCCACCGGCCGCGCCGACTGGGCGAAGGTCACCGGCACCGACGAGAAGGGCGAGCCGGTCGAGCTGGAGGGCACCGGCTTCTTCGCCAGGATGCTGCAGCACGAGGTCGGCCACCTGGACGGCTTCCTCTACGTGGACGTGCTGGTCGGCAGGCACGCCAGGGCCGCGAAGAAGGCGATCAAGCGGAACGGCTGGGGCACACCGGGGCTGAGCTGGCTCCCGGGTACCGTGCCCGACCCGTTCGGGCACGACTGATGAGCATCGAGCCGCCGACGGCCGAGCGGCTGCCCGCCGTCGGCGACCGGGTGGTCATGCGGTACCGGTTGCCCGAGGGGTACCCGCAGCCGCTCACCGACGTGCTCGGCGAGCTGGTCTCGGTCGAGCCACCGACCGTGCGCACCGCGGACGGCGCGCTGGTCGAGGTGGCGCCGGACAAGGTGGTCGCGCTGCGGGTGATTCCGTCCCGGCCCATCCGCACCTCGGAGATCAGGGCGCTGGAGTACGCGGGCGCGGCGGGCTGGCCGGGAGTGCAGCAGACCTGGCTGGACGGCTGGCTGCTGCGCGCGGGCCACGGCTACACGCACCGCGCCAATTCCGCGCTGCCGCTCGGTGATTCGAGCGGTCCGGCGATCGTCGGCCGGGACACGCTCTACCGGATCGGCGCCTGGTACACCGAGCACGGCCTCCCGGTGCAGCTCTGCCTGCCGGACCGGCTGGCCGCGACCCCGCCCGGCTGGCACACCTGGAACGAGACGGTCGTGCTCGGCATCGATATCGAGACCATGGTGTTGCCGCAGGGGCCGTCCATGGTGCGGGTCTCGCCCGCGCCCTCGCAGGCCTGGCTGGAGCTGTACCGGTACCGCGGCGGCATCCCGGACCCGGTCGTTCCCCCGCCGCCGCGGCCCGCGCCGGACGTGCTCAACGCCGTCCGGGACGGTTCGCTCGGGTTCGCCGTGCTCGGCGTCCCGCAGCCGATCGCGGTGGCCCGCGGCGCCGTCACGACCGCGCCGGACGGGCGGGTGTGGGTGGGGCTCTCCTGCGTCGCGGTCGCCACCGAGCACCGGCGGCACGGCCTCGGCGCGCTGGTCTGCGCGGAGCTGCTGCGCTGGGGTCGCGAGCGCGGGGCGGGGTACGCCTACGTGCAGGTGGCCGCGGACAACCCGGACGGGCTCGGGCTCTTCCGGGAGATGGGGTTCGTCGAGCACCACCGCTACCGGTACGCCGCCCCGCGGCACAACTGAAAGGTCACCCGTGCGGATCGCCACCTGGAACGTCAACTCCATTCGCTCCCGGATCGACCGGGTGATCGGCTTCTTGGACCGCAACGACGTCGACGTCCTCGCCATCCAGGAGACCAAGTGCCGGGACGACCAGTTCCCCTTCGAGCGGTTCGACGAGGCCGGATACGAGGTCGCGCACCTGGGCGTGAACCAGTGGAACGGGGTCGCCATCGCCTCCCGGATCGGGCTCGCCGACGTCGAGGCGGCCTTCCCCGGGCAGCCGGGGTTCGACAGGGATGCCGGGGAGTCGCTGCTCGGGGCGCCGGTGGTGGAGTCGCGGGCGCTCGGCGCGACCTGCGGCGGGGTCCGGGTGTGGAGCCTGTACGTGCCGAACGGCCGCGCGCTGGACGACCCGCACTACCGCTACAAGCTGGAGTGGCTCGACGCGCTGCGGCGCACCGGCGAGCGGTGGCTGAGCGCCGACCCGGCGGCGAAGATCGCGCTGGTCGGCGACTGGAATATCGCGCCGACCGACGACGACGTGTGGTCCCCGGAGTACTTCGAGAACAAAACGCACACCTCGCGGCCGGAGCGGGACGCCTTCGCCGCGATCGTCGGCGCCGGGTACACCGATGTCATGCGGCCCTTCGCGCCCGGGCCGGGCGTCTACACCTACTGGGACTACACCCAGCTGCGCTTCGCCAGGAAGGAGGGCATGCGGATCGATTTCGTGCTGGCCTCCCCCGCGCTCGCGGCCGGGGTCACCGACGCGGTGGTCGACCGGCAGGAGCGCAAGGGCAAGGGCGCGAGCGATCATGCCCCGGTGATCGTGGAGTTCACCGACTGAGACGGATCAACGCTGGTAGGAGCGTTTTCCGGTAAAACCATCCATCTGGTCTTGTTCCGCCACGTGACGGGTTCACGCTGCTAGGGTTACCGGCCATGGGTAGTGAGTCGGCCGTCCGGCCGCGGCAGCGGGCACAGCATCTCGGCCCGCAGCGCAGGCGGCCACAGGTGCTCGACACCGCCCTCACCCTCGCGGTCTCCGAGGGGCTCTCCGCCGTCACCATGGCATCCATCGCGGACCGGATGCGGGTCACCCGCCCGGTCGTCTACGCCTGCTTCGCGGACCGGGTGCAGCTGATCGACGCGCTGCGCCGCCGCGAGGAGAACTACCTGATCCACGACCTGCTCTCCACGCTCCCCGGCCGCGACCTCGGCGCGGACGAGACCGCCGTGGTCACCAGCTTCCGCACGCTGCTGCAGCTCACCGCCGCGCGCCCGGAGTCATGGCGCTTCCTCGCCGAGACCCCCGACCCGGTGATCTCCGCGGAGTTCGGCCGGGGCAGGCGGCTCGCGGTGAACCGCTGCACCGCGCTGCTGCGCGGCTCCATGCTCGGCTGGGGCACCACCGCCGCCGACCGCAAGCTGCCGGTCCTGGTCGACCAGTGGTTGGCCGCGGGCGAGGGCGCGGTGCAGACGCTGATGGCGGGCACCGCCGACTGGACACCGGAGGATCTCGGCGATTTCGTCGGGGGTCAGGTGTTCCGGATGCTGCGCGACGCGTAGCGGAATAACGAAGACCGATTCCGTGTAGTATCGGCTGCGAGCAAGGAACCGGTCCTCTGGGCTTCGAGCCCCGACAGCTGGTCTGGCCCTCGGTGTAGCTACGGCAGCCGGGGGCTGCTCTCTTTCCGGGTCAGGCGAGCGGGTCGACGAAGTGCACCCGATCCGCGATCAGGTCGAACAGCCGGTGGGTTCCGTCCCGGTGGGTGATGCGCCGCCGGTAGGCCGACGCGACCAGGTCCGGCAGCCACAGCAGTCGTTCCACGCTCGGGGAGGTCTGCAGGAGGCGGGTCTGCCGCGGCACCAGCCCGGCCGAGACCAGTTCCCGGTGATTGAGCTCGTCCCGCTTGCGAAAGTTGTGCTGATTGCGCTCCTCGAGGACCAGCAGCTCGACCGGGTCCCAGCCACTCTCGCAGCCGCCCGCGAGCGCAATGGCGAGGCTCCGGTAACAGGCCCGTCGGGCCGCCTCCCCGTCGTTGTCGGCCGCTTCGACCGGCACCTGGTAGGCAATGATGCAGGTCTCGGGCCCCTCGGCGAGAAACTCCAGCATGTCTCCGGCTCTTTCTCGACCCCGGGAGTGCTGCAGCGCCTCGGTCGTGTGCCAGAAGGTGTCGTCGGCGATCTTCGACAGCCCATCCCGCAGCTCCGCCATCTCCTTACGCTGCACGATCACCGCCGTGAAGATGTAGAACGTCGAGGTCGGAGCCACCACCGGGTCGGCCGTTTGATACGACTCGTCCAGGTAGGCCACCGGCCCTTTCGCCCGCCGATACGCCTCCTGCAGAACGCCCGATCTCCCCACCTCGCGCATCGGGCCATCCTAGGGCGCACGTCGAGATGGGCTGCGCGCGCTCGCAGATTCGGCCGGGGCAGAATCTGCGGTGACGCCCAGCGAGAGGACGATGCCGTGACCGACGCCTTCTACCTGCCCGATCCGGACGACGAGCAGCGCTACCACTCGACCGAGCTGACCCGCGGCCCGTGGTCCCCGGACGCGCAGCACGCGGGGCCGCCGTCGGCCCTGCTCGGGCACGTGCTGGAGCGGTGCGAGCCGAAGCCGGGGTTCCAGATCGGGCGGGTGGCGGTGGAGATTCTCGGGCCGGTGCCGCTGGCGCCGCTCACCGCGAAGGCGCGGCTGGTGCGGCCGGGGCGCAGTGTCGAGCTGCTGGAGGCCACGCTGGAGTCGGAGCGCGGGCCGGTGCTGCGAGCGAATGCCTGGCGGTTCAAGCTGGCCGAGCCGGAGCTGGACGTGCCCGCCGAGTTCCTGCCGACGGGCTCCCGGCCCGGCCCCGAGCAGGCGCCGGAGCCGGAGCCCTTCCCCTCGACCCAGGCGGTCGGCTTCCACACCGGCATCGAATACCGCTTCGCCAGCGGGTCGTTCGCGACGCCGGGCCCCGCGGTGTGCTGGATCCGGCTCAAATACCCGATCGTCGCGGGCACCACCCCGAGCCCGCTGGAGCGCGCCCTTGCCGCCGCCGACTCCGGCAACGGGGTCAGCGCCGTCCTCGACTGGAACGCCTACCTCTTCATCAACACCGACCTCACCGTCACCCTGCACCGCCACCCGGCGGGCGAATGGGTCTGCCTGGACGCCGTCACGCTCCCGCAGCGGCACGGCATCGGCCTCGCCGAATCCGCCCTCTTCGACGAGAAGGGCCCCCTCGGCCGCAGCACCCAGACCCTCCTCCTCGGCCGCCGCTGAGGCACTCACCGCTTCCCGCGGTACTCCCAGCGCCCGGCGAACTCCCCCGGCGCGGGCGGCGGCCCGGGCAACTCGGGCCCACCGGCTTCCATCCCGGCGATGAGTAGAGCCAATGTGCGCCTGCGTAACTCGACCGTCCGCGCCGGGTCCGGCACCGTGACGGCGGAGCACGCCTCCAGCACCAAACTCAGGTCGGACGCTTCGACGTCGGCGCGCAGCCGCCCGCTCTCGTGCGCCCGCCGCACCAGCGACGTGGCGATCTCCCCGGCCCGCCGCACATCCGGCAGTATCGATTCGTCCGGCGCGAAGGCGCCGGCCAGCCGCACGGTCAGCGAGTGCACATCCGCCTCGACCACGGACTCGAGAAACCGCACCAGCCCGGCCCACCCGTCGGGCACCTCGAGCGCGGCCGAACCGAGCGCGCAGTACTTCCGCAGCCCCTCGTAGCAGAGCGTGCGCAGCAGCACCTCCTTGCTCGGGTAGCGCCGGTACAGCGCGCTGATCCCCACCCCGGCCCGCTCGGCGACCGCCGAGATCGGCGCACCGGGATCGGCGAGGAACACCGCCCGCGCGGCATCGAGGATGAGCCCGTCATTGCGCGCGGCCTGTGCCTTGCGCCCGGGAAGCGATTCGACCATGCCCTCGAGATTACCACTTGAACGGAATGATCCGTTCCGCTAATGTGTGAACGGAACAAACCATTCCGTTCCAGAGATGAGGCACCCGATGAACCGCCCCTTCCGCATCGAGATCCCCCAGGCCGACCTGGACGACCTGCACACCCGCCTGGCCCGCACCCGCTGGGCCGACCAGCTCCCCGATGTCGGCGACTCCTACGGCGTGAGCACCGACCGCGTCCGCCACCTGGTCGAGCAGTGGCAGCGACTGGACTGGCGCGCACTGGAGGCGAAGCTCAACGAGCACCCGCAGTTCAGCACCGAAATCGACGGCCAGGACATCCACTTCCTGCACCTGAGGTCGCGGAGGGACACCGCTTTCCCGCTGCTCCTGCTGCACGGCTGGCCCGGCACCTTCGCCGAGTTCCTCGCCGTCGCGGGCCCGCTCACCGCGGCCGGCTACGACCTGGTGATCCCGTCCCTCCCCGGCTACGCCTTCTCCGGCCCGACCACCTCGACCGGCTGGAACGACCAGCGCACCGCCCGGGCACTCGCCGAGCTCATGAAGCGGCTCGGCTACGACCGCTTCGGCGTCGTCGGCAACGACCACGGCGCGCAGATCGCGCCGGAGCTGGGGCGGATCGCGCCGGTGTCGGGGGTGCACGTGTCGCAGGTGTTCTCGTTCCCCTCCGGCGACCCGGCCGAGTTCGCCGACCTCACCGAGGACGAGCAGGCCGCGCTCGCCACGCTCACCTGGTTCGCGGAGAACAAGATGAGCTTCAACACCCTGCACGCGCAGCAGCCGCAGACCCTCGCGCACGCCATCGTGGACTCACCCGCCGGGCTGGCCGGCTGGAACAGCCAGCTGCTCGGCCCCGACCTGGACGACGAATTCGTGCTCACGCACCTCGCGCTGCACTGGTTCTCCGGCAACGCGGGCTCGGCCATCCGGCAGTACTACGAGAACGCGAAGGCACCGCGGCAGGCCGAGCCGACCACGGTTCCGCTCGCGCTCTCCGGCTCGGTCGGCGACTTCCACGGCATCCGGCGCTTCGCCGAGCGCGACCACACCGCGATCGTCTCCTGGCGGGTGCACGACGTGCCCACCCACTACCTGCACCACGCCGCGCCGGAGCTCGCCGCCGCCGAGATCGCCGAATTCTTCGCCGAGTACCGCTGACCGCGGGCGGTGTCTTAGCTGCCGCTGCCGCGGGCGGAGATCTGCTGCACCGCCCAGCTGTTGCCATCCGGGTCGTCGAAGAAGAAGAAACCGACATTGTCCAGCGGGTCCGGCACCTCGCGCGGGTTCGCCCCGATCACCTGGACGTCGGAGACCGCGACCCCGCGCTCCAGCAGCTCGGCGTGCGCCGCGCGAACATCCGGCACCACCAGCTGCAGCCCCTTGAGCGAGCCGGGAACCATCTCCGGCACCGCCCCGCTGCCGATCACGATCGAGCACCCCGACCCGGGCGGGGTGAGCTGCACGATCCGGATCGCGGCGCCGTCCGGCGCCTGCCCGGTGGTGTCGTGGTCGATGTCGAAACCGACCCCTTCGGAGTAGAAACGCTTGGCCCGGTCGATATCGGACACCGGGACGACGACGACCTCGAGGGTCCACTTCACCGGCGGCACTCCCTTCACGCGATTGGTGCCGCCGACGCTACTGGAGCACCGCGCATGTTTCCGAGACTCCGGGCCATGTTCCGCCCGCGCGTCCGCCGGTGTACTGGAATCACCTCCCGCTCAACCCTTCCGAGCGGGATCGGACGAGGGAGCAGGATATGCGAATCGCGATTTTCGGAGCGACCGGGACGGTGGGCAGGCTGGTGGTCGAGCAGGGGCTGGAGCGCGGGCACGAGATCACCGCCTTCACCAGGAACGCGGCCGGCGTCGGCACCGCGCACCCGAACCTGCGGGTGGTCACCGGCGACGTGCTCGAGGTGGCGGCGGCGCGGCGCGCGGTCGACGGGCAGGACGCGGTGATCGTCGCGCTCGGCAACGGCCGCAAGGGCGTCGTCCGCGCGGAGGGCACCCGCACGGTCATGGAGGCCATGCGCCGGACCGGGGTCGAGCGGCTGGTCTGCCAGACCACGCTGGGGGCGGGCGACAGCAGGGCGAACCTGGATTTCCTCTGGAAGTACGTCATGTTCGGGCTGCTGCTGCGCCCCGCCTACGCCGACCACCAGCTCCAGGAGCGGTACGTCCGGGAGGCCACCGACCTGCGCTGGACCCTGGTCCGGCCGAGCGCCTTCACCGACGGCCCCGCCACCGGCACCTTCCAGCGCGGTTTCGGGGCCGAGGCAGCGGGGCTGGCGCTGAAGATCTCCAGGGCCGATATCGCCGGGTTCCTGCTGGACCAGGTCACCGACGAGACCTACCTGAACCGGGCCGTCGGGATCTCGGACTAGCCGAGCGCGTGGTTCGCCACGAAGGCTGCGCCCGGCGCGACCGCGTCCCTGACCCGGCAGAGCCGGGCCCAGTCCTCACCGTCGTACAGCCTGCCCGACTCCACCCGGTGCTCCGCGAAGGTCGGGACGAGGTTCGGCCGCGACCAGGCCGACATGGCCCGCACCACGCCGAACGCCGCCGCCCGGCCCGCGACCGCGGCCTGCGGGGTCGGCGCGACCGCCATCGTGAGCAGGGCGAACTCGCCGGGCACGTGCGCGAGCGCGCCGCCGTCGACGGCGGGCCTGCCGAGCGCGCCGCCGAGCTGCCGCAGCTCGGCGAAGAGCAGCCCGTGGTCGACCCCGTCGCCGACCCGGTCCAGGAAGGCCGCGACGGCGGCGGCATCGAGCGGGCCGAGCACGCTGTGGTCACCGACGACCGGGGTGGGGGCGGGCGGGTCCATGTGCGTGAAGAGCAGCTGGGCGGCCGGGATGCGGGCGAAGGTGTCGATCTCAGGGGCGAGCGCGCGCAGCGGGGCGATGACCGCGGCGGCCGCGTCGTCGTCGGCCAGGATCGCGCCGTCGACGATCACCAGGTCGCGCCCGGCCAGGAACGGCGGCAGCTCGGGCAGCGGCGGGAAGCTCATGATCCGCAGCGCGGTGGTCGCGGACTCCGGCGCGGTGCGGCTCCACTCGGCGTAGGCGGTGACCACCTCGGCGGCGCGGGCGCGATCCCAGAGCAGCATGCCCGCGAACACGTCGGCGTAGGGCAGCAGGTCGAACTCGACCGCCACCACCACGCCGAAGTTGCCGCCGCCGCCGCGCAGCGCCCAGAACAGGTCGGGGTGCTCGGTCGCGGTCGCCCGCACCAGCGTGCCGTCGTGCAGCACCACCTCGAGCGCGCGCACCGCGGTGGCCGCGACGCCGTGCTTGCGGGCGTAGAAGGAGAGCCCGCCGCCGAGCAGGTAGCCGATCACCCCGACGTCGGGGGCGCTGCCGTGCAGCGCGGTCAGGCCGTGCGCGGCCGCGGCCTCGATCACCGGCAGCCACGGCGTGCCGCCGAGCACCCGCGCCACCCGCGCCTCCGGGTCGATGGTGACGCCGGTGAACTCGGTGAGCCGGAGCAGCAGCACGTCGTCGAGCGGCCGCTCGCCCAGCGGGTTGGCGCCGTGCCCGGTGCTCTGCGGGGCCACCCGCAGCCCGGCCGCGCCCGCCGCGCGGACCAGCCCGGCCACCTCCGCCACGGTGCGCGGCAGCGCGACGGCGGCGGGCCGCAGGTCGACGGCGAGGTTCCACGGGGTGCGGGCCGCGTCGTACCCGGGCTCACCGGGCAGGTGCAGCTCGCCGTTGCCGCGGAGCGAGTCGATCGGGAGGGTGCTGGTCATGGTCGGGCCTTTCGATCGGTGCGATGCGCTCAACTCTGCGAGCCGCAGGCGGCGCGCGACATCCCGAGCCGTCGGGGAAAACCTACCCGTCGGTTCTGGTGGGTGCCGGTCCCCAGAGTTCTGGGATGGCGCAGGTCGGAGCGGTACCGCAGACTGATTTCATGGCCAGAGGACTCACCGCCGCCCGCGTTCGACAGGATGTGGACGTCGTCGCGCGCGCCGGCCTCGACCTGGACACCTTCCTGGCGGAGGCCAGCGCCTCGGTGGCGCGGGCGGTGCCGTGGGTGAGCGCCTGCATCGCCACCCAGGACCCGGTGACGCACATGCTCACCAGCGCCCGCAAATACGGTGACCTGCACAATCGCAACAGCCACGACGTGGAGTTCGGGCTCATCGAGTACGGCACGGTCGAGCCGACCGCCTTCACCGCGCTGGCCCGCGCCGAGGTGCCCGCGGCGGGCGTGCACCTGATGACCGACGGCGAGGTGGAGCGCTCCGGCCGGATGAGCGGCTTCATGAAGCCGCGCTTCGGCTACGCCGACGAGGCCAGGCTCGCCTTCCGCGACGGCACCGAGGTGTGGGGCGCGATGGCGATCTTCCGCGGGGACGAGGACGCCCCGTTCGACGCCGCCGAGATCGACTTCCTTGCCTCGCTGGCGGCGCCCTTCGCGCACGGGGTGCGCACCGGCATGCTGGCCCAGCTGGCCGAGGCGCGTCCGTCGGCCACCGTCACCGGACCGGCCGTGGTGATCGTCGGCGCGGACGACCAGATCGCGCAGATGAGCCTCGGCGCCGAGCAGCGCATCGCGGACCTGGATCAGGGCGCGAACGGCGGCGATCCGCTCTCCCCGATCGGCGCGCTGATCGGCGCGGCCCGCCGCTACGGCCGCGGCGAGACCACGGTGCCCCCGCGCTGCCGGCTGCGCACCGGCTCCGGCATGTGGCTCGTGCTGCACGCGGGCCCGCTGACCACCCGCGACGGCAGGCAGGGCGAGGTGGTGATCACGATCGAGGAGGCCCGCCCGCCGGAGATCGTCGCCATCGTGGTCGCCGCCTACGGCCTCTCGCCGCGCGAGCGCGACGTGGTGCAGCTGGTGCTGCAGGGCGTCGACACGAAGGAGATCGCGGGGACACTGCACCTCTCCACCTACACGGTGCAGGACCACCTGAAGTCGGTCTTCGACAAGGCCGGTGTGCGGTCGCGGCGGGAGCTGATCTCGAAGGTGTACTTCGATCAGTACGTGCCGCGGATGGGCGCGGAGCTCTCACCCAGCGGGTGGTTCGTCGCCTAGGCGCTCTCCAGGAAAGGGCGTGGCCGGTCTCCGTGAGCCGGAAGGGGGCGCGGACCCGCCGAGCGCGGCGAGGCAAGATGAGCACATGCACTTGCTGCCCTTGCCCGGGGACGGGCAGACCCCGGTCCGCGTTCTCACCATCGCGGGCACCGACTCCGGCGGCGGCGCCGGGATCCAGGCCGATTCCCGCACCATGGCGCTCTGCGGGGTGCACGCCTGCGTGGCGGTGGCCGCGGTGACGGTGCAGAACACGCTCGGGGTCAGCGGGTTCCACGAGATTCCGGCAGACGTGGTGGCGGCGCAGGTACGCACGGTTGTCGCCGATATCGGGGTCGGGGCGGCCAAGACCGGGATGCTCGCCTCCACCGCGATCATCGAGGCGGTGGCCGGGGTCTGCCGCGAGGTCGGGATCGGGCGGGACGCGGCGGTGCCGCTGGTGGTCGATCCGGTCGCGGCCTCCATGCACGGCGATCCGCTGCTGCACGCCGAGGCGCTGGATGCCGTGCGGCACACGTTGATTCCGATCGCCACGCTGGTCACCCCGAACCTGGACGAGGTGCGGCTGCTCACCGGCATAGCGGTGGTGGACGATGCCACCGCGCGCGCGGCCGCCGAGGCGCTGCACGCGCTCGGGCCGCGGTGGGCCATCGTCAAGGGCGGGCATCTGCGCTCGTCGGCGATCAGCAAGGATCTGCTCTTCGACGGGGAGCGGTTCCACGAGTTCAGCGCGGCGCGGATTCCGACCGCGAACGATCACGGGGGTGGGGACACGCTGGCGGCGGCGGTCGCCTGCGCGCTCGCGCACGGGTATTCGGTGCCGGAGGCGGTGGAGTTCGCCAAGGAGTGGACTCGGCGCTGCCTCGAAGCCGCCTACGATCTCGGCGCCGGGCACGGGCCGGTTTCGCCGCTCTGGAGGTTGGGAGTCGCGCCCGGCGCATAGGCCGCACGAGCGCGGCCGATCCCGCCCACGGCGGGCGGGTGGGCCGCCGCGCGGCGGGGCACCACGGCGGGCGGGTGGGCCGCCGCGCGGCGGGGCGTCGCCCGGCGGCGGGGCGGCCGCAGTGCGGAGCCGCGGCCACGCGGGTGCGGTCCGGCGACCGTGATTCAGCCGGGTTCGACGGCGCCGCCGAGAGCGGCCTCGAGATCCAGCACGATCCCGTGCAGTCGCGAACCCGCCTCGATCAGCGCCGTGACCATCGTCCCGAGATAGCTCACGAACCGCTCGACCGGCATGGGCGCGGGCTCGGCGCGATCGGCACCCAACCACCAGTCGGTGGCCGAGGCGACCGCCCCGAACACGGAGTAGTTCACCAGCTCCAGCCCGGAGACGTCGATCCCTGGATCGCCGACGACGGCGGCGACCAGCTCCGCCGCCCAGCGGGCGGAGCGCCGGGCCGAGCGCAGCGCGCGCTCGGATTCGCCCGCGTTCCTGGTGAAGTGGCTGTGCAGCAGGAACCGGAAGACATTCGGGTGCTGGTCGACCACGAGCACGTACTCGGTGACGGCGCGGCCGATCAGCACCCGGACCGGGTCGGCGGTCAGGTCGGCGCCTGCCGCGATCCTGGTCCAGAGCAGCTCGCGCATCCGGTCGACGACGGCGTCGTAGAGGTCGGTCTTGTCCTCGAAGTGCCGGTACAGCTTGGGCTTGGCCGCCCCCGCCTCGCGGGCGATATCGCCCATGCTGACGCCGGGGCCGAGCGCGTCCAGCGCGCGGATCGCCGCGTCGACGAACTCCTCGCGCATGCGCACCCGATGCGCCCGCCAGCGTTCGGTGCGGGCGTCGACCCGGATGCTGCGCGTCATCCCCGCAGCCTACTTTTTTGCCGGTTCGGCACGGAAAGTGGCGGGAGCGGAGCGGGCGGCGGCAGCATGCGACCATGCACGATCACCACGCGGCCCCGCCCGCCGAGATTTCCACCCGGGAGCACTGGGACACCTTCTACCGGGATCGTGACCAGGTCTGGAGCGGCAACCCGAACCCGATCCTGGTCCGCGAGGCCGGTGCGCTGCCGCCGGGCACCGCGCTCGACCTCGGCTCCGGCGAGGGCGGCGACGCCATCTGGCTGGCCGGGCTCGGCTGGCGGGTGACCGCGGTCGACGTCTCGCAGGTCGCGCTGGATCGCGCCGCCGGGCACGCCGCCGCGGCCGGGGTCGGGGACCGCATCACCTGGGCCGCGCACGACCTGCACACCGACTTCCCCGCCGGAGAGTTCGACCTGGTCTCCGCGCAGTTCCTGCACTCGCAGACGGCGCGGCCGGGGGAGCGCGATGCCATCCTGCGCCGGGCGGCATCCGCGGTCGCCGTCGGCGGCGCCCTCGTGATCGGCTCGCACCAGGGCTGGCCCAGCTGGATGGCGGAGCCGCCCTTCGCGCACGAGTTCCCCACCCTGGAGCAGGTGCGGCATGGTCTCGCGCTCGGCGACGACTGGCACGTGGTCACCGCCGACCTGATCGAGCGCGACGCCCCCGGCCCCGAGGGGCAGCCCGGCACCCGCGCCGACAGCGTGCTGCACCTCCGCCGCCTGCGTTAACCGGCGGCGCCCGCCCGCCGCGGGGCTGCGCGCTCGCAGGAACCTCACAGCCACAGCCCAGCCCGGTGGCAGCGGCGGCCGCGAGTCTCGAACCCATGACCGAGACCGTGACCGTCGCGCTGCCGGCGGATCGAAGCGTGACCACGGCGCACCCACCCGTGCTGGACGTGGTCGTCCCCGTCTACAACGAGGAGGCCGACCTCGGCCGCTGCGTCCGCCGCCTGCACGCCCACCTGCGCGCCGGCTTCCCCTTCCCGGCCCGCATCACCATCGCCGACAACGCCAGCACCGACGCCACGCTCGCGGTGGCCGAGGCGCTCGCGGGCGACCTGGACGGCGTCCGCGTCGTGCACCTGGACCGCAGGGGCCGCGGCCGCGCCCTGCGCACGGTGTGGGAGAACTCCGACGCCCGCGTGGTCGCCTACCTGGACGTCGACCTCTCCACCGACCTGAACGCCCTGCTCCCCCTGGTGGCCCCGCTGCTCTCCGGCCACTCCGACCTGGCCATCGGCACCCGCCTGGCCGGATCGTCCCGGGTGGTGCGCGGCCCGAAGCGCGAGTTCATCTCCCGCAGCTACAACCTGATCCTGCGCGCCTCGCTGCGCGCCCGCTTCTCCGACGCCCAGTGCGGCTTCAAGGCCATGCGCACCGAGGTCGCGCGCAGGCTGCTTCCCCTGGTCGAGGACGGCGAGTGGTTCTTCGACACCGAACTGCTCGTGCTCGCCGAGCGCGCCGGGCTGCGCATCCACGAGGTCCCGGTGGACTGGATCGACGACCCGGACTCCCGGGTCGACATCGTCGACACCGCCCGCAAGGACCTGCTCGGCGTCTGGCGGGTCGGCCGCGGCCTCGCCTCCGGCGCGCTGCCGATCGACGAGCTGCGCCTGGCCATCGGGCGCGAGCCGCTGGTGCCGGGGGTGCCGCTGGGCATGGTCGGCCAGCTGGTGCGGTTCGCCGTGATCGGTGTGCTCAGCACCGCCGCCTACCTGGTGCTCTACCTGCTGCTGCAACCCGCCGTCGGCCCGCAGGGCGCCAACTTCGCCGCCCTGCTGCTCACCGCGGTCGGCAATACCGCCGCCAACCGCGCCTGGACCTTCGGCGTGCGCGGCTCGACCGGCATGGCGGCGCACCAGTTCCAGGGGTTGCTGATCTTCGCGCTCGGCCTCGCGCTGACCAGCGGCTCGCTCTTCGCCCTGCACCACTGGGCGCCCGGCGCCCCGATCGCGCTCGAACTCTTCGTCCTCGTGCCTGCCAACCTGCTCGCGACGCTGAGCAGGTTCGTCGGCCTGCGCTGGGTGTTCCGCAATGCCGGCGCCCGCCCGAGCACCACCGGAGGAACCCGGTGACCGCCACCCTCGCCCCGCCCGCCGCCGAGGCACCACCCGCTGCTGCTCGCCGATCTCGTTGGGAGCGGCCCGCGCTGGGCGCACTGCTGCTCGGCACCCTCGTCGCCTATCTGATCAACCTCAACGCCAACGGCTGGGCCAACAGCTTCTACTCCGCGGCCGTGCAGGCCGGTTCGGAGTCCTGGACCGCGTTCTTCTTCGGCTCCTCGGACGCCGCCAACTCGATCACCGTCGACAAGCCGCCCGCCTCGCTGTGGCTGATGGAGCTCTCGGTGCGGCTGTTCGGGTTGCACAGCTGGAGCATTCTGGTGCCGCAGGTGCTGCTCGGCGTCGGCACCGTCACGGTGGTGTACGCGGCGGTGCGCAGGCCGTTCGGGGCGGGGGCCGGGTTGCTCGCCGGGCTGGTGCTCGCGGTGACGCCGGTGGCGGTGCTCATGTTCCGGTTCAACAATCCGGATGCGCTGCTCGTCTTTCTGATGGCGGGGGCGGCGTATGCCGTCGTGCGGGCGGTCGAGGACGGGCGGACGCGGTGGCTGGTGCTGTGCGGTGCGCTGATCGGGTTCGGGTTCCTGGCGAAGCAGTTGCAGGTGTTGCTGGTGGTGCCCGGGTTGGCTCTCGTCTATCTGTTCGCGGGGCCGCCGCGGCTCGGCAAGCGGGTGGCGCAGCTCTTCGCCGCGGGTGCGGCCATGGTTGTCGCCGCGGGGTGGTGGCTGCTGGCCGTCGAGCTGTGGCCGGCGGACTCGCGGCCGTGGATCGGGGGGTCGCAGCAGAATTCGATCCTGGAGCTGACGCTCGGGTACAACGGGCTCGGACGGTTGAACGGGGAGGAGACCGGGAGTGTCGGAGGCGGCGGTGGGGAGTTGCCCGCCGGGGGGAACGGGATGTGGGGCAGTACCGGTATCGGGCGGCTGTTCGAGGCGGCGCAGGGTGGGCAGATCGCGTGGCTCATTCCCGCTGCGCTGGTAGCCCTCGTCGTCGGAGTGTGGTTGCGCGGCAGGGCCGGTCGCGGGGATCGGCAGCGGGCCTCGCTGCTGCTGTGGGGTAGCTGGTTGCTGGTCACCGGGTTGGTGTTCAGCTTCATGGCGGGGATTTTTCACCAGTACTACACGGTGGCGCTGGCGCCCGCGGTCGCGGCGCTGGCCGGGATCGGGGCGGTGCTCGCCTGGCGGAATCGTTCCAGTGTCTGGGTCCGCCTCGCGACCGCGCTCGGTCTCGCCCTCACCACCGCGACCGCCTGGATGCTGCTCTCGCGCAGCGCGGAGTTCCTCCCCTGGCTCCGCTGGGCGGTGCTCGTCGCCGGTGCGCTCGCGACCGTCCTCGCGCTCTTCGCCCTCCCCCGCCGCGCCGCCGTCGGCTCCGCCCTGATCGCCGCCTTCGTCGCCCTTTCCGGGCCGGTCGCCTACAGCGTGCAGACGATCGGGAGCGCGCACACGGGTTCGATTCCGTCGGCCGGGCCGAATGTCGGGCGTGGCATGGGCGGTCCGGGCGGAATGCGCGACGGGCGCGATGGTGGAGGGGGCCCGGCCACCCTCCCCGGCGGAACGGGTCAGGGCACCGGACCCAATGGGTCGATACCGGGCGGAACCGCACCCGGCTCCGCTCCGGATGGCAGCGCGACGGGCACTGGCCCCGGCGGCACCGCTCAGGGCGGGAGCGTGAACGGCGGCCCCGCCACCACCGGCACCGACGGCGCCCGCACGGGCGGCGGCATGATGGGCGGCCTCCTCGGCAGCTCCGCCCCGACCCAGCAGGTCGTCGCCCTCCTGGAGAGCGACGCCGACTCCTACACCTGGGTCGCGGCAGCGGTCGGCTCGAACAGCGCCGCCGGCTTCCAGCTCGCCACCGAACTCCCGGTCATGCCCATCGGCGGCTTCAACGGCAGCGACCCGTCGCCCACGCTGGAGCGGTTCCAGGAGTACGTCCGGGACGGAAAGATCCACTACTTCATCGGCGGTAGCCGCGGCGGCCCCGGCGGCTCGAGCACCTCGTCCAGCTCCGCGATCGCCACCTGGGTGGAGCAGAACTTCACCGCCACCGAGGTCGACGGCGTCACCCTCTACGACCTCACGGCCGAGTAGCGACACCCCGGCGCGGCTCCCCGATGCGGCTCCCCCGGACGATGGACCTGCACAACCGTCCACATCCGTCCCCAGGAGAGCCCGTGACCCCCTACCTCTTCCTCGCAGGCGCGATCCTCGCCGAGGTCTTCGCCACCAGCCTCCTCGGCAGCACCCAGGGCTTCTCCCGGCTGTGGCCGACGGTGGCGGTGCTGACCGGCTACGGGATCGCGTTCGCGATGCTCGCCCAGGCCATCGCCAGGGACATGCAGGTGGGGATCGCGTACGCGCTGTGGTCGGGGGTCGGCACGATCCTGATCGTCGGGATCGGGATCCTGTTCCTGAAGGAGCCGCTCACGGCGGCGAAGGTGGCCGGGGTGGCGCTGGTGGTGGCGGGGGTGGTGATCCTCAACCTGGCCGGGAGCCACTGAGGTAGTCGGCGCCGCCGATGTAGACGGTGTGCCCGTCGGGGTGGCCTGCGTGCACCGCGTCCGCGACGGCGGCGCCGAACTCCTCGACGGTGGGCAGCGGCCCGCCGGAGCGCCGGGTGGCGACGGCGTCCGGATCACGGCGTTCGAGGAGCCGCACGATGATGGTGCCGTCGATCATGTCGCCGGATACCACGGTGAACCCGACCCCGCGCGCGGCGAACGCGGGAATCAACGCGCGCAGCGCGTCCTCCCCGGCCCGCTTGCTCGCCGCCACCGGCGCATAGTCGTCCGGCAGCGGGTGCCCGTCGCGCGCGAAGTGCGCCTGGTGACTGGTCACGAACACGATCCGCGACCCCGCCGGCATGAGCGGCAGCGCCGAGGTCGCCAGGTGAACCTGCGCATCCCGGTTCAACCGCATGGCATAGCCCGGATCGGCCCCGCGCTCCATCCCGCCGGAGGCGTTCAGCACCAGCCCGTCCAACCGCCCGGCCCGCGCCAGCAGCGCCTCGACGGCGGCCGGGTCGGCGAGATCGGCGCACTCGGCCGCCGCACTCCCACCCGCGGCGCGGATCTCGCCGACCACGCCCTCCGCGCGCTTCCGCTTCTCCCGGTAGTTCACCAGCACATGCGCACCGGCGCGGCCGAGTTGCCGGGCGGTCTCCGCCCCGATCCCCCTGGACGCCCCGGTCACCAGCACCACGCGCTTCGCCATCACTACCTCCGCTTCTGATTTCGAAGCAACTATGGTGCTTCGAAATGCGAAGCGCAAACCACGACGCCATCCTGGCCGCCATCGACCTGCTCGGTCAGCGCTGGATGCTGCGCGTGCTCTGGGAGCTGGAGCCGGGCCCGCTCGGCTTCCTCGAGCTGCGCAGACGCATGGGGAACTGCTCGTCGAGCGTGCTCTCCACCCGGCTGCAGCAACTGCAGGCCGCCGGGCTGGTGGAGAAGCACGGGACGCGCGGCAGCTACGGGCTCACACCGACCGCGGGGCGGCGGCTCGGCGAGGCGCTGCAGCCGGTGTGGGACTGGGCCGAGGCCGAGGGCTGATCAGGCCAGTACCCACTGCGGCTCGGCGGCGGGTCGATACCGGTCGGTGACGTCACCGACCAGCCCCGGTTCGACGGTCAGCTTCCGGCACTCGTCGAAATCGAGCTCCGTGAGCCGGGTCCAGATGATGTCCGGGCTGAACGAGGACTCGTAGGCGTACACCCCGCGGCCGAGGTCGGCGAGGGTGCGCCAGATCGTCGGCGCGATGTACGGGCGCTGCGGGTCCGGCGTGCCGAACGGCTGCGCGGCATTGCGCATGACGCTGAGCAGCGCGGCGTAGCCGCGGCCGGGGGTGCTGGCGGGGGGCAGCCGGTCCAGGTAGTACTCGGCCCGGACGAAGCGGTCGGCCGCCTCGGTGGTGCCCGGCAGCGGCTGGGTGCCACCGAACCCGGCGTAGCGGTTGCGCAGCTCGAGCTGCTGATCGAAGGGCGGCGAGTTGGTCATCACGGTGTAGGCGCGATCGTGGTGCAGCCGGGGCTTGCCGTCCAGGTGCTCGATGACGAGCGAATCACCGCTCGCGTCGTCCAGCGCGAGGTGCACGGTGCCGAGCCGCCCCGAGCGCGGCTCGACCAGCGGAATCACCTGCATCGGCTCCTCGTCCAGCAGCCGCACGCATTCGGCGACCGTGGCGCAGCGGTCGAGGAAGAGCTGCGGCCAGAGCGAGACGGCGAGCGCCGGCAACTCCGGAGCACGCTCCCCGAAGTCGGACTCGGCCAGCCAGAGCACATGCGCCGCGAGCCCACGCTCGTTGATGCCGTCGGTGCTCGCGCCATCCCAGACGGTGGTCACCACGCTCCCGTAGGTTGCCTTCCAGCGCAGCGGATTCGGGTCGCTGCCATGGCCGGTCCGCACGGCCCCCCGCGGCAGCGACCAGAGGTTGGTGTCCATCTCCTCGGGCCAGTCCATATTCCGCCCGACCAGTACGCCCTGCTCGCCAGCCGTCCACAACGCCCGTGTGCACATGCGCTCTCCTCGCGCTCAGCTATCGGTGAGTTACCTGGAGCACATGGTACTGCCGATCAGCCGTGCAGCGCGGTATGCAGGGTGGCGGCCCACTGCTGCACGATCAGCTTCCGCCGCACCGAATCGTCGGTGAGCACGTCGGCGAGCCCGAGCCCGCGGGCCAGATCCAGGGTGGCCTGGACCAGGTGGTGCGCCACCGGGTCGGAGTCGTCGACGCCGAGCGCCTCGACCGCGCGCCGGTGCGACACCCGGCCGAACTTGGCCTCCAGCGGGACGATGCGCTGGCTGAGCGCCGGGTCGGCGGCGGCGTGCGTCCAGACCTGCAGCGCCGCTTTGAAGAGCGGGCTGGTGTAGGACTCGACCAGCCCGGAGACCACCGCCTCGGTGCGCGCGACGCCGGAGGTGGCGGCGAGCGACGCCGCCTCCTCCGTCGCCTGGCCGTTGCGCACGTCGAACATGTACTCGAGCGCGGCGGTGATCAGGTCCTCGCGGGTCGGGAAGTGGTGCTGGGCGGCCCCGCGGGAGACCCCGGCGCGCTCCGCGACCACCGCGACCGTCGCCGCGGCCCAGCCGAATTCGGCCAGGCAGTCGATGGTCGCCTCGAGCAGCCGCTGCCGGGTGGCGCGGCTGCGGTCCTGCTTGGGTTCGTGCGGAGTCACCATGTGCTCATTCTGCCCAGGAGGGCGGGCGGCGCTGCAGGAAGGCCGTCATCCCCTCGCGCACCTCGGCGGTGCCGAAGAAGCTCGCCGAGCGCTCCGCGAGCTCCTCCGCGGTGCGGTCGAAACCGGCCAGGATATCGGCGTTGACCAGTCGTTTCGCCTCGGCCAGGCCCTGCGGTGCGCCCTTGCGCAGCTCGGCGCGCAAGCGGGCGATCTCGGCGCCGGGATCCTCGGCGGCAACGGTCACCAATCCGATCGCCGCCGCGACCTCCGGACCGAATTTCTCGCCGGTCAGGTAGTACCGGCTCGCGGCGCGCTGGTCCAGCCTGGGTAGCAGGGTCAGCGAGATCATGAACGGCGCGAGCCCGATTCGCACCTCGGTGAGCGCGAAGCTGCTGCCCGGGCCAGCCACCGCGAGGTCGCAGCCTGCCACGATGCCCATGCCGCCTGCCCGGACATTGCCGTCGATCCTGGCCAGCACCGGCTTGGGGATCTCGACCAGCCTGCGCAGCACCCCGATCATGCTCCGGGTGCGCTGATCCGCCGCGATAGCCGGATCGGCGTCGCTCGCCTCGCTGAGATCCGCACCGGCGCAGAAGGTGTTGCCGGTGTGCGCGAGCACGATGCCGCGCACGGCGTCGTCGGCGGCGGCGGCGTCCAGCCCGGCGAGCAGCTCGGCGACGAGCCTGCTGGAGAGCGCGTTCCGGTTGTGCGGCGAGTCGAGGGTGAGCGTGGCGAAACCCGCGGCCACCTCGTAGCGCACCAGCGGCTCGGCCATCAGTACGACTTCGGCAGGCCAAGCGAGTGCTGGGCGACGAAGTTGAGCACCATCTCCCGGCTCACCGGCGCGATCCGCGCGATCCTGGCCGCGGCCAGCATGGCGGCGAGCCCGACCTCCTTGGTGAGGCCGGCCCCGCCGTGCGTCTGCACCGCCTGGTCCAGCGCCTTGATGCTGGCCTCGCCCGCGGCGTACTTGGCCATGTTGGCGGCCTCGGCGGCGCCCATCTCGTCGCCGGTGTCGTAGAGCACGGCGGCCTTCTGCATCATCAGCTTGGCCAGCTCGACCTCGACCTTGGCCTGCGCCAGCGGGTGCGCGATGCCCTGGTGCGCGCCGATCGGGGTCTTCCACACGGTGCGCTCGCGGGCGTACGCGACGGCCCGGTCCAGCGCGTAGCGGCCCATGCCGACGGCCATGGCCGCGCCCATGATGCGCTCCGGGTTGAGCCCGGCGAAGAGCTGCATGAGCGCGGCGTCCTCGCTGCCGACCAGCGCGGTCGCGGGCAGCCGGACGTCGTCGAGGAAGAGCGTGAACTGGGTGTCCGGCTCGATGATGTCCATCTCCTGCGCCGTCTTCTCGAAGCCGGGGGCGTCGGTGGGCACGATGAAGAGCGCGGGCTTGAGCTTGCCGGTCTTGTGATCCTCGGTGCGGGCGACGATCAGCACCGCCTCGGCCTGGTCGACGCCGGAGATGTAGACCTTGCGGCCGTTCAGGATCCAGTCGCCGCCGTCCCTGCGGGCGGTGGTGGTGATCTGGTGCGAGTTGGAGCCCGCGTCCGGCTCGGTGATGCCGAAGACCATCGTCGCCGAGCCGTCGGCGAGCTTGGTCAGCCACTCCCGCTTCTGCTCCTCGGTGCCGTACCGGGTGATGATGGTGCCGCAGATGGCGGGCGAGACCACCATGAGCAGCAGCCCGGCGCCCTGCGCGGCGAGCTCCTCCATCACCAGCGCCAGCTCGTACATGCCCGCGCCGCCGCCGCCGTACTCCTCCGGCAGGTTCACGCCGAGGAAGCCGAGCTTGCCCGCCTCGTCCCAGAGTTCGCGCAGCGGTTCGTGGTTGCGCGCCTTCGGCAGGACGTAGTCCAGGTACGGGTACTTGCTCGCGAGCGCGGCGACGGCCTTGCGCAGCGACTTCTGCTCGTCGGTCTCGATGAAACTCATGCGTTCTCCTCGTGTTCCGCGGGGTCGACCACCGCGAGGACGGTGCCGACGTCGACCTGATCGCCGACGCCGACGTGCACGGCGCTGAGCACGCCGTCGGCCGGGGCCGCGATGGTGTGCTCCATCTTCATGGCCTCCAGCCAGAGAATCGGGGTGCCCGCGGTGACGGCGGCACCCACCTCGGCGCCGAGCCGGATCACGGTGCCCGGCATGGGGGCGAGCAGTGAGCCGGTGGCGACCAGGTCGGCGGGGTCGGTGAAGCGCGGCAGTTTGCGCAGTGCCACCGGGCCGAGCGGGGAGTCCACCGCGACCAGGTCGCCGTATCTCGCGATGGCGAACTGCCTGCGCACCGGGCCGCGTTCGCCGGGCACCGCGAGCACCACCCGGTCCGGGGCGGCTTCCAGCACCTCCAGCCCGTCGTGGCCGTCCACCGCGATCACCCCGCGGGTGACCAGGTAGCCGATCTCGTGCACGGCGCCGTCCCTGCCCTCGAACCGCTTGACCGTCGACTGCGAGGGCAGGTTGCGCCAGCCGCTCGGCAGCCCGGGCACCACCCGCGCCGCCGCGCGATTGGCGGCGGCGTCGGCGAGCGCGGCGGCGACGGCGGAGAGCTCGGTGCCGTCGGCGTCGGTGAGCGGGGCCGCGAGCGCGGCGAGGCCGTGCGTGGCGAAGAAGGCGGTGTCGGTGTCGCCTGCCAGGAAGGCGGGGTGCCGCAGCACCCGGACCAGCAGGTCGCGGTTGGTCACCAGGCCGTGCAGCTGCGCGCGCTGCAGGGCGTTCGCGAGCAGCCGGGCCGCCTCGGCGCGGGTCTCGCCGACCGAGATGACCTTGGCCAGCATGGGGTCGTAGTGCACGCCGACCACCGAGCCGTCGACCACGCCGGTGTCCAGCCGGATTCCGGAGCGGGCGGGCAGGTCGAACTCGGCGAGCACGCCGGGGATCGCGATCCGGTGCACGGTGCCGCTCTGCGGCTGCCAGTCCTGCGCCGGGTCCTCGGCGTAGAGCCGGACCTCGATCGAGTGGCCGACCTGGGCGGGCGGCCGCGCGGGCAGCGCGGCGCCGTCGGCGATCTCCAGCTGCCACCGGACCAGGTCCAGCCCGGTGGTGCACTCGGTGACCGGGTGCTCCACCTGCAGCCGGGTGTTCATCTCCAGGAAGAAGAAGTCGCCGCGCTCGTCGGCGAGGAACTCGACGGTGCCCGCGCCGGTGTAGCCGATCGCCTCGGCAGCGAGCACGGCCGCCGCGAAGAGCCGCGCGCGCATCCCGTCCACCCGCTCGACCAGCGGCGACGGTGCCTCCTCGATCACCTTCTGGTGCCTGCGCTGGATCGAGCACTCGCGCTCGCCGACCGCCCACACGGTGCCGTGCGTGTCGGCCAGCACCTGCACCTCGATGTGCCTGCCGGTCTCCAGGTAGCGCTCGCAGAAGACGGTGGGGTCGCCGAAGGCGGACTGCGCCTCGCGGCGGGCGCCCGCCAGCTGCGGCTCCAGCTCGGCGAGCTCGCGGACGACGCGCATGCCGCGGCCGCCGCCGCCCGCCGACGCCTTGATCAGCACCGGCAGCATGTCGGCGGTGACCTGCGCTGGGTCCAGCTCGGCCAGCACGGGGACCCCGGCGGCGTCCATCATCTTCTTGGCCGCGACCTTGGAGCCCATCTGCTCGATCGACTCGACCGGCGGGCCGATCCAGGTGAGGCCCGCCTGCTCGACCGCGCGGGCGAATTCGGCGTTCTCCGAGAGGAATCCGTAGCCGGGGTGTACCGCGTCGGCGCCCGCGGCGAGCGCGGCCTCGATGATGAGGTCGCCGCGCAGGTACGTCTCACCGGGGGTGCTTCCCGGAAGTCGCACGGCGGCATCGGCCTCCGCCACGTGCGGTGCGGCCGCGTCCGCGTCGGAGTACACCGCGACGGTGCCGAGCCCCATCCTCCGGCAGGTCGCGAAGACCCGCCGCGCGATCTCGCCCCGATTCGCTACCAGGACGCTGCTGACACTCATGCCGACCTCACAATCGTGCGCGCGACGGCGCTCAGGACGGTCCTGATCATTTCGCCCCCTACATCCGGAAGACGCCGAAGCCCGCGGCGCCCTCGATCGGTGCGGTGTGCACGGCGGAGAGCGCCATGCCGAGCACGGTGCGGGTATCGCGCGGGTCGATCACGCCGTCGTCGTAGAGCCGCCCGGACATGAACATGGCCAGCGACTCCGCCTCGATCTGCGCCTCGATCATGGCCCGCATCCCGGCATCGGCCTCCTCGTCGAAGCCCTGCCCGCGCGCCTCGGCGGCGGCCCTGCCCACGATGGAGATGACCCCGGCCAGCTGCGCCCCGCCCATGACCGCGGATTTCGCACTCGGCCAGGCGAAGACGAAGCGCGGGTCGTAGGCGCGCCCGCACATGCCGTAGTGCCCGGCCCCGTAGGAGGCGCCCATGAGCAGCGAGATGTGCGGCACCGTCGAGTTGGAGACGGCGTTGATCATCATCGAGCCGTGCTTGATGATGCCCTTCTGCTCGTACTCCTTGCCGACCATGTAGCCGGTGGTGTTGTGCAGGAACAGCAGCGGCGTGTTGCTCCGATTGGCCAGCTGGATGAACTGGGTCGCCTTCTGCGACTCCTCGGAGAAGAGCACGCCACGCGCGTTCGCCAGGATGCCGACCGGGTAGCCGTGCAGCTCGGCCCAGCCGGTGACCAGGCTGGAGCCGTAGAGCGGCTTGAACTCGTCGAATTCGGAGCCGTCCACGATCCGGGCGATCACCTCGCGCGGGTCGAACGGGATCTTGAGGTCGGGCGGGACGATGCCGAGCAGTTCTTCGGCGTCGAAGAGCGGTTCGAGCACCGCGGCGCGCGGCGCGGGCCCCCGCTTGCGCCAGTTCAGCCGCCGGACGATGGCGCGGCCGATCCGGATGGCGTCCTGCTCGTCCACCGCGTAGTAGTCGGCGAGCCCGGAGACCCTGGCGTGCATATCCGCGCCGCCGAGCGATTCGTCGTCGGACTCCTCGCCGGTCGCCATCTTGACCAGCGGCGGGCCGCCGAGGAAGACCTTGGAGCGCTCCTTGATCATGACCACGTGGTCGGACATGCCGGGGATGTACGCCCCGCCCGCCGTCGAGTTGCCGAAGACCAGCGCGATGGTGGGGATGCCTGCCGCGGAGGCGCGGGTGAGGTCGCGGAACATGCGCCCGCCGGGGACGAAGACCTCCTTCTGCGTCGGCAGGTCCGCGCCGCCGGACTCGACCAGCGAGATCACCGGCAGCCGGTTCTCCCGCACGATGTCGTTGACGCGCAGCGTCTTCCGCAGCGTCCAGGGGTTGGAGGTGCCGCCGCGCACGGTCGGGTCCGGGGCGACGATCATGCACTCGACGCCCTCGACCACGCCGATCCCGCAGACGGTGCTGCCGCCCACGTGGAACTCGCTGCCCCAGCCCGCCAGCGCGCAGAGCTCGAGGAACGGCGAGTCCTCGTCGATGAGCAGCTCGATGCGCTCGCGGGCGGTCAGCTTGCCGCGCCTGCGGTGCCTGGCCAGCTTGTCCGGCCCGCCGCCCGCGACGGCCTTGGCGAACTCCGCGCCGACCTCGAGCAGCTTCTCGCTCATGGCCGCGGCGGCCGCCTCGTACTCCGGCGCGGCGGTGTCGACGGTGCTGCGCAGCACGGTCATGACTGGTACCCCAATCGCTTCGCGGCCAGTGCGGTGAGGATCTCGGTGGTGCCTCCGCCGATACCGAGGATGCGGATATCACGGTACTGCCGCTCGACCTCGGCCTCGCGCATGTAGCCGAGCCCGCCGAAGAGCTGAACGGCCTGGTTGGCGACCCACTCGCCGGCCTCGACGGCGGTGTTCTTGGCGAAGCAGACCTCGGCGATCAGGTCGGTCTCGCCCGCCGCGGCCCGCTCGACCACGTGCCGGGTGTAGACCCGGGCGACGTCGGTCCGGCGGGCCATCTCGGCCAGCGTGTTCTGCACCGCCTGCCTGCTGATCAGCGGCCGGCCGAAGGTCTCCCGGTCGCGGCACCACCGCAGGGTCAGGTCGAGGCAGCGCTGTGCCTGGCTGTAGGCCTGGGCCGCCAGCCCGGCCCGCTCGCTCACGAAGGCCTGCGCGATCTGCGCGAAGCCGCTGTTCTCCCGGCCGACCAGGTTGCCGACCGGTACCCGGACGTCCACGTAGGAGAGCTCGGCGGTGTCCGAGGCGCGCCAGCCCATCTTGTCCAGCTTGCGGCTCACCGTGAAGCCGGGCGTCCCCTTCTCCACGACCAGCAGCGAGACGCCGCCCGCGCCCGGCCCGCCGGTGCGCACCGCGGTGACGACGAAGTCGGCGCGGCAGCCGGAGGTGATGTAGGTCTTGGCACCGTTGACGACGTAGTGGTCGCCGTCCCTGACCGCGGTGGTGGTCAGGTGCCCGACGTCGGAGCCGCCGCCCGGCTCGGTGATGGCGAGCGAGCCGATCAGCTCACCGGCCAGCGTCGGCCGCACCCAGCGTTCGAGCTGCTCCGGGTCGCCGGCCGCGGCCAGGTGCGGCACCGCGATGCCGCAGGTGAAGAGCGAGGCGAAGAGCCCGCCGGAGCCGCCCGCGTAGTGCATCTCCTCGCAGACCAGCGCGGCGTCGATGCCGTCGCCGCCCGCGCCGCCGACCGCCTCGGGGAACTGGATGCCGAGCAGCCCGAGCGCGCCCGCTTTCTTGTGCAGCTCGCGCGGGATCTCGCCGTCCCGCTCCCACTCGTCGAGGAACGGGAGCACCTCGCGCTCCACGAAACCGCGGACGGTGGCGCGCAGCTCGCGCCGCTCCGGGGTGGACCAGGGATTGTTCACAGCAGCTCCGTGGGGATCTCGACGTGCCGGGACCGCAGCCATTCGCCGAGTCCCTTCGCCTGGGGGTCGAATCGGGCCTGGTAGGCGACGCCCTTGCCGAGCAGGCCGTGGATGACGAAGTTCAGCGCGCGCAGGTTGGGCAGGACGGTCCTGGTGATCGGCAGCTCCGCCGCCTCCGGGAGCAGGGTGCGCAGCGCGTCGACGGTGAGGGTGTGCGCCAGCCAGCGCCACTGCTCGTCGGTGCGCACCCAGACGCCGACATTGGCATTGCCGCCCTTGTCGCCGCTGCGCGCCAGCGCGATGGTGCCGAGCGGGTGCGTCTCGGTGTCGGTTGCCTCGAGCGGCTCCGGCAGCTCGGGTTCGGCGAGCTCGAGCAGGTCGCGGGTGGCTCTCGGGGCACCGATCCGCACCACCGCGCCGTCCGGCAGGACCGCGGTGTGGCCGACCGCGTCGGCGGGCACGTACCCCGGCGTGAAGACGCCGTAGGGCGCGCCGTTTCCGGGCGGCGAGGTGAGCGTGAAGCCGGGGTAGCTCGCCAGCGCCAGCTCCACCGCGACGGCGGAGAAGGCGCGGCCGACCTTGTTCGGGTCGGGGTCACGGACCACGCAGCGCAGCAGCGCGGAGGCGCGCTCCTCGGTGTCGGCGTCCGGGCGGTCCAGCCGGGCCAGCGACCACTCCAGCTCGGCCGGGCGGACCGGCAGCCAGGTCTCCAGCTGCTTCCTGGTGAGCTCCGCCTTGGCCTCGATCTCCAGGCCGGTGAGGACGAAGGTCATCTCGTTGCGGAAGCCGTCCAGGGTGTTCAGCGAGACCTTGGTGGTCGGCGGCGGCGCCTCGCCGCGCACGTTGTCGATCCGCACCCGGTCCCGGCCGTCCGCGCTGAGCCGGATGCTGTCCAGCCGGGTGGTGACGTCCGGCCCGGCGTAGCGGGCGCCCTGGATCTCGTACACGAGCTGCGCCGCGACGGTGTCGACGGTGACGGCGCCGCCGGTCCCGGGGTGCTTGGTGATCACGCTGCTCCCGTCCCGGCGCAGCTCCGCGATCGGGAAGCCGGGGCGGCTCAGGTCCGCGATCTCGGTGAAGAAGGCGAAGTTGCCCCCGGTCGCCTGGGTGCCGCACTCGATGACGTGCCCGGCCACCACCGCGCCTGCCAGCGCGTCGTAGTCGTCGTCGGCCCAGCCGAAGTGCGCCGCCGCCGGGCCCGCCACCAGCGCGGCGTCGGTGACCCGGCCGGTGACCACGATGTCGGCGCCCGCCACCAGGCACTCGGCGATACCCTGGGCGCCCAGGTAGGCGTTGGCGGTGAGCGGGGTGCCGAGGCCGAGCTCGGCGGCGCGGCCGAGCAGGTCGTCGCCGGTGACGTAGGCGATCTTCGGCCGCAAGCCCAGCTGCTCCGCGACCGCGCGCAGCTTCTCGGCGAGCCCGGCCGGGTTCAGCCCGCCTGCGTTGGCGACCAGCTTCACGTGCCGGTCCATGGCGAGGCCGAGGCAGTCCTCGACCTGGCGCAGGAAGGTCTTGGCGTAGCCGAGCGCGGGGTCCTTCATCCGGTCCCTGCCCAGGATGAGCATGGTGAGCTCGGCCAGGTAGTCGCCGGTGAGGACGTCGAGTTCACCGCCCTCGAGCATCTCCCGCATGGCGACGGCGCGGTCACCGTAGAAGCCGGAACAGTTGCCGATCCGGAGCAGCTCCGGGTCGGCCGCGAGACTGGTCACGCGGGTGCCCTCCTGTGCAAGCGTCGTAGCGGTTACAGGGTCACACCGGGGCGATAAAAAAGCAAGCCCGCGTGCTTGTTAATGGGTTGGGTAGGCTGCGGGCGTGTCCTCCAACCTCACCGTACTTCTGCTTCTCGCGCTGGCCGGGTTCCTGCTCGGCGGGGCGATCACCCTGTGGAAGACCACGCGGTGGATGGCTGTTTCGCTCGGGGTTTGCGCGGTGCTCGCGGGGGTCGGGGCGTTCGTCTGGGGGCAGTAGTGCCCTCTCGGTTCGACGACGGCCACCTCCGTATACCAAGCGTCGCCAAAGCCTACGCTGGCTCGATGGCGTGGCATGTGGGAAAATCCCACATATGGACGGCAAGGTTCTAGGCGCGCGCATCGCGGCCGCGCGGACAAGCCTCGAACTCACGCAGGACAACCTCGCGAATCGCGCCGGTATCGAGCGGACCGCGCTCGTCCGGATCGAGAAGGGCGAGCGGAAGGTATCCGCGGTCGAACTCATATCCCTGGCCGCGGTACTCGAGACTCCGCTGGCATGGTTCGTTCGCGACCCGTTGCCCGCGGTGGTCAGCCGACGCTCCGAGACGGTGCCGACCCACGAGGTCACCGCTCGGCTGGACCGCGAACTCGAACTATTCGCCGGCGACGTCGCGGCGTTGCTGAGCAGAGGCGTGCTCGAGCGAGCCGCGGATCGCCCGACCTGGCCGACCCCACGCTCGCACGCGGAAAGCGAGCAGGTCGCGGGGGCAGTACGCAAACACCTCAGAGCAGGGCTGGATCCGCTGCGCGAACTCGGGCGGGTCGCTGAGGTCTTCGGTTTGTACTCGTGCTCGCTGCCGCTCGGCGCCGGTGGGGCGGACGGCGCGCTCGTCGAGGTCGCGGAGGGCTGTGGTGCGGCCGTCATCGACGGCGACGCCCAGTCGGGGCGACGCCGAATGTCCCTGGCGCACGAACTCGGGCACTGGCTGTTCGGAGACGCTTACGATGTGACAGCCGGCGATGCCGAGCGGATGATCAACTCCTTCGCCGCGTACCTTCTCGCCCCGCGAGCAGGTGTCGCCAAGTTACGGCGGGACAACCCCGGGGATTCCGTGCGCGACCGAGCGATCAGGGTCGCCGGCACGTACCGAATGTCATGGTCGGCCGTGATTCTGCACCTCCGGAACCTCAGCGAGATCACCGAAGACGACTATCGCGGCATGGAAGGGCGCATACCGGTGCCGGGCGAGTTCGCAAAGCTGGCGATCGTTCTCGATACCGACGAACTTCGCCCCCCATCGGTGTCCCCCGGCCTGACCGCCGCGATAGTCGCCGCGTACGTCGATCGGAAGATGACCGCAGCGCGCGCAGTGGAACTTCTGCGGGGCACGCTCGCCGACGAGCACGACCTACCACCGCAGCGTCAGGAAACGGCCGCCGATTACGCCAGCCTGTGACCGCACCGACCGAGGGCCGCTGGGTGATGGACACCTCGACCTTCACCCACTTCTGCCGAGCCGGCCGTGAAGATCTCCTCCGGCGACTGGCACCGCAGGGAGTCATCCTGCTTCCCGACACCGTCCTGACCGAGGTGGAAGCCGGGCGTGACCGCGGGTACGACATCCCGGCAATCGCGAGCTTCCCCTGGGTCGAGCGGGGGATTCTGACGCTCGCGGAGGAGTACACCCAACTTCTCATCAAGGTCGACATGCCGTCCAAGAAGTCGGACCCACCACGCAAACACCTCGGCGAGTGCGCGGTCCTGGCCTGCGCCAAGCATCGGGCGATGGTGGCCGTGATCGATGACGGCGACGCCCGGACCCAAGCCAGACAGCGTGAACTGCCCTACATCACGACGATGTGGATCGTCGCCGAGGCGCACAAGACTCTCGAAGACATCGACTGCGAAGCCACCGAGCAGATCTATCAGGATCTTCTGGACACGGAGATGAAACTGCCCGCAGCCGGCGCTTTCCACCCGTGGGCGACCCGGTTCGGCATGCTCGCCTGCACTCCGGAACCCTCCGCTGAGCAGAGCTGAGGTTCTCGACGCAACCCAGCGGCCAGCGGCGCGGCCCGTGACCACACGGACCGCGCCGGGCGGCTTCTACCCCGCCGGGGCGAGCTCCAGCAAGCGCCGGGCGCCGGTGACCTCCGCACCGGCCCAGAACGTCTCCGTACAACCGTCTCCCGACACCCGCGCACCGGACGCGCGCACCGCGCAGGACTTGAAGGCCCGTCCCGCGACGCTCACCCGGTGCCGGGCGGGGCGCATGCGGTACCCGAGTTCCTCGGGCGGCAGCCCGCCCCACAGCACCGTCTCCGAGTGGCCACCGCCGAGCGGCGGCACCAGATCGGAGCGGTAGCTGTCGACCGCGATGGCGAGTACGTCGGGCCGGATCTCGCGGACGGCGGCGGCGGGCCAGTGCTCCAGGTCGAGCGGGACGGCGCCGAGGATCTCCAGCGGGCGGACGGCGGCGGGGTCGGAGACGGGGACGATCACCTCCCACCCGGAGGCCCGCATGTCGAAGAGCCAGCCGCCGAGGTGGTGCACCACCTCGGTTACGTCGGGCGCGACGACCACTAATCGATAGCGCAGTTCGTAGCGGCGGGCGTGTGCCCGCCATTCGATCGGTGAGTAGGTGCCGAAACCACGTTCGGGCAGGTCCGCGGATCGTACTGCCATGTTCCATCCGTTCTCGATGCCACACCGGCGGCAGCTCGCCCGACCACGACCGCGCGGCACGAAGGCGCGCGCGATTCGCCTCGACGAGGTAAGGGCGACGACGCACCGGGACTGGGGGCTGGGGCGTCGCGCTCGGACGAAAGCGTGCCGCGTCCACGGTAACGGGGTTACTGCGATCGGATCGCGAAACGGCGGATTCCGACCGGTCCGCTGGATCCGGGACCCCGAGCGGTCACCAGGCGCACTGACCGATTGCGCCAATGAACTGCGGAAACCTTCCCCCTCGGCGATCCCGGCGAGCTGACACCGCGAGGGCTCACTTGCCGATAACCATGTTACTGTCCAGTTGGGTCTCTTCCGTGACCGGTCGCACTCGACCGGGCCCGGAGTGATCGACGACATTCCGGCGAAGGGGCCGGGGTGGTGGCCAGGGAGAATTCGGATGGATCGACAGCAGCGGCGCTCGCGGTGGCAGGGCCGGATGACGGCGGCGGCACTCGCGCTCGCCTGCGCCGCCGGGCTCACGGCGGCCGTGGCGGCACCGGCGACGGCCGAGCCGGTCAGCGCCTTCTACGTCCCGCCCGCGCAGGTCCCGGCCCAGCCGGGGACCGTCATCAAGACCCAGCCACTGTCGCTGTTCGCCACCCTGCCGACCGAGCAGGGCTGGCCGGGCAAGGGCGAGCTGATCATGTACACCAGCACGCTGCAGGACGGCTCACCGGTCGCCACCACCGGCACCTACATCGCCGCCGCCGGGCCGTGGCTCGGCCCCGGACCCCGCCCCACCGTGGTGATCGCGCCCGGCACCTCCGGGCAGGCCGATCGCTGCGCGATGTCGGTGGCCTTCTCCACCGGGCTGACCGCCTTCATGGACCCGTCGCCGAGCATCTCGGCCAACCAGGAGCTGCCCTCGTCGGCGGCCTGGGCCGGGCTCGGCGCGAACGTGGTGATCCCGGACTACATCGGGCTCGGCACCCCGGGCATGCACACCTACGGCAACCGGTTCGAGCAGGGCCACGCCGTGCTCGACGCCGCGCGCGCCGCCAACAGCCTCGCCGGCGTCGGCCCGGAGACCCCGCTGGTGTTCTGGGGCTACTCGCAGGGCGGCGGCGCCACCGCGGCCGCCAACGAGCTGCTGCCCGAGTACGCACCGGAGCTGAACCTCAAGGGCACCTGGGCGGGCGGCCCGACCGCCGACCTCTCCGCCATCCTGGACAAGATCGACGGCGCGCTGATCGGCGGCGCCATCGGCTACGCCATCAACGGCATGCTCGCCCGCTTCCCCGACCTGGAGCGGGCGCTGGTGCGGGTGAGCAGCCCGGCGGGCCAGAACATGCTCGCCACGCTCGGCGAGACCTGCATCGGCGACCTGATCTTCCGGCACCCGTTCCTGCGCACCAACTCGCTCACCGTCGACGGGCGCTCGCTGAGCGTGCACCTCGCCGACATGCCGGAGGCCGCCCCGGTGCTGGCCGAGCTGAAGGTCGGCAACCTGAAGCCGCACGCGCCGGTGCTGATCACCAGCGGGCGCAACGACGACACCGTGCCGTACGGCCAGGCCAAGCAGCTCGCGCACGACTGGTGCGGCCTCGGCGGCACCGTCGAGTTCCGGACCAACGAGCTGCCGCCGATCCTGCCGGGCTTCACCATCCCGAACCACTTCGGCCCCGAGCTGATCGACGGTTTCAGCCCGAACAGCGTGATCGCGTACCTGATCGACCGGCTCGCGGACAAGCCGATCTCCGGCTGCTCCATCGACTGATCGGAAACATCGTTCTAACATTCCGAGAATCAGAGTCTCGGATCGAGGGCGCAACATGAGAACGAGCCGAAGTCGCAGGGTCGCGGCGGTGCTGGCGGGGGCGATCCTGCTGCCGGTCGGGGTGGTGGCGGCGCAGCCGCCGCCCTCCGGGGTCAGGCACATCGCGACGGTCGCGGATGTCGCGGCCGCCCCGGCGGCCTGCGGCCCCGGCTCGGCGCCGGAGACCGGGCTGCAGGGCGAGGTGCCCGCCGCGGATCGCGCGAGCGGGCGCAGCGCAGCCGGGTACCGGTGCAACATCAGCCGGATCGGCGGCTTCGACGGGCCGGGCGGCGGCATCGTCTCGGCCGCCTTCGAGCACTGCGTCTACGTCGGCAGCTTCTTCCCCGGCAGCCTCACCGGACCGAGCCCGGGCGTGCAGGTGCTCGACGTCTCCGATCCGGCGAACCCGGTGCCGACCACCACCCTGACCGAACCGGCCATGCTGGCGGGCACCTGGGAGTCGCTCAAGGTGCACGAGGGGCGCAAGCTCCTGGTCGGTGCCGGGGTCCCGCTGCTCACCGGGGCCGGGCTGCTCTCGGTCTACGACCTCACCGACTGCGCGCACCCCCGGCTGCTCAACCCGGGGCCGGGCACCGCCGTCGACCAGCCGCTGCCGATCATCGCGCACGAGGGCGGCTTCTCCCCCGACGGCCGCACCTACTGGTCGTCGGGGACCGCGCCCGGCCTGCTCAGCGCCGTCGACCTCACCGACCCGGCGCAGCCGCGGATCGTCTGGCAGGGGATGCCGGGGCTCTCCGTGCACGGCATCGGCTTCAGCCCGGACGGCGACCGGCTCTACCTCGCCAACAACTTCGGCGGGCTCACCGTGCTCGACACCTCCGCGGTGCAGCGCCGCGACCCCGACCCGCGGGTGCCGACGCTCTCGGCCACCAGCTGGACCGACGGGTTCGCCAGCCAGCACGCCGTCCCGGTCACCTACGGCGGGGTACCGCACCTGTTCGTGGTGGACGAGGCCGGGTCCGGCGGGGTCAAGATCTTCGACGTCGCCGATCCGGCGCAGCCCCGGCAGCTCAACTCGATCAAGCTCGAGATCAACCTGCAGTCCAACCAGGACACCGCGCTCGGCTCCAGCTTCGGCGGTTCGCTGTTCGCCTACGACGCGCACTACTGCACCGCCGACCGGCCGCGCGACCCGACCGCGCTGGCCTGCGGGTGGCTCGCCTCCGGGATCCGGGTGTTCGACGTCCGCGACCCGGGCGCGGTCCGGGAGATCGCCTACTACAACCCGCCCGCGCGCATCGGGCAGCCGGCCGGGGCGAACTCGCCGCAGTCGCTCTTCTCGATCGCGGGGGTTCCGCTGCTGAACGCGGGCGCGCTCACCCAGGCGCTGGCCGCCGGGGTCTTCGATCCCGCGCAAGCGCTCGGCGGGGTGCGCGGCGACAAGCTCATCGGGGATCAATCCGCCGACCTGTGCTTCTCGCCGCCCACCTGGCGCGGCGACCAGCTCTGGGTGACTTGCTCGGACAACACCTTCCAGACGCTGCGGCTCGACCCGGCGGTGTACACACCGCCCGCGGACCAGCAGACGACGGTCGGCTCCTAGTCCCCGGCGGGGTCCCGCTTGCGGCCGGATCTCGGCCGCCGCGGGGTCGCCGCCGCGGCGGGATCACGCTGCGCGGCAGCGCCGTCGGGCGGGGTCGCGCGGTCGTCCCCCGCCGCGGCGTTCCGCGACCGCCTGCCGTTCGTCGCCCGCGCCTCGCTCCCGGTGACGGCCTTGCCCGCTTCCGGCGCGTCCTGCCCCCTACCCGGCCGCGGCTCCGCGCCCTTGCGCTCCTTCGACACCTTCGGCGCGGCGCCCGGCCGCGCACCCGGTTCACCGACGCTCAGCACGAAGAGCCGCAGATCCTCCGGCACCCCGCTGAGCGGCGCCGCGAAGAGGCCGCGGCGATACGGCTTGACCCGCCCGCCGAGCAACTCCAGCGTCTCCGGTCGCAGCGCGCGCAGGGTGGCCTCGGAGAGCATGGTGTTCCCGTTGCCGCCCGCCTCCATCACCCTGGCCGCGATGGTGACGTCGACGCCGAGCCAGTCACCGCCGATCTCGCGCGGCGAGCCGGTGTGCAGCCCCATCCGCATGCGCGGGCGGTAGTCGCCGAAGTCGACCGCGCCGAGCGCGCGCTTCATGGCGACGGCGGCGGCGAGCGCGTGGTCGGGGGAGTCGAAGACGGCCATGAGCCCGTCGCCCATCCGCTTCACCACGGTGCCGCCGCGCTCCACCACCGGCGGCTCGATGGCCAGCGCGACCCGGCGCAGCAGGTCGAGCGTGGCCTGGTCACCGGCGGTGAGCGACCAGCGGGAGAAGGCGACCAGGTCGGTGAAGAGCACCGTGACCTCTTCGCTGCCGCGGCCGCGGCCGACCCGCTCCAGCATGGCCTGCCACACCTGCAGCGCGCCGAAGCCGACCTCGCGGGCCGCGCTCGGGGTGTCGCCGACGAGCCGGTCGGCGGCGCGGGCGACGGCGCGCGGGCCACCGGGGCCGGTGACCGAGAGCGGATCCCCGAACGCCGGATCGCCGGGCAGCCGGTGCCTGGCCCGGCGCAGCGCGCCGATGATCTCCTGGCGCCGGTTCGCGGAGTGCATCAGCTCGGCCAGCCGCGCGCGGCGGCCGAACGCGGAGGCGTCGGTAACCGCCTCCGGCTCCGGCTCGGGATCGGCACCGCCGGATGTCGGTCTCACGGTGCGAGGGTATCGCAGGGCATCGGCGGAGAGCGGGGCCGAAGGTCACAGGTATCCGGGAAACGGCAGCGCGACGGCGGAAAACGGCGATGAACGCACCGGGCCCGGTGTGGCTGGTGCCACACCGGGCCGGCGGCGACGACCACCGGGCAGTGGTGGCCGATGCGGGGCCGCGACCTCGGGGAGATCACGGCCGCACCCGAGCGGCGAGGGACGTGGGCTCGGGTGGCTCGGAGGTTGCTCCCATTCGGGGAGTAACCGATTATGCGCGGTTCAGGCGTCCCTGCGGTCCGCGTACACCAGGGCGGCGACGTAGACCACCGCGACGAACGCGATGAAGTAGAGCAGGCTGCCCCACACGCCCCAGTGCCAATTGCCGCCGACCTCGGTGACGGTCAGGAACCGGTTGATGTTCTGGAAGGGCAGGAAGGGTCCCACATTACGCCCGAAGTTGCCGAACGCACTCAGCAGCGGCTCCAGCAGCAGCGACCAGAGCACGATCAGCGAGATCGCCGCGGCCGACTGCCGAACCAGCACGCCGACACCGACCGCGAGCACCACCGCGAGGAAGGCGTAGATCGGGATTCCGTAGATAGCCCGCCATTGGCCGTCGAAGGTCAGCGCGACCGTGGCCTCGGCACCGCCGACCACCTTGGCCACCGCGACCGCGCCGAGCGCGACCAGGGTGCTCAGCGCCGCCCCGTACAGCCCGACCAGCCCGGCCTTGGTGAGCAGCACGGTGTACCGGTTCGGCACCGCCTGGAAGGTGGTCCGCATGACGCCGAAGCGGTACTCGCTGGTGACGGTGAGCGCCGCCAGGATCATCAGCACCATGATCCCGAAGCCGGTGACGCCCGAGGTCGCGGTGCTGATGTCGAGCGCGGGCATGCCGACCTCCGGGTCATCGGCCGAGGTCCGCACCACGAGCGCGAAGAGCGCGGCGAGGCCGAGGCCGAGCGCCACGATCACCGCGGAGCACCACCAGGGCGACCTGGTCGAGGTGAGTTTGATCCGTTCCGCTGCCAGCACGCCCATCAGAGCGCACCTCCCATCACCTGGTCGACTCCGCTGCCGTGGTATTCGACCGCGCCACCGGTCATCCGCATGAAGGCGTCCTCCAGCGAGGCGCGCTGCGGCGCCAGCTCCAGGAGGGTGATGGCGTTCTGCCCGGCCAGCGTGCCGACGGCATCGCTGGTGACCCCGGCGACCACGAGCGCGGGGCCGTCCTGGCCCGCGCCGTCCTCGCGCACGGTCATCCCCGCCGAGGTGAGCAGGCTGCGCAGCTGGTCCAGCTGCGGGCTGCGCACCCGGACGGTCGCCTCCGAGGCCCGCTCGATGAACTCCTGCGTGCTGGAGTAGGAGATCAGCTCGCCGCGGCCGATCACGACCAGGTGGTCGGCGGTCTGCGCCATCTCGGAGAGCAGGTGGCTGGAGACCAGCACGGTCCGGCCCTCGCCTGCCAGCCGCTGCATGAAGCGGCGGATCCAGAGGATGCCCTCGGGGTCGAGGCCGTTCACCGGCTCGTCGAAGAGCAGCACCTCGGGGTCGCCGAGCAGCGCACCCGCCAGGCCGAGCCGCTGCGACATGCCGAGCGAGAAGCCGCCCGCCGCCTTGTTCGCCACCTCGGAGAGGCCGACCAGCCGCAGCACCTCCTCCACCCGGTCCTTGCCGATGCCGTTGGAGGCGGCCATCCAGTGCAGGTGCGAGCGGGCGGAGCGGTTCGGGTGCACCCACTTGGCGTCGAGCAGCGCGCCGACGGTGCGCAGCGGGTTCTTCAGCTGCCGGTACGGCACCCCTTTCACCAGCGCGGTCCCGGAGGTGGGGGTGTCCAGTCCGAGGATCATCCGCATGGTGGTGGATTTACCCGCACCGTTCGGCCCGAGGAACCCGGTCACCTGCCCGGGCCGGACGGTGAACGTCAGATCCCGTACCGCGACCGTCTGGCCGTACCGCTTGGTCAGACCCTTCAGTTCGATCATGCCGCCAAGCATTCCGCACCGGGGGTGCTCCGCGCGTCGGCAGCAAGTCGCGGCGCGCGTCATCCTCGCGGAGGACCCGCCCGGACTACAGCTCCGGGGAGGAGGCCTGCGCCCAGAAGCGCTTGGGGATCCGCCCGGCCAGCCGGGCGGCGTGCCCGGCGCGCACCGCGTCGGCCATGGCGGCGGCCATCAGCGCCGGTTTGCGGGCCCTGGTGACGGCGGTGGCGAGCAGCACGGCTGAGCAGCCGAGCTCCATGGCGAGCGCGGCGTCGCTCGCGGTGCCGATACCGGCGTCCAGGATGACCGGGACCTCGGCTCCGGCCACGATCATCTCGATATTGTGCGGGTTGCCGATGCCGAGGCCGGTGCCGATCGGCGAGCCGAGCGGCATCACCGCGGCGCAGCCCGCCTCCTCGAGCCTGCGCGCCAGGATCGGGTCGTCGTTGGTGTAGGGCAGCACGGTGAAGCCGGCGTCGACCAGCTGCTCGGCGGCGCTGAGCAGCTCGACCGGGTCCGGGAGCAGGGTGCGCTCGTCGGCGACCACCTCCAGCTTCACCCAGTCGGTCTCCAGCGCCTCGGCGGCGAGCTGCGCGGTGAGCACCGCCTCGGCGGCGGTGCGGCAGCCCGCGGTGTTCGGCAGCGGCGCGATGCCGAGCCGCTTCAGCAGGTCGAGCACGCCGGTGCCGCCCGCGGCGTCGATCCGGCGCATGGCGACCGTGGTGAGTTCGGTGCCCGAGGCGAGCAGCGCCTCCTCCAGCACGGTCAGGTTCTCGGCGCCGCCGGTGCCCATCACCAGCCGGGAGCCGAACTCCCGGCCTGCGATGCGCAGCGGCTCGAACTCGGCGGCCTGGACCGCGGTGGCCTCGGGTGTGGCGAGTTCAGCCACCCTGGACCGCCGTCAGAACCTCGATGGTCCAGCCGCGGCCGACCGGCTCGTCCCAGCGCGACTTGGCGAACACCGCGCCGTCGACGGCGAGCGCGATCCCCTTCGTCGGCAGCTCCAGCCGGTCGAGCAGCTCGCGCACCGAGAGCGGCTCGGCGAACTCGTGATCGGCGCCGTTCACGGTCACCCCGATCGGGATGGATGTCGTCATCCGATTCCTCCTGTGTCTGTGCGGGGCCCGTCGCCGGGCCGATCAGCGGCCGCCGCAGCGCCGGTCGCCGCCCGGGCCAGGAACCGCCCCGGGTCGGCCACCTCGGCCGCGGGCAGCGAATCACCGTCGAGCAGCGCGAGTACGGCCTCCGCGGTGAGCGGAACGGCGAGCATGCCGTTGCGGCCGTGCCCGGTGGCGGCGATCACCCGGTCGTCGAGCGCGCCGATGAGCGGCAGGTTGTCCGGGCTGCCCGGGCGGGAACCGGCGCTCGCCTCGGCGAACTCGTACTCGGCGATGGCCGGGAACACCGCCTCGGCGTCGGCGATCAGATCGCGCACCCCGCCGACGGTGACCGCGGTGTCGAAGCCAGCCTCGTACTGGGTGGCGCCGACCACGATCCCGTCGCCGCGCGGCACCAGGTAGAGCGCGCGTCCGTGCACCCTGGCCCGGATCACCCGGCCGGGCGCGGGCGCGGCGCCCGGCCGGTGCCGCAGCCGCAGGATCTCGCCCTTGACCGGCCGCACCGGCAGCCCGGGCCAGAGCCGGGCGGAGGCGGCGCCCGCGGCGAGCACCACCCGGTCGGCGTCGAGCGCGGCGAGGTCGTCCACCCGGTCGGCGTCGACCCGGACCCCGGCCATCTCGGCGGCGGCGCGCAGCGCGGTGATCAGCGCCCGGTTGTCGATGGCGGGCTCGTCGGCGAGCAGCCCGGCGCGCACCGTGCGGGCCAGCCCGGACTCCCGCTCGCGCACCCCGGCGCGGTCGAGCAGCCGGAGGTCGTGGCCGTACCCGGCGACGAAGTCGGCGATCGTGCGCAGGTCGGCGGCGTCGGCCTGGTCCAGCGCGACGGTCAGCGTCTGGTCGGCGACGAAGAGCGGGATGCCGGTGCGCGCGGTGAGCCGCTCGGCGAAGCCGGGCCAGCGGGCGAGCGCGGCGGCGCCGAAGCCGAGCACCAGCTCCTCGCCCGGCCAGCCCTCGGAGAGCGGGGCGAGCATGCCGCCGGCCACCCAGGATGCCCCCGCGGCGATCTCCGGGTCGGAGATGGTGACAGACCACCCGGCCTCGGCGGCCCGCCATGCCACGGCGAGCCCGATGGCGCCGCCACCGACGACGGCCAGAGTCCGCATCCGCTCCACCTGCCTCCTTGTCCGTATCCACGGTAGCGCGGGGAGCGCCCCCCGCTGCCGGGTGCCCGGTACCGGTCGACGGGCGGGATCGGGGTGACTACCGTCCTCTCCATGCAACCCGGCCACCCGGTTCCGCCGATCACCCCAGCCCGGCCCGTTCCGCCGCGGGACCGGCTCCGCACCGCCCGGCTCTACCTCTGCACCGACGCCCGCCGCGAGCGCGGCGACCTGGCGAGCTTCGCCGAGGCCGCGCTGGCGGGCGGGGTCGACATCATCCAGCTGCGGGACAAGGGCTCGCCGGGCGAGGCGCGGTTCGGTCCGCTGGAGGCCAAGCAGGAGCTCGGCGCGCTGGCCGAGCTGAAGGCCGCCGCGCGCAGGCACGGCGCGCTGCTCGCGGTGAACGACCGCGCCGACATCGCGCTGGCCGCGGGCGCCGACGTGCTGCACCTGGGCCAGGACGACCTGCCGCCCTGGTACGCGCGCAAGATCCTCGGCCCGGACGTGGTGCTCGGCCGCTCCACCCACGACCGCGACCAGGCACGGCTGGCCGCGCTGGACGAGCACATCGACTACTTCTGCACCGGCCCGCTGTGGGCAACCCCGACCAAGCCGGGCAGGGAGGCCGCCGGGCTCGAGCTGGTGCGCGAGACCGCTGCCGCCGCGCCGGTGCGGCCCTGGTTCGCGATCGGCGGGATCGACGCGGAGCGGCTGCCCGAGGTGCTCGCCGCGGGGGCATCGCGGGTGGTCGTGGTGCGTGCGATCACCGCGGCCGACGACCCGGAGTCCGCCGCCCGTGCGCTCAAATCCGCGCTGCTGGCGGATGTCTGAGCCGTGCGATCAGGAGAGCACCTGGCAGCGGGTGAACGAGAGAACAGCGGTGTCCGGCGGCGGCGCGGCTCCGGCGGATTCGCGCGCCGCGGCCAGGTCGACGATCTCGGCGAACTCGCCGGGGCCGGCGGGCTCGGCGTGCAGCCAGACGAAGCCGCGATCGGCCAGGTCGAGGGTGCGCGGCAGCGCCTTCGCGAGCCGGTCGTCGGCGGCGAGCCCGGCCGGGTCGATCCGCGCGGGGGCGGCCCGCAGCCCGGGCCAGGACAGGGCGAAGCCGGGGTGCAGCGGGTGGTCGGCGACCTCGTCCTCCGGCACCCAGGCCAGCTCGGTGCTCTCCCTGTTGCCGACGGTGACCAGCGGGGACGGCGCGTCCGCGACGACGGTGGTGTAGGTCCAGCCGCTGGCCGCCGCCGCGGTCACCCGCTCGGCGCGGACCCGGACGTCATCGGCGCGGATGCCCGCCTCCTCCCACGCCTCGCGCACCGCCGCGTGCACATTCGTCTCGTGGCTGTCCCTGGCTCCGCCGGGCAGCGCCCAGGTGCCGCCCTGGTGGCTCCAGAGCGCCCGGTGCTGCAGCAGCACCGCCGAACCGCCACCGGCCAGCGGCGCCCGCAGCAGCAGCCCGGCCGCCCCGAAGCGGCCCCAGTGCTTCGAGCCGTCCGGGCCGAGCGACCAACCGTCCCCGTCACCACGCATCCGCACAACCCGCTCTCGTCCGGCCGCGGTGCTCCCGCCGGGGGCGATTCACACACCGCGACTTCCGTACGACCACAATAAACTCCGAAGGCGGGCAGGTGCGCACCGCGAAACTGGAGGTGAAGATGACGCCGGTCGATACCGACGTGCGGATCTTCGCGGCCTCCTCCCCAGGCAAGCTGCTCGCGATGGGCATGCTGGTCGTGCTGATCTGCCTCACCGCGGGGCTCACGACCTCCGACGAGGTCGGCGGCAGGCAGGACGCGCTGCGCACGCTGCTCGCCGACTCCGAACCCGACGCGTACTCCGCGCACAGCCTCTACACCGCGCTCTCGGTGGCCGACGCCGCCGCCGGAACCGCCTTCATCGCGGGCGGCATCGAGCCGCAGCCGGTGCGCGACCGGTACAGCCAGGCGGTCGGCGAGGCCGCCGCCGAGCTGGTCGCCCGCTCCGGGCACAGCGGCGAGCCCGCGGACGGCCCGGACACCACGCTGCGCACCGGGATCGCCACCGGGCTCCCGGTCTACACCGGGCTGGTGGAGACCGCGCGCACCGCGAACCGCAGCGGCTACCCGGTCGGCGCCGCGTACCTCAGCGAGGCATCCAACCAGATGCAGACCGTGCTGCTGCCGATGGCGGGCGACCTGCACGAGCACCGCTCGGCCGCGGTCGTGCAGGCCCAGCGCGACCACGTGCGCCCGCCGTGGAAGGCGATCCTGCTGCTCACCGTCGCGCTGCTGGCGCTGCTCTGGGCGCAGCGCGAGCTCGCGCACCGCTGGCACCGCACGCTGAACCCGGGGCTGCTCACGGCCAGCGTGCTGCTGCTCGCGCTCTTCGCCTGGACCGTGCTGGCCGGCTCGATCTCCGCGGTGGCCATGGTGCACGGCCGCGACCAGGGCGCGGTGCCCGGCTCCCGGCTCACCGAGAGCCGGATCCTGGTGCAGCAGGCGCGCGCCGCCGAGACGGTGAAGCTGGTTCGCCGCGACGCCACCGGCGACTACGACCGCACGTACGCGGCCGCGGTCACCCGGCTCGGCGAGCTGCTCGACGGCTACCCGCCCCCCGCCCCCGCCGCCGACGACATCGCCGCCGCCCGCGCCGCGCTGGAGCGCTGGCGGGCCGCGCACCAGCGGATGAACGACACGCTGAACCGCGGCGACTGGGTCGGCGCCGCCGTCGTGGCGACCGGACCCGCCGCGGCGGACTCGGCGGCCCAGGTGGAGGCGCTTGACACCGCGCTGGAGCACGCCGTCACCGAGACCAGGGACCGGCTGCGCGGCGAGGTCGCGACGGCGCTGCGGGTGCTGGACCTGCTCGCGCCGGGGGCGTACATCATCGGCATCATGGCGGCGGTCTGCACCGTCCTCGGATTGTGGCCGCGGCTGCGGGAGTACCGATGAGAGCGACGATTCCGCTGCTGCTGCTCCTCGCGCTGACCGCCGTCGCCGGCTGTGCGGAGCCGACGGCACCGGGGGTGATCACCCGCACCGCCGCGTACACCGCACCGCCGCTGCCCGCCCAGGCGGTGCCGATCACGCCGGGCGCTCCGCTGCCGACCGCCGCCCCCGAGGACTGCGGCGACCCGACCGCGAGCCTGCGCCCGACCGGCGCGCTCACCGGCCCCGCGGTGGATGCCATCCGCAGGCGCGGGCGGCTGATCGTCGGGCTGGACGCGGGCAGCAACCTGCTGAGCTTCCGTGATCCGGTCTCCGGCAGCATCGTCGGCTTCGACGCCGATATCGCGCGGGAGGTCGCGCGGGACCTGCTCGGCGACCCGAACGCGGTCGAGTTCCGCAGCCTCGGCTCGGCCGATCGGGAGCGCGCGCTGGTCGACCGCACCGTCGACATGGTCGCCAAGACCATGACCGTCACCTGCGAGCGGCGCCGCACCGTCACCTTCTCCAGCGTGTACCTGCGGGCGCAGCAGCGGGTGCTGGCGCTGGAGAACTCCGGGATCAACGGGATCGGCGACCTGGCCGGGCGCCGGGTCTGCGTGGTGCGCGGCACCACCTCGCTGGACCGGATCCGGCTACAGCAGCCGGCCGCCACCGTGCTCACCGTCCCCACCTGGGCCGACTGCCTTGTGGTGCTGCAGCAGCGGCAGGTGGACGCGGCCAGCACCGACGACACCATCCTGGCCGGGCTGGCCGCGCAGGACCCGTACACCCGGGTGGTCGGGCCCGGCATCGCCGACGAGCCGTACGGGATCGGCATCCCCAAGGGCGACGACGACCTGGTGCGCGCGGTCAACGCCACGCTGGAGCGGATCCGCGCCGACGGCACCTGGACCGCGATCCACCGCCGCTGGCTGGCCGTCCTCGGCCCCTCCCCCGCCCCGCCCGCTCCGACCTACCAGGACTGAGCGCTGTGCCCGAAGCCGCTGTGCCGCCGCCGGACGCCGCGTGCCCCGAGACGCAGCGGGTGCCGTTCGCCGGTGCGGCGGATGCGGGTTCCGCGCCGGAGACCAGCCGGGTCCCCGCTCCCGACGACGAGCACGAGCCCGGCACGCAGCGCGCCGACGGCCAGGCGACCGGGGCGCTCGCCCCGACCGGCCGCACCAACTCCGGGCGCAGCACCAGGACCACCCGCACCCGCCCGACCGTGCGCAAACTCGGCGCGGGGCTGGTCACCATCCCGCCGGTGCTCCCGGCCGACCCGCTCGCGGCGGTGCTCGACGACCCCGTCGTCGCCGAGGCCAAACGCTTCTGCTGGCGCTGCGGCGCCCCGGTCGGCCGCGCCGACGGCGGCACGCCGGGCAGCACCGCGGGCACCTGCCCGAAGTGCGGGGCCCACTACGACTTCCGCCCCGCCCTGCACCGCGGCGACGTTGTCGGCGGTCAGTACGAGATCCAGGGCTGCCTCGCGCACGGCGGCCTCGGCTGGATCTACCTCGCGGTCGACCGCAACGTCGACGACCGCTGGGTGGTGCTCAAGGGGCTGCTGCACGCGGGCGACGCCGAGGCGCAGGCGGTCGCCATGGCCGAGCGCCGGTTCCTGGCCGAGGTGGCGCACCCGAGCATCGTCAAGATCCACAACTTCGTCGAGCACACCGCGGCCGACGGCGAGAGCATCGGCTACATCGTCATGGAGTACGTCGGCGGCCACTCGCTGCGCGAGGTGCTCGACGACGGCCCGCGCCCGGAGCGCATGCCGGTCGCCGAGGCGATCGCCTACGTGCTGGAGATCATGCCCGCGCTGGAGCACCTGCACTCCACCGGGCTCACCTACAACGACCTCAAGCCGGACAACATCATGATCACCGAGGACCAGGTCAAGCTGATCGACCTCGGCGCCGTCGCCCCCATCGAGGCGTACGGGAACCTGTACGGCACCAAGGGATTCCAGGCGCCGGAGATCGCGAACACCGGCCCGACCGCCGCCTCCGACGTCTACACCGTCGGCCGCACCCTGGCCGTGCTCACCCTCCGGCTGCCCACCGACGGCGGCCGCTACCTCGACGGCATCCCGGACCCGGCCGAGCACGAGGTGCTGCGCCGCTACCCGTCGTTCCACCGCCTCCTGCGCTGCGCCACCGCCCCGGAGCCGGAGCACCGCTTCCCCTCCGCGCGGACGATGGCGGCACAGCTCACCGGCGTGCTGCGGGAGATCCTCGCGCTGGACACCGGCGCCGAGCATCCCCAGCTCTCCACCGTGTTCAGCCCGCCGCGCGCGGCCTTCGGCACCGAGGGCATCGTCCGCCGCACCGACGCCTACCTGGACGGCATCGCCAGGAACGAGACGCTGGCGGCCGCCGAGATCGCGGCCGCGCTCCCGGTCCCGCTGCTCGACCCCGCCGACCCCTCAGCCCCGCTGCTCGCCGCCACCGTGCACCCGGACCCGGAGCAGACCGTCCGCGCCCTGCACGACGCCCGCGAACGCGCCGCCACCGACCCGGCGAACGCCCCGGAGACGCTGGACCTGGAGCTCACGCTCGCCGAGGTCAAGGTCTGGCTCGACCGCGGGGAGGCCGCGCGGGCGCGCGAGCTGCTCGCCCACCTCGACGGCGAGGACGACTGGCGAATCCCGTGGTTCCACGGCGTCGCCCAGCTCCTCGACGCCGAGCACACCGCCGCCTACCGCGATTTCGACCGCGTGCTCGGCCTGCTCCCCGGCGAGATCGCCCCCAAACTCGCCCTCGCCGCCACCGCCGAGCTCCAGGCCCGCGATACGCGGCGCGGCGGGACCACGGGCCGGGCGCCCGCGGGCAAGGCCGCCGAACCGCCCACCGCGGCCCCTGTGCCCCTGCCGGTCGGCCCGACCGCCGAGCCGACGCCGCCCGCGGGACAACCGCCCGCGGCGAACACCGAGGTCCCGGCGCTCGATGACCGGCCGGGCGCCGACCCCGGCGACTACGCGACCCGCGCCCGCCGCTACTACGAAACCGTCTGGCGCACGGACCGCGCCGTGGTCAGCGCCGCCTTCGGCCTGGCACGGCAGTGGTCGGCCCGCGGCCGGACCGCGGAGGCGGTGCGCGCCCTCGACGAGGTTCCGCCCACCTCCCGGCACTACGCCACCGCGCGCACCACCGCGGTGGTCCTGCTGCTCACCGCGCACCCGCCCGCCGACCTGGACGAGGACACCCTGCAGCGCGCCGCCGACCGGGTGCGGTCGCTCCCGGAGGGCGAACCCCGCGCCACCCAGCTCCGGGTCCTCGTCCTCGGCGCCGCCCTCACCTGGCTGCAGGCCGGGAACGAGCCGGAGCACCGCACCCTCTTCGGCGCCCCCTTCACCGAGCGCGCCCTCCGCGACGGCACCGAGACCGGGCTGCGCTCCCTGGCCCGCGCCGCCCCCACCCGCGCCCACCGCTACGCCCTGGTCGACCTCGCGAACACCGTCCGCGCCAAGACCTGGTTCTGACCGCTACCCATCCACCACCGCGACGGCCGCCCGCGCGATGGCCAGCTCCTCGTTCGTCGGCACCACGAGCACCGCCACCTCGGCCCCGTCCGGCGAGATCACCCGCGCCCCGCGCTCCTTCGCGATATTGCGCTCCGGATCGACCGCGATCCCGTACCGCTCCAGCCCGGCCAGCGCATCGGCCCGCACCCCGGAATCGTTCTCCCCGACCCCGGCGGTGAAGGTGATGGCCTGCACCGCACCGAGCTCCACCAGGTACGCCCCGAGATACCGCCGCAGCCGGTGCACGTACACCTCGTAGGCCAGCCGCGCCCCGGCATCCTCCGCCTCGACGAGTTTCCGCAGCTCCCGGAAGTCGTTCACCCCGGCGAGCCCCTTCAACCCGGACTCCCGATTGAGCAGCCGATCCACCTCGTCCACCGCGACCCCGTTGCGCAGCAGGTGGGTGAGCACCCCCGGGTCGATGTCGCCGCCGCGGGTGCCCATGACCAGCCCCTCCAGCGGCGTCAGCCCCATGCTGGTGTCCACCGCCCTTCCCCCTCGGATGGCCGAGGCCGACGCTCCGTTTCCCAGGTGGAAGACGATCTGGTTCAGCTCCGCCTGCTCCCGCCCGAGCAGCAGCGCCACCTGCCCGGAGACGTACTCGTGCGACGTCCCGTGAAACCCGTAGCGCCGGATCCCGTACCGCTCCGCGGTGGCGGTGTCCAACGCGTAGGTGCGGGCCGCGGGCGGAAGCCCGTGGAAGAAGGCGGTGTCGAAGACAGCGACCTGCGGCACCTCGGGCAAAAGCCTGCGCGCGCTCTCGATCCCGGTGCGGTTGGCCGGATTGTGCAGCGGCGCCAGCTCGGCGAGTTCGGCGATGGTGGCCAATACCTCGTCGTCCACCAGCGTCGGCCGGTAGAACACCTCGCCGCCGTGCACGACCCGGTGCCCGACCGCGGTGAGCCCGGCCCCCGCCAGGTCGTACCCGGTCTCCGCGAACAGGTCGAAGGCCACCTTCAGCCCGGCCTCGTGATCGGGAATCGCGAGCTCGCGCCGCACCTCCCGATCCCCGGCGCGGTGCTCGACCCTGCCGTCCCCCTCGCCGATCCGCTCGACCAGCCCGGAGGCAAGCACTTCCCCGGAATCCGGGTGCAGCAGCTGGTATTTCAGCGAGGATGACCCCGAGTTGAGGACCAGAACCGTCGACATCGCTCTCCCACCTATCCCTGCGCCTGGATGGCGGTGATCGCCACCGTGTTCACGATGTCGGCCACCAGCGCACCCCGCGACAGGTCGTTCACCGGCTTGTTCAGCCCCTGCAGCACCGGGCCGATGGCGACCGCGCCCGCACTGCGCTGCACCGCCTTGTAGGTGTTGTTGCCCGTATTCAGGTCCGGGAACACGAAAACCGTCGCCTTTCCCGCCACCTGGGAATCCGGCAGCTTGGCGTCGGCCACCGTCGGCTCGATCGCCGCGTCGTACTGGATCGGCCCCTCGACCGGGAGCTCCGGGGCGCGCTGCCGCACCAGGTCGGTGCCGATCCGCACCTTGTCCACGTCGGCGCCGCTGCCGGATTCGCCGGTGGAGTAGGAGAGCATCGCCACCCGGGGCTCGATGCCGAAGCGCTGCGCGGTGGCCGCGGAGGAGACGGCGATGTCGGCGAGCTGCTCGGAGGTCGGGTCGGGCACTACCGCGCAGTCGCCGTAGGCGAGCACCCGGTCGGCCAGGCACATGAGGAAGACGCTGGAGACCGTCGCCACGCCCGGCACCGTCTTCACGATCTCCAGCGCGGGCCGGATGGTGTGCGCGGTGGTGTGCGCGGCGCCGGAGACCATCCCGTCGGCGATCCCCTCGTACACCATCAGGGTGCCGAAATAGGAGATGTCGGTGACGGTTTCGCGGGCCCGCTCCAGCGTCATCCCCTTGTGCTTGCGCAGCTCGGTGTAGATCTCGGCGAAACGCTCCAGGTGCTCGGAGCCGAGCGGGTCGAGCACCTCGGCGGCGGCGATGTCGACGCCGAGCTCGGCGGCGCGGGCCCGGATCTTCTGCTCGTCGCCGAGGATCACCAGGTCTGCGATCCGGCGCTGCAACACCCGCCCGGCCGCGCGCAGAATGCGGTCGTCGCTGCCCTCGGGCAGCACGATGCGCTTGCGGTCGGCCCGCGCCCGCTCGATGAGCTGGTACTCGAACATCTGCGGCGTCACGATCTCGGTGCGCGGCAGGTCGATCCGGGCCAGCAGCGCGGCCGCGTCGACGTGCTCCTCCATCAGCGCGAGCGCGTTGTCGACCTTGCGCGAGTTGCCCGACGACATCCGGCCCCGCGTGCCGTGCGCGGCGCCCGCGGCGTCGTAGGTGCCGAGCTTCGTGGTCAGGATGGGCAGCCGGGGCCGCAGCCCGGTGATCAGCCGGGAGATCGCCGGGTGCGGCAGCATCCCGCCGTTCATGATGATCCCGGCCAGCGACGGGAAGCCGTCGGCCTCGTGCGCGGCGACCACGCCGAGCAGCACGTCCGAGCGGTCGCCGGGGGCGATCACCACCACGCCCTCGGTGAGCCGCTCCAGGATGTGCTCGGCGGTCATGCCGCCGACCATCACCGCGAGCGCCTCCCGATGCAGCAGCTCGGGATCGCCGCTCCACAGCTCGCCGTCGACGGCTGTGCACAGCTCGGCCATGGTCGGCGCGATCAGCAGCGGCACCTCGGGCAGCGTCCAGCACGGGACGTCGAAACCGGCCAGCTCGGCGCGGATCTCACCGAGTGCCTCCGGGTCGCAGCGGTTCGCCACGATCGCGACCGACTCCGCGTGCTCGGCGTGCAGCTCGCTGGTGCACAGCTCGACCAGCTGCCGCACCTCGTCCGGGGTGCGCTCAGCGCCGCGCACGACGAGCAGCACCGGGGCGCCGAGATTCACCGCGATCCTGGCGTTGAAGCGCAGCTCGCTCGGGCTGGCGACGTCGGTGTAGTCGCTGCCGACCACCACCACCGCGTCGCAGGCCGCGGCCACCTCGTGGAACCGCATGACGATCTCGCTGATCGCGGAGTCCGGGTCGGCGTGCACCTGGTCGTAGGTGACGCCGACCGCCTGCGCGTAGTCGATGTCGGCGGTGCTGTGCTCGAGCAGCAGCTCCAGGATGTAGTCCGGCTCGGTGGTGGAGCGGGTGATCGGCCGGAAGACGCCGACCCTGGCCGCGGTGGCGCACAGCATCTGCAGCACCCCGAGCGCCACCGTCGATTTCCCGGTGTCGCCCTCCGGGGAGGCGATGTAGACGGTGGACGGAGCGTGATCGGCCATGGCGACGAGCTTAGTGAAGGAACCGGACGGATCGCCCGGCGCGAGCGGCCCCGGCATGAACTGTCGGCAACCACACCGCGAACGACCCTATTCGTCGAACGGAGTGCGGGTCCGGTGCACCAGATCGGCCACCGAATCGATCACCGCGGTCGGCCGGTACGGGTACGCCTCCACCGAAGCCCGGGTGGAGATCCCCGAGGTCACCAGGATGGTGCGCATGCCCGCCTCCAGCCCGGAGATGACGTCGGTGTCCATCCGGTCGCCGATCATCACCGTCGACTGCGAGTGCGCGCCGAGCCTGCGCAGCGCCGAGCGCATCATGAGCGGGTTCGGCTTGCCGACGTAGTACGGGTCGCGGCCGGTGGCCCTGGTGATCAGCGCGGCCACCGACCCCGTCGCGGGGAGCACGCCGTCGCGCGAGGGGCCGGTGGCGTCCGGGTTCGTCGCGATGAAGCGCGCACCCCGCTCGACCAGGCGGATCGCGGTGGTGATCGCCTCGAAGGAGTAGGTGCGGGTCTCGCCGAGCACCACGTAGTCCGGGTCGCTGTCGGTGAGCACGTAGCCGATCTCGTGCAGCGCCGTCGTCAGCCCGGACTCGCCGACCACGTACGCGGTGCCGTTCGGCCGCTGGTCGTCAAGGAAGGTCGCGGTGGCCAGCGCCGAGGTCCAGATCGCCTCCTGCGGAATGTCGAGCCCCGAGTGCCGCAGCCGCGCCTGCAGGTCGCGCGGCGTGCGGATCGAGTTGTTGGTGAGCACGAGGAACGGGATCTCGTTGTCCCGCAGCTCGCGCAGGAACACGTCCGCCCCCGGGATGAGGTGGTCCTCGTGCACCAGGACACCGTCCATGTCGGTCAGGTAGGACAGGATCGGTTCGTCGTTGGCCATCACGGAGCAATTATCGCGCGTTCTTCCCCCCCGCGCGGCGCGCCGCCCTGGTGGCGCGTGCCATCCGGAACAGATAGGCCGGGGTCGGCGGCACCCAGCCGAGCTGCTTGGCGGTGCCGAGGTCGTCCCGGTTGGCCCAGTGCTCGATCACCAGCCCGTCCGCGATCCGGAACCAGTGCGTCTGGGTGGTGGCGAAGGTCTGCCGGGTGGGCGGGAACGCCTGCTCGACCTTGCCCTCGGCGTCGTAGGTGACGAACGGGCCGGTGTGCCGGCCGGACATGGTGGTGCGCAGGACGACGAGGTCGCCTTCGACCACCACCTCGTGCACCTCCCAGCGCAGGTCGGAGTAGGCGGCGCGGAGCCAGAGCGCGGTCGCGTAGAAGCCGGAGGGGCCGGGCACGCGGCAGGCGGGCGGCTCGTCGACGGCCTCGCGGTTGGTGGCCTCGGGGTGCACGACGGCGGGGAAGTCGGCCTCGGTGCCGGTCGCCATGATCTCGATGCTGCGCAGGGCGAGCGCGCGGGCGTCGATGGAAGTGGTCATTCGGGGATCCTCGCTGATCGAAGGGGTCGCGGAGGTTGATCGCCCCCGGCGGCCCCGATGTCAACGCTGCGGCGCCCCCGATTTCCCGGAAATCGGCTGGCCGACCGCGGCGCGCTGCGTCAGGATGTGACCGCCGCGGTGGCGGCCGACGACAAGGAGCCCCCGGCGATGACCGACCCGACGCACCCCAGCTTCCCGCGCTCGGCGCGCTACCACCCGGACTGGCTCCGGGCCGCCGTGAGCGGCGGCGCCAATCCGCTGTGGCTCACCGAGTGGCTCACCGAGGCGGTCGAGCTGCGGCCGGGCATGCGGGTGCTCGACCTCGGCTGCGGCCGCGGCGCCTCCTCGGTGTTCCTGCACACCGAGTTCGGCGTCGAGGTGTGGGCGGTCGATCTCTGGTTCGACGCCGCCGAGCGGGCGCAGCGCTTCCGCGACGCGGGCGTCGCCGACGCGGTCTACGCCCTGCACGCCGACGCCCGCGCGCTCCCGTTCGCCCCCGGCTTCTTCGATGCCGTGCTCAGCATCGACTCCTTCGTCTACTACGGCACCGACGACCTCTACGCCCAGTACCTGACCCGCTTCCTGCGCCCCGGCGGCCAGCTCGGCATCGCCGGCGCGGGGCTCGCCGCCGACCCCGGGTGGCCGGTCCCGGCACACCTCGCTGCCTGGTGGGAGCCGGGGCTGGCCTGCCTGCACACGGCGCAGTGGTGGCAGGCGCACTGGGAGCGCAGCGGCCTGCTCGAGGTCGAGCTCGCCGACACCATGCCGGACGGCTGGCAGCGCTGGCTGGACTGGCAGCGCGCCGTCGCCCCGGACAACGCCCCCGAGATCGCGGCGCTGGAGGCCGACCGCGGCCGCCACCTCGGCTACGTGCGCGCCGTCGCCCGCCGCCGCGCCGACGTCGAGCCGGACGAGCCGATCACGACCGTCCCCGCCACCTACACCCCGCACCCGCTGCTGCGCGACCCCGCGCCGGGGGCCGAGTAGCACCGCTCCTCTATGGTCGATGAAGGCGGGCGCCCGGCACGAAGTGCCCGCGGCAACGTGGCGACAGGAGCGGCGCACATGGCAGACCTCAAGCTCGGGTACAAGGCCTCGGCCGAGCAGTTCGGACCGCGGGAACTGGTGGAGATCGCCGTCCTCGCCGAGGAGCACGGCCTCGACAGCGCGACCGTCAGCGATCACTTCCAGCCCTGGCGGCACAAGGGCGGCCACGCCCCCTTCTCCCTGGCCTGGATGGCCGCGGTCGGCGAACGCACCAAGCGGATCGAGCTCGGCACCTCGGTACTCACCCCGACCTTCCGCTACAACCCCGCGGTGATCGCCCAGGCGTTCGCCACGATGGGCGTGCTCTACCCCGGCCGGGTGTTCCTCGGCGTCGGCACCGGCGAGGCGCTGAACGAGATCGCCACCGGCTACAAGGGCGAGTGGCCCGACTTCAAGGAGCGCTTCGCCCGCCTGCGCGAATCGGTGGCGCTCATGCGCGAGCTGTGGACCGGTGACCGGGTCGATTACGACGGCGAGTTCTACCACACCGTCGGCGCCTCGATCTATGACGTCCCCGAGGGCGGCATCCCGGTCTACATCGCCGCGGGCGGCCCGGTCGTGGCCCGCTACGCCGGCCGCGCGGGCGACGGCTTCATCTGCACCTCCGGCAAGGGCATGGAGCTCTACACCGACAAGCTGCTGCCCGCCGTCGCCGAAGGCGCGGCCAAGGCCGAACGCGACCTCGACCCCATCGACAAGATGATCGAGATCAAGATCTCCTACGACACCGACCCCGAACTGGCCCTGGAGAACACCCGCTTCTGGGCCCCGCTCTCGCTCACCCCCGAGCAGAAGCACTCCATCACCGACCCGATCGAGATGGAGGCCGCCGCCGACGCGCTGCCGATCGAGCAGATCGCCAAGCGCTGGATCGTCGCCAGCGATCCGGACCAGGCCGTCGAGCAGGTCAAGCCGTACCTCGACGCCGGGCTGAACCACCTGGTCTTCCACGCCCCCGGCCACGACCAGCGCCGCTTCCTCGACCTCTTCCAGCGGGACCTGGGGCCGCGGCTGCGCAAGCTGGGCTAGGCATCCAGCTCGAGCCGATCCATCGTCGCCGCGAGTTCGGTGAGCGCGGCGACGATCTCGGCGAACCGCTCGGCGCCGAGCTCGGCGGCGAGCCGGTGCGCCACCCGCGCGTGCTGCGGGCTGATCCGGCGCACCGCCGCCAGCCCCTCGTCGGTGACGGCGACCAGCTTGGCGCGCCGGTGCGCCGGATTCTCCCGGTACTCGGCGAGCCCCTTGCCGACCAGCAGGTCGGCGATGCGCTGCACGCTCTGCCTGGTGATCCCCATCGCGCGCGCGATGCCCGCCACCGGGAGCGGCTCGGGCAGCACCGCGCCGAGCACCTGCCACCAGGCGGCGGTGAGCCCGGCCGGGGCGGCGAGCTTCTCGGCGACCGCCAAAAAGCGGCCGTTCAACGCGAACGAGGTGACGGCCGCGGTGCTGAACAGCTCCTGCTCGGTCACGCCCCGTGCTCCGCGAGCACGGCGTAGGCGCTCGGGTCGCGCTCGGCGAAGAGCCGGAACCAGGCGTCGAGCACCTGCGGCTCGTAGACGTCGAGCGCCGCGAAGATCTGGTGCGCGAAGTGGAACGGCGCGAGCGAGGTCGCGGTGATCACGTTGCCGTCGGTGACCGCGGGCTCGTTCCGATAGTGCGCGCTGCCCGCGTAGCCGCTGGACGCGAGGTAGCCGGGGTCGTTGCTGGTGTGCGCCCTGGTGTCGAGCAGCCCGGCCCTGGCGAGCCCGAAGGTGGCGCCGCAGATGGCCGCGACCGGGCGCCCGGCGTCGAGGAAGTCGCGGGCGAGTTCGGCGAAGCCCGCCAGCTCGTCGCCCTGATCCCAGAGGTTCGCCCCCGGCAGGATGAGCGCCGCCGCCCGGTCGAGATCGACCTCGGCCAGATCGACGTCGGGCAGGACGCGCATGCCGCCGCCGGTGGTCACCGGCTCGGTACCGCGGCCGACCGTGCGCACCGCGAGCGAGCCCGGCTCGCGCTGCAGCTCGGGGTTGTTGAGGTAGGCGATGGCGGCCCCGACCTCCCAGTCGGCCAGGGTGTCGTAGACCGCCGTGTACACGATGCGAGGTTCCGAAGTCATGACAGCATCCTGTCAAACTTGACAGTATGCTGTCAATAGCTCAGCCCAGCGCGTGGTCCAGGTCCGCGATCAGGTCCTCGACGTCCTCCAGGCCGACCGAGATGCGGACGACGCCGTCGGTGAGCCCGATCCCGGCCCGCCCCTCCGCGCCCATCGCCCGGTGCGTGGTGGTGGCCGGGTGTGTGATCAGCGTCTTGGCGTCGCCGAGGTTGTTCGAGATGTCGACCACCCGCAGCCGGTTCAGCACCTCGAAGGCGCGCTTCTTGCCCTCGCCGTCGCCGGCGGCGAGCTCGAAGGTGACCACGGTGCCGCCGCCGCTCATCTGCGCGGTGGCGAGCTCGTGCTGCGGGTGCGTCTCCAGGAACGGGTAGCGCACCCAGCCGACCGCCGGGTGGCCCTCCAGGAAGCGGGCGACCTTGAGCGCCGACTCGGTGGAGTGCTTCACCCGCAGCGGCATGGTCTCCAGCCCCTTGAGCAGGGTCCAGGCATTGAACGGGCTGAGCGCGGGGCCGGTGTGCCGCATGAGCGTCTTCACCGGGCCGTCGATGTACTCCCGGTCGCCGAGGATGGCGCCGCCGAGCACCCGGCCCTGGCCGTCGATGTGCTTGGTGCCGGAGTAGACCACCACGTCGGCGCCGAGCTCGAGGCTGCGCTGCAGCAGCGGGGTGGCGAAGACATTGTCCAGCACCACCTTCGCGCCCGCCGCGTGCGCGAGCTCGCTCACCCGCCGCACGTCGACCAGGTTCTGCATGGGGTTGGCCGGGGTCTCGAAGAAGACCGCCTGGGTCGGCACCGAGAGCGCCTGCTCCCACTGGTCCAGGTCCTCGCCGTCGACGAAGACGGTCTGCACGCCCCAGCGCGGCAGGATCTCGTTGGCCACCACGAAGCAGGAGCCGAAGAGGCTGCGCGCGGCGACCAGCCGGTCGCCCGCCTTCAGCAGCGCGCCGAGCGCGGTGAAGACCGCCGCCATGCCGCTCGCGGTGGCGAAACACGCCTCCGCGCCGTCGATCAGCCGCATCCGCTCCTCGAAGACGGCGACCGTCGGGTTGCCGTAGCGGGAGTAGACGAAGTGCTCGACATCGCCGGTGAAGGCGGCCTCGGCCGCCTCGGCGCTCTCGTAGACGAAGCCGGAGGTGAGGTAGAGCGCCTCGGAGGTCTCCTCGAACCCCGAGCGGCGCAGCCCGCCGCGCACGCCGAGCGTGGCCGGGCCGACATTCTCCGGCAGCGGCCGCTCGAAGGAGCCGCCGGTGATCACGACTGCCGCCAGGGCAGGCCGTCGGCGCGCCAGCCCGCGGTGCCGCGGCGGCCTGCGCCGTCCAGCGGGCCCTCGAAGCCGTCGATCACGTTGTAGGAGGGGGCGATTCCGGCGCCGGTCGCCAGGGCGGCGGCGTTCGCCGAGCGCTGGCCGGAGCGGCACAGGAACACGACGGGCGCCTCCGGATCACGCCCGGCCAGCGCCTGGTTCAGCTGCTCCAGGAAGGCCGGGTTCGGTGTGCCGGTGCCGTCCACCCACTCGATCAGCGCCGTCGGCCGCTCCACCTCGGCGGTGTCCGGGACCCCGACCCAGCGCCACTCCGCCTCGGTGCGCACGTCGACCAGCACCGCGGACGGATTGTCGCGCAGCAGCTCCCACGCCTGCTTGGGGGTGATGTCACCGGCATAACTCATGTCGAACCTCCTGTGGATCCACGCTTGCCGCACGGGAACGCCGCATACGGCCAGGTCGTCACCCGGAGCACCCCGCCGCGGAGGAGGGTTGCCGACCAGCCGAGCCGGGGCTTGACGCTGGTTCTCATGACCTTGCGATCCGAGATTGCCCCGGGAAAGCGGGTGCTGTCAACACGAGTTCTCCCGCGTCCGGGCGCGTCATCCGCAGACCAGCCAGCGGTCGCCTTCCTTCGCCAGGTTCCAGGTTGCGGTGGCCGTGCGGCCGTCCACCCGCGTGGTCACCGTGATCCGGCCGCGCTCGCCGTCGACCACCGGGTTCGCCAGCTCGGCGACCTCGATATCGGTGCTCGTTTCCGGCCCGCCCAGCTGCTCGGCGAGCGGCGAGGCGGCCTCGTCGAAGCCGGGGCAGGCGGTGCCGGGCGGGGGCACCAGGTCGCTGCGGCCGCGCGCGTCGGCGTAGTTGCGCACCGCGGCCGCCAATTTGTCCGCCTCTGTGACATTTTTCTCAGCGGGCGAGAGCACCCCGGCGATCACGATCCCCACCAGGACCAGCACCGCGAGCAGGCCCGCCGCCACGAACGGCACGATCGATCGGACTTCCGGCTCGTCGCCGCCGGGCTGCTGCTCACTCATCCCTCGATGATCACCGATGACCTGGGCCGTCGGCGCACCGGCCCCGCACGATACGCGCTGCGTACCCGGGTCGCGGACCGAGCGGAGCAGGGCCGATAGAATGGTTGCTTGCGACTCGTGCCGGAGCCGCCGTCCGATGCTCCGGGGAGAATGGGAGCGCGGTTCCGGACCGATCTCAGGTTAGCCTGGGCTAAGTAGACGCCAGATGAACGTATCGACCGAAGGTGCGCGTGAACATGACCGAACAGAGTGAGGCGGCCCGGCCGCTCCGCATTGCGATCGTGGGTGCAGGCCCGGCCGGGATCTATGCCGCCGACGCGCTGATGAAGTCCGACGCGGACGTCTCCATCGATCTGTACGAGCGGATGCCTGCGCCGTTCGGCCTGATCCGCTACGGCGTCGCGCCGGACCACCCGCGGATCAAGGGCATCATCACCGCGCTGCACAAGGTGCTGGACAAGGAGCAGGTGCGGCTGCTCGGCAACATCGACTACGGCACCGACATCACCCTGGACGATCTGCGCCGCTTCTACGACGCCGTGATCTTCTCCACCGGCGCCAACGCCGACCGCGCGCTCACCATCCCCGGCATCGAGCTGGACGGCTCCTACGGCGCCGCCGACTTCGTCTCCTGGTACGACGGCCACCCGGACGTCCCGCGCAGCTGGCCGCTGGAGGCCGAGAAGGTCGCGGTGCTCGGCGTCGGCAACGTCGCGCTGGACATCGCCCGCGTGCTCGCCAAGACCGGCGACGAGCTGCTGCCGACCGAGATCCCGCCGAACGTCTACGAGGGCCTCAAGCAGAACAAGGCCGTCGAGGTGCACGTCTTCGGCCGCCGCGGCCCCGCGCAGGCCAAGTTCACCCCGCTGGAGCTGCGCGAGCTCGACCACTCGCCGACCATCGAGGTCATCGTCGATCCGCAGGACATCGACTACGACGAGGGCTCCGAGGCCGCGCGCAGGCACTCCAAGCAGGTCGACATGGTCGCCAACACGCTGGAGCAGTGGGCCATCCGCGACCAGGGCGACCGCCCGCACAAGCTCTTCCTGCACTTCTTCGAGGCGCCGACCGAGGTGGTCGGCGACGCCGACGGCAAGGTCGTCGGGCTGCGCACCGAGCGCACCCAGCTGGACGGCACCGGCAACGTCAAGGGCACCGGTGAGTACCGCGACTGGGAGGTGCAGGCCGTGTACCGCGCCGTCGGCTACCTGTCGCAGAACGTCACCCAGCTGCCCTTCGACGACCAGGCGGGCACCGTGCCGAACGAGGCGGGCCGCGTCCTGATCGACGAGAACGCCGACGGCCAGGCCCGCTACCTGCCCGGCACCTACGTGACCGGCTGGATCAAGCGCGGCCCGGTCGGCCTGATCGGCCACACCAAGGGCGACGCCAACGAGACCGTCGCCTGCCTGCTCGACGACAGCAAGAACTTCCCGCGCGCCGAGAACCCGGACCCGGCGGCCGTTGTCGAGTTCCTCGAGGGCAAGGGCGTGCCCTACACCACCTGGCAGGGCTGGTACCGCCTGGACGCGCACGAGCGCTCGCTGGGCGAGCCGGAGGGCCGCGAGCGGGTCAAGGTCGTGGAGCGCGAGGACATGCTGCGCGCCAGCGAGCCGAACAAGGTCTAGCCCGCGGCCGGGCGCGACGCCTGCCGGAACGCAGGAGTCCGGCAGGCGACAGCCGCACCCACCTCGAGGCATTCTGTACACGTGTTCGATGCCCACGTCCACATCTTCGACCCGCGGTTCCCGCTGGCCGAGAACGAGGGACACCTGCCCTCCTCCTACACCGTCGCCGACTATCGAAAGCGGATGGCGCGCTTCGACATCAGCGGCGGCGCCGTGGTCAGCGGCTCCTTCCAGGGGACCGACCAGAGCTACCTGAAAGCCGCGCTCGCCGAGCTCGGTTCGGGCTGGGTCGGCGTCACCCGGCTCGACCTGGACGCCTCCGACGGGGAGATCCAGGAGCTGAACAAGATCGGCGTGCGCGCGCTGCGCTTCAATCTGAAACGCGCGGCGGGCGACATCACCCAGCTCACCCAGCAGGCGGTGCGGGCACACGACATCGCGGGCTGGCACGTCGAGCTGTATATCGACGGTCAGATGCTGGCCTCGCTGCAACCCGTCGTCACCAAGCTGCCCGCGCTCTCCGTCGACCACCTCGGCATGTCCGCCGAAGCCGTGCCGTACCTCCTCGACCTGGTCGACCGCGGCGCCCGCGTGAAGGCCACCGGCTTCGGCCGCGTCCAGATGCGCGTCCCCGACACCCTGCGCCGCATCCACGCCGTGAACCCGCAGGCCCTCATGTTCGGCACCGACCTGCCCGGCACCCGCGCGGGCCGCCCCTTCCGCGACTCCGACGTCGACCTGCTCTGCGACGTCGTCGGCACCGACATGCACGCCGTCCTGGAAGACAACGCCCGCGCCTTCTACAAACTCCCGCCCCGCCGCCGCCCCGCGGGCTCCGACCCCCGCCCCGGCCGCTGGCAGGCCGTTCCCGAGGACCCGCCGACCCTCCCCCTGCGCCGCGACCAGCTCGACCCCAACGCCACACTCCCCCTACCGGTCATCGAGTAGCAGGCTCAGGCCACGAACGCCCCGATCACCCACACCCCGGTAGCGAGCAGCGCCCCGAACAGCTCGATCAGAATCGACAGCCCAACGCCCTTCAACGCGTGCCCCGTCGACCTGCGCGCCTGCTCCTCGTCGGGCAGCCGCTGCCACTCCGACAGGTACACCCCCAGCACGAACCCGAGCACCAGCCCGATCACCGGCACCACGAAGAACCCGACGATCCCGAGCACCGCCCCGATCAGCAACGTCCGGTTCGGCACCCCCGCCGCCTTGATGTTCTTCCCCGGCCACGTGTACTTCACCACGCCCGAGATCACCAGCAGCACAGTCGCTATCGCCAGAACCGTCCACGCCGTCGCCCCGCCGGTCAGGAACGCCCAGACGGCGATCGCTCCGAAGATCAGGATCACACCCGGCATGATCGGCACGATGATGCCGACGAGTCCCACCAGGATCACCAGTCCGACCAGGACCTCGCCCCATACGCTCACGGGGGCATTGTCGCCGATGTCCGGGTCGAGTGCAGCACCTACCGGAGTATGGTGATAAGTATGGCGACCAAGAAGATCACCGTCACCATCCCGGAGGAGCTCCTGGACGAGGTCCGTGCGGAGATCGCCGAACGCGGCCTGTCGGCGTACATCACCGAGGCGGTTCGAGCGCAACGGGATCGCGACCTCATCGGCGAGTTGGCGGACTGGCTGGAGCAGGAGCACGGAGCCGTCACCGCCGAGGAAGCCGCGATAGCCGACCGGGAACTCGACGACCTGCACGCCGAGCACATCCGCCGCCGGGCGGCCCAGGGCGGCCAGGGCGCCGCGTGACACCCACCCGCCGACTCCAGCCGATACCGCAGACCTTCGTCCTCGACAGCGAGGCACTGGCGCTGGCCGTCCGCGGCGACCGCGCCATGCTGGCCCGCCTGGCCAATGCGCGCGACGGCCACGTCGACGTGATCACCTCCCCGATGACGCTCATCGAGGCACACGATCCCCGAACTCCCGCTGCGCGATGGAACTGGGTGGTCTCCAGGATGCGGGTCGCCACGATCGGTAAGGACGAGGCGCGGGCGGCCCGCGAACTGCTCACCGCCGCCGGGCTGCACGGGCACAAATACGCGATCGACGCCGTGCTGGCGGTGGTCGCCATGCAACAGCCGGGGTTCGTCACCGTCTTCACCTCGGACGTCGACGATCTGGAGCGACTGCTGCCACCCACCGTGCTCGTCCGTAAGGTCTGATCGCACCACCCCGGCAGGGGCGCATAGACCCGCAACCCCTTGTTGTCATACTGTCAATACGAACGGCTGCGACGACGAACCGAGGTAGGGCGTGAGCACAGAAACCACCGGCAAGCAGGGCCCGCTCGCGGGCATCAAGGTGATCGAACTGGCCGGGATCGGCCCGGGCCCGCACGCGGCACTGCTGCTCGCCGACCTCGGCGCCGACGTGGTGCGCGTGCAGCGCCCCCACCAGCTGCCCGGGCACATGGAGCGCCCGCAGTGGCGCGGCCGCACGATCGTGGAGGCCAACCTCAAGGATCCTGCCGACATCGCGAAGGTGCTCGACTTGGTCGAGAAGGCCGACGTGCTGATCGAGGGCTTCCGGCCGGGCGTCACCGAGCGCATGGGCCTCGGCCCGGACGATGTGCTGGCCCGCAACCCGCGCGTCGTCTACGGCCGGATGACCGGCTGGGGCCAGCACGGCCCGCTCGCGGACCGCGCCGGCCACGACATCAACTACATCTCCATCACCGGCGTGCTGCACGCCATCGGCCGCAAGGGTGAGCGCCCGGTGCCGCCGCTGAACCTGGCGGGCGACTTCGGCGGCGGCTCGATGTACCTGGTCTTCGGCATCCTGGCCGCGCTGGTCGAGCGGCAGAGCTCCGGTAAGGGTCAGGTCATCGACGCGGCCATGGTGGACGGCGCGATCTCGCTCTCGCACATGATCTGGGGCATGCGCGGCGTCGGGCTGTGGTCGGAGGAGCGCGGCACCAACCTGCTCGACACCGGCATGGCGTTCTACGACACCTACGAGACCTCCGACGGCAAGTACATGGCCGTCGGCGCGATCGAGCCCCAGTTCTACGCCGAGCTGCTGAAGGGGTTGGAGATCGACCCCGCCGGGCTCCCGCACCAGATCGACCCGAACGGGCAGGACGAGCTCAGGAAGCTCTTCACCGAGAAGTTCAAGTCCAAGACCCGCGACGAGTGGGCCGCGGTCTTCGAGGGCACCGACGCCTGCACCAGCCCGGTGCTCACCTTCACCGAGGCCGAGCAGAACCCGCACCTGGTGGCGCGGAACAGCCTGGTCGACATCGACGGGGTGGTGCAGCACGCGCCCGCGCCGCGGTTCTCGCGGACGCCGCCCGAGGTGCCGAGTGCGCCGCCCACCGAGGCGACGCCGATCGACAAGGTCTGGGCGGAGTAGGTTCTCGACCGGTGGTGCGGGCGTGTCCGCGCCACCGGTTATCGTTCCCGCTGTGGCACAACCGAATACGTACGCGCTGTACGCGTGGGGCAACTTCATCCGGGAGACCGAACTGGACCGGCTCGGCGGCTGGCTCGCGCCCGATGTACTCAACGGCACACTGAGCTTCGAGAATCCGTTCCTGGTGTTCCACGACGATCTCGCCCTCCGCGTGGACGCGAGCCGGAGCTGGTATCTGGTCGATGGCGACTATGTCCTCGGGCGTGACGTCGCCTCGCCCGGAGACGATTGGCGGATCGGCTATCTGCGTCTCGCCACAGACGGCACCGAGGATGCGGCGCTGCGCTGGATCAATGGCATCGAGGAGGGTGCGGAGCTCGACCGCGTCGACAGCGCGGACGGTGGGGTCGGACCGCTCGGCGAGGTCGTCGCGGTGTGGGAAGATCCGCACGGGCAGTGGGATCTGGCGATGGTGAAGCAGTAGAACCGGCGACCGCCCGCCCCGGCTGGTGCCGAGGCGGGCAGTGTGACCGAATGCCGCCGCCGGCGTATTACCTGCTGGCCCAGATCACCTGGCAGCCGTTGCCGGTGGCGGTGACGCGGGCACTGATGCCCTGCTTGTTCAGCTCCGCGGCACGCCGGTCACACTGGGACTTGTTCGAGTAGTTCTCGGTCTCCACCCGTCCCACCGGCTTCTCCGCGTGCGCGACGGCGCCCCCGAAGATCCCGAAGGCCATGGCGACCGCTGCCGCGGCAGCCATCCTCGACCGTGCTTTCATGTTTCCTCCCCTGTCGAATCTCCTCGTCAGCCGCGGGCTGCGCGGCCTGACAGGAATCCTGGCCCACCCGCGCGGTGCCGCCAAGGAGGCACTTTGTCGTCCGCTCGGCACATGGAGGTAACCGCCCAGGTAGCCACCGGCGCCGGCGCGGTGTTCGCTGCCGGTGCGCGGTCAGTAGGTCAATGGCTGGAGAGGGTCGGCGGCGCGCGGGGTGAGGGCTTCGTAGGCGCTGGCGATCGACTTGACCGCCAGCCGCAGGTCCGCCTCCTGATGCGTATACGGGAGACGAAGGAACCGCTCGAAGGCGCCCTGGACGCCGAAGCGCGGTCCCGCGGTCAGCAGGACGCCGTGGTTCGGGGCCGTAGCGGCAAGAGCGGTGGAGACGGGTGCGGGGAGCTGTGCCCAGACGGACATGCCGCCGGTGTTCGGCGCGACACGCCAGTCGGGGAGCTCCTCGGCGAGTGCGTCCAGCAGCGCTGCCCGCTGGTCGCGGAGGTGGCTCCGGCGGCGGTCGAGCAGCACGTCGGAGATGCCGAGCAGGTGGACGAGGGCGAGCTGGTCCATGACGGGGGTGCCGAGGTCGACGGTGGAGCGGATGCCGAGCAGCTTGGTGATGAGCGCCTGGTTGGTGCGGATCCAGCCGACGCGCAGCCCGCCCCAGAACGATTTCGAGGCCGAGCCGATCGTGACGATCTCCGATCCCTTCGCGAAAGCCGCTGCGGGGGGCGGGGCTTGGGAGCCACTGAGGTCGAGTTCGCCCATGGACTCGTCGACGACGACGGTCATCCGGGTTTCGCGGGCGATGGCGGCGAGTTCGGCGCGGTCCTCGGCGTCCATCCGGAGGCCGGTGGGGTTGTTGAAGTCGGGGACCAGGTAGGCGAGGGTGGCGGCGGTTTGCCTGGCGGCGCTGCGGATGCCGTCCAGGTCCCATGCCTTGCCGGGCTCGTCGGGGCGCAGCGGGACGGGGACCGGGCGGGCGCCGACGTCGCGGATGGCCTCGATGCCGTTGGGGTAGGTGGGGTGGTCGATGAGAACCCGCGCCGTCGGCGAGGTGAGGACGTTGAGCAGCAGGCGGAGGCCGTGCTGGGCGCCGAGGGTGACCAGGATCTGGTCCGGGCCGGTGGGGAGGCCGCGTTCGGTGTAGCGGCGGGCGATGGCCTCGCGGAGGGCGAGCACGCCGACCGGGTCCATGCCGTGGGTGCCGAGGAAGGACGGGATGCCCTCCAGGGCGGCGGCGTAGGCCTCGCGCATCTCCGGGGGAGCGGTCATGGCGGCGTAGGTGAGGTCGATGGTGGGTTGCTCGGGCTGGGTCATCATGGCGAGGATGCTGCGGGACGGTTTGCTGCCGTCGTGCTGGACGGCGGGGGGCAGCGCGACGGTGCTGCGCGAACCCTGCCTGCTGATCAGGTAGCCGTGCTCGCGGAGCAGCGCGTACGTGGAGGTGATCGTGGTGCGGCTGACGCCGAGCGTGGTCGCCAGGTCGCGTTCGCTGGGCAGCGCGACGCCGAGCGGGGCGCGGCCGTCGTGGATGAGCAGCCGGATGCCCTCGGCCAGGGCCAGGTAGGCGGGGCGGGAGCCGCGCTTGGCCTCGGACTCGTCGCCGGCGCTGCGCCAGCTGCCCAGATCGCGGGTGAGGCTGGTCGCACCGATCACTCTTGTCGCCATAAGTGTCCAGTATTCGGCAAGTGGCTATGTATCGGCAAGTCCAGTTAGCGGATTCTCATTCCTATGACCGCACTGCTCACCCTCTTCGCCCTGACCACCTTCGGCCTGCTGGCCTACTACTACGCGCCCCGGGACGGGGAACCGCCCTGGTATCCGGAGCGATTCCGCTCGTTCCCGAGCAACGATCCGGGCCCGTCCGCCTACGACATGCATCGGCAGATCGCGGATCTGGAGGCGTTGCGGGCCAGGGAGGAGAAGTACCAGGCCAGTTCGACGGAGACGTCGGACAGCCGAACCGAAAGGTCCACCCACCGGAAAGTGGCCTGATTTCCGTCGGGCCGGTCCGCGCCGAAGGTGTCGGTGCGTACCGGCAGACTGAGGGCATGGCGACCGTCGTCTTCGATACGGAACTGGGTGCGTGCGCGCTCAGCTGGGTTGGCGACGCGGTGACCGGGTTCGCGCTGCCGGAGTCCGATCCGGAACAGTTGCGGGCTCGGTTCGCCGAGCGCGACGGCACTCCCCCGCTGACCGAGGCCCCGGCTGGAGCGATCGCGGCCGCGGTCACCGCGATCCGTGCCCACCTCGCCGGGGAACTCGACGATCTGCGCTGGATCGCGCTGGATCTGTCCGGGGTTCCGCAGTTCCATCGGGAGATCTATCGGATCATCCGGGAGGTGCGGCCGGGGCGGACCATCGGGTACGGGGAGGTTGCCGCTTTGGCCGGGGCGCCGCGCGGCGCGCAGGCTGTCGGGCGGGCGATGGGGCGGAATCCGATTCCGCTGATCATTCCGTGCCATCGGGTGCTCGCCGCCGACCATGCGCTGCACGGGTTTTCGGCGCCGGGTGGGATCGATACCAAGCAGCGGATGCTCGCTATCGAGCGGACGTCGGGGTTCGGGGAGCCGACGCTGTTCTAGACACCGCGGAACTCGATGTGCACGAACAACGTGTTCTCGTCGCGCATGTCGACGGTGACGTCACGAATCATCACCTCACCCGCTGCCGAGGTGAACCAGGCTTCCTGCGCCTGTTCCACCCGAGGCGACGAGGCCAACGGCGGTCCTGCGATGGTTTCTATCAGGCCGAATCGTGTGCGGGGGTTGAACTGGGCAGGGAACCGCGATTGTTCGAGCATTGCCGCGAAGCCGTCATGAGTTGTTCGTACCGCGATCTGGTACTTCCGGTCCCGGATTGTCTCCCGCTTGACGAGCAGCACCGAGGAATCGGATGGCAGGACCCAATCGCCGTAGTCGGTGGCTTCCTGCAACAATTCCGGGCTCAGCGACTCCTCGACATCGGGCACCTTCATCTGGTCGACCGCGTAGTAAGTCGCACGCTGGCACCCGTACAGACCGAGTGCAACCAACACACTCAGGCCGAGGAACCACGCCACCCATACCCGCCACCGGCGAGCACCACCATTGCGCGCGCTACGTTTCATCGCGGTGTCCCGGTTCCACTCGGTGGCGGAAGATTCAGGTCACTCCCTGAGATCCGTGGCGAAACCGTTGAGGCTCGGCAACGCTGCCGACAGATCACTCACGCCGCCCCCTGCATGCCGGAGGGGGCAACGTGCTGTTGAGAACGAACACGTCCGAGCGCGTAGTGCACGATCGGCCGGGGCGGATTAGGAGTGTATCCCGTCAGGGCAGCGGGTGCTCCCGGTAGAAGAGGCAGGGATCGCCGGTGAGGGCGCCTTCCTGGCAGGCGAAGTAGGTCTGCAGGCAGGCGTTCGTGGTGCAGCCGAGCCGGAGTAGTTGCTCGCGGACGCGGAGGTTGCGGTCCTGCACCGACTCGGTCGGGGCCGAGGTTTCGGATGTCACCGTGACGGAGGTTTCCTGCGCGCCGCAACCGAGCAGGAGCAGGGCTGACACCAGCAGCGGGAGCGCCCATCGGGCTCCCGTTCGTCGCGCTGCGGTCATGGTCTTCCTCCTGCGTGGGCGCTACACCGTAGCGCTACTCTCCCGGCCCGCCGCAGTCGACGACGCCCCACTCCTCCTCGATCGCGCGCAGCTCATCGAAGGCCGCGCTCTGCCGTTCGAGCTGCCCGCGCCGGTAGGCCAGTACGTCGCTGGTGCGCAGCCGCGTGTGCGACCCGACGTCGCGGGAGGGGATCTGGCCGCTCCGAACGAGTTTCATCAGCGCGGGCCGCGACATGCGCAGGATGTCCGCGGCCTCCGTGGTGGTGATCTCGGATGCATTCACCGTCGGCCCACTTCCGTAGCGGTACGCGGCCAAACTAGGCCGCCGCGCATCGGCTGTGCAACCGACTTACAGGTGGAGGAGTGGCGTCAGCTCAGAACGTCGTGCCGGACGATCGTCTGATCGCGCCCGGGCCCGACCCCGATGCACGAGATCCGAGCCCCCGACAACTCCTCCAACCGCAGCACATACGCCTGCGCGTTGGCGGGCAACTCCTCGAAGGTCCGCGCGTGCGAGATGTCCTCCCACCACCCCGGCATCTCCTCGAAGATCGGCTTGGCGTGGTGGAACCCGGTCTGCGTGGTCGGCATCTGCTCGACCCGCTCACCATCCACCTCGTAGGCGACGCAGATCGGGACGCGGTCCAGGCTGGAGAGGACGTCGAGCTTGGTGAGGAAGTAGTCGGTGATGCCGTTGACGCGGGTGGCGTAGCGGGCGATCACGGCGTCGAACCAGCCGCAGCGGCGGGCGCGGCCGGTGGTGACGCCGACCTCGCCGCCCTGCTTGGCGAGGAATTCGCCGTACTGGTCGAAGAGCTCGGTCGGGAAGGGGCCGGAGCCGACGCGGGTGGTGTAGCACTTGAGGATGCCGAGCACCGTGTCGATCTTGTTCGGCCCGATCCCGGCGCCGACGGCTGCGCCGCCCGCCGTGGGGTTGGACGAGGTGACGTACGGGTAGGTGCCGTGGTCGACGTCGAGCAGGGTGCCCTGCGAGCCCTCCAACAGCACGGTCTCGCCGCGCTCCAGCGCCTCGTTCAGCTGCAGCCTGGTGTCGGCGATGCGGTGCGTGAAGCCGGCGGCCTGCGCGAGGACCTCGTCCACCACCTGCTGCGGGTCGAGCGCGCGGCGATTGTAGATCTTGACCAGCACCTGGTTCTTGAATTCCAGTGCTGCCTCGACCTTCTGGGTGAGGATCTTCTCGTCGAGCACGTCCGCAACCCGGACGCCGACGCGGGCCACCTTGTCCTGGTAGCAGGGGCCGATGCCGCGGCCGGTGGTGCCGATCTTCTTGTTGCCGAGGAAGCGTTCGGTCACTTTGTCGATGGCGACGTGGTACGGCATGATCAGGTGCGCGTCGGCCGAGAGCAGCAGCCCGGAGGTATCGACGTCGCGCTGTTCCAGTCCGGCCAGCTCGTCGAGGAGCACACCGGGATCGACCACGACCCCGTTGCCGATCACGTTGGTGACGCCGGGGGTCAGGATGCCGGACGGAATGAGGTGCAGCGCGAACTTGTCACCGTTGGGAAGCACCACGGTGTGGCCGGCATTGTTGCCGCCCTGGTACCGAACCACCCACTGCAACCGCTCACCGAGCAGATCGGTCGCTTTGCCCTTTCCCTCGTCGCCCCACTGGGCGCCGATCAGGACGATTGCCGGCATGGTGCTGACTCCTACGGTTCGAGGCGCAGCACCCTCTGTGCTGCAGCTACCTGCCGTACTGGGGCGGTGGCCGGGAGGACAGTCTAGCCGACCGGCCGCGCACGGCCGGGAACCGCTGTTCTCCACGCTGTGCCGCGCGCGGCTAAGCTCGCACGGTGCGGACCGGCGAGTGGCCGGTCGCGGCGGGCGGAGCGCGGCGGTCGTTCGGACCGAGGAAGGTGTGCGGCCACGGTGAGTACCCACGTTCTCCGTTGTGCGGACGCGCCCGTCCCGATCGCGCTCGCCTCGCAGCCGACCACGCAGACCGATCCCGTTCCGGCCGAATCGCTGGTGGACGAGCTGCTTCCGGTGCTCGCCACGGACAGCAAGCCACGCCTGATCGTGCTCGGCGCCGACGCGGCGCTGGCCGCCGTCCTCACGCACCTCATGCGGACCGAGCGGTTGCACGTCGAGATCGGCTACGTGCCGGTGGAGAAGACCTACGGCTCTCGCGCCTACCAGACCGGCACCGGCAACGCCGCGGCCAAGCGCGCGCTGGAGGGCAGGGCCGCCGAGACCCCGCTGATCCGGGACGACACCGGCACCGTGCTGGTCGGGCGCGCCACGCTCACCGGCCCGGACGGCGGGGCGCTGGAGGGCGAGGTCTACGTGGACGAGCAGCGGCTGTTCACCGGGGCGGTCCCGGCGCTGCTGGTCTCGCCGTCGATCGAGGAGCCGGGGGTGCGCGCCTGCGTGCGGCGCCGGTTCCGCAGGCGGCGCTGGCTGGAGGGGAGGGCCGCGCAGCTCGGCACGCCGGGCGCGGTGGTGACCAGGGACGGCATCGCGAACGACCGGGTGGTCAAGCGCGCCAGCTTCTACCGGCACCACGAGCCCTGGCTGCTGGTGCGATGAGCCTGCCGACGGCGCGGCGCGCGGTGCGCCCGAGCCCGATCTTCCTGCTGGTGCTCGCGGTCGCGATCGGCGGCGGGGTGCTGGCCTGGACCGCCGAGCTCGACTCGGTGCGGGCCAAGGCTGGTGTCTTCACGCTGGTGGTGGCGGGCTGGGTGGTGACGCTCTGCGTGCACGAGTTCGCGCACGCCTACGCCGCGTGGCGGGCGGGCGACCGGGAGGTCGAGATCCGCGGCTACCTGACGCTGAACCCGCTCAAGTACAGCCACCCGCTGCTCTCGATCGGGCTGCCGATCGTCTTCATCGCGCTCGGCGGGATCGGGCTGCCCGGCGGGGCGGTGTACGTGCGGACCGACTTCGCCTCCAAGCATGTGCAGCGGCTGATCTCGGCGGCCGGGCCGCTGGTCAACCTGGTTTTCGCGGTGCTGCTGCTGGCGATCGTCCGGGTGTTCGGCAGTTCGAGCGAGCACGCGGCGTTCTGGTTCGGGTTGAGTTTCCTGGCGTTTCTCCAGGTCACCGCCGCGCTGCTGAACAGCCTGCCGATTCCGGGGCTGGACGGGTACGGGGTGCTCAAGCCATCGCTCAGCTACCGGACGAGGCGCGGGCTGGAGCAGTTCGAACCGTTCGGCATGCTGCTGGTCTTCGCGCTGCTCTTCACGCCCGCGATCAACGCGGTCTTCTTCGACGTCGTCTACTGGCTCTTCGAGCTCTCCGGCGTGCCGGACGTGTGGTCCCGCTACGGCGGCTACCTCACCCGGTTCTGGACCTGAGGGTGGGTCGCCCGGCTCACCGGGGAGGAGCCGGGCGACCACATTCGGCCGACGGGATCCCACCGGAGTGGGAGCGCGGCCCCGCCGACCGAAGTATCGGGCCGCGCACCCCTCGTGGCTCGGCCCGACCTGAACGCTAGGGTTCCGGCGCCGCCGGGACGCGAGTAGCGGACTACTCGACTACTCCGCCGGGCGCACGTACGGGTTCTCCACCGTCGGCGGCAGCAGCGCGATGGCCGAGATCCGCTTCATCCCGCAGACCTGCATGAGATCCACGACGGCCGACCTGAGCTGCGCGAACACCACGTGCGCCGACAGCCCGGCACCCGCGACCAGCTCCGGCCGGGCGGCCTTGGCGATGCTGCGCAGCACCCGGGCGGCCTCGGCCTGGTCGGGTTGCTCGCCCGGGTCGGCGAGCATCATCGCGCGCATGACCTCGACGGCGTGGCCGAGCTGCTCGATCGCGTCGATCAGCCGCTGGTCCAGGATCTCGTCGTCGCGGATCAGGGTGAGCGAGCGGCGCAGCAGGACGCGGACGTTGCGGACCGCGTTGTCCAGCGGGTCGGCGGTGGCGCCGACGCGCTCCAGCCGGGTGCGGGAGTTCCAGTAGAGCGGGGAGATGCGGCTGATCTCGCGGCCGCCCTCCAGGGTGGAGCGCAGCGCGTCGATCTGCGGCTGCGTGGCGCGCATGGCGGTGAGCGCGGCGCGCACTTTCTCCTGGTCCTGCTCCAGCAGCCCCTCGGCGCCCTGCAGCAGCGCGTCGCGGGTGACGGCGAGGACGTCGGCGGCGTGGTTGCGGGCCCGGCGCACCGGGTGCAGCGGGATCGCGGCGACCACGACCACCCCGACCAGCCCGCCGACCAGGGCGTCGACCATCCGGGAGAGGTCGCCGCCGGAGGCGGGCGGCAGCAGCGTCGCCACCAGCACCGCCGAGCCCGCGGCCTGGATCGAGATGATCGAGCCGCCGTCGAGGAAGATCGCCAGCGCCATCGCGACCGCGACCACCAGCGCGATCTGCCAGACCCCGGTCCCGACCCGGGAGATGAAGACGTCGCCGATGCCGATGCCGACCGCGACGCCGACCACCAGCTCCACCGAGCGGCGCACCCGCGCGCCGAACGAGATGCCGATCGAGACCACCGCCGCCGTCGGCGCGAAGAACGGCTGCGGGTGGCCGATCACGGTGTGCGCGATGAACCAGGCCAGCGCGGCGCCGACCGAGCACTGCAGGATCGGCAGCGCCGAGGTGCGCAGCCGCTGGGCGGAGCGGCGGAAGCGGTCGGCGCCGCTCTGCCCCGCCGCCCTGACCCGATCGCGCGTCGCCGCCAAAGCCGGGTCAGTCCAGGCCGAGCTCGGCCGCCGCCCGCGGATCGCAGTCCTCGAGCAGGTCGAGGCAGCGGGCGTACTCGTCGCTCTCACCGACCGCTTTGGCGGCCCTGGCCAGCGCGCCGACGCTGCGCAGGAAGCCGCGATTCGGCTCGTGGCTCCACGGGACCGGGCCGAAGCCCTTCCAGCCGTTGCGGCGCAGCAGGTCGAGGCCGCGGTGGTAGCCGGTGCGGGCGAAGGCGTAGGCGGCGACCACGTCGTGGTTCACCTCGCCCTCGCCTGCCCGGTCCAGCGCCGCCTCGGCCAGGAGCGCCCAGGCGATGGAGGCCGACGGGTGCGCGGCCGCGACGACGACCGGATCGGCGCCGCCGTCCAGCGCGTCCTCCGCGTCGTGGAGTTCCGGAAGCAGGACCGGCTGGGGGCCGAGCAGATCACCGAACGAGGTCATGGGGATCATTGTGCACCGCTCCCGGAAATGCTCGATAGGCTGGCGCGCAACTCACAAGACCCGGCCTGGAACGAGGGGTAGTAGGTGTCCCACCCGAACGACGAGACGAACTCGGTATCCGGAGATTCCGCGCCAACGGAGGCTATTGCTGCGCAGGGGGGTGATGCGGTGACCGAGAAGGTGGGGTTGCAGGGTTCTGCTGCGGGGCAGGGGGATTCGAGTTCCCCGCAGGGGCAGGGTGTTCGGCCGGGGCAGGTGGACGCGGCGGCGAGCGGGCAGGAAGTGGGGGGTGCTGGAGCTGCTTCGGCGGTTCGGAAGCCGGGAGTGGCGCCTGAGCAGGCGTCCGGTGGGGGGCAGGGTGGCGGCGGTAGTGCGCCGCACTCGGCACCCGGTGCCGGCGAAGCTGGTGGCCCTGCGCAGGCGTCCGGTGGGGCGGGAGGGCCGGGCGGCGCTCCCGCGAAGACCGAATCGCCGCAGGAGCCGGGCAGCGCTGGTTCGTCCCGCGTACCAGGCGCCGACAAGCAGCCGCGGACTCCCGCGGGGGTGCAACCTCCGCAGGGCTCGGGTACCGCGGGCTCTGCGCAGCAGACCGACGGGGACAAGACCGCGCAGGCACCGGCGGCGGACGCACCCTCTCAAGCGTCGGGCGGGCCAGGCTCGCCGCAGGGGTCGAGTGGTACCGAGCCACCGCAAGCACCGGCAGCTGCCCAGCCGCCGCAAGGTCGGGGTGAGCCCGGCCCCGCTCAGGGCGCCGGAGGGAGCAGGTCGGCGCAGGCACCCGCGGGAGCCCAGCCAGCGCAAAATCCGAGCCGGCCCGGCCCGCCCCAGGGGCCCGGTGGCACCGGTTCGCCGCAGGCACCCGCAGGAGCCCAGCCGGCGCAAAATCCGGCCCGGCCCGGCCCGGCCCAGGGACCCGGCGGCACCGGGTCGCCGCAGGCACCAGCGGGCGCCAAGCCGCCACAGGGCCATGGCGGGGCCGGCGCGCCCCAGGCACCCGCCGGGAACAAGCTGCCGCAGACACCTGCGGGAACTCAGCCACCGCAGACACCTGCAGGAACTCAGCCGCCGCGAGGCACGGGTGGGCCCGGCTCGGCGCCGCAAGCAACCAAGCCGCCGCAGAGCCCTGCCGGGCTCGGCTCGCCTCAGGGACCTGGCGGCGCCAAGCCGCCCCAGGCACCCGGCGGGACTCCCCCTGCACAAGCGCCAAGCGGAACTCCGCCACGGTCTGGTGGCGCGACACCTCCGCAGGCACCTGGCGGAGCTCCGCCGCAAGCAGCAGGCGCGACACCGCCACAGGCACCCGGCGAGACGAAGTCACAAGCCCACGGCGCGACCCCTCCGCAGGCCCCCGGTGGAACTCCGCCGCAAGCAGCAGGCGCGACACCGCCCCGGGCACCCGGCGAGGCGAAGTCACAGGCCCCCGGCGCGACCCCGCCGAAAACGCCAGGCGGAAACGCGCCGCAGCAGACGCCCCCTGCCGAGACCCCTGCGGACGGGCAGGCGGACAAGACCGAGAAGATCGCTCGCCCGGGGGCGGCGGACAACTCGGCGGACGAGACCGTCGCCATGCGCACTGTCCCGGCTCCGGGCAACGCCGACGCGCCGACCCAGGCATTCTCCGTGCAGCAGCAGGGGGACCCCGACGGGGTGACGCAGCGGATCCAGCGCACCGACCGGGTGCCGGGCGCGGTCCCGCTGAGCAAACCGCCGACCACCCCGCGCCCGGCCCCCGGCCCGAAGCAGGCGGGGGCGCAGCGCCCGACCGGCCCGGCCCAGATCGAGGAGGGCCGCCCGGGCCCCGGCCCGCAGCGCCCGGCCGAACCGCGCCAGGTGTCATCCGCCCCCTCCCCCGCCGACATCCAGCCGACCCGCCCGGCCCAGCAGCAACAGCGCCCGATCGCGCCACCGCAGCGGATCGAACCGCAGCAGCAGCCGCAACCGGCCGCACCGGGTAGGAGCCAGAAGAAACTGCTGCTGATCGGCGGCGCGGTGATCGTCGTGATCGTGGCCCTCGTCGCGATCATCGCCGCACTGGCGGGCGGCGGCACGGACTCCCCGGAGACCCAGGTGCGCGCCGCGATCTCCCAGTACACGTCGGCGCTGGACCGGGGCAACCTGGCGGGGCTGCGCGAATCCACCTGCGGCGCCCTGCACGACTACTACCAGGGCATCTCGGAACAGGATTTCGCCGGCGTGCACCAGCTCTCCCGGCAGTCGGGCAGCATCCCGGTGGTGGAGAAGGTGGACGCGGTGCGGGTCACCGACGCCACCGCGCTGGCCCAGGCGACCGTCTTCATCCCCTCCGAACCGAACGCCAAGACCGAGCGCACCTTCGACCTGCAGCGCACCGACGCCGGTTGGAAGGTCTGCGAGCCGCCCACCGGCACGCCCTGAACCCCGAACGGTCACCGTCCGTTCACGCCAGTAGCATTTCCGCATCATGCGCGATCAGACGACGACGCTTTCGGGGGTTAAGGACGTGGCGCAGACACAGACGCTCACCGGGCAGCGGTTCCGGGTACGGGACCGCTACGAGGTGGGGCGCGAGAAGATCAGGGAGTTCGCCAGGGCGGTACAGAACGGGCACGGCGCGCACCACCGGGAGGCGGACGCCGCGGCGCTTGGCTACGACCGGGTGCTCGCGCCGCCGACCTTCGCGTCGGTGATCGGGCTCGCGGCCACCCGCGCGCTGCTCGACTCGGTGCTCACCGAGTACGACATCTCGCAGATCCTGCAGACCGACCAGGTCTTCGAGATCCACCGCCCGCTGCTCGCGGGTGACTCGATGTCCAGCGAGATGCTGATCGAATCGATCCGCAACTTCGGCGACAACGACTTCGTCAATGTGCGGTTCGCGCTGCGCAACGATCGGGACGAGGTCGCGATCTCCGGGACGAGCACGATCGTGGCGCGCCGGGGCGCCGAGGTGGACGCCGACCTGGTGGAGGCGGTGGAGAACATCGTCATGCACTCGCGCCCGGTGGAACAGGTCGGCACGCTGGACGAGAGCGACCTGCTGATCCCGCTCGGCGTCGGCCCCGCACCGGCGAACCCGCCGCGCCGGGAGCGGGCGCCGCGCACCGTCCCGGATTTCGCGGCACTGACCAAGGGCGACGAGCTGCCGACCCGCACCGCCCGGCTCACCCGCGGCGACCTGGCGAACTACGCGGGCGTCGCGGGCGACCCGAACCCGATCCACTTCAGCGAGCACGCGGCCAAGCTGGCCGGGCTGCCGACGGTGGTGGCGCACGGCCTGCTCACCATGGGGCTGGCCGCCGGCTACCTGACCGACTGGCTCGGCGACCCGACCGCGATCGAGAAGTTCAGCGTGCGGTTCTCCGGGTTCGTGCCGGTGCACACGACGACGGCGAGCACGGTCGAGTTCGGCGGCCGGATCAAGTCGCTGGATCCGGAGCGGCGCAGCGCGACGGTGCTGCTCTCCGGCACCTCCGAGGGGCGCAAGCTCTTCGGGCGCGCCGTCGCGGAGGTCCGGCTCGGCTGATCAGCCGAGTTCGGCGTGCATCAGGTAGACGTTGTAGTCGCTCCAGGTGGTGATCGTGAAGTAGAGGTCACCGCCGCGCGACCACGGGTGGATGAAGCCGCCGTAGAGCTCCGGGTAGTCGAGGACGCTGACCGTCGGCGTACTCGGTGACCAGACGCCCTGCGGCGAGCTCGCCTCGCGCACGACGATGGCTGCCTTGGCGGTGTCCAGGTAGCTCACCTGCCAGACCCCGCGCTCGGCGTCGAACCGCACCGAGAGCTCCCCCGCGGGTGCCTCGACCACCGGGGACACCGCGGCGGAGCCGCTCGTCGGAACCCACGCGCCGTCCTTCCAGTATTGGTAGGCGGTGGTGTTGAGCACCTGGTCCTTCGGCACGCGGGCCAGCCCGACCGCGCCGAGCCTGGTGTTGGGCGTGCCGAAGAGGTAGACGTGGTCGCCCTGCGGCACCATCGCGCTCACCTGGAAATTCGAGACGCCGAAGATGTTGTCCCAGCGGGCGTGCGGGTCCTCGGTCCAGGTGCTGCCGCCGTCGTCGCTGTAGGCGATGCCGCCGTAGTTGGTGTAGAAGGTGCCGGGCGCGCTGTGCCAGGTGCGGATCGACATATAGCTCAGGAACTGCCTGGAGCCGATGGCAAAGCCCGAGGTGGGGATGGTGGTGATCTCCACATTGTCCATTTTGCGGCTGGAGAGGATCTCGGCGGCGTGGCAGCGGCCGTCGGTGACCATGCGGTCGAAGGTGACGCCGTCGCTCAGCTCCCGGTCGGTGCTGAAGGCGAGGACGTTGCTGCGCCAGTCGCCGCCCATGCCGCCCGGCGGGTGGAAGTTGTTGCCGACGGTGTCGCCGAAGGCCATGGCGATCTCGCCGGGGGCGCTCTCCCACATGATGCCGAGGTCGGTGCCCTGCACCTGCCAGCGCTTGTCGGTGCGGTTGATCGAGGAGGCGCCGGTCTGCTTGGCGACCTCGCGCACCTCGCCCACCCGCGGGGCCGCCGGGGCGGGTGCCTGCGGGGCCGGGTCGACCGGCGGCCGCACCGGTTCCGGCGGGGGCGGCGGCGGGACCGCGCCGGGCGCGGGGAGCGCGAAGTAGAACGGCTGCGGATTCAGCAGCAGCTCCGGGATGCCGAGGCGGCGGGCGACGCTCGGCGGTGGGTCCGGCCGGTCGGTGAGGTCGGGGCACGGGTTGCGGCAGGGGTCCTCCGGCAGGACCACTTCCTCGCGGACCGGTTGCGGTGCGGGCGGTTCCGGGGGAAGCACGGTGACCACCGGGTACGGGATCGGCAACTCGAGCGTCTTCGGGACCAGCGGCTCGTGCACCGGCGGCGGGTCGGTGACGCAGGGGCCGGTGCCCGGCGCCGGGGCGGGCTCGTCGGCGGCGGCCGGGCCGCTCGCCAGCACCCCCGCGGCGCAGAGCACCGCGCCGAGCACCGCCATCGTCCGCATCCCCGCAGACCCCGTCATCAGCGCAGTTCCCCTCGTCGGCAGACCAACCGGACCCGATCGCGTGCGACCCTACCGGCCGCACCGGCCCGGCATCCCGCGGATCCCGCGATCCGCGCCCGATCCCAGGCGGCCGTACCGCACTCGGCCGACCGGCATTCGGCCGACCGGCATTCGGCCGAACCGCTCAGCGGTCGGCGTGGAAGGTCAGCACCGTCGCGCCGATCCGGATGCTGTCGCCGTCCGCCAGCGGCGCGTCCTCGTCGATCGCCTCCTCGTTGATGAAGACGCCGTTCGCCGAGTTCAGGTCCTTGATCAGCAGCCCGACCCTGGTCGGGGTGATCGCGGCGTGGTAGCGGCTGGCCTTGGGGTCGTCCAGGACCAGGTCGTTGTCGGTCATCCGGCCGATCCGGATGCCGCTCGGCGGGATCAGCACGGCGCGGCCGTCGGCGAGCCGCAGCTGCCCGCTGCGCACGGTGCGCGGGGTCTCGGTGACCGTCTCGGTCATGGCAGCGGCGAGCTGGTCGGTGCGCTTGAGCTCGCTGGTGTGCAGCGGCTCCTGGCGCAGCACCCGCTGCTCCAGTTCGATCAGCGCGGGGCCCGGGTCGATGCCGAGCTCGTCGGCGAGCACGGCGCGCACCCGGCGGCAGGCGTCGAGCGCGTCGGCCTGGCGGCCGGAGAGGTAGAGCGCGGTGATGAGCTGGCCCCAGAGCGGCTCGCGCAGCGGGTGCTCGCCGGTCACCGCGACCAGCTCACCGATCACCGACGAGGCGCGGCCGCAGGCGATCTCGGCGTCGAACCGGGCCGAGGCGGCGAGCAGCCGCTCCTCCTCCATGGCTGTGGCGAAGCTGTCGGCGAACTGCAGCCCGGCCAGGTCGGCGAGCGCCCGGCCGCGCCACTCGCGCAGCGCGGCGGCGAAGTGCTGGGCGGCGCTCGCGTGATCACCAGCCTCGGCCGCCCGCGTGCCCGCCTCCCGCGCCGCCTGGAAGCGGCCGAGATCGCAGGCCTCCTCGGACACCTCGAGCCGGTACCCGGACGCCTCGGTGCGCAGCACCCGCGCCGGGTCGATGCCGGAGTTGCGCAGCGCCTTGCGGAGATTCGAGACGAAGACCTGCAGGCTCGCGGAGTAGGAGTCCGGCGGGTCCTCGTTCCACACCATCTCGGCGAGCGCCGACGACGAGACGGCCCGTCGCCGGTTCACCGCGAGCGCGGCAAGCAAGGCCCGTGGCTTGGGCCCGCCGAACGCCACCGGCACACCGCCGACGAGCAGTTCGACGGACCCGAGCACGCGCACATCGAGACTCATCTGCTCGAGCCCTCGTGGAGTCAAGGGGTCAGGCGCTGATCGACTTCCCCGCGGACTTCAGATCATTGCACGCCTCGACCACGCGCGCCGCCATCGAGGTCTCCGCCTTCTTCAGGTAGCCGCGCGGGTCGTAGACCTTCTTGTTGCCGACCTCGCCGTCGATCTTCAGCACGCCGTCGTAGTTGGCGAACATGTGCCCGGCCACCGGGCGGGTGAAGGCGTACTGGGTGTCGGTGTCGACGTTCATCTTGACCACGCCGTAGTTCAGCGCCGCCTCGATCTCGGACTTGAGCGAGCCGGAGCCGCCGTGGAAGACGAAGTCGAAGGGCTGCGCGTCGGCACCGAGGCCGAGCTTGGCCGCGGCCACCTGCTGCCCCTCGGCGAGCACCTCGGGGCGCAGCTTGACGTTGCCCGGCTTGTAGACGCCGTGCACGTTGCCGAAGGTGGCGGCGAGCAGGTACTTGCCGTTCTCCCCCGCGCCGAGCGCCGCGATGGTCTTCTCGAAGTCATCGGCGGTGGTGTAGAGCTTGTCGTTGATCTCGGCCTCGACGCCGTCCTCCTCGCCGCCGACGACGCCGATCTCGACCTCGAGGATGATGTTGGCCGCGGCCGTCGCCTTCAGCAGCTCCTGCGCGATCTCCAGGTTCTCGTCGATCGGCACCGCCGAGCCGTCCCACATGTGCGACTGGAAGAGCGGGTGCTGCCCGGCGTTCACGCGCTCCTGGGAGATCGCGATCAGCGGGCGGACGAAGCCGTCGAGCTTGTCCTTCGGGCAGTGGTCGGTGTGCAGCGCGATGGTCACGCCGTACTTCGCGGCCACCACGTGCGCGAACTCCGCCAGCGCCACCGCGCCGGTCACCATGTCCTTGACGCCGAGGCCGGAGCCGAATTCCGCGCCGCCGGTCGAGAACTGGATGATGCCGTCGCTGCCCGCGTCCGCGAAGCCCTTGATGGCCGCGTTGATCGTCTCCGAGGACGTGCAGTTGATGGCGGGGAATGCGAAGGAGTTCGCCTTGGCCCGGCCGAGCATCTCGGCGTAGACCTCCGGAGTCGCGATAGGCACTGGTGAGACCTCCGTGTTGAGCGGCACTGGCTAGTGCGGCGAAAGAGACACATATGTCGCTCACCACCCTAGGCCAGCGCATGTTCCCGGCCCACCAGGGGAGGGCCGCCGCTGCGCGAGCGAAACTCCGGGAAACCGGTACTGTTGTCAAGGTGATTTCGCTGGTGGCTCTCGGCACGATGAGGACTCGGTACGCCGAGACGAGTTCTCGGACGCTGAGCGAGCGGATTCGCTAGCAGGTGTCCGGAGTGCAGCAAGTTCTCGCGGTCGGCACCTTCGATCCGCTCGTCTCCGCAGGTCCGGCCGTCGTGTGGGCGGTCGTGCTCACCTTCGTCTTCCTGGAGTGCGCGGTCCTGCTCGGGCTCTTCCTGCCCGGCGACTCCATGCTGGTCACAGCGGGAATCGTGATGGCATCGCACGCCTCGGGCGAGGCGCACGTCTGGGCGCTCTCCGGCGGGGCCATGCTGGCCGCCATCGCGGGCAACCAGGTCGGGTACGTGATCGGCCGGCGCACCGGGCACCACATGGTGGCGCGGAAGAACGGCCGCTACATCAATGCCAAGAATTTGCAGCGCGTCGGCGACCTGCTCCACAAACACGGCTTCCTCGCGGTGCTCGTCGCCCGCTGGATCCCCTGGGTGCGCACGCTCTGCCCGATGGTGGCGGGCGCGGCCGGGATGGACCACCGCAAGTACACGATCGCCAGCACCATCGGCGCCGTCATCTGGGCGCCGGTGCTGTTGCTGATCGGCTACTACGCGGGCGGGTTCCTGCAGCGGCTGCCCTGGCTCATGCCGGTGGTCATCGTCGGGCTGGTGCTCGCGCTCGTCGTCGGCACGGTCTTCGGGATCAGGCAGTATCGCCAGGAGATGGCGCGCCCGATCGAGGACTACGACCTGGACACCATGCCGATCCAGGTGATCAGGGAGCGCTAGAGCCCGGCGGCGGCGACCTGGTAGGCCGCCTCCATGAGCATCCAGCCGGAGAGCTGGACGGCCAGGTCGCGTTCAGGGACGGCGGAGGCGGTGACCGAGCCGCCGCTGGTGAAGCGGCCGGCGCCGACGCTGGTGCCGGGCAGTTGCGCCGGCTTGCTCCAGTCGTTGCCGAAGAGCGGCTCACCCTCGACGTCGAGCCGGTTCGCCCACGCCGCCTCGGCCGACTCCCTGACCAGCGCGGCCGCGATCCTGCGGTCCTCCTCCTGCACCGGGTCGTCGCCGGGCAGCAGCACCGCGACCACCGCGAGGTAGCGCGTCAGGATGCCGTTGAAGAGCCCGCCGTCGCCGCCACCGCCGCCGTTGATCACGTCGTTGGTGGACATGGCCCGGCGGACCGCGCCGAGCAGGTTGTGCACCCGGTCCAGGTGCCGCTGGTCGCCGGTGTGCGCGGCGAGCTCGGCGTCCAGGCCGAGGACGACGCCCTGGCAGTAGCTGAAGACCGGCCGCTCGATCTCGCCGGACGGCAGGTGGATGCCGTCCAGGATGAGCCCGGACTCCGGGTCGCGGAGGTTGGCGTCGAGCCAGTCCGACATCTCCTGCGCGCGGGCCCGGTAGCCGAGCCGGGAGAGCGCGATGGCGGCCGGGCCGTTGGCCGGGGCGTTGAAGAAGTCGGAGCCGATGCGCCAGGGCAGGCCGCCGCCGACGGCCGGGTTCCAGCCGTCGTGCAGCGCCTTCGCCAGCGCGGTGAGGGCGCGGCGGGCGGGCAGCTCCTGGGTGCGCTCGGCGCGCTCGAGCGCGATGGCGAGCCAGGCCATGTCGTCGTAGTACTTGTTGGTCCAGCCGGTGAGGTTGCGCAGCCGGTGGCTGCGGGCCAGTGCGCCGACCCGGCGGCGGCGGGCCGGGGTCGGCACCCGGTTGGCGGCGTCCACCGCGCAGTCGATGAGGTGCGCCTGCCACCAGTAGTGCCAGTTGAAGAAGGCGCGCTCGCGCCGGGTCGGCGGCCAGCCGACCACGCCGAGCGCGGTGCGCGGAAGCACCCAGACCGAGCGCAGGTGCCGGGAGAGGATCGCCGATTCGGCCATGTCCGCCCGCTCGGACCACAGCGCGGGGGTCGCCGCGCCGCTCGATTCGGACTGGGGGCGGCCGCTCCGCGAGGTCATACCCTCCATGGTGCCAGGTCGGCGCGCGGAATCGCGGCCCATCCGTGACCGTTCCAGCCGTGTCTCGCCGCGGCGCGCCGGGCGGACATGTTTGCGGCTCTCGTCACCAGGCGGTGCCGAGGTCGGCGTGCTGGCGGATCCAGGAGTGCATGGCGATGCCGGCCGCGACGCCCGCGTTGATGCTCCTGGTCGAGCCGAACTGGGCGATCGAGACGGTCAGCGCGGCCGCCGCTCTGGCGGAGTCGGTGACGCCGGGGCCCTCCTGGCCGAAGAGCAGCAGGCAGTCGCGCGGCAGGGCGGCGGTCTCCAGCGGGACCGCGCCGGGAACGTTGTCCACCGCGACCACCCGCAGGCCGTTGCGCTCGGCGTAGTCCGCGAGCTCCGCGGTGCTGTCGTGGTGCTCCAGGTGCTGGTAGCGGTCGGTCACCATGGCGCCGCGGCGATTCCAGCGCCGCCTGCCGACGATGTGCACCGCGGCCGCGGCGAAGGCGTTGGCGGTGCGCACGACGGTGCCGATGTTCGCGTCGTGCCCGAAGTTCTCGATCGCCACGTGGAACGGGTGCCTGCGCGCGTCGATGTCGGCGACGATCGCCTCCCGCCGCCAGTACCGGTACGCGTCCACCACGTTCCGCCGGTCCCCCGCCGCCAGCAGCTCCGGATCCAGCCGCGGATCCTCCGGCGGCGCAGTGCCGTACTCCGCCCGCCACGGCCCCACCCCGTGCGGATGCTCCCCCCATTCCGTGGGTCCCACCGGCTCGGGTGTCTCGGGGTCGGGCACCCGGACATGCTAGTACGTCGAGGTGGTCGAGCTTCCCGCGACGATGGCGATGATGACGGCGACGACGATCACCAGGATGGTGAGGACCAGGATCACGGTGCCGATGATGCCGCAGATGTAGCCGGCCAGGACGGTGCTGCGGCCGCCGATGGCGCCGCCGGAGTTGTCGATCTCCTTGAGCGCCCTGCCGCCCATGACGAAGGCCACCGGGCCGAGGAACTGGCAGAGCACGAGGCCGAGTACGCCGACGATGACGATGGTGGTGGCCTGCGGGTGGTCCGGCGGCCGGAAGTAGGGCTGCTGCGGGTACCCGGGCGGGGGGTAGGTCATGCGCAGATCGTACGGGGTGGTGCTGGCTACACCGGGAATCCGGCGGCTCGCCTCCTCGCCCGCGCCGGGCCGGGCGGCGAGCATGGAGGCATGACCGAGAACCCGGCCCGCGCCGTCCTGCTCGCCCCCTTCCGCGCCCGCACCTGGCGCGATCTGGCCTTCGTCGTGCTCGCGGTGCCGCTGGGCGGCCTGGTCGGGCTGTATCTGCTGATCGGGTTCGGGATCGGCCTCTCGTTGACGGTGCTGCTGGTCGGCGTGCCGCTGGTTGCGCTGGTACTGCTCGGCGGGCGGGTGTGGGGGCGGGTGTACCTGACACTCGCCGCGGCGCTGCTCGGGGTCGCGGTGCCGGAGCCGCCGCCGTTCACGCCGAAGCCGGGGCTCTTCGGCTTCCTCGCGGGGGCGTTCGGCGACCGGACCTCATGGCGGGCCCTGCTCTTCCTGCTGCTGCAGGTGGCGCTCGGCGCGGTGCTCGGCTGGAACGTGCTGCTCGCGGTGGGGCTGGCGGGGATGCTCGCGCTCTCGCCGCTGATCTGGCTGCTCACCGAGCCGGTCAACGTGGACGCGCGGGGGGTCGAGCACCGCTCGTTCATCCAGTTCGGCGAGTTCTACGTGGACTCCTGGCCGCGGGTGCTGCTGGTCGGGGCGGTCGGCGTGCTCTGCTGCCTGGCGGCGCCGTGGCTGCTGCGGGTGACCGCGCTGCTGCACGGGCTGCTGGTGCGCGGGCTGCTCGCGCCGACCGGGCGCGATCGGGAGGTGGCCGAGCTGGCCGCGAAACGGCGTGCGGCGGTCGACGATTCGACGGTGACGCTGCGCCGGCTCGAGCGTGACCTGCACGATGGGACGCAGGCGCGGCTGGTGACCATCGCCATGGCGCTCGGCCGCGCCGAGCAGCGGCTGCACTCCGGCGGCGATCCAAGCGAGCTCGTCACCGCGGCGCACGCCGGGACCAAGGAGGCACTGGTGGAGCTGCGCGAGCTGGTGCGCGGGATCCATCCACCGGCGCTGGAGCTCGGGCTGGAGCCCGCGCTGGAGACCCTGGTCGCCCGGTGCGCGGTTCCGGTAGAGCTGCGCTGCGTGCTTCCGGTGCGGCCGAGTCCGGCGATCGAGGCGATCGCCTACTTCTCGGTGGCCGAGCTGCTCACCAACGTCGTGAAGCACTCCGGGGCGCAGGCGGCGGAGGTGCGGGTGCGCGGCGATGCGGAACGGCTGACGCTCACCGTCCGGGACGAGGGCCGCGGCGGGGTGCTGCCGCCCGCCGTCTCCGAGCAGCCGGTCGGCGGGCTGGCCGGGCTCGCGGCGCGGGCCCGCTCGGTGGACGGCGAGCTCACCGTGGCGAGCCCCGATGGCGGGCCGACGGCGGTCACGGTCGCCCTGCCCGTGGCCGTGCCGGAGTGAGCGGCTCGGACCGGCCCGACGCCGCGGTCGGGCACGATGCCGACCGGATAGCCCGGCACCCGCTCGCCGCCGGGTCTGCCACGCGGTCGCGGACCGTGATCACTCCCCCGGCGGGGCTGCCGTGACCCCGCCGCTGCGGGTGGTGATCGCCGAGGACTCCGCGATCCTGCGCGACGGCCTCGCCGCGCTGCTCGCCGACCACGGCCACGAGGTGGTCGCCATGGCGGGCGACGCGCAGGCGCTGATCCGAGCCGTCACCGAGCACCGCCCCGACGTCGCGGTGGTCGACATCCGCATGCCGCCCACCTTCACCGACGAGGGGCTGCTCGCCGCGCTGCAACTGCGCCGCGGCCACCCGGGCCTCGGCGTGCTGGTGTTCTCGCAGTGGATCGAGACCCGCTACGCCACCGAGCTGCTCGCGGCGGGCGCGGCGGGGGTCGGGTACCTGCTCAAGGACCGGGTCGCCGACGTCGGTGAGTTCGTGGACGCGCTCACCCGGGTGGCGGCAGGCGGCACCGCGCTCGACCCCGAGGTGGTGCGCCAGCTGATGAACGCGGGCCGGGACGGCCTGGACCGGCTCACCCCGCGCGAGCGCGAGGTGCTGGAGCGGATGGCCCAGGGGCTGAGCAATGTCGCCATCGCGGCCGCGCTGCACGTCACCGAGCGGGCGGTGGAGAAGCACATCGGCAATATCTTCACCAAGCTCGACCTGCCGCCGTCGGACACGCACCACCGCCGCGTGCTCGCGGTGCTCCGGCTACGGGGTTGAGGCGGCTACCGGATTGAGGCGGCTACCGGGTCGAGGCGTGCGCGGCCGGGTCGGCGAGCAGGTACTGCGCCGCCGCGTAGGTCGCCAGGATGACGCCCTCGGCCAGCCGCCGCGAGCGCTCGCCGCGCAGCAGCAGCCTGCGGAGCACGATGAGCCCGTCCGAGACGGTGAAGAGCAGCGCGCCGAGCCCGAGCCTGCTGCGCGGGTCGTCGTCCGGTAGCGCGATGCCGCCGACGGTGGGCGAGTTCGGCGCCAGATCGGGATCCGAGGCGAGCACCCCGGCCGCTCCGAGCGCGAGGCCGTACCCGGTGAGCGGCGCCGCCACGGCAGGCGCCTGCCTGCGCAGCAGCGCGGCGGCACCGGCCCAGGCCAGCAGCCGCGGCACCGCGACGGCGGCGGTCGGCCGGGCCCCGCGCCGCCACCAGAGCGCCGCGTAGCAGCCCTGCATGACCCCGAACGCCGAGGCGCCCGCGACCAGCCTGCGGTCGTCGTCCGGGTCGATGAGCAGCACGTCGCCGACGGTGGCGGCACCGAGCGCCGCGAGCAGCGTGCTCCGCCCGGCCGGGTCGATCGCCTTCCCCGCCACCGCGACGTCCGCCGCGAGCAGCGGCATGAGCAGCGGCTTGCCGACCCACTGCCAGCGCTCCCGCCCGGTGACCGCCCCGGCGACGGTGAGCGCCGCCGCGGCGAGGAACCCGGCCCGGAACGGCCGCATCAGAAGCTCGGCTCCTTCGGCGCGGGCGGCAGCGTGACCACCTGGCCCGCGTAGCTCAACCCGGCGCCGAAGCCTAGCAGCAGCGCGGTCTGGCCGCCCTTGGCCTTCCCGGATACCAGCATCTCCTCGATGGCGAGCGGGATGGAGGCGGCCGAGGTGTTGCCGGTGTTCTCCACGTCGTTCGCCATCGGGATCTCGTCGGCGAGGCCGAGGTTCTTCTTCATGAGCTCGTTGATCCTGGCGTTCGCCTGGTGCGGGATGAAGACCTCCAGCTCGTCCTTGGAGACCCCGGAGACCTCGAGCGCGGTGGAGAGCGCGCGCGGCAGCGTCACCGCGGCCCAGCGGAAGACCCGCGGCCCCTCCATCCGGATCACCATGCGGCCCACCGGATCCGCGGCCGGGTCGGTGCCCTGCAGCTGCTCCGCGCGGTCCTCGTAGGCGAGGATGTCGTAGTTCTGCGAGATGGCGAGCGCGTTCTCGCCGTCACTGCCCCAGACGGTCGGCGAGATGCCGTTCTCCTCGCTCGGGCCGATCACCACCGCGCCCGCGCCGTCGCCGAAGATGAAGGCGGTGCCGCGATCGTGCGGGTCCATCCCGACCGACATGGTCTCGACCCCGATGAGCAGCACGTACTTCGCCGACCCGGCCCGGATCAGATCCGCGCCGACCCCGAGGCCGTAGCAGAACCCGCCGCAGCCGCTCTCCAGGTCGAAGGCCGCCACCCCGTTGATGCCGAGGTCGTAGGCGATCGACGGCGCGCCGTGCGGGGTCTTGTAGGGCCAGGTGCCGGTGGCCAGGATGACGGTGCCGATCTCGGCGCGGTCGATCCCGCTGCTCGCGATCGCCCGCTCGGCGGCGGCGACGGCGATCGTCCTGACCGTCTCGTCGCCGCTGATCCAGCGCCGGTTGCGGATCCCGCTGCGCTCGAAGATCCACTGATCGGTGGAGTCGAGTACCTCGCAGACCTCGTCGTTGCTCACGAGGCGGGTAGGTCGATAGGCACCGATACCGAGCATCGCCACATTCTCTCGACCCTTGTTGACAGCAATGCTCACCACGGGTGACTCACACGACCCTTCGAAACGCAGGACAAACCGCCTATCAGGCTATCCCAGCTCGAGATCGGCCAATCCGAGGATGGAGCGGTAGCCGAGCCCCTCGGCGGCGATCACCTGGTCGGCGCCGGTCTCCCGGTCGACGACGGTGGCGACGCCGACCACGTCGGCGCCCGCCTCGCGCAGCGCGCGCACCGCGGTGAGCGGGGAGTTTCCGGTGGTGGTTGTGTCCTCGACCACGAGCACCCGGCGCCCGACCACGTCGGGGCCCTCGATCCGGCGCTGCATGCCGTGCTCCTTGGCGGCCTTGCGTACCACGAAGGCGTTGATCGGGCGGCCGGGGGCGTGCATGACGGCGAGCGCGACCGGGTCGGCGCCCATGGTGAGGCCGCCGACGGCCTCGAAGTCCCAATCCGCGACCAGCTCGCGCAGCAGGCTGCCGATCAGCGGGGCCGCCCGGTGGTGCAGGGTGGCGCGGCGCAGGTCGACGTAGTACTCGGCGTGCTTGCCGGAGGACAGGGTCACCGGGCCGTGCACGACGGCCAGCTCGCGCACGAGGCGCGCCAGTTCACCCCGGTCGGCGGAGCCGGAGCGGTGCTGAGCCGTCTCGATGGCGTGGTCGATCATCTGGTCTCGCGTCCTTTCGCGTGCGTCGGACAAAATCCGGCGCGCCTGTCGCACGAGCGTCCGCCGGTCGCGGTCTCCGGTACGCGCGCGCAGCCTGCTGCGTCGGCACGATCCGGCTGTCGTCGCGATCCGGCTGCGGCCGGACCACGGACCAACCCTCGGTTGCAGAATACGGGTCGGGCGGGTGTACCGGTTACTGCGGGACCGGGCCCTGGTAGGGGCGGAAGCCGGGGTGGAAGGGACCGCCGGGGCGGTCGCCATCCTCGTCGCCGTCCTGGTCCGGCTCGGAGCCCGCCTGCCGCTCCTGGCGGCGCGGCTCGTCCCGCTTGCCGGGCACGACGGCCAGGCTCGGCCTGCGCTGCGCGGGCTCGGCGCCCGCCTCACCGGCCTGCCGCTCGTCGGCACGCGGCCGATCGGCGGATTCACCTGCGGCGTCGCGGGTTCCGGCCGGCTCGTCGGGTTCGTCGTCGTGGCGCGGCTTGGCCCGGCCGCCCGGGCGGCCGAAGTCACCCTCGCCGTAGGTGTCGCTCTCCGGCGGAAGCACGTGCAGCAGACCGGAAAGGCGAAGGACGGCGTCGATCGAGGTCTCCCAGTCGCGGGAGCCGGTGCCGATGGAGAGCATGCCGAGGGTCCAGTTGCCCTCGCTCCACAGCATCTGCACGATGTCGGGCAGCGACTCGATGAACGCGACCATCCGCTGATCGACGGCGTGCCTGGCGATCTCGGGGTTGGTCGCGAAGACCACCCGGTCGCCGATCGCGCCGAGCAGCTCCAGGTCGGCGTCCTTCGGCGGGGACGCGGTCTTCAGCCGCATGTCCACGTCGATGTCCGAGCCGATCTGCCTGCGCACCGCGATCAGCGTCGCCGAGTCCTCCAGGTCGAAGAGCACGAACTTCTCGCCCTTGCGGATACCGGAGACCACGTCGACCGCGGAGAGGTAGCCGAGCTTGGCCAGCGCCCCGCGGCGCCAGGTCGAAGGTAGCGCCGGCTCCACCGACACATAGGTGTATCCCTGGGCCTTGGCCCACACCTGGCGCGCGTGACCGGTCCGCTGCCGTTGCGCCCGGTCGAAATACAGCAGGACGACCGCACCGACCAGGGCGATCGCCGCCAACCCGAACCACATCTCCGTCATCGCCGCACAGCCTAACCAGCCGATCCCGTGATTGCCCCGCACCCTCGGCTCGTGGCGGCCCGGGTCGCTTCCCGCGCGGTCACCGGCCACCCCCGGAAAGCCCGGTGCTGATGATGATCTCGGCGAGGATATTGCCGTCCGCGCCCTTGTCGCCCTGCACCACGACCATCTCGCCGACCGGCAGGTCGGCGGCGGTGGTGACGCCGAGCGAGATCACCTGGGTGCGGGCGTCGGTGCGGACGGTGACGGTCTTGCCGTCCAGGGTGCGCAGGGTCAGCGTGCCGCCGTTGTTCGCGGTGATCGAGCCCATGGCGCTGCCGAGATCCTCCAGGCCGGGCAGGCCGGGGAGCTCGCTCGGCAGGGCCGGGAAGGACGGGGTGGTCTGGTTGCCCGATGGCGGCGCGGTGGTGCGGCCGGGCTGGCGGGTGGCGGTGGTCGTCGTGCCCGCGGCGGTCGACTCGTCGTCGCTGCCGGTGAAGTACAGCCCGGCGAAGACGCCGAGCACCGCGATCAGCAGCACGGCGGCGAGGCCGAGGCCGATCCACAGCCCGGTGTTGCGCCTGGGTGGCCGCGGCGGGATACCGCTGCCCCGGTACCCCGGCGGCGGCTGGCCGTTGCCCCAATCCTGCTGCTGCGGCTGAACGTAGCCCGGCGGTTGCTGCTGGTAGGGCTGCTGCGGCTGCACGTACCCCGGCGGCGGTTGCTGCTGGTAAGGCTGCTGTGTGGTGCCGCCCTGGCCGTCGTACGGGCCCCACTGGCTGTCGTACGAGGGGAATTCGCGGGTGGCGTCCGGGGGTGGCGGCGGCGTCCACTCGCCGTACCCGCCCGCCGAGCCACCGAAGACGTTCGTTGGCGGTGCGCCCGACGCACCCGGCGCGCCGAGGTGTTGGGTCGGACTGTCGTCCGGCCGCTGCCCCCAGGGGTCCTTCGGGTTCGTCATAGCTACAGGGTACGAACTACGAGAGGCGCGGTCACCTGTATGGGTGACCGCGCCGCTCGAGTTCTCTCAGTGACCGACCAGGAGGCCGTCGCCGTCCGGGCTGACCGAGACCTTGACGGTGTCGCCGTCGGCGACCTCGCCCGCGAGCAGCTCCTTGGCGAGCGTGTCGCCGATGGCCTGCTGGATCAGCCTGCGCAGCGGCCGCGCGCCGTAGACGGGGTCGTAGCCGCGCACCGCGAGCCAGAAGCGGGCGGAGTCGGTGACCTCGAGCGTGAGCCTGCGCTGGGCCAGCCGCTTCTGCAGCTGCTCCAGCTGGATGTCGACGATGTGCTGCAGCTGCACCTCGTCGAGCGCGTGGAACATGACCACGTCGTCCAGCCGGTTCAGGAACTCCGGCTTGAACGCGGAGCGCACCGCGTTCATGACGAACTCCCGCTCGCCACCGGCACCCAGGTTGGAGGTGAGGATGAGGATGGTGTTGCGGAAGTCGACCGTGCGGCCCTGGCCGTCGGTGAGCCTGCCCTCGTCCAGCACCTGCAGCAGGATGTCGAAGACGTCCGGGTGTGCCTTCTCGATCTCGTCGAAGAGCACCACCGTGTACGGCCGCCTGCGCACCGCCTCGGTGAGCTGGCCGCCCTGGTCGTACCCGACGTAGCCGGGCGGCGCGCCGACCAGCCTGGCCACCGCGTGCTTCTCGCTGTACTCGCTCATGTCGATCCGGATCATCGCCCGCTCGTCGTCGAACAGGAAGTCCGCCAGCGCCTTCGCGAGCTCGGTCTTGCCGACGCCGGTGGGGCCGACGAACAGGAACGAGCCGGTCGGGCGGTCCGGGTCGGCGACGCCGGCCCTGGCCCGGCGCACGGCGTCGGAGACGGCCTGCACCGCGTCCAGCTGGCCGACGACCCGCCTGCCGAGCTCGTCCTCCATCCGGAGCAGCTTCTGGGTCTCGCCCTCCAGCATCTTCCCGACCGGGATGCCGGTCCACGCGGAGACCACCTCGGCGATGTCGTCCGGGCCGACCTCCTCCTTGAGCATCAGCTCACCGGTGCCCGCCGCGGAGCTCTGCTCGGCCTCGACCAGCTGCTTCTCCAGCGCCGGGATCCGGCCGTAGCGCAGCTCGGCGGCCTTGCCGAGGTCGCCGTCGCGCTCGGCCCGCTCGGACTCGCCGCGCAGCGACTCCAGCTCCTCCTTGAGCGTGCGCACCTTGTCGATGGCGTTCTTCTCGTTCTGCCACCGGGTGGTGAGCTGGTTGAGCTTCTCCCGGTCGTCGGCGAGCTCGGAGCGCAGCTTCTCCAGCCGCTGCTTGGAGGCCTCGTCGGTCTCCTTGCCCAGCGCGACCTCCTCGATCTCGAGGCGCCGCACCGCGCGCTCCACCTCGTCGATCTCCACCGGGCGCGAGTCGATCTCCATGCGCAGCCGGGATGCCGACTCGTCGACCAGGTCGATCGCCTTGTCCGGGAGGAACCGGGAGGTGATGTAGCGGTCGCTCAGGGTCGCCGCCGCCACCAGGGCGGAGTCGGTGATCCGGACGCCGTGGTGCACCTCGTAGCGCTCCTTGATGCCGCGCAGGATGCCGACGGTGTCCTGCACCGACGGCTCACCGACCAGCACCTGCTGGAAGCGCCGCTCCAGCGCGGCGTCCTTCTCGATGTGCTTGCGGTACTCCTCCAGCGTGGTCGCGCCGACCAGCCGCAGCTCGCCGCGGGCCAGCATGGGCTTGATCATGTTGCCTGCGTCCATGGCGGACTCGCCGGTCGCGCCCGCGCCGACGATGGTGTGCAGCTCGTCGATGAAGGTGATGATCTGGCCCGCGCTGTTCTTGATGTCCTCCAGCACGGCCTTGAGCCGCTCCTCGAACTCGCCGCGGTACTTCGCGCCCGCGACCATGGCGCCGAGGTCGAGCGAGACCACGGACTTGCCGCGCAGCGACTCGGGGACATCGCCCGCGATGATCCGCTGGGCCAGCCCCTCGACGATGGCGGTCTTGCCGACGCCGGGCTCGCCGATCAGCACCGGGTTGTTCTTGGTGCGGCGGCTGAGCACCTGGACGACGCGCCGGATCTCGGTGTCCCTGCCGATCACCGGGTCGAGCGTGCCGGAGCGGGCCAGCGCGGTGAGGTCGGTGGAGTACTTCTCCAGCGCCTGGTAGGTGCCCTCCGGGTCCGGGCTGGTGACGCGGGCACTGCCGCGCACGGCGGTGAAGGCCTCGCGCAGCGCCTCCGGGGTTGCGCCGCGGCCGGTGAGCAGCCTGCTCACCTCGGAGTCGCCCGCGGCGAGCCCGACCAGTACGTGCTCGGTGGAGACGTACTCGTCGCCGAGCTCGGTGGCGAGCCGCTGCGCCGCGGTGATCGCGGCCAGCGCCTCCCGCCCGAGCTGCGGCGCGGTGGTGGCGCCGGTGGCGCGCGGCAGCCGGTCGACGATCTGCTGCGCCTTGCGCCGCACACCGGCCGGGTCGACCCCGACCGCCTGCAGCAGCGGGGCGGCGATACCGTCGGTCTGGTCGAGCAAAGCCACCAGCAGATGCCCCGGACGGATCTCCGGGTTGCCCGCGGTCGACGCGGACTGCAGCGCGGCGGTCAGCGCGGCCTGGGTCTTGGTGGTGGGATTGAACGAGTCCACGGTCACCTTCCTGCCTTGTAGTTCTGAGGTTGCCTGGTTCAACGCGCAAAAGGTTGAGTCTGTTCCGCTCAACTCTAGTTTTTTCGGCGGCTGCGCGCATCCCCCGGTGGCCGCATCCGCCTGCCGCTGCCCGCCCGGCACACCGATGACCGATTTTCGGGGATACTCGTGGCGAGACAGTTCGAAGAAAGGACTCCCCACGTCGTGGATGCGCGTTCTGCTGCGCTGGTCCGCGCGAACTTCCGGGCGGTGCTCGACGCACCGCACGGTGCCGAGCGGTTGATCAGCGCGTTCTACGGTCACCTGTTCGCGGAGAACACCGCTCTTCGAGAACTGTTCCCGCCGACGATGGAGATGCAGGCCAAGCGGGTCACCACCGCCGTGCAGTTCGTGCTGGACAACCTGGAGCACTGGGACCGGGCCCAGGCCTTCCTGGAGCAGCTGGCAAGGGACCACCGGAAGTACGGCGTCGAGGCCGCGCACTACGACCTGGCCGGTCGCGCGCTGCTCGCGGCGCTGCGCACCTACCACGGCCGGGACTGGACCGTCGGGCTGGAGGAGGGCTGGACCGACGTCGCCATCCTGATCTCGGCGTCGATGGCGATCGGGGCCAACTCCGACAAGTCCCAGCCGTACTGGGAGGCGACCGTGGTCGGGCACCGGCGGGTGCTGGAGGACCTGGCCATCGTGCGGCTGCAGTCGGACAGCCCGATCCCCTACCTGGCCGGGCAGTACGTCCCGGTGATGCTGCCGCAGCGGCCCAAGATGTGGCGCTACCTCTCCCCCGCGATCCCGTCGAACCCGTACGGCGAGATCGAGTTCCACGTGCGCAAGGTGCAGAGCGGCTGGGTCAGCACCGCGGTGGTGAACGAGACCGCGGTCGGCGACCGCTGGCAGATCGCGGGCCCGCTCGGCAACCTGCACATCGACCGGGAGAGCGGCCGCGACGTGCTGCTGATCGGCGCGGGCACCGGCATCGCGCCGCTGCGCGCGCAGCTGATCGAGATGAGCCGCAGCGGGGTGAACCCGCGGGTGCACTTCTTCATCGGCGGCCGCTACCCGTGCGACCTCTACGACGTGGAGAACATGTGGCAGCTCTCGCAGAGCAACCCGTGGCTCACCGTCGTCCCGGTCTGCGAGCAGAAGACCAATCCGTGGTGGTACCCGCACGCGCCGAGCGAGGAGCCGTACGGCATGCACCGGCGGCTGATCGGTAATCTCGGTGCGGTCGTGGCGAGCTTCGGCGCGTGGGCGGACCGGCAGATCCAGATCGCGGGCTCGGCCACCATGATCGCCGACACCCGCCGCGCCCTGATGGCCGTCGGCACCCCGGAGTCGATCATCCAGAGCGACCCCGTCGGCTAACGGAAGAGAGACATGGACATCGATCCGAGCCCGCTGGACGGCCCCGACCCGCGCGCGGTGGGCGACGGTGAATGGTCGGCGACCGTGGTCGGGCACCACCGGCTCCGGCACGACGTCGCGGTGATCCGGCTGATCGGCGAGTTCGTCCCCTTCCGCGCGGGTCAATCGGTGCAGGTGCGGGTGCCGCAGCAGCCGACGGTGAGCAGGCGGTACTCGCCCGCGCTCCCGCCCTCGCTCGACGGCAAGCTGGAGTTCCACGTGCGCACCGTGCCCGGCGGCTGGCTGAGCGGCTCGATCGTGGCCGACACCCAGCCCGGCGACGAGTGGCGGATCAGCGCCCCGATGGGCAGCTTCACCATCGACCCGGCCGGCGACGAGGTGGTGCTGATCGCGGGCGGCACCGGGCTGGCGCCGATGCGCTCGCAGCTGCTCGAGCTGGCCAGGGCCGAGCAGCCGCCGCGCACCTACCTGTTCGTCGGCGGGCGCTCGCCGCGCGACCTCTACGCCGACGACATGCTCTTCCTGCTCGCCACCGAGCTGCCCTGGCTCACCGTGATCCCGGTCGTCGAGCGGCCGGACGACCCGAGCTGGCCGGACGAGTGGTTCGAGCGCTCCCGGGTCGACATCGGCTTCCCGGCCGAGGAGCAGCTGCACGGCACGCTGGCCGACGTGATCGGCTCGCACGGCGCCTTCGACCGGCATCAGGTGCTGGTCTGCGGCTCGCCGGGGATGACGCGGGCGACCGTGGAGAAGCTGATCGACATCGGCACCCCGGTGGAGCGCATCCAGTACGAGGGGCTGTAGCCGCTCAGAAGAGCGGGTCGTGCCGAATGTGGTCGGCCGGGGTGCCCGCCGCCATCAGCCGGAACTTGGTGGTCTGCACCATCGAGGGCGGCCCGGCGATCTGCACGTCCCGGTCGGTCCACGGGGTGTAGTTCGCCACCACCTTGCCCACCTGGCCGGTGAGCCGCGGCTCCAGCCCGGCCAGGTCGCGCTCCGGGTCGGTGGGGCCCTCGTACCACCAGGGGTTCTCGTCGCTCTCGGTGATCGGGGTGACGGTGAGCCACTTGTTCGCCATCGCCAGCTGGCTCAGCGTCTCCAGGTCGTAGAGATCGCACGGGTGGTGCCCGCCGACGAAGAGGTGCACCTTGGGGTTGGTGCGGCGCTGCGCCATCGCCATGAGCTGGGCGCGCAGCGGGGCCAGCCCGGTGCCGCAGGCCACCATGAGCATGGCGCGCTTGGTGTTGCGCGGCAGCCCGAGCCCGCCGAGCGGGGAGCCGAGCAGCCACTGGTCGCCGACCGCGGTGTTGGTCACGATGGCCGGGCTGACCCAGCCGCCGGAGACCCCGCGCACGTGGAACTCGACCTCGCCGCTCGCGTTCGGCGGCACCGCGGGCGAGAGGTAGCGCCACATCCGCGGCCGGGAGGGGATCTGCACGCTCAGGTACTGCCCCGCCGCGTACTGCATGGGCTGGTCCAGCTGCACCCGGACGACGGCGAGGTTGCGCAGCACCTCGCGGCGCTCGACCACCACCCCGCGCCAGGCCGACGGCGTCGTCTCCTTGGCGGCCGCGCCGATCATCGTGTTCGCGATGACCTCGAGCCCGCCGTCCCAGGCCTGCTCGACCTCGTCGGTCCACAGCTCGGTGCCGGTGAACTGCCGCAGCGCCTTCTTCATCGAGTAGCCGACGGCGATGTAGTGCTCCGGCCGCACCCCGTACTTACGGTGGTCACGGCCGAGCTGGGCCAGGAACGGCTGGAGCTTCTCCGGCTCGTCCAGTTTGTCCAGGGCGTAGGTGATGGCCTGCACCAGGCGGTCGCGCTGGGCGTCCATGGCGGCCGGGAAGAAATCGCGGATCTGCGGGTAATCGGTGAACAAGATCGCGTAGAAAGTCCGCGCGAGCGCCTCTCGGCCCCCCTCTTCCGCGGCAACCGCCTTGAACGTCGTCCTGACCAGCGCGACGGTCCGCGAATCCATTTGTGTCACAACCCCATTTCGCACGAGAACTCTACCGGGGAACACTTCGGCAGCCGATGGAAACGAGTCTAGGTGCAAGTTTGCCAGCGCGGGAGCGATGCACTGGAATATCACGCGCTTATTTCATAAAATACTGGATGGCCTGTTCAAAAAGCGCAATAAACCGACCGAAAGTTTGTGTAGCTGGGCGAATTCGGTCCAGATACCGCTGAAAAGGGCCGAAATGCCAAGAGCCCTCGACGGGCTCCGCTCCGGGAGCGGGTGCGCCGTCGAGGGCTGTTGATTTGCTGGCGAATTCCGAATTCGACGCGCTACCGCGCGTGTCTATTGCGCGGCTGCCAGACCACCAGCGCGGTACTGCGTTGCTGGGGCGCCAGATCCGGCCGGTAGCCCGCCCGCAGGCGTTCCACCTCCGCCGAGAGCTCGGCGACCTGTTCGCGCAATTCCTCGACCTGGTTGGTCAATTCGATGATCCGTTTGATACCGGCGAGGTTGACGCCCTCGTCCTGGGAGAGCCGCTGCACCTCGCGCAGCAGCTCCACGTCCCTGGCCGAGTAGCGCCTGCCGCCACCGGATGTCCGCTGCGGCGTGACCAGGCCGAGCCGGTCGTACGTGCGCAGGGTCTGCGCATGCATGCCTGCCAGCTGGGCCGCGACCGAGATCATGAAGAACTCGGCCCGCGCCGCGTTGGACATCTGTTTCGGATCGTCGGACATTACGCACCTGCCCATCCCGCACGAGGATCGAAGCCGCTGGTCTTCTCCGCCTCCTGATACCGCTGCAGCGCCTGGACGGCATTCTCGTCCAGCCGCGGCGGCACCGCGACCTTGACGGTGACCAGCAGGTCGCCCGCGCCGCCGCTGCGTTTCGGGACACCGCGCCCGCGCACCCGCAGGATGCGGCCGTCGGCGGTGCCGGGCGGCACCTTCACGCCGACCCGGCTGTCCAGCGTCGGCACCGAGACCGTCGTCCCGAGCACCAGCTCCGCGTAGCTCACCGGCAGCACCAGGGTCAGGTCGTCGCCGTTGCGGCCGAAGACCTTGTCCTGGCTGACGTGCACGCTGACGAACAGGTCGCCGGAGGGCGCACCGCGCAACCCGGCCTCGCCCTGTCCGGCCAGCCGGATGCGCTGCCCGTCACCGACGCCGGGCGGGATCCGCACGGTGATCGTGCGGGTCCGGTTCTGCACGCCGGTGCCGCGGCAGTCGACGCAGGGGTCGTCGATCAGCGAGCCGGTGCCACGGCACTCGTCGCACGGTTCGCTGAAGCCGAAGGCGCCCTGGTTCCGGCTGACCACACCGGCGCCGTTGCAGTTCGGGCAGGTGCGCGGGCTGGTGCCCGGCTTGGCACCGCTGCCGTGGCAGGTGGTGCACGGCGCCGGGCTGGTCATCCGCAGCGGGACCGTGACGCCCTGGGCCGCCTCGCGGAAGCCGAGGGTGGTCTCGGTCTCGACGTCGGCCCCGCGCCGCGGCCTGGTGGCCGCGGTACGCGGGCCGCCGCCGCGGTTGAAGAGCCCGCCGAGCAGGTCGCCGAGGCCGCCGTCGCCTGCGCCGGCCGCGCCGCCGCCGAAGATGTCACCGATGTCGAAGTTCTGGGAGAACCCGCCACCGGCACCGGGCTGAAAGCCGCCGCCGCGGCCGAAACCGCCGCCCCCGAACAGCTTCCTGGTCTCGTCGTACTCCCGGCGCTTCGCCGGATCGGAGAGCACGGCGTGCGCTTCGCTGACGGCCTTGAACCGCTCCTCGGCCCGGTTGTCGCCGGGCTTGGCGTCCGGGTGGTTATCCCGGGCGAGCTTGCGATACGCCTTCTTGATCTCGTCCTGCGTGGCGTCGGCGGAGACACCCAGCTCCTTGTAGAAGTCCTTTTCGATCCACTCCCGCTGGCTCACCGAGCATCTCCTCCTCTCGCGTCTCTATCGTCCGGTCGTCTCGGCATCAGCTGCTCCCGATGCCGCGTCGCTCTCGCCGGTCGTGGAATCCGCTGCCTCACCGGTCTTCTCACCCGATTCCGCCGGGTCTCCCGGCACCGCGTCGGTGACTCCGACGAGCGCGTGCCGCAGCACCCGCTCCCCGAAGCGGTAACCCTTGCGCATGACCAGGCCGAGCACCGGATCGGCGCCGCTGCCCTCGTGCTGCACGGCCTCGTGCAGGGTCGGGTCGAAGGCCTCGCCCACCGCGCCGAACTCCTCGAGCCCCTGCTTGCGCAGCGCCTCGGCGAGCTTGTCGGCGACCGCCTTGAGCGGGCCGGACTCCAGGTCGCCGTGCGCGCGCGCCCGGTCCAGGTCGTCCAGCACGCCGAGCAGTTCGGTGACGACGGCGGCCTTGGCCGAGTCGGTGGCGGCCTTGCGGTCGCGCTCGACCCGGCGCCGGTAGTTGGCGTACTCGGCGGTCAGCCGCTGCAGGTCCGCGGTCAGCTCGGCCTCCTTGCCCGCGGCGGGGGCCGCCGCCGCGGGGTCGGAGCCGTTGCCGTTCGACTCGCCGCCGATCTCGGTGTCCGGCTCGGGAGCCTTGTCCGGCTCCCTGACCTCACCGGACTCCGGATCGATCTTGCGCTTGTCGACGAAGGTGACCGGTTCCTGCTGCTCCGAGCTCACTTCTTCTCCGTGTCGACCGGCTCGTCCACGACCTCGGCATCGACGACCTGGTCGTCCGCCTGACCCTGCTGGGGCTGGCCGTCACCGGCCGCGCCGTCGGCGGCGGCGGACTCGTAGATCGCCTGGCCCAGCGCCTGGGACTCGGTGGCGAGCTTCTCCACCGCGGCCTTGACGGCGGCGATGTCGGTGCCCTTCAGCGCCTCGTTCGCCTCGGCGATGGCCGCCTCGACCTTGGACTTGATGTCCGCGGGCACCTTGTCCTCGTTGTCCGCGATGAACTTCTGGGTCTGGTGCACCAGCGACTCGGCCTGGTTGCGGGTCTCCGCCTCCTCGCGCCGCGCCTTATCCTCGGCGGCGTGCGCCTCGGCGTCCTTCACCATCCGGTCGATCTCCTCCTTGGACAGGCCGGAGCCGTCCTGGATCTTGATCGTGTTCTCCTTGCCGGTGCCCTTGTCCTTCGCGGTGACGTGCACGATGCCGTTGGCATCGATGTCGAAGGTCACCTCGATCTGGGGCACGCCGCGCGGGGCCGGCGGGATGCCGGTCAGCTCGAAGGAGCCGAGCAGCTTGTTGTGCGAGGCGATCTCGCGCTCACCCTGGAACACCTGGATCTGCACCGACGGCTGGTTGTCGTCGGCCGTGGTGAAGGTCTCCGAGCGCTTGGTCGGGATGGTGGTGTTGCGCTCGATGAGCTTGGTCATCACGCCGCCCTTGGTCTCGATGCCGAGCGAGAGCGGGGTGACATCGAGCAGCAGGACGTCCTTGACCTCGCCCTTGAGCACACCGGCCTGCAGCGCGGCGCCGACGGCGACGACCTCGTCCGGGTTCACGCCCTTGTTGGGCTCCTTGCCGCCGGTGAGCTCGCGGACCAGATCGGTGACCGCGGGCATCCGGGTGGAGCCGCCGACCAGCACCACGTGGTCGATATCGGCGACCTTGACCCCGGCGTCCTTCACGACCTGCTGGAACGGCGCGCGGGTGCGATCGAGCAGATCACTGGTGATCCGCTGGAACTCGGCGCGGCTCAGCTGCTCGTCCAGGAAGAGCGGGTTCTTGTCCGCGTCGACCGTGATGTAGGGCAGGTTGATCGAGGTGCTCTGCGAGGAGCTGAGCTCGATCTTCGCCTTCTCCGCGGCCTCGCGCAGCCGCTGCAGGGCCATCTTGTCCTTGGTCAGGTCGATGCCGGCGCTGGCCTTGAACTTCTCGACCAGCCAGTCCACGACGCGCTGATCCCAGTCGTCACCACCGAGGTGGTTGTCGCCGGAGGTGGCGCGGACCTCGACGACGCCCTCGCCGATCTCCAGCAGCGAGACGTCGAAGGTGCCGCCGCCGAGGTCGAAGACCAGGATGGTCTGCTCGGTCTCGCCCTTGTCCAGGCCGTAGGCGAGCGCGGCCGCGGTGGGCTCGTTGACGATGCGCAGCACGTTCAGCCCGGCGATCTGGCCGGCTTCCTTGGTGGCCTGGCGCTGGGCGTCCTCGAAGTACGCCGGAACGGTGATGACCGCGTCGGCGATCTCCTCGCCCAGGTAGGCCTCGGCGTCGCGCTTCAGCTTCATCAGCGTGCGCGCGCTGATCTCCTGCGGGGTGTAGTTCTTGCCGTCGATCTCGACGTTCCAGTCCGTGCCGATGTGGCGCTTGACGGAACGGATGGTGCGGTCGACGTTGGTGACGGCCTGGTTCTTGGCGGGCTGACCCACCAGCACCTCACCGTTCTTCGCGAACGCGACGATCGACGGAGTGGTCCGCGATCCCTCCGAGTTCGCGACGACGACCGGCTCACCGCCTTCGAGCACGGCGACTACCGAGTTCGTGGTCCCGAGGTCGATTCCGACCGCACGAGCCATAGTTGTTTCCTCCTTGTTGACGTACCGAGCTGTGTAACGCTGAGCGTGGTCGGCTCAATCCTGCACCCATCTCCGACGGGCGTCAACCGAAACTTGAGCTTGCCCCACTCAACCTTGTCGAATGACCACAACCGGGGGCTCGCGGGATCTATTCCCGGATCGCGGCGGCGAGCTCGTCGTCCAGGGTGACCCGGACCAGCGCGGCGGCCAGCTCGGCCCGCCTGCCGCGCGGCGCGAGCCCGGCGAGTTCGCGTTCGCCCCTCGGCAGCCCCACCGCCGCGGCGCCCTGCCCGGCGCGTTCGTCGAAGTACGGGCCGACCCAGGCCCAGACGTCCTGCACCTCGCGGAGGAAGATGGCGGCGCCGGTCGGGCCGATGCCCGTGAACTCACGGAGCAGTTCGGCGGCGCGCTCGCGGTCACCGTCCGCCTGCTCGGCGAGTTCGCGCAGGTCACCGTGGTAGCGGTCGAGCACGGCGCGGGCGTTCTCGCCGAGCCTGGTCGCGGTGCTCTCGTCGTAGCGGCGGTAGTGGCCGCGGCCGAGCGCGTCGACGAGCTCCTGCCACCCGGCGTCGGCCACCTTCCGCGGCGTGCCGAAGCCGCTGCGCACCAGCTCGCGGGCTGCCCCGATCGCCAGGTCGGCCGCGATCGGCGCGCTCAGCAGGTCGGTCAGCATCAGCAGCCGGAACAGCGGCGCCGGCTTGTCGTCGAGCGTGATGCCGGCCTGCGCGGCGAAGGTGCCGCCCGCCCGCTCCAGCAGCGCCGCGACGACGTCGTTTCGGCTCATGGTCGCCTCCTCTCGGGTCACCGGCGGTCTACCCGCTCGCCGACCGATCAATTTCGGCGGCCCGGACCGTCGGCACTGCCGAGACGACCACCAGAAGGAGGACCGGATGGATCGCGCCGAGATCATCGGGTGGACCGAGGAGGTGCGGCTGGCGGTGGCCGGGTTGCTGGCCACCCTGGAGCCGGCCGAGTGGCAGGTGCGGTCGCTGTGCCCGGCGTGGACCATGCACGAGCTGGCGGCGCACCTGACGCTCTCCACCCGGGACACGCTGCGCGGCACGCTGCGGGCGGCGGTGCGCGCCCGCTTCGACTTCGACCGGATGACCGAAGCGCAGGCGAAGGAGCGGGCAGCCCTGTTCACCCCGGCCGAGTTGATCGCGCAGCTCCGCGCGGACGCCGCCTCCCCGCGCCGCGCACCGGGCGCGGGTCCGCTCGACCCGCTGGCCGACTTCCTCGTGCACAGCCAGGACATCGCCCGCCCGCTCGGCCGCGCCCACGCGGTGCCCCTCGAGCCCACCCTCGCCGCGCTCGACCACGTGCGGACCAGCGTGTTCTGGGGCGCCCGTAAGCGGCTGCGCGGCATCCGGCTGGTCGCCACCGACTGCGACTGGAGCGGCGGCGACGGGCCGGACGAGCTCCGCGGCACCGCCTGCGACCTGCTGCTGGTCGCCAGCGGGCGGGCAGCCGGGCTGGTCGAGGCGACCGGGCCGGGGGTGCAGCGGGTGGCGGCGGCGCTGTAGAACCGCGCCGATCGGAATCCGCGCGGCCCGCCGGTCCGCGTGCAAAGCTGGTGATCATGAACGGGTTCCGGGCGGGGGTGCGCCGATGACGTCGGATGCCGGGCTCGATCCCGCCGCCGTCGAGATCGGCACCTTCCTGCCGCGATCACCGGAGCAGGTCTGGCGGGCGCTCACCGAACCGGCGCTGCTGGAGCGCTGGCTCATGCCGTCGGTGGGTTTCGCGGCGGCCGAGGGCACGCACTTCCTGTTCACCCTTCCCGCCGGTTCGCCGGGCGAGATCGCCTGCGAGGTGCTCACCGCGCGCGCCCCCGAGCAGCTCACCCTGGCCTGGGTCGACGTGCGGGCTCCCCGGCCCGCCCGCTGGCCGCTCGACCTGACCGTCCGGCCGCAGGGCCGCGGCACCAGGCTGCTGCTCACCCAGACCGGGTTCGACATCGCGGACCGGCGGCAGAAGATGGCCCGCAATGCCATGGAGCGCGGCTGGCGCTCCGGCCTCGCCCGGCTGGCCGACCTGCTCGACGAGGTGGATCCCTGAGAAGTGCCCGCGTGGAACAGAACTCGAACGCGGCCCGGCCGGATCTCGGCTAGAGCTGGCTGAGCGCGCCCTCGGCGCTGCGCGCGGCGGTCAGGCAGGCGGTGCTGGTTGCCTGGTCGGCGAGCGGGTGCTTGGCCCGGGAGCGCCACTTCCGGACGGCGTCGAGCGCGGCGGCGCGCATGGCGTCGGGGGCGGCGTCCGGCGGCAGCCCGAGGCGCAGGTGCGAGGCGATGCCGGTGCCGCCGACCAGGCGGTGCAGCTCGGCGAGATCGCCGGCGGGGAGCGGGAGTTCGTCGGTGCGCAGCCTGCCGAGCAGCCGGAGTTCGGCGAAGCCGTGCACGTCGGCGAGCAGGGTGCGCACCCGGGGCAGCAGCCGGTCGGCCTCGGTGCCCGGGTAGCCGCGCAGCACCCGGTCCAGCGCGGTCAGCGCGGAGTGCGCCTTGAGCTGGTCGGCGCGCTGGCCGAATTGGGTGTCGAGCACGGTGCGCAGCTCGTCGACGCCGCTGCGCGCGGTGAGCTCGGCGGCGAGCGCGGCGGAGTCCCTGATCCCGAGCCGGATCAGCGTCACCGCCATCCGGATGCCGAAGAGCCCGAAGCGCTCCGCGATCTGGAAGCGGAGTTCCGGCGGCACCGGCAGCGGGATGTCCTGGCGGGCGAAGCGGTCCGCGGAGAGCAGCGCGGCGCTCAGCTCCGCCGTCGGAACGGCGGCCAGCGCCTCGAAGGCCGCGTACTCCTGCTGGCGCAGCGTGGCGGCGGCGAAGGCGAGCAGCCCGGCGACCGGGATCACCGCCTGGCACAGCCCGGTTCGCTCCAGCTCGCCGGCGAAGCGGGCGGCGACGTCGCGCGCGGAGTGCAGCGCGTCCAGCGCGCCCGCGCCGATCTCGTCCGCCCTGGAGACCACGCCGATCACGCCGAGCGGCCCGGTACCGCCCGCGGTGCCGACGCCGACCCGCTCCAGGAAGCGCACGTCGGCATCGTCCAGCCTGCGCAGCAGGTAGACCACGGCGTCGGCGCCGGGCAGCGCGACGGCGGCGTCGTCCTCCGGGGTGAGCAGCCGCGCGGTGCGGCGGGAGACCTCGCGGGAGAGCGAGGAGGTGCCGGGCGTATCGATGATGGTGGTGGCGGCCAGCGGCGCGGCCGGCCACTCCACCTCCAGGTGGTCGATATCCCGCGGATGGCCGCTCTGCCAGCGCAATCCGTCCAGGTCGAAGGTGAGGCCGTGCGCGCCGCCCGCCCGGCGCACCACCACGTTGGCGCGGTCGCCGTCCGGCGCGAGCGCGGTGACGCTCGGCGTCGGGCCGTTGCGGTACCAGGTGACCACCCGGGTGCACTCGGTGGCGTCGGTGGGCGCGATGTCCTGCCCGACCAGTGCGTTCAGCAGCGTCGACTTGCCCGCCTTGATCGAGCCGGCGAGCGCGACCCGCAGCGGCTGCTCCAGCCGGTGCGCGCAGTCACCGAGCAGCGCGCGCGGCCGCGCGTCCCTGGCGAAGGCGCGGCGCGCGGTCTCGATCAGCGCCTGCGCCTCCGGCACGAGGCCGACGGCGCCACGGGTGGTTCCTGACGTCATCCGGTTACCGTACCGGCGGATTGCCCGGCAGTTGCGGGGTGTCCGCCGGTGCCAGCGCGACGGCGTGCCTGCGCAGTTCGGCGACGACCCGCAGCTGCCGCTCCAGCTCCGCGCAGCGCTCGGCGCGGCGGGAGGATTCCACGCTGGCGGCGTCCTGGGTGGCGCGCAGCGAGTCCTCCAGCGAGCGCAGCGCGCGCTCGGCGACGCCCGTGTAGTGGTCGCGCAGCGCGCGGTGGATGCGGTGCAGCCGGTCCTTCGATTCCTTGCCCGCCTGGAACGCGACGTCGTCGACGAAGCGGCGCACCGCCGTCTTGGCCTCGCCGCGGCGGCGCGCCAGCCTGGCCTGCTTGTCGTCCCGGAAGGCCTTGCCGCCGACCAGGACCCCGGCGCCGAGCGAGATCGGGTTCAGCATGGCGAGCCCGGCGAAGGTGCTCGCCAGCCCGACCATCAGCATGCCGCCGTACGACCCGCGCATGCCGACCAGCAGTTTGCTGCCGAAGCCGATGTCTTTCTCCAGGTCGGCGAGGGTGCCGGAACCCGCACGGCTGTCGCCGGATTCGAGCGCGCCGCGCACGTCGGGCAGCTCGACCGCGCCCAGCTCGGCGAAGTGCTCGGCGACCCGCTCGGCCAGCCGGGCCGCGCGCTCGTGGGTGAAGAGCAGGTTGTCGCCGAGCGCGCTGTCCACGCTCAGCCCGAGCCACTCCGCGATCCGCTCCCAGTGCCTGCCCGGGTCGTGGTCGTCGATCCACTCCTCGCCGTCGCGGGCGATGGCGCGCAGACGTTCGCGCAGGTCGTGGTCGGTGTCGCCGGCCAGGTCGGTGATGCCGTCGCCGAGCGTCTGCTGCCAGGACGCGGTGCGGCGGTGCAGCTCCTCGGCGGCTGCCTTGGCGGTGCGCAGCTCCTGCAGGGCCGCCGCGCCCCGGTCCGGGTCGCGCAGCGCGACGAGCTCGCTGCCGAGCGCGAGCGCGAGATGTTCGGCGGCGGCGGCGATGTCGCGGGCCACCCCGGCGCGCACGGCGGCCTGGTCGCGGGCGACGACCTCGTCGCGCAGGTACTGATAGAGCTCCCCGAAGCCCGATTCCCGGCCCAGCTGCTGGTCCCTGGTACGCATGGCGTGCTCGCGGAGCAGCGCGGAGACCGGGATGATCGGCAGCGGGAGCGCGGCGCGTTCGAGGTGGGCGACGTCGGCCTCGTGCACCCGGCGCCAGTGCGGGTACAGGTCGACCTTGGTGAGCAGCAGCGCGACCGTCGGGCACAGCTCGCGCACCTGGCGCAGGAAGGTGAGCTCGGGCTCGGTGAGTTCGGTGGAGGCGTCGGAGACGACCAGCACCGCGTCGGCCGTCGGCACCATGCCGAGCACCGTCGCCGCGCCCGGCCCCGAGCCGCCGACGCCGGGGGTGTCGACCAGCACGATGCCATCCGCGAGCAGCGGGTTCGGGGCGTGCAGCTCCAGCCGCAGCACCCGGCGGCCCTCGGCGAGCGGGGTGCGCGCGTCGATGCCAGCGACGGCGTCCGGCGGGATCGGAACCCGCACCTCCGGCGCGCCCGCCTCGGTGCCGGCGAGCACCAGCTCGGCGCGCGGCTCGTCGCCGTGCGCGAGCAGCATCGGGAGCGCCGTGCCGCCCCCATCGCCGACCGGGCACAACTCCGCGTTCAGCAGGGCGTTCACGAACCGGCTCTTGCCCTGGCCGAGTTGACCGGCGATCACGATCCGGCGGCGCGGGTCGCGCACCCGCTCGGCCGCGGCGTGCAGGCGGTCCACCAGGTCGGAGCGGTGCGCGGCGCGCGCCACCGCGATGGTCTCGGTGAGCACCGGGAGCAGCGGGAGGGCGGGGGCCGTCGGTGCGGTCATCAAGTCGCCTTTCGTCGCGCGGACGGGCTGTCCGTCCCGGCCGGGACGGACAGCCCGTGGATCATCGCCCGGATCAGTGGAACAGGCCGTGATCGGTGTCGGTGTCGACGTGCGCGTCGCTGCCGCTCTGCGAGGTGCCGAACAGGGAGCTCTCGCCGGTCACCGAGCTCGCTCCCGTCGCGCCGCCGCTGCCACCGCCGCTGAACGAGGTGTCGCCGAAGGCGCTGGAGACGTCGACCGAGTGCCAGGCGCTGTTCGCCGACGAGGCGGCGCCGGTGAGGGAGCCGCCCAGCGCGCCGGAGGCGCTGCCCGCCGCCGATCCGCCGAGTTCGGCGCCCGCCTGCGCGGTGGAGCCGATGGCGGTTCCGGCTTCGGCGGCGCCGTTCAGGGCGCCGCCGAGCTGGCCGGTCGCGGAGCCGCCGAGATCGGTGGCGCCGGTGAGGGTGCCGCCGAGGCCGGATTCCAGACCGGTGGTGACTTGGCCGCCGAGGCCGGTGCTGCCGTTCAGGGCGCCGCCGAGGTTGGTTTCCAGGCCGGAGGTGAGTTGGCCGCCCGCGCCCGCCGCGCCGTCGATCGCGCCGCCGAGGCCGGACTCCAAGCCGCTGCCGAGCTGGCCGCCCACACCCGCTGCGCCGCCCAAGCCGGACTCCAGGCCGCCCGCGAGCTGGCCGCCGAGACCCGCGGTCCCGTCCACCGCACCACCCAGGCCCGACTCCAGGCCGCCCGCGAGCTGGCCGCCCAGTCCTGCGGTCCCGTCCACCGCACCACCCAGGCCCGACTCCAAGCCGCCCGCGAGCTGGCCGCCGAGACCCGCGGTCCCGTCCACCGCTCCGCCGAGGCCCGACTCCAGGCCCGCGGCGAGCTGGCCGCCGAGACCCGCCGTTCCGTCCACCGCTCCGCCGAGGCCCGCGCCCACCTGGCCGCCGAGACCGGCCGCGCCGTCCACGGCTCCGCCCAGTCCGGACTCCAGGCCCGCGGTCAGCTGGCCGCCGAGACCGGCAGCTCCGCCGAGGCCGGTTTCGAGACCGCCCGCCAGCTGCCCGCCGGCGCCCGCGGCGCCGTCCACCGCGCCACCGAGCCCGGTTTCCAGGCCGCCGGCCAGCTGCCCGCCGAGGCCCGCGGTTCCGTCGAGTGCGCCGTCGAGGCCGGTGACCACGCCGCCGGTGACGCCGGAGAGCCCGGTCTCGAGTCCGGCCGCGGTCTCGCCGCCCGCCGCGAGCACGCCGCCGACGGTGCCGGCGAGGCCGGTCTCCAGGCCCGCTCCAGCCTGTGCGCCCGCGTTCAGGGCGCCGTCCAGCGCCCCGCCGAGCTCCGTGGTCGCGTCGACCGCGCCGCCCAGACCGGCACCCAGACCAGCGGCCGCATCCACCGCGCCACCAACACCCGCACCGAGACCGGCGGCCGCGCCGACCGCGCCACCGAGGCCCGCTCCGAGGCCAGCGGCGGAATCCACCGCGCCCTCGACTGCACCGCCGAGACCTGCACCCAGGCCGGCGGTCGCGTCCACCGCGCCACCAACACCCGCACCGACACCGACCGCACCGTCCACCACACCGCCGAGCGCGCCGCCGACGCCAGCGGTCGCGTCCAACGCGCCACCCAGACCAGCGCCGAGGCCGGCTCCGACACCGGCGGCACCATCGAGCGCGCCACCGAGGCCCGCGCCCACGCCCGCAGCGGCGTCGACCGCGCCACCCAAACCGGCCCCCAGACCAGCGGCCGCATCGACCGCGCCACCCACGTCCGCACCGAGGCCAGCGGCCGCGTCCACCGCGCCACCAACGCCCGCACCGAGACCGGCAGCACCGTCCACCACTCCACCGAGCGCGCCACCCAGACCCGCGGCTGCGTCCACCGCACCGCCGACGCCCGCGCCGACACCCGCCGCACCGTCAACCACGCCACCGAGCGCGCCACCCAGACCCGCACCGAGCCCGGCGGCCGCGTCGACCGCGCCACCCAGACCAGCGCCCACGCCGGCAGCGGCGTCGACTGCGCCGCCGACGGCACCACCCAGGCCAGCGGCCGCGTCGACGGCACCGCCGAGACCGGCACCCAGCCCCGCGCCGATACCCGCGACTCCGTCGAGCGCGCCACCGAGACCCGCGCCCACACCGGCCGCGGCGTCGACCGCACCGTTTACGGCTCCGCCGAGACCCGCGCCGAGACCCGCGGCGGCATCGACCGCACCGCCGAGACCGGCACCCAGACCGGCGGCGGCGTCCACCGCACCACCGAGGGCACCGCCGAGACCGGCACCGAGCCCCGCCGCCGCATCGATGGCACCGCCGAGACCGGCTCCCAGCCCCGCCGCCGCGTCCACCGCACCACCGACGGCACCGCCCAAACCGGCTCCCAGCCCCGCCGCGGCGTCGACGACTCCGCCGACGGCACCGCCGAGGCCGGCCCCGAGCCCGGCGGCCGCGTCAACAGCTCCACCCAGCCCCGCGCCGAGGCCGGCCCCGAGCCCGGCACCCAACCCGGCGGCGACGTCCACAGCCCCACCCAGCCCGGCACCCAACCCCGCCGCCACATCCACGGCCCCGTTCAGCGCACCGCCGAGCCCGGCGGTCAGATCGACCCCGGCATCCACAGCTCCACCGAGCCCGAGATCGATATCCGTGTCCACCGACCCCCCGAGCCCGAGATCGAGATCAGCGGCGGCCCCGATGGCAGCCGATCCGGCCGCGCCGATGACAGCGGCCGCGGCCGCCTGAGCCCCCGCCGCCACGATGGCCGACAACTGCGACCCGCCCGCGACGAACGCCGACTCCGCGACCATGGGCGCGACGGCGGCAATGTCCTCGGGGCTCACGTCACCGAGCCCGGCGGCGGCGAGCGCGCCGGTCGGGTTGTTGCAGTACCCCACCGCGGCTTCACGATCACGCAGCAGGTCGAGGATGAACTCGAGGATGGCGTTCGGGGTCATGGGGATCGTCTCCTGGTTTCGGCGGGGCCGATCGGCCCACTGCAGTCGGAATGCCTTTCACGCTAGGAGCGCGTGGTGTTACGCCGAAACGGGGCGCACCCCCAATGCTCGCGGGAACATTTCGTTAGGGGTTCGGAGCGCATTAGGGGAATTTCCCCGAACCTGCCCGGAATCGGTAACGGCGCTCCCCCAGCAACCGACAGAGCTGGTGCGCCGGGTGCGCACGCAGTAGGACAGCGACACATCGGACCAACAGTTCTCGAACGGGGTTCTCGCATGACACAGCGTCTGGCGCTCGGCATCACCGTCGGTGCGTACCGAGCGGCCGTCGCGGCCGCCGCGGCCGACGATCGCGACGGTGAAACCGCCCGGGTCACGGCGCATCCCAGCGTGCTACGGCTGACGGCGGATGCCGCGCCCGCGTTCGGCACGGCAGCCGCGCCGCGCGGCAGGCACTCCGGCGACACCGTGCTCGAGGGCTTCCTCGCCCGGGTCGGCGACCCGGTCGCGATCCTCGCCGAGGACGGATCCGAGCACGTCGCGGAGGATCTCGTCGCTACCTCGATCGCCTGCCTGATCGAGGAGGCGGCCGGGTACGCCGACCCGGTGACGGTCGCCTGCCACCCCGCCTGGTGGTCGAACCACACCGTGGAGGCGCAGCGTGCGGCGCTGGCGCGGGCCGGGCTGGACGACGTCACCCTCGTCCCCGAGCCCGCCGCCGTGCTGCGGCTGCTCGACACCGCGGACGCCACGCGCGCGGACGGCGCGGTGGTGGTCTACGACCTCGGCGCCACCGGCCTCACCGTCTCGGTGCTGCGCACCGGCGCGCAGTCCGGCATGCTCGCCGCCCCGGTCCGCAGCACCGAGGTGGCCGGTGCCGAATTCGATCTGCTCACCATGCGTTACGTGCTGGCAAATGCCATGGGTGAAAACGATTTCGACCCCTTCGACCCGGTGGTGGAACGGGAATTGTCGGCGCTGCGGGAACGGTGCCGGAAAGCGAAGGAAACCCTTTCCCGCGACACCGCCACCGTGGTCGAGGTCCGGCTGGACCCGGCGGCGGAGCCGCAGCGGATCCGGCTGGTCCGCGGCGAGGTCGAGGATCTGCTGCGCGCCCCGCTGCTGACCTCAGCCGAACTCGTCCGCGACGCGCTGCACCGGGCCGGGGTCGATCTCGGCGATGTCCGCCGGATCGTGCTCACCGGCGGCGGCGGCGCGATTCCGCTGGTCACCGAGGTGCTCTCCTCCGAGTTCGGGCTGCCGGTCGCGGCCGCGGGCGACCCGGAGAACGCCGCCGCGCGCGGCGCCGCGCTGCTCGCCGCCGATCTCGCGAGCAGCACGGTGCAGAACACCCCCGCGGTCGCCGCCGCCGACGACACCGCGACGACCAGGATCCCTGCGCTACTCCCCGATCTACCGGACCCGCCGCAACCGCACGGGCGGTTCACCGGCAGGCAGCGGGCCGGGATCGTCGCGGGCGCGGTGACCGCGCTCGCCCTGCTCGCCACCGGCACGCTCGCGCTCGGCACCGGAACCTTCAGCGGTGAGCCGACCCCGCCCAGCTCGGTGCAGAACGCGCCGCAGGCGCCCGACGCCGCAGGTGTCGCGGCCACCGACGCCCCGACCGCCCCCGGCGTCGGCACCGTCGACTCCACCGGCCTGCCGGTGACCGCGGCCCCCGGCACCGTCGCGAATTCCGGCGGCACTCCCGGCACCCCCAACACCCCCGCCGCCCCCGGCACCCCCGCCGCGCCGGGCGCCGCCACCCCCGACGGCCGGCCGACCCAGCAGGCCGGAAACCCGGCCCCCGACCAGCCCGCCCCCCAGGCCCCCGCCCCGGCGAACAACGGCGGCGCGACCCCGCCCCCCGCGAACAGCGGCGGCGCACCCCCGCAGACCGTCGTGATCCAGCCCCCCACCGTGCCGAGTCTGCCGACCCGCGTGCTCACCGACACCATCGACGATGTCGGCGACGGCGTCGGCGGCGTACTCGGCGGCGTCGGTGACGCGGTCGGCGGCGTCGGCGAGGTCCTGGGAGGCTCCGGTGGCTGAGGCTGCCTTCGACACCCTCCCGATCGCGCGCGAGATCCTCCGGGAACTCGAGGCCCGCTCCGCGGAGCCGACGGTCTACCTGGTGCGCGGCCGCTCCGGCACCGGCAAGTCCACCCTGCTCGCCGCCATCAGGGCGCAGCTGCGCTCGGCCGGAATCCCGGCCCGCGACACCGTCTCCGGCCACGCCAGGCCCGTACACACCCCGCCCCGCCCGGCCCCGGCGCGGACGGCCGCTCCCGCGCCGAACCGCCTCCCGCTGCAGGGCCGCCCCGCGCCCCGGCTGCCGGTGCCGAACCGGCAACCGCAGCCCCCGCGCCGCCCCGGCTCCCCCGCCGTGGTCGGCGCCGCACGGCCGCAGCAGGGGTCGCAGCGCGAGGCAGCGCTGGTGATCGACAACGCGCACACCCTCGGCGACGCCGAGCTGCTCGCGCTGTGCCGGGCGATCGACGCCGGGCAGCGCACCGTGGTGATCGCGGCCCAGCCGCGCCCGCACGACCAGCGGCTGCGCCGGCTCGCCGACACCGTCGCGCGGCGCGGCCGGGTGGTCGAGCTGCGCGCGCTCGGCGCGGCCGAGATCGTCCCCTTCGCCCGCGAACTCGGCATGGTGGTGCCGCGCTCGGTGGCCCAGCACATCCACCAGCTGACCGGGGGGAATCGCGGCGGCGTCGTCGCGGCGCTCGCCGCCGCCAGCACGGCCAGGCTTGACGCCGGAATCGCCACGGTCGACGCGGCCGTCACCGAGTGGGCCCGCAGCCTGCTCGGCGCCGTCGAGCCGGACCTGCTGGAGACGCTCGCGGTGGCCACCACCGGCACCGGGCTCGACTCCAGCGAGCTGGTCGAGGTGCTCGGCGTCCCGGCGGGCGCCGCCGACGCGCTGATCGACCGGGCAAGGGCGAGCGCGCTGGTCACCGACGCCGACCTGCTGCTCGACCCGGCCATCGCGCCGCTGCGCACGCTGCTCGGCGACCGCCGCTTCGTCGCGGTGCAGCGCAGGCTGCTCTCCGCGCGGCTGGACGCGGGGCTGCTGCGCGACCACACCGCGCTGCTGCTCGCCGAGTCCGGCGTGCGCGACGCCAGGCTGGCCGATTTCCTCTGCCACGCCGCCGAGAAGGCGGGCGCGGAGGCGGTCCGCTACTACCGCGCCGCCGTCGCCGCGGGCACCGACCCCGACGCCATCGCGCTGCCATGGGCCGAGGCCGCGCTGCGCGCGGGCGACGGCGAGACCGCGCTGCGGCTGGCCGAGCCGGTGCTGGCCCGGCTCGGCGGCGCCGACCCCGGTGTGCCCGGCCCGGCCGACGCCGCCCCCGACCTCGCCACCGCCGTCCGGATCTGCGCGACGGTGCTGGTCCGGCGCGGCCGTACCGCGCGCGCCGCGCAGCTCTACGGCTGGCTCGGCCCGCACCGCGCGGGCGCGGACTGGGCCACCGGCGCCGCCGTGCAGTACCTCGCGGGCGACGCGGCGGGCGCGGCCACCATGTCCGCGTCGGCGCGGCAGTGGCCGCCGACCGAGGCGAACGCGCACACCCGCCGGATCGTGGAGGCGCTGGCGCGCACCGTGACGCCGCGCCCCGACCCCACCGGCCGAGGCCGGATGGCCCTGCTGGAGGACGGCGAGGCGGGCACCGCCGCCGCGGTCTCCGGGCTGATCGGGGTCGCGCACGCGGCCGCGGCCACCGAGCGGCTGCTGCCGTGTGCCGCCACCACCATCGCCACGCTGCTCTGCCTGAGCATCGGCGAGCCGCGCCGCGCCATCGACGCGCTGCGCCGCTCCGAGGCCGACGGCAACGCGGGCCCGCAGCCCGCCGTGCTCGCGGCCTGGGCGGCCATGCTCGGCGGCGACGAGCGCACCGCGGCCGACCGGGTCGCCGCGTTCGACCACGCGGTCCTGGAGCCGAGGGACCGGCTGCTCGCGCACGGCGTCGCGATCGGGCTGGCCCGCCGCTCCGGCGACCACACCGCGCTCACCCTGGCCTGGGAGGCAGCGGTTCCGCTCTTCGACGAGGTCGACGCCGACCTGTTGACGCTGCTGCCGATCGGCGAGCTCTGGCTGGCCGGGATCCGGCTGCGCGACGAGCGCCGGATCGCCCCGCTGGTGGCCGCGGGCTACGGCGTGCTTCGCAGGCTCGGCGAGCCGCCCGCCTGGGCCAACGCCTTCCACTGGTACGGCGTGCAGGCCGCGCTCGCGCAGGAGCGCCCGGACGACCTGCTGCCGCACGCCGGGCAGCTCAGGGCCGCCGCCGAGGCGGGCGACCGGCACGCCGCCGTGCTCGCGCAGGCAGGCCGCACCTGGGTGCTCGTGCTGCGCGGCGAGGTGGCCGCGGTGGAGGTCGAGGCCGCGGTGGCGCAGCTGGCCGCGCTCGGCCTCACCTGGGACGCCGCCCGGCTGGCCAGCGAGGCCGCGCTCGCCGCGCGCGACCCCGCCGCGGCGACCGCGCTGCTCAAACTGGCCCGCACGGTCCGCGCGGACGCCAGGCCCGCCGACACCGCGCCGCGGCCGCGCGCGGGCGCGCCCGCCGCGAACCCGGTGGCAGGCGCCGACACCGCGGCCGTGCTCAGCGAGCGCGAGCGCGAGGTCGCCGAGCTGGTCCTGCTCGGCCTGACCTACCGAGAGATCGGCGCGCGGCTCTACATCTCGGCGAAGACGGTGGAGCACCACGTCGCCCGGATCAGGCGTCGAATCGGTGCCCAGTCCCGTTCGGAGTTATTGTCGATGCTCCGCGCCATGGGACACGGCTCGCTGCTGGTGTGACGCTGGTCGGGAAACCTGTCCGGGCGGACGCCGAAGCGAGGTAAACAGGATGGCCACTGGTGTGGGCCTGCGCATTGCCGACGACGAGTGCGTCGCGGCGATCGCGACCGACAGCGGGGCGGAGGGGGATCTTCCGGAGGGCGAGCCGCACTACATCGTCCGCACCTGTGTGCTGCACATGTCGGACGACGGCGACGCCGCGCTCGGCGGCGAGCCGCCGGAGGGCTACACGCACTCCATCCGGCACTTCGTCGGCGCCATCGGCGACCCGAACGGGGTCACGGTGGACGACGGCGAGGCGTACCGGGCCGAGGATCTGGTCGCGACGGCGCTGTTCTGCCTGATCAACCTCTCCGCCGACTACCTGGTCGGCCCGGCCGAGTTCTACGCCACGCACCCGAACAGCTGGCCGCCGGAGCACGTGCAGGGGCTGCGCGAGGCGCTGGACTACCTCGGGCTGCGCTCGGTGGTGCTGGTCGACGAGGAAGACCTGCCGCCCGCCGCCGGGCTGGATCGCGGCCGGACCCTGGCGCACCACGCGGCCCGCTCGGCGCTGGCCGCGGTGCTCGCCACCCCGGCGGGCACCACCCCGCCGGACCCGTCGGAGCCGCCGGTGCACGCGCTTGAGGTCACCGACGTGATCCCGAGCGTGGACGCCGCGGGCGCCCGCCCGCAGGCGTACTCCGCCGCCATGCCCGCCGCCGATCCGCTGGTGACCGAGCCGGGCGGCGAGCCGGGTAAGCCGGCCGCGACACCGGCCACCGTGCCGCCCGCGCGGCCGGAGCACCGCACCCGCAACCGGATCGTGCTGCTGATCGCCGCCGCGGTGGCGCTCGGCACGGTGCTCGGCGGGATCGGGATGGCGGTGATCTTCCGCGAGTCGTCGGACCCGAAGGTGCCGCCGCTGCCGGATGCACAGTCGTCGCTGCCGCCGGTCACCTCGACCACGGCGCCGGTGCCCCCGCCGCCACTGCCGCTCGGCGACGAGCCGCCGGTCGTGATCACCACGACCACCACCGACCCCGAGCCGACGCCGGAGCCACCGCCACCCCCGCCGACCAGCGAAGCGACGACGACTCCCGCGCCGACCACCGCCCGGACCACGCCCCGGCGGACCACCACGACGCTGGCTCCGTGGCAGCAACCGTGGCCGCCGACCTATCCGCCGGGATTCCCGACCTGGACTCTGCCCGGTGGCCGGTGAACGGGCCGACCGCCCGGTACTCCGGGGTAGATCATCCCGCTCGACCATTGCCCACGACCGATGGCGATTCGTGCCCTAGAGTGTTGCGCTGACCGGACTTTCCCTCTCGGGTGGTCCGCTGAATGAGGATTTTCGTGGGTGCGGTTCGCCCGTTCCCCACTGATGGCTGGCACGTGGGTGCCGACGAAGGGACTTCATGCGCAAGCTGGTGGCGCGTCGCGCCGCGGTCAGGGCAGCCGGCATCGCCGCCGCGACGACCGTCATTCTCGCTCCCCTGCTCTGCTCCGGCGCCGCCACCGCGGCGCCGGACCAGCTCGCCGCCGACGCGCTCCCCGCGGAACTGGTGCAGGCCATCGCCCGCGATCTGCAGCTCACCCCCACCGAGTACCTGGACCGCGCCGCGCGGGCCCAGGAGTTGCGCACCTACGCCTCCGACTTCCGCGCCGAGCGCCCCGGCGACTTCGCGGGCGCCTGGATCGGCCAGGACGGCAAGCCGGTCGTCGCGGTGACCTCCCCCGAGGCCGCGCAGATCGCCACCGCCGACGGCTACCAGACCAGGCTGACCCCGGTGAACGCCGACGGCCTCGAGGGCTCGCTGCAGCAGCTCGGCCAGTGGGTCAACACGCTGCCGAGGGAGGTGTCGCAGGCCATCCAGTCGGTCGCGATCGACTTCCTGAACAGCCAGCTGGTGGTCAGCATCGCCAACACCCCCACCGGCCACATGCTGAACGTGCCGACCCTGATCGCGAACGTGAAGGTCATCCTGACCCCCGGCGGCGGCGGGCCGGTGGAGCGCAGGCCGATGGCGGGCGACACCTACATCACCTCGAATCTCTCGCTGCAGGACAGCAACCTGCAGGGCGTCGATATCTGCTCGTTCGGTTTCAACAGCGTCGACGCCGCGGGCCGGGCGCTGAACATCAGCGCCGGGCACTGCGACCCCAAGCTCGGCGAGGGCGACCAGCGCGCCACCGTGTACCAGCCGAACGTCAGGGACATCCCGAACAGCCCGGCGCTCGGCTCCTTCACGCAGGCCAACCTGGGCGGGTCCAGCGGCCTCGACTTCTCGCTCATCGAGCTGAACGAGCACGCCGTCGGGCTCGGCATGGACCAGCCGTCGGTGCGCGGCTCCAACGGCACCACGCTGCACATCACCGGGGTCGGCGATCCGATCACCGGCGCGCCGATCTGCAAGTCGGGCCAGTCCTCCACCTTCACCTGCGGCTACGTCGTCGCGGATCGGGTGGAGACCCAGCTCTACACCGCGGAGGGGGAGAGTCGCACCATCCGCGGCTTCGCCAGCTCCGCCTGCACCCTCGGGGGCGACAGCGGCGGGGCGATCGTCTCCGGCACGCTCGCCCTCGGCATCACCAGCGGGTCGAACGCGGCCGACGCACCGAGCTGCAACGAGGCCAACGTTGCGCTCGCGCAGTACGGCGGCACGGCGACCCTCGGCATTCCGATCCGGCCCATCCTGGCCGAGATCGATGCCGCCTCCGGCGGTGGCGCGGGCTCCGGGATCACCGTCCGGACCAAGCCGGTCACGAGCTGAAATTCGGCAAACCGTCGGTGACCGCCGACACTCGCCGGATCTGTCCGAATCGCAACCACGCAGCACAGGGGACGAGTAGTGATAGCGGACCGCACACCATATAGTCTGGGCATGCTTCTGCCACGCAACGGCCGCAGGCGGCCGACCGCCCGCTCCGGAACATTCCGCAAGACCGTGATCGCGGCCTCGGCGGCGGCCCTGCTGTTCGGGCCCACCGCGGCAGTCGCCTCCGCCGACCCGGCCAACGACATGGATGCGCTGCCCGCCGAGCTGATCGCCGCCGTGCAGCGCGACCTGAAGATCTCCGCGGACGAGTACCTGAACCGCGCCGACCTCGCACAGCAGGTCGCCGCCTTCGCCACCAACGCCCAGCGGCAGTTCCCGCAGGTGTTCGGCGGGGCGTGGCTGGACGACGCGGGCCGCGCGGTGGTGGCGCTTTCCCAGGGCCCCGGCGCCGACGAGGCGCGGCAGGCCGCCGAGTCCGCCGGGTTCGAGGTGCGCAACGTCGCCAAGAGCGAGGCCGCGCTGCGCGGCGAGAAGAGCGCCTTCGAGCGCTGGCTCGACGGTCAGCCCGCCGAGATCGCGAACCTGGTGCGCGGCGTCGTCATCGACACCGTTAACAACAGCATCGCGGTCCGGGTCGACCAGGCCGGGCTGCCCATGCCGAGCTTCGTCGATCCCTCCCGGGTCATCGTGATGGCCCCGCCGATCGCGGGCGAGCAGGCCCCGAAGCCGCAGGCGACCGAGATCGCCGAGGCCAACGGCCAGCTGGCCGCCGGTGACGGCTACGCCTCGGTGGCAGGCGACACCTCGCTGCGCTGCTCGCTCGGGTTCAACGGCACCGACCGCAACGGCAACGTCGTGAACATCACCGCGGGCCACTGCAACCCGGACATCCCGTCGGCGGGCACCGGCAACGCGGCGGGCGTCTACGAGGTGGCCCGCGGCGACCGGCTCGGCGCGCAGCTCGGCAGCTTCCAGAAGTCGGTCCTCGGCAACCAGGACTACTCGATCATCCGGATCAACGACCAGGTGGCCGGGCGCTTCGCCAACAACACGGTGCGTGCGGGCGGCGCCGCCCCGATCGCCATCGACGGCGTGGCGAGCCCGGTCGTCGGCGCCCCGGTCTGCAAGTCCGGTGCGCGCACCGGCTTCAGCTGCGGCGTGGTGAACGCGATCGACCAGACCGTCCAGGTCGGCGACCGGGAGCTCACCCAGAGCTTCTCGGCCACCATCTGCGCGCTGCCGGGCGATTCCGGCGGCCCGCTGGTCTCCGGCCGGTTGGCGCTCGGCATCTCCAGCGCATCGTCGGTCGCCGACTACCCGGTGTGCGAGATCCCCAACCTGATCGGCGCGCTGACCGGCAATGTGCCGCAGCTCTTCGCGCAGCCGGTGAGCGTCGTGCTCTCGGACAACCCGGGGCTCCGGGTTCGTACCGGCTAGTAGGTACCGGGCAGTAGCCGAGAAGGCCGGGAGCGATTACGCTCCCGGCCTTCTCGCTGTTTCAGAGCCGGTGCGCATGGCCGGACCCGCCGAGATACAAGTCGGCGTAAAACGTCATTGCGCGGTCCAGGTTTCCGGCCCGCTACCGCTCGAACCGGAGGATTTTCGGGGCGCTGAGCGCCACGCTCCCGCATCAGAACCCCCAGCCGGAGGTCCGGGTACCCCTCCATCCGGAAAGCGCCCTACGGCCCCGGAACGCGAAACGGCCCGAACCTCCCAAGGGGAGATCCGGGCCGTGACCTGAACGGCAGTGCTTACTTGGGCTGCTCGGCGGCCGGCTTCGGCTTGTCGGCCCACTTGGAGGTGCCTTCGGCGGCGGTGATGGTGTTCACCAGGTCGATACCGGCGATGGCGAGCGCGGGGCCGCCGATCGCGATGGTGCCGAGGATGCCACCGATGCCCGCACCCGCGATGGCGGCCGGGATGCAGCCGACACCGAAGAGCGGCAGCCCCATGATGCAGCCGGTCACGCCGCCCGCGATGGCGCCGACGGCGGTGCCGAGGAAGCTACCGACCGCGGTCGCGATGCCGAACTGGCTGGCGAACTCGTTCTGCGCCCGCTGGTTCTCGATCGGCGAGGCGATCGGCTTGACGTTCACGTTGACCGTGTTCGCCTTCTCCTCGGGCAGGGCCGGCTGGGTCTCCGGGGTCAGCTCGAGGACCTTGCCGTCCTCCTTGACCACGGGCTTGACCGGGACCGAGATGTCACCGAGCGAGAAGTCGACCGGCAGCGTCATGACGACATTGCCCGCACCGTCCTTGACGCTGTAGTACTCGACCTCGTCGACGCCGTTGGTCTCCTTGGTGAGCTCGAACGTGCCACCCTTGAGGGTGGTGACGACCGTCTTGTCCACCAACTTCACCGAGTAGTTGATCGGGTCCGCGGACGGCTCGGCGGCCGGCGCGGGGTTCGCGTACGCCGTTCCCGCCCCCACGGTCAGCGCGCCGATGACCAGCGCGGCAGCCGCGGCGGTTCTCCGGAGATTCAATGCAGTGTCCAATCCATTTCAGGGGTTGTTCGCGGCCCGCTCTCTCCATACGCGAGAGCTCGTCATCCCGGAGCACAGGCGACCCGGGACCTCCCCGAGCGGTGTGGAAATCGGGCACGGCGAACAGAACGTCGTGAGCCTAATGGAACCGGCCCACGGATGCGAGATTCCTTACTATTGCTAGCGAGTTAGCGTGCCCTTATCGAGCTGGGCCTTCGCCACGGCATTTACCGTGATCATTGCTCCCCCACGGGGTGCGCGCGCAGAATTTCCCGTGACGTTCATCACAGGTGATTTTCCGGTCAAGCCCCAGCAAGACGGGGCAAACACCCGGAGGACAATCGTACGATGGACAGGGTAAGTTACCGGTGAGTAACTTACCCCGGGTTAGGATACGAGCCATTCGAGTACCGGCGGGTTTCCGAGCCCCGGCTCGACCCTGCTCGTGTTGCTTCTAAAAGAAAGGTCGCGACATGAATGCCCTGACACTGACGCTGGGCACGATTGGAGCAGCGCTCAGCCTGTTGTGCTGGGCGTCGTTCTTCGGCGGCGTCCGGGACATCGTCCGCGCCATCATGCTCGGTCAGTCCGCCCCCGATCGCTGGCGGCCGTTCTTCCCGCGCTTCAAGCAGATGGTGATCGAGTTCCTGGCGCACACCAGGATGAACAAGTTCCGCACCGTCGGCTGGGCGCACTGGCTGGTGATGATCGGCTTCATGGGCGGCGCCATCCTGTGGTTCGAGGCGTACGGGCAGACCTTCGATCCGGCCTTCCACTGGCCGATCATCGGCAATACCGCCGCCTACCACCTGTGGGACGAGCTCCTCGGGATCGGCACCATCGTCGGCATCGTGACGCTGATCGTCATCCGCCAGCTGAACCACCCGCGGGTGCCCGAGCGGCTCTCCCGCTTCAGCGGCTCGAAGTTCGCCCCGGCCTACGTCATCGAGACCATCGTCCTGCTCGAGGGGCTCGGCATGGTGCTGGTCAAGGCGGGCAAGATCGCGACCTACGGCCACGCCAACGCCTACACCGACTTCTTCACCATGCAGGTGGCCAAGCTGCTCCCGGCCAGCCCGAACATGGTGTCGATCTTCGCCTTCGTCAAGCTGATGTCCGGCATGGCCTTCCTGTACTACGTCGGCCGCAACATCACCTGGGGCGTGGCCTGGCACCGCTTCTCCGCCTTCTTCAACATCTACTTCAAGCGCGAGTCCGACGGCGGCGTCGCGCTCGGCGCGGCGAAGCCGATGATGTCCAAGGGCCGCGCCCTGGACATGGAGAACGTCGACCCGGACACCGACACCCTCGGCGCGGGCCGGATCGAGGACTTCTCCTGGAAGGGCTGGCTGGACTTCACCACCTGCACCGAGTGCGGCCGCTGCCAGAGCCAGTGCCCGGCCTGGAACACCGGAAAGCCGCTCTCGCCGAAGCTGCTCATCATGTCGCTGCGCGACCACGGCAAGGCCGTCGCGCCGTACCTGCTGGCCGGTGGCCGCAAGGATCCCGGCGGCGACGAGGTCGGGCTGGTGGACGCCGACGGCAAGCCGGACGAGGCCGCGCTGGCCCGCGTCTCCGACGCCGCCAAGGCCGAGGCCGAGCGGCCGCTGATCGGCGACCACGAGGCGAACGGCATCATCGACCCCGAGGTGCTGTGGAGCTGCACCACCTGCGGCGCCTGCGTCGAGCAGTGCCCGGTGGACATCGAGCACGTCGACCACATCATCGACATGCGCCGCTACCAGGTGCTCATCGAGTCGGAGTTCCCCTCCGAGCTGGCCGGGCTCTTCAAGAACCTGGAGAACAAGGGCAACCCCTGGGGCCAGAACGCCAAGGACCGGCTCAACTGGATCAACGAGCTGGAGTTCGACGTCCCGGTCTACGGCAAGGACGCCGAGAGCTTCGACGGCTACGAGTACCTGTTCTGGGTCGGCTGCGCGGGCGCCTACGAGGACCGTGCCAAGAAGACCACCAAGGCCGTCGCCGAGCTGCTCGCCACCGCAGGCGTGAAGTTCATGGTGCTCGGCCAGGAGGAGACCTGCACCGGTGACTCCGCCCGCCGCGCGGGCAACGAGTTCCTCTTCCAGCAGCTCGCCATGCAGAACATCGAGACGCTGAACGCGGTGTTCGAGGGCGTCGAGGATCGCAAGAAGAAGATCGTCGTCACCTGCGCGCACTGCTTCAACGCGCTCAGCAACGAGTACCCCCAGGTGGGCGGCTCCTACGAGGTCGTGCACCACACGCAGCTGCTGAACCGCCTGGTCCGGCAGAAGCAGTTGGTTCCCGTCGCCCCGGTGGCGCAGAACATCACCTACCACGACCCCTGCTACCTCGGGCGGCACAACAAGGTCTACAACGCGCCCCGCGAGCTGATGGCCGCCTCCGGCTCGACCCTGGTCGAGATGCCGAGGCACGGCGAGCGCTCCATGTGCTGCGGCGCCGGTGGCGCCCGCATGTGGATGGAGGAGCAACTCGGCAAGCGGGTCAATATCGACCGGGTCGACGAGGCGCTCTCCACCTCGCCCACCAAGATCGCGACCGGCTGCCCGTTCTGCCGCGTCATGCTGCACGACGGTGTGACCGCGCGGCAGGAGAGCGGGCAGGGTGAAGGTGTCGAGGTCATCGACGTCGCGCAGCTCATGCTCGACGCGATCGAACGGGTCGACGCGGCGGTGCTCACCGAGAAGTTGACGGTGGTGCAGGAGCCCAAGGTCGAGGTGGAGGCCGAGCCGGAGACCGTCGCTGAGCCGGTCGCCGAGGTCGTGGCCGAGCCGGAGTCGAAGCCCGCGGCCGCGAAGCCCGCCGGTGGTGGGCTCGCCATGAAGGGTGGCAAGGCGCCCGGTGGCAAGGGCCTCGCCATGAAGGGCCCGGCGAAGGCGCCCGGTGCCAAGGCAGCGGCTCCGGCCGACACCGATGCTCCCGCGGCCGACGCCGCCGACGCCGAGAAGAAGCCGGCTGCGAAGGCCGGTGGGCTCGCCATGAAGGGCGGCAAGGCGCCCGGTGGCAAGGGCCTCTCCATGAAGGGTCCTGCCAAGGCGCCCGGCGCCAAGGCGGCGGCTCCGGCCGACACCGCCGGCGCGGACGCGGATACCTCGACCGCCGAGTCGGCGGCAGCGGCTCCGGCCGCGGCACCGGCGAAGCCGGTCAAGGGTCTCGCCATGAAGGGCGCGGGCAAGGCGCCCGGTAAGGGTGCGCCCAAGCCGCCCGGTAAGAAGGCCCCGGCCGCCGCATCCGCCGAGGCGGAAACGTCCTCGAACGCGGCAGCTCCTGCCGAAGCCGAGGAAGCCTCCACGACGCCCGCCGAGGCGACCGAGAGCAAGCCAACCGTCGCGGCCAAGGGCCTGGCCATGAAGTCCGGCTTCAAGAAGGCCGGGCCGAAGGCGCCGGGCGCGTCCAAGCCCGCCGCCTCGGCCGAGGCGAGCGCGGCGACGCAGTCGTCGGCTCCGGCCGAGTCGCAGGCCCCGGCGCAGGCCGATGCCACGGCGACGGCGGAAGCCGAGGCGCCGGCTCAGGCGACCGAGAGCAAGCCGACGGTCGCCGCCAAGGGCCTCGCCATGAAGTCCGGCTTCAAGCGCCCCGGCCCCAAGGCGCCCGGCGCCCCCAAGCCGGCTCAGGCCGAGGAAGCTCAGGAGCCGCAGGCCGACGAGTCGCCCGCGGCGGAGACCCCGCAGCCGACGGCTGAGGAGACCCCTGCCCAGCAGGTCGAGGAGCCCCGGGCCGATACCGAGCCCGAAACCGCCGAACCGGAGACCACGGCATCCGCCGAGTCCACCGAGGGCGCGAAGGGCCACAGCGGCAACGGCTCCACCGGCACACCCCCGCCGCCCGCCAAGCCCGGCGGCCTCGGCTTCAAATCGGGAGCCAAGTCTCCCGGCCGCAAGGGCTGACCCACCCCAACGGAAAAGGCGCCCGGATCACCGATCCGGGCGCCTTTTCCGTCGCTACCCGAGCTCAGGGGGTGACGATGGGGAAGGCGGGGTCGAAAGTGTCGAGCAGGGCGACGAGCCGATCGAGTGCGCTTTCATCACCGTCGAGCTGCACAGTGCCCGCCTCGCTGAGCCGCGCGGTGGCGGCGGGTTGCAGCAGCACCGCGATCAACGCCTGCTTGGGCCCGGCGATGGTGAGCTGCGCTTTCGCGGAGTGCCCGCGACGGGCGTTGAGGACCCCGCGCCGGATCCAGGTGTTCCAGCGCTCGCCGGCGTCGGTGAACTCCAGGTTCAGGTGGATATCGGCATCGGCGGCCCGGTCGCCGACGATGTGCACCGCGAGGAAGTCGAAGAGCAGGTCGATCGGCATGGCCAGGATCGTGTCCTGGCTGGCGGTCACGAACGGCGGCGGCTGGGCGCCCGCGCGGAGTTCCTTGGCGGCGGAGAGGAAGATGCCACGCCACTGCGGCCCCTCGGACTGGTAGCCCATCTGCTCGTAGGCATCGGCCTGTACCTGCCTGGCCTCGGTGTTCTCCGGTTCGGCGAAGACCAGCGCGTGCAGGATCTGCACCGCCCACCGGTAGTCGCCCGCCTCGAAGGCCCGGCGGCCCTCGGCCAAAATCCGGTCGGCTCCGGCGAAGGCGACCAGCCGCTTCGCCGATTCCACGGGCGGGTGCGGGTGCAGCGAGACCGGGTCGCCGTCCCACATGCCGAGTTCCTTGGTGAACACCGCGCGCACGTCGTGGTGCAGGGTGCCGTGGTAGCCGCGGTTGGCCCAATCCCGGCGCAGCGGTTCGGGCAGCTCCAGCACCTCGGCGGCTTCGAGCGGCGTGTAGCCCTTGTTCGCCAGCCGCAGCGCCTGGTCGTGGATGAATTTGTAGGCGTCGCGCTGGGATTCGAGGAGGGCGGTGACGTTCTCGGTGCCCCACACCGGCCAGGTGTGCGGGCCGTAGTGCACCTGCACGGCATCGCCCCAGCGCTCGAGGGTCTCGTCGAGGTAGCGGGCGAAGTTGCGGGCGTCGCGGGTGCGGGCGCCGCGCAGGGTCTGGATGTTGTGCAGCGAGTGGTTGGCGTTCTCCGCACACGTCAGCGCGGCCAGTTCCGGAATCCAGATGTGCATCTCCTCCGGCGCCTCGGTGTCGGGGGCGTAGAGGAACTCGAACTCGATGCCTGCCAGTTCCCGCTTCTGGCCGGTCTCGGTGATGGCGTCGGTGGGCGAGAGGTAGGAGATCGAAACCCCCTTCGCGCTGTCGATGCCGATCCCGCAGGTCAGCTGGCCGCGCGGGCCGTGGTCGAGCAGCGCGCCGAAGGCGTAGAAGCTGCGCCGCGCCATCGCGTTCCCGGCGATGACGTTCTCTCCGATGGCGTACTTGTCGAACGCGAGCCCCGGCGCGACGATCGGCACCCGGCCCGAGGCCACCTGCTCGGCGTCGACGACGCCCTTGACCCCGCCGTAGTGGTCGATGTGGGTGTGGGTATAGATGATCGCCGCCACCGGCTTGTCGCTGACGTGCTCGCGGATCATCGACATCGCCTGGCGCGCGGCCTCCACCCCGGCCATGCAGTCGATCACCACCAGCCCGTCCTCGCCCTCGACCACGGTGAGGTTGGCGATGTCGTTGTTGCGGACCTGGTAGAGCCGGTCGGTCACCTTGAACAGCCCGCCGCGGGCCATGAGCCTGCTCTGCCGCCACAGACTCGGCTCCACCGAATCCGGCGCCTCCTCACCCGCCTCGGCGAGGTAGGTGTAGTTGTCCGGATCGAAGGCCACCGTGCCGTCGGGGCCGGTGTAGGCGCCGGGCAGTTCGGCGAGGAGCCCGCGGGTGACATCGGTGAAGTCACGCCGGTCGTCCATGGCGTACCGCTGCACCGCCTGCCGGTTCGCCTCGGCAGTGAACGACGTCGGCTCCTTCGGTCCCTGACACATGTGTCCTCCACGGCAAGTCGCGACGGCGGGATGTGGAGTCAGTGTCGCTGTCACCGCGGGGCGCGGGCCTCACCCGTTTCGGATGAGATCAGGGCATCCGGACGGGGAGAGCCCGGAACGGAAACGCGGCCGCGGCGCTGGTGCACCGCGGCCGCGCATCCCGGCCCGGGAGGACCCGGCTCAGCGGCTGAGCCTCGCGTACCGCGCGAGGTGCTCGTCGGCGGTGCCGAATTCCCGCTGAATGGCCGTGAGCCGCTTGAAGTAGTGCCCGATGGCCAACTCCTCGGTCATCCCCATCGCGCCGTGCAACTGCACCGCGTTCTGCCCGATGAACCGCGCCGCGCGGGCGATCGTCACCTTGGCGGCGGAGGCGGCGCGGGCGCGGGCGTCCGGTTCGGCGTCCAGAGCCGCGGTCACCAGGTGCGAAGCCGCGATGGCCTGCTCCAGCTCCATGTACATGTCCACCATGCGGTGCTGCAGCGCCTGGAAACTGCCGATCGGAACCCCGAACTGCTGCCGCTGCTTGGCGTACTCGACGGTGTCGGCGAGCACCTTGCCCATCGCCCCGACCGCCTCGGCGGAGACCGCGGCGATGGCGCTGTCGATGGTCGGCGCGATCACCTCCCAGGCGGCCCCCTCGACGCCGAGCAGCGCGTTCGGCGGGAGCCGCAGCCCGATGAGGGTGAGGTCGGCGCCGACGCGGTCGTCGATGGTGCGGTAGGAGTGCACCTCGACCCCGGCGGGCGGGTTCGCGGCGTCGAACTCGAGCAGGAAGAGCGAGATGCCGTGCTCGTCCCTGCGCTCGCCGGAGGTGCGGGCCGAGACGATCAGGTGGGTGGCGAGCGGGGCGCTGGTCACGACCACCTTGGCGCCGTCGAGCACCCAGTCCTCGCCGTCCCGGCGCGCGGTGGTGCCCACGTCGTGCAGCACGTGCCCGGCGGTCGACTCGGTGGCCGCGAAGGCGATCCTGGCGTCACCGGAGACGATCTGCGTGAGCACCTCGTCGGCCCGGTCGCCGCCCGCCCGGTCCAGCAGCCCGGCGCCGACCACGACGGTGTCCAGGAACGGCTCGACGACCAGCGCGCGGCCGAGCTCCTCGGCGATCACCCGCAGCTCGACGGCCCCACCACCGGACCCGTCCACCCGCTCGGGCAGCGTGGCGCCGAGAATCCCCAGCTCATCGGCGAATCCGCGCCAGACGGCCGGCTGCCAGCCCAGGTCGGATTTGGCCGCCGCGCGACTCTTCTCCAGGTCGTAGCGCGCACCGAGGTACGCGGCGAGCGCGGAGCGGAGCATCTCCTGCTCCTCGGTCAGGGTGAAGTCCATCAGAGCCCCAATGCTGCTTTGGCGAGGATGTTTCGCTGAATTTCGTTGCTGCCCGCGTAGATCGAGCCCGCGCGGTCGTTGAAGTAACGCAGCGGCGCGACGGCCTGCCACTCGGCGCCGCTGTGGTAGCCGTCGGCGGGCGGGGTGTAGCCCGCCACCGGGCCGCCGGGCATGGCCGCGTGCGGCTGGTAGATCCGGCCGCGCGGCCCGGCCGCCTCCAGCGTGAGTTCGGTGAGCTGCTGGCTCAGCTCGGTGCCGAGCACCTTGAGCATCGAGGAGGCCGGGCCGGGGTTCTTGCCCTTGGCCATGGCTGCGAGCGTCCGGTACTCCAGCACCTCGAGCACGTCGATGCGGATCCGCACGTCGGCGAGCTTGGCGGCGAAGGCCGGGTCGTCGATCAGCGGGCGGCCGTCCGGCCCGGGCTGCTCGGCGGCGGCGTCGCCCAGGTCCTGCGCCAGCACCTGCAGCCACGGCGCCGCTGCCCCGCCGCGCTCGTGCACCAGCAGGTACTTGGCGACGGTCCAGCCCTCGTCGATCTTGCCGAGGACGTTGCTCTTCGGCACCCGCACCCCGTCGAAGAAGACCTGATTCTGCACCTCTTCACCGGAGCTCATGACCAGCGGGCGGATCTCGATGCCCGGCTGGTTCATGTCGATCAGCACGAAGGTGATGCCCTCCTGCTTCTTCGTGCCGCGCGTGGTGCGCACCAGGCAGAAGATCCAGTTGGCCTCGGTAGCGTGCGTGGTCCAGATCTTGCTTCCGGTGCAGACGAAATCCTCACCGTCGTCCACCGCGGCCATGCTCAGCGAGGCCAGGTCGGAGCCGGCCTCCGGCTCGGAGTAGCCCTGACAGAAGAAGACCTCGCCGGTGAGGATGCGCGGGAGGAAGAACTCCTTCTGCTCCTTCGTCCCGAAGGCGATGATCGCCGGCGCCACCATCCGGATGCCCATCGGCGAGAGCGCGGGCGCGCCCGCCAGCGTGGACTCGCTGGCGAAGATGTGGTGCTGGGTCAGGCTCCAATCCTGCCCGCCGTACTCCACCGGCCAGTGCGGCGCCGCCCACCCCTTGCGGTGCAGGATGTGCTGCCACTCCATGCTGGCCTCGTGGTCCGGGTAGACGCTGGTCGCCAGCCGGCCGGCGCGCCGGATCTCCGGCGTCAGCTCGGCGTCGAGGAACGCCCGCACCTCGTCTCGGAAGGCCAGGTCGGCCTCGGACCAGTCGTATTCCATCTGTCCTCCCGGAGGGTTGTCGCTTCCCGCACTCTAGAGCAAAACTGATGGCGTCCGCCAGCACATGTATTGCGCTGGTCAGCAGCCGTGCAGGGTGAGTTCGGTGAACGCCTTGGCGTACCCGGCGGACTGGTAGACGTAGTCCCAGGCCCAGCGCGCCGGGGAGAGCCGCGGGCGGGGGTCGGCGAAGAGCAGTTCGCCGGGCCAGCACTGCCCGAGGATGTAGCGGGCGCGGGAGATGTGCGGGGTGAAGGTCACCACGATCACCCGGGTCCAGCCGCGCTCCGCCGCGAGCCGGGCCAGCTCCCGCCCCTCGCCACGGGTGGTGCGCGGGGCGGGGTCGAAGCAGCGCACCTCGAAGCTGTAACCGCCGTGGCAGATGCGGTTGACCAGGGGGCTGCCGTCGTACGGGTCGGAGAGGAGAACCAGCGGGGCGTAGCCGTCGCGGGCCAGCCGCAGCCCGAGCTCCTCGCGCCCGTCGTGCGCACCGCCGAGGACGAGGATCGCGTCGGCCGGCGCGGGGGCGTCGCGCTGCGGAGTCACGTAGACGGGCCAGAGCGCCGCGACGCAGAGCGCGGCGACCACACCGAGGAGCAGCGCCGCGCGACGGAACCCGGTCACCGCGCGATGCTAGCCCGCCCGGCCGCACCGAGGCGCTGCCCCCACGTTCGCGGCAACCGTGAACGCACGCCGCCGACCTGGGCCGACACCCGCCGGAGCGGCCACGAATCCCGACTTCTCCGCATGTACACCTACTGTTGCCACCCACCTTGCCTCGCTGACGCGACGCGGCCACAGTCGCGGCTTACCAATCGATCATGCGATGCACAGTCTTCGGAACCGGGTACCTGGGCGCGACGCATGCGGCGTGCATGGCCGAACTCGGACACGACGTGATCGGCGTCGACGTCGACCCGGGCAAGGTCGCCAAACTCTCCGACGGCGTGACGCCGTTTTACGAACCCGGTCTGGAGGCGGTGCTGCGCCGCAACCTGGACGCGGGCAGGCTCCGGTTCACCACCTCCTACGCCGAGGCAGCCGCGCACGCCGAGGTGCACTTCCTCGGCGTCGGCACCCCGCAGAAGAAGGGTGAGTACGCCGCCGACCTCGGCTACGTGCACGCCGTCGTCGACGAGCTGGCGCCGCTGCTGGAGCGGCCGTCGGTGATCGTCGGCAAGTCCACCGTCCCGGTCGGCACCGCGGCCGCGCTCGGCGAGCGGGCCCGCGCGCTCGCCCCGGTCGACGTCGAGGTGGCCTGGAACCCGGAGTTCCTGCGCGAGGGCTTCGCGGTGCGCGACACCCTGCGCCCGGACCGCCTCGTCCTCGGCGTCGACCCCGCCCGCGGTGCATCGGAATGGGTGGAGCAGCAGGTCCGCGAGCTGTACGCCGACCTGCTGAACGCCGAGGTCCCCTTCCTGCTGACCGACCTCGCCACCGCCGAGCTGGTCAAGGTCTCCGCGAACGCCTTTCTGGCGACCAAGATCTCGTTCATCAACGCCGTCTCCGAGGTCTGCGACGCCACCGGCGCCGACGTCACCGTCCTGGCCGACGCACTCGGCTACGACGAACGCATCGGCCGCCGATTCCTGAATGCCGGACTGGGTTTCGGAGGCGGCTGCCTCCCCAAGGACATCCGCGCCTTCATGGCCCGCGCGGGCGAACTCGGCGCCGGGCACGCCGTCGCCTTCCTGCGCGAGGTCGACAACATCAATATGCGCCGCCGCAGCAAGGTGGTCGACATGGCCGCGCAGGCCGTCGGCGGCTCGCTGCTCGGCGCCAACGTCGCGGTGCTCGGCGCGGCCTTCAAACCGGAATCCGACGACGTGCGCGATTCACCCGCGCTGAACGTCGCCGGAATGATTCAGCTCAACGGCGCCGTCGTCACCGTCTACGACCCCAAGGCGCTGGAGAACTCGCGCCGCATCTTCCCCACCCTCAACTACGCGACCTCGGTCGTCGAGGCCTGCGAGCGCGCCGACGTGGTGCTGGTACTGACCGAATGGGACGAATTCACCGCGCTGCGTCCAGTTGACCTCGAGCCCGTGGTGCGGGCCAGGCGCATCATCGACGGCCGTAACTGCCTCGATCGTGACGTTTGGCGGAAATCCGGGTGGGTATACGCGGGACTCGGCACGTCGTAGAGTTGACGCCGAGCAGGAGCGACTGCCGGACGACCAGTCCTGCCGCAGGTAACGTCGGACGACGACGGTATGTTCGGACCCGGGCTTACCGTCGGCAACCGGCGCGGGCTCGCATGTCGTGCGGTATTTCGACGAGATGGGCAGCTGATGAGTTCGGTACTGGGAGTTTCGGTGGGGGCAGGGGCCGTCCGTCTGGCACGCCCGCACGCCGGCTCCGCTCCCCAGCCCGGCCCCGCCTATGACGTGCAGACAATCCCGGCCGGTCGGAAGCCGATCGAAGAGCTCACCGCGGAGGCCATCGGCGTCACCTGCGAGGCCACCCCGGATATCGGCGCCACCGCCATCTCCTACCGCAGCGAACAGCAGGCACGCGCCTTGCGCGCCGCCATGGCACGGCAGCAACTCACCAACTACGAGCTGGTCCCCGAGGTCGTCGCCGCGCTGGAGTACGTGCACCGCACCGGCGAGATCCGCGGCATCTCCTCGCTCGTCGTCTACGACCTCGGCAGCTCCGGCCTCACCGTCAGCGTGGTCGACGCGCAGAACCGCGAGGTGCGGCACAGCGAGCGCACCAGCGACATCAGCGGCGACTACCTGGATTCGCTGATCCGCGAGCAGCAGATCGCCTCCGGGCGCATCGCGCACCCGCAAGACCCCGCCGGGCTCGCCGCTTTGGACGCGCTCTGCCGGGAAGCCAAGGAGCAGCTCTCCAGCAATACCGCGGTCGCGCTTCCGAGCGAGCAGGGCCTGGTCCTGTTGGCGCAGGAGAACTTCGAAGCTTTGATCATGCTGGCGATCGAATCGTCGGCGCGGATGGCGCGGGATGTCATCGTGCGCTCCGATCGTCCGGTGCACGGTGTGCTCGCCATCGGCGGCTGCGCGCGAATCCCACTGGTAGCCAAGGTACTCGAGCGCTGGATGGGCGTCCCGGTGATCGTCCCCGCCGAGCCGGAAACGGTGATGGCCCGCGGAGCCGCCCTGCTCGCCCGCCCGGTACGGCCCGTCGCGCCGCCGCCCCAGCACTCGCAGCCGGGGCATCCGCTCGTCGCCGTTCCCGGCGAAAATGGGCTCGACGACGCCGATCTCGCGCCCGCCTGGCTCTCCGCACCCGCCGCGCGCGGGGAACGCCGCGGGGTCAGCGGTGCGGTGCTCGCGGTGAGCGCGCTCGCCGTTCTCGCCGCTATCGGGCTCGGGCTCGGGTACGGGCCGCAGGTGCTGGAGCGGGATTCGCATCAGCAGGGTGAGGGTGATACCGCGGTGCCGACAACCAGTGTTCCGCGCACCACCACGCTCGACCCGTCGATCGCGGTCGCACCCGCCACCACCACCGAGACGGTGCACGAGTCGGTCGCCATCCCGCCTCGCCGCACCGAGACCACCGAGGACGTGGCGCCCGCCCCGGCCCCGCCCGGCCCCAACACCTTCGTTGTGCCCGGCCTGCCGCCCATCGTCGTCCCGACCATCCCGCCGCTCTTCCCGCCGCCGCGCTAGCAAATCCTGCCCGAGCCGGCTCAGGGCTGAGCCACACGGACTACGGCCCTCCCCTAAGCGGTGCGTTCACCGGTCCAGTTCGTTGAGCACCTCGACGATGAGTCCGCGAGCCTCACGGCCGTAAACAGCGGACGACCTGAGCGCCTCGAACATCCGGGCATACATGTCGATTTCCTGGGGCCGCGTGACCTGGATGCTGGCCGTGGGCGTTTCCAGCGCAACCAACGAGTCGTCGAAGATCCAGAATCCGGCCGATCCGACGGCCACCCGTTCGCGCATCAGCGGGATGATGCCCAGCGAGATGTTCTGCTGCGACATCAATTCGAGCAACCGGCCGAGTTGCCCGGCTTGAACCTCGGCAGTCCCGAACCACGTGCGCAACGCTTGTTCTTCGAGCAACGCGACGATGCGTTTACCGCCGTAGCGGATGACCCGCTGGCGTTCGAGCCGGACAGCTACGGCTTCGTCCACATCGTCGGCGGTGCCGAGGAACCGCACCCAGAACCGCAGCATCGAGGCCATGTACTCCGCTGTCTGGAATAGCCCGGGGATCACGTTGTGCTCGTAGATCCGGAACACGGCGGTGTGCTCGTAGCGCTGCGGGGTGTGGGCACCGAGGACTCTTTTCATCCCGGCGCGGCTCTGACGCTTGAATTCGAGGTATGCCGAATCGACCGCGCGAAGCGTCGCGATCAGATCCGCCAGCTGGTCATCGGCACCGCACACCCGGCACCATTCGCGGATGTCGTGGTCGGTGGGCGCCTGGGTGCCGTTCTCGATCTTCGACACCCGGGTGAAGTGCTGGTCCGTGGCGACGGCCAGTGCCCGGCCGGAGAGTCCCGCGTCCTTGCGCAACTCTCGCAGCCGGGCACCGAGCGCTGTGCGCGCCTGTTCAGCCGAGCTCGACGGGCTTGTATTCACGGTGCGGGATCGCCAGCGTCCACACCGCCTCGAATGCCGTGCGGCACCGCTGGATATCGACGGGATCGGTGGACGTGACCTTGGCCGTGCCCACACCGTTTCCGGCGTAGTGCAGGAAAACGACCAAGCGGTCATCGAACAGGTAGAAGTCGTTCCCCGGTATGGCGACCGACGACACGAACCGGCGCGGCACCCAGCGGATATCCTCGCCGGCGTCCACCATCGGCCCCGCGATGCTGTACGACCACCGCTGGTAGTCGCTCAGCGGTTCGGACACGATGCGCGCACGGCGCACCGAACGGCCCGCCTTCACATGACCGCGGAGGGTGGCGCACCAGCCCTGCAACCATTCGAGGTCATCCGGTTCGCCCGCCGCCCACTTCGCCAGGTACGGCAACTCCACCACCGTGCCGTACGCATCGCGCGTCTCGAGGTGAACCGACTCGCGATCGAACGTCGTCAGCAACCGGTCGAACTCGTCATCCGTTATCGACGCCACTGTCTCCCTGCCTGAAGAACGGGATCATCCGGTCCGGAATCTCCACGCACGCCTCCCCTTCCGGAATGTCCATCTGGGCCAGTGATCCGGGATCGGTCACCACCCAGCCCTGCACCACCCACGACCCCCGATCCGTGCGGTACACCGTCGGCGACCCGGTCGGATTCGATTCCGGATCCTTGCCGATGAACGTTAGCCGCATGACTGCTCCCCCTGCCTTCGGTATTGCGAACGATTGCGTCGCAGTGCCCATCGTGAAGGCTCGACACCGGGTGGTCAATTGCTCGCTGTTCAGCCCGAATCAGCGCTGCCGCAACAAATCGCAACAACGTTCCGAGCCACCGCGCCGCCTTCGTACCGTGTGGCTCGGCCCCGACGCCGGGTCGATGCCACGCGGGCACATCTGCCGGAAACGGCTCCGGTGGATGACGAACCCCCGGCGTCGGGAGCCATCGAACGGGAGGGTTCGACATGGTCCTCTGGCAGGTTGTCCTGATCGTCTTCTTCGCGGTCGTGCTCGTGTGGAGCGTCGCGTGGGCGCTGCTGTCCGCCGCGGGGCGACCGTCCGGCCCCTCGGTTGCCGACATCATCGCGCGGATCGAACGCGAGGACGGGTGAGGTGCCGCGGCCCGGCCCTCTATTCCCGTGAGTGCCGCGATCTGGGCGGCTCGTCATTGCGCGGCCACCCCTGCGGCGGCGGCACCGGCGCCCGAGTGCCCTGCGGCGGCGTCGGCGCATCCGCCCACGAGGAACTCGGCTTCATCGGCCGCCGCTTCCCGGACTCCTCCGCCCGGGAAGGACCGGCAGGCCGCCGCACCTGCCCGGTCCCCTGCCCCGGCGTCCGCGCCCCGGCCCGCGCGGGCTTCCGCGGGTCGACCGGCCGCCGACCGGAGCGCACCGGCTCCTTCGCCTTCTTGAACGGCCGCGCAAGCAATGTTGCGATGATCGTCGTGAGCGGCACCGACAGCGCCAGCGCGATACCACCGACTGCGGAGCGGGCGATTTCGATCGCTACCGCATCTCCGACCAGCACATCTTTGAAGGAGCGCCCCGCGACGCTGAAGAGCAGCAGCAGCGGCAGAGCACCACCGGCGTAGGCGAGCACCAGCGTGTAGACGGTGCTGGCGATGTGATCCCGCCCGACCCGCATGGCGGCGGCGAAGATCTCCCGCCGCGTTGCCTTCTCGTCCAGCGCCGCCATCTCGAACGCGGCCGCCGCCTGCGTGATCGTGACGTCGTTGAGCACACCGAGCGAGCCGATGATGAACCCGGCGAGCAGCAATCCGGTGATGCTGACGTGTTGCAGGTACGTGGCGACGTTGGTGTTCTGCTCCTCGGAGAGCCCGGTGATGCGGGTCATCCTGAGCGCGACCCAGGAGAGCCCGGCCGCCAAGACCATCGAGGTCAGCGTGCCGAGCAGCGCCGAACTGGTCCGTAGGTTCACGCCGTGCGCGAGGTACAGCACGGAGTACAGAATCAGCGAACCCGCTACCAGCGCAACCGGAATCGCGGGCTTGCCATCCAAGAGCGCGGGCAGCATGAAGACAACGAGGACGCCGAAGGCGAAGCCGAGCCCGAGTAGCGCCCGCAGTCCGCGCCAGCGGGCGACGGCGATGATCACCACCACGAAGACGATGGTGATGAGCGCCAGCGGAAACCCGCGCGCGTAGTCGTCGAACGAGTACATCGGCGTGCCGGAAGGATCCGCCTGCCGGACGATCCGGATCTCGTCGCCGACCCGCAGATCCGGCTGCCCGGGCCCGGGCGCGATCTCGAAGAGCGTGCGATTGCCCTGGTGTACCCCGGAGTCGATGCTGATCAGCGAACGCTGGCATTCGTAGGCATTCACCCGCGGCGCATCGGGCGCATCGGCGAACACCTTGCCGAGCGAGGGGCTTCCGCAGGGCCCGATGTCCTGCTGGACCACCGTCCCGGCTTCGGTCTGCACCGCGCCACCGCCCGCGTTCTGCATGGGCAGCGGAATCTCGACGTGCTGCTTGCTCGGCCAGAGCAGAACCGTGCCCGCCACCACCAGGATGCCGATCACGGCGAGCAGGCCGACGACCACCCTTGCCGCGGTCGCGCCGATCGCGATGGGACCGGAGTGGTCGTGATGGTGGTGGTGATGATCGCTCACCGGGCGAGCTTAAAGGATGTGGTTGTCATGTCCGCGAGTGCGCGGGAGGGTTGCCGCGAAGGCGGCGGGAAGAGGAATTCGGGAAGGGGCGGCGGAGAGCAGGGGGATGTCTCCGCCGCCCGCGAGCCGACGGCCCAGGGGGGTAGGCGGCCGGACCCGATGATCGGATTGTCCAGGGGGGGTAGACAATCCGACCGGGGCACTCGAAAGTGCCGAGGCCCACTGTACACAAACGTCCTCGTTTTGCGCTAGTCAGTCTTCAAAACTCGGATGTATCCATACATAGGGTTTGTTTCACCCCGCTTAAACAGGGGGTTTACTGCCTGTAGGAGGAGAGAAAGTTCCCGAAGCGCTCGATGGCGACGGCCAGATCGCGGGCCCAGGGCAGCGTCACGATGCGTAGGTGGTCGTGGTTCGGCCAGTTGAAGCCGGTGCCCTGGACCATCAGGATCTTCTCCTGCAGCAGCAGGTCGAGCACGAGTTTCTGGTCGTCGTGGATCTCGTGCACCTCGGGGTCGAGCCGGGGGAAGGCGTAGAGCGCGCCCTTGGGCTTCACGCAGGAGACGCCGGGGATCATGTTGAGCCGCTCCCACGCGACATCGCGCTGCTCCAGCAACCTGCCGCCGGGCAGGATCAGGTCCTCGATGCTCTGGTGCCCGCCGAGCGCCACCTGGATCGCGTGCTGCGCGGGCACATTCGGGCACAGCCGCGAGGAGCAGAGCAGGTCGATGCCCTCCAGGAAACCGGCGGCGTGTTCCTTCGGGCCGGTGATGGCGAGCCAGCCGGAGCGGTACCCGGCCACCCGGTACGCCTTGGAGAGGCCGTTGAAGGTGAGACAGAGCAGGTCCGGCGCCATGGTGGCGAGCGAGATGTGCTTGGCGTCGTCGTAGAGGATCTTGTCGTAGATCTCGTCGGCGAGGAGTAGCAGCTGGTGCCTGCGGGCCACGTCGGCGAGCTGCTGGAGCACCTCGGCGGAGTAGACCGCGCCGGTCGGGTTGTTCGGGTTGATCACCAGCAGCGCCTTGGTGCGGTCGGTGATCTTGGATTCGATGTCGGCGATGTCGGGCTGCCAGCCGTTCGCCTCGTCGCAGAGGTAGTGCACCGGGGTGCCGCCGGCCAGGCTGGTCATGGCGGTCCAGAGCGGGTAATCCGGCGCGGGGATGAGTACCTCGTCGCCGTTGTCGAGCAGCGCCTGCATGGTGATGGTGATCAGCTCGGAGACGCCGTTGCCCAGGTAGACGTGGTCGACGTCGAGCTCGGGGAAGCCGGGGACCAGCTCGTACCTGGTGACGATGGCGCGGCGGGCGGGCAGTATCCCCTTCGACTCCGAGTACCCCTGCGCGTTCGGCAGCGCGGCGATGATGTCGCGCATGATCACGTCGGGGGCCTCGAAGCCGAACGGCGCCGGGTTGCCGATATTGAGCTTGAGGATGCGGTGCCCCTCGGCCTCCAGCCGTGCCGCCTGCGCGTTCACCGGTCCACGAATCTCGTAGACGACGTTCTGCAATTTCGTGGACTGCTCGAGCACACGCTGGGCGGGATGACTGGGGCTCACCCGGTCCATGGTGCCACCAACCGCAACCGGATATCCGGCCCGGCTACCCTCCGGTAGCGAAAGGGTCCTGTTTCGCCGGACTGGACTCCTCGCAGGTCAGCCCTGGCCCCCCGGGATTCGGCGGACCGCCGTGCTGGCGCAGAACTCCTCGATCCGCTCGTCCAGTTCGCGCGCTCCGGCGGCGTCCCGGAAGTGCGGCGCGGCGATCCGCCTGCGCACTCCGCCGAGCCGCTCCTGCAGCTGTTTGATCCGTTTGTCCTCGTCCAGCGCGAGGACCGGCTGCAGCGCCTCGGCGGCGCCGTCCAGGCTGCCGTTCACCAGGTGCGCGGTGGCGTTGTCGACGCGGGCCAGCGATTCGGCGCCGTACGAGCGCTGGTGCGAGGGGCCGCTGGCGTAGAGCTCGATGGCCTGCTCGGTGGCGGCCAGCGCCGGGTCGGCGCGGCCAAGGTCGATGAGGGTCGCGCCCGCGTAGTACTGCGCCTTGGCCGCGCCGAAGCCGAAGACCCCGCCGATCTCGTCGTGCAGCAGGTCGGTGCTGCCCGCGCTCGCCCTGGCGTCCTCGGCGGCGTGGATGCAGCGTTCGACGTCGTCCACGCTGCCGAGCCGGGACCAGATCCGCGCCTCGATGTTCAGCAGCCGCACCCGCGCGGTCGGCGAGTCGGCGTAGTCCAGGCCGCTGCGGGCGAGCTCGACGCCGCGCCGCGGGCGGTCCGACCAGTACTCGACGAGCGCGTGCATGCCCCTGGTCCAGGCGCGCAGCCCGTTGTGGTTGCTCAGCTCCCCGTAGGCGAAGGCCGCGCGCACCTGGTCGCCCGCCGCGTCGTAGTGCCCGAGGTCGGTGCTGGCATTGGCGAGCAGCCCGGACAGGATGCCTGCCAGCAGATAGAGGTGGCTGGTGTCGGCGGGCTGCTGGCGCCCCTCGAGTAGTCGGTAGACGCGGCGGCGCACCCGCGTCATCTCGACCGCCATCGGTACCGGCGGGACGTGCACGTAGTCGTTCGCGATCCGCGACACGTCGGCGTCGAGCTGTTCCAGCGTGGTCGCGCCCACATTCGTGCTCTCGGCCCGGCCCGCGTGTTCGCTGGCCTCATGGGCAGCAGCCATGATCAGATCCCTCTCCGAAACCGCAGTCAGCGCATCGCCTCTCAGTGCGCCGGTGTCTATCAGCGCAAGCAGATCCGCGTCGCTGGAATACCCGATGCGCGCTCCGGCGCGAGCGCGCTGCTGGTTGTCGGGCTGCTGGGGATCGGGCTGCGGAACGGAGTGGCGTTCCTCTTGTGCATGCTCGATCAGCGCCGCGAAACGTGCCCGCACGACATCGTCGGACCTGGCGAGGGATGTATCCAGAGCGGCTTGATTGATCGGTCGTGGGCGGACCCGGGCGCCGCCCGCCTCCCACTTCGATACCAGGCGTTCGTGCACGCCGAGATGGGCGGCGAACTCCCGGATACTCATGCGCTTGGCATCGCGAAGGGCCCGGGCCTCTCTTCCTGACCAGTGCCGGACCACGATGACATCCCTTCCCGCACGAACTCTCCATCCCAGGGTACGGGCGGTTTGTGGGTGCGGCCACAAGGAATTCGCAATCGCTATCAGTGGCAGTGCGAGTGGGGCAGCGCAGGGGCAGCGCTCCGCTGGCGCGGGTGCGCTGCCGAGGCCGGGCGAACCACGCCATGCTGGGTCCATGGCAGGCGAGGAGGCGGCCATGGGCATCGACGAGCCGATCACCGTGCACGACTGGATGGCCCACTACCGCGACGAGTACGGCCTTCCGGTGGCCGAGCGCGGCGGCTACCTCATGCTGCCGATCACCGGGCGGCTCGGGGTGGTGCACGTGCCCGCCGTGCGCGCGCAGCGGGTGCGCGCCGCGCTGGATCGGCACGGGTCGAGGGGTCCCGTGCTGGCCAGGCAGATTCGCTGGAGCTTCCTCGCCGAGCCGGATATCGCGCCGGGGCCGCGGGTGCTGGAGTCACTCGGCCGCAACGGGATCGGATTGCCGGGCATCGGCAGCGCGGTCATGCTGCCCACCGGGTTCGGGCGCTGGACCAGGGAGGGCTGCCACTGGGTGATCCCGCCGGAGCGCGGCACCGAGCTGCCCGCGCTCTCCACCGTGCTGCGCACCGCGCTCGCCGCGACCGCCTAGCTAGGAGAAGTTCAGGTAGGAGCGGGAGGGAGTCGGACCGCGCTGGCCCTGGTATTTGGAACCCGCGGTCGCGCTGCCGTACGGGTGCTCGGCCGGGCTGCTCAGCCGGAACAGGCAGAGCTGGCCGATCTTCATCCCCGGCCAGAGCGTGATCGGCAGGTTCGCCACGTTGGAGAGCTCGAGCGTGATGTGCCCGCTGAAGCCGGGGTCGATGAAGCCCGCGGTGGAGTGCGTGAGCAGCCCGAGCCTGCCGAGGCTGGACTTGCCCTCCAGGCGTCCGGCCAGGTCGTCGGGGAGCGAGCAGACCTCCAGCGTCGAACCGAGCACGAACTCGCCGGGGTGCAGGACGAACGGCTCGCCGTCGGCCGGCTCGACCAGGCTGGTCAGCTCGTCCTGGCGTTTGGCCGGGTCGATGTGGGTGTAGCGGGAGTTGTCGAAGACCCGGAACATGCGGTCCAGGCGGATGTCGATGCTCGACGGCTGGATGGCGTTCTCCAGCAGCGGCTCGACGCCGAGCCGCCCGGCGGCGATCTCGGCGCGCAGGTCACGATCGGAGAGCAGCACGGGGTGAGCGTATCGTCCGGCCGATTGCGCCGGCTCGCCCCGGGTGCGATGACGAGGCAGATATCCTCGCACCTGTTCACCGGCGCGCCCGTCCCCGCCGGTATTCGCCAGTGACCGGAGGTTGTGCCGATGACCGAATCGAACCCGTTCGACCTGACCGGCCATGTGGCCGTGATCACCGGCGGCAACTCCGGGATCGGGCTCGGCTTCGCCCGCGGCTTGGCCAGGGCCGGTGCCGCCGTCTGCGTGATCGGGCGCAATGTCGAGCGCAACGAGGCCGCCGCCGCCGAACTGCGCGGCTTCGGCGGGCAGGTGCTCGCGCTGACCTGCGACGTCGGCGAGGAGCAGCAGGTCGTCGACACCATCGGCCGGGCCGCCGCCGAACTCGGCCGCATCGACTCCTGCTTCGTGAACGCCGGCGTCCCGCAGACCAGCAGCCCGTTCCTGGAGACCAGCCTCGCCGACTTCCGCTCGGTGACCGCGATCAACCTGGACGCCGCCTTCGTCACGCTGCGCGAGGCCGCGAAGGTGATCGTCGCGCAGGGCGACGGAGGCAGCCTGGTCGGGACCGCCAGCCTCGCCGCTCGGCAAGGTCCAGCGCGCGGGCAGTCGTACGCCGCGAGCAAGGCCGGGCTGATCGCCATGATGAACTCGATCGCCGTCGAGCTCTCCCGGCACGGCGTGCGCGCCAACTCGGTGCTGCCCGGGTGGGTCGAGACGCCGATGACCGAGGGGCTCTTCGCCTGGGACCGGTTCCGCGAGCGGGTGCAGCCGCGCGTCCCGGTCGGCCGCTGGGGCACCACCCGCGACTTCGAGTCCGTCGCGGTGTACCTGGCCAGCCCGGCCAGCGCCTTCCACACCGCCGACACGTTGCTCATCGACGGCGGATACAGCGTCTTCTGATGGCTCCGATCGGTGCGGCGATCCGGGTGTCCGGTGGGCTGATGAAGACCGGGGTGCGGGAGACGCGGGAGATCGGGGCGGAGGTGGTGCAGTTCTTCTCCGGGAATCCGCGGGGGTGGAGGGCGCCCGCTCTCGACGTCGCGGACGCCTCCGCCTTCCGCGACTACTGCGGTGCGGCCGGGATCGCTGTCTTCATCCACGCGCCGTACCTCCTGAACGTCGGCTCACCCGACCCCGCTGTGCTCGCGAACACCACTGCCGCGCTGGCCGAGTGCCTGCGGCGGGCCGCGCTGATCGGCGCCGCCGGGGTGGTGTTGCACGCGGGCTCGTCCATCACCCCCGAGTTCCGCGCCGAAGCGTTGCGGCGGCTTCCCGCGGTGCTCGGCCCGCTGCTCGACGCCGCGCCGGCCGGGCCCCGGCTGCTCATCGAGCCGACCGCAGGCGGTGGAGCCGCGCTGGCGTCCGACAGCGCGAGCACCGTCGAGTACTTCGCGGCGCTGGACGACGAGCGGGTCGGGTTGTGTCTCGATACCTGTCACCTGCACGCGGCCGGGGAGGATCTCTCGACGCCGTTCCGGCTCGGCAAGGTGCTGCGGGGGCTGGCTGTCGCGGTGGGGCGGCTGGATCTGTTGCACGTCAACGACAGTCAGGATCCGCGGGGGTCGAAGCGGGATCGGCACGCGTCGCTCGGGACCGGGTTTCTCGGTACGGGGCCGTTGCCGGGGTTGTTCGGGTCGCCGGTGCTGCGGAAGGTTCCGGTGCTGGTGGAGACGCCGGAGGCGGGGGCCGGGGTCGCGCTGCTCAAGGAGTTGCGGGCAGCGCGCGGCGCCACGCGATGAACTCGACCGCCGCGGCGGCCGCCTCTCTTCCCTTGTTGAACTCGTCCGGCTGGGATCGTTTGTCCAGGTCCGCCAGGTCGGTGATCGGCAGCACCTCGTTGATCACCGGTGTCAGGTGCTCGCGCGAGACCTCGGCGAGCCCGCGGCCGCAGGCGTCGACCACCATCTCGAAGTGGTAGGTGTCGCCCTTCAGCACCGCGCCCAGGCAGATCACCGCATCCAGCGCGGGGTCGCTGCGCAGGAGCAGGGTCACCGCCAGTGGCATCTCGAGCGCGCCCGGGACGAGATGCGTCGTCGGCTCCGCGGCACCCGCCGCACGCAATGTCGCGCGGCAGGCGTCGGCCATCCGGTCCACCTGCTCGCGATACCACTTGGACTGCACCACGGCCACTCGCGCGCCGGTTACGGCGGGCAGTCCGGAGGTGTCGATGGCGATCCGCACGAGCCCAAGCTATCCGCCGGTGGAGCGGGGTAGACCGACGTCCCCGACGATCGCCGCCTCCCGCCAGACCTCGGCGCGCAGGTCACCGGGCCCAGCGGGGACATCGGGGCGGGCGAGCACCCGGGCTCTGGCTCGGCCTGCCACGCCGACCATCGGGCGGAACCGCCGGAACACCTGAACCTCGCCATCCTGGCGGCCGCGCCACGGACCGAGGTAGACGTAGTCGGAGCCGAAGTCGTTGGCGGTGTTCAGCCGCGCTACTTGAACCGCCCAATCCCTGGCTTCCAGCGGCGACGCGGGCGTCAGCACCACGGTGCCGGAGCCGCCGCGCACCGTCCCCTCCTCCGGAACGTAATAGGGCCGGATCGATGAATCGCGGGCGGCCAGCGCCTGGTCGAGCCCGTGCGTGCGCCAGCGCACGGTCCCGGTGGAATGCCGCAGCGGCAGTGCCTTTTTCAGGAGCCGGTTCGACCGGTTGTCGAACGACGTGCACCAGCCGGGCACCAGCAGGATGCGCTCGGCCGGATCGGCGTCGAAGGGGGTCGGGGTGAGGAACGGGCGGTCGATCAGCACGACCGTGCCCGGCCTCGCCTGGTAGGCCAGCCCCCACAGCAGCCGGGCCAGCAGCGCGGCCCCGTGCGGATCGGACAGCACATGCCAGGTCTCGTGGAATCGGTTCGTGCTGAACCGCGCCTCGGCGCCGGGGCGCAGCGTGATCACCGTGTGCGCGGCACCGTTCAACCGCACCGCGTGGCGGTGCAGTTTCAGGCCGTCGACGACGGCTCGGGCGGTGCCCGGACGCTGCTGCTTCATCGCGTCCAGGAAGCCACAGAGCGCCGTCTCCGGACAACCGATTTTCGGGACGCCCCGACTGCGAGATTTGCGTCGCCCGGTGCCCGATCTGCTACGCTGGCGGTCGCGCTCCAGCGCATTGCCGATGTAGTTCAATGGTAGAACTTCTGCTTCCCAAGCAGATGGCGCGGGTTCGATTCCCGTCATCGGCTCCACCACGAAGACCAGGACTTTTGTCCTGGTCTTCGTGCTTTCCGGGACACTCTCACCGGACCGAGAGGCGGATCAGGGGGTAGTCGCGGTCCGACTTCTTCTGGTACTTCGCGTACCGCGGCTGCGCCTCGACGATCCGCGCCCAGGCGCGATCACGCTCGGCACCGTCGAGCCGGGTGGCAACAACAGGGGTGGCCGATGAGCCGTGCAACTCGACGGCGACCTGCTCGGGGTGCGCGCGGAGGTTGGCGTACCAGTCGGGGTTGCGGTCGCCGCCGCCGGAGGCGATGACGAGGCGGTCGGAGCCGTCGGCGAACCAGCTGAGCGGGGTTTCGCGCGGTTCACCGGACCTGCGGCCGACGGTGTGCAGGATCAGCACCTCCATGCCCATCATCGAGCCGCCCTTGCGGCGGATGCGGGTGGCGGTGCGGGCGTTCATCTTGCGCTGGAACCAGAGGGAGATGGACATGGTCAGCCCTTCTGGTTGATGCGGACGAGGTTGCCTGCGGGGTCGCGGAAGGCGCAGTCGCGGACGCCCCATGGCTGGTCGGTGGGCTCCTGGACGACGTCGGCGCCCGCGGACTGGACGCGGTCGAAGGTTGCGGCGAGGTCGGGGGTGGCGAGGTGGATGCGGGCGTAGCTGCCCTTCGCCATCATGGCGGCGATGGTGCCGCGCTCGGCGGCGGCGAGGTCGGGGTCGCCGTCCACGGGGTACAGCACGATCGAGGTCGCGCCGGGCGGGGCGACGGTGATCCAGCGCAGGGCGCCGGAGCCGACGTCGTTGCGGACCTCGAAGCCGAGGGCGTCGCGGTAGAAGGTGAGCGCGGCGTCGGGGTCGGTGTGCGGGAGGAAGGTCTGGTCGATGCTGAGTTCCATGACGGCAACGCTACGAGCGCGGCCCCTACCTGCGCTTCTCGATTCCTGACCGGTTCCGGCAACACCGGGATTCGTGCGAAAACCATTCGACCGCTTACTATTTCCGGCCATGAGGAAAATCGCGATGCTGGTGGGGACGGCCGCGGCCGCGGCGCTGACCGTGGCGGGGGCCGGGAACGCCGTGGCGGACCCGGCGATCGACGCCTACGTGCAGGCGGCGACGGCGGCGTGCGAAGAGCGGGGCTACACCTACGACGCACAGCAGGCCGCCGCCGGTTACCGGCCCGCCACCGTGCAGTGCGTCAACCGCAAGGCGCTGGCGCTGGTCTTCGTGCCGATCGCCGACGGCACCCCCTGCACCATCCTGGACGGCGTCAACCCCCGCGAGGGGCTCGCCACCGCGGGCGTCTGCCGCTAGCTGGCGAGCAGCCGCCGGAACTTGCTGCCCTGGAACACGAGCGGCTCGACATCGGCCCTGGTGGCGATGCGGTGGATCCGCAGGATGACCACGCTGTGGTCGCCTGCGGGCACCTCGGCCTCCGGCACCCCCTCGATCCAGGCCGACGCCCCGTCGATGAAGACCGACTCGCCGGTGCCGCGGTGCAGCTCGGAGCCGTGGAAGCGGTCGCCGTCGCGGGTGCCGAGCGCCTTGGCGGCGGCCTGCTGGTCGGTGCCGAGCAGGCTCAGCCCGAGGTGGCCGGCCTCGGCCAGCAGCGGCCAGGTGGAGCTGGAGTTCTGCACGCAGAAGGAGACCAGCGGCGGGTCGAGCGAGACCGGGACGAAGGTGCTCACCGCGAGGCCGTACGGCGTGCCGTCGATCTCGGCGGCCACCGCGACCACCCCGCTCGGAAAGTTCGAGAAGGCGCGGCGCAGGCCGGAGCCGTCAGCGGGGAATTCGAAGAGTTCATGCATGATTCGTCACTCCGGTACCCAGGATGAGCGCGTCGACCACCGGTCGCCAGCGCTCGGTATATGCGGTCAGGACTCCGTCCTCGGCGAATGTGCGGTCGGCGAGGTAGAGCCCGGGTAGCGCGGTGGTCGCGCCGATCTCGGTCAGGACCGGCTTGAGCAGCAGGTCCGGGGCGAGCGCGTGGGCGGGCCCCGCGCCGAGCATGAGCGGAACCGCGACCACCCCGGCCAGGCCGGTGCCGCCGTCGAACTGCTCCAGGAAGAGCTTGAGCAGCCCGGTGTAGGTGGCCTTGAAGGTCGGGCTGGCGAAGATCACCAGGTCGGAGGCGGCGGTCTGCTCCTTGGCCGCGGTGACGGCCGGGTCGCCCCAGCCGAGCAACCCCGCGCCGAATTCGACCAGGTCGATAACGGCGGGCTTCTCGCCCGGCCGCAGTCCCTCGGCGAGCAGGGTCGCGGCGGTCAGGGTGCGCGAGGCCGGCTTGGGGTTGCCGACCACGACGGTGACGGTCATGTCCTCTCCTTCCGCACGTTCTTCAGATGACGCCGTGCAGCGGTGGCGGCGTGCCCTGCAGCAGGGCGCGGCCGATGTGCTGATACTTCCACCGCACGGGGTCGTGCAGGGTGTGCGTGCGCGCATTGCGCCAGAAGTGGTCGAGGTCGGTGGCCATGCTCGCGCTGCGGGTGCCGCCCACCTCGAAGACGGCGGCCGCGACCTCGTTCGCGGCGCGGTCGGTGAGCACCTTGGCTGCGGCGACGGCCAGCGAGGCGTGCCCGGACGCCTCGGCGTCGGTGCTGCCCGGCGCCGGGGTGTGGCCGGTGGCCCGGTCCACGGCGGCGCCTGCGGCGGCCAGCGCCGCCTCGGCGGCGACCACCTCGACGCCGAGTTCGCCGAAGCGCTGGATGAGCAGCGGATCCTCCTCGGCCCTGGTGACCCCGGCCTCGAACCAGGGGCGGCTGGCGGTGCGGACGAAGCGGGCGGCGGCGTCCAGCGAGCCGCGCGCGATACCGGCGTCGATGGCCGCGTGCAGCAGCTGGGCGAAGGCGCCGTAGCCGGTGGGGGCGTTGACCGCGTCGGCCCGGGCAACCACCTGGTCGATACCCACCGCGACGCCGTCGAACTCGACGGTCCCGCTGCCGGTGGTGCGCTGGCCGAGCGCGTCCCAGTCGTCCAGGATGTGCACGCCGGGGGTGTTCGCGGGCAGGAAGGCGACGTACTCGCCGTCCGGCAGCCCGGTGCTGCCCGCCGGGTCGTCCAGCCGGGTGAGCACCGCGAGGATATCGGCGAAGAGCGAGCCGGTGCAGTAGAACTTGGTGCCGTCCACCCGGAACCCGCCCGGCGCGGGGCGCAGCGTCGTACAGATCCGCGCGCTGGTGCTGCTGCTCCGCTCGGCCTGCGCGTTGGCGAGCGTGGCGCCCTCCAGCACCGCGCCGAGGTAGCGGATGCGCTGCTGCGGCGAGCCCGCCAGCTTGAGCAGGTTGATGTAGACGAAGTGGCTGTGCGGGATCTGCGCGATGTTCGGGTCCGCGGTGGCGAGCACCCGGACCACCTCGGCCACCGCGCTCGGCGGCAGGTCGGCGCCGCCGAGCTCGGCGGGGACGGTGACGGCGAGCAGTCCGCTGGCCGCCAGCCGGGCGATCTCGGCGTGCGGCAGGGCGCGCTCCCGGTCCCTGGCCGCGGCCCCGGGCCCGAACTCCGCCGCCAGCTCGGCGGCGACCGCGAACGCCCACTCCGCCGAGCCGATCCGATCGGCGGCGACCGCGGTCATCAGCTCACCGCCACCGGCTGCTCGGCGACGGTCTGCTCGGCGGCTTCGAGCTCGCGCACCAGCGGGAGAACGTTGGCCCCGAAGTACTCGATCTCCTCCTGGAAGTGCAGGAAGCCGCCGAGGATCAGGTCCACGCCGAGCTTCTTGTAGGCGACGATGCGCTCCGCGACCTGCTCCGGCGTGCCGATGAGCTGGGTGCGGAAACCGTCGTTGTACTGCACCAGGTCCTCGAAGGAGGAGTCGGCCCACATGCCCTTGCGGTCACCGGTGGCGGCGCCTGCCTGCTGCACCGCGTCCCGGAAGCCCTCGACGGCGGGCTTGTTCGCCTTGGCGATGATCTCGCGCAGCGTCTCCCGCGCTTCCTTCTCGGTGTCGCGGGCGATGATGAAGCCGTTGAGACCGAAGTTCACCTCGCGGTTGCGCTCGCGGGCGTGCCCGCGCACGTCGGTGAGCTGCTCGGTGACGCCGTCGAAGTCCTTGCCGTTGGAGAAGTACCAGTCGGCGTAGTAGCCACCGTTGCGGCGCGCCGCGCTGGAGTTGCCGCCCTGGAAGAGCTCCGGGTTCGGGCGCTCGGGGGTGTTCAGCGGCTTGGGCTTGAGGGTGAAATCGCGGATGCGGTAGAAATCGCCGCCGTAGTTCACCTCGTCCTCGGTCCAGATCTTGCGGATCACCTCGAGGAACTCGCCGCTGCGGCGGTACCGCTCGTCGTGCTCCAGCCAGGGCTCGCCGAGCGCCTTGAACTCGCCGGCGAACCAGCCGGAGACCACATTGATGGCGAACCGGCCGTTCGAGAGGTGGTCGGCGGTGGCGCCGAACTTGGCCAGCACCGCCGGGTGCCAGAGCCCGGGGTGCACGGCCGCGATCACCTTGAGCCGCTCGGTGGCGCCGAGCAGCGCGAGGCTGAACGAGGTGGATTCGTGCTGGAACTCGGCGCCGTACGAGGCGGTGTAGCGGACCTGGGAGAGCGCGTAGTCGAAGCCGTTGTTCTCCGCGGTCTGCGCGAGCTTCCTGTTGTACTCGAAGTCCCAGCCGGTGCGCTGCTCGATATCGCTGGTGACCAGCCCCCCGCTGACATTGGGGACCCAGTAGGCGAACCGGACCTGCTCGGCGATCTTCTCGGTGGTCATACGTGTGCTCCCTGCGGTCGGCCGTGCCCAGCCGAGTCGGGGCCGGGCGGTCGGCGCCCGGCCGGGGTCTTCCTCCATGTCAGCACCGGCGACCGGATCGGCAGAGGTTTTGAATCCCCGCGATCCGATCGCCGGTGATCGCAACGTCAGGCCGAGGCCAGGTCCGCCTGGTATTCCGAGCGCGCGAAACGGCCCGCGGGCGCGAACTTCGCCAGCAGTTCGCCCGCGTCCTCGCCGGTGACCTGCGAGATGTAGGCGACGGCGTCGTCCGCGGACTCGATCGCGGCGAAGGGCTGCGGCCGGTGCAACAGCCCGACCAGCGCGGAGGCGAACTTCGGGTGCACAGCGGCGGCGGCGAAGAAGGCATTGCCGATCTCGCCGAACTCCGGGTCGCTGAGGAAGAGCCGGGTCACCTTGGCCGCGGCCTCGGCGCGGTAGCCGAGGAACTCCGCGTACCGCGCGCCGAGCCAGGCGGCGTCGAACGGCCCGTCGTGCACGGCCGCCGCGGCGACCAGCCGCTGCGCCTGCACCAGCCCGCCCTGCGCGCCCTGCCCGGCGACCGGGTCGTGCGCGACCGCGGTGTCGCCGAGCGCGCCGACCGGGTGGCCGCTCGCGGTATACCCGACGCCCTCGCGCACCACCGGGCGGACGGCCCCCTTCAGCCAGGAGTGCTTGTCCTCGGTGAGCGGGCGGGTGGCGAGCACCTCGGGCAGATCCCACTCGAGGTAGTCGCGGTAGAGCTGCTGCACGATCTCGTGCGCCGACTCCGCGGATTCGGCGGCGGCGAAGCGCTGCTCCCAGTCGCTGCCCGGGCGCGCCCAGCCGATGAAGGCCCAGGTCCAGCCGACGTCCTTGTGCAGGTACGGCCCCCACCACGCCTCGCCCTGGTCGGCGACGATGGAGAACAGGCTGTGCGCGCCACCCGCCGGGCTGCGGTGCGCGAAGACGTCGCGCCCGGCGCCGAGCCCGCCGACGGTGAGCGCGAGCAGCCTGCGCTGCGGCTCGTCGTAGACGGTGCGGGCGCTGTCCACCGGGAAGAGGTCGACGAGCCCGGCCTTACCGGTGGCGACCAGGGTGAGGTCGTGCTCGGCGGCGATGCCGTCCAGGGTCTCCCGGGTCACCGCCTCGACCACGAAGGTGCCGCCCCTGCGCCGGAATTCGGTGAGCCGCTCGTCGGCCTTGAGCCTGGTGTCGACCGCGACGCCGACGTAGCCGTCGAAGGTGCCGTCGAAGTCGATGAGCTCGGGGTGCTCCGGGCCGGGGCCCGCGATGCGCACGCTGAGCCCGGTGTGCCTGGGCGCGCGGCCGGTGTAGCTGTCCAGCCCGAGCGCGGATTCGGCCTGCTGCACCTCGCCGAACTCCAGCGCGGTGCCGGTGGCCGGGACGTCGTCGCGCAGCGCGCGCTGGTCCCTGTCGCTGTAGAGAGTCACGTCGAACCCGGCGTCGAGCAGGCCGAGTGCCGCCGTGACACCAGTCTGTCCGGCGCCCACGATCGCCGCGCTGCGGGTTCCGGGGGTCGAGGAAGTAGTCGATGTCATACCCGAAATGGTGCGGGCCGCGCTCCCGGCATCGGAGTATTGCGATCAGAGAGAATGGATTCCGGCTATTGCCGGGCAATAGCTTTACCATCGGCGGTATGTCGTTCGATATCACCGAACTCAGCGGCGACCGGGCCGAACAGTACCGTCAGCTGCGTGAACAGGCCGAATCGCTGCTCGCGGGGGAAACCGACCGGGTGGCGAATTCCGCGAATCTCGCGGCCCTGATTTTCCACGCCCTGCCGGATTTGAATTGGGCCGGTTTCTATTTCACTCGGGGCGAAGAACTGGTCGTCGGACCATTTCAGGGGAAGCCGGCCTGCGTGCGGATCGCGTGGGGGCGCGGGGTGTGCGGGACGGCGGCGGCGACCGGGGAGACGCAGGTGGTGGCGGATGTGCACGCCTTCCCCGGGCACATCGCCTGCGATGCCGACAGCCGGTCGGAGATCGTGGTGCCGCTGCGGCACGGCGGTGCGGTGGTCGGGGTGCTTGATCTGGACAGCCCGAAGCCCGGCCGGTTCGACGAGGTCGACCGGGCCGGGCTGGAGGGGCTGGTAGCTGTGTTCACCGCCACGCTCAGCGGCTGAAGTTCCCGGCGCGGGGCCGGGAGCTACGTACGCCGGATCAAACGGGCTTCCGCTCCCCCGCGCTCCAGGCGAAGGGGAGATCGGCGCCGTTGAGCAGGTGGTCGCCGATGGCGCGCGCCTTCTGGATGGCCGGGTTGTGCACCGAGACGGTGCGGGCATTGCGCCAGTGCCGGTCCAGCCGCAGCTTCTCCGAGGTGATCGAGGCGCCGCCGACCTCGAAGAGCAGCGAGGTGGCGGGTAGCACGGTCTCGATCACGCCGATCTGCGCCTGCGCGGCGGCCAGCTCGACCGCGACCAGGTCCGGTTCGTCCTTCGCGCCCGCCGCGAGCACGCGGTCGAGTTCGTCGGCGACGGCGAGCACGGTGGCGCGCGCGGTGAAGGCGGCGGCGGAGAGCTTGCCGATCACCTGCTGCACCAGCGGGTCGTGGCGCGGCAGGTCGCCCGCGGAGTGGGTGTAGCCGCGGGTGCGCGCGGCGACCCACTCGCGGGTGTCGCGCTCGGCCCGCGCGGCGATCCCGGCCAGCACCGCGAGCTGGAAGAGCTGCAGGTAGCCGGTGGAGTAGGTGGCGCCGGGGTTGCCGTAGCCGGGGCCGAGGATCCGATCCTCCGGCACGACCACGCCGCTGAACTCGGTGGTGCCGCTGGCGGTGAGCCGCTGCCCGAAACCGTCCCAGTCGTCGTGCAGGCGCACGCCGTCGGCATCGGCGTCGACCAGGATGCCGAGCCGCTCGCCGTCCCGGTCGGCGGCGACCAGGATGTGGTCGGCGTAGAGCGAGCCGGTGCTGTAGTACTTGGTGCCGTCCAGCACCCAGTCGGCACCGCGCTCGGTGAGCCGGGTCCGGTACCGGTCCACCGCGCCGACGCCGGGCTCGGTGATGGCGTTGCCGACCAGCGTCCCCGCGCCGACCTTGCGCAGCCACTCTTCGCGCACCGGCCCCGCCTCGGCGAGCAGCTGGTCCTCGACGAAGACGAAGTGCACCCGCAGCGCCTGCGGCAGGTTCGACTCCGCCGCGGCCAGGTCGATGAGCAGCCGGAACAGCTGCCGCACGCTCGCGCCGTAGCCGCCGGACTCCACCGGGGCGCGCAGCGCGCCGAAGCGGGCGGCGCGCAGCTCGGCCACCTCGTCGTAGGCGAGCCTGCGGTCCACTTCGCGCTCGACCGCGCCCTCGGCGATCCGCGCGAAGATCGGCTGGAAGATCCGGTCGAGTTCGGCGTCTGTCGTCTGCTGCGACTGGGTGGAGGTCATGGCCCAACGATGACCGAGCCGGGCCACGGCCTCACCCGTTGCGTTCAGGCGGATCGGAATCCGTTTTTCAGCGCGCTCCGGCCACGCACTCGGTGCCCATCTTGCTCCTGGCCTCGCGCGCCTTAGCGGCATCGGCTTCGCTCATGCCCATGTTCTGCGGGTCGGCCTGCACGGCGGCCTGGTCGTCGCTGATCAGCGTGCGCAGCCCTTCCTGCGAGATACCGGCGTCGACGAAGACCTTCGCGGCGCAATCGGCGAGCGACGCGGGCTTCAAGCCCTTGTCCTGCAGCGACTTCGAGAGGTCGGCGGCGGTCAGCGGCGGCGGTACGTCCGCGCCGCCACAGCCGGCCAGTACCGGCAGCGCGATCAGTGCCGCGACGATCAGGGTTTTCCGCACCCGAATCCTTCCCTCTGCGTGTGCATCCGCTGCGGATCATGCCGTACCCGCCGTGCTCCGCACCAGCCCCGGTCTCAGCGGGTGAGCGGCGCCAGGTAGCGGGTGGCGAAGGCGCGCAGCGCGGCCTCGTCGCGCAGATCGAACCAGCCGTCCGGGGTGAGCACGACGGACTGGGCCAGCCGCAGCGCGATCTCCGCGGCGGCGTCGGCGTCGAAATCGGGGTGCAGCGCACGGCACTGGGCGGCGAGGAATTCCCGGCAGGCCCGGAGAATCGGGGCGCCCTCGGTGGTGAGGTGCGGCAGGAAGGTCTCCGGCTCGCTGCGCAGCAGCCTGCCGATCAGCGGGTCGGTGCGGACCAGCAGGACCGCGCGCACGAACCCCTCGACCAGCCGCTCGGCGACGGTCGGGCGGTTCACGACCTCGGCGGCGATCTCGATGAGCACGTTCAGGATCCAGCGCTGCAGCGCCGCCGCGATCAGCTCGCTCTTGGTGACGAAGCGGCGGTAGACGGTGGTGCGGTTGACCTTCGCGCGGCGCCGGATGTCCTCCACCGAGACCCGGCGCAGGCCGTAGTCGCCGAGCTCGGCCAGCGCCGCGTCCAGGATGCGCGCGGTCACCGGGTCCTGCCCGGTGCCAGGCTCCTCCAGCAGCGCGGTGCTCACGCCGCCCCGCGCACCCTGGCGATCCCGGCCAGCGCGCGCGGCTGGTAGCGCAGCCGCTCCGGCAGCAGCGGCCAGACCCGGCGCACCAGGTGCACCAGCGCGGTGAAGCGCGCCCGCTCCAGCGGGCCCCACGGGAGCCCGAGCCGCTCCCGCACCGCGGGCGGCATGGTGCCTGCCGCGACCACCCGGTACTCCCGCATGAAGCGCTTGCCGAACAGCTTCCAGACCAGGTCGGGCACGAAGGGGATCCGCATCTCGGCCGGGTCGTCGAGCTGGGCCACCACCCAGGCCGCCGACTCGGTGACCTCGAGCTGCTCGGCGCAGACCCGGTCGAAGTAGGCGCGGAAGCCGCCCCAGTCGGCGGGCATCGGGCGTTCGCTGACGCCGTAGAGCCGGTACCACTGCTTGCCCTCGTCGTAGAAGCGGCGCCGCTCGGACTCGCTCAGCGGATGGTCGAAGATGTCCGCGGTCATCATGGCGGCCCACAGGAAGGTGGCGTGCGCCCAGTGGTACACCTCGGGGTCGAGGGCGTGGTAACGCTTGCCGTTGTGGTCGACGCCCTTGATGTCGCGGTGGTAATCACGCACCTTGGCGGCCGTGACCAGCGCCTCCGGGCCGTCGTAGACCACGCCCGCGATCTGTGGCACCGAGCGGAATATGCGCTCCCACGGCTCGGTGAAGAAGTTCGAGTGCTGGGTCACCCCCGCGCCGAGCCCGGGCAGCATGAGCTGCATGATCCCGGCGGCCGGGGCCAGCAGGTAGGTGCGCCAGTCGCCGAAGTACTGCCAGGTCAGGGAATCGGGACCGAGCGGGGTCGCAACCTGCTCCACGGAAGACATGGAGCAACAGTAATTAACTATTTGTTGCTCGGCAATGGGCTAGGGTTCCTGCCATGGTGAAGCTGAACCAGCACCGCACCGGCTCCGGCGAACCCCTCGTGCTGGTGCACGGCATCGGCAGCCGCTGGCAGGTGTGGGAGCCGCTCTTCGACCGACTGGGCGAATCGTTCGAGGTCATCGCGGTCGACCTGCCCGGTTTCGGCGGCAGCGCGCCGCTGCCGCACACCACGGTCGAGACGCTCACCGACGCGCTGGCCGAGTTCATCGCCGCCGAGGGGCTGCAGCGGCCGCACCTCGGCGGCAACTCCATGGGCGGGTTGATCACGCTGAACGTCGCCGCGCGCGGCCTCGCCCGCTCGGTGACGGCCTTCTCCCCCATCGGCTTCTGGGGTACCGCGGGCCGGGTGTGGTGCCAGCACTCGCTCGGCCGGGCGCGCGACCTCGGCCGGGCCATCGAGCCCCGGCTGCCCGCGCTGCTCGGCAACCCGGCGGGGCGCACCGCGTTCCTGGAGCTGGTCTTCGGCAAGCCGTGGCAGGTCACGCCCGAGGTCGCGCTCGCCACCGTCGATGGCGCGATGAACGCGCCCGGCTTCCCGGAGGCGCTGGCCTCGTTCCGCGACGCGCGGCTGCACGAACTCGGCGCGCTCGCCGACATTCCGGTGACGGTGGCCTGGGGCAACCGGGACATCCTGCTCACCTACGCCACGCAGAGCCGCAAGGCGCGGAAGCTGCTGCCGAACGCCAGGCACATCACGCTGCCCGGCAGCGGGCACACGCCGTTCTACGACGACCCGGCCGGCTGCGCGCGGGTGCTGCTCGACCAGCGCTGATCAGCCGCGGCGCGGGGCGAGCGAGGCCGGGTCGGCGGTGCCGAGCAGCACCCGCACGGCGGTGTCCCAGCGGCGCTGGATCTTCCGATTGCCCGCGACGTCACCGGTGAGCAAGGCCCGCATGGCGAGCCCGGTGACGATCTCGATGGTGAACTCGGTGATGATCGGCACCCGGCTGTCGTCCGGGAACTCGCTGCGGAACGCCTCGCGCACCCGGCTCTGCATCTGCTCGAAGAGCCGGACCTCCAGCGGCAGGAACTCCGCGCGCAGCTCCGGGTCGGTGCGCGCGGCCACCCACATCTCCAGCGCCGCGAGGAATTCCGGGCCGGAGAGCATCCGCGCGGTCAGGTCGACTGCGCGGGCAGGCCGGTCCTCGCCGTCGGGCAGCGCGTCGAACTCCGCCTCCAGCTGGGCGATCCGGCGCAGCGCGACGTGCTCCACCGCGCCCGCGAGCAGGTCGGCCCTGGTCGGGAAGTGGTGCTGCAGGGTGCCGCGCGGCACCTCGGCGCGCTTCTGCACCTCGAGCGTGGTGGTGCCCGCGTACCCGACCTCGACCAGGCTGGCCACGGCCGCGTCCAGCAGCCGCGCGCGCATGCGGGTGCGCCGCTGCTCCTGCGTCTCGCGGACCCGGGCGGGCACCGATCAGCGTCCCTGCCAGACCGGTTCGCGCTTCTGCGCGAAGGCGATCGCGCCCTCGGCGGCGTCCTTGGAGAACAGCGCGGGCAGCGCGATCTCGCCCTGCTTGGCGAAGGCGTCGGCGCTCGGCCAGTCCGGGGACTCGTCGATGATCCGCTTGCTCGCCGCCACCGAGAGCGGGGCCGCCGCAACGATCTCCGCCGCCAGCTCCAGCGCGACCTCGAGCGTCGTGCCCGGCTCGACCACCCGGTTCACCAGCCCCAGGTCGTAGAGGCGCTGCGCCGCGATCTGCCCGCCGGTGAGCGCGAGCTCGGCGACGATCGGCCGCGGCAGCCGCTGGGTCAGCCGGAGCACCCCGCCCGCCGCGGCCACCAACCCCCGCTTGACCTCGGGAATCCCGAAGCGCGCGGTGCTGGAGGCGACGATCAGGTCGCCTGCCAGCGCCAGCTCGAAGCCGCCCGCCAGCGCGTACCCCTCGACCGCCGAGATCATCGGCTTGCTCGGCGGCTTCGCCGTGATGCCGAGCGGACCGCGCTTCTCGGTGATCGGCATCTCGCCCTTCGAGGCGGCGATCAGATCCATGCCCGCGCTGAAGGTGTTCTCCGCGCCGGTGAGGACGAGCACCCGGGCGCTGTCGTCGGCTTCGAAGGCGTCCACCGCGGCCTCGATGGCGCGGGCGGTGGCCAGGTCGATGGCGTTGCGCGCCTTCGGGCGGTTCACGGTGAGCAGCATGATCGCACCCCGCTGCTCGACCAGGAGCGAGTCGGTCATCGCACAGTCCTCTCGGTGAGCAGGGTGAGCCGGTCGGCGGCCGCGATCTCGACGCCCGCGCCGAGCGGGTCGCCGTCGGCAAAGGCCGCGATGGTCTCCGCGTCCGAGGCCCGCACCAGTATGCGGGCACCCGCCGGGTTCAGGGCGCTGATCACGACAGCCTCCGGCTCGTCGGCGCGGTCGGGGCCGCTGCCCCTGCGGTACGCGACGGTGTACGACTCGACGGTGGCCCGGCCGGTGTAGCCGGGCGCGGTGGCCCGGCGGGCGGCGGGCACCTCGGGCTCCTCGGCGCGGAAGCGCGCGGCGGGCGGCCGGGTGGAGAGCACCGCGGCGCCGTGCTTGGTGATGTACCAGCCGAGCGCGGTGGCCAGCCCGAAATCGCCCGGGTGCGCGCGCAGCACCTGGACCAGGGCGGCCAGCGAGTGCGTCGTGTAGTTGTTGCCAGGCCCGCCGGCGAAGGTAAGCCCGCCGGTCAGGGTGAGCGGGCGCGCCGGATCGTCCAGCGCGAGCCCGAGCGCCTCGGCCGCCACCTGCACCGCAATCGGGAAGCAGGAGTACAGGTCGATGTGCGCGACCTCATCGATGCCGACCCCCGCGCTGCGCAGCGCGGCGCCGCCCGCCGCGGCGATCGCGGGCGAGGCGGCGAGGTCGGCGCGCTCGGAGACGAACCACTCGTCGGTGGCGGTGGCGGCGCCGTGCAGGAAGACCCAGCGGTCGTGCGGCACGCCCGCCGCGTCCGCCGCGGCGGCGCTGCACACGATCAGCCCGGCGCCCTGGTTCACCGTCAGGTTGGCGGTGAGCAGCTTCGGGTACGGCGTCGCGACCAGGCGATTCGCCGGGGTCGGCACGATCAGGTCGGCGACGGAGTTGCGCTCCGGCTGCCAGGCGAAGGGGTTGCCGGCGGCGACCTCGGAGAAGCGGGACCAGAGCGCGCCGATCCGCGCCAGGTGCGCCTCCTCGGTAAGCCCGAGCCGGGCGCGCAGCGCCGTCTCCATGAGCGCGTAGAAGTACACCGGACCCCAGAGCCCGGCGGCGTTCTCCATGTCCGAGTTCGGGCCGCGATCGGTGCCGACGACCTCGTCCGGCACCGCACCGGCGGGCTCCTCCGGCCAGCTCGGGGTGATGCCGGTGCGCGCCGCGGTGATCCCCGCGGCCACCGCCTCGGCGCCGGTGAGCAGCGCGACCTCGGCCTTCCCGTCCGCGACGGCCTGCGCCACCCGGCCGAGCAGCGTGATCGGGGCGTCGCCGCCGAAGCGCACCGACTGCAGGGTGCGGGCGGGGGCGACGCCGAGCTCGATGGCGGCCAGCGCCCCGAGATCCTCGTACGGCTTGCTCACCGGCGAGACCGCGGCGACCAGGTCGGCCGCGCGCAGCAGCCGGTCGCCGGTGCCGCTGTCGGCGCCCGCCCGGCGCAGCGCCTCGGCCGCGAGTTCGGCGGGGCCGGGCAGCCCGGGCTCCTTGCCGCGGTGCACCACCTGTCCGGCTCCGACCAGGACCGGGGTCCGTGGATCCACTCCGGCTGGCAGCATCGTTCCTCCGCTCGTCGGCAGTAACCGTCAACAGTGACGGTAACTTGGGACGGGCCGATCCGCCAGCGATCCGTTCCGGCAAGCCCTGGATTTTCTGGGCAGCGCTGTTAACATTCGTTCGATTTGCCAGACAGTCGGGGTGTGGCGCATCGCACAAAGGCGGGGGTGTGCGTCACGAGAACCCCGGCACGACGCCGGAGGCCCCCCACCGTGCAGAAGACCGCGAGCTTGATGCTGTCCGCCCTCACCGGACTCTCCGCCCTGCTCCTCACCACCGCGACGCCCGCGGCCGCCAATCCGAACGCCATCAACCCGATCCCGGTGCTGAACGGCAGCACCGGGCTGCCGAACCTGAACGGCCGCGCGCGGGCCGTCTTCCAGGTGACCGGCATGGCGAGCCCGAACAACACCCAGAGCTACAACGTGCTCGGCACCGACCTCGGCATCATGTGGGACAACGGCAGCGGCGAGATGCTCACCGCCTTCGGCGACACCGCGGGGCTCGGCTTCCCCAACCTGCTCGCGGGCAGCGTGTGGGCCTGGCGCAGCAATATCCTGCTGCGCAGCGATACCAGGGATCCCGCGAACGGCATCTACTTCGACAGCGCCGTGCGTGACGTTTTCGGCCAGGCCAGGGATCTGATCCCCAGCCCCAAGGTGCCCTTCCTGGAGATCAGCCGGATCCCCACCGCGGGCATCTCGGTCGGCGGGGTGCAGTTCATGAGCCTCATGTCGATCAAGACCTGGGACGCGGCCGGCCAGTGGACCACCAACTTCTCCGGGCTCGCCGCCTCCGCGGACAACGGCGAGACCTGGGCCGAGCTGCCCGCCACCAAGCGCCCCAACGAGGGCGGCAACGCCAACTTCCAGATGAACGCCTTCGTCGGCCGTGGCGAGTGGGTCTACGAGTACGGCACCCGCGCCGGCCGGAACAACGCCGCCTACGTGGCCAGGGTGAAGGGCGCCGACATCGGCAACCCGGCCGAGTACGAGTACTGGGACGGCGGCGACTGGAAGAAGGACGACGTGAACGCGGCCGCGCCGATCATGGGCGGCGTCGGCGAGCTCTCGGTGCTCTACAACGAGTACCTCGGCCAGTACGTCTCGCTCACCACCGACCCGTTCAACTCGGTGGTGCTGCGCCGCTCGCCCGCGCCGGAGGGGCCGTGGAGCGCGCCGGAGGTCATCATCGACACCCGTGAGCTGCCGTCGGCGTACGCGCCGTCGATCTTCCCCTACCAGACCGGGCGCGACCTGTACTTCATGACGACGGTGCACAGCCAGTACAACGTGGTGCTCATGCGCACCACGCTCTGACCCGCTTCCTAGACTGGGCGGCATGGATGCCGCCGCATGGGACGAGCGCTACGCCAGCACCGAGCTCGTCTGGGGCGCCCCGCCGAACAGCACCGTAGTCGAGCACATCCACGGCCTCGAGCGCACCGCGACCCCGCCACCCGAGCCGGACGGCACCGTGCCGGAGGGGCCGCGCGCGCTCGACCTGGCCTGCGGCGAGGGGCGCAACGCGCTCTGGCTGGCCACGCACGGCTGGCAGGTGCGCGCGGTGGACTGGTCGCAGGTGGCGGTGGACAAGGGGCGGACCGTCGCCACCCGGCTCTCCCGCTCGGTGCGCACCAGGATCACCTGGGAGTGCGCCGATCTCACCGACCCGGCCGCGCTCGCCGGGCGCTACGAGCTGGTGCTCATGGTCTTCCTGCACCTGCCGCCGGACGAGCGCAGGGCGCTGGTGCGCCGGGCCGCCGAGCTGCTGACGCCCGGCGGGACGCTGCTCGTGCTCGGCCACGACACCACGAACATCAGCGACGGGTACGGGGGGCCGCAGGATCCCTCGATCCTCTTCACCCCCGACGACATCCGCGCCGACCTGGGCCCGCTGTCCGAGCGGATCCGGATCGCGGTGGCGGAACGGGTGCTCCGGGCCACGGAGGATCGGGACGCCATCGATGCGCTCGTGGTCGCTCAGCGCCGCGAGGGCTGACCCGCCCAGCGGCGCAGCCACGGTTCGACGACTGCTTCGATCTCGTCGAAGCCGCGCCGGAACGAGTGCGGCTGGCCCTCGATCACGTGCAGCTCCGCGACGTCACCGGCATCCGGAATCCCGAACGGATCACTACCGCCGTTGATCACCACCACCTCGGCGCCGGACGCGGCAAGCAGCTCCTCGCGCCGCGACCGCTCCGGCTTCCCCGGCGGGTGCAGCGGAAAGGAAAGCGCGAGCACGCCACGCGCCCCCACCGCGGTGGCGGTCCGGCAGGCGACCCGCGCGCCGTTGCTGCGCCCGCCCTGCACCAGCGGCACCGGCCCGTAGCGCTCGCGCAGCGCGGCGACGACCTCGAGCCACGCCGTGTCCTGCTTCGCCGCCGACCCCGGCGCCCGCGCCCCGGCCACCCGGTACGGCTGCAACACCCGCGCCACCGCCGCCCCGCAGCGAAATGCCAGGTCACGAACGGTGAGCAGATCCCTGGCGTCGATCCCGCCGCCCGACCCGTGGGTCAGCAGCACCAGCAGCGACGGCTCGTCGGCGGCATCGATCTCGACCTCGGCCTGCCCCGCACTGGTGTCGATGCGCACGGTGCACGGTAACGGGTCGATGTTCCTCGCGTCACATCGAGCCGTTCCACTTTGCTACCTCATTACCGGCCGGTAATATGGAGAGTAAGTTACCCGCGAGTAGCTGCGTCCTGGGCGGGAACGGCAGACAACCGACCGCACCAACTCAACGGAGAGTGAGTACCGACATGGGTCACTACAAGAGCAACATCCGCGACCTGGAGTTCAACCTCTTCGAGGTGCTGGGCCTGGAATCACTGCTGGAGACCGGCGCGTGGGGCGATCTCGACGCCGACACCGTGCGCGAGATGCTCAAGGAGGTGCGCAGGCTGGCCGAGGGCCCGCTGGGCGAGTCCTTCGCCGAGACCGACCGCACCCCACCGACCTTCGACCCCGAAACCCACACGGTGCACCTGCCCGAGCCCTTCAAGAAGAGCTACCGGGCCATGCAGGACGGTGGCTGGGACCGGCTCGGCGTACCGGAGGAGCTCGGCGGCCTGCCGATGCCGCGCGCCGCGTACTGGGCCTTCGCCGAGCTGATCCTCGGCGCGCAGCCCGCCGCCTTCATGTACGCCGCGGGCTCCGGCTTCTCGCAGATCTTCCACGACAACGGCACCGACGAGCAGAAGCAGTGGGCCAAGATCATCGCCGAGCAGGGCTGGGGCGCCACCATGGTGCTCACCGAGCCCGATGCCGGCTCCGACGTGGGCGCGGGCCGCACCAAGGCGGTCCAGCAGGAGGACGGCTCCTGGCACATCGAGGGCGTGAAGCGCTTCATCACCAACGGCGACTCCGACGACCTCTTCCCGAACATCATGCACCTGGTGCTCGCCCGTCCCGAGGGCGCCGGCCCCGGCACCAAGGGGCTCTCGCTCTTCTTCGTTCCCAAGTTCCACTTCGACCCGCAGACCGGTGAGCGCGGCGAGCGCAACGGCGTCTTCGTGACCGGGCTGGAGCACAAGATGGGGCTCAAGGCCTCCTCCACCTGCGAGGTGACCTTCGGCGGGCACGGCGTCCCGGCCAAGGGCTGGCTGGTCGGCGAGGTGCACAACGGCATCGCGCAGATGTTCAACGTCATCGAGCACGCGCGCATGATGGTCGGCACCAAGGCCATCGCCACGCTCTCCACCGGCTACCTGAACGCGCTCGACTACGCCAAGCAGCGGGTGCAGGGCGCCGACCTGACCAAGATGGCGGACAAGGCCGCGCCGCGCGTGACCATCACCCACCACCCGGACGTGCGCCGCAGCCTGATGACGCAGAAGGCGTACGCCGAGGGGCTGCGCGCCGTCTACCTCTACACCGCCGCGCACCAGGACGTCGCGCTCGCCGAGCGGGTCTCCGGCGCGGACGCCGACCTCGCGGCCCGGGTCAACGACCTGCTGCTGCCGATCGTCAAGGGCGTCGGCTCGGAGCGGGCCTACCAGTACCTGACCGAATCGCTGCAGACCCTGGGCGGCTCCGGCTTCCTGCAGGACTATCCGATCGAGCAGTACATCCGGGACGCCAAGATCGACTCGCTCTACGAGGGAACCACCGCCATCCAGGCGCAGGACTTCTTCTTCCGCAAGATCGCCCGTGACCGCGGCGTCGCGCTCGGCCACGTGGCCGGGCAGGTGCAGAAGTTCATCGACTCGGAGGCGGGCAACGGCCGGCTCAAGGGTGAGCGCAAGCTGCTCGCCACCGCGCTGGAGGACGTGCAGGCCATGGCCGCCACCCTCACCGGGCACCTGATGGCCGCCCAGGAGGACTCGGCCGAGCTGTACAAGGTCGGGCTCGGCTCGGTGCGCTTCCTGCTCGCCGTCGGCGACCTGCTGATCGGCTGGCAGCTGCTGCGCCACGCCGAGCTGGCGATCGCCGCGCTGGACAGCGGGGCGGGCAAGGACGAGGCGTTCTACACCGGCAAGGTCGCCGTCGCGCAGTTCTTCGCGCGCAACGTGCTGCCGGAGCTGACCGCCACCCGCGCCGTCCTGGCCACCCTGGACAACGAGATCATGGAGCTCGACGAAGCGGCCTTCTGACCGCGACCAGCTGCTCGACGACGGCCCGGTGTACACCGGGCCGTTGTCGTTTCCGGGTGCGCCCCCTTCCGATTTCGGGGACAGCAGGCAGAATGGGCCACGCCGACCGGCTATGCAGAAGGGACCGCCTGGATGAAACGCTCGCTGTCAGCCCTGGTCACCGCCGGTGCGCTGGCCTTGACGCTCTCCGTCACCGGCGGCGCGCCGGCCGGCGCCGACCCGAACAACGTCAACCCCATTCCCGGCATGAACGGCCAGCCGCGCGGCCTGCCCCGGCTGCCTGGCCCGACCGAGGCCGTCTTCCAGGTCACCGGCATGGACAGCCCGAACCGCACCGAGCGGTACAACATGCTCGGCACCGACCTCGGCGTCATGTGGGACGGCAACGGCACGCTCTTCACCGCCTTCGGCGACAGCGCCGGGCTCGGCTTCCCGAACCTGCTCGCGGGCAGCATGTGGGCCTGGACGAGCAACGCGCTGTTCCGCAGCGGCAACCACGACCCGGCGAACGGCCTGCGCTTCGACAGCTTCGTGCCGAACCCGCTGCCGAGCCCCAAGATCCCCGGCATCGAGATCAGCCTGATCCCGACCGCGGGCGTCGCGGTCGGCGGCGACCAGTACCTGAGCATGATGTCGGTGCGGGCCTGGGGTGATCACGGCAAGTGGGACACCAACTTCTCCACCCTCGCCGTCTCGCACGACCACGGCCAGACCTGGGAGCAGCTCACCACCACCCGCCGCGCGAACGTCGACGGCCACGAGCGCTTCCAGCAGAACGCCTTCCTGAAGCGGGACGGCTTCGTCTACCGCTACGGCACCCCCGGCGGGCGGAACAACCCCGGCTTCGTCTCCCGGGTGCGCGAACCGGAGATCGCGAATATCGACGCGTACGAGTACTGGGACGGCAAGGAGTGGAAGCTCAATGATCCCCTCGCCTCCGCGCCGATCGTCGGCGGCGTCGCCGAGCTCTCGGTCAACTGGAGCGGCTACCTCGGTAAGTACGTCATGACCACCACCGACCCCACCAACTCGGTGGTCGCGCGCACCGCCGACGCGCCGGAGGGGCCGTGGAGCGAGCCGCGCGTGCTCGTCGACACCCGCGACCTGCCCAGCGCCTACGCCCCGATGATCTGGCCGTACCAGACCGGCGACGACCTGTACTACCTGCTCACCGTGCACAACCAGTACAACGTGCTGCTCATGCGCACGCCGCTGGACGCCCTGCGCTGAACACGCGATCGGCCCGCCGCGGGGAGCTCCGCGGCGGGCCGATGTGCGTTCCGGATCAGCCGATGCCGCTGTCCGCGCCGCCGCCGGTGGAGGAGCCGGTGCCGAGCAGGCCGAGCAGCGTGGTGAGCAGGACCGTGAGGCTGTCACCCTGGCTGGGCGGGGGCGTGGAGGGGGTGGCCGAGGCCAGCCCGGCGCCGAACATCAGCCCGGTGGCGGCGAGCACGGTGACTGCGGCGGCACGTACCTTCATGAAACTTTCCCATCATCCGATCTGAAACGGCGCTGTTTCGCCGTCCGTGCGGACTGTCTACCAGAGATCGCGTGCCGACAGACCGGTTTGTCCCGATGTGAATCATGTTTCCTTCTCATCCGAAGCGCGTCGTACGGGTGCAGAGTTCTCCGGTAGCCGCCTAGGATCGGGGCCCATTAGGGGATCGAAGGGGAATTGTGTGTCGGTCGATGAACGGACACCGGTGCGAATCGGCGTCGTCGAGGATCACGCGGTCATGGTGGCCGGGCTGCGGAACATCCTCGCCCCGCACCGGGAGCTGCGCATCGAGGCCGCCGCGGTGACCGTCAAAGAGCTGCTCGTCCAGGAGGTTCCGCTCGATCTGGTGATTCTCGACCTGCGGCTCAACGACGGCTCGTCGCCCGGCGACAATGTGAACAAGCTGCGCGAAGAAGGGCTGCGCACCCTGGTCTACACCTCCGGCGAGGACCCGTACCTCATGCGCGCGGCGGCCAGGGCGGGCGCCGTCGGGATAGTGCTCAAATCCGAACCGCCGGAACGGGTGGTCGAGGCGGTGCGCGCCGCCGCCCGCGAGGACGGCGAGCTCGGCACCGAACTGGCGCTCGCCATCGACGGCGACGAGGATTTCGCCGTCGACCTCCCGCCGCAGCTGCGCCAGGTGCTCGAGCTCTACGCCTCCGGCGAGACCGCGGCCAGGGTCGCGCACCTGATGGATATCGCCGAGGACACCGTCACCGAGTACCTCAAACGCATCCGCCGCAAGTACGAGGCCGCGGGGCGCCCCTCCGGAAACCGCGCCGAGCTGCTGAAACGAGCCGTGGAGGACGGATGGCTACCGATTCCGCGCCGCAAGGGGAGATGAGCACCGAGCTGCGGATGAAGCGGCTCTTCGCCCGCTTCGTCGCCTTCGGCTACCTGGCCTACTTCCTGGTGCTCGCCTCGGATATCGCGGACAGCGCGCGGTCCACCGCAGCCTGGTGGCTGCCGCTCGCCGTGGTCGCGGTCTTCGCGCCCGCGCTCGGGCTGGTGGTGGCCGCGGCCCCCGAGCGGCCGCACCGGCTCGGCCTCGCCGTCTCGGTGGCCGCCGCCGGTTTCCTGCTCGCCGTGGCCACCTGGCCGCTGGCCTGGGACGGGCACGAGGTCGATATCGACCACGGCGTCTGGCTCTCCACCATCCCCGGGCTGCCCGCGCTGGCCGTCGCCATCGTCTGGCCGCCGCTGCCGACAATCGCGCTGCTCGCCACCAGCATCGTCGGCGCCCAGCTCGTCAATGCCGCGCTCCGCCTGAACCCGCCGAACATCTTCGTGGAGATCACCTGGTCCTTCTCCTTCACCCTGCTCTACACCTGCGCCGCGCTCATGGCGCTGCGCACCGCCCGGCTGCTCGACCGCACCCGGTCGTCCGCCGAGGCCACCGCGGCGACCGCATCGGCCCGCGAGGCCAAGCAGGTCGAGCGGGCGCGGATCGACGGACTCACGCACGACTGGGTGATGAGCGCGCTGCTCGCCGTCGCTCGCACGCCCGATGATCCCGGCGTTGTTCGGCAGGCCGAGGAGGCGATTCGGCAGGTCGAACAGCTGCGCTCCGGGGTGCTCAGTGATGCGCCGTTCGACGCCGAAGCCGCTGCCGCGCATCTGCGTTCGGCCGCTGCGGCGGTCGACGCCCAGCTCGGTATCGAGCTGGAGGTGGCCTCGGAGTCCTCCTACCCCGCCGATGTGGTGCGGGCCATGGGAGCCGCGCTCGCCGAGGCACTGCGAAACAGTTTGCGGCACGCGGGAACCAATGCCGACCGTGCCGTCGCACTGCGGGTGGAGCCGCGTTCGCTCACCGCGGTGGTGACCGACGACGGGCGTGGGTTCGACCCCGCCGCGGTGCCGCCGGAACGTCTCGGCGTCAGCATCGGCATTCAGGGGCGGATGCGCCAACTGCCCGGCGGAGCCGCCGCGGTGACCTCCACGCCCGGGGTCGGGACCAGCGTCCGGCTCACCTGGCAGGCCGCATGAGCCGTGGCGACGCCTGGACGCTGCTCGGCGCCCGCACCTGGGTTGCCTGGGTGCTGACCGGGTGCTATCTGCTGGCCACCGTCGCGCAGCCGCTTGCCTCGTGGAACACCTACACCGCGTGCTGGCCCGTCGTCGGCGCCATTCTGCTTTTCACCCTGGCCGGGGTTGTTTTGATCGCCACCCCCGGGGATCCCATGCCGCTCTGGGCCACGGTCGTGATCGTGGTGGCCTGCCCGCTGGCCTGTGCCCTGCAGTTCAGCGCCATCGCGCTTCCGGTGCAGACGCCGCACCAGCTGTGGCCGGTGGGGGCCTCCGTGGTGCCGTACACCTTCCTTTGCGTGCGCCGCCGGATCGTCGCCGGCTGGATCGGCGGGATCTCGCTCACCCTGGTCAGCGTGGGCTGGACCGTCCTCACCGACCAGCCCCCCTCGTTCGGGATATCCATCTCGATCCTGAACGCCGGGCCGCTCATGATGAGCACCCTCTTCGCCGTCACCATCGTCCCCGCCGCAGACACCATCTACCGGCTGCGTGCCGAGAACACCCGGCGCGCGGCCGATGATGCCGCCGCCGGCGCCGCGCTCGCCGTCCGGGATGCGCGGTTACGCCGGTTGGATCGGCTCGTTCGTCCGGCGCTGGACCGGATCGCCGCCGGGCCGCCGTTCGGGGACTCGGAGATTTCCGAATTCCTCGTTCTTGAAGCGCATCTGCGCGACACGCTGCGAGCGCCCGGATTGGTCGGGGCCGAGCTGGATGCCGCTGTGCGGGCGGCTCGGAAGCGCGGCGTTCGGGTTCGATTGCACGACGACGGCGGGCTTACCGGAGCCGATCCCGTTCTGCGGGAACGGATCCACCGACGGATCGTCCAAGAGCTGGATACCGTCACCGACGGTGTTGTGACAGTTCGCATCCTGCCTTCGGGGCGGCGGAGGGCAGTCACCCTGGTGAGTTCGGGAACCGACGCGGTACGCCGACTGGATCTCGGCCGCGACGGCGTCGCCGCTCAGCCCTCCTCCTGACCAGACGGGATTCACGCCTGATCGGCGACTGCCAGCAGAATATCTCGCGATTTCGGTTCGACCGGGCCCGCAGGGTCAGGGGCATGAACTCACAGTTGACCAGGCTTGCGCCCCAGGAAGTCATGGCAGCCAGCAAATCCGAACCATAGGATGATTTATGTCACCAGAATTCGCCTATTTCAAATACCGAGCGCCGGAACCCGGTCGCAACCAGCCCGGTTCGGAAATCGGGAATGCGCAGCCGGTGGCACCGCTGAAGGTGATGGAGTCCTTGCCTCAGGCAATGTTACGGTGGGCTCGCTGCACTTGCCGGTGATGGATTCGATACTCGCGACCTTGCGCCCTGAGCCGCACAATGACTACCGAGTTGGCTACGAGAGTTCGGATGTAGATGCCGTTTCGGTGGTATTGCGGAATCGCAGGTTGGTTACGCCGTCGGCAATCGTAGTCTGAAAATCTGCGCGACGGGTGCGTCGACGACGACAGCCGAAATGCCCCGCTCTTCGAACGAGAACGGGGCATCCAGGTTGTCTCGCACAGTTGCCGCGGCGGGCCGGGATCAAAGGTGTGCGTTGACCTCGCCGCTGCCCGCGACTTCGATGCCCGCGCAAGATGATGACCACCGCCCCCAACGAGGACGACCGACCTGTGAGGAAGCTGTGCGGTACTCCTCGTCCTAGATGACCGCTGCGTTCAGTGGCAACGGAATCACGGGATCTGCGGGACCTCTGGCACCTGCGGAACCTGCGGGACCTCCGGAACCTGCGGAACCTCCGGCACCTCCGGCACCTGCGGAACCTCGGGGACCTCCGGCACCTCGGGGACCTCAGGGACCTCCGGCACCTGCGGGACCTCAGGGACCTCCGGCACCTGCGGCACCTCGGGGACCTCCGGAACCTCAGGGACCTGCGGGACCTCCGGAACCTCAGGGACCTGCGGGACCTCGGGGACCTCCGGAACCTCCGGCACCTGCGGAACCTCGGGCACCTCGGGGACCTCCGGGGTGCCCAACCCGGCGGAACCGGTGGAGGGGAGTCCGATCGGCGAGTTCACCACCTCGACCGAGCCGACCCCGGGGGCGGCGACCGCCATGCCGCTACCTGCGATCGCGATTCCCGCCGTTGCGGCGAGAGCAAAGCCGAACGAATGCAACTTGGTCATGTATCAAGCCCCTCGAAGGTTGCCCTGAACGCCCATCGTGTGTGGGCGCCGAGCGTTTCTACCACGATATTCAGGCTTATTCGGCAACGGCTTTGCGGTCGATTGCCAACCAAATGCCAAGTGTTCGATCTGCAATCTTTCAGACTGAGGAATTAGACCTCGCCGGAGCGGACAAAGAAGGCCCTACCTGGCCTTTCTCTACACAAGTATGACTACGGGGACCATCGGGCTATGAACCAACTAGAAGTTTGCGGAAGACCATGCCCCGAAAAATCGGGGCGCACGGCGAAGCCGCTACTCCCCCTCTTTGTCCTCGTCCTTCTTCTCGCACTTGACCACGGGAACCGGGTCGTACTTCACCGTGCGGGTGTGCCGGGAAATCTCCTGCCCCGTTTTGGCATCGCGGATGATGCGGGTGTCGGAGATGGTGAAGCCGGGGGCGCCGGTGGAGGCGATGCAGTCCTTGCCCTCGGGGAGGGTGACGGTGGTCGGCTCAGTGGGCTTGCTGCGCTCGCCGGTGATGGATTCGACGTTCACCGCCTTGGTGCCCCAGAGCCGGACGGTGATGTCCGACCCGCCCGCGACAGCCTCGATGTAGATGCCGTTTTCGGTGTTGTTGCGGAATTGCAGATCGATGGCGCCGTCGAAAACGGTGGCTTCGCGGGCGGCCGGGTAGCGCGAGATGTAGTAGCTGTGCTCGGTGTGGCCCGCGTCCTCCATTCCGGCGAAGTACGCGGCGTTGTAGAGGGTGGTGGCGAATTGGCTGATGCCGCCGCCGACGGCGGTGCTCGGCCTGCCGTGGTCGATGATGCCGGATTCCACATAGCCCTCGGCGGCGCCGCGCGGGCCGGTGAATTCATTGAGCGAGAAGGTGTCACCGGGCTTCACGACCGCGCCGTTCACTTTTTGCGCGACGGTGCGGATATTCACGCCGGAGGGGCCGCTGAAGCCGCTGGTGGTGAATTGGCCGACCGGCTCGACGATCCGCAACGCCTCGGCGGCCTGCGTGGTGAGCTTCGGTTCGACCTTCTCGTACACGGCCGGGCCGGTGCGGCCCGCGCCGGAGGCGACGGCGAGCGCGGCCAGCTGCTCCAGCGTCTTGGGCCAGTTCACCTTCTCGCCGACCACGCCGGGCACCACCCTGGCCGCGCCGCCGCCGACGGCGAACGAGGCGTCCTTCGGCTCCACCTCGGACTTGGCCAGCTGCGGGGCGAGCAGGCCGGTGAGCGCGGGCACGTCGAAGACCGGGGCGAGGCCGCCGGAGCCGTTCGGGACGAAGGTGAGGACGGTCGCGGTCTGGGCCGGGGTGAGCTCGGCGTCGCCGTCGCGGCCCGTGAAGCGGATGGGGGCGCTGACGGCGGGCTGCGCGACGGCGCGCAGCGTCTCGTCGACGGCCTCGGGGCGGACGGTGAGCGGGGCGGGCATGACGGGGAGGTCGAGCGCCTGCGCGGTCACCCAGCCGTTCAGCAGGGTGTCGCGGGCGCCCGCGCCGTCCAGGACCCGGCCCTGGACGGGCGGCACGCCGATCGGGCGGGTGCCGTCGAAGCGGATGGTTCCCTCGACGGTCGGGATGTCGTGCACGCGGATCTCGGTGAAGGTGCGGTCGAGTGCGGCCTCGTCGACCGCGGTGGCCACCGGGACCTCGCGGGTGGTGAAGAAGGAGGCGAGGCGAGTGAACGGGTTGGCCGGTTGATCGCCGACCCTGGCCCAGGTGCCGTCCCAGTCGATCTGCAGGCCGGCGGCGGCGGGGACGATCTGCTCGCGGACGTCGGCGATGGTGAGGTCGAGGGGCTGGGTGGAGCGGGCCTCGTAGCGGGAGCGCAGGACGACGTCGGCCTTGGCGGTGTCCATGCCGCCGACGTCGATGCCCGCGACGACCGTGCCGCGCGGGACCTGGCCGGAGGAGAGGAACCAGTCGGCGGCGTAGGCGAGGCCGGCGACGGCGAGTACCGCGCCCGCGGCTATGCCCGCTTTGCGCGCGGCGTTCGACTTGAGGAAGTCGGCGAAGGTGCGTTGCCGCGGGTGGGCGCCGCGGGGGCGGGAACCGTCGCCGTTCGTGCGGGCGCGGGTGGTTCCGGGTGGGCGGGTGTCCGTGCCCGCGCGGGGGTTCGGCGCCGGTGGGCCGGGGCGGGTGGCGCCTGCGCGCGGACCGGTCTCGGTGCGCGGGCCGGTATCCGGGCGACGTCCGGCGTCGGGGCGAGGTCCGGCCTCGGAGCGCGGACCGGCTGCCTGGTACGGGCCGGCGTTGGAGCGCGAGCCGGTGTCGAAATCAGGCTCGATACGGCCGCCCGGCCCGGCGTTGGAACGGCCGCTCGCGCCGGGCCCAAAGTCGGGACGGCCACCTGAGCCGGAGCCGCCATCAGGGCGGGAACCTGAGCCGAAATTGCCATCAGGGCGGGAGCCGGAGACGAAACCGCCATCACCGCGCCCATCGGGACCAGGACCGCCGTCGGGACGCGCACCAGGGGTGAAACCGCGCCCGCCGGGACCAGCTTCGCCGTGGGGGCGCGAGCCGGGGGCGAAACCACCGTCGCCCCGTCCACCGGACCCAGAAGCGCCATCAGCGCGCCCACCCGGCCCGGCACCCACATCGGAACGCCCCCCGGGAGCGCGACCGGGCCTACCGGCCCCGGCCCCCTCCACCCCCTCCGGCTCGCCCCAGAAGGCGAACCCCGCCCCGGCACTCCGCACCGGCGCCCCGCGGGGCGGGCTCTGCATCGGCTGCGTCGAGGCACGCGAATTCCACGCCTCAAGCTCCTCGGTCGCCGGCTCCCCGGCGATAGCGGGCCCTTCGGCCCGGCCGCGCGGCACCTGCGTCGGATTCCGATGATTGGCGAACTGCTCGGTTGGGTACTGATCGGTGGGTGACACCGGAGCGGGCGAGGCACCCGGATCGGGAACCTGGGTACCTTCGAGGAGCCTGCGCAACCCCACTTCGGTCCCGGAACGGCGGTCGCGCCGCCCCGAACTCGACTCGTCGGTCACGAACGGTCCTCCCCGCTGGAATGCACTTGTCGGACCCACACGGCGCGGGTCCTCGCCCACGATAATGGGCCACCCCGACGTCAGCAGCACGGACGAGCGGTGGCAAATCACCCGCAACGCCGGTGGCCGACACGCCGAAGGGCTCCGCGCAGTTGCCGGGTCGGGGGTCTGGCAACTACGCGGAGCCCACCTGCATATCGGCACCCCACACGGGGCGTTACAGCCCGCGCGGAATTTCTTCGGGTTCCGCTCGATCACGTCGGCGTGCGAGTTGCCGCTCCCGCGCGGAAGAATCAAGGCCACGACCCCCGGGGGCGTCGCACCGCGGGCACCGGCACCGACGAACGAGGAGTGGAACGGCATGCAGCTGGGAATGATCGGTCTTGGCCGGATGGGGGCGAACATCGTCCGCCGGGTGGTCGCGGACGGGCACACCGCCGTCGGCCTCGACCGGCAACACAGCAACATCGAAGCGCTCGCCGGTGAGCTCGGTGACCAGTTCGTCGGGACCACCGAGTTGGCCGACTTCGTCGGTGCCCTGCAGGCGCCGCGGGTGGTGTGGGCGATGATCCCGGCGGGGGCGACCAGCGCCCTCATCGACCAGGTCGCCGAGTTGCTGGAGCCGGGCGACATCGTCATCGACGGGGGCAACAGCCGCTACCACGAGGACATCGCGCGGGCCGCGAAGCTGAAACCGCTCGGGCTGCACTACGTCGACATCGGCACCTCGGGCGGGGTCTTCGGCCGCACCCGCGGGTTCTGCCTGATGATCGGCGGCGAGGCGGAGGCGGTCGCGCACCTCGACCCGCTGCTGCAGTCGATCGCCCCCGGTTTCGAGACCGCCGAGCGCACCCCCGGTCGCACCGGCGAGCCCGCCCCCGCCGAGCGGGGGTACCTGCACTGCGGCCCGGCCGGGGCGGGGCACTTCGTGAAGATGGTGCACAACGGCATCGAGTACGGGGCCATGGCCGCCTATGCCGAGGGGCTCAACATCCTGCACCGGGCGAACCTGGGCACGGTCGACCCGAAGGAGTTCTCCGCCGAGGAGACGCCGTTGGAGCGGCCCGAGTTGTACCGCTACGACCTGGACGTGCCGGAGATCACCGAGGTGTGGCGGCGCGGGTCGGTGGTCGCCTCCTGGTTGCTCGATCTCACCGCCGCCGAGTTGCACGCCGATCCGAACCTGGACGCCTTCGGGGGTCGGGTCTCCGATTCCGGAGAGGGCCGTTGGACGCTCGACGCCGCCATCGACACCGGCGTGCCGGTCCCGGTCCTCGCCTCGGCGCTGTTCGCGCGGTTCTCCTCGCGGGGGGAGGCGCAGTATGCGGACAAAGTGCTTTCGGCCATGCGGAAGGCGTTCGGGGGGCATGAGGAGTTGGCTGGCGGGTGATTCGGCAGAATTCTGCCGAAGAGCGGTCCAGAGCCGAGGAATCTCCCATTCAATCGAGTCAATCGGTTGAATTCTGCCTATTCGGCGTAAACTCACCTTCATAGCTGCCACTGCCGGAGAAATCGGCAGAATCTTGCCTATCGGAGGGTGTATGTCGGTGCGAGAGATCGGCAGCGCTATCCGCGCCGCCCGGCGCCGGTATCGGCTCACCCAGGAGCAGCTGGCCGAACTCGCGGGTACCTCGACCCGCACCGTCCGGGCGATCGAACACGGCACCGGCTCGACCGGCATCGGCACCGTCGCCGCGGTGGCGGGAACGGTCGGCCTTGCGATCGGCATCGTCGAATGAGCGATCTCCAGGACCTGAGGCAGGTCACCGCGGCCGACGTATTCAAGGCGGGCCGCCGCGCCGCCCGGCTCACCCGGAACCAGGACGGTGGTGTCGACTTCGGCTACCACCCCGACTACCTTCCGGACGGCCAGCCGATCGCGTTCACCCTCCCGGTCGGGCCGGAGATACTCCGGCGCCCGGCCGGTGCGGTACCGCCGTACTTCGCGGGGTTGCTGCCGGAGGGGCGGCGCCTCACCGTCCTGCGGCGAGCGGTGAAGACGAGCGAGGACGACGAGCTCAGTCTGCTGCTCGCGGTCGGCACCGACGCCCCCGGTGACGTGCAGGTGGTACCCGCCGGACGGTTGCCCGCCGACACTCCCGCGCTACTGCACGATGCGGAGCCGGCGGACCTGGAGTTCGGCCGGTTGCTCGATTCCGTCGACCCACATGCCATTCCGGGCGTGCAACCCAAGGCCAGCGCGTCGATGATCAGCCTTCCGCTCACCACGCACCTTGGCAGTTTCATCCTGAAATTGCCGCAACCGGAGTACCCGCACCTGATCGAGAACGAGTTCGCGCACCTGCTGGCCGCGCGCGACTTGCGCATTCCGGTTGCGGAGGCCGAACTGGTGACCGATCGCACCGGCACCACCGGGCTGCTGGTTCGCCGTTTCGACCGGACCGCCGAGTCCGGTCGTCTGCCCTTCGAGGACGCCGCACAGGTGCTGGGCCTGCCCCCCGCGTCCAAGTACCTGCCCGAGAGCGCGGACCTCGTCCGTGCCCTCGCCGGCGTTACCGCCGCGCCCGCTGTCGCGGTGCGAAACCTGTACCTGCAGTTCTTCTTCGCCTGGCTGACCGGAAACGGCGATCTGCACGCCAAGAACGTCGGTGTACTCCGCGCTGCCGAGGGCGGCTGGGTGGTCGCGCCGATCTACGACATCCCGAGCACCCTGATCTACGACGACGACGCCATGGCCGTCCCGATCGCGGGCCGCACCCGCAACCTGCGTGCCAGGGACTGGATCGCCTTCGCTGCCGACATCGGGCTCACCGAACGCGCCGCCGCCTCCGCCCGGCACGTTGCCCTACGCGCCGCCGACGGGGTCGACTACGCCCGCCTCCCCTTCACCGGATCACCCCTGCACCGGCTCGAACGCGAACTTCGAGCCCGCCGCCACGAACTGGACCGCTTCTGATCGGGGGTGGCGAACGGGAGCGGCACCCGGGCCTGAAACCCGGGTGCCGCAATGGAAAAGGCGATGAGCTAGCGCTCGATGATCGCCACGACTCCCTGCCCACCGGCGGCGCAGATGGAGACCAGCGCCCGGCCCCCACCGTTCTCGGCGAGCAACTTGGCGGTCGAGGCCACGATCCGCCCGCCGGTGGCGGCGAACGGGTGGCCGGCGGCGAGCGAGGAGCCGTTGACGTTGAGCTTGCTGCGGTCGATGGGGCCGAGCGCGGCGTCGAGGCCGAGGCGCTCCTTGCAGTAGGCGTCGGATTCCCAGGCGGCGAGGGTGCAGAGGACGACGGAGGCGAAGGCCTCGTGGATCTCGTAGTAGTCGAAGTCCTGCAGGGTGAGGCCGTTGCGGGCGAGCAGCCGGGGGACGGCGTAGGTGGGGGCCATGAGCAGGCCGTCGGGGCCGTGGATGTAGTCGACGGCGGCGACCTCGCTGTCCACCAGGTGCGCGAGGACCGGGAGGTTGCGCTCGGCGGCCCACTCCTCGCTGGAGAGCAGCACCGCGGAGGCGCCGTCGGTGAGCGGGGTGGAGTTGCCCGCGGTCATGGTGGCGTCGCCCGCCTTGACGCCGAAGACCGGCTTCAGGGTGGCGAGTTTCTCGATGGTGGAGCCGGGGCGCAGGTTGTCGTCCCTGGTCAGACCCAGGAAGGGGGTGATGAGGTCGTCGAAGAAGCCGCGGTCGTAGGCGGCGGCCATGTTGCGGTGCGAGAGGTAGGCGAGCTCGTCCTGCGCCTCGCGCGCGATGCCGAACTCCTTCGCCGTGATGGCGGCGTGCTCGCCCATGGAGAGGCCGGTGCGCGGCTCGGCGTTGCGCGGGATCTCGATGCCGACCATGCCCGGCCGCAGCCTGCCGACGAGCTTGGCGCGGTCCTTGCCGGTCTTGGCGCGGTTGATGTCGAGCAGCAGCTCGCGCAGCCCCTCGCTGACGCCGATCGGGGCGTCCGAGGTGGTATCCGTACCGCCGCCGATGCCCGCCTCGATGCGGCCGAGCGCGATGGCGTCGCCGACCGTGACGACGGCCTGCAGGCCGGTGCCGCAGGCGAGCTGCAGGTCGTGCGCGGGGGTGTACGGCGAGAGGGTGCTGCCGAGTACGCTCTCCCGGATCAGGCTGTGCTCGCCGACCCGCTTGAGCACGGCGCCGCCGGTGACCATCCCGAGCCGCTCGCCCTGCAGCCCGAACCGGCTGACCAGCCCGTCCAGCGCCGCGGTGAACATGTCCTGATTGGAGGCGTGCGCGTAGGCCTTGTCGGAACGGGCAAACGGAATGCGGTTGCCGCCCACGATCGCGACCGGGCGCGTGGACGTGTTCTTGGCTGAGGTGGTCACTCGTGTCTCCCCGTCGTGGTCGGTGTTTACACTAAACTTACTCTGGAGTAAGTTATTTGTCGACACAGCACCCCAGCACGCCGACATCCGAGAGAAAAGGTAGGAACAGTGGCCAAGTCCTCTGCCGCCAAAGGTGCGCCCAACCTCTACGGCTCCTTCGTCCACTCCGGCCCCGGCAAGTTCCTGGCGGGGAAGCTGGGGCTGCCGCAGCCGGAAGCGCTGCGCCGGTACAAGCAGGGTGAACCGGCGCTGCCCGGCCCGGTGCTGCTCGGCGGCAAGGGCCGGGTGGCCGAGCCGATCCGGGCGCTGCTCTCCGACTACACCTTCGCCGACACGCTCGCCCAGGGCACCAAGTACGGCGCGCTGGTCTTCGACGCCACCGGCATCGGCACCGTGGAGGAGCTCTCCCAGCTCTTCGAGTTCTTCCAGCCGGCCATGCGCAGCATCGCGCCCTCCGGCCGGGTGCTCGTCGTCGGCACCACCCCGGAGTTGACCGCTTCGGCCGACGAGCAGATCGCGCAGCGCGCGCTGGAGGGCTTCACCCGCAGCGTCGGCAAGGAGCTGCTCCGCGGCGGCACCGCGCAGCTGGTCTACCTGCACCCGGAGGCGTCGCCGGCCGCGACGGGGCTGGAGTCGACGCTGCGCTTCGTGCTCTCGGCCAAGTCCGCGTTCGTCGACGGCCAGGTCATCCGGGTCGGCAAGGACGACGCCGCGGTCACCGGGCTGGACTGGGATCGCCCGCTGGCGGGCAAGGTCGCCGTGGTCACCGGTGCGGCGCGCGGCATCGGCGCCACCATCGCCGAGGTCTTCGCGCGCGACGGCGCGACCGTGATCGTGGCCGACATCCCGGCCGCGGGCGAGGCGCTCTCGCAGACCGCGAACAAGGTCGGCGGCACCGCGCTGGCGCTGGACGTCACCGCGCCGGACGCCGCCGAGAAGCTGGCCGAATTCGTCACCGGCCGCTTCGGCAAGCTGGACATCATCGTGCACAACGCCGGCATCACCCGCGACAAGCTGCTCGCCAATATGGACGAGGGCCGCTGGAACTCGGTCATCAACGTCAACCTGGCCGCGCCGCACCGGATCACCGAGGGGCTGGTCGCCAGGGGCGCGCTCGCCGAGGGCGGCCGGGTGATCGACGTCTCCTCGATCGCGGGCATCGCGGGCAACCGCGGCCAGACCAATTACGGCGCCTCCAAGGCGGGCGTGATCGGCATGGTGAACGCCGAGGCGCCGAAGCTGGCGGAGCAGGGCATCACCATCAACGCGGTGGCCCCCGGCTTCATCGAGACGGCCATGACCGCGGCCATCCCGGTCGCCACCCGCGAGGGCGGGCGGCTGCTCAGCTCGCTGCTGCAGGGCGGGCAGACCGTCGACGTCGCGGAGACCATCGCCTACTTCGCCGGTCCGGCCTCGAACGCGGTGAACGGCAACATCCTCCGCGTTTGCGGCCAGGCCATGATCGGGGCGTGACGGTGCCCGTGCATAAAGGGACCGACGTGATCACCATCGACCAGCCGAAATCGAACGGCAGCCTGTACCTGAAGGCCGCGCTCGGCGCGGTGCCGCTCGGCAAGCGCGGCTCCGCCATCCCGGATCGGGCGATCGAGCTGAACGGCCTCCGGGTCGACCCGGAGCACCTGGCCGCCTACTGCCGGGCCACCGGGCTGCGCTTCAGCGACGCGCTGCCGCTCACCTACCCGTTCATCCTCACCTTCCCGGTGGTGATGCAGCTGGTGGTGGCGCGCGACTTCCCGTTCGTCGCGGTCGGCGCGGTGCACGCGGAGAACCTGATCGAGCGGACCAGGGACATCTCGGTCGCCGAGCCGCTCGACATCACCGCGCACATCGAGAATTTGCGCGAGCACCCGAAGGGGCTGCTGGTCGACGCGATCAGCGAGATCCGGGTCGGGCGCGAGCTGGTCTGGCGGCAGGTGACGACCTTCCTGCACCAGCAGCGCACCTCGCTCTCCGGCGGGCCGAAGGCCGAGCCCAAGCCGGACGAGGTCCCGCCGCCGCCGCTGCTCACCTGGCGGCCGGATCAGCAGCAGATCAGCCGGTACGCGGCCGCCTCCGGCGACCGCAACCCGATCCACGTCTCGGCGCTCGGCGCCAAGGCGTTCGGGTTCCCGAAGCCGATCGCGCACGGCATGTGGTCGGCGGCCAAGATCCTCGGCGCGGTCGAGGGGCGGGTGCCCGGCAAGGTGGCGTACGCGGTGAAGTTCGGGAAGCCGATCCTGCTTCCGTCGTCGGTGAACGTCTACGCCGACCGGGTGGAGGGTGGGTGGGATCTCGCCCTGCGCAACCCCAAGAAGGGGTATCCGCACCTGACCGGCACGTTGCGCTGAGTTCTGCCGCCCGCGGCGAAGTTCTGCCGGCGGCGGAAGACGAGGGGCCGCACCTCCAGGGGGAGGTGCGGCCCTTCGCGTCGGGCGGCGTGGCCCGCGCGGCCGCCCGGGTCGGTGCGGCTGTGCGGGGCGGTCAGCAGTTGCAGTCGCAGTCGCAGCAGCCGCACTCGCAGCAGTCGCAGTCGGAGCAGCAGTTGCTGCAATCGCAGCAGCTGCCGCAGTCGCAGCCTTCGCCGCAGTCGCCGCACTCCATCCGGGAGAGCCAGGCGTCCTTGCGCTCGCCGCTGCAGGGGCGGCGGTGCGAGGCGAAACAGGCGTAGCCGGAGGGGTATTGGAAGAGCAGGCCGAGCCCCTCGAGCAGGTTCGGCTTCTGGCCGGGCGCCTCGGGGAAGACGGCGACCGGGTGGTGCCGGGGCGGGCGCTTGGCGCGCAGCACGCCGACTTCGTGGCCGAGGCGGTGCAGGAGCCCCTCGAGCGGGTCGAGGAGCACCCAGCGCACGGTCGGGGTGGTGTCGAGTCCGGCGTCGGTGATGGCGGTGTGCAGGCCGCGCTCGGCCCGGCGCATGGCGCGGTACGCCTCGACCCGGTCGGTGCCGGTGGCGGTGAGCGGGTTGAACTTGCCCGCGGCCAGGTCGTCGTCGAGATCCTCGACCGCGTCGGCCAGGTGCGCCAGCGCGCCGAAGTGCCTGCCGACCGCGCGCAGCGGTTCGATGTTCTCCGGCTTGCCTGCCAGCACCGCGGTGTGCGCGACGAGTTCGCCCGCGCAGAAGGCGCTCGGCGCGAGCAGGTCTTCCAGGGTGAGCTGGGCGTGCTGCTCCAGCCGGGACTGCTCGGCGATGGCCGCGACCATCGGCCCGATGTCGAGCCCGATCGAACTCGCCTGAACGGCCGCCTTTTTCGCCCAGCGGCCGGAGACCGCGGCGACCGGGCGGCGCGCACCCCGCCGGATATCGCCGTCGCGGACGTGGTCATCCAGCTTGGCCGAGCCGAGCAGCAGCGAGGCGGTGCTCGCCAGCCGGACCCCCGGCGAGGTCGCGACCTCGGCCTTCCGCATGCCGCGCAGCGCGCACGGCCCGACCCCGGTGCGCACCGGGGCGGCCGCCGACTGCGCCTCGGTGAGCACGGTCAGCGCCATGGCGTCGGTATTGGTCGCGGTCCGGGCCAGCTGCCCGTGCTCGTCGCGGAGCCCGAGGCAGAGCCCGCACAGCTGGGCGTACCACTCGCCGGGAGCTATCCCGTGTCTGACCGCGCCGTGCGGACACGGCGTGAGGACTCCGAACATCGCAACCTCTACTCGGACTTCTTGCGGCCTGCCAGGCCGCGCCAGGCCAGGTCGTCGAGGAGGGCGACGGCCTCGGCGACCTCGATGCGGCCGCCGGCGACCCGGTCGGCGATGGCCTCGCCCGCACCGATCACGGCTGCGGCGACAATATCGAAGTTGGTGCTCGGATCGGCATAGCGGGCGCTGGATTCGAGCAGTTTCGCGGTGAGTTCGATAACCCGCTCCCTGGCGTTCTCGATCTCGGAGGCGAAGGTCTCCTGCCCGATCGCCTGCCGGTAGAGCACCTGCCAGGACTTACGGTTGCTGTCGACGAAGCCGAGGAACCCCTCCAGCGCGGTGCGGAGCTGCTCGTGCGGGGTGAGGTGCGGATTTCCCGCGGGCGCGACGGACTCGATGAAGCGTAGCCCCTCGCGCTGGATGCAGGCGCGGAAGAGCTCGTCCTTGGAGCCGTAGTAGAGGTAGAGCATGGGCTTGGAGATCTTCGCCTCGGCGGCGATGGCATCCATCGAGGTGTCGTGGAAGCCCTTCCGCGAGAACACCTCGACCGCGGCGTCCAGCATCTGCTGCTCCCGCACCGCCCGAGGGAGCCGCTTCGTTCCGCCCGCCATCCACTCTCTCCTACCGCATGGTGAGGCTCCTATATTACTCCAAGGTAAGTTCGCGCGAGCCCTAAATAGCCCAGCATTCGCCGGGGGTGCTCAGCAGGCGGGTAGCGCGCCCTTGTAGGCGGCCATGCGCAGCACCGAGGCGTCGACCCGGGTGAGCGGCAGCCTGCCGGTGGCGACGGCCTGCTCCAGCCGGTCCAGCACCGATGGGACGGCGTCGGTGCTGATCCAGAGGGCATTGTCGGCGCCGGCGACCAGGGCGGCCTCGACCGCCTCCTCGATCGACATCCGGTCGGTGATCGCTGCCATGCCGCCCAGGTCGTCGGTGAAGATCGGGCCGGTGAACGGCGCTGCGCCGTAGCCGGTGCCGTTGCGCAGCAGCGCCATCACCTCGGGGCTGATGCTGGCGGGGACGTTCGCGGTGGTCAGCCCGGGCACGTCCAGGTGCCCGATCATGACGCCGAGGCCGGAGCCGACCAGGTTGCGGAACGGCACCAGGTCGATGGCCTGCAGCTGGGCCAGGGGCGGGGTGCGCACGGCGCCGGTGTGCGAATCGCCGGAGCCGGAGCCGTGGCCGGGGAAGTGCTTGAGCACGCCGCCGACGCCGGTCTCGTGCAGCGCGCGGATGTAGGCGTCGGCGTAGGCGGTGACGGTCTCCGGGTCGGCGGAGAACGAGCGGTCGCCAATCACGGTGTCGTCCGGCTGGCTGCTGACGTCGATGTCGGGGGCGAAGTTCACGGTCACGCCGAGCTCGCGCAGCTTGGTGAGGCGCTGCACCGAGGCGGTGTAGAACTCGTCCGGGCTCATGGTCTGCGCGACCACGCGGGAGGACGGCGCGACGCCGATCAGGTCCTTCACCCGGGAGACGCGGCCGCCCTCCTCGTCGATGGTGACCATGAGCGGGATCGCCGACGCGGCCTTGACCGGCTTGATCTGCCCGCCCGCGAGCAGCGCGCGATCGGTCCAGCCGCCGATGAAGATGCCGCCGATCTGCTCGGTGCGCACCACGTTCGCCGCGTCCCCGGCGTCGGTCACGCCGACGGTGAGCAGCTGGGCCAGCTTCTGCCTGGTCGTGAGGGTGGCGAGGAACTCGGCGCCGCAGTCGCGGGCGACGGTGGTGACCGCGGGGGGCGCGGTGACCGGGGCGGTGGTGGTGGTCTCGGTGGCGGTGCGGGCGACGTCGCCGCTCGAGCAGGCGGTGGCGGCCGCGGCGATGAGGGCGAGCAGCAGCAGTGGCGGTCTCCGCATGGGGGTTCACGGTAGTGGGGTGCGGCGCCGGGGTTCGCGGCGGGTTGATTGCGGGGGTGTTTCGCGGGGTGACATCGCGGGGCGTGGATCGCGAGGCCGCCGTTTCGTGGTCGTTTCCGGTGCGCGAGCGGCGGTCCCGCCCTGCGGGCGGTTCACCTTAATCATGTTGCTGCACAACACGATTGATGTCGCGGCGGCACACGTGGTGGTGAGAATCCGGCAATCGGCACTTGTTCCCGACGTAACCATTCGGCAATAGCGCACTCGTGTACTCGATGACATCCCGAAACGCACTATTCCCCGAGGAGTCCCGGTGTCCGCACCCACCACGACCGATATCGACAAGGCCATCGAGGCGAACATCGCCGCATCGCTGGCCGAGATCCCGCACCCGGCGCTGCCGAAGGGCAGCAATATCTACGGCGCCACCAAGATCTTCCCGGACTACCGGGCGGAGGCGGGCGAGACCTACTTCACCCTGGTGCACGGGATCGCGCACGAATCCTCGGTGAGCTTCGTCGCGATCCTGCAGGCGACGAGGGCGCTGCGGAAGGGGTTCGAGTCGGCCATCTACTTCTACGGGCCCGGCGCCATCAACGCCGTCGCCACCCGCGGCTTCCCGACCACCGGGGACAGCGGGTTCCCCGGCGAGCAGAACATCAACGACGCGCTGGCGACCTTCATCAAAGAGGGCGGGAAGGTGTTCGCCTGCCGGTTCGGGCTGGCGCTGCACGGGGCGCGCGAGGAGGACCTGATCGAGGGCGTCATCCCGGCGCATCCGCTGGACGTGCAGGACGCGCTGATCCATTACGCCCGCAAGGGCGCCATTATCAACTCGACCTATCAGCTGTAGGACCAGCGATGAGCAATCTGTCGACCCGGATCGATCTGGCGCTGCTCGGTGTCCGCGTCGACGCGCCGGTCTCGCGGCGCGCGGGCGCGGGGCCGAGCGATGACGGGCACGTGCTCATCGGGGGCGTCGGCGCGGCGATTCCCCTGCGATCGGACAGCCCGTACTCGGTGCGGGACAACAGGTTGCTGCTGGACGGTGCCGATCTGGGGCTCGAGGTCGAGCCGGTCCGCAGGCCCGCCTTCTACGACCTGCGCACCGCCGACGGGGTCGGCTACGACAAGATCGCCCGGCTGCACGGCAAAGACGTGCTCGCCACGACCGTCGTGCAGACCTGCATCCGGTACGGCGCGGAGCAGCGCTGCCGGTTCTGCGCCATCGAGGCGTCGCTGGCCGCCGGTGACACCGTCGCGGTGAAGCGGCCGGAGCAGCTGGCCGAGGTCGCGGCGGCCGCGGTGCGGCTGGACGGGGTGCGGCAGATGGTGATGACCACCGGCACCTCGGCGGCGAAGGACCGCGGGGCGCGGCACCTGGCCCGCTGTGTGCGGGCGGTCAAGGCGGCGGTGCCCGAGCTGGCGATCCAGGTGCAGTGCGAGCCGCCGGGTGACCTGGCGACGCTCTCCGAGCTGCGCGAAGCGGGCGCCGATGCCATCGGCATCCACGTGGAGTCGCTGGACGACGCGGTGCGCGCCCGCTGGATGCCGGGCAAGGCGACGGTTCCGCTGGCCGAGTACCGGGCCGCGTGGGCGGAGGCGGTCCGGGTCTTCGGCCGCAACCAGGTCTCGACCTACCTGCTGGTCGGCTTGGGCGAGGATCCGGACGAGCTGGTGGCGGGGGCGGCCGAGCTGATCGAGCTCGGGGTCTACCCGTTCGTCGTCCCCTTCCGCCCGCTGGCCGGGACGCTCGCCGTTGCCGTCGACCGGGCGGTGGCGCCGCCGTCCGCGCTGGTGCGCGACGTGACCGTCCGGGTCGGCGCCCTGCTCGAGGCGGCCGGGATGCGGGGGTCCGGCCAGAAGGCGGGCTGCGCCGCCTGCGGAGCCTGCAGCCTCCTGCAGAACGCCGGAGGGTGAGATGTCAGCGATCTCAGCCCACACCGCGGGCCAGGCGGGCGCGGTTGCCCGCGAACCGAACATTCCCGCAGCTCCGGCCGCACCGGCGCACGCCCCCACGGCCGAAATCAGCCCGGCTCCAGGCACCCGGCCCCACCCCACGGCCGAAATCGGTCGAGCCGCGGAACGCGACGCGATACACCGCGCGATGAGCTGGAGCGACCTGCTCAACGGCGCGCACCGAGGCCGAGCACCCGACTTCAGCGTGCTCACCGGCCCGGCCCCCGACCCGTTCCTGATCCACCGCGCCGAGGAAGCCGACCTCCGCGCCTACCGGAATCTGCGCCGCGCGGCCTTCGTTCACGACCAAGCCCTGTTCGCCGGGTCGGACCGCGACGACCTGGACGACGACCCTCGCACGATCGTGCTGGTGGCGAAAGCCCAGGACAGCACCGTCCTGGGCGGCGTCCGCCTGGCCCCCGCCACCGACCCCGACATCGGCTGGTGGACCGGCAGCCGCCTGGTCGTCCACCCGCACCTGCGCACCGCGGGCGTCGGCGCCGCCCTGGTCCGTGCCGCCTGCGCGCACGCCGAGAACGCGGACGTCCTCCGCTTCGAGGCCACCGTCCAGGCCGCCCACGCGAAACTCTTCGCCCGCCTCGGCTGGGAACGCCTGGGCGACACCGCGATCAACGGCAGACCGCACGTCGCCGTGCGCTGGCCGATCGACCGCGTCGAACGGCTGACCAACGCCACGAAGGCACTGCTCGCCGAGGTCCTCGCGCCCCTGGCGACCGAGAACAACCTCGGCGGCACCGGCTTCCGCGGTGACGACGGCGCCCCCGTGCCCGGCAGCGACCTGATCGCCGCCTGCGACGCCATCCTCCCGTCGATGGTCGAGCGCGACCCCGAGTGGGCAGGCTGGTGCGCGGTCCTGGTCAACCTCAACGACCTCGCCGCCATGGGCGCCGACCCGGTCGGGCTGCTCGACGCCGTCGGCGCGCCGACCCGCTCGACGCTCACCGCGATCGTGCGCGGCCTCGCCGCCGCGGCGAGGGCCTGGGATGTGCCGGTCCTCGGCGGCCACACCCAGCTCGGCGTCCCCGCGGCACTCTCGGTGACGGCGCTCGGCCGCACCGCGACCCCGGTGCGCGGCGGCGGCGGCCGCCCCGGCCACGAACTGCGGCTGACCGCCGACACCGAGGGCGGCTGGCGCCCGGGATACCACGGCCGCCAGTGGGATTCGACCTCCCGGCGCAGCGGCGCGGAGCTGCGCGCGCTGGGCCGGGTGGTCGCCTGGGCCGCCCCGGCCGCCGCGAAGGACGTCAGCATGGCGGGCATCGCGGGCACCACCGGCATGCTCGCCGAGGCGAGCGGGCTCGGCGCGGAGCTGGACGTCGCCCGTATCCCCCGGCCCGAGCAGGCCGCCGTCGGCGCCTGGCTCACCTGCTTCCCCGGCTTCGCCATGCTCACCGCGGACCGCCCCGGCACCCCCGCACCCGCCACCGGCCCGGCCCGCTCCGCCGTCTGCGGCCGGCTGGTCCCCGGCGGCGGGGTGCGGCTGCGCTGGCCGGACGGCGCGACGACGACGGCGGTGCCAGGCACCGTCACTGGATTGGGAGAATCATGAACGACACCACCATCTCGGTGGCGGCCGCCGAATTCGGCCGCGACATGGAGACCTGCTACCGCACCATCGCCGAACTCGCCGACACCGCACGGCAGCGCGGCAGCAGCCTGCTGGTCCTGCCCGAGGCATGCCTCGGCGGGTACCTGCCCAGCCTCGGCGGCGGCGACGAGAGCCGGGAGGCGAGGGAGCGCCGGCTGCGCAGCTTGCCGCCCGCGCTGGAGCTGGACGGCCCCGAGCTGCGCCGGGTCGCCGAGATCGCCGGTGACCTCGTCATCACGCTCGGCTTCTGCGAGGCCGACGGCGACGCCAGGTACAACGCCGCGGTCACGCTGCACGGCGACGGCGTGCTCGGCAGCTACCGCAAGGTGCACCAGCCGCTCGGCGAGAACCTCTGCTACAGCGCCGGTTCGGAGTACCGCGCCTTCGACACGCCGGTCGGCCGGATGGGCATGCAGATCTGCTACGACAAGGCCTTCCCGGAGGCGGCGCGGGCGCTGGCGCTGGACGGCGCCGAGATCGTCACCTCGCTCTCCGCCTGGCCCACCGCGCGCACCGCGACGGTGGAGCGGCTGGAGGACGACCGCTGGCTGCACCGCTTCGACATCTTCGACCGGGCCCGCGCGGTGGAGAACCAGCTGATCTGGGTGGCCTCCAACCAGGCGGGGACCTTCGGCTCGCTGCGCTTCGTCTGCAGCGCCAAGATCGTCGGGCCGGGCGGCGAGATCCTGGCCACCACCGGGGTGCACCCGGGGCTGGCGACCGCGACCGTCGACGTGGCCGAGGCGCTGGAGCGGGCCCGCGGCGGCGGCATGTACAACCTGCGCGACCGGCGGCCGGAGCTGTACCACAGCGTGGTGCGCGAGCACGGCGTCACCGGGCGGGCGGCCGTCCATGTCTGAGCAGCTCGCCCCCACCCTCTGCCCGCCGCGGGTGCGGCAGCACGACGTGATCGTGGTCGGCGCGGGCCAGGCCGGGCTCGCGGTGAGCTGGCACCTGACCCGCCGCGGCATCGACCACCTGCTGCTGGAGCGCGACACCGTCGCGCACGAGTGGCGCGACGGCCGCTGGGACAACTTCACCCTGGTCACCCCGAACTGGCAGTGCGTCCTGCCCGGGTACGCCTACGACGGCCCCGACCCGGACGGCTTCATGGCGCGCGACGAGGTCTACCGCTTCGTCCGCGGCTACGCCGACAGCTTCGGCGCGCCGGTGCTGGAGCACGCCGGGGTACACGCGGTGACCAGGGCGCCGCGCGGCGGCTACGACCTGGAGACCGAGGCGGGCAGCTTCCACGCGAACCAGGTGGTGGTCGCGACCGGCGGCTACCACGTGCCGACGGTGCCGCGCTTCGCCGAGCGGCTGCCCGCGGCGATCACCCAGCTGCACTCCGCCGAGTACCGCAGCCCGGCGGCGCTGCCCGCGGGCGCGGTGCTGGTGGTCGGCACCGGGCAGTCCGGCGCGCAGATCGCCGAGGACCTGCACCTGGCCGGGCGCGAGGTGCACCTCGCGGTCGGCAACGCACCCCGGGTCGCCCGCTTCTATCGGGGCCGCGACTGCGTCGCCTGGCTGCACGACATGGGGCACTACGATGTCCCGATCGACGACCAGCCCGGCGGCATCGGCAAGCGGGAGAACACCAACCACTACGTCACCGGCCGGGACGGCGGCCGCGACATCGACCTGCGCCGCTTCGCGCTGGAGGGCATGGCGCTCTACGGCCGGATGACCGGGCTCGACCCGGACGGCACCGCCCGCTTCGACAGCTCGCTGGAGCGCTCCCTGGACGCCGCCGACGCGGTCGCCGACGGCATCAAGAACGCCATCGACGGCTACATCGCCCGCGCCGGCATCGACGCGCCGATCGAGCCGCGCTACACCCCGGTGTGGCGGCCGGAGCACGAGCGCACCGCGCTCGACCTGCGCGCGGCCGGGATCTCGACGGTGGTGTGGTCGGTCGGCTTCCGCACCGACTACCGCTGGCTGCGGGCGGGCGTCTTCGACGGCGAGGGCCACCCGTGCCACAACCGCGGCGTCACCACCTCGCCCGGGCTCTACTTCGTCGGGCTGCCCTGGCTGCACACCTGGGGCTCGGGGCGGTTCGCGGCGATCGCGCGGGACGCCGAGTACCTGGCCGAGCGGATCGCGGCGGCGGCGACCGCCACCGTCGCGGCCTGAGGGGCGGCGATGCCGACCACCAGGATCGCCGCGCTCGCCGGGCACTTCGGCGCCGACATCGGCCGCGCGCTGGAGAAACTGGACGGCATCGTCGAGCGGCTGCACGCCCAGCGCGTCGAGCTGCTCGTTCTGCCGGACGCCACGCTCGGCGGCTACATCGGCGACCTGCGCAACCCCGACCCGGCGACCGGCCCCGAGGCGATCGACCCGGACGGCCCCGAGCTGCGCCGGGTCAGGGAGATGGCGCGGCACATGACGATCTGCGTCGGCTACGCCGAGCGCGACGGCGAGCGCAGGTACAACGCCGCCGTCTGCCTGACCGGGGACGGCATCCTCGGCAGGCACCGCAAGGTGCACCAGCCCGCGGGCGAGCACCTGGCCTACGCCCCCGGGGACGGCTTCCACGCCTTCGACACCCCGGTCGGCCGGATGGGCATGCTCATCGACTACGACAAGACCTTCCCGGAGGCGGCGCGCACACTGGCGCTGGACGGGGCCCAGGTGATCGCCGCGCTCTCCGCCTGGCCGGCCAGTGTCACCGATCGGGCCTCCCGATTGCCGAACGATCGCCAGGCCCGGCTCTTCGACCTGTACGACCAGGCGCGGGCGGCGGAGAACCAGGTGGTGCTGGTGTCGTCGAACCAGACCGGGGTCACCGGGAACCTGCGGTTCCTCGGGCAGGCCAAGGTGGTCGGCCCCGGCGGCGACGTGCTGGCCAAGACCTGGTCCAAGGGCGGGCTCGCGGTGGCCGACATCGACGTGGCGGGCGAGGTCGAGCGGTCCCGCCGGGTGCTGCACCACCTGGCCGAGCGGCGGGTCGGCAGCTACCCGAACCTGCTCAGGGAGAAGGCCTTCTGATGCGGGTCGCGCTGCTCACCTACTCGACCAAGCCGCGCGGCGGCGTCGTGCACACCCTGAATCTGGCCGAGGCGCTGGCCGACGCCGGGGCCGAGGTCACGCTCTGGACCCTCGGGCGCGGCGGTGACCAGGGGTTCTTCCGGCCGGTGCGGGCGGGGGTGCGGGTCGAGGTGGTGCCGTTCGCCGCGCGCGATGGCGAGGGGGTCGGGCCGCGGATCCTGCGCTCGATCGAGGTGCTGCGCGCCGCCTTCGACCCGGCCGGGTACGACATCGTGCACGCCCAGGACTGCATCAGCGCCAACGCCGTCGGCCGCTGCGTGCGCACCATCCACCACCTGGACACCTTCAGCACGCCGGAGCTGGTGCGCTGCCACGAGCGCGCGGTGGTCGAGCCGTACGCGCGGATCTGCGTCTCCCGCGCGGTCGCCGACGAGGTGCGCGCGGGGTGGGGGTTCACGCCGACGGTGATCCCGAACGGCGTCGAGTACGAGCGGTTCGCGGCGGCGGCGCCGGACCGGCGGCTCGGGCGCTACGTGCTCGCGGTCGGCGGGATCGAGCCGCGCAAGGGCAGTATCGACCTGCTGGAGGCATTCGCCCGGCTGCCCGCGGGCCCGCGGCTGGTGTTCGCCGGGGGCGAGACGCTCTTCGACTACCGCGCGTACCGGGCCGAGTTCGACCGGCGCGCCGCCGAACTCGGGGTCGAGCCGCTGGTACTCGGCCCGGTGCCGCACGACGAGCTGCCCGGCTTGGTGGCCGGGGCCGAGGTGCTCGGGTTCCTCTCCACCAAGGAGGGTTTCGGGCTGGCGGCGATGGAGGCGCTCGCAGCCGGGGTCCCGGTGGTGTCGAGGGAGTTGCCGGTGCTGCGCGAGGTCTTCGGCGATGCCGTCACCTACGCGCGGGATGTCGCCGAGGCGGCGGTGCTGCTGGGGCAGGCGCGGGAGCCGTCGCCGGAGCGCCGGGAAGCGGGGCGCGCGCTGGCCCGCGGCTACGACTGGGCCGCCGCCGCAGCCGCGCACCTGGCGTTCTACCGGCAGCTCACGCCCGCCGACGCGCTGCGGTAGCGACCGAGTGTCTCCCGGTCGGCCCCTCCCACGCCGCGGGGCGATGTAATCTGGGTCACACAACCCTCGGGAGGTCGCCGTGCCCTGCGATCGAATGCTCATCGCCTACGACGGTTCCGACAACGCCAAGCGCGCCATCACCTACGCCGGCCGCTTCCTCAGCGCCGAGAAGGCGGTCGTGCTCACCGCGTGGGAGCCGATGGTGCGCCAGGCCGCCCGGCTCTCCGGGCTCTCCGGCGTCATGCAGCCGGAGTGGGTGCCGGAGGACGAGATCGAGGACATCGCCTACCAGGACGCGCGGGCGGTCAACGCCGAGGGGCTGCACCTGGCCCGGCTCGCCGGGCTCAATGCCGAGGCGCGCACCGAGGAGTCGAGCACCACCATCTGGAACGCCATCGTCGAGTGCGCCGACGAGCTCGACGTCGACATCATCGTGGCGGGCACCCGCGGCTCCACCGGGCTGCGCGCGCTGCTGCGCAGCAGCGTCGCCGACGCCGTGCTCAAGCACTGCCACCGGCCTGTGTTGCTGGTCCCACCGGGGCGGTGACCCGTTCCGGCCGTTCTAAGGTCGGAGCTATGACATCGTTCCTGCTCGCCACTCCGGCCGAGGTGCTGCGCGCGTACGGGACGCGCGCGGGATTCACCGATCCGGCGGCGGCCGCGGCGGCGCTGCGCGGCGGTGACCCGGTGGTCGGCGCGCTGCCCTTCGACCCGCGCAGGCCCGCGGCGCTGATCGTGCCGGAGCGGCTGGAGCGGAGCGCGCCCGGCCCGGTCGCCGCGGTGACGCTGCCCCCGCTGCGGGTAGTGGCCGAGCTGCCGTCGCCGGACGAGCACATCGCGCGGGTGACCAAGCTGGTCGAGCAGATCGGCGACCCGGCCGACCCGCTGCGCAAGGTGGTGGCCGCGCGCTCGGTGCTGGTCGGCACCGAAGCGCGGCGGATCGACCCGCAGGACGTGGCGGCGCGGCTGCGGCAGCGACATCCGGGCGCGCACGTCTTCGTCGCGGATCTCGCGGTGGCGGGGCGGCCGGGGGACGCGGTGGTCGGGGCGTCGCCGGAGGTGCTGGTGGCGCGGCGCGGCGGGGTCGTCTCGCTGCGGCCGCTGGCGGGCACGGTGCCCCGGCTCGCCGACCCGGTGGCCGACGCGCAGCGGGCGGAGGAGCTGCGGGCCGACGCCAAGAACCTGGCGGAGCACGCCTACGTGGTGGAGTGGATCCGGGAGCGGCTCGCGCCCGTCTGCCGGACGCTGCGCATCCCGGAGCGGCCGGAGCTGGTGCGCACCGACGCGGTCTGGCACCTGGCCTCGCCGATCGACGGCACGCTCGCCGACCCGGCGCCGAGCGCGCTCGAGCTCGCGGTGCTGCTGCACCCGACCCCCGCCGTCTGCGGCACCCCGACGCTCGCCGCGCTGGACCGGGTGGTCGACGCCGAGGAGGATCGCGGGTTCTACGGCGGCGCGGTCGGCTGGTGCACGCCGGACGGGGACGGGGAGTGGGTGGTCGCGATCCGCAGCGCGGAGATCGCGGCCGACGGGCACACGCTGCGCGCCTTCGCGGGCGGCGGCATCGTCGCCGGTTCCGACCCGCGCAGCGAACTGGACGAGACCACCGCGAAACTGCGCACCCTGCTCGGCGCGCTGGACTGCCCGGTGCCCGCAGGCCGAACGTGAGCAAAAGCGGCCCGTATCCCCGCGCGAACGTCACGGGCTGCTAGGTTGGCCCGGAACACGTGCCTGCCCCTTCCGTATTGGAGTACCGCGATGAAGTCCTTTGCCGTTCCCGGTCTCGTGAGTGCGGTCGCGGGCGCCATCATCGGCGCGATCGCGGTCTTCGTCATCACCGCCGCGGCGCAGCAGAACTCGCGGCCGGAGATCGACCGCAGCGGTGACGCCGATTCCTCGCTGCTCAACAACGTCGAGTACGGCAGCCGCTGACCTCGGCTCCACCCGTCGTCGGCACCAGCGCGCCACCCGCCGCCGGTGCCGATGACGACACCGCGCCGCTAGGCGGGCGCTGGTTCCTCGGCACCGTCGTCGCGGCGTTCCTGCTCTCCTTCCTGCAGACCCCCGGCCGCACCGTCGCCGACACCAAGTACGACCTCGCGCAGAATCCGCTCGGCTTCCTCGACCGGGCCGCGCACCTGTGGAGCAGCCAGGCCCCGATGGGCCAGGTGCAGAACCAGGCCTACGGCTACTTCTTCCCGCACGGCTCCTTCTTCTCGGCCGGGCACCTGCTCGGGCTGCCCGCCTGGGTCACCCAGCGGATCTGGTGGGCGCTGCTGCTGCTCGCCGGGTTCTGGGGCGTGGTCCGGCTCTGCCAGACGCTCGGCATCGGCAGCCGCGGATCGCGGGTCGTCGCGGCGGTGGCCTTCGCGCTGAGCCCGCGGGTGCTGACAACGCTCGGCTCCATCTCCTCCGAGACGCTGCCCATGATGCTCGCTCCCTGGGTCCTGCTCGCCCCCGCCGCGCTCGGCGTCGCGGCGGCCCGCCGCCGGGCAGGCGGCGCCGCCTCCCCCGCGGGCAGCGCGCTGGCACTCGCGCTGATGGGCTCGGTGAACGCCGTCGCGACGGTCGCCGCGTTCCTGCCCGCCCTGCTCTGGTGGGCCTCCTACCGCCCGGACCGCCGCTGGCTCCGCTTCACCGCGGCCTGGGTTCCGCTGCTCGTGCTCGCCACCTTCTGGTGGGCGGTCCCGCTGCTGCTGCTGGGCCGGGTGAGCCCGCCTTTCCTGGACTACATCGAGTCCTCCGGCGTCACCACGCAGTGGGCCTCACTCGCCGAGGTGCTGCGCGGCACCGACAGCTGGACCCCGTTCGTCTCGCCGGAGCGGATCGCGGGCGCGGTGCTGGTGACCCAGCCCGCCGCGGTACTCGCCACCGGGCTGATCGCCGCCGCAGGCATCGCCGGGCTCGCGCTGCGCTCCATGCCGCACCGGGGCAGGCTCACCCTGATCCTCTTCGCCGGCCTGGCCGGGATCTGCGCGGGCTACCTCGGCGTCATGGGCGGCCCGTTCGCCGAGCCGATCCGGGTCTTCCTCGACTCCGGCGGCGCCCCGCTGCGCAACGTGCACAAGCTGGAGCCGCTCATCCGGCTCCCGCTCGTGCTCGGCCTCGCGCACCTCTTCGCCCGGATTCCGCTGCCCGCATCGGTGCCGCTGCGCACCTGGCGCGGCGCGTGGGCGCACCCGGAGCGGGACCGCCGGGTCGCGGTGGCCGCGCTGGTGCTCGCCGCCATCGCGCTCTCCACCTCCCTGGCCTGGACCGGCAAGCTGGCCCCGCGCGGCGCCTACGAGGCCGTGCCGCCGTACTGGCTCGAGACCGCCGAGTGGCTCGCCGCCAATGCCGCCGACACCAGGGCGCTGGTCGTTCCCGGCGCGCCGTTCGGCAGCCAGGTGTGGGGGCTGACCAGGGACGAGCCGCTGCAGGCGCTGGCGTCGACGCCGTGGGCGGTGCGCGATTCGGTCCCGCTGAACCCGCCGGGCACCATCCGCGCCATGGACTCGGTGCAGCGGCTGATCGCCGACGGCCGCCCGTCGACCGGGCTGGCGCCGACGCTGGCGGCGCAGGGCATCGGGGTGCTGGTGCTGCGCAACGATCTGGACCCGGAGACCTCCCGCTCCACCCGGCCGATGCTGGCGCACCGCGCGCTGGACGGCTCGCCCGGGCTGCGCAAGGTGGCCGAGTTCGGCCCCGCGATCGCGGCCACCGCCATCGCGGAGGGGCTGGTGGTCGACGGCGACCTGCTCCCGGGGTACCCGGCGATCGAGGTCTACCAGGTGCAGACGCCAGGCATCGGAGCCCCCGAGCAGGTCGAATCCGGTGTCGGGGCACCGGATTCGTTCCCCGGTGCGTACAGCGTCGCGCTCGCCGACATCCCGGTGGTGCAGGGCGGCCCCGAGGTACTGGAGCGGCTGCGCCGCGACCCGGGCGCCCCGATCCCGGCGCTGCTCGCCGCCGACGCCGCCGCGGCCGGGCTGCCCGCCGGGCCGGTCACCGTCACCGACACCCCCGTGGCCAGGGAGACCGACTTCGGCCGAGTGGACAACCACAACTCCGCCGTCCGCGCCCCGGACGACGCGCGCCGCACGCACAACCTGGTGCCGGACTACCCGGTGCCGGGCGCGGCCCCGGTCGAGGGCGCGTGGAGCGGCGCCACCGTCACGGCGTCCAGTTCGGCGGCGGACGCCACCCAGATCGGCGGCGCCGCGCCGGGCAGCTCCACTGCCGCGGCGGTCGACGGCGACCCGTCGACCGCCTGGCTCAGCAATGGCGGCGAGTACGCGCTCGGCCAGTGGCTGCGGCTGGAGCTGGATCGGCCGATCAGCGCGGGGCAGCTCCGGGTGACCACAACCCCGGCCGCGCTCGGCGACCCGGTGAAATGGATCGAGGTGCGCACCGAGCGCGGCAGCGTCTCCGCGCGGATCACCGAACCCGGTGCGCCGGTGTCGGTTTCGCTGCCGCCGGGCAGCACCGACTGGGTCAGCGTTACCGCGATCCGGACCGAGGGTGGCACCCGCGGCGGGCAGTTCGGGATCGGCGAGATCGCGCTCGACGACTACTCCGCGCGGGACGCGCCGGTCCGGGTGCCGATCCGGCACACCGTCGCGCTGCCCCCGGTCTCCGGCACGCCCGCCGCGTGGGACCTCGGCCAGGAATTCCCCGGCCGCAGCGCCTGTTTCGACGCGCCGGACCGGATCCGCTGCCACAAGGGGCTCGCGCTCGCGCCGGAGGAGCCCGGCGCCTTCCAGCGCACCCTCGCGGTGCCGGAGCCGACCGAGGTGGTGCCCCGGCTCACCGTGCGCACCAGGCAGAGCCCGGAGCTGGAGGCGCTGCTCACCGACCCGGCCCGCCCGGTCGCGCGCGGCAGCGGCGACGTCGGCGACCTGCGCGGCTCCGCCTTCGCCGCTACCGACGGCGACCCGCGGACCAGCTGGACCGCGCCGGAGAACACTGTGCGGGACAGCCCCGACGGGCCGCCCACCCTCACCATCGAACTGCCGGAGCCCGCGCTGGTCACCGGGCTCGACCTCACGCCGTCGCTCGGCGGGCTGCCCGCCGCGCCCACCTCGGTCACGGTGAACCTCGGCAACGGGCCGCAGGTGCGCTCGCTGCCCGGCGACGGGGAGGAGCGGGCCGAGCCGAGCCGGATCGAGCTGTTCCCCACGGTCACCGACCGGATCGAGCTGAGCATCACCGCCTGGCGCACGGTCCTCGACCGCACCGCGCTCGGCTTCACCCTCGCCCAGCCGCCCGGGCTGGCCGAGGTGACCGTGCTCGGCCCCGGCTACCCGGCCCCCGCCCCGCCCGACCGGCTCGTCACGGTCCCCTGCGAGCTGGGCCCGGTAATCGCGGTCGGCGGCCGCACCCTGCGGACCTCGGTCACCGCGACCGCGGCGGAGTTGCGCTCGGGCGCACCGGTTCCCGCGGAGGTCTGCGGCGGCTCCGGCGCCGCGGCGGACGAGACGAACACCGCCGTCGAGCCCGGCGCCGCGCCGGACGACACGAACACCGCCGGGGAGCCCGGCGCCGCGCCGAATGAGTCCGGCGCGGGGGCCGGGGACGAAACGGGGCCCGATGGTGCGGAAGTCTCGGCGCCCGCAGCGGACACCGTCCTGCTCGCCGAGGGTGCGACCGAGGTCAACGTCGCCCCGACGGCCCTCTTCACCGTCGACCGCCTGCGCCTGGACCGCACCGACCCGCCCCCGGCCACCCCCGGTGACGGCACCCGCCTCCTCGTCCTCCCCCTGAGCACCAACGTCGGCTGGGAAGCGCACACCCCCGACGGCACCGCGCTGCGCCCGATCGTGGTCGACGGCTGGCAGCAGGGCTGGCTGCTCCCGCCCGGCGCGACCGGCCCGGTCACCGTCTCCTTCCCGGTCGACCGCTGGTACCGCCTCGGCATCTTCGGCGGCCTGCTCCTGCTCATCCCGCTCTTCCTGCTGGCCATCCCCCGCCGCGGCACCACCGCCGCCCCGGAACCACCCTGCCGCCCGTACCGCTCCCGGATCGCCGCCGGAATCGGCGTTCTCACGGTCACCGGCCTGATCGCGGGCCCGGTCGCGCTCGCCCTCGCCGCCGCGGGCTCGGCCGCCCTCGAGGTCATGCACCGCCGCGGCATCGAGCCCGGCCGCGCACTCCCCGTGATCGCGGGCACCGGCGTCCTCCTCGCCGCCGCCGCGCTCTCCACCGGCCCCTGGCGGCACCCCGACGGCTACGTCGGCGGAGCCCTCCTGACCCAGCTCCCCGCCGTGCTCGCGGTGATCGCGCTCGGCCTCGCCGCACTCCCCGAGCGCAAGCCCCGCCACTAGCCTGACCGCATGGAACGCTGCGCCGAGTGCGGTTTCGAGTACGACGACGCCAATCTGCCGACGGTCTCCGCGACCATCCGCGCCCTCGCCGCCGAGCACGTCGACATCCAGACCACGGCCGACCCGGCCGCCCTTCGCCGCCGCCCGGCGCCGGAGACCTGGTCCGCGCTGGAGTACGGCTGCCACCTCCGCGACGTCCTGCTGGTGCAGCGCGAGCGGCTGCTCGCGGCGCGGCGCGGCGACACCCCGGTCGCGGAGCCCATGGGCCGGGACGAGCGAGCCGAGCACGACGGCTACGCCGACCAGATCCCGATTGATATAGCGCGCCAATTGGCCGACGCCGCCGCGCTCTTCACGCACGCCTACGACCGGCTCGGCCCGGCCGACCGGGAGCGGCGGCTCGTCTACACCTACCCCGAGCGCGCGGAGCGCTCACTCGACTGGCTCGCGCTGCACACCGCGCACGAGCTGCGGCACCACCTGCTCGACGTCGAGCGTCAGGGTTTCGGCCGGTCGAAACGCCTGGCGAAGCGCTGGCACGGCGCCTCGACCAGCGCGTAGCTCGCCGCGGCCACCGGCAGCGTGAACACGACGGTGAGCAGCAGAACCTTCGGGAAACCGCCGCTGAACGGCAGGATGCCGAAGACCGGGAAGATCACCCACAGCACCGCCAGGTGCCAGATGAAGATGCCGTAGGACCAGCGCCCGACCGTCAGCGCTACCGGCGAGGAGAGCAGCGGGCGCGGCTGATCGCGCAGGACCAGCGGCGCGAGCAGCCCGAAGCCGATCAGCGACCCGAGCGCCATCTTCGCCACGTACTGCCAGGGTTCGGCGTGCACGAGGCCGGCCGGGCCCGCGATCTCGGTGGCCGAGAGCAGGAAGGCGAGCAGCGCCAGCGTCCACATCCAGCGCCTGCGCCCGGCGAATCGATCCCAGCGCGAACCCGGCTGGACGACGAAGACCAGCTCGGCCAGCAGCATCCCCACGGCGAACCAGGGCAGGTAGCCGGGCAGCCAGTTGTCGGCGTTGATGGCGTCCGGGGTCGGCACCGGGAGGAAGTTCCAGCCCAGCGTCACCGCGCCGAGCGCGAGCACGGCCGGGATGCGCCACCGAGCCGCCGCGCCCCGCAGCCGGACCACCGCGAGCGCGAGCAGCGGCAGCACCAGATAGAAGGCCACCTCCACCGAGAGGCTCCACATCTGGGTCAGCCCGTCGGTGAGTGTCAAGGGGACGAACACCTGCAGCAGCAACAGGTTGGAGACCCACACCCGCAACCCGGCGGTGGCCGCCGCGTTCGGCAGCAGCACCAGCACCAGCGCGACCACCACCCAGTAGGCGGGCAGGATCCGCGCCGCGCGGTGCCGGAAGTAGTACCCGGCCGAGGGCGCGGGGCCGTGCCCGCGCGCGGCCGCGGCGTGCGGGCGCCAGAGCAGGAAGCCGGAGAGCCCGAAGAAGAGCGCGACCGCCATGTCGAAGCGCGCGAGAATCGGCCCGACCACCGGAATCGCGGTGGTCGCGGTCTGGAATGCCACGTGCGTCACCAGCACGCCGAGCGCCGCGAGGCCGCGCATTCCATCCAGGGCCGGTACGAAGGACCGCGCCCGCACCGGCGCCGGAGCGGCGGCGGCGGGGGCCGGATCGGTGCGGGCGGTGGCGGTCACGGCACTCCAGTCTGCCCGGCCGCGGGCACTCGGGACGGCGGCAGCCTCGCCTGATTAGTCCCGATTACGTTTTATCCGTCCAATCCGGGCTCGGCACCGCATGGTAAGACATCGGGCTGTTAGTGTCTGGGCTCACGAGCAACGCGGCCCGCCCCGCTGCTCGCCGGAACGCTGTTCTACGACGAGGAGAGTTGCATGGCACTGAGTGCCGGAACCCGAAGGACGGTGGCCTGCCTGCTCGTGGGTCTCGGTGCGTTGCTGATCGTCGCGGCGCTGCTGATCCCGACCTACACGGTCGGCAAGGTCGCCAAGACTCCCCTCGACCTGGAGATCACCACGATCGCGGCGAGCCAGGAGGGCGAGGAGAGCCTGGTGCTCGACTCCAAGTCGCTCACCGCGCCCGAGGGATCGGCCAAGGTGGACAGCAACGTTCCGCTGATCTCGCAGCGCTTCCTGACCGTCGAGGACCCGTCGAACGCCGACGAGATGACGGTGCAGGCGGGCCAGACGCTGCGGCGGATCGACAAGCAGGGCGACACCGGCCTGCTCACCGCGACCGTCGACCGCGTCACCATCGACCGCACCACCGGTGAGCCGGTGAGCACCGAGCCGAACGGCTCGATCGCCGTGACCACCACCAAGGACGGCGAGAGCATCGCCGACCCGGTGCAGCACGTCGGCCTGCAGTACCGGTTCCCGATCGGCACCGAGAAGAAGACCTACCCGTACTTCGATCTCAACGCGCGCAAGACCTCCGACATGAACTTCATCGAGGAGACCGAGATCAACAACACCAAGGTCTACCACTTCCAGCAGGTCGTCGCGCCGACCAACCTGAACGAGGTGGTCGCGGCGCCGACCAACCGGCTGACCCTGCCCGCCGCCAAGTGGGGCGTCGAGGGCGGCGACACCCCGGTGACCATGTTCCGCTGGTACAGCAACACCCGCGACGTGTGGGTGGAGCCGCAGACCGGCACCGTGGTCAAGGGCGGCGAGGCGCTGAACATCTTCTACGGCCGCACCGGCGACAAGCCCGAGGTGACGGCGCTCAAGTCGCACGTGGTGTTCGACGAGAACACGGTCGAGTCGCAGCTCGCGGTGGCCAAGGACAACATCGACCGGCTCTCGCTGTACGGGCGGATCCTGCCGATCGTCTTCGGCGTGCTCGGCGTGCTCGCGCTGATCATCGGCGTGCTGCTCGGCCTGCGCAGCGGCGGTAGCGCCCAGCCCGCGGTGCAGCGCGCCGCGCCCTTCGGTGGCTCCGGCCCGTCGACCGCGCCGCCGACCGCGGGCAGGCCGCGCGGCAACCCGGACGCTCCGACCGAGCGGATCGACATCAACAAGCGGCCCTGAGGTCGCGGTAGAAAGGCCCCCGGTGCGCGCACCGGGGGTCTTCCTCATTTCGCGGGGAGGGTGGCGACGAAGCCGGCGCCGCGCGCGACCCAGGCACGCAGGGCCGCGTCGTCGGTGACGGCGGCTGCGGTGACCCGCAGCCAGCCGTCCAGTTCCCGGCCCGCCATGACCATGGGGGTCACCGCGGTGCCGTCGAGCAGCCGCCCGCCCTCGTCCGGGTCGACCCGGACCATGAGCCCGCCCTTTCCGCTCACCGCGACCGCCATGTGGCCGCGGATCAGGAAGGCGAGGCCGCCGAACATCTTCTTCTCGGTGAACGGACCCGGCTCCAGGAGCGCGCGAACCCGGTCGGCGAGTTTCTCGTCGTACGCCATCGGCACAGTGTGCGCCGAGGCACCGACACCTCAGACGGTGGCGCGCTGGGCGGCGGTGCGCAGGACGACCGCCGCGACCAGGGCCGTCGTCACCGTCGCGGTGCAGGCGGCCACGGTGACCAGCGCGGGCACCGAGTGCGCGAGCGTCGCCATGAGCGTCACCTCGACGGCGAGCCCGATCCAGGTGAGCGCGGCCGGGGCGGTGCGGTCGACCGCGATGGCGGAGAGCAGGGCGCCCTGCAGCACCGCGAGGATCGCGCCGTGCAGCGCGAAGAGCCAGAGCAGGTTCTGCACCGGCGCGTAGTCGGCACCGGCGAAGAGCGGGGCGAGCGGCGCCGCGAGCGCGGCGCCCGCCACCGCGGCGACGCCGATCCCGGAGAGCACCGCCAGCGCGTCCCTGATCGCGCGCGCCGACTGCGCGGGCTGCGCCATCCGCGGGTACAGCACCACGCCGACCGCCTGCGGCAGCCAGAAGGCGATCTTCGTCGCGATGGTGCCGAGCGCGTACCGGCCCGCGTCCGCCTCGTCCAGCACGATGCGCGCCAGGATCAGGTCCGCCGAGGAGAGCGCCATGAGCGCCGCCTGCAGCTGTGCCGCCCGCAGTACCGCGGTCACCCCCGCCGTGTGGTCACGGACGGTGGTTCGCGCGCCGGAACCGGCGGCCGGGATGCCGTCGGCGGCGCCCGCCGCGGAGCTCGCGGATCCGGCCCGCGCCGCATCGGGCACGTCGGCCCGGGTTCCGGCTGTGTAGCGGGCGTAGGCCGCCGCGGCGGCGAGGCCGACGGCGGCGGCGGCGAGGGCGGCCGCGGCGCCCGCGCCGACGGCGAGGACCGTGAGCGCGGGGACGACCCGCGCGATGCCGGTGCAGCCGAGCACGACCGCGAGCGCGCGGAACCGCCGCTGCCCCTGCAGGATCCCCTGCTCCCCCGAGACCAGGACCAGCGCGGGCGCGGCGACCAGCGCCGCAGCGCAGGCGAGCGCGCCGATATCGAGTGCCACCGACACCACCGGGACCAGCAGCGCGGCCAGCGCCGCCACGATGACGGCGCACCGGGTGCGGGTGGCGCGCAGCGCGGCGACCGGCGCACCCCGCACGAGTTCCCGCGCGATCACGTTCTGCAGGGCGAGCGCGGGCACCGCGCAGAGCAGCTGCACCGCGAGCAGGCTGGCGAACTCGCTGTACCCCGCCGCCCCGAGCCACCGCCCGGCCAGCAGCTGCAGCAGGTACCCCGCCGCATTGGCGATCATGGCGCCCGCGGTCACCAACGTCAGCTCCGCCACCAGGGGAGGACGACGCGCATCGGACACGGGCCCCATCGTCGCACCCGCCCCGCGGCCCGTGGCGCCCCGGCCCGGCGCGGGACCGTAGGGTGATCCGCCGTGAGCGAGTCAGGGCCGGAAGGCGCACCAGCTGTCGCCCGGCTGAGCGCCGCGGTGGTTCCGGCCTACAGCGCCGTGCTGACCCTGCTGATCCTCGCGCCACTGCTTGCCCCCGGCCACCTCCTGCTGCGCGATGCCGTGAGCACCCCGCGCTCGTACCTGACCGACGCCGCGCTCGGCCTCGGCGACGCGGCCCCGCGCGCGGTCCCGCAGGACGCGGCGCTCGCGGTGCTCTCCACCACGCTCGACGGCGGGCTGGTGGTGCAGGCCGTGCTACTGCTCGCGCTGTGCGGCGCGGGGCTCGGCGCCGCCGTGCTGGCGCGCCGCCTGCTGGATGCGCCGCTGTCCGCGCAGCTGGTCGCGGTGACGGTGGCGATCTGGAACCCGTACGTGGCCGAGCGCCTGCTGCAGGGCCACTGGAGCCTGCTCACCGGCTACGCCGCCCTGCCCTGGACGGTCCTCGCCGCCCTGCGCCTGCGCGACCCGCACGTCACCGGCCGGGCCCGGCTCGCCGCCTGGGCCGCGCTCGCCCTGTGCCTGGCGGCGGCGGGCCTCACCCCGACCGGCGCCCTGCTGGCCGGGGTGCTCGCCCTGCTCACCGTCGGATTACGCCGGATCCCGGGCACGGCCCTGCTCTGGCTCGGCACCGCCGCGCCGTGGCTGGTGGCGGCGGCGCTCTCCGGCTCCGCGGGCGAGCACTCGGACCCCGCGGGGATCGCCGCCTTCGCCGCCCGCGCGGAGCCGTGGCTCGGCACGCTCGGCGCGCTGGCCGGACTCGGCGGCATCTGGAATGCCGACGCCGTCCCCAGCACCCGCACCGGCCCGCTCGCCCTGATCGGCACCGCGCTGCTGCTCCTGCTGGTCCTGTTCGGGCTGCGCCGCCTGCTCGCCGCCGGGCCGCCGGACGAGACGGTGCTGCGCCGCACCCTCGCCGGGGTCGCGGTGGCCGCGGTCGTGCTGCCCGCGCTCGGCGCGACCGCGCTCGGCCTTGCCGTCGGCGAGCAGTTGGTGGCGGCGATCCCCGGCGCCGGGCTCCTCCGCGACACCCAGAAGTACGTCGCGCTGGCCGTCCCCGGCTACACCCTCGCGGCCGCCGCGGGCGCGATGGCGATCGCCCGGCGGGCGCAGGCCGCCGTCGCCGCGGTGCTGATCGCCCTGCTCACGCTGCCGCTCGCCGATCTGGCGTTCGGTGCGAGCGGGGCGCTGCGCCCGGTGCACTACCCGGCCGGGTGGGCGCGGGCGGCCGCCGCCGTCGACTCGGCGGGCCACCCCGGCGATATCGCGGTGCTGCCCGGCGGCATGTTCCGCCGTTTCCCGTGGTCAGGTGAGGCGCCGGTGCTCGACCCCGCCCCTCGCCTGCTCCCGGCCGACGTGCTGCAGACCGGCGAGCTCCCGGTGCGCGGCGGCACCGTCGCCGGCGAGGGGCGGCGCGCGGCGCGGGTGGAGCGGGCGCTGCTCGCCGGTGCGCCCGCCGCGGAGATCGCCGGTTCCGGCGTCGGCTGGGTACTGGTCGAGCACCGCACCCCCGGCCCGCTCGGCGCGTCCGCCCGCACGCTCGAGCAGCTCGGCGCCCCGGTCTACGCCGACGCCGACCTCACCCTCTACCTGGTCCCCGACCCCGTCGTCACCGACCGCCCCTCCCCGAACGCCCGCCGCATCGCGGGCGCCACCCACCTGCTCTGGGCCGCCCTCCTGATCGGCGGCGGCGCGGCAGCGGCCCTGCTCAGCCGAGCTCGGAACTCTCCGGCGCCGCGATCAACCCGCTGACGTACCCGCCCCGCGCCGCGGCGGCGAGCACCGCGTGCACCCCGTCCCCGGTCTGCTCCCAGGAGAACTCCCGCGCCCGCGCCCGCGCCTTCTCCCCCATGACGGCCCGCCCGGACCCGTCGGCGAGCAGCTCGGCGGCGGCCTCGGCGAGCTGCTCGGCGTCGTCGACGAGCACCCCGGTCACCCCGTCGACAATGGAGTCGGTGAGCCCGCGCGAACTGCGGTACCCGATGGTCGGCACCCCGTGCTGCGCCGCCTCGATGACGGCGAGCCCCCAGCCCTCCTTGCGCGAGGGGAGCAGCTGCACCCAGGCGCGGCCGAGCAGCTCGTGCTTGCGCTCCTCGTCCACGTGGCCGTGGAAGGTCACCGCGTCGTCGATGGCGAGTTCGCGCGCGTACGCCCGCAGGTTCTCCGCCCACCAGCCGCCGCCGACGACGTCGAGCCGCAGCCCGGGGAAGCGGGTGCGCAGCGCGGCGGTGGCGGCCAGCGCGTCCTCGATCTGCTTGTGCGGCACCAGCCGGGAGAGCACGACCAGCCGGGGCGCGGCGGCGCGGGTCTCCCGGTCGCCGGGGCGCACCCCGGCGGGGACCGGCTCGGCGCCGTTGCGCACGACGGCGATCCGCTCGCGCTGCACGCCGAGCGTGGCGAGCTCCTCGGCCGACGGCAGCGAGACGGTCAGGTACTGGTTGCGCCGGTGCACGCGCGGCGAGAGCCAGGACTCGATCCACCAGCCGACCCGGCCGACCAGGGTGCCCGCCACCGGCCACTGCTCGCGGTGCCCGTGGTGCACGAGCACGACGGCGGGCGCGCCCGCGGCGAGCGCGGCGAAGAAGGGGATGCCGTTCTGGGTGTCGATCACCGCGTCCGGCCGCAGCCCGCGCAGCGGGCCGAGCCCGATCCGGCCGAGCAGGATGGCGGCCAGTGCCCGCGGGTAGACGGTGTAGGGGCCGCCGCCGCGGCTGATCTCGATGCCGTCGATCCGCTCCCGGCGCGCCGCCCCCGGATACCCGGCGGTGCGCAGCGTGACCCTGACACCCTGTGCCGCCAGCCTTGCCCCGACCCGCTCCAGGTACCGCTCGCTGCCGCCGCCCTGCGGGTGCCCGGTGTCGCGCCAGCAGAGCAGGAGCACTTCGCGCACGATGGAGCTTCTCTCGTCGTCGTCGGCGGGGAATTTCGCTACACCCTATATCCCCCGCTCCGCCCCGGCCCGGACATCTCCCGGGCGGTCGCCCCGCGCCGCTGTGCGAGACTCGGCGCCGTGCTCCGAGCCGTGACCACCGCCCGCGACCCCCGTTTCGCCAGGCGCGCGACGCTGCGCCGCTCGCTGCGGCTGCTCGGCAGTTTCCGCTTCGAGCAGTCCGACCCCGCCGTCTTCTACGGCGGCCTTGCCACGGACACCGCGGAGCTGATCGCCGACTTCTACCTGGACGCCACCGGCCGCGACCTCACCGGCGCCACCGTGCTCGACGTCGGCGGCGGCCCGGGTTACTTCGCCGACGAGTTCGACCGGGCGGGCGCGCGCTACCTCCCGGTCGAGCCGGACCCGTCGGAGATGCACGCCGCGGGGCTCTCGGTGCCCGGCGCGGTGCGCGGCTCCGGCATGGCGCTGCCCTTCCGGGACGGCGCGGTGGACGTCTGCCTGTCCTCGAATGTGGCCGAGCATGTCCCCGACCCGTGGCTGATGGCCGACGAGATGGTCCGGGTGACCCGCCCCGGCGGGCTCGTCGTGCTCTCCTACACCGTGTGGCACGGCCCGTTCGGCGGCCACGAGACCGGGCCGTGGCACTACCTCGGCGGCGAGTACGCGGCGCGCAAGTACAGGCGCAAGCACGGCCGGGAGCCGAAGAACCGGTTCGGACGTTCCCTCTTCGCGGTCGGCGCCGCCGCCGGACTTCGCTGGGCAGCCAGGACTCCCGCGCAGGTAGAGGCGATTTTCCCGCGCTACCACCCGCGCTGGGCGTGGTGGCTGGTCCGCCTCCCGCTGATCCGAGAGCTACTCGTCAGCAATCTGGTCGTGGTGGCTATCGCACCGGACCGACCGGCCGGTCGCTGAGAGTTGGCTGTCAGGCCAGCTGGGCCACGGCGGAGACCAGCCCGCGCAGCCGGGCCGGGCGAGCCGCCCGCTCGGCCGCCGGGGCGGGCCACGGCGGCTCCTGCAGCGCCAGCCCGACCGTCTCCATGGCGGTGAGACCGACCTGACCGGCCAGAGCGCCGACCGCCATCACCGCCTCGGCCGCCTGCATCGCCGCGGTCGCCTGCTCCAGCGTGAGGGTGCGACCGGGCAGAAACGAGACCACCCAGCCTCCCGTGCCGACGGACTTGGCCTGATGGTCGGTCCGGTCGCTGGTCATCAGCGATCGTCCGATCACGTGCACCGCCATGTCGCGATCTCCCCAATCGGTCTCGGTTGTGTCTCGATCGAGCGGACTTTCAGTTACCAGCATCCATCGAACAGCAACAAAACGCAATAGTGCGTTTGGCGAAAAGCGAACCGGGAGGTCGGAATTCAGGCTGGTCGCGAGCGTGTGCGAACCGCAAACTAGAACACGTTACAGACAATCCGGACCCGAAAATGTAACGTGTTCCCATGCACTACGACAGCCTGTTCATCGGCGGCCAATGGACCGCTCCGGCCGGTTCCGAGCGGCTCCAGGTCATCTCACCGGCCACGGTCGAGCCGGTGGGCAGCGTCCCCCTGGTCACCACCGAGGATGTGGACAGAGCGGTCGCGGCCGCGCGCGCCGCCTTCGACTCCGGGTCGTGGCCGCACACCCCGCCTGCGGAGCGGGCCGCGGTGCTCACCAGGGCGGCCCGGCTGATCGAGCAACGCTCCGGCGATCTGCTCGCCGCGCTCACCGCCGAGATGGGCGCCACCGCGCTGGTCGGCGGGACGCTGAACCAGATCCCCGCCGTCGCCGCGCTGGACGCCTACGCCGGGCTGGCCGAGACCTTCCCCTGGCGGGAGACGCGCACCGGCGCCTTCGGCACCTCGCGGGTCTCGCGCGAGCCACGCGGGGTGGTCGCCGCGATCACCGCCTGGAACGTTCCGCTCTTCCTGGCCGCGAACAAGCTGGCCCCGGCGCTGCTGGCCGGCTGTGCCGTCATCCTCAAGCCGTCCCCGCTGACCCCGCTCAGCGCGAATATCGTCGCCGACATCTTCACCGAGGCCGGGCTGCCGGACGGCGTGCTCTCGGTGCTGCCCGCCGAGCCGGAAGCGGCGGAGTACCTGGTGACCCACCCCGGCGTGGACAAACTGACCTTCACCGGCAGCACCGCGGTCGGCCGCAGGCTCGGCGCGCTCGCCACCGAGCAGCTCAAGACGGTCTCGCTGGAGCTCGGTGGCAAGTCGGCCGCTATCGTCCTGCCCGACGTCGACCTGGCCGCGAGCGTGCCCATGCTGACCTTCGCCGGGCTGATGAACAGCGGCCAGGGCTGCGTGGCGCAGACCCGCATCCTCGCCCCGCGCAGCCGGTACGACGAGGTGGTCGACGCGGTCGTGGAGAACGTGCGCGCCATGAAGACCGGCGACCCGACCGACCCCGCGACCGTGCTCGGCCCGCTCATCTCCGAGCGCCAGCGCGACCGGGTGGAGAACTACATCGCGATCGGGCAGAAGGAGGGCGCGCGGCTGGTCCTCGGCGGCGGGCGGCCCGAGGGGCTGGACCGCGGCTGGTACGTGGAGCCGACCATCTTCGCCGACGTCGACAACTCCTCGACCATCGCGCAGGAGGAGATCTTCGGCCCGGTCCTCGCGGTGATCCCGTACGAGACCGAGGACGAGGCGGTCGCCATCGCCAACGACTCCGCCTACGGTCTGGCCGGCTCGGTGTGGACCACCGATATCGAGCACGGCGCCGAGATCGCGGGCCGGGTGCGCACCGGCACCTACGCCATCAATTGGTACGCCTTCGATCCGGGCGCGCCTTTCGGCGGCTACAAGAATTCCGGAATCGGGCGCGAAAATGGACCAGAAGGTCTGGATTCTTTCTGCGAACAGAAATCCGTTCTCATGCCGCTCGGCTACACGGAGTAGCCGAACTCAGTCCTCGAGGGTGACCACCCGGAGGACGGGCGCGGGTTCCGGGTCGGAGTCGACGATCTCCACCCGGAATCCAGGGGGCAGAACGGAATCGAGCCGGGAGGCGGCGCGCCGGAGCGGAGTGCTCGGCAGTACGTCACGCAGTGCACCGGTATCCAGATCGGTCATGTCCCGACACCTTCCGCGCGCCCATAATTCATTTCTCCAGGTCGAACGCGAGAAGCATAAGCCACCGAAGCCCGACCTCATGGCAACCAGGGAATTCCCCTCGAACGTGTCCGGTAAACACAAGCGCCGGAAATTCGTCAGCGCCGCAGCGCCCGGCGGTACGCGGCGGGCGTGCTGCCGGTGGCGGCGCGCAGGTGGCCGCGCAGCGCGGTGACGCTGCCGAAACCCGCCTGCGCCGCAACGACTTCCACCGGCAGGTCGGTGGCCTCCAGCAACTGCCGCGCCCGCAGCGTCCGCTGGGCTTCGAGCCAGCGCCGCGGCGTGCCGCCGACCAGGGCGGCGAAGCGCCGGACGAAGGTGCGCTCGCTCATCAGCGCGTGCGCCGCGAGCGCCGGAACATCGGGCACCGCGGCGGGATTCGCGGCGGCCCAGCTCAGCGCGCCGGCCTCGGTGCGCGGCGTCGGCGCGGCCGAGATGTACTGCGCCTGCCCGCCCTCGCGGTGCGGCGGGGTGACGTTCCAGCGCGCGAGGTCGGCGGCGGCCTGCGCGCCGAGTTCGCGGCGCACCAGGTGCAGGCAGAGGTCGAGCCCCGCGGAGCTCAGCACGGTACCCTCGTCGACGTAGAGCGCCTCGGGCCGCAGCCGGACGGCCCCGCGCGCGGCCGCCGCACGCAGCGCGTCGAGCACCTCGGGCGGTGGAGTCAGGGTGGGCAGCGCGATGCCGGGGACCACCACGATCTCCGCCGTCTCCAGCGCTGCCAGTCCGTGTTCGACGCTGAGATCGAAGCCGTTCGGCGTCCACACCGGGCCCGGTCGCAGCCCGCAGGTGCGCATCTCGAAGCCGGCGGACTGCCCGGTGGCGTCGGGGCCGTGCCGGAATGCCTGCACCGCGCAGCCGAGGTCGAAGGTCACGACGCCGTCCAGCGCGAGCGCGACCACCTGCCTCATGCCGCCCAGTTCGGCAGAGATCCGCGCATCAGTGGCATCCGCGCCACTCGTCCCGGCCGCGCACCTGCGCTGTACTGAGTGCGACAACAGGAGGAGGGGTCGAATGAGCGTGGACCACGAGGTCATCAGGGCGAACAGCGGGGCGCTGACCGCGGCGCAGCGCAGACGGCTGCGGGCCGAGATCGCGCGGATGCTGCCCGGGCTGCTCGCGGGGCGGCTGGCCGTGGCGGCGGGGCGCCGCGGGCGGGGGCGGGCCGACTCGGCGCGGGTGCCGGACTCGAGGGCGGCGCGGGAGGCGGAGGAGCTGGCGCGCGCCGAGCTCAGCACACCGGTGCTCGCGCACTCCTACCGCACCTACCTGTTCGGGAAGGCGCTGGCCGGGCTCGACAACGCCACCTACGACGACGAGGTGGCCTATATCGCCTGCCTGCTGCACGACCTGAACCTCGGCACGCCGACGGCGAACCGGTGCTTCGCGGTGGTCGGCGGGGAGCGGGCCGCGGCCTTCGCGCTCGGCGCCGGGCTGGCGCCGGAGCGGGCCGACGCGGTCGGCGCCGCGGTGGCGGCGCACATCACGCCGGGCGTGGCGGCGGATACCGGCGATCCCGGCGGGTTCGTCTCGGCAGGCGCCGCGGTGGACGTGATCGGCGCCCGGATCGCCGAACTGGACCGCGGTTGGCTCGGCGAGGTGCTCGCCGAGCACCCAAGGCACAACTGGAAGAAGGTGGCGATCGCGGCCCTCCGCGCCGAGGCGGCGGCCGTCCCGCGGGGCCGTACCGCGCTGCTGCTGGCCACCGGCTTCGTCCCCACCATCCGGCTCGCGCCCTTCCCGGAATAACGAAAGCGCGGCGCCCGGAATACTCCGGGCGCCGCGCTTTCGCAGGCGTACTAGTTCAAGCGCTGCTTGAGCGCCTCGAACTCGTCGCGCACGCCGGACGGCAGCTTGTCGCCGACGAACTCGAACCACTCCTCGATGAGCGGAATCTCCTTGCGCCACTCCTCGGCGTTCACCGCGAGCGCCTCGTCGACATCGGCCGCCTCGACATCGAGGCCGTCCAGGTCGAGCTGACCGGCGGTCGGCACGTGGCCGATGGCGGTCTGCTCGGCGGCGGCGGTGCCGTCGATGCGGCCGACGATCCACTCCAGCACGCGGGAGTTCTCGCCGAATCCGGGCCACAGGAAGCGGCCGTCGGCGCCCCGGCGGAACCAGTTCACGTAGAAGATCTTCGGCAGCTTCTCGGCGTCGGCGTTCTTGCCGATGTTGATCCAGTGGTTCAGGTAGTCGCCCACGTGATAGCCGAGGAAGGGAAGCATGGCCATCGGGTCGCGGCGCACGGTGCCGACCTTGCCCTCGGCGGCGGCGGTCTGCTCGGAGGAGAGCGTGGCGCCCATGAACACGCCGTGCTGCCAGTCGAAGGACTCGGTGACCAGCGGGACCGTGGTCTTGCGGCGGCCGCCGAAGAGGATCGCCGAGATCGGGACGCCCTGCGGGTCGTCCCACTCGGGCGCCAGGATCGGGCACTGCGACATCGGGGTGCAGTAGCGGGAGTTGGGGTGTGCGGCCAGCGTCTCCGTCTCGCGGAGGTACCAGTCGTTGCCCTTCCAGTCGATCAGGTGGTCGGGCTCGCCCTCCAGCCCCTCCCACCAAACGTCGTTGGTGTCGGTGAGCGCGACGTTGGTGTAGACGGTGTTGCCCGCCTCGACCGTGGCCATGGCGTTCGGGTTGGACTTCTTGTTGGTGCCGGGCGCGACGCCGAAGAAGCCGAACTCCGGGTTGACCGCGTACAGCTGCCCGTCCTTGCCGAACCGCATCCAGGCGATGTCGTCACCCAGGGTCTCGGCCCGCCAGCCGGGGACGGTGGGCTGGATCATGGCGAGGTTGGTCTTGCCGCAGGCGCTCGGGAAGGCGGCCGCGATGTAGTACGCCTTGTTCTCCGGGGAGATCAGCTTGAGGATCAGCATGTGCTCGGCGAGCCAGCCCTCGTCGTGCGCCATGGCCGAGGCGATGCGCAGCGAGTAGCACTTCTTGCCGAGCAGCGCGTTGCCGCCGTAGCCGGAGCCGTAGCTCCAGATCTCCCGGTCCTCCGGGAAGTGCGTGATGTACTTCGTGTCGTTGCACGGCCACGGCACGTCGGCCTGGCCGTCGGCGAGCGGGGCGCCGACGGAGTGCAGCGCCTTCACGAACGGCCGGTCGGTGCCGAGCTTCTCCAGCGCCGCGCGGCCCATCCGGGTCATCACCCGCATGGAGACCACGACGTACTCGGAGTCGGTCAGCTCGACGCCGAGCTTCGGGTCCTCGGCGCCGAGCGGGCCCATGCAGAACGGCACCACGTAGAGGGTGCGGCCACGCATGCTGCCGCGGTACAGCTCGGTCATGGTGGCGCGCATCTCGGCCGGGTCGACCCAGTTGTTGGTCGGGCCCGCGTCGGCCGCGGTCTTCGAACAGATGTAGGTGCGCGACTCCACCCGCGCGACGTCCGACGGATCGGAGAGCGCCAGGAAGGAGTTCGGCTTCTTCTTCGGGTCGAGCTGCTTGAACGTGCCTGCCTCGACGAGCTGAGTGGTGAGTCGATCCCACTCTTCGTCGGAACCGTCCGCCCAGACCACACGCTCCGGCTGCGTGAGTTCTGCGACTTCCTGCACCCAGGCGAGCAGTTCGGTGTGTTCGGTCGGCGCCTTGCCGTCGGATCCACGAAGACCAGGAATGGTCGCTGAAGTCATGAAAACTCTCCTGAGACGGGCAGCCGACCCGGTGCTCCGCCGCCTGGTCCTAGGCCCGTGACCAGCGCGAACACACCGAGCGCCACCATTGGCGGTGAAGCACCCGCTACGACCGATCGGCGGATCGCCCAACCGGGCGGCGTGTACGGACGAAGCGGACGCCCAGGTTCCTGCTTAAGAGGTTAACGCGATGTGACGATCGGTACGGCATCGGGATGGCTATGGAGTACCCAGGAGAAACCTATTTCACAACCGGAATCCATCGGTTCAGGCTTTCGATGTCGCGCTCGCAGGCACTGAGCTGACCTGGGCGTTCGGCGGCGGACCTGCGAATCCGGGCCTCCAGTTCGGCCACCCGGCGGTCGGTGTCCACCACCCTGGCAGCTGTGGCCTGTACCACATGATCGGAGAGCGCCGTCTCCGCGGTCACCAGTGCGGTCGCCACCCGCTGCTCCAGCTGGGCCTTCACGTTGACGAGCGCGTCGGCCGCCCACTGCCGGACGTGGTTGCGCGCGGCCACCTGGCCGCGCGCCCGCACCACCCAGGCGGCGGCGCCGGCGCCGAGCAGCAGGGTGACCGGGACGCTGGCCGCGTCCAGCGCGGGCAGCAGCGAGAACGGTGCGACCACGAGCCTGCCGATGCCGACGCCGGCGGAGGCGCCGAGCGCGATCATCAGGTTGTCCTCGACGCCGCGGTGCCTCGGCTCCGGGTCGGGGCCGACCCGGGGCGCCGGTTCGCGGCGGCGCAGCGGGACGGTCGCGCCCTCGCCGTCGACCTTGGTCGCGAGCTCGGCGGTGCGCTGCTCGATGGCGGCGTCCAGCGCCCCCGTGAGCTCGGTGACCGACCACTGCAGGTGGTCCGGGTAGGTGCCGAGGTCGGAGCGGGCCAGCTTGTCCAGCTCGGCGCGGGCGGCGGTGTGCAGCGCGCGGACCCGGGCGCCGACCTCGGTGAGCAGGTCAACCCTGGCCAGGTGCAGCTGGCCGCGCAGGGTGGCGATGGCGGTGGTGCGGCCGCCGTCGCGCGCCGCGATCAGCGCGGTCCGCTCGGCGCGCAGGGCGAGCTGGTCCGAGCCGGTCCTCAGCACGGTCACCTGGTCGGTGATGCGCTGCCTGGTCTCGGTGAGGACCCGGGTGGTCACCGCGGCGACCCGCTCCGGGCCGCCCGCGCCCGCGGCGGCGGCGCAGAGCTCGGCGTGCAGGGCGGCGAGGCCGGAGCGGTCGAGCAGGGCGGGGTCGCCGCCGCGGGCGGCCGCGGCGAGGCGGGCCGAGACCGGGAGGATCGGCAGTTCGAGCCCGGCGGCGCGGAGCAGCGCCTCGTCGCGGTCGCGGACCGCGCGCCAGTCGCGGTGCGCGTGCGTGCCGTTCAGGGCGAGCAGGACCTGCGTGCCGTCGGCGCGGAGCCTGCGCAGGAGGTCGACGGTGTCGTTGCCGAGCACGGTGCCTGCGTCGAGCAGGACGAGCGCGACCGGGCCGGGGGCGGCGCCGCGCGGGGAGGTGGTCTCCACCGAGGCGGCGATGCCGGGCACCGGGTCGGCGAGCGCGATGCGGGGCTCGAAGCGGGCCAGCTCGGTGCGGAGCACGGTGGTGTTGGCGTCGTCCGGGCCGATCAGGGTGACCCTGGAGCCGCTCCCGGTGCCGCGCACCGCCCGCAGCAGCGCCATGCCCTGCGGGTTCCAGCGCGCGATCAGCGCCTCCAGCTCGGGGGGAAGTTCCGTGCGCTGCTCCGGCCCGGACGCGGCCGTGGGCTCAGAGTCCGGCACCGCTGAGCCGTTCCCAGAGGCGCACGTAGCCCGCGTGCACGCGGAGCGCGGCGCGGCGGGCGGGGGCGGGCAGGTCGCCGCCGGCGACGGCGCGCCAGCGGTGGGCCCGGGCGAGGGCGTCGTCCGCGTCGGCGGGGGCGGGCGCGGGGTAACCGGCGGCGAGGTGCGCGACCTGGGGGCAGGCCAGCCCGGCGCGCAGCCCGAGCCAGCGCGCCTCGTCCCCGTCGAGGTGCCGCTCGAGCAGATCGCGGGCGACGCTCCCGCCCACCGGAACCGCGCGCGCCGCGAGCCGGGCGATCTCGTCGAGCAGCTCGCCGCCGCGCAGCGCCCCGATCTGCTCGTAGCGCTTGTGCAGCAGCCCGTGCAGCGGGTCGATCCCGGACGCCGCGTGCAGCAGCTGCAGCAGCGCCCGCGTCCCGATCAGGGGATCGTGCCGGAGCGCGGCGAGTGCGCAGTTCACCCCGTAGAGGTCCCAATCGCGGAGCAGCCGCTCGCGCACCGCGAGGTCGGGGCCGGGCGCGAGGAAGAGGTCGGGTGCGAGGGTGAGCGTCGGGTCGTCGCGCTCGGCGAGCGCGCGCAGCGCGGCGAGGTCGTCGGTGGAGACGGTGCCGGCCCTGGTCCGCACCGCCAGGCTCGCGACAACGGGGACGGTGGCGATGCCGAGCTCGGCGGCGCAGCGCTCGGCCGCCGCGACCGCGTCGGACCAGCGGGTGCCGATCGCGTCGGCCTTGTTCAGCACGACGACGGCGCGCTGCTCGGGCACCGCGTCCAGCGCGCGCCGGTCGGCGGGCAGCGGCGCGCCCGCGATCACGTACACCACGATGTCACCGTCGAGCACCGGGGCGGCGCTGCCCGGCTCGTCGACCGGCCCGGTCTGCACCGCGGAGATGAGCGCCAGCGCCGCCGCGACCGTGCTGCGCCCCGCCCCGGAGCGGCCGGTGATCTGGATGACCGGCGGCCTGCGCGCCTGCCGCGCCGCCGCGCCGAGCCGCTCCCCGATCCGCTGGTCGGCGGCGGCGCCGATGGCGAGGGTGCGCACCAGCTCGTCCAGCGGATCAGCCGCCCCTGGCACCGCGCCGGTGCGATCGACGGCCGTCGTCATCTGTGCTTCGCCCCCTCGCCGGGGCGGCCCGGCGCCCCGCTGCCCGGCATTGTGTCAGAGCCGGGTGGCGCCGTCAGTTGCCGCTGAAGAACCGGTTGACCCTGCGCACCGCCCAGGACGGCGCGTACTTGGCCGCGGTCGCCAGCACCTTGGCCTGCACCCCGATCTCGTAGTGCACCTTCTCCGGCCGCAGCCGGGTGCCCCGCCTGGTGGCCGCCCAGATGCCGTCGGCGACGTCGTCGGAGGTCAATCGGACCCCGAGCGAGCGGGTGCTGCCGATGTCGAGCCCGTCGACCATGGCGGTCGCGACGAAGAGCGGCCAGATCGCCAGCACCCGGATGTCGTGCTTGCGCCACTCCAGGTCGAGCGCCTCGGTGAGGCTCTTCACCGCGGACTTGCTCGCCCCGTACGTGGCCAGCTCGGGCTGGCCGTAGATGGCCGAGGCCGAGCAGAGGTTCACCACCTGCGCGCCCGCGGTGTCGCGCAGGTACGGGAAGGCGGCGTGCGTCCCGGTGACGACCCCGTTGAGATTGACGTCGAGCAGCGCGCGGTGCGCCGCGAGGTCGATCTCCTCGAACGGGCCGGAGCGCAGCAGCCCGGCGTTGTTGACCAGGACGTCGAGCCGCCCCGCGCGCTCGTGGAACTCGCGCAGCCGCAGCTCCCACTGCTCCCGGTCGGTGACGTCGAGCACCGCGGTGTGCAGGCTGCCTTCGGGCAGCTCGGCGGCGAGCCGGGAGAGCCCGACCTCGTCCACGTCGTAGGCACCGACCAGGTATCCGCGGGCCGCGAAGAGCGCCGCGGTGGCCCGGCCGATGCCGGCGGCCGCGCCGGTGACGAAGACGGTGGGTTTGCTCATGCCGCGCAGTGTAGTGCCGGGTGCGCGCGGCCCGGATGACGCGCGGGTAGCCGCAGGATTACGGGAGTGTTCCGAAACCCGTTGTCCGGCAGGGGAAATGTCCTTTTACCCAGGTGTAACGACGCGCCGCTTGTTTCCTGTCATTCGCTCGCGTTTCATCGTATGCATCAGTCTTCCACAGGCAGGAGCCCCCGATGACCCCGTTCCTGGTGACCTCCGGTTTCCACGAGAAACTCACCCGCATGCCGGTCGCGGAGTACCCGGGGACCGAGGGCTACATCGACGACGTGTACGCCAACCCCGGCGGCTCGCCCATGGCCTCCGGCTACTTCGAGCTGCGCCACACCGACGCCCCGCTGGACTACCGCTACGAGTACGACGAGATGAAGGTGGTGCTCGCGGGGGAGTTCCGGCTGGAGAACCCGGACACCGGGCAGGTGCTGATCGCCAGGGAGTCCGACGCCATCTTCTTCCCCAAGGGCTCGCGCATCCTGTTCTCCACCCCCGACCGCGCGCTCGCGTTCTACGTCGGGCTGCGCTCCTTCGCGCCGTGACCGTGAATCCGGCGACCACCAGCGTTCCGCACTGGTCGCCCGAGCCGGCGCCGGACCCGGGCGGGGCGCGGCGGCTGGTGCTCGCCGCGGGCGCGGCGGGCGACTTCGCGCTCGGCGCGGACGGGTCGGTGCCGGACGCGGTGTTCGCGGCGGCCGTGACCGGCGACCGCTTCCTGCTGGTCGGGAACGCCGCCGAGCTCGCCCGCGCCCGCGCCGACCTGCTCGCGGCCGGGGCGATCCCGGCGGAGATCACCGAGGTGCTCACGGCCGCCGCCGACCCGCACGCGGAGCAGCCGCGGGTCGTCTACTGCCCGCACTGCCACACCGGCAGCACCGGCACGGTCGCGATCGGGGGCATCGTGCCCTGCCCGAACTGCGGCATCGACCTCGTCGTCTACCACCACTACTCGCAGCGCCTCGGCGCCTTCCTCGGCTACTGCGCCGACGCCGAGGAGCGGGAGTGAGCGACGAACTGGTGGTCACCCGCGCGACCACGCTCTGCCCGGACGTCCGCGAGATCGTGCTGACCCACCCGGACGGCGGAATACTGCCGTCGTTCGCGCCGGGCAGCCACATCGGCCTGCACTGCGGCGCAGGCCCGCGGAATTCCTACTCGCTCACCGGTGATGGGCTCGACCCGCGGCACTACGCGATCTCGGTGCGGCTGGACCCGGCCGGACGCGGCGGCAGCCGGTGGGCACACGGGCTACGCCCCGGCGACCGGGTCCGGATCGACCCGCCGCGCAGCGCCTTCGCCCCGGTCGCGACGGCCAGGCACCACCTGCTCGTCGCGGGCGGAATCGGGGTGACGCCGCTCCTCGCCCACGTGCGCGCCGCACTGACCTGGGGCCGCTCCTTCCACCTGTACTACGCGCACCGCCCCGGCCGCGGCGCGCACTTGGACGAGCTGCGCGCGCTCTGCGGCGACCGGCTCCGGGTCGCGCACTCGGCGACGGCGCTGTGGGCCGCGCTCGGCCCGGCGCTGCGCCGCCAGCCGCTCGGCACCCACCTCTACGTCTGCGGCCCGGCCGCGTTGAACGAGGCCGTCACCGCGGCGGCCGCGGCGGCGGGCTGGCCGGAGCAGCGGGTGCACACCGAGGCGTTCGCCGCACCGCCGGTCGCACCGGGCGCCCCGTTCACGGTGCGGCTGGCGCGCAGCGGCCGCGAGTTCGCGGTCGGCGCCGAGCAGACCATGCTGGACGCCCTGCTCGCCGAGGGCGCCGCGGTGCCGAACCTCTGCAGACAGGGCGTCTGCGGCGAGTGCAGGCTTCCCGTCCGTTCCGGCCGCGCCGAGCACCGCGACTCCTTCCTCACCGCGGACGAGCGCGGCACCGCCGTGCTGCCCTGCGTCTCCCGCGCCACCGGCCGATTGGAGCTGGAGCTGTGAGCACCCCGACCGCCGACGTCGCCCGCTACCCCTTCCCGCTCCCCCGCGACGTCTACCGCTACAGCGCCAATATCGAGCCCGCGGGCGCACCGCGCGCCACCGAGGCGGGCTCCTGGGGCGCGCACCGGGTCGACATCGACCGCCACCTGCGCGCCGAGCTGGCCGAGCGCGCCCGGATCCTGCGCGCCGACCCCACCCGGCACCAGTGCCTGCCGCACATGCGCCCCGCCGCCTGGGAGGCGCTGCTGGTCTGCCTCGGCGAGCTGGCCGCCGCGCACCCGGCGTCCATGGCGCTGCGCCGGGACGGCGACCGGGTGTACTGGCGCAACGACCTGCTCGGCACCGAGCGCGAGTTCACCGTCGGCGACCCGGAGACCGAGCCGCTGCGCTTCCTCGGCACCCAGCTCCAGGAAGACGTGGTGCTACTGGACCAGCGCGCCGGGCAGCTGTGGGCGGACGCCGGGCTGGTCACCTTCGCGGCGGACTGGTCGATGCGCTTCGACCTCGGCATGAGCTTCCTGCAGATCCACGGGCCGGTGCCGCGGGTGCACACCGAGCGGGTGATCCCGCGGGCGCACGACTTCCTGCTCCGGCTGCCCGCGGGCCCCGGCTTCCGCCGCACCAACTGGACGCTCACCGTCGACGGCCGGCTGGACACCGCCACCGAGACCTACCCGGAGTGGGGCCGCGACCGCAGGACCGTCGCCGATGGCCCGCTCACCGAGGCAGGCGACCGGCTCTGCCTGCGCACCGAGGTGCAGCACCTGATCCGGCTCCCCTACTCCGGCGCGGTGATGTTTCTCATCCGCAGCTATCTGCTGCCGCTGCGCGAGCTGGCCGCGGTGCCCGCGTGGGCGGCCCGGCTGGCGGCCGTGCTCGCCGAACTCCCGCCCGACATGGCCGATTACAAGGGGCTGACCCGGACCCGCCCGGCCGCGATCGAATGGTTGCGGCAGTACGGCGGCGTGCCGCGCTGAGCGCCGCGAGCGCGGTCGGCTGCCGACGTGCTCGCGGGATGCTGGACAATGGGGGCGTGAACGACGCCGCCAACCAAACTGCCGAGTCGGTTCCGGGGCTGCCGTCCACAGCCCCGGCCCGCGAGCCACGCCACGGAGCCGCCTCCCGGCTCTACCCGCGGGTCACCAGTTTCCGCGCCCGCCGCGCCGCGCTGACGCCGAAACAGCAGCTGAGCTGGGATCGCACCTGGCCGGTCATCGGCCGCGACGTGGCCGACGAGCCGCTGGACGCCACCGCCTGGTTCGGCAGGGAGGCGCCGCTGGTGGTGGAGATCGGCTGCGGCACCGGCACCGCGACCGCGCTCATGGCGCAGGCCGAGCCGGAGCTGAACCTGATCGGCATCGAGGTCTACCGGCCCGGCCTTGCCCAGCTGGTGCAGCGGGTCGAGCAGGAGGAGATCCCGAACATCCGGCTGCTCCGCGGCGACGCGGTGGACGTGCTGGAGAACATGATCGCCCCCGCCTCGCTGACCGGCGTCCGGGTGTTCTTCCCCGACCCGTGGCCCAAGGCCAGGCACCACAAGCGGCGGCTGCTGCAGCCCGCCACCGTCGCGCTGATCGCCGACCGGCTGATCCCAGGCGGCACGCTGCACGTCGCCACCGACCACGCCGAGTACGCCGAGCAGATCGCCGAGGTCGGGGCCGGCGAGCCCCGGCTGACCGGGCTGAACGACGCCACCGGCGGCGATTCGGCGCGGCTCGCCGAGACCGCCCTGATCGGGGTGGAACGCCCGGTCACCAAGTTCGAGAGCAAGGCGCAGCGCGCCGGTAGCGCCATCACCGAGCTGGTGTGGGGGAAGATCGGGTCATGAGCGTCAGCGACACGACCCACGACGAGGTGGAGGTTGCCGGCGGAGCCAAGGGCGGCGAGACGCCCGCGACGGTCCGCCGGGTGCTGCTGGTCTGGGACGCGCCGAACCTGGACATGGGGCTCGGCGCCATCCTCGGCGGCCGCCCGACCGCCGCCTACCGGCCCCGGTTCGACGCGCTCGGCCGCTGGCTGCTCGCCCGCACCGCGGAGCTCTCCGCGGGCAGCTCGCTGCGGGTGGAGCCGGAGGCGACGGTCTTCACCAATATCGCGCCGGGCACCGCCGACGTGGTGCGGCCGTGGGTCGAGGCGCTCCGGAACGTCGGATATGCGGTTTTCGCCAAACCCAAGATCGACGAGGACTCCGACGTCGACGCGGACATGCTGGCCCATATCGAGCACCGCAACCGCGGTGCCGGACTGGCCGGAATCATGGTCGCCTCCGCTGATGGACAGGCATTTCGGGAGCCGCTGGAGCGGCTCGCCGCGGCCGGGGTGCCCGCGACGGTGCTCGGCTTCCGGGAGCATGCGAGTTGGGCCGTCACATCCGATACCCTCGAGTTCATCGACCTCGAGGACATCCCGGGCGTGTTCCGTGAACCCCTGCCCCGGGTGAGCCTCGACTCGCTGCCCGACGAGGGTGCCTGGCTGCAGCCGTTCCGGCCGCTAACGGCATTGCTCACCTCTCGCCCCGCCCAAGGAGTCGCTTAGTGTTCACACGCTGGGGCGATCTGGTCTTCAAGCTGCGCTTCGCCGTCCTCGGCATCGTCAGCGCGGCACTGCTCGCCCTCGGCGGCTACGGCCTCGGCCTCGGCGATCACCTGAGCTCCAGCGGGTGGGACGACCCCACCTCGGAATCGGCCGAGGCAGCGCGCATTTCGGACGAGGCATTCGGCCGCGACCACAACAGCGACGTGATCGTGCTGTACACCGCGCCGGAGGGGACGACGATCGAGGACCCGGCCTTCCGGGACAAGATCGTCGAGAGCCTGAACCGGCTGCCGCGCGAGCACCCGGAGCAGATCGCGAAGATCAACGGCGCCTACTGGCAGACCGAGACCGGCGCCGCCTCGCCGCAGACCTTCGGCTCCAAGGACAAGAAGTACACCTTCGCCTCGGTCGCCGTCGTCGGCGATGACGACACCACGATGGTGCGCAACTTCCGGGACGTCAAGGACGCTTTCGAGATCGACGGCATCGACGTCCAGGTGGCCGGGTTGCAGCCGGTGGCGGGCACGCTGAACGACACCATGGCCGAGGATCAGAAGCGGATGGAGCTGCTGGCCATCCCGGCCGTCGGCGTGCTGCTCTTCTTCGTCTTCGGCGGCCTGGTCGCCGCGGCGCTCCCGCTGGTGGTCGGCGGCCTCACGGTCATCGGCGCGTGGGGCATCGTGCGCTTCCTGACCCACTTCACCGAGGTGAACTCCTTCGTCTCGCCGGTGGTCTCGATGATCGGGCTCGGGCTCGCGATCGACTACGGGCTCTTCATCGTCAGCCGGTTCCGCGAGGAACGCGCCGAGGGGTACGACACCAAGGCCGCCGTGCGGCGCTCGGTGATGACCGCGGGCCGGACCGTCGTGTTCTCCGCGACCATGATCATCGCGAGCCTCGGCGGCATGCTGCTCTTCCCGCAGGGCTTCCTGAAGTCGGTCGCCTACGGCGCCATCGCCACCGTCTCGCTGGCCGCGATCACCGCGCTCACCGTGCTGCCCGCCATGCTCGCCATCCTCGGCAAGCGGGTGGACGCGCTCGGGCTCAAGCGGTTCCGCGCCACCAAGACCGCCGAGGAGGTGGAGAACAGCCTCTGGGGGCGCACCACCCGCTGGGTCATGCGGCACCCGCTGAAGATCGCCATCCCGATCACGATCATCCTGCTGCTGCTCATCATCCCGGTGAAGAACCTGGCCTTCGGTGGCATCAACGAGCGCTACCTGCCGCCCGACAACGCGACCAGGCTCGCGCAGGCCGAGTTCGACCAGATCTTCCCGCTGCGCAAGTCCGACCCGGTCCAGATCATCTTCGTCTCCACGGACACCACCGCCATCGGCCGGGTGCTCAAGGAGGTCAACCAGGCACCTGGTCTCGGCTCCCCGTTCGAGATCCCGACCAAGTCGCAGACCCAGCCGGAGGTCTTCCGCACCAACGCGACCCTGGCCGACTCGGAGAACGCCGACCCGACCATCGAGTACCTGCGCGCGATCGACGTCCCCGACAGCGTGACCATGCTGGTCGGCGGGCAGCCGACGATCCAGAAGGACAGCATCGACGCGCTGCTGCGCACGCTGCCGCTGATGATCGCGCTCGTGCTCTTCGTGACCACGCTGCTCATGTTCCTGACCTTCGGCTCGCTGGTGCTGCCGATCAAGGCCGCGCTCATGAGCGCGCTCGGCCTCGGCTCCACGCTCGGCATCCTGACCTGGATCTTCGTCGACGGCCACGGCGCCGGGCTGTTGAATTTCACGCCGCAGCCGATCATGTCGCCGGTGCTCGTGCTGATCATCGCGATCATCTACGGGTTGTCCGTCGACTACGAGGTGTTCCTGCTCTCCCGCATGGTCGAGGCGCGCAGCAAGGGCGCCTCCACCACCGAGGCGGTGCGCGTCGGCACCGCGCACACCGGCCGGATCATCACCGCCGCCGCGCTCATCCTGCTCGTCGTCACCGGCGCCTTCGCCTTCTCCGACCTGGTGATGATGCAGTACATCGCCTACGGCATGGTGGCCGCGCTCTTCATCGACGCCACCGTGCTGCGCATGCTGCTCGTCCCCGCCGTCATGAAGATGCTCGGCGACGACTGCTGGTGGGCGCCTGCCTGGATGAAGCGGATGCAGGAGAAGATCGGGCTCGGCGAGCCGCTGCTCGACGACGAGCGGCCCGGGGGCGACGACGTGGTCGACCTGGTCAAGACCACGCCCATCACCGACCCGGTGACGATGGTGATGCCCGCCGTCTCCAGCAGCAAGCTGCGCAAGACGCCGCGCAGGCCGCGCACGGTCGAGGAGATCGAGTCGGAGGCGCCGACGGCGCGGATCGGCGGGCGGCACGAGCGGCCCGCGAAGCGAGCGTCGGTGAAGCGGGGCGATTCCGGTTCGGGCGAGCGGCCCGGTGCCGATCGGGCCGGTTCAGCCGAGCGGCCCGGTTCCGAGCGGGCCGGTGCTGCCGGTGCCCCGATTCGGGCCGGTGAGATGCAGCGGCCCGGTGATCCGACGCGGCCGGGTGCGCCGAGGCGGGTCGAGGAGCCGCGGCGGGCGGGCGAGCCGGCGCAGGCAGGCGATCCGAGCCGGGTTGGTGGCTCGGCACGGCCGGGCGAGCCCTTGCGGGCCGGTGACACCGCGCGACCGGGCGATCCGCACCGGCTCGGCGGTTCGACGCCGACCGGGCAGCCGGGCGATCCGGGTCGATCCGTCGGTTCCGAGCCGGTGCGGCCCGGCGCTTCCCTGCGGCCCGACGAGCTGATGCGGCCCGGTGGCTTCGGGCCGGGCGAGCCCGTGCGTGCGAGTGACCCCGGGCGAGAGGGCACTGCGGGCTCCCGCGATGCCGGGCTCGCCGACGTGGGCCGCGCCGCAGCGGGTTCCGCCGTTCCCGGCCAGGCCCCGCTGCTGGACCTCTCCACCGGACAGTCCGATCCGGGCACCCCGCGCCCCCACGTGATCCCCCCCGGCCCGCACGACCCCTCCCGCCCGCAGGCGCGCCCGACGGGCCGCGCCCGGGTCCTCCCCCCGCGCACCGTCGACCAGCCGACGCAACCGCACTCCCCCGCGGACGACCACGGCCCGCACCGCCCCGAACCCGTACTCGGCGAAGCCGCACCGAGCGGCGCGGGCGCCACCCGGCTCGGCGGCGGCAACGGCGGCACCCCCGACGCCCCCACCCCGGAAACCCCCGGTCCCGGCACGGACGGCCGCAACAGCATCGAAGACTGGATGGCCGAACTCCGCTCCTCCCGCCGCCGCATCACCGCGGCCGAGGAGCCGCGCGCGGGCGACGACGGCCGCACGGTCAGCGTCAACGAGCTGCTGCGCAGGCGGGACGGGGAGTAGCACCGTCTCACCCCTCGGCGTCCGCGGCGGTCTCCTGCCGCTCCGCGGCCGCGTCGGCGAAGGCGCGGGCGTAGCGGGTTCCGGCGAGCAGGAGCAGGACGCCGACCACCAGGAAGGCGAGGACGCGGACCAGGCCGTCGAGGGTGGCGAGGTCGAAGAGGAAGAGTTTGGCGAGCGCCGCCGCGGTGACGAGCAACCCGGAGACCAGGGCGACCTTGGCGGCGGCGGGGGCGCGGGTGAGCAGGCGGAGGCCGTAGAAGAGCGCGGCGGTGGCACCGGCCATCCAGAGGATGGTGGCGGCGCTGTGGCCGGCGACGAAGCCGTCGGCGGCGCCGGTCGCCACGCCGATGGAGACCGTGGTGACGGTGGTGGCGTAGAGCGCGATTAGGGCGGCGATGACGCCGAAGACGGAGTCCGCGCCGGTGTCCCGGTTCGGGGCGACGGTGCGCAGGCAGCGGAAGCCGAGGCCCGCGACGGCGACGGCGAGCACCGCGGCGACGGCGGTGGTGAAGCCGAGGTCGTCGACCGCGAGGCGCTGGGTGGCGAGGGTTTCGGTGTTCGCCAGGGTGAACAGCAGGCCGGTGCCGATGACGCCGAAGGCGGTGCCGAGCAGGGCCGCGAGCAGCGACCTCGACTGGCTGCCGACGGCGAGGAAGCCGGCGGCGACCGCGAGGAGCGCGATCGGCAGCGTGTCGTCAGCGGTCACCGCGGTACAGGTGGCGAACAGCGCGAGCGCGCCCGCCACCGCGGCGGTGGCCCTCGTGTGCAGCGGAATGCGCAGCGACGCGGCGAATTTCGCGGAGGTGAGCGCGGCGGCGCCGAGCAGGGCGGCGGCGGTGACGCCGGAGACGACGGCCGCGGCGGGGCGGTCGAAGAGCGCGGGCATGCTCAGCAGCGGGACCGTGGACAGGGCGAAGGCGACGGTGGCGACGATGTCCTTCGGGCGGCGGCGCACGCTGTCGACCACGCCGACGGCGCCGAGCAGCGCGATCACGGTGGCGCCTGCCAGGATCCAGAGCACCCGGGAGTCGATGGGGTCGTCGATCACCGCCTCGCCGACGGCCCACAGGGTGGCGAGCACGGCGGGCAGGGTGCGGGCGATCTGCAGTGCGGGCCAGTCGAAGCGGCGGTGCACCGGGAGGCCCGCGGCCATGAGCACGATCAGGAAGGCGACGAGCGCGAGGTCACCGGTGACGGCCGGGGAGAGCACCGCGACGCCGGCGACCACCAGCACCGCGAACGGCTGCGAACGCCACTGCATGGCGAGGGCGACGCCGCCCGCGGCGATGCCGAAGGCGACGGCGAGGCCGGGGATCGGGTGCAGCCAGCCGTACAGGGTGGTCACGGCGAGGACGTCCAGGTAGCCACCGGCGATACCGGTTGCGGCGAGGGCGATGCCGCCGACCCGGCCGCCCGCGCGGCCGGAGACCCGGATTCCCGCGGCGACCAGGACCGCGCTGAACACCGCGCCCGCGGCGACCCGCGGGACCGGGCCGAACCAGCCCGCCTGCGCGGCCAGGACCAGCAGCATCACGACGCCGGTCAGCGTCACCGCGACGCCCGCGACGGCAAGCAGGCGGCTGACCACGCCTTCGCGCTGCCACCACGGCGGGGTCGTCCTCGGCGGGCGCGTGTATGGGGGCGGGGTTCCGGGCGGGCGCTGCCCGTAGGGCGGGACGCCCGGACGGGGTGCGGGCCAGGTGTTCGGACCGGATCCGGGCGGCGGTGCCATCTGTCCACCGGGCCCGGGCGGCGCCAACTGCCCACCGTGTCCGGATGACGGTGCCATCTGCCCACCGAGCCCGGGACGCCACCCGGCGCTCGGGTTGGGTGGCACCGGCGCACCCTGCCTGGCCTGCCGGGCGGAAGGCAAAACCGGACCACCGGCAGGCTGCCAACCGGGGGGCGGAACCTCCGGGCCACCGGCGGCAGGCTGCCAGCCGAGGGGCGGAACCGCGGGGCCACCGGCGACAGTCGGCGGGCCAAGGGGCGGAACCGCCGGACCACCGGCGATAGTCGGCGGGCCGGGAGCCGGAACCGCACGGGCACCGGCCGGATCACCGCCGGGCACCGGCCGCTTCCACACGCCGGCCGCGTCACCCGCGGCAGAACCCTCCGCCCCGGCGGAGCCGGCGGCAACCGACCCCGCGGCACCCCCCGCCGGAGAACCGGCGACGCCGGGCGCGATCTGGACCCGCAACAGGTCCAGATCGCGCCCGAGTGCGCCCATGCGCGTACCCAGATCGGTGAACTCCCCGGACAACCGCGCGACCAGGGCCGGATCGATGAGTGTGGTCATGCACCCATCGTCGGCGCGGCGGCGCCCCCCGGCATGAGTAGAAACCCCCGGCGCGCCGCCGGGATCTACCCGACCTGCGACTACGTAACGGTCAAGCGGGTGACGGCGTGCACCGCGGCCAGCACCGCGCCGCGCGCGGGCATGGCGAGCGCACCCGCGCCGGGTTCGCCGACCCAGTGGTAGCCGAGGCCGCTGTCGACCGTCGGCAGCATCACGTGACGCCCACTCGGCACCACGGTCACCCGATGCCCGGCGAGGGTGTGCCGCTCGCGAATGTCCAGCGGCGCGGCCGGGATCGGCGGGGTGACCAGGAAGGTCCAGCTACCGTCGCCGGGGTCGGCGATCACCGGCGCGGGCCGCTCCCGCTCCAGGCGGTTCAGCACGGCGCGGCCGAGCTCGGGCGGCATCACCACGGCGCCGAGCACCGAGCCGGTGCTCACGGTCGGGCGGCCGGCGAAGAGCTGGACCGGCAGCCCGTAGCGATGTCGGAGCAGGTACGCCACATCGTGCGGGGAGTGACAGGATTCGAACATCGCCCTCATCCCTCCCCCTCGTCGCGGGCGTCGAGTAGTAGGCCGCAGCTCTGTCGCTGTTCCGGTGTCGCAGGCCACGTCGCGCGTTCCGCGCTCCGGGCCCTTACGAAGATCTCGGGATGGGTGATCATTCGTTGCCCGCCCTTTGCAGGTCGTCAAAGTTGCAGAAATACAAACGTATTCCATGGACACGTCAACGAGTCGTACGCAATGTCCCACTCGGCACCCCAGATGCGGAATAGCGTCGTACCCTGAAACCTGGATTTAACAAAGGGGCAGGGTGGGCATGGACGATTCGACGATCGGAGTGCGGATCCGCTACTTCCGCGGGCGCGCGCTGACCCAGCGGCAGCTAGCGGACCAGGCCGGCGTCAGCGTCGATCTGGTGCGCAAGCTGGAGCAGGGCGGCAGGCAGACGGCGTCGATCGCGAGTCTGCAGAAGATCGCCCGCGCCCTCGACGTCGACATCGCCGACCTGATCGGCAAGAAGCAGGGCGGTGTCCCCTCCACCGACCCGGACGCGGGGATCGTCGCGATCCGCCGCGCCCTCACCCCCGTCGACGACCTGCTCGGCGCCGCCCCCGACGACCGCTCCGCCGACCTGGACGAGGGCCGCCGCGCGGTCGAGTACGCCTGGGGCGCCTACTGGACCGGCCGGTACGAACTGCTCACCTCGCTGCTGCCGACCGGGCTCACCCAGCTCCGCGCGACGGTGCACGCCGCGCGCAACGGCTCGGTGGCCCCGGCGAACGAGCTGCTGGCCCGGATGTACTGGGTCACCGGCTGCACGCTGGTGCACCTGGGCCAGACCGACCCGGCCTTCCTGGCGATCCGGCAGGCGCTCACCGCCGCCGAGCGCGGCGACGATCCGCTGCTGCTCGGCACGATTCGCGGCTCGGTCGCCTGGCAGTTGCTGGTCCAGGGCCGCTACGCCGAGTCGCGCGGGGTCGCGCTGCGCGCCGCCGCCGAGCTGGAGCCGGACGGCGAGGTCGCCGCGCCGCACCTGGCCGCCTACGGCTCGCTGGTGCTGCAGGGCGCGACGGCGGCGGGCCGCGCGCAGGAGGTTCCCGAGGCGCTCGCGCTGGTACAGGCTGCCGGCGAGGTGGCGGGGCGGCTCGGCGCCGACCGGCGCGACTACGAGACCTACTTCGGCCCGTCCCAGGTCGTCATGCAGACGGTGGACGTGAACGTCTCGGCCGAGCGCTACCCGGAGGCGCTGGCGGCCGCCGCCACCATGCCGGCGCGATGCGGGCTACCGCAGGCATCCCGGGCCAGGCACCTCACCGACACCGCGGTCGCGCTGACCCGAACCGGCAAGCGCGGACGGGCGCTGGACACCCTGCTCGACGCCGAGCGGGTCGGCGGCGCGGACTGGCTCAAGTACCAGACGCTGCCGAAGCACATCGTCTCGGAGCTGCTCGACCACGACCGCAGGCTGCCGCTGCGTACCTTCGCCCGCAGGCTCGGCGTACACGCCTGATCAGTGCTGATACCCCATCAGCTTGCGCCAGTGCGCGCTGAGCGGGTGCTTGGCGGTAACCGAGCCGAAGCGGACCCGGCCCGCCACGATCAGGTGCAGCCTGCCGAAGGGCGGGCCGGTGCGCACCTTGTTGCTGATGCTGGAGCCGATCAGGTCGATGTTGTTCAGGTCGACGGTGGTCTCGGTGGGGACGACAAGGGTGAGGCCGCTGCAGTAGTCGTCCATGTGCAGCTCGACCACCTGGGTGGTCATGATCGCCTGGGTGAAATCCAGCGTCACCGAGGACATCCAGGAGTTCAGCCGCAGCACCGGCGGCACCTGCCAGCGCCCCCTGCGGGTGACCCCGGACATCCTGGCCCGGATCACCGAGCCGCCGTCGCCGGAGATCGGCTGCGCCGGGCGGGGGGCGAAGGCGGGGCCGGGCGGGTAGTTCACGAAGTTCGACGTGGGCGCGGCGGGGCGGCCGACCAGCCGCATGCCGGGCAGGTCGATGAGCACGGCGTTGAGCTCGCCGCGGGTCTTGGCGGCCAGCGCGGTGTCCATCCGCTCGGTGAACTCGCCGAGCGAGAGCATGCCCAATCCGACGGCGCGCTGCAGCAATTGCCCGACGTGCTCGCGCTCGGCATCGGAGACCCGCAGCTCGCGATCGCTCACGTGCCGCGGGTGCGCGGGCTCGGCCGACAGCCCCGGCGCTCGCACGCCGTGCTGCTCCCGCGGCTGGTCGAGTTCCGCCTCCGCCACCGGGCCTGACTCGCGCACGCGGGCCTCCTCACCTGACTCTGCCTCGGACCCACCCATCCTTCGAGATTACCGACGGAATCGCCGCTGCGGCATCAGGGCGAACCCGGAGACCGGCCTCCTACTCGAGGCCCTGTTCGATGGCGTAGCGGGTGAGCTCGACCCGGTTCGCCAGCTGGAGTTTGCGCAGCGTGGCCTGCACGTGGTTCTCCACCGTCCGGTGGCTGAGGTTGAGCCTGCCCGCGATCTGCTTGGCGGAGAGCCCCTTGGCGACCATGCGCAGCACCTCGGTCTCCCGGTCGGTGAGCGCGGGGCGGTGCGGTTCGTCCGCGGCGGGCGGGGTGGTGGCGATCCGGCGGTACTCGCCGAGCACCAGCCCGGCCAGCCCGGGCGTGAAGACGGGCTGACCGGCCGCGGTGGCGCGCACCGCCTCGATCAGCTCGGTGGCGGAGGCGCTCTTCACCAGGTAGCCGGTGGCGCCGGCCTTGATGGCCTCGAGGACGTCGTCGCGCTCGGCGGAGGCGCTGAGCACGAGCACCCGGCTGTGCGGGGAGACCCGGAGCACCTCGGCGGTGGCCTGCGCGCCGGTGCCGTCCAGCAGCTGCATGTCCATGAGCACGACATCGGGCTGTACCGCGGCGGCCCTGCGCCCCGCGGTGCCGACGCCGTCGGCGGTGGCGGCGACGGTGAACCCCGCCTCCGCGAGGTCGCGGGAAACCCCGTCCCGCCACATCGGGTGGTCGTCCACCACCATCACCGAGACCTCGCGCACGCGGGGTCCACTCGGCGCGGGCGCGGGGCCTCCGTGGCTACGCTCCGCTCCCGCCTCCGGGCCTGACTCGCTCACACCACTCATCGTGCCACCCCCCGCAGGGGGATACGGAACTCCCACTCCGTGCCGAACCCGACCCCGCCGGTCTCCTCGGTGAGCAGCACCGCGGTGCCGCCGAGCGCGCCCAGCCTGCCGACGATGCTGCGCGACACCCCGAGCCGCCCCTCCGCCTCGGCCTCGGCCAGCCGCCCCGGCGGAATGCCGACCCCGTCGTCGCGCACGCTCACGATCAGCTCCTCGCCGGTGTCCTCCAGCAGGACATACGCCTTCGCCTCCGGCCCGGCGTGCTGCGCGACGTTCGCCAGCGCGTTGCGCACCGCCCCGTCCAGCTCGGCGGCGGCCGCGGCGCCGAGCAGCACCGGCTCGCCGGGGGTGGAGACCGACACGTCAGGCCGAGCCTGCGCGGTGAGCAGCGGCCGCAGGTCGACCTCGTCGCCGGGCTCGCCACCGGCCCGCCGCCCGCCCTGCTCGGAGAGCAGCACCCGCAGCGCCACCTCCTGCTCGCCCGCGCGCCGCGCGAGTTCCGCGGTGGCGCCGCCGATCTCGGTGCCGCGCCGCTTGATGTAGGCGAGCACCTGGAGCACGCCGTCGTGCACCTCGCGGGCCAGCCGCTCGCGCTCCTCGGCGGCCGCGGTGAGCCGCACCGCGCGCTCCACCTGGCCCTGCGCCCGGCGCGCGGTCTCGGCGGCGAGCCCGAGCGCGAGCCCGACCGAGACAAGCACCGGCACGGTGGCGTCGGTCCAGACGTCGTTGCCCCACTGGTCGCGCACGGTCAGCGCGACCGAGGCGATGAGCAGCCCGGAGAGCACACCGGCCACGGGGCCGCGCAGGATGGCCGCGGAGATCACCGCGTTGGTGGCCCAGAGCGTGGTCGGCAGGGTCTGGTGGCCGTGGTACCAGTCGTAGTCGGCGACCAGCCGGGTCGAGGCGATCAGCAGGATCACCACCACGTGGTCGCCGATCACCACCCAGACCCGCAGCCGCCGCGCCACCTCCGGAAAGTGCCACTGCGAGAGCATCAGCGCGCTCACCCCCGACCACACCGCCATCAGCGCGATCAGCACCCAGCTCAGCCGCTGGTTGTGGTAGTTCGGCACCGAGGCGACCTGCTGCCCCACCGCGTACAACAGGGTGACCAGGCGAAACGCCTGCGCGGCGCGCCAGAGCGGGGCGACGGCGGCGCCGGTCGAGTCCGTCCGGCGGCTCGCGCCCGCCGAGTCAGGCCCGCCCGGGTCGCTCATCGGCGTCGTCTTCGCCGGGTCGCGCGGCGGACTCCGGCCGTGCCGCCGGGTTACCGCCGGCATCCGGGGTGGACGGGTCCGCGTCACCCCGATCGGCCGCGCGCTTGCGCAGCGCCACCCGCGCCGACTCCTCGGCGGCGACGGTGCCCAGCTCCAGCCGGTCCGGTGCGGGCATGTCGTCCGGCTCGGCGTCGTAGAGCCCGCGCTCCGGGGTGACGGTCTGGATCTCCTCGAACATCTCCTCCGGCTCACCGGCGAGCAGCGAGCGGATGGCGGTGTTCAGCACCGCGACGATGGGCACCGCGAGCAACCCGCCCACGATCCCGGCGACCACGACGCCCGCGGTGATCGCCAGCACCACGCCGAGCGGGTGGATGCTCACCGCCCGGCCGAGCAGCAGCGGTTGCAGCACATGCCCTTCCAGCTGCATGACCGCGATGATGATGCCGAGCACGATCAGCGCGGTGACGAACCCCTTGGTGACCAGCGCGATGAAGACCGCGATGAAGCCGGCCAGGAAGGCGCCGATGATCGGGATGAAGGCGCCGACGAAGACCAGCGAGCCGAGCGGAAGCGCCAGCGGCACACCGAGGATCGCGAGTCCGGCGCCGATGCCGATGGCGTCCACCGCGGCCACAACGACGGTCGCCCGGACGAAGCCGACCAGCGAGCCGAAGCCGAGCCTGCCCGCGGTGCGGATGCGGGCGCGGTGCTCGGTCGGCACGATCCGGGTGACGAACTGCCAGATCTGCTCGCCACCGTAGAGGAAGAAGATCAGGATGAACAGGGTCAGGAAGGTGCCGGTGAGGATGTGCCCGACCACCGTCGCGGTGGTGAGCGCGCCGCTGGTCACACTGTCCTGATTGTCCTGGATGGTGCGGACGATGGTGTCGCCCGCATTGCGGATCTGGTCGTCGCTGAGGTGCGGCGGGCCGTTGATCAGCCAGTCCTGGATGGTGTGGATGCTGTTGGTGACCTCGTCGGAGAGCTGCGGCACGCCGTCGATGAACTGCTCGACCACGAAGGTCAGGACTCCGGCCACCAGCCCGATCGAGCCGAGCAGCGTGACGACGACCCCCGCCCCGCGCGGCACCCCCCTGCGCTGCATCCAGTCCACCAGCGGGGCAAGCAGCGCCGCCGCGAGCAGCGCGATGGCGATCGGGATCACCACGGTCGCCATCCGCTGCACGATCATGCTCAGCGCGAGGAAGGCGCCGAGGATCACCAGCAGCCGCCAGGCCCACTCCGCGCTCTGCCGGACCAGCGGGTGCACCGCGTCCGCCGGATGCCGCTCCGGCTTCGCCGCTGCCTCGGTCATTCCGCGAGCGTATCCGCCGCACGCGACACTCGGGAGTATGCCCGGAGCCGAAACGCTAGATTGTTTGTCGTGTCGGCCCCCCTCGAAGCAATCGCAGCGGTCAAACAGACCATGCGAACGCGGTGGCCGCTCTACCTGACCTCCATGCTGCTGGCCAATGCCTTCGGCGGCATCCTGGTCTGGGCCTTCATCCAGTACGGGCTGCCGGTTCCCGAGGGCGAGCAGGGCGGGCCGCGGCGGACGGGGCTGCTGGTCCCGGTCGCCGTCTTCGGCGCGGGCGGGGTGCTCAGCCTGACCGCGTCGGCGCTCATGCTGCGCCCGGTCATGCGCTGGCAGATGCGCGGCGGGCCGCCGAGCAGGCGCGAGCAGATGGCCGCGCTGCACGCCCCGCTGCGCCAGGCCATCGTGCACCTGCTCATCTGGCTGGTCGGCGGCGGCATCCTGACCGGCTTCATCCTGCTCGACTCGCCCGAGCTGGCGCTGGCGGTGATCGTCACCCAGTGCATGGCGGCGACCATCGTCTTCGGCTTCACCTACATGCTCGGCGAGCGCATCCTGCGCCCGGTCGCGGCGCAGGCGCTCACCGAGGGCACCTTCGACCACACGCTCACCCCCGGCGTCGGCACCAGGATGGCGATGACCTGGGGCATGGGCACCTTCGCGCCGACCATCGCGATCGTGCTGCTCTGCGTCACCCAGATCTCCTCGGACGTGAAGTTCTCCGCGCAGTCGCTCGCCGTCTCGATCCTGCTGCTCTGCGGCGTGGTGATCCTGCAGGCCCTGGCTCTGTCGATGCTCACCGGCTCCAGCATCTCCGACCCGGTGCGCCAGCTCAGCCAGGCCATCGACCGGGTGCAGGAGGGCTCGGTGGATGTGCAGGTCGAGGTGTTCGACGGCAGCGAGATCGGGCTGCTCCAGGTCGGTTTCAACCGGATGATGGAGGAGGCGGCGAAGCGCCGCCAGCTGCAGGAGCTGTTCGGCAGGCACGTCGGCGAGGAGGTCGCGCAGCGCGCGCTCGACTACGGCACCGAGCTCGGCGGCGAGACCAGGTTCGTCGCGGTGCTCTTCGTGGACATGGTCGGCTCCACCGCGACCGCGGCCGAGCGGCCGCCGACCGAGGTGGTCAGCCTGCTCAACGAGTTCTTCCGGATCGTGGTCGACGTCATCGACCGGCACCACGGCTTCGTCAACAAGTTCGTCGGCGACGCCGCGCTCGCCATCTTCGGCGCCCCGCTCGACCGCCCCGACGCCCCGACCGCCGCGCTCGCCGCCGCCCGCGAGCTGCGCGAGACGCTGCGCGAGGTGCCCGGCCTCGACATCGGCATCGGGGTCTCCGCCGGCCTGGCCGTCGCGGGCAATATCGGCGCCGCCAACCGCTTCGAGTACACCGTGATCGGCGACCCGGTGAACGAGGCGTCGCGCTTGACCGAGCTCGCCAAGGACCGCCCGGAGCGGGTGCTCGCCTCCGGCAGCGCGCTGTATTTCGCCGACGACGGCGAGCAGAGCTTCTGGACCACCGGCGAGGAGGTCCAGCTGCGCGGCCGCCGCCGGATGACGCTGCTGGCCTGGCCGCGGGAGCGCACCGGCGCGAGCGGTGCTGCCGACTCGGAACAGGCCCGTTGGCTAGGCTGAGACAGTGACGGCCAACGGCGAACGGGTGGGTACCCGGGCGCGCCGTGTCCCGAAACGCGCCCGGTACCGCTGGCTGCTCGGCGTCGCGGTGCTGGCGCTGCTCGTCGGCGAGGGCGTCTACCTCTGGCCGCGGCTGCACGAGAGCTGGCAGAAGCTCACCGAGATCCACTGGGGCTGGGTGGCGCTCTGCGTCGTCCTGCAGGCGCTCTCGATGAGCGGTTTCGGCCGGGTGCAGAAGCAGCTGCTGCGCGCGGGCGGGGTGCTGGTCAGCCAGTTGCGCTCGGTGGCTGTGGTCTACGGCGCGACCGCGATGTCGGTGACGCTGCCCGCCGGGCAGGTCTTCTCCACCGCCTTCACCTACCGGCAGACCAGGCGCTGGGGCGCCAATCCGGTGGTCGCCTCCTGGCAGCTGGTCTTCTCCGGGGTCGTCGCCGCGGCCGGGCTCGCGCTGCTCGGGGTGAGCGGGGCGATCCTGGCGGGCGACCGGATCGGTCCGGCTCAGCTGGTGCTCTCGCTCGCCGCGGTGGCCGCGCTCGCCACCGCGGGCAACTACCTCGCGCGCCGGCCGGGCTCGCTGGAGGCGCTGCTCCGGCGCGGGCTCGCGCTGGTCAACCGGGTGCGCAAGCGGCCGCGCGAGCACGGGTTGGCCAAGGTCACCGAGATGCTCGGGCAGCTGGAGTCGGTGCGGCTGAGCAGCACCGACGGTGCGCTGGTCGGGGTCTGGGCGGTGGTGCACCGGCTCGCCGACGTGGCCTGTCTCGGCGCCGCCTGCTACGCCATCGGCGGCGACCCGGTGTGGGCCGGGCTGCTCATCGCCTTCGCCGCGGGCAAGGCGGTCGGCTCGATCCCATTCGCGCCGGGCGGCATCGTCTACGTGGACGCCACGCTGATCTACGCGCTGACCGCCGCCGCCGGGCTGCCCGCCGCGCAGGCCGTCGCCGCCGCCTTCGTCTACCGCATGGTGAGCTTCGTGCTGGTCGCGATCGTCGGCTGGATCGTCTTCGCCTTCCTCTTCCGCACCCCGCACGCCGACGAGGCGGAGTACGAGCGGGAATTCGAATCCCGCCGCCCGCGCTGAGTCGGCCTGCCGCGCCCGGCATCGAAGCGAACCGCCGGTACGCTCGGAGCCCGTGAGGACCCTGGTGCCGCTGCTCGTCGATGTCGTGCTGGTGATCCTGTTCTGCGCCATCGGCAGGCGCAGCCACGAGGAGGCGGTGCTGGCCGGGCTGCTGCGCACGGCGTGGCCGTTCGCCGCCGGGCTCGCGCTCGGCTGGCTGGGCGCGCTGCTGCTGGCCAGGCGCACCGCCGACGCCTTCGACGGCTCCCTGCTGTGGCCGTCCGGCGTGCTGATCTGGGCGGTCACCCTGGCCGGTGGGATGGTGCTGCGCGCGGTCTCCGGTCAGGGCACCGCCTTCAGCTTCGTGCTCGTCGCAACCGGGGTGCTGGCGCTGTTCCTGCTCGGCTGGCGCGCGGCGGTCTCCGCACTGGGCTGATCCCGCTCAACGGGCGCGCGGCGGTCTCGGCGCCGGCCTGTTCCTGCTCAACTGGCGCGCCGCAGCTCCGCGCCGGCCTGATCCTGCCCGGCCGGGGCGCGGTCGCGCGGCGGCGAGTCAGGAGTCCGGCGCGGCCAGCGACTGGAGCAGCCGCGCCGCCATCCGCGCGGTGGCGTCGCCGCTGTCGACGGCGTCGATGTGGATGGCGAAGGCCAGGTCGCCCATGGTGGCGAGGAGCCAGCCGTCCGCGCCCGCGGTGGCCGCGAGCCCGCTGACGTCGCGGTAGCCGCGCACCGAGGCGAACTCGGGGCGGCCGGTGCCGTCGCGCAGCAGGCCGCGCAGCCGATCCACCATCTCCGGGTTCAGCCCGCCGAGCGGGGCGTCGGTGGCGCCGGGCCGGCCGACCTCGATCATCGGTGGCGCCAGCGCGCCGCGGGCGACCGCGGCGGTGGCGATGGCCATGCCGAACGGGCTGGCCAGGATGGCGTCACCGCCGCCGTTCTGGCTCACCTGCTCCGCACCGCGGCCGCCGGGCAGCCGCCCGGTGACCTCGTCCAGCCCCGGCACCTGGAAATCCACCCCGACCCCGAGCAGCGCCGCCGCGTCGGCGGCCTCCTGCCCGGTGACCTCCTGCGGCGGCTTGCCGTGCGCCACCGAGGCGACCAGGCGGAACAGCTCCGAGGTGCCGCCGACCGGGTAGAGCCCGGTGAAGGCGACCGGCCCGTGCTCGCTGGCCTGGCTGTTCTGCGCCACCGCGACCACCGCGCCGCTGGACGGCTGGATCGCCACGATCGAGGCGGGCGTCGCCGAGCTCACCACGGCGTCCTCGGCGGCGCGCTGCAACCGCTGGTCCATGGTGGCCGCGATATCCGGCCCGGGCGGGCCCTGATAACCCGCGACCTGCCCGGCGAACTTCCCGTCCGGCTCGAACAGCTGCACGCCCCAGCCGGAGTGCGCCTCCTGGCTCTCCTGCTGCACCTTGCGCAGCGCGTCGAGCATGGGCGACCAGACCCGGCGGTCGGCGGAGATGAGCCGCGGCTGCTTCTCGATCACGGCCCCCTGCACCGCGACCAGGTCGGGCTCCAGGATCTCGAAGTCGCCGTCGCGCAGGTTCACGGCGGTGATCGGCTTGCCCTGCGAGGTGGCGAGCTGCTGCATGAGCGCGGGGCCGGTGATCAGCGGGGCGACCGGTTCGATGGCGCGGGCCAGCGCGTCGGTGGCGGCGACCGGGTCGGCGATCCGGGCCGGGTCCAGCTTGACCACGTTGATGTTCTGCTCGGTCATCAGCGGCGCGCCCGCGATGTCGACCACCTTCGGCGCCGGCGCGGGCAGCGTGCGCACCAGCCGGACGGTGCGGTTGTTCTGCAGCGGCGGCATCACGACGCTCGGCTCCCAGGAGATCCGCCAGCCGATGGCGAGCTTGCGCACATTGCCCTGCAGCGAGTAGCGCCACTCCTTGTTCTCACCGAAGGACCAGTCGACGTCCATGCTGTACATCCCGGACTCCGCGTCGAGCGCGATGAACTGGGTCTTGGCGTAGTCGACGGTGCCGGGGGCGAGCCCCTCGAACATTTGCTCGAGAGTTGCCGAGGCGGCAGCGGGATAGGAGGTCAGCTGGGCGGCGCCGGAGTAGTCACGGTCGTCGAGCAGCTCCGTGAACCGTTCGACAACCGCCTCCGCCGCGTTCCGCTGCTCGTGTACACCGCATGATCCCATCGCGATCGCGATAGCCGCTACACCCACGAGTGCCAATGCGCTCCGGAGGCGAAAGCGGCGGGATCCCCACACATCCATGTCCGCCCACTCTTCACTCTTGTCACTTCAGCAACAAGACAACCGTATCCGACCAGTCTGCACCGGCGACACCTGGAGCACCGGGGACGCCACGCATGCTCAGCACCTTCATTGTGCCCCAACCCGGCGAACCGGGGCCGATCATGACCTCCGCCCGGCGCTGTCGAGACAACCGGCGCCGTTACCGTACCGGCCCCGCCGGGCGGGCGGGCCACCAACCGCCCGCTTCGGCGATTCGGGTGGATCCCGGGCGTGTTCGCGCTGAGCGCAACCAGTAACAGCCGCAGCGACGTAATCTTGTAATCACTGAAAGACGAGTGACAGGCAGGTGACGTCATGGGACACGGACAGCGACGCGGGTTCGGCAGGCCCGGCGGTTGGCAGCAGGCCGACCTCCCCGACGCGGCGGATGCCGCCGACTGGTTCGCCGGAAGATTGCCGGAGGAGTGGTTCGTCGGTGCGCCGACGCTGGAGATCGACCGGGACGAGATCGTGGTGATCGGCGAGCTCCGGCTGACGCCGCCCGGCGAGCAGCCCGGCGACGGCGAGCCGATCCCGGCGGCGACGAAGGAGGGCGCGATCGCGCGGTTCCGCGAGGGCACCCGCTCGGCGCGCATGCGGATCGCGGAGGAGGCGCAGCACCGCTACCGGCGCAATGTCGCCTGGGGCATCACGGTGGACGGCGAGCGGATCCTCTTCACCCACCTCGCGGTGCCGGTGATGACCCGGCTGCGGCAGCCGGAGCGCAAGGTGCTCGACACCCTGGTCGACGCGGGCGTCGCGCGGTCGCGGTCGGACGCGCTGGCCTGGACCGTCCGGCTGGCAGGTGAGCACGCCGAGTCCTGGCTGGCGGAGCTGCGCGCGGCCATGAAGACCGTCGACGACCTGCGCGCCGAAGGCCCGAAGGACCTCTGACCGCGGGCCGGTAGGGTGGCCCGCATGTCAGCTCCCGGCCCGATCCTGGTGCTCAACGGCCCGAACCTGAACATGCTCGGCACCAGGCAGCCGGAGGTATACGGCTCGGACACCCTCGACGACGTGCTGGCGCTCTGCCGCCGGACGGCGGAGCGGCACGGCCGCGAGATCGTGGCCTTCCAGTCCAACTCCGAGGGCGCGCTGATCGACCGGATCCACGCCGCGCGCGGCGTGGAGTCCGGAATCGTGATCAACCCGGGCGGGCTCACGCACACCTCGGTGGCGCTGCGCGACGCGCTGGTGATCCCGGAGCTGCCGATCGTGGAGGTGCACATCAGCAACGTGCACGCCCGCGAGGAGTTCCGGCACCACTCCTACGTCTCGCCGATCGCGACGGCGGTGGTCGCCGGGATGGGCGTCTTCGGCTACGCGGCGGCCGTCGAGTTCCTGATCCGGCGCGGCTGAGTCAGTTCAGCCGGAAGACCGGGAAGCCGGGCGCGATCCCGGCCAGCTGCTCGTCGGTGGCGTTCTTGTCGATGCCGTCGAAGAAGCGGCCGACCTCCCAGCCCCAGCGCCGCAGGTACTCGCGCAGCAGCGGGTTCTTCTCGGCGTCGGGCACCTCGACCGCGGTGAACGACTGCACCTTGCGGCCCAGCCGCAGCTCGCCGCCGCCCGCCGCGCGCAGGTTGCGCACCCACTGGGTGTGGCCGCGCGGGGAGACCAGGTAGCGCGCGCCGTCGATCTCCATCGGGTTCACCGGGACGGTGCGCCACTCGCCGCTCTTCCGGCCGCGCACGGCGAGCTCCCTCGACCCGGCCAGGCTGATGCCCCACTGCGCGAGCCTGCGCACGATCCGGTTGAAGACGTTGTCGCCGCCTGCGGGAGCGAGGTAGCGGGACTCGGCGTTCATGATTTCTCCTCTGTGAGCACTGCTCTCTGTTGAGAGAAGTGTTCCACGGATCGCATCGCCGAGTCAAGAGCAGTGCTCTCTATTTTTCAGCGCACCCAGGCCGCCATCACCTCGGCCAGTGCCGCCGCGCCCCGGTGGCAGTCCGCCGCCGCGGCGAACTCGTGCGGGGAGTGAGACACGCCGGTCGGGTTGCGGACGAAGAGCATGGCGGTCGGCACCCGCTCGGCCAGCACCCCGGCGTCGTGGCCCGCGGCGGTGGGGATCACCGGGACGTCGCCGAGGTGCGCGAGCGCGGCGCTCAGCCTGGCGCGCGGTTCGGGCGGGAATTCCACGATGGGTGAGCGGGATTCGGGTTCGGCGGCGAAGCCGATGCCGCCGTCGGCGGCGGCCTTGCCCGCCAGCGTCTCGATCTCGGCGACCAGGGCGGTCAGCGTGGCCTCGTCGGCGGCGCGGGCGTCCAGCCAGGCGCGGACCGCGGAGGGGATGGCGTTGGTGCCGTTCGGGGCGACCAGCACCTTGCCGAAGGTGGCGACGGCGCGGTGCTTCTCGGCGGTGCTGCGGGCGGCGTGCACGGCGGTGGCGAAGGTGAGCATGGGGTCGCGGCGGTCGACCAGGCGGGTGGCGCCTGCGTGGTTGGCCTCGCCGGTGAAGGTGAACTCCCAGCGGCCGTGCGGCCAGATCGAGGAGGCGAGGGCGATCGGGCGGTCCACCAGGTCGAGGGCGCGGCCCTGCTCGACGTGCAGTTCGACGAAGACGCCGATCCTGCTCGCCAGCAGTGGGTCTGGGCCGAGCGCGGCCGGGTCGCGGCCCGCCGCGCCCAGCGCCTCGGCCAGGGTGATGCCGTCGCCGTCGCGCAGCCGCAGGGCGCGCTCCGGGGCGAGCGCACCGGCGCTGAGCTGGGAGCCGATGCAGGCGACGCCGAAGCGGGCGCCCTCCTCGTCCACGAAGCAGGTGACCGCGACCGGCACCCGCGGGGTGATGCCGCGCTCGCGCACCAGATCCACCGCGGCGAAGGCGGAGACGACGCCGAGCGGGCCGTCGAAGGCGCCGCCGTCCGGCACCGAGTCCAGGTGCGAGCCGGTGACGAAGGCGTTCTCCGGTTCCCCGGTCCAGGCCGGGGGGAGCCACCAGGCCCAGAGGTTGCCGTTGCGGTCGATCTCGACGTCCATGCCGCGCGCCGCCGCGCAGCCGGTGAACCACTCGCGCAGCGTGAGATCCGCGTCCGCCCAGGCGAACCGCCGATACCCGCCCGTTCCCGGGTCCCGGCCGATGCTCAGGATCTCGTCCCACAGGGGATCGAAGACTCGCCCCGCGGCGGCCTGCGTGAACAGGCCGCTCACCGCGCTGCCCCGGTCGCCTGTGCCGGACCGGTTCCCGCCGACGGCGCTCCCGCCGGACCGGTGCCCACGGCCGCCGACGGCGCTCCCGCCGCCCCGGCGCACGGTGCGCCGCCGCAGCGCACCCGCCTCACCCCACCGCTCCGGGAATCCAGGAGGTGCCCGCGAGCGGAACACGGGCCATCGCCGACGCCTCGACGGTGAGCGCGACCAGATCCTCCGGCTCCAGGTTGCGCAGGTGCGACTTCCCGCAGGCGCGGGCGAGGGTCTGCGCCTCCATGGTCAGCACCCGCAGGTAGTTGGCGAGTCTGCGGCCGCCCTCGACCGGGTCGAGCCGGGCGGCGAGTTCGGGGTCCTGGGTGGTGATGCCCGCCGGATCCCGGCCATCCTGGAAGTCGTCGTAGCTGCCTGCCGCGCTGCCGAGCGCGGCGTACTCGGCGGCGTAGCGCGGGCTGTTGTCGCCGAGCGCGATGAGCGCGGCGGTGCCGATGGCGACCGCGTCCGCGCCGAGCGCCATCGCCTTGGCCACGTCGGCGCCGGTGCGGATCCCGCCGGAGACGATGAGCTGCACCTTCCGGTGCACCCCGAGCTCCTGCAGCGCCCGCGCCGCCTGCGGGATCGCCGCCAGCGTCGGAATCCCGACGTGCTCGATGAAGACCTCCTGGGTGGCGGCGGTGCCGCCCTGCATCCCGTCGACCACGACGACATCCGCCCCTGCCTTCACCGCGAGCTTGACGTCGTAGTAGGTGCGGCTCGCGCCGACCTTGATGTAGATCGGCTTCGCCCACTGCGTGATCTCGCGCAGCTCCAGGATCTTGATGGCCAGGTCGTCCGGCCCGGTCCAGTCCGGGTGCCTGCACGCGCTGCGCTGGTCGATGCCCTGCGGCAGCGTGCGCATCCCGGCCACCCGCTCGGTGATCTTCTGCCCGAGCAGCATGCCGCCGCCGCCAGGCTTGGCGCCCTGGCCGAGCACGATCTCGATGGCGTCGGCCTGCCGCAGGTCGTCCGGGTTCATCCCGTAGCGAGATGGAAGGTACTGGTAGACGAGAGTTTTGGACTGTCCTCGCTCCTCGGGGGTCATGCCGCCGTCGCCGGTGGTGGTCGAGGTGCCCATGGCGCTGGCGCCGCGGCCGAGCGCCTCCTTGGCCTGGCCGGAGAGCGCGCCGAAGCTCATTCCCGCGATGGTGATCGGGATGTCGAGGTGCAGCGGGTGTTCGGCGTTGCGATCGCCGAGCACCACGTCGGTGCCGCAGCGCTCCCGGTACCCCTCCAGCGGGTAGCGCGACATGGAGGCGCCGAGCAGAACCAGGTCGTCGAAGTGCGGCAGCCTGCGCTTGGCGCCCCAGCCGCGGATGTCGTAGATGCCGGTCTCGGCCGCGCGCTGGATCTCGGCGATCACGCCGCGGTCGAAGGTGGCGGATTCCCTCGGCAGTGTTCCGGTCATCGGTGGCCTCCTCAGTACGCGTTCGCGTTGTCGACGTGGAAGTGGTACAGCTCGCGGGCCGAGCCGTAGCGGGTGAACTCGGCCGGGTCGGCGTCGAAACCGGCGGCGGCGAGCAGCTCGGCCAGCTCGGCCAGGTGCTCCGGGCGCAGCTCCTTGCGCACGCAGTCGGCGCCGAGCGAGGCGACCCGGCCGCGCACGTAGATCCGCGCCTCGTAGAGCGAATCGCCCAGCGCCTCACCGGCGTCGCCGAGCACGACGAGCCTGCCCGCCTGCCCCATGAAGGCGCTCATGTGCCCGATATCGCCCCCGACGACGATATCGACGCCCTTCATCGAGATCCCGCAGCGCGCACCGGCATTGCCCTCGATCACCAGCAACCCGCCGTGCGCGGTCGCGCCCGCCGACTGCGAGGCGTCGCCCTCGACCCGCACGGTGCCGGACATCATGTTCTCCGCCACCCCGACGCCCGCGCTGCCCCGCACGGTCACGGTCGCGCGCTGGTTCATGCCCGCGCAGTAGTAGCCGACGTGGCCATCGATGGTGACCTCGACGTCGGCGTTCAGCCCGCAGGCCAGGGCGTGCGCCCCGCGCGGGTCGGTGATGGTCAGAGCCGCCGGCCGTTCAGGCCCCGCCAGCAGCGCGTTGACCGCCCGTACCCCCTCGGCCGTCGCGTCGATGGTGCCGGCAGGGGCCAGTTCTGTGATCACGGTCGGCGCCATAGGTACACCTCTTCCGGTTCGGGTTCGAAGATCCGGGCGTCGGCGACGCCGGGCAGCTCGGCGAGGGCGCGGTACTCCGACGCCATCGCCACCCAGCGATCGGTCTCCGCGACGATCGCCGGCTTGCAGGAGATGGCGTCGCGCACCACCGCGAAGGAGTCGGCGGTCGACACCAGCAGCGTGTAGAAGCCGTCGAAGACCTCGTTGAGCAGCAGCAGCGCCTTCTCCAGGTCGGCACCGGCCGCCAGCTGCTGCGCGACGAACCGCGCCCCCACCTCGGTGTCGTTCTCGCTGTCGAACTCGACGCCCGCGCGCCGGAGCTCGTGCCTGATGCTCATGTGGTTGCTGAACGACCCGTTGTGCACCAGGCACTGCCCCGGCCCCACCGAGAACGGGTGCGACCCCTCCGCGGTGACCGCCGACTCGGTCGCCATCCTGGTGTGCGCCACCCCCTGCCAGCCCTGCGCGGTGGGCAGCCCGAAGCGGTGCGCCAGCTCGGTCGGGTTGCCGACGCCCTTGAGCACGGTCAGCTCCGAGCCGAAGCCGATCACCCTGGCCGCGGGGACGGCCGCGCGCACCGCCGCGACCAGCGGCTCGTGCGCCACCGGGCCGTGCAGCACGACGGTGGGGTCCAGGTCGTGCGCCGCGATCGGTGCGCCCGTCGCCGTGCTCAGCAGCGCCGCGAGTTCGGCCGCGGGCAGCGGGCTGTCCAGCACCGAGACGGTGGTGTGCCCGGGCGGCGACCAGACCGGGTCGCCGTAGACCGCCATCCCGGCCGAGTCCGGCCCGCGGTCGCACATCTGGTCCAGCATGCCGGTGAGCAGCTCGCCCAGCCGGGGGTACAGGGTGGCATCACGCAGGTGAAGCCCGACGATTCCGCACATGGCGCTCGCTCTCAGAAGGCGGTGAGGTAGTGGTCGATCTCCCAGTCCGAGACCGTGTTGTGCCAGGCGAAGAACTCCGCGCGCTTGGCCTGCGCGAAGTAGGCGGCGACGCCGGGCCCGGCCACGTCGAGCGCGGCGGTGAGCACCGGGTCGGCCTCCAGCGCGTCCATGGCGTGCACCAGCGTCATCGGCAGGTCGGCGGCGGCGCCTGCGCCGAGCGGGCCGGGGTGCGCCGCGCGCTCGACCCCGTCCAGCCCGGCGGCGATGGTGGCCGCGGCGGCCAGGTACGGGTTGGCCGAGCCGTCCGCGCCGCGCAGCTCGACGCGGTTGCCGTCCGGCACCCGGAGGAAGTGCGTGCGGTCGTTGCCGCCGTAGGTGGCGCGCCGGGGTGACCAGGTGGCGCCGCTGGTGGTCGAGGTGGCGCCGGTTCGCTTGTAGGAGTTCACCGTCGGGGCGATGACGCCCTGCAGCGCGCAGGCGTGGTCGAGGATGCCCGCGACGAACGAGTAGGCCAGCGGCGAGAGCCCGAGCCCCTGCGGGTCGGCGCCGGGGAAGAGCGCCGTCTCGCCGCGCCACAGCGACAGGTGCAGGTGCATCCCGGAGCCGGTCCGGTCGGTGAACGGCTTGGGCATGAAGGTGGCCGTCATGCCGCGCTTCTCGGCGATCACCGAGAGCAGGTAGCGGGCGGTGATCACCCGATCGGCGGTGGTCATGGCGTCGGCGTAGTCGAAGTTCTGCTCGAACTGGCCGTTGCCGTCCTCGTGGTCGCTGGCGTAGTTGCCCCAGCCGAGCGCGTTCATCGCCGTCGAGATCTCGGTGAGGTGGTCGTACATCCGGGTGACGTCACGGGCGTCGTAGCAGGGCTGCGCGCTGACGTCGGCGGCGTCCGCCGTGGTCAGCGTGCCGCTCGCCCGGTCGACCAGGAAGTACTCGATCTCCGCGCCGACGTTCACCGCGTACCCCATGGCTGCGGCGCGGGCCAGCGTGCGCTGCAGGATCACCCGCGGCGCGAACGGCCACGGCTCGCCCTCGACGTGCGGGGTGCAGTGCACCAGCGCCAGCCCGGGGCGGACGAACGGGATCGGGGTGAACGAGGCCGGGTCCGGCACCGCGACCAGGTCGGGGTCGCGCGGCTCCTGGCCCATCATGCCCGCTGCGTACCCGGCGAAGCCGACGCCGTCGCGCTCGAGCTGGTCGATCGCCTGCACCGGAACGAGCTTGGCGCATGGCTTTCCGGAGAGCGTGGTGAAGAGCGCGAGCACGAAGGTGGTGCCGGACTCGGCGGCCAGCTCGCGCAGCGAGGGTGTGCTGGTCGGCAGGGTGGAGACGGTGGCGGTGTCTGACATGCGGGTGCTCCTGGGAGGTGGGGGAATCAACGCATCTCGCCCGCGCCGAGGTACGGGTGCGGGCTGGTGAGCGGCGCGCCCTCGGCGAAGCGGCTGAAGCGGAAGTCGGCGGGGTCGACGTTCGGCAGCGTGGTCGCGCCGTCGAGCAGCAGCTCGGCGGCGAGCCGCCCGACGGCGGGCGAGATCTTGAAGCCGTGCCCGGAGAAGCCGGTGGCGAGGAAGAGGCCGGGCAGCGGCGCGGGGCCGATGATCGGGTTGTAGTCCGGGGTCACGTCGTAGGCGCCCGCGTAGCTGCCGGTGACCCGCGGGTCGGGCATGGCGGGGAGCCGGTGCTCCAGCTTGCCGATCGCCCGCTCGACGGTGCTGTCGTCGGCGCGGTTCGGGTAGTCGTCCGGGTCGAGGTACTCGACCTCCGCGTGGTCGCTGTTGCCCGCGAGGAGTTCGCCGTTCGGCTCGCGGCACAGGTACTGCAGGCTCGCGAGGTCGGAGAGGACCGGCACCTCGGGGGTCGGCTCGCCCTGGTCGACCAGGACCAGCTGGGCACGCTGCGCGCGGACCGGGACGTCGAGGCCGAGCGGCGCGGCCAGCGCGGGCACCCAGGGTCCGGCGGCCAGGATCACGGTGCCCGCCGCGATGGTCTCGCCCGCGGTGGTGCGCACCCCGGTGACGGTGTCGCCGTCGCGCAGCAGCTCGGCGACCTCGGCGCCCTGCCGGATCCGGACGCCGAGCCGCCGGGCCGCGGCGGCGTAGGCCATGCCGGTCAGGTACGCCTCGCCGCGGCCGCCGAGCGGCTCGTAGGCGAAGGCGGCGAAGTCGTCCAGCCGCAGCCCCGGCCAGAGCTCGGCCATCTCGTCGTGGCCGATGAAATCGACGTCGATGCCGAGCCGCTGCTGCACGGCCACATTGGCCTTCAACGGATCGACGTTGTCCGGGCCGACCCCGACCACGTAGCCGCAGCGGCGATAGCCGAGGTCGTCGTCGAGGATCGCCTCGGCGTTGCCGAACACCTCGACCCCGTACCAGGACATCGCGGCGAGCGACGGCACCCCGTAGTGGCAGCGAACCACGCCGCTGGACTTGGCGGTCATGCCGGAGCAGAGCGTCGCCCGCTCCAGTACCAGCACGTCGGTGGCGCCGTGGTCGGCGAGCGACCAGGCGATCGCCAGCCCCTCCAGCCCGCCCCCGACGATCAGGTACTCGGCGGTAGTACCCATGAACCCGTCCTCGAATCTCATGTCGTGAATCGTTGTGTAATCACATGAAACTATTTGATCGTGACGGCACGGTCGCCTCGCTGTTACGAGCGCGTTGCGCCACGCGCGTGCTCGCGCGCACGAGTAACCACCCGGAACCGCCCGAATCGGGCGGGGATTAACTCCCGGTTCACCACGGGTCGTTTATTCGCAACATTCGACGGCGTTTACTGCTGTTCAACCGCACTGAGCTGCGGCCGCAAACATCCGGCACGACGGACGTAGGTGAGTTCAATGACAGAAGCCCTGGCGGCGGCCAATACCGCCTGGATTCTCGCCGCATTCACGGCGGTGGCCCTGATGGTCGCGGGCCTGGCGCTGTTCTACGGCGGCATGGTGAGCGTCCGCAGCACGCTGAACATGGCGATGATGGTCTTCGGTGCGCTGGCCGTCGTCGGCGTGCTGTGGATCATGTTCGGCTACTCCGTCGCCTTCGGCGACTCGGTGGGCGGCCTGCGCCTGATCGGCGACCCGCTGGAGTACTTCGGGTCGTCCAAACTCCTGGAGGCGCCGATCGAGCCGGGATTGCCACCGGCGCTCTTCTCGGCGTTCCAGCTGCTCTTCGCCGCCATCACGGTGGCGCTGATCGCGGGCGCCGTCGCCGACCGGATGAAGTTCGGCTCCTGGATGCTCTTCGCCGGGCTCTGGGCCACGCTGGTGTACTTCCCGGTGGCGCACTGGGTCTTCGCCTTCGACTCCGCCGACGGCGAGGTCAAGGGCGGCTGGATCGCCAACTCGCTGAAGGCCGTCGACTTCGCGGGCGGCACCGCGGTGCACGTCAACGCCGGTATCGCCGCGCTCGCGCTGATCCTGGTCATCGGCAAGCGGGCCATCTTCCCGCACGCCCCGCGGCCGCACAGCCTGCCGCTCACCATGCTCGGCGCAGGCATCCTGTTCTTCGGCTGGTTCGGCTTCAACGCCGGCTCCGCGCTGGCCGCGGGCAACAGCGCCGCCGTCGTCGCGCTGAACACCATGGCCGCCGCCTGTGCGGGCATCTGCGCCTGGCTCGTGGTGGAGAAGTTGCGGCACGGCCACGCCACCTCGCTCGGCGCCAGCTCCGGGCTGATCGCCGCGCTGGTCGGCATCACCCCCGCCTGCGGCGCGGTCTCCCCGATGGGCGCGCTGGCGGTCGGCGCGGTCTGCGGCGCCGTCTGCTGCCTGGCGATCACCATGAAGTTCCGCTTCGGGCTGGACGATTCGCTCGACGTGGTCGGCATCCACCTGGTCGGCGGCGTCATCGGCACCATCCTGATCGGCCTGCTCGCCGACCCGGCCGCGCCCTCCGGCGCCACCGGCCTCTTCTACGGCGGCGGGTTCGGGACGCTCGGCAAGCAGACGGTCGCCGTCCTCGCCGTCCTCGCCTACTCCTTCACCGTCACCTGGATCATCGCCAAGGTCATGGACCTCACCATGGGGCTGCGCGTCCCCGCCGACGCCGAGACCGAGGGCGTGGACGTGGTCGTGCACCGGGAGAGCGCGTACTTCCTGGAGAGCATCGAGCTGGCCGAGGGGAAGGTGGAGCCGGGGGCGGCTGTCGTCGCCGCCGAGGTGATGACCGAGAAGGCGGCGGCTCCGGCCACCACCTAGGTTTCACGTAAAACATTGAGCCGCATCGGGTGCCGACCCGGTGCGGCTCGGTGTTTCTACCGTTCCACGTGGTTGTCGGGGTACGCCGTGATCGCGAGGAAGCGGATGGGCAGCCGGACGAGTTCGTTCGGGCCGTGCGGGCCCTCGCCGTCCAGCAGCAGCGCATCACCGGGGCGCAGGGTGTACTCGGAGTCACCGTGGCCGTAGACCATCACGCCCTCCAGCATGTAGAGCAACTCGGTGCCCGCGTGCTGGAACAGGGGGAAGGTCTCGCTGGCCTCGGTCAGCGTGACCAGCACCGGCTCCAGCCGCTTGTGCTGGCCACGCAGCGCGCCGAGCAGCTCGTAGTGGTGCCCGACCCTGGTCCCCCGGCCCACGATCACCGCCCCGCTGCCCGCGCGGGTGTACACCGCCTCACGAGCGGCGTCGGCACCGCGGAACAGCGACGTCACCGGCACATCCAGCCCCTTGGCCAGTCCGGCGAGCGTACCGAGGCTGCACGAGGTCTGCGCGTTCTCGATCTTCGACAGCATGGCCTTGGAGATGCCTGCTTTGGCGGCCAGCTCCACCACCGACATGCTGCCTGCCAGCCGCAGGCTGCGCACCTGCCGCCCGATCACCTGCTCCAGCCCCGCCGCCGACGGCGCCGCCCGCTGTATCTCACGGTCGACCGGAGCCGGATCACCGGTATCACGATGCTCCTGTCGCCGAGCCGGTTCACGCATACGAGCAGCCTAGTGCGGCCACTGTCCGATACGCCCTGCAGCCGGAGTCGTCAGCGCGGGGCGCGGGATTCGCCGGGGATCGCGATACTCCCGGCCGCCAGGTGCTGCTCGACCTCCGCCGCAGGCAGCGGAGGCGTGATGAGGAAGCCCTGGGCACGGTTACATCCGAGCGCCACCAGCGTCCGGGCAGCAGCGGCCGTCTCGACACCCTCGCCGACCACGTCGAGGCCGAACTTCCCGGCGAGACCGACGATGGCCTCGATGATCGCCCGATCACTCGCGCTGTCGTTGACTACCTTGACGAAACTGCGATCGATCTTCACCGCGTCCAGCGGCAGCGCCTTCAGGTGCGGCAGCGTGTTGTAGCCCGTGCCGAAATCATCGATCGCGATCTGTAGGTGCAGCCGCTTGAGCGCCTGCAGCACCATCCGAGTCCGCGGCAGGTCCTGCAACGCCGCGTTCTCGGTGATTTCCAGGCAGACGAACCGGCCGTCGATGGCGTGCCGCATGAGGGCGCTCTCCACGCTATCGACGAAATCGGGGTGCCCCAGTTGCATCGGGGAGACATTGATACGCAGCGTCACCTCGGAGGCCACACCCCGGTGTCGCCAGTCGGCGAGTTGGGCACACGCGGCGCGGATCACCCAGTCACCGAGTTCCCCCGCTAGATTCGTCGCCTCGGCGACTCCGATGAAGGTGTCCGGAGGCAGCAGACCGCGGGTGGGATGCTGCCAGCGCACCAGGGCCTCCACCGCGAGCACCCGGCCTGTGCGCAGGTCGACCTCGGGTTGGTAGTGCAGGAGCAGCGAATCGTCGGAGACGGCGCTGTGGAGTAGCAGGGTGACGTCGTCGTGCAGGTCGTACTGCGAGAACAGCGCATCGGTGAACACCGCGACACCACTGCCGTCCTGGGTTTTGGCGGCCCGGAGTGCTTGATCGGCGCGCCGCAGCACGACCGCGGGCACCTCTCCCCTGGTCGCTACGGCGACACCGACGCTCACTCCGCAACTGACGGAGCGGCCATCGATCGGAATACCCGCTGCCAGCACCTGCCGAATCCGGGCCGCGGTGAACTCGGCGGACACGGTATCCATCGCCTTGGCCGGAACGACGACGAATTCCCCGTGCCCGAACCGCGCGACGACATCGGTGCGCTCGCAGTACTGCTTGAGCCGGGCGGCGATGGTTCGCAGCACCTCGTCGCCCGCCGCCCGGCCGAGGTGGTTGTTCACGATCGTCAACCGATCCACACTGATGAATAACGTGGCCACCGGCTCCGGCCACCCCGGCCGCAGGCGCTGCTGGAGATAGCCCATGAGAGCATGCTGGTTGAGCAGCCCGGTGAGATCGTCGTGCACCGCAGCGTACTGCACCTGCGATTCGGCCTCCAGGCGCGCCTGCTGCTGGGCCAGCAGGGACGCGATCACCACCAGCGCATCGATTTCGCCCCCGTCCCACATCCACTGCCCGTGCTTGACCAATCCGAGGACACCGAGCGATGCACCCCGGATCAGCAGGGGGACGACGGCGGAGGTGACCTGCTGATCGGAGTAGGAGTCGACGTGCCGAATCGTGGGCTCCACCGCCTCTTGGACCGCACGGAAGGGCGAGTGCGCTTGGTCGAAATACACGACGTCGAGCGGATCCGGGTCGGGTACCGACCGTGGGGGCCATTCGGCGATCAGCACGGTGGCCTGTCGCTGCCGATCGATGCGCCGGACGTAGGCGAAGTCGATGTCCAAGTGCTGCACGAGTTCGGTAAGCACGCGCTCGATCACGGATCGAACCGTGTCGCGCTCCACGCTGGCCAGCTCCGTCGCGGCCCGTGCGGTGAACGCACGCAGTTCCACCCCGGGAACCGGGCTCTCGGGGGGTATCTCAACAGGCAGGGCGGGACCGCCGGCTCGCCGGGCTCGGTGTCGGGGGTTGGTGCCGCCGGGGCCCGGTGGCGGCTGGTCGAGCAGCGCCCGAATGCGAACGATCTGGCTGCGCGCGGCTCGGCGGCGCAGCAGGGCGGGCCCCTCCTCGCCGAGCGAGGAGCGCTCGATGAGCATCTGCACCCGTCCGGCCGATTCGGCAGAGGTGCGGTCGTAGGAAGTCATTCCTGGCTCCTCAGGTGCAGGCGAGCGTGTTCGCGGATGCGGTACAGCCGGCGTTCGATCGCTTTGGGCGTGAACGCCTGGTTCGGAAAGAGATGCGCTACTTCGCGCTGGGTATATCCGTTCGCCACGGCGAGCAGGATCATCTTGTCGGTCTCGGTCAGCATGGCCAGGTACTTCTCCAGCAAGATCCTGGACGTCACCATCACGGAAGGGTCCTCGGTCGCGACGGAGGACCGACGCGCGTCCAGCAATTCGGCGATGGTGTCGTACTCCGGCGGAATCGGCTGGTGAATGCGTCTCCACCGCAACCCCTCACCGAAGGCCGCCGGAAATTGCAGCAGGCAGGTCCGGATGAAGTAGGTGCGCAATTGCGCACCCTGACACGGATCCCAACCCTGCCCGGCCTGGACCTGATCCCGGAACTTCCGCAGGGCGGCCGCCACCGTGCGTTCGATGACCTCGTGCCGGTAATCGCGCTCTGCGGCCAGCGCTTCGCGCTCCGATACACCGGCCTTCAGCCGAATCTGCTTCTCCGCCAGTTGCCGATAGATTTCCCCGGTCCAGATCCAAGGATCGAGAACTTGCACCGCGTACTCGGAGAGCGCCACGACCACGTGTTCCCATGCCGGGCCTCTGGCCTGCTCCGCACGGAGAACTTCGAACAGCTCCCGCTCGGCCGTCGCTTGGTCCGGCTCCGCCTCGGCTACATCAACGGGCCCGGCCTCGGAGCACTTCCCACAGGTGACACAGGGAGATACGAACCCCTGGTCGGGCGCGTCCGGGGGTCCGGCCGCTGAATCGGATCTCGCCATGCTTCTCCTCGCACCCCACGCGGTGACTGCTTGCACCGAACGCGGTCGCGCCGGTCGAAGGCAGTTATAGGAGTTTCGGCGCATCTCCCCCCGCGATACCGAGATATCCCTGCTCCACCGCTCGCCGCGGGGGAAGGCGGCGGTGGCGTCCTATGAGATCCGATGAGACATCGACCGAAAGGACTCCGCTGTGCGGATCAAGAGGCTGCCCGCCCACTCCCGAACCACCACGTACCTCGATCTTGTCGCCCTGCTGCTCATCCTCGGCACGGTGGTCGTGCTCGTGGCAATCGACGCGACCTCGGCCGTTCTCGCCGCGGCCGGTGGTACCACCGCCCTCTGCTACCGCGCCTGGCGAGAGCACGGCAGTCACCATCGCGAGAGTGCGAACCCGCACACCTCGGAATGACTGCCTCGCGGCGCGTACCGTGAGTGCCATGGCCACCGCACTCGGCCTCGCCATCCCCGGCAGCGTCCTGTTGCTCCTGCTGGTCGGCGGCTACGAGCTGAAACGCCGCCGACGCACGGATCTGGCGAGCGGGCGGATGATCTCGACCGTCCTCACCGACGAACTCACCGCCCTGCTCTACCCCACCAAGCGCATGGAGCTGGACCACCGAGCCGATATCTCGATGCTCCGGGACGAGGAGACCGACGGCGACCCGGTCGATCTGGAGCGCGGGACCGCGCGGATCCGGGAGCGGTGACCCCGGTCGCCATCGATTGCCGCCCAGCACCCGGTGTGACACGGTGGAGGTGAGCCCGACCAGGGCTTACCGGACGAGGGGTGCCGTACCCGGAGTGCGACAAGACGGCCCGAGGAGGGTCGACATGTCGTGGCTGCTCTTGGTGATCTCCGGGGTCATGGAGGCCGTGTGGGCGACCGCGCTCGGCCGCTCCGACGGCTTCACCCGGCTCACCCCGTCGCTGATCTTCGCCGTGGCGCTGCTCGCGAGCATGGCCGGGCTCGCGCTCGCCATGCGTGAGCTGCCGGTCGGCACCGCGTACGCGGTGTGGGTGGGGATCGGCGCGGTGCTCACCGTCGCCTACGCCATGCTCACCGGCGCCGAATCCGCGTCGGTCGCGAAGGCGCTGTTCCTGGTGATGATCGTGGGCGGGGTGGTCGGGCTGAAGCTCACGCACTGAGCCTCACTGCGGGATGTGCAGCTCCTCGCCGGTCTCCAGCAGCGACTTGAGGCCGGAGAGGATGCTCGGCCAGCCGCCCTGGACGCCGTCGAGCACGGGGCTGCCCGGCGCGAAGCCGTCGTGCACCACGGTCAGCTTCACCACCTCGCCCTGCTGCTCCAGCTCGAAGGTGACGGTGGAGCGCGGGTCGGCGGCCCAGCGCGGGAGGTCGTCGGCGGGCAGCTCGACCTCGGCGGCGAACTCGGCGTCGATGGTGTGCCAGGTGTACGAGAGCACCGTGAACGGCTCGGCTTTCACCACCACCTGCCCCTCGTCCGCGTGTGACCAGCCGCCGAGCGACCAGCGCATGGTGGAGCCGGGCTGCCAGTCGGTGTCGAAGGTGGCGCCCCAGTACTTGCTGGTGAAGGCGGGGTCGGTCAGCGCCTGCCAGAGCCGCTCGGGGGTGGTGCGGATGTAGGTGGTGTAGACGAAAGCGGTGTCGGTGGTGGTCATCGGTGCCTCCAGGGCAGCTTTGAGGTCGGCGAGCACGTGTACGCGCCCGCGGTGGTAGCGGTCGATCCAGCGTTCGGTGATGGCGTCGAGCGGGGCGGCGTTGAGGTGGTGCAGCTTCTCCCGGCCGCGGCGCCTGGTGGCGACGAGGTTCGCCGCCTCCAGCACCGCGAGGTGCTTGCTCACCGACTGCCGCGCCATGTCCAGCCCCGCGCAGAGTTCGCGCAGGGTCAGCCCGTCGGCGGCGCGCAGCGAGTCGAGCAACCGGCGGCGGGTGGGGTCGGCGAGTGCGCGGAAGACCGCGTCGTCCTGCTCCATACCGTCCTTCCAAAAGGCAACCTCGCGGCTGCATGTTCGACAATAGGCAGCTGATCAGCTGCCTGTCAATGGCAGCAAAACTCTGTCTAGATGTAGCACCACTGCTACATTATGAAGCTGAAAGGCTACGGGGAGGTGTCCATGAGCGTCGTAATCGACGTCGAAGAACTGCGCATGCGCTACGGCGACCGCGACGTCCTGCGGGACGTCGCGTTCCAGGTGCGCGAGGGCGAGGTGCTGGTGCTGCTCGGCCCGAACGGCGCGGGCAAGACCACGACCATCGAGATCCTGGAGGGGTTCCGGCAGCGCTCGGCGGGGCGGGTTTCGGTGCTCGGGCTGGATCCGGAGCAGGGCACCGAGGCGTGGCGCGCGCGGGTCGGGGTGGTGCTGCAGTCCTGGCGCGATCACAGCAAGTGGCGGGTGCGTGAACTGCTGGAGAACCTCGGCCGCTATTACGCCCCGTACTCCACGCCGGAGCGGGAGCGGCCCTGGCACCCGGACGAACTGCTCGAGGTAGTCGGGCTCTCCGAGCACGCGAACCGCAAGGTGCTGACGCTCTCCGGCGGGCAGCGCCGCAGGCTCGACGTCGCGATCGGCATCGTCGGCAGGCCGGAGCTGCTCTTCCTGGACGAGCCGACCGCGGGGTTCGACCCGGAGGCCAGGCGCGAATTCCACGACCTGGTGCACCGGCTCACCGACGAACTCCGCACCACCGTCCTGCTCACCACGCACGACCTGGACGAGGCGGAGAAGCTCGCCGACCGCATCCTGATCCTGGCGGGCGGCCCGATCATCGCCGACGGCTCGGCGGACGCGCTCTCCCGCAGCGTCGCCGGAGCCGCGGAGATCCGCTGGACCCGCGGCGGCGAGCGCTTCGTGCACACCGCGGTGGAGTCCACCGAGTTCGTGCACGACCTCTTCCGCCAGCACGGCGGCGAGATCAGGGAACTCGAGGTGCGCCGCGCCTCGCTGGAGGACACGTACATGACGCTGGTGCGGCGCTCCGAATCCGGCGCGGCCGACGTGCGCTCGCTCACGGAGGTATCCCGATGAACCCGGTCCTTGTCGCGGTCCGCACCGGGCTGCGCCGCGGCGTGATCGAGATCAGGCAGGTGCTGACCAGCGGGCAGGATCTGTTCGGGCTGGCGATCTATCCGCTCTCCGCGCTGATCACACTGTTCTTCATGCGCGATGCCACCTTCCAATCCAGCGGAATCGGGCTCGGCACGCTCGCCCTGCCGAGCCTGATCGGCGTGCTCATCGTCTTCAACTCGCTCTTCGGGATCGCCGCGGCGATCGCCACCGACCGCGAGGACGGCACGCTGCTGCGCGCCAAGGCGACGCCGAACGGCATGGCCGGCTACCTCACCGGCAAGATCGTCGCCGCCGCCGCGCTCGCGGTACTCCCCGCACTCCCGGTGCTGATCGGCGGGCTCGCGCTCATCGGCGACGGCCTCGACTTCGGCACCCCGGACCGCTGGCTCGCGCTCGCCGCGATCACAGCGCTCGGGCTGCTGGCCACGCTGCCGCTCGGCGCGGCGCTCGGGTCGCTCTTCACCAGCCCGCGCAACCTCGGCTACCTCTCGCTGCCGATCATGGGGCTGGTGGCGATCTCCGGCATCTTCTACCCGATCACCGCCCTGCCCGGCTGGCTACAGGCGGTCGCGCACGCGTTCCCGATCTACTGGATGGGGCTCGGCACCCGCGCCGCCATGCTCCCGGACTCGGCCGCCGCGGTGGAGCTCGGCGAGTCCTGGCGGCACCTGGAAACTGTTGCGGTGCTCGGCTTCTGGGCGGTGGTCGGGCTGGTACTCGCGCCGCCCTTCCTGCGCCGGATGGCGCGCCGGGAGTCCGGGTCGAGCGTCGCGGCCCGGCGCGAGAAGGCGCTGCAGCGTGCCTACTGAGGTCATCTACAACCGGATCGCGATGCTGCGCGCCGAGCGCGGGGTCTCCCGGCGGCAGCTGGCCGAGGCGCTCGGCGTGCACTACCAGACCGTCGGGTACCTGGAGCGCGGCGAGTACAGCCCGAGCCTGCACCTGGCGCTGCGGATCGCGGCGTACTTCGAGGTGGCCGTGGAGGTGGTGTTCGCCACGGCCCCCTTCCCGCGCATCGGCAGCGAGACCGGCTGAGCCGGTTCACGATTCGTTCGCCGGCGTCCGACGAGCGGCAACTCAGACCCGAGCGCGTAGGTATTGCTCCGCGATCCGCTCTCCCACGCGGACCAGCAGGGGCCGGGCCTGGGCCATGCAGCGGGCCGGGTCCGATTCCAGCTCCGTGAGCGGGTGACACCCCGCGAACCCCGCCTCGCGCACCTGCTCGGGGGTGAGCAGCGAGCGCCCCGGGGTGACGACACACGGCACCCCGGCCGCGGTCGCGGCGGCGAGCACGCCGAGCGGCGCCTTCCCGCGCAGGCTCTGCTCGTCGAACGACCCCTCCCCGGTGACGACGAGCGCGGCCCCGTTGACCAGGTCGGCGAAGCCGAGCAGCTCCAGCACCACGTCGATCCCGCTGCGCACCGTCACCGGCATCAGCACCGCCAGCGCGCCGAGCACCCCGAACCCCGTCCCACCGGCAGCGCCCGCCCCCGGCCGCGAGGTGGCATCGCCGTACCGCTCCACCGGGAATGCCTCCCCGACCACCCGGGCCCAATTCCCCAGCGCCGCCTCCAGAATCGCCAGCTCCCCCGGCCCGGCCCCCTTCTGCGGCCCGTACACCGCGACCGCTCCCGTGGGCCCGAGCAGCGGATTGTCCACATCGCAGGCGAGCGTCAGCCGAGCCCGGCGCAGCAGCGGGTGCAACCCGCCCGCATCCAGCCGAGCCGCGTCGGCGAGCGGCGCGCCGCCGGGCGGCACCTCCGCGCCCCTGGCGTCCAGGATGCGGGCGCCGAGCCCGCGCAGCAGCCCGGCGCCGCCGTCCGAGGAGGCGCTGCCGCCGAGCCCGAGCACCAAGCGCCGCGCGCCGGCTTCCAGCGCGTGCGCCAGCACCGTGCCGAGCCCGTCGGTGCCGCTGCCGAGCGGATCGAACCGCCCGGCGGGCAGCTTGGCCGCCCCGACCACCGCCGCCAGCTCCACCACCGCGGTGTCGCCGCGCACGGCGTAGGAGGTGGGCGTGGCGGCCCCGGTCGGCCCCGGCGCGATCAGCTCGACCCGCCGCCAGCCCGCCGTGACGAAGGCGTCGACGGTCCCGTCGCCGCCGTCGGCCACCGGCACCCGGTGGATCCGGGCGGCGGGCACCGCCCGCACCACCCCGGTCGCCAGCGCGTCGGCGACCTCGGGCGCACTCGCCGAACCCTTGAACTTGTCCGGGGCGAGGACCACCCGTTGACTCGGCTCCCGTGTCATCGACCCATTGTGGAACCCGGCGCCGATGCGCGCACCTCGGGCATCCGGATGCACGTGCAGCGCTACGGCAGCGGGGCCTGCTCGGCGCGGTCGATGCCGACCTCGCCGGTCTCCAGGTAGCGCACCACCGCGCCGTCCACCGCGCCGTTGCCGCGACCGAAGGTGCCGTGGTCGCCGCCGTCGACGACGATCAGCTTCCCGTGCACCGCGCGGGCCAGCGCCGGGCCGCCCTCGTAGGCGGTGAGCGCGTCGTAGCGGCTCTGCAGCAGCAGCGGCGGGGTGCGCAGCGCGGCGCCGTCCACCGCGACCGGCTTCGCCACCGGCCGCCACGACCCGCAGTTCATCCCGGCGCGGACCAGGTTGGCGCGAGCCTCCATGGCGCTGCCGCCGGAGGCTATGGTGCCCGCGGCGACGGCGATCAGCTCCGGCCGCGGCTCGACGGCGTTCTCGTTGCAGGTGATAGCGGTGAAGACCACCTGGCCGGTCGGGTCGGAGCTGCTCGCGCCCTCCAGCGCCAGCAGTTTGCCGATATTGCGCGGGTCGGCGTTGGCGTCCGACATGGCGCGGGCGAAGTTCGGCCAGAACGCGCGGGTGTAGGTGGCGACGGTGGTGGCGCCGAGCAGCGGCACCTGCGCCGAGGTGCCGCCAGCGACCAGCGTGCGGGTCAGGTTCTGCACCTTGCCGATCTGCTCGACGCTGCCGTTGAAGCCGTCGCGGGCGATCTCGGCGAGCGGCTCCGGCAGCGCGCCGGGCAGGTCGGAGACGGCGGCGGGCGGCGGGGTCAGGTTGGCGTACCAGCCGCCGCCCTGGTCGGCGACGAGCCGCACCCAGTTCCGGTAGACCTGCAGCGGGGTGTTGCCGAGGCCGTACTCGCCGTCGTGCTCGGCGATCCAGGCGAACAGGTCGTCCAGCCGCTGCTTGCCCGCCACCTGCTGCTGGGCGAACTCCTCGGTCCACACCCAGCCCGGGTTCACGTTGGAGTCGAGCACCATCCGGCCGGTGTGCTCTGGGAAGAGCGTCGCGTAGACGGCGCCGAGGTAGGTGCCGTACGAGGTGCCGAGGTAGTCGAGCCGCTCCACACCGAGCGCGGCGCGCACCGCGTCCAGGTCGCGGGCGGTGCTCTCGGTGGTGATGGTGTCCAGGTACCCGGGCAGCGCCGCCTCGCAGGTGGCGCGCATGTCGTCGCGGGGGCGCAGCGCGATGTCCTTGACGCCGGGCGGCGCGGGCTCGGCACCGGTCGGCTTCACCGCGCAGTCCAGGGGGGTGGACCAGCGCATGCCGCGCGGCTGCACCGCGATCCGGTCGTACTGCTCGAAGGCGGCGGGAAACGCATCGATCCGGCGGGCCCAGTAATCGAGGGCGTCCGCGCCGGGGCCGCCGGGGTTGGCGGCGATCACCCCGCGCTTCGGGCCCTCGGCCGGAATGCGGCTCACGGTCAGCTCGATCTGCGCGCCGTCCGGGTCGGCATGGTTCATCGGTACATCGATCACGGCGCACTGCACGCCGCGACCTGCGGGTACCGCTCCCTCCGGGCAGTCGCCGAAAGCCACAGCGGGCGCCGCCGCGGCGGGCGCGAGCAGGGCAGGGGTCGCCGTGACCGCACCGAGCAGTCCGGCCACCAGGAGCGCGGCCAGCCCGGCCGCGCGCTGTGCGCTCGTCATCTTCCGTCCCTCCCGGGCCCGCGCCGCGGCCGCCCCGAGCTCACGTACCGGGCGGCGGGCCACAAGCATTCTGTGCGGCGGAACCGCGTTCGACAAGTCCACCGCGGGGATAGGCGCTCCGCGAGGCGGATTCGAGCGCGCGATCGGGCCCCGCACCGAGTAGCGTCGAGCCATGGCGATCGAGGTCCGCACCAATACTGCCCTGGAGCGGTTCGAGCTCTACATCGACGGAACTCTCGCCGGGCACGTCGCATACCAGGACACCGCCGCCGAGCGCGCCTTCGTCCGCTCCGAGATCTACGCCAGCCCCGACCGCGGCCACGCGGCCACGCTCTTCGAGTCCGCGCTGCGCACCACCAGGGCGCAGGGCTTCGAGGTGCTGCCGATGTGTCCGCAGGTCAACCGCTATATCGAGAGCCGCGCCGAGCACGTGGCCGCGGTGCCGAGCTGGGCCCGCAGCCAGTTCGGGCTGCCGCTCTAGTAGGCGGCGACGGCCCCGTCCAGCGCGAGCTGCAGCTCGGCGCGGACCAGCCGGGAGATCTCGGCGGGGCGGGTCGGCAGCTCGGTCACCGGCAGCCCGAAGTAGAAAGACGAGCCTTTGACCTCCTGCTTGGACGGCTCCGTACCGTCGCCCGGCCGCGGGCCGTAGCTCAGCGCCAGGCTGAGCAGGGCGGGCGCGGCGCCGAGCTTCTGCGCGCGGAAGGCGATGTGCCCGATCCCGCTGCCCACCGGCTGCACCCGGCTGGGGTCGACCACATTGCAGGTGCCCTCCGGGAAGACCGCGAGGTGGTCGCCGCGCGCGAGCCGCTCCGCGCAGCTGTCCATCATGCGCTGACCTGCGGCGTTCACCGCGCGGAGGCCGTGGTCCTTGCCGCGGAACACCGGGATGGCGCCCATCATGTCGACCTGCTTGCGCAGCTTGGGATCGACGAACAGTTCATCCTTGGCCAGCACCCTGACCCGCCCGATGAGCCGGCGCAGCGGGCTGCGCCAGGCCGCCGCCGCCACCGTGTACGGGTCGTGCCTGGAGAGATGATTCACCGCGATCAGCAGCGGCCGCCCCGAGCGGACCAGGGCCCGCACCGCCTCCGGCGCGCCATCGGCGAAGTGCACCCGCGGCCGGAAGCGGCGGGCCAGAAAGGCGTACGCCGCCAACGCCTTCGCCCGGTTCTGCCGGTGATCGCGGTAGAAGTCGTAGACGGTGTCGAAGTCGTCGAGGAGCACCTCGGGCGGTCGCATGGCACGACTCTACGGCGCCGAGCGGCCGCTTTCCCACCGCAGAGGGCAAGCGCATCGGGGCGGCAACTGCGATGATGTCCGGGTGGCACGCGCAGACGACCCCGACGATCGCAGGACCCGCGGGCACGGCGACCACGGTCGCCGCGATCACCGGCCGGGCGAGTCCGCCGTGCGGGCAGGCAGTCTGCTGGTCTCCGCCATCGACCTCGCGGAGCCGACCTTCCGGCGCACCGTCATCTACGTCATCGAGCACAACGAGGCGGGCAGCCTCGGCGTCGTCCTGAACCGGCCCAGCGACACCGCCGTGCACGACGTGCTCCCGCGCTGGAGCGAGGTGGTCTCCGAGCCGCAGACGCTCTTCGTCGGCGGGCCGGTCAAGCGGGACGCCGCGCTCTGCGTCGCGACCGTCCGGGTCGGGGTATCGATCGCCGAGGTGAACGGCCTGCGCCGAGTCGACGGCCGCGTCGTGCTCGTCGACCTCGACGCCGACCCCGCCGATATCGGCCCCCTCATCGAGGGCGCCCGCATCTTCGCCGGCTACGCGGGCTGGACCTTCGGCCAGCTCGAGGGCGAGCTGGACAACCACGATTGGTACGTGGTCTCCGCCCTCCCCGCCGACCCCATCGCCCCCGGCCGCCCCGACCTCTGGGCCCAGGTACTGCGCAGGCAACCGCTCCCGCTCTCGCTACTCGCCTCGCACCCGATCGAACTAGAACGCAACTAGCCTCGTGTAACTCCTCGACAGAGGAGGACCACCCCGTGACCAATCCCCCGCTCCGGTGAGCCGATGGACGCACCGGAACCCCCGGCGGCCACCCAGCCGCCCCCGACCCACCCGGAGAACGCCCCGTGGGCAGCAGCCGACGACGACCGGGCCACGCTCATGGCCGCGCTCTACCACGAGCACGCGACCGTGCTCTGGCGCTACACCCTCGGCCTGGTCCGCGACGCGGGCCGCGCCGAGGACATCGTCCAGGAAACCCTGCTCCGCGCCTGGCAGCGCCCCGCCGTCCTCGACCAATCCACCCATTCGGCCAGAGCCTGGCTCTTCACCGTCGCCAGGAACCTCGCCGTGGATGAACACCGCAGCGCCCGCAACCGCCGCGAATTCCGCACCGACGCCCCACCCGAGCAGTCCACGCCCGACCACTCCGACCGTGCCCTCGACGGCTGGCTGGTCGCCGACGCCCTGGCCAAACTCGGCGCCGACCACCGCGAGGTAATCGTGCGCGCCTACTATCGCGGGCTCTCGACCCAACAGATCGCCGAGGAACTGGGTATCCCACCCGGGACGGTGAAATCCCGCATGCACTACGGCATGCGGGCCCTACGTCTCACGCTGCAGGAAATGGGGGTGACGAACCGATGACCGACATCGTCGACGACTACACGACGTGGGACGCGCCGTATGTGCTCGGGTCGCTCACCCGGGCGGAACGGCTGGAGTTCGAGGAGCACCTGGAGGGGTGCTCGCGGTGCCGGGATGCCGTCGCCGAGCTGGCCGGGATGCCGGGGTTGCTCGGGCTGATCGGTGCCGAGACCGCGCTGGAACTCGGCTCCGCGCCGGAACCCGAATCTCCCGAGGCCCCTGCCGACCTGCTCCCCCGGCTCGCCGCCGCGAGCGAACGGCAGCGCCGCCGCTCCCGCTGGGTCTCGGCGGGCGCCGCGCTCGCCGCCGCCGCCGCTGCCGTCGCCATCGCGGTCCCGGTGGTCACCGCGGTGACCGCTGACTCGGACCCGGTGAGCACCGAGCAGGTCTTCGCGGAGCGGTCGATGGAGCCGTTGCGGGCGAGTCCGGTCTCGGCCGACTTCCGGCTGCTGGCCGAGGGTGATCGCACCCGGATCGAGATGACCTGCAGTTACGCGCCCGGCGATGCTCGCTACACCTGGGAGTTCGGGCTGGTCGCCACCGGCGTGGACGGCACCCGATGGAATCTCGGGCAGTGGCCTGCGGGGCCGGGGGATGTGGTGACGCTGGAACGCACCGTCCCCACCACCCCGGAGCGCATCCGCAGTGTCGAGATCACCTCCGCCGCCACCGGCGACACGGTGCTCCTCGGCACGGTCTGAGTACGCCGGTGGCTCGTCCGGGCGGGACGGGTCACCGGCTCCGGTGGTCTCTTTGCGACACGTCCAACGTGGGCGTCGGTAGACGTACTGGCCTGGAGTATTGCCGTCACGCGCATCTCGGCGACATCCAACATGGTGCTGGCAATGACGAGTCGGCGTCGTTCACCCCTGGGTCCATTGCCCGATAACTGTGGTTATCGCGCTACTGACCCTGCGGCGGCGCGGTCCCCGATCGCGTCGGCGCCGGGCCGGAGCAATGTCGGTACAGTGCAAAGCGGGCGGTCGAAGCCAGTTGAGGTGGCTTCGACCGCCCACTTGCTGTCCCTGGAATGCCCTGGTCAGGCGGCGTCGTCGCGGGGATCGAGCATCGGTACGCCTCCCTCCTTCGCGGCGTCGTCGACCCAGTGGATGAAGGTCAGGATCGAGCCGCCGGCGTAGCGGCGGACCCGGTCCTGGATGGCCCGCAGGTCGTGGCCGGGCAGGAAGTCCCGCCGCGAACTCTCCCCGCACCCGCACGCGCACGGACGCAGCCGGAACTCGGCCTCCTCGGGCAGCTCGATGTAGCCGACCGGGTTCTGGGAGTTGTTCGACGCCGGGTCGGGCCGGCCGATCCAGGCGTCGTAGACCGGGTGTCCCGCGCTCAGCAGCGGCCCCTGGACCGCGAACCGGTCGTCGTACGGCACGACTTTCTCGACCTCGCCGATCGCGAGGACCTTCCCGCCGCCGACGATCAGCGCGAACTTCTCCCGCCCTAGCCGCTCGGAGTTGGCCTTCCACGTCCCGCGCCCGGACTCCCAGGCCTCCTCCTCGGTCATCCGCGGGAACCAGCCCACCCAGGGCCGGCCCATCGGGTCGGCGGGGACTTCGGAGTAGTGGGCGAGCTTGAACCGTACAGCCATAGTGGCACCTCTTCTATCGCGGTCAGTACGAGAATGATAGTAGACCATCTTTGCATTCCAGTCAAAACAAGTATCTAGCCCATCTTTTCTGGATGACTCGGAACGATGGCCTCTCAACTCTTTTATCCGGTAAGCAAGGTTGGGCGATAGCGGGCGGTCAGCGGTGGATCGGCCCTGGTGACTGGGTGGTACGGCTTGGTGTCGCGCAGAATCGGGCGATGTTCGGGTGGGTTAGCGCCATCGGCGCAAAGGAGTGGAAGCCGGCCGCTGCGGATGCGCGGGAGGTGATCGGTAAGCGGCGGGCAGCGCTCGGGCGCCGCGTGTCCCGGGTCCGGCTGCTACCCGCGGTGCTGGCCGCGCTTCTCGCCGGGCTGGTGGTCGCCTTCGGCGCCTACGGCGTCCTGCGCGCGATCACCCCGGTCGACGTGACCAAGACCGCCGCGGAGATCGACGTCACCCGGGTCGCGCTCACCGTCGTGGCCGGGGTCGGCGGGGTCGTCGCGCTGGTGATCGCCTACCGCCGCCAGCGCGACCTCGAACAGTCGCGGTTCGTCGAGCGCTTCGGCGCCGCCGCCTCCCAGCTCGGCGCCACCGACGTCGCGGTCCGCATCGCCGGGGTCTACGCCATGGCCGGCGTCGCCGACGAAACCGAAGGCTCCCGCCGCCAGCAATGCATCGACGTCCTCTGCGGCTACCTGCGCCTGCCCTATGACCCCGACCACGGCGCCAGCGGCCGCACCGAGCTCACCACCACCCGCCCCCGCATCGAGTACGAACCCGCCCGCGGCACGATCGAGGAGCGCGTCACCTACCGGCAGAACGACCGCGAAGTCCGCGCCACCATCGTCCACGTCATCGCCGACCACCTCCGCCCAGAAGCCGAATACAGCTGGTCCGACCGCAACTTCGACTTCCGCAACGCCCACCTCGAAAACGCCGACTTCGACCGCGCAACGTTCCGCGGCACCGCCCGCTTCACCGGCGCGACCTTCTCCGGACCCACCGCCTTCAAGGACACCACGTTCTGCGGTGACGCCTGGTTCGAGCACACGACGTTCTCCGGTGACGCCGTGTTCCTGAAAGCGAGCTTCTCCGCCGAGACCGAGTTCGAGGGTGCGACGTTCTCCGGCAACACCTTCTTCTCGGACGCGATCCTGTCCCACCCCTCCGGATTCGCGTACACCGTGTTCTCCGGCGCCATCACCCGGTTCGATCGCACGAGGTTCGCGCACAACACCATGTTCAGGAACGCGACCTTCTCCAGCGACACCGAGTTCAGGGGCACGACGTTCACCCACCTCACCGACTTCGTCGGCGTCACGTTCGCCGGCGCCGCCACCCGATTCGAGGACGTGGACTTCGGTGACCTCTGGGTCTCGTTCGATGAGCCGATGCGATGGGGGCCGCCGGCGCCGACGTTCGATTGGGACAGCGACCTCAGCCGCAAGCCAGGCAATGTCGAACCGCAGGGTTGGCCACCCGTCGCGTCACCAGCCCCGTAGCAGGGGCCCGACCTCGCAGAAGCTGGCCACCGATAAGCGGGGACTCGAGAGGTCAGCTCGTCGGCGGAGCAGCCGACTCTTAATCAGCGGGTTCGGAATAGGGCGTTTCTTGGCGGTTGCCGGTCCTTGGCCAGCGCGAGGCGGGATCAAGGATGAGGCCGCAAGCGGTGTGCTGGGGTCCCAGCTACCTACGGACGGTGACCATCACCGCCACGAGCTGAGTCCAGAGTCAACTACCACCCGAGACAGGACAATCACGCGAGGGGCGCAGACCACTAGTCGAGACCACTCCACGACCACCGCTCGGCCGGAACGAGGACCGAATCATCGATGGGTTCTCGGCCGAACTCGAAGCGCTGCTTCACTTCAGCCGAAGTCGCGAGAAATTCCTCGAACATGCCCGCCCCCGGCAGACGCTCGGCCAGCACCCGCACCTCATCCTCCAACCCAGCCTCCCCCAACCACTCCAGCAGCCCGGCCACCCCGCCCGGGTCGTCGAGGACGGCGTGCGCGGCGGCACGCTCGGCCAGCACCCGCACCTGATCCTCCAACCCGGCCTTCCCCAACTCCTTCAGCAGCCCGGCCACCCCGGGCGGGGAGTCGAGGGTGGCGTGCTTCCCGAACCCCTCCAGCAGCCCGGCCACGTCGCCCGAAACGTCGAGGACGGCGTGCGCGGCAGCGCGCTCGGCCAGCACCCGCACCTGATCCTCCAACCCAGCCTCCCGCAACCACTCCAGCAGCCCGGCCACGTCGCCCGAAACGTCGAGGGCGGTGTGCGCGGCAGCGCGCTCGGCCAGCACCCGCACCTGATCCTCCAACCCAGCCTCCCCCAACTCCTTCAGCAGCCCGGCCACCCCGACCGGGTCGTCGAGGGCGGTGTGTGCGGCAGCGCGCTCGGCCAGCACCCGCACCTGATCCTCCAACCCAGCCTCCCGCAACCACTCCAGCAGCCAGGCCACCCTGCCCGAGTCGTCGAGGGCGGCGTGCGCGGCAGCGCGCTCGGCCAGCACCCGCACCTGATCCTCCAACCCAGCCTCCCGCAACCACTCCAGCAGCCAGGCCACCCCGACCGGGTCATCGAGGGCGGTGTGTGCGGCAGCGCGCTCGGCCAGCACCCGCACCTGATCCTCCAACCCAGCTTCCCCCCACCCATGCAGCAGCCAGGCCACCCCGACCGGGTCGTCGAGGGCGGTGTGTGCGGCAGCGCGCTCGGCCAGCACCCGCACCTGGGCCTCCAACCCAGCCTCCCGCAACTCCTTCAGCAGCCGGGCCACCCTGCCCGGGTCGTCGAGGGCGGTGTGCGCGGCAGCGCGCTCGGCCAGCACCCGCACCTGGGCCTCCAACCCAGCCTCCCGCAACTCCTTCAGCAGCCAGGCCACCCCGCCCGGGTCGAGGGCGGCGTGCGCGGCAGCGCGCTCGGCCAGCACCCGCACCTGATCCTCCAACCCGGTCTTCCCCAACTCCTTCAGCAGCCAGGCCACCCTGCCCGAGTCGTCGAGGGCGGCGTGCGCGGCAGCGCGCTCGGCCAGCACCCGCACCTGATCCTCCAACCCAGCCTCCCGCAACCACTCCAGCAGCCCGGCCACCCCGCCCGGGTCGAGGGCGGCGTGCGCGGCAGCGCGCTCGGCCAGCACCCGCACCTGATCCTCCAACCCAGCCTCCCGCAACCACTCCAGCAGCCGGGCCACCCCGCCCGGGTCGTCGAGGACGGTGTGCGCGGCAGCGCGCTCGGCCAGCACCCGCACCTGGGCCTCCAACCCAGCCTCCCGCAACTCCTTCAGCAGCCGGGCCACCCCGCCCGGGTCGTCGAGGGCGGTGTGCGCGGCAGCGCGCTCGGCCAGCACCCGCACCTGGGCCTCCAACCCAGCCTCCCGCAACTCCTTCAGCAGCCGGGCCACCCTGCCCGGGTCGTCGAGGGCGGCGTGCGCGGCGGCCCAGTCCGCAGGTTGCGGGTTGTCGAAGGGCAGGGTCACGAGGGCAGCGGCGGCGGCGCTGTGGCCGCGATGGGTGGCGTTCTTCCATAGTTGGGCGGCGTCGCGGTAGTGCCCGCGATCCCAGCCAGCGTGGGCGAGGGTGTTCTGGGGGTCGGGGCCGGCGTGGCGGGCCGCGGCAGTCCAGAACTCATACGGTGGGGTCCGCTGGCCACGGGTTCGGCGACCGTGTTGGTCGAGGTAGTCGGCCAACTGATACACCGGTCGCCCTGACCCGCTGGTACGCGCTCGCCGCCGAGCTCCGCCCGTAGGTGCGTGTGCGTCTTGGCAGTCGTTGGTAGGGGTGATCGGGCCGCGGGCGCCCTTGCATTTATGGCTGGTCTCGGCCAGGGCCGCCTCGAACCAGTTGTTCTCGCGGGTGTCCCAGGTGAGTTGGTCGAGGTAGCCGGACGCGGCGTCGCGCAGCAGGGCGAACGGTAGAGCGTTGGGATGGCCCAGCCGGACCAGGTCCATCGCCGCTTCGATCACCGCTTTCCCGAACGGGCCGGCGAGGTTCTTGTAGAAGTGGACCAGTTCTGGTCCCCCGGCCAGGTACTGGGTGATCCTGCCCTCTTCGGCCTTCTCGATCGCCATCTCCAGACGCGGATCCTGCGGCGCGGCGGCGCGCATCGCGTCCAGGTCGGTGCCGGTGAACTTCTCGGGCACCGGGACCGTGGCCGGTTCCAGCAGCCTGCGGGTAGCTGATCCGTGATCGGAGCACAGAGCGGTGTAGTGCTCGTGCCACAAACTGCCCAGCACCAGGATCGGCGCCCGGCGGGGATCGGCCAGCACGCTCTGGAGCTGTTCGGCGAGCCGGCCACGCTCCTGGTCCCCCAGCGGCAGGAAATAGCGTTGAGTTTCGTTGAGCCACACCACGGTGCGCGACCCGAGACGCCCCAGCTGCTCGCTCAGCTCTTCGGGGCGATACGGCGAGGGATGCCACAACCGCCACCCTCCACCCGCCCGCAGCGGCTCCAGCGCCTGCCACAGGGCGCGGGTCTTCCCGGTTGAGGAATCGCCGAGCAGCACCACCATCGCGCTCGCACCGCCGAGCGCCTGCTCCACCACCCCCGCGACCGTCACGTCGTGAGCACGCCGCACATACGGCGGCAACCCGCTCACCACGGCCGCGCTCCGGTCGGTGACCGTGATCGTTTCGTGGACCTCGAGAGCGAACGGATCCAGCACCTGATCCAACGCCACGCCCGGCCGGAGCCGGGCATCGGAGTCCGCCCGCTCGTGCGCGGCCTTCCACTCGCCGAGCTCGTCGTCGGTGACACCCCACGCCCACAGCACCGGTGCCAGGTTCGCCCATTGCGGGAAGTACTTTCCGTGCACCCAGCCGTGGATCGTGGCCTGGACGGTGGTCACGTCCGGATGCTTGGTCAGCTTCACGTAGCTGATCCCCGCACTCTTGTGCAGAGCGTGCAGCGCCGCATGCAGGTCCTCGCGTGTATGCACCTCGCGTGGGTCGACCACCAACCCGCTCCCCTTCCTCGGTCCGCCATCCTGGCGTTCGGTGTCGTTCAGCCAGGCCACCCCAGCCCGGCCCCTCATCCTGGACCCGGCCACGACCTGCCCGCGCCGGATGCACCGAACAGCCCGCTCGGACAACGCTTACCAGCATGAACGCCACCGAGATCGTCGCCGTCATCGCTGTCATCGTGCTCGTCCTGCACAACGTTGCCCGGATCCCCGCCGCGCTCACCGAGATCCTGAACGCCTGCAAACCCCTCGTGCGCGCCGCCCGCGAACTCGTCGCGCTCGTCCGCAACGACACCACCCCCACCGAGGACACCCGCCACCCCGGCCACGACCGGGACCCTCCCTGCTGATCCCCGGCATCACGAAACCCCTGGCGGGCGCCGAGCACCCGCTGGGGGTTTCGCGCGTCGAAGACCAATCCACACCCCGAGGTTCCGGCCGTGCCTGGCAGCCGCAACCCGCAGCAGCACGCCACGCGGCCGGGGCAGGGCAGGACAGGTCAGTGGTGTTGCAGGCACCCCGCTCACCACCGGAACCAGAGCTCGGGCCCGGCGCGCCGGGCCGGTGCAGTGGGCCGCTCGGCCGCCAGCGGCTGTCGGTAGTTCGAATGACCGTGGGTTGCAGGGTTTTCGGCTAGGGTCGCCGGGCCGGTGCACCGTGGTGGCTGGTTTCGGCGTGCTGGGAGGGTGGTTGTGGAGATCGAGTTGAGCAAGGCCGTGGTCGGGCTGCGCGATGAGCTGCTGGCGGCATCGGCTGCTGGTGCGGGTTCGGCGTTGCCGTTCGTGGTGGGTCCGATCGAGTTGTCGTTCGAGGTCGAGCTGCGCGCGGATACCAAGGCCAAGGCGGGGTTCAAGGCGTGGGTGCTCACCGGCGAGGTCGAGGCCGGTACCGGGCGCACCCGCCGCCACCGGGTGAGCGTGACCCTGACCCCGCAAGCACCCGGCGGCGGGGACATCCTGGTCGGCAGCGAGGCCGCCGCCGCGGGCGAGGACGGCCCCGGCGACCTGTCCGGGCGCATCCCGGACTAGACGAGCGACGAGGGGGCTGGGGCGGTGCAGCGTGAGCGGGTGTTCCGGGTCACCGGCGCGGCGGCCGGGTCGGGGTATCTGATCGCTGCGCGGCTGGTGCTGACCTCGGCCCACGTCGTCGGCGACAAGGCCAAGGTGTCGATGTTTCGGCCCGGATTCGGCGGCCGCTACACCGGCACGGTGGTGTGGCGGGGCAGCCCCGGCGGGCGTGATGATGCCGCGCTGGTCCTGCTCGACGACCCCACCTGGACGCCGGAGCCGGCCCGCCCGGTGGTGTGGGGCCGGCTCGTCACCGACCGACCGAGGACGGACTGCCAGACGTGGGGGCTGCCGGACTTCGCCCAGCGCGAGGGCGCCGCGGCGGAGGGCGCGCAGCACACCGGGTGGATCAACCCGGGCAGCGGCACCGCGACCAACCATCACGTCGTCGAGCTCACCGAGTCCCCACCCACCGCCGCCTCGGGCAGCTCGCCGTGGCAGGGGATCTCCGGGGCCGCGGTGTTCTGCGAAGGGCTGCTGGCCGGGGTGGTCGCCGCGGACCCCGAACACCGCGAGCATGCCGCGCTGAAGGCGGTGCCGGCTTACGTGCTGCTGGCCGACCCGCAGTTCCGGGCCGCGGTCGAGAAGCATGCCGGGGCGGCGGGGTTGCGGTGGGAGCCGGTCGAGCTGGCCGGGTTGATGGATCAGCAGTCGCCGTTGCGGTTCTCGCCGGTGATGGGTTCGCCGGCGGGTCTGCTGCAGGCCCGCCGTGCGGTGGTGCCGTTCCGGCCCGGCCGCGAGCAACTGCTCGACGAACTCCACGCGTGGGCGAGCGAGCCCGGGGTCGGGGTACGGCTGCTGCACGGTCCGGGCGGGCAGGGCAAGACCCGGCTGGCGCACTACTTCGGTGAACAGCTCGCCGGGGCGCGGTGGTCGGTGCTGTGGCTCGACCCCGCTCATACCGATCCTGGCCGGTTACAGGGCCTCGGACAGGTGCGCACCCCGCTGCTGGTGATCGTCGACTACGCCGAGTCCCGCCCCGACCAGCTCCCCGTCCTGTTCGACGCCGTGGCCACAGCGGCGGCGGTGCCGGGCCGGAAGGTCAAGGTGGTGTTGCTGGCCCGCACGAGTGGGGACTGGTGGACCGACATCGCCGCGGGCAGCGCCGGCGCGGAGGAGATCACCGAGCTGGCCCGCGCCACCACCCTGGCCGCCCTGGACGCCACCGCGACCGGCCGCGAGGCCACCTACCGGGCCGCGGTCGCGGCCTTCGCCGCCGTCCTGCCCGCTCTGGCGCAGACCGGCGCCCACGACTGGCAGGACGCGGCTGCCCGGGTGCTGGATTCCCCGCCGCGTGATCCCGGGGCGGGGACCACCGTGCTGGGGGTGCAGATGCAGGCCTTGGCCGACCTGCTCGACACCGACGCTCACCTCGACTCCACCCACGCCGGCCGCACCCTGGAAGATCGGGTCCTGATCCACGAGCGCCGCTACTGGCGACACACCATGGCCGGCGCCGGGTTGGCCGAGGTGGGGGTGGCGGTGCTCGAAGACACCGTCGCGGCCACCGCCGTGCTCGGCCCTACCACCCCCGCCGACCTCGACGCGGTGATCGCGACCGTGCCGGAGCTGTCCGGCCAGCCTCTGCTGGGGCGGAAGGTGCGGGGCTGGCTGACCAGTCTCTACCCCGGCCAGACCGACACCGCCTTCGGTGGTCTCGCACCGGACCGCCTCGCCGAGTACCTCGTCGGCCGAACCATCCTCGATCCCGGCCGCACCATCATCGACACCCTCGCCACCACCATCACCGACCCCGACCGGGCCGAGTACCTGCTCACCGTGTGCACCCGCGCCGCCGCCCACCCCGCACTGGCCGCGGCAGGCGAGCACCTCACCCGCTGGTGCGCCCAGAACCCCGCCACCCTGCTGCCCGCCGCGATCGCCGTCGCCACCCGCGTCGAGAAACCCGAGCCCCTCACCACCGCCCTCGACCACACCATCCCCACCACCAGCACCGAAACACTCCAGAACCTGCACGACCTCATCCCGGAACAGACCCAAGCTCTCGCCCCCACCGCGGCCACACTGCTGCAAACCGTGGTAGACCGGCTCCGCCACACCGAGGACCTCGACGCATCGAACCTCGCCGGGAACCTGAACAACCTCGCGATCCGGCTCGGAGCGCTCGGCCGGCCCGAGGACGCCCTGACAGCGAGCGAAGACGCCGTCCGGCTCTGGCAGGCGCTGGCCGACCAGCGCCCCGACATCTACCAGCCCGCCCTCGCCATGAGCCTGAACACCCTAGCGAACCGGCTCGGAGCGCTCGGCCGGCCCGAGGACGCCCTGACAGCGAGCGAAGACGCCACCCAGCTCTGGCAGGCGCTGGCCGACCAGCGCCCCGACACCCACCAGCCCGCCCTCGCCATGAGCCTGAACAACCTCGCGGGCCGGCTCGGCGAGCTGGGCCGGCCCGAGGACGCGCTGACCGCGAGCGAGGAAGCCGTCCGGATCCGGCAGGCGCTGGCCGACCAGCGCCCCAACACCCACCAACCCGCCCTCGCCATGAGCCTGAACAACCTCGCGGTCCAGCTCGCCGAGCTGGGCCGGCCCGAGGACGCCCTGACAGCGATCGAGGAAGCCGTCCGGCTCTACCGGGCGCTGGCCGACCAGCGCCCCAACACCCACCAGCCCGACCTCGCCATGAGCCTGAACAACCTAGCGGTCCAGCTCGCCGAGCTGGGCCGGCCCGAGGACGCCCTGACAGCGATCGAGGAAGCCGTCCGGCTCTACCGGGCGCTGGCCGACCAGCGCCCGGAGGTGTATCAGGCCGCGTTGAGCCAGTCTCGACGGGTAGCTGCCTGGCTTTCCGGCGAAGAGTCGGGTGACATCTGGTAAATCCGTGTGCCCGTCGGCCGTAGTGCGCAGGCCAGCGGTTGTCGCTACAGCGAACAGCGTTAGCCGTGATCCGGGCAGAGCAAGGCACCATCGGTGCTCCAACCTCGCCCGGTGAGCAGCCGCAGCACGACCTCGGGCACCCGCCCGCTGGCCGCGCGGGCCTGGGCGGCGAGCTCGCCGCCGAGCAGCGGGCCTTCCTCGCAGTCCGGGTCGGCGCAGGCGATCGGGAACCGCTGGGTGGGCTGGCATTCGGCGCAGTGCCGGGTCGCGATGAGCCCGCCGTGGTTGTCGGTGGAGGTGTCGAGCTCGTACCAGCGGAACGCCACATCGGCGGCCAGCTGCAGCGGCCCGTAGGCCTGACTGGGCTCGGTCCCGCAGGTCGGGCACGGATCGGCCCGCCGCGCCCGGCCCCGCCCGGCCGAACCGCGCGGCGGCCGCATGATCTCCGCCACCGCCCGCGGCGCCGTCGCGGGCTCCGGAGCGGGCACCGCCGGCGCCGTGATCGCCTCGATGGCGACCACCCGCTGCACCACTTCCGGCGCGGGCGCCGCGGCGACCGGTTCCGGCGGGGCAGCGGCGGCCTCCACCGCGATCCGCGGCTCGGCACCGCGCACGGTATCCGGGCTCGCGGTGCTACCCGGCCTCGCCCCGGCGCGGGGCCGGGTGCCGTCGGTGTTCTTGGCGAGGTGGCCGTAGACGGTGGTGCGGCCGGCGCCGACGATGTCGGCGATCTGCTGCACGGTGTGGGCGCCCTCGTCGTAGAGCCGCTGGGCGAGCGCGGCCTGGTCCGGGGAGAGCTTGGAGGGCCGGCCACCGCGGCGGCCGCGGGCCCGAGCCGCGGCGAGGCCGTCGTGGGTGTTGGCGACGATGAGCTCGCGCTGGAACTCCGCGAGCACCGACAGCATCCCGAACATCGCCCGGCCCTCGGGGGTGTCGGTGTCGATGCCCTGCTCGATCACCTTCAACCCGATCCCGCGCTCACGGAGCTCGGCGCCGAGGGTGACCAGGTGCAGCATCGAACGGCCGAGCCGGTCCAGCCGGGTGATGACCAGGGTGTCGCCCTCCCGAGCGATCCGCAGCACCAGATCCAGCTGGGGCCGGGTGGCCTTGGCACCGGAGGCGACGTCGATGTGGACGTCGCGCTCGGCCACGCCGGCGCGGATGAGCGCGTCGCGTTGGTGGTCGGCGCGCTGCTCGGCGGTGGAGATCCGCCCGTACCCGATCAACATGGGTCGAAAATACCGCCGGACAGGGGTTTTGCGACGTTGATTTCCGACGCGAGTTGCCGACACTCACCACCAGCACCGACGGCTGGCCGGTGGCGGGTGTCGGAAAACGATCATTTCTCGACGGTCGAGCTGCAGACCGGTGAGCGAGTGCGCCCTTCAGCAGTCGGCTGGCACGGTGTCCTTTGCCAGCCGGAACTCGAATCGGATGGCGCCCGGGTTTGGGGAAGGCAGCACGATGGCTGCGCCGCGGCCCGGTGTCCATGCTCGGGGCACCAGGATGTAGTGGTCCCCGATGCGAGTCAGGGGGACCAGCCCGTCGTAGCGGTAGCGGTAAGCGGACTCGGTGTCGGGTTCGGATTTGCAGACCGTGGTCCGGACGTCTGTCTTCGGGAGATGGAGATCCTTCTCGCTGTAGATGACGACATGCGATTGCGCGGGGAGTTGTGCGGCCCACTCCCGGGCGCGTGTCTGTCCGACCGCGACGGAGTAGTCGGTGGCGATCCAGAACAAGCTGATGCCGACCATGATGAACAGGATCGACCATTCCGCGATGGCGGCCGGCGGTGGTTGTGGCGGCGTGGCTTCGGGCTGGGCTTCACGTTGTCGATTGCGCCGTTGCACCACGAGCAGCCACAGCATCAGCACGCCCACGATGATCGATATCGGCGCCACGCACAGCCCGCTGTTGAGCGGGGTCACGAAGTACATACGCGACAGACCGTTGAGGAAGACCCCAGCGGCGATCACCGCGATCGAGACGCTGGCCCACCGTGGTAGCCGACGGTCACGGACCTTGCCCGGTAGGGCGGTGTACCCCCACAGCAGAGCCATCCCGATCGTGCCGATGATGATCAACGGCACGAACAAGGCGTCGACGGTGCGCATCAGGTATTCGCGGATGCTCGGGTTCAGCGTGGTGGAATCGACCCCGAAGTAGTGGAAGAACCAGTAGACGTGCGCCCAGCCGAAGTAGAACAGCACGGCTGTCAGCAGCGTCGTCGGTGCCACCACCTGGCCGATCGACCTCGCGACATGGGTGAATCCGTCGAATGCCGACCCGGTCGCGGCGACCGGCGCTCGCTCTTCCGGCGACGACCCAGCATCGTCCACAGCGCTAGGAAGTGGGAACGGGTTTGGTGGCCCCGTTCCCTGTCGGCGGCTCGCTCTCCGTCGGCGGCTCGCTCTCCGTCGGCTCGTCGTCGGGGCTCTTCGGGTCCGATCCCTCCACGGCGCAGGGCAGCTTCTGTGGTTCCAATGTCCCTGTGTACAGCGTCAAGGTCGAGCCGCGCGGCAGGATCTGCCATCCGTTGGGGGACCTGTAGGGAAATTCGTCGGCGTTCTCCGGATCTTCGCCAGCTTTGCTGATGCCGATGGTCTGGACGAATTCGCAAATGCTGTATCCGTTGTATTCGTCGCCGTCGCCCTGCACGACCTCCACGTTGACGCAACCGCCGCACGCGATGGCTATCCACTCCACCGCGTTGGCGTGGATAGCACTGATCGCGCCGCCAATAGACTCGGTGAAGGCCGGGATGCGGATTGGCGCACCTGGCGCCGGTCCGCCATTGTTGTTCCTCGGAAGTCCAGGCGCTCCTCCCGAGCCAAGTGAGCCTCCCGACCCGGAAGCCGACTCAGGCGCTGGTGTCTGTGCGATGGATACCGAAGCGCTCGACGGTGTCGCCGCCGCGCTGCCGGTCATCCTCTCCGCACCGCCGGCTCCGGTTCCGGGCGGCGATGCGGCACACGCCGCGAGCGATAGTGCCAGCCCCGGCAGGAGCATCATCCGCCGGACGAACATGTCCTTCTCCTTCGTCTTGAAAGATTCGCGTCGGTACGTGATCGCTCACTGTGCGCTCCTCAGCGTCCGCCAGGCGGCGGCTCGATCGCGCAGGTAGCCGGCTACCCGATCCCGGGCAGGGCGGACTGGAGTTCACCGGCATCCCGCGCCCGAGTGGGTGTCAGCCGATGTAGGTTTCGCGGATTGCGATCTCACCGTTCGCGCACAGCCGGACGACACCGAGCTTCTCGGCTACCACGATCGCGGTCGTGTCCGAGGCGGTCGGCGTGAGCAGTTGCCAACCCTTGTGCGGTGTGCCGGTGTACTCCCACACCTCCCCTGTGGTGTGGCGCTGGTAGAGGCTCCTGCTCCCGGCGCCGATGTCGGTGGTGGCGGGGTTCTTGTCCAGCTCCTGCCACCCCGTGAAGGGGGTGCCGGTGTACTTCCAGATCCGACCGTTACCGTGCCGCTGGTACAGGACCCCGGGTGCCGCGGCAAGCTGCACGGTGACGGGGTTCTTGTCCAGCTCCTGCCAGACGTACGGCTTGCCGGTGTACTTCCAGATCCTGCCGTTGGCATGCCGCTGGAACAGATCGGACCCCGCGGCCACGATCTCGACCGTCGCCGGGTTCTTGTCCAGCTCCTGCCACCCCGTGAAGGGGGTGCCGGTGTACTTCCAGATCCGACCGTTACCGTGCCGCTGGTACAGGACCCCGGGTGCCGCGGCAAGCTGCACGGTGACGGGGTTCTTGTCCAGCTCCTGCCAGACGTACGGCTTGCCGGTGTACTTCCAGATCCTGCCGTTGGCATGCCGCTGGAACAGATCGGACCCCGCGGCCACGATCTCGACCGTCGCCGGGTTCTTGTCCAGCTCCTGCCACCCCGTGAGCGGAGTGCCGGTGTACCGGAAAATCCGGCCGTCGCTGTGCCGCTGGTAGAGATCCGAGGTACCTGCAGCGAGCTGCACCGTGGCCGGGTTCTTGTCCAGCACTGACCAGAAGGTCGCCATGAGATTCCTGCATTTCTTACGGTCAGCAACCCATTAATCGACCCGGGAAGCTGTGCGAATGAAGTGCCGGAGTCGACGGCACCGTTGCGGGTCCAGGCACGCGGAAGCACAACAGAGGCATTCACACTGTGGTGCGCGTTGCCGAGGGAGACCGATCGCTGTACAACAAGCGATCAGCAGCGGATAGCGCCCGGGCGCCGGCCCTTCGGGAAGAGCACCCGGCGAGCGTCCGAAGGCCTCCAGCCAGGGATGAGACCTGGGTCGGAGCCTCGGAAGACTGGGTCAAGCGCGGAAGAGCAGTCCGCGCAGCACCGCGATTATCGATCGATGGGTAGTGACACTTCAATCCCCCTTGCCAGGCCGAAGCCTGCTGTGCCGGCTCCTGTCCTGCCCCGAGCAGTCAACCGCAGCCGAGGACGATTGGCAGCAACAGCATGCGCCCGTCTCCCGCTCCCCGCTATGCCCCTCATTCGAGGGGCACCAGCCGCACCACGAACCCCACCGGCGTAGCGAGTGTCGCCCCATGCATGGTCGGAACGACCCTCCGAAAGGCCCTTGAACTGCCGATTCGATGCAGGGACGAACGCCTAGAAAGCCGGGATCAGCCCACGATCAGGGTGAACGATATTGCATCTGCAACTGCAAATGGACTTACGTCAACCCCCCTAGGTGCGGGACCAATGCCTGCAAAAATGAAGCTTTCAATGCCTGGTCCTGCACCAAGGACCTCCACCTTCCCCCGGCTGCCGAAGCGACCGCTGCAGCAGCAGCCAAGCGCGGGCGCCCCGACCGAGAGGCACCGCGTCGGTCGGCACCTCGGAGCATCGGGAACATTCCGACACCGGCGAACGGCTCCACCCGAGCCGGCGCGGCCTAGCCACTACAGCCGACGAGTCGACCTCCGGTCGAGCACCAGCCGACCTGAGCAACCCTTCGATACCAACTGGTGCTACTGGATCGCCGACTGTTCGTAAAACGAACTTGGTCTCAACCGGTCACCGCATCACTGCAGGTGAATGATGTCTGGTCGTGGAGGCGATGGTGGGCGGAGTGGTCGGTCGGTTCAGCGGGGAGCAGCAGGAGCGGATCTGGGACGGCTGGCGTGGCGGGGAGTCACTCGGGCTGATCGCCGGCGAGGTCGGGAGTACTCGCCCGCGGGTCGCACGATTGCTGCGGGCCAGTGGTGGGATCCGCCCGGTGCCTCGCCGCCGCCGGGCCGGACATCTGTCACTCGTCGAGCGGGAGGAGATCTCGCGAGGGATCGCCGCGGGCTGGTCGGCCCGGGTGATCGCGCAACGCGTTGGTAGGACGGCCTCGACGGTGTCACGGGAGATCGCCCGCAACGGCGGCAGAGAGGCCTATCGAGCGGTGGTGGCCGACTCGGCGGCGTTCGAGCGGGCGCGGCACCCGAAGCTGAGCAAGCTCGCCACCGATGCGTTGTTGCGTGAGGTGGTCGCGGCGAAGCTGGGCCAGGACTGGTCGCCGCAGCAGATCGCGTGGTGGCTGCGCCGCTGCCACCCCGGTGGGGCCCGGCGGTGGGTCTCGCATGAGTCGATCTACCGGGACCTGTACACGCCGTCACGGAAGTCACTCGACAGCAGCATGTTTCACCGACTGCGCAACGAGCGCCCGTGTCGGCGGCCGCGCCGCAAGACCGGGTCACACGGGCGTGGCCGGATCAGGAACATGGTCTCGATCCACGACCGCCCTGCCGAGGCCGACACCCGCGCGGTGGCCGGGCACTGGGAGGGAGATCTGGTGTTCGGGACACGGCCCTCGGCGGTGGCGACGCTGGTCGACCGCGCGACCCGCTACACGATGGTCGTGGCACTGCCCGACGGGTACCGGGCCGAGGCGGTCGCGGCAGCGTTGATCGATCACCTGGGTAGGTTGCCAGTGTCGTTGTGCAGGTCTCTGACCTGGGATCGGGGTAGGGAGATGGCGGCTCACGCCGCCGTCACCGCCGCGTTGTCGATGCCGGTGTATTTCTGCGATCCCCACCATCCCTGGCAGCGCGGCACGAACGAGAACACGAACCGGCTGCTGCGTCAGTACCCGCGCAAGAACGCCGATCTATCGACGTTGTCCCAGCACGAGCTCGACGCGATGGCCGCGAAGCTCAACCATCGTCCCCGGCTCGTGCTCGATTGGGCCGCCCCGGCCGAGGTCTTCGACACCGGATACCTGCAGCAGCGGCCGGCGGCACCGGTGGCCCGGTCGGCTTGCGATCATCGGACATCATGAGCGCCCGTGGACTACCCGACCTCGACGTGGTTCGAGTGCAGCGATGGTGCGCAAGCCAGGTACCCGAGCAGCTGCGCGGTGAGATCCGCGTCGAGTGCGACATCGCGCCCCGGCATCTGACGATCTGCGAGTGCCGACCGCCCTGGGAAGACGACCTCGGCCCCGAGTGGACCCGATTCCCCATCGCGCGCCTGCACCACACCAAGGCCACCGGGCTCTGGACTTTGTACTGGCGTGACCGGCACATGAAGTTCCACCGGTACCAGCCACTTGCGCCCAGCCCGCACGTCCAGGACCTGCTCGACTACCTCGACCAGCGAGCCGACCCCATCTTCTGGGGCTGACCCAGCCGACAACTACCCTGACGATGCACTGACCGGTTGAGACCAAGTTCGAGCTTGCCTTCGGCAAATGCACAGCGGCCACTGTCCGACTGCGTGGTCGCAGAGTGCTCGTCGGTCGTAGGGCTACGCCTGGAACTCTCCGGCCGACATGCCGGCTACGAAGGCTACCCAGGACGGCCTTGAGAACGTCAGAGCCGCGACACCCGGATTCTTGGAGTCCCGGACACCCAACTGCCCGTCGGGCAGGTACGCAACCTCCACGCAGTTCCCCTGATCAGCGCTGTAACTCGACTTGAACCAGCGGGGTTCACTCACTGCTCGAACTCCTTGACCATCTTCCGGAGCAGGCTTCTGCTCGCGTCCTCACCCAGCGTATGCCGTTGCAGGCGACGTGTGACATCCACGTACTGGGCCACTTCGCCTGGCTTCTCCAGATACATGCTTCCAGTGAGCGATTCCAGGTGAATGGCCGGCGGCGACGCCGGGTCCTCGAATTCCAGCATCGCGTAGTGGCCGATCGGGCTACCCATCGGAATGCCTGCGGCGAAGGGCAGTACGCAAACCGAGACATTGGGTCTCTTTCCTACTTCCGCGAGGTGCCGGAGCTGCGCAGCCATCACGGCGTCGTCCCCGACCCGGCATCGGAGCACCGCCTCGTTCAGGATTACCAGCAGATCGAGCGGGCGGTGCCGCCGGGTAATTCGCACTTGCCGCTCCATGCGCAACGCGAGCAGCCGCTGCCGCTCGTCGCCCGGCCACTCCGGGAAGGTGTTCTCGATCAAAGTGAGCGCGTACTCGGGTATCTGCAGCAGTCCCGGCACGATGGACGGCTGGTACACCGCCATCCGAAAAGCTTCGGCCTCCAGGCCGATATAGACGTCGAAATTCGCCGGAATCACGTCGCCATAGGCGTGCCACCAGCTCTTCTCACCGGCCTTGAGCAGTAGGCCGATCATTGCCTTGATCTGGTCATCCGGCATCTCGTAGACCCGGCAGAGGGCGTCCAGATCGCGCGCCTTCAATCTCGTCTTCTCCGCTGTTTCGAGCCGCTGTAGTACCGACGTGCTGATATCGGCCTCGATCGCCGCTTGCGCGATCGTCAACTTGACGGCCTGCCGCGCGTCGCGCAAATACGCGGCGAGCCGCCGACTTGCGAGTGTCGACCCACTGTCCCCCACCGCTACCCCCGCGAGTCCGTACTGGGTTTCCTGGCCCAAGAGATCGGTTCCCGTTCTGCGGCAACAAGTTACCTGCTGCGGGGTTCTTCGTCGGGGATTACGGAAACAGGATCTCAATGGTGTGGTGGAGCAATGAGCGAGAGCATGCATGATGCCCGTTTGCAGGCCGCGCGGGCCCGAGCCGCGGCACGGGGGCTTGAGGTCCGCAATCGGAAGTCCCCGCCGTGGGGCTTCGAACTTCGGAACCTACGGGATGAAATTCTTGACGAGGGCACGCTGACCGATATGGAGCGCGCGATCTCCTCGATCGATCCTGATGATCGCGTGGAGTCGATCAGGTGACCGCCGATATAGATGACCCCTTGTTGGACGATGCCCGCGAGCGGTACCAGGCAGTCCAGCGGCTCTGGGTCGCAATGGGCAGGCCGGAGCACGGCGAGCTGTGGAACCAGGTGCAGCGGTTCCGCGCACTGTTCATCGCCGTCTGGCGACGCGACAACGCCCAGCCGGCGGGGAGTTCCGCTGACTGGACGTAGCCGAGAGATCACGCCCGCGGCGGGCGAAGATCGAGCGGGACCAGAGGAAGCCGGCGATCCCGATGCCGACGCACCAGGCGAGGGCGATGATCCAGGAGTTGCCGATCTCGGTGCCCATGGCGCGGCCGGCCGCCTCGACCAGGTCGAAGCGGGTGAGCAGTTCGTCTGCGAGCCATTTGCCCTCGGCTCGGGGCTTCATCAATAGATACGAATGTATGCATGTTTTGGACACGCCACCCCCCGGGGGCGGGTCTCGGTTGTGCCGAGTCAGATGTCGAGATCCTCCACCTGGGGATGCCCGGCGATATCCACGATGCGCTCGTAGAGCTTGTCCGGGATCTTGCCCTTCAACTCGGGGTGGTCGTCGACGATCTCCAGCCGGAAATCACCCCAGTCCAGTTCGCCGATGCCGAGCATGCGGCGCCAGCTCTTCCAATCCCGCAGCGAGCCGGTGTCGGAGGGGTATTCGTTCCAATCGCTGTAGCGGGTATGCGCGACGAATTTGCCCTTGCGGCTGCGGTATACCCGCACGTGCAGCGCCCGCTCGTCGTCCATGTCGTTCAGCTCACCGAGCAGCACGCCGGAGAACCGGACCTGCCGCGCGCCGTTGTGCCCGACCCGGAGCACGATCTCCTCGAAGCCCTCGAGCCGCCCCTCCTCCAGTTCGATGAAGCGACGGAGGGCGGTGGTGACGGCACCGGAGAGGTTGCCGCCGACCAGCTCCTGCGCCCGCTGGAAGAGCGGGAGGTCGGTGTCCGCTACGTAGATCGTCTTGTTGGGCATGGCTCGACTATACGTAGATGTATATGTAGATACAACCCTGGGTTTCCGGGCGCCGGGTGAACCGGCGGCGGCCGGGCCCCGTGTCATCTCCCGAGGGGCGGTCGGCCGCGGCTGTGAACGCCGGGCGGATTCCCCGCGATGACTAGGTGGGCTTGCAATTCGGCCCGCGGAGGAGGTGGAACCGTGTCCGATCGAGTGGCTGATCACCTGGTCCGCGCTGTCGCCGCGCTCGGAGCGCGGCAGCTCTTCGGCGTTGACGGCGCCAATATCGAGGATATCTACGACGCCGTGTTCGCCTCGGGGGGTGCGGTGCGCGCCGTTGTCGCCAAGCACGAGTTCTCCGCCGCCACCATGGCCGACGGGTACGCGCGGGCCTCGGCCGGAATCGGCGTGGTCGCGGCGACTTCCGGTGGCGGGGCGATGAATCTCGTTCCGGGCCTCGCGGAATCGTTCACCTCGCGGGTGCCGGTGCTTGCCCTGGTCGGGCAGCCGCCGCGGGCCGGGGAGGGGAACGGCGCCTTCCAGGACACCAGCGGACTGGCGGGCACCATCGACGCCGAGGCGCTCTTCACGACCATCACCGGGTACTGCGCTCGAGTTCGGGGCGCCGCCGAGCTGCCCGGGCATCTTGATGGCGTCGCACTGGCGTTGCAACGCGGACTGCCTGCGGCGCTGTTGCTGCCCAAGGACATTCAGCAGGAGCGGATCGCGCTTCCGGAGTGGGTGCCGCCTGCCGCTGTTCCCCGGCACGATGTGGGGCGGCTGGCCGAGGTGCGGTCGCTGCTCGCCGCGGCGCGCGCGGCCGGAGGCGTTGTTGTGCTGGCCGGGGCGCAGGTCGGGATGGACGATGCCAGGGAGGAGCTGGCTCGGCTGGCCGGGGTGCTCGGTGCGGCGGTCGGGGTCGCGCCGGATGCCAAGGATGTCTATGACCAGGGTGCGCCTGGTTTTCGCGGGGTCGCGGGGACCATGGGGCATCCGGAGCTGCCCGCCGCTGTCGCGGCGGCGAGCGTGTGTCTGCTGGTCGGCAGCACGCTGCCAGGGCCGGCGCGGACCGGGCTCGATCTCGACGGTGTTCCGGTGCTGTCGGTGGGGCACAGTGAGCCGCATCCGCGTGCGCTGCACGCGCACAGCTCGGACCTGCGGCATACCCTCGCCGTCCTTGCCGACGCGCTGGAGCCCGAGCTGTGCGCCGCGGCCGTTCGTGCGCCGTTGACCGGGAGGGCGTCGAACCTGGTCTTCCAAACGCCCGAACCGGCCGCGGACCGAACCCCCGGCCGCATCGGCACGGGCGAGCCGACGGCCTGGACCGTGCCCACCGCCCCGCACGACGACGCTCCGACCCGCTTGCCGGTCCCGGAATCCACCGGCCCCGGCCTGCGCTACCGCGCGGTGGTCGACGCCATCACCGCCACACTGCCGCCGGGGAGCGACGTCTTCGCCGACGCGGGCAACACCGGCGCCGCCGTCGTCCACCACCTGCGCGTACCCGAGGACGGCCGGTTCGTGGTCGCCCTCGGCATGGGCGGCATGGGCTACGCCTTCGGCGCGGCCATCGGCGCCTGCCTGGCCCGCGGCAGGCGAACAGTCGTGATCGCCGGCGACGGCTCCTTCTACATGCACGGCATGGAGTTCCACACCGCCGTCCAGCTCGACCTACCCCTCACCGTGATCGTCTTCGACAACAGCGCGCACGGCATGTGCCTGACCCGCGAGCAGCTCTACTACGGCGACCGCTACAGCTTCAACCGCTTCCGCCCGGCCGAACTCGGCGACGGCATGGCCGCCATGTTCCCGGGCCTGCCCGCCTGGTCGGTGCGCACGACCGACGACCTGAGCACCGCGCTACCTGCGGCGTTCGATACCCCCGGCCCCTCGTTCGTCGCCGTGACCTGCGATCCCGACGAGATCCCCCCGTTCCTGCCCTTCCTCTCCGCCAACCCCTCCAGGAGTACCCCGTGACCGCTCTCAGCGACATCCCCATCCCCGTGATCCCCGGCGTCCTGCGCGTCGAGAACTCGGACCGGGACGCGACGCTACCCGTGATCCTCGATAACTTGCGCTCGGTGTACCCGCACGACGAGGTGTTCGGCACCTTCTGCCCGGTGCACATCGTGATCGACGCCCCGCCGCGCGAGGTGTACGAGTACCTCGCGCACACCCAGTCGCTGGCCGAGTGGACCTACAGCCTGCGCGGCTTCGCCGAGACCGAGGAGCCCGGCCTGTGGCAGGCGTGGGACAGGCTGGCCGAGGACACCGAGATCTACGCCCGCACCGTCGCGTACCCGGATTCCATGACCGTCGACTACCACTGCGCCTGGGACCAGGGCGAACACCTCTGGATGATCTACCTGATGCGGGTCGTCGACGCCCAGGTGGTCTTCGACCGCCCCGGCTCGGTGGTGCTCTGGACCAACTGTCACCACCCCTTCTACGAGAAGAACCCGTTCCCGGAGAAGGGCCCGAAGGAGCGCGAGGGCTGGGTCGGCGACTTCTGGCCGCTCTTCGGCCCCGGCCACCAGCTCGAGCTGGACAACCTCAAGGCCATCTGCGAATACCGCTACGCCAACAACCTCCCGCTGACCCCGGAGTGGATGCGATGAGCACCGTGAGCCTGGTCGACGTCGCCTCCTACCTGCCCGGCGACCCGGTCGGCACCGAGTACTTCACGCAGTACTCGCGGTCGGAGCGGCAGGCGCGCAACGTCATGTTCCGCGCGCCCGCCGCCCGGCACCACATCGCGCCCGGCGAGACCGCGGTCGACATGATCGAGCGCGCCACCGCCCCGCTCATCGAGCGGCACGGCCGCGACCTGATCAGCAATATCGACGTGCTGCTCACCCACGTCCAGTTGCCGGACAACCCGGTGCTCGGCAGCGGCCCCGAGGTCGCCCGCAGGCTGAATGCCCGCCCGGAGCACGTGCTCGACGTGCACAACGGCGGCTGCGCGGCGTTCATCCACATGATGGCGCTGGCCGCGAACCTGCTGCGGGCGAGCGGCGGCCGGACCGCGTTGGTCGCGGCGGCGCAGAACTGCGCGGGGCCGGTCTTCACCCAGTCCGAGATCCGCGGCATGCCGCAGGCGCCGGTGCCCGGCGACGGCTGCGGGGTCGGGCTGCTCGTCATGGACGACAGCGCGCCGATCCTGGACACGGAGTGCCGCACCTACCCGGAGTTCGCGGGTGACATGGCGTTCTCCACCGGCAGCGAGCGCCGCTATTGGGAGCCCGGTGACGGGCAGGCGTGCGTGCGCTTCTCCGAATCCAAGGTGGCCGCGGTGCTCGCCCGCGGCAACCGGCTGGTGCCGGAGGTGGCGTTCGCGGTCTGCGACCGGATCGGCACCAAGAGCAGCGAGGTCGACACCCTGGTCACCAACCAGCCGAACCGCCTCTTCCTGCGCAACTGGCACGACGCGCTGGAGCTCCCCGCCGAGCGGCACCCGGACACCTTCGACCGCTGCGGCAACCTCTTCGCCGCGGGCATCCCGGTGACGCTGGACCAGGAGAACCGGGCTGGCAGGCTGCGCAACGGCTCGACGGTGCTGCTCTCCGCCTTCGCGCACGCGGGCGACTTCGCGGCCGCGGCCGCCGTCCGCTGGGGCGCGGCGCGGTGAGCGTCCGGATCCACCCCGGTGACACCACGCCGCGGGACGGCACCTCGAGCAAGCTCCGCCGCTTCGACCTGAGCCTGAGCGAGAACCCGTTCCCGCCGCTGCCCGCGGTGCTCGAGGCGGTGCACCGCGAGCTGGCCGCGGCGAACCGCTATCCGGAGTTCCTGCCGGAGAAGTTGCCCGCGCTGATCGCCAGGGAGTTGCGGGTGCATCCCGACCAGGTGGTGGTCGGGGCCGGGGCGACCGGCGTCGCCATGCAGGTGCTGCGGGCGGTGGTGGAGCCGGGGCGGAGCATGGTGTTCGCCGCGCCCACGTTCGACGGGTACCCGATCATGGCCGGGATGGCGGGGGTGCGGGCGGTGCCGGTGCCCCTGGATGCCCGTGGCGGGCAGGATGTCCGGGCGCTGCGTCGGGCGATCGACCGGCACACCCGGTTGCTCGTGGTGTGCAGGCCGCACAACCCCACCGGGACCGTGCTTCCGCTTGCCGAGTTGGACGCGCTGCTGGCCCGGGTTCCGGCCCGGGTCACGGTGCTGCTCGACGAGGCGTACATCGAGTTCCTGGAACAGGCTGACCGGCCCGACCTGCACCACCTCATCGCCAAGTATCGGAACCTGCTGGTCCTGCGTACCTTTTCGAAGGCGTACGGGCTGGCCGGGCTGCGAATCGGCTACGCCGTCGGGGATATCGAGCTGGCGCGGCGGGTGCGGACTCAGCAGCTTCCGTTCGGGCTCGGGGCCGCTGCCGGGGCCGCCGTCGCCGCTTCGTACGCCGCGACCGAGGAGTTGCGGGCGCGGGTTCGGCGGATCACCGAGGAGCGGGATCTGCTGCGTGCGGCGCTGTACTCGATGGGGATCGAGGTGCCGGAGAGTCACGCCAATTTCCTCTACCTGCCGGGGCCGGGTGCGTCGAACGCACTGCGGCGGCGGGGGATCAAGGCGCGGTGCTACCCGGACGGGAGTGCGCGGATCGCGGTCGGGGATCCGGAGGCGGGGCGGGCGGTGTTGCGCGCCATGCGGATTCCGCAGTGATCGGGCCGTTCGGTCAGCGGCGGAACCAGCGGCGGCCGGGTCGGGGCGCGAGGCCGTGTGCCGCGGCGAAGGCCGTGGCGTCGTCGGCCACCGAGGTGGAGGGGCGGCCGCGGGCCCAGGCGGTGAACTTCTCCGGGAATTCGGGGCCGCACTGCTTGGCGAGCAGGGGGTAGCGCTTGGCTACCAGGCCCGCCCGTTTGCGGAGCAGGGCGGTGGCGGTGGCGGTGAGGTCGTCCGGGGCGAAGCCGGATGGGGGCGGGCCATCGGCGACCAGGGCTCGGATCAGCTCCGCCTGGCGGGTGGCGAGGTCGGGGAGGTCGCTGCTCACCGCCGGGCTCCGACAGCTCCGGTGATCCGCGTCCGGCCGGTGACGTCGGCGATGGCGTCCAGCTCGGCGAACAACTCGGCCGCGGGCGGGTAATTTCCGTCGCGCTCCAGCATGAGCGGGACGTCACGGTCGGTGGCGAACTCGCCGACCAGCTCGAGTACCGCCGCCGGGACCGCGGCGGTGTGCGTGTCGTGGTAGCGCCCGTCCAGCTCGTGTCCGCCGGCGATGTGGCAGTAGGCGATCCGCTCGGCGGGCAGCCGGTGCAGTTCGGTGCGCGGGTCGCGGGCGCGGTTGCGGGCGTTGGCGTACACGTTGGCGATATCGAGCAGCAGGTGGACGCCGGTCCGCTCGACGAGTTCGGTCAGGAATTCCGACTCGGTGAATTCGTCCTCGGGCCAGTCGAAGTGGCTGGTGATGTTCTCCAGCGCCAGTGGAACCGGCAGCTCGGCGGTGGTGCGCGCGATGTTCCGCGTGAGCGCGTCGAGTGCCGCCCTTGTGCGCGGCACCGGAAGCAGGTGGCCCGCTTCCAGCCCGTTCGCTCGAACGAACGACACGTGTTCGCTCACCAGCGGCGCGTTCAGTTCCCGCGCGCTCCGGGCCAGGTGCGCCACCCGCTCCGGCAGGACCGGCTCCGCACCGCCGAGCGAGAGCGAGACCCCGTGCGGCACCACCGGAATGCCGCGGTCACGCAGCGCGGCGAGCTCGTCCGGCACCCCGTGCGCCACCGTCTCCGCGATCACCTCGCAGAACCCGAGCCCCGGCAGCCCGGCGACCACGCCGCAGATCTCCGGCCGCCACCCGATCCCCAGTGCCCGCCCCGGCAGCAGGGCTTTCACCGGTCACCCACCGCAGCCGCCGCCACCGCCGCCACACCCTCCCCCTCCACCGCAGCTACTGCCGCTACTTCCGCCGTCCCCGCCACCGCCACCGCTGTCCCAGCCCGACGACGACGCGGGCGGCTCCGCCGCGCTGGCCAGCCCGGCATCGAAGGTGAGCAGCGCCGCGCCGCCGAAGAGCGCCGCACCGAGCGCGGCGGTGTGCAACCCGTACGTCTCGTAGGACGGCGCGTTCTGCGGCCGCAGGTACCCGTTGGCGATCACCGCCTGCGTGGTCGCCGCCCGGCCGAGCGCGGTCACCCGCGGCACCCGTGTCAGCATGAATCCGACGAACGCGAGGATGATCAGCAGGGCGAACAGGAAGCCGACCCCGTTCCCGTTCACGATCCCGGCGATGAACCGCACCAGCCCGAGCAGCCAGACGATCAGCACCGGCATCGCCGCGTCCCGCAGCTCCCGCCGATACCCGGGACTCGGCAGGTACCCGCGCGCGACCAGCCCGGCCCGCAGCAGCTTCAGATCCGGCCCCACCGCCCCGGCCAGCACCGCGACCTTGACCGGCGTGCCGGCCGCGATCCGGTCGTACACCGCCACGGTGAACGGATCCAGCCTGCTCCGATCACCGGCCGTGATGGCCCGGGCGGGCGTGCCGTCCGAACCGATCAGGTTCTCGGCGCGCAGCAGCGCGAGCGCCGCCAGCACCGGCCGGTTGTCGTCGATCAGCATGCCGAGCTCCGGCGCGGTCAGCTCCGACCCCGGCTTCTCCAGCCGCGGTTTCACCTCGTCCCGCCGGGTGACCCCGCGGCGCAGCCAGATCGCCGCAACCACCGCCGCGATCGCGACCGGGATGTACAGCAGGAGAAAGTCCGGCCCTGAGATTCCCCAGGTATCCGCCGCCGTGTCGACCACGCTCATCTCCACCTCACGATTCGCCGCGTTTCGCCTGATTATCGAGCTCCGCGGGCCCGCGCGCCAGATGGTTCCATGAACCCATGGCGAATTCCCCCCGACTGCGCCCCAACCCCGCGCCCGCGCACGGCACCGCCAGCCGCGAATGGTTCCGCCGCATCCTCGCCCGGCGCGAGTTCGTCCTCCGGCAGACGGTCATCGACCCCGGCGGCAGCAGCGGCTGGCACTACCACGACGGCACCCTGCTCGTCCTCGTCACCCGCGGCACCCTCGACCACCCCGACGCCCGCCGCACCCCCATCCGCTACCCCCGCTGGCGCGTCTTCCGCGAACCCAGCGGCCCGCGGTACCCGCATGTGGCCCGCAACTCCGGTTCGGAGCCGGTCACCATCTGGGTGCTCTACCGCAACCCACCGGGAGCCCCGCTCTCCCGGCACGTCGACCCGCTGGACTGAGCGTCAGGCCGGCTCGCAGGCCGAGCGCAGCGAGCACGCCCCGCAGGCGCTCCCGCATCCGCCGACCGGCTCGGGGACCAGCGGCGCGACGACCCGCTCGGCGGCGTTGGCGCCCGCACCGAGGGTGAGCACCGCGACCACCCCGACCACGGCGGCGACGATCAGCGCGACGAACCCGCCCGCGGCGAGCGCGACGAGACCGCCGGCGAAGAGCAGGAAGCCGGCGGCGACGGAGGTGGGGGCGGCGACGCGGTTGGCGAGCCGGAAGGTGGTGTCGTCGGTGAGCGCGGCCTCGGTGTGCACGCCCACGAAGCGGTTGCGCGGCAGCCGTCCGGTCAGCCCGAGCAGGCCGGTCGCGACGGCGACGGCGGCCGCGGCGAACAGGAGGAGAGCGACGACGAACACCCGAGTAGGTTATCCCACGGGCCCTGCGCACCCGCGCCGGCATCGTCAGGTGTGACGCCCGCTACCAGCGCAGATCCAGCCGATCGGATCTTGTTCGAGATGAGTGGGCCCACGTTCTACCCTGATAACCGGGTTCCGGACGAACAAGAAGGAAGGCTGAGCGGTGGATGACACGCGGGCGACCGAGAGCGGTGGCACCGAGAAGGACGGCCCGCGGCATCGGTACAGCGCCGAGCTCGCGGGGCGCATCGAGCGCCGCTGGCAGCAGACCTGGACCGAGCGCGGGACCTTCCACGCGCCGAACCCGGTCGGCCCGCTCGCCGGCGAGACCCCGGCCGACAAGCTGTTCGTGCAGGACATGTTCCCCTACCCGTCCGGCGCGGGGCTGCACGTCGGGCATCCGCTCGGTTACATCGCCACCGACGTCTTCGCCCGCTACCACCGCATGCGCGGCCGCAATGTGCTGCACGCGCTCGGCTACGACGCCTTCGGCCTGCCCGCCGAGCAGTTCGCGGTGCAGACCGGGACGCACCCGCGGGTGACCACCGAGTCGAATATCGCGATCATGCAGCGCCAGCTGGACCGGCTCGGCCTCGGCCACGACCGGCGCCGCTCGTTCGCCACCACCGACCCCGAGTACTACCGCTGGACGCAGTGGATCTTCCTGCGCATCTACAACGCCTGGTACGACCCGGAGGCGAACCGGGCGCGGCCGATCGCCGACCTGGTCGCGCAGTTCGCCGACGCGGCCCGCCCGACCCCGGACGGCCGGCCGTGGAACCAGCTGGCCCCCGCGGAACGCAATGCCGTGCTCGACTCGTATCGCCTGGTCTACCAGACCGATTCGGTCGTGAACTGGTGCCCCGGGCTCGGCACCGTGCTCTCCAACGAGGAGGTCACCGCGGACGGCCGCAGCGAGCGCGGCAACTTCCCGGTGTTCCGCAAGCGGCTGTGGCAGTGGATGATGCGGATCACCGCCTACTCCGACCGGCTCGTCGACGACCTGGACGGCCTGGACTGGCCGGAGAACGTGAAGACCATGCAGCGCAACTGGATCGGCCGATCCCGCGGCGCGCAGGTGAAGTTCGGCACCGAGGCCGGGTTCATCGAGGTCTTCACCACCCGCCCGGACACCCTGTTCGGCGCCACCTACGTGGTGCTGGCGCCGGAGCACGAGCTGGTCGACGCGCTCACCGCCGAGCAGTGGCCCGCCGACACCCGGGAGCGCTGGACCAACGGCGGGGCCGCGAACCCGCGCGCTGCGGTCGCCGCCTACCGCGCCGGAATCGCGGCCAAGTCGGAGCTGGAGCGCCAGGAGAACCGGGAGAAGACCGGCGTCTTCCTCGGCACCTACGCGATCAACCCGGTGAACGACGCGGCGGTGCCGATCTTCGTCGCCGACTACGTGCTGAGCGGCTACGGCACCGGCGCCATCATGGCGGTGCCCGGCCACGACCAGCGCGACTGGGATTTCGCGACCGCGCTCGAGCTGCCGATCGCCGAGGTGATCGCGGGCGGCGACGTCACCGTCGCCGCGCACACCGGCGAGGGGAAGCTGGTCAACTCGGGCTTCCTGGACGGGCTGGAGATCGAGGAGGCGAAAGCCACCGCGATCGCCCGGCTGGAGACGGTCGGCGCGGGCACCGGGACCGTCCAGTACAAGCTCCGCGACTGGCTCTTCGCCAGGCAGCGGTACTGGGGCGAGCCCTTCCCCATCGTCTACGACGAGGACGGCGCGCCGCACCCGCTGCCGGAATCCATGCTGCCGGTCCGGCTCCCCGAGCTGGAGGATTTCGCGCCGGTCACCTTCGACCCGGACGACGCGAGCTCCGAGCCGTCGCCGCCGCTGGCCAAGGCCACCGACTGGGTCGAGGTCGAGCTGGACCTGGGCGACGGTCTCGAGAAGTACCGCCGCGACACCAACGTCATGCCGAACTGGGCCGGAAGCTCCTGGTACCAGCTGCGCTACGCGGATCCGACCAACACCGAGGCGTTCTGCGCACCGGAGAACGAGGCGTACTGGCTCGGCCCGCGCGGCGCGGCCGACCCGGGCGGCGTCGACCTCTACGTCGGCGGTGTCGAGCACGCGGTGCTGCACCTGCTGTACGCGCGGTTCTGGCAGAAGGTCCTCTTCGACCTGGGCGAGGTCACCGGCAGTGAGCCGTACCGGAAGCTGTTCAACCAGGGCTACATCCAGGCGCACGCCTACACCGACGAGCGCGGCGCGTACGTGCCCGCGGCCGAGGTGACCGAGCGCGACGGCCAGTTCTTCTGGCACGAGCAGCGGGTGTTCCAGGAGTACGGCAAGATCGGCAAGTCGCTGAAGAACGCCATCTCGCCGGACGAGATGTGCGACCTCTACGGCGCCGACACCTTCCGCTTCTACGAGATGGCGATGGGCCCGCTCGACACCTCGCGCCCGTGGGCGACCAAGGACGTCGTCGGCGCACACCGCTTCCTGCAGCGGGTCTGGCGGCTGGTGGTGGACGAGGAGTCCGGCGCGGTCCGGGTCACCGACGCCGAGCCCACCGCGGCGACGCTGCGCGTGCTGCACCGCACCATCGCCGGGGTCGACGAGGACTACGCCGCCATGCGGGACAACACCGCGGGCGCGAAGCTCATCGAGCTCACCAACCACCTCACCAAGGCGTACCCGGACGGCGCGCCGCGCGCGGTGGTCGAGCCGGTGGTGCTCATGCTGGCCCCCATGGCCCCGCACATCGCGGAAGAACTGTGGGAACGCCTCGGCCACACCGATTCCCTGAGCACCGGCCCCTTCCCCGCCGCCGACCCGGCGCTGCTGGTCGAGGAGTCGGTGGAGTACCCGATCCAGGTGAACGGCAAGGTGCGCAGCCGGATCCAGGTCCCGGCCGACGCCGACAGTGCCGCCATCGAGGCCGCCGCGCTCGCCGACGAGAAGATCGCCGCCCTGCTCGACGGGGCGGCGCCGCGCAAGCTCATCGTCGTCCCCGGGCGACTGGTGAACATCGTCCGGTAGGCGCTACTCGACGACGCCGGGCTCGGTCTCGGCGAGCACCCAGTCGCGGTACCCGGGGTGCACGACCGCCACCGGCACCGCGACGACCTGCGGGGTGTCGTAGGGGTGCTCGGCGTCGGCGCGGACGATGATCTCCTGCACGTGCGCGCGGCGGGTGTGCAGGGTGACGAGCGCCTCGGGCTCGTCGGCGATCGCGCCCTCCCAGCGGTACAGGCTGCGGACGGCGGGCTGCAGGTTGCCGCAGGCCGCGAGGCGGTCGGCGAGCAGGCGGCGGGTGAAGCCGGCGAGCCAGTCGGCGTCCGCGGCGGTGATGCTGACGCTGACCAGTTCTTCATCGACGGGCATGGGTTTCCTCTCAGCGGCCGTACGGGCGGATGACGAGCTCGGTGGGGTGCGCGTCGCGCGGGGTCTCGATGGCGGTGCGCACGGTGCGCGCGACCGTCGCGGGGGTGAGGAATTCGGCCGGGTCGTACTCGCGGCCCTCACCCGCGGTGATCTCGCGCTGCATCTCGGTGTCGATCCGGCCGGGGTGGATGGAGGTCACCCGGAGCAGCGGCTCCTCCTGGCGCAGCGAATCACCCAGGGCGCGCAGCCCGAACTTGCTGGCGGCGTAGGAGGCCCAGCCCGGGTGCGCGCGCAGCCCGGCGCCGGAATTGATCAGCAGCACATGGCCGTTCGCGGCCCGCAGGGCGGGAAGCAGCAGCCTGGTGAGCTCGGCCACCGCGATCAGGTTGACCTCGAGGGTGCGCCGCCACTGGTCGACGGTGGAGTTCGCGACGGTGTCGATATCGGCGATGCCCGCGTTGTGCACGAGCACGTCGAGCCGCTCGATGGGTGCGGTCGCGGTGGCGACGGCGGCGTAGTCGGTGAGCTCGACCGGCCAGCCGGTGGCGTCCGGGAGCTCCGCGAGCACATCGGTGAGCGCGGGCAGGCTCCGCGCGCCGAGCAGCAGCCGGTGCGTCGGCGCGAGCTCGCGGGCGATGGCGGCGCCGAGCCCGCGGGCGGCTCCGGTGACGAGGGCGACGGGTTTCGCGGTCATGCGCCCAACGGTAGCGGCAGCTCCACGAGCTCCGAGCGCCTCCCGATACCCCGGGTGGTCCATACCACCCCGTACTGAACAGGCGAAACCACTGGAACCGCCGCAGAATGAACAGATGCAGCACCCCGGTTTCACGCCGACCCAGCTCGCGGCCCGCGCCGCCTACCTGCTGCGCGGCAACGACCTGGGCACCATGACCAGCGCGGCGCCCCGGCTCTACCCGCACATGTGGAGCTGGGACGCGGCCTTCGTCGCGGTCGGCCTCGCCCCGCTCAGCGTCGAGCGGGCGGTGATCGAACTCGACACCCTGCTCTCCGCCCAATGGAAGAACGGGATGATCCCGCACATCGTCTTCGCCAACGGCGTCGACGGCTACTTCCCCGGCCCGGCCCGCTGGGAGTGCCGCAAACTCGCCGCCAACGCCCCGGACGGCCCGGACACCTCCGGCATCACCCAGCCGCCGGTGCACGCCATCGCGCTGCAGCGCATCCTCGACCATTCGCGCAGGCACGGCCGCAGCACCAGGGCCGCCGCCGACGAGTTCCTGAACCGGCGCTGGGGCGACCTGGTGCGCTGGCACCGCTGGCTCGCGCACGCCCGCGACCCCAAGCAGACCGGCCGGATCACGCTCTACCACGGCTGGGAATCCGGGATGGACAACTCGCCGCGCTGGGACCGCGCCTACGCCAACGTCGTCCCCGGCGACCTCCCCGCCTACCACCGCGAGGACCTGCTCGTGGTGAGCGACCCCACCCAGCGGCCGTCGGACCGCGAGTACGACCGCTACCTCTGGCTGGTCGAGCAGATGCGCCGCTCCGGCTACGACGACTACCAGCTCGCCTCCACCATGAGCTTCGCCGTCGAGGACGTCTTCGTCACCGCGATCTTCGCGCTCGCCTGCGACGTGCTCGCCGACATCGGCGAGGAGTACAAGCAGCCGCGCGCCGACGTCAAAGAGCTACACGGCTGGGCCGAGCATTTCCGCAGCGGCGTGATAGCGACCACCGACCCGCGCAGCGGCGCCGCCCGCGACTACGACGTCCGGCTCGGCCGCTGGATCGACACCGAGACGCTGGCCGTCTTCGCGCCGCTGCTCTGCGGCGGGCTGCCGCGCGACACCGAGCGCGCGCTGCTCAAGCTCTTCGAGGGGCCGCGCTTCTGCGGCCACCCCGACCTCCGCTATCGGCTCCCGCCATCGACCTCGCCGGTCGCCAAGGACTTCCGGCCGCGCGAGTACTGGCGCGGCCCGGTCTGGCCGGTCATGAGCTGGCTCTTCTCCTGGGTCTTCGCCCGCCGCGGCTGGGCGGAGCGCTCGCTCACGCTGCGCGCGGAGGGGTTGCGGCAGGCAGGCGACGGGAGTTTCGCGGAGTACTACGAGCCGTTCACCGGGGCGCCGCTCGGCAGTATGCAGCAGTCCTGGACCGCGGCGTCGGTGCTGGACTGGCTGGGCTGACGCCCGGCCCACGGCGGGGGCCGGGCGCGCGGGCTCAGACGCCGATCCGGCCCTGACCACCCTTCCAGGCGACGACGACGGACGGCCGCGGCTGGGTGGTTCCCCCGTCGGGCCAGTGCGAGGCCGGGTTGTCGGCGGAGGCGTCGTCCTTCTCGCCCGGGTGCTGGACGCAGACCAGCACGCGGGATTCGGTGACGACGGGGCCGCAGGTCTCGGCGCCCCTGGGGACGGTGAGGAACTGCTTGGTCTCGCCGCGCCGGTCGCCGTCGAGCACCACCGAGAAGAGGCCGTCGTTGGCCTTGAGGGCATTGCCGTCGGTGGAGATCCAGAGGTTGCCGTACTGGTCGAAGGCCAGGTTGTCGGGGCAGGAGATCGGGCTGACCTTCGACTTGTCGAAGCCGCCGTAGTAGGTGTCTGCGGCGTTCGGGTCGCCGCAGACGAGCAGCAGCGACCAGCTGAAGCGGGTGCCGGTGTGGTCGTCGTCGAGCTCGAGGACCTGGCCGTTCTTGTTCAGGTTGCGCGGGTTGGCCTCGTCGGCGGCGGCTTTGCCGTCCTTGCCCCTGTTGTCGTTGTTGGTCAGCGCGACGTAGACCTTGCCGGTGACCGGGTTGGGTTCGAAGTCCTCGGGGCGGTCCATCTTGGTGGCGCCGACCTTGTCCGCGGCCAGCCGGGTGAAGACGGCGACCTCGGCGGCGCTCATGCCGTCGACCTTGGAGGTGCCCTTGCCGTCGGGGCCGGTCTCCAGCAGCGGGATCCACTCGCCGGTGCCGGTGAAGCCCTGCGGCGCGGGGAGTTTGCCGGTGCCGTCGATCTGCGCGGCGTGGTCGCCGGTGAGCTTGGCGACGTAGAGCGTGCCCTCGTCCAGGATGGTCATGTTGTGCCGCATGGCCGAGGCGCCGGTGCCGGACTGCACCTTCTTGGCGGAGACGAACTTGTACATGTAGTCGAAGCGCTCGTCGTCGCCGGTGTAGGAGACGACGGCGCCGTCGGCGGTGACGTAGATGCTCGCGCCCTCGTGCTTGAACCGGCCCATGGCGGAGTGCTTGACCGGCACCGACGCGGCGTCCCACGGGTTGACCTCGACGACGTAGCCGAAGCGGTTGGCCTCGTTGGGTTCCTGCGCCAGGTCGAAGCGCCTGTCGGTGCGCTCCCAGACGTTGGTGCTCGCGCCCTCGGCGAACCCGTACCGCTTGAGCCGGGCCGCGGCGACAGGCTCGGTGACGGCCTGCGCGTTGGCGAAGTAGCCGTGGAAGTTCTCCTCGCCGGAGAGCACGGTGCCCCACGGGGTGGTGCCGCCGGCGCAGTTGGCGAAGGTGCCGAAGATTTTGTTGCCCGCCGGATCGGCGGCGGTCTTCACGAAGTCGCTGCCCGCGGCCGGGCCGGTGAGCAGGAATTCGGTGTTCGCGGTGATCCGGCGGTTGTGCGGGCCGAAGGCGGGGGTCAGCTTGCCGGAGCCGTTCTCGCCCTCGACCTCGACCACCGCGAGGCCGTGCGCGGCCTTGCTGATGGCGATCTGTTCGTCGGTGGGGTTCTTGGCGTCGTAGCCGCGGAACATGTGCGGGCCGGTGGTGTACTCGTGGTTCACCACGAGCAGGAAGGCGTTGGGCCGGCCCTCGATCGGCAGCAGCGCCGCGAAATCGTTGTTGTAGCCGAACTGCTTCTCCTGCGCGGCGGCGGTCTGCCGGTCGAAGTCGAAGGCGGGGGCGTCGGCGAAGAGCGGGTCGCCCCAGCGGATCACGACGGACTGCTCGTAGCCTTCCGGAACCCGCACGGCGTCGTCGGTGTTCGGCGCGACGGCGGTGAAGGTGGTTCCGGTGCCGTCCGACGCGGCGGCGGCCTTCGAGGTCTCGGTGGAGCCGCCGTCGTCACCACACGCCGCCAGCGCACTCGCCGCGCCGACCGCGAGCACCGCGGCCGCGCCGCCCCTGAGCAGGCCGCGCCGATTCAGGGAGCTGACGATATCGCCGAAGTAGGCGCCGTCCGAGGTGTTCGGGGCCGGGTGGAAGCAGGCGTTGGCGCACTTGTATTCGCAGGTAACGCGGGCGCGCGCGGAGCGGCCGTCGTGCGCGGTGAAGAGGGTGAGCGGTTTCGGGGTCACTGCGGCTCCTGATATCGGCGTCGGCCGCACGGTAGACGATGTTCGCCAGGGGGAATCGACGGCGAGGTGAACAGCCACCCAATTAGGTAACCCTCAATTTGCCGGGCAACCGGCGAGCATCCGCCGAACGCGAACGATCCCGGTGTCTCTTCCGGAGACACCGGGATCGGTGGGGGGCGGGGCTCGGCGGCGGCGGCTGTCATGCGCTGACCGGGATGGCGATGACCACCTCGCTCTCGTCCTGCGGCAGGTAGTGCGTCCGGAGGATCCGGCCGACCTGCACGTGCCCGACCGCGGTCGGCGGCACGTACTTCTCGGTGCGGGCGGTGAAGGTGCTGCCGTCCGGGCGGGTGACGACCAGCCCGAGCACCACTCTGGTGTGGCCGTCGCGGATCTCGCCTGGCACCGAGAGCGTCTGCACCACGGCCTGGGTCGCGATGCCACGCTCGGCGATGTCGAGTTTGCCGCGGGTGGTGAAGCCCTTGCGCAGCATCGCCTCGTTCATGGCGTGCTGCGCCGCGCGCTGGTCGCCGGAGAGGTCGATCTCGACCTTGTCGGTGCGGTGCGGCAGGTAGCGGACCGGCAGCACCACGCCGGGGCGGAGCATCGCCATCTGGTGCTGCGGGACGACCAGCTTCGCCACCGAGGGGAAGACCTTGCCGTCGGCGCCCTCGACGCTCAGGTCGATCCGCAGCTGGGGCTGGTGGTTCAGGGTCACGCCGGTGTGCCGGACCGCCCGCACCGTGCCGAGCCCGACCCCGGCGTTGCGGTACTCGGCCGAGTTGTTGCCGGTGAGCGCGGAGAGGATGCCGTCGCCGGTGAAGGCGAAGACGATCGGGGTGACGGTCAGCGCGATGATCGGCAGCGCCATCTGCGGGCCAACCCAGGCCAGGATGTCCTGGCCGTACTCGTCGGGGCCGTCGTAGGTGAGGCCGTGCAGGAGGTAGTAGCCGAAGGCGACGACCAGGAAGGCCGCGGCGACGGCGCGGGCGATGGTCTTGAGGTTCATGGTGGTCTTTCCGGTGCGGGCGGGAGGGGTCAGCCGTTGACGACGGTGGTGCAGGCGAAGGTGATCTCGAAGGGGATGTTCTTCGGGCCTGCGAGGGGGTTGGTGAGGTCGACCCCGCCGACGCCTTCGCCGGTGACGGTGTAGGTGGTGCCGTTCTTGGTGACCTTCGCCGAGCCGCCGGGGGCGCCGGCGCCGTAGCCGACGGCGTAGGGGGTGCCGCTGTTGCCGCCCTTGGTTCCGGCGATGGCGACGGCCTGGACGGTGTCCTCGCCCTGGAGGGTGGCCGAGACGCTGAAGTTGCCGTAGGTGGTGTTGTTCAGGTCGGTGAGGGCCAGGGCGAGGGTGCCGCCCTGCTTGGCGCAGGTGGTGTCGAAGCGGGCGTCGATGGTCGTGCCGTCGACCTTGGCGGTGGAGCTGCTGGAGGTGCTGACCGGGGAGGGGGTGCTGGTGGTGGTGTTGTCGCTGCAGCCGGTGACGAGCAGGGCGAGGGTAGCGGCCGCGGCGGTGGTGGTGGCCGCGAGGCGGTTGGTGCGCATGGGTTTTCGTTCCTTCGTTCTCGGGTTGTTCGGCTTCCGGTTCGGCCGTTGAGATGAAGGTAGGAGGGGTTCGCGCCCTACCGATCCCAGCTTTCGCCACGGGCAAGGCGCTAACCTGGTGCGATGCGACGACCCCGGGCCGCTGTGCTCGACGAGGTGTGGCGCGGACTCGACGGATTGGCGCCGCTCAGCGGTCCCCAGGGCGGGCCGCTGCGCCGCACCGTGAAACTGGTGCTCGACCCGCTGGTGATCCGGCCGGTGCAGTACCCCGCCTGCGCGGGCTCGGTGCTCGACGCCGACGGCATCGCCCTGCTCACCGCGCGGCTGCACGCCGCCGCCGACGACCTGCGCGCGACCGCCGCCTGGTTCACCCTGCTCAAGCAGGTGCGCCGGGCCTCGAAGATCACCGACGGCAACCCGCAGGACCTCTACTTCCAGCGCTGTTTCGAACTGGCCGCCACCCGCGGCACCCCGGAGCCGTTGCGCGACCGGCCCGTCGCCGAGGCCGCGCTGCGCGAGATCCACGACAACCCGGCGGGCCGCACGGTCGCCGTGCTCCGCGCGCACCTCACCGACCCGGCGCGCGCCGCCGAGTTCGCCGCGCTGCTCGCGACGGCGTGGGCCCGCCGCCCGCTCACCGATACGCCGACCCCCGACCACGCCGCCGCGCTGCACACCCTGCTCGACGCCTGCGCCGCCGCCCGGCTCACCGACGGCGTCGACAACGGCCTGCGGACCTTCGACGACCTGCTCGACGCGCACGCGGGCACGCACGCCGGGATCGAGCTCTGGCAGGTGGTCACCGGCTGGACCGCCGCCGAGCTCGGCTTCACCGCGCGCCCGGTGCCGCAGCAGCCCGCGGTCGGCAGCTCCGCCGCGACCGCGCAGCTGGGGCGGCCGTTCGACCGCACGGTGTACGAGCGGGTCTTCACCGTGCTGCAGGGCGGCACCGAGCGGGCCGACCTGCCGACCGTGCCCGAGCTGGTCGCCGCCGAGGTCGCGCGCAGCTGCGCGCCGCTGGCGCTGCTGGACGAATCGCTGCGGCTCACCGCCGCCGCCGGGATCGCGCTCGCGCTCGGGCTCGCCCCGGCCGGGGCGACCAGGCCCGCGCCGGACGGGACGCCGGGAACCGAGCCGGATGCCACCGCCGCGCACCGGATCGTGAACGGGCGCTGGCGGCGCGAGGCGTACGTGCTCGCGGCTCGGCGGCTCTCGGTGGCCGGTGCGCCGGGGCCCGACGCCGAGCCGCTCGCCGCCATCGCCGCCGACCTGTCCCGGCCGTGGCGGCCCTACCTGCGCAGGCTCTGGGTTCGGCTGCACGGGCGGGATGTGCGCGCCGCGCCCGTGTACGACCCGGACGAGCTGTGGGACCTGCTCGACGGGGTCGCCCGCTCGGTCATGCTCGATCACCGGATGCGGGTGAAACAGGTGCTCAGCGCGCGCGCCGAACTGGAGACCCCGGCACAGAGGGCGGGCTGATGGTGACCGTCGATGTGCGCGGGGTCGATGGGTTGACCGTGCTCGCTCCCGTCGGGGCGCCGACCGTGCTCGATCCGGTGCCGGGGGTCGGGGTGCTGGTGCTCGAGGTGTCGGGTGGGCATCTGACCTGGGATCTGTTCGGTGACAGTGTGGTTCCGGCGGCGGTGCTCGACGATCCGGCGGCCGCGCAGGACTGGTTGTGGGCGCTGTACGGCGAAGCGGCGGCGGTGGCTGTGGCCGATGGCGTCGACGGGCCGCTGGACGCCGAACCGGCCGATCCCGGGCAGGCCGAGGACGCCCGGCGGCTCGCGTACGCGCACTGGGCCGCCCGCTGGTGGCCCGCCTCCACGCTGGACGGGATCGCCGCGCTCGACCCCGGGCTGCTGGACGCCGAGATCGCCGAGCTGACCGCCGCCTGCGACGCGCTGGTCGACGGTGCCGACGCGGTGGTCGCGGCGGCGGTCGAGGTGACCGCGCGGGCGGAGGACTACGCGCTGGCCGCCGGGGACGGGGTCCGGGAGGGGATGGTGCTGCGGCGCGGCAGTACCGGGTGGGCCTGGCATCGCTGCCCACCCGGGGTTGTCGATGCCTCCGAGCAGGCGCTGACCTGGGAGTCGGTGCGGCAGGGCGGGTCAGGGGTGCTGCGGGTCGACGTCGTCGCGGCGCCGCGGACGGTGCCGGTGCTGGTGCCCGCGCACCTGCGGCCCTGGGTGCGGGTCGGGGAGCTGCGTGCTCCGCTCGATGCGGCCGCCGATCACTGGGTCACCACGCTCGCCACGCCGGAGGTCGCGGAGCCGGAGCTGTTCGTTCCCGGAGTCGGCTCGGCGCAGCCGGATTCGGCGGCGGATCGGGTCCGGGTGCGGGAGTTCGCCCGTGCCAGGTTGTCCGGGGCCGGTTCCCTCCTGCGCGCGGAGAGCGCGGCCGCCGCCGATGACTCCGACTTCTGATCCCGGCTCGGTCGGCAAACCGGAAGGGGCGGGCGACGCCATGCTGGCAGCGGGGGCCGCGGCGTACGCCAGGGGCGACGTCACCGAGGCGCTGCGGATCTTCCGCGCGGCGAGCACCGGCCCGGACGAAGCGATCCGGCTCGCCGCCCTGACCAACGCCGCGAGCATGCACGACGAACTCGGGCAGCACGCCGAGGCACTCCCCCTGCTGCGCGAGGCGCTCGCGCTCATGCCCGCCGACGCGATCCGCGTGCGTCCGCACGCCCTGATCAACCTCTCCCAGGTCCAGCAACACCTCGGCGACCTCGAGGGCGCGCAGGTCTCCCTCGACGAAGCCCGCACCCTGCTTGCCGACAGCACCGACCCGGAGCTCGGCCGGGTCCGAGTCGCCTGCCTGCTCTCCCGCACCGCCGTCGCCATCCACCGCGACCACTGGTCCCGCGCCCTGGAGCTCGCCACCGAATCCCTCGACGCCGCCGTCCGATTCGCGCCCGACCTGGCCGGACACCCCCTGCTGAACCTCGCCGCCGCACACTTCGAAACCGGCCGCACCGACCTCGCCCTCGACTTCGCCGCCCAGGCGAGAGCCGCCTTCACCGAGGCGGACGACCCCAATGCCCGCGCCGAGGCCGACCAGAACACCGCCATCATGCTCGCCCGCAGCGGCCGCCCCGCCGAGGCGGCCGAGCCGCTGCGCCGCAGCCAGGAGTACTTCGAGCGGGCCGGGCTCGCGCACCGAGCCGGAATCGGCGCCAAGCTGCGCGGATTCCTGGCCGAGGGCGCCGAGCAGTTCGCCGCCGCCGAGGCCGCGTACGGGGGCGCGCTGGCCCGATTCGAGGCGTCCGGCGCGGTGCTCGACGCCGCGGAGGTCCGGGTGCGGCTGGCGACCGTCGCCGCCCGCACCGGCCGCCTCCTGGACGCCGAAACCCTGCTCGACCAGGCATTTTCGACCTGCGCGGAGCGCGGCATGACCACCCGCTGTGCCCAGATCGACTACTGGCACGCCGCGCTGATCGAAGCGGCCCAACCGGACCGGGCACTCCTGGCCCGCGGCACCGACCTCGCGGTGATCGCCGCCCTCGCCCTCGACGCCGTGCGCTTCACCTTCGCGGACGGCACCCAGCGCGCCCGCTGGCACGACGAGATCGCCGACCCGGCGCTGCAGGTCGCCTTCCGCCTCGCCTACGCCTCCGGCAACGGTCAGCTGATCGCCGAACTGATCGAAACCCGGTGCGCCGGAACCACCATCGACCTGGACCGCAGCACCGGAGCCGCGGCAGCACCGACCCTGCCGCTGACCTGGATCGACCCACCGGACGAACAGGGCGGCGCACTCACCGCGGGCGGCGCGCTGGAGCTGGGCATCGCACTGGCCGAGGTCGCCGCCGCCGCCGGCCTCGCGGTCGCCCCACCGCCGCGGATCGCCCTGCCGGACGGCCGGATCGCCCTGGCCGCGCACCTCGCCGCCGCCGAGCAGCGCTACGGCAGGCCGGTACGGGACAGCCGGGTGGTCCGGCTATGACCCCGACGGCCTACATCCGGATGGCCGACGCCGGTGATCTCTACCTCTGGTGGCGCTGGGAGAACCACACCGCCGCACCGGGAATCGGCGTCGTCCCCGAGGCCCAGCTCCGAGCGGCATTGGACGAACTCACCGCCGCCCTGCCCGACCCTGCCGCACCCGGCAGCCTGGAGAACGCGCTCACCGCGGGCGCGCTCGCCGACCCGCACCGCGAACAGCACCTGGCCGAGCAACTCGCCCGCGCCTTCCTCCCCTACAACCTCGCCGTCGCCCTGCACGAGCTCATGACCAGCGGCATCCGCCCGCACCTTCGCATCCAGCCCGCGCCGCGGGTGGCGCAGGTGCCCTGGGAGCTGCTCGCCCCCGACCCGGCGGTCCGGCTGATCGAGATCGCCGACATCAGCCTGCTGCCGCCGGTCAGCGTGGTCAGGGCCCGCGAACCGCGCCCGTGGGACCCCGCCCTTCCGGTGGTCGCCGTGCTCGACCCGCGCGTACCCGGTTTCCGCGCCGACTCCGCGCTCGGCTCGGTGCTCGGCCGCCCCGACCCGGCGATGCCGGTGGCCCGCCGGGTCGCCGAGTACGCCGCGACCGGCAGGCTCGCCCCGCGGGCCGCGACCCCGGCCGAAGCCTTCCGCCGCACCGACCTCGACCGCGAGCTGCTCGGCGAGCTGCTGCGCGCGGGCGCGAGCAGGCTGCTGTACGTCGGCCACGTCACCGCCGCCGCGCCGGAGTCCGGCCGCAGCGAGGAGGCCGCGCTGCACCTCGCCTGCCCCGCCGAGCTGCCCGGCTTCGCGGCCCCGCTGCGCACCCACCGCCCCTTCACCGCGAAGGACCTGCTGCTCGGCTCGCACACCCGCGACCCGGACCCGCAGCCGGGCAACCGGCTCTGGCCGATCCCGGCGCGGGTCGCGCTGATCGCCTGCGAGAGCGGCGGCGACCTCCGCTTCGGCGAGGCGCTCGGCCTGGTCACCGCGATGATCGCGGGCGGAGCCGAGCTCGTCACCGCCTGCCGCTGGCCGCTCCCCACCGACCTCGCCGTGCAGCGCCTGGCCGGCGCCCCCGCCACCGCGACCCCGCTGCAGGACACGATCTGCGCCATCGACGCCGCCCACGAACACCCCGCCCCCGTCACCGCGCACGCCGACTGGCAGCGCGCCCGCCTCACCGCCTGGCGCAGCACCCCCTCGCCCACCACCGCCCCGGTCCTCTGGGCAGCGCCGGCGACGGTCTACAGCACCTGATCGAGGAAGGTGCGGAGGCGGGGGGTTTCGGCATTGTCGAAGACGGCGTCGGGGGCGCCGTGCTCGACGACGACGCCCCGATCCATGAAGACGACGGTGTCGGAGACCGAGCGGGCGAAGCCCATCTCGTGGGTGACGACGACCATGGTCATGCCGCCGGAGGCGAGCTCGGCGATGAGCGCGAGCACACCCTTGACCAGCTCCGGGTCGAGCGCCGATGTGGCCTCGTCGAAGAGCATGAGCTCCGGCTCCATGGCCAGCGCGCGGGCGATGGCGACGCGCTGCTGCTGGCCGCCGGAGAGGTTGCCGGGGCGCGATTCGACCTTGTCGGCGAGCCCGACCCGCTCGAGCTGCTCGACGGCGACCGCGCGGGCCCGCTCGGCGGAGAGCCCCTTGAGCTTGCGCGGGCCGAGCGCGACATTGTCGACGACCGACCGGTGCGGGAACAGGTTGAACTGCTGGAAGACCATGCCGATCCGGCGGCGCAGCCGGTCCGGGTCTTCGGTGAGCACCGACTTGCCGTCCAGCAGCAGGTCGCCGCTGTCCGGTTCGTGCAGCCGGTTCAGGACGCGGAGCAGGGTGGACTTGCCCGACCCGGACGGCCCGATCACGGTGACCGTCCGGCCCGCGTCGACGTGCAGGTCGACGCCGCGCAGGATGTGGGTGCGGCCGAGGGTGAGGTGCAGCCCGGTGCCGGTGAGCGAAGCACTCATGTTCAGCGTCCTTCGGTGATGGCGGCCTGGTCCGCCGGGTCGATGGGCCGGTCCGGGCGGCCGGTGCGCATCCGCCGGTCGATGTAGTTCACCAGGTGCGTGAGCGGGATGGTCAGCAGCAGGTACACGAGCCCGGCGGCGACCAGCGGCGAGAGGTTGCCGGTCTGCGCGTTGAGGTCGCGGCCGACCGCGAAGAGCTCGCGCTGGCTGACCAGCAGGCCCAGGAAGTAGATCAGCGACGAGTCCTTGATCAGCGCGATGAACTGGTTCATCAGCGCGGGCAGCACCCGGCGCACGCCCTGCGGGATGATCACCAGCGTCATGGCCTGCCGGTAGCCGAAGCCGATCGCGCGCGCCGCCTCCAGCTGCCCCGGCTCCACCGACTGGATGCCGGAGCGGAAGATCTCGCCGATGTAGGCCGAGGCGAGCAGCGCCAGCGCCACCGCGCCGAGCCAGTACGGGTTGTTGCCGGTGATATTGCGGACGACGGGGCCGATGCCGAGCCCGATGATCAGGATGATCACCACCGCGGGCAGCCCGCGGAAGATGTCGGTGTAGACCCGGGCCGGCCAGCGCAGCCACCGGGTGCGCGCGATGCCCGCCACCGCGAGCAGCATGCCGATCACCGTGCCGAGCACGCCGGAGACCACGGCGAGGATCAGGGTGTTCGGCAGCCCGGTCTCGAGCAGCTCCGGGAACGCCTGCTTGTACAGCGACCAGTCGAAGAAGGTGTCGCCGAGCTGCTGCAGCGTCGATTTCGGGGCGGCCGCGGCCTGTTCCGGCTGCTCGTTCTGCGCGGCGAGCGCGCGGAAGTCGGGCAGCTCCGGGGTGGGCGCGGCGCGCGAGCCCGGCTTCCAGCCCGGCGGCAGCTCGCGCGGCACCCAGTCCTGGTAGAGCCGGGCGTAGGTGCCATCCGCGATCACCGCGTCCAAGCCGCTGTTCAGGGCGTCGAGCAGGGGCTGGTTGGTCTTGGCGGCGGCGTAGCCGACGAAGTTGTCCAGGCTGAAGGTGTTCTCCGCGACGGTGATCGGGTCACCGGGCGCGATGGCGCCGTCGGCCTGCGCGGAGGGCGCCACCCAGACGTCGACCTGGCCGGATTTCAGGTTCGCGTAGGCGGTGTTGTAGTCCGGGAACTTCACCGGGTCCAGCCCGAGCTGGTTCACCACGAACTCGTCCTGCACGGTGCCCTGCACCACCGCGATCCTGGTGTCCGGCTTCAGGTCGGCGAAGCTCGTTATCGCGCTGCCCGCGGGGGTGACCAGCGAGAAGTAGCCGAAGTCGTAGCCGTTGGTGAAGCCGACGAGCTGGCGCCGTGCGTCGGTGGTGGTGATGTTCGACGAGCCCACGTCGTACCGCCCCGCGGCGACGCTGGCGAGCAGGCCGGAGAAGTCGGTGGTGGCGAAGTCGACGGTCAGCCCGAGCTTGGCGGCGATGGCCTTCAGCAGCTCGTTGTCGAAGCCGGTGACCTGGTTGGCGCTGTTCACGCAGATGCTCGGCGGGGCGTCGGAGAGCGTGCCGACGCTGAGCCTGCCCGGCGTGATCAGCCCCAGCTTGCCGACGTCGATCGAGCTCAGCGGCACCACGTTCGGGGTGGTGTAGCGGTCGGCGCCCGCGCCCTGCGGGGCGGCGAGGTTGGCCGGGGCCGCCGAAGCCGCCGTCGGCCCCGGCGGGGCGCACAGGTCACGGGCCTGGCCGCCGCCGTCGCCCGAGCCGCACCCGCTCAACACGAGCGAGGCGACCGCGAGGACCGCGGCGAGCAGGGCCGACGAGCGCACCGCACGGGAGACCGACATGGGAATCCACCCTAGCCGCGCGGTAGCGAATCACGGGCTATCAGGCGTCTCACAGCGCGAAACCCTTGCGCACCGCGGTCAGGACAGCCCGACCACCGACTCCGGGTTCACCTCGTCCCGCCACCGGATCGCCTCCTCGACCTGGCCCAGGTCGTAATCCGGCCCGCTGGTGCCCACCGTGAAGAGCGTGACGCCAGCCGCGTGGAAATCCTTCGCCCGCTCCACCCCCGGCCACGCCGTCGACTTCTCGATCCGGCCCGCGTCGGTGCCTGCCGCGGCCGCGTGCTCGGCCAGGATATTGCTCTTGCGGGTGAAGGTCTCCAGGTCGCCGAAGCTGTGCCAGATGTTGCCGTACTCGGCCACCAGCCGCAGCGTCTTCTTCTCGCCGCCGCCGCCGATCAACACCGGGATGTGCCTGGTCGGCGCGGGGGTGAGCTTCTTCAGCCTGGCGTCGATCCGGGCCAGCCCGTCCTTCAGCAGCGCGAGGCGACTGCCCGCGGTACCGAACTCGTAGCCGTACTCGTCGTAGTCGCGCTCGAACCAGCCCGCCCCGATGCCGAGGATGAGCCTGCCCCCGCTGATGTGGTCCACCGTGCGCGCCATATCGGCGAGCAGGTCGAAGTTCCGGTAGCCGCCGCCGGTGACCAGCGCCCCCAGCTCCACCCGCTCGGTCTGCTCGGCGATCGCGCCGAGCATGGTCCAGCACTCGAAGTGCGCGCCCTCCGGGTCGCCGGTGAGCGGGTAGAAGTGGTCCCAGTTGAAGACGATGTCCACCCCGGCGTCCTCGGAGCGCAGTACCGCGTCCCGGATGAGCTGGTACTCGGGGGCGTGCTGCGGCTGCAGCTGAACTCCGATGCGAACCGGTCGGCTCATGCTCTGCTCCTCGTCTTCCGTTGGGTGTTCCCGGGGCGAGGCTACCGGCGGGACCCGGTCGCCGCCGGGGGCGCCGCGACCGGACGGGCAGCCTCCCCCGCCGCCGCTGATTTCGGTATGGGCACGCCCGGCCTGGTGATCGCGGGCGCCGAACTCCCGGTGCGCCCGCCGCAGCTGCTGCGCACTCCGGGCGACCGGATCGTGCTCGACGCCTAACTGCGCAGCGCCGCCGACCGCTACTGCCCGATCGAGTGCGAGGTGCTGGTCGGTGCCTCGTAACCGGCCGCGCGGCCGGGGCAGCGCTCGCCGTCCGCCCGCGCACCGGATAGCATCCCGGCGATTCCCCTACTCGGATCGTCCGGCACGTTCCTGCCGGTGAAGGGATGGTCATTCACCGTGGCCACGGTTACTTTCGAACACGCCACCCGGCTCTACCCGGGCAACCCCACCCCCGCCGTCGACCGCCTCGAGCTGGAGATCGCGGACGGGGAGTTCCTCGTTCTGGTCGGCCCGTCGGGCTGCGGCAAGTCCACCTCGCTGCGCATGCTGGCCGGGCTGGAGGAGGTGAGCGACGGGCGCATCCTGATCGGCGCGGACGACGTCACGCACGCCGAGCCCAAGGACCGCGACATCGCGATGGTGTTCCAGAACTACGCGCTCTACCCGCACATGTCGGTCGCGGAGAACATGGGGTTCGCGCTCAAGCTCGCCAAGGTCCCGAAGGAGGAGACGCGGGCCCGGGTGCTGGAGGCGGCCAAGCTGCTCGACCTGGAGCAGTACCTGGAGCGCAAGCCGAAGGCGCTCTCCGGCGGGCAGCGGCAGCGCGTCGCCATGGGCCGGGCGATCGTGCGGCAGCCGCAGGTGTTCCTGATGGACGAGCCGCTCTCCAACCTGGACGCCAAGCTGCGTGTGCAGACCCGCACCCAGATCGCACAGCTGCAGCGGCGGCTCGGCACCACCACGGTCTACGTCACGCACGACCAGGTCGAGGCGATGACCATGGGCGACCGGGTCGCGGTGCTCAAGGACGGCAAGCTGCAGCAGTGCGCGACCCCGCGCGACCTCTACCGCGACCCGGCCAACGTCTTCGTCGCCGGCTTCATGGGCTCGCCCGCCATGAACCTGTTCACCCTCCCGGTCAGCGACGGCGCGGTACACCTCGGCGGCTGCCCGATCCCGGTGCCGCGCTCGGTGACCGACGCCTGCTCCGGCGCGCTCACCGTCGGCATCCGGCCGGAGCACTTCGAGCTCGGCGGCGATTCCGGAATCGCCATGGAGGTGGACGTCGTCGAGGAGCTCGGCTCCGACGCCTACCTCTACGGGCGCACGCTCGGTGATTCGCCGACCGGGGCCAACGAGACCGTCGTGGCAAGGGCGGATTGGCGGAATCCGCCGCCGAAGGGTGCGAAGTTGCAGCTCGGGGTCGGTGCGGAGCACGTGTACTTCTTCGACGCGGCGAACGGGAGCCGGCTCAACTAGGCATCCGGGGCCGGTGGACCGTCGCGCACGGTCCACCGGAACTCCGCGAAACAAGCTGGTATGCGGCGATTGTCAGCGACGCCGCACGAATTCCCTGTTCAACCGAACTCCGATCTCTTCCAGCTCGACCTCCGCACCGGACTCACTGCGCACCTCCACCCGCACCGCCTCCCCGGTCGCCTCCTCGACCAGCAGCAGCGGCGCGGGCCCCTCCTGCAGATACCTGTCCCCCCACTGCATGAGCGCGAGCACAACGGGCAGCAGATCCCGGCCCATCGGGGTGAGCACGTATTCGTGCCTGGTGCGCTGCCCCTCCTCCCGGTACGGCTCCTTGGCGAGCAGCCCGGCGGCGGTCAGTTTGCGCAGCTGCGCGGCTGCGGCGGCGTCGGTGATGCCGACCCGCGCGGCGAACCCGTCGAAGCGGGTGGTGCCGTAGTACGCCTCGCGCATGATCAGGATCGCCGAGCGGGTGCCGACGAGGTCGAGTGCCTTGGCGATCGAGCACTCGGTCGGCCGCCAGGCGGCGAGATCGGCGAGGGGTCCTTCCATCACGGCTGCCATGGCGCACATCATACCCAATCTGACTTGACTCGACTAATGCCAGAGGAGAAACTGGCTATGTCGAGGTAGAGCCAGACGGCTCCCCGGACGGAAGGAAGCACGATGCGAGACGCAGTCATCGTCGAAGCGGTCCGCACTCCGATCGGCAAGGGCAAGCCGACGGGCGCGCTGCACGGGGTACACCCGGTCGATCTGCTCGCCCACTCGCTGCGCGAGGTGGTGCACCGGGCCGGGATCGATCCGGCCCTGGTGGACGACGTCATCGGCGGCGTGGTGACGCAGTCCGGCGAGCAGAGCGTGAACCTCACCCGCAGGGCGGTGCTCGCGGCGGGCTTCCCGGAGTCGGTGCCCGCCACCACCGTCGACCGGCAGTGCGGCAGCAGCCAGCAGGCGGTGCACTTCGCGGCGCAGGGCGTGATCTCCGGCGCCTACGACGTGGTGATCGCGGCCGGGGTGGAGTCCATGAGCCGGGTGCCGATGGGGTCGAGCGTGCTCGGCGCCGACGACATCCTCGGCACCGGCTTCGCCGAGCGCTACCCGGAGGGGCTGGTCGGGCAGGGCATCAGCGCCGAACTGATCGCCGCGCGCTGGGGGCTGAGCCGGACCCGGCTGGACGAGTTCGCCCTGGCCAGCCACGAGAAGGCGGCGCTGGCCACCAAGAACGGCGCCTTCGCGGCCGAGCTCGCGCCGCTCGCCGGGCTCGCCACCGACGAGGGCATCCGCACCGGAAGCAGCCTGGAGCTGCTCGGCGGGCTGCGCCCGGCCTACTACGACGAGGCGATCGCGGCCCGCTTCCCGGAGATCGGCTGGAACATCACGGCGGCCAACGCCAGCCAGATCAACGACGGCAGCGCGGCGGTGCTCATCATGAGCGGCGAGAAGGCCGCCGAGCTCGGGCTCACCCCGCTGGCCCGGCTGCACAGCTTCGCCGTCGTCGGCGACGACCCGCTGCTGATGCTCACCGCCGTCATCCCGGCCACCCGCAAGGTGCTGAGCCGGGCCGGGCTGGAGCTGGCCGACATCGACCTGGTCGAGATCAACGAGGCGTTCGCCGCGGTGGCGCTGGCCTGGGCCGACGACACCGGGGCCGACCTGGCCAAGGTGAACGTCAACGGCGGCGCCATCGCGCTCGGGCACCCGCTCGGCGCGTCGGGCGCCAGGCTCACCACCACGCTGGTGCACGCGCTGCGCGAGCGCGGCGGGCGGTACGGGCTGCAGACCATGTGCGAGGCGGGCGGGCTGGCCAACGCCATGATCCTCGAGACCCTCTGAGGATCAGCGCAGTTCGCTGAGGGCGAGTGCGAATACCAGGCCGAGCAGCCAGGCCTCGACGATCACCGGGACGGCGACCGCGGGGCCCCAGCCGATCGGCCTGCCGTACCGCACTCGCTCCCACACGTGCGCGACCGCGACCACCGCCCCGAACACCAGCCCGCCCCAGGCGATCAGCGCGGCGGGCCACACCTCGCCGAGGCCGTCCCCGCGCTCGTCGGCGAAGAGCCCGTAGAGCGGGACCAGCGCGACGGCGAGCCCGGCGACCAGCAGCGCGATCAGCACGGCCGCGACCGTGCGCAGCAGGTCGAGCGGCGAGGCCGGGCGGGGGTCGCGCCACTCCGGGCGCCGGGAGGCGAAATCGAACCACCGAGCCATGCCTCCCCCTTCACCCCCTCCAGCGTGCCGCCGGAATGCCCGCCGCGCAGCCGGATCAGCTCAGCCCGCCGGAAACGATCCCGATACCGATGCCGAACCCGCCGACGACGAGCGCCAGCGAGAGCACACCCCAGACCCACATGGGCCAGCGCTGCCAGGCGGCGATCGGGAGCATGACGGCGCCGACCAGGACCCCGAGCCCGGCGCCGCCCCAGGAGACGATCATGCCGGTGCCGATGAAATCGCAGTCCCGGCCGAGGGTGCACGAGTCGGCGGCGAAGGCGAAGAACATGGTGGCGAAGACCGAGCAGAGCGCGAGCAGGAAGGCGAGGGCGTAGAGCACGATGGCGATCGCGGTGTCGGCCGCGTTCAACGGGCGCCGGCCCGGCGGGGGCGGCGGGGGCGGCCGGCCGTAGTCGAACCGCGGTTCGTGCGGAGCTGGGTAGGCGGTGGTCATGGGAAGATCTTCGCAGGTGAGGGGGCTCGGGGGGAGGTAAGCGACGGGCGCCGGCCCGGTCACGCCGAGATTCCCGCCGAGACGATGCGGTAGCCGATGAGGAAACCGCCGATGACGAGGATCAGCGGGACGACGCCCCAGATCCAGAGCGGCCGGCGGCGCCAGGCGGCGATCGGCAGCATGACGGCGCCGACCAGGACGCCGAGCCCGGCGCCGCCCCAGGAGGCACCCATCCCCGAGCCGACGTAGTCGCAGCTCTTGCCGCCGTAGCTGCAGGAATCGGCGGCGAAGGCGAAGAAGATCGTCGCATAGGCGGAGCAGGCCGCCAGCACGAGCGCGACGAAGTACAGCACGATGCCGAGCGTCACGTCGAGCGGGTCGAGCTCCTTCTTCACGTGCGGCGAGGGCGGCGGAGGTGGCGCGGCGCCGTACCGCGGGTCGGGGTAGGCGGTGGTCATGCATCGATATTCGGCGCGGACCGGGCTGCCGGGTACCGGGAAACTACTCGAGTGCGTCCAGGGGTTTCCGGCGCTGCGGCAGAATTCCGGCATGCTGGTTTACGCGATCCCGCTGCGCACCCGGTTCCGCGGCATCACCGTGCGCGAGGGCATGCTGCTGGAGGGCCCGCGCGGCTGGGGCGAGTTCTGCCCGTTCCCGGAGTACGACGACCGCGAGGCGGCGAACTGGCTGGCCACCGCGCTGGAGCAGGCGAACGACGGGTGGCCCGAGCCGGTGCGCACGCGGATTCCGGTGAACTGCATCGTGCCGGCCGTCGATCCGGAGCGGGCGCGCCGCATCGTCGCCGAATCCGGCTGCGGCACCGCCAAGGTGAAGGTCGCCGACCACCCGGACTCGCTCGGGGAGGACATCGCGCGGGTCGAGGCGGTGCGGGACGCGCTCGGGCCGGGCGGCGCGGTGCGGATCGACGCGAACGCGGTGTGGGACGTCGACACCGCGGTCACCCGGATCCGTGCGCTGGAGCGGGCCGCGGGCGGGCTGGAGTACGCGGAGCAGCCGTGCCGCACGATCGAGGAGCTGGCCGCGGTGCGCCGCCGGGTCGGGGTGCCGATCGCGGCGGACGAATCCATCCGGCGCGCGGAGGACCCGCTGCGGGTCGCGGTGGCGGGGGCCGCCGATATCGCGGTGATCAAGTGCACGCCGCTGGGCGGGGTGCGCCGGGCGCTGCGGGTGGCCGAGGCGGCCGGGCTGCCGTGCGTGGTGTCGTCGGCGCTGGAGACCGGGGTGGGGTTGGGCGCGCAGCTGGCGCTGGCCGGGGCGCTGCCGGAGCTGACGCACGCCTGCGGGCTCGGCACCGGGGCGCTGTTCACCGGCGACGTGCTGGCCGAGCCGGTGCTGCCGGTGGACGGATTCCTCGCGGTGCCCGCCGCGCCGCCGGTGCCGGATCCGGAGCTGCTCGAGCGCTACCGGCACCCGGACCCGGAGCGCACCCGGTGGTGGATCGAACGCCTGGAGCGGGTGCGCGCGCTGCTCTGATCCGGGCAGATACTCGCGGTGCACCGGACAGTTCCGGACAGATCGGTCACCGGTCCCGCCGGCCGAGCGGCGCCCGCGGCCGAGCGAGGACCCTCCGGTGGCAGGCACGCCGGTTCGGGGCGCGCCCTTCACCCGATACCGGCACCCGTTCCGAGCAGCGCGGAGCGCAGCAGCAAGGCCGCCTCCGGCCCGACCACGCCGTCCAGCAACGTCAGGTAGCGGGCGCAGAAGGCGGGGCCGTGCGCGGGCTCGGCGGGTTCGGGCGGCGCCAGGTGGTGCGCGAGTTCGTGCAGCACCACCAGTTCGCGCAGCGCCCACACCCGCCCCACCGGCACCGCGAGCACCGCGCCATCGGGTTCGTAGTGCGCCGCGCCCGCCCCGCGCCTGGCCCGCACCCGCACCGGAACGGCCGCCCGCGGCCACTGCGCGCGCACCCAGTTCAACGCCAGCACCCGCTCGACGTACCCGGCCACCGACTCCACCGACCCGAACCGCCGTTCCACCGGCAGCGTGAGCTGCGACCCGAAGACCTCGACGGTGCGGTTGCCGAACTCGTCGGCCCGCTCGAAGGCTCCCCGCACGAGCTGCTCCGCGTCGTAGACGGCACCCCGCTGGCTGTCGCGCGGGGTCACGGCGCGGGTAGCTCGCCGCGCGGGGCGCCCAGCTCGGGTGCGGGGCCGAGCCGCGCCGCCCGGCCCGCGCGATCACCGGCCCGGCGCGCGTCCGCGGACGGGGTGAGCGAGGCCGCCGCACCGCGCCAGGTGCCGCGCGCCTCGGAGGTCCTGCTGTAGAAGTCGGTGAGCTCGAGTTCCTTCTCGCGCAGTGCGATCGCGGTGCCGGGCGAACCGGCCTCGGCAGGCGCATCGGCCTCCCGCACCACCTCGGCCTTGACCTCGGCGAGCCGCTTGCCGACCCGGGCCGCGAACGCCGCCTGGAAGTTCAGCCGGGCGGTGACCGGGGCGACCGGCGCGGCGACCCGGCGGCGCACGGTGCGCCCGAGCCGCCGCTCCACCACCACCTTCTCGACGGTGGCCGAGCGGTAGCCGCCGGACTTGATGTACTGGTCGCTCGCCCGCACCATCTGCACCAGCAGGCTGCTGTAGAGCGCCTCGCAGACGTCGATATCACCGGCGAAGCCGTAGGCGTAGACCTGGGTCGAGGTGCGCGCGACATCGCAGCGCACATCGTTGGCCGCGGCGATCGCGACGAACAGTTGAACGTACGTGCGCAGACCTTTCCGGCCCGGCTCGCCGATCAGAATCACCCGCTGGATCGGCGCGGCGCGGCGCTGCCTGCCCGCCACGTGCGCCCGCGCGACCGCGAGGTCGATCGCCGAGCGGGTGGCCAGCCGCTGCGCGGCGGCCAGGAACGCCTCGGCCTCGTGCTCGTTGTCGGTGGACTCGGCCTGGCGCAGCAGCCCGCCGATCCGGGTGAGCATCCGGTCCGGGACCGCGTTCGGCGAAGTCATCCCGGCCAGCCTAGCGAGCCGGCCGAAGGGGGAACGCGCTCCAGCGCTTCCGATGAACACCATGTATCTTGCCTTGTGCGTCGGCTGATGTGCCGCCGCTCACGTCTCGACCCGGGAGTGTTCGTGATGGCTTTGCCGCAGGTGTCGTCCCTCCGTTCGTCGCTGGTGCCGCGGGCGTCGCTGGCGATCGCCGCCGCGGCGCTGCTCACGGCGACGTTCGCGTCGGCCTGCTCCAGTGGTGACGGTGGCAACCCGACCTCGGAGAATCTCGACGGCCGCGGCCCGATCACCTACGTGGAGGGCAAGGACACCACCGAGACCGGGGTGGTGAAGCAGATCATCGAGCGCTGGAACGCCACCCACCCGAACGAGCAGGTGACGTTCAAGGAGCAGTCCAACGACGCCAACCAGCAGTACGACGACCTGGTCGAGCACATGCGCTCGAAGCAGTCCGGGTACGACGTCGTCGCGCTGGACGTCCCGTGGACCGCGGAGTTCGCGGCCAAGGGCTGGATCCAGCCGCTGAAGGACACCTTCGCGATCGACACCGCCGCGCTGCTCTCGCCGACGGTCGCGAGCGCCACCTACAACGGCACGCTGTACGCGGCGCCGCGGAACACCAACGGCGGCCTGCTCTTCTACCGCAAGGACCTGGTGCCGACCCCGCCGCGCACCTGGACCGAGATGCTCGCCCAGTGCCAGGTGGCGCGGGACAACAACATCGGCTGCTACGCCGGCCAGCTGGCCCCCTACGAGGGCCTCACGGTGAACACCGCCGAGGTGATCAACGCCTACGGCGGCACCTTCGTCGGCCCGGACGGCAAGACCCCGACGGTGGACAGCCCGCAGGCCCGCACCGGCCTGAACACGCTGGTCGACGCCTACAAGAAGGGCGACATCCCGCGCGAGGCGATCACCTTCAAGGAGCCGGAGAGCGGCAACGCCTTCGCCAACGGCAACCTGCTCTTCCTGCGCAACTGGCCGTACTTCTTCGGCGAGGCGGGCGGCGACGCATCGCAGGTCAAGGAGAAGTTCGGGGTGGCCCCGCTGCCCGGTGAGAACGGCGTCGGCGCCTCGACGCTCGGCGGCTACAACGCCGCGATCAGCGCCTTCTCCAAGAACAAGGCGACCTCGCTCGACTTCCTCCGCTTCCTGATCTCGGAGGAGGCGCAGCAGATCGTCGCCTCCGGCGCGCTGCCCTCGGTGCGCGCGTCGATGTACGACGACCCGGCCCTGATCGCGCAGATGCCGTACCTGCCCGCGCTCAAGGAGTCGATCGCGAGCGCGGTGCCGCGCCCGGTCACCCCGTTCTACTCCGCCGTGTCGAAGGCCGTGCAGGACAACGCCTACGCCGCGCTGAACGGCACCAAGTCGGTGGACGACGCGATCATCGGCATGCAGAAGGGCATCGAGACCGCCGGTAACTGACCGGCTCGAGCACGCCCGGCGTAGCGAAACCCGTAGGAGAGAGAACGTGTCGGATCCTTCGGGAACGGCCACCCTGGTCGAGGAAAAGCCATCCGGGGAACGCGAACCCGGCTTCGGCGCGGCGCTGGCCACCGAGTGGCGCAAGTCCCGCCGGGCCTGGCTGTTCGTGCTCCCGGTGCTGACCGCGCTCACCGTGGTCATCGGTTACCCGGTGTTCCGGGCGCTCTGGATGTCCTTCCAGAAGGACCCGGGGCTGGACAAGGCCACCGGCATGTTCGTCGAGGGCGGCGGCGCCGGCTTCACGAACTACACGCACTGGCTGCTGCAGCAGTGCCAGGCCGCGGGCGGGCTGGTGCCGTGCCCGACCGGAACGCTCGGCTCGCAGTTCTGGATGGCGGTCGGCGTCACGTTCTTCTTCACCGTGGTCACCGTCTCGCTGGAGGTGGTGCTCGGGCTGGCGATGGCCGTGGTGATGGGCAAGACCTTCCGCGGCCGGGCGCTGCTGCGCGCCGCGGTGCTCATCCCGTGGGCCATTCCGACCGCCGTCACCGCGCGGCTCTGGGAGTTCATGTTCCAGTACGACGGCGTGGTGAACCGGCTCCTCGGCACCGAGATCCTCTGGACCTCGGACGCCTGGCCGGCCCGCTTCGCGGTGATCGCGGCCGACGTCTGGAAGACCACGCCGTTCATGGCGCTGCTGCTGCTCGCCGGGCTGCAGGTGATCCCGGCCGACGTGTACGAGGCGGCCAAGGTGGACGGCGCATCGGCCTGGCAGCGCTTCGTGCACATCACGCTGCCGCTGCTCAAGCCCGCACTGCTGGTCGCGGTGCTCTTCCGCACCATGGACGCGCTGCGGATGTTCGACCTGCCCGCGATCATGACGCTGGGCAACCCGGCCACCAAGACCCTCTCGATCCTGGTGGTCGAGCAGGTGCGGCAGGGGCCGAACAGCGCGGCCGCGCTCTCGACGATCACCTTCCTGATGATCTTCGCGGTGGCGTTCGTGCTGGTGAAGGTCCTCGGCGCGAACGCGGTCCGCACGCAGGAGGAGCAGCGCAAGGCATGAGCACCGCCATCGACACCGGAAAGCCCGAAGCCACCCGCCCCGCGGTGCCGAACAAGCAGCCGTGGTCCAAGCGGCTCGGCACCGTCCGGCTCTACCTCGGCGCGCTGATCGTGCTGCTCTGGGGGCTCGCGCCGTTCTACTGGATGATGGTGACCGCCTTCCGCGATCCCGCCTACCAGTTCGATAACACCCCGTGGCCGACGCACGTGACGCTGGAGAACTTCCGCAACGCGTTCGACACCACCCGCGGCAACGACTTCGGCAAGGCGCTGCTGAACAGCGTCATCATCGGGTTCGCGACGACGGTGGTGGCGCTGGTCATCGGCATCCTGGCGGCGTACGCGCTGGCCCGGATCCAGTTCCGGGGCAAGTACATCGTCTCCGGGCTGATCCTGAGCGCCTCCATGTTCCCGGTGGTGGTGCTGGTGACCCCGCTGTTCCAGCTGTTCAGCGATATCGGCTGGATCGGGCAGTACCAGGCGCTGATTATCCCGAACATCTCGTTCGTGCTGCCGATGACGGTGTACATCCTGGCCTCGTTCTTCGCCGAGCTGCCCTGGGAGCTGGAGGAGGCCGCGCGGATCGACGGCGCGAGCAAGCTGCAGGCCTTCCGGCTGGTGATGCTGCCGCTGGCGGCGCCCGCGGTCTTCACCACCGCGATCCTCGCCTTCATCGCGGCGGTCAACGAGTACCTGCTGGCCCGGCTGCTCTCCAACAGCGCCACCGAGCCGGTGACCGTCGCCATCGCGCGCTTCTCCGGCAACGACCCGCTGGTGCAGCCGTACGCGGCGATCATGGCGGCGGGCACCATCGTCACGGTGCCGCTGGTGATCATGGTGCTGCTGTTCCAGCGCCGGATCATCTCCGGGCTCACCGCGGGCGGCGTCAAGAGCTGATCGGGCCGTCGCCACCGGGTAAAGTCGGGGGACGTCACCGCGGGGTTCGCGGGAAGCCGCACCGGGAGTTCGCCGCCGCTTTCGGAAGGAGAGGCTCGTGAGCTCGTCCGAAGAGCCCCCCGCACCCCGGAGATCGCCGCAGCCCGTCTACGACGAGACCGCGCACTGGAAGCCGCTGCCCGGCGCCGCGCTGCGCGGGAGCACACCGCCCGGCGCGCCGGTCCCGCCGCGGCGCACCCGCGGCCAGCGGCTGCGCAGGCTGCTGCTGGCGCTCACCGTCGTCTTCGTCGCCGTGCCCGCGCTGCTCTTCGTGCTGGTCTACTGGAGCGCCGAGATCCCGAGCCCGGAGAACGCGCAGGGCGCCCGGATCGCCACCGTGCTCGCCGCCGACGGCAGCACCGTGCTCACCACCGTGGTGCCGCCGAACGCCAACCGCACGCCGACGCCGCTCGCCGATGTCCCGGTACCGGTGCGCCAGGCCGTGCTCGCCGCCGAGGACCGCGACTTCTACAGCAACCCCGGCTACTCGACCAGCGGCTTCCTGCGCGCCGTCCGGGACAACCTGCTCGGCCACGACAACGCGGGCGGCGGCTCGACCATCACCCAGCAGTACGTGAAGAACGCCTTCCTCGGCCACGACCGCACCGTCACCAGGAAGCTGCGGGAGCTCGTGATCGCCGCCAAGATGGCGCGGCAGTGGAGCAAGGACGACATCCTCGCCGCCTACCTGAACACCATCTACTACGGCCGCGGCGCGTACGGGATCGCCGCCGCCGCCACCAACTACTTCGGCAAGCCGGTGCCCGAGCTGACCACGGCCGAGGGCGCGGTGCTCGCCGCCGTCATCCGCTCGCCCTCGATCCTGACCCCGGAGACGCACCTGCCGCAGCTGCGCGACCGCTGGCGCTACGTGCTCGACGGCATGGTCGAACTCGGCACGCTCACCGCCGCCGAGCGGGATGCCACCGCCTTCCCGAACATCATCCCGGTCACCGACATCCCGGATACCAGCACCGCGCTCGGCCCCGAGGGGCTGCTGCGCACCCAGGTGCTGCGCGAACTCGCCGACTCCGGCATCGACGAGCAGCAGCTGAACACCGGCGCGCTGCAGATCACCACCACCATCGACGCCCGCGCGCAGCAGGCCGCGCTGGACGCGGTGACGAGCAGGCTCGGCCCGCAGCCGCCGCAGCTGCGCGGCGCCGTCGTCTCCGTCGACCCGCGCTCCGGCGCGGTGCGCGCCTACTACGGCGGCACCGACGGCACCGGCTACGACTTCGCCGCCGCCCCGCTGCAGACCGGCTCGGCGTTCAAGGTCTTCGCCGCCATCGCCGCGCAGCAGCAGGGGATCCCGCTCACTCGGACCTTCGACAGCGGCCCGGTCACCGACCGGGACGTCACCATCACCAACGTCGGCGGCGAGAGCTGCGGCAAGTGCAGCCTCGCCGAGGCACTGAAGCGCTCGCTCAACACCGTCTACTACCGGCTCACCATGGCCATGTCGGACGGGCCGGGCTCGATCGCCGACGCCGCGCACCTGGCAGGCATCCCGGAGGAGCTGCCCGGCGTCGGGAAGACGCTCACCGAGAACGGCGCCGCGCCCTACAACGGCATCGTGCTCGGCCAGTACCTGGTGCGCCCGATCGACATGGCAGCTGCCTACGCCACCCTCGCCGCCGGCGGCGTCCACCACCCGCCCTACTTCGTGCAGCGGGTGGTGACCGGGGGCGGCGAGGTGCTGCTCGACCGCGGCGACCCCGGCCGCGGCGAGCAGCGCATCCCCCGCGCCATCGCCGACAACACCGTCCGCGCCATGCTCCCCGTCGCCGGCTACTCCAACAACCACGGGCTCGCGGGCGGCAGGCCGTCCGCCGCCAAGACCGGCACCACCCAGCTCGGCGAGACCGCCGCCAACAAGGACGCCTGGATGATCGGGTTCACCCCCGCGCTCGCCACCGCGGTCTGGATCGGCACCGACCTGCCGCAGCCGCTGCGCACCGCCCGCGGCGGCGACATCTACGGCTCCGGGCTGCCCGCCGACATCTGGAAGGACACCATGGACGGCGCGCTCGACGGCACCCCCGTCGAACAGTTCCCCGACGCCGCGGCGCCGCAACCCGCCGCCCCCGGCGGCGGATTCGGCATCTTCGAGCCGGAGACCGGCACCGCGCCGAGCCCCGCGCCCGCGGAACCCTTCATCGTGATCCCGCCCGCCACCTCCGGCCCGGCCCGGCCCGGCGAGCTCTTCCCCGGTCTCAGCGGCCGCTGAACGTGTTGCTGCCAAGATCACGGTTACGCCTACCCGGTCCCCGCGGAACCACGGACGTGGCAGCATCGTTGGCCAGAGTGAGAGCTAACCGGAGTGAGAGCGACGCATGGGCCGGACCTCGGTGGTCCCGGCCGGCCGGAACCGCGCCGACCTGCGACGAAACCGCACGAAGGGCTCGAGCCGCGAACGACGCGCCGGGCGCGGGGCCGACAGCGTCGCCGGGCGGGCGATGCGGGAGGATAGCGCTCGAGCGACGACGAAAGACGAGACATAGGGGCTACGCCGGTGGATTTCAATGTCGTTGACCGTCCCGAGACGCTGGTGGCGGGAACAGTACTTCGCAGCCCGGCGCTCGCGGTCGAGGGACCGCGGCGGGCGAAGGTCGAAGAGGCGTGGAAGCGCAACCTCGCCCGCAGGCTGCCCGGGCCGCCGACCACGGCCTACGTCGACCACGCCCCGGAGATCAACTCGTACCTCACGCACATCGTCGGCTACCGCTGCCGGGGCCTGGACGACCTGCAGGCCGGTGACGTGCTCGCCCGAGTGCCCGCCGGACGCTTCGCCCGCTTCACCGCCAGCGGCGACAACCTCGGCGACACCATCGTCTCCATCTGGCGCACGGTGTGGGACGCCGAGGCCGCGGGCAAACTGGTGCGCTCCTACACCGGCGATGTCGAGCAGTACCCCGACGCCCGCACCGTCGAGGTGTTCGTGGCGCTGGCCGACGAACACGGGAACAGGTAGGACATGGCTGTGGACTTCGAACTCGTCACCCTGGACGAAATCCTGGTCGCGGGGTTGACGGTGCCGCTGACCGGACGGGAGGTCGCTGCCCGCGACCTCGACCTGGTGAACTTCACCTGGGATCGGTATCTGGCGCGGGAGAAGACCGTGACCAGGGCCGCCGCCTACATCGGGCAGAACGATCACGCGGTCGCGGTGCTCGGGTACGAGGTGCCGGGGCTGGACGATGTCGACCCCGGCGACGTGCTGACGCGGATTCCGCAGGGGCGCTACGCGCGCTTCGTCGTCTCGGACAAGCCGTACGACCTGCTGCGGACCGCATGGGCGCAGGTGGCGAAAGCCGAGGCGGCCGGGACCATTACGCGCTCGCACACCGCCGAGCTGGAGCGATACACGGGACCGACCTCGGTCGAGGTGTACGTGTCGCTGGACTGAAGACGCGCGCCGTGCGCGGCCGGTCGGCCGCGCACGGCGCGTTGTCTCTGCGGGTGTAACTGGTTACTCGGCCCCGATGATGAAGGCTTCCAGCTGGGTGCGGGCGATATCGTCCGCGAGCTGCTTCGGGGGGGACTTCATGAGGTAGGCGCTGGCCGGGATGACCGGGCCGCCGATGCCGCGGTCCTTCGCGATCTTGGCGGCGCGGACGGCGTCGATGATGATGCCCGCCGAGTTCGGCGAGTCCCAGACCTCGAGCTTGTACTCCAGGCTCAGCGGGACGTCGCCGAAGGCGCGACCCTCGAGGCGGACGTAGGCCCACTTGCGGTCGTCGAGCCAGCCGACGTGGTCGGACGGGCCGATGTGCACGTCGTTGGCGCCGAGCTCCTTCTTCAGGTTGCTGGTGACGGCCTGGGTCTTGGAGATCTTCTTCGACTCCAGCCGCTCCCGCTCCAGCATGTTCTTGAAGTCCATGTTGCCGCCGACGTTCAGCTGCATGGTGCGGTCGAGCTGCACGCCGCGATCCTCGAAGAGCTTCGCCATGACGCGGTGCGTGATGGTGGCGCCGACCTGGCTCTTGATGTCGTCACCGACGATCGGGACGCCCGCGTCGACGAACTTCTGCGCCCACACCGGGTCGGAGGCGATGAAGACCGGCAGCGCGTTGACGAAGGCGACGCCCGCGTCGATCGCGCACTGCGCGTAGAACTTGTCCGCCTCCTCCGACCCCACCGGCAGGTAGGAGACGAGCACGTCGGCCTTCGAGTCCCTCAGCACCTTGACGACATCCACCGGCTCGCTCTCGGAGAGCTCGATGGTCTCGGCGTAGTACTTGCCGATGCCGTCCAGGGTCGGGCCGCGCTGCACCGTGATGTCGGTCGGCGGCACGTCGGAGATCTTGATCGTGTTGTTCTCGCTGGCGAAGATCGCCTCGGCCAGGTCGAACCCGACCTTCTTCGCGTCCACGTCGAACGCGGCGACGAACTTGACGTCGCGCACGTGGTAGGGACCGAACCTGACGTGCATCAGCCCGGGCACGGTAGCGTTCTCGTCCGCATCCTGGTAGTACCGCACGCCCTGGACCAGCGACGAGGCGCAGTTGCCCACACCCACGATGGCGACGCGTACTTCGGTGGCGTTGTCAGCCTTGTCGATGTCACTCATGGCCGATATTTCCCTCTTTCTGTGGTGCCGCCTTCGTCGATTGCTCTGCGGCAATCAACTCGTTGAGCCAGCGCACTTCACGCTCGCTCGATTCCAGTCCGAGCTGATGGAGCTGCCGGGTGTAGCGATCGAGTGAGCCGCTCGCCTTCTTGATGGCCTCCCGGAGTCCTTCTCGGCGCTCCTCGACCTGACGCCGCCTGCCCTCCAGAATCCGCATCCGCGCCGCGGCGGGGGTGCGGCTGAAGAAGGCGAGGTGCACGCCGAAGCCGTCATCGGTGTAGTTCTGCGGCCCCGTGTCGGCGAGCAGTTCGGTGAACCGTTCCCGCCCCTCCGGAGTCAGGTGGTAGACGCGCCGCGCCCGCCGCATCGTCGCGCCGGTGACGCTCTCCTCCGCGATCAACCCATCCGTCTGCATTCGCCGCAGGGTGGGGTACAGCGACCCGTAGGAGAACGCGCGGAACGGCCCGAGCAGGCCGGTGAGCCGCTTGCGCAGCTCGTAGCCGTGCATGGGTGCGTCCAGGAGCAGCCCGAGGATTGCCAGTTCGAGCATCGGGCCTCACCCCCTGACTTGTCGACAGATCTAACCGATGGATGCGACTTACCACTATATCGGGCCGATATAACATCGCATGCAGAAGGTCGGCTCAATCGGTATAGCCGCAGTTCAGGACGGTTTATTGATCGCCAGGGGTTCGCCGTCGAGCGTGGTCTCCAGGTAGCCGGAGCGGGTGTCAGCGCCGCGCACGTAGATCCGGACGATCGGCGGGGACTCGCTGCGCGCGCCGGACTCGCGCTGCACGATGATGTGGCTGATCGTGCCGTCCGGCAGCCCGACCGTCCGCGGCGCGCCCGCGAGCAGCCCGGCGAGCCTCGGCACCCCGAGCGCGGCGAGGTCGAGGGTCTGTTCGTCCGGTTCGCGGCCGCTGCTCGCGGTGTACCGGTCGAAGCCGCCGTCGTAGCGGTAGTCGGCGGTGCTCTGCGGGCTGCCCGGCAGCACCCGGTCGACCAGCACGTACTCCGGGTAGAAGGTGGCCTCGTCGGCGATGGTCTCGCCGAATTCGGCGCGGTACTCGGCGAGGAAGTAGGCAATGCCGGCTCCGCTGGTGAGGATCGGCACCTGCTCGTCCGGGCCGCCCGGCCCGCCGCAGCTGCTCAGCAACCCGGCCAGCAAACCGAGCGCGGCGGCACCGGCCAGCACCGCGAGCGGCGCCTGCCAGCGGCGCGGGCTGCGCCGGTCGACCCGGACGATCGGGGCGTCCACCAGGTTCGCGGGCACCTGCAGATCCACCACCAGCGCGTCCAGCTCGCCGAAGGACTTCGCACGCATGGCCGCCGCGGTGCGCGCGCTGTGCTCGGCCGCGCTCAGCTGGCCGTCCGCCAGCGCGGCGTCCAGCACCGAGCAGGCGTCCACCCGGTCACCGTCCCGCGCCCGTACGCCGTCGGTTCGCTGCGCCATCCGCTCGCTCCTCAATTCTTGAAGGGCCAGACGTTGGCGACCCGCCCCGTTCCATCCATCAGCACCCGGCCGTACTCGGAGAACTCGGTGCTCACCGAGACGTCGACCGAGGTCGCGCCGCGCGGCAGGCCGTACCTGGCGTAGGAATCGGTGCCGATCAGCTCGACGCTCAGGTGCGAGACCGCGCCGTCGCGCAGGTTCGCGGCGGCGGGGGCGTCGGCCAGTGCGGTGCCGATGCCGCCGAGATCGAGCACGCCGAGATCGACGACCGGGGTGTCCACCTTGCGCGTGGTGACGTCCCGGTCCTGCTCGAAGCCGCCGCGATAGGTGTAGTGCACCAGGCGATTCGGCTGCCCGGGGAGGGCGCGCGCGATGCTCGCGTGCTCGGGGAACAGGTCGATCTCGTCGGCGCGCAGGTCGCCGAACTTCTCCCGGTACCGGCGCAGGAACTCGGCCAGCCCCTCCTCGGTGACCAGCGATGGCGTCGCGATCACGATGGGCTCGACCGCGCCGAGCTCGGCGACCTCGGGGTACGCCACCGGCGGCACCGCGACCTCGTCGCGGTGCGTTACCAGGAACCCGCCGGTGGCGGCGGCCAGCGCGAGCACGGTCACCAGCGCGATCCGCAGCCTGCCCCGGTAGCTGGGCGGCTGCCGTGGCCCGGTTTCCGCGCCGGGGGCGCGCTGCAGGTCGTCGACGAGCTCGGCGAGGTCGTCCAGGGAGCGGGCGGCGGTGAGCAGCTCCACCCGCCCGGCGTGCTCGGCGTCGGCGAGCTGGCCCTCGCCGTGCGCGGCGTCGAGCACGGCGCGGGTGCGCTCGCGATCGGCGTCCCGCGCGCGGGTGCGGCCGGGGTAGTGGCCGGGCCCGCCGTGCAGCGGGCGCCACCCGGTGCCCGCCCGCACTCCCTCGGTGGCCGCCTGCACCCTGGCCGCGGGCAGCTGGAGATCGTCGACCAGCGCGCGCAGTTCGCCGATCGTTCGCGCGGCGGTGACCCGCGCGGTGCGGTCGTGGTACTCGTCGCCGCCGAGCTGCCCCTCCGCGTAGGCGGCATCCAGGAGCCCGGATGCGTTCACGCGGTCGAGGTCACGCGCTCGCATGCGGCCGGATGCGGCGGTTGACACAGCAGAATCCTAGAATGCCGCGGCCGGAAACGCGCCTGTTGGCGGTGGATTGCCGTCGCGGGCAGCCCGCCCGCGCCGGGGCGGGGGCTTCCCCGCACCGCTACTCTGGGTGGCGTGCGAATTCAGCGGCAGGTGGTCGACTACGCCCTCCGGCGTAAGTCGCTGCTCGCCGACGTCTACGCGGGGCGGGTCGCCGTCGCCGAGGTCTGCGACGCCAATCCGTACCTCCTGCGGGCCGCGAAGTTCCACGGCCGTGGGAGCGAGGTCACCTGCCCCATCTGCCGGAAAGAGCAGCTGACGCTCGTATCCTGGGTCTACGGTGACGGGCTCGGGCAGACGGCGGGGTCGGCCAGAACGCCAGAGGAGCTGGCCAGGCTGGCCGACACCAAGGAGGAGTTCTCGGTGCACGTGGTCGAGGTCTGCCGCTCGTGCCACTGGAACCACCTGGTGCAGTCGTACGTTCTCGGCACCGATCCGGCGCCGCGGCGCGGCCGGTCCGGCGGGAATCGCGAGAACCGGCCCGGCTCCGGCCGGCGCAGCGCGGCCGAATGAGCCGCGCACCGGCTCTCCCGCGCAGGCAGCGGAGGAGCCGTGACACCGCCGAGCGGTGAACCCGACGCCATGAGCGTGCACAGATACGAGCAACGGAGATTTTGTCAGTGAATTCGCCCTACGAGCGTTCCCCCTACGGCGAAGAACCGCACGGCGGCCGTATGCAGCGCGGTTCACAGCAAGATTTCCAGTCCAGGCCGCAGCCGCAGCGCCCCGGCGGCCCGCCGCCCGGCGCGGGCCGTCCGCTGCCGCAGGACGGCAGGCCGATGCCGCCGCGCCAGGGCGCGCCCGGCCAGCGCCCGCCGCAGCGGCAGGGGCCACCGCCCGGCCGCCCGGCCGGGCCGTACCAGGGCGGCCCGCCGCCGAACGGGCGCCCCGCGCCCGGCGGCCCGAGACCACCCGCGCAGAACCCCGGCCGCCCGCCGCGCCGCGACGGCATACCGTCCGGGCCGATCCCCGGCCCTGGCGAGCCCGCCAACCGCACCCAGCGCATCGCGCGCCCCGGTGAGCCCGCGCAGCGCGCGGTCGGCGCCGAGCGCACCCGCCCCGGCGCCAGCGACGCCGTCCGGCGGCCGGTGACCGGCGAGGCCGCGCGGCGCGCCGCCCCGGCCGGGACCGGCGGCCGCGCCGCGGTCCGCCGCGACGGCACCGCCACCGGCGAGCGCAGCAGGCAGGGCGGCCCGCCCGGCCCGCCGAACCGGCGCGACGGCGGCGGCAAGGGTGGCGGCCGCGGTGGCGGGCAGCGGAAGCGGAAGTTCCCGTGGAAGATCCTGCGCCGCACCCTCTACGTGCTGGTCGCGCTGATGATCGTGGTGCCGAGCGCGGTGTTCCTCGTCGCCTACAGCACGGTCTCGGTGCCGAAGCCGGGCGACCTGGAGACCAACCAGGTGGCCACCATCTTCGGCTCGGACGGCACCACCGTGCTCAGCAAGGTGATCCCGCCGGAGGGCAACCGCACCGAGGTCGGCATCGACCAGATCCCGCCGCACGTGCGCAACGCGGTGATCGCGGCCGAGGACCGGGACTACTACTCCAATCCGGGCTTCTCGCTCTCCGGCTTCGCCCGCGCCGCCAGGGACAACCTGCTCGGCAAGGAGAGCGCGGGCGGTGGCTCGACCATCACCCAGCAGTACGTGAAGAACGCCATGGTCGGTGACGAGCGGTCGCTCACCCGCAAGATGCGCGAGCTGGTGATCTCGGCCAAGATGGCGCGCCAGTGGAGCAAGGAGCAGATCCTCGCCGCCTACCTGAACACCATCTACTTCGGCCGCGGTGCCTACGGCATCGACGCCGCCGCGAAGGCGTACTTCGGCAAGCCGGTGCAGGAGCTGACCGTCTCCGAGGGCGCGGTGCTGGCCGCCACCATCCAGCTGCCGTCCGCGCTCGACCCGGAGAAGAACCCGGAGGGCGCCAAGACGCGCTGGGGCTACGTGCTCGACGGCATGGCCGCCGGTGGCAACCTGCCCGCCGCCGAGCGCCAGTCCATGCAGTACCCGCCGGTGATTCCGCTGGCATCGCTGCAGGACAACGAGCTGGACCAGGGCCCGGAGGGGCTGATCAAGACGCAGGTGCTGCGCGAGCTCTCCGCCGCGGGCATCAGCGAGCAGCAGCTCAACACCGACGGCCTGCAGATCACCACCACCATCGACCCGCAGATGCAGGAGGCGGCGGTGAACGCCGCGCGCACCAAGATGGAGGGCGAGCCGGAGCAGCTGCGCACGGCGGTCGTCTCGATCGACCCGCGCACCGGCGCGGTCCGCGCCTACTACGGCGGCGAGGACGGCGCGGGCTACGACTTCGCCAACGCCGGGCTGCAGGTCGGCTCGTCGTTCAAGCCGATCGGCCTGGCCGCGAACCTGGAGCAGGGCATTCCGCTCTCGCAGATGTACGACAGCTCGCCGGTGACGGTGAACGGCATCAAGATCACGAACGTCGAGGGCGAGCAGTGCGGCACCTGCACCATCGCCGAGGCGCTCAAGCGCTCGCTGAACACCAGCTTCTACCGGATGCAGCTGGACATGCAGAACGGCCCGCAGAAGATCGCCGACATGGGGCACAAGCTCGGCATCCCGGAGTCGCTGCCCGGCGTCGGCAAGACGCTGACCGAGCCGGACGGCACCGGCCCGAACAACGGCATCGTGCTCGGCCAGTACCAGGCCAGGGTGCTCGACATGGCGTCGGTGTACGCGACATTCGCCGCCTCCGGCATGTACCACGCGCCGCACTTCGTCTCCCGGGTGGTGACCGCCGACGGCACCCCCCTGCTCGACCGCGGCGACGTCCCCGGTGAGCAGCGGGTCTCGGCGGCGGTGGCGGACAACGTCACCGCGGCGATGAAGCCGATCGCGGGCTACTCGCGCAACCACGGGCTGGCCGGCGGCAGGGAGTCCGCGGCCAAGACCGGTACCGCCCAGCTCGGCGACACCGGCGAGAACAAGGACACCTGGATGGTCGGGTACACCCCGTCGCTCGCCACCGCGGTCTGGGTCGGCAGCACCGACAACTCCGCGCTGCGCAACTACGGCGGCTCCATGATCTACGGCTCCAGCCTGCCGTCGGACATCTGGAAGCTGACCATGGACGGCGCGCTCAAGGGCACGTCGAACGAGACCTTCCCGAAGCCGGCGCCGATCAAGGGCCAGGCGGGCGTGCCCGAGTGGACCGCCCCCTACACCCCGCCGTCCAGCACCGAGCAGGAGCCGCTGCCGCCGGTGGTGATCACCCCGTCGCAGGTGGAGATCCTGCCCGGCATCACCATCCCGGTGCCGGGCATCGCGCCGCAGACCCAGCAGCAGCGCCCGCAGCAGCAGACCCAGCCGGACGCCGGGCCGCTGCCCGGCCAGCCGACGGCGACCGGCGCCCCCGGGGCGGGCGGCAACGAGGAGTCGGAGGGCGGCAGGCCGAGCGGCTCCCGGTAGCCTCGGATTTCGTGACCGAGCAGCAGGTGGCCGACGATCGAGCGGCCGGCGGTACCGTGCCGGCCGCCGGTTCGCCGGGCACCGGCCCGGACGCGGTGTACCACCCGCTTCCCGGCTACATCTCGCCCGCGCCGCTCGCGCCGGATCTGCGCTCCGCGGACGGGCGGGACAAGCCGAGCCGAAACGATTCGCTCGCCGCGCAGCTCAGCACCGCGGTCGGCGGCCCGGTCGGCGATCACGCGCTGATCGGCCGGGCCAGGTACTGGACGCCGCTGCGCGTGCTGCTCGTCTTCGCGGTGCTCTTCCTCGCGCTCGGCTGGTCGACCAAGGCGGCCTGTATCCAGCAGACCGCGGACGGCAACGGCCAGCTCTCGCTGGACTGGAACAACGGCCGCCAGTACGTGGCCATGTGCTACTCCGACACCGTGCCGCTGTACGGCGCGGAGCGGCTGAACGAGGGCGCCTTCCCGTACAAGAAGTACTGGATCGAGCAGACCCCCGAGGGCGGCACCGAGGTCAGGTACATGGAGTATCCGGTGCTCTCCGGGCTCTACCAGTACCTGGCCATGCGGATCGCGAAGACCTACGACATGCTGCCGCTGCCGGGAGCGGGGGCGCTGCAGGTCGTCGTCTACTTCAACGTGGTGGCCATCGGGCTGGCGCTGGCCTGGCTGGTCACCGTCTGGGCGACCACCCGATCGGCGGGCAGGCGGCCGTGGGATGTCGCGCTGCTGGTCTGCTCCCCGCTGGTGATCGTGCACGCCTTCACCAATTTCGACGCCATCGCCACCGCCTTCGCCGCCACCGGCCTGCTGGCCTGGGCCCGGCGGCGACCGGTGCTGGCCGGGGTACTGCTCGGCCTCGGCGGCGCCGCCAAGCTGTATCCCCTGCTGCTGCTCGGCCCGCTGGTGATCCTGTGCCTGCGCGCCGACCCGCTGCACCGCGCCCCCGGCGCCCGCACCGGCCCCCCGCTGAGCTCGATCCGCGACCTGGACACCTTCCTGGACTGGTGGGACGGCAGGCGGCAGCGCCTCGAGGTGCTCAGCAGCCGCCCGCTCGGCGCCGCGGGCGCCACCGTAGCCGCGGCCCTGCTGACGTGGGGACTGGTGAACCTGCCGATCGCCCTGCTCTACCCCCAGGGCTGGCGCGAGTTCTTCCGCCTGAACACCACCAGGCACGCCGACCCCGACTCGATCTACAACGTGATCACGTCGTTCACCGGCTGGTCCGGCTTCGACGGAAAGCTGGTGCACGGCGAGGCCCCCGGCATCCTGAACACGGTCTCCCTGGCCGCCTTCGCCCTGGCCTGCCTAGCCATCGCCTACCTGGCCCTCAAGGCCCCCCACCGCCCCCGCCTCGCCCAGCTCTGCTTCCTCCTGATCGCGGCCTTCCTGCTGACCAACAAGGTGTGGAGCCCCCAGTACTCCCTCTGGCTTGTCCCCCTGGCGGTACTGGCCCTCCCGCACCGCCGCATCCTCCTGGCCTGGATGACCATCGACGCCCTGGTCTGGGTCCCGCGCATGTACTACTACCTCGGAACCGACCGCAAGGGCCTCCCCGAACAGTGGTTCACCGCCACGGTCCTCCTCCGCGACCTGGCAGTACTTGCCCTCTGCGCCCTGGTGGTCCGCCAGATCTACCGCCCCGCCGAAGACCCGGTCCGCCGCGACTACGCCGACGACCCCCTCGGCGGCGTACTGGATCGGTCCCCCGACCCCCTACTCCCGTGGCTCCCGGAACCCCTCCGCCCCAAACCAGCCCCCCTCTGACCCGCCCCCTACACGCTCCGCAAGAACCGAGCCTGCCGCTCCGGCTCCCGCGGCAACAAATCCAACGCCAGCTCCCATGCCGACCCCGTCCAGGGATCGAACAGCGGCGTCCCGGCCACAGTCGGCAAATGCCGACAGGACTGCGACAACGCAGCCAACGCACTCTCCGTCGAGTTCGACTCGTTCGCCCCCACGAACACCACCGACAACCCGATCAACCCCCCGCGCAACACCAGCGTCGACAACCGCTGCACATCTATCCCCTGATACCCGTGCGGGAAATCAGCGGCCACCAAAATTCGATGCTCCCCCGGCGGCACCCCCGCCCCACCACTCAGCGCCAGCTCGGCCAGCTCAACAGCCTCCACCAACTCCTGCAGCCGCCCCGAGATCTCGGTGTGATCCCCGATGGGCGCGCCCTCCAGCACCGGCGCGAGCAGCGGGGTAAGACTCCGAAACCCCTGACTCAGGTCGATGAGATCGACAACCGTCCGCCGCTCCGGAGCCGCCGAAATCAAACGCGCCAGCAGCGCACCCACCACCGGCGCGACGGCCGCACTCGACTCGGTATCGATCCACAGCGGCCGATTCAACGGAACCGGCACGCAATACGGCACCCGCAACGCCCCACGCTCGATCGCATACAGCTCCCCGAGCCGAATCCCGTCCGACGCCGCAGGGGGACGATCCCACGCGGGCGCCTCCCAGGAAGCGAGCGCGGGCGGCAGCAGCCGATCCGCCTCGGCAAGTTCCCGAAGCAGCTGCTCACTGTCCCTGCGGTGATTCCCCTCGGCTATCCCGATCAATTCGTCGTAGCGCCGCTGCGCGAGCTGCCGCGCCTGCTCGGCGGCGGGGGTGTTCCGGGTGGCCGGATCGGAGACAGCAGCGGAGAGCTCCTGATCCAGCCGCTTGTCGGCATACTCGCGCGCCGCGATCAGCGCCGCCGCGGACCGCGCCGCATCCTCGAAGATCATCCAGATCCGCTCGAGGCCGTGCGCCACCTCGAGCGGCGCACCGGCGGCGGACGCGGCTGCGCCGGTGCCGGCGGTGGCTCCGCCCGGAACGGCTCCCGCGGCGTGGGCGGTACCGCCGGCGGGCGCGGCCCAGCCGGGTGCGGCGGTGCGGCCATCGGTGCTTCCCGCGCTCGCCGAAGCGGGCGCGGCGATCCCGTGCGCGGGCAGCAGCGCGCCCATCCCGCCCGCGTACCCCTGCCCGACCGCGCGCAGCTTCCACCCGTTCCCGCGCCGGTACACCTCGAAGCAGATCAGCGCCGTCTCCCCCGCCGACGGGGTGACGGTGAACCGCGCGATCCCCGCCCCGTCCGCCCCGGTGAGCACGGCGTCGACCACGCCGACCCCACCGGGCGGCAGCGGCACCGCCGGGTCGACGGCCACGACGAGCAGCACCGCCTGCGCGTCGGCCCGCACGGCAGGCGGGTCGACGACGACGGCGCTGCCGGTGAGCGCGACGCCCGGCGCGGCCTGGCACTCCGCGGATACGTGGTCCTCCGGGCCGGTGACCCGCAGGTTGTCCGCCACCACCAGGGCCGCGAGGCGCAGCGCCGCACCGGCGGAGGCCTCGAATCGCACGGCCCCGCCGGTGAGCGGGATGTTCTGCCCGGCCTGCAACTGGATCACGACATCTGCTCCGCTCAGCTGTTCACCAGGAATCGGCCCAGCTGCGGGACCGCCTCGCCCGGGTGCTTGGCCTGGAATCCCTCGCCGAGCGCGACGAACTTCCAGTCGTTGCCCGCGCGGTAGATCTTGGCCATCGCCATGGCGGTGAACGGCATGCCGCCCGCCAGGGTGAAGCGCGCCAGCTCGGCGTTGTTGCTGCCGTCGACCAGGCGGCAGAACGCGTTCTGCACCTGTTCGAACGAGTGCCCCTTATAGGAGGTGACGATGAAGAGCAGCGTGTTGACGTGCGCGGGCACCCGGGTGAGATCCACCAGAATCACCTCGTCGTCGCCGTCGCCCTCGCCGGTCAGGTTGTCGCCCTGGTGCCGGACCGAGCCGTCCTTGGAGCTGAGCTGGCCGTAGTAGGCCACGTCGACCAGGTTGGTGTCGGCGAACAGGGTGACCGAGGCGTCGAGGTCGATGTCGACGGTGCGGCTGCCGAACATGCCGCGGGTGCGCACCGGGTCCCAGCCGAGCCCCATCTTGACGAAGGTCAGCTGGGCGCCGCCCTCCTTGCGGAGCGTGACCCGCTGGCCCTTCTCCAGGCTGACCGGCCGGTCCTTGCTCAGGCTCACCTCGGCGGGCGGTTGCTGCGGCGGCGCGGCGGGCGGGTAGCCGCCCTGGGGGTGACCCTGCTGCTGCGGGTAGCCGCCCTGCTGCGGGGGCGGCGGGTAGCCCTGCTGGCCGCCCTGCGGCGGGGGCGGGTAGCCACCGGGCCCGCCCTGCTGCGGCGGGGGCGGGTAGCCGCCCGGCCCACCCTGCTGCGGCGGCGGGTAGCCGCCCGGCGCGGGCTGCTGCGGCGGCGGGTAGCCCTGGGTCGGCGCGAACTGCTGCTGCGGCGGCGGGTACCCGCCCTGCGTCGGCTGCGCGACCTGGGTCGGCGCGGGCGGCGGCGGGGGCGGCGCGCTCTGCGCCTGCGGGGCGGGCGAATCGTCGACGCTCACACCGTGGTCGGTGACCAGCGCCGCGAACCCGCCCGCGTAGCCCTGCCCGACCGCGCGCACCTTCCAGGCGCCCTGGCGCCGGTACAGCTCCAGCGCGATCACGATGGACTCGCTGGCCAGGCCGTCGATCCGATACTCGAAGAGCTGGTTGCCCGAGGTGTCGGAGACGATCGCGGTCGGGGCGGGGAACCGGCCGAAGTTGCTGTTCGAATCCTCCAGCGTGATCACCGCGCGGATCTGCGCGATGTCCGGCGGCACCTGCGCGAGCGAGACCGCGAGCGCCGCGGGCCCCCCGGCCGCGGGCACCAGGTTCACGCCGGGACCGCTCGGCTGGTTGAAGAAGACGAAGTCGGCGTCGGTGCGGACCTTCCCCTGTTCGGTGACGAGCAGCGCGGAGAGATCCGCGGGAGCCGTGAGCTGGATGGAGACCACGACGTCGTTGACTGCCAGTGGGCCGTTCTGGCCTTTGGCGAGTGATGCGGACAAGTTCGACCCTTCGCTTGTCGGTGCGTTCGAAGCCACTCTACGAGAATCGCCCGCGGGCGCGGCGGCGTGAACACCCTGGGGACAATTGGGGACAAATCGGAACCTGTGCACAACCGGCGTTCGCGAAGACCGCAGGCCACAGCCGGATCGGTTACTGTGTCGCTCGCACGGAACACCGCGAACCCTGCGCCGTTCCCCCGAGACCACAGGCGACTTCCTATGGCACAGCTGTTCGAGCAGTCGAAGAAGGTGATCGAAGCCCACCTCGCCGGCACCAGTGTCCGCGCGATCTCCGGCTCGATGATCGCCTACGAAGGAAACGTGCAGTTCAAGTCCGCCGGATTCGGCGGCGGCGACGGCGTGCTGGCCGGGCTCAAGCGCCGCGCCACCGGTGAGAAGCTCTCGCTCATGGAGTGCGGCGGCAACGGCCGCGTCTTCTTCGCGGTGAACGGGCAGAACGTCACCGTCGTGAACCTGAACAACGAGACGCTGCAGGTGGAGTCGCAGCAGTTGCTCGCCTTCGCGGGCAACCTGCGCACCGACATCCGCTTCGCCGGGGTGCGCGGCGCCACCACCGGCGCGGGGCTGTTCACCACGACGGTCACCGGGCAGGGCCAGGTGGCGCTGCTCTCCGCGGGCGGCCCGCTGATCCACCTCGAGGTCAGCCCGCAGTACCCGCTGATCGTCGATCCGGACGCCTTCGTGGCGGCGCAGGGCAATCTCAACCAATCCTTCGTCACCGACGTCTCGTGGCGCACGGTCATGGGTTCGGACGCGGGCGAGGCGTTCTCGCTGCGCTGGGACGGGCAGGGCGTCGTACTGATCCAGCCCGCGGAACGGTAAGGGGCGCAGCATGTTCGAGAAGGTCAACGGCAAGGTCGTCAAGGTGAACACCGGCGCGGCGGGCGGCGTGGTCGCGCGCAAGGGCGCGATGCTCTTCTACACCGGCGACGTCTCGTTCTCCCCGCACCAGATCGCGGGCATGGGCGGCGGCGGCATGGGCGGCATGGGCGGCGGCATGATGCGCATGGCCGGCCGGATGATGGCTGGCGAGCACGAGAGCACGATGCTGGCCCAGGGCAACGGCGAGGTGCACTACGGCCTGGCCGGGCTGGAGGTGCACGTGGTGCAGATGCAGCAGGGGGCGGTGCTCCGGGTGGAGGCCTCCCGGCTGCTGGCCAACTCCGCGCAGCTGCAGAGCTCGATCGTCTCGGTGGCGAGCTCGAACAGCGGTGGCGGCGGTGGTGGCGGCGGCATCATGGGCGCGCTGCGCGGCGCCGCCTCCGGCGCGCTCACCGGGCAGGGCATGTTCACCACCCAGCTCAGCGGCCAGGGCGCGGCGGTGCTGCTCGCGCACGGCGGGTTCCTGGAGTTGCAGGTGGGCGGGCCGAACCCGATCGTGGTCGATCCGCAGGCCTTCGTTGCCGCGTACGGCAATGTGCAGACCGAGCTGAAGACGGCGATGAGCTGGCGGGACGCGGTCGGCCGCGGCGCCGGTGAGGCGATGCAGCTGCACTGCGTCGGCCAGGGCATCGTCTACGTGCAGGCCTCCGAAGAGAAGTTGTGAGCCATGAGCCAGATCCTGAACCCCATGAATCTCGGTGAGAGCGACAACATCCCGGGAAACAGCTACGCGTACTCCATCGACCTGAACAAGCCCTGGTTCATGCGCAAGGGCGCGATGATCGCCTACTACGGGCAGATGAACTTCCAGGTGCTCACGCACGGCCTGCACGGCGGGCTGCTGAACATGGTGTCGCAGCAGTTCTCCGCGCCGCTCTTCACCAGCGATTACGTGGTGGCCGAGGGGCAGGGGAAGCTGATCATCGGCGACCGCGGCTACGACATCAACTCCTACGACCTGGACGAGGGCAACCTCACCATCCGCGCGGCGAACCTGCTCGCCTTCGAGCCGGGGCTCTCGCTGAACCAGTCCATCGTGCCCGGCTTCCTCACCCTGATCGGCACCGGCAAGTTCCTCGCCTCCTCGAACGGCCCGGTCATGTTCGCCGAGCCGCCGCTGCGGGTCGACCCGGAGTCCCTGGTCGGCTGGGCGGACTGCCCGTCCCCGAGCCACCACTACGACCAGCGCTGGATCACCGACTTCCTGGCGGCGGGCGCGGCGCGGTTCGGCGTCAGCTCCGGTGAGGAGCGGCAGTTCGACTTCACCGGCGCGGGCACCGTGCTCATCCAGTCGAGCGAGAAGGTGCTCAGCGATTCCCAGGTGGTCCGCACCATCGAGGGGCAGCTGCAGAGCGGGATGACGGTCGGCGGGCTGCAGCGGTTGCAGGGCGTGATCACCCAGCAATTGGCCGGACAGCAGCAACAGTACTGAGAACGGCTGCGCGCCGGTATATTCGGGCGCGCTCCGCCGATCGACTCGGCGGGCCGCGAATTCTCGCGGTCGCAGGACGAACGAAGGACAAGGATGTCGATCCGCCGCGCCGGTAGGCGAACCATGGTCGCGGCGGTACTCGCCGCCTGCCTGATCGGCTCGGTGAGCCCGGCTCTCGCCGAGCCCGCACCGGCCCCGAACGTCGTGACCGCCAAGGCGGTCGCGCCGGGCGGCTCCTACGTGGAGAAGGTGGAGGCACTCAACGCGCGCAACGTCCGGCTGCACATCCACTCGGCCGCCATGAACAAGACCCTGCTCGTGGATGTGCTGCGGCCCGCCGACACCTCGGTGCCGCGGCCCTCGCTCTACCTGCTGAACGGCGCGGGCGGCGGCGTCGACTCGGCCTCCTGGCAGCGGATGACCGACGCGCTGCAGTTCCTCGGCGACAAGAACGTCAACGTGGTGCAGATCATCGGCGGCGCCTGGACCTTCTACACCGACTGGAAGTCGACCGACCCGGTCCTCGGCGTGAACAAGTGGAAGACCTACATCAGCGAGGAGCTGCCGCCACTGGTCGACGCGGTGCTCGGCACGAACAAGGTGAACGCCATCGCCGGGCTCTCGATGTCCGGGGTGTCGGTGCTGAACCTGGCCATCGCCAAGCCGGGGCTGTACCGCAGCGCGGCCGTCTACAGCGGGCTGGCGCAGACCAGTGACCCGATCGGCCAGAACATGGTGAAGGTCACCGTGGAGACCTGGGGCGGCGGCGACGCCGAGAACATGTGGGGCCCGGCCGACGACCCGCTGTGGAAGGCGAACGACCCGATCGTGAACGCCGAGCAGCTGCGCGGCACCGACCTGTTCGTCTCCACCGGCAGCGGGGTCCCCGGCGTCTACGACGAGCCGGGCGGGAAGTTCCGGCTGGAGAAGCCGGCCGACACCCCGCAGACCGTCGCGATCGGCGCGGTCATCGAGGCGGGCGTCAACTGGTCCACGCACAACCTGGACAATCGCCTGCGCGAGCTCGGCATCCCCGCCACCTTCGTCTACCGCGACAGCGGCACCCACTCCTGGGGCTACTGGCAGGACGACCTCAAGGCCTCCTGGCCCGTCCTGGAGAAGGGCCTGAACTCCCAGCCCTGAAGTCGCCCTGGCCGAGCCGGGTGCGGCGGTGACCGCGCGGGCCGCAGGCCCGGCCGGGTGGGGTGCGGGGTAGGCCGACGGCCTACCCCGCGAGCCTTTTCGCCACCGTGGCGGCGGACGCACGGACGCCGGTGTGGAACCACTCCACCATCTCGGCCCCCGCATCGGCCCCCCGCGACTCCGTGAGCACGAGATTCGGGCTGCTCCAGCCCAATTCCTCCAGCTCCCCGTGCCGCGGCCGGACAGCGAGATCCGCGGACGCGAGCAACTCCGCGTCCAACGCCCCGTCCCCCGCGGCGAGCAACGGCGCGTCGAGCGCCAGCCGACCCTCGTCGAGCAACCGCCGCCGAACCTCGGCAACGGCAACGCTCTTGCACACCGCCACCGGCATGGCATAGATCTTCCGCCCCTGCTGCGAGGCACTCCACCCGTGCGCCCGGCACCACCCGTCCCACTCCGCGAGGAACCCAGCGGGCATGGCCGCCACGTTCACCACCAGGTAGCAGAAGAGCTCGTCCGCCTCCCGGAACTTGAGCACCCAGGAATCGTCGATCCGCCGCAGCAGCTCGGCCCGCACCTCGGCCAGCCCGGCCCCGCCTGCCGCCGCCTCCCGCCCGGCCGCCGCCCGCCACGCACTATCCGGCTCCCCGTCGACCAGCAGGTTCCCGCCGTTGCTCGTCACCGCGTACCGGAACGGCCCGCCGGGCAGCGCGATCCGCCGGTACTGCTCGATGGTCCTGGTGGTGGTCGGCAGCACGACGGCGAGCCCGGCCAGCTCCCGGAGCCGGAGGGCGGCCCGCTCGGTCATGAAGGAGAGCGGCTCGCCGTCCAGATACTCCACGCAGACCAGCGCTTCGGCGTCCCCGCTCGCCGCCAGGGAGTAGATCATGGTGCGGTCCAGGTCGGTGGCCACCAGGGCCGGTAGAGCAGAGCTCACTGCACGTCCTTGATCAATCCCATGCACGAATAGGCCAGGTCGGGCACGACCTCGACCGGGACCTCCCGCGCCGCGGCCAGCATCCGGATGTGCGCGTGCTCCGGCGCGTCGGCCGCGCGCACCAGCACCCGCCACGGCACCCGGCGCAGCAGCACGCGCGTGGTCTCCCCGACCCCCGGCTTGACGAAATTGACCGTGCCGATGCCGTACTCGGCGCGCACCCGCTCCACCGACGCCCATCCGGTCCAGGTCGGGGTGCGGTCGCCTGCCCGGAGCGCCGCCACCTGCGCCGGAACCCGGTCGCGCACGGTGTCGAAGGCCGCGGTGACGGTGTCGAGCAGCCGCCCGGAGACGTCGTCGGCGGCGAGTTCGCGGTAGAACTTGGCGCCGTGGAAATCGCGGGGCCCGATCAGCTCGGCGTTGAGCACGGTGCGGGAGACCAGCCCGGAGACGGTGGAATTCAGGCAGGCCGAGGCGATCAGGAAATCGTCGCGGGTGCCGAAGGTGCGCACGCAGTTGCCCGGGTCGGCGAGCACCGCGAGCTCGCCGTCGAAGCGGGCGCCGCCTGCGGCGCGGTACTCGTCCAGCGCGGCGGTGAGCTCCCTGGCGATGGCGCCCTTGCCGGTCCAGCCGTCCACGAAGACCACCGAGGCGGGGTCGTGCTGCGCCGCCAGGTAGTCCAGCGCCACCGCGTCGATGCCTCGATCGCGCACGATGGACACGGCGTAGTGCGGCACCTCCAGCGCCGGGCTCCGGCGCTGCAGCCAGCGCCGCATGAGGATGCCGATCGGCGTCCCCGCCCTGGCCAGCGAGGCCAGCACCACGTCGTCTCCGCGCTCGGCGACCACCAGCTCGGCCACCGTGCCGACGGCGAGCGCGAGCCGCTCGGCGCTGTCGGCGAGCACCTTCTCGAACAGCTCGCGGTAGGCGGCGTCCGGCTGGAACTCGATCGGCAGCGACTCCGCGTAGTGCGCGACCCCGGCCTGGATCCGGCGCTCCCGCTCCGCCACATCGGCCTCCAGGTCGAGCGCGGAGAGGTCTTTGAGCAGCCAGGCCACCTCGTCGGCGGCGTAGGAGCCGAAGTCCGGGCCGTACAGCGGCTCCGGCAGCGCGCGGGCTGCGCGCAGCGACCGCGGATCGGCGCCGGGAACCACCGCGACCAGCACGTCGGCGCCCGCGGCGGTGAGCACGTCGAGCAGCCCGCCCGCGGCGGTGAGCGCGGGGGTGTCGGCCGGTTCGTCCAGTACCAGCACGAGCAGCGGGTCGGCGCCGGGCCAGGCCGCGTTGTAGAGGTAGCGCGGCGCGGCGTCGCCGGACTCCGGCGCGGTGAACCGGAAACCGCGGCGCAGCGGGTAATCCGGCTCGTCCAGCACGTACGCCGGTGAGCGCGTCGTGGTCTGGAACCGCGCCGGGGTACCCGCCGCGGCCAGTGCCCCGGCCAGGCGAAGCGGCAGGTACATGAGCTCCTCGTGGCCGATCACGACGACCGGCCGGGCCGGGTCGAGCCCGCTCCGCAGCTCCGCCGCGGCGGCGTTCAGCGCCTGCTCGAACCCGGGCAGATCGGTGCGCAGGAACCCGTGCCGCCCGCCCTCCGGAACGGCGTCGGGCCACGGCAGCCGCACCCGCGCCACCGAACCTCGCCGCGCGGCGACCGGGTTCAGCCGGTGCTCGGGCAGCGCCGCCACCGCGGCGGGCAGGTCGGCGGGCACCTCGGCGCGCCCCGCCGCCAGGCACACGGTGTCGATCCGGGCGCCCAGCTCCGCGGCCGCGGCCTCGACCTTCGCCCGATCCGCCGCCGTGCGCATGTCGACCAGGCTGGCCAGCACGTAGTGCGTGCGCGGCGCGACGGCGTGCAGCGCGCGCAGCGCGTCCAGCGCGGTGGCCCCGGTCGAGATCTCGTCGTCGACCAGGACCAGCGGCAGCCCGTCGGCGAAGACCTCGGCGGGCTCCGGCTGCAGCAGGTGCGAGGTGGCGTGCGAGTGCCCCTCCTCGAACCCGGCGAGCGTATGCGCGCCAGGCACCGCGCGGCGGGTGGAGTGCAGGTAGCACCTGGCGCCGATCCGGGCGGCGACGCAGTGCCCGAGCCCGGTCGCGGTCTCGGCGAAGCCGAGCACGACGGCGTCGCTCGCGCCGAGCCGCTCGCGCACCAGGTCACCCAGGCGATTCCCGGCGTCGAGCACCGCGGCGGGGTCGGTCGGGATGTGCTTGCCGAGCACCGTGGAGACCAGCAGGTGCGCGCGGCGCTCGTTGCCCTTGCGCAGCCCCGGCTCGATCAGCCCGGGATCGGCGCCGGCCGGGTAGCTGAGCGCGACCCCGAGCTCCCTGGTCGCCCAGCTCATTCCGTCACCAGCGCGGTGAGCAGGTCGACGAAGGAGACGCCCTTGTTCGCCACCCCGAAGACCCGCGCGCGCAACACCGTCTGCCTGGCCCAGCTGCGGTGCGGGCGCATCTCGTTCATCTTGTTCCGGTAGCCGGAGGCCGCGACCCCGCCGACGTCGGCGCGCAGGATGTCCAGGGCGTCCGAGTACTCCTCGTGCGTCACCACCGAGAGCGCGTGCACGGCGGCCACGTGCGACGGGTGGATCACCGTCTTGCCCTGGATGCCGTTGGCCCGGTCCAGCGTGATCTCCCTGAGCAGCCCGTCCAGATCCCGGCTCACCAGGTACTGGCGGAATTTCACCGCGTCCGACTCCTCGAAGGGGGCGGTGCGCAGCAGCGGCCGGAACATCCGCTCGTGGTCGGCGAAGTACTCCCAGACCGGGCCGGTGATCACGAAGCCGGAGCCGTCGGCGCGGCCGAGGTAGTTCACGATGTCGGCGATCACGTCGGCGACCACCCGGACGTCATAGATGGTGAGGTCGCGGTCGCGGCGGATGCCGAAGGTGGCGCACATGTCGGTGGCGCCGACCCGCACCGCGAGCACCTGCTCCCGGTGCGCGGCCAGCAGCTCCGCGATCCGGGTGAGCTCCCGGTCCCTGGTCTGCCGGTGCACCAGCGCCGCCGACTCCAGCACCGGCATGGCGTACACGGTCCGGCCGAGCCGCTGCGTCGCCACCGCGAGCGCCGCGAAATAGGAGGGGCCACTGAGGCTGTCGAACTTGGGGAAGACGAAGCCGGTGAGCACCGCGGCGCCGGGGCCGAGCGCCTCCGCGATCTCGGTGATGGTGGCGGCGTCGCGCACCCGCACGAAGAGCATCGGGTTGGGGTCCGGGTCGGCGGCGAGCTCGTCGAGCACCGCGACCGTCTGCGCCTTCGCCCACTCGACCTCGTGGTCGGCGACCGCGTCCTCCAGGTCGATCACCATGGAACAGACCCCGCGCGCGGCCCGGCGGCGGATGGTTCCCGCCAGGTCGTCCCTGGTCGCCGGGACATACAGCGTCGCGCCGAGCGCGATCGCGAGCAGCTCCCGCTCGTCGCCGTCGCCGAACGACTGCGGCCGCCGGTGGAACAGCTCCGGCGCCCTTCCCGCCGGCAGCTGCCGGAAATGGCACAGCAGCTTCCGTTTGCGCAGGGAGACCTCCTGCGCGACGGCAACGCTCGCGGTCATCGCGGCCCCGTCCTCATCCTCGTCGTTGTCCTGGTTCTTTTCGCATGCGATCCACCACGCCGGTGATGAATTCCGCGATGGTGTCGAGCTCTGTGACGTATGCCCAGTAGTTCGGGTGCCTACCGGTCAGGGCGGCGGCGGCGCGATCGATCCGGTCGATCTGAGCATCGAGTACCGAACCCCATTCGGCGACGAGCCCTCGGCTCACCGCGAGCATCTGCGCGTCCCGCAGCCGGAATCGTACGGCCTCGGCCTTGGAATTCGGGTTCGCGGCGACCTCGCGCAGCAGGGTGAGTCGCCGGGTGACGGCATCGACCTGCTGCTCGGCCGCCGCGAGGCTGGCGCGCGCGGAAGTGGTCAGTTCAAGCGCGGTCTCCGGATCGTGCGCGGCCGCCGCGGCCCGCGCACCCGCGAGGGCGGTGTCCGCGGCGGCGACGGCCTGCTGGCTATCCCGCTCATTGTTGGTCAGATCCGCCGAACTCGCAGCGTTGAACTCGCGCAGCAGCGCCGAGTAGGCGGCGGCGAGCCCTTCGGCCCTGGTCCGGACGGCGGCGATGCGGGTGGTCACCGAGGCGATCGCATTGGCCGAGGCGCCGCGTCGAGAAGGGGCCTGCGCCAATGCTTCCGACAGCAGCGCGGTCAGCTCGCGCAGCGCGATCGCGGCGGCGCGCACCCGGCCGGGCCCGGCCGTGGTGGCCGCGGCCAGTGTGAGCAGCGCCTCATCCACCGCGGCGACCCCGGAGCGAATCGAGCGGTATCCGGCGTACTCCGAGCTCGCGGCGGCACCGAGCACCCGCTCCGCCTCGGTGCTCACCTCCTCGGCGAACCGGGGCACCGCGCCGAGCACCGCGACCGCGTCCGCCAGCCGGGCCCGGTTCGCGTTCCAGAACTCGTCCACCGCGCGCGCCGCCTCGGCGAGCTGCCTGGTGACCTGCTCGGCGCGCGGCGCACCGCCCGGCACCTGGGTGCCGTCCCGCTCCGCCGCCTCCAGGTCGTCGTTCAGGGCCAGATACACCTCGGCCGCCGCGTAGCAGCGGTTGCGGACCGGTTCCCAGCGCCGCGCGAGCGCCGGATCGGGCCGCACCTCGGCGACCGCCCGCACCGCCGAATCGGCAGCGCTCTGCCGTCGGTCCATGTCGAGAAAGGCCGCGACCACACCGGCCCGAGCCTGCTCGATCCACTCGTCGCGCCCCGACGAGCCGAACCATCCACGCCTGCGCCCTGCCACGCCCCGATCGTAGGAGATGGCCCTGAGTGCCGGTTCCTACGCAAGTTCGCCGAAACCTACTAGTGTCGTATGGCGTACCCGGCGATTCGGACATGTCGGGATCACACACCGACCATCGAAAGGGATTCCCGCATGGGTGTCAGTCTGTCCAAGGGCGGCAACGTTTCGCTGAGCAAGGCAGCCCCCAACCTGACGGCCGTCGCGGTCGGCCTCGGCTGGGACGTCCGGACCACAACGGGTACCGACTTCGACCTGGATGCCAGCGCCATCGCGGCGGGCGCGGACAAGAAGGTCGTGTCCGACCAGCACTTCGTGTTCTTCAACAACCTGAAGTCCCCCGAGGGCGCCATCGAGCACGCCGGCGACAACCGCACCGGCGAGGGCGAGGGCGACGACGAGGTCATCAACGTCGACCTGGCCAACACCCCGGCGAACATCGAGAGCATCGTCTTCCCGGTCTCGATCTACGACGCGGAGACCCGCCAGCAGTCCTTCGGCCAGGTCCGCAACGCCTACATCCGGGTCTCGGATCGCAGCAACGGCGAGGAGCTCGCCCGCTACGACCTCTCCGAGGACGCCTCCACCGAGACCGCGATGGTCTTCGGCGAGCTGTACCGCAACGGCGCCGAGTGGAAGTTCCGCGCCATCGGCCAGGGCTACGCCTCCGGGCTGTCCGGCATCGCGCGCGACTACGGCGTCAACGTCTGACGCACGACCACGCGTGAGGGGGCCCGGTAACGGGCCCCCTTCTCGTGCGGTGTCGTCCCAGGTGGACAATGCGCGGCGACGCATTCACCCTGGACGGCGGTCAAGTCCGGCCTCGACAACGAAAGGTCCCCCCGGTGGTCCTGCGCATATTCGGCCTCTCCGGCCTCGTCACAGTGATCTCACTGGTCGCGGCCTTCCTGTACGGCGGCCCGACCGCACTGTTCCTCTGCCTCATCCTCGGCATCCTCGAGGTGTCGCTCTCCTTCGACAACGCCGTCATCAACGCCACGGTCCTGCGGCGGATGAGTGATTTCTGGCAGAAGATCTTCCTCACCGTCGGCATCCTGATCGCTGTCTTCGGCATGCGGCTGCTGTTCCCGCTGGCGATCATCTGGGTCACCGCGGGGCTGAACCCGGTGCAGGCGTTCGACCTCGCGCTGAACCCGCCCGCCGACGACGCCGCCTACTTCCCGGACGGCAGCGCGAGCTACGAAACCCTGATCACCGACGCGCACCCGCAGATCGCGGCCTTCGGCGGCATGTTCCTGGCGCTGCTCTTCCTGAACTTCATCTTCGAGGAGCGCGACATCACCTGGCTGAGCTGGCTGGAGAAGCCGCTGGCCAAGGCGGGCAAGCTGGACATGCTCTCGATCGTGGTCTCCGGTATCGCGCTGGTGCTGGCCGCGGAGTTCCTGGCCGACGACGACAACCGCGCCACCGTGCTGCTGGCCGGGCTGCTCGGCATGATCACCTACATCGCCGTCGACGGCCTCGGCTCGATGTTCCATACCGAGGAGGTCGAGGACGACCTCGACGAAGCGGGCAAAGAGCTGGATGGCAAGCGCACCGGCCCCTCCGAGCTGGCCAAGGCCACCGGTAAGGCGGGCTTCTTCCTCTTCCTCTACCTGGAAGTCCTCGACGCCTCGTTCTCCTTCGACGGCGTCATCGGCGCCTTCGCCATCACCGCCGACCCGATCATCATCGCGCTCGGCCTCGGCCTGATCGGCGCCATGTTCGTCCGCTCGATCACCGTTTACCTGGTCCGCCAGGGGACGCTGTCCGAGTACGTGTACCTGGAGCACGGCGCGCACTGGGCGATCGGCGCGCTCGCCACCATCCTGCTGGTCTCGATCGGCGTGCACATCAACGAGATCATCACCGGCCTGGTCGGCGTCGCCTTCATCGGCGCCGCCTTCTGGTCGAGCATCCGGCGCAACCGCAAGGCGGCCGCCGCGGAGGCCGGCAACGAGCCGGCGACCACCCCGGTCGCCTGACCGTCACGCACCACCCCGCCCCGGAGCGGCAGCGAGATTTCGCTGCCGCTCCGGGCATTTCCGGGGTCGCGCGCGTTAGGCTCGGAGCCACCTGACCACCGTGTCGAGTTGGAGGGGGATCGCGATGGCGGCCGACAACCGGGCCGGGACCGGCGGCGTCGACCTGAACAAGGTGACGCTCTCGAAGGCGGCGCCAAGCGTCGACCTCGCCAAACCGGGGGAATCGCAGGGGGTTCTGCGCGTCAACCTCCGCTGGGCCAGCGGCAAGCCCCGGCTCTTCCGCCGCGGTGGCTCGATCGATCTGGACCTCGGCTGCCTCTACGAACTCGCCGACGGCAGCAAGGGCGTGGTGCAGGCGCTCGGCAACAACTACGGCTCGCTGCACGCGCCGCCCTTCATCGAGCTGGACGGCGACGACCGCAGCGGCGGCTCGGTCGGCGGCGAGACCATGCGGATCGATCTCGGCCGCCCGGAACAGTTCCGCCGGGTGCTGATCTTCGCCTTCATCTACGAGGGCGTGCCGAACTGGGCGGCCGCCGACGGGGTCGTCACGCTCTTCCCGACCACCGGCCCGCAGATCGAGGTGCGGCTGGACTCCCCGGTGAACGACGCCCGCTCCTGCGCCATCGCGCTGCTCAGCAATACCGGCGGCCGGATCTCGGTGCGCCGCGAGGTGAACTACATCAGCGGGGCGCAGCAGGCGCTGGACGAGGCGTACCGCTGGGGGATGCAGTGGCGCGAGGCGCGGAAGTGACCCGGTCGTCGCGCTGCTCGGCCCGCAGGAACAGCACGAAGAACACCGCGAGCAGCACCGCCCGCCCCCAGACCCCGAACTGCACCACGTTCTCCAGCGGCTCGACACCATCGCCGGTGCCGAGCGCGGAGAAGTAGCGGAAGACGCCGACCCCGATCGCCACATCCGCGACCAGGTAGGCGCCGACCAGCCACCCCGGCACGACGAGCAGCACGAGGAACGGTACGAGCCACAGCGTGTACTGCGGGCTGTGCACCTTGTGGAAGAGCAGGAAACCGCAGAGCATCGCGCCGCTCACGCCGACCCACGGGTATACCCCGCTGCGCTGCCAGCGGCGCCGTCCCAGCCACAGCGCCAGCGCGAACGACGCCAGGATCAGCACCGGCGAGGCGAACGAGACGGTGTGCTGGAAGTTCTCCTCACCCGCTGAGCTCGCCGGGTAGAGCGGGCGCAGCCCCCAGTACCAGAGCGAGTTCGTGGTGATGTCGGCCTGGCGCAGCCGCTGGAAGGCGAACGAGGCCCACCAGCCCTCGAACCCGGCCAGCGCGAACGGCAGGTTCACCAGCAGCACCGTGCCCGCGGCCGCGGCACCGGTGAGCAGCGCGCCGCGCAGGTCCCGCCGCCCGCCCGGCCCGGCGCCGCCGGTGAGCACGTACGCCATCAGCGGGAGCACGAAGATGCCCGGGTAGAGCTTGAGGCAGAAGCCGACCCCGAGCAGGACCGCCGCCGCCACCCCCCGGGTCCGCAGTGACCAGCGCGGCACCGTCACCACGTACACCGCCGCCACCGCGGTGCAGACCACCGGCAGCTCCCAGTTGTGGAAGGCGTAGAGCACCAGCGGGGTTCCGATCGCCCACAGCAGCGCGGCGGCACCGGCCATCCGGGCCAGCATCCACGCCGTGAGCAGCGCGAACGGGGCGAGCAGCAGGGCCGACCAGCGCAGGAAGTCGGCGTCGGTGTGCGCCGGGATCGCGCCGAGCCACATCAGCACCCCGCTCAGCACCGGGTACTCCACGACGCCGCCGACCAGCGCGCCGTCCGGCGTGATCGAGCCGTCGATGTACGGGAAGACGTGGTTGTCGATATCCCGGCCCAGCCAGAGGAACTGGATGTCGGAGTAGCAGACGTCGGCGTCCTTGGCGGAGTCGAAGACCGCGCTGCGGCCGTCCGGCTGGAACGGGGCGCCCGCGCACCTGGCCTTGTTCAGGTAGCCGAGCACGAGGGTCAGCCCGCAGAGCAGCAGCACCGCCGTCGCGAGCGCCGCACGGCGGGTGACCCGGCGTCCGATCGGCATGGAGCCCACCCTAGAGGAGGGGGTGCCGCGGGGAAGGGGCCGTCTGTCAGCGGGCCCGCAGGCGGGTCCGGACCTCGGCTGCGTGGGCGTAGTCGCTCTCGGTGTCGGGGCCGGTCGGGCTCAGGATGAGGCGGCGCACCCCGGCGGCGGCGAAGGCGGCGGCCTTCTCGGTGGTCACGTCGGGGCCGTCCGGGCTGAGCGGCGCCACCAGCGAGACCGCGGGCACCGGCCGCCCGAGCTCGGCGGCGAGCGCGCGCAGCTCCGCGATCCCCTGCTCCAGCGCCCCGACCTCGGGCCGCAGACTCAGCCACGCCGCCCCGAACCGCACCGCCCGCCGCCGCGCGGCCCGCACCTCACCGGCCACCACCAGCGGCGGCATCGGCGCGGGCGGCGCCAGCGCGATCGGGGCGCCGTACGCGCCGACCGGCTTCCCGGCGATCAGGTCGGGCAGCAGCTCGAGCGCCGCGTCGGTGCGCGCCGCGCGCTCGCCGACGGGAACCCCGGCCGCGCGCCAGGAGCCGTCACCGTGTGCGGTGTTCCCGGTCCCGACGCCGAGGACCAGCCGATTCCCCGACACGTGCTGCAGCGTCGCGACCTGCTTCGCCACCCATGGCGCCGGCCGCAGCGCCAGGATCAGCACCCCCCAGCCGAGCCGCACCCGCTCGGTCACCGCGGCGGCCGCCGCGAGCACGACGGCGCCGTCCAGGATCGGCGCCGACGCCACCAGCTGGTCGGTGGCCCACACCGAATCCAGCCCGAGCCGCTCGGCGGTGCGCGCCGCGGCGACCACGTCGCCGATGATCGGCCGCTCCGGGTCCGGCGTCGACGTGGGCAGGAAAACCCCGATCTCGGGGAGGCTCACAGTGCTCATGGCTCCGACGGTAGGCCGGGTGCGAGAGTGTTCCCATGCCGCCGACGCTCGATTTCCTGTCCGGAACGCTCACCTTCTCCGAGCACGCCGGCCTCGACCCGGTCTCCGGGCTGATCGCCGCGGCCCGCACCGGCCGCCCGGCCGCGGGGCTCTTCGTCCGGCACGCGCCGTGGGGCAGGCGCTACCCCGTGGTCCCCGGCGCCGGATTCCACGTGGTCGTCGAGGGTTCCTGCGTACTCGGGGCGGCGGGCGCCGAGCCGCTCACCCTGCACTCCGGCGACGTGCTCTTCATGCCGCGCGGCGCCGACCACGACCTCGCCGACGCCACCGGCTCCGCGATCACCGAAACCGCGCACCCCGGCGAGCCGCGCATCGTCGCCGGCCCGGGGCGGCGCTGCGTCCTGCTCTGCGGCGCCTACGAACTCGACGGCGACCGCGCGCACCCGCTGATCGCCACGCTGCCCGAGTTCGTGTACCTGCCCGGCCGCCCGGAGCGGCACCGCGCGCTGAACGCCACGGTCGACCTGCTGCTCGCCGAGATCACCGAGCGCCGCCCCGGCGCCGACGCCGCGATCCCGGCACTGCTCGACACCATGCTGCTCTACGTCCTGCGCGCCTGGCTCGCCGAGCAGGCGGCGGCCGAGCACCCGGCGGGCTGGGCCGCCGCGCTCACCGACCCCGCCGTCTCCGCCGCGCTGCACGCCATCCACGCCGACCCGGCGCTGCCGTGGACCGTCACCGCGCTCGGCGCCCGCGCCGGCGTCTCGCGCGCGACCATGGCCAGGCGCTTCACCGCCACCGTCGGCGAGCCGCCGCTGGCCTACGTCGCCCGCTGGCGAATGCTCACCGCGGCGAGGATGCTGCGCGAATCGGACACCACGCTCACCGCGGTCGCCCGCGCGGTCGGCTACGCCTCCGAGTTCGCCTTCGCCAAGGCGTTCAAGCGCGCGTACGGCACCGCGCCGGGGCGCTACCGCAGGCGGGGCATCGATTTCGCCGGTCAGGGCCCCGTCGGGTAGCCTTACCGGGTTGCTGACGCAACGACCCTCCTGCCACGGAACGTCCGTGGCCGATTCGAGTCCACAGGAGGTGAATGGTCCGTGCGTCAATATGAAGTGATGGTCATCCTCGATCCAAGTCTGGATGAGCGCACCGTCGGCCCGTCGCTGGAAAATCTGCTCAGCGTCGTCCGCACCGAAGGCGGCAAGATCGACAAGGTCGATATCTGGGGCCGCCGTCGTCTCGCCTACGAGATCAGCAAGCAGGCCGAGGGCATCTACGCCATCGTCGACCTCACCGCCGAGCCGGCGACCGTGAGCGAGCTCGACCGCCAGCTGGGGCTGAACGAGACGGTGCTGCGCACCAAGGTGCTGCGCCACGGCAAGAAGTAATCGCACTGCTGCCCCTTCGGAAAGCGTCGGTGCCTGTCTCTAGGCTCTAGCGCAACCGAGCGAGCAATCGCTGATCCCCCCTTCCCAGGAGGAACCACAATGGCAGGCGACACGGTCATCACCGTCATCGGAAACCTGACGGCCGACCCCGAACTCCGATTCACGCCTGCGGGCCAGGCGGTGGCGAACTTCACCGTTGCCTCCACCCCCCGCGTGTTCGATCGCAACTCGAACGAGTGGAAGGACGGCGAGGCCCTCTTCCTGCGCTGCAACATCTGGCGGGAAGCGGCGGAGAATGTCGCCGAGAGCCTGACCAGGGGCGCGAGGGTGATCGTCAGCGGCAGGCTCAAGCAGCGCTCCTACGAAACCCGCGAGGGTGAGAAGCGCACCGTGGTCGAGCTGGAGGTCGACGAGGTCGGCCCGTCCCTGCGGTACGCGACGGCCAAGGTCAACAAGACCAGCCGTGGCGGTGGCGGTGGCGGTGGTTTCGGCGGCGGCTCCGGTGGCGCCGGTGGGGGCAGCGGATACAACAGTGCGAACAGCGGGGGCGGCAGCAACCGGGGCAGCGGCGGCGGTGGCGGTGGCAACACCACCAGCGCCGACGACGATCCCTGGGGCAGCGCGCCCGCGGCAGGCTCCTCCTTCGGGGGCGGCGGCCGCAATGACGACGAACCGCCGTTCTGACGAACGGCTTCCCGGCCCGGGTAACCGAGGGCCACATGAAAACGGAGTAGAAGACGATGCCGAAAGCGCCCGCGCGCGAAAAGGTGCTGAAGAAGAAGGCCTGCCAGTTCTGCAAGGAGAGCAAGACCGGCACCGTCCACATCGACTACAAGGACACGACGCTGCTGCGCAAGTACGTCAGTGATCGCGGCAAGATCCGCGCTCGCCGGGTGACCGGCAACTGCGTGCAGCACCAGCGTGATGTCGCTGTCGCCGTCAAGAACTCGCGTGAGGTGGCGCTGCTGCCTTACGTGTCCACCGCTCGCTGAGAAGGAGGCACACGCAGATGAAGCTGATTCTTACCGCTGACGTGGACAACCTCGGTGCGCCCGGCGACACCGTGGAGGTCAAGGACGGTTACGGCCGCAACTACCTGCTGCCCCGCGGCCTGGCGATCGTGGCGAGCCGCGGCGCGCAGAAGCAGGTCGAGGGCATTCGCCGGGCGCAGGATGCCCGCCGGGTGCGCGACCTCGACCACGCCAACGAGCTGAAGCAGGCGCTCGAGGGGCTGACCGGGGTCTCCCTCCCGGTCAAGACCGCGGGCACCGGCAAGCTCTTCGGCTCGGTCACCCAGTCCGACGTGGCCTCGGCCATCAAGACCGCGGGTGGACCGGTCATCGACAAGCGCAGCATCGAGCTGCCGAAGTCGCACATCAAGAGCACCGGCACCCACGACATCGTGGTGCACCTGCACCCCGACGTGGCTGCCAAGGTCGGCGTCGACGTCGTCGCCGCGAGCTGATTCACACGCTCCGCCAGGCCGTTCCCCAGGCACCTCGGGGAACGGTCTGACGGCGTGCGCGCTCCGGTCATGCATCCGGGGTGCGGGCGCGAATCCCGCCACACTTCTCGGTTGCGCTGAATTAGCCCTACCGCCGGTGCTACCGCGCGGAACCTTCCCGGTCCGTTCACCTGCGCACACTCCCCACCATGGGACAGCCCTGTGGATTACCGGAAAAACCGACCGGCCCCGCTGTGATTCAGGTCATGTTTCCTCCATGTCCCGTTCACCAACACGCCCGGCTGTTCATCTTGGCCGACACGCCGTAGCGAATTCGATCCACACCCCCGCGAGCCCGTAAACAGCCGTTTATCTGGGCATTTCCCAGCTGTGACCTGCGTTTTCCCCAAGTTATCCACAGGGGGTGCACACCCAATGGTTAACAGTCCCCAAGTTATCCACAGGTTTATCCCCACGCCCGTTTGGCGCGGTCCGCATGGTCACCTAGGTTCGTCATCGTGGCCGTTTCCGACGGCCCGGTGCGGCGCCGTCCCGGCGGTAACTAGCGATCCGGTTCCGGCGGTGCCGTTCCGGTCCTGCGCCCGGCGCGCCGAGCCGCGACCTGTCGTACCCACGCGGTAGAACGAGACAGACGCGGACCAGTGCAGGTGATTCACGGGCCGCGCTCGTGCGGAGAGAGGACGGTCGAGTCAGGTGGCAGTCGTCGACGACCGCGGGCACTCCGAGTACCCGCCGGAGGCTCCGGGCGAGGATTTCGGTAGGCAGCCCCCGCACGACATGGCGGCCGAGCAGTCCGTGCTCGGCGGCATGCTGCTGAGCAAGGACGCCATCGCGGACGTGGTCGAGGTGATCCGCCCCGGCGATTTCTACCGCCCCGCGCACCAGGCCATCTTCGACGCCGTGCTCGACCTCTACGCCCGCGGCGAACCCGCCGACCCGGTCACCGTCTCCGCAGCCCTCGACCGGCGCAACGAGCTCAAGCGCATCGGCGGCCCGCCCTACCTGGTCACCCTCACCCAGACCGTGCCGACCGCGGCCAACGCCGGCTACTACGCCGAGATCGTCGCCGAGAAGGCCGTGCTGCGCCGCCTCGTCGAGGCGGGCACCAGGATCGTCCAGTACGGCTACGCCGGCGCCGACGGCCAGGACGTCGCCGAGGTCGTCGACCGCGCCCAGGCCGAGGTCTACGAGGTCACCGAGCGCCGCACCACCGAGGACTTCCTCCCGCTCGAGGAGCTGCTCCAGCCCACGATGGACGAGATCGACTCCATCGCCAGCCGCGGCGGCATCTCGCTCGGCGTCCCCACCGGCTTCTCCGAACTCGACGAGGTGACCAACGGGCTGCACCCGGGTCAGATGATCATCGTCGCCGCACGTCCCGGCGTCGGCAAGGCGCTCGCCGTCGACACCCCCCTGCCGACGCCGACCGGCTGGACCACCATGGGCGAGGTGCGGCCGGGCGACCTCCTGCTCGGCGCCGACGGCAAGCCGACCCTGGTGGTCGCCGCGACCGAGGTGCTGCACGACCGGCCCTGCTACGAGGTCGAGTTCTCCGACGGCACCGTGCTCGTCGCCGACGAACAGCACCAGTGGCTCACCGACACCGGCGCCTCGCGCCGCTCCCGCCGCATCGCCCCCGCCGTCCGCAGCACCGCCGAGATCGCCGCCACCCTCCGCCGCCGCACCGCCGACCGCGGGCTCGACCACTCCATCCGCACCACCGGCCCCCTCGACCTCCCCCCCGCCGAGCTCCCCGTCCCGCCGTACACCCTCGGCGCCTGGCTCGGCGACGACACCGCCCTGACCAGCCCCGACCCGGAAATCGTCGTCCGGATCGAGGCCGAAGGCACGGTGGCCGCCACCGCGTCGGCTCGGTTGCTGGCGCTGGGGGACAAGCACATTCCGCTGCCGTACCTGCGGGCGTCCGAGGCGCAGCGGCGGGCGCTGCTGGCCGGACTGCTCGACACCGACGGCACCGTGACCGCCGATGGCTCGGTGCGGATCGACGTGACCGGCCTGCGGCTCGCCGCCGACATCGGCGAACTCGTCGTCGGCCTCGGCTACCGAATCCAGCCGAGCGCCGAGCGGGGCACCCTCACCTTCGCCACCGACGACGAAGTCTTCGGCGTGCACCGAAAGGCCCTGCTGCACAAGCAGCGCCGGGCCGGGGCGAGCACCGCGCGCTCCGAGTGCCGCTATATCGTCGACGTCCGGCCGATCCCGAGCGTGCCGGTGCGCTGCGTCGAGGTGGACAACCCCGCGCACCTGTACCTGGCCGGCCGGGCCATGGTGCCGACGCACAACTCCACCCTCGGCATGGATTTCATGCGCAGCTGCTCGATCAAGAACGGGCTGGCGAGCGTGATCTTCTCGCTGGAGATGAGCCGCACCGAGATCGTGATGCGGCTGCTCTCCGCCGAGGCGAAGATCAAGCTGGGCGACATGCGCTCCGGGCGGATGAGCGACGACGACTGGACCAAGCTGGCCAGGCGGATGAGCGAGATCAGCGAGGCACCGCTGTTCGTCGACGATTCGCCGAACCTGACCATGATGGAGATCAGGGCCAAGGCGCGGCGGCTCAAGCAGCGGCACGATCTCAAGCTCATCGTGATCGACTACCTGCAGCTGATGTCCTCGGGCAAGAAGGTCGAGTCGCGGCAGCAGGAGGTCTCCGACTTCTCCCGGAATCTCAAGCTCCTCGCCAAGGAGCTGGAGGTTCCGGTGGTCGCGATCAGCCAGCTGAACCGTGGTCCGGAACAGCGCACCGACAAGCGTCCCATGGTGTCCGACCTGCGTGAATCGGGCTGCCTGCCGGCCTCGGCCCGGGTGCTGCGGGCGGACACCGGCGCGGAGACCACGCTGGGCGAGCTCCTCGAGTCCGGGGAGCAGCCGCTGGTCTGGTCGCTGGACGAGCGGATGCGCATGGTCGCGCGGCCGATGGTGAAGGTGTTCCCCAGCGGGCGCAAGGAGGTCTTCCGGCTGCGCCTCGCCTCGGGGCGCGAGGTCGAGGCGACCGGCAACCACCCCTTCCTCACCGTGGACGGGTGGATCCCGCTGGAGCGGCTCGGGACGGATGACCGGCTGGCCACGCCTCGGGTGGTACCCGAGCCGGTACACACCGAGCGCCTGCCCGACGCCGAGGTGGTCCTGCTCGCGCACATGATCGGCGACGGCTCGTGCGTGCGCAGGCAGCCGGTGCGGTACGCCAGTATCGATGAGGAAAATCTCGCCGCGGTCACCACGGCGGCACAGCACTTCGGTGTCACCCCGGTGCGCGACGACTATCCCGCCGCGCGGGTGACAACGCTGCGCCTGCGGGCGCCGTATCGGCTCACCCACGGCAAGCGGAACCCGATCGCGGCCTGGCTCGACGAGCTCGGGCTCTTCGGGCTGCGCAGCTACGAGAAGTTCGTGCCCGAGCGAATCTTCGCGCTTCCGACCGATCAGGTCGCGCTCTTCCTCCGGCATCTGTGGGCAACCGACGGCTCCGTGCGCTGGGACGAGAAGGGCAACCAGGCCCGCGTCTACTACGCCTCGACCAGCAGGCGGCTCATCGACGACATCGCGCTGCTGCTGCTCCGGGTGGGTGTGCACGGCCGCATCAAGCAGGTGCGCAAGCCCGGTTACCGCCCGTGCTGGCATCTCCTCGTGGATGGTTCCGAGAACCAGACGACCTTCCTGCGCGATGTCGGCGTGCACGGCGCCCGTGGCATCGCGGCGGAGCGCGCGCTCGAGCAGCTGGCGCCGCTGACCCGGAACACCAATGTCGACACGGTGCCGAAGGAGATCTGGTCGAAGGTCAGGACGTTGCTGGCCACCAATGAGATGACGCACCGGGAGTTCGCCTCCGCGATGAATTCCCGCTTCTGCGGCTCCACCATGTGGAAGCGCTCGCCCAGCCGGTCCCGGCTCGCCCGGGTCGCGAACGTGCTGCAGGACGCCGACATCGAGATGTTCGCGACCAACGACGTGTTCTGGGATCGCATCGTCGAGATCACCAGCCTCGGCGAGCAGGACGTCTTCGACGGCACGGTGCCGGACACGCACAACTTCGTGGCGAACGGCGTCGCGCTGCACAACTCGCTGGAGCAGGATGCGGATATGGTCATCCTGCTGCACCGCCCCGACGCCTTCGAGCGCGACGACCCGCGCGGCGGCGAGGCCGACCTGATCCTCGGCAAGCACCGCAACGGCCCCACCGCCACCATCACGGTGGCGCACCAGCTGCACCTGAGCCGATTCGTGGACATGGCAAGGGGCTAGAGCTCCTCGGCCGGCCCGACCACGATCCCCTCCGGCCCGCGGACGTAGCAGAGGCGGTAGCTCCGCTCGTACTGCTCGATGCTGCCGACGAGTTCGGCGCCGCGGGCGCGCAGCCGGGTGACGGTGTCGTCGATATCGTCGACGGCGAACATGATGCGGCGGGTTGGTCGGCGCGCCGACCGGGGTGCAGCGCTGCGCGACCGGCGCGTGGAACTGCGCGAGCGCGACCTTGCCGTTCCCGTCCGGGGTGCGCAGCATCCGCCCGTTGGATCGCCATCCGGAGAAAAATCTCCCGCGGGGATGTCGAGAACGCGCGACCCGCTCCGTCCCAGGGGTACACCAACCGAACGAAGGAGCACGACATGGCGAAGTACCTGCTGCTGAAGCACTACCGCGGCGCCCCCGCCTCGGTGAACGACGTGCCGATGGACCGGTGGACGCCGGAGGAGATCACCGCGCACGTGCGGTACATGGAGGAGTTCGCGGGCCGGCTGGAGCGCAACGGCGAGTACGTGGATTCGCAGTCGCTGACCGCGACGGGCACCTGGGTGCGCTCGGACGGGCCGGGCAGGCCGCCGGTCACCGACGGGCCGTTCGCCGAGACCAAGGACCTCATCGCGGGCTGGATGATCATCGACGTCGACTCCTACGACCGTGCGCTGGAACTGGCAGGCGAGCTCTCCGCCGCGCCGGGCAAGGACGGGATCCCGGTGCAGGAGTGGCTGGAGCTCCGGCCGCTGATGACCGCGCACGGCCCCACCACGGAGTGACGACCGAGCTGCGCGAGCTGATCCCCGGTGTGCTGGCCGCGCTGGTGCACCGGGGAGCGGACTTCGCGACGGCGGAGGACGCGGTGCAGGAGGCGCTGATCCGCGCGGTCGAGACCTGGCCCGCGCGGCCACCCGCCGACCCGAAGGGCTGGCTGATCACCACGGCCTGGCGCTGCTTCCTCGACTTCGCCCGCTCGGACGCCGCGCGCCGCGACCGCGAGGTCAGGGTGGTCGACGAGCCGGAGCCGGGCCCCGCGGTGAGCACGGACGAGACGCTGCGGCTCTACTTCCTCTGCGCGCACCCGAAGCTGACCCCGGCATCGGCGGTGGCGCTCACCCTGCGCGCGGTCGGCGGCCTCACCACGGGGCAGATCGCGCGGGCCTACCTGGTGCCGGAGGCGACCATGGCGCAGCGGATCAGCCGCGCCAAGCGCACGGTGAGCGGGGTCCGGCTGGACAGCCCCGGCGACCTCGGCACCGTGCTGCGCGTGCTCTACCTGGTGTTCAACGAGGGGTACAGCGGCGACGTCGACCTCGCCGCCGAGGCGATCCGGCTGGCGCGGCAGCTCGCCGCGGCCAGCGGCGACCCGGAGGCGGCCGGGCTGCTCGCGCTGTTCCTGCTGCACCACGCCCGCCGCCCGGCCCGCACCCGCCCGGACGGCAGCCTGGTGCCGCTGGCCGAGCAGGACCGCACCCGCTGGCGGCGCGATCTCATCGCGGAGGGCGTCGAGATCCTGCAGGCCGCGCTGGCGCGGGACGCGCTCGGCGAGTTCCAGGCGCAGGCCGCGGTCGCGGCGCTGCACGCCGACGCGCAGACCGCCGCCGAGACGGACTGGGTGCAGATCGTCGAGTGGTACGACGAGCTGCTCCGGTTCACCGACAGCCCGGTGGTGCGGCTCAACCGCGCCGTCGCGGTCGGGGCCGCGGACGGTCCGCGCGCCGGGCTCGCCGCCATCGCCGAGCTCGACCCCGAGCTCCCCCGCTACACCGCCTCCGCCGCCTACCTGCACGAACAGGCGGGCGAGCTGGAGACGGCGGTGCGGCTCTACGTCGAGGCCGCTGGCAAGGCGCAGATCGTCGCCGAGCGCGACCACCTCACCCGGCGGGCCGCCGAGTTGCGACAGAAACTCGCCTGACCCGAACCACCGAAGCCACTAACTGAAACGTGTTACATTTCCGCTCCAGCCGGTTCACCGCCGAACCGGCACGGCGCTGCGGGAGGCCGGGATGGAGTCCATACGAGCGAGCAGGGCTCGATCGCTTGCCGTGGTGACGGGGGCCTATCTGCTCGCCGTCGCGGTGGCTGCGGCCTGGCTGGTCGCCGGGCCGGACACCGGGCAGCTCTGGCTGGACACGCTGATCGCGGATGTCCTGGCCACGCTGGTGATCTTCGCCTTCAGCCGGGCCTTCGGGAACTCCAGCTTCTACGACCCGTACTGGTCGGTCATCCCGCCGCTGCTACTGCTCGCCTGGTGGCTGGAGACGCCGGGCGCCGACACCGTGCGGTGCGCGCTGATCGCGCTGGTGGTGGTCGTGTGGGCGGTGCGGCTGACGGCGAACTGGGTGCTGTCGTTCCCCGGGCTGCGGCACGAGGACTGGCGCTACCCGCAGCTGCGGGAGCGGGCGGGGCGCGGCGAGTTCTTCGCCGATCTCTTCCCCATCCACCTGATTCCGACGGTGATCGTCTTCGCCGGGATGCTGCCGATTTACGTCGCGGTCACCGCGACCGGCGACGATCTGGCGTGGCTCACCGGGATCGCGGTGCTGGTCGGGCTGGCGGCGGTGTGGCTGGAGCTGGCGGCGGACGGGCAGCTGCGGCGGTTCGCGCGGGACCGGCGGCCGGGCGAGGTGATGGATCGCGGGCTGTGGGGGTGGTCGCGGCATCCGAACTACTTCGGCGAGTTCGGGTTCTGGGTGGCGCTGGCGCTCTTCGGGATCGCGGCGGCGCCGGGCGCGTTCTGGTGGCTGTGGATCGGGGCGGCGGCCATGCTCGCCATGTTCCTCGGCGCGAGCATTCCGATGATGGAGCAGCGCAGCCTGCAGCGGAGGCCGGAGTACGGCGCGGTGCTGGAGCGGGTGCCGCGGTTCGTGCCGTGGCCGCCGCGGCGGGCGTAGCGGTGGGCGGGGCCCGCAGTGCGGCCCGGCGCCGGGTGGTGATCGCCGGGCTCGGGGACAGCGGCGTGCTCACCGCGATCCGGCTGGCTCGGCACTTCGACGTGGTCGGCATCTCGGCCGCGCCCGGGTTGGTGAGCGGGCAGGAGCTCGGGCTCCGGCTGACCCGGCCGCGGGAGTGGGCGCGCGACTACTGGATTCCGTTCGACCGGTTCCGCGGGCTGGACCGGGTGCGCACGGTGCACGGCGTGCTGGTCGGCGCGGATCTCGACCGGAATTCCGTCACGGTGCGGGACGCCGCGGGCGCGGAGCGCGCGGAACCGTTCGACATCCTGGTGCTCAGCACCGGTGTGCGCAACGGCTTCTGGCGCGTCCCCGACCTGCGCTCGGACACCGAGGTGGCGCGGGAACTCAGGGAGACCAACGGCCGGATCGGCGCCGCGCACCACATCGCGGTGATCGGCGGCGGCGCGGCCGCGGTCGGCAGCGCCGCCAACCTGGCCCGCACCTGGCCGGAGAAGCGGATCGCGCTCTACTTCCCGCGCGACCGCGCGCTCACCGCACACCACCCGCGCATCTGGGACCGGCTGCGCCACACGCTCACCGAACTCGGGGTGGAGCTGCACCCCGGCCACCGCGCCGACGACCCCGCCGACGCCATCACCACCGGACCCGTGCGCTGGCGGACCGGACAACCCGACACCGCCGCCGACGCGGTGCTCTGGACCGTCGGCCGCACCACGCCGAACACCGGCTGGCTCCCCGCCGAGCTCCTCGACGAGCACGGCTTCGTCCGCACCACACCGGAGCTGCGCGTCCCCGGCCACCCCGGGGTCTTCGCGATCGGCGACGTCGCCGCGACCGACCCGCTGCGCGGCTCAGCGCGGAACCGGGCCGACGGGCTGCTCGCGCGCAATATCAGGGCCGAGATCGCCGGAAGGCAACTCCGCCGCTACCGGCCGCCGCGGCGGCGCTGGGGCTCGGTGCTCGGCCCGCAGCCGGACGGCCTCGACGTCTTCGCCCCGAACGGCAGGCCGTTCCACTTCCCCGGCTGGTCGATCGACCGGGTGCTGCGGCCGTGGATCACCCGATGGGGTATCTATCGCGGGGTCCGCGCCAACGCGCCGCTGGATTGATCCGGAGGAAAACCTGTGCCCGACCACGCCGTCGCCGCCGCCTATGACGCGGTAGCCGAGCTCTACACCGACGTCACCCGCGACCAGGTCGCCACCGACCCCTACGGCCGCGCGCTCTTCACCACCTTCGCCGAGCAGGTGCGCGGCCCGGTGCTGGACGCGGGCTGCGGCCCCGGCCGGATCACCGCCCACCTGCGCGACCTCGGCCTCGACATCGCGGGGCTCGACCTGTCCGAGCGCTTGATCGAAACCGCCCGCTCCGAGTACCGGGGGATCCGCTTCGACCTGGGCGATCTGAGCGCGCTGCCGCACCAGGACGGCACGCTCGGTGGCCTCGTCTCCTGGTATTCGTTCATCCACGTGCCCCCCGAGCGGCTGCCCCAGGTGTTCGCGGAGTTCGCCCGGGTGCTCGCACCGGGCGGAAAACTGCTGCTCGGCTTCTTCGCCGAAGCGCCGGGCGCGCAACCGGCCCCGTTCGACCACCGGGTGATCCGGGCCTACCGCTGGGCCCCGGACCGGCTGGCCGGGCTGCTCGGGACCGCGGGATTGACCGCGACGGCCTGGCTGGTCCGGGAGCCGTACCCGAAGGAGCGCTTCCGGCAGGCGATACTGCTGGCCGAGCGCGCCGGGCCCGACGTGTCCCCGTGACCCGGGCGGGTATCCCCACCCAGCACGTGATATCCACCACAGTGGGCGCACGGTTCGTGCACACCACCACTGTTCGAAGGGCCGACGCATGGAACTGATCGCACCGATCGACGCCGTTTTCCTGCTGGCCGAATCCCGGGAGCAACCCATGCACGTCGGGTCGGTGCAGATCTTCGAGCCACCGGAGGGCACCGAGCGCGAGTTCGCGCAGACGATCCACGCGCACCTGCTCGACTGCGCCGAGGTGCAGCCGCGCTTCCGCAAACGTCCGGCCACCATCTTCGGCGCCCCGCGCGCGGCCTGGACCTACGACGACCACGCCGACCTGAGCTACCACGTCCGGCGGGTCGGGCTACCGACGCCGGGCGGCCGGGACGAGCTGCTCGAACTGGTCTCCGGGCTGCACGGCGCGCTGCTGGACCGGCACCACCCGCTCTGGGAGTTCCACCTGATCGAGGGGCTCGCCGACGGCCGCTTCGCCATGTACTCGAAGATGCACCACGCCCTGATCGACGGGGTGACGGCGCAGCGGCTGCTGCAGCGCACCCTCACGGACGACCCGGCGGAGCCGGGGCACGTGCCGTGGAATGTCCCGCGCCGGGAGAAGGGCGAGGCGCCCAAGGGCGGCGGCGTGCTCGGCGCGGCGCGCGAGCTCGCCTCCATGGCGGCGGGGCCGACGCTGGCGCGGCTGGTCGGCAAGACGGTGCTGAAGCAGCAGGTGGCGATGCCCTTCGACGCCCCGCGGACGATGTTCAACGTGCCGATCGGCGGGGCGCGGCGGATCGCGGCGCGCTCCTGGCCGCTGGAGCGGCTGCAGCAGGTGCGCAAGGCGACCGGCGCCACCATGAACGACGTGGTGCTGGCCATGTCGGCTGGCGCGGTGCGCTCCTACCTGCTCGACCACGACGCACTGCCGGACAAGCCGCTGATCGCCATGGTGCCGATGTCGCTGCGCTCGCCGGGCGAGGCCGATACCGATGGCGTGAAGGTCGGCGCCATGCTCTGCAACCTCGGCACCGACCAGACCGATCCGGTGCAGCGGCTGCAGGTCATCTCGGAGTCCATGCGCGCGAGCAAGGCGGCCTACGACTCCCTCTCCGCGATCCAGGCGATGGCGGTCTCGGCGCTGATGCTCAGCCCGCTGGCGGTGACGCTGGTGCCCGGGCTGATCCCGTGGACCAGCCCGCCGTTCAACCTGGTGATCTCCAATGTGCCCGGCACCAGGAAGCCGCTCTACTGGAACGGCGCCCGGCTGGACGCGGCCTACCCGCTCTCCATCCCGTTCGACGGCCAGGCCATGAACATCACGCTGGCGGGCACCGGCGACAACCTGGACTTCGGGCTGGTCGCCTGCCGCCGCACGGTGCCCGACCTGGAGCGCATGCTCGACCACCTGGAGCGCGCGCTCGCGGAGCTGGAGCACGCTACCGCCTGAACGTCCCTGTACGGCAAAACTAGAACGTGTTACATTCGATCCGGGAGCCCCGAACGCGCCTGTGCGCGTGGCGGGTCCGCCGAGATTTTTGCAACCCGTTTCACGAGTGCTACAGGGAGACGAGCAGGCCATGCGCACCGAGATCTGTGATCGGCTGGGAATCGAGTTCCCGATCTTCGCCTTCACGCACTGCCGCGATGTCGCCGCCGCCGTGAGCAATGCCGGTGGCCTCGGTGTGCTCGGCGCGGTCGGCTTCACCGCCGAGCAGCTGGAGGTCGAGCTGGCCTGGCTGGACGAGCACGTCAACGGCGTCTACGGCGTCGACCTGGTGATCCCGTCCAAGTACGAGGGCAAGGGCATCGAGGGGCTGAGCCCCGAGGAGCTGGAGGCCCAGCTGGTGCAGCTGGTCCCGCAGGGCCACCGCGACTTCGCGGAGAAGCTGCTCGCCGACCACGGCGTTCCCGCGCTGCCCGAGGGCGAGCAGCACGCGCAGCTGCTCGGTTGGACCGCGACCACCGCGGGCCCGCAGGTCGAGGTGATCCTCAAGCACCCCAAGGCCAAGCTGGTCGCGAACGCGCTCGGCACCCCGCCCGACGACGTGATCGAGCAGGTGCAGAGCTCGGGCCGGCTCATCGGCGCGCTCTGCGGCTCGGTCAAGCACGCGCTGAACCACAAGAACGCCGGGCTCGACTTCGTGGTCTGCCAGGGCACCGAGGGCGGCGGGCACTGCGGCGAGGTCTCCTCGCTGGTGCTCTGGCCGCAGGTGATCGACGCCGTCGGCGACCTGCCGGTGCTGGCCGCCGGTGGCATCGGCAACGGCCGCCAGGTGGCCGCGGCCATGGCGATGGGCGCCGCGGGCGCCTGGACCGGCTCGATCTGGCTCACCGTCGAGGAGGCCAATGTGCCGCCCGCGCAGATGCAGAGCTACCTCGACGCCACCAGCCACGACACCGTGCGCTCGCGCGCCTGGACCGGCAAGCCGGCCCGGATGCTCAAGAACGACTGGACCGAGGCCTGGGAGAGCGCCGACACCCCGGACCCGCTGCCCATGCCGCTGCAGATGATGGTGGCTCTGGACGGCGTGAAGCGGGGGCACCGCTACCCCGAGGCGGCCAAGGACGTGAACTTCAACCCGGTCGGCCAGGTGGTCGGCCAGCTCAACAAGATCGAGCGCTCCGCCGACGCGGTGAACCGGCTGATCCAGGAGTACGTCGAGGCCTGCGACCGGCTCACCAAGCTGAACGGCTGAGGCGGCAGGGCGTCCCCGGGTCAGGCGGTAGCGGCCCGGGGCGCGCTCTCCTCGGCGGGGCCGAGCAGCAGCTCCTCGAAGCGGGTGACCACCTTGTCGTGGTACATCCCGAAGAGATCCTCGAAGAGCGCGAGCTGGGCCTCGGACGGCTCCGAGCCGGAGTCCCAGACCGCGAGCAGCGCGCGCCAGACCAGTACGTGCAGGTCGGCGGCGCCGGCGAAGTAGGCCTGCACCGCGAGCGGCACCTCGAGCACCATCTCGCCGATCGAGTTCAGCACGGCGCGCTGCATGCTGGAGCCGAGCACGGAGAGCAGCCTGCGCACCAGCCCGACCTCGAGCCCGAGGATTCGGTTGTGGTCCGGCTCGTCCTGCCTGGCAAGCGATTCCAGCTCGTCGACGGTGGCCTTCAGCTCGGCCGGGTCGAGCCGGTCGCGGCAGCCGGTGTAGGCGAGCAGCGCGTCCATCACGATGCCGCGCTCGACCTCGACGATGTCGTGGAACATCTCCACCGCGACCTCGGGCATCGGCACGGAGAAGCGGAAGAGGTGCCGGTAGACGTCGAGGCCGCCGGCCTCGCGCACGTCGCGGATGGTGAAGCCCTTGCCGCGGCGGGCCTCGACGAAGCCGTAGGACTCCAGCCGGCCCAGGGTGAGCTGGGCGGTAGCCCGGTTCATCGAGAACTCCTCGGCCACCTGCCGCACCGAGGGCATGAGTTCGCCAGGGCCGTATTCCCCCGCTGCCACCCGCCGCGCCAGTTCGTCGGCGACATCGGCGACAACCGTTTGGGAACCCATTTCTTCGACAACCTCTCATCTGTGGCGCGTGTCACGTCCCAGACAGTCTAAGGCCTGCGAGGTTCGTTCGCACGTGTGCGAAACTGAGCATCGCACAATGTGAGGTGACTCATGACCGAACGCGGGGGCACGAGCACTCCCGGCGCCGACGCCGGTGGTGAGCGGGTGCGCCGATTCCGCCGAACAGCGGGGCCGACAGCGGGTTTCGGCGGTGCTCAGGGCCGGGGTGCGGGGCGGTTGCCGGTGCGCTCGGCGGTGCGCGGGGCGCGAATCGCGGCGCTGCCGGTCGCCTACGCGGGCAGGCAGGCGGCGGGGCTGGGGCGCAAGGCGATCGGGCGCCCGGCCGACGAGGTCGACCGGGACATCCGGCTGCGCACCGCGCAGCACATCTTCGAGGTGCTCGGCGAACTCAAGGGCTGCGCGGCGAAACTCGGCCAGCTGCTCGCCATCTACGAGCTGGCGCTGCCGCCGGAGATCGCCGAGCCGTACCGGATCGCGCTCGCCAGGCTGCAGGACTCCGGCCCGGTCATGCTGCCGACGGTGGTGCGCGCGGTCATGGCCGAGAGCCTCGGCCCCGAGTGGCGCTCGCGCTTCCTGGATTTCGACGACCGGCGGGCCTGCGCGGCCTCGATCGGGCAGGTGCACCGCGGGATCTGGCAGGACGGGACGCCGGTCGCGGTGAAGCTCATGTACCCGGGCGGGCGGGCCGCGGTCGCCGCCGACCTCAGGCAGCTGCGCAGGCTCAGCACACTCGCCAAGGTCTTCCTGCCGAGCGCCGACGTGCTCGGGGTGACCGAGGCGATCTGCGACTGCGTCGAGCGGGAGCTGGATTTCGCGGCCGAGGCCGAGAGCCAGCGCACCTTCGCCGCCGCCTACGCCGACGACCCCGACCTCCGCGTCCCGCGGGTGATCGCGCAGCGCGGCGACGTGCTGGTGACCGAATGGCTGGAGGGCACACCGGTTCCGGCCATCGTCGAGCGCGGCAGCAGGGAGCAGCGCGACCGGGTCGGCACGCTGCTTGTCCGCTTCATGGCCTCGACCTGGCTGCGCAGCGGGCTGCTCTACACCGACCCGCACCCGGGCAACTTCCGGCTGCTGCCGGACGGCAGGCTCGGCGTGCTCGACTTCGGCGCCTGCCTGCCGTGGCCGCCGGACGGCTTCGACGCGCTGGCCGAGGACTACACCCGCGCGCTCTTCCGCGGCGGCCCCGACGAACTCGGCAGCACTGCCCGCAGACACGGCTTCGCGGAGCCGGATCGGGCGATCGACGACGGCGCGCTCTACAAAGTGGTCTCGCCCTGCATGGAGCCGCTGCGCCACGACACCTACCGGCTCAGCAACCCCTGGCTGCGCAAACACGTGCTGCGGGTGACGAATCCGCGGCTCTCGAACATCGTGCGGCAGCTGACCATGCCGGTCTCCATGACGCCGTTCGCGCGCGCGGTCCTCACCGCGGTCGGCGCGCTCTGCCAGCTGGAGGCGGAGACCTCCTACCGGGATGAGATCGCGCGCTGGTTCCCGCACCTGGACGCCATCGCCTACGGGACGGCGGAGCCGGGCGAGCCGGAGGACGCGCCGGGCAGGCTGCAGGGCCCCGTCGAGCTGGCGCTCGTGCGAGAACGCAGGCGGCAGGGCAGGCAGCCACGCTCTTCGATCGAGCGAACCGGATAATCGGGCGAGTCGTCTGAGACACGATGTCTCAGCACCGGGTGCGCACCGACACGCAGACCGACCGGCCACACCGGACCGCCGCGTACCCGGCGCTCCCCCCGTGTGCTGGTATGTATCGTGCGCCGGGGAGCACGCGGCCCCGCGTCCCGAGAGACGATCCGAAAGTACCGATACGCCATGCGAGTCGACGGGCGGGAAATTCCGGTCACCGGCAGCCTGCTGCCGCCGCTGACCAGGCGGACCAGCGATATCATTCGCGTGGTGCTCGCGGCGCTCGGCGTCGGGGTGGTCGTGGTCGGCTCGGTGATCACCCGGCCGGAGTGGCTGGCGCTGGAGCGCTCGGTCTCCAACATCATCGGCTTCCTGAATCCGGCCCAGTCCAATCTGGTCTACCTCTGCTACGGCGTCGCCATCCTGATCCTGCCCTTCGCGATCCTGATCGAGCTGGTCTGGCGGCGGCAGTGGAAGCTGATGGCCGGGTACGCGGCGGCCGGGCTGGTGGCCGGGCTGCTGCTCTCCATCACCGGCACCGGGCTCTCCGCGCCGCAGTGGCACCTGCAGGTGCCGGACCGCCTCGACACCTTCCTCTCCCAGTTCCTGGACGACCCGCGCTGGATCGCGGGCGCGGCCGCTGTGCTCACCGTCTCCAGCCCGTGGCTGCCGACCCGGGTCCGCCGCTTCATGTGGTTCCTGCTGCTCGCCTTCGCTCCGATCCACCTGGTGGTGAGCACCGTCGTGCCCGCTCGCGCCATGTTCGGGCTGGCGGTGGGGTGGCTGGTCGGCGCGGTGATCGTGCTCGCGGTCGGCACGCCCGCGCTCGAGGTTCCGCTGGACGCCGCGGTGCGGCTGCTGGCCGGGCGCGGGCGAACGGTCACCGCGTTCACCGTGCTCCGCCCGGCCGGGCCCGGACCGCTGGTGCTGGCCGCCGCGGTGGACGGCGCCGAGCGCGAGCTGATCGTCGACCTCTACGGCAAGAACCAGCGCAGCCACAGCGCGCTGCGCCAGCTCTGGCGCAGGCTCACCTTCCGCAGCAGCGAGACGCCGTCGCCGTACGGCTCCATGCACCGCGCGGTCGAGCACCGCGGGCTGCTCGCGCTGGTGGTGCGCGACGCCGGGGTGGCCGCGCACGAGCCGATCGCGGTGAGCGGGCTGGCCCGCGGCTGGTCGCTGTACGCGCACTCGGTGCCGCACGGCAGGCCGCTCGCCGAGTCCGACGCCGATATCCTGCCCGCGGTCTGGGCGGCGCTCGGCACCCTGCGCGAGCACCAGATCGCCCACGGTGACCTGCGGCCGAGCGAGATCCGGGTGCGCGAAGGGGTGGTGCTGTTCGGCGGCTTCGCCAGCGCCGAGTACGGCGCAAGCGACACCCAGCTGCAGTCCGACATCGCGCAGCTGCTGGTGACCACCACCTCGCTCTTCGGCAGGGAGCCCGCGGTGCGCACGGCCATCGAGGCGCTCGGCGAGCAGGCGGTGCTCGACGCCTCCCGCCGGCTCACCAAGTTCGCGCTGCCACCCGGCATGCGGCGCTCGGTGCCGGACTGGAGCGACCGGCTCGGCGAGGCGCGCTCCGAGGTGCGCAAGCAGACCGGGCAGGACCGGATCGAGGCCGAGCAGATCACCCGGTTCAGCCGCAACCAGATCATCCAGCTGGTGCTGCTGGTCGGGCTGGTCTACGTGGCCTACCCGTTCATCAGCGCGGTGCCGACCTTCTTCACCCAGCTGCGCACCGCCAACTGGTGGTGGGCGCTGCTCGGGCTCGCCATCTCCTCGCTCACCTACGTCGGCGCCGCGGTGGCGCTCTGGGCCTGCGCCTCGCGCGGGATCAGCCTGTGGGGGCTGATCGTCATGCAGATCGCGAACACCTTCGCCGCGACCACCACCCCGGCCCGGATCGGCGGACTCGCGCTGAGCGTGCGGTACCTGCAGAAGGGCGGGCTCGGGGCGGTGCGCGCCACCGCGGCCGTCGCGCTGCAGCAGGCGGTGCAGGTGCTGACGCACATCACCCTGCTGCTGTTCTTCAGCGTGGCGGCCGGGACCTCCGCCGACCTGTCGCACTTCGTGCCGGACGCGACCGTGCTCTACCTGATCGCCGGGGTCGGCGTCGGGATCGTCGGGACCTTCACCTTCGTGCCGAAACTGCGCGGGTGGCTGAACGACTCGGTGCGGCCGCAGCTGCAGGAGGTGCTCGGCGAGCTGGTCGCGCTCGCCCGCGACCCGAAGCGCTCGGCGACCATCGTGGTCGGCTGCGGCGCCATCACGCTCGGCCAGGCCGGGGCGCTGTGGGCGTCGGTGCAGGCGTTCGGCGGTGGTACGACCTTCATCACCGTCACCATCGTGACCATGATCGGCGGCACGCTGGCCTCGGCGGCGCCGACGCCGGGCGGGGTCGGGGCGGTGGAGGCGGCGCTGATCGGCGGGCTGGCCGCGTTCGGGCTGCCCGCCGAGGTCGCGGTGCCGTCGGTGCTGCTCTACCGGGTACTGACCTGCTGGTTGCCGGTGTTCTGCGGATGGCCGATCATGCGCCGGTTGAGCGCGCAGAACAAGATCTAGGCGGGTTTCAGCGTTCCCTTCAGCGTGGTGCCGAGGGGGCCGGGGAAGCTGTAGCCGATGCTGCCGTCGGGGTTGGCGGTGATGGTCGAGACGCTGCCGTTGTCGGTGCAGTCGGCGGGGCCGCCGGTGAGCCGGGCGCGCAGCGAGACCTCGGTCTCGCTCGCGGCCAGCAGCGTTTCGGCGCGCTCGCAGGTCTGGCTGAAGATCACGCCGGTGTTGCTCGCCTCGCCGACCTCCTCGCCGATCTGGCCCGAGCGCAGGGTCAGCTCGATGTCGAGGGCGGCGAGGCCGTCGGTGATGCGGCCCTTCCAGCTGCCCGCGAAGCGGTCGGGGAGGGCGGGGATCGAGCCGGTCGGGTCGGTGGTCTCGGTCGGCTCGTCCTCGGTGGGGACGGTGGTCTCCTCGGTCGTGGTGTCGGTCGTCACGGTGACGTCGCCGACGGAGCCGCCGTTGCGGAGGGCGAGGGTGACACCGGCGGCGATCGCGAAGACCAGCAGTATCGCGGTCACGGCGAGGAGGGCGTTGCGGCGGCCGGTTCTCCGGGGTGCTGGGCCGGGGACGCCCTTGGTGGTGCCGTGATCGAAACCGGCCGGTGGCGGGGTCGTGCGGTAGGCGGTGGCGGCGTAGCGCTGGTCGTGGCCCGCGGGCGGGGTGCGGGGTGCGGTGTCGGCGTGGCCCGAGGGCGGGAGAGTGGTCGCGATCCGGTGCTCGTTGCCGGTCGACCAGTTGACGGCGGCGGGCGCGAAGGTCGCGGCGGTGCCGTGGTTCCAGGCGGCCGGATCGGTGAGCGCGCGGCGCGCGGCGTCGACGAATTCGGTGGCGGTGCCGAAGCGTTCCGCCGGGTCCTTGGCGAGGGCGCGGGCCAGGACGTCGTCCAGGGCGGGCGGGACGCCGGGGCGCAGCTCGCCGAGGCGCGGCGGGGGTTTGTAGAGGTGGCCGAAGATCTGCTCGGCGACGCTCTCACCCGCGAAGATCTTGCCGCCCAGAATGCACTCGGCCAGCACGCAGCCGAGTGCGTAGATGTCGGCGGGCGGGCCCGCGACGCCCTCGAACCGCTCCGGCGCCATGTACGCGATCGTGCCGAGCGAGGCGCCGGTGCTGGTCAGCCCGGTTTCGTCGTCCGGCTTGGCGATGCCGAAATCGATCAGGTAGGCGAAGCCGGTGCGGTCGATGAGGATATTGCCCGGCTTGATGTCGCGGTGCACCAGCCCGGCCGCGTGCGCGCCGTCCACCGCGGCGCCGATCTGCGCCAGCAGCTCCACCGCGCGCACCGGCGGCATCGGGCCGCGCTCGCGCAGCAGGGCGCTCACGTCCACGCCCTCGACCAGCGCCATATCGATGTAGAGCTGGTCGCCGACGCGACCGAACGAGTGGATCGCCACCAGGTGCGGATTGTGCAGCCGCGCCGCCACCCGCGCCTCCCGCTCGAAGCGGCGGCGGAACTCCTCGTCGTCCGCGAGTTCGGCGGGTAGCAGCTTGAGCGCGATGAACCGCTGGGTCGGCTGGTGGAAGGCGCGCCAGACCTGGCCCATTCCGCCGCGGCCGATCACGGAGTCGAGGCGGTAGTCGCCGAACCAGCGGGTCGCGCTCACAGGGTTTTCGCCCGGGTGGGCTTGGGGTCGGTGGTCGTCGCGGATGGGGTGGGATCGGTCACCGGTGCGGACGTGGAGGTTCCGGGTTCGGCAGGGGTGCCCGCGGGTGTCGCGGAGGTGGGGGCCGGGGCGCCGGGTTCGGCGACGGGGGCGGGGGCTGGCTCGATAGGGGCCGCCGCGGGCTGGGTGGGGAGACTCGGCCCGGAGGCGGGCTCGATGGGGGCCGCGGCGGGCTGAGTGGGGAGACTCGGCCCTGGGGCGGGCTCGATGGGGGCAGCGGCGGGCTGAGTGGGGAGACTCGGCTGGGTGGAGGTCGGCTCGGTTGCCGTCGTGGTGGCGGGGGTGGTGGTCGACGGCGTCGTCGTCGGCGGCTCGGTGGTGGGCTGCGGAGTGGTGACCGGGACCGTCGTCGTCGGCTGCGGGACGGTGGTCGGCTGCGGCTGCGGCACGCTGGTGATCGGCGCGCCGACCGGCACCGACGGCAGGGGCGGGCGGGCGGCGTCCACCGGCGGCGCGGGTGCGGGCACCTCGCCCGCGGGCGGCGGGGCGAGCACGGGTTCGGTGCGGGCGCCGGGCACCTCCACCGCGATCGGTGCGCCCGAGGCGGGCGCCGGGTCGGCGGGTGGAGCGGCTACGCCGGGCAGTTGCTGACCGGGCGAGGTGCCGGCGGGGCCGATCACCGAGGTCGGTGCGGTGCCCGCCTCTTCACTCGGACCGTCCGGAGCGGCGAGCAGGAGGGTCGTGGTCAGCACCCCGGCGCCGAGCACGCCGAGCACCACGGCCGCCGCCCGGACCGGAAGCGTTTTCGGCCGTGCCGGTTTCGGCGCGATGAGGATCGGGTCGCGCAGGGTCACCCGGCCACGCCCGACGGGTGGCGCCGAATCGGGTTCGGGCAGAACGGGGGTCGGCGCACCCGCGATCGGCGGCTCCGACCGCGGCTGCGAGTCCGCCGCAGCATCCTCCGCTGGCTTCGCGAGGGGGTCGGCTCCGTCCACAACAGCGGGCGGTACCGCCTTCGCGGCAGGGGAACTCGCCTCACCGGCCACAGGCAGGGCGGGAGGCAGCGCATCGTCCGCAAGCGCGGGCACCTCCTCGCCGGCGGGGTTCGAGACGCCATCGGCTCCCGCCGCCGGCTGCACTCCCGCCGTCGGCTGCACCCCCATCGCCGGTTGCACTCCCATCGCCGGCTGCGCTCCCGCCGTCGGCTGCACTCCCCTCGCCGACTGCACTCCCGCCGCCGGCTCCGCTACCGCCGTCGACTGCACCGGCTCATGCGCGAGTCCGGGCGTCTCCGCGACAGCGGAATCCACGGCTACCGGTGCGGATTCGGCAGAGTCACTGTCCGCGGCCGGGAGCGCGGGCGTTTTCACGAGACCGGCCTCGAGCTTCGACGCGCGCGCGGGCGACTCCGTCTCGTCCGCCGCCCCGAGCACCGGCGTCGCGACCCCGCGCACCACCAACCGCTCGGCCCCGGACTCCGCCGACACCGGCGAGGGCGCAACAGACACCGGCACAGCGACCGGCTCGGAGACGAAATCCGCAGCCGCCTCCAGCGCGGCCCAGGCCGCAAGCGCGAACTCCCCGGCACTGCCGAACCGCTCCTCCGGCTTCTTGGCCAGCGCCTTCGCGATCACCCGATCCAGGGCGGGCGGCACGTCGGCGACGAGCGTGCTCGGCCGCGGCGGTGCGTGGTTGAGGTGCGCGTTGATCTGCTCGGCGTGGCTGTCCCCGGGAAACGCCCTGCGCCCGGTGAGGCATTCGACCAGCACGCAGCCGAGCGAGTAGATGTCGCTGCGCGCCGTCGCCTCGCCGTCGAAGCGCTCCGGCGCCATGTAGGCGATGGTGCCGATGGCGACGCTGCCGGTGGTGAGGACGGTCCCGTCCCGCGGCCTGGCGATGCCGAAGTCGATGAGGTAGGCGAAGTCGTTGCGGCTGACCAGCACATTGCCCGGCTTGATGTCGCGGTGCACGAGGCCGGCGGCGTGCGCGGCGTCCACCGCCGAGGCGACCTGGCCGAGCAGGCGCACCGCCCGCTCCGGCGCCATCCGCCCGCCGTCGATGAGCAGCGCGGCGAGATCGTCGCCGTCGATCAGCGCCATGTCGATGTAGAGCTGGTCGCCGACCCGGCCGAAGGAGTGGATGGCGACGACGTGCGGGTCGCTGAGCCGGGCCGCGACCCGCGCCTCCCGCTCGAAGCGGCGGCGGTACTCCTCGTCGTCGGCGGCAGCGGCGGGGAGGAGTTTGAGCGCGACGAACCGCTCGGTCGGTGCGTGCCAGGCCTTCCAGACCCGCCCCATCCCGCCTCGACCGACTTCACGGTCGAGCCGATACTCGCCGAACCAGCGCTCCCCCGCCTCTGTCATTCCTTTTCAACCTGCCGATCGCCGTCGGCCCCCCGCGCGTGCGACGGGCCGCCCCCGATTGTTCCACGATCGGCCTGCCCGGTGCCCGCCGGATTCCGCCGGGCACCGGAACAAGATCAGGACGAGAAGTCTTTCCGCAACTGCACCTTCACGACCTTGCCGCTGGCATTGCGCGGCAACTCCGCGACCACGACCAGGTCCTTCGGGTGCTTGTACCGCGCCAGGCTCTCGTTCAGGAACGGCTCCAGCTCCGCCAGCGTGAGCTCGGCATCCGCGTCGTGCAGCGCGACCACCGCGACCGGCACCTCGCCCCACTTCTCGTGCGTGCGCCCGATCACCGCGGCCTCGCGGATCTTCGGGTGCGCGAAGAGCACGTTCTCCACCTCGGCGCAGTAGATGTTCTCGCCGCCCGAGATGATCATGTCCTTCTTGCGGTCGACCACCCAGACGAAGCCTTCTTCGTCCTGCTTGACCAGGTCACCGGAGTGGAACCAGCCGCCGGCGAAGGCGTCCGCGGTGGCCTCGGGCTTGTTCCAATAGCCCTGCATGAGGGTCGGGCCGCGGTAGACGATCTCGCCGACCTCGCCGGGGGCGACGTCGTTCATCTCGTCGTCTACCACGCGGGTCTGGATGGTCGGGATGGGCTTGCCCACCGACCCGAGCTTGCGCAGCGCGTCCCTGCCCTCCAGCACGCAGGTGATCGGCGACATCTCGGTCTGCCCGAAGACCGCGACGTTGGAGGCGTTCGGGAAGCACTCCGCCATCGCCTCCAGCACGCTGTTCGAGGCCGGGGCGGCGCCCCAGCTCAGCACCTCGAGCGCGGTCTTGCGCTCCTTGACGTCCGGCACCGCGCAGATCGCCTGCCACTGCGCGGGGACGCAGAACGCGGTGGTCGCGCCCTCGGCCTCGACCGCGTCCAGGAACTCGACCGGGTCGAAGGCGCCGAGCGGGTGCAGCACGGTCTTGGAGCCGAGCAGGAAGGCGGGCGCGAGGCTGCCGAGGCCGGCGATGTGGAACAGCGGCGAGGTGCAGAAGCCGACCGTGTCCGGGGTCGAGGAGAGCGCGCGGATACAGGTCAGCGCCTGCGCGTTCATGTTCGCGTAGGAGAGCACCGCGCCCTTCGGGCTGCCGGTGGTGCCCGAGGTGTACATGATCAGCGAGGGGGTGTCCTCGGGGATGTCGCGCGGCGTGTGCGCTTCGCCCTCCTCGGCGAGCGCGTCGGCGAAGTCGATCACGCCGTCACCGGAGGCGCCGTTGATCACGAACACCGACTCCAGCCCGGGCGCCTGCGCGCGCACCGCGACGGCGAGCGGCTGCAGCACACTGTCGGTGACGACGGCCTTGGCGCCGCTGTCGCTGACGATGTAGGCGACCTCGGGCGGGGTGAGCCGGAAGTTCACCGGCACCGCGATGGCGCCGAGCGCGTTGATGCCGAACACCGCCTCCAGGTACTCGGGGTAGTTCAGCGCCAGGATGAGCACCCGGTCGCCGAAGCCGACGCCGCGGCGGGCGAGCGCGTCCGCGAACCTGCCCGAGCGCTCGTGCAGCTGCCGCCAGGTGGTGTCGGCGCCCTTGAACCGGAGCGCCACCGCGTCCGGCCGCATCTGCGCGTGCGTCGCGAGCTGGTTGTTCCAGTGGTTGCGACGCGAGCGGATCGGCTCGTCCAGCGCCTGTGCACCTGTGGTCATCCCACGAACTCCTCTCGAACCGCCACCCGGCCGGGCCCTGAGTGACCCACACCACTGGCGGCAGATTTCCGGGCCAGAATATCAACTAACTTTTGCGCTCGGCAACAGATCGCTATGGGAATCCTCGTTCAGGAGACGAATTCGGGTGATTTCTCTCAGTAACGACCTAGAACTGCTGTTTTTCCGCCGCCTTCGAGCGCTCGTCCCGGACGATCGTGGAAGCGGTTTGCGAATCTCGGCTCACTTGTGGGTTGTAGGCGGGTGGATCGACGTGTCACGATCGTCGGGTCCGGGCGAATTCCGGCACGCCCGCGCGAACACGAGGAGAGAGCGCAATGCTGCGGACCAGGTTCACCGAGACATTCGGCGTGGAACACCCGATCGTGCAGGGCGGCATGATGTGGGTCGGCCGGGCCGAGCTCGTCGCGGCCGTCGCGAACGCGGGCGGCCTCGGCTTCATCACCGCGCTGACCCAGCCAACCCCCGACGACCTGCGCAAGGAGATCGAGCGGACGCGGGAGCTCACGGACAAGCCGTTCGGGGTCAACCTCACCATCCTGCCCTCGATCAACCCGCCGCCGTACGCGGAGTACGCGCGGGCGATCATCGAGAGCGGCATCAAGATCGTCGAGACCGCGGGGAGCAACCCCGAGCCCTTCCTGCCCGCCTACCGCGAGGCCGGGGTGAAGGTGCTGCACAAGTGCACCAGCGTCCGGCACGCGCTGAAGGCGCAGAAGATCGGCGTCGACGGCGTCAGCATCGACGGCTTCGAGTGTGCCGGGCACCCCGGTGAGGACGACGTCCCCGGGCTGGTCCTGATCCCGGCCGCGACAAGGGTGCTGGACATCCCGGTGATCGCCTCCGGCGGCATCGCGGACGCCCGCGGGCTGGTCGCCGCGCTCGCGCTCGGCGCCGACGGGGTGAACATGGGCACCCGCTTCCTCTGCACCGCCGAGTCGTCCATCGCTCAGCAGGTCAAGGAGCAGATCGTCGCCAACTCCGAGCGCGACACCCAGCTCATCTTCCGCACCCTCGGCAACACCGCGCGGGTCGCGGACAACGCCATCAGCCGCAAGGTCGTTGAGATCGAGAAGGCGGGCGGCACCTTCGAGGACGTGCGCGAACTGGTCTCCGGCGCGCGCGGCCGCAAGGTGTTCGAGGAGGGCGACCTGGACGCGGGCATCTGGTCCACCGGCCTGGCCCAGGGGTTGATCGAGGACATCCCCACCTGCGCGGTGCTCGTCGAGCGCATGGTGCGCGAGGCGGAGGAGCTCATCACCGGGCAGCTCGCCGGGCTCGTCGCCCGCTAGGACGTCGCCGCCGCGAACGGCGAAAAGCGGTGGCGACCTGGGTGCCGCGCAGGGGCGGCGAGCCACTGTCCCTGTGCGGTACCCGCATTCGCTCCGGCACCGCGCGAGTTCCTCGGCACCGCGCGATCGGATGCCGCCCGGCGGAGCGGCCTCCGCGCCGAGCGCGACCGGACCGAACGGGTTCGAGGGGCGGGGTGTGCGGGCAGCGCGTCAGCGCCGGGGGTTTCGCGCGGCGCGGGCCGTGACGGCGGCGTGGTCGTGGGCGGCGATGAGCTCGATACCGTCGGGGAGCGCGTGCAGGCGGTGGATGGTGGCGAAGGCGGCATCCCGGTCGGCGTCGAAGAGCCGGCCCGGCATGGGGGCCTTCTCGCGCAGCGTGTCGACCTGGAGTTTGCTCCAGACCGCGTCGCCGGCGAGCAGCACCCGGGTGCCGTCGTCCACCGCGAGCAGGACGCCGACGCTGCCCGGGGTGTGGCCGTGCAGGTCGAGCAGCAGCACTGAACCGTCGCCGAAGAGGTCGTGGCTGCGCGGGAAGCCGAAGACCGGCGGGCCGTCCAGCTCGAGGGGCTCGGTGGTGCGATTCCGCAGTGGGCCGCGGGCGACGCCGATCGGAGCGCGCGGACCGGCCAGCGCCCAGTCCCGCTCCACCGCGGGCAACCGCACCGGCACCCGATCGGGCAGCTCGAGCAGCCCGGAGACGTGGTCCCAGTGCAGGTGGGTGGGGAGCACGAACTCGATCGAGTCCACCGCGACGTCCCGCGCCGCCAGCGCGTCGGCCAGGCCGAGCACCGGCCGCTCCGGGGCGACCAGCAGCGGCACCGGGAAGGGCAGCTCGGGCAGCACCCGCTCGTGTACGCCGGAGCAGAGCGCCGGGTCGATCAGGAACCGCGCCTTCGGGTGCTCGACCAGGAAACTGCCCATGACCAGCGTCATCCGGCCGAGTTCGCGGGTGCCCTCGGCGACGATGGTGGTCGGGGCGTGCATGGTGGCCTGGGTGAGCACGGTCAGCGCGACGGTCGCCCGCGCGGGCGGCGGGTCGGCGATTCGCAGCGCGGCCAGCAGCGCGGTGTCCGGTTTGCGGGGGCGGAGCAGCCGCCCCGGGGTCGCGGCCAGTGCGGCGCAGCAGCGCAGCAGGGTCGGCACCGTCGCGGTGCGGTCGTCTCCCGGCATGGGGTCACTGTAGCGACGCAGGGGCCGCGCGGATGTCGTCCGGCCGCGCGCTTGCGCGGCACCGCGGATCGCGCACCGCCCGCGCGCTGACCCTTCGCCGCCCCGGTCTGCGGGCGACGCTCTGAAATACCCAGCTGCGCAGCGCATTCGCTACTTTCCTCGGGCATAATCGGCGGGGGATTCCCGGCCGCGAGCCGGGCAGAGGGAGGTCGCGATGCGCGCCGGGGTACCCGAGGGAAGGGCCGCACGGCGGGCGGCCTGCACGGCCGCGGCGGTCGCGGCGATCACCGACCTGCTCCCGGCCGACGCGGGGCCGGTCTCGACCACCGTGCCCTTCACCGACCTCGGGCTGAACTCCACCCAGCTGGCCCGGCTCACCGGCGCGCTGGAGGACGCGCTCGGCGTGGCGATTCCGCTCGTCGCGCTGTACGACCACGCCAGCATCGAGCAACTGGTCGAGCACCTCACCGCATGACCCCGATCTCGATCGTCGGCATCGGCTGCCGCCTCCCCGGCGCGGACGGCCCCGCGGACTTCTGGCGGCTGCTGTCCACCGGGCTGGACGCCACCGGCGCGCCGCCGCCGGACCGCCCGCTCACCAGGCGCGGCGGCTACCTGCGCGGCATCGACCGCTTCGACAATGCCCGCTTCGGCATCCCGGACCGCGAGGCGGCGGTGATGGACCCGCAGCAGCGGCTCGCGCTGGAGGTGACCACCGAGGCGCTGGATGACGCCGGGATCGGCCACCGGGCAACGGGTTCCGGCGCCGCGGTGCTCTTCGGGGCCTGCACCTTCGACCACGGCATCGCGGTGCTCGGCGCGGGCGGGCACGATGCCCCGTTCGCGGTCACCGGGTCGGCGCTCAGCATCGTCGCCAACCGGATCTCCTACGCGCTCGACCTGCACGGGCCGAGCCTGGTGCTGGACAGCGCCTGCTCCTCCTCGCTGGCCGCCGTCGACCTGGCGGTGCGGCTGCTCGCCGACCCGGAGGTGCCGTTCGCGGTGGTCGGCGGGGTGAACCTGGTGCTGCTGCCGCACACCTCGGAGTACCTGGCCGACGGCGGTTTCCTGGCGCCGGACGGGCGGTGCAAGCCCTTCGACGCGGCCGCCGACGGGTACACCAGGAGCGACGGCTGCGCGGTCGTCGTGCTGCAGCGCACCGCCGACGCGGTGGCCTCGGGGGCGCGGATCTACGCCGAGGTCGCCGGCAGCGCGGTCGGCTCGGACGGGCGCTCCAACGGGCTCTACGCGCCGAGCGGGAAGGCGCAGCAGGAGGTCGTGCGGGCGGCGTGGCTACGGGCCGGGGTGGAGCCGCGGCGGGCCAGGTACCTGGAGTGTCACGGCACCGGGACGCCGCTCGGCGACGCGGTGGAGGTCGGGGCGCTGGCCGCGGTGCTCGGCGGGGCGCCCGTGTGGCTGGGGTCGGTGAAGTCGAATGTCGGGCATCTGGAGGCGGCGGCGGGGGTCACCGGGCTGATCAAGACGGCGCTCGCCGTCCGGCACGGGGTGATCCCGCCGACGCTGCACGTGCGCACGCCGAACCCGCTGCTGCGGCTGGCCGAGCACGGGCTGCGGCCCGCCGTGCGCGCGGTGGACTGGTCGGCGGTGCCGCCGGGTGAGCGGTGGGCCGGGGTGAGCTCGTTCGGCTTCGGGGGGACGAACGCGCACGTCGTGCTGCACGGGGTGGCCGAAACCGAGCCGGTGCGCGCGGCCGGGCCGGTGCTGATTCCGCTGAGCGGGCGGGATGCGGAGGAGGTGCGGCAGCGGGCGGCGGCCGTCGCCGACGAACTCGCGGCGGGGCAGTCGCCTTGCGCGGGTGCGGACTCGCCCGCGGCGGATTCGACGGTGCAGCCGGATGCGGGCGGCTCCGCGACGCTGCCGGATGCGGGCGGCTCCACGGCGCAGCCGGATGCGGGCGGCTTCACGGCGCAGCTACATGCGGGCGGCTCCACGGCGCAGCCGGATGCGGGCGGCTCGGCGGAGCGGCCCGGCATCGCGCGGGTCGCGGCACTGGCAGCGGCCGAGGCCCGCAGGCTGCCCGAACCCGCCCGCGCGGCGGTGCTCGCCGCCGACGCGGAGACGGCGATCGAGCGGCTGCGCGCGCTCGCCCGATCCCGGGAGCTGCCCGGCGTTCTCGGGCCGGGCACGCCGGTACCCGGCGGAGTCCTCTTCGTCTTCTCCGGCCAGGGCGGCCAGTTCGCCGGCATGGGCGATGCGCTCGCGGCCCGCTTCCCCGCCTTCGCCGCCGGCCTCGCCGAAGCGACCGACGCCGTGGTCGCGGCGGGCGGCCCGGCGGTCTGGACGCCGGACGGCGGCTTCGTGACCGACGAGGCCACGGCCATCGTGCAACCGGCGCTCTTCGTCTACCAGATCGGCATGCTGCGGCTGCTGACGCACTGGGGCGTCCGGCCGGACGCGGTCACCGGGCACAGCCTCGGCGAGGTCGCGGCCGCGGTGGCCGCGGGCGCGCTCGCGCTCGGCGATGCCGCGCTGGTCGCGGTGGCGCGCGGCGCCCTGCTCGGCCGGCTCGACGGCCACGGCGCCATGGCCGTGCTGGAGGCCGAGCTGCCGGTCGCGGAGACACTGGTGGAGCCGGTCGCGGCGGAGGTGGCGGTGGCCGCGGTGAACGGCCCGCGCTCGGTGGTGATCTCCGGATCCCGCCGCTACGTGGACATCCTGCTGCGCCGGGCGAAGCGGCGCGGGCTGTTCGCGCGCCCGGTCGCGGTGCGCTTCGCGGCGCACAGCCCGCAGGTGGCGCCGGTGCTGCCGGAGCTGCGCGCGGCGCTGGCCGGGATCGAGCCCCTGGTACCCCGGCTCCCGCTCTACTCCACCGCGCGGGCGGGCAAGACCGTCGGCACCGCCGACACCGATGCCGGGTACTGGGCCGAGAACGCCTTCGGCACGGTTCATCTCGGCGCGGCGCTGGAGCGGGCTGGCGCGGACGGTTTCGGCACCGCGCTGGAGATCGCCCCGCACCCGGTGCTGCTGTCCGCCATCCGCGACACCCCGGCCTTCGCCGACAGCGCGCACGCCACCGCGAACCGCGACGACGAGGTCGCGGCGCTGCTGGAGTGCCTCGGCGCGCTGCACGTGGCCGGCCGGGCGCCGGACTGGTCCGCGCTCGGCCCGCTCACCGAGCCGCCGCCGCGCCGCCGCTGGCAGCGCCACCGCTTCCCGCTGCTGGTGCCGGCACCGCCCGCGCTCACCGAGGCGGCCTTCCCGGCCGACGACCCCACCGATCACGTGGTGGCGGGGGTGCCGCTGATTCCGGCGGTGTACTGGCTGCTGCGGCTGCTGCACGCGGCGCGCGCCAGGTCGGGGGCGTCGGCGGTGCGCGGTTTCGCGGTGCACGAGCTCACCCGCTCGGATGCTGTGCCCGCCGTCACCTACCGGGAGGAGGCAGGCGGGCCCGGGCTGCGGGCGGGGGTCACGGGTTCCTCGGCGCTGGCTTCGACTCGGTCCGCCGGTGACCCCACGCCCGGGGATATCGTCGCATGGATGCGGGTGGTCGATACGAATCGCGCCGCCCGCCCGCGCATGCGCACCGTGCCGGTGCCGCGCTTCTACGCGGAGCTGCGCGAGCGCGGGCTGGAGTACGGCCCGGCCTTCCGGCCGCTGCGCGGGCTCGCGGTGGAGCGCGATCGGGCGGTCGGCGAGCTGGACGCCGCCGATCCGCACCGCTCCGCCACCCTGGACGGGTGCCTGCACGTGCTGGCCGCGGCGGCGGGCGGGCTGCCGGAGGGGCGGGTGCCGCTGCCCATCGGGATCGAGAACGCCTGGCTCACCACCGAACCCGGGCGCACCGTCGGCGAGGCGCACGCCCTGGTCCGGGAGCGGTCGGGGGCCGGGCTGGTCGGCGATGTGGTCGCCACCGACCAGCACGGGATTCCGATGCTCGCGCTGCTCGGGGTGCGGGTGCGCTTCACCGATCCGGAGCTCCCGGTGCACTCCGCCCCGCACCGCGCCGACGTGCTGCGCACCGAGCACTGGGTGCCGCTGCCGGAGAGTGCGGGCTCGCCACCCGCGGACGTCGGGCGCGCGCTGGTGATCGGCGACTCCGAGGACGCCGTGCTGCTGGCCCGCGCGCTGGAGCGCACCCTGCCGACCGAGCGGATCGCCCGCGACCCCGACGCCGCGCTCCCGCTGGTCCAGTCGGTGCTCACCGGCCACACTTCCACGACCCGGCTCGCCATCGTCCTCGTCTGGCCGACGCACCCGCACCCGGACGGCACCACCGTCGCCGCCCTGACCAGGACGCTCGCCGTCCTCCAGCACGTGACGGCGGCACCTGCGACGGCCACACTGACCGTGCTGCTCCCCACCGAAGCGGCGGCATCGACGACCGGCCTGCACCCCGCGGCCGCGCTGGCGGGGCTGGTGCGCAGCCTGCAGCTGGAGTCCGCGCTGCGGGTCCGCCTGGTGTGGCGGGCAGCGGGCACCGACGACGCCCTGGTCCGCGCGGTCACCGACCCCACCCTGCCGCTCGAGCTCCGGGTGGCAGGCACCATGTCGGTGCGCCGCTTCCTGCGCACCGACCCGGCGGCCGCCGCGCCGGTCTCGATCGACGCGACCGGCACCTACGTGGTCACCGGTGGGCTGGGCGCGCTCGGTTCGCTGGCGGTGCGCTGGCTGCTCGCCGACGGCGCACGCGACGTGGTGGTGCTGACCAGGGCGCCGCGCCCCATGCCCGCGGTGCTCGACGGCCTGGAGGACCGCATCGTCGTGGTCCGCTGCGACGTCACCGACCGCGCCGACCTGGCCGCCGCGCTGCACGACATCCGCGAGTGGGGATCGACGGTGCGCGGGATCATCCACGCGGCGGGCAGCCTGGAGGACGCCGCCTTCCCGGACGTGACGCCGGAGCAACTCACCGGCATGCTCGCCGCGAAGGCCACCGCCGCCGCTCACCTGCTGGAGCTGACCGCGACCGACCCGACCGACTTCGTCCTGCTCTTCTCCTCGGCGACCGGCGCCTTCGGCGCGCCGGGCCAGGCCGCCTACGCGGCCGCGAACTCCGCCATGGACGCGCTGGCGAGCGCGCAGCGCGACCGCCGGGTGACCAGCGTCGGCTGGGGCGTCTGGTCGTCGGGGCTGGCCGAGGCGGCGGGCGGCGCGAGCCACCTGCGCCGCGCCGGGATCCGCGCCTTCGATCCGGAGCGCGGCGCCGCGCTCTTCGCCGAGGTGCTCCGGCACGAGGTGCCGTACCTGCTCGCCCTGGACTGGTCCGGGTCCGGTGACCACTCCCCCGTCGGCAGGCGGCTCAGCCAGACGCTCGACGACACGGCGGAATCCGTGGCGCCGGTCGAGCCGGTCCGGGTCGATGTGCAGCCGCGCCCGCTGGCCCACATCGTGCGCGCCGCGCTGGCCGCCGCGCTCGACCGCCCCGCGGACGAGGTCGATCCGGCCGCCGACTTCAACGATCTCGGGCTGACCTCGCTGCTCGGCATCGAGCTGCGCCGGGTTCTGGAATCCCGCCTGGAAGTGCGGCTTTCGACCGCGGAGATCTTCGGCAACCCGACCGTGGCCGCACTGGCGGCCATGCTGGCGGAGCGGCTCGGCCGGGGTGATCCCGGATGACCGAGCACCTCATCGGCAGGCTCGCCCGGTGGGCCCGCGCGCGTCCGGAGGCCCCCGCGTACACCGCCCTGCGCTACCCCGCCCCCGGCAGCCCGGACGGCGCCGACTACATCCCGCACACGCTCACCTACGCGGAGCTGTCCTCCGCCGTAGCCTCGCTCGCCGGGGAAATCAGCGCCCGCACGGCATCCGGCGAGCGAGTCGCGCTGCTCACCGGCCACGGGATGGGTTATGTCCTGGCCTTCCTCGCCTGCCTGGCAGCACATCGCAGCGCCGTCCCGCTGTTCCCGGTCGGCAGACACCCGGAGCGGCTGACCGGCGTATTCGCCGACGCGACACCGACGCTCAGCCTGATCGACCCCGGCGACGAAGCCTCGGCCGCACTGGCCGGGAACGTGCTCGTCGTCGACCCGAGCCGGCCGGTGGAGTTCACCGAGCTACCGGCGGGCGAGGCTCCCGCATATCTCCAGTACACCTCCGGTTCCACCGGTGCCCCGACCGGAATTCGCGTCGAGTCCGGAAATCTCACCGCCGCACTGGAACAACTCCGCACCGCCATTCCCGCCTCCGGGACCAAACCGATCGTCGGCTGGCTCCCCTTCTTCCACGACATGGGGCTGGTCCTGACCCTCGCACTGCCGATCTGGTCGGGGGTGCCGGGCATAACTCTCGCCCCCGTCGATTTCGTCAAACGGCCGGTGCGCTGGCTGCGCGCCTGCTCCGACTTCGGCGCCGGCACGACCGGCGCCCCGGATTTCGCCCTGGCACTGACCGCAGCGACGACGACGGAACGCCAGGTGACGCAGCTGGATCTGACCGCGGTGGACGCGGTGCTCAACGGCGCCGAACCGGTCCGCGCCGCAACCCTGCGCACCTTCACCGACACCTTCGCCCCGGCCGGCTTCCGGCACCGGGCACACGCCCCCGGCTACGGCCTCGCCGAGGCCACCCTCACCGTCACCCTGACCCCGCAGGACCGCGAGCCGACCGTCCTCGCGTTCGACCGGGCAGCGCTGACCACCGGCCGCGCACTGCCCGCGGGCACCGAACCCGCGGTCACGCTGGTCGGCTGCGGCCCACCGGCCGGGCAGCGCGTCAGAATCGTCGATCGGCAGCACGGCACAGCATCGAATCCGGGCGCGGTGGGCGAGATCCATGTCTCCGGCCCCAATGTCTGCGTCACCGACGCCGAGAACTGGCTACACACCGGCGATCTCGGCTTCGAGCACGGCGGCGAGCTCTACGTCACCGGCCGCGCCAAAGACCTGGTTATCCTGGACGGCCGCAACCACCACCCGGCCGATCTGGAGGAGACGGTCACCGCGGCCGCACCGGAGATCCGGCTGGTGGCCGCCTTCGGCCACGACGACGGCGTGCGCGAATCGCTGGTGATCGTGGCGGAGACGCCGGACGCCGACACGGTGGTGGCCGGGAAGATCCGATCGGCCGTCACCCGCACCCACGAGGTGGTGCCGGGCACGGTACTGCTGGTGCCGCCGGGGGAGATTCCGCGGACGTCGAGCGGGAAGGTGCGGCGCGGGGAGTGTCGCGCCCGCTTCGCCGCGGGCGAGCTGCGGCCGCACTAGTCCTCGGTGCGCCCGAGCAGCCGATCCGTCTCGCGGCGTTCGCGTTTGGTCGGCCTGCCGCTGCCCCGATCCCGCCGGGGCAGGGAAGCGAGAACTTCCTTCGGCGGCGGAGGCGGGCTGCGGTCGATCAGGCACTGCGCGGCGATGGGCGGGCCGACTCGCTTCGTGACGATGCGTTCCACGATGACGATGCGTTCCACCCCGGCGGCTCGGATCCGGACTTCGTCACCGAGCTTCACCTGCTGCGCGGGTTTGGCGGGGGCGCCGTTCACCCGGACGTGTCCGCCGCGGCATGCTTCCGCGGCGGCCGACCGGGTTTTGAACAGGCGCACCGCCCAGGTCCAGGAGTCGACCCGGGCCTGCGCTGGTGCGCTCTGCTCAGGGGGCAATCGTCAGAGCACGCGGCGGGCGGTGACGACCTCGTCCGCGGAGAGGTGGGTGTAGGAGACCGGGGTACCGGACTGCACCGCGTTCAGCAGCTTGCCGTCGCCGGCGTAGATGCCGACGTGGCCGCCGCCGTTGGTGATCACGATGTCACCGGCGCGCAGATCGTTGAAGGCCACCGGGGCGCCGACGTGCGACTGCTCGAAGCTGGTACGCGGCAGTTCGACGCCTGCCTGCTTGAACGCCCACTGCACCAGGCCGGAGCAGTCGAAGCTGCTCGGGCCGGTGGCGCCCCAGACGTAGGAGGCGCCGACCTTGGACTTGGCGGCATCGAGCGCGACATCACCGGCGGTGTTCTGCACCTGCGGGGCGAACATGCCCTGCAGCTCCGGCGCGGCGAAGCCGGGGAGCGCGGGCGCACCCTGCGGGGCCGCGGGCATCGAGCCGAGCGCGGCGGTCAGCTGCTGCTCCAGCTGCTGGGCCGGTGCTTCGAACTCCTGCGGGACGTCGAACGAGCCGAGGCCGGGGATATCGATGGTGGCCGCCATGGCCGAAACCGCGGGCATGGCACCGGTCGCGGCTACCGCACCAAGGACCAGAGCACCCTTGACGGAACCCGGAACGCGTGACTCCCGCTGCAAGCTGTGTTTACCCACCGAGCTGAATCTCCCTCTATGCGCATCAACCGCCTACCGGAGGTTGTGGCCCCGGCGCGACGAAGCCGGGAATCCCGTGGGCCCCGACAGCCGCTGTAGCGGTAACCCAGCGGCGCCGCTCCTTCCTCACGAAGCGACAGACTCCACTAAGTCACGAGAAGATTACGACCCGCGCGCGCTGTTGTCCACCCCACAGAGCAGGCTCTTCACCTCGATATTCCGAATACCCGCCCGGAGCTGCGGGTGTGGCGATTCCGATCAATATCACGGAGCGGTCACGGCGTAGCGGACCGTCCGTTATACGGCTCGATCGGGCTCGATAGCGGTCTCTAGCGCCTCGCTTAGAAACGCGCATATTCCGCAGGCAACGCACTAACCTGTCGGGTCATGGATCCCGTGCGGAACCCGTACGCGCCCGGAGCCGGGCAGCGCCCGCCCGAGCTCGCGGGTCGAGGTAAGCAGCTCACCGCGTTCGACGTCGTGCTGGAGCGGATCGCGCGCGGCAGGCCGGAGCGCAGCGTCGTGCTCACGGGGCTGCGCGGGGTGGGCAAGACCGTGCTGCTGAACCAGCTGCGCTCGGGCGCGGTGTCCAGGGGGTGGGGCACCGGCAAGCTGGAGGCGCGGCCGGACCAGGAGCTGCGCAGGCCGCTCTCCTCCGCGCTGCACATGGCGGTGCGCGCCATCGCCACCTCGCACCGGAACCCGGAGCGGGTCGACGATTTCCTCGGCATCCTCAAGGCTTTCGCGCTGCGCGCGACCGCGGACCGGGGGATGCGGGACCGCTGGCAGCCCGGGATCGACGTCCCCGCGGTGACCGGCCGCGCCGATTCCGGCGATATCGAGATCGACCTGGTCGAGCTGCTCGGCGAGGCCGCGGCGCTGGCGGGCGATATCGGCGTCGGCATCGCGATCTTCATCGACGAGATGCAGGATCTCGGCCCCGCGGACATCTCCGCCATCTGCGGCGCCTGCCACGAGCTGAGCCAGGACGCCGCGCCGCTGATCGTGGTCGGCGCCGGGCTGCCGCACCTGCCCGCGGTGCTCTCCGCCTCGAAGAGCTACTCCGAGCGGCTCTTCAGCTACCACCGGATAGACCGGCTGGACCGGGACTCCGCGGATCAGGCGCTGATCGCCCCGGCCGAACGCGAGGACGTGCGGTTCACCCCGGCCGCGCTCGACCTGCTCTACCAGAAGGCCGACGGCTACCCGTACTTCGTGCAGGCGTACGGCAAGGCGACCTGGGATCAGGCGCCGCACAGCCCGATCGGAGCCGAGGACGTCGAGGTGGCCGCGCCGGCCGCCGAGGAGGAGCTCGCGGTCGGCTTCTTCGGCTCCCGCTACGAGCGGGCGACCCCGGCCGAGCGCGAGTACATGCGGGCCATGGCCGACCTGGCGGGCGACGACGGGCCGGTGGCCACCGCGGCGGTGGCGAAGGAACTCGGCCGCAAGCCCGCTTCGCTCTCCCCGGCCAGGGACGGGCTGATCAAGAAGGGGCTCATCTACTCGGCCGAGCGGGGGAGCATCGGCTTCACCGTTCCGCACTTCGGCCGCTACCTCAGGACCGTCTAAGTAAATCTAGGGAACATCGAATACTATCCGATACTCCGATGATCTCGGCGCGACTCGGTTCGGCCACACCTGCGTAACGGCAGGTGAAGTCGGTTAACAGCAAGCTTGCGGCGCGCGACCATTCAGGCAAGGAAAGAACGTCCGAGCCCGGAGGTGTTGCCATGACCACGTCGATCGCTCCCGTAGCCGACCGTCGCGTCACCGTGGCCGCCGACGACGGCACCCCGCTGGCGGCCAGGGTCATCGGCGCCGACAGCGCGGAGGTCACCCTGGTCTTCGTGCACGGCCACTGCCTGCGCGCCGACACCTGGTCCTTCCTCGGCGAGCGGCTGGCGCGGGACTGGGGCGGCACCGCGCGGCTGGTCAGCTACGACCATCGCGGGCACGGCCACTCCGGGGCGGGTGACGCCACCGGCTACACCATCGACCAGCTCGCGCACGACCTGGAGGCGGTGCTCCGCGCGCTCGCCCCGACCGGCCCGATCATCCTGGTCGGACACTCGATGGGCGCCATGACGGCGCTCACGCACGCCCGGCTGTACCCGCAGGCCGTCGGCACCAGGATCGCCGGGCTGGCGCTCATCGCCACCGCCGCGAGCGGGCTCACCGACGTCGGGCTCGGCCGGCTGCTGAACCGGCGCGCCATCGGTGCGCTGCAGCGGGCGGTGCTGCGCGCGCCGCGGCTGATGGGGGCCTCGCACCGGCTCTCCCGGCGGCTGCTGGAGCCGATCATGGGCGAGGCCAACCTCGGCACCGCGCCGGTGAGCCCGCGGGTGCGGGCGCTCGCCATCGCCATGTTCAACGAGACCCCGCTGCTCACCATGACCAGCTTCCTGGAGCCGCTGCGCACCTTCGACGAGAGCGACGGGCTGCACCGGCTGGCCGGAATCCCGGCGCTCGTGCTGGCCGGCTCGGCCGATCTGGTGACGCCGTTCGCGCACTCGGTCGTGCTCGCCTCGCAGCTCCCCGCGGCCGAGCTGGTCCGGGTCGACGGCGCCGGGCACGGCGTCATCCTGGAGCGGGCGGACGAGGTCGCCGCGGCGCTCTCCGGGCTGGTCCGGCGGGTGCTGGCCGGGGCGCGGAGCTACGCCATGGCGGGCTGACCGCGCAGACCGGTTCCGCCCCGATTCGAGATCGCACCGGACACGAGGGATTTCGTCGGCTACTGTGTTGTAGATCACGGTGTGCGGTGAGTCACATGATCTTGTGGCTTCACAGAACCTGGGAGGAAACGATGACACGCAGCGATATCGCGGAACTCCGCTACGCGGTCGGCCAGCTCCAGCGCTCCATCGGGGCGCTGCGCTCGCACTACGGCGACGCGTCGCCGGTCCGGCGGCTGGAGAACGACCTCGAACGGCTCGTCATCGACGCCGACGAGTTCGAGCAGACGCCGCCGCCGGAGCTCGGCCGCAGGCCGCGCGACACCATCTACGTGCCGGACAGCAAGAGCGACGAATCCGCCTGGATGGGCGCGCAGGACGAGGGGCTCGGCTTCCACTCCCGGCCGCGCACCACCTGACCCGCGCTCAGGCCCGGTGCCGCCCCGGCCGCCGGGGCGGGCGCGCCCCGTGGAACCGGGCCCCGCGCGGTGGCGCGGAGGCGGGCGCCGACTCCGCCGACTCGAAGAGCGCGGCGATGCCGTGGTCGTGCCCGAGCGCGATGGCCTCCAGCCCGTAGCGGCCGCCGCCGCGCTCCAGCTCGTGCAGCATCGTCGTCATGATGCGCAGCCCGGTGGCGCCGACCGGGTTGCCGAGCCCGATCGATGAGCCGTTGACGTTCAGCCGGTCGGTCGGGTCCAGATCCCACTCCCGCGCCAGGGCGAGCACCTCCACCGCGAAGCCCTCGCTGACCTCGATCAGATCCAGGTCGTCGAGCGTGAAGCCGTTGCGGCCGAGCAGCTTCGCCACGGCTGGGGCGGCGCCGAGCGAGGCGATGTCGGAGTCGCAGCCAGCCGCGGCCCAGCCGACCAGATAGGCCAGCGGGGTCAGCCCGAGCTCGTCCAGCCGGTCCTCGGCGACGACCAGGCAGGCCGCGGCGCCGTGCCGGTGCGTGCTCATGTTGGCGCTGGTCACCACGCCGCGGGGGAGCAGGGGGCGAAGGTTGGCCAGGGTGTGCGTGGTGGCGTCCGCCCTGACCCCCTCGTCCCTGGCGATCCGGTGACCGGGGTCGAAGTCGGCGGCGGTGCGGGCGTACGGGTCGGCGGTGACGCCGACCGGGACCACCTCGGCCGCGAAGGCGCCCTGCCGCCAGGCCCTGGCAGCCCGGCGGTGACTGGCCACCGCGAACTCGTCCGCCTCGGCCCGCCCGATGCCGTAGTGCCTGGCCAGCTCCTCGGCGTTCACCAGGTCGGCCCGGTGGCCGGGGTCGCGCGGTGAGATCGCGCCGTCCGTCGAGCACTCGACGCCACCGGCCACCACGACGTCGGCCGCGCCGGTCTGCACCATCATCGCCGCGGTGATCACCGCCTGCAGCCCGCTGCCGCCGCGCCGGTCGGTGAGGAAGCCGGGCACCGCGAAGGGCAGCCCGGCGCCGCGCGCGGCCAGCCTGCTCAGGTGCGGCACCGTCGGGCCGCGCGGATCGATGCACGCCATGGCGACGTCCTCGATGCGCAGCGGGTCGATCCCGGAGCGGTCGATGACCGCCGAGAGCACCGTCGTCGCCAGCCATTCCGGCGGCATCCCGGAGAGCGCCCCGCCGGCAACCCCACTGGGGGTGCGAACCGGTGCCACGATCGCAGCTCTTCTCATCGTGGTGGCCCCTTCCATCTGGATCCACGCGTCACCGCACGTCAGCGGGCGATTTGTCAGGAAAAGGGCATCATGGGGCTGTTACCGAAGTGTGACGATCAGGCCGCGATCATGGTTGTGGTGAAGATCACTACTGGGCCGATGCTCCGGGAATGGCAGTACCCGACTCGAGCGATAGCGCCCCTGTCGTAGGGTGCTCGTCATCACATCGGATCGCGGGCCAACCCGACGAGCCCGCAGAGCAGAGCAGCGAGGCATCCACCGTGACTGCCGCACCAACGGGCGTCTTCACGACGACCAGAGCACGGATCTCCGCACGCACCCTCCGCACCGACCGCTGGTGGCTACCACCGCTGATCACCGTGCTCGGGCTCGGTGCGTTCGTCGTATACGCGACGGTCAGGTCGTTCGTGCGCACCGCCTACTACGTTGCCGACTACCACTACCTGACGCCGTTCTACTCACCGTGCCTGAGCACGTCGTGTGTGGCGGGCGCGAGCCACTTCGGGACGCCGCTCGGCGACCTGCCGATGTGGATCCCGCTCGGCTTCGCGGTACTTCCGTTCCTGCTCGGCTTCCGGCTCACCTGCTACTACTACCGGAAGGCCTACTACCGGGCGGTGTGGTTCTCGCCCCCGGCCTGCGCGGTCGCCGAGCCGCACGCCAGGTACACCGGCGAGACCAGGCTGCCGCTGATCATCCAGAACGCGCACCGCTACTTCTTCTATGTGGCGCTGCTGGTCTCGCTGGTCAACAGCTACGACGCGATCGTCGCCTTCCACGGCAAGAGCGGCGGCTTCGGCTTCGGCCTCGGCAACCTGGTGCTGCTGCTGAATGTCGTGCTGCTCTGGGCGTACACGCTCTCCTGCCATTCCTGCAGGCACATCGCGGGCGGGCGGCTCAAGAATTTCTCGGCGCACCCGGTGCGCTACTGGTTCTGGACCCAGGTGTCGAAGCTGAACACCAGGCACATGGCCCTGGCCTGGACCACCCTCGGCACCCTCGTGCTCACCGACTTCTACGTCATGTTGGTGGCCAGCGGCACGATTTCGGACCTGCGGTTCATCGACTGACCGCCTCATACAGGAGTTTTCCTCGATGCCAGAAGTTGAACGGCACAAGTACGACGTGGTGGTCATCGGCGCGGGTGGCGCCGGGCTGCGCGCGGTGATCGAAGCACGGGAGAACGGCCACAGCGTCGCGGTGGTCTGCAAATCCCTGTTCGGCAAGGCACATACGGTCATGGCGGAGGGCGGCTGCGCCGCGGCCATGGGCAACGCGAACGCCAAGGACAACTGGCAGACGCACTTCAAGGACACCATGCGCGGTGGCAAGTTCCTGAACAACTGGCGCATGGCCGAACTGCACGCGCAGGAGGCGCCGGACCGGGTCTGGGAGCTGGAAAGCTATGGCGCGCTGTTCGATCGCACCCCGGACGGACGGATCAGCCAGCGCAACTTCGGCGGCCACACCTACCCGCGGCTGGCGCACGTCGGCGACCGCACCGGGCTGGAGCTGATCCGCACCATGCAGCAGCGGATCGTCGCGCTGCAGCAGGAGGATTTCGCCGCGACCGGCGACTACGAGTCCCGGATCAAGGTCTTCGCCGAGTGCACCGTCACCGAGCTGCTCAAGGAGGGCGACCGGATCTCCGGCGCCTTCGGCTACTGGCGCGAGTCCGGCCGCTTCGTGCTCTTCGAGACGCCCGCGATCGTGCTGGCGACCGGCGGCGTCGGCAAGTCCTACAAGGTCACCTCGAACTCGTGGGAGTACACCGGCGACGGCCACGCGCTCGCGCTGCGCGCGGGCGCCTCGCTGATCAACATGGAGTTCCTGCAGTTCCACCCGACCGGCATGGTCTGGCCGCCGAGCGTCAAGGGCATCCTGGTCACCGAGGGCGTGCGCGGCGACGGCGGGGTGCTGAAGAACACCGACGGCAAGCGGTTCATGTTCGACTACATCCCCTCGGTCTTCAAGGGGCAGTACGCCGAATCCGAGGACGAGGCCGACCAGTGGCTGAAGGACAACGACTCCGCCCGCCGCACCCCCGACCTGCTGCCCCGCGACGAGGTCGCCAGGGCGATCAACTCCGAGGTCAAGGCCGGGCGCGGCACCGAGCACGGCGGCGTCTACCTCGACATCGCCTCCCGGCTGCCCGCCGAGGAGATCCGGCGCAGGCTGCCGTCGATGCACCACCAGTTCAAGGAGCTGGCCGATGTCGACATCACCGCCGAGCCGATGGAGGTCGGGCCGACCTGCCACTACGTCATGGGCGGGATCGAGGTGGTTCCGGACACCGGCGCCGCCACCGTGCCCGGGCTCTTCGCGGCGGGGGAGTGCTCCGGCGGCATGCACGGCTCCAACCGGCTCGGCGGCAATTCGCTCTCCGACCTGCTGGTTTTCGGCCGCCGGGCCGGGCTCGGCGCCGCCGAGTACGTGCGGTCGCTCGGCGAGCAGCGTCCGGTGGTGACCGAGGCCGACATCACCGCGGCCGCGCAGGCGGCGGTGGCGCCGTTCGACCCGCCGGCCTCTGGCCAGGGCGAGAACCCGTACACCCTGCACACCGATCTGCAGCAGGTGATGCACGACCTGGTCGGCATCATCCGCACCGAGCGGGAGCTGCATCAGGCGGTGGAGCGGCTGGAGCGGCTGCGCGAGCGGTACGCCGAGGTCACCGTGGAGGGGCACCGGCAGTTCAACCCGGGCTGGCACCTCGCGCTCGACCTGCGGAACATGCTGGTGGTGAGCGAATGCGTGGCCCAGGCCGCGCTGCTGCGCACCGAGAGCCGCGGCGGGCACACCCGCGACGACTACCCGGGCATGGACCCGGGCTGGCGGAACACCCTGCTGGTCTGCGCACTCGACGGCGACGACCGCGGCGCCACGGTGCCCGGCGTTGCCGTGCGCCCGGCCGACCAGGAGCCGATGCGGGAGGACCTGCTCGCGCTCTTCGAGGTCTCCGAGCTGGAGAAGTACTACAAGGGAATCGAATTGGCGGGACACCCGGAGAACGCGCGCCCTGCCCCGGAAGGCGAGGCGTGACATGGGATACGACGCCAAATTCCGCGTGTGGCGCGGTGATACCGACAGCGGCGAGCTGCGGGACTTCACCGTCACCGTGAACGAGGGTGAGGTGGTGCTCGATATCATCCACCGGCTGCAGGCCACCCAGGCCCCCGACCTCGCGGTGCGCTGGAACTGCAAGGCGGGCAAGTGCGGCAGCTGCTCGGCCGAGGTGAACGGCAGACCCAAGCTGCTCTGCATGTGCCGGATGTCGACCTTCACCGAGGACGAGGTCATCACCGTGACCCCGATGCGCACCTTCCCGGTGATCAAGGACCTGGTCACCGATGTCTCCTTCAACTACGAGAAGGCCAGGCAGATCCCCTCGTTCACGCCGCCGGCGGATCTGAAGCCGGGCGACTACCGGATGAAGCAGGTGGATGTCGAGCGCTCGCAGGAGTTCCGCAAGTGCATCGAGTGCTTCCTCTGTCAGAACACCTGCCACGTGGTGCGTGACCACGAGGAGAACAAGGAGGCGTTCGCCGGGCCGCGCTACCTCATGCGGATCGCGGAGCTGGAGATGCACCCGCTGGACGTCGCCGACCGGCGGGATCTGGCCCAGGAGGAGCACGGCCTCGGGTACTGCAACATCACCAAGTGCTGCTCCGAGGTGTGCCCGGAGCACATCGCGATCACCGACAACGCGCTCATCCCGATGAAGGAGCGGGTGGTCGACCGGCGGTACGACCCGATCGTCTGGCTCGGGAACAAGCTCTTCCGCCGCTGAGCACGGGGTGGTCGCGCTACAGCAGCGCGACCACCCCGACGGCCACCGCCCACACCAGCGCACCGACGAGGAGTGCGGAGAGCCACGAACCGGTGAGCACGAATACGCCCACCGATGCCACCGCCACCAGCAGTCCCACGATCAACCACTCCACCCAGTAACGGGGATGCGGCGTCCGGTACCGGGGTGGGGAATTCTTCAACCCACGGTCCATGAAGAGAGGTGTACCCGAACGGCTTTCCGGGCAAACCGGCGAAGTCAGCTCGGCGGGTCGAACTCCCCGTCCTGCACGCCCGCGGTGAAGGCGTCCCACTCGCCCGGGGTGAAGATCAGCACCGAGCCGTCCGGGTCGCGGCCGTCGCGCAGCGCGACGTGCCCCTCGGCCAGGAACGCCACCTCGACGACGGCTTCGCTCTCCGGCGTCGTGCCGGAGGCCGACTGCCACCGCGCGCCCGTGATGTCGACCTGCGCGCCCTCGCCGATGCTCATGCCGCGTACTCCTTCGCTACCCGCCGCAGCAGGTTCCGGCTGGATGGGATGTCGAGCGCCGAGCCGCGCAGGCACTCGTGCGCCGCATCGTACCGCCGGACGTCGCGCTCGGCCTCCAGATACAGTCCGCCGGTGAGCCCTTCGGTGTACACCACCGGCGGCTCGATCGACCTGCCCCTGCGGTCCGCGCCGAAATCGAGCACGGTGAACGGCGCGACCGTCCCGCCGACCGGCGCCCCCGCCGCGAACGGGAGCACCCGCAGCCGGACATTGCCCCTCGTGCTGAGGTCGGCCAGGTGCCGCAGCTGGGCGGCCATCACCCGCGGCCCGCCGACCAGCCTGCGCAGCACCGACTCGTGCAGCACCGCGTCGACCGTCGCGGGCAGCGACTTCCTGGTGATCAGGCTCTGCCCGCGCAGCGTGCGCTGCACCCTCTCCTCGGCGCCGCCAGCCAGCGCGCGCAGGTACTCCGCGGTGCGGAAGAGCACGGGCACCAGATCCGGCTGGTACGTGCTGAGGTGCCGCGCCGATGCCTCCACCCCGCGGTACACCTCGAAGTGCTCCGGGATGAGCTCGCCGAAGGCGTGCCACCAGTGCGTGTCCGCGGTCTGCCTGGCCAGCCCCTCCAGCCCGAAGGCGATCTCGTCCGGGATGCCGTAGACCCGGCACAGCTCGCGCACGTCGATGGTGCGGATCCGGTCGGCCTGCCCCTTCTCCAGCCGCTGCAGCGTGGTCGCCCCCCACTCCATCAGCCGCGCCGCCTCGGCGATGGTCAGCCCCGCCCGCGTGCGCCACTCGCGCAGGTGCCTGCCGAGCTGCCTGCGCGGCAGCGTCGACGAATCGTGCTGCGCAACCACCCGTTCCGGCGCCGGATACCGCTCCGCGCGCCCCACCCCCGCCGGTCTCGTCGCCACCCCACACACTCCGTTCCGTGCTTGTCGCATCTCGGCAGTGCCCCGGGACCCTCGTCCACTACGGATATTTTTCCCCTTCGGAGCGGATTCCGTGCTGGGAATTCGCGGAATACCGCCACAGTAGGTCGATATCCGGCATCTACACGGCATTCCCCTGGTGTGCTGGATGTGTGCCGTGCCCCCTAGAACCGGAGGTGACCGTGTCGTTGACCGAGTTCAATCTGCGCCTCGCGGCTCTCTACGCCTGCGCCGCCGACCCCGGCCCGCTGACGCCGGAGCAGGCGCACACCGCCATGCAGCTGCACCTGGACTGCACCGTCGACGAGTGCCTGGCCCGCAGGCGGGCGCGGCGCACCCTGGTCGAGGCCGGGCGCTGCGTCCTCGACGCCCGCGCCCTTCCCTCCTAGTGCCAGGTGTGGTCGGTGAGCGGGGTGCGCGGGGCGAACTTGGGGCGGTGCGCCTGGCCGCTGATCTCCAGCAGCCGGACCGCGCGGTAGCGGTGCGGGCGTAGCGGTTCGAGGTACTCGACCATGCCCGCGTCGTCGAGCGGGCGGCCGAGCAGGGTCCAGCCGACGACGGCGGCGAGGTGGTAGTCGCCGACCGAGATCGCGTCCGGGTCGCCGTAGGCGCGCTGGGCGACCTCGGCGACGGTCCAGACGCCGATTCCGGGGACGCTGCGCAGCCGCTCGCCCGCCGCGGCGGGGTCGAGGGCGGCGGTGCGGTCGATGGCGGCGGCGGAGCGGGCGGCGCGGACGATGGTGGCCGAGCGCTGCGGCCCGACATTGGCCCGGTGGTAGGCCCAGGACGGGATGTGCTGCCAGGTCTCCGGTGCGGGCGGGAGCGTGAGGCCGCCGGGGCCGGGTGCGGGCTCGCCGTAGCGGCGGACCAGGGCGCACCAGGAGCGGCGGGCGGAGATGGTGTGCACCTTCTGCTCCAGGATCGCCGGGACCAGCGCCTCGAAGACCAGGCCGGTGCGGAGCATGCGCAGGCCGGGGTGGCGGCGGTGCGCCTCGGCGATCTTGGGGTGCTCCGGGGTGAAGGCGTCGACGCACTCGTCCAGGCAGAGCATGCGCTCGAGCCCGGTCAGGAACTCGTCGGCCCCTGGTCCCCACGCCGTCGCCCGCACGCCGGTGCGGCCCGCCTGCTGGAGGCGGTAGGTGACCGGGCCGGTCGGGAGGCGGGAGGCGTGCCAGTGCGCGCCGTCCGGTGCGGTGCGGTGGCAGGGGTCGCCGGCGCCGCGGGAGAGGGGGGCGAGGGTGGTGGTGAGGTCGAACGGGCGGTCGGTGGTCAGGGTCCGGGTGGTTCCGGTCGCCGTGGCGGGTGCGCGACGATGATCACCCCTGGTCACCCCGGCCTGCCGTCGCACCGGACCATTGTGCGCGGCCCGGCGTGACGGCGTCCGCGCGGCCCGCTCCGAGCACGCCTGCCGCCGTACCCGGGCACCGGGCGCGAGGGCGCTCCGCCGGGTCGCTCCGGACATCTGTGGAAGCCGACAGCGCGGGGTAAATTCCGGAATCATGGTTTCCGCTCGACGGCCACGCCAGGACTCCGCAGACCGGCGTGCGCGAATCGCCGAGGCCGCATTGCGCGTGCTCGGCGAGCAGGGCCCGCGAAAATTGACCCATCGCAATGTCGACGCCGCCGCCGAACTTCCGCCCGGATCGGTCAACTACCACGCGCCGAATCGGCTGCGGCTGCTGCAGATGGCGGCCGACGAGCTCTTCGCCCAGGACATGCGGATCGCGGCCAGGCACTTCTGGGAGCCGCACCCGCGCGCGCTCTTCGCCGTCGCGGTCGCCGTGATCACCGAGATGACCGCCCCGGAGGCCAGGTACCGGGTGGTCGCCAGGCACCACCTGCTCGCCGAGGCGCGCACCGACGAGGAGCTGAGCAGGCACTTCGACGACAACCGCGCCGCCTTCGTCTCGCTGGTCAGGCAGGGGCTGGCCGACTCCGGGCTGGAGATGACCACCTCGGCCGCCGAGCTCTGCGTCATCACGCTGGACGGGCTGGTCAACCGGCAGGTCTTCTTCCCCGGAACGGCGCTGACCGACGCCGAGGTGCGGCGGCTGGTCGCGCTGCTCGGCAAGGCGACCGGCCCCGGCGCGCGGTGATCACCCTGTGATCTGTTGCCGAATTCGCGCCGATCGGTAACACCACCTGTGACCTCGACGATATCGACGTGATCGGCAAACTGCCGGCAGTCGGTTCACGAAGGGTGATGCGCGATGCTCACGAACCTGCTCAATTTCCTGCTCGACGGGGTCGGCGGCTTCGCCGCCGGCAGCTCCGGCTATCACATTCAGCCCGGCACGCTTCCCTTCGGGAGCTGAGAACGGCGTCGGCCCCCCACCGCAGCGGGGGGCCGGCGCCGCGCTCAGTCTTCCCAGAGAAACTGGGCCAAATGGCGGGCTTCGTGCCCCGCAAGCTCCGCGGCCTGGGTCCGGCAGGAGAAGCCGTCGGCGAGCAGGATCGCGTCCGCCGGAGCAGCCTCCAGGGCTGGGAGCAATCCATTTCCGGCGATTGCCACGGAAATGTCGAAATGTCCGGCCCGCATTCCGAAGTTGCCCGCGAGGCCGCAGCAACCGCTGATCTCGTGCAGCCGAACGCCCATTGCAGCTAATATCTGGCGATCTGCCGAGAAGCCCGCCGTCGCGTACTGGTGACAGTGCGGTTGCACCACGACCGTCCGGCCGTCTCGGCGCGGCGGGGTCCAATCCGGGTGCGCGAGCAGGAATTCGGCGAGGGTGCGCACCGCGGCCGCGGTGGGGGCCGAGCGCGGGTCGTCCGGGAGGAGTTCCGGGAGGTCGGCGCGGAGTGCGGCGGTGCAGGATGGCTCCAGCCCGACCACCCGGCCGCCCGCCCGGATGTGGGTGTCCAGTTCGTCGAGCGCGGCTCGGAGCCGGGTGCGGGCGGTGTCGAGCTGACCCGTGGTGATCCAGGTCAGCCCGCAGCAGACCCGACGTTCCGGCAGCCGGACCCGGTAGCCGAGCGATTCCAGCAGGCCGATGGCGGCGGTGGCGATGGCCGGGTCGAAGGCGTCGGTGAAGGTGTCGATCCAGAGCAGTACCTCGGGGCCGGTGCCGGTGACCCGGCGTGCGCGCTCCACCCGGTGCTCGGCCAGCGCGGGAACCCGGCGGCGCGGGTCGATACCGGCCGCGCGCAGGCCGATTCGGCGCAGCGGGCCGACGCGGGCGAGGGCGTTCGCCAGCCGCGGCACGCGGCTCGCGAGTGCCAGCCAGCGCGGCAGCCCGCCCAGCGTGTAGTGGTCGATCGGGCGCAGTTTCCCCTGGTACCTGCGGTATAGAACCTCGGATTTGTAGGTAGCCATGTCCACCCCGGCCGGGCAGTCGGTCGCGCAGGCGCGGCAGGAGAGGCACAGGTCGAGTGACGCGTGCACCTCGGGGCCGGTGATCGGGAGCGCGCCGCGCACCACCTCCTGCAGCACCCTGGCCCGGCCCCGGGTGCTGTCCTTCTCGTCCGCGGTGGCGCGGAACGAGGGGCACATGAAGCCGCCGGAGTCCGCGCGGCACGAGCCGACCCCGACGCAGCGGTGCACGGCGGTGGACAGGTCGCCGCCGTCACCCGGGAGCGCGATCCCGCGCGTCGGCACCGGCGGGAGACCGGCCACTCGCAGGTCGGCGTCGATCGGGCTCGGCGCGACCAGCACTCCGGGATTGAGCACCCCGCCCGGGTCGAAAAGTGCTTTGAACTCGCCGAATGCCGCGAGCACGGCGGGGGAGTACATGCGCGCGAGCAGCTCCGAGCGGGCCCGGCCGTCGCCGTGCTCACCGGAGAGCGAGCCGCCGTGCCGGACAACCAGATCGGCGGCGTCGAGCAGGAAGGCGCGGAAGCGGCGCGGCGCCCCGACGATCGGCAGGTCCAGCCGGACGTGGATGCAGCCGTCGCCGATGTGCCCGTAGAGCAGCCCGTCCACGCCGTGCTCGGCGGTGAGCGCACCGAATTCGCGCAGGTAGGCGCCGAGCCGCTCGGGCGGGACGGCGGCGTCCTCCCAGCCGGGCCAGGCCGGTTTGCCGTCGGGGGAGCGGCCGGCAAGCCCGGCGCCGTCGGCGCGGATCCGCCAGAGCGCGGCGGTGGCGGCGCGGTCGGTGACGATCCTGCTGTCGACGGCGCCCGCGGTCAGGCAGAGTTCGCGCGCGGCTTCGTGGGCGGAATCCGCGCTGTCGCCACTGGTCTCGACGAAGAGCCAGGCGGCGCCGCGCGGCAGCTCGGGCACGGCGCCGCGCTCGGCGCGGACCACCTCGACCAGCCTGGCGTCGATCCCCTCGACCGCCGTCGGCCGGACCGCGAGCACCGCGGCGATGTCGTCGGCGGCGGTGGCCATGTCCGGGTAGCCGAGCACGGTGAGCACGGTCGCGCCCGGCAGCGGGACCAGCTCGACGGTGGCGTCGAGCAGGACTCCGCAGGTGCCCTCGCTGCCGACGAAGGCCCGCGCGACCGCCGAACCCCGCTCCGGGAGCAGGTGTTCCAGCCCGTACCCCGAGGCCTGACGGTCGAAGCGGCCCAGATCGGTGCGCAGCAGCGCCAGCTGCGCGCGGGTGAACTCCGGCAGCCCGGGGAGTACGGCGAGGTCGGTGCCGAGCAGCCGCTCGGTGCCGGTGCCGTCCAGAATCCGCAGCGTGCGCACGTTGTCGGCGGTGCGGCCCCAGGCCACCGCGCGCGGCCCGCAGGCATTGTTGCCGATCATGCCGCCGAGCGTGCAGCGGCTCTGTGTGGAGGGGTCGGGGCCGAAGCGGAGGCCGTGCCGCGCGGCCGCGCGCTGCAGCCGGGCGAGCACCACGCCCGGCTGCACCGTGACCCGCCCGCCGTCCGGGTCGATCGGCCCGATCGCGTGCATGTGCCTGCTGAAGTCCAGCACCAGCCCGGTGCCGACCGCGTTCCCGGCCACCGACGTCCCCGCGCCGCGCGCCGTCAGCGGCAGCCCGTGCTCGGTGGCGAACGCCAGCGCCGCCGCCACGTCCGCGTCGTCCCGGGGGAACACGACGGCCGTCGGCGGCACCCGGTAGTTCGAGGCGTCCGACGAGTACTCCGCCCGCCGCCGCGCCGACCCGTCCACCTCGCCGCGCACCCGCGCACCAAGCGCCCGAGCGATGAGTTCGGGCTCGTCCGGCCGTCCTTTCACCTGCACCAGGGTAGGCCCGGCCGAAAACAGCTTGCGCTCAACCTTTGTTGAGGTCTTAGTGTCGGTGGCTCGGGGTCCAATGGGCTCCGAGTGCGAGAGGAGTGATCGGATGAGCATCGAATCCGTAGCGTGGAGTCAGATGTATCGGCAGCTGAGCGCGCCGGACGAGCGGCGGCCGTTCCGGCGGGCGACGGCGGCGCGCATTCTGCGGTTCGCCACGCCGCACCGGCGGACGATCGGGCTGTTCCTCGGGTTCAGCGTGCTCTCGGCGCTGATCTCGGTGGCGACGCCGGTGCTGGCCGGGCGGGTGGTGAACGACATCGTCGGCGGGGCGGCGGCGCGGGTCGTGGTCACGCTGGCGCTGGTGATCGGCGGGCTGGCGGTGGTCGATGCCGGGCTCGGGCTGGTGGTACGGCGGCTCTCGGCCGGGATCGGCGAGGGGTTGATCCTGGATCTGCGGACCGCCGTCTTCGACCACGTGCAGAAGATGCCGGTCGCCTTCTTCACCCGCACCCGCACCGGCGCGCTGGTGAGCCGGTTGAACAACGACGTGATCGGCGCGCAGCGGGCGTTCAGCGACACCCTCTCCGGCGTGGTCACCAACCTGGTGACGCTCGGGCTCACGCTGGTGGTGATGATCGGGATCTCCTGGCAGATCACGCTGCTCGCGCTGCTGCTGCTCCCGGTGTTCGTGCTGCCCGCGCGCCGGATGGGCACCAAGCTGGCCGGGATCCAGCGCGAGGCCGCGGATCTGAACGCCTCGATGAGCACCCAGATGACGGAGCGGTTCTCGGCGCCGGGGGCGACGCTGGTCAAGCTGTTCGGGCGGCCGGAGCAGGAGTCGGCGGAGTTCGCGACGCGGGCGCGGCGGGTGCGCGATATCGGGGTGCGCACGGCGATGCTGCAGACCGTCTTCGTCACCGCGCTCACCCTGGTCTCGGCGCTGGCGGTCGCGCTGGTCTACGGGCTCGGCGGCTGGTACGCGCTGCGCGGGCAGCTGGACGCGGGCGCGGTGGTCGCGCTCTCGCTGCTGCTGACCCGGCTCTACTCGCCGCTCACCGCGCTGGCCAGCGCGCGGATGGAGATCATGTCCGCGCTGGTGAGCTTCGAGCGGGTCTTCGAGGTGCTGGACATGACGCCGCTGATCGAGGACGCGCCGAACGCGGTGCCGGTGCCCGACGGGCCGGTCGCGGTGGAGCTGGACGGGGTCGGGTTCGGCTACCCGTCCGCGGACAAGGTGTCGCTGGCCTCGCTGGAGGAGGTGGCGACGCTGGACACCAGGGGCGGCGTCCCGGTGCTGCACGGGGTCTCGCTGCGCGCCGATCCGGGGCGGATGGTCGCGCTGGTCGGCTCGTCGGGGGCGGGTAAGTCGACGATCGCGCAGCTGGTTTCGCGGCTCTACGACGTGGATTCCGGCGCGGTTCGGCTGAACGGGGTCGATATCAGGGAGCTGAGCGCCACCTCGATCCGGGACACCGTCGGGCTGGTGACCCAGGACGGCCACCTGTTCCACGAGACCATCCGGGCCAACCTGCTGCTGGCCAGGCCGGAGGCGAGCGAGGACGAGCTGTGGTCGGCGTTGACCAGGGCCCGGCTGCTGGAGCTGGTTGAGTCGCTGCCGGACCGGCTGGACACGGTGGTCGGCGAGCGCGGGTACCGGCTCTCCGGCGGCGAGCGGCAGCGCCTCACCATCGCCCGGCTGCTGCTCAAGCAGCCGCGGGTGGTGATCCTGGACGAGGCCACCGCCTCGCTGGACTCCACCTCGGAGGCGGCCGTCCAGGAGGCGCTGACCGAGGCGCTCCAGGGGCGCACCGCGATCGTGATCGCGCACCGGCTCTCCACCATCCGCGCCGCCGACGAGATCGTGGTGCTCGAGCACGGGCGGGTGGCCGAACGCGGAACCCATCAGCAACTGCTGGCCGCCGAGGGGCGCTATGCCGAGCTGTACCGCACCCAGTTCGCCGACGAGCCGGTGAGCGTCGCCTAGAAGTCGATGCCGAAGACGGTACGGCCGCGGTGGGTTCCGTCGTGGATCGAGTGGAGGACCTGTTCGGCGTCGGTGATGGGGGCGAAGTTGGTGAACGCGGTCAGATGTCGCGGGCGGAGTTCACCGCCGAGCTGGGCCCAGATCTCCCGGCGCTGCTCGATCGGCAGGTTCACCGAGTCGATGCCGAGCAGCGAGACGGCCCGCAGGATGAAGGGCATGACCGTGGTCGGCACGCCCGGCCCGCCGGTCAGCCCGCTGGCCGCGACCGCGCCGCCGTACCCGATGGCGCTCAGGATGTAGGCGAGCGAGGCGCCGCCGACGCTGTCGACGGCCCCCGCCCAGCGCGCCGAGGTGAGCGGGCGCGGCTTGGCCTCGGGGTCCTCGGGCAGCCTGCCGATCACCTCGTTCGCGCCGAGCTCGGCGAGCAGGTCGTCGGCGTCGGTCTTGCCGGTCGAGGCGATGACCTCGAAGCCGAGCCCGGACAGGATGTCGATTGCGACCCCGCCGACCCCGCCGGTGGCGCCGGTGACCAGCACCGCGCCGTCGTCCGGGGTGAGGCCCCTGTCGAGCAGGGCGCGCACGCTGAGCGCGGCGGTGAAGCCCGCGGTGCCGATGGCGGCGGCGTCCCGCGTGCTCAGCCCGTCCAGCTTGACGACCCAGTCGGCGGGCACCCTGGCCAGCTGGGCGAAGCCGCCGTTGCGCGAGACGCCGAGCTCGTAGCCGTGCGCGATTACCTGGTCGCCGGGGGCGAAGGCATCGTCGTCGGAGGCGACGACCTCGCCGGCCAGGTCGATCCCCGGCACGATCGGGTACTGCCGCACCACCCCGCCGCGCGGCGTGATGGCGAGGGCGTCCTTGTAGTTGGCGCTCGAGTAGTGCACCTCGATCGTCACCTCGCCGTCCCCGAGGAAGTCGTCGCCGACCTCCTCCCTGGAGAGGACGATCGCACCGTCCGAAGCGTTGGCCACCATCGCCGAGAAGGTCATGGCGGAAGCATACGAGGGGCTCACTCGGGAACGAGTTCCAGGCGCACCCCGAGCAGCCGCACCGGGCGGTCCAGCTCGAACCGGTCCAGCACCGCCACCGCGGTCTCCGCGATGAGCGCGACATCGGCGCTCGGCGCCGCGAGTCTGCGCTGTTTGCTGCGGGTGAAGAAGCTGCTGGTGCGCACGGTGACCGAGACCCTGGTGCTGACCCGGCCCGCCGCCGCCAGCTCCTCGGCCAGCTCGGTGGCGAGCCGCGCGACCTGGGCGCGGATCTCCGCGGGATCGGTCAGGTCGGTCGGGAAGGTCTGGGATCTGCTGCGCCCGACCGCGGCCCTCGGCTCGGTGCTGACCTCGGTGTCGCCCCGGCCGTGGCCGAGTGCCAGCAGGTAGGGGCCGGTGTTCGGGCCGAACTCGGCGGCCAGCCGGTCCCGGTCGGCGGCCATGAGCTCGGCGACCGTGTCGATGCCGAGCGCGGCCATCCGCGCCGCGATCCGGCGGCCGACGCCCCAGAGCGCGTCGGTTGGGCGCGGGCCCATGACCTCGACCCAGTTCGCGGCGGTGAGCCGGAAGGTGCCGGTGGCGGCGCCTGCGCGGTGCTCCGGCTCGGCGCCGGGGTTGGCCGCCGACGCCTTGCCGATCGACTTGGCGAAGCCGGTGGCGAGCTTGGCGGTGAGCTTGTTGTCGCCGATCCCGATCGAGCAGCCGAGCTCGAGTTCGGCGATGGCGGCGCGGATCGCGGCGGCGAGCGCCTCCGGGTCGTCGGTGTCGGCGGCGAGGAACGCCTCGTCCCAGCCCCAGACCTCGACTCGGCCGGGGAAGCCGCGCAGCACCGCCATGACCTCGTCGGATGCCTCGTCGTAGGCGGGCGGGTCGAGCGCGAGGAAGACGCCGGCCGGGCACTTGCGCCGAGCGCTGCGCAGCGCCATCCCGGCCCGGACGCCGAAGACCCGCGCCGGGTACGAGGCGCAGGTGACCACCTTGCGCGGCTCGTCCGGGTCGCCGTTGCCGCCGACGATCACCGGCAGTCCGCGCAGCTCCGGGTGGCGGCGGAACTCCACCGCCGCCTGGAACTGATCGAGGTCGACGTGCAACAGCCATCGGGCCACCACCCCGTCTTACCGCACACCTGACGTTTCCGGGTCGGACAGAATATTATTCTGTCCGTGCGGATTCGGGATCGGTTGCTGCTGGCCGCGGAGCAGCAGTTCGCCGAGCGGGGCGTGCTGGAGACGACGCTGGCCCAGATCCGGGAGGCGGCGGGGGCCAGCGTCGGCGCGCTGTACCACCACTTCCCGGACAAGGCCGAGCTCTACCGGCAGGTCTGGAGCACCGCGCTCACCGATTTCCAGGCACGATTCCGGCAGGCGGTGCTGGCGAGCGCGGACGCGCGCGGCGGGGTCACCGCCGGGGTGCGCGCGCACCTGGAGTGGGTCACCGAGCAGCCGGCGCGGGCGACGGTGCTGTTCGGCGCGGCGCCCCCGGGGGTGCGGGAACAGGAGGGCAATCGGGAGTTCCTGGTCGATGTCTTCCGCTGGTGGCGCACGCACGCCGGGTACGGGGCGGTCCGCGAGCTGGAGTTCGACCTGCTCTACGCGCTCTGGCTCGGCGCCGCCCAGGAATACGCGCGGAACTGGCTGGCCGGGGCCGTCCGGCGGCCGCCGGCGGAGGTCGCCGGCGAACTCGCGGCCGCCGCCTGGCTCACCCTGCAGAACCCGGATTGATCGGAGCAACCATGGTCGTACTCGATACCGCCTCCGCCCGCGAGGTGCTGGACCGCCAGCCGTTCGCGCAGCTCATCGGCACCGAACTGCTCGCCTTCGGCGACGGCGTCGCCAGCCTCGCCATCCCGATCCGCCCCGAGCTCGGGCAGCAGTTCGGCTTCGTACACGGCGGGGTACTCGCGTACCTGGCTGACAACGCGCTGACCTTCGCGGCGGGCACCGTGCTCGGGTCGAATGTGCTGACCGGCGGGTTCAGCATCACCTACCTGCGCCCGGCGGCCGGGACCCGGCTGCGCGCCGAGGCCAAGGTCACCGGGGCGACCCGGCGGCAGGCGGTGGTGCACTGCGAAATCCTCAGCGAGGACGGGGCTGGCGAGCCGGTGCTCTGCGCGGTCGCGCAGGGAACGACCAGGGTGGTCGAGCGCGAACTGGGCTGAGCGGCACGGGTTCCGGGCCGGTCGAGGGCGCGCGATCCACCGGGCCCGCGTCGGGGACCAGTGCCGCAAACGCACCGGGACCGGGCCACGAGGGGTGGCCCGGTCCCGGTCGCGATATCAGGCGGTGGCGGCGAAGGCCGGACCGTCCAGCGCCGGTTCGGCGACCGGCTCGATGGCGTAGCCGAGGATCTCCGCCACGTCCGCGACCGGGCGCACATCCAGCGCCTCGAGCACGTCGGCGGGGACCTCGTCCAGGTCGGGCTCGTTGCGCGCCGGGATGAAGACCGTCTTCAACCCCGCCCGCTGCGCGGCGAGCAGCTTCTGCTTCACGCCGCCGATCGGCAGCACCCGGCCGTTCAGCGTGACCTCGCCGGTCATCCCGACGTCACCGCGCACATTCCGGCCCAGCGCCAGCGAGACCAGCGCCGTCACCATGGTGACGCCCGCCGACGGCCCGTCCTTCGGCACCGCGCCCGCCGGGAAGTGGATGTGGATGTTGCGGTCCAGCACCGCGGGCTCGATCCCGATCTCGGCCAGGTGCGAGCGCACGTAGGTCAGCGCGATCTGCGCGGATTCCTTCATGACGTCGCCCAGCTGCCCGGTCAGTGTCAGCGAGCGCTCGCCCTCGGCCGAGTTGGCCTCGATGTAGAGCACGTCGCCGCCCGCGCCGGTGACCGCGAGCCCGGTCGCCACGCCCGGCACCGAGGTGCGCTCCATGGAGTCCGGGGTGAAGCGCGGCCTGCCCAGGTACTCCTTCAGCTCGCCGAGCCCGATGGTCAGCGGCCCGGAGCCGTCGGCCGAGAGCTTGGTGGCCGCCTTGCGCAGCCCCTTCGCGATCAGCCGCTCCAGCTGGCGGACGCCTGCCTCGCGGGTGTAGTTCGCCGCCATCTCGCGCAGCGCCGCGTCGGTGACGGTCACCTCGTCACCGGTCAGGGCGTTGCGCTCCAGCTGCCGGGGCACCAGGAAGTCGCGCGCGATGGCGACCTTGTCGTCCTCGGTGTAACCGTCGACCGTGATCAGCTCCATGCGGTCGAGCAGCGGGCCGGGGATGGTGTCCATGACATTGGCCGTCGCCACGAACAGCACGTCGGAGAGGTCGAGATCGAGGTCGAGGTAGTGGTCGCGGAAGGTGTGGTTCTGCGCCGGGTCGAGCACCTCGAGCAGCGCGGCCGCCGGGTCGCCCCGGTAGTCCGAGCCGACCTTGTCGATCTCGTCGAGCAGCACCACCGGGTTCATCGACCCGGCCTCCTTCATGGCGCGCACGATCCGGCCGGGCAGCGCGCCGACGTAGGTGCGCCGGTGCCCGCGGATCTCGGCCTCGTCCCTGACCCCGCCGAGCGCGACCCGGACGAACTTCCGGCCCAGCGCCCGCGCCACCGACTCGCCGAGCGAGGTCTTGCCGACGCCGGGCGGGCCGACCAGCACGAGCACCGCGCCGGAGCCGCGGCCGCCGACCACCTCGAGGCCGCGCGCGGCGCGCCTGGCCCGGACCGCCAGGTACTCCACCATCCGGTCCTTGACCTCGTCCAGGCCGTGGTGGTCGGCGTCCAGCACCGCGCGGGCCGCGGTGACGTCGGTGTTGTCGGTGGTCCGCGCGGTCCACGGCAGCTCGAGCACGGTGTCCAGCCAGGTGCGGATCCAGCCCGACTCCGGGCTCTGGTCGCCGGCCCGCTCCAGCCTGCCGACCTCGCGCAGCGCGGCCGCGCGCACCTCGTCCGGGAGCTCGGCCCCCTCGACCCGGGTGCGGTAGTCGTCCGCGCCGTCCGGCTCGTCCTCGCCCAGCTCCTTGCGGATGGCGTTCAACTGCTGGCGCAGCAGGAACTCGCGCTGCGTCTTCTCCAGGTTCTCCCTGACCTCGTCACCGATCTTCTCGGTGACCTCGGCCTCGGCGATGTGCGCGCGGGTCCACTCGATGAGCCTGGTCAGCCGGGCGGCCGGGTCCGGGGTCTCCAGCATCTCGCGCTTCTGCTCGCCGGTCAGGTAGGAGGCGTAGCCCGCGGTGTCGGCGATCTCGGACGGCTCGGCCAGCTGGTTCACCGCGTCGATGATCTGCCAGGCCTCACGCCGCTGTAGCACCGAGACCACGAGCTTCTTGTATTCGTCGGCCAGTTCCCTGGTGCGCCCGTCCGCCGGTGGGAGCTCCACCGGCTCGGCCTCCACCCAGAGCGCGGCGCCCGGCCCGGTCACCCCGTGCCCGATCCGGGCCCGGCGCTCGGCCTTCAGCACCGCGGCGGGCGCGCCCCCGCGCAACCGGCCGACCTGTTCGACGGTGGCCACGACGCCGTACGTCGCGTACCCCTCGTCCAGCCGCGGTGCCACCAGCACCTGGCCTTCCTTCGCGGCACGGGCGGCATCGATCGCCGCCTGCGCCGATTCGTCCAGTTCGATGGGCACGACCATGCCCGGCAGCACGATCGGATCGGTCAGGAACAGCACCGGCAGGTTCCGAGGTGTAGTCACGATATCGACCCTTCTGAAAGTTGAGCTATGCCCACTCAACCCAGGGGGCCGGACCTTTGTTCCGCACCGATCCGGTGTTCGCCGAGGGCGAAGTCCGGCGCTGAACTCACCCCAGTGCGCGGTCCAGCAGTGCCCCGAGTTCGCGCAGGTGCCTGGCATCCGCCTCGGCGTCGTAGCTGGCCAGATCGCGCTGGGTGAAGCCGTGCGCGGCGCCCGCGTAGACCTCGGCCCGGTAGCGCACCCCGGCCGAGTCCAGCGCCTTGTTCAGCCGCTCGATCTGCTCCGGGGGGAGCGAGGGGTCGGCGTCGGCGTGGCCGAAGTACAGCTCGGCGGTGATCCGGTCGGCGTCCAGGTGCGGGCTGTCGGCGGCGTCGCTCGCCAGCCTGCCGCCGTGGAATCCGGCCCCGGCGGCGACGCGCTCCGGGTAGGCGGCGGCGGTGCGCAGCACCAGCGCGGCGCCCATGCAGTAGCCGGTGAGCCCGACCCCGCCGTCGGCGACCTCGGGCGCGGCCGCCAGCCAGTCCAGGTAGGCGCCCGCGTCGCGGAGCGCGAGCTCGGGGGTGAGCCGCGCCATCAGCGGGCGGATCTTGTCGAAGACCGCGTGCCGGTTCTCCGGGCCGACGAAGTCGGGCAGCTCGACCACCGGCGCGCGCCCGGCCCGGTAGAAGAGGTTCGGCAGCAGCACGGCGTAGCCGCGCGCCGAAATGGTCTCGGCGAGCTCGGTGAGCGCGGGGCGCGGGCCGAAGGCATCCGGGAAGAGCAGCACGGCGGGGTGCGTGCCGGAGCCGGGGTGGACGAACAACGCGTCGGAGGTGCCGTCCGGGGTGGCGATGTCGATGGTCTGCATCGGCACGGGGGTTCTCCTTCATCCGGCGGTGTCGTGGCGCGTTGACACCGGTTCGAGCGCAATGAGAATGTTGGGGCCCTGACATCTCACCACCCGGCAGGACCGAGGGGGATCGCGCGTGACTGCTCTCGCCTCCGGGCTCTTCATCGACTGGGAAGAACTCACCGGGCAGTCGAAATTCGTGGTCGAGCTGATCACCTTCCCGATCTTCGCCGGGCTGGCCGGATGGCTGACGAACTGGACCGGCGTCATCATGCTCTTCTGGCCGCTGCAGTTCCGCGGCGTGCGGATCCCCGGGCTCTCGGTGCTCTACCCCTATTTCCCGCGCCGGGTGCAGGTGCTGCCGACCTTCTCCGGCGACGGCAAGCGGCTCGGCTTCCAGGGCTTCATCCCGGCCCGCGCGGAGAAGATGGCCAGCATCTGCGTGGACATGGCGATCATGCGGATCGGCAGCCCGAAGGACTTCATCCGCGAACTGGACCTGGACGGCATCGCCGATTACATCGCGGTGCTCGCGCGCGAACAGGTCGAGCCGCTGGTCGACGAGCTCATGGAGCGGGAGAACCCCGAGCTCTGGCGCAGCCTGCCGCGCGCGGTCAGGCAGCTGCTCTACCAGCGGGTGGACCGGGAGCTGCCCGCGCTGTGCAGGCGCGCCTTCGAATCGCTCGGCGACAATGTCGACCAGCTGATCGACATCAAGAGCTTCGTCATCCGCTACCTGCGGCAGAACCCGACCATCCTCAAGGACCTGACCACCACCATCGCCGCGCCGGAGCTGCGCTTCATGGTGAAGATCGGGCTGCTCGGCGCGCCGTTCGGGCTGCTGCTCGCGCTCTACCTGCACCTGCACCGGTCACTGCCGGTGATCAGCGCGATCCCGGCCTGGGCGGTGGTCCTGCTCGCCTCGGCCGCGATCGGGGTCCTGGTGAACATGATCGCGGTGAAGATGGTCTTCGAGCCGGGCGAGCCGCAGCCGCGCTACAGGTACCTGTGGCGGCAGGCGCTGCTGGCCAAGCGGCAGCCGCAGGCCGCCGTCGACCTCGCGCACATCCTGGCCTACCAGGTGCTCACCCTGCCGAACCTCTCCGCGGAGCTGCTGGACGGCCCGAACGGCGACAAGACGAGGCAGCTGCTGGAACGGCTGATCGCCGAGGAGATCAACCGGCAGCTCGGCCGCACCACCTCGGTGGTGCGCGCGGCCTTCGGGCGCAAGCAGTTCGACAACCTCAAGGTCACCGCGGCGGGCGCGGCGGTCGGGCTGGCGCCGACGCTGGTGGAGGACGCGGAGTTCGCCCGCGAGCAGGCGGACAAGATCGACGAGTTCGCCGCGGGCAAGCTGGTGCTGATGAGCCCGGGCGAGTTCATGGAGATGTTCTACGCCTCGGTGGAGCAGGATGCCTGGCTGCTGTATCTGCACGGCGCGGTGCTCGGGCTCGGCGTCGGCGCGATCCACCTGATCCTGTTCGGCTGGTGAGATAAACAAGCACGTGCGCTTGTCTTTCCCGGCGGGCGCTGCGATGCTGGGTCGCATGGCCGACCTGGACGCGCTGCTCGCCGACTTCGCCGACGAATCCGCCGAGCTGGAACGCTTGGTCGCGCCGCTCGACCCGGCGGGCTGGCAGCGTCCCACCCCCGCCCCCGGCTGGACCATCGCGCACCAGATCGGCCACCTGGCCTGGACCGACGGGGTCGCCACGCGCTCCGCTACCGACCCCGACGGCTTCGCCCGCATGCTCATCGAGGCGGCCCCGCGCGTCACCACCTTCGTTGACGAGGGCGCCGAGGAGGCGGCGGCCGCCCCGCCCGCGGTACTGCTGCGGCGCTGGCGCGAGGGCCGTGCCGCCCTGGTCGCGGCGCTGCGCGCGGTGCCGGAGGGCGCGAAGGTGCCGTGGTTCGGCCCGCCCATGCGGCCGGGGTCGATGATTACCGCCCGGCTGATGGAGACGTGGGCGCACGGCCAGGACGTGGCGGACGCGCTCGGCGTCACCAGGGAGCCGACGCACCGGCTGCGCGCGGTGGCGCACATCGGCGCCCGCACCCGCGACTTCGCCTACACCGTGCACGGCCGGACCCCGCCGGCGGCCGAGTTCCGGATCGAGCTGACCGCGCCGGACGGCGCGCTCTGGAGCTGGGGACCGGCCGACGCCGAGCAGCGGATCACCGCCCCCGCGCTCGACTTCTGCCTGCTGGTGACGCAGCGCAGGCACCCGGACGACCTGGCGGTCCGGGTGACAGGCGCCGATGCGGCGGAGTGGCTGACGATCGCGCAGGCCTTCGCCGGGCCGAGCGGGGCCGGGCGGGCGAAGGGTCAGTTCGGCTGAGTCACAACGGGGATTCCCACGGCCGTTGTGGATTCGCTGGGGGGGCCGGCGAGCGTCACGTCGATGTGCGCCGTTCGTGGCGACGGCCGGACACCGTTGGCCGGAAGTCCGCAGGCGGGTCGAGCACGACGCTCGCCGACTGCCGAGGGTTTACCCGCCCTGTGCATGATCGAAACCCGCTGAGCACCCGCGCCCCGCACAATGGAGCAGGCATACCCCCGCCCAGCTGGGGGTGTGCGCGCCCCGTCCGGGTTCCGTAGCCTGGACGCGCGTCCGGCTTCCGACGATGCGGGCCGGGCGCGACACAGAACCGAAGGGGAGTTCGGTACGCAGGGAGAGGAACGCATCGTGACCGAGAACCAGAGGCCGGGCGAACCCCGGCCGGGTCCGGAGATCCTGACCGTGACCCCGCGCCGCGGCATCGCCCGCACCACCGCCATCGTCCTCGCGGGCACCGCGAGCATCGCGCTCACCGCCGCCGCCGGCGCCTACGTGGTGAACAACCTGCCCGATCGCACCCCGGGCACCATCGCAGCCGCCCCCGCCCGGCCGGAGGCGCCCGCGGCACAGCCGGTGCACCGCCCCGCCGGGCCGAACCGCCCGTTCATCAGCTCCACGCTCTTCGAGCGCAGGGACACCGCGGCGATCGCGGGCACGGTGACCGCCCGGCCGGAGACCACTGAGACCACTGAGACGGTGGAGACCGCTGAGGTCGTGCAGCCCGCGCTCCGGCCCGAGCCACCCGCGGCTCCGGAGCCGGCCGTCGACCGCACGGTGCGGGTCGGCTCCGCCTACCTGGAGGCCCACGTCGGCGAGTCGGCGAGCGGCGGCATGACGCTCACGGTCGACACCAATGCCACCTTCGCCGCGCTCACCGGCGGCCGGGTCGATCCGCGCGATGTCACGACGCTGCGCACGGAGGTCGGTACCGGCGGTTCGGTCACAGTGACGTTCAGTGATCCGACGCTCGGCGACCACGATCTCCGGCTGGAGCGCACCGAGGTGCCCGCCCGCGTCACCACCTGACCCCGGTGCGCCCGCGGCGCCCGGCATCTGCTGAGCTGGGAGCCATGACCGCCGCGCCCCGCTCCGCCGAGTACGACTTCTGCGTGATCGGCGCGGGCATCGTCGGCGTGGCGACGGCGCACCGGATCCTGCGGCGGCACCCGGGCGCGTCGCTACTGCTGCTGGAGAAGGAGCAGGCGGCGGCCACGCACCAGACCGGGCACAACAGCGGCGTCGTGCACTCCGGCATCTACTACGAGCCGGGCAGCCTCAAGGCGGAGCTGTGCGCGCGCGGCGCGCGCTGGACCGTCGAATTCGCCCGCGCCGCGGGTATTCCGGTCGAGGTGTGCGGAAAGCTCCTGGTGGCAACGGATTCGGTGGAGCACGAGCGGATGCTGGCGCTGCACCGGCGCTCGGTCGACAACGGGGTCGAGGTGGAGCGGATCGACGCCGCCGAGCTGGCCCGCCGGGAGCCCCGGATCCGCGGGGTCGGTGCGCTTTTCGTGCCGAGCACGGCCATCGTGGACTACCCGGCCATCGTCCGCGCGCTGCTGGCCGAGGCCGTCGCCGCGGGCGCGGAGGTGGTGTACGGCGCGGCGGTGACGGCCATCGCCGAGACCGCGGAGCGGGTGACCGTGGCCGGCCCCTCCGGCAGCTGGACGGCCCGGCGGCTGGTGGTCTGCGGCGGGCTGCAGGCCGACCGGCTGGCGCGCATCGCCGGGCTGCCAGCCGACTTCCGCATCGTGCCGTTCCGCGGCGAGTACTACCGGCTGCCCACCGAGCGCGCGCGGCTCGTGCGCACGCTGATCTACCCGATCCCGGACCCGGCGCTGCCCTTCCTCGGGGTGCACCTGAGCCCGACCATCCACGGCGAGCTGACCGTCGGCCCGAACGCGGTGCTCGGGCTGGCCAGGGAGAAGTACCGCAAGTGGTCGGTCGAGCCGCGCGATCTGCGCGCGGTGCTCGGCTACCGCGGCTTCCACCGGCTGGCCCGCGAACACGTCCGCACCGGGGCGCGCGAGTTGCGCAATTCGATGTTCCGGCGCGGGTACCTCGCCGAGTGCAGGCGCTACTGCCCCGAGCTCGAGCTCGCCGACCTGCGACCGCACCCGGCGGGCATCCGGGCCCAGGCGGTGCTGCCGGACGGCACCCTGGTGCACGACTTCCTGCTCGGCCGGACGGCCCGCTCGGTGCACGTCTTCAACGCCCCGTCACCGGCCGCGACCTCGGCCGTGCCGATCGCCGAGCACATCGTCGACCAGCTCGATTCGCTCGCCTCCGCGCCGGCGCCGGGGCGCTGACCAGCAGAAAAAGAGCCGACCGCCCAGTTCGTGATCTCCGGATTCCCGCGGCGAATTCCTCGAATAAAGAGGAGTGCTGTAGTACTTTTGACCGCAGCCGTGGATCAGGGAGGGCCTATGGGCCACATCAGGTACGCCAGTGACGTGGGAGCTCCGGTCGACGTCGCGTTCACCTACGCCGACAACCATCGCTTCGTCCCGGACTGGATGTTCGGTGTGGCGGGGTTCGAACCGGCCGGGGAGCTCGACCGCGGGCGGGGTGCGGTGTTCAGCACCGACACCCGCCTCGGTCCCTGGCGATCCACGCTGGAGTGCGAGATCACCGACTACCGGCGCAACGTCGTCATCGGTTATACCCTGCGTGGCCGGCTCTCGGGCACGCTCACGCTACATTTCGATCCGCTCGGCTACGGCCGGTCGGTGCTCACCTCGGAGGCGCGCTACGCCACCCCCACCGGGCTCGCCAGGCTGCTGGCCCGGCCCGTCGAATCAGCGGTCAGGGCGGCGCTGCGCCGCACCGAGGCCCAGTTGCGAAGGGAGATCGAGGAATTTCACGGAACAGATCTTGTCGGCCGGATTGCGTAGGGTGCCTGCCATGATCATCGTGAGCACCGACGGGTCCTGCCTGCGCAATCCGGGCGGCGCCGTCGGCTGGGCCTGGGTGAACCACACCGGCGGCTCCGCGAGCGGCGGCGCCTCGACGGGCACGAATCAGATCGCCGAGCTGCGCGCCATCCTGGAGGCGATCGTGGCGCACCCCGGGCCGGAGCCGCTGCTGCTGGAGAGCGATTCGCTCTACGCCATCAAGTGCGCCTCGGAGTGGATCTCCGCCTGGCGGGTGAACGGCTGGCGCACCGCGACCGGGGGTGCGGTGAAGAACGCCGAGCTGGTCAAGCAGATCGACCGGGCCATCTCCGGCCGGCCGGGGCCGGTGCGCTTCCGCTGGGTGCGCGGCCACGTCGGCAACTACTACAACGAGCAGGCGGACGCGCTGGCCGGGGAGGCGGCGCGCAAGGCCGCCGCCACCGCGGCGGTGGCCGATGCCGTGACCGCGGAGATTCCCGCGGTCACGGCCGAGCCGGTGGAGGTCGTCCGGCCGGAGCAGCCTGCCGCGGCGGTGCCGTCGCTGACCCTGTTCTGAGCCCGCGGCACGGCGTTCGAGTTGATGGCGGCTCCGGCCGGAGCAGTCCACCGCCCGGTGCCGTCGCTGACCTGAGCCCGTGCCACGGCGTAACACACCGGGTTCGAGCCGACGGCGGCGCCGGCGGCTCGGCCCGGGCTCGAGTTCGGCCCAGGCCCGAGTTCAGCCCGGGCTCGAGTTCGGCCCGCCCGGGTCGAGTTGGCTAGCCGCCCGGGGTTGGTGCGGGTGCCGGGGTGGCGCCGCCGGGGGCCGGGGTGCCCGCACCGCCGGGCAGGCCGCTGCCCGCGCCGCGGAGCATGGGCGAGTCGAGCTTGCCGACCAGCCACTTGTCGCCGGACTTCTCCAGGTCGGCGATGACCACCACGTACTGCCGGTCCGGGGTGGGCTGGGTGAAGTTGGTGCGGTACTGGGTGAGCGTCACCAGCACCTGGGCGGAGGAATCGTCGCCGGACTGCCAGCCGCACTGCACGTCGTCGGTCCAGGACTTGACCTTGGCCTGGGTCATGGCGTCGGTGAGCGCCTGCTGCGCGTCGGAGAACTCCTTCAGGAAGTCGCCGGTGGCGCCGTCCTTCACGGTCTGGAAGTAGGTGCCGAGATCCTTGGCGTAGTCGTACTCGGAGACCGCGCGGCCGAAGTCGCAGGCGGCGCTCTTCGCCCCGGCGACGGCGTCCAGCTCGGCGCCGCGCTCCTCGGCCTGGCGCCAGAACACCACGACCGCGGTCACCGCGGCGACCGCGAGGATGCCCGCGGTGAAGGCGGCGATCAGGGGCAGCCGGGACGACCCCGGCTCGCCCGCCGCCGATGTCGCCGCGCCGGACTTGCCGAGGGCGACGCCCCCGTCACCCGTGCCGGTCCCGGCCTCGTCGGTGGTCTTGTCGGAGCCGGCGTCGTCGGTGCTCATCGATACAGTCCTGCGCTTTCCCGGCGCTGGCGCGCCGCTTCGGTCGTACTGCCGCGAGTATGCCCGCTCAGCGCACGGGAGGGAGCGTGCGCTCGTTCGGATCGACTCCCGGCGGGATGTAGGCGCCGTTGTTCGGCACATCCGGGCGCGGCGCGTTGGCGGCGCCGCGGATCTGCTGGCCGGGCGGCGGGTTCACGCAGTAGTTCCAGCGCGGCAGGGTGTCGTCGACGATGATCTCCGGCTTGAGGTAGTCCGACTGGTAGTAGCAGGTCGGCCGGGGCCAGATGTCGACGATGGTGTGGAACTCGCCGTCGTGCGCGGGCACGCCGAGCGCGTCCAGCCCGAGCGCGAGCGACGGGAAGAGCGCGCTGAGCGCGGGGGTGCGCAGCTGCGCACCGCGGGTGATCGCGACGAAGTTGGTCGCCAGCCCGGTGATCGGGTCGGTGGTGTCGCTGAGCACCGCGCCGAGGTCGCTGAAGTACTGCGGCGACTGGTCGAGCAGCGCCTTGAGCTCGGCGTCGGCGTTGTTGAACTGGGTGAAGAGCTCGCCCGAGTTCGCCGTCAGCGTGGCCAGGTCCGGCTGCGCGTTCGAGGTGGTCGCCGCGATGGTCTGCAGGTTGGCGATCAGGTTGGTGGTCTGCGGCAGCAGCGAGTCGAGCCCGGCCGCGGCCAAACTGAGCCCGTTGATCATGCCGCGCAGCTGGTCGGGGCCGCCGCTGAGCGCGATGTCGAGCTGGGCCAGGATGGTGCCGAACTTCTTCGGATCCACCTGCGCGATGAGCGCGCTGGAGTTGTCCAGCACCTGCCACACCGGAGTCGGGGTCTTGATCTTCTCCGGGTCGAAGCGGATCTCGGCGCCGTCGGCCAGGTAGGGCCCGGAGTCGGTGGCCGGGCGGAAGTCGATGTACTGCTCGCCCGCGCCGGAGAGCGCCTGCACCGAGATGGCGGTGTCCACCGGGATCGGGTACCGGCTGTCGATGGTCGCCTTCGCCGCGATCAGCTGGCCGCGGTCGGTGAGCGTGATGTCCTCGACCTTGCCGATCCGGAAGCCGCGCAGCGTGACGTCGTTGCCCGGCTGCAACCCGCCGGAGCGGTCCAGGTAGACGGTGACGGTGTACTCCGAGCGCAGCGGGTTCACCCGCATCACGCCGATCGCGAGGTAGGTGGCGCCCGCGATCAGCACGAGCACCAGCCCGATCCCGGAGAGCACCAGTTTGTTCCGCAGCAGGTTCATCGCGGCGCTCCGTTCACCCGGCTCTGGACCACCTGCAGCACCTGGATGAAGCTGCCGACGAAATCGTTCAGGTCGGTCTGGTCCGGCAGCTTGCTGTTCGGCGGGTCGGTGAGCAGCCCGATGTCCAGGTTGGAGACGGTGGCGAAGACGGCGAGGGTTTTGCCGCGGAAGCTGGCGTCCACCTTCGGCGCGATGAGGTGCAGCTGCTCCATGGCGGCGCCGAAATCGTCGCCGGTGGCGGCGAGCGCGTCCATCAGGTTGCTCAGGTTGTCCAGCAGCGAGGCCAGGTCGCCGCCGGAGGTGTTCGCGTAGTCGCCGAGCGCCGCGCTGGTCACCGCGATGCGCTGTAGCAAGTCGCCGAGCGCCCGGTTGTTCTCCGCGATGGCGCCGATCATCTGCGGCAGTGTGTCCGCCACCTGGCCCAGCTCGCCGCGGCGCGATTCCAGGGTGTTGGAGAGCGCGCCGAACTCGCCGAGCACGCTGTCGATCCGCGTGCTGTTGTCGTTCAGGCTGCCGACGACACCGGTCATCTCGGTGATCAGGTGCGCCAGCTGCTCGCCGCGGCCGCCGACGATGGAGTCCAGCTCGGTGCCGAGCCTGGTCAGGCTGGCGATGCCGCCGCCGTTGAAGAGCATGGAGACCGAGACGAGCAGCTCCTCAACGGTGGCGCCGGCCGATGTGGCCTCGATCGGCAGCGTGGCGCCGTCCTTCAGGGTCGGCGTTCCGGGCGGCGCGACCGGTTTGGAGACCGCGACGAAGACGTCGCCGAGCGGGGTGGCCTGGCGCAGCTCGGCGGTGGTGCCCTCGGGCAGCTCGATGTCCGAGCGGATCTGCATGTCGACGAAGGCCTGGAAGTTCTTGGTCGAGATGTCGGAGACCACCCCGACGTCCGAGCCGCCGATCTTCACCTTGGCCTGGTCCGGCAGGTTCAGCGCGTTCTCGAAGACCGCGCGCAGGGTGTAGGTGTCGCCGGAGGCGCCCGGCTTGGGCAGCGGCACGTTCTCCACCGAGATGCCGCAGCCGGTGAGCAGCGCCACCGTCGCGGCGGCGGTGACGGCGAGCGCCGTGCGGCGCACTCCGATCATGCGGCGCGTCATTTCGTCAGTCCGAGCAGTGCGGCGGTCAGCCCGTAGTCCGGGCCGAAGTCCTGCATGTTCCCGGTCCGGCAGCCATCCGCGCGCATCTGGATGCGCTGGCAGAAGATGCTGATCACCTCGCCGGAGAGCGCGGTGCCGATCAGCCCGTGCAGCCGGATGAAGCCCTGCTCGCGGTTCATCGTCATGTCGATGTTCTGCAGCAGCATGGGCGCGACGTCGACCACCTCGATCAGCCCGGCGGCGTTGTCGCGCAGCTGCTGGGTGACGTTGGTGAGCCCGACGAGGCTGCCCTCCAGCTGGTCCTGGTACTGGGTGAAGACCCCGCTGGTGTTGGCCAGGAAGTCCTGCAGCTGCTGCAGCGTGGCCTGCAACCCGGGGGCCTGCTCGGCGAGCAGCCCGGTCATCTGGGTGACCTGGCTGCTGAAACCACGCACCGACTGGTCGTTCTGGGCCAGCATCGTGGTCAGGTCGTTGAGCTTGATGATGATGGTGGAGACGGCGTCCCTGTTGTCCACGCCGACCTTGAGCGCGCCGGAGAGCGCGTTCAGCGTGTCCCGCAGCTTCTCGCCCTGGCCGTCCAGCATGGGGTAGAGCACCCGGCCGGAGAGCGGGCCGACCCCCTCCTGCCCCGGCTGCGGCTTCAGCGCGGCGGCGAACTGGTCGATGGTCTTGATCATCGTGTCCAGCTCGACCGGGGTCCTGGTCCGGGAGAGCGGCAGGTGGTCGCCGTCGGCCAGCTCGTCGCCGCCGGTGTAGGGCGGGGTCAGCTCGATGTGCCGGTCGGTGACGATGGAGGGCGAGACCACCGCGGCGATCGCCTCGGCCGGGTACTTCTCCCCGGACTCCAGCGACATGTGCACCTCGACGTAGGTGCCGCGCGGGATGATCTTGTCCACCTTGCCGACATCGATGCCGAGCACCCGGATCGGGTTGCCCTCGTACATGCCGGCGATGTTCTCGAAGTCGGCGGTGATCTCGATGGTGTTGCCGATGGCGTTGTTCACCGAGCTGGGCAGCAGCGAGCAGCTCGCCAGCGCGAGCGCGGTGCCGCCGAGCAGCGCGCCGCGAAGCGCTCGACCTCCGGCCCTGCTGCCGAAGCGGAACGGAATCCTCATCCCTCGCACCCCTCGATCGCCTGCGCGAAGCAGAGCCAGTTGTCCGGGAACAGCCACGGCAGCCCGACCTCCGCGTAGTTGCCGTTGCCCCACGCGTTGGTGAGGTAGCGGATCGACGGCGGCATGATGCTGAGCAGCCGGTCCAGGTTGTCCTTGTTCTTCTGCAGACCGTCGGCCATGACGTTCAACTGCTCGATGGTCGGGCCGAGCTGGTTGTCGTTCTCGGCGCCGATCTCCTGCAGCTGCCTGGTCAGCGCGGCGACATTGTCGAGCAGCTGGCGCAGCAGCCCCTGCCGCTCCATCACCCGTGCGGCGATCGCCTCGCCCTGGGTGATCACCAGCAGCACGCTGTTGCGGTTGTCCGCGAGCAGCTGGGTGACCCGGTCCATGTCCTTGAGCAGCTGGTCGACCTCGACCTTGCGCGCATCCATCACCTTGGCCAGCGCGCCGACGCTGTCCAACGCCTGCACCACCAGCTGCGGCGAGTCGCCGAGCTGCTTGTTCACCAGGTCCAGCGATTCGGCCAGCTTGACGGTGTCCAGCTCCTCGAACTTGGGCGTGCCGATCTGCACCACGTCGGCCAGGTTGTACGGGACCGCGGTGTTGGAGAGCGGGATCCGGTCGTCCGGGAGGCCGCTGCCGTCGCCCGGCTCGACGTCGACGTAGCGGGCGCCGAGCAGGGTGGCCATCTTGATCGAGGCCCGCGCGTCCGGGCCGAAGTCGACACTCCGGTCCACGTTGGCGCTGATCACCACGTGGTCGCCGTCGAGCTCGGCGCCGGTGACGGTGCCGACCGCGACGCCGGCCACGTTCACCCGGTCACCGACCCGGATGCCGGCGGCCTGCGCGAACTCCATCTGGAGCGAGCGGTCGCCGACGCCGAGCATCCGGAACGAGCTGGAGACGATCAGCAGCAGCACGATGACGAGGGCGCCGAGGACGCCGAGCCAGAAGTAGCGGTTGCTCTCGAAGCGGGAGCGGAGTTTCGCGATCACGGCCTGCACACCGCCGAATGCCCGTTGCCGCCGATCTGCGAGAACAACCCGCGCGGGAAGAGCACGCCGTACAGCGAGACGTCGAGGCCGCAGAGGTAGGCGTTGGCGTAACTGCCCTCGGAGACGAAGCTGCCCGCGTTGGAGAGCACGCCGGGCAGGTCGACCGCGGCCTGGTCGAGGACCGGGCCGTTGGCGATCAGCAGGGTCAGCGCGGCGCTGGTGGAGTTCTGCGCCGCCAGCAGCTTGGGCTGGATGGTGCCGACCATGCCGACGAGCGCCTCGGCGGCGTCGGCGATCTGCACGGTGGACTGCTGCAGGCTCTGGCCCTGGTCGTACAGCCCGCCGATCAGTGCCCTGGTCTGGGTCACCAGCGTCTCCAATTCGTCACCTCGCTTGGCGAGCCCCGACATCACGCCGGAGAGGTTGGTGATCACGTCGGTCAGGATGGCATCGCGGCGCTGGAAGTCGGTGGCCAGCGTGGCCGCCTGGGTGATGAAGGCGCTCAGCGAGACCCCGTCGCCCTGCAGCGCCTGGATGAAGGTCTCCGAGAGCTGGTTCACCTGCTCCGGCTGCAGCACCTGGAAGAGCGGCTGGAAGCCGTTGAGCAGCGCCGAGATGTCGAACGACGGCTCGGTCAGCTCCAGCGGGATGGTGCCGTTGCTCTTCAGCGGCTGCGAGCTCGGCGAATCACCCGGCGCCAGCGCGATGTAGCGCTGGCCGATCAGGTTCTGGTACCTGACCAGCGCCTTGGTGTCGTCGAAGATGGTCTGGTCGCGCTGCAGCACGAAGGTGACCCTGGCGTCGTTGTTGGTGTCAAGGTCGATCTTCTCGACCTTGCCCACCCGGACGCCTGCCATCCGGACGTCGTCGCCCTTCTTGAGCCCGAGCACGTCGGAGAAGGTGGCGGTGAAGGTGTTGGTCTCGCCCTCGACGACCCGGGCCAGCGTGTTCCAGACGAGCACGGTGACCAAGATCGAGACGATGGCGAAGAGGCTGAATCCGATGAGCGGCTTGCGGATGCTCATCGGCTGTCACCGCTGGTGGTCAACGTCATCCCCTTCGTGATCGAACCGAGCAGCAGGTACTCCGCCGCGGTGGGTTGCCTGCCGAGGTACCTGGTGATCGCGGCATCGCCGGTGTAGGCGATGGGCTCCGCCGGAGCCGCGGCCGGCTCGGCGGGTGCGACAGGTTCCGCGGGTGCGGCGGGGGCCGGGGTGGGGCCGGGGGCGGGAGCACCGAGCAGCGGCGGCAGCATCGGGAAGAGGCCCTCCAGCGGGGTTCCGGCGAACGGCACCGGCGCGGCGCCCGCGGCGGGCAGCGGGGCGGACGGGGTGGTGATGCCGGGCAGCACCGGCATCCCGGGCAGCTGCACCAGCGGCGGCAGCCCCGCCGCGGCGTCCAGCCTGCGCGGCGCGAGCGACTCCGGCAGCGGCGGGATCTCGGCGACCGCGGGTGCGGTGAAGCAGCTCGGGCCGGCCAGGTCGCCGTAGCGCGGGCAGTCCGCGACGGTGTTCGGCTGGTAGGGCGTGAAGGTGATGCCCATGTTCCAGACCATCTGCTGCTGCGGCCCCCAGCGGAAGACGGTGTTCAGCTTCTGCATCGAGCGGTTCAGGTTCACGATCGCCTGGGTGACCGAGGCAGGGTCGGAGGCGAGCGAGCCGAACATGCTGCTCGTCCCCGCGGTGACCTGCTTGCCGACATCCGGGTTCTGCGCGAACAGGTTGTTGATGGTGTCGAAGGTGCCGCCGGCGCCGGTGATCAGCGCGACCAGCTGCGACCTGCGGTCGGAGATGGTCGTCGCGGTCTGCACCGAGCTGCCGAGCACGTTCACCAGCTCCGGCGCCGACTCGTTCAGCGCGCGGAAGGACGAGGAGAAGTCGTTCAGCATGACGCCGAGGTTCGGGATCGACTGATCCACGCCGGTCAGCCAGCGGTCGACGCGCTCGATGGTGGAGCCGGGCATCCGGCCGCTGCCGTCCAGCGCCTGCGAGAGCGTGCCGAGCACCCGGCCGAACTGCACCGGGTCGATCTCGTTCAGGATGTTGCGCACGGTGGTCAGGGTGTCCTGCAGCGCGATGGTGCCCTTGCTGCGGTCCTCCTCGATCTGCGCGCCCTCGGTCAGGTACTCGTCGGAGGGGCCGTTGAAGACCAGCTCGACCGAGGTGACGGCGAAGAGGTTGGACGGAACCACCCGCGCGGTGACGTTCGCCGGGATGCCGCTCGCGAAGTCCGGGTTCAGCTCGATCTGCACCTTCTGCAACTCGCCGCGGGCCGCGACCTCGACATCGTCGACGGTGCCGACCAGCACGCCGCGGAACTTCACGTCCGCCTCGGCGGGCAGCCCGTCACCGGTGGTGGTCAGGTTGGCGACCACGTTCACCTTCGAGACGAAATAGCCCTGGTAGCGCGCCATCAGGAAGACCAGGAGCAGCGCGAAGACGAGCAGCCCGCAGCCGCCCGCGATCAGCATCTGCCTGACGGTGGGCCCGCGCCCACTGGGATCGATGATCATCGCCTACCCCGAGATCCGGATTCCGGGGTTGACGCCCCAGATGGCCAACGTCATGAACAGATCGGCGAACACCACCACGATGATGCACATCTTGATCGCGCGGCCCGCCGCCACGCCGACGCCCTCGGGGCCGCCGGAGGCGAAGAAGCCGTAGTAGCACTGGATGAAGGTGGTGATCGCGACGAAGATGATCGCCTTGAGCAGCGAGTACAGCACGTCCGTCGGGATCAGGAATTGGTAGAAGTAGTGCTGGTAGGTGCCGCTGGCGGTGCCGCCGATCAGCTGCACGGTCATGGCGCAGGAGACGTAGGCCATGGCGAGGCCGAGGCAGTAGAGCGGGACGATCGCCAGGATCGCGGCGAAGATCCTGGTGCTCACCAGGTAGGGCAGCGGGCGGATGGCCACCGACTCCAGCGCGTCGATCTCCTCGGAGATCCGCATCGCGCCGAGCTGGGCGGTGAACCGGCAGCCTGCCTGCGCGGCGAAGGCGAGCGAGGCGAGCAGCGGGCCGAGTTCGCGGGTGGTGGCGAAGGCCGAGATGGCGCCGGTGATCGGGCTGAGGCCGAGCAGGTTCAGCGAGGTGTGGCCCTGGATGCCGACGGTCATGCCGCCGAACGCGCTCAGGATCAGCACGACGCCGATGGTGCCGCCGCCGACGATCAGGTTGCCGTTGCCCCAGGTGACGTCGGAGAGCAGCCGCCAGACCTCCTTGGGGTACTGGCGCAGCGCGAGCGGGATCGAGCCGAGCGCGCGCAGGAAGAAGAACACCTGGTGGCCGAGGCGGCCGAGCATGTCGACCGGGGCCTTGGCGGTGCGCTTCAGTTGGTTCAGCGGCCGCAGCAGCGGCGGCACATATGTCGACGACACCGGCTCAGACCACCTGTGGGGGGAAGATTGCGTTGTAGATCTGCGTGATGATCAGGTTGACGCCGAAGAGCATGATCGCCGAGCTGACCACCGCGGAGTTCACGGAGTTCGCGACGCCGCCGGGGCCGCCGCGGGTGTTCAGCCCGGTGTCGCAGGCGATGATCGCCGCGAGCAGGCCGAAGATCGTCGACTTGACCAGGGCGACGAGCAGGTCCCTCGTCACCGCGAACGAGGAGAAGGTGCCGACGTAGCTGCCCGGCGTGCCGTCCTGCGCGAAGATGTTGAAGATGTAGCCGGTCAGGAAGCCGACGAAGACGACGAAGCCGCAGAGCAGCAGGCTGACCAGCATGGCCGCGCCGAGCCGCGGCGCGACCAGGCGGCGCATCGGGTCCACGCCCATCACCTTCATGGCGTCGATCTCCTCGCGGATGGTGCGCGAGCCGAGGTCGGCGCAGATGGCCGAGCCGACCGCGCCCGCGATCATGATCGAGGTGACCAGCGGGGCGCCCTGCTGGATGATGCCGAGGCCGTTGGCCGCGCCGATGAACGACGTCGCACCGACCTGCCCGGCGACCGCGCCGACCTGAATCGAGACGATCACGCCGATCGGAATGGCGACCAGCAACGTCGGGGCGGCAGCGACATTGGCCATGAACGCGCATTGCCGGACGAATTCCCCGAACGGGAAACGGCGGCGGAATATCGCGACGAACAACTCGGCGACCGCGGCAATCCCCATGAGGATCTGCCTGCCGAAGGTCTCGAGCGAACGCTTCGGGTGATCTTCCCAGTACCCCTTTGTCCAATCGACCGCGCCACTCAGCCGCGACCCCGTGGGTGGACTCTTGGTCGACTGCACTGTTCCAACCCCTTCTCGACGCCGGTTACCTGCTCCGACGACTTGCATCGCTCGGAGCACCTTACTACGGGGTAGCCCGGAACACAGCACACCCCTGTGATTGGCGTCATAGATACCGGCCACTGCACGAACCGGGCCACGAATCGTCACAACACCCCGGACATTTTCCGACTTCCGGTATCCAACCAATAAGAACACGTTTCACAAAGACCTCGATGAGCGGGGCTTCCCGAGTGCACGAGTGTTATTTCTCGAATAGGTTTCATTCAAATTCCCATCAGCCTTCCGCGCGACCCCGCGGTCACGCTTCGGCCACGAGCGGACCGGCGGGTTCCGGTTAGCCATGCCGACCTGCTATCACCGGATGGAAGAAACACGGCGTGGCGTCTGTCGAAATCGCAGGTCGTCGGAAGGATGCCGCACCCGGCCGCGATTACTGACACGATGGGTCCGCGCGATTGATATCGTGCGGGCTTTCGGCAGATCTGGAGGGACATGTTCAGCAAACTCGCCACGGTGGTTCGCGCCGCCTGCACCGTCGCGCTCGGAGCGGCGCTGCTCGGGCCCGTCGCGGGCGCCGCGCAGGCGCAGCCGGGCGCGCCGGTGCTCGGCGGTGGCTCCGGCATCGTCATCGACGACGCCTTCGAGTGCACCCTCACCACCGTTGGCTACGACGGCGCGGGCAGGCTGGTCGGGATCACCGCCGGCCACTGCGGCGATCCCGGCGCACAGGTGTACGCCGAAGCGGACCGCGGGGCCGGGGTGGTCGGTAGCTTCGTGCACTCCGACCCGCGCCTCGACTACGCCGTCATCCAGTTCCAGCCGGGCCGCGTCACCCCGGTGAACCGGGTCGGCAACGTCACCATCGCGGGCATCGGCGGGCCCGCCGCGTTCCCGATGATCGTCTGCAAGGAGGGCCGCACCACCGGCAACACCTGCGGCATCTCCTGGGGCGACGTCTTCGCCACCAATATCGAGACCTGGTCGCAGATGTGCGTGGTCGAGGGCGACTCCGGCGCGCCGGTGGTGGTCGGCAACCAGCTGGTCGGCATGGTCAACGCGTACCTGGCGTTCGCCTGCTACGGCCCCGAGGTCGGCACCAACATGACCACGATCATGGACGACCTGAACGGTCGCAACAGCATCGGCTCGGGCTTCCGCCCCATCTGAGCCGTCGCACAGAAAGAAGGAGCGGGTGGGCCGACCGGCCCACCCGCTCCTTTTCTTGTCGGGCGTGTCGCCTACAGGTCCTCGACGCAGACCACGAAGCGGCGGTCGGAGTACTTGAACCCGGAGCCGCTGCTGCAGGCGCTCACGTCGTCGGTGCCCTGCACGATGTTGGTGACCTTGATGCCCTCGATGGCGGATTCGGTGCAGTCGATCCGCTTGGGGTCGTCGCCGCCGACGTCCATGCAGCCGCCGACCACCCAGTCGATGTCGAGGCAGAGTGCCCCGGTCTGCACGCTGTTGACGGTCTCGGCGTAGTAGTTGTCCCGGTCACCGATGCAGCCGGTGCTGGTCGGCGCCTTCCCGATGACCTTGTAGTTGGAGGCGCGGCTACCGCAGGACGCCTTGGCGATGGTGGCGTCGTTGATGGTGCCGCCGAGCGTCACGCAGTCGCCGATCGATGCCTCGAAATCGATGTTGCCGCCGTTGTTGCTGTTCGACGGGGTCGGCTTGCCGCTGGAGGGCTTGCCGGACGGCTTCGGGGTACTCGTGGTGGAGACGGCGTCGACGGTGCCGTTGCCGATCTCGGGCTGCGCCGTCCCGGTGACGGTGGAGCTACACCCGATGAGGGTCAGCGCGGCGACCGCGCCGAAGGTGGCCGTGAGTACACGGCGAACGACGAGACGAGACACGAAACAGTCCTCCCGAGCCTGTAACGCTCCGAACTCGTACCCCCGTATGAATCCGAAGTGGCATAGCGATGCTGGAAATATCAAGCAATGCTTACACCATCCCGGGGCAGCGCGTCGAGTGGAGGCGCGCGGACAGGGGCTGCGTAAGGTGGACTCGGGGGCGAAAGGGGACTCGACATGAAGCTGATCAGCGCGATCGTCTGCTCCGCCGCCGTCGGCACCTCGTTCCTGCTGCCGGGAACGGCCTCCGCCGCGCAGGTGCGCTGCGCCTCGGCGAACGGCGCCGACGTCACCCTGATCGAGGGCGGGGCGGGCTGCCGCGCCTCCTCGGACGCCTCCGGGCAGGCGCACGCGGCCGGGCTGGACGGCGTCGGCTACGCGAGCGCCGCGGCGGGCGCGAGGGCGCTCGGCATCGGCGCCGCGGGCGGCGTCGGGGTGAGCGAGGGGAGCACCGGCATCCCGATCGCGCTCGGCTACGGCAGCGACGCCGTCGCCCGGACCACGATCACCGCCGCCGACCCGGCCCGCCCGGTGGCGGTCACCATCGCGCTGGAGGGCTCGCGCGCGCAGGTGCGCACCGAAACGGGCGAGGTGATCTGCCTCGGCACCGCCGCGCTCGCCTGGGACGCGGCCACCGGCCGTGGCTGCCTGGCGACCCCGTTCGGGCGCTGGCTCACCTCGGACGCACCGTCCGCACAGCCTGCCTCTGAGTGATTTAGCTCACCGAAAAGTTTGGGTAGCGGGTGATTCCAGATTGCCCGCGACCGCCCCGCACCTCATCCACAACCGCTATGAGCGGCACCTTTCTCCACGCCACCGGCACCCCATTCCGAACAGTGACCTGAGTCACTACTCCGGCTATGCGCTATGACTCGCCGGGAGAACTGGCCCCGACCCGGGGTAGCCCGGTAGGAATGACGCCAGGGTCGGGTCGTCATCAGTGCGGGGCCGCTTCACCGGGCACCGCGTCACCGAAGAATCTCATCCGCCGGCAGGCGTCAGCGCACACGCGCGCGCTCCGCCGGTGGGCGTGCAGAGATGGAATGGACGAGAAACCTATGCATGTCGCTCTGAGCAGCGGGACCGTGAGCCGGGTCCGGCGAGGCATCCTGCTGTCGGCGGCGATCGCGGCGGCCTCTGCCCTGATCGCCGCGCCCGCGCAGGCGGAGCCGCTGTTCCCCGGGATCGACACCGGCTCCGGTAACGGCGCCGTGCTCCCGCCCGCGGAGCCGCAGGCCAACTTCGCGCCGCCCTCGATCAATATCGCCGACGGCGAAACGGTCGGGGTCGCGCAGCCGATCGCGATCACCTTCAAGGAGCCGATCGGGGATCGCGCCGCCGCCGAGCGGGCCATCAAGGTCACCGCGTCGACCGAAACCCCCGGGCACTTCTACTGGCGCTCGGACCAGCAGGTGCGCTGGCGGCCGAACGACTACTGGCCCGCCAATATCGACGTCACGGTGAAGGCGGGTGACACCACCAGCGCCTTCCGGATCGGCGATGCCGTCATCGCGACCGCGGACGACAACACGCACACCCTCACCGTCACTCGCAACGGCGAGGTGATCCGGGAGATGCCGACCTCCATGGGCAAGCCCAAGCACGAGACGCCGAACGGCATCTACTACGTGGGCGATCGGCAGAAGTCGATGGTCATGGACTCCTCCACCTACGGCGTACCGGTCACCGACCCCGAGGGCTACAAGCTCGACGTCGAGTACGCGACCCGGATCTCCAACAGCGGCATCTTCGTGCACGCGGCGCCGTGGTCGGTGGGGCAGCAGGGCCGGGCCAATGTGAGCCACGGCTGCCTGAACCTCAGCACCGAGGACGCCAGGTGGTTCTTCGAGAACGCCACGAAGGGCGATCCCGTCGTGGTGCAGAACACCGACGGCGGCACCCTCTCCAGCGCCGACGGCCTCGGCGACTGGAACCCCTGATCTGCCCGTCCCCCTGCAGGCGAACGCCCCCGGTCTCGCGACCGGGGGCGTTCGTCGTTCTCACCAGATCTGCACGCGCTCGGCGGGCTCCAGGTAGAGCCCGTCGCCCGGCCGCACCCCGAACGCCTCGTGGAAGCTGTCGATATTGCGGACGACGGCATTGCAGCGGAACTCCGGCGGGGAGTGCGGGTCGACCGCGAGCCTGCGGATCGCCTCCTCCGGCCGCGCCTTGGTGCGCCACACCTGGGCCCAGCCGTAGAAGACCCGCTGCAGCCCGGTGAGGCCGTCGATCACCGGCGGCTCGGCGCCGTTCAGCGAGATCCGGTAGGCGGCCAGGGCGATCGAGAGGCCACCGAGGTCGCCGATGTTCTCGCCGATGGTGAACTCGCCGTTCACCGTGTTCTCGTCCGGCAGCGCCTGCGGGGAGAGCACGTCGTACTGGGCGATCAGCGCCTTGGTCCGGATGCCGAACTCGGCGCGGTCGGCATCGCTCCACCAGTCGACCAGGTTGCCGTCGCCGTCGTACTCGGCGCCCTGGTCGTCGAAGCCGTGCCCGATCTCGTGGCCGATCACCGCGCCGATGCCGCCGTAGTTGGCGGCGTCGTCGGCGTGCACGTCGAAGAACGGCGGCTGCAGGATGGCGGCCGGGAAGACGATCTCGTTCAGGCCGGGGTTGTAGTAGGCGTTCACGGTCTGCGGGGTCATGAACCACTCGCCGCGATCGACCGGGCCGCCCAGCTTGCCGAGGTCGCGGTCGAACTCGGCGGCGTAGCCGCGGCGGTAGTTGCCGACCGGGTCGGCGGGGTCGATCACGATGGCCGAGTAGTCCCGCCAGCTGTCCGGGTAGCCGATCTTCGGGGTGAACTTCTCCAGCTTGGCCAGCGCCGCGGTCCTGGTCTCCGGGCTCATCCAGGGCAGCTCGGCGATATTGCGCCGGTACGCCTCCTGCAGGTTGCCGACCAGCTCCAGCATCCGGTCCTTCGCCTCCGGCGGGAAGTGCCTGGCCACGTAGAGCTTGCCGACCGCCTCGCCGAGCAGCTCCTGCACCAGCGCGACCCCGCGCTTCCAGCGCTCGCGGTTCTCGGTGGCGCCGGTCAGGGTGCGGCCGTAGAAGGCGAAGTTCTCCGCGACCAGCTCGTCGGTGAGGTACGGGGCGCGGGCGCGCAGCACCTGCCAGGCGGCCCAGGCCTGCCAGTCCGCGAGCGGAAGCTCGGCCCAGGCGGCCGCGAAGGCGCCGAGGTAGGAGGGCTGGCGCACCACCAGCTCGGCGAAGACCTCCGCGCCCGGCCGGTCCAGCCCGGCGGTCAGCGCGTCGGTCCAGGCCGCCCAGTCGAAGCCGGGGTGCTCGGCGGCGAGCGCGGCGAGGGTGGTCGGGTTGTAGCTCGCCTTGGCGTCGCGGCGGCGCACCACGTCCCAGTGGCCCGCGGCGAGGGTGCGCTCCAGCTCCAGCACGCGGGTGCCGATGCCGTCCAGGTCGGCGGGGAGCAGCGGGCGCACTCGCTCGTCGGCGGCGGCGACCGCGAAGATCCGGCCGATGTGCGCGACGTACTCCTCGCGGATGCTCGCGTACTCGTCGCCGCGGTAGTACGACTCGTCCGGGAGGCCGATCCCGGACTGGGTCAGGTACACCAGGTAGCGGGTGGAATCCTTGTCGTCGGTGTCGACGTAGACGCCGACCGCGCCGCGCACGCCGGTGCGCTGCACCCTGCCGAGCAGGGCCGCGAAGGCGGAGCGGTCGGCGACCTCGGCCACCGCGGCGAGTTCGTCGGCGATGGGCCCGGCGCCGGCGGCAGCGATCGCGGCCTCGTCCAGGAAGCTGCTGTAGAGGTCGCCGATCCGCCTGGCGTCGCTGCCCGCGGGCGCCGCGGACTCGGCGGCCTCCAGGATGATCGCCCTGACGTCCCGCTCGGCCTGGTCGTACAGGGTGCGGAAGGCGCCGTCGACGGCGCGGTCGGCGGGGATTTCGTAGTCGGCCAGCCACTTGCCGTTGACGTGCGTGAACAGGTCGTCCTGCGCTCGCACGCCCTCGTCGAGGTAGCTGAGATCGATACCGGAAGGACGGGTGAGTTCATCGGAGGTCACACCTCCAGTATGCCGACGCACCCGCCTTCCGGGGTGGGGTCAGTTGGTCGGGCCGGGGGTGATGGTGATGCTGAACCGGTCCTGGACGTTCTGGTTGAACTCGTCCTCGCACTGCTGCACCTTGGCCTGGTCGTTGCCCGCGCTGCTGACGCAGTCGACGAAGTCGGTGAAGCCCGCGTCCTCGAAGATGTTCCAGAAGAACAGCCCGAGCACCACGCTGATCACGATGCCTGCCAGGCCGAGCAGCGCGCCCGCGATCGCCATGCCGCCGCCCGCCGCGGTGCCCGCCCGCGCCTTGACCCCGGCGATCAGCCCGAAGATGATCGCGAAGACGCCGAACAGGATGCCGCCGACCAGGGTCCAGCAGCTGAGCAGCGCGATGATGCCGAGGACCAGCGCGGTGATCGCGAGCCCCTTGCCCTTGGGCGACTCCTGCCAGTAGCCGGGCTGGCCGGGCTGCCCGGGCGGCGGGGGGTACTGCCCGGACGGCGGGTACTGGCCCGGGGGCGGGTAGTGCGACATGGCTGTCCTCTCGGTCGGGGGCCGTGCGCCGGACCGGTGCGGTGCGGCATGCGCTCGCCGGGGAATCGCACCGGTGGGGATCGGATGTTAATGATGCCGGGAAAAGATGTCCGGCAGGCGACGCTCAGTCCGCGCCGAGCCGCGCGTGCATCTCCCAGATCAGCACCTCGGACGGGCGCAGCGCGGTGATCCGCTGGCCGCCGGTGCGGGTGGCGCGCACCGCGTCGCCCTCGTCCAGCGGGCCCGCGCCCTCCATCGTCACCTCGCCGCGCGCGACGAAGACGTGCAGGTACAGCGCGGTGGGTAGCTGCACCGTCTGCTCCGGCGCCAGCCGCGCCACGTGCAGCGCGGCGTGCGAGCTGTTCAGCGCGATGGCGGCGTGCTCGCGGTGCCTCGGCATGCCGGAGGCGACCGTGATCAGCCCGCCGCGGGCCAGCTCGTCGTCGATCTCGCGCTGCTGGTAGCCGGGGGTGAGCCCGGGCTCGTCCGGCACCACCCACATCTGCACGAAGTGCACCGGCTCGTCGTGCGCGGTGAAGCGCGGGTCGGCGCGCCAGGAGTCGTTCTTCTCGGAGTGCAGGATGCCGGTGCCCGCGCTCATGCGCTGGGCCAGCCCCGGGTAGACGACGCCGCTGTGGCCGAGCGAATCCTGGTGCACCAGGCTGCCCTCCAGCACCCAGGTGACGATCTCCATGTCCCGGTGCGGGTGCGTCTCGAAACCCTGGCCCGGCGCCACCACGTCGTCGTTGTTCACCAGCAGCAGCCCGTGGTGCGTGTTCTCCGGGTCGTAGTGCGGGCCGAAGGAGAAGGAATGCTTGGAATCCAGCCAGGCGATTCGGGTCTTCATTCGGTCGCCGGCCCGATGGATGTCGATGTGCGGTGTGGTGAGCGTTGACACCCGCCCTCCTCTCGGTCTTTCTTCAGGTTAGGAGCACCGGTGGTCGCGGTTCCCCGAATTCCTCGTGAAAAGTCCGGCGCATCGGACTTTACGCGGACGACCGCCGCATGAACGGACCGTGACGAACCGGGCGCGATTCGCCCGATGCCGCGGGTATACGGCAGAGTGGACGAACCGGCGCGGGGGAACGGTCGCCGGTGGGCGGGGCGCGCGGCCGCGGCGGAACGCCGAATGCCGAGCGGCACAACGTGAGCGGAGGTGGCGGGCCATGCGACCCGATGTGCTCGAACGGTTGGAGCGCGAACTCCGGGGTACCGCCGCGCGTGACGGGATTTCGGATTTCGTGGTCGGCGTGGCGGTGTTCCGCGAACACAAACTGCTGGTGGTCCGGCGGGTGCCCGGCGACTATCGCGGCGGTTTGTACGAGCTGCCCGGCGGCGGGGTGGAATCCGGCGAGACATTCGCGGAATCGGTAGCCAGGGAACTGCTGGAGGAATCCGGGCTGCGGCTGCGCCGGATCACCGAATACCTCGGCGCCACCGACTACGCGACCAGGCGCCGGGCGCGGGTGCGGAAATTCGGATTCCTGGTGGAAACCGAGCCGGGCGAGGTATCGCTCGCCCCCGGCGAACACGACGACCACGCCTGGATCGACGCGGAATCGCTCTCCGGGCTGCCGATGGCGGAGGACGTCCGCGAGGCGGTGCGGGCCCTCGTCGAGGAGCCGCGCGCCTCGTGACCGGTGCCATCGCCCGTGACCGGTAACCTCACCCCGTGTCCGGTGTGCGGGAGCGGTGGGGTTCGGGTGTGCAGGCTGTCCGCACGCACCCCGCGGCGCTGCGGCTGTCGCTGGTCCGGTTCGCCGCGCAGTTCGGCGACGGGGTGTTCCAGGCCGCGCTCTCCGGCGCGATTCTCTTCAACCCAGAGCGGGAGACCGATCCGGCGGCCATCGCCGCCGGTTTCGCGGTGCTGTTGCTGCCGTACTCGCTGATCGGGCCCTATGCGGGGGCGCTGCTCGACCGCTGGGATCGGCGCAGGGTGTTGCTCGGCGCGAGCCTGCTGCGGCTGCTGCTCATCGTCGCGGTGAGCCTGAGCCTGCTCGGCGGGGCCTCGTCGGAGCTGCTGCTGATCGGCGCGCTCGCGGTGGTCGGGATCAGCCGGTTCGTCTCCGCCGGGGTCTCCGCGGCGCTGCCCCTCGTGCTGCCCGCGCGGCTGCTGGTGCCGATGAACTCGGTGCTGGCCACGGTGGCGTCCGGGTGTGCGGCGGGCGGTGCCGCGGTGGCGGTCGGGGTGATCGGTGCGTTCGGGGCGGGGGACAGTGCGTCGGCGATCGCGGTGGCGGTGGCCGGGAGCGGGCCGCTGCTCGGTGCGCTGCTGGTCGCGGGGTTCCCGCCGGGCCGGCTCGGGCCGGGTGCGGAGTTCGGACCCGTTTCAGGACTCGGCCTCGGCACGGGAACGAGCACGGGTGCCGACCTCGATCGCCGCCCCGGGCCGGAGCGCGATGCCGACATCGGTGCGGGTGCGCAGCGGCGGCGGGCCGTGCGGGCCGATCTGCTGGCGGTGGCGGCGGGGCTGCGGACCGGGGCGGTCGCGGTCTGGCGCTCGCCGGAGGTCACCACCGCGATGTTCGGGATCGGCGCGCACCGCGTCGTCTTCGGGATGAACACGCTGGTCATGGTGCTGGTGCTGCGCCGACCGGATTCGGGGGAGGCGGGCGTCGGCTCCGGGCTGCTCGGCTTCGGGGTGGCGATCGGCGTGACGGCGGCGGGCATGCTGCTCGCCGCGGTGCTCACCCCGCTGCTGATTCCGCGGCTCGGCCGTCCGCGCACGGTGCTGGCCGGGCTGGTGCTGGCGACCGTGGTGCAGCTGACGCTGGTGACGCCGATCGCGGTCGCCGCGGCGGGGCCGGCCGCGCAGCGCGCCCAGTACCTGCTGCTCGCGGGCGCCTTCCTGCTCGGCCTGGCCGGGCAGACGATCAAGCTCACCGGCGATGCCACCATGCAGCTGGATATCGATGACACGCACCGCGGGCAGGTCTTCGCCCTGCAGGACACCGTCTTCAACATCACCTTCGTGCTGGCGCTGGCCGCGACCGCCACGGTGGTGCCCGCCGACGGGCGCTCACTCCCGGTCGTGCTGGCGGGCGCCGGCTGCTACCTCGCCGGGATCGCCGCCGTCCTGCTCACCGGCCGCCGGGCGCGGGCCGAGGTTCGGCCTGCGGCGCGAGCAGACACGGGCCGGGCGGCCAGGAGATATCCGGCCCGGCCGAAGCAGGCGCGGTAGCCCGGCCATCCGCCTCCCCCCGGACCGTCCACCCGAGCGGCTCGGCCGCCGCGTCCTCCGGCACCCCGGTGACCTGGTGATCCCAGGTACCGAGCCCGGTCGGATCGGTATAGAAGTGGTCGAGCACCCCGTCGTCGGTGAGATCGAGCGCGGACAGCTCGGCGATGCCGTCCCGATCGGCGTCCCAGAGCGCGTCGTCGAGCAGCCCGTCCCCGTCGAAATCCAGCCGCACCGCGTCGAGTGCCCCGCCGAGCGCCAGGTCGGCCGGGCTCGACCAGCCGTGCACCACACCGTCGCCGGTCCCGAAGACGTACTCGATCTCGCTCATACCGGCTTGGACGCGGCACGCCGGGCGCCGGTTCCGGGTAGGTTGTGGCTGCTCGGCCGTTCCACGTCCTCGGATCCCGCTCGACGACAGGAGTGCACCGCAGATGGGTCGTGCCGGAAAGCGCGCACCGCTGATGTCCGCGCTGGTACTGGCCGGAGCCTTCGGCATGCCGAACGCGCAGGCCGCGCCGCATCCCTGGGCGCCGCCGCCGGTGAACAGCTGCGGCGAGACCGGGTTCGACCCGCTGCTCCGCGCCCCCGACCCGAGCGCACCGCCCGCACCCCCGATCCAGATCCCGGAGGTCATCGAGATCCCGGTGCTCTGGCCGGAGTTCACCCCGGTCCCGGTGCCCGACCCGCCGCAGAACGACACCCGCGTCGCCCAGCCCCCGCTGCCTGCCGACCCGTGCCACAACCCGTGCCCGGACGTCCGCGGGTCGGTACGCCCCGATGAGCCGTCCACCGGCACCGATCCCGACCCGCACCCCGGCGCCGCACCGCAGCAGAAACCGGGCTCCGGCAGCGCGGGTTCCAGCGGTTCAGGTTCGGGTTCCGGTTCGGGCGAGCCGATCAAGCTGCCCCGGGTCGTGATCAAACCGGAGGTCGAGCCCATTCCGATCCCGGTGCCCGGCGGCCCCGGCCCCGAACCGCAGCCCGCCCCGCCGCCGGTGGTGAACCCCGTCGAGCCGGGCCCGGTCGCGAAACCGGTCGCCGCACGCTCGGTGGCCGAGGTCTCGGTGGTCGGGCAGGTGACCGGCCCCGGCTCGGAGAACCGCACCGATATGCGCTGGTCGGTGGATGGCACCGACCTCGGATTCGTCTACGAGAGCAAGCCGGGCGAGGTGGCCGTCGTCTTCGGCGACACCTTCGGCGAAGGCTGGGGCCCCGGCGGCGTCGGCACGCCGGAGGAGGACTGGCGCAGCAACGTGCTCGGCTTCAGCACCGACCGCGACCTGGCCGACGGCATGACCATCGACACGATGGTGCAGGACAGCCCGTGCCACGCCGCCGAGGTGCTCGGCAGCCGCAAGATCAAGAACTGGGAGACGACCACCATCCCGACCTCCGGTTTCGCGCTCGGCGAGCGGCAGTACCTGAGCTACATGTCGGTGAACCGGTGGAGCCGGATTCCCGGGCTGTGGTGGACCAACCACGGCGGGCTGGCCTGGTCCGACGACGGCGGCCGCACCTGGACCAAGGACCAGCACGCGAAGTGGGAGAACCTCTTCGGGCTCGGCCGATTCCAGGTGGCGGCGATGGTGCCGCACGACGACTACGTCTACATGTTCGGCACCCCGAACGGCCGGATCGGCGTGGCCGGGCTGGCCCGGGTGGCGCAGGCCGACGTGGCGAACAAATCCGCCTACCAGTACTGGGTGAACGGCAGCTGGGCCCCGGCCGCGGAGAATCGGGCGACGCCGCTCTTCCTCGGGATGGCCAGCGAGCTCTCGGTGCGCCACGACGCCGCCTCCGGCCAGTGGCAGATGACCTACCTGGACTCGATGACCGGCGCCATCGTGCTGCGCACCGCCGCGGAGCCGCAGGGCGTCTGGAGCGACGCGGTGCCGCTGGTCTCCACCGCCGACTACCCCAAGACCTACGGCGGCTTCATCCACCCCTGGTCCACCGGGGGGGACCTGTACTTCCTGCTCTCGGCCTGGGACAGCTACAACGTCTACCTGATGCACGCCAGGCTGAACGAGCCGCGCTGACTCAGTTCAGCGGCTGGAAGCGCAGGGCGGTGCCCGGCCGCAGCTGGGCGACGGTGCCGAGGTCGGCGGCGGCGACCACGCCGATCACCGGGTAGCCGCCGGTCACCGGGTGGTCGGCGAGCATGATCACCGGCTCGCCGCCGGGCGGCACCTGGATGGCGCCGAGCGGCAGCCCCTCGGTGGGCAGCTCGGTGGTCACCGCGCGCCGCAGCGCGGGGCCGCGGCTGCGCTCCAGCCGGACCCCGACCCGATCGACGTCGCCGGTCACCCGCCACTCGCCGGCGAAGAGCGCGGCCGGGTCGGCGAACCAGCCGTCCCGCGGCCCCGGCCGCACCCGCACCGGGACCGGCGCGGCGGGCAGCGGCGACACCGGGGCCTGGTCGACGATCGGCCACGCCGCCGGCGGCGGCCCGATCGGGAGCTCGTCGCCCGCGGCCACCGGTCGCGGCCCGAGCCCGGCCAGGGTGTCCCGGCTGCGCGAGCCGAGCACCGCGGGCACCTCGATGCCGCCGCGCACCGCGACGTACCCGCGCAACCCCACCGCGGTCACGCCGAGCGCGAGCACCGACCCCGCCGCCAGCTCCAGCACGCTCGCGTGCCCCACCGGCACCCCGTCCACGGTCGCGGGCAGCGGCGCCCCGGTGACGGCGACGGTGATCCGGCGGCGGGCGCGCAGCACCAGCCCGCCGACGAGCACCTCCAGCGCCGCGGCCGCCTCCGGATTGCCGACGAGCCGGTTGGCCAGCGCGAGCGCCGCCGGGTCGGCCGCGCCGGAGTGCCCGACCCCGGAATCGGTCCACCCTGGGCGGCCGAGATCCTGCACGGTGACCGCCGGCCCGACCCGTTCGACCAGCACAGCGGGGTCGTGCACCACGGGGGTTGCGGGTTCACCGGTATCCGCAACGCGCGTTGCGGCGCGCGTTGCGACAAAGCGAACGGTGGTGCCCGGGTGGACGAGCGCGGGTGGCTCGCGGCCCAGGTCCCACAACGCCAGGTCGGTACTTCCGATGAGCTGCCAGCCGCCCGGCGTCGCCCGCGGGTAGACGGCGCTGTACCCGCCCGCCAGCGCCACCGACCCCGCCGGGATGGCGGTGCGCGGGCGGTCCCGGCGCGGCACGGCGAGCCTGCCGTCCGGCGCGCGCAGGTACCCGAACCCCGGCGCGAAGCCGACGAAGGCGCACTGCCAGAGCACCCCGGTGTGCGCGGCGATCACCTCGGCGGTGGTCAGCCCGAGGTGGGCGGCGACGGCGTCCAGGTCGGCGCCGTCGTAGCGCACCGGCACCTCGAGCGGGTCGGCGGAGCGCGCGGTTTCACGGGAAACATGAGCTCCCGGTTCGGCTGCGATCCGGGCGAGCGCGCCAGCCACCCGCTCCAGCGCCGCGGCCGAGCGCACGAGGACGAGCACGGTCTCGGCGGCGGGCACGAGCTCGAGCACGCCGGGCACCGCGCGGGCGGCCAGGTGTTCGGCGAGCGCGATCGGGTCGGCGCCCGCGGCGAGCGTGAGCAGCAGCGCGGTCTCGCCCGCCGGGCGGATGTCGAAGGCCGGTTCCCTGGTCATGGCGCTCCTCCTCGATGGCAGGCGGGGAGTGTCCAGGATCGCAGCCGGGGCCGCGGCACCGCGCCGGATCGGGCATGTGCCCGAAGCCACTGCGGTATACCCCCGTTCACGTCGCGCGGCTACGCTCGGATCGGTCATGGCCACATTCGATCCGAGATCCTGGTCGGTGCCTCCGCTCTGGTCGCCGCTGCGCGCCATGGACGTGGGCAAGAAGCTGCTCGACCAGTCCTGGGCCACCCAGTGGGTGGCGGCGACGACGGCCTGGGTCGACCCGGTCGCCGATCTCGGCGCCGGCACCGTCACCGCGCTGCTCCCCGACGTGCTGATGACGCTGCTGAGCGAGGGCATCCTGAGCCGCTTCGGCGGCCGCGCGATCGACGCCACGGTGCTCGGCCACGAGCTGCACGCCACCCTCGAGGTGCTCGAGGTGCGCCGGATGGGGGCGCACTTCCAGACCAAGACGGTGCTCGCCGGGCTGCGCTGGGACGGGCACCCGATCGAGACGGTCACCGTGATCGCGCACGGCGTCCGGCTGGTCCCCGGCGTCCCGACCCGGCTGCGCGCCGCCCGGGTGGAGGTGGCCGGCACCGTCACCACCGCCGCGCTGCTGGAGTGGCTCGGCACCAGGCAGCTGGAGTGGTCGCTGGCGGCCGAGCCGGACGGCCGGATCCGGGCGACGCACCGGCGCCGCCGGATCACCGCGTGGGTGGACGCCGAGATCCGCGACGGCGCGCTCACCATCGAGGTGCACAAGGCGCGCTGGTCCGGGCTCCCTGTGCCGCGCCGAATGCTCGGCACCAGCACGGTTCCACTCGCCGAGCTCCCCTTCGACGCCCGCGTCACGCGGGGAACGCGCGACGGCGACCTGGTGCGCTTCCAGGCCGAGGTGCCCGCGGTGAGCGCCTCCTTCGACCTGGCGGAGATGCGCTCGGCCATCGTCACCGGGACGGCGCTGATCCTCTTCTGATCAGCCGTCCCGCCCCTTCCACCAGGCGACGAGCGCGGCCTCGGCCTCGGCCCGGTCCAGCGGCCCGCGGTCGAGCCGCAGCTCCTTGAGGAAGCGCCATGCTCGCCCGACGTCCGGGCCGGGGGCGATCCCGAGCAGCTCCATGATGGCGTTGCCGTCCAGGTCGGGCCGCACCCTGGCGAGGTCCTCCTGCTCGCGCAGCGCGGCGATCCGCCGCTCCAGCTCGTCGTAGGTGGCCTGCAGCGCGGCCGCCCTGCGCTTGTTCCTGGTGGTGCAGTCGGCGCGGACCAGCTTGTGCAGCCGGGGCAGCAGGTCGTCGGCGTCGGTGACGTAGCGCCGCACCGCGGAGTCGGTCCACTGCCCCTTGCCGTACCCGTGGAAGCGCAGGTGCAGGTAGACCAGGCGCGCCACCTCCTCGGTGAACTGCTTCGGGTACTTCAGCGCCTTCATCCGCTTGCGCACCAGCTTGGCGCCGACCACCTCGTGGTGGTGGAAGCTGACGCCGCCGCCCGGCTCGTTGCGCTTGGTCTCCGGCTTGCCGATGTCGTGCAGCAGCGCCGCCCAGCGCAGCACCGGGTCCGGGTCGCCCTCCTCCAGGTCGACGGCCTGGCGCAGCACGGTGAGCGAGTGCCAGTAGACGTCCTTGTGCTGGTGGTGCTCGTCGATCTCCAGCTTCATGGCGGGCACCTCGGGCAGCACCCGCTCCGCGAGCCCGGTCTCGCACATGAGGTCGATGCCGTCGATCGGGTGCGCGCCGCAGATCAGCTTGTCCAGCTCGGTGCGGACCCGCTCGGCGGTGATCCGGTCGATCTCGCCCGCCATCGCGGTCATCGCGGTGCGCACCCGCGGCGCCACCGCGAAGCCGAGCTGGGAGACGAAGCGCGCGGCGCGCAGCATCCGCAGCGGGTCGTCATCGAAGGAGTCCTCCGGCGCGGCCGGGGTGTCGAGCACACCCGCGAGCAGCGCGGCCATGCCGTCCAGCGGGTCGGCGAACTCCATCGAGCCGTCGCCCGCGATCCGCACCGCCATGGCGTTCACGGTGAAGTCGCGGCGCACCAGGTCGCCCTCGAGCGTGTCCCCGAAGGTGACCTCGGGGTTGCGCGAGACCCGGTCGTAGCTGTCGCTGCGGAAGGTGGTGATCTCCAGCTGCTGGTCGCCCTTGGCCGCGCTCACCGTTCCGAAGGCGAGGCCGCCGGTGTCCCAGAGGTGGTCGGCCCAGCCGCGCAGCAGCTCCTGCACCTGCTCCGGACGGGCGTCGGTGGTGAAGTCCAGGTCGGTGCCGAGCCTGCCGAGCACCGCGTCCCGCACGCTGCCGCCGACCAGGTAGAGCCGGTGGCCGCCGGCGGCGAAGAGCTCGCCGAGGGGGGTCAGCACCGGGCTGAGCGCGCCGAGCGTCACGGCGGCGGCGGCGAGCAGCCTGGTTCGGCGGTCCCGGTCGGCGGCGGCCGGGCTGTCGGACTTCGGAGAAACCACGAGTCAGCAGCTTACCGAGCAGGGTCGAGGGGATTTTTCCGCGCGCACCCCCGCCGTCACGCGGCGACCGGCCCGGCGCACAGTAGGATTACCGGGTGTCTCAGGCCGATCGCGCGAACAGCAGACGCCGCCAACCGCGGCGTCGCGGTTCGGCCGCCGACGGGTCGCGGCCCCGGCTGCGCACCGTCCGGGAAACCTCGGCCGGTGGTCTCGTCGTCGACGGGCTGGACGGCCCCGCCGAGAAGCGCAGCGCCGCCCTCATCGGGCGGACCGATCGGCGCGGGCGGCTGCTCTGGTCGCTGCCGAAGGGCCACATCGAAGAAGGGGAGACCGCCGAACAGACCGCGATCCGCGAGGTCGCCGAGGAAACCGGCATCAACGGACTCGTTGTCGCCGAACTCGGGAGCATCGACTACTGGTTCGTGACCGAGGGCAGGCGGGTACACAAGACCGTGCATCATTTCCTGTTGCGTTCGGTCGGCGGCGAGCTGTCCGACGCGGACGTCGAGGTCACCCAGGTCGCCTGGGTGCCGCTGACCGAACTGAACTCCCGGCTCGCCTACGCCGACGAACGGCGGCTCGCCGAGGTGGCCAACCGGCTGATCGACCGGATGGAGACCGGTAAGCGATGACGCGCGGGCTGTTCCGGATCGCCGCGGCGATCCTGACCATCCTCGGTTCGATTCTGGTGATGGCACCGCTGACGGGTCAGGCAGTGGCCCAGCCAAGCGGTGCCGGCGACGCCGACCAGCAGATCGGGATGCCGAAGTTCCTCAAGCTCTCCCTCGATTCGGTGACGCCGACCGCGGTGACCACCGCCAGCGACCCGGTGCTCACCGTGACCGGGACCGTCACCAATATCGGCGACCGGGTGGTCGACGACATCAGCGTCCGGATCCAGCGCGCGCCCGCCGTCACCGAGCCGGGCGGGGTGCGCAGCAGCCTGCGGCTGGACCAGGTGAACTACGAGGTCGTCGGGGCGTTCCAGGACGTCGCCGAGCGGCTCAGCCCCGGCCAGCGCAAGCAGTTCATCCTCACGGTCGCGGTCCGCGGTTCCGAGGGCGCGCTGGAGATCACCGAGCCCGGCGTCTATCCGCTGCTGCTCAACGTCAACGGCGAGCCCGCCTACGGCACCCAGGCCAGGCTGGACGACGCCCGCTTCCTGCTCCCGGTGCTCGGCGTCCCGCCGTCCGGCGGCAGCGAGCCGGCGGTACCCGCCGCGCCCGCGCCGCCGGTCGCCACCACGGTGCTCTGGCCGCTGGCCGACCGCCCGCGCTGGGTACCGACCGAACCCGCCGAGGACCGCGGCCAGGTGCTGCTCACCGACGACGAGCTCGCCGCCTCGCTCGGCAAGGGTGGCCGGCTGGACCAGCTGCTCGGCGCGCTGGAGAACGAGATCGGCGCCGACGGCGCGCGCAACCGCACCCTGGCCAAGAGCCTCTGCCTCGCCATCGACCCGGACCTGCTGCTCACCGCCGCCGCCATGACCGACGGCTACCGGGTACTGGCCAGCCCCTCCGACCCGGACGGGCCGACCAGGGACGGCGGCGGCGCCGCGCAGGCGCGGGCCTGGCTGGACCGGCTGCGCGTGGTCGCCGCCGCGAACTGCACCGTCGCGCTGCCCTTCGCGCAGGCCGACCTCAGCGCGCTGGCCGCCGTGCACGACCCGGCGCTCACCGCGCGCGCGGTGAGCGAGCCCGCCGACATCGTCGACCGGATCCTCGGCGCGCGCTCGCTGCGCGGGGTCGCCATCCCCGACTCGGGCAGCATCGACCCGATCGCGGGCGGGCTGCTCCGGGATCAGAACATCCGCACCGCCGTCCTGGCCGAGACCGCCGTCGCCGAGCAGGGGACGGCCGGCGCAGGCGGCGCCGACGACCTCACGCAGAATCCGTCCGGCGGCGAGCCGACGCCGGCCGAACCGGCGCGACCCGAGGTGGTCCGGATGCCGGACATCGTGCCCGCCGCCCCGGTCACCGCGCTGGCCGAGACCCCGGCGGGTGACGGGCCGGGCAGCAGGCCGGACCCGTCGCTGCACGCCGTCACCTACGACATCTGGTCCGCCACCGCGCTCGCCGCCGTCGGCTCCAACCCGCCGACCCCGTCGTTCACCCCGGCCCGGGTGCGCTACGACGTCACCAACGACTCGCGGACCGCCCGGCTGCAGGACGCGCTCGGCGCGCTCACCTGGACCGCGCTCAACCCGCGGCCGGACCGGCCGCGCGCGCAGCTGCTGGTCCCGCCGCAGCAGTGGGGCGCCAACCGGGAGGAGGCCATCACGCTGCTTCGCCAGGTCGACGCGCTGCTCACCGGCGGCATGGCCACCGCGCGGACGCTGCCCGAGCTGCTCGCCCAGCCCGCCGACCCGCGCCCGTACGAGCCGGACCACCTGCCGCGCGCCGTCGCGGACGGGGTGCCGGAGCGCTTCGTCGCGCCGATCCGCGATCAGGGCGCCCGGATCACCGCGCTCTCCCGCGCCCTGGTCGAGGTGCCGGAGCTGGAGCTCACCCCGACCGAGTACGTGACCCCGCTGCGCGACGACCTGCTCCGCGCGCTCACCCTCTCCGACCGGCGCGCGGGCGGCACCGCCCAGCCCGACGTCTACGCCCAGCGCAGGCTGGACCGCACCGCGGGCACCATGGACCGGATCTACGGCTCGGTGACGGTGCTCCCGCCCGGCGGCGTCTACACCCTCGCCTCCGAGCAGAGCCCGCTGCTGCTGGTCGCGCGGAACGAGCTGCCGGTGGCGATCCGGGTCAAGTTCCGGATCGAGGCGCCGCCGGACGCCTCCATCGACGACACCGGCGAGCAGATCCTGCCGCCGAACGGCACCCGCTCCTTCCAGATCCCGACCGAGGTGAACGACAGCCGCAATCTCGTCATCCCGATCTCGCTGACCACTCCCGACGGTGTCGCACTTGGCAACGCGACCTCGGTGTCGGTGCGTTCGAACGCCTACGGCCAGGCGCTGGCGATCCTCACCGCCTGTGCGGCGACGCTGCTCCTGCTGCTGGCCGGACGGCGCCTCTGGCACCGGTTCCGGGGCAGGCCCGACCCGGCCGACGAGACCTTCGACCCGGAGGTCCAGCGCCAGGTGAGCCGCTACCGGAGGTTCCTCGCCCGGGCTGTCCGCCGCCGCGAGCCGCGGTGAGGGACAATCACGGTGCGCTAGTACAGCAGGAGGCAGGATGAGCGACGAACATCCGACCGCTCATCGGCCCCACCCGGAGGACGAGCCGGACGGCGCCGGCATCCGCCGCGCCCCGCTCGCGCCGTGGGAACGTCAGCTGCACCGCCCCCGGGCGGATCCGGAAGGGGGAGCGGGGATGCCCGACGGCGCCACCGAACGGTTCGGGGACGACGCGCCGCCGCAGGTCCCCCAGGTGAGCAGGGCGGAGCCCGGACCGCGCGGCCCCGACGGCGCCCGTGCCGTCCCGCCTGCGGGCGGGCGGAACGGCGCGCCGCCGCCGCGCACCGTCGGCCCCGCCCCCAGCGGGGGAATGTCCAGGCAGGCGCCGCCGTCCGGCGGAATGCCGCAAACGCGCCCGCCCGGGCCCGGTGGCAGGCCAAGGCAGTCGCCGCCCGACGGCGGTGCGCCGCAGCCGGGCGGTAGGCCGTTTCCTCCTGATCGCGGCGCTGCCGGTGGCAGGCCGCGATCGGTTTCCCCCGACGCCGGTGCGCCACAGTCCGGCGGGATGCCGCGGCAGGCGCCGCCCGGCCCCGCCCAGCAGGGGGCAAGGCCGCGGCAGGTGCCGCCGTCCGGCGACCCCGCGCGGCACGCGCCGCCCCCCGGGGCGGTTCCGCGGCAGCGACCGCCGGGTCCCGCTCGGGACGAGCGGCATGTCCCGCCGCCGAATTACGGCGAACGTCCCGCCCCGCTACCGCGTGGCGAGCGCCCCCCGCTGGACGAGCGCGGAATGCCGCAGGGCCGTCCGCCGCAACGCGGTGGGCCGCCCGTTCCCGCACCGGGCGAGCACCCGGCCGCGCACGGCCGCCCCCCGCGCCCCGAAGCACCCCCGCAGCCCCCGCAGCCCCCGCGCGGCGCGCCCCCGGCCCCGCCGCGCGACGGCCGCCCGCTCTCACACGGCGAGCCGCTCCCCGGCGAACCCCGCCGCGCCGCACCCCCGCGCCGCCCCGGCGCCCAGCCCCCCTCCGGCGGCATGCCGCGCCAGCCCGCGCACCCGGGGCAACAGCGCTACCCGGCCGAGCCGGGCCAGGACCGCAGGCACGCGCACGAGGCCGAGCCCGCCCGCCCCGCCCCGCAGCGCATCCCGGCGGCCCAGCCCAAGCACGCCCGCCCCGCCGAGCCCGCGACCTCGCACTACGCGCAGTCCGCGAAGGCGGGCACCGCGCTCGCCGAGCCGGAGCAGCCCGAGTCCAGGGAGAGCGCGAACGCCCGCCTGCTCCGCGACTCCGGCTCGATCGCCATCGCCACCCTGGTCAGCCGGATCACCGGCTTCGGCAAGCAGCTGCTGCTGCTCGCGGTGCTCGGCCCCGCGGTGGCCAGCTCGTTCGTCTCGGCGAACCTGATCCCGAACATGATCGCCGAGCTGGTGCTCGGCGCCGTGCTCACCGCCATCGTCGTCCCCACCCTGATCCGCGCCGAGCAGGAGGACGACGACAACGGCGCCGCCTTCGTCCGCCGCCTGGTCACCGCGGCGTTCACCGTGCTGGCCGTGGCCGCGCTGCTCGCCACCGCCTCCGCCCCGATCCTGGCGACGCACGTCTTCGTCTCCGCCGACGGCAAGGTGAACACCGAGCTCACCACCGCGCTCACCTTCCTGCTGGTCCCGGCGATCCTCTTCTACGGGATGTCGGCCCTGCTCACCGCGATCCTGAACACCAGGCAGGCGTTCCGGCCCGGAGCGTGGGCGCCGGTGCTGAACAACGTGGTCGTGCTGATCATGCTCGGGGCCTACGCGCTCACCCCGGGCGAGATCAGCCTGAACCCGGTCAGCATGGGCGATTCCAAACTGCTCGTCCTCGGCCTCGGCGTGACCACCGGCGTCTTCGTGCAGGCCGCCAGCCTGCTGCCCGCCATCCGCAGGCACGGCATCGACCTGCGCCCGCTGTGGGGCATCGACGCCAGGCTCAAGCAGTTCGGCCGGATGGGCATCGCGATCATCCTGTACGTGCTGATCAGCCAGGTCGGGCTGATCGTCGCGAACAACATCTCCTCGCACGCCGACGAGGCGGGACCGGCGATCTACTCCAACGCCTGGCTGCTGCTGCAGCTGCCGTACGGCGTCCTCGGCGTCACCCTGCTCACCGCGATCATGCCGCGGCTGAGCCGCAACGCCGCCGCCGACGACACCCCCGCCGTGGTCGACGACCTCTCGGTCGCCACCCGGCTCACCATGATCGCGCTGGTCCCGGTGGTGGTCTTCCTGACCCTGGCGGGCCCGCAGGTCGGCCAGGCGCTGTTCGGCTACGCCAAGTTCGCCGAGGACGCCGAGCGGCTCGGCCTCGCGGTCAGCTGGTCGGCCTTCGCCCTGATCCCGTACTCGCTGGTGCTGATCCACCTGCGCGTCTTCTACGCCCGCGAGCAGGCGTGGACGCCGACCTGGATCGTGCTCGGCATCACCGCGGTGAAGATCGTCTTCTCCGCGCTGGCTCCCGTGCTCTCCAGCGACAGCTCGCACGTGGTGATCATGCTCGGCGCGGCCAACGGCCTCGGCTACACCGCGGGCGCGATCATCGGCGGCTACCTGCTGCACCGCAGCCTCGGCGACCTCCGCATGGCGAATGTGGGGCGCACGGTGTCCCGGGTGGCGCTGGCCGCCATCGCGGGCGGCGCGGTGATGCTGATCGCGGACCGGGTGCTCGGGCTCGGCAAGCTCTCCGAGGCGTTCGGCGGCCCCGGCTCGCTGATCCGGGTGGCGATCCTGGCGGTCGTCATGTTCGGCGTCGCCTTCGGGCTGATGCGCCTGGCGGGCATCCCGGAGATCGTGGCGATCACCGTCGCCGTCTCGCGCCGCCTCGGCTTCACCCCGCCCGCCCCGGAGCTCGACCTCGACGCGAAGATCGACGAGGGCGCGACCCGGGTGCTGCAACGCCGCGACCAGTACGAATACCCGCGGTTCGACCCGTACGGGGATTCCACCCAGACCATGGTGCTTCCGGTCATCCGGCCGGACGCCGTTGGCCGTACCGGGTCGGGCCACTTCCCGTACCCTGTTCGGCAGAGAAGCACAAGTGGCGACGACGAGACTTCGACGTATCCGTCCGAAGGAGGACCGAGGGTGAGCGACGACGCGGTGGGCGGCGTCCCGGCCGACGATTCTCCAGGGAACCGGCCAGCCGGGCTCTCCACCGAGCATCGGCCCGCGGACCAGCCGCCACAGCCGGAGCAGGGCGGCCGGGTGCCGCCGCAGGCCCCGGTGCCCGGCGCTCCGCCGCAGGGGGTGCCGCCGCGGGCAGTGCCGCCGCGGGACGCCGAGGCGACGGTCCGGATCGGCCCTGGCAGCCTGCCGCCGGAGGCGGTTGTGCCGCCGACAGCGCAGCCGGACACCGGCTCGGCGCACGCGCACCCGCCGCGCGATCCGATGTACGACACCGGCATGCTGCCGATCCCGCCGGTCGGCGGCGAGCAGGGGCCGGGCCGCCGGATCCCGCGCGGCCCGAAGTTGATCCCCGGCGCCTCGGTCGCGGGCGGCCGCTACCGGCTGCTCGCCGACTGCGGCGGCTCGCGCGGGCTCAAGTTCTGGCAGGCGCTCGACATCAAGCTGGACCGCGAGGTCGCGCTGACCTTCGTCGACGCCGACCAGAAGTCGGGGGAGAACTCCGGCCAGGACGGCCCGCAGGCGATCCTCTCCCGCACCCTGCGGCTCGGCCGGATCAACTCGCCCGGCCTGGCCAGGGTGCTCGACGTGGTGCGCGGCTCCTCCGGCGGCATCGTGGTCGCCGAGTGGACCCCGGGCCGCTCGCTGCGCGAGATGGCCGAGACCGTTCCCTCCCCGATCGGCGCCGCGCGCGCCATCCGGGTGCTCGCCTCGGCCGCCGAGCTGGCGCACCGCGGCGGCGGCGCGCTCTCCATCGACCATCCGGACCGGGTGCGGATCAGCGCCTCCGGCGACGCCGTGCTCGCCTTCCCCGGCACGCTCAGCGACGCCGACGCGCAGGGTGACGTGCGCGGCCTCGGCGCCATGCTCTACGCCCTGATCCTGGCCCGCTGGCCGATCCGCTCCGGCGGGCTGAGCGGCCAGGCGGCCACCGTCGGCGGGCTCCGGCTCGCCGACTTCGGCCAGGACGGCACACCGGTCGAGCCGCGCCAGGTGCGGCCGGAGGTGCCCTTCGAGATCTCCGCGGTCGCGGTGCGCTCGCTGGAGGCGAACAAGGGCGTGCGCACCGCCGCCACCGTCCAGCACGTGCTGGAGCAGGCCTCGGTCGTCGATCAGAAGACCGACTTCATCCCGGTGCTCCGGCTCGGCCAGCGGCAGCAGCCGCCGGTCGAGGAGTCGCTGGCCGACCCGGAGCTGCTCGCGGCCGAGCGGGAGCGCTCGCAGCGGATGCTCTGGATCATGGTCGGGCTCGGCATCCTGGCCGCGCTCGTCGTCGGCATCGTGATCTGGTGGACGGTGAGCATGTTCGCGGGCGGCGAGCCGTCGGCGCCGCTCGACCAGTCCAACAACATCGGCCTGACCAGCGAGACCACCGCCCCGCCTGCCGCGCCGATCGGCCCGGCCGAGCCCGCCGCGAGCGGCGGCACCGGCGCGCCGGTGCCCGCTACCGCGGTCGGCGTCTTCTCCCCGGAGGGCACGCCGGACGGCACCGGCAACGCCGCCGCCGTGATCGACCGCGACCCGGCCAGCAGCTGGCGCACCGACCAGTACTTCCAGCAGTTCCCGGCGCTCAAGAAGGGCGTCGGGCTGCTGGCCACGCTGCCGACCCCGGCCCGGCTGAACTCGGTCGCCATCGAGTCGCCGAGCGCGGGCACGACGGTGGAGATCCGCACCTCGCCCACCGACGCGCCGACGCTGGACCAGACCCAGCTGATCGGCTCGGCGCGGCTGCAGAACGGCGTCACCGACATCCCGGTGCGCACCGACCAGGCCGCCCGCTACGTGCTGGTCTGGATCACCGGCCTCGGCAACGACGGCGGCCGCTTCCAGACCACCATCGGCGAGCTCCGCTTCGAAGCCGCGCCCTGAAAATCCCTGCGTAACAGGGGTTCACCGGCCCGCACGGCCCGGTTGCTACCACATCGTCGCCGACGCTATGATCGCTGCGCGCTCTCGGCAGGGGAGCTGGTGCAGGCGACCGCGCCCGCACCGCAGTGAGCGCAGTCCAAGGGGTTGGCATTGTCGTCCGAAGTGAACCGCGGGGGGAAGTCGCGGCCGTTCGAGCCCGGCGAGCCGAGCGATATCGAACTGCTGCGCGCGCACGTCACCGGGCAGCAGCACGCCTTCGCGGAGTTGCTGCGCAGGCACCGCGACCATCTGTGGCAGACCGCCATGCGCATCGCCTACACCAGGGAGGACGCGGCCGATTCGCTGCAGGACGCGCTGCTGAACGCGCACCGCACCGCCGCCTCGTTCCGCGGTGATTCCGAGGTGCGCAGCTGGATGCACACCATCGTGGTGAACGCCTGCCTCGACCGGATCCGGCGGAACAAGACCAGGCGGGCCATCTCGCTCTCGCCGGAGACCATGCCGGATCCGGCGGATCCCCGGAATGGAATCGCCGAACTGGAAGTTTCGTTGATGCTCGGGCGGGCACTGTTCACCTTGCCGCCGGATCAGCGCGCGGCGGTGGTCGCGGTGGACCTGGAGGGGCTCAGCGTCGCGGAGACGGCGGTGCTGCTCGGGGTCGCCGAGGGCACGGTCAAGAGCCGGTGCGCGCGCGCCCGGCTCCGGCTGCGGGAGCAGCTGGAGGATCTCCGTGACCCGGGGAACCGGACGTAGGGGCGGTGCGTCATAAGTAGTGACGGACCACAGCGCGATGACCACGACGACCGCCCCCGTCGCGAAGGGGACCTGTGATGTCAGGTGAGTTCCATGTCGGATGAGAACAGCGGAGGTGCGATGGCGACCCGATCGGTCCCGCAGCCTCCGTTCTCGGTGGACGTGCTGGCCGATCTCCACGCGGGCAATCTCGAGCCCGAGGTCCGCGAGCAGCTGTGGCCCGCGGTCAACCGCGACCCCGACGCGCTCCGCGTGCTGCGCGCACTGGACGAGGTGAGCACCCGGATTCGCGCGCTCGGCGCCGAGGAGCGGGTGCTGCACGCCATGCCCGTCGATATCGCCGCCCGGCTGGAGCGGTTCGTCACCGATCTCGACGGGGTCGAGCCGACCGAACAGCTCGGGCAGCGGCCCGTTCCCGCGCGGCCCGAGCCTCCTGCCGACGACGTCGAAGCCACGACCCGGCTCGGCCCCGGCGATGGCCCCGGCGAAGGCTATGGCGATGGCGAGGCGACAGCGCGGCTCGGCGGCACCGACGACAGTGCAGACCCGGGAAGCCGGCGCACGGGCACCGTCGTCCCGTTGGCTCCACGGCGCAGGCGGCCCGCGTACCTGCTCACCGCGGCGGCCGCCGTGCTTCTGGTGCTCGCCGTCGGCGTCGGCATCACCGCCGCCATGCGGGCGGGTACCGAGCCGGGCACCCCGACCGCGCAACCGCCGGCCGCGCTCGACGTCGGGGACGAGCTGACCTCCACCGCGGCCCTCGGCATCATGGGCCGCAACGACGTCACCGGCCCGCTCGGCAGCGCCGCCGCGCTCCGGCGCTGCGTCGCCGCCAACGGCCTGGAGCGCCCCGTGCTCGGCTCCACCGACGTGCTCTTCCGCGGCGGCCCCGCCGTATTGGTGCTGCTGGCCGGGCCGCGCTCGCCCGGCGTCACCGCGCTGGTGGTCGGCACCGGCTGCAGCACCGGCGATCCGCAGCAGCTCACCCGCACCGACATCGGCTGATCGCCCGCACAGCCACCGTTTTCGCCCCCCAGCGGCCCGCACCACACCGGGAATTCCACCCGATACCCTGGTGTTGACCGAGACGTCAGACGTCCCACTCCTTCGGAAGGGCCCCATGAGCACGCCTGTTCGCGACCTGATCATCGTCGGCTCCGGCCCCGCCGGGTACACCGCCGCCGTCTACGCCGCGCGCGCCGAGCTCGAGCCACTGCAGTTCGAGGGCACCCAGTTCGGCGGCGCGCTGATGACCACCACCGAGGTGGAGAACTTCCCCGGCTTCCGCGCGGGCATCATGGGCCCCGACCTCATGGACGAGATGCGCGAGCAGGCCAAGCGCTTCGGCACCGAGATCCGCACCGAGGACGTCGACGCCATCGACCTCTCCGGCCCGATCAAGACCGTGACCGTCGGCGCCGAGACCTACCGCGCCTACGCGATCATCCTCGCCATGGGCTCGGCTGCCCGCTACCTCGGCGTCCCCGGCGAGGAGAAGCTGCTCGGCCGCGGCGTCAGCGCCTGCGCCACCTGTGACGGCTTCTTCTTCAAGGGCCAGGAGATCGTGGTCGTCGGCGGCGGCGACTCGGCGATGGAGGAGGCGATCTTCCTGACCAAGTTCGCCACCACCGTCACCATCGTGCACCGGCGCGAGGAGTTCCGCGCCTCCCGCATCATGCTGGAGCGCGCCAAGGCCAATGACAAGATCAAGTTCGTGCTGAACACCGAGGTCGTGCAGGTCAACGGCGATTCCGCGGTGACGAGCCTGTCCCTGCGTGACACCAGGACCGGGGAGACCTCCGAGCTCGCCGCCACCGGCCTCTTCGTCGCGATCGGCCACGACCCGCGCAGTGAGCTGGTCCGCGGGCAGGTCGAGCTCGACGCCGACGGCTACGTCCAGGTGCAGCACCCGACCACCGCCACGAACGTCCCCGGCGTCTTCGCCGTCGGCGACCTCGTGGACCACATCTACCGCCAGGCGATCACCGCGGCCGGCACCGGGTGCCGCGCCGCGATCGACGCCGAGCGGTGGCTGGGCGAGCAGGGCGACATCACGTCGAACACGCTCGACCACGCCGGTTCCCCGGTGACCCCGGTGTCCTGACGGACCCCGTACCAGCGCAAGGAGATATCCGTGTCCGACAAGAAGACGGTGACCGTCACCGACGCCACCTTCGCCGACGACGTCCTGCTCAGCGAGAAGCCCGTACTCGTCGACTTCTGGGCCGACTGGTGCGGCCCGTGCAAGATGGTCGCCCCGGTGCTGGAGGAGATCGCGGGCACGCACGCCGACAAGCTCACCATCGCCAAGCTGGACGTGGATGCCAACCCCGGCACCGCCCGCGACTACGAGGTGCTCTCGCTGCCGACGATGATGCTGTTCTCCGGTGGAAAGCCGGTCAAGAGCATCGTCGGAGCCAAGGGCAAGGCCGCGCTGCTGCGCGAACTCGACGGCGTCATCTGACGCCGGGAACAGCCGACTCCCCGTAGGATGCCTGGGACCCGCGATTGCGGGGTTGTGGCCGAGGTCTGCGACAATCGACCGACGCTCCGGTCGTGCGAGGGTTCACACCGTCGCATGAGTGGGTACCCGGGATCAACGGAAGGAAAGGGCCCTCACGCATGCACCGACTTCGTCACGGCGACGGCGGTCCGGCGGTCGCGGAAGTCCGGAGCACCCTGGCGAGTCTGGGATTCCTGAACTCTCATGCGGGCGCGGATCAGAACGACCCGCCGGAGTACTGGAAGGACGTCGAGGCGTCCTTCGACCATCCGCTCGACTCCGCGGTGCGCGCCTTCCAGCAGCACCGCGGGTTGCTGGTCGACGGCATCGTCGGCCCGGCGACCTACCGGGCGCTCAAGGAAGCCTCCTACCGGCTCGGCGCCCGCACCCTCATCTACCAGCTCTCCGCCCCGCTGTACGGCGACGACGTCGCCACGCTGCAGCGCCGGCTGCAGGATCTCGGCTTCTACGTGCACCGGGTGGACGGCTACTTCGGCCCGCACACCCATGAGGGGTTGACCGCTTTCCAGCGCGAGATCGGGCTCGCCGCCGACGGCATCTGCGGCCCGGACACGCTGCGCTCGCTGGAGCTGCTCGGCGCCCGCGTCACCGGCGGCAATCCGCACCGGATCGCCGAGGAGGAGGTCGTGCACCGGGCGGGCCCGCAGCTCACCGGCAAGCGCATCGTGATCGACCCGGGCCTCGGCGGCCCCGATCGCGGGCATTCGGTCGCCACCGAGTTCGGTGAGGTCTACGAGTCCGAGGTGCTCTGGGATCTGGCCGCCAGGCTGGAGGGCCGGATGGCCGCCACCGGCATGGAGACCTTCCTCTCCCGGCCCTGGAACGCCAACCCCAGCGATGCCGAGCGCGCCGAGACCTCCAACGCCTTCGACGCCGACCTGATGATCTCGCTGCGCTGCGCCACCAACCCGAGCCCGTCGGCGAACGGCGTGGCCGGCTTCTACTTCGGCAACTCGCACGGCTCGGTCTCGATGATCGGCCAGGTGCTGGCCGGCTACATCCAGCGCGAGGTGGTGGCGCGGACCTCGCTGCAGGACTGCCGCACGCACCCGCGCACCTGGGATCTGCTCCGGCTCACCAAGATGCCGACGGTCCAGGTCGACATCGGCTACCTGACCAACGAATACGACGCCTCGGTGCTCACCACGCCCCGGATGCGCGACGTGATCGCCGAGGCCATCCTGGTGTCCGTGAAGCGGCTGTACCTGCTCGGCCAGGACGATCAGCCCACCGGCACCTACACCTTCGCCGAGCTGCTCGCCGAGGAGCTGGCCGCGGCCGACCGGATGTAGTCCGCCCCCGCACGACGATGGCCCCGCCCGATTCCCGGGCGGGGCCATCGTCGTTCCGCGGGATCAGCAGGGCGCGCCGACGCGGGCGGGCGGGGTCATCGAGGCGGCCGCGAGCAGCTGGTCAAGCGCGCGCTCGACATCCTCCTTCCAGCCGTGGTCGGAGTCGATCTCCAGCCGCAGCCGCGGGAAGCGGTGGTGCGGCGCCACCACCTCGAAGCCGGCGTCCTCCAGGAAGTCGGCCTCGATCATGCAGGTCTCCGGCGAGCACGGGCCGATGGCGGCGCTCGCGCTCGGCGCGGCGCCGAGGGAGGGGCTGTCGATCCGCTCCATCAGCCGCATGGAGCCCGCGGTGCGATCACCGAGCGAGGTGGCCGGGGGAGCGGTGCGAATGCCGAAGGCCTCCAGGGCGCGCACGCCGCGGCGGACCAGATCGGCCACCACGGCCTGGATCAGCTGGTGGGTGACGTCGCGGTCGGCGTAGACGGCTTCGGCCCGCAGCGTGGTCAGCAGGACGGCATCCGGGCTCACCGGCGAGGTCGGGAAGAGTCCGGCGCGCGGAACCACGTTCGGCGGCGAGTACAGCGCACACCCCGCGCCCTGCCCGTCCACCTGAGCGATCTGACCGCAGGAGCCCCACTCCAGCATCACGGTGGAGAGCCAGGCCTCCTTCTCGAAGACCGGGTCGCTGAATTCCCTGGAGTCCTCGGCGACCGCGGGATCGATCTCCCAGAACACGCACCGCCGTGCGTGGGTGGGCAACTTGTCGAGCTCCCCGAGGGTGAGTGCTGTGACGCTGGTCGACACCGCTCTGCTCAGCCTCCAGCTCTCCGATTCGTCTACGCTCACTGGTCTCGCTCGCAAGAATAGGCGATCCGCCGAAATCCGAAACCCTTCGGGGGCGAAGCCGATTTCACAGTCGGATTTCCGGCACTGTCACAGTGACGTTTCAAGCCTGGCCTCTCGGTCATCGGCTGGCAGCACCGAAAATCAACAATTCGGGTCACCCGCCGAGCTGCTGCTGCTCCATCATTCCGACGATGCGTTCCAGGTCCTCGACCGAGCCGAACTCGACAACGATCTTGCCCTTCCGCTTACCCATGCTAACGACCACCCTGGTGTCGTACGACTCGGAGAGCCGCTCGGCCACCGTCTGCAACCCCGGCATGTGGATCGGCTTGCGCCGCACGGGGGCGGGCCTGATCACCGAGTCGTCGCGGTTGGCGAGGGTGACGGCCTCCTCGGTGGCCCGCACCGAGAGCCCCTCGGCGACGATCCGGGCGGCCAGCACCTCCTGGGCGTCCGCGCCCGAGTCCAACCCGAGCAGGGCGCGGGCATGGCCGGCGGAGAGCACACCGGCCGCGACCCGGCGCTGCACCGGGATCGGCAGCTTCAGCAGCCGGATCATATTGGTGATCACCGGGCGGGAGCGGCCCAGCTTGCCCGCCAGCTCCTCGTGCGTGACGCCGAACTCCTCCAGCAGCTGCTGGTAGGCGGCGGCTTCTTCGAGCGGGTTGAGCTGCACCCGGTGGATGTTCTCCAGCAGCGCGTCGCGCAGCATGGAGTCGTCGGCGGTCTCTCGGACGATGGCCGGGATGGCGGTCAGCCCGGCCTCCTGGCTCGCCCGCCACCGCCGCTCGCCCATGACGAGCTGGTAGCGGTCGGCGCCCGGCTGCACCCGGCGAACCACGATCGGCTGCATCAGCCCGAACTCGCGGATCGAGTGCACCAGCTCCGCCAGCGCGTCCTCTTCGAAGTAGGTGCGCGGCTGCTTGGGGTTCGGCTCGATCTTGTCCGGCGGGATCTCGCGGTAGACCGCGGCGCCGGTGTCGACCAACCCGGTGAGGTCGGGGAGCTCGGCGGCGCCGATCGGCACCGCTCGGGGGAGGGGAGCCGACGCCTGCGGTGCCTCGCCGAGCGCGGTGCCGTTCCCGTTGCCGGGCGCGCCGACCGGACCCGTCGGAATCAACGCGGCCAGCCCGCGCCCCAATCCGCCCTTCTTCGCCTGCGTCATCGGCCTACCGATCCCTTCCTTGTTCGCCACCGGACCCTGTTCTCAATCGTCGCAGGCGGTCAGGCACTGGCGGCGTCGTCGCGCTGCGCCGCGCCGCGGGCAGCGATTTCCCGGCCCGCGTCGAGGTAGCTCATGGCGCCCCGGGAACCGGGATCGTAGTCGAGCACCGTCATGCCGTAGCCGGGCGCCTCGGAGACCTTGACGCTGCGCGGAATCACCGAGCGCAGCACCACGTCACCGAAGTGCGCGCGCACCTCCTCGGCCACCTGGTCGGCCAGCTTGGTCCGGCCGTCGTACATGGTGAGGATGACGGTGGAGATGTGCAGCTCGGGGTTGAGGTGCGCCTGCACCAGCCCGATATTGCGAATGAGCTGCCCGACGCCCTCCAGCGCGTAGTACTCGCACTGGATCGGGATCAGCACCTCCTTCGCCGCCACCATCGCGTTGACGGTGAGCAGACCGAGCGAGGGCGGGCAGTCGATCATGACGTAGTCGATGTTGTAGCCGGCGAGGTTGGCCTCCTGGATGGCGGCCTTGAGCCTGCCCTCCCTGGCGACCATGGAGACGAGCTCGATCTCCGCGCCCGCGAGGTCGATGGTGGCCGGGATGCAGAGCAGCCGTTCGCTGTGCGGGCTGGTCTTGATCGCCTCCCGCACCGTGGTCTCCCCGATGAGGAGTTCGTAGCTGGAGGGCACGCCCGAGTAGTGGTCGACACCGAGGGCGGTGCTGGCATTGCCCTGCGGATCGAGGTCGATCACCAGCACGGTCATGCCCTGGTGGGCCAGCGCGGCCGCCAGGTTCACCGCCGTGGTGGTCTTGCCAACGCCGCCCTTCTGGTTGGCGATCGTCATGATGCGCTGTTCGCGCGGCTTCGGCACGGTCACACCTCCTGGATGAAGCACTTGACTGGCCCGATGCGCCTCCACGGCGATCGGGGTCTCGCTGGCGGAAATATGCCCGAAGGGCGTGTTTCCGAATGACTCCGCATCGAAGCTGCTGGAGTCCAGCATCCCCGGAACTCTCGACGTGGTTTCCCGTGAAACATTGGCCGGCCCGCTCGACATAACTGCTCCTAACCCGAGAACTCACGATCCCGAACACCGGCACGCATGCGCACGGAGTCGGTTCGTTCACAGCCGTGTCGGGGGATCGAAATGCGTTGATCGGATTCGCGAGACCCGATGGTCCGAGCGGAGCATTCTGCTGCCGCTGTGACCCCCACATCCCGTCGTGGCAACTACGCTCACGCCGACGGTGACTACTTTGCCAGCAGTGCGGGCGGAACGAAAGCTGAATCGCGGCGGGGCGTGGACGACACGCGGAATGTGCGTGGTTTCCCGTGAAACATCGGGCGTTTTTCGCAGTTGCGGTCTGTTGGGAGTGGTTTGCGGGGGAGTGGGTCGGGTCGCGTTTCCCGTGAAACAGTGGGCGGCGCCCTTCGGCGCTTCGCTGACCGCAAGAGTTTGCGGGCCTACTTCTCGCACCGAGCATGGATCGGGCGGCGCCGGGGGCAGCCGCATAAGGTCCCGCTAACGAGACGACTACTGCTCTGAGCCGGTTGAAGCGCGAGGCCGGTTGCAGCGCGCGAGGCCGGTTGCAGCGCGAGGCGGTCCACGAGTCTGCGGAAGGCGCGAGGGTATGCAGCGGCCGCCGAAGCGAGGGCGCCGACTTGCAGGCTGATTGGTGACGCGAGCGTTGAATGCATGACCGAAGACTGAGCCGGAAGGCAACGCCGGCCTTTTGCGCGTGCTGGAGAGCTGCGAGCAGGCGGCTCGCCGGGGAGTTGGCAGTTCCTCGGACAACTCGGCACAGCCGCGCTCGGCGGATCGGTGAGCTGGCGGAGCGGGCCCGGGTGAGCGTGCGGGTCCTGCGCTACTAGTCCGCCGAACCGTCTCCATCCGCCAGCGCGCCGCAACCGCGTTCAACGGGTACGACTGGAGGGAACCCGAGCCGATCCGCGATCCGCACTCACCGCAGCACGCACGTCTGGACCAGCGCCGGACTCGCCCACTGCCGGGAATCCAGCGGGCGAGTCCGTTCGAAGCAACAGGTGATGCTGTCCCTGCTGTGTTTCACGGGAAACACTCGCGCCATTGCGGACGCTGCAATCGTCCTGCCACGCGCCCGTAAGCGTCGACGGAAGAAGCGCAGACTGGACGCGGCGGTCATCCATGCCGACGGGTTCCCCTCCCGGCTGCAACAGCCTGATCTCCTTGCCAACATGGCGGCCGAACTTCGTTGCGCGTCTCCGTGGCCGCATCCAAGCACCCGCCGCTGCCTCGGCAGAGACAGCGGCCGCGTCGCGCCCAGCGCCGGATCGTGCCACCTATCGTCGCGCGAGCGATCAGCTCAGCGCGTCAGCACGCGAAGAGGGGAGTACGTGAAGCGCTACACAGTCTCGCGACGCCACTGAAGCAGATGACCTCAACACACCAGGCTCGCTCAGGGCGAGCATCGCCGCTCAGTTGATCGCCGCACCGCGCGCCACCTCCGCGCCGCCCAACCGTCGATGCCTGAAGCTGGGTGTCCCAGCCGCCCCCGGGCGCGGGACGCGGGCACTCCCTGCGCCCACGTTCCACGTGAAACCAACCCCCACCTATCGCCCCGAAACCCCACCCTTCCGCCCCTTCGCCGCACGCCGCAACGCAGCCCGCTCGGAGCGGGGGAGCGCCTCTGCGGACACCACCAGCGTCGGCACCTCCAGCACTTCGCCCCCGCACTCGAGCACCGCCACACCGCCGGCACCGGCCCGAGCCAGATCGTGCGCATCCCGCTCGACCTCTTCCCGCGCACTGCTCCCCTTGAGCGCGAGCATCCGCCCGTGATCCCGGAGCAGCGGCATCGACCACTGGGCGAGCTTGCCGAGCGGAGCGACGGCGCGAGATGTCACGACGTCGGCTCCGCCGACCTCCTTCAGCACCCCGTCCTGTTCGGCACGCCCCCGGACGACGGTCACCGGCAACTCCGCCTCCTCCAGGAACTCGCTGAGGAAGGCGGTCCGGCGGAGCAACGGCTCGACGAGCGAGATGCGGAGGTCCGGCCGCGCGATGGCGAGCGGGATCCCGGGCAGCCCGGCACCACTGCCGACGTCGACCACCGTCGCCCCCGCCTCGATCAACTCACCGAGGACGGCGCAGTTGAGAATGTGCCGATCCCACAGCCGGGGCACCTCACGCGGGCCGATCAGCCCGCGCTCGACACCGAACGAGGCGAGCGCGGCGTGGTACCGCACCGCGAGCGGCAGGCGGTCACCGAAGATCACCGCGGCCGCCGGCGGCGGCTCGACGAGACTCGGCTCGACGGCGCCGGGATCAGGTTCCACGTGAAACATCCTTCCGAACACAGGAGGGGCGCACCGAGCCCGGAGACGGCAAGGGCCTCCGGTCCGGAGACCAGAGGCCCTATCCAATCATCCGCCGCGGCGGGGGGCGTCACGCAGGGACGACCACCACGTGCCGGTTCGGCTCGACGCCCTCGCTCTCGCTGGCGACGCCGTCCACCGACGCGACCGCGTCGTGCACGATCTTGCGCTCGAACGGGGTCATCGGCACGAGCGGCTCGGGGGCGCCGCTGGCGAGCACCCGCTGCGCCGCGGCCTCGCCGAGCGCGCTCAGCTCCGTGCGGCGCTTGGCCCGCCACCCGGCGACGTCGAGCATGAGCCTGCTGCGCTCGCCGGTCGCCTGCTGGACCGCGAGCCGGGTCAGCTCTTGCAGCGCGTCGAGCACCTCGCCGTTGCGGCCGACGAGCTTGGTGAGATCGGTGCCGCCGTCGATGCTCACGACGGCACGGTCGCCCTCGACATCGAGATCGATATCACCGTCGAAATCGAGTACGTCGAGCAGCTGCTCGAGGTAATCGCCGGCGATCTCGCCCTCTTCGATGAGCTCCTCTTCGGCGTCGGTCTCGACCTCATCGGTCTCCGGATCGGCGTTCACAGTCGTCGTCGCCACGGTGGCTTCCCCTCCGTCGATCTCAGCAGTCATGTGATTTTCCTTCATCTGTTCTCCGCGGGAAACGGTTCGCCTCGCCCCGTTACCCGCGACGACGGACAGCGGTCAGCGCCTGCGCTTCTGATTGGCACGGCCGCGGTTGGCCGGGCGCTTCTGCCCGCCGGGACGCTTCTGGCCGTTCTTCCCGGACGCCTTCGCGGCGGGCTTGACGGCGGGCGCGGAGCCGTTGGTGCTCGCGGCCTCCTCCGTCGCCTCCGTCTCGTCCGCCGGCTGCTGCGGCTTCTTCCTGGTGTCCACCGGCTTGGCGCCGGGCTTCGGGGCGTTCTGCGACCGCAGGTCCAGCTTCGCCTGCTTCTTGGCCTCCTCTTCCTGCTCCATGCGGCCGAAGACGAGGTGCTGCTGCCCATAGGTCCAGATGTTGTTGGAGACCCAGTAGAGCAGGATGGCGATCGGCAGGAACGGGCCGCCGACGAGCACGCCGAGCGGGAAGACCCAGAGCGCGAGCTTGTTCATGATCGCGGCCTGCGGGTTGGCCGCGGCCTCCGGCGTCTGCCTGGCGACCGAGGCGCGCGCGTTGAAGTGGGTCGCGATGCTGGCGATCACCATGAGCGGGATGGCGACGATGGCGATGCTCAGCTTGCTCGGCACCCCGCCCCAGTCGGCGAAGGCCTGCAGCTCGGAGATCGGCGCGGTGATGAACGCGGAGATCGGCGCACCGAAGATACGGGCGCTCAGGAAAGACTGGACGTCGGTCGCGCTGAAGACGTAGTTCGGGGTGTGCGCGTTGTCGTAGGCGCTCATCCCGAGCTGGCCGATGCCGTGGCCGGTGCGGTTGAAGGAGCGGAGCACATGGAACAGCCCGAGGAAGACCGGCACCTGGGCCAGGATCGGCAGGCAACCCATGAGCGGGTTGAAGCCGTTCTCCTTCTGCAGCTTCTGCATCTCCGTCGCCATCTTCTGGCGATCGTTCTTGTACTTCTTCTGCAGCTCCTTGATCTGGGGCTGCAGCTCCTGCATCTGCTTGGTGGTCCGCACCTGGCGCACGAAGGGCTTGTACAGCACCAACCGCAGCGTGAAGACGAGGAACACCACCGCCAGCGCCCAGCTGGCACCGTTGTCCGCGCCGAACACGAACCCGAATACTCGGTGCCAGAACCACAGAATCCAGGACACCGGATAGTAGATGAAATCGAGCACGGTTCTGTGTACTCCCGTCGTTACGTCTCGCCGATCACCGCTGACGGCGATCCTTTACCAAGCCTTCGGCCCCGCCGCGTCCGCGGTGCGGCGCGCGCCTCGCTTCCGTTCCGGAACCGGGTCCCACCCACCAGGGTGCCAGGGCGCACATTTGACCAGTCGCACGACCGTCAGCAACAGCCCGATCACCAGCCCCCGCGCCCGCAGCGCAGTGACCGCGTACTCGCTGCAGGTGGGGGTGAATCGGCAGATCGGCATGCGGGTGGGGGACACGTAGGTCCGATACAGCTCGATCAGGAAGATCAGCGCGTTCGCGGGCAGCCGGGCGATGCGCTTCACGACGGACTGCCCGCCCGCTCGGTCGCCCCGAGCCTGCGCAGCGCCGCGCGGAGCTGCCGGAGCAGGTCGTCCGAGCCGGCCGCGGCGGCGCCGGGGAGTGCCCGGATCACGATGTCGATCTCCGCAGGCAGCTCGGGCTGCACCTGGGCGCAGATATGACGCAGGCGGCGGGCGACGCGGTGACGGATCACCGAGTTGCCCACCGCCTTGCTGACGATCAGGCCGAAGCGGGGCCCGCCGATGCGGACCGCCGGCTCGGCCGGTAGAGGCTGCGCTGGTTCGCTCCCGGCGGCCGCGGACGTGCCGGAGCCCTGGTCGTACCCGTGCGTGAACGCGTGCACGACCAGATCTCGTCTCCCGATTCGCTGGCCGCGGCGCACCGCCCGGGAGAAATCGGCACGATGATGCAACCGATACGGCTCAGGCAACACCCGAGCGTCCGAGAGCGATCGGGATCAGGCAGTCAGTTCGGAGCGGCCCTTGCGGCGCCGCGCCGAGACGATGGCGCGACCCGCACGGGTGCGCATCCGGAGGCGGAAGCCGTGCACCCGCGCCCGACGACGGTTGTTCGGCTGGAACGTCCGCTTGCCCTTGGCCACGGTTGAACACTCCTCGAGTCGGTGGGCACCGCGCGGCGCCCGAAGCTTGTCGGTGATGCATCTGTCCGGCCTCGTCGGCGCGGATCAGTCCCGGCGCACAGTCGGTCGATCACGACCGATTCCGGTCAGCACAGGACCACCCATCACACCAGGGGATGACTGTATGAGGGTACTGAGCCCGTTCGAGCAGGTCAAACTCGCCCCCGGGGTTCCGCGCACCCCCTGGCTTCCGCGGGTCCCGAGCACCGGCTATCGTGAGTTCGTCCACATCCCCTGACGCGCGTGCCCCGCCCGCCGGACCGCAGTTGCTCATTGGTAGCCACAGAAGCCCAGGTCCAGGCCCCGCAGCACCGCTCACCGGGGCTTTTGCGTTCATCCCCAGGGTTCTCCACATCTGTGGATAGATTGTGTACAAACACCGGCCGAGTGGCATATTCGTAGAGCCGACGGCGCCACGCCGCGGCCCGGACGGGGGATCCGGGCAGCTACGAGCCGGCTTCGGATGTATGCGGGATCACGGGCACGCGCCTGATCATCGCGTCCGCTCCACTCGACCCATTCCGGGGAGGCAATTGTATGGACGACGAGCAGAATGTGCTCGCCACCGTCTGGCCCGAGGTGGTCGCCGAACTCACCGCCGGCTCGCCGGACGGTGCGATCGCGGCGGTCTCCCGAGCTCAGCAGGCCTGGCTCAAGCTCGTCAAGCCGCTGACGGTCGCGCAGGGGTTCGCGCTGCTGTCGGTGCCGTCCTCGCTCGCCCAGGAGGCGATCGAGCGCGACCTGCGCGAGCCCATCCTGCGCTCGCTCGGGCGCAGGCTCGGGCCGCAGGTCGAAGGGCTCGGGGTGCGCATCGCGGCGCCCGTGCCCGGCACGCCGGAGCGCTCTGGCACCGGAGCGCGGCACGCCAGGATGACCTCGCGCCCGGAGGGTGAGCACGCGCGCACCGGCTACGGCAGGTACGAAGCCGCCGAGCCCGCCGAGGCCGCGCCGCGCGAGGAGTACCGCGGTGAGCCCGGCTACCAGGGCGGCGCCCGCTTCGCCCAGCCCGGCTACCCGGAGGAGAACGAGTACGGGGCCGACACCGCGTACCGCACCGGGCCCGCCGGCTACGGCTACTCCGGCGAGCCGGAGGGCGCACCCGCCGCCCGCTATCCGGGCTACGGAGACCACGGCTTCGGCAGGCAGCCGGAGGACGAGGGCGCCGAGCGCAGGCCGTTCCCCGGCGCCGACGACACCGGGTACGAGGAGGCACCGCGCTACGCCGAGCCCCGCTACGCCGACCCGCCCCGCTTCGCCGACGGCGACGAGCACCGCGGCTACGACGGCGAACGGCCGCGGCCGTACCCCGATGGCGAGCGGCGCGAGCAGCGCGGCTTCGACGGCGCCGATCCCGGCGACCGGAATTTCCGCGAGCCGGAGCGCAGGGACGCTCCGCGGGCGGGCCAGGAGACGCTCTTCGGCGCCGACCTCCCCGGCCGCGGCTGGAGCCGCGACGACGAACCGGACGGCCAGGCCGCCCCGCAGCCGCAGCCGCAGCCGGAGCCGGCCGCGGCGCCGGACGACGAGCCGGTGGTCCCGGTGCGCAATGCCTGGCCGACGTATTTCGCCAAGAGCCAGGAGAGCTCGACGCCGCCCTCCTCGGCCAGCCTGAACGCCAAGTACACCTTCGAGACCTTCGTCATCGGCGCCTCGAACCGCTTCGCGCACGCGGCCGCGGTGGCGATCGCCGAGGCGCCCGCCCGCGCCTACAACCCGCTCTTCGTCTGGGGCGCCTCCGGCCTCGGCAAGACGCACCTGCTGCACGCGGCCGGGCACTACGCGCAGCGGCTCTTCCCCGGCATGCGGGTGAAGTACGTCTCCACCGAGGAATTCACCAACGACTTCATCAACAGCCTGCGCGACGACCGCAAGGTCGCCTTCAAGCGGCGCTACCGCGAGACCGACATCCTGCTGGTCGACGACATCCAGTTCATCGAGGGCAAGGAGGGCATCCAGGAGGAGTTCTTCCACACCTTCAACACGCTGCACAACGCGAACAAGCAGATCGTGGTCTCCTCGGACCGGCCGCCCAAGCAGCTGGCCACCCTGGAGGAGCGGCTGCGCACCCGCTTCGAGTGGGGGCTGATCACCGATGTGCAGCCGCCGGAGCTGGAGACCCGGATCGCCATCCTGCGCAAGAAGGCGCGGATGGACCGGCTCGATGTCCCGCACGACGTGCTGGAGCTGATCGCGAGCCGGGTCGAGCGCAACATCAGGGAGCTGGAGGGCGCGCTGATCCGGGTCACCGCCTTCGCCTCGCTGAACGGCCAGCCGCTGGACATCTCGCTGGCCGAGGTGGTGATGCGCGACCTCATGCCGGACACCGCCGCGCTGGAGATCAACGCGGCGACGATCATGGCGGTCACCGCGGAGTACTTCAACACCAACTTGGAGGAGCTCACCGGGCCGGGCAAGGCGCGTCCGCTCGCGCAGGCCAGGCAGATCGCCATGTACCTCTGCCGGGAGCTCACCGACCTCTCGCTGCCGAAGATCGGCCAGGCCTTCGGCCGCGACCACACCACGGTGATGTACGCGGAGAAGAAGGTGCGCAAGGAGATGACCGAGCGGCGCCGGGTGTACGACCAGGTGCAAGAACTCACAGCCCGGATCAAGCAGCGCTCGCGCTGATCGTCTACTAACACCTGTGCACTGCCCCTGACCAGGGGCAGTGCATTTTTTGTCCCTGTGGATTCCTCGAGGAATCCACAGGTTGTCCTCGAGGAAACACCGAGTTGTCCACCGATTCATCCACAGGCTCGGCACAGCCCCTCGGGAGCACTGTGCACAGGTGGGGATTCCACAGTTTCCACAGGCGATTTCATCCCCAGGCACTGAGCTGGGCAGATACCGGTCAGGGGCCTGTGGATTCCTCGAGGAATCCCTGTGGACTCCTCGAGGAATCCACAGGTTGTCCACGAATTCCTGCACAGCTGTGCACAACTGGGGTTTCATGGTGGAACAACCGGTGGATGACTCGAGGATGGATTGTGGACAGCTTTCGGCTGTCCACAGCCGACCCCCGTTCATCCTCGAGACACTCACCGTCCATCCCCAGGGCACCACGCCGTGCCACCTGCGCAAAGGCCGCGAATCCACAGATTCCACAGGACCTACTACTACTTCTTTTCTCTCCTTGGAGAGATCTCTCTTAAAACAGGCTGTGTGGAAAACGGTGCGACGGGCTCGCGGCCGGAGCGCGACGGGGAGCAGGGAGGCAAGGGAGGCGGAGCCGGGGTTCGGGCGATATGCGCTCGACCGCGCGAGTACGGTTTGATGTCGGTCGCGTGTGCCAGACTGCGTGGGCAGCGATCGATTCGCCCCGCCGAGCGCGCAGCCGCGGGTTCGCAGGCACGCAGATCACGGGAACTGGACGCCAACGGGAAGGACAGGTCGGGCGATGGAGCTCTCCGGCATGAAGTTTCGGGTCGCCCGCGAGGACTTCGCCGACTCCGTGGCCTGGGTGGCGCGCAGCCTGCCGTCCCGGCCGCCGGTGCCGGTGCTCGGCGGTGTGCTGCTCGTGGCCGACGAGGACGGGCTGACCGTCTCCGGCTTCGACTACGAGGTCTCCGCGCAGATGCGGGTGGCCGCCGAGGTCGCCGGGCCGGGCCGGGTGCTGGTCTCGGGGCGGCTGCTCGCGGACATCACCAAGTCGCTGTCGAACAAGCCGGTCGACGTCTCGCTGGACGGTACCCGGGTGCTGATCGCCTGCGGCAGCGCCAAGTTCTCGCTGCCGACCATGCCGGTGGAGGATTATCCCCAGCTGCCCGAGGTGCCGCAGCAGACCGGCTCGGTCGGCGTCGACGTGTTCGCCGCCGCCGTCGGCCAGGTCGCCGTCGCCGCTGGCCGGGACGACACGCTGCCGATGCTCACCGGCATCAGGGTGGAGATCGAGGGCGAGAAGGTGGTCCTCGCCGCCACCGACCGATTCCGGCTCGCTGTGCGGCACCTGGAGTGGCAGCCGGCCCGCCCTGACGTGCAGACCGCGGTGCTGATCCCCGCGCGCACGCTCTCCGAGACCGCCAAGACGCTCGGCGCCGCCGACGCCCCGGTGCAGCTCTCGCTCGGCTCCGGTGCGGGCGCGGACGGGCTGCTCGGCATCGTGAACGGCGGCCGCCGCACCACCACCCGGCTGCTCGACGCGGAATTCCCCAAGTTCCGCCAGTTGCTGCCCAAGGAGCACACCTCGATCGCCACGCTCGGGGTCGCGTCGCTCACCGAGGCGATCAAGCGCGTCGCGCTGGTCGCCGAGCGCGGCGCCCAGGTCCGGCTGGAGTTCTCCGCGGACGGGCTGCAGCTCTCCGCGGGCGGCGACGACGCCGGGCGCGCCGAGGAGTGGCTGGTCGCCGAGTTCCGCGGCGAGCCGCTGACCATCGCGTTCAACCCCGGCTACCTGGTGGACGGCCTCTCCGCGCTGCACGCCGAGCGGGTGACCTTCGGCTTCACCACGCCGAGCCGCCCCGCCGTGCTGCTGCCCGCGGCCGACGAGGAGCCGCAGCCGTCCGAGTCGGGGGCGTTCGCGGCCATCGAGAGCCCGTACACCTACCTGCTGATGCCGGTCCGGCTGCCGGGCTGACCGGGGTGAGCGGAGCACAGCCCGGCCGTTCCCCCCGGGGGTAGCGGATGTTCGTGCGCGCGCTCTCGCTGCGCGACTTCCGCTCCTGGGAAGAGCTCGACGTGGAGTTGTCCCCAGGCCGCACGGTACTGCTCGGGGCGAACGGCAACGGCAAGACCAACGTGCTCGAGGCGGTCGGCTACCTGTCCACACTCGCCTCGCACCGGGTCTCCGCCGACGCCCCGCTGATCCGCACCGGCGCCGAGCGCGCCCGGATCGGGGCCGCGGTGGTGAACGCGGGCCGGGAGCTGCGGATCGACCTGGAGCTGAACCAGGGCGCTGCGAACCGGGCGCAGATCAACCGCTCGCCCGCGCGCAGGCCGAGGGAGATCCTCGGTGTCCTGCACACCGTGCTCTTCGCACCGGAGGATCTCGCGCTGGTGCGCGGCGACCCGGGGGAGCGCCGCCGCTTCCTCGACGAGCTGGCCACCGCGCGGCTGCCCCGGCTCGCCGCCGTGCGCTCGGACTACGACCGGGTGCTGCGGCAGCGCTCGGCGCTGCTCAAGACGGCGGGGCGGAACGTCCGCTCGCGCTCCGACCTGAGCACCCTCGACGTGTGGGACGGGCACCTCGCCGCGCACGCCTCGGTGCTGCTCGAGCACCGGCTGCGGCTGGTGCACGACCTGGCGCCGCACCTGGCCGACGCGTACCGCGCGCTGGCGCCGGAATCGCGGCCCGCCGCGATCGGCTACCGCAGCGGCTACCTGCCTCCCGAGCTGCTCGACCCGGCGCGGCCGCCTGCCGCGAGCGATCCGGACGAGCTGGCGGCGGTGCTGCTGCGCGAGCTCGCGGCGGCACGGACGAAGGAGCTGGAGCGCGGGGTCTGCCTGGTCGGCCCGCACCGGGACGACCTGGAGCTGCTGCTCGGCGGCGGGCAGGCGAAGGGGTTCGCCAGCCACGGGGAGTCCTGGTCGTTCGCGCTGGCGCTGCGGCTCGCGGCCTTCGAGCTGCTGCGTGGCTCCGGCGCCGAGCCGGTGCTGCTGCTGGACGATGTCTTCGCCGAGCTGGACCGGCGCCGCCGGACCGCGCTGGCGGCCGTCGCGGCCGGCGCGGAGCAGGTGCTGATCACCGCCGCGGTGCCGGAGGACGTGCCCGCGGAGCTGGATGCCACGCCCCTGCGGGTGCGGACCACCGGTGACCCGGACAGCCGGGTCTCCCTGCTCGCCGCGGACGCCTCCGCTGCCGTAGAGTGACACGGCGCGCGCCGCCCGCGAACACCGTCCCCCGTTCTCCCCACACTTCCGGGGTGCCTGTGGAGAAATTCGGGACAACCGTCCCGGCGGGGACCGGGAAACCGCAGCTCGAGGCGCTCCACAAGCCTTTCGAGCAGCGGAAAAACCTATCGCGAACAGGCGTTCGACGGATCGGGGCGACAATCGGCCGCAGCGCGGCCGCCAGCGGAGCCGGTTATCCCGGCCCCTGTGGATAACTCGACAAATCTGGGGATAACTCCCCGGCGCAGCGGCGAAGGGAGCGCCCCCGATGACCGATCCCGACGACGCGGGCCGCCCGCGGACACCGCCGTCACCAGCACCGACGACCGGCTCGGACGGTCAGCCGGAGCTGCGCGGAATCGACCTCGCCCGGCGTGCGCTGGAGGAGGCGCGGGCCGCCGCGCGGGCCGCGGGGAAGTCGGTCGGGCAGGGGCGCGCCTCGCCGCGCCGGGCGGCACGGCGCGGCCGCAGGCGCAGCGGCTGGTCCGGCGCCGGACCGGACGATCGCGATCCCCAGCTGTTCTCCAGCCTCACCGGCTCGCTGGTCCGCAGCAGGGGCTGGTCGGCCAAGGTCGCCGAGGGCGTGGTCTTCGGCCGCTGGGCCGGGGTGGTCGGCGAGGACGTCGCGGCGCACGCGACGCCGCTCACGCTGCGCGAGGGCGTGCTGCACATCCAGGCGGAGTCCACCGCGTGGGCCACCCAGCTGCGCATGCTGCAGAGCCAGATCCTGGCCAAGATCTCCGCGGCGGTCGGCCCCGGCGTGGTGACCTCGCTGCGCATCGCCGGCCCCGCCGCGCCGAGTTGGCGCAAGGGCGACCGGCACGTCAGGGGCCGGGGCCCGCGCGACACCTACGGCTGACCGTGGCACTTACCTGATACTCGGTGTTACATTCAATCCCGACCGAGGCGGCACCGGTTTCACGTGGAACCGTCCGCGCCCCGCGAAAGGATTGTCGATGGCCTTCCCCGCCGAACCCACCGCGACCGTACGCCGCGGCGACGTCGAACTGGCCGTCTTCGAGACCGGCGCCCCCGACGCCACGCCCGTGCTGCTGGTGCACGGCTGGCCGGACACCCACACGCTCTGGAACTCGGTCGCCGCCGGGCTGGCGGCGGAGCACCGCGTGATCGCCTTCGACAACCGCGGCGCCGGGGCGAGCACCGCGCCGGGGCACGTCGCGGGGTACCGGCTCGAGGAGCTCGCCGCCGACGTGCGCGCGGTGCTCGCGGCCGTCGCGCCCGGCGAGCGGGTGCACCTGATCGGCCACGATTGGGGCGGCGTGCTCGGCTGGGAGGTCGCGGCCGCGCCGGACGCCGCCTCCGCCATCGCCTCGTTCACCTGCGTCTCCGGCCCCAACCTCGACTACCTCGGCGCGTACCTGCGCGGGCCGCGCACGGTGAGCCGGGTGGCAGGCGCGCTGCGGCAGTCGGTGGCCTCCGCGTACACCGTCGCCTTCCAGATCCCGCGGCTGCCCGATCCGGCGCTCCGGCTGCTCGCCACCCGCTGGCCCGCCTTCCTGGCGTTCTTCGACGGGATCGACCCCGCCCTGGTGACCCCGGCCCCGACCCTCGCGCGGGATATGGTGAACGGAATGCGGCTGTACCGGGCCAACATCCGGCGCAGGCTGCGCGCGCCGCGGCCGCGCCCGGTCGAGATCCCGGTGCAGCTCGTGATCGCCGCCGGCGACCGCGCGGTGCGCCCGGTGGTGCACGCCGAGGCGCCGAACTGGGTGCGCGACCTGCACACCGTCGGGCTGGCGGGCGGGCACTGGACGCCGCTCTCGCACCCGGTCGAGCTGGCCGCGGCCGCCGCCGGTTTCGTCGCGCGAACGGGCGCGGCGCGGGCGAGCTGAGAAGGCCGCTTCGCACTGCCCCCTGATCGCCCGGAGATGCCGTGCGGAGCCTCCGAAGGCATACCGGTCCCGCCGAAAACCGATTTCTCCGCTCCTGGAAGCTCTCAGGGGTGTCGCAGGTACCACGTATGTCGGCCCTACCAGTAGGATGGTGGAGTAACCAGCGGCGAGGCGCTCGGCTCCATCGGCACCGCCACCCGTGGATCGGCGTGATCTCCCCAAACCGCACCGGTCGGGGCCACGTGTGCGCGAGCCGGGCGAGAGGCCGGGATCAGCAAGTAAGGAGAGCTACCGACCAGTGGCTGCCAAGGACTCCAACGCATCGGGCTCGACAACGGGCAAGCAGGACTACGGTGCCTCCTCCATCACGGTGCTCGAAGGGCTGGAGGCGGTCCGCAAGCGTCCCGGCATGTACATCGGCTCCACCGGTGAGCGCGGTCTGCACCACCTCATCTGGGAGGTCGTAGACAACTCGGTCGACGAGGCGATGGCCGGCCACGCCACCAGGGTCGATGTCACGCTGCTCGCCGACGGCGGCGTCGAGGTGGTCGACGACGGCCGCGGCATCCCCACCGACATGCACGCCCAGGGCATCCCCACCATCGAGGTGGTCATGACCCAGCTGCACGCGGGCGGCAAGTTCGACGGCGAGTCCTACGCCGTCTCCGGCGGCCTGCACGGCGTCGGCATCTCGGTGGTGAACGCGCTCTCCACCCGGCTCCAGGCCGAGATCGACTACCGCGGCTACCACTGGATCCAGGAGTACAAGGACGCCAAGCCGGGCAAGCTGGTCCAGGGCGAGCCGACCGACCGCACCGGCACCGTCATCCGCTTCTGGGCGGACCCGAACATCTTCGAGACCACCGTCTACAACTTCGAGACGGTGGCGCGCAGGTTGCAGGAGATGGCGTTCCTGAACAAGGGGCTCACCATCACCCTGACCGACCAGCGGGTGACCGCGGAGCAGGTGACCGCGGACGAGGCCGGCGATACCGCCGAGGCGCCGAAGCAGGCCGAGGAGCTGGCGGCCGAGCAGACCGAGCACAAGGTCAAGACCAGGACCTACCACTACCCCGGTGGGCTGGAGGACTTCGTCCGGCACATCAACCGCACCAAGCAGCCGATCCACAACTCCGTCGTCGGGTTCACCGGCAAGGGCACCGGGCACGAGCTCGAGGTCGCGATGCAGTGGAACTCCGGCTACTCGGAGTCGGTGCACACCTTCGCGAACACCATCAACACGCACGAGGGCGGCACCCACGAGGAGGGCTTCCGCGCGGCGCTGACCACGGTGGTGAACCGGTACGCCAAGGACAAGAAGCTGCTCAAGGAGAAGGACGGCAACCTCACCGGCGACGACATCCGCGAGGGGCTGGCCGCCATCGTGAGCGTCAAGGTAGGCGAGCCGCAGTTCGAGGGGCAGACCAAGACCAAGCTCGGCAACACCGAGGTCAAGTCGTTCGTGCAGAAGACCTGCAACGAGCACCTGCAGCACTGGTTCGAGGCCAATCCGGCGGACGCCAAGACCATCGTGCAGAAGGCCGTCTCGTCGTCGCAGGCCAGGATGGCGGCGCGGAAGGCGCGCGAGCTGGTGCGCCGCAAGTCCGCCACCGACCTGGGCGGGCTGCCGGGCAAGCTGGCCGACTGCCGCTCCAAGGACCCGCAGAAGTCCGAGATCTACATTGTGGAGGGTGACTCGGCCGGCGGCTCGGCCAAGTCCGGCCGCGACTCGATGTACCAGGCGATCCTGCCCATCCGCGGCAAGATCATCAACGTCGAGAAGGCGCGGATCGACCGGGTCCTCAAGAACAACGAGGTGCAGTCGATCATCACCGCGTTCGGCACCGGCATCCACGACGAGTTCGATATCGCCAAGCTGCGGTACCACAAGATCGTGCTGATGGCCGACGCCGACGTGGACGGCCAGCACATCTCGACGCTGCTGCTCACCCTGCTCTTCCGCTTCATGCGGCCGCTGGTCGAGCACGGCCACGTGTACCTGGCCCAGCCGCCGCTGTACAAGCTCAAGTGGCAGCGCGGCGAGCCGGAGTTCGCGTACTCCGACCGGGAGCGGGACGGGCTGATGGAGGCCGGCCTCGCGGCGGGCAAGAAGATCAACAAGGACGACGGCATCCAGCGCTACAAGGGTCTCGGTGAGATGAACCCGAAGGAGCTGTGGGAGACCACCATGGATCCCAGCGTCCGGGTGCTGCGCCAGGTGACCCTCGACGACGCGGCCGCCGCCGACGAGCTGTTCAGCGTGCTGATGGGCGAGGACGTCGAGGCCCGCCGCAGCTTCATCACCCGCAACGCCAAGGACGTCCGCTTCCTCGACGTGTGAGGCGGTGACGCGCCGCCGCCCAGCGGCGGCGCTCCCGCGTCCGCGCACGTCAGCCCAGCAAGGAGACTCCCCGCATGACCGACACCACGCTGCCACCGAACGGCGCGGGCGACCGGATCGAACCGGTCGACATCCAGCAGGAGATGCAGAACAGCTACATCGATTACGCGATGAGCGTGATCGTCGGCCGCGCGCTGCCCGCGGTGCGCGACGGCCTCAAGCCGGTGCACCGCCGGATCCTCTACGCGATGTACGACAACGGCCACCGCCCGGACCGCAGCTACGTGAAGTCCGCCCGCCCGGTCTCCGAGACCATGGGCAACTACCACCCGCACGGCGACTCGGCCATCTACGACACGCTGGTCCGGATGGCCCAGCCCTGGTCCATGCGGTACCCGCTGGTCGACGGCCAGGGCAACTTCGGCTCGCGCGGCAACGACGGCGCCGCCGCCATGCGGTACACCGAGTGCCGCCTGACGCCGCTGGCCATGGAGATGCTGCGCGAGATCGACCACGAGACGGTCGACTTCGTGCCGAACTACGACGGCAAGACCCAGGAACCGACGGTCCTGCCGAGCCGCGTGCCGAACATGCTGATGAACGGCAGCAACGGCATCGCGGTCGGCATGGCGACGAACATCCCGCCGCACAACCTGACCGAACTCGCCTCCGCGATCTACTGGGCGCTGGAGAACCACGACGCCGACGAGGAAGCCACCCTCGCCGCCTGCATGGAGCGGATCAAGGGCCCCGACTTCCCGACCTCCGGGCTGATCGTCGGCACCCAGGGCATCCACGACGCCTACACCACGGGCCGCGGCTCGATCCGGATGCGCGGCGTCGTCGAGATCGAGGAGGACAGCCGGGGTCGCACCACGATCGTCATCACCGAGCTGCCGTACCAGGTCAACACCGACAACTTCATCAACGCGATCGCCGAGCAGGTCAAGGACGGCAAGATCGCGGGCATCTCGGATATCCACGACGAGTCGTCGGACCGGGTCGGGATGCGGATCGTGGTCACCGTCAAGCGCGACGCCGTCGCCAAGGTGGTGCTGAACAACCTCTACAAGCACACCCAGCTGCAGACCAGCTTCGGCGCCAACATGCTCTCGATCGTCGAGGGCGTGCCGCGCACGCTGCGCCTCGACCAGATGATCCGGTTCTACGTGAACCACCAGATCGAGGTCATCATCCGGCGCACCAAGTACCTGCTGCGCAAGGCCGAGGAGCGCGCGCACATCCTGCGCGGCCTGGTCAAGGCGCTGGACGCGCTGGACGAGGTGATCGCGCTGATCCGCCGCTCGGCCAACACCGACACCGCGCGCACCGGGCTGATGCAGTTGCTCGAGATCGACGAGATCCAGTCGACCGCGATCCTGGACATGCAGCTGCGCAGGCTCTCGGCGCTGGAGCGGCAGCGGATCGTCGACGACCTGGCCAAGATCGAGATCGAGATCGCCGACTACAAGGACATTCTCGGCAAGCCGGAGCGGCAGCGCGCGATCGTCCGCGACGAGCTCGCCGAGATCGTCGACCGGCACGGCGACGATCGGCGCACCCAGATCGTCTCGGCCGACGGCGACGTCGCCGACGAGGATCTGATCGCCCGCGAGGACGTCGTCGTCACCATCACCGAGACCGGCTACGCCAAGCGGACGAGGACCGACCTCTACCGCAGCCAGAAGCGCGGCGGCAAGGGCGTGCAGGGCGCCGGGCTCAAGCAGGACGACATCGTCAAGCACTTCTTCGTGACCTCGACGCACGACTGGCTGCTCTTCTTCACCAACAAGGGCCGGGTGTACCGGGCCAAGGCCTACGAGCTGCCGGAGGCCAACCGCACCGCCCGCGGCCAGCACGTGGCGAACCTGCTCGCCTTCCAGCCGGACGAGAAGATCGCCCAGATCATCCAGATCACGACCTACGCCGACGCGCCGTACCTGGTGCTCGCCACCAAGAACGGCCTGGTCAAGAAGTCGCGGCTGACCGATTTCGACTCCAACCGGAGCGGCGGCATCGTCGCGGTGAACCTGCGCGACACCGACGAGCTGGTCGGCGCGGTGCTCTGCTCCGCCGAGGAGGACCTGCTGTTGGTCTCGGCGCAGGGGCAGTCCATCCGCTTCGCCGCCACCGACGAGGCGCTGCGCCCGATGGGCCGGGCCACCTCCGGCGTGCAGGGCATGCGGTTCAACGCCTCCGACGAGCTGCTCTCGCTGAACGTGGTGCGCGAAGGCACCTACCTTCTGGTGGCGACCTCGGGCGGGTACGCCAAGCGCACCGCCATCGAGGAGTACACCGCGCAGGGCCGCGGCGGTAAGGGGGTACTGACCATCCAGTTCGATGCCAAGCGTGGGACGCTTGTCGGGGCACTCATCGTCGACGACGACGACGAGCTCTACGCGATCACCTCCGTCGGGGGCGTCATCCGGACCGCGGCCAGGCAGGTCCGCAGGGCGGGCAGGCAGACCAAGGGCGTGCGATTGATGAACCTCGGCGATGGGGATACGTTGCTTGCTATCGCACGCAATGCCGACGAGCCCGATCAGGTCGAAGACCTCGGTTCCTCCCAGCAGTAGTCCTCACAGCGGCGGCACAGAACGGATCTAAGGAATCCCATTGACCACTCCGAATCAGCCGAACGACGAGCGCCATCAGACGAACGGCGTGACCGAGCGGATCGCACCGTCCCCCATTCCGCCGCGCCCGATCCCGCGTCCGGGAGGCGAGAACGGAACGGATGCACCGGGCAATGGTCAGGGACAGGCGCCCTCCGCGCCGGCTCCGGGGCAGGGGCCGAAGAACCAGGGTGCGCCGAACCAGGGGCACGGCCAGCTGCCGCAGCGGCAGCCGGGTAGTTCGAATCCGGCTGCGGCACAGGGCCGCCAGGGACCGCAGGGCTCCGGCCCGCAGGGTCAGGGTGCGCAGGGCAACGGGGAGCGCGCGCCGGAGGCCCCGAAGACCGGTGACCAGGAGACCGTCCGGCTCGGCGGGAACCAGCAGGGCAAGGACGGCGGGCCGGGCACCGGCGGGCAGCAGGGGTTCAAGGACGGCGGCTGGGGGCAGCTGCCGCAGCGCGAGCCGCAGTCCAATCTGTACCGCCCCGGGCAGGCGCCGGTCACCGGCCGCCCGTCCGGGTCGGCCGGGCTCAGTGGCGGCGTGACCAACGCCCGCACCACGGCCGACCTCGCGGCCAAAGCCACCCGCAAGGAAGCGGCCATGGTCAAGTCGGTCGGCATCGACGGCCCGACCCGGAGCATCTCGCGCCCGGAGCTGGTCAAGGACATGCCCGACCTCTCCGACATGAGGCACCCGGTGCCGCCCCAGCAGCAGCCCGACCAGGCGCTGCCGTACTACACCCCCGGGCAGCAGCAGCAACCGCCGATCTCGCCGTCCGCCCCGGTCGCCGTCGCGGCCGCGGTGCAGGCGGGCGAGCCGCTGCGCGCGACCGTGCAGATCCGCCGGATCGACCCGTGGTCGACCCTGAAGATCACGCTGGTCATCAGCGTCGCCATGTTCTTCGTGTGGATGCTCGCCGTCGGGCTGCTCTACATCGTGCTCGAGGGCATGGGCGTCTGGGAGCGGCTGGACACCACGCTGGGCGACATGGTCTCCCAGGAGGGCGGCTCGGCCAGCCTGATCGACGCGGGCACGGTCTTTGGCTACGCCGGTGTCATCGGCCTGGTGAACGTGGTGCTCTTCACCGCGCTCGGCACGGTCGGGGTGTTCATCTACAACCAGTGCTGCGACCTCGTCGGCGGCATCCAGGTCACGCTCGCCGACCCGGACTAGCCCACCGCGGCTGGTAGCGCCGGACCGGCGCTACCAGCCGTTTTGGTTCCGGGTCGTGGTGTTGTGTACGCTCGACTCGTTCGATTCGGTCGAACGACACGGGCCTATAGCTCAGGCGGTTAGAGCGCTTCGCTGATAACGAAGAGGTCGGAGGTTCAAGTCCTCCTAGGCCCACTCCCGGACACGCACAGTAGGGTGGCAACCATGAAGCTTCTCCTCACGGTCGGCATCGTGGCAGCGGTTCTCCTCGCGATCACCAAACTCCGCAAGCGTGACGAAGCCGATCTCTGGCACGAGGTCACCTCCCGCTGACGCGGTCCTCGGCTCGGGGCCTTAGCTCAATTGGCAGAGCACTGCCTTTGCAAGGCAGGGGTTAGGGGTTCGATTCCCCTAGGCTCCACTTCTTCCTCCTTCAGTGGTCGCCTCACGACAGGCAGGCCAGGACCGCGAGGTAGGTGATCGCCACCAGCAGCAGGATAATTGCTATATTCGCCAGCCGGAACTTGCGGCGCGCGATCGCGGAGTTCTCCCATATCTGAGTGGCGACATGGGCGATGATCTCATGTGGTGCTCGTGCGGTGCGGGCGAACTCGGCTGCGTAGGACGTCGGTGAGTATCCACGGTGCGCACCGACGTGCCCGAAGAAGAGCGGGTTCCGCGGAGCGGCGGAGCTACCGAGCCGCGGCACCAGTGCTGATCCCGCGGCGACCCCCGACCCGGCAATTACGGCTCCGCAGATCGCAATCGACACCGTGCCGATCGGATCGGCCACCCCCGGCCCGGTGCGGGCTACCAGCGTCAGTACCTGGCCGAGGACGCCGGCGGTCGCGAGGACCGCCAGCGCCTTCGTCTCCGCATGCCGGACGAGACCGAGAACCATCTCCAGCGTGCGCCACGCCTCTTGCACGGCAAGGTCGTCCCTTGCGTCCGATGCGGATCGCCGAGCGTGCCGGCTAGGAAGGCCGATCATCCGTTCGTTCCATCCTTCTTGAGCTTGTCGGCCAGGTACGCGATCCGATCGTGCTTGCCGATCTCCCGCTCGGTGCGTTCGGCGCGGTCCCTGTCTTCCAGGATTTCGAGTTCGCGCTGCAGCCAGGAGTCCGCCTTGCGGAGATCGACCTCGAATCGGACGCCGTCTCGCCGTTCTCGGACCGCGGTGTACCGCTCGTGCAGGTTCTTCCCGACCTCGGTCTGCCTGGACACCCGCTGGTCGTAGCCGGTGGTACCGCTCAGCATCTTGACCAGGGCGGGCAGGCAGTCGATGGCGAGGAGGAGGAACCGCACCAACCAGTGTGCCGCGAGTACCGCGTCGTTCCGCTCGGAGAGGGCGCTGAGCGCCTTCAATTCATCGAGGATGCCGATCTGCCCTTGATCGGTGCGGCGCTGGTCGACCATCGTCGTGATGGTGGCGGTGAGCTGATCGCCGTACGTGGCCTCCGCTTTCGCGAGATCGTTCGTCGCTGTGCGGATCTCGTCGTTCAGCATGTTGAGTTTCTCCTGCCGGGCCTGGACCGCGCTGTTCGCGCGATACTGGTCGGCGGTGGAGCGATTGCGCTGGCAATCGAGGCCGTTGCCAGGAACACCGGTCAGTCCAGGCCCTGGTGTCCCGCTGCATTCGTTCGCCGCCCTGGTCTCCAAGTCATCGAGTTTGGTGTTGATATCGGTCAGTTCCCGGCTCTGCTTGTCCCGCTCGGTGGTGAGCTGATCGAGTCGCTGACGCGCGGCGACCGGCGAATTCTGCACCGTGATGAGGTGAACCGTGCACTCGGCGGAGGTATTCGGTGCTCCGGAGGAGGGGTTGCACAGCGTGAGATGACTACGGTAGTCCGCGATTTCATGGTTGCGCCAATCCAGCACCTCCTTATGGATTGCGGGCTGGAAGACCCAGAGCACCAGCGGTTCTGCGATGGCGAAGCCGATCAGGACGGAGACGCAGAGTCGCGGTACGAAGATCTTGACCTTGCTCGCATCGGTGGAGCCGTGCGTTCCGGCGATGAGCCAGCCGTCGAAGCTGACGATCAGATAACCCCAGAACAGAGCGATCGGCAGTAATAGCAGCCAGAGCACACCGGTGATGCTTTGCAGCGCCACGAGCAGCGAGAGCGCGGCCATGATGCCGGTATTGAGCACGATACCGCCGAGGCGGGTGTACCTGGCCCGCTCCTCCGGGAGCCAATCCAGGATCTCCTCGCGGACACCGATGAGCCCCCGGAGCCTGCGGGCGGAGCCGAATTCGGGCGCAACCGGCCGGAAGGGCTCGTGCGGGTCGTCCCGCTCGATACCGGCGCGCCGCTCGTGTGGGCGGGTTTCAGTCACGGTCGTCCTCCGGCCGTTCGGTCTTGTCCAGCACGCCGAGCGGCGGCGGCGCCGAATCCAATGGCCGGGCCAGGTCGTCCGCCAAGGCGTCGAACACCCTATGAAGTTTGTCCTGGCTCAGAATCACGTTGTCGACGCCGCCCTGTTTGATGTATTCGATCAACAGTGCCGCGTTGTGCTTGCGGTTCTCGCGAACCTCGTCGTGATGCCTGGCGGCCGCTGCTTCGGCGCGCGCGCTCGCCTGTGCCGCCACCTGCGCCGGATCGAGCGCACCGCGCTCCATCGCCAGGTAGGACAGGTGGCGGGGATCACGCGCGACCTGGTCTATCATGGCCACCCGCTCGAGTTCCGCTGTCAGCTGCGCCGCGTCCAGCTCGGTCACTTGGCTCTGTGTCATCGACTCCGACCGGAAGTCGTGCAGTTGCTGAATTTTCTCGTACTGGTGTACCCCGGCCTGCCGCAGCAATTGCAGTTCGGTGTCCTGCAATTCCTCGCGGCGCCGCCCCTCGAACTCGCGAAATTCGTCCGGACTCAGCACCTTCACGCCGCCGAGGCGGATTCGGAGGCCGGGCTCGACCGGTGGTTCGCTGATCACATAGGCGCGGAGCCAGGCCACGGCTTCCTGGCGCATCAGCCGGATATCGGCGAGGTCGTAGCGCTGACCGATCTCGACCAGCTCGGAAATATCGTCCAGATAGGACGTGAGTCGTTCGGAGGCGCTGGTGCGGCCGTCGCGCACCACCGTCGCGGGATCGGCAACCGTGCACTTGAAGGTCACGTGGATGGGAAACTCCGCGCCGTCGGCGGAGGGAACGGTGAGTTCGGCGAGGACGGGGACGTCGACACCCATATCTACCAGCGTGACATGGGTGGCCTGCACGACAACCTCGTCGCGAGCGCGCCTGGTGCCTCGCTCCACGATCAGCTGGTCGTCGAGCTTGTACACCAGGGCCTGGCTACCGGTGGCCCGAAGCAGCTCACTCGCTTCCCTGGAGCGCCGCCGGAGGCCCTTCCGGCGAACGTCATCGAGTTGGCGTTGGGCAATGACGGGGTAGGACTTGTTCATGTCATTCTTTCCGTGCGGGGAGCGCGGCGGCCGGCTCCGTGAAGATGCGGACGAGGAATTCCAGGCGCTCCGCCTGTCCCGACCGCGGTTCCTGCGCTTTTCCGGGGTGCCTGCTGGCCAGTTCCTGCCGGAGGAGCTCCAGGTCATGAGCGAAGGCGAGCGCATCGCGCTCCGGCAGGCGACCGGCCACCGCCCGGCCGAGGATGCGGACCATCGGCTCCGGCTCCGCGGTGATCTCGAGGCAATCCGTCAGCCCGTCGAGCAGCGCGGTCAGCACTCGGCGGCGCACCCGGACCGACATGAGGACGGCCGCGAGCAGCCCGGCCACCACCTCGGCCCAATCAGGATTCCGGTGCAGGTAGGTGAAGACCGCGGAGCGCGCGGTGCCGTGGTCGGATACCTCCAGGAGCTCGACGATCGCACGATTGGAGCGGGCGCGCGCCGGCCTGCTCGCCGCTCCCGTCTGATGCGCCGTACCGAGCCGGTTCAGCACTGCACCGGCACTCGGCGCCGCATTCATCACCAGGAGCCCGAACAGGTTCGCGAGCGCCAGTGAGAACTCGCTGTCGTCATCGGCCGATTGCACGTGCATGTGCCACAGCCGTTCGGTGGACTCCTCGGGGTAGAGCGCTCCGAGCAGGCCGCTGAAGGCCATCGCGGCGGTGATTCGCTGCTCCCGGGAACCCTGGGTGGCCCAGTAGACGGCGATGTGCAGCGCGAGCGGAGCAAGTGCCTCCGTCCCACACAGCATCCATACCGCGTACACCGCGACGATCTGCCCGGAGGCGCCGAACTCCCCCGTTGCGGCCGGATTCAGGAAAAGGCCCTTGACCTCGTTGAAGTCGGCCGCTCCGAAATCCACGATGCCCTGAGCCAGGAGTTCGTGGCTGCGATCGTCGTGCACGCTTGTCGCTTGGGCGACCTCCCCGAACCAACTCCCCAGCCCCGTCCAAAACTCGAAGGACTGCCGCTCCACCAATTCCTCGATGACGTAGCGGCGGTAGGCGGGGCTGCGGAACTCGAAGTGCTGGGTACGCCCGTAACCGGGTCCGGACCGCACGAGTTTGATCAGGCTGCCGTTCGACGTGATCTTGCCGCGCCACTCCGGCATCAGCTCGTCGTCGGGTTCTGCCTGTGACACTCGTCGGTCGGGAATTGGAAGGTGCTCAAGCAGGATCTCGGTGAGCCGGGCGAGGTTCGCCTCGAAATCGCGCACATTGCATCGGCCCAGGAATGCCAGCGCGCCGACTTCGAGAATCCGCCTGCGGGTGTGCGGGCCGCTCTCGAACCACGTGTGCACATCCTGGCGGGCCGATTCCACCAGGATTTCGACGGCACTCCGGGGGTCGGCGCCCGCCAGCAGTGCGTTCACTACCATGACCAGCTCGGCCATCGTGCACTCCGCTGGAAGTTCTGCCTCGAGTTCGCGTGCGGCGTCGTGCGGCGTCGGATGGCTCTCGGCGTCGAGTCGGCGGATGAGCACCGCGGAGGTCTCCGGCGCCGCCCACGGCACCTCGGTGACGAGTTCGATGCGGCGTGCACTGAAGGTGACTCCGGTCAGCACCAGCCATGCGCCGGCCTGCTGTACTCGGTCCCGGACAGTTCGCCACTCGAACGCGTCCGCATCGTCTCCGGTGGTGTCGGTGTAGTCGGTGACCAGATAGCCGTACCCGCTACGATAATCGAGTGTGCCCAAGTCATGGGCGGATGACGCGGGCGACAGCACACGGATCTCGGCGGCGGTGAGCTCCCGCAGCAGGGCGATCGCGCCGGTGCGTTTTCCTACTCCGGGCGGGCCGGTGAGCACCGCGATGTGATTCGAGCGCAGGGCTACGAGGGCGCGGCCGTAGCCGTCCGGGTGCACGTAGTGCTGCTGGGCGGCGCGGATCTCCTGTTCGTTCAGGATTCCGGTCAGCGGGGGACGCGGGTTCGCTCCGCCCGCCATGCCGAAGTTCGCGCCGTTGGCCAGGACCGAACCGGTGAAGATCTGGTTGAACAGGACGCGCTGGTCGGTTCTCGGTCCGGCAGCGTCGGTCGTCGGATCGGAATTCACTGATTCCATTGGAAGCCGACCACTCCACCTTGGGCGTAGACGTCGCCTTTGACAATGGAATTGTATTGGTGATCGGTTCGCTCCCCGGGACGGCCCGGTCTTCCTCGATTCGAGGACTCCTGCTGCTCGGCGGCCTCTGGCCAGAGCCGGACCCCCGGGATATAAATATATCCTGGGGACGAGAACTCCTTATTTACAACCTGTACCTCCCGGAATTCCGCCGGGGGAATCGAGGTATGGCGCTGGGCGATCACATCCGTATAGACGGGGCCGGACACCATGGCTGCCAGATTTGCCGCCGGAGTGCCGCGCAGTGCTGCCTTCAGCGCATCGCTGTCGACCATCCGGCTGACCGCGACCACGCCCTGGCCAGCGAACCCGCTGTCTGCGGGGTTGGCGACCCCGATGTGGACGGCGAGCCGGAGCCGGAGCCGCGCCTCGTCCTTGAGATCGTGGTTGTGGTCTGCCAGGGCGAAGTCCAGCTCGCGCACGAAATTGTCCACGACGAGCGGCTCGTTGTCGCTCTCGTCCTCCGGGAGTACCGCGAGTTCGCCGTCGCCGGTCGGCTGACGCGACCACCGCGAACGGTTCAGTCCGGCGCGCAGCGCGGACCGATCCAGGACGCGCGGTATTGCCGCCTGAATACTTCTCTGCCGTTGGTCGTCGCCGGCTCCGTAACCAGTCGCATCGACGGCGACGAGCAGGCGGCGAGAAAAATTGTGCCGCATGACAGGTGAACCTCCAGTGGTAAAAATGTCTTTTTCGGACAGTGAGAAAGCATGACAGGGTTGAACTCGGAAGATTCCGTATTTATCAGTGATTCGGAATCAAGGGGCGTCGGCGAAGAGCTTCAGGCCTTCGAGGTCGGTGATGAGCACGCTTCGGTACGCGGAGCGCACCAGCCCGTCGGAGCGCAACTTGCGCATTGCCGAACTAGCCGCATCTTCCTTGGCACCGATCAACCGGCCAAATTCGACCTGCGACAGGCGGACTCCGAGCTCCCAGCCCGCCCCGGTACGCACACCATGTAGTGCTGTGAGTTCGAGCAGGATCCGAGCCAGCCGCTGGGGGACGTCGTAGCCGGCGAAGTCGAGGCGCCGCTGGTTCGCCCACTCGAGGCGGCCCGCGATCATCCGGCACATCGCTTCCCAACCCTCCGGGTGATCACGGAGAAAGGCGAGGAAGTCGCTGTGCGTGATCGAATGAACCAGAGCCTCTGTGCAGGTGGTCACCGTTGCCGAGCGCTGGGTGCCCTGCAATGCGGCCAGTTCTCCGATCACATCGCCACCCACCCGGATTCCGAGCAGCGATTCGTTGCCGTTCCTGGCTGTCGCGGTAACCTTCACACACGCGGATTGCGTGCGGCTGCCGGATCGCAACAGGTCGACGTGGCGTCGCTGATCGCCCTGCCGAATCAGAATCGTTCCCGCCCGGACCAGGTTGCCGCGAGCGAGCCCAAGCAAATCCTTGCGGCTGGTTGGAGTGAGCCTGGCCATGAAGGTCCCCACGGGCCAGACGATCTCCTCGGCGTCGCCTCTGCGGGCTGTGTAACCAGTCAAGCCTCCTCCTGATACCGCCGGACTTCGCACAGATTCTTCCCGTCGTCCGATTCGGACGCTGTCCGTTCTACGGAGGACAAATCACGCGCGTACGCGACGTGTGCTGTCAGCGCCTGCCCGTAGGGTGGGCGCATTGTCGGTGGAACGTGTAGGGGTGCGCGTGGCGAACAGGGGCAGGCGGGCGCGGAGCAGGGGTGTGAACGGGGCCGTTTCGGCGGTTGTCGCGCTGGTGCTGCTCGCGATCGTGGCGGCGCCGGTCTGGCGGTGGATCTCCGAGAACGCGGCGCTGGTCGCGGTGGCGGCGGTGCTGCTGGTCGGTGCGGTGATCGCGGTGAGCATGTGGTGGAGCGGGCTGGCGGCGCGCAGGCGGCTGCGGCGGGAGCGGCGGATCCGGGCAGCGTTGACCTTCGCGGAGATGAGCGCGGGGCAGTTCGAGCACGCGCTGGCTGATCTGTGCAGGCGGGACGGGTGCAGCCGGGTCGCGGTGGTCGGCGGGGCGGGCGATCTGGGGGCCGATGTGGTGGCGCGGGCTCCGGACGGGCGGCGGATCGTGCTGCAGGCCAAGCGGTACCGGGTGGACAACTGGGTGTCGGGGCCGGATCTGCAGAAGTTCGGCGGCACCTGCTTCGCGGTGCACGGCGCCGATGTGGCCGCGGTCGTCACCACCGCGGGCGGGTTCCGCAAGCAGGCGCGGGAGTACGCCGCGCACATGGGGATCGTGCTGGTGGACAACCACGAGCTCACCGCGTGGCAGACCGGGGAGGGGCCGCCGCCGTGGGAGTGAGCGACCGGTTACCGTTGGGCGTGCTGCTCGATCACCTGCTCACCGGCCCGCCCGGCGCCGCTCCGCTCGATTCGGTCGCCTCGGCCTGGGCCGCGCATCGGCAGCTCACCGCGCGCTGCGCCGACTCGATCGACGCCGCGGTGCTCGGCGGCTGGGCGGCCGACCGGCTCGGCTACGCCTTCGTGGCCGGCTACCAGGAGGCGCTGCGGGCGCTGCTGCCCGGGCTGCCGTCGGCGGCGCTGGTCTCGCTGGCCGCCACCGAGGCGGGCGGGGCGCACCCGGCCGTCATCGAGACGGCGCTGCGGCGGCAGGGGGAGGGCTGGACGGTCAGCGGCACCAAGACCTTCGCCACGCTCGGCACCGAGGCCGACGCGCTGGTGGTGATCGCGAGCGCGGGGCCTGGCGCGGACGGCAGGAACACCGTGCGCACCGCCATGGTCGACCCGCGCGGCCCGGGCGTGCACGCCGAGCCGCTGCCCGCGACGCCCTTCGCCCCCGAGATCCCGCACGCCGTGCTGACCTTCACCGACGCCCCCGCCGTCCCGCTGCTCGGCGACGGCTACGCCGACCACCTCAAGCCGTTCCGCACCTTCGAGGACGCGCACGTGCTCGCCGCCACGCTCGGGCTGCTGGTCCGCGTGGCCAGGCAGTCCGGCTGGCCGCCCGCGACGGTGCAGCGGCTGCTCGGCGCGGTCGCCGAGGTGCGCGGGCTCGGCCTCGGCAGGCCGTCCGGCTCGCCCGCCGTGCCCGCGGGCCCGCCGGATCCGGTACTCGCGGTGGCGAAATCGCCCGCGGTGCACATCGCCCTCGCGGGAACGCTGGATCTGGTCGATCAACTGCTCGCCGAGATCGGCTCGCTGTGGAACTCCGCCGACCCGGTCGCGCGGGAGCGCTGGGAGCGCGATCGGCGGCTGCTGAACACCGCCGAGCGGGTGCGCGCGCTGCGCACCAGCGCCGCCTGGCAGGCTCTCGCGCGAGGGTGACCGGCGGGTAGCCCGCCGCTCGCTCCGGCATCGGGAGCGAGCTGCCGAGATGGCGGAGAAACCTCCTGCAAAAAGGGGAGCGGGCCTCGGCGAAGGGGGGGAGTTAGCCGAGGCCCGCGTGTGGTCGGCCCGGGGGGGAGGGGCCGACGAGAACGATCCTACGCGAAGATTCGCGTTCGCGGGTGCGTGGCAAGCACCACTTTCGGAGAATTTTCCGGCGTGCCGCGGGAGGTCGCGGAGCGGGTCTCCGGGAGGCTCCGGCTCGGTCCGAGTGGCGGGTGCCCGATGTTTGCCAAAAGGGCTGGCCCGCATTGGTATACCCGTCAACAACCGGACATACGCGACTGTGAATCGACCGTGTTCCGGACGTCGGGGCAAGCAGCTGCGGCGGCGGTGAAATCCCGTCTTTCCGCGTGTCGCGGCGGGGCGGGGGGAGTGGTCGAGTAGTCGACTACGCGTGTCCGGGCGCGGGCGCCGCCGAAGGATGGGAACCGGCCGCGCCCCGCGGTAACCCCGAGCGTCGCGGGGTGCGGCCCTCCCGGTCGACTTCGATCGGCATCAGCGCAGGTAGCGCGGAAATTCTCCCGGAAAACCCGGACAATTCGATGGAATCTGTCGGACCCCGGGGTAATACTGGCGCCCGAATCGGTCCGCGGACCGATCAGTGACGTGGCGGCGCCGGTACGACGCGGCGCCGGATGACCGAATGTTCCGACTTCCGATCACGAAAACTCAGGAGAATCATGCCCGACGCAATCGTCGCCGAGGGGCTGGTCAAGCGATACGGCAAGGTGGTGGCGCTGGACGGACTCGATCTGTCGGTGCCCGAGGGCACGGTGACCGCGCTGCTCGGTCCCAACGGCGCGGGGAAGACCACCACGGTCCGGGTGCTCACCACCCTGCTCATCCCGGACGCGGGGAAGGCGACCGTCGCCGGCATCGACGTCCTCGGCAATCCGCGCAAGCTGCGCTCGCGGATCGGCACCTCCGGCCAGTACGCGGCCGTCGACGAATACCTCACCGGCTTCGAGAATCTCGAGATGGTCGGCAGGCTCTACCACCTCGGTACCAAGCGCGCCAAGGAGCGGGCCCGCGAACTGCTCGAGCGGTTCCGGCTCAGCGACGCGGGCGACCGCCCGGTGCGCACCTACTCCGGCGGTATGCGCCGCAGGCTCGACCTGGCGGGCGCGCTGGTGGCGAATCCGCCGGTGCTCTTCCTGGACGAGCCGACCACCGGGCTCGACCCGCGGGCCCGGTTCGATCTGTGGGACGTCATCGAGGAGCTGGTGGCGGGCGGCACCACCCTGCTGCTGACCACCCAGTACCTGGAGGAGGCGGATCGGCTCGCCGACTCCATCGGGGTGATCGACCACGGCACCGTGATCGCGCAGGGCACCGCCGACGAGCTCAAGTCCATGGTCGGTGGCGACCGGATCGAGCTCACCGTCGACGACCAGTCGAAGGTCGCTGTCGCGCAACAGCTCCTGCGCGGCCTCGCGGACGGCGAGATCCAGGTGGAAACCGGGCTGCGCAAGCTCACCGTTCCGGTGAGCGACGGCTCGGCGGCGCTGGTCACCGCGATCGGCAAGCTCGCCGAGAACGACGTGCGGCTGCGTGACATCGCGCTGCGCAGGCCGTCGCTGGACGATGTCTTCCTCACCCTCACCGGCCACGAGGCCGAGGAGCGGCCGTCCGCCGACGACGACGAAACCCCCTTCATCCCGGACGCCGCGGCGCCGGAGGACGCTGCCAAGCAGCTCGAAACGACGGAAGGACATACCCGATGACCGCCACGAGCACGCCGGTGGAGTTGCCCGGCGACCCCGGGCCGGTGGAGCGGATGCGGATCGTGGTGATCGACAGCATCACCGTGACCAAGCGCAATGTCATCAAGATCAAGCGCGTGCCGGACGTGCTGGTCTTCGCGACGCTGTCGCCGATCATGTTCGTGCTGCTCTTCGCCTACGTCTTCGGCACCGCGATCCAGGTGCCCGGGCTGGAGGGCGGGTACCGCGAGTTCCTGATCGCGGGCATCTTCGTGCAGACGGTGGTCTTCGGCTCCACCTTCACCGGCGCCGGGCTGGCCGAGGACATGCAGAAGGGCATCATCGACCGCTTCCGGTCGCTGCCGATGGCGCCGGTCGCGGTGCTGGTCGGGCGGACCGTGAGCGACGTGGTGATCAATGTGGTGAGCCTGGTGGTCATGTCGCTGACCGGCCTCGTGGTCGGCTGGCGGATCCGCGGCTCGCTGCTGGACGCGGTGCTCGCCTACGTGCTGCTGCTGCTCTTCGCCTACGCGCTGTCCTGGATGATGGCGACGGTCGGGCTGCTGGTGCGCACCCCCGAGGTGTTCAACAACGCCAGCTTCATGGTGATCTTCCCGCTCACCTTCCTGGCCAACACCTTCGTGCCGATCGACGACCTGCCGGTGGTGCTGAAGGTGTTCGCGGAGTGGAACCCGGTCTCGGCGCTGGCGCAGGCGAGCCGCGAGCTGTTCGGCAACACCAGCCCGGTGGCGACGCCGTCGCAGGCGTGGTCGATGCAGCATCCGGTGGCGACGACGCTGATCTGGGTCGTCGTGATCCTGGCGATCTTCATTCCGCTGTCGCTGCGGCAGTACCAGCGCACCGTCAGCCGGTAGGGGACCGCGGTCCGGGCGCGCGGCTCGCCGGCCGCGCGCTCGGTCAGGCGGTGGTGCCGGGTTCCGGCTCGCCGCCGACCGCGCTGCGCGAATAGCCGATGCGCGGCGGCGCCGGGGCGGGGGCCGGCGGCTGCGGGCGGCGGCTGCGGGCCACCGCCGCGGCGGCGCCTGCGGCGGTGACGGCGGCCGCGGCGATCAGGCGGTTGCGCAAACGGGAGCGGGAAGCCGAGCTCATGGCACCACTGTGGCACACCGCGAAGCAGATCGCCGAATCCGGCAGGGTCTCGAATACGGCTGCGACCTGCGCGATCGGCGGGAGATGGCAGGATGGCCGGTGGTACCGCCGCGCGGCGGGAACGGAGCGAGGAGACGATGCAACCACAACCGCCCGCCCCCGTCTGCGTCCGGCACCCGGACCGCGCGACCGGCCTCGCCTGCACCCGGTGTCACCGCCCCGCCTGCGCGGACTGCCTGCGCCCCGCGGCGGTCGGGCAGCACTGCGTCGACTGCCTGCAGCAGGATCGGCGCTCGACGCCGCAGGTGCGCACGGTGGCGGGCGCGCAGGCGGGCAGCGCGCCGCGCCCGCTGGTCACCTACGCGCTGATCGCGCTCAACCTGCTGGTCTTCGGCATCACCGCCGCCCAGGCGAGCAGCGTGGTGGACAACCAGCGCTCCCGGATCTTCCTGGATTGGGTGCTCTACCCGCCCGCCGTCGCGGACGGCGAGTGGTGGCGGGTGCTCGGCTCCGGCTTCCTGCACTACGGCCCGCTGCACCTGCTGGTCAACATGTTCGCGCTGTACGTGGTCGGCCGGGACTGCGAGCTGGTGCTCGGGCGGGTGCGGTACCTGCTGGTGTACCTGGTCGCGCTGCTCGGCGGCTCGGCCGGCGTCATGCTCTTCTCCCAGGACAGCCTGACGGCGGGCGCCTCCGGGGCCGTGTACGGCCTCTTCGGCGCGGTCACCGTGGTACTGATCCGGCTGCGGCAGAGCCCGAATCAGATGCTCATCGTGATCGGCATCAACGTGATCATCAGCCTCTCGCTCCCCGGCATCTCGCTCTGGGGGCACCTGGGCGGGCTGACCGCGGGCACGCTGGCCACGCTCGGCGTGCTCTTCCTGCCGCAGTGGGCCGGCGCGAAATCGCCGGAGGCGGCGCGCACCATCGGCTGGGTGAGCCTGGCCGCGGTCGGGCTCGGTGCGCTCGCGGTGATCGGCGTCGCCGGGATGAGCCTGGTCTGATCAGCCCCGGTGCACCAGGTTGTGCCGGAGCATGGCCTCGAACAGCTCCTCGGGGTTCGTGCCGAGATCCCAGCGGCCGAAGATGAGCAGGCGGTCGTCGTCGTGCTCCGGCCGCTCGACGTCGAGCTCCAGCATCGGCGTCTTGCGGCCGAGCCTGCGGTAGTGCGTGATCCGCGCGCGCAGGATCTGCGGGCGGGTGTAGCTCACCGCCCCGGTGAGCCCGCGCACCACCAGCCGCGGCTCCGCGCCGGGCACGATGGTGACCCGGGGGCGCTGGCGCAGGCCGAGCCCGGCCAGGCCGAGCAGCCCGAGCGCGGCCACCCCCACCAGGACCATGCTCGGGGCATCGGCGGCGAAGACCGCGGCGATGCCGAGCGCGACCCCGCCCGCGGCCACGGCGGCCAGGGCGGGTGCGGGGGTGGTCCAGGTGGTGCGATCGTCGGTGTCACCGGCGTTCACGGGTGTTCTCCCCAGGTTGTCCTCGAGTTGTCCACAGAGTCATCCACAGGTGTGCATGAAACACACCGGTGTGATTCGGGTGCGGACCAGGTCAGCGCCACCGCATGGTCATGATCAGCCCGACCACCATGAGCCCGAAGCCGATCAGGAAGTTCCAGGCGTTGAGATCGGCCATCCACTGGATCTGCTCGGCCGCCAGGTAGTAGACGAGCAGCCAGACCAGCCCGGCCAGCATGAAGCCGAGCATGATGGCGACGTACCAGACCGGCGACGGGCCGACCGCCTTCACCTTCACGGGGGTGCGGCTGGCCGGGTTGATGGTGTAATCGGTCTTCTTGCGGACCTTCGACTTCGGCATGGTGTCCTCGCGTTCGGCGTCCGGGCGGGGTACCGGCCGCCCGCGTGGTCTCGGGTTCCAGGCTAGCCCACCAGGTCACGGCCCCGAATACCGGTTTGCGCGGGCCAGTACCCTCGTGTCATGCGCGTTCTGGTCGTCGACAACTACGACAGCTTCGTCTTCAACCTGGTCCAGTACCTGGGCCAGCTCGGGGTCGAGGCCGTGGTGTGGCGCAACGACGACCCGGAATTGGCCGATCCGGCCGGAATCGCGACCGAGTACGACGGGGTGCTGATCAGCCCCGGCCCCGGCACCCCGGACCGCGCGGGCGTCAGCATGGAGCTGGTCCGGGCCTGCGCCGACGCCGCGACCCCGCTGCTCGGCGTCTGCCTCGGCCACCAGGCGATCGGCGCGGTCTTCGGCGGCACCGTCACCCGCGCCCCCGAGCTGCTGCACGGCAAGACGAGCGAGGTGTACCACCTCGGCGCCGGCGTGCTGGCCGGGCTGCCCGACCCCTTCACCGCCACCCGCTACCACTCGCTGACCGTGCTGGAGGAGACGCTGCCGCCGGAGATCGAGGTGCTCGGCCGCACCGAGAGCGGGATCGTGATGGCGCTGCGGCACCGCACGCTGCCGATCCACGGCGTGCAGTTCCACCCGGAGTCGGTGCTCACCCGCGGCGGTCACCGGATGCTCGCGAACTGGCTGGAGGTATGCGGACAGCGCCCCCCCGAGGGGCTGGTCGCGACGCTGGAAGCGGAGGTCGCCGCGCTGGTGCCGCAGTGAGCGCGGGCCCAGGTGCGGCGCCGGCGCGCACCCCCGACCCGGCCGGGCCGTCGGACGGCGAGCAGGGCTCGGCGCGGCAGCCGCAGCACGGGCACACCCGGCCGCACGTACTGTTGTCCGTCGCGGTGAGCGTGGACGGCTATATCGATGACGCGAGCCCGCAGCGGCTGCTGCTCTCGAACGCCGCGGATTTCGACCGGGTCGACCAGGTGCGGGCCGAGTCCGACGCCGTTCTGATCGGCGCCGAGACGCTGCGCCGGGACAACCCCCGGCTCCTGGTGAACAGCGCCGAGCGGCGTGCCGCTCGGGCGGCGGCGGGCAAACCGGAGTACCCGCTCAAGATCACGGTGACCGCGCTGGGAAACCTCGATGCCGGGCTGCGGTTCTGGCACCACGGCGGCGCCAAGCTCGTCTACACCACCGACGCGGGCCGGACCAGGCTCGGCGACCGGCTGACCGGGCTGGCCGAGGTGCGCAGCCTCGGCCCTGAGCTCGACCTGTCCGTCCTGCTCGACGATCTCGGCGCGCGCGGGATCGGACGGCTCATGGTCGAGGGCGGCACCCGGATGCACACCGCCTTCCTCGCCGCCGGGCTCGCCGACGAACTGCACGTCGCGGTGGCGCCGATCCTGGTCGGCGACGCGGCGGCCCCGCGCTTCGTCGGGCAGGCCGCCTTCCCCGGCGGCCCCGCGCACCGCATGCGGCTGGCGGGGGTGGCAGCCGTCGGCGACGTGGCCGTACTGCGCTACCTGCCGCGCGGCCGGGAGGAGAGCTGATGCCCGCGGACGACGACCACCGGTTCCTGGAACGCGCCATCGCCCTCGCCCGGCTGAGCCCGCCGAGCGCGACCGCCTTCTCGGTGGGCGCGGTGCTGGTGGCGGACGGAATCGAGCTCGCGACCGGCTACTCGCGCGAACTGCACGAGAAGAACCACGCCGAGGAGGCGGCGCTGGCGAAGCTGGCCGCCGACGATCCGCGGCTGCGCCTGGCCACGCTCTACAGCACGCTGGAGCCCTGCTCGCAGCGCGCGACGGCGAGCAGGCGGCCGTGCACCCGGCGGGTGCTCGACGCGGGGATCCCGCGCGTGGTGATCGCCTGGCGCGAGCCGGCCACCTTCGTGGCCGACTGCGTCGGCGTCGAACTGCTGCGGCAGCACGGCGTCGAGGTGGTCGAGCTGCCCGAGCTGGCCGAGGCGGCGCGCGCGGTGAACCGCCACCTCGACCTCTCCTGAGCGATCAGGGCGGCCCGAGCACCCCGACGGTGAGCGAGACGGTGCCGTTCTTCGCCATCGACGAGCCCGCGCTCGGCTGCTGGCCGATCACCTTGCCGACCGCGAGGGTGTCGAAGGTGCCCTGGGTGGTCTGGTCGATCTGCCCGGCCCCGCCGGACCAGCCCTCGGCGCGCAGCCGGTCGACCGCCTGCGCCACCGTCAGCCCGACCAGCGACGGCATCCTGACCTGCTCACCGCTCGACACCTGCACGGTGACGGTCGAGCCCTTCTCCGCGCTGGTGCCGCCGGACGGCGTGGTCGCGACCACCTCGCCCTTCGGCTTGCTGGACTGGACCTCCTGGATCACGATCTCGAAGCCGGCGCTGTCCACCAGGTTCGGCTGCGCGACGTTGATGTCCTGACCCACCACGTTCGGCACCCGCACCTGCTCCGGGCCGGTGCCGATGGTCAGCAGGATCGCGCCGTCCACGTCGATCCTCGACCCGGCCGACGGCTCCTGCGCGATCACCTTGTCGCGCTCGGCGTCGCCGGATGGCTGCCTGCGGACGTTCGGGTCCAGCCGCAGCCCCTTGGAGTTCAGCTCCTGCTCGGCCTGCTGCTGGGTGAGGCCGTCCAGCCGCGGCACCTGCACCTGCTGCGGGCCGGTGGAGACCTGCACGGTGATGGTGCTTCCCTCGTCCGCCCGCGAGCCGCCGAGCGGCTGGGTGGCGATCACGTTGCCCGCCGCCACCCGCGCGTCCGGCTTCTCCTGGACGGCGACGCTGAACCCGAGCTGCTGCAGCGAGGTCTGCGCCTGCGCGGCCGGCTTGCCGGAGAGGTCGGGAACGGCCCGCTGGTCCGGCTTGCTTCCCGGGCCGAGGAACACCCAGAACAGCCCGAAGGCCACCAGCACCGCGGCCGCGACGCCGAGCGCCAGGTACGCCGAGCGGCGGCGCTCGTGCTGCTCGGGCTGCTCGTCGTCGTCCGGATCCGCGCGCCGCTCCACCGTGCGGTAGCTGCGCGGGGCATGCTCCTCGGAGTCGATGATGCCGGTGCGATCCTCGTCGGTCATCACCATCGGGGCGCTCGGCTTCTGCCCGCCGAGCACCCGGATCAGATCGGCGCGCATATCGGCGGCGCTCTGGTACCGGTTCGCCGGGTTCTTGCTCATCGCCTTGAGCACGACCGAGTCCAGCTCGCGCGGCACGCCCGAGTGCACGTGCGACGGCAGCCGGGGATCCTCCCTGACGTGCTGGTAGGCGACCGCGATCGGCGAGTCGCCGGTGAAGGGCGGCTCGGCGGTGAGGATCTCGAAGAGGACGCAGCCGACCGAGTAGACGTCCGAGCGGGCGTCGACGGTCTCGCCGCGGGCCTGCTCGGGGGAGAGGTACTGGGCGGTGCCGATCACCGCGGCGGTCTGCGTCATGGGGTTGGCGCTGTCCGCGATGGCGCGGGCGATGCCGAAGTCCATGACCTTCACCGCGCCGGCGCGGTTGATCATGATGTTGGCCGGCTTCATGTCGCGGTGCACGATGCCGGCGTTGTGGCTGAAGTCGAGCGCGGCGCAGACGTCGGCGATGACCTCCATCGCGCGCCGCGGCGGCAGCGGGCCCTTGCCGCGCACGAGGTCGCGCAGGGTGTCGCCGTCGACGTACTCCATCACGATGTAGGGCAGCGGGCCGCCGTCGATCTCGGTCTCGCCGGTGTCGTAGACCGCGACGATGGCGGGGTGATTCAGCGCGGCGGCGTTCTGCGCCTCGCGCTTGAAGCGCAGGTAGAAGGTGGGATCGCGGGCCAGGTCGGCGCGCAGCACCTTGATCGCCACATCCCGGCTGAGCCGGACGTCGCGGGCCTTGTGCACCTCGGACATCCCGCCGAACCCGATGATCTCGCCCAGATCGTACCGGGAGCCGAGATTCTTCGGCGTCGTCATTGTTGTCCTTGCCACGGGGTGTAGGGCGCGCGGGAAGTGGAGTCCGCCCCCTGGGCACCGGGGGCGTCGGGGAACGGCAGGTCGAGCGTCGGGATGCGGGAGCGCGTTGTCGTGCTGCCCGCGGTGGTGGTCGGCTTGGTGGTGCTCGGCGCGCTGCTCGGCGGCACCGTCGTCGTGGTCGGCGCCTGCGTGGTGGTCGGGGCCTCCGTCGTGGTCGGCGGCGGCTCGTAGCTCGGCTCCGGCTGCGGCGGGGGCGCCTGCCTGGTGGTGGTGATCGGCGCGGGCGGCGGCGGCGGGGCAATCGGCGACTGCGTCGTGGTCGGCGCCGGGGTGTTCTCCGGGTTGGTGTCGCCGCCGAAGAGCAGGTAGATCACGGCGCCGCCGAGCAGCACCGCGCCGATGCCGAGCGCGATCAGCCAGTTCCGGGTGGACTTGTTGTCGTCCCCGCGGTCCGGCGCGCCGGTGGTGGGCGGGATCCGCTGTGCGTGCGCGGTGGCCGGGGCGTGGCCGTGCGTCGGCGGGCCCGCGTTCGTGACCGCGTGCGCGGCGGGCGCCGAGTAGCGCACGGTGGCGCCCTCGTAGGTCTGCTGGCCGGACGGGATCATCGCGGTCGGGCCGGGCGGGAGCACCCGGGTCGCGCCGGTCATCGAACCGGTGGCGGTGGCGCGCGGCGGCGGCGGGCGGCGCCCGGCCTTGACCGCGGCGACGGCGTCGGCGAACTCGCCGCCGCTGCCATAGCGCTGGTTCGGGTCCTTGGCCAGCACGATCTCGATCAGCTCGCGCACATTGGCGGGCAGATCGGCCGGCATCGGCGGCGGCGTCTCGCGGACGTGCTTCATGGCGACGGTGATGGCGCCCTCGCCGGTGAACGGCCGCTGCCCGGCCAGCGCCTCGTAGCCGACCACGCCGAGCGAGTACACATCGGAGGCGGCGGTGGCGTCCTCGCCGATCGCCTGCTCGGGCGCGATGTACTGGGCGGTGCCCATCACCATGCCGGTCTTGGTGACCGGCGAGGCGTCCACCGCCTTGGCGATGCCGAAGTCGGTGATCTTGACCTGCCCGGTCGGCGTCACCAGGATGTTGCCCGGCTTGACGTCGCGGTGCACCACACCGGCGACGTGCGCCGCCTCCAGCGCCCGGCCGGTCTGCTCCAGCAGGTCGAGGCCCTGCACGACCGACAGCCTGCCGAGCCGGTTCAGCACCGCGTTCAGCGGCTCACCCTGCACCAGCTCCATGACCAGGTAGGCCATCTCGCCGCCGGAGGGGTCGAGCGTCTCGCCGTAGTCGTACATGCCCGCGATGCCGGAGTGGTTCAGCTGCGCGGTGGTCTTCGCCTCGGTGCGGAAGCGCTGCCGGAAGGTCGGGTCGGTGGAGAACTCGGACTTGAGCACCTTGACGGCGACCCGGCGGTCGAGCCGGGTGTCGAGGGCTTCCCACACCTGCCCCATGCCACCGGTGGCGATGAGCCGGTGCAGGCGGTATCGGTCGGCGATCATGGCGCCGTTGTTCAGCACTGGGGCCCCCGTACATTCACTCGCACGTCCATCTGTTCAGCCCCCTCGCAGCCCGGCGTCGAGCACCGCGCGCGCCACCGGAGCCGCCACCGAGCCACCGGTCGCGGCCAGCGCGCGATCCCCGCCGTTCTCGACGATCACCGCGATGGCGATCTTCGGGTTCTGGGCGGGCGCGAAGGCGATGTACCACGCGTGCGGCGGGGTATTCCGTGGGTCGCTGCCGTGCTCGGCGGTGCCGGTCTTGGAGGCGATCTGGTATCCGGACCGCCCGCTGCCGGCGGTGTTGTTCTCCGAGGCGATCATCAGGTTGGTCAGCTGAGACGCTACCTGGGCGCTGACCGCCTGTCCCACCGAGACCGGCTCGGTGCGGGAGAGCTCGCTGAGGTCGGGGCCCTGGGTCTGGTCGATCAGGTACGGCTCCATCCGGACGCCGCCGTTGGCGACGGTGGCGGCGACGACGGCGTTGTCCAGCGGGGTCAGCGCGACATCGCGCTGGCCGATGCTGGACTGGCCGAGCGCGGCCGCGTCCGGGATGCTGCCGACGGTGCTCTCCGCCACCGGGATCGGGATGCCGCGGTGCGGGCCGATCCCGAAGGCGGCGGCCTCGTCCTTGAGCCCGGCCGCGCCGACCCGCTGGCTGAGCTCGACGAAGGCGGTGTTGCAGGAGAACCGGAACGCGTCGAACAGCGAGGCGGTGCCGCCCCCGCCGCAGGTGTTGCCGTTGTAGTTCTCCAGGGTGGTGCTCGTGCCGGGCAGCGTGATCGTCGGCGCGGCGGTGAGCTGGTCCTCCGGCCTGGCGACGTTGGCGGAGAGCGCGGCCGCGGTGGTGATCACCTTGAAGGTGGAGCCGGGCGGGTAGGTCTGCGAGACGGCCCGGTTCAGCATCGGCAGCTCCGGGTCGGAGCTGAGTTCGTCGTAGGCCTGGGTGGTGGCCGCGCCGTCGTGCCCGGAGAGCCGGTTCGGGTCGTAGCTCGGGGTGGACACCATGGTCAGGATCTTGCCGGAGGACGGCTCGATCGCGACCACCGAGCCGGTGTAGCCCTTGCTCGTCAGCTGGTCGTAGGCGACCTGCTGCATGGCCGGGTTCAGGGTGGTCACGACATTGGCGCCGCGCGGGTCGCGGCCGGCGATCATGTCGATCAGCCTGCGCCCGAAGAGCTGGCTGTCCGAGCCGTTGAGCAGCGAGTCCGCCGCGCGCTCCAGCCCGGTGCTGCCGTAGTTCATCGAGTAGAAGCCGGTGACCGGGGCGTAGGCGGCCGGCTCGGTGGGGTAGGTGCGCAGGTACTTGTACCGGTCGTCGGTCGCCACCGAGCTGGCCAGCACGGTGCCGCCCGCGGCGATCTGGCCGCGCTGGCGGGAGTACTCGTCCAGCAGCACGCGCGAGTTGCGCGGGTCGAGGCGGTAGTCGTCGGCCTTGATGACCTGCACGTAGGTCGCGTTCATCAGCAGCGCCACGATCATGACCATCACCGCGACCGCGACCCGGCGTAGGGGGGTGTTCATTCCTGTGGCCTCGCTTCCCGTCGGCGCCCGATCATCTCGGTCTGCGCCTCCGCGAGCGGTGCGGCCGGCTCCCTGCGCGCGACCGGCGCCGGGGCGCGGGCGGCATCCGAGATCCGGATCAGCAGCGCGAGCAGCGCGTAGTTGGCCAGCAGCGACGAGCCGCCGTACGAGACGAACGGGGTGGTGAGGCCGGTCAGCGGGATCAGCTTGGTGACGCCGCCGACCACGACGAAGACCTGCACCGCGATGGTGAAGGCGAGCCCGGCCGCGAGCAGCTTGCCGAAGCTGTCGCGCACCGCGAGCGCGGTGCGCAGCCCGCGCACCACCAGCATCAGGAACAGGATCAGCACGGCGGCCAGCCCGATCAGCCCGAGCTCCTCACCGATGGTGGTGACGATGAAGTCGGTCTTGGCGAACGGCACCTGCGAGGGGCGGCCGCTGCCGAGCCCGGTGCCCGCGAGCCCGCCGGTGGCGAGGCCGAACAGCGACTGCGAGATCTGGTAGCCGGTGTTGCTGTAGTCCTCGAACGGGTGCAGCCAGGTGTCCACCCGCACCCGGACGTGGCCGAAGAGCTGGTAGGCGAAGACGAAGCCGACCCCGAGCAGCGAGAAGCCGATGAGCAGCCAGCCGACCCGCTCGGTGGCGATGTAGAGCATCACCAGCACCGTGCTGAAGATCAGCAGCGAGGTGCCGAGATCCTTCTCGAAGACCAGCACGCCGATGCAGACGATCCAGACCACCAGGATCGGCCCGAGGTCGCGGGCGCGGGGGAACTCCATGCCGAGGAAGCGCTTGCCCGCGACGGTGAAGAGGTCGCGCCTGGCGACCAGCACCGAGGCGAAGAAGATGATCAGCAGGATCTTGGCGAACTCGCCCGGCTGCAGGCTGATGCCGGGCAGCCGGATCCAGATCTTGGCGCCGTTGGCCTCGGAGAAGCGCCCGGGCAGCACCGCAGGGATGGCCAGCGCGACCAGCCCGACCAGCCCGAGGGTGTAGCTGTAGCGGGCGAGCGTGCGGTAATCGCGCAGCACGACGAGCACGCCGACGAAGACGATCATGCCGAGCGCGGTCCAGAGCACCTGCGAATTGGCGTCCGGCGACGGCGTCTCGGAGCCGTTGTAGGCGGCGCTCTGCGCGGCGGCCAGGTCGAGCCGGTGGATGAGCACCAGCCCGAGGCCGTTGAGCAGCGCGGCGATGGGCAACAGCAGCGGGTCGGCGAACGGGGCGAAGCGCCGCACCGCGAGGTGCGCGATGCCGAACAGTGCCAGGTAGGCCAGCCCGTACTTGGCGATTTCCCAGGTGAGCGACTGCTCCTGGCTCGCCTCGACCAGGAAGAGCGACGCGGTGGTGATCACCGCGGCGAAGCCGAGCAGCAGCAGCTCCGCGTTCCGCTTGGTGGCGGGCGGGGGCGCGGGCGCGAAGCCGCCGGGCGGGCTGGGGTATCCCCCGGCCTGCGGCGGTGCCGGAGCGGACATCAGTCCGTCACCCGGCAGTTCTCCCCCGCGATCTGGGGGGTGGACGGCTGCGCCTGCTCCGGCTTCGGCGCCGGAGGCTGCCCCTCCCGGTTCTCCGGCTGCGGCTCGCCCGGCGGCGGGGCGGGCGCGGGCTCCGGCGCCGGGGCGCCCGGCTCGGGTGAGGCGGCGGGCTGCGGCGCGGGGGTGCTCGGCTGCGGCGCGGGCGTGGTGGCCTTGACGCAGGCGGGCAGCAGCTCGCGCTGCGCCAGCACCTCCATCTGGTCCCTCGCCTTCTCCAGCGAGCCCGGCGGCAGCCCCTTCTCGACCTGGTCGCGGCCGGTCTGCTCCAGGTCGTCGACCTTCAGCGGCTTGCAGCCGGCGGGCTGGTCGGAGCCGGGGACGGCCAGCGTCAGCTGCCCCGTCTTGCTCACGCAGCCGACCAGGTCGACATCGTGCACGGACCAGCCGAGCACGGTGCCGGGCAGCCCGCGCAGAATTACCACCGAGCCATTGTCGGCCCCGACGTAGTAGTTGCTGCGAATCATCTTGTAGCCGACGATCAGCCCGATCCCGACCGCGAGCACCAGCGCGACCGCGAGCGCGATCCAGCGCAGCTTCCTCGACTTGGCGGGCGGCTCCGGCTCCGGGCTCGCCGCGGTGCGGCGCGGCGAGCTCTGCCTCGGCGGCCGGATGGCGGCGGCCCGGCCCGCCGCGGTGTTCGGCGGCGGCGTGTCGTCGTCCACCCCGGAGGCGGCGCCGGCCACGATCGGGTGGCTCTGGCCGTAGTCGAGGTCGATGACGTCGGCGACGACGACGGTCACGTTGTCCGGCCCGCCGCTGCGCAGCGCCAGCTCGATCAGCCGGTCGGCGCACTCGTCGGTGTTGCCCTCGCGCATGGTGTTCGCGATGGTCTCGTCGCTGACCACGTCGGAGAGGCCGTCCGAGCAGAGCAGGTACCGGTCGCCGGCCTTTGCCTCGCGCATGACGAGTGTCGGGTCGATCTCGTTGCCGGTGAGCGCCCGCATGATCAGCGAGCGCTGCGGGTGCGTGTGCGCCTGCTCGGCGGTGATCCGGCCCTCGTCGACCAGCGACTGCACGAAGGTGTCGTCCCTGGTGATCTGGGCCAGCTCGGCGTCGCGGAGCATGTACGCCCTTGAGTCGCCGATGTGCACCATGCCGAGTTTCTTGCCCGCGAAGAGGATCGCGGTCAGCGTGGTGCCCATGCCGTCGAGCTCGGGCTCCTCCTCGACCTGGTCGGCGATCGCGGCGTTGCCCTCGCGGGTGGCATGGTCCAGCTTGCCGAGCAGGTCGGGGCCGGGTTCGTCGTCGTCGAGGTGGGCGAGCGCGGCGATCATCAGCTGCGAGGCGACCTCGCCTGCCGCGTGGCCGCCCATGCCGTCCGCCAGGGCGAGCAGGCGTGCGCCCGCGTAGACGGAGTCCTCGTTGTTGGCCCGGACGAGACCGCGGTCGCTGCGCGCTGCATAGCGGAGAACAAGTGTCACGATCGGAGCTCGATCACTGTTTTGCCGACTCGCACCGGGGTGCCGAGCGGAACACGAACGGGGGTGGTGACTTTCGCACGGTCGAGATACGTGCCGTTGGTGGAGCCGAGATCCTCGACGTACCAGTCCTCACCGCGCGGTGAGATCCGGGCGTGCCGGGTGGAGGCGTAGTCGTCGGTGAGTACCAGCGTCGAGTCGTCCGCACGTCCGATCAGCACCGGCTGGGTGCTGAGCGTGATGCGGGTGCCGGCGAGTGAACCATGAGTCACCACAAGGAATTTGGCGCCCTTCTGGCCTCGGCTGAAGGAAGGCAGCACCGTTGACCCGCGTGTGGCCCTGGGCTGTATCCGGATGCCGGATGCCGCGTAGATGTCGCTGCGCAAGGTCCGCAGGATAGCCCACACGAACAGCCACAGCAGCAGCAGGAACCCCGCACGGGTCACTTGCAGAATCAGTCCCTGCACGGCGTTCCACCTCCTGTTCACCGTGTGCGCGCGGACGACGGTGGCGGCTCGAGAGCCCCCACCGGCTTGCTGACCTCACCCGGCTCGGATTCGTCCGACGAGCCGCGCGTGGATTGGCAGCATCATAGGGCCCGAAGCCGGGTTCGAACACGGTACGACGGCGCCTACGGCTGCCGTCGTACCTGTGATCTGGTTGGCGAGCTTACGGGATCAGACGATTCGGATCAGGATCTCGCTGTGCCCGGCCCGGATCACATCGCCGTCCGCGAGTTGCCAGTCCTGCACCGGAGACCCGTTGACCAGCGTCCCGTTGGTGGAACCGAGGTCGGAGAGCATCGCGGTCTGGCCGTCCCAGCGAACCTCGATGTGCCTGCGCGAGACGCCGGTGTCCGGCAACCGGAAGTGTGCGTCCTGGCCGCGGCCGATGATGTTGCTTCCCTCCCGGAGCTGGTAGGTCCGGCCGCTGCCGTCGTCCAGCTGGAGGGTCGCCTGGAAGCCGGAGCCCGCCGCGGGGGCCGCGTAGGCCGGCTGGGCCGCCGGCGCCGCCGCGCCGCCCGCGTAGCCGCCGCGGTCGCCGTAGCCCGCCTGCTGGCCCGCGTAGCCGCCGCGCTCCTCGGCGCCGTAGCCGCCGCCCTGGCCGTAGCCGGGCTGCTCGCCGTAGCCGGGATCGCGGTACTCCTGCTCCTGGCCGTAGCCCGGTGCCGCGCCCGGTGCCTGGCCGTAGCCGGCCGGGGCCGCGGGGGCGGCGCCGTAGCCCGCGCGATCGCCGTAGCCCGCGCCCGGCTGGCCGTAGCCCTGCTCGCCGTAGCCCGGCTGCCCGCCCGCGCCGTACCCGGCCTGGCCGTAGCCCGGCTGCTGCTCCGCGCCGTAGCCGCCCGGCTGCTCGGCGGCGTACCCCGGCTCGCCGTACCCGGGCTGGGCGGCGCCGTAGCCCGGCTGCTCGGCGCCGTAGCCCGCACCCGGCTGGCCGTAGCCGCGCTCGGCGCCGTATCCGGGCGGCTGCCCGCCGTACCCGCCCGGCTGCTGCTCGTAGCCCGGCTCGGAGTAGGCCTGCGGCGCACCGCCCGCGGCGCCGTACCCGCCCTGCTGGCCGTAGCCGGGCTGCTGCTCGCCGTAGGCCCGGCCCGCGCCGTACCCGGGCTGCTCGGCGCCGTAACCGGGCTGGCCGTAGCCGTTCTGGTAGTCGCCACCGGCCTGGTAGTCGCCGTAGCCCTCCGGCGCGGCACCGCCGCGGCCGTAATCGTCGCCGTAGGCGCCGTTCTGCGGCCTGCCGGCGGGCGGCGGAGCGTACCCGCGGTTGCGTGGATCGGACTCCGCGGGCTCACGGCTCGGGTCGTAGCCAGAGTTCTGCGTCATGGGGCCAGCTCCTGGTTGCGGGTGTGCGGGTCGTTGTTGCGCAGCTCCTGGCGACGGAGCGGGCGCCCCCGATCGGCCAGGAGCCGGAGCTCCGCGGCCGACGTCGGGATCCACCCGGCCGCTCGCCCTGAACTGTCCGGTGTGCAGCGTAGGGGATGCCTCGAATGCCACGTGTACTTCGCCGTACGTCTGCCACCCCTGATCGCGGATGTAGTCGTGCAGGTGCTTGGCGAACGCCTTGCTGGTGAGCTCGGGATCTGCGACGAGTTGCTCGTGATCGGAGGTGGCGACGGTTATCACATAACTGTTCGGCGCGAGCAGGTGCCCGCCGCCGACGTCCTGGACCCGATCCGAGGCCTCACGCTGCAGCGCCGCCTCCACTTCCTTGGGGACGACGCTGCCACCGAAGACGCGAGCGGCCGCATCACCGACGGCGCCTTGCAGGCGCCGTTCGAATCGATCGACGATGCCCATCTCAGCCTCCCTCCGGTGTGTGAACTCCTACCGATCCGTAACAACGACACAACTGGTTGGCGTGTCGTGGTTCGAGCACGTTCACTGCATGATATCCACGATCCTCCACCCCTGTAACTCCCGGAAAGCCCAGGAGGTTCCCGGAGTGGTCAAGGACTGGTCACAGCTTGTCAACAGGCGATTTCGGTTTGGCCGACGGTGCGTGATACGGTCTTCGAGTCGCTCGGGCGAGTGGCGGAATGGCAGACGCGCTGGCTTCAGGTGCCAGTGTCCGTAAGGACGTGGGGGTTCAAGTCCCCCTTCGCCCACAGTATGAGAGCCCGGTCCCTCGGACCGGGCTTCTCGCGTTTCCGGGTGCTGTTTCGGGGGTGCTAATCGACCCCGCGCCGCCCGGCGAGCACGTGGAACGGGAGCTGGGTGCCCTCCGGGTTGCTGCGCTGCACCCGGAAGCCGCTCTGCTCCAGCGCGGCTGCCACCTCGTCGGCGGGGCGCAGCCGGAAACCGTGCGCGGTGAAGGGCAGCTTCGCCATCGCCTCCGGGTCGCCGATGCCGACCACAGCGACGCCGCCGGGGCGGATCGTCCTGGCGAGTTCGGCGAAGGCGGCGGGCAGGTCGTCGACGAAGTAGACCGTGTTGACGGTGATCGCGGCGTCGAGCACGCCGTCCCGCAGCGGCAGCGCGGTGAGCGAGCCCTCGGCCACCTGCAGGGTGCCGGAGCGCACCTGCGGCGCGTACCGCTTGCGCGCGCTCGCGATCATGTCCGGGGAGATCTCGACGCCGTGCACGATGCCGCTGGAGCCCACCTTGTCCAGCAGCATGGCCAGCCCGGCCCCGCCGCCGAAGCCGAGGTCGGCGACGGTGGCCCCCGGTGTGATGCCCGCCGCGGCGACGGCGGCCGCCACCGCGGGGCGATTGCCCCGATTCAGCATCCCGGCCACCACCGTGCCGAGGATTCCGTGCGGATTGCCGAGCTGCCCGGCCAGGGTGCCGAGGGCGCGAGCGCGCAGACCTGCCATACCGCCATGCTAGCGCCGGGCGGCGCGGTGAATTGCGCTCTGCGCGGCTCGAACTCGCCGGGTCAGCGCGCGCCGGGGCCGGTGGCGAGGCCGCGCGCGACCATCCCGAGCACGGCATCGATCGCGGCGTCGCGCTCCATCCAGGTGGAGACCCCGTCCAGGAGCAGCCCGGCGACGCCGTGCACCGAGGCCCAGGCCGCGATCTCGGCGTCGGGGCGGTGCTCCGGCGCTGTGTAGCCGGTCTCGACCAGCTCGTCCAGGAGCGTGGACAGCAGCGCGAAGGCGGGCTCGTCGTCGGCGGGCGCGCCGGTGTTCGCCGGGGCGCAGAAGGCGGTGCGGAAGAGCCCCGGCTCGCGCAGCGCGAAGGTGATGTAGCCGCGGCCGGCCGCGCGCAGCCGCTCGATCGCGGGGGCGCCGGGATCCACGTCGGCGGACATGGCGGTGAAGAGCGTGTGCTGGGCCTGCTGCTGGGCCGCCCGCAGCAGCGCCTCCTGGTTGGTGAAGTGCCGGTACGCCGCCGTCGGCGTCACCCCGACCTCGCGCGCCGCCGCCCGCACCGTCACCGCGCCCGGCCCGCCGCGCACCGCGAGCGCGCCCGCGGCCTGGACCAGCGCATTGCGCAGGTCGCCGTGGTGGTAGACGCCGGCAGGCTTCTTCTTCGTCACCCGCTCGATGTTGACGCCTGTGCACATCGTATGGCAAGTTAACGCTCACAAAGTTTATGGTCGTACACATTGAAGGAGCGGGGAGTCGGGGATGTTCGAGAAACTCGGTGGATTCGTCGTCCGCCACGCGCGGCTGGTGCTGATCGCGGGCGTGCTCGCGCTGATCGGCGGGGGGCTGCTCGGCGCGACCGCCTTCGGCAAACTGCAATCCGGGGGCCAGACCGATCCCGGCGCCGAGTCGAGCCTGGCCGCGAGCAGGCTCGCCGCGGAGTTCGGGACCGACAGCGACTACGTCTTCCTGGTCACGGCGGACCGGGGGGTCGACGACCCGGAGGCCGCGGCGGCGGGGCGGGCGCTGGCCGCGCGGCTGGCCGCCGACGACCGGTTGGTGAACGTGGTCTCGTACTGGGACACCGGCTCGCCCGCCATGCGCGCCGCCGACGGCGGCGCCGCGGTGGTGCTGGCCGGGAACGCCGCCACCGACCCGGCCGAGCAGGACCGCGCGGCCGCGCGGATCGTGGCCACCTACCAGGCCGACGGGCCACCGGTGCGGGTGCTGGTCGGCGGCGGCTCGGCCGTCTTCCACGCGGTCTCCGAGCAGATCGGCTCGGACCTGGCGCTGGCCGAGGCGATCGCGGTGCCGCTCATCCTGATCCTGCTGGTCCTCGCCTACGGCAACGTGGTGGCCGCACTGCTCACCCTCGTCGTCGGCGGGATCGCCATCCTCGGCACCTTCGCCGAGCTGTCGGTGCTCGGCTCGATCACCGACGTCTCGATCTACGCGGTCAACCTCATCACCGGGCTCGGGCTCGGGCTCGCCGTCGACTACGGGCTGCTCATGGTGGCGCGGTTCCGGGAGCACCGGGCGGCGGGCCGGAGCCCGGACGAGGCGGTGGTCGGCGCGGTCGCCACCGCGGGCCGCACCATCGCGTTCAGCGCCGCGACGGTGGTGGCCGCGCTGGCCGCGCTGGTGATCTTCCCGCAGTACTTCCTGCGCTCCTTCGCCTACGGCGGTATCGGCGTGGTCGCCATCGCCGCGGTGGCGGGCGTCGTGGTGCTGCCCGCGCTGCTCGCGGTGCTCGGCGCGCGGGCGGACGCCTGGAAGGTGCCCGGCGTGCGCGGCATCCGCGGCGCGGCGGCGCCGTTCTGGCAGCGGGTGGCCGGCTTCGCGCTGCGCCGCCCGGTGCTGGCCGGGCTGCCGGTGCTCGCGCTGCTCCTGCTGGCGGCCGCGCCGCTGCTCGATGTGCGGTTCGGCACCCCGGACGACCGGGTGCTCCCGGTCAGTACCGAGGTGCGGCAGGTCGGCGACGCCATGCGCGCGGACTTCGGCGGCGGCGACCTCAACTCGCTCACCGTGGTGACCACCGGCGCGGTCGCCCCCGACGCGCTGGCCGGGTACGCGACGGCGCTCTCCGCGGTGCCCGGCGTGACCCAGGTCGACTCCGCCGCGGGCACCTTCGCCGACGGCGCGCTCCGGGCGAGCTCGCCCGCCGACGCCCGCTTCGCCCGGCCCGATGCCGAGCGGCTGACCGTCCGCACCGAGCTGGACCGGGAGACCCCGCAGGCCCGCGAGCTGGTCGACCTGGTGCGCGCGGTGCCCGGCCCGGCGGGCAGCACCGCGCTGGTCGGCGGCCAGGTGGCCGAGCTGCGGGACAGCCTCGCCTCGATCGGGTCGCGGCTGCCGTACGCCGTCGGCTGGATCGTGCTCTCCACCTTCGTGCTGCTCTTCCTCTTCACCGGGAGCGTCGTGCAGCCGCTGCGCGCGCTGCTCTCCAACGCGCTGAGCCTGGCCGCCACGCTCGGGCTCATGGTCTGGGTGTTCCAGCAGGGGCACTTCGCCGGGCTGCTCGGCTTCACCCCGGCGCCGCTGGACGTCTCGATGCTGCTGCTGCTCTTCTGCATCACCTTCGGGCTCTCCATGGACTACGAGGTCTTCGTGATCAGCCGGATCAAGGAGCTGCGCGACGGCGGCGTCGGCGACGAGGAGGCCGTGGTCGAGGGGCTGGCGCGGACCGGGCGGCTGGTGACCACCGCCGCGGCGCTGATCTCGATCAGCTTCCTCGCCTTCGTGGTGAGCGACGTGCGCTTCATCCAGTTCTTCGGCCTCGGCGCCGGGCTCGCGATCCTGATCGACGCCACCCTGGTGCGCGGCGTGCTGGTGCCGGTGACCATGCGGCTGCTCGGCGGGGCGGCCTGGTACGCGCCGCAGCCGCTGCGGCGGGTGCACCGCCGCTTCGGCCTGGCGGAGGCGTGACGCCGGGTACCAGAAGCTGATCTTGATTTCTGCCCGCATAACCGGATTTCGGGTCTGTTGTGCGGGCAGAATCGCGTGGCTACCGGGGTCTATCCGACCCTGGACTGCTGAATCAAGGGCTGTGGCGGGCTGACGCGGCAGTGGCCGCTAACTGCTGGCGATCGTGATGCTGTCCAGCGGGCCCGGAGCTTCATAGGATGTCCACCCCGGCGGCCGTCAATCGTTCGCGTTGCCGACGGTTCATATCGTTTCCGCAGGTAGCGGTGTAGGTGAGGCGAAGATCACACCGCGAATTCGGGTTGCGGTATCGGTGCTCGGGAGCCCTTCCCGAGGGGGTTTTCGGGGCTCTTTCACGGCCGGTGAAAATCGCGGTCGTACAAATGCAAGTACATCTGTATGAACCGCCACGGACGCGGCATGTGGTGAATTGCATCCGGAACCAACTTCAGGTTTTTTTCTGCTTGTCCAACCGGTGGCTATCTGCGTGAACTTCCGGAAAACCCCTGGTGAAACTGGGTGTCATGGAAACATTCCGATTCCTTCGGTCCTGGTCCGCAAACGGCCGCGGAGCGCCCCCGGAAGTCGGGGCGCGTGCTCCGCGGGGCTCGGTGCCCGGGGGCGGAAAAGGGGGTTCCGATGGCCGTCCGGCGCGGCCGCGAATGTGCGGAAACGGGTCGGCCGAAGGGGTTGCCGAGGGGCTGCCGCACCCCCGCTGACCTCGCAGGAGAGGGTTGCGTCCCGATAACGACTGTGTAGAGTTGTCGGTAACGCTGGCCGCAGTTGAGCGGCGACTCGCTGCGGCCAGCGGAACTCAATGGGGGAGTAGGGAATTCATCCCGGCAGGAGCCTCGGTGCAGGCCGCTTTCCGGCCCCGTGGTAGCCCTCCCCGAACCTCCGCTCCGCAGCCCGTTCACCGGTGTGGCTGCTCGGAGTTGGCTGGAGTTGCGGTATTCGGTTCGCGGGATGATGTCGCGAGGTGTGCCGGATGCTGATTCGGAAACGAGTTCCTCAGCGCGCGAGCGCTTTCTGGTCGGCCGCTGCCGCCGCCCTGCGGCCGGGGCCGAAGACGTAGGCGAGGAAGGCGAGCTCGGCGGCGAGCCCCACCCCGATCCGGATCGGGGTCGGCCAGCCGCTCGGCGTCACGAACCCCTCCAGCAGGCCGGAGACGAGCAGCACGAACACCAGCCCGAGCGCGATCGTCGCGGTGGCCCTTCCCTGCCTCGCTGCGGCCTCGATCCGGCTCAGCCCGCCCGGGTCGATGATCGTCCAGCCCAGCTTCAGCCCGGCGCCGCCCGCCACGAAGACCGCGGTCAGCTCGAGCATGCCGTGCGGCAGGATGAAGCCGAAGAAGGCGTCCAGCCTGCCCGCGTCGGCCATCAGCCCGGCGCTCACCCCCACGTTCACCGCGTTCATCACCAGCACGTAGACCGCGGGCAGGATGAGCGCGCCGGTGAAGAGCGCGACCGCGGCCACCAGGGCGTTGTTGGTCCATACCTGGGCCGCGAAGGCGTCGTTCGGGTGCTCGGAGTAGTACGACTCGAAGGCGCCGCCCGCCGCGGTGAGCTGCGAGGTGTCCGCGGGCAGGCCGAGCGCCGAGCGGGCGGAGCCCGACCCGGCCACCCAGCCGGCCACGCCCGTGGCGACGGCGAGGAAGAGCAGCGTCACCGTGGTCCACCACGGCCACGCGCGGTAGACCGCGGCCGGGAAGCGGTGCGTGCAGAAGCGGCCGACCTGCGACCAGTTGTCCGAGCGGGTGCGCAGCACCCGGACCCGGGCCCTGGTCAGCACCGCGCTCAGCCCGGCGACCAGCTCGGGGTCGGGGCTGTGCTGCTGCAGCCGGGCCAGCTGCTGCGAGGTGAGGCGGTAGCGGGCGAGCAGCTCGTCCACCTCCTGGCCGGTCAGGCGGCGTTTGGTGGCCAGCTCGTCGAGCCGGGCCCAGGACCGGCGATGGGTGTAGCCGTACGCGTCGACGTCCATTCGGTTGCCTCCCACTCCCGCCGGTAGCAAGAATGCTAGGCGACATGGCTGCCTTCACCACGGGCGAAGCGGTCGCGCTCGAACTGCCGATCGCCCGCATCCCCACTCGCGCCACCGCGTTCCTCATCGACGTGGTGCTCCAAATCGTGCTCGCACTCATCGCGGCGGGCGGGCTGCTGGTGCTCGGCACCAGGTACGACCTGGACTCCGCCTGGTTCGAGGCACTCGTCGTCGTGCTGATCGTCGCCGTGCTGATCGGCTACCCGGTGCTCTGGGAGACGCTGACCACCGGCCGCACCCCCGGCAAGTTCGTGCTCGGGCTGCGGGTGGTGCGGGCCGACGGCGGGCCGGTCGACCTGCGGCACACGCTGACCCGCGGGCTGGCAGGGGCCATCGTCGACTTCTGGCTGCTCGGGGTATTCGGGGCGGTCGCGGTGGTGACCTCGCTCTGCTCGCCGAACGCGCGGCGGGTCGGGGACGTGCTCGCGGGCACCGTCGTCGTGCACGGGCAGCGGCGGTTGCCGCTGCCCGCGCTCGCGGTGCCGCCACCCTGGTTGGCCGGGTGGGTCGCGCGCACCGACCCGACCGCGCTGCCGGACGATCTGGCGCTCTCGGTGCGCCGCTACCTCACCAGGCTGCCCGACCTCACCCCCGCCGCGGCGCACGAACTCGGGGTCGCGCTGGTGCGCGCGGTCTGCGCGGCGCTCGGCGTCCCCGCGCCGGGGGAGCTTCCGCCGGTGCAGATCCTCGGCGCCGTCGTCGCCGAGCGGCAGCGCAGGGCCCTGCCCGGTCTGCGCGGGCCGGTGCTGGTTCCGGGGGCGGGCAACGGTTTCGGGCCCGCGGTGCCCCAGCCCCTCGCCGCACCGGGCGTGGCGACCGGCGGGCCGTCGCCGTGGAGTGCGCACGCACCGCTGCCGGATAGTTCGGCCGCCGGGAGCCCGCAGGACGGGAACGGCTTTCTTCCGCCGCCGGTGGGCTGAGCCCTACAGCGTCCCGGACCGCTTGAGTTCCAGGTACTCGTCGGCGAGCGCCTCCGGAAGGCGCTCCGGCCCGGCCGCGACGACGGCATAACCACCGCGCCGCAGCGCCTCGGCGACGACGGCGCGCTCCGCCAGCACCTGCTCGGCGGCGGCCGCCGTGTACGGATCGGCGCCGCGCCCGGCGACCGCGGCGGCGATCTCCGGATCGGTCACCGAGACCAGCAGCACCCGGTGCCTGCGGGCGAGCACCGGGAGCACCGGGAGCAGGTTCTCCCGGACGGCGGCGCCGTCCAGCGCGGTGAACAGCACCATCAGGCTGCGCCGCCTGCTGCGCCGGATGGCCGCGCGCACCAGCCCGGCGCAGTCGGTCTCCACCAGCGCCGGGGTGATTCCCGCGGTGGCGTGCAGCAACCGCTGCTGCAGCTTGTTCCCGGTGACCCCGCGCACCTCGGCGCGCACCTCGCGGTCGAAGGCGAGCAGGTCGACGGTGTCGCCCGCCGCCGCGGCCAGCCCGCCGAGCAGCAGCGCCGCCTCGATGGCGGCGTCCAGCCGCGTCCCGTCGCCGACCCGCCCCGCGGCCTGCCGCCCGGTGTCCATGAGCAGCACCACGTGCCGGTTGCGCTCCGGCCGCCAGGTGCGGACGAGCACGTCGGTGGCGCGGGCGGTGGCGCGCCAGTCGATGGCGCGCACGTCGTCGCCTGCCACGTACTCCCGGAAGGAGTCGAACTCGGTCCCCTGACCGCGCATGTTCGCGACATTGCGGCCCTCCAGGTGCTGTAGCCGCTTGACCGCCGAGCGCAGCAGCTTCTCCGCGCGGAAGGCGGGCAGCGCCCGCACCCGCGCCGCGGCCTCGTAGCGGAACTGCCTGCCCGCGAGGCCGAGCGGGCCGCGCAGCCGCACCGTGACCGGCCCGGCGGTGCGATCGCCGCGGTAGGTGGGGGTGAGCGTGGTGTGCAGCCGGGTGGTGGTGCCCGCGGGCAGGTCGAGCGGGTGCTCGCGGCCCGCGGCGCGCGCGCTGTCCGGCCAGTCGTCCCAGAGCGTGCCGCGCGCCGCGCGACCGCCGGTATTGGTGACGACGAGCTCGACGCTCGCCTCGCGGCCGAGCCGGACCGTGGTGATCGGCGCCCGGCGCAGCGTCAGCTCGTCCCGCCGCGGCAGCCCGAGCACGTCGACCAGCACCGCGAAGGCCAGCGCCGCGGTGGCGCCTGCGACGCCGACCCAGGAGGGAAACACCAGCGCGACGAGCAGCCCGAGCACCGCCGCCGCGGCCGCCGTCCGGCCGGTGACGACCATCGGGCTAGACCGGAACCGGGACGGCGTGCAGCAGCGCCGCCATCACCGCCTCGGTGCTCGCACCGTCCAGCTCCGCCTCCGGCTTCAGCTGCAGCCGGTGCCGCAGCACCGCCACGGCGACCACCTTGACGTCGTCCGGGGTGACGAAGCCGCGGCCGTTCAGCCAGGCGAAGGCGCGGGCCGCCGCCATCAGCGCGGTGGCGCCGCGGGTGGAGGCGCCGTGCTGCACGGCGGGCGCGGTCCTGGTGGCCCGGCACAGGTCGACGATGTAGGCGAGCACCTCGGGGGCGAGCGTCACCCTGGCGATCGCGGCGCGTCCGGCGGCCACGTGCGCGGCGCCGGCGACCGGGCGCAACCCGGCGGCGTTCAGGTCGCGCGGGTCGAAGCCGCTCGCGTGCCGGTGCAGGATGCGGAACTCGTCGTCCCGGCCGGGCAGGTGGATGTCGACCTTGAACAGGAAGCGGTCGAGCTGCGCCTCGGGCAGCGGGTAGGTGCCCTCCTGCTCGATCGGGTTCTGCGTGGCGACCACGACGAACGGGTCGGGCAGCGGGCGCGGCGTCCCATCCACCGACACCTGCCGCTCCTCCATCGACTCCAGCAGCGAGGACTGGGTCTTCGGCGGGGTGCGGTTGATCTCGTCGGCGAGCAGCAGGTTGGTGAAGACCGGGCCCTGCCGGAAGGTGAACTCGGCCGAGTGCGGGTCGTAGATCTGCGACCCGGTGACGTCGCCCGGCATCAGGTCGGGGGTGAACTGCACCCGGGTGTGCGTCAGGTCGAGCGCGGTGGCCAGCGCCCGGACCAGCAGCGTCTTCGCCACGCCCGGTACCCCCTCCAGCAGCACGTGCCCGCGGCAGAGCAGGGCGAGCACCAGGTACATGACGGCGTCGTCGTTGCCGACCACCGCCTTCCCGATCTCGGCGCGCAGCGCGGTGAACGCGGCGTGCGCGTCCGCCGCGGTGGGGGTGTGCGTGGTGTCCGTGCTGGTCATCCGACCTCCGCTTCGATCAGATCAAGGTGGGTGGCGACGTGGTCGATGGTCGGTGCGTCCGGCACCGGGCCGTAGAGCACGCCGTACAGCAGCGCGGGCTCGACGCGCAGCCGGGTGGCGAGCACCGCGACCACCCGCTCCGGCCCGTCCTCGGGGTGCAGCCCGAGCCGCGGCCGGACCCGGCGCAGGGTGGCGCGGCGCAGCGTGGCCGCGATGTGCTCGTGGTCGCCGGAGCGGCGGTACAGCGCGGCCTGCCCGGCGAGCAGCTCGTTGGCCCGCACCTCGATCGGGCGCGGCTCGCCGACCAGCGCGCCGCGCCGCCGCGCCCGCCACCAGACCAGTACCGCGGCGGCGATGAGCAGCTGCAGCCCGCCGAAGGCGAGCGGGGCGGGGAGGCGGCTGAAGATCGAGTCCGAGCCGGGGCCGAAGCCGGGGAAGTCGATATCGTCCGGGTAGTCGGTGGGCGGCGGCGGTAGCTCGGGCGGCGGTTGCTGCGGCGGGATCATCGGGGCGCTGCACGCCTGGAGCAGGGCGTAGAGCAGGAAGCCGATGGCGATCGCGGCGGCGAGCATGCCCCAGAAGCGCGGGTTGCGCAGCAGCCGCGGCAGTTCCGGGCGGGCGCGGCGGCGTTTGCGTCCGTGGCTCTCGACCTCGGGGCGCTCCGCCGGCTCCGGGGCCGGTGGCGGTGCGCCCGCGGAGTAGCGGTCGGCGTACTCGAGCCGGCGGTACTCGTCCTCGGTGGCGTGCCTGCCGCCGTAGACGACCTCGTCGAACGAGCCCGCCGCCGGGTGCAGCGGGGTCGCGGACTCCAGCGGGAGCGTGGTGGAGGCGTCGTCCGCGGTCTCCTGCGCGGTGCGCGAGCGGCGGACCTCCAGCGTGCCGTTCTGCTCCAGGCCGCGCAGTACCGCGCGGAAGCGCTCGCGCAGCGCGGTGTCGTAGTCGCGGCGGGCCGCCGCCGCCTCCGACGCGGCCCGGTGCTCGGCCGCTGGGCCGAGCCGGGGAGTGGCGGGCGTCTCGGGGCCGCGTTTGCTCAGGTCGGGGCTCACCGGGCGCCGCCGGTGACGACGATGTCCAGCCCCTCGCGGCGGCAGCGCCGGTCGACGTAGCAGACGACCCGGCCCGCGGCGTCGATCAGCTCGCCGATCGCGGCGATCAGCAGCACACCGCCGGTGATCAGCAGGATCACCGCCCAGCGGCGCGTGCCGGTGTAGTCGGAGAGGTAGAGCGGGATGGCGAGCAGCGGAACCGCGAGCACGGTGAGCAGCAGCATCCGGCAGATCCAGAGCCAGGCCAGCGACCAGCTCGCGCGGTCGGCGAGCAGCCGGGAGCGGGCGACGGCCGCTCCGTACGGCAGCCGCTCCCCGAGCAGCAGCGGGATCACCAGGTAGTACCGCGCCCGCAGGTAGGCGAGCCACAGCACGCCCGCCCCCCCGGTCAGCGGCAGCACGAACCCGCCGATCAGCACACCGACGCCGGTGAACCAGAGCTGGTAGCGCAGCAGCCCGCCGAGGCGGGGGCGCAGCGCCGCCAGCGCGGCGATCGGGCCCGGCTTGTCCCCGCGCAGCGTCGCCAGCCCGAGCGCGACGGTGCAGCCCCGGATCAGGAAGCGCAGCAGCAGGATCGCGAGCGCGCTGCCGAGCACGGCTCCCCACGCGATCCCGGCATCCGACCCGCCACTCAGTTCGGAGAACAGCGCCGTGATCCCGAAGACCAGCGCCTCGGCCAGCGCGACCCCGGCGCCGGTGAGTACCGCGAGCGCGACGACGCATCCCTGGAGCAGCGCGAACGGCTCGTCCAGCTGTTCGCGGAAGGTGAGCGGGCGCACCGGGACCGTCGTGCCGGGGGAGCCCGGTACCGGATCACCTCCCACCCCGACGGCACCGGCCGGGGCAGCGGCAGGTAGCACGCGGCGAGTCTAACCGGACGGACGGGCCAGCCGCGTCGGCTCCGGACGCCCGCGCAGCGTCACCGATTCGCCGAGTTCCCAGTGCGCGGCCTCGGCCGGGTCGGCGGCGCGCACCGTGCTCGCCGAGCTGAGGACGAGCAGCGGCTCGCGCTTGGCGAGTTCGCAGAGCCGGGCCGCCTGGTTCACCGCGTCGCCGATCACGGTGAACTCGTAGCGCTGCCGCGCGCCGACATTGCCCGCGACCACCCGCCCGGCCGCGACCCCGATGGCCGCGGTGAAATCGCTCGCGCCGACCAGCCTTTCGCGGATGGCGCGGGCGCAGGCCAGCGCCGACCCCGCCGCGTCGGCGAGCGGCGCCGGGGTGCCGAAGACCGCGAGCGCGGCATCGCCCTCGAACTTGTTCAGCAGCCCGCCGTGGCGCTCCACCTCGGCCACCACCACGTCGAAGAAGCGGTTCAGGATGGCGACGATCTCCGGCGCCGGCCTGCTCGCGGCCATCGCGGTGGAGCCGACGATGTCGATGAAGAGCGTGGCGGCGTCGGTCTCCATGCCGCCGAGCACCGGGTCGCGCTCCAGCGCGGCGGCGGCGACGTCGCGGCCGACGTGCCTGCCGAACAGGTCCCTGAGCTGCTCGCGCTCGCGCAGCCCGGCGACCATGCGGTTGAAGCCGCTCTGCAGCTCGCCGAGCTCGGTGCCGTCGTAGACGACGACGGCGGCGTCCAGGCTGCCGTCCTCGACCAGCCGCAACGCGCGGCGCACGCCGTTGATCGGCGCGACCGTGGCGGAGAGCGTCTGCGCCAGCAGCACCAGGCCGAAGACCAGGGTGGCGCCGCCGAACGAGAGCACACAGACCGCGAGCCGGGCCGCGCTGACGTCGTCCCTGGCCAGCGCCAGGATCGCGACCACCATGGTGCCCGCGACCGGGACACCGGAGCCGAGCATCCAGACCAGCAGGGTGCGGCCGAAGACGCCGATGCCGCGCCTGCTGCGGGTCGGCGCCGCGTCGAGCACCCGCGCGGTCACCGGCCGCAACGCGAATTCGATCAGCAGGTAGCTGTTCGCGCACACCACGATCGCGCTGAACGCGATGCCGAGCGCGACCTTGGGGATGAAGCGCGGATCGGCCAGCCCGGCGAGCACGGTGAGCAGCGTGACCCCGCCCAGCCAGAGCGCCGCCTGGTAGAGCACGAGCGTGCGCGGCACCCGGCCCGCGGCGATCTGCTCGGCCTCGGTCGGCACGTGGTCCGGGTCGATGGCCCAGCGCAGCGCGCGCAGCCCGCCGGTGGTGCCCCACCAGACCCCGATCAGAATCGCGACCAGTGCGTAGACCGGGGCCGCGATCACGCTCAGCAGCAGCTCGCCGGTGAAGACCGACGGACCGGGCAGCACGAAGCCGATCAGCGCGATGGAGACGACGACGCCGACGAAGTTCGCCAGCACGATGGAGACGGTGAGCAGCCCCTGGATCCGGAGCCGGCGCAGCCCGGCAGGCTCCTCGACGGTGCCGAGCAGCGGCGAGCCCCACGGCGCGCCGACCACCGTCGGCGCGGCGGGGGCAGGCTGCACCGCGGCGTCAGTCTCGGGCATATCGGTCACCGAAGGTCATGGACGCAGCCTAGAGACCGGGGTAGCGCCCGGCTCGGGCTTGTCCGCCTGGCGGCGGGAGGGGTCGGTCGATGCGCGGGGGCGGTGGCGTCGCCGGGGCGCCGGCCGATCGACCGTTTCGCCGGGGCGCCGGCATCGGGCTCGGTCCGAGCCCGGGCGGGAGCGCCGGGTTCACCGGGCCGGGGGCAGGGCGGGGTGCTTCGTCCGGGCGCTGGCATCCGACCCGGAGCGGCCCGGGTGCCGCACCGGCGCGGCGGCGACGCCCGGGTCTCGAGGGCCGGGGGCGGCCACTTCCGGCCCGGACAGGGCGGGGTGCCGACCCGGACCGGCGGGGTCCGGCTCGAACGGGGGCGGCACGGTGGCGACCACCGGATGCTCCGGCTCGCCGTCCAGGACCGCCCCGACCACCACGGTGCGGGTGCGCCGGACGGTGAAGGTGATCTCCTCCCGCTCCTCCAGCGCCCGCACCGCGATCCGCAGCGGCTGGGCGGCGGTGCCGATGGCAGCGGCGACGACGCCGGGCACGAACGGCCGGACGAGCCGGACGGCGGTGCCGGAGAACGGCACCGTGCCGAGGACAGGCAGGTGCACGGCGTCCGGGTCGGTGCGCGCGGGCAGGCCGGTGACGCGCGCCGGCTCGACCGGCACGGCGGCGGGCAGCGCGGGCGTGCCTGCCCGGTCGCCGGGCAGGGCGAGCCCGGCCGCCCGCGGCGACGGCTCGGTGATCCCGATCTCCAGCCCGCCGATGGCCGCGATCACCCGGGTGCGCTGGCGCTCCCGGTCGATCGCGGTATCCGCGTCGGCGACCAGCTTGACGGCGGTGAGCTCCTGCTCGGCCCGCACCCGCTCGGTCTCGGTGCGGGTCTGCGCGCGCAGTACCGCGATGGCCGCGTCCGCCTCCCGCTCGGCCCGGTCGCGCACCAGGTCGGCGGCGATCCTCCGGTCGAAGGTGGTGTCCCCGCGCCAGCGCCGCAGCAGCAGCGGGAGCAGCGCCAGCGCCACGAAGACCAGCAGGCAGAGCAGCCGGGGGAGCAGCGCGGCGCGCTCGTTCATGGCCGACCAGCGGGCGCCGAGCCCGCGATCGGTGGTGGCGGCCGCCGCCCTCGTGCTCAGCTCCCGCTCGGCGATGCCGACCCGCTGGTCCAGCGCGGGCGCGCGCTGCTCGGCGGTGGCGAGCCGGTTGCGGGCGTCGGTGAGCAACTCGTTGGCGGTCCGCGCCTCCGGCCCGTCGCCGGGCACCCCGGTGATCCTGGTATCCGGGCAGCCGGGGCCGGGGTTGAATTCGCAGCGCGCGGTGACAAGGGCGGTGTCGATATCGGCGCGCGCGGCGGCGACGGCGGCGTCCAGCGCGGTGCGCTCGGCGCGGGCCAGCTCCAGCTCGGCGCGGGCGGCGGTGACCGCGGGCCCGGACTCCGCCGCGGCGAGCGCGCGGTCGTCGAGGGCGCGGTCGACGGCGCCTGCGAAGAGCACGGTCGCGGCGAGTTCGGCGAGGACGACGCCGGTCAGCACCGCGAGCAGCGCGCGCCCGGCCGTGCCGAGCGGGTCCGGCATCCGCCCGGGGCGCGCGGTGGCGCAGGCCCGCCCGACCAGCGCGGCGAAGGCGGCGGCCGCGGTACCGGCCGCGACGGCACCGGCGACCGGGAGCGCGGGAGCCGAGGCCGCTGCCGTGACGCCGCCCGCGACCAGGGCGAAGCCGAGCACGGCCGCACCGGTGGTGACGTAGCCCGAGCGCTCGTGCGGCAGCGCGGGAGCATCGGCAGGCGCACCGCCGAGCCGGGTGAACAGTCCGGTCGCGGTCATGGACTCCACATCCTCGGTGTCGGTGGCGGACCGGGGCGTTCACAGAGTGACAGCATCCGGCCGACGCTTCGAGGGGGTGCGCGGCGATGTGGTCGAGTTCACACGGAAGCCCTTGCCTCCCAGGACGACAGGGCGCCGCCGCTGGACCGGACGCCCGGTCTGTGGTGAACCCCACTCGACGGGTTAGCTGAAAGTGTGCCGGACTCCGCGCCGGAACAAGGATGCCGTACGGTCGGATCGCGTCACCCGCTTGTCACATCCCTGTCATATCCGTCTCAGCCAGCACGCGCCCGAGTTAGCCGCGGTGCGGCTGGTTTGTTCTCCCCTCCGCGGGGGAAATCTGTATCGACGCAGGTGGGCGCTGCTTCTTCAGTTCCGCACCCGGGTTTCGCCGCCGAAACCCGGGTGCGTCGCGTCGCTGGCACCCGGTGCCAGGGGATCGATCGACCCGCGAGCCCTGCCTTACACTGGACAACGCGCACAAAGTGGAGGACCGCATGAAGAAGCCCAGCTAGACCTGATTTCCATTGAATCTGAGTTGGTTGGGCTTCGGACCTGACTTATCGTTTGCTCTTACGCCGGACACCGTCCGGCCTGCCGCCCCGCGCGCCGCAGCCCCGAGTCGGTGCTCAGGTAGCGGGCGGCCACCCGCACGGAGGTAGCGATCGCCCCAGCGCTTCGCTATCACCGAGCAGCCCACACGTAACACCCTGCGGGTGGACAACTGGAGACGTGACTGCACGCCGAGACCATCAGCGCGGCTGGATTCGGAACGTACGGACGCAGTCTTGACCAGGCGTTCGAACGAGATGGCCGCCACCGCGATGGCCCCGCTCCTCGATCGCCTACTTCCTGAAGGCAGAGGCATGACGCAACTTCCCGGCCACCGGTCACCCGGACCCATCGGTCTCTACGATCCGGCGAACGAGCACGACTCCTGTGGCGTCGCGTTCGTCGTCGACATGCACGGCCGCCGCAGCCGCGACATCGTCGACAAGGCCATTACGGCTCTGTTGAACCTGGAGCACCGCGGTGCCGCGGGCGCCGAGCCGAACTCCGGCGACGGCGCGGGCATCCTGATCCAGCTTCCGGACCGCTTCTTCCGTGCCGTGGCCGGCGTCGAGTTGCCCGCCGAAGGCTCCTACGCCTCCGGGATCGCCTTCCTGCCGCAGGCCCGCCGCGAGGCGGCAAGGGCCGCGTACGGCGTGGAGAAGATCGTCAAGGAGGAGGGGCTCGAGGTCATCGGCTGGCGCGATGTGCCGATCGACGAGAGCTCGCTCGGCGCGCTCGCGCGCGACGCCATGCCCACCTTCCGGCAGATCTTCATCGCCTCCCCGAAGAACGCCGCCGAGCAGCTCTCCGGCATGGACCTGGAGCGCCGCGCCTACGTCATCCGCAAGCGGGTCGAGCACGAGCTCGGCAAGCAGGGCGCGGGCGAGGGCGCGACCGGTCGGGAGACGGTCTACTTCCCCAGCCTGTCCGGGCAGACCTTCGTCTACAAGGGCATGTTCACCACCCCGCAGCTGCGCGCCTTCTACCTGGACCTGCAGGACGACCGGGTGGAGAGCGCGCTCGGCATCGTGCACTCCAGGTTCTCCACCAACACCTTCCCCTCGTGGCCGCTGGCGCACCCGTTCCGCCGGGTCGCGCACAACGGCGAGATCAACACCGTCACCGGCAACGAGAACTGGATGCGCGCGCGCGAGGCGCTGCTGCGCAGCGAGGTCTTCGGCATCGACCAGGCGGGCAAGAACCGGCTGGAGAAGATCTTCCCGGTCTGTACGCCGGGGGCGAGCGACACCGCCCGCTTCGACGAGGTGCTGGAGCTGCTGCACCTCGGCGGCCGCAGCCTCCCGCACGCCGTGCTGATGATGATTCCCGAGGCATGGGAACGCAACGAGACGATGGACCCGGCCAACCGGGCGTTCTACCAGTACCACTCGATGCTGATGGAGCCGTGGGACGGCCCGGCATCGGTCTGCTTCACCGACGGCTCGGTCGTCGGCGCCGTGCTCGACCGCAACGGCCTGCGCCCGAGCCGGATCTGGGTCACCGACGACGGCCTGGTCGTGATGGCCTCCGAGGTCGGCGTGCTCGACATCGACCCGGCCAAGGTGGTCAGGAAGGTCCGGCTGCAGCCGGGCCGGATGTTCCTCGTCGACACCGCCCAGGGCCGGATCGTCGGCGACGAGGAGATCAAGGCCACGCTGGCCGCCGAGCACCCCTACCAGGAGTGGCTGGACGAGGGCGTCAAGAAGCTCTCCGACCTGCCCGACCGCCCGCACGTGCACATGTCGCACGACCGGGTGCTGATCCGGCAGCAGATCTTCGGCTACACCACCGAGGAGCTGAACCTGCTGCTCTCGCCGATGGCGAAGACCGGCGGCGAGGCGCTCGGCTCGATGGGCACCGACACCCCGATCGCGGTGCTCTCCGCGCGGCCCCGGCTGCTCTTCGACTACTTCTCGCAGATCTTCGCGCAGGTCACCAACCCGCCGCTGGACGCGATCCGGGAAGAGGTCGTCACCAGCCTCAAGCGCAACCTCGGCCCCGAGGGCGACCTGCTGCACCCCAGCGTGGAGTCGTGCAGGCAGATCGCCATCGAGGGCCCGATCCTGGACAACGACGAGCTCGCCAAGCTGGTGCACATCAACGACGACGGCTCGCAGCCCGGGCTGCGCTCGGTGGTCGTGCGCGGGCTGTACCCGGTCGCCAAGGGCGGCAAGGGGCTGCGCCAGGCGATGAAGGCGATCAATACCCAGGTCTCGGCCGCGATCGAGGGCGGGGCGCGGATCATCGTGCTCTCCGACCGCGAGTCCAACGAGAAGCTGGCGCCGATCCCGTCGCTGCTGCTCACCGCCGCGGTGCACCACCACCTGGTGCGCGAGCGCACCCGCACCATGGTCGGGCTGATCGTGGAGGCCGGTGACGCCCGCGAGGTGCACCACATGGCCACCCTCGTCGGCTTCGGCGCGGGCGCGGTGAACCCGTACATGGCCTTCGAGTCGCTGGAGGACATGCTGGAGCGCGGCGCGCTCGCCATGCCGGGCAGCACCGGCGACACCGGGGCCGACTACCGCGCGGCCGTCGCCAACTACATCAAGGGCGCGGGCAAGGGCGTGCTCAAGGTGATGTCCAAGATGGGCATCTCCACCCTCGCCTCGTACAACGGCGCGCAGCTCTTCCAGGTCATCGGCCTGGCGCAGGAGCTGGTCGACGAGTACTTCACCGGGCTGCGCTCGCACCTGGACGGCATCGGCCTCGACGAGATCGCCGCCGACGTCGCCGCGCGGCACGGCGTGGCCTTCCTGGAGAACCGCAACGAGCGCGCGCACCGCGAGCTCGAGGTCGGCGGCGAGTACCAGTGGCGCCGCGAGGGCGAGTACCACCTGTTCAACCCGGACACCGTCTTCAAGCTGCAGCACGCCACCCGCAGCGGGCAGTACTCGGTCTTCAAGGAGTACACCAAGCTGGTGGACGACCAGTCCGAGCGGCTGGCCTCGCTGCGCGGGCTCTTCCAGTTCCGCAACGGCGCGCGCTCGCCGATCCCGATCGAGGAGGTCGAGCCGGCCACCGCGATCGTCAAGCGCTTCTCCACCGGCGCGATGAGCTACGGCTCCATCTCGGCCGAGGCGCACGAGACGCTGGCCATCGCCATGAACCGGCTCGGCGGCCGCTCGAACTCCGGCGAGGGCGGCGAGCACCCGGCCCGCTTCGAGGTCGAGGAGAACGGTGACTGGCGGCGCAGCGCGATCAAGCAGGTGGCCTCCGGCCGCTTCGGCGTGACCGCGCACTACCTGACCAACTGCAGCGACATCCAGATCAAGATGGCCCAGGGCGCCAAGCCGGGCGAGGGCGGCCAGCTGCCCGCGCACAAGGTGTACCCGTGGGTCGCCGAGGTGCGGCACTCGACGCCGGGCGTCGGGCTGATCTCGCCCCCGCCGCACCACGACATCTACTCCATCGAGGATCTGGCGCAGCTGATCCACGACCTGAAGAACGCGAACCCGCAGGCTCGGATTCACGTGAAACTTGTCGCGGAGCCCGGCGTCGGCACCGTCGCCGCAGGCGTCTCCAAGGCGCACGCCGACGTGGTGCTGATCTCCGGGCACGACGGCGGCACCGGCGCCTCGCCGCTCACCTCGCTCAAGCACGCGGGCGGCCCCTGGGAGCTCGGCCTGGCCGAAACCCAGCAGACGCTGCTGCTGAACGGGTTGCGCGACCGGATCGTCGTGCAGGTCGACGGCCAGATGAAGACCGGCCGCGACGTGATGATCGCCGCGCTGCTCGGCGCCGAGGAGTACGGCTTCGCGACCGCGCCGCTGGTGGTCTCCGGCTGCATCATGATGCGCGTCTGCCACCTGGACACCTGCCCGGTCGGCGTCGCCACGCAGAACCCGGTGCTGCGCGAGCGCTTCACCGGCAAGCCGGAGTTCGTCGAGAACTTCTTCCTCTACATCGCCGAGGAGGTGCGCGAACTGCTGGCCTCGCTCGGCTTCCGCACCATCGACGAGGCCGTCGGCCGGGTCGACCTGCTCGACACCAGCAAGGCCAAGCAGCACTGGAAGGCGAGCAAGCTCGACCTCTCGCCGATCCTGGACGACGTCGAGACGGCGTTCATGTACCAGGACCGCCGCTGCACCAAGACCCAGGACCACGGCCTGGACAAGGCGCTCGACCAGCAGCTCATCACGCAGAGCCGGGACGCGCTGGAGCGCGGCAAGGCGGTGAGGTTCGAGACCAAGATCTCCAACGTGAACCGCACCGTCGGCACCATGCTCGGCCACGAGGTGACCAAGCTCTACGGCGGCGCCGGGCTCCCCGACGACACCATCGACATCACCTTCACCGGCTCCGCGGGCAACAGCTTCGGCGCCTTCGTGCCCGCCGGCATCACGCTGCGGGTGCAGGGCGACGCCAACGACTACGTCGGCAAGGGGCTCTCCGGCGGCCACCTGGTGGTCCGGCCCTCGCCGAACGCTCCGGCCGATTTCGTGGCCGCGGAGAACATCATCGCGGGCAACGTGATCCTGTTCGGCGCGACCAACGGCAAGGCGTTCATCAACGGCGTGGTCGGCGAGCGGTTCGCGGTGCGCAACTCGGGCGCCGTCGCGGTGGTCGAGGGCGTCGGTGACCACGCCTGCGAGTACATGACCGGTGGCCGGGTGGTGATCCTCGGCGAGACCGGGCGCAACTTCGGTGCGGGCATGTCCGGCGGCGTCGCCATCGTCTACGACCCGGACGGCACCTTCGCCGCGAAGGTGAACCCGGAGCAGAGCGAGGCGGTGGAGCAGCTCTCGGGTGACGATTTCACCTGGCTGCGCGACATCATCGCCGAACACCGCGAGCAGACCGGTTCCGCGGTGGCCGATCGCATTCTCGGCGATTGGTCGCAGCAGGTGAACCACTTCGTGAAGGTCATGCCGCGCGAATACAAGAAGGTCCTGTTGGCGATCTCCGAGGCCGAGAAGGCCGGCCGGGACGTCGACGCTGCGATTATGGAGGCCGCTCGTGGCTGACCCTCAGGGTTTTCTCAAGCACACCGCACGGGAGCTGCCCAAGCGGCGTCCGGTCCCGCTCCGGCTGATGGACTGGAAGGAGGTGTACGAGGATTTCTCGCACGACACCCTCCGCACCCAGGCCAGCCGCTGCATGGACTGCGGTATCCCGTTCTGTCACAACGGCTGTCCGCTCGGGAACCTGATCCCGGACTGGAACGACCTGGTGTACAAGGACAACTGGCGCGACGCCATCGACCGGCTGCACGCCACCAACAACTTCCCGGAGTTCACCGGGCGGCTGTGCCCGGCGCCGTGCGAGGCGTCCTGCGTGCTCGGGATCAACCAGGACCCGGTGACCATCAAGCAGGTCGAGGTCGAGATCATCGAGAACGCCTTCGACGAGGGCTGGGTCGCCCCGGTGTACCCGACCCGGCTCACCGGCAAGAAGATCGCGGTCGTCGGCTCCGGCCCGGCGGGCATGGCCGCCGCGCAGCAGCTGACCCGCGCGGGCCACACCGTCACGGTGTTCGAGCGCGCCGACCGCATCGGCGGGCTGATGCGCTACGGCATCCCGGAATTCAAGATGGAGAAGCGCTTCATCGACCGCCGGATGGCGCAGATGGAGGCCGAGGGCACCATCTTCCGGGCAGGCGTGAACGTCGGCGTCGACATCACCGCCGACCAGCTGCGTGAGCAGTTCGACGCGGTCGTCCTCTCCGGCGGCGCCACCCAGGCCCGCGACCTGCCGATCCCCGGCCGCGAGCTGGACGGCATCCACCAGGCCATGGAGTTCCTGCCCTGGGCCAACCGGGTGCAGCTCGGCGACGAGGTCACCGACGAGCGCGGCCTCCCGCCGATCAACGCGCGGGACAAGAAGGTCGTCATCATCGGCGGCGGCGACACCGGCGCCGACTGCCTCGGCACCTCGCACCGGCAGGGCGCCGCCTCGGTGCACCAGTTCGAGATCATGCCGCGCCCGCCGGAGGAGCGGGCAGGCTCGACCCCGTGGCCGACCTACCCGCTCATGTACCGGGTCTCCTCGGCGCACGAGGAGGGCGGCGAGCGGGTGTTCTCGGTGAACACCGAGCGCTTCGTCGGCGCCGACGGCACCGTCACCGGGCTGCAGGCGCACGAGGTGAAGATGGTCAACGGCCGCTTCGAGAAGGTCGACGGCACCGAGTTCACCCTCGAAGCCGACCTGGTGCTGCTCGCCATGGGCTTCGTCGGCCCGGAGAAGGGCGGGCTCCTCACCGACCTCGGCGTCGGCTACGACCAGCGCGGCAACGTCCAGCGCGACAAGAGCTGGGCCACCAACGTCCCCGGCGTCTTCGTCGCGGGCGACATGGGCCGCGGCCAGTCGCTGATCGTGTGGGCCATCGCCGAGGGCCGCGCGGCCGCCGCCGCCGTCGACCGCTACCTGGAGGGCGAGACCGCGCTGCCCGCGCCCATCACCCCCACCATGGTCGCCCAGCGCTGACCCCGATTTCCCCGGCAGGGGAATGCGGGCGCCTGTGGACAACGGAGTCCACAGGCGCCTTTCGCGTCTCGCGGGCTGTCATCCGACCAGCTCGCCGGGGTTGTCCGCGGGTATCGAGGTAATCGGACAAGTCCGGGGTTCGGATGGCGTCGCCTCGGCGGTACCTCTATTGTGGTCGGCGGTGTGCCGGTGATCTTGGGATGGGTCCGGTGGCAACGACCCGGGGTGAGAACTGTTCACCCGCCGTGCACAGGCGTGAAACGCATCGAGGACAGCATCGAGGCGGCAACTTGTCGGGCTCGCTCCTGCGGGGGCAACGGTTTTGGAACTGGAGCGGAATGCAGTTGAAGAAGGTCGTCGCGGCTCTCGGTGCGTCCGCGGCACTCGTTTCCGGCATGGTGCTCGGCGGCACCGGATCCGCGGTCGCGGATCCCGGCTGCCCCAGCCTGTACGTGGTCGCGATCCCGGGCACCTGGGAGACGGGGCGCGACAAGGAGCCGGGGCCGGGGATGCTGGCCGGGGTCACCAACAACCTGCCGCGCTCGGTGGAGGTCGACTACGTCACCTACTCCGCCACCGCGTTCCCGTGGGAGGGCGAGGTCTACGGCAACTCCAAGAAGGAGGCCGTGAACGCCGCCCGCGGGCTGATCGGCGACATGGCGCGGGCCTGCGGGGCCACCCAGATCGCGCTGGTCGGCTACAGCCAGGGCGCGGACGCCGCCGGTGACCTGGCCGCCGACATCGGCACCGGGCTCGGCGTCGTCTCGCCGGACCGCATCGCGGGCGTCGGGCTCATCTCCGACCCGCGCCGCTCCCCGACCGACGTGCAGGTCGGCCCGGTGGCGGGCGGCGCGGGCGCGGGCGGGCCCCGGGTCGGCGGCTTCGGCTGGATCAGCGACCGCACCCGCACCATCTGCGCGGTGGACGACCTCTACTGCGCCACCGCGACCGACGACTTCATCACCCGCTTCGCCGGCTTCCTCGCCATGAGCTCGGAGGCCAACGTCGCGAATATGGGCCGCTACCAGCAGGAAGCCGGCAACATCTTCAACGACCTGATGGCGCACGGCGGCGTGCCGACGCTGCAGGGCCAGCTCAGCGAGTCGGCCAACGAGCAGCGGGTGAAGGATCTGGAGCGGTTCTACAGCTCGCAGGCGCACACCCTGTACGGCAGCTACCGGGTGGACGACGGCAAGAGCGCGGTCCGCTGGATGCACGACTGGATCGCGGGCATGGCCTGACACCTCCTTGACCACGACGAAGGCCACCGCCCGATCCGGGCGGTGGCCTTCGTCGTACTCAGCTCAGAGCGCCGAGCCGGTCGGCGGCAGGAACTGCTGCTGGAACTGCCGGAACGTCTCCGGCGCCCGGTGGTCGTCGCGGCGGTCGTTCCGCTGCCCGTCCCACGGGCGGTCGCCGTCGCGATGGTCGGGGCGGGCGACCTCGGTGCCGGCGGGGTCGACCTGGACGGTGGCCGCCGGTTCGGCGGCGGAGGCGGTGCCGGCGAGCAGGGCTGCCGGGGCGGCGAAGAGCGCGCCTGCCAGCGAGACACCGGCGACGCGTCGAGCGATCTTCGAGGAGAGCAACACGGTTTCCTTTCCTGGGAACAGCGCGCCGTGGAGCGGCGCACTGCACCCATCGAAAGGCTTCTCCCTGGGACCGCGGTGCGACCAGTCTGGCAGTCCGCTGTGCGGGGTCAGGACTCGAGGTTGCGCGGGAGCAGATCCCAGACGTGTGCGTTCTCGTTCACCGTCGCGACCGTGCGATCGCCGTTGCGCGAGTACAGGATTCGGGTGATCGAGCAGTAGTCGATCGGGAAGGTGAGCGGGCGGGGCAGCCCGAGCACGTCCTGCAGCGTCACGTTCACCACGCCGCCGTGCGCGAAGGCGAGCACGGTGTCGGCGGGGTCGGCGGCCTTCACCAGATCGGTGACGACCGCCGCGACCCTGGCCGCGAAGGCGGGGCCGTCGATCTGCTCCGGCAGGTGGCCCGCCTTGATCCGGTCGTAGGCGGCGCGGAACTCGGTCTTCGCGTCCTCGATCGGGATGTAGGCGGGCAGGTCGCGGTCGTACTCGGCGAGGTCGTCGAAGACCTCGACCCCGAGGCCGAGCGCGGCCGCCGCGGGCGCCGCCGTCTCCAGGGCGCGCCGCTGCGGGCTGCTCACGATGCGGGTGATCCGGCGGTGGTGCAGCAGCGCATCGGGGACCCGCGCCGCCTGGCTGATCCCGAGCGGGGCCAGCTCCGGGTCGGCGGGGGCCTGTGAGCCCACGATGCGGACCGGCTGGGCATGGCGGACGAAGATGAGCTGCACCCGTCCACCGTATCCGGCGCTACTGCTGCTTCTTGCGCTTGGTGAGCAGGTAGATGCCGACCACGATCGCCACGACGACCAGCAGGCAGCAGATGCCGCCGAAGATCAGGCCGCCGCCACCGCGTGACTTCTTCTTCTTGGCGGCCTCGTAGTCGATGACCGAGGTCAGGACGTCCGGGCTGGCCCAGACGTGCGGGTCGAGCAGCGGGGCCTGGGTGAGCAGGTCGAGATACATGGTGTTCCCCTCGTCGGCGGGTTCGGCCTCCTCCCGGAGCCGAATGTCTAGGCTAGCCGCCGGGTTTGCCCGCGGGAGCGGTTCCGGCCCGGTGGCCTGCCTTCAAGATCGCGGGTTCGCCGCCGGGCGTTTACATCGCGGGCGCGAAATTTTCTCGCTCAGTGCGGGGGCCACTGGCCGCCCGGGCGACCGCGGTCGTGAGCGCCCGGTTGCACCGGGGCGCCGTACCCCGGCTGTGGCCCCTCGCCGTACCCCGGCTGTGGCCCTTGCCCGGCAGGGGGGCCGTAGCCCGGGGGCGGACCGTAGCCGGGCTGGGCACTGCCGTAGCCGGTTTGCGGGCCGTAGCCCGGTTGACTGCCGTGACCGGGTTGCGGGCCGGGGCCGTAGCCCGGCTGACTGCCTTGACCGGATTGCGGGCCGGGGCCGTAGCCCGGCTGACCGCCATGACCAGGTTGCGGACCGGAGCCGTACCCCGGCTGACTGCCGTGACCGGATTGCGGACCGGGGCCGTACCCCGGCTGACCGCCTTGACCGGGCTGCGGACCGGGGCCGTACCCCGACGCCTGCGGGTTCGGGGTCCCCGACCCCGACTTCCGACTGCGGAGCACCAACCCGATGACGATCGCCGCGACGAGCCCGAGGCAGACGATCCCGACGGCGAACGCGCCGATCCCACCACCCCCGCTCCCGCGGCTGCCCCCGCGCTTGCGCGCCTCGAGTGCGTCGGCGAGCAGGGCCGGGTCTGGTTGAGCGGACAGGAGCGGATCGAGCAGCCCCGATGTTACGAGCAGGCCGACAGGCACGACGAATTTCCCTCCGAGATGTGAGCGGCGTCCTCCCTGGCGCCGAATGCCGAACCCTAACAGGGTGATTCGGCCTTCACCGCCCCCAGTTCGGGGGGCAGGACGCGGTCAGCGCGGCTTGACCAGCGGGAACGGCAGCGTCTCCCGGATACTGCGGCCGGTGATCAGCATGACGATCCGGTCGACGCCCATGCCGAGCCCGCCGGTGGGCGGCATGGCGTGCTCCAGCGCCTGCAGGAAGTCCTCGTCCAGCTCCATCGCCTCCGGGTCGCCGTTGGCGGCGAGCAGCGACTGCTCGGTGAGCCGCTGCCGCTGGTCGATCGGGTCGGTGAGCTCGCTGTAGGCGGTGCCGAGCTCGACGCCCCACGCCACCAGGTCCCAACGCTCGGCGACGCCGGCGATGCTGCGGTGCGAGCGGGTGAGCGGGGAGACCGAGGTGGGGAAGTCGCAGTAGAAGGTGGGGCGCTCGGTGCGCGACTCCACCAGGTGCTCGTACATCTCCAGCACGATCTGCCCGGCGTCCCAGTTGTGCTGGAACGGGATGTCGGCGCCGTCGCAGAGCTCGCGCAGCCTGGTCACCCCGGTCCCGGGCGTGATGTCGGTGCCGAGCGCCTCGGAGACCGCGCCGTGCACCGTCTGCACGGTCCACTCGCCGGAGATGTCGACCTCCTCGTACCCGCCGCCGTCGGTGGGGCGCAGCGCCACCTCGGCGCCGTTGGCGGCGACCGCGGCCTCCTGGATCAGGCGCCGGCAGAGGTGCATCATGCGCTGGTAGTCGCTGTGCGCCTCGTACGCCTCCAGGATGGTGAACTCGGGGTTGTGGCTGAAGTCGACGCCCTCGTTGCGGAAGGTCCGGCCCAGCTCGAAGACCTTCTCCATGCCGCCGACGCAGAGCCGCTTGAGGTACAGCTCGGGCGCGATGCGCAGGTAGAGGTCGAGGTCGTAGGCGTTGATGTGGGTGCGGAACGGGGTGGCGTTGGCGCCGCCGTGCACCTGCTGCAGGATCGGCGTCTCCACCTCGAGGAAGCCGGCGCCGTGCAGCGAGTCGCGCAGCGAGTGCAGCACCGCGCTGCGCTTGGCCATCACCTCGCGGGTGTCGGCGTTGATCGCCATGTCCACGTAGCGCTGGCGGACCTTGGCCTCGGGGTCGGCGAGCCCCTTCCACTTGTCCGGCAGCGGGTGCAGGCACTTGCCGAGCATCCGCCAGTCGGCGGCGAGCAGCGAGAGCTCCTCGCGCCTGCTGACCCCGATCTGGCCGCTCACCTCGATCAGGTCGCCGAGGTCGAAGTACTCGGTGAACTCGGCGCTGTGCTCGGCGCCGACCCGGTCGCGGTCGATGAGCAGCTGGATGTCACCGGACCAGTCGCGCAGCAGCGCGAAGATCACCCCGCCGTAGTCGCGAATCCGCAGGAGCCGCCCGCAGACCCGGACCGTGGTCCCGCGCGGGGTGCGCCGCGCGCCCGCGATGCTGTGCGTCGGCGGGTAGGCGACCGGGTACGCCTCGATGCCATGGTCGGAGAGTTTGCGGAGCTTGTCCAGCCGCACCCGGACCTGCTCCGGGCGCCGGGAGCGGACCTCCTCGTCCTCGTCCTCCGGCCAGTCCGGCGGGCTGCCGTCGGCGTGCAGCCCGGCGACGCTCGCGGGCACGGCGCTGTGCAGCCCGGTGTGCACGGCGGTGTCGCCCTCCGGGCCGAAGCGGGGCAGGAAGCCCTCGGCGAGCGCGCTGGCCAGCGCCACCCGCGGCAGCTGCCTGCGCTCCTCGAAGAGGAAGAAGCGCGGCACCCAGGTCGGCTGGTACTTCACGTTCGAGCGGTACAGCGCCTCCAGCTGCCACCAGCGGGAGAAGAAGAGCAGCACGCCGCGCCACAGCCGCAGCACCGGCCCCGCGCCGATCCGGCCGCCCTCCTCGAAGACCGAGCGGAACACCGCGAAGTTCAGCGAGACCCGGGTGACGCCGTACTGCTCGGAGTTCAGCGCGAGCTGCGAGATCATCAGCTCCATCACGCCGTTCGGCGCGCCCGGGTCGCGGCGCATGAGCTCCAGCGAGGCGCCGGTGCGGCCCCAGGGGACGAGGGAGAGCATGCCGAGCACCCGCTCCTGCGGGTTGACCGCCTCGACCAGCAGGCAGTCGGCGTCCTGCGGGTCGCCGAGCCGGCCGAGCGCCATCGAGAAGCCGCGCTCCTCGGCGGTGTCCCGCCAGGCGTCGGCGCGCGCGGTGATGCTCCCGAAATCCCGCGCGGGGATGTCGCCGTGCCGCCGGATGCGCACCGTGACGCCCTGCTTGCGCAGCCGGTTGGCGGCCTGGCGCACCTGCTTGAGCTCCGGCCCGGCCAGCGAGAAGGAGCGGGTATCCAGGATCGCCTCGTCGCCGAGGCGCAACGCGGCGAGCCCGGCCCGCCGGTACGCGGTGGCCCCCGGTTCGCTGGCGCCCATCACCGCGGGCGCCCAGCCGAAGCGATCGGCCAGCCGCAGCCACTCGTCGATCGCCTGCGGCCAGGATTCGCGCCTGCCGATCGGGTCGCCGCTGGCCAGGCAGGTGCCGAGCTCGACGCGGTAGGTGATGGCCGCCTTGCCGTTCGGCGCGAAGACGACGGCCTTGTCCCGCCTGGTGGCGAAGTAGCCGAGCGAATCCTCGATGTCGGAGTGCGCGAGCAGGCCGCGGATCGCCGACTCGTCCACGCCGGTCATGGCGTTGGCGGCGCGCTGCGAGCGCAGCAGCACCAGCACCGCGGCGAGCAGCGCGAGCGCGCCGAAGAGCCCGAGCAGGAAGTTCACGAAGGGGTGCGGGTGCCCGTCGAAGTGTTCGTTGTCGGCGAGCACCGCCGCGGTGACCCGGTACAGCGACCAGCCGGGGCGCTGCCAGCCACCGGGCAGCGAACCTGGGAAGAGCTCTAGCAGCCCCCAGCCGACCAGGAACCCGAGCGTCAGCCCGCCGAGCAGCACGCCGAGCGCCTTCAACCCCGCGCCCCGCCGGACCCGGGTGTAGAACTCACCCCACGAGGCCAGCAGCACGCCGATCACCGCCAGGTGCAGCACCATGGCCACCAGCGCGTTGACATCGCCCTGGGTGGTGAAGGTGACGACATTGATGATCGTGTACAGCGCCAGGTAACCGACCAGCAACCACCAGGCGATGCGCTTGCGGCTGGCCAGCGCACCGGCGAGCAGCCCGACGAGCAGCGCCCACATGAGGTTGGTGTCGGGCGCGTCGAAGTAGTAGTCGTCGATGTAGCGGCGCGGGGTCGCGGTGATCCAGCGCAGGGTCGGCGAGAGGCTCCACAGGAAGATCAGCACGGCGAAGACGCCGAGCACGGTCGCGGCGATGTGCGGAACCTCGCGCAGCCTGCCGTGGCCGCGGTGCGGAACCGGCGGTGTCGGCCGATCCGGTGGTAGCTCGGTGTCGGCGTGCGGAGCGGCCTGCGTGGAAGTCACCGGACCAGTGTGCGTGCCGATCGGGCGGAATGCCGAGCCTTTCGCCCGCCGCGTGTCCGACCGTTCGCCGGATGGTAACTGAATCGGAACGCCGTGCTCAGCCGCCCGGCCCGGTGCCCGACCCGTTCGGACGGGGGAGTATGCATAGTGGCATGGCGGATACAGTCGACGTCCCGATTCAGGACGAGGCCATCAAACTCGGCCAATTCCTCAAGCTCGCCGATCTCATCGAGTCCGGCGCCGAGGCCAAGACGGTGATCGCGGCGGGGCTCGTCCGGGTGAACGACGAGGTCGAGACGCGTCGCGGCAGGCAGCTCGAGGTCGGTGACACGGTCGCCCTCGCGGGCAGGCAGGTCCGGGTGATCGCGCCGCGCCGCCGCTAGGCGGTGTCGTCCTCGGCGCGCACCACGACGCCGTCGTGGTCGCTGTAGAGCACCTCGCCGGGCACGAAGGTGACGCCGCCGAACTCCACCGGCACGTCCTTCTCGCCGGAGCCGGTCTGGGTGCTCTTGCGCGGGTTGGTGCCGAGCGCCTTGACGCCGATGTCGAGGGTGCGCAGGATCGCGGAGTCGCGCACGGCGCCGTTCACGATCACCCCGGCCCAGCCGTTGTCGACGCCGCGCCCGGCGATGATGTCGCCGACCAGGGCGGTGTGCACGCTGCCGCCGCCGTCGACGACGAGCACCTTGCCCGCGCCCGGCTCACTCAGGGTCTGCTTCACCAGCAGGTTGTCCTGGAAGCAGCGGATGGTGGTGATCCGCCCGGAGAACGCGGCCCTGCCACCGAACTGCGTGAACTGGGTGTCGCAGCTGCGGATCTCGGGGCCGATCTCGTCGGCCAGGTCGGCGGTCGCCACGGAATCGACGTTCGAAGTATCGGTCACGCCCCCGATTGTGCCCGGTCACCCGGTGTGACCGGCGCCTCCCCGGCCGTGTCTGCGCTCGTACTCGGCGCGCTCGGCGGCACCCCGGGCGCGGGTTTCGGCGTCGGCGAGCGCGGGGTCGAGGCCGTGCTGGACCAGCCGGTGCCGCCGGTAGACGTACATCAGCGCGACGGTGAAGTAGACGAGCGGGATGTAGAGCAGCGCCATCATGGCGGCGCCCATCCAGAGCGGGCCGGGCAGCAGCAGGAAGAGCAGCAGCGGCGGAAGCACCGGAATCAGGATGCGCAGCAGGTACCTGCGGGTGGCGCCGGGGCCGGTGAGGTCGCGCAGCACCCAGTCCGACATCGAGGCGGGCAGGGTGCGGCCGAACAGGTAGCCGAGGCGCTGGGTGAGCGAGGGCGTCACGGCTCGCGGGTCAGGTGGAAGGCGGCGATCTGCGCGACCAGGTTGTCGGTGGTGTGCTTCACCGCGAGCTTGACGAAGGGCTCGATGGTGCGGCCGAGCGCCTTCCCGGCGAGCCCGCCGGGCACCCGGTACTCGACGATGGCGTCGATGGTGCAGAGCGCGGCGGCCTTCGGATGGAAGACGAAGGTGCCGGCGATCTCGAAGCCCTTGATCGAGGTCACCTCGATGAGGGCGTTCTCGGTCCAGCGGGTGACCTCCACCCGGGAGGTCAGCGCGACCGGGCCGAGCTTGATCCTGCCGTCGAAGACCGCGCCGAGCCCGGAGTCCTTCGCGCCGACCGGCGTGAAGGACTCCAGGCCGTGCAGGAAAACAGGCAGATTGCGGTAGTCGTTCACGTAGGCGAAGGCGGATTCGGCCGATGCCACGCAGTCCTCGACGATCGTCACCACGGTCACGCCGCCACTGTAATCGCCCGATTCCGGCTACGCCGTGCCTGCGAGCGTCGCGGCGAGGCCGAAGGCGAGCGCCATGACCAGCGTCTCGGTGATCGCCCGGCGCAGCGAATCCTCGGCGCGCACCCGGTGGTCGGCGGCGCGCGGCACCCAGCTGCGCCGCCACCACCAGCCGAGCCCGGCCAGCACCAGCAGCACCGCCGTCTTGGCGAGCATGATCCGGCCGTACCCGGAGCCGACCAGCCCGCTCACCCCGCCGAGCCGGACCAGCCCGTTCAGCACCCCGGTCAGCGCGACCACCGCGATCAGTACCCCGGCCAGCGCGGAGTAGCGGGGCAGCGCGGCGGCCCACTCGCCGCGGCCGCGCAGCACCAGCGCGAGCGCGACGAGCAGCCCGAACCAGAGCCCGGCGGCCAGCGCGTGCGCGGCGGCGAGCACCGAGCCGAACGCCTGCTGCGACATGTGCCCGGTGATCGGCCGCAACGCCAGCGCCACCGCGGCGAAGACCAGCACGAGATCGGGCGAGCCGTCCCCGGTGCGGAAGGAGTACGCGCCGTAGCAGGCGATCAGCGCGGTGGCGGCCAGGACCGCCACCCCGACCTGGCCGCCGCTGGTCTCCCGGACGAAGGCACCGAACGCACCGGCCCCGAGCTCGCCGACCGGCACGTCGACCACCTCGGCCGCCTCGAGGACGAGCACCGCGAACTCGGCCGCGCACCAGCCGCCCGCCACGGCCGCGAGCAGCCGCCACGGCGGCCGTAGCCGCTCGCCGAGCCGGGGCAGCGCCGCCAGCCCGAGAACGGTGGCACCGAGGCCGTCGGCGAGCATCCGGACCGGCGCCTCGGCCGGGGCGCCGCGGCCGAGCAGCCACGCCACCCCGACCCCGAGCAGCCCGGCCACCGGGAGCAGCCAGATGGCGCGGCGCCGTGCGGTGGAGGGCGGGGTCACGCGCGTTTTCCGCGGCCCCTGCCGCCGGCCAGCGCGACCGCGAGGCCACCGGCGAAGACGAGCACGCCGCCCGCGACGAAGATCCAGACCGGGATGCCGCCCGACCCCTCGTCGGCCGCCGACACCTCCGCGCCGGGCGTACCGCTGCCCGCCCTGGTCAGGGTGAAGGCGCGCTTGCCGTTCACCGCGTGCCCGTCGGCGGAGGTGACCCGGAAGGCGATCGTGTAGGTGCCGGCGGGGCCGAGCTCACCGACCGGGACGCTCACCGTCGCGCCGTCGACCACCGGGTCGCCCCGCTGCCAGAAGTGGTTGTCCGGGCCGACGACGGTGAGCGCGGGGAAGCTCGGCTGCAGCGGTTCGTTGAAGGTGACGCTGACCCGCTCCGGGCCGACCTCGACCGCCGAGCCGTCCGTCGGCACGCTGCCGACCACGATCGAGTGCGCGGCCGCGGTACCGGCGCCGACGGTCACGAGCAGCCCGGCCAGCGCGGCGAGGGCGAGCGCGCGCAGCGGTCTCACGGCCGGCGCCCGCGGAACACGGAGCCGAGCCCGAGCGCCACCGCGAAGAGCCCGAACGCGAGGCCGATGCCCGCGAGCCAGCGCGCGGTCTGGTCGGTGCTGTCGGGGGCGGCGGCCTCGGTGTCGCTGCCGCCGTGCGAGTGGCCGTCGGCGGCGGCCTCGGCGAGGTGCACGCTGGGGGCGGGGCGCTCCGGCTCGGAGCCGTCCGCGGCGGCGGGCTGGTCCCAGCGCACCACGCTGCCGTCGCTGTAGCTCTGCGTGGCCGGGAAGCTCACCTCGTGCTCCTTCGGCAGCGGGCCGATGGAGACGACGAAGCGCTGGAACTGGCCGGGGCCGACGCCCGCGTTGCCGGGGTCGGCGGTCCAGGTGACGGCGGTGACCTCGCCCGCCGGGTTCTTGTCCACCTTGGCCGTCCAGCCGGGCAGCGGCTCGGTGCGCACGCTGCGCACGCCGGGGATGGTGACGGTGAGCGCGGTGGTGCTCGCGGTGTCGGATTCGGTCGGCACCCGGAAGGTGGCGACGGAGTAGCCACCCTGGGCCGCGCCCGGGGCGTCGACGGTGACGTGCGCGGCGGCGCTGCCACCGGCGGTGAGGATCAGGCAGGCGGCGGCCGCGGTCGTGACGGAGGCACGGGTGAGCGTCGAGTGCATGGGGGATTCGCTTTCGGTCGGTGCGGGTGTCGGTCGGGGTTCAGCGCCCGACCGGCGGGGCCCGCGGACCGATCGCACCGAGCGGTCCGGCCGCGCGGAGCAGGGGAGTGCCGGGGAACCAGGCGGGGCGGGTTGGCAGCGGCTGCGCGCGGGGTGGGCCGAGCAGCGCCCGCAGCGTGCCCGCGGCGAGCGCCGCGAACCGCTCCGCCGCCGGAATCGCCGATGCGATCAGCAGCGTCGCCACCACGTGCGCACCGGCCATCAGAGCTGTGCGCACGGTCGAGGTGCCGTGTTCGTGCGCGGTGAGCAGCAGGTGCGTCGCGTACTGACCGCAGCCGAGCACCGCGAGCAACCCCGCCGCGTCGGCGAGCCGCCCCGATCGCCGGACCAGCACCGCGACCGCCCCGGTCAGGACCGAGACAGCTTGCAGCAGCGCGAAATCGGCACCCGAGGGAAAAACCCCACCGGCCGCGCCGTGCGCGGCGACGGCGAGCGCCGCCACCAACCCCCCGACGACCGGGCCGCGGAGCCCGGCGGGATCGGGGGCGGTGCGCACGGGACGGTCAGCGCACGCCGAGGCGTGCGAGCACGTCGGCTTCGAGCCCGGCCAGCTCGCTGGAGACGGCGGTGTGCACCGCACGCCTGCGCGCGGCGGGCATCTGGTCGGCGGTGCGCACGGCGGAGCTCAGGCTCTCCAGCCGCTCCTTCGTCGTCCCGACGAAGGAGCGGGTGTCGTCCGCCTTGCCCTCGCCGCTCACCTTCTCCAGCGCCGCTTCGGTATTGGCGATCCGCGCCTGCAGCCTGCCGCCGTGGCCCGCGTAGTCGCCGAGCTGGTCGATGCCGATCCCGAGCTGCTGCGCGCGCCGCACGTCGAGCTGCCCGCGCACGTAGGTGGCGGCCCGGTAGGCCAGCGGGGCGAGCACCGGGATCAGGATCCGCGCGACGCCGAGGTACTTCTTCACCTGGCCGGGGCTGAACGGATCCCGCTCGGCCTTGGCGGCCAGCTTGTCGGCGGCCTTCTCCTCGGCCTGGTAGGCGGCGATCTGCGCCTTGGCCACCTTGCGCTGGGTGCGCGCCTCGGCGCGCCGTGACTTCCGGTCGTTCTTGGCCACCAGCTTGGCTTCCAGCCCCGCCTTGTGCTTGAGAGCCTTGGCCTCGGCCCGTCGGCTCGGGCGCCGCTTGCGCTTGGTGAACAACCCCATCGAAGGCCCTCCGTCATGCCATGGTCACGAGCACGCAATTCGCGCCCAACCCTACTTGCTCGGCAGCGGGCCGCCACCGTCGGATTCGCGGAACTGTCGGGGGTAGGGCTCATACTGCTTCACGTGATCACGGGTGATGGCGGGGGCGGTGCCCCCGGGGCCGACGGACCGGGCGAGCGCGTGCCCGCGTTCATCGATGCCCGCTCCCTGATCGGGTGCAGGCACCGGCTGCACCTGGACGCGGCATACGGGCAGCAGATCGCGGGGGTCAGGGAGGACGCGGGGGTCATCGAGCGTCGCGAGGCGGCCGCGCTGCACCGGCAGCAGGTGCGCGCGGCGCTGGTCGGCGCGGCGCCGGAGCAGTGGGTGGTGATCGACCCGGCGGGCCGCGCCGCCGATCGGGCCGCCGCCACGCTGCGCGCCTGCGCGGACGCCGCGCCGCGGATCTGGGGCGCGCTGCTGCCCCAGGAGCCGGACACCGGCCGCCGCGGCGGCGTCGAGATCCTGCTCCGCGACACCGAGCGCGGCGGCTACATCCCGGTGCTGGTGGTCAACCACAAGGTCACCGACCCGCGCAGGCCGGAGCCGGCCGACTTCCACCCGACCACCACCGACCCCTACGTCTGGAACCCCGCGCCCGACCCGTACCGCAAGCTGCGCCAGCAGCCGCGCGACCAGCAGCGCCTCGCGCACCTGTACCGGATGCTGCAGCGCCACGGCCTCGCCTCGCCCGCCCTGGTCGGCGGCGTGATCGGCTACGAGGGGAGCCGCATCCTGGTGCACGAGCTCGGCCCGCTGCTCGCCGAGTACGACCGCCGCTACGCGGACCGGATCGCGGTGGTCCGCGGCGAGCTGCCGACGTTGCCGTCGAAGATCCCGGAGTGCAGGCAGTGCCCGTGGTGGAGCCGCGGCCCCGAGGCCGGGCCCGGCTGCGAGGGCGTGCTGATCGAGCGCAGGGATGTCAGCCTGGTCGCGCCCGGCTCGCGCGCCGAGGTGCTGCGCGGGCACGGCGTGCAGACCATCGACGACCTGGCCGCGTGGTCCGGCCCCGAGCCGGCGGACTGGCAGCACGGGCCGTTCGTCGAGGCCGTCGTCACCGCGCGCGCCTGGATCGCGGGCGCGCCGCTGGTGCGCCGGGTGCAGCCGGTGCGGGTGCAGCGCGCCGACGTCGAGGTCGACGTCGACCTGGAGAGCTTCCAGGAGTTCGGCGCCTACCTGTGGGGCACCCTGCTGGACGGCGTCTACCGCCCCTTCGTCACCTGGGATCCGCTGCCGACGGTGGACGAGGCGCGCTCCTTCGGCGAGTTCTGGAGCTGGCTCATGCGCACCCGCGCGCAGGCGCACACCGCGGGCCGCACCTTCGCCGCCTACTGCTACTCCCGCACCGCCGAGGACAAGTGGCTCTACGAGTCGGCGCGCCGCTTCGCGGGCAAGCCGGGGGTGCCGAGCGTGGAGCAGGTGCGCGCCTTCGTGGACGGGCCGGAGTGGGTGGACATGTTCCAGGCCGTCTCCGAGCAGTTCATCTGCCCGAACGGCAAGGGGCTCAAGAAGATCGCGCCGGTGGCCGGGTTCGCCTGGCGCGACCCGGAGGCCGGTGGCGAGGCATCGATGAGCTGGTACCGCCGGGCCGTCGGGTACGAGGCCGAGCCGGATCTGAGCCAGCGCACCCGGCTGCTCGAGTACAACGAGGACGACGTCCGCGCCACCCGGGTGCTGCGCGAATGGATGACCGAGCGGGCAGACCTGGAGGTTCCGGCACTCGACGATTTCGCCCGTCGTACTATCGCGACGTGACAGAGCACGTCGAACAACTCGAGTTCCGGGCGGAAACCCATCAGCTGCTCGACCTGATGATCCACTCGGTCTACTCCAACAAGGACACCTTCCTTCGCGAGCTGATCTCGAACTCCTCCGACGCGCTGGACAAGCTACGGCTGGAGTCCTACCGCGACAAGGATCTCGAGGTCGACACCTCGGATCTGCACATCGAGCTGGCGACCGACACCGAGGCGCGCACGCTCACCGTGCGGGACAACGGCATCGGGATGTCCCGCGCGGAGGTCGTCGACCTGATCGGAACGCTCGCCAAGTCCGGCACCGCGGAGCTGCGCAAACAGCTCGCGGAGGCGCAGAGCACGGACGCGGGCGAGCTGATCGGCCAGTTCGGCATCGGCTTCTACTCGACCTTCATGGTCGCGGACAAGGTCGTGCTGACCACGCGGAAGGCCGGAGAGACCGAGGGGACGCGGTGGGAGGCCGCCGCGGGCAGCTCCACGTACACCATCGAAAGCGTCCCGGACGCCCCGCAGGGCACCTCGGTCGGGCTGCACCTGAAGCCCGCCGACGAGGACGACCACCTCTTCGACTACACCCTGGAGTGGAAGCTCAGGGAGATCGTCAAGAAGTACTCCGACTTCATCGCCTGGCCGATCCGGATGAAGGTCGAGCGCACCGTCACCGAGGGCGAGGGCGAGGAGAAGACCGAGAACACCGTCGTCGAGGAGCAGACCCTCAACTCCCGCAAGGCGCTCTGGACCCGGCCCCGCTCGGAGGTCTCCGACGAGGAGTACACCGAGTTCTACAAGCACGTCAGCCACGCCTGGGACGACCCGCTGGAGATCATCCCGCTCAAGGCCGAGGGCACCTTCGAGTACCAGGCGCTGCTGTTCATCCCGTCGACCGCGCCGTTCGACCTGTTCACCAGGGAGCACAAGCGCGGGGTGCAGCTCTACGTCAAGCGGGTGTTCATCATGGACAACTGCGAAGAGCTGATGCCGGAGTACCTGCGCTTCGTCAAGGGCGTGGTGGACGCGCAGGACCTGTCGCTGAACGTCTCGCGCGAGATCCTGCAGCAGGACCGGCAGATCCAGATGATCCGCAAGCGGCTGGTGCGCAAGGTGCTCTCCACCGTGAAGGACCTGCAGGGTGCCGAGGATCAGGGCAAGTACCAGACCTTCTGGCGCGAGTTCGGCCGCGTCCTCAAGGAGGGGCTGCTGAACGACGTCGACAACCGGGAGACGCTGCTCCAGGTGTCGTCGTTCGCCTCGACGCACTCCGACTCCGAGCTGACCACGCTGGCGCAGTACGTGCAGCGGATGCCGGAGGGCCAGGACGCGATCTACTACATGACCGGCGAGAACCGGCACCAGGTGGAGAGCTCCCCGCACCTGGAGGCGTTCCGCGCCAAGGAGCGCGAGGTGCTGATCCTCACCGACCCGGTCGACGAGATGTGGGTCGGCTCGGTGCCGGAGTTCGACGGCAAGCCGTTCACCTCGATCGCCAAGGGCGAGGTCGACCTGGAGACCGAGGAGGAGAAGAAGGCCTCCGAGGCGCTGCGCGAACAGCAGGACAAGGAGTTCGCCGAGCTGCTCGGCTGGCTCGGCAGCACCCTCTCCGAGCAGGTCAAGGAGGTCAGGCTGTCGTCGAGGCTGACCTCGTCGCCCGCCTGCCTGGTCGGTGATGTCTTCGACTTCACCCCCATGCTGGAGCGGATGTACCGCGCCTCCGGGCAGGAGCTGCCGGAATCCAAGCGGATCCTGGAGCTGAACCCGGCGCACCCGCTGGTCACCGGGTTGCGCGACGCCTACGACGCCCGCCGCGACGACGCCGACGCGGGCAAGGTGCCCGAGCTGGCCGAGACCGCGGAGTTGCTCTACGGCACCGCGGTGCTGGCCGAGGGCGGCGAGCTGAAGGATCCGGCGCGGTTCGCGCACCTGCTCACCGATCGGCTCACCCGCACGGTGTGACCTGCCCGCCGGGGACCGGTCGGATCCGGTCCCCGGCGGCACGTCCGTTTTCCGCACGATTCCGCGTACCGCGGTTTGCCAGCCGGATGCGGACGTAGTCTGGTGCGGTCGAGAGGATCGTCGGAACATGTCGGGGAGCCCGCTGGAGGCCGCGGAGGTCTGGGACGCGGTCGCGGTCGGGTACGGGGAATTCGCCGCCGCGGTCATGCGGCCCTTCGCCACGCTCGCGCTGGAGTTCGCCGCGCTGACCGGGGAGTCGGCGGTGGTCGACGTGGCCGCGGGCACCGGCGCGCTCACCCTGCCCGCCGCCGCGCGGGCCGGTCGGGTCTGCGCGGTGGACATCTCGCCGGGGATGCTGCGTTTGCTGGAGGCCGCGGCGGCCGCCGCCGAGCTGGACAACATCGTGACCGACGTGGCCGACGCCAGGGCGCTGCCGTACGCGAACCGCAGCTTCGACGCCGCCTTCTCCATGTTCGGGCTGATGTTCTTCCCTGACCGCTACCGCGCGCTCGGCGAGCTGTACCGGGTGCTCCGCCCCGGCGGCACCGTCGTGATCTCGAACTGGGCGCCGATCTGCGAATCCCCGCTGCTGACCCTGCTCTACGAGGCGTTCCGGGAGGCGGTGCCCGAGCTCGGCGAGCCGCAGCAGGACTTCCTCAGCCTGGAGAACCCGGAGGTGTTCCAGAGCGAGCTGCGCCGGGCCGGGTTCCACGGGGTGGTGATCCAGCGGCACTCCATCGTCACCCGGTTCGCCGACGGCGTCGAGCTCTGGGAGACCATGGTGGCCAGCAGCGCCGCGCTGCAGGTGATGCGGGTGCTGTGGGGCGTGGAGCGGTGGAGCGAGCGCTCCGGGCGGGTCAGGGACTACCTGGACCGGCGGTACCGCCCGAACCAGCCGCTGCCCGCCATCGCGCTGCTCGGCATCGGGCACAAGCCGCAGCCGGCCTGAGACGGGTGAACCCCCCGCGACCGGAGCCGTGGGGGGTTCGCCGTGCGCGGAGACTAGCGCGGGGCCATGCGCAGCGCGCCGTCCATCCGGATGGTCTCGCCGTTGAGGTAGTCGTGCTCGACGATGTACTGCGAGAGCTGCGCGTACTCCTCCGGGCGGCCGAGCCGGGACGGGAACGGCACCCCGGCCTCCAGGCCCTTGCGGTACTCCTCGGTGACACCGGCCAGCATCGGGGTGTCGATGATGCCGGGGGCGATGGTGTTCACCCGGATGCCGAACTGCGCGAGGTCGCGCGCGGCCGGGACGGTCATGCCGTGCACGCCGCCCTTGGAGGCGGAGTAGGCGATCTGGCCGATCTGGCCCTCGAAGGCCGCGACCGAGGCTGTGTTGATCACCACACCGCGCTGGCCGAACTCGTCCACCGGGTCGGTCTTCGAGATGGCGTCGGCGGCCAGCCGCATGACGTTGAACGAGCCGAGCAGGTTCACCGTGATGACGGTGCGGAACAGCTCCAGATCGTGCGGGCCGTTCTTGGACAGGATGCGCCCGGCCCAGCCGACCCCGGCGCAGTTCACCACGATGCGCAGCGGGACGCCGGACTCGACGACCTTCGCGACCGCGGCGGCGACATCGTCACCGCTGGTGACATCGGCGGCCAGCAGCGTGACGCCGTCGGGTACGTTGTCGCCTGCGCGCTCGATCGACTGCGGGATGTCGAGCCCGAACACGGTCGCACCCAGGTCGGCGAAGCGCTTGGCGGTGGCGGCACCCAGGCCGGATGCCCCTCCGGTGACGATGGCGGCGGAACCCGAAATCTCCACGATGGTCCTCTCGTTCGTGACAGCCCATTGGCACTCTGGGTCATTCGCACCCTAACCGGTCAGTTTTTCCGGTTCGCCCGCGTCCCTGCCCCCGCGATCAGCGAACACTGTTGTTCGTGAGGTGGTACCGTCGAAACATGAAGCTGTCCGCCGGTGCTTCGCTCGCCGGTCGCAAGATTCTGATCACCGGTGCGGCCCGCGGTATCGGCGCCGCCCTCGCCAGGCAGTTGCACGCCCGCGGCGCCGCGGTGGCGCTGCTCGGGCTGGAGCCGGACCTGCTCGCCGATGTCGCCGCCGACTGCGGCGACGCCCCGTGGCGCTACTGCGACGTCGGTGACCAGGCCCAGGTGGAGCGGGTGGTCCGGACCCTGGTGGGGGAGCTCGGCGGGCTCGACGTCGTGGTCTCGAACGCGGGCATCGCCAAGCAGTTCCCGCTGTTGAGCGGGGACGCGGGGGTGCTGGAGGAGACGCTCGCGGTGAACGTGCTCGGCGTCTACTACACGCTGCGCGCCACCGGCCCGCACGTCGCGCACCCCGGCGGCTACGTGCTGCTGGTCTCCTCGCTCGCCGGCGCGGTGAACCTGCCGCTGGCCGGGGCGTACAGCGTCTCCAAGGCCGGGGTCGAGGTGCTCGGCAACACCCTGCGCAACGAGATCAGGCACACCGGCGCCAAGGTCGGGATCGCCTACTTCGCCGAACTGGACACCGATATGACCTCGCGCGGCTTCGGCACCGCGGCCGCCCGCGCCATCCTCGGCCGGGCTACGGTGTCCGGCGTCGCCCCGCTCGGCCCGGCGATCGATACGCTCGAACGCGCCATTCTGCGGCGCCGGAGGCAGGTGGTCTCGCCCTGGTGGGTGGCCGGGGTGCTTCCCTTCCGCGGGATCGCCCAGCGCGTGATCGACGTGGCCCTGCGGCACGGCGTCGAGCAGGCGGTGGAGATCGCGCGCACCGAGCGCGCCGGCTTCACCACCGACCAGCCGCCGCGGACACGGAGGATCGAGCGATCGGCCTGACACCGGGTTGTGCACAATGGACAGGCCCGGTGGCCCGTCCAGGATTCGGCGGCGGCGCTACCCCCGAGCAACGGAGCCGACCCAGATGACCGAACCGGTGCCAAGCCGCCGTCACCTGCCGCGCGGCAGGCACGGCCTGCCGCGCGAGCAGGTGGTGGCGTCCCAGCGCGAACGCATCCTGAGCGCGATGGCCGAGGCGATGGTGGAGTACGGCTACATCGGGACGTCGGTGGCCGCCATCCTCAAGCGCGCCGGGGTGTCGAGGGAGACCTTCTACGAGCAGTTCCGCTCCAAGGAGCACTGCTTCGAGGCCACCTACGAGCGCGCGGTGACCCTGCTCCTCGACAAGATCGAGCGGGCCGCGGCGACCGTGGACGACCCGGCGGCGATGGACGAGTGGGCCATCCGCAGCAACCGGATGGACCGGATCTTCGATGCCTACCTCGAGTATCTGGTCGACGATCCGGCCAGCGCGCGGGTCTTCCTGGTCGAGGTGTTCGCGGTGGGCTCGCCCGCGGTGGCCCGCAGGGCCGAGCTGCAGCGGCTCTTCGTCGAGCTGATCGCCGAGGTGCTCGACGTGCAGACCGACGCGCAGATGTTCGCCTGCGCCGCGCTGGCGGCCGGAATCGGCGGCATGGTGACCGGGCGGATCGCGGCGGGCGACATGGCCGGGGTGCGCGCGCTGCGCGCGCCGCTCCTGGATCTGGTGCACCGCGGCGGCGCGCTCTACGGCAACGCCTTCGCCGAGCCGGCCCGGCGCTGAGGAGTCAGCGCTCGGCGCGCACCGGCGGCTCGGCGGGCCGCTCCGCGCGCCCGCGGCGCAGCGCGAGCAGCGCGGCACCGGCCAGCGCGGGGGCGACGAGGGCGAGCAGCGCGGCGATCGGTGCGGTGAGTACGGTGCCGAGCCCGGTCAGCGAGCCGAAGTAGAGGAAGAGCAGCCCGGAGCCGATGCCGATGGCGTGCTCGGGCAGGTGCTTGCCGAGCAGGATGCCGAGCGCGATGGCGAGCGCGTCGGCGGCGACCATGCCGATGGTCGAGCCGATCCAGACCCCGAGCCAGTCGTAGTCGGTGGCGAGCGCCGCGGTGGCGAACATCGTGCGATCGCCCAGCTCCGCGAGCAGGAAGGCCGAGCTGACGACGAAGAACGGCGCCGCCCGCGTCCTGAGCTTCGGTTCTTCCTCGGGCTCGTCCTCGGCGCCGCCCGCGTGCTCCCGCAGCGTCCAGACGCCGACCGCGAGGAAGATCACCGCGGCGAGCAGCGCGATGGCGGTGGTCGGCAGCGCCGAGCCGAGGAAGTGGCCGACGCCGACCGAGATCAGGTGCACGCCCGCGGCGGCGACGGCGATGCCGCTCAGCACCACCCACCAGCGGTACTTGAGCGCGAATGTCAGCGCCATCAGCTGCGACTTGTCGCCGAGCTCGGCGAGGAAGACGATGCCGACGGCCAGCATTGCGGTGGTGAACACAAATCGAATCTACCTGCGGAAACGCGGGTAGGGCAATAGTGTTCTCGTCAAAAGGCAACCGCCACAATAAGTTTGGGAATCCCCGTTCCGAAAGTTAGGGAACCCTCAAGCTGCGAGCAGCATGGCCAGAACCGCGGTGTCGGGATCGCTGATCGGGTCCACCCCGACCCGGCTGACCAGCGACGTCACCGTTCCGTCCGACTCCGCCTCGGCCCACGCCGCGCGGTGCTGGAGGCCCAGGTGCGGCACTCCGGGCAGCAGCACGCAGCCCGAAGCGGCGCCGGCGCACTCCGGAAGTGTGGGCTTCGTCTCCGACGGCGGGTGCAGCATGATCAGCGCGGGCGGCACCGGATCGGCGAACCGGCCGGGCGGCAGCGCCTCCGCGCCGAGCACCGGCCCCTCGGCCAGCACCATGCCGATGGTGCCGGGCGCCGGGTCGTCGGGCAGGTCCTCGCGCACCCCGAAGACGGTGGTGGTGGCGAGCAGCCCGGGCATGGAGGCCACCCGGACGGCCAGGATCAGGAACTGGGCCCACTCCTTGGTGCTGTCCGGCCAGCGGCCGGAGATCACGAAGCCGCGCAGTACCCCGCTGGAGTGGAACGGTGTGATGCCGATGGGTTCGTTCGCGCGCATTGCTGCCTCCCGTGCCGTGGGAGTTCCGAGGATGACGCAGAGATCATCTGGCACACAAGTACCAACGACTGCCAGCGACGAACGCTTTACCCGCCCGAAACACACGCCGGCCCGCGGACATTCGTCCGCGGGCCGTCGGAGCGGGTCGGCTCAGCCGAAGATCAGGCCGTTGGCCTGGCCGGTCGCCTTGGCGAAGCGGTCCTGGACGTCGGCCCAGTTGACCACGTTCCAGAACGCGGTCACGTAATCCGCCTTCACGTTCTTGTACTGCAGGTAGAAGGCGTGCTCCCACATGTCCACCTGGAGCAGCGGGATGATGCCGAGCGGCACGTTGGCCTGCTGGTCGTACAGCTGGAAGGTGAGCAGCTTCTGGCCGAGGGTGTCGTAGCCGAGCACGGCCCAGCCGGAGCCCTGCAGGCCGTTGGCCGCGGCGGTGAACTGCGCGCGGAACTTGTCGAACGAGCCGAAGTGGTCGTCGATCGCGGCGGCCAGCTCGCCGACCGGCTTGTCGCCGCCGTTCGGGGAGAGGTTCTTCCACCAGATGGAGTGGTTGACGTGGCCGCCGAGGTGGAAGGCGAGGTTCTTCTCGTGCAGGAAGATCGCGCCGTGGTCACCCGCCTCGCGGGCACCCTCGAGCTTCTCCAGCGCGGTGTTCACGCCCGCCACGTAGGCGGCGTGGTGCTTGGAATGGTGAATCTCGTTGATCTGCCCGGAGATGTGGGGCTCCAGGGCGCTGTAGTCGTAATCCAGATCCGGCAGCGTGTACTCAGCCACGTTGTCCCTTCCTGTGTCGGGCCGGGGCGCGTTCCGGCTCGGAACCACCCCCGACCATCATTCGTACACTTGCTCGGTATCAACCGGCGTCTCGGCACGGTATTCCGCGCACCCTGATCACAACGGCGGCGCGATACCGGGCCGGACGGCGCGCGGGTCGCCCGCGTCGTGCGCCGCCCACCAGCGCCTGCCGTCGGCGACGAAGTGCGCCGCCGAGAGCTCGGCGCCGGTGGCGTCCTGCACGGCGAGCTCGTCGAACCACACCCGGACGTCCAGCTCGCGCGGGTCGACCCCCTCCTCCTGGGAGAACTCGAAGACGTGCGCGCCGGGCCGCTCGGGGTCGAGCACCGCGTCGAAGCTGAGCAGTTCGCGCCAGAGCGACCAGCCGCTGTCGTCCACGTCGACGAACTCCCAGCCGTGCAGCCTGCCGCCGCCGAAGCTCTTGATCGCCTGGTCGAGGGTGTCCGGGGTGAGCGGGAGGATGTCGGCGTCGACGTGGTTCCAGCGCTGGGCGCGCAGCGAGGCGGCCACCCGGCCGACCCCGCGCAGCGTCAGCCGGACCCTGCCGTCCCTGCCGTCCGCTGGGACCCCGGAGCGGGTCTCCGGTAGCCGCAGCACCTCCAGCTCCAGGCAGAGCGTGCGGCCGTCCGGGTCGAACGCCGAGCCCAGGCAGACCGCCTCGGCCAGGGCGATGTTCAGCCCCGCGGTATCGAGCAGCGGATCGAGGGCGCGGGAATCGTGCCCGGCATCACGCCGCGCGATGACCTCGGCGGGTGCGGCGGCCGGCTCGGTTTCCGGCGTCGAGGTGGGGTCGAGTGCCGTCTTCCGTGCGCCGCTGGTCATAGCGCCAGGCTACCGATGGCGCCGCCCCGCGTCGGTATTTCCGCAGGAAGAGTCCCGTGGCCCGGCAGCGAGGTCGCCGGCCGAGGGAACCGAAACGATCTCGGCGCCGTCCAACTAGATATCGGGACCTCCCTGGGTTTCGAGCCGGCGGCGAGTGGCCGCTCCGGGATGTTTGGAGGGGAGTCCCGGATCGGTCGCTCCCACCGCCGGCGAAGCGCGCAGCCTGTGGATAACTCGGTGGACAGCTTCTGCGACGAAGTTCACCGAGAGGTAGCTGAAGAGCCTGATGCGATAGTCGCCGCCTGTGAATCGCGTACGGCGCGATAGCTGACCCCTGTGGATCAGGTTGTGGAATCTGTGGATAACTCGGTCGTGGCCATGCACAACACGGGGAGATCGAGAGCGGCGTCCGGCGCCGGAGCTTCGAAACCTACCCCATGCTCGTTCGCGCTGTCGAATAGGCGACCGGGCGGTGTGCGGATCCGGCGGGAGCGGTCAGCTGTGGATACCCGGTGGACAATTCGCACGGGCGCCCGGCACGCATGGCAGGATCGGAACCGTGACGAGCCCCGATGTTCCGACGGTTCCGGTCAGGGAGGTCCCCGGCGCGTTCGACGCGGTCGAGCCGGCGGCGGTCACCCCGCCGGCGATCCTGCTCGACGTGCGCGAGGACGACGAGTGGCGCCTCGGCCACGCGCCCGGCGCGGTGCACATCCCGATGGCCGACGTGCCCGCCCGGGTCGGCGAGCTCGACCCGGATGCCGACATCTACGTGATCTGCCGCCAGGGCGGCCGGTCGCTGGAGGTGGTCAGGTACCTGGCCAACATCGGGTACGAGGCGGTGAACGTCGGCGGTGGCATGGTGTCCTGGCAGCAGGCGGGGCGCCCGCTGACCGCCGACGGCGACCACGAGGCGCGGATCTACTGAAGGGCGGGAAGCGGTGAGTACGGTGGTGCAGCCTTGCGCCAGGTGCGGCGCGCGCTGGGCGGTGCACGGCGCGCCCATGCACTGGTGCCCGCGCTGCCGCGGCGTCCTGCTCTCGCCCGGGCCGGTGGACGCGCCGCCGGAGCGGCGCAACTACCGCTGGGTCGCGCGCAAACCTGAGCATCGCGGCGTCCGCGGCGCCGGGCGGCCGCGGGCCGCCGCGGCGCCGGGCACCCCGAGCTACGCCGAGATCCCGCGCTGGGGGCTGCTCGACACCCCGGCCGCGCCTGCGGCCGGCCCCGCGAGCAGGCAGGCCCGCGCGGCCGCCGCGGCCGGGCGGCTGCTGCTCTGGACCGCGCTCGCCTTCGCGCTGGCCGCGCTGGCCGAGCTGGGGCGCTACGCGATCCTGCTCTACAACCGCACCCGGCTGGTCGCGCCGCTGCTGCTCCGCGTCTCCGACGCGGCGGTGCTCACCTTCGCGGTGCTCGCCTGCGTGCTCGCGCTGCTCGCCGCCATCGCCGCGGTGGCCAGACTGATCGAGCTGCGTGCGGCGGCCTACGTCCGGGTCGGCGGGCGGGATCCGCGCTCGCCGCGAACGCTGCTGCTCGGCAGCCTGATCCCGGTGCTCAACCTGGTCTGGCCCGGCGTCTTCCTCACCGAGGCGCTCACCGGCCGGGACGACCCGCGCGCGCTGCGGCTCATCCGGATCTGGTGGGTGCTCTGGGTGCTCGGCGGCATCGCCGCGGTGGCCGCGCTGGGCTGGCGTGGTGCCGACTCGCTGCAGAGCAAGGCGGACGGCGTGCTCTTCACCGCGCTCACCGACCTGGTCGCCGTCGCTGTCGCGCTGCTGACATTCGGTGTGCTCAACGCGCTCTCCGGCCGCGACCTGCGCGGCCGGGCCCGGAGCGCGCACCGCCTGACCGTCGCGGTCGACCCCGCGGTCCCGGTCATCGCGCCGCTGCACCGCACCGAGCAGCCGCAATCGACCGCCGACGCGCGCGAGAACTCGGCGGCGGGTGACAATACCGGCGACGAAGCGGGCGACCGCGAACAGGAGGAGGTCGGGGCCAAGTGACCCAGGGCAGTCGCGCGCCGTTCGTGGTCGCGCACCGCGGCGCCTCGGCGGCGCGGCCGGAACACACCCTCGCCGCCTACGAGCTCGCGCTGGAGGAGGGTGCCGACGGCGTCGAGTGCGACGTCCGGCTGACCCGCGACGGGCACCTGGTCTGCGTGCACGACCGCACCGTCGACCGCACCTCCGACGGCAGCGGCCTCGTCAGCGAGCTCACCCTGGCCGAGCTGGCCGACCTCGACTTCGGCGCCCCCGGCGCCCCGGCCGGGCTGCTCACCCTCGCCGAGCTGATCCAGCTGGTGCTGGACTGGCGCAGCCGACCGACCAAGCTCTTCATCGAGACCAAGCACCCGGTGCGCTACGGCGCGCTGGTCGAGAACAAGCTGCTCGCCGAGTTGCAGCGCTTCGGGATCGCGACCCCGGCCTCCGCGGACCACTCGCGCGCGGTGGTGATGTCGTTCGCGGCGAGCGCGGTCTGGCGGATCCGCCGCGCCGCGCCGCTGCTGCCGACGGTGCTGCTCGGCGAGTCCTCGCGCTACCTCGGCGGCAGCGCGGCCACCACGGTCGGCGCCACCGCCGTCGGGCCGTCGGTCAAGACCCTGCGCGAGCATCCGGACCTGGTGGACAAGGCCGCCGCGGCGGGCCGCGCCACCTACTGCTGGACCGTCGACGACCCGGAGGACGTCACGCTCTGCGCCGAACTCGGGGTCAGCTGGGTGGCCACCAACCACCCCGGCCGCACCAAGGCGCTGCTCGCCGCCCCCGCTTGAACCACACCGGCTCCGCGACCCTGTAGGTTGACCCCTCGTGGGTAAGAGCAAGCGCAACACTCCGAAGCCCGAAAGCAACCGGGCCCAGCGGCTCGCCGAGCGCAGGGCGGCGCAGGAGCAGGCGGCCAACGCCGTCACCCGGCCGTTCCAGGGACTGGCCGCCGAGTGCGACCTGGTCGCGCTCCGCGAGTTCGTGCCCTCCGCGACCGCGGAGCTGAAGCTCGCGCCCGGCGTCGCCGCCGAGCGCTCGGTGGTGCTGGCGACCGTGCTGCCCGGCGCCGTCGCCGCGCTGGTGCGGGCGGGCGACGAGGAGATCGGCTTCGTCGGCGTCCAGGTGCAGCAGCAGGGCCCCGACCCGGCGGCCGACCTCGCCGCCGCCATCCTGTGGACCCAGTCCGCCGAGGGCGGCGAGTCGCTGAGCAGCGCGAATGCCATCGAGGGCGGCCCGAGCCTGTTCGACGTGCTCGATCCGGGCGCCGACCTGGAGCTCACCGTGCACCAGGACTTCGACTGGTGGGTGCCCGCCGGCGTCACTCCGGACGCCCAGGTGGCCGCCACCATCGAGCAGGCGAAGCAGGCGATCATGCCGTCGGCGCGGATCGCGCTCGGCCCGGACGCGACCGGCGCCGCCTGGTGGGTGGATGCCGGGGAGAAGGCGCACGTGCGCTGGGTCCGGCCGGAGCCGGAGGACGAGCTGATGGCCGCGCTGGCCCGGCTGCACGCCGCGGGTGGGCTGCACCTCGGTGACGGCTCGCGCTTCGCGGGCACCTTCCGCACGCACGGCCTGCTGGTCCCGGTCTTCGACCTGGACCGCGAGCGGCACCCGGACGAGTGGACCGCCCCCGCCGACGAGTTCGCGGCGCGGCTGGCGGCCGCGCTCGGCACGGACGAGCCGCTGAGCTCGGAGGAGCGGCGCTCCAGGGACGGGCTGCGCTCCCGCCAGGTCACCCTGCGCTGAGCGAACGGCAGCGGGCCCGGCTCCCCATGGGGAGCCGGGCCCGCGGTGTTCAGTCGCCGTAGAGCCGTCCGGGTTCGGTCAGACGTGCCCGCCGGCGGCGTGCGGCGCGCCGGAGGTGTCGGCGGGGCCGTCCATCTCGCGGGCGATGAACTCCTCCAGATCGAACAGGTTCGCACCGGCCCGGTCGGCGATGGTGAGCAGGGTGGTCATCCGTGCGACCTCCTCGACCTGCTCCTTCAGGAACCACTGCATGAACTGCTCGCCGAGGTAATCGCCCTCCTCGCGGGCGGTGCTGGCGAGCTGGACCACCTGGTCGGTGACGGTCTTCTCCTGCGCCAGCGCCAGCGCGATCGGCTCGCGGGCGTTCTCGAAGTGCGACTTGGCGGCGTCGACGCTGCTGATCTCGACGCTGATGTCGCGGTCGAGGAAGTACTGGACGATCATCATGGCGTGGTTGCGCTCTTCGACCGCCTGCTTGTAGAAGAGCTTGGCGAGCTGCGGCAGATCCGCGTTGTCGTACCAGACCGCTAGCGCGATGTACTGGTGCTCCGCATTGAATTCGTTGTGGATCTGATCCTGCAGCAGGCCGTGGAATTTACTGCGCGGGGGCTCCGGGTGGGTCGACATGTGAACGAGATTAGTGCTGGTCAAGGGCCTTGTCATCCAAGTACACCCTTATTGAGGATAGTATTGCCTAAACTCCGCGCGGAATGGAAAGCGCAATTCAGCTCGAGCTCCGGGAAACAATTCCGGGAATGCGCGGCGGTACTCCGATGGGCAGCGACGGGCGCGCCGACTGCTCCCGCGCCAGGAACTCCTCGACGTCGAAGAGATTGCCCCCGGCCCGCTCCACCACGGTGACCAGCGTGTTCGCCCGCGCCGCTTCCTCGATCTGCTTCTCCAGGAACCAGCCGGTGAACTGCTCGCCCAGGTAGTCGTTCGCCCGCCGGGCCTGCTGGGCCAGATCGGTGAGGCGCGCACTGCGCTCGCTCTCCAGCGCGCTGATGTGCGTGGCGGCATCCTGTGACGAACCGAACTCCGTGCGGATCGGATCGATTCCGGTCACCCCGACCGGCAGTTCCCGGTCCAGCAGGTAGCCGATCATGCGCAGCGCGTCGGTGCGGTTGTCCTCGGAACGCCGATACGCGTACGCCGCCGAGCGCGGCAGCTTGGCCGCGTCGAAGTACACCGCGACCGCGAGGTACTGCTGGGACGTGGTCAGCTCGAAACGGATGTGGTCGCGGAGCAGCCCCGCGAAGGGGTGCTCCACCGATAGCCCGGACATCCCTCGAAACTACCCCGTGCGGAGGTCATCGGGAATCGGCTGATCGTTGGCGAGGGCGTCGAAGAACCGGCTGGCCCGGTCCCGGTCCCAGAGCAGCACGTTGCCGCTGTCGGTGTCCTCGAAGCCGCCGATCGGCACCGTGGTGTTCACGGTGTCGCCGCGCATCGCCAAGCCGAGCGAGGCCACGTGCCAGAGGTGGTCGCCCTCGTCCACCTTCAGCGAGCCGACGGTGTCGGTGGCCAGCGGCCAGAGCGTGAACGGGTTGGCCAGCGTGCCCGCGCCGGTCGCCTTCTTCAGCAGCGCGGCCATGAACTTGCGCTGGTTGTTCATCCGGTCGATGTCGGCGAGCGCGGTGGCCCGGCTGCGGACGAAGCCGAGCGACTGCGGGCCGTCCAGGGTCTGGCAGCCTGCGGGCAGGTCGATGCCTGCCAGCGGGTCGCTGATCGGGGCGTCCAGGCAGACGTCGATGCCGCCGAGGGTGTCGACGACGGCGGCGAAGCCACCGAAGCCGATCTGCGCGTAGTGGTCGATGTGCAGGCCGGTGGCGCCCTCGACGGTCTGCACGAGCAGCGGCGGGCCGCCGAACGCGAACGAGGCGTTCAGCTTGTCCCTGCCCTGGCCGGGGATGCTCACGTAGGAGTCGCGCGGCAGGCTGACCAGCGTCGCCTGCCCCGACTTGGGGATGTGCACCAGGATGATGGTGTCGGTGCGCTCGGAGCCGACCTCGCCGCCGGTGGCGAGATCCTGCTCCTGCTCCGCCGAGAGCCCGGCCCTGCTGTCCGAGCCGACGAGCAGCCAGTTGGTGCCCGGGGTGTCGCCGATCCGGTCCTCGTACGCGCTGAGCGCGTCGATCCGGGTCAGCGAATTGTCCAGGTGCACGACGGCGGCCACCATGCCGACGATCAGGACCAGCAGGACGACGAGGAACCAGCGGAAGGGGTGCCGCTTGCGGCGCCTGCGCTCCGGCTGCGGGGCGCGCGGGGGAGCCCCGCGGCCGCGCGACGGCGGCGGGGGCGGGCGGCGCTCGTCCCGGTAGGGCTGCGGCTGCTGCGGCGGCGCGTGCCGCGCCCGCTGCGGCCGCTGCTGCGATTGCTGCGGTTGCTGGGTGGGGTGCTTGCTGGTGTAGCGCCGGGTGGCCTGCTCCGGCTCGGGTGACTGCGAGTAGGCGAGCCCCGGATCGCGCCTGCCGTCCCGGCGCACCACCTGGGTCGGCTCGATCCCGCCCGCCCCCGGCGGCGGGCGGCGCTGGTCACCGCCGGGCTGGCGGGCGCCGGGGGGCTGGCTGCGGCGTGGATCCCCGCCGGCGGGCTGATCGCGGCGGGGATCGCCCCCGGCGCGCTGGTCGGAGCGTTGATCGCCGCTGCGCGGCGGCTGCGCAACGGGGCCCGCCGGATTGCCCCGGCGCGGCGGCTGCCCACCCGGCCCGACCGGATTGCCGCCGCGCGGCGGCTGCCCGCCCGGGCCGACCGGGTTGCCGCCGCGGGGCGGCTGCCCGCCGGAACTCGGCTGGTTGCCGCCGCGGGGCGGGTTACCCCTGCCGGGAACGGGTCGGCCGCCCGCGGGATTTCCCCCGCCCGGCGGGGGCCCCGGCCGGTGCCCTTGCTGTCCGGGCGGCGGCGTCCGGCGCGCAGGGTACTTCGGGTCCTCGCCGTTCATCATGCAGACTCTACTGATCCGTCGGGTCGATCGGGCGGTACGCGGGATCCCCCCGCTCACTTGATGAATCACCCCGGGGGCCGCCGGTGTTATCGGCTCAGGGCAACCAGCCGACGTGGCCGCGGAGCGCGGTGTAGCCGACGTAGGCGATGGTGTCGATCAGCGCGTGCGCGACGAGCAGCGGCCAGAGCCGCCCGGTGCGCTGCCACCAGCGCCCGAAGACCAGCCCCATCACCACGTTGCCGAGCCCGCCGCCGAGCCCCTGGTACAGGTGGTAGCTGCCGCGCAGCAGCGCCGAGGCCAGCAGCGACGAGTTCTCCGACCAGCCGAGCCCGCGCAGCCGGGTGAGCAGGTACCCGACCACGATGATCTCCTCCGCCGCCGAGTTGGCGCAGGCGGAGAGGATCAGCACCGGCAGCCGCCACCAGTGCTCGCCGAGCGAACTCGGCACGATCGTCACGCTGAAGCCGAGCGCCTGCGCGAGCAGGTAGAGCCCGAGCCCGGGCAGCCCGATCAGCGCGGTGAAGCCGAGCCCGGCGAGCAGGTCGCCGCGCAGGCGGTCCCTGGCCAGCCCGACCGCCTTCGGCCCGATCCCGCTGCGCCACAGCAGGTAGAGCCCGAGCGCGGCCCACGCGACCAGCCGGAGCACGCCGAGCAGCTGGAAGGCCAGGTCGAGCAGCGGCTGGTCGGCGCGCGAGGCGTTCAGCGCGACGGTCCGGCCGCCGACCCCGCCGGGCTGCAGCGCGCTCTCCAGCAGCGACAGCGCGGCGCTGAGCCCGCTCGCCCCGAAGGTGAGGGCGAGGACGATCACGACCTCGATCCGGAGTGCGCGCCGCTCGGACTCGTCGAGCGGGCTTGGCGGGGCTGGGTCGGCGGGCATGACAGCGAATCTAGTCAGCGGCGGAACTCCTCGACCGGCGTGTACTCGGCTGCCGCCGCGCCCATCTCGTTGCGGTACCAGCTCTCCCTGCGGGCGCGCTGCACTCGATCGGCCACCCGGTCGAGGCCGGGGATCAGCCTGCGCGCCGTCTCCAGCGTGAGCAGCACCGGGAACTGCGCCAGCGGGTGCAGCACCCAGGGCAGCCTGCGCGGCATGGCGTGCCTGGCGTAGGTGCCCGGCGGCAGCCAGAAGGCGGTGTAGCCGATCTGCATCCGGTAGTTGACCTCGTCGCGCAGCCGCTTGCGCCAGGGTGTGCCCGGCTTCGGCTCGAAGGCGGGCAGGTAGGACTCGACCAGTTCAGCCCCGTCCGCCCCCGCGGTGTGCGCGCGCTTCACGAAGGCGGCGAACATGAGCTGCACCGACTCCCGGAAGTCGCGCGGGTACCAGTCGGGCTGCACGCCGAGCAGGTACCCGACGTAGCGCCAGAAGTGCAGCGTCGCCTCGATCTCCCGCTTCGTGGTCTGCAGCCCGATGCTCCAGAGCGCGAGCCCGGGCACCACGCTGCCCGCCATCAGGGTGAGCGTGGCGTCGCCGACGCTGATCGGCACGCCCAAGGCGGCGGCGTCCCACTCCGGGCGCCGCACCAGTTTGCGCCGGATGAAGACGTGCATGATCCGCACCCGCATGGTGGTCTGCCTGCCGCGGGCGCCGAGCTCCAGGCCGCCCGGCTCGGAGATGTCGATCCAGAACCGCACCGTCTCCAGTTGCCGCTTGTGCGCGCGGGCGCCCGCGTAGCCGCCGGTGTAGGCCAGCGGCTTGGTGATCGAGCTCTCCGAGTACATCTCCAGCGTGCTGGTGGTGGCGAAGGCGAAGACCGAGGTGCCCCAGCGGCGGAAGACCTCGGCGCCGCGCTCGACGAGCGCCGGCTCCAGCCAGGGCGGCGGGGTCTCGAACTCGGCGAAGAGCCGGACCAGGGTGGCGGGCGGGTCGGGCACGGCGTCGATGCCGTGCTCCAGCGCGAGGTCGAGCATGGCGCGGCCCGCCTTGGGACCGGCTTCGCCCAGGTAGACCTCGTCCACGAAGGCCTCGGCGACCGGGTCGGCCTGGTAGTAGGCGGCGGCGAAGCGGTGCACGAGCTCGTCGTCGGGTTGCGGGTCGAAGCGGAAGATCGTGCGCCAGAGCCTGCGCATGCGCTGTACGGCCGGGTCGTTCACCCGGTCCCAGTACCTGAATTCGTCCGGCGCTATTCGAGTTGCCACGTATTCAGCGTAAAGTGAGCAAAAGCTCAGGTTCTACTCGCATTTTCCGGGGGTGGGTTCAGTGGCCCAGAAGATCGGTGACCAGCGGCGCAGGCCGCAGCAGGAGCGTTCGCGGGAATCCCGCGAGCGGATCCTGACCGCCGCGACTCAGCTCTTCGCCGCGCACGGGGTCGGAAACGTCTCGACCAATCGCATCGCCGCGCACGCGGGCATGAGCATCGGCTCGCTCTACCGCTACTTCGCGGACAAGGAGGCGATCCTGGAGACGCTGCGGCTGCGCCTGGTCGGCGAGCTGGAGGAACAGTTCACCGCCGCCGTGCTCGCGGGCATGACCCTCGCCCCCGCCGAGTCCTTCGCCCGCAGCCTGCACGGCATCGCCGACACCCTCGCCCGCCGCCGCGAACTGGTCCGCGCCCTCTCCCCGCACGCCACCCTGGAGGCGCTCGGTCTCGGCGACCTCGAACGCCGCCTGCTCGTCCTCACCCGCGGCTACCTGCTCAACCTGCTCGGCCCCCTCCCCGACGCCGAACTGGAGGTCAAGGCCTACGTCATGGTCAGCGTCGGCGTAGCGAGCAGCCTCCGCATCGGCCTGGAGGCCCCGGCCAACCTGGACCGCGACCAGGTCATCGCGGAGATCGCCCGCATGGTTGCCGGTTGGCTCCAGCCGTAGTGCGTCAGATTCTCCGCAGGCCGTTCAGGAAGGGGCAGCCTGCCAAGGTGCGGACCGCCCGGCTCAACCCTTCGATGTCGTCGGCGGGGGTGCGGAAGGGCAGGCGGAAGTCGTGGTCGCCGTCCATGCCCTCGATGCGCAGGGTCAGCCCGTAGCGGTCGATGGCGAGCGGGTGCACGATGCCGCGCTGCAGGTGGGCGGGGAGTTGCCTGGCGATCATCGCGACCAGGTCGGCGTGGTCGCTCTCCATGTGCTGGAGCCAGGCCGATTCCATGGCGCAGAAGGGGTCGGGGGCGGCGGTGCGCAGCTCGTCGACGTCCACCGATTCGGCGCCGGTCGCGTCGGCGACGACGGCGGATTTGATCACGACGCGGAGCAGGGTGAGGCCGTGCCCGACGTCGAGCAGCATGGGGTGCGGCAGCTCCGCGGCGACCTCGCCCGCGAGCGCGCGCTGCGCGGGCAGCGGCACCGCCCGCACCCAGCCGCGCAGCCAGACCAGGGAGCGCACCGGCTCGCGCACCACGATGGGGGCGTGGTCGGTCAGCTCGAGGACCGCGGGCGCGCCGCCGCCGCCGGAGTTGGCGACCAGCACCGCCGCGACCGAGGTGCTCGGCACCGCGACCACCGCGTCGCCGCACTCACGCAGGTGGTGCACCGACACCGGGGTCGGGTCGATGCCGGGCATGGCGAGTACCGCGTGCTCGGCGTGCGCACAGGCGCTGCGCACCCGCTCCGCGGTCGACGGTGCGAGGGTCGATTGCGGCATGTAGTCCTCCTGGTGCCCGCTCGCCCTGCTCGGCGAGAATTAGGTTACCCTAAGCTAAGTGAGCGGACGATCTTGCGCAAGAGCTTCGATCCGGGTGGTCGGAAGGCCCGGCGCGGCCGGGAGCGCGCGCCGCTGCCGGTCCAGCCGGGGTTACCGTGATCGGATGACCGAGTCGTCCGCCACGCCACGCGTCGAGGCACCCATGCCCCGCACGGAGAGTGGCGGTGCCACGCTGCCCGGCGCCGGCTCGGCGGACGCGGCGGGTCGAGGTGCTGTGGCACCCGAGACCGGAAGCGGCGCGGTGCCGTCGGGAGCGGGCGGTCCGGAGCCGGTACTCATGTCGCTGCGCCCGCCCGCCCGGCGCAGCCTGGCCGATGGCCTGGTGCGGCCGCCGGGGCCGGTGCCGCCGGGGATCAGGGCGCTGGAGCCGGAGCTGCCCGACGCCGAACTGGCCGATCTCGTCGGCACGGTGGTGCACACCGCCGACGGGTTCGTCGCCCGCACCGGGAACGCCGCGCGAGCGCTGGCGATCCTCGCCGCCACCGCGGCCGCGCTCTGCGGCGAGGACGTTCGCCGCGCGCTCGCCGCCCCGGACATCCCCTTCCTGACCGGGCTGAATCCGCAGGCCGTCGAGGCGGTGCGCGGCGTGTTGCTGTGGATCGAGGCGGAGAATCCGGCCGAGTTGACGGCGGAACTGGCGGCCCTGCTGCGCGGGGGCGGCGCAGGCAGCGCGACGGCGGGATGAGTTCCGCGCGACGCAAGTAGTGTCATAGGCGTGCCGCGCATCGCCTACTTCGGACCATCCGGAACCTTCACCGAGATGGCGCTCGCCCGATTCGAATCGACGGGCGCCTTCGACGGGCAGGTGGAGCGGGTCGCCGCGCCGAGCCAGGGCGCCGCGCTGGAGCTGATCCGGGCGGGCGAGGTCGAGGGCGCGGTGGTGCCGATCGAGAGCTCGGTCGAGGGCTCGATCGCCGCCACCCTCGACTCCCTCGCGCTCGGCGCGCGGCTGCAGATCGTCGCCGAGACCGAGCTCGAGGTGACCTTCAGCATCCTGGCCAGGCCGGGCACCGAGCGCGAAGACGTGCGGTTGCTCGCCGCCTACCCGGTGGCCGCCGGACAGGTGCGCGAATGGGTGGCGCGCGAGTTGCCGGATGCCGCCTACTACACCTCCACCTCGAACGCCGCCGCCGCCGAGGACGTGCAGGCGGGCAAGGCCGACGCCGCCGTCTCCACCGTCCTGGCCGGCGAGCGGCTCGGGCTGGCCACGCTGGCCGCCGGGGTCGCCGACCACGACCAGGCCATCACCCGCTTCGTGCTGGTGACGCCGCCGCGCTCGGCCCCGCCCGCCACCGGTTCCGACCGCACCTCGGTGGTGCTGGAGCTGACCAACGAACCGGGCTCGCTCATGCGCGCCTTCGCCGAGTTCTCCACGCGCGGCATCGATCTCACCCGGATCGAATCGCGGCCGACCCGGACCGGCATGGGCGCCTACCGCTTCTACCTCGACTGCGTCGGGCACATCGACGACAGCGCGGTGGCGGAGGCGCTCAAGGCGCTGCACCGCTCGGCGCCGCGCATCCGCTACCTCGGATCGTGGCCCGCGTTCGCCAAGCCCGGCGCGCCGCCGCCGCCGGATACCGATGCCGCGCTGTGGCTTTCCCAGCTACGAAAGGGGGTGGCGGACCGTTGAGCGCACGACTGATCCTGGTTCGGCACGGAGAGACCGAGGGCAACGTCGCCAAGTTGCTCGACACCAGGGTGCCCGGCCTCCCGCTCACCGAACGCGGGGTGGCACAGGCGAAGACCCTCGGCGCCGCGCTGGCCGCGCCGCCGCGCGCGCTGTACTGCTCGGCCGCGCTGCGCGCCAGACAGACCGCGAGCTACATCGAGGAGGCCACCGGGGTGGCCGCCCAGGTGCTCGACGGCACCTACGAGGTGCAGGTCGGCGATATGGAGGGGCAGAACACGCCCGCCGCGCACGACCTCTTCCAGGACATCTACCACGCCTGGCACGAGGGCGAGCTGGACCGCAGGCCGCCGGGCGGGGAGTCCGGGTACGAGGTGCTCGCCCGCTTCCTGCCGGTGGTGGAGCAGCTGCGGCAGACCTGGTTCACCGACGGCGCCGACGGCGACGTCCTGCTGGTGATCCACGGCGCCGCCATGCGGCTGCTGGCCCGGGTACTCACCGATATCCGGCCGCCGTTCACCACGAACAACCACCTGGACAACACCGAGACCATCGAGCTGCTGCCGCGGCCGGACCGCGGCTGGGAGCTCATCCGCTGGGGCCGCTTCACCCCGCCCTTCGGCCCGGATACCCAGCCGGAGCAGGACGACCCGATGGGCTGACCACCCTACCGGACCGGGAACTCGTCGCGCTCGGGCAGACCGTTCACCAGGTCGAGCAGCGCGGCGCGCAGCCGGGCGGGCGTGCCGCTGCTCAGCGAGGTCCACTTGCTGCCGTCGTCGGCCCGGCTGGCGGTGGCGAGGAAGCGGCCGTTGCGGGTGTCGAAGACGGCGATGTGGTTGTCCGCGTACTCGCGGCTGCCGTCGCGGTAGGCGACCCCGACGATCTCCGCGTGCGCCTCCAGGTGCACCAGCGCCGAGGCCAGCGCCTGCGCGTCCCGATCCGGGGTGCCGACGGCGGCGAGCCGCCGCGCGGTGGCGGCGGCATCGCCGAGCTCGCCGAAGATCGGCACCAGGTCGTCGGTGTAGGCGTTCAGGCCGGTGAGGTCGAGCGGCTCGGCCGGGCCGAGCGCGGCGAGCAGCGGGGCGGGCAGGTCGTCGTCGACCTCGTCCAGGACGTAGGAGTTCGGCCCGCGGAGGGCGACGGTCACCAGGTCGTCGCCCTTCGCGAGGCAGAGCCTGCTCACCCGGCCGTCGACCACCAGCCGCAGCGCGACCACCCAGTGCGGGCGGTTCAGCGTGCGCAGGCGGTCGGCGAGCGCGGGGTGCACCTCGCCGCCGGCCAGCAGGGCGCGCTCGGTGAGCGACCCGGCGGCCGCGGCGAGCGCGGCGTCGTGCTCGGCGACGTTGTCGTACCGGCCGATCGCGTCAAGCACGACCGGGACGTCATCGATCTGCAGCTCCTCCAGGAGGAACTGCATCTCGTCGAGGGAGAGCACCACCGACTCGAGGGCCGCGGGACCGCGGCCCGCACCGAGCACGGTCACCGAGTGGTGCCGGCGTCCGCGCCGATCACGCCGTCGGTGGCCCAGCGGCCGTCGTGGAATGGCTCGTCGCTGCGCAGGTAGTCGGCAGCGTCGTGCTCGCCCTCGTCGTCCTGGCCGGTGCCGCGGGCGTTGCCGAGCAGCGGGCTCTGGCCGCTGCCGGTGGTGCGCACCGGAGCGGCGTCCACCCGGGCGACCACGGAGTCACCGACCGCGGCGGCGGCGGGCATGCCCGCGCCGAGCGCAGCGCCCGCGCCCCAGCCCTCGGGGAGCGTGAGCTTGCCGTTGCCGTTCGCCGAGCCGCCCGCGCCGACGCCGGAGAGCGCCGCCGACCGGGTGCTCGCGGCCGCCGCGCCTGCCGCGCCAGCCACCCCGAGCCCCATCGGCGCGACCGCGGCGGGGGCCGTGGTGCCTGCGGAGGTGAGCGCGGAGATGGCGGCGCCACCGAGGTTGCCCGCGGTGGTGACGCCGGTGCCGACCACCGAGCCGGCCACGTTGGCGGCCTGGGTCGCGGCGCTGACCACCGCCGGGTTCTGCACGAAGGCGGCGGCCGCGGCGACCGCGCTCTGGACCGGGTCGCCCTGGAAGGCCGTCTCGGCCGACTGCTCCGACGCGCCCTCCGCCGTGCCCGCGCCGTTGGCGATGGCCGGCGGCCGGGCGAACTCACCGGGCGTGGTGACGAGCGCGCTGGTCGCGGCCTCGTAGGTCTCCATGACGAGGGCGGCGCGGATATCCATCGCGTTCTTGGCGACTTCGGCCACCTCGAAGGCGCCGGAGAGCGCGCCGGGCGGGTTCGCCGAGGCGACGACGGCCGCGTTCACGGCGACGATCTCCGGCAGGCTCGGCATGGCCAGCGAGGCGACGGTGTACGCCGTCGCGTTGGCCGCCGTTTTGGTGGCCATGGCGGCCGCCATCACGCCCTGCTGCTCGGCCCAGCCCATGAAGCCGGTGAGCCGGGAGAGCGCGGCGATGCCGTTGATGCCCTGCATGCCGACGCCGAGCTCGGCCATCACCCGCGCGACGGTGGCGGTCGCGTCCACCCACACCCCGGTGAGCGCACCCCACGCGGTCGCCGCGGCGGAGATGGGAACGGCGTGCGCGCCCGAGTTCAGCGCGACCGAATTCACCTCGGCCATGCGCGGCAGCCAGAAAACCCCGGTGATCCCTGCGGTCATTCTCGTTTCTCCCCTGTTCGAATTCGCTCGCGGATCAGGCGCCGATCGCGCCGAGCGCGGCGGCCTGGACGACGTCCTGGCCGAGCTGTGCGGCCAGCTGGCTGCGCAACACGGCGGCGGCGTGGTGCAGCTCGAGGATCCCCTGCGCGACCGCGTGGTCGTGCGTGCCCGCCGCGCTGTTGAAGTGGTTCGCCGCGAGCAGCGAGACCTCTTCGGTGCCGGACGGCAGCACGTGCGTGGCGGGCGCGGTGACGGTGGCGGCGGTGGCGAGCCGCTCGGCGAGCAGATCGAGCTCGGCCGCGGCCAGAAGCACGGCCTCCGGCGACATGAGTACGTGGCCAACCATGACTCGACTCCTTCTAGTGGCTATGGGGCGGAACCACGAGAATTCCCCCTACGAGTTCTAGGACGCGACGGCGACACCATCGGTTCCCTCGAGTCCTCGAGTTCCCTGAGACTAACGCACTTCCGGCCGTTGGCCGCAGGGAAAACTCAACCCCAGCCGAGCTCGTGCAGCCGTTCGTCGTCGATGCCGAAGTAGTGCGCGATCTCGTGGATCACGGTGACCGCCACCTCCTCGACCACCTGGGCCTCGTCCCCGCAGATGTCGAGGATGGCGTCCCGATAGACGGTGATGGTGTCCGGCAGCGAGCCGCCGTAGTGGCTGTCCCGCTCGGTCAGCGCGATGCCGTGGTAGAGCCCGAGCAGATGTGGGTCTTCCGGATTGCGTGGCTCGATCAGCACGACCACGTTGTCGATGGCCCGCGCCAGCTCCGCCGGGACGAGATCCAGTGCGTCGCCGACCAATTCCTCGAACCGGGCGGCGGGCATCGCGACGGTCACCGGGGCGCGGGCTGCGGCGGCAGCGGGGCCGCGCCGGGCAGCGGGGCCGGGGTGGAGCGGCCGCTGTTCGGCGGCGGCACCGGGGCCTGCCCGTTGATCAGGATGTCACCGCGCGCCGAGCCCTGGATCGGCGCGAAACCCTCGCGGTCGGCGCCCTTTCCGACCATGCAGTCCAGCCTGCGGCTGCCCGCCAGCCAGCTGCGCGCGTCCAGGTAGTCGAAGAAGAGCGTGAGCGTCTTGTTCCGGATGGCGTCCGGGCTGCCCAGGTAGTCCGTCGAGGTGCGGGTGCACTCCTGCTCCATGAACTTGTCCTGGTCGTCCTTGGTCGGCAGGCCGCTGGTGAAGTGCGAGCCGAGGTCGATCGTGGAGACGATCTCGACCGCGTGCTGCTGGGCGCACTCCACCGGGTCCGACGGCAGGTTCTGGTTGATGCCGAGGCAGACGCCGGGCTCGTAGACCCGGGACTGGTCCTGCTTCGCGGCGCTGCCGACGGTGCTCGGGGTCCCGGTCGCGGCGGCGACCTGCAGCCCGCAGCGCAGCGTGCGGTCGCCCGCCTGCCAGCCGTCCGCGCTCGGGTACATCAGCCCGACCACGTAGCGGCCGCGCGGATCGAACCGCCCGTCCATGTACTTCTGCACCGCGGGAACGCAGTGCTCCTCCTTGAGCTCGGTGAGCCGCAGCGAGTCCGGGAAGCGCGAGCCGGGGGCGAACTCGCGGCCAGGGTAGCGGCTCATGTCCACCTCGGCGGCGACCTCGAACAGGTGCTTGCCGTCGCAGCTCACCTTCACCAGGTCGCTGCGGTCGGTGGTGCTCCAGGTCAGGCAGTCGCCCGCGGCCGCGGTGCCGAAGGCGGCGTCGCGCACGCCGGCCGGGGCGGCGGGGTTGTGCGCCTCCAGCCCGGTCTCGTTGTCGAATCCGGTAACGAAGAGCGTCACCATGGCGGCCGCGACCGCGCCGACCGCGACCGCGAGCAGGGAAAGGCGCAGCGTGCGGGCGGACAGGTGCAGCCCGCGCTTGGCGGCGCGCGGCTCGCCGTCGCCCTTTTTTCCTCGGGCGCGGTCGCGGGGGTTCGGCTCGTCGGGAGACATCGCGATCCATCATGGCAGCGCCACTGCCCGGCGTGCCACGTTCGGGTGTATCGGCGGGGGTTCAGCGGGGTCGATTACGCTGGTCGCCCATGATCGACCTCCGATTCCTGCGGGAGAATTCCGACGCCGTCCGGGCCTCCCAGCGCGCCCGCGGCGAGGACCCGGCGCTCGTCGACGCGCTGCTGGAGGCCGACTCCGCGCGCCGCTCCGCGGTGGCGAAGGCGGACAACCTGCGCGCCGAGCACAAGGCCATGGGCAAGCGGGTCGGCAAGGCCGGCCCGGACGAGCGCCCCGAGCTGCTCGCCCGCGCCCAGGAGATGTCCGCGCAGGTGAAGGCGGCCGAGGTGGACGAGCACGCCGCCGACGCCGCGCTGGACACCGCGCAGCGGGCGATCTCCAATGTGGTCCAGGATGGTGTGCCCGCCGGCGGCGAGGACGACTACGTGGTGCTGGAGACCGTCGGCACCCCGCCGGAGTTCGACTTCGAGCCGAAGGACCACCTTGAGCTCGGCGAGGCGCTCGGGCTGATCGACATGGAGCGCGGGGCGAAGGTCTCCGGCGCACGCTTCTACTTCCTCACCGGGTACGGCGCGCTGCTGCAGCTCGGGCTGCTGCAGCTGGCCACCCAGCGGGCGGTGGCGAACGGCTTCACCATGATGATCCCGCCGGTGCTCGTCCGGCCGGAGATCATGGCAGGCACCGGCTTCCTCGGGCAGCACGCGGCCGAGGTGTACCACCTGGAGGAGGACGACCTCTACCTGGTCGGCACCTCCGAGGTGCCGCTGGCCGGCTACCACTCCGGCGAGATCATCGACCTGAGCGCCGGGCCGAAGCGGTACGCGGGCTGGTCGTCCTGCTTCCGCCGGGAGGCGGGCAGCTACGGCAAGGACACCAGGGGCATCATCCGGGTGCACCAGTTCGACAAGATCGAGATGTTCGTCTACTGCGACCCGGCCGAGGCGGACGCCGAGCACCGGCGGCTGCTGGCCTGGGAGCGCGAGATGCTGGCCGCCATCGAGGTGCCCTACCGGATCATCGACGTCGCCGCGGGCGACCTGGGCAGCTCGGCCGCGCGGAAGTTCGACTGCGAGGCGTGGGTGCCGACCCAGGGCGCCTACCGGGAGCTCACCTCCACCTCGAACTGCACCACCTTCCAGGGCCGCAGGCTCTCCACGCGATTCCGCGACGCGGACGGGAAACCGCAGATCGCGGCCACCCTGAACGGCACGCTGGCGACCACCCGCTGGATCGTCGCGATCCTGGAGAACAACCAGCGGGCCGACGGCTCGGTGCGGGTGCCGGCGGCGCTGGTCCCGTTCGTCGGTACCGACGTGCTGCCGCCGCAAACCAGGACAACGGCCTGACGTCGCGATAGCCGGGAGTTCGCCGGGGATCGAAAACAGGGATCGGGCTGCCGTCCGGGTGGGTTGCCTCTACCCTGTTGTCGTGCGAGGAATCGGGTCTCGCGGCGATACCCGAACCCGGGTGCGGGCCGCGTCAGCGCTGGCGACGGCCATGGTCATGTCCAGGACCACCGGCGCCTTCTATGTCATGGGCGGTGCCCTCGGGCTGCTGCTCACCGCGATCGCGCCGGGCGACGAGGGCAACCGGATGCTGGTCGGCAGCGCGGCGGCGGTCGCGCTGCTGCTCGGGTTGAGCCTGCTCGGCTGGGGTCCGCGGATGCCGCACAACGTGCACCACGGCTACGTCGCCCTCGCGACCGTGCTGGTGACGGTGGCGGTGCACTCCTTCCCGAACACCGTCGGCGCGATCAGCCTCGCCGCCTTCTACGTCTTCGTCGCCTGTGACGCCGCGCTCTTCTTCGCCTGGCCGCTCGCGGTCGCGCACATCGGCTTCGCCATGGTGATGTGCCTGTGGGCGCTGCCGACCCGGGATCTGCCCGGCTGGTCCGGCGTGATCCCGGCCGGCGTGACGTTCGGCGTCGGCGTCGTGGTCGGGATCCTGACCAGGATGGCCTCCGAGGCCGATATCGACACCCTGACCGGGCTGCTCAACCGGCGCGGCTTCGACCGGTTGCTGAACGCCGCGATCGAGCAGGCCGGGCGCACCGGCCAGGGGCTCGCCCTGGTCCTGGTCGACCTGGACCGCTTCCGCAAGATCAACGACCACCTCGGGCACCGGGCAGGCGACGCCGTGCTGCAGCGGGTCGCCGATGCCTGGACCGAGCTGCTCGCGCCGGACCAGCGACTGGCCCGCTACGGCGGCGACGCCTTCGCGCTGCTGCTGCCGAACACCACCGAGCAGGCCGCGATCCTGCTCACCGAGCGGCTGCGCGCCGCCGTCACCACCGGCTGCTCGGCGGGCGTCACCTCGTGGCAGCAGGGCGAGTCCGGCTCGCTGCTGGTCAGCCGCGCCGACGTCGGACTGTACCGGGCCAAGCAGGGCGGCCGGAACCGGACGGTGCTCGAGTCCTCGCGGCAGCAGCCGCTGGCGGTGGAGCTGCGCGACGCCATCGACCGCGGCGCGCTCGACGTGCACTACCAGCCGATCGTCAGCCTGACCGAGGGCGGCGGCAAGGCGGTCGGCGTCGAGGCGCTGCTGCGCTGGTCGCCCGCGGCCCAGCCGGACGTCACCACCGAGGGGCTGATCCGGGTCGCCGAGGAGTACGACCTCATCTCCGACCTGGACGAGCTGGTGCTGCGCAAGGCCTGCGCCGACGCGGCCCGGCTGCAGGAGACCTTCGCCCAGCTCGACCTGACGCTGAACGTCAATGTCAGCGGCCTCGAGCTGGCCGAGACCGAGTACGCGGACCGGGTGGCAGGCATCCTGGAGAACACCGGCTGGCCCGCCGACCAGCTGGTGCTCGAGGTGACAGAGAGCGAGCTCGCGGCGGAGTCGCAGACCGCCATCGCGAACCTGCACACGCTGCGCGAGCGCGGGGTCCGGATCGCCATCGACGACTTCGGCACCGGCTACTCCTCGCTGAGCAGGCTGGCCACGCTGCCGAGCGACATCATCAAGGTCGACCAGTCCTTCGTCGCCGCCATCCGCTCGGATTCGCCCGCCCCGCCGCTGCTCGGCGTGATCGCGGCGCTGAGCAACGCGCTCGACCTGCAGGTGATCGCGGAGGGGGTGGAGACCGAGTACCAGGCCGCCGTCCTCACCGAGCTCGGCTTCGCGCTGGCGCAGGGGTACCACTACAGCGACTCGCACCCGGTCGCCGAGCTGATCACCGACCTGAACGGCGGGCGAGGGGAGCTCACCGCCGAGCCGGTCGCGCCGCCGCGCACCGGGGACGACGACACGCACGAGACCGCCGACGGGTGGCTCCCGCTCGGCTGAGCGGAAATCCCGTTGACCGGCCGACGGCACGGGCGCAGGATGGGCGCATGCACCTGCTGATCTACGCCTGTTGAGTTGTGCTCGGCCGCGCTGAGCGCGGCCGCACCGAGGCGGGGCTCGCGCTCCGCGCGGTGCTCTACGTCGGCACGCGCGAATTCGTGCCGTACTACGCGCTGTACGCGGTCTTCTTCGCCGATCACGGGCTGAGCACCGCGCAGATCTCGTCGCTGCTCGCGCTCTGGTCGGGGACGGCGTTCCTGCTCGAGGTGCCATCCGGCGCCTGGGCCGACGCCTACTCGCGGCGGGCGCTGCTGATCCTGAGCGGGCTGCTGCTGGTCACCGGGTTCGGGGTCTGGACGGTGTGGCCGGGGTACCTCGGCTTCGCCGTCGGGTTCGTGGTGTGGGGTGCGGCGGGGGCGCTCTCCTCCGGGACCTTCGAGGCGCTGCTCTACGACGAGCTCACCGCGCTCGGGGCGGCCGGGCGGTACCCGGTCGTCCTCGGCCGGACCAGGGCGGCCGGTGAGTTCGCCGTCGTCCTGGCGATCCTCGCGGCCGCGCCGCTGTACGCCTGGGGTGGGTACGCGCTGGTCGGGTGGGTGAGCGCCGGGCTCGCCGCGGTGCACACGCTGGCCGCCTGCGCGCTGCCGGCGGCGCCGCGGGTGGTCGGGGTCGGTGCTGTCCCCGAGGACGGGGACGAGATCGAGCCCGTCGGGCCGGGCGTGCCCGCTACGGACACACCCGGTGCCGATCGGGAGCCGCTCGGCACGCGGGGCGCTGCGGCCGAGTCCGCCCTGGGTACCGATGGCACGCCCGAGTCGACGGGTCTGCGGCGCTGGCTCGCCATGCTGCGCAGCGGGCTCGGCGAGGCGCTCAGGCATCGGAAGGTGCGGCGCGGCGTGCTGCTGGGGGCGGCGCTGTACGGCATCACCTCCTACGACGAGTACTTCGGGCTGCTGGCCGAGGCGGGCGGCGCGGCGACCGCGGTGGTTCCGCTGCTGGTCGGGGTGACGGTGGTCGGCTCGCTGCTCGGCGCACTGGCCGCAGGCCGCACCGAGAACCTCTCCGGCCGGGTGCTCGGCGCGCTGGTCGGCGCGGGCGCGCTGCTGCTCGCGGCCGGCTCGGTGCTGGCGGGCAGCGTCGGCGGCGGGGCGGCGGTGCTCGGCGGGTTCCTCGCCATCGCCGTCGGGTACGGCGTCGGGGTGAACGCGGAGGTGGTCGCCGACGCCAGGCTGCAGGAGGCGATCGACGGCCCGGCCCGCGCCACCGTCACCTCGGTCTCCGGCCTGCTCTCCGAGGTGGTGGCGCTCGCGGTGTTCGGCTTCGTGGCACTGGCGACGGCGGTGCTCTCGCTGGCCGCCACCATGGCGCTGCTCGGGCTCGCGGTGCTCGCCATCGCGGCGGTCACCCCGCGCTGGCTGCCGCCCCGGCGGTAACGTGCCGGGGTGACCGGACGCACGCGCATGGGGGTGCTGCTCGGCTTCGGGATCGGCGCCGGGGTCGCCGTGCAGGCCAGGATCAACGGCGCGCTCGGCGCCCGGCTGCAGGACGGCATCGCCGCCGCGACGGTGAGCTTCCTGGTCGGGCTGGTGGCGCTGCTGCTCGCGGCGCTGCTCGACCGCCGGGTGCGCGCCGGGGTGCGCCGGGTGCGCGCCGGCGTCGCCGACCGGTCGCTGCGGCCCTGGCAGCTGCTCGGGGGCCTCTGTGGCGCCTTCTTCGTCGCCGGGCAGGGGCTCACCGTGGCGGCCATCGGGGTCACCGCCTTCACCACGGCGGCGGTTGCGGGGCAACTCGTCAGCAGCCTGGTGGTGGACCGGCTCGGGCTCGCGCCGAGCGGCCACACCCCGGTGACCCCGCGGCGGTTGGCGGGCGCGGTGCTCGGCATCGGCGCGGTCGCGCTCGCCGCCTTCGGCCAGCACGGCACACCTGCGGGCGCGGTGCCGCTGCTGCCTGCCGTCCCGCCGGTGCTGCTGGTGCTGCTGCCCGCGCTGGCCGGGGTCGGGCTGGCCTGGCAGCAGGCCGTGAACGGGCGGGTCGCCGCGGTCGGCGGCCCGCCCGCCGCCGCCCTGGTGAACTTCGTCGTCGGGCTGGTACTGCTGGTCCCGCTCGCGGCGCTGGTCGCGGCGGTGCGCGGCCTGCCTGCCGCACCGCCCACCGAGCCCTGGCTCTACCTCGGCGGGCTGATCGGCGTCGTCTTCATCGCGGTCGCCGCGCTCGCCGTCCGCTGGATCGGCGTCCTGCTCCTCGGCCTCACCTCGGTGGCGGGCCAGCTCACCGCAGCCGTCCTGCTCGACCTCTGCACCCCCACCGGCCCCGGCCTCTCCGCCCCCGCCGTGGCCGGTTGTCTGCTGACGCTCGCCGCAGTCCTCGCCGCCACCCGAAACCCGCAATCCTGACCGGTTCTCCGCAACCGACCAGCGAACGCGGGGCTGTGTGGTTGGGTGCCAGCATGCTGATCGAATACGGGGTGTGGGTGTCGCGGTTGCTGCTCGGCATGGTGTTCGGGCTCGCCGCGGCGGGGAAGTTGCTGGACGCGCCGGCGACGCGGAAGGCGGTGGGGGAGTTCGGGGTACCGGTCCGCGCGGTGCCCGCCGTCGCCGCCGCACTTCCCTGGCTGGAGGCGGTGATCGCGGCCGGGGTGCTGGTCCGGCCGGTGGCCGGGCTCGCGGCGGGCGCCGCGGTGCTGACGCTGCTGATCTTCACCGGCGCGGTGCTGCGGCTGCTGCGCGCGGGCAAACACCCGGCCTGCGCCTGCTTCGGCGCGAGCGAGCGGCCCATCGGCGGAACAACGCTCGCGCGCAATGGAATCCTGCTGGCGCTGGCCGCGATCGTGCTGGCGGGCGCGCTGCGCTACCCCGAGGTCCCCGGGATCCTCCCCGCGGACAACACCTTCGGGCTCACCCTCTTCGCGCTCCTCGCCGCGGTGCTGCTGTGGCTGGCGGGCGAGCTGCTCGCGGTGCGCCGCAGGCTGGACCAGCAGGCGCTGACCACGCTCGGTGCCGAGGGTTTGCCCGCCGGTGCCGTGGCACCGGAATTCGAGCTGCGCCCGGCCGATCCCGGTGCGACCCCGGTGACGCTGGCCGACCTGCTGGCCGACGGCCGCGGCGTGCTGCTCGTCTTCGTGCACCCGGGCTGCGAGATGTGCGCGGCGCTGGCCAGGGAGCTGCCGCGCTGGCAGCGCCGGGTCGCGGAGACGCTCACCATCGTCACGGTCGGCAACGGCGACCCGGCGGAACATGCCGCGTGGGGGGCGGAGCAGCGGCTCGGCGATATCCCGGTCCTGGTGCAGCAGGGAAACGAGGCGGCGCTGCGCTATCGGGTCCGCGGAACCCCGTCGGCGGTCCTGATCGACCGGGAAGGCCGGATCGCCGCCCCGGTCGGCCGCGGTGCGATGGCCATCAGGGACCTGATCGTGCACCCGAAGGTGGCCGCGCCTCGGTAACGCGGACGGTTCCGGGGAGTGTGCCCGAAATTTGCTGCAACTCAATCATTTTCGCGCGATGAAATGTCAAGCCCTATTACGATCAGCTCCGCAAGGCTCCATCGCCCGACGACTCTCGAGGTGACATATGGCTGACTTCGCGTTCACGGACTACTCCGGCAAGGAATTCATCATCCGGCTCGACAACGACCAGCGGATCGAGGAGGCCAGGCGCATCCTGTCCGGGGAGGAGACGATGTCGGTCCACGTCATGGGCCGCATCCGGAAGCAGCGGGTGGACTACAACCCGCACTGGAGCTTCCACCTGGACCCGGACACCATCACCTTCTTCACCATGGCGATCGAGGTGTGCGACTCCTCCATCACCTACACCGAGGACCACCTGGACGAGGCCTGCGGCGCCTTCCTGCCCGGCTGCTTCTGGTGCCCCTGGTCCTCCAAGCTGACCAGGGAGGTCGGCGCGCGCGTCAGCGCCTGACCGCTGCGCTCCGCCGGTCGGCCCGCTGCGGGGCAGGCCGGCGGAGCACCGTCAGTGCGTCTCCAGCTTCTTCGACCGCAGCTCGTGGCCCTTGGAGGTCTTGCAGCGCCCGCTCGTTAGATCCCACTGCCAGCCGTGCAGGTTGCAGGTCAGCGTGCTGCCCTCGATCACCCCGAACCGGGAGAGGTCGGCCTTGAGGTGCGGGCAGCGGCGCTGGATCTCCCAGCCGGCCAGCTCGACCGAGGCGGAATCGTCGTGTGCCTCGGAGAACCAGCCGTCGGCGTAGGCGATCCGCTCGTCGGTGAGGCACTTGAAGAAGGTGTAGAGGAACTCGTTGTAGCCGCCGATGCGCCAGGTCTGGAACCGGGTGGAGAGGAAGATGGTGTTCACCCAGTCCGGCTCGTCGTCGCGCAGCACGGTGCGGACCAGCTCGGGCGCGATGCGGAAGCCGTAGCGGTACTTGCCCTCGCCCTCGATGGGCGCGCGGACCACCCGCTTGGGGAAGTCGAGCACCACCGTCTCGTCGCCCATGACCAGCCCGACCGCGTACCCGATGCCGTCGCAGATGAGGTCGCTCTGGGCCATGATCGGCTCGAACTTGGCGCGCAGCGGCTCCAGCAGCGGGCCGTCGCCGTAGGCCCAGGTGGCCTTCTGCGCGGCGATGACCGGGGCCAGCCGGGTGGCCATCTCCTCGATGTAGGCGGCCTTGTCGCCGTAGATGGTCGCCGGGTCGACCGGGTGGGTGAGCTCGAGCTCCTTGCCGTGCAGCTCGGCCACCGAGCCGGGGATCATCAGGATCCCGCCGGAGTTGCCGTTGATCCGCATCTGCTCCAGGAAGGTCTCCTGGTCGGGGAAGATATTGCTGTTCTCCGGGGAGAAGCGGTCCTCGGTGTCGTTGAGGTAGCGCAGCTCGTCGTCGAGGAAGACCGGCGGCCCGGCCGACGGCACCACCCAGGTCGCGCCGACCTGCTCGATGTAGGAGCGGGCCCGGTCCATCCCGCGCTGCCGCTTCTGCCTGGCGAAGTTGGCCTTGGTGCGCGCGGGGATGTCGTAGACCATCGGGTACCAGATGGCGCCGGAGTACTGCAGCAGGTGGATGTCGATGTGGCCGAACGCCTGGTCGAGCAGCTCCATGTCGACCGGGCGGGCATCGTTCATGTTGAAGCAGGTGGTCTCGCCGTCGGAGACGACGATGCCGGAGTCGCCGATCGGGCCGTCGGCGGGCGCGCGCAGCGCGATGATCATGATCTCCAGCGCACCGCCGGGGCCGGTGACGGTGTGCTTGACCGAGTCCTCGGTCTCGAAGAACTTCTCGAAGCCCAGCTTCTCCAGTTCGCGGCGCAGCTCCGGTACCGGGTAGTCCGGCAGCAGCACGGTCGCGTTCTTGTTGACGTGCTCGAGCAGGTTCTTCGCGTCGAAGTGGTCGCGGTGCAGGTGTGAGACGTAGAGGAAGTCGACGTCGCCGATGGCGTCCCAGTCCAGCCCGGTGTTGTCCGGGAACGGCACCCACGAGGCGAAGTAGGCCGGGTTCACCCAGGGATCGCAGAGAATCGTCCCGGCCGTGGTGCGGATGTGGAAACCGGCGTGTCCGACGCTGGTGATCTGCACGGAATACTCCTCCTGACCGTTGCCAGATGCCAAGGGTAATCCGTCGGAACGGCGCCTGCTCAGGGGGTGACGTCGCCGATGCAGTAGCCCTGCGCAGCGGCCTCGGCGGTCGCGGAGCCGTCGGTGAGGGTGAAGGTGCGGGTCTGGGTGGCGCCGGTCGCCTGGGTCACCGGCGCCTGCACGGTGATGTAGCCGGCGCCGAGCCAGGCCGAGGTGAGCTCGGTGTCGTCGAAGGCGGTGACGCCGGTGAGCGCGCCCGGCTTGTTCGCCAGCGGCGCGGGCAGCGGGGCGCCGGTGCCGCGCGGATCCCAGGTGGCCGGGGTGGCGGCGCAGACCAGCGGGTGCTCGCCCTCGGTGTCGGCGGGGTCGAGCGGCTGCCCGACGAAGCGGGAGAGGTAGCGGCGCACCACGTGCCTGGCGTCGGCGTCGTCGAACTGCGGGGTGGTTCCGGTGGCGAAGACCCGGGGGCAGGCGTAGCCGGACTCGATGTCACGCAGCTCGGCGCGGACCGTCACCGCGGGGCCCTGCCAGCTGACGGCGGTCGCGGTGGCCGTGCCCGGCCTGGCCAGCGCGGCGAGCACCGGCGCGGCGTCGGCGTACATCTCCGCGACGTGCGCGGGCGCCAGCGTCCAGCAGGATTCCTGCAGCTCATCGATCGGCCGCGTGGTGAGGTCGGCGGCCCAGCGGCGCAGCGCGGGTGCGGCCTCCGGAGCGCCAGGCACCGCGCCGACCGGCGGGGCGTCCGCGGGCACCGGCGGCACCTCCGGCGGGGGCGGCGCGGCCGGAATGCTGCTGCTCGGCACGGCGGCGGACGTCGTGACCTGCGCCGCGGGCTGTTCCGGCTCGTCGCCGGGGATGCCGGAGACGGAGTCGCAGCCCGCGATCAGCGCCACCGCGAGGCCACCGAGCACCAGTCTCCGCGCTTGCCGCCGCGGGCGGAGCGGGGGAGCGGGGTGCTGGGCTCGCGGATCGCGGTGCACGTCGACGTACCTCTTCTCTCGTGATGCCTGGTGCCGGAGCGGAAGGATGCGGCGACTACGCTAGCGGAACTGTGGAACCCGTCTACCGCACGATCATCGGCCTTGCCCGGACCGTCTTCTTCGTGCAGGGCCTGAAATTCACCGTCACCGGCGCGGAGAACATCCCCGCCACCGGGGGCGGCGTCGTCGCCATCAACCACACCGGCTACCTGGACTTCACCTACGCCGGGCTCCCCGCGCGCACGCCGAAGCGGTACATCCGGTTCATGGCGAAGAAGGAGGTCTTCGACAACAAGATCTCCGGCCCGATCATGCGCGCGCTCAAGCACATTCCGGTGGATCGCGGCGCGGGCGCCGACTCCTACCAGGCCGCCGTGCAGTACCTGAGCCGCGGCGAGCTGGTCGGGGTGTACCCCGAGGCCACCATCAGCCGCAGCTTCGAGATCAAGGACTTCAAGTCCGGCGCGGCCAGAATGGCGCTAGAGGCCCAGGTGCCGATCATCCCGGTGGCGATCTGGGGCGCGCAGCGGGTCTGGACCAAGGGCCACCCCAAGCGTCTCGGCCGCACGAATACGCCGATCCACATCGTCGTCGGCGAGCCGATCCAGCCGTACGAGCCCGCCGCCGAGCTGACGGCCGAGCTGCGCACGACCATGCAGCGACTGCTGCTGGACGCCCAGCGCGACTACCCGCACGAGGAGGGCGCGTACTGGGTGCCGTCCCGCCTCGGCGGTTCGGCGCCCACCCTGGAGCAGGCGAACGAGCTGGACGCCGCCGATGTGGCCGAGCGGGCCGCGAAGCGCGCCGCCCGGAGCGATCCCGACCAGCGCGATTTCCGGAATCCGGACGCGGACGGATAAAATTTCTCCAGCGCCTCGCGGGGCGCGCGCGGATGTAGCGCAGCTGGTAGCGCATCACCTTGCCAAGGTGAGGGTCGCGGGTTCGAATCCCGTCATCCGCTCTTCACCTGATTCGGCCGGAGGATTCCGGCAACCCCACGGCCATGTTCGTTCGCCCGCACACCGTCGTCCCGGGTGCAGACTCAGCCCCCGGGGACGAAATCCGGATGTGCCGTGCGGTAACGGCCTGTCACCTGGCACGATCTCCCCTGTGGTCGCGTCGTGCAGATGCACACGACGACGCGATCCGGCGCCGCGCGCGGCGACGTTGCAGAGAATTCACCAGGGAATTTCTGGATACCGACCAATCGGTAGCCGCAGTCGTGTCGAATCGCCGAGGAGAGTGTGTTGTGCAAGAGCTCGAGGTGTGAACCCAATGGCCACAGCTGGTGTGTCCGCAGAACGGACAGTGGTGAGCGGGGTGCTGCTCTCGCGGTCGTCGACCGACGGCGCGAGCCCAACCGTGCTGCGCACGGCGGAGCGGGATGTCGCCGACGGCGCGACCGTCGAAACGATCGTCACGGTCCTGGACGAGGTGGGCACGGCGCCCGGCTCCGACGTGACGATCGATGACATCGCGGTCGCCTACCGCTCCCCGGCGCAGCGCCGGGAGATCCTGGCCGCGCTGGCCGACGGCCCGTGGCGCACGGCGTCGCTGGTGTCGACCAGGTCGGCGCTCGCGGCCTTCGTCGCGCACCTGCCCGAGGTAGCCGGGCACGACACCGTGCTGGTGCTGGAGGCCGCGGATTTCCACACCACCTGCGCGGTGGTCGGCCCCGGCCGCAACCAGGCGCCGGTCGGCGACTCCTGGCAGACCGTCGTCGCCGACGCCGAGGGCATCGAGCGCACGCTGGCCCGGGTCCGCTCGGTGCTCACCGCGGTGAACGGCACGCCGGACGCGGTGGTGCTCTGCGGCTCGGCCGCCGACGACGCCGCCCTGGCCGAGGCGCTGCGCTCGGCCTTCGGGGTGCCGGTCGTGCACCCCGCCGCGCCGGGCCAGGCCGTCGCCAAGGGCGCCGCGCTCGCCGCGGCGAGCAGCAAGGCGGCTCCGGTCGCCGCCGCCGCGCGCCGCCGGGGGGTGCGGCCGCTGCTGGTCGCGGCCGCCGCCGTGCTGGTACTCGGCGCGACCGGCTTCGCCGCCGCCCAGGTGCTCGACAGCGGCCACACCGAGCAGCAGCCGTCGCCCGCCGCCGTCGCCAGCTCGGCGCCCGCGCCGTCCGCGGCCGCGCCGGAGCCGTCCCAGCCGCCCGTCGAGCCCCCGCCGCCGGTCGAGCCGCCCCCGCCGCCTGCCGAGGTACCGCCGCCCCCGCCCGTGGAGATCACCGCCGAGGTGGCCGAGTCGGCCCCGCCGCCGCCTGCGCCCCGGCCCGCGCCGCAGCGCCCCGCGCCCCCGCGGACGACGCAGGCCCCGCCGCCGCCACCCGCGCCGGAGCCGGCCCCGGAGCCGGCGCCCGAGCCCGCTCCCGAGCCGCCCCCGGCCCCCGCACCCGCCTCGCCGATCGCGCCGCTGCCGAGCGGGCTCTTCCCCGGCGAGGCGATGCCGCCCGCCGCGGACGCCGACCCGGAGGTGCAGCGGCGGTGGTGGGAGAACCACCTGAACATGAAGGAGCAGTGGCTGAACAGCGGCGGCGGTTAGCGGAAGGCGCGCAGCCGCAGGCTGTTGCTGACCACGAACACCGAGCTCAGCGCCATCGCGGCGCCGGCGAGCATGGGGTTCAGCAGCCCCGCGACGGCGAGCGGGATGGCGGCGACGTTGTAGGCGAAGGCCCAGAACAGGTTCCCGTGGATGGTGCGCAGGGTGTGCCGCGCGAGCCGGATGGCATCCGCGGCCACCCGCAGGTCGCCGCGGACCAGGGTGAGATCGCTCGCCTCGATGGCGACGTCGGTGCCGGTGCCCATGGCGATCCCGAGGTCGGCGGTGGCCAGCGCGGCGGCGTCGTTCACGCCGTCGCCGACCATGGCGACCGCCCGGCCCCGCCGCTGCAGTTCGCGCACGGTGTCGGCCTTCTCCTCGGGCAGGACGTCGGCGATCACCTCGTCGATCCCGAGCTGCGCGGCGACGGCCCGCGCCGCGGCGGCGTTGTCGCCGGTGAGCATGACCGGGGTGAGCCCGAGCCCGCGCAGCCTGCCGACCGCCTCGGCCGAGGTCGCCCGGACCGCGTCGGCGACGACGAGCACGCCGCGGGCCCTGCCGTCCCAGCCGGCCAGCACCGCGGTGCGGCCGGCGCGCTGCGCCCGCTCGACCGCGGCCGCCAGCTCGGCGCCGACCTCGAGGCCCTGCTCGGTGAGCAGCCGTACCCGCCCGACCAGCAGCTCGTTGCCGTCGACGGTGCCGCGCACGCCGAGCCCCTCCCGATTGGCGAAGCCGGTGACCGCGGCGAGCGCGCCGGTGCGCTCCTCGGCGGCGGCGGCGATCGCGCGGGCGATCGGGTGCTCGGAGCCGTGCTCCAGCGCGCCGGCCAGCGCGAGCACCCGGTCGGCGTCCTCGCCGTCGGCCGGGACGACCTCGAGCAGCGTCATGACGCCGGTGGTGAGGGTGCCGGTCTTGTCCAGCACGACGGTGTCGACCCGGCGGGTCTGCTCCAGCACCTCCGGCCCCTTGATCAGGATGCCGAGCTGCGCGCCGCGCCCGGTGCCGACCAGCAGCGCCGTCGGCGTGGCCAGGCCGAGAGCGCACGGGCAGGCGATGATCAGCACCGCCACCGCGGCGGTGAAGGCGGCGGCCACCGAGCCGCCGGTGCCGAGCCAGAAGCCGAGCGTGCCGACCGCGAGCGCGATCACCACCGGGACGAAGACGCCGGAGATCCGGTCCGCCAGCCGCTGCGCGCGGGCCTTGCCTGCCTGCGCCTCCTCGACCAGCTTCGCCATCCTGGCCAGCTGGGTGTCGGCGCCGACCCGGGTCGCCCTGACCACCAGCCGCCCGCCGACGTCGACGGTGCCGCCGGTCACCGCGGCGCCGGGCCCGACCTCGATCGGCACCGACTCGCCGGTGAGCATGGCGGCGTCCACCGCCGACGAGCCGTCGACCACGACCCCGTCGGCGGCGATCTTCTCGCCAGGCCGGACCACGAACTCGTCGCCGACCAGCAGCTCGCGCACCGGGATCCGGCGCTCGACCCCGTCCCGGCGCACCGCGACGTCCTTGGCGCCGAGCTCGAGCAGCGCCCGCAGCGCCGCCCCAGCCTGCCGCTTGGAGCGTGCCTCGAAGTACCGCCCGGCCAGGATGAAGGTGGTGACGCCCGCCGCCGCCTCCAGGTAGATCGCGCCGGTGCCGTCCATCCTGGCGATGGTGAACTCGAACGGGTGCGTCATCCCCGGCGTGCCCGCGGTGCCGAGGAACAGCGCGTAGAGCGACCAGCCGAAGGCGGCGAGCACGCCCATCGACACCAGGGTGTCCATGGTGGCGGCGCCGTGCCGCAGGTTGGTCAGCGCCGCGCGGTGGAAGGGGAGCGCACCCCAGACCACCACCGGCGCGGCCAGCGTCAGCGAGAGCCACTGCCAGTTGCCGAACTGCAGCGCCGGGATCATCGCCATGGCGATCACCGGGACGGTGAGCAGCGCCGAGATCGTCAGCCGGTTCCCGGCTTCGTCCGCCGGGTCGGTCGCGGCCGGTGCCTCCGCCTCCGGGGGCGCGGGCAGCGCGGCGGTGTACCCCGCCTGCTCGACCACCTCGATCAGCTGATCGGTGTGCACCGCCCCGGTGACCTCGACGTTCGCCTTCTCGGTGGCGTAGTTGACCGTCGCGCTGACGCCGTCGAGCCGGTTCAGCTTCTTCTCGATCCGGTTCGCGCAGGAGGCGCAGGTCATGCCGCCGATCACCAGCTCGATCTGCCCGGCGGGCTGCTGCGTGGCCGTGGTCATCGGGCGCTCCTTCCTCGGTGGGTCCGCCCCTACCATACCCCCCTAGGGTAATTTGTCGAGGCCGTGCAGGTGCCGCGCGGTCGGCGACGCGGCGACGGCCTCCGGATCCGGGTAGGTGCCGAAGAGCCGGTCGGCGGTGCCCGCGCTTGTCACCGTGAACCAGTAGTGCTCGTTCCGGTAGTGGTGGTGCCGGTGGTTGCGCCACACCGCGCGGTAGAGCGCGCGCTTCGGCCGGTAGTCGGTGTGGATCAGGTAGTGCGTCCATTCGTACGCGGTGCCGAGCACGGTGATGGTCAGCAGGAAGGTGAGCCCGAGCTCGATCCGGGGGAAGGCGAGCAGGGCGATCGCGGTCAGCACCGCGATGGTGACCAGCAGTGAGCGCGGCGGGATGAAGATCAGCGGGATGTCGCGCGGGTCGGCGTGGTGCTCGCGGTGCTTGCGGGCCAGCTCGGAGTCGATCGAGACCGGTCCGAGCCGGCGCGGGCGCCAGTGCAGCACGGTCACGTGGATCACCCACTCGACGGCGGGGAAGGCGGCGAGCGCGAGCAGCGGCACCAGGGCGTCGGTCGGCCGCCAGTCGCCGAGCGCTAGCCGGGCGGTGAGCGCCGCGACCAGCGTCGCGGCGATCATCCAGGGCGAGGGGTGGCGCAGGAACTCCGTGAACGCGGCGCGCAGGGAGAGGCCGCGCCGGACCGGGCGGGCTCTGGTGCTCATCGCTGCTCCTCCGGGGTGAGGATCTCGATCAGGGCGGTGGTTGCGGGCTCCAGCAGGGCGCGGGCCAGCGCGGCTGCCTCGTCGGGGTCGCCGTCCGCGACGGCGGCGGCGAGGGCGCGGTACGCCTCGGCATTGCCCACCTCGGCGGACATGACCGGGGCCAGCGCCGCCAGCGCGGGTTCGTAGGCGGCGCGCAGCATGGTGAACATGAGCCGGAAGACGATGGAATCGGCGGCGTCGACCACGTGGTCCCAGAAGGTGAGGGCGGCTCGCTGCGCGGCAATGGGGTCGCCTGCCTCGGCGGCGACGGCCTCCGCGGCGGCGACGATATCGGCCGCGATGTCGCTGCGGCGGGCGACGGCAGCCGCGCCGGCGGCGTGAGGGGAGGCCGTGCCGGCAGCACCCCGGGGAGCCGCGTCGGTAGCGCTGTTGGGTGCTGCGCCGGCAGCGCTGAGTGCTGCGCTGGGATCGTCGCCGACGGCAGCGCGCAGGCGGCCAAGGCGGGCTGCGGCCAGCTCGGCCACCTTGGGGCCGTTGTGCAGCCGGACCTCGAGGATGCTGCGGGCCACCGCGGGCTCCAGCACGCCGTCCCGGATCAAGAGCCGGGGCAGGATCTCCAGCCCGGAGCCGTGCCGGTAGTCGAGCACGGTGGTCGCGTCGCCCTGCCGGACCGCGACCAGCCCGGCCCCGGCCAGCCGCTGCAGCGCCTCCCGCACGGCGGGCCGGGAGACGCCGAGCGCCTCGGCCAGCTGCCGCTCGCTCGGCAGCGTCGAACCGGGCGGGAGCTCGCCGCTGAGGACATCGGCCGCGATCTGTTCGAAGACGTCGGCCGAGACCGAGCGCCTGACCACCGGTTGCAAAGGCATGCCGGAAGTCTGCGCCGAAGTTGGTCAGAGGTCAAGTGGTCATACCAGTCAGCTGGGGTCGGAGCCCCTGACCGCGGCCAGCCACAGCGCCGCCGCCACTCCCACCGAGCAGGCCGCCGCGAAGGCGTCGAGCCCGCCGCCGGCGATATACACCCAGAACAGCGCGGCGAACGGCGCGGCGACCGCGGACTGCGCGTCCAGCACCAGCCGCCGCCGAACCCCGCCCCGCGCCCCGGCGCCCGGATCCGGCCGGGACGGATTGTCGACCAGCTGCCCCGGCGGCTCGGTGCGCCGCACCCGCCCCGAGGGGAACAGCCGCCCGTCGGCGACCAACAGCGCCTCCCCGGCCGGAACGTCCCGCTCCACCAGCGTGAGCAGCGCCGGATCGAAGAAGACCGGAACCCAGGCCGATCCACCCCCCGACTCCGGAACCACCTCGATCCACGACCGGCTGACCAGCCGGTGCTGCTGCCGCACCCGGCGCACCCGCACCCGCCCGCCCGCGGGCACCCCGCCCCCGATCCAGCCCAGCGCGAACGCCAGCTGCACCCCGCTGTACCCGAGAATCCCGAGCGCGACCGCCGCGAGCCCGCCGAGCTGGTCCGGATCGGCGAACGGCGCCCACGCGGCACATACCGCGAGGGCGCCGATCGTCACGGACACCGGGTAGGCCGCCACTCGACGGCCCGCGCTCACTTCACGAAACCGATGGTGGTGTAGTCCAGCGAGGCCAGCCCGGCCGCGCCGAAGTTGGCCAGGTCGGCGCGGACGGCGACATTGCCCGGCGACTGCAGCAGCGGCAGCGAGTGCCCCTCCTCGAAGACCTTGCGGTCGATCTCGTTCGCCTTCTGCACCGCCTTCGCCGGGTCGAGCTCGGAGATGGTCTCCTCGATCAGCGCGTTCAGCTCGGGCGAGCCGATCCGGCCGTAGTTGCCCTGCAGGTCGTTCGGGTTGTACCCGTAGATCTGGTTCAGGCTGCCGAGCGGGAACGGGTCGCCGACCCAGGTCCACTGCGCGACGTCGAAGTTGCCCGGCTGGATCACGTCGGTGAAGTAGCCGCGGCCCGGCTTGGTCTCGATGTTCAGCTTGACCCCGACCGCGCTCAGGTTCTGCTGGATGATCTGCGCGATCTGCACCCAGGTGTCCGCGTCGTACATGATGTCGCGGATCTCCAGCCTGCGGCCGTCCTTGACCCGGACGTCGCCGTCCAGCTTCCAGCCGAGCGCGTCCAGCTCGGCGGCTGCCGCGGCCGGGTCGAAGGGCGGGCTGTTGTCCTGGTAGCCCTCCTGGCCCTGCAGGTAGATGTGGTTGTTCAGCGGCTTCGGCTCCTGCACCAGCCCGTTGTGGATGGCGGTGGCGATGCCCTGCCGGTCGATCGCCTTGAAGATCGCCACCCGCAGCGCCGGGTCGGCCAGGATCGAGCCGGGCGCGCCGTTGAAGGTCAGGTGGCTCCAGCTGTTGCCGGGCGCGCGGCGGATCGCGATGCCCGGCGTGGCCTGCGCGGTGCGCAGGTCGTCGCGGGAGCCGATGCCGACGGCGTCGATCTCGTTGTTCTGCAGCGCCGGGATCTGCGCGGCGCTGTCGAGCACGCTGTAGGTGATGGTGTCCAGCTTGGGCTTGTTCCCCCACCAGAGCGGGTTGTGGCCGAGCACGACCCGGCCCTGCGCCCGGTCCACCGACTGCACCAGGAACGGCCCCGCGGTCTGCCCGATGCCGTCCACCAGGCTCTTGTTGAACGCCTCCGGATTCTGCATCACCGCCTTGGGGAAGAGGAACGAGTTCCCGGCGAACTGCCCGCGCCAATCGGCGAAGTGCTTGTCGAAGGTGAGGATCGCCTGCTTGTCGTCGACGCCGCGCTCGACCTTCGCGACCCGGTCGAAGCCGCTGGTGTTGGCGATCAGGAAGGCCGGGTCGCGCCCGCTCAGCGCGTTGGCCTGGGCCGCGATGTCCTCCCAGGTGATCGGGGTTCCGTCGGACCACACCGCGGCCGGGTTGATGGTGTAGGTCACCTGCTGCGGCTCGGTGCCGGTGAGCTCGATGCTGGTGAAGTAGTCGGTGTTGATCGAGAGCGCGCCCGCGGCGTCGGTGCGGTAGGCGCGCGGCATGGCAGGCCGCAGCAGGCCGGTCAGCTCGGCGTCGTTGCCGTCGTTGGAGAGCGCGTTCCAGTTGGCGGGCAGCGCGGAGAGCGAGAGCCGCAGGTTGCCGCCGTCCTTCAGCTCGGCCGGGTCGCGCGGGTTGATGTCGCTGCTGCTGCCGATCGCGGCCACCGCGCCGTCCGGTGCGCCGGAGTCGTCGGTGCTACACCCGGTCGCGATCAGGCTCAGCGCGATCAGGGGTATCGCGAGACGGGCCACCGTGGTTCTGGCACGCATGGCACTCCTTCCGGTCCGGTTCGGCGGGGTCACTTCAGGAACCCGATCCTGGTGTAGTCGTAGGATGCGAGCCCGGGCGCGCCGTAGTTCGCCAGCTCGGCCCGCACGGCGACGTTACCCGTGGACTGCACCAGCGGAACCGAGAAGCCGATCTCGAAGAGTCTCCGGTCGACCTCGTTGGCGAGTTCGATCGCCTTCGCCTGGTCCAGCTCGGCCAGCGTGCGCTCGATCAGGGCGTTGATCTCCGGGGTGCCGATCCGGCCGTAGTTGCCCTGCAGGTCGTCCGGGTTGTAGGCGTACACCTGCGGCAGGCTGCTCAGCGGGAAGGCGTCGCCGGACCAGACCCAGTGCGCCACGTCGAAATCGCCCGGCTTGATCACGTTCGTGAAGTACCCCGAGCCGGACTTGGTGTCGATGCTCATCCGCACCCCGATCGCGGCCAGGTTCTGCTGGATGATCTGCGCGATCTGCACCCAGGACTGGGCGTTGTACATGACGTCGCGGAACTCCAGCCTGCGGCCGTCCTTGACCCGGACGTCGCCGTCCAGCTTCCAGCCGAGCGCGTCCAGCTCGGCGGCGGCCGCGGCCGGGTCGAAGGGCAGGCTGTTGTCCACGTACCCGAGCTGGCCCTCCACGTAGACGTGGTTGCCGAGCGGCCGCGGCTGCTGCACCAGCCCGTTCTGCACCGCGTTCGCGATGCCGGCCCGGTCGATGGCCTTCGAGATCGCCACCCGCAGCGCCGGGTCGGCGAAGATCGAGCCGGGCGCGCCGTTGAAGGTCAGGTGGCTCCAGCTGTTGCCGGGCGCGCGCCGGATCGCCACCCCCGGCGTCGCGCGCGCGGTGCGCATGTCGTCGATGGAGGCGATGCCGATGGCGTCGATCTCGTTGTTCTGCAGCGCGGGCATGGTCGCGTCGTCGGTGAGCACCGAGAAGGTGATGGTGTCCAGCTTCGGCCGGTTCCCCCACCAGCGCGGGTTGTGGCCGAGCACGACCCGGCCCTGGGCCCGGTCCACCGACTGCACCAGGAATGGCCCCGCGGTCAGGCCGATGCCGTCCACCTGGCTGTCGTTGAACGCCTCCGGTGTCGCCGTCACCGACTCCGGCACCAGGAAGGTGTTCCCGGCGAACTGGCCGCGCCAGTCGGCGTAGTGCTTGTCGAAGGTGAGGATCGCCTGCTTGTCGTCGACGCCGCGCTCGACCTTCGCGACCCGGTCGAAGCCGTTGGTCATCTTGATCAGGTAGCGCGGGTCGCGGCCGCTCAGCGCGTTGGCCTGGGCGGCGAGGTCGCGGTAGGTGATCGGGGTGCCGTCGGACCAGACCGCGCTCGGGTTGATCGTGTAGGTCACCCGCTGCGGCTGCTCGCCGGTCAGTTCCACGCTGGTGAAGAAGTCGGTGTTGACGCTGAGCGCGCCTGCCGCGTCGGTGTTGAAGGCGCGCGGCAGGGTGGGGCGCACGATGCCGCTCACCCCGCCGTCGGCGTCGGTGTGCAGCGGGTTCCAGTTCTGCGGCAGCGCGGTGGCGGCGAGCCGCAGGTTGCCGCCGTCGCGCAGCTCGGCGACGTCGCGCGGGTTGATGTCGCTGGTGCTGCCGAGGGTCGCGTCGCCGTCGGCGGCCGGGTCGTCGGGGCTCGCACACCCGCCGAGCACCAGCCCCGCGGCCAGCAGCGGAATCACCCAGCGTGTCGTGCGCCTGCCCACCGTCGTTCTCCTATCCGCTGACGACCGGAATCGGTACCGCGTCGATCAGCGCGCGGGTGTACTCGTGCTTCGGGTCAGCGAAGATCTGTTCCGCGGGCCCGGCTTCGACGATCTTGCCGCGGTACATGACCGCGATGTCGTGCGCCAGATTGCGGACGACCGAGAGGTCGTGCGAGACGAAGAGGTAGGAGAGCCGGTGCTCGGCCTGCAGCGCGCGCAGCAGGTTCAGCACGCCCGCCTGGATGGAGACGTCCAGCGAGGAGACCGGCTCGTCCAGTACCAGGAGCTTGGGCGCGAGCGCGAGCGCCCGCGCGATGCTGATCCGCTGCTTCTGCCCGCCGGAGAAGTCGGCCGGGTAGCGCTCCGCGTGCTCCGGTCGCAGCCCGACCTGGGCGAGCAGCTCCGGCACCCGGCGGGCGATCTCGGCGCGCGGCCGCCGGTCGATGCGCAGCGGCTCGGCGATGGCGTCGAAGACCGGGAGCCGCGGGTCCAGCGACGCGGTTGGGTCCTGGAACACGATCTGCATGGCCCGGCGCAGCTCCCGCCTGCGCTCGCCGGTGAGCGCCGCGACATCGGTGCCGAGGATCTCGATCCGGCCCTCCTGCGGCCTGGCCAGATCCAGGATCTGGGTCAGCGTCGTCGACTTGCCCGACCCGGACTCGCCGACCAGCGCCAGCGTGCGGCCCTCGCGCACCTCCAGGTCGATCCCGTCGACCGCGCGGACCTCGCCCTTCTTCCGTTTGAAGACCAGCCCCGAGGTCAGCGGGAAGGTCTTGACCAGCCCCGAGACCCGCAGCACCACATCCGGTTTCGTGACTGCGACGGGCTCCGGCGGCGCCTCGATCTCGGCCCGGTAGGCGCCGAAGAGGTCGCCGGAGCCGACCTCGCCGGTGCGGATGCAGGCGGCGCGGTGCGCGGGCGCGACCTCGGCCAGCGGCGGCTCGGCGGCCAGGCACCCGTCCACCGCGACCGGGCAGCGCGGGGCGAACGAGCAGCCGGGTGGCAGCGCGTGCATGGCGGGCGGGGCGCCGACGATCGGGATGAGCGGCCTGCGTGCCGGGCCGTCCATGCGCGGGATGGAGCCGAGCAGCCCCACCGTGTACGGCATCCGCGGCACGCCGAAGAGCTCGCCCGCGCTCGCCGTCTCCACGATCCGGCCCGCGTACATGACCGCGACCCGGTCGGCGAGGGTGGCGGCGATCCCCATGTCGTGGGTGATCATCACGACGCCGGCGCCGGTGATGTCGCGCGCCTTGCGCAGCAGCCCGAGGATCTGCTGCTGCACCGTGACGTCGAGCGCGGTGGTCGGCTCGTCGCAGATGATCAGCGCCGGGTCGTTGGCGATGGCCATGGCGATCACCACGCGCTGCCGCATGCCGCCGGAGAACTCGTGCGGGAAGGCCTTGGCGCGCAGCTCCGGCTCCGGGATGCCGACCAGGTCGAGCAGCTCGACCGCGCGCTTCGCCGCCGCGGCCTTGCCCATCTTCCCGTGCGCGAGCAGCGCCTCCGCGATCTGCTCGCCCACCCGGTAGACCGGGGTGAGCGCGGAGAGCGGGTCCTGGAAGACCATGCTCACGGTGCTGCCGCGCAGCTTGGAGAGTTCGCGGTCGCCGAGGCCGAGCAGCTCCCTGCCGCGCAGCCGGATCGAGCCGCTCACCCGCGCCTGGTCCGGCAGCAGCCCCATGACGGCCAGCGACGAGACCGACTTGCCCGAGCCGGATTCGCCGACGATGGCGAGGACTTCGCCGTCGGAGACGGTGTAATCCACCCCCCGCACCGCATCGATGCGCCCCTCTTCGCCCGGGAAAGAAACCCGCAGGTCACGAACTTCCAACAGCGGATCGGTCACGACTTCTTCTCCGACTTCTTGGACCGAGCCCGCGCGGCACCGGGATCGAAGGCATCGCGCAGACCGTCGCCGACCAGGTTGGCGCAGAGCACGACGAGGATCAGCAGCCCGCCTGCGAAGAGGAACAGCCACGGGAAGGTGAGCGCGGAGCGGGTGCCGTCGGCGATCAGCGAGCCGAGCGAGACGTCCGGCTTCTGCACGCCGAAGCCGAGGAAGCTGAGCCCGGTCTCGGCCATGATCGCCGCGCCGACGCTGAGCGTGGTGTCGATGATCAGGATCGAGGCGATGTTCGGCACGATGTGGCTGATGATCACGGTCCAGGTCGATGCCCCCATGTACCGTGCGGCCCTGACGAATTCGCGATCACGCAGGCTCAGCGTGAGCCCGCGCACGATGCGCGCGCTGATCATCCAGCTGAAGACCGCGAGCAACACGATGAGCAGCGCGATCGAGCCGCTGCCCTTGGTGCGCGGCGCGAAGATCGCGATGATGATGAAGCTCGGCACCACGAGCAGCAGGTCGACGAACCACATGATGGCCCGGTCGGTCCAGCCGCCGAGCAGCCCGGCCATCGCCCCCGCGATGGCCGCGATGGCGGTGCTGAAGAGGGCGACGCAGATGCCGATGATGAGCGATTTCTGCAGCCCGCGCATGGTCTGCGCGAGCACGTCCTGGCCGATCGCGTTGGTGCCGAAGGGATGGCTCGGGCTCGGCGGCTTCTGCAGCGCGGTGTAATCCAGCTGCTGGTAGTCCCACTTCAGCAGCGGTGGCAGCGCGAAACTCGCGATCACCATGAGGATCAGCACGACCCCGCCGACAACGGCGGGCTTGTTCCGCAGGAAGCGCCGCAGCACCAGCTTCTTGCGCCCGGCCGCGGCGGTCGGCTCCGGCGCGCCCTGGACGATGAGCTCGGCTTCGGTCATCCCACACGCACCCTTGGATCGAGAACGGCGTACACGACGTCGGAGAGCAGCCCGGAGATCAGCACGACCAGCCCGGCGAAGGCGGTCACCGTCACCACCACGTAGAGATCCTGGGCATTGATCGAATCGATCAGCCACTCGCCCATGCCGTGCCAGCCGAAGATCTTCTCGGTGAAGGCGGCGCCGGTGATGAGCCCGCCGAAGCTGTAGGCGAAGAGCGTCGCCATCGGGATCAGCGCGGTGCGCAGCCCGTGTTTGTAGAGCGCGTGGCTGCGCGTGAGCCCCTTGGCCCGCGCGGTCCTGATGAAATCGCTCTGCAGCACGTCGAGCATGGCATTGCGCTGGTAGCGGCTGTATCCGGCCATGCCGCCGAGTGCCAGCGCGAGCGTCGGCAGCACCAGGTGCTGTACCCGGTCGAGCAGCTGCGGGCCGAACCCGACGATGGCGTTCGCCGAGGTCTCGCCGGTGTAGAGGAAGATCTGCGTGCCGGTGACGCTATTGACCTGCAGCGCACCGTACTTCAGCAGCGTCGCGAGCAGGAAGATCGGCGTGCTGAGGATGAGCAGCGAGACGATCGTGGTGAAGTAGTCGCTGAACCGGTACTGCCGGATCGCCCCCGCCGCGCCGATCAGCACGCCGAGCACGGTGCCGATGATCGAGCCGATAATCAGCAGCCGCAGGCTGACCAGCACCCGGCGGCCCAGCTCCGCGCTCACCGGCTGCCCGGTCAGGGTGGTGCCGAAATCGCCGTGCGCCACACCTGCCACCCAGACGAGGTAGCGCTCCGGAATCGGGTCGTTCAGGTGGAGTTCCTCGGCCTTGGCGTCGATCACCGACTGTGGCGGCCGCGGATTGCGCTGCTCCAGGCTGTCCAGCGGGCGGAAGGTCAGCGAGGCGAGGCTGAAGGTGAGGAACGACGCGAGCAGCAGCAGCACGACGTAGTTCAGCGCGCGGCGGAGCAGAAAGCCCGTCATCGGTCCCCTGGGTCACTCGTCGGCCGGATGTTGATCCCCGCATCATAGGGACGGCGGTACCGGTACCGCATGCCGTGTATCGGCGACCCCGGCTCCGCGCGATCCGGCAGGATGGGTGGGTGACCCGTCTGCACCTACCCAAGCCCGAGCTGGTGGCCTCCGATGTGGACGGCACGCTGATCGACCGCGACGAGCGGGTGACGCCGCGGACGAAGGCGGCCGTCGGCGCCGTCGTCGCCGACGGCGTGCCGTTCGTGCTCGCCACCGGCCGCCCGCCGCGCTGGGTGCACCCGGTGCTCGACGGCCTCGGCTTCGCGCCGCTCTGCGTCTGCGGCAACGGCGCCGTCGTCTACGACAGCGCCGCCGACCGGGTGCTGATCAGCCGCACCCTCGACGTCGAGACGCTGGCCTGGCTCGCCGACGTCGCGGAGCGGGCGCTGCCCGGCTGCGGCCTCGCCACCGAGCGGGTCGGGGAGAGCGCGCACGACGCGGTGACCCCGCAGTTCGTCAGCACCCCGTCGTACGAGCACGCCTGGCTCAACCCGGACGACACCGCGGTGGCGCGCACCGAGGTGATCGACACCCCCGCCATCAAGATGCTGATCCGGCTGGTCGGCGCGCGCAGCGGGGATATGCGGGCGGCGCTCGCCGCCGAGGTCGGCGCCGCCGTCGACATCACCTACTCCACCGACAACGGGCTGATCGAGCTCTCCGCGCCCGGCGTGACGAAGGCGTCCGGGCTGGCCGCGGTGGCCGAGCTGCTCGGCGTGGCGGCGGCGTCGGCGATCGCCTTCGGCGACATGCCCAACGACGTCCCGATGCTGAGCATGGTCGGGCACGGCGTCGCCATGGGGAACGCGCACCCCGAGGCGCTGGCCGCCGCCGACGAGGTCACCGGGACCAACTCCGACGACGGCGTCGCCCGCGTGCTCGAGCGCTGGTGGAGCTGACCCCGGCCGGGTCCCTCGACCGGCCGGGGCCAGGTTCTCAGCCCGCCGGAGCGGGGGCGGGCGCGGGGATCGGCGCGGCGGCCGGGTTCTTCCGCATCTCTTCCTGGTACGTGTCGTTGTAGGTCTTCCAGATCGTGGTCACGATCCCGGTGATCTGGTTCAGGATCAGCGACCCGTGCTGGAAGTCGGCGCGCAGCCCGTCCGGCACCGGGTAGGAGTTGGCCAGCGGCAGCCCGAGCACCCCGGCGTCGGCCCCGAGCTGCAGGAACCGGTCCAGGATCGCGCCGAGCACCTCGACCACCCGGCCGTTCGGCGCGGTGTAGACGTAGCCGTTGGTGAAGCGGGCGAACTGCTGGCCCTGGGACGCGGGCAGCGGCTCGGAGACGGCGTCGCCGAGCGGGCTCGCCGCCCCGCCCTTCTCCGCGTAGTACCTGGCGATGATGTTGTCGTTCACCCGCTGCAGCAGCCGCCCGGTCAGGGTGGCGAGCGCGTTGAGATCGGCACTGCCACCGCCGGGCGGCGCGCTCATCCCCGGCCCGCCCGCGGCGATGTCGCGGATCCGGTCCATCAGCGCGTAGGCGGCGTCGCCCGGGCAGGTGGTGTTGCCGACGTCGCGGTGCGCGAAGACGATCGGCAGCGCGACCTCCTCGCCCTCGGCGTACGGGGTGTACTCGGTGCCCTCGGAGTACATGAGGGTCTCGCCCAACGGGTCGAGCCCGGCGATCCTGGTGCGCCAGCCCACGTACTGCCCGACGGCGTTGATCGCCACGCTGGTCGGCGCCTCCGCCTCGTGGTTGCCCATCAGCGCGACCCCGGCGGTGTTCTCGTTGAACCCGCCCGCGTGCGCGCCCTGCACCGGCCGGTCCAGCCCGCCGAACCGGCCCTCGAAGATCTGCCCGTACTTGTCGACCAGGGCGTTGTAGCCGATGTCGCACCAGTCCAGCGTCTGCGCGTGGTAGGCGTAGATCGCCCGCACGATGCCTGCCGACTCCGCCTTCGTGTAGTCGTTGCGGCCCGCCGTGTGGTGCACGGTGACGCCGCCGAGCGAATCGTCGTAGGTGGGCTCCAGGCAGCGGATGGACTCGTCCGCGCCCCACTGCGCCCGGCTGATCACCCGCGGCCCGCCGTCCGGCAGCGCGCCGGCGATCTCGCTCAGCTCGCCGTCGATATCGGCGCGGCCCGGGTCGATGAGCACGGCGGTGAGGTCGGGGACGCCGTGCGCGGGGTCGACCTGCTCGGCGATCGGGGCGATCGACGGGCCAGGCGCAGCCGCCCTGGTGACCAGCACCTGCACCGCGTTGGTGCTGCCGACGTAGACCGGCTCGGTGCCGTCGACCCGGGGCGGGGCGCTGTGGTCGGAGGCGCCGGTATCCACCGGCTCGGCGGTGAACCACGGGCCCCAGCTGCCGTCCGGCGCCGCGGCGCGGACCAGGGCGTCGGTGCCTGCCAGGTCGGCGGCGGTCAGCGCGACCATGCTGAACGGCTGGTCCCTGGTGATCTGCTTGACGCCGGCGCCGACCAGGTCCGCGTACTGGGCGGGCAGCGCGCCCGGGGTGAGCGCGGGGGTGGCCGGGGTGGTGCCCGGCTCCAGCCGGGCGGGGTCGGCGATGAATCGGGTGCTGCCCAGCCTCGGCAGCGGGACCTGCGAGGGCAGCGCGACCCCAGGCGGCGCCGGGATGCCGGGGGGGACCGGGACCGATTCCGGCAGCGGGAGCATGCGCAGGTCGGACAGCCGCAGATCGGGCAGGTCGAGCCCGGTCAGCTCGTCCAGCGGGAGGATCACGTCGGGGACGGCGCTGAGCGCCGCCTCGGCCAGCCGGGCGGGGATCGCGGCGAGCTCGCTCTCGTTCGCTGCGTCGTAGCGGGTGGAATCACTCTGGGTGAACGTCGCGAGGGGAGCTGCCACCGCCAGGATCGCCACAACCGGGAGAACGTAGGAGCGTTTCGGTTTGCGAGAGGGCACGAGCGTCTCCAATCAGGTGGAACGGTGGATCAAGCTGCGCGATTCGGGGGCTTGCGTGTCAGACGGTTCTGCTATCACACTAGTCACTATTGTCACATATCTAAACCTCTGGTCGAGGTTGAGGTGATTGCTCGAATGTAGCCTCCGTCTTGCTCGTACGGAAGCTACGACATGCCGTTCGAAGGGAGTTCGTCGTGCAGCGAATCCATCGGCGCCGGGGGCGGCGCGGCAGCCGAACCCCGGACCCGGCGCTAGCCCCGCGGCGGCTGCTGCTCGCCTGCGGCGCGCTCGCCGCCTGCGCGCTCGCGGTCGCCTTCGCCTGGCCGGGCGCCCCCTACCGCCCGACCACCGGCGACGGCCACGGCCGCGGCCTGAGCCAGCACGGCGCCTTCGAGAGCGCGCAGGACGGCTGGGACGCCGAGCGGATCCTAGCGCACTACTACCCGGGCGCCGAACTCGGCCGAATCGGTCCGACCCTGCTCCGGGTCCGGCTGCAGACGCAGGACGACTCCTCGCTCGACGCCTATGCCGACGCAGGCGCCATCGTGGCGGGCCGCGCCCTCGAGCCCGGGCAGGTCGCGCACCTCACCCCGCTGCCGGACGGCGGCGCGAACGTCCTGGTCACGCTCGGCTGCGACGGCGAGGTGGTCTGGCAGGGCGCCACCGACGACCCGTGGGTCTACCCCATCGATCTGGGCCCGAACCGGCCGCCCGCCGAGCACCTGAAGCTCTGCGGCGGCACCGGGTACCGCGGCGCGCTCGGCGTCGCGCTGGAGGAGGGCTCGGCGCGCACCGTCAACGAGGTGGACGTCGAGGACTACCTGCTCGGCGTCGTCCCGACCGAGATGCAGGCCAACTGGGCGGACAAGGGCGCGGGCGAGGCGCTGCGCGCGCAGGCCGTCGCGGCGCGGTCGTACGCGCTCGCCGAGCAGCGCTACGACTACGCGCAGACCTGCGACAGCACCGACTGCCAGGTGTACCCCGGCACCGAGCGGGAGGACCCGCGCACCACGGCCGCCGTCGCCGCCACCGCCGGAACCGTCCTGCTGCGCGACGGCCACCTGCTGCGCTCGGAGTACTCCGCCGCCCCCGACGGCGGCGAGCCCGCCGACATCGACACCTTCGAGATCGGTCCGCTCCCCGCCGACCTACCCCCCAACCCGTACCTGCGCCCCGAGCCGGTCCCGCAGGACCAGCGGGTGGACACCGGCACCGAGGGTCCGACCGTCATCCAGGTCGAGTACCAGCGGATCGGCGGCCCCCACAGCGCCGTCGGCACCCCCGTCGGCCCCGAACTCGACCTCCCCCTCGGCGCCGGCACCTACCAGCTCTTCGCCAACGGCGTGATCGTCGCGACCGACACCCTCGGCGCCCAGGTGGTCGACTTCGACACCCTGCTCTCGATGATCCCCGAGAACCCCTGAGCTCGACGCCGCGTCACCGTTCGACAAGCACCCGGGCCAGGCCCTGCTGGTTCGCCGCAGGGACGCGGAGGACCTGGTGCTCACCACGGCCGCCAGGGCCGAGCTGGAACAGACCGCGGCGTCGGTGACCACTCGGATGTTCGTCGCGCTCATGCAGCGGGATGCGGGCGTCCGTGAACTGGTCACCGACGTGCTGCCCGAGGTGTTCCCCTGGGTCGCGTTCCTGTCCACCGACGAGGTGCTCGAGTTCGTGCTCGAGCTGGTCACGACCATGCGTGCGGCCGATTCGCTGCACAACCCGGCCCCGGTCGTGCAGGTCATCCAGAGCTGGCGGCACACCGCCGAAGTGCTGGCCGACCCCGAACTGGCCGCCGTCCTCACCGCCGATTCCGACCTCGACCTATCCACCAGCCTGGCTCCTCGTGAGACTCAGGCTCGGGAGTCTTCCTTTCAGGGCGCAACCCACTTCCATGGCCGCAGGCCCCGGTGCCCACGTAGGCAGGCCAGCCGGTAGTCCGCCTGGTGGCGGGCGTGTTCGGAAACAGCGGCGTGCCGTGACGCGAACAGACACAGCTCGAAGGATCGGACGTCGCGGACTACCGGATAGCCCTCCCAGTCGGTGACGTCGGAGCCATAGGCAGCGGCGAACTGTTCCCACCGTGCGGGTGAGTCCGAGAGGGTGTCGGACTGAAAGGCGACGGTGGCCTGATCCCACTCCGGGGGTCCGATGCAGCAGCGTTCGAGGTCCACGACGTGTCCTCCGCTGGCTGCGGCCATGGTGTTGGCTGGAGATGGGTCACCGTGGATGACACGCCACGGGCTCGGCGAGATAGCTCATGGCCGCCACCACGTCATCAACGATGATCGATGGGCTGCCGGTCGGCCGGGAGGCCAGGACCGCGACTGCGCCCTCAGCTATCGCGGCACCTGCGAAGTCGTGGCCGTCGACACGGCTGCCGCTCAGCGCGGCGAACAGTCCGCCCGCCTCTACCTGCCGGGAGTCGAACGCGGTCGCTGCGGTGACGGTCGCTCGGTCGTCGTTGACGGCGTCGAGCCGACCGCCGACCGCGTGCGCGATCTCGGCGAGGGTCATGGGGATCATGGGTTCCAACCTTTCGATTTCTCCGTTACGCCAGGAGTCCGGGACAGGAGGGTCGGCCGGGAACATGCGGTGCCCCATCTTCAGGGCTGGAGGTAGAGCCGCTCGTTTGGAAGCCGCGAGAGGCCCGCGCAGTGGCTGAGATCGACGGTGACGGTGACGCGTCGGCTGGCGGTCACCTCGCAGACGAACACCAGCGCGGCCGTCAGGCATGCGACGAAATCCATTCGCATACTGGTGAAGTGGATAGTGAGGTGGACGTCGGGTTCGTCGGGGCGGGGTGAGTGACGGCTGTGGTTCATGACGGTTCGGTGCCGGCGAGGGCTTGCCCATCGGAGGCAGAAATGGAGTTGCTCATCTCGTGGCCTGCCCTACCTCGCGGCGCTGCCCGACCGCGATCTGCCACTCTGCCCGCCGGTTCTGGAAGGCCTCGCCGTCGTTCGTCGGTCAGCATCCCACCGGGCCTGAGCAGGGCAAGAATTTCGGCTTCGAGGGTGTGCGTCGACGGGAGCCGCCTGGCCCGTAGCATTGTCCGCGCTATCGGGCCCCATGTGGGCAAAAGCATAGATTTCTCCCCCTGGTCCGGCTAAAAGGCCTGGCAATACGCGCGCCGATCTTGCGTAGTGGTCTTCAAGTAGTGCTCCAGGAGCAAGGGAACCACCGCGAACAGGTGCGCCGTCCCGGTGCAGCTACCGAATCCAAATGGGATGAGGCTGACCGGCTGCTTACCGACCACCAGCCTCAACATCGCCGAGTGCGATGCCGTCGGTCGCCACGGCTGGTTTCGATATGCTTGCTCATTGCAAGCGCCTTTCTGCTCGTCCTGCGCCCCTGGTGGAACCCGCCGCCGAGGACTCTGGTCGTCAACCCGGCGGCGGGTCATACCATTGAGCGTCGCGCTTGCCGAAGCGGGAAAACAGCGCAAAACTGTAGGCAAACGACGGTCTGTCGGTTCTGCATGGGGAGCAGTCACGAACACGCACATTCGGTCGATGAGACTGGCAAAGGGCCTGACGCAGGCGGAACTCGCCGCGCAGGTCCGAGACGAGATCGAGCGGGTGACCGGAAAACCGTCACCGGTCGACGCGCAAGCCATCAGCAGGATCGAGTGTGGTGAGATCAGTTGGCCCAGGCGCAGCACCCGGCTGGCTCTCGTGGCAGTGTTGGGTGCGGAGTCGGAGTCAGCACTCGGCCTGTTCGCCAAACGAACTCGACGCGAATCCGAGAGGAGTGACGCCACGAAACGCAGGAATTTCCTTGCCCTCACAGGCTCGGCAGTATCCGAGCTCGCTGATAGCGCTCCTCGACGTGTCGGAGTTGCCGATGCGACGGCGATGCGCAGTAAGTTCGCGCGATTGGTGGAGTTGGACAGCTATTTGGGCGGGGCTGACACATTTCACCTGTACTTCTCCGAGCTCAGCCGGACGGAGCAGATTCTGACCCGCTCGAATCAGACCCTGAAACTCCGCCGAGAATTAACTATATTGGCCGCCGAGCAGGCCCAGCAAGCCGGATGGGCAGCGTTCGATGCGGGGCGCGCGGACATGGCTGTTCGATTCTTCGATTATGGCCGTCGAGTGGCTGAAGAAGTGGACAGTATGGATCTTGTCGCGAACTCTTTTCTGCATGTATCTTACGTGACCGGAGCGGCGGAATCCGTTCGGTCCGCCGAATTGGCGCGTGCAGCAATAAGTCCAGGCGCACGAGGGAAGAGAATGGCGCTACTCGACTCGCGGCGGGCGTGGTCCTACGCCGTCAGCGGCAACCGAGACCAGGCTGCGCGCGCTCGACACCGCACGCCACGCAGTCGACAGTGCCGACGATTCGGCCCCGCCTTGGTGTAGTTGGGTCGACCATGCCGAAATAGACATCATGACCGGGAGGGTGTGGTCGGTGCTGAGAGACCCGGATGCCGCCATCGAACCACTCACGAGAGCGCTGGAGAACTACCCGGATTCGTGGTCACGGGACAAGTCGCTGTATCTGACGTGGCTGGCCGATGCCTGCCTCGACGCCGGTGACATCGATCGGGCGATCACTGCCGGTGAGCAGGCGTTGTCACTCGCGACCCGCGCCGCGTCGGTACGTCCCCTGTCGAGAGTGCGGGAGGTGGCACGTCGTTGTGCGGCAACCAACAGTCCGCACGGTGTGGACCTTGCGCAACGCGCACAGGCAACCCGACTCACTACGATGAGTTCGCTGTAACGCGATCTACCCACGCGGCGTAGCTGTCGGTACACCAGTCGATCGGCACGGCGGTGACTTCTGGGCTCTCCCACTGATGCAATACGGCAACCTGTGATGCCAAACGGTCGCGGACGCGATCCGAAGTGCGGAGAGTGACGCGCCACTCCTGCCCTTCGCCGAGTTCACCGAGATGCCAGAAAACCGAGGTAGATGGACCTGCGATTTCGGCGCTTGCCGCTAGCTTCTCCGCAACCAGCGCGCGGGCGAGGGATTTCGCCTCGGCTTCCGTCGGCGTGGTGGTGGTGACCGACCAAACTCGTGCCGTTGTCATGCGACGACAGTATCGCTCGCCGTGTGCCGTTCACTGTTCCGCTTCGTGCGCCCGCCTCCACCACCACGGCTGGGGCCGATGACCGCGACCTGGTCCAAGCTCGATTGTGATCGGTGCCCAGTCGGCTCGATCGGATGCCCGAGATCACCGAGTGAGCTTTCCGGTGGCTAGCAGAGCCGCGTCGAGCTGACCCGGGGTGAGGGGGGGAGTGGGGAGGGGGTGGGCGGCGCTTGCGCGCAGACCGTCGAGGAGGAGGCCGAGGTTGCGGCGCCAGGCGTCGGGGGCGACGCCGGCGGTGACGGCGACTACGCGGGTGTGCGACCACATGACGAAGGCCAGGTCTTCGAGGGTCCAGTCGGTGCGCAGCACCCCCGCCTCCTGCGCGCGCTCGACGATGGCGCGCATGACGGCGTGCCCGGCGTCGCGGGCGGCGGCGATCTCCGAGCTCGGCGCGGCGCGCACGGCGAGATCGCCGAGCAGCCGGTCGTGCGCCTGCAACCGGCAGACGCCTTCGACCAGCGCGACGAAGGAGTCCCACGGGTCGGCGACCTCGGCCGCCGCCCGCGCCACCTCCAGCCCGAGCTCCATGCGGTCCGCGACCGCGGCGGCGATCAGGGCGTCGCGGGTGGGGAAGCGGTTGTAGAGCGTGCCGATGGCGACCCCGGCGCGCGCGGCGATCTCCTTGAGCGGCGCGTCCAGCCCCTTCTCGTCGAAGACCGCGCGCGCGGCGACCACGAGGGCGTCCCGATTGCGCACGGCATCGCGGCGGAGCGGCTTCTCGGTGGGCATCCCGCGATTCTACGAACCCCCGATAAGTTGAGCATGGGTTCAACTTGGCGTAGCGTCGGACAAGTTGAACCACGGCTCAATTTAACCGGAGGACGCGATGACGCTGGCGATTTTCGGATACGGCCCCGGCCTCGGCCGCGGCGTGGCCCACCGCTTCGGCCGCGAGGGGTTTCCGGTGGCGGTCATCGGCCGCGACGCGGAGCGGGCCGCCACCAACGCCCGCGAGCTGGAAGCGAACGGCATCGAAGCCCGCCCCTTCACCGCCGACATCACCGACGAACAGCGCTTCCCCACCCTGATCGAGGAGATCGAGCAGCAGCTCGGCCCGATCGAGGTCGCCCTGCACGCCGCCGCCGCGGACATGTCCGAACGCAGCGCCTCCACCCTCGCCACCACCACCGCGGACCTGGCCGTCCCGCTCGCACTCAAGCTCCACTCCCCGATGCTCCTGGCCAGGACCCTGATCCCGCGCTTCCGCGACAGCGGGACGCTGCTCTTCACCTCCGGCGCCTCCGAGCGGCACCCCGCCGCCTACCTGGCCAACTTCGGCATCGCCCTGGCCGCCCAGCGCGCCTACATCCGGCAGCTGGAACAGGAGCTCAGGGAAACCCCGGTGAACGTCGGGCTGCTCAATATCGGCTCGCTGATCGAGGGCAGCGCGGCCCAGCGGATCGTCGACGCGCACCCGGAGGCGATCCCGCCGGGGCTGGAACTCACCCGGATCAGCGGAGCCGAGCTGGGCGAACACTGCTGGCGGCTGCACACCGAGCGGGACACCGTCGAACTCGACGCCGGATTCCCGGCCTGATCGCACCCACCCGCGCTCCGGCGCGAGTCTCGACTGCGCCGAAAGCCCGGGATGGCGTCCGATACGCTGGGCCACCGTGACCGTCGCATCGTCCCCCGGTAACGCAGCTGCCCCCTTCGATCTCATCGTCGTCGGCTCCGGTTTCTACGGGCTGACCATCGCCGAACGCACCGCGAACCTGCTCGGTAAGCGTGTGCTCGTGCTCGATCGCCGCCCGCACATCGGCGGCAACGCCTATTCGGAACCGGAACCGGAAACCGGGATCGAGATCCACAAGTACGGTGCGCACCTCTTCCACACCTCGAACCAGCGGGTGTGGGATTACGTCACGCAGTTCACCGAGTTCACCGGCTACCAGCACCGCGTCTTCGCGCTGCACAAGGGGCAGGCGTACCAGTTCCCGATGGGCCTCGGGCTCATCTCGCAGTTCTTCGGCCGCTACTTCACCCCCGAGGAGGCGCGCGAGCTCATCGCCGAGCAGTCGGCGGAGATCGAGACCGGCGCCGCGCAGAACCTGGAGGAGAAGGCGATCTCGCTGATCGGGCGCCCGCTCTACGAGGCGTTCATCCGCGATTACACCGCCAAGCAGTGGCAGACCGACCCGCGGGAGCTGCCCGCGGGCAATATCGCCCGGCTGCCGGTGCGCTACACCTTCGACAACCGCTACTTCAACGACACCTACGAGGGGCTCCCCAAGCAGGGGTACACGAAGTGGCTGGAGAACATGGCCGCCTCCGACCTCATCGAGGTGCGGCTGGACACCGACTGGTTCGACGTGCGCGAGCAGCTCCGCGCCGAGAACCCGGACGCCCCGGTGATCTACACCGGCCCGCTGGACCGCTACTTCGACTTCGCCGAGGGCGAGCTGGGCTGGCGCACCATCGATTTCGAGACCGAGGTGCTGGAGACCGGTGATTTTCAGGGCACCTCGGTAATGAACTACAACGACGGCGACGTCTCCTACACCCGGATCATCGAGCCGAGGCATTTCCACCCGGAGCGCGATTACCCCACCGACAAGACCGTCATCATGCGCGAGTACTCCCGCTTCGCGCAGACCGGTGACGAGCCGTACTACCCGATCAACACCCCGGAGGACCGGGCCAAGGTCAAGGCCTACCGGGACCGCGCGAAGCGGGAGACCGCCGAGGCCAAGGTGGTCTTCGGCGGCCGCCTCGGCACCTACCAGTACCTCGATATGCACATGGCGATCGGCAGCGCGCTGAGCAAGTTCGACAACGTGCTGCGCCCGCACCTGGAGAACGGCGCGCCGCTCGCCGACGACCAGGAGTCCTGAATGAGTCTGCTGCACAACGATTCACACGCGCTGCTTGCGCGCGTCATCCTGCCGCGGCCCGGTGAGCCGCTCGACGTCCGCACCCTCTACCTGGAGGAGTCGGCCACCAACGCGCGCCGCGCGCACGCGACCACCCGCACCTCGCTCGCGGTCGGCGCCGAGTCCGAGGTGTCCTTCTGCACCTACTTCAACGCGCTGCCCGCCAGCTACTGGCGGCGCTGGAGCGTGCTCGACTCGGTGCTGCTGAAACTGGAGCTCACCGGCCACGGCCGGGTCGACCTCTACCGCTCGAAGGCCGACGGCTCGCGCATCCACGTGCACGGCGAGGAGTTCTCCGGCGGCGAGCCGGTTGCGGTCACCTTCGAGGCCGACCTCGGCCCGTTCGAGGACGGCGGCTGGCTCTGGTTCGACATCACCACCGACACCGCGGTCGAGCTGCACGCGGGCGGCTGGTACGCGCCGATCGAACCGCCCGGCCAGGGCACCATCGCCATCGGCATGCCCACCTTCAACCGCCCCACCGACGCGGTGAAGACGCTGGCGGCGCTCGGCTCCGACCCGCTGGTGCTGGAGCGCACCCGCGCGATCATCATCCCGGACCAGGGCACCCGCAAGGTGGTGGACGAGCCGGGCTTCGCCGCGGCCGCCGCCGTGCTCGGCGACCGGCTCGCCATCCACGACCAGCCCAACCTCGGCGGCTCCGGCGGCTACAGCCGGGTGATGTACGAGGCGCTGAAGACCACCGACGCCGAGTTCATCGTCTACATGGACGACGACATCGAGATCGAGCCGGACTCCATCCTGCGCGCGCTGGCCTTCAGCCGCTTCGCCAAGTCGCCGGTGCTGACCGGCGGGCACATGCTGAACCTGCAGGAGCGCTCGCACCTGCACGTCATGGGCGAGGTCATCGACCGCGGCGTCTTCATGTGGACCGCGGCGCAGAACGTCGAGTACGACCACGACTTCGCGAAGTACCCGCTGCGCGACCGGGACAACTCCAAGCTGCTGCACCGGCGCATCGACGTCGACTTCAACGGCTGGTGGACCTGCGTCATCCCGCGGCAGGTCGCCGAGGAGATCGGCCAGCCGCTCCCGCTCTTCCTGAAGTGGGACGACGCCGAGTACGGGCTGCGCGCCCGGGCCGCCGGCTACCCCACGGTCACGCTGCCCGGCGCGGCGGTGTGGCACATGGCCTGGAGCGACAAGGACGACGCCATCGACTGGCAGGCCTACTTCCACCTGCGCAACCGGCTCGTCGTCGCCTCGCTGTACCTGCCCGGCAACGCCCGCGCCCTGGTGGCGAACACGGTCAAGGCGACGCTCAAGCACCTGCTCTGCCTGGAGTACTCCACCGTCGCCATCCAGAACCAGGCGATCCGCGACTTCCTCGCCGGGCCGGACAAGCTCTTCGAGCTGCTGCCGAGCGCGCTCGGCGCGGTGCACGCCATGCGCAGGAGCTACCCGGACGCGGTGGTCCTCCCCTCCTCGACGGCGCTGCCGCTGGCCAGCCACGCCGACGTCGGCGCGGTCGGCGAGCCGGCCAACCCGCTCGCCAAGGTGGTCCGGCTGGCGCGCGGGCTGGTGCACAGCACCCGCCCGGCGCGTACCGAGCACCACGAGACCCCGCAGCTGAACGTCCCGACGCTGGACGCCCGCTGGTTCCTGCTCTCCCAGGTGGACGGCGTCACCGTCACCACCGCGGACGGGCGCGGCGTCGTCTACCGCAAGCGCGACCCGCGCCAGGCGCTCGGGCTGTTCAAGGAGGCCATGCGGTTGCGCAGGGAGCTGCTCGCCCGCTTCCCGGAGATGCGGCAGCGCTACCGGGCCGCGCACCCGCGGCTCACCAGCACCGCCGCCTGGGAGCAGATCTTCGGGATCGGCGATGCCCCGAGCACCGTGCCCACCGTCGAGACCAGCGAGGTCGGGTGAGCGCCCTGAATCCGGCCGGTCGGACGCTGTCCGGTGATCCGGCGAACCGGGGAGGCTCCGCGGAGCCCGCCGGGCCGGCGCAGGCAGGCTCGCCGAATCCGGAAGTGGCGATCATCACCGCGGTGCAGTCGGCGATCGGCGGCAACCCCGCCGTGATCTCCGCCGCGCGCGGCATGTCGCACTTCGGCGAGCACGCGCTTGGCTGGGTCGGCATCGCCGCGGCCGGCTGGCTGGTGGACAGGCCCCGGCGCAGGCAGTGGGCCGGAGTCGCGGTCGGCGCGGTCGGCGCGCACGCGGCGTCGATCGTGATCAAGCGGGTCGTCCGCAGGCCCCGCCCGCACGACCCGGCCGTCCGGATCAACGTGAGCACGCCGAGCAAGCTGAGTTTCCCCTCCTCGCACGCGACCTCCACCGCGGCGGCTGCGGTGTTGCTCGGAAAACTGACCGGGCTACCCTTGCCTGCGGTGCTGGTCCCCCCGATGGTGCTCTCGCGAGTCGTCCTCGGGGTGCACTACCCCTCCGACGTGCTCGCCGGGTCCGCGCTGGGCGCCGCGTCCGCCGCCGCCCTGCTCGCCGTCGAGAAGAGACTCGACAGCGACCGCACGAGAAAGAGCAGTGATTCAAAGTGATGAAGCCGGGGCCGAGATGAGCGAAGAGCCGACGGGCACCGATCTCGCGGAAGGCGTGACCAAGGGTCCGCCGAAGACGCTCGCCGGTGGCCTGATCAAGACCATGCGCCCGCGCCAGTGGGTGAAGAACGTCCTGGTCCTGGCGGCGCCGCTGGCGGCGGGGTCGGCGACCGACATCGACGTGCTCATCCACGTCGCCATCGCCTTCGCGGTGTTCTGCCTCGCGGCCTCCGGCATCTACCTGGTGAACGACGCGCTTGACGTCGAGGCCGACCGGGCGCACCCGACCAAGCGGTTCCGGCCGATCGCCGCGGGCGTCGTCCCGGTGAACCTGGCCTACGCGCTCTCGGTGGTGCTGCTGATCGCCTCGATCGCGATCTCCTTCCTGGCCGCGTGGCAGCTGGCCGTGGTGATGGCGGTCTACATCGGCATCCAGCTGGCCTACTGCTTCGGGCTCAAGCACCAGGCCGTGCTCGACATCTGCATCGTCTCCTCCGGCTTCCTGCTGCGCGCGGTGGCGGGCGGCGCGGCGGCGAACATCCCGCTCTCCCAGTGGTTCCTGCTGATCATGGCGTTCGGCTCGCTGTTCATGGCGGCGGGCAAGCGGTACGCGGAGCTACAGATCGCGCTCGGCACCGGCGCCAAGATCCGCAAGTCGCTGGAGTACTACACGCCGACCTACCTGCGGTTCATCTGGACCCTGGCGGCGACGGCCGTCGTGGTGTTCTACGGCCTCTGGGCCTTCGAGCAGGGTGACGCGAACGACACGAACTGGTTCGCGATCTCCATGATCCCGTTTACCATCGCAATCCTGCGTTACGCGGTCGACGTCGACGGTGGCGAGGCCGGTGAGCCCGAAGAGATCGCGCTGGGGGACCGCGTGTTGCAGTTCCTCGCCATCGCCTGGATCGGAGCGGTAGGTGTCGCTGTCTATCTCGCCTGACGAGAGAGTGGCCGAGGGGGCCGGGAGTACCGAAGCGGAGCGCGAGCGGGCCGAGGACTCGGCCCGCTCCGCGCCGCGGTACACCCGGCTCTCGCGTGCCCTCTTCGTCGGCGGGATCGCGGTGACCGTCGCGCTCTTCGCGATCGGCGGCTGGCAGCGCCGCTGGATCGCCGACGACGGCCTGATCGTGCTGCGCACCGTCCGCAACCTGCTGGCGGGCAACGGCCCGGTCTTCAACGCGGGCGAGCGCGTCGAGGCCAACACCAGCACCGCGTGGACCTACCTGGTCTGGTTCTTCAGCTGGATCACCGGCGCGCGGCTGGAGTACGTGGCGCTCGCGCTCGCGCTGACGCTCTCGCTGGGCGCCGTCGTCTTCGCCATGCTCGGCACCGCCCGGCTCTGGGGCGGCCCGCGCGCCGCCTTCCTGCTGCCGGCGGGCGTGCTGGTCTACATCGCGGTGCCACCCGCCCGCGACTACGTGACCTCCGGCCTGGAGAGCGGGCTGGTGATCTTCTGGCTCGGGCTGCTCTGGTGGGCCATGATCGGCTGGGCCAAGGCCGAGCGGGTCCGGGTGCCCGCGCTGCTCGGGCTGGTGTTCCTGGCCGGGCTGGCCCCGCTGATCCGCCCCGAGATGGCGGTGCTCGGCGCCGCCGCGCTCGGCATGATCTTCCTCGCGCCGCTGCCGACCGGGCGCCCGGTGCTGCTCCGGCTGCTGATCGTCGCCGTGGCGGGGCTGCTCCCGCTCGGCTACCAGATCTGGCGGATGGGCTACTACGGCCTGCCCTACCCGAACACCGCGGTCGCCAAGGACGCGGGCGGCGCCAAGTGGAGCCAGGGCTTCACCTACCTCTGGGACCTGGTCGGGCCGTACTGGCTCTGGCTGCCGCTGCTCCTGCTGCTGCTCGCCGGGCTCGGCGCGCTGCGGCTGGCGAGCGAGTCCACCGCGCGCGGCGAGCGGGAGCAGGCGCAGCGGCCGCACCTCGGCACCCGGTTCCGGTGCTGGCTGCGCTCGCCGAGCGCGGTCGTCACGCTGGTGCTCGGCGGCGCGCTGCTGCTGACGGTCTACGCGCTGCGGGTCGGCGGCGACTTCATGCACGGCCGCATGCTGCTGCCGCAGCTCTTCCTCTTCCTGCTGCCGATCGCGGTGCTTCCGGTCTGGGTGCCGCGCGGCGCCTTCCGGCCGTTCTCCCTGCGCGACGTGCGCTACCTGCTGGTCCCGGCGCTCTGGCTGGCCGTCGTCGGCTGGGCGCTGTTCGCCGCGGGCACCACCGCCATCACCACCGGCACCAAGATCAGCTCGTCCGGCATCGTGGACGAGCGGGTGTACTACGTGCTCAACACCGGGCGCGACCACCCGATCCTGGCCGAGGACTACCTGGACTACCCGCGCATGCGGGCCATGGTCGACGGCATCGCCAACACCCCCGAAGGCGGGCTGCTGCTGAACTCGCCGTCCTTCATGTTCTGGTACATCGCCCCGCCCCCGCAGCCCATCCCCGAAGGCGGAGCCGGGCACACCGTCTTCTTCCTGAACCTCGGCATGACCAGCATGAACGTCCCGCTGGATGTCAAGGTGGTCGACCCGATGGGGCTGGCCTACCCGCTCGCCGCGCACACCGACCGGCTGGCCGACGGCCGCATCGGGCACGACAAGAGCCTCTACCCGGACTGGGTGGTCGTCGACGCGGGCATGGTGGACAAGAAGCCGTGGATGCCCTGGTACCTGGACGAGAAGTGGGTGAGCCAGGCCCGGGTCGCCCTGTCCTGCCCGGACACCTACGCGCTCATGCTGGCGCACCGCGACCCGCTCACCCTCGACCGGTTCAAGCACAACCTGCGCAACGCGCTGAATTTCGCGGCGTACCGGATCGAGCGGGTGCCGAGGTACGAGATCGAGCGCTGCGGCCTGGTCGACCCCTTCCCGCAGCCGCCGCGCTGATTCTTGACCTTTTCCGACAGTCGCCGCCCGGTCTCGACCGGGCGGCGTCGCTGTCTCCGGCGCGTTGTACCGAGGCGCGCCGAACCGGTCGTGATCGGGCACAATCCGGCCGCCGAATCTCTATCACATTTCGATAACGGGCGCTCCGCGCTGCGCCGTTAGGCTCGGTGCGATTTTTCGTGTGACGAGGAAGGCCCCTGATCAGATGCGAGGCGTGAACATCCGAAGGCGAGCGGGTTCCCGGATCCGGATCGCACTGCTGGCGTTGGCGGTGGTGCTGCCGGTCGGCACCGCGCTCGGCACGGCGGCGCCTGCCTCGGCGGCATACGACCCGGCCGGGATCGACGTCTGGGTCGACTCCCCGATGGGCCCGATCAAGTCGCGGATCTTCCGCGCGGCCGACGGCAACACCGACCGGGTCGTCTACGCCCTCGACGGCATGCGCGCCAGGGAGGACCTGAGCGGCTGGGAGCTGCACACCGAGGTGCCGAGGCAGCTCGCCGCGGCGAACATCAACGTCGTGCTCCCGATCGGCGGGCAATCCAGCTTCTACGCCGACTGGGCCGCGCCGAGCTCGCTGGCCGGGCTGCCGCCGGGGAGCGGCTCGGCCGGGTCGGCCACCGGCTCCGGCGGGTTGCAGGCGATCGACCCGGGCCCGGGGAAGAGCTACCGCTACCAGTGGGAGACATTTCTCACCGGCGCGCTGCCCGAGGCGCTGCGCGACCGCTACGGCTTCGCCACCGCGCGCAACGGCGTCATCGGGCTCTCCATGGGCGCGAGCGCGGCACTGGCGCTGGCGGCGTTCCACCCGGAGCGCTACTCCTACGCCGCCGCCTACAGCGGCATGCTGAACGTCAATGCCCCCGGCATGCGCGAGGCCATCCGGCTCGCCATGGTCGACGCGGGCGGCTACAACATCGAATCCATGGCTCCGGCGGCCAGCGCGCTGTGGCAGCGGCTGGATCCCTTTTCGTTCGCTCCGCTGTTGCGGGAGAATGGCACCCGGCTCTGGATCGCGGCCGCCGACGGCCGTCCGGTCCCCGCCGACGGCGCCGATTTCGACACCCTGAACGCGATCGCGCTGGAGAACCTGGCGGCCGCGAACACCAGGGCGTTCCAGGGCAGGCTGGATTCGGTCGGGGTCACCAACGTCACCTACGACTTCGCGAACGTCGGGGTGCACACCTGGCGCAATTGGGAGTCCGAAGTGGGCCGGATGCTGCCCGACCTCGCCGCGGGCATCGGGTGATCGCGGCGCTGCCCCAGATAGAGCCGGGTAGGCACGGCCGCGCCCGGCCGGGTACCGTCGGCGATTGTGTCCCGAGGGCGTCCGCGGGACGGTCGGCAACGAATCGGTAGCGCCAGGGTGCGTCGGTTGTGGCTCGGATCACTATCCAGCAACATGGAGGCATGCGCTTCCGATGGAGACAGCGGGAGCTTGCGCCGAGGTCGCACATGTCCGTTATGCGAGACAATGACGTGTCCCGGTGCCCGATGAGGGGCCGGTTTCGATAGCTTTCGATTTGCCAACCGGTCGCCAGAGCGAAAGGTTTCGACGAATGCGAAGTGCGCGATGGAAACGTGGGGCCGGTGCGGGAGCGCGCGGCTCCCGGCTCGGACGGTGGAGCGTGGCGCTGGCAGTGGCCCTGCTCGCACCCATGGGGATCGCGGTCACCGATACCGCCGCGCCTGCTCAGGCGGCGTTCAACCCGGCTGCCTTCGACTTCTGGGTCGACTCCGGGATGGGCCCGATCAAGTCGCGCGTGCTGCGCGCGGCCGACGGCAACACCAACCGCGTCGCCTACCTGCTCGACGGAATGCGCGCACCCGAGAATCTGAACGGCTGGGAAATCGAGACCCCCGTCGCGGAGATGCTGGCGGGCGCGAACATCAACGTCGTGATGCCGGTCGGCGGCATGTCCAGCTTCTACGCCGACTGGAATGCGCCGAGCACCTTCGTCGGCATTCCGGCCGGCACCGGTTCCAGCTCCGGCTCCGGCGCGCTGAACGCCTTCGCGGCCGGGCCGGGCAAGAGCTACCGCTACCAGTGGGAAACCTTCCTCACCAACGACCTGCGCAACGCGCTGCGCGATCGGCTCGGTTTCCGCTCGACCCGCAACGGCGTCTTCGGGCTCTCCATGGGCGGCAGCGCCGCGCTCACCCTCGCGGCCTACCACCCCGACCAGTTCAGCTTCGCCGGCTCGTACTCCGGCTACCTGAACATCTCGGCGCCAGGCATGCGCGAGGCCATCCGGGTCGCCATGCTGGACGCGGGCGGCTACAACGTCGACGCCATGGCGCCGCCGTGGGGCCCGCAGTGGCTGCGCATGGACCCCTTCGTCTTCGCGCCGCAGCTGGTCCGCAACGGCACCCGGCTCTACATCGCCGCCGGTAGCGGCCTGCCGACCGCGGTCGACGGCCCCAGCTTCAACACCCTGAACGCGATGGGGCTGGAGGCGCTCGCGCTCGCCAACACCAGGGCCTTCCAGGTACGGATGGCGACGCTCGGCGGCGGGAACGCGACCTACTCGTTCCCCACGTTCGGCGTGCACAACTGGGTGAACTGGACGGAGGAGGCGAAGCGAATGCTGCCCGACCTCTCCGCGAATATCGGCTGACACCGCCGCTCCCGGACCGCCCGGCACCGATCACGGTGCCGGGCGGTCCGTCTTTTTCCGCCGTCCCGGAATTCGGAAACATGCGGGGTTCGTCACAGTGAAACCCCCGCATCCGCCCCCGGATAACCGCGAAATTCGCTGTGGCGTGGCCGTTCTTGTGGATAACGGAAACGAATCGGAACCAAGCGACGACATCAACCGGAGAACGCGATATGGTCTCCGCACGATCACAGCGCCAACCGGTGGGTAAACGACCTCGCCATCTTGCGAAGGATTCCGAGGTCGAATATCGTCCAGCGAGCGCGAGTGTGACCAGATCGTTGTAGTGCGCTCCGCAGGGCCGGTGGTCGGGATCCGGTCCCGCGGGGCCACGCGTCTCGTAGGCAACACTGGTGCGGTCCCCGCCCGGGGCGGGGAGCCGTGCCACGACAGCAGGAAGAGAGCAGAATTCATGCGTTTCGGCAGGGCGGCCGCGCCGAAGAAGATCAAAACGGGATGGCGTGCGCGAATTCTGGCTGTTGGCGCTGCGGCGCTAGCACTGCCGGTCGCCGCCGGCATTGCGGCCCCGACCGCCGCCGTGGCGGCTCCCGCCCCGGCGCTTCGGGCGCCGGCGGGCGGGGTCGAGGACCTCATGGTCCCGTCCGGGATGGGCCCGATCAAGGTGCAGGTGCAGTGGGCGGCTCGCGGCGGTAACGCGGCGCTCTACCTGCTCGACGGCCTCCGGGCGCGGGACGACCGCAACGCCTGGTCGTTCGAGACCAATGCGCTGGAGCAGTTCAAGAACGACAACATCAGCCTGATCATGCCGGTCGGCGGGCAGTCGAGCTTCTACACCGACTGGTACGCGCCGAGCAACACCAACGGTCAGAAGACCACCTACAAGTGGGAATCCTTCCTGACCAAGGAGCTGCCGGACTTCCTGGCGGGTTACGGCGTCTCCAAGACCAACAACGCGGTCGCCGGGCTCTCCATGGGTGGCAGCGCCGCCCTCGCGCTGGCCGCCTACCACCGGGATCAGTTCAAGTACGCCGCGTCCTACTCCGGCTACCTGAACATCTCGGCGCCGGGCATGCGCGAGGCCATCCGCGTCGCCATGCTGGACGCGGGCCGCTTCAACGTCGACTCGATGGCGGCCCCGTGGAGCCCGGCTTGGCTGCGCATGGACCCCTTCGTCTTCGCGCCGCAGCTGAAGGGGCTGCCGATGTACATCTCGGCCGCCTCCGGCCTGCCGGGTCAGTTCGATCGCCCGAACTCGGCGGTCGGCGTCTTCAACACCGGTAACGCGATGGCGCTCGAGGCGCTCTCGCTGGTGAACACCCGCGCGTTCCAGGTCCGCCTGAGCTCGCTGAAGATCCCGGCCGCGTTCAACTTCCCGGCCGCGGGCACGCACTCGTGGAAGTACTGGGAGGGCGAGCTCTTCAACTCCCGCCAGGGCATCCTCGATGCCACCGGCGGTTGGTGACACCACCCCCGTTCGACGCCGCGGCGCCGTCAGCTTCCTCCGGGAAGCGGCGGCGCCGCTGCCGTTCACGGAGTCTGCGATCTCTCCGCATAATGCTGGCAAATCTTGAGCATCGGTCTGCGGCTGGCGCGTCGTCCCGGGAAAAGCCCTGTATGAGGGGTACAAACGATGGGTGGCAGGGAAAGTTGGGGGCGCCAGGGGACGAAAATGGGAGCGTGCGCGCTCTCTGGCAACTGGCGCGCGACCGCAGGGTATCCGCCTGCTGGCAGCTGCCGCCGTCGCGGCGCTGACGCTGCTCCCCGCCGCCACCCCGGTGAGCACGGCCCAGCCCGCCGCCGCGGCGGGCGCGGCCGCGGTGAGCAAGGTGGTCTGGCTGGACGACCGGCGGGTCGCGCTGTGGATCGACTCGCCGTCCATGGGCGCGCCGACCCAGGTGCAGCTGCTGCTGGCCAGGGACTGGAACGCCCGCCCGGACGCCACCTTCCCCGTCCTCTTCATGCTGGACGGGCTGCGCGCCACCGACAGCGAGTCCGGCTGGACCAAGGACGCGGGCGCGGAGAGCTTCTACGCCGACAAGAACGTCACCGTCGTGCTGCCGGTCGGCGGCCAGTCCAGCTTCTACGCCGACTGGGTGCGCCCGGACAACGGGCACAACTACCAGTGGGAGACCTTCCTGACCAGGGAGCTGCCGCCGATCCTGGAGCAGCAGTGGCGAGCGACGAACGCGCGCGCCATCGCCGGGCTCTCCATGGGCGGCACCGCGGCCATGTTCCTCACCGGCCGCAACCCCGGCTTCGCGAAGTTCGCCGCCTCCTACTCCGGCTTCCTGACCACCACCACGCTCGGCATGCCGCAGGCGATCCAGTTCGCCATGCGGGACGCGGGCGGCTTCGATTCCAACGCCATGTGGGGGCCGCCGAACGACCCCGGATGGCAGGAGCACGACCCGTACCTGCTCGCCGAGCAGCTGCGCGGGGTCAGCCTCTACGTCTCCAGTGGCAGCGGCGCCGTCGGCCCGCACGACCTGGTCTCCACCATCCCCGGCATCAGCACCAACTACGCGGGCACCGGGCTGGAGATCCTCTCCCGGCTCACCACACAGAACTTCGTCGACAAGCTCGGCAGGCTGAACATCCCGGTGCAGGCCAACTACCGGGCCTCCGGCACGCACTCCTGGCCGTACTGGGACTTCGAGATGCGGCAGTCCTGGCCGCAGGTGGCGGGCGCGGTCGGGGTCGAGGCCGACAAGCCCGGCTGCGCGCCCGGCGGCGCGATCCAGCCGGTGGCCGCGGTCAACCCCTGGCTCGGCGACTGCCTGACCGGCGAGTACCCGGTGCCGGGCGGGGTCGCGCAGGACTTCCGCTCCGGCCGGGTCCTCTTCGCCGCCGACACCGGGGCGCACCCGGTGGCCGGCGCGCTGGCGGGCGGGTACATGGCGGCCGCGGCCGGGCCGCAGCCGCTCGGGCTGCCCACCGGCGACGAGCAGCTGCTCATCGACGGCCGCGGCCGGTTCCAGAGCTTCCAGAACGGTTCGCTGTACTGGACGCGGGAGACCGGCGCCCAGGTGGTGCGCGGCGCCATCCTCGGCGCCTGGAGCGAGCAGGGCTTCGAGCGCGGCCCCGCGGGCTACCCGGCCGGGCCGGAGGTGCGGCTGCCGAGCCGGGACGGAGTGGTGCAGAGCTTCGAGAACGGGGCCTTCTACTACAGCGCGGCGACCGGCCCGCACCGGGTGCAGGGGCTGATCCTCGGCAAGTACGCGCAGCTCGGCTTCGAGAACAGCCCGGTCGGGCTGCCCGTCGACGGGGAGCAGCCCGCGAAGGATCTCGGCAGGTACGCCCGGTTCGAGGGCGGCAACCTGTACTGGAGCCCGCTCTCCGGCGCCTGGGCCGTACGCAACGGCCCGATCATGGACGCCTGGCGGGACGCGGGGTACGAGAACGGCAGGCTCGGCTACCCGATCAGCGACGAGTTCCCGGTGCCCGGCGGGGTCCAGCAGAACTTCCAGGCCGGCTTCGTCACGCTGCGCGATGGGAGGCCCGAGATCCACGGCATCTGAACGGCGTCCGGGCGCGGCCCGCTAGCCTGGTGGGCGACCGACCCCCGAACGCCGACCAGAGGACAAGAATTCATGCATCGGACCCGTGGAAAGGTGATGGGCGTCGCCGTGGCGCTCGCCGCCACCGGCTTGCTCGCGGCCTGCGGTGACAACGACTCGACGGCGTCGAGCACCCCGTCCCTGACCGGCACCACCACGTCGGCGGCCACCAAGGCGCCCACCTCCGCCGCCCCGGCACCGGACCAGGGCGCGACGCCCTCGGCCGAGGTCTCGGCCCCGCCCGCCGCGGAATCCCCGGAGCGCCCCGAGCCGGTGCCGACCGATGCCGTCCCGCCCGCGAACACCGCGACGCTCGGCGACAAGGACAAGAAGTTCCTCGACTCGCTGGCCGCCAAGGGCATCACCCCGTCCACCCCGGACATCGCGCTCAGCATCGGCGCCTACGTCTGCCAGGGCAGCGCGGCAGGCGCCTCGGATCAGGATTTGATGACCTTCGTCTCCGCGATGGCAGGCTCCGACCCGTCCTTCGATCCGGCCAAGATGCCGGTCGAGCAGGCCGGGAAGATCTACCTCGACACCGCCAAGCAGACCTACTGCTCGTGAGCGCACGCCGCGGTTCGTCGCCCCGCCGGTCCAGGCCGGCGGGGTGCCTGGTGTTCCTGCTCGTCGTCGCGCTGATCGTCATCGCGGCGCTGCTGCTCTGGTACCTGCTCGCCGGCCGGCTGAAGGTGCCCGGCCCCGGGCCGACCCCGCCGGAGCCGCCCGCTTCGCAGCCCGCGGACTGCCCGGATGTGCAGTTCCTCTCGATCCCGGGCACCTGGGAGTCGAACAGCAACGACGACCCGCACAACCCGACGGCGAACCCGGTGTCGCTCATGATCAACGTCTCCGGCCCGATCGCGGAGCGGTTCCCGGCCGAGCGGGTCGACGTCTACACCGTCCCGTACGTCGCGCAGTTCTCGAACCCCATCGCGCTCCCGCCGGACGGCCAGCAGTCCTACAACAACAGCCGCTCCGAGGGCACGACGCGCGCGATCGACCTGCTCACCTCGGTGCACGAGCGCTGCCCGCTCACCTCCTACGTGATCGCCGGGTTCTCCCAGGGCGCGGTGATCGCGGGCGACATCGCCGCGCAGATCGGCGCGGGCGACGGCCCGGTCCCGGCGAAGCTGGTGCTCGGCGTGACGCTGATCGCGGACGGCAGGCGGGCCCCCGACACCGAGGGCGCGGCCATCACGATCGGCGCCGAGCCGCCCGGCGTCGGCGCCGAGGTGGCGTTGAAGGGGCTGAACGTGCCCGGAATCACCATGACCGGCCCGCGGGAAGGCGGATTCGGTGAACTGGCGGGCCGCGTCTACACCATGTGCTCGCCCGGCGACCTCATCTGCGACGCCCCGCGCGACGCGCTGAGCCCGGTGAACATCATGGGCAGCGTGCTCACGCTGACCAGGGCCGTCGGCAATCCGGTACACAGCCTCTACAACGGGTACGTCGTCGACGGTTCCGGGACCACCGCCACCGGGTGGACCGTGAACTGGGCGGCGGGGCTCATCGACGGAGCTCCGCGACCACCCCATTCGTGAGGTCTCACAGCAGCACGCCGTGCTCGTTCGCGTGCGGGCCAGCGGTGTGGCCGCAGCCGTTCTCGGGGCTTGCGGGACGCTGTAAAGTGCGCTGGTGATCGCACCTGGCCCCAGAGGAGCATGAGTTCATGACACAAGCCGGAGCACCGGCCACCGCCGAGCCCCGTGCCGCGGAAGCCGAGCTGACCGCGCTGGGCACGCCGCTGCGGAAATTCCGGTTCGCGGCCGCGGGCGAGGGCAACAAGCAGGAGGGCGGCGCGCGCAAGTTCGTGCAGACCGCGCAGCAGGCCGAGGAGTACGGCTACGACACCTTCGTCGTGCCGGACCACCTCGGTGACCAGATCGGCCCGATCGCCGCGCTCGGCGCGCTGAGCCAGGCCACCGAGCGCATCCGGCTCGGCACCTCGGTGCTGGCCAACGGTTTCCGCCACCCGGTCGTGCTGGCCAAGGACCTGGCCACCATCGACGTGCTCTCCAAGGGCAGGCTCGAGGTCGGGCTCGGGGCCGGCTGGAAGCAGGACGAATTCCTGGCCGCGGGGCTGGAGTACGACTCTCCCGGCGTGCGGCTGGCGAAGCTCGACGAGGCGCTCACCATCCTCGACGTGCTGCTGCGCGGAAGGGAGTGCACCTTCGAGGGCAAGTATTACCAGGTCAAGGGCATCAAGGGCACGCCGCGACCGCGGCAGGGTCCGCGCCCGCCGATCTGCACCGGCGGCGGTGGACCGAAGATGCTCCGCCTGGCCGCCAAGCACGCCGACATCGTCTCGGTCGTTCCGGTCACCACCAAGAACGGCAAGGGTCTGCTCTCCGGGATCACCCTGGAGAAGACCATCGAGAAGGTCGAGCTCATCCGGGAGGCGGCCGGTGACCGGTTCGGCGACATCGAGCTGAACTGGGCCATCACCGCCATCGTCATCACCGACGATCGGGAGAAGACCGCCGAGATGGCGCTGTCCGCCATCGAGCGGGGGCTGCACCCCGACCTCGAGGTGGACACCAAGCTCTCGGTGGCGGACATCCTGAACTCCCCGTACGTCGCCATCGGCACGTTCGAGGAGATCGCGGAGCAGATTCGCCGGGTCAGGAAGCTCACCGCCCTGTCCTACGTCGGCATCTTCCCCACCCAGATGGATGCCTTCGCACCGGTGATTCCGCTGCTGCGGGAAGAGTGATCCGGTCTTCTCTGTAACATGACTCTGGTTTGAGTACATCTAGCCTTTAGCGGTCACCGCGCAGACCGCGACGAAATCTGCCACGCCGGTGCTCGGACACGGAGTGCCCGCCGGGCGAAAGCGAGTCGGGGCCTCACAGGTATCAACGGCATCTCGCCGTCGGGCTGTTTGTGCCTCGGAGGAGAAGAAGGAATGGAAACGACTTTCGACGAGTACCTGGACGAGACCGGGAACATCCGTATTCCCCTGGATCACACCCTGGTCGACCACGTCGAGAAGCACACGCGGAACGACGCGAACACGCTCGCGTACCGCTACATCGACTACTCGCGCGAGCGAGACGGTGAGGCACTCGAGCTGACGTGGCGTGAGTTCGGCGTCCGGTTGCGCGCGGTGGCCGGCCGACTCCAGCAGGTGACCAACCCGGGCGACCGGGTGGCGATCCTGGCCCCGCAGGGGCTGGATTACGTGATCTCCTTCTTCGCCGCGATCTTCGCGGGGAACATCTCGGTGCCGCTGTTCGACCCGGACGAGCCGGGTCACACCGACCGGCTGCACGCCGTGCTCGGGGACTGCAAGCCGTCGGCGATCCTCACCGCGAGTTCGTCGGCCGCGGGCGTGCGCCAGTTCTTCCGGTCGCTGCCCGCCGCCCAGCGGCCCCGGATCATCGCGGTCGACGCGATCCCGGACAGCGTCGGCGACAGCTGGGTGCGGCCGGAACTGGACATCGACGACATCGCGTACCTGCAGTACACCTCCGGCTCCACCCGGACCCCGGCGGGCGTGGAGATCACGCACCGCGCGGTCGGCACCAATGTGCTGCAGATGGTGGACGCGCTGAAGCTCGACATGAGCTCGCGCGGCGTCACCTGGCTGCCGCTCTTCCACGACATGGGGCTGCTGACGGTGATCCTGCCCGCGGTGGGCGGCAAGTTCATCACCATCATGTCGCCGAGCGCGTTCGTCCGGCGCCCGTACCGCTGGATCAAGGAGCTGGCCGCGGTCTCGGACGGGGCGGGCACCTTCGCCGCCGCCCCGAACTTCGCCTTCGAGCACGCCGCCGCCCGCGGCCTGCCGAAGAGCGGCGAAACGCTCGACCTCTCCAACGTGATCGGGCTGATCAACGGCAGCGAGCCGGTGACCACCTCCTCGATGAAGAAGTTCAACGAGGCGTTCGCGCCCTACGGCCTGCCGAAGACGGCGATCAAGCCCTGCTACGGCATGGCCGAGGCCACGCTCTTCGTCTCGGCCACCAAGCACGAGGACGAGGCCAAGGTCAGCTACGTCGACCGCACCGAGCTGAACGCGGGCCGCATGGTCCGCGTCGAGCCCGCCAACGAGAACGCCATCGCCCAGGTGAGCTGCGGCTACGTCGCGCGCTCGCAGTGGGCCGTGATCGTGGACCCGGACACCGTGGAGAGCGGTGTCGGCACCGAGCTGCCGGACGGCCGGGTCGGCGAGATCTGGCTGCACGGCGAGAACATGGGCATCGGGTACTGGGGTCGCGAGGAGGAGACGACCAAGACCTTCCGCAACCGGGTCGGCGAGCGGCAGCCGGGTGACAGCAGGGCCGACGGCACCGAGAAGGACGCCGACTGGATGCGCACCGGCGACTACGGCGTCTACTTCGACGGCGAGCTCTACATCACCGGCCGGGTCAAGGACCTGGTGATCGTGGACGGCCGCAACCACTACCCGCAGGATCTGGAGCACTCGGCGCAGGAGGCGAGCACCCAGCTGCGCCCCGGCTTCGTCGCCGCCTTCTCGGTGCCGGCGAACCAGCTGCCCGCCGTGGTCTTCGAACAGAACTCCTCCGGGCTGAAGTTCGACGCCGACGACGGCTCCGAGCAGCTGGTGATCGTCGGCGAGCGCGGTCCCGGCGCGGGCAAGGCCGATCCGCAGCCGATCGCCGACGCGGTGCGCGCGGCGGTCGCGCAGCGGCACGGCGTCACCGTGCGCGATGTCCTGCTCGTGCCTGCGGGATCGATCCCGCGCACCTCGAGCGGCAAGATCGCGCGGCGCGCCTGCAAGGCCGCCTACCTGGAGGGAACGCTGCGGGGTGGCTACACCCAGCAGGCCTTCCCCGACGCGCCAGACGAAGAGTGAGCACGGATTCCCGGCGCCCGAGCGGCGCCGGGAATCGTCCCCGTATGCCGGAGCCTCGGTGCACTGCTCGATTCCGGCGTTCGCCCGGTGCGACGCACGCACCCGAGTAGCTTGAGGAATTGATGGCTGACAACGAGGGCAACACCGACCCGCAGGCAGGCAATGCGGAGCGGCCCGACATCTCCGTCACCGAACTGCGGGAATGGTTGCGCAACTGGGTCGCCGAGGCCACCGGCCAGCCGGTCGAGCAGATCACGGTCGACCGCCCGATGGAGGAGTTCGGCCTCGCCTCGCGCGACGCGCTCGCCCTCGGCGGCGACATCGAGGAACTCACCGGCGTGCTGCTCACCGCCACCGTGGTCTACCAGCACCCGACCATCGCCTCGCTGGCCGAGCGGATCGTCAACGGCGAGCAGGAGGCGCCCGCCGAGACCACCGACGACGCCTTCTACACCTCGTACCGCCCCGGCGCGGCGCACGACGTCGCGATCGTCGGGCTCGCCACCCGGCTGCCCGGCGCCGGCGACACCCCGGAGTCGACCTGGGACTTCATCATCAACCGCGGCGACGCCATCCGCGAGCTGCCCGATGGCCGCTGGTCCGAGTTCCTCGGCGAGCCCGAGGTGGCGCAGGCCGTCGCAGAGAGCAACAGCCTCGGCGGCTACCTGGACCAGGAGGTGGTGAAGGGCTTCGACGCGGAGTTCTTCGCCATGTCGCCGATCGAGGTCGAGCGGGTCGACCCGCAGCAGCGGCTCATGATGGAGCTCACCTGGGAGGCGCTCGAGCACGCCAGGATCCCGGCCAGCGACCTGCGCGGCACCCCGGTCGGGGTGTTCGTCGGCTCCTCCAGCAACGACTTCCAGCTCATCGCGGCGCTCGGGCTCGGCGGCGAGCGGGACCCGAACGTCCCGGCCTCGGCCGACGCCTACGCCATCATGGGCAGCGTCAGCAGCATCATCGCGAACCGGGTTTCGTACTTCTTCGACTTCACCGGGCCGTCGGTGGCCATCGACACCGCCTGCTCGTCCACGCTGGTAGCGGTGCACCAGGCGGTGCGCGCGCTGCGCGACGGCGACGCCGACCTGGCGCTGGCGGGCGGCGTGAACATGATCCTCGCGCCCTTCGCCAACCTCGGTTTCGACCGGAACGGCGCGGTCGCCAAGGACGGCCACATCAAGGCGTTCTCCTCGGACGCCGACGGCATGGTCCGCTCCGAGGGCGGCGGCCTCGTGGTGCTCAAGCGCCTCGCCGACGCCGAGCGCGACGGCGACCGCATCCTCGCCGTGGTCAAGGGAACGGCCACCAACAACGACGGCCGCTCCAACGGCCTGCTCGCGCCGAACCCGGACGCGCAGGCCGAGGTGCTGCGCCGCGCCTACCGGGACGCGGGCATCGTGCCCTCCTCGGTCGACTACATCGAGGCGCACGGCACCGGCACCCTGCTCGGCGACCCGATCGAGGCGGACGCGCTCGGCCGGGTGGTCGGCCGCGGCCGGGACGACGACAAGCCCGCGCTGCTCGGCTCGGCCAAGACCAACTTCGGGCACCTGGAGTCGGGGGCGGGCGCGGCCAGCCTGGCCAAGGTGCTGATGGCGTTCCAGAACGATGTGCTCCCGCCGAACATCGGCTACGCCGGGCCCAACCCGTACATCCCGTTCGAGCAGGCGCACCTGAAGGTCGTCGACGAGCCGACGCCGTTCCCGCGCTACAGCGGCGTCGCCACCGTCGGCGTCTCCGGCTTCGGCTTCGGCGGCACCAACGCGCACGTCGTGCTGCAGGAGTACACCTCCCCGGAGGGCGTGCCCGCCGCCGGGGCCGCGACGCAGGCACAGGCCGCGGATTCCGGCGCGGTGGCCGCGCGGCCGCTCGTCGCGGTCGGCGCCGCCGATGCCGCGGACGACCTGACCGCCGATGCGACCGGCAATGCCGCGGACGACGACGCCGCGGTGCCGTCGGGTGCCGATGCCCCGGTGCCGTCCGGGAACGGCGCCGCCGCTCCCGGTGGCGATGACGCGCCGGAGCCGTCGGGATTCGATGCCGCTGTCGCCGCCGCGACCGGCGACGACGTCATCGCCGCCGCCACCGAGATCCTGGTCGAGTCGGCCGAGCCCGCCGAGTGGACCGGCGAGCGCGACGAGCCGCTGCCGGTCATCCTCCCGGTCTCCGCCTACCTCCCCTCGCGCCGCCGCCGCGCCGCCACCGAGCTCGCGGACTGGCTGGAGACCGAGGCCGGGCAGGCCACCCCGCTCGCCGACGTGGCGCGCGCGCTCGCCAAGCGGAGCCACTGGCGCTCGCGCGGCGTCGTGCTGGCCAAGACGCACGAGGAGGCCGTCGCCGGGCTGCGGCAGCTGGCCGCGAACAAGCCGGGCCCCGGCGTGTTCAGCGCCGACGCCCCCGCCGCGCAGGGCCCCGTCTGGGTGTTCTCCGGCTTCGGCGCCCAGCACCGCAAGATGGGCAAGCAGCTCTACGCCGAGAACGCCATCTTCCGCCGGACCGTCGACGAGGTCGACGAGCTGGTGCAGGACGAGGCGGGGTACTCGATCCGGGAGATGCTCCTCGACGACGGCCAGGACTACGACGTCGGCACCTCGCAGGTCGGCATCTTCACCATCCAGATCGGGCTCGCCGCGCTGCTGCGCGCGCACGGCGCCGAGCCGGCCGCCGTGGTCGGGCACTCCATGGGTGAGGTGGCAGGCGCCTACATCGCGGGTGGTCTCGCGCTGGAGGACGCGGTGCGCGTGATCTGCGCCCGCTCCCGCCTGATGGGCGAGGGCGAGGCCATGATCACCGACGACGACGTGCGCAACATGGCGCTCGTCGAGCTGAGCGCCGCCGACGTCGCCGACCTGCTGCGCGACTACCCGGACGTCGAGGTCGCGGTGTACGCCGCGCCGACGAACACCGTGGTCGGTGGCCCGCAGGCGCAGGTCGCCGCGATCGTGGCGAAGGTCGAGGAGGCGGGCAAGTTCGCCAGGGTGCTGCCCACCCGCGGCGCGGGCCACACCTCGCAGATGGACCCGCTGCTCGGCGAGCTCGCCGCCGAACTCGCCGGGCTGGAGCCGACCGCGCTGCGTGCCGGGCTCTACTCCACCGTGCACAAGGAGCAGTTCTTCCGGGCCGGGAGCGACCCGGTGCACGACGAGGACTACTGGGTGAAGAATATGCGGCACAGCGTGTACTTCACCAACGCCGTCAAGCTCGCCGTCGACGCCGGGCACAGCACCTTCCTCGAGCTGGCGCCGAACTCGGTCGCGCTCATGCAGGTGCTCGGCACCACCTTCGCGGCCGGGCTGCACGACGCCCAGCTGATCCCGACGCTCAAGCGCAAGGAAGACGAGTCGGCGGGCGTGCTCGGCGCCTTCGCCCAGCTCTACGTGCACGGGCACCGGGTCAACCTCGCGACGCTGCTGCCCGCGGGCGGCTTCGGCGACATCCCGCGCACCTCGTTCCTGCGCAAGCAGTACTGGCCGAAGGCCGCCATCCGGGTCTCCGGCTCGGCCGGGATGCCCGGCGCGCACGTCGCGCTGCCGGACGGCAGGCACGTCTGGGAGGTGCCCGCGGGCGCCGTCACCGACGCCGCCGCGCTGGTCACCGCCGCGGCCGCGCAGGTGCTCGCCGATCCGGCGCTCGGCGCCGCGCAGGCGCACGGCGCGCTGCCCGGCTCGGGGTCGCTGACCACCACGCTCACCCCGCACCCCGGCGGCGCCTCGGTGCAGGTACACGCGAAGGAGGGCAGCGGGTTCCGGCTGGTGCTGGACGCCGTCGTCACCTCCGGGCTGCCGCTGCCCGCGAACACGCTCGCGCCCGCGCCCGCCGCCGCGCCCGATCTCGAGGTGGTCGAGAGCTTCGGCGACCGCTGGGACCCGAGCGGGGCGCAACCGCTGGAGGACCGGCTCGCCACCATCGTGGCGGAGTCCATGGGGTACGCGGTCGAGGACCTGCCCATGGAGATCCCGCTCATGGAGCTCGGGCTCGACTCGCTCATGGCGATGCGGATCAAGAACCGGGTGGAGTACGAGTTCGACATCCCGCAGCTGCAGCTGGCCGCGGTGCGCGACGCCAGCCTGCACGAGGTCGGCAAGGTGCTGCACTACGCCATCGAGCACCGCGAGGAGGTGCAGGCGATCGCCGACCGGCAGGCCGCAGGCGAGGGTGAGCTCGAGGTCGGCGGCGATTTCGTCGCCGCCGCGCGGGCCGCGCTGGAGGCGGGGGAGGATCCGCTCGCCGCGGTGCCCCCGCCCGCGCAGACCGCGCCGACCGAGATGCCGCCGGTGACGGCCTCCGCCGCGGACACGGCCGCACGCGCGGCCGACGCCGCGGACGCCGCGGAGCAGGCGGGCTCCACCCCGGCGGCTGCCGCCGCCGAAGCCGCACCGAGTCCGGCTGCCGAGCCGAAGCAGGCCGCCGCGCCTGCCCCGGCGCAGGCGAACAAGCCCGCCGACCCGGGCTCCGACGAGGAAGGCGTGCCTCCGCGCGACGCCGCCGAGCGGCTCACCTACGCCACCTGGGCCCTGGTCACCGGCAAGTCCCCCGGCGGCATCTTCGACACCCTGCCGATTCTCGACGAGGACACCGCCGAGAAGCTGGCCACCCGGCTCACCGAGCGGGTCAAGGCCGAGGTCACGGTGGACGACGTACTCGACTGCGAGAGCATCGAGCAGCTCGCCGATGTGGTGCGGAACCTGCAGGACACCGGCGCCGACGTGGACGGCTTCATCCGTCCGCTGCGCACCAGGACCGAGGGCTCGGCCGCGGTGCCGGTCTTCGTCTTCCACCCCTCCGGCGGCAACACCCTGGTCTACGAGCCGCTGCTCAGGCGGCTGCCCGCGGAGACGCCGATGTACGGCTTCGAGCGGGTCGAGGGCAACATCGAGGAGCGGGCCCGGCAGTACCTGCCCGAGCTGCGCAAGATCCAGGGCAACGGCCCCTACGTGCTGTACGGCTGGTCCCTCGGCGCGGTCTTCGCGCTGCAGGTGGCCAGGTTGCTGCGCGACGAGGGCGCCGACGTCCGGCTGGTCGGGCTGATCGACCTGGCCATCCCGGCCGAGCCGGAGGACAACAGCCCGGACGAGCGGGTGCGCCGCATCCAGCGCTACCAGGAGTTCGCCCGCAAGACCTACGGCGTCGACGGCGACCTGCCGGAGGAGCAGCTGCGCGAGCTGGCCAGTGCCTCGGACGACGAGCAGTACACGATCGTCAGCCAGCTCATCAAGCTGAGCGGCGCCAAGATCCCCGGCGGCGTGCTCGAGCACCAGCGCACCTCCTGGGTCGAGGGCAGGCACCTGGCGGGCATGCAGCCGATCCGGTACGACGGCGACGTCGTGCTCTACCTCGCCGACCGCTACCACGACGGCATGATCGAGCTGGAGCCGCGCTACGCCGAGCGCAAGCCGAACGGCGGCTGGGGCGAGTACCTCTCCAGCCTCGACGTCATCGAGATCCCCGGCGATCACCTGCAGATCATCGACGAGCCGCGGGTCGGCCGGATCGGCGCCGACCTCAGCGCCCGGCTCGACGTCATCGAGAAGTCGAAAGGGGACTAGTGACCACTACCGCCGAGAAACTCGCCGACCTGCGCAAGCGATTGGAGCTGGCGCAGGAGCCGGCGGGTGAAGCGGGGGTGGCCAAGCGCGCGAAGAAGGGGATTCCGAGCGCGCGGGATCGAATCGGCATGCTGGTCGATCCGGGCACCTTCGTGGAAATCGGCGCGCTGGTGCGCAAGCCGGGCGATCCGGACGCGCTCTACGGCGACGGCGTCGTCACCGGGCACGGCCTGGTCGACGGCAGGCCGGTGGCGGTGTTCTCGCACGACCAGACGGTGTACGGCGGGTCGGTCGGGGAGATGTTCGGCCGCAAGGTCACCCACCTCATGGAGTACGCCGCCAAGGTCGGCTGCCCGGTGGTCGGCATCAACGACTCCGGCGGGGCCAGGGTGCAGGAGGCGGTGACCTCGCTGGCCTGGTACGCCGAGCTCGGCCGCAGGCAGGAGCCGCTCTCCGGGCTGGTGCCGCAGGTCTCCATGATTCTCGGCAAGTGCGCGGGCGGCGCGGTGTACGCGCCGATCAACACCGACGTCGTGGTCGCCACCGAGGAGGCGTACATGTTCGTCACCGGGCCGAAGGTGATCCGCGAGGTCACCGGCGAGGATGTCAGCCTGGAGGAGCTCGGCGGCGCGCACAGCCAGGCCGAGTACGGCAATATCCACCACGTCGCCGAGGACGAGCCGGCCGCCTTCGAGTGGGTGCGCCGCTACCTCGGCTTCCTGCCGACCAGCTGCACCGAGCGGCCGCCGGTGGTGAACCCGGGGCTGGAGCCGGAGGTCACCGCCGGTGACCGCGAGCTGGACGCGATCATGCCCGATTCCGACAACGCCGGCTACGACATGTACGACATCCTGCTGCGCATCTTCGACGACGGCGACTTCCACGAGTTCGGCGCCTCGGCCGGGCGCAACGTCATCACCGGCTTCGCCAGGGTGGACGGCCGCAGCGTCGGCGTGGTGGCGAACCAGCCGATGGTCTACGCGGGCGCGCTTGACGCCCGCGCCTCGGACAAGGCCGCGCACTTCGTCCGGATCTGCGACGCCTACGGCCTGCCGCTGGTCTTCGTCGTCGACACCCCCGGCTTCCTGCCCGGCGTCGAGCAGGAGAAGATCGGCGTGATCAAGCGCGGTGGCCGCTTCCTCTTCTCCTTCGTCGAGGCCAGCGTGCCCAAGGTGACCGTGGTGATCCGCAAGGCGTACGGCGGCGGCTACGCCGTGATGGGCTGCAAGCAGCTCGGCGCCGACGTCAACCTGGCCTGGCCGACCGCGCGGATCGCCGTCATGGGCGCCGAGAGCGCCGTCAGCCTGATCGGCGGCAAGCAGATCGCCGCGGCTCCCGAGGAGCAGCGCGCCGCGATCCGGCAGCAGATGATCGACTTCTACAACGCCACCATGGCGACGCCGTGGGTGGCGGCCGAGCGCGGCTACGTCGACGCCGTGATCGAGCCGTCGGCGACCCGGCTGGAGCTGCGCAAGGCGCTGAAACTGCTGGCGGACAAGAAGGTCGCGCCCAGCCCGCGCAAGCACCACCTGCTCCCGCTCTGACACGATCGGCCCGCCACCGGGATTCCGGGGCGGGCCGATTCGGGTAGCTCGATCAGACGAGGGTGGCCTTCTGGATGACCACGTCCGTCTTCGGCACGTCCTGGTGCGGGCCCGCGCTGCCGGTGGCGACGCCCGCGATCGCGTCTACCACCTCGGTGCCCTCGACGACCTTGCCGAACACCGCGTAGCCCCAGCCCTGGCCCGCGGGCGCGGAGTGGTTCAGGAAGTCGTTGTCCGACACGTTCACGAAGAACTGCGCGGTGGCCGAGTGCGGATCGTTGGTGCGCGCCATGGCGACGGTGTACTTGAGGTTCTTCAGCCCGTTGCCCGCCTCGTTCTGGATCGGGGCCTGGGTCGGCTTCTGCTGCAGACCCGGCTCGAACCCGCCGCCCTGGATCATGAAGCCCGGGATGACGCGGTGGAAAATGGTGCCGTCGTAGTGCCCGGCCTTCACGTACTCGACGAAGTTGCGCGCACTCTCCGGCGCCTTGGCCTCGTCCAGCTCCAGCACGATGGGCCCGTGGTTGGTCTCGAGATTCACCTTGGTCATACCCCCAGCTTTCCATCTCCGCGCCCCCGCACGTGTATCAGGGGCCGTCATCTTTCCGGTGTCGCGCGGTAGCATCGGCGGCTGGGGGACGACGGCGCTTCTTGCCGACCGGGTCTGTTGCATCCGGACGGTGCTGAACGGCCGAGAGTTACTCGGTCGATGCGGCAGCGGCGGGCGCTGAGACGAGGGGGGAATGGACGGCGAGCCGGAAGTCTTCTACGAATGCAGTAACCGATGCCTTCGTACCGCCCAGCTGCTGGCAGGGCACTTCGAGAATCTGACAGCCATCGTGGCCGCATCGACGCGTGCCGCCGGCTCCGACCGGGTGGGACGGGAGTGGGGCGGGAGGCACGATGCCGCTGCTGACGAGCTCTTCGCTTTTGTCTACCGGTCGGTGATTCCCGCGCTCGACCACTACGCGGCGCTCCTCGTTGTCGTCGGCTACAACCAGGCGTTCGCCGACTATCAGGCGGTTCATCCGCCCAAACCGGCGGCGCCGGTGCGACCGGAGTTGCCTGCCGAGCGAGGCCTGACCCCGCCCGGCTCGATGAACACCGGCATCGGCGACGGTTACGGCGTCATCGACAACGGCGTCGGCTTCGCAGATCTGGTGGGCCCGCTGGTGAGCGACGCCGATAAGGAAGAACTGGAGACGCTCTGCAGAGCGTGGCGAGATACGGGCGACGTCGTCTTCACCGACGACCTCTTCACGGCATCGTCCCTGGTACGCGAGGTGGATTCCGACGATGCTCGCGCCGCCGGCGACGACATCGACGACCTCGTAGCGGTGATCCGGAGCTGTAGTCGTCGCGTCGCCCAGCTCGCGGAATTCTGCGCGGAGCATTCGAAGGACGTCGTCGCGTACCGCGAGGGTCGGCTGCCCCGCTTGATCCTGGCGAATGCCGCTGCGCTCGGCGGGGTCGAACTGTTCACACATCGGACGATGTTGGAAGTACGATTCCGCCCTGGAATCTCAGCTGCCGCGGCAACCGCCTTCTCGAATCTCGCGGTCGACGACGTTCACGCATGGGGAGCGGAACGCCGTATCGCGATCGAGCGCTTCTCGGCCGAGGATCTCGGCGAATCGGGACGGATCACGGACGACATCAACTCTCGCCCGGTCGCGGAACTGGCGGAGAGCGATTCGGGTAGTTCCGCCGGGTCGGCAGACGAGGAGGGCGCCAAGGGCCCGCCGATGCATATCGACAAGCGACAGTTCGGTAAGAAGATCGGCAAACATGCCGAGGATTTCGGGCTCGACCCGCGAGATCCCACGGTCCGGGTCTGGCTACGCCAGCACTTCGAAGAGGTCAGGAGCACGCCCGATGAGGTGCGCAGCGGCCCGTACTACCCGGATTCCGGAGGCGGCGGTGACTACTGGTTCTACCGTAAGGGGAACGACTTGCTGATAACCAAGGGCGACGGCGAATTCGTCACGTGCTACCCCATGACGGGCCCGAACTCGTGGTTCGAATCCGCGGTTCCCCAATGAGTACCGGTGCGGGCGTGCTCGGTCCGCTTCTGGTCGGCAAGGTTGTCACCGCGTTGCGGCGTATCCACTACGTCTTCGAGGGGGCCGTCGATGAGCAGGAAGGCGCGATCGAGTTCACCTTGGCGGATGGTGACGTGTTCTTGTTCGACTCCGGCAGCGACGGCTCGGAACTTCGAGTGAAGCGCGAGCGCTGGGTCGATCCGTTCGAGAGCCCGTTGTCGCCCGAGAATGTCGAGTATGTGGCGGAATACGGGAAGTACACCGCTTTCGACGTCAGTTCGTCGGCCCCCTATGCGCGGATGATCGGGGCTCCGATCGAAAGAGCGGAGGAGGTGCTTCTGCCCGACGGCCGGGTCGCCGGGATGGTTCTGACGATCGGCGGATCGGTCGTGCGCTTCGAAACCCTCGCCGACGAGATGCGGGTGGAGATCGCGTCCGCTCCGTGAGGTATCTCGTCTCGAGGCCGGCCTCTCCGGAGTGTCGCGCGGTAGTATCGCCCCGGGACCGGCGAATTGGGGGGATCGATGGCCGACCATGACGGGTTCGCTGTGGTGCCGGAAGAGGTTGCCGCCGTCGGCCGCTTCGCCTACCGGATCGCGACCGAGCTCCGTGACGGTGCGAATTCGCTGGACCGCGAGGTATCTATGCTGATGAACTCCTGGCGGGGTGCGGCGGCTCAGTCCTACGAAGCCGGTTGGGGTGACATGCACGCCGGTGCGGTCCGGGTGTGGGAGGAACTCCTGCAACTGGCCGAGAAGCTCGGCGTCACGGCCGAGAACTACCGGGCACAGGAAGACGAATCCGGGGCATGCATGAATCTGCTGAACCTGGATGTGCCGTGATGGCCGGTGGATACTCGGTCGATCCGGAGCAACTCCGGAATCTCACAGCGAAGCTGCATGGCTACCAGGACTTCCTCTCCGGCCACCTCGCAGAATTGGAGCAGCGGGTCCAAGGGCTCTCGGCCGGCTGGTCCGGCGTCGCCGCCGACGCGTACACGGAGGCGCACCACGATTGGGCCACGGCATTGGACGACATTCGCGACGGCTTGAGCGCACTCGAACAGACGGCAGCTCGTGCGGCCGAAAGCTATACGACCGCGGTGGCCACAAATCTGAAGATGGTGGGGCGGAAACGCTGAGATGGAGGGTCGCCGCGGGCGTGAACCTCCGCGATTACGCCGCCGACATGGCGGAAGCCTCCCGCCACATACCTGCCCTGGCCCGCGAGTACCGGTGCTGATTCATCCCCAGCCCGCGCCCCCTGTGGACAACCCCGGCATTCAGGGGGCGAGCGCGCGCCCGCGCCGACACGCGGGCGGTTAGCATTGCCAACCGTGCCCGACCCCGCTACCGCTGTGTTGACGAAGCCCCCCGCCGCGCCCCAGGTCGCGCCGCAGGACTACCGCATTGCGCGCCTGATCGCGCTGATCGCCGGTGTGCTCGGTGCGCTGCTGGCGCTGGCGACGCCGTTCCTGCCGGTGACGCAGACGACGGCGGCGCTGCAGTGGCCGCAGGGCGGGGCGGTGGAGAGCGTGCAGGCGCCGCTGATGTCGCAGGTGCCGCTGGAGCTGCGGGCAACGATTCCGTGCTCCGCGGTGGAGCAGCTGCCGCCGCAGGGCGGGATGTTGCTGGCCACGGCGCCGCCGCAGGGGACGGGGGCCGCGCTGGAGTCGCTCTTCGTGCGGGTCTCGGAGACCGCGGTCGACGTGATCGACCGCAACGCGGTGGTCGCGACGGCGGAGCGCGCCCGCATGGGCGAGTGCGGCACCATCGTGATCGGCTCGGATATCGACGCCACCACGGCGGTGTTCGACGGGCTGCTCACGCCGGAGGGCAAGCCGGTGGGGGGCACGCTCACCGGTGACCTGCGCCCGCAGGTGGTCGGCGTCTTCACCGACCTGCGCGGCGACGTCCCGGCGGGGCTCTCCTTCGACATGGACGTCGACACCAGGTTCAGCACCAGCCCCACCTGGATCAAGCTGAGCGCGATGATCGGCGCGGTGCTGCTCACGCTGCTCGCGCTCGGCGCGCTGGCCAGGCTGGACGGCAGCGACGGCCGCGGCCACCGCCGCTTCCTGCCGCGCAACTGGCTGAAGCCGACCCTCGCCGACGGCGCCGTGATCGGCACCCTCGTGGTCTGGCACTTCATCGGCGCCAACACCTCCGACGACGGCTACATCCTGAGCATGGTGCGGGTGGCCCCGGACGCCGGGTACATGGCCAACTACTTCCGCTGGTTCGGCGTCCCCGAGGCGCCGTTCGGCTGGTACTACTACGTCATCCAGGTCTTCTCCGAGATCTCGACGGCAAGCCCGTGGGTCCGGGTGCCCGCGCTGCTCTGCGCGGTCCTCTGCTGGATGGTGATCAGCCGCGAGGTGGTGCCCCGCCTCGGCCGCGGTGTGCGGACCAGCCGGGTCGCGCTGTGGACCGGCGGCCTGGTCTTCCTCGCCTTCTGGCTGCCGTTCGACAACGGCCTGCGCTCGGAGCCGATCGTCGCGCTCGGCGCGCTGCTCACCTGGGTCTCGATCGAGCGCGCGGTGGCCACCGGCAGGCTGCTGCCCGCCGCCATCGCGATCCTCATCGCCGCCTTCACCCTCGCCGCCGCGCCGACCGGGCTCATGTGCGTGGCCGCGCTGCTCGCCGGCATCCGCCCGATGGTCCGGATCGCGGTGCGCTCCAGGCGCAGGCTCGGCGGCAGCCTGGCCGCGACCGCCGCGCTGCTCGCGCCGATAGCGGCCGCCGGGCTGCTCGTGCTCACCGTCGTCTACAGCGACCAGACCTTCGCCGGCATCCAGGAGGCGAACCGGGTGCGCCAGGCCACCGGCCCGAACCTGGCCTGGTACGAGGACTACCTGCGCTACTACTACCTGTTCGTGGAGACGGTGGACGGCTCGCTCTCCCGCCGCTTCGCCTTCCTGGTGATGCTGCTCTGCCTCTTCACCACGATGCTGGTGCTGCTGCGCAGGCGCCGGGTGCCCGGCATCGCGGCGGCGCCGACCTGGCGGCTCATGGGCATCGTCTTCGGGACGATCTTCTTCATGATGTTCAACCCGACCAAGTGGACGCACCACTTCGGCGCGTACGCGGGGATCGCGGGCTCGCTGGCGGCGGTCACCGCGGTCGCGGTGTCGGCATCGGCGCTGCGGGCGCGGAAGAACCGGGCGATCTTCCTGGCCGGGCTGCTGTTCGTGCTGGCGATCTCGTTCTCCGGGATCAACGGCTACTGGTACGTCTCCAGCTTCGGCGTCCCGTGGTTCGACAAGCGGATCTCGCTCTCCGGCTTCCAGTCCAACACGCTCATGCTTGTGCTCTTCGGCGCCGCGCTGGCGCTGGTGGCCTGGCTCTCGCTGCGCGAGGGGTACGCCAAGCCGCCGAGTTCGCCGCGCTCCGCGCGCGGGCAGCGGGTCCGCCGGTTCGCCGCGATCCCGCTCACCGTCGTCGCCGCGCTCATGGTGCTGATCGAGGTGGGGTCGCTGGCGAAGGGCGCGGTCTCGCAGTACCCGGGGTACTCGCTGGCCCGTGGCAATATCGACGCGCTGAGCGGCGATACCTGCGGCCTTGCCAACGACGTGCTGGTCGAGCCGGACCCGAACGGCGGCAGGCTGGAGCCGATCACCGACCCGGCGAACCCGGCCACCGACCCGCTGGCGGGCGCGAACCCGGTCGGCTTCGACCCGAACGGCGTGCCGGACGACCTCTCCGCGGACAGCGTCGAGGTCAAGCCGGGCACCGGCAACACCTCCACCCAGTCGGTCGGCGCCGCCTTCGCCGAGGGCGAGAGCGCGGGCACCGGCGGCGGCCAGGGCGCGCTCGGCGTCAACGGCAGCACCGTCGCGCTGCCCTACGGCCTCGACCCGGCGAGCACCCCGGTGCTCGGCAGCTACCAGGAGGGCGTGCAGCAGCCGGCCAACCTGACCTCCAGCTGGTACCAGCTGGCGCCGCGCTCGGCGGAGCGCCCGCTGGTCGTGATCACCGCGGCCGGCCGGATCCTCTCCTACGACGACACCGGCGCCATGAAGTACGGCCAGTCGCTCACCGTCGACTACGGCAAGCGGCAGCCGGACGGCACCGTGGCGCAGCTCGGCACCTACCTGCCGCGCGACATCGGCCCGTTCCCGTCCTGGCGCAACCTGCGGGTGCCGCTGGACGAGATCGCGCCGGAGGCCGACGCGGTGCGCATCGTGGCCAACGACCCGATCCTGATCGGCGACCAGTGGCTGGCCTTCACCCCGCCGCGGATGCCGGAGCTGCGCTCGCTGAACGGTTACCTCGGCCGCGAACAGCCGATTCTGCTCGACTGGGCGGTCGGGCTGCAGTTCCCCTGCCAGCGACCGTTCGACCACGAGTACGGCGTCGCCGAGGTGCCGAACTACCGCATCCTGCCGGACCGGCCGCTGGCGATCAGCTCGACGAACACCTGGCAGGCCCAGGAGTTCGGCGGCCCGCTCGGCTTCTCGCAGATGCTGGCCCGCTCCACCACGGTGCCCACCTACCTGGAGAACGACTGGGCCCGCGACTGGGGTTCGCTGGAGCGCTACGACCAGTACCGCTCGGCGGTCCCGGCGCAGCTGCGGACCGGCACCGTGAGCCGGTCCGGGCTCTGGACCCCGGGCCCGCTGCGGGTGTTCGCGCAGTAGCACCCGCGGTATTCGGCGGCCGCCCCGCGCGGCCGCCGACGGGGTAGGTACCGACACGACGAAGGCCGTCGGGCGGCGCTGGTTCAGCGCCTCCCCGACGGCCTTCGTCGGTTCGCTCGGAGTGCCGGGGCAACCGGGCGCGCAGTGGCTAGACCTTGGTCAACCGCCGCCCCAATTCCCTGCGGAGTACTTCCTGGGGAGGGAGCTTGGACAGCATCCGCAGCACGGCGGGGCGCAGTTCGCGCTGCTCCTCCTCGTTCAGCAATCCGACGAGGTCGCGCAGCTCCATGTCATCGAATTCCGTGGTCATACGGGTCAGGGTACGTATCCATTCGGAAGTTCGCCGGGCAATCCGACGCGCGGCTGCGAAGATGCGAAACCCTGCCCGGCGACCTGCCAGGACGGTAGCGGGAGTGTCACCGGAGCCTTCGCACCCTGTGTGGAACGTTCGCTCCGGCAACGGTTTTGCCCCCGCTACCGCACCCGGATCGGTGCCTCCGCCGCGAGCCCCGACCGGGTCACCTCGGTGACCGAGACCGTCGCGGGCACCGCGGCCGGGTCGAGCGGGGTGAAGCGCTCGAGCGCACCCCAGTCCCGGCCCCAGTCGTTGTCGAGGTAGGTCGGCACGGTCTGCGCGTCCAGCAGCAGCCCGGTCCAGCCGAGCGGGCCGCCGCCGATATCGTCCTGCCAGGCATTGGAGGCGTCCGAGCCGACCCGGTCCGGCAGGATGCGCCAGCGCGGCACCTCCGCGACCCCGTGCGCGTGGTCGAACGGCCGCTGGCACGGGAACGCCAGCCCGACGTGCCAGTCGAGCAGCACCGGGTCGGCCGTGCCGACGACGCTGCTCAGCGTCGCGAGCTCGGGCAGCCGGGGCGGGGTGACGGCGAGCCACTGCTTCGGGGTGATGTCGTTGTCCACCGCGACCAGCCGCACCGCGTTCGCCTCCATCGGGATCCCGTCCAGCGGCACCCGCAGGTTCCGCCAGGACGGCGACGGCCCGATGTCGAGCGGAAGCACCGAGCCGAGCGGGCGCACCGAATCGCCGTCGCGCACCCCGTACTCCAGCTTCAGGTCGGAGCCGTAGGTGGCGATGCCGTCGGCGTCGACCGAGCGGATCCGGCCCGCCGCGGTGATCACAAGCGTCCGGTAGGCGGGGTCGTGGCGCATGCTGTCGCCGAGGTTCAGGCCGTACCACTCGGTGGTCAGCGACGCCTGCTGCTGCACGCCGTCCTGGAAACTGCCGAGCACCGGGGTGCGAGCGGGGTCGAGGCCGAAGGGCAGCGCCACGGTGCTGCCGTTGATCCCGGTCCGGTCGGAGACGCCGCCGCCGGTGCCCGCCCCGGTCGTGTTGGTCGTCTTGTTCTCGGCGCCGCCGTCCACCGAGTTGGCGCCGCCGCTCGAGGTCTCCTCGGCATCCGCGGTGAGGTCGGCCGCGACGCCGTCCGGGGTGAAGCCGGTGTTCTTCGCGGCGAGGCCGTCGGCGGCGCTGCCGGTGATCGGGAGCAGCACCGAATCGGGAGTGTCGGTCTCGACAAGCACCTCGTCGGCGAGCGCGCAGGGCTGCCCGGCCAGTGCGCGGGCATTGGAGAGCGCGATGCTGTAGGCGGGCGCCTGCCCGGCCGCGCCCTTGAGCAGCGAGGCCACCTCGAAGAGCACGAGCAGCGCCGCCGCGACGGTGAGCGGCGCCGCGGCGAGCCGGTCGAACCGGCCGGGCGCGCCCGCCGGGCGGAACGGGGCGCGGTAGTGCGCCCATGCCGCGACCAGCAGCGCGACCCCGGCCAGCCCGAGGAACAGCGTCGAGAGCCCCGTGCCTGCCACCAGCGGCGCCTTGTCCCACCACGGAACGCCGTAGCTGGAGACGTACCACCAGCCGTTCGAGCCGGTGAAGGTGATGGCGAGCACGAAGAGCACCGCCGCCGCGAAGAGCGCGCGGTTGCGCGTCTGTTTGATGCCGTTCACGCCGACCGCGACGGCGGCGAGCGCGGCCAGCGAGGCGGCCAGCCCGGCGTAGACGCCGAAGTGGTGCGTCCACTTGGTCGGGGTGAACATCATGAGCAGCAGCGCGCCGAAGACGATGCCGAGAATCCGCACCGACGGCCCGCGCGCGGTGCCGGGGATGCCGTTCTTGCGCAGCACCTGCAGCACGCAGACCAGCAGGCAGAGCAGCATGAGCAGGACCCCGAAGCGGCGCGCGAGCGAGCCGTCCGGGGCGAGCATGAGCAGCGAGTCCCAGCGGGTGCGCTCGTCGAACCAGGCCACGTTCGGCCCGACCTCGGTGCGCACCCGGGTGGCCTCGCGCACCGTCGCCAGCGTCTGGTCGGCGAAGACCACCACCAGCACGGCGGTGCCTGCGGCCAGGATCGGCGCGCCGTAGGCGAGGTAGCGCAGCGCGGTGCCGGCCCGGCCGACCGGGTTCGAGCCGCGCACCTTGCGGACCAGCACCACCAGCGCGGGGCGGGAACCGGCGAGCAGCGCGGCCAGGCAGATCAGCCCGGTCGGCCCGGCGGCCAGCGAGAAGGCGGCGATCAGCACGCCCAGCGCGGCCGGGAGGAGCCTGCCGGTGGCGATGGCGCGCTCGATCGAGCACCAGGTGAGCAGCGCGCCCGCGGCGATCAGCGGCTCCGGGCGCAGGCCGTTGTCGTAGGGCAGCCAGAAGGCGAGGAAGACCAGCCCGGCGGTCCACAGCGCGACGCGGTCGCGGCGCACCCGCGCGCCGAGCCGGGGCAGCACCTCGCGGCTGATCACCAGCCAGCAGACGATGCCGGCCAGCAGCGCGGGCAGCCGCATCCACGGGCTGGAGGTGGAGATCTGGGCCATCCAGGCCAGCACCTCGTAGGACCAGCCGAACGGCGCCTCCGGCACCCCGAACCAGCGGTAGTAGTTCGCCAGGTACCCGGAGTGCTCCGAGACCCGGGCCATGTTCAGGATGTAGCCGTCGTCGGAGGTGTTGGCGCCGATCACGTGCCAGAGCGCCAGCGTGCCGAGCACCGCGACGTCGGCGAGGGTGCACCGCCACCAGTGCGCGGGCAGCACGCGGCGGGCCCTTCGGCCGTCGGCGGTGTCCAGGAAGTGCAGCGCGACCAGCGCGATCAGGGTGGCGAGTACGGCCAGCACCATGACCGTCAGCTTGAGCGGGGACGGGCTGGAGGTGAAGCGCGAGTCGAGCTCGGCGTGCAGGGTCGCGCCGCCGAGCTGCTGCTCGCCCAGGTCGGTGAAGACGCCCACCAGCTGCGGGCGGATGTCGCGGGTGACGGTGTTGCGGAACGCGGTTCCGTCCGCCCGCGTCGCGCCGGTGAACTCGACGGTCGCGGCTTTGTCGTCCACCGTCGCGGTGATCGCGGTGCAGCCCTGGATCTCGGCCACCGGCGCCGCGAGCATGGGGACGTCGCGCAGCAGCACGGAGAGGGTGTCGTCGCGGACGGTCACGGTGAGGCCCTTGGCGCTCGCGTCCGGCGAAGCGGGGGGAATCGTGGAGAGCAGGGTCGTGCCCTGCTCCGGTGCGGCTGTCCCGGTCGCGTCGAGCAGTGCGCAGGGGAGCGTGGCGTCCAGGCGCAGCGGGACGTAGGAGATCAGCGGCGCCTCCACCGAGGCGGCCCCCGCCTGCGGCCAGTCCAGCGCCGTCGCCTCCTGGCGCACCGGCAGCAACGGTGTGAGCAGGGCGAGTACGAACCCGAGCAGCCCGGAGACGAGGGCGATCAGGCGGTATCGGGTGAACGCAGCGGTGGGTCGGTCCGGTCGCACGGTCGTTGATGCTATAGACCGCTCGCGGCGGCACCGAGGGCGCGCACGTCCCAGCCCCGCGCGTCGGCTGCCGACACCGGCTCCGCGCCGACGGGCAGTGCGGTGCCGCCGTCCGCCGAAAACCTCAGCGCGCGACGGTGACCAGCGTGAACGGTCCGATATCGGTGACCGTGAAGGCCGGGTCGGCGAAGAGCTCGGCGGGGAAACTCACCGTGTAGCGGCGCACGTTCGGGTCGTTCGGGTAGACGTCGGCGGCCAGCCGCAGGGTGTAACCGTCGCCGCCGCGCCGGAAGAGGAAGGCGTCCGGCGCGCGCCACGGCGCGGCGTCGAGCGCGGCCAGCAGCTCGGCGGGGGTCTCCAGCTCGCTCCAGCGCTCGATGGCGGCGGCGCGGCCGCCGAAATCGGCGAGCGGGTTGGCGTAGTGCGAGGTCAGCCCCTGGAAGCCGAAGTACGGGTAGTAGGCGAGGAAGCTGGTGTCCGCGGTGAGCAGCACGGTGTCGGCGGGGGCGCGGCCGGTCCGCGCGCGCAGCGCCTCGTCGATCTGCCGGTAGTGCGTGACCGCGGAGGGGTCGCGCTTGTCGGCGCGGTTGCCGTCGCCGTCGGTGTCGGTGTAGGCGGTGGTGATCTCGGCGGCGAGCACGTGCGGGATCTGCTGCGCGAAGGCGAACGCACCGGCCAGCCCCACCGCGACGGCGACCGCGCGGAACCGCTCCGGCTCGTTCAGTGCCTGGTAGACGGCGCGCGCGCCCTCGAAGAAGCCGAACGTCCCGGCCGCCGCGAGCAGCACGAGCAGGATCGGCTCCAGCCGGAAGGAGAGCAGGGTGGTGCCCGCCGCGGTGGCCAGCATGGAGAGCAGCGTCCACAGGTACACCGCGACGACGCCGATGCCGAGCGCCTGCGCCCGCCGGGACGAACCGATCCGGACCACCAGCCAGACCAGGCCGAGCAGGCAGAGCGCGCCGCGCAGCGAGAACTCGGCCATGGGCAGCGGGAGTTCGGCCCCGGCCTCCGGGAGGTAGTGGAAGGCGCCGCCGCCGAGCGCGACCTTCCCGGTCACCGACTCCAGCAGGTACGGGGTCCAGACCAGCAGCGCGACCAGCACGGAGATCCCCGCGATCACCGCCAGGCGGGCGAGCGGCGGCACCGCCGCCCGCCACGCCGACGCCCCCGAGACGTCGGCGGGCTCCGCACTCGCGGGACTTCCGGCGAACTTCGCGGCACCGCGCGCCGAAGCGGGCCGCGCGCGCAAACCCTCGCGCCCCGCCCGGCGAGCCCGCACCGCGAAGTACGCCGCGATCAACCCCATGAGCCCCACCGCGAACGCCGCCAGCGCCGCGTACAGCGTGTAGAACGTCGCGCACAGCCCGAGGAACAGCCCGGTGCCGAGCACCGCGCCCCACCCGCCTGCCGACGCCCCGCGCGGCCCCGGCCGGTGCAGCGCGCCCCAGGCGAGCACCAGCGCGGGCGCGATCAGCACGACGAGCACGGCGCTGTACGCCTCCGGCGCGGCATAGGCGAGCGTGAGCGCGACCGTCGCCGCCGTCACCGCGACCGCCAGATCAGCCCGGATCAGCTCACTCCAGAGCACCAGCGCCAGCACCGACGCCACCGCGAGCGCCACGATGGCGTACGGCTTGAAGACCTCCCACCCGTCCATGCCGAGCAGGTTCGCGACCCGCCCGCCCAGCCAGAACCACCCGGCCGGGTAGAACGGCGGCAGGTCGGCGTAGGTCATGTCGCGCAGCGCGGCGCTGTCGGTGAGCCGGGTCAGGTACTCGGTGCGGAACTCCTGGTCCACCGAGATCCCGAAGAGGTACAGCTTCGTCGCGGCCAGCGGCATCCCGAGCGTGACGGTGACGAAGGTCGAGATCCCGGCCCAGGAGAGCAGCCTCGCGAGCCACGGCAGCCGGTGCCGCCGGAGCAGCACGACCGCGGCGACCAGCAGCACCGCCGCGCCCACCTGCCCCACCGTGCTGAGCGCCCGCGTGACATTCGAGGAATTGAACGCGGGCCACTCCACCAGCGAGAACGCCACCAGCTGCACCGCGGCCACGGCGGCGGCCACCACCGCGGCGAGCAGCGCGTTGCCCATCCCCCTGGCGGCGCGGCGGGACAGGATCGCCAGGGGGCCGGTGCTGGTCAAGTGACTAGATGGGCAGCTTGCGGAAGATCGGCCGCGGGACGTGCCGCAGCACCGACATCACGTAGCGGAAGGTGCCCGGCGCCCAGATGAGCTCCTTGCCCTTCTCCGACGCGGCCACCGCGAGCGCGGCCACCTGCTCCTTGTCCACGGTGAACGGCGCCTCCTTGGCCCCGGTCTCCGCCCAGTGGTTCACGGTGGTCGTCGTCCGCACCTGCCCGGGCCGGATGACGAGCACGCGCGGGCCGTGCGGCCGCAGCGCCTCGCCGAGGCCGAGGTAGAAGCCGTCGAGCCCGGCCTTGGTCGAGCCGTAGACGAAGTTCGAGCGGCGCACCCGCTCGCCGGCGGCCGAGGACATGGCGATGATCCGCCCGAACCCCTGCGCCTTCATCTTCTCGCCGAGCAGCACGCCGACCGAGACCGCCGCGGTGTAGTTGATGCCGGCGATCTGCACCGCCTTGCGCTGGTTCTGCCACAGCTCCTCGGCATTGCCGAGCAGCCCGAACGCCACGATCGCCACGTCGACGTCGCCGCCGTCCCACGCCGCGTCGATCACCTTGGGGTGGCTGTCGGTGTCGAGGGCGTCGAAGTCGACCAGGTCGACCCGGGTCGCGCCCGCGGCCTTCAGCTGGGCCACCGCGCTGTCGCGCAGCGGGTCGTTCGGCAGCGCGGCCAGCACGATCCGGGCCTGCCCCTTCTTCAGGTACTCCGCGCAGATCGCGAGCCCGATCTCGGAGGTTCCGCCGAGCAGCAGGATGGTCTGCGGGTTGCCAACGGCATTGATCACTGGAGCTCCAGCCTTCTCGCCATGTCCGACATGAAAACGCCTGTGGGATCGACGCTCCGGCGGACCGCGATCCACTCGTCGATCCGGGGGTACATCCGGTGGAAGGTCTCCGCGGCGGTCCGCGAATCCTTCGCCGTGTAGAGCCTGCCGCCGAACTCGAGGACGCGGCGGTCGAGCGAGGTGACGAAGTCGTTGAGCCCGGCCGAGATCGGGAAGTCGACGCAGATGTTCCAGCCCGGCATCGGGAAGCTCAGCGGCGCCCGGTTGCCGGGGCCGAAGAGCTTGAACACGTTCAGGAACGAGTAGAAACCCGACTTCTGGATGTCGACGATGATCCGCTTGAACTCGTCCACCGACTCCGGCGGCACCACGAACTGGTACTGCAGGAAGCCGTTCGAGCCGTAGCCGCGGTTCCACTCCCCGAGCATGTCGAGCGGGTGGTAGAACTGCGTCAGGTTCTGCACCTTGCCCCGGTAGCTGCCCGATTTGCGGTACCAGAGCTCGCCGATCGGGGTGAAGGTGTACTTGTTCGCCAGCCCGTTCGGGAACACGTCGGGCAGCGTGAGGAAGGTCTTCCCGTTGAACTTCAGCGGGTCCTTCTGCAGCTTCTTCGGCAGCTGGTCCAGCTTGGCCAGGTTGCCCCGCGAGATCGCGGCGCGGCCGAGCTTGGGCTCCGGGCTGATCGCGTCGAACCAGGCCGAGCTGTACTCGTACCGATCCTCCGAGCCGTCGCTGTGGAACGCGATGGTCTCGTCCAGCGTGGCGGTGACATCGCCGTCGGCGATGAAGTAGGCCGTCTCGGTCGGCGTCATCTCGATGCTCGCGCGCAGGATGATGCCGGTCAGCCCGCTGCCGCCGATGGTGGCCCAGAAGAGCTCGGGGTTCTTCTCCGGCGACACCGTGTGCACGGTGCCGTCGGCGGTGAGCAGCTCCATCGAGCGCACGTGGTTGCCGAAGCTGCCCGCGCTGTGGTGGTTCTTGCCGTGGATATCGGAGCCGATGGCGCCGCCGATCGTCACCTGCCTGGTGCCGGGCAGCACCGGGACCCAGAGGCCGAAGGGAAGCGCGGCCTTCATCAGCTGGTCAAGGTTCACGCCCGCGTCGACGTCGACCAGCCGGGAATCGCGGTCGATCCGGTGGATCTTGTTCAGCGCGGTCATGTCGACGACGAGCCCGCCCGCGTTCTGCGCGTTGTCGCCGTAGGAGCGGCCGAGGCCGCGCGCGATGACGCCGCGGCGCAGGTGCGCGGGCTTGCCGTCGTTGTCCTCGGCGACCAGCGCCACGGCCTTGGCGATCACCTCGGGATCGCCCGTGGAGAGCACTTCGGAGGAGGTGGGTGCGGTGCGACCCCACCCGGTCAGCGAGCGGGTGCGCGTCGGCAGTGCGACGGCGTCACCGGGGCTGCCGGTACCGGTGGACGGTGTGGTGGCGGTCGGAGCGTTCGTGGACATCGGCATAGAGGCTACAGGTAGCCCGCGGGGGGCCCGCTGCGTCTGTCGTACTCCCCGGTATCGAGGGTTAGGCTCTCCCCGTGTCAGCCGAACCGCACCTCCCGCTGCCCGCCGAGCTGCCCCTGGTCGACGAGCCGGGCGGCACCGATGTGGACCTGAAAACGCAGATGATCCGGTTCGTGCTCACCGGTGCGCTCTCGGCGGTGGTGGACTTCGGGCTCTACGTCCTGCTCTACAAGGCGGCCGGGCTGCCGCTGGACGCCGCCAAGGCGATCGGCTTCATCGCAGGCACCACCACCGCCTACCTGATCAACCGCCGCTGGACCTTCCAGGCCCCGCCAAGCCGCCTCCGCTTCCTCGCGGTTGTCCTGCTCTACGCCGTCACCTTCGCGGTGCAGGTGGGAATCAACTCGCTGATCAACCGCTGGCTCGACGACACCGCGGTCACCCTGCTCCTGGCGTTCGTCGTCGCCCAGGGCACCGCGACCGTGATCAACTTCGTGGTGCAGCGGGCGGTCATCTTCAAGATCCGCTGAGCGCGCTCCGGCTCGCCTTGGCGCCGAAGTAGTCGCCGCCCTTGGCCCTGACGTTGTCGGTGCCCCAGTCGCGCAGCTCCCGGTCCGCCGGGACGAGGTGCGGGATGTGCTTGCGGCAGTGGATGTAGGCCTCCTCGACGTCGACCACCACCCAGCGCTCGGCCGCCCGGCCCCGGTGCTGCGCGGGCAGGTCCGGCACTCGCGGCCGCAGCACGCCGTCCTCGACGATGTGTGCGCTGCCATTGATGTGCAGCCCGATCAGATCGTGCACGAAATCCAGCAGCATGATGCCGACGTGCGGGTTCTCCAGGATATTGCCGAGGCTCGCCATGACGCCGTTGCCGCGATATTCGGGATAGGCGACGGTGCGCTCGTCCACCACGTGCAGGAATCCCGGGACCCCCGCGCGGAAGCTGGAATCACATTCGCCTTTTCGGTCGGCGGTCGCGATGAACGCCATATCCATCTTCGCGATGAACCCGATCATGGCCGGGTTCAGGTGATCCAGCACCTGCTCGTCGTAGAAGCGCTCGGCGCGGGCGGTGCTGCCGTACTGCTCCTGAAGGTCGCGCTCCCCGTCGCTGCCGTGTCGAGAACCAGGCATGGCGCCCCCTCCGGTCGTCGAACGAAAACGTCGACCAGTTTAGGGAGATGCCCACCCGGTGCTCACCGGAATGCGAGGTATGTATCCGCAGAAATGCTCGTACACAAGGGTTTTCCGAGAATTTGCGGGCACCGGGCAGGCGAATTCAGTTTTTTCTGGTGAACCGGTTGGTATTCGCCGGTGTCACGCGGGGGTGAGGGAAACCGGGACCCCGTTGAAGACGGCATTGCCGGACGGCACGTCCAGCACCGAGTCGTCGGTGAGGATGTTCGCGTTCACCCCGGCGTGCTCGCGCGCCACCCCCTGGTCGCTGCCGCCGTGGCCCCAGCCGTGCGGCAGGCTCACCACCCCGGGCATGATCGCCTCGGTCGGCTCCAGCGGCACCGTCACGGCGCCCGCCGCCGACTGCACCACCGCGTGCTCGCCGAGCCCGAGCCGGGCCACGTCGTCCGGGTGGATGTGCAGGGTGCAGCGGTTGGTGCCGCTGACCAGCCGGGGCAGGTTGTGCATCCAGCTGTTGTTGGAGCGCAGGTGCCTGCGGCCGATCAGCACCACGTCCGGTGCGGCCGCGGTGAGCGCGGCGCGCAGCCGCTCGGTGTCGGCGAGCAGCTCCGGCGGCGCCAGCTCCACCCGCTTCGACGCGGTGCGCAGGATGCCGGGCAGCCGCGGCTGCAACGGGCCGAGGTCGATGCCGTGTTCCTGCTCGAGCAGCGTGTTCAGCTCCAGCACCCCGCCGTTCCATGCCCCGTACGGACCGAGCCGGAGCATGAGGTCGATTCGCTGCTCGGTGCTGGTCAGCCCCTGTAGCTCCGGCCTGCGCTCGGCCAGCCCGGCCCGGCCGAGCATGCCCGCGATCACGAACTCGTCCAGCGCGGCCAGCGCCTCCGGCCCGTGCGGCTGCCCGGAGACCGCCGCGGCCAGCCTGGCGAGCACCTCGGACTCCGACGGCCGGTCGCCGAGCGGCACCAGCGGCCGTGAGTACCTGGTGTAGTTGCGCACCGCGAACTGCAGCAGCGCGAAGTCGTAGTGCGGCGACTGCAGGGTGCGCGGCGGCGGCAGGATGACATCGGCGTGCCTGGTGGTCTCGTTCACGTAGCGGTCGACGCTCACCATGAACTCCAGCCCGGCGAAGGCGGCGTCCAGCCGCGGCCCGTTCGGCGCGGAGAGCACCGGGTTGCCCGCGACCGTCACCAGCGCGCGGATCTGCCCGGCACCGGGGGTGCTGATCTCGTCGGCCAGCGTCGCCACCGGGATCTCGCCCATGGCCTCGGGCAGCTCGCGCACCCGGCTGCGCCAGCGGCCGGGGCGGAACGGCTTGCTGCGCACGATGCCGAGCGCGGCGCCGGTGGCGAACATGGCGCCGCCGGGGGAGTCGAGGTTGCCGGTGAGCACGTTGAGCACGTCGACCAGCCACTGGGTGAGCGTGCCGAACTCGGCGGTGCAGGTGCCGATCCGCGCGTAGACCACGGCGTTCGGCGCACCGGCGAGCTCCCTGGCGAGCCGGACCACGGTCTCGGCCGGGATGCCGGTGCGGCGCTGCACCGCGGCCGGGGTGAACTCCGCGGCCGCCGCGCGCACCTCGTCCAGCCCGTTGACCGGCACCGTGACCTCGACGAGCTCCTCGGCGAAGAGCGTCCGCACGATGCCGAAGAGCAGGTAGGCGTCGCTGCCCGGACGGATGAAGAGGTGCTCGTCGGCGATCTCCGCGGTCCTGGTGCGCCGCGGGTCGACCACGACCAGCCTGCCGCCGCGCTCCCGCAGCGCCTCGAGCCTGCCGGGGAAATCCGGTGCGGTGCAGACGGAGCCGTTCGACTCCAGCGGGTTCGCGCCGAGCATCAGCAGGTAGCCGGTGCGGTCCAGGTCGGGCACCGCGACCGCGAGCGGGTCGCCGAAGAGCAGCCCGCTGGCCAGCTGCTTCGGCATCTGGTCGGCGGTGCTGGCGGAGAAGAGGTTCTTGGTGCCGAGCGCCCGGATCAGCGCGGGCGCGTAGAGCGCGCCCGCGACGGTGTGCGCGTTGGGGTTGCCGAGGTAGACCGCGGTGGCCTGGTTGCCGTGCGCGGCGGCGATGGCCGGGACGCGCTCGGCGATCAGGGCGAAGGCCTCGTCCCAGGTCGCGGTGCGCCGGACGCCGGTGGCCCGGTCCAGGATCAGCGGCTCGGTGACCCGGTCCGGATCCTCGTCGAGCTGCCCGAGGCTGGCGCCCTTCGGGCAGAGGAATCCCCTGCTGAACGGATCCTCCCGATCACCCCGGACCGCGACCACGTGGTCGTCCTGGTCGAGCGTGATCTGCAGGCCGCACACCGCCTCGCAGAGCGGGCAGGTGCGCAGCAGGTTTCTGGTGTTCGAGCTCGCGGCCATACCCCCATCATCGTCCATGGTGAGAGGAACGACGGGAATTTCTATCAATACCGACGCGAACGACCGGTGCCCGCGGTGCCGAGGTGGGGAGTTCCTCGGCGGTGCGGACACCGGTCGTGGTCGGTGGCGGGCGTTACCCCGCTTCGCTCAGCAGGCGACGCTGGTGAGCTGCGCGCGCCGGTTGGCGAGCGCGGCGCGGACGGCGGCGCCGATGGCGACCACCGGCGGGACCCAGCGGGCCTCGCCCGGCGCGACGCCCCAGGAGGCGGAGCCGGCGGAGAGCTGGGTGGGCGGCAGCGGGATGCCCGCGCCGTCGGTGTGCACGACCGCGCCGGCCGAGCGCAGCGCCTCCAGCGCCATCTCGGCCTTGGCGACGCCGGTGACCAGGTGGATCTCGCGACGCTCGGCGCCGGGAATCTCGATCACGGGGCCGGTGAGGTTGTTGGCGCGGAGGAAACGACGGACTTCCGCGGCGAGCTCGCCGGCGACCTCGATGCCCGCGACCGCCTCATCGGCGATCAGGCAGAGGCCGTTGGCCGTTTCGGCAACCGTCCATCCACGCTGGGTGTAGTCCTGCGCGGCGGCGGTCATCGCGGCCGCCGAGACGGTAGTCGGAAACGTGGTACGCACTGTCTTTCTCCATTCCCCGGTCAGAGTCAGGTCCTGCATTCACGAGTGGTATCGGTGCGCGGTGTCCTCGGCGTTACGCGGTTCGCCGAAAAATTACGAACTGTCAGGTTCGTCTCATTCCCGACCGGGATCGCCGATGTCTGGTAGTGCGCTCGACGCCCTTCGATGCCGGTAGCCCGAGCGATGATATACGGGGAGGATTCGGGGATGAGCAACGACTCCGACAGCACGCGGGTGCCGTCCGGCGAACCCCCGCTCAGCGCGGGATCGGACAGCACGGAAGCGGTTCCGCCGCCGGGCGAGCCGCCGGCCGCCGGCGGCCACGGCCCCGCCGACCCGGACCCGGGCCCGGACGCGGGCTCGCGCTGGGTGCTCTGGCGGGAGGCGGCGGCCCGCCGCTTCGCGCGCTCGGCCGCGGGCGAGCGGCCGCGCGCCGCGCTGGAGCGCCGCGATCCGTTCGAGAGCACGGCGGCGCTGCGCGCGTGGGTGGCCGACGCGGTGCGCGGGCTGCTCGACATCCGGTTCCGGCGCGAGGTCACGCTCACCCTGCTCCCGCTGGCCTACCTGCTCGGGCTGGTCTTCGCCTGCGCGGTGCCGATCGCGCTGACCGTCTCGCTGTGGCAGCTCTCCGCGGTGCTCGGGGTGCTGGCCGCGCTGGTCGCGGTGCCGCTCGGGCTGACCATCGCGGCGGCGGTCCGGCTGGTGCTGGAGTTCCTGGTGAACGCGGCCCGGCTGGCGGGGCGGGTCGAGCACATCAGTGATCTCGCCGACGACCTCTTCCAGGTGCTCTCCGATGTCGCGGAGCCGGTGAACCAGCTCTCCGAAGATGTTCGCGCCGTGCAGTTCTGGCGCTTCCGGCGCGGCTCACGGAAATGAGTACACCGATGTCCTTCGATCGATCGACAGAACCGGGTCGGCTGTTCCAAGTGATCGTCATTGCCCGACTTACTGTGAAACAATGCCGTCCGAGTGCCCAGGATTCGTAACCGGGCGTTCGTGATCGATCAACCCGCGCTCCGGTGCGGTCGTCGGCCCGAGGGGTGAGGCCGGTCGCCCGCCGCTGCGACGGGCACAGTTGTACACAGGGGGGACGTGACGATGAACGCACGCCGGGTGACCGCCGGAGCAGGCGAACCGGGGGGAGTGACCGGTTCCACGCTGCCGCGCCGCCAGCTCGGCCGTCAGCTGCGTGACCTGCGCAATCGCGCCGGGATGACGACCAGGGCGGCCGCACGGCACCTGGAGTGGTCGGAGGCGAAGATCTGGCGGATCGAGACCGGCCAGACCTCGCTGCGCGGGCTGGACGTCGAGGCCATGTGCAAGGTCTACGCGGCGCCGGCCGAGCTGGTGGAGCCGCTCACCGTGCTGGCGCGGCAGACCAAGGCGCGCGGCTGGTGGGCCGGGTACAGCGATGCCATTCCGGAGGGGTTCGAGGTGTACCTCGGCCTGGAGGAGGCGGCCTCGGCGCTGCGCAGCTACGAGGTGGACACCGTGCCGGGGCTGCTGCAGACCGAGGCATACACCCGCGCGCTGCTCGCCGGCGCGCGCCCCGGGCTCGCCGCGGAGCAGACCGAGCGCAGGCTGCGGTTGCGGGCGGTGCGCCAGGAGCAGCTCACCCGGTCGGCGGCGCCGCTGCGGCTGGACGTGCTGATCGCCGAGCCGATGCTGTGGCGCAGGCTGGGCGGCAGCGAGGTGGCCGGAGCGCAGCTGGACCGGCTGCGCGAGCTGGCCGACCTGCCCAACATCCGGATCCGCGTGGTCCCCGCCGATTCCGGCTACCACCCGGGCATGGAGTCCGGCCGCTTCGTGGTGCTTGAGTTCGACCCCGGCGCCACCGCGGCCTACCCGGAGCCGCCGGTGGTGTACGTCGAGGGCTTCACCGGCCCGCTCTTCGTGGACAAGGAGCAGGAGGTCGCGCGGTACCGCGCCGCCTTCGCCGGGATCGAGGCGGTGGCGGTCGACGCCCGCCGCGGCATCGAGGACGCCCGAAACGCGCTGTGAAAGCCGCTGTCAGAACAGCATTTCGGCGAGTACGGCGCGGTGTGCGGGCCTGGCCGCGTCGTACACCGCGCGGCCCTTCTCGGTGAGGCAGACCGTGACGGCGCGCCGGTCGTCGGCGCACATGCTGCGGGCGACCAGGCCGTCGCGCTCCAGCCGGGCGACCGTGCGGGAGAGCGCGCTCTGGCTCAGATGGCTGTCCTCGGCGAGCTCGCTCATCCGGTAGTCGCCGCAGGCCGCGTCGACCAGCCGGTCCAGCGTCTCGAACTCGCTCAGCCCGATGTGGTGCGGCTGCAGCGCCTTCTCCATGGCGCAGCTCACCGCGGCGTGCCGATCGAGGAGCCGCCGCCACTCACCGAGCAGGTTCGACATGGCCCCATATTAGTGTCCACGGCAACCTCATGCAACGACATTTAATGCGTTGGAATCTAATGCGTGTGCATGTAATGTTCCGGCCTATGACTTCCCCGGCAACGCATCGCGCCGTCTCCGCGGCGACCGATCCGGCCCGCTGGTCGGCACGGCTCTGGGCCATGCTGATCACGCTCTGCGTCGTGCTGTTCCTCGACGGTCTCGATGTCTCCATGATCGGCGTCGCACTCCCATCGATCGGCGCCGAACTCGATCTCTCGACGGCAACGCTGCAGTGGCTGGTCAGCGGCTACGTGCTCGGCTACGGCGGGCTGCTGCTGCTCGGCGGGCGCACCGCCGACCTGCTCGGCAGGCGCCGGGTCTTCCTGATCGCGCTCGCGGTCTTCGCGGTCGCCTCGCTGGCGGGCGGGCTGGTGAGCTCCGGCCCGCTGCTCATCCTGACCCGGTTCGTGAAGGGGCTGGCCGCGGCATTCACCGCGCCGACCGGGCTCTCCATCATCACCACCAACTTCCCGGAGGGCCCAGCGCGCAACCGGGCGCTCTCCATCTACACCGTCTTCGGCGCGGGCGGCTACTCCTGCGGCCTGCTCTTCGGCGGGCTGATGACCGGCATCGGCTGGCGCTGGACCTTCCTGCTCCCGGTCCCGGTGGCGCTGGCCGCGCTGGCCGCCGCCCTGGTGCTGGTCCCGAAGGACCGCCCGGCGGACGAGGGCGGGCTCGATCTGCTCGGCGCGCTCTTCTCCACCTCGGCGATGCTGCTCCTGGTCTACACCGTGGTCACCGCGCCCGAGGTGGGCTGGGCGACCCCGCGCACGCTCGGCTCGTTCGTCGCCGTCGCCGTGCTCTTCGTGGCCTTCGTCGCCGTCGAGCGGCGGGTGCGGCACCCGCTGGTGCGGCTCGGCATCCTGCGCAAGCGCACCCTGGTCCGGGCCAGCCTGGCCGTGATCGCGCTCGCCGGTTCGTATTTCAGCTGGCAGTTCATCGTCACGCTGTACCTGCAGGACGCGCTCGGCTGGTCGCCGCTCACGCTGGCGCTCGCGCTGCTCCCGGTCGGGCTCATGGTGACGCTCTCGGCGGTCTTCTCCGATCGGCTGGTCGACCGGGTCGGCACCGCGCCGGTGATCGCGGTGACGCTCACCGTGATGACCATCGGCTACCTGCTGTTCCTCCGCATCGATACCGCCCCCTCGTACCTCACCGTGCTGCTGCCTGCCGTGCTGCTCATCGGCGTCGGCTGGATCGGCTTCCCGGCCATCAACATCCAGGCCACCGCCGGGATCGATGACGACGAGCAGGGGCTCGCGGCGGGCGTGCTGCAGACCTCCATGCAGGTCGGCGCGGCGATCGTGCTCGCGGTGACGACGGCGCTCATCGCCGCCGGGCCGCACGACGACAGCCCGGCCGCGATGCTCGCGGCGTACCGGCCTGGGCTGGAGTTCGCCGCCGCGGTCACCGCGGTCGGCGCGGCGATTTCGCTGGCCGCGCTGGTGCGGCGGCGCGGGCGGCCGGTCGAGCCCGCCCTCGAGCCCGCGGGCTGAGCCCGCCTACCCGACCGGGTGCCACTGCACGCGGGTGGCGCCCGGTCAGCGGGGGATGAAGGGCGGCGCCGCCTCGTCTTTGGGCGAGCGGACCAGGGTGAGCGGCTGTCCGTCCCGGCCGACGCGCGGCCAGTCGATGCCGAGCGCGGGGTCGAGCGCGTCGATCTCGTGGTCGAACTCCGGGCTGTACTCCAGCGAGCAGAGGTAGGTCACCGTCGACTCGTCGGCGAGCGACAGGATGGCGTGGCCGAGCCCCTCGGCGAGGAAGACCGAGCGCCGGTCGACGTCGTCGAGCAGGACGCTGTCCCACCGCCCGTAGGTCGGCGAGCCGGGCCGCAGGTCGACCACCACGTCCAGGAAGGCCCCGCGCACGCAGGTGACGTACTTGGCCTGGCCCGGCGGATCCTCGGTGTAGTGGATGCCGCGCAGCACCCCGGCCGCGGAGACCGAGCAGTTCACCTGCTTCAGATCGAGCGGCCGCCCGGTGGCCTTCTCGAACTCCGACGCCTTGAACTGCTCGAGGAAGACGCCGCGCTCGTCGCGGAACTGCCGCGGCGTCAGCACCCAGGCGCCCGGGACCTCCAGCTCCCTGATCTCCATGCTCACCAGTCCCGTCCGCGCTCGAGCAGGTCGAGCAGGTAGCCGCCGTACCCCGACTTGACCAGCCGCTCCGCCGCGGCGCGCAGCCGGTCGTCATCGATATACCCCATTCGCCACGCCACCTCCTCCGGCACGCCGATCTTCAGCCCCTGCCGCTCCTCGATGGTGCGCACGTAGTTCGCCGCGTCGAGCAGCGAATCGAAGGTGCCGGTGTCCAGCCAGGCGGTGCCGCGGGCGAGCACGTCCACCCGCAGTTTGCCCTGCTCCAGGTAGGCGCGGTTGATGTCGGAGATCTCGTACTCGCCGCGCGCGGAGGGCCGCAGCGAGCGGGCGATCTCCACCACGTCGTTGTCGTAGAAGTAGAGCCCGGGGATGGCGTAGTTGGAGCGCGGCGCCTTCGGCTTCTCCTCGATCGAGACCGCCCTGCCCTCGGTGAACTCGACGACGCCGTAGGCGGTCGGGTCGGAGACCCAGTAGGCGAAGACCGCGCCGCCGTCCAGCCCGTGGAAGCGGTTCAGCCCGGTGCCGAGCCCGGGGCCGTGAAAGATGTTGTCGCCGAGCACGAGTGCCGCGCAGTCGGTGCCGATGTGGTCGGCGCCGAGGACGAAAGCCCTGGCCAGGCCGTCGGGTTCGGGCTGGACCACGTAGTCGATGGCGATGCCGAAGGCGCTGCCGTCGCCGAGCAGCCTGCGGAAGGCAGCCGCCTCCTCGGGGGTGGTGATCACCAGGATGTCGGTGATCCCGGCCAGCATCAGGGTGGAGAGCGGGTAGTAGATCATCGGCTTGTCGTAGACCGGGACGAGCTGCTTGCTCACCCCGCGCGTGATCGGGTGCAGGCGCGAGCCGGTGCCGCCCGCCAGGATGATTCCGCGCATGGCCCCAGAGTCTGCCAGCTCGCGGGGGCGCCGAAACGGGGAGGTTCCAGCCCGACCGCGAAATGGTCACGACGGGTTGGCCGAACAGGTCGGCCGGGGCATGGTTGTTGCACGGATCACACTTGTCGTGATCTTCTGGAGTGGGACGTCAGCGAGGACGCCCGCCCGTGGGTGAGGTAGGTACCGCCATGACCGCGATCAGTGACGAATTCACGGGCAGGGTGATGAACCCCCGCGGGCCGAGCCCGGCCGCCCGCCTGCTGCTCGCCACCTGCTCCGGCGTGCTCCGCCCGGTGCTGCGGCAGCTGCCGATCAACCGGCACACCATCCCCGTCGCCGCGGCCGCGGTGGACGGCCTCTCCCGGCTGCGCCGCGAGCCGCGCGGGGTCGAGCGCGAGCAGGTGCGGTTGCGCGGCTTCGGCCTGGAGATCCTGCGCCCGGCGGGCGGCTCCCGCGCGCTGCGCCACGGTGCGGTGCTCTACCTGCACGGCGGCGGCTTCGCGGTGTGCGGGCTGCGCACGCACCGGCCGATCGCCGCCAGCCTGGCCCGGCGCACCGGGCTGCCCGTGGTGAACGTCGACTACCGGCAGCTACCCGGCAAATCCATCCTGCAGTCGGTCGAGGACTGCCTGACCGCGTACCGCTGGCTGCTCGGGCACGGCGCCGACCCGTCCCGGATCGTGATCGCGGGCGATTCGGCGGGCGGCTACCTGACCTTCGCCACCGCGCTGAAGGCACTGGAGGAGGGGTTGCCCGCGCCCGCGGGGCTGATCGGGCTCTCCCCGCTGCTCGACCTGGACCACGTGGCCAAGCGCGGTTACGTCAATGTCTCCAGGGACGCCTACATCCCGCTCTCCGCGCTGGCCGCGGTGGTGCGGCTGGGCGCGGAGATCGACGGCGTGCTCGACCCGATCCTCTCGCCGGTCAACGGCAACCTGGCGGATCTGCCGCCGGTACTGCTGGTCGCCGCGGAGGACGAGGTGCTGCGCTATGACAGCGAGCTGATGGCGGCCAGGCTCGCCGCCGCGGGCGTGCCGCACAGCCTGGAGCTGTGGCGCGGCCAGGTGCACGCCTTCATGAGCATCTTCCCGAGCCTGCCGGAGGGCAGGGCCGCGCTCGGCCGGGTCGCCCGCTTCGTGCGGGACCGGGTCGAGCACCAGGAGCGAGCTCGGACGGCCTGACTCGATCGGCCGGACGAGTTCTGGACCTTGCCCCGCACCCGGTGCGGGGCAAGGTCCACCCGGAAACGACGGAGCCCCGCCCGGACCTGGTCCGAGCGGGGTTCCGTTGTTCGAGCGCCGGAATTACTTGGCCGGGGCGTTGAACGGCTGGTTCAGGGTGCTCCAGTACTGGATGGCCGCGCCGATCGCCACCGGGGCGGTGATCAGGATCTGGCCGACCAGGGTGCCGAGCGCGCCGACGGCCAGGATGCCCGCGACGCAGCCAACGGCGGCGGCCGGGATGAACGGGCCGAACAGGCCGACGATGGTCGCGGAGGCGACGGTGGCGCCGGCGATGCCGCCGAGCACGCAGCCGAGCGCGCCGCCGGAGAGGCCGCCGACCAGGGTGCCGACGGTGGCGCCGACGGAGATGGTGTCCTTCAGCCGGTTGAACGCCGCGAGCTCACGGTCGTACTCGTTCTTCCAGGGCGCCTTGTCCTCGTAGGGCAGCGCGACCGGCTTGTAGACGGCCTTCTCCAGGTCGAGCTGCGGGGTCAGGGTCGCGTCGTTGCCGGAGATCTCGGCCGCGATCGGGAACTCGAACTCGTCGAGCCGGAAGCTCAGCGGGGTGCCGGCCAGCACGGTGCCATCGGCGGCGACGACCTTGAAGACGCCGTCCTCGGCGACCAGCTTGCCGGAGTCGGTGGAGATGAAGGTGGCGGTCTCGGTGGCGTGCGCGGTGAAGTTCACCGCGTCGGCCGGTGCTTCCGCGGGCGCCGCGTTCACGGTGCCCGAGGTGACGCCGATCGCGGCGATCAGCAGAGCCGACGTCGCGGCGAATTTCTTGATGAACATGTGTTGTGAACCTCATCGAGCGGTCGGATGGAGGGGACCCGTTGATCGAAGGCCAGGTCAGCTAACGCGTGGTGAATGCGCTGTGACCGGGTGTTCAAATTCCGTTCACCAAGCAGACCTGGTGGTCCGTGGGTTTTCCGAAATCAAGACGCTGAACTGGTGTTTCGGCGTGATTAAAACCCTGCTACATCGTTCTTTCCGGTCGGATTGTGATGCAGATCACCTGTGCCGCAGAATGATTGACGAGGCGAATCGGACTTTTCGGCGGCGGCCGGGATTCCGGGATGGCCCCGCCCCGGCGGTAGAGTCGCGGAATGCGCTTGCTCGTCACCGGCGGAGCCGGGTTCATCGGTGCGAACTTCGTCCGGCAGACCGTGGCCGAGCGCCCCGACGTTCGGGTGACGGTGCTCGACGCGCTCACCTACGCGGGCAATCGGGAATCGCTGGATTCGGTCGCCGACCGAATCGAATTCGTGAAGGGCGATATCGCCGACACCGCGCTGGTCGACGAACTGACCGCGGAAACCGACGCGGTGGTGCACTTCGCCGCGGAATCGCACAACGACAATTCACTGGCCGACCCGTGGCCGTTCGTGCAGACGAACATCGTGGGAACTTTCGCGCTGCTGCAAGCGGTGCGCAGGCACGGCGTGCGATTCCACCACGTCTCCACCGACGAGGTGTTCGGCGACCTGAGCTCGGACGATCCGCCGTTCTCCGAGCTGACGCCGTACAACCCGTCCAGCCCGTACTCCGCGACAAAGGCTTCGAGCGACCTGCTCGTCCGGGCCTGGGCGCGCTCTTTCGGCGTGCGCGCGACGCTGTCGAACTGCAGTAACAACTACGGCCCCTATCAGCACGTGGAGAAGTTCATCCCGCGGCAGATCACGAATCTCATCGACGGGCAGCGGCCGCGGCTGTACGGCGCCGGGCACCAGATCCGGGATTGGATTCACGTCGACGACCACAACCACGCGGTCTGGGCCGTCCTGGAACGTGGCGCGGCGGGCCGGAGTTATCTGATCGGGGCGGACGGGGAAACCGACAACCTGACCGTCATCCGAATGTTGCTCGCGGAATTCGGCCGCTCCCCGGACGATTTCGACCATGTGACCGACCGGCCGGGGCACGACCAGCGCTACGCCATCGACGCGACCCGGCTGCGCACCGAACTCGGCTGGACCCCGCGGTACGAGAATTTCCGCGACGGGCTGGCCGCGACCGTGCGCTGGTATCGGGAGAACGAGGCGTGGTGGCGGCCGTACAAGGAGCACACCGAGGACGCGTACCGGAAAGCGGGCGAGCGGGTGCTCCCGCTGTAACTCAGCCCCAGACCAGCACGTGGTACTTGACCGCGGCGGCGATCAGCGCGACCGCGGTGGCGCCGACGATGGTCAGCGCGGCGCCCCGGCCCGGCGCGGTGCCGTCCGGCAGCGCCAGCCGCCAGGGCAGCCAGCGCAGCAGCACCGCGAAGGTGAGCACCGCGAGCGGCACGAAGTACCTGCCCTGCACGCCGTCGATGATGAAGTAGTCCACCGGCGTGAACGACATGTAGAGCGTCACGTAGATCATCGCCACATTGGCGAGCAGCACCAGCGCCACGATCAGCGTGCGGCGGAAGGTCGCCGCCTCCGGGCGCAGCCGGTCGCCGATCCCGATGCCGATCACGAAGGCGAGCAGGCAGGCCAGGATGGAGAGCGCGGGCACGTCGATGTAGGCGAAGCCGAGCTCACCGAAGAACTGGGTGAACCAGCGCTGGTCCCGGCGCGAGATGCTCTCGCCGAACACCTCGACGAAGGTGATCGGGTCGGTGAGGATGCCCTTCAGCTGGTCGTCCGGGCGGACGGTGCCCCACTGGGCCTCCGGGCGCATGAGGCTCATGCCGTCGCCGGTCGGGGCGGCCACCTTCATCCAGACCGCGAAGAGCAGCCCGCCCGCCGCGGCGAAGGCCACGTGGGTGAACCGCCAGACGCCGCGGAAGCCGAGCCGGTCGCCGGGGATCACCACGACGAGCAGGGCGAGCAGGATGTAGGCGGGTTTGCAGAGCGGCAGCGCCAGGGTGGCGGCCAGTAGCGCGGCGGTCTCCTGGCGGCGCAGGCCGTCGCCGAGGAAGAGCGCCTTGACCAGGAGTGCCGAGATTCCGAAGGCGAGCGCGTTGGTCAGGGTGTCGGCGGTGACGGTGCCCGCCTGGAAGATCGCGATCGGGAGCACCGCGACGGCGAAGGCGAGCCACTGGATGCGGTGGGCGCGCAGGGACCACAGCGCGAAGCCGGTGATCGCCAGGTAGGCGGCCAACCCCGCGAGCCTGGTCACCAGGGTGGTCGCGCCGACGTTCAGGTCGAGTGTTTCGGCCGCGCGCAGTGCGATGGCGTTCGGGAGGTACGGGACGGGGGAGTACGCCGCGGTGTTGGTGAACCAGACCTGGTCCAGCTCCGCGCTGACGGGGGCGGACTTGTACCGGTCGTAGGCGGCCGGGTCGGCGGCCATCGGGTTCTGTTCGTCGCCGTTGGTGGTGTAGTCGGTGAGCGCGTAGCCCATCAGGTCGGTGATGGATTTCGGGACGTCGCCGCCGTAGGCGATGCCGCGGGTGTCCTCGATCTCCTGGGGGAGGAGGCCGCCGTGGGCTACCTGGTACGCGCGGCTGAACTGGGTGATTTCGTCGTGGCCCCAGAACGGCGGGGTTATCACGGCGAAGACCGCGCCGAACAGTCCGGCGAGGATCAGGAACGCCGTCGTCGCCGGGCCCAGCTTGTGGATGATCCGGTTCGCGATGCCCGTGCGGGGCTGCGCGTCCGCTTCTCGCCCGGCCTCCGGCCGCTCGACTGGTTTGTCCTCGGTGGAATCGAGTGCGTTCGATTCGGCGGCCTTCGTGGTGGAGCGCTCGGCGGCGCTCGCCGAGCCCGGCTCGTCGCCGGAGGGGGTGGGCTGGGTGCCGGTGGCCGACGCCGTCACCGGCGGGGTCCGTCGTCGGTGACGGCGCTGTAGCGCAGGTAGACGAGGCGTGCGGCCTCGTGGCGGGAGCGGCGGATGCCGTCCAGGATGAGGCCGGCGGTCCAGGCCAGGCTGCCGAGCAGCAGCAGGGTGAAGGCGAGGAAGAGGGTGGGGAAGCGCGGCACCTCGCCGATGTCGTAGTAGGTGATCGCTATCGGGATGGTGAGCACCAGCGCGATCAGCCAGGCCAGGGTGCCGAAGAGCCCGTAGAAGGCGACCGGCCGCTCGTGCCGCGCCAGCCCGGCGATCAGCTTCAGGATCTTGAACCCGTCGTGGTACGTGCGCAGCTTGGACTCGCTGCCCGCCGGGCGATCCCGGAACCCGACCGGCACCGCCGTGCGCGGCACCCGCAGGTGCAGCGAGTGCACCGTCAGCTCGGTCTCGATCTCGAACTCGCGGGAGACCGCGGGGAAGCTCTTCACGAAGCGCCGGGAGAAGACCCGGTACCCGCTCAGCATGTCCTCGACGTTCTCCCCGAACACCTTGCCGACCACGCCGTTCAGCACCTTGTTGCCGGTCTCGTGGCCGGCCCGGTACGCGTTGCCCGACTCGTCCTGGCGGCGCACCCCGAGCACGTGGTCGTAGGGCCCGTCGAGCAGCGTCTTGATCATGAGCGGCGCGGCCGACGCGTCGTAGGTGTCGTCGCCGTCGATCATGAGGTAGACGTCGGCCTCGATGTCGGCGAAGGCGCGGCGCACCACATTGCCCTTGCCCTTGACGTTCTCCCTGCGCACGATCGCACCCGCTTCCCGCGCGCGCTCGGAGGTCGCGTCGGTACTCAGGTTGTCGTAGACGTAGACCACGATCCCGGGGACGGCGGCCTGCAGGTCGGCGACGACCTTGGCGACCGAAGCCTCTTCGTTGTGGCACGGGACCACGGCGGCAATGCGAAGCTCGGAGGGGTCCACCCGGGTCAATCCTCGATCTCGGTGGGTTCGAACAGGGAACACGGGGAGGGTACAGGGCCGGGCGCGGCTGCCGCGTGCCCGGTGTACCGTCGGCGAGCGTGTCGTCCCGCGAGTCCGCCGAAACCGTTCCCGCACCGCTGAGCCGCCGCCTGCTGACCGCGCTGCGGCAGGGGAGCGCTTTCCTCGTCGTCGGGCTGATCGGCTTCGCGGTGGACGCCGGGACGTACAACCTGCTGGTGTTCTGGGGCGGCGAGGGCGTGCTCCACCACGCGCCGCTGCCCGCGAAGATCATCGCGATCGTGGTGGCGACGGTGGTCACCTACTTCGGCAACAAGTGGTGGACGTTCGCGCACAAGCAGGGCGGTAGCGCGGCGCGGGAGTACCTGCTCTACGCGTTCTTCAACGTCATCGCGATCGGGCTGCAGCTCGGCTGCCTGGCCTTCTCCCGCTATGTGCTGGATCTCTCCTCGCCGCTCGCGGACAACATCTCCGGCACCCTGCTCGGCCAGATCGTCGCGGTGCTCTTCCGCTACTGGGCCTACGACACCTTCGTCTTCACCGGTCCGCGGGCCGACCTGGAGCACGACATCGACGACGCGCTCGCCGACCGTGCTGGGCAAGCGCCCGGTTCGCCGCGTTGATATCCTCGGGCCCGCCGCGAAGGTATCCAGGGACGAAGGTGGATGCACAGCCCGTCCCGTCGGCACGACACTGAATTTCGAGGACTTCATGGATCAGTCGGCTACGCAGGCCGTTACCGAAACGAACGACCGAGCTGTCGCCGAGGCGGCGCCCACCGCGCTGCGCTCCGATCACCGGGCTCCGGACCGCCTGGTGCTGCAGCGGGGGATCTTCACCGGGCCGTCGGCGAAGATCAACGACGAGCTGTACGCCGTCGTCACCAGGGGGCGCGCCCAGCGCGACCGCCTCTCGCTGCACCTGGACAGGGGCGCGACGGTGCACACCAACACCTACTTCGGCCGGTTCGCGGCGGCCTACTGGCAGCGCTGGACCACGGTCACCGAGGTGCAGGTCACGCTGGTGCTCGACGTCGCCGCGGGCGCGAGGCTGCGGCTGGTGGCCTCGGACATCGCCGGGCACCGCCGGATCGTCGACTCCATCGAGGTCGCCGCGAGCGGCCCGGTGACGCTCGGCGCCACGCTCGACCAGTACGTCGACGGCGGCGCGCTCTGGGTCGAGGCGGACGCCGTCGGCGGCGCGCTCGGCATCACCGAGCTCACCTGGTCGGCCGCTGCCCCGGAGCGGATGCGCCCGGTCGCCATCGCCATCTGCACCTTCAACCGGGCCGCCGACTGCGCCGAGACGGTCGCCGCGCTCGCCTCCGACCCGGCGGTGCTCGCCGCGATCGACGCGGTGTACGTGGTCGACCAGGGCACCGACCTGGTCGAGGAGCGGCCGCGGTTCCGCGAGGTGCAGCCGGTGCTCGGCGAGAAACTGCGCTACATCCGCCAGCCCAACCTGGGCGGGGCGGGCGGCTTCACCCGCGGGCTGTACGAGGTCTCCGCGGTGAACGAGCACGCCGACGTCATCCTGATGGACGACGACATCCTCTGCGAGCCGGAGACGGTGCTGCGGCTCAACGCCTTCGCCAACCTCACGGTGGAGCCGACGCTGGTCGGCGCGCAGATGCTCTTCCTGCTCAACCCGGACTACCTGAACGTCGGGGCCGAGGAGGTGCACCTGGACCGGCTCATGCACGGGCAGAAGGTGTCCAAGGCGCTGCGCAACACCAGCATGCTGAAGAAGAACCAGGAGCGCCGGGTCGACGCGGGCTACAACGCCTGGTGGACCTGTTTGATCCCGGCCGAGGTGGTCGCGAAGATCGGGCTGCCGCTGCCGATGTTCTTCCAGTGGGACGACGTCGAGTACGGCGTGCGCGCGCGGGAGCACGGTTTCGTCACCGTGACCCTGCCGAACGCCGCGGTCTGGCACGCCGACTTCTACTGGAAGGACTACGACGACTGGGCGCGCTACTTCAGCACCCGCAACTCGCTCATCGTCGGCGCGCTGCACACCGACCTCGACGGTAAGAAGATCAGCAAGCAGCTCTTCCGCAATATCGCCGAGCACCTGGTCGCCATGCAGTACGGCCTGGTGCACACCACCCTGCAGGGCATCGAGGACTTCCTGCGTGGCCCGAAGATTCTGCGGGACGGCGGAATCGAGGCCCTGGCCCAGGCCCGCGGCCAGCGCGGCGACTACCCGGAGACGGTCAAGCACCCGGCAGCGACCCCGCCGGTGCCGTCCACGCACATCGCCGTCCAGCGCGCATCCGGCGAGCCGAGCCGGGCGCTGCTGGTGCTGATCAAGCGGGCGATCGGCCAGTGGACCGGGCGCACCCGCCCCGGCCTGGCCGGGATCACCCGCGAGGACGCGTACTGGTGGCACGTCTCGCTCTTCGACCATGTCGTGGTGACCGACGCCTCGCAGTCCGGGGTGCGAATCCGGCAGCGCGACAAGGCCCGGGCCCGCGCCCTGCTGCTCCGCGCGCTCAAGGTGCTGCGCAGGCTGCGCCGCGAGCTGCCCGCGCTGCAGGAGCAGTACCGGGCCGCCGCGCCGGAGCTCACCAGCCGGGAGAACTGGGAAAGGCTCTACGGCATCCGGCCGTGATTCCCGCACGGGGTGCCTCCGGCCGAGGGGCACCCCGTGCGACCGGTCAGAGGAACAGGTCCGTGGTGAGCGGGCCGTCGCCGGGCACCACCCGGTACTTCTCCAGATCGGTGATGCCGTGCGCGGCGAGCACCTCGTCGTCCAGGAAGAAGTTGCCGGTGGTCTCCTTCGCCGGCGAGGTCAGCACCAGGTACGCGGCGTCGGCGTAGATGTCGGGGGTGCGCGAGGTGGCGACCATCTCCTCGCCGCCGAGCAGGTTGCGCACCGCCGCGGTCGCGATCGTGGTGCGCGGCCACAGCGAGTTCACCGCGATGCCCGCGTCCTTCAGCTCCTCGGCGAGGCCGAGCGTGGTGAGCGACATGCCGTACTTGGCGATGGTGTAGCCGAGCGAGCCGCCCGCCCACCTGGGGTCCAGGTTCAGCGGGGGCGAGAGCGTCAGGATGTGCGGGTTGCGCCCGGCGGCCGCGGATTCGCGCAGCGCGGCGATGCTCAGTTTCGAGAGCAGGAAGCTGCCGCGGCAGTTGATGTCCTGCATGAGGTCGTACTTCTTCATCGAGATCGCCTCGGTGGGCGAGAGGTCGATGGCGGAGGCGTTGTTGACCACGATGTCGATGCCGCCGAAGCGCTCGACGGTCTGCCGCACCGCCTCGGCGACCTGCTCGTCCTCGCGCACGTCGCCGACGAACGGGAGCACCGTGCCGCCCGCCTCCGTCAGCTCGGCCGCCGCGGTGTGGATGGTGCCGGGCAGCTTGGGGTGCGGCTTGTCGGTCTTGGCGATGAGGGTGATGTTCGCGCCGTCGGCGGCGGCCCGCTTCGCGATCTCCAGCCCGATGCCGCGGCTGCCGCCGGACATGATCACCGTCTTGTTCGCGAGGGGCTTGGAAGCCTGATCCGTCATCGACTGCTCCTGTCGTGGGCGGGATGTGCCTGGACCAGGGTAGCGCGGTTATGCAATCAGTTGCATAGGGGGTGCCGAGAAAGGGCGTCCGCCGCCGGCGGACGCCCTGGTCACGGGCTCAGGCGCTCGCGACTCCGACCAGAACGATCAGGTTGAGCAGGAAGATGAGCGCGACGAAGCCCCACGTGATGTAGAGGAAGACGAGGCCGGGGGCCTTCTGCGGGACCGGGCCGATCGCGCCGTTCAGCAGGATCACCACCGGGGCCTTGTAGTACACCCGGGTGCCCTGGCCCGGCTGGACCGGGACCGATGCCGTCGCCGGGCCCATGTCGAACAGCCACGGCGTGCTCACCCGCACGTGGTGCTGGCCGGGGCCGACCGGGATGTGGTTCGGGCCCCACCTGGTCACCGGCACCTGGTGGCCGTTCACCTGGATCTTCGGCTTGGTGATGGCGAGCAGGAACGCGAACGGGGAGTACGAAGCGTCGACCGTCAGCCCCGGTGGGTCCGGTTGCGGCGGAAGTGCCTGCGGAGCGGGGTACCCGACCTGCCCGCCCTGCTGCGGGTAGCCCTGCGGCCCGGGGTACCCGCCCTGTTGCGGATAGCCGGGCGCACTCGGCTGTCCCGCCGGGTATCCGCCCGGCTGCGGGTACCCCGGCGAGCTCTGCTGCCCCGCGGGCGCCCAGCCCTGCTGGACCCCGGGGGACCCACCTGCCTGTGGGATCGCGGGCGAACTCGCCTGCCCGGCCGGCGCCCACCCCACCTGCGGAAGCTGCGGCGAACTCTGCCCGGTGGGCGCCCACCCGGGCCCTCCGCCCTGCGGATTCCCCGGCGAACCGAACGATTGCGGGACGGGACCGGATGGTGGGTACCCCCCGGGCTGAGCCATGTGCGCCTCCTGATGGACCGAATGTGCGAGCCGACCCTACAGCGCCGAAACGAGCCTTACTTTCCGGAGCCTCGCTGCCGATACATCCGCCGCTGCTGCTTGTGCACTTCCTTCCAGGCGCGTTCCCGCTCGGCCGCGAGCCGCTTGTCCGTCCGCGCCGCCATGTAGGCGTTCTCCCGCAGCAGCTTCCGGTAGCTGGCCAGCCGACGTTCGGTCAGCGCACCGGAGTCGAGCGCCGCCCGCACCGCGCAACCGGGCTCGCTCTCGTGCCCGCAGTCGCCGAACCGGCATGCGCGCGCCAGGTTCTCGACATCGCTGAAGGTCTTCTCCAGCCCCTCGGCGGCGTCGAACAACCCGATCCCGCGCAACCCGGGGGTGTCGATCAGCGTGCCCCCGTGCGGCAGCGGCCGCAGCTCCCGGTGCACGGTCGTGTGCCTGCCCTTGCCGTCGCTCGACCGCACCGCCCCGGTCGCGAACGCCTCCTCGCCGAGCAGCGCGTTGGCCAGCGTGGATTTGCCCGCCCCGGACGGCCCGAGCAGCACGACGGTGCCGTCCAGCACGGCGGTGAGCACCTCCAGCCCGGCCCCGCTGGTAGCGCTCACCGCGAGCACCGTCGCGCCGGGCGCGACCGCGCGCACGGCGTCGAGCGGAACATCCTCCGCCGCATCGGCTTTGGTGAGCACCACGACGGGCTGCGCGCCGCTCTCCCAGGCCAGCGCGAGCAGCCGCTCGATCCGCCCGAGGTCGACGTCGCCGTCGGCGGGCACGCAGATCAGCACGGTGTCCACATTGGCCGCGAGCACCTGCCCGGCGGACCGCCCGGACGCCGACGAGCGGCTGATCGCCCCGCGCCGGGGAAGCAGCGCGGTCACCGCGAGCGGCAGCAGTCCGGTGGAGGCTTCGAGCAGTACCCAGTCGCCGGTGCAGAGCCCGGAGATCTCGGAATCGGCTCGGGGCAGGGTGGCCCTGGCGAGCCCGGCGGGTGTCGCGACATCGCATTCGCCGCGATCGGTCCGGATCACCCGGCCGGGCACGGCGCCGTCGGGCACGGTGTAACCAGTGGTGTTCCAGCCATAGGGAATCAACAGGTCGTAATCGACCATGGTGAGGGAAGTCCTTCGAGTGGGCGCCGAGCCCGACCCGGACTCAGCGAAGAATGAGTGAGGTGCGCGCGTGGCCGTACCCGGCCACGACGGCAAAGGCCGTGATCACAGCGCACACCTCCATTCCTCGCTCGTTCGGTTGCCACCTACCCTCGCAGCCCGCCGCGGCGGGCGCAACCGAATTAATCCGGCTTGCCGAAATGCTCGTTGCGCCCGAGCGAGCGCAGCCGGAACCACTCCTTCAACCCAGCCGGGTCCCGCCGCGTCACCAGGAAGAACCAGGAGAAGCGGATCCACTCCTGCGGCAGCAGCTTCCGCATGCCCGGCTGGGACATGAGGTAGCCGCGGTTGCGGTAGGTGAAGTACCGCTTCACCGGGTCGTCCGGGTACTGGGTGTGCATCCGCCCGCCCAGGATCGGCTTGAACTCCTCCGCGCCGTTCGGGTGCAGGTACGCCGTCTGCAGGCAGGTGCCGAAGGGCAGCCCGGAGCGGACCAGCCTGCGGTGCACCTCCACCTCGTCGCCGCGCACGAAGAGCCGCAGGTCCGGCACGCCGATCAGGTCGACCGCCTGGGCCGAGACGAGCGCGCCGTTGAAGAGCGAGGCGATGCCGGGCAGGAAGTCGTCGTCGCCGAGCTCCGAGCGCAGCCGCCGCCACACCACGCCGCGGCGCAGCGGGAAGGCCAGCCGGTCCGGGTCGTCGATATCGCAGACCACCGGCGAGACCTCGGCGAGGCCGTGTTTGCCCGCGCAGGCCAGCAGGGTGGAGAGTACCGCCGGGCCCTCGGGCCTGCCGTCGTCGTCGGCCAGCCACACCCAGTCGGCGCCGAGCGTGAGCGCGTGCAGGATGCCGAGCGCGAAGCCGCCCGCGCCGCCGAGGTTGTGCCGCGACCCGAGGTAGGTCGCCTCCAGCGGCTGCTGCGCGACCAGCTCGGCGACCTCGTCCTCGTTGCCGTTGTCGACCACGATCAGGTGGTCGACCGGGCGGGACTGCGAGCCGACCGCCTTCAGCGACTCGGCGAGCAGCTCGCGCCGCTTGTGCGTGACGACGACGGCGATGATCCGCACGTCGGGCCCGGTGCCCGGCGGCACGAACTCCTCGAGCTCCTCGACACCATCCGGTGCTTCACCCGTGCTGTGCTTCTTCGGCACGAGCGAAGGCCCTGCCTGGCCACGCTCCGCTCCCGCCTTCGGGCCTGACTCGCTCATGCTGTGTCCTCCGGGCATGGACGAGGGCCCTGCGTGGCCACGCTCCGCTCCCGCCTTCGGGCCTGACTCGCTCATGCCTGGTTGGGCTCCAGTTCTTTGCCGCCGTCGACCGCCAGCTCCCGCAAGACCTGCGCCACGTGATTCCCCGCGTCCGGACCCTCGTAGGCCCGCACGACTTCCTCGATTCCCCCGTGCTGCCGGATACGCCCGTGGTCGATCCACAGCGCCGAATCGCACAGCTGCGCGAGGAATTCGTTGGAATGGCTCGCGAACACCAGAATTCCGGAGCGCGACACCAATTCCTGCAGCCGCTTGCGCGCCTTCTTCATGAATTCCGCGTCCACCGCGCCGATGCCCTCGTCGAGCAGCAGGATCTCCGGGTCGATGGAGGTCACCACGCCCATGGCGAGCCGCACCCGCATACCGGTGGAGTAGGTGCGCAGCGGCATCGAGAGATATTCGCCGAGCTCGGTGAAATCGGCGATCTCGTCGATCTTCGCCATCATCTGCTTGCGCGTCTGGCCGAGGAAGAGGCCGCGGATGACGATGTTCTCGTAGCCGGAGATCTCCGGGTCCATGCCGACGCCGAGATCGAAGACCGGGGCCACCCGGCCGCGGATCCGGGCGCTGCCGCGGGAGGGCTCGTAGATCCCGGAGAGCAGCCGCAGCAGCGTGGACTTGCCCGCGCCGTTGTGCCCGACCAGCCCGATCCGGTCGCCCTCCTTGAGCGAGAGCGTGATGTCGCGCAGCGCCTCCACCACGACGACGTCGGACTGGTTGCGCCCGATCGCGCCGCCCGCCTTGCCGAGGAACGCCTTCTTCAGCGACCGCGACTTGGCGTCGAAGATCGGGAACTCGACCCACGCCTGATGGGTTTCGATACTCACACGGTCGGTCATCGGGCTCCTATACCCAGTACGGGACGCGCGAACGGAACTGCTTCATCGCCAGGATCGCCACCACCCAGCCGACCAGCGTGATCACCCCGACGATCACCCAGTGCCGGAGCGCCTGCGGCTCCCCGAGCAGCGGCGCGCGCACGATCTCCAGGTAGTGGAAGGTAGGCACCAGCTCGACCAGCCTGGCCCGGTCGCTGCCAGCCCCCATCTGGTTCTCCAGCGTTGAGGTGGTCCACATGACCGGGGTCAGCACGAAGAGCATGAGCGTGGTGCTGCCGAGGATCGGTGCGATGTCCCGGTACCTGGTGCTGAAGATGCCGAAGAAGATCGACACCCACATGCAGTTCAGGAAGAGCAGCAGGATGGCGGGGATGGCGAGCAGGCTGGCCCAGCTCACGTCCTCCCAGACGCTGAACGCCACCAGCATCACCAGGTAGATCACCATGTTGTGGGCGAAGAAGAGCAGCTGCCGCCAGACCATCCGGTAGATGTGCACGCTCAGCGGCGCCGGCAGCTGTTTGATCAGCCCCTCGTTGGCGATGAAGACGTCGGCGCCCTCCAGGATGCTGGCGTTGATCACGTTCCAGACGATGAGCCCGACCGTCACGTACGGCAGGAACTCGCGCAGCGGCTGGTCGAGCAGCATCGAGTAGAGGACGCCCATGGCCGTCGCCTGCAGCCCGGTGGCGATGGTGATCCAGAACGGGCCGAGCACCGAGCGGCGGTAGCGCTGCTTGATGTCCTGCCAGCCGAGCGAGAGCCAGAGCTCGCGCTGCGAGAAGCCGGTGGCGAAGTCGCCGAAGGCGCGCGCGAAGGTCTGGGAGTCGGACTTCATCGGCGGTGCGGAGAGCAGGTCGTTCGGCGCGGGCGCGGTACTATCCTTCTCCGCCTGCGCGACGGTGTCCTCTGGCACGGAGGTATCCACCGTCGAGGCGGTATTCTCCCGGTCCGAGTCGGGGCGAGCAGCAGCTGCGGGCACGGTGCCAGACCTTACCCCGGCGCGCCCGCGCGCCGGGATGCCGCCGGGTGCATCGCCGCCCGTTCCCGGCAGGTGCTGATCGGTCTGTTTCTCAGAGATACTGACCGGCACCCCCGGTGGCCTGGGTGTGCGGCCCGCCGCCGCGCGGGTCGGCGACCGCGAGGCCGGGGGGAAGCGCGCCCTGGCGCATCTGCTCCAGTTGCGCCCGCGCCGCCATCTGCTGGGCGAAGAGCGCGGTCTGGATGCCGTGGAACAGCCCCTCCAGCCAGCCGACCAGCTGCGCCTGCGCGATCCGCAGCTCGGCGTCGGTGGGAACGGTGTCGTCGGTGAAGGGCAGCGTCAGCCGCTCCAGCTCGTCCCGCAGCTCGGGGGCGAGCCCCTGCTCCAGCTCGCGCACCGAGGACTTGTGGATCTCCTTCAGCCGGTTGCGGCTGGCATCGTCCAGCGGGGCGGCGCGCACCTCCTCCAGCAACTGCTTGATCATGGTGCCGATCCGCATCACCTTGGCGGGCTGCTCGACCATGTCCGCGAGCGATTCGCCCGCCTCTTCCTTCTGGTCCCTGTCGTCGGATTCCTGGCCGCCGGTGGCGCCTGCCTCGACGGGAATGCTCAGCGGCTGCCCGTCCGGACCGATCACGACGACGGAATTCGGGGTTTCGTCCGATGGCGTCATGTGTTCCATCATGTCGTGTGCCCGGCGAGGTGACCACCTGACCTGTACCCACCTCCGGTTACGGCCCGGCGTTCTATCCTGTTCGGGTCGCGAACAACGGATTGCTGCGGAAAGTCGATTGTCATGCCGAGTCGATTGCCATGCTGATTCCCAGGTCGCCCTACTCCTCGGTACGGGAGTGGCGCAACGTGGTTACCCAGCCTCGGTCGGTGCCCCTAGAGTGGCCGACATGACTTACGACGTCGCGAGGGTGCGGGGCCTCATTCCGTCCCTGGGCGACGGCTGGATTCACCTCGATCCCCAGATCGGCATGCTGGTGCCGGATTCGGTGTCGCGCGCGGTGTCGACCGGTTTTCGGACGTCTTCCTTCTCCCATACCGGCAGGCATCCGGCGGCCGCGCGCAGCGCCGGAATTCTGGAGGCGGCTCGGGTCGCGGTGGCCGATCTGGTCGGCGGCGACCCGGCAGGCGTCGTGCTCGGCCCGGACCGCGCGGCGCTACTCGCCTGGCTGGCCGAATCGCTCAGCTCGCGGCTCGGGCTCGGCACCGGCATCGTGCTCTCCCGCCTCGACGACGAGGCGAACGTCGCGCCCTGGCTGCGCATCGCCAACCGCTACGGCGCGCACGTGCGCTGGGCCGAGGTGGAGATCGAGACCTGCGAGATGCCCGCCTGGCAGTTCGAGGAGCTGATCGGCCCGACCGCGCGGCTGGTCGCGCTCACCGCCGCCTCGCCGATCGTCGGCTCGGCGCCGTCGGTGCGGGTCGCCGCCGACCGGGTGCACGAGGTCGGCGGGCTGCTGGTCGCCGATGCCTTCGGCGCCGCGCCCTACGCGCTGATCGATATCGAGGAGCTGAACGCCGACGTGGTCGCGCTGAGCGCGCCGTCCTGGGGCGGGCCGCAGGTCGGCGCGCTGGTCTTCCGCGACCCCGCGTTCCTGGACCGGATCCCGTCCATGTCGCTCAACCCCTACGCCAAGGGCGCCGAGCGGCTCGAGGTCGGCGGCCACCCGTACGCGCTGCTCGCCGGGCTGACCACCTCGATCGACTTCCTCGCCGGGCTGGACGAGCGTGCCCGCGGCACCCGCCGCGAGCGGCTGGAAATCTCCATCACCTCGCTGCAGGACTACCACGACCAGCTCTTCGAGCACCTGATGGAGGTGCTGGATCGGATCACCGGGCTCACCGTGATCGGCCGGGCCTCCACCCGCATCCCCACGGTGAGCTTCACCGTCGCCGGGATGCAGGCGGAGAAGGTCGCCGCCAAGCTGGCCGACGCCAGGATCGGCACCGTGAGCGGGATCCACGGCGGCAGCAGGCTGCTCGACGCGCTCGGCGTGAACGACGAGGGCGGCGCGGTAACCGTCGGGCTCGCCCCGTACACCACCCGCTTCGAGATCGACCAGCTCGGCCGGGCACTCTCCGCGCTGGAGTGATCAGCCGACCCTGAGCAGCACCTTCCCGACCGTGCCCGAGCCGTCGAGCAGCCGGTGCGCCTCGGCCGGATCGCGCACCTCGGCGTGGATCACCGGGACGATCGCGCCCGCGGCCACCAGCGGCCAGACCCGCTCCCGCACCCCCGCGATCACCTCGGCCTTGCTGCCCGGCCCCGTGGCGGGCCTGCCGCGCAGGTTGGTGGCGTGGATGGTGCCCCACTTGCGCAGCAGCGCACCGAGATTCAGCTCCGCCCGCACGCCGCCCTGCATGCCGATCACCACCAGGTGGCCGTGCGGGGCCAGCGCCTCGATATTGCGGGGCAGGTAGGCCGCGCCCATATTGTCCAGGATGACGTCGGCGCCGCCGTGCTCTCGCAGCACCTCCACGAAGTCCTGGTTCTGGTAGTCGATCGCGATATCGGCGCCCAGCTCGACGCAGCGCGCGAGCTTCTCCGCCGACCCCGCGGTCACCGCCACCCGCGCCCCCAGCTGCTTCGCCAGCTGAATGGCGTGCGTGCCGATCCCGCTACCGCCACCGTGCACGAGCAGCAGCTGCCCCGCGCGCAGCCCCGCGGTGCTGACCAGGTTCGAGTACACGGTGGCCGCGACCTCGGGCAACCCGGCCGCGGCGGCCAGATCCAGCCCCTCCGGCACCGGGAGCAGCTGGCCCGATGGCACCGCGACCCGCTCGGCGTAGCCGCCGCCGGAGAGCAGCGCGCAGACCCGGTCGCCGACCGACCAGTCCCGCACGCCGTCGCCGAGCTCCGCGATCACCCCCGAGCACTCCAGCCCGAGCGTCTCGCTCGCCCCCGGCGGCGGCGGGTAGTTGCCCTGACGTTGCAGCAGGTCGGCCCGGTTCACCCCGGCCGCCGCCACCTCGATCAGCACCTCACCGTTGGCGGGGGTGACGTCGGGCGTCTCGCCCCAGGCCAGCACCTCGGGGCCACCGAATCCGGTCAATCGCACAGCGCGCACGGTTCCATCCTGCCCGCTCGGTGCCGGATCATGCCGCCGACCCGCGTTCGCCGATCGGCGCGGGGGGCTGCGCGAAGCACGACGACGGACTAGCGTTCCCCGCGTGAGCAGCTTCGTCGACTTCCAGAACGAGATCTACCTGGGCGGACTCGGCGGGCTGCGCCCGGATCTGCCGATGACGGCGGCCGGGCTGGCGGAGCGGGCGCGGCGCGAACTGTCGCCGGAGGCGTACGCCTACGTCGCGGGCAGCGCCTCCGCCGAGCGCACCGCCGCCGCCAACGAGGCGGCCTTCGACCACTACCGGATCCTGCCCCGGATGCTGCGCGGCACCACCGCCCCCGGCGCCCGCGACCTCTCCGTCGAGGTGCTCGGCACCCGGCTGGCCGCGCCGGTGCTCACCGCCCCCGTGGGCGTGCTGGAGTTGCTGCGCGAACGCGGCGAGGTGCTTGTCGCCGAGGCGACGAAGGAACTCGGGCTCGGCATGGTGCTCTCCACCGCCTCCTCCAGCACCATCGAGGAGGTCGGCGCCGCCGCGGGCGACTGGTGGTACCAGCTCTACTGGCCCGCCGACGACGAACTCGCCCGCTCCTTCGTCACCCGCGCCGAGGCCGCGGGCGCCAAGGCCGTCATCGTCACCGCCGACACCCCCGCGCTCGGCTGGCGCCCGCGCGACCTCGAGCAGGCGCACCTGCCCTTCCTGCTCGGCAAGGGCATCGCCAACTACCTCTCCGACCCGGTCTTCCGCGCCAAGCTCGCCACCCCGCCGGAGGAGTCCGACGACGCCATGCGGATGGCCATCCTGACCTGGGTCGGGCTCTTCGGCAACCACGCCCTGCGCCCCGCCGACCTCGCCAAACTGCGCGAATGGACCGATCTCCCGATCGCCGTCAAGGGGCTGCTGCACCCCGCCGACGCCCGCCAGGTGGTCAACGCGGGCGCCGACGCGGTGATCGTCAGCAACCACGGCGGCCGCCAGGTGGACGGCGCCATCGCCGCCCTCGACGCGCTCCCCGCCGTCGTCGCCGCCATCGGCGACCGCGCCGACGTCCTCTTCGACTCCGGCATCCGCACCGGCTCCGACGCGCTGATCGCCCTCGCCCTCGGCGCCAAGGCCGTCCTCTACGGCCGCCCCTGGGCCTACGGCCTCGGCCTGGCCGGCCGCGACGGCGTCCGGCACGCCCTCCGCGTACTACTCGCCGACTTCGACTCCGCCCTCGGCCTTTCCGGCTCCGCCGGCGTCACCGGCCTCGACCGCTCGCTGCTCTCCATCGTCCGCTGAGCGGGTCGTCCGTTACCATCGACAGCACTGGAGACGTGGCAGAGCGGCCGAATGCACTCGCCTTGAAAGCGAGCGTCGCGAGAGCGACCGGGGGTTCAAATCCCTCCGTCTCCGCCAGGAGCGGCCCGAATTCACGGATCTGCGTACAACCCTGAATAGTCACCGAGGGTTTTCAGGGCTAGGGCGCTAAGCTTGAATCGTGGATCTCGATGCGATGCGTGGGAGCCCGATCGGGCAGCTTGTACCGACCTCCGGATTCGATCGGCGTTTCGCCGAGCGCTTCACCTGCTCGGCGTACCTACCTGATCCGCTGCCACGGTCGCTACAGTTATCGACGCAGACCTGGTCGCTGGTGGTCGACGCGACCGCCGCGATGGCACGGGCGGACGAAGCCGCAGCCAAGTTGCCCAACCCATCTCTGCTGGTGCGCCCGACGACCCGGCGCGAAGCCGTGAGCACCTCCGCCATCGAGGGCACGTATGCGGCGCTCACCGATGTGCTGGAGGCGGATTTTCTGGAGCTGAACCAGCTCTCGGAGAGCGTCGGTGAGGTGCAGAACTACGTGCGCGCCGCCGAGCTGGCCTACCAGTGGGTCGCGGACGGTCGGCCGATCACCGTGCGCCTGCTCGAGGATCTGCAGGCCGTGCTCGTCCGCGGCACCCACAGTGACGGACGGGACGCGGGCAGCGTTCGTACGACCCAGGTTTTCATCGGGGTCGGACGGGGGCGCGTCGAGAATGCGCGCTTCGTTCCGCCGCCACCGGGTGACCTGCTCCGCGATGGTCTCGCCGCGTGGGAACGGTGGGTGCGGGAGCCGTCGGAGCTGCCCGCCATCGTCCGGATCGCCCTCGCGCACTATCAATTCGAGGCGCTGCACCCGTTCACGGACGGCAACGGCCGGCTCGGCCGGCTGGTCGCGCTCCTGCAACTGGTGGTGAGCGGTGAACTGCGTTCGCCGGTGCTCAATCTCTCGGCCTGGCTCGAAACCAATCGCGCCGAATATCAGAATGGCCTGCTCGACGTCTCGCTGACCGGTCGCTGGGACCCGTGGGTCGCATTCCTGTCCGCCGCGATTCACGCCGAAGCACTGGAGACTTCGGCGCGGGCCGAACGCCTGTCCAGGCTCCGCGAGCAGTTTCAGGACAGGGTCAGGCACCTGCGGCGCGGTAGTGCCGCCGTCGCGATCGCGCAGGACCTGATCGGATACCCGATGCTGACCGCCAGGCTCGCCGCTGAGCTGCACGGGGTCTCGTACCAGACCGCGAACGAGGGCATCAAGAAGCTGGTGGAGTTGGGGGTGCTGCGCCAACGCGCGGAGGGGCGTTACGACCGGATCTTCGTCTGTGATCCCGTTCTGCGTGCCCTCGAGGCGTGACTACGCTCTCGCGACGAAATTCGGACGCAACTCCGGCTCGGGCTCGTCGAAGTAGCGGTGGAATGTCGGCACCAACCCCGACGAGAGCGGCGGGTTGATCCAGGACCAGTCGGTGGGGCAGCGGCGACCGGCGGACGCCTCCTTCTCGACATGCTCACAGAACTGCTTCGCCACCGTGTGATGATCCACCATCGCCACTCGCTCGGTCCGGAAGCTGTGCAGCACGGCGCGATTCAGCTCGATCAGGGCCCGATCGCGCCACATCGTGCGCGGGTGCGAGGTATCCAAGCCGAGGTGCGCGGCGACCGCGGGGAGCATGTCGTAGCGCTCGGGATCGGCGAGGTTGCGGGCGCCGATCTCGTACCCGACGTACCACCCGTTGAAGGGGGCGAAGGGGTAGGTGACGCCGCCGATCTCCAGGTCCATGTTGGAGACGGCGGGCAGCGCGTGCCACTTCAGGTCGAGCTCGGCGAACCAGGGGAGCTCGGGGTGCTCGATGCGCACCTCGCGGACCAGCTCGGCCGGGATGTCGAAGCGGGCGAGCGGCTCGTCGGGGGTGCTGACGATCAGGGGTAGCACGTCGAATCGGGTGCCTGCCCCGTGCCAGCCCAATCGCAGTGCCAGGTCGGTGATCTCGACGCTGCCGGGGTCGCCGATGATGCTCCCGTCCGGCCGGCGATACCCGGCGTACCGGATGAGCTGCGAGTTCAGAATCCGGTACTCCGCACCGTCCGGGCGGCGCGGGGGTCCGACGGTGATGGTGGATTGAATGGCCCCGTTGTTGGTGGCCTCGCGCAGGTGCCGAAAGCAGGCATCGGCCAGCTCGCGGGCGGTGCGCGCCTGCCTGGCGTCGATGAGTTTCAAGGAGCGCCAATGCTTCCGGCCGACGCAGCGCGCGTGGTTGCGCCAGGCGAGCCGGGCGCCGATCAGCACCTCTTCCGGCGTCTGTGTGTAACTCCCGTTGAAGCGCAGCTCGAGCGCGGCGCCGACGCCGCGTTCCGAGGTGAGGTGCGCCAGTTCGGGGAGGCGGAAGAATTCGAGGCATTCGCGCAGCCGGCGCGGCAGGTCGGAGCAGACCGGCGATTCGGGCGGCGACAGGGGTAACGCTGAACTCACAGTTGTCTCCGGCGGTCGGAACTGACTGAGATCGAGCACAAGCGCCACCACCATAAGCGGGGCCGGGCGGGATCGCGGGATGGTACCGGTCCGTCCGTACCCCTAACGATGCCGACACGCTATGAGTGACCGGTCGGTCTTGCGTGCTCTGGCAGGATTGTCGTTATGCGTGGTTCTGTCCTGCGGCGAGGTTGCGCCTGCGCCGTTGTCACCCTGGCGCTCTCGACCGGCGCGGCGGTGGCGCAGGCCGCGCCGGACTCCGGCTCCGCCGCGACACCCGCGCCCGCCGAGCAGGCAGGCACCGCGCTGCCGACCACCCCGGCGATCCGCCGGATCGAGGCGGTGGACGACCGCAGGGTCCGCGTCTTCCTCGACTCACCCGCCATGGAGCGCGAGGTCGAGGTGATCGTGCTGCTCCCGCGCGATCGCTCGCAGCCGCGCCCCACCGTCTACATGCTGGACGGCCGCAGCGCCGAGCCGGACACCAACAACTGGCTGGAGAAGGGCCGCGCCGCGGAGTTCTACGAGGACAAGCCGGTGAACGTGGTCTTCACCGTCGGCGGTCCGGCCAGCTTCTACACCGACTGGCAGCAGCCGGACCCGGTCCTCGGGCTGAACCGGTGGGAAACCTTCCTCACCGAGGAGTTGCCGCCCGCGATCGACGCCGGGTTCGCCGGGAACGGCCTGAACGCGGTCGCCGGCGTCTCCATGGGCGCCGAGGCGGCCATGATGCTGGCGATCCGGCACCCCGAGCTGTACCGGTCGGTGGCCGGGTACAGCGGGTGCTTCAGCATGGGCACCGATCTCGGGCAGGCCGAGGCGCGCGCGGTGATCGCGACCTACGGCGGCGACCCGGACAACATGTTCGGCCCGTCCGACCACCCGGATTGGCTGCAGCACGACGTGGTGCTGAACGCGGCGGCGCTGCGCGGCAAGGCGATCTACCTCTCCGCGGGCAGCGGGGTACCCGGCATCTACGACGGCCCGGACAACCCCGACTACCCCGGCAACATGGGCCTCGGCGGCCTGCTGGAGGCAGGCACCGGCAACTGCACCCGCCGGCTCACCGCGCGCTTCCAGGACCTCGGCATCGCCGTGACGACGCACCTGCGCGCCACCGGCACGCACTCCTGGCCCTACTGGGCCGACGAACTCGCGATTTCCTGGCCGACCGTCGCGGCCGGCCTCGAGCTCTAGCCGGCGAAGCGTTCGCGCACCGCGGGGTCGGTGGCGAAACGCAGGAATTGGTCGTTCTCGTGCGGATCGCCGGTGGTCACCCGGACCCCGTCCACGCCGTACGGCCGCACCAGCACCCCGGCCGCGGCCGCCGCCTCGGCGAACGCCGTGTTCCGCTCGCCCAGCGCCAGCCAGACGAAGTTCGCCTCGCTCGGCGGCACCGGGTACCCGGCGGCGACCAGGGCGTCGCGCACCCGGTCGCGCTCGGCGATCAGCGCCCCGGTGCGGTCGAGCAGCTCGGGGCGGGCCTCCAGCGAGGCGATGGCGGCCGCCTGCGCCACCCGGTTCACGCTGAACGGGATATGCACCTTCATCAGCGCGGTGATCACCGCCGGGTCGCCGACGGCGTAGCCGACGCGCAGCCCGGCCAGCCCGTACGCCTTGGAGAAGGTGCGCAGCACGACGACGTTCGGCCGGTCACGGGCGATCTCGACGCCGTTCGGGTGGTCCTGCGGGGTCAGCCGGAGGTACTCGAAGTAGGCCTCGTCCAGCACGACGAGCACGTGCGCGGGAATCGCGTCGAGGAAGCGCTCGAGCGCGGCCCTGCCGTGCGCGGTGCCGGTGGGGTTGTTCGGGTTGCAGACGAAGATCAGCCGGGTCTGCTCGGTGACCGCCGCCGCCATGGCGTCCAGGTCGTGGGTGAGCTCCGGGGTGAGCGGCACGGTCACCGCGGTGGCATTGCCGACCTGGGTGACGATCGGGTACGCCTCGAACGAGCGCCACGCGAAGACCACCTCGTCGGCGGGGGAGGAGCAGGCGATCTGCACCAGCTCCTGGCAGAGCGCGACGCTGCCGCAGCCCGCCGCCACCCGCTCCACCGCAACCCCGAGGAACGCGGCAAGCGCGGTGCGCAGCCCGACGGCGTGGTTGTCCGGGTAGCGATTCGCCAGCTCGGCCGCCTCGGCGATCGCCTTCGCCGCCGCGGGCAGCGGACCGAACGTGGTCTCGTTGCTGGCCAGCTTGGTCGCTCCCGGGTGGTCCCGGCCGGGGACGTAGGCGGGGATGGTGGCGAGGTCGGGGCGGATGTGCGCGGTCACCCTGCCAGCCTAGGCGGCCGACTCCGGCGGTTGATATCCCGCACGCGACCGACGGCCGAATCGCCGAGCAACCGGAAAAATCGGGCGCGTCCGCCGCTCCGACGTGGAAATTCTCGCAGATACCGGCAGGTACGCCTACCCTTGATTCATGCCGGGCACCTATGACGACATCGCCCCGCTACGCCGTGGCGACGGGGCGGATGGCGACCACACGACCGAGAGCGGCAGCGCCGTCGACCGCGTCCCCATCACCGTGCTCGAACCCGAGGGCAACGCCAGGGGCGGCATCGTGCTGCTGCACGAATCCCGCGAACGCGGCCCCGGCCTGCGCGACCTCATGACCGCGCTCGCCGCCGAGGGCTGGACCGTCGTCGCCCCCGACCTCTTCCACCGCGTCACCGGCGAGCCGGAGCACGAGGTCTTCGGCGACGAACTCTTCGACGACTTCGACGCCTGCTTCGACTGGCTCACCGCGCACGGCGTCTTCCCGGACTGCGTCGGCGTCCTCGGCTTCGACACCGCGGGCACCGCCGCCTTCCTGGTCGCCACCAACCGCCCCATCGGCGCCGCCGTGAGCGTCGCCGCACGCGGCCTCACCGAACCGCTCTCGGCCGAAGCCGAGGCGCTCGTGCCTGCCGCGTCGCGCCTCCAGGCCCCCTGGCTCGGCCTCTTCGGCGCCGACGACCCCGCCGACCACGTCGAGCGGCTCCGCGACGCCGGCGCCGCCGCCTCCGTCGCCACCCTCGTGGTCACCTACCCCGACGCCCAGCACCGCGCCGACCGCCGCGCCGATGGCGAGGACGACGACCCCGTCCGCGTCGACGCCCAGACCAGAATCTTCGACTGGTTCGACAGTAATCTGCGCTGACCAGCCGTTTTGGTATGCCGAGGTCGGCTGCTGTAATCTTTCTGCTCGGTGGTCCGAAAGGGCCGGTGCCCTCGAAGAGAAGGCTCCAGGAGGCGTGCCAGAGCGGCCGAATGGGACTCACTGCTAATGAGTTGTCCCTTCACGGGGACCGGAGGTTCAAATCCTCTCGCCTCCGCCAAGCCCGGGTAACCGGGTGTACAACTGAACAGGCTATGCGCCCGTAGCTCAATGGATAGAGCATCTGACTACGGATCAGAAGGTTAGGGGTTCGAGTCCCTTCGGGCGCACAATATTCACCCCGCTACCAGCTTCGATGGTAGCGGGGTGAATTGCGTCTCAGGGTTCGAGAACCCGATCGGTTTCGCCGGTAGCCTTCCGGGGCGGTGGCCGCTCGGGCACGGAACAGCCCCCGGGAGCGGACTCCCGGGGGCTGTGAAAACCGTTGCTCATACGCTGATTACAGATCCTCGAGCAGGATCAGGCCGTCCTGCAGCGCCCGGGCGAGCAGCGCGGCCTTGGTCTGCGCGGGCCGCCCGATGGCCTGGTACTTGTCACGGATGCGGTTCAGGTGGGTGTTCACCGTCCCCATGGTGATGTAGAGCTCCTTGCAGGTCGCCGTCTTGGAGTCGTTGGCGAACCAGTGCAGCATCACCTCGATCTCGCGCGGGCTCAGCTTGGGCTGGGGCCGCTGCGGCAGTGCGGCGTTACCGGGGTGACGGCCGAGGGTGAAAACGGACAGAGCGCCCAGCGGCGCGGTGGCTGCAGTCATGACGTCGTTCCTTATAAAGAGTGCTCGTGCTCATCGGTGAGATTGTCGGACCCCGACTTTCCGACGTTACTCAGTGTCGCAGGATGAATGGTTCGCCGCGAGATACCAGAACTGGTACCACCGTTGCCGGACTGAATGAAACGTGTTCCGCCACCTCGGTGCAATTTGCCCGTAAACCTTGGTACCACTTTCAAGTATCGGCAAAAGCCCAGGTAGTACCACGATTACCGACCCGTCGGTATTAATGGGGCGATCATGGAGTGAATGTCGGGGAATTGCCGAGCCTCACCTTACCGGCGCGTACCGGGGATCGTTCGGGGGATGATCCGCATGCGCTTCCGGATTAACTTCCGGGGGAATTGTGGCGGCGAATACGAGGACAAGCTTATGTCCGTTCGGGCGCACTTTACGCCGTGTCCCCGCCCGACACGCTGAGCGTGTCGCGGAGCGCGCCCGGAAACCGTGCGGCGCCGCCCGCGCTCGGCGACAATGGCCGCTCGGGGAGGAGGGGTTCACCATGTGGCGGATCGGTGTGGTGGAGGACCACGAGAGCCAGATCATCGGGCTGAAGGCGATTCTGGCCGGGACGGACGATCTGCGGCTAGTCGCGCAGGGCGCGACGGTCGCCGAGATGCTCACCGGCGCGGGCGATCTCGACCTGGTCGTGCTCGACCTGCGGCTCGGCGACGGCTCGATGCCGGAGGACAATGTGGCGCGGCTGCGCGCGGCGGGCGTCGAGTGCCTGGTGGTGAGCGCGGCGGAGGAGCCGTACCTGGTGCAGTCGGCGGCGCGCGCGGGAGTGCTCGGCGTGCTGCGGAAGTCGGCGAAGGTCGATGAGCTCGTCGAGGCGGTCCGATGCGCCGCGCGCGGGCTGCAGTGGACGACCATGGACTGGGCCGCCGCCATCGACCTGGACGACGAGTTCGTCGCGGTGAAGCTCAGCCCGCGCGAGCGGGAGGTGCTGCGGCTCTACGCGATGGGCGAGTCGGCGCAGCGGGTGGCGAGCGCGATGGGGCTCGCGCTGAACACGGTGAACAAGTACGTGCAGAACATTCGCGAGCGGTACGCGGAGGCGGGGTTGAACGCGAACACCAAGGTCGAGCTGTACCAGCGGGCGCTGGAGGAGGGCATCGTGCCCTACCCGCGCCGGTTCTGGGGGCGCCGCCGATGAGCGCCGCGCTGCTCACCGAGACCGATTCCGCCGCGGAGCGGGTGCTGCGCATCTTCGCCCGCTTCGTCGCCGCGGGGTACGTCTTCTACCTGGGGTTACTGCTGCCCGACATCGTGCGCGGCACGCAGGTCACCGCCTGGTGGTGGACGCCGATCGCGTTGGTCGCCGTGTACGGCACCGGGTTCGCGCTCGGGATCGCGAGTTTCGGCGGCTCCGAGCGGCGGCTGCGGCTGCTGGCGAGCGCGGCCGCCGCCGGGTACCTGATCGCGGTGCTGCTCTGGTGGCCCGCCTGGAACGGCGGCCAGCTGGCGGAGTTGCGCGGGATGTGGTTCTCGCAGTTCAACGGGTTGGCCAGCCTCGCGGCGGCGGCCGCCTGGCGGCCCAGGTCGGCGGTGGCGCACCTGGTGGTCGGGGCGGTGGCGGTGCAGACCATCAACCATCTCGTCCGGTCGGGGCAGAGCGAGCTGCTGCCGGAGATCGCCTGGAGCATCGGGTTCTGCCTGCTCCCGGTCTCGGCGGGGATCATGGCGGTGCGCACCGGGCGCATCCTCGACGAGACCAGGGCCGAGACCTACGCGGCCGCGGCAGGCGCCGCCTCGGCCAGGGCGCGGACGGTGGAGCGGGCCCGGTTCGACGCGCTCACCCACGACGGGGTGATGTCGACCCTGCTCTCCGCGGCCCGACAGCCGATGAACCGGCTGCTCAGCACCCAGGCCGCCACCACGATGGCCAAGCTGGACACCTTCCGCTCCGGCGGCGATCCGGCCACCGAATTCGATGTGCCGGAGCTGGTCTCGCACATCCGGGTCGCGGTGAACGAGGTGAACGACCGGGTCGGGGTGGAGGCGGTGGTCGCGGGTGACGCCGCCGCGGCCCGCTTCCCGGCGGCCGCGGCGCGGACCGTTGGCGTCGGCATGGCCGAGGCGCTGCGCAACAGCTACCGGCACGCCGGGGCGGAGGCCGAGCGCTGGGTGGTGCTGCACGTCGCCGATGACGGCTTCCGCGCCACGGTCGGCGACACCGGGCGCGGCTTCGAGCTGGCGGCGGTGCCCGCCAACCGGCTCGGGATCGCGGTGAGCATCGTCCGGCAGATGAACGAGCTGCCCGGCGGCACCGCCGCGATCGAGACCGCGCCCGGCGCGGGCACCCGGGTGCACCTCTCCTGGAGCCGGGACGCATGAGTGCGCGCGACACCAAGGACATTCGCGACCTGCTCGGCATGCACACCACCGGCGCGCGGGTGATGGTCGGCGCGTACGTGCTGCTCATCTCGGTGGTCACCGTCGCGACCTGGCCGGGGATGCGCACGGTCTGGCCGACGGTGCTCAGCCTGGTCGTGCTCGCCGTCGCCACCGTCGCGCTGATCGCGGTGCCCGGTGATCCGCTGCCGATGGTGGCGACCGTGGCCATGACGCTGGCCGGGCCGTTCGCCTGCGCGGTCACCCTGGTCGTGGTCCCGGTGCCGATGCTGACGCCGCTGCAGGCGTGGACGCACGGCGGGGCGACCACGGTCTACTGCTTCATGTGCGTGCGCGGGCGCTCGGGGTTCGCGTGGCTCGGCATTCTCGGGGTGACGCTGGTCTACATGGCGTGGACGGGGCTCACCGGGCAGGGCGCGGTGGCCGGCTTCGGGCTGGTGGCGATCGAGATCGGGCCGCTCGGGATGGCGACGGTGCTCTCGTACACGCTGCGGCCGAACGCTCAGCTCACCTTCGAGCTGCGCGACGCGGCGCGGGATCGGTACGCGGAGGAATCCGCTGCCGCCGCCGCTCTCCAAGAGCGCGACCACCAGGTGAACCGGCTGGACCGGCTGACCCGGCCGCTGCTCACCCGGATCGCCGCGGGCACCCCGCTCACCGAGCGGGAACGGCTGGACTGCGAACTGCTCGAGGCGCACCTGCGAGACAGTCTCCGGGCCCCTGGGCTCAGTGACGCGCACACCACCGCGCGGGTGCGGGCGGCGCGGACCCGCGGGGTCGAGGTGGTGCTGATCGATGACCGGGGGATGGTGGAGTCGGCGCCGGAGGTGGGGGAGCGGGTGCGCGAGGCGGTGGTCGCGGCGCTGGACGGGACCGCGGACGGGTCGGTGCGGATCCGGATCCTGCCGCCGGGGCGGCCGACGCTCGCCTCGATTCTGGTGCGGGCCGGTGCGGATGTTCGGCGTACGGAGTACGACCACGCCGGGCTTCCGGCCGGGTGAGGTCGGTGGGTGCCGGGCCGCCCGCCGAGCGCGACCCGATCAGCGCCGGACGGAGTTCCGTACCCGACCAGGTGCGAGTTGTCGCGCCGCTGAGGCGTGCGCGAAGGTCGTTCAGCGCCAGGACGGCAGCTCTGGAAGATCACCGGTGAGGCCGTTCGTCCCGCGGCCGAGCAGCCAGGCGAGCAGGGCGTGGGCGGGACCGGTGATCAGGGTGCCGGGGGCGCCCGCGCCGATGGTCGCGCCGAAACCGATGTCGTCCGAGCGCACCTCGAAGGCGAGCCGGTCGCCCGCGTTCATGGCGTGCGTGGCGACCACCTCGGGCAGTAGCCGGGCGACGAAATCGGCGGGCCAGTCGGCGGAGGTGTAGCCGAAGGCCAGGTCGACGTGGTGGATCTCGACCTCCTGCAGCCGCATCCAGCCGATCGCGGCACCGGCGAACTCGCGGCCCTGGCGGTTGCGCACCAGCGTGGTCCACGCGGTCGGTGGGAGCTCCGCGGCCGCATCGGCCCAGCGCGCGGCGGCGGCCTCGTTGTCCGGGTACTGCTCGGCGATCGGGCGGGCGGCGCCCGCGGCGATCTCGGCGTCGCGGGTGGTGGGGTCCGGGTACTGCGGGGTCTCGATGCCGGTTCGGGCCCAGGTCAGCAGGTTCACCAGGCTGTCGGCGTTGCGGGCGACGTGGGTGAGCAGGTGGCCGCGGGTCCAGCCGGGGAGCAGCGATGGCTCGGCCAGGTCGGCATCGGTGAGCTCGCGCGCGCTGTCCAGAAAGCGCCGGGTGGCGGCCGCTACGGCGGCCAGATCCTCGGGTACCGGCGGTGGGGCGGCGGCGTCGGTCACCCCGTCGACCCTACCGCCGCGGCGACGACGCCCGCCCGACCTCCAGCGCGAGGGCGAGCAGCCACAGCGACATGGCCGTCACCTGGACGCGCTGCGCGATGCCGAGCGCGTAATCACCGGAGAGGTTGTCCGCCACCAGCATCCACACCGTCGCCGCCGCGCCGACGGCCAACGCCGACGCGCCGAACTCGCGCAGTGCGGGCCCGTAGCGGTACCGGAAGGCGGCGAGGGTGAATGCGAAGGCGGCGACGGCGATCCCGGTGACGGCGAGGGTGCTGGTCAGGGCATGCGGCTGGTGCAGCTGTGGGAAGAGGCCGCTGTCCCCGCAGTCGACGCAGTCGCGCAGCGGCACCCGCGCGTCGGCCACCGTCGCCGCGCCGAAGCAGAGCAGCGCGACCCAGCCGGTCACCGTCAGCGGCCTGCGCGGGAAGCGGGCCAGCGCCACCGCCGCGGCCAGCGCGGCGAGGATGCCGGCCACGGTGTCGGCGGTGGAGAAGACCCAGCGGTAGGGCTTGCCCTCGGCGTCGAGTTCGCTGAGGAAGGCGTGCACGGGGTCGGCGTGCAGCGGCAGTGCGAACTGGAGCACCCAGGCGGAATAGCTCAGGCCCGCCACGGCCAGGGCGATCGCGACGAACCAGGTGGCGGGGCCGCGATCCGAAGTGAGCATAGATTCGATTGTTACTCGTGTGACCGCCGGACCGAGCGCACACCGATCCCGAAGGGGGCACACAGGCTGGTGTCAGGTTCGGCGGGCAGGCTGGTCAGCGAGACGAGGAGGTGAACCGATGATCGCAATCGCGACGGCGGTGGCCGGCTGCGCGGTGATGATGGCCATGGCAGTCTCCGACTACCTGGCGCAGCAGGCGCCGAGCACGGTGGTCCGCGCCAGGCGCTGAGTCAGCGGACGGCGGCCTGGACGCGGTCGGCGGCGGCCGCCGGGTCCTCGTGCTCCCAGATCCGGACGACCTGCCAGCCCGCGGCCGTCAGCTCCGCGTCGGTGGCGCGGTCGCGGGCGACATTGCCCGCGAGTTTCGCCGCCCACCACTCGGCATTGTTCTTCGGGTCGGTGGCGTGCCGCGGGCAGCGGTGCCAGAAGCAGCCGTCCACGTAGACGGCGACGCGGCGGCGCGGGAAGACCACGTCGGCGCGGCGGCGCTGGCCGCGCAGCGGGGCCCGGTCCACGAAGTAGCGCAGGCCGCGGCGGTGCAGCTCGCGGCGCAGCGCCAGTTCCGGCTTGGTGTGCGCGCGGCGCTGGCGGGACATGCGCGCGCTGGTCGCCGCGTCGGTGGTGGGGCGAGTCATGCCGCCCAGCCGCCCATGCGGTCCAGGTGCGTCTCGACGTCGTCGAGGAAACCGGGCGGGAAGCGGAGCGTGCCCATGCCGGTGCGGCGCAGGAAACCCGCGGTGGCGCGGGCGGAGAGCAGCCGGGAGCCGGTCAGGTAGTCGGCGAGCCCCTCGTAGGGCTCGTGCACCGGCCAGGTGGAGACCGGGGCGCGGTAGGCGCGGCCCGCCCGGCCCCACGCGGCGCTCGGCCACGGCTGGCCGGGGGCCAGCTCGGGGCCGTCGGGGCAGGGATCGGCGGTGCTGTCGAGGCGGCTACCGACCCACTCGGCCATCCGGACGCTCACGGCGTTGCCGACCAGTTTCCAGCGGTGGCCCTGGCGGAAGCCGGGGACGGTCAGGGCCGGTTCGGTCCAGCCCGCGGCGAAGCCCTGCAGCCGTTCGCCGTCCTCGATGCCGGGGGTGACGATCTCGCCGGCGGGCAGCCGGACGGCGGGCGGGCTGGCGATGCCGAGCGCCGAGCCACCCTTGAGCGTCGGGACCGCGTTCACCGCCCAGCCGAGGCCGCGCACGCCCTCGGTCCAGTAGAAGCCGCACGGGTCGAGCGCGGGGTCGCCCTGGTCCAGCGGGCCCGCGTCCTCGGCGAGCAGGACCCGGCGCGGGTCCTCGGTGCGCGAGGCCAGCAGCAGGACCCGCTGCCTGCGCTGCGGGAGGCCGAAGGCGCGGGCGTCGACCACGCGGTAGGCCCAGGTGTAGCCGAGCTCGTCCAGCGCGCCGGTGATGTGCCGCATGGCGGCGCCGCGGCCCAGTTGCAGCATGAACGGGACATTCTCCAGCAGTAGCCAGCGGGGGCCGCGGCGGCGGCGGACCAGGCGGAAGATCTCGTCGACCAGGCCGGAGCGGGTGCCGGAGATGCCTGCCGTGCGGCCCGCCTGGGAGAGGTCCTGGCAGGGGAAACCGGCGGAGACCAGCTCAGTTCCCTGGGGGAGGGAGCGCAGGCGGGTGACGTCGGGGTGGACGGGGACGTCCGGGAAGCGGGCTTCGAGCACCGCCCGAGCGCCGGGATCGATCTCGCAAAGCAACTCGGTTCGCCACCCGGAGGCGGACAGCCCCAGCTCGAGTCCGCCGATTCCGGCGAAGAGCCCCACCATCCGCATGGACATATATATTGCCTGTGTTGGATTGGCCCGGCTGCGCCGGGCGTGTTCGCCGCCCTTCGGGGTCCCGCCGTTCAGCGCTCGAGTCTCGCGCCTTCGGCGCATGCGCTTTCGAGCGCTGAACGGCGGGACGGGCGGCGAACGGGGCTCGTAAGGCTCGCCCGGTCGGGGGGTGCGTGGGGGCAGGGCTGGTGTGGCGGAAATTCGGTTGGCGGGGGCGGGGTGTGGTGCCACTCTGGAAGGCCGGAGCCTGTGCCCGTCTTTCATCCGCCCACCCCGCCGCGTCGGCGGCTGCCGTGGTGCGCACTATCGAGGGGGAACCTTGTCCGTCGTGCTCGATCCCACCGCCGAGCGAATATCCGCGCCGCCCGCCCCGGTGAAACCCCGGGGCCGGACGGCGGCGCTGCGCCGGTTCCTGCCGTACCTGCGGCCGCACCGCACCAAGATCGCGGCGGCGACGGCGCTCGCCATCCTCGCCATGCTGACCGAGATCGTGATCCCGCTGCTGATCGCCCGGATCATCGACGGGCCGATCGCGGGCGGCCACTACGGCTCGGCGGTTCCGCTGATCGGGGTGGTGCTCGCGCTCGGGCTGCTGCAGGCGCTCGGCACCTGGGGCAGGCGCCGGATGGTGGCGCGGCCCGCGGCCGAGTTCGAGGTCGCCATGCGCGCGAAGATCTTCGGCAAGCTGCAGCGGCTCGCCATCGGCAACCACGACTCCTGGGAGTCCGGCCAGCTGCTCTCCCGCGCGGTGGACGACCTCGCCACGCTGCGCCGCTTCGTCGGCTTCGCCGGGCCGTTCCTGATCCTGCACATGGTGGTCGTGCCGATCGGGCTGCTCGTGCTGTGGATCCTGATCCCGCCGCTCGGCGCCGCCTTCACCGTGCTCGCCATCCCGATCGTCGCCGTCTGCTACCGCTTCGTGCAGCGCTACGAGGTGGCGTCGCGGCGCTCGCAGGACCAGAGCGGCGACCTGGCCACCATCGCGGAGGAGTCGGCGCAGGGCATCCGGGTGCTCAAGGCGTTCGGGCGCGGGCCGTTCCTGGCCGCGCGGTTCGTGCGGCAGGCGCGGGAGCTGCGCGGCACCGAGATGGTGAAGGTGCGGCTGGACGCCACGCTGTGGTCGACCATGGTCGGGCTGCCGCAGCTCGCCATCGTCTTCGCGCTCGGCTACGGCGGCTACGCGGTGGTGCACGGCCAGATGTCGCTCGGCACGCTGGTCGCGGGCATCACGCTCGCCACCTTCCTGCAGTGGCCGATCATCTGGACCGGCTTCCTGCTCTCCGAGCTCAACGACGCGAGTACCGCATCGGACCGGTACTGGGAGATCCAGGACATCCCGCTGCTCATCACCGACCCGCCCGACCCCGACCCGCTGCCCGCCGCGGTCCGCGGCGACCTGCGGCTCGAGCACGTGCGGTTCGCCTTCCCCGGCACCCGGACCGAGGTGCTGCGCGACGTCACGCTGCACGTGCGCCCCGGCGAGACGGTCGCGCTGGTCGGCGCCATCGGCAGCGGCAAGACCGCGCTGCTCAACCTGATCCCGCGGCTCTACGACGTCACCGGCGGCAGCCTCACCGTCGACGGCGTCGAGGTCTCCCGGCTGCGCCTCGGCGACCTGCGCACCGTGGTCACCGCCGCCTTCGAGGAGCCGGTGCTCTTCTCCGCGAGCGTCAGGGAGAACGTGGCGCTCGGCGAGCCGGAGGCCACCGACGCCGACGTGCGGGCCGCGCTGGAGATCGCCCAGGCCACCGAATTCGTCGAGCAGCTCCCGTGGGGGCTGGACACCAGGATCGGCGAACAGGGGCTCAGCCTCTCCGGCGGGCAGCGGCAGCGGCTGGCGCTGGCCAGGGCGGTGCTCGGCGCCCGCGCCGGGGGCAGCGCGGGCCGGGTGCTCGTGCTCGACGACCCGCTCTCCGCGCTCGACGTGGACACCGAGGAGCGGGTGCAGGCGCGGCTGCGCAGCGTGCTGGCCGGGGCGACCACGCTGCTGGTGGCGCACCGGCCCTCCACCGCGGCGCTGGCCGATCGGGTCGCGCTGCTCGCGGACGGTCGCATCGTCGCCGAGGGCAAACACGACCGGTTGCTGCGCACCAGCACCCGCTACCGCGAACTGATGGGAGGTGCGTGATGACCGCAACCACCGACGACCGGAAGGACACCGACCCCGCCGACTGGCGCGGGATCGCCAACGAGGACCGCGAGGTCACCCAGACCGGCAACCTGGTGCTCGCCGCCCGCTCGCGCAGGCTGCTGCTCGACCTGGTGCGGCCGTACCGGGCCCGGGCCGCGATCGTGCTGCTGCTCATCGTGGTGGACAACGCGCTCAAGGTCTCCGGACCGCTCTTCATCGCCTACGGCCTGGACAGCGGGCTGGCCGCGGGCGGGCGCGGCGACTGGCGGCCGCTCACCCGCACCGTCGCGGGCTTCGCCGCGGTGACCCTGCTCAGCATGCTGACCACGCTGGTCTTCCTGCGGATCTCCGGCACGCTCAGCCAGAGCGTGCTCTTCGACCTGCGCGGGCGGCTCTTCGCGCACGTGCAGCGGCTGAGCGTCGAATTCCACGAGAAGTACACCTCGGGCAAGGTCATCTCCCGGCTCACCGGCGATATCGAGACGCTGCAGGAGCTGCTGGAGGGCGCGCTGAACCAGGCGCTCAGCGCCATGCTCTCGGTGGTCACCATCGCCGCGCTGCTCATCTACCTGGACGCCGGGCTCGCGGTGATCGTGCTGATCGGCTTCGTGCCGCTGGCGCTGGTCACCCGCTGGGCGCAGCGCAGGCAGCGGCGGGGGTACCGGCGCACGCGGGTGGCGATCGCGCGGGTGGTGGTGCACTTCGTGGAGACCATGGGCGGCATCCGCGCGGTGCAGGCGTTCCGCCGGGAGGGCCGCAACCACGCGGTGCTCGCGGCCGAGGACAGCGAGTTCCGCGAGGCCAATGTCGCGGCCGCCTTCGGCATGAGCGACTACACCGGCCTGACCAGGCTGCTCGGCAACCTCACCACCGTGATCGTGCTCTCGGTCGGCGCCTGGCAGGTGATCGAGGGCAACCTCGCGATCGGCGTGCTCGCCGCCTACCTGCTCTACCTCAACGAGTTCTACGGCCCGCTGGACGAGCTGGCGCAGGTGTTCAACGCCTACCAGTCGGCGGCGGCCGCGCTGGAGAAGATCTCCGGCGTGCTCGAGGAGGAGCCGTCGGTGCCGGAGCCGCGCGACCCCGTTCCGCTGGCGAACCCGGCGGGCGCGCTGCGGATGGACGCGGTGTGGTTCGACTACGCCGGGAAGCAGGGGAGCCCGCCGGTGCTGCCCGAGTTCGATCTGGAGATCCCGGCCGGACAGGTGATCGCGCTGGTCGGGGCCACCGGGGCGGGGAAGTCGACGCTGGTCAAGCTGCTCACCCGGTTCTACGACCCGAGCGGGGGGACGATCAGCCTCGACGGCGTCGACCTGCGCCGGATCGCCGATGTCGAGCTGCGCCGGGCCGTGGTGATGGTCACCCAGGAGGCGTACCTCTTCGCCGGGTCGATCGCGGACAACATCCGGCTCGGGCGGCCGGAGGCGACCGACGCCGAGGTCGCCGCCGCCGCCTCGGCGGTCGGGCTGGACCGGTTCCTCGCGACGCTGCCGGACGGGCTCGGCACCGACGTGCGCAAGCGCGGCGGCAGGCTCTCCGCCGGGCAGCGGCAGCTGGTGGCGTTCGCCCGGGTCTTCCTCGCCGATCCCGCCGTCATCGTGCTGGACGAGGCCACCTCCAACCTGGACATCCCGAGCGAGCGGCTGGTGCAGGAGGCGCTGGAGCGGGTGCTGCGCGACCGCACCGCGGTGATCATCGCGCACCGGCTCTCCACGGTGTCGATCGCGGACCGGGTGCTGGTGCTTGAGGCCGGTCGGATCGTGGAGGACGGGGCCCCGGCGACGCTCATCGCGGGCGCCGGACGGTTCGCCGGGTTGCATGCGGCGTGGCGGGAGACGCTGGTGTGATGCGGCCGACAGCCCCGCGTCGCTTACCGTAGAAGGGTGACGAACCCAGTCCAAGGACCCGAAAGCCAACCGGAGGAATCCCGGTGGCCGGCGATTCTCACGTGGGTTGCCCACAACGGGAAGCGCATGGAGTCCGTGCGCGTGACGCTCAACGGGAACCGGATCCGCGCCGCGGGCCGCATGATCGGCGCCGCCTGCGACGACCACCCGGCCTTCAGCGCCTCCTACGACCTGGTCACCGATGAGAACGGCGCCACCAAGCGGCTCTCGCTGCGCACCACGACCAATGCGGGCGAGCGGCACGCCTCGCTGGCGCGGGACAACGAGAACTACTGGCTCATCGACGCGGGCGGCAGCCACGTGCGGGCCACCTTCGCCGGCGCGCTCGACGTCGACGTGGTGCTCAGCCCGTTCTTCAACACGCTGCCGATTCGCCGTTTCGGACTGCAGCACGCGGTGGAGGAGGTGCAGGTGCCGGTCGTCTACGTCCGGCTGCCCGACCTGCTGGTGCAGGAGGCGAACCTGGTCTACAGCAGCACCGCCGACGGGATCAGCGTGCTCTCGCCGGTGTCGAGTGCCACCGTCACGGTGGACCAGGACGGGTTCCTGCTGGACTACCCGGGGCTCGCGCGGCGGGTCTGAGTTCGGCCCGGCCGGTACCCGAGGTTCGCGCGCGGGGTCCGAGGGGCGGCCCGGAGGAGTTCGTCGCGCGCGGAGGACAGCGGTGCGTCACCCGTGGGTCGTGTGCCTTGCGGCTGCCCGTGCATCGCGCTCGCGGGCGAGTCGGCAGGCGTCTCAGCCGAGTGCGGTGACAACAGCCCCGCGGCGACCCGCCGCACGCAGCGCTTCCAGCCACCCGGGGGCGCCGGGGACCACGTCGGCGATGGTCTCCGGGCGCTGCTCCTCGTAGCGGCGCCTGGCGGCGTGCCCCGTCTCGGCGAGCGCGGCGAGCGAGCCGTCCTCCAGGGTGCGGCGCGCCTCCGTGAGCACGGCCAGCGTCTCGTCCAGTACCGCCCGCAGCGCCTCGGCGTTCGGCTCGCAGATGGCGCGGACCAGGTCCGGCGCGGTCCCCGCCACCCGGGTTCCGTCCCGGAACGAACCGGCCGCGAGCCCGAGCGCGAGCGCCCCGCCCGCGGCCCCGGCCTGCGCCAGCGCCTCGGCCAGCACATGCGGAAGATGCGAGATGCGCGCGACGGCGGCATCGTGCTCGGCGGCGGTCACCGGCACCACCCCTGCCCCGCAGTCCAGCGCGAGCCGCGCCACCCGCCGCCACACCACCGGGTCGGTGCCGTCGTCGACGGTGACCGCCCACGCCGCGCCGCGGAAGAGCGCGGCATCCGTGGCCGCCCAGCCGGACTCGGCGGTGCCGGCCATGGGATGCCCGCCGACGAACCGGTCCGCGAGCCCGTGCGCCCGCACCGCCGCGGCCACCGGCGCCTTGACACTCACCACATCGGTCAGCGCGCAGCCGGGGGCGTGCGCCGCGACCTGGGCGAGCACCGCGTCCAGCGCGGGCATCGGCACCGCGAGCACCACCAGCGCATCGGCCGCGGCTGCCCGGCGCAGCACGGCGGGGAGGTCGGTGCCGACATCGAAGCCGTCCGCCCGCGCGGGGATCTCGGAGCGGTTGTAGCCGAAGGCTTCCCAGCCCGCGGCGGCCGCCGCGCGCAGTAGCGAACCGCCGATCAACCCGGCGCCGAGCACACACAGGGACGCTGTCATCGGTTCGGAGTTCTCCTACGACTTCAACAATTGAGCTCGGGCAGACTACCGTTGCGGCCATGGCAGCACAGCGCTCGGGCACGAACGGAGCGGCGTCGGACGATTACGACGACGTCGAAGGGTTCGCCGTGGCAGTTGTACGTGAAGAGGGTAAATGGCGGTGTAGCCCGCTGAGCAACGCCGCGCTCGGTGATCTCGTCGCCGCCGAGACCGAGCTGAAGGCTTTGCGCAGCTCCGGCGCGGTCTTCGGGCTGCTCGACGTGGACGACGAATTCTTCGTCGTGGTGCGGCCCGCGCCGAGCGGCACCCGGCTGCTCGTCTCCGACGCCACCGCCGCCATCGAGTACGACATCGCCGCCGACGTGCTGGAGGCGCTCAACCTCGAGGTCCCCGACATCGACCCGGACGAGGTCGACGACGTGGAGCCGTGGGAGGAGGGCGATCTCGGCGTGCTCGCCGACCTCGGGCTGCCCGAGCCGGTGCTCAGCGTGATCCTGGCCGAGACCGACCTGTACCCGGACGAGCAGCTCGGCATGATCGCCCAGCGGCTCGGCTTCGCCGACGAGTTCGCCGCGGTGCTCGACAAACTGCCGCACTGAGGTGAACGGCGCCGCCGACGCCGCGCTCATGCGGGCCGCGCTGGACGCGGCAGGCGCGGCCGGTGCGCGCGACGTCCCCATCGGCGCCGTCGTCTTCGCCGCCGACGGCAGCGAACTGGCCCGCGCCGCCAACGCCCGCGAGGAGCTCGGCGACCCCACCGCGCACGCCGAGCTGCTCGCCCTGCGCCGGGCCGCCGCGGTGCACGGCGACGGCTGGCGCCTCGGCGGCACCACCCTCGTCGTCACCGTCGAACCCTGCACCATGTGCGCGGGCGCGCTGGTACTGGCCCGAGTGGCCCGCGTCGTCTTCGGGGCATGGGAGCCGAAGACCGGCGCCGTCGGCTCGCTCTGGGACGTGGTGCGCGACCGCAGACTCAACCACCGCCCCGAGGTGCGCGGCGGCGTCCTCGAGGCCGAATGCGCCGCCCTCCTCGATCAGTTCTTCCGCGAACACCGCTGACCAGCCGTTTCGGCGTTCCCGAGCCGTCCGTGTATGGTTGTCGGCGGTGGCGTGTCCGAGCGGCCTAAGGAGCACGCCTCGAAAGCGTGTGAGGGGTAACCCCCCTCCGAGGGTTCAAATCCCTCCGCCACCGCCACAGCCCCTTGTCTGACATGTGCAGGTAAGGGGCTTTTTCCTGCGTGGATCCCGCTTTCGTCAGTGGTGGCAATCGACGCAGGTGATCAGTGTGTCGGCAGGCAGCCGGGCGAATTGCTCATCGACGAATCGGTTCCACTCCGCCGCCCGCTGATCGCTCACATCCGCCCGGAGGCCGCGATCTCCACGCTCGTGCCAGAGGCCGTCGATCACGAGGGCGGTGGGGCGCCAGGTGCTGCGCATCAGGAACTGCACGCGGGTGAACCCCTCCGCCTGGATGGACAGCACTGCGTTCCGCCGGTCGCGGGAGCTTGCCTCCCACTCATCCCACTCCCGCTCGGCCGCCGCGAGCGCACGGTGCCGCATGGCATCGAGGTCGATATCGCCGAGCAGCGCCTGGGCGGCGTGCAGGCGGTCGGACCGGAGGAGCAGCGACCACGGTTCCCGGTCGCTCAGGGTCCAGTAATCCCACCGGGCTTTCCAGTTCTCGGTGCTCCAGTAGTACCAGCCGCGCTCGTCGCGGCCGACGCCGTCGGGCCCGAGCAGGTCGCCCACGTCCCGCCGGATGTGGGCGGCCACGTCGTCGGGGTCGAGCCCCTCCTTCGGGTGCTCCCGGTAGTACCTCTGGGTGGCTGCGATCTCGGCGGCGGGCACGTAAGCGCGGTACGGCGCGAGGCGCGTCTGCTCCCCGTACAACGCCAATTGCCGCTCTACGTGCGGACCGACGACCATCACCAGGAAATGCACTGCCCCACCTCGTCGAATCTGTCGGGCAGTGAGCGTATCGCCGCCTTCTGGATCGACCGGTGACCGGGCGGCGTCGCTGGTACAGGATGGGCGGCATGGCGCAGGGAGACGTAGGCAGTGCGGTCCGCGTGGGAGAGCGGGCCGCAGCTCGGTTGGCGAGGCTGAGGTGCTGTGCGATCGAGCCGGGGCTGTCCGATTCCGAGTTCGAGCGGATCGAGTCGAGCTACGGGTTCGAATTCGCGGACGACCACCGAGCGTTCCTCGCCGCCGGTCTGCCGGTGCGAGGCATCGGCGCGGAAGCGGGCGCCGGAAGAGATCCGTGGCCGAATTGGCGGGACGGCAGCGAGGCCGACCTGCGCGCCCGGCTCGATCGGCCGATCGCCGCCGCACTGGCCGAGGTGGCAGCGATCTGGACTCGTGGGTCCGCTGCGAGTTCACCGGCTTCCGGCAGCCCATCGACTGGGAACCGGAAGTGATCGCGCCGTTCTGGCGTGGCTTCGTGTAGCGCACGTTCATCCCCCTTACGCTGACAGCACCGGACATTGCCCCCGCCGCCGGATAGAACGCCGGACAGTGGGTATCCGCGCCGATAGATCTTGCGGGAAGGAAAGCGAAGCATTATGCGCCGCACGACCATCCGCACTGAACGATGCGCGAGAGAAACATGAGAATCGGAAGTGTTCTTGTCCTGGTCTGGCTGATCATCGGCATCATCGCCGCTGCTCAGCGCGATTACTTCGACAGTGGCCCGGTGAACTGCGCCGGATTCAGCACGATCGCGGTCACCGTGATCGCCGGACCGCTGAACTACCTGGGAGTGAACCCCAAGGTCGATGACTGCAATGTGCCGCAGCCGAGCCCGTAGCGGGCCGGCGCTACCCGCGAGGTAGCCGCGAGACGAGGCCCGGGTGTGGCGGCATCCGGGTTTCTCGGGGAAGACAGCGCCCGGCAGGTGGAGAGCTCCTTCGGCCTCCACTCGCCGGGCGCTGTCGTGTGCGCGGGGCCGGGCGGACGAGATCGAACACAGCGGCCCCGCACCCGGGAACGGGTGCGGGGCCGCGGCGAATCGAAGGCCGGTCAGGAGACCGTGGCGGGCTCCTTCTGCTCCGCCTCGGTGCGCGGCTCGCGCAGCGCGGCCAGCTTGGCGCCCTCGACATCGATGTCCGGCAGGATCCGGTCCAGCCAGGCAGGCATCCACCAGGCCCACTTGCCGAGCAGGGCGAGCAGCGACGGGATCACGATCATCCGGACGATGAAGGCGTCGAACAGCACGCCCGCGGCCAGCGCGAAGCCCATCGACTTCGCCACCACGTTCGTCTCCAGCAGGAAGGAGCCGAAGACCGAGATCATGATGATCGCGGCGGCGATCACCACCCTGGCGCCGTGGTGGTAGCCGCTGATCATGGCCTCGACCGGCGACTTGCCGTGCACGTACTCCTCGCGCATGCGGGTCACCAGGAAGACCTGGTAGTCCATGGCGAGGCCGAAGACGAGGCCGATGAGCATGATCGGCAGGAAGCTGATGATCGGCCCCGGATCCTCGATCAGCCCGAGCGCGCCGTCCTGGAAGATCAGCACGGTCGCGCCGAAGGTGGCTGCCATGGAGAGCAGGAAGCCGAGCGCGGCGGTGAGCGGTACCAGGATCGAGCGGAACACCAGGATGAGCAGCACGAAGGCGGCGCCCGCGACGATCGCCAGGTACGGCACGATCTTGCTCAGCAGCACGTGGTCGATGTCGGCGTAGATGGCGGTGGAGCCGGTGATGCCGTACTCCATGCCGTACTCGCTCTTCAGCTCGGCCTCGGCGTCCCTGGCCTCGGCGACCAGATCCTTGGTGGCCTGGTCGTTCGGGCCCGCCTTCGGCACGCCGTCGATCAGCGCGCCGAGGCCGTCCTCGCTGCGCTGCGGCGCGGTCACGTAGTCCATGCCCGCGTAGGAGCCGAGCCGCTCCTCCAGCGCGGCGAGCGCGGCATCGCGCCGCTCGACCGGGACGTTCTCCAGGTCGACGGCGATATTGAGAATGCCGTTGCTGCCCTCGCCGAAGCCCTCGGTGCGCAGCTCGTATGCCTTCCGCACGGTGGTGTCGCGCGGCATGCTGTCCTCACCGGGCAGGCCGAGCTGCAGCCCGGCCGCGGGGGCGGCGAGCGCGCCGAGCAGCACCACGCTGAGCAGCAGCGTCACCGCGGGCGCCCGGGCGATCACCCGGGCGATCCTGGTGCCGACGGTGACCACCGTCTCGTCCTCGGTGTCGTGCTTGGCGACGAACGGGAGCCTCGGCTTGAAGAGGAAGCGACCGAAGGCGCCGAGCAGCGCCGGCATCAGCGTGATGGCGGTGAGCACGGCGAAGGCCGCGGCGATGGCGCCGCCGAGCCCCATGAAGGTCAGGAAGCTGACGCCGACGATGCTCAGCCCGGCCAGCGCGATGATCACGGTCAATCCGGCGAAGACCACCGCGGAGCCCGCGGTGCCGAGCGCGGTCCCGGCCGCGTCCTCCGGTGAATCGCCGACGCCGATCTCGTGTTTGTACCTGGAGACGATGAAGAGCGCGTAGTCGATGGAGAGCGCGATGCCGATCATCGAGGCGAGGAAGACGGTGAAGCTCGGCATGTCGATGAAGTTGGTGCCGACCATGATCAGCGACGTCGCGGCGCCCAGCCCGACCAGCGCGGTGAGGATCGGGACGAAGGCGGCCACGATCGCGCCGAAGGCCACGATCATCACCACCAGCGCCACGGCCATGCCGATCAGCTCGGACTTGCCGCTCGGCGCCTCCGTCTCCTGCGCGATGCTCCCGCTCAGCTCGATGGTCAGCCCGGCGTTGCGCGCGTCGCCGCCGACGTCGTAGGCGGCCGTGCGGTCGTCGGGGGTGACGTCGGCGAACTCGGCGATGCCGAAGGGGACGCTGAGGATGGCGACCGAATCCGGACTCTCCTGGTTGAGCACGTTCAGCGGCGCCGAGCTGCACTTCGACGGGTCCCGGTCGGCGAGGCAGCCCAGCTTCTCGGCGGCCTCGATCGGGTCGACCAGCGGCTTGGCGTGGTCGACGATCGGGAGCTCGTTCAGCTTGGCGATGAACGCCTCCACCGCGGCCCGGTTCGCCGGGTCGGTGAGCTTCTGGCCCGCGGGCGCGCCGATCACGTAGGTGCCGGTGACGGCGTCGAAGTCGAAGGCGGCCGAGGCGCCGGGGAAGTGCTTGTCCAGAATCTCGGTGGCCCGCTCCGATGGCAGGCCGGGCATGCTGAAATCGTCGGTCATCGGCTTGCTCAGAGCGCCACCGGCCGCGGCGAGCAGCACGAGCAGGATGAGCCAGACCGGAAGCACTATCCATTTATGGCGGAAAGCGAACTTTCCCCACCGGTAGAGAAGTACGGACACGAGGATATCTCCTGACGATGTCTGGGCGCGCTGAGTCGAGCGGTGTGCAAAGCACCGGTGTAGACAGCACCCGCGGGGCCACCCGGCCCTCGCCTCCACAAAACGCTCTCTGCCTACCGTGCGGTAGGTAGAATAACCGCCGGTCGGCGACCGCGACAACACCGCCGCCGCGGGGTACGTGCTCCGTGTACCCAGGCAGGAAAGGACCGAACACATGCCGAGCCGCAGCCCGGCCGCCGCCATATCCGCAGGTGGCAGTACCAAAGACGCGATTCGCGATGCCGCGCTCGAGCTCTTCTCGGCCAAGGGCTTCGAGCAGACGAGCCTGCGCGAGGTAGCCGATGTGGTGGGAATCACCAAGGCATCCCTCTACTATCACTACGCCTCGAAGCAGGATCTGCTAGGCGCGATCATCGATCCGATCATCGAGCACATGCGCTCGATGGGCGCCAAGGTCGATGGCATCGCCTGGTCCGGCGCGAACGTGCGCACCGTGCTGCGCGACTATCTGCGCGGGATCGTCCAGCACCGGCACGCGGGCGCGCTGCTGCTGCGCGACACCGTCGCCATCATCAACGCGCTCCACGATCGCTACCCGGACTGGATCGACAGCAGCGAGCGGATCCGGCTGTGGCTGGCTGGCCCCGCGCCGACCGACGAATCCACGCTGCGCGCCGCCGCGGCGCTGGAGGTGATCACGGTGGCGCTGGTGAGCGCGGAGTACGTCCCCGGCGCCCCCGAGGAGCTGGTGGAGCGGCTCCTGCTGGACTGCGCGGTGACGGTGCTCGGTGGCATCGCCGATCGGTGAGACGTTCCGGCGCGGGCGGATTCGGCCCGCGCAGCGCGTAGATTCTCCGGTGTCCACCGTGATACCGGGAGTACGACGATGCCGAATCCAGGAGCTTAGCCGTGCACATCACCGCGAGGGTCGACTACGCGGTACGAACGCTGCTCGAGATCGCGCGCGGCCAGGCGGCGGGGTCGGTGAAGGCGGATGCCATCGCCACCGCGCAGCAGATCCCGCCGAAGGTGCTGGAGACGGTGCTCGGCGAGCTGCGCCGCGGTGACCTGGTGACCAGCCGCCGCGGCCCGGACGGCGGATACCGGCTGGCCCGCCCGGCCGCCGAGATCTCGGTGGCCGACGTCATCCGCGCGGTGGAGAGCCCGCTCGCCTCGGTGCGCGGGCAGCGGCCGGAGAACGTGAAGTACGCGGGCGTGGCCGAGCCGCTGCGGCAGGTGTGGATCGCGTTGCGCGTCAACATCAGATCGGTGCTGGAGAACGTCTCCATCGCCGATATCGCGGCCGACGAACTGCCCGGCTTCGTGGTTTCGCTGACAGCTGATCCCGGGGCCTGGGCCCGGCGGTGAAAAGTTCGCGACGGCGTACCCGGCACCCGGTAATCTCCACAACATCATGTTGATCGGACTGCTTCGCACCCGTCTCCACCCCTACCGCAGGCAGCTCGCCGCGGTGGTGGTGCTTCAGCTGATCTCGGTCATCGCCATGCTCTACCTGCCGAGCCTGAACGCGGATCTGATCGACGGCGGCGTCACCAAGGGCGACATCGGCTACATCTGGACCACCGGGCTGTGGATGCTGGCCGTCTCCGGGGTGCAGATCCTGGCCTCCGCGACCTCGGTGTACTTCGCGGCGCAGGCGGCCATGGGCGCGGGGCGCGACATGCGCGGCGCGCTGGTGCACCGGGTCGGCACCTTCAGCGCGCGCGAGGTCGGCCAGTTCGGCGCCCCCTCGCTGATCACCAGGAACACCAACGACGTGCAGCAGGTGCAGCTGCTCGTCGTGATGTCGGCGACCATCCTGGTGATGGCGCCGATCATGTGCGTCGGCGGCATCGTCATGGCGCTGCGCGAGGATCTCGGGCTCTCCTGGCTGCTGCTCATCGCGGTGCCCGCGCTCGGCATCTCGATGGGCGTGATCGTGGCCTTCATGGTGCCCGGGTTCCGGCAGATGCAGGACCGCATCGACCAGGTGAACCGGGTGCTGCGCGAGCAGATCACCGGGATCAGGGTGGTCCGCGCCTTCGTCAGGGAGCGGCAGGAGACCGCGCGCTTCGAGGTCGCCAACGACCTGCTCACCGCGGCCTCGCTGCGGGTCGGGCGGCTGATGGCGCTGATGTTCCCGACGGTCATGCTGATCAGCAATGTGACCGCGGTCGGGGTGATCTGGTTCGGTGGGCACGCGGTGGATTCCGGCGCCATGCAGATCGGCTCGCTGACCGCGCTGCTCTCCTACATCATGCAGATCCTGATGGCGGTCATGATGGCCTCGTTCCTGGCCATGATGGCGCCGCGGGCCGCGGTCTCGGCCGATCGCATCGGCGCGGTGCTCGGCACCGAGTCGTCGGTGCGGGAGCCGGAGACGGCGGTGCCGTTCCGGGGCGACCCGGCCACCGTCGAGCTGCGCGATGCCGAGTTCGCCTTTCCCGGCGCGGAGAAGCCGGTGCTGTGCCGGGTGCGGTTCCGGGTCGGGCCCGGCACGACCACCGCCGTCGTCGGCTCCACCGGTTCGGGCAAGACCACGCTGGTCAACCTGATCCCGCGGCTCATCGACGTCACCGCGGGCGCGGTGCTGGTCGGCGGCACCGACGTCAGGGAGCTGGACCTCAGCGAGCTGCGCGAGCGGATCGGGCTGGTGCCGCAGAAGGCGTACCTGTTCTCCGGGACGGTCGCGGAGAACCTGCGCTACGGCAAGCCGGACGCCACCGACGACGAGCTCTGGCACGCCCTGGAGGTGGCCCAGGCGGCCGATTTCGTGCGCGAGATGCCGCAGGGGCTGGCGACGCCGATCGCGCAGGGCGGCACGACTGTCTCCGGCGGGCAGCGGCAGCGGCTCGCCATCGCGCGGGCGCTGGTGCGCAGGCCGAAGGTCTACCTCTTCGACGACTCGTTCTCCGCGCTGGACGTCGCCACCGACGCCAGGCTGCGCGCGGCGCTGCGCCCGGAGACCGCCGACGCGGCGGTGCTCATCGTGGCCCAGCGGGTGACGACGATCAGGGACGCCGACCAGATCGTGGTGCTCGAGGACGGCGAGATGGCCGGGATCGGCAGCCACGAGGAGCTGCTCCGGGACTGCCCGGAGTACCGGGAGATCGTGGAGAGCCAGCTCTCCGCACAGGAGGCGCGGTGAGAGACAATCGCGCACGCGCTCGCTGCGCCGACCGGGTGCGGGTGTCCCGCATGACACAGGAGGCGCGGTGACCAGGCCGATGCCGGTGCCGGGGGCGCCGGAGAGCAAGGCGAAGTCGTTCAAGCCGTCGCTGAAGCGGTTGCTCGGCCGGTTGCGGCCGCACCGGATGCTGGTCGGCGTCATCGTGACGCTGGTGACCGTGTCGGTGGTGCTGAACACGCTCGGGCCGTACATCCTCGGCAAGGCCACCAACCTGATCTTCGACGGCGTCGTCGGCAAGAACCTGCCGTTCCCGCCCGGCACCACGCGGGACGAGGCGATCGCCGGGGTCAGGGCGAGCGGCCAGGGCACCTTCGCCGACATGCTCGGCGCGATGAACGCGGTGCCCGGCGTCGGCGTCGACTTCGACGCCGTCGGCCGCATCCTGGTGCTGGTGCTGGCGCTCTACATCGGCGCGGCGATCTTCGGCTGGCTGCAGGCCTTCCTGCTCAACCTGGTGATCAACCGGACCGTCAAGCAGCTGCGCGCCGACGTGGAGGACAAGATCCACCGGCTCCCGCTGCGCTACTTCGACTCCACGCCGCGCGGCGACCTGCTGAGCCGGGTCACCAACGACGTCGACAACGTCTCGATGAGCCTGCAGCAGACCATGAGCCAGCTGCTCACCTCGGTCTTCTCGGTGCTCGGCATCCTGATCGTGATGTTCTGGATCTCGCCGCTGCTCGCGGTGATCGCGCTGCTCACCGTGCCGGCCGCGGTCGTGGTGACGGCGCAGATCGCGAAGCGCTCCAAGCCGCACTTCGTGGACCAGTGGAAGTACACCGGCATCGTGAACGCCCAGGTCGAGGAGGCCTACACCGGCCACGAGATCGTCACCGCCTTCGGCCGGGTCGCCGAGGTGGGCGCGGAGTTCGACAAGCGCAACGAGCAGCTCTACCAGTCCAGCTTCAAGGCGCAGTTCATCTCCGGGCTGATCATGCCGGCGATCATGTTCCTCGGGAACATCAACTTCGTGCTCGTCGCGCTGGTCGGCGGGTTGCGGGTGGCGACGGGCAACCTCTCGCTCGGCGACGTGCAGGCCTTCATCCAGTACTCGCGCCAGTTCAGCCAGCCGCTCACGCAGATCGGCGCCATGGCGAACCTGCTGCAGTCCGGGGTTGCCTCGGCGGAGCGGATCTTCGAGATCCTGGACGCCGGGGAGCAGGGCAAGGATCCGGTGGAGTTCGCCGGGCGGGGCGAGGGCCGGGGCCGGGTCGAGTTCGAGCACGTGTCGTTCCGGTACGACCCGGAGACGCCGGTGCTGGACGACCTCTCGCTCGTGGCCGAGCCCGGCCACGTGGTCGCCATCGTCGGCCCGACCGGCGCGGGCAAGACCACGCTGGTCAACCTGCTCATGCGCTTCTACGAGCTCGACTCCGGCGTCATCCGGATCGACGGCGACGACATCACCGCCATGACCCGCGACGCGCTGCGCGCCCGGATGGGCATGGTGCTGCAGGACACCTGGCTCTTCCGCGGCACCATCAGGGAGAACATCGCCTACGGCAACGAGCACGCCACCGAGGCGGAGATCCTCGCCGCCGCGCGCGACGCCTACGTCGACCGCTTCGTGCACGCGCTGCCCGAGGGGTACGACACCGTGATCGACGAGGAGGGGTCGGGGGTGAGCGCGGGCGAGAAGCAGCTCATCACCATCGCGCGGGCCTTCCTGGCCAAGCCGTCCATCCTGATCCTGGACGAGGCGACCAGCTCGGTCGACACCCGCACCGAGCTGCTGGTGCAGCAGGCCACCGCGGCGCTGCGCCGGGACCGCACCAGCTTCGTGATCGCGCACCGGCTCTCCACCATCAGGGACGCCGACCTGATCGTGGTGATGGAGAAGGGCTCCATCGTCGAGCAGGGAACGCACCACGAGCTGCTGGAGCGCCGCGGCGCCTACTACCGGCTCTACAACGCCCAGTTCGCGGCGGCCACCGCACAGGTGTGACCGGGGCGCCTGCGAGGATGGGCGGCGTGGCTGCCGACTTCTCGTTCCGCATCGATGCCAGGCTGCCTGGGCGGCACGGGCGCGCCGGGGTGATCTCGACCCCGCACGGCGAGATCGCCACCCCCGCCTTCGTCCCGGTCGGCACCAAGGCGACGGTCAAGGCGGTGCTGCCGGAGACCGTGGCCGAGCTTGGCGCGCAGGCGGTGCTGGCCAACGCCTACCACCTCTACCTGCAGCCCGGCCCCGACATCGTGGACGAGGCGGGCGGGCTCGGCGCCTTCATGAACTGGCCGGGCCCGACCTTCACCGACAGCGGCGGGTTCCAGGTGATGTCGCTCGGCGCCGGGTTCAAGAAGGTGCTCGCCATGGAGGCGGTCACCGTGCGGAGCGACGACGTCATCGCGCCCGGAAAGGAGCGGCTCGCCACCGTCGACGAGGACGGCGTCACCTTCCGCTCGCACCTGGACGGCTCGGCGCACCGGTTCACCCCCGAGATCTCGATGGGGATCCAGCACCAGCTCGGCGCCGACATCATGTTCGCCTTCGACGAGCTGACAACGCTGCTGAACACCCGCCGCTACCAGGAGGAGGCGCTGGCCCGCACGCACCGCTGGGCGCAGCGCTGCCTCGACGAGCACGAGAAGCTCACCGCGCGGCGCGCGCACCGGCCCTACCAGGCGCTCTTCGGCGTGATCCAGGGCGCGCAGTACGAGGACCTGCGGCGCAAGGCGTGCCGCGAGCTGGCCGCGCTGCGCGGCGCGGAGGGGTCGGGGTTCGACGGGTACGGCATCGGCGGCGCGCTGGAGAAGGCGCAGCTGGGCGCGATCGTCGGCTGGTGCTGCGACGAGCTGCCGGAGGAGCGGCCGCGGCACATGCTCGGCATCAGCGAGCCGGAGGATCTCTTCGCCGCGGTGGAGAACGGCGCCGACACCTTCGACTGCGTGAACCCGTCCCGGGTCGCGCGCAATGCCGCCGTCTACCACCCGGACGGCCGCTACAACATCAACACCAGCCGGTTCCGCCGGGATTTCACCCCGATCGACGACGAGTGCGACTGCTACACCTGCGCGCACTACACCCGGGCGTACCTGCACCACCTGTTCAAGGCCAAGGAGATGCTCGCCTCCACGCTCTGCACGGTGCACAACGAGCGCTTCACCGTGCGGCTGCTCGACCGGATCCGGGCCGGCATCCTCGCGGGCGACTACGACGAGTTCCGCGCGGAGACGCTCGGCCGGTGGGGCACCGGGAGGGCGGCCACGAACTGAGCCGCCCCTCGGCTCACTCCGCGATGGCGGGGCCGGGGCGCGGCCCGTAGTCCTCGTGCTGCTTCAGCCAGGCGATCACCCGGTAGGTGATCGGCAGGACGAGCACCTCGCACAGCGTCTTCCAGAGGAAGCCGACCACCAGGTAGTTCAGGAACTGCTGCCAGGTGTCGATGCCGATGGCACCGGCCGCGATGGCGCAGAAGAGCAGGGTGTCGGCGAACTCGCCGACGATGGTGGAGCCGATCAACCGGGCCCACAGGTACTTCTCCTTGGTGCGTTCCTTGATCAGCACCAGCGTCGCGGAGTTCAGCAGCTGCCCGACCAGGTAGCCGGCCAGCCCGGCGAGCACCAGCCGCGGCGTCGTGCCGATGACGGTGCGGAACGCCTCCTGGTTCTCGTAGAAGCCCGCGGCGGGCAGCCGGATCGCGATGGCGAAGCAGGCGACGGTGATCAGCAGCGCGGTGAAGCCGTAGAGCACGGCGCGCCTGGTCGCGCGGAAGCCGTACACCTCGCTGAGCACGTCGCCGAGGATGTAGGCGAGCGGGAAGAGGAAGAAGGCGCCGTCGGTCGCGATCGGCAGGATCTGCACCGGTCCGAGCATCAGCGAAGAGCCGGCGAAGAACTCCACGCCCTTGGTGGCGCAGACGTTGGAGATGATCAGGGTGGTGGCGAAGAGCGCCACGATCGGGGTGTAGTAGCCCCGTGCCGCCTGGGCGAATGCCGCATGGCGGGGCACGGGGCGCCCAGACCCGTCGTGGTCGTCTAGCTTGGTGGAATCGGTCACGTGCCTCATCAAACCAGGTCGTGGAATACGCTGTAGCCATGACGAATCCCGGCGATTCCGACGAGTGGTGGAAGCAGTACGGCGGCCAGGGCGTGTCGCCCGACTCCGGCGCGCAGAGCTCGGCGCCGCAGTACCCGACCTCCGACCAGCCCGGATACCCGTCGGCGCCGCAGCAGCCCGAGCAGCAGTACGGCCAGCAGCAGTACGGCCAGCCGCCGCAGTACGGGCAGCCGCAGAGCCAGCCGCAGCAGAGCCAGCCGCAGCAGCCCTACCCGGGCCAGTCGTACCCGAGCTTTCCGCAGCAACCCGCCGCGCAGCCGTACGGCCAGCCGCAGCCGAACTACGGCAACCAGGGTTACGCGCCCGGCTACCAGCCCTACGGCTACCAGCAGAACCAGGGCACCAACGGGCTCGCCATCGCCTCGCTGATCGTCTCGCTGGTCGGGCTCTGCACCTGCCTCGGCTCGATCGTCGGCATCGTCCTCGGCATCATGGCGCTGAACCAGATCAAGGAGCGCAACGGCCAGGACGGCCGCAACATGGCGCTGGCGGGCATCTGGATCGGCGTCGGCGGCATCGTGCTGACCATCGTGTACTTCGTGATCGTGCTGGTCGGGTCGGCCTGACCAGGGAAACGCGCGAGGGGCGCCCCCACCGGTGGTGGGGGCGCCCCTCGTTTCGTTCGGCTGTGGCTACTGCCCGGTCTTGACGACCTGGGTGCCGCCGGCGAACTTGTCGTGCCAGCCCTGCCGGTTCGGGTCGTTCGAGATGGTCACCATGATGTAGATGACCAGGCCGAGCGAGATCAGGCCGCCGACGCAGGGGATCACGTTGGCGAGCATGAACAGGTTGCGCTTCGCCGAGGTCTGCGGGTCGATCTTGGCCGCGCCGCCGGGGGCGAGCACCTTGAGGCCGAAGATCTTCTTGCCGAGCGTGGCGCCCTGCGAGGTCTCCAGCGCGACGAAGTAGGCGATGCCCGCGAGCGAAATCAGCAGGCCGGCGATGAACTGCCCGACGAAGTTGTCGTAGCCGATGAGCGCCGCGACGATGGCGACCGGGATGCCGACGATCAGGTTGTCGATGATCCGGGCCACGATGCGGATGCCGAGGTCACCCGGCTGGCCGGGGCCGGTGTAGCCGGGCTGCTGGCCGTACTGCTGACCGGTCTGCGGGTACTGCTGCTGCTGGCCGTACGGGTCCTGCCCGTACTGCGGCTGCTGCCCGTACTGCGGCTGCTGGCCGTACTGGGGCGGCTGCTGGCCGTACGGATCCTGCCCGTACTGGGGCTGCTGGGGCTGCTGCTGGCCGTACTGCTGGCCGCCGCCCTGCTGGGGGTATTGCTGGCCGCCGCCCTGCGGGTACTGCTGCCCGCCCTGCGGATACTGGTTGGGGTCGTACCCACCGCTCGTCATATGTATGTCCTCGTCCGTGATCAGTCGATCGGGTCGAGTGCGTACGTTACGGACATTCCTTCGCTGGCGACAACCTATTCGGGTCCAGTGTCCAGGGATCGCGCGGCAACCGCGCGGGATCGAATCGGGCCAGCGCAGCGGCCGGAGTGCGCCCGGCGAGGCCGAGCGATCCGGCCAGCAGCGCGAAAACCCGCTCCGCGGAATCGCCGAGCGCACGGCGATCGGCGAGCGTCACCGCCCCGTCGCGCTTGGCCAGCCGCTGCCCCGCCGCGTTGAGGACGAGCGGAACGTGTGCGTAGCGCGGCACCGGAACGCCGAGCAGGGTGGCGAGATACGCCTGTCGCGGCGCCGAGGAGAGCAGGTCGTCGCCGCGCACCACCTGGTCGATGCCCTGCGCGGCGTCGTCGAGCACCACCGCGAGGTTGTAGGCGGGGACGCCGTCGCCGCGCAGCAGCACCACGTCGTCCACCGCCCCGCGGTAGCGGCCGTGCAGCTCGTCGACGATCTCGAACTCGGCGACCTCGGCGCGCAGCCGCACCGCGGCCGGTCGCCCCGCGGCCAGGAACTCGGCGCGCTGGTCAGGGGTCAGTGCGCGGCAGGTGCCGGGGTAGGCGCCCTGCGGCGCGTGCGGCGCGGTCACCGCCTGCTGGATCTCCCTGCGGGTGCAGAAGCATTCGTAGGTGCGGCCCACGGCGGTGAGCCGCGCGACGGCGGCGCGGTAGCGCGGCAGCCGCTCCGACTGCCTGATCACCGCGCCGTCCCAGTCGAGGCCGATGGCGCGCAGATCCGCGAGCTGGCGCTCCGCGGCGCCGGGGCGGACCCGGTCCAGGTCCTCCATGCGCAGCAGGAAGCGGCGTCCGGTGGAGCGGGCGAAGAGCCAGGCCAGGATGGCGGTGCGGAGGTTGCCGAGGTGCAGGTCGCCGGAGGGGCTCGGCGCGTAGCGCCCGGCGCCGGGTTCGGGCGCGCTCGCCGCGGGTGCTGCGCCGGATTGGGGTGCTGCGCCGGATTGGGGCGCGCCCGTCGGGAGCGCTGGGCCGGGTGTGCTCATCGGCCGCGCAGTGCCGGGCGCAGGTCGTCCGGGCCGATCGTCGCGCCCGCCGCGAGCAGATCGAGCAGCGCGCGGGCGTACTCGATCAGCCCGGCGCGGTCGACCCCGTGGTCTCCGCCCGGCTCCGGGGCGTACAGCTCGAGCCGCCCGGCGGCGCGGAGCAGCAACGTGCGCGCGCCCTTGGCATTGCCGCGCTGGATGTGGGTCAACCCCACCGCGAGCTGGGCCAGCCCCTGCCAGAGCAGCCCCTCCGCGGAGGGGCCGTTCTTCCAGGCCGCCTCCAGCACCTCGTGCGCGTTGAAGGCGAGGCCGTCGTCGAGCAACTCCTGCGCGTAGCCGAGCGTGCGCTCCGGCGGGAGCTCCAGGTCGTCCGGGATCCGCGGCACCCCGACGCTCCCCGGCGGCAGCGGCCGGCCGAAGCTGTCGCGAGGTCTGGCGTTGCGCGCCCTGCCCTCGGCATCTCGTTCGCGGTCGTGCATCCGTCCATCATCCACGGTGCGCCCGGTTGCCCGGTTCGGCCACCCGACGAGATTAAAAATGAACGATCACGAACAAATCACGCCGTGTTGGAATGTAGACTTCAAGCGTTGCCTGGTAATGGTGCGAGGCACCCGGCAATGGTTGCGCAACATCCCGAACTGCACCTTTCGGCGCAGGAACGCAGTCGAATAGGTAAGAGGTGAGCAATTTTTCGGCGGACCTGCTACTGTCTAGCACGGGGCCGGCCCTGATCGAGGTGGTTCTCACCTAGGCGACCAGTGCACTCGCGACGCACTGGGATGTTCGACACCATCAACTAATTGACGTACCAGGGTTTTCGCATGCGCGAAGCCCGGTGCCGTGAACGAACTCAGGAATTATCGTTCTCGACGCAGCAAAGGAGACTAGTGCCGTGGAGGTTGATACAACCGGCGCTGTGTGGCGGAAGAGTAGTTACAGTGGGCCCGACGGGAACTGTGTGGAAGTCGCATTCCTGATCGACGGCAACGTAGCGGTCCGGGACAGCAAGGCCGATGGGCATGGCCCGGTACTGGCGTTCGCCCGGGGCGATTGGAACACGTTCCTATCCGGGCTACCCGGTGCGGAATTCCGCCGCCGCTGAACCGGTCGGATTCTCGAGCGGAATGGATGGCCCCGAGCCGGCGGGCTCGGGGCCTTCGCGCGCCCCGAGGCCGATAGCCCGCGCTGGCACTCCGTACCGGCACCGGTAACCTCTCCCCGGTGGAATCGCTGGCGGCGCAGGACGCGACGATGTACTGGCTCTCGGCGCGCGGCCCCACCGATCTCTTCCTGCTCTACTGTTTCACCGATACCGGGCGCCCCGGCGCGGAACTGCGCGAATTCATCGTCCGCCGCAGCGCGCGCATCCCGGGACTCTCGGTTCGCCTCCGGCGGACCCCCGCCGACCTGAACCAGCCGTTCTGGACGCCCTCACAATTCCATTCAGAACAATTCCGGCAACATGAGATTCCCGATCCCGATTGGCACGGGGTGTCGCGTGCGCTCGGGGCCCTGCTCGGCAGCCGGGTCGAGGCCGCGGAGTTTCCGTGGCGGCTGCACGTCTTCCGCGGGGTACGCGGTGTCCCTGGAACGGGTGCCACCGGCGAATCCGCGCTCGTCGCGGTGCTACAGGTGTCGCACGCGCTGGCCGACGGCCGCGGCGCGGCTCGGCTCGCGCGGCAACTCTTCGGGGCCGAGGAGCCGGTCGCCGCTGCACGTGCGGATGTGCGCGCGGCCGGAGCGCTGCGTGCGCTGACCGGGGTGGGGCTCTACCCCTGGCGGGTGGCGGCGACGGTGCTGCGCGGCATCGGAGCGGCCAGGGCGGGGCGGGAGCTGGCGGCCCGCACGGCCGCGGGGGAGATCCCGCCGCCCGGCCCCCGCTATCCGCCCGGACCGTTGAACCCCGCCGCGCTGCCCGCCGGACACGTCGCGCGGGTGCTCGTGCTGCCCGCAGGCGAACTGCGCGCGCCGGACCGCACCGTCACCGCGCTGGCGCTGACCGTCGTCTCGGTGGCGCTCGCCCGGTACCTCGCCGAGCGCGGGCACGAGGTGCGGCGGCTCGGGGCGCAGGTGCCGGTCGCGATACCGGCGGGGGCGGGCGGGCGGAACAATTTCCGCGGCGTCGGCGTCGAGCTGCACCCGGGGGTGCCGGAGTTGCGGGCGCGCTCGGCGCTGATCGCCGCGGAGCTCGCCGCGCGGCGCACCAGGGCGGTGCACCCGCTGCTCCTGGCGCAGGATCGGGTGACGGCGGTGCTGCCTGCCGCGGTGCTGCGCCGGGATATCGAGCGCTACCCGGCGGCTGTGGTGCCGAGCGAGATCACCGGGCACACCGTCGTCTCCAGCGTGCACCGCGGTCCGGCCGACCTCCGCTTCGGCGGGGGAGCGGTGCGCTGGACCGCCGGGTTTCCCGCGCTGGGGAGCGTCATGCACCTGACGCACGGCGTGACCGGCCTCGGTGCCACCGTCACGCTCTCGGTGCACGCCGACCCGGCGGTGCTACCCGACCCTGATCGATACGTGGAGCTCCTGGCCGCGGCGGTGGCCGAAGTCGGCGCCGCGCACCGGGGTTGATCAGCGCGGCTGCCGGGTCGCCGCGCATGTCGGCGCGGGATTGATCAGCGTGGCTGCCGGGCGATGGCCGCGCATGTCAGCGCGCGGTTGATCAGCGCGGCTGCCGGGTCGCCGCGCATGTCAGCGCGGGGTTGATCGGCACGGCTGCCGGGTGGTGGTTGCGCATGTGAGCGCGGGGGCGATCAGCGGAGGCGCCAGGTGCCGTGCACGTCCGTACCGTCGACCCGGACGCTCGCGCCGTCCATCAGCGCACGCGCGGCGGCGTTCTCCGGGGTCGTCGTAGCGACCATGCGCCGCGCCCCGGCGCGCAGCGCCTCGGCCCGCAGCAGCGCGACCACCGCGCGGCCGACCCCGCGACCGCGCGCGCCGCGGCCGAGCCAGATGCCGGTCTCGAATTCACCGGCGCCGGTCGGCCGCAGCCGGGCCGCGCCGACCACCGCCGCCTGCTCCAGGACGACGAAGGTCAGCTCGACCGGCTCGGCGGCAAGTCCGCGCGCCCGGTGGAAGGCGAGGAAGGCGGCGCGGCGCTCCGCTGTCCACCCGGGTTGACCCGCTACCGGCGGCATGACCTCGAGCGGGTCGGCGTGGGCGACCGCGGCGGCGAGCAGCGCGGGCAGCGTGGCCTCGGTCAGCGGGTGCAGCGCGATATCCGGCACGCGGGCCAGCCTGGCCGACCCGGCGCCGGCGCGGCAACCGGATTTACCAGACGTTCGGCACGCACGGGTTGGGCAGGCTGGAGCCCGCGGCCAGATCGCAGACACCGCTGGTGAAGATCTTGAACGGCGTGGTGACGAGCAGCACGAGGACACCGATCACATTGCCCTGCTGGATCAGGTACTGCCCGGTGCGCAGCGCGTCACCGGCGTGGTCGGCGCCGGAGGAGCCGGTGCTGTAGCTGTCGGCGGCGACCGGCGCCGGGGCGGGCTCGATCGGCTGCGCCATCGCGCCGGAGGCGGTGGCGACCAGGGCTGCCGCCGCGACCGAGGCGGCGGTGAGACGAAGGCTTGTACGCATCGTTGCGCTCCTCTGCTGGAAGAATTGTCATTAACTTAGCAGGTTATGAGCGCGCTGGAAGACTCAATCGGCGGGGAATTTGCGGTCACTTAGGCAACCGGGGGGTGACATGGAAAAGGCCCGGGCCGGGAACTGGTGTTCCCGGCCCGGGCCGCTGCGGAGGATAGGGGATTTGAACCCCTGAGGGCGTTAACCCAACCCGCGTTCCAGGCGAGCGCCATAGGCCACTAGGCGAATCCTCCGTGCAGCAGCATAGCGAACGCGGCGCCGACCACCCAAACCGCCCCGGATTGGGTCGCGGCGGGCACGGGCCGCTACACTGGCCGACGGATCCCGCGCGGCGCGCATCCTGTGAACTCCCCCAGGGCCGGAAGGCAGCAAGGGTCAACGGGCTCTGCCGGGTGCGCGGGGTCCCCTTAATCCTCTTCCCGGCGCGGCGATCCGGCCGCCCGTTCTTCATTTCCCGGCCGTGCCAACGGCACCCCACGCGGCGCCGGTCTCGAGTAACGTGAGCGGCGCTTCCACCCCCACGCTGCTTGAAAGGCTGCTCAGGATGTCCCGGCAAACGCAGATCGGTTTGATGAGCCCCGAGGAACTGGTGTCCGAGCACGAGACCCAGGCCGCAAACTACGCGAAGCTCCAGACCGAGAAGCTCACGCTGGACCTCACCCGCGGCAAGCCGGCCCCGGAGCAGCTCGACCTCTCGGCGCGGCTGCTCACCCTGCCCGGCGAGGGCGACTACCGGGACGGCTCCGGCACCGACTGCCGCAACTACGGCGGCCAGCACGGCCTGCCCGAGCTGCGCGCCATCTTCGGTGAGCTGCTCGGCATTCCGGTCGCGAACCTGATCGCGGGCAACAACGCGAGCCTGGAGATCATGCACGACGTGCTGGTCTTCGCGATGCTCTACGGCACCCCGGATTCCGAGCGGCGCTGGGCGAGCGAGCCCGTGGTGAAGTTCCTGTGTCCCAGCCCCGGGTACGACCGGCACTTCGCGATCACCGAAAGCCTCGGCGTCGAGATGATCCCGGTGCCGATCGGCCCGGATGGGCCGGACACCGCACGGATCGCCGAGCTGGTCGCGGCCGACCCGGCGATCAAGGGGCTCTGGGCGGTGCCCAACTACTCGAACCCGAGCGGCGTCGTCTTCTCCGAAGAGGTTGCGCGCGCGCTGGTCTCGATGCCGACCGCCGCGCCGGACTTCCGGCTGCTCTGGGACAACGCGTACGCGGTGCACCCGCTCACCGACACCGCGGCGCCGGTGCTCGACGTGCTCGGGCTGGCCGCGGCGGCGGGGAACCCGAACCGCCCGCTGGTCTTCGCCTCCACCTCCAAGATCACCTTCGCCGGCGCGGGGGTCAGCTTCTTCGGCGCGGCGACGCCGAATCTGGAGTGGTACCTGACCCACGCCGGGAAGAAGAGCATCGGCCCGGACAAGATCAACCAGCTGCGGCACCTGCGCTTCTTCGGCGACGCGGATGGCGTGCGGGCGCACATGCAGAAGCACAGGGAGATCCTGGAGCCCAAGTTCGCGCTGGTGCTGCGCATCCTGGAGGACCGGCTCGGCGCGTCGAAGGTGGCGTCCTGGACCGAGCCCAGGGGCGGCTACTTCATCAGCCTCGACGTGCTGGAAGGCACCGCGGCCAGGGTGATCGCGCTGGCGAAGGATGCCGGGATCGCGCTCACCGCGGCGGGTTCCGCGTTCCCGTACAAGAAGGACCCGGAGGACAGGAACATCCGGATCGCGCCGAGCTTCCCCGGGCTGTCCGAGCTGGAGCAGGCGATGGAGGGGCTGGCCACCTGCGTGCTGCTGGCCGCCACCGAGAAGCAGCTGGAGAACTGAGCCCCGGCTGGCGGCGGCGCGCGGCCGCCGCCCGCGCCGGCGGCTACCGGTCTTCCGGCTTGTGCGCGAACACCGCGAACATGGTCACCGAGAGGTGGATGTCGCCGGTCTCGGCGCCGCGGGCGAGTTCGGCGAGCAGCTCGTCCCGCTGCGCCTCGGTGATCCGGCCGCGCGCCACGGCCATGGCCGAGATCTTGGTGACCAGCGAGCCGGCCGCGGCCGCCCGCTCCTGCACCAGCGCGTGCGAGCCGATGTCGTCGATGTGCAGCCCGGCCTTGGTGAGCAGGCCGGGGAGCCTGCGCCCGGAGAGCGGGTTGGTGGTGCTGGCGAGCAGCGTCTCGATCACCTCGCGGGTGATGTCCCGCGCGCCGGGGTGCAGGATCGCGGTGCCCCAGTCCACGTCCGTCACCACCGCGCGGCCGCCCGGCCGCAGCACCCGCTCGATCTCCCGCGCCGCGCGCAGCGGAGTGGTCAGGTGCTGGAACACCCGCTCGCAGAGCACCGCGTCGAAGGAGTTGGCGCGGAACGGGACGCCGTAGGCGTCGCCGGGGTGGAACTCCGCGTGCGCGCCGAGCTCGGTGGCGCGGCGCTGCGCCGAGGCGAGCAGGTTCTGGTCCGGCTCGACGCCGATCGCGGTGCCGGTGGGGCCGACGGCGTCGGCGAAGGCGAAGACCTCCGAGCCGGTGCCGGAGCCGATGTCGACCGCGCGCTCACCGGGGGCGAGCGCGAGCGCCTCGTGCGCCCAGGTGCGCAGCCGGTGGATGCCGGGCAGGGCGGCTTGCAGGTCGCGGACGTCGACCAGCTGGTCGTGCCCTTCGCGGTCGAATCGATCCGGTCGCAGCCCGTCGGTGGTCATGGTGTGCTTCCCGTCCGTCTGTGGCGCCGTCGGCTGTGGCAGGGGCGTCGTCTGAGGCATGGGGCGAGCCTACGTGTGACGTGATGATCACGCGCGGCCGGTTTGTGAGGTGGGTCACCAGGAATTCGCTGGCCTGCGGAGTGCGATGATGGGGACGCCCGCCCCGATCGAGGAGTACCGATGAGTCGCACGCTCTGCCTGGCCCAGGAGCCGGGGGCCGACGAACTGCTCAGCGCCGATCACTTCGCCACCCTGCTCGGCATGCTGCTCGACCAGCAGTACCCGATGGAGCACGCCTTCCGCGGGCCGAAGAAGATCGCCGATCGGATGGGCGGGTTCGACATCCACCGGATCGCGGAGGCCGACCCGGCCGAGTTCGAGGAGCTCTGCGCGACGCCGCCCGCCATCCACCGGTACGGCCGGTCCATGGCGCGCCGCGCCCAGGAGCTGGCCCGCTACCTCATCGAGCACTACGACGGGCGCGCCGAGCAGCTCTGGACCGCCGGTGCGCCGGACGGCGCCGAGGTGCTGCGCAGGCTGCGCGAGCTGCCCGGATACGGGGAGCAGAAGGCGAAGATCTTCCTGGCGCTGCTCGGCAAGCAGCGCGGGGTCGAGCCCGCCGGCTGGCGCGAGGCCGCCGGGGCGTACGGCGACGAGGGGTCGCGGCGTTCGGTGGCGGATGTGACCGACGGCGAGACGTTGGCGCAGGTGCGCGAGTTCAAGAAGCAGGCGAAGGCGGCGGCCAGGGATGCCGCTGGCGCGGCGCCCGCCAAGAAGGCGGCCGCGAAAGCGCCGGTTAAGAACGCCCCCGCGAAGGTGCCGGCCAAAAGAGCCGCCGTGAAGGCGCCGGTTAAGAAGGTCGCCGTGAAGGAGCCGGTGAAGAAGGCCGCCGTGAAGAAGGCCGCCGTGAAGAAGGCCGCCGTGAAGAAGGCCGCCGTGAAGACGGCGACGACGAAGCGGACAATCGCGACCAAAAAGACGGGCGGAGCGAAGAAGGCGGCCGCCGAGTAAACGCCCTGCCATTTGGAATCGTCCTGCTTTTTTCCCTCGTCGCGTGACCCTCCCGTAACCCATGCTTTCCGGCGAAAGCTCTACGAGATGAGGGAAGCTCCATGAGGATGAGGAAGCTGGCCGTAGTCGCGGCCCTGGTCACCACGGTGACCGGCGTTGTGACCGGCACCGCGGGGGCAGCGCCGCAGGCACCCGCCGAGTCCGGCGGCGTCAATTTCACCGCGCAGGCCACCGACAGCCAGTCGATCATCTCGATCGACCAGGGCTCGCTGGTCGTCGAGGACAACGAGTTCCGTGTCAAGGCGCCGAACGGCACCGTGGTGGCCGGCACCGCGCTGAATTTCCGGATCGACGAGTTCGAGTTCCCGATCGCCGCGAATATCGCCGGGAACTCCGCCACCCTGACGCCGCTGCTCGACCTGGCGCACGCGCAGTACAAGCCGGTCGCGCTGCCCTACGAGGACAAGGCGCCGTGGAAGAACGAGTACGACCGTGAGGTCGCGGCCTGGACCAGGCTGACCAGCACCATCGCCGCGGGCGCCACCATCGGCACCCTGGTCGGCGGCCTGGTCGGCGGCGCCGCCGGCTGCGTGCTCGGCGGTATCGCGGGCGCCACCGTCGCCTCGGCCACCATCGTCGGCCTCTTCGGCCCGTTCGTCCCGGCCGCGGTGATCGGCTGCTTCGGTGGCGTGATCGCCATCGGTGCACTCGGTACGCTTGCCGGTCAGTTGCTCGTCACCGCTCCGGTGGCGATCGCCGCGGCGATCCAGTACTTCCAGACGGTCAACGCGCCGGCTCCCGCGCCCGCCAAGTAGGCGGCCCCGCGCCCCGCGCGGCCGTGCCGGAGATCCGCTCTGGCGGGGTCGCGCAACCCCACCACGAAGCCCCGCCCGGTGCCTCACCCACCGAGCGGGGCTTCGTGCTGTCCGGAGAAGGTGCGGTATCCCACCCTCCTGACGAAAACTATTCTCACCAGCCGTGATTCGGCACCGGAATGAATCCGATCGGAAGGTATTACCCGGTTTTTCCGCACCGAAAGCTTGGTGCGGCCCGTGCTCCGGTGTTACCGTCTAGTTATGCCTGCCAGCCGGACCGCCGCCCCGAAGGTCACGTACGTGACCTTCGCGCTCGGCCTTCGGCTTCCGCTGACTCGGGAACTGTGTTGTTCCCGCCGCTGCGGCTGAGCCCACACCAAGGGCTTGTGCTGCCTCGTTGCCGCACCCCGTAGGTATCCGTCCCGATCGGGACATTGCATAAGGATTCACGATGTCGTCTTCCACGATGTCCACCCGTACCGCCGAACGAACTTCGCGGTCCGCGTCGACTGCCCGCACGCGTACCCAGCGTCCCGTCGTGACCCCCGAACTGCGGGTCGCCGACAACCCCGCCGCCGCGGTGCTCCGCGCGGCGACCACCGGCCCGGTCTCCCGTGACGACGCTGCCAGGAGCACCGGCTCCAGCATCGCCACCGTGAACCGGCAGGTCTCCGCGCTGCTCGCGGCCGGCCTGCTGCGCGAGCGGCCGGACCTCACCGCCGCGGGCGCCGTCGGCCGCCCCCGGGTCCCCTTCGAGGTCGACCACGAGAAGTACCTGACCCTCGGCATCCACATCGGCGCCGCGGCCACCAAGATCGTCGCCGCCGACCTGCGCGGCCGGATCCTCGGCGGCCTCGCCATCGCCACCCCGCAGACCGGGCAGCAGTTCGCGGTGAACACCGTGGCGCGCAGCGCCCGCGCCTTCCTGCAGCGCTGGCACCGGCGCAAGCCGCTCTGGGCAGGCGTCGCCATCGGCGGCCGGGTCGACCCGCTCACCGGCGTCGTCGACCACCCCAAGCTGGATTGGCACGGCGCCGCCGTCGGCTCGGTGCTCGGCGAGGTACTCGAGCTCCCGGTCTCGGTCGCGCCGCACGTCGAGGCCATGGCCGCCTCCGAACTGCTGCTCCCCGTTCCGGATTCGGCCCGCGTCGGCGAGAAGCCGGGCCGCAAGCCGTCCGGCGACAAGGGGCCTGGCCAGGGCAGCAGCCTCTACTTCTACGTCCGCGAGACCGCGGGCATCGCCGTCACCCTCGACGGCCGGGTGCACACCCCGAGCAACGGCCCCGGCTCCATCGCGCACCTGCCCACCGGCTCGGACGTGCGGTGCAGCTGCGGCCGGACCGGCTGCCTCGAGGTCACCGTCGGTGATCGCTCGGTGCACGCGCGCGCCGTCGGGCGCGGGATCATCCCGGCGCACAACGGAACCGGCGGCACCACCATCGCCGACCTGTACCGGGCCGCGGAGGCGGGCTCCGAGCCCGCGCGCGAGCTGCTCGCCGAGCGCGCCACCATCCTCGGCCACACCGTCGCGCTCGTCCGGGACATGCTGAACCCGGACCGGGTGGTCCTCGGCGGCCAGGCCTTCACCGCCTACCGCCCGGCCGTGGCGCACGTGGCCAAGGCCTTCCAGCAGGGCAGCCAGCTGCCGCCCACCGATATCCGGATCAGCGGATTCGGCGGCAAGGTGCAGGAATTCGCCGCGGTGGTGACCTCGCTCAGCGTGCTCTACGCCGATCCGCTCGGCGCCGTCCGCCGGCTGCAGGCCTGAGGCGCGCGGCACCCGCTCAGCGGGTGCCGCCGCCGAAGAGCCGCTCCAGCGCGGTGATGAAGTAGGGGAAGTGGCTCGCGAAGCGGCGCAGGTCGCGATCGCGCTCGAAGCCACCGAACCAGTAGAGCCCGGGGTCGCCGTCGGCGGTCGGATCGAGATCGCCGAACACCCGTATCCAGTTGTCCCCGCGCCCGCCGACCACCGTGAAGGGCAGGGCCCGGGAGAACAGCAGCTCCTGCTGATCGACCGGGACGTCCCCCCGCCGGACCTGCTCAAGCCCGCGCTGCATGGCGCGGAGCTGGGCGGCGAGCTCGCGGCCGCGGTCGGTGCGCAGCGGCAGCCTGCTCGGCAGCAGCAGCGCGGCCACCCCGCCGAGCGCGATGGCGACGCCGACCAGTGCGTGCCCCGCGGTCAGCGCGAGCGCGACGGACACCGCGGCGCCGACCGCGATGAGCGCCGCGCCGAGGTAGCGCGGCAGCGCGCGGCCGCGCGGGTCGGTGAAGGTGCCGCGCGCGACGGCGTCGGCGATCAGCCCGGCGCGCAGGGCGTCCAGCGACATCCGGCCGGGGGCGCTGAGCTCGGAGAAGCGGACGGTGTCCGCCCCGGCGGGCAGCAGCGTCTCGTAGACGATCCGCTCGTAGTCGCGCAGCTGGTCGTCGGCCGGGTTCACCCGCTCGATCCGCCAGTCGGCCTCCGCGATCCGGGTGATCCGCAGGTAGCGGCGGACCGCGAGGTCGACGACGGTGGCGGCGAGGTCGACCGGGTCGGCGTGCTCGTCCAGCAGCAGCCCCGCCTCGCCGGGCAGCACGCCCTCCGGCGAGGTGAACTGCACGGTGCTGCCTTCTCGCAGCAGCGGGTCGATGACGCGGGTGCCGTCGTCGGCCACGCCGCGCCGCGCCCGCAGCACCAGCGCCGCCATGCCGGCCAGCGCGGCGAGCAGCACGCCGAAGGCGATCAGCGCGGGCGCGGAGACCGCGAACGGCGACCGGCCCGGCTCGGTGACGTCGGCATTGGCGGGCACCGTATTCGGCGGCAGCTGCAGCCGCAGGTCGATGGCGTCGCCGCGCTGCAGCCCGGTCTGCTCCAGGTAGAGCACGCCGTCCGGCTCGATGTGCACGTCCGCACAGGGCCTGGTGGCGCCGATCGGGCCGAGTTTGCAGTCGACCAGCGCCATTTGGTAACTCGGCGCGACCACCGTGGCGCTGATCGACGAGACGTCGGCGTTCAGCAGCCCGACCCAGTTGAAGACCTGGCTCTCCGGCGCGACTCCGACGGTATTGCGCACGTGGTAGCGGAAGGTCGACTCGCCCGGGTTCGCCTCGATGGTGAACCGGTCGTCGGCGAAGGTCGTCGTCCCGGTGCCCTGCGTGGCCACGTCGGTGACCTCGAAGCGGCGCTCCCTGCCGTCGCCGAGATCGAGCCGCAGCGGCAGCGACATCGTGAACTGCCCGCCGTCCGGCACCGAAATCGTCTCGACCACCTCGAGCACGCCGTCCCGGTTCAGCGTCAGATCGGCGATGATCGCGGCCCCCGGCGCCGGCTGGGCGGGGGCGAGCGGCGCGGTGGCCAGGGGTGCGGCCGCGGCCAGGAGCAGGAGTGCGGCTCGGGCGCCCCCCCGAAAACTCAGCATGGCTGGATACTCTAGACGGGTTGCTATCCTGCGTCGGCGGCTGTTGAACCTGTGAAGCGGAGGGGGACGGTGGAGTGACTCGACCTCCGCACGGTCATGGCCCGGTGTCCGGAGGTCAGGGGCCGTACGATCCCTACCGGCCGCCCCCCGGGCAGCGCCCGCCACAGGGCTATCCGCAGCAACCCGATCCGCGCAGGCCGCCCGGGTACCCCGCGGCGCCCCCCGGGCACTCCGCTTCACCGCCGGGCTACCCCGCGCAGCCCCCCGGGCACTCCGCGCCGCCGCCGGGCTACTCCGCGCCGCCGCCGGGTTATGCCGCGCCGCCGGGGCGGCCGAGTTCGCCGCAGGGGCGGTCAAATCCGTCATCGGGTTACGCGCCGCCGCAGGCGTATTCGCAGCAGCGGCCGCAGCCCTACGGCGCGCCGCAGCCCTACGGCGCGCCGCAGCCGTACGGCGCGCCCCCGCCGTACGGGAGGCCGCCCGCGCCCTACGGCCCGCCGGGGCGCCCGAACCGGCCGCGCAGGTCCGGCGGCGGCAAGATCGTCTTCACCGTGCTCGCGGTCGTGATCGCGGTGGTCGTCGGGCTGGTGCGGCTCGGCGCCGCCGCGCACACCGCCGACCAGTCCACCGGGCCGGACCCGAGCTTCGGCTACCAGCCGCCGGGCGAGACCGAGAGCGGCCCGGCCGAGACCGCCGTCAACCCGCTGCTCACCGACGCATCGGCCACCCTGCTGCCCGCCGACTGCGACTACGCGCCGTGGGGCACCGGGGTCGAGGTGGCGCGCACCTTCTTCGAGACCGCGGCTGGGTGCCTGGCGGACGCCTGGCGCCCGGTACTGACCGAGGCCGGTCTCCCGTTCTCCGACCCGGCGCTCTCGGTCACCGCCTCCACCGCGGGCGTCACCACCCCGTGCACCGGCACCACCAGCGAGTTCGCCGCGTTCTACTGCCCGGCCAACCAGACCGTCTACATGCCGATCAGCCAGCTGCAGACCGACATCTTCAAGGACAACTGGGTGGTCTACCTGTCGGTCTTCGCGCACGAGTACGGCCACCACGTGCAGGCGCTGAGCGGCATCCTGCGCAAGGCGAACAGCGACCGGGTGGACGCCGGGGTGCGCAGCACGCAGGGGCTCGAGCTCTCCCGCCGGGTCGAGCTGCAGGCCAACTGCTTCGACGGCATGTTCATCGGCAGCTCGTCGGAGGCGGGCTCGCTGAGCTCCACCCAGCTCAACGTGGCCAGGCGCGACGCCTACGGCCGCGGCGACCAGGCGGGCGACATGCGCGACCACGGCACCGCCGAGAACGGCGGCGAGTGGTTCGAGACCGGCGTCGAGCAGAACCGCACCGCCCGCTGCAACACCTTCACCGCCGCCGCGGGGCAGGTGAACTGAGCCAGGTCAGCGCCCGGCGAGCAGCCGCTGCGCCAGCGGGCCGGGCGCGGGCAGGTCGTTCGGGGTGGTCAGCCAGCCAGCGGTGACCAGCCAGAGCCGCTGCACGTGCGCGTCGGCGGTGTCGAAGAAGACCCGGCGGCCGCGGTTGTCCCGCAGGTCGTGGGCGAGCGTGTTCCACCGCGGCGAGCGGCCGTACCTGGTGCGGTGGTCGTCGGCGAAGCGCGCGACCAGGGTGCCGATCGTCTCCACCGGTTGCAGCGAGACCCGCTGCCCGTACTTGGCGGCGTGGAAGCGGCGACCCGCGCAGAGCGAGCGCGGGCTGGTGTTGTAGGCGATCCAGCCCGCCCGCTGCGCCCGCTCCAGCAGCCAGAGGTGCCGCACGGAGGTCGGCGCGACGTCGCCGACGTGCTCGCGGACCGCCGTGTGCACGGCGGGGGCGTCGAGGACGTCGCGGCGGGTGGGGCCGGTGCCGTGCCGGATCCAGTGGTCGTGGGTGAGCCGGGCCAGGATGCGGCCGAAGTCGTCGATGCCGCACTGCGCGAGCTCGCCGAGCCGTGCGGTCCGCTCGGCCTCGCCGCGCAGCTCCCGGTGCGCGATGTGGGTGCGGACCGCGGCGAGCGTCGGCACCTCGCCCTGCTCGAGCAGCTCCAGGATGGCCGCGGCGGCGGCGGGCTCGGCGGCGGCGGTGATCGGGAGCGGCTCGCGCTCCGGCGCGAACTCCGGCGGATCGATGGCCCGGCTCAGCAGGGCGACCGCGGAGCGGTCGGCGGCGAACTCGGTGCGCGCGAGCCAGGCTGCGGCGATGGTGTCACACGACGGCACGGCGATACACACTCCTCGACGAATCGGTGGCGATCGTGTCGCCGCTGGATTCCGTGGTGGCGCTGAATATTCCGGGGATCAATCCACGATAACCAGCACATTGCACGCCGTCGGCACGACAAACCTGATGCGTGCGGGCGGTAAAAGCCGGGGTAAACCAGCATCAGGTCGGCTTGGCGAGCTGTCGGGCGGTTCCCGTCGAGTGAACGGCAGCCGAACGATTGTCGGCAGCGGGTGATTGCTCCCCGATAGCCCGGTGCGGTGTGCCCTGGGTCCGGGAAAAGGGTTCGTGCAGCAGTGTGATTTACGTCACTTATTGCGCTTCGTGGCGCGCCGGAACGCTTTCCGGACAGGCGGAACGCGGCTGGCTCGCTGTCGGTGGCCGCCGGTAACCTCTGGCCGTGGCTCTGTACCGGAAGTACCGACCGGCAACATTCGCTGAGGTGGTGGGGCAGGAGCACGTCACCGAACCGCTGTGCACCGCGCTCGACACCGGCCGCATCAGCCATGCCTACCTGTTCTCCGGCCCGCGCGGCTGCGGCAAGACCTCGTCGGCGCGCATTCTGGCGCGCTCGCTGAACTGCGTGGACGGGCCGACCTCGACGCCGTGCGGAGTCTGCTCCTCCTGCGTGGCGCTCGGCCCCGGCGGGCCGGGCAACCTGGACGTGATCGAACTCGACGCCGCGAGCCACGGCGGTGTCGACGACACCCGCGAGCTGCGCGACCGCGCCTTCTACGCGCCCGCGGAGTCCAGGTACCGGGTGTTCATCGTCGACGAGGCGCACATGGTGACGACGGCGGGCTTCAACGCCCTGCTCAAGATCGTCGAGGAGCCGCCCGCGCACCTGATCTTCGTCTTCGCCACCACCGAGCCGGAGAAGGTGCTGCCCACCATCCGCTCGCGCACCCACCACTACCCGTTCCGGCTGCTTCCGCCCGCCACCATGCGCGGGCTGCTCGGGAAGATCTGCGAGCAGGAGGGGGTGCCGGTCGAGGACGCGGTGTACCCGCTGGTCATCCGGGCCGGCGGTGGTTCGCCGCGAGACAGCCTGAGCGTGCTCGACCAGCTGCTGGCCGGGGCGGGGCCGGCGGGCGTCACCTACCCGAGGGCGGTGGCGCTGCTCGGCGTCACCGACGTGGCGCTGATCGACGGGGCGATCGACGCGCTCGCGGTCTCCGACGGCGCCGCGCTCTTCGGGGTGGTCGAGCAGGTGATGGAGGCGGGGCACGACCCGCGGCGCTTCGCCGTCGACCTGCTGGAGCGGCTGCGCGACCTGATCCTGGTCCGGGCGGTGCCCGACGCCACCGAGCGCGGGCTGGTCGCGGGCCCCGACGACGTGCTGGAGCGGCTGCGCGAGCAGGCGGGGCGGATCGGCCCCGCCACCCTCACCCGGTACGCCGAACTGCTGCACGAGGGGCTCGGCGAGATGCGCGGCGCCACCGCGCCCCGGCTGCTGCTCGAGGTGGTCTGCGCGCGCATGCTGCTGCCCGCCGCCTCCGACTCCGACGCGGCGACGCTGCAGCGGTTGGAGCGGTTGGAGAAGGCCGTGGCGGGCGGGGTCTTCGCGGCGCCGAGCGGTGCGGGCGCGACCGTCGCCGTCCCGCCGGATCCGGCGCCCGTCGCCGGCGCCGATCAGCCGCAGCGGCGGCGCGGGGCCGAGGCGATGGCGTTGCTCCGGCGGGAGCGCGGGGGTGAACCGGACGGGTCGTCCGATGACGGTGCCGCGAGCGCGTCCGACGCTCCGGCGGCGAGTGATGCCGCCCAGCGGGCCGAAGAGGCGCCCGAGCTCGGCCGGCAGGAGGTGCCGGGGAGTGGATCGGACAGCAGCCGGGCCGAGTCGGCCGTTGCCGCTCCGCGCGAAGGACAGCCGGCTGCGGCCGACGGCATCGGTGCGGCTCCGACCGGCGCGAGCCCCGCTGTCCCGCCTTCGGGTGACCAGGGTCCGCTCGGCGCGGATACGGTGGCCCGGCCGGTGGTCGATGGCGAGCGGGAGATCCGCGAGGCGTCTGCCGCGGGCGCAACCGGGCCGACGGCGGACGTCGGTGAGCGTTCGTCGGAGGCTGCCGCCGGGGACGGGACCGGGTCGAAGGTCGAGGTTGGGGAGGGTTCCCCCGGGGACGTGACCGGCCCGGTGAACGGTGGTCAGGGGGCGTCGCCCGCGGCCGATGGTGGCGGGCAGGAGTCTGCCGAGCGATCCGGTGCGACCCCGCCCGTGGTCGAGCCGCAGGAAACGGCTGCCGAGGTGCCCGCGCCGAGTACGGCGGACCCCGCTCCCGCAGCCGTCGAGGCACCGGCGGACGAATCGACGACTCAACCGGACGAGTCCGGCCCGGCGCCGGGCGGCGCCGGGGACTCGGATGCCGAGATCCAGCGCGTGGTGACCGAATCCTGGCCGGAGATCCGCAGCCGGGTCCGGGAATTCGGCCCGACCCTGCAGGCACTGCTCTCCGGCGCGTCGGTGCTGCGGGTGGAGCGCGGCGTCGTGGTGTTCGCGCACCAGAGCCCGCCACTGGCGCAGCGCCTCGCCGACCCGCGCAACGTGGAGGCGGTGCGCTCCGCCATCCGCGCGGTGCTGAACCGCGAGCTGGACCTGCGCTGGGAGGCGGGCGGCGCCCCGCCGCAGCGGCAGCAGGCCCCCGCCAGGCAGCAGGGCCGCGGCGGCGAGCGCAAGCCGGAGAAGAGCGCGGCCCGCTATTCCCGCCCCAGCCAGAACAAGGAGGGGAACCGCGCGCGCCCCGAGCCGGGCGCGGAGGAACCCGACGGGGAACCAACCTGGGGCCCGACGACCCGCCCCGAACCACCCGCCCCACCGGCCCCGCCGAGCGGCCGCACCATCTCCCTCCCGGCCGGCCGCGGCACCGCCGCGCCGCCGAGCCGCACTCCGTACGACGACGTCCCGCCCCCGGACTACCCCGACCTCCCCGACGACCCGGGCCCGGACGGCGCCTACCCGCCCGACCCCACCGCGACCAGCGGAAACGGCTCCGGCTACGGCGCGGGCGCCGCCATCCCGCCGACCACGGCGGAGGAGGAGCGGGAGATGCTGGAGGCCGCCGCGGAACCGGTGGCGCCCGGCGATCGGCGCGACCCGGACGAGCTGGCGCTCGAGCTGCTCCGCAGTGAGCTGGGTGCCACACGGCTGGATGGTTGACAACCCTTGCCCTCACCACGTTAAGTTAACCGGAGTTCGCACACGCGGTAGTATGGTCGGGTGGCCGAGCTCGGTCGGGGCGCGCAAACGCGCCGATCGCTGCATGACCGGTTTTGTACAGCGTCAGGACGGTCGGTCCCAGGGCCGGTCGGCGAGGTAACCCCCGCGCCCGCACCGCTCGCGGTACGGGCACGAAGCGTCTGGACGGACGAGAGTCCGCACCGCCGCACCCCTAGGAAGGAACACCCCGATATGACCACTGAGGCCTACATTTACGAGGCCATCCGCACCCCGCGCGGCCGTAACAAGAAGGGCACGCTGACCTCGGTCAAGCCGGTTGACCTGACCGTCGGTCTGGTCCAGGAGCTGCGCAACCGCTTCCCCAACCTCGACGAGGACCGGATCTCGGACCTCATCCTCGGTGTCGTCTCCCCGGTGGGTGACCAGGGCGGCGATATCGCCCGCACCGTCGTGCTCAGCGCCAAGCTGCCCGACACCGTCGGCGGCGTGCAGATCAACCGCTTCTGCGCCTCCGGCCTGGAGGCCGTCAACATGGCGGCGCAGAAGGTGCGCTCCGGCTTCGACGACCTGGTGCTGGCCGGCGGCGTCGAGTCGATGTCCCGCGTGCCGATGGGTTCGGACGGCGGCGCCTGGGCGCTCGACCCGGCCACCAACTACGACAACTACTTCGTCCCGCAGGGCGTCTCCGCCGACCTGATCGCCAGCATCGAGGGCTTCAGCCGCGATGACGTCGACGCCTACGCGGTGCGCTCGCAGGACCTGGCCGCCAAGGCCACCACCGGCGGCTACTTCGCCAAGTCCATCGTGCCGGTGAAGGACATCAACGGCCTGATCGTGCTGGACCGGGACGAGCACATGCGCCCGGGCACCACCGTCGAGGACCTGGCCAAGCTGAACCCCTCCTTCTCGGTGGTCGGCGAGATGGGCGGCTTCGACGCGGTGGCGCTGCAGAAGTACCACTTCGTGGAGAAGATCAACCACGTGCACCACGGCGGCAACAGCTCGGGCATCGTCGACGGCTCCGCGCTGGTCCTGGTCGGCAGCGAGGAGGCGGGCAAGGCCTCCGGGCTCACCCCGCGTGCGCGCGTCGTCGCCACCGCCACCTCCGGTGCGGACGGCACCATCATGCTGACCGGCCCCACCCCGGCCGCGCACAAGGTGCTGGCCAAGGCCGGGCTGACGCTGGACGACATCGACCTGGTCGAGATCAACGAGGCGTTCGCCTCCGTGGTGCTCAAGTTCCAGAAGGACCTGAACATCCCGGACGAGAAGCTGAACGTCAACGGCGGCGCCATCGCGATGGGCCACCCGCTCGGCGCCACCGGCGCCATGATCACCGGCACCATGGTCGACGAGCTGGAGCGCCGCAACGCGCGCTACGCGCTGGTCACCCTGTGCATCGGCGGCGGCATGGGCGTCGCGACCATCATCGAGCGGGTCTGACCCCAACCGGCAGCCGGAAATAGGAGACACAGAGCTGTGAGCGAAGCCAACATGATCGGTTGGGAACGGGATTCGGACGGCATCGTCGTACTGACGATGGACGACCCGAACCAGGGCGCCAACACGATGAACGAGCTGTACAAGAAGTCGATGACGGCCACCGTCGATCGGCTGGTCGCGGAGAAGGACGACATCACCGGTGTCGTGCTGACCTCGGCGAAGAAGACGTTCTTCGCCGGCGGCGACCTGAAGAACATGATGCACGTCGGCCCGGACGACGCGCAGGCGCTCTTCGACGAGCTGGCCGAGATCAAGGGCGCCCTGCGCAAGCTGGAGACGCTCGGCAAGCCGGTCGTGGCCGCCATCAACGGCGCCGCGCTCGGCGGCGGCCTGGAGATCGCGCTCGCCACCCACCACCGGATCGCGGCCGACGTGCCCGGCTCGCAGATCGGGCTGCCCGAGGCGACGCTCGGCCTGCTGCCCGCGGGTGGCGGCATCATCCGCACCGTGCGCAAGCTCGGCCTGCAGGTCGCGCTCATGCAGGTGCTGCTGCAGGGCCAGCGCAACAAGCCGGCCAAGGCCAAGGAGATCGGCCTGGTCGACGAGCTGGTCGGCTCGGTCGACGAGCTGGTCCCGGCCGCGAAGGCGTGGATCAAGGCCAACCCCGAGGGCGGCGTGCAGCCCTGGGACGTCAAGGGCTACAAGATCCCCGGCGGCACCCCGGCCTCGCCCGCCTTCGCGGCCAACCTGCCCGCCTTCCCGGCGAACCTGCGCAAGCAGCTCAAGGGCGCCAACATGCCCGCCCCGCGCGCCATCCTCTCGGCCGCGGTCGAGGGCTCGCAGGTCGGCTTCGACGACGCCTCGCTGATCGAGTCGCGCTACTTCGTGCACCTGCTCACCGGGCCGGTCGCGAAGAACATGATCCAGGCGTTCTTCTTCGACCTGCAGACCATCAACAACGGTGGTTCGCGGCCGAAGGACGTGCCGAAGCGCGAGATCACCAAGGTCGGCGTGCTCGGCGCGGGCATGATGGGCGCGGGCATCGCGTACGTCTCCGCCAAGGCCGGGTTCGAGGTCGTGCTCAAGGACGTCACCATCGAGGCGGCCGAGCGCGGCAAGAACTACTCCGAGAAGATCGAGGCCAAGGCGCTCTCCCGGGGCCGCACCACCGAGGAGAAGTCCAAGGCGCTGCTGGCCCGGATCACGCCCACCGCCGATCCGGCCGACTTCGCGGGCGTCGACTTCGTGGTCGAGGCGGTCTTCGAGAACACCGAGCTCAAGCACAAGGTGTTCCAGGAGATCGAGGACATCGTCGCCCCCGACGCGCTGCTCGGCTCGAACACCTCCACCCTGCCGATCACCGGTCTCGCGAACGGTGTGAAGCGGCAGGAGGACTTCATCGGGATCCACTTCTTCTCGCCCGTCGACAAGATGCCGCTGGTCGAGATCATCCGCGGTGAGAAGACCTCGGACGAGGCGCTGGCCAGGGTGTTCGACTACACCCTCGCGATCAAGAAGACCCCGATCGTGGTCAACGACAGCCGCGGCTTCTTCACCTCGCGGGTGATCGGCACCTTCGTCAACGAGGCGATCGCCATGCTCACGGAGGGCATCGAGCCCGCCACCATCGAGCAGGCGGGGCTGCACGCGGGCTACCCGGCCGCGCCGCTGCAGCTGACCGACGAGCTGAACATGAAGCTCATGCAGAAGATCGCCAGGGAGACCCAGGAGGCGGCCGAGCGGGGCGACATCACCCTCGGCGCCGAGCGGCACCCGGCGCTCGACGTCATCGACTTCATGGTCGAGCAGGGCCGCCCGGGCCGGCTGGAGAAGGCCGGCTTCTTCGAGTACGACGAGGACGGCAAGCGCCTGCACATCTGGCAGGGCATCCGGGATCACTACAAGACCAGCACCGAGCTGCAGGTCCCGTTCCAGGATCTGATCGACCGGATGCTGTTCGCCGAGGCCATCGAGACCCAGAAGTGCTTCGACGAAGGGGTGCTCACCTCGACCGCCGACGCCAATATCGGCTCGATCTTCGGTATCGGCTTCCCGGCCTGGACCGGTGGCGTGCACCAGTTCATCGTCGGCTACCCGGGTGGGCAGGAGGCCTTCGTGGCCCGTGCCGACTACCTGGCCGAGAAGTACGGCCGGCGCTTCGAGGTTCCGGCCTCGCTGCGCAAGTAGCAGGCAAGCCCGACGGGCCCGTCACCGCATCGCGGTGGCGGGCCCGTCGCTTTTCCCGCTGCACGGATCCGGGAAGCGCGCACCGTGTTTCGCTGTGGTGAACGGCACGGCGTTCGGTGACCGTACGGTTTGTGGTGTTCTTCACTCCTACTCGTGAGTTCGGCTATTTTTATCGCGTGTTAGTCGGGCGGACGGGTCGGGCCGTTGCAGGTGTATTGGCAGGTGCGGCACTCGTGCTGCCGGGGGGAGCGCCGATGGCGGGGGCCGCGCCGCCCCCGGTCCGGCTCCTCGGTGAACAGGTGCTTCCCTTCGGGCTGGAGTTCGACGGGACGGCGGTGGGCGGACTCTCCGGGATCGATTTCGCCGCGCGCACCGGCGAATACGTCCTGATCAGCGACGATCGCTCGGAACGCGACCCGGCCCGGTTCTACACCGCGCGGTTCGCCGTGGACGACAGGGGCATCGGCCCGATCACGCTCACCGGGACGCACCCGCTCCAGGCCCCCGATGGCGGTGAATACAGCGCGCTCTCGGTGGATCCCGAGGAGATCCGGGTGGATCCGCGCACCGGTGACTTCGTCTGGACCCAGGAGGGCGAGCGGTTCGAAGACCTGCTCATCGACCCGGCGACCCGGATCGCGCACCCGGACGGCGGCTACGCGGGCGAGCTCCCGATCGCGGGCAACACCGCCATGCGGGTGAATGCGGGCCCGCGCCGCAATGCCGGCCTCGAGGGCGCCACCTTCGCCGCCGACGGCATGCTCTTCGTGACCGCGCTGGAGGGGCCGCTGCTGCAGGACGGTCCCGAGCCGAGCGCCGCCGCGGGCGCGTCGGTCCGGCTCACCGTGCAGGCGCGCTCGGGGCCGGTGCTCGCGCAGTACGCCTACCCGGTGGAGCCGATCTTCGCGCCCGGCGACGGCAACAACGGCGTCTCGAGCATCCTCGCCGAGAACCCGCTCGACCCCACCAAGCTGCTGGTGCTGGAGCGGGGCTACGTGCCGGGGCAGGGCAACCGGATCCGGATCTTCCGCGCCGACATCGCGGGCGCGGGCACCGTGCTGGACAAGCCGATCGGCGGCGCCAAACCGGTCGGCAAGCAACTGGTGGCCGATCTCACCCAGCTCGGCCTCGGCCACGTGGACAATATCGAGGGGATGACCTGGGGGCCGCGGCTCGCCACCGGTGAGCGCACGCTGATCCTCGTGAGCGACAACAACTTCGACGACAAGCAGAAGACGCAGGTGATCGCGCTGGCGCTGCGCTGATCGGAACCTCCGATCGGTCGTACGCCGCCGCGCCGGGCGGAAGCGCACCGGACCGGCATTCGGCGCGCTACTTTGGAAGGTGTGCGCCACGCCGTCGAGTGAGGTCGAGGTGGTCCGGTGAACCTACCCTCGCCGGAACGGGCGGCCCCCGACCGGGGACCGGCCGGATCCGAGACCAGCAGGCACCTGCCCGACCCGGGCCCGGCCGACGAGCTGGAGGAGATCGTCGCCGAGCTGGCCGGGATGGGGCTCGCCGAGGCGGCGACCATCGGCCGCGGCGGCTTCGGCGTCGTCTTCCGCTGCGTGCAGGCCGCGCTCGGCCGGGTGGTCGCGGTGAAGGTGCTCTCCTCGGATCTGGATGCCGAGAGCCGGGCCCGCTTCCTGCGCGAGGAGCAGGCCATGGGCAGGCTCTCCGGGCACCCCAACATCCTGGACATCCTGCAGGTCGACGTCACCCCGAGCGGGCTGCCGATCATCGTCATGCCGTTCTGCGTGCGCGGCTCGCTGGACGACACGCTGCGCGAGCAGGGGCCGCTCGGCTGGGCCGACACGCTGCGCGCCGGCGTCCGGCTGTCCGGCGCGATCGAGAGCGCGCACCGGGCCGGCATCCTGCACCGGGACGTGAAACCGGCGAACGTGCTGCTCAGTGCCTACGGCGAACCGCAGCTCACGGATTTCGGCATCGCCCGCATCCCGGGCGGATTCCGGACCTCGGGCAATCTCATCACCGGCTCGCCCGCCTACACCGCGCCGGAAGTGCTCGGCGGCCAGGAGCCGAGCGTGCGCTCCGACATCTACGGCCTCGGCGCCACGCTCTTCGCGGTGCTCACCGGGCACGCCGCCTTCGAAAGGCAGGCGGGGGAGAAGGTGGTGGCCCAATTCCTGCGGATCACCACCCAGCCCGTGCCCGACCTGCGCCAGCACGCCATCCCCGACGATGTCGCCGGCGTGATCGAGCGGGCCATGGCCCCCGACCCCGACGACCGCCCACACAGCGCCTACGCCTTCGGTGAGCTGCTGCGCGCGGTGCAGCGGGCGCACGGCAGGCCGCCGGACGAGATGGCGCTGCCGCTGGTCGCCGACGCCGGGTTCGGCGGGGCGGACGGCGGGGTCGGCAGCACCGGCGCGGACTCCGGCCCCGAGCCGACCCGGCGCGGTGCCCCCGGATGGGAGGGGAGGGAGCGCAGCACCGTCCCGCCCACCCCGGCCACCAAGTTCCGGCCGCCGACCCCGCTGCGCGCGCCGGTGCGCCGCGACGCGCTGCTGCACATCCTGCGCGCGGGCGGGCTGCGCAGGCTGGCGCTGATCCACGCCCCCGCCGGGTACGGCAAGAGCACGCTGGCCGCGCAGTGGCGGGCGGAGCTGCAGGAGCGCGGGATCGCCGCCGCGTGGATCGGGATCGACGCCGACGACGACGCCGCGAGCTGGTTCCTCGCGCACATGGTCGAGGCGATCCGGCGGGTGCGCCCCGATATCGGGCTCGGCCTCGGGCAGGTGCTGGAGGAGCGGCCCGCGGACGGCATCGGCTACGTCGTCGCCACCCTGATCGACGAGCTGCACTCCTCGGGCGAGCCGGTGGTCGTGCTGATCGACGACTGGCACCGGATCACCGACGAGGGCGCCCGCGGCGTGCTGGACACCCTGCTCGGCAACGGCTGCCACCACCTGCGCTTCGTCATCGCGACCAGGGATCTCGGCGCGCTGCCGCTGAGCAGGCTCCGGGTCGACGACGAACTGGTCGAGATCGACGCCGCGCGGCTGCGCTTCGGCCCCGACGAGACCGGCGCGGTGCTCGCGCACGGCGAGCCGCCGACCCTGAGCGACGCCCAGGTCGAGGCGATCGCCGCGGCCACCGACGGCTGGCCCGCCGCGGTCGCGCTGGCCGCGCTCTCGCTGCGCAACGGCGCCGATCCGGAGCGGCTGGTGCAGAGCCCCGGCGCACACGGCATCGGCGAGTACCTCACCGAGAACGTGCTCGACGCCCTCGAGCCGCGGCTGCTCGACTTCCTGATGGACGTCTCGGTGACCGAGCGGGTCAGCGGCGCGCTGGCCACCGCGCTGACCGGCGACCAGGAGGCCGAGCTGCTGCTCGCCGACGCCGAGTCCAGGGAGCTCTTCGTCACCCGCAGCAACCGCGACCCGAGCTGGTTCCGGATCCAGCCGCTCTTCGCCGAGTACCTGCGCGCCCGGCTGGACCGGGTGCGGCCCGGCCGCTCCCGCGCGCTGCACCGCAAGGCATCCCGCTGGTTCGCCGAGCATCAGCAGCTGCGCAAGTCGGTGGACCACGCGCTCGCCGCGGCCGACCTCACCATGGCGCTCGACCTGCTCGAGGGCGGCGGCATGGACCTGATCGACGGGTCGAGGCTGGCGACGCTGCTCGGCACCGTCTCCAAGCTGCCGATGCAGCAGGTGGCGTCGCGCTCCAAGCTGCTCATGGCGGTGGCGCGGGCCAATGTGAACCTGCAGCAGTCCGGCGCGGCGCGGAGCACGCTCGGGAAGCTCTCGAACCTGCTGGCGCGCGGGTCGTCGGACGATGCCGAGGTGGTCGCCCAGCGCTGCGAGGCCGCGGTGCTCGCCGCCGCGGACGACGTCGCGCGGGACCGCACCGACGGCGTGCTCGATCAGGTGGCCGACTGCCTGGACCGGGCCGCCGAGCTGCCCGCCTGGACCGTCTCCACCGCCGCCAACCTGGCGGGCTTCGTGCACTGGGCGGAGTTCGACTTCGCCGAGGCGGCGCGGGTGCAGCACCTGGCCGCCGAGTACCACGCCGGGTCGAAGGATCCGCTCGGCGCGGTCTTCGGGCTGTGCGGGGAGGGGGCGGCCGCCTACGAACTGCTCGATGTCGGCGTCGCGGACGACCGGTACCGGCGGGCCTACGAGCTGGCGCTGGACAAGTCGGGGCCGCGCTCGCACGCGGCCAGGCTGGCGGCGGCGATGCTCGGCGAGCTGCGGTACCGGCAGGGGGATCTGGAGGCGGCGGCCGAGCTGCTCGACGAGAGCCATCGGCTCGCCACCCGGATCGGGCCGGTGGAGTTCCTGGTCCCCGCCTACGTGATCGGGGCGCGGGTGAAGGCGCTGCGCGGCGATCCGGCCGCCGCGATCGCCCGGCTGGACGAGGGGGCCCGGCTGGCCGAAACCAACGACCTGGCCCGGCTCGCCGCGCACGTGCGGGCCGAGCGGCTGCGGCTCGGGTTCGCGGTGCCGGAGCCGATGGAGCCGGACGGGGCGACCTACGGGGCCGGGCGGCGGCGCGGGGCGGCGGCGTTGATCGCCGAGGCGGAGGAGGTCGCGGCGGTGCGCACCCTGTTGGCGCAGCATGCTGCGGGGGGCGAGGGTGAGCCGGCGGATCGGGCGGTGCGGCGGGCGCGGGCGTTGCGCAGCCGGACCGTGGAGCAGGCGCGGCCGCGGGCCGAGCTCGACACCACGCTGCTGCTCGCGGAGTGCCTCGCCGCCGCGGGGTGGGTCGGGGAGGCGGCGCATCTCGTGCGGCCCGTCGCCGCCACCTGCGCGGAGATCGGGTGGCCGCGGCCGCTGCTCGACACCGGGCCGGGGATCACGGCGATCCTCCGAGTGCTCGGAGCGGAAGAGTAAGAAGTATTTCCACCCCTACGGGGTAGAGCCCCTTCGGCTGCCGCCGGAGCGAGAAGCCCTCCGGCTGGCGAGGGCGGGCCACACTTCCCGGAGGACCAGGCCCCGGGGCGTTGTCCCACCCCGGGGTCGCCCACCCCCGGGGTGGGCAAGAATCCGCCCAGCCCGGAGGGTGCGGGAACTACGGGGTCCACCAGGGGCGGAGGGGAACGTTCCAGAGACCGTCGGGGCCGAGTTTGACCCCGAGCACCTGGTGCAGCTGCACCACATTGCGCTGGAACCCGAGCCGGCTCCCGGCCATGTACAACCCCCAGACCTTGGCGGTCCCCTCCCCGGCCTCGGCGACGCAGGCATCCCAGTTCTCGACCAGGTTGTCGCACCACTCGGCCAGCGTCAGCGCGTAGTGCTCGCGCAGGTTCTCCTCGTGCAGCACCTCGAGCCCGACGTTCTGGATGTCGCTGATGATCCGCCCGGAGCCGATCAGCTCGCCGTCCGGGAACACGTAGCGGTCGATGAAATCGCCCGCCTTGGTGGTCCTGGTGTTGTCGTGCCTGGTGATGCAGTGGTTCAGGAAGAGCCCGCCCTCGCGCAGCTTGCCCTGGATGAAGCGGAAGTAGCTCGGGTAGTTGTGCACCCCGATGTGCTCGGTGAGCCCGATCGAGGAGACGGCGTCGAACCCGGACTCCGGAATGTCGCGGTAGTCGCTGTGCCGCACCTCGGCGAGCTCCGAGAGCCCCTCGTCGGCGATCTTCTGCCGCGCCCACGCCGCCTGCTCGGCGGAGAGCGTCGCCCCGATCACCCGGACTCCCCGCCGGGCGGCGTAGCGCACCATTCCACCCCAGCCGCAGCCGATGTCGAGCAGCCGGTCACCCGCCTGCAGCTTCAGCTTGTCGAAGACCAGCCGGTACTTGTTCTCCTGCGCCTGCTCCAGCGTCCAGTCCGGCTCGCCGTAGGCGGCGCAGGTGTAGGTCATGGACGGGCCGAGCACGTGCTCGTAGAACGCGTTGGAGACGTCGTAGTGGTGGTGGATCGCCTCCGCGTCCCTGGTCTTGGAGTGCCGCAGCCCCTCCAGCGCCACCCGGCGCCAGCGCGGCAGCGTCTCCTGCGGCGGCGGCGGGACCGGGCGCAGCCGCTCCCAGCCCAGCGAGCGCGCGATGGTGACCAGGGTCAGCGCCGAGGGCCGGTGGAACTTCAGCGACTGGATGGCGCGCAGCACCGGGTACGGGTCACCCGGGTGCACGCCGTGCACGATCAGGTCGCCGGCGATGTAGGCCCTGGCCAGGCCGAGGTCGCCGAGCGCGTTCACCAGGTAGTTGATGCCGCGCGGATTGCGGATCTCCAGGACGAACTCGGAGTCCTCCGGGCCGGTCGCGCTGCCGTCGAACGCGGTGAATCGAACCGGCACCGGGCCGTCGATCAGCGTTTCGATGATCTCCGCGATCGTCAATTTCGTTCCGAGTTCGGCCAATACGTCGGATCGGTCTCGGAAAGTTGTCATTGTCTCTGCACCGCCTTCGCATACAGGTCCAGCAGCCGCTGGTCCGGGTCGTAACGTTTTTTCAACTCGGTGTAATGGCTGCCGCCGTAGAGCGCCGAGAATTCATCCTTGTCGTAGAAGGAATCCGAGTACAGCGATTTGTGGCCGTCGAACTCGGTGACGGTGCGCTCGATGGCGCGGTTGGCCGCGCCCTCCGGCTGTCCGGGAACGGTCGGCACCGCCGACCAGAAGCCCACGTTCACGTAGGTGCGCCCCGGCGCCAGCGGGTACAGCGGCCAGGCGCGCCCGTCCGCGGCGGCCTCGGCCCCGCTGTCGCGCAGGCGCAGCGGGCAGAGCCAGATCGGCTCGATCGGGATCTCCCGCAGGAACCACTCGACGAAGTCGGCGGTGCGCTCCACCGGAACCTCGATGTCCTGCACCACCCGCTCCTGCGGCGGGTTGCCCTTCCGCGCGCCGAGCCGGTCCGCGATCCCGTACCTGCGGTCCAGCGCGACCAGCTTCCAGTAGAAGCTGCTGCGGCGGTATTTCTTCGGCCAGAACCGGCGGATGCGCGGGTTCTGCGTGCCGAAGGCGCGGGAGCACCAGAACCAGTCGGTGTCCCAGCGCCAGAGGTAGTCGCCGATGCCGAGCCGGTCGCGCTTCGGGGCGGCGCCGTCGTGCCTGATGGACTGGTAGAAGATATCCATCCCGGTGTAATCGCTGGTCGGGCCCGGTTCGTCGGTCTGCCTGCCGAGTACCAGGTAGCTCTCGTCGGCGGTGAAGACCACGCCGTCCAGGTAGTCGACCTGCTCGCCGTCGTGCGTCCGGTCAAGCACGATCCTGGTCAGCGCGGCCTCGAGCGCGCGCAGGTCGTAAAAGCGCACGTGCCGCAGCTCGACGTAGGGGAGCACCGGCTCCAGCTCGATCTTCAGCCGGACGGTGTAGCCGAGCGTGCCGTAGGAGTTGGGGAAGCCGCGGAAGAGGTCGGCGTACTCGCCGTCGGGGCGGACGGTGCGGATCTCGCCGGAGCCGGTGAGGACATCCATCTCCAGCACCGACTCGTGCGGCAGCCCGCTGCGGAACGAGCTGGACTCGATGCCGAGCCCGGTCACGGCGCCGCCGAGGGTGATCGTCTTGAGCTGCGGCACCACCAGCGGCGCCAGCCCGTACGGCAGCGTGGCGGCGACCAGGTCCTCGTAGGTGGTCATGCCCGCGACGTCGGCGGTGCGTGCCTCCGGGTCGACCGCGATCACCGAGGTGAGGCCGGAGACATCCAGCCCGGGAGCGGAATTGCTCGCCCGCGCCCGGAACAAATTCGAGGTTTTCTTCGCCAAACGGACATTTGCATCGGGCGGAATGGCGCGATAGCTCGCGAGTAGTCGCTCGACGCCTTCCTGATGCGCGGCGAAACCGGATTCGCGTGTGGCCGGGACATGGCCGGCCTTCCTCATCGGACTCACTGCCACCCCTCGACGCTAGTACGTCGAACCGGCACCGGCCATCAAGTTCACCGTGTCGGCCGAGAAATGTCACGGGAGACGGCGAAGAGGGAACAAGCAGGTAACACGGCGGTGTTGTATCCGCCTCGACGGTGGGCGCGCATTCGTGCCGGAACACCGCATCGGGCAGGATCTCAGGCGTCCGGGCGCCTCAGCCCGGACGTTTCGGACAGCAGGGCGCCGGGGCAGGCGTCCGGAGAAGGAGTGCGAAGTGGGACAGGTCAGCGCCAGCAGTTCGATCACGGTGCCCGCGGATCCCCAGCGGGTGCTGGCGGCCGTGGCCGACTACGACACCGTCCGGCCGCGCATCCTCAGCGCGCACTACCGCGACTACCGCGTGCTCGAGGGCGGCAAGGGCACCGGCACCGTCGCCGAGTGGATCCTGCAGGCCACCGAGAAGCGGCAGCGCAGCGTGCACGCGGTCGTGACCGCGACGGATTCCACCGTGACCGAGCAGGATTCGAACTCCACCCTGGTCACCACCTGGACCGTGAGCCCCGACGGCACCGGTTCCGCGGTCACGCTGCGCACCACGTGGAACGGCGCCGGCGGGGTCAAGGGCATCTTCGAGGGCATCTTCGCCCCGCTCGGCCTGAAGAAGATCCAGGCCGAGGTGCTGGAGAACCTGAAGAACGAATTGGCGTAGGGGTCTCGCGGTACTCGATGGGCGAGCCGCTAGCGCGTCTCGCCGATATCGAACAGGTTCCCCTCGGGATCGCTCAGCGTGGTCCAGCGCGCGCCGTACTCGTCGAACTCGCCGAGCTGCTTCGCGCCGAGGGCGAGTGCCCGCTCGACCTGCGCCCGCCGCTCCGGCGTGTGCAGGTCGAGGTGCACCGAGTTCTTGCCCGGCGTCCTGTCCGGCACCTTGATGAACATGAGCGTCGGGGCGCCGCCCACGGTGGCGAAGTACTCCGAGGCCTCCGGATCGACCTTCCGGTCGAGCAGTTCGGCGTAGAAGCCGGCCAGCGCGGCGGCGTTCTCGCTGTCGATGGTGACGTGCGCGAGCTCGAGTGCCATGGTTCCTCCTGAATCAGCGGATGGGCCAGCAGATTTCGGTGCGGTAGCCGGCCGGGTCGTCGATCCGGTCCGGCCCGGCCAGGTAGATTTCGCGGATCGGCTCGGGCAGCGAGACGTCGTGCGCGGCGACGTGGCTGCCGAGCGCGCCGTAGCTGCGGTCGAAGTCCTCGAAGCCGCCCTCGTGCACGGCGACCGCGAAGCGGCCGCCGGGAAGTTCGGTGAGCAGCGGCGCGGGGTGGGTGCCGGCGGCCGCGGGCAGGGACCCGCCGGTGCCGGGCGGCACCGGGACGTACGCCGTCACCTCGCCCGCGTCCTCCGCGAACCAGGCGGCGGAGTACGTCGCCCCGCCCGGCCCGGCGGGCGGTACCCCCGCGGCCGCCAGCGTCCGGTGGAGCAGGGCGAAGGCGCTGCCGCACCAGGCCCCGATATCGGCGCGGGCCACCGCATCGGTGACGGTGAGCGCGGGGAACGCGGCCGTGCTGCGGTACTCCACCGCGAGCGCGCGCGTTCCCGGCGCGAGCAGCGCGCGCAGCGAGGCGACCACGTCGCGGGTGCGGTTCAGCTCCTCCTCCATCCGGAGCAGGTGCGCGCACAGCGCGGCGTCCCTCGTCGGCCCGTCGGCCGCCCCGAGCACCGTGCGGATCTCCTCCACCGGCATGTCCAGCGCGCGCAGGCGGCGGATCAGGTGCGCGGACGGCACCTGATCCACCGAGTAGCGGCGGTAGCCCGAGCCCGGGTCGATCGCCGCTGGCTCGAGCAGCGCGATGTCGTGGTAGTACCGCAGCGCCTTCACGCTGAGGTAGGTCAACCGGGAGAACTCCCCGATCGGGACGGTCGCTGTCATGGGTTCAGCGAACACCCTCCCGTGGCGGGAGAGTCAACCGATCACGGCGTGGCGACCACGAAGGTCAGCAGCAGCGTGTTCACCTCGTCGAGCCACCACGAGTAGCCGAACCAGACCCCGGGCGCGACCTCGCGCACCTCGTCGTGCACCTGCGGGGTCGGTGACGGCGTGTAGTCCAGCACCCAGGCCGGGCGGCCGTCGAGCAGCGCGGTGCCGCGGTAGCTGTTCGCCGGCCAGGCGGCGATGTCGAGCGCGGTGACCCGATTGGTGAGGGGGCCGCCGTCCGGGCCGGTGGCGAAGGTCTTGCCGATCCAGAACGCGGGGGTGATGTCCTGGATGTAGCCGGGGCGCACCACCCAGCCGCTGGTGACGCCGCGCGGGGCGGCGCCGGGCGGGGCCTCGTGGAACAGCAGATCCTGCTGGTCCGGCGTGCAGCGGAAGCGGAGCGCATCGATGGTCGCCGCTCGATTGCCGGAGTCCAGGACACAGCCGCCGCCGTAGTCGGCGACACCCGAGTCGGCCTGCGCGGCGCCGGTGCAGGCGAACAGCAGCGCCGACGCCGACGCGGCTATGGTGAGAACGGACTTACGGAGAAGCGGGGACATCGTCGGCTCCAGGGTCGCTACCGGTCATCGTTTGCTGTCCGAGAAAGATCGCCGCACTGTAGCCAGTGCAACATTTCTCCCGGGCCCGACCCGAGTTCCATGATAAATCCTCGCAAAACCGGCGATGTACCGGTCCCCGGCGCGGACTAGTCTGGACGCTGACATTCCCGCCCGCTGGAAGGAATTCTCGTGCAACCCGATGGCCAGTTCGACATGCAGCAGCTCCTCGCGCAAGCGCAGCAGATGCAGCAGGCGGTGATGGAGGCCCAGGCCGAGATCGCGGCCTCCGAGGTGCAGGGGCAGGCAGGCGGCGGCCTGGTGCAGGTCACCATCAAGGCATCCGGCGAGGTGGTCGCGCTGACCATCGATCCGAAGGTCGTCGACCCCGAGGACGTCGACGGGCTGCAGGACCTGGTGATCGGCGCGGTCAACGACGCGATGGCGAACGCGCAGCAGCTCGCGGCCGACCGGCTCGGCCCGCTCTCCGGCGGCCTCGGCGGCGGCCAGCTGCCCGGCTTCTGAGGCCGTAGGTGTACGAGGGCCCGGTCCAGGATCTGATCGACGAGCTGGGGCGGCTGCCCGGCGTCGGACCGAAGAGCGCGCAGCGCATCGCCTTTCACCTGCTCGGAGTCGAGGCGCCGGAGATCGACCGGCTGCAGGCGGCGCTGCAGAAGGTGCGCGACGGCGTGCGCTTCTGCGCCGAGTGCGGCACCGTCTCCGACGGCGAGCTCTGCCGCATCTGCGTCGACCCGCGCCGCGACCGCACCATGATCTGCGTGGTCGAGGAGCCGAAGGACGTGCAGGCGATCGAGCGCACCCGCGAGTTCCGCGGCCGCTACCACGTGCTCGGCGGCGCGCTCGACCCGCTCAACGGCGTCGGGCCGGACCAGCTCCGCATCCGGCAGCTGCTCGCCCGCATCGGGAACCAGCAGGACGGGGTCGACGTCAGCGAGGTCATCATCGCGACCGACCCGAACACCGAGGGCGAGGCAACGGCCACCTACCTGGTGCGCATGCTGCGCGACTTCCCCGGGTTGTCGGTCACCCGGTTGGCCTCCGGGCTGCCGATGGGCGGTGACCTGGAGTTCGCGGACGAGCTGACCCTCGGCCGGGCGCTGTCGGGGCGTCGCGCGCTCTGACGCCGGGGGGTGGTGCATCGCGGGCGGGCGGATTAGCCTGCGGGCAATGGGGATCGAATTTCTGCTGACCACCGTGATCATCGCGGCGACGCCGGGCACCGGGGTGCTGTTCACGGTGGCGGCCGGGCTGGCCCGTGGTGCCAGGGCGTCGGTGGTCGCGGCCTTCGGCTGCACGCTCGGCGTGGTGCCACACGTGCTTGCGGCGGTCACCGGCCTCGCGGCGCTGCTGCACACCAGCGCGCTTGCCTTCCAGACGGTGAAGTACCTCGGTGTCGCCTACCTGCTCTATCTGGCCTGGAGCACACTGCGCGAGCGCGGCGCGCTCACGCTGCCCGAACCGGGTGAGGCCCCGTCGGCGCGCCGGGGGATCGGGTCCGCGGTACTGCTGAATCTGCTCAACCCCAAGCTGACGCTCTTCTTCGTCGCCTTCCTGCCACAGTTCGTTCCGATCGACGCCGCGGCCGCGCACCCGGCCATGCTTGCCGCGGGCGGGGTGTTCATGGCCGTCACCTTCGTTGTGTTCGTCGGCTACGGGCTGGGTGCCGCGGCCATGCGCGCGAATGTGCTGGCCAGGCCGCGGGTGGTGGGGTGGATGCGCCGCGTCTTCGGCGCGTCGTTCCTGCTCCTGGCCGGCCGCTTGGCGGTGCAGGACCGCTGAGGAGTCAGAGCTCGACCGGGCTCCAGGTGACCCGGTCGAAGCGGGTGCGCTCGCCGCGGGCCCAGTCCCAGATGAGCGCGGCGACGGTGCCGGCGTCGGGGATCACCGTGCCGAAGTGGCGATCGGCGGCGCCGTCGCGGTACTCCAGGGTGTACTCGCCGGAGTCTTCGCGGTAGGTCTGGATGTAGTCGTTCGGGCCGCGGTCGACCACCAGGTAGGGGTTCGGGGCGGCCAGGCCGGCGACCCAGTCCTCGGCCAGCCGCTCGGTGAGGTAGGGGAATTCGCCCGCGCCGCCGTGGCTGACGGCCAGCGGGAGGTGGCCGGCCGGGTCGATGAGCCAGGCGAGCTGCGGGTCGAAGAGCGCGTAGCCGCGTGGGGTGGCCAGCTCGAAGAGCAGGGCGCGGCCGAAGCCGATGGCGTCGTACGGCATCGCCACCGGCAGGGTGTCGCCCGTCGCGTGCCCGCCGATCGGCGACACGCTGAGGAACGAGTCGTCCTCGGGCAGTTCCCCGTTGCGCCGGTTCAGCTCGGCGGCGATCTCGGCGACGGCGGCCGATTCGGGCTTGCCCTCCTGGGCGTCCAGGTACTCCTCAGCCGCAGGCACCGTCGACGCGACACCGGAGGGCAGCAGGACCAGGTCGTAGCTCACCCGGCGAGCCTACCGAGGCCGCGCTCCGCGCAGCCGCAGCCACCCGCGAGGTCGGTGCACTCCACCACGAAGAGGTGCCGCACCACCTCGAAATCGACGCAGCCGCCCTCGGTGCACGCGGCGATCCGCCCGGCGTGCCCGATCAGCGTCCCGTGGCAGTGATCCGTTCCGGCCGCGCAGGCCGGGCATGCGTTCGCTCCCATGTACTCCGGTCTACCACCGGGCACCGACAGCGCCGCTCAGGCGCGCAGCCGCTCCCGGCGCAGCTGCTCCACCTCGGGCAGCGGCAGCGGCGGCAGCTCGTCGACGCCGAGCGCACGGCAGAGCAGCAGGTCGGCCAGCTCCGGATTGCGGGCCAGCGCGGGGCCGTGCATGTAGGTGCCGATCACCGAGCCCTGCACCACCCCCTCCAGCCCGTCCCCGACGCCGTTGCCGACGCCGCGGGTCACCCGGGCCAGCCCGGCCGCGTCACCGCCGAGTTTCGTTCCGCCCCTGTGGTTCTCGAAGCCGGTGAGCGGCGCGGTGAGCCCGGCGACGGTCGGCGCGGTGGTGACCTCGCCGATCGCCCGCTTCTCCTGCGGCGAGGTGGTGACGTCGATCATCCCGACGCCGTCGACCCGCTCGCCGGTGGAGGTCTCGTACCAGTGCCCGAGCACCTGGATGGCGGCGCAGATGGCCAGCACCGGGGTGCCCTTCGCCGCGGCCTCCTGCAGCCCCGGGTAGCGCTGCAGATGCCGGGTGGCGAGCCGCTGCGCGGAGTCCTCGGCGCCGCCGAGGGTGTAGATGTCCAGCGAGTTCGGCACCGGGTCGGCGAGCGTGATCTCCACGATCTCGGCCTCGTGGCCGCGCATCCGCAGCCGCTGCCGCAGCACCAGCGCGTTGCCGCCGTCGCCGTAGGTCCCCATCACATCGGGCAGAACCAGCCCGATCCGCACCGTCACGAGTGGTCCTCCAGATCGCGGTTGAGATCGCGGAACGCGGTGTAGTTCGCCAGCACCTCGACCTTGCCCGCCGGGCAGGAGGCGATGGCTCGCGCCGGGTCGGCCACCGTGGTGTGCTCGACGCCCGCGTAGGTGAGCCGCACCGCGAGATCGGTGGCGCGCTCGCCCGCCGCCACCACCTGGACCCCCTCGAAGTGCTCGAACCGCACATCCCAGAGCCAGGAGAGATCCTCGCCGTCCGGCACCTGCCCGTTCACCGCGATCACCAGCCCGGCCGAGTCCGGGTCGATCATGGAGAGCGCCTCCTGCCAGCCCGCCGGGTTCTTGGCCAGCAGCAGCCGGGCGGCGTGCTCGCCGACCTGGACGGTCCGGTAGCGCCCGGCGATCTCGCGCACGGTGCCCGCCGCCGCCGCCGCCTGCGCCGCGTCGGCCCCGAGCGCGACCGCCGCCGCCACGGCCTGCGCGGCATTGCCGCGGTTGGCCCGGCCGGGAAGCGCGAGGGTGAGCGGCAGCCGCAGGTCGTCCGGGCCGCGCAGCTCGGTGCCGTCCAGCCACCACTGCGGGTCGGGGCGCTCGAAGTCGGCGCCGGTGCTGCGCCAGTGCGCGCCCTCCCAGACGATCGGCTCGCCGCTGCGCGGACAGCTGGTGGCATCCATCGCCCAGCCGCTGCCCGCCGCCACCCAGACGACGTTCGGGTGGTCGTAGGCGATCGAGGCGATCAGCACGTCGTCGCAGTTGGCGACGACGACGGTGTCCGGGTGCCGTGCCAGCCCCGCGCGCAGCCTGCGCTCGATCATGTTGATCTCGCCGACCCGGTCCAGCTGGTCGCGGCTCAGGTTGAGCAGCACCACCGCCTCCGGGTTCAGCGCGTCGGTGACGTGCGGCAGGTGCAGCTCGTCCACCTCGATCGCGGCCAGCGGGGCGCCGCGCTGCGTGCTCAGCGCGGCCACGATGCCCGCGTCCATGTTCGCGCCGTCGGCCTGGGTGGCGACGGTGCCGAGCGTGCTCAGCGCCGCGGTGGTCATCCTGGTGGTGGTGGACTTGCCGTTGGTGCCGGTGATCAGCACGGTCCGCTTGCCGCGGCCGAGCTGTTCCATGAGCGAGCCGTCGATCTTCAGGGCGATCAGCCCGCCGATCATCGACCCCTTGCCGCGCCCCGCCCGCTGCGAGGCGAACGACGCGAGCGCCGCCACCCGCAGGGCGAGCCGCCCGCGCACCGAAATATCTGCCATCCCGGTGAGTCTAGGGGGCACGCCGGAGGTGCTCGCGCCGAGTGAGTGCGGCCTCGCGCACACTCCGCTCAGCCCTGGTACAGCTTCTGCCCGTAGACCTCGGGGGAGTAGTAGTGCTCCAGCTCCTCGACCGTCTCGGTGACTCCGCTCTGCACCTCCTTCACCAGCCTGGCAGCGCTGGGCAGGGTGTCGTCGGGCCACTGCTCCGGCTGCCACAGGTGGCTGCGCAGGAACGCCTTGGCGCAGTGGAAGAAGATCTGCTCGATCGCCACCTCGACCGCGAGGATGGGCCGGTGCCCGCGCACCACCATGTCGTCGAAGTAGGGCGCGTCCCTGACCAGCCGGGCCGAGCCGTTGATCCGCAGCGTCTCGTTCCGCCCCGGGATCAGGAAGATCAGCCCGACGTGCGGGTTGACCAGGATGTTCCGGTACCCGTCGGCCCGCCGGTTGCCCGGCCGCTCCGGCACCGCGATGGTGTGCGCGTCGAGCACCTTCACGAAACCGGCCGGGTCGCCCTTCGGCGAGGCGTCGCAGTTGCCCGCCGCGTCGCTGGTGCTCAGCACCACGAACGGGCTGAGCGCGATCCACTCCCGGTCGCGCGGGTGCAGCGCGGGGCGATCCTTGTTCGCCGCACGGGGATTCACCTCGCCGAGCAGCTCCCGCAGCTCGGCCTCGTCCGTGATCTGCGCGGTATCACCCATGGAGTGATTCAAGCACCGCTCAGGGGGCGACGTCGAACATATTCGGCAGCCCGGAAGCGTATCGATCGGCGTCCAGCTGCCGCATGGGCTCCAGCTCCGGCGAGCGCCAGAGGGTGAAGAGGGGGCAGCGCGTGGCGTCCGACCCGGCCACGTCGAGCAGCGCGTTCACCGCGCGCCGCGCCGACTCGTTGGCGCCCTCCATGGTCGCCAGGTCGATGTCGGTGCGCACGTAGTCGCCGGCCAGGAAGAGGTTCTCCAGCGGCCCGTGCGGCTCGGGGCGGGCGTCCCAGGAGCCCGCGGTGTTGATCAGCAGCGGGTCGGCATTGGTGTTGCGGCCGCGCTCGGCGTTCCAGGTGATGCCGGGGTCGAGGAACCAGGAGTGCAGGTCGGCGTCGCGGAGCACCTCGCCGCCGTCGTTCAGGTGCGTGCGCAGCTGCGCCCAGACCTCGCGGGCGATCTCCTCCGGGCTGCACTGCTCGGCCGGCTTGCCGTAGAGGATGCCGGGGGTGTGCCAGTCGGAGATGTCGACCGAGAGGCAGTCGCCGACCGTCCCGTCGCCGTACTCCGGCAGTTTGCGCCGCCACACCTGGTTCTGGTTGATCGAGGTCAGCGCCCACGGCGCGTCCACGAAGGCGGCGTGGCCGCGCGCGATGTCGACCGGGGTGCGCAGGTAGTACTGGATGCCGTTCATCCAGTCCACGACCAGCCGGTCCATCGCCCGCAGCTGCGGCCAGACCTCGAGCACCTCGGCGGTCCAGAGCCTGCGGGCCTGCTCGGCGGGGAGCGCGACCACCACGTAGTCGGCCTCGATCGTGCGCGCGCCGTCGGGGGTGTCGATCCTGGCCGCGGCGATCCTGCGGTCCCGCACCTCGAGCGAGCGCACCTCGCTGCCCAGCTCCAGCCGGACCCCGAGCGAGCGCAGGTGCGCCAGCCACGGATCGATCCAGGTCGCGTTGGTCGGGCCGTTCAGCGCCCGGTCCAGCGGGCCGTCGGCGGCCACCTCCAGCGGGTTGCCGAGGAACTGCTCGCCCATGGTGCCGATGGTGCGCACGCTGGCCACGCCCTCCTTCGCCGCGACCAGCAGGCTGGTGAGCGCGCGGGAGAGCAGCGCGCGGAACTCGTGCGAGCGGGCGTGGCCGTTCACGTAGTCGAACCAGGAGGCGTACTCCCACTGGCCGAGCCTGCGCGCGTCGCAGCTGGTGTTGAAGACGAGCAGCCGGTTGGCGAAGAACAGCGCCTCGTCGTTCGTCATCCTGGTGGCCGCGGTGATCGCGCCGCTGACCGTCTCGCGGAAGGTGTCCGGGGTCAGCTTCACCGGCGCCCGCGCGCCGAGCGGCACCCGGATGTCGGCGCCGTCCGCGCGGGCCAGCCGCATCTCGGTCATGCCGACCAGGTTGTCCCGCACGCCGTCCGCGTTGCCGGGGAACGGGATGCGCCGCATGGTGTCCGGAACGTGCCGGTAGAAGCCGGGGAAGAAGCGGAAGCCGTGCTCACCGGGGAGCTCGGGCCTGCCGTCCCGCGCACTGCCGGGCACCGGCACGCTGCGCGCCTTGCCGCCCCACGCCCGCTTCTCGTGGACGGTGACCTCGAAGCCGCGCTCGGCGAGCTCGTGCGCCGCGGTGAGCCCGGCGACCCCGCCGCCGAGCACCGCGACCCGTCTGCCCGGACTCGCGAAGGCCGGAACCGGCCGTGCCGTACTCGCGATGGCCCCCGCCACCCCCGCCGTTACCGTGCCCCTCAGGAGGGTCCTGCGCGACACGGTCGACCGCTGCTCTGTCATACGTGTTCTGCTGCCTCAAAAATTTCGGGCCTGCCACGATCGGCGGCCCTGCTCGTGTTCGAACCTGCGCACGGCGGGCCGCCCACCGCGCGCCGTGCCCCGGCCGCCGCCCCGGCGGACTCGGGCGCCTGCGACAGTACCGGGGTGCGCAGTGGCCCGTGCGCCGATGGGGTCGATTGCCGGTACTTCGCTTGAACGGGGAGTGTTTCAGATTCGCGTGGTCAGGGAGTTGGCCGGTCATTCGCCGAAATCGGCGTAAGGGGGGTTGCGTGGCGGTGGTCACCCGGGCTGCCGAAGTTCGGTCCGGGTGTATCGCCGCCGGTTCGGGTCCGCGTCGGCCGGTTGCCGGCGGACGGCGGTCAGGCCGCACCCGCGCCGACCGGTCGTGGGGCGGTCGCGGGCAGGGGGACCGGCCGCCGGACCATGGTCGCCGCGCCCGCGCCCGCGATCACCACCAGCGCGCCGAGCACGGCGAGCCCGCTCGGCCGTTCCCCGAACGCCACCCACGCCGCGCTCATCCCGACCACCGGCACCAGCAGCGAGTAGGGCGCCACCGCGCTCGCCGGGTAGCGGCTCATCAGGTAGGTCCACAGCCCCGAGCCCGCCAGCGTGCCGAGCACGACGATATAGGCGAGCCCGGCCAGCGCGAGCAGCCCGGCACCGCTGAAACTCGTCGCCAGCGCATGCCATCCGGCGCCCGGCCCCTCGACCGCCGCCGAGAGCGCGAGCATCGGCAGCGGCGGAATCACCGCCATCCACATGGTCAGGTGCAGCGGGTTCACCCCGGGCGATTCCGTGGTCGCCAGCCGCGTGCCGATATTGCCGAAGGCCCACCCGAGCCCGGCCGCCAGCGTGAGCAGCACCGGCAGCAGCCCCGCGTACGGCAGCTGATCCCAGCCGATGAGCGCCATCCCGCCCAGCGCCGCCGCGATGCCCGCGCCCTGGAGCGGTCGCAGCCGCTCCCTGGCGACCAGTGCGCCGAGCACCACCGTGAACGGCGCCGACGATTGCAGCACCAGGGCGGCCAGCCCCGTCGGCATCCCGATCCGCATGGCGGTGAAGAGGAACGCGAACTGCGCGATCCCGAACCCGCCGCCGTAGAGCAGCAGCCAGCGCCCCCGCACCCGCGGGCGCGGCACGAACAGCAGCACCGGCACCGCGATCACCGCGAAGCGGAGGGCGACGAAGAAGAAGGGCGGGAAGTGGTCGAGGCCGACCCGGATGGCCAGGAAGTTCAGCCCCCAGAGCACGACGACGGTCAATCCGAGCAGGCGGTCACGAGCGGTCACGTTTCCCATGCTGGGCGCGCGCATTGTTCAGGACAATCGAATTGTTCCGAATCATATCGGTAGCATTACTTCATGGTTGATGGTGGGCCGATGGCCCCGGAACGGCTCCGGGTGCTGCGCGAACTCGCCGACCGCGGCACCATCGCGGCCGTCGCCGCCGCACTGCACAGCACACCGTCGGCGGTCTCGCAGCAACTCAAGGTGCTGGCCAGGGAGGCCGGGGTCCCGCTGCTGGAGCCGGACGGCCGCCGGGTCCGGCTCACCGACGCGGGCCGGGCCCTGGTGCCGCGCGCCGACGAGGTGCTGGCCGCGCTCGACCGCGCCGCCGCCGAGATGGCCCGCTACCGCGGCACCGCCCGCGGCCGGGTGCGGGTCGCGCTCTTCCCCTCCGGCGCCGCGCTGCTGCTGCCGAAGGTGCTCGCTGCGCTCGCCGACAGCGCCGTCGACCTGATCGCCAGCGACGAGGACCTGCCACCCACCGAGGTGCCGCGGCTGCTCGCCGACTACGACGTCGTCCTCACGCACCGCGACGAGCGCGCCCCCTCGGTCGCCGGCCCCCGGGTGCGCGCGATCCCGCTCATGCGCGAACCCACCGACGTGGTGGTCGCCCCCGGCCACCGGCTCGCCCACCGCACCGCCGTCGACCCCGCCGAACTCGCCGACGAGACCTGGGTGAGCGTGCGCGGCGGCTTCCCGGTCGACGACGTCCTCCGCTCGATCGCCACCGTCACCGGCGTCCAACCCCGGATCGCGCAACGGCTCAACGACTTCCGCGTCATCGAGAGCCTCGTCGCGGCCGGCTACGCCATCGCCCTCATGCCCCGCTGGGCGGTGGCCCACCCCGACCTGGTTCCCCTCCGCCTCAGCGGCGTCCGTGCCGCCCGCCGCTACGAACTCGCGCTGCGCCCGCAAACCGAACACACCCCCGCCGTCGCCGCCGTCCGCACCGCCTTCGCCGCCGCCGCCCGCGCCGTCGCCGGCCCCGACCCGCTACAGTCCGGAGCGGACCGCCCCGACCCGATGGAGCTCCCATGACCGACCTCGACGGCGGCTACCTCGCCACCCCCACCGGCGCCGGCCCCTTCCCCGGCGTCGTCGTCCTGCACGACGCCTTCGGCGTCACCAGCGAACTCCGCCGCGTCACCGACCACATCGCCGCCAACGGCTACCTCGCCATCGGCCCCCGCCTCTACCGCCGCGGGCTCTGCGTCCAGCAGGTCTTCCGCGGGCTGCTCCGCGACACCGGCCCGGTCTTCGACCAGATCCAGCGTGCCCGCGACACCCTCACCGCCCGCCCCGACTGCACCGGCCGGGTCGGCGTCATCGGCTTCTGCATGGGTGGGCGCTTCGCCATCGTCACCGGCGGCAGCGGCATGTTCGACGCCGCCTCCGTGAACTACGGCCTGCTCTACCCCGGCAAGCCGGTCGACCACCTGCTCACCGCCCCGTGCCCGGTGGTCGCCAGCTACGGGGACAGTGATCCCTACATCCCCACCGCCGACACCGAGCGGTACCGGGACGCACTGGAAGCCGCGGGCGTCCGCACCGACTTCAAGATCTACCCCGGAGCCAGCCACTCCTTCTTCCAGGACTACTCCGGCGTGCCCGGCCTCTACATGAAGGTCATGGGCACCACCCACGACCCCGACGTCTCCACCGACGCCTGGTCCCGCATCTTCACCTTCTTCAGCGAGAATCTGGGTCGCTAGGTCATCGCCGAAGTCAGCGAACCGTCGAGTCGATATCGGACGTGTTGGCGCTCTCCGTCGCGTCATATGCGGCATTGGCCTTGCGGAACATCTCGGCCATGGCCTGAACGACCTCGATATGCTGGCGGAGCGCATCGCGGAACGAACCGGAGCCCACGCCGCCCATCGCGAGGTCACGAAACTTTCCACCGAGAGCCTGCGAGGAGCGCAGCGCTCCGAAAGAGGCTGCGTAGTCGAGATTCTCGGTTCGATAGGCGAGGTCGGTGAGCTCTTCGATATAGCGCTCGCACTCGGCTGCACAGGCCTCCGCGACGCCCTGTTCGACGATCAAGCGGCCGTCGGTCGCGTCACTTTCGAGGGCGGTGAATACGCGGCGCATCTCATTCTGGTCGGTCACGGTGCCTCCTCGGGTCACTGCGGGATCCACTGATCGATCGCGCGTGCCGCGCGCACCACGGTGCCGCAGGGATCGGGTAGTTCGGCGAGTGTGATCGCCTTGCTGATGTAGAAGCTGACGGTGCCTTGGGAGGTCCCGTACATCACGCTGCAATTGCCCGGCGGCTTCTCGTCACCTTCGACGAACGTCGTGGCTTGTCGGCCCGGCAGATCCGCTTCGCGGAAGTCACCGAACGAACTGTTCGCGCGAAACTCTTCCGGAGTTCTATCGGTCGCGAAGATCCGAAGCGCGTATCCGTCTCCGCGCCATTGACATCCGACCCAGCCGGAGAGAGACGTCCCGAATGGGTTGTCGTTTTTCGAGTCCGGGTTCACCCCCGTCTCCGCGACAACGCTGTCGGGCAGAGTGCACGAATCGAACAGCACCTCGGGTGCGATCGAAGTGGGCGTAGCCGAACCCTCCGTCCCCGAATCACACCCCGCGACCAACGGCACCACCGCCAGCGCGCAGAAGAGCGCGAAACGTCCCCGCATGGTTCCCCCTCCGTGCCGACTCTACCCCGGCCCCTGCCGATACTGCTGCGCCGCAACATAACCGAAGTCGTCCGCGACCATCGCGGCCAATTCGAGCAGCGCGCGCCGAGTCGGCTTGGAGACCAGCTCCAGGTCGATTTCGGCCCCTTCGGCGAGGTGGTCGTCGAAGGGGACGACCTGGACGGCGCGGGTGCGGTCGAGGAAGAGGCGGCGGAGCTGGTCGAGGTCGACGGTGGAGGCGCCGCGGCGGGAGGCGTTGACGACGACGACCGTGCGCTCGACGAGTTTGCTGTGCCCGTGGTGGTCCAGCCAGTCGAGGGTGGCGGAGGCGCTGCGGGCGCCGTCGATGGCGGGGGAGGTGACGAGGACGAGGGAGCTGGCCATGTCGAGGACGCCCGCCATGGCGGAGTGCATGAGGCCGGTGCCGCAGTCGGTGAGGATGATGTTGTAGAAGGACTGCAGGATGCCGATGGCCTTGCGGTAATCGGCTTCGCTGAACGCCTCGGAGACGGCCGGGTCCTGTTCGCTGGCGAGCACTTCGAGGCGGCTCGGGGCCTGCGAGGTATGCGCCCTGACGTCCGAGTAGCGGGTGATTTGCTGGTCTTCGAGCAGGTTGCGGACGGTGGAGCGGGTCTGCCGCGGTACCCGGTGCGCGAGCGTGCCGAGGTCGGGGTTGGCGTCGATGGCGATCACGCGGTCGCCGCGCATGGAGGCGAAGGTGGAGCCGAGGCCGACGGTGGTCGTGGTCTTGCCGACGCCGCCCTTGAGCGAGAGGATCGCGATCCGGTAGTCGCCGCGGACCGGCTGGTTCACCCGGTCGAAGAGTTCGCGGTAGACCAGGTCGGCGGAGGATTCGCCGGGGTTGATCATGCCGCCGGAGGCCTTGTGCACGGCCCGGCGCCAGCCGCTGCGCGGCGCCCGGCGGGCCCGCTTGAGCAGGTTGAGGTCGTTCACCGAGTGGCCGGGCTGCCCGGGGGCCAGCATGTGCTGCGGCTGGAACGGCTGCGGATTGCCCTGCCAGCCGGGGCCGGGACCGGGGCCGGGCTGCGGCGGGAGGCCGGGAGGCATGCCGTAACCCTGCGGGCCCTGCGGGCCGGGGCCAGGGCCGGGGCCACCGAGCATGCCGGGCGGCGGACCGGGCTGCGGCGGCAGCGGTGGCTGCTGGTAGGGAGACTGCTGCGGGGGCGGCGGCGGAGCCCAGCTGTAGATCGGCCCGCTCGACGGGTCCGCCCCGCCGGGACCCGGTGCGGCGCCGGGATTCTCGGGCTGGATGGGGTGCGCACCGCTGTGCTGCGGCTGGGCGAACTGCCCGGAGTTGTACGGACCACCGGGCTGCGGCGGGGCGAAACCCTCCGAACCTTCGGGAAAACCGCTGGGCGAGAAGCCACCCTGACGTTCGCCACCGAACCCGGACGGCTGTACCGGGAACCCACCGGACGGCTCCGCCGAGAACCCACCCGGCTGGTCAGCGCTGAAACCGCCGGACGAATCCGGACCGAACCCCGAACGCTCCGCGCCGAACCCACCGGACGCTTCCGGACCGAACCCCGGCCGCTCCCCGCTGAACCCCGACCCCTCGCCTGACGCCTCCGATTCCGGCGCACCCGCCGAATCATCCTGCGCCCGACGCGCTCCGGCGTCCGAATCGGCATCGCCCGAATCCGCGGGCGCGCTCTGCAGCCAGGGCGGCGAAGTCGGGTTGTGGTCGTTCGTGGTCACAGTTCCCCCATCTGCTCGGTTTCTCGAGCAGAGAGCTCGGCCTGATTGCGAAACCACGCTAGCACGGGGGTGGTGGCCGCGCGCTCCGGTGTCGAGCCATCCCCAGCCCTGGCCACACGTCGATGAACAGCAGGTGACGACGCGAAACGGGTGCGGCCCCGGCGACCGGAACCGCACCCGTTGCACAGGACTCAGTGCGCGCGGTTCACCGCGGAGACGACGGCCCGCAGCGAGGCGGTGGTGATCGAGGTGGCGATCCCGACGCCCCACAGCACCCGGTCGCCGACGGCGACCTCGACGTAGGCGGCGGCCTGCGCGTCGTCACCGGCGGACATGGCGTGCTCGGAGTAGTCCAGCACCTCCACGTCGTAGCCGATCCCGGCCAGTGCGTCGACGAAGGCGGCCAGCGGGCCGTTGCCGGTGCCGCTGATCTCCTGCTCGACCCCGTCCACCTTGACCACCGCGGAGATGGCGTCGGTGCCGCCGTCGGTCTCGGACGCGGTCACCTTCTGCCTGATCCGCTCCAGCGGCCGGATCGGGCTCAGGTACTCCTCGTGGAAGACGTCCCACATCTCCTTCGGGGTGACCTCGCCGCCCTCGCCGTCGGTGATCTTCTGGATCGCCTGGGAGAACTCGATCTGCAGCCGCCGGGGCAGCTTCAGCCCGTGGTCGGTCTTCATGATGTAGGCGACGCCGCCCTTGCCGGACTGCGAGTTCACCCGGATGACGGCCTCGTAGGTGCGGCCGACGTCCTTGGGGTCGATCGGCAGGTACGGCACCTCCCAGGTCAGGTCGTCGACGTCGGTGTCGGCGGCGTCCGCGACCGCCTTCATGGCGTCCAGCCCCTTGTTGATGGCGTCCTGGTGGCTGCCGGAGAACGCCGTGTAGACCAGGTCGCCGCCGTACGGGTGCCGCTCGTGCACCGGCAGCTGGTTGCAGTACTCGACGGTGCGCCGGATCTCGTCGATGTCGGAGAAGTTGACCTGCGGGTCGATGCCGCGGGAGAACATGTTCATCCCCAGCGTCACCAGGCAGACGTTGCCGGTGCGCTCGCCGTTGCCGAACAGGCAGCCCTCGATCCGGTCCGCCCCGGCCTGGTAGCCCAGCTCGGCGGCGGCCACCGCGGTGCCGCGGTCGTTGTGCGGGTGCAGCGAGAGCACGATCGAATCGCGGCGGGCCAGGTTGCGGCTCATCCACTCGATGGAGTCGGCGTAGACGTTCGGCGTCGCCATCTCGACGGTGGCGGGCAGGTTGATGATCAGCGGCTTCGCCGGCGTCGGCGCGATGATCGCGGAGACGGCGTCGCAGACGTCGAGCGCGTACTCCAGTTCGGTGCCGGTGTAGGACTCCGGGCTGTACTCGTAGCGCCAGGCGGTGTCGGGGTAGCGCTGCTCGATCTCCAGGCACAGCGCGGCGGCGTCGGTGGCGATTTTCTTGACGGCCGCGCGGTCGGCGCGGAAGACCACCCGCCGCTGCAGGATCGAGGTCGAGTTGTAGAAGTGCACGATCACGTTGCCCGCGCCCGCGCAGGCCTCGAAGGTGCGCTCGATCAGCTCGGGGCGGCACTGGGTCAGCACCTGGATGGTGACGTCGTCCGGGATGGCGCCGTCGGTGATGATCTCGCGGACGAAGTCGAAGTCGGTCTGGCTGGCGGCCGGGAAGCCGACCTCGATCTCCTTGTAGCCCATCCGGACCAGCAGGTCGAACATGCGGCGCTTGCGGGCCGGGCTCATCGGGTCGATCAGGGCCTGGTTGCCGTCGCGCAGGTCGACGGCGCACCAGCCGGGGGCGACGTCGATGACGCGGTCCGGCCAGGTGCGGTCCGGCAGCGTGATCGGCTGGACCTCCTCGGCGTACGGCCGGTACCGGAAGGACGGCATGGCGGAGTTCTGCTGCCGGTTCCAGCCGGGCTGGTCGGCGGGGGCCGGCTTGGCGGGCGCGGTGATGGTGCGCGTACCGGATACGAATGCATCAGCGGGGGACATGGAATTTTCTCCGTGGGTGTGGTGGATCCCAGTCAAGGGGGCGACCGGCGCGGCAGAACCCCGCGACGGGAGCCGGTCCGTTCAGACCCCGCCGCGGCGGCCGAGAAGAAGAGCCCGCTGCATGATGACCGCGAGTTTACCGCGTCGGGGTGGAGCAGCCAAAGGAGGTCCCGTCTCCGGGTCGTCCACGCACAAGGCTAGCGTTCGAGCCGGAGGGAAGGAACGCCGCATGACACCGCTGGAAATGCTCGCCGTGCTGGTCGCGGGGATGGCCGCCGGGACCATCAACACGGTGGTCGGCTCCGGCACCCTGATCACCTTCCCGGTGCTGCTCGCCTTCGGGCTGCCGCCGGTGACGGCGAACGTCTCGAACACCATCGGCCTGGTGCCCGGCTCGATCAGCGGGGTCATCGGCTACCGCGAAGAGCTGGTGGGGCAGGGCGCGCGGCTGGCCAGGCTCGGGGTCGCCTCGCTGGTCGGCGGGCTGATCGGGGCAGTGCTGCTGCTGCGGCTGCCGGAGGGCGCGTTCACCGCGATCGTGCCGGTGCTGATCATCCTGGCGCTGATCCTGGTGGTGGTGCAGCCGCGGCTCTCCCGCTGGGTGGCGCGCAGGCGCGAGCGGGGCGACAGCGCGGCGCCGGAGCACGGCGGGCCGGTGCTGTTCGCGGCGGTCGGCGCCACCGGCATCTACGGCGGGTACTTCGGCGCGGCCCAGGGCGTGCTGCTCATGGGGCTGCTCGGGGTTTTCGTGCAGGACGATCTGCAGCGGCTGAACGCGGTGAAGAACGTGCTCGCGCTGATCGTGAACGCGGTCGCCGCGGTGTTCTTCCTCGTGGTCGCGGAGGTGTCGTGGGCGGCGGTCGCGCTGATCGCGGTCGGCTCGATCGTCGGCGGGCAGATCGGGGCGAAGGTGGGGCGGCGGTTGCCGCCCGCGGTGCTGCGCGGGGTGATCGTCGTGGTCGGGCTGGTCGCGGTCGCCCGGTTGCTGCTCGGCTGATCCGCCGAACGCGCCGATCGCTACGCGCCTCGATCGCGCATCGACCCGGCGGGCTGGTCGCCCTTGCCCGCGGCCGGTAACCTTCGCTGCGCCCGAGGACGCAGGAGGTGGCCGGGTGGACAGACGCGCCTTTCTGAAGGCGACCGGGGCGGTGGCGCTCGGCGCGGCCGCCGGCGGCGCGCTCGCGCACGCCCCGGCGACCGCGAACCCGATCTGGGACGGCCTGTTCCAGGAGTGGGTGCCGGAGATCTTCGCCCCGCTGCCCGACGCCCCCGAGCACTCCGACGCGCTGGTCATCGGCTCCGGTTTCGGCGCCGCCGTCACCGCGCTGCGGCTGGCCGAGGCCGGCGTCGCCACCACCGTGCTGGAGCGCGGCTCGCGCTGGCCGAACGATCCGCGGCGGGAGATCTTCACCGGCGACGACCTGCCGGACGGCCGCGGCTTCTGGCACCGCACCACCTTCACCGGGGTCACCAAGGTGCCGATGCAGTTCTCCTCCTTCGGCGGCGTGCTGGACTGCACCGAGTACCCGGGCATCGATGTCTGGCGGGCGGCCGCGGTCGGCGGCGGCTCGGTGATCTTCACCGGCGCCATGATCGCGCCGGAGCGCCGCTTCTTCGACGAGGTCTTCCGCGGCGCCGTCGAGTACGGCGAGCTGGACCGGGTCTACTTCCCCCGGGTGCGCCGGATGCTGCGGCTCAGCCCCATGCCCGCCGACATCTACGGCTCGTCCCCGTTCACGCACTCCCGCGCCTGGGACGATCAGGTGCGCAAGGCCGGCTACCAGCCGCAGCCCAACGACTCCATCTTCAACTGGGACGTGCTCCGCGCCGAGCTGAACGGCGGCTCCAAGCCGTCGGCCACGGTGGCGCGGAGCAACCTCGGCAACTCCAACGGCGCCAAGTTCGACCTGAACCAGAACTACCTGAGGGACGCCGAGGCCACCGGCAACTGCGGGATCTTCCCCGGCCACCGGGTGGATTCGATCGGGCGGGACGGCAGCCGCTACACCGTCGCGCTGACCAAGCTCGACCCCACCGGCGCCGTGCTCGCCACCCGCACCGTCACCGCGGACCGGCTCTTCCTCGGCGCCGGCTCGATCGGCAGCACCGAGCTGCTGGTCCGCGCCCAGGCCACCGGCGCGCTGCCGAACCTGAACGAGCACGTCGGCGACGGCTGGGGCACCAACGGCGACGTGGTGCTCGCCCGCGGCGCGAGCTCGCTGGCCGGGCTCGGCCAGGGCGTGCCGAGCGCGAGCCGCATCCTGGACGAGAGCGCGGTGCCGCTCACCCTGGAGAGCTGGTACATCCCCGGCATCCCGTTCGAGACCGGCGCGCTGGCCTCGCTCGGCATGGTGCTCGACCCGGCCCGCACCCGGCTCGGCTACGACGGCGCGACCGGCGAGGTCGGGCTCACCTGGTCGCAGCGGAACCGGGACGACGTGGTCGCCGCGGCCCGCGCGGTGGACCGGAAGATCGCCGAGCGGGCCGGCGCCATGGTCGAGTACAGCGCGCTCGGCTACGACGCCAATGCCCTGTTCACCGCGCACCCGCTCGGCGGCGCGGTGCTCGGGAAGGCGACCGACGGCTACGGCCGGGTGGTCGGCCACCCCGGGCTGTACGTGATGGACGGCGCGGTGATCCCGGGCAGCACCGGAACGGTGAACCCGTCGCTGACCATCAGCGCGCTGGCCGAACGCAATATCGAGGAGATCATCCGCGCCGGACGCTGAGGCGCGGATTACTCTCGGCGACAACGTTGTCGAAGGGAAATGACGTGTCCGCTGGCATTCCCGGTCCGGTTCCGCAGGAACCGGAGGACTATCCGCGCAAGCCGCCCGCGCTCTGGACCGATTTCGCCATGCTGGTGCTGGCGATCGTCTCGGTGGTGCTCGTCGTCTGGATCACCTTCTTCTCGGTGACCCCGGAGACGCACCGGGTGATCGTGATCCTGGACGTGAGCATCTGCGCGGTCTTCGCCGTCGAGTTTCTCTGGCGCTGGCGCCGCGCGGGCTGGCCGTGGACCTTCCCCTTCGTCTACTGGTACGAAGTGCTCGGCATGATCCCGGTGACCAGCCCGTTCTTCCGCGCCTTCCGGCTGCTGCGGATCGTGGTGGTGCTGGTCCGGCTGGCCAGGGTGGCCGACCGCGCCTTCGGCGACCGGGTCACCGCGGCGGTGCTGAACCGCTTCGTCCGCACCATCGTCGAGGTGATCAAGAAGCCGATCACGATGGCGGTGCTGGACGAGGTGGCCTGCGCGCTGCGCACCGGGCACTACACCCGCAATATCGCGGCCGCGCTGGAGGAGAACCGCTCCGAGCTGGACGAGATGATCGTCGACCTGATCAAGAACGACCCGCAGACCCGCCGGGTGCGCTACCTCCCGTTCCACGACGACATCATCCGGCTGATCGCCGACACCACCTTCCGGCTCACCTTCCAGGTGCTGGCCGACCCGCGCACCGACGAGCTGGTGGCCGACATGATCCGGGAGAACGTGGACCAGATCCGCCGGGCGCTGGCCGACGGCGTGAAGGTGGAGCCGTCGGCCTACGGGCCGACCGCCGCCGAGTACTCGGTGCGGCACCGGACCGCGCACCTGTAGCGGTCAGGCCGCGGAGCCGTGCCGCAGCTGCTCGCGCGGGTCGGCGAAGCGCACCGTCTCGTACCCGATCAGCGCGAGCAGCACCGCGCAGAGCAGGCCGAGCGAGACCAGCGCTGGCAGCGCGGTCGCGACCGGGGTGAGCGCGAGGAGCAGCACCACCACGACCGCGCGCTGCGTGCCGAACTCCCCGGTGGCGTAGTGCTTCGCGCCGATCAGCCCGACCAGGAAGAGCACCACGCCGCCGTAGAGGCAGTAGAGCGGGGCGCCGTACAGCGCGTCGTGCAGCGTGTGGTGCGAGGCGTCGCCGACGTAGTACAGCACCTTCTTCAGCCCGAGCGAGAGCGCGATGATGCCGACGATCATCGGGAAGTGCCAGAAGGTGTAGGAGTTCCGCGCGATCTGGATCTGCCGCTCGCCGGTGGCGTGCTCCAGCTCGTGCTCGACCGCGATCGCCGCCACGTCGAAGTAGGCCCACCAGAGCAGCCCGGAGATGGCGAGCCCGAGCAGCGCGGCCAGCGCGATCGGCCAGGAGATGGGCAGCGTCCGCACCCCGATGCCGATCGAGACGATGGACTCGCCCAGCGCGACGATGATGATCAGGCCGTAGCGCTCGGCGAAGTGCCCCGCCGAGTTGATCCGCCAGCCGTTGCCCGCGACCAGCGTCCACAGGTAGTCGCCCGCGATGGCGGCGAACCAGAGCGCGATCTGCACCGTGCCGTGCGTGGTCGCGGCGATCAGCAGCAGCGTGGTGCCGATGGTGATCGAGCCGAGCGCCCAGCGCACCACCTGGGTGCGCAGCTGCGAGTCGTCGGCGCTGCAGAGCCAGAACATGACCAGGTGCACCAGCCGCACCACCAGGTAGGCGATGGCGAAGACCAGCGGCCCGTACCAGCCGCCGGGCAGGTCGTCGAAGGCCTCCGGGATGGTGAGCGCCGCGATGAACGCGCCGCCCATGGCGACGAACATGGCCACCCGCATGATGCCCTCGTCGGCCCTGACCACATTGCCGAGCCACGAGTAGGCGATCCACACCCACCACATGAGAGCCAGCACCAGCAGCGCGCGGACCAGGTTCTTCGCGCTGGGATCGTCGGCGGCGAGGTCGGTCACCACCGTGAAGGCGAAGACGAGCACGAGATCGAAGAAGAGTTCGAGCTGGGTGACCGAGGATCCCTCGCTCATCGGCTGCAGCCGCAGCCGCTTGGCACCTGTCATGCCGGACATCGTCGCACCGACGGCGCTCAGACGGCGGTCTCTACCTCCGGAAATCGCTCCGCGAACTCCGCGAACCGCTCCACCACCTCCTCCTGCGCCCGCTTGTTCTGGCGGTGGACGAGGAAGCCGGGCAGGGGGAACGGGAGCTGCTGCTCGACGTGCTGCCAGACCTCGGTGCCGTCCGGGCCAGGTGTCACCTCGTACCAGCCGCGGCCGCGGACGCCGCGGGTGCTGTCCGCGACCTCCCAGGAGCAGCGGCCCGGCGTCCAGCTGTACTCCAGCACCTGGATGTCGGAGCCGCCGGGGAGATCGGCGGTGACGAAGACCCGGGCGGGCCGATCGCGCTGGTCCCTGGTCGCCACCCGGACGTCGCTGTAGCTCGACGACCACTCGGGTAGCAGCTCGACCGCGGCCAGCGCGGCCATCACCTGCTCGGGATCGGCGTCCACGACGATTCGGACATCAGTCTTGGTTCTCATGCCATTCCTCCGCCCGCGGGGGTACCTCTGAGCCCGATTGTCACCAAACCGTGACACCGCGTCAATACCGGGGCGAAGTCGCACTATTGCGACCTCGGGCCTGCTCAGAGTCTTTTTCGGTCCTCCGGAAGGGGCCTCCGGTCGCGGAATCGGCTACCTGGCAAGCGTTCAGCTTCCCGGCGGGATCACCAGGAGCCGCTCGACGGCGGCCGCGACGAGTGCGCGGCCCTGCTCCTCGGTGAAGACCTCCGAGAGCGTGAGCCGCTCCACGATCAACCAGTTCAGCGCCAGATAGAGCAGCAGAACGGTGGTCTCGTCACCGGGCATGCCCGCTTCCACGTGGGTGCGCACGTTGTGGTCGATATCCGCGCGCACCCGCTCGGTGAGCAGCCTCCGCAACTCCGGCCTGCGAGTGGCCTCCAGCCGCAGTTCGAGCAGGGCCAGATAGCCGCTGCGGAAAGCCTCGATCCGGTCAACGATCTCGTGCATGAGCCGGGTGACGGTGGCCCGGTCCTTGGGATCCTCGGCGAGCGGACGGAGGGCCTCGGGGCCCGGCGTGAGCCGCTCGTAGAAGCGGCTGCCCGCCTGGGTGAGCAGGTCGTCGCGGTCGGTGAAGTAGTTGGAGGCGGTGCCCGCCGGCACCGCGGCCCTGCGGTCGACCGCGCGGAAGGTGAGCCCGCGGGCGCCGTCGTCGGCGAGCACCTCGAGCGCCGCGTCGAGCAGGGCGCTCCTGCGCTCCGGATTGGTCCGCATATTGACACCACTCCATCTGTAGTACTACGGTCAAACCACTTCAATCAGAGTACTACGAACGGTGGTTCCCGTGCGCAAGCTGGTGTACTACGTGGCCGTCACGCTGGACGGCTATATCGCCGGGCCGGGCGGCGAGTTCGACTTCTTCCCGGTCAGCGCCGAGCAGGGCGCCGCGCTCAACGCCGACTACCCGGAGTTCGTTCCCACCGCCTTCCGCGGCCGGGCCGGGATCGCCGCCGAGCAGCCGAATGCCCGCTTCGACACGGTCCTGATGGGCCGCCACACCTATGCGGTGGGCGGTGCCAGCCCGTACGCACACCTCACCCAGTACGTGTTCTCCACGACGCTCGGCGCCGACCCGGACCCGGCGGTGCGGACGGTCGGCGGTGATCCCGCCGCCTTCGTCCGCGCGCGCAAGGCCGAAGCCGGCGGCGACCTCTGGCTCTGCGGCGGCGGCGTACTCGCCGCGGCGCTGCTTCCCGAGATCGACGAGCTGATCCTCAAGACCTACCCGGTGGTCGCGGGCGCGGGCGTGCCGATGATCGCGGGCGGCTTCCGGCCGGGCCAGTTCCGGGCGGTGCGGCGCCGCGAGTTCGACAACGGCGCGCTGGTCGGCTGGTTCACCCGGGCCTGAGCCCGCAACAGTAAGGAGCACCCCATGCCCGAACTCGTCTACTTCGTCGGCGTCTCGCTGGACGGCTACATCGCGGGCCCGGACGGCGAGATCGACTTCTTCCCGCTCGGCCCCGACTTCGTCGAGTGGCTCGGCGCCGACTACCCGGAGACGCTGCCCGCGCACGTCCACCCGCATTTCGGCATCGCGCCCGGCACGCCGAACCGGCATTTCGGCAGCGTCGTCATGGGCCGGGCCACCTACCAGCCCGGCCTGGACGCGGGCTTCCCGAGCCCGTACCCGCATCTGACCCAGTACGTCGTCTCGACCACGCTGACGGCGGCCCCCGCGCCGGACGTCCGCGTGGTCACCGACCCGAAAGCGCTGGTCCGAGAGCTGAAGGCGACCGAAGAGCGCGATATCTGGCTGGCGGGCGGCGGCAGGCTGGCCGCCGCGCTGCTGGACGAGATCGACGCCCTGGTGATCAAGCGCTACCCGGTGCTGGCCGGCGCGGGCATCCCGGTCTGCGCGGGGGAATTCCGTCCGACGCGGTGGGCGCCGGTACACCGGCGGTCCTTCGAGAACGGCACCCAGGTGAGCACCTTCCGCCGCGCGGGCTAACCGCGCAGGAAGGAGAGCCGCACCTGCCGCTCCGGGTTGTCGACGTTGAGGTCGACGAAGGCGATGGACTGCCAGGTGCCGAGCTGCAGCGCGCCGCCGATGACCGGGACGGTGGCGTAGGGCGGGATCAGCGCGGGCATGACGTGCGAGCGGCCGTGCCCGCGGCTGCCGTGCGCGTGCCGCCAGCGGTCGTCGGCGGGCAGCAGGTCGCGCAGCGCGGCGAGCAGGTCGTCGTCGCTGCCCGCGCCGAGTTCGATGATCGCGATCCCGGCCGTCGCGTGCGGCACGAAGACGTGCAGCAGGCCGTCGCCGCCCTGCCCGCGGGCGAACTCCGCGCACCGCGGCGTGAGGTCGACGACCACCTCCCCGCGGCCGGTGGTCACGTCGAGGGTGATGCTCTCCATGCGTGCGACGCTCCTTCCCGGGTGCGCGATACCCCGCCGGACATTCGCTATTCGAATTGCTCCACAGCTGTGTGGTTTTGCACAGGACTCGGAGGTAGCGGCCGGGACGGCGGGGTCCGGCCGGTACCCTTGGAGCCTGTTACCTGCACGTTGCCGACCATGGAGGACCCTGCTGTGGCTCTCGTAGTTCAGAAGTACGGAGGATCCTCGGTGGCCACCGCCGAGCGTATCCGGCGCGTCGCTGAACGGATCGTCGAGACCAAGAAGCAGGGTCACGACGTCGTGGTGGTCTGCTCCGCCATGGGCGACACGACCGACGAACTCCTGGAGCTGGCGCAGGAGGTCTCGCCGTCGCCGCCGGTGCGCGAGATGGACATGCTGCTCACCGCGGGCGAGCGCATCTCGAACGCGCTCGTCGCCATGGCCATCCACTCGCTCGGCGCCGAGGCCAGGTCGTTCACCGGCTCGCAGGCCGGGGTGATCACCACCGGCGCGCACGGCAAGGCCAAGATCATCGACGTCACGCCGGGCCGGCTCAGGGAGGCGCTGAACGAGGGCACGATCGTGCTCGTCGCGGGCTTCCAGGGCGTCAGCCAGGACAGCAGGGACGTCACCACGCTCGGCCGCGGCGGGTCGGACACCACCGCCGTCGCGCTGGCCGCGGCGCTGGAGGCCGACGTCTGCGAGATCTACACCGATGTGGACGGCGTCTTCACCGCCGATCCGCGCATCGTCGCCGACGCGCAGAAGCTGGACCAGGTCTCCTACGAGGAGATGCTGGAGATGGCGGCCTGCGGGTCGAAGGTGCTGATGCTGCGCTGCGTCGAGTACGCGCGCCGCTACAACGTGCCCGTGCACGTCCGCTCGTCCTACACCGACAAGCAGGGCACCTACGTCTACGGATCGATGGAGGACATCCCCTTGGAGCAAGCAATCCTCACGGGCGTCGCGCACGACCGCAGCGAGGCCAAGGTGACCGTTGTCGGGCTACCGGACGAGCCGGGGTACGCCGCGAAGGTGTTCCGCGCGGTCGCCGACGCGGAGATCAATATCGACATGGTGCTGCAGAACATCTCCAAGATCGAGACCGGCAAGACCGACATCACCTTCACGCTGCCCAAGGACGACGGCTCCCGGGCGGTCGAGTTCCTGACCAAGCGGCAGGGCGAGATCGGCTTCTCCCAGGTGCTCTACGACGACCACATCGGCAAGGTGTCGCTGGTCGGGGCCGGGATGAAGAGCCACCCCGGCGTCACCGCGACCTTCTGCGAGGCGCTCGCCGAGGCCGGCGTGAACATCGACCTCATCTCCACCTCGGAGATCCGGATCTCGGTGCTGGTCAAGGATTCCGAGCTGGACCATGCGGTGCGGGTGCTGCACCGCGCCTTCGATCTCGGCGGCGACGAGGTCGCCGTCGTGCACGCCGGAACGGGGCGATAACCGATGGGTATTCGCGTAGGAGTCGTCGGTGCGACCGGTCAGGTCGGCGCCGTCATGCGGAAGTTGCTCGAGGAGCGGGATTTCCCGGCCGACGAGGTGCGGTTCTTCGCCTCCGCACGCTCGGCGGGGAAGACCCTGCCCTGGCGCGGCGGCGAGATCGTGGTGGAGGACACCGAGGCCGCCGATCCGAGCGGGCTGGACATCGCGCTGTTCTCGGCCGGGGCCACCATGTCCCGGGTGCAGGCGCCGCGGTTCGCGGCGGCGGGCGTCACGGTGATCGACAACTCCTCGGCCTGGCGCAAGGATCCCGATGTGCCGCTGGTCGTCTCCGAGGTGAACCCGGAGCAGACCCGCAACCTGGTCAAGGGCATCATCGCCAACCCGAACTGCACCACCATGGCCGCCATGCCGGTGCTCAAGCCGCTGCACGACGCGGCCGGGCTGCAGCGCCTCATCATCTCCAGCTACCAGGCCGTCTCCGGCTCCGGGCTGGCCGGGGTCGAGGAGCTGGCCGGGCAGGTACGCGCGGTGATCGACGATATCGAGCAGCTGGTGCACGACGGCAGCGCCGTCCGGTTCCCGGCGCCGAACAAATACGTCGCGCCGATCGCCTTCGACGTCATCCCGCTGGCCGGTTCCCTGGTGGACGACGGCAGCGAGGAGACCGACGAGGATCAGAAGCTGCGCAACGAGAGCCGCAAGATCCTCGGGCTGCCGGAGCTGCTGGTCAGCGGCACCTGCGTGCGCGTCCCGGTCTTCACCGGGCACTCGCTGTCGATCAATGCCGAGTTCGCCGAGCCGCTCTCGCCGGAGCGCGCCAGGGAGATCCTGGGCAAGGCCGCCGGGGTGAAGCTGGTCGACGTGCCGACGCCGTTGCAGGCGGCGGGGGCCGACGAGTCGCTGGTCGGCCGGATCCGCCGCGATCCCGGCGTGCCCGACGGCCGCGGCCTCGCGCTCTTCGTCTCCGGTGACAACCTGCGCAAGGGCGCCGCGCTGAACACCATCCAGATCGCCGAAGTGCTGCTGCGGGAGCGCTGAGAACGAGGTCGCCCGGCGCGGGCGGCGGCTGCTAGCCTGCGCCGATGGCGACTCCCCATCCCCAGGTCTTCTTCGGTGACCGGCTCGTCCCCGCCGCGGCGGCGACCGTCGGCGTCGCCTCGTCGGCGGTGCTGTACGGCCTGAGCGTCTATACCGTCTTCCCCGTGCACCGGACCGCTGGCACGCGCACCGCATTCCGGCTCGCGGATCATTTCCGCAGGCTGGAGGAGTCCTGCAAGATCATCGGGATCGACCGGTTCGCGCAGGAGTGGGACTACGCGCGCTTCGAGGCCACCGTGCGCGAGCTGATCGCGGCGAACGAACCGCGGGACGAGGTGTTCGTCCGGGCTACGGTGCACGTGGTGGAGTCGCTGCCGGGCACACGGGTGCGCGGCACGGCCATCGCGGTGAGCATGTTCGGCTACGACGCGGTGCCGATCGTCCCGCAGGACGGCATGCGGCTGAAAGCCAGCCCGTGGCGGCGCATTCCGGACAATGCCATCCCGTCACGGGCGAAGGTCAACGGCGCCTACGTGAACTCCGTGCTGGCCAAGCAGGACGCGATCGACTCCGGCTACGACGACTGCGTCTTCCTCGACGGCAACGGCCACGTCTGCGAGCTCAGCGCCGCCAATATCTTCCTGGTGCGCGGCGGCACGCTCATCACCCCCGACGTCAGCTGCGACATCCTGGACGGGATCAACCGCCGCACCGTGCTCACCCTGGCCGCCGAGGACGGCATCCCGGTGCTGGAGCGCACCGTCGACCTCACCGAGCTCTACATCGCCGACGAGGTCTTCGTCACCGGCACCTCAGCCGGCGTCGCGCCGGTGCTCGAGGTGGACGGCCGCATCGTCGGCGACGGTACGCCGGGGCCGATCTCGCAGGCGCTGCGCAAGCGGCACCACGCCGCGCTGCGCACCGACGACGCGCACGGCTGGCTCACCCGCCTGGACTGATCAGCGAATGCCCGGCGTGCGCGGGTCGGTGCCGAGGCAGGCCAGCACCGCGCACCCGGGCGGCGCGTCCGCGAAGGGCGCCGCGAGCGGGGCGCCGAGGCAGCTGAGCACGTTGCAGCCGGGGTAGGCGGCCGGGCCGATGCCGAAGACGGCGAGCAGCAGCGTGCTGTCGATGAACTCGCCCGGGTCCGTGGTGAGCGGCGGCTCCAGGTACGGGCCGGGGTCCGGCTCGCCGAGCGCGGGCAGCAGCCTGCGGAAGAACTCGTGCGGCAGCTCGGTGGTGTTCTGGATGATGCCGGTCGCCCCGTACCGGCTGACGTTCCCGTACGCGCCGGTCCACACCACCATGAGGTCCAGCTCGGGCAGCACGAAGACGTTCTGCCCGCCGAACCCGGCCATCGTGTACACCCCGGCGGGCAGGAAGTCCGGGGTCTCGGCGCACCCGGGGCCGAGCCAGAAGAGGTAGCCGTAGCACGCGTTCGCCGGTGACGGGGTGCGGGCCGCGTCCAGGTAGGCGGTGGAGACGAGCTGTTTTCCGGCCCAGCGGCCGTCGTTGCGCACCAGCATGCCGATCCGGGCCAGGTCGACCGGCGGGACGAACAGGTGCGCGTAGCCGTAGGTGGTGCCGGAGCGGTCGCGCGCCCAGTAGTAGTCGCCGCGCGGAATGCCGATCGGGTCGAAGAGCTCGCGCTGCGCGAACTGCTGCAGCGGCTCCCCGAGCGCCCGCTCGAGCACGAAGGTCAGCAGGTCGACGGTGCGCTGGCTGTAGCTGAAGGTGGTGCCGGGCTCGTGCTCGAGCGGGACGCCGAGCGCCTGCACGGCGCTGTTCGGGTCGATCGGGACGACGCCGGTCAGCCCCTCGGTGATCACCCCGACCCGCATGCCAGAGGTCTCGGTGAGCAGGTCGCGCACGGTGATGCCGCGGTGCGCGGCGTCGCCGAGCCCCGGCGGCAGGTAGCGGTCGATCGGGGCATCCAGCTCGATCAGCCCGCGGTCCGACGCCATGCCGGTGAGCATCGAGGTGACGCTCTTGGTCACGCTCCAGACGTTCCACGGCACGTGCCCGGTCTGCGCGTTGCCCGGCCCCTCGCCGATCAGGCAGTTGTGCCGGAAGACCTGGATGTTCAGCCGGTTGCGGCCGGCGGCGAAGTCGAGCGCCGCGGCCAGCTGCCCGCTGTCGACGCCGACGTCTTCCGGTGCGGCGCGGACGAATTCGCGGCCGGACGGCTCCGCGCACGAAGTCGCCGCCGCGGCGCTGCCGACGGCGACGTGCCCCGTCAGTAGCGCGAAGGCAGCGAGCAGTATCAGCCATGCCGACCGACGAGTCATGACGCAAAGGCTAGTCCGGCGGCGGCGGTGTCGAAACCGCAACACGGGGTAACCGTGGGAACACGAAAGTTGGGGTGTCGACGCCCGGCAAGCGCCTCTCGGCGGGTGGTCGCTCGCAGCGACGAATCAGATGCGGCCCGGGGCTGCCCAAGAGCGCCGACAGTCCCATTCAACCGCGGCCCGGCCGCCGATCTTCCGTAATCGGAGGTGACCTGCGCCACAGCCGCCCACCCTGTCTGGAAGAGTTAGTTTTCTTGACTAATTCCAAAAAAGGGGCATACTCGAACCCATGGACACCGAACCCCGCGACTGGCTGCGCCGGGCGAACCTGCGGGTGACCGCGCCTCGCCTGGCCGTGCTGGAGACGGTCGCCGCGCATCCGCACTCGGATGCCGACCGGATCGCCGCCGCCGTGCGGAGCTCGCTCGGCGCGGTCTCCACCCAGGCCGTCTACGACGTCCTGCGGGCCTGCGTGCGGGCCGGAATTCTGCGGCGCATCGAGCCGGCCGGCTCGGCGGCGCTGTACGAGACCAGGATCGGCGACAACCACCACCACCTGGTGTGCCGCGGCTGCGGCGCCGTCGCCGATGTGGACTGCGTCGCGGGGGCGGCCCCCTGCCTGCACCCGGACGACGCGCACGGCTTCGTCCTGGACGAGGCCGAGGTCGTCTTCTGGGGTCGCTGCGCCGCATGCGCCCGTTCCACCGACAGCCCGAGGAGGCTTCCGCTATGACCAAGCCGACCACGACCAACAGCGGTATCCCGGTCGAGAGCGACAACGAGTCGCTCACCGCGGGTACGCAGGGCCCGATCCTGCTGCACGACCACTACCTGATCGAGAAGCTCGCCCAGTTCAACCGGGAGCGGGTGCCGGAGCGGGTGGTGCACGCCAAGGGCGCGGGCGCCTACGGCGAACTGGTGGTGACCGGCGACGTCAGCCGCTACACCAAGGCCGCGCTGTTCCAGCCGGGTGCGCGCACCGAATCGCTGGTGCGGTTCTCCACCGTCGCCGGCGAGCAGGGCAGCCCGGACACCTGGCGCGACCCGCGCGGCTTCGCGGTGAAGTTCTACACCGAGGACGGCAACTACGACCTCGTCGGCAACAACACCCCGGTCTTCTTCATCAAGGACCCGATCAAGTTCCCCGACTTCATCCGCTCGCAGAAGCGGCTGCCAGGCAGCGGCCTGCGCGACCACCACATGCAGTGGGACTTCTGGACCCTGCGCCCGGAGTCGGCGCACCAGGTGACCTGGCTGATGGGCGACCGCGGCATCCCGAAGACCTACCGGCACATGGACGGCTTCGGCTCGCACACCTACCAGTGGATCAACGCCGCGGGCGAGCGCTTCTGGGTGAAGTACCACTTCAAGACCGACCAGGGCATCGACTTCCTGACCCAGGACGAGGCCGACCGGCTGGCCGGCGCGGACGCCGACTACCACCGCCGCGACCTCTGGGACGCGATCGAGCGCGGCGACTTCCCGAGCTGGACGCTGCACGTGCAGGTGATGCCGCTGGCCGAGGCCGAGGCGTACCGCTTCAACCCGTTCGACCTGACCAAGGTCTGGTCGCAGCGCGACTACCCGCTGATCGAGGTCGGCAAGTGGACGCTGAACCGCAACCCGGGCAACTACTTCGTCGACATCGAGCAGGCCGCCTTCGAGCCGTCCAACACGGTGCCCGGCATCGGCTTCTCACCGGACAAGATGCTGCTCGGCCGGGTCTTCGCCTACGCAGACGCGCACCGCTACCGGGTCGGGACCAACTACGCGCAGCTGCCGCCGAACCGGGCGCGCGCGGCCGAGGTGAACTCCTACTCCAAGGAGGGCGCCATGCGCTTCGACTACAACGACGCGAGCACCCCGGTCTACGCGCCGAACTCCTACGGCGGCCCGCACGCCGAGCCGGAGCGGGCGCCGGACGGCGGGATCTGGGATTTCGACCCGACCATGGTCAGGGCCGGGTACATCCAGCACGCCGAGGACGGTGACTTCACCCAGGCGGGCACGCTGGTCCGCGAGGTGCTCTCCGACGAGCAGCGCGACCGGCTGGTCGACAACATCGTCGGGCACGTGCTCGACGGCGTTCGGGAGCCGGTGCTGAGCCGGGTCTTCGAGTACTGGAAGAACGTCGACGCCGAGCTGGGCAAGCGGGTCGAGGGCGGCGTGCGCGCCGGGCTCGAGCAGGGCTGACCCGACCGGCGACGAGGGCGGGCGGTGCCAATGGCACCGCTCGCCCTCGTGCGTTCCACGGGGCCCGTCTAGAGCAGCCCCCACCAGTACAGAACGCAGGCGAGCACCCAGACGACCACGGTTTCCATCGCTTGCTCCACTCTTGTCGATGCTGCTGTCCTCCATCATTCCCCTCCGGGCCGTCCGCCGTTACGGCTCGCGAGAATTCCGGCATTTCCGGCCGCAAGGTCTTGTTAAGCGGCTCGAGAGCGGGGCGTCGCACAGTAGTTCCCGTACCGGATCGCTTCTGAGGGGTTGCGAAACGGGAACGAGGGGACGTCCGGCCGGACCGGTGCACGAGGGGTGATCGGTCCGGTCGGTTCGTCGGGGATTGACGCAGCAGGCTCTTCCGGGTGCTGAAGGAGCCGGCGCCGCGGGCGGCGGCCGACCGGCCACTGCCGAAGGTAACCGTTGCCGCCACTGCCCGACCCGTCCCGACCACACAGGACGGGCCGGTCCGCGGGAGGCCGGCCCACCGGCATCATCGTGCGGCGAGATACGCCTTCCAGCCGCCGTGCCCGGTGATGTCCGTGCCGGCCACCGCCGCGTCGTAGCCGCAGCCGAAGCCGACCACACTGCGCCCGTCCGCGAGATCGACGCTGTTCAGCGCCATGGGAGCGGGAAGCGCCGCGAGAAAGGCGCCGAGCCCGGCCTTCGACACCAGGAACAATTCGCCCGCGATCGGGGCGCCGAGCCCGGGCCCGTGCCGCACCAGCCCCGGCTTCGGCGGCACCGTGTCCAGCGCGGCCAGCCGGTAGGCGTCGGTGGTGGTGATCTCCCCGGCGAAGCGGGCGTGCAGCGCGGTGAGCTGGTGGTGCAGCGGCTGGCCGCGCAGGTGCGCGCCGAAGACCGCGAGCGGCACCGCGTCGGGGACGAGCAGCGGCGGCTCGTCCCCGGTGAGCAGCGCGGCGATGTCGACCGCGAGCTGGTCGGCGAAGGCGGGCACCACCGCCATCACGCCGAAGGGGAGCCCGGCAGCGGTCGGCAGGCCGGGCACCGCGACCGCGGCCATGTCGAGCAGGTTGCAGAAGTTGGTGAAGGTGCCCATGCGCCGGTTCACCGTGAGCGGGTCGGCCTCGATCGCGGCGATGGCCGGGTGCTCGGTCGTCGTCGGCAGCAGCAGCCCGGCGAAGCCGTCGAGCAGGGCGCCCGCCTCGGCCTTCGTGCGGGCCAGGGTGTCCAGGTCGGCGGCGAAGGCGGCGCCGCTCGGGGTGGCGGCGGCGCCGATGATGGCGGCGACGGTGGGGTCGACGCCCGCCGGGCCGGTCGCCAGGAATTCGCCGACCGCCGCGTACCGCTCGGCGACGATCGCGCCGTCGTAGAGCAGCCGCGCGGCGTCGAGCAGCGGCGCGATATCGACCTCGGTCGGCTCCGCGCCGCGTTCGCGCAGCAGCCGCAGCGTGCGCTCGAAGGCGTCGCGGTACTCGGGGGCGAGCGCGGCGAGGTTCGCGCCGGTCGGTACCGCGATCCGGGGGGCGGCGGCCAGCGGGACGTCGGCGGGCCAGCTCCGGCTGCGCGGGTCGCGCGGCTCCGGACCGGCCATGACCCGGATGGCGGCGACCGCGAGCGGGAGTCCGGCGGCGAAGACGGTGACGGCGTCGAAGTCCGCGCAGGCGGGAAGCACGCCGTGCGCGGGCACGATGCCGAGCGTCGCCTTGATCCCGACGATGCCGTTCAGCGCGGCGGGCACCCGGCCGGAGCCCGCGGTGTCGGTGCCGATCCCGATATCGGCGATGCCGAGCGCCACCGCCACCGCCGAGCCGGAGCTCGAACCGCCGGAGACCAGCTCGGGGTGGTGCGCGTTGCGGACCGCGCCGTACGGGCTGCGGGTGCCGACCAGGCCGGTGGCGAACTGGTCCAGGTTGGTCTTGCCGAGCAGCACCGCGCCCGCCGCGGTCAGCCGCTCGATCGCGGCGGCGGTCTCGTCCGGGGTCCGGGCGAAGCCGGGGCAGGCGGCGGTGGTCGGCACCCCGGCCACGTCGATGTTGTCCTTCACCGCGACCAGCAGCCCGGCCAGCGGCAGCGCCTCCCCGGCGGCCAGCCTGGCCTGCACCGCGGCGGCGTCGGCGCTGACCTCGGCCTCGGGGCGGAGGGTGATCCAGACCTCCGGCCGGTCCACCTCGGCGATCCGGCGGTAGGCGGCGCGCACCCGGTCGACCGGCGACGGGTGCAGGGCGGTTTCGTCGAGCAGGGCGGTCATGGCGGCTCCGATCAGGGGGTGCGGTCGGTGGCCAGCGACATCGCCGCGACGGCCTTGGTCACGCGGTCCAGGACGACGTCCAGCGATTCGCCGATGTGGGTGTGCAGCAGGCGATACGCCAGCGCGAGCTCGTCGGCGAGCACCGCGTCGAGGATGCCGAGGTGCTCGGCGATGGTGGTCTCGATCCGGTTGTTGACCATGAAGTCGTACATCCGCACGTGCCGGATCCGGGAGTTGACCTGCACCAGCGCGCGCACCAGCTCGGCATTGCCCGACGCCGTCAGCAGCGTCACGTGGAACTCCTCGTCCCTGACCACGAACCCCGGCTGCTGCTCCGGCGGGTCGGCGCGGAGCTCCAGCCAGCGCTCCCGCTCGGCGCTCAGCGCGGCGTGGTCGTGCCGGACCGCCGGATTGGTCATGGCGCGCTGGATGCCGCCGAGCTCCAGCGTGATGCGCAGCTCGTAGAGGTCGCGGATGAGCGGGATGCTCGGCCGCACCGGGCTGAAGCCGTACTCCGCGCGCTGCAGCAGCCCGTCCGAGCAGAGCACCGTCAGCGCCTCCCGGATCGGGGTCCGGGAGATGCCGAAGCGCGCGGAGAGCTTGGGCTCGGTGAGCCGCTCGCCGAAGGTGATGTCACCGTTCATGAGTTCGCTGCGCAGCGCCTCGTAGACCACATCCCGCAGCGGGCGCCCGGCGGCGTCCGCGAGCGTGCTCAACCGTGTCGACATGGCTGTATACGCTATGGACGCCGTGTTTCGCCGGTGTGACGGTGCTGCGGCGGGAAGGTAAGCGGTTGCGCACCCGGCCGGAGAATTCGCTCGCGTTTCCGCGCCGCGCCCGCGATTGTTTGCGTGTGCTTTCACCTGTACCGGAAAACGATATCCCCGCCCGGATGGCCGCGAACCTGGCCGAGCACGCGGCGCACCTGCACCGCGGGCTGCCCGGCGCCCGCGTCCTCGAATCCGGCGACGTCACCATCGCGGACAGCGGCCTCGCCGACGACACCTTCAACCAGATCGTCGGGTTCGCCGACGCCCGGCGCATCGAGGAGGTGGCGGCGCTGGTCCGCGCGACCGGGCGGCCGTTCTCCTGGTGGTCGCAGTCGGCGGAGCTCGGCGCCGCGCTGACCGCGGCGGGCTGGACCGCGACCGAGACCGAGACCGCCATGTGGGCCGAGCTCGGCGAGCTGCCGCCGATCCCGGATGTGCTCACAATCCGGCCCGTCCGGGAGCGGGGCGAGCTCGCCGACTACGCCGCGGTGCTCGCCGCCAACTGGGAGCCGCCCGCCGCGACGGTCCCGCACTTCTACGACCTGGCCGCCGCGGCGGCGCTCGCGCCGGACTGTCCGGCCCGCTACCTGGTCGGCTCCGTCGGTGATCGCGCGGTCTGCGCGGCCGAGGTCTTCCGGTTCGCCGGGGTCGCCGGCATCTACAACATCAGCACGCGTGCGGGGTACCGGCGGCGCGGCTTCGGCGGCGCCATGACCCTGGCGGTGCTGCACGCCGCGCGCGAGAGCGGTTATCGCACGGCGGTGCTGCAGGCTTCGGCGGACGGCGAGCCGGTGTACCGCAGGCTCGGGTTCCGGGCGGCCGGGGAGTTCACCGAGTACGCACTCTAGACACATAGTGCGATCTGTCTTATCTTCGGGACATGTTGGTCGATGAGTCTCGCGCCGTGTTCCAGCCCTGCTCCGGTTCCACCTGGGCCGAGCCCTGGCCGATGTACCGGGCGCTGCGCGAGCACGACCCGGTGCACCACGTGGTCCCGGCCCGGCCGGAGCACGACTACTGGGTGCTCACCAGGCACGCCGACGTCTACGCGGCGGCGCGGGACACGGCCACCTTCTCCTCGGGCCAGGGGCTGACCATCGAGTACGGCGAGCTCGAGCAGATCGGGCTGACCGCGAATCCGCCGCTGGTCATGCAGGATCCGCCGCAGCACACCGAGTTCCGCAGCCTGGTCGCGCGCGGGTTCACGCCGCGGCGGGTGGAGGCGCTGGAGCCGATGGTGCGCGCCTTCGTCCGGGAGCGGCTGGAGCTGCTCGCCGACGGCGGCGACATCGTGCGCGCGCTCTTCAAGCCGCTGCCGAGCATGGTGGTCGCCTACTACCTCGGCGTCCCGGAGGAGGACCGCGCCCGCTTCGACGGCTGGACCGACGCCGTGGTCGCGGGCGGCATCTCCGGCAGCGAGCAGGCGCGCGCGGCCTCCATGGAGATGGTCGGGTACTTCGCCGAGCTCATCAAGCGCAGGCGCACCGATCCCGGCGACGACACCGTCTCGCTGCTGGTGCAGGCCGGGCTCGGCGCCACCGACGACGACGGCACCGGGCTGGTGCAGCTGCTCGCCTACACCTGGACCATGGTCGCGGGCGGCAACGACACCACCACCGGCCTGCTCGGCGGCGCGGTGCAGCTGCTGCACCGCAACCCCGTGCAGCGCGCGCGGCTGGTGCGCGAACCGGAGCTGATCCGCGCCGCCGTCGAGGAGTTCCTCCGGCTCACCGCGCCGGTGCAGGGGCTGGCGCGGACCACCACCCGCGACGTCGAGATCGCGGGCGTCACCATTCCGGCGGGCCGTAAGGTGCTGCTGGTGTACGGCTCCGCCAATCGCGACGAACGGGTCTACGGCCCCGACGCCGCCGACCTCGACATCCACCGCAACCCGCAGAAGCTGATGACCTTCAGCCAGGGCCCGCACCACTGCCTCGGCGCCGCCGCCGCGCGCATGCAGGCGCGGGTCGCGCTGGAGGAGCTGCTCGCCCGCTACCCCCACTTCGCCGTCGACCCCGACGGTGTCGAGTACGCCGACGGCCCGTACGTGCGGCGCCCCACCCGCGTCCCGTTCCGGAGCGTGGCGTGAGCGACTGGCTGAGCGGCCGGCGCACCGAACTCGCCGCCGACCGCATCCTGGACGGGGTGCGCAGCCTCTTCCGCACGCGCGGCCTGACCGGGGTCTCCGGGGTCGGGATGGCCGAGGTGGCCGCGGCGGCGGGCTGTTCCCGCGCCACCCTCTACCGCTACTTCCCGAACCGGCAGGCGCTCTTCGTCGCCTTCGCCGACCGGGAGGCGCAGCGGGTGGTGGCGCGGGTCTGGCGCGAGCGCGGCGCCGTCACCGACCCCGCCACCGCCCTGCTCGACACCCTGCTCGCGGTGCTCGCCGCCGTGCGCGGCACCGAGTACCTCGCCGTCTGGTTCGAGCCGGTGAACGCGGGCGTCGTCGCCCAGCTGGCCGACTCCTCCGACGCCGTCGAGGTGCTCGCCGGCCAGTTCGTCGCGAGCCTCCGCCCCGACCTCGACCCCGACGCCGCCCGCCGCCTCGGCCGCTGGCTGGTGCGCAGCGTGGTCTCGCTGCTCACCATGCCCGCCGAGCCGGACGAGGAGCGCGAACTCCTGCGCGCCTTCGTCGTCCCGTTCCTGGCCGGCGAGCGGATCCCGGCCTGATCAGCGCGGACTTGGATGACTCCGACGGCAATCCTCTATTCTGCAGCACCGGTGTATAGCCGGGTTTACATCGTTACCCCGTAGCGTTCCGGGCGCCGGTGCCGGTGTCGCACCGTGGTGGCGCGACGTAAATGCTCGCGAGGTATCGCTCGTCGGAACCGGTCGGTTCGCATCGCGAGCATCGAGCGCAGCGAGACTTGTTCGTGCGCTGAGTATTTCGCCCTTAGGTTGAGGTGGTGATGAGGTGGGGAAAGGGTTGGTGGGAGCAGGAGGCCGATCAACCCAGACAATATCCAAGGGGGGCTTGTGTCACGCACTGCGGCAAAGAACCCGACAGGTTTCCGTCCGTGCCGCGCTGGCACCGAGAATTCGCGCTTTCGGTCGTCGGCGGAAAGTTGGATGTCGAGAAAGCGGTCTACGCGGCCTTCGGGCGGTCGTATCTTCCCGGTGACATCGTTCGGTACTTCAAGGTCGGCGAGTTGCAGGACAACGAGTACTGGGTCTACCAGTGGCCGACTCGCCGCAATCCGCAGCACGGACGGGTGTCGGCGCCGGTGCGGGGCGACTGTGTCGACGAGCATAGAGCCTGGTGGGAGAGGTCAGATCGTGTCAAACTGTCGAAGTTGATCGCAGGTCCGGAGGTCGAGCATGTTCCGCTCTGAGCGTCGTGCCCCTTTCGCCTGGATGCGCGATATCGCGATCGGGGAGTTCGAGCGGGATCTCCGCGTGGTCCCCCTGAACGGCCTCTCCGCGATGGCGAAGCTGCCCAGGGGCGCATTACTCAACTGGGTTTTCGACCAACCCGATGAGGAGTCCACCTATCATCTCTTCGTTTACCTGACCGCCAGGGAATCGCAGAAGGTCTACGAGGCTCCCTACGACCGGGGAATGCTGGAGGTCGTGCGTGGAAAGCTCGCGAATCGCGGCGCGATCCTGGCGGTGGTTCGCGGTGTCGACGCCGACATCGTCACGAGGCGGTATGTGATCCCGGCCGATGGCCTCGAACACGAGTTCATCGCCGACCTGATGATCGCGGCGAAGACGGTTCTGGAGTACTCGGAATCGGTCAAGGCAGGTGCGGAAGCCGAGATCACTCGGCTCGGTGGGCCCCGCATCGAATTCGCCGAGGCGAGTGCGGTCCGTCCTTCGAGTGCCCACCGTTCCGAGACCGATTCCTACCTGACCCGCCTGCGTACGTCGGCCGCGCAGGATCGGGAGCGAAGGGACGCGCAGAACGTGCGGACGATCATGCGGGGCACCTTCGCCTGAGCGAGCTCAGCGCTTGCTCGTATCGCACCGCTCGATCGCCGCGCCGACGCCGTCGATGGCGCCGCGGATGAGGTCGCCGTACGGGTCGGGGCCGAGGGCGGGGGCGTGCTGCCTGGCCAGGGCGAGGTGTTCGGCGGCGGTGGGGAAGGAGCCGAGGCGGCGGTAGTCGTCGGCGAGGTTGAGGTGCAGGGAGGGGTAGAAGCCGGCGATGCGTAGACTGTTGTGCTGCTCCTTCACCCGGTCGTCGGTGATGGTGTCGGCGGCGTCCAGGGCGCGGATGTTCCAGGCGAGGGCCTGGGCCGGGTCGTCGTAGAGGTCGGCGAGGTAGTGCGCGAGGGTGCAGCGGTGCAGTGGGTCGCCCGCGGGGCCGATCTCGCCCCAGAGCTCGAGCAGGGCGGTGCGGGCGGCACCGGTGTCGCCGTCACGGCCGGTGCCGACGGCGGCGAGGATGGCGGTCATGGTGGGGTCGGTCATGGGGTTCCGTTTCGGGGGTGGACGGGCATGGCGAGGGTGGTGAGGTCGCCGCGGTCGGCGGAGCGGAGGGTGATCGGCTGGGTCGGGCCGCGCAGGTCGAGCAGGAGTTCCGGGCCGATCGCGGTGGCGACGGCCGGGTGCAGGGTGGCGGGGTCGAAGTGCAGGGTGCACGGGGTGCCCGTGACGGTCGCAGGTAGCGCGGTGCCGCCGACGCGCAGCTCGCCGGTTCCGCCGGAAGCGAGTTCGCTATCGACGGGGTCGCGGACAGCGGATGGCGAGGTGGCGCCGGGCGCGCCTCCGGCGGCTGCGCGCAGTTCGATATCGCTGCCCCGGTGCTCTTCGAGCGCGCGGAGCAGGGCGTCCCGGCCGACGGTCACCCTGGTACCGACGGCAGCGAGCGTGGCGAGCATGCCGCGGTAGTCCGGGAATTCCTCCGGCAGGATGCGGCAGCTCTGCGCACCGAGCCCGAGGCGGTGCGCGGTGGCGCGCAGCGTGACCACCGGCGTGCGCCGAATGTCCGGCACCGCCGCCCGCAGATCGACCCCGGCGACAGTCCCCGCCCAGCTCGAAGCGGGTGCCTCGGCCGGGGCGATGCTCCGGGTCGAGAGCCGATACCGGTCGGTGGCGGTGAGGATCACCGCATCCGGCAGCGCCTCCACGCAGACCCCGTTGAGCACCGGCAGCCCCGGGTCGACGGCGGTGGCCGCGAGCACCTGCTCGATCGCCGCCGCCAGCACCGGCCCCCGCACCGCCCCGATCGCCACCTCCGGCGCGCCACCGAACGCCGCCTCCAACTCGGCGGCGGTCCGCTGAGCGAGCACCGCCTCCGCCGCCACCGCTTCCGCGTGCTCGCGGACCAACCGCACCGCCTCCGCCGGATCCCCCTCGAGTACCAGGAGCACCGGCGCCAGCGGCATCCCGATCTCGCGCAACCGGCGCAGCACCCCGGCTCGCTCGACCTGCTCCCCGGCGTAGTACCGATACCCGGTCGCCGCATCCACCTCGGCGGGCAGCAGCACCCCGGTGTCCGCGTAGAAGCGCAACGCGCTGGCGGTGAGCCCGCTGCGGCGCGCGAATTCTCCGATCGGCATGAGTTCGTCCGGCATGCGGCCATCATGGAGCTTCGAGCGACTCGAAGGTCAAGTCGCAAAAAAAGGCCCTGATCTGTGTACACAGATCAGGGCCTTCGTGTCTCAACCACACGAGTCGGGGTGACAGGATTTGAACCTGCGACCTCTTCGTCCCGAACGAAGCACGCTACCAAGCTGCGCCACACCCCGGGGAGGAGAACCTGAAGTAGCTTACAACAGGGGGCCTCCGGACGTTAAACCGGCAGGTCAGTCAGGGTTCGTAGGGGCGGATGGAGCTGAAGACGCGCTTGGCTCCGGCGGCGTCGAGTGCGTGCGGGACGCCGGTGTCGGCGGCGATCACCATGACGAAGCTGCCGTTGGTGCTGGGAGCGGCCCAGGTGTAGACGGAGTACTCGGCGGCGCAGCCGGGGGCGGGCCGGGCGATCCGGCCCCTGGTCTCGACGAACATGCCCTGCTGGCCGCCGTCGATGGAGCGCAGCGGCTCGGCGGGGGCGGCGGTGCCGGGGTCGGCGTAGGCGAGGCGGGCGGCTTCGGCGCCGACGGCGGTGGCCGCGGCGGCGGAATCGGCGTCGGCGGCGGCGGTGAGGAAGGAGACGGTGCGGGTGGAGCCGGGGCAGTAGTCGCGGCCGTCGGTGGCGTAGCCCTTGCCGGTGAGCGCGTCCGGGGCGCGGCCGAACCCGGCGACGGTGTCCGCGGGGGCGATGTGCCAGCCCGCGGGGACGTCGTAGGCGGCGTCCCGGTCCGGCGCGGCGACCACCTGGTAGCCGGGGAGCACCGGCGGCGGCGCCGCGACGCTGGCGGGCGCCTCGCTGGTGAGCGCGCTGACCAGCGAGGGGCCGTCGGCCGGGGCATCCGAGCCGCGGGCGACGGCGACGGCGGTGGCGGCGGCCGCGAAGACGAGCACGACGGCGCCCGCGGCGGGCAGGGTCCGGCTCTGCCCGCTCGGCCCGGTCCGGTACTGGGCGAGGAAGGCGTCGAAATCGTGCGGCGGCGGCACGGCGGGCCGCTCCGGGTCACGCTCCCGGACGGCGGTGGCGTGCCACGAGCCGGATCCGTCCGAAAACGTCGATCCAGCGATCGGCGTAACCCGGTTCACCGCACCGGAATCCGGTCGCGCCCCCGGTAGTCCCTGCACATGGTTGTCCGCCACTGTCCCGTCCCCCTGCCTGACGTTCGGCCTCGGGACGCGACCTTAGCGGGCGACTGCCTCCGAAGCCGAACGGCCGTAGCCGATCTCGGTCTGCTCGGCCGGCGCGGCGACGAGGGTGAGCAGCGTGGCCTCCGGTCGGCAGCAGAAGCGGTACGGCGCCCACGGCGAGGTGCCGATACCGGCCGAGACGTGCAGCTTGGTGTGCTCGCCCCAGCTGGACGGGCCCTTCACCCGGGAGCGGTCGATGCCGCAATTGGTCACCAGCGCACCGAAACCGGGCACGCAGAGCTGGCCGCCGTGCGTATGGCCCGCCAGCACCAGGTCGTAGCCGTCGGCGGCGAAGCGATCCAGGACCCGGGGCTCGGGGGAGTGGGTGACCCCGATTCGCAGGTCCGCCAGCGGATTCGGCGGTCCGGCGATGGTGTCGTAGCGGTCGCGCCGCAGGTGCGGGTCGTCCACCCCGGCGGTGGCGATCCGGATGCCGCCGACCTCGAGATCGCGGCGCACGTGCGTGAGGTCGAGCCAGCCGCGCTCGTTGAACGCGGCGCGCAGATCCTGCCAGGGCAGCGGCGCGCCGTAGGTGCGGCGGTGGTTCTTCTCGAAGTACTTGAGCGGGTTCTTCGGCACCGGCGCGAAGTAGTCGTTGCTGCCGAACACGAAGAGCCCGGGGCGGGAGAGCAGGCTGCCGAGCGACTGCACGACGGCGGGCACCGCCTTCTGGTGCGACAGGTTGTCGCCGGTGTTCACCACCAGGTCCGGCTCCAGCCGGTCCAGGTCACGCAGCCACTGCTGCTTGAGCTTCTGGTTCGGCGTCATGTGCAGATCGCTGATGTGCAGGATCCGCAGCGACGACGACCCGGGCCGCAGCACCGGCATGGTCGTCTCCCTGAGCACGAAGGCATTGCGCTCGACGAGGGAGGCGTAACCGATTCCGGCGACCGCGGCTCCCGCGGCCACCGTTGCGGCGCGTCCGACGGCGGAGGTCGTGATGACGGGCATTTGCCCAGCATAGGTGAGCAGCCCCGGTCCTGCCCCGTGTGTTCTCGCACAGCGGGTGCCACGAGCGCAAATGCGCTGGGAGCCGGGTGCGGGACGGGCTAGCGTGGGGGTATGTCGGAACTGAAGTCGCAGCTGCGGGCGGATCTCACCACCGCGCTGAAAGCCAAGGACACCCTGCGTCTGGGCACCGTCCGGATGCTGCTCGCCGCGATCCAGCACGCCGAGACGGCCGGCTCCGCGGCGCGCGAACTCTCCGACGCCGAGGTGATCTCCGTGCTGCAGAAGGAGGCGAAGAAGCGCAGCGAGGCCGCGGAGGTGTACGCCCAGAACGGCCGCGGCGAGCTCGCCGCCAACGAGCACGCCGAGGCCAGGATCATCGACGAGTACCTGCCGACGCAGCTCTCCGAGGCGGAGGTGGCCGATGTCGCCGACACCGCCATCGCGCAGGTCGCCGAGGAGCTCGGCGAGCGGCCCGGCATGCGGCAGATGGGTCAGGTCATGAAGATCGCCACCGCCATCGCCGCGGGCAAGGCGGACGGCTCCCGGATCTCGGCCGCGGTCAAAGCCCGGCTCTGAGCCCGGCCCCGCGTGCTAGCGGGGGATCGGGATCGGGATCGGAATGGGCGGAAGCCGCAGCGGCGGCAACCCGGGAGCAACCGGCACGGGGGCGGGCGCGGGCGCTGGGCTCGGCGCCTGCCGCTGGGTGCCGTCGCTCACGTAGATGGTGATCACCGACCCCGGGATGGCCGACCCGTTCGGCGCGGTGCCCATCACCGTCCCCTTCGGCGTCGCGCCGCCCTGCGTCACCGCGGTGACCTGGAACCCGGCCCTGGTGAGCGCCGAGGTGGCGTCGCCCTGGGACATGTTGCTGACGTCGGGCACCTGCGCCTGGTTCGACCCGCGCACGTACTTGTCGTCCAGCGGCGGCAGCGCGGGCGGCGGGTACTGCCCGAGCACCGGCTTGATGGCGTTGAACCAGGTGCGCGCGGGCTCGTTGCCGCCGAAGAGATCACCGCTGCCGCAGTTGCGCAGCGGGAAGGAGCAGATCTCGCCGGGGGTCGGGCTGTCGCCGTAGACGTAGACCGCGGCGGCCAGTGAGTTGGTGAAGCCGAGGAAGCCGGAGGAGCGGTGGCTCTCGGTGGTGCCGGTCTTGCCGGAGGCGGGCGCGTTCCACCCGGTGGCCCGCGCCGAGCCCGCGGCGGTGCCCTCGGTGTCGTCCTTGCCCATGGCGTTCGCCAGGGTGTTCGCCAGCCCCGGCTCGACCACCTGCTCGCAGGCCTGCTGGGTGAGCGGCACCTGCTTGCCCTGGCGGTCGACGACCTCGCGGATCGGCGACGGCGGGCACCAGCGGCCGCCGGAGGCCAGCGTGGCGGCGACGTTGGAGAGCTCCAGCGGGTTGATCGCGACCGGGCCGAGGGTGAAGGAGCCGAGATTCTGCTCCTTGACCATGTCGGCCAGGCTCTGGTTGCTGAACCCGGAGGTGCCCGCCTCGGTGTACGAGCGCAGCCCGAGCCGGACCGCCATGTCCACCGTCGGCGCCACCCCGACCGCCTGGATCAGCTTGACGAAGGTGGTGTTCGGCGAGGTCGCGAGCGCCTCGGTGACCGAGAGCGGCGACTTGTACTTGCCCGCGTTCTCCACGCAGTAGGTGGCCGCCGGGCAGCCGCGGGCGCCGCCGTTGCCCATGCCCTTGGCCTCGAACCGGTTCGGCACGTCCAGCTGGGCGTTGATGCCGAGCCCCTTCTCCATCGCGGCGGCGGTGGTGAAGAGCTTGAAGATCGAGCCGGCGCCGTCGCCGACCATGGAGTACGGCTGCGGCTGCACGGTCTCGTTGGCGTCCGGGTCGAGGCCGTACCGCCTGCTGCTCGCCATGGCGACCACGTCGTGCGAGTTCTCGCCGGGCGCGACCACCGACATGACCTCGGCGATGTTCGCCAGGTTGGGGTCGGCGGCGGCGCTGACCGCGTCGCGCACCGAGTCCTGCACGGCCGGGTCGAGCGTGGTGCGGATCAGGTACCCGCCCTTGTCCACCTGCTCCCGGCTGATCCCGGAATTGGCCAGGTACTGCAGCGCGTAGTCGCAGAAGAAGCCGCGGTCGTTGGCGGCGATGCAGCCGCGCGGCAACCCCTTCGGCTCGGGCAGCACGCCGAGCGGCTCGGTCTTGGCCGTGCGGAACTCGTCGGCCCGGCTCGGGATGTTCTGGATCATCGTGTCGAGGACGGTGTTGCGCCGCTGCAGCACGCCCTCCTTGTTGGTGTACGGGTTGAGCTTCGACGAGCTCTGCACCATGCCGGCGAGCATCGCCGACTGCGCGACGTTCAGGTCGGCGGCGTCGACGCCGAAGTAGGTCTGCGCCGCGTCCTGGATGCCGTAGGAGCTGTTGCCGAACGGGACCAGGTTCAGGTAGCGGGTGAGGATCTCGTCCTTGGTGAGCTCGCGGTCGAGGGTGAGCGCCATCCGGATCTCGCGGATCTTGCGCGCGGGGGTGGTCTCGATGGCCGCGCGGCGCTCGGCGTCGGTCTTCGCGACGACGAGCAGCTGGAAGTTCTTCACGTACTGCTGGTCCAGCGTGGAGGCGCCCTGCTGCACCTCGCCGCTGGCGGAGTTGGTGAGGAATGCGCGCAGCGTGCCCTGCCAGTCGACGCCCTCGTGCTCGGCGAAGCGGCGGTCCTCGATCGAGACGATCGCGAGCTTCATGTTGTTGGAGATCTCGTCGCTCGGCACCTCGAACCGGCGCTGCTCGTACAGCCAGGCGATCGGGTTGCCCGCGGTGTCGACCATGGTGGAGACGGCGGGGACGGTGCCCTCGACCAGCTCGGCGGACACGTTGTCGACGGCATCGGCGGCACGGTTCGAGACGAAACCGAATCCACCGGCGAGCGGGAACAACAGCCCCGCGACGAGCACGGCGGCGAGCACGCAGCTGCCGGCCAGTTTCGCGAGTGTTCGTGTCATCGGCACGGAGGCAAGACTACGGGGTGGGCAGGACCCGCCTGCGAGGTGCGCACGGCGAAGGACACGCCGCCGGACGGCGGTGTCCGCTACCAATGGGCGTGTCGCCCGGTTTTCCCAGCGAGTCGGCCCGACCGGACGGTTCGAAACTTGCTTCCCAGGCACGGACGTACCAAAAAGGTTCGGGTGCGGTCTTGCGTTGCTCCCAACCTTTACCTAGATTGAGAACCCAGTGTGATAGAGCTAACACTCAAAGTGGAATGTGGTGCAGTGCGCAGCGGGGTCTGGGTTGCCGCGTACTGAACGCGATTCCGGAGCGCCGGTTCATACGGTGTTCGGACTGCAAAGGGGCACACAAATGCACATGACAACCCCCATCGCTCGATTGAACGTGGAGCAGGCCGAGGCGCGGATCGCCTGGGTCTCCGAGGCCCGATGCAAGGAAGTCGATCCCGACCAGCTGTTCGTTCGCGGCGCGGCACAGCGCAAGGCGGCGACGATCTGCCGCCACTGCCCGGTGCTGATGCAGTGCGGGGCCGACGCGCTCGACAACCGGGTCGAGTTCGGGGTGTGGGGTGGCATGACCGAGCGGCAGCGGCGCGCACTGCTCAAGCAGCATCCGGAGGTGACCTCCTGGGCCGATTTCTTCCAGGCCCAGCGGCAGCACCAGATCGCGATCTAGCCCAGGATCGCCCGCAGCCCGGAATCCGAGCCCGCAGTTGCGGGCTCGGTCCCGTGTTCAGGGGTGGACGTCGGCCGTGGGGCGGGGCCCGGCCAGCTGATCCCCCACCGCGCGCAGCGCCGCCAGGTCGGAGACCTCGAAGGGCAGCGCGCGCACCGCGACGATCGGCACCCGCGGGTGCGCTCCGGTGAAGCGCTGCAGCAGGTGCTGCTCGCGCTTCGCGGTGGCCGCCCGCTGCGCGTGCACCTGCAGTACGGCGGTGGTGAGCGCCGCGTCGTCGCCGAGCTGCTCGGCCGCCGAGCGCGCGCGGTCGCCGGAGAGCCCGCTGAGCACCGGGTGCGTGCGGTTCAGCACCAGCCCGGCCAGCGGCATCTTCTCGGTGGAGAGCCGGTCGACGAAGAACGATGCCTCGCGCAGCGCGTCCGGTTCAGCGGCGGCGACCACGAGGAAGTGCGTGCCCGGCTCGGCCAGCAGCGCGAAGGTCCGGTTCGCCCGCTCCTGGAACCCGCCGAACATCGACTCCAGCGACTGCAGGAAGTTCGAGGCGTCCTTGAGCAGCTGCCCGCCGACCACCGTGGAGACGCCCTTGAGCGCCAGGCTCATCGCGCCGGTGACGAAGCGGCCGACGCCGCGGCCGGGGGCCATGATCACCCGGATCATCCGGCCGTTGAGGAAGGTGCCGAGCCGCTTGGGCGCGTCCAGGAAGTCGAGCGCGTTCCGCGAGGGCGGGGTGTCGACCACGATCAGGTCCCAGTCCTTGCGGCCGGTCAGCTGACCGAGCTTCTCCATCGCCATGTACTCCTGCGTTCCGCCGAAGGAGGAGGCGACGGTCTGGTAGATCGGGTTGGCGAAGATCTGCTTCGCCTTGTCCGGGCTGGTGTGCTCGAGCACCATCTCGTCGAAGGTGCGGCGCATGTTCAGCATCATGGCGTGCAGCTCGCCGGGCACCTCTGGCCCCAGCTCCACCCGCTGCGGGGCGTTGTCCAGCTCCGCGACGCCGAGCGACTGGGCCAGCCTGCGCGCCGGGTCGATGGTCAGCACGACGACCCGGCGGCCCAGCTCGGCGGCGCGCAGCGCGATCGCCGCGGCCGTCGTGGTCTTGCCGACCCCGCCGGAGCCGCAGCAGACGACGACGCGCGCGCTCGGGTCGGCCAGGATCGCCGCGACGTCGAGCCGGGAACCGGTGTTCGGCGTTGTCATCGGACCCCCTGCTCGCTGAGCTTCTCGGCCAGTTCGTACAGCCCGCCGAGGTCGATGCCGTCGGTCAGCGCGGGCAGGTACAGCTGCGGCACGTCCACCTCGGCCAGCTCGGTGGCGCTGTTGTCCTGGGCGCGCAGCCGGGCCGCGTGCTCGACGGTCTCGGTGACCAGGCCGTCGAAGTCGGCGTCCGGCAGGGTGATGCCGACGGCGGCCAGGCCGGAACGCAGCTCGTCCCGGTCCAGTTCGCCGTCGGCGACCGCGTCGCGCAGCTCGGTGGGCAGGTAGCCCTGCCCCGCCCGGTTCACCACGACGGTGCCGATGCGCAGGTCTTCCGCGGTGAGCTGGGCGACGGCGTCGGCCGTCTCCTGTACCGGGAGCGCCTCCAACAGCGTCACCAGGTGGATCAGCGTCTCGTCGGAGTGCAGCAGCTTGGAGACGCCCTCGGCCTGCGCGGCGATCGGGCCGCCGCGGGCGATCTCGGCCATGGCGTTGGTGACGTCGAGGAAGCTCGCGATCCGGCCGGTCGGCGGGGCGTCGACCACGATCTCGTCGTAGACCCGCTCGCCGGTGCCGCGATCCACCCGGATCACGCACTCCTTGATCTTGCCGGTGAGGATGACGTCGCGCAGCCCGGGCGCGATGGTGGTGACGAACTCGATGGCGCCCATCCGGCGCATGGCCCGGCCGGCGAAGCCGAGGTTGTAGAACATGTCCAGGTACTCGAGGAAGGCGTGCTCGATGTCGAGCGCGAGCGCCCAGACCTCGCCGCCGCCGTCCGCGGTGGCGATCCTGGTCTCGGTGGGCGGCAGCGGTGGCAGGTCGAACAGCTGGGCGATGGACTGCCTGCTCTCCACCTCGACCAGCAGCACCCGGCGCCCGCCCCTGGCCAGCGCCAGTGCCAGCGCGGCGGCGACCGTCGACTTGCCGGTGCCGCCCTTGCCGGAGACGTAGTGCAACCGGGCGCGGGTCGCCCGCTCCGGCCAGCCCGTCGTCGGCGCTGCTGTTGGTGTTTCCACCCCAGCGAGCCTATAGGCCGGGAGACCGGTCCGTCCGTGTGATGCGCCACCGGCGGGTCGAATGGGTACAAGATGTCCCGATCACGGACTTCCGATCAGGGGCGGAGCCATGTCTGCCCCCGTCGGCGGCGTCCCGTTACGCTCTGCGCATGAGCGAAATCACCCAGTGGGAGTACGCGACCGTGCCGCTGCTGACGCACGCGACCAAGCAGATCCTCGACCAGTGGGGCACCGACGGCTGGGAGCTGGTGACGGTGCTCCCCGGCCCGACCGGCGAGCAGCACGTGGCCTACCTCAAGCGCGCGAAGTAGCCGTGGCCGAATCCGTGACCCCCTGGCGGGAGAACCTGGCCAAGCTCGGAACCACGCTGCCGCCGGTCACCGCGCCGGTCGCCGCCTACGTGCCCGCGCTGCGCTCGGGCAACCTGGTCTACACCTCCGGCCAGCTGCCCTTCGTGGACGGGAAGCTCGTGGTCGAGGGGAAGGTCGGCGCCGAGGTGACCGTCGAGGCGGCCGCCGAGGCCGCCCGGCTCTGCGCGCTGAACGCGCTGGCCGCGGTGCACGACCTGGTCGGGCTGGACGAGGTCGTGCGGATCGTGAAGGTCGTCGGCTTCGTCGCCTCCGCGCCCGGCTTCGGCGACCAGCCGGTGGTGATCAACGGCGCCTCGCAGTTCCTCGGCGCGGTGTTCGGCGACGCCGGGGCGCACGCGCGCTCCGCCGTCGGCGTCTCCGAGCTGCCCCGCAACACCCCGGTCGAGGTGGAGCTGATCGCCGAGGTCCGCTGACAGGCGAATCGATCCGATTCGCGGCCGAATCACTAGGGGAAGTGCCATGACCCTGACCCATCCCGCTTACGGGCAGCTGCGCACGGTGACGCCGAACGCGTCGGTGCTGCTCGCCGACAATCCCGGCCAGATGACCCTGGACGGCACCAACACCTGGCTCCTGAAGGCCCCGGAGAGCGCCGAGTACGTGGTGGTCGATCCGGGCCCGAAGGACAGGGCGCACGTGGACGCGATCGCCGAGGCCACCGGCGGCGCGATCGCGCTGACCCTGATCACGCACCACCACCACGACCACACCGGCGGCATCGATCGGCTGGTCGACCTGACCGGGACGACGGTGCGCGCCAAGGACCCGACCTTCCTGCGCGGCACCGAGGCCGCGCTGGCCGACGGCGAGGTGATCGAGGTGGCCGGGCTCCGCATCGAGGTGCTCGGCACGCCGGGGCACACCACCGACTCGGTGAGCTTCGTGCTGGCGGACGGGGTGCTCTCCGGCGACACCGTGCTCGGCTCAGGGACGACGGTGCTGGAGAGCCGCCCCGGCGCGCTCGCCGACTACCTGGCCTCGCTGGACCGGCTGCTCGCCGCGGGCGACGGGCGGCCGCTGCTGCCCGCGCACGGGCCGGACCACCCGGACCTGGGCCCGGTGCTGCGCTACTACATCGAGCACCGGCACCAGCGGCTGGAGCAGGTGCGCGCCGCGCTCATCGAGCTGGGCGAGGATGCCGGGCCGATGGCGGTCGTGCGCAAGGTGTACGCGGACGTCGACAAGAAACTCTGGCCGGCGGCCCGCAGCTCGGTGCAGGCCCAGCTGGACTACCTGCGCACCAACTGACGACACAGCACAGCGCGCCGTGCGGGTTACGCATCGGCGCGCTGTCTGCTGTGCTGGTCCGGGTCAGCGGGCCCGGCGGGCCAGCCGCTCCGAATCGGAGATGAGCACGCTCTTGCCCTCGAGTCGCAGCCAGCCGCGGTGCGCGAAGTCGGCGAGCGCCTTGTTCACGGTCTCCCTGGAGGCGCCGACGAGCTGCGCGATCTCCTCCTGGGTGAGGTCGTGGGTGACCCGCAGGGCGCCCGCCTCCTGGGTGCCGAAGCGCTGCGCGAGCTGCAGCAGCGCCTTGGCGACGCGACCGGGGACGTCGGTGAAGATCAGGTCAGCCAGGTTGTTGTTGGTGCGCCGGAGGCGACGGGCGAGCACCCGCAGCAACTGCTCGGCGATCTCCGGGCGCTGGTCGATCCACGCCTTCAGCGCGTCCCGATCCATGGTGACGGCGCGGACCTCGGTGACCGTCGTCGCTGTCGAGGTGCGCGGGCCGGGATCGAAGATGGAGAGCTCGCCGAACATGTCGGAGGGGCCCATGATCGTCAGCAGGTTCTCCCGGCCGTCCGGCGAGCGGCGGCCGATCTTCACCTTGCCGGTCGTGATGATGTACAGCCGGTCGCCGGGCTCGCCCTCGTTGAAGATGATGTGACCGCGCGGAAAGTCGACGGGCTGGAGTTGTTTGGCGAGGGCGGCCACCGCAGTGGGCTCGACGCCCTGGAAGATGCCTGCTCTGGCGAGGGCCTCGTCCACGAATGTGCTCCTTTGGGGAATGGCTTCCGTACCGGGACCGAATCGACCCGGCCACCAGCGGAGTCTACGCGGAGGGAGGCTCGGACAGTGACAGACACCACGTAAAGAGCGGATTGCGGGACGCCGACGGAACGAGTGATGGATAAGGCCGCGCGACCGGCTCACTCGGGCCGGACGCGGGGTGGGATGAGCTCAGCTCGCCCTGGCGACGTCGAGTTCCTCGGTGCGCGAGCGGCGCTTGCGCATCCGTGCGACGGCGGCGGGGAGACCCAGCTTGGTCAGCTCGCTGACCTCGGCATTGCTTGCCTTGTCCAGGTACTGCTGGACCTCCTCGTCGGGTTCGACGAGTTTGCGGAGGCGGCTCTCGAACCGCTCCATGCCGAGTGCGAACAGCATCATCGCCACTGGGAAGAGCACCACAGCGAGTCCTTGCATGACGAGCAGTAAACACGGTCGAGGTCTCAGATGGAACACGGCGGGAGAACTGGCAGGGCAACAGTGTCGGGCGGTTCCGTATGGTGGACGCGTGCGTTCTCCCGCCTCCACCGCCGCAGCCGACGGTTCCGCCAGCGCCACGGCCGGGGCGGCGGCGACGCCGGGCGGCGGCGCCGCGCCGCGCCGCAAAGCCAGGGCGCGACAGGCGGAAACACGGCTGGGCCTCGTACGGAGGGCGCGGCGGATGTATCGCACGCTGACCGTCGCCTTTCCGGACGCGCACTGTGAACTGGATTTCCGGACGCCGCTCGAATTGGCGGTTGCGACGATTCTTTCCGCCCAGTGCACGGACCAGAGAGTGAATCTCACCACTCCCGCGCTTTTCGTCAGATATCCCGACGCCCGCGCCTACGCGGAGGCCGATCGCGCCGAGCTGGAGGAGTTCATCCGGCCGACCGGCTTCTTCCGGAACAAGACCAGTTCGCTCATCGGGCTCGGGCAGGCGGTGCTGGAGCGACACGACGGCGAACTTCCGCACACCCTGGACGAATTGGTGCAATTGCCCGGAATCGGGCGCAAGACCGCCAATGTCATCCTCGGCAACGCGTTCGACATTCCCGGCATCACCGTCGACACGCACTTCGGGCGGCTGGTGCGGCGCTGGGGCTGGACCGAGCTGGAGGATCCGGTCAAGGTCGAGCACGCGATCGGGGAGCTGATCGAGCGCAAAGAGTGGACCATGCTCTCGCACCGGGTGATCTTCCACGGCAGGCGCGTGTGCCATGCCCGCAAACCCGCCTGCGGCGCCTGTCTGCTCGCCAAGGACTGCCCGTCCTACGGCGCGGGCCCGACCGATCCCGAGGTGGCCGCCAAGCTGGTGAAGGGGCCGGAGGCGCCGCACCTGCTCGAACTGGCCGGCCGGTGACGCGGTGGCCGGTCGCCGCCCGTCTCGCGCTCGTCGCGGTGATCGTCGCGGTGGCGGCGGTCGTCGCGCTGTGGCCGCGTAGCGCGGACTCGCCGGGGGCCGGTCGGGAGGCGCCCGCCGCGGCGGCGTCGCCCGAGGAGCGCGCGGCGGCCGGGCTGATCCCGTGCCCGCGGCCGCCGGGCGCGCCCGCGCGGCCCGACGGGGCCGGAACGGCAGCGGCGCCGTCCAGCAATGCCGGGCCGGCGGAATCCGTGCCCGCGGGCACCGGAGCAGCCGGGGACGCGGGACCGCTCGCCGGGCTGAACCTCACCTGCCTCGCCGACGGCAACCCCGTCGACCTGCGCGCCGCACTCGCAGGCAAACCCGCGCTGCTGAACCTGTGGGCCTACTGGTGCGCGCCCTGCGCGAAGGAACTGCCCCATCTGCAGGAGTTCGCCGGGCGGGCGGGTGACAGGATGACCGTGCTGACCGTGCACAGCGACCCGGAGGAGGCGTTCGCGCTCAGCCGGCTCACCGGTCTCGGCGTCACGCTGCCCGGCGTGCTCGACCCCGGTGCCGCCCTGCGGAACGCGGTCGGCGCACCGGCGGTGCTGCCGATCTCGGTACTGCTGCGCGCGGACGGCACCGTCGCCGACGTCGTGGTGCGCAGCTTCACCGACACCGACGACGTCGCGCGGACTGTCGCAGGCGAACTGGGAGTTCTGGTATGAGCGGGTCAGGAATGGCTGGGTCGGTGCACGTTGTGCTGGTACAGGTAGTCCCATGAGCGTGCCCGCCTCCGGATCGCCGGACAACCAGGGTTTCACCGCGCCCGACCCGGACCCCGCCGCGGCTCCGGAGTGGCTGCGCGCCACCACCGTGCCGCCCGCGCCCGATTCCGGCGACACCCTGAGCCTGGCCCGAACCCTGCGCCGGGCCATGACCATCACCGGCAAGCCGCGCCAGGCCGCCGTGCTCGTGCTCTTCGCGGGCTCGCCCGAGCCCGACCCCGCCGCCCCCGGCGGCCTGCCCGCCGACGCCGACGTGCTGCTGACCCAGCGCGCCGCCACCATGCGGCAGCACCGCGGCCAGATCGCCTTCCCCGGCGGCAGCGTCGACCCCGGCGACTCGGGGCCGGTGTACACCGCGCTGCGCGAGGCGCAGGAGGAGACCGGGCTGGTCCCCGCGGGCGTCGCCCCGCTGGCCCTGCTGCCCGCGCTCTTCGTGCCGCCCTCGCGCTTCGACGTGACCCCGGTGGTCGCCTACTGGCGCGAGCCGAGCCCGGTCGGCGTCGTCGACCGCAGCGAGACCGAGCGGGTGGTCCGGGTGCCGATGGCCGAGCTGCTCGACCCGGCCAACCGGTTCCTGGTGCGCAGCGGGCTCGGCTACCGGAGCCCGGCCTTCCTCGTGGACAACATGCTGGTCTGGGGGTTGACCGGCGGCATCCTGGCCGGGCTGATCACCTCGGCGGGCTGGGAGCTGGAGTGGGACCGCTCCGACGTGCGCGACCTGGAGGCCGCGCTCGCCAGCGTGGGGATGGAGCTGTGAGTCCGTCGGGCTGGCTCGATCTGGCCGTGCTGCTGCTCGCGCTGCTCGCCGCCTCGTCCGGCTGGCGGCAGGGCGCGGTCTCCTCCGCGCTCGCCTTCCTCGGCGTCGTGCTCGGTGCGGTCGCGGGCATCCTGATCGCGCCGCACCTGCTGCTGCACGTGGACGAGGGCAGGGCGCGGGTGCTCGCGGGCGTGCTGCTCATCGTGGTGCTGGTGATCGTCGGCGAGGTCGCGGGCATGGTGCTCGGCCGGGCCGCGCGCAGCGGGATGCACAACCCGGTCGCGCGCGGGGTGGACAGCGCGGTCGGCGCGGTGCTGCAGGCGGTCGCCGTGCTGGTGACGGCCTGGCTGCTGGCGCTGCCGCTGGCCACCTCGTCGCAGCCGGCCGTCGCGACCGCGATCAACGGTTCGCGGGTGCTCGCCGACGTCAACCAGGTCGCGCCGAACTGGCTGCGCAAGCTGCCCAACGAGTTCTCCCAGCTGCTCAACACCTCCGGCCTGCCCGACGTGATCGGCCCCTTCGGCCGCACCCCGATCGCGGCCGCCGAACCGCCGGACGCCGGGGTGCTCGCGAGCCCGGTCGCGGCCTCGCTGCAGCAGAGCGTGCTCCGCATCCGGGGCGTGGCGCCGAGCTGCCAGCGCGCGCTCGAGGGGTCCGGGTTCGTGATCGCGCCGGAGCGGGTGATGACCAACGCGCACGTCGTGGCGGGCACCACCAGCGTCGCGGTGGACACGCCGCGCGGGCCGATCGACGCCGAGGTGGTGCTCTTCGACCCGTCCAAGGACGTCGCGGTGCTCCGGGTGCCCGGGCTGCAGGCGCCGGTGGTGCCGCAGGCGCCGAGTGCGGCGCGGCCGGGGGACAGCGCGATCGTGCTCGGCTACCCCGGCGGCGGGCCGTACACGGCCAGCGCGGCACGGGTCAGGGAGACGCTCGACCTCACCGGCCCGACCATCTACCGGAACGGCACGGTGGAGCGCGAGGTCTACACGGTCCGCGGCCAGGTGCGCGCGGGCAACTCCGGCGGCCCGCTGGTCGATACCAGGGGGCAGGTGCTCGGAATCGTCTTCGGCGCCGCGGTGACCGACGACGACACCGGCTACGTGCTCACCCTGGACGAGGTCGCCGCCGAGCTGGCCGCAGCGCCGACGGTGGCGAGCCCGGTCGACACCGGCGCCTGCGTGCTGAGCTGACCGAGCAGCCCGGCCAGCGCTCGCCTTGCCGCTGGCCGGTCCGGTGGCGAGCCACCGTCAACCGAGCAGTTTGGCCAGTTCGGCGGTGACGAACTCCGGGTTCTCCTGGTGCGCGTAGTGCCCGGCCCCCGGCACCGAGACCAGCCGCCGCTCGGGCGCGAGCGCGCGGCCGCGGTGGAAGGTGGCGGGCAGGATGTACGGGTCGTGCTCGCCGCGCAGCGCGAGCACCGGGATCCGGACCGGCTCGCGCATGGTCGCCATGAACCGCCGCCCGTCCGGCCGCCACTGGCTGCGGAAGGCCCAGCGCTGGTACTCCAGCGCGCAGTGCGCGGTGCCTGGGATCCGGATGGCGTTGCGCAGCCGCTCGGCGGTGTCGGCGAACTCCGGCCCCGCGGTGAACCCGGCGCCCGCGCGCGTGCGCAGCAGCCGCTCGGCCGTCGCACCGTCGTCCCTGGTGAGCAGCCGCTCCGGGTAGCGCGGGAGCTGGTAGCGGAGGAAGGCGGGCAGCCAGAGCCGCCGCTGCCTGCGGTCGCGCAGCACCGAGCGCTTGAGCGCGGCCGGGTGCGGCGAGCCGACCAGCGCGATCGAGCGCACCAGCCGGGGGTGCAGCACCGCCGTCGTCCAGCAGCCGAGCCCACCGTCGGCATGCCCGACCAGGGTCGCGTCGGAGTGCCCGAGCGCGCGGATCAGCCCGGCGATGTCACCGGCGGTGGTCCAGCCGTCGTAGCCGCGCGGCGGCTTGTCGGAGTCGCCGTAGCCGCGCAGGTCGACCGCGACCGGGCGGTACCCGAGATCGGCGAGCGCGGTCAGCTGGTGCCGCCACGACCACCAGAAATCGGCGAAGCCGTGCAGCAGCAGCACCAGCGGGGCGTCGACCCGCTCCGGCGCCGCCTCCACGATGTGCAGCCGGATGCCGTTGGCGCGGACGTCCCGGTGCGTCCACGGGCCCGCGTAGCGGACGCTGGACGGGTCAGGGGGAAAGGTCGCCGACACGCCCGGAAGCCTAGTCGGTCAGCTGCGGAGCGCCTTCGGCTCGTCGTGGCTCGCGCCGAACCCGCCCGGCAGTACCGTCTTGGCCTGCTTCAGCGAGTCGATGGTCTTCTCCGGCGCCCGCAGCTTCTTCACCCGCAGATAGCCGAGCAGCGCGAGCACCGCCGTCGCCAGCACCATGATCAGGAAGACGATGAGGAAGGCGGCCCAGCGCGCCAGCCAGACATCGAGCAGCTCGCCGACGAAGAAGAAAAAGAAGAAGGTGCTGAACAGCAGCACGGTCAGCGCGAGGATGAAGAAGACGCTGCCCTGCAGCCCCTTCTTGACCTCCGCCGTCACCTCGGCCTTGGCGAGCTCGACCTCGGCGCGCACCAGCGTCGACATCTGCTCGGTGGCATCGCGCACCAGGCTGCCGAAGCTGGCCGAGCCGACCGGGTCGGCGTCGGAGAGCGGGATGGCGGTGACCGACCGGCCGCGCTGCGCGTCGTTTCCGTTACCGCCCTGTGTGAAGCTCACTTGGTCGACCCTTCTCCCTGTCCCGGCTCTCGCTGTACTCATACCCGCGCTGTCCCATTCCAGCGCACCGGTTCCCCGGCGCGCGAATGGACACGCTCACGCGGCAACACTAGCGCCGAACCCAGGAGCGCCGTCGCTGACGTCGCTCCGGGCCGGTCGGCTCCTCAGGCTTTGTCCGCCCGGATCTGTTCGAACACCGACGGGTCGACCAGGGTGCTGGTGTCGCCGAGCTCCCTGCCCTCGGCGACATCGCGCAGCAGCCTGCGCATGATCTTGCCGCTGCGGGTCTTCGGCAGCTCGGGCACCACGTGGATCTCGCGTGGCCGCGCGATCGGGCTGATTTCCCGCGATACCTCCGCCTTGAGCTCGCTCACCAGCGCGTCACCGGTGTTCTCGGTGGTCGCGGTGAGGATGACGAAGGCGACGATGCCCTGCCCGGTGGTGTCGTCGGTGGCGCCGACCACGGCCGCCTCGGCCACGCCGGAGTGTCCGACCAGCGCGGATTCCACCTCCGCGGTGGAGATCCGGTGTCCGGAGACGTTCATGACGTCGTCCACCCGGCCGAGCACCCAGAGGTCGCCGTCCGGGTCGAGCCGGGCGCCGTCGCCGGCGAAGTACCAGCCCTGCTTCGCGTACCGGTCCCAGTAGGTGGCCTGGTAGCGCTCCATGTCGCCCCAGATGCCGCGCAGCATGGAGGGCCAGGGCTGGTCAAGCACCAGGTAGCCGTTGGCCTCGGTCTCGCCGAGCACGACGGGGTTGCCCTCCTCGTCCACGACCAGGGCGGAGATGCCGGGCAGCGGGGTCTGCGCGGCGCCCGGCTTGGCCGCGGTGACGCCGGGCAGCGGGGAGATCATGATGGCGCCGGTCTCGGTCTGCCACCAGGTGTCGACGATCGGGGTCTTCCCGCTGCCGATCACCGTGCGGTACCAGCGCCAGGCCTCGGGGTTGATCGGCTCGCCGACGCTGCCGAGCACGCGCAGCGAGCTCAGGTCGTGCGCGTCCGGGATCTGCCTGCCCCACTTCATGAAGGTGCGGATGAGCGTCGGCGCGGTGTAGTAGATGCTGACGCCGTACTTCTCCACGATCTGCCAGTGCCGGTGCTCGTCCGGGGAGTTCGGGGTGCCCTCGTAGACCACCTGCGTCGCCCGGTTCGCCAGCGGCCCGTAGACGATGTAGCTGTGCCCGGTGACCCAGCCGATGTCGGCGGTGCACCAGTAGACGTCCTGCCCCGGCTTGTGGTCGAAGACGTAGTGGTGGGTGTAGGCGGCCTGGGTGAGGTAGCCGCCGCTGGTGTGCAGGATGCCCTTCGGCTTCCCGGTGGTGCCGGAGGTGTAGAGGATGAAGAGCGGGTGCTCGGCGTCGAAGGCCTGCGGCTCGTGGTGCGGGTCGGCGTTCGCGACCGTCTCGTGCCACCACAGGTCACGGCCCTCGGTCCACGGCACCTCGGTCCCGGTGCGGCGCACCACCAGCACGTGCTCGACGCTGTGCGGCACATCGCCGTTCGCGTAGAGCGCCTCGTCGACGGCCTCCTTGAGCGGGGCCGCCTTGCCACGCCGCCACTGGCCGTCGGTGGTGATCACCAGCCGCGCGCTGGCGTCGTCCACGCGCTGCCGCAGCGCCGAGGGGGAGAAACCGGCGAAGACCACCGAGTGGGTCAGCCCCAGCCGGGCACTGGCCAGAATGGCCACGATCGCCTCGGGGATCATCGGCATGTAGATGGCGACCCGGTCGCCCGCCTCCAGCCCGAGCTCGGTGAGGTAGTTGGCCGCGCGGCTCACCTCGTCGCGCAGCTCCGCGTAGGTGATGTCGCGGGAATCGCCCGGCTCGCCCTCCCAGTGGATGGCGACCTGCTCGCCGTGGCCGTCGTCGACGTGCCGGTCGACGCAGTTGTAGGCGACGTTGAGCTTGCCGCCGACGAACCACTTCGCCACCGGCGCGCCGGACCAGTCCAGCACGTCGGTCCACTTCTGCTCCCAGTGCAGCCGGTCGGCCTGCTCGGCCCAGAAGGCGAGGCGGTCCGCCGCCGCCAGCTCGGCGAGCTCGGTGCCCGCGTTGGCCGAGGCCACGAACTCCGCGGACGGTGCGTAGGAGGCCTGGTGTTCCGGATTCTCGGTCATCTCGTCTCGCCCTTCCGTGGTTCGCTCGGCATCGACAGTAGTTGCCCTGACAAGTGCGGCCCGTGTCGATACTGTCCATGACCAAGTTCTCGATCACCGCGAAATGGGGAGATGCGTTGCGATCGACACGAATCACCGCCCTGCTGGCCGCCGGCGTGCTCGCGCTCGGGCTCGCCGCGACCGCCTGCTCCAGCGGCTCGGCGGACACCGAGTTCGTCACCGTCAACGGCGGTGAGCCGCAGAACCCGCTGGTCCCCACGAACACCAACGAGAACCAGGGCGGCCGTGTGGTCGACCGGCTCTTCGCCGGGCTCAAGTACTACGACGCCGACGGCGAGGCGCACGACGAGCTGGCGCAGTCCATCGAGACCGCCGACCGGCGCAGCTACCGGATCACCCTGAAACCGGGCTGGACCTTCACCGACGGCACCCCGGTCACCGCGAAGTCCTTCGTGGACGCCTGGAACTACGGCGCGCTGAGCACCAATGCCCAGCTGCAGAACTACGTCTTCACCCCGATCGTCGGCTTCGACGAGGTGGCCGCCGAGAACCCGACGCAGACCACCATGGCCGGGCTGAAGGTGGTGGACGACCGCACCTTCACCGTCGAGCTGAAGCAGCCGTCGATCGACTTCGAGTCCCAGCTCGGCTACGCCCCCTTCTACCCGCTGCCCGAGGCGGCCTTCCGGGACATGCGGGCGTTCGGTGAGAACCCGATCGGCAACGGCCCGTACATGTTCAGCGACGCGGGAGCCTGGCAGCACAATGTGCAGATCGACCTGAAGCCGAACCCGGACTACCCCGGCGGCCGCCCGGCGAAGAACAAGGGGCTGCGCTTCGTCATGTACCAGTCCTTCGACACCGCCTACGCCGACCTGCAGGCGGGCAACCTGGACGCGCTCGACACCGTGCCGGACAGCGCGCTCGGCACCTACCAGCAGGATCTCGGCGACCGCGCGATCACCAAGCCCACCGCGCAGAACCAGCACATCGGCGTGCAGACCACGGTGCCGCACTTCGGCGGCGAAGAGGGGCTGCTGCGCCGCAGGGCCATCTCGATGGCGATCAACCGGGAGCAGATCGCGCAGAACATCTTCAACGGCACCAGGATCCCGGCCCGCGACTTCACCGCGAGCACGCTGCCCGGCTTCGACGGCAACCTGCCCGGCGCCGAGGTCTTCCGGTACAACCCGGAGGAGGCGCGCCGGATCTGGGCGCAGGCCGACGCCATCGCGCCGTGGTCCGGCCGATACGAGATCACCTACAACAGCGACGGCGGGCACCAGGCCTGGATCGACGCCGTGGCGAACAGCGTCAAGAACACGCTCGGCATCGAAGCGGTCGGCCGCGCGCTGCCCACCTTCAAGAACGTGCGCGACGAGGTGAACGCGGGCACCATCGGCACCGCCTTCCGCTACGGCTGGCAGGGCGACTACCCGTCCATGCTGCAGTTCCTGACCTCGCAGTACTACAGCTACTCGGAGACCAACAACGTCGACTACGACAACCCCGAGCTCGACCGGCTGCTCGACGCCGCGCTGGCCGCACCCACCCAGGACGAGTCGCACCGGATCATCGCGCAGGCGCAGGCCCTGCTGATCAGGGACATGGCCGACATCCCGGTCTTCGACTACGTGGCCGCGGCCGGGCGGTCGGATCGGGTGCAGCGCGCCGAGCTGGCCTGGAACGGGCTCTTCGACTTCGAGAACATCGAGAAGTAACCGCGCATGGGCTGGTACGTCGCGCGGCGGCTGCTGCAGATGATCCCGGTTTTCCTCGGCGCCACCCTGCTGGTCTACGCCCTGGTCTTCCTGATCCCGGGCAACCCGATCCAGGCGCTGGCCGGGGAGAAGCCGCTCACCCCGGCGGTGGAGGCGCAGCTGCGCGCCCGCTACCACCTGGACCAGCCGTTCCCGGTGCAGTACCTGCTCTACCTGAAGGGGATCGTCACCTTCGACCTCGGCACCTCGTTCTCCGGGCGGCCGGTCAGCGCGGAGCTGGCCCGCGCCTTTCCGATCACGCTGCGCCTCGCCTTCCTCGCGGTGCTGATCGAGGGCGTCTTCGGGGTGCTGTTCGGGCTCTTCGCCGGGCTGCGCCGGGGCCGGCTTTTCGACTCGACGCTGCTGGTGGCGAGCCTGGTGGTGATCGCGGTCCCGGTCTTCGTGCTCGGCTTCCTCGCCCAGTTCCTGCTCGGGGTGAAGTGGGGGATCGCGCCGGTCACCGTCTCCGGCCGGGCGAGCCTCGGTGAGCTGCTGGTCCCGGCCATCGTGCTCGGCTCGCTCTCCTTCGCCTACGTGCTCCGGCTGACCAGGAACGCGGTGGCGGAGAACATGATCGCCGACCACGTGCGCACCGCCACCGCCAAGGGGCTCTCCCGGCGGCGCGTCGTCATCGTGCACATCCTGCGCAACTCCATGATCCCGGTGGTCACCTTCCTCGGCGCCGACCTGGGCGCGCTGATGGGCGGCGCCATCGTCACCGAGGGAATCTTCAACATCCCCGGCGTCGGCGGCACGCTCTACCAGGCGATCACCCGGGTCGAGCCGCCGACCGTGGTCTCCTTCGTGACCGTGCTGATCGTGATCTTCCTGCTCACCAACCTGCTGGTCGACCTGCTCTACGCCGCGCTCGACCCGAGGATCCGCTATGCCTGAACGGCCCGGCCAGGAGTACTTCGTCGCGCCCGTCGAGGACGAACCCGTTGTCACCGACGGGGTACGGCTCGCCGGCGGCCCGACCAGCGTCTGGCTGGACGCCTGGCGCAGGCTGCGCCGCAACCCGGTCTTCCTGGCCGCCGCGGTGCTGATCGTGCTCGTCGTGCTGGTCGCGGCCTTCCCGGAGCTCTTCACCGACCAGGATCCGCGGTACTGCAACGGCGATGTCAGCATGGATCCGCGCGGGCCGGGCCACCCCTTCGGCTTCGACCGGCAGGGCTGCGACATCTTCGCCCGCACCGTCTACGGCGCGCGGGCCTCGGTGCTCACCGGGCTCGGCGCGACGCTGCTCTTCGTCGCGATCGGCGGCACGCTCGGCGCGCTGGCCGGGTTCTTCGGCGGTTGGCTGGACTCGATCGTCTCCCGGATCGCGGAGATCTTCTACGCGCTGCCGCTCATGCTGGCCGCCATCGTGCTCATGCAGCTGCTCACCCAGCGCACGGTCTGGACGGTGATCCTGATCCTGGCCGCCTTCACCTGGCCGCAGGCGGCGCGGATCGCCCGCGGCGCGGTGCTAGAGGCGAAGAACAGCGAGTACGTCACGGCGGCCGAGGCGCTCGGCGTCACCCGGCTCCGGGTGCTGCTCCGGCACGTCCTGCCGAACGCGGCCGGCCCGCTCATCGTGGTGACCACGCTCTGGCTCGGGGTCTTCGTCGTCACCGAGGCGACGCTCTCCTACCTGGGGGTCGGGCTGCCGCGCACCATCGTCTCCTGGGGCGGCGACATCGCCACCGGGCAGCGCGAGATCCGCACCGCACCGATCCTCTTCTACCCGGCCACCGCGCTGGCCGTCACGGTGCTGAGCTTCATCATGCTCGGCGACGCGGTGCGCGACGCGCTCGATCCGCGGGCGCGGGTGCGATGACCGGCGACCGGCCGCTGCTGCGGATCTCCGACCTCGACGTCGATTTCGGCACGACGTCCGCGGTGCGCGGGGTGAATCTCGCGGTGTACCCCGGGCAGACGGTCGCGCTGGTCGGCGAGTCAGGCTCGGGCAAGTCGACCACCGCGCACGCCGTCATCGACCTGCTGCCCGGCACCGGCCGGGTGACCGGCGGCTCGATCGAGTTCGACGGTACCGAGCTCACCACCGCCTCGAAGCGCGCGATCGTCGGGCTCCGCGGCACCGGGATCGGGCTGGTGCCGCAGGACCCGATGACCAACCTGAATCCGGTGTGGAAGGTCGGCTTCCAGATTCGCGAAACGCTGACCGCGAACGGCATCGCCACGGGGAAGGCCGCCCGCGAGCGGGCTGTCGAGCTGCTCGCCGAGGCCGGGCTGCCCGACGCCGCGCGCCGGGCCGGGCAGTACCCGCACGAGTTCTCCGGTGGTATGCGGCAGCGCGCGCTGATCGCGATGGCGCTGGCCTGCCGCCCGAAACTGCTCATCGCCGACGAGCCGACCTCGGCGCTCGACGTCACGGTGCAGCGGCAGCTCCTCGACCACCTCGACCGGCTCACCGGGGAGCTCGGCACGGCGGTGCTGCTCATCACGCACGACCTCGGGTTGGCCGCCGAGCGCGCCGAGCACGTCGCGGTGATGTACCGCGGCCGGGTGGTGGAATCCGGTCCGGCGCAGCGCATCCTGCGCGAGCCGCAGCACCCGTACACGCGCAGGCTGGTGGCCGCGGCGCCCGCACTGGTGAGCGGGCGCGGTGCGGTGCGGCGGGCACGCGCCGCGGTGCTGGCCAGGGCGGAATCCGCGGAGCCGTCCGACCACGTGGTGGTGGCGGAGCACCTGGTCAAGACCTTTCCGCTGCGCGGCCGGGTGCCGTGGCGGTCGGCGCCGCTGCACGCGGTGAACGACGTCTCCTTCCGCGTGGTGCGCGGTACCACCACCGCGGTGGTCGGCGAGTCCGGCTCCGGCAAGTCCACGCTCGCGCGGCTGGTGCTCGGCCTGCTCGCGCCGACCTCGGGCAGCGTGACCTTCGCGGGCCGCCCGGTCACCGGGCTCGATCGCGCCGCCGAGCTGGACTTCCGGCGCCGGGTGCAGCCGGTGTTCCAGAACCCGTACGGCTCGCTCGACCCGCTCTTCACCATCGCGCGGGCGATCGAGGAGCCGCTGCGCACGCACCGGGTCGGCACGCCTGCCGAGCGCGCGGAGCGGGTCCGCGACCTGGTCGAGCGGGTGGCCCTTCCCGCCGACGTGCTGCGCCGCTACCCGCACGAGCTCTCCGGCGGGCAGCGCCAGCGGGTGGCCATCGCCCGCGCGCTCGCGCTCTCGCCGGAGCTGGTGGTCTGCGACGAGGCCGTCTCCGCGCTGGACGTGCTGGTCCAGGCGCAGATCCTGGAGCTGCTCGACGAACTGCAGGCCGAGCTCGGGCTCAGCTACCTGTTCATCTCGCACGACCTCGCCGTCGTCCGGCGGATCGCGGACCACGTGCTGGTCATGCGGGACGGCCGGGTGGTGGAGGAGGCGAGCACCGCCGAGGTCTTCGAGAACCCCCGCGAGGAGTACACCCGCGCGCTGCTCGACGCCATCCCCGGCCGGGACCTGCGGGTGGGCTGAGCGTCGCCGGTAGCCTCGTATCCCGTGACCGACCCGCTGCAGCCCCTCGTCGACCTGCCCGGCGTCCGCGCGGCCGCCGACCGCGCCCGCGACGCGCTCGCCGCGGTGCACCGGCACAAGACCAACCGGCGCGGCTGGCCGACCACCGCCGCCGAGGCCGCGGTGCGCGCCGCCCGCTCGTCGGCCGCCATCGACGGCGGCAGCACCGACCTGCCCAGCGTGGACGGCCGGGTCGACGACCCGATCCTGGCTGGCGCGCTGCGGGTCGGGCAGGCGCTGGACGGCGACGCGCTGCGCAATCTGACCGGCACCTGGCAGCGGGCGCCGCTGCAGGCGCTGGCCCGGCTGCACCTGCTCGCCGCAGCCGACCTTACCGAGGAGGCGGCGCTCGGCCGCCCGCGCGCCGATGCCGGGGTCGCCGAACGGCTCGACCTGCTCGCCCAGATCGCGCTGACCTCCACCGCCCCCGCGCCGGTGCTCGCCGCGGTGGTGCACGGCGAGCTGCTCGGGCTGCGCCCCTTCGGCACCGCCGACGGGCTGGTCGCCAGGGCCGCGGCCCGGCTGGTCACGGTGTCCAGCGGCCTCGACCCGCACGCGCTCGGCGTGCCCGAGGTGTTCTGGCTGCGCCGCGGGCAGGCCTACCGGGACGCCGCCGCCGGCTTCGGCTCGGGCGAGCCGGAGGCCGTCGGCGGCTGGGTCATCTTCTGCTGCGGCGGACTGGAAGACGGCGCACGCGAGGCCACCTCGATCGCGGACGCGGCTGCCGGACAGTAGCCGGACACCAAAGCGGGCGGTGTGTCGGCATCGACTCACCGCCCGCGAGCACGGATCACCGGGCTACCAAGCGTGCTCGGTGGGTTGTGTTCTCCGGCCTCGGCGGATGGACCGGACTCCGGCGGTTCATCCCCGCAACCTGTGCGAGGCCATCGCCGCCACCAATCCGGAACCCGCAGGCCCACAACGCTTCTGCCCTTTCGCGGCGCGCTCCGCGTGGGTACCTGGCGTCCGTGCTGGGGAAGGTGGGTCGGGAGACTGAGCCTTCTCTTCCGGCTCCGCCCTTGCCTTCCGTCTTCCCGTGGCACCCATTCTTACATTGTGACCGCCCTCACATCAAGGGCTTCCACCGGCGGATTTGCCAGGCTGTTTCTACCGCTTGCGCAGCAACCGGTAGCTGAGCGCGCCTGCCACCAGCGCGCCGAGTCCGACCACCGCGGTGGCCGCCACCGTCGAGGACGAGCTCGGGAAGCGCGACCACAGCGACACCGGGTTCGAGAAGGTCAGCACCGGCCAGCCGCGCGCCGTCGCCTCCCGGCGCAGCGAGCGGTCCGGGTTCACCGCCGTCGGGTGCCCGACCGCGCTCAACATCGGCAGGTCGGTCACCGAATCCGAGTAGGCGTAGCAGCGCGCCAGCTCGTAACCCTTGTCGGCGGCCAGCTTTTCGATCGCGGCAACCTTGCCGGGGCCGTAGCAGTAGAAGTCCAGCTCGCCGGTGTAGTGGCCGTCCGCGACCACCATCCTGGTCGCCGCCACGTGGTCGGCGCCGAGCGCCGCCGCGATCGGCGCCACGATCTCCTCACCGGAGGCCGAGACGATCACCACGTCGTGCCCGCGGATGCGGTGATCGGCGATCAGATCCATCGCCTCGGCGTAGATCAGCGGCTCGACCAGCTCGTGCAGCGTCTCCGCCACAATGGATTTCACCTGCTCCACGTCCCAGCCCGCGCACATGCTGGTGAGGTGCGCGCGCATGCGCTCCATCTGGTCGTGGTCCGCGCCGGAGAGCTGGAAGAGGAAGTGCGCGTAGCTGCTCTCCAGCACCGAGCGCCGGTTCAGCAGCCCCTGGGCGTAGAACGGCTTGCTGAACACGAACGTGCTGGACTTGGCGATCACCGTCTTGTCCAGATCGAAGAACGCGGCCACGTGCCCGGCCCGAACCGGGGGCTCGTTCCGCGGGGCGGTGTCGTCGGCCGTCATCGGTCCAGAATAGGCATGCCGGGCGCGAGTGTGCCGGTGTGCGCGCGGTGGGTGTCACTGCGGGTTTGCCAGGCCGCCGAACGGCCGCGCGCGAGCGGCTCCCGCCCCGCTCAGGGGGCGACACGGCGGCGGAGAATGTGGCATGTCGGACTTGCGTCCGGTGCCGATCGTGGGTGTAGTATGGCCAGTACCTGGGATTCGTTCCAGGCGTGTTCAGCCCGACCCCCCGGGGCTGAACCCCGACGGCCCCAGCCTCCTCCCCCCCCGGCTGGGGCCGTCCTCTATTTCCAGCCGGGTGACCCGGTTTCGCCGAGTCTCCGCGCCGCGGCCGTCGGCGAGTTATCCACAGGCTCGGAGTTATCCACATTCGGTTGCCGGTGGCTGTCGCGGCCTCCCCGGTTCCACCACGCTGAACTGCATGGATACCGAGAACGGTGGCGGCGCCCCCGCCCTTGCGCTGGTGGCCGAGAGCGCCCTGCGCGCCGAGGTGCGCCGGGTCGCGGCAGCCGCCCAGCGGCCGCTCACCGAGCTGACGCCGCCGGTCGGCAGACATGCCTGGAGCGCGGCCCCGCTGGTCGTGCTCGACACCGCCGCGGCCACCGGCTGCGCGGAGGCCGGGCACCCGCGACGGGTCGGCGTCGTCCTGGTCACCGCGGGGGAACCGGAGCTGCCGGATTGGCGGGCCGCCGCGGCCGTCGGGGCCGAGCGGGTGGTCGCGCTGCCCGGTGCGGCCGTCGAGCTGGTGCAGAAGTTTGCTGAACACGCGGAGCCGCGCGCGGGCGACGGCGTCGTCGTCGCGCTCGCCGGCGCGGTCGGCGGGGCCGGCGCCTCCACCCTCGCCGCCGCCACCGCCCTGCGCGCCGCCGCGCGGCAGTTCCGCGGGCACACCGTGCTGGTCGACGGCGCACCGCTCGGCGGCGGCCTCGACCTGCTGCTCGGTATCGAAACCGCGGCCGGGCCGCGCTGGGCCGACCTCGCCATCGAAGACGGGCGGGTCGCCGCGAGCGCGCTGCACAGCGCCCTGCCCAGCGCCGCGCCCGGCCTCGCCGTGCTCTCCTGCGCCCGGCCCGCTGCCGGGAAGTTGCCCGCCCCGATCGGCGCCGCCGCGAGCCACGCCGTCGTCGAAGCAGGCCGCGCCGCAGGAGATCTCGTGATCTGTGACATATCAGGCGAGCGGGGGCCGCATGCCGAGCAGATGCTGGACGCCGCCGATCTCGTCGTCCTCGTGGTTCCCGCGCGGTTGCGGGCGCTCGCGGCGGCGGGCGCCGTCGCCACCACCATCCGCCGCCGGAACCCGAACCAGGGATTGGTGATCCGCGGCCCCGCACCCGGCAACCTGCGCGGCGCCGAGATCGCCGGTGCCCTCGACCTCCCGCTGCTCGCCGCCATCCGCGCCGAACCGGGGCTCGCCGGGCGGCTGGAGCGCGGCGGCCTCGGCCTCGGCCGCCGCACCCCGCTCACCGGGGCCGCCGACGCCATCCTCGCCGTACTCGGTGAGCGGAGCGGCCGGTGAGCGCCCTCGTCACCGCCGCGCTGCTCGACCGGGTCAGGGAGCGGCTCGCCACCGGCACCGGCCCGCCGGAGCCGGAGCAGCTCGCCGCCGCCATCAGAGCCGAGGCGGGCGGTGTCCTCGGCGACACCGACCTGCTGCGCGCCTTGCGGCTGCTGCAGACCGAGATGACCGGCGCGGGCGCGCTCGAGCCGCTGCTGCACGACCCGGCCGTGGCCGACGTGCTGGTCACCGGCCCCGGCGCGGTCTGGATCGACCGCGGCGGTGGGCTGGAGCGCACCAGCGTCACCTTCCCCGACGAGGCCGCGGTGCGCCGCCTGGCGCAGCGGCTCGCGCTCGCCGCCGGTCGGCGCCTCGACGATGCGCAGCCGTGGGTCGACGGCAAGCTCCCCGGCCACGCGGCCGGAATCGGCGCCGCCTTCGGGGTCCGGCTGCACGCGGTGCTCGCCCCGGTCGCGCACGGCGGCACCTGCCTGTCACTGCGCGTGCTGCGCCCGGCCACCCAGGGGCTCGACGCGCTCACCCGCGCGGGCGCCGTCGCCCCGGAGGCACGGGAACTGCTCACCGCGATCATCGGGGCGCGGCTGGCCTTCCTGGTCGTCGGCGGCACCGGCGCGGGGAAGACGACGCTGCTCTCCGGGCTGCTCGCCACGGTGTCGCGGAGCGAACGGATCATCTGCGTCGAGGACGCGGCCGAGCTCGCGCCGCCGCACCCGCACGTGGTCCGCCTCGTCGCCCGCCCCGCCAATGTAGAGGGTGCGGGAGCCGTGACGGTGCGCGACCTCGTGCGCCAGGCGCTGCGCATGCGCCCCGATCGGATCGTCGTCGGCGAGGTGCGCGGCGCCGAGGTCGTCGACCTGCTGACCGCGCTGAACACCGGGCACGACGGGGGAGCGGGCACCGTGCACGCCAACTCACCGCGCGAGGTCCCCGCCCGCCTCGAGGCGCTCGCCGCACTCGGCGGCATGGGCCGCGCCGCCCTGCACAGCCAGCTCGCCGCCGCGGTCCAGGTGGTGCTGCACGTGCACCGGCGCGCCGACGGATCGCGGGGGTTGCGCGAGATCGGGGTGCTGCGCAGGAGCGGCGATGCCGAGGTCCGCATCGAGGCGGCGTGGAGCGCCGAGGACGGGCCGACGCCCGGCGCCCCCGCCCTGAGCGCGCTGCTGGCCGAGCGCGGGGTCACCGGGTGGTGGACGTGAGCGCCGCATTCGCCTGCCTCGCAGTCGCTCTGCTGCTGGTGCCACCTCCCGCCGCACGTCGGCGGCTGTCCTCGCTCGGTATCGGCGGCTCGATGGCAGGCAGTGGTGGAGTGGTCGGCATCAGCGGCTCGCCGACAGGCAGTGGTGGAGTGGTCGGCATCAGCGGCTCGCCGACAGGCGTCGATGGTCGGGGGCGAGTCATCGGTGGTCGGCACCAGGGGCGGCTTCGCATCATCCTCGCCGACCACCGCGCCGAGGCCGTCTGCTTCCTTGCCACCGCGGCAGCCGCCCTGCTCGGCGTCGGCGCATCCATCGCCACCGGCGTTCTGGCGTGCACCGTCCTGCTCCGGATCCGCCGCTCCCGCATCGACCGCACCCGGGAAACCGGCTCCGCCGACCTGCTCGACGCACTCGAACTGGTCGTCGCCGAACTGCGAGTCGGCGCGCACCCCGGCGCCGCCGCCGAGTCCGCAGCCACCGACGCCTGCGGCGAAGCCGCCGCCGCCTTCGCCGTGGCCGCGGGCCGCAGCAAGCTCGGCGGCTCCGCCGCCGACGGCCTGGAACGCCCCACCTCCCCGATCGCCCCCGAACTCGCCCGCATCGCCACCGCGTGGCGCATCGCCGAGGAACACGGCCTCGCCCTCGCCGAACTCATCACCGCCGCCCGCACCGACCTGCACGCCCGCCAGCGCTTCCGCAGTCGCACCACAGCGGCCCTGGCGGGCGCCCGTGCCACCGCCACCGTCCTCGCCGCCCTCCCGATTCTCGGCATCGCCCTCGGCCACCTCATGGGCGCCGCACCCCTCGACGTCCTCCTCGGCCCCGGCGCCGGAACGATCCTCCTACCCCTCGGCGCCACCTTCGCCTGCGCAGGTCTCCTCTGGACCGACGCCATCACCCGATCGGTACTCCCATGACTGCCCTCCGCACCCCGGCCAGTTCTCGGACCGGCGCTACCGCCCCGCCTGGTGCTCCTTCGACCGGCACCGAACTCCGAGGAGTGGCGTGGTGACCAGCGCACTGATCCCCGCTCCCATGCTGCTGCTCGCACTCGCCCTGCTGGCCACGCCATCGCGGCCGCCGGGTGTGCGCCGACTGCGCACACCCGGCCCCGACGCGGAGCCCGAAGCCGAGAGCACCGCCGACCCGCTGGCGGGCGCCTCCGTCTTCGACCTCCTTGCCGCCTGCCTGCGCGCCGGGCTCCCGATGACGAACGCGGCCCGAGCCGTGGCCCCGACGGCACCACCCGTCGTGGCCGGGGCCCTGCGCCGCGCCGCGGAACTACTCGCACTCGGCGCGGAGGCGAGCACCGCGTGGCAGCGCGCCGCCGCCGAGTGCGCGAACCGCCCCGGTGCCGAGGAGATCGACGCCCTCGCCCGGCTGGCCCGCCGCTCGGCCCGCTCCGGCGCGGCACTCGCCACCGCCGTCACCGAACTCGCCGACCACCGCAGGGCAGCGGTCGAGGACGCGGCCGCCGCGCGCGCCGAACGCGCGGGTGTGCTGATCGCGGGCCCGCTCGGCCTCTGCTTCCTCCCCGCCTTCCTCTGCCTCGGCATCGTGCCGGTGGTGATCGGGCTGGCGGGCCGGGTCCTCGGAAACGGGCTGCTGTGAGGCGGCACAGGAACGGGCGGGCGCGCGGGGCGCCCGCCGGACAGGAAGGGGAGAGGGATGACCGAATCGGAGCGGACCGGGCTGCGCGCGCGGCTCCGGCACGCACTCGGCGCCGACGACGGCATGTCGACCGTCGAGTACGCCATCGGAACGATCGCCGCCGCGGCCTTCGGGGCGGTGCTCTACACCGTGGTGACCGGGGACAATATCCTGGACGCGCTCACCGGCATCATCGATCGGGCACTGCGGACGACGGTCTGACCGTCGCGCTCCGCGGCGATCGCGGCGCCGTCACCGTCGAGGCGGCAATCGCGATCGCGACCCTGGTCGCGGTGGTCGCGCTCTGCCTCGGAGCCCTGCTCGCGGCGTCGGCACAGGTCCGCTGTGTCGACGCCGCCCGCGAGGCCGCCCGGCTCGCCGCCCGCGGCGACGGGCCGCAGGCCGAAGCCGGGGCGCGACAGGTCGCCCCGACCGGCGCCGAGATCACGCTGCGGCAGGACGGCGCACTGGTCGTCGCACAGGTCACAGCGTCGGTGCCGCTGCTGCCCGGATTGCGGCTGCGGGCCGAGGCCGTCGCGGCCGTCGAGCCGGAGTCGGGCTGGTGAGGACGCACGTCAGCGCGAGCGTGCCTGCTGTCCCGGCGCACAGCAGGCGCGCCCGTGTGACCGCTCCGAGCGCGCGAGGCGAGCGTGGCGACGCGCCCGAACGGGCCGTCTGCGCCCACCGTCGTGGTGACGCGCCCGACCGGGCCGTCTGCGCCCACCGTGAGCGCGGCAGCGCGACGGTGATCGCCTGTTTCGCCCTGCTCGCCCTGCTGACGGTGACCGCGATGGTCGCCCAGCTCGGCGCCGCCGTCGCCGCCAGGCACCGGGTGCAGTCCGCCGCCGACCTGGCCGCGCTGGCGGCGGCGGGCGCGCTGCTCGAGGGGCCGGTGGCGGGCTGCGCGGCGGCCGACGAGCTCGCGGCGCGAGCGGGCACCCGGCTGCGCGAGTGCACCGTCGATCAATGGGATGTGACCGTCGTCGCGGAGCTGCGAATACCGCTAGGTCTGTTCGGTGCACGATTCGCCAGCGCAGCTGCTCGCGCCGGTCCGACGGACAAGATCGAGTGATCACGATGCGCTATTGCGCAACCCTCGGGACCGTCGCGATCAGAGTGAATTAATCGCGATTCTGCGGGAAATGCGAACGCTCCCACTAATGTGCGGAGAACCAATCGAAACAGAACGAAAAGAACCAATCGACCGCAATTGGATGACGTGGCAATAGTCCAGTTAACCTGAAATCTATCCTTTTTATTCGTTGGACGCCCTCGACGGCCGCTCGGCGACCGGCTGGGGCGAGCACGACGAGCTTCGACCCAGCGCCGGTGGCGGAGCGGTCACGAGGCGGCGTCGCCACCGTCACGGATCGGCGTTGCGCCGGTGATCTCCCGCAGTACCGCACCGAGCAGCCGAGCAGCGCCGTCCTTGTCCAGCGGATGGTTCCCGCTCCCGCACTGGGGCGACTGCACGCAGGACGGACACCCGGCCAGGCACTCGCAGGCGATGACCAGATCCCTGGTCGCCGCCAGCCAGCGCTCCAGGGCGGCGTACCCCCGCTCGGCGAAGCCGGCGCCACCCGGCTGCCCGTCGTACACGAACACGGTCGGCAGCCCGGTGTCCGGATGCTCGGCCACCGAGACCCCGCCGATGTCCCAGCGGTCGCAGGTCGCGATGAGTGGAAGCAGCCCGATGGCGGCGTGCTCGGCGGCGTGCAGCGCACCGGGAACGTCGACGATCCCCGCCGCGTCAAGCAGCGTGGGGGTCACCGTGTACATCACCGCGACCGAGGGGAGGATCTGCTCCGGCATGGCGAGTTCGACCAGGTCGAGCACGGCGCCGTCGGCCAGGGTGCGCAGGTAGCCGACGACCTGCCCGGTCACCCGGACTTCGGCGAGCGAGGCCACCACGCGACCGGAAACCCGCTGGTCGATGGTGTGCACGACCTCGATCGATGTCGTCTGCCTGGCGTGCGTGGTCCACCCGGGATCCTCCGCCCGGACGAAGGCGACGCCTTCGTCCAGGTCGAGCTCCTCCACCTCGAAGGTCTCGCCCTGGTGCAGGTGCACGGCGCCGGGGTGCAGGGTGGCGAGCGCCCGTCCGGCGTCGGCGGTGCCGAGCAGCCTGCCGGTCTCGCTGTCCACGATCACCACCGGATCGCCGATGCCGCCGCGCACATCCACCCCGTCGTGCGGCTGGCTGCCCGCGGTCACGTGCCAGCGTGCGGGTTCGTCGGCGGTCCGCCCCGGCCGCCGCCGGATCAGCCCGTCGGCGACCAGCTCGGCCACCACGGCGCGGGCGTCGAGCGCGTCGATCTCGTTCTCGGTGAGCGGCAGCTCACAAGCCGCGCAGAGCAGGTGCGGGCCGAGTACATAGGGGTTGCGCGGGTCGGTGATCGTGGCCTCCACCGGCTTGCCGAGCAGCGCCTCCGGGTGGTGCACCAGGTAGGTGTCGAGCGGATCGTCCCTGGCCACGAGCAGGACGAGCGCACCCTGCGTGCGCCGCCCCGCCCGCCCGGCCTGCTGCCGGAAGGAGGCGACGGTGCCGGGAAAGCCGGACATCACCACGGCGTCCAGCCCCGCGATGTCGATGCCGAGCTCCAGCGCGTTCGTGGTCGCGACCCCGAGCAGTTCCCCCTCGGAGAGCGCCGCCTCCAGCGCCCGGCGATCCTCCGGCAGGTACCCGGCCCGGTACGCCGCCACCCGCCCCACCAGCTCCGGATCGACCGCCGCGAGCAGCCTGCGCGCCTCCAGCGCGGTCGCCTCGGCGCCCCGCCGGGAGCGAACGAAGGCCAGCGTGCGGGCGCCCTCCAGCACCAGGTCGGCGAGGAAGCGGCCGGCCTCGCCGGTGGCCGAACGGCGCACCGGCGCCCCGTTCTCCCCGGTCACGCCGGTGAGCAGCGGCGGCTCCCAGAGCGCGATGGTGCGCGGCCCGCTCGGCGAGCCGTCCTCCGTCACCGCCGCGCACTCCCGCCCGATCAGCCGGGACGCCGCGGCCGCCGGGTCGGCGGCGGTGGCCGAGCACAGCACGAAGGTCGGGTCGGCGCCGTAGCGCGCGGCCAGCCGCCGCAGCCTGCGCAGCACCAGCGCCACGTGCGACCCGAAGACGCCCCGGTAGGCGTGGCATTCGTCGACCACGACGTAGCGCAGCCCGCGCAGCAGCCGCCCCCAGCGCTGATGCGAGCGCAGCACGCTGAGGTGCAGCATGTCCGGGTTGGTGAAGACCAAGCGCGCGTTGGCCCGCACCCACTGCCTGACGTCGGGCGTTGTATCGCCGTCGTAGCCGCCCGGGTGCACCTCGCGCAGCGCACCGGTGTGCGTGAGCGCGCCCGCCGCGCGCAGCTGGTCGGCGCCGAGCGCCTTGGTCGGGGCCAGGTAGAGCGCGGTGGCCCGCGGGTCGTCGTGCAGGGTGCTGAGCACCGGCAATTGATAGGCCAGCGATTTGCCGGACGCCGTCCCGGTCGCCAGCACGACATCGGCGCCGGAGAACGCCAGCTCCGCCGCCTGCCGCTGATGCCGCCACGGCTCCGGCACCCCGGTCTCCCGGAAAGCGGCGATGACCTCGGGCGGAGCCCATTCCGGCCAGGAATCCGGCGCCGCGGGCCGCGCGGGCAGCTCCGCCACGTGCGTCAACTGCCCGTCGAATTCTGGACCATTGACCAGAACACGGTTGAGCAACGATCGACCATAGGACAGCGGTAATTCGGGCGCCGCGCACGCCGCGGGCTGCTTGCTACTCATGCGTAACCGCCCCTTCCGGCCTCCGGCGCTGTGAACAGTGTGTATCGGCGTGCCGTCGAGGGTGTATTCGATACCAAATAGCGACCTGCATCACAGCCCGTTTGCCGTACTCGGACTTGGTTATCGACCGGCAAACCGACCTGGAGTATGGATTCCACCAATGGGTTCCGCACCTGCGCATTCGCAAGATCAAGTTTTTTGCAAATTACTGGTAACTCGGCTGTTGAATTCGTGAAGGACATGGTTCACTGGTTCACTGGTTCCTGGTCGCAAGCTTCTGTGTTCGAGGGACGGATCCAAAGTCCAAACCGTCAGCAGGATCGAGTTGCGAACGGTGTGCTCGGGCTTTCCTGCAGGGGGAAACCAACAGTACAGCGGTCTCAACGGGCCCGGTGGACGAACCAGTTGTCCGCCGTTCCGGGTAAGAAAGAGAAGGAACAGAATGGCACAGGGAACTGTGAAGTGGTTCAACGCGGAGAAGGGGTTCGGCTTCATCGCGCCCGAAGACGGCTCCGCTGACGTCTTCGTCCACTACTCCGAAATCCAGGGGGCCGGCTTCCGTACCCTCGAGGAGAACCAGAAGGTCGAATTCGAGGTCGGTCAGGGCACGAAGGGCCCGCAGGCCACCGGAGTGCGCGCGCTCAGCTGAGCCACGCATCAGCGTTCGTCCCTCACCACCGGCGACGGAGGTGAGGGACGAAGCCGTTTCCGGGGGAGGTCCGGGTCCGTCGCGGACCCTGCTCAGGGGGGTGCTCGCAGGGCCGGCGCGTCCGGCGCGGAAGCATCACGCTCGTGGTTCGGTGCATACTGAACCGCTGAGAGGTCGTACGCTCGGTATTTCCACCGCGCTCGCGGTGTGCAGGCCGAGGGTATAAACGTCTCTGGCGGCGACGGTCGTTCCGCGCCGCCCACTGCAACCGCGCCTGGCGTATACGCGCCGTGCGGGTAGAGAACGAAAGGTGTGGAGTCGCCGGTGGCAACACGAGACCGCGGTACAGCCGACCAGGGCCGGCCCCTGCGTCGTCTCGTGATCGTGGAGTCCCCGACCAAGGCCAGGAAGATCGCCCCCTACCTGGGCCGCAACTACACGGTGGAGGCCTCGGTCGGCCACATCAGGGATCTGCCGCGTGGCGCCGCCGACGTGCCAGCCAAGTACAAGGGGCAGCCGTGGGCGCGGCTCGGCGTCGACGTCGACAACGACTTCGAGCCCATCTACGTGGTGAGCCCGGACAAGAAGTCCAAGGTCACCGAGCTCAAGAGCCTGCTCAAGGACGCCGACGAGCTCTACCTCGCCACCGACCCGGACCGCGAGGGCGAGGCCATCGCCTGGCACCTGCTGGAGACGCTCAAACCGAAGATTCCGGTTCGCCGGATGGTCTTCCACGAGATCACCGAACCCGCCATTCGCGCCGCCGCCGCCGACACCCGCGATCTGGACAGCGACCTGGTCGACGCGCAGGAGACCAGGCGCATCCTGGACCGGCTGTACGGCTACGAGGTCAGCCCGGTGCTGTGGAAGAAGGTCATGCCACGGCTCTCGGCAGGCCGGGTGCAGTCGGTGGCCACCAGGGTCATCGTGCGCCGCGAGCGCGAGCGGATGGCCTTCCGCTCGGCCGAGTACTGGGATATCGCCGCCAAGCTGGACGCGGGCGAGCAGGAGGCCGCGAGCAATCCGCGGATCTTCGGCGCCCGCCTGGTCGGCGTGGACGGCGCCCGGGTCGCCTCGGGCCGCGACTTCGACTCCAGCGGCGCGCTCAAGTCGGCCGCCGGGGTCGTCGTGCTCGACGAGGCGCACGCGCGCAGGCTCGCCGAGTCGCTCGACGGCGTCGACCTGACCGTCAGCTCGGTCGAGTCCAAGCCGTACACGCGCAAGCCGTACCCGCCGTTCATGACCTCGACGCTGCAGCAGGAGGCCGGGCGCAAGCTGCGCTTCACCTCCGAGCGCACCATGCGGGTGGCGCAGCGGCTGTACGAGAACGGCTACATCACCTACATGCGCACCGACTCGACGACGCTCTCCGAGTCGGCCATCGCCGCAGCGCGCGCGCAGGCCACCCAGCTCTACGGCGCCGAGTACGTGCACCCGACCCCGCGGCAGTTCACCCGCAAGGTGAAGAACGCGCAGGAGGCACACGAGGCGATCCGCCCCTCCGGCGACACCTTCTCGACCCCGGGCCAGCTGCACTCGCGGCTGGACACCGACGAGTTCCGGCTCTACGAGCTGATCTGGCAGCGCACCGTCGCCTCGCAGATGGCCGACGCCAAGGGCACCACGCTGACGGTCCGGGTCACCGGGCACGCGGGCACCGGCGAGGAGTGCGTGTTCTCCACCTCCGGCCGCACCATCACCTTCGCCGGCTTCCTCAAGGCGTACGTGGAGAGCGTGGACGAGGAGGCCGGCGGCCAGTCCGACGACGCCGAGTCCAGGCTGCCCGCGCTCACCGAGGGCAAGGCCGTCACCGCGGTCGAGCTGAACCCGGACGGGCACAGCACCAACCCGCCCGCCCGCTACACCGAGGCCTCGCTGATCAAGACGCTCGAGGAACTCGGCATCGGCAGGCCGTCGACCTACGCCTCGATCATCAAGACCATCCTCGACCGCGGCTACGTCTACAAGCGCGGCAGCGCGCTCGTCCCGTCCTGGGTGGCGTTCGCGGTGATCGGGCTGCTGGAGGCGCACTTCGGCAGGTTGGTCGACTTCGACTTCACCGCCGCCATGGAGGACGACCTGGACGCCATCGCCGGCGGCAGGGAGCGCCGCGGCGACTGGCTGGCAGGCTTCTACTTCGGCGGCGAGACCGGGGCCGAGGGCTCGGTCGCGCGCTCCGGCGGGCTGAAGCGGATGGTCGGCGAGCGGCTGGATGAGATCGACGCCCGCGAGGTCAACTCGATCGTCCTGTTCCGCGACGACGAGGACCGGGACGTCGTGGTCCGGGTCGGCCGGTTCGGCCCGTACCTGGAGCGGCTCGTCACCGACCCGGACGACCCGGAGGGCGACCCGGTCTCGCAGCGGGCCAACCTGCCCGACGACCTGCCCCCGGACGAGCTCACCCCCGAGCTCGCCGAGAAGCTCTTCGCGACCCCGCAGGAGGGCCGCTCGCTCGGCACCGACCCGGAGTCCGGGCACGAGATCGTGGCGAAGGAGGGCCGGTTCGGCCCGTACGTCACCGAGCTGCTGCCCGCCCCGGAGAAGACCGAGGCGACGAAGACGGTGAAGAAGCCCGCCGCGGCCAAGCCGCGCACCGGCTCGCTCTTCAAGTCTATGGATCCCGCGACCGTCACCCTCGACGAGGCGCTGAAGCTGCTCTCGCTGCCGCGGGTGGTCGGCAAGGATCCCGCCTCCGGCGAGGAGATCACCGCGCAGAACGGGCGCTACGGGCCGTACCTGAAGAAGGGCACCGACTCCCGCTCGCTCGCCGACGAGAGCCAGATCTTCACCGTCTCGCTGGAGGACGCGCTGAAGATCTACGCCGAGCCCAAGCGGCGCGGCAGGCAGGCCGGGGCCACGCCGCCGCTGCGTGAACTCGGCGCCGACCCGGTGACCGAGAAGCCCATGGTGATCAAGGACGGGCGCTTCGGCCCGTACGTCACCGACGGCGAGACCAACGCCAGCCTGCGCAAGGGTGACGAGGTCGAGAGCATCAGCGACGCGCGCGCCGCCGAGCTGCTCGCCGAGCGGCGGGCGCGCGGGCCGGTGAAGAAGGTGGCCAAGAAGACGACGAAGAAGGCGGCCGCCAAGAAGGCTCCGGCCAAGAAGACGGCGGCCAAGACCACCGCGACCAAGGCGACCGCCGCCAAGACGGCCGCGAAGAAGGCTCCGGCCAAGAAGGCGCCCGCGAAGAAGGCGGCCGCGCGCAGCGCCAGCGAGTAGACCGGCGGTGGTCCGGTCGCTACGCCGACGCGGGCCGGTGGCCGTAGGCGGCGATATCGATCGCGCCGGGTTCGGCGAAGTGGTCGACCCAGGAGCGCTCCGGGCGGTGCGGCCGGGCGGCCTGGAGCGCGAGGTACCCGCGCAGCAGCGCCGGGGCGATCACGGTGAGCGGGCGCGGCGGCGCGGCGAGGCGGTGGGCTGCCCGCAGGTGGTCGTCCATGAGCAGCCGCAGCACGCCGCCGCCGATCGCCCCGGCCGGGCCGGGGAACCAGCGGGCCCGCCAGTCGGCGAAGAGCTGGTCGACCAGCGCCCGGCCGCCCTCGGTGTACCCGTAGTGCGCCCGCTCGTACTCCAGTGCCCAGCCGAGGAACGCCGCGGCGGTGTCCGGAACCGCGAGCCCCATGCGCGCCCCGACCCCACGCCAGAAGTGGTACTGCGCAAGCGCTTCCGCGCTGAGCACCTTCGGCGACGCCGAGGCCCCCGACGCCTTCACCGGCCGCATGCTGGACGCCGCCGTCGCCGTCTGGCAGCGCCACGCCCCGCTGCTCAACGCCTGCGTGCAGGCGCGCGACAGCGACCCGCAGCTCGGCGCCATGTGGGACGACTTCATCGGCGCCTTCGTGCGCAAACTGGTCGGCTTCGTCGAGGCCCAGGTGGCCTCCGGCCGCGCCGCCCCGCCGGTCGACGACATTCCCGCGCTGGTCACGGCGCTGTTCAGCATGACGATCGGGGTGCTGCGGCAGGAGAGCGTGCCCGCCGCCGATGTTCCGGTCGAGCGCGCGCTCGCCGCCGCGCGCGCCGTCTGGCTGACCGCCGTGTGGGGGCGCGGCGTCGGTGGCCCCGGCTAGGGTGGTTGCCGTGGCGGGAGTCTTCGATCGATTGGTCGGGCAGGAAACGGTCGAGGCCGAGCTGACCGCCGCCGCGACCGCGGCCCGCGAGGGCCGGATGTCCGGCGCCATGACGCATTCCTGGCTGTTCACCGGCCCGCCCGGCTCCGGCCGGTCGGTGGCCGCCGTGTGCTTCGCGGCGGCCCTGCAGTGTACGACGCCCGGGATCGTCGGCTGTGGCCACTGTCATGCCTGCGCCACCGTGCTCGCCGGCACGCACGGCGACGTGCGCCGGATCGTGCCGGAGGGGCTCAGCATCAGCGTCAGGGAGATGCGCGACATCGTGCAGATCGCCGCCCGCAGGCCGAGCACCGGCCGCTGGCAGGTTGTGGTCGTCGAGGACGCCGACCGGCTGACCGAGGGCGCGGGCAACGCCCTGCTCAAAGCGGTCGAGGAGCCGCCCGAGCGCACCGTCTTCCTGCTCTGCGCCCCCACCGTCGACCCCGAGGACATCTCCATCACGCTGCGCTCCCGCTGCAGACACGTCCACCTGGTGACCCCTTCGGTGCCCGCCATCGCCCGGGTACTGAAGGAACGCGACGGCCTCCCCGCCGACGCCGCCGACTGGGCCGCCTCGGTGAGCGGCGGCCACGTCGGCCGCGCCCGGCGGCTCGCCACCGACCCCGAGGCGCGGGCCCGCCGCAAGAAGTCGCTCGCCCTCGTCGGCGCCGTCGGCCGCGGCAACGGCTACACCGCCGCCGACGAACTGGTCAAAGCCGCCGACGACGAGGCGAAGGAGATGAGCGCGGACCGCGACGAGCCGGAGCGTGAGGAACTCGCCACCGCACTCGGCGCTGGCGGCACCGGCAAGGGCGCCGCCGGCGCCACCCGCGGCTCGGCCGGCGTGCTCAAAGATCTCGAACGCCGCCAGAAATCTCGCGCCACCCGCACCGGCCGCGACGCACTCGACCGCACCCTGATCGATATCGCAGGCGTCTACCGCGACGCCATCGCCGTCCGCTTCGGCGCCGTCCGCGCCGGCGTCTCGCTCACCCACCCCGACCTCAGCGACCCCATCCACGACCTCGCCGACCGCGTCTCCCCCGAGGGGCTGCTCCGCTCCGTCGAAGCCGTCCTCGCCTGCCGCGAAGCGCTCGACCTGAACGTCAAACCGCGCTTCGCCGTCGCCGCGATGGTCGCCGCGCTCATCGAGGCCCAAACGAAGTGACCACCTGTTTTCGTGATCCCGGGTCGGGGACGATAGACTGCCCTGGCCGAAAGGCACGCCGCCTTAGCTCAGTCGGTAGAGCGCTTCACTCGTAATGAAAAGGTCGCGAGTTCGATTCTCGCAGGCGGCTCCATGAATCAGGTAGGCAGTGGTCGGGCCGACCGCGCGGCCGAGGATATCGGCGGTCGCGCGAGCCGGGCGCCCGGCGTCAGGCCAGCTCGCGCAGGAAGCTCGTCGGCGAGTGGCCGAAGTGCCGACGGAAGGCGCGGGTGAAGGTGCCGGGGTCGCTGAAGCCGCTGTCGTAGCAGGCGGTGCCGACGGCTGCGCCGCGTTCCAGGAGGCGGCGGGCGAATTCCAGTCGGGTGCGGCGGATCTCGTCGCCGGGGGCGCGGCCGGATTCGGCGAAGAGCGCCTGCACCGAGCGGACCGAGACGTGGTTGTTCCTGGCCAGGGCGGCGACGGTGAAGCCGGGGTCGCGGAAGTGCTCGTGGACCTGGCGGAGCAGTTCGTCCCGGAAGGCGGAGCGGGTGCGGCCGCCGAAGGCGTCGGCGCGGCGGGCGACTTCGCGACGGGTCCAGGTGTCGCGCTGGTGCTCGGCGGCGACGCGGTCGGAGGCGTCCTCGAAGGCCAGCAGGGTGCAGTCGGAGCCGGGCAGGGCGCGGGTGGACCACAGCACCGGGAGCGGGCGGCCGGTGCGCGTGGTGAACCACTCGGTGCCCGCCCGCGGGTGCGGGCCTGCCCGGCCGACTATGGGGCAGCTCTCGGCGGGGTATTCGGAGCCGTCGGGGCGCCGGTCGTGCAGGGTGCAGTGGCTGGGGCGGCCGAGCAGTTCGCCGGGGCCGGGGTAGCCGAGCAGCGCGACCGCGGCCTGGTTCACCAGCCGGACGGCACCGCCGGGTGCGATCACCCAGAGCGGTGTCGGGGTCTCCTCGACGATCGCCGCCAGCAGGTCGGCGTCGGTTTCCGTGCACGAAGTCGTCATCACCACCACCTCGGGGCAGTTTGACCCTCGGGCGTGTCGGCGCCGTTGCTGCCCGGTCTCACCGGTGTGAACGCGCACGAATTGCCCATTTTCCTGCGCGAATGTCCTCGGCGGTCGGCGGGGCGGTGGCTTTCCATGGGAGCTGTTCGAAGGAGGAGAACCCATGACCTACAACCCGGCGCTGCGCGAACGCGCGGCGAACGAGGTCGACGGACAGCGGATCGCGAAGGGCTACAGCTGGCAGCAGCTGGCCGAGCACCTCGGCAAGCCGCCGGTCTGGACGGTCGCCGCGCTGCTCGGCTCGCACCCGATGACCGCCGAGGACGCCGAGCGGATCGGCGCGCTGCTCGACCTCGCCCCCGAGACGGTCCGCGCGTTGCAGCGGCAGCCCTACCGGACCGCCGATGCCGCGATCGCGACCGACCCGACGGTCTACCGCTTCCATGAACTGCTCGCGGTGTACGGCCCGGCGTTCAAGGCGCTGATCCACGAGGAGTTCGGTGACGGGATCATGAGCGCGATCAACTGCAATGTCTCGATCGCGCGCCGGGCGCACCCGGGCGGCGACCGGGTGGTCGTCACGATCGACGGCAAGTTCCTGCCGTACGAGTGGAACGCGGCCGAGTGATGTCGTACGTGAAACCGGCCGAGCTGGCCACCCGGATTCTGGACGCGGGCGAGTCGAAGGTCTTCATGTCCACCCGGGACACGCTGATCCGCGCCTACATGGCCGGGGCGATCCTGGCGCTGGCGGCGGCCTTCGCCGTGACCATCACCGTCAAGACCGGGAACGCGCTGGTGGGCGCGGTGCTCTTCCCGGTCGGGTTCTGCATGCTCTACCTGCTCGGCTTCGACCTGCTCACCGGGGTCTTCACGCTGGTGCCGCTGGCCTGGCTGGACCGCCGCCCCGGGGTGACGATCGGTGCGATGCTGCGGAACTGGGGGCTGGTGTTCCTCGGCAACTTCGCCGGCGCGATGACCACCGCGGTGCTGATGGCGATCTACTTCACCTACGGCTTCAGCGTGGAGCCGGATGCGGTGGGGCAGGCGATCGGGCACATCGGGGAGGGCCGCACGCTCGGGTACGCCGAGCACGGCGCGGCAGGCATGCTCACGCTCTTCGTGCGCGGCGTGCTGTGCAACTGGATGGTCTCGACCGGCGTCGTCGGCGCCCTGATGTCGGACAGCCTGCCGGGCAAGGTGATCGCCATGTGGATGCCGATCATGATGTTCTTCTACCTCGGCTTCGAGCACTCCATCGTCAATATGTTCCTGTTCCCCTCCGGGCTGCTGCTCGGCGGCGACTTCACCGTCGTCGACTACCTGGTGTGGAACGAGATCCCCACGCTCGTCGGCAATCTGGTAGGCGGGCTGGCCTTCGTCGGGCTGGTCATCTACGCCACGCACGCGCGGACCGGCCCGACCAGGAAGCCGAAGGCGACCGCAGGCCAGGTTCCGGCCTGAACTCGGCGGTGGTGGCGTCCGGCGGGCGGCTTGCCCGGGTTCGGCTCGGTCGCGGGGACCGGGCCGAACCCGCCAACCGCTCTCAGGTGGTGAGCACCGACGCCGCCGCGGTACCCGGCGCGCCGTAGACCTGTGCGAACCCCACCTTCGGGTTTCCAGGCACCTGCCGCTCCCCGGCGTTCCCGCGCAGCTGCTGCACGATCTCGTACACCTGCCGGATCCCGGAGGCCCCGATCGGCTCCCCGTTGGCGAGCAGCCCGCCATCGGTGTTGATCGGCAGCCGCCCACCGATCTCGGTCGCCCCCTCGGCGAGCAGCTTCTCCTGCTCCCCGTCCTTGCAGAAGCCGTTCTCCGCCATGTGGATGATCTCGGCGCCCGCATCCGTGTCCTGCAGCTGGATGACGTCGACGTCGCCCGGCTCGATGCCTGCCGTCTCGAAGGCGGCGCGGGAGGCGTAGACGGTGGGCGAGACGTCCTCGTCGATCGCGGCCCAGGTGCTGTGCACCTCGTAGGCGCCGTAGCGGCGGGTGCGGATCGCGCTGGAGCGCAGGTAGATCGGCTTGGTGGTGTAGCGGGCGGCGAGGTCGCCGCGGCACATGATGACCGCCGCCGCGCCCTCGTCGGGCGAGCAGAACATGTACTGGGTGAGCGGGTAGTTCAGCATGGTCGAGTTGAGGATGTCGTCCTCGGAGATCGGCTTGCGCCGGAAGGCGTTCGGGTTGAGCGCCCCGTTGCGGAAGTTCTTGGCGGCGACCTTGGCCAGGGTGCGCTGCGAGATGCCGTGCTCGTGGATGTAGCGGTTGGCCTTGATGCCGAAGAACTGGGTGGTCACGAACTGGCCGTTCTCCGCGTACCAGGACGGGAGGCCGAGCTTGGCCGGGTCGTCGGTGAAGGCGCCGCGCGGGTGCTTGTCCATGCCGACGGCGATGCCGATGTCGTAGCGGCCGGAGCGGATGGCCTCCGCGGTCTGCTCGATCGAGCTGGCCGCGGTGGCGCAGGCGTTGAACACGTTGGTGAAGGGGATGCCGGTGAGCCCGACCAGGCGGGTGACGGCGTCCGGGTTGCTCACCTCGTAGCTGCCGCCGAAGCCGAACTGGATGTCCTTCCACTGCACCCCGGCATCGGTGAGCGCGAGCTGGATCGCCTCGGCGCCGAGCTCGATGGCGGTCTTCTGGAAGCGGCCGAACGGGTGCAGCCCCACGCCGATGATGGCGACGTCGTTCATCTGTCTCTCCTCACTGAACCGGCTGGAAGGCGCAGGTCATGACCTCTTCACCGGCGTCGTCGGTGTACAGCGGGACGAAGGTCAGCTCGACGTCCATGCCGAAGCGCAGCACCTCGGGGTCGGATTCGGTGAGTCTGGCCTCGACGCGCACGTCCTCGCCGAGCTGCACCAGCCCGACGCCGAACGGCTGGAAACTGTCGGCGTTCTCCTTGCCCGCGTAGGGCAGCTTCGGGACGAAGCCCTGCGTGGTCCAGGCGATCAGGGTCCCGCTCCGGGGCAGCAGCAGATCGGTCATCTCCGGGCCGCTGCACCGTGGGCAGCGCGACTGCCGCGGCCAGGTGGTGGCGGCGCAGGTGCCGCACCGGCTCCCGATCAGCTGCGGGTTGTCCTCGGGCCAGGTCGACACCTCTGCCGCAAGCGCTTTGGCCATCCGTAATCCTCCTTGTGAGAATTATATTCTCATTTTGGAACTACAGATTTCCATGAGGGTGCCGCGCAGTCAACCTGCTGTTGCGTTTGCGCTGGTGCGGGCTGGTTGCCGGGGGTGATCCCATGAGAATTACATTCTCATCGCGCGGCGGTGGGCGCCAGGTGTGACGCCGATGCGCGCTCGGAAGCGGCGGCGCAGGTTGACGGCGGTGCCGAGGCCGACGCGGGCGGCGATGGCCTCGACCGGGAGGTCGGTCTGCTCCAGCAGGGCGCGGGCGGTATCGATCCGGCGGGCGAGCAGCCAGGCGCCGGGGCTGGTGCCGAGCCGCGAACCGCCGGGAAAGACGCCGGAGTCAGAGCGTGACGAGCCCCGCGCCCGGGGCGTGTGCGGCGCGCAGCGCCGCTCGCTCGGCGGGGGAGGGCGGAGTGTCGACGGGCAGCCACCCGAAGATGATCACGGTGTCCGCGTCGGCCGGTGCGGTGAGGTCACGGGTGACGGCGATGTCGTAACCGGCCGTCGTCGGGGGCCTCGGTGCAGACCTCGAACGCGTAGCGCAGCGGGGTAACTCTGCATCAGAGCTGCCTTATATAAGTACACACTGATATGATTCACCCCGTGAAGTACACCAACTCGATCGAGATCGCGCTGCCGCGGGAGCGGGTGGCCCAGTTGCTCGCCGACCCGGCGCACATCCCGAAGTGGCTGCGCGGGGTGGTGCTGCACGAGCCGGTCAGGGGGGTGCACGGGGAACTCGGAACCGAATCGCGGGTGGTGCTGCGGACGGGTAATCGTGAGGTCGAGTGCGTCGAGACGATCACCCGCCGCGAGCCCGCGGAGCTGCGCGACATTCCCGCCGGTGCCGTCGTGCGCTTCGACCGGGAGATCGTCGGCGCGGGCATGTGGAGCGCCGTGCGCGACCGGCTGACCGAGGCCGGTCCCGGGACGACGCACTGGGAGAGCGAGAGCGAGTACCGGTTCGACAGCCGGCTGATCCGATTGCTCGGGCGGCTGCTGCCCGGTTCCTTCCGCAAGCAGTCGCAGCAGCACATGCTGGACTTCAAGGCGTTCGCCGAAGAGGGAAGGGACGTCCGGGAGGGAAGCGGCTAACCGCAGCAGAACGGGTCGTCGCAGGGGCGCCCGACCTCACTGCCGTAGACGGCGAACTCGCGCAGCGGCGCGAGCGCACGCCGCGCCGACCAGCGATTCACCCTGCTCAGACCGGCGCGAAACCCGAGCCACGCCTCCGGAACCTCGGTGAAGTCGAAGCGCACCTCGCCGTCGACGAAGAGCGTGTACATCTCGTGGTCCGGGAACGGGTTCAGCCGCGCCACCCACCACCGGCCGTCCACTTCGGCGGCCGCGGGGAAGCGGTGATCACCGGTGCGGCCCCAGCGGACCGCGACCTCGGCTTCGGGGAAAGCGGTCAGCCCGCCACCGCCGCGACCCCGCGCGACATCCCCGCCATCCTGGCGATCTCCGCGTTGAACCGCTCGGCCTCCTCGACGTTCCCGAGGTGCCCGGTCGGCCACACCTGGTAGTCGACCGTTCCGCCCGCCTTGACGATGTGCTGCACGATGGGCCGGGAGAGCCGCTCGGGCAGCAGCCTGTCGTGCTCGCCCGCGATGACCGTGGTCGGCACCGCGGCCAGGTGCGCGGCGGCTTCGCCGAGGTCGAGTTCGGCGAGCGCGGCGGCGTGCAGGCCGCGGGAGAGCGGGCGGCAGGAGCGGACGACGCCGAGCGCGAAGGAGACCTGCTCGTCGGTGGCCCTGCTGGTCATCACCCGGTGCTTGAGCGCGAGCCCGACCGGCCAGACGTCCGGTACCGGTACCGGGGCGAAGAGCAGCGCCTCGGCCAGGAACATGGGCATCCGGACGGCGGCGCCGAGCAGGGTGAGCGGATTGCCGCCGACCGAGAGCTGCTTGTTCAGCAGCGGCAGCAGGTCGGTCTCGTGCGCGATGTCCTTCGAGGCGGTGTTCGCGAGGATGACGCCCGCCGCGCGGCGGGCGACCTGCTCGGGGTAGCGCTGCGCCCAGGCCTGGATGGTGATGCCGCCCATGCTGTGCCCGACCAGCAGCGCCTTCTGACCCGGCCGCAGCGTGGCGTCCAGGACGGTGGCGAGGTCGTCGGCGAGGGTATCGCCGCTGGGGGCGATCCGGCCGAGGTCGCTGTCGCCGTGGCCGCGCTGATCGTAGGAGATCACGCGGTAGTTCTCGGCGAAGGCATTGATCTGCGGGTTCCAGTACTCGATGCAGCAGCTCCAGCCGTGGATCAGCACGATCGCGTCGGCATCGGCGGGGCCGTAGGCGTGCACCCGGAGTCTGGCGCCGTCGACGGTGGTGACCGGGAAGACCTCCGGCTCGGCGGCGGGCCGGTTCAGCGAGGCGGAGCCGTAGGTGCGCGAGCGCAGCCCGGCGCGGTAGGCGGCGGTGAGGGGCTCGGCGCCGCGAAGCCCGGCAACCGTCCGCATCGACTTGACCAGCATGCGAGCACTCCTTTGTGTCTAACGGCACACCCTACGCTGCAAGCAGAGTGCTTGCCAGAGCAAGCGCCGCCCTGCGTAAATCCTCGCTCTTGCAGCTTTTATACCCGGATTTCGGAGCCCGATACCTGTTTTGGACAGCAGATATATTGCGCACGATGCAAGCGGCTTCTTTGTGAGATCCGGCCAAAACCGTCGGGCCGTTACGGTGGCCGATCTTCGGGTATCCGGTGCGCTACCGTTGGAAGCCGTGACTACCGCTACCCGCAGCCGGCTCGGAGTGCTCGCGCCGCTGGCCGTCGCGGGCGCCGGGATCGGCGCGGCCGTGCTGCTGCATGTGCGCGATCCGCACGTCGAAGGCTCCTACGGGCTGTGCCCGGTCTACGCGCTCACCGGGTGGTACTGCCCGGGCTGCGGCGGCCTGCGCGGCACGCACCTGCTCACCGAAGGCGACCTGTTCGGCTCGCTGCACAGCAATATTTTGGTGCTGCCGCTGGTGCTCGCCTTCGTGCTGTGGGTCGCCGACTGGACTCGCCGGGCCTGGCGCGGCGACGCGGTGCGGGCGCCGGGGCTGGAGAAGTGGATGCTCTGGGCGTTCCTCGGGGTGATGACGGTCTACACGGTGCTGCGCAACTCGCCGTGGGGCGGCTGGCTCACCCCGGTCTAGATTCGCGGCCGCCACGCAGGGAACGCCGGGGGTATGAGTGACACGCTGAAATCCCGGATCAGGGAGAAGTTGGAGCGCCAGCTCACCGAGGACGGCATCCCCGACCCGGAGCACGACGACACCAGGCAAAACGCGGTCCGCACCGACCTCATCGAGCTCGACGCCGTGGCCGACGACGACCCGCTGGTCGAGGAGCTCGCCGCCCGCTACCTGGCGCCCTGAACCCCGCTGAGCGGCGGCAGCTGGGGGAGCGGCGCGCTGTGCAGCCAGGACTCCCAGAGCGGGCGCAGCGGGAGCGTGGTGTAGTGCCCGGCCAGGTCGGTGAACTCCTCGGTGATCACCGAGGAGTGCCGGTAGCGGGTGGTCCACTCGCGCAGCAGCGCGAAGAAGGCGCGGTCGCCGAGCTCGAGCCGGAGTGCGTGCAGCGTCAGCGCGCCGCGCTTGTAGACCCGGTCGTCGAACATCCGGGCCGCGCCGGGGTCGCCGACGACGATGTCCAGCGGCTGCCTGGCCAGGTTGTGCCGCGCGGCGCGGGCCATCCGGTCGGCGCCGGGGCCGCCGCTCTCCTCGGACCAGAGCCACTCCGCGTAGCAGGCGAAGCCCTCGTGCAGCCAGATGTCGCGCCACTGCCGGATGGTGACGCTGTTGCCGAACCACTGGTGCGCGAGCTCGTGCGCCACCAGCCGCTCGGCGCTGCGCCTGCCGTCGCAGTGGTTGGCGCCGAAGATCGAGATGCCCTGCGCCTCGATCGGGATCTCCAGTTCGTCGTCGGTGACGACGACGGTGTAGCCGGCGAACGGGTAGGGGCCGAAGCGCTCGGTGAACAGCTCCATCATCCGCGGCTGCCTGGCGAAGTCGTGCTCGAAGGCGGCGCGCAGCCGGGTCGGCACGACGGCGTCCATGGGGACGGCGGCGTGCGCGGGGCCGATCCGGTGCCTGCGGTAGTGCCCGATCTGGATGGTGGCCAGGTACCCGGCCATCGGCTCGGGCTGCTCGTAGACCCAGGTGGTCTGGCTGGCCTTGGTCTGCTTGCCGACCAGGGCGCCGTTGGCGAGCGCGTAGTACGGCGAGTCGGTGGTGATCGCGATGCGGTAGCTGGCCTTGGAGCTCGGGTGGTCGTCGCAGGGGAACCAGGAGGCGGCGCCGTTCGGCTGGCTGGCGACCAGCGCGCCCTCGGTGAGCTCCTCCCAGCCGACCTCGCCCCACGGCCCGCGCACCGGCCGCGGGGTACCGCCGTACTGCACGGTGATGGTGAGCGCGCCGCCCGCCGGGATCTTCTGCTGCGGGGTGACGACGAGCTTGTTGTGCTGGTGCACGTAGCGCGCGGCCTTGACGCCGTTGACGAGGACCTTGGTCACCCGCATGGCCTGCGCGAGGTCGAGCGCGAAGCGGTCGCGGACCTCGGTGGTGACCGCGGTGAGCACGGCCCGGCCGGTGAGCCGGTTGCCGGCCACCCGGTAGCCGAGCTCCAGTTCGTACCGGGAGACGCGGTATCCCCGGTTGCCGTTCTGCGGGAGGTACTCGTCGATGGGGGCGTCGAAGAACTTGCCGCCCATCACACCGTCCCTGGATCGTTCAGGTACCAGGGGGCGATCGGGTTGCCCCACCAGCGGGTGGAGGCGGGGACGGTGTCGCCGCGCATGACCAGCGAGGCCGGGCCGATGGTGGCTCCCGCGCCGATGGTGGCGGCTGGCAGCGCGACGCAGTGCGGGCCGAGGGTGGCGCCGTCCTCGAGCACGACGGTGTCCATCGCCATGATCCGATCGTGGAACAGGTGGGTCTGCACCACGCACCCCCGCTCCACCGTCGCGCCGTCACCGAGCGTCACCAAATCGGCCTCCGGCAGCCAATAGGACTCGCACCATACTCCGCGGCCGATCGTGGCACCGAGTCCGCGCAGCCACAGGATCATCACCGGTGTACCCGTCGCGGCCCGGGCGAACCAGGGCGCGGCGACGGTCTCCACGAAGGTGTCGGAGACCTCGTTGCGCCAGACGAAGGAGCTCCACAGCGGGTGCTCGTCACGGCTGATCCGGCCGACCAGCAGCCACTTGGCCAGCACCGCGATGCCGCCTGCCACCGCGCCGGCGATCATCAGCACGATGCCGCTGAGCAGCGCGGTCACCAGGTGTCCCGCGGTGCGGGCCAGCGCGGCGAGGCCGAAGAACACGCCGAGCCCGATGCCGAAGGTGACGAGCACCGGGATCAACCGGCAGGTCTCCACGGCGGCGCGGGCCAGCCGCAGCCGCGGCGGCGGGTCGAAGGTGCGGGTGGTGTCGGAGTTCTCGGCGGCCCGGCGCAGCCGCACCGGCGGGCTGCCAAGCCAGGACGACCCGGCCTTCGCCTTCGACGGCGCCGCGGAGAGCACCGCGACCAGGCTGTTCTTCGGCACCCGGCGGCCCGGCGCGGTCATCCCCGAGTTGCCGAGGAAGGCGCGCTTGCCGACCTTCGCCTCGCCGATGCGCAGCCAGCCGCCGCCCAGCTCGTAACCGGCGATCATGGTGTCGTCGGCGAGGAAGGCGCCGTCCGCGACGGTGGTGAACTTGGGCAGCAGCAGCACCGTCGACGCCTCGACGCTCTTGCCGATCTTCGCGCCGAGCAGCCGCAGCCAGATCGGGGTGAGCAGGCTGGCGTAGAGCGGGAAGAGGAAGGTGCGCGCGCCGTCCAGCAGCCGCTCGGTGGACCAGGCCTGCCAGCCGACCCGGCTGCGCACCGGGTGGTACCCCTCGGTCAGCCCGATGGCGAGCAGCCGCACCGCGACGATCGTGATCGCCGCGTAGACGCCGAGGCTGAGCAGCACGGCCGGCGGCAGCAGCAGGAAGGCGCGCATCGCGCCCTGGCCCAGTGTGGTGGTGTCGCGGATCATCCAGGCCAGGAAGAGCCCGCCCGCGGCGAGGCCGATGATCGGCACCGCGGCGAGCCCCATCGAGGTGACGCCGAAGATGGCGACCCAGTGCGGCGCCCGGTCCGGGCGCTGCGTGGGCCAGCGGTGCCTGGCCTTGCCGACCTTGCCCGCGGGCGACCCCGCCCACTCCTGTCCGGCCTTGACCTTTCCGGCCACGGCGGAGCCGGGCGCCACCTCGGCGCCGCGGCCGACCTTGCTACCCGGCAGCAATACCGAGCGGGAGCCGACGACCGCGCCCGCGCCGACCACGATCGGGCCGATGTGCACGACGTCGCCGTCGATCCAGTACCCGGCCAGATCCACCTCGGGCTCGACGCTGCAGCCCTCGCCGAGCTCGAGCATGCCGGTGACCGGCGGCAGGCTGTGCAGGTCGACGCCGCGGCCGATCTTCGCGCCGAGCGCGCGGGCGAACGGGATCATCCACGGCGCACCGGAGAGATTCTCCGCGCCGGAGGCCTCGGAGAGCCGGACCGCGGCCCAGAGCCGCAGGTGCACCGAGCCGCCGCGCGGGTAGCTGCCCGGCCGCAGCCCGGCGAGCAGCGTGCGCGCCCCGGCCACGCAGAGCGCCATCCGGCCGGGCGGGGAGATGAAGAGCGCGAACGCGATCAGCGTCCACCACCAGGAGAGCGCGGGCAGCCACGGCAGCGAGCCGGACCACGCCGCCACATTGCCGACGATGGCGACCCAGGTCAGCCACTGCAGCCCGGTCAGCGTGGTGAGCGGGACGGTCGCGAGCACCTGGGCGAGCTGCGCCCGCCGCGGGGTCGGGCGGACCGTGCGGTCGACGACGGCGACCGCGGGCGTGCTCTGGTCGAGCAGCTCGGCCATCGCGCCGAGCCGGGGGTGGTCGTAGATATCGGCGACGGCGACCGTCGGGTAGCGCTCGCGCAACGCGGTGACCAGCTGTGCCGCCGCCAGCGAGCCGCCGCCCAGATCGAAGAAGTCGACGTCGGGACCGGTGATCTCGGCGCCGAGGATGGAGTCCCAGATCCCGGCGATCCAGAGCGCGGTGCCGGTGAGCTCGTTCTCCGGGTCGTCCTCGGCGGCGTTCGGCAGCGGCCACGGCAGGGCGTCGCGGTCGACCTTGCCCGAGGTCCTGGTCGGCATGTCGTCGACGATGGCGAGCCGGGGCACCAGCGGGGCGGGCAGCTGCCCGGCCAGCGCGGCGCGGGCGGCGCGCAGGTCGTAGTCGGTGTCCGGGCCGGTCAGGTAGCCGATCAGGACCTTGTTGCCCGCCTTGGTGGTGCGGATGGCGGCGGCCGCGCCGGTGACGCCGGGCAGGTGCTGCAGCGCGTTGTCGATCTCGCCGAGCTCGATCCGCCTGCCGCCCAGCTTGATCTGGTCGTCGGCGCGGCCGAGGAAGACCAGGCCGGCGCGGTCGTTGCGCACGAGATCGCCGCTGCGGTAGGCGCGGTCCCAGCCGAGCGCAGGCAGCGGGGCGTACTTCTCCGCGTCCTTGGCCGGGTCCAGGTAGCGGGCCAGGCCGACGCCGCCGATCACCAGCTCGCCGGTCTCGCCCTCCGGCACCGGCTCGCCATCGGCGTTCACCACCACCAGGTCCCAGCCGTCCAGCGGGAGCCCGATGCGCACCGGCGGCTCACCGGTCAGCCTGGCCGCGCAGGCGACGACGGTGGCCTCGGTGGGGCCGTAGGTGTTCCACACCTCGCGCTCGGTGTCGCGGGCGAGCCGCTCGGCCAGCTCCGGCGGCACCGCCTCGCCGCCGAAGATGAGCATCCGGACGCCTTCCAGCGCCTCCGCGGGCCAGGTGGCGGCCAGCGTCGGGACGGTGGAGACCACGGTGATGCCGCGCCGCATGAGCCACGGGCCCAGGTCGGCGCCGGTGCGCACGAGGTCGCGCGGGGCCGGGACCAGGCAGGCGCCGTTGCGCCAGGCCAGCCACATCTCCTCGCAGGAGGCGTCGAAGGCGACCGAGAGCCCGGCCAGCACCCGGTCGCCGGGGGCGATCGGGTCGTCCGGCAGGAAGAGGTTGTGCTCGGCGTCGACGAAGGCGGCGGCATTGCGGTGCGTCACCGCGACGCCCTTGGGGGTGCCGGTGGAGCCGGAGGTGAAGATGATCCAGGCGTCGTCGTCGGGGGTGGGCAGGTCGGCCCAGCCGCTGTCGTCGGCGGGCGCCTCGGCGGCATCGCGGGTTCCGGGCAGGATGCCGTCGGCGGTGACGATCACCGCCACCTTCGCCTCGCCGAAGACCAGCCTCGCGCGCTCCTCCGGGTCGTCCGCGTCCACCGGGACGTAGGCCGCGCCGCCGTAGAGCACCGCGAGAATGGTGACGTACAGCTCTCGATTGCCAGAAGGTAGCCGAATGCCGACGCGGTCTCCGCGACGCACCCCGGCCTTGGCGAGCCGGTTCATCGCCGCCTCGATCTCGACCACGAGTTCCAGGTAGCTGAGCACCGTCTCGCCGTCGTCGATGGCGGCGGCGTCCGGGAATTCCTGGGCGGTAGCGGTGACGATGTCGACGAGCGTGCGCGGGGGCGCGGCGAGCGCGCCGCGGCGCAGCGGGTCGGGGAGCGTGGCGGTACCGGGCGGCGCCGAGCCGGGGGCAGCGGAATCGAGTTCCTCCGGATGGAGCTGTGGTCGGACCATGACGTCCCCACCACCTTTCATCGATGTGCCCACACTTCCCGCTCGTTCTGCCATGTTCGGGTTACCAGCGGGCGAACCCGCTGGCGACCGGTTGTTCACGGTACTCGGCCGGACGGGCATTTGCGCTGGTCGAGCGGGTGCGTCGCTGTTCATCCGGCGTTCACCCGGCGACTCCTGCCTGGTGGGGTGCGCGCCGCGGGCGGGCTGTGATCTTCGCCGGAGCCGCCCTTGACAACCCGGGCGCGGCTTTGTCAGTCTCTTCGGCAGGTCATGAGTACCAGCGTTCAGCCCCGGCTTGCTGGTCGGCAACCCTCCTCCGCGGCGGGGTGCTCCGGGTGACGACCGGGCCGTCGTCCGACCGGACGCGGCAAGCGCGGACTCGGCACTTCTGATGTTGCGGGTCCCCGAACGTTGGGATGACGTGATGACCGCTGTTCTGGAACCGACCTGTGCCCCGCTCGCGGCGACCTCCGGTGACGACCTCGCCGTCCCGCTCGTGCAGGGCGGCACCGTCGGCTACGCGAACTTCGACTACGCCGCGAGCGCCCCCGCCATCGCCGCGGTGACCGACCGGGTCTCGGCGCTGCTGCCGTACTACGCCAGCGTGCACCGCGGCGCAGGCTACGCCTCCCGGGTCTCCACCGACTGCTACGAGAGCGCGCGCGGCACCGTCGGCGCCTTCTTCGACGCCGCCGACGACCAGGTCACGGTCTTCACCCGCGGGACAACCGACTCGCTGAACCTGCTGGCGGGCTGCGTGCAGGGCGACACCGTTGTGCTCGACATCGAGCACCACGCCAACCTCCTGCCCTGGCTCGCGGGCGGGCGCCGGGTGGTGACCGCGGCCGACACCGTCGCCGAGACGCTGCGCGGGCTCGTCGCCGAGCTGTGCCGCGAGCCCGCCGCGCTGCTCGCCGTCACCGGCGCCTCCAACGTCACCGGGGAGCTGCTCCCGCTGCGCGAGCTGGCCGAGATCGCGCACAGCTGCGGGGCGCGGCTGCTGGTGGACGCGGCGCAGCTGGCGCCGCACCGGCGGATCTCGCTGCGCGACACCGGGATCGACTACCTGGTGTGCTCGGGGCACAAGCTCTACGCGCCGTTCGGGGCCGGGGTGCTGGTCGGGCGGCGGGACTGGCTGGACACGGCCGAGCCGTACCTGGCCGGGGGCGGGGCCGTTCGCTCCGTCTCGGTGACCGGGACCGAGTGGGCTCCGGCGCCGCAGCGGCACGAGGGCGGGTCGCCGAACGTGCTCGGGGCTGCGGCGCTCGCCGCGGCGTGCGAGGCGCTCGCCGCGATTCCCGAGGAGCGGTTCGTCGCGCACGAGCGGGCGCTGACCGAGCGGCTGCGCGCCGGGCTGGCCGGGGTGCCCGGGGTCGCGCAGCCGCGGATCTTCACCGACAGCGGCGAGGGGGTGGGGATCGTGGCGTTCACGGTGGAGGGGTTCGCGCCGGGGCACGTCGCCGCGTACCTCTCCGCGGAGCACGGGATCGGGGTCCGCGACGGGCGTTTCTGCGCGCACCCGCTGCTCGAGCGGCTCGGCCTGCCCGCCGCGCTGCGGGCCAGCGTCGGGGTGGGGACGACCGTGGAGCACGTGGACCGGCTGATCTCGGCGCTGCACGCGCTGGTGCGCGGGGAGTCCGCGTGGTCCTACGCCGCCGAGGGCGGGGCATGGAGCCCGGTCCCGGAGACCCGTCCGCTCGGCGCCGATGCCCTCGGCACCGCGCCCTGCGCCGGATTCTGACCCCGGTACCGGGCGCGCTCAGCCCAGTTCGGTGGGCTGGTGGTAGCGGCCGTCGTAATAGAGGAGCGGCGCGGCGGGCGACGCGCCCCGCGTCTCGTCGTGGACGTGGGTGACGAGCCCGGCGACGAAGGTGTGGTCCCCGATGTCGAACCGCTGGTGCACCACCGCGCGCAACCGGAGCGGGGTCTCGTGCAGCACCGGCTCCCCGGACTCCAGCTCGGACCAGAGCGCCGGATCGGCGAACCGCTCCGCGGCGCTGCGCGAGAACCGCTGCGCCAGCTCCCGCTGATGCGCCCCGAGGAAGTGGATCACCACCGACTCGGCGGCGAGCAGCGCCGCCAGGCTGGACGAGGTGTGCGCGATATTGAACGACACCAGCGGCGGGTCGAGCGAGAGCGAGGCGAACGAGGTGGCGGTGAAGCCGACGGGGCCGTGCGCGGCCCGCAGCGTCACGATGGTGACGCCCGCCGGGTAGTGCCGCATGGAGGCGCGGTACTGCTCAGCGGTGATGCCGTCGGAACTGAGTGCACTCACAGCAACGAACGTACGCGGTTCAGCCCATGTCGACCGGCTGTCCGGCGGTGATCCGCACCAGCTCGGTGAACGAGGTGCGGAACAGCGTGCCCGGATGCCCGCCCGCCGCCCACAGCTGCGGGTGCGCGGCGAGCGCGGTGTCCACCCAGGTGGAGAGGTTCGCCGGGTGCCCGAGCGGGGCGACCCCGCCCGCGGGCTGCCCGGTGACCTCCCGCGTCAGCGCCTCGGGGGCCGGGGTGAGCGCGCCCTCCAGCCGCTCCGCGGTGCGCGCCAGGTGCACCCGGCGCGCACCGGCGACCAGGAGCAGCACCGGTTCGTCGTCCAGCAGGAAGACCTGGGCCTCGACGATGGCGCCCGGGTCGACGCCGAGTGCGCGCGCGGCGTCCTCGGCGGTATCGATGGGTTCGGGCCGGGTCAGGATCACGCCGTGATGCCCCCGCGAGATCAGGGTGTCGGAGACCCGGATCGCGCCCGGCGGCAGGCTCGACTTGCGCATGCGACCAGGGTAGGGCCGCAACCCCGCTCCGGGGTCGCGGTTCGGCTGCCGCGCAGTCTCGATGCGGCAGTTGACGATCCGCGCTCAGTACTCGGGGTAGCCGCACTCGGGGCCGAGCATCCGCTCGATCCGCGCCGAAACGATCTTGGCGAGCGTCGTCACCGTGTGATCGCCGCAGGCCTCGTGCAGGACGGAGTCGAAGGCGCGCTCCAGGTCGCCGGGGGAGAGCGCGAGCAGCTCCAGCTCGACGGCATTGTGCAGGTCGTCGTGGTCCCGGTAGGGCCGCCCCGCGCTGATCCGCGCCGCCCAGGTGACGCAGCAGCAGCACTCGAAGAGCGCGTGCACGGCGCGGCCGTTCGGCATGGCGTTGAAGCGGTCGAGCCCGATTCCCTGATGCATCAGCATGGCGACCTCCGAGGGGCGAGATGACCATCATCGGCTCCGCTTCACTGCCCGCACCAGCACCGGAGCCTGAAATTAGCACAAGCTTTACAAGCCGGGGCAGCACCTCGATACGCTGTACAAATGACTGATTGGCAGGCCTTCACGGTCGAGACGAAGGACCAGGTCGCCCAGGTGACGCTCACCGGGCCGGGCAAGGGCAACGCCATGGGCCCGGATTTCTGGCGGGAACTCCCGGAGATCTTCGACGGCCTCGCCGCCGACCCCGAGGTCCGCGCCATCGTGCTGACCGGCTCCGGCAAGCACTTCTCCTACGGGCTCGACCTGCCCGCGATGGCCGGTTCGTTCGGCCCGCTGCTGGCGGACCGGGCGCTGGCCGCGCCGCGCACCGCCTTCCTGAACGACATCCGCACCATGCAGGCATCGATCACGGCGGTGGCGAACTGCGTGAAGCCGGTGATCGCCGCGGTCTCCGGGTGGTGCATCGGCGGCGGGCTGGATCTGATCGCCGCCGCCGACATCCGCTACGCCAGCGCCGAGGCCAAGTTCAGCCTGCGCGAGGCCAAGGTGGCGATCGTGGCCGACGTCGGCTCGCTGCAGCGGCTGCCCGCGGTGATCTCCGAGGGGCACCTGCGCGAGCTCGCCTTCACCGGAAAGGACATCGACGCCGCCCGCGCGGAGCGGATCGGCCTGGTCAACGAGGTCTTCGACGACCAGGAGGCGGTGCTGGAGGCGGCGCACGCGCTGGCCAGCGAGATCGCGGCGAACCCGCCGCTGGTGGTGCAGGGCGTGAAGGACGTGCTGAACGAGCGGCTCACCGCCGAGGTGGCGGCGGGGCTGCGCTACGTCTCCGCGTGGAACGCCGCGTTCCTGCCGTCGGGCGATCTCACCGAGGCCATCCAGGCGGTCTTCGAGAAGCGGGAGCCGCGCTTCGAGGGTAGGTAGCGGCTCGCCCCAGGGGTGCGCTTCGCCACCCCTAGGGGTGGCTGTACCAGGGCTTTTCCGCTCGTAATGTTCCTGTCGACAGAGCAAGGCGAACCACCGACAGGAGCAACGAAATGCGTATCAAGTCCTTCGCCATGGCCGGTTTGCTGGCTGCCGCAGCCGTCGTCGGGGTGTCGACGGCTGCGACGGCCTCGGCCGCGCCGGAGTACCGCACGGTCGAGACCATCTGGGTCGGCACCTACTCCACCTACGCCGCCTGCTCCGCCGACGGCGAGTACGGCCCGGCGCACCCGGACTGGAAGTACTACGAGTGCGTCCTGAACTACGACGGCGAGTGGGATCTGTACTACTCCACCTGGTGACCCGGCCGGCCTCCCCTCCACCGGCCAGGCACCGCAACCGAAGAGCGGGAAGTCCGAATCCATCGGACTTCCCGCTCTTCGCGTGTGTGGGGCGGGGCTCAGTGCCCGCCGCTGTCCTGCAACCGCTGCAGCGAGGCTCGCACCTCGGCCTCGGCCTCGGCGCGGCCGACCCACTCCGAGCCCTTGACGAACTTGCCCGGCTCCAGGTCCTTGTACCGCTCGAAGAAGTGCTTGATCGCGGCCAGTTCGAACTCCGGCACGTCCTTCAGATCCTGGATGTGGTCCCAGCGCGGGTCGCCCGCGGGCACCGCGAGGACCTTGTCGTCGCCGCCGGCCTCGTCGGTCATCCGGTACATGGCGACCGGCCGCGCCTCGACGATCACGCCGGGGAAGACCGACTCGGGCAGCAGCACCAGCGCGTCCAGCGGGTCGCCGTCCTCACCGAGGGTGTTCTCGATGAAGCCGTAGTCGGCCGGGTACGCCATGGAGGTGTAGAGGTAGCGGTCCAGCTTGATCCGCCCGGACTCGTGATCCACCTCGTACTTGTTCCGGGAACCCTTGGGAATCTCGATGGTGACGTCGAACTCCACGCCATCTCCTTCATCGGTCGTGCGGAGTCTGCCGACTGCGCCAGGTTGTACTGAGGAACGATTGCGCAACGAGGATAGTGTGGGCGTCGAGCACTCGGGTGCGGGAGGCGGCCGCGCGGGCGGCCGGAGGAGGAGCGGCGGACACGTGACGGGTGGGAACAACAGGAACACCGGCGATCTGGCCGCGCGGCGCCGCCGCCGCACCCGGCTCTGGGTGGGGCTGGCGCTGGCGGTGCTGGTCTCGCTGGTCGCGTCGGTGGCGCTGATCGTGCAGCCGTGGACGCCGGAGTTCGAGCACGGCGGGCTGACCGTCGCGGCGCCGCCCGCCCCGGTCACGGTCGACCCGAAGGTCGATCCGGCGCCCTCGGACGCCGCGGCGCCGAGCCGCGGCGGCATCGAGGCGGCGCTGACCGGCGTGATCGCCAACCCGGATCTCGGCGCCTTCGCCGGGCAGGTCACCGACGCCGACAGCGGCGCGGTGCTGTGGAGCGGCGGCGCGGACACCCCGATGATCCCGTCCTCCACGCTCAAGATGCTGACCACCGCCGCCGCGCTGCTCGCGCTGCCCGCCGACAGCAGGGTGACCACGCGGGTGGTGGCCGGAGCCACGCCGAACGAGGCGGTGCTGGTGGCCGCGGGCGACCCGACCATCACCGCCCGCCCGGACGGCAAGGGCTACTACCCGGGCGCAGCCAAACTCGCCGACCTGGCGGCCGGGCTGCGCGGCCGCGGTATCGACAGCATCGTGGTCGACACCTCCGCCTACACCGGCCCGACCATGGCGAAGGGCTGGGACCCGGCCGACATCCCCGGCGGCTCGATCGCACCGCTGGAGCCGGTGCTGATCGACGGCGGGCGGCTCGACCCGCTGGTCGAGTACGCGCCGCGCAGCACAACCCCCGCGCTGGACGCGGGCAGGCAGCTGGCCGCCCAGCTCGGTATCGACCCGGCGAAGGTCGAGCTCGGTACCGCCGCGCCGGGCGCGGCCGAGCTGGCGAGCGTGCGCTCGGCGCCGCTGCGCGACCGGCTCAGGCAGCTCATGGTGTGGTCGGACAATGTGCTGGCCGAGACGGTCGGCCGCGAGGTGGCCGCTGCGCGCGGGCTGCCGCAGAGCTTCGACGGCGCCGCGACCGCGGTGCGCACCGTGCTCACCGAGGCCGGGTTCGACCTCACCGGGGTGAGCCTGCACGACACCAGCGGGCTCTCGGTGGACGACCGGGTGCCCGCCCGCGCGCTCGCCGCCGTGCTCACCGCCGCCGCCGAGCCGACCGGAGCCGATCCGACCGGAGCCGTCGCCGGGAAACCGGCCGGGACCAGCGCGAAGCCGGAGGGCGGCGCGTTGGCCGCGAAGCTGGCGCCGCTGCTCGACACGCTCCCGGTCGCCGGGGCCACCGGGTCGCTGGCGAGCCGGTACACCGGCGGCGACCCGGTCGGCGCGGGGTGGATCCGGGCCAAGACCGGAACTCTCTCGGTCGCCAGCGCGTTGGTCGGGTACGTGCTCGATCGCGATGGGCGCGTGCTGACGTTCGCGCTGATGTCGAACGACCGGCCACCGGAGGTGAGCCGGCCCGCACTCGACGCCATCGCGGGCACGCTGCGCAACTGTGGCTGCTCCTGACGGGTGGGTGAGATGAGCGAAGGATCCAACGGGGCCGACGTGGGCCTGGTCGAGGCCGAACCGCGGCGTTCCCCGCTGACCGGGGCCGTGGACTGGCGGCTCGCCGCCCGCACCGGCGGCGCGCTGGTGCCCGCGGGGCCGCGCACCTCCCGCTACTCGGCCGAGCAGGTGGTGAGCGAGCTGGCCGAGGCGTCGCGGCGGGCCGAGGGGCCGGTGCGCGAGGTCAGCCTGCTGCTCGACGACCGGCCGGTGCCGTCCGCCCGGATCGTGGACCGGCCGGGCTGGATCGAGGCCGCCGCGGCCTCCATGGCCCAGCTCACCGACGGGCCGGAGGGCGGCGTCGCGGGCAGCCGGTTCGCGGGCAAGCCTGCCGGGGTGCAGGCCGGCGCCATGCTCGCGCTGCTCTCCACCGCGATCCTGGGCCAGTACGACCCGTTCACCGGCGAGGACGGCACGCTGCTGCTCGTCGCGCCGAACATCATGGCGGTGGAGCGCGCGCTGCGGGTCTCGCCGAGCGACTTCCGGCTCTGGGTCTGCCTGCACGAGGTGACGCACCGGGTGCAGTTCTCCTCGGCGCCGTGGCTGGCCGAGTACATGCGGAGCACCGTGGCGACGCTCGGCGCATCCGCCGACGAGCCGCCGAGCGAGCTGATCGGCAGGCTCGTCACCGAGGTGCGGCGCAGGCGCGGCGGCACCGGCGCGGACGATCCGAGCAACCAGGGCGTGATCGGGCTGCTTCGTGCCACCCAGGCGCCCGAGCAGCGCGCCGCGCTGGACAAGCTGCTCGTCCTCGGCACGCTGCTCGAGGGCCACGCCGACCACGTCATGGACGCGGTCGGCCCCGCCGTCGTCCCGAGCGTGGAGCAGATCCGCGCCGCCTTCGACAAGCGCCGCAAGCGCGCGGTGAACCCGGTGCAGCGGGTGCTGCGCGCGCTGCTCGGCGTCGACGCCAAGCTCGCGCAGTACGTGCGCGGCAAGAAGTTCGTCGACGAGGTGGTGCGCACCGTCGGCACCGCCCGCTTCAACGTCGTCTGGACCGACGAGACCACGCTGCCGCTGCCCGACGAGATCGACGAACCGGGGCGCTGGATCGCCCGTGTGCTCGGATAGGGGGGGTTTTTCCGGGCCTCCGGCCCGGACCCCGGCCGACCCGGTCGGCGGCGGTGCGCCCGGCTCGGGCAGCGGACTGCGATCCGAACCCGGGGGTGGCGGCACGCCGGACCTGAGCCGCGTCGCGCCCGCGCCCCTGCTACCTCCGCGGATTCGGACCGCGCGCGGGCCCCGCCCCGCCCCGCCCCTGCTGCCGGAGACCGGCGCCGCACTGGTCGTGCGGCGGGCGGTTCGCAATTGGCTGGGAGCGTACGCGGCGCCGAACACCGAAGTAGCCGTCGCGCTTTCCGGGGGCGCCGATTCGCTGGCGCTGACCGCGGCCGCCGTCGCCGAGGCCGGTGCGGTGCACGCGCTCGTGGTCGACCACCGGTTGCAGGCGGGCTCGGGGCGGATCGCGGAAGTCGCGGCCGAGGCGGCGCTGGAACTCGGGTGCGCGTCGGCCACGGTGCTTCCGGTCGAGGTCACCGGCCCCGGCGGGATGGAAGCCGCGGCGCGGGCCGCGCGCTATGCCGCGCTGGACGGGGCCCGTGCCGGGCAGCAGGTCCTGCTCGGGCACACCATGGACGACCAGGCCGAGACCGTCCTGCTCGGCCTGGCCCGCGGCTCCGGCCCGCGCTCGGTGCGCGGCATGGCCCCGCACACCCCGCCCTGGGGCCGTCCGCTGCTCGCGGTCCGCCGCGCCGACACCGTCGGCCTCTGCGCCGACCTCGGGCTGCGGCCGCACGTCGACCCGCACAACTCCGCCCCGGAGTTCACCCGCGTCCGGCTGCGGCACGAGGTGCTCCCGCTCCTGGAGGACGTCCTCGGCGGCGGGGTCGCGGAGGCGCTCGCCCGCACCGCCGCGCAGCTCCGCGAGGACACCGCCGTCCTCGACGACCTCGCCGCGGAGTTGCTGAGCACCGCCCGCACCGCGGGCACCGGCCCGCACCCCGACCTCGCTCTGCCCCCGCTCGGCACCGCCCCCGCCGCGCTCCGGCGCAGGGCGATCAGGTCCTGGTTGCTCGAGGCGGGCGCCCGCCCCCCGGGCGACACCACCCTGCGCGCGGTGGACGCGCTGATCGTGCGCTGGCGCGGCCAGGGCGCGGTCGCGGTCGGCGGCGGTACCCCGGCCCGCCGGTTGGTGGTCGAAAGGGAACATGGCAGGCTGACCCTGCGGCTCCGCGGCCGGGCGGACGGTGCGTGATCGACCACGGAAGGACACCAACGGACGTGTACGGGGACGACATCGCCTCGGTGCTCATCACCGAAGAGGAAATCGCCACGAAGACCAAGGAGCTGGCCGAGCGGATCGCCGAGCGGTTCCCAGCCGGCGCCCCGGAGGGCGATCTGCTGCTGGTCGGCGTGCTGAAGGGTGCGATCTTCTTCATGACCGACCTGGCGAAGGCGCTGCCGATCCCGACCCAGATGGAGTTCATGGCCGTCTCCTCCTACGGCTCCTCCACCTCGTCCTCCGGCGTCGTCCGCATCCTCAAGGACCTGGACCGGGACATCGCGGGCCGGAACGTGCTGATCGTCGAGGACATCATCGACTCCGGCCTCACGCTCTCCTGGCTCAAGCGCAACCTCTCCACCCGCAACCCCGCCACGCTCGAGGTGGTCACGCTGCTGCGCAAGCCGGACGCGCTGCGCACCAAGGTCGATGTGGCCATGGTCGGCTTCGACATCCCCAACGACTTCGTCGTCGGCTACGGCCTCGACTACGCCGAGCGCTACCGCGACCTGCCCTACATCGGCCTGCTCGACTCGAAGGTGTACGGCGGCAACTAGTCCGGCACCACGGCGGAGCCGCCGATCCGGCGCCACGGCGGAGCCGTCAGTCCGGCACGACGCGGAGCCGTCAGTCCGGCTCTGTGGGCGCGACAACTCGCTCCAGCGCCTTCAGATCCGCCTCCAGCGCGCGGAACAGCACGTAGGAGCCGATGAAGGCGATGATGCCGCCGACGCAGAGCCCCCGCACCGCCACGATCACCGACGGAATGTCCTGCGGCGGAAGGAAGGTCACCCCGGCGACGGCGAGCAGCGGCACCGAGGCGGCCACCGCGAGGTAGCGGGTGCTGCGCCTGGCCAGCCCGCGCAGCCGCACCGCGTCGCTCTCGTCCACCGCGCCGTGCCGGAGGAAGATCGGGTAGATGCAGCGCACCAGGTAGAAGTTGGCGAGGAAGAACGGGTACGAGACGGCGATCGCGCCGCACACCACCAGCGACGCCAGGAAGTGCACCACCGCGCCGCCGTCGATGTCGCCGGTGGCCAGCCACAGCGTGAACGGGAACGCGATGCCCGCGATCACCCACATGGCGAACGGGATCACCACCGCGCGGTCGCCGAAGGCGAGCGTCTGGTCCCTGGCCCGGCGCAGCGTCGGCACGTCGTACCTGCGGCCGCGCCGGAGCCCGGGCGGCACCGAGACCATGGTGCGCGACAGGTACACCAGCAGCAGGAAGCCGAGCGGGAAGAAGACCCCGTTCACCGTCCCGGTGGCGGCGGTGAAGGTGCGCTGCGACTCCTCGGTCAGCCGCTCCACGATCAGGTTCTGGTTGTGGTGGATGTTGTAGAGCGAGGCGAGCATGTTCGGCACGCCGACCGCGATGGTCAGGATCGGGACCAGCCAGGCCCGCAGCCGGACCCGCCAGCTGTCCGGCGGCGGGTCGACCAGCTCGCGCGCCCTCGGGTCGAGGCACAGCTCGAACTGCTTGGCCAGGTTGGTCCCGCTGGACCAGCGCCGATCCCGGTCCGGGTCGAGGCAGGTGCGCAGGATCCGGAGCAGCGCGGTCGGGGTGCCCGGCGGCACCCGGTCCAGCACGCTGGTGTCCAGGCCGCGGGTGCGGCGCTCCAGCATGGCCTCGAAGGTGGTGTCGTCACCCCGGCCGTCCGCCTCGGCGGTGCTGTCGTCGAAGGGCTTCGCGCCGGTGAGCAGCTCCCAGAGCACCACGCCGAGCGAGTAGATGTCGCTGCGGGTGTCCAGGTCGGCGGCGGTGCGGTCCATGCCGGGGTGGCACGCCTCCAGCTGCTCCGGCGACATGTAGGCCAGCGAGCCGCCGAAGTACGCCACCGGGCTGGTGCCTTCGACATTGCGGCTGAAGCTGATGTTGAAGTCGGCGAGCTTGGGCACGGCCTCGGCGGTGAGCAGCACATTGGCCGGCTTGATATCGCGGTGCAGCACGCCGTGCTCGGCCGCGTAGTGGAGCGCCTCGGCCAGCCGCCTGCCCAGCCACGCCACCGTCTCCGGCCAGCTCAGCGCGGCGATCTCGGCCCGGACGCTTGAGTCGGTCGGCCGGATCTCGCCCTTCTCCTCCATGGCCGCGTCCACCGCGTCGAGCAGCAGCCGCCCGGTGCGCTCGGACTCCGCGGTGGCGCGCACCCAGCGCAGCACCCCGAGCAGCGTGCCGCCGGGCAGGAACTGCATGTAGAGCAGGCGCAGCCGGCGCGCAGCCAGATCGCCGGGCCGGGTGTCGAGCAGCTTCTGGTCGAAGATCCGGACGATGTAGTCGTGGTCCAGCTGGGCCAGGGTCTGCGGCTCGGTGCCGTGGTCGGCGGAGATCTTCACCGCGACGAGCCGCTGCAGCGAGCGCTGGCGGGCGAGGAAGACCCGCGCGAACGCCCCGCTGCCGAGCCCGGTGAGCAGGTCGAAGTCGTCGATGCTCCGCCCGACCTCGATCCGGTCGAGGATGTCGAGCCGGCCCGCGTCGGAGACGCCGGTCGACGGCGTGCTCGGCAGGGCGGTCGCGGTTCCGGTCAGATCACCTCGGGGCACCGGGGTACCACGGCGCAGCACCGTCTCCTGGTTCACCGCGTAGGTGGCGTCCGGGTCGGGCGGGTCGGGCGGCTCGGCCCGGTGGGTGCTCTGGTCCGGGTCGTCGGCGTTGAGCAGCGCGCGCAGCGCGCCCGCCTGCGCGGGGTGCTCGCTCAGGCACTGGCCGGGATCGAGCCGCTCGCCGCTGTGCCTGCGGATCACGAATTCCTCGTAGATCAGCTCGGCGGGTAGCGCGGCCGGGTCGAGCTCGTCGAACTCGCCGCAGTAGTCGCGCAGGTGCTTGCGGGTGTGCTCGGCCGCGCTGCGCCCGACCCAGCGCTCCCAGAGGTCGACCCGGATGAGCTCGACCAGCGCCTCCCGGCGCAGGGTGGTGGCGTCGGGCAGGTACTCGGCGAGCACCGGCGGGCCCGCGGCGTCGAGCACCGCCGAATCCCAGGCCGCGGCGAAGGCGGCGACCCTGGTGTCGGTGTGGGCACCGCCCCTGCCGCTCGGGTCGGCTCCCGGCGCGGGGCTCGGCTGCGAATCGGCGCTCATGCTCTCGACGGCCTTCTGTTCCGGTGGCGCTTCCCGCTGGACGGCCACGGCTGGGTGGGCCTTGCCCGGCGGAACCCGCGCGCCCATCGGGCGGGCACAGGGCAGGAACCGAGCCAGGGAAAATCCTATCGCGTCCGCGCCCCGTGGACCCGGCGGATCAGCCCGCCAGCGCCGCCGGGCGTCCGGCGAAGCCGCCGTCGGTGGCCCGCGCGGCGAACTCCAGGATGGTCGGGCGGGAGTCGTCGGCCCGCCAGGCCACCGCGAGCTCGCACGGGGGGAGCCCGGCGACCGGCCGCGCCGCCAGCCCCGGCCAGCGGTACATCGGCACGTTGTTCTCGGCGAGCAGGCAGATCCCGAGCCCGAGGCTCACCGCCTCCAGCCGATCCTCCGGAGTGGTCGCCTCGGCGCCGATCCTGGCCTGGCGGCCGTGCCTGGCGTCGTTGCCGACCCAGAAGTCGCGCACCGCGCCCGCCTCGGCGGGCAGCGCGACGAAGATCTCGTCGGCGATGTCGGTGAACTCGATCCGGTCCTGGTCGGCCAGCGGGTGCGTCTCCGGCAGCAGCACCCAGCGCGGCTCGCTGCGCAGCACCTGCCAGCGGTACCGGTTCGGGTCCGGGAGCGGGAGCCAGACCAGGGCGAGATCGGCCTGTCTGCCCGCGAGCCCGCTCGAGCCGTCGGTCCAGGAGGCGGCGTGCAGCGCGAGCCGGTGCCCGCTGGCCGATTCCAGCTCGTTGAGCAGGCCGCGGCCGAGCGCGGATTGGATGCCGACCCGCAGCACCTCGCCCGCCTCCTGCAGCGAGGAGTTGGTGTTCTCCCAGAGTTCGAGGATCTTGCGGGCGCCGTCGAGCAGCTCCTTGCCCGCGACGGTGAGCGCGACGCTGCGCTGATTGCGATCGAAGAGCACCACGTCGAGCTGACGTTCCAGCTGACGGATCTGACGCGACAGGGTGGGCTGTGCGATGTGCAGCCGCTGAGCGGCGTTCGTGAAATGCAATTCCTCAGCGACGGCGACGAAATACCGCAGATCGCGCAAGTGCGGGTCCATAGCTACTTGCTATCAGAATTCGTGGCTGATTTCCAGCCTAATCAAGCCTCGAAGTTCGGACCGGCCCTGAAAAACAGACGTCAGGTTTGTTAGGGACATCATATGGCGTATACGGGTCGCCTGCACGCCGGGCCGGGCGAATTGGTGGCATTCGGTCTTCCGTCCAACTCGGCGCCCTACTGTGCGGTATTGACCAGGTGGGATGTGAAAATCTGCAAAGTCGCACGGGGCTATCGGCGACCGTCGCGCGAACCCGGCGACCGTCCAGTGAAGCCCGGCGATGCGCCAGTGGACCGGAAGTGGCCCAGCCCTCTGTGATATATATCACACAGGGCTGGGCCTGGACAGGAGCGGCTTCAGACCGTGCGGGCGCGGTCCTCGTACGCCTTGCGCTGGTCGCTGTCGACGTCCTCCAGGAAGGTGTGCGAGGCGCCGAGCGAGCGGGCGATGGCGTCGCCGACGGACTCCGGCAGGAAATTGACAACCCGGGAGATCGCTCCGGCGACCTTCGTCACCCGCACCTTCGACCTCGGCTTGGCGATCAGTGCGGCGATGGCCGCGGCGATCTCCTCCGGCTCGGCGGGCGGCATCACCTTCGGCGTGCTGACCCCGGAGCCGAGCTCGGTCTTGGTCAGCGTCGGCAGCACCGAGGAGAAGTGCAGCCCGGTGCCGCGGTACTCCTCGCGCAGGGTGTCGGTGAAGCCGAGCACCGCGTGCTTGCTGGCGTTGTAGGTGGCGAGCCCGGGGATGTGCGATTCACCCGCCAGCGAGGCGATGTTGATGACGTGGCCGCTGCCGCGCGGCAGCATCCTGACCGCGGCCAGCTTGGAGCCGAGGATCACGCCGTAGACGTTGATGTCAAGGATGCGCCGGGTGAGCGCGTCCGGCTCATCCACGAGCCTGCCGGTCGGCATGATCCCGGCATTGTTGATCAGCACGTCGATCGGGCCGAGCTCGCGCTCCACCTCGTCCAGGAACCGGGTGAACGACTCCGCGTCGGTCACGTCGAGCCTGCCGTAGACCTCGAAGTCGTGGTCGGTGCCGGACTGCTTGACCGTGGTCTCGTCGATATCGCCGATCGCGATCTTCGCACCCTGCTCGCGCAGCGCACGGGCGGTGGCGAGGCCGATGCCACGCGCCCCGCCGGTGATCACGACGACCTTGCCGCGGACGGCAGTGCTCACTTGTCTCCTCCTCGGATCTTGCGGATGGTGGCGGGGTCGAGCCTGCGCTTGCCGCGGGCGCCCGCCGCGCGCATGGCGCCGAGCGCGACCATGAGTTTCGGCATCTGGTACGGGAACCAGGTCAGTTCCTTCTGCGCGGTCGGCAGCAGCGGGGTGGTGATCGCCTTCTGCCTGCAGTACTTCCGCACGCCCGCCGCACCGCCCCAGCGAGCGCCGATCCCGGACTGCTTCCAGCCGCCCATCGGCAGCGCGAAGTTGAACAGGTTGGCGAAGACGTCGTTGATGTTCACCGCGCCCGCGTTCAGCTGCCGGGCGACCCGCTCGCCGCGGGCCTTGTCCGCGGTCCAGACCGAGGCGGAGAGGCCGTACTGGGAGTCGTTCGCCAGCCGGATCGCCTCGGCCTCGTCGGCCACCCTGACCACCGGGAGCGTCGGGCCGAAGGTCTCCTCGCGGATGCAGGACATGGAGTGGTCGACGTCGAGCAGCACCGTCGGCTGGAAGAGCGTGCCCTGGCCGGTGCGCTGCCCGCCGGTGGCCACCCGCGCGCCGGCCGCGACGGCCTCCTCGATGTGCCGCTGCACGATGGCGACCTGGGCCTCGTTGGCCAGCCCGCCGACATCGTGCTTCGACTCGCGGCCGTCCAGCCCCTGCCGCAGGTTCGCGACCGCGTCGGTGAGCTTGGCGACGAACTCGTCGTACACCGGCGCCTCGACGTAGACCCGCTCGACCGAGATGCAGACCTGCCCGGAGTTGAACATGCCGCCGAAGGCGACGCCGTGCGCGGCCCGGTCCAGGTCGGCATCGGCGAGCACGATCGCCGGGTCCTTGCCGCCCAGCTCCAGGCTGTACGGCACCAGCCGCTCGACGCAGGCCGCTGCGATCTTCTTGCCGGTCGCGGTGGAGCCGGTGAACTGGATGTAGTCGGCGTTCGCCACGACCGCGGCCCCGGTCGCGCCGCCGCCGGTGACCACGGCGAAGACCGGAGGGGCGCCGATCTCGGCCCAGCCGCGGGCCAGCTCCAGCGCGGAGAGCGGGGTGACCTCGGAGGGCTTGAGCAGCACGGCGGCGCCCGCGGCCAGCGCCGGGATGACATCCAGCGCGGGCATGGCCAGCGGGAAGTTCCACGGGGTGATCACGCCGACCACCGGGTACGGCGAGTACACCGTGGTCAGCCGCTTGACCCTGGCCAGCGGGCTGTGCGGGGACGGGTGGTCGTCGGCGAGGAACTTGCCGGCCCGGCGCGCGTAGAAGCCGATCAGGTCGACGGCGAAGGCCGGGTCGATGAGGGCGTCGGCGCGCGGCTTGCTGGTCTCCGACTGCAGCACGTCGGCCAGCTGCTCGGTGTTGTCGATGATCCAGTCCTGCAGCTTCATCAGCCATTCCTTGCGCCCGTCGGCGCCGATGGCCTCCCACTCGGGCTGGAAGAGCCGCAGCTCCCTGACGGCCGCCGCCACCTCGTCGGCGGAGCGGTCGGGCACGGCGCCGACCAGGTCGCCGGTGCCCGGATTGCGGACCTCGATCGCCGGTGTCTCGGCCTCGGTATTGGTCACGGCTGTTCTCCCACTTCGTCGTGTACTGCGGAAACCGCTGTGAATCAGCTCACTGACCTATGAGGGTGACACAATCGGAGGTGACATTCTTGGCCCGATCCGTCAACGGAGCGGCGCCGGTTTGTGTCAGCGGCACAAAAGAGGGAGCGGCGGATGTCTTCGAGCACGCGCGACGAGATCATCAGGGACTGGCTGGCCGAGTACGCCTTCGAGACCATGCGCACGCAGACCCTGGACCAGGTGGTCGAGCGGCTGGACGCGGTGATCGTGGAACGGGTGCCCGAGCTGCGCGACCACGACATCCGGCGCGACCTCACCGCGAGCACGCGGGCGCACGCCCGGCTCCTGCTCGGCGGGCTGACCAGCGACAGCTTCGACATCCCGCTGCCGGAGGAGGTGCACGCGCTGGCCAGGACCATCGCGCAGCGCGGCTACGACCTGCGGCTGCTGCTGCGCACCTACCACGTCGGGCTGGAGGCGGTGCTCGACTACCTGCGCGAGTTGTTCGACGAGCGGCGGGCGCCGCCGGAGATCGAGCGCACGGTGCTGGTCCGGACCTTCGAGCGCGCCACCCGCTGGGTGAACACCTCGGTCGAGCTGCTCACCGAGACCTACCTGGCCGAGCGCGAGCAGGTGCTGCGCGCGGCGCTGAACCGCAGGGCCGAGACGGTGCGCGCGCTGCTCGCCGGCGACGACGTCGACCCGGAGCAGGCAGCCGTTCGGCTCGGCTACCGGCTGAACCAGCAGCACCTCGCCTTCGTGCTGTGGAGCGACGAGCCCTTCGGCGGCGAGGGCGACGTGATCGGCGGGCTGGAGCGGGTCGCGCACCGGATCGCCACCGCGCTCGGCACCAACCGGCTGCTCACCGTCGCCTCCGGGGCCAGCGGGATGTGGGCGTGGGCCGGGCTGGACGACGGGCAGGCCGCCCGGCTGGCCGGGCCGGAGGAGCCGCTGCTGCTCGCGGGCGCGGAGCTCGAGCCGCCGGTGCGGGTCGCGTTCGGGGTGCCCGCCCCGGCCGCCGCCGGGTTCCGGCGCGGGCATCGGGAGGCGGTCTCCGCCAGGCAGGTGGCCGAGCGCTCGGGGGCTCCGGTCACGGGGTACCGGGCGGTGGAGATCGCCTACCTGGCCGGGGTGGACCGGGCGGCCATGCGCGGGCTGGTCCGGCGCGAGCTGCGGGCGCTGGCCGGGCGGGACGCCGCGACCGCCCGGCTGCGCGAGACGCTGCACGCCTACCTGCGCAACCAGCGCAGCCCGGAGGCGACCGCGCGGCAACTCGGGGTGCACAAGAACACCGTGCGCTACCGGATCCAGCGGGTCGAGGAGCTGCTCGGGTACTCGGTGCAGGAGCGCGGGCTGGCGCTCGAGGTCGCGCTCACCTGCGTCGCCGCCTACGGCCCCGGCGCGCTGGACTGAGGCTATTCGGCGCTGTTCTCGGCGGTCTCCCGCGCGGCGATCCGGCGCAGCGGCGGGTCGGTGCTCGGCGGCACCCGCCGGTCCGGCAGCTCGTCGAGCAGCTGGGTGGTCGCCGCGGCGATGGCCGCGACCGCGCGGTCGACCGCTGGTTTGGTGGTGCTGCTCAGGCCGGAGACACCACCGACCTTGCGCACGTACTGCAGTGCGGCAGCATAGATCTCCTGCTCGGTCGCGGCTGGTTCCAGGCCACGCAGGACGGTGATGTTTCTACACATGGATGCACGATAGCCCCCTGGCACGCCCGGGGTCGGGCCAAGAAGCGCAACTGAACCAGCGACCTGTAGGGGAGCACCTAGACTCCGAGTATGCCTTCCCGCGGTAAAGCGACGTTGACACCCTTTCCGTACGAGGAGCTGGACAATCGCGAAGAGGACCACTGGTCCGGGGCGCAATTGGACGACGACCGGTTGCGGGCGCTCGCGCTCGGTGCCTTCTACTCGGCGCGCTGGGACGCCTTCCACGACGGGCTGGTGCTCGGCCCGGAGCGCGAGCACCCGCTCGGCGACCGCCGCGAGCTCGCCATCGACACCCTCACCGGCGCCTGGGGCATCACCGACGGCACCGAGGCGCAGGCATCGATGGAGCAGCTGCTGAAGGGCATGCACGCCCCGCTCTACGCGCTGGTGCACCCGCTGGTCACCGCGGCGCTGACCGCGGGGGAGCGGGACCGCTTCGGCGAGCGCGCCGACCGGCACCGCGCCTTCCTCCGGCAGGTGGCTGCCTTCCGCGGCATGGAGAACCCGGAGGCGCTGGTCCGCGACTACGACATCTGGTGTCAGGCGATCAAGATCGGCTTCACCTCGCACCTGGCCCGGCCGGTCGCCACCTGCATCCACGCCTGGGACCTGGCCAGGGTGACGGCGGTGGCCAGGATGGCCTACACCGCCGGCTACCTGGAGGCCGACGTCGCCTGGAGCTACATGGCCCGCGCGCTGCCGCTGGCCCAGCGCAAGTACCGCAACTGGCGCCAGTTCGGCGACGCCTACCTGGCCGGCTGGACCTACTGGCAGGCCTGCGAGGACCTCGCCGTGCTCAAGGACGGCGGCGTCGACCGCAGGATGGAGCTGCTCCGGCTCTGGACCCGCCCGACCAGCCCGTGGCGCCGGATCGAGCTGCACCCGCGCCCGGAGGCGAAGGAGATCCCCGCCTAGCGGCTCAGCAGCGACCCAGCGGTCAGCAGCGGTCCGGCAGCGAGCGCAGGATGCCGCGGCCGAACCGCTGGAACTGGCTCTCGTCCACCATGCCGAGCGAGTGCCGCTCGACCAGCAGCTCCCACTCCGCGTAGAGCGTGGAGACGCCGGGGTCCGGTGGCGCGATGGCGCCGTGCGCCGCCTCCAGCCGGACCGCGAAGTTCACCGCGCGCGCCATCCGCTCCAGGTCGGCCCGCTCGCCCGCGACGAACTCGAGCGTCAGGAAGCCGTCGTGCACCGAGAGCACGGTGCGCAGGTCGCTGTCCCGGTCGGCGCCGGTGCGCGCCCAGAGCACGGCGGGGACCGGCAGTTCGTGCGCGACCCGCAGGTCGAGCGCGATGAAGAGCAGCCTGGTCGTGGTCGCCGCGATCAGCCCCTGGCCCGCATCCGGCACCCGCGCGGAGACCACCGCGGTCTCCAGCAGGTACTCCTCCGGCGTGACGTAGCGCTGCAGCGCCGCGATCGCCTGGCTCGCGCCGCGCCGCGGCGTCATCCGCTGGGTGGCCGTGTCGACGTCCGCCCGCGCCGGGCCGGTGCGGCCCCAGGTGGGGGCGGGCGGCTCCAGGTCCGGCTGCTCGATCTCGACCCGGCGCGCGGCCAGGATCTGGGTGTTCAGCTGGGCGACGATCTCGGTGGCCGCGGGTACGTCGTGCTCGGCGATCAGCACCGGCAGCGGGGTGCGGTCCGCGGGCACGCCGACCAGCAGCGGCGCCGGGTCGCGCAGGTAGATCTCGATCACGACGGCGTCGTCGGCGCGCCGGTTCAACCTGGCCTTGAGCAGGTCGGAGATCGGGACGTCGAGCACCGCCTCGCCCTCGGTCCCCGGTCGCAATACCACCAGCCGGCCGCGTCCGTGCCGCAGGATCGCGGTGGGCGTCCGTAACTCGACTATGTCCATACCCCCTGCGCTCGTTCGATTCGATCGCGCGCCCGGGGTACTTCGCTGGCCACGCGATTCGCCGCTCCGGCCGGAGGGCGGTGAGGCTCTGTCGTCGCTCACCATAGGCCGGACATGCCATGATTGTTGCCACTTGCAATAAGCCGGACGGGGCTCCTCGGGAACCAACGCGGTTCCCCGGCCGTTGACCACATCGACTGCACCAGCAGCCGAACTGTGCATGTATGCGAGTAGACCGTACGCGGTAACGTGGCATGTCCGCATCCGCACCCACCCGCAGCGGTGGGCAGGAGCGGGGTGGCGCGCGCGAGCCCGCATCGCTAGGCACAACCGGAGACACCCGGAAAGGACTGGCCGCCCGGCCTACGCTCTATGAACCGCAAGACAGTGTTCCGCACCCTGGCCATAGTCTCGGGCATTCTGCTGGTCATCTACGCGTTCAGCTACTTCGGCAACGACACCCGCGGCTGGAAGAGCGTCGACACCTCGGTGGCGCTGAGCCAGCTGGCGGACAAGCCGAATGTCAAGAACGTGCAGATCGATGACCGGGAGCAGCAGCTCCGCATCGAGCTGAACAACGGCAACGACGCGACCGGCGGCGAATCCAGGATCCTCACCAAGTTCCCCGGCGGCAGCGAGACCTCCGCGCAGATCTTCGACGCGGTGCGGCAGTCCGGCGCCCCCTACAACACGGTGGTCAAGCAGGAGAGCTGGTTCACCCAGATCCTGCTGTTCGTGCTGCCGATGGTGATCCTGCTCGGCCTCTTCATCTTCGTCATGGCGCGCATGCAGGGCGGCGGCCGCGGCGGGATGATGGGCTTCGGCAAGTCCAAGGCCAAGCAGCTGAGCAAGGACATGCCGAAGACCACCTTCGCCGACGTCGCCGGCGCCGACGAGGCGGTCGAGGAGCTCTACGAGATCAAGGACTTCCTGCAGAACCCGGTGCGCTACCAGGCGCTCGGCGCGAAGATCCCGAAGGGCGTTCTGCTCTACGGCCCGCCCGGCACCGGCAAGACGCTGCTGGCGCGCGCGGTCGCGGGCGAGGCGGGGGTGCCGTTCTTCACCATCTCCGGGTCGGACTTCGTCGAGATGTTCGTCGGCGTCGGCGCCTCCCGGGTGCGCGACCTGTTCGAGCAGGCCAAGCAGAACAGCCCCTGCATCATCTTCGTGGACGAGATCGACGCGGTCGGCCGCCAGCGCGGCGCCGGGCTCGGCGGCGGCCACGACGAGCGCGAACAGACCCTGAACCAGCTGCTGGTCGAGATGGACGGCTTCGGCGACCGCACCGGCATCATCCTGATCGCGGCCACCAACCGGCCGGACATCCTCGACCCCGCGCTGCTCCGCCCCGGCCGCTTCGACCGGCAGATCCCGGTCGGCAACCCCGACCTGGCCGGCCGCCGCTCGATCCTGCGGGTGCACTCGCAGGGCAAGCCGATCGCGGCCGAGGCCGACCTGGACGGGCTGGCCAAGCGCACCGTCGGCATGTCCGGCGCCGATCTCGCCAACGTCATCAACGAGGCCGCGCTGCTCACCGCGCGCGAGAACGGCTCGGTGATCACCGGCGAGGCGCTGGAGGAGTCGGTGGACCGGGTGATCGGCGGCCCGCGCCGGAAGAGCCGGATCATCAGCGAGCACGAGAAGAAGATCACCGCCTACCACGAGGGCGGGCACACGCTCGCCGCCTGGGCGATGCCGGACATCGAGCCGGTCTACAAGGTCACCATCCTGGCCCGCGGCCGCACCGGCGGCCACGCCATGACCGTGCCCGAGGACGACAAGGGGCTGATGACCCGCTCCGAGATGATCGCCAGGCTGGTCATGGCGATGGGCGGCCGCGCGGCCGAGGAGCTGGTGTTCCACGAGCCGACCACCGGCGCCTCCTCCGACATCGACCAGGCCACCAAGATCGCCAGGGCGATGGTCACCGAGTACGGCATGAGCGCCCGGCTCGGCGCCGTCCGGTACGGCCAGGAGCAGGGCGACCCGTTCCTCGGCCGCTCGATGGGCGTGCAGTCGGACTACTCGCACGAGGTCGCGGGCGCCATCGACGAGGAGGTGCGCAACCTGATCGAGGCCGCGCACACCGAGGCGTGGTCGATCCTGAACGAGTACCGCGACGTCCTCGACATCCTGGCCACCGCGCTGCTGGAGCGGGAGACGCTGCACCGCAAGGACCTGGAGCAGATCTTCACCGAGGTGGAGAAGCGGCCGCGGATCACCGCGTTCAACGATTTCGGCGAGCGCGTCCCCTCGGACAAGCCCCCGGTCAAGACCCCGGGCGAGCTGGCCGCCGAGCGCGGCGAGAAGTGGCCGCCGGAGCCGATCGGCGCGTTGCCCGCACGGCCGCCGAACGGTGCGCACGCGGGCGCCAACGGCGGCCCCGCGGTGTCGAACGGTGCCGCGGCCGGCTATCAGGGCAGGCCGCAGGGGTACCAGGGCGGTCGCCCGCCCGCGCAGCCGCAGGGTCAGGGGTACGGCAGGCCAGGCGCCGGAGCCACCGGAACGCACGGGTCGCGCCCGGACTACGGCGCCCCCGCGGGCTGGTCCGCGCCCGGCTGGCCGCCGCGCGAGGACGACCCGAGGCAGAGCAACCCGTACGGCCCCGGCGAGCAGCGCCCCGGCGCCAGGCCCTGGAGCCGGGAGGATCAGGGCCGCGGCTATCAGGGTGATTCCGGTTATGGCGGGGAGCAGCCCGGGTACGACCAGGGCTACCCCGGTGAACAGGGCCGCTACCCCGGTGACGAGGGCCGCGGCGACACCCCGGACTGGGACGGACCGAACGGTCGTCGCTGATCGGTGGCTACTAGGCTCGGCACGGGGGTGTTCGGGTCTTTTGCCCGCACCGAGATAGGGAGGTGTCCGTGATGTCGGCCAACGAGAAGTCGGCCAGCCACAACGGCGGCGCCGGTGACAGTTCGAACGGCAGCGCCGTCGACCTGAAGAACGAGGACGGCGTGCGGATCGACGCACCCGCCGACGACGCGGTCGCGCTGGAGACCGGAAGGACGTTCGATCAGCCACGCGCCGAGGCCGCGGTGCGTGAGCTGCTGATCGCCGTCGGCGAGGATCCCGGGCGACCCGGGTTGCTGGACACGCCCGCCCGGGTGGCCCGGGCCTACCGCGAGGTCTTCGCCGGGCTCTACGACGATCCGGACGCCGTGCTGAACACGACGTTCGACGAGGGGCACCAGGAGATGGTGCTGGTCAGGGACATCCCGCTGTACTCGACCTGTGAGCACCACCTGGTGGCGTTCCACGGCGTCGCGCACGTCGGCTACATCCCCGGCCCGCACGGCCGGGTCACCGGGCTCTCCAAGCTGGCCAGGCTGGTCGACCTCTACGCGAAGCGCCCGCAGGTGCAGGAGCGGCTGACCAGTCAGATCGCCGACGCCCTCATGCGCAAACTCGACCCGCGCGGCGCCATCGTCGTGATCGAGGCCGAGCACCTGTGCATGGCCATGCGCGGCATCCGCAAGCCGGGCGCGAGCACCACCACCTCGGCGTTGCGCGGGATGCTGCAGTCCAACCCCGCCTCCCGCTCCGAGGCCCTGGACCTCATCCTGCGGAAGTGAGCGCACGGTGACCGGGCTCGCCGGTATCGGCTCCCGCACGGGCCGCTCCTGCCTGGTGCTCGGCATCGTCAACGTCACCAGCGATTCGTTCTCCGACGGCGGCCGCTACCTCGACCCGGAGCACGCCGTCGCGCACGGCGTCGCGCTGTACGAAGCGGGGGCCGACCTGGTCGACGTCGGCGGCGAGTCCACCCGGCCGGGTGCGATCCGGGTCGATCCGGCGACCGAGGCCGCGCGGGTGGTCCCGGTGATCGGCGGGCTGGTCGCGGCCGGCGTCCCGGTCAGCGTCGACACCATGCGGGCGAGCGTCGCGGAGGCGGCGCTCGCCGCCGGGGCCACCGTGGTCAACGACGTTTCCGGGGGCCGCGCCGACCCGGAGATGGTCCGGGTCGTCGCGGCCGCGGAGGTGCCGTGGATCCTCATGCACTGGCGGGGCAGCACCGGTTTCCGGCACACCGGCCCGGCCGACCACTACGACGACGTGGTCGCCGAGGTGCTGGCCGAGCTGACCGGCCAGGTCGAGCTCGCGCTCGCGGCCGGCGTGCGCGCGGACCGGATCGTGCTCGACCCCGGGCTCGGCTTCGCCAAGAACGCCGAGCACAACTGGGCGCTGCTCGCCGCGCTCCCGCGGCTGGTCGGGCAGGGCCTCCCGGTGCTGATCGGCGCCTCGCGCAAACGTTTCCTCGGCACGCTGCTCGGCTCCGAGGCCGGGCCGCGGCCGCCGGACGGCAGGGAATCGGCCACCGCCACCATCTCCGCGCTGGCCGCGCAGCACGGCGCCTGGGGCGTCCGGGTGCACGATGTGCGCGGCTCGGCCGATGCCATCGCCGTCGTCGACGCCTGGCGGCGCGCCGCCATGCCCCTCACCCCTGGAGTTCGCTGACGTGGACCGAGCCGACCTTTCCCGCATCGAGCTGCGCGGCCTCACCGCCTTCGGCAGGCACGGTGTCTTCGAGCACGAGCGCAGGGACGGCCAGGACTTCGTCGTCGACCTGACGCTCTGGGTCGACTTCACCGCGGCCGCCGCCGGCGATGACCTGGCCGCCACCGTCGACTACGGCGCGCTGGCCGGGCGCGCGGTTGAGATCCTGCGGGGCGAGCCGCGCAACCTGATCGAGACGGTGGTCACCGAGATCGCCGACGATGTCATGACCGACCCGCGGGTGCACGCCGTCGAGGTGGTGCTGCACAAGCCGTCGGCGCCGATCCCGCACACCTTCGCCGACGTCAGGGTGGTCACCAGCAGGGAGCGCGGATGAGCCGCGTGGTGCTGTCGATCGGCTCCAACCTCGGCGACCGGCTCGACCGGCTGCGCGGGGTGGTGGCCGGGCTCGGGCCGCGGGTCACCGCGGTCTCCCCGGTGTACCGGACCGCGCCGTGGGGCGGGGTCGAGCAGCAGGACTTCCTGAACGCCGTGCTGCTCGCCGACGACCCGGCCTACGCGCCCGCCGACTGGCTGCGCCACGGCGCCGCGCTGGAGGACGCCGCGGGCCGGGTGCGCGAGGTCCACTGGGGTCCGCGCACGCTCGACGTCGACGTGGTGTGGTGCGGCACCGCCGCCGGGCCGGTGCACAGCGCCGATCCCTGGCTCACGCTGCCGCACCCGCGGGCGCACCGCCGCGCCTTCGTCCTCGTGCCCTGGCTCGACGTCGAACCGGAGGCGGAGCTGACCGCCGACGGGGTGACCAGGCCGGTGCGCGACTGGCTGGCCGCGCTCGACCCGGCCGAGCGGGACGGCGTACACCGCACCGGCGACGACCTCGGGGCGGCGCGGTGAAGCTGAAACCGGCCAGGGTTTTCGACCTGGCGGTCACCGTGCTGACCGCCGCCATCGCCACCTGGATCATCACCAGGGTGGCCTACGGGCGATTTCCGCCGATCTCGGTGTTCGCGGGGGCGTCGCTGTATCCGGTCGCCGCGATCGAGGTCGCGCTGGCCTTCGTGATCAGGCAGCGGGTGCAGGACGACCGGATCGGGGCGGGGCCGCGCAGGCTGCATCCGATCACCGCGGCGCGGGCGGTGGCGCTGGCCAAGGCGTCGATTCAGGTCGGGGCGCTGGTTTCCGGGATCTGGCTCGGGTTCCTGCTGTGGGTCTTCCCGCGCAGCGGGACACTTGACGCCGCCGCGGCCGACGCCCCGAGCGCGGTGGTGGGGCTCACCGCCGGGCTCTGCCTGCTGGCCGCTGCGCTGTGGCTCGAGTATTGCTGCCGGGCGCCCGATGACCCGACCGACGATGCGGCTACTACTTAGCAAACGTTTTGAATGGAAATAATTAGCGCGGCGGTGTTCGGCGCAGGTCAACCCGGCTACCCTTGCGGACATGGTTTCACCCTCCCGTAGCAGCGCTTCCCGTCGACGGCGGGATGATGCGGGAAAGTTCTTCGTCGGCGTCCTGATCCTGCTGGGGCTGATTGCCAGCATTTTCCTGGTCTTCAGCAACAGCCTGCAGTACGTCCGGGTCGGGCTGGTCGCCGCGCTCTGGGCCGCGGCCATCGGCGCGCTCGCTGCCACGCGTTATCGCCGAGAATCGTCGGCCGACCGGGCCAAGGTTCACGACCTGCAGACCGTCTACGAACTCCAGCTCGAGCGCGAGGTCTCGGCCCGGCGCGAGTACGAACTCGGCGTCGAATCGCGGGTCCGCCACGAGGTCGGCGCGGACGCAGCCGAGCTGGCCGCGCTGCGCGGCGAACTGGCCGTGCTACGCACCAATCTGCAGCGGCTCTTCGACGGCGATCTGCCGGGGCAACGCCCCGCGCTGCACGCCGACGCCACCCGGGTGCACGAACTTCCCGGTCGGTCCGCGGCCGCGGCGAACGGTAGCTCGTCGAATGCCGAATGGCCGACCCCGGTCTTCGAGCCGGGGCACCCGGCCCCGCCGAGCTTCGCCACCCCCTACGACGAGCCGGTCACCGCCGAGACGGCCACCGTGCCCGAGGAGGACCCGGACCGCGCCCCCGGCTGGTCCGGCGCCTTCACCGAGGCCCCCGCCGACCTGCCGCACGGCTCGACCGTCTGGTCCCCGCCCGCGCAGGGCGCGGAGCAGCCCAAGTGGCCGTGGGAGGTCAAGCAGCCGGACGAGGGCGCCGACGACGTGCCCGGCCGCCGCGCCCCCGGTCCGGACGACGACGCGGACACCGGCCCGCAGCGCGCGGTGCCGCCGCGGTTGAGCAAGCCCGCGGGCGCGGCGGCGTCCGGAGGCAGTGCGGCGGGCGCGCGGCCGTCGGCGAGCAAGCCGGGCTCTCCGTCCCCCGCGGGCAGGACGGGGTCTCCGTCCCCCGCGAGCAGGCCGGGCTTCTCGGCCGCTGCGGGCAGGACGGGGTCTCCGGCGTCGACGGGCAAGGCTGCGGGTTCGTGGCCGACGGCGGACAAGGCGCCGAGCTCGCGTGCCACCGGGGACAGGTCGGCGGACTCGCGTGCCACCGCGGACAGGTCGGCGGGTTCGCGGGCGAACGCGGGCGACCCGGTCGGCGCGCAGGCCTCCGCGGGCAACCCGGACCGGGAGCAGGCGCCCGCTGGGCCGCGGCTCACCTCGGCCCCCGACCCGCTCTCCGGCGCCAACACCGGCCCGGTGGTGAACCCGGCCCGCGCCTCGGTCGGCACCCCGACCTCGGCGGTCTCCGGCTCACCCGCCGCCCCCGATGCCCCGGCCCCCGCCACCTACGGCCTGCCGAGCACCCCGCCCGCCGACCCGGCCGACCCCGCCGCGACGCCCGGCCGGGCCGCCGGCGGCGCGATCGGCACCCCGAGCGCGCGCCGCAGGCGCAGGGCCGACACCGAGGAGGACCCGTCCACCCGGCGGCTCTCGGTCGCCGAGATCATGGCCAACCTGCAGTCGGAGCAGAAGCGCGGCAGCTGACCGGGGCTGCGGCGCAGATCACCCCCGCACCCCGTGGCGTCCGCTCGGCGTCGCTCTATATCCTCGTGTCGTACCGTCCGGTACCCGCCAAGCGGGACTGGAACGACATCGAGAGGACAGTGTTGACCTCGAGAAGCGTGGATTCTGCTGCCACGCCCGGCTTCGACCCCGCGCCCGCACGCCTGACGGTGGGAATCGTCTCGGCGGGACGCGTCGGTTCGGCGCTCGGCGCGGCGCTCGAGCGCGCCGGACACGTGGTGTTCGGCGTCGCCGCCATCTCCGGCGCCTCCATCCGGCGCGCGGCCACCCGGCTGCCCGACTCCGAGATCCTGCCCGCCGAGCAGGTCGCGGCGCGCAGCGAGCTGCTCCTGCTCGCGGTGCCCGATGCCGAGCTGGCCGGGCTGGTGGCCGGGCTGGCCACGGCGGGCGTGGTTCGCCCGGGCACCATCGTTGTGCACACCTCCGGCGCGAACGGCATCGGCGTCCTCGCCCCGCTCACCGAGCTCGGCGCGCTGCCGCTCGCCGTGCACCCCGCGATGACCTTCACCGGCCACGACGAGGATCTGGCCCGGCTCGGCAACGCCTGCTTCGGAATCACCGCCGCCGACGAGGTCGGCTACGCCATCGCGCAATCGCTGGTCATCGAGATGGGCGGCGAGCCGGTCCGGGTGCCGGAGGAGCACCGGGCGCTCTACCACGCCGCGCTCGCGCACGGCAGCAACCATCTGGTGACCGTGATCCTGGACGCCGTCGACGCGCTCCGCGCCGCGCTCGCCGGGCCCGGGCTGCTCGGCCAGCAAGCCGTCGACGAGCAGCCGAACGGGCTGGCCGAGCGGCTGCTCGCCCCGCTCGCCTCGGCCGCGCTGGACAACGCGCTGCGCCGCGGCCAGTCGGCGCTCACCGGCCCGGTCGCCCGCGGCGACACCGGCGCCGTCGCCGCGCACCTGGCCGCGCTGGAAGCGGCCGACCCCCCGATCGCCGACGGCTACCGCGCGCTCTCGCTGCGCACCGCCCAGCGCGCCCGCTCCGCCCCCGCCCTGCTCGACCTCCTGGAAGGACGTCGCTGATGGACCCGAAGCTGCGCGGAACCTTCAAGCCCGGACAGCTCACCGTGCACCACGACCCCGCGGTACTCGGGCAGGTGGCGCGGGCGCTGCGCGCCGTCGGCCGCACCGTCGCGCTGGTGCCGACCATGGGCGCGCTGCACGACGGTCACCTCGAGCTCGTGCGCCGGGCCAAGCGCACCAACCAGGTGGTGATCGTCTCGATCTTCGTCAACCCGCTGCAGTTCGGCGCGGACGAGGACCTGGACCGCTACCCGCGCACCCTGGACGCCGACGTGGAGCTGCTCCGCGGCGAGGGCGTCGAGCTGGTCTTCGCGCCGTCGGCCGCGCAGATGTACCCGGACGGCCCGCGCACCACCGTGCAGCCCGGGCCGGTCGGCGCCGAGCTGGAGGGCGCCAGCCGCCCGACGCACTTCGCCGGCATGCTCACCGTCGTCGCCAAGCTCCTGCAGATCGCCAGGCCGAGCGAGGCGTTCTTCGGCGAGAAGGACTACCAGCAGCTCACCCTGATCCGGGAGCTGGTCCGCGACCTGAACTTCGACACCACCGTCGTCGCGGTGCCGACCGTGCGCGAGCCGGACGGCCTCGCGCTCTCCTCCCGCAACCGCTACCTCGACCCGGCCCAGCGCGACGCCGCGCTCGCGCTCTCCGCGGCGCTGGCCGCGGGCAGCCACGCGGGCGGGCTCGGCGCGGCCGCGGTGCTCGACGCCGCGCGCGGCGTGCTCGACGCCGCGCCCGGCATCGAGCTGCAGTACCTGGAGCTGCGCTCCGCCGCGCTCGGCCCGGCCCCGGAGACCGGGCGGGCCCGGCTGCTGGTCGCCGCGAAGGTCGGCGCCACCCGCCTCATCGACAACGTCGCCGTCACGCTCGGCGCCCCGATCGACGGCCACCCCACCACCCCCGCGGCCACGGCGTCCGCGCAGTAGAGAGAGGCGACGACGCGATGTTGCGCACCATGATGAAGTCCAAGATCCACCGGGCCACCGTGACCCACGCCGACCTGCACTACGTCGGCTCGGTCACCGTCGACCAGGACCTGCTCGACGCCGCAGACCTGCTCGAGGGCGAGCAGGTCTGCATCGTCGACATCGACAACGGCGCCCGCCTGGAGACCTACGTGATCGCGGGCGAGCGCGGCTCCGGCGTCATCGGCATCAACGGCGCCGCCGCGCACCTCGTGCACCCCGGCGACCTGGTCATCCTGATCGCCTACGGGATGATGGACGAGGCCGAGGTGCGCGCGTACACCCCGCGCGTTGTCTTCGTCGACGACCGGAACCGGGCGCTCGAGCTCGGCTCCGACCCGGCGCACGCGCCGGAGGGCTCCGGGCTGCTCACCCCGCGCACCCTGACGACCGCCTGACATGCTGCTCGCCGTCGACGTCCGCACCACGAGCACCGAGATCGGGCTGTTCTCCGGCAGCGGCGGGCACGCGAGCCTGGTCCGGCAGTGGCGCATGCGCACCGACCCGCTGATGACCGCCGACGAGTTCGCCATGTACCTGCGCGGGCTGGTCGGGGCGCGGCTGGACGAGGTGGTCGGGGTGGTCGCGCTGGCGACCGTCCCGCCGGTGCTGCGCGAGCTGCGCACCATGCTGGAGCGGTACTACGAGAACGTCGCGCACGTGGTGGTCGAGCCGGGGGTGCGCACCGGCATCCCGCTGCTGGTGGACAACCCCAAGGAGATCGGCGCGGACCGGATCGTGAACGCGCTCGCCGCCTACCACCGGTACGAGGGCGCGGCCATCGTCGTCGACTTCGGCACCGCCACCACCGTCGACCTGGTCTCGGCCAAGGGCGAGTTCCTCGGCGGGGTGCTCGCGCCCGGCGTCGAGATCGCCAGCGAGGCGCTGATCGAGCGGGCGGCGCTGCGCCGGGTCGAGCTGGCCCGGCCGCGCGGCGTGGTCGGCAAGAACACCGTCGAGGCCATCCAGTCCGGCGCCGTCTTCGGCTTCGCGGGGCTGGTGGACGGGCTGATCGACCGGGTGCGCGACGAGGTCGAGGCCTTCGCGGGCAACGGCGTCACGGTGGTCGCCACCGGTGCCATCGCGCCGCTCATCGTGCCCGAGTCGGAGACCATCGACCACTACGAACCGCACCTCACGCTGACCGGGCTGCGGCTGGTCTACGAGCGCAATCAGCAGCGGAAGCGGGGCTGACGTGGCCGAGCGCACAGCCGCTGGTGCGGCCCCCGCACCGCTGCTAAGCTGACCGCCGTGATCAACGGCACGCGCCCCCAGGAGTGTTGTCGAGGCTGACCGCCTCGGCCGTTCGAGGCATCGCGACCTCGACCGTTCACGACTTCTGGAGATCCGCTCGTGCGTTCTTCCGTTCTCTCCCTGCCTCGTTCGTACACCGCGGCCCGTGACGCCAGATCCGCGCTGCCGCCGGTCGACCGCTCGACGGCCCCCGCTCTCCCCACCCGGCTGCGCCCGGCCGACCTGCTTCGCCTCACCGACGAGGGCGCCGAGGACGTGCTGGCCGGCCGGTACGACCACCTGCTGCCCGCCCGCGGGCAGTGGCCCGTCGAGGAGCGCTGGGCCAGCAGGCTCAGCTCCGACGACGAGGTCGACGTCTGGCTGATCAGCTGGACGCCGGGTAAGTCCACCGAGCTGCACGACCACGCGGGCTCGCTCGGCGCGCTCACCGTGCTCAGCGGCGCGCTCGCCGAATACCGCTGGAACGGAAGCGAACTCAGGCACCGCACGCTGGAGGCGGGCGACCAGGGGGCGTTCCCGATCGGCTGGGTGCACGACGTCATGCGGGCGCCGCAGCCCCCGGTCGCCGACCCCGCCACCGAACCGACGCTGAGCGTGCACGCGTACTCGCCGCCGCTCACCGCCATGTCCTACTACGAGGTGACCGGCCACGGCACGCTGCGCCGCACCCGTACCGTCCTCACCGATCAGCCCGAAGGTGATATGTGATGGCCACGCTGACCATCGAGCAGATGCTGCAGAACGCCCGCGCCCGGCTGCGCAGGCTGCAATCGCACGAGTACCCGGCCGCGCTGGAGCGCGGCGCCGTCCCGGTCGACATCCGCCCGCAGGCCCAGCGGGCACGGGAGGGCGCGCTGCCCGGCGCGCTGGTGATCGAGCGCAACGTCCTGGAGTGGCGGCTCGACCCGAGCAGCTCCGCGCGGATCGCGCTGGCCACCGGCCACGACGTGGAGTGGATCGTCGTCTGCTCCGAGGGGTACACCTCCAGCCTGGCCGCCGCCGCGCTGCAGGAGCTCGGGCTGCGCAACGCCACCGACCTCGAGGGCGGCTACCGCGGGCTGGAGGCGGCGGGGCTGCTGCACGCCGGGATCCGGGTGCCGCACTTCGCCAGGGAGGTCGCCTCGCTGGCGACGCTCTGATTTATCGCCGGTCCCGCGCCCCCGCTAGGGTTGGCGCTTGTGAGCACCGCGAACAGGTCATCGGCAGTGGGGTCCATCGATCCCGACGTACCCGAGCAGATGCGCATTCGCCGCGAGAAGCGGGAGCGGCTGCTCGCGGAGGGGCGTGAGCCCTATCCGGTGATCGTGCCGCGCACGCACACGCTGGCCGAGATCAGGGCCGCCTATCCGGAGCTGGAAGCCGATACCGCGACCGGGCTGACGGCCGGGGTGGCCGGGCGCATCATATTCCTGCGCAATACCGGCAAACTCTGCTTCGCGCAGTTGCAGGAGGGCGACGGCACCAAACTGCAGGCGATGATCAGCCTGAACGGAGTCGGCGCGGATTCGCTCGCCGCCTGGAAGGCCGATGTCGACCTCGGTGACTTCGTATTCGTGCACGGCGAGGTGATCTCCTCGCGCACCGGCGAATTGAGCATCATGGCCGATTCCTGGTCGATGTCGGCGAAGGCGCTGCGGCCGCTGCCGGTCGCGCACAAGGAACTCGGCGAGGAATCCAGGGTGCGGCAGCGCTACGTGGATCTCGTGGTGCGCCCGGAGGCGCGGCACAATGCCCGCACCCGGGTCGCCGTCGTGCGCGCGCTGCGCTCCGCGCTGGAGCGCCGCGGCTTCCTCGAGGTCGAGACGCCGATGCTGCAGACGCTGCACGGCGGCGCGGCCGCGCGCCCCTTCGTCACCCACTCGAATGCCCTCGACATGGACCTCTACCTGCGCATCGCGCCGGAATTGTTCCTCAAGCGCTGCGTGGTGGGCGGGCTGGAGCGGGTCTTCGAGATCAACCGCAACTTCCGCAACGAGGGCGCCGACTCCACGCATTCGCCGGAGTTCGCCATGCTGGAAACCTACGAGGCATACGCCACCTACGACGAGTCGGCCCGGATGATCCGGGAATTGGTGCAGGAAGTGGCGCAGGAGGCGCTCGGCACACAGCGGGTGATCCTGGCCGACGGCACCGAATACGACCTCTCCGGCGAGTGGACCACGGTCGAGATGTATCCTTCCCTCTCCGCTGCGCTCGGCACCGAGATCACGCCGGAAACCACGGTGCCGGAATTGATCGGCCACGCCGAGCGGGTCGGGCTGGAAATTCCGCAGGACAAGGGCTACGGCCACGGCAAACTCGTCGAGGAACTGTGGGAACACACCTACGGCGACAAGCTCTATGCCCCGACATTCGTGCGCGACTTCCCGGTGGAGACGTCACCGCTCACCCGGCAGCACCGGACCCGCGCCGGCGTCACCGAGAAGTGGGATCTGTATGTCCGCGGCTTCGAGCTGGCTACCGGATATTCGGAGTTGGTCGATCCGGTGATCCAGCGGGAACGCTTCGTGGATCAGGCGCGGCTGGCCGCTCAGGGCGACGACGAAGCCATGGTTCTGGACGAGGACTTCCTCGCCGCGATGGAACACGGGATGCCGCCGACGACCGGAACAGGGATGGGAATCGATCGCTTGTTGATGGCGCTCACCGGTCTCGGAATCCGGGAAACGATACTCTTCCCAATTGTGCGACCGGTCACCCGCTGAGCCGTTCGTTTGCATGTAGGTTGCCGTCTTGGAATTCTGTGAATTCGAGGTATTCTTGCCTCGGGTATTCGGCCTGGTACCAGGGTCGCACGATTTCGAGAGGACGTTCATCTCATGGCAAAGAAGGTCACTGTAAGCCTGATCGATGATGTCGACGGTGAGTCCACCGCGGACGAGACCATCGAGTTCGCAATCGATGGGGTGTCGTACGAGATCGACCTGTCGACGACGAATGCGGCGAAGCTGCGCGACGGGCTCGAGGAGTGGGTTTCGAGTGCGCGCCGGGTGAGCGGCAGGCGCCGGGTGAAGGCGGCCGCCACGGGCGCCACCGCCGCCCCGAAGAACCGCGTTCCGATCGATCGCGAACAAAGCGCGGCAATTCGTGAGTGGGCGCGCCGGAACGGCCACAAGGTTTCCGCCCGCGGCCGCATCTCGGCCGACATCACCGACGCCTACAACAAGGCTGCCAAGGCCTGAGCAGGTCGGCGACGAGCCGCTGCCAGGGTGAATCGTGCGACACTCCGGCAGCGGCTCGTCGGCGTGCCGGGCCCCTCGTCTTGCTCAGGTGACCTCCGAGGCGGCACCATGAGAGCCGTTGACCGTCATCGGCGGTACGGGGAGAGATGAGGTATCGGGCGCGGTGACCGGAACGGGCGGCTCCTTCCTGCGTTTCACCGACGACACCGGGCGCCAGCACGAGCTGGAGCTCGCACCGGAGAACCAGCGGATCACCATCGGGCGGGCTCCGCAGGCCGACGTGGTGCTGAGCTGGGACGCCGAGGTGTCGCGGCTGCACGCCGCGGTCGAGTACCTCGGCTCGCAGTGGACCATCGTGGACGACGGGCTCTCCCGCAACGGCACCTTCGTCAACGGTGAGCGGCTGGTCGGCAGGCGCAGGCTGATGGCGGGCGACCGGATCCGGATGGGCACCGCGCTGCTCTCCTTCCACGACTTCTCCGGCGCGGTGGACGACGCGACCCGCACCTCCACCGCCGCCATCCCCACGCTGCGCTCGCTCACCGACACCCAGCGCTCCGTGCTGGTGGCGCTGTGCAGGCCCTACAAGAACGGCACCGGGTTCGCCACCCCGGCCTCCAACCAGCAGATCGCCGAGGAGCTCTTCCTCAGCGTCGACGCCATCAAGACCCACCTGCGGGCGCTCTTCGCCAAGTTCGGGGTGGAGGATCTGCCGCAGAACCAGAAGCGGGTGCGGCTGGCCGGGCTCGCCATGCAGAGCGGGCTCATCTCCGATCGGGATCTGTAGACGATCCGGCAGGTGCCCGAGCGCCTGACGTATGGAGTGCGGCCCCGCGCGGCGGTTGACTCGAAGCCGGAAGTTCCACCACCGGCAGGAGAAGTCACATGAACGGCATTCGGATCGCCACCCTGATCGCGGCGGTCGTCGGCACCGGCCTGGTCGCCGGGGTGTTCTACGCGTACGCCATCTCGGTGATGCCCGCGCTGCGCCAGACCGACGACCGCGTTGTGCTCGACGTCATGCAGCGGATCAACGTCGTCATCATCAATCCCTGGTTCCTGGTCGCGTTCATCGGGACCATCGGATTCACCGGGCTCGCCGCGCTGCTGCACCTCGGCTCCGAGTACCGCGCGGTGCTGGGATGGATCGCAATCGGATTGGCGCTCAACGTGTTCGCATTCGCCGTCACGATCGCGCTGAACGTTCCGCTGAACAACGTGCTCGACGCCGCGGGCGATGTGAACTCGATCGCGGATCCGGCCGCGCTGCGCGCCGAATACGAATCCCCGTGGGTGCGTTGGAATGTACTGCGCGCGGTTCTGCACACCGCCGCCTTCACGGTGCTCTGCGGCGCGCTCTTCGTCGCCGGAATTCGGCACGCCCAGCGCGGCTGAGCGCGGTATACCGATTGCGGCAGAGACGTTTTCGACTGGAAGGGTGTGCCGAGGCGGCGGTGCGGGCGTTTTCGCGCCCGCGCCGATTCGTACGCCGGTGCATTTTTCCGGCGGGCGGGCGATGCCGCGCGCGGTGAATTTCCCGGCGGGCCCGGCGACGGCCCGGTATGCCGGAAATTCCGCCCGAGGTGTCCGGTGCACCCGCCGGGAACGATCCGCAGCGCCCCGGCGTTACACCCACGACAGCAGCCGGCTCCGCGGCGTGCGCCCCGGCCCCCCGACCCCGGCCCGCGGCGCCGTTCGCTCACAGCGGAACGGGGGCGGAAACGAATCCCCGACCCGCGGCGTTGGCAAGGATGACCACCGAGTCACCGGGTCGCAATAAGGTGGACCGGAAGCGACACGACCACCCGCCAACTAGAGTGGAGGCGGGGGCTGCAAGCCCCGGGCTTCATGGCAGGCTGACGTGACACCAGTCCAGCTGGAAGCGTCGATCGCCGGATTGTCGGAGCAGGAGAGTGAGGGAGCGATGTTCGAGAGGTTCACCGACCGCGCGAGGCGCGTCGTGGTCCTGGCCCAAGAAGAGGCCAGGATGCTCAACCACAACTACATCGGCACCGAGCACATCCTGCTTGGGTTGATCCACGAGGGCGAGGGCGTCGCCGCCAAGTCGCTGGAATCCCTCGGCATCTCGCTCGAGGGTGTGCGCAGCCAGGTGGAGGAGATCATCGGCCAGGGCCAGCAGGCCCCGTCCGGGCACATCCCGTTCACCCCGCGCGCCAAGAAGGTGCTCGAGCTGAGCCTGCGCGAGGCGCTGCAGCTCGGCCACAACTACATCGGCACCGAGCACATCCTGCTCGGGCTCATCCGCGAGGGCGAGGGCGTCGCCGCCCAGGTCCTGGTCAAGCTGGGCGCCGACCTCAACCGGGTGCGTCAGCAGGTCATCCAGCTGCTCTCCGGCTACCAGGGTGGCAAGGAGGCCGTCGAGTCCGGCACCCGCGGCGAGACCGGCACCCCGTCCACCTCGCTGGTGCTCGACCAGTTCGGCCGCAACCTGACCCAGGCCGCCCTCGAGGGCAAGCTGGATCCGGTGATCGGCCGGGCCAAGGAGATCGAGCGGGTCATGCAGGTGCTGAGCCGCCGCACCAAGAACAACCCGGTGCTGATCGGCGAGCCCGGCGTCGGCAAGACCGCCGTCGTCGAGGGGCTGGCGCAGGCCATCGTCAACGGCGAGGTGCCGGAGACGCTCAAGGACAAGCAGCTGTACACCCTCGATCTGGGCTCCCTGGTCGCGGGCAGCCGCTACCGCGGTGATTTCGAGGAGCGCCTGAAGAAGGTGCTCAAGGAGATCAACACCCGCGGCGACATCATCCTGTTCATCGACGAGCTGCACACGCTGGTCGGCGCGGGCGCGGCCGAGGGCGCCATCGACGCGGCCTCGATCCTGAAGCCGAAGCTCGCTCGCGGTGAACTCCAGACGATCGGCGCCACCACCCTCGACGAGTACCGCAAGTACATCGAGAAGGACGCCGCCCTGGAGCGCCGGTTCCAGCCGGTCCAGGTGGGCGAGCCGACCGTCGAGCACACCATCAACATCCTCAAGGGGCTGCGCGACCGGTACGAGGCGCACCACCGCGTCTCGATCACCGATGGCGCCCTCGTCGCCGCCGCCACCCTGGCCGACCGGTACATCAACGACCGGTTCCTCCCGGACAAGGCGATCGACCTGATCGACGAGGCGGGCGCGCGGATGCGCATCCGCCGGATGACCGCGCCGCCGGATCTCCGCGAGTTCGACGACAAGATCGCCGACGCCCGCAGGGAGAAGGAGTCCGCGATCGACGCGCAGGACTTCGAGAAGGCCGCGCGGCTGCGCGACAAGGAGAAGCAGCTCGTCGCCAAGCGCGCCGAGCGGGAGAAGCAGTGGCGCTCCGGTGACCTGGACGTCGTCGCCGAGGTCGACGACGAGCAGATCGCCGAGGTGCTGGCCAACTGGACCGGTATCCCCGTCTTCAAGCTCACCGAGGAGGAGACCACCCGGCTGCTCCGCATGGAGGACGAGCTGCACCGGCGGATCATCGGCCAGGAGGACGCGGTCAAGGCGGTCTCCAAGGCGATCCGCCGCACCCGTGCCGGGCTGAAGGATCCCAAGCGCCCCTCGGGCTCGTTCATCTTCGCCGGCCCGTCCGGCGTCGGTAAGACCGAGCTCTCCAAGGCGCTGGCGAACTTCCTCTTCGGCGACGACGACGCGCTCATCCAGATCGATATGGGCGAGTTCCACGACCGCTTCACCGCCTCGCGGCTCTTCGGTGCCCCTCCCGGGTACGTGGGCTACGAGGAGGGCGGGCAGCTCACCGAGAAGGTGCGCCGCAAGCCGTTCTCGGTGGTGCTGTTCGACGAGATCGAGAAGGCGCACCAGGAGATCTACAACACCCTCCTGCAGGTGCTCGAGGACGGCCGCCTGACCGATGGTCAGGGCCGCACGGTCGACTTCAAGAACACCGTGCTGATCTTCACCTCGAACCTCGGCACCTCGGACATCTCCAAGGCGGTCGGGCTCGGCTTCGCGCAGTCGAACAACGCGGGCTCGAACTACGAGCGGATGAAGCTCAAGGTCAACGACGAGCTGAAGAAGCACTTCCGCCCGGAGTTCCTGAACCGCATCGACGACGTGATCGTCTTCCACCAGCTCACCAGCGAGCAGATCGTCGAGATGGTGGACCTGATGATCAACCGGGTCGCGACCCAGCTGCGGAACAAGGACATGGAGATCGAGCTGGCCCCGCAGGCCAAGAGCCTGCTGGCCAAGCGCGGGTTCGACCCGGTGCTCGGTGCCCGTCCGCTGCGCCGCACGATCCAGCGCGAGATCGAGGACCAGCTGTCCGAGAAGATCCTCTTCGGGGAGATCGGTGCGGGGCAGACGGTCGTCGTCGACGTCGAGGGCTGGGATGGTGAGGGGTCCGGTGAGGATGCCAAGTTCACCTTCTCGCCGAAGGCGAAGTTGACCAAGTCGGGCGACGAGAAGCCGGAGGTTGTTCTCACCGGAGCCGGTGAGGGTGCTTCCGCCGAGGTTGCCGGCGAGTAGTCGTCAGCTCGGGAAAGGCCCGCTCCCCTCCGGGGGAGCGGGCCTTTCCCGTTGCGAACGGGATATCACAACGCCCGAGCCCCCCTTCGCGGCGCCGCCGCCCGCCCGGGGCGTTGCGCCGGTAGGCGCGGGGATTCGGGGGCGGAGCCCCCGAGTGCTCAAATTTCTTCTTTGTCGAGGCCGGGGACGGCGGCCAGGCGGGTCTGGGCGGGGAGACGCGCCGCTACGCGGAAACCCCCACTCGGCCGCGGCCCGGCGGTGAGCGCACCGCCCAGTTCGTGCGCCCGCTCCCGCATCCCGATGATCCCGTCCCCGCCGCGCGGCCCCGGGGTCCGCGGCGGCGGGGCGACGGGCCGGGTGTTGTCGACGGTGATGTCGACCGAATCGGCGGCATACCGAAGCGTCACCGTCGCCTCGGCCCCCGGCGCGTGCCGCTGCACGTTGCGCAGCGACTCCACCACGATCCCGGCCCCGACCGCATCGATCGCCGCGGGCAGCGGCGCGGCGGTGCCGATCACCCGATACGTCACCGCGACCCCGGACGAACGAGCCCGCTGCATGATCCCGTCCAGATCGTCGAGGCTCGGCGCATCCGGCTTCGGCGCTGGCTTCGGCACCGCGGGAACCTCCGCGGACTCCCGCCGGACCTCCTTCTGCGGCCGAGCCAGGAACCCGGCGGTCCGCCCGAGCAGCCCCTCGTCCCGCACGGGACGATCGTCATCCGCCGCAGGCTCCTCCGCCCGCACCCCGGTCCGCCGCAGGCTGCTCAGCAACTCCTGCGCGTCCTCGAGCGCGGCCCTGCTCGCCGTCTTCACGGCGGCCAGCGCCACCACCACCTGCTGCGGCTTGCGCTCGGCCAGCTCCAGCGCGAGCCCGGACTGCTTGTTGATGGCCGACAGACTGTGCACGACCACCCCGTGCAGCTCCTCGGCGAGCGCGAGCCGCTCGGCGGCGCTCTCCCGCTCGCGCCGCGCGATCCCCTCCCACGGCTCGGCCTCCTCCAGCCGCTGCGCGTACCGCACCAGCTCGGCGCGCTGGCGCAGCAGCTCGGCGGTGCCCGCCAGCGCGACCGCCCAGCCCAGCGCGCCCAGCGCCTGCCAGCCGTCGGTCTCCCGGCCGAGCAGCGCGGGCAGCGGCCAGACCATGCACAGGTAGGCCACCGGGATCGCGGGGAAGGTGTAGCGCGGCGGCGCGACGGCGGCCGCGGCAAGGAAGGCGGCGGCGGGCGCGGCCAGCGCGGGCAGGTAGTGATGCCCGAGCAACGGGTAGGCGATCGCCACCGCGAACACCACGTACAGCACCGGCAGCGGGTGGTACCGGCGCAGGACCAGCGCGACCGGACCGGCGATGAGCAGCGCGGTTCCGAGCGCGTCCAGCGGGTCGGTGGCGACCTGTCGCAGGTCGAGCGCGAAGCCGAGGGCGAGCTGCAGCACCGCGACCCCGCCCGCGAGCCCCCAATCCCACACCACCGAACCGCGATTCGTGTTACCTGGCGCTCTCACCCCGCCAGACTATGCGCCGCGGCCACCCGGCGCGGCAGGAGTACACACCCCCGCCGCGTACTCCGGGCACACCGCCGGTGACCACGGGTATGGTCTCGGGATGGTCGATCAGTCGATTCGTCTTCCGGATCTGTCCGCCCGGCCGCACGAGCTCGCGGTGGAGCGGGTCATGTCCGCCTCCGCCGGACTGCTCTTCGCGGCGTGGACCAGGGGCTTCGACCTGTGGCTGGCAGAACCCGATTCGCTGCTGCTGGCCGGTGCGGTGAATACCCCGTTCTTCTTCGAGACCGAGAACGCCGGCGTCCGGCACCCGCACTACGGCCGTTTCCTGCGGCTGGAGAACGAGCGGCTGGTGGAGCTGACCTGGGTGAGCGCGGACACCCGCGGCGCCGAGACGGTGGTCTCGGTGCAGTTCGTCCGGCAGCCGCGCGGCATCCGGCTGCGGCTGCGGCACTCCGGCTTCGCCGATATGGCCGCCAGGGACGCGCACCGGGCTGCCTGGCCCGCGGTGCTGGAGCAACTCGACAAACGGCTGAGCGCGGTCGGGTAGCGGCCCGCCGCCGGCTCAGGCGAACCAGCGCCGAGCGGCCGGGGTGTACATGGCGGGCACCGCGACCAGCACCGCGAGCACGTGTACCGCGCGCACCACGGTGAGCAGCAGGCCGTGCGGGCCGAGCGCGGCGAACGGGTCGGTGAGCGAGTCCGCGGAGAGCAGCCTGGCCGCCGGTTCGACCACCAGCGATGCCAGCCCGGCGATCCCGATGCCGACGGTGAGCAGCGCCCGCGCCCAGCGGTCACCGTGCACCATGCGCAGCACCACCGCGAGGACCAGCAGGTAGAGGGCGCCCCGCCAGAGCAGCGGGGCGGCACCGGTGTCGTCGACCCGGGCCAGCCCCTCCAGGACGCCCGCGCCGAGCGCGGTGAGGAATCCGGCGCAGGCCACCCGGACCGGGCGCGGCGCCGCCGGACCGGTGGCGGGCAGGGAAAGCGAACGGGCAGTGTCGGCCATGACGCCGACACTGCCCGCTCCGATGCGAACCGCGGATCACGCCGCGGTAGCGACCTCTTCCCGTACCGGGGTACGGGGTACGGCCGCGAACTCGGTGAGCGCCGCGAACAGCAGCCCGAGCGCGACCCACAGCGTGCCGGAGACCGCGAGCGACGAGACCCGGAACTCCCACAGCAGACTCGCCGGGAAATCCGCCCCGACCTCGTTGACGCCGGGAAGCAGCACGTAGCCGATGGTTACGACGACGGCGAAGGCAGCGACCCCGCCGATCAGCCGCACGGACCGCAGCTGCCCGGCCGGCAACCGGTAGCCGTAGGCCGCCGCGGCGACCGCGACCAGCCCGAGCAGCACGGCGGCCACCCAGAGCCAGGTGCGGTCGTTGATCGTCTCCGGATCGCCGACCGCGGGCGGATTCGCCGGGTACTTGAAGAACGGGACGAGCACGACGGCCAGCCAGCCGGCCAGCGCGACCGCGAGGCCGAAGAGCGGCCCGCTGCCGAACCGCCGCAGCAGGTGCACCGCCGCGCCGACGAGCACGCCGAACGCCGCACCGGCGAGGCCGAGCGCGAGGAACTGCCCGAACTTCTGCCCGTCCCGGCTGACCAGCGCCTCTTCCTCGTCGTGCGAGTGCCCGGCCGGTTCGTCGGTGTGCGGATGGTCCTGCGCGGCCGCCTCCTCGATGGCGATGGCAGCGTCGACCTTCGGTTCACCGACGAAGTAGCCGACCGTGGCCGCGAGCAGCCCCGCGAGCACCCCGGCGAGCAGCCCCCGCAGCAGCAGGGTCCGCAGGGATTCGGTCAGTGGCACGGAAGCCCCAGCAGGTGCCGTCCGTCGTGCATCAGCTCGTGCAGGTACATCCCGGAGCGAGAGACCGCACCCTGGTCGAAGCCGACCAGGTAGAGCGTGAGCAGGGCGAGCAGGACGACGCCGACCGTGACCAGAATGGTGGCGAGTGATTCCGATACCCGGGATGCGGGCGAGTGCGCGATGGCCATGCGAGTCCTCCTGGGGTGTACGCGACCCCGTCGTGTCGGTGCGACGGTGCCGGTGTCTGGCTCTGAACAGTGGCGCGACCGCTCCGGAGTCTCACCGGATTACCGCAACACCCTCGCTTCTTCCACGGAAACTGTGACATCGCAAAACCCCCCTCGTCAACAGCTGTGACGAGGGGTGATCGGAACCGGGGTCAGCCCTGCGGCTTGCCTGCCACGTCGAGCACGACCTCGAACTCGAGCAGCGAGGCGCCGGTCGCCACCGGCTTGCGCGCCTCGCCCGCGTGCGCCTCGCGCGCCGGGCCGTCGCGCCAGGCCGCGAACGACTCCTCGGACTCCCACTGCGTCACCACGAAGTACCGGTTCTCCCCGGCCGTGGGGCGGAGCAGCTGGAAACCCAGAAACCCGGGGGAGTTCTCCACCGCGTGCGCCCGGTGCGCGAAGCGCTTCTCCAATTCGGCGCCCGCGCCCTCGGGGATCTCGATCGCATTGATCTTTACAACAGCCATGGCTCCAACGTAGCGGCTCGCGCCGCCTACGCTCGGTCCCCATGCTCTACGACGAAGGCGGCACGGGGGTGCCCATCCTGTTGCTGCACGGGCTGATGGGCAGCGCGCGAACCTGGAGCGATCAGCTGGGGTGGCTGCGCGAGTTCGGCCACGTGTACACCTTCGACGCCGCGGGGCACGGGCGCCCGGCCCCCGCCGAGCTCGGCACCGAGGCCTTCGTCGCCGATCTGGCCGCGGCCACCGAGGCGATCGCGGAGCCGATGGTGCTGGTCGGGCACTCGATGGGGGCCCTGCACGGGTGGGTCTTCGCGGCCGCCCACCCGGAGCGGGTGCGGGCGCTGGTGGTGGAGGACATCGCGCCGGATTTCCGCGGGCGCACCGCCGCCGGGTGGGCGGCCATGATCGAGGGCTGGCCGCAGCCCTTCCCGGACGAGGCGGCGGTGCTCGGCTATTTCGGCGAGGTCGCCGGGCGATATTTCCTGCGCGCATTCCGGCGGGACGGCGACGGATATCGGCTGCACGGGGCCGTGTCGACCTTCCGGGACATCTCCGAGGAGTGGGGGAGCCGCGATTTCTGGGCGCAGTGGGAGGCGCTGCGCATTCCCGCCCTGCTGATCGAGGGCGAATTCACCATCACACCGCCCGGACAGATGCGGCGCATGGCCGAGCGGGCCGATACCCGCTACGTGCGGGTCGCGGGCGCCGGGCACCTGGTGCACGACGAGCAACCCCGGCGCTACCGCGAAGAAGTGGAGTCGTTCCTGCGCGACGTGCTCGCGCGCGGATAGCGCGGCGAGCCGGTGCGCGCGGGCGCGGCTACCGGCTGCCCTCGCCCGCCAGGGCGAACAGCCCATCGTCGGTCTGCTCGATCAGCCCGTCCACCAGCAGCGAATCCAGCGCGCGGGCGCGCTGCCCCGGATCCCGCGGCCAGGCCAGGTCCAGCCGCAGCCGCTCGACCGGCCCGTCGGCGGCGCGCAGCACGTCGAGCAGCCGCCCGCGCGCCTGCCGGTCGGTGCCCTCGTACTTCTGCGTCTTCCGCACCACCTCGGCCGCCGGACGCCCGGCGGCAACCCACGCGCAGCGCGGCAGCGGGCACGCGTCGCAGGCTGGAGAGCGGGCCGTGCAGATGGTGGCCCCCAGCTCCATGAGCGCCGCCGAGAAGACGGCCGCCCGCCGCACCCGGGCGGGCAGCAGCGCCTCGGTCTCCGGCAGGTCGCGCGGTGACGGGTTGCCCGCGTCACCGAGCCCGTGCACCGCGCGCGCCACCACCCGGCGCACATTGGTGTCGACCACTGGCACCCGCTGCCCGTAGGCGAAGCAGGCCACCGCGCGCGCGGTGTACGCGCCGATGCCGGGCAGCGCGAGCAGCAGCTCGACATCGTCGGGCACCTCGTCCCCGTACCGCGCGGCCAGCACCGTCGCGCACTCGTGCAGCCGCAGCGCCCGGCGCGGATACCCGAGTTTGCCCCAGGCCCGCAGCACCTCCGCCTGCGAAGCGGCCGCCATAGCGGACGGCACCGGCCAGCGGGCCACCCACTCCCGCCAGATCGGCTCCACCCGCAGCACCGGCGTCTGCTGCAGCATGATCTCGCTCATCAGGATCTGCCACGCCGTCACCCCCGGCCTGCGCCACGGCAGGTCTCGCGCGGTGGCGGTGTACCAGTCGATCAGCACGCCGGTGTCGATCGCGCCGTACTCCGGCAGCGTGCGCGCGGCAGCGCCCTTCCTCACGGTTTCCCACCTCGTCCTGCACAATGGTCGCTATGCCTGGTTCCAACCCGATCAGCTCGTGGAAGTCCCTGCGCGAGGGTAACGATCGCTTCGTCAACGGCACGCTGCAGCATCCCGGCCAGGGAATCGCCGACCGCGCCAAGCTCGTCGGCGGGCAGCATCCGACCGCGATCCTGTTCGGCTGCGGCGATTCTCGCGTCGCCGCCGAGTTGATCTTCGATCGCGGCCTCGGCGACATGTTCGTGGTGCGCACCGCGGGCCACGTGGTGGACGGTTCGGTGCTCGGCTCCATCGAGTACGGCGTCGCGGTGCTGAACGTCCCGCTCATCGTGGTGCTCGGCCACGACAGCTGCGGTGCGGTGAAGGCCACCATCGATACGCTGGACGGCGGCGCCGTTCCCGGCGGCTTCATCCGCGACGTCGTCGAGCGGGTCGCGCCGTCGATCCTGGCGGGCAGGCGCGAGGGGCTCTCCACCGTGGACGAGCTGGAGGCGCGGCACGTGGTGGAGACCGGCAACCTGATCACCGAGCGCTCCGCGATCGTGGCCGAGCGGGTCAAGGCGGGCACGCTCGCCATCGCCTGCGTGAACTACAAGCTCGCCGAGGGCAAGGCCTGGCTGCACCACGTGATCGGGGACATCGGCGAAGCCGTCTGAACACGCTTCCGGACATCCGCCCAGGTAGACGTTGTCCCTGGCGGCCGGGGGCGGCCGACACGCCGAGGCCCTCGGCCCGCGATCCAGGCGCTGCGCTTACCGTTGAGGCGTGCTGGAACCCACTGGACCGCTGCCTCCCGAGATCTACTGGCGACGTCGTGTTTTCGCCATCGGCATTCTGGTCCTCGCGCTCGCGCTGGTGATCTGGCTGGTGGTGATGGTCGCCAGGGGTGGCACCTCGCCCGGCGGCGCCGCCGCGACGAGCACCACGACGGAGTCGAATCAGCCCGCGGGCGGCACGGGCGCGAGCGCGGCGAGCAGCTCGGCCGAGTCGGATGTGGCGCCCTGCTCGGACCAGTCGCTCGCGGTGAAGGTGAGCGTCGGCCAGCCGACCTACCGCAAGGGTGAGCAGCCGGTGTTCGGCATCGTCATCACGAACATCTCCGCGGCGCCGTGCAGCAGGGACATGGGCTCCGGCATGCAGCAGATCTCGGTGCAGACGCTGGACGGCACGCGCAGGCTGTGGAACAGCGTGGACTGCTACCCCGACGGCCAGCCCGACATCAGGACGCTGGAGCGCGGCCAGCAGGCAGCTTTCACGGTGACCTGGTCCGGCTCGACCTCGCAGCCGAGCTGCGCGGGCGAGCGGGTGCCGGTGCCGGCGGGCGCCTACGCCGTGCTGGCGCAACTCGGCGGGGTCCGCAGCACCGCCGAGCCGTTCAACATCGGCTGAGCGGCGCTCAGCCGACCGCGGCGGGCTCGGCGGGCGCCGAGCGCGCGCGGCGGATCCCGGCCAGCCGCAGCGCCGAGCGCACGTCGGCGACCTCGTGCACCTTCATGCCGGTCTTGCGGGCATCGAAGCCGGGCGGAACCAGCGCGGTGGTGAAGCCGAGCCGCTCCGCCTCGGCCAGCCTGCGCGCGGCGTTGGTCACCCGGCGCACCTCGCCCGCCAGCCCGACCTCGCCGAGGATCACCCACCCCGGCGGCAGTGCGACATCCCGCGCCGCGCTCGCCAGCGCCAGCGCGACCGCCAGATCGGCCACCGGCTCGACCAGCCGCATCCCGCCGACGGTGGCGGCGTAGATGTCCTGCTTGCCCACGTACACCCCGCAGCGGCTCTGCAGCACGGCCAGGATCATCGAGACCCGGTTGTAGTCCAGCCCGCTCACCGCGCGGCGCGGCGCGGGCGCCTGGGTGTCGACGGTGAGCCCCTGCACCTCGGCCACCAGCGGCCGCTTGCCGTCCATGGCGACGGTCACCGCGGTGCCGGGCACGGTGTCGGTGCGGTGGTGCAGGAACAGCCCGGACGGGTCGGCCACCCCCACGATGCCGTCGTCGTGCAGCTCGAAGCAGCCGACCTCGTCGGCGCTGCCGAAGCGGTTCTTCAGCCCGCGCACCATGCGCAGCGTGGTGTTCTTGTCGCCCTCGAACTGCAGCACCACGTCGACCAGGTGCTCGAGCGTGCGCGGCCCGGCGACGCTGCCGTCCTTGGTGACGTGCCCGACCAGCAGCACCGCGACCCCGCTCGCCTTGGCCAGCGAGGTGAGCGCGGCGGCCACCGCGCGCACCTGGCTGACGCCGCCGATCACGCCGTCCTCGGCCGGAGCGATCATGGTCTGCACCGAGTCGACGACGAGCAGCGTCGGCCGCACCTGCTCGACGTGGCCGAGCACAACCCCGAGATCGGACTCGGCGGCCAGGTAGACCCGCTCGTGCACCGCGCCGGTGCGGTCGGCGCGCAGCCGCACCTGCCCGGCCGACTCCTCCGCGGTGACGTACAGCGAGCGCTCGTCCCGCGCCGCGGCCCAGCGGTGCGCGACCTCGAGCAGCAGCGTCGACTTGCCCACCCCCGGCTCGCCGGAGAGCAGCACGACCGACCCGGGAACGACGCCGCCGCCGAGCACCCGGTCCAGTTCGGACACGCCCGTCGAGCGCGCCCTCGTGACCGTGGAGTCGATGCTGGTGAGCGGCGCCGCCGCGGTGCTCGGCAGCATCGCCCTGCGCGCACCGGGCCCGGCGGCCGCGGCGATCGGCGCGGCCTCCTCGACGGTGCCCCAGGCCCCGCAGCCGGGGCACTTGCCCACCCATTTCGCCACGTCGTGCGAGCACGCGGAGCATCGGAAGGTCGGCTTGATTTTGGCCACACCGGCACCTTACGGCCGGGCGCCGACAGGCCGCCGAACGCCGACGGCCGCCGCACCGCGAGGTGTGACGGCCGCCGGGAGTGCGGGAGTGGTCAGTGCCCGCCCGCGCCCGCCTCGGCGGGGCCGGACAGCTCGGACAGGTGCCGGTCGACATACAGCCCGGCATCCACCGGCACCGAGACCTGCACGGTGCCGTTCTCCTTGAAGTTGAACGACACGGTGTAGGCGAGACCGGGCGAGATCGGCTTGGTCAGCCCGGTGATCTCGATCTTGGCCGGCTTGGCCTCCGGATCGGTGCCGAGCGCGGGGGCGCCCTCGGTGCCGAGGCCGGGCACCGCCGTGCCGCTCGGCGCCGGGGTGGTCGTGCTGCTCGCGGCGCCGCCGTGCCCGCCGGGGCTGTGCGCGGCCTCGGCCGCCGCGACCTCGCCGGCGGCGACGACGATCTGGCTCGGCCCGACCACGACCCGGCTCTGCCCGGCGGGCGGGGTGATCCGCACCGGCCCGAGGTCGGTGGTGATGCTGGTCAGCTCGTCGGTGACGGTGCTGCTGTTGTTGACGATGGAGAGCGCGATCACCGCCGAGCCGCCGACCTGGAGGGTCTGCGTCTCCTTCGGGTAGACGATGTGCACGTTGAGCAGGGAGAGCTGGCCGACCTCGGCGTGGCTGCCGTTGATGGCGGCCTTCTGATCGGCGGTCTGCGCGACCTGTCCGGCGCTGCACCCGGTGAGCGCAAGAGCGGCGCCCGCTGCCAGCGCGGCGCAGGCAGTCACAGCTTTCATGGCAATCACGGGTTGTCCTCCATGTCGACCGGGCTCGTCCCTCGAGGGGCAGAGTACTAACTAGGCAGCGTAGTAGTCGAGATCCCGGCCCGGTGCGGCGGGCGGCGGTCGACGCCGGACACGTGGCATACGGCATCCGTTCGGTAACGGTTCCGCGAAGGGGATTGTGGTCTGCGCGACCCGGCGACTCCGGCGCACGCTCAGGTGCTGGCGATATAGCCTACGCGCACAACAGAATGCACACCGTTTCTCGCCTGTCAAGCCCTGTGGTCTGCCCGTTGTGGCCCTGACCTGCACAGTTGATCGCACCGTTATCGAGCCGCATGTTAAACTGTGAACATCGAAAGGGGCACGGGACACATGATTTTTAAGGTCGGAGACACCGTCGTTTACCCCCATCACGGAGCGGCGCTGATCGAAGCAATCGAGACTCGCACCATCAAAGGCGAGCAGAAGGAGTATCTGGTCCTCAAGGTCGCCCAGGGCGATCTCACCGTTCGAGTCCCCGCGGCGAATGCCGAATATGTCGGCGTCCGGGACGTTGTCGGGCAGGAGGGCCTCGATCGGGTCTTCCAGGTCCTGCGCGCGCCGCACACCGAGGAGCCGACCAACTGGTCCCGCCGCTACAAGGCCAACCTGGAGAAGCTCGCCTCCGGCGATGTGAACAAGGTGGCCGAGGTGGTCCGGGATCTCTGGCGTCGTGAGCAGGACCGCGGTCTTTCCGCCGGCGAAAAGAGGATGCTGGCGAAGGCTCGCCAGATTCTCGTGGGCGAGCTGGCACTGGCCGAGGGAACCGACGGCGACAAGGCCGACATCATTCTCGACGAGGTACTCGCCGCGGCTTCCTGACCGCGAGCACATAATTCTGTGAACAACGCCGACCGCGTCGTTGCGTTGGTGCCTGCCGCCGGCCGGGGTGTTCGTCTGGGTGAAACTCTTCCCAAGGCGTTCGTCCCGGTCGGCGGCACGCCCATGATCAAGTTGTCCGTGGACGGGTTGATCGCCTCCGGGGCGGTCGACGGAATCGTCGTGATGGTCCCGCCCGAGCTGGTAGAGAGCGCCGTTGCCCTGCTCCCCGGCTCGGTGCGGGTCGTCGTCGGCGGCTCCGAGCGCACCGATTCGGTGCGCGCCGGGCTCGCCGCCGCGGCCGACGCCACGCACGTTCTCGTGCACGACGCCGCCCGCGCGCTCACCCCGCCCGACCTCGTGCGCCGCGTGGTCGCCGCGCTGCGCGCCGGGCACGAGGCCGTGATCCCCGCGCTGCCCGTGGTCGACACGGTGAAGAGCGTGGACGCTGCGGGCGTCGTCACCGGCACCCCCGATCGCGCCCGGCTGCGCGCCATCCAGACTCCGCAGGGCTTCGCCGCCGAGCCGCTGCGCCGGGCGTACGCCGATCCGGCGCTCAGCGCCACCGACGACGCCGGGCTGGTCGAGCGGCTCGGCATCGCCGTGCACACCGTCGCGGGCGATCCGCTGGCATTCAAGATCACCACTCCGCTCGATCTGATCCTCGCGGGCGCGGTGCGCGCGGGCGAGCGGCAGGCGGTCTGACGATGCGGGTCGGAATCGGCAGCGACGTGCACCCGATCGAGCCGGGGCGCCCGTGCTGGATGGCGGGATTGCTCTTTCCGGACGACGACGGCTGTTCCGGTCACTCGGACGGCGATGTCGCCGCGCACGCGCTCTGTGACGCATTACTCTCCGCGGCCGGGCTCGGCGATGTCGGCGCCGTCTTCGGCACCGGCCGGCCGGAATGGGCGAACGTCTCCGGGGCCACCATGCTGGCCGAGGTCCGCAGGCTGCTCGACGAGGCCGGGCTCGCGGTCGCGAACGCCGCGGTGCAGGTGATCGGCAACAGCCCCAAGATCGGCCCGCGCCGGAGCGAGGCGCAGAAGGTGCTCGGCGAACTGCTCGACGCCCCGGTCTCGGTCTCCGGAACCACCACCGACGGGCTCGGGCTCACCGGCCGCGGCGAGGGGATCGCGGCGATCGCCACCGCGCTGCTGCGGCCACGCTGAACCCCGCGCGCCGTTCGGTGGCGTGTCGAGCGGAGCCGCCGCGACGGCGGGGATTTTATACCAGCTAAGATGAGCGCCCGTGACTCTGCGCCTCTACGACACCGACACGCGGACCATGCGCGATTTCGCGCCACTGGTCCCCGGCCGTGCGTCGGTGTACCTGTGTGGCGCCACCGTGCAGGGTCAGCCGCACATCGGTCACCTGCGCAGCGGAGTCGCCTTCGACATCCTGCGCCGATGGTTGCAGGCGCAGGGCAACGACGTGCTCTTCATCCGCAACGTCACCGATATCGACGACAAGATCCTGCACAAGGCCGCCGAGGCGGGCCGCCCCTGGTGGGAGTGGGCGGCGACGCACGAGCGCGCCTTCGACGCGGCGTACCGCACCCTCGGCGTGCTCCCGCCGTCGGCCGAGCCGAGGGCCACCGGGCACATCGGGCAGATGATCGAGCTCATGCACCGGCTGATCGACCGCGGCCACGCCTACGCCTCCGACGGCAACGTCTACTTCGACGTGCTCAGCTACCCGCAGTACGGCGAGCTCTCCGGGCACCGGCTGGACGACGTGCACCAGGGCGAGAGCGTCGGCTCGGGCAAGCGCGACCCGCGCGACTTCACGCTCTGGAAGGCGGCCAAGCCCGGTGAGCCCAGCTGGCCGTCGCCGTGGGGCGCGGGCAGGCCCGGCTGGCACCTCGAGTGCTCCGCCATGGCCGAGTACTACCTCGGCGCCGAATTCGACATCCACTGCGGTGGAATGGATCTCATCTTCCCGCACCACGAGAACGAGATCGCCCAGTCCAAGGCGGCCGGTGACGGGTTCGCCCGCTACTGGCTGCACAACGGCTGGGTCACCATGGGCGGCGAGAAGATGTCGAAGTCGCTGGGCAACGTGCTCAGCGTGCCCAACGTGCTGAAGCAGGTGCGCGCCGTCGAGCTGCGCTTCTACCTCGGCAGCGCGCACTACCGCTCCAAACTGGAGTACTCGGACAAGGCGCTGCACGATGCCGCCGCCTCCTACCAGCGCATCGAATCGTTCCTGCTGCGGGTCGCCGAGCGCGGCGGCCCGGTGCCGGCCACCACCTGGACCGACGCCTTCGCCGACGCGCTCGACGAGGACCTCGCGGTGCCGCGCGCGCTCGCCGAGATCCACCACGTGGTGCACACCGGAAACAAGGCGCTGGAGGGCGGGCAGGCCGAGACCGCGCGCGAACTGGCCGCGCAGGTCCGCGCCATGCTCGCCGTCTTCGGCGTCGACCCCTTCGACCCACACTGGTTCGCACCGAGCGACGCCGGCGCCGCCACCGGCGCCCTCGACGTCCTGGTGCGCGCCGAACTCGACCGCAGGCAGCAGGCGCGCACCGACCGCGACTGGGCCACCGCCGACGCCGTGCGGGATCGCCTGCAGGCGGCGGGCATCGAGGTCACCGACACCCCCGCGGGCCCCGAGTGGAGCCTCGCCGACGTGCCAGGAAAGGCCGACTGATGGCAGGCAACTCACAGCGCCGCGGCGCTATTCGCAAGGGCACCACCAAGAAGGGCGCCACCGTCGGCTCCGGCGGGCAGCGCAGGCGCGGGCTGGAGGGGCGCGGGGCCACCCCGCCCGCCGAGGCGCGGACCAAGCATCCCGCCGCCAAGCGGGCCGCCGCCAAGGCCAAGGCCGCTACCCAGGGACGGCCGGCGGGCAAGGGTGGCCGGGCCACCGCCGGGCGCCGGGGTGACGACGGGCCGGAGATGGTGCTCGGGCGGAATCCGGTCGTCGAGTGCCTGCGGGCGGGGGTTCCGGCGTCGGCGCTGTACGTGGCCGTCGGCACCGAGAACGACGAGCGGCTCACCGAGAGCGTGAAGATCGCGGCCGACACCGGGATCTCCATTCTCGAGGTGCCGCGGACGGATCTCGATCGGCTCAGTGCCAACGGGCTGCACCAGGGTGTGGCGTTGCAGGTGCCCGCCTACCGGTACGCGCACCCGGATGATCTGTTGCAGCAGGCCCGGCAGTCCGGTGGGCCCGCGCTGCTCGTGGCGCTGGACAACATCACCGACCCGCGGAACCTCGGGGCCGTCGTCCGGTCCGTGGCGGCGTTCGGGGGGCAGGGCGTGCTGATCCCGCAGCGGCGCAGTGCCGGTGTCACGGCTGTCGCCTGGCGGACCAGCGCCGGGGCCGCCGCTCGGCTGCCCGTCGCTCGGGCAACGAACCTCACTCGCACGCTCAAGGATTGGGCCGGGCGGGGGATCCGGGTCGTCGGGCTCGACGCCGGTGGGACCACCACGCTGGACGACTTCGACGGGTCCGATCCGACCGTGGTCGTTGTCGGCTCCGAAGGCAAGGGGCTGTCCCGGCTGGTTCGGGAGAACTGCGACGAGATCCTCAGTATTCCGATGGCGGGGGATGTCGAGTCGCTGAACGCGTCCGTCGCGGCGGGGGTCGTGCTGGCGGAGATTGCGCGGCAGAGGCGGCGGTAAAGGCGGTCGGGGGCCGTAGAATTCGACCAATGGTGATACCGAACCAGCCGATCGGGCAGCCGGTCGAGCATCCCAACGCTACGGCCATCCTGTTCCTCGGGGCTGTGAGTATTTTGTGCTGTGGGCTGGCTGGGCCTGTCGCATGGGCTATGGGGCGGCGGGCTCTGGATCAGATCGAGGAGTCCGGGGGGGCTTACGGTGGGCGGGCCCAGGTGGTGGTGGGGTATGTGCTCGGGATCGTGGGGACCGTGTTGATGGTGATCATCGCGATTCTGTTCGTGTTGATCACGCTCGGCGGAAACGCTTGAGTTGGTTCGGCCGGGGTTCGTAAGACGCACCCCTGTGCGAGGGGTCAGTCCAGGCTGGGTCTCGGGGGGACGTTGTCTCCCCAGGTCGGCCACTCTTCGGTGAGTTTGCCGGTCCAGGTGGGGCGGCGCTGTTCCTTGAAGGCGGACATGGCTTCGTTGCCGTCGATGCTGTGGGAGACCTGTTGGTTGAGGTCTGTTTCGAGGCGGCCGACCATGTCGGGGGTCATGCCGAGCCCTTCCCAGAGCAGGCGCTTCGACAGGGCTACCGGGAGGGGGGCGGAGCCGCCCGCGATGTCGTGGGCTACTGCCAGCGCGGTCGGGAGGACCTCGCCGCCGGGGAGGCAGCTGTTGGCCAGCCCCATGGCTTGGGCCTCTTCGCCGTCGAAGGTGCGGCCGGTGAGCATGATGTCGGCGGCGTTCGCCATTCCCACCAGTCTCGGCAGGGTCCAGTGGGCGGAGCCGTCGGCCAGGACGCCCCTTCGCACCTGGTTCAGGCCGTAGATGGCGTCCCTGGCCATGTAGCGGAGGTCGCACTGCAGGGCAAGGGCCAGGCCGATGCCTACGGCATGGCCGTTCACGGCCGCTATCACGGGCTTGCGGACCTTCCACGGTGGCGGGTCGAGGGTGCCGCTGACCTCGCCGACCCGGCTGGAGAGATCCGCCCCCGCGCAGAACGCGGGGGGCGTGCCGGTGATCACCACCGCGCGGATGGCGTCCTCGGCGTCGCACCGCTGGAGTGCGACGCCGAGTTCGGCGGCCATCCCGGGGGTGAAGGCATTCTGCTGCGCCGGACGATTCAGGGTCAGCACGGCGATGCCCGCGGAGACATCGACGAGCAGTTCCGAACTCATGTCAGACGATGTTAGCCGACGGGACCACCGGAAACCGGGCGTCCGAACGGGTTGCCCGAAGATCGCCTCAGCGCAGGATCTGGCGACCGATGGCGTACTTGTGCACCTCGGTGGGGCCGTCGTAGAGGCGGAAGGCGCGCATATCGCGGAAGATCATCTCGACAACGGTCTCGTCGCTGATCCCGATGCCGCCGAGCACCTGGACGCAGCGGTCGGCAACCTTGAACAGCTCCTCCGACACGAACGCCTTGGCGATCGAGCTCTCGTGCCGCGCCTTCTCGCCCCGGTCCATCAGCCAGCAGGCGTGCCAGATGGTCAGCCTGCACTGGTGCAGCGCGATCTCGTTGTCCGCCAACAGGAACGACACGCCCTGGTGCTCGCCGATCGTCTTCCCGAACGCGGTCCTGGTCTTGGCGTGCGCGACGGCGATGCTCTGCGCCCGCTCGGCCGCGCCCAGCCAGCGCATGCAGTGCGTGAGCCGCGCGGGAGCCAGCCGCAGCTGGGCGTAGCGCAGCGCCTGGCCGGCCGCGCCGAGCAGCGCCTCCCGCGGCAGCGTCAGGTTCTCGAAGCGGACGACGCCGTGGCCGGCCACGTAGTTGCGGTCCATGGTGTTCATGGTCCGCTCGATGACGATGCCCGGCGTGCCGCCCTCGGTGAGGAAGAGCGTCGGCCCCTCCGGCAGGTGCGGGTTGGCGGCGAGCCGGGCCATGATGATCCAGGTCTTGGCGCCGTTCGCGCCGGTGATCAGCCACTTACGGCCGTTGAGCACGAAGTTCTCGCCGTCGAAGGTGGCCTCGGTGGAGAGCTGTCCCGGGTCCGAACCCGCGCCGTCCGGCTCGGTCATGGCGAAGACCGAGCGCTGGTGCCCGGCGATCACCGGGGCCAGGAACTGGTCCACCTGCCGCGGATTCGCGATCTTGCTCAGCAGGTACATGTTGCCCTCGTCGGGCGCGGCGCAGTTCATCGCGACCGGGCCGAGCGTCGACCACCCCGCCGCCTCGTAGAGCACCGCCTGCTCGGCGTGGGTCAGCCCGCGCCCGTCCAGCTCCACCGGGGCCTGCACGGTGAGCAGATTCTCCGCCCTCGCCAGCTCTACCAGCTCTTGGCGCAGCTCGTCGGTGGGGCCGTGCTGGGTGAGCCGCGGGTCGCGCTCGAACGGGACGATGCTGTCGATCACGAACCGGCGGACGCGATCGCGCTCCGCGGCGAGCTCGGCGGGAATCTCGAAATCGATCATTGCGCACCATTCGGTCGGAGGGAGCCGTGCTCACGAGCATACGAAATCCGGCACGCCTGACTGAAGGCGGTTGCCATCAAACTGCGGCCCGCACCGGCCGCCTGCCCGCGCTCCGCCGCCCGACCACCCGGCACACCAGGTAGATGACGAACGAGATGGTGGTGACGAAGGTCGAGACCGGCACCCCGGGCGCCAGCGAGAGCACGATCCCGCCCACGGCGGCCACCTCGGCGAAGAGCACCGCGAGCACCGTCGCCCGCACCGGGCTCGCGGTCACCTGCGCGGCCGCCGCAGCCGGGGTGATCAGCAGCGCGAGGACAAGCAGCGCGCCGACGATCTGCACGCCGAACGCCGCGGTGATGCCGAGCATGACCGCGAAGACCACCGAGAGCGCGCGCACCGGAACCCCGCGCGCCTGCGCCACCTCCGGATCGGTGCTGGCGAAGAGCAGCGGCCGATAGATCAGCGCCAGCACCGCCAGCACCCCGACGGTGCAGGCGATCAGCAGCGTCAGCCCGCTGTACCCGACGCTCACCACCTGCCCGGTGAGCAGCGAGAACTTGGAGCCCGCGCGCTCGGGGCCGAGCCAGAGGAAGAGCACCGAGAGCCCGAGCCCGAAGGAGAGCACCACCGCGATCACCGAATCGCGCTCGCGCGCCTTGGTGCCGAGCACGCCGAAGAGCACCGCCGCGATCACCGAGCCGACGATGGCGCCGACCCCGACGCCGATCCCGGCGAGCAGCGCGGCGGCCGCGCCGGTGAGCGAGAGCTCGCTGGTGCCGTGCACCGCGAAGGACATCTGCCTGCTCACCACCAGCGGCCCGATCACCCCGGCGAGCAGCCCGAGCAGCGCGGCCGCGAGCAGCGCCTGCTGCACGAAGTCGTAGCCGATCAGGTTGGCGGTGGTCGAGAAGTCGAAGGTCTTGGCGAGCACGCCGCCGAGCTTGTCGATCACGCGCGCGCCCCGTTCCGCGCCGCCCCCGGCCCGAACTCCTCGGCGCCGTGGCAGTGCGCGCCCGCGGTGCCGAGCGCGTCCATGGTGTCACCGGTGCCGACCACGACCAGCCGGCCGCGCACCCGCAGCACCTCGACGTCGGTGCCGTACAGCTCGGAGAGCACCGCCGAGGTCATCACCTCGTCCGGGGTGCCGATCCGGAAACGGCCGTTCACCAGGTAGATCACCCGGTCGACGAGCGGGAGCACCGGGTTGATCTCGTGCGTCACGAAGAGCACGGCGGTGCCGCTGGTCCGCCTGCGGCGGTCGATCAGCTCGGCGACCAGCTGCTGATTGGCCAGGTCCAGGCTGAGCAGCGGCTCGTCGCAGAGCAGTACCCGCGGGTCGCCGACCAGTGCCTGCGCCACCCGCAGCCGCTGCTGCTCGCCGCCGGACATGGATTCGAGCGGGGCATCGGCGTACCCCTGCGCGCCGACGTCGGCGATGGCGGCGCGCACCCGGCGCGCCCGCTCGGCGCGGTTGCGCAGCCCGAGCCCCCAGCGGTGCCCGTCCACCCCGAGCCCGACCAGGTCCACGCCGCGCAGCTGCACCCCGGCGTCGATGGTCTTCTGCTGCGGCACGTAGCCGATGTGCGGATTGCCGGTGCGCGCGGGCGCGCCAGCGACGGTCGCGCTGCCCCGGCTCAGCGCCAGCTGCCCGAGCAGCACCTTGAGCAGCGAGGTCTTGCCCGAGCCGTTCGGCCCGAGCACGACGACGAATTCGCCGGGCGCCACATCCAGGTCGAGCCCCGCCCAGAGGGTCCGCGAGCCGAAGGAGAGCGCGGCGTCGGTGAGCCGGACGGCCGGGGTGATCGCCCGGTCGACCGGGACGCCGGATTCGGTGGTCACGGGAGTCCTCACGAGGGGCTCACCGCCGCGGCGAGCGCCTCGGCGTTGGCGGTCTGCCAGGCGATGTAATCGACACCGTCGGGCAGGGTTTCGGTCACCTCGAGCACCGGGATGCTGTTCTGCTGCGCGAGGCCGCGCAGGTCCTCGGTGATCCGGTCCTCGGTCTGCACGTTGTACACCAGCACGCGCACCTGCTTGCCGGTGAGCAGGTCCCTGGTGGCGGCGACGGCCGCGGGAGCCGGGTCGGTCTCCTGCTCGATCGCCTCCTGGAACTCCGCCGGAGTCAGGTCGCGCACCTTCGCGGCGCGCAGCAGATAGTAGGCGAGCGGCTCGGTCTGCAGCACCGGGGTGTCCGGGCGCTGGGCGGCGATCCGGTCGGTCACCGCGGCGATGCCGGCCAGCTTGCCCGTGAACTCGGCGGCGCGGTCGGTGTAGCCCTGCGCGTGCTCGGCGTCGATCCTGCCGAGCTCGGCGGCGATCTGCTCGGCGACCGTGGCGACCGTGGTCACGTCGTACCAGACGTGCTCGTTCTCCTCGGATCGGTCGGTGCGCACCGAGTACGCGTCCACCGATGGAGTGTCCCGGCCCTTCAGCGCCTGCTCCACGAACTCGTCGTAGCCGCCGCCGTTGAAGACCACCAGGTCGGCCTCGGCGAGCTCGGCGGTCTCGCCCGCCGACGACTCGTGCGAGTGCGGGTCGGCGGATGGATCGGTGATCAGCGACTCGACCTCGGCGTCCGGCCCGGCGACCGCCGCGGCAACGCTGCCCCACACGTCGGTCGAGGCGACCACCGACGGCTTGCCGGAATCGTCGGAGCTGCCGCACGCGGTCAGCGCGAACGCCGTCGCCACCCCGACGGCGAGACCGGCGGTGCGAAGGAAGAATCGGGTGGCCACGGGGCTGCTCCTGTGGGTAATGGAAACCGTTTCCGTTTTACTTTAGCAGGCAGATCGGCCCGTCGCGCCCCGGGTGCCGGAAATGCGCGAGGCCCGTGCGATCAGCGATCGCACGGGCCTCGATATGGGTCAGACCAGGACTTCCGCCTGCTGGCTCAGCAGCTGGGCGCAGCGCAGCAGCCCGAGGTGGCTGTACGCCTGCGGGTGGTTGCCCAGCGATCGCTCGGCCACCGGGTCGTACTCCTCGCTGAGCAGCCCGGTCGGCCCGGCCGCGGCCACCAGCTGCGCGAAGAGCGCCTCGGCGTCGGAGCGCTTGCCGATCAGCAGGTACGCCTCGATCAGCCAGGCCGCGCAGAGGTGGAAGCCGCCCTCGCCGCCGGGCAGCCCGTCGTCGTGGTGGTACCGGTACACCGTCGCGCCGCTGCGCAACTCCGCCTCGGTGGCGACCACGGTGGCGTGGAAGCGCGGGTCGGAGGGGTCGATCAGCCCGGAGAGGCCGATGTGCAGGGTGGCGGCGTCCAGGTCGGTGCCCTCGTAGGCGGCGGTGTAGGACTGCACCTCCTCGTTCCAGCCCTTGGTCTTGACCTCGTCGGCGATGGTGTCGCGGAGCACCGGCCACTCGGGGTCGACCGGGCGGTCGAACTTCTGCGCGAGGGTGAGCGCGCGGTCGACCGTCAGCCAGCCCATGACCTTCGAGTACACGTGGTGCCGCGGGTTGCCGCGGATCTCCCAGATGCCGTGGTCCGGCTCCTGCCAGCGCCGCTGCACCGCGGCGACCATGTCCTGCACCAGCTCCCAGTCGGCGTCCGGCAGGGCGCTGGCCGGGTCGGTGATGCCGTGCCTACCGCGCGCGGCGGCCAGGTTGGCGATCAGGTCGACGATCGGGCCGAACACGTCGAGCTGGACCTGCATGTTGGCCGCGTTGCCGACCCGCACCGGGCGCGAGCCCGCGTAGCCGGGGAGCTGGTCGATGACGGCCTCGGGCGGCAGCGTCTCGCCGTAGATGGTGTACAGCGGGTGCAGCCGCTCGGGGCCGGGCAGCGTCTCCAGCACCCGGTGCACCCAGGCCAGGTAGGCGTCGGCCTCGCCGACCGAGCCGAGCGAGACCAGCGCCTGCGCGGTGAGCGCGGCATCGCGCAGCCAGCAGTAGCGGTAGTCCCAGTTCCGCACGCCGCCGATGTCCTCGGGCAGCGAGGTGGTCGCCGCGGCCAGGATGGAGCCGGACGGGGCGTGCACCAGGCCGCGCAGGGTGAGCGCGGAGCGCTTCATCAGGTCCGGCTTGAGCGGGGGCAGCTCCAGCCCGGCCGCCCACTCCGACCAGTACTGCTCGGCGAGCGCCCGCCGCTCCGGCTCCGGCGTCATCGCCGGGGTCAGATCCTCGGTGCCGCAGCGCAGTTCGAGCACCACCGGAGCAACCGACGGGTCGACGACGGCGTAGGCGAAATCGTGCGAGCCGTCGCTGCGGATCTCCCACTGCACGCCGGGCGAGCGCAGCACCATCGGGTCGTTGGTGCCGAGCACCCGCAGCCCGGCCGGCTCGGCCTCCATGCTCACCGACACCTGCCCGAACTCCGGGCGCGGGGCGAAGGTGATCACGGCCTTCGCGGTGCCGGTGATGACGCGGGTGAGGTCGGTGCGGTCCGGCGCGACGTCGTGCGGCAGGTAGTCGACGACGCCGAGGCTGGCCCAGCGCGTCTCGACGGTCATGGTGCCGTCCACGTAGCGCTGCGAGAGCGGGAGGCCGGGGCGTTCCGGGGCGATGGTGAAGTGGCCGGCCTGCGGGCCGCCGAGCAGGTGCGCGAAGACCGCGGCGGAGTCCGGCTCGGGGTGGCAGAACCAGGTGACGGTGGCATCCGGGGTGAGCAGTGCGACCGAGCGCGGGCTGGCCAGCATGGTCAGCCGCTCGATCCGCGGCGCGCTGGCGCCCGCCAGCCAGGTGCGCCGCTCGTCCAGCAGGAAGGCGAGCGCGCGGGAGACGTCCTCGGTGCTGTTCACCCGGTAGCCGGCCAGGCTCTCGCCCGGGCCGACCTTGATCCCGACGTCCGGGCCGGAGAGCACCCGGAACGCCTTCTCGTCGGTGACGTCGTCGCCGAAGAAGACCGCCGCCGACGCGGCCTCCTGGTGCCGGATGGTGTCGAGCGCGTAGCCCTTGTCGGTGGCGACCACCGCGAGCTCGATCACCTCCTTGCCCTCGGTGACCTGGATCCCCACCCAGCAGGCGGCGCCCTGGCGCACCTTGTCGAGCGCGCGCCTGCCCACCTCGGGGCTGGCGTTGCGCACGTGCAGCGCGGAGCTGGCCGGCTTGTTCTCGACGGTGGTGCCCGGGTTGTCGTCGGCGATCGTGCCGAGCTCGGCCTGCACCTCGCGCAGCAGCTGCTTCGCGTCGCTGTCGATGGCGTGCACGAAGCCGACGTCGAACTCCGAGCCGTGGCTACCGATCAGCTGCACCTCGACGGGGAGCCGGGAGAGCGCCGCCAGATCGCGCAGGGCCCGGCCGGAGATCACCGCGGCGGTGGTGCCGGTGAGCCCCGCGAGCGCGCGTAGCGCGTTCACCGATTCGCGGTGGGGAAACGCCTCCGCCGGGTCGGACACGATGGGCGCGATGGTCCCGTCGTAGTCCGAGGCCACCAACAGCCGCGGCACGCGCGCGACCGTCGACAGAGCACGGCGAAGTTCCAGTGGCAGATCCTGTGCGCTCACGCATCCAACCTTGAGATCGGAGGGGGATGATTCCGGGCGCGGGAAACAATACTGAATCGTCTGCGCCGCGCCCACGCGCGTGCGGTGTTTCCGCCCGCGCCTCACGAACGCCGGTGTACGTGCGCGCGAACGCGGCGGAATCGCACTCGCGCTACCTGTGGTTGTACCCCGTCAACGGGGTCTTCGCACGGGGAGAAGCTGTGGGCCCGCTCGCAGACGTTCCCGTCCGCACCCCATCGTCCTCGCGTGGGCACACTCCGCGCAACCGGGGAGCGAACGGTCAGATACTGCGTTCGCCGAGGAGCAGGTCGACGGTGAGCTCGAGGCGCTCGCTGACGTCGGTGGCGGAGGCGCGGCGGGTGAGCCAGGCGACCAGGTTGGAGAGCCAGACGTCGCTGATGACGCGGGCAACGGCGAGCTGGCGCTCGGTGGGGTCGCCGTCGTTCATGGCGCGGGCGAAGACCCGGTCCATGACCTTGCCGACCCGGTCCACCTCGGCCGCCGCGGAGGCGTCGGCGAACATGAAGGCGCGGGTCATGGCCTCGGTGAGCAGCGGGTCGCGCTGCATCATGCGGGTGATGTTGGTGAGCAGGGTGTGCATGCGCTCCTGCGGCGAGCCGCCGGAGAGCGGCTTGCGCTTGCCCTCGAACTGCTCGAACTCGCGGGCCAGCGCGGAGACCAGCAGGTGCACCTTGGACGGGAAGTACCGGTAGAGCGTGCCCACCGCGACGTCGGCGCGCTCGGCGACCGCCCGCATCTGCACCGCGTCGTAGCCGCCCTTGGAGGCCAGCGCCAGGGTCGCGTCCAGGATCCGCTTGCGCCGCTCCCGCTGCGCGGCGGAGCTGAGCTCGTCCTCGCTGAGCGTCGTGACCGGTCCGGTACGCGGCGCGCCGGGGTCGGGCTGCTGCGATCGCGAGGGGCTGGCCATCGATGAACGTCCTTTCGGGCATTGCGCTGCGCGCCGGGCCCGCTCTTGACTTCCGCCCGGCAGAGATATTAGAACATGTTCTAGGTGTGGCAGTCACGCCGGGAAGGCGGTCATGAGTGTGACCATCGCCACCACTGACGAGCACAAAGCCGTCCAGGAGTCGATGCGCGGCTGGTCCGGTTCGGTCCGGCCGATTGCAACAATGCGCACCGGCGCGGCCGGATTCTGGCGTGGCTACTGGCCCGCACTGACCGATCTCGGAATCTTCCGGGTCGCGGTCGCGGAGGAGGCGGGCGGCGCCGGCGGGTCGGTGACCGATCTCGCGGTGCTGGTCGAGCAGGCCGCGCACGATCTCGTCGGCGGCCCCGTCCTGACGACGGCGGTGGCCCAGCTGGTCACCGCCGGCGCGCTCGACGAGGAGCTGCCCTGCGGACTGGCGCTCGACGGCATCGGCGGCGCGGAGCAGAGCCTACCCGCCGCCCCCGGCGGTGTTCCGCTGACCGGGGTCTGGGAGACGGTGCTCGGCGCCACCCCGGATGCCGCCGTGTTGCTGCCGGTCGCCGCCGCCGACGGCACGCGCTGGGTGCTGCTCCCGCCGGAGACCGAAGGGCTGCGGATCGAGCCGCTCGACTCCGCCGACCCCGGCTCGCCGCTGGCCCGGGTGCACCTCACCGAGGTCGCGGTCCCCGCCGAGCGGATCTTCCGCTCGCCGTACGCGGTCGGCGACCTGGTGCTCGCGCTGGCGACGGCCGAGCTGGCCGGGATCACCGGCTGGTGCCTGGAGACGGCCGCCGACTACGCGCGGACGCGCACCCAGTTCGGCAGGCAGATCGGGTCGTTCCAGGCGGTCAAGCACATCTGCGCGTGGATGCTCTGCCGTACCGAGCTGATCCGCGCGGTCGCCGCCGACGCCGCCGCCGCGGTGGACGAGGGCGGGGCCGAGCTGCCGATCGCCGCCGCCATCGCGGGCGCCATCTCGCTGGACGCCGCCGTGCAGACGGCCAAGGACTGCATCCAGGTGCTCGGCGGGATCGGCTTCACCTGGGAGCACGACGCGCACTTCTACCTGCGCCGCGCGCTGCTGCTCAAGCAGTTGCTCGGCGGTGGTGAGCGCTGGCGCGCCCGGGTCACCGAGCTGACTCGCGCCGGGCACCGCCGCACCACCGGCGCCGAGCGGATTCTCGCCGCGGACGGCGTCCTGGCCGATGCCGCCGGTAGCGGTCTCGCGGCCGCGCCCGGCGGGGCCGGCGCGGAGACGGGCTCCGCCGGTTCCGGCGCGGATCGTGCGGGCGAGAATGCCGCCCCGGCCAGCGAACTCGCGGCGGAAGTAGCCGCCATCGCGGCGCTCCCCGCGGACGAGCAGCGCGCGGCGCTGGCCGAGGCGGGCATGATCATGCCGCACTGGCCGCGCCCGTACGGCCGCGCCGCGAACCCGATGACCGGCCTGATGATCTCGGAGGAGCTGCGCCGCGCCGGCGTCGCCGTCCCCGACCTCACCATCGGCGGCTGGGCCGTCCCCACCCTGCTCCAGCACGGCTCCCCCGAGCAGGTCGAGCAGTTCGCCTGGCCGACGTTGCGCGGCGAGATCGTCTGGTGCCAGCTCTTCAGCGAGCCGGAGGCGGGCTCCGACCTGGCCGCCCTGCGCACCACCGCCAAGCGCACCGATGGCGGCTGGCTGCTGCGCGGCCAGAAGGTCTGGACCTCGCTCGCGGACAAAGCGAACTGGGCAATCTGCCTGGCCCGCACCGACCCGGACGCCCCCAAGCACAGGGGCATCTCGTACTTCGTGCTGAAGATGGATACGCCCGGTCTGGAGATCCGCCCGCTCGTGCAGATCACCGGCGAGGCGCGGTTCAGCGAGGTCTTCCTCGACGACGTCTTCGTCCCGGACGATGGCCTGGTCGGCGAGCTGAACAACGGCTGGAAGATCACCCGCGCCACGCTCGCCGCCGAGCGGGTCGCCATGAGCGGCAGCGGAATCGGCGCCGCGCTGGAGGAGCTGGTCGCCAAGCTCCCGGCGACCGGCCCCGGCGCGGAGCTGCGCAACGACAAACTGGGCGCGCTGATCTCGGACGCGATCGCCGGATTGCTGCTGGAGCAGCACGCCGCGGTGCGCATGCTCACCGGTTCCGACCCGTCGGCGCAGAGCAGTGTGCGCAAACTGGTGGGTGTACGGCATCGCCAGGCGGTCGCGGAGTTCGCGGTCGAGGTGGCGGGCACGGTCGGTGCGCAGGAGACCGCTGAGGTCAAGGAGTTCCTGCTCACCCGGTGCCTGTCCATCGCGGGCGGCACCGAGCAGATCCTGCTGACCGTCGCCGGTGAGCGGATCCTCGGGCTGCCGAGAGAGCAGACGTAGGGACGGGGACGAACGTGGATTTCACCAGGGACGAGAGTCAGGACGCGATCGCCGAGGTGGTCGTGAGCCTGCTGGAGCGCAATGCGGCGCGGGACTTCGAGCTGTGGCCGCGGTTGGTCGATTCCGGCCTGCTCGCGGTGCCGCTGCCGGAGAAGCTCGGCGGCGCGGGCATGGGGCTCGCCGAGGTGTCGGTGCTGCTCACCGAGCTGGCCACCGACGCGGTCGCGGTACCGGCGCTGCCGACGCTCGGCTTCGGCGTTGTGCCGCTGCTCGGCGTCCTGCCGGACGAGCTGGCGGAGCGGGTCTTCGGCGCGGTCGCCGATGGCGCGGTGCTCACCGCCGCGCTGAGCGAGCAGGCGGCGCCGTTCACCGTGAAGCCGGAGAGCAGCGCGGTGACCGAGGGCGGCTCGGTCGTGCTCACCGGGCACAAGGTCGCCGTTCCGTACGCGGCGGAGGCGCGCTGGCTGCTGATCCCCACCGACGCCGGGGTCGCGCTGGTCGAGGCGGACACCCCCGGTCTGGAGCTGACCCCGAGCCCGGCCTCCGGCGGCAACCCGGAGGCGACGGTCCGGCTGAGCGGCGTCACCATCCCCGCGGCGCAGTTGCTGCCGCTGCCGCTGCCGGTGCTGCACCGAGCCGCGGTGGCCGCCATCGGCTCGGTGGCCGACGGGTTGCTGCGCGGCGCGCTCGCGCTCACCGCGGAGCACGTCCGGGTGCGGCACCAGTTCGGCAGGCCGCTGGCCCAGTTCCAGGCTGTGGCGCAGCAGATCGCCGATCTGTACGTGGTCTCGCGCACCGTCGGCGCCGCCGCGCAGTCGGCCAACTGGGCGCTGGCCCAGGACGATTCGAGCCCGGAGCACCTGGAGCGGATCGACGACGACCTGGAGGTGCTCGCGTACACGGTCGCCTCCGAGCTGCCCGCCGCCATGCAGAAGTGTCACCACCTGCACGGCGGGCTCGGCGTGGACATCACCCATCCCATGCACCGCTACTACTCACAGGCCAAGGACCTTGCCCGCTGGCTCGGCGGCGCGTCCTTCCGTCTCGATCGATTGGGGGCCAGATGTACATCGACCTGACCATCGAGCAACGCAGGCTGCGCGCCGAACTGCGCGCGTACTTCGCCGATCTGGTGACGCCGCAGGAGCACGCCGAGATGGCGGTGAACCGGCACGGCGACGCCTACCGCGCCGTCGTGCGCCGGATGGGCCGGGACGGCCGGCTCGGGGTCGGCTGGCCCAAGGAGTACGGCGGTGGTGGTTTCGGCGCCGTCGAGCAGCAGATCTTCTACAACGAGGCGGTGCGCGCCGACGTGCCGCTGCCGCTGGTCACGCTGCTCACCGTCGGCCCGACGCTGCAGAGCTACGGCACCGAGGAGCAGAAGCGGAAGTTCCTGCCCGGCATCCTCTCCGGCGACATCCACTTCGCCATCGGCTACTCCGAGCCGGACGCGGGCACCGACCTCGCGGCGCTGCGCACCGGCGCGGTCCGCGACGAGGCCACCGGCGACTGGGTCGTGAACGGCCAGAAGGTCTTCACCACCGGCGCGCACGAGGCCGACTTCATCTGGCTGGCCGCCCGCACCGGCAGCCCGGAGTCGCGGCACCGCGGCATCACGATCCTGATCGTCGACACCACCGACCCCGGCTACTCGTGGACGCCGATCATCACCAGCGACGGCGCGCACCACACCAACGCCACCTACTTCGACAATGTCCGGGTTCCGGCCGGGATGCTGGTCGGCGAGGTGGACCGGGGCTGGAGGCTGATCACCACCCAGCTCAACCACGAGCGGGTCGGGCTCGGGCCGTCCGGCAAGATCGAGCAGCTCTACGACCGGGTGCGCGAGTGGGCGCGGCCGCGCGGTGTGCTCGGCAAACCGGAGGTGCAGCGCTCGCTGGGCCGGATGCACGCCATGGCGCGGCTCAACGAGCTGCTGAACTGGCAGGTCGCGGCCTCCGCCGACCGGGCGGACGCGGACCCCAACGACGTGATCGCCGACGCCTCGGCCACCAAGGTGTACTCCACCGAGGCGCTGCAGGAGGCGGGCAGGCTGGCCGAGGAGATCGTCGGCTGCCACGGCGACCCGGCCGAGCCGGAGACCGCCGAGCTGCTCAGCTGGCTGGATCGGCGGACCAAACAGAACCTGGTGGTGACCTTCGGCGGTGGCGTCAACGAGGTCATGCGCGAACTCGTCGCCTCCTCGGGGCTGAAACTACCCCGGGTACCCCGGTAACGAAGGGAAGCTGCGTGAGTACTCCGGAGGCAATCCGTGCCGCCGCCGAGGAGATCAGGGCCAGGGGCGAGTCGTCGCCGCGGGCCGGGCGCGACCCGGTGAACCGGCCCATGATCAACAACTGGGTCGAGGCGCTCGGCGACCGCAACCCGATCTACGTCGACGACGAGGCCGCCCGCGCCGCCGGGCACCCCGGCATCGTCGCCCCGCCCGCCATGGCCCAGGTCTGGACCATGCTCGGGCTGACCGGCGACCGCCCGGCCGACGACCCGATGACGGCCACCAACGAACTGCTCGACGCCGCCGGCTTCACCTCCGTCGTCGCCACCAACTGTGAGCAGACCTACCACCGCTACCTGGTCCCCGGCGAGCAGGTGACCGTCACCAGCAGGCTGGACGAGGTGGTCGGCCCGAAGCGCACCGGGCTCGGCGACGGCTGGTTCCTCACCTACACCATCACCTGGCGGGTGGGGGACGAGGTCGTCACCGAAATGCTGTGGCGGCTGCTGAAATTCGCGCCGGGAGCGGCGAAACCGGCCGCGGACAAGGGGCAGCGGGTGAAGCCGCTGGTCTCCCAGGACACCGAGTTCTTCTGGGCCGGGACGAAGGCGGGGGAGCTGCGGATCCAGCGCAAGCCGGACGGCACGCTCCAGCACCCGCCGATCCCGGCTATCTGGCAGGACAAGACCGAACCGGTCGACTACGTGGTGGCGAGTGGCCGCGGCACGGTGTTCAGCTACGTCGTGCACCACGCGCCCAAGGTGCCCGGCCGGACGCTGCCCTTCGTGGTGGCGCTGGTCGAGCTGGAGGAAGGGGTGCGGATGCTCGGCGAACTGCGCGGTATCGAACCGGATCAGGTGACCGTTGACCTGAAGGTCGAGGCGGGCTTCGAGCAGCTCGACGACGACACGGTGCTCCCCTTCTGGCAGGTGCGCGCATGAGCGAGTCAGGCACGGTAGCGGAGCGTGGGCACGGGGGGCCCTCGCTCATGCGCGATGGACACAGCGTGAGCGTCGAGGTCGGCACGGTGCTGCCGGAGCTGGCGATCCACGCCGACCCCACCTTCGTGATCAGCACCGCGCTCGCCACCCGCGATTTCCAGGACGTGCACCACGACCGGGACAAGGCGGTGGCGCGCGGTTCGAAGGACATCTTCGTCAACATCCTCACCGACACCGGGCTGGTGCAGCGCTTCGTCACCGACTGGGCCGGGCCGGACGCCATCGTTCGCTCGATCAAGCTGCGGCTCGGCGTCCCGCTGTACGCGGGCGACACCCTGACCCTGCGCGGCGAGGTGACCGCGATCGACGGCGACGACGTGCACCTCGCGGTCACCGGCAGTGACAGCCTCGGTGACCACATCACAGCGAAAGTCGTCATCACGAAACGAGATTCGGCATGAGCGAGTCGGGCCCGGAGGCGGGAGCGCAGCGTAGCCACGGAGGGCCCTCGTCCATGCCCGGAGGACACAGCATGAGCGGCTTGTCCGGGAAGGCCGCGATCGCGGGGATCGGCGCCACCGACTTCTCCAAGGAGTCCGGCCGCAGCGAGCTGCGCTTGGCCGCCGAGGCGGTGACCGCCGCGCTCGCCGACGCCGGGCTCACCCCCGCCGACGTCGACGGCCTCACCACCTTCACCATGGACACCAACCTGCAGGTGGCGGTGGCGCGGACGGTCGGAATCCCGCGGCTCACCTTCTTCAGCCACATCGGCTACGGCGGCGGCGCGGCCTGCGCCACCGTGCAGCAGGCGGCCATGGCGGTGGCGACCGGGGTGGCCGACGTGGTGGTCGCGTACCGGGCCTTCAACGAGCGCTCGGTGTCGCGATTCGGGCAGTTCTCCAGCTCGCTGGCGGCGGCGCCGACCTCGTCCGGGATCGACGCCGGGTGGTCGTACCCGCACGGGTTGGGCACCCCGGCGGCGCAGGTCGCCATGGTGGCGCGGCGCTACATGCACGTATACGGGGCGACCAGCGCGGACTTCGGGCGGGTCGCGGTGGCCGACCGCAAGCACGCGGCGGTGAACCCGAACGCCTTCTTCCACGGCAAGCCGATCACGCTGGACGACCACCAGAACTCGCGCTGGATCGCCGAGCCGCTGCACCTGCTCGACTGCTGCCAGGAATCGGACGGCGGGGTCGCGCTGGTGATCGTCAGCGCCGAGCGGGCCAAGACGCTGCCCAACCCGGCCGCGGTGATCACCGCCGCCGCCCAGGGGAGCGGCGCCGACCAGTACGTGATGACCAGCTACTACCGGGACGCGCTCACCGGGCTGCCGGAGATGGGGCTGGTCGGCGACCAGCTCTGGGCGCAGAGCGGGCTTCGCCCGGACGATATCCAGACGGCAGTGCTCTACGACCACTTCACGCCGTTCGTGCTCATGCAGCTGGAGGAGCTGGGGTTCTGCGGGCGCGGGGAGGCGCGGGACTTCATCGCCGACGGTGCGATCGAGCTCGGCGGGCGGTTGCCGTTGAACACCCACGGTGGGCAGCTCGGGGAGGCGTACATCCACGGGATGAACGGCATCGCCGAGGGGGTCAGGCAGTTGCGCGGCACCTCGGTGAACCAGGTGCGGGACGTGCGGAACGTCCTGGTCACCGCTGGTACAGGGGTACCGACCTCGGGGCTGATCCTCAGCGCGGCGTGAGCGGGATCCGGTCCGGGGCGGGAGGCCCGTCCGCGACGGCACGCGATCCGCTGGCACGCTGAGTCCGGCGCGCACATCGGGCGCCGGAGAGGAGCACCCCCGTGATCACCCGGCACCTGGTCGACGTGCACGTCCTGCTCACGAGGCAGGACGAGATCCTGCTCAGCCTGCGCCGCAGCGGCGACGAGTTCGACGCCCGCTGGCACCTGCCCGCGGGCAAACTCGAGGCGGGCGAGCCCGCAGCGCGCGGCGCGGCCAGGGAGGCGGCCGAGGAGACCGGGGTCGAGATCGACCCCGCGGACCTGCGCCTGGTGCACACCGCGCACGTGGTGAGCCCGACCAGGGATTCCCGGCTCGGCCTCTTCTTCCACACCGAACGCTGGTCCGGCACCCCGGAGAACCGCGAACCGGACAAGAGCTACGAACTCCGCTGGTTCCCGCTCGACGCCCTCCCGGCGGACCTCATCCGCTACCCGGCGCTCGGCATCGCCGGCTGGCGCGCAGGCGTTCCCTACAGCGAATTCGGCTGGGCGGAGTAGCGGTCCGCGGGTCGGCGCCCGCGCGAGCGGCTCCGGCCGCGCGCCGGTCGGCTCTACCCGGTGTGCATCTGCTCACGACCGCAACGGGCAGCCGCCCCGATGCGTTAGAACCGGAAGCGATGTCCGAACCAACGCTCGACCCCGCGCAACGTGCGGCCGCCGACGCCCTCGCCGCCCTGCTGGACCGCCGCGGCCGGGTCCGCAAACCGGGCGGCCCACGCCCGGCAGGCGTCTACCTGCACGGCCGCCCCGGCCGCGGCAAGACCATGCTCATGGACCGCTTCTTCGCCGTCACCTCCTCGAAGCACAAGGCGCGGATGCACTTCCACCGCTTCTTCGCCGAGCTGAGCGCCGCCGTCCGGATCACCGGCTCCATGCGCACCGCGGTCGACATGGTGGTCGGCGACGTCGACCTGCTCTGCTTCGACGAGTTCCACGTGGACGACGTCGGTGACGGCATGCTCATCGCCCGCCTGCTCGACGTGCTCTTCACCCGACGCGTCCTGGTAATCGTCACAGCGAACCAGCCCCCGGCCGAACTGCTGCCGGATCCGATTTTCCACGAGGGCTTCGAGCCGACCATCGCGCTCATCACCGAACGCCTCACCGTGCTCGCCGTGGACGGCCCGCGCGACTACCGCTCCGGCGGCGGGCGCGGCACCGGCGGATTCGCCGGCGGCAGCTACCTCGTCACCGGTGTCCTGCCCGAACTGCCGCCGCCCGGCCGCCCGCTCCGCCGCGCCCTGCGCCCGGTCCCCACCGACGACGGCGTCGCCCTGACCTTCACCGCTGTCTGCGGCGATGCCGGTGCCGCCGCCGACTACCTCGCCCTGGTCGCGGCCCATCCGCGCATCACGCTCACCGGCGTCCCCCCGCTGCGCCTGGTGCCGCCGACCTGGTCCGCGCGCCTGGTCACCTTCGTCGACGTGCTGCACGACGCGGGCGCGCAGCTGACCGTCGAGGCGACCGTCCCGCCCGCCGAACTCGCCGCGGACGCCGGTCCGATCCCCGGCCTGGCCCGCATGCTCAGCAGACTCGGCGAACTGACACCTGTTCCTGCCTCCTGAGACTGTGGAGTGAGATTCCACAGAAGACGCCGGTGCGGTTTGTGGCCGAACCCGACCAGTCTGCAAGATCGCTGGTGAGAGCGGTTTGTGCGCCCTCCGGATGTCACCGATTCGGGCTCGAGCGGACCACTCGGCATGTAACTATGTGGGCGAATTCGGTGTGATCGGGGTTGGTGAACTGAACGTGGCAAGGGCGCGAGCGCCGATCGCACGCGTGGTCGTATCGATCGCGCTGCTCTGCTGTACCGTCGTCGCGCTCCGCGGCCACCTGCCGGGTGCCGAGGCGGCGCGTCCGCCGGAGCCAGGCGCGCCGTCGGCGCTCACCCTCGCGCTCATGCCGGTGCTGCTCACCGTCTCGGTGGTGATCCTGACCGCCGGGGTGATCGCCTCCAGGCACCGGCTGCCGCTCGCCGTGCCCGAGCCCGAGCGCGACGAGGAGCGCGAGCTCGGCAAGCTGGGGCCGATCGGGGTGCTCGTGGTCGCCGGGCTGGCGCTGCTCGCCATGTCGCTCGCGGTCGGATCGGTGGCCTACCTGCTGCGTGCCACCGCGCCGGAGGAGGAGCCGGGCCCCGTCGTGCTGCCGCCGTCGCCGACCGGCACCGCCCCGCTCACCACCGACGCCCCGCCCCCCGACCCCGGCTCGGCACCGCTCGGCCTGGACGGCACCGCGCTGCTGCTCACCGCCGTCACCGCCGCCGTGCTGCTCGGCGCCGCGCTGATCGGGCTGATCGTGGTGCTCTTCTCCGGTCCGCAGGCCCGCAGGCGGGTGCTCGTGGCGCCGCCGGAGCCGGAGACCTCGAGCACCATCGACTCGCTGGCCCGCGCCGCCGAGCTGGGGCTGGCCGCCATGAACGCCCCCGGCCAGGACGCCCGCACCGCCATCATCGCCTGCTACGTGGCGATGGAGCGCGGCCTCTCCGCCGACCGCGCCGCCGCCCCGCTCGCCTCCGACACCCCCATGGAGGTGCTGGCGCGCGCCTTCGAGCACGGCGCGCTGCGCGACGCGTCGGCCCGCGAACTGGTCGCCATGTTCGAGGAGGCGCGGTTCAGCCCGCACTCCATGCTGGAGTGGCAGCGCATGCGCGCCGAGCAGCTGCTCCGGGTCGTCCTGGCCGACCTGCAGGGGGAGATGGCATGAACCGTGCTGGTGCGGTGGCGGCGGGCGCGGCCCTCGTGCTCGTCACCGAGCTGATCGCCTTCCGGGTCGCGCGTGAGCCGGCGCTGATCGTCGCGGCGGTGCCGCTGGCGCTGGTGCTGTGGATGCTGGCCAGGTGGTGGCTGAGCGAGCGGCCGCCGTTCAGCGAGCCGGAGCTGCCGCCCTCCGACATGGAGAACGGCCCGGCCGAGATGCTGGAGCGCTGGCACGCGCGGGCGGCCGTGCTCGCCGACCGCGCCGACGGGACAAGGGCCGACTGGGACAAGCACCTGCGTCCCATGCTGGCGAAGGAGTTCGAACTCTCCACCGGGCTGCGGATCGCCAAGAACCGGAGAGCCACCGAGGCTGCGGGATTGCAGCAGTTCGGTCCGGAGCTGTGGCGATGGGTGGACCCGACCGATTCGGCGACTCGCGACCATGTCGGTCGCGCGCCGGGGCGGGCGGCGCTGGACGAGATCCTGCGCCGATTGCAGCGGTTGTGACAATGGGGTCGAGGGAAATGCGGGTGTTCACATGACCATGCCGATGGACGCTACCGTTCACCGCAGCGAGGCCATCCTCCGCGAGATGTCGCGGGTGGTGGTGGGTAAGCGCGACGAATTGCAGCTGATTCTGGTGGCTGTGCTCGCGGGCGGCCACGTACTGATCGAGGACCTGCCCGGCCTGGGCAAGACGCTCATCGCCAGATCGTTCGCCGCCGCGCTGGGGCTGAACTTCACCCGGGTGCAGTTCACCCCCGACCTGCTCCCCGCCGACCTGCTCGGCTCCACCATCTACGACATGAACACCGGCCGCTTCAACTTCCGTCGCGGCCCGATCTTCACCAACATGCTGCTCGCCGACGAGATCAACCGCACCCCGCCCAAAACCCAGGCCGCGCTGCTCGAGGCGATGGCCGAGGGCCAGGTGAGCATCGACGGCGAGACCTTCCCGCTGCCCGACCCGTTCATCGTGCTCGCCACCGACAACCCCATCGAGTACGAGGGCACCTACCCGCTGCCCGAGGCCCAGCTGGACCGGTTCGCCATCCAGCTCCGGCTCGGCTACCTCTCCGAGCACGACGAGACGCAGATGATCCGGCGCCGCCTGGAGCGCGGGTCGGTGCCGCCGCAGGTCGGGCAGGTCGTCGACGCCCAGGGGTTGCTGGAGATGCGGCAGGCGGTGGAGTACGTGACCGTGCATCCCGACGTGGTCAGCTACGTCGTGGCGCTGGCCGCCGCCACCCGGGCGCACCCGCAGGTCGAGGTGGGCGCCAGCCCGCGCGCCGAGCTCGACCTGGTGCAGATGTCCCGGTCGAGGGCGCTGCTGCTCGGCCGGGACTACGTCATCCCGGAGGACATCAAGGCACTGGCCGTCTCCGCCATGGCGCACCGGATCACGCTGCGGCCCGAGATGTGGGTGCGGCGCATCCGCGGCGAGGATGTGATCTCCGAGCTGCTACGCCGGCTTCCGGTGCCGCGCGCCACGAACTCATGAGGCATCGGGACGCGGGCGCCACCGTCGAGGCGGAGCTGCGGTGGCGGCCCGCTCCGCTGGTCTTCATGCTGCTCGCCGTCGCCGGGGTCGCGCTGCTGCTCGCGCTGGTGGTGCAGCGGTGGCAGCTGGTCGTGTTCGCCGCGCCGATGATCGGGGTGCTGGTCACGGCGCCGTGGCAGCAGTCGCGGACCCGTATTCAGGTGGACGGATTCGGGACGCTGCGGTGTTTCGAGACCGAGGAGGTGACGTTCGAGGTCGCCGCCTTCGTCGACGACGGGCACGCGCTGCTCCGGATGACGCCGGAGCCGCTCGCCGGGCTGGCCGTGCACGTCGAGGGGAGTTCGGATTCCGGGCTCGCCCCGGCCGGGTTGAAACTCGCGCTCTCCGCGCAGCGGTGGGGGCGGTATCCCGCCGCGGTTCGCGTTTCCGCGCTGAGCCCCGCTGGGCTCGCCGTGGCTACCGCTGTGCTGCCCGCCGGGCAGCTGTACGTGTATCCGATCACCGATCCGCAGCGGCTCACGCTGCCGCGCATCGACATGCCGGAGCGGCTCGGCGTGCATCTGACCCGCAAGCACGGGCCCGGTGTCGAGTTCGCCGATATTCGCGCGTACGCGCCCGGCGATCAGCTGCGGCTGGTCAACTGGCCGGTCAGCGCGCGGCGCGGAAAGCTCTACGTCACCGAGCGGTTCACCAACCGCTCCGCCGACGTCGTCGTCCTGGTCGACACCTCCCAGCAGGCGCCCGGCCCCGCCACCGACTCACTGGAGCTGTCCGTGCGCGGCGCCGCCCAGGTGGTGCAATCCACCCTGCAAGCCGGTGATCGCACCGCCGTCGTCTGTCTCGGTGAGACCCCGCGCTGGTTGCGGCCCGATATCGGCCGCCGCCAGTTCTACCGGATCGTCGACACCGTACTGGACGTCGGTGACGAGCACATCCCCACCACCGGCACCCTCGCCCCGCACGCCGCCGTCCCCCTCGGCGCGATCATCGTCGCCTTCTCCACCTTGCTCGATACTCAATTCGCGCTGGCCCTCATCGATCTCCGTAAACGCGGGCACGTGGTGATCGTGGTCGACGTTCTTCGCGGCACGCCATTCCGTGCGGGGCTCGATCCGACGCTCAGCAAAATGTGGCAGTTGGAGCGCACCGCCATGTACCGGGACATGGGGACGGTCGGCGTCGACATCGTCGGCTGGCCCGAGGACGCCCGGCTCGACCAGGTCATGAAGCTGATCCCCGAGCACCGCCGGATGATCCGAGCCCGCCGATGAAGCGCTTCCTCGCCGCTCTCTCCGGGATTCTGCTCGCCGTCTCCGTCTGGGTGGTCGAGCCGTGGTTCGCCCTCGCCGTCCTGGCCCTCGCCGCCATCGGCCTGTGGTTCCGGGTCGCCGCCGTCGCCGCGGTCCTCGTCGCCGTCGGGCTCGTCGCCGTCGCCGACGTCGACCTGGTCGTCTGCGCCGCGGCCGGGCTGGTCGCCACCACCTACCTGCTGAACAGCGCGACCGTCACCGCCCCCGCCGGCGTAGTCCCCACCACCATCCCCTCCGTAGTCGGCGCCCTCTTCTTCTCCGGCTGCGCGGTCCTGGCCGCAAGCGTCCCCCTCGACATCCCCTACGCCCCCCTCGCCGCCCCCGTCCTGATCCTCGTCCTCTGCGCCCTGGTCCTGCTCGGAGTAGCAGTGCGCCGCAACGGTTCCCGATCCGAACCTGCCTTACCGCCGAGCCCTGAGCTGAACCCGGCCCCTGCCGCCGCAACCTCGGTCGAGGCAGACTCCGAGCCCTGAGAACTCCACGCATAGAGCACGGATCGAACTACCGATCGTCGGCCTCGGAAAACCACTACCTGTGCAGTCGGCTCGGGGTGGTATGACGAGGATGTTGGTCATAGCGGCACGGTATGGCGACCATCGTCGTCATAAGCGGGGTTCCAGCCGGCACTTCCGGTAGGCCATGATCACGCGATGCCCACCCTCTACCTGATCATCTGCGCCGCGGGCACCGCCCACCGCGCCGCCGACATGGTCCGCTCCGCCCAGGCCGAGGGCTGGTCGGTGCACTGCATAGCCACCCCCGCCGCCGTCGAACACTTCCTCGACATCCCCGAACTGGAAACCGTCACCGGCCACGAGGTGCGCACCGCCCACCGCAACCCCGGTGACCCGCCGCTCCCGCCCGCCGACGCCGTGATCGTCGCCCCCGCCACCTACAACACCATCAACAAATGGGCAGCGGGCATCGGCGACACCTACGTCCTCATCAAACTCGCCGAGTTGACCGGGCTCGGCATCCCCATCGTCGTCGTCCCCTACGTGAACTCCGTCCTCGCCGCGAACCGCGTCTTCCACCGCAGCCTGGCCGAACTCCGGGAATCCGGAGTTCGCGTCATCTACGAACCCCATCCACCCGGCGGAGGAGCTTTCCCCTTGGACGCCGCGCTCGCCGCGATCAAGGGTGGATGATCACGGTTCCAGGAAGAGGCGTTCGTTCGGTAGGCGCGGTGCGTTCACCGAGCCGTGTGGGCTGACCCGCACCTTTTCAGCGAGGCGGTGGTGTTCGAGGTCGCAGACGAAGACGAGCGCGGCAGTGAGACAGGCGGCGAAATGGAACTCGAGTCCGCCGATCAGGAGGGTGAGCCAGACATCGGGCTCGTGCGGGCGTGGTGAGGGCATGGTCAGGTGCGGGCCCAGTGCGCGAGAGCGACGGCCAGGCGCTCGAGCAGTTCGCGTTCCGGCGAGGGAAGGGCATACGCCGGCGGCGGTATCGGCTTCGGCTTCCTGAGGGGAAGTGGGTCCGGAGCGTTCATCGCTCAGCCGCGCATTTGCGCAGAGCGGCGATCACCGCGCTCCGGGGCGGTAAAAGGGCGCTGGTTGGCGGCACGATCCAGATTCGTGCGGGTGCGCGCCGGAGCGCCGGGGACGGGAGCGGAATGTCCGTCTCCGCGATTATTGCGGCGTTGAACTCTGTGAATCCGTCGGGTGGGTGGTCGTCGGGCAGGTCGACCTCGGTCAGAAACATCCACCGTCGGGCAGGTGGATAGCAGGACACCGGCCCGCCGTGTCCGGTCGACTCGAGCCGGGCCGCGACGGCACCCCCGAGCCTGGCAGGCATGGTGAGCGCGGAAATCTCGGCACCGGGTACAAGGATTTGCCGAGCACACCATTCGGGGATGTAGGCGGGGATGCCGCACACGTTTCGGTAGTACGCACAGCGTTGCTTCGTGGTGGTGCCCCACGGCGGTGTCCTGGTGTTCATCGAAACCCCTGCTCTCGACCGGCGGTTTCGGCCATGGAACAGCGGCTGCGGAGTATGGTCTCGCCGAATCGGGGTGCCCGATCGGATTCGCTCGTCGGCCCAGGGGTGTGCCCGTCGCAGGTGGGAGCAGGTATTCGTAGCGGGTCCGTGGCCGCACCCGAAATGGGTGCACCGGCGGACCCGGAATGGGGGAAGTTCATGGATCAGGTCCAAACGGCATCGACACTGCCGCGTCGGCAACTCGGTCGATACCTCCGTGAATGGCGGTCGCGGGTCGGCTTGACCCAGGCGGCGGCCGGGCGGTTGGTGGAGATGAGCGCCAGTGCGCTGCAACGGATCGAGGCGGGTGAGACGACGCGGCTGCGCGGCCGCGATATCGAAGCGCTCTGCGATGTGTACGGGGTGCCGCCGGAAACCACCACGGCGTTCGTCGGGTTGGCACGGCAGGCAAATGTGAAGAGTTGGTGGCACCAGTACGGGGATCTGATCCCACCGGATTTCAACGTTTACGTCGGGCTGGAATCCGTTGCGGCGAAGATTTATTCATATCAACCCGAGTTGATTCCGGGGCTCCTCCAGACTCCGCAGTACGTGTACGAGTTGATCCGGAACCGGCAGCCGGAAGGCCCGGTGGTGGAGTGGGAACAGCACGTCGAGTTCAGGGCGCATCGGCGGACGATCATCAACCGGCGAACGGAGCCCGTTCGCCTCGATGTCGTGATCGGCGAGGCTGCCCTGCGCAGACCTGTCGGAAGTCCGGGGGCGATGGCGAGGCAGTTGCGGCACCTCGCGGATGTGCCCGGCCAGTTGCCGCACGTCACGGTCCGGATATTGCCCTTCGCGGCGGGATTTCCGGGTGGAGTCTCGCTGTCGCCCTTCGTCATTCTCGGGTTCGGCGAAATGACGCCCGGCGAGCCGATCGAGCCACCGGTCGTCTACCTCGAAGCAGTGGTGGGCAACCTCTACCTCGAAAAGCCGGACGACACGTCGAACTATCATGAGGCGTATGACCGGCTGGCGCGTGCCGCGCTGGATGAGGTGGCAAGCAGGCAACTGCTTCGACAGGTGGCAAGGGAGTACGAACGTGGAGCATGACCTTCCGGAGTTGACGTTCCACAAGAGCACCTTCAGCCAGGCAGGCGGAGAGTGCGTCGAGGTGGCCGAGGCACCGAACGGCGACCGCTACGTCCGCGACTCCAAGAACCCCGCCGCCGGCACCCTCCGCTTCACCGCCGGTGCGTGGACGGCCTTCACCCACGGTGTGCGCAGCGGAGAGTTCTGAAACCTGGGATCGGTAGGTGCCGCGCCTGGCATCTACTTACCGCATGACATCTGCACAGCTTCCCCAGAACAACCCGCACTCCACCGGCCTGGACAAGAAGACCAGCGCCATCCTCTCCTACGCCCTCGGCTGGCTCACCGGAATCGTCTTCCTCTTCCTGGGCAAGCACGACCCCGACGTGCGCTTCCACGCCGCGCAGTCGATCGTGTTCTTCGGCGCGGTCTCGGTGCTCAATATCGTCCTGAGCATCCTCGGCTCGCTCCTCGGCGCCCTGGGAATCATCTTCAGCCTCGCCGGATTCGCCCTCTCGGTCTTCGCCGCGGTCGTCTGGGTCATGGCCATGCTCCAGGCGAACAGGACCGGCGGGGTCCGCGCGGAACTGCCCATCGTCGGAAAGTTCATCGCCCCGTACGCCGATCGCCTGGCCGGCGGCGTCAACTGACGGCAGGAAGCATGCCGCCCGGGTCGGTAGCGTCTGTCCGATGACCGACGCTGCCGACCTGATGCGGTTGTACCTGGCCGATCCGGACCAGCCCTTCCCGCCCGTCGAGCTCGCAGACCCCTCCGGGTTGATCGCCTTCGGCGGGGAGCTGTCCCCGCAGCGGCTGCTGGACGCCTACGCCTCGGGCATTTTCCCCTGGTACAACCCCGGTGAGATCATCCACTGGTACTGCCCGGACCCGCGCAGCATCCTGGTCCCGACCGATCTGCGCGTCACCAAGTCCTACCGCCGAGCCGTCGACAAAGCCGATTACGCGGTAACCATGAATCGCGCCTTCGCCGAGGTGATGGTGAAATGCGCCGAACCCCGTGCCGACGAGGACGGGACCTGGATCGGCGACGACATGCTCGCGGCCTACCTGCGACTGCACCGCCTCGGTCACGCGCACTCGGTCGAGGTGTGGCGCGACGGCGCCCTGGTCGGCGGCCTCTACGGCGTCGCCCGCGGCCGCTCCTTCGCCGGCGAGTCCATGTTCTCCCGCGCCCGCGACATGTCCAAGGTCGCGCTGTACTGGCTCTGCGCCCAGCTCACCGCCTGGGAGTTCCCCCTCATCGATTGCCAGATCGCCTCCGGCCACCTGGTCTCCCTCGGCGCCATCGAGATCCCCCGCGCGGACTACCTCTCCCGGCACGCCCGAGCCGCCGACCTCCCCGGCCCGCCCGGCCGCTGGCAGTTCGACATTTCGGTCCCGGCCTCGCCCGACCACCTACCGGCATGAGTGAATGAGTTTCGTGGCTGACAGAGCGATCAACGCGGAGCACGTCACCGACGAGATGGTGCGAGCTTGGGCGGAGGAGGCGGAAGCGGGCTACAACGTCGAGCTGCTGAGAAGGCGCGGCCGACCGACGAAAACATACAGCGCGAGTGTTTCTCGCGACGAGGACGCCTGGTTGATCGAGGTGCCCGAGATCGCTCGGGTCACGCAGGCTCTCGAGCTCCGGCAGGTCGAAGGTATGGCTCGCGACCTCATCGCCATCATGGACGATGTCAACCCGTCCTCGATCGAACTTCACATCGAGTGCGTGCCGATATCGCCGCCACACGGTCGACGGGACTCAGCGGAGCGTTCTGACCTGGGTCGACCAGGCGTCCCGGACGATCTCCTCGAGCTCCGAGTGCCGGGGTGACCAGCCCAGGTCCGCGATCGCTCGCGACGGATCGCTGATCGATACCGCCGGTTCCGACGCCGCCGGGCGGTATTCGAGCGGAACCGGCCGACCGCTCACGCGCTCGACCGCCGCGACGACATCCTTCACGCTGCTCCCCACCCCGCTCCCGACGTTGTACGTCACCGCCTGCGAGACTGCGGGCAGGTGGTCGACCGCGGCGGCGAAAGCGTCGGCGGCGTCGGCGAGGTGCAGATAGTCGCGGACGGCTGATCCGTCTCCGTTCACCGTGAGCGGTGTCCCGCAGGCCGCTGCCGCGAGGGCGCGGGGGAGGAGGCGGGTTGGGTCGGGGTCGGAGCCTCCGGTGATGTTCAGCATCCGCAGGGTGATGGCGGGGAACGACTCGAGCGCCAGTTCGGCGGCGAGTTTGCTGGCGGCGTAGGGGTGCGGCGGGGCCGGGGGCAGGTCTTCGGTCATTGGCTGGCGGTCCGGCGTGCCGTAGACCGAGCCGGTCGAGGCGAAGACGATGCGGCGAACCGCGGCCGAATTCATGGCGTCGAGGAGCGCGAGGGTCCCGCTGGTATTGGTGCGGAAGTAGCCCAGCGGGTCGGTGAGCGACTCGCGGGCTCGGGTGCGACCGGCGAGGTGGCACACCGCGTCCACATCCCGGATGGCTTCCCGGAGCGACCTGGGATCGTGCAGGTCGGCGACCCGGGCCGGGCCGGATGCACCGACTCGGCCCGGCGCCCGGACCATCGGAATGGGTTCATGGCCACGGCCGCGCAGCGCTGCGACAACGGCCCGGCCGACATAGCCGTTCGCTCCGGTCACGAGTACCCGCACCGGGCCATCATGGCAGTTCGGCGCGGGTTCGTGAGCGTTTCCGGGCTTGGGGAGGGGAGGACCTACTCCGCGACTCGCAACTCCACGTCTGCCAAGACCGGCGCGTCATCCCGCTCGACCACGGTCACCCCGAGCGTGACCACATCTCCGGACTTCCACCCGCGAATCCGCAACGTCTCCCCTGGGAAGACCACCCCGGCGAACCGCGCCCGGAACCCGCCGACCTTCGAAACATCGCTGCCGAGAAGCGCATCCGTCGCCGCCTTGCAGGTGATCCCGTACGTGCACAGTCCGTGCAGAATCGGCGCCGGGAACCCGGCCCCCTTGGCAAACCCCGGATCCGAATGCAGCGGATTGCGATCCCCGCTCATCCGATACAGCAGCGCCTGCTGCGGCAGAATCGGCACCAGCTCCTCGAAATCCGGAGCGGACGAGGGAATCTCGACCTTGGTCGAAGGCCCCCGCTCCCCGCCGAACCCACCCTCACCCTTGGCGAAGATGGACGACCGATCCGTCCACAGCGGCTCCCCGTCGGAGCCGACGACGGTCAGCTCGCGAACCACGACCGCGGCAGACCCCTTGTCCCACACCTCGGTCACCCGACCGGACAACGTCGCCTTCCCGGAAGCCGGAATAGCCCGGTGCAGCACGATCTCCTGATGCGCGTGCACCACCTTCGCCAGGTCGATATCGACCCCGGGGTAACTCACCTTCGGCGGCTCGGTCTCGTGCACGGTCGGCGCGACGGCCGCGAAGGTGGGCAGCACCTGCGGGGCCACGTCGTCCAGGTAGCGGAGCTCCGCGGGGTCGGTCCAGCGCGTGCCCGCGCCGAGCCCGAGGTGATAGATCTGCACGTCGGACGGCGTCCAGGAGAACGAACGTCCGGGCAGTTCGGCGCCGAGCGCGCGGTCGAGATCGATGGGCATCAGTGAACCTCCTTGGCCTTCTGCTCGACGATATCCATGACGGCCAGGTACCCGAAGGTCAACGCGGGGCCGATGGTGGCGCCGGGGCCCGCATAGGTGTGGCCCATGACCGGCGCGCTGACATTGCCGGAGGCGTACAGCCCCTCGATCACGCTCTGATCCTCGCGCAGCACCCGGGCCGCGGTGTCGGTGACGACGCCGCCCTTGGTGCCGAGGTCGCCGGGCACGAGGACGACCGCGTAGAACGGCCCCTCCTCCAGCGCGCCGAGGCACGGGTTCGGCTTGACGGTGGGATCGCCGTAGTACTTGTCGTACGCGCTGTCCCCGCGGTGGAAGTCCTCATCGACGCCGGTCTCGGCGAAGCCGTTGAACCGCTCGATGGTGGCGGCCAGCTTGTCGGCGGGCACCTTGATCTTCTCGGCGAGCTCGGCCAGCGTCGGCGCGGTGACGATGTGGTCGTTCTCCAGCCAGCGCTTGGGAATCCGCTGCCCCGGCTGCAGCCCGGCGAAGATGTAGCGGTTGCGGTAGCGCTGGTCGAAGACGAGCCAGGCGGGGATGTTCTCGCCGGGGCCATCGCCCTCGCCGTACTCGCCGCCGTACATGGTGTGCACCGCCTCGACGTACGGCGCCGACTCGTTGCCGAACCGTTCGCCGCGATCGTTCACGATGACGCACCCGGGCAGGTTGCGCTCGGAGAGGCAGAACCAGGGCTTGCCGCCCTTGAAGATGGTCGGGCCCCACCAGGCGTCGGCCATGATGTCGGTGTCGGCGCCGAGCTCGAGCGCGGCGCGGTGGCCGTCGCCGGTATTGGCGGGGGCGCCGGTGGTCCAGTCGGTGGTGATCGGGGCGCGCTGGTACTTCGCGCGCATCTCCGCGTTGTGGTCGAACCCGCCGGTCGCGAGCACCACGCCGCGCTTGGCGGTGAGCCGCACCGCCTCGCCGTTCTGCTCGGCATCCACCCCGACCACCCGGCCGTTCTCCACGACGAGCCCGGTCAGCGGCGTCTCCAGCAGCACCGGCACGTTCGCGTCGAGCAGCCCCTTGCGGATGGCGGCGGCCAGCGCCTGCCCCATCCCGAGCAGGTGCTTCCCGGTGAGCCGCGCCCACGTGGTGCGCGCCCCGACCTTCGCGGCCCGCAGCATGCCACGCGGGTGCCTGCGGATCAGGTTCAGCTGCTTGAAGTCGGCCTGGGTGACCACGACGTTCAGCGGCGCCTTGCTGTAGTTGGGCTCCAGCTTGAACCGCTCGGCACCGAGCACCTTCGCGTTGAAGGGCTTGGGCTCGCAGGAGCGCCCCTCGGCCGTCCCGCCCGGCGCCTCTGGGTAGTAGTCGGAGTACCCCGGCACCCAGTTCATCTTCAGCGGCGTGTGGTCGAGCACGAAGTCGAACGCCTCGGCGCCGCGGTCGATGTAGGTATCGATCCGGTCCTTCGGCACCACCTCGCCGATGATGCTGTGCAGGTAGGTGCGGGCCGCCTCGCGGTCGTCCGGGCGGCCCGACGCCTTCAGCGCCTTGTTCCCCGGAATCCACACCCCGCCCCCGGAGCGCGCGGTCGACCCGCCGTAGTGCGCGGCCTTCTCGATGACCACGACGCTGAGTCCGTGGTGTGCCGCGGTGAGGGCCGCGGTCATTCCGGCGGCGCCGCTGCCGACCACCACCACGTCGTATTCCCGATCGCTCATGTAGAACACGTTATAGAATGGACGCGGCTTTGGTCTATGTCGAGTGGCAGATGACTCGAGAACAACCAGGTAACTCGTTTCAGTTCGGAGTGTGAATGGTCTGGGATAGCAGTGCCGACGTCGTCGTGATCGGTGCCGGGGCCGCGGGCGCCGCCGCCGCGCTGGAGGCGGCGGCAGCGGGGGCGCAGGTGCTCGCGCTCGACCGGTTCGCCGGCGGCGGGGCAGCGGCGCTCTCCGGCGGGATCGTCTACGCGGGCGGCGGCACCAGCATCCAGCGTGCGGCCGGGGTCACCGACGATCCGGCGTGGATGCTGGCGTATCTCCAGCGCGAGGTCGGCGACGCGGTCGCCCCGGAGACGCTGCGCCGATTCGTCGACGAGAGCCCCGCGCTGATCGACTGGCTGATCGAGCACGGCGTCCCCTTCGATCCCGCGCTCTGCCCCTACAAGACCTCCTACCCGAACGACGACTGGTACCTCTACCACTCCGGCAGCGAGCTCTCCGGCGCCTTCGCCGACATCCCGCCCGCGCAGCGCGGGCACCGGGTGAAGGGGCGCGGGGTCTCCGGGAAGAAGTTCGCCACCGGGCTGCTCGCCTCGATGCGCAGGGCCGGGATCCAGCTCGAGACCTGCACCCGCGCGACGACCCTGCTCACCGATGACACCGGCGCGGTGATCGGCGTCGAGTGCGTGACCATGAACAGCGCACCCCGCCGCGTGCGCGACCAGTTCGCGCGGATGGCGGCGCTCGCGGCCAAGCCCGGCATCTACTACCCGCCGCTGCGCAAGGCGATGGAGCAGCGCATGGCGCGGCTCGAGCAGCGCTACGGCGTCACCACGAGGGTGCTCGCCAGGCGCGGCGTGATCGTCAGCGCGGGCGGCTTCATCGCGAACCGGGAGATGGTGCTCGAGCACGGCCCCGAATTCCGGCACGGCCTCGCGCTCGGCACCACCGGCGACGACGGCAGCGGTATTCGGATGGCGCAGCGGGCGGGTGCCGTCACCGCGCACATGGACAACATCTCCGCCTGGCGCTTCCTGCTCCCGCCCAGCGCGTTCGCGGGGGCATTGCTGGTCGACGCGGCGGGCACCCGCGTCATCGATGAGACCCGCTACGGCGCGGCCGTCGGCGGCAAATTGGTCCGCGAGCACGGCGGCCTCGGCTGGCTGCTGGCCGACGACGCGGTCGCCCGGCGTGCCTTCGGGCAGATCCACCGGGAGGGCGCCTGGTTCCAGCGCGCCCAGTTCGAACCGGTGCGCCGCCGGGCCGTCAAGGCCCCGACCATCGAGCAGGCGGCCAGGAAGGCGGGTATCGACCCGGCCGGGCTGCGCGCCACCGTCGAGGCGCACAACGCCGCCATCGCGAACGGCACGCCCGACCCCGTCGGCAAGCCGGCCGAATTCCGCGAAAACTGCGCCACCGGCCCGTTCTGGCTGTTCGATGTGGGTATCAAACCCAGCCTGACCAACCCCTGCCCGATGCTCACGCTCGGCGGCGTCGTGGTGAACGAGGAGACCGGGGCCGTGCGCGACCGCGACGGCGCCGACATCCCCGGCCTCTACGCCGCGGGCCGCACCGCCGTCGGCATCTGCTCGCGCTCCTACGTGAGCGGGCTCTCGCTCGCCGACTGCGTCTTCTCCGGGCGGCGCGCCGGTCGGGCGGTGGCCGGGGCGGACATAGTGGAAGGAATCCGATAGGTGCTCTCCGAGGCGGTACGCATCGAGCTGGCCGACGAACTCGCCGTCGCCGAGCGCGAACGGGTCGCGATCGACCCGCTGGTGGCCAGGCACCCGGATATCGACGTGGTCGACGCCTACGAGATCCAGCTGCTGAACATCAGGCACCGGGTGTCGAACGGCGCGAAGGTGGTCGGGCACAAGGTCGGGCTCTCCTCGAAGGCCATGCAGCAGATGATGGGCGTCGATGAGCCGGACTACGGCCACCTGCTCGCCGAGATGGAGGTTTTCGAGGACCGGCCGGTGCCCGCCGCGAACTACCTCTTCCCGCGGGTCGAGGTGGAGGTCGGCTTCGTGCTCGGCGCCGACCTGCCCGGGGAGGAGTGCACCGAAGCCGACGTGCTGGCCGCGACCACCGCCTTCGCCCCCGCGATCGAGCTGATCGACTCGCGGATCAGGGACTGGAAGATCGGGCTCTGCGACACGATTTCGGACAATGCGTCGTCCGCCGGGTTCGTGCTCGGGCCGGAGCGGGTGGCGCCCGGCGAGATCGATGTAAAGAGCATCGATGCCGTGCTCACTCGCAATGGCGAGCTGGTCGCGGAGGGGCGCAGCGATGCGGTGCTCGGTGACCCGGTGATCGCGGTGGCGTGGCTGGCGCGGAAGGTGGCGAGCTTCGGAGTGCGGTTGAAGGCGGGGGACATCGTGCTGCCCGGCTCCTGCACGCGGGCCATCGATGCCCGGTCCGGGGACGACTTCCTTGCCGAGTTCGCCGGACTCGGTACTGTCCGGCTGCGCTTCTAGTAGCGCCACCCACGCGGAGTCACGGGGAGTTGCCGGTCGGGCGCAGCCGGTATGCGCTACCGTCCGGCATCTGCCATGATTTTGCTAGAATCATGGCATGACGATGTTCCAGGTCAGTGATCTAGCGGGAGCACGACGCCGCGAATTCCTCGATGAAGCCAAGCAGGACTCGGCTTCGCTGCGGGATACCGATGGCTCGGTCCTGGTCATGCTCGCGGCTCGCCGGGTGGCGGCGCTGCGGGAGGCGGCCTCGGTGGCGACGCTGCTGTTCGCCGTCGAAGCCGTGCTCGCGCGAACCGACAAGCCGACGCCGGTCGAACTGGGCGGGCTGGCTTGGCTGGCGGAGTTCGATGCCGACGACCGGGCCGAAGCACTGTCCGAGATCAGGAACGCGGTCGCGCTCACCGTCGCATCGGAGGATCCGGCGCCACTGCGCGAGGTGCTGCACGCATGGGCGACCACCGCATCGGTCATGCGTGATCCCGCGCGCCGAGCCATCCACACCGCCCCGGCGGGCGAACTCGAGTTCAGCGAAGTCGAGGCTCCGCGTCCGGGCGATGATGACTGAGGGTGATCCGCAACCCGGCGCCTACCGTCCGTTCGTCGCCGCCCGGTCACCCGGCGGCAAGCCGCGGGAGAAGCCCAGCTAACGGGTGCTCGTGCACCGGCAGTACGTGCACGTGTGGAACGAACTCGCCGACCGCGTCGGCCTGACCGCGGCGTGTCAGTTCTGGGATCACGTAACCGCCACGCCCGGCCGACCACCGTCGGTGGGCAGCTCGACGATGCTGCGCGGCAAACATCACGGTCCCAAGTGGGCCGGCTACTCGCGCACCATCCACTACGAGATCAGTGGTGCCGGGCGGATCGACTACCAATACTGCGGTGACACGCGAGAAGGTGCGGACGGCGATCCGCACGCGGTCGTCAAGATTCTGACTATCGACCTGGGTAGCCATTGAGTGACTGACGTCTCACGGGTTCCTTGTCAGCTTCTCCCGACCTACCCGGTCTACCCGGTAACCGACGAGCGAAGGAGTGACGATGAGGATTGCGGTGGCGGGCGGGACCGGGACCGTGGGGAAGCCGGTGGTGGAGGTGCTGCGCGAGCGCGGGCACGAGGCGGTTGTGCTGGCTCGGTCGACCGGGGTGGACCTGCGCACCGGTGCGGGGCTCGACCTGAGCGGAGTCGATGCGGTGGTCGATCTGACCTCGCTGGTCACGCGCTCGACCGGGGAGGCGACGGAGTTCTTCGAGCAGGTCACCGCGAACCTGCACCGAGCGGAGCGGGCGGCGGGGGTGCGGCACCATGTGCTGCTCGGGATCGTCGGGAGCGATGCGGTGCCGTTCGGCTACTACACCGGGAAGATGGCGCAGGAGCGCGCCGTCGAGCGTGGACCGGTGCCGTGGACGTTGCTGCGTGCGACCCAGTTCCACGAGTTCGCCGGGCAGCCGCAGGGTGGGGTGCGGGTCGGCCCGCTGACGCTGGTTCCCGCCATGCGGGTGAATCCGGTCGCGGCGCGCGAAGTCGCGGAACGGCTGGTCGATCTTGCCGTGGGTGAACCTCGGGGGCGGGTTCGCGACCTCGGTGGGCCGGAGAATCTGGAGCTGGACGACATGATCCGGCGCTACGGGGCCGCCACCGGTCGCGGCGGCCGGGTGCTCCGCTTCCCGCTGCCGGGTAAGGCGGGCCGAGCCTTCCGCGCCGGCGCCCTCCTGGCGCGTGGCGATGCGGATCGCGGCACTCAGACCTTCGCGCAGTGGCTCGCGACCCGGCGGGATCGGACGCACTCGTGAGCGAAGCACACTTCTCATAGCTGTACCTCTCTCGGAAAGTTGCAGGTCAAGACCGTAATTCCGCCAGCACCCTCCGCACCTGAGTCGCCCGCCCGGCGTCGGTTCGCGCCTTGGTCACCCGCAGGGAGAAGCCATAGCGCGCACTGCGCCCCAGTGCGTCGAATCGCACCCTGGCAGCCGGATCGGCGGCGAGCGCGGCGACCAGATCCGGATGCGTCTCAGCACTCCGCTGCGGGGGATACGCCGCCGCCCAGCGCCCGTCCGCCCGCGCCGCCTCGACCGCCGCGAGCCCGGAGGCCCGCATCTTCCCGGCCGCGATCAACGCCTCCGCCTTCGCCACGTTCACCGCCGACCACGGGCTGCGCACCCGGCGCGGCGAGTAGCGCTGCAGGTAGTGCTCGGCGTCGACACCCTGCCGATGGCTGTCGATCCAGCCGACGCACAGCGCGCCGTCCAGCGCCTCGGTGAGCGTCACGCTCGCCCGCGCCGCCCCCTTCTTCGCGATTCGCACCCACACCTCGCCCGCCCGCTCGTGATTCGCCACCAGCCAGCGGTCCCACTCGGCGGCGTCCGCGCACTCGATGATCTCCATGCGTCCCATGATCCCGAGATAAGCGCTCATCCACTGAGCACTTTCCCCGACGAACTACCGTGGCGAGAATGAAGTTCTCGGTCAGTTACCCGACGCCGACGCACGGCGCCGACCCGGACACCCTGGTCACCTTCGCCCGCCACGTCGAGGCATGCGGCTTCGAGGCCATCTACATCCCGGACCACGTCGCGCTCTACCCCGGCGCCCGGATCGGCGGCAACGAGGTGCCGACGACCCTCCCCTTCCCGGACCCCATCGACTGCCTGACCTTCGTCGCCGCGCACACCGACCGCCTGCTCCTCGGCACCGGTGTCCTGCTGCTCCCGTACCGCCACCCGATCCTGCTGGCCAAGCGCCTCGCCACCCTCGACCTGCTTTCCAAGGGCAGGCTGCGGCTGCTGACCGTCGGCGTCGGCGGGCTGCCGGGCGAGGCGGCGGCGCTCGGCGTCGACTACGCGACCCGCGGCCGGCGCGCCGACGAGGCGCTCGACGTGCTGCGCCTGCTCTGGTCCGGCGGTCCCGATGGCGTCGAATTCCATGGTGAGTTCTTCGATTTCGCCGAGGTGTGCGTCTATCCCAAGCCGTCCACAGCGGAGTTCCCCATCCACATCGGCGGCTCCAGCCCGGCCGCCGCCCGCCGCGCGGGCCGCCGCGGGAACGGCTACTTCGCCGGCGGCACACTCACCCCCGGCGAACGCGCCCGCCAGCTCACCCTCGCCCGATCCGAAGCCACCGCCGCCGGCCGCGACCCCGCGCGTCTCGAATACACCCGCTGGGGCTCCACCGACCTCACCCCCGAGCGAATAGCCGCCCTCACGGCGGAAGGCGTCGACCGCATCGTGGTCAACGCCTCCCTCGGCCCCCTGAACGCCCAGCTCGACGAGCTCTCCGCCTTCGCCGAGCTGATCCGCGACAGATAACCGCCCCTACAACCACGTATCCAGTGTCGTGGTGGTGAGGAAGTGCTCGAGATCCGCGCGCCAGGGCGCGGGTACCGTCTTGTCCGGCTCGATAGCGCTGTATTGCCCCCGGTAGAACAGCAACGGCCGCCCCGACTCGCCCACCTCGGCGAGCGAGAGCACCCGCCCGATCACGATCCAGTGATCCCCACCGTCGACCACCCGATCCACCGAGCACTCGATGGTCGCGAGCGCATCGTCCAGAACGGGCAGTTCCAGAGCGGAACGGTGCCATGCGGCCCCCGCGAACTTGTCCGGTTCACGGGAGCCGAAGCGGGCGCAGAGCTCCCGCTGCTCCTCGGCGAGCACGTTCACCGCGAACCGGCCGCGCTCCTCGATCGCCGCCCACGAGCGGGACGACTTGCCCGGGCAGAACAGAACGAGCGGCGGGTCGAGGGAGAGCGCGGCGAAGGACTGGCAGGCGAAGCCGATCGGGGCCTCGTCCGCACCGAAGGTGGTGATCACGGTGATGCCGGTGCAGAACTGCCCGAGGACGTTCCGGAACGCCCTGCCGTCGATCTCCGGATACTCGCTCATTGCTCGCGGAATCCGACGGTGAAGTCGTGCCCCCACAGGCTGACGGCGGTGGATTCCCGCGCGATCCAGTCGGTGTCCTCGACTTCCAGCCCCTCGCAGCCGAATTCGATGTCGAAGCCGCCCGGTGTCTTCATGTAGAAGGACAGCATCTTGTCGTTGACGTGCCGCCCGAGCGTGGCCGACATCTTGACCTTCTTGCGCAGCGCGCGGTCGAGCGCGAGCCCGACGTCGTCGGCGTTCTCCACCTCGAGCATGAGGTGCACGATGCCGCTCGGGGTCGGCTGCGGCAGGAAGGCGAGCGAGTGGTGCCTTGGGTTGCAGCCGAGGAAGCGCAGCCAGGCGGGTTCGCCATCGGCGGGGCGGCCGACCATCTGCGGGGGGAGCCGCATGGAATCGCGCAGCCGGAAGCCGAGGACGTCGCGGTAGAACTCCAGCGCCGCCTTGTCGTCGGAGGTGCTGAGCACGACGTGCCCGAGCCCCTGCTCCTCGGTGACGAAGCGGTGCCCGTACGGGCTGGCCAGCCTGCGGTGCTCCAGCGCGACCCCGTGGAACGCCTCGAGCACGCTGCCGCTCGGATCCTCGAACCGGATCAGCTCGTAGACCTTGCGGTCGGCCAGCTCGGCGGCGGTGCCCTCCTTGTAGGGCACGCCCGCGGCGTCCAGCCGGGCGCGGATGTCCTGCAGCTCCTCGGCGTTCGCGGTCTCCCAGCCGGAGACCTGCAGCCGGTCCTGCTCGCCGGGCACGATCACCAGGCGGGCGGGGAACTCGTCCATGCGCAGGTAGAGCGAGTTCGGGTCGGTGCCCTTTCCCTCCACCATGCCGAGCACCTTGAGCCCGTACTCGCGCCAGGCGGCGACATCGGTGGCCTCGATGCGGAGGTAGCCGAGGGAGCGGATGCCCATCACTTCTCCTTAACGCCGGCCAGGAAGTCGATCGCCAGCCGGTTGAACTCGTGGAACTTCTCCAGCTGCGCCCAGTGCCCGCAGCCGCCGAAGACGTGCAGCTGCGCCCGCGGGATGGACTTCAGCGCGACCAGCGCGCCGTCCAGCGGGTTCACCCGGTCCTCGCGGCCCCAGATCAGCAGCACCGGCTGGCGCAGCGTGTAGGCGTCGCGCCAGAGCATGCCCTTCTCGAAGTCCGCGCCGGCGAAGGACTTGCCCATCGCGCGGGTGGCGGCCAGCGACTCCGGCTCGCTCGCCGAGGCGAAGCGCTCCTCGATCAGCTCGGGGGTGATCAGCTTCTGGTCGAAGACCATGATCCGGAGGAACGCCTCCAGGTTTTCCCTGGTCGGCTGGTAGTTGAACTTGCCGAGCAGCTTGACGCCCTCGGTGGGGTCGGCGGCGAAGAGGTTGGTGCTCAGCCCGCCGGGGCCCATGAGGATGAGCTTGCCCGCCCGCTCGGGGTAGTCCAGCGCGAACCGCACCGCGGCGCCGCCGCCCAGCGAGTTGCCGAGCAGGTGCACGCGATCGGTGACGCCGAGGTGGTCGAGCAGGTCCTTCAGCGCGGCCGAGCTGTGCACGAAGTACTGCGGGTGCTCGGTCGGCTTGTCGGACTTGCCGAAGCCGGGCTGATCCACCGCCAGCACGTGGAACTCGCGCGCCAGCACCGGGATGTTGCGCGCGAAGTTGGACCACGAGGAGGCGCCGGGGCCGCCGCCGTGCAGCAGCACGATGGTCGGGCCGTTGCCCACCCCCGCCTCGTGGTAGTGCAGTTTCAGGTCCGGCCGCACCTGCGCGTACCGGGAGGTGGACTCGTAGGTGAGTTCCGCCGTCGAGGTCACGTGTTCTTTCCCCCTACACCATGGCGTCGTTGATCGGCAGCCCGAACTCGTGCGTGCCGAACATCTGGTAAGCGCGCTCCGGATCGTTCGCCGCGTGCACCCGGCCCGCGTGCGCGTCGCGCCAGAAGCGCTGCAGCGGCGTGCCGTTCGACAGCGCGGTGGCGCCCGCGCTCTCGAAGAGCCGGTCGATCGAGGCGATGGCGCGGCCGGTGGCGCGCACCTGGTCGCGGCGAGCTCGGACGCGCAGGTCGAACGGGATCTCCCCGCCCGCCTTCAGGATCGCGTACTCGTCGGCGACATTGCCGGAGAGCTGGCGCCAGGCGGCGTCGATGTCGCTGGCCGCCTCGGCGACCCGCACCTTGGCGAACGGATCCTCCTTGGCCTTCTCGCCCGCGTAGGCGGCGCGCACCCGCTTGCCCTGGTGCTCGATGTGCGCCTCGTAGGCGCCGTAGGCCATGCCGACGATCGGCGCGGAGATGGTGGTGGGGTGCACGGTGCCCCACGGCATCCGGTAGACCGGGTCGGTGTTCTGCTCGAGGCCGGGCGCGGTCAGCTCGCTCATCGCGCGGAAGCTGAGGAAGCGGTGCCGCGGTACGAAGACATCCTCCACCACGACGGTGTTCGAGCCGGTGCCGCGCAGCCCGACCACGTTCCAGACGTCGTCGATGCGGTAGTCGTCGCGCGGGATCAGGAAGGAGCCGAAGTCGACCGGCTTGCCGTCCTTGATCACGGGGCCGCCGAGCACCGCCCAGCTTGCGTGGTCCGAGCCGGACGACCAGGCCCAGCTGCCGCGCACGATGTAGCCGCCGTCGGTGACGGTGCCGACACCCATCGGGGCGTACGAGGAGGAGATCCTGACCTCGGTGTCCTCGCCCCAGACGTCCTCCTGGGCCCGCTGGTCGAAGAGCGCCAGGTGCCAGTTGTGCACGCCGATGATCCCCGACACCCAGCCGGTGGAGCCGCACGCGCTGGCGATCTTGCGCACGGTGTCGTAGAAGACGACCGGGTCGGCCGCGTGGCCGCCCCACTGCGTCGGCTGTAGCAGCCGGAAGAAGCCGGTCTCCTGCAGCGCCTTCACGGACTCGTCCGGAATGCGGCGCAGATCCTCGGCCTCCTGCGCGCGCTCGCGCAGCGTCGGCAACAGTGCTTCGACCCGTTCGGTCACTTCCTGCGTCATGTCCGGACCTGCTCCTGCCTGGTCGATCGGTAACCGGTACTCATTACCCCTGAGACTAGAACAGGTTCTTATTTATGTCGAGAACAGAACGCGGGTGCTGGTTGCCGGTGGGCGCAGGCGGGAAGAGCTGGGTCGACGCTGGCGCTGCGGTCCACAGTTTTGTAACGTGTTCTAGTAGAAGGAGGAGGATTCGCGATGGCAGACACCTCAACCCGCGGCGGTAAGGTGCGGGAGCTCGACGTCGGCACGGTTCCGACCCGCTACGCGCGGGGCTGGCACTGCCTCGGGCTGGCGAAGAACTTCCGCGACGGCAAGCCGCACGCGGTCCACGTCTTCGGTACCAAGCTCGTGATCTGGGCGGACGGCGGTGACGAGCTCCGCGTGCTCGACGCCTACTGCAGGCACATGGGCGGCGACCTGAGCATGGGCGAGGTCAAGGGCGACGACATCGCCTGCCCGTTCCACGATTGGCGCTGGTCCGGGACCACGGGCAAGTGCACCGAGATCCCGTACGCGCGGCGCGTGCCGCCGCTGGCCAGGACCCGGAAGTGGACCACCCTCGAGCGCAACGGTCAGCTCTTCGTCTGGCACGACCACGAGGGCAGCACGCCGCCGGACGACGTCACCATTCCGCACATCGTCGGCCCCTACACCGACGCGGACGGCAACACCACCGAGCAACTGGACAGCGGCTGGACCGACTGGACCTGGAACTCGATGCTGATCGAGGGCGCCAACTGCCGCGAGATCATCGACAACGTCGTGGACATGGCGCACTTCTACTACATCCACTACGCCTTCCCGACCTACTTCAAGAACGTCTTCGAGGGGCACATCGCCACCCAGTTCCTGGAGACCAAGGGCAGGCCGGACATCGGGATGGCGTCGAAGTACGGCGGCGACACGCTGCTCAAGTCCGAGGCGTCGTACTTCGGCCCCTCGTACATGATCAATCCGCTGGTCAACATCTATAGCGGGTACGAGGTCAAGAGCGTCCTGATCAACTGCCACTACCCGGTGTCGCAGGATTCCTTCATGCTCCAGTGGGGGATCACCCTGCAGAAGCCGGAGGGGGTCGAGGGCGCCACGGCGGACAAGCTGGCGGCCAAGATGAGCGAGGGCATCAGCGTCGGCTTCCTGCAGGACGTGGAGATCTGGAAGCACAAGTCCAAGGTCGAGAACCCGCTGCTCTGCGAGGAGGACGGGCCGGTCTACCAGCTGCGCCGCTGGTACGACCAGTTCTACGTCGACCTCGCCGACGTCACCGAGAAGATGACCCAGCGCTACGAGTTCGAGGTGGACACCGCCAAGGCGAACGAGTACTGGGAGGCCGAGGTGGCGGAGAACCTGCGCCGCCAGCAGGAGCCCGGGGCGCAGGAGGCGAGCGTCTGATGGCCGCCACCTGGGCCAAGGCCCCCGATTTCGCGGACCGGCCGGAGCGGCAGGCCGAGGTGCGGGCCCAGACGGTGGCGGACAAGCGGCGCTATCTCGAGGACGGCATGACCCCGCTGCGGTGTCAGGCCTGCGGCACCGAGGTCCGGGTGCGCAAGGCCAGTGAGCGGCAGACCTCGATCGAGTGGACCGAGCCGCCGCAGGAGCGGTGCCCGATGTTCGCGCGGTTGAGCGAAGACGGCTACGGGCCGGGGCGGCCGGAGGGGTGCGAGAGCCTGGCGAAGACGATCCGCTGGGCTGTCGAGGAGGGTGTGCTCGAGGTGGAGTGACGGCGGCTCAGTCCAGCCGGAAATCGTCGAAGTCGAAGCCGGGGGAGACCACGCAGGCGACCAGCACGTGCTGGTCGCCTGCGGGCTTTGCCGCCTGACTCACCCCACCGGGAACCACCACCTGCAGCTGCTGCCCGGCCGCGGGATCCGGGCCGAGCGCCACCTCGGTGCCGCCGATCTCCAGCGTCAGCGCGCCCCCGCCCTGCCAGAACCACAGCTCGTCCGAGCGCACGGTGTGCGGCGCCGAGCGCTCGCCCGGCATGAGCAGGAAAAGGATGGCGGTCGCCGCGGCGCGGTCGCCGTCGTAGCCGTCGGGGGTGAAGCGCACCGGGCTGCGGTAGGTTTCGCGGAACCAGCCGCCCTCGGGGTGCGGGTCCAGATCGAGCGTTTCGGCCAGGGGTGGGCGCATGGATTCCTCTCAGGAGAACGGGGTCCGCGGCCGATCCTGCCGGACGCCGTCGATGACGATGTCCACTTTCTCGTTGTAGAAGCACAGCAGCCCGGCGACCTTCTGGCTCTCCGGCAGCGGCGTGCGGTAGCCCCAGACGATGTCGCGGTGCTCGGTGCCGTCCACCGTGACCGTCCAGTAGTCGGCGGTGCCCTTGTACGGGCAGCTGGTGTGCGTGGCGCTCGGGGTGAGCAGCTCCAGCCGGACATCCGCGAACGGCAGGTAGTACCGCGGTGGGAGCGAGGTCTCGAAGAGGATGCGCGGCGAGCGGGATTCGGCGAGCAGGGTGCCGTCCAGCTCGATCCGCACGTGCTTCGAGCTCGCCAGGATGTCCACCCGCTTGTACGGGTCGCGCGGGTGCACGTAGACCGGCTCGTCCTCCTCCAGCCACTCGTCCATCGCCGCCCACTCCAGCCGGACGTGATCCGGGACCGCGCTCCAGCGCAGCGCGGCGCCGGGCGCGCGCACGCCGTCGAGCAGGACGTCGTACCTGGTGCCGGTGCCGAGCAGGTCGTGCGTCTCTGTTGCGCCGGTGCGGACCAGCTCGGCCGCCACGTCGGCGAGCGGGAGGTAGTAGGCGGGGTAGTGCGGGATCTCCCAGACCAGCAGCGGGGCGGCGGTGTCCGCCACCCGGCGGCCGGCCAGGTAGGTGCGCACGCGTTTCGGGCTCGGCTCGGAGCGGAGGCTCATGGGGCCGACGGTACTCCGGGGTCAGGGCGGGAGGAGCCGGTCGAGCAGGCGGTCGAGCAGCAGTTCGGCGTGCTCGGGGGTGGCGAAGCCGCTCAGCATGCCCTGGGCGAGCCCGCCGACCGCGGTGACCAGGAGCTCGGCGTCCAGCGTGATCGTCTCCATCCGCGCGTCGGTGCCCTTGCGCAGCCGCGCGAGCTGCTGGGCGGCGGCGTCGACCAGGTAGCGGGCGGGGCCGTTGCCGATGGTCTTCTCGACCTCGGCGCGGCCGAGCTGGGCGGCCTGGAAGGCGCCGAGGATCAGCACCTCGTCGCGGCGGGTGTCGTCCAGCGGGAGCAGCTCGGCGAAGGTGGTGCGCAGGATGTCGCGCGGGGTCGCGTCCGGGCCGAGCGCGGTGAGCCCGGCGCCGAGCCGTGCCCCGGCATCCACCACGACCGCCTGGTGGGTGGCGGTCAGGAACTCGCGCTTGGTGCCGAAGTAGTACTGCACCAGCCGCACCGAGATCCCGGCCTCGGCCGCGACGGACTGGAAGGTGGCCGCGCTCAGCCCGTCCCGCGCGATCACCCTTCGGGTGGCGTCGGTGATCTGCTTCCGGCGCTGTTCGTGGTCCGCGAGCCGAGGCATTCGTCCACCTTTCCCCGGAAGGCATACGGTACGGCGAGGCAGCCGATATGATACGACGGTACCACCATATGTGAGGAGCGGTGATGGCTATCAGAGCGGGGCACTTCGGCAGCGCGAAGGCGCGGGAGAAGTTCGTCGCCGCCTACGGGGCCGCCGAAGCACTGTATCCGATCCCGTGGCGGGATCTCGAGGTGCCGACCTCGTACGGCCCCACCTACGTCCGGAGCTCGGGAAACGGGGTCGGCACACCCCTGGTGCTGGTCCACGGCTTCCAGGGCAACAGCCTCATGTGGAGCCCGGTGATCGAGCGGCTCGCCCGTCGCCGCACCGTCTACCTGCCGGACATCATCGGCACCCCCGGCCGCAGCGTGCAGACCGAGCCGATCGTGCACGGCGCCGAGATGGCGCGCTGGCTCGGCGAGGTGCTCACCGGGTTGGAGTTGCCGCGCGCGCACCTTGTCGCCTTCTCGCACGGCGGCAGGCTGGCCGGGATGCTCGCCGGGCAGAGCTCCATTCCCGCCAGCCTCACGCTGATCGAACCCGGGTCGGTGCTGGTCCCGGTGCGCACTGCCCTGCTCGCCCGCATGGTGCTCGCCGGCATCCGGCCGACATCCGGCCGCACCCGCCGACTGCTCGCCAAGCTGCAGCCCGGTGTCCCGACCACCCCGGAGGACACCGCGCTCGCCGCCGCCGCGATCCGCTTCCGCATGTCGCTGCCGTACGCCCGGGTGCTCGCCGACGCGGATCTCACCGCCATCGCGACCCCCACCCTGGTCCTCTGCGGCGGCGGCACCGTCCTCTACGACCCCGCCGCCGCCGTCAAGCGCGCCCGCGCCTTGATCCCGAACGTCGAGACCGAGGTCTTTCCCGAGGTATCGCACGGCCTGCTCGCCGAGGTCCCCCGCTCCGCCGCCACCCGCCTCCTGCAGTTCACCGCCCTGCACGACATGCGGGTTCCGGCATGAGCAGGGTCAGTCGCCGACGGTGATGGCCTGGGCCTCCTCCACACTGCGCGGCGCCGGTTCGTGCTCGTCGATGTGGGCGAGCGCGCCGCGCCCGGCGAACAGGACTCCGACGGCGGCGGCGGTGAGGGCGGCGCCGAGCCAGAAGGGGAGCGCGGTGTTGTGCTCGCCGAGCTTGCCTGCCAGGTAGGGGGCTGCCGCGCCGCCGGCGAAGCGGACGAAGCTGTAGGCGGCCGACGCGGTGGAGCGCTCGACGGGGGCGGAGATCATGACGGCCTCGGTGATGAGGGTGTTGTTCACGCCGAGGAAGAGCCCGGCGATGACGGTGCCCGCGATGAGGACCGGCTTGGAGTCGGCGAAGAGCGCCATCACGGCGAGGTCGGCGGCGAAGAGGCCGATGGCGGCGCACATCATCGGCAGGGTGCCGTAGCGGCGCTGCAGCCGGGGGGCGAGGAAGACCGAGGAGACGGCGAGCAGGATGCCCCAGCCGCAGAAGATGAAGCCGATCGCGTAGGTCCCCATGTCCAGCGGGAACGGGGTGTAGGCGAGCAGCGTGAAGAAGCCGAAGTTGTAGAGCAGCGCGGTCAGGCTGACGACCAGCAGGCCGCGGTGGCGCAGCGCGCGGAAGGGGGCGGTGATCGAGGTGCGGTGCTCGGGCTTCGGGCCCTCCGGCAGCAGGACCAGGATGGCGACGAAGGCGACGGCCATGAGCACCGAGACGCCGAAGAACGGCCCGCGCCAGCTGATTCCGCCGAGCACCCCGCCGACCAGCGGGCCGGTGGCGATGCCGATCCCGAGCGCGGCCTCGTACAGGATGATCGCCCGCGCCACCCCGCCGCTGGCCGCACCGACGATGGTGGCGAGCGCGGTGGCGATGAAGAGCGCGTTGCCGAGCCCCCAGCCCGCCCGGAACCCGACGATCTGCGCCACACTGCCCGACATTCCGGCCAGCGCCGCGAAGACCACGATCACCGCGAGCCCGGCGAGCAGCGTGCGCTTGGCCCCGAACCGGCTGGAGACGACGCCGGTGACCAGCATGGCCACCCCGGTGACCAGCATGTAGCTGGTGAACAGCAGCGAGACCTGGGATGGCGAGGCGTGCAGCTGCTCGCCGATCGGCTTGAGGATGGGATCGACCAGCCCGATGCCCATGAAGGCGATCACGCTGGCGAAGGCGACGGCGTAGACCGCCCTCGGCTGCCTGGTGCGTTCGGGAATGCTGCTCATCGGGAGACCTCATCGCGTGTCGACGGCTGATCGCGGCGCCGTGTGGACGCGGCAGGCCGCACACAGATAATTGTTACATAAGCTAATTATCTGTGTGCGGTGAGGTCGCTCACCCGGTGCGGGCCGGGCGCCGCGCGGTGCCGAAGAGCTGTGCGTCGGCGTGCGCGCGCTTGAAGAACAGGTGCGCGTCGTGCTCCCAGGTGATGGCGATGCCGCCGTGCAGCTGGATGGACTCGGCCGCCACCGTGGAGAAGGCGGCGGTGCTGTGCGTGCGCGCCACCCAGACGTCCTCCGCGGCGCTCTCCGCCCCCGCCACCAGCGCGGCAACGGCCGCCTGGACGGTGGATTCGGCCGACTCGACCAGCACGTAGAGATCGGCCATCCGGTGCTTGAGCGCCTGGAAGCTGCCGATCGGGCGGCCGAACTGCACCCGCGACCTGGTGTACTCGACGGTGCTCTCCAGGCAGCGCGTCGCCGCGCCGACCTGTTCGGCGGCGAGCGCGGTCCAGGCGATCTCGCGCAGCCGGACCGGGTCGGCAGCGCCGATCCGGCGGCCGGTGACCCCGTCGAACTCGACCTCGCTCACCCGGCGGGTCGGGTCCATGGTGGCGATGGTCCGGACGGCGCTCGGCTCGGCCTCGTACAGCCCGGATTCGGTGAGCACCAGGTGGGTGGCCACGCCCGCGGCGTCGAGGACGTAGTGCGCGGTGCCGTGCAGGACATCGCCGTCGGCGCGGACGCCGGGCGAATCCCAGCCGCGGGCATCGGCCCAGCTGACGGCGAGCGTGCGGGTGCCTTCGGCGACCTCGGGAAGCAGCCGGGCGCAGGTGTCGGCGTCGCCCGCCAGCAGCAGCGCCTGCACGCCGAGCACGGCGGAGCCGAGCATCGGCACCCCGGCCAGGGTGCGGCCGAGTTCGCCGACGACAAGCAGCGATTCGGTGAGCCCGGCGCCGATTCCGCCGTACTCCTCGGGGATGGCGAGCGCGGCGACGCCGATCTGCTCGCAGAGCAGGCGCCAGAGCTTCTCGTCGTAGCCGAGGTCGGTGTCGAGCGCGGCGCGCACCGCGGCGGAGCCGGCGTGCTTGGTGAGCAGGGCCCGCACCGAGCTGCGGAACTCCTGCAGGTCGTCGTTCACGCGGTGCCTCGCAGGGAGTCGGCGATCCGCGATCGATGGAAATCGGAGGTGCCCCAGGCGCTCCGCAGCGCCCGGACCCGGGTGATCCAGAGCGACAGGTCGTACTCGGCGGTGTAACCGATCGCACCGTGCACCTGCAGCGCAACCCGCGAGGCGAGGTAGGCCGCATCCGCGCTGGTCAGCAGCGCCGCGGACACGTCGCGCGCGCGAGTCGGCTCAGCGGTGGTGAGCGCGGCGCGCAGCACCAGCGGCTCGGCCAGGTCGAGCGCGATGAGCACATCCGCGAGCTGCTGCTTGACCGCCTGGAAGCTGCCGATCGGCGCACCGAACTGCTTGCGCTGCTTGGCGTACTCCGTGGTGGCGTAGAGCAGCGCCTTACCCGCGCCGAGCAGCAGCGCGGCGGCGGCGAGCGCGCCGTGGTCGAACCCGGCGGCGATGGCGGTGCGCACCTCCTCGCCCTCGGCCAGCACCTCGCCGGGCCGCACCCGGAAGAGCCTGCGCGCAGGGTCGAGCGAGCGCACCGGCTCGCCGACGGTGGCGCGGCTCAGCCGCGGTCCGTCGGCGATGAGCACGGTGCCCGCGGTGTCGGCGTCGAGCGCGAGCGGTTCGCCGAAGGCGATGGTGCCGAGCGCGCCCTCGGCCAGCCCGGGCAGGATCTCGCCCGCGGCTGCCGGATCCGGCAGCGCCTGGAGCAGCGTGGGAATGGCGGCGGCCGTCTCCACCAGCGGTCCGGGCGCGGCGGCCCGGCCGATCTCGGAGAAGGCGACGAGCAGGTCGACCGGCTCGGCGCCGAGCCCACCGTGCTCCTCGGTGATCGCGAGGCCGAGCACGCCGGCGTCGGCGAGGCCGCGGACCAGCGCGAGCCCGGGCCCGGTGTCGCCCGCGGCCCAACTCCGGACGGCGGCCGGGGTGCGGCCCGCCTCCAGGAGTTTGCGCACGCTGGCCCCGAAATCGGTCTGCTCCGGGCTGAGCGCGAATCTCATCGGCTCCCTCTCGGTAGTCCGAGCAGCCGCTCGGCGATGATGTTGCGCTGGATCTCGTTGGTGCCCGCGTAGATCGGGCCGGAGATGGCGAAGAGGTAGCCGTCGGTCCACGGCCCCGCCTGCTCGGCGGCCCCGCCGAGGACGTCCAGCGCGGTCTCGTGCATGGCCACGTCCAGCTCGGACCAGAACACCTTGGTGATCGAGGACTCGGCCCCGAGCTTGCCGCCGTCGGCCAGCCTGGTCACCGTGCCGAAGGTGTGCAGCCGGTACGCCTCTGCCCCGATCCAGGCGTCGACGACGGCGTCGCGCTGCGCGGTGTTCGCCCGGTCGCCCGCGGTGCGCCACAGCTCGAGCAGCCGCTCGGCGGTCGCGGTGAAGCGGCCGGGGCTGCGCAGCGAGAGCCCGCGCTCGTTGCTCGAGGTGCTCATGGCGACCCGCCAGCCCTCGTGCGGCGGGCCGATCACGTCGGCGTCCGGGACGAAGACCTCGTCCAGGAAGATCTCCGCGAACCCGGCCTCGCCGTCCAGCTGCGGGATCGGCCGCACCGAGACGCCGTCGGCGTCGAGCGGGAACATGACGTAGGTCAGTCCGCGGTGCCGCTCGGCCGCCGGGTCGCTGCGGAAGAGGCCGAAGGCACGGTCGGCGAAGGAGGCGCGGGAGCTCCAGGTCTTCTGCCCGCTGAGCAGCCAGCCGCCGTCGGTGCGCTTGGCGGTCGAGCGGATACCGGCCAGGTCGCTGCCTGCCTCCGGCTCCGACCAGGCCTGCGCCCAGATGTCGTCGCCACGGGCCATCCGGGGCAGGATGCGGTCGAGCTGCTCGGGGGTGCCGTGCTCGAAGAGCGTCGGGGCCAGCAGGAAGATGCCGTTCTGCGCGACCCGGCCCGGTGCGCCCGCGGCGTAGTACTCCTGCTCGAAGAGGACCCACTCCAGCAGCGAGGCGTCGCGGCCGCCGTGCTCGTGCGGCCAGGAGACCACGGAGAAGCGGGCGTCGGCGAGGGTGTGCTCCCACTCGCGGTGCGCCTCGAAGCCCTCCGCGGTGTCCATCGACGGCAGCGGGGTGCGCGGTGCCGACTCCGCGAGGAAGTCCCTGACCTCCTGCTGGAAGGCGCGCGCGGATTCGTCGAGATCCAGATCCATCAGGCTGTCCCCTCGCGCTGCGCGGAATCGCCCGCCGGACGCGCCGCGGTGTCGCGCATGGAGCGGGCGTTCATGCCGCCGAGCGAATCCGCCCCGACCTCGGCATTGTGCGCGTGCGCGAAGTGGTGCAGCCCGAAGACCGAGTCCATGCCGGTGCGCATGCCCATCAGATCCTCGGCCTGGTTCACCGCCTTCTTGGTGAGCGCCAACCCGAACTGCGGCATCTGCGCGATCTTCTCGGCCAGCGCGGTCACCTCCGCCTCCAGCTCGGCGCGCGGAACCACCCGGTTCACCATGCCCCACTCCTTGGCCTGCGCCGCACCGAAGCGGTCGCCGGTGAAGAGGAACTCCTTGGCGGCGCGCGGGCCGATCATCCACGGGTGCGCGAAGTACTCGACGCCCGGAATGCCCATGCGCACCACCGGATCGGAGAAGAAGGCGTCGTCCGAGGCGACGATGAGGTCACAGACCCAGGCCAGCATGAGCCCGCCCGCGATGCAGGCGCCCTGCACCTGCGCGATCATCGGCTTGGGGATCTCCCGCCAGCGCCTGCACATGCCCAGGTAGACCTCGGACTCGCGGGCGAAGCGCTGGTCGCCGCCGTTGCGGTCGACGTGGTCCCACCAGAGCACGGCCTTGTTGTCGTAGTGCACGTGATGGTCCCGGCCCGGCGTGCCGATGTCGTGCCCGGCGCTGAAGTGCTTGCCGTTGCCCGCCAGCACGATCACGGTGACCTCGGCGTCCTCGACCGCGCGCTGGAAGGCGGCGTCGAGCGCGTAGGTCATCACCGAGTTCTGCGCGTTGCGGTAGTCCGGCCGGTTCATCGTGACGACCGCGATCGGGCCGCGCCGCTCGTAGGTGACCACCTCGCCCTCGTCGGGCACACCCTCAGCGGACATCACGAAATCTCCTCACGTAGACGACGTTTCAGCACCTTGCCTGCGGCGCTGTAGGGCAGCTGGTCGCGGAACTCGACGAAGCGGGGCACCTTGAAGTTGGCCAGCGTGCCGGTGGCGTGCGAGAGCACCTGCTCCGCGGTGAGCCGCGCGCCTGCCTTGCGCACCACGTACGCCTTGCCGACCTCGCCCATCCGCGGGTCGGGCACGCCGACCACCGCGGACTCCGCGACCCCGTCCAGCCGGGCCAGCACCTGCTCGACCTCGGCCGGGTAGACATTGAAGCCGCCGCAGATGTACATGTCCTTGAGCCGGTCGGTGATCTTCAGGTAGCCGCGCTCGTCCAGCACCCCGATGTCGCCGGTGTGCAGCCAGCCGTCGGCGTCGATCGCCTCGGCGGTGGCGTCCGGGTCGTCCAGGTAGCCGAGCATGACGTTCGGGCCGCGCAGCAGCACCTCGCCGGAATCGGCGAGCCGCAGTTCGAAGCCGGCGATCGGGCGGCCGCAGGTGCCGGAGATGGTGGCCGGGTCGTCGTCGGGGCGGCACATGGTGCCGAACCCCGCCGCCTCGGAGAGGCCGTACGCGGTGAGCACCACCTCGAAGGCCAGCTCGTCGCGCATCCGCTCGATGAGCACCACCGGGACGGTGGCCGCGCCGGTCACCGCGACCCGCAGCGTGCCGAGGTCGAAGCTCGACCGGTCCGGGAAGTCCAGGATGGTCTGGTAGATGGTCGGCGGGCCCGGGAGCACCGAAATCTTCTCGGCGCTGACCAGCCGCATCGCCGCCGGCACGTCGAACACGGCCTGCGGCACGATGGTCGCGCCGGTCAGCACGCAGGCGAGGATGCCCGCCTTGTAGCCGAAGTTGTGGAAGAACGGGCTGATGATCAGGTAGTTGTCGTCCCGGCGCAGGGTCGCGCACTCGACCCAGCCGCGCACCACGTCGAGCGCCTGCCGGTGCGCCACCAGCGTGCCCTTGCTGCGGCCGGTGGTGCCGGAGGTGAAGAGGATGTCGGCGATGTCGTCCGGTGCGACGGCGTCGGCACGGGCCTCGACCTCCGTTTGCGGGGTCTGCTCCGCGAGCTCGGTGAGGTCGTCCCAGTGCAGCGTTCGGACGGTCGAGCGCGGTGCGTCGGCATCGACCGGGATCACCACGATCGAGGGGATCTCGAGCTGCGGCGCCTCCGCGCGCAGTTCGGCCAGCCGGTCCCGGCCCAGGAACGGACCGGCGACGAAGAGCGCGGCCGCGTGCACGCGTTCCAGCACGTCCGCCGCCTCCGCCGCGACGTACCTGGTGTTCAGCGGGACCAGGGCGGCACCTGCGTACTGCGCGCCGAGCGCGGCCGCCACCCAGTGGTGGGTGTTCGGCGCCCACATGGCGACCCGATCGCCGGGCCGGACCCCGCGGGCGATCAGGGCGCCCGCCACCCGGCGCACGTCGGCGAGCAGGTCGTCCCAGTCGAGCCGCACCGAGCCGTCGGCGATGGCGGGGGCGGCGCCGAACTCGGCCGCGGCCGCCCTGAGCGCCGCCGGAATGGTCTGAGCAGGGGTGCTCACGAATATCCTCACCGTCGAAGCTACAAAGCAAGTGCTTGGTAGGTTACCCTAGCGTCGTGGGTGCGATCCAGACCTCAGAATCCGGCACGGCGGGCAGCGGCGGGGCCGATTCCGGCGATGCCGCCTTCGCCCGCGAGGTGCGCGAGTGGCTCGCCGACAATCTGTCCGGCGAGTTCAGCGGGTTGCGCGGGCTCGGCGGCCCCGGCCGCGAGCACGAGGCCTTCGACGAGCGGCTCGCCTGGGACCGGCATCTCGCCGCCGCGGGCTGGACCTGCCTCGGCTGGCCGGAGCAGTACGGCGGCCGGGACGCGAGCGTGCGCAGGCAGGTGATCTTCCACGAGGAGTACGCGAAGGCGAACGCGCCCGCGCGGGTCTCGCACGTGGGGGAGGAGCTGCTCGGCCCGACGCTGCTCGCCTTCGGCACCGAGGAGCAGAAGCAGCGCTTCCTGCCCGGGGTCAGGAACGTCACCGAACTCTGGTGCCAGGGCTACTCCGAGCCCGGCGCCGGCTCCGACCTGGCCGCGGTGAGCACCGCCGCGCAGCTGGACGGCGGCGAGTGGTCGATCACCGGCCAGAAGATCTGGACCTCGCTGGCGCACGTGGCCGACTGGTGCTTCGTGATCGCCCGCACCGAAAAGGGCTCGAGCAGGCACAAGGGCCTCTCCTACCTGCTCGTCCCGATGGACCAGCCGGGGATCGAGGTGCGCCCGATCATCCAGCTCACCGGTTCGTCGGAGTTCAACGAGGTGTTCTTCGACAATGCCCGCACCGCCGCCGACCTGGTGGTCGGCGAGCCGGGGCAGGGCTGGCGGGTGGCCATGGGCACGCTCGCCGTCGAGCGCGGCATCTCCACGCTGGGGCAGCAGATCCGTTTCGAGCGCGAGCTGGCCTCGATCGAGGAGCTGGCGCAGCGGTCCGGGGCGGACGCCGATCCGGGGATCGCGGCCCGGATCGATGACGCCTGGGTCGGGCTGCGGGTGCTGCGCGCGCACGCGCTGCGCACCATGGGCGAGAGCGGCGACGAGGGCGGGCAGGCGTCGGTGGGCAAACTGCTGTGGGCCAACTGGCACCGTTCCCTCGGCGAGCTGGCCATGGCCGTGCGCGGCCCGGCCGGGCTGCTCGCCGCCGACGACCTGGACGAATGGCAGCGGCTGTACCTGTTCACCCGCGCCGACACGATCTACGGAGGTTCGAACGAAGTGCAGCGCAACATCATCGCCGAGCGGGTGCTCGGACTTCCGCGCGAGGCTCGGCCGTGAGCGACGGCGCCGGCTCGCGTGAGCACGAAGCGGCCGGGAACGCGCGGCCGCTCTCCGTCGCGCCGGAACCGGTTGCCGGACACGGGCTGCTGACCGGGCGTAAAGCTGTGGTTACCGCCGCCGCGGGCACCGGGATCGGCTCGGCGACCGCACGCAGGCTGCTCTCCGAGGGCGCCGACATCGTGGTCTCCGACTGGCACGAGCGCAGACTCGGCGAGACCAGAACCGCGCTGGCCGATGAGTTCCCGGACCGCACGATCGGCGCCGTCGTCTGCGACGTGCAGAGCACCGAGCAGGTCGACGCGCTGATCACCGGCGCCGTGGCCGAACTCGGCCGGCTCGACATCCTGGTCAACAATGCCGGCCTCGGCGGCGAGACCCCGGTGGTCGACATGGACGACGCCCAGTGGGACCGCGTCCTCGACATCACCCTGAACGGCACCTTCCGCTGCACCCGCGCCGCGCTGCGCTACTTCCGCGAGGCCGGGCACGGCGGCGTGATCGTCAACAATGCCAGCGTGCTCGGCTGGCGCGCCCAGTATGGCCAGGCGCACTACGCCGCGGCCAAGGCGGGCGTCATGGCGCTCACCCGGTGCAGCGCGGTGGAGGCCGCCGAACTCGGCGTGCGGATCAACGCCGTCTCACCGAGCATCGCCAGACACGCCTTCCTCGACAAGACCAGCTCCCCCGAACTGCTCGACCGCCTCTCCGAGCGCGAGGCATTCGGCCGGGCCGCCGAGCCGTGGGAGGTCGCCGCCACCATCGCCATGCTGGCCAGCGATTACACCAGCTACCTGACCGGCGAGGTGGTCTCGGTCAGTAGCCAGCGGGCATGATGAACCGGGTGACCGCTCCCGATGCCGCGAAGCCGAACCGGCGCGCCGAACTGCTCGCGCTCGCCGCCGGACTCTTCGCCGAGCGCGGGTTGCGGGCCACCACCGTCCGCGATATCGCCGACTCCGCCGGCATCCTCTCCGGGAGCCTCTACCACCACTTCGATTCCAAGGAATCCATGGTGGACGAGATCCTGCGCGGCTTCCTCGACGACCTCTTCGGCCGGTACCGGGAGATCGTCGGCGCCGGGCTCGGCTCCCGGGACACGCTCGAGGCGCTGGTCCTCAGCTCCTACGAGTCGTTCGACCGCTTCCACTCCGCGGTCGCCATCTACCAGACCGAGGCCAAGCGGCTCCGCGATTCCGAGCGCTTCGCCTACATCGAGGAGTACAACCGCGAGTTCCGCGAGCTTTGGCACCAGGTGCTGACGGCGGGCGTCGCCGACGGCAGCTTCCGCGCCGAGCTGGACGTGGAGCTGGCGTACCGATTCCTGCGCGACACCGTCTGGGTGGCGGTCCGGTGGTATCGCCCGGGCGGCCCGGTCACGGTCGAGAACCTCGCCAAGCAGTATCTGACCATCGTGCTCGACGGGCTCACCGCCCCCGGGCACAGCTAGGAGTTCCGATGTCCGCACCCCGCCGCGCCCTCGATGCCTATGTCGTGGACGCTGTCCGCACCCCCGTCGGCAAGCGCAATGGCGCGCTCGCCCAGGTGCACCCCGCCGACCTCGGCGCCACCGTGCTGCGCGGCCTGCTCGACCGCAACCCCGTCGACCCGGCGCTGGTCGATGACGTGATCGTCGGCTGCGTCGACAATGTCGGCCCGCAGGCAGGCAATATCGGCCGCACCATGTGGCTCACCGCCGGCTACCCGGAGGAGGTCCCCGGGGTCACCGTCGACCGCCAGTGCGGCTCCAGCCAGCAGGCCATCAACTTCGGCGCGCAGGCCATCATGAGCGGCACCGCCGAGGTGATCGTCGCCGGTGGCGTGCAGAACATGAGCGCCATCCCGATCTCCGCCGCCATGCTCGCGGGCAGGGAGTACGGCTTCGACTCCCCCTTCGTCGGCGCCAAGGGCTGGGACGACCGTTACGGCACCGACGAGGTCTCGCAGTTCCGCGGCGCCCAGCTGATCGCCGAGAAGTGGGGCATCAGCAGGCAGGACATGGAGCAGTGGGCCCTCCGCTCGCACGAGCGCGCCCGCGACGCCATCAAGAACGGCCGCTTCGACAACGAGATCGTCCCCGTCGGCGACTTCCGCGTCGACCAGGGCCCGCGCGAGACCACCCTGGAGAAGATGGCCTCGCTGCCTGCTCTGGCCGAGGGCAGCCCGCTCACCGCCGCCGTCGCCAGCCAGATCTCCGACGGCGCCAGCGCCACCCTGCTCGCCTCGGAGTGGGCGGTCCAGGAGTACGGGCTGAAGCCGCGTGCCCGCATCCACCACGTCAGCGCCCGCGGCGCCGACCCGATCTTCATGCTCACCGCGCCGATCCCGGCGACCAAGTGGGCATTGGAGAAGACCGGGCTGACCATCGACGACATCGACGTGGTCGAGATCAACGAAGCCTTCGCGCCAGTCGTGCTGGCCTGGCTCAAGGAGACCGGAGCCGATCCGGACAAGGTGAACTCGAATGGTGGAGCGATCGCGCTCGGCCACCCGCTCGGTGCCACCGGGGCGAAGCTTTTCGCCACCCTGCTGAACGAGCTGGAGCGCCGGAACGGGCGATACGGGCTGCTCACCATCTGCGAGGGTGGCGGCACCGCCAACGCCACCATCGTCGAGCGGTTGTGATCTCGGCGAGCCGGGTAAGGCGCGGTGTGCTTGCCCGGCTCGCCGATAGTCCACAGGCGTCCGATCAGTCCCCGATGTATCCGGTTTCAGGATTGACCTGAGCCAGGAAGTCGCGGATCGACCGGCGATGGGCATCGATCGTCGGTGGTGACGTGTCAGCGGGCACGTTGAACGGCAGCAGCGGGCTCGGCCGTGGCCCGTCCCCGAGCCAGGCGAGCCGGGGCGGACCCGAGGAGACGCCGTATCCGGAGTTGGGCCCCGACTCCCAGCTGTAGTCGCACCGGCCGTCCGAGTACACCGTCACCGAAAACGTCTCGCCGTCGACGACCAGGGTGAAGGGCTCACCCGCAGCGCCCGGACGCGCATCGTTGGAGAGTTCCTCGCGGTCTTCGGCAGCCATGACCCCACCCTGCCATTTCACTAGGTCCAGGCAGCACCTGACCGTTGCCCCACGAGTGAGGCCCGGACCCGACAGGCTCATCACCGCCGGTTCGACGGGACGGATCGCGCTAGCCTCGTTTCATGGCTGCCCAGCTCGGGGAACTGCTGCGATCGGTGCGGGTGCGCCGCGGCATGACGCAACGGGAGCTGGCCGCTGCGGCCGGGGTGTCGCTGTCGCTGGTCCGCAAAATCGAACAGGGCGAGCGCACCACTGCACGCCTGGACACCCTGCGACGGTTCGCCGTGGCTCTGAACTGCCCACTGACCGCTCTGCTCGGGCCCGAACCCGCCCCGCCCGAGGACGTAGCGGCCGCGAAGATCTGGACGCCGACGCGGGATGCCCTGGCAGCGCTGAGCCCCGGCACCGAATCGGGAGCGCATCCGGGCATGGAATCGGTTCTGGCCTACGCCACCCGGCTCTACCACGACAACGACTACGAGCAGTTGGCCCGCGTGCTTCCGGCCCTGATCGAGGACAGCGGCACCGCCACGCCCCTCTTGCGTTCGAGGGTGCTGCAACTGGTCGGCTCAGCGATGGTGCAGACCCGCCAGCACAGCGCTGCCCGCATCGCCCTGGATCGGTCTGTTGCCGACGCGGAGTCGACCGGCAACGAACTCGATGCGGCATCGGCGGTGATCACACAGTGCTGGCTGCTGCTGGTGGAGCGGCGATTCGACACAGTGCGCCGACTGGCGACGGAGTGGGCCGACCGCATCGAACCGCGCATGTCGACAGCCACGACCCGTGAGCTGTCGACCTGGGGATGGTTGCTGCTTCGCGGGTCCGCTGCAGCCATTCGCGACAACCGGCCCGACGAAGCCGACGACATGATGAGGCTCGCTCGCGCCGGGGCGGTCGCCGTGCGCCGTGAACCCGGCCCCTACCACCAGTACTGGACGACCTTCGACACCGCCGTGGTCGACATGAAGCGCGTCGAGAACGCCGTGGTGGACGACCGGCCGGATCTGGCACTGCGGCTCGCTCGGCAGATCCCTCCTGACCAGCGCCCGACCTCGGACAACCGGAATCGTCATCTGCTCGATGTGGCAGCTGCCAACGTCGAACTCCGTTCCTATGACGCTGCTTTCGGCGTCTTGGTCAAGCTCTCGAATGAGGCGCGTCCCTGGCTGGTGGAGCAGCGCCTGGCCCGCGAAATCCTGGGGCGCATCATCGGCAGGCGCCGCACGCTTACTCGGGAGATGCGCGAGATGGCCGACGCTATCCACCTCGAATACTGACCTATCGCAACTGTTTCGGCGCTCCGTGGCATTTTCTCGACCAACCCGTCGAGAGTGCCATAGCGAGCAGGTGCGCGTCGTTGGGAGTCTTCTGACGGCCCCGCCGCCGGGTTGATACCCCGATCGTTGAGTGAACCGACCCAGATCCCCGGCTGCGGGTGCCTCCCAAGTAACCCAGTGGAAGGCGCAGTTCGGCACATGATCGGTGCATCTATGCCTATACCTCCGAGCGGGGGCGGCGCGCATGGTCCAGTTGGATAACCGTTGGCTCGACTGCAAGTACAGTCCCGACTCGCTGACCGCCGCAGAAGCCCAGATGATCACCGGCTGGCACCGACACCCACCCGGGGACACATGTGTCCTGCAGATCGCAGCTCTCGCCTACTTGTCCGAGCCTGCCTCGGGCGACGAGTGGGAGTGATCGTGGAGGTGCATATATCGATCGTCTACCCGTCGGGCGCGGCGTTCGAGTACCGAATCAACCACACTGCGGCAGAGAAGCTTCGGAGCGAACTTGCACGATGGGCGCCGGATGTCCGGGTGACAGTCGACGAGCACATAACCGCGGAGCTTCTCGAGATTCCCTGCGCTTCACTGTGGGAGCTCTGATGTGTTGGTTGTCAGCAGGTCCGCGATGGTGACGGCCTCTGGCAAGGTCCACGTCGCCGCCTCCTCGGCGAGCAGCCCGTCCCACGAGGGTGCTCCGGCGCGTGCGCGCGCTGCGGAATCGGAGCGGACCTGCAGCGCGAGCGTGCCGATCCGGAGGAGAACCGGAACGTTCAGGTGCCGGGCCGCGACCGCTGTTTCACCGGCGACCGCCGCCGCGGCGGTTTTGGACACGCTGATGGCGCCGGCCGCGGCGTGCGCGGCCAGCAGCATCTCTGTGCGTTTGGCCGCCGCGCCGGATGACAGCTGAGCGGTGCCCGTCGACCGATAGGCCGCGAGGTGCGTATGGGTTCGGATGACGACCTCGGTCGCGAGCACGCCGAGCCCGGGTGTCAGGAGTCCGGAGCGGAGATTCAGGCCGCTCGCGTACGCGTCGTGGGCGAATTTGCGCAGGGTCGGGTCCGGCATCTCGCACAGCAGTGTCCAGCCGGGAAGCGGGAGGTTCATCGGCGTGACGAAGTCGGCGGCCCAGTGCTTCAGCAGCAGCGCGACCGCGAGGTGCCGCTCGGGCGCCTGCGCGAACGGCAGCCCGGAGCGGGTGGTCGTCGCCAGGCCGGTCATGCGTCTGCCCTCCTCCCACCAGGTTCCCTCGAAGATGCCGGTGCGGATCTGGTTCAGGGCGGTGCAGAATCGGCCGATGTCGTGGCCCGCGGACTTGACCCGATGGGTCGGGCCGCCGAATTTCGGGCCGGTGTAGTCGATGGGGAGCCGGGCGGTTTCCCGCTCCCACCGGCGCAGCAGGTCGCTCTTCTTCAACTGGGCAAGCCCGCCCAGCACGGCGGAGTCCACCCGGTGGTCGTAGAGGTTGGCGATCGCGCCGAGCAGGCCGGAGACCCCGACGACCAGCAGATCACCGCGTTCCCACGGCAGCCGCTGAGCGGCCCGCCATGCGTCGAGCTGTGCGAGCGCGACCGGATCGAGCAGGTCGGCGATATCGACTTCGCCTTCGCGTCGTTCCCGATGGTGCTCGGTCAGTTCGGCGTAGCCGAGTTCGACCGGCGCGCTCGCTAGCCGTTGCCGCGCCGCGTGGTCGATCGGCTCGTCGGCGAGTGCCGCCGCGGCGAGTTGCTCGATCGCGTCGAGATCGCGGGTGAGGACGTCCAGGTTGCCGATGTAGTCCGCGTCGACGACGCTCACGCCGCTTCCTCGAGATCGTCGGCGAGGCTGGACACGCCTTCGGCCAGGGTCTCGACCGTCTTCTTCTCGTCCGTGAGCTCGTCCAGTTCGGCGATCAAGGTCTTGAGTTCGTCGTCCTCGGGGCCGGTGACGCGCTCCTTGAGCCGGTCGGCGACGCCGCGGAACCGGGCGACGCGATCCTCCGCCGCGACCCGCTGCTCCCGCTCCGCGTCCAGCTCCGACTGCTTCGTTTCGACCTGCGTCCGGAGCTTGTCGATGTGCTCGGCGAGCGCCGCGACGGTCTTGCCGAGGTTCGTGACCCGCTCCCGCAGGCTGACGATGACGGCCTTCGCCGCCTCTTCGTCGCCGTCCACATCGCGGAGCACGAGCTGGGTCACCACGTGCAGCCGGACGGCATCGGCGGCGATCCGCGCCGCCGTGAGCCCGGCGGCCTTCCCCGCGAGCGTGACCATTCCTGCCCCCGCAGCACCGCTGACACCGGTGATCAGCGCGGCGCCACCGGCCATGCCGAGTCCACCGGCGGCGATGGAGCCGCCGCCGAGCGCCGCCAGCCCTGCGGTCGTGGCGACCGCGCCCGAATAGCCGAGCACCAGTGCGCCGTACGCCCCGGCGATGGCCGGTGCGGCGAGACCGCCGGTCAGCACGCCGAGTCCGAGGCCGGCCCCCGCGAGGAGCGCGTACTTGGTCCAATTGCCCGACGTGGACAGCTTCTTGATCGCGTGCCGGTAGGCGTTCTCCACCGCCTCGAGATCCTCAGGATGAAGCGCGCTCATCGAAGCGTGCGCGGCACTCAGGGTTTCGGCGCGAGCGGCCCTCTCCCACTTTCCCTCTCCCCACGGCTCGAAACCGTAGAGGTCGATGAGCAGAAGCAGGGCCCTGGATCGCCGTGCCACGACCGAGGAGATCTCCGGCCCGGCGGCTTCGAGCGCCTCGAAATCCGGGGCGGCGTCATCTGCGCTGATCAGGAGCACTACCTCGGCCACCGCAGGAGACCACTCCCGGTCGTGCTGCGCAATGGCCGCGGCGGCCGCGGTGCGGAAGGCATTCCGGACTTCGCGCTTGGCCGGTAGATGTTTGCCCTTGGTGGCTGCGATGTCGCGCTGCATCATCCGGTACTGCCAGGCGGTGAGGACGAAGTCCTCGTCGGACGAGAGTTCGAGCTTCTTCTGCACCTGCACCGCGTTCATGCGCCAGAGAGTAGCGGGGTTCAGCCCGAGGCACGCTCGTTCTCGCGGTGCCACCGCTGCGCGCGGACCGCGCGGCGCTCGATCTCGGTGACCATGGCGTCCGCGCTCAGCGGGGCGGCCTCGATCGGGTCGCCGGTGCGGACCAGGTAGCGGCCGTCGTCGTAGTCCATCCACCAGAAGCCCTCGCCGGGAGCCGGACGGGCGTCGATGGCGGGGCCGGGGAAGACCGTGACCTCGCCGAGGGCGCGGCGTCGGCGGGCGAATACGCGGTCGAGCTGGGCGATGGCGCCGTTCGTCGCGCGCAGTGGGCGGTCACGGTCGGTGCGAATGTCGGTGCGGGGCAGTCGGATCGGCGGTTGGGAGCCGGGCGGGCGATCGGGCAGAGCGGCGACGGCTGCTGCCGCTACCTGCGCGGCTCGGCCGTAGCGGAGCACGATGTCCGCGCCGGTGTCCGGGGCGGGGCCGGGTTCCTGGGTGAGTGCGGTGCCCGCGTTGGCTCGGATCGCGCCGTGGAAGCGGACGAGGCGTGCGGGGTCGGTGTCGTCCAGGCCGGTGATCTCGATTCGGACATCCGGTTCGAGCAGGACATCGAGCGCGCGTTCCAGCTCCACCGCGTACATGCCGGTGAGCGTGGTGACGGCGGCCTCCCTGAGTCGGCGCAGATCACGGAAGTCCATGGGTTCCGGGCGGTAGCGCAGGGGGTACGGGAGGCGGTCGCGACCGTAGGCGCTCCACAGTAGTTCGAATTCGAGGCCGGTGAAACGCCACTCAGACATTGTCGCCGCCGATCACCGGCGGCACCGTCCTCGGCAGTGCGTCCAGGCCGGTGAGCTCCTCGCCGTTGCGCTGGTTCACCAGGTAGTCCTTGGTTCCGGTGGAGTTCTCGTCGTCCCGGCGGCCTGCTCCCGCGCCTCCGCCCATCATGCCGGGGGTGCCGGTGGTGGAGCGGGTGCTGGTGGTGGACGCGGTGGTTGTCGCGGGTGTGGCGGTGGTCGTCGGGGGAGTGCCCGCGATGCTGCGGCCGGGTGCGGGGGTGGTGGTCGGGGTGCCGGAAGGGGTTCCGGGGGAGGGAATTCCCGGCCTCGATGGGGTGCCTGGACTAGACGGTGTTCCCGGAGCCGATGGGGTGCCGGGAGTGCTCGACGGTGTGCCGGGCACCGTGCTCGGGGTGGTACTCGCCGGTGTGGTGTTCGGCGTCGTCGAGGTGGGCTGGGTGGTGGGGTCGGTGCCCGCGGCCTCGGTCTGCGCCTCGCTGTCGGACTGATCCTCCAGCGGCGTTTCGGAGTCGGTGGTCGGGGTGTCGGTGGCCGGAGCGTCGGCGACCGGCTCCTCCTCGGCGGTGGGGATGTCGGTTCCGGCCGGACCGGTGCTGTTGGTGCTGGTTGGGGTTCCCGGCGTGCTCGCGGGCGGCCCCTCCGATCCCGGCCCGTTCACGATCACCGGGGCGTCGGGCAGCACGGGGACGCCGTGATCGGTCTGCTGCGCCACCTGCCCATACACGGTCCGCAGAACCCGCCGCGCCTCCTGCGTCGCCTCCTCCTCCGCATAGTCGCCCGCCTTCATCACCCCCTCCTGCGGGAGCGTCTTGCCCGCGACGTCCGGGCGTTCCGTCACGTACGGCATCAGCGCCTGCGTCTGATGCAGCCCGGTATGCAACTCGGCGAGCTTGAGCCCGACCATCGCCGCCGCCGTCGCCAGATCCTCGGACCGCTGGGTGTAGTTCCGCACTGCCGTGACCGCCGACTGCGCCGCCGCCCCCTGCCACCCGCCCTGCACGGTGCGCGCGAACTCCTCGTTGAACACGCTCACCGCGCCGGTGAGATTCATGCCGATCCCCGTCCACGCCTCGGCCGCCTGCTGGGCTACCGAGGGGCGCATGTCGTTCACCGCGTCGACCATCTGGGTCAGCGTCATACTGTCGTAGTTGTCCGGGGCGGGGATGTTCGGTGGGTCGTACTCGCCGGTGAAGCCGGTGTTCGCGCGGGCGGTGAAGTCGTAGATGGTGTCGCGTTCGCGGTTCCACTGCTCTTGAGCGTCGATGATGCGGGCGCGGTACTCGTCGTATGTCATGGTGTGGTCCCGGAGATGTGGGCGCCGGAGACGGTGTCCTGCTCGGCGAAGTTCTGGACGGCCTTCGCCACCGCCTGTTTGGCGACGTTCACGGCATCCATGTGCTGCAACAGCACGGCTTCGAGAGATCGCTCGCCGCCCTTCGCCTTGCGGGAGAATTTGTCCTGCAGTACATGCGATGAGGGAAATCCGCCGAAGCCATCCAGGTATTGGAGACGGACGACCTGCATGTAGATCTCCTCGAGCCTGAGCAGGTAGTCGTCGCACACCTTGTCGAGGCCCTGCCCGACATTCGGATCCAGCGACAGCTCGCCGGCTTCCGCATCGGTCAGCACACGCTGCCACTCGACGTTCGAAATCTCCGGTTCCATCGGTGTCGCCTATCCCGCCGGTAGCTGCGTGGCCAGGTCGTCCGCGTGACCCGCCGCAGCGGAGCAGGGATCGCCCTGCCGTCCCTTGGTCGGCCGGACGATGAGCCGGAAAGCGACAGTGCCTTCGGGGACTTCGGTGGCGACAGTGCAGATGAAGCCGCGGGAGTCGCCGGCGTCGAGGAACTGGACCGCGGGCCGCCCGCCTACCGTGAGATCGGTGAATGCGGTGAAGTCTGTCCGCCGGCGAACTTCGTCGAGTGTCGGCCGGCCGGAGAAGAGGGTCAGGTCGTACCAGTCGGCCTCGGCTCGCCAGTTGCACACCTTCCAGCCGTCGAACGCAACGCCGGCGACGTTCGAGACCTTCGTCCCCGGATCCAGCCCGGTTGCGGATATGGCCGAATCGGGCAGCCCGCACGGATCCCACAGTCCCGCATCCGGATCGGCTTTCGTGCTCGGCGCCGCCGTCGCAACTGCCGACGACTCCGGCGCAACCTCCTCCACCGTCGGCCCACACCCCGCACTCAGGCACGCAGCGACAAGCGCCCCAGCAACAACCCCTGCCCTGCGCATCTCCGCACCCTCCCTGCCGATGCGGGGCCGGTACCGTCTCCCCGCCCCGGACGGATCAGACGGTACCGCTCGGCACGAACACCGGCAATCAGTGCTTGGCGGGACTCGCCGCCAGTGCGGAGAGCGATCCGATCCGCGCGACCGCGTCGTCGACGATCCGCTCGATGAGCTCGGCACAGGTCGGCAGATCCTCGATGATCCCGGTGACCTGCCCGGCGGCAAGCACCCCCGCCTCGGTATTTCCCTCGACCAACCCGGCCCGAAGCAGCATCGGCGTATTGGCCGCCATCACAACCTGCGACCAGGTCAAATCCTTCGCCTTGCGCATGGCGAGCCCGTCCCGCACCAGGGTCGACCACTTCATCCCGGTCATCCCCTTGAACTTCGCCGCGTTCGCGACGGCGGCGCTCAACCCGCGCACCCGCCCCGACTTCTCCAGCCGGGAAACGAGTTCGGTGTTCAGCACCCGGTGCGGCATGCCGTCCACCTTGAGCGACACGACGGTGTCCTGCAGTTGCCTGCTCAGATACTCCTGCTTGACCGAATCCGGCACCGAACTCTCCTGCGTGAGCAGGAACCGGGTGCCCATCGCGACCCCGGCCGCACCGTAGGCGAGCGCGGCGGCCAGCCCGCGCCCGTCGAAGAAGCCGCCCGCGGCGACCACCGGGATGTCGACCGCGTCCAGCACCGAGGGCAGAAGCAGGGTGGTGGCGACCGGACCGGTGTGCCCACCGCCCTCGCCACCCTGCACGATCACCGCATCGGCGCCCCAGGAGGCGACCTTCACCGCGTGCTTGGCCGCGCCGATGGACGGAATCACCACCACGCCCGCGTCCTTGAGCTTGGCGATCAGCTCCTTCTTGGGCGCCAAGGCGAACGAAGCCACCCGGACACCCTCCCGGATGAGCAGGTCGATCCGCTCGGGGGCGTCCGAGGCATCGGCTCGGATGTTCACCCCGAACGGCTTGGAGGTACGCGCCTTGGTCTTGGCGACAGCCTCTTCCAGCTCCGCGTAGGTCATGGTCGCGGAGGCGAGAATGCCGAGCCCACCGGCATTGGAGGTGGCGGAGACGAGACTCGGCCCGGCCACCCAGCCCATGCCGGTCTGCACCACCGGGTGCTCGATGCCGACCAATTCGGTGAGCGGGGTGCGCAGCCGCGCGGTCACTGCGGCACCTCGCGGTCGCGCGCCGACCTGGGATCGAGCACCTCGCGGATGAGCCGCAGCTCCTCGGCGGTGGGCAGCCGGGACTCGGGAGCATCGGCCAGTCCGGCGATCTCGAACGAGGTGTTCTCCGCGACCTCATCGGCGGTCACGCCGGGGTGCAGGCTGCGCGCGCGCAGCGTGTGGTCCGGGCCCTCGAAGTCGAAGACGCCCAGGTTGCTCACTACCCGGTGCAGGTGGTGGAAGCGAAACGCCGGGTTGGCCGGATCGACCTTGTCGTACCCGACGCCGGAGACGATGTCGACCTTCTCCACGAACACCCGCTTGCCGTGCTTGGGCACGAAGTAGCTGGTGGCGTGGTTGATGGTGTTGCCGGGGGCCCCGCGCACGCCGAACATCTGCCTGGTCGGCTGCTGGAGCGCGCCGAAGGCGGAGAGGTTCTGGTTGCCGTAGCGGTCGATCTGGTTCGCGCCCATGACCACGTGCCTGCGGCCGGAGGCGACCACGTCGAAGACCTTGCGGAACGGGATCCAGCCCTCGATCGGCGCCGAGCGGCCGAGCGCGGGAGTCTCGGCGAAGAACCGGGCCTCGCCGTCGGAGAGCAGCAGGTCGGGCTCGGTGGTGAGCTTGGCCAGCCGGGCGCCGATGGTGGTCAGCGGCGACATCGGGCTCGCCATGATCTCACCGGCGCCGGCGAAGATCTCGGCGCACGCCACCGCGCAGACCTCGGCGCGGGTAATGGTCTCGGTCACTTCTGCTCCTCCGCGAATCGCCGCACGGCGGCCTGGTACTCGTCCTCGGGCACCGCGAGATAGGTGTCCACGAACTGCTGCCACGCCTCCGGCGTCTTGGCCGACTCCACGTAGTGCCGCTGGAACTTCTCGTCCCGGCCGTAGTCGTCGGCGGCGAGCGTGAAGTGCGCGCCGCCCGGCGCCTCGACCACGCCGTCGACCAGCATCCGGCTCAGCAGCAGTGCCTGCGGCGGAACGGATTTGACCAGCTCCTCGGTCTCGACGACGCGCTCCACCGAGAGGTAGCGGCGCTCGGCGGCCAGGCAGTAGAGGTCGTCGAAGTAGGGGTCGATGCCGGTGTAGGCGGCATTGCCGTGCGCGTCGCCGATGTTCAGGTGCACAAGTGCGGCGTCCAGGTTCAGCGCGGGCATGGCGATCAGCGTCTCGTCGCCGTAGGGGGAGGCGACGGTCTTCAGCTCGCCCTCCCAGAAGTTCGGCACGTCGGAGCCGAGCCCGGCGCGGATGGGGAGGAAGGGCAGCCGGGCCGCGGCCGCCTCCAGGCCACACTTGACCATGCCCTCGTCCATCTCGCGCACCACGATCTCGCCCGCGGTGCGCGCCTTGGCGAACCACGGATCGTAGAAGGGCGCCGAATCCAGCGAGACGAAGCCGTAGTACGCCTTGCGCACCTTCCCCGCCGAACAGAGCAGCCCCAGGTCGGGGCCGCCGTAGGTGACAACGGTGAGATCGGTGATGTCCGAGCGCAGGATCGCGCGCACCAGCGCCAGCGGCTTGCGCCGCGAGCCCCAGCCGCCGATCCCGATCGTCATCCCGCTGCGCAGCTCGCCGACCACGTCGTCGAGCGACATCCGCTTGTCGCGCATCGTTTATTCCCTCAGTTCCCGGACCGGCGCGCCGCCAGATCCTCGTCGAAGCGGTCCCGGATCTCGTCCGAGACCCCGGCCAGGTTGAGCTCGAAGGTGAAGCCCTGCTCGAAGCGGTAGCTGCGGTGCACGTCCTGCACGTCGATGCCGTTCAGGGCGCGCTTGGCGGCCCGGATCACCCGGCCGTCCTTGGCCGCGACGTTCTCCGCGACCTTCAGCGCGGCCGCGTCCAGCTCCGCGCGCGGCACCACCTGGAAGACCGAGCCGAAGTGATGCAGCTGCTGCGCCGTCACCGTGCCCGCGGTGTAGAAGAGCGCGCGCATGAGGTGCTGCGGCACCAGCCGGGAGAGGTGCGTGGCCGCGCCGAGCGCGCCGCGATCTACCTCGGGCAGCCCGAAGGTGGCGTCGTCGCTGGCGATGATGATGTCGGCATTGCCGACCAGCCCGATCCCGCCGCCCAGGCAGAACCCCTGCACCACCGCGATCACCGGCACCGGGCAGTCGTACACCGCGGCGAACGCCTCGAAGCAGCCGTGGTTGGCGTCGATCAGCGCCTGGTGCCCCGGCTTGCTCTGCATCTCCTTGATGTCGACGCCCGCGTTGAACCCGCGATTGTCCGCGCGCAGCACGACGACCCTGGTCTCCTGATCGCGCCCCGCCGCGCGGATCTCGTCGGCCAGGGTGAACCACCCGGCCGACGGAATGGCATTGACCGGCGGGTAGTCGACCGTGACGACGGCGACGCCCGGGGCGGCGGAGTGACGGTTGATTCCCATCGCGTGTCCCATCGAAGCGTTGGCAAAGCAAGCAGTTGCTTGGTAGGTTAGCACGGTGGCCATCGATATCGACCTGACCGATCACGTCGTGCTGGTGACCGGCGGCGTGCGCGGTGTCGGCGCCGGAATCAGCCGGGTCTTCCTGGCCGCGGGCGCGACCGTCGTCGCCTGCGCACGCCGCCCGCCGGAGTCGCCGATCACCGTGGACGGGCGCACGGTCGAGTACCTGGCCGCCGACGTTCGCGATCCGGAATCCGTTCGCGCGCTGATTGATTCGATCGTCGAGCGGCACGGCCGGCTCGACCACCTGGTGAACAACGCCGGTGGTGCGCCCTTCGCCCTGGCCGCCGATGCGAGCCCGAGTTTCCACAGCAAGATCGTGGCGCTCAACCTGCTCGCCCCGTTGCAACTGGCGCAGGCCGCGCAGGCGGTCATGCGGGACCAGCAGGGCGGCGGCACGATCACCAGCATCACCAGCGTCAGCGGGGTGCGGCCGTCGCCGGGCACCGCCGCCTACGGCGCCGCCAAGGCCGGGGTGGACAGCATGACCACCTCGCTCGCCGTGGAGTGGGCGCCGAAGGTGCGGGTGAACTCGATCGTCGCGGGCCCGGTCGAGACCGAGCTGAGCGAACTGCACTACGGCAATGCCGACGGCGTCGCCGCGGTGGGCCGGACCATCCCGATGGGCAGGCTGGCCCGGCCGGAGGACATCGGCCGCTGCGCCGTCTTCCTGGCCTCGCCGCTGGCCGGCTTCATCACCGGAACGGCGCTGCTGGTGCACGGCGGCGGCGAGCTGCCCGCCTTCCTCGGCGCCGCGACCACCGAACACCACGAGCAGCTGAGCTGACCAGGAGAAGGACGAGCATGAGCGAGCAGATCTGCGCCGGGCGCACCGTCATCGTCACCGGCGCGGGCCGCGGCATCGGCCGGGCGCACGCGCTGGCCTTCGCCGCCGCGGGCGCGAAAGTTGTGGTGAACGACCTCGGCTCGGCGCTGGACGGCGCCGCCACCGGCGAGACCCCGGCCGAGCAGGTGGTCTCCGAGATCCGCGCCGCGGGCGGCGAGGCCGTCGCCAACGGCGACGACGTGGCCGACTGGGACGGCTCGCGCAACCTGGTGCGCCAGGCCGTCGACACCTTCGGCGGGCTCGACGTGCTGGTCAACAACGCGGGGTTCGTCCGCGACCGGATGCTGGTGAACCTGGCCGAGGACGAGTGGGACGCGGTGGTCCGGGTGCACCTCAAGGGGCACTTCGCGCCGCTGCGGCACGCCGCCGAGTACTGGCGCGGGGAGTCGAAGGCCGGGCGCGCGGTGCAGGCCCGGGTGATCAACACCAGCTCCGGCGCCGGGCTGCAGGGGTCGGTCGGGCAGGGCAACTACGGCGCAGCCAAGGCCGGTATCGCCGCGCTGACCCTCACCGCCGCAGCGGAATTCGGTCGCTACGGCGTCACGGTGAACGCCATCGCGCCCTCCGCGCGCACCCGGATGACCGAGACGGTCTTCGCCGAGATGATGTCCACCCAGGGCTCCGACTTCGACGCCATGGCGCCGGAGAACATCTCGCCGCTGGTGGTCTGGCTGGGCAGCGCGGAATCGGGCGACGTCACCGGGAAGATCTTCGAGGTCGAGGGCGGCAAGGTCGCGCTGGCCGACGGCTGGCGGCACGGCACCCCCATCGACAAGGGGCAGCGCTGGGACCCGGCCGAGCTCGGCCCGGTGGTTGCCAAGCTGATTGCCGAATCGGTGCCGCAGGAGCCCGTCTACGGCGCCTGAGCCGATTTCGGCGAGCACCTTCCCAGTCGGTGCGCCCCGGCTATGATGGGCTCGCGTTCGCCCGAAACCCCTGACTGAAACAGCAGCAGGCCCTCGGGTCGAGCGCGTTCCAGGAGGGGAAGGCTGGCGCATGCCCGGTGGTCGTTCGATTCGCCCGATTGCAGTTGCTGTGGCTGTTGCTGCGATTGCGCTGTCGGTCCAGGTCGGGGCGCTTGCCGAGCCGTCCGAGACGGTGTCTTCGACGCCGTCCGCGACCACCACGCCGAGCGTGACGCCGTCGGAGGCGCCGACCACCACTTCTTCCGTGCCAGACACTACCGAAGAGGTGCTGCCGTCGACCACGACGGCGGTTTCGCCGTCGTCGACGGGCGTGTCGGTGACCCGGACTCCGGAGGTCGTCCCGGAGGAGGAGCCGGCCGCGGAGAGCACCGCTGAGCGTGCGCGGGTCGAGGCCGGAGCGGCGGTGAGCACCACCGTCGCGCCGCCGGTCGCCGCGCCGCCGGTGCTGCTCGGCGCCGGTTCGGCCGGGCTCGGTTTGATGTTCGTCGGGTCGGCCGGAATCAGCGCGGGCGCAACCGGTTCCGGGGGCATCGGGCTCTCGGTGTCCACCGGTCTCGAGCTGGGCGTGGCCGGGTCGGTCGGTGGGCAGGCCGGTTCCGGCACGCCCGAGCCCGGGAAAGCGGAGCCCATCGCGTTCGACCCGGGCGCGATCATCTCCACCGCGACGGCACTGGCCCTCACCTCCGCCGTCCCCCTGCTCCTCCTCATCCCGCTCCCCGCCCTCCCGTCCCTGTCGCAGCCCGGCGTGGAACCGGCCCCGCCCGGGCCGCAGGCGCCCGATCCCGACAATCCGGGCACCCTCGATGCCCCGGAGCGCGAGAGCGGCCCTGAGCGTGCCGAGAGCCCCGAGGGCACGGACAGCTCGGATGGTGCGGGCAGCCCCCGGGCGCCGGGGAGCCCAGAAGTGCCGGGCAGCCCTGAGGCGCCGGGGAGCCCGGACGCGCCGGGGAGCCCGGACGCGCCGGGGAGCCCAGACTCGCCGGGCACCGGTGGGGGCGCCGCCGACAGCACGGCGACGCCAGGCACCCTCGCGGCCCCGAATCCCGCCGCACCCGATTCATCGCCGGAAACGGCTGCGCCCGGGGAGTCGCCGAATTCCGCCGCGCCCGGGGCATCGCCGAATTCCGCCGCGCCCGGCGCACCGCCCACCGCTCCGCCGGGGACCCCGCTCCCGGTCGGCGCACCGGAAAATACCCCGCCGCAACCCAACCCACCCGACCCCGAGGTCCGCACCACCGCCGACGGCGACCCGATCCCGGCGGCCCCACTCCTCCCGGTACTCGGCGGCCTCGCCGCCATGGCCATAGCGGCCGCCGCCTCCGGCGCCGTGAGCTTCCGCAGCGCCGCCGCCGCACAGGCCAGGCTCGACGCCGCGAGAGCCGAATTCTTCGGACGGGGACGCGACCGATGACCAGAACCCTCTCCCGCTCGTACCGCCGCGTCGCCGCCGCGGTCGACGCCGTCTGCGCGGTCGCCGCCGACTCCGACGCCACCACCCTGGACGAGGTGGTGCACGCCATCGGGGCCGAGCGCGGCCGTGACATCGAGATCACCAGCGCCAGGCTGGGCCCCGGCGTCTGCGGCCAGCGCCGCCGCTACCCCGACCGCGACGTCATCGTGCTCGCCGAGACGCTGCCGGGCCGCGACCACACCCTCGCCCACGAACTCGGCCACATCGTCTTCGCGCACGAGGGCGCGCCCGCCGAGGAGGTCACGCTGGCCGCGAGCGACGACCTCATCGCGTACATGCTCAGCCAGCGCGCGCACGAGATCGTGGAGGACGGCGCCGACGAGCACGCCGAGTGGGAGGCCGAGACCTTCGCCGCCATGCTCATGACGCGGCTGCGCGTCTTCACCAACCGGGGCGCGGGCGTCTCGGTCCTGCGATTCGACGAGGCACTCGGATGACACCGTGGATCACCGCCCTGCTGGTCTGGATCGCCGCGGGCGCGCGGGTGGGGCGGGTGCTGGTCAAGCCGGCCACCACCGCGCGGGTGGCGATCGTGGTCGCGGTCGCCGCCGTGGCCACCGCCGCGACCACCGCGGTCCCGGAGATCGGCCTCGCGCTCGATCACGCGCTGCCCGGCGGGCTGCCGTCCGGGCTGTTCTCCAGCGCGATCCACACCGCCGCCTGGATCGGCTTCGCCACCGCCACCTCGGTGGTGGCCTCGGCGGCCTGGCCGGTGGTCTCGCGCGGCAACCTGCGCCGGATCGCGGCCGGAATCTACGGCGTCGGCACCGGGGCGGCGGTGGTGACGATCGCCTGGTCGACCACCTTCGGCTGGGCCGTCGTCGCACTCGGCTGCCTACTGGTGGTGGTCACCGGCCTGCGCAACCTGGACTGGACCGCGCTCGGCCGCGGCATCGCGCTCTACACCGCGGGCACCGCCCTGGTCGGGGTGCTCGCCGCGGGCGAGATCCGCGCGGCCGCGGCGGGGGAGCCGGCGCGGGCGGCGGGCGCGGCGCTGCCGTTCGGCCGGCTGTGGGAGCTCGCGGCGCTGCTGATCGGGCTCGGCGCGGTCTGGATCGTGGTCGAGCTGTGGGTGCGCGCCCGGCTGCTCATGCGCCGCACGCACGCGCTGCACAGCCTGCTGGTGCACCGCTTTCCGCAGGTCATCGCGCACGAGCAGTCGGCGTGGTCGACCCAGCTGCGTGCCTCGGACCAGATCACCCAGATCATGGACGCGCTCTACCTGCAGGCGGGCGGCGGAGCGCGGTTCGCCGCCGGCCTGCCGCCTGCCTCGGTGCCGGAACGGGCGGCCGCGGTCGCCCGCTGGGCGCGCGATCCGCGCGGCTCCGACGGGGTGGACGCACGCTGGCTCGCGCCGCCCGCCGGAATCAGCCCGCGCGGCTGGGTGCAGGCGATTGCCCGCGCCTTCGAACCGGGCCGCGGCGCGCACCTCCGAAATTGATCGGATGAATTTGGGTGCCCGTAATTCCGGGGGCACTCGGAGGGGGTCCGCTGGAGATTCGCCGATCGGACCGATGGGTCGGAATCGCTGCCGGATGGAATGTCGGCGGAACCGCCACTATCGATCCGACGGGAATCCGTTTCGCTTCGCCCGTGCATTTTTGCGAATGCACGTGCAGATGAACGTTAAGCGCACACACTGGACACCCGGATGTCCGGGAAGTGTCCCGGTGCGGAGCTGCCCGGTTGTGATAGCTCACAACGCGGAGCGGTGCGGCCCCCTGGACCGCACCGCTCCGCGTTGTCGTGTAACCCTATTCCGTCCCGTCCGGAGGAATTTCCGGCAATCCCTCGCTGGCTCGCAACTTCTCCGCCATGGAGGTGAGAAGGTTCTGCGATTCTTCGGAGAGGTCGAACGCCCGGCTCGACAGTCTGCGCAGCCCGTAGCCCTGCAGCTGCGACAGCAGCTCCAGGTCGTGGTCGATCTTGGCCGCGTAGATGTCGTTGAAGAAGTAGTCCGGCTTGACCTTGAAGAACTTGGCCAGTGCCGCCACCGTCTCGTCCGACGGGTTCGTCCGCTGCCCCGAGCGCAACTGCGACAGGTACGGTTTCGAGATCGGATGCCCGGAGGCTGTCAGCGCTGCCGCAACCTCCGCGTTGGTGTGCGGCTTGCGCCCCGGGGGATGCACGGTTTCGAACAGCTTGTTCAGCCGCGCCGCGAAATCAGCCATTGTGAGCCGCCCAATTCCCTTCGCTGTACTAAGAGAGGTTATCTCGGATACCTATCATTGATATTAGCGGCTCAGTAACTGAAAACCTACGCCTGATTGCGTATTTCCTGACGTTGCACGCCACCCCAACGACTGAAGTGGCTTCGAACCGACGTTTGCGGGTTGACGCGGGGGCCTCTGGGCGAGCGGCACATGGCAACGGTTCCCGCCTGTCGGGCGAACGGTCGACGCCGGACCAAAGTTCGCTCGAAAGTAGCTGATGTCTCATCTATTCCGGTCGGTTCGCTGACATGTGGTGTACAACACGTTCTCGCCACTGGGAGATGAACGTTCAACGAAACCGACCGGAATCGACACTTCCGGGCTAGAGCCGCTCGATGATGGTGCCCGTGGCGAGCGCGCCGCCCGCGCACATCAGCACCATCGCGGTGCTACCGCCGGTCCGCTCCAACTCGTGCAAAGCCGTTGTGAGCAAACGGGATCCGGTCGAGCCGACCGGGTGCCCGATGGCGATCGCGCCGCCGTTCACATTGACCTTGTCGAAGTCGGGTTCGTGCACTCGCGCCCAGGAGAGCGCCACCGAGGCGAACGCCTCGTTGATCTCGAACAGGTCGAGATCGCCGATCTTCATCCCGGACTTCTCCAGCAACCGGGCGCAGGCCTGCACCGGGCCGTCCAGGTGGAACTCGGGCTCCGCCCCGACCACCACCTGGGTGACGATCCGGGCCCGCGGCCGCAGCCCGGCCCGCTCGGCGGCGGCCTGATCCATGAGCAGCACGGCGGCGGCGCCGTCCGAGATCTGCGACGAGGTGCCCGCGGTGTGGATGCCGCCGTCCAGCACCGGCTTCAGCGCGGCCAGCCCCTCGGCGGTGGTCTCGCGCAGCCCCTGGTCTCGGTTGACGGTGAGCGTCTGGCCCGTGCGGTTGCCCTCCTTATCCACCTCGGGCGCGGTCACCGTGAGCACCTCGCGGTCGAACCGCCCCTCGGCCCAGGCCAGCGCGGCCAGCCGCTGCGAGCGCGCGCCGAACTCGTCCACGTCGGCGCGGGTGATGCCGCGCCGCTTGGCGATCCGCTCCGCCGCCTCGAACTGGTTCGGCAGGTCGATGGTCCAGGAGTCCGGCCGGCGCGGGCCCGCGTTCTCGCCCACATTCGCGCCGAGCGGAACCCGGCTCATGGCCTCCACCCCGCAGGCGAGGCCGATCTCGATGGCATCGGTCGCGATCAGCCCGGCCACCAGGTGCGCGGCCTGCTGGGCCGAGCCGCACTGGGTGTCGATGGTGGTGGCGGCGGCCTGCCAGGGCAGCCCCTCGTTCAGCCACGCCACCCTGGTGATGTTGTTGGATTGTTCGCCTGCCTGGGTGACGCAGCCTCCGATAACCTGCTCCACCAGGCCCGGATCGACCCCGGCCTTCTCCAGAATGCCGCGCTGAGCGGCGCCGAGGAGCTCCGCGGCGTGCAAGCCGGAGAGCTGACCGCGGCGCTTGCCGATCGGGGTACGGGCCGCTTCGACGATGACGGGAGTGCCCATCTCCACCCTTTCCTTCGGGATAAAAATGAAACGTGTTCACGCACTATGTGCTGTAATGAGTGTAGAACGTGTTTCAGTTTGTCGTTCGAGGACAGTGTCGAAGGAGACATCTGGTGGTAGACACACGGAACCGGCCGAACCTGCCGGAGGGCTTCGATGTGACCGACCCGGCCATCTATGCCGAGCGGGTCCCGACCGCGGAATTCGCCGAGCTGCGGCGGGCTGCGCCGGTCTGGTGGAACGAGCAGTCGCGCGAGGTCGGTGGGTTCCGCGACGGAGGGTTCTGGGTCGCCAGTAAGCATGCCGACGTCAAGGAGATCTCGCGCCGCAGCGACGTCTTCTCGACGCACGAGAACACCGCGATCCCGCGGTTCAACGACGACATCACCCGCGAGCAGATCGAGCTGCAGCGGTTCGTCCTGATCAACAAGGACGCGCCGGAGCACACCAAGCTGCGCAAGATCATCAGCCGCGGCTTCACCCCGCGCGTGATCAACGGGCTGCGCGAGGAGCTCTCCAACCGGGCCGAGCAGATCGTCAAGACGGCCGCGGAGAAGGGCACCGGCGACTTCGTCGAGCAGATCGCCTCGGAGCTGCCGCTGCAGGCCATCGCCGAGCTGATCGGCGTGCCGCAGGAAGACCGGATGAAGCTCTTCACCTGGTCCAACGAGATGACCGGGTACGACGACCCGGATATCGACGTGGATCCGGCCGCCTCGTCGGCGGAGATCCTGATGTACGCGTACCAGATGGCGGCGGATCGCAAGGCGAACCCGGCGCACGACATCGTCACGCAGCTCATCGAGGCGGATCTGGACGGCCACAAGCTGAGCGAGGAGGAGTTCGGCTTCTTCGTCATCATGCTGGCGGTGGCGGGCAACGAGACCACGCGCAATGCCATCACGCACGGCATGATGGCGTTCCTCGAGCACCCCGACCAGTGGGAGCTGTTCAAGAAGAACCGGCCCGCGACGGCGGCGGACGAGATCATCCGCTGGGCCACGCCGGTGACCTCGTTCCAGCGCACCGCGCTGGAGGATGTCGAGCTCGGCGGGGTGGAGATCAAGAAGGGGCAGCGGGTGGTCATGCTCTACCGCTCGGCCAACTTCGACGAAGAGGTCTTCGAGAACGCCGACACCTTCGACATCACGCGCGACCCGAACCCGCACCTGTCGTTCGGCGGGACCGGGGCGCACTTCTGCATCGGGGCGAACCTGGCCCGGCTCGAGGTCGACCTGATCTTCAACGCGATCGCGGATCACCTGCCGGACATCAGCCTGATCGGCGGCGAGAAGCGGCTGCGGTCCGGGTGGCTGAACGGGATCAAGCACCTGCCGGTGAACTACACGGCGTAGGCGATGGAAGAAGCCCCCGCGAATCTCGCGGGGGCTTTTTCGTGCCGGTCTGTCAGGCGGGGCGAGCCGTCTTCATGGCCCGGTCCACTTCCCAGAAGGCGCGCAGGGCGGCGATGCGGCCCTGCTCGTCGACGCGGTAGGTGAAGACTCCCTCGGCGTCGACGATGTGCCCGCCGAGCGTGGAGCGGATGAGGCCGGTGAAGGCGATCTCGTTGCCGCAGGCGAAGGAGTCGCCGAAGTGGAATTCGATGGCGTCGGTGGGGGCGATCGCCTTGTCCCAGAACGCGGCGATGGCCTCGGGGCCGTGGTGGCCCTTGCCCTCCGGGTCGAAGCCGGAGGGGCCGACCGGGTCCTCCACCACCCCGTCCGGGGCGAAGAGCGCGAGCCAGGCGTCCTTGTCGCGAGCCCGGACCGCCGCCTGCGAGGCCAGCCCGGCCGCGCGCGCCGTGCCGCTCACGACGCGGCCACGATCGGGTCGGTGATGTACTCGGCGGCGAACTTGCGCATCGATTCCTGCTTGGCCTCGATGGGCCCGTCGAAGCCGATGCCGTCGGCCAGCCAGGGCATGGTGATGGCGTCGGTGACGCCCGCGTCGGCCAGATCCTGGTACCCGGCCCGGCCGAACTTGTCGACGCAGACCGCCTGGATCTCGAACGGGTCGTCCGCCCGGTCGTACTCGGCGCGCAGCTCGCGCAGCGTGCCGATGGTCGTGACCAGCTCGTCGTAGGTCATCATGGCCGAGGCCCAGCCGTCGCCGACCTTGGCGGCCCGGCGCAGCGCCACCTTGGTGTGCCCGCCGACGTAGAACGGCACCGGCTCGCTCGGCGCGGGGCTGATCTGCAGCGGGTCGAAGTCGAAGAACTCGCCGTGGTACTCGACCATCCCGCCGGCCAGCACCAGCTTGATGACCTCGATCATCTCGTCCACCCGGGCGCCGCGGCGCGCGTAGGGCACCCCGCACCACTCGAATTCCTCTGGCGCCCAGCCGATCCCGACGCCGAAGCCGAACCGGTTGCCGGAGAGGTTCGCCACCGAGCCGACCTGCCTGGCCAGCAGCAGCGGATTGCGCGAGCCGAGCTTGAGCACGTTGGTGTAGAAGCGCAGCGTCGAGGTGACCGCCGCCATCGCGGCGGTGGCGATGAGCGGGTCGACCCACGGGGTGTCCGGGCCCCAGAACCGGCTGCCGTCCGCGGTGTACGGGTACTTCGCCGCCGCCGACTCCATGTAGAAGAGCGAGTCGGGCAGCGCGATGGAGGCGAAGCCGACCTCCTCGGCGGTCTTCGCCAGCGCGGGCAGCTGCTCGAGCGGGCTCAGCGCGATCCCGACGGTGAACTTCAGCGGGGTGCTCATGCCGGACGCTCCGATCCGACGACCCACATGGAGAAGTACTGCGAGCCGCCGCCGTAGGCGTGGCCGAGCGCCTTGCGCGCGCCGGGCACCTGATAATCACCGGCCCGGTCCATGACCTGCTTGGCCGCCTCGGCGAAGCGGATCATGCCGGAGGCGCCGATCGGGTTGGAGGAGAGCACGCCGCCGGAGGGGTTCACCGGCAGCTGGCCGCCGATCTCGGTCTCGCCCTTCTCGGTGAGCTTCCAGCCCTCGCCCTGCGCGGCGAAGCCCAGGTTCTCCAGCCACATGGGCTCGAACCAGGAGAAGGGAACGTAGATCTCGGCCGCGTCGATCTCGGCCAGCGGATCCTTGATTCCCGCTGCTTCCCAGAGCGCGGCCGCGGCGTCCCGCCCGGCCTGCGGGTTCACCTGGTCGCGGCCCGCGTAGGTGGTCGGCTCGGTGCGCATCGCGGTGCCGTGCACCCAGGCGACCTTGCGGCCGGTGGCCTCGACCGCCTCGGCGGCCTCCGCGTCCCCGATGACCAGCGCGCAGGCGCCGTCCGATGAGGGGCAGGTCTCGTCGAAGCGGATCGGATCCCAGAGCATCTGCGAGGCCAGCACCGACTCCACGGTGATGTCCGGCTGGCGCAGGTGCGCGAGCGGGTTCTTGGCGCCGTTGCGCCGGTCCTTGGCCGCGACCATGGCGCCGATGTGCAGCGGCGCGCCCGAGCGGCGGATGTAGGAGCGCACGTGCGGGGCGAAGTAGCCGCCGGCGCCCGCGCCGACCGGCATGGTGAAGGGCACCGGAATCGACAGCGCCCACATGGCATTCGACTCGGACTGCTTTTCCCAGGAGACCGCGAGCACCTTCCGGTGCACGCCCGCCTGCACCAGGTTGGCGGCGACGACACTGGTCGAGCCGCCTACCGAGCCTGCGGTGTGCACCCGGATCATCGGCTTGCCGACCGCGCCGAGCGCGTCGGCCATGTACAGCTCCGGCATCATGACGCCCTCGAAGAAGTCGGGCGCCTTGCCGACGACGACGGCGTCGATCTCGGCGATGGTGACGCCGGAATCGGCGAGTGCGCGATCGATCGCCTCCCGGCACATGCCCGCCATGGACACGTCGGTGCGTTTCGTCACGTGATTGGTTTGACCGGTGCCGAGCACCGCGGCCGGGAAGCTCATCGGTTCTCCGATTCGATGACGGTGACCAGGTTCTGCTGCAGGACCGGGCCGCTGGTCGCGTGGGCCAGCGCCCGGTTCGCGGAACCCGAGATGATCGCCTCTGCCGCGTAGCCGATGCGCTCCAGCCCGGCGGCGAACATGGGGTTGCCCGCCAGCGCGCCGCCGGAGGGGTTGATCCTGGTCTCCGGCTTCAGCCCGATGGCATCGGCCAGGATCAGCTGCTGGTGGCTGAACTGCGCGTGCAGCTCGGCGATGTCGAAGCCCGCGGTGTCGCCGCCGGTGACGGCCTGCGCGGCCGCCGCGGTGGAGGGCGAGCGGGTGAGGTCGCGGACGCCGAACGCCTGCGCGTCGATGCGGTGCGCCATGCCGGTGATCCAGGCGGGGCGGTCGCAGAGTTCGCGGGCCCGGTCACCGACCGCGAGCACGATGGCGGCGGCGCCGTCGGTCACCGGCGCGACGTCGTGCGCCCGGAACGGGTTGGCGGTGTAGGGATTCGCGAGCAGCGCGTCCACATCGCCATCGGCCCCGGCGGCGACCGCGGCCATGTCGCGCTCGGACCAGCGGCCCGCATCCAGCCCGGCGCGCGCCTGCAACCCGGCCACCGAGACGGCGTCCGGCCAGAGCGGCCCGACCAGGTACGGATCCAGCTGCATGGTCAGGGTCCGGCGCAGGGTGCCCGCCGACGACTTGCCGAAGCCGTAGACCAGGGCGGTCTGCGCCTGGCCGGAGCGGAGCTTCACCCACGCCTCGTAGAGCGCCCAGGCGGCGTCCATCTCCACGTGCGACTCGTTGATCGGCGGAACCGCGCCGATCGAGTCGACCGCGGAGATGAAGGAGAAGGCGCGCCCGGCCAGCCAGTCGGAGGAGCCGGAGCACCAGAAGTCGATGTCCGACTTGTCGATTCCGAGCCGGTCGTAGAGCTTCTGGAAGATCGGCACCAGCATCTCCACGCCGTTCGTGGTGCCGAAGGTCTCGGGCACGTGCGGGGCGTGGGCGAAGCCGACGACTGCGATGTCGGTGGCGTGGTCGGTCACGATTGGCCTCACAGGTGGTGTTTGTAGGTCTCGTAGTCGGCGTCCGGTTCGCCGCTCGGCCGGAAGTGGTCCACGTTCTCCAGCCCGTGGCCCCACTCCTCGCGCGGTTTCCAGACCGCCTCCACCCGCATGCCCATCCGCACCTCGCTCGCGTCGCAGCCGAGCACCAGGTGCAGCACCGGGATGTCGGCGCCGTCGAGCAGCACGTAGGCCGCGACGTACGGCGGCTTGATCCGCTGCCCGAGGAACGGGACGTTCACGATGCAGAAGGTGGTGACGGTGCCGGAGTCGCTGAGCTCGACCATGTCGTCGGTGGGGATGCCGTCGGTGGGGCTGGCGCCGCGCGGCGGGAAGTAGACCTTGCCGTTGGCGTCGGTGCGGCCGCCGATGAGCTTGCCTTCGGCCAGCCCGCGCAGGTAGACCGTTTCCTGAGGAGAGGCGGTGTGGTTGTAGTGCAGCTCCACCGGCGTGGTCAGAATCGTCACCGGCTCGGCGGCGGCGGAATCCGCCGCGGGCTCGGCGGTTTCGCCGGGGACGAAGTGCGCGATGTCGTTGATCGAGCCGGTGCGCTCGGCCGCCCACCGCACCCGGACCCGGAGGCCGGTGCGCATGTCGTCCGCGCTCGGCACGTCGACGGCGTGCAGCAGGGCGGTGTCGGCGCCGTCCAGCTGGATCAGCGCCCAGGCGAAGGGCCGGTCGAACGGCTGACCGGGCAGTGGGTCGCTCACCCAGCTCCACGACGTCACGGTGCCGACCTCGGCCACGTCGACGAACTCGGTCAGCGGCTCGCTGGTCACCGGGTCGAACTCGGCCGGTGGCACGAGCACCCGGCCGTCCGAGCCGCGGATGCCGGTGATCGTGCCTGCGCGCAGCCCGCCGAGGAAGGCGCCGATGATCGGGCCGACCGATCTGGTGTAGTCGAAGTGCACCCGCAGGGGCGCGCTGAGTACGTCGGGCGCATGATCCGGATCATTGCCGGGTGCGGCCGCGACGACGGCGGAAGCAGTATTCCCCTGAGTCACGACATCGAGTAGAACAGGTTCTTATTCTGCTGGCAAGCAGTTGGCCGCGAAAGGGGTCGATCGTGAAGTTCGGATTGCAACTGGGGTATTGGATGGCCGCCCCGCCCGCCAACGCGGGCGAGATGGTGACGGCGGCCGAGGAGGCCGGTTTCGACGCGGTGTTCGCCGCCGAGTCGTGGGGCTCGGACGCCTTCGGCCCGCTCGCCTGGTGGGGCTCGCGGACCAGCCGGGTGCGGCTCGGCACCTCGGTGGTGCAGCTCTCCGCGCGCACCCCGACCTCCACCGCCATGCACGCGCTCACCCTCGACCACCTCAGCGGCGGCCGGGCGGTGCTCGGGCTCGGCGTCTCCGGCCCGCAGGTGGTGGAGGGGTGGTACGGCCAGCCGTTCGCCAAGCCGTTGCAGCGGACCAGGGAGTACGTCGACATCGTGCGCCGGGTGCTGGCCCGCGAGGCCCCGGTGACCAGCGCGGGCCCGCACTACCCGCTGCCCTACACCGGGCCGGGCGCCTCCGGGCTCGGCAAGCCGCTCAAGCCGATCACGCACCCGCTGCGCGCGGATCTGCCCATTTGGCTGGGGGCCGAGGGGCCGAAGAACGTCGCGCTGACCGCCGAGATCGCGGACGGCTGGCTGGCCATCTACTACGCCCCCCGGCTCGCCGGGATGTACAACGAGTGGCTGGACGAGGGGTTCGCGCGCGCGGGCGCCCGGCGTTCGCGGGCGGACTTCGAGATCGCCGCCAGCTGCCAGGTGGTCGTCACCGACGACGCCGCGGCCGAGATCGAGCGGATGCGCTGGGTGATGTCGCTCTACATCGGCGGCATGGGCGCGCCGGAACTCAACTTCCACGCGCACGTGTACCGGCGCATGGGCTACGACCGCGAGGTCGACGAGATCACCGAGCTCTTCCGGGCCGGGAAGAAGGCGGAGGCCGCCGCGGCGGTGCCGGACGAGATGATCCTCGACACCGCCATCATCGGCGACGAGGACCACGTGCGGGCGCAGCTCCCGGTCTGGGAGAAGGCGGGCGTCACCATGCTCCTGGTCTCGGTGCCGGACCTGGAGTCCATGCGTCGGATCGCCCCGCTCGTGCAGGGGTAGAACTCGTTCTAGAAATCAGGCGGGCTCCCGCAGTTCCGGCGGGAGCCCGAAGAGCGGGAAGAGCCGGTCGGTGTCGAGGAAGAAATTCAGCCCGGCGACCGCACCGCCGTCCAGCTCGAGCACGGTGATCGACCAGGGCGTCCAGCGCCCCGGCTCGCCGCTCGGCTTGTAGTGGCCGAAGGCGGGCAGGCCGTTGGCGCCCGCCAGCCGCACCATCCGGGAATCGCGGCAGGCGGCGCCGTGTCCGAGCATGAAGGCGGCGACGTCCCGCGGGCCGGAGACCCACAGCTCCAGCGGCGGCATGGAGAGCGCGACGTCGGTCTTCAGCAGCGTGGTCAGCGTGTCCATGTCGTAGGCCTCGAAGGCGGCGACGAAATCGTCGACCAGCTTGCGCTGCTCCTCGTTCGCCTCGTCGTACTCGTCGGTCTCGGCCGGCGTCACCTTGGACATGGTGGCGCGCGCCCGCTGCAGCGCGCTGTTCACCGAGGCGGGCGACATGGTGAGCGCCTGCGCCGTCTCGTTCGCGGAGAAGCGGAGCACCTCGCGCATGATCAGGATGGCGCGCTGGGTGGCGGGCAGGTGCTGGCAGGCCGCGACGAAGGCGAGCCGCAGCGTGTCCTTGGTGCTGGCGTGCTCGGCCGGATCGGCGCCGAAGGCGAGCGCGTTCGGGATCGGCTCGATCCAGACGTAGTCCGGCTGCGGGGCGGGCAGCGTGGAATCCGGGCGGGACGGCCCGTTCATATCCATCGGCCTGGCCCGGCGCTGCGGGCCGTCCAGCATGTCCAGGCAGACATTGGTCGCGATCCGGTACAGCCAGGAGCGCAGGCTGGCCCGCCCCTCGAAGGAGCCGTAGGACTTCCAGGCGCGGGTGAAGGTCTCCTGCACCGCGTCCTCGGCCTCGAACGAGGAGCCGAGCATGCGGTACGCGTAGGCACAGAGTTCGCGCCGGTGCCCTTCGAAGGCGGTGAGCACCTCCGGAGTGACACCGGCGCTGGTAGCGGCGGTGGGGGTCTCCATGGGCTCACCCTGCCACAGCGCCCCGACAGATTTGAGCCCCGAAATTCGGAGGCGATGAATCCGGGCGCGCGGCGCCGTCTCTTCTGCTGACCCCCGAACGCACCACGTCAGGAGGCCGCCATGGCCAGCAAGATGATTTTCGTGAACCTGCCCGTCGCCGACCTACCGCGTGCCAAGCGCTTCTACGAGACGCTGGGCTGGAAGGTGAACGAGGACTTCACCGACGCGAACGCGTCCTGCATCGTGATCGACGACAACATCTGCCTGATGCTGCTGACCAGGGAGTACTTCCAGACCTTCGGCAAGCGCCCGACCGCCGACACGGTCGCCGCCCGCGCCGCCTCCTACGCGCTCGCGCTCGGCAGCGCGCAGGAGGTGGACGCGCTGGTCGACGCGGCGCTCGCGGCAGGCGCCACCGAGGAGGTCGACGAGACCAAGAAGGCGGAGGAGGCGGCCGTCGGCATGTACGGCCGCAACTTCATCGACCCCGACGGCCACACCTGGGAGCCGTTCTGGATGGACTACCCCGGGGCGGAGTAGCCCGCCGGGCGATATCGCCCGGTGCCGCGGTGGCCGCCACCGCCGCGGCACCCGGCGAAGCCGCCACTACTCGCCGGTGAAGACCGCCTTGCGCTTCTCCGCGAAGGCCCGCGGCCCCTCCTTGGCGTCCTTCGTCTTGAAGACCGCCATCCCGACCTCGCCGTCGATCTTGAACGCCTCGTCCTCCGGCATCCCCTCGGTCTCCCGGATCGTGCGCAGAATGGCCTGCACCGCCAGCGGGCCGTTCCCGGCGATCACGTTCGCGATCTCCAGCGCCTTGTCCAGCGCGCCACCGTCTGGCACCAGGTAGCCGATGAGCCCGATCTCCTTGGCCTCCGCCGCGGTCAGGTGCCGTCCGGTGAGCAGAATGTCGGCCGCGATCGTGTACGGCAGCTGGCGCACCAGCCGGACCGCCGACCCGCCGAGCGGGTACAGCCCCCAGCGCGCCTCGGAGACGCCGAACTTCGCGCCCTCGCCCGCGATCCGGATATCGGTGGCCTGCAGGATCTCGGTGCCGCCCGCGATGGCCGCACCCTCCACCGCCGCGATCAGCGGTTTGCGCAGCCGGCGCCCCTTGAGCAGCGCGGGCAGCGTGGTGGCGTCGAATCCGCCGCTGAAGCTCTCGCCCGGGTGCTTCTTGGTCATGCCCTTGAGATCGGCGCCCGCGCAGAAGGCGCCACCCGCGCCGGTCAGGATCGCGACCCGGATCTCCGGATCCTCGTCCACCTGGTCCCAGGCATCGAGCATGATGCCCATCATCTCGGTGGTGAGCGCGTTCCGCGCCTCCGGTCGATTCAAGGTGACGATGAGGACGTGGTCCCGCTTCTCGACGAGGCACTGCGCCATATCGGGTTCTCCTGACTTCTGAGGCTTGTCAGAAACAGTAACACGTTCTATTTTTAGCTCTGTGAGCTACAACATAGCGGATCTCGTCGAACACGCCATCGATCTCATGCCGGACCGGATCGCCCTGGTCGACGACGTCCGGGAGATCAGCTACGCCCAGTTGGAGGAGCGGGCCAACAAACTGGCTCACCACCTGCTCGAACAGGGCGTGCGTCCGGGCGACAAAGTCGGCATCTACTCGCGGAACACGATCGAGGCCGTCGAGGCCATGATCGCGGTCTTCAAGGCGCGGGCGGTGATGATCAACGTCAACTACCGCTACGTCGAGAACGAGTTGCAGCACATCTTCGAGAACTCGGACATGGTGGCGCTCGTGCACGAGCGGCGCTACGGCGACAAGGTCGCGGCGGTCCGGGCGAAGGTGCCCGCGCTGCGCACGCTCGTCGTGGTGGAGGACGGCACCGAGACGCCGTACCCGGAGGGCGCCGTCGAGTACGAGGCCGCGCTGGCCGCGGCGAGCGGCGAGCGGGATTTCGGCGAGCGCTCGCCGGACGACCTCTACATGCTCTACACGGGAGGCACCACCGGCCTGCCGAAGGGCGTCATGTGGCGCCAGGAGGACGTGTGGCGGGTGCTCGGCGGCGGCATCAACTTCATGACCGGCGAGTACGTCAAGACCGAGACCGAGCTGGCCGAGCAGGGCGCCGCGAGCCCCGGGCTGACCCGCTTCCCGATCCCGCCGATGATCCACGGCGGCTCGCAGTGGGCCAGTTTCCAGAGCCTGTTCAGCGGCGGCAAGCTGGTGATGATCCCGGAGTTCAGCGGGCACGGCGTGTGGCAGCACATCGACCGGCACACCATCAACGTCGTCTTCATCACCGGCGACGCCATGGCGCGGCCCATGCTGGACGCGCTGATCGAGGGCAACCCGGAGACCGGGAAGCCGTACGAGCACTCCGCGCTCTACGCGCTGGCCAGCTCCGCGGCGCTCTTCTCGCCCAGCCTCAAGGACAAGTACCTGGAGCTGCTGCCGAACACCATGATCACCGACTCGATCGGCTCGTCGGAGACGGGTTTCGCCGGGCTCAGCGTGGTCGCCAAGGGTAGTGCGTCCGACGGCGGGCCGCGGGTCAAGATCGACGCCTCCACCTCGGTGCTCGGCGAGGACGGCAAGCCGGTCGAGCCCGGTTCCGGCCAGATCGGCATCCTGGCCCGCAAGGGGTTCATCCCGCTCGGCTATTACAACGACCCGGTGAAGACCGCCGCGACCTTCCGCGAGTACGACGGAGTGCGCTACTCCATCCCCGGCGACTACGCGCGGGTCGAGGAGGACGGCTCGGTCACCATGCTCGGCCGCGGCTCGGTGAGCATCAACTCCGGTGGCGAGAAGATCTTCCCCGAGGAGGTCGAGGGCGCGCTCAAGGCACACCCGGATGTCTTCGACGCGCTGGTGGTCGGGGTCGCGGACGAGCGCTGGGGGCAGCGCGTGGTGGCCGTGGTGCAGCCGCGCGAGGGCGCCAAGCCCACCCTGGCCGAGCTGCACCCGACGATGTGCGAGAGCATCGCCAGGTACAAACTGCCGCGCAGCCTGTGGTTCGTGGACGAGATCAAGCGGTCGCCCGCGGGCAAGCCGGACTACCGCTGGGCCAAGGACCAGACCGAGGCACGGCCCGCCGACGAGCACGCCGAGGCGACCGGCAAGTAGCCGGGTCTTCTCACGGGCCGTCGCGCGGGGACGCGCGGCGGCCCGTTGTTTCTGTGGAGGGTGAGATGAGTCTTCCGTGGGCGTTCTTCGAGCGCACCGCCGAGCGGGCGTTCACGCCGCTGGCCATGGCGGCCAGCGCGTGGTCGCCGGACATGGTGAACGGGCCCGCGCTCTGCGGGCTGCTCGCCGAGTGTCTGGACCGGGAGTACGGCTCGCCGGAGTTCGTTCCGGCCCGGCTCACCGTCGACCTCTTCCGCCCGACCCTGCGCAAGCCGCTCGAGATCGCGACCGAGGCGGCGCGCACCGGGCGGCGGATCGTGGTCGCCGACGCCGAGCTGCGGCAGGACGGCAAGGTGGTGGCGCGGGCGAGCGCGGTCTTCCTGCGCCGCTCCGAGCAGCCGCCCGGTGCGCTCTGGACCCGCGCCGAGCAGCCCGCACCGCCGCCGACCGAGCTGCGCTCCGGTACCGACACGCACATCTGGGGTAGCGACGCGCACCCGTCGGGGTGGAGTTCGCAGCTCGGTGAGCACCAGAACGACAGCCGCAAGCGCTGCTGGCAGGAGCCGGTCTCGGTGCTGCGGGACGAGGTGACCGGGCCCTTCGCGGCCGCCGCGATCATCGGGGAGTCGACCAGCCTGATGACGAACTGGGGGAGCGAGGGGGTCGGGTTCATCAACGGCGATCTGACGCTCGCGCTGGCCCGGTTGCCGCGCGGGAAGTCGCTCGGGGTCGAGGCGGACAACCACATCGGCGTCGACGGGGTCTCGGTCGGCACCGCCACGCTCTTCGACGCCGACGGTGTCTTCGGCAGCTGCATCGTCACCGCGGTCGCCAACCCGGCGGCTCAGGTGGATTTCTCCCGAGGCAACGAAGTCGTCGACGCTCGGAGCCGCGCCGCCGCCGAGCGGCGCGGAGCGTGAGTTCAGCGATGGCGCTGTAGCCGTTTCCCGGTTCGCTACAGCTCGATCCGCAGCGCCTCCCCGGCGGGGGACGACCGGACAGGGGCGTCCGGGCGAACACGCTTGCGCCAGCCGGTGGTACCACTCGGTACCATGGGCGTATGGCCGGCTTGAACATCCGCTTCTCGGACGACGAACTCGACGCCCTGCGGCAGCGCGCCGAGGCCGAGGGGACGAGCATGCAGCAGTTCGTGCGCAACGCGGTGATCACGGCGATCAGCGAGCGGGCGCGGATCTTCAACGAGGCGGCGGACCATGTCCTCCGAGCGAGTGAGGAGCTCAACCGGAGGCTGGCGTGATCGAGTACCTCACGCTGCCCGAGTTGCTTGGTCTCGCGCAGCGGCTCGGGACACCGGAGGTCCGTGATTACGGCCTGCTCGATTCCGCACTGGCCCGGCCGCGGACCAGCGTCTTCGGCCAGGATGCGTACGCCGACCTCTGGCACAAGGCGGCGGCGCTGATGGAATCGGTGGCCCGCAATCACGGCCTCGTCGACGGCAACAAGCGGCTCGCCTGGTACGCGACCTGGGTATTCCTGCACCTCAACGGCTATCCGCTCGATCCCGGGTTCGACGTGGACCGGGCCGAGCGGTTCGTGCTCGCTGTCTGCCAGGGCGAGTTCGGTGTTCCGGCCATCGCAGCCGAGTTGCCGAGCTTCGCGGCGACCCCCTAGACCGCGGCGATATCGGCGCGGTCGGCGAAGAGGGCGCCGATGGCGCGGAGGTGGTCGGTGGCGCCGCCGAGGGCGAACTCGTTGTGCTTGGCGGCGATGAAGTAGCTCTGCACGATGTGGTCGCGGTCGATCCCGACACCGCCGTGCACGTGCACCACGGTGTGCGCGACCCGGTGCCCGGCCTCGGCGGCCCAGAACTTGGCGGTGTGCACGGCGCCCGCCGCGTCCAGCCCCTCGGCCAGCTGCCAGGCCGCCTGGGTGACCGCGAGCCGCAGCCCCTGGATGTCGATGTAGGCGTCGGCGAGGCGCTGCGCGACGGCCTGGAAGCTGCCGACCGGCTTGCCGAACTGCTCGCGCTCGCGGGCATACCCGGCCACCAGCTCCAGCGCCCGCTCCAGGGTGCCGAGCTGCAGCGCGGCGAGCCCGAGCCAGGCGCGCAGCCGCAGCCAGTCGAGCACGCGCGCACCGTCTTCCACGGTGCCGACCAGCTCGGCGGGGGCATCGGCGAGCGCGACCAGGTACTCCGGGCTGCGGTCGACCACCAGCTGCTCGGTGATCGTGACGCCTGCCCCGGCGGGGTCGATGAGCGCGACGGCGACCGCGTCGCCCACCGCGACCGGGACGAGGATCCGCTCGGCCTGCGCCGCGAACGGCACCGTGATCAGCTCACCGGTCACCGTCAGCGCGGCGCCGTCGGCCCGCGCGGTGGCGGCCGGAACCCCGCCCCAGTTCCGCTCCTCGGCCAGCGCGACGGTGAGCAGCGCCCGCCCGGCCAGCTCGCGCTGGGATTCGGAGCCGAACTCGGCGAGCGCACCGGCCCCGAGCACCGCGGACCAGAGGTACGGCACCGCCGCCACGTGCTTGCCGAGCTCGCGCAGCACCGCGGTCTGCTCCAGCACGCCGAAGCCGTTCCCGCCGACCGACTCGGGCAGCGTCGCCGCGGCCACGCCGGCCTCGGTCAGCGCCGCCCAGAGCGGCTCGTCGAAGCGGACGGCGGCGGTGTCGAGTTCGCGCAGCCGGTCGGCGGTGACGAGCTTGCCGCACACCTCCGCGGTGAGCCTGCCCAGATCCTGCTGCGCCTCGGTGGGGGTGAAATCCATGGTTGTTCGACCTCTCCGGGGGAGTTCAGCGGGCGGCGGTGTTCAACGGGCAGCGGCGGGTTGGCGCAGCGCGGTCATGGCGATGATGTCGCGCTGCACCTCGTTGGTGCCGCCGCCGAAGGTGAGGATGAGCGCGGCCCGGTGCATCCGCTCCAGCCGCCCGCGCAGCGCCGCGCCGGGGGAGTCCTGGCGCAGGTACGCCTGCGGGCCGAGCACCTCCATGAGCAGCCGGTACGCCTCGGTGGAGAGCTCGGTGCCGTACACCTTGCAGGCCGATGCGTCCCACTGTCGCGGCGCGGCGTCGCCGCCCGCGTCGGCGCGGCTGGAGATCTCCCAGTTCAGCAGCTTGAGGTGCTCCACCTTGGCGTGCACCCTGGCGAGGTTGAGCTGCACCCACTCCTGGTCGATCACCCGGTTGCCGTCCCGCGACGTGGTCTCGCGCGCCCACTCGACGGTCTGCCGCAGCGCGAGCTGCAGCGCCGCGGCGGAGGTGAGCGCCACCCGCTCGTGGTTGAGCTGGTTGGTGACCAGCGACCAGCCGCCGTTCTCCGCGCCGACACGGGCCGACACCGGAACCCGGACGTCCTGGTAGTAGGTCGCGCTGGTGTCCGGGCCCGCCATGGTGTGCACCGGCGTCCAGGAGAAGCCGTCGGCCGTGGTCGGCACGATGAGCATCGAGATGCCCTTGTGCTTGCGGGCGCTCGGGTCGGTGCGCACGGCGAGCCAGATGTAGTCGGCGTAGGCGATCAGGCTGGTCCACATCTTCTGGCCGTTGACCACGTAGTCGTCGCCGTCGCGCACCGCCGCGGTGCGCAGCGAGGCCAGGTCGGTGCCTGCCCCCGGCTCGGAGTAGCCGATGGCGAAGTGCAGCTCGCCCGCCGCGATCTTGGGCAGGAAGAACTTCTTCTGCTCGTCGGTGCCGTAGTGCATGATCGTCGGCGCGACCGAGTTGATGGTCAGGAAGGGCACCGGCGCGCCGGCGATGGCGGCCTCGTCGGTGAAGATGAGCTGGTCCAGGATCGGCCGGTTCTGGCCGCCGAACTCCTCCGGCCAGCCCAGTGCCAGCCAGCCGTCCCTGCCCATCTCGGCGACGACCTCGCGGTAGACGTTGCCCTCGCCGTACTCGCCGGTCTGCGCGCTCAGCGCCGCCCGGCGCTCGGGGGTGATCAGCTTCGCGAAGTACGCGCGGAGCTCGGCGCGGAGTTGTTCCTGTTGCGGCGTGTACGCGATGCGCATCGGCAGAACCTCATACTCGGATCGGTCGAGGAGAGCCACTCGAGGGGCTTCGACGGAAATGGATTGTCCCGATCATTGCATATCGGCTGAAACATGTTCCAGTATTGATCCACGATCCGGATCGGATCCGGCGCACAAGCCGCAGCCACGGCAGAGGAGAACTCGATGAAGATCATCTTGGATACCGACCAGTGTGAAGCGAACGGTGTCTGCGTCGGAATCGCCCCCGACGTGTTCGAACTCGATGATGACGACTACCTGCACATCCACGGCGAGGAGGTTGCCGAGGGCGACCGCCCCGCGGTGGCGGAGGCGGTGGCGCAGTGCCCGAAGGCCGCGCTGCGGCTCTCCTGAGAATTGCTTGCGGTGAACTGGAACACGTTCTAAAGTCGGCGCCGTGAGCGAAGCAGAACCGATCCTTGCCGGGCGAGTGGCCGTCGTGACCGGTGCGGGCGCCGGGCTCGGCAGGGCGGAGGCGCTCGGCCTCGCCGCCGCGGGCGCTTCGGTCGTCGTCAACGACCTGAGCGAGAACGAGGCGGTGGCCGAGACGCTGGCCGCGATCCGCGCACTCGGCGCCAAGGCGGAGTTCGTCGCGGGCAGCATCGCCGAGCGGGAGACCGCCGACGCGCTGATCGCCACGGCCGACGAGGCATTCGGCGGGCTGGACATCGTGGTCAACAACGCGGGCATCACCAGGGACCGCATGCTGTTCAACATGTCCGACGAGGAGTGGGACGCGGTGCTCGCGGTGCACCTGCGCGGCCACTTCCTGCTCACCAGGAACGCGGGCGCCTACTGGCGCGGCAAGTCCAAGGCGGCGGGCGGCCCGGTGTACGGGCGGATCGTGAACACCTCCTCCGAGGCCGGGCTGCTCGGCCCGGAGGGGCAGGCGAACTACGCCGCCGCCAAGGCGGGCATCACCGCGCTGACGCTCTCGGCGGCGCGCGGCCTCGCCCGGTTCGGGGTGCGCGCCAACGCCATCTGCCCGCGCGCCCGCACCGCCATGACGGCGGCGGTCTTCAGCGACGCGCCGGAGGGCGAGGTCGACCCGCTGGCGCCGGAGCACGTGGCCCGGCTGGTGACCTACCTGGCCTCGCCCGCCGCCGAGGCGGTGAGCGGGCAGGTCTTCGTCGTCTACGGCCCGATGGTGGCGCTGATGGCGGCGCCCGAGGTCGAGCAGCGGTTCGACGCGGCCGGGCCGGAGTGGTCCGACGCGGGACTGGCCGAGACACTCGGCGCCTACTTCGCGGAGCGCCCCGATGGGCGTACTTTCTCCGCCAAGTCCCTGACCGACCTGGGTTGATAGCCGTTCCATCGCCGGGCCGCCGTTTTGATCATCTGTCCAGGACTGTTGATCGTGGCGGCCACGCAGGGTAGGAATGGGGTTGCGCTGTGGGGTGCCTCACAGACACCTGTCCAACTCTGAATAGACACTCGTTACAATTTTAGTCCGCAAATTGGAGGAAATCAGCACTTCAAAGTGCTGAAATCCACCGTTGAGCGGGGTGAACATGTTCTAATCATGCGAAGCAGGGTCGAGCAAGGAGGATCGCCGATGAACCCCGTCCTTGCTGTGCCCCTCAGGGCCGTCGGGGGATTCTTCGAACTCACCGCGGATGTCGGTCGCGCGGCTTTCCGCCGCCCGTTCCAGGCGCGCGAGTTCGTCGACCAGTCCTGGTTCATCGCCAGGGTCTCGCTGGTGCCGACGCTGCTGGTCGCCATCCCGTTCACGGTGCTGGTCAGCTTCACGCTGAACATCCTGCTGCGCGAGATCGGCGCCGCCGACCTGAGTGGCGCCGGTGCCGCGTTCGGCTCGGTGACCCAGGTGGGGCCGATCGTCACCGTGCTCATCGTGGCGGGCGCGGGCGCCACCGCGATCTGCGCCGACCTCGGCGCCCGCACCATCCGCGAGGAGATCGACGCCATGCGGGTGCTCGGCATCGATCCGATTCAGCGCCTTGTGGTTCCGCGCGTGCTGGCCTCGATGTTCGTGGCGCTCATGCTGAACAGCCTGGTCTGCACGATCGGTATCGCAGGCGGCTTCCTCTTCTCGGTCTTCCTGCAGGACGTGAACCCCGGCGCCTTCGTCAACGGGATCACGCTGCTCACCCACCTGCCCGAGCTGATCATCTCCGAGATCAAGGCCGGGCTCTTCGGGCTGATCGCCGGGCTGGTCGCCTGCTACCTCGGGCTGAACGTCAAGGGCGGCCCGAAGAGCGTGGGCGACGCGGTGAACCAGACAGTCGTCTTCGCCTTCATGGCCCTGTTCGTGGTGAACGTGGTCGTCACGGCGGCCGGCATCAAGTTCACGGTGCGGTGACGCGATGGCCTTCGTGATCCAGTCCCGCTTCCCGCGCACGGTCCGGCGGCTGCGCCGCAGCTCGGACTCGCTCGACGCGATCGGCAAGCAGGCCGTCTTCTACATGCAGGCGCTGGCCTCGATGCCGCGCGCGATCACCCACTACCGCACCGAGACCATCCGGCTGATCGCGGAGATCAGCATGGGCACCGGCGCGCTGGCGGTGATCGGCGGCACGGTGGTGATCGTCGGGTTCCTGACGCTCTTCGCAGGCGGCACCATCGCGGTGCAGGGCTACAGCTCGCTCGGCAATATCGGCGTCGAGGCGCTGACCGGCTTCTTCGCCGCCTTCATCAACGTCAGGATCGCGGCGCCGGTGATCTCCGGCATCGGCCTGGCCGCCACCATCGGGGCCGGCTCCACCGCGCAGCTCGGCGCCATGCGGGTGGCCGAGGAGATCGACGCGCTGGAATCCATGGCGATCCGGCCGGTGCCGTACCTGATCGGGACCAGGGTGCTGGCCGGGATGATCGCGATCATCCCGCTCTACGCACTCGCGGTGATCGCCTCCTTCGTGGCCAGCCGCTTCGCCACCGTGGTGATCTACGGGCAGTCGGCGGGCGTCTACGACCACTACTTCTCCACGTTCCTGATCCCCAGCGACATCCTCTGGTCCTTCGCGCAGGCCATCTTCATGGCCCTCGCGATCATGCTGATCCACACCTATTACGGCTACACCGCGGCGGGCGGCCCGGTCGGGGTCGGCATCGCGGTCGGCAATGCCGTGCGCACCTCGCTGGTCGCGGTGGTGTCGGTGACGCTGCTGATCTCGCTGGCGATCTACGGAACCTCCGGCAACTTCCATCTCTCGGGGTGACGCGGACCATGACGACGCAGCAACGCGCGGCCGAGCCGGGCCGGGGCACCCGGTTCCTGGACCGGTTCGGGCTCAAGCTCGCCGGGCTGGCGATGGTGCTCCTGCTGGTGGCGGTCGCCGCGGTGGCGCTGACCATGTTCGTCGGCGGGTTCACGCCGGTCGCGGCGGTCACGGTGGAGGCGCCGCGCAGCGGCCTCGTGCTCGACCCGGACGCCAAGGTGCGGGTGCGCGGGGTGGAGATCGGCCGGGTCACCGGGGTGGACACCACCGGGGACGATGCCAGGATCTCACTGGCGCTCGACCCGGACCAGCTGCACCTGGTGCCGTCGAACGCCCGCGTCGACATCCGCTCGACCACTGTCTTCGGCGCCAAGTACATCAACTTCGTGATCCCGGACGACCCGTCGAGCACCCCGCTGAAGTCGGGCGCGACGGTCGCCGCGGAGTCGGTGACGGTCGAGTTCGACACCATCTTCCAGCACCTCTCCCAGGTGCTGAACGAGCTGGAGCCGGAGAAGCTGAACGCCACGCTGGCCGCGCTCGGCTCGGCGCTCGACGGCCGCGGCCAGAAGCTCGGCGAGCTGCTGAGCACCAGCGACGCCTACCTGCGCGAGCTGAACCCGTACCTGCCGGCGCTGCAGCGCGACCTCGACACCACCGCCCAGGTCACGAACATCTACGCCGACGCCGCCCCCGACCTGCTCCGCACGGTCGACAACCTGACCGTCACCGGCGGCACCCTCGTCCAGGAGCAGCGCAACTTCGACGGCCTGCTGCTGAACGTGATCGGCATGGCCGACACCACCGGCGCGGTGCTGCGCGAGAACGAGACCCAGGTGATCACCGCACTGGAGCTGCTCACCCCGACCACCGCGCTGCTGAACCAGTACTCACCCGCGCTGTACTGCCTGGTCAACGGCTTGGCCACCGCGCTGCCGCTGGGCGAGGCGGTCTTCGGCGGCGGCCAGGAGGGAGTCGCGCTGAACACCAACTTCATGTACGGCGCCGAGCCGTACACCTACCCGAGGGACCTGCCGAAGGTGAACGCCACCGGCGGCCCGAGCTGCCGGGGCATCTCCGACCGCTACCCGGGCATGCACTCGGACTACACCGTCACCGACACCAGCGAGGGCGCGCCCTACACCCCGAACACCAAGATCACCCTCGGCCCCAAGGTGTTCGAGATCCTCTTCGCCGGCATGCCGGGGGTGGGGCAGCCGTGAAACGCAGCAACGCCACCGGCATCAAACTGGCGATCTTCACCGTGGTGATGACGCTGATCTTCGCCGGGCTGGTCGTGGTCTTCAGCCAGATGCGGTTCTCCCGCGAGGAGGGCTACCACGCCGTCTTCACCAGCTCGTCGGGCATGCTGCCGGGGGCGAAGGTGCGGATCGCGGGCGTCCCGGTCGGCTCGGTGACCGCGGTGGAGGTCGGCGACGATCACCGCGCGCACGTCGAGTTCGACGTCGACCGCCGGTTCCCGCTCTTCACCAGCACCAGGGCGGCGATCCGGTACGAGAACCTGGTCGGCGACCGCTACCTGGAGCTGCTGGAGGGGCCGGGCTCGGCCGAGCAGCTGCGCTCCGGCGGCAGCATCCCGCTGGAGCGCACCGCGCCCGCGCTCGACCTGGACATGCTGCTCGGCGGCTTCAAGCCGCTGCTCCGCGGGCTGGACCCGGGCCAGGTGAACGACCTGACCAACGCGCTGCTGCAGATCTTCCAGGGCCAGGGCGGCACCCTGGTCTCGCTGCTGAACAGCGGCGGCTCCTTCTCCCGCACGCTGGCCGACCGGGACGCCCTGATCGGCAGCGTGATCACCAACCTGAACACCGTGCTCGCCACCATCGACGAGCGCGGCGACCAGTTCGAGACCACCATCGCCGAGTTGCAGCGCCTGGTCAGCGGGCTGGCCGAGGACCGCGATCCGATCGGGGCCGCGCTGCCCCGGATCGCGGGCGCCACCGGCGACCTCACCGACCTGCTCGCCCAGGCCCGCCCCGACCTGCGCGCCACCATCGCGCAGACCGACCGGCTCGCCACCAACCTGAACGCGGGCGAGGCCGACGTGCAGTGGGTGCTCGACAAGCTCCCGGAGACCTACCGCAAGCTCATCCGGATCGGCTCCTACGGCTCGTTCCTGCAGCTCTACGTCTGCGAGACGAACATCGTCATGGACGGCCCGAACGGGCAGCCGATCCAGATCAACCTGCCCGGTCCGCAAACGACTGGAAGGTGCGCTGACACAGAATGAGCGAACAGCGTTCCCCCACAGTGACAAACGGTCGTTCCACGACGATGACGATCGGCATCGTCGGCCTTGTGCTCGCGGTCGCGATCGCCCTCTCGGCGCTGCAGTTCGACCGGCTGCCCTTCATCCGCTCCGGCGCCACCTACACCGCCTTCTTCGGTGACGCGGGCGGGCTGGTCCCCGGCGACGCGGTGCAGGTGGCCGGGGTGCGCTCGGGCCGGGTCGAGGACGTCCGGCTGGACGGAGCCAAGGTGCTCGTCACCTTCAGCCTGAACGAGTCGATCGTGCTCGGCGAGAAGACCGGCGCGGCGATCAAGACCAACACCGTGCTCGGCCGCAAATCGCTCGAGGTCTCGCCGGACGGGCCGGGCGCGCTGCGCAGCACCGACACCATCCCGCTGGAGCGCACCAACTCGCCGTACTCGCTGAACGAGGCGCTCGGCGACCTGGCGGGCACCGTGCAGGGGCTCGACATGCAGCGGGTGGACGAGACGCTGGACGCGCTCTCGGTGAGCTTCGCCGACACCCCGGCCCCGCTGCGCTCCGCGCTGGACGGCGTGACCGCGCTCTCCCGCAGCATCAACACCCGCGACCAGGCGCTCACCGACCTGCTCGGCAGGGCGCAGCGGGTCACCGAGATCCTGGCCGAGCGCGGCACCCAGATCAACGCGCTGCTGCTCGACGGCAACGAGCTGCTCGGCGAGCTGGACCGCAGGCGCACCGCGATCAGCCAGCTCATCGTCTACGTGAACGGCCTGGCGCAGCAGCTGCGCGGCGTGATCGCGGACAACGAGGCCCAGCTGAACCCGGCGCTGCAGAAGCTGGACCAGGTGCTCGACCTGCTGACCAGGAACCGGGAGAACATCTCGCTGGCGCTGGACCGGCTCGGCCCGTTCTCCGCGGCGCTCGGCGAGCAGGTCGGCAGCGGCCCCTACTTCCAGGCGTACGTGGTGAACGCGACCAGCACCGGGCTGCAGATCCTGGTCGACTCGCTGGTCTGGCCGCAGCACCTGCCCGACTCGCTGCGCCAGTACCTCGCCGATCCACCGCCCTCGATCGGGCCAGCCGCTCAGGAGCCGCCGCGATGACCGTGCGGAACACCGTCAGCAACATCCCGCGCCGGACGCTCGCCATCGGGGCCGCGGTGCTGGTCGTCGCGCTGATCGCGGTGGCCGGGTACTTCGGCCTGCGCAATATCGGCACCACGACCGTGACCGCCGAGTTCCAATCCACCGCGGGGCTGTACGAGGGCGACGACATCCGGATCCTCGGGGTCAAGGTGGGGCGGATCGACGAGATCGAGCCCGGCGACGACAAGGTCGCGGTGACGATGACGCTGAACCGCGGCGTCGACGTCCCCGCCGAGGCCCGCGCCGTCCTGATCGCCCCCTCGCTGGTCTCGGCGCGCTTCATCCAGCTCGCCCCGGCCTACACCGGCGGCGCGAAGCTGGCCGACGGCGCCACCATCGGGCTGGAGCGCACCGCGGTCCCGGTCGAGTGGGACGACATCAAGACCGAGCTCTCCAAGCTGGCCACGACGCTCGGCCCGGTCGGCGACGACGAGCAGGGCTCCTTCGGCCGCTTCGTGAACGTCGCCGCGGACAACCTGGACGGCAACGGCGACCGCTTCCGGGACACGCTGCGCGAGCTCTCGGCCACCCTGAGCACGCTCTCCGACGGCCGCACCGACCTCTTCGGCACCATTCGCAACCTGCAGAAGTTCGTCGAGGTGCTGAGCGCGAGCAACGAGCAGATCGTGCAGTTCGGCGGCAGGCTGGCCTCGGTCTCCTCGGTGCTGGCCGGGGTCTCGGCCGAGCTCGGCGCCGGGCTGGACAACCTGGATCTGGCCATCGTGGACGTCAGGCGCTTCCTGGACGACAGCGGCACCCAGCTCACCGACAGCGTGCAGAAGCTGGCCCAGGCCACCCAGATCCTCGCCGACAAGCGGCCGGAGCTGGAGCAGGCGCTGCACTCGGGCCCGACCGCGCTGGTGAACTTCTACCAGCTCTACAAGCCGGCCCAGGGCACGCTGACCGGGGCCATCGCGCTGGCCAACCCGGGCAACCCGATGAGCTTCCTCTGCGGCTCGGTGCGCGCCCTGGAGAAGAATCAGTCCGACCGCAGCGCGGACCTCTGCAACGAGTTCCTCGCCCCGGTGATCCAGTCGCTCGGCATGAACTACCTGCCGATCATGACCAACCCGGCGACCGGCGTCACCGCCTTCCCCGACCAGCTCGTCTACAGCCCGCCGAGCCTGGCCGCCGCGGGCCCGCGGGATCAGGGTCCCGCCCCCGCGCAGGCGCCGATCTCGGTGCCGCAGGGGCTGGCCGGGCTCGCCATTCCGGGAGGTGGGCGATGAACCGCCGAGGTCTGACCGTGCTCGCCACGGCCGCCGCGATCGTGCTCGGCACCACCGGCTGCGAGTGGGACGGGCTGAACTCGATCCCCATGCCCGGCGCCAAGGGCACCGACGCCGGGGCCTACCAGGTGCGCATCCAGATGCCGAACGTCACCACGCTGACCCGTAATTCGCCGGTCCGGGTGAACGACGTCGCGGTCGGGACGGTCGCCGACATCACGGTCGAGGGCTGGCACGCGCTGGTCACCGTCTCGCTGGAGCAGGACGTGCGGTTGCCCGCCAACGCCACCGCCGCGATCGGCCAGACCAGCCTGCTCGGCAGCAACCACGTCGAGCTGGCGTCGCCGAAGGACGTCGCGCCCGAGGGCGAGCTGCGCGACGGCGACACCATCCCGCTGGCGCGGGCCTCGGTGTACCCGACCACCGAGCAGGTGCTCTCCTCGCTCTCGGTGGTGCTGAACGGCGGCGGCATCTCCCAGCTGGAGAACATCACCCGCGAGCTGAACACCGCGCTGACCGGCCGCGAGAGCGATGTCCGCGACCTGATCGTGCAGCTCAACGACCTCACCATCGGCTTGAACGGGCAGACTCGGAGCATCATCGACGCGATGGGCGGGCTGGACCGGCTCGGCGGAGAGCTGGTGGCGCAGCGCGACGTGCTCGCCGCCGCCATCACCGACATCCACCCGGCGCTCACCGTGCTGGCCGACCGGCGGGCCGAGATCACCAGGGCGCTCACCGCGCTCGGCGAGCTCAGCGACGTCACCGAGCGGATCATCGACGCCAGCGGCGACGACCTGAAGGCCAACCTCGCCGCGCTGCACCCGGTGCTGCAGACGCTGGCCGACACCGGGCACAACCTCACCGAGTCGCTGAAGATCATCGCGACCTTCCCGTTCCCGATGAAGAACCTGGACCGGGCGATCAAGGGCGACTACCTGAACCTCTTCATGACCCTCGACCTGACCGCGGCCAGGCTGGACTCCAACTGGCTCACCGGAACCCCGCTCGGTGGCCGCTTCGGCGGGATCGAGGGCGTGCTCGGCACCATCGCGCCGGAGACCGCCAGCCAGCCCGGCAACCCCGCGCTCGGCCCGCTCGCCACGCCCGACCAGGCGCCCGGCCCGGCCCCGACCATTCCCGGGCTGCCGCCGATCCCGGGGCTGCCCGCCATTCCCGGCCTGACCGTGCCGCTGCCCGGAGCACCGGCCGCACCCGGAGGTGCCGGGCAATGACGCTCACCCGCTTCGTCCGCATCCAGCTGGTCATCTTCGCGATCCTGACCGCGGTCGGGCTGATCATCATGGGCGGCACCTACGTCGGCGTGCCCGCCATGCTCGGCATCGGCCGCTACCAGGTCACGGTGCAGCTCGCCGCCACCGGCGGGCTCTACCCGAACGCCAACGTCGCCTACCGCGGCACCAATGTCGGCAAGGTCGAGGAGGTGAAGCTGACGCCCGGCGGGGTGGACGCGATCATCTCCATCGACAGCGACCACAAGGTGCCCTCCGACGTCGACGCCTGGGTGCGCAGCGTCTCGGCCATCGGCGAGCAGTACGTCGACCTGATCCCGGCCGAGAACCGCGGCGACGACGGCGATCTGCGCGACGGCGACGTCATCCCGGTGAACCGCACCAAGCTGCCGCAGGACGTCGGGTCGCTGCTCGACCAGACCGACCGGCTGCTCTCCAGCGTCGCCGACACCAGGCTGCGCCAGGTGATCGACGAGTCGTTCCGCGCCTTCAACGGCGCCGGCCCCGACCTGCAGCGCTTCATCGACTCGGCCGCGCTGCTGGTGCAGGAGGCGCAGAGCAGCGTCGAGCCGACCAAGCAGCTGCTCGACCAGATCGGGCCGCTGCTCGACACCCAGGTGCAGTCGGACGCGAACATCCGGAGCTGGACCGCCGACCTCGCCACCGTCACCGACCAGCTGCGCGCGCACGACCCCGCGCTGCGCAATATCCTCACCGAGGGTCCCGGCGCGATGCAGCAGGTCACCGAGCTGTTCCAGACGCTGCGACCGACGCTGCCGCTGCTGCTCGCCAACCTGGTGAGCGTCGGGCAGGTCGGCACCATCTACCACGCCGGGCTGGAGCAGATCCTGGTTGTCTACCCGCCGCTGGTGGCCGCGCTGCTCACCGCGGTGCGCGGGCCGCTGGAGTACGGCGCGATGGTCGACTTCATGCTGACCGTCAACGACCCGCCGCCCTGCACCACCGGCTTCCTCCCGCCCGAAGAGCGCCGCGACCCCACCCTGCTCGACATCCCGGACACCCCGCCCGGGCTCTACTGCAAGGTGCCGCAGGACGCGGCCGAGGCGGTGCGCGGCATCCGCAACACGCCCTGCCAGGAGTACCCGGGCAGGCGCGCCCCCACCCCCGAGCTCTGCCGCACCGGCGCCTACACCCCGCTCGGCAACAACCCGCCCTTCGGGCCGCCGCAGCCGGTCGAGCCCGCCGCCTACACCGGCGGCTCCGACGGCACCGGCGGCTCTGACGGCACCGCCGTCACCCCCGCCTCGGCCCGCGCCTACGACCCCGGCTCCGGGGTGTACATGGGCCCCGACGGCCGCTCGTATCGGCAAGGCGACGTGGCCGACGGATCGGGCACGGTACCGTCGAGCTGGCAGGCGATGCTCGAGGAGCAGCAACGATGAGCGAGATCAACGACGACAAGCCGCGTGCGCGCCGCCGGGCGCTGCGCTCGGCCGGGCCGCCGCCCGCCGAGGGCGGTGCCACACCCGAGGGGACGGTCTCCGGCGTCGGTGACGGCGGCTCCTCCCCGGCGGTGACCGCCGGGCGGAGCGCGTCCACTGCCTCGGTGCCCACCTCCGGCTCCGACGTGGCGTCGACGAAGGCCGAGCCTGCGACATCCGAGGCCGCGGCTCCGAAGGCAGAGCCCTCGGCTGCCGAAAGCGTGCCCGTGGCTGGGGCTGAGACCGCGCCTTCCGCTGCGGACGATACCGCGCCGACGAAGGCCGACACCGTGGCCGCGAAGGCGGAGCCGGCTTCGGATCCCGCGCTCTCGGAGGCGGAGCCCGCAGCGGCGAAGGTCGCGCTCGACAAGGACACCGACGAGACCCCCGCGCCGGAGACGGCCACTCCGGCCCGCTCCTGGAAGCGCCTCGCGCTGACCGCCGCCGCGGCGATCGCCGCCATCGCGATCGTGGTGAGCGCGGTCCTCTCGACCCTCGCGGTCCGCGATAACGACGCCAGGGACGAGCGCCGCAACGAGTACCTGCAGACCGCCCGCCAGACCGTGCTGAACCTGACCACAATCCGCGCCGACTCCGCCAGGGAGGACATCGACCGGATCCTCTCGGTCGCCTCCGGCGACTTCAAGACCGAGTTCGACGGCCGCGTCGACCCCTTCACCGACATCGTGCAGCAGGCCAAGGTCGTCTCCACCGGTGAGATCGTCGAAGCCGCCCTCGAGCGCGACGACGAGAACTCCGCCCAGGTCCTCGTCGCCGCCAAGCAGACCCTGACCAACGCGGGCCAGGCCGAGCCCCAGACCCGCTACTACCGCTTCCGCGTCACCATCGCCCGCGGCGACGAGGGCCTCACCGCGTCGAAAGTGGAGTTCGTGGCATGAGCGAGTCAGGCCCGGAGACGGAAGCGGAGCGTGGCCGCGTGGGGGCCTCGCTCGGGCCGAAGGGATACAGCATGAGCCGAACCAAAATTCTCGCCGGTGCGGCCGCCGTTCTCCTCCTCGCCGCCGCCGTCCTGGCCGGCGTCAACGGCTACCGCCTCTGGGACGACAACCGCACCGAGCAGGCCCGCGCCGACGCCGCGACAACCGCGAGCCGCACCGTCTCCGCCATGTTCAGCTACGACTTCAACTCCGTCGACACCGAACTCCCCAAGGCCGCCGACAACCTGGCCCCCGACTTCCGCGCCGACTACCTGACCCTGATCCAGGACGCCATCGCCCCCGGCGCCAAGGAGAAGCAGCTCAGCGTGCAGGCCGACGCCCAGGCCGCGGGCATCGTCTCCGCGGACGCGAGCCACGCAGTGGTCATGCTCTTCCTGAACCAGATCACCACCAGCAGGGACAGCCCCGAGGGCACCACCAGCGGCAGCCGGGTCAAGGTCGAGCTGGACCGCGACGGCGACCGCTGGCTGGTCGCCGCCGTCACCCCGGTGTGAGGTCGCGGGGCAGCCGCACCGTGAAGGTGGTGCCCTGCCCCGGCGCGCTCACCGCCCGCACCGTACCGCCGTGCGCGGTCACCAGCGCGCGCACGATCGACAGCCCGAGCCCGGTCCCGCCGCTGGCCCTGGTCCGCGAGGTGTCGGTGCGGTAGAAGCGCTCGAAGATCCGCTCCGCCTCGTCCTGTGGCAACCCGGGCCCGGTATCGGCCACCTCCAGCAGCACCTCGTCCGCCGCGGGCGTGAGCCGCACGGTGACGGCCGTGCCCGGCGGGGTGTGCACGACGGCGTTGCTCAGCAGATTGCTCAGCACCTGCCGTAGCCGGGTGTCGTCGCCGAGCACCTCGAGCGTGCCGGTGCCCGGCCGCACCTCCAGCTCGACGGTGTGCGGCTCGGCGTCCTTGGCTCCGAGCATCCGCGCACTGTGCACGGCATCGCTGGCCAGCGTGAGCAGGTCGACCGGCGCCCGGTCCAGCGGCCGGTCGGCGTCCATCCTCGCCAGCATGAGCAGGTCCTCGACCAGCAGCCCCATCCGCTGCGCTTCGCGCTCGATCCGGTCCATGAAGAGCGCGGGGTCGCTGGTCGCGCCCTGCCGGAACAGCTCGGCGAAGCCGCGGATGGTGGTGAGCGGGGTGCGCAGCTCGTGGCTGGCGTCCGCGACGAAGCGGCGCATCCGCTCCTCGGAGTGCCGCGCGGCCTCCTCGGACGCCGTGCGCGCCTCGAAGGCGCGCTGGATCTGCGCCAGCATGCCGTTCAGCGAGCGGGAGAGCCTGCCGACCTCCGTCTTGGTGTTCTGCTGCGGGACCCGCCGGTGCAGATCGCCCGCGGCGATGGCGGCGGCCGTGCGTTCGACGTCGAGCAGCGGCCGCAGGCTCCGGTTGATCACGAAGTACGCCGCGACGGCGAGCGCGACCAGCACCAGCACCCCGACCACGACCAGCAGCATGACCAGCTGGTCGACGGTGTCCCGGTTCTGGGTGAGCGGCGCCGCCACCGTGGTGGTGCCGTCCCTGGTGCGCAGGCTGAGCACCCGCCACCGCACGTCGGCGTTGTCGGTGGAGCCGACGGTCACCGGCCGCCCGATCGGCGGCTCCGGCAGCGCGGGGGTGGCGTCGATGTTGAACGGCCGCAGCACCAGCCGGGCGGGGTCGTCCGGCCGCTCCACCTCGACGAAGAACGGGCTCGGCGGCTGCCTGCCGTCGGCGGGCAGCGGCCCGACCAGCCGGTCCGGCCTGGCCCAGGAGAGCGCGGCCTCGCGCAGCTGCTGGTCGGTGCGGTTCAGCAGCGAACGCTCCAGCGCGGAGGTGACCAGCATGCCGGAGGCGACCAGCCCGGCGGCGCAGAGCAGCACCAGCGCCAGCACCAGCCCCACGCGCAGCGGAATCGCCGACAGCCGGGCGCCGAGCGCGCCCCTTGCCCTCGCTACCCCGACCCGGCTCACCGCCCCGACCGCGCGCGCTGCGGCTCGCGCATCACGTACCCGACCCCGCGCAGCGTGTGGATCAGCCGCTGACCGCCGGTGTCGACCTTCTTGCGCAGGTACGACACATAGGTCTCGACCACCCCCACCTCACCGCCGAAGTCGTAGCGCCACACGTGATCCAGGATCCGCGGCTTGGAGAGCACCGTGCCCGCGTTGACCATGAAGTAGCGCAGCAGCGTGAACTCGGTGGGCGAGAGCGCCACCGGTTCCCCTGCCTTCCACACCTCGTGCGTGTCGTCGTCCAGCTCGATATCGGCGAAGCGCAGCCGCGACCTCTCCTTCGGCGGCTCGCCGTGGCCGGCCCGGCGCAGCACGACGCGCAGCCGGGCCACCACCTCCTCCAGCGAGAACGGTTTGGTGATGTAGTCGTCGGCGCCGAGCGTGAGCCCCGCGACCTTGTCCTGCACCTCGTCGCGCGCGGTCAGGAAGAGCACCGGCGCGTCGATGCCGTCGGCGCGGAGCCTGCGGAGCAGTCCGAAACCGTCCATGCCCGGCATCATGACGTCGACGATCAGCGCCTGCGGACGGAAGCCGCGCGCGCGATCCAGCGCCTGCGCGCCGTCCGCCGCCGTGGCCACCTCGAAGCCCTGGAACCGCAGGCTCACCGCCAGCAACTCCACGATCATGGGCTCGTCGTCGACGACGAGCACCCTGGCCTCGGGCGGTACAGCTGTCATGGAGCCCATCGTCGGTCACCGGCCTCCGAAGTCGCTGGACCTTTCCTGTGAAGTCGCTGTGCGCGGTCAGTCGTCGGTGTCGCGATCGACCTCGTCGTCGTCCTCGTCGCCGACGGTCATCAGCGCGCTGCCCGCCACCTGGTCCTGCGCGAGCGCCTCCAGGAAGGCCCTGGCCCAGCGGTCGACGTCGTGCGCGAGCACCTGCCTGCGCAGCGCCCGCATGCGGCGGCGCCTGGTATCCCGGTCGTCGTCCACCGCGGCGACGATGGCGTCCTTGACGCTATCCAGGTCGTGCGGGTTGCACAGGTACGACTGGCGCAGCTCGGCCGCCGCACCGGTGAACTCGCTGAGCACCAGCGCGCCGTTCAGCCCGCTGTGGCAGGCCACGTACTCCTTGGCCACCAGGTTCATGCCGTCGCGCAGCGGCGTCACCAGCATGACGTCGGCCGCGACGAAGAAGGCGACCAGCTCCTCGCGCGGGATGGGCCGGTGCAGGTAGTGCACCACCGGGTAGCCGACCCGGGCGAACTCGCCGTTGATCCGGCCCACCTGGCGCTCGATGTCGCCGCGCATCTGGATGTAGCTGTCGACCCGCTCCCGGCTCGGCGTGGCGAGCTGCACCATGACCGTGTGCGTCGGGTCGATCCGGCCGTCGACCAGCAGCTCCTCCAGCGCGTTCAGCCGGATATCGATGCCCTTGGTGTAATCCAGCCGGTCGACGCCGAGCAGGATGGTCTTCGGGCTGCCGAGTTCGGCCCGGATCTTGGCGGCCCGCTCGCGCACCGACCGGCGCCGGGAGAGCTCGTCCAGCTCGGCGGAGTTGATCGAGATCGGGAAGGCGCCGACCCGCACCGTGCGGAACCCGACCTGCACGACGCCCAGCTTCGAGCGCACGCCGACGGTGCCGCGCGATGTAGGCTGCCCGGCCAGTCTGCGGGCCAGGTAGAGGAAGTTCTGCGCGCCGCCGGGGAGGTGGAAGCCGATCAGGTCGGCGCCGAGCAGCCCCTCCACGATCTCGGTGCGCCACGGCATCTGCATGAACAGCTCGACCGGCGGGAACGGGATGTGCAGGAAGAAGCCGATGGTCAGGTCCGGCCGCAGCATCCGCAACATCTTCGGCACCAGCTGGAGCTGGTAGTCCTGCACCCAGACGGTCGCGTTCTCCGCCGCCACCTTGGCCGTCGCCTCGGCGAAGCGCCGGTTGACCTCGACGTACGCGGCCCACCAGGCCCGGTCGTAGACCGGGCGCACGATGACGTCGTGGTAGAGCGGCCACAGCGTGGCGTTGGAGAAGCCCTCGTAGTAATCGGCGACCTCGTCCGCGGTGAGCGGCACCGGGTGCAGCTCGAGACCGTCCTCGATGATCGGGTCGAGGTCGACGTCCGGGATGCCCGCCCAGCCGACCCACGCCCCCCTGTTGCTGCGCAGCACCGGCTCCAACGCGGTGACCAGGCCACCCGGGCTGCGCTTCCAGCGGCGGGTGCCGTCCGGCAGCTTCTCCAGGTCGACCGGCAGCCGGTTGGCGACGACGACGAAGCCGGAGCCGCTGCCCGCGACGGGTGCGTAGTCGGCGGCGGTGCCGCCGCGGCCGATCGGTTCGGGCCCTGCGTCGGGCGAGACGGTGTCGGAGTCGTCGGACTGGTGGTCGTTCATGTGATCCACTCACGCATCCTTTGCGCTTCGAGGCCGCTGACGAGCGTCTGCCGCAGTGTGCTGTTGTGTGTGTCGGTCCGGCCGGTCGACGGCGCCCTCGGCGTCGACTGCCCCGGTCTGCCTACTCGGCGCGGGTGCCCGTGCCGATGCCGAGCATCGCCAGCAGCATCCGGCACTCGTCGGCGTCCGTGGCGTACGCCGCGACCACCCGCTGTGCCTGACGTGCGGTCTCGTCGGCCAACGGCTCGAGATCGTCGTCCGCGATGTCGTTCGCGCTGCTCTTCGCGGCCATCTGTCAGTCCTCCCGGCTAATACGCTGGTCACTGCGAATAGTCAATGATATCCGGCGCCGGGGAGCGGGTGCCCCGCGCCCGCGCTCCGAATGCCACGTGGGGCGGCATTCATGCACAGCCCCCGAGTTGTGCACAGCCCGCACCGGTGCGGTGCACACCGCCACCCCGCTCCCTATACCGTGGACCACGAACCACCTCCACGAAAGGACCGACCACGATGCCGCTGGCCACGGTGAACGGAATCTCGCTCAACTACCAGGTCAAGGGCGACCGCACCAGGGGCACCGATGTCAAGGGCGCGGGCCCGCTGGTCGTGCTGATCATGGGCACCGGCAGCCCCGGCCGGGTCTGGGAGCTGCACCAGGTGCCCGCCCTCGTCGCCGCCGGCTACCGCGTCTGCACCTTCGACAACCGCGGCATCGCCCCGTCCTCCGAGTCCGCCACCGGCATCGCCATCGAGCAGCTGGTCGCCGACACCGCCGGGCTGATCGAGCTGCTCGACGAGGGCCCGGCCCTCGTCGTGGGCACCTCCATGGGCGCGCGGGTGGCCCAGGAGCTGGCGCTGGCCCGCCCCGAGCTGGTGCGCAAGGCCGTGTTCATGGCCGGGCACGGCCGCCTCGACCAGTTCCAGAAGACGCTCTCGGCCGGTGAGCACGAGCTCGACGCGAGCGGCGTCCGGCTACCTGCCAAATACGAGGCCGCGCTCACCGCCGTCATGAACCTCTCGCCCGCCACCATGGCCGATCGCAACGCCGCCCGCGACTGGCTCGACCTCTTCGAGTTCACCGGAGGCCCGGTCACGCCCGGCATCCGGGCACAGCGCAAGATGGACCACGATTTCGATCGGGTGCAGGCATACCGGGGCATCACCGTGCCGTGCCTCTCGGTCGGTTTCGCCGACGATCGGATGATCCCGCCCTACCTGTCCCGCGAGGTCGCCGACGTCATCCCGAACGCGCGCTACCAGGAGGTTCCGGACGCCGGGCACTACGGCTACCTGGAGCGGCCCGAAGCGGTGAACAAGATCCTGCTGGATTTCTTCGCCGCCTGAGGTAACGGCCCAGCCGTAACACCCGGCTTGCTAGGGTCGAAACAACGCTCGGGCTCATCGTGGTCGTGCCCGAGCCCGATCCCCGACCAACGCGCCAGTATCTCAGTGAGGTGAAATGAGCACCAACCCCTTCGATGACGAAGACGGCCGCTTCTTCGTTCTGGTCAACGACGAGGAACAGCACTCCCTGTGGCCGGCCTTCGCGGAGGTCCCGGCCGGATGGCGAGTGGTTTTCGGCGAGGACAGCCGCACCGCGTGCGTCGAGTACGTGGAGAAGAACTGGACCGACATGCGGCCCAAGAGCCTGCGTGACGCGATGGCCGCCGACGACGCGGCCCGCCAGGGCGCCCAGTCCTGACCCTCGTTCCGATACTGCGCCGGGACGATCGACCCCCCACCGGGTGACACGAAACCCTCGTGCCACCCGGTGCGGTGCCGTATATGCTGGCACCGCCTTCCGCCTCCTTAGCTCAGTGGTAGAGCACTCGCCTTGTAAGCGAAAGGTCGTCAGTTCAATCCTGACAGGAGGCTCTTCAGCTCGATCCGCGAGGACGGATCACAGCTTCGCCGCCGCAGGAACGGACGAGCAGTGCCGAAACCATCAGGCGTCGAACTGCTCGAACGTCACCTCGTAACCGTCGGGATCGAGATTTCGCGGAAGCCGAGGCGCAGGTAGAGGGCTGCGGAGCGGTGGAGGTCGTGGACTCGGAGGCCGATCTTCAGCTGTTTGGCACCCATCACCGGAGTGAGTCTGGCAGAGAAATCTCAGCCGGTGATGATCGGGACCAGATAGCGGCGGGCGAACTCGTCGAGTTCCGCTTCCGTCGACAGATCGCGACTTCCGTGCGGGGCGAGGATCAGCGAATGCACGATGCGGCAGACGATTTCGGCGCGGGTGACGGGGTCGTCGGGGGAGGCGAGCAGGCCGCGGTCGGTGGCGCGCTGGAGGGCGGCGGCGGTGGCGGCGATGGACATGGCGAAGGTGGTGGCGCCCTCGGTGGTCAATTTCAGGACTACGCGCTCGGGCTCCAGCGACAACATGCGCTGGGCGAGCGGATTGCTGCGCCAGCGGCCGATGACGGTGACGAAGATGTCGACGACCAGGTCGTCGATCGTGTCGTGGCGCTCGGCGATGTCGGCGATCTCCGCAAGCACCGTGCCGACCTCGCGGCTGACGACGGCCTGGACGAGGTCGTCGCGGGAGCCGATGCGGCGGTAGACGGTGACCCGGTCGACGCCGGCTTCCCTGGCGACGTCCTCGATCGTCGTCTTCTTCACGCCGACGGCCTGGAAGCGGGTGAGCGCGGCATCCAGGATCCGCGTTTCGACGGTGTCGGAGACGGCGTTCTCGAGGGAGGCGGACACCCCTCGACGCTAGCAGAACCGGATGGTAGTGCAACATTCTGCGTTGAATTGTTGCCGCAACATTGAAATGTACTTTGTTGCACTGTACGGTCGGCTCATGGCTGAAACAGAGGCGCACGCGATCGAGGCCCGCGATGTGCGGTTCGACTTCGATTCGGTTCCGCTGCACTACATCCCGGGTGAGGTCCTGGCCACCCACATCGTGAACGTCATGCACCTGGTGCTCCCGGAGGGGGAGCGGGCGATGGCGCAGGCGCTCAGCGAGGCGCTCCCGTACATCCGCGATCCGCGGCTGCGCGAGGAGGTGCAGGGGTTCGTGGGTCAGGAGACCACGCACGCCAACTCCCACGAGGCGGCGCGCAGGCACCTGCAGTCGCTCGGGCTGGATGTGGAGTCCTTCGTCGGCAGGATCGGCTGGCTCGTCGACCGGCTGCTCGGCGACCACGGGCTGGACGGGCGGGCGAAGGAGGAGTGGCTCAGGGAGCGGCTCGGGCTCTTCGCCGGGATGGAGCACTACACCGCGGTGATCGGGGAGTGGCTGCTGAACGCGGACGTGCTCGCCGAGAAGAACATGCACCCGGCCATGCTCGACCTGGTGCGCTGGCACGGCGCCGAGGAGGTCGAGCACCGGAGCGTGGTCTACGACGCCTACATGTACCTGGACGGCGGCTACGCGCGGAAGGCGCGCACGGCGGTGCTGGCCGGCGCGACGCTGCTGCCGCTCTTCATCATCTCGACGGCGTACCTGTACCGGAAGGATCCGTCGCCGGACAAGGGCCGGTTCTGGGGGTCGCAGTTCGTCGGCGCGACGCTGCGCGGGGTGGTGCCGAGCTGGACCGTCTTCTTCTCCGAGCTGCCGCGCTACCTGCGCCCCGGCTTCCACCCCTCGCAGCTGGGGCCGATGGACAAGGCGCTGCGCTACCTGGCGCACTCACCCGCGGCCAGGGCGCACTCGTGACAGCCCCGGGTGCGCTGCGGCTGCTCGCTACCGCGATGGACCTCTACAAGCAGGTGTTCGTCGCGGGTGCCGCGGCGCCGCTGCTCTCCAGCCCGCAGCCGGTGCGGAACAGCGGCTTCGACCGGGACGTGGTGGTCGAGGCGGTGGAGCGGGTCGCGCTCGACGTCGTTGCGCTGACGCTGCGCGCCCCGGACGGCGGCGTGCTTCCGGTCTGGCGGCCCGGTGCGCACCTGGAGCTGTTCCTGCCCTCGGGCAGGCAGCGCCGCTACTCGCTCTGCGGCAACCCGCGCGACCGTTTCCGCTACCGGATCGCGGTGCGGCTCATCCCGGACGGCGACGGCGGCTCGCGCGAGGTGCACGAGACGCTGCGCTCCGGCTCGGCACTGCGGATTCGCGGGCCGCGCAATGCCTTCGGGTTCGTCGAGGCGCCGTCGTATCTGTTCATCGCGGGCGGTATCGGGATCACGCCGATCCTGCCGATGGTGCGGGCGGCCGGTGGCCGGGGGCGGCTGGTCTACCTGGGCAGCAGCCGAAATCGGATGCCGTTTCTGAATGAACTGCCCGGCGCCGAGGTGCGCCCGGACGACGAATTCGGCCCGCCGGACGTGGCCGAACTACTTGGCAAGGCCGAGCCCGGCGCGGCGGTATATGTCTGCGGCCCACCCGGCATGCTCGCCGCCGCGCAACGACTGGCCTTCGACAGCAACCCCACCGGGTCGCTGCACGTGGAGCGGTTCGCGCCGGCGCCGGTCGATGGCGGCCGGGAATTCGACCTCACGCTGGCGCGCACCGGCCGCACGGTCCGGGTCGGCGCCACCGAGACCGCGCTGGCGGCGATCCAGCGGGTCGACCCGCGGGTGCCGTACTCGTGCAGGCAGGGCTTCTGCGGCAGCTGCGAGACCAGGGTGCTCGCCGGAGCGGTCGAGCACCGCGACCGGGTGCCTGCCGCGCTGGCCAGGCCCGACCGAATCCGCCCGTGCGTCTCCCGCGCGGCGGGCGACGCCCTCGTACTCGACTGCTGAGAGGAAACCGATGGAACACAACCACGTGCTGATCGTCGGTGCGGGCTTCGGCGGCATCGGGCTGGCGATCAAACTGCGCGAGGCGGGCTTCGACGACCTCGCGGTGCTGGAGCGCGCCGCCGAGCTCGGCGGCACCTGGCAGGCCAACACCTACCCGGGCGCCGCCTGCGACGTGCCCTCGCACCTGTACAGCTACTCGTTCGCGCCGAACCCGGACTGGTCGCGCACCTACGGCAGGCAGCCCGAGATCCTGGCCTACCTGCGCCGGGTCGCCGAGCGGCACGATGTGCTGCGGCACATCGAGTTCCGCACCGAGCTCACCGACGCGCGCTGGGACGAGGAGGCCGCGCTCTGGCGGGTCGAGACCTCGCGCGGGCAGCGCACCGCCGACTTCCTGATCTCGGCGGCCGGCGTCTTCGCCGAGGCCAAGTACCCGAACCTGCCCGGGCTGGAGACCTTCGAGGGCACCGCCTTCCACTCGCTGCACTGGGATCACGACCACGACCTCACCGGTGAGCGGGTCGCGGTGATCGGCACCGGCGCCTCCGCGGTGCAGTTCGTGCCGGAGATCCAGCCGCGGGTGGCGAAGCTGACGGTGTTCCAGCGCTCGGCGCCGTGGATCGTGCCCCGGATGGACCGCGCGACGCTCGGCGCGGAGCGGCTGCTGCTGCGCCGGGTGCCGCTGCTGCGCCGGGCGATCCGCGCGGGCTGGTACACCGCGATCGAGGGGTTCGGGCTGGTCTCGCTGGTGGACAAGCGGTTCCGGCACCTCTACGAGGCGCTCGGCCGGTTCCAGCTGCGCAGGCAGATCGCCGACCCGGAGCTGCGCGCCCTGGTCACCCCGGATTACATGATCGGCTGCAAGCGCGCCATCTTCTCCGACGCCTACTTCCCGGCGCTCGCCGCGCCGAACGTCGACGTGGTGACCACCGGCATCGCCGAGGTGCGGGCGCGCTCGATCGTGCTGCGGGACGGCACCGAGCGGCCGGTCGACACCATCGTCTACGGCACCGGCTTCACCCCGACCCCCAGCGTCTACGGCAGGTACATCGGCCGGGACGGGCGCAGCATCGCCGAGCTCTACCTGGACGAGCCGCAGAGCTACCTCGGCATCGCGGTGGCCGGGTTCCCGAACTTCTTCAGCACGCTCGGCCCGTTCGGGGCGGCGGGCAACCAGTCCGCCATCTTCATGATCGAGTCGCAGATCGGCTACATCGTCGACGCGCTGCGCACCGCGCGGCGGGCGGGCGCGCGGCGGGTGGAGCTGCGGCCCGAGGTGCAGACCGCGTTCCTGGCGGAGATGCGCCGCCGCAGCGCCGACACGGTCTGGCTGACCGGCGGCTGCGACAGCTACTACACCACCGCGGACGGCGCCAACTCCGGGCTCTACCCCAACTGGAGCTTCGAATACCGCCGCCGCACCAGCCGTTTCGACATCGACTCCTACGAGGTGAGCGCATGATCCGCGCACTGTTCCGGGTGACGGAGCCCGACTACCGGGTCCGCGGGCAGGTCGTCCTGATCACCGGGGCGGCGCAGGGCATCGGCCGGGAGCTGGCCACGGTGCTGCACCGGCGCGGCGCGGTCGTCGCGCTGGCCGATGTGGACGAGGTGGGCGCGAAGGCGGCGGCCGCGGCGCTCGGCGGCAGGGCCGCCGCCTTCGGCGCCGACGTCACCGACCGGGCGGCCATGGCCGACGTGGTCGAGCGGGTGCTCGAGCGGTTCGGCGGGCTGGACGTTGTGGTCGCGAACGCGGGCATCGTGCCGAAGCCCGCCACGCTGCGCACCATGGACCCCGCCGTCTTCGACGCCGTGCTCGAGGTCAACCTGACCGGCGCGTTCAACACCGTCAAGCCCGCGCTGGAGGCCATCGTGGCGAGCCGGGGGCACGTGGTGGTCGTCTCGTCCTGCGCGGCCTTCGCGCCCGGCATGGCCGGTTCGCCGTACATGATCAGCAAGGCCGCGGTGGAGCAGCTGGGCCGGGCCCTGCGGGTGGAGCTGGCCGCGCACGGCGCCACCGCGGGGGTGGCCTACTTCGGCATCGTCGACACCGCCATGACGCACGAGACGCTGGACAACGACGACCTCGGCCGCCGGGTCGAGGCGCTGCTGCCCTGGCCGCTGAACGTCAGGATCAGCGGCGCCGAGGCGGCGCGGGTGCTCGCGGACGGCATCGAGCGGCGGGCGCCGCGCACCACCGCGCCCGCGGGCTGGGAGCCGTACGCGCTGCTCCGCGGCGTGATCAACGTCGCGCTGGACGCCAGGCTGAGCAGGGACCGCGGGCTGCACGCGCTGCTGCACGCGGTGGAGCAGCGGGTGCGCGGGTAGTCAGTCCGGGACGTTGTCCGAGAAGCCGAGGTCGCGCAGCGCGGCCTTGATCTTCGCCTGCGCCTCGTCGAGCGATTCGGCGCTCGGGTTCGGGTCGGCGCCGGAGATGTCGAAGTTGCCCATGTCGAAGGCCGGGAAGACGTGCACGTGCAGGTGCGGCACCTCCAGCCCGGCGATCAGCAGCCCGGCGCGCGGCGCGTCGAAGGCCGCGCGCACGGCCTTGCCGACGGTCTGCGCGACGCCGCTGATCCGGGCGAAGACGTCGGCGTCGACGTCCTGCCACTGGTCGATCTCCTTGCGCGGCACCACGAGGACGTGGCCCTGGGTGACCGGCGCGATGGTCAGGAACCCGACGAACTCGTCGTCCGCCCAGACGAAGCGCCCTGGCAGGTCACCGGCGATGATCGCGCTGAATACGGAAGCCATGCCCGCAGCGTAGTCAGACGCCGACGAAGTGCGACAGGACGCCCTGCACCTCGTAGATGTCGACCTGCCGGTTGAACTTCTTCTGCAGCGGCTCGGACGCGCCGGAGATCCAGATCACCAGCTCGGCGTCGAGGTCGAAGGTGCCCGCGGTCTCCACCGCGAAGTGTGTGATCGAGCGGTACGGCACGCTGTGGTAGCTCACCTTGCGGCCGGAGAGCCCCTGCTTGTCAACCAGGATCAGCCTGCGGTTGGTGAAGAGCATGGCGTCGCGCACCAGGATGTAGGCCGAGTAGATCTGCTCGCCGTTGCCGAGCAGCCGCCCGTACTCCTGCTGCGCCCGTGCGGGATCCACACTGCCCGCGTTGCCCATGATTCCGTCGATGAAGCCCATCGGATCTCCCCGTCCCGGTCCAGCGGCGGCGCGGTGGCGCCCCCGCTCCACTATGCCTGCGAGCAGGACACCTTCGTCCTCTACTCTGTTGCGCGTGCGCGCACTCGTCATCGGTTCCGGAGCCCGTGAACACGCCCTCGCCCTCGCCCTGCGCAGGGACCCGGCGGTGACGGCGGTCGTCGTCGCGCCCGGCAACGCGGGCATCGCCCAGCACGCCGAGCTGCGGCCGGTCGACCCGTCGTCCGGGGAGGCGGTGGCGGCGCTGGCCCGCGAGATCGACGCCGACCTGGTGGTGATCGGCCCCGAGGTGCCGCTGGTGCTCGGCGTCGCCGACGCGGTGCGGGCCGCCGGGATCGCCTGCTTCGGCCCGTCGGCCTCGGCCGCGCGGATCGAGGGCTCGAAGGCGTTCGCCAAGGACGTCATGGCCGCCGCCGGGGTGCGCACCGCGCACAGCGAGATCGTGGACACCCCCGCCGATCTGGACGCCGCGCTCGACCGCTTCGGCCCCACCTGGGTGGTCAAGGACGACGGGCTGGCCGCGGGCAAGGGCGTCGTGGTGACCCCGGATCGCCTCACCGCCCGCGACCACGGCGCCGAGCTGCTGGAGCAGGGGCACCCGGTGCTGCTGGAGTCGTTCCTGGACGGGCCGGAGGTGTCGCTGTTCTGCCTGGTCGACGGGGAGACGGTGGTACCGCTGCTGCCCGCGCAGGACCACAAGCGGGTCGGCGACGGCGACAGCGGCCCGAACACCGGCGGCATGGGCGCCTACACGCCGCTGCCCTGGCTGCCAGCGGGCGCGGTCGAGGAGATCGTGCGCGACGTGGTCGCGCCGGTCGCTGCCGAGCTGGTGCGCCGGGGCGCGGCCTTCTCCGGGCTGCTCTACGCCGGGCTCGCCATGGGCGCGGCCGGGCCCGCCGTCGTCGAATTCAACTGCCGCTTCGGCGATCCGGAGACCCAGGCGGTGCTCGCGCTGCTGGAGAGCCCGCTCGGCGAGCTGCTGCACGCCACCGCCACCGGGCGGCTCGCGGAGCTGCCCGCGCCGCGCTGGGCCGACGGCGCCGCGGTGACCGTCGTGCTCGCCGCCGAGAACTACCCCGCGCACCCCCGGCTCGGCGACGTCGTCGCCGGGGCGGGCGAGACCGGCCCGGACGAGGCGACCGTGCTGCACGCCGGGACCGCGCTGCGCGACGGTGCGCTGGTCTCGGCCGGTGGCCGGGTGCTGAGCGTGGTCGGCACCGGCGCCGACCTGGCCGCCGCGCGGGAGCAGGCGTACGCGCGGATCGGCTCGATCAAGCTGCCCGGCGGCCACTACCGCACGGATATCGGGCTCGGCGCGGTCGAGAACCGGATCGCGCTCAGTTCAAGCTGAGGCCGCGGAGCGCGAACCAGCGCTGCGGGTCGACGTGCTGGCCGCCCTCGATCACCTCGAAGTGCAGGTGCGGGCCGGTGGAGTCGCCGCGGTTGCCGATCCGGGCGATCTGCATGCCCGCGGGCACCCGCTCGCCGACCGAGACGAAGAAGTCGTACATGTGGCCGTAGACGGAGATGGTGCCGTCGTCGTGCCTGATTCGCACCCAGAGGCCGAAGCCCTGGGCCGGGCCCGCGTCGATCACGGTGCCGTCGGCGACCGCGTAGATCGGTGAGCCGATCGGGCCCGCGATGTCGATGCCCTGGTGCATGGTGCCCCAGCGGGAGCCGAAACCGCTGGTGAAAAGCCCGCGCGCGGGCAGGACGATGCCGCCGGGGCCGGGGATCACCGAGCCGGGGGTGCTGCCGGGGACCGGGGCGACGCCGGTGGTGAGCCAGGGGACCGCTTCGCCAGCGGCGGCCGCGGCGGCCTCGGCGCGGGCGCGCTCCAGGGTGGCGCGGGCGGCGGCGGCGACCACGGCCTGTTCGCGCAGCCGCTCGCCGTTGGCGACGGCGTCGAGGAGGCGGCGGATCGACGGGGTCGAGGTCTGGACCTGCGGGGGGTAGGGGAGCGCGACGCGCTGGGCCTCGCCGGGGGCGAGCGGGCGGTTCACGACGGCGCCGTTGTTCGCGGCGTCGCCGGTCGCCAGGACGGCGATCACCAGCACCCCCGCGATGAGGTAGCGGTGGTCCTTGGCACGGGTGCGCAGTTCGTCGCGGGTGGGGCGGCGCTGCCAGAGTTCGCGGGGGGTCGGCGCCTCGCGCAGGGTCGCGGCGGCGTCGTGCCGCAGGGTCGCCAGGGTGGACCGGCCCGCCCAGGCGTGCGGGTCGCGGTCGCGCAGGCGCGGGGCCGTCGCGCCCGCGGCGAGGTCTGCCGCGAGCACGTTGTCGTGCTCCGCGCCGGAGCCGTCGGGCGCCGTGACCGCCGCCCCGTTCTCCGCCTGACCCCCGGCCCCGTTCTCCGCCGGGCCCCCGGCCCCGTTCTCCGCCGACTCCGGCGCAGACGACTTCCCCCGCCGCCACCGCTTCCGCCGGTCCGGCGGGACGATCACGGTGCCCCCGGCGCGGTCGAGGCGGGGGCGGCGCGCCTCATCGTCCATTGCGCCGACCATATCCCCGGCCGCTCGCGGACGGGTGCTCTACCGTCGGACGGGTGTCCATGCAATCGCGCCGGTCGACCATCCCCCCTTTCTACGTCATGGACGTCTGGAAGGCCGCAGCCGCGCGCGCCCGCAGCCACGGTGACGTGCTGGTACTCGCCGCGGGGCAGCCATCGACCCCCGCCCCGGCTCCGGTGCTGCGCGCCACCGGAGCCGCGCTCGGCACCGAGCTCCTCGGCTACACCGAGACCTTCGGCATCCTGCCGCTGCGCGAAGCCATCGCCGAGCACCACGCGACCACCTACGGCTACCCCGTCGACCCGGACGACGTCGTGGTGACCACCGGCTCCTCCGGCGCCTTCACCCTGCTCTTCCTCGCCGCCTTCGACCCGGGCGACACGGTGGTGGTGGCCCGCCCCGGCTACCCCGCCTACCGCAACACCCTCACCGCGCTCGGCTGCCGGGTGCTGGAGCTGGACTGCGGCGAGCAGACCAGGTTCCAGCCGACGGTCGCCATGCTCGCGGCGCTGCCCGAGCCCCCCGCCGGGCTGGTGGTCGCGAGCCCGGCCAACCCCACCGGCACCATGATCGACCCGGCCGAGCTGGCCGCGCTCGCCCGCTGGTGCGAGGCGAACGGCACCCTGCTGATCTCGGACGAGATCTACCACGGCATCACCTACGAGGACAGCATCGGCGGCACCTCGTCGGCCTGGGAGACCTCGAGGGAAGCTGTGGTGATCGGCTCGGTGTCGAAGTACTTCTCGATGACCGGCTGGCGGCTCGGCTGGATGCTCGCCCCCGCCGGGCTGCGCCCCGCGCTGCAGCGGCTGGCCTCGAACATGACGGTCTGCCCGCCCGCGATCTCGCAGTACGCGGCGGTGCACGCCTTCGGCGCGGAGGCGAAGCAGGAGCTCGACGGCCACGTGCGGCGCTACGCCGTGAACCGGAAACTGCTGCTGGAGGGGTTGCCGAAGATCGGGATCACCGATCTGGCCCCGGCCGACGGCGCCTTCTACGCCTACGCCGACGTCGGGCACCACACCAGGGATTCGCTGGCCTGGTGCGCGGAGGTGCTCGCGCACACCGGCGTCGCGCTGGCGCCGGGGCTCGATTTCGACACCGCGCGCGGGCACCGCACCGTTCGCTTCTCGTTCGCGGGCGCCACCGCCGACATCGAGGGGGCGCTGGCCCGGCTCGGCCCCTTCCTGACGCGCTGAAACACCCTGTCTCAGTACCGTTGTCCGAATTAGCTGGCTCCCAACAACTTTGCGCGGTACGGCACCGCGGGCAGCGCAATTGGGTAAAAATCGGGTAACTGTGTTCTTCCTCTTTCGATTTCGCACGGATGTATTGATGACGACTGGCACGATGGCACGGTGATAACCGCGACGACCCCGAAAGGCGAACGGCGTCGCCAGGCTCTGGTCGCAGCCGCCGCAGACCTCCTGCTCGAAGGCGGTTTCGAGGCGGTGCGGCACCGATCGGTCGCAACCCGCGCCGACCTGCCACTGGCATCGACGACGTATTACTTCGAATCCCTCGAGGATCTGATCGCGCGCGCGGTCGAGTTCGCGGGCAACACCGAAGTCGACGGCATGCGCAGGCGGGTCGGCGAGGTGAGCCACCGCCGCCGCGGCGCGGAGGCGACCGTCGACCTGGTGCTCGACCTGCTGATCGGCCCGGAGGGCACCGACGACGGCGCGCGCGGCAGGCTGATCGCCCGCTACGAGCGTTCGGTCGCCTCCGCCAGGCACCCCGAGCTACGCGGCGTGCAGCTCCGACTACGCCAGCAGCTCGACGAGCTGCTCGCCGACGTGCTGCGCCGCTCCGACCGGGTGGTCAGGCAGGAGCAGCTGCGCAGGCTGGTCGCGGTGGTGGACGGCGCGGTGGTCGCCGCGCTCGGCGAGATGAACCCGGAGCCGCGCCGGGCGGCCCGCGGCGCGCTGCTCGAGGTGATCGACATCGTCGCCCCGCCGACGTCCCAGCAGCCCGATCGGCTCCGGTCACTAGACTGACCGGACGTGACCACTGCCGAGACCGCCCCCGCACCCGAGAACACCGCGCCCGGCCGGGTGCCCAACGTGCTCGCGACCCGCTACGCCGGGCCCGAGCTGGTGCGGCTGTGGTCGCCGGAGAACAAGATCGTGCTCGAGCGCAGGCTCTGGCTGGAGGTGCTGCGCGCGCAGTCCGAGCTCGGCGTGGACGTGCCCGCCGAGGTGGTCGCCGACTACGAGCGCGTCATCGATCAGGTCGACCTCGGCTCGATCGCCGCCCGTGAGCGGGTCACCAGGCACGACGTGAAGGCCAGGATCGAGGAGTTCAACGCCCTCGCCGGCCACGAGCACGTGCACAAGGGCATGACCAGCCGCGACCTCACCGAGAACGTGGAGCAGCTGCAGATCCGGCTCTCGCTGGAGCACGTGCACACGCACGGGGTCGCGGTCGCGGCCCGGCTGGCCGAGCGCGCCGCCGAGTACCGCGCCCTGGTCATGGCCGGGCGCTCGCACAATGTCGCCGCGCAGGCCACCACGCTCGGCAAGCGCTTCGCCTCGGCCGCGGACGAGCTGCTGATCGCGCTCACCCGGCTGCGCGAGCTCATCGACCGCTACCCGCTGCGCGGGATCAAGGGCCCGATGGGCACCGCGCAGGACATGCTCGACCTGCTCGGCGGCGACCCGGAGAAGCTGGCCCGGCTGGAGCGCCAGGTCGCCACGCACCTCGGCTTCGCCACCGTGCTCACCAGCGTCGGCCAGGTGTACCCGCGCTCGCTCGACCACGACGTGCTCTCCGCGCTGGTGCAGGTGGGCGCCGGGCCGTCGTCGTTCTCGCACACCGTGCGGCTGATGGCCGGGCACGAGCTGGTCACCGAGGGTTTCCAGCCCGGGCAGGTGGGCAGCTCGGCCATGCCGCACAAGATGAACACCCGCTCCTGCGAGCGGGTGAACGGCCTGCAGGTGGTGCTGCGCGGGTACGCCTCGATGGCTGCGGAGCTGGCGGGCGCGCAGTGGAACGAGGGCGACGTCTTCTGCTCGGTGGTGCGCCGGGTCGCGCTGCCGGACGCCTTCTTCGCCATCGACGGCATGATGGAGACCTTCCTGACCGTGCTCGCCGAGTTCGGCGCCTACCCGGCGGTGGTCGCGCGGGAACTCGACCGCTACCTGCCGTTCCTCGCCACCACCAGGATCCTGATGGCGGCGGTGCGCGCCGGGGTCGGGCGGGAGACGGCGCACGAGGTCATCAAGGAGCACGCGGTCGCGGTGGCGCTCGCGATGCGCGAGCAGGGCCGCGAGCCCGACCTGCTGGACCGGCTGGCCGCCGACGACCGGCTGCCGCTCGACCGCGCCGCGCTGGACGCCGCGCTCGCCGACAAATCGGCCTTCGTCGGCGCCGCCGAGGCGCAGACGGGGGCTGTGGTCTCGGCAGTCGAGGAGCTGGTGGCCCGCTACCCGGACGCGGCAGGCTACACCCCGGCGCCGATCCTCTGAGCGCGCCGTGAACCCGTACACGATCTTCGCCGACATCATCGCCGGGCGGGCCCCGGCCAGCGTGGTGTACGACGACCCCGATGTGCTCGCCTTCCTCGACATCCGCCCGGTCACCCCCGGCCACCTGCTGGTGGTGCCGAAGGTGGTGGCGCGCAGCCTCGCCGAGCTCGACCCGGCGCTCGGCGGGAAGCTGTTCCAGGTGGGGCAGCGGCTCGCGGCGGCGCTGCGGAGCAGCGAGGTCGGCTGCGACGGGGTCAACTTCTTCCTGGCCGACGGGGTGACCGCGGGCCAGGAGGTGTTCCACGTGCACCTGCACGTCATCCCGCGCACGCCGGGCGACGGGTTCGGGCTGCGGGCGCGGGCCACCAGCCCGCACCGCGCCGACCTGGACTACCTCGCCGGTTCCATCCGCGGCGCGCTCTCCCGCGGGTAGCTCAGCGCGCCCTGCGGAAGACCCGGAGCACCGCGATCACCACCAGGGTGGCGGCGAGCAGCGCGGCGCCGAGGATCACCGGCCCGGCCGGGGCGCCGAGCACCTGCACCTGCTCGGTGCGGGTGATCCGCTCGCGGTGCTCGGCGTCGGAGTCGGCATCGGCGAAGGTGAAGTCGCTGGTGATCCGCGCGGGATCGGTGATCGAGACGGCGAGTTCGGTGAGGTAGTCGGCGCCTCCCGCGGTGAGCTCGCGGAGCAGCGGGTCGTCGGTCTCGGTCAGCCGCCCGGCGAACTCGACCTCGGTGAACTGCCGCGGCACGTCCGGGTCGGTGCGGCGCACCCGGTGCTCGCCGAGCACGTAGAGCCGCACCGACTGCGGCAGCGTCGCCGCCGACGACATGCGCATGGGGTAGACCGGGGCGGTGGCGTCGAAGGTGAGCCGCACCGGGTCGAGCGCGCCGTCCAGCCCGTCCGCGCCGGTGAGCCGGATGGCGACGAACGACCAGCCGTCCGCCAGGTACGGCGCGAGCGTATCGACCACCTCGGAGCGCATGTGATATCCGTTGTCGCGCAACCAGTTCCGCACACCGTCGAGGCCGCCGCCGGAGAGCGTCGTCGCCTCCAGCGGGCCGAGCGTGACCTGGTTCAGCACGGTCGGGCCCGCGCCGGGCGCGGCGGCCGAGCTGAGCCCGTCGAGGTCGTCGGAGCCGAAGAAATCCCGCTCGGTGACGATCTCCGGCGCGGTCCGCCGCTCGAGCTCGTCGAAGGTGCCCGCGGAGCCCGCGCTCACCGTGGCCGGGGCCGGGGTCGGGACGACGAGCGCGGCGCGGTCGCCGTCGGAGCGCAGGGCGAGCTGCATGAGGATGGTCTGCCGCGCGCCGTCCCAGTGCACCAGCGCCACTTCGTTGTTCACCGTGGCGATCTCGCCGGTTCCGGCGACGGCGCCGCAGGCACAGGCCGCGGCGGGGACGGCGGCGCCGCCGGTCAGCGCGGCCACCGCGAGGAGCAGGGTTGCCAGCACACCGGCCGGACGGGGGCGTGCGGCGAGAGGCATGGAGCGAGCCTAATCACGGCGGCTTCGCGACAGTAGGGTGGTGCGCATGTCTGTCGAGAGTGTGCCGCCCCCCGTCGCGAAGACCGTGCCGACCGAGCGCGTGCAGCACGGCGATGTCGTGATCGACGAGTACGAGTGGCTCCGCGACAAGGACGATCCCGAGGTGATCGCCCACCTGGAGGCGGAGAACGCCTACACCGAGGCGAACACCGCGCACCTGGCCGAGCTGCGCACCGCCATCTTCGACGAGATCAAGGGCCGCACCCAGGAGACCGACCTCTCGGTCCCGACCCGGCTCGGGCAGTACTGGTACTACTCGCGCAGCTTCGAGGGCAAACAGTACGGCGTGCACTGCCGCTGCCCGGTCGACCCGGCCGCGGCGGGGCTCGACGCCTGGACCCCGCCGCAGCTGGAGGCAGGCACCGAGATCGCGGGCGAGCAGGTGCTGCTGGACAGCAACGTGCTCGCCGACGGGCACGACTTCTTCGCGCTCGGCGCCTTCTCGGTGAGCAACGACGGCACCCTGCTCGCCTACTCCACCGACACCGTCGGCGACGAGCGCTACCTGCTGCGCTTCCTCGACCTGCGCACCGGCGAGCAGCTCGGCGACGAGATCCCGGGCACCGCCCCCGGCGCCACCTGGTCGCTGGACGGCTCGCACGTCTTCTACCAGACCGTCGACGACTCATGGCGCCCCGACACCGTCTGGCGGCACCGGCTCGGCACCGCCGCCGCAGCCGACGTCAAGGTCTTCCACGAGCCGGACGAGCGGTACTGGGTGAGCATCGGCAGCACCCGCTCGGAGAAGTACCTGCTGATCTGGGTCGCCTCCAAGATCACCAGCGAGGGCTGGATGCTGGAGTCGGCCGACCCGGAGGGCGAGTTCCGGGTGATCCTGCCGCGCCGCGATGGCGTGGAGTACGGCGTCGAGCACGCCGTGATCGCGGGCGAGGACCGGTTCCTGGTCCTGCACAACGACGTGGTCGACGGGGTGAAGGCGGAGAACTTCGTGCTCGCCGAGGCCCCGGTCAGCGACCCCGCCGCGCTCACCCTGCTCATCGGGCACCGCGACGACGTCCGGCTGGAGGACGTCGACGCCTTCGCCGGCCACCTGGTGCTCGGCTACCGCCGCGAGGCGCTGAGCAGGCTCGCGGTCTGGCCGCTCACCCCCGACGGCTACGGCGAGCGCCGCGAACTCGAGTTCGACCTGCCGCTCTTCGCCGTCGGGCTCGGCGCCAACCCGGAGTGGGAGCAGCCGACGCTGCGCATCGGGCTCACCTCCTTCACCACCCCGACCCAGGTCTTCGACTACGCCCCCGACACCGGCGAGCTGCTGCTGCGCAAGGAGCAGCCGGTGCTCGGCGGGTACGACCCCGCGCGCTACGAGCAGAGCCGGGACTGGGCGGTCGCCGAGGACGGAACCCGCATCCCGATCTCGCTGGTCTGGCGCAGGGACGCGGTGCAGCCGGGCACCGCGGCGCCGCTGCTGCTCTACGGCTACGGCTCCTACGAGGCCAGCATCGACCCCGGCTTCTCGGTCTCCCGGCTCTCGCTGCTCGACCGCGGCATGGTCTTCGCGGTCGCGCACGTGCGCGGCGGCGGCGAGATGGGCAGGCTCTGGTACGAGAACGGCAAGACGCTGCGCAAGAAGAACACCTTCACCGACTTCGTCGCCGCGGCCAGGCACCTCATCGACACCGGCCGCACCAGCGCGGACCGGCTGATCGCGGACGGCGGCAGCGCGGGCGGGCTGCTGGTCGGCGCGGTGGCGAACCTGGCCCCCGAGCTCTTCGCCGGCATCCTCGCCAACGTGCCCTTCGTGGACCCGCTGACCTCGATCCTGGACCCCTCGCTCCCGCTCACGGTGATCGAGTGGGACGAGTGGGGCAACCCGCTCGCCGACCCCGAGGTCTACGCGTACATGAAGTCCTACTCGCCGTACGAGAATGTCGAGGCCAAGAACTACCCGGCGATCCTCGCCATCACCAGCCTCAACGACACCCGGGTGCTCTACGTGGAGCCGGCCAAGTGGGTCGCGCGGCTGCGCGCGGTCGCGACCGGCAACGCCCCGCTGCTGCTGAAGACCGAGATGAGCGCGGGCCACGGCGGGGTCAGCGGGCGCTACGAGAAGTGGAAGGAAGTCGCCTTCGAGTACGCCTGGGTGCTGGACACCGTCGGGCTCGGCAAGGTGGCGCCGTCATAGCGGCACGCTCCGATATGTGACGGTGTTGGCTTCGGCGTCATCCCGGCTGCACGCCGCGGACATGTCGTCCTGCCACCGTTGCGGGTATGACTGCCGAGCTGATCGTCTCCGTGTCCGGCATCCGGGACACCACCCGGGACGCCGCGATCGAGTTCGCGGCCGCGATGGACGACCGGGGCGTCCCGCTGTCGCTGCTCGTCGCGCCGCGGCTGAAGGGCGGCTACCGGCTGACCGATGACCCGGCCACCCTGGCCTGGCTGCGCGGGCGGCGCGCCGGTGGCGACGCCATCGTGCTGCACGGCTACGACCAGGCGGCCACCAAGCGCAGGCGGGCTGAGTTCGGCGCGCTGCCCCGGCACGAGGCGCGGTTGCGGCTGATGGCGGCGGATCGGGTGATGGAGCGGGTGGGGCTGCGCACCCGGCTCTTCGCCGCCCCGCGCTGGGATGCGTCGGCGGGGGCGATGGAGGCGCTTCCCGATGTCGGTTTCCGGCTGGCGCTCGGGCTGACCTCGATCGTCGACCTGGAGCGCAACAGTGCGCAGCGCACCCGCGTGTACGGGATCGGCGAGGGTTTCCGCACCGAGCCGTGGTGGTGCCGGGCGCTGGTCCTCGGCGCGGCCAGGACCGCCAAGCGCGGTGGGGTGGTGCGGCTCGCGGTGTCCGGGGCGCAGCTGGCTCGTTCCGGCCCGCGGCAGGCGATGCTCGACGCCATCGACCTGGCGCTCTACCACGGTGCCTCCGGGCAGCTGTACCGGTGGGAGCCGTTCGGCGCCGCGACACGCGCAGCCTGACCGACCGAACGGTCTGTTTCGGCGGCTGTTCGCGGACGCCGGGTGTGTCGAGCCCGCTCGTCGGGGCGGCGAACCGAACCCCGGGTCGGTGGGCGAAGCCGCCACCCGGCGACCGGGCCGATGTCTCCGGATGTTCCCGTGCCGCCGTTCGGCGCAGCGCCGGAACAACACCGGCAACCCGGCTTCTCCGGAATTTCTATTGTTTCGGTCGGATTCGCCGCTCCCGCACCGAATTGGATGCCGCAGAATTCGGGGTGCCGAAAAGAAATCCGAAAAAATCCGGCCCGGGGGCGTTTGCTTCCATGGTGAACGGTGCAATTCTGTCAGTGCGGCATCCGATCGCATCAAGACGACAGGAAGGAAAGCGCAATGCTCGAAACTCTTCTCGAATTGATCACCACGCTGGTCTCGACCCTCAGCGCGAGCACTCCGGATATCCCCGACCTCCCGCTGCCCTGACCGGCCCAGCTACGCTGACCAGCCGCCCCGCCTCGGACAACTGCCGACGCGGGGCGGCTTCGTCGGTACTGCACAATTGTGTTTTGCAATCGTGGATGCACGTGCATTGCGTCTTCCGGCTATCCCGATGCGTTTTGCGCAGGTGTGCGCGGATCAGCCGGGGAACTCTTTACTTTGCTCGTGATCGATGAGCGAGAACTCCGTCTCCTCCGGCCCCATTTCGGTGAGCCGTCCGAAGTAGATCCCCCGCGCCTCCGGCGCGACGACTCCGTAGTGGATCGGCACCGCGCTCCGCGGGCGAACCGCCCGCAGATAATCCACCGCCTCGCTGATCCGCATCCACGGCGCCGCCGCCGGGATGGCGAGCACGCCGACCGGGCTCGGCGGCACCCAGAGCGAATCGCCGGGGTGCACCAGCTGCGCGGGCTCCGCCGGGGTGCCGAGCTGGAAGACGGTGTTGTCGATGACCGGCAGCTCCGGGTGGATCACCGCGTGCCTGCCGCCGCCGCCGGTCACGGTGACCCCGCCGACGGTGAGCACCTGCCCGGCGTGCACCGCCTCCCACGGCTCCGGCCGCAGCTCGGCGGTCTGCGGGTCGGCGAGCAGCCGGGCGCCGGGGTTGGCGTCGATCAGCGCGCCGATCCGGTCACCGTCGATGTGGTCCGGGTGCTGGTGGGTGACGGCGATGGCGTCGAGCCCGGTGATGCCCTCGAACCCGTGCGCGAAGGTGCCCGGGTCGAACAGCACTTTCGTGCCGTGCAGCTCGACGAGGATGCAGGAGTGTCCGAAGTGAGCTATGCGCATGCGGCGATGCTAGTCGCCGGTGACCGGCGTGACCGGCTGTGATCTCGCACCCCCCGGCAGCCGTCCGCGCCCGCCGCCATTACGCTGTGCCGGTAACCCCCCGAATCTTTCGCGAGGAGAAAACGCGTGGCACGAGTCGTGGTCGAGGTGATGCCGAAGGCCGAGATCCTGGATCCGCAGGGTCAGGCCATCGTCGGTGCGCTTCCCCGCCTGGGATTCGCCGGTGTGTCCGATGTGCGGCAGGGCAAGCGCTTCGAGCTCGATGTCGAGGACTCGGTGAGCGACGCCGAGCTCGAGCAGATCGCCGAATCGCTGCTCGCCAACACCGTCATCGAGGAGTGGAAGGTCGTCCGGCTGTCATGAGCCCGCGCATCGGGGTGATCACCTTTCCCGGCACGCTCGACGACGTCGACGCGGCCCGCGCGGTCCGGCTCTCCGGCGCCGAGGCGGTGAACCTGTGGCACGCCGACGCCGATCTCAAGCGGGTCGACGCGGTGATCGTGCCCGGTGGCTTCTCCTACGGCGACTACCTGCGGGCAGGCGCCATCGCCCGGTTCGCCCCGGTGATGGGCGAGGTGGTGCGCGCCGCGGGCCAGGGGCTGCCGGTACTCGGCATCTGCAACGGCTTCCAGGTGCTGTGCGAGGCCGGGCTGCTGCCCGGCGCGCTCACCCGCAACGACGGGCTGCACTTCGTCTGCCGCGACGAGTGGCTGACCGTCGAGTCCACCGGCACCGCGTGGACCGGCCGGTTCGAGCAGGGCGCGCAGATTCTGATCCCGCTCAAGTCCGGCGAGGGCCGCTTCCAGGCCGCGGCCGAGGTGCTCGACCGGCTGGAGGGCGAGGGCCGGGTGGTCTTCCGCTACTCCGGCGACAACCCGAACGGCTCGCAGCGCGGCATCGCCGGGATCTCCTCGGCGAACGGCCGGGTGGTCGGGCTGATGCCGCACCCGGAGCACGCCACCGAGGCGCTCACCGGCCCCAGCGACGACGGGCTCGGGCTCTTCCTCTCGGTCCTCGATTCGCTCGTGGCGGCCTGAGCCGCAACGACTTCCCGGTACCCGGCCCGGATCGCGCTCCCGCGCGGTCCGGGCCGGTGTCGTTTCCGGTGCTCCGGCGGCTGTGCCGAATCCTCTCGCTGAAATTTGCATTTCGAGTATTCGAAGTCGAATTGAACTGGCACAGCCGACTTTTCGGACACCTCCGCAGTGTCCGGTGACCGGCCGACACCACTCGCTCACGCGAATTTTCCACGTTCGGTAGTCTTCCCCTCGTTCCAATTCTCGAGGCAGTCAGGACAATTGTGGAAACCATGGTGGGCGGTAATTCCACGCTGCATGGCGCGTTGCGTTCCGCGGAGCGGAGTTGGGTGCGTCACCTCGACGACGCTTTGTACGCGCGCCAGCTTTCCCCGGATCAGTGGTCGATGTTGTCGAATCTCTCCGTCGACGGCCGGACCACGATGAGCGAATTGGCGGCGAAGTCGCAGTTGCCGCCATCTTCGGCGACTCGGCACGCCGATGCGCTGGCCGAACGCGGGCTGATCTTCCGTGTGGCGGCCGAGGACGACCGGCGGCGCATCCTGATCGGGCTCAGCAAGCTGGGCGCCGAGCTGGTCGCGGCGGTGCGCGCCGAGGAGTATCGGGCCGAGCAGCAACTCCGTTCCCGGATCGGGGCGCGGCGATATGCGGAACTGCTCCGATTGCTGGATCTGGTGGCGCAGACCGTCGGTTGATTCATCCGATGAAATTCGCGCGGCATTTCCGCCGGTAATTGTGACGGGTTGTGCGAATGGTGCGGATGTGATTCCGTATCGTCAATAGGACTTGACGGTCCCGCACCTGGGCCGGAGTGGCGGCGCCGCGCTGCCTAGGATCGCGGGCATGCCCGTCGTCAGCACCACCGCCACCGCCACCGGCCTGTGCGCCTTCATCGACGCCTCGCCCTCCCCGTTCCACGTCTGCCACACCGTGAGCCGGGAACTGGAGGGACGCGGCTTCCGCGCGCTGCGCGAGGCGGAGCCGTGGCAGGCGGGCGAGCCGGGCCGGTACTACGTGATCCGAGGTGGATCGCTGGTGGCCTGGAGCACCGAGGGAATCGCGCCCGGTGCCGGGTTCCGGGTGGTCGGCGCGCACACCGACAGCCCCAACCTGCGCGTCAAGCAGCACCCCGACCTGCTCTCGGCGGGCTGGCAGCTGGTCGGGCTGGAGCCCTACGGCGGCGCCTGGCTGAACTCCTGGCTCGACCGCGACCTCGGCATCTCCGGCAGGCTCACGCTGCGCGATCCCGACGGCGGCGGGGTGCGCGAGCAGCTGGTGCGGATCGACGAGCCCATCCTGCGGGTGCCGCAGCTCGCCATCCACCTCTCCGAGGAGCGGCGCGGGGTCACGCTCGACCCGCAGCGGCACGTCAACGGGGTCTGGGGCGTCGGCACCGAGCCCGCCTCGTTCATCCGGTACGTGGCCGAGCAGGCCGGGGTGGTCGCGGCCGACGTGCTCGGCTGGGAGCTGATGACCCACGACCTCGCGCCGAGCACCCTGGTCGGCCGCGACCGCGACCTGGTGAGCGCGCCCCGGCTGGACAACCAGGCCACCTGCTACGCCGGGCTGGCCGCCTTCCTGGCCGCGCTGGCCGAGCCGGGCGCGGCGCTGCCGGTGCTCGCGCTCTTCGACCACGAGGAGGTCGGCAGCCAGTCCGAGCGCGGCGCGCAATCCGACCTGCTGCCCGCGGTGCTGGAGCGGATCGTGCTCGGCGCGGGCGGCGGGCGCGCGGAGTACCTGGCGGCACTGGCCGGCTCGCTGGTCGCCTCCGGCGACATGGCGCACGCCACGCACCCCAACTACCCGGACCGGCACGAGCCCGCGCACCGGATCGCGGTGAACGGCGGCCCGGTGCTCAAGGTCAACCAGAACCTGCGCTACGCCACCGACGCCGTCGGCACCGGCGCCTTCGCGCTGGCCTGCGCCGAGGCGGGGGTACCGCTGCAGCGCTACGTGCACCGCGCCGACCTGCCCTGCGGCTCCACCATCGGCCCGATCACCGCGGCCCGCACCGGCATCGGCACGGTCGACGTCGGCGCGCCGCAGCTGGCCATGCACTCGGCGCGCGAGTTCATGGGCGCGGCCGACGTGCCTGCCTACGCGGCCGCGCTCGCGGCCTTCCTCACCCCGGCCGCCTGACCGACGGCGACCCCGGCGACCAGCACCAGGAAGGTCACCCAGACGTAGCTGCTGCCGATGACCTGCTGCCACCAGGCCCACTCCAGCTCCCGGTCCTTCGCGTGCGGCAGCAGCCACTGCGGGCCGATCAGGAAGAGCAGCGCGAGCGCGCCGGTGCCGATGAGCAGCGGGCGGGAGCGGTTGCCCTCGGCGATGGCGACGCCGAGCAGCAGCAGCGCGGGGGCGGCCCAGACCCAGTGGTGCGACCAGGAGACCGGCGAGACCAGCAGCAGCGCGGCGGCGTTCACCAGCAGCGCAGAGACCGGGCGGTCGGCGGCGAGCAGCCGGTGCATCCAGAGCGCGGCCAGCGCGACCGCGATCGCCCCGAGCCCGAGCCAGAGCGCGGTGGCGGCGCCGTCGGAGACGCCGAGCCGGAAGGCGAGCCCCTTCAGCGACTGGTTGCCCGCGAAGTAGGGCGGGCCGATCCGGTCGGTGTTGGCCAGCGTCTCCGACCAGTACTGCACCGAATCCGTCGGGAAGAACAGGAAACCGACGCCGACCGCGGCGGCCGCCGAGACCACGAGCGTGCCCGCCGCCTTCCAGTCCCGGCGGAGCAGGAAGAAGAGCAGGTAGCCGGCCGGGATGAGCTTCACCGAGACCGCGATGCCGATCAGCATGCCGCGCGGCCAGAAGGTTCTCGGCGCCAGGCAGTCGAGCGCCACCGCGGCCATCAGCACCAGGTTGATCTGGCCGAAGCCGAAGGTCTGGCGCACCGGCTCCAGCATCTGGGCCAGCGCCACCGCGGCGATCACTGCGGTCAGCACGGCCACCCGGTTCAGCTCGGGCCGCAGCCGGATCAGCACCAGCCACAGCGTGATCGCGAGGCTGGCGATCGAGGTGACCAGCACCACGATCTCGGCGACGCCGAGCGGGACCAGCGCCAGCGGGGCGAAGAGCAGCGCGGCCAGCGGGGGATAGGTGAAGGGCAGCGCGATGTCGCCGATCGGCGGCATCGGGCCGTACAGCTCGCCGCCGTCCAGCCAGACCCGCGGGCCGTTGCGGTAGACCTGCAGGTCGATGTAGTGGTCCCACCAGTGCAGCAGCAGCGAGACGGTCGCCGACAGCGCGAACAGGCCGATCGCGAGGAGCAGCAACCGTCGCTGCCGCCGTGCCGAATCGGCAACCCCCGATCGTTCGTTCACGCGGCACAGGGTAGCGGGTGCCGTCCCCCCATCGGCCCACGGCTAAACTCGCAGGCGATTTCCCGCATCGCGAAAACCGGCCCGAAAGGACCCTGGTACTCCCGTGACTTCGCAGGTCGACACCGTCAGCGCAGCCGTAGCAACCCCGGACACCGCGCAGCCCTACACCGAACTCGGGCTCAAGGACGACGAGTACGCCCGCATCAGGGAGATCCTCGGCAGGCGCCCCACCGACGCGGAGCTCGCGATGTACTCGGTGATGTGGAGCGAGCACTGCTCGTACAAGTCCTCCAAGGTGCACCTGCGCTACTTCGGTGAGACCACCACCGACGCGATGCGCGCCTCGATGCTGGCCGGGATCGGCGAGAACGCCGGCGTTGTCGACATCGGCGACGGCTGGGCGGTCACCTTCAAGGTGGAGAGCCACAACCACCCCTCCTACGTGGAGCCCTACCAGGGCGCGGCCACCGGCGTCGGCGGCATCGTCCGCGACATCATGGCCATGGGCGCGCGCCCGATCGCGGTGATGGACCAGCTGCGCTTCGGCGCCGCCGACGCCGCCGACACCAGGCGCGTGGTGGACGGCGTTGTCCGCGGGGTCGGCGGCTACGGCAACTCGCTCGGGCTGCCGAATGTCGGCGGCGAGACCGTCTTCGACGCCTCGTACCAGGGCAATCCGCTGGTGAATGCGCTCTGCGCGGGCGTCATGCGGGTGGAGGACCTGCACCTGGCCTTCGCCTCCGGCGCCGGCAACAAGATCATTCTGTTCGGTGCGCGCACCGGGCTGGACGGCATCGGCGGCGTCTCGGTGCTCGCCTCGGACACCTTCTCCGGCGACGAGTCCGGCGGCGGCCGCAAGAAGCTGCCGAGCGTCCAGGTCGGCGACCCGTTCACCGAGAAGGTGCTCATCGAGTGCTGCCTGGAGCTGTACTCGGCGAAGCTGGTGGTCGGCATCCAGGATCTCGGCGGCGCCGGGCTGGCCTGCGCCACCTCGGAGCTCGCCGCGGCCGGCGACGGCGGCATGCGGGTCGAGCTGGACCGGGTGCCGCTGCGCGCGGCCGACATGACCCCGGCCGAGGTGCTCTCCAGCGAGTCCCAGGAGCGCATGTGCGCGGTGGTGACCCCGGAGAACGTGGACGCCTTCCTCGACGTCTGCCGCAAGTGGGACGTGCTGGCCACGGTGATCGGCGAGGTCACCGAGGGTGAGCGGCTCATCGTCACGTGGCACGGGGAGACCGTGGTCGACGTCCCGCCGCGCACCGTCGCGCACGACGGCCCGGTCTACGAGCGCCCGGTGCGCCGCCCGGACCACCAGGACGCGCTGATCGCCGACAGCACCGACCGGCTGGCCCGCCCCGGCACCCCCGACGAGCTGCGCGCCACCCTGCTGACCATGCTGGCCAGCCCGCAGCTGTGCAGCCGCAGGTGGATCACCGAGCAGTACGACCGCTACGTGCGCGGCAACACCGTGCTCGCCGAGCACGCGGACGCCGGCGTCATCCGGATCGACGAGAACAGCGGCCGCGGCATCGCGCTCGCCACCGACGCCTCCGGCCGCTACACCAAGCTCGACCCGTACACCGGCGCGCAGCTGGCGCTGGCCGAGGCGTTCCGCAACGTCGCCGTCACCGGCGCCACCCCCAAGGCCGTCACCAACTGCCTGAACTTCGGCTCGCCCGAGGATCCGGGCGTCATGTGGCAGTTCCAGCAGGCGGTCCGCGGGCTCGCGGACGGCTGCGTCGCGCTCGGTATCCCGGTGACCGGCGGCAATGTCAGCTTCTACAACCAGACCGGGCAGGACGCGATCCTGCCGACCCCGGTGGTCGGCGTGCTCGGCGTCATCGACGACGTGCGCCGGCGCATCCCCACCGGCCTCGGCACCGAGCCGGGCGAGACGCTGATCCTGCTCGGCGAGACCCGCGACGAGTTCGGCGGCTCGATCTGGTCCCAGGTGGTGCACGACCACCTCGGCGGCGTCCCGCCGCAGGTCGACTTCGCCCGCGAGCAGCTGCTGGCCGATGTGCTCACCGCCGGATCGCGGGACGGCATGATCAGCGCCGCGCACGACCTCTCCGAGGGCGGGCTGATCCAGACCGTCGTCGAGGCGGCGCTGGCGGGCGAGACCGGCTGCCGGGTGCTGCTGCCGGAGGGCGCCGACCCGTTCGTCGCGCTCTTCTCCGAATCCGCGGGCCGGGTGCTCGTCGCCGTGCCGCGCTCCGAGGAGACCAGGTTCAGCAAGATGTGCGAGGCCCGCGGGCTGCCCGCGGTGCGCATCGGCGTCGTCGACCAGGGCTCCGACTCGGTGGAGGTGCAGGGCCAGTTCACGGTGCCGCTCACCGAGCTGCGGGCCGCCTTCGAGGGCACCCTGCCCAGGCTCTTCGGCGCCCTGGGCTGATCAGCCGGTCTTGAACGGGTCGTGCTCGGCGATCAGCTTCTCCAGCCGCGCCTCGTCGACCCGGACCCGCAGCGAATCCGATTCCTGCCGGTCCCTGACCACCTTGGCGAGGGTGAAGGAGCTGGTCACCAGGAACAGCACGGACATCGCGAGGAAGCCGCGCTGCCACACGTCCAGCGGCAGGTAGAGGATGCCGACGCCCGCCCCGATCAAGCTGACGCCGAACGCGATCGCGGCCTGCGCCACGTAGGCCCCGGTCATCTTCGACTGTGCGTTGGTAGTGCTCATGGGTATCGAGTCTGCGGCGCGGGTGGGCCCGGCGCCTGCGTGTGACTACTCGAGCGCCCCCGAGTAGTTGCGCCGGTTCCGATGCGCACCGGCAGGCGCTGGGACACCGGGTGTGACGGGGTCGCCGCGAGCCGCCGCCGGGGGATGTCCGGGATGCCAGCCATACTGTTCCGGTGACGTCCGCCCAGCCCCCCGCCGCGTCGGCCCGCTGAGCCGCGTCGTGCCAGCGACCTCCCCGACGCTCACCCGGCTGCGCAGGCGGCTGCTGATCGTGGTGCGGCACATCGAGATCATCATCGACCTCAACTACGCCGGGCTGGTGGTCGCCACCCTCTTCTTCGCGCTCTCGGTGACGCCGTCGCTGGTGCCGCGCGACTGGCTGTTCCAGGGGCTCGTCTCCGGGATCAACGCCGCGCTCGGCTACGGCGTCGGCTGCGTGCTGGAGTGGCTGTTCCGGCTGTGGGTGTGGCCGCGGGTGCGCGGGCGGGTGCCGGAGCCGCCGACCTGGGTGCGGTACGCCGTGAAGTCGGCGGTGTTCCTCACGGCGGCGCTCGGCGCGGGCTTCATGCTGGTGCAGTCGGCGCGCTGGCAGCGCGAGATCAGCGCGCTGATGGGCATGGAGGGCACGCCGACCCCGGCCTACCTGCGCACCGGGCTGCTCAGCGTCGCCGTCGGGGTGGCGGTGGTCGCCGTCTACCGGACGGTGCGCGCCTTCGTGACCGTGCTGGCCAGGGAGCTGAACCGCTGGGTCCGGGTGCCGCGCGAGCTCGCGCCCGCGGTCGGGCTGCTCGTCCTGGTGATCGCGGTGGTCACCGTGTTCAACGGCGTCGCCAGCCGGGCCTTCTTCGCGCTGGCGAACGAGGCGTTCAAGGTGCGCAACGACGACACCTCGGCCTACGCCATCCAGCCGGTGCTGCCGGAGCGCTCGGGCAGCCCCGATTCGCTGGCCGAGTGGGACACCCTCGGCTTCGAGGGCCGCTGGTTCGTCTCGCACGGGCCGAGCCGGAGCCGGATCGCCGCCGTCACCGGGCGGCAGGCGGCGGAGCCGATCCGCGCCTACGTCGGGCTGGAGTCGCGCGCGGGCGACCGCACCCAGGCCGAGCTGGCCGTCGCCGAGCTGGAGCGCACCGGCGCCTTCGAGCGCAGGGTGCTCGTACTCATGACGACGACCGGCACCGGCTGGGTGAACTCCATGGCGGCGGGCGCCATCGAGTACATGTACGGCGGCGACAGCGCGATCGTCGCCACCCAGTACTCCTACCTGCCGAGCGTGCTCTCCTTCCTGGCCGACCGGAGCAAGGCGGCGAGCGCCGGGCGCGAGTTGTTCGACGCGGTGTACGAGCGCTGGTCGGCGCTGCCGCCGCAGGCGCGGCCCAAGCTGCTGGTCTACGGCGAGAGTCTGGGGTCGCAGGGGTCGGAGGAGGCATTCGACGGGCTGGCCGAGCTGCGCGCGCAGGTGGACGGGGCGCTCTGGGTCGGGCCGCCGAACTCGAACCGGCTGTGGAAGCAGTTCGTCACCCGGCGCGATCCCGGGTCGCGCGAGGTGCAGCCGGTGTACGCGGACGGGCTCGTCGTCCGGTTCGCGGCCGAGTGGGCGGATCTGGACCGGCCGGAGGCGGAGTGGCGGACGCCGCGCATCGCGTACCTGCAGCACGCCTCCGACCCTATCGTCTGGTGGTCGACGGACCTGATCTTCTCGCAGCCGGACTGGCTCTCCGAGCCGCGCGGCTCGGACGTCTCCGCACAGATGCGCTGGTACCCCTTCGTCACCTTCTGGCAGGTCGCCGCGGATCTCACCAATGCGCAGGGGGTCACCGACGGGCACGGCCACCGCTACGGTGACCTGGTGATCGACGGCTGGGCCGCCGTCGCCGCCCCGCCGGAGTGGAACCCGGAGCTGGCCGAGAACGTCCGGATCCAGCTGGAGGCGGCCGAGGATTTCGAGCGGGCCACCAAGTGAGGGGCGCGCCGCGGAGGGATCGCCACGGGGGCGCCGGCCCGGCTCGGCAGGATGCGGCGGCCCGGCGCGCGCACCCGGGTGTAGCGCGGGCGATCGTGCGGCCGTTCGCCGGGCGCACCGCGGCGAGCCGGGGCCGGGCGCTGCTCGCGGTGGCCGCGCCGCTCGTGTGGCACGACGCGGTACTGCCGCGGCTCGGGCTCGACATTCGCGGACGCACCGCCGCGAACGTCGCCTTCGCGACGGGGTACGCGCGGCTCTGCGCCGGACAACCCCGCTGGCGGGCGCCGGCCGGATGGCGCCGGGGATTCGGTGCCGCCGCTGCGGTCCTCGCCGGCTACGGCGCAGCCCTGACCTTCTCGCCGACTCGCCGGATCCTGGCCGGCACCCCGGACCGGGCGCCGGGTGTCTCCGTCGCCGAGTGGATCGGCGTGCACATCCCGCTCGGCACCGTCTACTCCGAGGAGCTGATCTTTCGCGGCACGCTCGACGGCATCGCGGGCACCCCGCTCACCGCCCTCGTCTTCGGCCTCTGGCACATCGCCCCCGCTCGCGCCGCGGGCGACCCGATCCTGCCCACCGTCGCCGCCACCACGGCGGCCGGGCTGGTCTTCGGCGCGCTGCGCCGGAGCAGCGGCAGCGCGACCGCCCCCGCCCTGCTGCACTACGCCCTGAACGCGGGCGGCGCCATCACCCCCCGGCTGGCCCGGTCGCGCGCGAAGCCCGCGACCGCCGCCGGGTAACCTCGCGACGTGCCAGGACGCTCCACCGTCGACCCGAACGAACTCCGCGCCGCCACCGCCGCGGTGCGCGACTGGCTGCTCGACGAGAGCACCCCCGCCCCGGCCCGCGCGCAGCTCGGCGCCGCCGTCCGCGCCACCGCCCGCACGCTGGCCCAGGCAACCCCCGGCCATTCGGTCGAGGTCAGGGTGCCGCCCTACGTCGCGGTGCAGTGCGTCGACGGCCCGCGGCACACCCGCGGCACCCCGCCGAACGTGGTCGAGACCGACCCGCGCACCTGGCTCCTGCTCGCCACCGGCCTGCTGACCTTCGCGGCGGCCACCGAGAGCGGCGCCGTCACCGCCTCCGGCAGCCGGGCCGCCGAGGTGGCGCACTGGCTGCCGGTCACCCGGCTGTAGCGGCGCCCCGGTTCAGCACGTTCTTCCGGTGCAGCCCCTTCTGGTCGTAGAACCGGGTCACCACCGCGCCGAAGACCAGCCCGATGCCGAGCCCGAGGATTGTCATCCAGACTCCGCGGGTGAGCCCGGCCGGGCCGCTCGCGTCGAAGTACAGGATCGCGCGGATGGCGAGGAACACCTGGTGCATCGGTTCGAAGGTGGCCAGCCAGGCGAAGTACGGCGGCGTCGCCTCGATCGGCACCGTCCCGCCGGAGGAGGGCAGCCCGAGCACGACGAAGAGGATCAGGTTGGCGAGCAGCCCGGCCGAGCCGATCGCCGCCAGCATGGAGATGCCGGTGATGCCGACCGCCGCGATGGCGAGCCAGCTGTAGAGGAAGAGCGCGAGCCCGTGGCTCAGCGGCAGGTCGAGCAGGTGCGCGGTGAGCAGGAAGACCCCGGAGACGATGGCCGCGGCGACCGCCATCACGCCCCACTTGAGCAGCACGGTCCGGAATCGGGTGATCGGGGTCGGCGGATAGTGCACATACCAGGGGCCGTACTCGGTGGGCACGAAGCCGAGCTGGGCATCGACCATGGTGTGGATGACCATCGCGCCGACCACGCCGGCGAGCAGCAGGAGCAGCGCGTAGAAGAAGGCCGTCAGCCCCTGGCCGGTGCCGTTCGGCAGCGGGTGGTACTGCTGCACCAGCACGTCGATCGGCTCGCGCAGCACCACCCGCGCGGCGCCGGTCAGCTCGGTCTTCTGCGCGCCCGGCGGGCTCGCCGCCAGCTGCGCGTTCACCTGGTCGGTGAGCTGCCGCCCGACCTGATCGTTCACCCGGACCAGCATCTCGTCGGCGATCCGGAGCACAACCTGGGTGCTGTAGGCGCCCGCGCGCGGGTTGGTCTCGATGGTCACGATGGGCCGCTGGATGTCGCCGGGCACCACGCTGCCGATACCGAGGATGCCGAGCGATTTGCTGAAGTCGCTGGGGATGACGACGGCGCCGTAGACCTGCCCGGTCTGCAGCAGCCGCTCGGCCTCGCTGATCCCGACGACGTGCAGCTCGACCTTGTCGGTGGGGATCGCGGCGACGATGCCGTCGGTCACCTGCCTGCCGAAGTTCACCTGCTGCTGCCCGCCGCCGGTGTCGAGCACGTCGCCGAGGTCCTGGTTCACCAGGGCGATCGGGAAGTCGTGCAGGTTCTCCTCCGGGTCGGCGACGTAGCCGAGGTACATCACGCCGAGCAGCGCCGTGAGCAACGTGAGTACCACCACAGGCGCACCGGTCATCCTGGCCCAGCCGAGCAGGCTCCGCGGCGTGCTGCCGCCGGTCGCCGGAACCTGGACCGAATCGGCCGAATTGCCTGATCCGGCGGGGTCTTCCGGCTTACCGGGCTGGTCGGGCGTGGTCACCGCAGCACGGTAACAGGTGGAACCGGCGGTTCCGCGGTCATCGTGACGCGGAACGCTCCGCGCCGCCGCGCCGCCTGCCACCAGCGGGGCTGGCCGTAGAATGGCGGTCGCCCCAAGCCCGCCCGAACAGGGAGCGAACGGTGACCAACGCCGACTTTCCGGTCGACAGCGATCTATCCACCCCCAACCCGGTCCCGCCGCCGGCCGCCGCCCATGATCAGGACGAGAACGAGCCGCGCGAGGAGTGCGGCGTTTTCGGGGTCTGGGCGCCGAGCGAAGACGTCGCGAAGCTGAGCTACTACGGCCTCTACGCCCTCCAGCACCGCGGGCAGGAGGCGGCGGGAATCGCCGTCTCGGACGGTCAGCAGATCCTGGTCTTCAAGGATCTCGGCCTGGTCAGCCAGGTGTTCGACGAGCAGACGCTGGCCGCCATGCCCGGCCACGTCGCCATCGGGCACTGCCGGTACTCCACCACCGGCTCCACCACCTGGGAGAACGCGCAGCCGATCTTCCGCACCACCGCCGTCGGCTCCGGGCTCGCGCTCGGGCACAACGGCAACCTGGTCAATACCGCCGAGCTGAACGAGCGCGCCAGGGAGCAGGGGCTGCTCGGCCGCCGCCCGGCGGGCGACAGCAAGCCCGCCCCGATCGCCGCCACCTCCGACTCGGACGTGATGACGGCGCTGCTCGCGCACGCCGCCGCCGACTCCAGCATCGAGCAGGCCGCCATGGAGCTGCTGCCGACGCTGCGCGGCGCCTTCTGCCTGACCTTCATGGACGAGCACACGCTCTACGCCGCCCGTGACCCGCACGGGGTGCGCCCGCTGGTGCTCGGCAGGCTCGACCGCGGCTGGGTGGTCGCCAGCGAGACCGCCGCGCTCGACATCGTCGGCGCCGCCTTCGTCCGCGAGATCGAGCCGGGCGAGCTGCTCGCCATCGACGCCGACGGCGTGCGCTCCATGCGCTTCGCCGCGCCGGAGCCGAAGGGCTGTGTCTTCGAGTACGTCTACCTGGCCAGGCCGGATTCCACCATCGCGGGCCGCTCGGTGCACTCCACCCGGGTCGACATCGGCCGCAGGCTGGCCAAGGAGCACCCGGTCGAGGCAGACCTGGTGATCCCGGTGCCGGAGTCGGGCACCCCGGCCGCGGTCGGCTACGCGCAGGGCTCGGGGGTGCCCTACGGCCAGGGGCTGATGAAGAACGCCTACGTCGGCCGCACCTTCATCCAGCCGAGCCAGACCATCAGGCAGCTCGGCATCCGGCTCAAGCTGAACCCGCTGCGCGAGGTGATCAGGGGCAAGCGGCTGATCGTGGTGGACGACTCCATCGTCCGCGGCAACACCCAGCGCGCCCTCATCCGCATGCTGCGCGAGTCCGGCGCGCTGGAGATCCACGTGCGGATCGCCTCGCCGCCGGTCAAGTGGCCGTGCTTCTACGGCATCGACTTCGCCTCCAGGGCCGAGCTCATCGCCAACGGCGCCGGGCTGCCGGACGGCGCCGCCGGCTCCAACGACCCGGAGTCCGAGGTCTTCCGCGACATGGTGGAGGGGGTGCGCCGCTCGATCGGCGCCGACACCCTCGGCTACATCTCGCTGGACGGGATGATCGCCGCCACCGAGCAGCCGCGCAGCAGGCTCTGCAGCGCCTGTTTCGACGGCCACTACCCGATCCCGCTGCCGCACGAGGCCGCCATCGGCAAGAACCTGCTGGAGGGCATGCTGAGCGGCAAGCCGGAGGCGGCACTGCTCCGGGAGAACGCGAACGCGAGCGCGCTGAGCAGGCCCTGACCGACCGGCCGTGCGGTGCGCGGGTGACGAACCGGGGTGCGATACCGCTGCGTGCCCGTTATTCCGCTCCGGTAGCGTGAGCTGGCATCTATCCGCCGATTCGGTTTGGAGCTCTTCCCGAAAATGACTGAACAGACCCCCAGTGGTAACGGTGCTTCCTACGCCGCGGCCGGTGTGGACATCGAAGCCGGTGACCGCGCCGTCGAATTGTTCGGGCCATTGGCGAAGAAGGCGAGCCGCCCCGAGGTGCAGGGCGGCCTCGGTGGCTTCGCCGGGTTGTTCGCGCTGAAGAGCGGGTACCGGGAGCCGCTGCTCGCCGCCTCGACCGACGGCGTCGGCACCAAACTGGCGGTCGCGCAGGCGCTGGACAAGCACGACACCGTCGGGCTGGATCTGGTCGCCATGGTCGTCGACGACCTGGTGGTCTGCGGCGCCGAGCCGCTGTTCCTGCAGGATTACATCGCGGTCGGCAAGGTCGTCCCGGAGCGGGTCGCGGAGCTGGTCTCCGGCATCGCCGACGGCTGCGTGAAGGCGGGCTGCGCGCTGCTCGGCGGGGAGACCGCCGAGCACCCCGGGTTGATGGACCCGGACGACTACGACCTCTCCGCGACCGGCGTCGGCGTGGTCGAGGCGGACGCCGTGCTCGGCCCGGAGCGGGTGCGCTCCGGCGACGTGGTGATCGCCATGGGCGCCTCCGGGCTGCACTCCAACGGCTACAGCCTGGCCCGCAAGGTGCTGCTGGAGATCGACCGGATGAGCCTGACCGGGCACGTCGAGGAGTTCGGCCGGACGCTCGGCGAAGAGTTGCTCGAGCCGACCCGGATCTACGCCAAGGACTGCCTGGCGCTGGTCGCCGAGACCGATGTGCGCACCTTCGCGCACGTCACCGGCGGCGGGCTGGCCGCCAACCTGGGCCGGGTGCTGCCGCAGGGCATGGTCGCCGAGCTGGATCGCGGCACCTGGAGCCCGGCGCCGGTCTTCAAGATGATCGCGCAGCGTGGCCGGGTCGAGCGCACCGAGATGGAGAAGACGTTCAACATGGGCGTCGGCATGGTCGCGGTGGTCGCCCCCGAAGATGTCGACCGGGCGCTGGCCGTGCTCACCGCGCGGCACATCGATTGCTGGACACTGGGTTCGGTGAGCCGCAGCAAGGATGCCGACGCGCCGCGTTCGGTGCTGGTCGGCGAGCACCCGCGCTTCTAGATCCTGACCGAATCGGTCCGAGCTGTATCGACCGGAGAAATGACGGGGCCCGCATCGTGCGATGCGGGCCATCCGTGCGAGCCATCTCGACCGCGCCGTAACCGTGTCCGAACGCGGTCGAGGGGGAAGCCCATCGGCCTCCCCCTTCGCGTACGTACGGTCAGCGGCGCCAGTCGTCGTAGTCGTCGTCGTCGCTGTTCCAGCGGGACGGGGACTCGTCGGCGTCGTGCTCATCGGGCAACACGCCACCACCGTTGGGTCGGTGGTAGTGCAGGTCGGTGCCGTTCGAGAGCTCTCGCTGAAGGCTCGTGAAGTCGGTTGACGGCGAGCTGTACTTCAGCTCGCGCGCGACCTTGGTCTGCTTTGCCTTAGCCCGGCCACGGCCCATGGCTGAACCCCCTCGCGTCAATGCGGGGCGGCCTGGGGTGTGTTGGCGGCCCCGTTCGAATTAATACTCTTCCTGACAGACACTTTAGCGTGTGTCAGGCCCCCGCGCTCCCACGAGTGGGCGAAGATTCCGGCGCCGCCCGCCGTTTGCCCCGCCGTCGCCGCGGCCGCGGAAAGCTACAGCACTCCGGGGATGGCGCGGATGACGCCGACCCTGGCACCGCCGCCGAGGATCGGCGGGGCGGCCAGCTCCGCGAGCCGGTCGGTCCACGGCACGCCCAGCCGGCGCAGAATCGCCAGCGTCAGCGGCATCCGCGCGCGCTCGGCGCCGTCCTCGACCTTGTAGGCGAAGGCCCGCCCGTCCGGGAGCGCGCCCGCGTGCACGCCGTCCGCGCCGATCTTGCAGACCAGCCCGGGCGTCTCCGACATCAGGAGCAGGTCGGGGGCGGCGGTGCCGGAAATCACGCGCGGATGGGCGCGAATCGCCTGCGCGACACGCCGCTCGGGGGTATGCGGGGCGGCGGTGACCAGGGTGGCGAAGGCGCGGGCCAGGTTCACCAGCGAGACCGGGACGATCGGCAACCCGCAGCCGTCGATGCCGAGGTCGGTCTCCGGCTCGCCGGTGACGTCGGCGATGGTCTCGAGCACGGCCTGCTGCAGCGGGTGCGCGCGGTCCGGGTAACCCCTGGTCGGCCAGGAGTTGGCGGCGCAGGTGGCGAGCATGGCCGCGTGTTTGCCCGAGCAGTTCATCAGGATCCGGCTCGGCTGCTCGCCCGCGGCGAGGAGCAGGGCCCGCGGCAGCTCGCCGAGCGGGAGGTCGGGCGGGCACTCCAAATCGTCCTCGGTGAAACCGTTCCGCTCGAGCAGGCGCCGGACCGCCGCCACCTGGTCGGGCTCGCCGTAGTGGGAGGCGATGGCTATCGCCAGCTCGGCGTCGTCGGCCGGGGTGAAGCCGTTGCGGAGCAGGGCCAGTGCCTGCAGCGGCTTGTTGGTCGAGCGCGGGTAGATCGGGCCGTGTACCTCGCCGAGCTCGAACTGCACCTCGCCGTCCGTGCCGAGCAGCACCACCGACCCCCGGTGCACGCACTCGCGGAACCCCGACCGCACGACCTCGACCAGCTCGACGCTCACGCGGCGCCCTCCCGCGAGATGAGCGAGGGTCCGCCGTGGCTACGCTCCGCTACCGCCTCCGGGCCTGACGCGCTCATCCCGTTGCCTCCCGTGCGCGGCGTCCGAGGTGCCGCTCGACCTGCGCGCGGATGTCGTCCGACGCGGTCGGCTCCAGCTCCAGCAGCCGGGTCAGCCGCTCCGGGTCCGCGCCGGTGAAGACATCGCGGACGGTGATGCCGTGCTCGGGGACGTACTCGACCAGCACCTCGTCGCCCGCGCCGACGGTGCCCGCCGCCAGCAGCCGGAAGTAGCACCCGGTGTCGCTGCGCAGCGCGAACCGCTTGACCCACTGCCGCTCGCCGGACCAGTGCTGGAAGGTCGCGCAGGGCACCCGCGGCGCGCTCACCTCGAGCAGCGCGGTACCGATCCGGAGCCGGGCGCCGAGCACCGCGTCCGAGAGGGGGAGGCCATCGACCCGCAGGTTCTCGCCGAACCAGCCGTGCGGCAGCACCCGGCCCAGCTCCGCCTCCCAGCGGCGCGCGTCCTGGTCGGCGTAAGCGTAGACGGCCTGGTTCAGCCCGCCGTGGTGCGCGGTGTTGCAGACGTGGTCGCCGGCGAGCCCGAGCGGGCCGACCTCGACCCGCCCCGCGACCGGCCGCTTGTCGATGGCGCTGCGCCCGACCCGGCCGGGCACCTCCAGCTCCGCGTGCACGACGCAGACCGCGAGCACGCGGCCGGTGTCACCGCCGCGCATCAGCGCCCGCGCAGCCGGTCGATTGCGAGCCTGCCCGCCTGCGGGCGGTCGTCCGTCGGCACCGAGTCGGGGTCGATCGCGGCCGCCGCGGTGCCCGCCACCAGCGCGGTTGTGGCCGGGACGGCCCGCTTCACCAGGGCGAGCGCGATCGGCCCGAGCTCGAAGTGGTCGACGACGGTGCCGAGCCTGCCGACCGCGCGGCCGTCGGCGGTGATGTCGGTGCCGGGCTCCGGGCGCTCGTCGGCGGAGCCGTCCAGGTGCAGCAGCACCAGGTGGCGCGGCGGCTTGCCCAGATTGTGCACCCGGGCGACGGTCTCCTGGCCGCGGTAGCAGCCCTTGTCCAGGTGCACCGCGCCCGCCTCGGAGCGGTCGCCGATCCAGCGTGCCTCGTGCGGGATCGTGCGGTCGTCGGTGTCGAGGCCGAGCCGGGGGCGCAGCGACTCGACGCGCAGCGCCTCGAAGGCCCACATGCCCGCCGGGGTGGCGCCTGCCGCGGTCAGTGCGGACCATACCTCGGTGAGCTGCGCACGTGGGATCACCAGGTCGTACGAGTGCTCGCCCGGCCACGGCATGCGGCGCAGGAAGCCGCCGCCCGCCAGCGGGACCGCGCGGTACACGGCGGGCAGTTCGGCCACCCCGAGCGCGCCGGTGAGCGTCTCCACCTCGGGGCCGAGCAGGGTGAGCACGGCGTGGTCGGCGGCGTCCCTGGGCTCGGCGTCGGCCCAGAAGACCATCTTGGTCAGGAAGCCGAGCAGATCGGGGCCGCGCTCGGCCTCGGTATCGATCCATACGGTCTCGGCCAGCTCGGTGAGCACGAAGTGGTGCTGTACCCGGCCGTTCAGATCCAGATCCAGATTCTCCGCCGACTCACCGTCGGCCAGCCCGGCCACGTGCTGACTGGTGATGGTGTGCAGCCAGGTCAGCCGCTCTTTACCGGTGATGGCGCCGACGGCGCGGTGCGAGCGATCCACGATCGCCACCCGCCTGGCCGCGGCGCGCTGCTCGGCGAACGGGTCGCCGTAGTGCCAGGCGACGGCGGCATCCGGCGAACCGGGCACCCCCGCGACGGCTCCGGGAACACCCAAAAGAGGACTTGGCACAGGAACCACAAAACCACTGTACGTGGCATACCGGCATCGGGTCATTCGGGCCGCTTCGGATAGCGGACATGACAAGGAATGTCCTGCTGCTATCACGAAATCATCAAATATGTTGGCGACACGCGCCGATGGAGCGATCAACTCGAGCGCACCGTAGGCATTACCTGCCCGAATTGCCTACGCTCCTACCCATGGCGGATCGAGTTCTTGTGACACTCGACGGCGCGGTCCAGGATGCGGACGCGCCGTTGTTGTTTGCCGACGACATCGGTGTTCTGCGCGGCGACGGTGTCTTCGAAACGGTGCTGGTGCGGAACGGCAGCCCGTGTGCGATCGAGTTCCACCTGGGCAGGCTGCGCCGCTCCGCCCAGGCGCTGGAACTACCCGAGCTGGAGCTGAGCCGGTGGCGGGCGGCGGCCGAGATCGCGGCCAAGGAATGGGGCGACGAGGAAGAGGGCGTGCTGCGCCTGGTGCTGACCCGCGGCCGGGAGAGCGAATTCACCGAGGTGCCCGATTCGGTGACCTCGGGCGAGCTCGCCGCCGCGGTCCCGGTCCCGACCGCGTTCCTCACGGTGAGCCCGGTGCCCGCCCGCGTGCAGAAGGCCCGCACCGATGGCATCAAGGTGGTGAGCCTGGTCCGCGGCATCTCCATCGATCTGGCCCAGGCCGCGCCCTGGCAGCTGCTCGGCGCCAAGACGCTCTCCTACGCCACCAACATGGCCGCGCTGCGCTTCGCGCACCGGCAGGGCGCCGACGACGTGATCTTCACCAGCACCGAGAACCGGGTGCTGGAGGGGCCGCGCTCGACCATCGTGATCGCGCGGGACAAGACGCTGATCACCCCGCCCGCCAAGAACGGCGTGCTGCCCGGCGTCACCCAGCGGGCGCTGTTCAACGAGGCCCGCAAGGCGGGCTGGGAGGTCAAGTACGAGCCGCTCTGGACCGCCGACCTCTTCGTCTGCGACAGCATCTGGCTGCTCTCCAGCATCACGCTCGCGGCCAGGGTCGCCCAGCTGGACGGCATCCGGCTGATGGCGGCGGACAGCACCGAGGAGATCATCGAACTGGTCGACCGCGGGGTCGCGCGGGCGGGGGCCATCGGCGACTGGTGAACCCGGCCCGGCGCCCGGAGTTTCCGGCGCCGATGGACCCGACCGGCCGCGCTGCGTGACGCCGACAGCGATTCGCGTCACGATGATTGGTGCGTGGCGCTCGCGCACGTAGCCTTACTACAGAGTGTCGTAGACAAATCGGCTGGTAGGAGGTCACGGTGAGCGCGCTGGACGTGTCGCGATGGCAGTTCGGGATCACCACCGTCTATCACTTCCTCTTCGTGCCGCTCACCATCGGCCTCGCGCCGCTGGTCGCCGGGATGCAGACGGCGTGGGTGATCACGGGCAAGGAACACTGGTACCGGCTGACCAAGTTCTTCGGGAAGCTCTTCCTGATCAACTTCGCGCTCGGCGTCGCCACCGGAATCGTGCAGGAATTCCAGTTCGGGATGAACTGGAGCGAGTACTCCCGCTTCGTCGGCGACGTGTTCGGCGCGCCGCTGGCGCTGGAGGGGCTGGTCGCCTTCTTCCTGGAGTCGACCTTCCTCGGGCTGTGGATCTTCGGCTGGAGCAGGCTGCCCCGGCTGGTGCACCTGGCCACCATCTGGCTGGTCGCGATCGGCGTGAACGCCTCCGCCTTCTTCATCATCGCGGCCAACTCCTTCATGCAGCACCCGGTCGGCGCCAGGTACAACCCGGAGACCGGCCGCGCCGAGCTCACCAGCATCGTCGAGCTGCTCACCAACAACACCGCGCTGGCGGCCTTCCCGCACGTGGTGGCCGGCTCGTTCCTCACGGCGGGCACCTTCGTCGCCGGGATCGGCGGCTGGTGGATGGTGCGCAACGCCCGCAGCGGCGACCCGGCGAAGCTGGCGGAGGCGCGTGCCATGTGGCGCCCGGTCGCGCGGGGTTCGCTGGTGGTGGTCGCGCTCGCCGGGGTCGCGCTGATCTACACCGGTGACGTGCAGGGCAAGCTCATGTTCCAGCAGCAGCCGATGAAGATGGCCTCCGCGGAATCGCTGTGCCACACCGAAACCGACCCGGACTTCTCCGTGCTCACCGTCGGCACGCACAACAACTGCGACAGCGTGACGCACGTGATCGAGGTGCCGTTCGTGCTGCCCTGGCTGGCCGAGGGGAGGTTCACCGACGTCACCCTGGACGGCGTCGTCGACCTGCAGCAGTCCTACGTCGACCAGTTCGGCCCCGGCGACTACCGGCCCAACCTCTTCGTCACCTACTGGGCGTTCCGCGCCATGATCGGGCTGGCGGGCGGGTCGGCGCTGCTCTGCGTGGTCGGGCTCTGGCTCACCCGCGGCGGGCGGGTGCCGCACCAGCGCTGGTTCGGGTGGCTCGGCATCGCCGCCATCCCGACGCCGTTCCTGGCGAACAGCGCGGGCTGGGTCTTCACCGAGATGGGGCGCCAACCCTGGGTGGTCGTGCCTAATCCGACCGGTGACCCCAACCTGCGGCTCACCGTGCAGGAGGGCGTCTCGCACCACCCGGCGAGCACCGTCTGGATCTCGCTCGCGGTCTTCACCCTGCTGTACGGCGCGCTCGCGGTGGTCTGGTTCTACCTCATGCGGCGGTACGCGATGGCCGGGCCGGAGCAGCCGAAGCCGCCGCCGGAGGAGTCCGCGTCCGATGAGGACGAACCCGTCCGCCAGCTGTCCTTCGCCTACTAGGAGCCGACGATGAATCTGCAGGAGTTCTGGTTCGTCCTGATCGGCGTGCTCTTCACCGGCTACTTCGTGCTGGAGGGGTTCGACTTCGGCGTCGGCATGCTCATGCACCCGCTCGGCAGGCGCTCGGACACCAGGCGCCGGGTGGTGCTCAACACCATCGGCCCGGTCTGGGACGGCAACGAGGTCTGGCTGATCACCGCGGGCGGCGCGCTCTTCGCCGCCTTCCCGGAGTGGTACGCCAGCCTGTTCTCCGGGTTCTACTTCGCGCTGCTGCTGGTGCTGGTCGCGCTGATCCTGCGGATCTGCGCGATCGAGTACCGCGGCAAGATCGACGATCCGGTGTGGCGGCGGCGCTGTGATCTCGGCATCGCCTTCGGCTCCTGGGTACCCGCGCTGGCCTGGGGCTGGGTCTTCGCGAACGTGGTGCGCGGCGTCCCGCTCGACGCCGACAAGCAACTCGTCGGCTCGTTCCTCGACCTGCTGAGCCCGTACGCGCTGCTCGGCGCGCTCGCCACCGCCGTGCTCTTCGCGCTGCACGGCGCCACCTTCCTGGTGCTCAAGACCGGCGGCGAGGTGCGGGCCGACGCGCAGCGGGTGGTCAGGCTGCTGCTGGTGCCCGCCGCGCTGATCGTCGGCGGCTTCGGGCTCTGGACCCAGCTCGCCTACGGCGCGAACTGGACCTGGCTTCCGCTCGGGCTCGCGGTGCTCGGCCTGGTCGGGAGCGCCGCCGCGGGCCTGGCGCAGCGGGACGGGATCGCCTTCACCGGCAGCACGCTCGCCGTCGCCGCGGCCACCGCGCTGCTCTTCGGCTCGCTCTTCCCGGACGTGCTGCCATCGACGCTGGACCCGGCGTGGTCGCTCACCGTGCAGAACGCGTCGTCGACGCCGTACACGCTCAAGATCATGAGCTGGGCGGCGATCGCGGTGACCCCGGTGGTGCTGCTCTACCAGGGGTGGACGTACTGGGTCTTCCGCAAGCGCATCACGGTCGACCAGATCCCGCCGCACACGGGGCTGCCGCGCCGCGCGCCGAGCGCATGAACGGGCCGGGCCGGGAGGCGGGCGCCGAGCGCGGCGACGCGGCGCCCCGCTCGCGCGGAACAGGCGCGGAGTGATGGCGCGCCGCGCGCCGATCGATCCCCGGCTGTGGCGGTATGCGCGGTCGGCTCGGCCGTATCTCGTTCTCACCGTCGCGTTCTCGGTGCTCACCACGGTCGCCATCGTGGTCACCGCGGTGGCGCTGGCGCGGGTGCTGGCGGGGGTGATCACCGACCCGGCTGCCCGCAGCTTCGGCGCCTGGACACCGGAGCTGCTCGCACTCGCCGCCGCGCTCACCGGACGGGCCGTTGTCACCTGGTGGCAGTCCCGGCTGGCGCACCGGGCCGGGGCGAGCGTGGTCGCCGAGCTGGAGCGGGCCGTGCTCGCCGCGGGCACCGCGCTGCCGCCGCGCGAACTCGAGCGGCACCGCACCGAGCTGGCCGTCGTGGTCGGCACCGGGCTCGGCGGGTTGCGCGGGTACCTCACCGGGTACCTGCCGGCGCTGCTGCTCGCCGTGCCGGTCCCGCCCATCGTGCTGGCGGTGATCGCGCTGCACGACCCGCTCTCCGGCGGGATCGTGCTGGTCACGCTGCCGCTCATCCCGATCTTCATGGTGCTCATCGGGCTGCTCACGCAGGGGCGGGCGGCGGCCACCCTCGCCGCCACCACCCGCCTCTCCGACCAGGTGCTCGACCTCTTCGCCGGGATGCCGACGCTGCGCGCGCTCGGCCGGGAGGGCGGCGCGCGCAGCATAGCCGGGGTGGTGGCCGAGCTCGGCGAGTCGCTGCGGGTGCGCACCATGCGCACGCTGCGCGTCGCCTTCCTCTCCTCGGCGGTGCTGGAGCTGCTCGCCACGCTGAGCGTGGCGCTGGTGGCGGTCTCGATCGGGCTGCGGCTGGTCTTCGGCGAGATGGGGCTGTACGCCGGGCTGGTCGCGCTGATCCTGGCGCCGGAGGTGTACCTGCCGCTGCGCACGGTGGGGGAGCGGTTCCACGCCGCGCAGGACGGGATGGCGGCGGCCGATCGCGCCTTCGCGGTGCTCGGCTCGGAGCCGGGGGGTTCCGGTGGTGCGGCCGGTTCCCGCACGGCGGCCGCGACGGCCGTGCGGCGCGTGGAGCGGGTGGTGGCTCCGGCGGTGATCGAGCTGGAGCGGCTCTCCGTCGACAGCCGCTCCGGGGCGGCGCCCTGCGCGCTCTCCGCCGTGCTGCGGCCGGGTGCGGTGACGGTGCTGACCGGGCCGAACGGGTGCGGTAAGTCGACCGCGCTGCAGGTGATGCTCGGCCTCGCCGCGCCGGACTCCGGCCGGGTGACGGTGGACGGCACCGAGGTGGCCGGGCTCGATCCCGAGCAGTGGTGGTCCCGGCTGGCCTGGCTGCCGCAGCGGCCCGTTCTGGTGCCAGGCACCCTGCGGGAGAATCTGGAGCTGCTCGGCGCGCACCCGGTCGATCTCGACCTTGCCTGTGCGGCAACCGGTTTCGACGCGGTGCTGGCCGAGCTCCCGAACGGCTGGGACACCGTCGTCGGCGTCGGCGGCGCCGGGCTCTCGCTCGGCCAGCGCCAGCGGCTCGCGCTGACCCGCGTGCTCTGCGCGGATCGTCCCGTCCTCCTGCTCGACGAGCCGACCGCCCACCTCGACGCCGCGAGCGAGGCGGCGGTCCTCGCCGCCCTGCGCGAGCGGGCCGCCGCGGGGGCGACGGTCGTCGTGGTCGGGCACCGGGAGTCGGTGCTCGCCGCGGGCGATGTCGTGGTCGAGGTGGCGGCACGGGTCGGGGAGGTGGTCCCGTGAGCGCGGGCGCGATCCGGCGGCTCCGCGCAGACCTGCGAGATCTGCGTGAACTACTCGCCTGGAACCCCTGGCGCCTCGGCACCGCCATCGCCTGGGGTGTGCTCGCGCTCGGCAGCGGCCTCGCCCTCGCCGCCCTCGCGGCCTGGCTCATCGCCAGGGCCTGGCAGATGCCGCCGGTCCTCGACCTCACCGTCGCCGTGGTGGCCGTGCGCGCGCTGGGAATCTCGCGCGGCCTCTGCCGCTACCTGGAGCGCCTCGCCACCCACGATGTCGCGCTGCGCGCGCAGAACACCGCCCGCACCGCCACCTACCGCACCCTGGCCGGCTCGCGGAGCTGGCTGCGCCGCCGCGACCGCGCCGACGCCACCGTGCTGCGCCGTGGCGACCTGCTGGTGCGCATCGGCGCCGACATCGACGACCTCGGCGCCGTCGTGGTCCGCGCCGTCGTGCCGTGTGCGGTGGCGCTGGTGCTCTCGGCCGCCGCCGTCCTGCTGCTCGCCCTGCTCGCCCCGCTCGCCGCCCTGGTCCTCGCGGCGGCACTGCTGGTCTCCGCGCTGCTCGCGCCGTGGCTCGCCGCCACCGCGGCCGCCGACGCCGAGCGGGCGGTGCGCGCCGACCGCGCCGAGTTCACCGCCCGCGCCGTCACCGTGCTCGACCACGCGCCGGAGCTCCGGGTCGCAGGCCGCCTCCCGGAGGCCATGGCCGCGGCCGCCGCCGCAGGCACCCGCGCCGTCGCCGCCGAGGACCGCGCCGCCTCGCGCAGCGCGTGGGCGGCCGCCGCGCTACCGGCGAGCATCGGCGTCAGCGTGCTCGGCGCCCTGCTCACCGGGCTGGCCGTGTACGGCCCCACCGGCGGCACCCCCGCCGGGATGACCCCGATGGCGCTCACCATGCTCGTCCTGGTCCCGCTCTCCGCCTTCGAGGCGGTGGCCGCCCTCCCCGCGGCCGCCCAGGCCCTCACCACCGGCCGCGCCGCCCTGCACCGGCTCCGCGCGCTCGACCCGCCCGACGATGCGTCGGCAGCCGATCCGATGCGGTCCGCCCCGCGGCTCCCCGAACGCCCCCGCGACGCGAAGCGGATCGCCGTCATCGGCCCCAGCGGCGCGGGCAAGACCACCCTGCTCATGCACTGGGCGGGCCTCTTCGGCACCCCCGAACCGGGCACCACCTTCTTCGCCGAGGACGCCCACCTCTTCGGCACCTCGATCCTGGAGAACCTCCGCGTCGCCCGCGGCGACATCACCGAGCCCGAGGCCACCGAGGCGCTCCGCGCGGTCGGCCTCGGCGACTGGCTGACGACCCTCCCCGACGGCCTGCACACCGTCCTCACCGGTGGCGCCGCCGCGGTCTCCGGCGGCCAGCGCCGCAGGCTCCTGCTGGCCCGCGCCCTGCTCGCCCCCGCCGAGGTCCTGCTCCTCGACGAACCCACCGAGCACCTGGAGGCCGAAGCGGGCGCGGCCCTGCTCCGCCGCCTGCTCGACCCGGACGACCCCCTGGTGCCCCCCGGCCGCACCGTCGTCGTGGTCACCCACCAGCTGCCGGACACCCACCGCGCCGACCTGGTCCTGCGCCTGTCCGCCCTCGGCGAAAACCTGTTGCCGGTTTCCTGAACCGCTACTAGATTCGGTGGTACACGAGGAAGGAGGTGGTTCCCAGAATGCATAGTTCAAGGACACGTGAGGTGGCTGTCAGCTAGCGCCACCGCTGCGGGAATTCCCTACGCGTTGCGCGAGCGAATTCCAGGCAGTCACCCGGCCCCCGAGCCCCCGGCCAGTCCGTCCGGGAGCGGCACCGACCGAGTCGGCACCGCACAGCTCGGGGGTCGTCCCTTTTTCGGGGACGAAGACCTCAGCCGACGTAGCGCTGGAGGCGGGCGGAGAGGCGGGGCTGGAGGGGGCCGTCAGCGACGACGCGCTCCTCGACGTAGGCCAGGTCGCCGCCCTCGACGATGCCGTAGAGCCGCTTCGCGCCGCCGACGACGATGCCGGACTGGCTGCGGATCACCACGTCGGTGGCGAGCTCCCAGGACGACTGGGTGAGCGCGTGGCCGTAGAAGAGCTCGACGATGCCGTTGCTGTGCGTGAGCAGCAGCTCGATGACCTCGTCCTTGCCGTCCACGCCGACCCGCCAGAAGCCGGTCTCGCGCAGATCGGGGCCGCCGTAGGAGCCGTCGGTCTCGACGAACCAGGAGCGGGACTCCCAGGCCAGGTACTCGCCGCCGTCGTGCGAGACGACGATCTGCTGCCCGAACCGGTAGTCACCACGGCCCGGCTCGTTGCCCTCGCCCTCGCCGCGCCACACGCCGACCATCGGGAGCAGCGCCAGCATGGCCGGGTTCAGATCGGGGCCGAGGCGCAGGTTCGCGGTGTCGTCGGGCAAGGGGAGATCGGGCAGCGTCGGAATGTTCCGGCCGCTGGTCGACTTGGACCGCTCGACCGCACCGGCGACGGCTTCGTCGCCGCTGAGCCGGGCGGCGGGCGCCACACCGTTCTCCGTGTCACTCGCTCGCTCGCTCGGATCCGGACCCTCGCTCGCGAGTTCGCTCATGACTCGGTGAACAGCCGGTAGAAGACGTACAGGCCGAACCATCCGATCAGGATGGACACGGCCACCAGCAGAAGCTCGAAGAAGAGGACCACGGAGCGAGTCTATCGGCCCGGCCGCAGGCCCGCGCGGACGGCCCCGGACATGCGGACGGCCCCGGGTTCCGCGGAACCCGGGGCCGTCCGGCAACGCGTCACTTGGCGACGGTCACGTCCACGTTGTGGATCCCGGCGCCTTCCGGCGCCACCTCGGCGGAGCCGTTGCCGGTCGAGGAGAGCGCGCGCAGCGTCCAGCTGCCCGGCGCCGCGAAGAAGCGGAAGTCACCGGTGCCGGAGGCCACGACCTCGGCCGTGAAGTCACCGTTGCCGTCGAGCAGCCGCACGAAGGCGCCGCCGACCGGCTGGCCGTCCTCGGCGAGAACGCGGCCGGTGATGACCGTCTCCTTCTCGACGTCGACGCCTGCCGGGATGTCCTGTCCCTGGGTGGGTGCTGAGCACATGGTCGTCACGCTCCCAGCTCGATGGGGGCACCGATGAGCGAGCCGTACTCGGTCCAGCTGCCGTCGTAATTCTTGACGTTCTGGTGCCCGAGCAGCTCCTGCAGCACGAACCAGGTGTGCGAGGAGCGCTCACCGATCCGGCAGTAGGCGATGGTCTCCTTCTCGCCGTCCAGCCCGGCCTCCTTGTAGAGCTCGGCCAGCTCGGCGTCGGACCGGAAGGTGCCGTCCTCGTTGGCCGCCTTGCTCCACGGCACGTTGATGGCGCCGGGGATGTGGCCGGGGCGCTGGCTCTGCTCCTGCGGGAGGTGCGCGGGGGCCAGGATCTTGCCGGAGAACTCGTCGGGCGAGCGCACGTCGACCAGGTTCTTGGTGCCGATCGCGGCGATGACCTCGTCGCGGAAGGCGCGGATCGACAGGTCCGGCGCGGATGCCTTGTACTGGGTGGCCGGGCGGTTCACCGCGTCGGTGGAGAGCGGACGGCCGTCCAGCTCCCACTTCTTGCGGCCGCCGTCGATCAGCTTGACGTTGTTGTGGCCGTACAGCTTGAAGTACCAGTACGCGTAGGCCGCGAACCAGTTGTTGTTGCCGCCGTAGAGCACGACCTCGTCGTCGTTCGAGATGCCGCGCGCCGAGAGCAGGTCGGAGAACTGCTCCTGGTTCACGAAGTCGCGCCGGACCGGATCTTGCAGATCCGTCTTCCAATCCAGCCGGACAGCGCCCGCGATGTGGCCGCCGTCGTAGGCGGAGGTGTCCTCGTCGACCTCGACGAAGACGACGCCGGGGGCGTTGAGGTTCTCTTCGGCCCAGTCCACGGAGACCAGGACATCGGAGCGAGCCATGTGCACTTTCCTTTCGACGAACGTGCTGAGTCAGTTCGGTGCCGGGGTCCGGCGGAATCGGGCGACCAGGGGGTAGATCCGGCAGCCGAGGCAGATCCCGAACGCGGCGTTCAGGAACGCGGCGAACAGGGCGAAGCCGGTGAAGATCACACCGACGAGGGGGGAGCCGGCCAGGAAACCCAGCAGGCCCACGGCGCTGAAGACCAGGCCGAGCAATTGGGCGAACCGCAGCGGTGGCGTCGGCTCGGTCTCGGTGGGCGGGCCGACCCGCGGCGCGACCACCGCGCGGAAGATCCGCCCGTAGGGGCTGTCCTTCGGGCCCACCGCGGCGCCGACGGCGAACACGACGGCCTGCGCCGCCAGCACGATCGCCGCCGCGAGCGGGGAGAAGGCCGCGAGCACGAGGACCAGCACCAGCACGGCGCTGGTGACCCAGGCCGCGAAGCGTGGGCCGCGGACATCGACCACGTCGGTGGACGTGCGGGTGGGGATGGCTTCGGAAACCAAGGAAATCTCCTGCGCGTGAGTTCTGTGGCGGATCGGGTTGGGATCGGGCCCGTTCACCGGCGGATCGAGGATTCGCACACGCGGTGAACGCAGGTCGGCATCAGGAATTCTGAGGGGGCCGACCGCTCAGCGGCACAGGCAGCAACAACCCCCGAGCCGACACAGATCGACTGTGCGGCGTCGGGTGAGCATCAGCTCGTGGTCGGATTGCACGACACGAAGTTTACCGGGTCCGTCGGGAGATTCGTCGCGAGACCCTGGTAATCGGGGTTTCCGGCCAGGTCAGAGTTACTTCACGCGGTGAGCGGAACCAGTGCGGAGCGCAGTGCGTCGGCCTTGGGGACACCGGAGATGCGGAAGCGCTCCCTGCCCTCGGCGTCGAAGACGAAGGTGGTCGGCAGCGAGAGCACGTTCAGCTCGCGGGCCAGCGCGGGCTCGGCGTCGATATCGACCTCGATGTCCTGCGGGGCCTGCGGCGTCGCCGAGAGATCCTCGGTGACGCCCGCCACCACCCGGCGCACCGCCGCGCACGGCCCGCACCACTCGGCGGAGAAGTGCAGCACCGCGGGGCCCGCGCCGGTGACGCCGACCTCGGCGAGCAGCTCGGTGCGGCGGTCGGTCGCGGAGCCGGGGCCGGTCACCGCCTTGGGGGCGGCGTCGCGCAGCGTGCCCTCGCGCGCCCGCAGCGCGAGCCCGACCGCGGCGGCGGCGAGCAGGACCACAACCAGAACGACGATCTCGATCATGACGGCTTTCTCCGGGGACGAACGGGCGGGAGGAGCCGATCAGCGGCGCCCGATGCCGAGCCGATCCAGATCGATCGTCACGTTCTCGCCGCGGCCCTCCACCACGATCTGACCGCCGAGCGCGAACGCCTCGGTCGGCCGCACGCCGAAGGGCAGCTCCTCGGTGTCGATGGTACGGGTGAAGCGCTCGAGCACCGCCGGGCGTTCCGCCTCTGGCACCACGGCGGTCGGGGTGGCGTCGGCGAGGGTGCCCTTGTACATGCCGGTCGCCACGATCCGCACCTGATCGCCGTCGAGCAGCAGATCGGCCATCACGCTGACCTTCTCGGATTCGCCGTCGCCGAACGGGGCGGCCGTCCCGCCGGTCTGCTCGGGCAGCGTCCCGGTGAGCACCAGCGCGCCCGCGGTGGTCATCCCCGACCCGCCGGAGCCGCCGGTGCCGTCCGACTTGTCCGCGGGCCGGGAGTGCACCTGCAGGTCCGGGATGCCGAAGAGCCTGCCGAGCTCGGTGGGCTCGATCCGCATCCTGGTGGCGACCCGCTCGACCGGGATGTTGCGCACCCGGCCGTCGGAGAGGTCGCCGAGCTCCAGGTGCACGCCGGTGAGCGTGGCCTCCAGCGCGATCTCGCCGGGCAGGTCGGGCCGCTTGGCGCTGGCCCTGATGTCGACCGTCTCGAACCGGCCGTCCAGCGCCTGGGCGAAGAACGGGAAGCCGTGGATGGTGACCTCCGGGTCGGCGCTGAGGTCGGCGCCGTCGCGGAGCGTGCGCGACACGCGGTACTCGGTGTAGGCGGCGACCCCGAAGTCGGCGACCACCACCAGCCCCGCGATTACCAGCAGCCCGATGATCAGCTTGCGCATGGCTCGAGCCTAGTCGCGGCGGCCCGGTCGGCACCCGCTCCGGGGCCTCCGGGACGTGTGAACCCGGACTATCGGGACCGACGCGCTAATCTTTCTCCCGGAATCACCTGTGATGATGCGATGTGGACCCGGCGATGCGGCCGACCGGTCCGCGCGCCACGAGATGGAGGAGGGCTTGTGGAGCTGCTCCTGCTGACCTCCGACCCCAACCCCGAGTCGGTACTGCCCTCGCTAGCGTTGCTCGCGCACCACGTGCGCCCGGCGCCGACCGAGGTCTCCTCGCTGCTCGAGGCCGGAACCGCGGATGTCGCCCTGGTGGACGCGCGCACCGATCTGGCGGCGGCGCGCGGGCTGTGCAGACTGCTCGGCAGCACCGGGTCGTCGGTGCCGGTCGTCGCCGTGCTGACCGAGGGCGGGCTGGTCGCGGTGAACGCCGACTGGGGTCTGGACGACATCCTGCTGCCCGGCACCGGCCCGGCCGAGCTCGACGCCAGGCTCCGGCTGCTGGTCGGCCGCAACGGCGGCGCCGCGAGCCCGGAGAACACCGGCAAGATCACCCTCGGTGAGCTGGTGATCGACGAGGGCACCTACACCGCGCGGCTGCGCGGCCGCCCGCTCGACCTCACCTACAAGGAGTTCGAGCTGCTGAAGTACCTGGCCCAGCACGCGGGGCGGGTCTTCACCAGGGCCCAGCTGCTGCAGGAGGTCTGGGGCTACGACTTCTTCGGCGGCACCCGCACGGTCGACGTGCACGTGCGGCGGCTGCGCGCCAAGCTCGGCAGCGATTACGAGTCGCTGATCGGCACCGTGCGCAATGTCGGGTACAAGGCGGTCCGCCCGTCCCGCACCGCGGCCAAGGGCGAACCCGCGGGCTCCGACGACGGCGAGCAGCCCGCGGGCGACGCCCCGCTCGCCCCGGTCAACAACGGCACCGCGCAGTGACCGGCGCCGCGCGGTGACCAGCGCCGAGTGGAGCGACCGGCTGGACGAGCCGACCGCCGCCGCCGTGCGCGCACTGCTCGCCGCGGCGACCGCGGCGGACGGCGTCGCGCCGGTCTCCGAGGCGGCCGTGCTCTCGCTCGCCGACCCTGCGGCCGGCGCCCGGCACCTGGTCTCGCGGCACGGCGGCGAACCCGCCGGGTACGCCAATCTCGTTCCGGCGCACGGTGATCACCCGGCCATGGCCGAGGTGGCGGTCGCCCCGGCCGCGCGCGGCCACGGCATCGGATCCGCCCTGGTCACCCAGGTATTGGCGGCGGGCGGCGCGGGCGCGCGGGTGTGGGCGCACGGCGACCTGCCCGCCGCGAAGGCGGTGGCCGGGCGGCTCGGGCTGCGCACCGCGCGCGAACTGTGGCAGATGCGCCGGCCGCTGGCTACGCCGGAGCTACCCGAGCTGGTCGTTCCGGACGGCATCGTGCTGCGCACCTACCGCGGCCCCGGCGGCGCGGGCCGGGCCGACGACGCCGAACTGCTCCGGGTGAACAACGCGGCGTTCGACTGGCATCCCGAGCAGGGCGGCTGGACCGAGCGCGATATCGCGACCAGGCGCGCGGCCGACTGGTTCGACCCGGCGGGTCTCTTCGTCGCCACCGACGCCGCCGATCCGGAGCGGCTGCTCGGATTCCACTGGACCAAGGTGCACTCCGACGAGAGCCCCCCGGTCGGCGAGGTGTACGTGGTCGGGATCGACCCGGCGGCGCAGGGCAGGGGGCTCGGCAGGCTGCTGACCCTGGCCGGGCTGCACCACCTCCGCGCGCGCGGCCTCGGCGAGGTGCTGCTCTACACCGAGGCGGACAACACCGCGGCCGTCCGCACCTACACCCGGCTCGGCTTCGCGCCCGCGCACGTGGACGTCGCCTACGCCGCGCCGGTCGCCTGACGGTCGTCCTGGAGACGGCTCAGTAAACGGACGGCAAATCGTAGGGGAGCCGCCGCGCCCCCGCCGGTGTGTTCATTTTCCGTTCACTCAGCCTGGTCCAACTGTCAACCGGACAACCTTACGTTGTGTACGGGCGGCTCGGTGGCTGCCCTGGTGCGCAAGTTCTCCGCGAATGTCCCGCACCAGAACACCCGCTCGGCCGGTGAGGGACCGGGCGTGTCGCATGCGATTCCGGAGGAATAGTGAAGTTGAAGCGCAGCAGCGCCCTTGTCGGCGTGCTGGCCGCAGGGGCCATGGTCCTTTCCGCCTGTGGTAGCGATGAGAACACCACGTCCGAGAACACCGGTTCGACGGTCGACGTCAGCTGCGGTGGCAAGGAAGCCCTCAAGGCCAGTGGCTCCTCGGCGCAGAAGAACGCGATGGATCGCTTCGTCGCCGCCTACGAGGCCAACTGCGACGGCTCGACCCTGAACTACACCTCGAGTGGTTCCGGCGCGGGCGTCAACGAGTTCCTCGGTGGCCAGACCGACTTCGCCGGCTCCGATTCGCCGCTGAGCGAGAGCAAGGGCGAGGTGGCCAAGGCCGCCGAGCGCTGCGGCGGTGCCCCGGCGTGGAACCTGCCCGCCGTCTTCGGCCCGATCGCGGTGAGCTACAACATCGACGGTGTGACCAATCTGGCGCTGGACGGCGCCACCGCCGCCAAGGTGTTCAACGGCACCATCAAGACCTGGGACGCCCCGGAGATCAAGGCGCTGAACCCGGGCGCGACGCTGCCGTCGGCCCCGATCGCGGTCATCTTCCGCTCGGACGAGTCGGGCACCACCGACAACTTCCAGCTCTACCTGGACGCCGCCTCGAACGGCGCGTGGGGCAAGGGCACCGGTAAGGCCTTCAACGGCGGCATCGGCGAGGGCGCCAAGGGCAACGAGGGCGTCACCGCCGCGGTGAAGAACACCAAGAACGCCATCACCTACAACGAGTGGTCGTTCGCGAAGTCGCAGAACCTGTCGGTCGCGCGGATCGTCACCGCCGCCGGCCCGGAGCCGGTCGAGCTGACCAGCACCTCCGCGGCCAAGGCGATCGACAGCGTGAAGATCAAGGGCCAGGGCAACGACCTGGTGCTCGACGTCTCCTCGTTCTACAAGCCGACCACGGCCGGCGCGTACCCGATCATCCTGCCGACCTACGAGATCGTCTGCTCGAAGTACACCGACGGCGCGACCGCCACCGCGGTCAAGGCGTTCCTGACCTCGGCGATCAACAACGGGCAGGACGGACTGGACGCGAGCGGCTACGTGCCGATCCCTGACCAGTTCAAGACCCGCCTGACCACCGCCATCAACGCGATTTCCTGATCGAGTAGGCCATGACCGTGCACCCCGAGGTGTCCGCCGAGGGCTCGTCCACCGCGACGAGCCCGACCGCGGGCGGAGAATCATCGTCCATGACGAAGTCGCCGAGCAACGAGCCCGGCCCCGGCCGGACGAAGAAGGCGTCGAGCCAGCGGATCGAGGTCCTGTTCCGGTCGCTGGCGACGGCGGCGGGCGCGACCATCGTGGCCGCCATCGCGCTGATCGCGCTGTTCCTCCTGATCCGCGCGGTGCCATCGGTCATGGCGAACAACGCCAACTTCTTCACCAGCACCGAGTTCAACACCTCGAACGCCGACGACCTGCGCTTCGGCATTCGCGACCTGTTCATGGTCACCGTGTTGAGCTCGATCTTCGCGCTGGTGATCGCGGTGCCGATCGGTATCGGCATCGCGCTGTTCCTCACCCAGTACGCGCCGAAGCAGGTGGCCCGCCCGTTCGCGACGCTGGTCGACCTGCTCGCGGCGGTGCCCTCCATCGTCTTCGGGCTCTGGGGCTTCCTGGTGCTGGCTCCGCAGATCGAGCCGGTGCAGACCTTCCTGAACGACAAGCTCGGCTGGTTCTTCCTCTTCTCCGACGGCAACGTCTCGCTGGCGGGCGGCGGCACGATCTTCACCGCGGGCGTCGTGCTCGCGGTGATGATCCTGCCGATCATCACCTCGGTCGCCCGCGAGGTCTTCAACCTCACCCCGCGGGCGCACATCGAGGCCGCCCAGGCGCTCGGTGCCACCAAGTGGGAGGTCGTGCGGATGACGGTGCTGCCGTACGGCCGCTCCGGCGTGATCGCCGGCTCCATGCTCGGCCTCGGCCGCGCGCTCGGTGAGACCATCGCCGTCCTCGTCGTGCTGCGCACGGCGTCGCAGGCGGGCAACTGGTCGCTCTTCGACGGCGGCTACACCTTCGCCTCCAAGATCGCCTCGGCGGCCTCGGAGTTCAGCGCGCCGCTGCCGACCGGCGCCTATATCGCGGCGGGCTTCGTGCTGTTCGCGCTGACCTTCGTCGTCAACGCGCTGGCGCGGGTCGCGTCCGGCGGAAGGGTGAACGGCTGATGACCACCACACTCGACAAGCCGATCAAGGCGCCCGCCTTCCGGGCGATCAGCACCGGCCGCAGGGTCAAGAACCACATCGCCACCGTCGTCGTCGCGATCTGCTTCGTGATCGCGCTCATCCCGCTGGTCTGGGTGCTCGGGCTGGTCATCACCAGCGGCATCGAGGCGGTGCTCAGCTCCGACTGGTGGCTGAACTCGCAGAAGGGCGTGCTGCCGGACCAGAGCCGCGGCGGCGTCTACCACGCGATCTACGGCACCATCGTGCAGACCCTGATCGCCGCCGTGCTCGCGGTGCCGCTCGGCATCATGGCCGCGGTCTACCTGGTCGAGTACGGCCGCGGCTGGCTCGCCAAGACCACCACCTTCATGGTCGACATCCTGGCCGGCGTTCCCTCGATCGTCGCCGCGCTGTTCATCTTCGCGCTGTGGATCGCCACCTTCGGCTTCCCGCAGAGCGCCTTCGCGGTCTCGCTCGCCCTGGTGCTGCTGATGCTGCCGGTGGTGGTGCGCAGCACCGAGGAGATGCTCAAGCTGGTGCCGGACGAGCTGCGCGAGGCCTCCTACGCGCTCGGCATCCCGAAGTGGAAGACGATCGTGCGGATCGTCATCCCCACCGCCCTGCCCGGCATGCTCAGCGGCATGCTGCTCGCGCTCGCCCGCGTCATGGGCGAGACCGCGCCGGTGCTGGTGCTGGTCGGCTACAGCAAGTCGATCAACACCGACGTGTTCGACGGCAACATGGCCTCGCTGCCGCTGCTCATCTACCAGGAGCTGGCGAACCCCGAGCCGGCCGGCCGGCTCCGGGTGTGGGGCGCGGCCCTGACGCTGATCCTGCTGATCGCGGCGCTCTACGCGGCGGCCGCGGTCGTGAACAAGCTGCTCACGCGGAACCGATAGAGGCGGAACGAAACAATGGCCAAGCGTATCGACGTCAAAGACCTGAACATCTTCTACGGCAAGTTCCACGCCGTCGCCGATGTCGCGCTCACGGTGCTGCCGCGCAGCGTCACCGCCTTCATCGGCCCCTCCGGCTGCGGCAAGTCGACCGTGCTTCGCTCGCTGAACCGCATGCACGAGGTCACCCCGAACGCCAGCGTCCAGGGTGCCGTGCTGCTCGACGGCGAGGACATCTACGGCTCCCAGGTGGACCCGGTCGGCGTGCGCCGCACCATCGGCATGGTGTTCCAGCGCCCGAACCCGTTCCCCACCATGTCCATCCGGGACAACGTGGTGGCCGGGCTGAAGCTGCAGGGCGTGCGCGGCAAGAAGGAGCTGGAGGAGGTGGCCGAGCAGTCGCTGCGCGGCGCCAACCTCTGGAACGAGGTCAAGGACCGGCTTGACAAGCCGGGCGGCGGCCTCTCCGGCGGCCAGCAGCAGCGGCTCTGCATCGCCCGCGCCATCGCCGTCTCGCCCGACGTGCTGCTCATGGACGAGCCCTGCTCCGCGCTGGACCCGATCTCCACCCTGGCGATCGAGGACCTGATCACCGAACTCAAGAAGGAGTTCACCATCGTGATCGTCACGCACAACATGCAGCAGGCCGCCCGCGTCAGCGACCAGACCGGCTTCTTCAACCTGGAGGCCCAGGGCAAGCCGGGCAGGCTGATCGAGATCGACGACACCGAGAAGATCTTCTCGAACCCGTCGAAGCGCGCCACCGAGGACTACATCTCCGGCCGCTTCGGCTGATCCGCCCGCGACGACGAAGGCCCGCGCGATCGCGCGGGCCTTTCGCGTGTCCTATGGGCGCTCACCCGGCGCGAACACCGGGCGAGCGGGGTGGGACTACTTCTCGTCGGTGCTCGCGGGGAGCTCGCCGGTGACCAGGAAGACGACCCGGCGGCCGATCTCGACGGCGTGGTCGGCGAAGCGCTCGTAGTAGCGGCCGAGCAGGGTGACGTCGACCGCGGCGGCGACGCCGTGCTTCCAGTCCCGGTCCATGAGCAGGGTGAAGAGGTGACGGTGCAGGTCGTCCATCGCCTCGTCCTCCTCGTTGAGTTCGAGGGCGCGCTCGGGATCGCGGGTCGCGAGCACCTCCTTGGCGCTGGCGCCCATGCTGACCGCGATCCGGCCCATCTCGGCGAAGTAGCCGTTCACCGCCTCGGGCAGCGCGTGCGCGGGGTGCCTGCGCCTGGTCACCTTGGCGACGTGCTGGGCGAGCGCGCCCATCCGGTTCACGTCGTTCACGATCTGGATGGCACTCACCACCTGGCGCAGGTCGCCCGCGACCGGGGCCTGCAGCGCGAGCAGCGCGAAGGCGCGCTCCTCGGCGTCGCTGATCATCTCGGCGATCCGGTCGTCCTGGGAGAGCACCTGTTCGGCCAGCCCGAGGTCGGCCTGCAGCAGCGACTGGGTGGCCCGCTCCATGGCGGTGCCCGCGAGCCCGGCCATCTCGCCGAGGAGATCGGCGAGGTCGGCCATTTGCTCGTTGTAGATGACACGCATGGGCCGAGACTAGTGTCCGCGACTTTCCGCGTCACCAACGACGGGTGAATGGCGGGTGATGCGCCCGGTCCGGGCACATTTCCGGCAAACCGCTACTTGCAGGTGTCGTCGGCGGCGTTCATGTGCTCCAGGTCGGAGGGGAGCGCGACCGGAGCGGCGCTCGCCGGGGTGCCGAGCGGCACGCTGGGCAAGGTGGTCCCGACCGGGGTGGGCGGCACCACCGTGCCGGCGAAGCTCTCGCCGAGCACCAGCTCGATGATGCTGCCGAGCTCGTCGGCGCGCTCCAGGCTGGCGCCCGGGATCGAGCTGGCGACCGTCGCCGCCTCCGCCTCGTGCCCGGTGGCGTACCTGACCTTCGTGCTCGGCGAGGTCCCGCCCGCGTAGTTCGAGGTGGTGTAGATGCCGAAGCCCTGCGCGCTCAGCTTGGTGGCGGTGCGCTGCGCGGAGCCCTCCATCCCGGAGGCGTTCGACACCTGCACCGAGACGATGCTGGGGTCGACGGCGGTGAGCTTGGTCGCCGGCTCGGCGGGCGCGGGCTCCGCCTCGGTGGTGATCTCCGGCGCCTTCTGCTCGCCAGGCAGCGGCTGGTCGTCGATGACCGCGCGGAACAGCGCCTTGATGTCGGTGTCGCGCGGGATCTCGTTGCCGTAGGAGGTGGTGCCCGCGGTCGGGATGGTCAGGAAGGTGACCGCGCCCGCGCTCATCTTCTGCAGCGAGCGGCCGAGCATGAGCAGGTCCTGGCTGCGCACATTGTCGACGAAGGTATGGCTGGTGAAGGCGGAGACGAAGCCGTTCATCTTGCCCGGGTCGAGCAGCACCTTGCTGGAGAGCGCGCCGCGCAGCAGCGAGGCGAGGAACTTCTGCTGCCGGTTGATCCGGTCGTAGTCGCTGCGCTCCTCGCCGTAGACGTGCCTGGCGCGGACGTAGTTCAGCGCGGTCTGGCCGCTCACGATCTGCTTGCCCGAGGTCTCCAGGATGGTGCCGAGGGTGTCGTCGATGATCGGCTTGGTGCTGCACACCTCGACGCCGCCGACCTGGTCCACCATGGCCTCGAAGCCGGCGAAGTCGATGCCGATGAAGCGGTTGATGCTGAGCCCGCTCATCTTGCGAACCACGTTCACCAGGCAGCGCGGGCCGCCGAGGGCGTAGACCGCGTTCAGCTTGTCGCCCATGGCGGAGGGGAAGGTCTCCTGGGTGTAGGTGCCGTTGTCGTTGTCCCAGCCCTGGCACTGCGGGCGGGTGACGTCCAGGTCGCGCGGGAAGGAGACGACGACGACGCGCGAGCGGTTCTTGGGGATGTTGACCAGCATGACGGTGTCGGCGCGGGCGCCCTCGGCGTCCTCCAGCGTGCCGGCGCCGATGTCGCCGTTCACCCCGGCCCTGGTGTCGGTGCCGACGATCAGGAAGTTCTCGTCGCCGAGCTGCAGGTCCGAGTCGAGCACGTCCTCCGGGTTCTCGTCCAGGGCGTTGACCTGGGTGAAGCCGCTGTCGGTCGCGCGCAGGTAGCTCCAGCCGCCGCCGGTGGTGAGCAGGGCGATCACCGCGACCGCGGCTACCGACGACCGCAGTGCGAAGCGGCCCCGCTTGCTCTTGATGCCGGTGGCGCCCGCCTTCCGCGGGCCGACCGCGCGCGGCTGCTCCGCGCTGCGCGCCTTCCGGCCGCGCGGGGCGTCGCCGGTCTTGCGCGGCTCCGGCCCCGGCTCGACGACCGGCGGGATCTCCTCGGTGACGTCCTCGGCGGGTTCGTCGGCTACCGGGCCGCGCGGTGGTACCGGGGGCTTGCGGCCCTTCTCCGCCCTGGCTCGGGGCGGGCCCGCGGCCGGTGCCTGCCGGTGCACCCGGGTGGAGTCGGCGGCGGGTTCGGGAGCGGGCTTCTCCGCGCGGCCGGGCGCCTGGCGTCCGGGGGGAGGGGCGGGTTCGTCGCGGGCGGGGGCTTGGCGTCCCGCGGGCCGGGCAATCTCGTTGCGGGCGGGGGCCGGCCGTTGCGGAGGCTGTCGACGGGCTGATTCGTCCGGTCCCGGCGCCTGGCGTCCGGGAGCTGCCCGCCCGCCTGCCGGGGGCGGATCCTCGCGGCTCGGAGCGCGCCGCCCCGGCGCGGGCCGCCCGGGATCGGTCGGCCGCCCCGGCGCCGGTGCGGCACCGGCGATATCCCCCGCGACCGGCGACCCACCCCTGCCGCGCGCGGGTGGCGGCTCCCGCCGCGCGGCAGCCTGCCCGCTCGGCCTGCGCTGCTCGCCCTGCGAATCCGGCCGCCGTCTCCGCGCGACCCGCTCACTGTCGACCTTCTGCACGAGGTCGTGCACGGTGAGCGGAGCCGACGCCGACTCGTCACCGTCCTCCGAGTGCCTGGACCGGCGGGACGTGTGCGCGCCGTCCGCCTCGGGCTCGCTCCCGGCCGGGTACCGCTCCCACGGGGGGCGGCCTCCCGGACGTGGCGAACGCCCCTGCCGATCGTCAGCCACCTACGAACCTCGCTTTTCCCGATCCCTGCTGCCGCATCAGGCCGTGTCGACCGGCGTGACCGATGCCGCAATGATAACGATTACGCCACGGCAGGCCACTTCTGCCGCACGCAACCATCAACCGCCACTGTGCATGACGTCCGCGGCGTGCGGAACCGCCAGGTCGTCGGGGTCGTCCAGCCAGCCGTGCGGCAGCGCGACCTTGCCCGGCGAACCCTGCCGCCCGCGCGGCCCCTCCGCGTCCCGGGGGAAGGGCGCCTCCCGGTCCAGCTGCTCGACGAGCGCGGCGAGCTCGGACAGCCGGGAGACGGTCGCGAAGGCGCGCCGCAGCTCGGAGCCGACCGGGAACCCCATCAGGTACCAGGCCATGTGCTTGCGCAGATCGCGCATGGCCTTGTCCTCGCCGTCGTGGTCGGTGAGCAGCGCGCCGTGCCGGTACAGCACCTCGCCGACCCGGCCCAGGTTCGGCGGCTCCGGCATGGGCTCGCCGCGCAGCGCGGCGGCCAGCTCGGCGAAGAGCCACGGCCTGCCGAGGCAGCCGCGGCCGACCACGACGCCGTCGCAGCCGGTCTCCGCCATCATCCGCACCGCGTCGGCGGCGGCGAAGATGTCGCCGTTGCCGAGCACCGGGATGGTGGTCACGTGCTCCTTGAGCTTCGCGATGGCGGTCCAGTCCGCCTGCCCGGAGTAGCGCTGGGCCGCGGTCCGCGCGTGCAGCGCGACCGCCTGCGCGCCCTCGGCCTCGGCGATCCGCCCCGCGTCCAGGTAGGTCTGGTGCTCGTCGTCGATGCCGATCCGGAACTTCATGGTCACCGGGACGCCGTACGGCTCGGCGGCGCGCACCATGGCCTTGACGATCTCGGCGTAGAGCGAGCGCTTGTAGGGCAGCGCCGCGCCGCCGCCGAGCCTGGTCACCTTGGGCACCGGGCAGCCGAGGTTCATGTCGATGTGGTCGGCCCAGCCCTCGCCCGCCACGATCCGCACCGCCTCGGCCAGCGTCTTCGGGTCGACCCCGTAGAGCTGCATGGACCTGGGGTGCTCGTCGGCGTCGAAGGACATCATGTGCAGCGTCTTCTCGTTCCGCTCCACGATCGCCCGCGCGGTGATCATCTCGCAGACGTAGAGCGAGGTCGCGCTGCCGAACTCGCGGCAGAGCTTGCGGAACGCCAGGTTGGTGATGCCAGCCATCGGGGCGAGCACCACCGGGGGATCGACCGGGTAGGGGCCGATCCGCAGCGCGTTGCCCGTTGCTGCCGCGGTCGCGGCTTCCAGCGTCGTCACGGTTACCAGTGTGGCACCGCAGGGGAGCTGCCCGGCCGCGCCGGGGCGTCCGGGGCGGGGAATATCACGAAACGCGAACGCCGCCGCCCGGACGAATCCGGACGGCGGCGGTGACCCGAGCTCCGCGGCGTCAGCTGCCGGTGGTGGCCAGCTCGCGCTTCTTGGCCTCGCGGGCCAGCATTCGGTCGCGCTGTTCCTCGAACTTGATCACGTCGGCGCCGAGCCGCTCCAGGAACTTCCCGAGCCGCTCGCGGACCTCTTCACCGCGCGGGCTGAAATCGTCGCGCTCGAAGATCTGCCACTTCTTCAGCACCGGGTTGACCACGTCCTCGAGGTGCTGGCGCAGGTCGTAGATGCCGTGCTTGGCCATCAGCACGCCGTTGCGGCGGAAGTTGGGCATGCCCGCGCCCGGCATCTGGAAGTTCTCCAGGATCAGGGTGATCGCGTCCAGCGCCTGGTCGGGGGAGAGGTCGAGCGCCGCGCCGCAGAGGTTGCGGTAGAAGATCATGTGCAGGTTCTCGTCGGCGGCGACGCGCTGCAGCATGCGGTCGGCGATCGGGTCGTCGCACACCTTGCCGGTGTTGCGGTGGCTGACCCGGGTGGCCAGCTCCTGGAAGGTGACGTAGGCGACCGAGTGCAGGAAGCCGGCGTCGGCCTCGGTGGGGGAGGCGAAGCCGTTGGTCATGTGGATCATCCGCGCCTCTTCGAGGGCGACGGGATCGACACCGCGGGTGACCACCAGGTAGTCCCGCATCACGATGCCGTGCCGGTTCTCCTCGGCGGTCCAGCGCCCGACCCAGGTGCCCCACGCGCCGTCCTGCGAGAAGTTCTCCGCGATCTCCCGGTGATAGGAGGGGAGGTTGTCCTCGGTCAGCAGGTTGGTGATCATGGCCGCCTTGGCGACCTCGTTCAGCTGGGACTGCTCCGGTGCCCAGTCCACACCGCCCATGGCGGCGAAGTTCCGGCCCTCGTCCCACGGCACGTAATCGTGGGGGTGCCATTCCTTGGCCATGGAGATGTGCCGGTTGACGTTCTCTTCGGCAACCGGCTCCAACTCTGTCAGAAGCTCGAGTTGAGTCAGATCCCTTGCCATAGTGTCTTGTGCCCTTCTCAGTCGGTGCGTGCGGTCGTTCGGGTCGTTTTCCACGGTAGACCGAAGCCGATGCGGCCATACCTTACGGCACCGTAGGTGTGATGCGAAACGCATCTCCGGGTGCTGTCCGCTACCGTCAGCCCACTCCGGCCACGTCCGTATCGCCCCCTGAACCAGGGGGGCGACGACCCCGATTCTAGGGCTCCGCGGCGTTCCGTGGACTATCGTCCGGCGAGCCCCGTCGTTAGCTGGCCGTGGCCTGGGTTACAGCGCGGGAGCTGGGCTCTCACCGGATCCGGCCGGCCGCCCGCGGCCGCCGGGAGCGCGGTGGGGTGGCGGTATCCGCCTGGCATCGGCGGATTCCGGCGCTGCGGGGAACCCAAGCGGGCCGCCGGACGGGACCGCGAACCTGCTACCCGTCGGTAGCTTTTGCTGGCGCGGCGCTCGCCCGGCGGGGCCGGAGAGCTTCTGGCGAGATAAGGCAAATGTGTAGAGGTGGCCGTGAATCCTGCTCGTGCCCGCGCGTGGTGGTCGGGTACTGTGTCCGACCGAGCCCCTTTAGCTCAGTTGGTAGAGCTGGTGACTTTTAATCACTAGGTCGTAGGTTCGAGTCCTACAGGGGGCACCACGCCCCAGGTTTCCCGCTCGACGACAGTCACCACTCCGCTTCGGTCGCTTCGGCGTGCTTGCCTCGGAATGATGGGCATCACATCTGCCCCGTGGTGGGAATCGCTCCGATATTCGCGGTGCTTCCGTTCGGAAGCCGTTCCGCGCGCCCGAACCGACCGTGCGCGAGGGGATTCCGCAGGTGGCGCGAGCCGCTCGGGTAACGCGGCGGCGGATGGGGTCGATGTGCCCTGGAATCCGCAGCCCCGGCTTCACCTCTGCTCCGGTCCATGCCTATTATCGAAACATGTTGTCCAGCAAAGCCTTTGGATTTGCGGGGGAGACAGTCGGGTGCGCGGGGGTGCCCGGAACGGATCGGGTGCGCCGGTGCGCGGCCGGAAACCGGCCGCGCGGAGCTGTCGGGCCGGTGGCCCGGCGCCGGTTCCGTTCGGTCCGGAATAGCGGTGAGTTCGCCGCCTATAACCGATTGCGGACTGTTTGCCGGAATGCGAATTCTGGCGATCGCGACGGCAGACCCCTCGGTTTGCCACGTGCCGCATGCGGTTTCCGGGTACGGTGGCGGCCTGGTGAAATTCGGGAGAAACACCGCGCGCGAGCGGATCGTGATTGATTCGGGATGTGTACGGCTCTCCCGGGCCGCGCCGCGATCGGGGCCCCCGATCGCGGTACCGCTGGAGTCGAACGCCGCAGGAGGAGGCCGATTCGAGACGAAAAACGCCCGGATGCGCACCCCCTGCGGCGCACCCGGGCAGAGGAACTATACCAGCTGGTGTGTTTCGAGTTTCACACCGAGTTTTCGTACCTAAAGTTTGTAATTGGGCGAAAACCCAGGTTGAAGTGTAAACAAGAGTCGTCATTATGCGCTGCCGGTTTCTTCCCAAGGGGGGTTAGCCAGCGGCGGCGAGTAAGCTTCGGAGGCGTTTCGAGCATGGCACGGCAGCAAGAGCGGGCCCGCCGGACACGTGCGGCGATCATCAGGTCCGCCGCCGTTGAATTCGGGAAGAGCGGCTACGCCGCGGCGTCGCTCAATCGGATACTGGAAGGGTCGCGGGCGACCAAGGGGGCGATGTACTTCCATTTCGACTCCAAGGAGGATCTGGCGCGCGCCGTCCTCGACACGGCGATCGAGCGATATCGCGCATCCGCCGAACGTTGGCTCACCCGAACGGATCTCGGGCCGCTCGACGTTCTGCACGGGATGATCGACGAGATGGCGCTCCGGCTGCAGCACGACATCATCGTGCAGGCCGAGTACCGGCTCATCATCGAGCCCGATTTCTACCGCGACGTACAGACCGGCGGCAGCCGGATCATCGGCCGCGCCACCAAGACACTGGCGGTGCGCGCGATGGAGCAGGGGCAGCTGCGCGCGGACGCCGACCCGGACCGGTTCACCCGGACCCTGGCGGCCGCGCTGGCCGGCCAGCGGTACCTGATCGACGTCTTCGGCGGCGGCATCGATCTGCGCTCGCGGTTCCAGGAGGCGCTGGAGGTGGTGATCGAGGCCATGGCCACCCAGGAGTGGGCGGAGAAGTTCCGCAGCAACGGCTGGCAGGCATCCGCCCGACTCGAAGAACTCGGATTGGGTATCTGACCAGCCGGTTTGGGAATCCGGGGCGGTCTGTCATAAGCTATGCGAGCTCCCAGCGGAAACGTTGAAAGCCGATCCGGAGAGATCCGGAACGAGCCCCCTTCGTCTAGCGGCCTAGGACGCCGCCCTTTCAAGGCGGTAGCGCGGGTTCGAATCCCGTAGGGGGTACGGCCTTCGGGTCGTTGGTAGCAAAGCAAGGCCCTGTGGCGCAGTTGGTTAGCGCGCCGCCCTGTCACGGCGGAGGTCGCGGGTTCGAGTCCCGTCAGGGTCGCACACGAGTGCCGGAGAAATCCGGCACTTCGCGTATGGCAGCCGTTTCGCAGTTGCCTGCGGCCAGGTAGCTCAGTTGGTACGAGCGTCCGCCTGAAAAGCGGAAGGTCGCCGGTTCGATCCCGGCCCTGGCCACAGAGTCCCTCTGATCGTCGCCGATCAGGGGGATTTCGCGTTTCCGGGGCAGTGGCGGGCCGGCTAGCCGCGGACCGCGCGGACGGCGGCGTCGCTGACCGTCTCGATGATCTGATCCAGGGTGAGCGGGCCGTCCGGGCGGTACCAGCGCCACACGCTGATGACCATGCCGAGCACCAGCCTGCCGAGGGTGCGCGGATCGCCGTCGGCGAAGTCGCCCGCATCGATGCCGCGCTGGACCAGCTCGGTCCAGCGCGCTTCGACCTCCTGCACCAGGCCGCGCGAGCGCAGCCGCTCGGCCTCCTCCTTCTCCGACTGCCGCGGAGCGGCCAGCAGATCCAGGTGGTTCTGCAGGATGCGCCGCTGCAGCGCGTCGCTGGGGGTGGCGGTCAGCGCGCTCCCGACGGCGGCGCGCAGCGCGGTGGCCGGGTCGTCGATGCCGTCGGTGGCTGCGTCGAAGCGCTCGACCGAATCGGCGAGCTCCAGCCGCATGATGGTGAGCAGGCAGTGCGCCTTGGACTCGAAGTAGTGGTAGAGCGCGGTCTGGCCGATGCCGACCTCGTCCGCGATCGACGCCCACTTGGTGTGGTCGTAGCCGACCCGGCCGAACTGGTCGATCGCGACCGCGAGGATGGTGCTTCGCTTGGATCGCGGGCTCTCCCGGCGCGCTCCGGTATCGACGGTCATCAGCGAGTGCCCCCATACGCTAGGTGTGAACGCGTAACCCTAGCGGGCTTGAGGTGAACTCGGGTCAAAATCGCGTTCGGGTGAGTCCCGTGTACGGAGCCTGCTCCGGTGGAATGCTGGGGGCATGGCTGAACGCTGGTACTACTGCTTGAAGCACAACAGGGCCGAGCGCGGGCGGCAGTGCTGGTTCCGGGACCGGATGGGCCCCTACCCGGACCAGGCGACGGCCGAGCGCGCGCTGGAAATCGCAAGGGCGCGAAACGAACAGGCCGACCGCTCCGACCGGAACTGGAGCGAGGGCGGCTGAACCCACCCCGCCGCCCGGCTTCCCCGCGCGCGGATCGAGTACCGTTTCCCCGGAATCAGGCGAACGCTCGCGGGTCTTCATGCCCGCGGCGCGTGAACAGGTGAGCTGGGAGGGCGACCCTTGAGGGTTACCGTTGTTGTGCCGACCTACGACGAGCGGGATAATCTGCCGGTCGCGGTGGAGCGGCTGACGTCGCTGTCCATCCCCGACCTGCACATCCTCGTCGTGGACGACAACTCGCCGGACGGCACGGGTGAGGTGGCCGACAAGCTCGCCGCCGAGCTGCCCGCCGTCGTCGGCGTGCTGCACCGCACCGAGAAGGACGGCCTCGGCCGGGCCTACATCGCGGGCATCACCCGCGCCCTCGACGAGGGCGCCGACGTGGTGATCCAGATGGACGCCGACCTCTCGCATCCGGCCGAGGTGATCCCGGCGATGCTGGAGAAGCTGCGCGACACCGACGCGGGCGTCGTCCTCGGCTCCCGCTACGTGCCCGGCGGCTCCACCGCCGAGGAGTGGAAGTGGTACCGCAAGGCGCTCTCCGCCTGGGCCAACTTCTACGTCAACGCCATCCTGCGGCTCGGCGTCAAGGACGCCACCGCCGGTTTCAAGGCGTGGAAGGCCGATACGCTGCGCGCCATCGAGGTCGGCTCGATCCGCAGCAACGGCTACTCGTTCCAGGTCGAGATGAACTACCGCACCGTCAAGCGCGGCTACACCATCGCCGAGGTGCCGATCCGCTTCGAGGAGCGCACCATCGGCGACTCCAAGATGAGCTTCGCGGTGCAGCTGGAGTCGGCGCTCATGCCGTGGAAGCTGCTCTTCAACCGCAAGGTCTGACGCCCGCGCCGGGTGGGCGCGGGCGCCGGACCCCGTGGTCAGGCCGCCTCGCCCGGCTCGGCCAGCTTGCGCCGCAGCCCCTCCAGCCCGATCACGATGGCGGGAATCAGCGTGACGTGCATGAGCGCGAGCGCGATCGTCGACGACAGGTCGAAGTCGGCGGCGATGGTCAGCCCGATGGTGGCGATGGCCAGCACCGCCCCGACGATCTCGGCGACCCGCAGGATGCCGGGCCAGCGGTAGGCGAGCAGCACCGCGGCGGTCAGCCCGACCAGCATCGGCGCCGCCGTGATGAAGACGATGCCGCTCGCGGGCACCTCGCCCACCTCGCCGTTGTTGGTGGCCTCGAAGTTCACCCCCGCCGCCTTGGCGATGGCCCAGATGATCAGGTTGGCGACGACGGCGGCGACGGTCGGGCCGAGCACCGCGGCGGGGCGGCTCAGCGCGGGGACTCGGCTCGGTGTGGTGGAAGCGGTGGTCACGGTGGGGTCTCCCTCCCTCGGGCGCCGGAGCGGCTCCGGCTCTGCCCACTCATACTGAAACCTCAATAATCCTCGAGGTCAAGTCTTTTGTCCCGGCCAGTGCAGCAGGGTGTGCAGATACTGCCTGCGCACCTGCTCGACCTTCTCGTCCAGCGCGGCCGGATCCCAGCCGGAGACGTCGATCGGCGGCAGGATCGCCACGTCCACCACGCCGGGGCGCGCGACCGCGGCGTTCCGGCGGCAGACCTCGCCTGCATTGCGGATCACGATCGGGATGACCGGGACGCCTGCCTGGATGGCGATGTGGAAGGCGCCCTTCTTGAACGGGGCGAGCCGCGGCGTGTACGAGCGGGTGCCCTCCGGCGCGATGGCGATGGAGAGCCCCTCGCCCAGCGTCCGCACCACGGGGGCGAGCGAGGCTTTGGCGCTGTCGGTGCTGGTGCGGTCGATGAAGGTGACCCCGACGAAGCGCATGAGCGGGCCGAAGATCGGATTCTTCGTGAGCTCCTGCTTGCCGACGCCGGTCACCCCGCCGTTCAGCACCCGCGGCACGATGAAGACGTCGTACTGGCTCTGGTGGTTGAAGAGGAAGACCGCCGGGCGCGGGCCGCGCGCGTGCTCGGTGCCGGTGACCCGCAGCCGGACTCCGGTAGTGGTGAGCACGCCCCTGGTCGCGAAGGCGAGCAACCCGTCCGCCATCTTCCTGCGCTCGCCGGTGTAGCTGCGGGCGAGCACGCCGAGCAGCGCGCCGCCGAGCATGGCGGCGAAGCCGGCCGCGGTGCGCACGGCGTCCAGGGGGGTCGGCGGGCGCCGCGGCCGGAAGGCGGGCGCGGCCCAGCGCCGCTCGGCCGCGACCAGGGCGAGCCGGGAGTCCGGCGCCACCGCGACCGGGCGGCCCGCGAGCTCGAGCAGCGGGAGGTCGGCCAGGCTGTCGGCGTAGACCCAGCTGTTCCCGAGCTGGATGCCGCGCGCCTGCGCGAAGGCCAGCGCGGCGTCGGCCTTGCCGGTGCGCCAGAGCGGCTTGCCGTCGAGGTAGCCGGTGAGCGCGCCGCCATCGACCGCGAGTTCGGTGCAGAGCAGGTGTTCGATGCCGAGCTCGTCGGCGACCGGGCGCAGCTGGAAGCGGGTGAGCGAGCTGATCAGCACCACGGTGTGCCCGGCCTCGCGGTGCGCCTGCACCAGCAGCCACGCCTCCGGGAAGATCTGCTCGTAGAGCTCCGTGCGGAAGAGGGCGCGGCCGGCGGCGGTGAGATCGTCCTCGGTGCAGCCGGCGAGGGTGTGCTGGGCGGCCTGGAGGAACTGGCCGTACTCGCCGTCGGTGGTGCCGGTCCGAATGCTGTCCCGCAGGGTGTGCGCGGCGTCGTGCGGGCGGCGGCGTCCGGTGAGCCTGCGCAGCGGGCCTGGCCTGCGGAAGCCGTCCACCACGGTGCCGGCGAAGTCGAAGAAGGCGCCCACCTGCGGCCCCTGCGGGCCGGTGCGGATCGCCTCGAGCAGCGCGTCGACCGAGCGGGCGGGCTCGGCAGCCGCGACGGGATGGTCCCTTGCCGCCTCGCTCATAGCCCGGCCTCCTGGGCGGGCGGCCCGGCGACACCCATCGGCGTGGCTCCCAGCCGCCGGACAGCCGACCGGTGGTGGTGACGAGAAGCGCTCATCGGCGGTCCAGGGACGCCCGGTTGGACGGGTCGAGCGCCGCCGCCTGGCCGATCCGCGCCGCCAGGATGCGCAGCCGCGCGGCGAACTCCTCGCGCCGCACCGCCAGGTCGGCCCGCGCCTCCGGTCCGTCGGCCGGGTCGAGCAGCCCGCGATTGTCCGCGAGCTTCAGCGCGGTGCCGAAGAGCTCGGTCGAGACCGACTCCGGGCTGTGCAGCCGCTGCTGCAGCAGCATCTGCCTGCCCACCGCGACGCACTCCGCGACCAGGTCCTTGCGATCCACCGCGACACCGGGATCGCGCGCGGCCAGCCGCTCGGCCACCACCAGCTGGGCGTCGAAGAAGGAGCGCAGTACCCGGTGCGCCATCATGAAGCCGGACGAGGTGAGCCTGCCGAGCACGTCCCGGCCGCGGGTGCTGCGCGGTCTGCTGCGCCAGTCCGGATCGACCAGCAGCATCTCCGCGGTGAGCTGGTCGGCGAACTCCTTGCGCTCCGGGAAGAAGAAGTCGAACTTGAGCTGGTCGCGCAGCAGGAACGCCTCGTCCCAGCCCGCGTTCAGCGGGTCCGGCTCCGCGCTGGGCGGCGGGTCGGCGTCCGCGGTGACCGCGGCCAGGATGCCGAGCTCCAGGATGGCGCGGTTGACGAACCAGTGCACCGCGCTGTTGCGGTAGAACGCCGCCTCCAGGTGCGCGCCGCTCTGGATCGAGTACACCGGCTCCAGCCCGCCCCTGAACACCGTGACCACCCTGGCCAGGGAGAGCTGCTCCAGCACCACGGCCAGGCTGGCCTCCTCGCGCAGTGCGCCGAGCTCGCCGCGCGGCAGGTCGCGCTCGACGATGTAGTCCAGCACCGGCGCCAGCAGCGCGCGCACCTCGCCGAGGGTGAGCGCCCGCTCCTGCACGCCGAGCAGCGCCAGCGTGGCCAGCGCGTTCACCGTGACCGGGGTGACGGCGTTGATGCCGACCGCCACCTCGAAGGCGAGCCGCTGCACCGCGCGCTTTTCCCGCTCCTCGCGCTCGGCGCGCGCCGGGTCGTCGGCGGCCGCGGTGCCGTTCGTGGTGTGCAGCGGGATGGTGACCGGCGGGTTGTGCAGCGGGTCGCCGTGCGCGCCGAGCCGGTCCCGCGCCGAGAGCGGCTCGCCGAAGCGCACGTAGACGTGCCCGGCCGAGTGCTGCTGGTTGCGGATGTAGCGGGCCAGCCAGCCCAGCCCCTCCGCCTTCTTCTTACCGCCGACCTGCTCGGTGGCGATGGCGCCGAGCTCGTTCAGCCGCTCGTAGGTGATCGAGACCGGGACGAGCAGGACGTCCTCCACCCGGTCCGCGCGGACCGCGGCGGCCAGGTAGTTGAGCAGCCCGTACCGCGGCGGCCGGAGCTTGCCGGTGCGGGTGCGGCCGCCCTCGAAGTACCACTCCATGTTGAAGCGCTTGCTGAGCAGGTAGGCGAAGTACTCCTCGACCACCGCCTTGTAGACCTCGTCGTCGCCGAAGCTGCGCCGGATGAAGACGGTGCCGGTGCGGCGCGCGATCGCACCCATCGGCCAGAAGCTCAGGTTGGCCCCGCCGATCACGTGGTTGGGCGGGAAGTCGTTGCGGGCGAGCACGTCGCCGAGCACGAAGGCGTCCACGTAGGAGCGGTGCGAGGGCAGGAAGACCAGCGGGTAGCGCCGGTTCAGGTCGCGCAGCCCGGCCAGCCCGGAATCGTCGGAGTCGACGTTCCAGGTCGAGGCGTGCACCGGCCGCATGGCCTGGGTGAACAGGTCGGAGACCAGCCTGCTCTGCGCCGCGACCAGCTCGTGCAGCCCCTTCTCCGCCCGCCGGTACACCTCGCGCGGGTCGGCGTCCTCGGCGTCGGCGATCGCCTCCAGCCTGCGCAGGAAGTCGGGGGAGTCCAGGATCTCCTCGGCCACCAGCTGCGGCACCTTGTACCGGTCGCCGATCACCGAGCGTTCGGCGCGCTCCAGCGCCACCACCGCCGCGCGCACCACCGCGCGGGCGAACGGCTCGGACTGGCCGGTGCGGTGCAGCGCGGCGGCCTCGGGATTGTTCAGTCGCAGCTCGCTCAGGTAGGCGGGCTGCCCGGTGAGCACCCGGTGCCGCTCCGGCGAGCTTCCCAGCAGTTTGCGCTGGACCAGCCGGTTCGGCTTGCGCGGGTTGGTGAGCAGCGCGAGGTCGGTGAAGGTCACCCGGCGCACGCCGTCGCGCTCCGGCGGCAGCCAGATCACCCGCACCGGCACCACGAGCGGGTCGTCCCTGCGCCCGGCCAGCCGGGTGGCGATCGCGCCCGCGTCCAGGTCGATCTGGGTGACCGGCGCCGCGCTGCCCGCCTCCGCGGCCAGCCCGCCCGCCGCGATCCACTCGCCGATCAGCTCGCGCTCCACCGCCGACGCCGAATCCACCAGCGCCACCACCGAGACCGGCGCCGGAGCACCGCGCCCCGGCCGGGTGGCCGACGCGGTGGTGGCACCGCCGGTGCTGCCGCTGTCCTCGATCATGCCGGTCCCTCCGCGTTGAACGACACTCCTATTCAAGCCCTCGGCGGCGATCCGCGCAGGGAAGTCGGGCAGCGAGTCGAATCCGATTCGGTCCATGGGGCGCGGCTGCTCGGTGTGCGTTGCGGCACAAGCACACGTAAAGCCAGGTAATGCTAACCTTACCTCCCGTAGTTAGGTCAGCTTTACCTTTGGAGGATCGTTGTCGACAACGGACGAGCGCGTGCGCGCGGAGCTGGTAACCGATCCGGCGGCAGCGATGTCACGCCTCGCGGGGGCGGACCGCTTCGGCGAGTACGTGATCTACGAGCGCCAGGGTGAATGGGTGTTCGCCGCCGACCCCATCGGCGGGATCGAGCTCGACGTCGACGAACTGCGGGTCTCCTGGCAGGGCGAGGCGACGGCCGAGGCATGGTCCGGCCGCCCGGCCGCTGTCCTGGATCAGGCGCTCGCCCGGCTGCCGCTCGGCGGCCGAAATGCCTACGGCTGGATCGGTTTCGAGTTCTGCGCCTGGGCGCTGGACGCCGTCGCGCACGTCCCCGAGCGGACCACGCTCGCGCACCTCATGGTCCCGCGCATCGAAGTGCGGATCGACAGCTCCGGGCACGCCGTCACCGGCGCCACCCCCGACGAGGCCGAGGCGATCCTCGCGCTCATCGCCGAGGACGACGAGGCGCCCGCCGCCACCCCCGCCGAGATCCGGCTCGACCCCACCGGGTACCGCGACCGAGTCGCCGAGGCGGTCGGCGAGATCAACGCCGGGCGCTACCAGAAGGTGATCCTCTCCCGAAAGGTCGACCTGCCCTTCGTGGTCGACGTACCCGCCACCTACCGCCTCGGCCGCGCCAACAACACCCCCGCGCGCTCCTTCCTGCTCCGCCTCGGCGGACTGGAGGCGGCGGGCTTCAGTCCGGAACTGGTAGTCGCCGTCGACGACGAGCGCGTCGTCACCACCGAACCGCTCGCGGGCACCCGCGCCTTCGGCCGCGGCGCCGACATCGACGCCGCCACCAAGGCCGAGCTGCTCGCCGACCCCAAGGAGATCGTCGAGCACGCCATCTCCGTGCAGACCTCGTTCGCCGAGGTCGCCGCCCTGGCCGAGCCCGGCACCACCGCCGTCTCCGACTTCATGGCGGTGCGCGAGCGCGGCAGCGTTCAGCACCTCGCCTCCACCGTGCGCGGCACGCTCGCCGACGATCGCAGCGCCTGGGACGCGCTCGAGGTGCTTTTCCCCTCGGTCACCGCCTCCGGCATCCCCAAGCGTGAGGGCGTCGACTCGGTCTTCCGGCTCGACCACGATCCGCGCGGGCTGTATTCCGGTGCGGTGGTGACTGTTTCCGGCACCGGGGCGCTGGAGGCGACGCTCGTTCTGCGTGCCGTCTATCAGACGACCGAGGGGGCTTGGTTGCGCGCTGGGGCGGGGATCGTCGGGCAGTCGCGGCCCGAGCGGGAGTTCGAGGAGACCTGCGAGAAGTTGAGCAGTGTCGCGCCGTATGTCGTGAAGGGGTAGGTCTTTTCGCGTTTCTTCGATGCCCGGTGGCCCTCGGTCGCCGGGCATCGGCTTTTGGGCGGAGGCAGAGCGTCCGGTTCCTCGGAAACAGCGAGACCCCCTTATCCACGGGTGTGGGGGGGGTCTGCACCGAGAATGCTAGTACCTTGTCGATCTTTCCGGCCGTCGTCATCCGGTACAGGGTTGCTGGAGGTCACCGGCGTTTCAGCGGCCATGGCACTGGAGGCTGTCCGTCGATCACCTCGGCGACCAGCTCTGTCCAATAGGTGGCGAGGTAGCCGACATCGAACCACGCGGCGTGCAATTGCTCCGCGCTGGGCGGCGGCTCGATCTGCAGCAGCCGCTCGGCGGTGACGTGCGCCGCGGCCATGTCATCGATGACGACCGCGCAGGCCGCGGCGGCGGTGGGTCGGGCGCCGGTATGGCCGATGATCCACTCGGCGATCCAGCCGCGTAGGGCTGCGCGGCCGGCCTCGAACGCCGCGTCGCAGCCGGGGTGGACCGCTCGCACCCGGTGCGCCGATGCCAGCATCCGGGCCTGCTTCAGCAGCGCGCTGTCGGGTGGGCGGACCGAGGTGCGGAACACCGTGGTGAGTTCGCGCCAGTGCGGGAGGCCGGGGCGTCCGGTGGTCACGCCAGCGGAGTGGACAGGCGGGCGAGGGCGGTCGAGTAGGGCAGGCAGCGGTTCGGGTCGTGCCCGGTGTGCCGGGTGAGCACGTTGGCGGCGTCCCAGCGTTCCAGCTCGCCCGGGTGCTCATCACATCGGTATCTGCGCGATCTGTCGTCCTGATCGCGGCGCCGCGGCTCTGTGTCGCGGTCCGGCCGGCTCCCCATGGTTTCTCCCCTGTGTCGAGCACCCGGCGCCGGGCCGGGTGCGCCTTCGACACTCGTGGCGGATGCACCTCGGAGGAAGCGAAAGCGGGTCTACCCTGGTTGAATTCGCGGTCTACTCCGGTCCACTCCCGGTGTCCGGATGCGGCGTCGGGGGCAAGGGTGGGGGTATGCAGGCCACTTCGTTGCGGATGGCATTGGGGCTGACGCAGCGACGGTTCGCCGAGAAGTCGGGAATCGGGCTGTCCACGGTGAAGAAGTGGGCCGCTCTGGGCGACGCCATCACGCTCAACGACCGGACGGTCGGTGAGGTCATCGGCATGCTGGAACGCGCGACGGCCGAGCAGCGGGCGCGGTTCGCGGAGGCGGCGGCGGTCCCGGTGCTGCCAGGCCGCGCAGCCGATACCGTGGGCTGCGAGTGGTCGCCGGGCACGTGGACGGCCGCGGCCACGTCGGTGGCCGATGACCTCACCCGGGAGGATCTGATGTTCGATCGCCGCCAGCTCAGCCGGGCACTGTTCGGCGTCGTGGTCGGAGTTCAGCTGTTCGAGCCGCTCGAGCGGTGGCTGTCGCACGGCGCCGCGCCGGTGGTCCCCGGCCGAGCTCGTTCGGGTGTCGGCCTGCAGGAGGTCGAGGAGTTGGAGAACGCAGCGCGGGTGTTCCGCACGTGGGATGACCGGCACGGTGGAGGCTTACGACGCAAGGCCGTGGTCGGGCAGCTGTCCGAGGTGAACGAACTCGTCTCCGAAGCCCACCCGCCCGAGATCCGGTTACGGCTGGCCGGGGTCATGGCGCAGCTCGCGGAGACAGCGGCGATGGTGTCGTGGGATTCCGGGGAGCAGCACCTCGCGCAGCACTATTACGCGCTCGCCGTGCGTGCGGCACGGGAGGCCGAGGACCCGGCGTTCGCCGCGGTAGTGCTGTCCGGGATGGCGCGGCAATTGCTCTCGCTGAACCAGCCGGGGGACGCGCTCGAACTGATCCGGCTGGCCCAGGATCATGCGGCCGGGCGCCTCACCCCGGCCACGGAAGCGATGCTCTACACCCGGGTGGCGTGGGCCTATGCGAAGTCGGGGCGTCCGACGGCGTTCCGCCGGGCTTGCGACAAGGCGCACGCGGTGCTCGACGGGGCCGACCGGTCCGGCGATCCGCACTGGATTCGCTACTTCGACGCCGCGGAGCTGGCGGGCACGATCGGCGGCCGGCTGCTGGAGACGGCTCGACGCGAGCCGCGCTTCGCCGACGAGGCCGCCGTGCAGATCGGCCGGGCGATCGAGTTGCGCAGGCCGGGCCGTCGCCGCTCTTCCGCGCTGGATCAGCTGAACATGGTCGAGGCCCGTCTCATCGGCGGCGAGCTCGAGGAGGCGTGCCGCGTCGGACACTCGGCGCTGGTAGTGGCGGAGCAGACCGCGTCGGATCGGGTCGCGAAGAAGCTCACCCGGGTGTACAACCGCACGGGAGATTTCGTCCGGGTGCGCGCGGTGGCCGAGTTGCGGGAGCGCATGCGGCCCTTGGTCGCGGCGACAGCATGAGAGGAGTGGACAGAGCATGGTGCGGATCGGCGTGACCGGCCACATGAACATCACCGACGACACCGCAACCGCGGTCTACACCGCCGTGCGCGCGCTGCTCGCCGAGTACGAGCCGGGCGAGCTGGTCGGCGTCAGCTGCATCGCCCGCGGCGCCGACAGCGTGTTCGCCCGCGCGGTACTCGACTCCGGGGCACAGCTCGAAGTTGTTCTGCCCTCGCGGAACTACCGCACCGCGAAGGTGAAGCCGGATCACGCCGCCGAGTTCGACGACCTCGCTGAGCGCGCGACCGAAGTCCGGGTAATGGACTTCGACGATGCCGGCCGCGCAGCCTACGAAGCTGCGAACGAGGCTGTTCTCGGTACCGTGGACCGGCTGGTCGCGGTGTGGGACGGCGATACCGGGCAGGCGGGCGGCACCGGTTCGGTTGTCGCCCTCGCCCACCAGCGCGGGGTGCCCGTCGATGTGGTGTGGCCTGCCGGCGCCGGCCGCGTGTCCGCGCTCAACCCTTGATGCGAGCGTTCGCTGTCGAGCAGGAGAAGAAAGCGTGGCCGCGTGCGGTCCGGGAGCGGAGTTTCGCCGATGCCCGCAAGCCGGTGCACTGTGGGTGAGATGGGATGAGCGGGATGGCGATCGAGGACACCGCGCACGGTGACCATGCGACCACTCGCGACCACTGGTGGTGGCGGCCCGGGTGGTCTGTCGGCAAGTCGTTCTACACCTGGCACATCACCTTCGCCGCAGCCTCGCCGGTCCGGCAATCGAGTGATGTCTTCGAGCAGACGCTTTCGGCGCTGCCGACCATGCAGCCCGTGAGCGCTGATGGACTGCACATCACCGTGCAGGGCATCGGTTTCACCGACACCGTGGCGGCCTCAGATGCCGATCGGATCATCGATGCCGCGCGGCGCAGCCTCGCCGAGCTGCCGCGCTTCACCATCACCGTCGGGCCGCCGATCATCGACAGTGAAACCATTCAACTCCCGATCGCCGATCCCGGACCACTGAGCGCGGTCCGGAATCGGCTGCAGGACGCCATCGCCGAGGTCCGGGGACCGGCGAAGGTCCCGGAACAGGGCTCGGCCTTCCGACCCCACCTCACGGTCAGCTACTCGACCGGGGTCGCACCCATCGAGGAGCTGCGCAAGAAGCTCGAAGCCGACCGGCTCGCCGGTTACACGGTCACCGACGTGGTCGCCGAGGTGTCGCTCATCGAATTGAACCGCGACAACGGACGGTACGAGTGGCGCGAGGTTTCGTCGGTGGCGCTGCGATAGGGCGACGGTTCACCCCTGCTCGCGCAGCACCTTCTTGTCGATCTTCCCCACCGCCGTCACCGGCAACGCCTCCGCCTGCCGAAGCACGTCAGGCAGCTTGTAGGTCGCGAGCCCACGCCCGGTGAGAAACGCCTTGATCTCGCTCAGCGACGGCATCGTGCCGGTTACCACGAGGACCACACCCACTTTCTCCCCGAGCACCGCATCGGCCAGTCCGACGGCGGCGGCGTGCCGGACGCCCGGGTACGCGAGCAGGTGCTCCTCGAGCTCGTCGCAGGAGACGTTCTCCCCACCGCGATTGATCACGTCCTTGATCCGCCCGGAGACGATCAGATGCCCGCTCGGCAACCTGCGAACCAGGTCGCCGCTGCGGTAGAACCCGTCGGGGGTGAAGGCGCGGGCATTGTGTTCGGGGGCGCGGTAGTAGCCGTTGATGGTGTACGGGCCGCGGGTGAGCAGCTCGCCCTCGGCGCCCGGCTCGACGTCGACGCCGTTCTCGTGGACGACGCGCAGTTCGTCGGCGGGGGACATGGGCCGCCCCTGAGTGGTGCAGATCAGCTCGGAAGAATCGTCGAGCCGGGTGTAGTTGATCAGCCCCTCGGCCATGCCGAAGACCTGCTGCAGGGTGCAGCCGAGCGCGGGGGTGACCTCGCGGGCGTTCACGTCGGCGAGCCGGGCGCCGCCGACCTGGAGCAGCCGCAGCGAGCTCAGATCGGCCTCCTCCCACTCCACGGCGGCGGTCCAGAGCTGGGCCAGCGGTGGCACCAGGGCGGTCACCGTGACCCGGTGCCGCTCGATGACGGCGAAGGCGCTCTCCGGGCTGGGATCGGTGATGAAGGTGAACGCCGCGCCGACCGTGACGGCGCCGAGGATGCCGGGGCAGGCGAGCGGGAAGTTGTGCGCGGCGGGCAGCGTCGCCAGGTAGACGTCGGCTGCGGTGAGCTGGGCGATCTCGGCGCTGGCGGCGGCGTTGTAGGCGTAGTCGTCGTGTGTGCGGGCGATCAGCTTGGGCAGGCCGGTGGTGCCGCCGGAGACCAGCATGAGCGCGATATCCGAGGGGTCGACGGCGGGCAGCTCACCGGACGGCTCGCGCGGCACGGCGGCCAGCGCCGTGAACTCGCCGGGGGAGCCGAGGACCAGTACGTGCCGCAGGGTCGGCACGGCGGGCCGCACCTCGGCGGCGAGCGCGCGATAGTCGAAATCGCCGAGTTCGTCGGCGATCACGTACGCCACCGCCTCGGCGAGGTTCGCCAGGTGCTCGATCTCGGCGCGGCGGTGCGCGGGCAGCGTGAGCACCGGGATGATGCCCGCGCGCAGCAGCCCGAAGAGCACGGTCGCGAACTCGGGGACGTTCGGCAGCTGCACCACCACCCGGTCACCGGGGGCGATGCCGAGCGCGAGCAGGCCGTGCGCCATCCGGTCCGCCGCCGCGTCCAGCTCGGCGTAGCTCCACGGGCCGGCGTCGGTCAGCACCGCGGGGGCGGCGGGCGCGCGGCGCGCGGCGTCGGTGAGCAGGTCGCCGATGGCGCGCCCGGCCCAGTACCCCGCTGACCGGTACTCGGCGGCGGCCGCCGCCGGGAAGGGGACGTAACCGTCACGATGGGCGGACGTGGATGTCGAAGTCACGATTCCTCACAGCTGACGAGCGGGTATAGGTTAGGCAACCCTATCTCAGGCTGGAGGGGCGGCCGGGCCGAACCGTAGACTCGCCGCATGGGCCGTTGGGATACCACGCAGATCGTCGACCAGACCGGACGGACCTTCGTGGTCACCGGTGCCAACAGCGGGCTCGGGGCGGTCGCCGCCCGGGCTCTGACGAAGGCGGGGGCCACCGTCATCCTGGCCTGCCGCGACGTGGCGAAGGGGGAGAAGGTCGCCGCCGACCTCGGCGAGCGGGCGAGCGTGCGCGGCCTCGACCTGGCCGATCTCGCCTCGGTGCGGAGCTTCGCCGCGGAGCTGGCGGACACGAAGATCGACGTGCTGATCAACAACGCCGGGGTGATGGCGGTGCCGCTGCGCCGCACCGCCGACGGCTTCGAGATGCAGATCGGCACCAACCACCTCGGCCACTTCGCGCTCACCGGGCTGCTGCTGGAGCGGATCACCGGCCGGGTGGTCACGGTCTCCAGCGGCGCGCACCGCGCGGGCAAGATCGACCTCGCCGACCTGAACTGGGAGCGCCGCGACTACCAGCGCTGGAGCGCCTACGGCCAGTCCAAGCTGGCGAACCTGCTCTTCACCAGGGAGTTGCAGCGCAGGCTCACCGCGGCGGGCTCGCCGGTGCTCGCCGCCGCCGCGCACCCCGGCTACGCCGCCACCGAGCTGCAGTCGCACACCGAGACATTCCTGGACACCGTGATGGCGGTGGGCAACCGGGTGTTCGCGCAGAGCGCCGCGATGGGCGCGCTGCCCGAGCTCTACGCCGCCACCGCCGCCGACGTGGAGCCGGGCGGCTACTACGGCCCCAAGGGATTCGGCGGCACCCGCGGCTACCCGGCTCCCTCCGGTTCGACCGCCGCGGCCAAGGACGACGAGGTCGCCCGGCAGCTCTGGGAGCTCTCGGAGCAGCTCACCGGGGTTCCCGTCCTCTCGGCCTACTGACCCGCGCCGGACTCGGCGGGACTGCCGATCCTGACGCGCAGCGTGCCGTCGGGGTCGGCGAGCGCCTGGTACACCGGCACCGCCAGGTCGCTGCCGGTGCGCTCGGCGCCGGTGCAGAGGTCGTAGGTGTAGCCGTGCAGCGGGCACACGACGACCGCGTCGTCGACGAGCCCGTCCGCGAGCGGCCCGCCGCGGTGCGCGCACACCGCGCCGAGCGCCCGCAGGCTCCCGTCGCGCAGCCGGAACACCGCGACCTGCGCGCCGTCGACGGCGAACGCGCGGCCTTCACCGATCGGGATATCGTCGACCCTGCCCACGGTGAACTCGGTCATCGGATCGGCACCTGCGGCAGCGCGACCAGCGGTAGCGAGGTGCGGAACTGCCCCGGTGTGGCCGGGCTCCGGCCGTCCTGCCACGGATCCCGGTAGGCGTCGACGGATTTCTGCATGTTCGCGTCGAGCTGCTCGACGATGCCGTCGGCGTCGTCGAGTACCACGGCGCGAATCCGCTCGATCCCGACCCGGGGAACCCACGCGTAGGTGCGCTCCAGCCAGCCCGCGTTCTCGCGGTAGTACTGCAGGAACCGGCCGGTCACGGTCATCACCTCGGCCGCGGAGTCGACGGTGGCGAGCAGATCGCCCTTGCGCACGTGGGCACCGGCCGCGCCGCCGACATAGATCTCCCACCGGCCGTCGCCGATCGCGACAACGCCGAGATCCTTGCAGAGCGCCTCCGCGCAGTTGCGCGGGCACCCGGTGACGGCCAGTTTCATCTTCGCCGGCGCGGCCAGCCCCTGGTAGCGCTCCTCGATCGCGATGCCGAGCGCGGTGGAGTCGCCGAGGCCGTAGCGGCAAAAGTCGGTGCCCACACAGGTTTTCACCGTGCGGAAGCTCTTGCCGTAGGCGTAGCCCGATGGCATGTCGAGGTCGGCCCAGACGGCGGGGAGATCCTCCTTCCGCACGCCGAGCAGGTCGATACGTTGCCCGCCGGTGAGCTTGATCAGGGGGATCGCGTACTTGTCGGCGACGTCGGCGATCCGCCGGAGCTGCCCGGAATCGGTCACGCCGCCCTTCATCTGGGGGACGACCGAGAAGGTGCCGTCGCGCTGGATATTGGCGTGCACGCGGTCGTTGATGAAGCGGGCGTCGCGCTCGTCGACGAATTCGGCGCCCCACATCATGTTCAACAGCGAGGCCAGCGCCATCTTCGAGCCCGCGTCCTCCCTGCCGTCGGGCGCGAGTGCGGCGAACACCGAGGACACCGAGTGCAGCCGCAGTTCCCGGATCCTGCGCATCAGTTCGGGTTTGTCGTAGGGGACCCCTGGCACGTACCAGGAGGTCGCCGGGTCCTCCTCGACCGCGCCGTCGGCGGCCCATTCGACGATCTGGGCCACCTGCTGCTTGCAGGAGCCGCAGCCCTTGCCCGCCCTGGTCGCGTTCATGACTCCGGCGACGGTCTTCACCCCCTCCGACACGCAGCGGACCAGGGTGCCCTTGGTCACCCCGTTGCAGTTGCAGACCTGCGCGTCGTCCGCGAGTTCGGCGGCGCCGACCTCGACATCGGGGGTGCCGAGGTCGAACATCAGCGCCACCCGCTCCTCCGGCAGCGGCAGCCCCCGATCGAAGGCTTGCATGAGGAACGACACCTTGCTGACATCGCCGACCAGGGTGGCGCCGACCAGCTTGCCGTCCCGGATGATCACCGTCTTGTAGACCCCGTGCCTGGGCTCGGAGTACTGCACGAATTCGTCGTCCTCGTGTTGCGGCGCCTTGAGCCCCATCGCCGCGACGTCGACGCCGGCGACCTTGAGCTTCGTCGCGATTCGCGATCCGTGGTAAGCGGTCTGCTCGCCCTTCCCGGTGAGGTGGGTGGCGAGCACCGCCGCCTGTTCCCACAGCGGCGCGACCAGCCCATACACCTGGCCGCGGTGCTGCGCGCACTCGCCGACGACATAGACGTCGTCGGCGTCCACGCTGCGCATGTGGTCGTCGACGACGATCGCGCGCTCGATGGTCAGCCCGGCCCTGCGGGCGAGATCGACGTTGGGGCGGATGCCAGCGGAGATCACGAGCATGTCGCAGTCGAGCGCGCCGCCGTCCGCGAACTCGACGCCGCGCAGCCGCCCGTCATCGCCGATGCGGACGCGGACCGTCGACTTCTCGACGTGTACCCCGATGCCGATCCGCTCCAGGGAGCGCCGCAGGATCTTTCCCCCGGCGCCGTCCAGCTGCGCGTCCATGAGCGTCGGCCGGGCGTGCACCACGTCGACGGCGAGCCCGCGGCTCTGCAGGCCGCGGGCGGCCTCGAGGCCGAGCAGCCCGCCGCCGACCACGACCGCCTTCGTCCGCTCGCCCGCGGCGGCGATCATCGCCGCGCAGTCCTCGATGGTGCGGAACCCGAAGACGCCGTCGGCCAGCGTGGTATCGCTCGCCCAGAGCCCCTCCATCGGCGGGAAGAACGACCGGCTCCCGGTGGCGAGGACGAGTTTGTCGTACCGGACGCGGGTGCCGTCATCCGCCCAGACCAGCCGGGCGAAGGTATCGATCCGGACCACCCGGACCCCGGCGCGCAGGTCGATTCCGTTGGTGGCGTACCAGTCGAGCGGGTTCAGGTAGATCTCGTCGGTGCTGTCGCTCCCGGCCAGCACGTTCGACAGCAGGATCCGGTTGTAGTTGCCGTAGGGTTCGGCGCCGAAAACGGTGATGTCGAAGAGGTTCGCACCGTCGCGCGCCAGGATCTCTTCGACCGCGCGGGCGCCCGCCATGCCGTTGCCGACCACCACGAGCCTGGCCTTCGTGGTCGCGGCGGCGCCGTTGCGGGCGGGGGCGGTGTCGTGCTCGAGGACTGTCATCGTCGTCTCCTCCTCGTCCCGGCCGGTCAGACTTCGACCAGGCCGAGGTCGACGACGACCGTGCCGGTGCATCCCTCGGGCGCGGCGAGGAAGAGCTCGAGCACGGTATCGCCGAGCAAATCCTCGACCACCCGCAGCGCCACGTGGACGGCGTCCTTCGCGCCGATCGGGAAATAGCGCATCGCGGCGCCGTCGCGCATGAGTACCACCGCGATCATCTCGTCGCTGGAATTGCCGCCGCGGAAGTACACCGGCTGGGTCGTCGCGCCCGCGGGCACGGTGTAGCGCAGCGCTGCGTCCAGGGGGACGGGCTGCTCGAGCCCCTTCCCGGTGAAGGCGCAGACGCCCTGCAGGAAACGGGGGGTGCTGCCATCGGTCATCGGCTCTGCTCCTTGTCGGGAATCGGCGGGGAGGGCTGTGCGCGCTCGACGGCGACCGCGCACACCTTGAACGCCGGCATGCGCGAGTGCGGGTCGAGTACGGGATTGGTGAGCAGGTTGGCGCTGCCCGGGCCGCCCCAGTGGAACGGCACGAACACCGTGTCGGGGCGGATCGCCCGGTCGATCCTGGCGGCCATCACCGCTTCGCCGCGCCGGGTTCGGAGCAGCACCGGATCGCCGTCGACGACGCCGATCCGGCGGGCGAGCTGCTCGTGCAGTTCCACGTGCGGTGCGGGCTCGGCCGCCGCGAGGGCACCGACCCGGCGGGTCTGGGTGCCGGACTGGTACTGCTTCAGCAGCCTGCCGGTCGTCAGGTAGTACGGGAATCGGGTGTCCGGCGGCTCCGCCGCGTCGCCCTGTTCGGTGACGTGGAACCGCGCCCGCCGGTCCGGGGTCGGGAAATCCACCGTGAACATCCGGGGGGTGCCCGGATGCCGGACCGAGGGGCAGGGCCAGAACACGCCGTCCCCGGCGCGGATCCGGGCGTAGCCGATTCCCGAGTAGTCGGCCTTGCCGCCCTGGCTCGCGCGCCCCAGCTCGGCGAAGACCACCTCCGGATCGTCGGAGAATCCGGGCTTGCCGAGCCGGAGCGCGACGTCGCTCATCGCCTGGAGATCGGTCCGCACGCCCGGCGGCGGTGCGGTCGCGGCGCTGCGCAGCACGACCCGCCCCTCCAGGTTGGTCATCGTTCCGGTTTCCTCGGCCCACTGCGCGGCGGGCAGCACCACGTCGGCCAGCTCCGCGGTCTCGGACAGGAAGATGTCGGACACCACCAGGAAGTCGAGCCGCCGCAGCTGCTCCGCGACGTGGCCCGCGTTCGGCGCGGAGACCACCACGTTCGATCCGAGTACCCACATCGCCCGCACGCCGCCGGGGGTGGCGATCCGATCCAGCATTTCGTACGCGGAGAGGCCGGGAAGCGGCAGCTCGTCGGGATCGACGTTCCACACGGCGGCCACGTGGGCCCGTGCCGCCGGATCGTCGAGGCGGCGGTAGCCGGGTAGCTGGTCGGCCTTGAGGCCGTGCTCACGTCCGCCCTGGCCGTTGCCCTGCCCGGTCACCGTCGCGAACCCCGAGAACGGGCGGCCCGGCAAGCCGAGCGCCAGCGCCAGATTGATGAACGCCGACACCGTGTCGGTGCCTGCCCGATGCTGCTCGGCGCCGCGCGCGGTCATGATCATCGCGCGCCGCGCCGTGCCGAGTATCCGCACCGCCTCGACGACAGCGCTCTCCGGGACGCCGGTGATCCGCTCCACCCGGTCCGGCCAGTACAGCCGGACCGCACGCCGGACCGCGTCGAAACCCGTAGTCCGCGCGGCGATGTACGCCTCGTCGATGAGGCCCTGCCTGACCGCTACGTGCAGCATCCCGTTCGCCAGCGCCAAATCGGTCCCCGGAACCGGTTGCAGGTGCAGCTCCGCCCTGGCGGCGGTGGCCGTCCGGCGCGGATCGATCACCACGCACCGCGCGCCGCGCTCGCCGGCGGCGTCGAAGAACCGCATGGCAGGCGGCAGGGTGTCGGCGGGGTTGCTGCCGACCAGCAGGATCGCATCGGTCTCGGCGATGTCGTCCAGCGGAAACGGCATACCCCGGTCGATTCCGAAAGCCCGTGTCCCGGCGACCGCCGCGGAGGACATGCAGAAGCGTCCGTTGTAGTCGATCGCCGAACTGCCCAGCGCGACGCGCGCGAATTTGCCCAGCTGGTAGGCCTTCTCGTTGGTGAGCCCGCCGCCGCCGAAGCAGCCGACGGCGTCGCGGCCGTGCCGCCCCTGCGCCGCGCCGAACGCGCTGACCATTCTGCTCAGCGCCTCGTCCCAGGTGCCTGGCCGCAGCGGCAGATCCCGGCGGTCCCTGATCAGGGGCGTGGTCAATCGGTCGGGGTGCGACAGCAGCTCCGCGGCGGTCCAGCCCTTGGCGCAGAGCCCACCGCGGTTCGACGGGAAGTCGGGCTGGGGTTCGACCTCGAACTTCCCCTCGCGCTGCCGCAGGACGATTCCGCATTGCAGGGAGCAGTACGGGCAGTGGGTTTCGGTCGTGGACGATTGCGTCATATCTCCACCCTCAGCAGCCGGCGACCGCGCTCGGGGGCGACAGCGACGGTGTGCACCGAGGGCGCGGTCTCCCCACGCTAGCCAGCACGTATTTCCGCGTTGTTGCCGTGACAATTCGCGGCCACGCACTCCGATGTCACACTCCCCGGGCCGGTGTCGTCCTCCTGGTACAGCCCGCCGGCGAACGGCGGGCGCACCGGAAGGAACCGCCATGAACGCGCGAATCGATCTCTTCGGCAATGCCATCGCGGGCAGCTTCGTCAAGCGCCTCACCAATGCCTCGCGGGTCTTCGAGGACGCCGTGCCCGCCGCCACCCAGGAGCTGGTGAAGCTGCGGGCCAGCCAGATCAACGGCTGCGGCATGTGCACCGACATGCACTACAAGGACGCGATCGCCGCCGGCGAGGACCCGGTGCGGCTGAACCTCGTCGCCGCATGGAAGGAGGCGACGCTCTTCACCGAGCCGGAGCGGGCCGCGCTCGCGCTCACCGAGGAGGCCACCCGGATCGCCGACGGCGGCGGTGTGAGCGAGGACACCTGGCAGCAGGTGCGCAAGCACTACGACGACGACCAGGCCGCCGGGCTGATCGCCTGCATCGCCACCATCAATGCCTGGAACAGGATCAATGTGATCGCGGGCACCCCGGCCGGGTCGTACGTGGCCGGACAGTTCGGCTGACCGAGCTGTTACAGTTTCTTCCATGCTGCGCGATTACTGGTTTAGCAGGCCGGCCCAGGGTGGGCCGGCGTGCGTGGACCGCGCGCGCTGATTCTCCACCCGAGCCGGTACCGACCGGCTCGACGGGGTTTCGCTTCGTGGGCCGGCCTGAGAAAGGAACCCACGAATGACTACCGCCGCCGACGTCGATGCCCGCCATTCCGACCTCGACGACCAACGCACCCTCGCGGTCAGCCCGCTGCGCTCGCCCGCCGAGGTCCGTCGCGTGCACCAGATCACCGACGAGCTCGCCGACACCGTCCGCCGCGGCCGCAGGGCCACGATCGACGTCCTGAACGGCACCGACGACCGTCTCATGGTGATCGTCGGGCCGTGCTCGGTGCACGACCCGGTCGCCGCGCTGGAGTACGCCCGCAAACTGGCCGCGAAGGCGGCCGAGCTGGACGACCGGCTGCACATCGTCATGCGCGTCTACTTCGAGAAGCCGCGTACCACGCTCGGCTGGAAGGGGCTGATCAACGATCCGCACCTGGACGGCTCGTTCGACGTCAACACCGGGCTCGGCATCGGCCGCAAGGTGCTGGTCGACATCACCGCGCTCGGGCTCCCGGTGGCGTGCGAGTTCCTCGACCCGATCACCCCGCAGTACATCGCGGACCTGGTCTCCTACGGCGCCATCGGTGCCCGCACCGCCGCCAGCCAGGTGCACCGGCAGTTGAGCAGTGCGCTCTCCATGCCGGTCGGCATCAAGAACGGCACCGACGGGGACGTGCAGGTCGCGGTGGACGGGGTTCGGGCCGCCGGGGCGAGCCATGTCTTCCCCGGGACCGACCTGGACGGCCGCGCCGCGCTCATCCGGACCACCGGGAACCCGGACTGCCACGTCATCCTGCGCGGGGGGAGCACCGGGACGAACTACGACGCGGCGTCGGTCGCGGAGGCGTGCATCCGGCTGGAGAAGGCGGGGTTGCCGCAGCGGATCGTCGTTGACGCGAGCCACGGCAACAGCAACAAGGATCACAATCGGCAGGTCGATGTGGTCGGGGATATCGCGCAGCGGCTCGCCGATGGGGAGCCGGGGGTTGTCGGGATGATGCTGGAGAGTTTCCTTGTCGCCGGGCGGCAGGATCTGGCGCTCGGGCATGCGGATCGGCTCACCTACGGGCAGTCCATCACCGATGCGTGCATCGACTGGGAGACCACGGCTGTTCAGCTCGATCGGCTCGCCGCCGCGGTCGCTTCGCGTCGCGCGCACTGATCCCTCGGGACGAGTGAGCAGTTTCCGCACGAACCGGTCGAGCCGCCGCAAGGCGATGCGACAGGCGCGGTAGCGCGGTAGCTACTGTCGCTTCGCCTGCGGCGGCTCGACTGGTTTGGCAGAGTGCCGGGGATTCGGCAGAGTGCCGGGGATTCGGCAGAGTGCCTGGGATTCGGCGGGGTGCTTAAAATTCGGCGGGGTGCCTGGGATTCGGCAGAGCGCCGGGGACTCGGCGGGGTGCCGGTGATTCGGCGGGCCGCCCGGGAACTCAGGTTTTCTCGGGCCACCCGTCGGCGGGGCCGGGCGGGTCGGTGGCCAAACGCCCGGCCAGCCAGCAGTCCCGCCGGACTCCCCGCTGCACAGCGCCGAGCCTCTGCGTCCCCTCGAACCGAAACCCGTTGCGCCGCACCACAGCGGCCGAAGCGCGGTTCCCCACGTACGCCAGCCACCCGATCCGCGCCAACCCGAAACCTTCTTCGGCGAAACCGAACTCGCACACCAGCGCGACGGCCCGCGACATGAGCCCACCCCCACGCACCCCGGCCGCCAACCAGAACCCGATCTCGGCGGCCCCCTCCCCCCTGTCGTGCAACCCGATACTCCCCAGCATCGGCCCACCACCCGCACGCCGGACGGCCCAGACCGGCGACCGCCCCGCCCACCCCTTGCCGACGATCTCGGCGAGGTAGAACTCGGCATCACCCCGCCCGTAGGGAACAGGAATCGTCACCCACTCCGCGATCGCCGGATCCTGGCAGTGCGCGACGATGGTGTCGAGATCCCCGACCAGCGGCCGGTCGAGCAGAACGGTGCCGTCCGAGAGATCCATACCGCATGGTGACACGCCCCGAGACGCCGGATCATCCCCTTTTCCGACCTGTCGACGGGCCGCGTACCCGCGCTCCGTAGAATCGTGCACGATGGTCGCCGCCTACCTCGCCGAACTCCTCGAGTCGCACCGCCCCCGCCTGCTCGGCATCGGCTACCGGCTCACCGGAAGCACCGGCGCCGCCGAGGACGCGCTCCAGGAGTGCCTGCTCCGCCTGAACGGCGTCCACCAGTCCGAGATCGACGATTTCGGCGAGTGGCTCACCGCCACCGTCGCCCGGATCTGCGCCGACCGCCTCGTCTCCGGCCTGCGCCGCGCGCCCCACCGGCTCCCTGACCCCCTGGTCACCCCGCTGGTTCCGCGCGGCGGCGGCGAGTGGACAGTCATCGCCGGGCACCGGGCGAACCGCCTCGCCACGCTGGTGGCTCTCGCCTCGCTGACCCCCGCGCAGCGCCTCGCCGCTGTCCTGCCCGACCTGCCCGCCGAGCAGATCGCGACCTGGCTCGACCTGGACCCCGCCGCCGCCGAGCAGGCCGCCGCCATCGGCAGGGCCGCGGCCGCCGCGCTCCCCGGCCCAGCCGCCGAACCCGACCACGAGGCCGCGGTCCGCCGCCTGCTGACCGCCCTGCGCGCGCGGGCGCGGGCAACGGTCCGCGAGGGTGCCGAATCGGAGTGCGGTGCGGAAGAGGTAGCGAGCCGGCTGCATCCCGGCGCGCAGGGCATGGCGGCGACGCCGCACGGCCCGGTGGTCACCGACGGCCCCGATCGGGTGGCCGCCCGGCTGCTCGCGCTCGCCGCCGAACACGGCATCGGCTGCCCGGACGCCGACCCGGCCGACGGGTACGAATTCGTCTCGGTGAACGGCGAATTGGGGCTGCTGCTGCGCGGCCCCGAGCTGAATCGAGTACTGGCTTTCACGGTGCGCGACGACGCGGTGTGGCGCGTCTTCGATCTCGCCGCCCCCGCGCCGAGCCACGGCTGGGGCTGACCCGGCCGGGGCGCCGCGCAGCACCCCGGCCGGAGCCGGCTACGGCGTCGAGGAGCCCAGGAACCAGTCCGGGGTCGACGAGCCGAATCCACCGCTGCCGGTGGAGGATCCGGTGAACCAGTCACCGGTCGAGGAGCCGAGGCCGACGATCAGATCGTGGGCTCCGGCTCGGATGAGACCCAGTACTGATCCGGCGACCTCCGACGCGGCCGGTTGCAGTAGCAGGTCGAGGTACGAGGCCATACACGCCCCTTTCGAGATGCCACCCGGCGGGTGGCTGTGAGGTAGAACACCGGGAGGCTAGCGCTCGCGCGGACACCGCACAACAGGCCAGCTAGAGGCGGTGAACAAAATGTGAAATATTGGTGTTCGCTATCACTCCGCAACGAAAACGACCGGGATAGGCTTCCTGGATGACCGCCACCGTCGCCCGCCTCCGTCCCTTCGCGGCCACGATCTTCGCCGAGATGACCGACCTGGCCGTCCGGCACGACGCGGTCAACCTGGGGCAGGGCTTCCCGGACAGCGACGGCCCGGCCGGGATGCTCGAGGTGGCCCGCGCGGCCATCGCGGACGGGTTCAACCAGTACCCGCCCGGTCGCGGCGTCCCCGCGCTGCGCCGGGCCATCGCCGCCGAGCGGGCGAGCCGGACCGGCGCCGAGTACGACCCGGAGACCGAGGTGCTCGTCACCGTCGGCGCCACCGAGGCCATCGCCGCCACCCTGCTCGGGCTGGTCGAGCCGGGCAGCGAGGTGGTGCTGATCGAGCCGTACTACGACTCCTACGCCGCCGCCGTCGCGCTGGCGGGCGCGCGCCGCCGCACCGCGCGGCTGGTGCCCGACGGCGACGGCTTCGCGCTCGATCTGGACAGCCTGCGCCGTGCGATCACCCCCGCCACCCGGATGCTCGTGGTGAACTCGCCGCACAACCCCACCGGCGCCGTGCTGAGCCGCGCCGAGCTGGCCGTGCTCGCCGAGATCGCCTGCGAGCACGACCTGCTCGTGCTCGCCGACGAGGTGTACGAGCACCTGGTGTTCGACGGCGGCGAGCACGTCAGCGTGGCCGCGCTGCCCGGGATGGCGGAGCGAACCGTCGTGGTCTCCAGCGCGGCCAAGACCTTCAGCGTCACCGGCTGGAAGATCGGCTGGGCGCTCGGCCCGCGCCCGCTGATCGACGGCGTGCTCGCGGCCAAGCAGTTCCTCACCTTCGTCGGCGGCGGGCCGTTCCAGCCCGCGGTGGCGCACGCGCTGGAGCACGAGCGGGGCTGGGCCGTCGAACTGAACGCCACCCTCGCCGCCCGCCGGACGCGGCTCGCCGCCGCCCTCGCCGACACCGGCTTCGCCGTGCGGCGCAGCGACGGAGGCTATTTCGTCTGCGCCGACGTCACCCCGTTCGGCACCGCCGACGGCCTCGCCTTCTGCCGCGAGCTGCCCGCGAAGCTCGGCGTCGCCGCGGTGCCGGTGAGCGTCTTCGCCGACGATGCCGCCGCCTGGAACCACCTCGTCCGGTTCACCTTCTGCAAACGGGACGAGACGCTGGACGAGGGGGTCAAGCGGCTGCGCGCGGGCGTCGGAGCGACTTCTCGATAACACTGACGCTCCCTGTCAGGGTTACCGGGGAGCCTTACCGCATGACAACGACCAGGTTCTACACCGCCACCAGCCTCGACGGCTACATCGCCGACCCGGACAACAGCCTGGAGTGGCTCTTCGCCGTCCCCGGCGCGAGCACCGCGGAGGAGGACACAGCCGAGCTGGTCGCGCAGACCGGCGCGATGTGCATGGGGGCGACCACCTACGAGTGGATGCTCGCGCACGACGAGCCCGGGCAGTGGGAGCAAAACTATGGCGAACGGCCGTGCTGGGTCTTCACGCACCGCACGCTGCCCGCGCTCCCCGGCGCGAACCTGCACTTCGTCGCCGACGATGTGCGCACCGTGCACGCCGCGATGGTGAAAGCGGCCGGAGGCCGGGACATCTGGGTGATCGGCGGCGGCGACCTCGCCGGTCAGTTCGCCGACGCCGGGCTGCTCGACGAGGTGGTTGCCGCGGTCGCGCCGGTCACGCTCGGCGGGGGCGCGCCGCTGCTGCCGCGCCGCCTGCTCAGCGACCGGCTCACGCTCACCGAGGTGCGGCAGATCGAACAGTTCGCCATGCTCACCTACCGGGTGGGCTGACCGTCAGGCTGGAACCGGCCGGGCCCGGTCGGTGGCGAGCAGCACCGCGATCGCGCCGAGCATGGTCCCCATGACGTAGCGCTGCGCCCGCAGCCACAGTGGCCGCCCGGCCAGGAACCCGGCGATCCCGCCCGCGCCGAGCACGATCAGCCCGTTCACCGTCAGCGCGACCGCGATCTGCACCGCGCCGAGGGTCAGGCTCTGCGCCCACACCCCGCCCGCGCCCGGCTCCACGAACTGCGGGATCAGCGCCATGTACATGATCGCGATCTTCGGGTTCAGCAGGTTGGTCAGCAGCCCCATGGCGAACAGCCTGCGCGCCGGGTCGGCGGGCAGGGTGCTCGGCGCGAACACCGACACCCCGCCCGGCCGGACCGCCTGCCACGCCAGCCACAGCAGATACAGCGCCCCCGCCACCTTCATCCCCAGGTACAGCCCCGGGACCACCGCGAATACCGCCGTGATCCCCGCCGTAGCCGCCGCCAGGTACACCCCGAACCCGGCCGCCACCCCGCCCAGCGAGATCAGCCCCGCCGCCCGCCCCTGCGAGACGGTCCGCGACACCAGATACATCATGTTCGGCCCCGGGGTCAGCACCATTCCGAGTGCCGCCAGCGCCACTCCCACCACCGCCGTCGTCGTCACCATGTCTCGATGGTGGCGCGGTTCTGCGGGTGTTGTCGCGGGCCAGTGGGAAGGTGCTGGACGGGCTACTCCGGCGCTCGGACGAAGTACGGCTTCGTCAGTCCGGGGTCAGGCTGGACGGAGAGCAAGCGCGAATCCGGGGTCAGGACGACGTCACTGGGCACACTACGGATCAGTTCGGAGCCGGGAGTCTCCGTGACCACCTGCCGAGGCGTGTTGCCGAGGAGGAAAAGGCGGTAGCGCTCGGCTGTCCGATCAGAATAGAACTCCGGCAGGTTCTCCCAGCAGAATCCGGCCGGGGTGCCCGCTACGGCGTCGAGCCGTTCCCGCTGAACTCCGGAGGCCACCAGCACGAGGCGATCCCAGCCGGTGTTGTCCCACGCCGCGTTCGCGGTGAGTTCGCCCAGTGCAATCGTGCGCGGCTCTTTCGCCGCGGCTGCCATTGTTTTCTCGAGCGTGGTCTCGGAACCAAGCGGCTCGTCTCGCGAACGGAAATCGAAGCTGCCGGCACAGTCCGCCCGGTCATCGGGGGTACCGCACGCGATGACCGCGAGCCCGATGCAGATCGTCAGCACTAGTCGAACGACTTTTTGCATGTCAGGCACCGCCGGGCAGTGGTATCTCGACATTCACGGGGTGTCCGTTCTCGCCTACTCCGACGCGATTACTCCATTCGATCTGACCCTGCTGGTCAAGGACGATCGCGTCACCGGCACGAATTCGATCGCTGATCAGGTTCTGCAGTTCGGCGGGCGAGGCATCCGGTTTGGCGAGTGCCACCTCCCTGCCGATCGAATTATTGTGCAGGTCCATCGCCTCCCTGGTCGGCGGGCTCGCGCCCAGTTGCTCGTGCGCGGTCCCGTAGCGGTCGTTCCAGTCCTCGCCGTACCGCTGGGTCATGAGCGCATTCCAGTACATGTGCCGGAAGGCGTCGCCGTGGCCGTCGGACAGTGCGGTGGAATCGGGATAGGTCGCGTTCGCGGCGGTCTCCGCCTGGGCCTTGATATCGAAGAAATCGGAGATATCGCGGACCGCGAGCGGGCCGGAGGTCCCCATTCGCGCGGTGAGCAGGTCGATCTCGCCCGGCGTCATCAGAATCGGCTGGAAATCGGGGCTGATCGCCCGGATCCGGTCGAGCACGATTCCGCTCGGCCACAGCTCGGCCGGTTCCGCGGAGGCCGCGGTCTGGTATTTGCGCAGAATGTCCGCGAGTACGGGGTCGGAGGGCATCGGCGTCGCCCCGTACTTGACCTCGGGGGCGAGATTCTCCAGGTGGCGCTTGATCTTCTCCGCACCCTCCAGATCGACCTGCTGGATCGCGGTCAGCGCCGTCCGGATCTGCGAAGTCAGGAAGTATTCGTACCCCTCCTTCTCGGCCAGCCCGGTCGGGCCGAACTTCAGCAGCACCTCCGCGTTCGACATGCGGGAGTCGACCGCGCCGTCGTCGCGGACGAACAGGTCGAAGCCGGAGGACTCGGCCTCCGCCTTCGTCTCGCGCAGCAGCGCCACGTAGTTCGACATCGCGTCGAGCTGGGTATAGATCTCCTGCTGGATATCGGTGAAGACGTCAGCCGATCGCCTGGCGATGACGCGGTCGGCGGCGGCCCGCTCGCGGACCGCATCGCCTGCGGCGCCGACGAAGTACTCGTGCGTGGCCTCGGCCACCCGGGCGATAGCTTCGCTGTGCGTGTCGATCGTGGTCCCCGCCTCCTGGAAATTCTTCGCGACGGCGATCGTCGCGGCCGGATTCCAGGACAGGACGGTGGAGACCGTCAGCGGCGTGGTGTAGCTGCCGCCGCTCATCGGGGGCCGGAGCCTTCGAGTTGCTGGGCCGAGCGGGACTCCTGACTCAGCGCTTCAGCGAGCGCGCGGTCCACCACACCGGCGAAATCGCCGAACCGCGCGGCGTGGTAGCGAACGACGCTGTCGAGCGCCTCGGCAATGCCCTTCGTGACGTCTGCGATCTGCGAGTCCGGCATCGTGCCGTCTATCGTGGAACCGTCCGCGACCGGCTCGATCGCGCCGATCGACTCCGCTTCGGCGCGGACCGTTCTTGCCAGCGCGGCAACGCGCTCGGGATCGAATCCGGGATTCCCCACCCTGCCCCCTTCCTCCGGAGGGGACCTTACCGCGCCACCCCGCACGCGACGCTGGGACAATGGAGAGCAAACCGAGGGCGAGGAGGGACTGTGACCGACGGTCCGCTGATTGTGCAGAGCGACAAAACGCTGCTGCTCGAGGTCGACCACGAGTCGGCGGGTATGGCGCGGATGGCGATCGCGCCGTTCGCGGAGCTGGAGCGCGCGCCGGAGCACGTGCACACCTACCGCATCACCCCGCTGGCGCTGTGGAACGCGCGGGCGGCGGGGCACGACGCGGAGCAGGTGGTGGACGCGCTGGTGCGGTTCTCCCGGTACGCGGTGCCGCAGCCGCTGCTGGTCGACATCGTCGACACCATGGCCAGGTACGGGCGGCTGCAGCTGGTGAAGCATCCGGCGCACGGGCTGATGCTGCTGAGCAAGGATCGCGCGGTGCTGGAGGAGGTGCTGCGGCACAAGAAGCTGGCGCCGATGCTCGGCACGCGGATCGATGACGACACCGTGCAGGTGCATCCGTCCGAGCGCGGGCGGATCAAGCAGATGCTGCTGAAAATCGGCTGGCCGGCCGAGGACCTGGCCGGGTACGTGGACGGCGAGGCGCACCCGATCGAGCTGGACACCGCGACGAACGCCTGGCACCTGCGCGACTACCAGGAGATGGCGGCCGACTCGTTCTGGGCGGGCGGCTCCGGGGTGGTGGTGCTGCCGTGCGGCGCGGGCAAGACCATGGTCGGCGCGGCGGCGATGGCGAAGGCGAAGGCGACGACGCTGATCCTGGTCACCAACACCGTGGCGGGCAGGCAGTGGCGCCGCGAGCTGCTGGCGCGCACCAGCCTCACCGAGGACGAGATCGGCGAGTACTCCGGCGAGCGCAAGGAGATCCGCCCGGTCACCATCGCGACCTACCAGGTGATCACCAGGCGGACCAAGGGCGAGTACCGGCACCTGGAGCTCTTCGACAGCAGGGACTGGGGGCTGGTGATCTACGACGAGGTGCACCTGCTGCCCGCGCCGGTCTTCCGGATGACGGCGGATCTGCAGTCCCGGCGCAGGCTCGGGCTGACCGCGACGCTGGTCCGCGAGGACGGCCGGGAGGGCGATGTCTTCTCGCTGATCGGCCCGAAGCGCTACGACGCGCCGTGGAAGGACATCGAGGCGCAGGGCTGGATCGCGCCCGCCGACTGCGTCGAGGTGCGGGTGACGCTCACCGACGCCGAGCGCATGGCCTACGCCGTCGCCGAGCCGGAGGAGCGCTACAAGCTCTGCTCGACCGCGCACACGAAGGTGGCGGTGGTGCGCTCGATCCTGGCGCGGCACGCCGGGTCCCAGTGCCTGGTGATCGGCGCCTACCTGGACCAGCTCGACGAGCTCGGCGCCGAGCTGAACGCGCCGGTCATCCAGGGCGCGACCAAGGTCAAGGAGCGCGAGGCGCTGTTCGACGCGTTCCGGCGCGGCGAGATCCCGGTGCTGGTGGTGAGCAAGGTCGCGAACTTCTCCGTCGACCTGCCGGAAGCCTCGGTGGCGGTACAGGTCTCGGGTACCTTCGGGTCGAGGCAGGAGGAGGCGCAGCGGCTCGGCAGGCTGCTGCGGCCCAAGAAGGACGGCGGGCAGGCGCACTTCTACTCGGTGGTCGCGCGCGACACGCTCGACGCCGAGTACGCCGCGCACCGCCAGCGTTTCCTGGCCGAACAGGGGTATGCCTACCGCATCACCGACGCGGACGACCTGCTCGGCCCGGCGATCGGCGACCAGAGCCAATAAGTGGAGGCGCGTCCTCCGATAGCTGTGCTAGGAATGACGACGTGCGACGCTTCGAATTCGCGGTGGACCACCGGCACGCGCACGCGGTGAACGAAGTCGCGGCCGAGCTACGCAGGCGGCGGGTGCTCGCCGCGATCGGCGCCGTGCTCGCCGGTGCGGCGACGGCCTGGCTGGTGTGGCTGAACCACCCCTGGTCCTACCTGCTCGCGGTGGCCTTCGCGCTCGGTTTCGTGGTCGCCGTGTGGGTGGTGCTGTGGAGCGCGCGGCTCGGCACCGTCGACCGGCTGTACGAGGGCGAGCTGGTGCCCGCCGTCGTCTCCGCGACGCTCACCTCGGGGCTGGTGCTGCTCGCACTGGTGAACGTCGCCGGGCCGGAGGCGCCCGGCCCGCGGTACGCCCTGGTCACCCGCAAGGTGCGGGTGCTACCGGGGCACCGCGCCGCCGAGGGCGAGCGGGTGCCCGCCATCGCGGTGCGCACCGACGGCGCGCCGCGCCAGGTGGGGCAGCGCTGGTCGATCGTGAGCGTCATGCCGATCGCCTGGGGCACCGGCGACACCGCCGTGCTCGAGCGCGCCCGCGACGCCATCGGCGAGGCCGAGTGGCGGCTGCTCACCGACAACCTCGAGCTGGCCGCCAAGGTGCGCAGCAGCACCTTCAAGCGGCTGCTGCTCGACCCGCAGCAGCTGCCGGACGAGCTCGGCGCCTGAGCCGGAAATCGCTCGGCGCGTGAGCCGGAAATCGCTCGCCGCCCGCTCGGGCCGAACCTAGACTGCCGCCATGATCCCGGCCGCCAACCTGCTCGCCTTCCTCGCCGCCGCCACCCTGATCGTCGTGGTGCCCGGTCCGGGGGTGCTGTTCACCATCGGCCGGGCGCTGACGCTCGGCCGCCGCGCCGCGCTGATCTCGGTGTTCGGGCACGCGCTCGGCGTGCAGGTCGCGCTGGTCTTCGTCGCGGTCGGGCTCGGCGCGGTGCTCGCCGCCTCGGCGACGGCGATGGCGGTGGTGAAGCTGGCGGGCGCGCTCTACCTGATCCACCTGGGGATCCAGGCCATCCGGGAGCGCAGGGCGCTGCGCGAGGTGCTCGGCGCGCGGCCCCCCGCCGCCTCCGGCACGCGGGTGTTCCGGCAGAGCCTGCTGGTCGGGGTGACCAACCCCAAGGCGATCGTGTTCTTCGCGGCGGTGCTGCCGCACTTCACCGACCCGGCGGCGGGCGGGCTCGTGCTGCAGCTGCTGGTGCTCGGCTCGATCTTCCTGGTGATCGCGCTCGTCTGCGACAGCGTCTGGGCGCTGCTCGCGGTCTCGGCGCGGGGCTGGTTCGCGCGCTCGCCGAAGCGGCTGGAGGCGGTCGGCGGGGCGGGCGGGGTGCTCATCGTCGGGCTCGGCGCCTCGGTCGCGGTGGAGCAGGGGCTCGCCGCGCGCTGAACCGCGTACGCTCGGCAACATCACGGCGGGCGGAGGAGGGGTATGCGGTCGACGGGCGCGGCACTGCTGGCGGTGACGCTGTGTGTGCTGGTCACGGCCGGTCCGGCGGCCGCGCAGCCGGACCCCTTCGCCGGCGCCCCCGGCCTCGGCGACCCGTACTACCCGCTGGACGGCAACGGCGGCTACGACGCGGTGCACTACGAGGTCGAGCTCGGCTACGATCCGCCGAGCCGGGTCCTGGACGGCACCACCACCATCGACGCCACCGCCACCCAGCCGCTGCGCGCCTTCCACCTGGACTACACCGGCCCCCCGGTGCGGATGGTGACGGTGAACGGCCTGCCAGCCGCCTTCCGGAGCCAGGACGAGCAGGAGCTGGTGGTCACCCCGCTGCTCCCGCTGCTGCCCGGGCTCCCGTTCCGGGTGATCGTCGACTACGGCGGCCCGATGCCGGACACCGAGGGCGAGGGCTGGACCTACGCGCCCGGCGGCGGCGCCTTCGCCGCGGGCGAGCCGCACTCGGCGCGCACCTGGTACCCGCTCAACGACACCCCGCTGGACAAGGCCACCTTCACCCTGCGCGCCACCGTCCCGGCCGAGTGGCAGGTGATGGGCAACGGCGTGCGCACCAGGGACGAGGTGATCGCCGGGCAGCGCCACGTGGACTGGGAGAACCGGCACCCCACCATCGGCTACCTGACCACGGTCGCCATCGACCGCTTCGAGTTCCTGGAGCAGACCGCGTCGGACGGCACCCCGATCCTGAGCGGTTTCGCCCCCGGCGCGCTCCGGCACCGGGAGCTGGAGCAGCGGCTGCCGGAGATCCTCGACTTCTCGGCCGGCCTCTTCGGCCCGTACCCGTTCGAGGCGGTCGGCGGCATCTACCTGGACACCGAGCTGCCCTTCTCGCTGGAGACCCAGACCAGGCCGACCTACGCCGAGTGGGTCGACCTGAACACCGTCGTGCACGAGATCGCGCACCAGTGGTGGGGCGACTCGGTCTCCATCAGCTCCTGGGCCGACATCTGCCTGAACGAGTGCTTCGCCTCCTACACCGCCGACTACCTGTGGCCGGAGCGGGTCGACGGCACCGACGTGGACGCCGAGTACCGCGACACCGTGCAGCGCTTCCGGGACGAGCCGCGGTTCTGGCAGGTCCCGCTCGGAAATCCGGGCGCCGGAGCCGAATTCACCTCCGTCTACTACCGTGGCCCGCTGTTCCTGCACGCCCTGCGCCGCACCGTCGGGGACGAGGTCTTCTTCGCCGCGCTGCGCGACTTCCCGTCCGCCTACGCGGGCGGCAATGCCTCGATGGCGGACTGGCGGACCTTCGTGCAGCGCCGCGCGCAGTTCCCGCTGGACGGCTTCTTCGACGCCTGGCTCGGCGGCGAGACCCCGCCGCCGGACGAGTACCTCTTCCCCGGCGGCCTGCGCGGCTAGCGCGGGGCTATTCGCACCGGCGCCCGCCCGCGCTGGCATGATCTCCGCAAACGAGTTGTCTCCGCTGATGGGAAGTGGCCGTGTCGTTCGCTGGTGGTCTGCGGAAGATGCTCTGGTATCAGGTGGGGGAGCGCCCCTCGGTGCTGCTCGCGCACGGGGATCCGACGCAGGCGGGCAGCACCCCCGCGCTGACTCCGATCGCCGCGCCGCGCCCGCCCGCGGGCCCGGCGCAGACCGCGGTGACCTGCGCCCGGTGCGGACAGGCGGTCCGGGTGGAGATCGCGGGCGCCGCCGCGGCCAGGCGCCGGGTCGCCGTCTGGCAAGTGCTGATGTGGATCTTCAGCGTGGCACTGGCCGCCTTCCTCACCTACATGGTCGTCGGCACGTTCACCCGCCCGCGGGACGAACGGCCCAGCGAAGCACTGTGGTTCGCCTACCTGCCGCTGTTCATCGGGTTCGTCGCCGTGGTCTCGCGGTTCGAACGGGCCGACGGGGTGCGGCTGCTCGACCGGCAGGATCACGAGCTGTTCCCCGCTCCCGACGCGGTGCCCGGCGGCCCGCCGACCGGCACGCAGAAGCTGGCGGCGGCGCTGCTCGTCGGCGCCGGGCTGCTGCTGGCGGGCGCCGGGATCGCGGCGATCGCGCACGAGGTGACCTCGGTGGACGAGGTGCTGTGCGGCGAGCGGGTGATGGCGCCGGGGACCACCTGCGCCGCCGACGCCGCCGCCGCGAAGCTGAAGGTCGGTAAGCCCTATCGGGAGGTCGAACTCGAGCAGATCGCCAACCGGGAGAGCCTCTACAACGTCGCCGGTGCGTTCGTGCTGGTGTGCGGGATCGGGACGGCCGGGGTGGGTGGTTACCGGCTGCGAAAGATGGCGGGCTCGACCGTCGCTCCGCCGGTGGCCGCTCCGAGCGGGCCGCGGCGGGGTCAGGATGCGCTGATGCGCATCGACCTCACCCTGGCCGAGTGCGGCACCGGCGCGGTGGTGCCCGTCACCGTCGACACCGCGGTGGCCTGCACGGCCTGCGGCGGCACCGGCGGGGCCTGCGCGCCGTGCGCCGGTGACGGCCGCGTGCGCGCGCGGCGCACGGTGCAGGCCCGGATTCCGCCCGGAGTCGCTGCGGGGCAGCGGATCCGGCTGGCCGGACAGGGCGAGAAGGGTCCGGCGGGCGGCGATTTCGGCGACCTCTACCTGGAGGTGGCCGAGCGCCCGCACCCCGGGTTCACCCGGGAGGGCGCCGATCTGCGCACGGGCTTCGGGATCTCCCAGGCGAACGCCGTGCAGGGCGGCCCGATCACCGTGTCGACGCTGCTCGACGGGGAGGTGCCCGCGATCGTGGCGCCGAACACCGCGCCGGGCACGGTCATCACTCTCGCCGGCCTCGGCATGCCGGTGCTCGGCTCGGCGCAGCGCGGCAACCTGCACGTACGCCTGCACACCTACTGAATAGAGCTGTCCCGCGCCTTCGCCAGCCTGCGACGGGCCCGCTCGACCTCGGTCTCGGCGGCGCGCAGCGTCTCCCGCGCCGCCTTCTCGGCGGTGCGGGCGAAACGGTGCCGCTCCTCGGCGGCGGTCAGCTCCCCGCGCAGCTCCTCGATGCGGGCGGCGGTGGCGCGCACGGTCTCCGCCGCTGCGGCCGCGGCCTTTTCGGCCGAGCTCCGCTCGGAATCCGCGGTGCCGAGTTCGGCCTCGGCTTCGGTGATTCGCCGCTCCGTCGCTCGCTTGCGTTCGGCCGCCGCGTCCTGTTTCCGCGTCTTCGCGGAATCGCGCTGCGGGGCAGCTTTTTTCGGGACGGCCCTTTTCGGGGCGGGAACGGCGGCGAGCTCCGGCGCGGCGGGGCCGAAGCCGTCGTAGCTCGTGGCACTGGAGAGGGTGCCGAGGCGGACCTTTTCGGCCACCTCCGGATCGGCCAGTGCTGCGGTCAGGGAGTTGCCGACCTCCCGGAGCACCGCGTCGCCGACCGGTCTGCCCCGCTCGGCGGCGAGCTCGGCGGCCCGCCTGGCCAGGGCGTTCACCACCTGCCCGCGCTGCGCGGTGAGCGTGCGCAGCTGCGCCCCGGCGAGCTCGCGCTGGGCCGTGCGCAGCGCATCGCCGAGCGCGAGCAGCGCGCTGACCTCATCCGATGCCGAACGTGCCAGCAGGTTCACCACCCACGCGGCCACCGTCGGCCTGCGCAGCGCCCCGATCGCGGCCGCCAGCTCCCTATCGCCGGCCGCCTTGGCGGCGGCCACCCGCTCGGCCCTGGCTGCCACGAATTCGCCGGGGGCGAGATCGTACAGCTCGACGGCGACGTCGCTGAGGCTCATACTTCTCGAGCGTAACGACCGGATTCCCCGGTTCGACACGAATCACGAATTGCTCGATTGCTCGACCTGAGCTCTGCGGAAGGTATGCCCTGTGGAAACCCCTTACTCGTCCCTGGCCCTGCTCGGACAGCTTCTCCCGAATATTCTCCGCAGCAGCATGCTCGCGCTCTGGGCCCTGGGCTGACCCCGCCTCCACGTTCGATTCCCGGCCGGAGATGTCGTTAATGCGCGGCTCCGAGCCTGACGATAGTCTCACCGAGTTCGCGAACAGCGCGAACATTCGGTGAGAGAGGTCTATTCCGTGAAGTTCCCTGCGACGAGGCGGTCGGCACGTGTCGTGCTCGCACTCGTGTCGGCGGCCGTTGCCGCGGTTGCCGTTGTCGGTTGTTCGTTCATCGAGGACGCGGGCAAGTCCGACACCGCCAAGGCGGCGGTCGGCGACTGCATCAACGTGATCGAGGGCTCGGCCGTCGACTCCAAGACGGAGCCGATCGACTGCTCCTCGGACAAGGCCGTCTACAAGGTCGTCCAGACCTATGACACCAAGACCGAGTGCGCGGCCGACTACACCTCCTACGAGGAGACCCTCGGCGACAGCACAACGGCCTTCCTGTGCCTCGCGCCGAACTTCAAGGAGGGCAGCTGCTACGTGGACAGCATGCTCACCGGGTACAAGTTCGCGGACTGCGCCTCCACCGAGGCCACCTTCAAGGTGGTCAAGCGGATCGACGGCCAGGTCGACGAGCTGCTGTGCGGCGAGGACGCCGACAAGTTCATTACCGTGAACGACCCGAAGGTGACCTTCTGCCTCGGCTCGCCCACGGCGGCCTAGTCACTCCAGGAGTGCGACGTCACTCCAGGAGTGCGACCGACGCGATCCGGTGCAGCGTGAACTGCCGGACCGCGCCGGTCACCGGGTCCAGCGCGTCGAGCTGACCGTTGCCGACCTTCAGGGGTTCGACCACCCGCTGGGTGGCGACCCCCGCGGCGTCGACATAGCCGATATTCACCGAACGCCGCACTCGCGCGGCCAGCTGCAGCAGCGCGAGGGTGGCGGCGGTGCTCGTTCTGGTGCCGTCGGTGCGCACCGAGCGCCCCGACCTGGCCCCCGCCGCGCGTTCCCCGGCCCTGAGCTCGGCCACCAGCTGCTCCAGCTGGTCGGTGTTGGGCGGGGTCGGGCGGTAGCCCTGCCTGCCGTTGCTCCGCGCCGGGACGCGCGCCCCGCGCGGGCGCAGGTCGAGCACCGCGCCGGCGGAATCCTCGCCCGCGGGTGCGAAACCCGCCGCGCGCAGCCGCTCCAGCACCTCGCCGAGCGGAGCCTGTGCGATCGCCACGGTCGGGGCGAGTCCGCGCAGCGCGAGATCGGCTGCCACCGGTGCGGCGAGCACCTGCGCGAGCAGCGCCGGATCGTCGCTGCGCAGGAAGGACTGCGCCATGCCCGCACGAAGCCTGCCGTGTCTGCGCGCGACATCGTCGATGAGGTAGGTGAGCGCCTGCGGCACCGGCGTGCGTGAGTGCGTGCCGAAGAGCGCGTGCAGCTCGGCCGCGGTCAGCCCGGCGTCCAGCGCGCGCCGCACCGACGCCTCGCCGACCCGGTAGACGGTGGCGGCGCCCGCCGACTCCACGTCCGCGGTGAGCGCGATGCGCTGCTCCAGCTCGGGCAGCAGCGGCCCCGGCGCGACCACCGTCAGGTCGGCCTGCACCAGCACGTGGTCGACCGGTGCCGGCAGCGCGGCCGCCATCTCGGCCTCGGCGTCGCCGTCGGCGCTGCCGTGCAGCAGCGCCCGCCCTGCCGAGCTCAGCGCACCGCGGCCGATCACACCGAGCGCGGCGGCCTCCGCCAGCGTGCGGGCGACCGCCTCCGGGCGGTACTGCCTGCGCCGCCGCGGCTCCCGCCAGGCCAGGATCCGGGAGATGTCGGCGGCCGGGATCGCGGTGCCGGGCGGGAACTCGGCGAGCAGCCCGAGGATCGCGCGCCGGTCGCGCACCGCGTGCGGGCTGCGCAGCTCGAGGGCCAGCGCGGGCAGCGGCTTGTCGGCGGCGTCCCTGCTGCCGATCAGCCACGGCATCCGGTCCAGCTCCAGCCAGGCCCTGGCCAGCACGGCCCAGCGGCGGGCAGGCGACGCCTCGCCCCAGCCGTCGGCCTGCGGGGTCGGGCCCCAGAAGTCGTCGGTGGCGTCGAGCTCGGGGGCCGGGTCGGGCAGCCCCTTCTCCAGCAGCTTGGCTGCGGCGAGCACCTCGACCAGCAGCCCGGCCCTCGGCTCGTTCATCCCGGCCTGCTTGCAGACCCGGCGCAGCTCGCGTACCCCGAGCCCGCCCGCCCGCAGCGCGGGGGCGGGCATCGTGCCGAGCGCGGCGAGCACCGCGGCCGCGTGCCGCAGGAACTCGCCTGCCTCGCCGGCGGCGGCGGCGTTGGCCTCGGCGGGGGTGTACTCGGTGCGCGCGGGCACCGGCGGGACCAGCACGTGCGGCCGGGTGACGGCCTCGTTGCGGAGCAGCTGGCCGACGGTGAGCGGGATCTCGACGGTCTCGTCGTCCACCCGGTGCAGCAGCCCGGCGGCGAGCAGCCGGGGCACGGGCCGGTCCGGGTCGGCGCCGGGGGCGGCGTCCCTGGTCCGCCCGCGCGGGCCGGTGCTCGCCAGCTTCTCCAGCAGGCCGCGCTCCGGCTCGCCGAGCCGGGCCAGTGCCGCGGTGACCTCGGGTTCGGTGAGCTCGTCCGGGATCTCGGTGGCGCTGCCGATCGGCCAGGGCAGCCCGTCGGCGGCGGCCGGGACCAGGTACAGGTCGTCGCCCTCGTCCCGGACCAGGGCGCGGGCGGTGAGCCGGGCCAGCGCCGCGTCGATCGCGGCGGCGCCGACGCGGTCGCGCAGCCGCTCGTGCAGGGCGGTGCGGGTGAGCGGGGTGTGGTCGCCGGGGGCGCGCTCGGTGCCGTGCCTGGCCAGCACCTCGACGATCGCGAACTCGAGCGTGTTCAGCTCCTCGGTGGCGCGCAGCACCGAGGCGCGCTGCTCCACCCGTGCGGCGAGCACCGTCATGGACGAGGGCAGCGGCACGGCCAGATCCGGGCGCAGCTCCAGCAGCTTGACCAGCGTGGCGTCGTCCCTGGCCGAGAGCCAGCCGGTGAGCGAGTCGATCGTGGACATCCGATTCAGCCTACGGGTGCGGCGATGCGGTGTCCGCACTCCGATGTCGCCGGGAATCTGCCAGAATGGGACGCGTGGTGAACAAATCGAAGAAACCGTATGTCGACAACGGCTGGCCCCAGGTCGCCGACGGCGAGCACGCCGTGACCGAACTCGCCGCGGCCCGATCCGGCAACCTTTCGCCGTTCGGTGAGGACACCGAGTTCCCGCTCCCCGTCGAGGACCTGCCCTACGTGCACCCGCACACGGTGGTCAATCGCTGATCAGGGTTCGGCAGCCCGCACCGGGCAGCCGAACGAGAACGGGCCCCGCATCCGAGGATGCGGGGCCCGTGAACGTTTGCGGCTCAGGAGGGCAGCATGCCCTTGTTCGCCTCGTAGAAGCCGACGAGCGCCGGGTCGAGCTGAGTGTTCTGCGCCTTCGCGGCGTTGAAGAGATCGAGCGCCTGCTGCGGAATCTGCACGCCCTGCGCCTGCACCACGGCGACCGCCCGGTCGACGGCGGTGAAGATCTCCTGGCTCGGGTCGGCCTGCGCCTGCGCCTGCTGCTGCGGCGCGACCTGCTGGGCCCAGCCCTGGGACTCCACCGGGGCCGAACGCTGGCTCGGCGCGCTGCTCAGCCCGAGCTTGGACGAGCAGGACGGCCAGGCGCCCCAGCCCTGGGAGGCGAGCACCCGCTCGGCCACCACGATCTGCTCTTCGCGCGAGGCATTGTGCGCGGACGCGGCGTACTCGCCGCCACCGTGCGCCTTCCAGGTGCTCGGCGAGAACTGCAGCCCACCCTGGAAACCGTTGCCGGTGTTGATGCCCCAGTTGCCGCCCGCCTCACACGTCGCCAGGCGATCCCAGTCGGAATCTGGCGCGGCGGCGGCGTTGCCCGCGAGGGCCACACCCGCGCTGCCGATAACGGCGCCGGTCAGGGCCACCTTGGCAACGGTGCGCCCCGTGGAGGTCGGCTTGCGATGGCGTCCACTCATGTCCGGTGTCTTCCTCTCGTCCGCACCTGTGGGCCGGTGCCTGGCGAACTGCTGGAGTCCGTCGGTCCGATCGCCTGCGAACTTCGCCCCTGAGCTTGGGTCGGCTTGTTCCGTTCCCGCGGGGCGAAGCTCGGTGCGGCGGGTCCGGCACTGCCGGAATGTCTTCCGGCTGTGCGACAAACGGTACGACGGATTCGGGGAAAAATCACTATTTGGTAACCGCCGCGCGTCGGGGGTCTCGAAGCCGCATCGCGTCCGTGCTCGCGCGTCCGCCCAGGTGATCGGCGTTAATAGGGAGCCGGTACCGATCGTCACCGCTTCGTTATCCCGCCGTTATGTGACGAGGATCACAGCGCTTGGCGGGTAACGAAAAACGGACCGCCCCGGTTATCGCGCCCGGCGCCCGGAGCGGAGCGCGTAGACCAGCGCGAGCAGGAAGCCGAGCGGGGCCAGCATCGCGAGCAGGTAGAGCGGGAGCCCCGGCTCCGCGTCGCTGACGATCGGGGTGAGGAAGATCGCGATGATCGCCAGCAGCCCGATGCCGAAGAGCGCGAGCGCGACGTGCAGCAGCCGATCGCCCGGCCTGCGCGGGCTGGAGGGGGAGGTCACGCCGTCGACCGTAGAACTCGGGTGCTGGGGGCACCCGCACCGGGGTAGACTCGGCGGAACGGTCGCGTCCCACGGGTGTGGGGCGCGTATTTTTCGCACCGGGGCGTCCCCCGGCAATTCCGAACATGAACGGGTGAGCACAGTGCCGACCGGCAAGGTGAAGTGGTACGACGTCGAAAAGGGCTTCGGCTTCCTCTCGCAGGACGAGGGTGAGGACGTGTACGTCCGCTCGTCCGCGCTGCCCGACGGTATCGATGGGCTCAAGCCCGGCCAGCGGGTCGAGTTCGGTATGGCCGCCGGTCGGCGCGGCCCGCAGGCGCTGAGCCTGAAGCTGCTGGAGGCGCCGCCCTCGGTACGGCAGGGTCAGGAGCGCGCGGGCCGGAGCGAGCGGCGCGAGCCGGTCGCCCGCAAGCACACCCCGGACGAGCTGCACGGCATGGTCGAGGACATGATCACGCTGCTCGAGGCGACCGTGCAGCCGGACCTGCGCAAGGGCCGCTACCCGGATCGCAAGACCGCGCAGCGGATCTCCGAGGTCGTGCGCGCGGTGGCCCGCGAGCTCGACTCCTGAGCCCGCCTCACTCCGCGGGCCGCCCGCGCTCGTCCGGCGCCGTGTTGATCGACCAGGCGGCGTGCGGCACGTAGAACTCCCTCCCGGTCTCGTCCCTGGCCAGGATCGGCAGCTGGATCTCGACCCCGACCAGTCGCAGGTTCGGCTCCGGCCGGGAATCCAGCGTGACCGCGAGCGCCTCGTCGCCGAAGTCGTCGTGGGCGACCAGCCGGTCCACCTGCTCGCCGTCCGGCCGCTCGTAGATCAGCTGGGCCAGCCACGGCGCCTCGGCGATCTGCGGCGGCAGCGAGAGCTGTAGCGGGTAGCCGGCCGGGACGGCGAGGTCGACGGTCTCGCCGTAGCGGCAGTCCGCCATCGAGACCGAGCAGTAGAGGAACGGCGCGACGGTCACGGTGCGGCCGTGCGCGTACGCGGTGACCGCCGGGTCCTTGCGCGGGGCGTCCCGGATCAGCACGGCGAGCACGCCCGCGTAGGCGGTGACCGCCACCAGCAGGGCGACGGCGGAGATCGCGACGACGGTACGGGTTCTGGTCGACACCAGCGGGGCTCTCCTCAGCGAGTGGGTGGCGGGCCGGGATCGACCCTGGTGGCGTGCGGCACTTCCTGCTCCGCGTGCTGCGGCCGGTTGCCGCCGAGGCCGGGCAGCAGCGAGTGGCCGCGGTGGCTGAGCACGGTCTGGACCAGCCCGAGCAGGACAACGCCGGACACCACGGCGAAACCCTTCCACCACTCGGTCGGCAGCAGCACACCGCCCGCCCCGCCGATCACCCAGCTCAGCTGTAGCACCGTCTCCGACCTGCCGAAACCGGAGGCGATGGACTCCGGCGGCAGGTCGTCCTGGATCGCGGCGTCCAGCGAGACCTTGGCCAGCGCGCTGGCGGCCGAGGCGATCAGCGCGGCGATCGCCGCGCCGAGCAGGTTGTTCAGCAGGATGGCGAGCACCGCCACCACCGTGCACGCGGTGGCGCAGTACACGACGATCAGCGCGGGCTTGCCGAGCTGGATCCTGGCGCCGCTGGCATTGCCGGTGAAGTTGCCGATCGCGGCGGCCGCGCCGACCGCGCCGAGCATGGCCGCCTGCCGCACCGGGCTCTCCCCGCTGCCCTTCGCCACGAACGCCACGTAGAAGGTCAGGAAGCCGGTCAGCACCCGGATGGCGCTGTTGCCCCAGAGCCCGGTGACCACCGAGCGGCCGAGCGGCTGCCTGCGCTTGCGCGCGGGGACGGCGGCGGCGGCGTCCGGCGCGAGCACCTCGGTGGTGGCGTCGGCGCCGTGGTAGCCGAGCGTCGCGGGCACCTCGCCCTCGGTGACCTCCACCCAGGACGGGATGCGCAGGCTCAGGTAGACGCCCGCGGCGGCGATCAGCGTGGCGAGCACCAGCGCGCCGTTCGAGCCGAAGATCGCCGCGGTGCCGCCCGCCACCGCGCCCGCGCCGAGCGTCCCGCCGACCAGCCCGAAGACCGTGAGCCGGGAGTTGGTGCGGACCAGGTCGATCTCCGGTGGCAGCACCCGCGGCGTCACCGCGCTCTTCAGCACCGCGAACGACTTGCTGCCGATCAGCATGCAGAGCGCGAGCGGGTAGAGCCCCCAGGTGTCGAACTCCAGGATGAGCAGTACCGCGATCACCGCGCGGAAGGCGAACGAGGAGGCGAGCGCGAGCCTGCGCCCGCGCTGCAGCCGGTCCAGCAGCGGGCCGATGAGCGGGGCGATCACCGCGAACGGGGCGATCGTGATCAGCAGGTAGAGCGCCACGTTGGTCTTGCTCTCCGCGGTGGCGCTGGCGAAGAACAGGGTGTTGGCCAGCGCGACCGCGATCGCCGCGTCCAGCGCGAAGTTCGCCATGGTGGCGTAGGTGAGCGCGGTCAGCCCGGACTCGTCGGCGCCGTTCGCCTTCGCCGCGCGCTGGAAGGTCGCGATGCCGCGCTCGGTGAGCTGACGGCCGCGCATGGCGGCGACCCGGGTGACGGTGAGTTTGCGCGGGGTCCGCCGCGGCTCGTCGCCGGGCGGTTGCTGCTCCGGCGGCGCGGCGTCGGTCTCGAACGGGATGGTGGTCGGGCGGGTCGTGCCGGGGCGGTCCACCCGCGGGCCGGTGCGCGGGGCGCGCTTGCGGATGAACGGGCGGGTGCGCGGCGCCGCGTCCACCCGGCGGCGCGGGGGCAGCGGTCCGCGGGAATCGTTCGGCGGGGGATACCGGTCGAAGCCGGGGTGGCCCGGGGTCGTCTCGTCGTCGCCGTCCCAGCGACCGCGGTTGGCACCGGTGGGTTCGCGGGGAGTGGTCACGCCCTCAATTCTGGCGCATCCGCGCCGGTGCCGTTCACCGGCGGCGTGCTCACCCCTCCTGGACGAACCGGACCTCGAAGACCGACGGCCAGTATTTGCCGGTGATCAGGAAGCGATCGGTGCCGGGCAGGTGCGCGATGCCGTTCAGCACATCGGCGCCTGCGCGCTGGGTGGCGGAGAGCAGCCCGGAGCCGTCGATGGCGGCGAGCACCGCGCCGGAGCCGGGGTCGATGCGCAGGATCTCGTTCGTCGGCCAGTTGTTGGCGTACACCGAACCGTCCGGCGCGCAGTCGAGTTCGTTCAGCCGGGCCTCGTTGTGGCCGGTCAGCCTGGTGCTGCCGATGATGTCGAAGGTGGCCGGGTCGCGCAGGGTCAGGGTGTCCGAGCCGTTGCTCATGACCAGCGTCCCCTCCCTTGCGCAGAGCCCCCAGCCCTCGCCCTCGTAGCGCACCCGGCGGCGCTCGGCCAGGGTGCCGGGGTCGCGCTCGACGGCGACGCCGTCCTGCCAGGTGAGCTGCCACACGGAGTCGTGCACGGCGGCCACCCCCTCGCCGAAGAGCGGGGCGGGGAGGTCGGCGCGCGCGAGCTCGGCGCCGGTCTCGAGATCGGTGGCGCGGACCCAGGACTGCCCCGGTTTGCCGGTGCCCTCGTAGAGCACCGGCCCGGCCACATCGAGGCCCTGGGTGAAGGCGCCGGGGTCGTGCGGACGGGTGCCGACGACCTCGATCCGCCAGCGTGGCGTTTCCTCACCCGCGCCTCCACACGCGGCCATGGCGAGCAGAGCGAGCGCGAGCAGGGCAGCCGACGTACGCCGGTTGGGGTTCATGCGGCAAAATGTAGGCCGTGAGCGCAGTTTCTGTTACGGAGGCCGGCGTACGGCCCCTCCTGGCCGACGCCGTCGAGCTGGCTCGACGTGCGCTCGTGGAGCTGGAATCGACCGGCGTCGGGCAGCACCTCGGCGTCAGTTCCGAGGACGAGGCCGCGGCGACGCACCGCTTCGAGGCCACCCTCCCCGGGTACCGGGGCTGGCAGTGGGCCGTCGTCGTGGCCGCGGCGCCCGGCGACGACCGGGTGACGGTGAGCGAGTCCGCCCTGCTGCCGGGGCCGGACGCGCTGGTCGCGCCGGACTTCGTGCCGTGGGACCAGCGGGTCCGCCCCGGTGATCTCGGGCCGGGTGATCTGCTGCCGTCCATCGAGAACGACCCGCGGCTGGTGCCGGGGTACGTGCTGAACGGTGACCCGGCCGTCGACGAGGTGGCGCGGGACATCGGGCTCGGGCGCCCGAGGGTTTTGAGCCTGGAGGGGCGCGAGGAGGCGGCCGAGCGCTGGTTCGGCGAGTTCGGGCCCGGCGCCGACATGGCCAAGGCGGCGCCGTCGACCTGCGGGCTCTGCGGGTTCTTCCTGCCGCTGGCCGGGGCCATGCGGGCCGCGTTCGGGGTCTGCGGGAACGCCATGGGGGCGGACGGGCGGGTCGTGCACACCGGGTACGGGTGCGGGGCGCACTCGGACATCGAGTTCCCCTCCGGTGGCGGGTCGGCGCGGTACGAGGCGTACGACGACGCCGCGGTCGAGTTCGTCTCCATCGCGCCGCCTGCCGCGGCTCCCGTGGCCGAGGGCGAGTCGATCGCGGCCGACGGGTCGGCGGTGGCGCCCGCGCTGACGCCGGACGAGGCGGAACGGGCGGCCGAGCCGGGATCGTGGAGCTGACCGGGGACGACCCGTTCGGCACGGCGGCACTGCGCGCGGCGGTCCTCGCGGCCTGGCGGGATTCGCCGACCCGGCTACGCGAGGACGCCGCCTCGGAGGCCGACCTGGTGGTCGCCGGCTACCGCGACCGGCTGCTCACCGAGCTGGCGCAGAACGCGGCGGACGCCGCCGCGAAGGCAGGCGCCGACGGTGTGCTCACGGTGTGGCTGGACGGCCGTTCCCTGCACGTGGCGAATACCGGTGCGCCGCTCGACATCACCGGGGTCCGCGCGCTGACGGCGCTGCGGGCCTCGGACAAGGCGGACGAGAGCGTCGGGCGGTTCGGCGTCGGCTTCACCGCGGTGCGCGCGGTCGCCGACGAGATCGAGGTGCGCTCGCGCACCGGCGGCGTGCGCTTCTCGCTGGCCGAGACCCGTGCGGCTACCGCGGCCACCGCCCCCGGGCACCTCGCCGAGCTGGCCGGGGTGCCCGTGCCGGTGTTGCGCCTGGCCTGGCCGGTCGATACCGCGCCCGCGACCGGTGACACCGAGGTCGTGCTCACCCTGCGCGCGGATGTCGACCCCGCCGCGCTGCTCGCCGGGTTCGCCGCCGAGGCGGCCGAGCTGCTGCTCGAACTGCCCGCGCTCGCGGTGCTGGAGATCGCGGGCGTCGGGTACGCCCGCACCGAGCGCCCGGCCGGGCCGGGGCTCACCGAGCTCACCATCACCGGCGGCGCCGAGACCGGGCGCTGGTGGGAGTACCGCACCGCGCGCGGCCGCTGGCTGGTCCCGCTCCGGGACGGCCGCCCGCGCCCCGCCGCGCCCGACGTGCTGCGCGCCCCCACCCGCTCCGACGAGGAGCTCTCGCTCCCCGCACTACTCATCGCCGATATCCCCATGCAGCCGGACCGGCGCCGCCTGCTGCCCGGCGTCGCGCTCGCCGAGTACGCCGCGGGGTACGCCGACTTCGCGGCCGCGCTGCCGCCGCGCGACCGGCTGGTGCTGGTTCCCGAGCCCGGGTTTCCGCTCGGCGAGGTGGATGCCGTGCTCCGCGAGGCCGTCGTGCGCGAACTCCGCACGCGGCCGTGGTTGCCGGTGGTCGCCGTTCCCGACGAGTTGGCAGGGCCGGGCGAGGGTTCGACCTCCGCCTACGCTCCGGCGCCGACGGAGTCGCTGGTCGTCGACCCGTGGGACCTGCCCGAGCCGGAGCCGTCCGTCGCGGCCGCACCGCCGAGCGGGGCCACCGAGCCCGCGGCCCTGTGGCCGGGCACCCCGGTACCCGCTGATCCAGCCGCCGATCGCGCCCCCGCGCAGATCCCCTCGCGGACCCGGGTCCTCCCCGACCTCACCCGGGAACTGGCCGACCTCCTCGCCGGTTTCGCCGGCCCCCTGGTGATCCCGGAGCTCTCCGACACCGCCGCCGTCCGCGCGCTCGCCACGCTCGACGTCCCGCTGCTCACCCCGGCGCTGATCGCCGAGCACAGCTCCGGCCTGGAGCGCCCGGCGCGCTGGTGGCACCGGCTCTACGCCGCGCTCGAGCCCTACGTCACCGACCCGCGCACGGCCGAGGAGCTGGGCGCGCTCGCGGTTCCGCTCGCCGACGGCAGGCTGGTGACCGGGCCGCGCACCACCGTGCTGGACGAGGAACTCACCGTGGTGGTCCCGGTGCACTGGTCCCGGCTGGTGCACCCGGAGGCGGCGCACCCGCTGCTCACCCGGCTCGGCGCGCGCCAGGCCGACGCGCTCGACCTGCTCACCGACCCCGCCCTGCGCGCCGAGCTCGACGACACCCCGGACGACGAGGACCTGGTCGACGCGGTGCTCCGGCTGGCCGAGCTCACCACGGTCCCGCTCCCGCGCTGGATCGGCCTGCTCGAGGTGCCGGACGAGACCGGCGACCCGCGCCCCGCCGACGAACTCCTGCTGCCCGGCGCCCCCCTGCGCGAGGTCCTGGTCGAGGACGCCCCGTTCGGCACGGTGGCCGCCGCGGTGGTCGAGGGGTACGGCCCGACGGCCCTGCGCGCGGTCGGCGTGAGCTGGGACTTCTCCGTCATCACCGAGCCCGACCCGACCGGCCCCGACCACGACCTCGACGACGAGGACACCTGGTGGGACGGGCTCGCCGAGGACCCCCCGCTGCTCGCCGCGGTCCGCGACCTGGACCTGGTCGCGGACGACGCCTGGCCGCGCGCGCTCACCCTGCTGCTCGACGGCGAGCGCACCTGCCCGCTGCTCGCCGACCGCGACGGTTACACCGCCTGGTGGCTGCGCACCAACGCGCGCTGGCGGGGCACCCCGCTCGGCCTGCACCGGCACCCCGCCGACCCCGCCTTCGCCGGGCTGCTCCCGGTCTTCGACCCGCCGGAGCTCGCGACCCGTCGCGACGCCCTGCGACCCCTGCTCGCCGACCCCGCCGCGCTGAACCCCGAGCTGGCGAGCGCCCTGCTCGCCGCACTGGCCGACCCGGAGCGCACCCCGCTGCCCGCCGTGATCGCGCGAACCCACCGCCTGCTCGCGGCCGCGGTGGCCGCGGAGACCCTCGACATCGAAGACATCGAGCTGCCCGAACGGGTACGCGCACTCTCCGGCGCGGTGCTGGAGCCGAGCGCGGCGCTCGTGCTCGACCTGCCCTGGTTCGGCTTCGCGCTTCCCGCCGACCGCATCGTCGCGGGCGACCCGGCGCAGGCCGAAGCCCTGGCGAACCTGCTCGACCTGCCGCTCGCCTCGGTTGCCGTGACGGCCGAGGTGCTCGGCGCCGGCCGCGCGGCCGAGTGGGACACCGAACCCTTCGCGACCCTGGCGAGCAGCCTCTACGCCCTGCCGGAGCGCACCGGTCCGCTGGTCCTGCACGAGGACGACCTGCGGGTCCGGCTCACCGGCGCGCTCGAGGCCGAGGCGTCGGTGCCGTGGTGGTACGACGGCGCCACCACGCACCTGCGCGCCCCGCGCTGACGCTCACACCAGATCGCGCGGAATCCGGCGCTGCCAGTTCTGTGAGTACACCCGGGTGCGCACGGTGCGCGGGTCGTCGCCCGCGTCCGCCAGCTCGTAGGCGTCCAGTTGGGCGTCGATGACGAAGGCCGTCGCATCGCAGCGCAATATCGTGCTGGTGGTCACCTCGGTGCGCCACTCGTCCCGCTCCAGGCGGCGCACCGTCCTGGTCTCGCCGCGCACCGAGCCGACGTCGTTGCCGCGGAAGCTGAACCACTCGGTGGTGGCGCGGCGGACCACGGTGCCGACGTCGTCCAGCCGGATGGTGCCCTGATCGTCCTCGATCTCCAGCGTGGAGACCCCGCTGGCCAGGTCGCGCTCGACCTTCCAGTGATGCCTGCCCGGTCGCAGCCGGGTGGCCGGCGCCTCCGGCGCGGTCTCCGGCGGCTCGAATCCGCGCAGCGCGGAGTCGGATTCGCGGGCCGGGCGGTACGGCAGCGTGAGCGCGCTCGCCCCGGTGGTGACGGTGAGCATGGCCGGTTCCGGAGCGGGCCAGGCCAGCGGCCAGTACGACGAGGAGAGCGAGAGCCGGATGCGGTGCCCCGGCGGGAAGGAGTGCGCGATCCCGTTGAGCGGCAGCCGCACCCGGTACGGCCGCCCCGGCTCCAGCGGGCTCGGCGTGCTGCTGCCGTCCCGGTGCGTGAGGTTGAGCAGCCCGTAGGTGACCCGGGTGGCCTCGCCGTTCGGCGCGACGTCGGAGATCCGCGCCGCCACCATCGCCACCGGGCGGTCGGCGGCGATCTCCAGCTCCACCGCGGGCAGCCCGAGCACCTCGAAGGTGCCGGTCAGCGCCTCGGTCTCGAAGACCAGCGAGCCGCCGTCCTCCTCGCGCTGGTCCGATGGCAGGTCGGGGGTGGCGGCGTAGGAGGCCCACTTGCCGGCGAACATCCCGACGCTCAGCGGTGACTGCACCCGCACCTCGTGCCGCACCGGGTCGGCGACGTCTTCCTCGAGGGCGTAGCGGGTCAGGGTGAAGCGGCGCTCGGTGATCTCCGGCGCCGGCCAGCTGTGCTCGCCGACCCAGCGGCCGGGGCGGTCGGCGTAGGAGGGCTGCGGCGAGATGCTGTCCTGCATCCAGGCCCGCAGCACGGGCTCGTCCAGGATCCCGGTGTCCCGCCCCTTGAGCCAGTGGTCCCACCAGCGCACGACCTCCTGCAGGAAGCCGATGGCCGGGCCGGGGACGCCGAGGTGCGGGTACTTGTGCCCCCACGGGCCGATCAGCCCGCGCCGCGGCACCTCGAGGTGCTCGAGCAGCCGGAACACGGCGTTGGTGTAGCCGTCGGCCCAGCCGCCGACCGCGAGCACCGGGCAGCCGACGGCGCCGTAGTCCTCGTTCACCGAGGCGCGCTTCCAGTAGTCGTCCCGGTGCTGGTGCTCCAGCCACCGCTCGATCCACAGCCCGCTGCCCGCGAGCCGCTCGTGCCACATGTCCCGCCAGCGGTCGCCGACGATCGCCGGGTCCGGCGGCAGGCTGTTGAAGGCGAACATGACGGTGGCCTCGGAGAGGTTGTCCGAGAGCAGGCAGCCGCCCATGTAGTGCATGTTGTCGACGTAGAGGTCCTCGGTGGCCGATGCGCTCACGATCGCCTTGAGCGCGGGCGGGCGGCGCGCCGCCACCTGGAGGCTGTTGAAACCGCCCCAGGAGATCCCCATCATGCCGACGTTCCCGTCGCACCACGGCTGCTCGGCGAGCCAGGCGATGACGTCGCAGGCGTCGTCGTGCTCGGCGCGCAGGTACTCGTCGGCGAGCACGCCGTCCGAGTCGCCGCTGCCGCGCAGGTCGACCCGCACCGCGACGTAGCCGTGGCCGGCCAGGTAGGGATGGTTCAGCGCGTCCCGCGCACGGGTGAGATCGCGTTTGCGGTAGGGGATGTACTCGAAGACCGCGGGCAGCGGCTCGTCGGTCACCGGCCGCCAGATCCGCGCCGCCAGCCGGGCGCCGTCTCGCATCGGCACGAAGACGTTCTCGATCTCCTCGACCCGGTACGGGAACTCTGCCACCGTCCGCACTCAGCCGACCTCCTCGAATTCGAACGGCAGCAGCTCGAGGCACTCCCGGTACCGCCGCTCGAGTTCATCGTGGTCACCGGCGCCGAGGTAGAGGGTGGCGAGCTTGTAGCGGTAGGAGTCCTGGTTGGGCAGCTCGGAGAGCCGGTCGCCCACCCGCACGTCCACCTTCACCACGGTGTCGGGGAAGCGCCGCCGCAGCGCGGCGACCTCATCCCCGTCGGGTACCCGCGTGACGATGCCGTCCTCGTACCGCGGCACCATGCACTGCGCCGCCACCGCGAACGGCCCGTCACCGTGCGGGAACCGGGGCGGCACACCGAGCGCGACATCGATCGCGACGGCATGGTTGGAGACCCCGTCGACCTTGGCGAACAGGTCGCTGTGCGACTGCGAGATCCGGGTGTTCACCTCGATCAGCCAGAGCCGGTCGGTCTCGGCGTCCCACATCCACTCCGAGTTGAAACAGCCGTTGTCGAAGCCGACGTGCCGCAGGTAGCGCTCGGTCAGGTCGACCATCCGCTGCCGCACCCGGTCGGGCACGGTCCGCGCGGGGTAGTCGAGGTGGTCGAAGCTGCGCCCGGCCTCGTCCTTGCGCATGTCGAAGACGCCGTGCACCCGGTACTCGCCGCGGAACATCGAGCCCTCCGGCGCCGCCTGCACGCCGGTGACGATCTGCTCGGCCAGGCAGGTGCGCCCGCCGGCCACCCGCACCCGATCGGGCACCTCGACCCGGCTCAACGCCTGGTCGAAGGGGTCGGCGATGCGGCCGATCTCGGCCCGGATCCGCTCGACGGCCGCCGTGAAATCCGCGGCACCGCGCACCTCGAAGCCCAGCTGCGACGAGTGCGACTTGATCGGCTTCACCCAGAACGGGAACGGCAGGTCGATCGCGGCGAGCGCGTCCGGGTCGAACGGGTCGAAGGCCGCGAAGGCGGGCACGCACTCCGGCACCGACTCGCGCTGCAGCACCCGGCTCCACAGCTTGTGCTCGGTGGCGAGCACGCTCTCCAGGCTCGGCGTCGGCAGCCCGCGCTCGGCCGCCAGGATCGGCACCAGCACGCTGGTGGGGAAGTCCCAGTGCGCGATCAGCGCGTCCACCTCGCCGATCGCGTCCAGCTCGGTGCGCGCCCGCGTCAGCAGCGCGTCGAAGTCGTACTCCTCGGCCGCGATGAGGGTGGCGTAATCGAGCAGGCCGTGCACGCGCAGACCACCGGGTACCTCGACGGTGCCCAGCTCTTCGCGCTGCAGGTCGGTCAGGGCGGGAACAACAACACTCTTGGTCACCCGGCCCGGCTTTCCAGCCGGGACGGGCCGAAACCTCGCGCCGGCTACTCGGCCTTGCTCGCCACCAGCTCCGCCAGCAGGTCGAGCTGGGTGCGCGCGGCGGCGCTGTCGCCGTCCACCAGCCAGCGCAGCACGAGGCCGTCGATCAGGTTCAGGGTGAAGCGGCTGAGCGAGGTGACCGGGGTGGTCCAGCGGGTGCCGGTGGCCTCGCGGGCGTTCTCCAGCACCGCGCCGACGGTCGCGTCGTTGAAGGTGTACTGCTCGCGGGCGATGATCAGCTTGGCCGGGGTCTGCTCGCCCTCGCGCAGCGCGTAGGTGGTGGTCTCGTAGCTGAGCATCTGCCGCTCCGGCGTCGACTCCACGTTCTGCCAGAGCAGCTCGAGCCCGGCCCTGACCAGTTCGCGCAGCGCCCCGGTACCGGAGCCCGCGCCGTTCCAGATGGCGGCATTGGTGTCGATGGAGTCGCGCAGCTCGGTGGAGAGCGCCTTGACCAGCTCGGTCATCAGCGCGTCCTTGTTCTCGAAGCAGTAGTGCACCACCCCGAGCGAGACCCCGGCGGCCTGCGCGACATCCCGCGTCGTCACTCCCGCCACGCCCTTCTTCTCGGCGAGACCGATGGCGGCCTCGATGAGATGGGCCCGTCGTTCTTCGACGCTCAATCGGGAGGACACACCGGCAAGCAAACCTGCCGCGGCGGTCCCAGTCAATTTCACCGCGCTGTCCGTACCCCCTGGACGGTTGTCCAGTTGTATGGTTCCCTCGCAGGACAGCGAAGGGAGACGTGGATGTCGGTGGCACGCAGGACCGTTCTGCACGGCGCGGCGGCGCTGCCCGTCGCGGGGCTGGCGGCGGGGGTGCTCGCCGGGCGCGCCCCGGCCCGCGCCGAGCCGGGCGGATACCTGGTGGGCGCGGGCATCTCCGATATCACCGGCCCCGCCGCGGAGTGCGGCATGATGGGCTACTCGCAGCAGGACCAGCAGACCGCTGGCATCCACCTGCGGCCGCGCGCCCGCGCCTTCGCGCTCGCGCACGGCGGGCGCCGGGTGGTCTTCGTGGTGGCCGAGAACGGCATGATCTTCCAGTCCGTGCACCGCGGCGTGCTGACCGAACTCGCCCGCCGCTTCGGCGATCTGTACACCGAGCAGAACGTCGTGCTCACCTCGACGCACTCGCACGCGACCTGCGGCGGGTCGAGCAACGACTACGCCTACAACCTCTCCGTCCTCGGTTTCCAGCAGCAGGTCTACGACGCCGAGGTGAACGGCATCGTCGAGGCGATCGCCGCCGCGCACGACGATCTCGCTCCGGGCACACTGGAATTCGGCCGCGCCGAGCTGCGCGACGCCAGCGTGAACCGCTCCCGCGTCGCCTTCGAGCGCAACCCCGAACCCGACCGGGCCGAGTTCCCGGACGCCATCGACCCGGCGGTCACCGCGCTGGCGCTGGTCCGCGGCGGCAGGCGGATCGGGGTGATCACCTGGTTCGCCACGCACAACACCTCGATGACCAACAGCAACCGGCTGATCAGCTCGGACAACAAGGGCTACGCCGCCTACACCTTCGAGCACGACCACAACGGCGTGCGCTACCTGGACGGCGCCCCCGATTTCGTGGCCGCCTTCGCGCAGACCAACGCGGGCGACATGTCGCCGAACCTGAACCTGCGCCCCGGCTCCGGCCCCACCGAGGACGAGTTCGACAACACCAGGATCCTCGGCGAGCGGCAGTATGCGGCCGCCGAGCGCGCGCTGGCCGCCGCGGCGCCGTTCGGCGGCACGGTGGACTCGCTGCTCTGCTACATCGATCTCGCCGACACCGCCGTCGACGGCCGCTTCACCCCGGACGGCCTGCCGCACCGCACCGCGCCGGCCGCGGTCGGGGTCTCGCTCTTCGCGGGCAGCGTGGAGGACGGGCCGGGGCTGCCCGGCGGGCCGGTGCCGGAGGGGGTGCGCAATCCGCTCGCCGACGCGCTCGGCGGCGCCGACACCCCCGTCCCGGCCTGGCTGGCCGACGCCCAGGCGCCCAAGCTGATCGCGGCCCCGCTCGGGCTGATGCCGCCGGTGCCGTGGGTGCCGAATGTGCTTCCGGTGCAGGTCGTCCGGCTCGGCGAGCTGTACCTGGCGGCGGCGGGTGCGGAGTTCACCATCGTCTCCGGGCTGCGGATCAGGCGCACGGTGGCCGCCGCGCTCGGCGTCGACCCGGCGCTGGTGCTGATGCAGGGCTACGCGAATGCCTACGCGCAGTACGTGGCGACGCCGGAGGAGTACGACGCGCAGCAGTACGAGGGCGGCTCGACGCTCTTCGGCCGCTACACGCTCTGCGCCTACCAGCAGGAATTCGACCGGGTGGCGCGGGCGCTCGCGGCGAGGCAGTCGGTGGGGCGCGGCCCGGCCCCGCGCGACGTCTCGAACCTGCAGCCCAATCTTCAGGTCGGTGCGGGCCCTGACCCGCTGCCGGCCGGGCTCGGCTTCGGCGATGTGCTGGTGCAGCCGGCGCCGAGCTATCCGGCCGGAACGCGGGCCGAGGTGGAGTTCGTCTCCGCGCACCCGAAGCACAATCCGCGGCGCAACGGCACCTTCCTCGAGGTGCAGCGGCTGGGCGCCGACGGCTCCTGGCGGCGGGCGGCCAACGAGGGGGAGTGGGAGGTGCGGTTCCACTGGCGGCGCGGGCCCTCCGGCGAGTCGGTGGCGCGGTTCCTCTGGGATATCCCCGCCGGCACCAGCGGGCGGTTCCGCTTCGTGCACTTCGCCGACGCGCTCGCGCCGGACGGCACGATCAGCCCGTTCACCGGCACGAGCACCGAATTCGACGTCGGCTGAGTGACTTTCGGAGGCCCAACCGCCCCGCGGGCCGACCTGGCCAACGCCGGTGGCCGCCGCCGAACACGGCCGCGGCTCCCGGCTACCGTCCGGTCGGCACCGGCTACAGCCCGGTCTGGGCGCCCTTGTCCCCGCGCCGCGCCCCGCGCAGCTGGATCAGGTAGATCCCGAGCGCGAGCGCGCCGACCAGCAGCCCCATCAGGCAGAGCGGCCGCGCCTCGGCCCACCGCCCACCGCCCGCCCACACCACGATCGTCGCGACCAGCCACAGCGCACTGCCGACGGCGAGCACCGGCCTCGGGTCGGTGAGCCGCTGCGGGATGGCGGGGACCTGCTGCGTCACGGCTCCACAGTAGCCGTCCGGCGAAACCGGCAGCGGCCCCCGCCGGTCACGTATCGTTCACCACTGTGACAACGCCAACGGACGTCCGCGCCCTGGCCGGCGAGCTCTCGCTGGCGGTGGTCCGGCTGACGCGGCACCTGCGGGGCAGGCGCGCCGACTCGCAGATCTCGCTGACCCAGCTCTCCGCGATCGCCACCCTGCTGCGCGACGGCGCCATGACCCCGGGCGCGCTCGCCGCCAGGGAGCGGGTGCAGCCGCCGTCGATGACCAGGGTGATCGCCTCGCTCACCGAGCTCGGGCTGGTCGAGCGGAAGCCGCACCCCACCGACGGCAGGCAAATCATCGTCTCGCTCTCGCCCGCCGGGCAGGCGCTGCTCGCCGACGAGGCGAGCGCCCGCGAGGCGTGGATGACCGAGCAGCTCTCCGGCCTCGGCGGCGACGAGATCGACGTGCTGCACCGCGCCGTCGGGATCATGAAGAAGATCGTCGCGGAAAGTGATTAGCGGGTCGCGGGGGTGAATGCGCCCGCTCCGCGGGCGCCGAACGGCTGGTCGCTGTCGACGATGTCGCGCCCGAGCGGGAACAGCGAGAGCGGGATGAGCTTGAGATTGGCCCAGCCGAACGGGATTCCGATGATCGACACGAACAGCGGAATGCTGGTCAGCAGGTGCCCGAGCGCCAGCCACCAGCCCGCGACGACGAACCAGATGACGTTGCCGATCAGCGACCCGGCGCCCGCCCCCGGCTTCTCCACCGTGGTCCGCCCGAACGGCCACAGCACGTACACCGCGATCCGCAGCGAGGCGACGCCGAACGGAATCGGCACCACCAGGAAGAAGAGCAGGAAGCAGAGCAGCGCCGCGGCCAGGTAGCCGAGCGCCAGCCAGAATCCGCTGAACACGAGCCACAGGATATTGAGCACCAGCTGAATCGGCTTCATAGCACCAGAATGCCAGAATCGGACATGGGTGGTCAGAATCCCCAGCCGAGCACGGCGTCCAGGGGCCAGGCGAAGGCCCGTTCCAGCGCGCGCAGCGCGCCGGGCGCACCCCGCAGCCTGCCCGCCGCCGCGAAGGCGCGGGCCGGATGGGCGCCCAGATAGATCGCGCCGAGTACATCCAGCCCCATGGACAGCTCCGGCTCGGCCGTCGTCGGCGCGCACTCGGCGACCCCGCCGGAGATCCGCAGCGCGAAGGTGCCGCCCGCGTCGAGGAGGGGATCGTCGACCGCGACAACGGTTTCCAGGTCGGCGTCGTAGCGGCGGCCGGTGAGCGCGGCGGGCACGTCCATGATCCGCAGCCAGAGGGTGTCGTAGCCGCTCACCGTGCGCACCTGCCTTGGGTCGGTGAGCAGGTAGGGGAGCGGGTCGTCGGCCGGGAGCCCGGCGACCAGGTCGTGGCTGAGGTCGCGGCCGCAGAGCGCGCGCCAGAGCGCCGCGTGCGCGTCGGCTGTGCGCGTGCGCAGCTCCTTGACCTCGATCGAGCGGTCGCCGTGGTGCCGGTAGAGCGCGTAGCCGTCCGGGTGCAGGAAGGCGAAGAGGTCGCCGCCGCCACCGCGCATCCGCACCGGGTCGGCGAAGCGCAGCGCCCAGGCGGCGTCCGGCCGCTCCTGGGCACCGGGGGTCACCCGGCGCCAGGTCTCGTAGATCCGGCGGATCTCGGGTTCGGCCTCGGGCACCGGCACCTGGTGCACACCGCCGGGATCGGGCGCGGTCGGCAGGAAGCGCGCGAACCGGCGGTCCAGCCTGATCTGGTTCTCGCGCACCGACGAGCCGTAGCCGAAGCGGCCGTAGATGCCGCCCTCGCTGGCGGTGAGCGCGGCCAGCGGAACGCCGTCGGCCGCGATCTGCCGGTGCTGCTCCAGGCACAGCGCGCGGAGCACGCCGCGGCGGCGCTGCGGGGCGGCCACCGCGACCCCCGAGATGCCGATGGCTGGCAGCTCGCCGCCGGGAACGGTGATCGTCATGGGCCCGGAGTGCGTGTGGCCGACCACCCGGCCATCGGCCTCGGCGACCAACGCCCGGTCCAGCGGGAAGAGCGTCCAGATGTGCTCCGGCTCGCCCGCCTCGAAGCGGGTGCCGAAGGCGGTCTCGATCAGCAGCCGGATCGCGGCCAGATCGGCCTGCTCCGCCGGGCGGATACGCGCTGCGGGATGCGACGTCATGCCTCGACCCTCGCACGCCGCGCTGCCGCGCCGCATCGGATTTTCGCCCGCCCCGCCGAGCGGGCAGGATGGTGCGGTGGCCGAAGTGATCGACCTCGCGGACCCCGCCGACCCCAGGCTGGACGACTTCCGCGATCTCAAGGACGCCGACCGCCGCCCGGATCTGCCCGGCCGCAAGGGGCTGGTGATCGCGGAGGGCACCATCGTGGTGCGGCGCATGCTCGGCTCGCGGTTCGCGCCGAGCGCGCTGCTCGGCGTCGCCAGGCGCTTCGAGGAGCTGGCGGGCGACCTGGCCGGGGTCGAGGTGCCCTGCTACCGCACCTCGGCCGAGGTGATGGCGGAGGTGGTCGGGTTCCACCTGAACCGCGGGGTGCTCGCGGTGGCGCGCAGACCCGCCCCGTTCTCCATGGCGGAGCTGCTGGACGGCGCGCGGACCGTCGCGGTGCTCGAGGGCGTGAACGACCACGAGAACCTGGGTTCGATCTTCCGCAACGCGGCCGGGCTCGGGGCGGACGCGGTGCTCTTCGGCGACCGCTGCGCCGATCCGCTCTACCGGCGCTCGGTGCGGGTCTCCATGGGGCACGCGCTGCGGGTGCCGTTCGCGCCGGTTCCCGAGTGGCCGCACGGCCTGGCCGAGCTGCGCCGCCGCGGTTTCCGGACCATCGCGCTCACCCCCGACCCCGCCGCCGCGAACCTCGCCGCCGCCATGTCCGGGGAGCGGGTGGCGCTGCTGCTCGGCGCGGAGGGGCCGGGGCTCACGCCGGATGCCATGGACGCCTGCGATGTCAGGGCCCGCATCCCCATGTCGGCCGGGACCGACTCGCTGAACGTCGCCACGGCCGCCGCCATGGCCTTCTACGAGCGGGTGCGGACCCGATGATCGAGCCGCCGCCCTACCGGCCCCCGACCCCGTTGGCCGCGGGCGTCGCGGTCGGCGCCCTGGTCGGGGCGCTCACCGCGGTCGCCGTCTTCGCCTTCGGCGCCGCGCTCGGCGCCGTGCACCCGCTGCTCGCCGTCGCGGTGAACCTGATCGCCGCCGGCGGCGCCGCGCCCACCGCCTGGCGCTGGCGGCACGCCCCGGTCACCCGCTGGGTGCTCGGCGGCGGCGCGGTCGGCGTCGTCCTCGGCTGGATAGCCCTTCTCCTCGCCGCACTCGGCAGTTGACCCCCGTGGTGCTCTCTCGGCGGGTTGACCCGGTGTTGCTCTCGGGCGGTCGACCCCGCGCCGCGCTCGGGCGGTCGACCCCGCGCCGCGCTCGGCCGGTCGGCCGCTGCTTGCGGCCGCGCCCGGACTCGCGGAGCCGATTCAACGGGGGTGCTGCCCGCGCAGCCGGTCGAGAAGACCGCGCCCGCGCGGCCGGGCGGAGGCGGCGACGGGCTGCGCCGGCGCCTCCCCGCGCGGGAAGAGCGTGAAACCGCAGAGGGTGACGTCGACCGAGGTCAAGGCTCCTTCCGCGGGCGCGGAGCGGTAGTGGAACCCGAGCCACTCGTTGTTGGCGGCATCGGCGAAGTCCGGCGGGTCGAAGGGGAGCGACCCCGGGTCGGGTAGCTCGCCCGCGCGCCAGCGCACCGGGTGCTCACCGGCCCAGTACGGCCGCTCCCAGACCAGCGGCAGCCCCTCGTCCTCCAGGATGTGCAGCCTGCTGGAGCTGAACGAGCGGCGGAACTCCCCGCGCTCCCAGTGCGCGAAGGCGCCCCAGCCGTGCGCGCTGTCGAACGACACCAGGTAGGTGTGCTCGGAGGCGAGCGGGCGGACCAGCAGCTCGGGCAGCGCGGTCGGCCGGATCAGCGCGGCCCGCGCGGTGCAGAGCACGGTGACCCCGGGCAGGGAGGCGATGAAGACCTCGTTCGCCGCTGGCCCCGCCGACCCGGCCAGGGTGCCGTCCAGGTGCGGCACCACGTCGCAATCGGCGTAGAGCAGCCGGGCCAGCGCGAGCGCGGCGGCCCGGTCGGGTTCGTGCCCGGCGCGCAGCACCGCGAGCGGGTCGGCGGCGTCGATGTACCAGAGCGTCGACGCCTTCCCGGACGACGGCGGTTCCAGCGCGGCGGCTCGGCTCGGCTCGGCGACCCTCTTCAGCTCGGACACCAACCGATGGTGGCACGAAACGGCCGTCCGAACCCCTGAGCAACTCCGATGCGCGCCGAAAGAGTTCCGCCCTGCGGTGGTGAAACCCGCGCGCTACGCCGGTCAGTGGCCGGAGCTGCGCACTCCGAGCAACACGTCCTCCCAGGACGGCATGGGCGCCTTGCCACGCTTGGTCCTGGCGGGCTTGGCGGGCGGCTTCGGCGCCTGCTTGGCGGCGGGCTCCGACTTCTCCTCCGGCGCAACCGGTTCGGCGGGCTCCTCGGTGACCTCCGGCTCCGCGACGGGCGCGGTGGCGGCCTGCGCCTGGCGGCGGGCCGGTGGCCTGCGCCGGGCGGGCTGCTGCGGCGCCTCGGCGGCCGGGGCCGCCTCGGCCGCGGCGGGCTCCGGTGCGGGCGCCTCAGCGGTGATCTCCGCCTCGGCCGCCTCGGCCGCCTCGGCGGCGGGCTGCTGCTCCGGCGCCGGCTGCTCGACCGGCTCCTCGGCCTCGGCGCGCTGCTCGAAGAACTCGGTGTCCCGCGCGGTGGCCGCCTGCTCCCGCGGCGCGGGCTCGTGCCGCGGCTCGGGGACCGGCTCCGGCTCGGGCTCGCTCGGCAGGATGGAGGCGAGCCCGCGCAGCGCGCGGCCGAAGTCCGGATCGATGAGGTCCGAGGCCGGGTCGTCCAGCGGCGAGACCGAGCCGCCGTGCGCATCCGGCTGATACCGCCAATGCGCCGCGATCTCGGAGCGGCCGTTCTGCCACTGCAGCTGGGCGACCCAGAAGCCCTTCTCGTCCTTCCAGGCATCCCAGACGGCATGGTCGAGGGTGTGCCCGCGGGCGGTGAAGGCGGCGGTGACGATATCGATGAGGTTCTCGACGGCGGGGCCGTCGGCGCGCACCGGGTGCGCCTTCTGCGCGAGCTCGGCGGCCCGTGCGCGCTCCAGCAGCACCGGGTAGGCGAAGCGATCGACCTTGCTCGCGGGCATGCCGGATTCCAGAGTGACCTGTTCGACGGAGGCACCGGCGCGGATACGGGCCTGGATATCGCGAGGACGCATGGAAGCTTCCATTTCGATCTCGATCTGGCCGAATCGTGCAAGGTCGCCGCGCGCCGCCGCACGCAGTTTGTCGTCCGCGGGCAGCCGGAATTTCTGACCGGACTCGGTATCGACGCAGACGATGTGGGTGGAGTCGGGCGTCACCCCGATCACTCGAAGTTCACGCACCGGTTGCCTCCTCACCGCGTCGACTCGCGACAGCGCCCACTTTCCGAAACAGTAGTGCACTCCTGGGGTTCTCGAGGCCAGACACGCGGGGCGGAAACCTGGACGAGGATTCCCGCCCCCCGATAATCTGCTCTGTTCGCCGCACTCAGCCGAGCTGCTGAACGACCCAGTCGATACTCTTCGTGAGCTGGGTGACGTCCTCCGGATCGATGGCGGGGAACATGCCGACGCGCAGCTGGTTGCGGCCGAGCTTGCGGTACGGCTCGGTGTCCACGATGCCATTGGCCCGCAGAATTTTCGCGACCTGCGCGGCGTCCACCGATTCGGCGAAATCGATGGTGCCGACCACCTGCGAGCGGTGCGCCGGATCGGTGACGAACGGGGTCGCGAATTCACTCGACTCGGCCCAGGCGTAGAGCCGCGAGGAGGAATCGAGGGTGCGCTTGACGGCCCAGTCCAGGCCGCCGTTGCTGTTCAGCCATTCGATCTGGTCGGCGAAGAGCAGCAGCGTGCCGACCGCGGGGGTGTTGTAGGTCTGGTCCTTGACGCTGTTGTCGATCGCGATCGGCAGCGAGAGGAATTCGGGGGTCCAGCGCCCGCTCTCCTTGATCTCGGCGACCCGCTGCAGCGCGGCCGGGCTCATCAGCGCGACCCACAGCCCGCCGTCGGCGGCGAAGCACTTCTGCGGGGCGAAGTAGTAGACGTCGGCGTCCGCGGTGTTCACCGGGAGCCCGCCCGCGCCGGAGGTGGCGTCGATCGCGACCAGCGCGTGCTCCGAGCCCGCCGGGCGGCTCACCGGAATGGCGACACCGGTCGAGGTCTCGTTGTGCGCCCAGCCGATCAGGTCGGCCTCGGGGTCCGAGGTCGGCTCCGGCGCGCTGCCCGGCTCCGACTTCACCACGATCGGGTCGCCGATGAACGGGTTGCCCTTGGCGACCGCCGCGAATTTGCTGGAGAACTCGCCGTTGCTCAGGTGCAGCGAGCGCTCGCGGATCAGGCCGAAGGCGGCCGCGTCCCAGAAGGCGGTGGTGCCGCCGTTGCCGAGCACCACCTCGTACCCCTCAGGAAGGGCGAAGAGCTCGCGCAGGCCGGAGCGCACCCTGGCCACCACGTCCTTGACCGGCTTCTGCCGGTGCGACGTTCCGAATACCGAACCGCCGACCTCGACCAGGTTGCGCAGCTGCTCGGGCCGCACCTTGGACGGACCGCATCCGAAGCGACCGTCGGCGGGCTTGAGATCGTCGGGAATCGTCGGGAACGCAGTGGTCATGGGCAACAGGGTAGACGGTGGTACTGCTGTGTCCGGGACCACACTCCGGCTAATCTGACCGCCATGACGGCGTGGTCGGCGAATTCGGGGTGGCGGGTGCGCGGGCGGCGTACGGGGGCTTTCGGGCTACCGGTGGGGCCGCTGCCGGAGGCGGCCCGCACGGAGCTGCACCGCCGCGGCGTGCGCGGCACCGCGACGGTGCTCGGCGTGCGGCCGCGGCGCGGCGAGCCCGGCCACGTGTTCTGGGTGCGGGTGGCGATCGAGGGCGAGCAGAGCTACGAGGTGCGGATTCGCCAGTGGGTGTCCGACACCGAGCTGCACTGGATGAGCCCGGGCGACGTGGTCGGCTGCCGGGTCGATCCGGGCGACCGGGAGCGGCTGGTGCTCTTCGTCCCCGACCCGGTCGAGTCCGGGCGGGTCGGGCAGGCCGCGATCCTCTCCGACGGCCGCCGCGCCGAGGCGACGGTGCTCTCCGCGGCTCCGGTCGCCGCCGACTACGCGGGCCGGGACGACCCGGTGCTCCGGCTCGACCTGGAGCTCATCGCCTGGGACGAGCCGAAGCCGTGGTGCGTCCGGCTGGTGACGCCGGTACCGCTGGCCGCGATCGGCGCGGTCGACCTCGGGGCCCGGCTCCGGGTCGGGTTCTTCGAGGTCGACCGCGGCGAATCGGTCGCGGTGGACTGGGCCGCCTCGCTCGACGGGGGCTGAACCCCGCGCGCTCAGCGGTGCTGGATGGTGCTCCAGCCGGGGACGTCAGCGGGCTGCCTCGGGTCGGGGCCGGTGTAGATGGCGGCCGGGCGCACCAGCTTGCCGAGCTGCTTCTGCTCCAGCACGTGCGCGCACCAGCCCGCGGTCCGGCCGCAGGTGAACATGGCGGGCATCATGTGCGCGGGCACCTCGGCGAAGTCGAGGATGACCGCGGCCCAGAACTCGACGTTGGTCTCGATGGCGCGGTCCGGGCGGCGCTCGCGCAGTTCGGCGAGCGCGGCCTGCTCCAGCGCGGCCGCCACCTCGTAGCGCGGCGCGGCGAGCCGCTGCGCGGTGGCGCGCAGCACGCGGGCGCGCGGGTCCTCGGCCCGGTACACCCGGTGGCCGAAGCCCATCAGCTTCTCCTTGCGGTCCAGGATGCCCTTGACCAGCGCCCGCGCGTCGCCGGTCCGCTCGACCTCCTCGATCATCGGGAGGACGCGGGCCGGGGCGCCGCCGTGCAGCGGGCCGGACATGGCGCCGATCGCGCCGGACAGCGCGGCGGCCACGTCGGCGCCGGTGGAGGCGATCACCCTGGCGGTGAAGGTGGAGGCGTTCATGCCGTGCTCGGCGGCGGAGACCCAGTAGGCGTCGATCGCCTCGGTGTGCTTCGGGTCCGGCTCGCCCTTCCAGCGGGTCATGAACCGCTCGGTGACGGTGGTGCACTGGTCGATCAGCTTCTGCGGCACGGCGGGCTGGTAGATCCCGCGCGCGGACTGCGCGACGTAGGAGAGCGCCATCACCGAGGCGCGCGCCAGGTTGTCCCGCGCGGTCTCGTCGTCGATGTCGAGCAGCGGCTGGTAGCCCCAGATCGGGGCGAGCATGGCCAGCCCGGCCTGCACGTCGACCCGCACGTCGCCGGTGTGCACCGGGAGCGGGAACGGCTCGGCGGGCGGCAGCCCGCGCCCGAACTCCCCGTCGACCAGCAGTGCCCACACGTCGCCGAAGGTCACCCGGCCACCGACCAGGTCCTCGATGTCGACGCCGCGGTAGCGCAGCGCGCCGCCGTCCTTGTCCGGTTCCGCGATGTCGGTGGTGAAGGCGACGACGCCCTCGAGGCCACTCACGAAGTCGCTGGGTACCGCGGGGCTGGTAGTCATGGTGTGACTCTCCTTGCACTTCGGGTCGCAGGCCGGCGCCGGGTGACGCGCCGAGCACAGACGGATCAGCAGCACCTTAGCCCTCGGCTACCGCGGAGTAACGTCTGACCCATGCCCGACCAGCAGAATGTCGACGAACTCGCCGCCATGCGAGTCGAATACGCCGCCTCGCAGGCCGACGGCGCCGGTGACCTGGACGAGACCTGGGTCGCCGACGGCTGGGCCCCGCTGCTCCGCCGCTGGATCGACGAGGCGCGCGCGGCCGGTGCGGTCGACCCCAACGCCATGGTGCTCGCCACCGTGCGCGAGGTCGACGGCACGCCGCGCCCGGTCGCCCGCACCGTGCTGTGCAAGGGGCTCTCGCCGGAGGGGATCGACTTCTATACCAACTACGAATCGGCCAAGGGCAGGCAGCTCGCCGCGGTGCCGTTCGCCGCGGCGACCTTCCTCTGGCAGCCGGTGTCGCGGCAGGTGCACCTGCGCGGCCCGGTCGAGCGGGTGGCGTCCGAGGTGACCGAGGCGTACTGGCGGTCCCGGCCGCGCGATTCCCGGCTCGGCGCCTGGGCCTCGGCGCAGTCCGAGCCGATCGCGTCGCGCGCCGCGCTGGACGCGCGGCTCGCCGAGGTCACCGCCCGCTTCGCCGGCACCGACGACGTCCCGCTCCCGCCGTTCTGGGGCGGCTTCCGGCTGCGCCCGGAGGAGGTCGAGTTCTGGCAGGGCAGGCGGGGCAGGCTGCACAACCGGATCGTGGTCCGGCTCGGTGCGGAGCCGCAGGTCGGCCGGGTACAGCCGTAATCGTCCTACCTTTAAGCTCTGCTCGGTGAGACTGCTCGCCGATACCACCCCGCTGCGCACCCCCGCCTACCGGCGGCTCTGGACCTCGAACGTGGTCACCGTGATCGGCGCGCAGCTCTCGGTCGTCGCCGTTCCGCAGCAGATCTTCGAGATCACCGGCAGCTCCGGCTACGTCGGGCTCGCCGGGCTCTTCGGGCTGGTGCCGCTGGTGGTGTTCGGGCTGTGGGGCGGCGCGCTCGCCGACGTCATGGACCGGCGGCTGCTGCTACTGATCACCACCGCGGGCACCGGGCTGACCGCGCTCGCCTTCTGGGCGCAGGCCGCCGCCGGGCTCGGCAACGTCTGGGTGGTGCTGCTGCTCTTCTCGGTGCAGCAGGCATTCTTCGCGGTCAACCAGCCGACCCGCAACGCCGCCATCTCCCGGCTGCTCCCGCCCGAGCAGATGGCCGCGGCCAGCTCGCTGAACATGACCGTCATGCAGACCGGCGCGATCGCGGGGCCGGTGCTGGCGGGCATGTTCATCCCGGTGGTCGGGCTCGCCACGCTCTACCTGATCGACGCCGTCGCGCTGCTCGCCACGCTCTGGGCGGTCTGGCGGCTGCCGGCCATCCCGCCGACCGGGGCCGTGCGCAGCGCCGGATTCCGCACGGTGCTCGAGGGTTTCGGCTACCTGGCCGGGCAGAAGATCCTGCTCGCCTCGTTCGTCGTCGACATCATCGCCATGGTCTTCGGCATGCCGCGCGCGCTCTTCCCGCAGATCGCGCACGAGACCTTCGGCGACCCGGCCTCCGGCGGGGTCGCGCTCGGGCTGCTCTTCGCCGCGCTCTCCGCCGGTGCGGTGCTCGGCGGGGTCTTCTCCGGCTGGATACCGCGGATTCGGCGGCAGGGGCTGGCGGTGATCGTCTGCATCGTGCTGTGGGGCGTCGCCATGCTCGGCTTCGGGCTGGCGGTCGGGTTCGCCGGGCACGTGTTCGGGCTCGGCGTCTGGCTCTGGATCGCGCTCGGCTTCCTCGCCTTCGGCGGCGCGGTCGACATGGTCTCCGCCGCACTGCGCACCGCGATGTTGCTGACGGTCGCCACCGACGAGATGCGCGGGCGGCTGCAGGGCGTGTTCATCGTGGTCGTGGCCGGTGGGCCGCGGATCGGTGACGTTGCCCACGGTTTCGCCGCCGCCTCCCTGGGTACCGCTGTGGCGGCCGCGGGCGGCGGTGTTCTGGTGGTGCTCGCGACGGTGCTCGCCGCGCTCGCCTTCCCCGCCTTCATCCGCTACCGGATCACCCGGTCCGCGCAGGTACCCGCCACCGGCTGAGCCGGAGAACCCTCACGTGACGATCCTCGGAATGTGAGGTCGGTGCCCGGGCACCCTCGTGCGCCGCAGTCGGCGGAGTGCGACTAGCGTCTAGGTGATCGCACCGACGTGCCGAGGCGCACTCCGATGCCGACGGTCCTAGCCTGAGAGGGATCCTGCCGTGCCCGTTGAGAACAACTCCAAGGTCGACAACGACGCCAAGCCGGTACTCGAGTACCCCGGCGGTCAGTTCCCCATGACGGTCACCCCGGCCGCCGAGGGCAACGACGGCATCGATCTGGGAAAGCTGCTGGCCAGCACCGGGTATGTCACCTACGACCCCGGGTTCATGAACACCGCGCCGACCAAGTCGGCGATCACCTACATCGACGGCGCGGAGGGCATCCTGCGCTACCGCGGGTACCCGATCGAGCAGCTGGCCGAGACCTCGAACTTCATCGAGGTCAGCTACCTGCTCATCTACGGTGAGCTGCCGACGCAGGCCCAGCTGGACGACTTCACCGACAAGATCCGCAGGCACACCCTGCTGCACGAGGATCTCAAGCGCTTCTTCGACGGCTTCCCGCGCAACGCGCACCCGATGCCGGTGCTCTCCTCGGCGGTCAACGCGCTCTCCGCGTACTACCAGGACTCGCTGGATCCGCGCGACCCCGAGCAGGTCGAGCTCTCCACCATCCGGCTGCTGGCCAAGCTGCCCACCATCGCCGCGTACTCCTACAAGAAGTCCGTCGGCCAGCCCTTCCTCTACCCGGACAACTCGCTCTCGCTGGTCGAGAACTTCCTCCGGATGACCTTCGGCTTCCCGGCCGAGCCGTACGAGGTCGACCCCGAGGTCGCCGCCGCGCTCGACATGCTGCTCATTCTGCACGCCGACCACGAGCAGAACTGCTCGACCTCGACGGTGCGGCTCGTCGGCTCCTCCGACGCCAACCTGTTCACCTCGGTATCCGGCGGCATCAACGCGCTCTGGGGCCCGCTGCACGGCGGCGCCAACCAGGCCGTGCTGGAGATGCTGGACGGCATCAAGCAGTCCGGCGGCGATGTCAACGAGTTCATCCGCAAGGTCAAGAACAAGGAAGACGGCGTGAAGCTCATGGGCTTCGGGCACCGCGTCTACCGCAACTACGACCCGCGCGCCGCGCTCGCCAAGAAGCACGCCGACCGCATCCTCAGCAAGATCGGCGGCGGCGACGAGCTCTTCGACATCGCGCAGGCGCTGGAAGAGGCGGCGCTCACCGACGACTACTTCGTCGAGCGCAAGCTGTACCCGAACGTCGACTTCTACACCGGCGTCGTCTACAAGGCGATGGGCTTCCCGACCAGGATGTTCACCGTGCTCTTCGCCATGGGCAGGCTGCCGGGCTGGATCGCGCACTGGCGCGAGATGCACAGCGAGCCGCTGAAGATCGGCCGCCCGCGGCAGATCTACACCGGGTACGGGGCCCGCGACTACAACGACATCACCACCCGCTGACAACTATCGAAGGGGATAGCGAATGACCAAGCCGGAGATCGAATTCCAGGCCGGCCCTGCGCCCACCGAGCTCGTGATCAAGGACATCATCGAGGGGTCGGGGCAGGAAGCCGTGCCCGGTGGGACCGTGGAAGTGCACTACGTCGGTGTCGAGTTCGATTCCGGTGAGGAGTTCGACTCTTCCTGGGGCCGTGGGGAGTCGATCACTTTTCCGCTGCGCGGGCTGATCCAGGGGTGGCAGGACGGGATTCCCGGGATGAAGGTCGGTGGACGGCGTCAGCTGACGATTCCGCCGGAGTTGGCCTATGGGCGCGCCGGTGGTGGCCATCAGCTGTCCGGCAAGACGCTGGTCTTCGTCATCGATCTGCTGAACGCGAACTGAATCTTTCTCGGCAAGGGGCCCGCCACTGACGTGGCGGGCCCCTTGCCGTTGGAGGGGGGTTTTGCACCCCCTCCGGGGGTGCATCCCCATGACCCTCCCGGGTGACGGGGTCAGTCGCGAACTACCTCGACGGGATCGGTGAGGGCAAGGGCGATCGCCGACTGCTGGGCCGCGCCCCGTGCTGGGAGCGCCGCCACCGCGGCGCCGGTTTGGTCGTTCAGGTTGCCGACGACCGTGCGGAGCTGGGTTATTCCGGCGGTGAGCTGGGCGATGGCGTCGAGGAGCTGGGCGCCGCCCTGTTCGGCGAGGCGGGGGAGGTCCTTGGCCAGTTCGGCGCCCTGGCCGAGCTGGGTGCTCGCCTCGCGGAGGCGGGTGACGACGGTGCGCAGGAGGGTGCCGAGGTCGGTGTCGGGGTTCACCGCGCCGCCGACGAGTTCGCCGAGGCCGGTGAGCTGGGTTCCGGCCTGGGCGGCGATTCCGCGCAGCCCGTCCAGTTTCGCGATGATCTCGGCCAGGGCTGGGTCGTCCGCGAAGGGGAGCGCCCTGAGCAGCGGGAGGACCTGGTCGAGCCCGGTGCCGACGGTGGTCGCGGTGCCCTCCACCTGCGCGATGGTGACGCCGGTGGTGTCCAGCGCGCCTGCCAGTTGATCGGCCTGCGCCGCAGCGCCGTCGACCGTCTCGTTCAGCAGCGCGACGGCCGAGGTGAGCGACGCCGCACCGGTTTTCGCGAAGTCCAGGAACCCGAGCAGCTGCTCCGCGCCACCGCTGAACTGCTCGGCGCCGGTCGCCGCCGCGTCCACCCCCGCGTTCAGCAGCTGCGCGGTGAACTGCACCCCGGTCATCCGGCTGCGCGCGTTGGCGGTGGCGGCCAGCGCCGCGTCCACCCCGGCCGCGCCGATCCGGTGCGTCACCAGATCGACCGCCGCGTCCACGAATCCGGCGTCGGCGTCCGGGTGCGCACGCACGTTCAGCGTGGCCCGGTGCGGTCGATCGGTGGCCAGCGTGCCCATGGCCTCGGTCAGATCGGCGGGCAGCGTGACCACCGCGGCGAACTCGCCCGCGTCGGCCTCGCCGGGGGCGAGCGCGGTCCAGCTGTACCCGCCGCCGTCCTGCTCGAGTTGCTGCGCGATCTTCGCTCCGGTCGGGCCGGTATCGGCGTTCACCAGCGCGATCCCGGTCGGCGCGGAATCCGTTCCGGCGCAGGCGACGGCGGCGCCGGCCAGCAGGACACCGGTGAGCAGCAGGGGGAGGTGGGAGAGCTTCACGGACCCCGACCGTAGCCACGAAATGTGGCGCTACCGCCGGGAAACTCTGAGAGTTCAGTGAGGTTCGCGCGGTGGCAGATCCAGCACCAGCCGGACCCCGCCCAGCGCGCCGTCGTCGAAATACGCGCGCCCGCGGTGCAACCGGGCCTGCTGCGCCACCAGCGCCAGCCCCAGCCCCGAGCCGCCCTTGCCCGCCGCGCTGCCCCGGAAGAAGCGGGCGAACACCCGCCCGCGCTCCGCCTCCGGCAACCCGCTGCCGTTGTCGTCGACGGTCAGCACGATGTGCCCGTCCGCCCGCCGGTGCGCGGAGACCAGCGCCTCGGTGGCGCCACCGTGCCGCACCGAGTTGGCCAGCGCGTTGTCCACCGCCAGCCGGAGTCCGGCGGGCAGCCCGGTGGTGACCAGCTCGGCATCGGTCTCGATCCGCACCGTGAGCCCGGGGAAGTGCCGCATTGCGTCGTGCGCGGCTTGGTCGCAGAGCTCGGCGACATCGGTTGCCACGTGGTCGCGGTCCTGCACCAGGTCGCCGGTGGCCAGCCGCTCCAGCGCGGCCAGCGTGGTCTCCACCCTGGTCTGGCCGCGCTGCAGGTCGTTCAGGATCTCGGCGCGCTGCGCCTCGTCCAGGTCGAGGGTGCGCAGCACCTCCAGGTCGGTGCGCATGGCGGTCAGCGGGGTGCGCAGCTCGTGCGCGGCGACGGCGGCGAAATCGCGCGCCGTCTCCAGCGCGGCCGCGGTCTCGGCCTGGGCGCGGTCCACCCGCTCCAGCATGGTGTTCACCGCCTCGGCCAGCTTCTCCGCCTCGTGCACCCCGTCCGCGGACACCGGGTGCGCGGCATCCGGGTCCGGGAAGGCGCTGCGGGCGCTGACCTGCCCGGTGAGCCGGGTGATCGGCCGCACCGCCGCCCCGGCGAGCAGCCAGCCGAGCGCCGCCGCCGCCGCGATGGCCAGCAGTGCGCCGCCGAGTACCCAGCGCTGTTGCTGCGCGGTCAGCTCGGCGGCGTCGGCGGCCGGGATGCCGATTGCGACCACCCGGCCGCTCGGCTGATTCGCGGAGGTGGTCAGCACCCGGTAGGGCACCCCGCCGACCTCTTCGGTGCCCGAGCCGAGCGGTAGCTCCGGCAGCTGCGGCGGGCTGGCCGCGGTGACGCTACCGCCGTCCCGCACGGTCACCGAGAGATCGGCGCCGAGCCCGATCAGCCCGAGGAAGTTCACCGCGACCACCGGCTCGATCAGGATGATCCGGGAGGCGATGCCGAGCTGCTGATCGATCTGCTGCAGGTTGTTGCGCTCGATCGCGCGCAGGCTGATCAGGCTGATCAGGGTCACCACCACGATCGCGCCCGCGGCGGCCGAGCCCGCCACCCGGGTGCGCAGGGAGAAGGAGCGGCTCACCGGGGCGGGCGCAGCACGAAGCCGACGCCGCGGATGGTGTGCAGCAGCCGCGGCGTGCCGTCGGCCTCCAGCTTGCGGCGCAGGTAGCCGACGAAGACGTCGACCACGTTGGTGTCGGCCACGAAGTCGTAGCCCCACACCAGCTCGAGCAGCCGCTCCCGGCTCAGCACCACGCCGGTGTTCCTGGCCAGCGTGGAGAGCAGCTCGAACTCGCGCTTGGTCAGCTCGACCTCGTCGCCGTGCAGCAGCGCGCGGTACCCCGCGACATCCACCTCCAGCGGGCCGATCGTGATCGCGCCCGGCGCGGAGGGGACGACCGGGTCGGTGCGGCGGCGCAGCAGCGCCCGGATCCTGGCCACCAGCTCGGCCAGCACGAACGGCTTGACCAGGTAGTCGTCGGCGCCGGATTCCAGGCCCGAGATCCGGTCGTCCACCGAGGCGCGGGCGCTCAGCACGCAGATCGGCACCTCGTTGCCCATCGCCCGCAGCGCCGTCACCACCCCGGCGCCGTCCAGCACCGGCATGTTCATGTCCAGCACGATGGCGTCCGGGGTGTGCTCGCTCACGCTGCGCAGCGCGAGCGCGCCGTCCCTGGCCACCAGGACCTGGAAGCCGGAGAGGCGGAGGCCGCGCTCCACCGAGGCGAGTACATCTTCGTCGTCGTCCACCACGAGCACGGTCGGGGAGGTCATAGGGTCCATTCTCCATGGACAGCAGAACGGCCGGGCCCATCGGACCCGGCCGTTCGCTGTGTGTCAGTACTGCTTGCAGGTGTCGGCGACCCGCTGGAGGACGCCCGCGAGCTGCTGGGTGCGAGGGTCGTTCTGGGCCTGCTGGGCCGCCTCCGGGTTCTCCTGGATGGCGCGCTGGAGCTCGGCGCGGCGCTGCTCGACGGGGACGTCGAAGCGCTCGGCGAGCTCGGCCTTCTGGCTGGGGTAGGAGTCGATCAGGGCGGCGAGTTCCGGGGCCTGGTCGTGCAGCGCGGCGTCCACCTGGGCGAAGCTGCAGTCGGAGCGCAGCAGCGGCTCGGCCAGCTGATCCAGCGGGGCGGCCGAGGCCACGCCCGACGAGAACAGCACCCCGAAGGCGGCGATGCCGCTCGCGGCGAGGGTGGCGACGATGGGGCGACTGCGGAATGACGTCATGTGTAGCTCCAGATCATCGGGGGTGCGCCGCCCTCGCGAGCGGCGATCACCCGAAGGGTATTGCCGTGGACTGGCATGCCCCTGAAGCGTCTCTGAGGAAACTGTGAGGACGAAAAGTCGCGAGATCGTAAAGTAGTCAGCCGCCCGCGGGCCGGGTGAGCCGCACCCGGTCCTCGAACGCGGTGAGCACCGCCGGGTCCTCGATGGTGGCAGGCACCTCCACGTCCTCGCCCGCGGTGATCTGCCGGATCGTGCGCCGCAGGATCTTCCCGGACCTGGTCTTGGGCAGCGCCGTCACCACGACCACGTCGTGCAGCGCCGCGATCGCCCCGATCTGCTCGCGCACCCGCGCGATCAGCTCGGCCCGCAGCTCCTCCGGCGCCACCTCGACCCCGGCCTTGAGCACCACGTAGGCCAGCGGCCGGTGCCCCTTGAGCTCGTCCGGCACCCCGACCACCGCGCACTCCGCGACCGCCGCGTGCCCGGCCACCGCGGCCTCGATGCTGCCCGCGGAGAGCCGGTGCCCGGCCATGTTGATGACGTCGTCGCTGCGGCCGAGCACGAACAGGTAGCCGTCCTCGTCGAAGTAGCCGGAGTCGCCGGTCAGGTAGTGGCCGGGGAAGGCGGCGGTGTAGCTGCGGTCGAAGCGCTCGTCGTCGTTCCAGAGCCCGGTCAGCGTGCCGGGGGGCAGCGGGAGGCCGATGACGATATTGCCCTCGGTACCCGCGGCGACCGGGTTGCCCTCGGCGTCGAGCACCCGGATCCGGAAGCCGGGCACCGGGACGCTGGCCGACCCCGGCTTGATCGGCAGCTGCTGTAGCCCGAGCGGGTTGGCGCAGATCGGCCACCCGGTCTCGGTCTGCCACCAGTGGTCGACCACCGGGCACTCCGGGTGCTCGGCGAGCAGCACGTCGGCGGCCCACTCGTAGGTGGCCGGGTCGAGCCGCTCCCCGGCGCAGAAGAGCGCGCGCAGCCCGGAGAGGTCGGCGCGGTGCGCCAGCGCGGCCTCCGGGTCGGCGCGGCGGATGGCGCGCAGCGCGGTCGGCGCGGTGAACAGCACCCGCACGTTCTGCTCCTGCGCGATCCGCCAGAACACCCCGGCGTCCGGTGTGCCGACCGGCTTGCCCTCGTACATCAGTGTGGTCGCGCCGACCAGCAGCGGGGCATACACGATATAGGAGTGGCCGACGACCCAGCCCACATCCGAGGCCGCCCACATGACCTGCCCCGGGCCGACGTCATAGATATTGCGCATGGACCAGGCGAGCGCGACGGCGTGCCCGCCGTTGTCGCGCACCACGCCCTTCGGCTTGCCGGTGGTGCCCGAGGTGTAGAGGACATAGAGCGGGTCGCTCGCCGCGACCGGCACCGGCTCGGCGGCGGGCGCGTCGCGCACCGTCTCCGCCCAGTCCAGCCAGCGCCCGCCCTGGTCCGCGAAATCCCGGGCCGGCCCCCACTGCGGCCGCTGCTTGACGATCACGGTGGCCGCCGACCCGGCCAGCTCCAGCGCCCGCTCGACGATCGGCAGGTAGTCGATGTTGCGGCCAGGCTCCAGCCCGCCGGAGGCGGTGAGGATCAGCACCGGCTCGGCGTCGGAGATCCGGGCCGCCAGTTCCGGCGCCGCGAAGCCGCCGAACACCACCGAGTGCACCGCGCCGATCCGGGCGCAGGCGAGCATGGCGACCACGGCCTCCGGGATCATCGGCAGATAGATCACGACACGATCGCCCGCCCGCACGCCGAGCCCGGCCATGGCGCCCGCGAAGCGCGCCACCCGGTCGAGCAGCTCGGTGAAGGTGAGCGTGGTGGTGACCAGCTCGCCGGGTTTGGTCATCGAGGAGACGTGGATCAAGGCGGGTAGATCGCCGCGGCCGGCCGCGATGTGCCGGTCGAGAGCGTTCACCGAGGTGTTCATCGTGGCGTCCGGGAACCACTCGGCCACCGGCCGGTGCGCGGGCTCGACGATCTTGCCGGGCGGGACCACCCACTCGACGTGCTCGGCGGCCGCCGCCCAGAACTCCGCGGGATCCACCAGGCTGGTCTGGTAGACCGGCCGATATTCGTGTTCGGTGCTCACCGGTGCTCCCTCGTTCGCCAGTCCTGCGATGTCTACTCGGTGACCTTCCGCTCGGCTGCACCCGCCTCGATAGATCAGCACGATTGTGGCAGACTTCACGCGACGCCCGGACGGGTGCCGCGACCTCCGGTTTTGCCAGAAACAGGCGATACCGAGCCGGTACCTGTAGACGGCGTCACCCGAGACGTTATTGATCCGTTAGAATCCGATGTCACTTGTTTGGGCCGTCGCAGACGCAAATTCTCGGCCAGCCGCACCTCTGGGCCAGCTCCACTTGTCGAGCCAAGCACGCGATTGTGGAAGTTCGCTGATGGTGCGTGGCGGAGGCCAGTTTGGAAAGTGAGTGGGAGATGCGTGACGCCGCTAGGTCCGGCAAGAAGCGCTGGGCGCTCGGCAACTGGGACCTGCGCTGGAAGGTCACGGCCGTGCTCGCCGTGCCGCTCGCGGTCGCGGTCGGCCTCGGCGTTTCGAGGATCACCTCGGAGTTCACGGAGGCCAACCGGCTCGCCCAGGTGGCCGAGAACGTCACCGCGATTCCGGCCGTCACCGGCCTGAGCGCGAACGTCGCGACCGTCGTCGGTTCCCAGATGGTGTCGCTGATGCCCGGCTCGTCGGTGGTCACCGACCAGAACCTGACCGACCTGGACAAGGCGATCGGCGAGGCCGAGGGCGCCGCGGGCCGCCTGGACGGCGTCACCGGCGCCCGCGCGGCGCTGGACAGCATGATCAACGACGCCAAGGCCGTGCAGACCCAGGGCAAGTCCCCGACGCTGCAGTACTCGGACGGCCTCGGCGTCATCGACCGGGTCCGCAACAACAGCATCCGGATCGTGGAATCGGCCGTCGGCCAGGTCAGCGACCCCGGGGTGGACCAGGCCAAGCTGCGGCTCGTCGACTCGCTGAACACCCGCGCCACCCTGGTCTCCGAGCTGGCGGGCTTCGCCGAGGTGCTGCGCGACCGGGACGCGGGCGTGCAGTCCTTCCTCACCGGCGCCGCCGCCGAGCGGCAGCTGCTGAACGTGCTCGCCAACCGCTTCCCCGCGGGCGACACCTCCATCGCCGACCTGCGCGCGGGCATCGACACCCGCACCGAGCTGCTCACCGGCCCCGCCGCGACCGCGGGCCAGCTGCCCATCGGCGAGCTGAAGAACTCGCTCACCGGCAGCCTCGACGTCTACGAGCGGGTGGTCGCGCGGGCGACCCGCGACATCGACACCGCGATGAACTCGCTGGCCTCGACGGCCAACCGGGACGCCTTCACCTACACCGCCGTCGTGATCGCGACCATCCTCGCCGCGCTGCTGCTCGCCGTCTTCGTCGCGCGCTCGATGATCGTGCCGCTGCACCGGCTGCGGCTGGCCGCGCTGCGGGTCGCCGAGAGCGACCTGCCGCACGAGGTCGCCCAGCTGCGCACCGGCGCCGCCCCCGAGGACGTGCCGCTGGAGCCGATGCCGATCCGCAGCTCCGAGGAGATCGGCCAGCTGGCCCGCGCGGTCGACGACATCCACGGCCAGGCGCTGCGCCTCGCGAGCGACCAGGCGCAGATGCGCTCCCAGGTCAACGACATGTTCGAGACCCTGGCGCGGCGCTCCAAGTCGCTCGTCGACCATCAGCTCAGCCTGATCGAGGCGATGGAGTACGACGAGAAGGACCCGCGGCTGCTGGAGAACCTCTTCCGGCTCGACCACCTCGCCGCCCGCATGCGCCGCAACGGCGACAACCTGCTCATCCTGGCCGGCACCAAGCAGCGCAGGGCCAAGTCGGCCCCGGTCGAGATCGCCGACGTGCTGCGCGCCGCCATCTCCGAGGTGGAGGACTACGAGCGGGTCAAGCTCGGCGCCACCCCGCGCGGCTCGCTCAAGGAGCCGGCCGCCTCCGACCTCGCGCACCTCTTCGCCGAGCTGCTGGACAACGCGCTGCGCGCCTCCCCGCCGGAGACCGACGTCAAGTTCACCTTCGCGCAGGCGCACGACCAGGGGCTGCTGATCGAGGTCGCGGACCGCGGCATCGGCATGCCGCCGCCGGAGATGGCCGAGATCAACCGCAGGCTGGAGAAGACCGCCGAGCCGGGGCCGGACACCGCGCGGCACATGGGCCTCTTCGTGGTCGGCAGGCTGGCCGAGCGGCACGGCCTCACCGTGCGGCTGCGCCCCACCTTCGACACCGCGCGCGACCCGGGCGTCACCGTGACCGTGCACGTCCCGGTCGGGCTGATCGTCTCCGGCCAGGCCGGTGTGCCCAAGGCCGCGCCTGCCGTGCCGTCGCCCGGCCAGCCGCAGCGCCCGCAGCAGGCCGCCCCCGCGGCGCCTGCTCCGGCCGCGCCGATGCAGACCCGTTCCATCCAGCGGACAACGGGCGGAAACGTCATGGTGACCGTCGACCCCGGGGTCAGCGGACCGATCTCCGCCGGCACCGGCGCACCGCCCGCCGCGGCGGGTGCGGGCGGCGGGCTGCCGCAGCGGCAGCCGGGCAATGCCATGGCCTCGGCGAGCGGGCAGCCGGGCGGGGCGAGCCTGCGCTCCTCCTCCGAAGCGGCGCAGGCCGCACAGGCCGCACAGGCGGCGGGGTCGGGGAACACCCCGCAGCTGGGCAAGCTGGCGGCGGCGAACCTGCCGAAGCGCACGGTCGGCGGAGCGGTGCCGCCGCGTCAGCCGGGTACTCCGCAGCCGGCGCCCGGCGGTACGCCGCCGCGCGCGCCAGGGCAGAACGGAACCGGCGGGCTGCCGCAGCGGCAGCCGGGCGCGAACGGTGCGCCCGGGGCCGCCGGTGGCGGGCTGCCGCAGCGGCAGCCGGGGGCCAACGGTGCTCCCGCCGGGGAGCGGCCGGGTGATTCGGCGCCGCCCTCCGGGCCGGTGAACCTGGCGGGTGCGCCCGCCGAGCCGCGGACCGAACGTCCCGGTGGGCTGCCACAGCGGCAGCCGGGTGCCTCGGGCGCGCCGCGGCCGGCGCCGGGGATCTCGCATCCTGGCACCGGAGCCATTCCACAGCGCCGTCCCGGCGCCGAGCCGCCGCGCGAGCCCGCCTCCGGGCTGCCGCCGCGGGAGCCGCGGGAGACGCCGCTGCCCTCGCGTGAGGTGCCGCTGGCGTCGCGGGAGACCGGGTTGCCGCAGCGGCAGTCCGGTGCCGATCGCGGTGCGCCGCCGCAGCGGGACGGGCTCGCCGGGCGCGAGACCGGGCTTCCGCAGCGCGGTGAGCAGGGATCCCGCGAGGGTGGGCTGCCGCAGCGTGGTGCGCCCGGGCTGCCCCAGCGGGGCGAGAGCGGGGTGCCCGGCCGTGAGGGTGGGCTGCCGCAGCGGGACGGTCTCGTCGGCCGGGACACCGGCCTTCCGCAGCGCGGGGAGAACGGTCTGCCGTCCCGCGACGGCGGGTTGCCGCAGCGTGGGGAGAACGGCTTGCCCCAGCGGGGTGAGAACGGTCTGCCCCAGCGCGATGGCGGTCTGCCCCAGCGTGGGGAGAGCGGCCTTCCGCAGCGGGGCGACGGCGGTCTCCCGCAGCGCGACGCTGGTCTTCCGCAGCGCGGCGAGAGCGGGTTGCCCCAGCGGGGCGAGAACGGTCTCCCGCAGCGCGGGGAGAACGGTCTGCCTCAGCGAGGCGAGAACGGCCTGCCTCAGCGAGGCGAGAACGGCCTGCCTCAGCGAGGCGAGAACGGCCTGCCGCAGCGCGATGGGGGACTCCCGCAGCGTGGCGACAACAACCTCCCGCAGCGCGGCGAGAGTGGTCTTCCGCAGCGCGGGGAGAACGGCCTCCCGCAGCGGGGCGACAACAGCCTCCCGCAGCGCGACGGCGGACTCCCGCAGCGTGGCGACAACAGCCTTCCGCTGCGCGGGGAGAGCGGTCTTCCGCAGCGCGACGGTGGTCTTCCGCAGCGTGGGGAGAACGGCCTGCCCCAGCGGGGCGAGAACGGTCTCCCGCAGCGCGACGGTGGTCTCCCGCAGCGGGGCGACAACAGCCTGTCGCAGCGCGACGGTGGTCTCCCCCAACGGGGCGAGAACGGTCTCCCCCAACGGGGTGACAACAGCCTGTCGCAGCGCGGCGAGGCGGGACACCCGCAGCGCGGGGAGAACGGCCTGCCCGGCCTGCCCCAGCGGGGCGAGAACGGCCTGCCGACCCGGCAGCCGGGCACGCAGACCCCGCCCGGCCTCCCGCGCCGTAACCCCGGAGCCATGGTGGCCCCGCACGAGCCCCCACCGCCGAGCGTCGCGCTCCCGCGCCGCGCCCCGGCCGGGCCCACCTCCGGCGCCCAGCCGGAGGTCGGCGCGGAGACCGGGCGGCACAGCAGGGCCAACCCGCAGCGCACCGCCTCGTTCTTCCAGAGCAGGCTGCAGCCCGCCCCCGAGGGCGGCGTCGCGGCAGGCGGTTCGCCGATCTTCGCCGAGATGATGTCGGCGTGGCTCTCCGACCCCGACCCGGACCGGTCCGAGGTCGCCGCCGCGTTCGAATCGCCCGGCGACGAGGGCTGGCTCGCTGCCCGCAGGGCCAGCGAGGCCCAGGCCGAGAACCGCACCGCCGCGGGGCTGCCGCAACGCAATCCGGGTGTCCGGCTCGTTCCGGGCGCCGTGAGCGGCCAGGCCAACCGGACCCCGCCGCGCGATCCCGAAACGATCAGGTCCAGCTTGAGTCGTCACCAGCAGGGCGTCCGGGATGGCCGCGCCATGAGAGCAATGAACCTAACCGGAGATAAAGGAGACCTATGAACCCCGATCTAGGTGGTACGAACCGTCAGCTCGATTGGCTGGTTTCGAACTTCGCCAACGAGGTTCCCGGCGTTGCCCACGCAGTCCTTGTCTCCGCCGACGGCCTACTCATGGCCGCGAGTGCGCAACTGCCCGTCGACCGGGCAGAACAGCTCTCCGCGGTCACAGCGGGCCTGGCCAGTCTCTCGGTCGGTGTGTCGAATCTGTTCGAAGGCGGTACGGTACTGCAATCCGTCGTCGAGATGGAGCATGGCTACCTCCTGCTGATGGCTGTGGGCGACGGGTCGTACCTCGCGGTACTGACCAACACGTCCTGCGACATCGGCCAGGTCGGATACGAAATGGCCTTGTTGGTGGAGCGTGTGGGCCAGACGGTGCAGGCCACCCCACGCGTCACGATGGGTTCCTGATGGTGGGATGGACATAGACGATCACCGCATGGGAGGCGCCGAGCCCAGTCTCGTTCGCCCGTACTCGCTGACCGCGGGCCGCACGAGGCCTGCGGTCGAGTTGGCGTTGGAGGCGCTCGTCGCCTCCCATCCGGTCGCCCTGGAGCGGCAGTTCGAACTGTCCAACATCGAAACGTCCATCGTGGAGTTGTGCAGAGAATCGCCGTCCGTCGCCGAGGTCGCGGCGCGGCTCGGGATACCGATCGGCGTGGCCCGGGTCCTCGTGGCAGACCTCATCGAAGCGGGCCATGTCCGCGTCTCGGCGACTTTGAAAGACGATTCCAGCGACGATGAGCGTCGCGAGCTGATCGAAAGGGTTCTCAGTGGACTCCGGCGTATTTGATTCGACGGCGCAGGTCGACACCCGCACCAGCAAGCCGACGTCGGCGAAGATCGTCGTGGCGGGGGGTTTCGGCGTCGGCAAGACCACCATGGTCGGCGCCGTCTCCGAGATCGTCCCGCTCCGTACCGAGGCGCTGGTGACCAATGCCAGCACCGGAATCGACAATCTGACCGGCATCCCGATGAAGTCCACCACCACCGTGGCCATGGACTTCGGCCGGATCAGCCTCGCCGACGACCTGGTCCTCTACCTGTTCGGCACGCCGGGGCAGTACCGCTTCTGGTTCATGTGGGACGACCTGATCCGCGGCGCCATCGGCGCCGTCGTCCTGGTCGACACCCGCAGGCTGGAGGACAGCTTCGCCGCGGTCGACTACTTCGAGGCGCGCAACCTGCCGTTCCTGGTGGCGCTGAACGAGTTCGACGACTCGCCGCGGTACCCGCTGGAGGACATCCGGCAGGCGCTCGCGGTCCCCGCCGACGTGCCGATCATGTCGATCGACGCGCGGCGGCGGGAGCCGGCCAAGCAGGCGCTGGTCTCGCTCACCGAGTACGCGCTGCGCAAGGTGATGCAGGGCTACTGAGCGCGGCCGCGTGGGCACGTCCGCACGAGAACTCATCGATCGGCTGCTCGACCCGGGTACCTTCGCGAGCTGGGACCGGCCACCCGTGCCGGTGGCCGAATCGCGCTCGTACCGAACGGAACTGGCGAAGGCCGCCGCGGCAGCGGGCACCGACGAGTCGGTGCTCACCGGTGAAGGGCTGCTGCGCGGCCGCCGGGTCGCGGTGATCGCGTGCGAGTTCGGCTTCCTGGCCGGCTCGATCGGGGTCGCCGCGGCGGAGCGGATCACGGCGGCGATCGAGCGCGCCACCGCGCTCGGGCTGCCCCTCGTCGCCTCGCCGACCTCGGGCGGCACCCGGATGCAGGAGGGCACCGTCGCCTTCGTGCAGATGGTGAAGATCGCCGGTGCGGTGGCCGCGCACAAGGCTGCCGGTCACCCCTACCTGGTCTACCTGCGCAATCCGACCATGGGCGGGGTCTTCGCGTCCTGGGGCTCGCTGGGGCACATGACCTTCGCCGAGCCGGGCGCGCTGATCGGCTTCCTCGGGCCGCGGGTCTACGAGGCGCTCTACGGAGAGCCGTTCCCGGACGGCGTGCAGACGGCGGAGAACCTCTACCGCCGCGGCGTGATCGACGGGGTCGTCGGGCTCACCGTCTTCCGGCGGATCGCCTACCGCGCGCTGAGCGTGCTCAGCGGGGCCGTCGTCCCGGACCCTGCCACCGGCAGGGCCGACCGGTTCGTCCCCACGCTCGGTGCGGCCGAAAGTACCGCTCCGGCCTGGGAATCGGTCCTCATCTCGCGCAAGCCGGACCGGCCCGGGCTGCGCGACCTGCTGCGCCACGTCACGCACCGGGTGCCGCTGAGCGGCACCGGGCAGGGTGAGCACGACCGCACCGTCGTGCACGCGCTCGCCCGCTTCCGCGGCCGCCCGTGCATCGTCTTCGGCCACGACCGGGCCGGTCACGGCACCGATGCGATGGGGCCGGCCGCGCTGCGCGAGGCGCGCCGCAGCATGGCTCTCGCGCGCGAGCTGAAGCTCCCGCTGGTACTGGTCATCGACACCGCGGGGGCGGCGCTCTCGAAGGAGGCCGAGGAACGGGGCCTCGCCCCGGAGATCGCCCGCTGCATCGCCGACCTCGTCACCCTGCCGACCCCGACCCTCTCGGTGCTGCTCGGCCAGGGCGCGGGCGGCGGCGCGCTGGCCCTGCTCCCCGCCGACCGGGTGCTCGCCGCCACGCACGCCTGGCTCGCCCCGCTGCCGCCGGAGGGGGCGAGCGCGATCGTGCACCGGGACACCGGGCGCGCACCCGAGCTGGCCGCCGCGCAGCGCATCGGCGCCGCCGAGCTGCTCGCCGACGGCGTGGTCGACCGGATCGTGCCCGAGCTGCCGGACGCCGCCGCCGAGCCGGTGGCCTTCGCCCGCCGGACCGTCGCGGTGATCGCGGACGAGCTGGCCGGGCTCGCCGCCGGGCCGGGCGGCGACCGCGCGCCCGCCAGGTATCGCCGCTACCGGAGGCTCGGATTGCCCGGCTAGGTGGGCCAACACACCGAAACCGTCGTTGACGCCGCTCCCAACTCTTCCTACGGTCGGTTGTGTGACTTTCCGAAGCGATAAGAGCGCCGTACCGACGATCGTCCTGCCCGACGGGAACGTGATCCCGCAACTCGGCTTCGGAGTGTTCCAGGTGCCGGCCGACGAGGCGGCGAGCGTCGTCACCAAGGCGCTCGAGGTGGGTTACCGCAGCATCGACACCGCCGCCATCTACGGCAACGAGGAGGGCACCGGCCGGGCCATCCGCGAGTCCGGACTGCCCCGCGACGAGGTCTACGTGACCACCAAGCTGTGGAATTCCGAGCAGGGGTACGACTCCACGCTGCGCGCCTTCGACGAGAGCCTGAAGCGGCTCGGCCTGGACTACCTCGACCTCTACCTGGTGCACTGGCCGGTGCCGAAGGCCGACCGCTACGTCGACACCTTCAAGGCATTCCAGGCGCTCAAGGCCGACGGCCGGGTCCGCTCGATCGGCGTCTCCAACTTCACCCCCGCCCACCTGGAGCGGATCATCGCCGAGACCGGCGAGATCCCCGCCGTCAACCAGGTCGAGCTGCACCCGCGCTTCATCCAGGCGCCGCTGCGCTCGTTCCACCAGTCGCACGCCATCGCCACCGAGGCGTGGAGCCCGCTCGGCCAGGGGCAGGTGCTGGACGACCCGGTGATCGCCTCGATCGCGAAGCAGGTCGAGCGCACCCCGGCCCAGGTCGTCATCCGCTGGCACCTGCAGCTCGGCAATATCGTGATCCCCAAGTCGGTGACGCCGGAGCGCATCGAGTCCAACTTCGACGTCTTCGGCTTCGAGCTCACCGACGAGCAGGTCGAGGCGATCAGCGGCCTGAACGCCGACGCCCGCATCGGCGGCGACCCGGAGACGCTGACCGCCGGGCTGGACTGACGCCACGGCGAGCCGGGTCGATCAGCCCTTCCGGCCGATGCCCAGGTATTCGCTGAGTTCGGCGGCGGCCGCCCGCCCGGCCCGGTTCGCCCCGACCGTGCTCGCCGAGGGCCCGTAGCCGATCAGGTGGATGCGCGGGTCGGCGGCGACCCGGGTGGCCAGCCGGCCGTCCATGGTGATGCCGCCGCCCGGCCCGCGCAGCCGCAGCGGGGCGAGGTGGTCGATGGCGCTGCGGAAGCCGGTGGCCCAGAGGATCACGTCGGCGCGCTGGGCGCGGCCGTCGGCCCAGCGCACGCCGTCCGGCTCGATGGCGCTGAACATGGGGTTCCAGTCGAGCACGCCGCGGGCGCGGGCGGCGCGCAGCCGGTAGTCCAGCGGCAGGCCGGTCACCGAGACGACGGAGCCGGGCGGCAGGCCGCGGCGCACCCGATCCTCCACCCTGGCGACGGCGGCGCGGCCGTCCGCCGGGGTGAACGGGGTCTCCCGGAAACGCGGGGCGGTGCGGGAGACCCAGGTGGTCGTGGCGACCGTCGAGATCTCGTCCAGCAGCTGCACCGCGGAGATGCCCGCGCCGACCACGACCACGTGCTGCCCGGCGAACTCGCCCGGCGTGCGGTAGTCGTGCGTGTGCAGCTGCCTGCCGCGGAAGGTCGCGGCGCCGGGGTAGTGCGGGATGAACGGGTGCTCCCAGGTGCCGGTGGCGTTCATCAGCCCGCGCACCCGCAGCGTGCCGGCGGTATCGGTCTCCACGGCCAGTTCGGGCGCGCGGTCGCAGACCACCGAGACCGTGACCGGGCGGCACACCCGCAGGTCGAAGCGCTGCTCGTAGCGCTCGTAGTAGCGGGGCACAGCGGTGGCGGCCGGCACGCTGTCGGAGCCGGGCGGTAGGGTCTCGGCGAACTCCATGCCCGGCAGGTCGTGCACCCGGTTCACGGTGCTCAGGGTGAGCGTCGGCCAGCGGAACTGCCAGGCGCCGCCGGGGCCGGGCGCGTGGTCGACGACGAGGAAGTCGTGCTCCGGGCGCAGGCCGCGGCGGCGCAGGTGGTACGCCGCGGAGAGCCCGGCCTGGCCGGCGCCGAGCACCAGGATGTCGTAGTCGGTCGGCACGGCAGCGATGCTATCCGCCGCCGCGGCGTGATCCGGCTCGCGTGCCGGGGTGGCCGGTGATTGCTGTGGCAGAGTTGGAACTGCAGAGAGTGGTCGGTATTCAGCCGGGGAGGACGCATGCTCGGAGTCAACCGCGACGGTGACGTCGTCGGTATCGAACTACAGCGCGAGGATCGCCGGAACGCGCTCAACACCGAACTGGTGATCGCGCTGCGCGAGGCGGTGCTCGCCGCGGTCGCCGACGACGCGCGCGCCATCGTCATCTCCGGGCGCGGCAAGGTCTTCAGCGCGGGCGCCGACCTCTCCGGCATCTACTCGGAGAACTTCCTGGACGAGCTGCTCGCGATGCTGCACACCATCGAGGCCGCGCCGGTGCCGGTGATCAGCGCCATCCACGGCGCCGCGTACGGCGCCGCGGTGCAGCTGGCGGTCGCCTCCGACCTGCGGGTGGTCGACCCCGATGCCTACATCGCGATCCCGGCGGCCCGGCTCGGCGTCAGCGTCGACCGGTGGACCGCGCACCGGCTGGCCTCGCTGATCGGCGGCGGCCCGGCCCGCACCGTGCTGCTCGGCGCCGAGCAGATCTCCGCCGCCGACGCCTACACCTTCGGCTTCGCCAACAAGATCGGCACCGTCGCCGACGCGCACACCTGGGCGAAGTCCATCGCCGCGCTCGCGCCGCTCTCGCTCCGGCACCTCAAGCTGGTGCTCAACGACGACGGGACGAGGCAGCCGGAGAACGCGCAGCAGCGCGCCGCGCTGGCCGCCGCGTGGAGCAGCGAGGATGCCGCCGAGGCCCGACTGGCGCGCGAGCAGAAGCGCGCCCCGAGATTCGAGGGACGCTGATGAAGATCCGTACCGCCGCCGCCCTCGGGCTGACCACCGCCGGGCTGACCTGGCTCGTCCGCGCCGCCTGGGGGCTGCCATCGGCGCTCGGCGCCGGGGCCACCGCCATCCAGCCCATCGCCACCGGCGCGATCGGCTACCGCGACCGCCGCTTCCACAACACCGAGCCGAGCTCGGCCATCGACCCGCAGGACAGCGGCTCGCTGCTGGTCTCGGCGTTCTCCAGCCGGGCGGCCGGGCGCCCGCGCGGCCGGGTTCCGCTGGTCGAGCCGGAGCTGCCGCGCGACGCCGCCGAGCTCGCCGTCACCTGGTTCGGGCACGCGACCGCGCTGGTCGAGGTGGACGGCTACCGGGTCCTCGCCGACCCGGTGTGGAGCAACCGGGTGTCGCCGTCCGAGCTGGTCGGCCCGGCCCGGCTGCATCCGGTGCCCGGCGCGCTGGACGCGCTGCCCGCGCTGGACGCGGTGCTCATCTCGCACGATCACTACGACCACCTGGACAAGGCGACCGTGCTCGGCCTGGTCCGCACCCAGGTCGCGCCGTTCGTCGTCCCGCTCGGGATCGGCGCGCACCTGCGGCGCTGGGGCGTGCCGGAGCACCGGATCGTCGAGCTGGACTGGGGTGGCTCGGTCACGCTGCCCGGTGCGGCAGGCGGCCTCACCCTGACCTGCACCGAGGCCAGGCACTTCTCCGGCCGCGGGCTGGTGCGCAACACCACGCTGTGGGCGTCCTGGTCGATCGTCGGGCCGTCCCGCCGGGTCTACTTCGGCGGCGACACCGGCTACACCGCGGCCTTCGCGCAGGCGGGCGCGGCCACCGGCCCGTTCGACCTCACCCTGCTCCCGGTCGGCGCATACGACGTGCGCTGGCGGGACATCCACATGAATCCGGAGGAGGCCGTGCACGCGCACGCCGACCTCAACCGCGGCGACGCCGGGCACGGGCTGCTGGTGCCGATCCACTGGGCCACCTTCAACCTGGCGTTCCACCCGTGGTCCGAGCCGGTTCGCCGGTTGATTGCCGCGGCCGAGCAGGCGGGAACGCCGATCGCGATCCCGCGCCCGGGGCAGCGGCTGGATCTCGCAAGCCCGGCGGTGGTGGATTCATGGTGGGAGAATGTGGATAAATCAGGCACCCGACCGGAGGAACAGCGATGAGTTTCGCAGACAATCTCAAGGGCCTCGTCAGCAAGGGTAAAGACGCGGCGGCCAAGAACTCCGACAAGATCAACCAGGCCGTCGACAAGGCGGGTGACTTCGTCGACAACAAGACCAAGGGCAAGTACCGCAGCCAGATCGTCAAGGGCAAGGAGGCCGCCAAGAAGGTGGTCCCGCCGCAGCAGCCGCCCGGCGGCCCGCGGCCCTGACCTCCGTCCGAGGTGGTCCGCCGTGAATTCGGTGGCGTCCCGGTCGAGCTGAGCAATCTGGACAAGGTGCTCTATCCGGAGACCGGCACCACCAAGGGCGAGGTCATCGCCTACTACGCGGCCGTGGCGCCGGCGATGCTCCCGCACATCGCCGGCCGCCCGGTCACGAGGAAGCGCTGGCCGAACGGCATCGGCAGCCCGTCCTTCTTCGAGAAGAACCTGGCCGCGCACGCCCCCGCGTGGCTGGATCGCCGCACCTTGAAACACTCCGACCGCTCGGTCACCTACCCGCTGGTCGACTCCGAGGCGGGGTTGGCCTGGCTCGGCCAGCAGGCGTCGCTGGAGGTACACGTGCCGCAGTGGCGGTTCGACGGCGCCGAGCGGGGGCAGGCGACCCGGCTCGTCTTCGACCTGGATCCCGGCCCGGGCGCCGGGCTCGCCGAGTGCGCGCGGGTCGCCTGCCTGGTCCGCGAGCTGATCTCCGACATCGGGCTGCGGAGCTACCCGGTCACCAGCGGCAGCAAGGGGATGCACCTCTACGTGCCGCTGGAGCGGCCGGTCGGCTCGGCGGGCGCCTCCACCGTCGCCAAGCAGGTCGCCACCAATCTGGAGCGGCTGCACCCGGAGCTGGTGACCGCCACCATGGCCAAGTCGGCCCGGCCGGGCAAGGTCTTCCTCGACTGGAGCCAGAACAACGCCGCCAAGACGACGATCGCCCCCTATTCGCTGCGCGGCCGCGCCGAGCCGAACGCCGCGGCGCCGCGCTCCTGGGCCGAGATCGAGGACGCGGAGTCGCTGCGGCACCTGCGCTTCGACGAGGTCCTCGCCCGCTACCTGGCCGACGGCGACCTGCTCGACGGCCTGGACGAGATCGGCCCCGACGCGCTGGCCAGGTACCGCTCGATGCGCGACCCGGCGCGCACCCCCGAGCCGGTGCCCGCCGCCCGCCCGGCGCCGGGGCCGGGCAACCGCTACGTGGTGCAGGAGCACCACGCGCGCAGGCTGCACTGGGACGTCCGGCTGGAGCGCGACGGCGTGCTCGTCTCCTGGGCGGTTCCGAAGGGGCCGCCCACCTCGACCGAGCAGAACCGGCTCGCCGTGCACACCGAGGACCACCCGCTGGAGTACCTGACCTTCCACGGCAGCATCCCGAAGGGCGAGTACGGCGGCGGGCAGATGACGATCTGGGACTCCGGCACCTACGAGACCGAGAAGTGGCGCGACGACGAGGTGATCGTCCGGTTCAGCGGCGAGCGGCTGACCGGCCGCTACGCGCTCATCCGGACCAGGGGCAACCAGTGGCTCATGCACCTCATGCGCGAGCAGCCCGCGGTCGCCGAGCTGCCGCGCGGGCTCGCGCCGATGCTCGCCACCCCCGGCGAGGTCGCCGAGATCGACGGCGCAGACTGGCATTTCGAGACCAAGTGGGACGGCTTCCGGATCATCCTGGAGTTCGACGGCGAGCGGATCACGCTGCGCAGCAGGCGCGGGAGCACGGTGAACGACCGCTACCCCGGAATCGCCGCGCTTGCGAGCGATCTCGCCGGGCACCGGGTGGTGCTGGACGGCGAGGCGGTGGTCTTCGACGAGCACGGGATCGCCAATCTCGCGCTCATGCGGGCGGATCCGGCCGCCGCCGTCTTCGTCGCCTTCGACCTGCTCTTCCTGGACGGCACCTCGCTGCTGCGCAAGCGCTGGACCGACCGGCGGCGGGTGCTGGAGGCGCTGGCCGAGACGGTGCCCGGGCTGCGGGTGCCGCCGCTGCTCGACGGCCCCGGCGCCGCCGCCGTCGCGCACAGCCGGGAGCGGGGGCTCGAGGGGGTGCTCGCCAAGCGCGGCGATTCGGTGTATTTGCCCGGAAAGCGCGGGCACGCCTGGGTGAAGCAGCGCAACTGGCGCACCCAGCGGGTGGTGATCGGCGGCTGGCGGCGCAGCGAGGCGCGCAGCTTCAAGTCGCTGCTGGTCGGGATCCCGCACGACGGCGGGCTCTACTACGCGGGCCGGGTCGGCACCGGCTTCGCCGAGAACGACCTTGCCGACCTCGCGAAACGGCTGAAGGGGCGGGAGCGCCGCACCCCGCCGTTCGACAATCCGCTCACCGCCGACGAGCGCAGGGACGCGGTGTGGGTGGAGCCGGAGATCAGCGGCACCGTCCGCTTCATGGAGTGGACCGAGGCGGGCAGGCTCTGGCACCCGGCCTGGCTCGGCGCGGACTGAATCGGGTTGCTCTCGGTACGCTGTCGGGCACGGTTGTCTCGACGCGAGGAGCGCACGATGGATTTCAAGAACCTGGCCGACCGGGCGCTGGATCTGGCCCGGCAGAACTCCGACAAGGTCGACGACGTCATCGACAAGGCCGGTGACCTGGTGGACGACCGGACCGGCGGCAAGTACGCGGGCCAGGTCGATTCGGCGCAGGACGCGGCGAAGAAGGCTGTGCGCAAGGAGAACTGAACGTCCGGAGCCCGGCACCCCTCTCGAGGTGCCGGGCTCCGTCGTGTTCCGGGTGCTACTTGGTGGCCCACTGGGTGGTGCCGGGCGGGGCATTGAGCGTGTTGATCAGGTCCATGCCCGCCACGATCAGGGTCGGGCCTCCGGCGATCAGGGTGCCGATTATGCCGCCGATGGCAGCGCCCGCCGTGACGGTTGCGATACCTGCCGGGCCACCGGCGAAACCGGCCAGCCCGACCAGTGCGCCGATGGCGGTGCCGATGAAGCCGCCGATCGCGGTGGCGATGCCGAAGTTCGAGAGGAACGCGTCCTGGGCACGGAGGTTCTCGACCGGCGAAGCGACGGGGACCGCCCGCGCCGCCGCCTCGTTCTTCACCGGGGTCAGCTCCAGCACCCGGTCGTCCTCCCGCACGGCGTGCGGCAGCGGGTACTCGGTGGCGTTCTCCCGGATCGCCAGCGGCAGCGATACCAGCACCGCGCCCGCCGAATCCTTGATCTCGACGGTCTCACCGGTGACGGCGAAGGTGCCGTTGGTCAGGGCGGTGACGACCTTCCCGTCCACCATCTTGACCTCGTACCCGACATCCGGCGTCGGCGTGTCGGCGTACGCGACGCCCGCCCCGACGGTGACGACGGTGAGCAGCGGCGCGACGACCGCTGCGATTTTGCGCAGAATCATTCCAGGGTCCCATCTCCAGCACGTATTGAGTGGCGCGCACCACCGCACGACGGATTCCTATCCCCCCGGAATGCGGAATGGAGCCACGAATCAAGCCTGTGAACAGCTACTCCTGAGCGCAACCGTACCCCGGGTTATGGCTCTCGACATACCGAATCAGCGGGTATGTTTCGCCCCCCAAGGCGAGGTTTCGTGGCCCATGGCCGGCGCTCATGGTCGCACGCCGGGTGCCGGTGGCGGGTGGTACCGACCGTGGTCGGCGTGTCGGCGGATAGTCGGTGGACCGGAGGCACGATATGTTCTACGGAGCTCGTACGGCGACGCCACCGGGGATATCGCGTCGGTCAGCTGGGAGGGGATCATGGTTCGGATCACGGACTTCATGGGTCGGGTGGGGGAGCTCCTGCCGGGGAACGACCGGGTCGGGGAGGCGCTCGGCCGGAAGGTCGGGCAGGTCTTCGACTCCACCGTCGACACCTCGGACGCGCAGCGGGACGCGCAGGACGAGGGCAATCGGTCGCGGGATCGGATCTACTCGGAGAACGCCGGGCTGAGCTCCGGGTTCACCGGTGAGTTCGCGCCGCCGGTGCTCGGGCCCGCGGTGCTGGAGAACTTCCTCGGGATGTCGCACGAGGAGATCATGGCGTTCGTGCGGTCGATGCGGCCGGGGGAGATGTACGAGAGCGTGCGCTCCTGGCGGCAGCTGGCGGATGACACCGCCGCCGCGGCCGAGGCATTCCGGGCCGCGATAATCGGCCGGGTGCACGAGGGCTGGACGGGGCTGGCCGCGGAGGCCGCCCAGCTGAAGGTCACCGAGTACGTGAGCGACACCGACCACCTGAAGCAGGCCGCGCTGCTGGTGGCGAACAAGGTGGAGGAGGCGTACTCCGGCTTCAACCAGGTGGTGGCGCAGATGCCGCATCCGCCGGAGCAGCCGGGGTCGATCGCGTCGGCGGTCGTCGGGGCCATTCCCGTCGTCGGCTCCAGTGCGAGCGCCGCCATGTCGATGGCGTACGAGGGGCGGTCGGAGAACGCGCAGAACCGGGCCCGCGAGGTGATGGACACCGTCTACAAGCCGGTCGCGACGCAGTCGGATACGAATGTGCCGCGGATTCCGGGGCCCGCGGTGCCGGGTGTACCCGAGCAGTCCGGTGGTGGGGTGCCGCCGGGGACGCCGAGCGGTACCGGGACGCCGTCCACCGGCACTCCGGGCAGCCCGTCGGAGAACGCCAATCCGGATCAGCAGGACACCGCGGGCACCGATCCCGGCGACGCGCCGTCGACCACGGACGATCCCGGTACCACCACCGGCACCGAGGACGAGAGCACCTCGACGGACACCGACCGCGATACCGACGACAGCTCGACGGATCAGCCGACCAGCCAGTCGCCGGACTCGACGGTCCCCGCCGGCACGGTGCCGACGAGCACGACCCCGACCTCCACCGACCCGACCCGCACCGGCACCCCGTCCAGCCCGTCGACCCCGGGCTCGCCCGGCACGCCGACGGCGACCCCGGCGCCGGGGCGCAGCATCCCGGGCACCGTCGTGCCGGATCAGGCCGCGGCCGCGGCGGCGGCGCGGACGGCGAACCAGACCGGGAACCGGAGCGGCATGATGGGAATGCCGATGTCCGGCGCCCGCGGCAAGGGCGACGACGACCAGGAGCACCAGGCGCCCGACTACCTGCGCCGGGTGCAGGAGGAGCTGCTGCCGCAGGATCAGAAGACGGTGCCGCCGGTGATCGGGGGCGACTGATGCCGCCGAACGCGTGGCGGCTCAGCGCGCTGGAGTTCCATGTGGCGTGGCGGGCCATGGATCGCGACCGGCTGCCCTTCCCGCTCACGCTGACCAGCACCGCCGCCACCGAATTCGAGTTCGAACAGCAGCGGGCCGCCGCCGCGGGGGCGCTCTACGAGCGGCTGCGGGTGGACGACACCATGTTCCGCGCGCTGCACGCGCTGGTGGAGCCGCTGGTGCGGGTGGAGCTGCTCGGGCACCTGCCGGGGGAGCGACGGCTGCGGATGAGCGCGGGGATCGACAACGATCTCGGCGCGCTCGCCACCCAGGACGAGGACGGGTCCGTCGTGCTCGCGCTGCGGCCGCACGCGCACGTGGTGCGGCGGGTGCTCGCGGTGCTGCCGGAGTGCCCGCCGGGGACCGGGCCCGGATTCCGGGCGCACCCGGAGGAGCTGCGGCCGGACGAGAACGGGGCGCGCGGCCGTTCGCACGCGCTGACCCCGCGTGCTCAGGCGGTCCGCCTGCTGGAGGGGCCGCACCGCTGCTACACCGAGATCCGGGTCGACATCGGGCCAGCGCTGGACGGGTGGCAGGAGGGCGGGGAGGTGCTGCAGGTGGTCGACCGCGAGGACGGGCGCTACCTCGTCACCCGGACCCACGTGGTTGAGGCGGTCTCCGGGACGCCGGAGCGGCTCGCCGCCGAGCTCGGGGCGCGGGTCGAGGTGGCGCTGGAGAAGGCGCGAGAGCCATTGCGCCGCTGAGCGGCGGCGCGCGGGCGCGATCGGCGCCGCGCGGCAATCACGGGAGTGGGCTGGCCCGGTGGTCGGCAACGGCGCTGCGTGGGACCGAGCGTGCCCGCCGAGCGGCACGGCGCAGAGTCGCCGGGGCAGTAGCCGGCGTCGCGATACCGGACGATCACAGCGCGAGCGTCAGCCCCACCCCGCCCGCGCAGACCGCGACGACGATCGCGATCGCGATGGCGTCCGCCCGGCCGGGGGCGCTGGGGTGCGCGGTCAGCATGCCGGTGCCGCCGCGCGCGGTGATCGCCTCGCCGAGCTCGGCGGCGCGGCGGGTGGCGACGGCCATGGCTGCGGTGAGGATGTCGACCAGCGGGTTGTCGTCGCCGCGCGGGACGACCGCGGTGCGCGGCCGGAGCCTGCGGGCGGCGCGCAGCACCCGGATCTCTTCCAGCAGCAGCGGCAGGCTGCGCAGGGTGAGCGCGACCACCACGGCCCACTCGTCCACCGGCAACCGCAGGCGACGCAGCGGCCTGCCGAGTTTGGCCAGCGCGGGCGCGATCTCGCCCATCGGGGTGGTCCAGGCGATCAGGAACGACGCCGCGACCAGGACCACGCCGAAGGCGAAGATCTGCAGGTAGCGCAGCACCGCGCTCGCGCCGATCGGCAGGTTGATCAGCGCCCCGGCCAGCACGAGCGCCCAGAACCACCACGGCAGCCTCGGCAGCGTGCGCAGCGGCAGCCGGGCGACCACCCCGATCGCCACGAGGAACAGCACGAGCGCGCCGAGCACCGGCCAGGACGGCAGCACCATGAGCAGCAGGCTGATCAGGAACGCGGCGATCATCTTGGTCCCGGCCCAGAGCCGGTGCACCGGGCTGTCGCCGGGCACCCGGCGGAACAACACGAGGCTCATCGCTGCCCTCCGTCCACGCCGAGCGCGGTGCCGGGCCGGAACTGCGGCGCGGGCGCGGGCACCGGTTCGTGCGCCGTCTCCGGGATCCGGCCCTGCTCCAAGTGCACGGTGCGGTCGCAGACGGCGGCCATGTCGTCCACGTCGTGCGAGATGACGATGAGCGTGTGCCCGGCGTCGCGCAGCCGGGCGAGCAGCTCGACGATATCGGCGCGGCCCTGCGGGTCGAGCCCGGCGAGCGGCTCGTCCAGCACCACCACCTGCGGCCCGCTCGCCACGATGGCGGCGAGCACCACCCGCTTGGCCTGGCCGCCGCTGAGCTCCTCGATCGAGCGCGCGGCCATGGCGCGGTCCAGCCCGACGGCGTCCAGCGCCCGCCCGACCGCGCCGGAGCCGGTGGCCCGGCCGCCCCAGTCCGCGATCTCCTCGCCGACCCGCTGCCGCTGCAGCTGCAGCCGGGAGTGCTGGAAGGCCAGCGCCACCCGCCCGATCTGCTTGCTCACCGCCTTGCCCGCGAGGTCGCAGCGGCCCGCGCTCGGCTCGACCAGCCCGGCCATGATCCAGGCCAGCGTCGACTTGCCGGAGCCGTTGCCGCCGACCACGAGCAGCGCCTCGCCGCGGCGCACGGTCAGGTCGATGCCGTGCAGCGCGGGCGTCTCCCACGGGGTGCCGCGGTTGTAGGTGTGGCGCACGTCGCGCAGCTCGAGCACCAGCGGGCCCATGGGCGCGCTGCGCCGGTCGTCGGCGGGGCGGCGCCAGCTGGGCAGGTGCTCGACGGTGCGGCGCCAGCTGGGCAGGTGCTCGACGGTGCGGCCGTCGGCCAGGTGCACCACCCGGTCGGCGGCCGCGGCATCGGCCTCGTGGTGGGTCACCAGCACGACGGCCATCGGGTGCCGCTTCGGCAGCCCGCCGAGCAGCGCGACGAGTTCGCGCCTGCCCTGCGGGTCGATCATCGAGGTCGCCTCGTCGGCGATGAGCAGCGCGGGCCGTCTGGCCAGCGCCGCGGCCACCGCGAGCCGCTGCTGCTGGCCGCCGGAGAGCGCGGCGGTCTCCCGCTCGCCGAACCCGGCCAGCCCGACCTCGGTGAGCAGCGCGGCCACGTCGATCTCGGCGGCGCGCTCGGCGGAGAGCCCCCAGACCACGTCGTCGGCGACGAGCACGCCGAGCGTCTGGCTCTCCGGCCGCTGCAGCACCAGCGCGGTGCCGCCGAGGTGCCCGAGCCCGGCCGAGCCGGGCCGGGAGACCGCGCCCGCCGTCGGCGGCCTGCCCGCGAGCAGCCTGGTCAGCGTGGACTTCCCGGAGCCGTTGTGCCCGACGACGGCGACGAACTCGCCCTCCGCCACGGTGAGGTCGATGCCGTGCAGCGCGTCGGCGGTGGCGCCGGGGTAGCGGTAGCCGACGCCGTGCATGGTCACCGGCAGCGGCGCGATCGGGCGGTCGTCCGGCGGGGCGTCGAGGCGGTCCCGGCTCGGCAGCCAGGCCAGCCGGTCGAGCACCTCGCCGAGCACGTACCAGGAGAGCGCGGCGGCGGCCAGCATGCCCGCGAGCACACTGACGCCGATGAACAGCCACCACCAGCGCAGCACCAGGTCGGCGCCGTCGGCGATCCACCGGCCGACCGCCTCGGACCAGGGCTGCCGCGCGGTGAGGTTCGCCAGCCCGCGGCTGGTGTTGCGGATGGTGTCGAAGAAGAGCTCGCGCAGCGACGCGAAGAGGAAGAGCATGCCGACCGAGAACGCCGCCCAGACCACCCCGGTCAGCGCGGCGAGGCCGAGCACGGTGAACAGCCCGCCGCCGCGGCGCTTGACGATGCCGATGATGCCGCCGAGCGTCGCGGTCGCGGCCAGCCCGACGGCGGGGGCGACGCCCGCCGCGACGAAGGTCACCAGCGCGGCGGCCACCGAGGCGGTGGCGAGCGCGCGCAGCCGGTAGCGGTGCGCGATCATGCCGAGCGGCACCGCCGCCACCATCTGCAGCGCGGCCGCGAACGGCACCACCGCGCCGACCGTGATCAACCCGACCGTCATGCCGCCGAGTACCGCCCCCGTTGCCAGCTCGATGGGGCGCAGCGGGCCGTGCGCCGCGGGGGTGGCGCTCGGGGACAGTTCGGTCACGGGACAAGTCTGCCAGTCACGTAGGTCTTGCATCCATGCGCATGTACGCATATTTTGGACCGGTGGGACACGATCACGCGCACGGACCTGGGCTCGCACACGCGGAGAGCGCCTCCGCGAAGTACGTCGTGCGGCTCGCGCTCGCACTCGGTATCGGGCTGGCGGTCATGCTGGCCGAGGGCGCCGTCGCGATCGCCACCGGCTCGCTGGCGCTGCTCTCCGATGCCGCGCACGTCTTCACCGACGTGCTCGGCATCGGCATGGCGCTGACCGCGATCCTCTTCGCCAAGCGGAGCAGACCGACCTTCACCCGCACCTTCGGCTACTACCGGGCCGAGGTCTTCGCCTCGCTGACGAACGCGCTGCTGCTCTTCGGCGTCGCGGGTTACGTGCTCTACGAGGCGATCTCGCGGATCGGCGAGCCGCCGGAGGTGCCCGCGGTGCCGGTGCTCGTGGTCGGGCTGATCGGCCTGGTCGCCAATATCGCCGCCTTCCTGCTGCTGCGCTCGGGCGCGGAGGAGAGCCTCGCGGTGCGCGGCGCCTACCTGGAGGTGCTGGCCGACCTGCTCGGCTCGGTCGGCGTCTTGATCTCCGCGATCGTCACGCTGACCACCGGGTGGCGCTACGCGGACATCATCGTCGGCGTCGCGATCGGGCTCTGGGTGCTGCCCCGCACGTACCTGCTGGCCAAGCGCTCGCTGCGGATCCTCTTCCAGCACAGCCCGGAGGGGCTTGACGTCGCCGAGGTCGCCGCGGCGCTCGCCGGCCTGGACGGCGTGGCCGACGTGCACGACCTGCACGTCTGGACGCTCACCTCCGGCATGGAGGTGGCCTCCGCGCACATCACGACCTCGGCCGGGTACTCCGGCGACGACGTGCTGCGGTCCGCGCAGCACGTGCTCGCCGAGCGGTTCCGGATCGAGCACGCGACGCTGCAGGTGGAGAGCACGGACAGCGCGAAGCGGTGCTCCGAGCTGTCCTGGTGAGCACCGATCCGGCCATCCGGCGGACCGGGGCGGGGTTGCCCGGACATAATGTGCGGCGTGGGGCGGGTACTCGATCCGGGCGTTCGGGACTGGAATTTTCCGCGCGGGGTGGCGAGCGTGGCGCTGATGGCCGGCTACGCCGCGGAGCACGGCGTGCCCGCGGCCCGGGTGCTCGCGGGGACGCCGCTCACCCCGGAGCTGGTCCGTAACCCGGACGCGCAGATCGACGCCCGCACCGAGCTCGCCGTCGTGCGCAACCTGGTGCGCGCCTTCGACGATCACCCCGCGCTCGGGGTGCGGGTGGGGTCGCGCTACCGGATCACCACCTTCGGCATCTTCGGCTTCGCCTGCGTCAGCAGCCCGACGCTCGGCGAGGCGATCGAGCTCGCGCTGCGCTACCTGGAGCTCTCCTTCACCTTCTGTATCCCGGTGGCGCACTGGAGCGACGGCGAGTTCGTCGCGGTGGTCCACGACGAGGCGGTCCCCGCCGACGTGCGGCGCTTCCTGGTCGAGCGGGACGTCGCCGCCATGCACCGCATGCTGAGCGACCTGATCGGCCGCCCGCTCCCGCTCACCAGGGCCGAATTCCACTACCCGGCGCCGCGGGATCCGGCGCCGCTGCGCGCCGTCACCGGCATCGACCCGGCCTTCGGCCGCCCGGAGAACCTCTTCGCCGTCGACCCGCGCGTGCTGGACCAGCCGCTCCCGCTGGCCGACCCGAACACCTGGGCCATGTGCCTGAACCAGTGCCGCGACCTGGTGCACCGGCGCCGGGCGCGCACCGGGATCGCCGCCGAGGTGAGGGCGCGGCTGGTCCCCGGCGACGCCGCCGGTTTCACCGCACCGCCCGGGATCGACACCGTGGCCAGGGATCTCGCCATGAGCACCCGCACGCTGCGGCGCAGACTCGACGCCGCGGGAACGAGCTACCGCGCGCTGCTGGACGAGGTGCGGCGGGCGCTCGCGGAGGAGATGCTCACCGCGACTCCGCTGTCGGTGAGCGATGTGGCGATCCGGCTCGGGTACGCCGAATCGTCCACGTTCATCCACGCTTTCAAGCGCTGGACCGGGCTGACCCCCGCGGTCTACCGGCGGGTCCGCTCCGGCCGCGGCCCGCGGTAGGGGCTACGCCCCCTCGCCGCGGCCGCGGCGGCTGCCGGTGTAGGCGATCTCGCGGATCCGGCCCACCGCCTTCGGCACCATCACCACGTTCTGCGGGGCGTTCAGCATGGGGTCGAAGTAGTCGGTGCGCTGCTCGGCGGGCTCGGCGGGGCGCAGCGTGAGGGTGGCGATGTGCTGCTTGGGGTTCCCGAGGCCGGAGGCGTAGAGCCGGAAGGTGGCCAGGTTGTCGCGCAGGTGCTCGGCGAGGTCGGCGATGGAGGCCGAGTTCGGCTGGCCCGGGTCGGGCTCGGCGAAGATCCAGATCGGGTTGGAGTTGCCGAACCGGTACGGCACCAGGCTGCCGTAGCGGGCGCTGCCCCAGCCCCGGGTGAGCGTCACCAGCAGCCGCCCGACCAGGCTCTCGCCGGTGGTGGCGAGCGCGAAGTCCCACGGCTTGTCGTCGTGGTCGAGCACCCGGAAGGCGAGGCCGAGGATGTCCGGCCAGCCGTTCGGGGTGCCGGTGCCCTTGGAGAGCCGCGCGATCACCGCACGCTCGCCGGAGCCGAAGATCGCCTCGAACTCGGGCTCGGCGTGCAGCCTGCCCGCCAATTCGAGGCCGTCCGGGTGAAAGACCCGGGCGTGCCGCAGCCGGGCGCCGATGGCGAAGGCGCCGCGCAGCGCGGCCGCCGGGAGCTCGGCCACCTTGGCTACCGGGGCGGTGGGGGAGGTGAGAGTGGGCAGCGTGAGGCTGGGCATGCTCGGCCCTTTCCGTCGGTTCGGGGAGCGTCGTCGCTGATTCCTCCCCCGATTGCCCCGCGCCCGGAGCGGTAAACGGCGCCGCTCAGTCCGGCTGCACGCTCACCCGGCCGCCCGCCGGGACCGTCCGGAAGTGCGTGACCAGGCGATATGTCCCGTCCTCTGCCCGATCGACGACGTGCAGCGCGTAGCCGGGGTCGGGGGCGTAGTCCATGACGTGGTCCGGGGCTTCCAGCTCCCACGCGCCGCGCAGCACCGAGGCCGTGCTCGGGCCGACCACCAGCGGCTTGCCCGCGAACTGTGCCGCGATCGGGGAGTGCGCGTGCCCGGCGAGCACCCCGGCGACCCGGTCGCTGCCCGCCACGATGGCGGCCAGCGGGGCCGGGTCGGCGAGCGCGATGGCGTCCACGACGGGGCTGTGCAGCCGGACCGGCGGATGGTGCAGCGCCAGCAGGACCGGGCCGTCGCCGTCGGCGAGGGTGGCGCGCAGCCAGGCGTAGGTATCGGCGCTCAGCCCACCGCCCGGCTCGCCGGGGATGGTCGAGTCGAGTACCACGACGGTCAGCTCGCCGATCCGGTGCACCTGGTTCAGCGGGTCGTCCGAGGGGCGGGTGCCGAGCAGGTCGGCGCGGAGCGCGGCGCGGTCGTCGTGGTTGCCCGCGGCGACGACGAGCGGGAGATCGGTGCGCAGCGCCCGCGCGGCCTGGGCGTACTGCTCCGGCTTGCCCGCGTCGGTGATGTCGCCGGTGTGCACGATCGCGGCGGGCGGCTGCCGGAGCCCGGCCAGGTGGGCGAGGACCCGCGCCGCCCGTTCGGCATTGCGGGCGCCGAGATCGAAGTGGGTGTCGCTGACCTGGGCCACCAGGATCATCGGCGTATCGCCTTCCGCGGAAGACCGCATCGTTCGTCGGGAGCCGCCCGGACACCGGGCCCTTCCAGGCTAGAACAGGGGGTGATCCGGGGCCACGGTGAGGTGGGACACGGTTGGTGAGGAGCTGGTCGGGGTTGTGTTTCACTCCTCGCCGCCGAACTCCGGGCTCAGTCGGCCAGCGCTGTCCCGGCGGCGCGGAGGGCCTCGTCCGGCCGCACGCCCGGTAGGGCGAGCCAGAAGTCCGGGCCCGGGTCGGCGGTGAGCTCGAGCGGTGCGGGCGCGTGGTCGAGGTGCAGTCGCCACGAGTGCAGGGCGGTGCGCGGCTCCGCCCCGCCGCGGTCGAAGAGCGGATCGCCGACCAGGGCGTGGCCGATCCAGGCCAGGTGTACGCGGATCTGGTGCCGCCGTCCGGTGATCGGGCGGATCGCGAGCAGGGCCCGCTCGCCCTCCCGGTGCACGGTGTGGAAACGCGTGGTCGACGGGTAGTTCTTGCCGGGAAGGACGTCGCTGTCCGCCACGGACCAGCGATCATCGATCCGCCGGATCGCCTCGCGCGGCGCCGCGATCCGCACCCGGTTCTTCCGGCCGACGCCGAGCGGCAGCTCGATGACGCCGTGCTCGGGCAGCTCGGCGCCGGTGACCACCGCGAGGTACGACTTGACCGCCGTGCGCGCCGCGAACTGCTTGGTGAGCGGCCCGTGCGCGGCGAGCTCCCTGGCCAGCAGCACCAGCCCCGAGGTCACCTTGTCGATGCGGTGCACCGGGTAGAGCGTCTCGCCGGCCGCCCGGGCGAGCTCGACCAGGTCGGTGTCGTGCCGCTCCCCGGTCACCGAGATCCCGGCGGGCTTGTTCAACGCCAGCACCGCGTCGTCCTCGAAGAGCAGGCAGGCGCGTCGCAGGGTCGCCCAGTCGGTATCCATCCGGACGAGCTTAGGATCAGCGCCGTTCGCGGGTGCGCAGCACGTGCGGGCGCAGCCGGTTGAAGCCGCGCACCCGCACGCTGCGCAGGTGCCGGATCGAGTACTGCGGCTCGTCGGCCAGCGCGCTCGCCGTCGCGTCGTCGATCAGCACCGTGCCGGGCCGGGCCACGCCGGTGAGCCGCGCCGCGATGTTCACCACCGAGCCGTAGAGGTCGCCGAAGCGTTGCAGCGCGGGCCCGTAGGCGACCCCGACCCGCAGCTCCGGCGTGCCGCCGACCATCATGGTCGACTCCTGGACGGCCAGCGCGATCTTCGCCGCCTGCAGCGGCGTCTCCGCGGCGAACATGACCTCGTCGCCCACGTTCTTGATCACCCAGCCGCCGTTCTGCGTGATCGCGGCCGTCGTCGTCGACTCGAACGCCTCGAGCAGCATGCCGAGCTCGTCCGGGTGCAGGTGCCTGGTGAGCCGCGTGTAGCCGACCATGTCGGCGAACCCGACCGCCAGCGTCCGGGTGCTGTCCTCGCTCCCGTTCCCGTCCAGCGACCGGGTGATCGCCGCCGCGAGATGCCGCCGCCACGCGTACTTCTGCAGCTCCTCGAACTGCGCCACCGCCGATTCCGTTGCCGCGCGGACACTCTGGGGCGACCCGTCCGAGCGCTCCAGGATCTCCGATGCCACCAGCTCGGCCTGCCACTCGGCCAGCCGGGCCATGCTCTGCCCCAGCGTGCGCGCCGCCGCCGCGGCAGCCCGCGAATCGGTCTCCTCGAATACCGCGAGCCCGCGGAACCCGCGCACCGCGGCGACGTCGGCATCGGTGTACTCCACCGCGTCGTCGGCCCCCGCCGGGAAGCCGAGCGCGCTCCACAGCCGCCGCGTGGTCTCCGGCTCGACCCCGGCCAGCTGCGCGACCTTCGTGCGGTCGTACCGCCGCTCGCCGTCGAGCAGGTACGTCTCGATGATCGCCCGGGCCTGCTCGGAATTCTCGGTGGAGACCATGGGATAACCCTACGGTGCCGGGTGGTCGGTCCGGGAGGGCTCGTGAGAGGTCACTATCCGGCCCACCAGTGCTCGAGTTCCTCGTCCTCCCGGATACCGAGCGGTGGCCGGTAGCCGCTCGGGAGCGGGAATTCGGTGGCCCCCGTCCGGACGGCGATCTCCAGGATCGCGGCTGTGTCCGGTCGTCTTCGCTGTCCGAGAGCGCCGTGAATTCCGTGCCGGCGTCGAGGGTTTCGCGAAGCCGTCGATCAGGTGCATCGACACGCAGGCATTGTGCCGGAGCCCGCCGCCCTTATCGCGGCGGCGGGCTCGCCGCAGGACTACGCCTGGATGACCTCGACCCGCGTCAGCGCGTTGAACGAGTCGCACGCCGCCCACGACTGGTTCTGCCCGTACTGGATCGGCCCGTACTTCCAGTACGTGAACGGCACCGGCCAGGCCACGCAGGTCAGCTTCACCTGATGCCAGGTCGGCAGCTCGCACATGGCCATTCCACCGGTGTTGAAGATGTTGTAGACGCGGCAGTTCGCCTGCCACACCGGCACATCCGCCTGGGCAACGCCGCTCCCGGCGAGCACGGCGGCGCCGGTAGCGGTGGCGACGACGGCACTCGCGGCGAGCCGCTTCACAGAAAGCATGGTCGAACCTCCTGAGTCGATGTTGTCTGGAAGATCGCTGGCAGTTCTCAGATGTTACTCAGAAAGGTGCTGAAGGCTGCGCATCCCGGATTGCCGATCATGCGCCGGTTCGGCGATCAGTGGTCGGTGCTCGGCCGGACGGCCGGAGTGATGGATCCGGGGGCGGTGCGACCCCTGCTGGTAGCCCGCGAATTGCCAGACCCGGTACCGGCGAGCCCGCACGCGAGTAGGCTCGATCCGGTCGGGAGAATTCGACCGGGAGCACCGCTGAGCCCGGTCGTCACTCGGCCGACGAAGCAGGGATCCCTTCTCGCGGGTCCCGGTCAGGAGCGTCATGACGACGCCACAGCTCGAATCCATCTCCCCGCGGCAGGTCACCCGGCTCGCGCTCCGCCCCGCTCCGGAGCCCGCGTCGCACGCATCGGTGGTGCGCCCACCCCGCCCCGGGCTGGTCGACGGCGCCTGGTGGCCGCGTACGCTCGACCTCGTCGCCGAGCTGCGCACCCTCGCGCCCCGCCTCGCCGAACGCCTCGGCGCGGTGGAGCGGATCACCTATGACCTGGCTGCCTGGCAGCCCGCACCGAAGCGGATGCTGCTCGACGGCCGGGTGGTGCGCCTGGACGGGTACGGGTACGGCCCGGCCAGGGGCACTCTCGGGGTGCTCGGCGTCGACCGCAGCCGCGTGCTGCTGCTGGTCGTCCCCGCCGATGCCGCCCCGGCGATCGCCCGCTCCCTGCTGAGCGCGGCCGGTGCGCCGCCCGGGCGGGAGTACACCGGAGCCGAGCTGACCGCCGCAGGCTTCGCCGGTGGTCTCGCTCGGGAACAGGCCGCCACAGCGACGGCCCGCTGGGACAACGAGGGCGGCCACGGCGCGGCCGGAGCGCGGGCATGGACCGGGGGGTGGGGATGATGCCCCCGCCGCACGACGGTGCCGCCGAGCACGGGCTCGGCCGCTCACCCGACGCGGACGGCAGGCAACCCTTCGCGGCCCCGACCCGCACCCCGCGATTACTGCTCCGCGACCGGGACGACCCGTCCGAGCGCGTCGACGGCGCCTGGTGGCCCCGGACCGGAAACCTCACCAGCGAGCTGCACGACCTGATCGCCGTGCTCACCCCGCGGCTCGGCGCGACTCTCCGCGTCGCCTTCGACTGGAACGCGCTGAGCCTCTCCCAGCGGAGCATCGACGCGCCGGACGGGATCGAGGTCGACGGCCCGCTTCCGGACCAACCGGCCGGAGTCATGTACGTCTTCGGCGCCGACGAGGAGCAACTCCGGCTGCTGGTGATCGATGCCGCGACCGAGACCGAGCGCGCCACCGCGCAGCTGAATCGCGCCTCCGGCACATCGCCATCCGCAAGACCGGCCGCGCCGCGCGGCTGAGCGAGCCCGACCCGAGGAGTTCCCCATGCGCGATCCCGGCACCTCCGAGCACGACGACAACGGCTTTGCTCCCGATCGTTCTCGAACCACGAGAAGTCATGCGGGAGAAGGAATTCAGGACGGGTACAACATTCCAGGCATCATCCTGTGGGTGCTCGGAATCGTGGCGCTCGGCGGGAGCCTGACCGCCGCGGCCTACGGATTCACCGGGTGGGCGATCATCGCCGCGGCCCTCTGCGCGATCGGGATCCTCGGTGGCTCGGCGTGGCTGTTGCTCGAGCATCGCCGGATCAAGGCGCGCGAGGGGCTCGCCCTCGCCGATCCGATGGGGCACTGACCCGGTGGCGTGACGTCTATCCCGTGCCTTCGATTTCGGGCAATTGGATTGTGGGCAACTAAAATGTGCGCTACCTTGTGGGAGTGGATGTACTCGCCCTCGACCAGCAGCTCTGCTTCGCGCTGTACAAGGCGTCGCGGGCGGTGACATCCGTGTATCGGCCCGCACTCGCCGAACTCGACCTCACCTACCCGCAATACCTGGTGATGCTGGCGCTGTGGGAGCGGGACGGCCGCGAGGTGCGCGACCTCGGTCACGAACTGGAGCTCGACACCGGCACGCTCTCGCCCCTGCTGCGCCGCCTGGAGCGCAGGCGGCTGGTGCGCCGCGAGCGTCAAGCTGCCGACGAGCGGCGGGTCACGGTGCGCCTCACCGCGACAGGCGCGGCGCTACGAGAGCGCGCGTTCGCGCTGCCGCAGCTGCTGGCACCACGCACTGGGCTCACCGGGGAAGAAGTGGCCGAGCTCCGCTCGACCCTCGACCGGCTGACCCGCACCGTGCACCAGGCGGCGTGACACCGCACTTCGACACCCATCCGACGACAGGAGAACACATGAAAGCCCTCTACACCGCCGAGGCCATCGCGAGTGGCGACGGCCGCAACGGCACCGGACGCACCTCGGACGGCAAGCTCGAGGTGACCCTGGCCACGCCCCCCGAAATGGGTGGTTCGGGCGAGGGAACCAACCCCGAGCAGCTCTTCGCCATCGGCTACGCGGCGTGCTACCACTCCGCCCTGCGCATGGTGGCCAAGCAGGCGGGCGCGAACGTCGACGACTCCTCGGTCGGCGCGCGCGTCGGCATCGGGGCACTCGACGGCGGCGCCTTCGGGCTCGAGGTCACCCTGGAGGTGACGCTGCCGCATCTCGACCACGCCACGGCCCAGAGCCTGGCCGACAAGGCCCACCAGGTGTGCCCGTACTCCAACGCCACCCGCGGGAATATCGACGTCACGATTACCGTCACCGACGACTGACAGCCCCCGCTGCGAGGTCTCCGGCAACTCGGCCGACTCCGGTCGCCGAACCGCCGGAGACCTTGTCGCGTTCGGGACGTCTCCGGTGTCCTTCTGGAATTGTGATCTGGTCGGAACCGTTCCAAGTGTCCCGTAGGTGTCCTCGGCGGGGCGTGTCGAACATGGGAACGGGGGTGATCAGCGGTGGGGCGGCCGATTGGTGGTCCACGCTGAATACCAGCTGTAGGCGCTCGACTCGCTGTCTGACGGTGGGGGCCTCTACTTGCTGTCTCCCCGGAGGTGTTGGCGTAGAGCCGCTGTGGTGACGGGGTCGAGCGCGTCGAGGACCGTGTCGACGGTGTGCTGGTCGAGGTAGTCGCGCTGGGTCGCCAGGAGTTCGAGGTCGGTCGGGTCGAAGACGCCGGTAAACTGCTTCCAGCTGACGGCTGCGCCGACGAGCACGCTGAACGCTTCCCCATGCCTTCCATCCTCCGCCAGCACGCTACCCAGCGCGGTCAACTCCTGAGAAGCGCTGCGTTCGTCGCCGGTGTCGCGGAATGCCTGCTGAGCTTGGCGGTAGTGGTTCTCGGCTTGGTCGAAGCGCCGTTGGTCCTGGGCGACCGTGCCGAGTTGGTGGTAGGTGCGCGCGGCGCTGTGCCGGTCGCCGAATTCGAGTAGCAGGTCGAGGGCTTGGCGGTAGTAGTTCTCGGCTTGGTCGAAGCGCCGTTGGTCCTGGGCGACCGTGCCGAGTTGGTGGTAGGTGCGCGCGGCGCTGTGCCGGTCGCCGAATTCGAGTAGCAGGTCGAGGGCTTGGCGGTAGTAGTTCTCGGCTTGGTCGAAGCGCCGTTGGTCCTGGGCGACCCTGCCGAGTTGGTGGTAGGTGCCCGCGGCGCCGTGCCGGTCGCCGAATTCGAGTAGCAGGTCGAGGGCTTGGCGGTAGTAGTTCTCGGCGTGGTCGAAGCGCCGTTGTTCCTGGGCGGCCATGCCGAGTTGGTGGTAGGTGCTCGCGGCGCTGTGCCGGTCGCCGAATTCGTTTTTCAGGTCGAGGGCTTGGCGGTAGTAGTTCTCGGCGTGGTCGAAGTGCCGTTGTTCCTGGGCGACCCTGCCGAGTTCGTGGTAGGTGCCCGCGGCGCGGTGTCGGTCGCCGAATTCGTTTTTCAGGTCGAGGGCTTGGCGGTAGTAGTTCTCGGCGTGGTCGAAGTGCCGTTGTTCCTGGGCGACCCTGCCGAGTTCGTGGTAGGTGCCCGCGGCGCTGTGCCGGTCGCCGAATTCGAGTAGCAGGTCGAGGGCTTGGCGGTAGTAGTTCTCGGCGTGGTCGAAGCGCCGTTGTTCCTGGGCGGCCATGCCGAGTTGGTGGTAGGTGCTCGCGGCGCTGTGCCGGTCGCCGGATTCGAGTAGCAGGTCGAGGGCTTGGCGGTAGTAGTTCTCGGCGTGGTCGAAGCGTCGCTGTTGCTGGGCGACGATGCCAGCGAGGTGCAGCAGTTGCGGCAATTCGCGGGGGGCGTCCGGGTCGGTGCGGGCAGCGAGGTGAGTGATGACGTGATCGAGCAGTTGTTCATGGGCGCGTTGCTGGCGAGTCTGATCCAGGAGTTCTTCGATGGGTAGCAAAACCGGAAGGGTGGGTTGGTGCTGGTGCAGAGCGGTGTCGATCGCGGCGGTGAAGTTGGCATAGCTCGCGGTGGTGGCGACGCGGGCGGTGGCACGTTGGTCGGCGTTGTTGCCGGTGAGCATCGCGTGCAGCGCGTTTCCCAGGTCGGTGTGGAGGCGGTAGTGGGTGTACTGGGCGGTGGGCCACCAGGTGGGGTGGCGGGTGTGCAGGGCGCGGCGCAGGAAGTAGGGCAGGATCGGCAGCACCTGTACCCAGCCCTGCATGGCGTCGTGGGGTGCGGCCAGCCCGATGTGCATGGCAGCGGCGAGTCCCGCGGCGATGTCGATGGTGCCCCACGGATCCTGGCTCGGTTGGTTCTCGTTCAGCAACTGCTGGTAGCGGGTGAGGAATTCTCCGCCGGGGATGGTGGCGGTGAACGGTGCCAGCAGGGCGAGGCTGGTTTGCAGGGCGGGGTCGAGTTTGGCGTGGCTGTATTCGATCGCCTTGGTGATCAGTCCGACCGGGTCCACGGTCTCGCCACCGGCTTCGAGTTCTTCGAGCACGTGGCTTGGTGGGGTGGAGGCGAGTATGGGCAGTACCACTTCCAGTGGGAGGGGATATCCGCCCAGCAACTTCAGCAGTTCGTCCAGAGCGTCGCGTTGTTCGGGGTCGTCGCGGTATGCGGTGGCGTGGTGGCGGTCGAGGATTCTGTCGGCCAGGACCGAGGCTGCTTGCGGGTCCAACCCGCCGAGCTGATGAGTATTGGTACCGAAACTGTCGGAAGCGATCCACGTTTCGGGTTCGCGTGAACCCCACATCACCAGGGTTCGGCCTGCTCGCAGCCGCGCGGCCCATGACCGTAGTGCTTGTTGTTCGGTGTCGGTGAGGGCGTGCGGGATGGCGGCGGGTGCGGCGGTGATGGATTCGGTGTTGTCTAGGATCAGCAGGTGTCGTTGCGAGCGCAGCGCGCGGGCGACTCGTTCCCGTCTGGCGGTTCCGCCCAGCGAGTCCCAGGTGGCGAACTCGATCTTATCGGGCCAGAGGCGGGTGGCGATGTCGCGGGTTATCTGGTCGACGGTCCAGGCGCGGTGTTCGTAGCTGTAGGTGAAGACTTCCTCGACGAGGCCGGTGCGCTGCCACCACCACCCCAGGTGCGTAAGTAGCGTGGACTTGCCGGCCCCGGCCATCCCTTGGACGAGGACCTGGTTGCGCTCGGGGTCGATGAGCAATCGGCGTTCGATGCCTTGCACGTCCAGGTCGCGGCCGACGAACCCGTACTCCGTGAACGGCTCCTCACCTACAGTGGCTTCCCGCGAGAGAAAGGCCTCTTCCTCGGCGAGTTGCATAGGCCGTACTGCGATGTCGATCGTGTGCTGCCGGAAAGCAACGGGAAGCACCCAGTCAGCAAGCGGCAAGGTCTGATCGAAATAACCCTGCCGGTCCGGGATATCGAAGAGCTGGCGGCGCATCAGCCGCAGCGCGAGTTCCGGGGCTGTTCCGCGGGCGAGGTTCTTGTACAGGATGGGCATGGCCAGGGCCGCTGCGGTGACGGTGACCGAGTAGGCCATGCCGAGCACGTACGGCACCCCGGCTTCGACGAGTTGCTGGGCGAGCGCGGCTTCGCTGCTGGACTGCATCGCCGACTGGCATGCGTTGAGCACCGCCATCGGAACGAGGTGCTCGTCCAGAAGGCCAGCGATCTCGCGGGCCGAGCGGGGATCGGCGACACCGACCCTGCCGGTGTCGAAGAACAAGAACCCCTGCTTGCCTGCGAAGCTCGCCGCATCTCCATCCAGAAGGTAGCGGCCCGCACGGGATTCGTTTTGCATGGTGGACTGGTCGGCGAAGCTGCCGTGGACGTCGAAGTGGACGAGCTGGTACCAGCCAAGGCCGTGTGCCGCGCGGGTGGCTTCCAGATGTGCGCGGAGCCCGGTCCAGGTACCGGGGCGGACGAAGTCGATACGGACCGGGATGTCGGCTTGCCGCACGGCGTCCACGAGCGGGCGGGAAATGGTCCGGTATCCGACATCGTTCGCGCCACCGGGGCGGGCAGTCACCACCAGGATGTTCAGAGTCGGCCAGGGCCCGGCGGTCTCGAACCGAGCCGACCGGGCCTCGACCCCTCGGGTGATCGGTATTCGCAGTGCTAGTGGCGAATCGAGTGCAGGGTCGAACAAGGCTTCCCAGTGCAGACGGTGCAGGCTCGCGCCGCCCACGACCTCGATGCGGCAACCTTCGAAGCCTCGCCGACGCATCAGCTGATACTCCAACCCCGCCGCACCCCCGAAGACCTGAGTGAACAAGTCGCGTCCGTACTCGCGCAGGACTTCGACCGCGGCACGGCGGCGGTCGCCGTCGAGGAACGGGAACCGCAGGTGCTGCTCGAAATACCACGCCAGCAGTTGCTCGTCGTCAGCCGAGGCGGGATCGGTGACTGACACGTCGAACTCGGTGCCCTCACTCGGGTACGAGACCCGCACGAGATGCGACCCGTCCTCATCGACCCCGCGCTCGACGAGCCGGACCACTGACTCCACCACTGCAAGACCTCCCCGCTCAGCACCACCTCACGTCCCCGGCCCGAGTGATAGCTGCGACCTTATCCGCCCCCTTGCTCCCAGACCTGCTGAGAGCAAACAAACCTCGCGCCCGATTCACCCCAGCCCACTCCCGCAAGCGTGCGGTGTCAGGGCAGCTCGAGGTCGCCGGGCCCGGCCGGGACGATCTGGTATTCGTCGGGCAATCCCAGGTCGAAGTCCATGAACCCGCCGCTCGACACCCCGGGGCTCCCGGTCAGGAAGTTGCGTCGGACCGTGAGCGCCTCATACAGAGGTCCGGCGTCGGTGAGTTCCCAGAGCGAGGCGTCGCCGCTGGTGATGGAGACTCCGGTGGCAGCAGCGATGGTCTCGGTCCCGGTCAGTGCGGTGGCTGGGTCCAAGGCGATGCGGGCGGTGGTGCCGCTTTCGCGGGCGATGACAATCGTGCAGGCAGCGAATCGGCGGACGGTGGTGACGATCTGCCACTCGTTGCGCCAGACGTTCGCGGCTGCGAGGGCGAGGAGGGCCTCGCGGAGGGGTGCGCTGTGCCGGTACTCCTCGGTGCTACCGGTGCGGGCGGCGAAGATGAACGAGGACTCCGCAGTGAACCGCAGCGCCGCGCTCGCGCCAGGGATTCCGGTGGTGGCGACGAAGTCGATCGTGGCGCCGCGCTGCAAAGTCACCGCGGCCGGGCCGGTGCGGCTGCTGATGGCATGCCGAGTTCCGGGCGCGAGTTTCGCGAGGGTGGCCTCGACGGTGAGGATCCCGGTCCGCGAGTCCCGGGACACGATGTCACCAACCCGCAGCGGCCGGTCCGGTAGCCAGGTCGCCAGCATCCCCTGGTTGTCGAACAACGCCCGTCCGTAGACGGACCCAGCAGAACGCGCCATCCCCACTCCTCCGCTGCGAGATCAGCCCTCGACCAACGAACAGTGCACCACACCCCAGAACCACGGCAAACCCGCACGAGACAGCTGCAGTATCTCGAAGACGGTTGGGTACGGCTGCTCGGCTGACCGCTACGTTCCCATGTTCGCTGCGCCCTACTACCTCACAGAGGGGAACGCGACTGACCTGCGGTTTCGTGACGGCGGGCTTCGTCGGGCTCGCTAAAATGGACTGTTGACCTGCCAAACCAGTGTCACAGGTTGTGCCCTCGGCAGGACACGCAGAACATGGGCAACCACAAAACGCCTGGTCGTCGTGGATTCCTACTCAATCTAGCAATGCAGGGCCGCTCGTGCGGGCTGGTACCTGGTCCCACCTTCGATGTGCCCGCGCGGCGGGCACGTCGAGCGTGGGAACGGGGCAAACCAACGGTTGAGGGACGGCGGTTGGTTATTCACGCTGAATACCGGCTGTAGGCGAATGACTCGCCGCTCTGACAGCGAGTCGCTGTACTTGCGTGTCTACTTCTGCCGTGCTTATCGCGACGATAGAGACAACTTGTATTCGGCCTCAACCCCGGCGGCTCGACGACATCGGCAGGGAAACCTTAAGTAGCGTCGGTGTACTCGGGAACCGAGGACGTCGTCGTGCTCGGGCCGAGCCATCGGCGATCGTGGTGAGTGAATCGACGTCCTCGGTCGCCTCCACGGAGATCTGGCTGATTCCGGGGAGGTAACGAGCGAGTTTGACGTTGCCAGCATCAAGATCAGGGTGCGATGTCTGAACGGGATGCTGCCCGGCCAGACCGCCCCGAACGCCGGAGCCAACCGCCGCTCCTCCGGACGCGTTGTCCAGGTGTCGGCACTCTCTTGTCCGTGCGCCCCCGGTTCCCGTTCCAGGTGACCATGGGCAGCGACTACGACCTCGCTTCCACTCGGGGTCAACCGCGCGCAGACGGAGAGACCATCCCATCCCCCCATGCGCTGGCTCGACCTGTACTATCCGTTCGTCTTCGGGATACCCTTCGTCTTTGAGTATGCACTTTCCGCCGAACACTGATCGAGGTTACCGCATGAGTATCACCGTTCAGAACGTCAAGGTGCTGTGGGCGAAAGCCTACAACCAATGCGCCTTTCCCAGCTGTCAGCAAGAATTAACGCTGGAGTCGGTGGACGCAACAACGGGTGCGGTGAGGACAACGCCGGTTGGCGAACAAGCTCACATACGTTCCTACAAGCCGGATGGTCCACGGTACGACTCCAGCTATCCAGCCGAAAAGCTCCACAGCTACGAGAATTTAATCTTGTTGTGCCCGACACATCATCAGAGGGTTGATGCGAACGGAGGCGCAGAATTCACTGTCGATGACCTCTTAGAGATGCGCAAGACGCACGAAGCCCAAGCGAAGCGCTGCGACGAGATCGACAGGACTATTCAGAAGTACATGGCGCAACAATATGGTGCCGATAATAAGGTGCTGTTCGAGCAGGTCGACCTCAACGGGCCAAGTGTCGACTCGCTCTTTGTTGACGTTCCGTTCGCCTGTCGGCTGGATGCCAATGTCGCGGAATTAATGCAGTGTATCGCCGAGACTTATCCTGGTGACATCGCGTTCGGTGATGACGCCGACGGGCATATCGTGACCGGTGCAGCTCAAGCGCTGCTGCACCCGGAGTGGCGTGGCAATGCGCTTCTAGTAGGCGGTCCTGGACAGGGAAAGTCAACTTTACTTCAGTACGTCTGCCAGTTCCATCGCGCTCGACTGCTCGCACGGCAAGAATACACCGGTGAAGACCAAAAACTTGGCCAGCTCACGACAGTCTATCGAGTCCCAATTCGGTTAGACCTGCGGAAGTACGCCATATGGGCGAGCCGACACCGTCGCAACCCTTCTACGAAAGGTAGTAAGAACAAGGGTGGGAGAGCCAAGACGAAGACGCTGAGATGGCCCACGATCGAGGAGTACATGGTCGTGGAGGTCTCGCGAAACAGTGGTGGACGTGCGTTTTCGGTGGAGGACTTGGGACTTCTGATCTCCACTCGACCGGCTCTCGTTGCCTTCGACGGCCTTGATGAGGTGGCCAACCTCATGTACCGCGAAGAGGTAAGTTCCCAGATTGTCGACACTCAGCGCCGACTCGCTGTCGACGCAGCTGACCTTCATGTATTAGTTGCGACACGCCCTGGTGGCGCCACCTCGGCGCTTTGGTCGTCGCCCGACTTCCCGCGTCTAAATTTGCAGAAGCTTACGCACGGCCTGCGGGTGCAGTACCTTCAGCGATGGGCGAAAGTCGCAAAGCTATCCATTGAAGCGGCGAATAAGCTACAGCGGACGTTCATGGAGAATCAGAATGTGCCGCATATTCGGGAGCTGGCGTCCTACCCGATGCAGCTGGCCATACTCCTCCACCTCTTGCATCGGCGCCAGCTGCTTCCGCAACGGCGCACAGAGTTGTACGGCGAGTATCTGAAGACGTTTCTGGATCGTGAGCAGGGCGAGGAGAAGGAGCCGCTGCTCGCTGAGGAGCGTCAGGTTATTGAAGACATTCACAGTTATATCGGATGGTACATCCAGACCCAAGCGGAAGAAGGGAAGAGCTCCGGCTCAATTAAGCGCGCAGATCTAAAGGCGCTTCTACGAAAGCATCTCGACGGTCGAGACGACGGGCAAAAGCTGGCGGAAGATCTGTTTTCCGCATTCACCACGCGCGTGCTTTGCCTCGTAGAGCGAGACCCCGGTTATTTTCAGTTTGAGGTGCAGTCACTTCGAGAGTATTTCGCTGCGATTTACATTTTCGATGAGGTGGACCGCAACCTGCGTGACGACTGTCTCGTTGCCCTGCTGAAGCGTCCGTATTGGTCCAACGTCTGTCGTTTTCTGGTCGGAAAATACTCCAAGGGCGAGATACGCGGAATGCGCTCTGTGCTACAGGATCTATCAAAAGACAAGAATTTGGGGCTGCACCCATTGTTGCGTTCGACCGCTGCCCTATTTTTAAATGACCGAAGCTACGAGGGGCAAAAAGACGAACCTATCCAGGAGATTGTGGATTTCATACTGTGTGGACCAGGTGTAATCCTGGCCGAGGATGGACTTCTCGATGTCGCAGGGTCGGGGCTTCATCTATCGGAACGGGCTGGTCGCATTCAAGCTGTGCGGCACCTCAAGGCGCGATTGGAGGCCGAAGCGGAGCCCCAAACTCGTGCAGCTGCGGCGGCCAGTCTGCGCCGTCATGCCGAGGGCGACGACCTAGCGAGCTGGTGGTGGGAACGATTCAACTCGACCTGGAGGTGGCTGCAGACAGCGAGCCACCTCTACGTCCTCGGTGGGCTTCTCCCCGATGCCGAGGCACGGCTAGCGCAGCTATTAGCAACGAGCGACTCGGGAGAAGACTGGGCAGCGCAGCTTCTGGTAGCAGGCGGCTTCGACGGTTCGTCCGATGACGTGCTTCGAATCGTGATGCGAGACGTTAACGACGGCGCGGTTGAGGTGCTCAAATTAGTTGACCGATCTACCCCGGCCGGTCGCATACTGACCGGCGCAAAGATGGCGACGCTCCGCCGACCGGGCGGCGGTGGAGCGGCGGCGACCAGGACGCGGTTCCGAGGAAAAGGCGAAGCGTTGGTGCTCTCCTCGGTAACCGACGTGACTGCGGCGCTGCGTGATTGGTCTCCTGTTACGGCAACGGATAGTGAATGGCTCCAGCAACTGATCCGTATCGCCGATGTTTGGAGCGACGGTTGGATCTTGCGGCAGGCAATCGCGGCGATGCCAGAGGGAACCTCACTCAGCACGATGGCCTTGGCCATAGACTCTAGGCACCCTGAACTACAGGTGGCGCTCAATACAGAAGCTGAGGCACGTGACCACCGGGGTGATCACGAATGGTGGAGGCAGCAACTCCTCGCCGCTGTCGATGACTTTGCGGTGCGCCACTGGGTCTTCTCCCTACTGACGTGTGCTCACTCTTCTGTGGTTATCGCGTTGGCAACCGACCTTAGTGAAGTCGTCGACCGCATCGCGGCGAAGTATTATACGGCTATCTGGACAGCGGTCCATGCATCCTGCCAAGTGTTGGTAGGTCGCAAATTGATGCTCCATGAAGCATTGCGGATGAATCGGGTAACCTTCTCGGCTAAGACGCTCTGGTTACTATACGCGGCATCGACTGAGGAAAGCGCCGAGCAAATTAGCAAACGCCTGGCTCACTCGTTCGAAGCGCTGCTAGAAGCTGATGTAGGTGACGTGCGTGAATTTATATCCATCGTTGGCAACATGAAACTGCTCAAATTCGAGGTATTTCGTAAGCATCGCACATCACTTCCGATTGCCGGTTGGGCGAGCAGCGTGAAGATCGGGGTGTTGAGCAGGAACGTTGCTGACGAAGTTCTGCGTCGACCGCAGGAATGGCCAAGCGACCTGGTTCAACGTGCCGTAGAGGTCATTGAAGACCGGGTGCTGGCCGAGCTCACTCCGATTGCCCAGGTTGCCGAGGCTGATAACTGGTTCGGAAATTGAAATAGTTGACGGCGATGATGGACGGGATCGCTCGGCGAGCTGCTGTAGCCAGATTTCAGACAGCGATCTTTTCGCGTCTTCTGCCCTTGCCTCCTATTAGCGGATTGCGAAAGGAATGCTGAAGAATTGAAGCCTGAAACCACTTCATACGCAGAAGGGGTAGCCAGTGCCTCTTATTATTGGTATAAAAAAGCTGCAATCAAAGCGAGGCGATTACATAGAGTCAGTGAGCTGTCTCAGCTCATACTGTCTGCGGCAATACCAGTTTGTGCCGTTATTCTTGAGGGGAATACGATACTATCAGCAGTCTTGGGCAGCCTGCTGGTAGTCATCACAGGGCTAAAATCGTCTTTCCATTGGCACGACGACTACCTGCGTTTCAGCCAAGCGCGGGAGGCGGTGGAGGCGGAGCGGCGGCTGTATGCAACCGGTTCTGAACCATACGACGATGTCAGCAAACGCGATCAAGTTCTCGTTAAGATTCTTACTTCTATTGAACAAAGAGAAATGGGTTTCTGGTTACGCAAAGCGAAATCTCGTAAAGCTGCTGCTGATTCTCCTTAGATTGTATTCTGGCCTTCGTCAAGTCCAGGCATGAATCGGTACGAGTTCTCGCCGATCTTTACTAGAGCAGCGACGCGCAGCAGATCGACGCGGTTCTCGGTTGCGACCTTTGCTATGACGCACTTGTCATCGGAATCGACACTGAGTCCGACTATTTTTCCGACTCGATCTTCCTGCCCCTCTCTCGGGATGATCACGTCCGCATCTGCGTAATCGTTGGGGTCTACTAATTCCGACCATTTAGTAGGACGCGTCCGGAGTGTTTCAGCTAGCATGCGCTGACGTCGCGAAGAGACGGTTACCGCCTCCACCAGTCTTCTGGTGTTTGCTGTCGTTTCCTCGTCCCTTCTTTCAATCGCTCGAACTCGTTCCAGAATTTCCGCCAGAATATCCGCATCGGTGCGGGCAGGCACCTTCGCCTTATCGCTGTTTTCGGCCTTAGCTATAATCTCCTCTACCTTGATTTTCAGGTCGGGCCATATCCTGTCGAATACCGGATTGAGTACGTCTATAGACAGGGGACGATTGCAATGCTCATTGATGCTCATAATCAGCGACCAGACATCATCTCGGTCGGTCGCAGTTGTGTGCTGGAACTCCGAAAGGGGTCCCGTGACATCACTTGGCGTTATATCGATAAGTAGAGTGCGGACTCGCGAACCCGTCGCCTTCGCTAAAGCGCCAGCCTCGAAGTTCAACCACTCGGACGACTGGTTATCGCGAGTCACGCAAACTATTGCCTGACCGGTGTCGCCTAGTTTGTTAGATAGTTCCGGACTCCATCTCGCGCCCTTCTCTATCGAACTCTTGGACATGAATGGTTCGAGTTCCTGAATGACTTGCTGAAGCCAGATTCGCAGAAACTGCGCCAACTCTCCTGCGGTGTCACCTGACCAGCTGATGAAGATATGCAACTGTCTTTCTGCCCCTTCTCAGGTCCGCTGTCCACCGTCGTGCGGAGGCTATGATGTGCTTAGCAGTAGCCCCGACACTATCCTCGCACATGCAGAGCGCCAAATTGATGCCTTTCATCTGATGTCCGGTACCGAGTCCTGATCGCGACAGTGAAGTCCGAGTATTTGGGCCTGGCGCTGAAGTCTCAGTAACCATCACAACAGTCGAAGGTGTTAATGGGAGTTTGGGCCCGCCTCTGTCGTGCGCAGAGGCGGGTGGCAAAGATCTTACACGGAGTAGTCACTCGCGGATGTGGGGGATGCTGATCAGACCGGGCCGAAAGCTCTGATCAGCGATTCGCGATACAGTGCTGTCGGCGTAAAGATGAACCTGCTGGTATGTTAAACAAATCGGCTGACCTCGCGCGCCTGGAATCTTGTGGTGGCAACCCTTGTATCGGCCATCATCGGGAATGGCGTGCATACGGAGCGATCTCGGAAACGGTGGCTAATGAGGTGGAAGCGGCGGCGTTGGGGGCGCCGGGGGTTGGTTGTACCTGCTGGTCGCGGAGGCTAGCGAGGCTAATTCGCCGGCCGAGACCTAGAGCTGCCCATAATGTTTCGGCCATCTGCGGAAGGAGGGGAGTGATCAGGAGTGCTGTACCAGTGAGCCAGACGGTCGCTTCGTGCGGGTCGTCGGTATTGAGTGCCTCTGTGAGCATCCACGCGCGGGCTATCGCTGTTGCTTCGGTGAGATCGACGTGAGGCGGTTGGAGGCTGTGGCGCTGCCGGTCTAGCTGGCCAGCGATCAGTTCGAAATCGGTACTGCCGAGGGTGGTCGCTCGGATTGAGCCTAGGGCCGTTTCCAGCCGCCGGTTGTGCCACTTGCGCAGTTCGTTGACCTGCTCTGTGAGGAGAGGGAGGTCGATGTCGCCGACGTAATGGTCAAGGGGGATCTGCGCGAGGGCGTAGCGGAGTTCGTCGGTGGTGATGCTGGTGTTGTCGATAAGGTCGCTGATCCAGATGCCATGTTGTTTGCTGGTGGAGCATTTGCGGCCTTCGAAGTGGACCATGTGGTTGATCACCGTATGGTCGAAGGGCTTCAAGCCCGCTGGCGCGGCGAGGATTTGAGGTGCGACGAGTCCGGCGATGGAGTTGTCGGTGCCGAACAGTCCGACGACGGTGGTCGCTGAGTTCGGGGCGAAGGCGTTGCCGCTCGTGCGGTGGTGGAGTTGGCCGCAGTAGAGGCTGTAGGCGTAGTAGGTGTTGGCCAGCACGGTCCCGGGTTCGAGGTGGTCGCTGGTAATGCCCCAGCTGCCGGGTTGGGTGAGCCGGATTCGCGCAGTGGAGCGCTGCAGGTAGGTGTGGGGCGCGGTGAGGAACTGCTCGGCCAGGCCGGTGGCGCGTAGCCGGTCGATGACGCGGTCGGGATCGTCGGGGTAGGCGAACCAGCTGAGCTGGTCGTCCCAGCGGATCGGTTCGTCGGTGAGACGGCTGTAGGGGTCGCGGAGTTCATCGGGGTGGAAGTGGTCGCCGCAGGTGGTGCAGGTGTTGCCTCCGGCGGGCGCGTCGCAAGTGGGGCAGCGTCCGGCGATCCACACTCCGAGCAGCTGTCGCCCGCTCTCGGCACCGACCGGAATACGTTCGACGCCTTGGCGGGCGGCACCGCTGGCGCGGAGGGTGGCGAGCAGGTGCTCGTGGAGCTTGCGGTAGGGGCCGCGGTGCTCATCCGCGAGCGGGTCGATCCATTGGTCCAGCTCGACGCCGAGCGCGCGCAGGTCGTGTTCGATCCCGGTGTGGTATTCGCGGCAGGTTTGTTCGGGGGTGCGGTCGGAGCTGGTGGCGGCGAGTACCCAGTTCTCGTAGGCGTCGGTGCCTGTGATGATGGCGGCGGTGTGGCCGTCGCGGCGCAAGGCACGTGCGATGGCGTCCGCGCGCAGGTAGGGGCCTGCGCCGTGGCCGATATGTAGTCGTCCGTTGGGTGTCGGGCACATCGGTATGAGCAGCCAGTCGGCCACAGCACAGCCCCCCTGTGTTGTGTTCGGTTCGGTGGGTTAGCGGACGGTGACCGACTTGGCCAGCGAGCGCGGTTGGTCGATCTCGCGGCCGAGGTCGAGGGCGCAATAGTAGGCCAGGAGCTGGCCGGCGACTAGCTGGATGACGAGGTCGGCGATGTCGTCGCCGTGGTAGGGCAGCGGGAGGTATTCGGTGAAGACGCGGAGGTCGTCGGCGGGTACGTCGGCGGGCCCGATGCCGATCACGGGGCCCTTGCGGGCGGCGATCTCGCTGACCGCGGCGAGGGTTGCGGCGTAGCGGTCGGGGGCGTCGGTGTGCGAGGGCAGCAGCGCGACGGTGTAGAAGTCCTCGTCGATCAGCGAGATGGTTCCGTGCTTGAAGAACCCCGAGGCCATGCCTTCGGCGTGGTGGTAGTTCACCTCTTTGAACTTCAGCGCGCTTTCTTGCGCGGCGGGGTAGAGGATGCCCCGGCCGAGGAAGAACCAGTCCTCGACGTGGCTGTACTTGGCGGCAAGCGCCTGCACCGAGGTCGAGGCGGTCGCGATGAAGGTGGACAGCGTCTCGGGCAGCCGGGCCAGCGACTCCTCGTGCGCGGCGTAGCTCTCGGCACTCAGCGTGCCGTTGGCCCGGCCGGTCTCGAGGGCGAGCCGGGCGAGCAGCACGACCTGGCTGACGATGCTCTTGGTGGACAACACGCAGATCTCCGGCCCCGAGCCCTGCGGGAGCCGGTGGGTGGCGAGGCGTTCCTGGGTGGAGCTGGGCACGTTGCAGATGCTGGTCAGGATTGCTCCGGCGTCGAGCGCTGCCCGGCAGATCTCGAGGGTGTCGAAGGTCTCGCCCGACTGCGACAGCGCCACCAGCGGATCACCGGGACCCAGCACGGCCAGGTACTCGGCTTCGTCCGAAGGCAGCGCGGTCGCGCGCAGCCCCGCGAGGCTTTTCAGCAGGTACTGGCCCATCGAGGCGACATAGAACGCGCTGCCCGCGCCGATCAGGGTGACCGGGCGATCCGCGGGCAGCACGGAGGCGAACCGCTCGGCAGCAAGCTCAGAGGCCGACACTACGGCCGCCGGGGTCTCGTGGATCTCCTTGATCATCCAGTGCGGGTACTCGCCCTTGTCGGCGCGCTCCTGGCGCCCGGCCAAGCGCGTGAACTCCCGGTCCACCGGCGCCAGAGCACCGTCGACGGGGGCGTAGACCTGCGCGGAGTCGGCGTGCACGGCGACGATGTCGCCGTCGTCGAGGAACAGCACGTCGTTGCTGATGCCGTCGAGGGCCATCTGATCGGAGGCCAGGATGCCGCGCTGACCGTCGAAGGCGACGACCAAGGGGCTCTTGTGCTTGGCTCCCCACACGGTGCCGGGCTCGGAGACGCTGATCACCGCGAGCGCGTACTCACCGGAGAGCGCGGCGGTGGTGGCGGCGATGGCGTCGCGCATCGAGGCGCCCTGTTCGAGGTGGCGGGCGATGAGGTGGGCGGCGACCTCGGAGTCGGTGTCGCTGGCGAAGCTCACCCCGCTGGCTTCGAGTTCGCGGCGCAGCTGCAGGTGGTTCTCGATGACGCCGTTATGCACGATGGCCACCGCGCCGTTGTAGGACAGGTGCGGGTGGGCGTTGGCGGCGGTGACACCACCATGGGTGGCCCAGCGCGTGTGGCCCAATGCCAGGGATGCCTCCGGGAGCTCGCTGAGCCGTCCTTCGCGTAGCGCCTTGCCGATGGAACCGGTGTCCTTGACCACGGCCAGGGAGTCGTCGGTGAGGGCGGCCAGGCCCCAGGAGTCGTAGCCGCGGTACTCGAGCACCGCCAGCTGGTCGGCGGTGCGCCCGGTCACGGTGTTCTGGGGTGAGGTCATCCCCACGATGCCACACATATTTGGTCGGTTCCTCCGTCGGTCTACGAGCAAGAATCAGTCTGCGGAACCAGCCGCGACAATGCGGCCCACAGTAACCCCGCGTATGCCTGCGCGGTATCCGAGCCGTCATGGATTGGGCGCGCCGGGTCGCGGTAGAACTGTGCCAGCCGCTCCCACGCCCGCGCGCAGCGGGTGATCCCGTGCCGGTCACTCATCGCATCGAGCAGCCGGAACAGCAGATCCTCCCGGACGGGATTGTCCTCCGGGACCGCGACCAAGGTCTGCAGGATCGTGAACGCTTCTTCGAACGCGCACGCATCGTGGTGAGGACCGTCGAAGCCGAGCTCGAAATCGATCAGGACAATATCAGACCGCTCGGTCACTATTGCGTTGCCCGGCCACCGGTCGCCGATCGCGATGCCGTGGTCGTGGGCGCGGGTCACCAGCTCGTAGTGGCGTAGCACCAGCCCGTTGATCAGGCCGGGGTCGGTGCCGGGATCGCCCAGGACGGTGTGCAGCGCCCGGCCCGGCACCCAGCCCTGGTCGACCGCCTCGGCGCCCTCGACGGGGTAGCAGATTGCTGCGGGCACCCCGATGCTGTCCAGCCGAGCACTCAGCTCGTACTGCTGGCGAGGGCCACGGCCGATCGGCTGCACCCCCGGGGCCGCTGTCCGCAGCAGTGCGTCGACGTAGCCGACGTAGGGGTGGGCCCGGATGTCGCGGCGAACGACACAACGCCGCCCGCCTTCGGAGTGCACGTGCTCCGAGGTGCACACGGTGCCCAGCTCATCAGCGGTGGCGGTGCTGATCGCCGCTACCTGTGACAGCCCTCGACGCAGGTGGGCGACGTCGAGGACCAGCGGCGGTTTGATCAGCAAGCGCCTGCCGCGATCGGTGAGGCGGACGAAGACCCCGGCCTGCCCGGCTTGCGCGGCTACCTGGGCGGCCCAGGTCTCGGCCAGCCGCGGCGAGCCCAGCGCGACCGAGGCGATCAGCCCCTGGCAGCGAACCTCGAAACGGTCGGACGGAAACTGCCCGGCCAACAGGTCGGCGAAGTCCAGTGCACGCTGAGCCAGCTCGGCGCGGCGGGAATCGAGATAGTCCAGCCCGGCCAGCGCCGCCGCGCACGAGACGGGATGGCCGCCGCCGGTGAACTCGGCGTCGTTGTATTGCAACACCGCCCTCAGATCGCGCCGCGCCAACACCGCAGCCAGCGGGTATCCCGCCCCCAATGCCTTCCCAAGGCAGACGATATCGGGCACCACCCCGGTCTGCTCGCTGGTGAACAGAGCCCCGCCCAACCAGCCGAACGACTGGACCTCATCGGTCACCAGCAAGGTCCCGGCCCGGTCGCAGGCCGTCCGTAACCGCCGCAGATCAGCATTGATGCCGTTCTCGGGCAGGCCGTGGGCCACCATCGCGGGGTCCAGCACGACCGCGGCGAGGTCGCGTCGTCCCGCTACCAGGCGGGTAAGGGCGGCGATGGTGGGTTCCTCCGCCGCGACCGACAGCGACCCATCGCTCAAGGCCCGGCCCCGGTGCGAGGTCGCCAGCCCCAGGGTCATGAACGATTCCCCGTGCCACGCGCCCGGAAGACAGCCAATCCGCCGCCGCCGAGTGTGCAGCAACGCCAGCTTGATCGCCGTCTCCACCGCGTCGCTGCCGTTGGTCAGCTTCGCGGCCACCGCATCGACACCAGCGGGAGCCAGGCCCGCCAGCCGGTCGCACAGCTCGAGGAACGGCACGCTCGCGAACCGCGAGGACGCGAACTCCATCTTCTTCGCCTGGCCGGCCACCGCCTCACTCACCGAAGAGAACCCGTGTCCCAGCGCGAGGTTCAAGGTCTGGGCCGATAGGTCGATGAAGTGGCGGCCGTCGGCCACGGTGAACAGCCCGCCGTGGGCCTCCACGATCGGCGGATAGCTCGGCACCAGCGCCGTCACCATGCTCCGGTTCACCGCAAACCCCCTCTTGCCAGAAGATCGCGCCCGAAGTCCTCGAGCGCGGATGTGCTCATCTCGCCATGCGCGGATCCGGCCACGATGTCGCGCAGGGCCCGCTGGTTGTAGTTCTGCCGGGCGATCAGGGAACTGTCGCCGTAGCGGGCGACCAACGCGCAGACCTCGAAAGCGACCTCGGTCGCCGAGCGCGCCACCGCTCGGACCTGCCGGTAGGCGGTTTCGTCCACCCCGCCGGGGCCAGATGCCTGCGACCACAGCTGGGTCACCGACTCCATACCCAGTGCTCGCGCCGCGTCCAGCCGCAACTGTGCTCGTGCCAGCTCGGTGATCAACCCGTCCGGCATCCGCCGGTGAGTCCCGCCATACCGTCCGCCGACGTGGGAGGTGAACGCGCGCATCGCGCCTCGCCCGACCCCCAGCGCGAAACCGAGGTGTTTGATCGCGGCTCGGCGGAATCCGAAGTACATGCCGCCCCGCTCGGGGCTCTCGACCGGGTAGGGCCAGGCCCGCGACCACGGAACCACGAGATCATCGATCCGGTAGTCGACGGTGCCGGTCGCCGCGAGCCCCGCGCCGTCCCAGCAGTCCACGACCTCGAAATCCCGTGCTGGCACAACTGCCGCCAGCTGAGGTGTCTCCGGCCAGGGACAGTACTGCGGTGACGGGCACCGGCCGATGGCCAGCACCCAGTCCGCGTACTGCGCGCCGGTGCCGAACGGCCAGCGGCCCGCGATGCGCACCCCGGATCGGGTCGGGACGAGTGTGTTGCCGAAACCGCGCTCCTGGAAGGCGATCAACGGAAACCGCCCCCCGGGCGGGAACACCGTGTCCACGGCGCTGTCGGGCAGCATCGCCGCCGCACGCGCCGTACTGCCCGCCAACGCCCAGAACAACCACCCCGTCGAACCGTCCACCGCGCTGACTGCCTCGATGAGCTCCAACTCGGTGACCGGATCCACCTGGAATCCACCCACTTCCCTCGGTGCCAGAGCAGCCAGCAAGCCCGACCCGCGCAGCGCCGACATCGCCGGGCCGGGGACCAGGCAATCGTCCTCGCCGCGGTCTGCCGCAGCCGCGAGCACACCTTCGATCTCGGCAACCGCCGCCAACAAAGCGGGGCGAGCAGGGCTGCGCTCGCCGCGAACAGCCGTCATCGACCAACCCCCGTTTCCCCTTCTGAAGAGCACATCATCTCAGCCATAGGTTTTCGTCGTCCTTCGGTTCCGCAGCAGGGCGATGTGACGGCGCTTTCGGTGCGGTGGCACCAGCGGGAGTGGGGGACATGGCTACTGCGCGCCTTCCGGTGGGGTGGCGATCAGGTCGACCAGGCCGGGCCGCGAAATCGGGGGCGCGCCGTGGGAGCGACGCCGGGGCTGGCGGGCGCTGCCGAGGACGAGATTGGTGGCGAGCGAGTCGTAGAGGCGTCCCAGGACCATGAACGCGCGCCCGAACGGTGGCTCGCCGTGGCCGTATGGCCATTTGTCGAGCAGGACCGCATACATCGTGAGCTGATCCAGCATCTCCCCGACAGTGAGCGGCTCGGCGTCGTCGGCGATCAGGATGGCCAGGTCCGGACGGTTGCCCAGGTGCCAGGTGACCTCGTCATCGATAGCGCGAGCGAGTGCTGCGGCGGTCTCGTGGACGGCCTCCCGGTGGGCGGTGAAGTTCCAGTCCCACATCAGACGCAGGTCGACTCCCTCGAACTGAAGGGTCCACAGCGTGATGAATACCCGGGTGGCGTGTTCGAGAGGGGAAACCGATGTCGCCGTCGCGTCCCACACTCCCAGCAGTCGGTCCATGCTCGGCAAGGGGTCGGGGCGATCACGGCGATCAGGGTGTGCCGACATTGCGGTGCGGTGCTCCTTCTACGAATCAACTGGACCGGCTGAACCGAACGTGTCGAGGTGCAGCCGAGCGCGGGCAGGGAGCTGGAGTTCCTCGCTACACCGAGGTCGTGGTCGTGGGTAGGCGGCGTGTTCCAGCGAACAGTTCTGCGACCAGGTCGGTGTAGGCGGTGGCGAGTTCCTCCACAAAGTCCATCGACTCGATAAACACCTCGTCGGAGGAGCCTGCCAGCGCGGTGTAGATGTAGGCGGTCAGCTGTGCGAGGCGGTCGATGACCTGGCCTATCGTCTGGGTATGCACCCGTGCTCCCACGCTCGGTTCGGGGATCACCAGATGAACCCAGGTGTCGATGGTGCTCATCAACAGCGAACGCTCGGCGTCGATCATCCTGAGCGCGCAGTGCGGGATCTGCTCACGCTGCTGGTGCAGCAACGCCAAGTCGGCCGCCGCGTCCAGCACCGGGTCATCGAAGGCCAGCCGGACGCCCCGGCAGGCAGCGAGCAAATCGAGCTTGTCCGGCATGACGGGGCGCATCAGGGCTCGTCCCGGAGGACGGGTAGCCGCAGCGAGCCCTGGATGAGCGCGTCGGCGAGATCGGTGTAGCCCTCGACCATCTCGGCCAACCGGTACCAGGCCGCGTGCACAGGAGGAGCTGCCACATCGTCCACAGTCATCAACAGGCGGTAAGCGCGGACCTGGGTACGAGCGAGGCGGTCGATGATCGAGCCCAACGTCTCGGTGTGCCACCTCGCGTCCTGGCGCGGCGGTGGTAGGTGCGCCGACACCCAGAGGTCGATCGCCAACCTTAGTTCCTTCCTGCGGCAACAACATTCGAGTATCGTCGGCTGCGCTGGCTGGTAGATACCGCCGAACTCACCGGCGAGCTGGGCCACGGGATGTGTGTCGATGTGGTGCCCGCGGACTGCCGAGCACAGCTCCTCTGCCGAGGGCAGCAGCTGCCGGCGTGGGGCTGGTGGGAAGGACATGGTTACCTGCTCGCCGATCGGGAGAGCGGGCCCCGATGCTGACGAATGACGGCGATCACGATGGCGCACGAGGGAAGCGTTGCGATAGCTGACGCCGCGACCTGTTCGGCGTTCACTGCTGCCATCCCGGCCCTGTCACCTGATCGGCCACGCCACCGGACCGCAACCGCTCGCTGGAGCTGTCCATCGTCGCCAGCCCAACCAGTTCCAGAACCGTCAGTCCGAGCAGCGAGGCGTAACCGCCGAGGGCGTCTAGTTCCTCGGCCGCACGCAGAGCAGCTTGGGCCTGGTCTTCCGACAGCGTCCGCCCAGGCAGGAAGCTCACTACCCAGTTGCCATCGCCGACACTTCGGACCGTAGGTCTCGTCTCAGTGCCGATGGGTGCCCGTCCGTTGCCAAATTGCCTGAACATGTGCCACCACCCTGCTGGTCCTGTGAGGTAATCGGCTAGGTGTTGATGTGTCCTATGAAGTAACCAGCACAGGTAATTTATCCGGTATGTATACCAACCGCAATACCTGCGATAATTAGCTCCTTGAGTCCGGTTAAGGTGCTGTCGGACGCCGTTGACAGGGAGGCTGGGATGACCGAATCGCCGCCGGAGCAGGCTCGTCGAGCTGATCCGAATGCGTTGCGGTTCCTGATCGGCCGCGAACTTCGAGATGCGCGCGAGCGTGCGAAGAAGTCCCAGCGGCAGGCCGCGGAGGTTTTAGCCTGCACGCAGACGAAGATCAACTACCTCGAATCGGGCCGCAACCAGCAGCAGCCCGCCGAGATCACCGCACTGTTGACCTTCTACGGCCAGTTCACCGCTGTCGATACGGTGCACGTTGAGCGCCTCGCTGCTCTTGCTACTCAGGCGGACCAGTCCAGCTGGCTCGCGCCGTTCGGTAGCGTCTTCCCGGATTGGTTCAAGATCTTCGTCGGGCTTGAGGGTTTGGCGAGCAGGGTTTTCACCTACGAGCAGACGTTGCTACCGGGCCAGCTTCAAACGCCGGACTACGCTGCCGCCCTTCTCGAGGGGCACCTTCGCGTCGCACCCATCAACGCGCCGCACGTAGTCGCCGCTCGCATGGCTCGCCAACGGCTGACCGGCGGTGCGAATCCGCTCGGCTTCTGTGTTGTCATCGAAGAGGCCGTCCTCGATCGCATCGTTGGCGGGCCCGCTGTCATGGCCGCCCAGCTTGAGCACGTCTTGAACCTGATGGAGCGCGAAAACGTCGAGCTGCACGTCATGCCGATCACCGTGGCTGTGCACGACGGACTCGATGGTGAGGTGATGCTGCTCGACTTCGATGACGCCCAGAGCATCGGGTACATCGAATACCCCGATGGTGCGGTCTACGTGCAGCAACCCGAGCAGGTGGCGCTGTATAAAATGGCGGCTGATCGGCTCTGTCGAGCGGCGCTGTCGGAATCCGACTCTGCGGACCTGATCAGGCGTCGCATCAGCACACTATCGGCAGGTTAGGAGCTTCGGTGAGTACCGGCGACCGCCTTCAATGGCGGACATCCAGCTACAGCGGCAACGGCGAGAACTGCGTAGAGGTCGCCCCTGGTGACACCGCGATCTACGTCCGGCACAGCAAATACCGCGAGGCCGGGATCATAGCCTTCCCTCATGCCACTTGGCCTTCATTCCTTGACGACACTCGTACGGGCACGACCAGCCATAACGCTGTAGTAGCTGTCGAAAAGCGCGGCGACGATACTGTTGTGGAGTCACTTCGTGGTGATGTGCAACTGCGGTTCGATGCCGGTGAATGGACGGCGTTCCGTGCTGGCGTCGTTGATGGGGAGTTCGACGCGACCAGCCTGAACCCGAGCTAAGGGGATGTAGCCTCCTCGTACTTAAGCGCAAGGTCGACGGCCTCCTGTGGCGTCGTGGCCGACATCGCTGCGGTGATGGGGTTGCCGTCCGCATCTTGGACGGTCCAACCTCCAATGCTCACGATGGGGGTCTCGCCGCGGCGGTTGGCCAGTGCGAGTTCGGAGAGGGTGCCCCAGGATCCGCCCACGACGATGACGGCGTCGGCGGACCAGATCAGGATGGCGTTCCGTGCTTCGCCCATGTTGGTGTAGAGCACAGCGGAGAGGCCCTCACAGGCGGCGGAGCGGTCGTCGTCGGGGCGCACACCGATGACGAGACCGCCCGCGTTGGATGCGCCTTCGGCGACCGCTGCCATCACTCCCCGCCCGCCCCCGCAGAGCACCGTCACGCCAGCTTCGGCGAGGAGCTGGCCGATCTGCCGGGCGACTTTGGCGTCGGTATCGGTGCAGTTGCGGGGGCCGCAGACGGCGATCTGGGTGGGCGGCACGTGCGCTCCTAGCTGTGGGCTGCGGTGTAGGTGCTGAATAGCTTGATTCGCTCGGGTAGGTCGCGAGTGGCGCGCGCATTCTGCGCGAGGGTGGCTACCTGCGCGGCGGTGGCCTGGACCCGTTGGATTATCGGGGTGGTGCGGAGTTCGACGGGCAAGGTGAGCACTCGGCTGAGTCGGCCGGCGGCGCCATCGAGGTCGCCCATCGCCAGGAGTGCTCGGGCGGCGTCGAGTTCCGCTGCCGCGGAGAACTCTGCTGGGCTGTCCGGGGTGAAGGTCGCCAGCGCGGAGTCGGCAAGAGTCAGTGCCATCTCGTTGTGGCGTCGGCCGCCGATGGCGAGGTGGGTTTCGGCTGCGTAGTAGAGCGCTTTGCCGGGGTCGAACCACATGACGCCGTGGCCGGACGCGGCGGCCGGGTCGACCTGGTCGATCGCGCTCATCGCGGTGTCGAGTGCGCGCAGTGCGGCGTCGGTGTCGGCGTGCGCCGCGCGGGAGCGGGCAAGCTGGCTTGCGAGGCGTAGGACCGTCGAGGGGTCGTTTTCGTCCGCGAGTCCGATGTCTGCGTAGTCTGCGGCGCGCCGGTAGTCGCTCGCCCAGTAGGCGATGTTTGCCTGTACCCAGCGCACGTAGGCGCGCAGTTGGCTGTTCTCGGCGTAGTCTGCCGCGAACCAGGCTGTTCGCGCGTGGGTTTCAGCGTCGTAGGTGCGGCCGAGGTCTGCGCAGGCGTGGGCCAGAAGGGCGCATATCTGGCCAGCGATCAGATAGAGGTCGGGCAGGTAGCGCGGGCGTTGGCGGCGGTCGAGCAGGTCGAAGATCTCGCGCCGGGCCCGGGTGAGGTCGGGAATCAGCTCCAGCGGTGACTTGGTGAGGTGGTCGGTAGCGAAGCGGCGCACGTCGGCGTGGAGTTGCTCCAGCACGGTGCCGTCGACGCCACCACCGCCACTCTTGATCCAGCGAGCGGTGTCTTCGGTGGACATGGCGATCTCCCGGTTGAGGTGCTCCACCGAGGATAGCGCCGGTGAAGGCTCGGTCGCGGTCGGCGGGGAGACCAGGGTGTCGAAGTCGAGTTGCCAGACGATCGCGGCGACGCGGCGTGCTGCTGGGCGGGCTTCGCGGGTGGTGCCTGCCATCCAGCGGTGAAGTTGGCGCTCGCTGAGCGTGACGGACTCGCCCTGTGCGCGAGCTGTGTGGTTGAAGAACGCGCACCATTCACCGACGGTGCGGGATCCGATGCGTCGGTCGGGCAGGTGTATCAGGGTTTCAAGCACGGTGCGGTGTGAGCTCGCGGCCATCCGGAATCCTCACGCTCGGTGGTGGTCTCACCCTAATCCGCTAGTGCCCCGTCTGGGCTGCTCCGCTCGCAATGTCAGAGTCCCGTCGGAGCAATGGCAGACCGATGACATTGTTGGGGCAGAGCGTTATTCGTGAAGGTAGTCGGCAACGGATCCGCGTGGCGGTTGAGTGCTGGGGGTAGCTGCCGGTGCATGGCTCGCCGCCATCGTTTCTGCGCTTGGGCCGAATCCGGCCTGATTCCGACCATCCGGAGTTCTGCTTTGAATACCGTCACGGCCAGTCCGCGCTCATCGTGTCCAGTCCGAGGTGACCTGGATACCGCACCCCCTGATATTTCTGATCTTCGCCCTGCTGCTCTCGGCGATCCTGCCGACATCGACGGCTTACGAGTCGAGCTGTTCTCGCAGGCTTTCGCTGCCGACCCGCATGGCGCGTATGAACATATGCGGAAGCAGTTCGGGCCGGTGGTCCCCGTATGGCTCGCTCCGGAAGTACCGGCGACTTTGGTGATCGGGTATCGGGAAGCTCTGGCGGTCTTGCACGATCCCGAGCGTTTCCCGGCGGACCCGTCGCGTTGGGAGCAGACCGCGCGCCGTGACAGCGAGGTGTATCCGGTGCTGGCGTCGCGTCAGAACGCCTTGCGGTCGGCGGGGCCCGCGCACGCCCGGTTCCGGGGAGCGATCGTCGGGTCGCTGGCGGGAGTGGACCTGTACTCGGTGGAGCGGGCGGTAGACCGGGCCGCCGAGGAGCTGATCCACCGGTTCTGCCAGCGGGGCACCGCCGAGCTTCGGGCCGAGTACGCCTTCCCGCTGACGGTCCTGGTGATGTGTGACCTGCTGGGCATCGAGCCCGCGGTCGCTGAGCAGGTGTGGCAGGAGATGGCTCGCATGCTCGACGGCGACGGGCAGGCCGGGGCCCGGTTCGGGGCGGCGCTGTACTCGGTGGCCCAGGACAAACGCGCCCGGCCCGGCCCGGACATGATGTCGCGGCTGATCGAGCACCCGGCCGCGCTCAACGACGGGGAGGTGGTCGATCAGACGGCGCTTCTGCTCGGTCCGGGGACCGAGCCGACCTGCAACCTGATCACCAACACGGTGCTGATGATGTTGAGCGATGACCGGTTCGCGGCCGGGGTGCTCGGGGGCGGGCTCTCGATCCGTGACGCGATCGAGGAGGTGCTCGCCAAGGACACCCCGCTGCCGAACTTCTGCATCTCCTACCCGCGCCAGCCCCGGCAGCTGGCCGGGGTGTGGCTGCCCGCCGATGCGCCGGTGGTGATCAGCATGGCCGCGTGCAACAGCGACCCCGCTGCCGCCGCCCCGGCCGCCGATGGGTGGGGTAATCGGGCGCATCTGTCCTGGAGTGCCGGACCGCACGCCTGCCCCGCCCAGGCCGTGGCGGGAGTGATCGTGGCCCGTGCGATCGAGCAGCTGCTCGACGCGCTCCCGGAGCTGGAACTCGCCGCGGACGCGCCCCCGACGTGGAGGCCCGGACCGTTCCACCGCGCGCTGGCCGAACTACCTGTCCGATTCCCCGCCGCCGATATCGGCGAGCTCGCCATGCCCCCGCTCAGGCCACACGAAGGAGCCGCCCGATGACCGACTTGACCTTGACCGGAGTCGATTTCGCCACCGAACTCGCGCAGCTACGTGCCGCCGGTCCGGCAGCACGCGTCGTGCTACCGGGCGGTGTGTGGGCGTGGGCGATCACTGACGTCGCGCTGCTGAAGTCGTTGATGACCGACCCGCGGATCTCCAAGGACGCCCGCCGCCATTGGCCGGAGTTCGATTCCGAGGCGACCCGGGCGTGGGTGATGTATCCGTGGGTGGCAGTGGCCAGCATGTTGACCGCTCACGGTGCCGAGCATTGGCGGCTGCGGACCTTGGTGTCGGCGGCGTTCACCCGCCGACGGATCGAGGAGCTGCAGCCCCGGATCGCCGCGATCGTGGCCGAGCTGTGCGACGAACTCGCGGCGGCCCCGGCCGGTGTGAGCGTGGATCTGCGGGCGGGATTCGCCGACGAGGTCCCGAGCCGGGTGATCTGCGAACTGCTCGGTGTGGCCGCCGAGTCCGCCCGGCGTCTGTGCGAGCACACGACGGCGATTCTCGACACCACCCTGACGCCCGAGCAGGCAGCCACCAACTTCGCCTCCCTGTACGCGGTGCTGGGGGAGGTGGTCGCCGACAAGCGCGCCCATCCCGGTGACGACGTCGCGACCGCGCTGATCACCGCCCGCGATGCCAAGGGTGACGGGCTCAGCGAGCAGGAACTGGGCGACACGCTGCTGCTGCTGGTGACCGCGGGCTATGAGACCACCGCTCATCTGCTCGACCAGGCGATCGTGGCGGTCCTGGCCGACCCGCAGCTGCGGATCGACCTGTTCATGGGCCAGCACGACTGGTCGGAGGTCATCGAGGAGACCCTCCGGGTGAACCCGCCCCTGATCCACATGCCGTTCCGGTTCGCCACCACCGACATCGACCTCGGCGAGGTCACGATCGGCCGCGGGGAGATAGTCCTGGCCTCCCTCGCCGCGGTGGGCCGCGACCCGAGCGTCCACATCGACCCCGATGTCTTCGACCCCGGCCGGGAGAACAAAGCCCACCTGGCCTTCGGGCACGGACCGCACTACTGCCTCGGCGCGCCGTTGGCTCGGCTCGAAGCCGAGATCGCCTTGCCGGCCTTGCTCGCGAGGTTCCCTCAGATGACCTGCGCGGTCGAGCCCGCCACGCTCGTACGCCGCCCGAGCCTCATCGTCAACGGCCACTCCGCCATCCCGGCGCTATTGACCCCGGACCGGGGCTCGGCGGTGACCGGGTGAGCGCCGCCCAGGCCGCTCTCGCGGTGCTGGTCGCGGCTCCTGTGCTGGGGTTCGCCGGGCTGCTGTGGTGGACCCGCAGCCGCCCCAGGAATCCGGCTGCCGTCACCGGGTTCCACGCGGCTCCGGTCTACCAGCTGACCGTTGACGAGGCGTACGAGCTGATGCAGCGCCACCAGCGGTGCAGCGTGATCGACTGCCCGGCCAAGGAAGCCGCCCGCACCGTGCTGGCCGCAACCCAGCCGATAGACCTCGCACTGCAACGGCAGCCGTCGCACTACCCGCAACCGCAGTGGGCGGGCCCGATCGGACCCAGGCTGGGCTCTTGAGGCTGACCTCGAACATCGAAAGGAGTCCCGGTGGTGGACAGTCCACCTGATCTCGGTGTCAACCGTGCTCACACCGCACGGGTGTGCAACCACTTGCTCGGCGGCAAGGACTTCTACGACATGGACAAGGACGCGGCCGAGCAGGTCCTCGCCGCCTTCTCTTCCGCCAGGATCGCCGCGTGGGAGAACCGCGCGTTCATGGCCCGCTACGCCCGCTACCTCGCCCTGGCTGGGATCCATCAGTTCCTCGACATCGGCTGTGGCATCCCGCATCAGCCGAACCTGCACGAGATCGTCCAAGAGGTGAACCCGGGCGCGCGGGTGGTCTACGTCGACAACGATCCGATCGTGCTCGCCCACGCCCGCGCCCTGCTCGTGGGCACCTCCGAAGGGCGCATCACCTGCATCGACGCCGACCTCACCGACTCCGGCTCGATCCTGACCGCGCCCGAGCTAACCGACACCCTGGACCTGAGTGAGCCCGTCGGGGTATCGCTGGGGGCCATCCTGCACTTCCTCGGCGACGAAGAGATGCCCTACGAGATCGTGGCCGCTCTGCGGCGGGGACTCGCGTCGGGCTCGTATCTGGGTCTGTCGCACGCGACCGCCGATTTCGACGAGCCCGGTACCGCAGCGGTAGTGCAGGTCTACCGCAAGCACGGTATCGAGGTCCGCCCGCGTACTCGTGACGAGGTCGCCCAGTTCCTCACCGGTCTCGACATCGTCGGCCCCGGGATCGTGCCCGCGCACCGCTGGCGGCCCGACAACGGCGAGGAACCCACCCGCGGCGAGGATGTGGCGTCGCTGGCGGCTCACCTCGATGCGCGAGTCTCGCTGTACGCGGGCGTGGGACGGATACCACAGGTGCGCCGATGACGATCAGCCCACCTACACCGCTGGCGACGAGACGGCCGCGGTGCGTACCCGGCCCGGCACCGGGCTCGCGATGACCATCTTGGCCACCGGGTGCTTGGTCTGCCTGCTGTTGTGGGGCGGGGCCCGGCTGATGACCTGGGACCCCTTTGGCCAGCGCATTCCGGCCCGCCGACCCGAGCGAGGCAGACACCGCGCGCGCTGGCTCGAGGCCGCTGGACACTCGCCCCGTCTCCGGGACCGCACAGCGACCACCCCCGGGGCCGACACCGGCCAGCGCCGGGGCCGCGTCACCTCGACCCGGGTGATCGTCTCGGTGGTGGCGGGTGTAGCGACCGCCCTCACCGGGGGTGCGCTGCTGGTCGAATCCTGGACCGCCTGCGTGATAGCCACCGGCCCGATCGCGGCAGCGTACATCTTCTGTGCGCATGTGCCCGCGATGACCACGCTCGCCACCATGTGGTGGCTTGTCGTTCATACAATCGCGGTGCGAATCGCAGCACCGGGGCGGGGGCGCACCGTCGGCACGATAGTGGCGGGGTGTGTGGGCAGTGCCGTGCTCATCGGGGTCTATCTGGCCTGGAAGCACGCTCCCGGCGGGGACCTCGTGCCTCTGTTCTGCGGCCCGGCAACGTCTCGCCGCGGTGGACCCGGGCATATCCTGCTGTGACCACACCCGAGACTCCTCCGGGTCGTGCCGGGCCCGCGACGCTGCTACCAGCTCGATCCATAGCCAACGACCACGCCAAAGCATCAAGGAGTCGGAAACCATGAGCGCCAGGGCAATCGGAGTCATCCGCACCGCGGCAAGTGCCGATCGCGCGAGTGATGAGGTCACGATCGCGACGCTGGCCCTCCAAGTCGGCGTGGACCTGCAGACGGTCTTGATCCTTGAGCCCGGAACCTACATGCCCACGACCCTGATGCTCTCGACCTTGCGCGAGCGGGGCGCGAACACCCTGATCGCCCCCGGTGCCGATCACCTCGCCGGAGCCGAGAACGCGGTCGCGTTGATCGCCGACCTCGTCACCCCGGCGGGGGTGGTGGCCCGGCGAGAGGTTCGCTGCTGATTGCGCTGTGCGAGAGTTCCAGTTGCGCGACTTGAGGTCGGTAGCTTCTCGCAGTGAGCGGAGGGCTCTCGGTCGTTCAGCCGACGCCACGCCGGGTCTACTGCACCGCAGGTGGGCCGATCTGCGGGTTTGTGGCCGGGCGCAGCTGGTCGGCTTTCACGGTGGTGGTGAAACTGCCGGTGATCCGGCGGACGCATCCGACGAAGTACAGCTCTACCGGGCCGCCCGCGCTGGCTCGGTAGGCGTCCTCGATGACGTCGGCGTGGCGGACCGCGTCGGGGTCGTCGGCGTCGGCGGGCGCGCCGTGCCTGGTCTCGAACCATTCCACCGGCGTGCCCGGTAGAAGATCGATGGGATCGCTCATGTGGCGAGCCTAGGCACGGTCGATGTGGCGCACCATCCGGGCCTGCGTGTGCTGCGGGCGGGAGTTCGTACGGTTCAGCCTGCGGCTGCGGCGTGGTTGTCGATGCCGACCGCGACGAGGATGTCGTCGCGGTCGGCGACCTCGCTGAGCTGGAAGCTGATCGACAGGGGCTGGGGGCAGTCGAGGGAGAGGGGGCGCAGGGTGGTCGTGCAGTGTCGGTTGTAGCTGACCTGCAGTCTGGTGCTCGCCCAGAGCCGTGCGAAGTCGTCGTCGGTCCGGAGCGTGGTCATGAGGCGTTGTGCCTGTCGTGTGTCGCGGTACCGCCCGAGGGCTGCGCGGACTGCGGTGACGCACTCGCGAGCTTCGTATTCCCAGTGCGCGACGACTCGCCGGCCGGTGCGGGAGAAGAGCCAGAGCGCGAGGTTGTCCTCCGCCTCACCGAGATCGGGGACAGCGAGATGGAAGGAGCGGTTGCCGTGCAGCACGTTCGCCAGCGGGTCGAGGTGTGCTGAGGGGACGCTCCGGAGGTCGAGTTGGTGAAGATGCGCCTGGATTCGTGGGTTGGCGAGGTGATGACGGAGTTCATCGGCGGGCAGCAGCTCGGCGGAGGGCTCCCACAGCTCGCGGGTGTGGCGTCGCTGCCACTGATCGAGCCGGTAGGCCGCGGTGAGGTTGTCGAGGACCTTGCGGGTCGGCCTGAGCTGTTGGCGTTCGATTCGTCTGAGGTATGAGTAGCTGATCTCGGCCTGCCGGGCAGCGCCTTCCTGGGAGAACCCTGCGCGGGTGCGAGCCCAGTAGAGCCACTGGTGGAGGTCCGGCATCGCGGTGTGTGCGGGAGCTGAAGGGGACGGAGTCATAGGCTCGCTTTCGACGTCGATGAACCCCCCACGCGGACATGGCATTCAAGTGAGGTGTTCGGGACGCTTCAAGCGGCATGACATTCGATGCCGACAGGACTCCGCTTCGGTGAGCGGCAGCGTTTGCTGCGGATTCTAGTGAGGCGGAACGCAGGTTGCAATATTGCGACCGCCATATTGCGGAGTCCCAGGAAGCTCGGCTCGCTGGCGCGGCTGGACGCGGTTCCCGGTGCCGGTGCGTCTCCTGCGGGTTCGCGGGATCAGTCTTGCCCATCGGCGGGTGACTGCGGGGTGCCGGAGTTGCCGGTCGGACGCAGCGTGACCAGTGCGGCGGTAGTCGAGAGGTCGAGGTCGATCGGCTTGGCGCTGACTTCGAGGGTGAGCCAGGAGCCGTCGAGGGCGCGCATCCGGACGTGCCCGGTCGACCGCTCTCGGTGGGGTCCGTCGAATAGCGCTCGGGCGGAGACGATGTCGTCGGGGTGCACAGCGGGAGCGGGCTGGCCGGGAAGCCCCTGCCAGGCAAGGCGGGGCAGGGGCGGGCCGACCCAGCGCAGCAGCCGTAGCGTGGTGGGGTTGACGATGGCGTGGTAGTCGCCGTCCGCGGCGATGCCGTCCAGCACGCGGTTGTCGAGGGTGCTCGAGGGGGGCGCGGCGGGGTTGTCGGTGGCGGGGCCGATGTCGTGGGTGATGCCGCGCACCAGGTTGTGCACGGTGCCGTCGAGGCCGGGTTCGCTCATCTGGCGGCACGAGTAGTGCAGGGCGCGCAGCTGCCCGTCCGGGCGGGTCAGGGTCCACAGCGACTGGGTTTCCTGGCCGTCCTGCGCCCGCACGATGCGGGCGAGCGCGGTGCCTTCGTCGCGGTGATTGGAGATCAAGGGAGCGGAGTAGACACCGGCGATCGACTGTATGCGCTGGTCGGGGTGCTGCTCGAGCGGGATGCCGTAGACGGTGAGCAGGTCATCGCTGCGCAGGCTGGTGTCTTCGGTGAGGTCGAACAGCCAGGCACCGGCGGGGTCTCGCGGGGGCACGGCCTCGTCGGGAGAGCCGGACCAGACCATCAGGCCGTGCAGGCGCGACGAGGAGATCGCCAGCGGCACGGCGATGGTGCGGCGTGACCGGTCGGCGGAAACCTGGTCGATCGTGGTGTGCTCGACGGTGACGGCGGCGATCGCTCGCTTGGTCTCGGCCAGCGTCGTGCGGTGGCGAACGATGTTCTCCAGCGGGACGAACCGTTTCGGGCTGCGCCCGACCGCGATCACTGAGGGCTCTGGCTGCTCGCCGAATGTCTCGATGAGCAGCCATTTCGGTGCGGCCACAGGCCCTCCCCCCGGAGAGTTCGATCGACGAACCGGACGGCTCGGCCGAGACCGCTGTCGATCATGAAAGTCTTCCGGCGAGCTTAATGAGCCGCTCGTAGCGTGCACCAGCGAGACGCGCTGTGATCTCGGCTAATTGGGCGTCGGCTCCGACCAACACGCGAGCCGAACCCCGTTCGACCCCGGTCAGGACGACTCGCGCGGCGTGGTCGGGGTCGGTGCGGGCGACGTGCTGTTCGAAGCGGGTCACCGTGGTGTGGCGATCGATGCCCGGTGCCAGCAGGGCAGCGCGGGCGATCGAGGTGCGGATCCCGCCGGGGTAGACCCCGACCACGGCGATCTCGGTGCCGGTGAGGTCGGCGCGCAGTGCCTCGGTGAAGCCGCGGATCGCGAATTTGGCCGAGGTGTAGGGGCCGTGGCCTGCGGCGGCGACCAGCCCGAGCGCCGAGGAGAAGGTGACGATCCTGCCCCGGGTGCCCTGGTCGAGCAGATACGGCAGGAAGGCTTTGGTGACCTGCACGGTTCCGAAGAAGTTGATGCGCAGCACGGCGTCGAAGTCGGTGAGCGGAGAGTCTGCGACCGAGCCGACGTGCAGCACACCGGCGCTGTTGATCACGGTGTCGATGCGCCCGAAGTGCTCGACGGTGCCGGTGGCGTACGCCTGGACTTGCGAGCGGTCGCCGACATCGAAGACCGACACCGTGGGGACATGCGGTCCGGCGCACGCCACGCGGGTGCCCTCGACCGCCTCCGCGTCGATGTCGGCAAGCGCGAGCCGGGCACCGCGGCGACTCAGCTCGAGGGCCAGAGCCCTTCCGATCCCCGCTCCGGCACCGGTGATCGCGACCACTGCCTCCTCGAAGAACGCCGACGAACTCTGCCAACCCCGCAGCGCCGTGACCGCGCCTTCCATGAATCCCCGTACTCCGCCCATGTCCGCAAGCTTACGTAGGCCCAAGCTCGCGAACCCGTTGAGGCGGAACAGCATCCCCTCGCTGCGAGCGCGTCCATGACCGGTGTCCGAGCCTCGCCGCTCAGGCCGACACCGGGCCGAGGTAGAGGCTGGGCAGGGCGGTGCAGAACTGGAGACTTTCCCCGCACATGCCCTTGCCGAGCTGAATGCCCAGCGAGTAGCGCACACCGGTGCCCCGATCGAGCAGATGGACCGGGTTGTCGGGGCCACGGCCGTAGGCAACGGCGACGGTACCGATCCAGCGCGAACTGAAAGCGGCGTCGGCTCGCAGCCGCCGCAGCAGCTCAAGGGCGCGTGGTTCTGCGCGGTGCCGCCCGAGCGCCCCTCGCAGCGCCGCGACGAGGTAAGCGGACTCGTCGTCGCGGAACAAGATCGTCTGCTCCGAGGGCGAGTCGTCCACCCCGGGGTGGAAGTGCCACAGCGCCACGTTGTCCTCGAAGTCCCTGACCCCGGGAAACGACGCGGCGAACTGCATGTTGGCCGCGATCACGTTCCACAACGGGTCGATGAACGCGCACGCCACCCCGGCCCGGTCGAGCCGGGCGAACCTCGCTCGCCACTCCGGTGCACGCGCACGCTCGCGGAGCTCTGCGAGGGGTGCGAGGGGGACCGGCGCCTGGGCGAGTTCGCGAGTGAATCGTTCCTGCGCCCGGTCGAGGTTGTACCCGGCCACGATGCTGGCCAGCGCCGATTCCGAGGGCTCAAGCTGGTTGTTCTCGATCCCTTTGACCGTTCCCTCGCTGATATGCAGGCGCAGGGCCGCCTGCGGTCGGGTCAGTCCGTGTTGAATCCGGAGCTGGCGCGTCCAGCGGCCGATATCGGATATCTCGACCGATATCTTGTTGCGATAGAAGCCCGGTCGCTGAGTGCACCGCGAATCGGGCCTCGGGCGGGAAGTCTCATCCACTGTCTCCCTCTCTTCCTCCATCTCGGGAAACCTCGGTGGTTCCATCGAACGCCTCGCGCCCAACCGGACATTATTACCCGAGATCGAGCACTCCGGCAACGTCGACCTGGCCACGGGGTCGCGGGGCGTCCGAGGTGGCGGCGCGGCGCTCGGGACACAGCGGATCGCTAAATTCTGGCGACTCTACCCGCTCGAATCGTTGCCCCATTGCGCTATCAGTGCAGCTCACAGGCTACATAGATTCGGGTATCGAAATGGTCGGCAATTTCTCTGCCCCTTGCAGCCCTAGTATTCGGGACTTTCCGAGGTTGTGATGGTGAAGCAACTGAAACTGCTCTGAAAGGGACGAACTGTGGATCTGTACGGAATTCTGTCGCTAGTCGATCTCGGCGCATCGGCGCTGTCGAATGTACTGGCGCTGGGCTCCCAGGTGATCAGCCTGGTGCTCCCGTTCCTCTGATCGGCAGCGCGATCCTGCGCTGAACTGAGGAATTTTCCGGCGGGTCGCCCGGCTGTGGTCGGGCAGCCGGGCGACCCGTAATCGGCGTGCGCTTTCTCTCGCACCGCTGACTCTGTTCTTTCATCTTTTCTCCTTTGTCCGAGGGGTTATTCGTCATGCCCGAAAACGGGAAACAATTCATACCTTCCGTCCTGGTCCGGGAACGGGGTTACCGGCCAGCGACCATCCGTCACCGCGGTGAGCGCGGGGTGCGAGTGCTGCGAGGCGGTCGGCTGCTGGTGCTCGGCGCGGTGCCGGTGGCGCTCATGCTGACCGGCCCGCTCGCGAGCGGAGCAACGCTGGACCCGATCGCGGATCAGCCCGGGGTCACCGCCCCGGCTCAGCCCGGAACCACCGCGCCCGCACCGCCCCCGCCGCCTCCGCCGCCCGAGCCCGCGGTGGTCTACCCGGAGCAGCCACCCGAGGTCCGCAACGGGCCCGCCCCGCGTCCCGCGCCTTCGCCCGCTCCCGCGCCGTCGGTACAGGTGATCGAGTTGCATTCTCCGGAGCCGGTGCCCCCGGTCGCGCCGATCGAGCCGCCGCCGGACACGATCCGGGTCGGTCAGTGGCAGGCCCCGTCCCCGGAGTGGCTGCCCCCGGAGATCCGCGACGGAATCAACACCACCGCCGCGAACGCCGAGGCCCAGGCCGCGACGTTCCTGGACTCGGTCGGGCTTCCGGCGGGGCGCTCGGACCGGGTCGCCGGTGCCACGATCGCCGGGGCCGGTGTTGGTGGTGCGATCGGTGGCGCGCTGGCCGGTGCTCCGGCGGCAGCGGCGGGCGCGGTGGCGGGTGGGCTGGCCGGGGGCACGATCGGCGGCATGGCCGGTGCCGCGCTCGGCACGGTGGTCGAGGTGCCGGTCATCGGCACGATCACCTCCGGGGTCGCCGGGACCGCGCTGGGCGCGGCGGCCGGTGCGCTGGCTGGCGCGATCGTGGCCGGGGTTCCCGCCGCCGTCGTCGGCGCGCTGGCCGGTGGCACGGTGGGCGTGGGGTTCGGTGCCGGTGCGGGGGTGGGGCAGCCGTGAGCGGGATCCGGCTGCTCACCGCCACCGTGCTGGCGGCCACCGCGAGCGTGCTGTGCGCCCCCGGTACCGGGGGCGCGCAGCCGCCGACGAGTGGTTCGAGCTGCCCGGCGCTGTGGATCCTCGGGGTCCAGGGCACCGGCCAGTCCTCTCCGCAGGCGTCGGAGACCGCCGATACCGGGATGCTCGGTGCTCTGCTGGGCCCGGTCGTGGCGGCCGTGCCGGGGCTGGTGCAGCGCACCTACATCGCCTACCCCGCCGGGTTCGGTGGCGCGCTGGGCACCGGCGGGGGCCCCGTCCCCTACGCCGACTCGGTCGCCATCGGCCTGGCCGCCCTCGAAGACACCGCCGCCAGGGTCGCCGCCGCGTGCCCATCCACCGCACTCGCCGCGGTCGGCTACTCCCAGGGCGCGCAGGTGGTCTCGCAATTCGCACGCGCGGTTGGTGCCGGGGACGGCCCGGTCGCGCCCGAGCAGGTCGCGGGGGTCGCGCTCTACGCCGACCCCGACCGTGCTCCCGGGACGGCGGTCTTCCCCGGTCGTCCCGGGCAGGTGAGCCCCGACCGGGCCCCCGGAACTGCCGGGTCGGGGGTGGCGGCGGTGCAGATCAGCACCGCCCCGGCCTCGGGCAGCGGGCTCGCTGCGGGCGGCTCCGATTACGGGGCATTGACCGGGCGGGTCGCCGACATCTGCGTCGAGGGCGACCCGAGCTGCTCGGCACCCGACCATGCCGCCCTGCTGCGCCTGGCCGCCGGAGTCGCCGCTCAGGCGGACCTGCGCGATCCGCTCACCGCGCTCGGCTCGCTCCAAGCCCTGCTCTCCGGCGTGCTCGGGGACGCCTGGACCGCCGTCGTGAACCAGGACTTCACGGTTGGGCCTGGCGGGGTCGACTACTCCCCGCAGGCGAGCCTGGCCGCGCGGCTCACCGCAGCTGCGGACTCCCACACCCCGTCTCCGCCGCCGGAGGAGGTCGCGGCGGCCTCGGCCCGGTGGGGGCAGATCACCGCCGTGGTGGCCGAGGACCCGGTCGGGCAACTGCCGAAGCTGGCCGGGCAGCTCTCCGGCGCCTGGAGCCAGTTGCTCGCCGACAACGCCGACACCCTGAATCCGGCAGTGTGGCTGCGCTATTCCGACGCCATCGCCCGCCACACCGGCTACGCCGCCGCCGGGCAACTCGCCAGCGGAGTCGCCTGGCTCATCGCACTCGCCCACGACCTCGCCGGGAGCCACCCATGACCCTCGACCCCTTCTACGACACCCCCGAGCTCGACGGCTACCAGCCCGGCACGATGGTCCGCACCCGCCCGGTGTTCGTACCGCAACTCGCCGACGCCGCCGGGGCCTGGCAGGTCGTCTACACCTCCACCACCTCACGGTCGGAGACCTTCGCCGCCTCGGGCATCGTGCTGCTACCCGAGAACGTCGCCGAAGTAGGCAAGACCGCGATCCTGGCGTACTGCCCGGGATTTCGCGGGCTCGGCGGAGTGTGCGCGCCCTCGCAGATGCTGGCGGTCGGCACCGAACCCGACATCACCGCCATCGAAGCAGCCCTGCAGCGGGGCTGGGTGGTGGCGATCCCCGACGGAGAAGGACTCGGCATGACCGGGCGCGGACCGCACCCCTTCCTCGCCGCACGCGCCGGAGGCCGGGTCGTTCTCGACCTGGCCCGCGCGATCTACCGCGACGCCGACCTCGGCGCGGCGGTCGCGCCGTTCGTGGTGTGGGGCTACGCCGACGGCGGGCGCGTGGCCGCCGCCGCCGGGGAGCTACACCCCTGGTACGCCCCGGAGCTGGACCTGCGCGGTGTCGCCGCCGGAGCGGTGGTCTCCGATCTGGCGGCGCTGGCACCGGCCTTCAGCCGGGGTGTGAGCGCCGGGCTCGGGCTGGCCGCGCTGGTCGGGCTCTCCCGCGCTTACAGCACGCTCTCGCTGCGTCACGTGCTCACCGAGGACGGGATGGCCGCTGCCGAGCAAGCCCAGCACCTCACCGCCGCCGAGCTGCTGGCCCGGTTCCCGCAACCGCTGGCGCATTGGTGCCGTCGCCCCGACCCGTGGAACGACCACTGGTGGCGCCGGGTCCTGGCCCTTGAGACTCTCGCGCATACGAAGCCGCATGTGCCGCTGCACCTCTACCACGGCAGCGACGACATGATCGTGCCCGCCCAAGCAGGACGGCGGACCCTGATCGCCTACCGGCAGCGTGGCACCCAGGTGGACTGGCGCGAGTACAACGACGACCACCGCGCCACCGCGGCGAGCGCGGCTCGTGATGTCCTCGCCCGACTCGGGGAGGACATCGCCGAGCGACCGGCACCCCGCTCGGGGCGGCCGATCGACGAGCACGAGCACCGTGAGCCCGCGCGCCGTCCCTGACTCCCTCCGGAGGGAACCCTGCCCGCACCCTGCTTCCCCGGGGGTGCGGGCAGGCGCGGTCGATCACCCGATCCGGCGACGCTGCCCGAGGAGGCGAGATGAATGACGAGGTATCCCCGCGATCCATCCGATGACGACGACGCCGAGGTGTGGGTCGACCTGCCTGCGTCCCGGCCGGAACTCCACGTCGTCACCGGCCACGGCCCCGGCCCCGCCCTCGACGGGCCCGGCGGATCGTCCTCGCCGGAGAGCCTCTGGTTGGTCCCGCTCCGCGACGCCGACGCTCCCGGCACGGCCGACACCGGCCCGTTGCCCCGATGGCGGGACGGGATCCGGTATCGGTGGCCGCGCGGGGTCTGGGCTGTTGTGGGGGCGATTGTCGCGGCACTGGCCGTGGTCCTGGCGGTCACCCCGACCGGCGGCCGGGACGCCGGTCAGCAGGTCCAGTCCACCGCCGCACTTCCGAGCCCGGACATCACTGCCCAGGGGCCGTGTGCCGGGCTCTCGGGTGAAGTGGTCACCGACCGCGCCGGTGACCCCGCCACCCTGGCCGGGGTAATCGCCTCGTTCGAGGCCGCCTACTTCCTCGACCGCGACGCCGCCAAGGCGATGCCGCTGCTCGCCCCCGAAACCGGGATCACCGCCGACGCCCTCGCCGCGGGCATCTCCAGCATCCCGCCGGGCACCCGGCACTGCGTGGCCATCGACCCGATCGCCCCGGGCACCGCGAACGTCCACATCGCCGAAGTGCACCCGGACCGCACACGGGTCGATTACCTCCAGCTGATCAACACCCGCCCCGCCGATACCGGCACCGCGCTGCTGATCTCCAACTTCCAGAAGCGGGGATAGCCATGAGATCGGGCTCGCAGGCGCCCCTGCTGATCGCGGTCGCCGGACTGAGCCCCCGGGCCGGAACCACCACGACCACCCTCGCCCTCGCTCACACCTGGCCCGGCCCGCAGACCGCCCTCATCGTGGAAGCCGACCCAGCAGGCGGTCAGCTCGCCGAAATGACCGGCGGGGACCCGCAGCTGGGGCTGGCGAGCCTGGCCCACCGAACCCGACCGGGTCAGCGCGTCACCCCTGATCTGCTGGCCCAGCACGTGCAGTTCCTACCCGGAGGTGAGGCGCTGCTGGCCTCCCCGACCCGCCACGACCCCACACGAGCCGTCCCGGCCGCAGAACTGCTCACCGATCCCGAGGTGGACTGGCGCGGTCTCGGGGCGACAGTACTCGCCGATTGCGGCGTGCCCGAGCCGGATTCGGACCCGCACCCGGTCATCGACGCCGCCGACGCCTGCCTGTTCGTCATGCGAGCCGAGCACATCGACCCCGGGCTCGCCATCGCGCGCATCCATGCCCTCGCCCGCCACGGCAGCCTCCGGGGCGTCGTGCTCATCGGCGGCACCCGCGACTATGCCACTGCCCTCGGTGTCCCGGTCGTGGGTACGCTGCCCGCCACCCGCACCGGTGCCCGAGCCCTACTGACCGGCCGTCGCGTCCGGCGGGCCGCGCAGCTCCTCCCGTCCGCCGGGCTCATCGCCACCGCCGTCGAGCTGCAGCTGCGTACAGCCCGCCACCCGGCCCGGCCCGCGCCGCCGCCCGCACCCTACGACGCCCACCACGACTACCCCAGCCGTCGTGACGACACCGGGCCGAGGGTCTACCCGATCGACCCGCTGCCACCACCGCGCCCAGCCGCGTCGGAACCCGTGGAGAAGGAACTACCGGTGCTCAGCGCAGAGCCATCCGCCCCCCACGGTGTCCTTGCGGACCGAGCCGAGGACGCCGGCCAGCTGGGTGAGGACGTCGGCCAGCTGGGTGAGGACGACCTCGCCGCCCCACCGGAGTTCCCTCCGGCCTCCGTCCCACCGGAGGCCGACTCGCCCGCGCTGTCGATCGTCGTGTTCGGGGCGACGCGGGTGTTCTGGCGTGCGCCCGAGGCCGGTGAAGCGGTGGAGGTGACGAGTCAGTTGCAGCCGCGCAGCCGCGAACTCGTGGCCCTGCTGGCACTACATCCGGACGGGTTGAGCCGATCTCGGTTGATCGATCTGATCTGGGGCGGGCATTCCCCGGAGCGCTCGGCCGCGCTCAGCAACGCCCTCTCGCGGCTACGTGCCTCGATCACCACCGCCACCGGCGGGCAGATCACCGGAATCTTGACCCACGACCGGCTGCACTGCCGCCTGTCGGCCGCCGCGGTGAGTGTCGACTACTGGGAGTTCCTCGTCGCTGTCGCCGCGCGCCGCCGCTCCAGCGGCGACACCGACCGCAGCGCCGCCTGCCGGACCATCACCGCCATCGCCACCAGCGACCTGGCCGCCGACCTGACCGGCTCCTGGATCGAACCGCTGCGCGAATCCGCCCGCCGCGACGCCCACAACGCACTGGACTGGCTGGCCACCCACGACGCCGAGGACGACCCCCGCACGACCCTCGGACTGCTCGAGATGACAGCCGAAGCCGACCCCTACAACGAGACCGTGTGGCGCGACATCCTGCGCCAGCACGCCCGCCTGGGCGAATATGCCGCCCTCGCTCGCACCTACACACTCATGACCCGAAAACTCGGCGAGATCGGCGAAACCCCGAGCCGGAAAACCCGAGAACTCCTCGAACACCTCCGCCGAGGAGAAGACCGAATCCATTCCGGCCCGAACCCCGGCCGGGCACGCAGAAATCAATCATCCCCACACACCTGAAATGTGGGAACATCCGGTAGTCTATTACCGGGCGCGGCCGAACCCGCTGGAGTTGCACGCCCGGAATCGTCACTGCGATTTTCAGTTCGACGGAAATATTCTCCCCGATTCGTCAAATCGGATCTTTACTGAGATCCGGAGTGTCTCTCCCGGAGACCTTCGTAATTTTAATTGTGGGAAATGCGTGGGGAAGTGCATGGGGAAATGCGTGCGGAAATGCGTGGGGCGATCAAACCTCCCCACCCCCGATAGTCATATCGCCAGGTAGGGCGGCAGATATCCGGGCGGATATCATCCGGGATTGTCCATACACAAAGCTATATGGACATGCGATGGCGGCCCGCCGATGCTGATCTCCCGTGTTCGTTCCACGCCTGTCTCCCGCTTTCCATTTCCTTTTCCCTGTCTCATTTCCGTTCTTCCTGTTTCATTACCTCTTTTTCTATCGCGTTGGTCGGTGGCGTGCGATCGTGCGCGGGCATTGCCGTGTGTGGTTCGGGCGCTTATTGCGCAGCGTGACTCGTCGTTGTCCGGAAAAATTCCGGGAAATTCGCGCACTTTTGGGGTTGTGAGCCTGTTCGAGGTCGAGCTAGCGTCGAGCCGTTCCCGGAATTCGCCGGGGAATTCGCAGAAATCCGAATGGCGGCCCCGCCGCACCTGTGCCGGAAAGGCGCGGGAATTCGGAGCTGAACTTCCAGGAGTTGCAAATGCCCACCACACCCGCCACCGTTGCACCGGCCGCCGGTCGTCTGCCGAATGGGGAATTGCGGCGCATGGTCGCCGGTGCGCTGGCCGCCGACCCGGGCCGCGAACAGTCCCCCCGCGAAATCGCCAAGGGGCTCAACCGGTCCTCCGGGGCGGTCGGCAACGCCCTCGAGGCGCTGACCGCCGCCGGGCACGCCGAGCGCACCTCGGCCGCCCCCCGCCGCTACCGCGCCACCGCTGCCACCGCCACCGCCGCCGCATCGGCCGCCACCACCCCGGCAACGCCGCCCGCCCCGGCGGCCCCGGCCCCCAGCACGGCGAAACCGGCCCGCCGCCGGAAGAAGAACGCCACCCCGGCCGCGCCCGCCGCCCCGGCGGCCCCGGCCCGCACCGGCAACACGGTGGCGCGGCCGAACGGGCAGGACTACCACCTGCGCAAGTTGGCCGGGCGCGCCGATGTCGAGGTGCTGCACACGATGCGCACCGCCGAGGTGCCGGTGCTGCTGTACGGGCCGCCCGGAACGGGCAAGACCTCGCTCATCGAGGCCGCCTACGGTGACCTGCTGACCGTGCAGGGCGACGGCGACACCACGGTCGCCGACCTGGTGGGCGAGTACACCCAGAACCCGGACGGCACCTTCGTTTTCGTGCACGGGCCGATGGTCCGGGCCATGCGCGAGGGCCGGGTGCTGTTCATCGACGACGCGACCCTCATCCCGCCGACCGTGCTCTCGGCGGTGTACCCCGCGATGGACGGCCGCCGCGAGATCGTGATCAAAGCCCACGGCGGCGAGGTGGTCAAAGCCGAGCCCGGATTCTTCGTGGTGGCCGGGCACAACCCCGGCGTGCACGGGGCGGTCCTGTCCGATGCGCTGGCATCCCGGTTCGCGTTCCAGGTGGCCGTGGGCAGCGACTACGACCTCGCCACCCAGCTCGGGGTCGACCGGCACGCGGTGAAAGTGGCCCGCGCGCTGGCCACCCGGCAGGACAAGGGCGAGGTCGGGTGGGCACCGCAGCTGCGCGAGCTGCTCGCCTTCGCCAAGATCGCCGCCGCCACCGACCAGGCCACCGCCCTGGCCAACCTCGTAGGGGCCGCACCGGAAGAGGACCGCGATGTCGTGGCCGCCGTGGTGAAAAGCGTGTGCGGCCGTAACCACGCCCCCCTCGCCCTCGGCCCCCGACTCTGACCGCCCACCCGCCCGCCCCACACAGAAAGGCACCCGCCGCCATGACCGGCCACGTGATCACCACCCCGCCCGCACACCCCGCCGCGCCCGCTACCCCGGGCACCGGCCCGGCCACCCCCACCCCGCCCGCCACCGCCGCGCCCGCCCCGGCGTCGGTCCCGGTGACCGGCGGATGGGCGAGTCTGTCGGCCGCGATGACGACCGAGGCCGCGCCGATCGCCGACCGTGACGACCTCACCGTAGCCATCGCCCCCGGCGCGGCATTCGGGAACCCGGCGGTATTCGTCCCGAGCCAGGCGGCCATCGAGATCGACGGCACCCGCCTCGCGATCGACCCGGCCCACGCGCACCCCGAACGCAACAGTGACCGCAACCGCTACCCGGCGGTGTGGGGCGCGCTGGTACACGAGTGCGCCCACGCCAAACACTCGGTATGGGAGGCACCCCGGGTCGCGCACCCGGAGGTGGTCGATGCCGCCTACCTGCTCGAGGAGTCCCGGATCGAGGCCGCCCACATCCGCCGCCGCCCCGACGACCGGCACTGGTTGCGCGCCTGCACCACCGAGATCGTGATCGGGGACAACGGCGGCGCGCTCGCCGCCGCCCGGACACCGGCCACCCCCTACAACGCGGCCCGCAACGCCGCCCTCATCCTGGCCCGCCAGGACGGCGGCATCCTCACCGAGGCCGAGTGCGCGCCCGCCGCCACCGCGATCGAGGCCATCCTCGGCACCGACACCCTCGCCAAGTTGCGCGCCATCTGGCGCGAGGCCCACACCGTTGCCGATACCGACACCGCCGCCATGCTCGAACTCGGCCAGCAGTGGTTCGACCTCATCGGCCCCGACCCCCACACCGACCCCGACCCGGGCTCGGTGCTGGGATCCGCGATCGGGGAGACGGTGAGCAACATCGGCGACGCGGTGGCCGCCTCACCGGCCGACCCCGACCCGGCCGAGGTCGCCGCCGCCGCACGCGAGGCCGCCGAGCAAGCGGCCGACGCGGCGGCGAAGCAGGCGCGCAGGGTATTCGGCAACGCATCGAGCAGGGGCCGAACCGCGAGCCGCCACAGGACCCGCGCGGCGCGGGCGGACGAGCGCACCGCCGCGCGGCTGCTGGCCCGCACTCTCGATACCGCCGCCACCCGCGAACGGGTCGCGGTGAAAACGACTTCCGCGCTGCCGCCGGGCCGGTTGCGGATGCGGGGCGCGCTGGTACGGGAAGCGCAACGCGCCGCCGGGGCGATCCCGACCGCCGAGCCGTTCACCCGCATCACTCGCAAGATTGTGGAGGTGCCGCCGTTGCGAGTCGGTATCGCCTGCGACGTGTCGTCCTCGATGAGCAACTACGCCGCCCCGGTGGCCTCGGCCGCGTGGATCATCGCCCACGCCGCCGAGCTGGCAACCATGCCCGCCGACACCGCGACCGTCACCTTCGGGGCCTCGGTCGAACCGATCACCTACCCCGGCACCACCCCGAGACGGATCACCGAATTCGATTGCCCGGACTACCTGCACGTGATCGATGCCGCTGTGAACGCCCTCGACGGTGCCCTCGATCTGGCCCGGCCCGGCGCGACCCGTCTGCTGGTGATCATCTCCGACGGGTTCTACTACGGCACCCAACGCGACAAAGCCCAGCGCCGCGTCAACGCACTGCGCGCGGCGGGATGCGCGGTGCTGTGGCTGGCACCGCACAACCCCGACCCGGAAGCCGACGACCCGGACCCGCTGGACGGGGTCACCGTGCACCTGGTCACCGACCCCGCCACCACGGCCACCGCCATCGGCCGCGCCATCAGCGCCGCCGTGCGCGCCGCCTGATCGCCCCGGGTGCCCCGGGCGCGCTACGCGCCCGGGGCACCCGGTCGCACCGGGGGCCGCGCCCGGCTACCGGCACGCCCCACCGCTCGCCCGGCCCCGCGGCGAGGTCGTCGGCGTGAGGCACCCGGCCTCGGCGCGCATGCGTAGCCGCGAGTCGAATTCCTCTCGTGCCGTGCGCATTCCGAAAATCGAAGAGAGGAATTCGGGGCCGCGACCAATTTCCACATTCCGCTTGACATCACACGCCCTATCGAGCGGTCATGGAACCCGGAACAGCACCGACCCCCCCGGGGGGAAACGCCCCCATCGGTGCGCATTCTGTCCGAACGTGGCGTCACCGATTCCACCCGAACCCCCATGTTGGAAGGAACCCCCATGTCCAAGAAAAAGAACACCCGCACCGTGCCCCCGGCACCGCCCGCACCGGCCCCGGAACGCGGTTCGCGGTCGGGTGGGGTGGCCGGGCCGCGCCGCGACAGCACCCCCGCGTTGTGGGCGGCGCTGCGCGCCCACCCCGGCAGCACCACTGCCGCGCTGGCCGACACCGCCGGGGTCGGACTGTCCACCGCGCGGCGTCTGCTGGCCCAGTGGGAAACCGCCGGGCACGCACAGTCGCACACCGACCCCGAATCGCCCCGGGCCCCGAAAACCTGGTCCCCGGGCACGGGCGCACCCGCCACCGTCGAAGCGGAACCGCCCGCCGAACCGGCCCCGGCGGAACTGGCCACGCCGGAACCCGGGTTGCCCGAGCCGGTGGGTCCGGCCCCCGTCGCCCCCGGCCCTGTCGCCCCGGCCGACGACGCGGCGGTCCCCGGCGCGGACGTGCCCGCCGACCCCGGCACCACGGGACAGACCCCGGTGGTCGCCCCCACGGGCGACGTTCCCGCCGCCCCGGACCCTGCCACCCCGGCCCCGGCCGATACCCCGGCAGCGGCGCAGCAGGAGTCGACGGTGCGACGGCTGCCCGCCGGGGGGTTGCGGGGACTGGTCGAGGACTTCCTGCACGACAACCCGAGAGAGGAGTTCACCCCGCACCAGATCGGCAAAGCCCTCGACCGGTCCAGCGGCGCGGTCCACAACGCCCTGGTCAAGCTCGCCAAGGACGGGACCGCTCAGCAGACCGGCGAGGCCCCCAAGAAATTCCGTTTCGCGTCCTGACGACGGGGCGATGCCGGAATCCCCGGAGACTCTAACTCCGGGGAGTCCGACACCGCGCCTCTCAATGTATCTTCCTGAGAAAGGTGCTCGACCATGTACGTCACTTCCACCCCGGCGATCCTGGCGTCCGCGCTGCACAAGGTGTTCGCCGACTCCGCACAGGCCCCCGACAGCATCGCGCTGTGGCTCGACATCGCGGCCGAGGCCGCGCGTGAGTTCAGCATGCCGGTGATGCCTTCGGTGCTCCCGTGGGTGCCGGTGTTTCTGAACTACCGGCTCTACCGGACCGAGGGCGAGTTCTTCCCGCTCACCGGGTCGGTGCGGATCACGACCGGGCCGCTGGTCGGCAACACCTTCGCCGATCCCGACAGCGCCGCACGGGCGGTGGTCGTCGCGACCCCGGCCCCGGTGGCCGACATGATGCGGAAGGTGTCGCCGTCGTGGCGGTTCCGCTCCACCGGTACCCCGGCGGCGTTCACGCCGCGCGCAGGCCACATCTGATCTCCTGACTCCGCCTGCCGACTGAAACGGCCGGTGGTGCCGAGCATGTCGCTCGGCACCACCGGCCGTTTCGCTGTGCGCAGCGGGTGACCGCGTGGCGGTCGCCTATTTCGTGCGGTCGATCACCTGGGCGATCCAGTCGCTCGGTGCGGGGGCGGCGGTGTCGTAGCCGGTGGCGTCGAACACGGCCGCACCGCCGCCCTGGGGGGCCGTAGCACCGGTGCCGGTAGTGGTGCCCGCCCTGGTGGTGGTGGCGGTGTTGTAGGTCTGGGTGAGTGCGGGGAACCGGGTACCGGTGAACGCGCTGGCGGTAGCCGAGAGGAGATCGGCCGCGATCGGTGCAAGCCCGGTCAGCGCCAGCAACGCCGCGACGGGATCGCCGTCGGCGAGGCTTTCCACGGCGGTCCAGGCGATCTCCTGGGCTCGTCCGATGTCGGTGGCGATGCGGGCGATGTCGAGTCCTGCCAGGACCCCGACGACCTCTGCGGCGATCAGGGCGACCCCGGAGGTGTCCAGCGGCGCAGCCACCGTCAACGCGGCGGCCACCAGCCGCAGATCGAGTCCATCGGCCAACGCGACCAGGGGGTTGAACTGGTTGTTCAGATCACCCGACACACGGTGCAGGCCGGGCACGTCACCTGCGGCGAGCAGGCCCGGCAGCTGAGCGAGATCGGCCCCGATCGCGGGCACCTTCGCGGTGAAGCTCGCGAGCCCGTTGAGCACGGTGACCACCTGAGCGAGCACCTGCGACGGGCCGAGCTGCCCGGTCCAGGCCGTGCCGGTGGTCGTGGTCGGTGCACTCGGTGCGGTGGGGACCGTCGCGGTGGTCGTGGGGGAGACGGTGGCGGGCGGGGCCGAGGGGGCGGTGGCGAGTGCGCGGCTGACCGCGGTGAGGACCGGTGCGGACTCGGTGGTAGTCGAGCAGTAGCTGTCGCCGTCGAGGCAGAGCGTGCGGACTCGCCCGGTCAGCTCGCCGAAGCCTTGCGGACGCGAGCCGGTGACGCCCTGTCCGGGAACCGAGGGGCCGAGCTGGAGGGTGACTGGGTCGCGGCGCGGGTCGGAGACGAGCGCGACGGCCACGACTCGGGAGGCCGGGACCGGACCTTTGTTGTTGCCGATGCTGGTGGCGAGGTCGCCGGTGACCTCGGCGCCCTGGCCGTAGCCGGCCAGAACGACTCGCGTGTCCGAGCACAGCTCCGAGAACGCCGCGGTGAGTTCTGCTCCGCTCACCGAACCGGCACCGCTGGCTGTCGGAGTGAGCGTGCGGACCTCGATGTCGCTGCCGTAGCGGGCGGTCAGTGACACCCCGAGCTGGGTGAGGATCCCGGGCATGGCCTGTCCGGTGGTGGCGGGGGCCGTCTCGTAGGTGCCCGGTACCAGCAGCGCGGTCCAGCGCGGGCACTGCGCCCCATCGCGGCCCGGTGTCGGTTCAGCGGTGGCGACACCGGCCGTGGCGGTGGTCGCGGCGATGGCCGCGCACAGTGCCAGCGCGGCGCGGCGGCGATGGTCTTGGTGGTGGTGCATGGGGGTTCTCCGTCCGTGTGAGGTGATCAGGAGGTGGGGCGGGAGTCGTCGTGGGCGGGGGTGGGCCTGGTGGCGGTGTAGTAGTCGTCGCCTTTCCACCGGTAGGGCGAGATTTGAACCGGCTCGGAGAAGGTGGGGGCGTGCACCATCTGGCCGCCGCCGAGGTAGATGCCGACGTGGTGGACGTCGCCGTCGGTGCTGTAGAAGAGCAGGTCTCCGGGTGCGAGCTGGTCCTCGGGGATGGTTGCACCGGTGTGGACCTGGTTGTAGGTGGTGCGGGGGAGGGAGATTCCGGCGGCTCGGTAGGCGGCTTGGGTGAGTCCGGAGCAGTCCCAGCCGCCGTTGACCTCGGGTCCGTTGCCGCCCCACACATACGGCAGGCCGAGCTGGGCGCAGGCGAAGGCGATCACCCGGGCGGCAGCCGGGGGCGCGGGCGAGGCAGCGTGGCAGTCGCCGCTGCGATAGCGGGTGGCCTGGTCGAGGACTTGGGTGACGTACCAGTCGGCGTGGTTGTAGGCGAAGATCGCGGCGTGCAGGTCTGCGGGGGCGCCGGAGTCGCAGAGGTAGAACGCGGCAGCGTGGATCGCGTCGGAGGGGTTGTAGCGCGAGGGCGGGCTCGCGCCACCCGGAGGCAGCCGATGGCGGCTGACGACGGAGTCGAAGGTCGGTGCCAGGAATTGCATCGGGCCGCCCGCGCCGGAGGCGTTCTCGCCCGAGGACACGCCGGGAAGCGGTGAGCGGCCGTGGTCGGTCTCGACCTTGCCGATTGCCGCGAGCACCGACCAATCCAGGCCGGGGCAGTCCCCGGCAGCGGCCTGATAGAGCACGAGCATCTCCGCCGGGATGTCCTGGTCGGCTTCGGTGCTCGGGGTCGAGCCGGTGCCGGTCGAGGTCCCCGGGGCGGGGGTGAGCGCGTGGTCGAAGACGACGACGGCGCTGACCACGGCCGCGATGACGACCGTGAGGAACACCCACGCCCCGAATCCCGCTCCGAGTGCCTTGACCAGCATCGCTACCTCACCACAGCTCCGACGCCGGGAGGCTCGGTGGCGGAGGGGCCAGAGCGACGGTTCCGCTCGACGGTGCCCAGATCGACTCCGGGTCCAGGCTGTCTTGCAGTGGGGTCCGTTGCGGCCAGAGGGTGCTGAGTTCGCGCAGGTACCTGCGGCCGGTGTCGGTGTGAAGCGGCAGCCACACCTGATCGGCCGGGCTGGTGCCGGGGATCGAGCCGAGGAATTCTGCGGCGGCGGTGGCGACCGGCACCGCTTCGGGATCGGGCAACCGCTCCCACGTCCGGCGCAGAGCCACACGGGCATTGGCCTCTCGCAGCGTGGTCGGTACCCACAGCAGGACCGGAACGACGACGCCGGTGGTGCGGGCGAGTTCGGCGAAGCCGTGCAGCTTGGCCGCGACCCGGGGCAGGGAGGTGGTCCCGAGGTCGTATTCGAGGAAGAAGTCGAGCAGGTCTTCGCCGTGGGTGTAGCGGCCGTGGGCGTCGGGGCGGGCGAGGTCGCCCCAGAGCCGTTGGCAGCGGGTCTGGGACCACCACCGGACCACTTGCCCGCCGTGGGGGTGGGTGAGCAGGGCGGTGAACCATTCGGCGACGCCGAGGGTGTGGGTCAGGTGCAGGCTGTGGGCGACCGAGAGCGTGCTCTGGTGGTTGTAGCCGAGCTCTCGCACACTGACTCCGGCTTCCGCGGCGAGGATCGCCGCTCCGGCCGGGGCGAGGGTCCAGTGGTAGGGGGCGCTGCCGCGAGTGCGCATCGGCCGGAAGCGGTCCAGGACCCGGTAGGTGTGCAGAATGGGCAGGCGGCGGCGGGCGATCTTGGCGGTCGGGAATGCCAACTCGGCGAGCTGGCCGGTGGTCAGGACCCGGTGCTCGTAGACCATGCGCAGAATCCAGCGGTCGCGCCCGGTCAACGCCCGCACCACCGAACTGTTCTCCGGCGGCATTGTCGATGACCAGGCCGGGCGCGGGGCACGGGTGTCGGCTTGCCTGTCGGGACGGGAAATCATCGGTCCGGGAGCCTTCCTCTGGGCTGGGCTGGGCTGGGCTGGGCTGGGCGGGTCAGGGCTGCGGGGAGGTGGCGGGTGCGGCCGTGAGCCGGGCTTGGGCGGCGGCGGCGATCTCGCGGGCGCGGCCCGGGATCGGCGGGTGCAGGGGCCGGGTGGTGAGGGTGAAGGGGCGGGCGTTGCGGCCGTCGACCAGCAGGCGGGCGGCGGCGTGGAAGGCGTCGAGGTGCGACAGGTCGTGCTCGGAGAGCCAGGGCTCGGTGTGGCGGGCCAGGTCGCGGGCGTCGTCGGGGCTGACGGCGAAGACGATCTTGTTGCGGGCATTGGCCGAGATGCCGTCACGCAGCTCCCGGGAGAGCTGGCCGAGGTTCTGATGGGCCAGCAGCAGCGACAGCCGCAGTCCCCGGGCCTCGGCGAGCATGTCCTCGATCGGCGTCGACAGGTTGAGGAAGTTCTGTGCCTCGTCCAGCACCAGAGCCGCGTCGGGCCGATCAGCGGCGGGCACCCGCGCCCGCGCGGTCACCGCCTGCCACGTCCGGGCCACCAGCAGCGACCCGACCAGGCGGGAGGTCTCCTCTCCCAGCGAGCCTTTCGGCAGGCGCGCCAGGCAGATCCCGCCCTGGTCGAGGATGTCGGCGAACTCGACGGTGGAGGGCCCGCCCGCGATGGCCGAGCGCACGAACGGGCGCAACAGGAACGCCCGCAATTTGTTGAGCAGCGGCCCGGTGAGCTGGGCACGGCCGGTGTCGGAGAGGGTCTCGTAGCTGTCCCAGAACCCGCGCAGGACCGGGTCTTTGGTGGTGCGGGTGACCCGGGCGCGGAAGGCGGGCTCGGTGAGCAGCCGGGGCAGGTCGGCCAGGGTGGCGGTGCCGGGCTGGGCGCACAGGGTGAGCAGGCTGGCGCGCATGATGTCGTCGGTGCGTGGCCCCCACCATTGGTGGAAGATCCGGTGGAACACGGTGACGAGGTTGTCGACCGCCAGATCCATTCCCGCGCGCCCGATCCGGCCGATGTCGAGGGGGTTCACGCACGGCGGCGGGGCGGAGGAGTCGGCATCGAAGAGCACCACCCGCTCACCCATCCGCACCGGCAGCCGGGACAAGATGTCGGTGACGAGGTCGCCCTTGGGGTCGATGACGATCACCCCGCGCCCGGCCTCGGCGTCATCGAGGATCGTGCGCGCCAGCAGGGTGGACTTGCCGACACCGGTGGGGCCGAGGATGTGCAGGTGGTGGCGGGCGTCGGAGATTTTGACGGCCACCGGGCGGCGCGTCCCGGTATCGGCCGTGCCCAGCGGCTTCGTGTGCTCCCCGCCGACCGGGATCTCCGGTGCGGGGGACAGGGCACGGGCACCGGCGCGCTGCAGGCCGGGTAGCCCAGTGTCGGTGGGCAGATGCGCGATCGTGGCCAGCTCGGGCACCGACAGCACATCCCCACGCCCAAGGTGCCTGCGCCGGATCAACCGCTCGAGGCGTAGGCGAGGCCGTCGCCGGTAGTAGTTGTGATCGGTGCACGCCCCAAACACCGTGGCGAGAGCGTCGGCGCGACCGCGCGCCACCGAGCGCGCTTGCGCTCTCGGCGCGGCCTCGCCGGGGTCGTCGGAGACGGGGATCGAGGCGGCGTAGCGGACCACGGTCTCCCAGTGCGCGCCCCGGGCTTTGGCCGCTGCGGCACGGGCGGCGGCGCTGAACTCCAGCGAGGTCTGGCGGTCGGCGTGCCTCGCACCTGCCACCCCGGCTGGGGTGTGGGAGGCGCGGGTGGCGACCGTGCCGGGGGTGAGCAGGTCCAGGGCCTCGCGGAGCAGTCCGGTCACGACGCCGACCGGGGTGGTGGTGCTCGCCGCGGCGCGGGTGGCTCGCGCGACGCGGCGGCCGGTGACCGGGCGGGCGAGGATCTGCACGCAGGCGGCCTGTCCGGGGCCGAGGTCGTCGGCGGCGGTGATCAGGTTGCGCACCAGATCTCCGGAGTGATCGGTACTCAACGGCAACCCTTCGCGGCGTCCGAGCCGCAGTTCGCCCCCGGCCACGACCCGCCGCACGCCCTCCACCGCGACCGGGAGCGGGGGCCCGGCGGGGGTGAGGGTGTCGGTGTGCGCGCCGGGCCAGGCCGAGGCGATGGCGCGTTCGACGAGTCCGGGCGGGATCACACCGGGCACCCAGAGCCGGATCGCGGCCCCCTGCTCCGGGGTGACGGTGTACTCGAACCCCAGATGCGGTTGCCCCCACAGCACCCGTGCCCAGGCCGGGCGCAGCTGCCCGATGAGGTGCGCCCAGAACGCGAGCGCGCCCTTGGCGTCGACTTCGGGCGGGGTGAGCACGGTGATCTGGCGAGCACGTGCACTCAGCCGGCGCCGACGTGCTTCGGTGAGAATTCGCGCCGCGGCGAGGACCGCGAGCACGGCCCCGGCCACGCTCAGGACCGACACCGGCCCGAGTGCATGTCCGATCGCCTCGCCCAGATCGCGCAGCGTCGTGCCGGGCGCGAGTAGCGCCCGGCCCAGCCATCCCTGTTCGGGGTTGGGTGCGGTGTTCACGCGGCCACCGATCCCGGGCCGCTGGCATCGCGCGGCGGCAGCGTCGCGGCGGTGCCGAAGGGGAATCGGCCGCTCGCGCGGCGACGCTCGACCGCGTGGGTGGCCTCGGCGGCGTCGGGCTTGCGGAGAACGACGACGTCCTCGTGGGCGATGAGGTGGATCGGCAATCCGGCGGCGCGCTGTTTGACGACGAAGTCGCGCTGGAAGAAGCTCGACCGAGCCACGAGCTCGCCCTCGGTGAGGCGGCCCAGCAGGGCCACGCACCGCTCCACCGGCACGAGCCCGGCCAGCTCGCCGCAGGTGTAGAGGTGACTCGGCAGGGGCACCAGCTCGGCGTGCTGCCGCCACGGCCGCGCGGTGATCACGACATGACCACCGGGAGCGAGGTATTCGGCCGCCCCGGCGAGGATCTTGGTGAACCCGGTGAGCAGGCGGCCGAGACCGACGTTGGCGAGGTTGCCCCGGTCCAGCACCCGGCCGTAGCGGTGGTTGGTTTTGCGTATCGGCTCAGCGCCGTTGGCGCGCACGTGCCCGTGCAGGGAATCGCCATAGGGCGGGGAGGTGATGACCAGACTCGCCCGGCCACGCAACTCGGCCGGGATTAGCTCACCCAGCTTGCGGGCATCGCCGTGGTACACCTCGGCGTCGAGCTTGATCCCGGCCTCGCGAGCGAGCCCGATGTTGGCGCGCGCCAGCTCCGCCCACGGCGACTCGTACTCGACGCCGACCGCGCGGCGGCCCAGATACAGGGACTCCACCAGCGTGGTACCGATCCCGCACATCGGGTCCAGCACGAGGTCCCCGGGGCGGGTATAGGTCTCGACCGCGTGCTGCACGATGGCGGGGAACATCTTCGCGGGATGAGCGGTGCTGCCGGGGTGGTATCGGCCCCGCCGCTGCGCTGTCGGCGCGGTCTGGGCCGTCGCCCACACCGACACCGGCGGGGCGGTGGAACCGATCTGGGAGGGGATCGCGGAGTCGGGGCCGGTGGGCGCGGCGGCATGGTCGAAAGTCATGGCGGCGTCCTTCGGATCGCGGTTCGGGCGGGGCGAATGGCGTGCGGGCTCAGACATGGGCGGGCTGGAGGAAGACGAAGACGTCGGTGTGGGCGACCCGGTGGCGCGCGAGGCCGGAGGGGGCCGGATCGGCGGGCGCGGCGGTGATGGCGGTGCCGCGCACGGGCGCGGCGATGATGTGCTGGAGGTAGAGCAGATCGGCGGCCTGCGCGGCGGCGACGACCGAACCGGCGGGGTCCTCCAGGACGCCGGAGGCGCTGTGGCGGCAGCGCGAGAGAACGACCAGCAAACCGTCCGATGCCATCACGTCGGTCGCGAGCGAGGTGACGTCCTCGGCGGCGGCGATCGGGTCGAGGTGATCGGCGAGCAGGCTGGCCACGACCAGATCCACCGGCTCCCCGGAGAAGCTCCGGTCGGCCGGGGCGTCGAGGCCGTGGCGGTCCAGCTCACCAACCGCGGCGAGCGCGTCGGCGGTGTCGGGCTCGATAATCCGCAGCGCACCCCGGACGGTCGGAGCGGGCCAGCCCAGCAGCATCACCCGCGATCCCGGCGCGGAGAACTCGGCGATCGTCTGCGCCAGGACCGGGCCGGGCCAGCGGTCGCCGGGATCGAGCGGGGCGGGCCCCAGCGCCCACAGAGTCGAGGGAACCCGCACGGCGGCGGAGGTGGAACGAGGTCGGCGGGAACGGGCGGACATGACGGCCTCCTGAGCGAGAGAGCGGTGTGTACTCGCTAACTTCCGCCAAAAAGCCGAAATCGGGACACGACGCTCGAAACTATTTTCTGAGAATCTCGGGAGCCGAAAAGGACGCGCCGGAGCGCCGCTCGGTAAGAGGGTGCGGTCAAAATTTCCCGAGGAAATTTTCCAATGGTTGCCCAGGAGGAGCGGGGGTCTATCCGCGTGCTATCTGAAATATATCCAAGTCACATCCTGGATCTATCCGAACATGTATTTGGCCTGCTAAGAGGGGGCAACCCTCTCACAGTCACTCCGACTGTTGAGAGTGTTTGTTGCGTAGCGCGATATCAGCCAGCTCGCACCGGGATAGGGCTCGGATATGTTTCGGGTGGCTTCTGGATGTGGTTCGGATAGGGTTCGGATGCATTTCGGATAGGGGTGTTCGGTGTCCTTGTGAGGTCGGAAGTTTGCGATCGATCAAGGAGATTCGTGGTGACGAATTCACACGTCGTGAAATATGGGGCACTCCTCGAGAAGCCGGGCTCGCCGCTGGCTGTGGTGCGGTCCGGTTTCGAGCAGATCGCCGCCGGGGCGCTGCCCACCGATCCGCGCCCGGTGCCGACACCGGAGTCCGCTCGCGGCGGTCCGGTGCGGACGTGGGCGGCGCTGCGTGAGCGGCTGTGGGACTCGGCGACGCCGATGGCCGAAGTCGACGCGATCTGGGTGTGGCTGCTCGAACGAGTCCGCGCCCAGGACGAGGGCGCGATGCTGGTGTGCGCCGGACTGGCCGCGCCGATGCTGTCGCGCACCGCCAGCGCGTACACGACGTCGAACACCACCACTCGCCACGACCTCGAGTCCGAAGTGCTGACCGCGTTCCTGTCCCACCTGCCGCGCGTGGGCCTGCAATCCCCGGGGGTGTGGCATCGGCTGCGCTGGGGTGCCTACCGCGCCGTCCTCAAAGCGGCAACCCAACAGCGAAGCGGCGCGACGGTGGTCGGCGACCTCGACCACGACCTGGCCCCGCTCGGGGAGCGGGTGCGGGTGCGGGCGATGGTCTCCGAACCGGGCCATCCCGAGACCGTCCTGGCCCAAGCCGTGGCCGCCGGAGTGATCTCCGCCGACGCCGCCGAACTCATCGCCGCGTCGCGGTGGGAAGGCCGATCGCTGACCTGCTTGGCCGCTGAACGCGGTGTGTCGCTGTGGAAGCTGCGCAAGCAGCGACCCCGCGCCGAACGCGCCCTGCTGGCGTGGCTGTCCGACCGCGCCCGCGACCCCGGGCGCACCAGCACGGTCGAAGCCGAGGCGGTCACCGCCCTCGCACCGCCGGACCGGTCACCGCGGCGAGGCCGCCGGCCGAACCGGCACCCGGTGACCTCGGCGCAGGCGAGCACCGAGCACGGGCAGGTGGCGGCATGAACACCAACCAGGGAAATCTCGGTGCGGCGCCCCAGACATCGGCTCGACACGGGCGGCGCTGGACTCGACCGCTCGCGGTGCTGGGCACGACCCTGGCGCTTCTGGGCCTGCTCGCCGGATCGGCCTCGGCGGCACCGCCGCACACGGAGGTACTGGCGATCGTCTCGTCGCTGGGGGAGGTGATCGACAACGCGCGCAACTGGATCGTGGGGATCCTCGCCGGGCTGGCGACGCTGTTCCTGACCGTCGCCGGGGCGCGCTATCTGCTCGGTGGCGGTGATCCGTCCGAGATCGAGAAGGCCAAGACCGCGTTCCGTGCCGCCTGCCTCGGCTACGCGCTGGCGATGCTGGCACCGGTCATCGTCGCCGTGCTCAAGTCCATCATCGGAGCCTGACCGTGCACGCCTCGGCCCAGGCCCCGCCCGCACCCGTCCGAATCTCACCGGCCACGCGCACCGCTGCCGCCGCCCTAGCGGCGGTACTCGCCGCGGTTCTGATCGCCGTTCTCGGCGCGGCCGGTGCCGCCGCCCAACCCGCGACACCGACCGTCCCGGTCACCCCGACACCGGCCACACCCGCCCCGGCGTCCACTCCGCCGCCCCCGACCACTGCGCCGCCACGGTGGGTGACTCCGCCCTCCACCACCCCGAGCCCGGCCACGCCCGCCCCGGCAACACCGGGCACGACGACCCCGGCACCCGGACCGGGTTCGGGTTCGGGTTCGGCCGAGTGCGGGGTCACCAACATCAACGGGTGTGTGGAGAACGCGATCGACGGGTTCTTCCAGCGGATCGTGGAGACCGCGCTCAACCCGCTGCTCGAGCTGCTCTCGAAAACTCTGCTCACGACTCCCGAGCCCGGCTCGATCCCGCAGATCGGTGCGCTGTGGGACCAGTCGTGGCAACTCGTGACCGCCCTGTACGTGCTGGTGGTGATGGCGGCCGGGGTGCTGCTGATGGCTCGGGAGACCCTGCAGACCCGGTGGTCGATCCGTGAGCTCGTGCCCCGGCTGGTTGCCGGGTTCGTCACCGGGGCGTTGAGCATGACGATCGCCACGGCGGCGATCGGGTTCGCCAACGCCCTCGCTGCGGCGGTGGCCGGAGACGGTGTCGACTCCGGCTCGGCCGCCCGAGCGCTGACCGAGCTCGCGGTGACCGGCACGCAGAGCCGGGGCTTCTTCCTGCTGTTGAACCTGGCGCTGGTGGTGATGCTGCTCGTGCTGCTCATCAGCTACGTCGTGCGAGTCACCATCACGATCCTGCTGATCGTCGCCGCCCCGCTGGCTCTGATGTGTCATGCACTGCCCGGCATCGACGGTGTAGCGCGCTGGTGGTGGCGTTCGTTCGCGGCGTGCTTGGGGATCCAGGTCGTGCAGTCGCTGACGCTGGTGATCGTGCTGCGGGTGCTGCTCACCCCGGGCGGATGGCACCTCTTCGGCCCCGACGCCAACGAGATCGCGGACACGACCGTGGCTCTGGCGCTGATGTTCCTGTTGATCAAGACCCCGACATGGCTGCTGTCGGTGCTGAAGATCGGCCAAGGCCGCTCGTTCGTCGGGTCGATGGCGCGGGGATTCATCGCCTACAAGACCCTCGGCCTGCTCAAAGGAGCCTCGGCGAGCAGCGCCCGAACCGCCACCCCGGCGGCCTCGGCACCGCGGACTCCACGATCCGCTCGTCCCCCGCGAGCACCGCGCACGGCCGCCGCCAGCACCAGGGACCCGTTCGCGCGGGTCCGCTCGACGCGAGACGGGCAGTTGATGCTGCCCCTGGACGGGGTGCGCCGCGTCACCCGGCGACCCGGCCCGGCACCGGCCGAGGCGACCGGCACCCCGCCGCCGCGCCCTGCCCGCACGCCGAGGGGACGCCAGCTCGCGTTCGACTTCACCCCACCGGATGCCTACCGGGGCATCCGCGCCGGGGCCGGGGGCCAGTACCCGCTCCCGATCCCGGTGCGCCGGGTTCGCGCCACACCCCCGCCCCCGCCGCCGCCGGAGCGTCCTGGCCGCCGGGCGGCACCGCAGCAGCTCGCCTTCGATTTCACCGAGCCCGCCCCGGCCGATCCCTACGCCCGTCTCCGCCCGACCCGCAGCGGGCAGTACCCGCTGCCGTTCCCGGTGACCCGGGTCAGACCCGTTCCACCGCCGCCGAACCCACCAAGGCCGCCAGCACCGGCGCGTCCGGCCGGGCGGCAGCTGCATTTGCCCATGCCCGACCTGCCCGTGCGCCGCCGCGCACCCCGCCCGCCGAGAGGAGGCACCCTGCGATGAGCACCCTCGTGCGCATCCCCGCCGACGTCGACCGCTCCGACCGCATCCTGGGCCCCTTCACCGCCCGCCAGCTCGCCGTCCTCGCCACCACCGCCCTGCTGCTGTACTCGGGGTGGGCCGCGACCCGGACGGTCATCGCCCCGGCGGTGTTCGCCGCCGTCGCGGCCCCGGTGCTCGTCGTGGTCGCGGTCGCGGTCCTCACCCGCCGCGACGGCCTGTCGGCCGACCTGCTGCTCGTGGCCGCCATCGGCCACCGCCTCCGGCCACGCCACCTCGTCAAGACCCCTATGCAGCCGTCCCCGAGCTGGATCACCCACCGCACCACCAGAACCCGGACGCGCCCACCGAGCCTGGCCCCGTTGACCGCGCAAGCGGCCCGGCTCCCGGAGTCGGTGACCGCCAGCGGTGGCGCAGGGGGCGGTGTCGCGGTGATCGACCTCGGCGCCGACGGCCTCGCTGTCATCGCCGTCGCCGGAACCCTCAACCTGAGCCTGCGGACCCCGGCCGAACAGGACAGCCTGGTGGGTCAGCTCGCGGGCTGGCTACACACCCTGCGCCAGCCGGTGCAGATCCTGGTGCGCTCGGCCCGGTTGGACCTGACCGAGCACATCACCGGCCTGCACGCCGCCGCCGAGCAGATGTCACCCGACCTCGCCGCGGCAGCGATCGACCATGCCGATCATCTCGCCGAGCTGATCACCCGCGAGAACCCGACCCACCGGCAGGTGCTGCTCGTCTGGCGCGAGCAGACCGACACCCTGGCAACGACCGGGCTGCGCGCGCGGCTGCCCGGCCGGGGCCGTTCCCGGCGGGCGCTGTCGGGCGGTGCCCGCCGGGCGGCCGAGTCCCGGCTGCTGCGCCGCATGAGCGAGGCCGCCGACGTCCTGTCCCCACTCGGTATCTCGGTCACCGCCCTCGATCACGTCGCCGCGACCGCCGTGCTGACCAGCTGCACCAACCCCGAGGGCCTGGTCTCAGCCGCCGCCGATATCACCGCCGCCGACACGGTCATCACCACCGACATCGACACCACGACACCGGATCCATTCGGTGCGGGCATCGACCGGTTCGCCCCGGAATCGCTCACCATCGGCACCCGGCACCTCGAGATCGGCTCGGACTGGACCTCGACGCTCGCGGTCACCGGATACCCGCGCGAGGTGACCGCCGGCTGGCTCGCGCCGTTGCTCTCCCATTCCGGCCGGGTCGAGGTCGCGGTGCACATCGAGCCCGTCGATCCGGCCACCGCCGCCACCCGTCTGCGCCGCCAGCAGGCACGCCTCGAGTCCTCCCGGATGCAGGACATCAGCCGGGGCCGACTGACCGACCCCCAGATCGATGTCGCCGTCGAAGACGCCGCCGAGCTGTCCGCGCGGGTCGCCCGCGCCGAAGCACGCCTGTTCCGGGTCGGGGTCTACCTCACCGTGCACGCCACCTCCGAAACCGAACTGGCCGACGAAGTCGCCGCCGTCCGCGCCCTGGCCGCAAGCCTGCTCGTGGACACCTGCACCCTGTCCTACCGCGCCGCTCGAGCGTGGGCGACCACACTGCCGCTCGGGACGGACCTGATCCGGGTGCAGCGGACCTTCGACACCACCGCCCTCGCCGCGGCATTCCCCTTCGACTCACCCCAACTGCCCGCCGCCGACCCCGCCCAAGCAGACCGCCCCCACGGTGTCCTCTACGGCCGCGACGCCGCCGCCGGGCTGCTGTTCGTCGACCGCTTCGGCCCCGAGGCCCACAACCACAACCTCGTCGTGCTGGGCCGCTCCGGTGCGGGCAAGTCCTACCTGGTCAAGACCGAGATCCTGCGAGCGCTCTATCGCGGGATCGAACAGGTCGTCATCGACCCCGAGGACGAATACCGCCGCCTGGCCGAGTCGGTCGGCGGCACCCACATCCGCCTCGGCGCACCCGGCGTGCGCATCAACCCGTTCGATCTGGAGATCCACACCCGATCCGACGGCCGCCGCAGCGCCCCCGCCGACGCCCTCACCCGGCGCAAACTCTTCCTCCACACCCTCACCCAGGTGCTACTCGGCGAGCAGACCGCCGCACAGCGATCTGCCCTGGACGCCGCGCTGGCCGCCACCTACGCCGCCGCCGGGATCACCGACGACCCCGCCACCTGGACCCGGCCCGCACCCACCCTGACCGGGCTACGCGACCAACTCGACCAGCTCGCCTCGCCCGCCGCGACCGAGCTGGCCGCCGGGCTGCACCCCTACGTCGGCCAGGGTGCCTACGCAGGGCTGATCGACGGGCCGACCACCACGCAGCCCGAGGGCGGGCTGATCGTGTTCTCGCTGCGCGAGCTGCCCGAGGAGCTGAAAACCATCGGCACTCTGCTCGTGCTGGACGCCACTTGGCGGCGGGTATCGAACCCGGCACAGCGGCGGCCCCGCATGATCACCGTGGACGAGGCATGGCTGCTCATGCGCCAGCCCGCCGGAGCGGCGTTCCTGTTCCGGGCGGCGAAGAGCTTCCGCAAACACTGGGCGGGATTGACCGTCGCCACCCAGGACTGCGCGGACGTGTGCTCGACCGAGCTGGGGCGCGCGATCGTGTCCAACGCCGCCACCCAGGTCCTGCTGCGCCAGGCACCCCAAGCCATCGACGAGGTCGCTACCGCGTTCCACCTCTCCGACGGCGAGCAGCAGTTCCTGCTCTCGGCCGCACGCGGTTCAGGGCTGCTGGCGATCGGGGGGACCGACCGGGCGGTGTTCGGATCTCTGGCCTCCCACACCGAGAACGCGCTCATCACCACCGATCCCGGCGAACTGGCCGCCCTCACCGACGACCCCGGCACCGATATCGACATCGACTCCCTGCCACCACTCACCGAGCCCAGCACCTCCGGTGGACACGTCGCCTCCGACTTCGCCCGCGGTGAGGCCGACACCGAGACCGGCGGGCACCCCGAGCAGAGACACGACCGACGAGCCGCCTGACCGATGGCCCACCCCGCCGCCGCCGGGCACAACCACCACCGCCACCACCACCGCGCTGGCCGTCCGCCCGTTCCCGTCCCTGTCGCCACCCCGATCCACGACCCCGGATCCGACCAGCGCCAGAACCAACCCGAGCAGGGCGATGCCCGTTCGCCCCCGCCAGAACGGCCCTGGCCGCCGTAATCCGCGCGGTTCGGCCCCCGGGGTGGGTTTCGGCGGTCGATCCGGCAGAAACGGTCGAGGAGAAGGCATTTGACGACCCGCCCGCTACGGAGCGTTCATGGACCCCCGTGACCGGGGTCGCCCGGTCACCGACTCAGTTCCACAACCACGAAACAGGCACCGCCCGGCCCCGTTCATCGGCCCGGTGCGGTGCAACAAGGAGAGGAATTCATGGACCAGGAATTCTCGGACGAGGCAGTGGTGATTCCGTTGAACAGGCGCGCTCGCCGTTCCCGCAACCGCGACGGGGCGCCGATGGAAGTCGACGCCCGTGCTGATGGGCTGACGGCGTCGTTCCAGATCCGCTACGTCACCGGGGCCGAGGCCAAACGCACCGCTGAGCGCCAAGCCCGCGCCATAACGGCTCTGCTGCGCTGGCTCGACAGCCACGACCAGAACCCGGCAACCGTCGAGGTTGTCGATCTCGACGCACTGGCCCTCGACAGGGACGAGGAGAACGCGGCATGAGCCTGCCCACCCTCGCCGGGTCCGACGGCGCTGACCTGCTCGGGGTAGGTGGCTCGTCCCCGGTCCCGGTCGCGGTGTTCCTGCGCACCTCCACGCGCGATTTGCAGGATCCCACGTTGTCGCTGCCACGCCAGCTCGACAACTGCCGCAAGGTGTTGCCGAACGGGTTCGTCATCGTCGCCTTCTTCTACGACGTGGAATCCTCTCGCAAAGACCTCGAACTGCGTGGACTGGGCAACGCGCACGAGGCGTTCGACATCCCGATCCCGCGAGACGGCGGCCTGGCCGACCTGATGGCCGAGGCCCGCCACCCCCACCGCCGGTTCGAAGCGGTCGTGGTCGAAGAGATCGAACGCGCCGCCCGCTGGACCCACCAGTCCACCCAGCTCGAACACGAGCTGGAAAAAGTCGGGGTGCCGCTGTTCGCCGCCGACGAGGGACCGATCTCGCTGTCGGAGAAGCGCGCCACCCAGATCCTCGTACGCCGCATGAAACAAGGCGTCGCCGAGTGGTTCCTGCGCCACACCCTCGAACAGTCCTGGGAAGGCTTCCGCGAACACACCGTTCAAGGATGGAACATCGGCAAAGCCTGCCACGGCTACCTCAACGAGAAAGTGCCACACCCCGTCGCGGCCAAACGCGAGGAAGGCCGCACCAAATCCCGGCTCATCGTGGACCCCGAACGCGCGCCCGCAGTGGTGCGGATCTACCAGCTGCGCCACGACGAGAGACTCGCCTACCAGGTGATCTCGGACCGGCTCAACACCGACCCCGACCGCTTCCCGCCACCACAGCCCAACAGCGGCAAACGGGCGCGGGGACGATGGACACCGTCGTCGGTCCGCGAAATCCTGGTCAACCCGAAATACACCGGCCACATGGTGTGGAACCGCCGCGCCAGCAAGAAGGGCGGCGCGCTCAACCCTCCCGAGAAATGGGTCTGGTCACCCGAGCCCACCCACGAGCCCCTGGTCACCCGCGCGATGTGGGAAACGGTGCAGAAGCACCGGACCGCCCGCCAGGGGTCACGGATGGGCGGAAGGAACACCCACCCCGACACCCACCGCACCTACGTGCTCCGCTACTACGTCCATCACAAGCAGTGCAACAAGAGGATGTTCGGCAAGACCCGCAAGGGCTACGGCTACTACACCTGCCAGCCCAAACTCGACCTCGTCGGCAAACCTGAGGAATACACCGACCACCCCCGCTCGGTGTACGTGCGCGAAGACAAGCTGCTCGACTGCCTCGAGACCTTCTTCAACGAGCGGGTCTTCGGCCCCGACCGCACCACCCTGCTCCGCCACCAGCTACGCGGGCAGGCATCGCACAAGGGCAACGACATCGCGCAGCGGGTCACCGCGATCGAGAAGACCCTGACCGAGATCGCCCGACGCCAGGACAACCTCCTCGATGAACGCGAATCCCGACCGATCACCAGCGGCGACGAGCTGGCCGACGCCTGGGCCGAACGGCTCCGCCACCGCTACGCCGAACTCGAACAACAACGCCGGACCAAGAACGCCGAGCTGGACATCCTGCGCGAACAAGCCGCCCACCAGCAACCAGACGAACCCGCACTCCTCGACAACCTGCCCCGCCTAGCGCTGCATCTCACTCGCGCACCCGACGTCCTACAACGCGACCTATACGAGGCATTCGGCATCAAGATCGTCTACGACCACACCAACAAACACGTGACCATCTACGCCACACTGACCGAAGAAACACTCCCCGCCGCCGTCACAGCCGTTGGCACGCTGACCCCGGCCACACCCCCCAAACCGGCCCCCGTGCCGCCACCAGCGCACAGCGGCGGCCGCACGGGGCAACCCGGTGGTACGCAAGCGACCACCACAGTTGCCCATGTTCTACGTGCCCCCGGCAGGATTCGAACCTGCGACACCGGCTTTAGGAGAGCCGTGCTCTATCCCCTGAGCTACGAGGGCGGGGCCGGGGCCGCTGGGCGGTCCGGGTAGGCGGCAGTCTACCGGGTGGGGGTGCTGGGAGCCGCATCGTGGGTGGGGTCAGTAGGGCGGGTCGAGGCCGCCCGAGTCGTAGGCGCCGCCTTCGTAGCCGCCGAGGTCTTCGTAGCCGCGGGGGCCGTGGGGGCGGTGGCCGTTGCGGGTGGCGCCGTTGTACTCGGCGCCGTTGTTGCCGGGGGCGGGGTGGGCGGCGGTGATGCCGTAGCCGTTGGCGCGGTATTGGGGGTCGTCGTAGGGGAGGTCTCGTTGGGTTGGGTCGGGGCCGCCGGGGTGGGGTTCGTTGTGGTGGGGAGGCGAATCTCGCTCGGGTGGTGGAGCTTTCGACTCGGTTGCCGAATTCGGGTTGGCCGGGTGGTCGCCTGCGGGGCCGGTGACGGGGAAGGAAGGGGGCTCGGCTGGTTGGCTTTGCGCGGGAGGCGCGGAGGTCGGGGGCCGGCCCGGTTCGGCGGGCTCTTTGCGGTCGAGGCCGATTCCGGCTCCGGGACGGGGAGGCTGCGGGGCGTCGGAGAAGAGGGCGGTGAAGAGGGAGTCGGAGCCGGGGGGCCAGGCGCCGGTGGCGAGGGCCGGGCGCCACCATTGCTCGGAGTACCAGCCCGCGGGGATGAGGCGGTCGGCTATGCGGCCGCCGGGGTGGTGGTGCGGGGTGGTCGGAGAGGGGTGGGGAGAGAGGTCGATTCGGTGGCCCCGGAAGGTGCGGGTTCGTGCTTCGGGGATCTCGCCCGCTTCGGTTTGGGCGGGGAGGGGGGTGAGCTCGGGGCCCGGGTTCATGCGCATGGCTACCCGGGCCGCTCGGATGTAGTAGAGACCTTCGCGGGCGGTGAGCTCGGCTTGCTCGGTTTCGGCGCGGGCGAGGAGGAAGCCGGCTACGCGGCGGCGGTCGGCAGCGGCTTCGAGTGCCTGGCGGGCGGCTTCGGTTCGGGGCGTGTGCACGTCGAGTGCCTGGTTGAGCTGGGTGAGGGCGTGGTGGGCGGGGGACAGCGGCCCGGGTGCGTGTTCCGGGGTGAAACCGATGCGTGGGGTGGGGGCGGGCGAATCGGAGGTTCCCGGACGCGGCATGGGCGGATCGTCGGCGCGGTGGCCCGGAGCATCGGCGAGGAGCCCTCGCTCGTGAGCGGGCGACGTCGGGTCGCCGGCGCGCAGCCCTGGATCGCTGACGGAAAGCTCCGGATCGCCCCTGGAAAGCTCCGGGTCGCCGACGGAAAGCTCCGGATCGTCCCCGGCGGAGCCGCCCCGCCCAACCCCCCGCTCCCGCAACAGATACAACCCCGCCACGGCGACGATCAGCACAGCGAGCAGCACCCACAGCATCGCGCACCTCCTGCTCGGAACCGGTGCGCATCAGATTACTGGAGAATTGCTACAGGGGTGCAGAACCGCAACTACGAGGACTTTGTGTATTCGCTGTAGTCGGCCGGGTCGAACCGGCGGGTACGCCAGCGGTAGAGGACGGTGGCGCCGGGCCAGTTGTTGGTGATCCGGCCGGCGGCATTGCGGTACCAGCTGGTGCAGAAGTTCCAGGGGGTGTCTTTCAGGCGGCCCTGGAGGTAGTCGTCCCAGTCCTGCTCGGTCTCGACCCGGGCGGCGACGGCGGTGCCGGGGCGCTCGGCCAGGTGCCGGACCGCCTGGCGGATGTAGCGCGCCTGGGATTCGAGCATGTAGATCACCGAGCCGGCACCGATATTGGTGTTGGGGCCGTACATCATGAACAGGTTCGGGAAGTGCGGGACGGAGAGGCCGAGGAAGGCCCGCGCACCCTCGGCGCCCCACACGTCGGCGAGTTTGCGGCCGCCGACTCCGGAGATGGTGATCGGCGCCAGGAATTCGGTGCCCTTGAAGCCGGTGCCGTAGATGATCACGTCGACCTCGTGCTCGACGCCGTCGGCGGTGCGGATGCCCGCGGGGGTGACCTCGGTGATGGCGGTGGTCTCCACGGTGACGTTCGGCCGGGCGAGCGCGGGGAAGTACTCGTTGGAGAAGAGGCCGCGCTTGCAGCCTGCGGCGTAGTCGGGGGTGAGCTTGGCGAGCAGCTCGGGGTCGGTGACCTGCGTTTTCCGGTGGCGGTCGGCGAGCGTGACCACCGGGGCCTTGATGGCGGGCAGGTCGGTGAGGGCAAGGGCGAGGAACTCGAAGAAGGCCCAGATGGCGAAGCGCTCGGCGAGCCGGGTGGGGGGCAGGTACTTGAAGAGGGCGTGGTGCACGGCGGTGTACTCGACGTCGGGCTTGGGCAGCACCCAGGCGGCCGAGCGCTGGAAGAGCGTCAGCCGCGCGGCCTCGGGGGCGATCCGCGGAATGTACTGCACGGCACTGGCTCCGGTGCCGATGCAGGCGATCCGCTTGCCCGCGAGCTCGATCGAGTGGTCCCACTCGGCGGAGTGGAAGGCGGCGCCGGTGAAGGTGTCGATGCCGGGGATGTTCGGCAGCGCGGGCCGGGAGAGCTGGCCGACGGCTGGGATCAGCACGTCCGCCTCCAGGCGGTCGCCCGCGGCGGTGCGGACGGTCCAGCGGGCGGTGCGCTCGTCGTACTCGGCGTCGGTCACCTCGGTGCCGAACCGGATGAAGCGCGCCAGGTCGTGCTTTTCCGTGACTCCGCGCATGTACTCGTGGATGTCGCGCTGCTCCGAGAAGCGGCGCGGCCAGTCGGATTTCGGCTCGAACGACCACGAGTAGAGCGGGGACGGCACGTCGCAGGCCGCGCCGGGGTAGGTGTTCTCCCGCCACACGCCGCCGAGGTCGGCCGCGCGCTCCAGGATGGTGAAGTTCTGCAGTCCGTTGCGGCGCAGCTCCATGGCGAGACCGAGGCCGGCGAAGCCGGCGCCGATGACGATGATCGACGGCGAAGTCATTCCTCCAGCCTAGGTGCTGAAACCGCAGGTCCGAAGAGAACGGCGGACAGCGAATCGAGATTTTCGGCCATATCGAGGTCTTGCGTAATGAAGTCCCCGCGAAGATTCTGCATGTGCATTTGTTCACGCACTCGGGCACCGATCGTGGTGAAGAAACAGCAGGTCAGGAGATTTCGTGCATTTTGGTTCCGCTCCGGTTCATCTCGATCAGGTCGCCCTCCGGCGAACAACTGGCCGCCGCGGTGGCCGCGGGGTTACAACGGAACACGGCTCGACGGCCGGATCGGAAGTCGGCGGCGTCGCAGGGGGTGTCGCCGGCGGCCGGTCCGGTCTACCGCCTTCCTCGGATCCGATGGCAGCCGCCCTCAATTCCGGTACGGCCGTGTTGTTCCTACCGGTCGTCACACCAACCGCCTACCCTTCGGTAGCATCGCCGGTGTGATCTGGCTCATGCCCGAAAACCGCTGGTAGCGGGCGGGCGCGGGCCCCGAGAAGGGAGTTTTGCGAATGTTGAGCACCATGCAGGACGAGCCGTTGTCGCTGGCGACGTTGCTGCGGTACGCGTCGACCTTCCTCGGGGATTCGACCGTCTCCACCTGGACCGGCTCCGGCGTGCGGAGCCTGACCTACCGCGAGCTCGGCGCCGAATCGGCCCGGCTGGCGAACGCGCTGCGCGGGCTCGGAATCGACGTCGGCGACCGGGTCGGCACCTTCATGTGGAACAACAACGAGCACATGGTCGCCTACATCGCGGTGCCCGCCATGGGCGCGGTGCTGCACGCGCTGAACATCCGGCTCTTCCCGGACCAGCTGGTCTACGTGGCGAACCACGCCGAGGACCAGGTGGTCATCGTGGACGGCACGCTGCTGCCGATGTTCGCCCAGTACCTGCCGAACCTGAAGACGGTGCGGCACGTCATCGTCGCCAACGGCGACGCCGCCGCGCTGGAGGCGCCCGCGGGCGTGCAGGTGCACTCCTACACCGAACTGCTCGCGGCCCAGCCGGACAGCTACGACTTCCCGGTGATCGACGAGCGCTCCGCCGCCGCCATGTGTTACACCTCCGGCACCACCGGCGACCCGAAGGGCGTCGTCTACTCGCACCGCTCGAACTGGCTGCACGCCATGCAGGTGCTGAGCCCGGCCAGCATGAACTTCTCCGAGCGCGACTACGTGCTCGCCATCGTCCCGCTCTTCCACGCCAATGCCTGGGGGCTGCCGTACGCGGCGCTCATGTCCGGCGCGAATGTGCTGATGCCGGACCGCTTCCTGCAGCCGGGGCCACTGCTGGAGATGATGGCCGACCAGCAGCCGACCTTCGCGGCCGCGGTGCCGACCATCTGGGGCGGCGTGCTCGCCGGGCTGGCCGCGAAGCCGCAGGACATCAGCCACCTGCGCTCGGTCGTCGTCGGCGGCTCCGCGGTACCGCCCGCCATGATGAAGGCCTTCGAGGAGCAGCACGGCGTCAAGATCGTGCACGCCTGGGGGATGACCGAGACCTCGCCGCTCGGCAGCGTCGCACAGCCGCCCGCCCGGGTGACCGGCGAGGAGGAGTGGGGCTACCGGATCAGCCAGGGCCGCTTCCCGGCCTCGGTGCAGGCGCGGCTGGTGGACGACTCCGGCGCCGTCGTCGCGAACGACGGGAAGTCGCTCGGCGAGCTCGAGGTGCGCGGGCCGTGGATCACCGGCTCCTACTACGCCCCGGACGGCGCCGAGATCGACCCGGACAAGTTCGACGACGGCTGGCTGCGCACCGGCGACGTCGGCATCATCAGCCCGAACGGCTACCTCACGCTGGTGGACCGGGCCAAGGACGTGATCAAGTCCGGCGGCGAGTGGATCTCATCGGTCGACCTGGAGAACGCCGTCATGGCGCACCCGGCGGTGGCCGAGGCGGCGGTGATCGGCGTGCCGGACGAGAAGTGGGACGAGCGGCCGCTGGTCGCCATCGTGCTCGCCGAGGGCGCGCAGGCCGAGCCGGACGAGCTGCGCGACTACCTCGCGGACAAGTTCGCCAAGTGGCAGCTGCCGGAGCGCTGGACCTTCATCCCCGAGGTGCCGAAGACCAGCGTCGGCAAGTTCGACAAGAAGCGGCTGCGGGCGCAGTACGCCGACGGTGACCTGGAGGTCAGCACGCTCAGCTGAGCTCCTCACCACTCCAGCATGGGCAGCGGCGACGTCGGATGGGTGCGTAGCCGCTGCCCGGCCAGGGTGATTAGGCGGCGGTGGAAGCCTGCGTCCGGGTAGCGGCGGGTGAGCGCGCGGTAGCCGCGGCGGCGGACGCCGAAGCGGCCGAGCAGGGCGAGTTCGACGTCGACGGCGTCGGCTCGGCGGAAGATCTCCACCGGGTCGTCGGCCGCACCGGCGGGCCGGAGCTTGTGGTGGTGCTCGATCATGGCGGTGACCGTCGGGATCAGCTCCGTCGCATCGGTGTCGCGAAGGTGCCGCTCGGCGAGCTCGATCGACGGCGGCAGGTAGTCGAAGGTGCCCGCCGACCAGATGCCGAGGTCGTGGAAGACGGCGGCGACCAGGAACTCGGTGCGGTCGCTCGGGCGCGGGACGCCGGGCGGGGCGACGAGGTCGCACAGTTCGAGTACCCGCAGCACGTGGTGCGTGTAGCCGGTCTCGTCCGCGCCCATGGCGGCGGTCCACGGTGCGAGCATGGCGCCGATGTCGGCGGCGTGCGCGTCGCCGGGCGTGGTGCTGTCGGTGCCGCTCATGCGCGGAGAATACGCGCGGTTCCGCGGGGAAGGTATGTCGAGCGGGCGGCGTGCGGGCTCGCGCGGCGGCGATGAGGTCGCGCGGGCCGCCCCTTGTCCCGCGCGGACGCACGCGCGTGGCCCGCGCGCCCGCACGCGCGCGGGCGGGCGGGCGGGCGGGCGGGCGGGACAAGATCAGCCCGCCGGGAATCGGCGGGTGAGGGTGCGCGTGAGGGCGTTCTTCGCGTCGGCGGCGAGCTGCCGGGTGAGCTCGCCCGCGGGGAGTTCGGGTGCGAGCGCATGGGTTTGGCCTGCCCAGAGGTTCACGGCGTCGGGGTTGCCTTCGGCCCGGGCGGCGGCGCGCAGGCCCGCGGTGGCGTGGTGGATCTCCGGGTAGGCGACGGGGGCGGCGGCGCCGAACTCGTCCATGAAGGCATTGCGGATGCCACGTGCCCTGCGCCCGGTGAAGGCGCGGGTGAGCGCTGTCGGCGCGGCGCCGCCGATCGCGGCGCGGTGCACCGGATTGGTCCCCGCCTCCGGCGAGCGCAGGTAGGCGGTGCCGAGCTGCGCGGCGGCCGCGCCCGCGGCGAGCGCGCCCGCGACTCCGGAACCGGTCGTGAGCCCGCCGGTGGCGACCAGGGGAACGTCGAGAACCGCGCCGATCAGTTGCAGCAGCGCGAGCAGCGAGAGCGGATCAGCGGCATCGTCCGCGCGGTCGTCGCGGAAGACGGCGCGATGCCCGCCCGCCTCGGCTCCCTGCACGACCAGGACGTCCGCCCCGGCCGCGACAGCCTGCTCGGCCTCGTCCACGGAGGTGACCGTCACCCACACCTCGGTCCCGACCCCGTGCAGCCGCGCGATCTCGGCGGCCGAGGGGCAGCCGAAGGTCACCGTCACCACCGGCACCGGCGATGCGGCGAGCAGATCCAGCTTGGCGGCCCAGTCGTCGGTGTCGTGCCGAGCCGCCCCCACCTCGAAGCGGGCGCCGAGCGCCGCCAGGTACTCCGCGTACACCGCGGGCGCGGCGGGCGGACCGGGCGCGAAGAGATTGACTCCGAACAAGCCGGAGGTGAGCCCCCGCAGAGCGGAGATCCGGGCGCTGACCTGCTCGGCACTCAGATACCCGGCGGCGAGTACCCCGAGCCCGCCCGCGTCGCTCACGGCCGCGGTGAGTTCGGGCGTGGAGGGGCCGCCCGCCATCGGGGCGAGCACGATCGGTAACCTGATCTCGTCGATGATCACGGCCTCAACTCTCCCCGATGACCTGCTGTGATCCAGATCGCGCGCCGTGCTCGGAATCCGAAGGTTGCGGAATGGTCACGACCGGGTAGAGTTCCCATCACGACGGATGCCGAAACGTTATCCGAACAGGTTTCGCCGAAGCGCCCGTTCCTCTGTCGGTTCGAACGCAAGGACGAGCTTTGTCGCAGCACCGGGTTGGCCCCGATTCGATCACCGTCATGGACCTCATCGGCGCCGCCGAGACCGGCAGGCCCACCCGGCATCGGGCCGAGATCTCCACGGTCGACCGCGTGAAGAACGCCGCGGGTGTCGCGGTCGCCGCGGGCGCCCTCATCGGCACCGCGGGTCAGATCGCCCCCGCGCTCGCCTACGCCGCGCCGCTGCTCCCCACGCACGACGACAACGCCTCGGCCGAGCCCATCGCGTTCAAGAGCATCGCCGAGGCGCCGCTCGCCGAGCAGCTTGCCGCCGCCGTGCAGCCGGTGGCGCAGCCCGCCCCGGCACCGCAGCCGGTGGCGCAGGCCGCCCCGGTCGCGCAGCCGGTGGCCGCGCCGTTCGGCATCAACAACCTGCCGCCGGAGCTCGCCGCCCCGCTGGCCCAGGTCGAGGACATGCTGAAGGGCGTCACCCAGCAGGTGGCTCCGGCGCAGGCGGTCCGCCCGGTGGCCGGTGCGGTCAGCTCCGGCTTCGGCACCCGCTGGGGCGCCTTCCACTACGGCGTCGACTTCGCCGACGCGATCGGCTCGCCGATCCACTCGGTCAGCAACGGCACCGTGATCGAGGCCGGGCCCGCCTCCGGCTTCGGGCTCTGGGTCCGGGTGCTGCAGGACGACGGCACCACCGCGGTCTACGGCCACGTCAACGAGATGCTGGTGCACGAGGGGCAGCGGGTGAACGCGGGCGACGTGATCGCCACCGTCGGCAACCGCGGCCAGTCCACCGGCCCGCACCTGCACCTGGAGATCTGGGATCAGGGTGGCAACAAGACCGACCCCATCGCCTACCTGGCCGCCAAGGGTGTGCCGCTGCACTGGGGTCCGTCCGCGCACTGAGCGTGCCGGTTCGCGTGAGCGTGACCCGCGCGTGCCAGTTCGCGCCCAACTGACCCGCATGGCGGGAGCGAACGCCGCGGCGGGGCTGCGCGTCGGCATCACCGACCTCGGGCGCACCGCCGCACCGCCGCTGCGGCGAGCGAACCGCCCGTCGGCGCCACCGACCTCGGGCGCACCGCCGCGGCGAGCGAACCGCCCGTCGGCGCCACCGACCTCGGGCGCACCGCCGCGGCGAGCGAACCGCCCGTCGGCGCCACCGACCTCGGGCGCACCGCCGCGGCGAGCGAACCGCCGGTCGGCGTAGGTGCCCCGTTCGATGAGGCATCTGCGGCGAGCGAACCGCCAGCCGTAGGCGGCCCGGCTCGATGAGACATCCGCCGGTCGTAGGCGGCCCGGCTCGACGAGACATCCACGGCCGACCCGCCGCCGCGCCGATCGCGCACCCGGGGTGACCCGCAGCGCGCCGGACCGGAGCGGACCCCCCCGTGACCTCGATCACCCTCGGGCAACGAGCCGGCCCGCACCCCCGATAACCCCCGGTCCGCCCGAGCAGCACCCGAGCCGGATCGGCGCACCATGCCTTGCTTATATGATTGCCAGGCTGTGCCGGCCGGAACGAGCCACCTTTTCCTGGGGCTTTCCGGCGGACCCGTCGAAGTGTGGCAAGGCTCGAAGCGCTCGAAGCGAGAGGTGAGATCAGTCGAATGGATGGTGTCCGTCGTTCTGCTCGTGGCAACCGCCGACGGCGTCCGGGGAGCCCGCTGTTCGGACAGCTGCTCACCGCGGCGGTGGAGTCCGCCGCCGACTCGGTGGCCATTCGCTACAACCCCACCGGTGACCCGGCCGACCAGCGCGAGCTGACCTACCAGCAGCTGGACCAGAGCTCGTCCCGGCTGGCGCGGGAGCTGATCGAGCGCGGCATCGGCCCCGGTGACGTGGTCGCGGTCGGCATCGCGCGCAGCGCCGACTCGGTGCTCGCGGTGTGGTCGATCGCCAAGACCGGGGCGGCCTACGTCCCGGTCGACCCCGCCTACCCGGCCGAGCGGATCGGGCACATCGTCGCCGATTCCGGCGCGGTGCTCGGGCTCACCACCGCGGCGCACCGGGCTGCGCTCGGCGACGGCGTCGAGTGGCTGGTGCTGGACGACCCGGCCCAGGCCGAGCGGATCGCCGCGCGCCCGGCGCACCCCGTCTCCTACACCGACCGGGTGCGCCAGCTGGACGAGCGGCACCCGGCCTACGTCATCTACACGTCGGGCTCCACCGGCAAGCCCAAGGGCGTCGTGGTCACGCACGCCGGGCTGAACGGGCTGGTCGCCGCCGAGCGCGAGCACTACGGGGTCACCGGCGAAGCGCGGGTGCTGCACGTCTGCTCGCCCAACTTCGACGTCTCGGTGCTGGAGCTGCTGCTCACCTTCACGGCGGGCGCGACCCTGGTCATCGCGCCGCCCGCGGTCTTCGGCGGCTTCGAGCTGGCCGATCTGCTGCGCCGCGAGCGGGTCACGCACATGCTGATCACCCCGGGCGCGCTGGAGTCGGTGGACCCCGACGGCCTGGACGACCTGCGCACCGTCGTGGTGGCCGGCGACAAGTTCGGCCCGGAATTGGTCGGGCGCTGGGCTCGGCCCCCCGGTGCCTCCGGCAGCACGAGCGAGCGCGCCTTCTACAACGGCTACGGCCCCACCGAGGCCACCATCCTGGCGACGAGCACCCCGCCGATGGACCCGGCGCAGCCGGTGACCATCGGCGCCTCCATCCCGGGCGTCGGCGCCTTCGTGCTCGACAACCGGCTGCGGCCGGTGCCCGCCGGGGTGGTCGGCGAGCTGTACCTGACCGGGCCCGCGCTGGCCCAGGGCTACCTGAACCGGCCGGGGCTCACCGCGGAGCGCTTCGTGGCCAGCCCGTTCGGCGCCGACTCCGGCGCCCCGGGGCTGCGGCTCTACCGCACCGGCGACCTGGTGCGGCGCAGCGAGACCGACGGCCCCGACGGCGGGATCATCGAGTACCTCGGCCGCTCCGACTTCCAGGTCAAGGTGCGCGGCTTCCGGATCGAGCTGGGCGAGATCGACAACGCGCTCACCGCGCACCCGGACATCGACTTCGCGGCCACCATCGGCCGCACGCTGCCCTCCGGCGCGACGGCGCTGGTCTCCTACGTGCTGCCGCGGGCCGGCGCCGAGCTGGACGTCCCCGCGCTGGACGCGCACCTCGCGCAGACGCTGCCCGGCTACATGATCCCGGCCGCGATCATGGCGCTGAATGCCATCCCGCTCACCCCGGTCGGCAAGCTGGACCGGGCCGCGCTGCCCGAGCCGGTCTTCGCGGCACGGGAGTTCCGCGCGCCCTCGACCCCGGTCGAGGAGATCGTGGCCGACGTCTTCGCGGCGCTGCTGCTTCCCGGCGGGCCGGACGAGGGCCGGGTCGGCGCGGACGACGACTTCTTCGAGCTCGGCGGCAACTCGCTGCTCGCCGCGCAGGCCGCGGCCAGGATCGGCACCGCGCTCGGCGCGCGGGTGCCGGTGCAGCTGCTCTTCGAGGCGACCACGGTCGCGGCGCTGGCCGAGCGGGTGCAGCAGCACGCGGGCTCGGCGGTCGGGGAGGAGCTGACCGCGGGCGTGCGCCCGGACCGGGTGCCGCTCTCCTACGCGCAGCAGCGCATGTGGTTCCTGAACCGCTTCGACCCGGAGTCGGCGGTGAACAACATCCCGGTGGCGGTGCGGCTCACCGGCGCGCTCGACGTCGCCGCGCTGCGGACCGCCGTCACCGACCTGGTGACCAGGCACGAGGTGCTGCGCACGGTCTACCCGGAGGTCGACGGCGAGGGGTACCAGCTGGTGCTCCCGGTGCACGATCCGCGGGCCGTCCCGCTCTTCGAGCCGGAACCGGCCGCCGAGGCCGCCGTGCCCGGGCTGGTCGTCGCCACCGTGACCGGCGGCTTCGACGTCACCGATGCGCCGCCGCTGCGGCTGCGGCTGCTCCGGCTGAGCGACACCGAGCACGTGCTGATCTGCGTGGTGCACCACATCGCGGGCGACGGCTTCTCCATGGGCCCGCTGACCCGCGACCTGATGACCGCCTACGTGCGGCGCCGGGACGGCGGCGCGCCGGACTGGGCGCCGCTCGCCGTGCAGTACGCCGACTTCGCGCTCTGGCAGCGCAGGGTGCTCGGCGCCGAGGAGCAGCCGGACTCACTGCTCGCCCAGCAGATCTCGTACTGGCGGGAGACGCTGGCCGGGCTGCCGGAGCAGCTGGAGCTGCCCGCCGACCGCCCGCGCCCGCCCGCCGCGTCGAACCGCGGCGCGGTGCTCCGCTTCGAGGTCGACGCGCACACGCACGCCGGGCTCACCGCGCTCGCGCACCGGGGCAACGCGACGCTCTTCATGGTGGTGCACGCCGCGCTCGCGGTGCTGCTCGGCAGGCTCTCCGGCACCTCGGACGTCGCCGTCGGCACCCCGACCGCGGGCCGCGGCGACGCCGCGCTGGACGACGTGATCGGCATGTTCGTCAACACCCTCGTGCTGCGCACCGAGCTCGACCCCGCGGTGTCCTTCGCCGACCTGCTCGCCGAGGTCAGGGCGAAGGACGTGGCGGCCTTCGGCCACGCCGACGTCCCCTTCGAGCGGCTGGTCGAGCTGCTCGACCCGGTGCGCTCGCCCGCGCGGCACCCGCTCTTCCAGGTCATGCTGACCTTCCAGAACCTGGCCCGCACCGAGCTGGAGCTGCCCGAGCTGACCGTCGGCGGGCTGGATCTCGCGGTGCCGCTGGCCAAGTTCGACCTGCAGTTCTCGCTCGCCGAGCACATCGACCGGCAGGGTGCGGCGCACGGCATCGCGGCCGAGATCACCTACGCCACCGACCTCTTCGACGAGGCGACGATCCGCCGGGTGGCCGAGCGCTTCCAGCGGGTGCTCGCCGCCGTCACGGCCGACCCGCTGGTCCAGGTCGGCGCCATCGAACTGCTCGACGCCGACGAGCGGAAGGCCGTGCTCACCGGCTGGAACGCCACCGAGCGCGAGCTGCCCGCCGACGAGACGCTGGTCTCGCTCTTCCAGGCCCGCGCCGCCGCCACCCCGGACGCCGTCGCGCTGGTCGGCGCCGACGGCGAGCAGCTGACCTACGCGCAGTTCGCGGCGCGGGTGCACCGGCTGGCCCGGGTGCTCACCGCCGAGGGTGTGGAGCCGGATTCGCTGGTGGCGCTCGCCATCCGGCGATCGGTGGAGCTGGTGGTCGCCATGTACGCGGTGCTGGAGGCGGGTGCCGGGTACGTCCCGCTCGACCCGGACCAGCCCGCCGACCGGATCGACTACGTGCTGGCGACCGCCCGCCCGACCATGGTGCTCACCACCGCCCGCGACGAATTCGAGACCGTCGCCGCGCCGGTCACCGTGCTGGACGCGCTCGACCTCACCGGCACCGCCGACACCCCGCTCACCGAGCCGGAGCGCGGCGGCCCGGTGCGCGCGGGCTCGATCGCCTACGTCATCTTCACCTCGGGCTCCACCGGCAAGCCGAAGGGCGTCGCGGTGAGCCACCGCGCCATCGTGAACCGGCTGCTCTGGATGCAGGACGAATACCGGCTCACCGCCGACGACGCGGTGTTGCAGAAGACCCCGGCCACCTTCGACGTGTCGGTGTGGGAGTTCTTCTGGCCGCTGCAGGCGGGCGCGCGGCTGGTGGTCGCCACCCCGGACGGCCACCGCGACCCCGCGTACCTGGCGGAGACCATCGCCGCGCGGGGCATCACCACCGCGCACTTCGTGCCGTCCATGCTCGCGGTCTTCGTCGCCACGCTGGACGAGGCGGCGGGCACCGCGGGCAGGCACGCCGGGCTGCGTCAGGTCTTCGCCTCCGGTGAGGCGCTGCCCGCGCCCACGGCGGCCAGGCTGCGCGAGCTGACCGGGGCCAGGCTGCACAACCTGTACGGGCCGACCGAGGCCGCGGTGGACGTCACCTACCACGAGGTCGTCGCGGCCGACACGGTGAGCGTGCCGATCGGCCGCCCGGTCTGGAACACCAGCCTCTACGTACTGGACGCCAGGCTGCGGCCGGTGCCGCCCGGCGTGCCGGGGGAGCTGTACCTGGCCGGACGGCAGCTGGCGCTCGGCTACCTGGGCCGCTCCGACCTCACGGCGGACCGCTTCGTGGCCGACCCGTTCGGCGCGGACGGCAGCCGCATGTACCGGACCGGCGACCTGGTGCGCTGGAACTCCGGCGGCGAGGTCGAGTACCTGGGCCGCACCGACTTCCAGGTGAAGCTGCGCGGGCTGCGGATCGAGCTGGGCGAGATCGAGGCGGCGCTGCTGGAGCAGCCCGGCGTCGACCGCTCGGTGGTGGTGCTGCGCGGGGACACCCCGGCGGGCGAGGCGCTCATCGGGTACGTGGTGCCCGCCGCGGGCGCGACCGTCGAGCCGGAGGCCGTGCGCACCGCGCTCGGCGCGCTGCTGCCCGGGTACATGGTGCCCGCGGCGCTGGTCGTACTCGACGAGTTCCCGCTGAACGCGAGCGGAAAGCTGGACCGCAGGGCACTGCCCGCGCCGGTCTTCGTCGGCGCCACCGGGTTCCGCGCCCCGCGCACCCCGATCGAGCAGACCGTCGCCGAGGTCTTCGCGAGCCTGCTCGGCGGCGGCGAGATCGGGCTGGACGACGACTTCTTCGCGCTCGGCGGCAACTCGCTGCTCGCCACCAGGGTGGTGGCGCGGGTGAACGAGGCGCTGCAGACCGACCTCTCGGTGCGCACCCTGTTCGAGGCGCCGACGGTGGCCGCGCTGGCCGGGCGGATCGTGCCCGGCTCGCGCACCGGCGGGCGCCCCGCCCTGGTGGCGGCGGTGCGCCCGGAGCGGATTCCGCTCTCGCCCGCGCAGCAGCGCATGTGGGTGCTGAACCGGTTCGACCCGGACTCCGGCGTCTACAACATCCCGTTCGCGCTGCGGCTCACCGGCACGCTCGACCTGCCCGCGCTGGAGCGCTCGGTCTTCGACGTGCTGGAGCGGCACGAGTCGCTGCGCACCCGGTTCCCGGTGGCGGGCCCGGAGCAGCAGCCGGTGCAGGAGATCCTCGCGCCCGCCGCGGCGCTGCCCGGCGGGCTGCCGGTGGAGCAGCCGGGCGACCTCATGGGCCGGGTGGTCGAGCTGATGTCGGCCGGGTTCGACGTCACCGCGGCGCCGCCGGTGCGGATCGCGCTGCTCGAAGGCGACGCGCCCGGCGAGTACCTGCTGGTCGTCGTGGTGCACCACATCTCCGGCGACGGCGCGTCGCTGGCCCCGCTCGCCCGCGACCTGATGACGGCCTACCTGGCCCGGATCGCGGGCGAGGGGCCGAACTGGGCGCCGCTGCCGGTGCAGTACGCCGACTACGCGCTCTGGCAGCGCGCGGTGATCGGCACCGACGACGACCCGGCCAGCGTCGCCGCCCAGCAGCTCGGGTACTGGAAGCAGAACCTGGCCGGGCTCACCGGCGCGCTGGAGTTGCCGCAGGACCGGCCGCGCCCCGCGCTGCCGTCGATGCGCGGCGCGGCGAGCACCTTCACGCTCTCCGCCGAGGTGCACGCCGGGCTGGCCCGGATCGCGCGCGAGCACAACGCCTCGCTCTTCATGGTGGTGCACGCGGCGCTCGCGGTGCTGCTCTCCCGGCTCTCCGGCAACCGCGACATCGCCGTCGGCACCCCGATCGAGGGCCGCGGCGAGCGCGCCCTCGACGACCTGGTCGGCATGTTCGTGAACACCCTGACGCTGCGCACCGCGGTGGACGCGGGCAGCACCTTCGACGCGCTGATCGAGCAGGCGCGCGAGGTCGACCTGGCCGCCTTCGCCAACGCCGACCTGCCCTTCGAGCGGATCGTCGAGGTGCTGCTGCCCGGCCGCAGCGCCGCCTTCCACCCGCTCTTCCAGGTGGTGCTCGCCTTCCAGAACACCGAGCAGGCCACCCTGGACCTGCCGGGGCTGCGGGTCTCGGCGCTGGACGCCGGGGCCGCGCAGGCCAAGTTCGACCTGCAGCTGAGCGTCTCGCCGACGCACACCGCGGACGGCGCCCCCGGCGAGCTGGTGGCCCAGTTCACCTACGCCACCGACCTCTTCGACGAGGCCACCGTCGCAGGCTTCGGCCGCAGGCTGGAGCGGGTCTGCCTGGCGGTCGCCGCGGACGCGCAGGTCGTGGTCGGCGACATCGACATCCTGGACGAGGCCGAGCGGGACCGCGCGCTGGCCGCGCCGGAGCCGGAGACGGTGGCCGCGAGTACCAGGGGCACCGCGCTCACCCAGGCGCTCTCGCTGGCGGTGGAGGACGACCCGGAGGGGCCCGCGGTGGTCTCCGGCGAGGACGCCGTCACCTACCAGGAGCTGGACGCCAGGTCGTCGCAGCTGGCCAGGGTGCTGATCGGGCGCGGCTGCGGGCCCGGCGTCGGGGTCGCGGTGCGGCTGGAGCGCGGGGTCGAGCAGGCGGTCGCGCTCTGGGCCGTGCTGAAGGCGGGCGCCGCGGTGGTGCCGGTCGGCACCGAGGAGACGGTGCTTCCGCCCGGTGCGGACATCAAGGTCGGGCTGGTGCTCGGCGCCGCGCCCGGGTCGGCGGAGAGCCTGGAGTGGATCGCGCTGGACGACCAGGCGGTGCGCGCCGAGATCGGCAGCGAGTCGAGCCGCCCGGTCACCTACGCCATCCGGACCAGGGCGCTGCGCGGCGGCGACCCGGTGTTCCTCGGGCCGGTGCCCGCGGCGGCGGCGGGCACCAACGGCGGCACCAGGTCGGTGAGTTACGACGGGCTGGCCGCGATCGTGGACCGGCTGCGCGCCCGCACCGAGCTGACCTTCGAATCGCGGACCTTCCGGCACGGGCGCCCCGAGTCGTTCGCCGCGCTGGTCGAGGTGGCCGCGGCGGGGCTGGCAGGCGCCGCGCTGGTGGTGCCGGAGCACGGCCTCGGGGCCGACCCGGCGGCGGCGCTGGCCGACGAGTGGGTGACCCACCTGCTCACCGACCGCGCCGGTTTCGACCGGATCGACAGTGCTCCGCTCGCCGACCTGCAGGCCGTCGTCCTGGACGAGGGGTCGGTCACCGACCCCGGACGCTGGGCCGACGTTCCCGCGGTGTTCGGCATGCATGATCTCGCCGGTGGCACCGGCGCCATCGAGTAAGTGAGTCTCCCCATGTCCCCGGTGCTCCGATGACCCGCCCCGCCCGTACCCGCCCGACCCGGACCAGGGGACCGCGCACGATCACGCTGCCGCAGCTGCTGGCGACCGCGGTCGAGGCGAACCCGGAGGGCGCGGCGCTGGTCTTCGCGGCGGCGGAGGCGAGCGGCGCACCGGTGGGCTACGCCGAGCTGGACGCGCGCTCCAGCCGGCTGGCCCGGCTGCTGATCGAGCGCGGCGTCGGCCCGGAGGACCTGGTCGCGGTCGGGCTGCGGCGCTCGGTGGAGTCGGTGCTCGCGGTCTGGGCGGTCGCCAAGACCGGGGCGGGCTTCGTCCCGGTCGACCCGAACTACCCGGCCGACCGGGTGCGGCACATGCTCACCGACTCCGGCGCGGCGCTCGGCCTGACCGTCGCCTCGGCCCGCGCCGCGCTGCCGGACGACACCGAGTGGCTGGTCCTCGACGACCCGGCCACCGTCACCGAGCTGGAGAACCTGCCGCCGGACGCGGTGACCCAGGCCGACCGGGTGCGCCCGGTCCGCGCCGAGCACCCCGCGTACGCCATCTACACCTCGGGCTCGACCGGGCTGCCCAAGGGCGTGGTGGTGACCCAGGCCGGGCTGGCCGGGTTCTGCGCCGAGCAGCGCGAGCGGTACGGGGTGGACGCCGCTGCCCGCACGCTGCACTTCGCCTCGCCCTCGTTCGACGCCTCGGTGCTGGAGCTGCTGCTCGCGCTCGGCGGCGGCGCCACCATGGTGGTGGTCTCGCCCGAGGTCTTCGGCGGCACCGAGCTGGCCGACGTGCTGCGCCGCGAGCGGGTCACGCACGCCTTCGTCACGCCCGCCGCGCTGGCCTCGGTCGACCCGGCCGGGCTGGACGCGCTGCGCGTGGTGGTGACCGGCGGCGAGGCCTGCCCGCCGGACCTCGTGCGGCGCTGGGTCACGCCGCTGCCGGACGGCACGCGGCGCCGGTTCCACAATGCCTACGGCCCCACCGAGGCCACCGTCGCCACCAATATCACCGCCCCCATGCTGCCCGGCGAGCCGGTGACGATCGGCGCGCCGATCCGCGGGATCGCGGCGCACGTGCTGGACGCCAGGCTCATGCCGGTGCCGGACCGGGTGGCGGGCGAGCTCTACGTCGCCGGCTCCGCGCTGGCCCGCGGCTACCACGGCAAACCCGGCCTCACCGCGACCCGCTTCGTCGCCGACCCGCTCGGCGCGCCCGGCTCCCGGCTCTACCGCACCGGCGACGTGGTGCGCGGCGCCGCCGACGGCGAGCTGGAGTACCTGGGCCGCAACGACTTCCAGGTGAAGATCCGCGGCTTCCGGATCGAGCTCGGCGAGATCGACGCGGTGCTCACCGAGCAGCGAGGCGTCGACTTCGCCGCCACCGTCGGGCACGAGCTGGACAGCGGGGCGACGGTTCTCGTCTCCTACGTGCACGGCGACGCGGTGCAGACCGCCGCGCTGGCGAGCGCGGCCGGGCAGCGGCTGCCCGCGCACATGGTGCCCGCGGCGATCGTGGTGCTCGACGAGATCCCGCTCACCCCCGGCGGCAAGCTGGACCGGAAGGCGCTGCCGGCCCCGGTCTTCGCCGCGCGCGAGTTCCGCGCGCCATCCGGCAGGCTGGAAGAGCTGGTCGCGGGCGTTTACGCGGAGCTGCTGCGAGCCACCGAGATCGGCGCCGACGACGACTTCTTCGAGCTCGGCGGCAACTCGCTGATCGCCACCCAGGTGGTCGCCAGGCTGAACGACGCGCTGGAGACCAGGATTCCGGTGCCGACGCTGTTCGAGGCGCCGACCGTGGCCGGGCTGGCGCTGCGGCTGGTCGAGTTCACCGAGAACCCGGCGCGGCTCGCGCTCACCGGCGGGCCGCGCCCGGACCGGATCCCGCTCTCCCCGGCGCAGCGGCGCATGTGGTTCCTGAACCGCTTCGACCCGGAGTCCACCGCCTACAACATCCCGATCGCGGTGCGGTTCAGCGGTGACCTGGACGTGGCCGCGCTGCGCGCCGCCGTCGCCGACCTGGCCGCGCGGCACGAGGTGCTGCGCACGCTCTACCCGCAGACCGAGGACGGCCCGGTGCAGGTGGTGCTGCCGGTGGCGCAGTCGGTGCCAGAGGTGGAGTACCGCACGGTGACCGGCGAGCACCTCGGCGACGCGGTCGCCGAGGTGCTCGGCACGCTCTTCGACGTCACCGCCGAGGTGCCGGTGCGGGTGGCGCTGCTCGCGGTGCGGCGCGCGGAGGGGCTGCCGCCCGCGGAGCACGCGCTGGCCATGGTGGTGCACCACATCACCGCCGACGGCTCCTCGATCGGCCCGCTGACCCGCGACCTGATGACCGCGTACGTGGCACGGGCGGGCGGCACCGCCCCGGAGTGGGCGCCGCTGCCGGTGCAGTACGCCGACTACAGCCTGTGGCAGCAGGAGCTGCTCGGTAGCGAGCGCGACCCGGATTCGGTGGCGGCCAGGCAGATCGCCTTCTGGCAGGACGAGCTGGCCGGGCTGCCGGACCAGATCGAGCTGCCCGCCGACCGCCCGCGCCCGGCCGTGCAGTCCTACGCCGGCGGCATGGTCGAGGTGCGGATCGACGCCGAGACGCACCGCGCGCTCGGCGAGCTGGCCAGGGCCAACGGCGCCACGCTCTTCATGGTCGTGCACACCGCGCTCGCGGTCTGGGCCGGGCGGCTCTCCGGTGCGAACGACGTCGCCGTCGGCACGCCGATCGCGGGCCGGGACGAGGTGGCGCTGGAGCAGCTCATCGGCATGTTCGTGAACACCCTGGTGTTCCGGACCAGGCTCGATCTCGGCGCGCCCTTCACCGACCTGCTGAAGCGGCAGCGCGACACCGACATCCAGGTCTTCGCGCACGCGGACGTGCCCTTCGAGCGGCTCGTCGAGGTGCTCAACCCGGAGCGCTCCACCGCGCGGCACCCGCTCTTCCAGCTCGGGCTCTCCTTCCAGAACCTGGCCCCGACCACGCTGGAGCTGCCCGGGCTCACCGTCTCCGCGGTCGACTTCGAGACCGCGATCTCGCAGTTCGACCTGCACTGGATGATCGGCGACGCCTACGACCCCGACGGCGCGCCCGCCGGGATCGGCGGCGTCGTCACCTACGCCACCGCGCTCTTCGACGAGTTCACCGTGCGCGGCTTCGTCGACCGGTTCGTCCGGGTGCTGCGCGCGGTCGCGCAGGCACCGGAGACGCCGGTCGGCGACCTGCCGCTGCTGCAGCAGCACGAGCGCGACCGGCTGCTGCTCGCCCGCAACGCCACCGCGCACCCGGTGGACCCGGCGGCCACGCTGGTCTCGCTGCTCGACGCCACCGTCGCGGAGCACCCGGCGGGCACCGCGCTGATCGGCCCCGCGGGCAGCACGCTCGACTACGGCGCGCTCGGCGCAAGGGTGAACCGGCTGGCCAGGCACCTGATCTCGCTCGGGGTCGGGCCGGAGACCAGGGTGGCGCTCGCGCTGCCGCGCTCGGTGGAGCTGGTCGTCGCCATGTACGCGGTCTCGGTGGCGGGCGGCGCCTACGTGCCGCTCGACCCCGCGCAGCCCGCGCAGCGCACCGGCCACATCCTGCGCACGGCCGCCCCGATCTGCGTCCTCACCGACCTGGCCACCGGCTTCAGCACCCCCGAGGCCCCGGTGCTCGTCCTGGACGACCTGCGGCTCGACGGCTACGCCGACGGCCAGGTCGAGGATGCCGAGCGGCTCGCGCCGCTGCACCCGGCGAACACCGCCTACGTCATCTTCACCTCCGGCTCCACCGGCACCCCCAAGGGCGTCGCGGTGCCGCACGGCGCCATCGTCAACCAGCTGCTCTGGAAGCGCGCGGAGTTCCGGCTCGGCGCCGAGGACGCGGTGCTGCTCAAGACCGCCGCCACCTTCGACCTCTCGGTGTGGGAGTTCTGGTCGGCGGTGGTGTGCGGCGGCTCGCTGGTGATCGCGGACGCCGACGGGCACCGCGACCCCGGCTACCTGAACGAGCTCATGGCCAGGGAGAAGGTGACCACGCTGCACGTGGTTCCCTCCATGCTGGACGCACTGCTCACCGAGGCCGACGGCAGCCTGCCCGCCTCGCTGCTCCGGGTGCTCGCCATCGGCGAGGCGCTGCCCGCGGCGGTGGCGCAGCGGTTCCGCCGGGCGAACTCGGCGGAGCTGTTCAACCTGTACGGCCCGACCGAGGCCGCGGTCTCGATCACCGCGCACCGGGTGACCGGCGCCGACCAGCACGCCGTCTCGATCGGCGACCCGGAGTGGAACTGCCAGGTCTACGTGCTCGACCCGCGGCTCAACCCGGTGCCGATGGGCGTGGCGGGCGAGCTGTACCTGGCGGGCGCGCAGCTGGCCCGCGGCTACTTCGGCAGGCCGGAGCTGACCGCGGACCGCTTCGTCGCCAACCCGTTCCGGGCGGGCGACCGGATGTACCGCACCGGTGACCTGGCCGGCTGGAACCCGCTCGGCGAGCTTGAGTACCGCGGCCGCACCGACTTCCAGGTGAAGGTGCGCGGCTTCCGGATCGAGCTCGGGGAGATCGAGGCCGCGCTGCTGGAGCAGCCGGATGTGGCGCAGGTGGCCGTGCTGGCCAGGCCGGGGCCGGACGGCAGCGGCGAGCGGCTGGTCGCCTACCTGGTCGGGAAGGCCCCCGACGTCGAGCGGGTGCGCACCGCGCTCGCCGCCCGGCTGCCCAGCTACATGGTGCCCGCCGCCTTCGTGCTGCTCGACGCGCTGCCGCTGACCGTGAACGGCAAGCTCGACCGCGCCGCGCTGCCGGAGCCGCAGGCCGAGCAGGCCGTCTTCCGCGAGCCCGATGGCCGGGCCGAGCTGGTGCTGGCCGAGGTCTTCACCGAGCTCCTCGGGGTCGAGCGGGTCGGCGCGGACGACGACTTCTTCGCGCTCGGCGGCGACTCCATCGCCTCCATCCAGGTGGTGGCGCGGGCCCGCACCCGCGGCGTGACGATCAGCCCGCGCGAGGTGTTCGAGCACCGGACCGTGGCCGCGCTCGCCGCCGCGTCGACCGCCGAGCCGCCGGACGACGGCCTGCTCCCGCTCACCCCGGACGGGCTGCGGCTGCTCGCCGACGCCCCCGCCGGAATCGAGCTGCGCGCCATCGAGCTCGACGTCCCGGTCGGCACCGCCACCGACCAGGTCTGGGCCGCCGCCGACGGCGTGCTGGCCAGGCACCCCATGCTCTCCGCGCGGCTGGTCCGCACCGAGGAGGGCGAGCCCGCCTTCGAGCTGGTGCCGCCGGCCGGCCGGGCCGAGGCGTACTGGCTGTTGGACGCGGCCGAGGTGGAGCCGGGCGAGTACGACCAGGTGGTCGAGGCCGTTGCCGCGCAGCTGGATCCGGCCGCCGGGGCCAATATCCGGTTCGTGCTGATCACCCCGGCCCAGCCGGACCAGGGCGGCACGCTGCTCGTGGTCGGCAACGGCCTGGTGCTCGACGACGCCGCCTGGCGGATCGTGGTGGACGAGCTGAGCGCGGTGTGGTCCGGCGGGCACGCCGCGCCCGCCGTCACCGGTACCGGGGCGGGCGGGCTGGTCCGCGCGCTCGCCGCCCGCGCCGCCGCCCCCGCGACCCTGGCCGAGCTGGAGTGGTGGCGCGCCGCCGTTCCGCGCGGCGGCCGGCTGTACCCCGGCGACCTGCGCATCCGCGGCAGGCTCTCGGCCCGGATCACCAGGGAGGCCGCGGGCGCGGTCGCCAGGGTCGCCGACGCCTACCACGCCACCGTGGAGGAGGTGCTGCTCACGGCGCTGGCGCTGGCGCTCGCCGACCCGACCGCGCCGGAGCAGATCGGCAGCGTCGTCCGGCTCACCGCCGATGCCAGGACCGGCGACCCCGCCGACTTCAGCGGCTCCGGCACCGCCGCCGCCGATTTCGTCGCCGCCTTCACCACCACCTACCCGCTCGCGCTGCGGCTGACCGGGATCGACTTCGCCGAGGTGCTCGACGGCGGCCCGGCCGCCGGCGTCGCGCTCGGCCTGGTCAAGGAGATGTGCCGGGCGGTGCCGGCGGGCGGCGTCGGGTTCGGGCTGCTCCGGCACGCCAACCCCGCCACCGCGGGCGAGATCGCCCGGCTGGACCGCGGCCTGCTCGGGCTGCGCTACCGCGATCTGCGCCCGGCCCGGGTGCGGGTCGACTCCCCGGTCGACGACCTGGTCCTCGACCTCACCGTCGACGCCACCCCGGACGGCCTGGTCGCCCGGTTCGACTACGCCGCCGCCGTGCTCGACCTCCCCGACGTGCAGACCTTCGCCGAGCGGTGGGTGCGCGCGCTGGGCGGGCTCGCCGAGCACGGCAGGCACCCGGAGGCGGGCGGCCACACCCCGTCCGACTTCCCGCTTGTCCCGCTCGACCAGCGCGACGTCACCCGGCTCACCAGGGGCTACCCGGAGCTGGTCGACGTCTGGCCGGTGACGCCGCTGCAGTCGGGCATGCTCTTCCACGCGCTGCTCGCCGCCGGCTCGGTGGACGCGTACACCATGCAGTTCGGGCTGCACCTGACCGGGCCGGTGGACGCCACCCGGCTGCGCGCCGCCGCCGAGCTGGTGCTGGTCCGCTACCCGAACCTGCGGGTCGCCTTCGCCGAGGACGGCGCGGGCGAGCCGGTGCAGGTGGTGCTGGACGCGGTCCGGCTGCCCTGGCGCTTCGTCGACCTCGGGCACCTGGCCGAGCTCCCGGCGGACGCCGCGCGGGCGCGGGTGGTCGCGAACGATTTGGCCACCCCGTTCGACATGCACGAGGCGCCGATGCTGCGCTTCACCCTGATCCGGACCGCCGCCGAGCGGCACCAGCTGCTGGTCACCGCGCACCACATCCTGGTGGACGGCTGGTCGATGCCGCTGCTGCTCCGCGACCTGCTCACGGTGTACGCGCTGGTCGGGCGGGTGCGGCGGCCGCTGGGGGAGCCGATCGGCTCATACCGCGACTACCTGCTCTGGCTCGCCGCGCAGGACCGCGGCGCCGCGCGCACCGCCTGGCGGGCCGCGCTGAGCGGGATCGAGGAACCCACCGCGCTGGTGCCCGCGCTCCCGGAGTCCGGGCCGGGCGAGGCCGGGATCGGTGAGGCGGGGATCGGTGAGGCGGGGATCGGCGAGGCCGGGTTCACCCTCTCGGTCACCCGCTCCGAGGCGCTGAGCCGGCTCGCCGCCGAGCTCGGCGTCACGGTGAACACCGTCGTACAGGCGGCGTGGGGGCTGCTCATCGGGCGCAGCACCGACCGGGACGACGTGGTGTTCGGCGCCACCGTCTCCGGCCGGCCGCCGCAGCTGCCGGGGGTGGAGACGCTGGTCGGGCTGTTCGTGAACACCGTTCCGGTCCGGGTCCGGCTGGAAGCGGGCGCCACGCTGGCCGCGCTGCTTCGCACGCTGCAGCTGGAGCAGGCCGCGCTGCTCGACCACCACCACGTGGGGCTGGCCGAGATCCAGGAGCTCGCCGGGGTCGACCCGCTCTTCGACACCCTCGTCGTCTTCGAGTCCTTCCCGATCGACAAGGCCGCGCTGGAGCGCGCCGGGCTGGAGCAGCCGGGCGGGATCGACGGCATGCACCTGGCCGGGGTCGACGTCGTCAACAACACGCACTACCCGATCACCGTCATGGTGGTGCCGGGCAGGCAGCTGCAGGTGACGCTGAAGCACCGCAGGGACGTGGTGAACGACGCCGCGGCCGCGCTGCTCGCCGAGCGCTTCGCCGCGGTCGTCGACCGCTTCGTGCGCGACCGCAACGCGCGCGTCGCCGAGGTGGAGCTGCTGACCGACGCCGAGCGCGCGGTGCTCGCCGCGGCGAACGACACCGAGGTGCCGGAATTCCGGGACGAGGCCACCCTGCTCACGCTCTTCGACGCGCAGGTGGCCCGCACCCCGGACACCCCGGCGGTGATGTACGAGGACACCAGGCTCAGCTACAGCGAGCTCGACCTGCTCGCCCGCGCGCTGGCCCAGGTGCTCACCGAGCGCGGCGTCGGGCCGGGCAGCCTGGTCGGCATCGCCATGCGCCGCTCGCTGGAGCTGGTCGCCTCGATCTACGCGGTGCTCCGCACCGGCGCCGCCTACGTCCCGATCGACCCGGACCACCCCGCCGAGCGCAGCGAATACGTGCTGACCAGCGCCGCCCCGCTCTGCGTGCTCACCACCGCGCGGGACGCCTTCACCACCGAGAGCGAGGTCGAGGTGGTCGAGCTGGATTCGCTCTGGCTGCCCGACCCCGATTCGCTGCAGGCCGAGCCGCCCGCCTCCCCGGCGCTGCCGGACGGCGCCGCCTACGTCATCTACACCTCGGGCTCCACCGGGCGGCCCAAGGGCGTGGTGATCACGCACCGGCAGATGGTGAACCAGTTCCGCTGGGCGCAGTGGACCTACCCGCACGGCGCGGGCGACCTGGTGCTGCACAAGACCCCGATCACCTTCGACATCTCCACCTGGGAGCTGTTCTGGCCGCTGCAGACCGGGGCAACGGTGCTGATCGCGGAGCCGGACGGTCACCGCGACCCCGCCTACCTGCTGCGCGAGCTCACCGAGCGCCGGGTCACGGCGGTGCACTTCGTCCCGTCCATGCTCGCGGCGTTCCTGGACGAGCTCGCCGAGCTGCCGCGGGTCGAGCTGCCCGCGCTGCGCTGGGTCTTCGCCGCGGGCGAGGCGCTCACCGCCGAGCTCGCGGCCCGCTTCGCCGAGCTGCTGCCGGAGGCGTACCTGGTGAACTGGTACGGCCCGGCCGAGGCGACGGTGGTCACCGCGTACGCGGTGAGCGGCCGGGTGCGGCGCGGCGGCATCCCGATCGGCGCCCCGGTGGCGAACACCGAGGCGCTGGTCCTGGATCGGCAGCTGGCGCCGGTGCCCTTCGGCGCCGCGGGCGAGCTGTACATCGCGGGCGTGCAGCTGGCGCGCGGCTACGCCGACGCGCCGGGGCTGACCGCGGAGCGTTTCGTGGCGCACGGCGGCGGGCAGCGGCTCTACCGCACCGGCGACGTGGTGCGCTGGCGGCCGGGCGGCGACGGCGCGCCGGTGCTGGAGTACCTGGGGCGCAGCGACTTCCAGGTCAAGCTGCGCGGCCAGCGGATCGAGCTCGGCGAGATCGAGAGCGTGCTGCTCGGCCACCCCGCCGTGCGGCAGGCCGTGGTCACGCTGGTGCGCGGCGAGAACGGCGACCGGCTGGTCGGCTACCTGGTGCCGGAGCCGGGCGCGGGCGAGGCGCAGCGCGCGGTGCTCGCGCACGCGCGCTCCGCGCTGCCCTCCTACATGGTGCCCTCGGCGCTGGTCCTGCTCGACGCCATGCCGCTGAACGCCAGCGGCAAGCTGGACCGCAGGGCGCTGCCCGCGCCCGAGCTCAGCAGCAGGCCCTACCGGGCCGCGCTCTCGCCGCTGGAGCAGACCGTCGCCGGGCTCTTCGCCGAGGTGCTGGAGCTGCCGCGGGCAGGCATGGACGACGACTTCTTCGAGCTCGGCGGGAACTCGCTGCTCGCCACCAGGCTGGTCGCGCGGCTGCGCGCGGTCACCGGCGTGGACGTCCGGGTGCAGTGGCTCTTCGCCGACGCGACGGTTGCCGCGGTCACCACCCGGGTGCGCGCGGTCTCCGCCGGGCAGGATGTGCCCGAGCACGATTCCGACGCCGCGCTCGGCGTGCTGCTCCCGCTGCGCGGCAGCGGCCGCGCGGAGCCGCTCTTCTGCCTGCACCCCATGTACGGCCTGGCCTGGAGCTACGCCGGGCTCGCCGCGCACATCGACCAGGACCGGCCGATCCTCGGCATCCAGTCGCCCGCGCTCACCGAGGACGGCTACCTGGCGGGCTCGCTGCCCGAGATCGCCGAGCGCTACCTCGCGGAGATCCGCGCGGTGCAGCCGCACGGGCCGTACCACCTGCTCGGCTGGTCGCTCGGCGGCATCGTCGCGCACGCCATCGCGACCACGCTGCAGGCCGATGGCGAGGAGGTCGCGCTGCTCGCCATGCTGGACAGCCACCACGAGATCGACATCTCCGACTTCCGCTCGGCGCTGCGCGCCGCGCTCGGCGAACTCGGCATCGACGACGCGGTGCTCGGCGCGCTGCCGGACGACCCCGACCACGACCTCACCGAGCTACCGGACGCGGCGCTCGCCCTGCTGCACGCCGCGGTGCCCGCGGAGGCCGCGGTGCTCACCCCGGAACGGGTGCGGCGGATCTACCGCAACGCGGTGCGCTCCGCCGAGCTCATCAACCGGTACCGGCCCGAGGTCTTTCGCGGTGCGCTGCAGTACTTCAGCGCCGCCGTGCAGCCGCGCCCCGGCGCGGCGGCGGCGTGGCGGCCCTACGTGGACGGCGATGTCGTCGACCGGCCGGTGGACGCCACGCACGACCAGATGGCCGAGCCCCGTGCGCTCGCCGAGATCGGGCCGCAGTTGGACCGGCTGCTCGATCGTCGCTGACCGGGTAACTGGCTGCTCGCTGTTCAGTTGCTATCCAGCATCTTGTCGGTGTGCCGCAGCGATAGCAAGTCAGCTGGTCGTATGACGTAGATCTCCGGGGCTGGCTTGCGTGAATCGGGGGGTGCCCGGCACTCTGGAAGGTGATCGGCCTCGATCATCGAACTCGATCAGGCGATTTATCCCCACATGAAATGATGAATGGCGGGTAGGAGCCCATCGCACGCGAATCGCGGTGATAGGGAACATTCATCACTGTGTGCCCGTGTGGGGTCCTCGGTAGGCGTGCGGTGTTCCTCGATGATGGGTGGGTAATCGTGTTGCTGGTTGGTATGCCTGAAGGAAGCTCGATCATCGGGGGGGCCCGCGCATGACCAGCTCGACCAGAACCAGGCCCACCCGCGTCCGGCGCGCCAGGCTGGTCGCGCTGCCACAGCTCATGGCCGCCGCCGTCGAGGCGAACCCGAACGGCACCGCGGTGGTCTTCGCCGGGGCGGACCGCGGCTACGGCAGCCTCGGCTACGCCGAGCTCGACGAGCGCTCGAACCGGTTGGCCCGGTTGCTGCTCGACCGCGGCATCGGCCCCGGCGACCTGGTCGCCATCGGCATCCCGCGCTCGCCGGAGTCGGTGCTCGCGGTCTGGGCGGTGGCGAAGACCGGGGCGGGCTTCGTCCCCGTCGACCCGCGCTACCCGAGCGACCGGGTGGCCTACATGGTGCGCGACTCCGGCGCGGTGCTCGGGCTCACCGTCACCGCCGAGCGCGCCGAGCTACCCGGCGACGTGGAGTGGCTCGCCATCGATACCGCGGCGGCGCAGCGCTTCTCGCTGGAGCCGATCGCCGCCGTCGACCGGCCGCGCGCCCTGCGCGCGGCCGACGCGGCCTACGTCATCTACACCTCGGGCTCCACCGGAAGGCCGAAGGGCGTCGTCGTCACCCAGGCCGGGCTGAAGGGCTTCTGCGACGAGCAGCACGAGCGGTACCGGGTCGGCGCCGAGTCCAGGACACTGCACTTCGCCTCGCCCTCCTTCGACGCCTCGGTGCTGGAGCTGCTGCTCGCGCTCGGCGGCGCGGCCACCATGGTGGTGGCCGACCCGGCGATCGTCGGCGGCGACGAGCTGGCCGGGCTGCTGCGCCGGGAGCGGGTGACGCACGCCTTCATCACCCCCGCCGTGCTGGCCTCGCTGGACCCGGCCGGGCTGGACGAGCTGCGCGTGGTGGTCGCGGGTGGCGAGGCGTGCCCGCCGGAGCTGGTGCGGCGCTGGGTGCGGCCGCGCGGCAACGGCCGGTTCCGCGAGTTCTACAACGGCTACGGCCCCACCGAGACCACGATCATGACCAATATCAGCGGCCCGCTGGTGCCCGGCGAGACCGTCACCATCGGGGCGCCGATCCGGCGCGTGCTGGAGTACGTGCTGGACGAGCGGCTCGGCCCGGTGCCGGAGGGGGTCGCGGGCGAGCTGTACATCACCGGCGCGCAGCTGGCGCGCGGCTACCACGAGCGGCGCGGCCTCACCGCGGCCCGGTTCGTGGCGAACCCGTTCGGCGAGAACGGCTCCCGGCTGTACCGCACCGGCGACCTGGTGCGCAGGCTCAGCTCGGGGGAGGTCGAGTACCTGGGGCGCAACGACTTCCAGGTGAAGATCCGCGGGTTCCGGATCGAGCTCGGCGAGATCGACGCGGTGCTCGCCGCGCACGAGTCGGTGGACTTCGCGGTGACCACCGGCGTCGAGCAGGCGACCGGCGCCACCGTGCTCGTCGCCTACGTGCACGCCGCGGCGGGCGCGGCGATCGAGGTGCCGGAGCTGACCGAGTGGGCGGAATCCAGGCTGCCCTCGCACATGGTGCCGACCGCGATCGTCGTGCTGGAGGCCATCCCGCTGACCCCGGTCGGCAAGCTGGACCGGGCCGCGCTGCCCGCGCCGGTCTTCGAGCACCGCGCCTACCGCGCCCCGGAGACGCGGGTGCAGAAGGTGGTCGCCGAGGTGATCGCGGGGGTGCTCGGCGCCGACGGGATCGGGCTGGACGACGACTTCTTCGAGCTGGGCGGGAACTCACTGCTCGCCACCCAGGTCGCGACGCGGATCGGCGCGGCGCTGGAGACCAGCGTCCCGGCCCGGGCGCTCTTCGAGAACACCACGGTGGCCGGGCTCGCCGCCGCGGCGGAGCGGCTCGCCGGCCGCGGCGGCAGGCCCGCCCTGACCGCGGGGCCGCGGCCGGCGCGGATTCCGCTCTCGCCCGCACAGCAGCGCATGTGGTTCCTGAACCGATTCGACGGCGGGTCGGCGGCGTACACGATCCCGGTCGCGGTGCGGCTGCGCGGCGAGGTCGACGCCGCGGCGCTGATCCTGGCGATCGCGGACGTGGTGCAGCGGCACGAGGTGCTGCGCACGGTGTACCCGGAGACCGACACCGGGCCGGTGCAGGTGGTCATGGCCGCGAGCGCGGTCGCGGAGCCCGCCGTCCGCGGGCTCGACGCCGCGGAGCTGCCCGCCGCGCTGGCCGAGCTGATCGCGACCCCCTTCGACGTCACCACCGAGGTGCCGCTGCGGGTCGCGCTGTTCGAGCTCGGCCCGGACGAGTGGGTGCTCGCCATGGCGATCCACCACGTCAGCGGCGACGGCTCCTCGATCGCCCCGCTCACCAGGGACCTCATGGTCGCCTACCTGGCCCGCGCCGCGGGGGAGGCGCCGCGCTGGGCGCCGCTGCCGGTGCAGTACGCCGACTACAGCATCTGGCAGCGCGCGCTGCTCGGCGCCGAGGACGACCCCGGCTCGGTCGCCGCCGCGCAGCTCGCGTACTGGCGGACGGCGCTCGCCGACCTGCCCGACCAGCTGGAGCTGCCGACCGACCGGCCACGGCTGCCGGTGCAGTCCTTCGCGGGCAGCTCGGTGCCGGTGGAGATCTCCGCTGAGGTGCACTCGGCGCTCACCGAACTGGCCCGCGCCGGGGGCGCGACGCTGTTCATGGCGCTGCACACCGCGCTCGCGGTGCTGCTCGCCCGGCTCGCGGGCACCGACGACGTGGCGGTCGGCACGCCGATCGCGGGGCGCGGCGAGGCGATCCTGGACGACCTGATCGGCATGTTCGTGAACACCCTCGTCCTGCGCACCCGGTTGGCGCCGGGCGACCGCTTCGACGCGGTGCTGGCCAGGCAGCGGGAGAGCGACATCCAGGCGTTCGCCAACGCCGACGTCCCGTTCGAGCGGCTGGTCGAGGTGCTCGACCCGGCCCGCTCGCAGAGCAGGCACCCGCTGTTCCAGGTCGGGCTCTCCTTCCAGAACTTCGGCACCACCGAGTTCGAGCTGCCCGGGCTCACGCTCTCCGGCCTCGACCTCGAGATCGCGCTCTCCCAGTTCGACCTGCACCTCGTGGTCGGCGACGAGTACGCGGCCGACGGCTCGCCCGCCGGCATCTCCGGCGTCCTGACCTACGCCACCGCGCTCTTCGACCGCGCGAGCGCCGAGCAACTGGTGCAGCGCTTCCTCCGGCTGCTCGACGCCGTGCTCGCCGACCCCGGCATCCCGGTCGGCGACATCCCGCTGCTCGACGCCGCCGAGCGGCGCAACGTCCTCGCCTGGAACGAGACCGCGCACCCGGTGCGCTGGACCCGGCTGCACCAGGGCTTCGACGAGCGCGCCGCCGCCGATCCCGGCGCGGTGGCGCTGGCGGGCGAGTTCGGTGAGCTCGGCTACGGCGAGCTGTCGGCCGCCGCGAACCGGGTGGCGCGGCTGCTGCGCGCGGCCGGCGTCGGCCCCGAGGTCTCCGTCGCGCTCGCGCTCCCGCGCGGCCCGGAGCTGGTCACCGCGATGCTCGGGGTGCTGCGGGCCGGGGGCGCCTTCGTCCCGCTCGACCCCGCGCACCCCGCCGAACGCGTGCGGCACATCCTCGACACCGCCCGCCCCGCGGTGCTGATCACCGAGCCGGGCACGCGGCTTCCGGTCGAGGTCGACCCGCGGATCGCCCGCCGCACCCTCGCCGATGCGGCCACGCACTCCGCCGACCCGCTGCCGCAGGACACCGTGCCGGACCGGCGGCACCCGGCCTACACGCTGTTCACCTCCGGCTCCACCGGGCGGCCCAAGGGCGTCACCGTGCCGCACGGCGCCGCGGCCAACCAGATCGCCTGGATCGTCGCCGAGTACGGCATCGGCCCCGCCGACGGCTACCTGCAGAAGACCGCGCCCACCTTCGACCTCTCCATCTGGGGTTTCTTCGTGCCGCTCGCGGCGGGAGCGCGGATGGTGCTCGCCGAGGAGGGCGGGGAGCGCGACGCCAGGTACATCGCCGAGCTGATCCGGCGGCACGGCGTCACCGTCACCGACTTCGTGCCGTCGCTGCTCGCGGTCTTCGCCCAGCACGCCCGGCCGGCGGAGCCCGCCGGGCTGCGCGACGTCCTCGTCATCGGCGAGGCGCTGCACCCGGAGACGGTGGCGGCGTTCCGGCGGGTGAGCCGGGCCCGGCTGCACAACCTGTACGGCCCGACCGAGGCCGCCGTCTCGATCACCGCGCACCCGGTCACCGAGCTCGACAGCGCAGTGGTGCCGATCGGCGCGCCGGAGTGGAACAGCACCGCGCACGTGCTCGACGCCAGGCTGCGGCCGGTCCCGCCCGGGGTGCGCGGCGAGCTCTACCTCGGCGGCGCGCAGCTGGCCCGCGGCTACGCGGGCCGCCCCGAGCTCACCGCGGAGCGCTTCGTCGCCGACCCGTTCGGCGCGGGCACGCGGCTCTACCGCACCGGCGACCTGGTGACCAGGCGCGCCGACGGCGAGCTGGTCTACGCCGGCCGCGCCGACTTCCAGGTCAAGTTCCGCGGCCAGCGCATCGAGCTCGGCGAGATCGAGACCGCCCTGCTGACGGTGCCTGGCGTGGCGCAGGCGGTCGTGCTGGTTGCCGACGGCGACGTGGGCCAGTTCCTGGCCGGGTACGTGACCCCCGCGCCCGGCCGCGACCTCGACGGCGACGCCGTCCGGAGCGCGGTGCGCGGCGCGGTGCCCGGGTACATGGTGCCCGCGGTGGTCACCGTGCTGCCCCGGCTGCCGCTCAACCCCTCCGGCAAGCTGGACCGGAAGGCGCTGCCGGTGCCCACCTTCCGGGCGCGGGAGTTCCGCGCGCCGGTCACCGCGGTCGAGGAGACCGTGGCCGGGGTCTTCGCCGAGGTGCTCCGGGTGGAGCGGGTCGGCCTGGACGACGACTTCTTCGAGCTGGGCGGCAACTCGCTGCTCGCCACCCAGGTGGCGGCCCGGCTCGGCGCCGCGCTCGACACCACGCTGCCGGTGCGCGCGCTCTTCGAGGCGGGCAGCGTCGCCGCGCTCGCCGCCCGCGCCGAACAGCACGCGGGCAGCGGCGGCCGTCCGGCTCTGACCGCCGTCCGGCGTCCTGACGCGGTGCCGCTCTCGCTGGCCCAGCAGCGCATGTGGTTCCTGAACCGCTTCGACCCTGATTCGGCGGTCTACAACATCCCGATCGCGGTCCGGCTCAGCGGTGAGCTGGACACCGCCGCCCTCGCCGCGGCCGTGCGCGACCTGGTCGCCAGGCACGAGGTGCTGCGGACCGTCTACCCGGAGACCGCCGACGGCCCGGTGCAGCGCGTGCTCCCGGCGGACACGCCGGTCGGCGGGCTCTACCCGGTGGCGGTGCGCCCCGGCGAGGTCGCCGAGCGGGTGACCCGGATCGCCACCACCGGTTTCGACGTGACCACCGAGGTGCCGCTGCGGATCGCGCTCTTCGAGGTGGCGGGGACCGCCGAGTACGTGCTGGTCTTCGTCGCGCACCACATCGCCGCGGACGGCTGGTCGGTCGGGCCGCTGACCCGCGACCTCATGGTCGCCTACGCCGCGCGGTCGGCGGGCGCCGCGCCGGAGTGGGCGCCGCTGCCGGTGCAGTACGCGGATTTCGGCGTCTGGCAGCGGGAGCTGCTCGGCGCCGAGGACGACCCGGCCAGTCTGCTCGCCATCCAGACCGGGTACTGGCGGAAGACGCTGGACGGCCTGCCCGACGAGCTGGCGCTGCCGACAGACCGGCCGCGGCCGAACGTCTCGCACTCCGCCGGGGCGAGCCTGGATTTCGAGATCCCCGAGGAGCTGCACCGCGGGCTGCGCCGGCTCGCCGCCGAGCACAACGCGACGCTCTTCATGGTGCTCCAGGCCGGGCTCGCCGTGCTGCTCGCCCAGCTCTCCGGCAGTGCCGACATCGCCATCGGCACCCCGGTGGCCGGGCGCGGCGAGGCCGAGCTGGACGACCTGATCGGCATGTTCGTCAATACCCTCGTGCTGCGCACCGAAGTAGCGCCCGCGGACGGGTTCGGCGCGCTGCTGCGCCGGGTGCGGGAGACCGACCTGGCGGCGTTCGCGCACGCCGACGTGCCCTTCGAGCGGCTGGTCGAGGTGCTGTCGCCGCCGCGCTCGCAGGCCAGGCACCCGCTCTTCCAGACCGCGCTGACCCTGGTCAACGCCCCGATGACCGAGTTCGAGCTGCCCGGCCTCCGGGTCGCGGGCATCGAACCACCCGCACAGCCGGCCAAGTTCGACCTGCAGTGGACGCTCCAGGAGCGTCGGGCGGGCGCGAGCGCGCCCGCGGGCATGGCGGGTTCGGTGATCTACGCGACCGAGCTCTTCGACGCCGACACCGTGCGCGCGTTCACCGAGCGCTTCGTGCGCGTGCTCGCCGCGGTGGTGGCCGACGCCGAAACACCGGTCGGCTCGGTCGATCTGCTCGACCCAGCCGAGCGTGCCGACCTGACCTCGCGGGCCTGCCCGCCGCCGCCGGCGCCGCGGCTGCTGCCCGAGCTGTTCTCCGCCGGTGCGCCCGCCGCGACCGCGGTGGTCGACGACGGGCGGAGGCTCACCTACCGGGAGCTGAACGAGCGCGCGAACCGGCTGGCCCGGCTGCTGATCGCCGCCGGTGTCGGCGCGGAAGACGTGGTCGCGCTGGCGATCCCGCGCTCGATCGAGTCGGTGGTCGCGCTCGCGGCCGTCTCCCGGACCGGCGCCGCCTTCCTGCCGATCGACTCCAGGCTCCCGGTCGACCGCATCGCCTTCATGATCGCCGACTCCGGCGCGCGGATCGGGTTGACCGTGACCGGCGTCCGCGCGGCGCTGCCTGGCACGATGTGGTGGCTGGTGCTGGAAGACCTGGATACCCGCGGCTACGACGCGGCCCCGGTCGCCGACGCCGACCGGCGGGTGCCGCTGCACCCGGACCATCCGGTGCACGTCATCTACACCTCCGGCTCGACCGGGCGCCCGAAGGGCGTGGTGGTGAGCCACCGGGCACTGGCGAACTTCGCCGCCGACCAGGACGGGCGCTTCGGGCTGAGCGCGCGGACCCGTGCCATGCACTTCGCCTCGCCCTCGTTCGACGCCTCCCTGCTCGAGCTCCTCCTGGCGATGCTGCGCGGCGGGACGCTGGTTATCGTGCCGCAGAGCGTGTACGGCGGTGCGGAGCTGTCCGAACTGATCCGGGAGCAGCGGGTGACCCATGCCGTCATCCCGCCCGCGGCGCTGGCGACCTTCGACCCGTCCGGGCTGCACACGCTGCGCGTGGTGATCGCCGGTGGTGAGGCCAGCCCGCCGGAGCTGATCGCCAGGTGGGCGGTCCCGCTGCCCGACGGCACCGTGCGCGCCTATTACAACGGCTACGGCCCCACCGAGACCACGGTCGACAGCAACATCAGCGCGCCGCTGGTGCCGGGTGCGCGGGTGACGATCGGCGGACCGCAGGGCGGCACGCAGTCGCTGGTACTGAACGCGAGGTTGCAACCGGTTCCGGTCGGCGTCGCCGGTGAGCTGTACATCGCGGGGGTGCAGCTGGCCCGCGGCTACCACGCCCGCCCCGGGCTCACCGCCGAGCGCTTCGTCGCCCATCCGTACCGCAGCGGCGAGCGCATGTACCGCACCGGCGATGTAGTCCGCTGGACCGAGGGCGGCGAGGTCGAGTACGTCGGCCGCGCCGACTTCCAGGTCAAGATCCGTGGCTTCCGGATCGAACTCGGCGAGATCGACGCCGCGCTGGCCGCGCACCCGAGCGTGGATTTCGCGGTCACCATCGGCCACCGCGGCGAGACCGGCGTCGCCAACCTGGCCTCGTACGTCGTCGCCGCCCGCGGCCGCACGGTCGACACCGCCGAACTGACCGCGCAGCTGCGCGAAACGCTGCCCGGCTACATGGTCCCGGCCGCCATCACGGTGCTCGACCGGCTCCCGCTGACCACCGTCGGCAAGCTCGACCGCAAGGCGCTGCCCGCGCCGGTCTTCACCTCCGAGGTCGCCTTCCGCCCCCCGCGGACGCCGGTCGAGCAGATCGTCGCCGACGTCTTCGGCCGGGTGCTCGCGGTCGAGCGGGTCGGCCTGGACGACGACTTCTTCACCCTCGGCGGCAACTCCCTGCTCGCCACCCGGGTAGCGGCCAGGCTCGGCGCCGCGCTGAACTCCCGGGTGCTGGTCCGCACCCTCTTCGAGACCTCGACGGTCGCGGAGCTCGCCGCGGTGCTCGAGCGGGAGTCGGGCACCGGCGCCCGCCCCGCCCTGGTCGCGGGTGCGCGCCCGGAGCGGATTCCGCTCTCGCTCGCCCAGCAGCGCATGTGGTTCCTGAACCGCTTCGACCCCGATTCGGCGGTCTACAACGTGCCGATCGCGGTCCGGCTCACCGGCGAGCTCGATATCGCCGCGCTGGAAGCGGCTGTGCGCGATGTGGTCGCCAGGCACGAGGTGCTCCGCACCGTGTACCCGGAGACCGCGGACGGCCCGGTGCAGCGCGTGCTCCCCGCCGACGCGTCGGCGATCGCGCTGACCCCCGTACCCGTGCGCGCCGGCGACACGCAGGCCCGGGTTGCCGAGCTCGTCACCGCCGGTTTCGACGTGACCGCCGAGGTGCCGTTGCGGGTGGCGCTCTTCGAGGTGGCGGAGACCGCCGAGTACGTACTGGTCTTCGTGGCACAGCACATTGCGATGGACGGCTGGTCGGTGAGCCCGCTGACCCGCGATCTCATGGTCGCCTACGCGGCGCGGGCGGCGGGCGCGGCGCCGGAGTGGGCGCCGCTGCCGGTGCAGTACGCGGATTTCAGCGTGTGGCAGCGGGAACTGCTCGGTGCCGAGGACGACCCGGCCAGCCTGCTCGCGGTCCAGACCCGGTACTGGCAGCAGGCCCTGGCCGAGCTGCCGGACGAGCTGGCGCTGCCGACCGACCGGCCGCGGCCGAGTGTGTCCCGGTTCGCCGGGGCTAGTGTGGATTTCGAGGTCCCGGAGGAGCTGCACCGCGGGCTGCGCCGGCTCGCCGCCGAGCACAATGCCACGCTCTTCATGGTGCTGCAGGCCGGGCTGGCGGTGCTGCTGGCCCAGCTCTCCGGCAGTGCCGACATCGCCATCGGCACCCCGGTGGCGGGCCGCGGCGAGGCCGAGCTGGACGACCTGATCGGCATGTTCGTCAATACCCTCGTGTTGCGGACCGTAGTGGTCCCGGACGACGGGTTCGACGCGCTGCTGCGGCGGGTGAAGGAGACCGATCTCGCCGCTTTCGCGCACGCCGACGTGCCCTTCGAGCGGCTGGTCGAGGTGCTCTCGCCGCCGCGCTCGCAGGCCAGGCACCCGCTCTTCCAGACCGCGCTCACCCTGGTCAACGCCCCGGTCACCGAGTTCGAGCTGCCCGGCCTCCGAGTCGGAGGTGTGCAGCCGTCGGCACTACCTGCCAAGTTCGATCTGCAGTGGACGCTGCGGGAATTGCCGACCGCCGAGGGGGCCGTCGCGGGAATCGCCGGATCGGTGGTCTATGCGACCGATCTGTTCGACGCGGCGACGGCGCGTTCGTTCGCCGAGCGGTTCGTGCGGGTTCTGGCCGCCGTGGTGGCCGATGCCGGGGCCCCGGTGGGCTCGGTCGATCTGCTCGATCCCGCCGAACGCGCCGATCTGGTGGCGCGGGCCTGCCCGCCGCCGATGTCGCCGCGCTTGCTGCCCGAGCTGTACGGCGCGGGCGCGCCGGATGCGGCCGCGGTGGTCTTCGAGGGGCGGACCCTGACCTACCGGGAGCTGAACGAGCGCGCGAACCGGCTGGCCCGGCTGCTGATCGCCAGGGGTGTCGGTGCCGAAGACGTGGTCGCGCTGGCGATCCCGCGCTCCATCGACTCGGTGGTCACGGTGGCGGCGGTGTCCAGAACCGGCGCGGCGTTCCTGCCGATCGACTCCCGGCTCCCGGCCGACCGGATCGATTTCATGCTCGCCGACTCCGGAGCGCGGATCGGGCTGACCACCGGCGGCGTGCGGGAGCAGTTGCCGCGCACGTCCTGGTGGGTGGAGCTGGCGGATCTGGAGCTTGGCGAGTTCGACGGCTCCCCGCTCAGCGATGCCGACCGGCATGTGCCACTGCATCCGGATCATCCGGTGCACGTCATCTACACCTCGGGTTCCACCGGGCGTCCCAAGGGCGTTGTGGTGAGCCACGGCGCGTTGGCGAATTTCGCGGCGGATCAGAACCGGCGTTTCGGGTTGAGCGCGCGAACCCGGGCGCTGCACTTCGCCTCGCCGTCGTTCGATGCCTCCCTGCTGGAACTGCTCCTGGCGATTCTGCGTGGCGGGACGCTGGTGGTGGTGCCGCAGAGCGTGTACGGCGGCGAAGAACTGTCCGAGCTGATCCGCGAGCAGCGGGTCAGCCACGCGGTGATTCCGCCCGCGGCGCTGGCGACCTTCGACCCGTCCGGGCTGGACACGCTGCGCGTGGTGATCGCCGGTGGTGAGGCCAGCCCGCCGGAGCTGATCGCCAGGTGGGCGGTCCCGCTGCCGGACGGCACCGTGCGCGCCTACTACAACGGTTACGGTCCGACCGAGACCACGGTGGACAGCAACATCAGCGCGCCGCTGGTGCCGGGCGCACGGGTGACGATCGGCGGGCCGCAGGACGGCACGCAGTCGCTGGTGCTGAACGCACGATTGCAGCCGGTGCCCGTCGGGGTGGCCGGTGAGTTGTACATCGGCGGGGTCCAGCTGGCGCGCGGCTATCTCGCGCGCCCCGGGCTCACCGCCGAGCGTTTCGTGGCCAACCCGTTCCGCGGCGGCGAGCGCATGTACCGGACCGGTGATGTGGTGCGCTGGACCCGCGATGGCGAGGTCGAGTACGTCGGCCGCTCGGACTTCCAGGTGAAGATCCGCGGTTTCCGCGTCGAACTGGGCGAGATCGATACCGCGCTGGCCGCGCACGGGGACGTGGACTTCGCGGTCACGGTGGGGCACCGGGGCGAGACCGGGGTGGCGAACCTGGTCTCGTATGTCGTTGCCACGCCCGGGCATACCCTCGATAGCGGCGAGCTGACCGCGCACCTGCGCGAGACGCTGCCCTCCTACATGATCCCGGCCGCGATCATGGTGCTGGATCGGTTGCCGCTGACCACGGTCGGCAAGCTCGACCGGAAGGCGCTGCCCGCGCCGGTCTTCGGCTCCGAGGTCGCCTTCCGTGCCCCGCGGACGCCGGTGGAACAAACCGTTGCCGAGGTCTTCGGCCGGGTGCTCGCCGTCGAGCGGGTCGGCCTGGACGACGATTTCTTCGCCCTGGGCGGCAACTCGCTGCTGGCTACCCGGGTGGCCGCCCGGCTCGGTGCCGCCCTGCACACCCGGGTGCTGGTCCGCGCCCTCTTCGAAGCCTCGACCGTCGGCGAGCTCGCCGCGGTGCTGGAGCACGAGTCGGGCAGCGGCGCCCGCCCCGCCCTGGTCGCGGGTGCGCGCCCGGAGCGGATTCCGCTGTCACTGGCGCAGCAGCGCATGTGGTTCCTGAACCGCTTCGACCCCGGGTCGGGGGTCTACAACGTGCCGATCGCCGTCCGGCTCAGCGGCAGGCTCGACACCGCCGCGCTCGCCGCCGCTGTCCGCGACGTCCTCGACAGGCACGAAGTCCTGCGGACCCGGTACCCGGAGACAGCCGCCGGCCCGGAGCAGCAGGTGCTGCCTGCCGCGGCGGTGCTGAGCGAGCTGCCCGTCGTGCCGGTGACGGCCGCCGCGCTGCCTGCGGAGCTGCGAGCGATGGTGTCCGGCGGGTTCGACGTCACCGCGGCGGCGCCTTTGCGCGTCACCCTCTACGCGCTCGACACCCCACCCGCGCAGGACCCCGAGTACGTGCTGGTCTTCGTGGCGCACCACATCGCCGTGGACGGCTGGTCGGTCGGGCCGCTCACCAGGGACCTCATGGTCGCCTACATCGCGCGGAGCGGGCAGATGCCGCCGGACTGGGCGCCGCTGCCGGTGCAGTACGCCGACTACAGCATCTGGCAGCGCCGGGTGCTCGGTGCCGAATCCGACCCGGACAGTCTGCTCGCCACCCAGGCCGAGTACTGGCGCGGCGCGCTTGCCGGGCTGCCCGACGAGCTCGGGCTGCCCACCGATCGGCCGCGGCCGGGCGTCGCCACCTTTACCGGCGACCGCGCCCCCTTCACCGTCGACGCCGATCTGCACGCCGGGATCCTGCGGCTGGCCAGCGAGCGCCAGGTCACCGTGTTCATGGTGGTGCAGGCGGTCTTGGTCGTGTTGCTGTCGCGGCTGTCCGGGGCATCGGACGTGGTGCTGGGAACACCCGAGGCGGGCCGCGGCGAGGCGGAGCTGGACGACCTGGTCGGCATGTTCGTGAACACGGTGGTGCTGCGGACGCCGGTCTCGCCCGACGACGATTTCACCGAGGTGCTCGCGCGGGTGCGGGAGACGGATCTGGGTGCCTTCGCGCACGCGGACATCCCGTTCGAGCGACTGGTGGAGTTGCTCGATCCGCCGCGGTCGCGGGCACGGCATCCGCTGTTCCAGGTCGCGCTCTCGCTGACCAACCTCCCCCCGTCGACCTTCGAGCTGCCCGGGCTGCGGCTCGGCGCGGTGCAGACCGACGAGGTGGTCGCCAAATTCGATCTGCAGTGGAGCCTCGTCGAACAGCACGGCCCCGACGGAGAGCCCGCAGGCATCGACGGTGTGGTCGACTACGCCACCGACCTCTTCGACCGCAGCACGGTGCGATCCTTCGCCGACCGCTTCCTGCGGGTGCTGCGCGGCGTGCTGGCCGACCCATCGGTGACCGCGGGCTCGGTCGGCGTGCTCGACCCCGCCGAGCACGCCGACCTGGTGGCGCGGACCGGGGCACCCGCGGTCGCGCCGCGGATGCTGCCGGAGCTGTTCACGCTCGGCGCGCCGACGGCGCCCGCGGTGGTCTCCCAGGGGGAGACGCTGACCTACGGCGAGCTGAACGCACGGTCGAACCGGCTGGCCCGGTTGCTGGTCGCCGAGGGCATCGGAGCCGAGGATCTGGTCGCGGTCGGAGTGCCGCGGTCGGCGGATTCGGTGCTCGCCGCCTTGGCGGTCGCCAAGACCGGGGCGGCGTTCGTGCCCATCGACCCCAACTATCCGGCCGAGCGGATCGCGCACATGGTCACCGACAGCGGGGCGCCGATCGGACTGACGGTTCGGGCGGTGCGTGCGGTGCCCCCCGGCCCGGCGCGCTGGCTCGTGCTGGAGGACCTGGAGCTGTCCGGCTTCGACGACACGCCGCTGACCGACGCCGACCGGGTGCGGCCCGTGCGGCCGGAGCATCCGGCCTACGTCATCTACACCTCCGGCTCCACCGGCGTCCCGAAGGGCGTCGTGGTGACGCACTCGGGGCTGGCGAACTTCGCCGCGGAGCAGGCCGAGCGGTACGGCCTCGGCACCGGCACCCGTGCACTGCACTTCGCCTCCCCGAGCTTCGACGCCTCGATCCTCGAACTGCTGCTCGCCCTCGCCGGGGGCGGTGCGTTGGTCGTGGTGCCGCCGACGGTGTACGGCGGCGATGAGCTCGCCGCGATCATCCGCGGCGAAGACGTGACGCATGCGTTCGTCACCCCGGCCGCGCTGGCCACCTTCGAGCCCGCCGGCCTCGACTCGCTGCGAGTGCTGGTGGCCGGTGGCGAAGCGTGTCCGCCGGAACTGGTGGCGAAGTGGGCGGTTCCGCTGGCGGACGGCACGATGCGTGCCTTCCACAACGGCTACGGCCCGACCGAGACCACGATCATGACCAACATCAGCGCTCCGCTGCGGCCGGGGGCGCCGGTCACGATCGGCGGCCCGACCCGGGGGATGCAGTCGCTGATTCTGGATTCGCGGCTGCGGCCGGTGCCTGCCGGTGTGCCGGGTGAGCTGTACCTGTCGGGTATCCAGCTGGCTCGGGGCTACCACGCGCGCCGCGGTCTCACGGCGGCGCGGTTCGTGGCGAATCCGTACGTGGCGGGTGCGCGGATGTACCGCACCGGTGATGTGGCGCGCTGGACCCGGACCGGCGAGGTGGAGTACGTGGGCCGCTCGGATTTCCAGGTGAAGGTGCGCGGTTTCCGGATCGAACCGGGCGAGATCGACGCCGCGCTGGCGACACACGAATCGGTCGGCTTCGCGGCGACCGTCGGGCATCCCGGCGCGACCGGAACGACCGTGCTGGTGTCGTACGTGGTCGGAGCCCGGGGTTGCGTGCCCGACCCGGCCGCGCTCACCGCGCACCTCGGGGAGCGGCTGCCCGGCTACATGGTCCCCGCCGCGATCATGGTGCTCGATCGGATACCGCTGACCCCGGTCGGCAAGCTGGATCGCGCGGCACTGCCCGCTCCGGTCCTCGAGTCGGTCGAGTTCCGCGCGCCGTCGACGCCCGCCGAAGAGACCGTGGCTGAGGTCTTCGCCGAGGTACTCGGCATCGAACGGGTCGGCGCCGACGACGACTTCTTCGAGCTGGGCGGCAACTCGCTGATCGCCACCCGGGTCGTCACCCGGCTGCGCGAGCGCACCGGCACCGAGCTCCGGGTCGCCGTCCTCTTCGACGACCCGACCGTGGCGGGCGTCGCGGCCCGGGTCGTCGCCGCGCACTCGGGCGACGACGCCGCGATGGGGGTGCTGCTGCCGATCCGGCGCACCGGCGACCGGCCGCCGCTCTTCTGCCTGCACCCCTACACCGGCCTGGCCTGGAGCTTCGCCGGGCTGGCCCGCTTCCTCCCCGCCGACCAGCCGATCTTCGGGCTGCAGACGCCCGCGCTCACCGAGGACGACTGGCGGCCTGCCTCGCTCGACGACTTCGTCGAGCGGTACGTCGCGGAGATCAGGAAGGTGTGGCCGGAGGGGCCGTACCGGCTGCTCGGCTGGTCGATCGGCGGGGTGCTGGCGCACGCCGTCGCGGTGCGGCTGCAGCGCGACGGCGCCGAGGTCGAGCTGCTCGCGGTCCTGGACGGCACCCCGGCCGTCGACTTCGCGGATTTCCGGCGGGCGGTGCGCTCCGCCTTCGCCGAGGTGGGGATCGCGCCGGAGGCGCTGCCCCCGGAGGAGGACCTCGGCGACCTGAGCGAGGCGGCACTCGAGGCGCTGGCCGCCGCGATCCCCGCCGAGCTGGCGGTGCTGGACGCCGCCCGGCTGCGGCGCATCTATCGCGGCGCGATGTCCGTCGTCGAGCTCGCCACTCGGCACGATGTCGGCGTCTTCCGCGGTCGGATCGAGTTCTTCCGCGCCACCCGGCTGGATTCGGGCGGGGTGCTCGTCGACCCCGCCGAGTGGCAGCCGTACACCGACACCCCGGTCGCCGACCACCCCGTCGACACCTCGCACCTGCTCATGACCACCCCGGAGGCACTCGCGCGCATCGCACCCCGACTGACCGAAATCCTCGATAAATAGCGCCGCGCCCGGCGCTGTGAACTGCATCTCGCGCGGCATTGTTGCGATGCTGTGCGGATGCCCTGCACCCTTGAGTGTGTAGCGTCCGCCAACTGGCCCGAGTGCCCGGAGCGCGGTTTCCCCATGGAGCCCGCGCCGCGCGGACGCCGCTCGGCTGTGCCCGCATCGGTGGTAACGGACCACGTGTCCGCATTCGATGCTTGTTCTGGGGGCCAGTCGGTAGTGACAGGGGAGCGGACGATCGGTGGGTGTGACGTGCTGGCTGGTGGGCGACGGGGAGACGTGGCTGTCGGGGTGAGCTGGGAATGACCAGCCCCGCCCGGCCGAGGGCTGCGCGTACCCGCAGGTCGCGACTGGTTTCGCTACCCCAGCTGATGACGTCGGCGGTGGAGGCGAACCCGGACGGCACCGCGGTGGTGTTCGCCGGTGCGGACGAGACCTACGGCAGCCTCGGCTACGCCGAGCTCGACGAGCGCTCCAACCGGCTCGCCCGGCTGTTGCTGGAGCGCGGGGTCGGGCCGGGCGATCTGGTCGCGGTCGGCATCCCGCGCTCGCTGGAGTCGGTGCTCGCGGTGTGGGCGGTCGCCAAGACCGGCGCCGGGTTCGTCCCGGTGGATCCCAGGTACCCGCGGGAACGGGTCGCCTACATGGTGCGCGATTCCGGCGCGCTGCTCGGGCTCGCGGTCGGCGCGGTCCGCGCCGAGCTGCCGGAGACGGTGGAGTGGCTCGCGATCGACGCCGACCTGGATCTGGAGGCGTGGTCGCCGGAGCGGGTCACCACCGCCGACCGGCGCCGCGCGCTACGCCCGGACGACGCCGCCTACGTCATCTACACATCAGGCTCGACCGGGCTGCCCAAGGGCGTCGTCGTCACCCAGGCCGGGCTGAAGAGCTTCTGCGACGAGCAGCGCGACCGGTACCGGGTCGACAGTGATTCCCGCGCACTGCACTTCGCCTCGCCCTCGTTCGACGCCTCGGTGCTGGAGCTGCTGCTCGCGCTCGGCGGCGCGGCCGCGCTCGTCGTGGTCGACCCGGCGATCTTCGGCGGCGACGAGCTGGCCAGGCTGCTCCGCCGGGAGCGCGCCACGCACGCCTTCATCACCCCGGCGGTGCTCGCCTCGCTCGACCCCACCGGCCTGGACGAGCTGCGCGTCGTGGTCGCGGGCGGCGAGGCATGCCCGCCGGATCTGGTGCGGCGCTGGGCCTTCGGTGGCCGCGAGTTCTACAACGGCTACGGCCCCACCGAGACCACCATCATGACCAACATCAGCGATCCGCTCGTCCCCGGCGAGCCGGTGACGATCGGCAGGCCGATCCGCAACATCACCGAGTTCGTGCTGGACGAGCGGCTCGGCCCGGTGCCGGACGGCGTCGTCGGCGAGCTCTACATCACCGGCGCGCAGCTGGCCCGCGGCTACCACGCGCGGCCCGCGCTCACCGCGGCGCGCTTCGTCGCGAACCTGTTCGAGGAGAACGGCTCCCGGCTCTACCGCACCGGCGACCTGGTGCGCAGGCTGCCCTCCGGCGAGATCGAGTACCTGGGGCGCAACGACTTCCAGGTGAAGATCCGCGGGTTCCGGATCGAGCTCGGCGAGATCGACGCGGTGCTCGCCGCGCACGACGGGATCGACTTCGCGGTCACCGTCGGCCACGAACTCGACAGCGGCGCCACCATTCTCGTCTCCTACGTGCACGCGGCCGGGGGCGCGCCGGTGGACACCGCTGCGCTGACCGAGCTGGCCGAGGCGCGGCTGCCCGCGCACATGGTGCCGACCGCGGTCATGGTGCTCGACGCCATCCCGCTCACCCCGGTCGGCAAGCTGGACCGTCGCGCGCTGCCGGAGCCGGTGCTCGACCACAAGACCTACCGGGCGCCGGAGACGCCGGTGCAGCTCGCCATCGCCGAGGTGCTGGCCGAGGTGCTCGGCACCGAGCGGGTCGGGCTGGACGACGACTTCTTCGCGCTCGGCGGCGACAGCATCACCGCCATCCAGGTGGTGTCGCGGGCCCGCGCCCGCGGCGTCGTCTTCACCCCGCGCGAGGTCTTCGAGAGCCGCACGCTGGAGGCGCTGGCCGGGCGCGCGCACACCGCCGAGCCGGAGGCCGCCGCGGCGGAGCTCGCGCTCGCGCCGGTGCCGGAGGCCGAACGGGAGCGGCTGGCGCTGCGCTACCCCGGGCTGGCCGAGGTGTGGCCGCTGACCCCGCTGCAGTCCGGGATGCTCTTCCACGCGCTGCTCGCCGAGACCTCGATCGACGCGTACATGACGCAGTTCGTGATCGATCTCGGCGGCCGGGTGGACGCCGAGCGGCTGCGCGGCGCGGCCGCCGCGGTGCTGGACCGGCACGACAACCTGCGGGTCGCCTTCGCCGAGGACGGCGCGGGCAACCCGGTGCAGGTGGTGCTGGACCGGGTCGAGCTGCCCTGGCGCGCGGTCGAGTTCGCGCACCTCGACCCCGACACCGTGGCGGTGGAGACCGACCGCCTGCTCGCCGCCGACCTGGCCGAGCGTTTCGACATGCGCCGCCCCCCGCTGCTGCGCTTCGCGCTCATCCGTACCGCCCCCGACGCCTGGCGGCTGCTGGTGACCGCGCACCACATCCTGATCGACGGCTGGTCCATGCCGCTGCTCATGCAGGACCTGCTCACCGTCTACGCGCTCGGCTCCGCCGCCGCGCTGCCCCCGGTGCGTTCGTACCGGGAGTACCTGGCCTGGCTGGCGCACCGCGACCAGGGCGAGTCCGTCGACGCCTGGCGCGCCGCGCTGGCGGGCTTCGACGAGCCGACGCCGCTCGCAACCGCCGGGCGCGGCCGCGAGCTGGCCGCAGGCATCGGCGAGCTCGGCTTCGCGCTGAGCGCCGAGCAGACCGCCGGGCTGGCCCTGGTGGCGAGCGAGGTCGGGGTCACCGTGAACACCGTGGTGCAGGCGGCCTGGGGGCTGCTCGTCGCCCGCTCGGTCGACCGCGACGACGTGGTCTTCGGCGCCACCGTCTCCGGGCGGCCGCCGCAGCTGCCCGGCGTGGAGTCCATGGTCGGGCTGTTCCTGAACGCCATCCCGGTGCGGGTGCGGCTCGGCGCGGACAGCACGCTCACCGAGGTGCTGCGCGCCCTGCAGGCCGAACAGGCCGGGCTGCTCGACCACCACTACGTGGGGCTGAGCGAGATCCAGGCGGCCGTCGGCGTGCCCGAGCTCTTCGACTCGCTGCTGGTCTTCGAGTCCTTCCCGGTGGACGCCGCCGCGCTCACCGACGCCGCCGACGCCCTGGACGGCATGGTCATCACCGGCGCGACCGGGGTGAACGGCTCGCACTACCCGCTCACCGTCATGGTGGTGCCGGACCGGGAGTGGCAGCTGCAGATCAAGTACCTGCGCGAGGTCTTCGACGACGAGCAGGTACGGGTGCTGGCCGACCGGTTCGCCGCGCTGCTGGCGCGGTTCGTGGCCGAGCCCGGCGCCAGGGTCGCCGACATCGATGTGCTCACCGACGCCGAGCGCGCGGTGCTGGCGCGGGTGAACGACACCGCCGCGCCGGAGTTCGCGGACGGGGCCACGCTGGTCTCGCTCTTCGACGCCCAGGTCGCGCGCACGCCGGACGCCGCCGCGGTGCTCGCCGACGGCGAGACGCTGACCTACGCGGAACTGGACGCCCGCGCGCGCGAGCTGGCCGGGTACCTGGCCGGGCGCGGGGTCGGCCCGGAATCGCTGGTGGCGGTGGCCATGCGGCGCTCGGTGGAGCTGGTGGTCGCGGTCTACGCCGTGCTGCGCACCGGGGCCGGTTATCTGCCGATCGATCCGGATCACCCGGTCGAGCGCAGCGAGTTCGTGCTCGGCAGCGCCGGGCCCGCGCTTGCGCTGACCACCGCGCGGGACGGGTTCGCCACGGCGGTCGATGTGCCCGTTGTGGTGGTCGATGATGTTGTCGGAGAACCTTTCTCGGGTGCGGCCCCGCAACCGGGGAATGTCGCGTACGTGATCTACACGTCCGGGTCGACCGGGCGGCCGAAGGGCGTGGTCATCACCCATCGGCAGATGGCGAATCAGTTCCGGTGGGCGCAGCGGGAGTACCCGCACGGCGTCGGCGACGTGGTGCTGTTCAAGACGCCGATCACCTTCGACATCTCCACCTGGGAGCTGTTCTGGCCCCTGCAGACCGGGGCCGCGATCGTGGTCGCGGAGCCGGAGGGGCATCGGGATCCGGCGTATATCGCGCGGGTGCTGGCCGAGTACTCGGTGACGGCGGTGCACTTCGTGCCGTCGATGCTGGAGGCGTTCCTGGATGCCGTGCCCGAGGTGTCGCTGCCGTCGCTGCGCTTCGTCTTCGCCGCCGGTGAGGCGCTCTCCCGGCAGACGGCGGTGCGCGCCGCGGCGCTGCTGCCCGGCGTCCGGCTGGACAACTGGTACGGGCCCGCCGAGGCGACCGTGGTGAGCGCCTTCCCCGCCGCCGCGGCGCGCGGGGGGACCGGTGTGCCCATCGGGGCGCCGGTCGCCAATACCGGTGTCGCCGTGCTGGATCGGCAGCTGGTTCCGGTTCCGGTCGGTGCGGCCGGTGAGCTGTATGTGTCCGGTGTGCAGCTGTCGCGCGGGTACGCCGCGGCGCCCGGGCTGACCGCGGAGCGTTTCGTCGCGGGCCCGGACGGGACCAGGCTCTACCGGACCGGTGACGTGGTGCGCTGGGTGCACGCCGGTGCCCGATTGGCGCTGGAGTACCTGGGCCGCAGCGATTTCCAGGTGAAGCTGCGCGGCCAGCGCATCGAGCTGGGCGAGATCGAGAGCGTGCTGCTCGCGCACCCGGCCGTGCAGCGGGCCGCGGTGCAGCTGGTACGCGGCGCCACCGGTGACCGGCTGGTGGGTTATGTGGTTCCCGCACCGGGTGCGGAGATCTCCGGGAGCGGTCGCACCCCGGCTGTCACCGAAGCCGAGCTGCTGGCGCACGTGGGCGCCGGTGTCCCGTCCTACATGGTCCCCTCGGCCCTGGTCGTGCTCGACTCTTTCCCGCTCAACCCCAGCGGCAAGCTCGACCGCCGCGCCCTCCCGGTCCCGGCGGCCGCGGCGCGCGCCTACCGCGAGCCGGCGACCGAGGCCGAGCGCGCGGTGGCCGGCGTGTTCGCCGAGGTGCTCGGGCTCGAGCGGGCAGGCGCGGACGACGATTTCTTCGAGCTGGGCGGCAACTCGCTCGTCGCGACCAGGGTCGCGGCCCGGCTCGGCGCGCTGACCGGTGCCAGGGTGCCGGTGCGCACGGTGTTCGAGCGGACCACGGTCGCCGGCCTCGCCGCCGCGCTCCCGAGCGGTGCGGCGGGCGAACGGCTTCCGCTGGTCGCCGGGGTGCGCCCGCCGCGGGTGCCGCTGTCACTGGCCCAGCAGCGCATGTGGTTCCTGAACCGCCTGGACCCGGAGTCGGCGGTCAACAACCTGCCGGTCGCGGTCCGGCTCACCGGAACCCTGGACACCGCCGCGCTCGCCCGCGCCGTCGCCGACGTCGTGGCCAGGCACGAGACGCTGCGCACCGTCTACCCGGCCGACGCCGACGGCATCCCGCACCAGGTGGTGCTCCCGGTGGACCGGGTCGCCCCCGCGCTGACCCCGATCCCCGCCGACCGGCTGGACGAGCAGCTCGCCGAGGTGCTCGGCGCAGGCTTCGACGTGACCGTCGACCCGCCCTTCCGCGCCGCCCTGCTGGAACAGGGCCCGGGGGAGTACGTGCTCGCCTTCGTCGCGCACCACATCAGCGCCGACGGCTGGTCCATGGGCCCGCTGACCCGCGACATCATGCTCGCCTACGCGGCCCGCGCCGCCGGGCAGCCGCCCGCCTGGACCCCGCTCCCGGTGCAGTACGCCGACTTCAGCCTCTGGCAGCGCGCCGTGCTCGGCGCCGAGGACGACCCCGACAGCCTGCTCTCCGCCCAGGCGGCGTACTGGCGTGACCGCCTCGCCGGGCTCCCCGCCGAACTCGCGCTCCCCGCCGACCGCCCGCGCCCGGCCACCCAGTCCTTCGCGGGCGGCAGCCACGGGTTCCTGATCGACCCGGCCCTGCACGCCGCGCTCACCGAAATGGCCCGCGCGCACGGCACAACCCTGTTCATGGTGCTGCACGCCGCCCTCGCGGCGCTGCTCGCCCGGCTCTCGAACAGCCTCGACATCGTCGTCGGCACCCCGGTCGCCGGGCGCGGCGAGGCCGAGCTCGACGACGTCATCGGCATGTTCGTCAACACCCTCGTGCTGCGCACCGAGATCACCCCGGGCGCCGGCTTCGACACCCTGCTCGCGCAGACCCGCGACCACGACCTGGCCGCCTTCGCGCACGCCGACATCCCCTTCGAGCGGCTGGTCGAGGTCATCGACCCCGAGCGCTCCACCGCGCGGCATCCGCTCTTCCAGGTGATGATCTCGCTGCAGAACCTGCCCGCGACGAGCCTGGAGCTCCCCGAGCTGCGGGCCGACGCCGTCGACTTCCCCATCGACACCGCCAAGTTCGACCTCATGCTCGCGCTGCGGGAGGCGGGCGAGCACGGCATCGCCGCCGAGTTCTCCTACGCGCGAGACCTGTTCGACCCGGAGACCGTCGCCGGTTTCGCCGAGCGCTACGTCCGGCTGCTCACCGGCATCGCCGCCGACCCCGCCGCCCCCGTCGGCGACATCCCGCTGCTCTCCGCCACCGAGACGGCGCAGCTGCCGCACACCGTCGAGCCGCGGGAGCTCGGCCCGACGCTGCTGCTCCCCGACCTCTTCACCGAGCAGGCCCGCCGCACCCCGGACGCCACCGCACTGGTCGGCCCCGACGGCAGCACCCGCAGCTATGCCGAGTTCGGCGCCCGGGTGCACCGCCTCGCGCGCCGCCTCGTCGAGGCTGGCGTCGGCCCGGAGACCCTGGTCGCGCTCGGCCAGCGGCGCTCGGTCGACCTCGTGGTCTCCGCCTACGCGGTGCTGGCGGCGGGCGGCGGCTACGTCCCGCTCGACCCGGACCAGCCCGCCGACCGCATCGGCCACATCCTGGACACCGCCGCCCCGATCCTGACGCTCACCGCCGACGGCTTCGACGCGGGCGCGCACCCCGCGCTCGACCTCGGCGCCGTCGACCTCACCGGCTACGCCGACACCCCGCTCACCGACGCCGACCGGAATGCCCCGCTGCGCCCGCAGAATCCGGCCTACGTCATCTTCACCTCCGGCTCGACCGGTCGCCCGAAGGGTGTGGCGGTGCCGCACGCCGCGGTGGTGAACCAGGTTCGCTGGATCACCGCGGAGTACGGGATCGGCCCGGACGACGTGGTGTTGTTCAAGACCCCGGCCACCTTCGACGTGTCGGTGTGGGAGCTGTTCGGCCCGCTGAGCGTCGGCGGCCGGATGGTCGTCGCGAGCCCGGACGGCCACCGCGACCCCCGCTACCTCGCGGAGGTGATCGCCGAGCAGCGCGTCACCATGACCTCGTTCGTGCCGTCCATGCTGAGCGTCTTCGCCGCGAGCGCCGACCCGGCGGCGCTCACCTCGCTGCGGGCGCTGCTGCTCGCCGGTGAGGCGCTGACCGGCGCCGTGGTGGACGCCGTCCGCCGGATCACCCCCGCCGCGCTGTACAACCTGTACGGGCCGACCGAGTTCACCGTGCACGCCACGCACACCCAGGTCCCGGCCGCGGTGCCCGGCGCGGTGCCGATCGGCACGCCGGTCTGGAACGCCGCCGCGTACGTCCTCGACGCCAGGCTGCACCCGGTGCCCGCCGGGGTCGCGGGGGAGCTGTACCTGGCGGGCGCGCAGGTGGTGCGCGGCTACGCGGGCCGCCCCGACCTCACCGCCGACCGCTTCGTCGCCGACCCGTTCGGCCCGGCGGGCACCCGCATGTACCGCACCGGCGACCTGGTCCGCCGCGGCCCCGACGCCGCCCTGACCTACCTTGGCCGCACCGACTTCCAGGTGAAGCTGCGCGGCCTGCGCATCGAACTCCAGGAGATCGAGGCCGCGCTCACCGCGCATCCCGACGTCACCCAGGCGGTCGTCGTCCTGCACACCGACCCGCACACCGGCGACCGCCTCGTCGGCTACGTGGTCCCCGCGACGGCCGACCGGGCCGCGCTGCGCGCGCACCTCGGCACCCGGCTGCCCGGCTACATGGTCCCCGCCGCGCTGGTCCCGCTGGACGCCATGCCGCTGAACGCCAGCGGCAAACTGGATCGGAAGGCGCTGCCGGAGCCGGTCTTCGAGAAGGCCGCCTTCCGGGCCCCGGTGACCCCGGTGGAGCAGATCGTGGCCGGGGTCTTCGCCGAGGTGCTCGGCACCGAGCGCCGGATCGGCCTGGACGACGACTTCTTCGGCCTCGGCGGCAACTCGCTGCTCGCCACGCAGGTGGTGGCGCGGATCGGGGCGGCGCTGGACGCGCACATCCCCGTCCGGGTGCTCTTCGAGATCGCCACCGTCGGCGGGCTGGCGGCCCGCGCCGAGCAGGCCGCGGGCGGCGGCGCCCGGCCCCCGCTCACCGCCGCGCCGCGCCCGGCGCACATCCCGCTCTCGCCCGCCCAGCAGCGCATGTGGTTCCTGAACCGCTTCGACCGCGGCTCGGCCGCCTACACCATCCCGGTCGCGGTCCGGCTGCGCGGCGCGCTGGACACCGCCGCCCTGCGCGCCGCCATCGCCGACGTGGTGGAGCGGCACGAGATCCTGCGCACCGTCTACCCGGAGACCGCGGACGGCCCGGCCCAGGTGATCCTGGCGCCGGAGCAGGCGACGCCGAAGCTGCGCGTCCGCCCGCTCACCCCCGACGAGCTCCCCGGCGCGCTGGCCGAGCTCGTCACCGCGGCCTTCGACGTCACCGCCGAGGTTCCGCTGCGGGTGGTGCTCTTCGAGCTCGCCCCGGACGACTTCGTGCTGGCCATGGCGATCCACCATGTGTCGGGCGACGGCGCCTCGGTCGCCCCGCTCACCCGCGACCTGATGATCGCCTACGCGGCCCGCACCCGCGGCGATGCTCCCGGCTGGGCGCCGCTGCCGGTGCAGTACGCCGACTACAGCATCTGGCAGCGCGAGCTGCTCGGCGCCGAGGACGACCCGGAGTCGCTCGCCGCCGAACAGCTCGCCTACTGGACGCGCACCCTCGCCGGGCTGCCCGACCAGCTCGAACTGCCCACCGACCGCCCGCGCCCCGCCGTGCGCTCCTACGCGGGCGGCGTCGTCGGAGTGGAGATCGACGCCGAGACCCACGCCGCGCTCACCGACCTGGCCCGCGAGCAGGGCGCCACCCTGTTCATGGTGGTGCACACCGCGCTCGCGGTGCTGCTGGCCCGGCTGGCCGCCACCGACGACGTGGTGATCGGCACCCCGATCGCGGGCCGCGCCGAGCCCGGCCTCGACGACCTCATCGGCATGTTCGTCAACACCCTGGTGCTGCGCTCGCGGATCGCCCCGCACGAGCGCTTCACCGAGCTGCTCGCCCGCCAGCGCGGCACCGACATCCAGGCCTTCGCGCACGCCGACGTGCCCTTCGAGCGGCTGGTCGAGGTGCTGAACCCGGCCCGCTCGCAGGGCAGGCACCCGCTGTTCCAGGTCGGGCTCTCGTTCCAGAATTTCGCCGCCGCCGAGCTGGAGCTCGCCGGGCTGAGCCTCTCCGGGGTCGAGATCGACACCGCGCTCTCGCAATTCGACCTGCACCTGATCGTCGGCGACAACTACGGCCCCGACGGCGTCCCCACCGGCATCGTCGGCGGCCTCACCTACGCCACCGACCTCTTCGACCGCGGCACCGCCGTCGAGTTCGTCGCCCGGCTGCAGCGGGTGCTGCGCGCCGTCGTCGGCGACCCGGCGAGCACCGTCGGCGACATCCCGCTCACCGGCACCGCCGAGGCCGAACGGGTGCTGCGCGAGTGGAACTCGACCGCGCACCCGGTGCGCTGGGAGCTGCTGCACCAGGGCTTCGAGGAGCGGGTGCGGGCCGAGCCCGCGGCCGTCGCGCTGGTCGCCGGGGCCGAGCGGCTCACCTTCGCCGAGCTCTCCGCGCGGGTGGAGCGGCTGGCAAGGGTGCTCGCGGCGCGCGGGGTCGGGCCGGAGGTGCCGGTGGCGCTCGCGCTGCCGCGCGGGGTCGAGCTGGTGGTCGGGATGTACGCGGTGCTGCGGGCGGGCGGCGCCTTCGTGCCGATCGACCCGACGCACCCGGCCGAGCGGATCGGCCACATCCTGGACATCGCGCGCCCCGCCGTGGTGCTCATCTCCGCCGAGACCGGCTTCCCGGTGCGGGTGGAGGCCCCGCTGGTGGTGCAGGAGCTGGACGGCGAGCCCGGCTTCGACGGCCCGCTCCCGGTGCCAGCGCCGGACCACCCGGCCTACACCCTCTTCACCTCCGGCTCCACCGGCCGCCCCAAGGGCGTCACCATCACGCACCGGGCGGTGGCGAACCAGATCGCCTGGATGGCCGCGCACTACGGCTTCGGGCCGGACGACGTCTACCTGCAGAAGACCGCCTCCACCTTCGACGTCTCGATCTGGGGCTACTTCCTGCCGCCCGCGAGCGGCGCCCGGCTGGTGCTCGCCGCCGACGGCGCCCAGCGCGATCCCAGGCACATCGCCGAGCTGGTGCGCGCGCACCGGGTGACCCGCACCGACTTCGTCCCCTCCATGCTGAACGTCTTCGCGCAGTACGCGGGCAGCGCCGACCTGGCCACGCTGCGCGACGTCTTCGTGATCGGCGAGGCGCTGCCCCCGGAGACGGTGGCGGCGCTGGCCAAGGTCTCCGACGCCGCCGTACACAACGTCTACGGTCCAACCGAGGCCGCCGTCTCGGTGACGTACCACGAGGTCACCGCCGCCGACACCGCCGTCGTCCCGATCGGCGTCCCGGAGTGGAACTGCACCGTCTACGTGCTGGATTCGCGGTTGCGGCCGGTTCCGGTGGGAGTCGCGGGCGAGCTCTACCTGGGTGGGGTACAACTGGCGCGCGGCTATGTCCGGCGCCCCGACCTCACCTCGGATCGCTTCGTGGCCGACCCGTTCGGCCCGCCCGGATCCCGCCTCTACCGCACCGGTGACGTGGTGTCCTGGCGGGCCGACGGCGTGCTCGTCTACGGCGGCCGGGTCGACTTCCAGGTCAAGTTCCGCGGCCAGCGCATCGAACTCGGTGAGATCGAGACCGCGCTGCTCGGCGTCGACGGCGTCGCGCAGGCCGCGGTGCTGGTGGCGGCCGGCGCGACCGGCGAATTCCTGGCCGGGTACGTGATGCCCGCGCCGGGAGCCGAACTCGACCCCGACGCGGTGCGCGCGGGCGTCACCGCGGCGCTGCCCGGGTACATGGTGCCCGCGGTGGTCACCGTGCTGCCCGAGTTCCCGCTGAACACCTCGGGCAAGCTCGACCGCAAGGCGCTCCCGGTGCCGGAGTTCCGCTCCCGCGGCTTCCGCCCGCCCGCCACCCCGATCGAGGAGATCGTGGCCGGGGTCTTCGCCGAGGTGCTCGGCGTGCAGCGGGTCGGCGCGGACGACGACTTCTTCGCGCTCGGCGGCAACTCCCTGCTCGCCACCCAGGTGGTGGCCAGGATCGGCGCCGCGCTGGAGGCCACCGTCCCGGTGCGCGCCATCTTCGAGGCGGGCAGCGTGGCCGCGCTGGCCGCGCGGGCCGAGCAGCACGCGGGCTCCGGCGCGCGGCCGCCGCTGGTCGCCGCCGAGCGGCCGGAGAATCTGCCGCTCTCGCTGGCACAGCAGCGGATGTGGTTCCTGAACCAGTACGACCCCGGCTCGGCGGTCTACAACATCCCGATCGCGGTCCGGCTCACCGGCGCGCTCGACGTGCCCGCGCTGGAGCAGGCCGTCGCCGACCTGGTCGGCAGGCACGAGGTGCTGCGCACGGTGTACCCGCGCACCGACGCCGGGCCGGTGCAGCGCGTGGTCTCGGTGCGCGCGGCCTTCGACGGCCTCGCCGCGGAGCTGGTCACCGTGGACGACCTGCTGCCCTGTGTGCAGTCGGTGGTCACCGAGGGCTTCGACGTCACCGCCGAGGTGCCGGTGCGGGTCGAGCTGTTCCGGATCGTCGGCACCGACGAGCACGTCCTGGTCTTCGTCGCGCACCACATCGCCGCCGACGGCTGGTCGGTCGGGCCGCTGACCAGGGATCTCATGGTCGCCTACACGGCGAGGGCGGCCGGGGCGACCCCGGCGTGGGCGCCGCTGCCGGTGCAGTACGCCGACTACACGCTCTGGCAGCGCCGCGTGCTCGGCGCCGAGGACGACCCGGAGAGCGTGCTCGCCGCGCAGGCCGGGTTCTGGCGCACCGAGCTGGCCGGGCTCCCGGACGAGCTCGCGCTGCCCGCCGACCGGCACCGCCCCGGCACCGCGAGCTTCGCGGGCGCGCGGGAGCCGTTCACCGTCGACGCCGAGCTGCACCTGGCGCTGCGCGCGCTGGCCGCCGAGCACAACGTCACGCTCTTCATGCTGATGCACGCGGCGCTCGCGGTGCTGCTCGCCCGGCTCTCCGGCGGCGACGACATCGCCGTCGGCACCCCGATCGCGGGCCGCGGCGAGCCCGAGCTGGACGACCTGGTCGGCATGTTCGTGAACTCGCTGGTGCTGCGCACCGGCATCGAGCCCGCCGAGCCGTTCACCGAGCTGCTCGCCCGGGTCAGGGACGTGGACCTGGCCGCCTTCGCGCACGCCGACATCCCGTTCGAGCGGCTGGTCGAGCTGCTCGACCCGGTGCGCTCGCAGGCGCGGCACCCGCTCTTCCAGGTGGTGCTCTCGCTCGCCAACCTGCCCGCCACCGAGTTCGAGCTGCCCGGGCTGCGCATCGCCGGGGTCGAATCCGACACCGCCGTCGCCAAGTTCGACCTGCAGTGGACGCTCAGCGAGCTGCGCGACGAGCGCGGCGAGCCCGGCGGCATCGCGGGGCTGCTGGAGTACGCCACCGACCTGTTCGACCCGGAGACCGCCGCCGGCTTCGCCGAGCGCTTCGTCCGGCTGCTCGCCGCGGTCGCCGCCGACCCGGCGGCGCCGGTCGGCGCGGTCGAGGTGCTCGCGCCGCGGGAGCGGGCGGAGCTGATCGCCCGCTGGGGCGAGGCCGCCGTGCTGCCGCGGCCGCTGCCCGAGCTGCTCGCCGCCGCGGCGGCGGTCGACCCCGCCGCGCCCGCGGTGGTGTACCGGGGCGAGAGCATCAGCTACGCCGAGCTCGACGCGCGCTCGAACCGCCTGGCCCGGTTGCTCATCGCCGCCGGGGCCGGCCCGGAGGAGCGGGTGGCGCTCGCCGTCCCGCGGTCGGCGGACTCGGTGCTCGCGGTCTGGGCGGTGGCCAAGACCGGCGCCGCCTTCGTCCCGGTCGACCCGACCTACCCGGCCGAGCGGATCGCGCACATGGTGACCGACTCGGGCGCGCGGCTCGGGCTCACCGTGCGCGGTGTCAGCGCCGCGCTGCCGGACTCGGCGCGCTGGCTGGTGCTGGACGACCTCGACGCCTCCGGGTACGACGCCGCGCCGATCACCGATGCGGACCGGCTCCGGCCGCTGCACCCGGACAACCCGGTGTACGTCATCTACACCTCGGGCTCGACCGGCGTGCCGAAGGGCGTGGTGGTGGCGCACTGGGGCGTCGCCAACTTCGCCCAGGTGGAAATCGAGTACTTCGGCCTCGACGCGAACATCCGCGCCCTGCACTTCGCCTCGCCCAGCTTCGACGCCTCGATCCTGGAGCTGATGCTGGCGGTGGCGTGCGGCGGCGCGCTGGTGGTGGCGCCCGCCGACCTGTACGGCGGCGCGGAGCTGGCCGAGCTGATCGAGCGCGAGCGGATCACGCACGCCTTCGTCACCCCGGCGGCGCTGGCGACCTTCGAACCGGCCGGGCTGGAGTCGCTGCGGGTGCTCGTCGCGGGCGGCGAGGCCTGCCCGCCGGAGCTGGTCGGCAGGTGGGCGGCGCCGGGCCGGGCCTTCCACAACGGCTACGGCCCGACCGAGACCACCGTCATGTCCAACATCAGCGGCCCGATGGTGCCCGGCGCGCCGGTGACCATCGGCGCCCCGGTCCGCGGCATGCGCTCGCTGATCCTTGACGCCGGGCTGCGGCCGGTGCCGGTGGGCGTCGCGGGCGAGCTGTACCTGTCCGGCGCCGGTCTGGCGCGCGGCTACCACGCCAGGCCGGGGCTCACCGCGGAGCGGTTCGTCGCCGACCCGCACGTGCCGGGCGGACGGATGTACCGCACCGGCGACGTGGTGCGCTGGACCCGCTCCGGCGAGGTCGAGTACGTGGGCCGCTCCGACTTCCAGGTGAAGGTGCGCGGTTTCCGGATCGAGCTGGGCGAGATCGACGCCGCGCTGGCCGCGCACGGGTCGGTGGACTTCGCCGTGACCGTCGGGCGCGACGGCCGGCTGGCGGCGTACGTGGTCGGCCGCGATATCGACACCGCGGAGCTGACCAGGCACGTCGCCGCCCGGCTGCCCGGCTACATGGTGCCGTCCGCGATCACCGTGCTGGACAGCATCCCGCTCACCCCGGTCGGCAAGCTGGACCGCGCGGCGCTGCCCGAGCCGGTCTTCGCGGCCAGGGCGTTCCGCGCCCCGGCCACGCTCAGCGAGGAGCTGGTGGCGGGCGCCTTCGCCGAGGTGCTCGGGTTGGACCGGGTCGGCGCCGACGACGACTTCTTCGAGTTGGGCGGCAACTCGCTGCTCGCCACCCAGGTGGTGAACCGCATCCGCGAACTCGGCGGCGCCGAGCTGCGGGTGGCGGTGTTCTTCAGCGACGCGACGGTGGCCGGGGTGGCGGCACGGGCCGCCGAGGCGCTCGCCGACGGTGGCGACGCGAACGCCGCGATGGGCGTCCTGCTGCCGATCCGGGCCACCGGCACCGAACCGCCGCTCTTCTGCGTGCACCCCATGTCCGGGCTGGCCTGGGCCTACGCCGGGCTGGCCCGCTTCCTGCCCGCGGCGCAGCCGATCATCGGCATCCAGTCGCCCGCGCTCTCCGAGGACGACTGGCGGCCGCTCTCGGTGGCCGACATCGTCACCAGGTACGTGGCCGAGATCCGCGCGGTGCGGCCGGAGGGGCCCTACCGGCTGCTCGGCTGGTCGCTCGGCGGCGTACTCGCGCACGCGATCGCGGTCCGGTTGCGGGAGCAGGGCGCCGAGGTGGAGCTGCTGGCCGTGCTCGACGGCGTGCCCGGAATCGACCTGGACGATTTCCGCCACGAAGTGCGCACCGCCTTCGCCGAGGTCGGAATCGCTCCGGATGCGCTGCCGGACGCGGACAGCCTCGGTGAGCTGGGTGACGAGGCGCTCGCGGTGTTGCTGGAATCGGTCCCCGCCGACCTGGCCGTGCTCACCGCCGACCGCATCCGCCGGATCTACCGGGGCGCGGTGCGCTCGGTGGAGCACGTCACCAGGTACCGCCCCGCCATCTTCGACGGCCGGATCGACTTCGTCGGCGTCACCCGGTTGGACGCGGGGGCCGAGCCGCACGCGGGCGCGGCCGGCTGGCGGCGCTACACCGACGGCCCGGTGGCCGAGCACTCGATCGACTCCACCCACCTGCGCATGATGGAGCCGGAGGCGCTGGTCCAGCTGGGTCCGCTGCTGACCGGGCTGCTCGGTGGGGACGGTGCCGAGCGGACGACCGGTACTTCCCGATAGAGTGCGGCGCGGCCCTGCCCCCGAGACCGGCGCCCCGGCATCTCGGGTGCAACAAGGCTGATTTGCCGACGATAAAGCGAGTGTGCGGCAGGGGCGACCGCTGCCTACACTCGAGAATCTGCTCTGCCTTAGGGGATGCACACGATGGACTCCCACCGACGCTCGAACCGGGACAACCGTCGGCGCAAGACCCGTAGCCCGCTGTTCGCTCAGCTGCTGACGGGGGCGGTCGAGGCTGCGGCGGAGTCGATCGCCATCCGGTACAACCCGACCGGCGAGCCCGGCGACCAGGTCGAGCTGAGCTACCGGGAGCTGGACGAGGCCTCGTCCAGGCTGGCCCGCGAGCTGATCATCCGGGACGTCGGCCCCGGCGCGGTGGTCGCCATCGCCATCACCCGCTCGGCGGAGTCGGTGCTCGCGGTGTGGGCGATCGCCAAGGCGGGCGCGGCCTATGTGCCGATCGACCCCACCTACCCGCGCGAGCGGATCGAGCACATGGTCGCCGATTCCGGCGCCGAGTTCGGCCTCACCCTGAGCAGGCACCGGCCGGTGCTCGGCACCGCCGCCTACTGGATCGAGCTGGACGACCCCATTCTCGCGAAGCGGATCGACGAGCGCCCCGGCCACCCCGTCTCCTACGAGGACCGGGTGCGGCCGTTGCACGCCGAGCACCCCGCGTACGTGCTCTACACCTCCGGCTCGACCGGCAGGCCGAAGGGCGTCGTCGTCACGCACGCCGGGCTCGGCGCGCTGGTGGCGCACGAGCGCGACCACTACGACGTTCGGCCCGGCTCCCGGGTGCTGCACATCTGCTCGCCCAACTTCGACGTCTCGGTGCTGGAGCTGCTGCTCGCCTTCGCCACCGGCTCCACCCTGGTGATCGCGCCGCCCGGGGTCTTCGGCGGCTTCGAGCTGGCCGATCTCATCCGCCGCGAGCAGGTGACGCACATGCTGATCACGCCGGGCGCGCTGGAGTCGGTGGATCCGGGCGGGATCGACTCGCTGCGCTCGGTCATGGTGATCGGCGACCGCTTCGGCCCGGAGCTGGTCCGACGCTGGGCCGTCTCACCCCGGAACTTCTTCAACGCCTACGGCCCCACCGAGGCCAGCATCGCCGCCACCGGCACCCCGGCACTGCGCGCGGGCGAGCCGATCACCATCGGCACCGCCTACCCGGGCGTGCACGTCTTCGTGCTCGACGCCAGGCTGCGGCCGGTGCCCGCCGGGGTGGTCGGCGAGCTGTACCTGGCCGGGCCCGCGCTGGCCCGCGGCTACCTGAACCGCGGTGCGCTCACCGCGAGCCGCTTCGTGGCCTGCCCGTTCGGCAGCGAGCTCGGCGAGCCGGGCACTCGCATGTACCGAACCGGCGACCTGGCAAGGCGCACCGATTCCGAGAACGGCCCGCTGGAGTTCCTCGGCCGGACGGATTTCCAGGTCAAGGTGCGCGGCTTCCGGGTGGAGCTGGGCGAGATCGACGCCGCGCTCACCGCGCACGAGGACGTCGACTACGCCGCCACGCTCGGCAAGGTGCTTCCATCCGGGGTCACCGCGCTGGTCTCCTACGTGCTGCCCCGGCCGGGCGCGGTGCTCGACACCGAGAAGCTGGTGCTCTTCGCGGGCCGCGCGCTGCCCGCCTACATGATCCCGGCGGCCGTCGTCGTGCTCGACCGCATCCCGCTGAACCCGGTGGGCAAGCTGGACCGCGCCGCGCTGCCCGAGCCGGTCTTCGCCGCGCGCGACTTCCGCGCGCCGGAGACCGCCGCCGAGCGGGCCGTCGCCGAGGCGTTCGCCGCGGTGCTCGGCACCGAGCGGCAAGTCGGCGCCGACGACGACTTCTTCGAGCTGGGCGGCAACTCCCTGCTCGCCGCGCAGGCCGCGGCTCGGATCGGCACCGCGCTGGCGGCCAAGGTCCCGGTGCAGCTGCTCTTCGAGGCGACCACCGTCGCCGCGCTGGCCGAGCGGGTGGCGGCGTACGCGGGCACCGGCGGCAGGCCGCCGCTCACCGCGCAGCCGCGCCCCGAGCGCATCCCGCTCTCCTACGCGCAGCAGCGCATGTGGTTCCTGAACCGCTACGACCCCGAGTCGGCGGTGAACAACATCCCGACGGCGGTGCGGCTCACCGGCGCGCTCGACGTGGCGGCGCTGGAACTGGCCGTCACCGACCTGGTCGGCAGGCACGAGGTGCTGCGCACCGTCTACCCGGAGCTGGACGGCGTCGGCTACCAGGACATCCGGCCGGTCGGCGACCCCGTGCTGCCCCGGCTGGAGCGCGGCAGCGCCACCGAGGACGAGGTGCACGAGCTGGTCATGGCGGCCGCCGCGCGCGGCTTCGACGTCACCGCGGCGCCGCCGATCCGGGCCGTGCTGCTCGAGCTCGGCCCGGACGACGCGGTGCTGGTCTGCGTGGTGCACCACATCGCCGCGGACGGCTTCTCGCTCGCCCCGCTCACCCGCGACCTGATGACGGCGTACCTGAGCCGGACCCGCGGCGCCGAGCCGGACTGGGAACCGCCAACCGTGCAGTACGCCGACTACGCGCTCTGGCAGCGGAAGGCCCTCGGCTCCGAGGACGACCCGGCCTCGACCATGGCGGAGCAGCTCGGCTACTGGCGGGCCCGGCTCGCCGACCTGCCGCCGCAGCCGGAGCTCCCCGCCGACCGGCCGCGCCCCGCCGTGGCCTCCCACCGCGGCGACACCCTCCCCTTCCGGGTGGACGCGGGTACGTACGCCGGGCTGCGCAGGCTCGCCGCCGAGCACGACGCCACGCTCTTCATGGTGGTGCACGCCGCGCTCGCGGTGGTGCTGAGCAGGCTCTCCGGCACCGACGACGTGGTGATCGGCACCCCCGTCGCCGGCCGCGGCGACGCGGCGCTGGACGACGTGATCGGCATGTTCGTCAACACCCTCGTGCTGCGGGCCGATGTGCCCACCGCGCGCCCCTTCACCGAGCTGCTGAGCGCGGTGCGCGGCGGCGACATCGCGGCCTTCGGCCACGCCGACGTCCCGTTCGAGCGGCTGGTGGAGCTGCTCGACCCGGTGCGCTCGCCCGCGCGGCACCCGCTCTTCCAGGTCATGCTGACCTTCCACAACACCGCGCGCGCCGAGCTGGAGCTGCCCGGGCTCTCGGTGCGCCCGATCGAGCTGCACAGCACCGGCCAGGCCCGCTTCGACCTGCAGCTCACCCTGGTCGAGCACCCCGGCTCCGGGCTGGCGGCGGCGATCGACTTCGCCACCGACCTCTTCGACCCGCCCACCGTGCGCGACTTCGCGGACCGCTTCGTCCGGGTGCTCGCCGCGGTCGCGGCCGACGCGACCGTTCCGGTCGGCGACCTCGACCTGCTCGCGCCGGGCGAGCAGGAGCTGGTGCTGAACGCCTGGAACACCGCGGGCGCCCCGGTGCCCGAGCTCACCCTCGTCGACCTGGTCGCGGCCCGCGCCCAGGCCAGGCCGTACTCGGTGGCCGTGCGCGGCCCGGGCGAGCTCGGCACCGAGCTGGACTACGGCACGCTCTGGGCCCGCGCCGAGCAGGCCGCGCGGGCGCTGATCGAGCTCGGCGCCGCCCCGGAGACGGTCGTCGCGGTCGCCGCCGGGCGCACCGAGGAGCTGCCCATCGCACTGCTCGCGGTGCTCATGTCCGGCGCCGCCTACCTGCCGCTGGACACCGGCTACCCGGCGCAGCGGCTGAGCTTCCTGCTCGCCGACGCCGCCCCGGTCGCCGTGCTGACCACCGGCGCCGAGCGGGAGCTGCTCCCGCCCACCGACATTCCCGTGGTCACGCTGGGCGAGCTCGGCACCGGCGCCGAGCCGGACGAGTTCGTCACCCAGGTGCTCGCCCCGCAGCGCAGGCTCGCGGCGGCGCGCCGCGGCGAGCTGCGCCCGGACAACCTCGCCTACGTCATCTACACGTCGGGCTCCACCGGGACGCCGAAGGGCGTCCGGGTGACGCACCGGAACGTGCTCGAGCTCTTCGCCAACACCCAGCTCATCTTCGACTTCGACGCCGACGACGCCTGGACCCTGTTCCACTCCTTCGCCTTCGACTTCTCGGTGTGGGAGCTGTGGTGCGCCTTCGCCACCGGCGGCACCGTCGTGCTGGTCGACCAGCTGACCGCGCGCTCGCCGGAGGCGTTCCGCGCGCTGCTTGTCCGCGAGCGGGTGACCGTGCTCAACCAGACCCCGTCGGCCTTCCGGCAGCTGGCCGAGGCGGACCGGGTCGCGGTGGCCGGCGGCGCCGACCCGCTGGCGCTGCGCTACGTGGTCTTCGGCGGCGAGGCGCTCGACCTGCGCGGGCTGCGCGCCTGGTACGAGCGGTACCCGCGGGACGCCCCGTGGCTGGTGAACATGTACGGCATCACCGAGACCACGGTGCACGTCACCTTCCAGGTGCTGGACGAGCGGATGGCCGCGGAGGCGGTCGGCGTGATCGGCCGCGCGCTGCCGGGGGTCAGGGCGTACGTGCTCGACGATCGGCTACACCCGGCGCCGGTCGGGGTGATCGGCGAGATGCACGTCAGCGGTGGCCAACTGGCCCGCGGCTACGCCGGGCAGCCGGGGCCGACCGCGGCGCGCTTCGTCGCCGACCCCTTCGGCCCGCCCGGCGCGCGCATGTACCGCAGCGGCGACCTCGGCCGCTGGGCCGGGTTCGGCGCGGGCATGGCGCTGGAGTACCTGGGCCGCGCCGACCAGCAGGTGCAGGTGCGCGGCTTCCGGATCGAGCCGGGCGAGGTGGAGGCCGCGCTGCTCGGCCTGGACGGCGTCGCCGAGGCGGCGGTGCTGGTCCGCGCCGACGAGCACAGCGGCGAGCGGCTGGTCGGGTACGTGGTGCCCGGCCAGGTCTGGGACGCCTTCACCGACTCCGGGCCGGACCCGGCCGCGCTCCGCGCCGAGCTGGCCGCGGTGCTGCCCGCGCACATGGTGCCGGATGTGATCACCGTGCTGTCCGCGCTCCCGCTCACCCGCAACGGCAAGCTGGACCGCACCGCGCTGCCCAGCCCCGAGGTGATCGGCGCGGCGCAGACGCAGGCCCCGGCCGGGCCGATCGAGCAGGGCGTCGCCGACGTCTTCGCCGGGCTGCTCGGCGCCACCGAGGTGGGCAGGGACGACGACTTCTTCGCGCTCGGCGGCAACTCGCTGCTCGCCACCCGCGCGGTGGCGCGGGTGAACGAGGCGCTGGACGCCGCGGTCGCGGTCCGCGACCTCTTCGACGCGCCGACCGTCGCCGAGCTGGCCGACCGGGTGGTGGCCAGCCGCGCCGCCGCGGACGGGCACGCCGAGCGGCCGCCGCTGGTGCCGGTGCGCAGGCCGGAGCGGGTGCCGCCGGCCCCGGCCCAGTACCGCATGTGGCTGCTGAACCGGCTGGACCCGGAGTCGCTGGTCTACAACATCCCGCTGGCCATCCGGCTCACCGGCGAGCTCGACGCCCCCGCGCTGCGCACCGCCGTCGCCGACGTGCTCGAGCGGCACGAGCCGCTGCGCACCCGCTACCCGCTCGGCCCGGACGGCATGCCGTACCAGGAGGTGCGGACGGTCGAGGAGACCATGCCGGAGGGGCTTCCGGTCCGCCGCGCGGCCGACCCGGGCCGGCTCGTCGCCGACCTCATGGGCAACCCGTTCGACGTCACCGAGCACGTTCCGGTGCGCGCGGTGCTGGTGCAGACCGGCCCGGCCGAGCACCTGCTCGTCCTCGTCCTGCACCACATCTGTGTCGACGGCGCCTCGGTGGCGGTGCTCGCCCGCGACCTGGTGACCGCATACGCCGCCCGCTCCACCGGCGTTCCGCCCGCCTTCGCGCCGCTCGCGGTGCGCTACGCCGACTACGCCATCCGGCAGCAGGAGGTGCTCGGCTCGGCCGACGACCCCGGCTCGCTGGCGGCGAGTCAGCTGGCGTACTGGAGGGAGCAGCTCGCCGGGCTGCCCGCCGTGCTCGAGCTGCCCTGGGACCGCCCGCGCCCGGCCACCCCGACGATGCGCGGGCTGAGTGCGCGGGTGGTGATCCCGGCCGAGGTGCACGAGGAGCTGATCCGGCTCACCCGCGGCCGCAACGCCACCGTCTTCATGGCCGTGCACGCCGCGCTCGCGGTGCTGCTCGCCCGCTTCGCCGACAGCGGCGACCTCGCCATCGGCACCCCGTACGCCGGGCGCGGCGACCGCGCGCTGGACGACCTGGTCGGCATGTTCGTCAACTCGCTCACGCTGCGCACCGTGCTCGCGCCGGAGGAGAGCTTCACCGAGCTGCTGGACCGGGTGCGGGAGACCGACCTGGACGCCTTCGCGCACGCCGAGGTGCCGTTCGAGCAGGTGGTCGAGCACGTCGTCGCCGGGCATGTCGGCCCGCACCACCCGCTCTTCCAGGTCATGCTGGCCTTCCAGAACGTGGAGCCGCCGTCCCTGGAGCTGCCCGGGCTGCGGGTGAGCGCGCTCGACCCGGGCGCCGTCACCGCCAAGTTCGACCTGCAGGTCGTGGTGGAGCCGCGGCCGCGGGTCGACGGCCACGCGGGCGAGCTGGTCGCGCTCTTCACCGTCGCCGCGGACGTCTTCGACGAGGTCGCCGCGCAGTCCTTCGCGCGCCGCTTCGCCCGGGTGCTCGCCGCCGTCGCCGACGACCCGGAGATCGCGGTCGGCGCCATCGACCTGCTCGACCCCGCCGAGCGGGAGCGCGCGCACGCCCGCACCCAGCTCGCCGCCGCCCCGGTCGCCGCGGCCACGCTGCCCGAGCTGATGACCGCCGCGGTCTGGGGCGCGCCGGTCGGCGCCGCCGTGCGCTACGCCGAAGCCGACGGCGCCGCCGTCGAGATCACCTACGCCGAGCTGGACGAGCGCTCGAACCGGGTGGCGCGTGCGCTGATCGCGCGCGGCGTCGGCCCGGAGGACATCGTCGCGGTGGCGATGCCGCGCTCGCCGGAGTCGCTGCTCGCGGTCTGGGCCATCGCCAAGAGCGGCGCCGCCTACCTGCCGGTCGACCCGGACCACCCGGCCGACCGGGTGGCGCACATGATCGGCGACTCCGGGGTGCTGCTCGGGCTCACCGTCGCCGGGGTGCGCGACCGGCTGCCCGGCGCCGCCGAGTGGCTGCTGCTCGACAGCGAGAACACCGCCTACTCCGGCTACCCGGCGGGCGCGGTCGAGCAGACCGACCGGCGCAGGCCGCTGGAGCCGAGGCACCCGGCCTACGTCATCTACACCTCCGGCTCCACCGGGGTGCCCAAGGGCGTCGTGGTGACCCACGCGGGCTTCGCCCGGCTCGGCGCGCACCAGCGCGAGAAGTTCGGCGTCACCCCGGATTCCCGGGTGCTGCACTTCGCCTCGCCCTCCTTCGACGCCTCCTTCCTGGAGCTGCTGATCACGCTGGCCGGCTCGGCCACCGCCGTCGTCGTCCCGCCGACCGTGTACGGCGGCGCCGACCTGGCCGCGCTGCTGCGCCGGGAGCGGGTGACGCACGCCGTCTTCACCCCGACCGCGCTCGCCTCTATGGAGCCGGACGGCCTCGACGACCTGCGGGTCGTCCTGACCGGCGGCGAGGTGCTCAAGGCCGACCTGGTGCGGCGCTGGGTGCAGCCGATCGGGGAGAGCGGTTTCCGCGAGTTCTACAACGCCTACGGCCCCACCGAGGCCACCGTCGCGACCACCGTCACCGAGCAGCTCAGCGGCAGGCTGGTGCCGACCGTCGGCGCCGCCATCCCGGGCAACGGGGTGTACGTGCTGGACCGGCGGCTGCGCCCGGTGCCGGACCGGGTGGTCGGCGAGCTGTACCTGACCGGTGCGCAGCTGGCCCGCGGCTACCTCGCGCGGCCCGGGCTCACCGCCGACCGCTTCGTCGCCGACCCGTTCGCCGCGGACGGCTCCCGGCTCTACCGCACCGGGGACCTGGTGCGCTGGACCAGGTCCGGCGATCTGGAGTTCGTCGGCCGCACCGACACCCAGGTCAAGATCAGGGGCAGGCGGATCGAACTCGGCGAGATCGACGCCGTGCTGGCCGGGCACGACGACGTCGACTTCGTGGCGACGCTCGGCCTCGACCGACCCGAGGGCGGCACGATCCTGGCCGCCTACGTGCGGCCGATCAAGGGCCGCTCGCCCGCCCCGAGGGAGCTCTTCGAGCTCGCCGAGCGGAGCCTGCCCGCCTACATGGTGCCCTCCGCCATCACGCTGCTCGACGAGGTGCCGCTGGCACCGACCGGCAAGCTGGACCGCGCCGCGCTGCCCGCGCCGGTGCTGCGCGGCGCCGCCTACCGCGCGCCCGCCACCCGGCTGGAGGCGCTGGTCGCCGGGGTCTTCGTCGAGCTGCTCGGCGCCGAGCGGGCGGGCGCGGACGACGACTTCTTCGCGCTCGGCGGCAACTCGCTGAGCGCGACCAGGCTGGCCGCCCGGCTCGGCGCCCGGCTGGACACGACGGTGCCCGCCCGGCTCGTCTTCGAGGCGCCGACCGTGGCGGCGCTGGCCGCCAGGCTCGCCGAGATCCAGGGCTCCGGCGCGCGCCCCGCGCTCACCCCGGTGCCGCGCCCGGAGCGGTTGCCGCTCTCCCCGGCGCAGCAGCGGATGTGGTTCCTGAACCAGTTCGACACCAGCTCGCCCACCGACACCATCCCGGTGGCGCTCCGCCTCACCGGCGCGGTCGACGTCGCCGCCATCCGCGCCGCCGTCGCCGACGTGCTGGCCAGGCACGAGGCGCTGCGCACGGTCTACCCGGCGGTGGACGGCGCCGCGCACCAGGTGGTGCTCCCGGTCGCCGGGGTGCTGCCCGACCTGGACCCGCGCCCGGCCGACCCGGCCACGCTGCCCGCCAAGCTCGCCGACTTCGCGAACGTCGGCATCGACGTCACCGAGCAGCCGCCGGTCCGCGCCGCGCTCTACGAGCTGGGTCCGGAGGAGTTCGTCTTCGCGCTGGTCCTGCACCACATCGCCGCCGACGGCGCCTCCATCGCACCGCTCGTCCGCGACCTCAGCACCGCCTACCTCGCCCGCACCACCGGCCGCGAACCCGCCTGGACCCCGCTGCCCGTCCAATACGCCGACTACACCCTCTGGCAACGCGAACTCCTCGGCGCCGAGACCGACCCCGACTCCCTGGCCGCCGCCCAGCTCACCTACTGGCAGCACACCCTGCGCGGCATCCCCGCCCGCCTCGACCTGCCCGCCGACCACCCCCGCCCCACCGTCGCCACCGGCCGCGGCGCCCGCCACACCTTCACCATCCCCGCCGCCACCTACCGCGCCGTCGAAGAACTCGCCCGCCGCCACAACGCCTCGGCCTTCATGGTCACCCACGCCGCCTTCGCCGTCCTGCTCGCCCGGCTCACCGGCACCCGCGACATCACCGTCGGCACCCCCGTCGCCGGCCGCGGCGAAGCCGCGCTCGACGACCTGGTCGGCATGTTCGTCAACACCCTGGTCCTGCGCACCCCCATCGACCCCGCCGAACCCTTCACCGACCTGCTCACCCGGGTCCGCGAAACCGACCTCGCCGCCTTCGCCAACGCCGAGCTGCCCTTCGAGCGCCTCGTCGAGGTCATCGACCCCGAACGCTCCGCCGCCCACCACCCCCTGTTCACCGTCGCCCTGTTCTTCCAGAACCTCGACCCCGTCGCCCTGGAACTCCCCGGCCTCACCGTGGCCGGGCTCGACGTCGACGGCGTCCGCGCCCGCTTCGACCTGCAACTCACCGTCACCCCGCCGCGCGAGGGCGCCGCGGCGGCCGAGTTCGCCTACGCCACCGACCTCTTCGAGCCGGCGACCGTCGCCGGTTTCGCCGACCGGCTGCTCCGCCTGCTCGACACGCTGGTCACCCGGCCCGCCACCGCCGTCGGCGACGCCGCGCTGCTGACCGACGCCGAGCGGGCGGCCGCGGTGTGGTCCGGCCCGGCGTTCCAGGTGCCTGGCGAGGAGCTGCTCGACGGGTACCGCCGGGCGGTGCGCACGCTCCCGGCGCAGGTCGCGGTGGAGTACGAGGGCCGCACCCTGACCTACGCCGAGTTCGACGCCGCGGTGAACCGGCTCGCCCGGCTGCTCATCGCCCGCGGCGCCGGTCCGGAAACCGTTGTCGCGCTCTCCATCCGGCGCTCTCCGGAGCTGGTGATCGCCATCTACGCGGTGCTCACCGCGGGCGCCGCCTTCCTGCCGCTGGACCCGGAGCACCCGGCCGAGCGGATCGGCACCGTGCTCGGGATCGCGGCACCGGTCTGCCTGCTCACCACCGCCGCCGACCGGGTGCCCGCGCCCGCCGGGCTGCCGGTACTCGAGCTGGACGGCCTGGACTCGGCCGGTTTCGCCGCCGAGCCGCTCGCCGCCTACGAGCGGCGCGCTCCGCTGCACCCCGAGCACCCCGCGTACGTGCTCTTCACCTCCGGCTCGACCGGGCAGCCCAAGGGCGTCGCGGTGCCGCAGCGCGCCATCCACCAGCAGATCAGCTGGATGCTGGCGCGCTACCCGCTGGAGCCGGGCGACCGCTACCTGCAGAAGACCGCGACCACCTTCGACGTCTCGCTCTGGGGCTGGCTGCTGCCGCTGCGCGCGGGCGCCAGGCTGGTGCTCGCGAGCCCGGACGGCCACCGCGACCCGCGCTACCTGCTCGACACCATCGCCGCGCGCGGCATCACCGCCACCGACTTCGTGCCCTCCGTGCTCACCGCGCTGGCCGCGGCGGCGGGCCGGGGCAGCGCCGACCTGGCGAGCCTGCGCGAGCTCTTCGTGATCGGCGAGGCGCTGCCGCCGCAGACCGTCGCCGCCTTCGCCGCCGCCACCCCGGCCCGGCTGCACAACCTGTACGGCCCCACCGAGGCCGCCGTCTCGATCACCGGCTGGACCGCGCGCCCCGGCGTGCCGGTCGCCATCGGCGAGCCGCAGGGCGGCAGCCGGGTCTACCTGCTGGACGAGCGGCTGCACCCGGTGCCGGACGGCGTGGTCGGCGAGCTGTACCTGGCGGGCGGCCAGCTGGCCCGCGGCTACGTCGGCCGCCCCGACCTCACCGCCGACCGCTTCGTCGCCGACCCGTTCGGCCCGGCCGGTTCCCGCATGTACCGCAGCGGTGACCTGGTGCGCCGCACCGCCTCCGGCGAGCTCGAGTTCCGCGGCCGCGCCGACTTCCAGGTGAAGTTCCGCGGGCAGCGGGTCGAGCTCGGCGAGATCGAGGCCGCGCTGCTGGCCGCGCCGGAGGTGGCGCAGGCCGTCGTGCTGCCGGTGCCGGTGGCCGAGGGGGAGCACCTGGTCGGCTACCTGGTGCCCGCCGACGGCGCCCGGCTCGACCGGGACGCGCTGCGCACCCGGTTGCTCGCCCGGCTGCCCGGGTACCTGGTGCCCGCCGCGCTGGTGGAGCTGGACGCGTTGCCGCTGAACAGCTCCGGCAAGCTGGACCGGCGGGCGCTGCCCGCGCCGGAGTTCACCGCGCGCGCCTTCACCGCGCCGAGCGGCCCGGTGGAGGAGCTGGTGGCCGCCGCCTACGCGGAGGTGCTGGAGACCACCGGTGTCGGCCGGGACGACGACTTCTTCGCGCTCGGCGGTAACTCGCTCGGCGCCATGCGGGTCGCGGCCAGGATCGGCGCGGCGCTGGAGCGCCGCGTCCCGGTGGCGCTGGTCTTCGAGCTCCCGGTCGTCGCGGCGCTGGCCGCCCGGCTCACCGGCGCGCCCGTCGACGACGCCCCCGCGCTGGTGGCCGCGGTCCGCCCGGCCCCGGTGCCGCTCTCGCCCGCGCAGCGCCGGATGTGGTTCCTCAACCAGTTCGACACCGCCGCGACCGCCTACAACATCCCGGTCGCGGTCCGGCTGCGCGGCGCGCTCGACACCGCCGCGCTGCACGCCGCGCTCGGCGATGTCATCGACCGGCACGAGACCCTGCGCACCCGCTACCCGGACGCGGGCTCCGGCCCCGAGCAGCAGATCCTGCCGCCCGGTGACGGCATCGAGCTCGCGATCGAGCCGGTGGCCGCGGCCGAGGTCACCGAGCGGGTGGCCGAGCTGGCCGCGACCCCGTTCGACGTGGCCGCCGAGGTGCCGGTGCGGGTCGCGCTGCTCGCCGTCACCGACCCGGAGCACGGCGGCCCCGAGCACGTGCTCGTCGTCGTGCTGCACCACATCGCCGCCGACGGCTGGTCCATCCGCCCGCTCACCGGCGACCTGGTCGCCGCCTACCGGGCCAGGGTCGACGGCGCCGCCCCCGAGTGGGCGCCGCTGCCGGTGCAGTACGCCGACTACGCGCTCTGGCAGCGCGCCACCGTCGGCGACCCCGACGACCCCGACTCGCTCGGCGCGGCCCAGCTGCGCTACTGGCGGGACGCGCTGGAGGGGCTGCCAGCGGAGTCCAGCCTGCCCGGCGACCGGCCGCGCCCGGCGCAGCCGTCCCTGCGCGGCGGCACGGTCGCCTTCACCGTCGACCCGTCGGTGCACCGCGCCCTCGACGAGCTGGCCAGGGGCACCGGCGCCTCGCTCTTCATGACCGTGCACACCGTGCTCGCGGTGCTGCTGGCCCGGCTCGGCGGCGGCGACGACATCGCCGTCGGCACCGCGGTCGCAGGCCGCGGCGTCGCCGAGCTGGACGACGTGGTCGGCATGTTCGTCAACACCCTCGTGCTGCGCAGCCGGATCGACCCGGCCGAGCCCTTCGCCGAGCTGCTCGCCAGGCAGCGGGAGACCGACCTGGCCGCCTTCGCGCACGCCGACGTCCCGTTCGAGGAGGTCGTCGCGGCGCTGCAGCCGGAGCGGGCACTGAACCGCAGCCCGCTCTTCCAGGTCGCGCTGGCCTACCAGAACCTGCCAGCCACCGGCTTCGCGCTGCCCGGGCTGGAGCTGACCGTGCTCGACCCGCAGCTGCGGGTGGAGCGCTTCGACCTCTCGGTCGCCATCGGCGCGGCCGGGCCCGCGCGGGACGCCGCGCTGGTCGGCTCGGTCGGCTACGCGCTGGACCGCTACGCCGAGTCCACCGTGCGGGCCTTCGCCGGGCGCTTCGTCCGGCTGCTCGCCGCGGTCGCCGCGGCGCCGCGCACCCCGGTCGGCGACCTGCCGCTGGTCACCGAGGCCGAGCTGGGCGGGTCGTCCCGGCTCGGCGGCAGGCCGGCCCCCGACCTGCTCACCCTCTCCGACCTGCTCACCGGCGCGGCCGCGCAGGCGCCCGCCACCGTCGCGCTGCGCGCGGGGGAGCGGGGCTGGACCTACGACGAGCTGCAGACCCGCTCGGCCCGGCTGGCCCGCGCGCTGATCGACAGCGGGATCGGCCCCGGCGACGTGGTCGCCGTCGGCATGCCGCGCACCCCGGAGTCGGTGCTCGCCATCTGGGCGGTGGCGCAGACCGGCGCCGCCTTCGTCCCGGTCGACCCGGACTACCCGCCGGAGCGGGTGGCCTTCATGGTCACCGACTCCGGCGCGGTGCTCGGGCTCACCCTCGCCGCAGTGCGCGACCGGCTCCCCGCCGACCTGCCCTGGCTGGCCCTCGACGGCCGCGGCTCGGACAGCTGGATCAACGAGTTCGGCGGCACCCCGGTCACCGACCGGGACCGGCTGGCCCCGCTCAGCCCCTCCGACATCGCCTACGTGGTCTACACCTCCGGCTCCACCGGCGCGCCGAAGGGCGTCGCGGTGAACCACCTCGGGCTGGCCGGGCTGGTGGTCGCGCAGCGGGTCGCGCTGCGCGCCTCCGGCGATTCCCGGGTGCTGCACGTCGCCTCGCCCTCCTTCGACGCCTCGATCTTCGAGCTGCTGCTCGCCGCGGGCGCGGCCGCCACGCTGGTGATCGCCCCGCGCAGTGCGTCCAGCGGCGACGAGCTGGCCGAGCTGCTGCGCGCCGAGGCGGTCTCGCACGCCGTGCTCACCCCGTCGGTGCTCGCCACGCTCGACCCCGCGGCGCTGCCCGACCTGGTCTCGCTGCTCGCCGCGGGCGAGGCGAGCCCGCCGGAGCTCGCCGCCCGCTGGGCGATCACGCTGCCGGACGGCCGGGTGCGCGAGCTGCACAACGGCTACGGCCCCACCGAGGCCACCGTCATGACCAACAGCGCCCGGCTGCAGCCGGGCGCCCCGGTGACGCTCGGCGAGACCGTCGCCGGGATCACCGAGTGGGTGCTCGACGGGCGGCTGCACCCGGTGCCGACCGGGGCCGTCGGCGAGCTGCACATCGCGGGCGCCGCGCTGGCCGAGAGCTACCGGAACCGCCCCGGGCTCACCGCCGCCCGCTTCGTCGCCTGCCCGTGGCTGCCCGGCCAGCGCATGTACCGCACCGGTGACCTGGTGCGCCGTACCGCCGCGGGCGACCTGGAGTTCCTCGGCCGCAACGACCTGCAGGTGAAGATCCGCGGCCTGCGGATCGAACCGGGCGAGCTGGAGGCCGTGCTCACCGCGCACGAAACGGTCGGCTTCGCGGTGGTGCAGCCGCGGCGGCTGCCCGGCGGCGCGGTCGGGCTGGTCGGCTACGTGCTGCCCGCCGCCGGCCACGAGATCGGCGTCGAGCAGCTGCACGCCTTCGTGACCCACCGGCTGCCCGCGCACCTGGTGCCCGCCGCGCTGGTCGTGCTGGAGAGCATCCCGCTCACCCCCGGCGGCAAGCTGGACCGGGCCGCGCTGCCCGCCCCCGTCCCCGCGGGCGGCACCGCCCGGCCCCCGGTCGACGCCACCCAGGCCCGGCTGGCCGAGATCTTCGGCCGGGTGCTCGGGCTGGAGCACATCGGCGTCGACGACTCGTTCTTCGCGCTCGGCGGCGACAGCATCTCGGCCATCCAGGTGGTCGGCGGGGCCCGCGCGGCCGGGCTGGTGATCACCGCGCGCGAGGTCTTCGAGCAGCGCACCGTGGCCGGGCTGGCCCGGATCGCGCGCACCGCGGCGCACCAGGGCAGCGCGCCCGCCGAGCTCTCCGGCGGCGGCATCGGCTCCATGCCGCTGCTCCCCGTGCTCGCCGACTTCCTCGACCGCGGCGGCATCGTCGACCGCTTCGGCCAGTTCATGGTGCTCGCGCTGCCGCCCGGGATCGACCGGGCCGACCTGGTCGCCACCCTCGCCGCCGTGGTCGAGCGGCACGACGCGCTGCGCGCCAGGCTGCGCCCCGCACCCGCGGGCTGGGAGTTCGAGACGAGGGCGACCGACGCCACCGAGCTGGTCGACGCCGCCATCACCCGGCTCGACGTGCCCGCGGCGGCGGGCGCGGCCGAGCTGAACCGCTTCGCGACCGTCGCCACCGACACCGCGCTGGCCGAGCTGGCCCCGGCCGCGGGCCGGATGTTCGCCGGGGTCTGGCTGCACCGCCCCGACGACCGCGACGCCCTGGTCCTCGCCGTGCACCACTACGTGATCGACGGCGTCTCCTGGCGCGTGCTGCTGCCCGACCTGGTCACCGCGTGGGCGCAGATCTCGGCCGGCATCGAGGTTGAGCTGCCCCCGGTCGGCACCTCGCTGCGCCGCTGGGCGCACGGCCTCGCCGCCGCCGCGCCCGGCCGCGCCGACGAGCTCCCGCTCTGGCGCTCGATCCTGGCCACCCCCGACCCGCTGCTCGGCGTGCGCGCGCTCGACCCGCGCCGCGACACCCACGCGGGCACCGGCCGCTTCGAGGTGCCGGTGCCCGGCCCGATCGCCGCCGCCGTGCTCACCCGGCTGCCCGCGCTCTACCACACCGGCCCGGACACCGCCCTGCTCACCGCGCTGGCCATGGCGGTGCGGGCCTGGCGCGCCCGGCGCGGCGTCGAGGCCGCGACCACCGTGGTCCGGCTGGAGGGCCACGGCCGCGAGGAGCAGGCGGTGCCCGGCGCCGACCTGGCCCGCACCGTCGGCTGGTTCACCACCGTGCACCCGGTCGCGCTCGACCTCGGCGCCGTCGCGCTCGGCCCGGACTACGAGGGCGGGGCGGGCGCCGCCGAGGCGGTGCGCGCCGTCAAGGAGAACCTGCGCGCGGTGCCCGACCGCGGCATCGGCTTCGGCATGCTGCGCGGGCTCGACCCCGCTGGCGAGCTCGCCGAACCCGCGCACCCCGGCCAGATCTCGTTCAACTACCTCGGCCGGGCGGGCGGCATCGCGGGCGCGCTCACCATGGACTGGCTGCCGACCGGCGAGTTCGGCCGGATCGAGCTGGACCCCGCGCCCGAGCTGCCCGCCTCCGGCGTGATCGAGATCGACGCCATCGCCGACGACCTGGACGGCATCCGGCTCACCGCGACCTTCCGCTACGTCGCAGGCATCCTGGACGAGGCCGACGTCCGCGACCTCGCCGAGGACTGGCTGGCCGCGCTGGAGTCGCTGGCCGGGCACCTGGACCACCCGGCCGCGGGCGGGCTCACCCCGTCCGACGTCGCGCTGGTCGCGGTGTCGCAGCCGGAGCTGGACGGCTGGCGCCGGGCGGGCGACGGGCTGGTCGACGTGCTCCCGGTGACCCCGCTGCAGGCCGGGCTGCTGGTGCACAGCGCCGAGCCGGGCCCCGACTACTACGTCATGCAGTTCGCCCTGGAACTCCCCGCCGACGTCGACCTCGACCGGCTCTACGCCGCCGGGACCGCGCTGCTCGACCGGCACGCCGTGCTGCGCACCGTCTTCGCGCACACCGCGGACGGCACCCCGGTGCAGCTGGTCTACGAGCGGGTCGCGCTGCCCTGGCAGCACTTCGAGCCGGTCCCCGACGCCGACCTGCCCGCGCTGCGCGCCGCCGAGCGCGCCGAGCCGATGGACCCCGGCGCCGCCCCGCTGCTCCGGATGACGCTGTACCGCACCGAATCCGGCCGCGCCCACCTCACGCTCACCCTGCACCACCTGCTGCTCGACGGCTGGTCCATGCCGCTGCTGGTCCGGGACCTGCTCGTGCTCTACGCGGGCGGCCCCGAGCTGCCCGCGCCGCGGCCCTACCGCGATCACGTCCAGTGGCTCGCCGAGCGCGATCGCGGCGCCGCGACCGCCGCGTGGGCCGCCGCGCTGGACGGCGTCGAGCCGACCCTGCTCGCCCCCGCGCTCGCCGCCTTCGCCGGGCCGGTCCGGCCCGAGCAGCGCGACGAGGTCGGCACCGCCGTCGTCGAGGTCGACGTCACCAGGACCGCCGTGCTCGGCGCGCTCGCCACCGGCACCGGCGTCACCGTCGCCACCGTCGTGCAGGCCGCGTGGGCGCTGGTCGTCGGCGGCGCCGTCGGCAGCGACGACGTGGTCTTCGGCGCGGTCGTCTCCGGCCGCCCGGCCGAGCTGGCGGGCGCCGAGGAGATGGTCGGGCTCTTCGCCACCACCGTCCCGGTGCGGGTGCGCACCGGCGGCCCGGGCACGGTGCGCGAGCTGCTCACCCGGCTGCAGTCCGAGCAGGCCGCGCTGCTCGACCACCACCACCTCGGCCTCGCCGACATCCAGCGCGCCCCCGCGCACCGGAACGGCTCCGCCGACCCGCTCTTCGACACCCTCGTCGCGGTGGAGAGCTACCCGGTGGACACCGAGGCGCTGCGCGCCGCCGCCGAGCACGCCACCGGCACACCCGGGATCGGCGCCATGGACTCCGTCACCTACACGCACTACCCGATCACCCTGCTGGTCGAGGTGGGCGCGCAGCTCGGCATCCGGGTGCTCTTCCGCCGCGACGCCGTTGAGGACGCGGTCGCCGCCGTGCTCACCCAGCGGCTGCGCGTCGTGCTCGACCGGATCTCGCTCGGCCCCGACCGCAGGCTCGCCGCGCTCGACCTGCTGCCCGGCCCGGAGCGCGCCGTGCTCGACGCGCTCAACGACGGCGCGCTCGCCCCGCCGCCCGGCGAGGACACCCTGGTCTCGCTCTTCCGCGACCAGGTGGCGCGCACCCCGGATGCCCCCGCGGTGACCTTCGGCGCCGAGACCATCTCCTACGCCGAATTCGGCGCCCGCGTCGCCGGTTACGCCGGTGCGCTCGCCGACCTCGGCGCCGGGCCGGAGCGCCTCGTCGCGGTGGCGCTGCCGCGCTCGCTCGACCTGGTGACCGCGATCTACGCGGTGCTGGAGACCGGCGCCGCCTACGTCCCGCTCGACCCGGCCGACCCCGCCGAGCGGATCGACGCGGTGCTCGCGCGGGTGCGCCCCGAGTTCGTCCTCGGCACCGCCGATTTCCGCACCGGAGCCGGGACCACCGTCGTCGACTTCGCCGAGGTGCGGCCCGGAATCGCGCGGGCCTACGCCAACCGCCCCGACACGCTGGCATCCGTCGTGCACACCTCCGGCTCCACCGGCCTGCCCAAGGGCGTGCTCAGCACGCACCGGCAGCTGGTGAACCAGCTGCGCTGGGCCCAGGCCGCGCACCCGCACGACAGCACCGACGTCGTCCTGCACAAGACCCCGGTCACCTTCGACATCCACGCCTGGGAACTGTTCTGGCCGCTGCAGACCGGGGCCAGGCTGGTGATCGCCGAGCCCGGCGCGCACCGCGAGCCCGCGCTGCTGCGCGCCCTCATCGAGCGCGCGGGCGTCACGACCGTGCACTTCGTCCCCTCGCTGCTCGACGCCTACCTCGGGCTGCTCGCCGAGACGCCGGGCGAGCCCGCCGCGCTGCCGCGCCGGGTCTTCGCCGCGGGCGAGGCGCTCGGCCGGAGCACCGTGCAGCGCTTCGCCGCGCTGCTCACCGGCGAGCTGCACAACTGGTACGGCCCCGCCGAGGCGACCGTGGTGACGGCGTACCGCGCCGACACCGACGGCGGCACCGGCCCGGTGCCGATCGGAACCCCGGTCGCCGGCACCGACATCCACGTGCTGGACGCGCTGCTGCGCCGGGTGCCGATCGGCGCCCCCGGCGAGCTGTACCTGGCCGGGGTCCAGCTGGCCCGCGGGTACGCGGGCGAGCCGGGCCGGACCGCCGAGCGGTTCGTCGCCGACCCGTTCCGCCCCGGTGAGCGGCTCTACCGCACCGGCGACATCGTCCGGCTCGGCCGGCGCGGGCTGGAGTACCTGGGCCGCAACGACTTCCAGGTGAAGCTGCGCGGGCAGCGGGTCGAGCCGGGCGAGGTGGAGGCGGTGCTGCGCGCGCACCCCGCCGTCGCCGTCGCCGCGGTGACCGTCGCCGACGGGCGGCTCGTCGCCTACCCGGTGCCGGTCGCAGGCCAGGTCGTCGACCCGGCCGAGCTGCTCGCCTTCGCCCGCACCCGGCTGCCCGGGTACCTGGTGCCCGCCGCCGTCGTCCCGCTGGCCGAGCTGCCGCTCACCGGCACCGGCAAGCTCGACCGCCGCGCCCTCCCTGCCCCCGACTTCGCCCCCCGCACCGGCCGCGAGCCGCGGACGCGCACCGAGCGGCTCGTCGCCGACGCCTTCGCCGCCGCGCTCACCGGCGCCCCCGCCGTCGGCGCCGACGACGATTTCTTCGCCCTCGGCGGGACGAGCCTCGACGCCGTGCGCGTCGTCGCGCGGCTCGTCGCGGAGACCGAAGTGCCCGTTCGCGTCCCATGGTTGTTCGACGGAGCGACGGTCGCCGATCTCGCCGGGCGGATCGACGGGGTGCGCGGTGTGCCCGCGGTCCCCGTCGCGCACGCGGCCGGGGACGCCCAGTACGAGTCCGGTGCTCCGATCACGGATCTCGATTCCGCCGCCGGTCCCGACGCGGGCGAGATCGCCAGCACCGACCTCGATTCCGCCGCTGGCCCAGGCGCGGGCGAGATCGCCGACCTCGATGACGGCTCCCGGCTCCCGGCGCCCGCCGACGACATGCCGACCGCCGTCTACCAGCCCGTCACCGCGGGCAAACACGCCGCCGAACCCGCCGCCCCGGCGGACCCGGCCCTCGCCGTCGTCCTCCCGCTGCGCACCGGCGACGCGAAGCAACCGCCCCTGTTCTGCATCCACCCCATGGCCGGCCTGGCCTGGTGCTACCAGCCGCTGGCGACTCGCCTCACCCCGGGAGTCCCGGTGTACGGCATCCAGTCCCCGGTCCTGTCCGAGCCGCTCACCGGCCCGGACGCCTGGGACGGCCCGGAATCGCTGGCCGAGCTGGCCGAGCGGTACGTGGCCGAGATCAGGGCGGTGCGCCCGGAAGGCCCGTACCACCTGCTCGGCTGGTCGCTCGGCGGCGTGCTCGCGCACGAGGTCGCGGTGCGGCTGCGCGCCGCAGGCCAGCAGGTCGGGCTGCTCGCCCTGCTCGACGCCGACTTCGCCTTCGACCTCACCACCTGGCGCGAGACCACGGTCCGCATGCTCGCCGAGATCGGCATGCACGACGTCGACCCCGACCGGCTCGCCGAACTCTCCGAGGAGCACCTGGCGGCACTGCACCGCAGCATCCCCAGCGAAATGGTCGAGGTGGACCGCATCCGCCTGCGCGCCGCCTACACCACCGCGGTCCGCTCGGTCCTGCTGCTCCCGCGGCACCGCCCCGGCGTCTTCGACGGCACCGTGCACTACTTCCGCGCCGCCGCCGACGACCGCCGCGATCACGACGTCATCGCCTCCTGGCGCCCGCACGCCGCCCGCATCCTCGACCACGAGGTCCCCGTCCGCCACGAGGAGATGACCGGCCCCACCGCCCTCGACACCGTCACCCCCCTCCTCGACGCCCTCCTCACCGCCGACGCCCCCACCGAGATCCGCCCCCTCCCCAAACACGCCGCCCCCACCCCCGAGCCCGCAGTCCCCGCCGACCAGCCCGCTGCCCCGGCACCCGAGCCCGCTGCTCCCGCTGACCAGCCCGCTGCCTTCGCCTACGAGCCCGCTGCCCCCGCCGACGAGCCCGCTGCTCCCGCTGACCAGCCCGCTGCCTTCGCCTACGAGCCCGCAGTCCCCGCCGACGAGCCTGCTGCCTCCGCTGACGAGCCTGCTGCGCCCGCAGACGAGCCCGCAGCCCCCGCCGACGAGCCGAAATCGGCCGCGGAGTCCGCATGGGCCACAACCTCGAACGACACTGCCGCATCGGCGCCCACCCCCGCCGACGAGTCATCCGAGGTGTCGGCACAGCCCGCCGAGCCCGCATGGGCCACCCCGTCGAACGGGACCCCGGTGCCGAGCGCGGAACCCGCCCCGGCCCAAACCCCCGTCGAGTACCCCTGGGCCACCCCCTCCAACGGCACCTCTGTGCCGAGCGGAACCCCCGCACCAGCGGGAACCGGCACGGAGTACCCCTGGGCCACCCCGTCGAACGGTGTCCCCGCCGCCCCGGCTCCCGAACCGAGCCCCCCGTGGGCCACCCCGTCGAACGGTGTCCCCGCCGCCCCGGCTCCCGAACCGAGCCCTCCCTGGGCCACCCCGTCCAACGGAGTCCCCGCCGGCCCGGACCCTGAACCGAGCCCCCCGTGGGCCACCCGGTCGAACGGCGTCCCCGCCACCCCCGACTCCCCGTGGCCAACCGCCACCACCCCCGCCCTCCCGCCCCACGACGAGGACGAAGCCCCCCGCCACCGCGCCCGCCAGGAATCCCCGAACCCCTTCGGCCCCGCCGTCACCGACCCGGCCGAGCCGAGAACCCAGGTCCCGACCATCTCCACCTCGGCACTGACCACAGCGGTCCTCCCGTCCCGCCTCCCCATCACCACCCCGACGGCGGTGAACCTCGGCCTCACCCCGCAGCTCCGCGCGGCAGCCGTGGACGTCCCCGCCGGAACAGACCCGGCAGCGGTCCGCGCCGCGGTCGACGCGGTCCTGGAGCGCCACCCCCTGCTCTGGTCCCGCTGGCGCCAGGAACCAGGCGCCCCCGGCCCGGTCTTCGAACTCCCACCCCCGCCCGAGCGCGCCGACGAGCCCTTCGTCCACCTCCCGCTCTCCGGCGACCTCCCACCCCTCGACCGCATGGTCGCCGAGGTCTCCGCCGAACTCGACCCGGCGGCCGGCCGCAATATCCGCTTCGTCTTCGCCGCCCGCCCGGACGGCTCCGCCACCCTGCTCCTGGTCGCCTCGGCCCTCGTGGTCGACGACACCACCTGGCGCATCCTGGCCGACGACCTCTCCGCCGCCTGGTCCGGCAGCAGGCACGCCAACCCGCCCGGCGCCGACGACGGCGTCACCGAGCTGCTCACCGCGCTGCGCCGCCGCTTGGCCGGCCCCGAGCGCGCCGAGCTGGACTGGTGGCGCGGCACCCTGGCCGGCCGCCCGGCCGAGCCGCCGATCCCGGCCGGCGGCCGCCGCCGCATCTCGCTCACCATCACCGCCGACGGCACCGCCGCGGTGGCCGCCGCCGCGGCCGCGCACGGCGCCGAGGTGCTCGACGTGCTGCTCGCCGCCACCGCGCTCGCCGTGCGCACCGCCGCCGACCAGGCGGTGACCAGGGCCATCGGCCCGGTCGTCCGGCTGCAGGCGGACGGAAGGAGCGCGGGCCGCACCGACGGCGTCGCGGGCGCCTTCGACGTCGGCTACCCGCTCCCGCTGCCCCCGGCCACCGTCGACGTGGCCGAGGCGCTGGTCGGCGGCCCGGCCGCGGGCGAGCTGCTGGAGCGCGTCGCCGCCGCGCGCGCCGCGGTGCCATCCGGCGGCGCGGGCTACTCGGTGCTGCGGCACGTCACCGCCCGCAGGGAGCTGGCCGCCGCCGCGCAGGGCCGGTACGCGCTGCGCTACCGCGACGTGCGCCCGGCCCGGGTGCTGATCGAGCCCCCGGTCACGGACGTGCTGCTCGACCTGCTGATCGACGTCGGCCCGGACGGCCTGCTCGTCCGCTTCGACTACGTCGAGGCGGCGTTCAACCAGGACGAGATCCGGGTCTTCGCCGAGCACTGGGTGCGCGCGCTCGGCGGGCTGGCCGAGCACGGCTCGCAGCAGCCTGCCGCGCGCTGACGGCTCGCCGGGCCGGGAACCCGTTCCCGGCCCGGCGCCGCCGTCGGGCATGATGGGGCGAAGTCACAGTAACGTCACGCCGGGCCGCGGCGACTACACAGACCGTAGGGTTCGGGGCGCGTGTCCGCGTCAGGACGTGCCAGTCGACAAACCCGAGACGAAGCGAAGGTGTGAAATTGATACGTCGTCCCAGCCGGCGCCGCGGTACCCGCGCGGCAGTGATGATCGCGACGACGGCGGTGCTCGGCGGCCTGCTGTCCGGTCTCGGCGCATCGACGGCGACGGCCGACCCGATCATGGATCAGAAGGCCCTGCTCGGTAACCCGGTCGCGCCGGACGGCTCGAAGATCGTCAAGGCCGAGTACAAGGATGACCGCAACCTGCGGCTGCACGTGTACTCCGCCGCCATGGACGAGAACATCCTGATCGATGTGCAGCGGCCCGCCGACACCTCCGAGCCGCGCCCGACGCTCTACCTGCTCAACGGCGCGGGCGGCGGCGAGGACGACGCCTCCTGGCAGGCCAAGACCGACGCGCTGCAGTTCCTCTCGGACAAGAACGTGAACGTCATCCAGCCCATCGGCGGCAAGTGGAGCTACTACACCGACTGGATCGCCGACGACCCGGTCCTTGGCCGCAACAAGTGGAAGACCTTCTTCACCGAGGAGCTGCCCCCGCTGGTCGACGGCGCGCTCGGCACCAACGGCACGAACGCCATCGCCGGGCTCTCCACCTCGGGCACCACGGTGCTCGCGCTGCCGATCGCCAAGCCGGGGCTGTACAAGGCGGCGGCCGCCTACAGCGGCTGCGCCATGACCAGTGACCCGGTCGGCTCGGAGTTCGTCCGGCTCACCGTCGAGGTCTGGGGCGGCGGCGACACCCTGAACATGTGGGGCCCGGAGGGCAGCCCCGAGTGGGCCGCCAACGACCCGTACGTGAACGCCGAGCGGCTGCGCGGCACCGAGCTCTACCTCTCCACCGGCAGCGGCCTGCCCGGCAGGCACGACACCCTGGACGGCCCCTACGCGCTCCCCGGCTCGTCGGGGCTGGCCAACCAGCTCGTCGTCGGCGGCGTCATCGAGGCGGGCACCAACTACTGCACGCACAACCTGGCGACCAAGCTGAAGGATCTGGACATCCCGGCCACGGTCAACTTCCGCCCGGACGGCACCCACTCCTGGGGTTACTGGCGCGATGAGCTGCCCGCCTCCTGGCCGACCCTGGCCCGCGGCCTCGGGCTGTAGCAGCACCCGGTGAGCGCCCCGGCCGCAGTGGCGGCCGGGGCGTTCGCTATGTCGGCAGCAGGGCGGTCAGCGCCGCCGCGAGCACGGCGTCGGCGTACTCCTCGGTGAGCCCGCCGAGCCCGAGCGACCAGCGCATCTGGATCGGCCCGAGCAGCAGGTCCACCGCCAGCTCGACATCCGCATCGGCGGGCAGCGCGCCGGCCAGCCTGGCGGCGACGGCGGCGCGCTGGGGGTGCAGCAGCCGCTCCCGGTACTCGCGCGCCAGCCCGGCGTCCTGCTGGATCTCCACGTACATGGCGCGCAGGAATCCGTCGTGCACCGGGTCGGTGAGCGCGCCGACCGCGCCGCGCAGCAGCGGCCGCAGGTCGGCGCGGAGATCGCCGGTGTCGGGCAGCGCCGCGGCCGCGTCCCGCTCCAGCAGCGCGTCCAGCACCACCGCGCCCTTGGACGGCCACCACCGGTAGATCGTCTGCTTGCCGACGCCCGCGCGCGCGGCGATGGCCTCGATGGTCAGCCGCGGGTAGGGCAGCTCGGCGATGAGTTCGCCGGTCGCGGTGAGGATCGCGGTGCGGGCGCGCTCGCTACGCCGGGATTCGTTCACCGCGCCAGCTTACTACGAGACGAGACGTATCGTCTTGACCGGCGAGCTGCGGAGTGTCATCCTCGTACAAGACGAGACGTTGCGTCTCGGTTAGGAGAGGAACTCCATGACGCGAACCTGGTTCATCACCGGTGCCAACCGCGGCCTCGGCCGCGCCTTCACCGAGGCGGCGCTCGGCGCGGGGGATCGCGTCGTCGCCACCGCGCGGGATCCGCGCCGCATGCCGATCGAGCACGAGCGGCTGATCGTCCTTCCGCTCGACGTCAGGGACCGGGCGGCGGTGCTGAGCGCGGCCGATACCGCCGTCGAGCGGGCGGGCCACGTCGACATCGTCGTCAACAACGCCGGGTACGGCCTGGTCGGCGCGGTGGAGGAGCTGTCGGAGGAGCAGCTGCGGGATCAGCTGGAGGTCAACTTCTTCGGCGCGCTCTGGGTCTCCCAGGCGTTCGCGCCGCACCTGCGGGCGCGGGGCAGCGGGCACATCGTGCAGATCTCCACCGTCGGCGCGGCGGGCAGCCTGCCGCTTTTCGGCGCGTACAACGCGGGCAAGTGGGCGCTGGAGGGGTTCAGTGCCGCGCTCGCCGACGAGCTGCGCCCGTTCGGCGTCCACGTCACGCTGGCCCAGCTCGGCGGTTTCGCCACCGACTGGGCGGGCTCCAGCATGCGCTTCGGCACCCGAATCCCCGCCTACGACAACTGGCGCGAACAGATTTTCGGCAGTACGGACTACCCGGCCGAACCCGCCTCCGCCATCCCCGAACCCGCCACCACCCCGGACTCGGCCGAACCCGCCGCTACCTCGGACTCCGCCGAGCACGCCCACACCGCACCCGAACCGGTCGAATATGCCGACGCCGCACCGGAACTCGCCGCCCGCGCCCTGCTCGACCTCGTCGCCGAGCCGAACCCGCCGCTGCGCCGGATCATCGGCCCCGGCGCTCACCAGATGGTCACCGCGGCACTCGACCAGCGCCGCGCCGACTACGCCCGCGACCCCGAATTCCACTGGCCGACAGGTCAATGACGCGCGCCCGCGAGACGCCTGGCGTCAGTCCGCGAAGACCGGCTTCCGCTTGGTCAGCATGGCCGTCGCCCCCTCGACGAAGTCCGCCGACTGCAGCAGCTCGATCTGCCCGGACTTCTCCGCGGCGAGCGTGGCCTCCAGCGCGGTCAGGGTGGCGGCGTTCAGCGCCTGCTTGGTGAGCTCCAGCGCCCGCCGCGGCCCGGCGGCGACCTTCGCCGCCGCGGCCTCCACCGCCGCGTCGAGCGAGGCATCATCGAGCACCTCGGTGAAGAGTCCCGCCGCGTGCGCCTCGCGGGCGGGCAGCCGCTCGCCGAGCAGCGCCAGCTTCGCGGCGAACGGACGCCCCGCGGCGGCCGCGACGAGCGCCGCCGCGCCGCCGTCCGGCATCAGCCCGATATTGATGAACGCCAGCAGCAGGTAGGAATCCTCACTCGCGTAGACCAGATCCGCGGCGAGCGCGATCCCCACCCCGACCCCGGCCGCCGCGCCCCTGATCCGCACGATCACCGGCACCGGCACCGCGACGATCGCCCGCACCAGCCGGTTCGCGGTATCCATCACCTGGTCCGGGGTGATCCCGCGCTGCGTCTCGGCGCCGGAGGCCGACAGATCGGCCCCGGTGCAGAAGTCGCTCCCCTCGCCGGTCAGCACGATCGCGCGCACCGAGCGGTCGTCGGCGGCGGCGACGAAAATGTCCCCGAGCGCGACCATGGTGTCGAAGTCGATCGCGTTCTTGCGCTTGGGTTTCGTGATGGTGACGCGCAGGATCTTGCCGTCGCGCACGGCCGAGAATCCGGCCGGAGCCGCCGTCTCGACGGAATCGGGGTTGCTCATGTCGGTCTCCTGGTAGGAAGTTCAGCGGGCGCCGTGCGATGAATGATGGTTAACTTTGCGAATTGTGGTTAACTTAGGTTGACTGGTCCGGCGCTGTCAACAGACGGCGCGCCGGAGGGAACGGAGAGGTGTATGGTCGCGGATCGCAGCGAGGCCGGTCTCGCCACCGCGCGGCCCGATTCCGGCCAGCCGGTGCGCCGCCGCCCGAAGGACCGCAAGGTCCAGATCATCCGCGCCGCCGCCCGCGCCTTCAGCGAGCGCGGCTACTACCCGGTCGGCGTCGACGAGATCGCGGCCGAGGTCGGCATCTCCGGCCCCGCGCTGTACCGGCACTTCACGAACAAGTACGCGCTGCTGGTCGCGGCCGCCGAGGAGGGCGCGCGCGCCCTCCTCGAGGTGGCCCGCGCCGCCGACGATCCCGCCGCCGACCCGCGGGAACGGCTGGACAAGCTGATCCGCGGCATCGCCGAGCACACCATCGAGATCCGCCGCGAGGCCGGGCTGTACCGCTGGGAGCGGCGCTACCTGGAGCGCGAGGACCGGGTGCGGATCCGGCGCGTCTACGACGACCTGAACGCCACCCTCGCCGAGCCGATCGGCGCGCTGCGCCCGGCGGCGACCGAGGCCGACGTCGCCATGCTGGCCGCCTCGGTGCTCAGCGTGGTCGCCAGCATCTCGGCGCACCGCACCGCGCTCTCGGGGACCAGGCTGCTTCCGCTGCTCACCGGCATGTGCTGGGCGGTGCTGCGCGCGGAGCTGCCGCCGGCGCCGGGGGAGCCCGATCCGGGGCCGTCCGTGCGCGGCCTCCCGGTCACCTCGAAACGCGAACAACTGCTCACCGAGGCGATCCGGATCTTCGGCAGGCAGGGCTACCACGAGGCCAGCATCGAGGAGATCGGCGCCGCGGTCGGGATCAACGCCTCCAGCGTCTACCGCTACTTCAGCAGCAAGGCCGACCTGCTCGCCGCCGCCTTCTACCGCACCGGCGACCGGGTCGCCATCGCGCTCACCGAGGCGCTGGCCGAGGCCACCGACCGCCCGGACGCGGTGCGCCGGATCGCCGGGCGCTACGCCAGGCTCACCTTCACCATGCCGGAGATCATGCCGGTCTACTACGCCGAGTTCAGCAACCTGCCGCAGGCCGAGCAGCACAAGCTGCGCGCCATCCAGCGGCAGAACGTGCTGGAGTGGGCGAACCTGCTCGACGGCGACCCGATCGAGGCCAGGTTCCGGGTGCACACCGCGCTCGGCCAGGTGATCGACGTCGGCAGGCTGATCCGCTTCGACAGCCGCCCCGAGCAGCTGGCCCGGGTGCACGCGCTCATGCTCGCGGTGCTGCTCGGCGAGCAGCCGGAGCCGCCCGCCGAGCCGTGAACCTCAGCCGACGCGGCCGTGCCGCAGCCCGAACATGACCTTGGCCGCGCGCAGGTGCCGCCGGTGCCGGTGGAAGGTCGAGAGGTTCACCTGCGCCCGGTAGCGCTTGCGCGCGATGGCGAGCGTCCGGCTGAACTCCTGCAGCCCCTGCACGCCGTGGCTGTGCCCCTGCCCGTACTCGCCGAGCCCGCCGAACGGCAGCGCCGGGATCCCGGCGTAGGCCGAGGACGAGTTGATCGTCACCACCCCGACCCGCAGCTTCTCCGCGAACGCGGCCACCTCGGCGACGTCCCTGGTGAAGACCGAGACCGCGATGCCGTTGCTCGCGGCGTTGATCCGCTCCGCCGCCTCGTCGATATCGGCCACCCGGTTCACGATGAGCACCGGGCCGATGCCCTCGCCGGTGACCGCGATGCTGTCCTCCGGCACCTCGGTGAGCACGATCGGCTCGATGTACGGCTCCCGGATCGAGTCCAGCCCGCCGACCACCGCGCGGCCGCCGCGGGCCAGCGCGTCCCGCACCTGCCTGCGCACCACCTCGATCTGCGGCTCCAGGATCATCGGGCCGTACGAGGCGTGCCGGTCGGCGCCGGGCCGCAGCGCGGCGGCCTGCTCGGCCACCAGGTCGAGGAACGGCTCGTAGATCGAGGCGGGCACGTAGGCGCGCTGGATCCCGGTGACGTTCTGCCCGGCGTTCGACATGGCGCCGAAGACCGCCGCCTGCGCCGCGTCCCGCAGCCTGGCGTCCACGTGCACCACCATCGAGCCCTTGCCGCTGCGCTCCACCACCACCGGGGTGCGCGAGCGGGAGCACTCCGCGACCACCGCGCGGGCGCCCTGCTCGGAGCCGGCGTAGGCGATCTTGTCCACCGCGGCGCGGCAGAGCGCGATGCCGGTGCGGTCGTCGCCGGTGACCGCCTGCAGCACCGGCTGGTCCGGCTCGATCTCGGCCCAGCTGCGCGCCAGCCAGACGCCGACGCCGGTGGTCAGCTCGTGCGGCTTGAACACCACGGCGTTGCCCGCCGCCATCGCGTAGGCGATCGACCCCATCGGGGTGAAGACCGGGTTGTTCCAGGCCCCGAGCACCCCGACCACGCCGAGCGGCAGGTAGCCGACCGAGGCGTGCTGGTTGCGGCTCAGCCAGGTGGAGCGCAGGTTCCGGCGGCCGAGCGCCCGCGCGGCGTTGCGCGCCGCCCAGTCCAGGTTCTGCACCGCGAGCATGACCTCGATGGCGGCATCGGCCTCCGGTTTGCCGGTCTCGGCGCTGAGCAGCTCGACGAGCTCGCCCGCGCGCCGCGCGATCAGCCGCTTCCAGGCCAGTAGTATCCGTTTTCGGGCGGCGAAAGTCATTCCCGCCCACCATTTCTCGGCGCGTTTCGCGGCGCGCACCGCGTGTTCGACATCCCGTGCGCCCATGATCGCGTAGGCACCGACGGTCTCGTCGGTGCGCGGATCGCGGATGGTCACGGTGTTCGGTCGGTCCGGTCCTCCCGGGAGCGCCGCCACTGTCGGCTGCGCGGACTCAACCATGGTCACCCTTTCGAGATCGGTGTGCCCACCCTGCTTCCCCGGCGATTCCGGCCCCCGAACAGCAGGGTATGCGGGTGATGCGGTGGCGGACAAGGACGTCCGGTCGAGAACGGGCAGCGGCGCCGACGTGACCGGCGTCGCAGTTCTCCCCTGTGATGAATACCACACTTGAATCGTGCACGATTGGGTACCGGACGACTGCGCGCCATCCGGAAATGCGGCCGGTAACATCGCGCCCGACGCGGAGGATCATCAGCCCGGGACGTTCTCGTACGTGCCGGCGCCACCCCGCGCACCCGCCGATAGTGGAGAGTTGATGCCGAGTCCGAATGTAGTGGAGGCGCCCGTGCGCGAAACGACTTCCAGGGAGGTCCGGGAGGCCGCGGTCTCGGTGACCGATGTCCGGAAGTCCTTCGGCGATGTCCACGCCCTCCAGGGCATCGGCTTCCAGGCCGAGCGCGGCAAGGTGCTCGGCATTCTCGGCCCGAACGGCGCGGGCAAGACCACGACCGTCAAGATCCTGGCCACCCTGCTGCGCCCGGACTCCGGCACCGCGATCGTCGCCGGGCACGACGTGCTGCGCGACCCGGCGGGCGTGCGCCGCTCGATCATGATGACCGGCCAGTACGCCGCGCTGGACGAGAACCTCTCCGGCCGGGAGAACCTGGAGCTCTTCGGCAGGCTCATGGGGCTGACCAAATCCGCCGCCCGCAAGCGCGCGGACAGCCTGCTCGAGGAGTTCGACCTGGTGGCCGCGGGGCGCCGCGCGGTGCGGCACTACTCCGGCGGCATGCGCAGGCGGGTCGACATCGCCTGCGGCCTCGTCGTTCGCCCCGAGGTGGTGTTCCTGGACGAGCCGACCACCGGCCTCGACCCGCGCAGCCGCCAGGGCGTCTGGGAGCTGGTCACCGCGCTCAAGGAGCAGGGCATCACCGTGCTGCTGACCACGCAGTACCTGGAGGAGGCCGACGTCCTCAGCGACAACATCATCGTGATCGACCACGGCACCGTGATCGCCGAGGGCACCGCCGACCAGCTCAAGGAGCGCACCGGCGGCAGCTGGTGCGAGATCGTCCCGCTCGACCCCAAGCGCATCGACTTCGCCGTCGCCGCGCTCGGCGACCTGGTCCCGGAGGCGGTCCGCGCCGACCTGCCCGGCCACGACCGGCTCTCCATCCCGGCCCCCGGCGGTGCCAGCACGCTCGCCGAGGCGGTCCGCAGGCTGGACGCCGCCGGGATCCAGCTGGCCGACATCGCGCTGCGCCGCCCCTCGCTGGACGACGTCTTCCTGAGCATCACCGGCCACTCCGGCGGGCAGCAGTGACGGCCACCGCCGAACTCTTCGCGGGGCTGCCAGAGGCCAAGCCGAACTCGTTCGCGCAGTGGCGCGCGCTCACCGGCCGGGTGATCTGGGTGATGGCGACCAAGGGCGAGCTGATCGTCGCCATGCTCACCCCGCTCGTCTTCACGCTCGGCTTCTACCTGCCGCTGCGCTACGTGATGAAGTTCCAGGGCATCGACTACGCGCAGTTCGTGATGCCGATCATCGTGCTGCAGACCATGGCCTTCACCATGATGTCCAATGCCCAGCTGGCCGCCTTCGAGGCGCTCACCGGGCTGAGTACCAGGCTGCAGAGCATGCCGATCGGCGCGCTGGTCCCGCTCACCTCGCGGATCTGCGCGGGCATCGTGCGCTCCAGCTGCTCGCTGGCGGCGGCGCTGGTCTTCGGGCACCTGATCGGGTTCCGGTTCAGCGCGGGCTGGGGGCAGGCGGTGCTGTTCTGCGTCTTCTCGCTCGGGGTCGGCACCATGCTCGCCATCGGCGCGGACGCGCTCGGCAGCGTGACCAAGAGCCCGGAGTCGCTGAGCCAGGCGCTCACCCTGCCCACCATCATCTTCGGCATGCTCTCCTGCGGCTTCGTGCCCGAGGCGAGCTTCCCGGCGTGGATCCGGCCCTTCGTGCGCAACCAGCCGATCTCGCAGTTCTCCTTCGCGTTGCGCGACATGGCGGCGGACGGCGTGACCTGGCACGTCCTCTGGGTGCCGCTGCTCTGGCTGATCGGCGGTTTCCTGGTGTTCATCCCGCTGGCGATCTGGGCGAGTGTGAGGCGGTCATGAGTACGGTCGATACGGTCGAGCGGGAGATCAGCTGGCACGGCAGCCCGCTGCCGGAGACCAGCCCCGCCGCGGAGAGTTCGATGCGCAGCTGGGCCGCGCACAGCCTGCTGCAGTGCAAGCGGCTGCTGCTGGTCTGGGCCCGCGACCCCGGCACCACCATCCAGACCCTGGTCTATCCCGCGCTCACCCTGCTCATGTTCAAGGTGGTGCTCGGTGACTCGATCACCCGCGCCACCGGCATGCCGAGCATCTACGGCCAGGTCGCCATGCTCACCCTGATCGCGGCCATGACCGGCTCGGTCGTGAGCGCGCTCGGCTTCAAGGCGGAGAAGGCGACCGGGCTGCTCGGCCGCTTCTGGACCATGCCGGTGCACCGCGCCGCCGGCCTCACCGGCAGGCTCCTCGCCGAGGCGCTGCGCGTCCTGGTGACTACGCTCTTCGTCATCCTGGTCGGGCTCACCCTCGGCTTCCGCTTCGAGCAGGGCCCGCTCGCCGCGCTCGGGCTGATCGGCATCCCGGTGCTCTTCGGCATGGGCTTCGCGGTGCTGGTGACCGCGCTGGCCACCATCTCCGAGGGCGTCATGCTGGTGAACATCATCGGCATCGTGAACACGCTGCTGATGTTCTTCAACTCCGGCTTCGTCCCGGTCTTCGCCTACCCCACCTGGCTGCAGAGCACGGTCGAGAACCAGCCCATGAGCTGCGCCATCGAAGCCATGCGCGGCCTCTCCTACGGTGGCCCGGTAGCCGAGCCGCTGCTCAAGACGGTCCTCTGGACCGTCGCCCTGATCGCGGTCTTCGCCTACCCGGCGGTCCGCGGGTACCAGCGGGCCGCCGAAACCGGCCGCTGACGCGGTGCGCAGGCGGACCGCGCTCGCCGTCCTCGGCACGGCGCTGTCCGCCGGGCTCACCGGGTGTCACGACGATCCCGACCCGTCCGTACTGCGGGTCGGGACCGAGGGCACCTACCCGCCGTTCTCCGTCCGCGGCCCCGGCGGCGCGTTCACCGGCTACGACATCGAGGTGGCCGATGCGGTCGGTGCCCGGCTGGGCAAGCGCGTCGAATTCACCCAGGCGTGGCTGCGGCACGGGCTCGTCGACGGGTTGGCGAGCGGCGTCTTCGACCTGCTGGCGAGCCACATCGAGCTCACGCTGGGGATCGACGAGCAGCTGGGCACGGCGGGGGTCTACGCCACCGGGGGCCGGGTGTTCCTCACCCTGCCCGGCGCCGAGCCGGTCGCCGACCCGGCGCGGCTGCGCGGCCGCACCGCGGTGCGCTGGAACCCGAGCGACTGGCCCGGGCTGCACCCGGAAGATCTCGGCGCGACCGTCGTCGAGGCCCGCACCCTCGACGACGCCGTCCGGCTGCTCCGGGAGGGCGGCGCCGACGTCGTCCCCGCCGACAGCCTGGCCGTCGCCGACTACCGCACCCGCACCCGCGACAACACCCTGATCGCCACCCCCTACCCGGACTACACCCCCGGCTACACCTTCGTCACCCGCAAACACGATCCCCTCGCTCCCGAGGTCCGCCGCGCACTCGCCGAACTCCGCGCCGACGGCACCCTCCGAACCATCTCCGAGAGGTACTTCGGCGTCGACGTCACCCCCGCGGATTGATCGGCTTCTGCTCCGTCCACGAGGGAACCTCGACGGCACCGGACGCGTCGAATCTGTCCCACTCGCCGTGGGACATCGTGGGGGGAAGACATGAAGGTACGAATTTTCGCCGTGGTCATCGCGGCGATAGCGGCATCGTTCGCCGGGACGGTTACCGCTCCGCCCGCCAACGCCTCGTTCCCGTGGGGAGCGTGCGGGGCGAGTTCGCCCGCCGACAAGGTCGTGACGACCTTCGGCAACTGGAAATTGCTCTGTGGCACTGGTGATTTCGGTTTCCGGCACATCCAGGCCAGGCACTTGGGGGAATGGGAGAGCCTCGCAGCGATCGAGAACCGCAACTGGCGGGACATCGCTGACATGGCCATGGCCAAGGCCCATGACGCCCCCGATTGGCAGGGTTCGCACGTTACAGGTCAGATCTACCTGGTCAATCACGCCACGGGGGCGATCGTCAAGACGGCCCAGCCGACCGTGATCGTGAACAACAGGAATGAAATCATTACCGCCTTCCCGGGAGGAGGATGCCGTGGGAAAGCCTGAACTCCCGAGCGTCGAAGACCTGGTCGATTCCGTCATCCGCGCGGGAGCGGAGCTGGGCCTCCGGATCGAGAGAGGCGAAGCCGGGCGGTTGGTGATCACGGCGGACGGTGCGATGCGTGTCGAACCGCCGCTGATCTTCAGCATGACGGATCAGGAACTGCTCGACTATCACGTCCGCTTGGCGGGTTACGCGGGTAAGCCGGGTGGCTCGCGTACTCCCTGGCTGAGCTGGTTGATGCTGATGTCGACCCACCTCGAAGAGGCCGTCTACCAGGCGGGGAAGGCGGAGGCGTCGACGTCGATCGCGATCGGGGCGACGGGCTTTCAGCCTGCTCCGACGTAGTGCTCAGCCCTCCCGGACTCGATCGGAAGGGCTGAAATCGTGGTCGAGCCAGCGATTCCGGTTGGTCCAGCCGACCAGGTCGTAGCGCCAGCGGAAGGGCCAGGTGTGCGCGACGGTGTCGAAGAGGACGGCGCCGAGGGCGGTGTAGTCGTCGTGGGCGGAGAGCAGGGCCCGCTGTCCGCGCTCGTCCTGGGTGAAGAACGACTCGAACATGGCGATCGACTGGTCGGTGGTCAACCGCCCGAGCCCCCACAGCCCGCGCTCGCGCATCCAGTAGACGAGCCGGGCCCGCCAGGGCCAGAGCGCGGCGATCGGGTCGGCCCCGCGCCGCACCGCCTCGACCGCGGTGTCGACGAGCGCGAGCGAATCGGCCACGCTGTACCCGGTGCACGGGTGCATCATCCCGCCCCGCGACCCGAACGGAACCGCCTGCGCCGCACCGCGCTTCGGCGGCGGCTGGTCGAGCGGATAGTGCGCGGCCTCGCTCGGCTCGTCCCCGGTGAGCCGGATCCCGTGCGCGGCAAGGCGATTCAGCGTGCGGCGGCGCAGCTCGCGCTGCGGCATCCCGCCGCGCAGCCCGAGGCTGGTCTCCTCGAAGATCACCGTGCCGTCGCCGAGCGGGACGGCGTAGAGGAAGGACGGCGGCTCGTCCGGCCCGGCCCCGTTCTCCGGCCGCCAGTCCAGCAGCAGCCCCTCGCCGTCGGCGACCATGGGTGCCGCGGTCTCGGCGTCGACGAAGATCCCGTGCGCGCTTGCTGCCCGCCGCTGCCCGAGCGCGGGCAGTCCGCGGCTGTCGAAGACCGTGCCCGCCCGCACCACCGTGCCGTCGCCCAGCGTCACCTCGTGCGCGGACACGGAGGTAGCCCGGTCCGCCAGCACCGTCGCCCCGTCCAGCGGCAGCGCGTCCCGCAACCCCGGTTTGGAGAGCACGCAGTACGGCCGCTCGATCCGGTGCTCGGCGGCGGCCCACACCGTCGGCGCCTCGATCCGCTGCGCGATCACGCTCCGCGGCAGCCACTCCGGCAGCTCATCGACCCAGCAGGAGAAGGTGGGCGGCCACAGCCGCTCCGGCCGCGGGTCGATCGCCGTCACCCGGAACCCCGCCGCGACCGCGCGGTGCGCGAGCGCCCGACCGGTCGGCCCGAGCCCGACCACGCAGATGTCGACCTCGCTGCTCATACCTGGCATTCAACCGGCGCCCGGCGGCACGGACAATATGGGCTCGGTCATGGTGTCCGAACAGCGGCGTTCCGACCCGGGGAGCGCACCCTGCGGCGGGGCTCAGCGCGGCGTCACCCAGGTGGTGATGTCGGCGTGCACCACCTCGACCCCGTTCGCGTCGTAGATCGAGACCGGCACCACGACCTCGGCCCCCTCGGTGATCGCCGCGAAGTCAGGCATCGAGGTCAGCTCGGCGACGGCGCGCAGCCCGGTCTCCGCCTTGGCCAGGTACTCGACCGTCATCTTCTTGGGGATCCAGCGGTGCGTGGTCGGCACCGTCGCCTCGCTCAGCATCCCCATCGCCACCTCGGCGAGGTTGCAGGCCGCGATGGCGTGGAAGGTGCCGATGTGGTTCCTGATCCCGAACCACTTGGGCGAGGTCACCTCGCACACCCCCGGCTCCAGCCGCACCACCGTGGGCAGCACGGTGCCGAAGTACGGCACCCGCGCCACCATCCCCAGCGAGAACAGCGCGTGCCCGACCCGGTTGTCCGGGAGCTTCTTCCACCCGCGGTAGGTGGTGGTCAGGTTGGTCATGCGCAGTATCTTACTTGCTAGTAAGTTCTGTCGTGCCGAATGCGGATCAGGGGCGATTTGAAGTCGCTCCCGTCCCTCGTGCATACTGTTCGGGTTGCCTTGCACCGGCTCGTGCCCTCGTGGCGCCCCGGGTGAGGCGAGCAGAACCTCGTGCATCTCATCGGGAGACCGGTGTGGGTGCGTCCGGGACGTCGTTCCGAGGCCGTGATGAGTTTTCGATCCGGGGCCGAAGAATGAGCGGAATGGCGACACGCCCGACCGCGTGGACCGGAGAACCATGACAGATGAACAGCGGCGAGTGACCGGGAACGTCTCCGGTCGTGGTCTCACTCTGAGGCGTCTTTCGTGTGTTCGGGCTGTGCAAATCGAGGTGGTGCGGAAGCCCGGCTTCCGTAACCACGAAGGAAAGCGGAGAAAAGGACACTTAGCGTGGCGGGACAAAAGATCCGCATCAGGCTGAAGGCCTATGACCACGAGGCGATCGACGCGTCCGCGCGCAAGATCGTCGAGACGGTGACCCGCACCGGGGCCCGCGTGGTCGGCCCGGTGCCGTTGCCGACCGAGAAGAACGTGTACTGCGTCATTCGTTCGCCGCACAAGTACAAGGACTCGCGCGAGCACTTCGAGATGCGTACGCACAAGCGTCTGATCGACATCCTCGACCCGACGCCGAAGACGGTCGACGCGCTCATGCGCATCGATCTGCCGGCCAGCGTCGACGTCAATATCCAGTGACGGGGACCGCAGACATGACTGACAACAAGAATCGGCCTGCCGCAGGCATCCTGGGCACCAAGCTCGGCATGACGCAGGTTTTCGACGAGAAGAACCGCGTCGTCCCGGTGACCGTCGTCAAGGCAGGCCCGAACGTCGTGACCCAGATCCGCACGGTCGAGCGCGACGGCTACAGCGCCGTCCAGGTCGCCTTCGGCGCCATCGACCCGCGGAAGGTGAACAAGCCGACCTCCGGCCAGTTCGCGAAGGCGGGCGTGACCCCGCGCCGCCACGTCGCCGAGATCCGCGTCGCCGATGCCTCCACCTTCGAGGTGGGCCAGGAGATCAGCGCCGAGGCGTTCGGCGAGGGCAGCTACGTCGACGTCACCGGCACCAGCAAGGGCAAGGGCTTCGCGGGCACCATGAAGCGGCACGGCTTCAGCGGCCAGGGCGCCTCGCACGGCGCCCAGGCGGTGCACCGGCGCCCCGGCTCGATCGGTGGCTGCGCCACCCCGGGCCGCGTCTTCAAGGGCATGCGGATGTCGGGCCGGATGGGCAACGACCGCGTGACCACCCAGAACCTCTCGGTGCACAAGGTGGACGCGGAGAACGGCCTGCTGCTGATCAAGGGCGCGATCCCGGGGCGCAAGGGCAGCGTCGTGATCGTCAAGAGTGCCGTGAAGGGTGGTGCGCACGCATGAGCGTGGACACTGGAAAAGTCGACACAGCAAAGAAGTCCGTTTCCTTGACGCTGGACGTGAAGGAGCTCGGTGGCAAGACCAATGGGACCGTCGATCTCCCCGCCGAGATCTTCGACGTCCCCGCCAACATCGCGCTGATGCACCAGGTGGTGAACGCCCAGCTCGCGGCGGCCCGCCAGGGCACGCACGCCACCAAGACCCGCGGCGACGTCCGCGGCGGTGGCAAGAAGCCGTACCGGCAGAAGGGCACCGGCCGCGCCCGTCAGGGCTCGACCCGTGCGCCGCAGTTCGCCGGCGGTGGCGTCGTGCACGGCCCGCAGCCGCGCGACTACAGCCAGCGCACCCCGAAGAAGATGAAGGCCGCCGCCCTGCGCAGCGCCCTCTCCGATCGGGCGCGCAACGAGCGCATCCACGTGATCACCGAACTGGTGGCCGGGCAGGCCCCGTCCACCAAGGCCGCGAAGACCTTCCTCGCCGAGCTCTCGGAGCGGAAGAAGTTCCTGGTCGTCGTCGGTCGCGAGGACGTCGCCGCGTGGAAGAGCGTGGCGAACCTGCAGCACGTGCTGCCGATCGCGCCGGACCAGCTGAACACCTACGACGTGCTGAACAGCGACGAAGTGGTGTTCTCGGTCGAGGCACTGAACGCCTTCGTGCACGGTCCGGCCGAGTCGGCCCAGGAGGAGAGCAAGTGACCACCATCGCCGACCCCCGCGACATTTTGCTGGCGCCGGTCATCTCGGAGAAGTCCTACGGTCTGATCGAAGAGGGCACCTACACCTTCATCGTGCACCCGGACTCCAACAAGACGCAGATCAAGATCGCTGTCGAGAAGGTCTTCGGCGTCACGGTGACCAGCGTCAACACCGCCAACCGTCAGGGCAAGCGCAAGCGGACTCGCTTCGGTTACGGCAAGCGCAAGAACACCAAGCGCGCGCTCGTGACCCTCTCGGCCGACAGCAAGCCCATCGAGATCTTCGGAGGCCCGGTCGCGTAAGCGGGCGGGAATCCAGAAAGTAGAGAAGAACTCATGGCTATTCGCAAATACAAGCCGACCACCCCGGGTCGCCGCGGCTCCTCGGTCTCGGATTTCGCCGAGATCACCCGCTCGACCCCGGAGAAGTCGCTGCTGCGCCCGCTGTCCAAGAGCGGTGGCCGCAACGCGCACGGCCGGATCACCACCCGGCACCGCGGCGGCGGCCACAAGCGCGCCTACCGCGTGATCGATTTCCGTCGCCTCGACAAGGACGGCATCCCGGCCAAGGTCGCGCACATCGAGTACGACCCGAACCGGACCGCCAACATCGCCCTCCTGCACTTCCTGGACGGCGAGAAGCGCTACATCATCGCCCCCAAGGGCATCGCGCAGGGCAGCCCGATCGAGTCCGGCCCGACCGCCGACATCAAGCCGGGTAACAACCTGCCGCTGCGCAGCATCCCGACCGGTACCACGATCCACGCGGTCGAGCTCCGCCCGGGCGGCGGCGCCAAGCTGGCCCGCGCGGCCGGCATGAGCATCCAGCTGCTCGGTAAGGAAGGCGCCTACGCCGTCCTGCGTATGCCCTCCGGCGAGATTCGCCGCGTCGACGTGCGCTGCCGCGCCACCATCGGCGAGGTCGGCAACGCCGAGCAGTCGAACATCAACTGGGGCAAGGCAGGCCGCATGCGCTGGAAGGGCCGCAGGCCCACGGTGCGTGGTGTCGTCATGAACCCGGTCGACCACCCGCACGGCGGTGGTGAGGGCAAGACCTCCGGTGGCCGCCACCCGGTCTCGCCGTGGGGTCAGCCGGAAGGCCGCACCCGCAAGCCGAACCGCCCGAGCGACAAGCTCATCGTCCGCCGCCGCCGCACCGGCAAGAAGCGCTAAGGAGGAGGTAAGAAATGCCACGCAGCCTCAAAAAGGGCCCGTTCGTCGACGACCACCTCCAGAACAAGGTGGACGTGCAGAACGACAAGGGCACGAAGCAGGTCATCAAGACCTGGTCGCGTCGCTCCACCATCACCCCCGATTTCATCGGCCACACCTTCGCCGTCCACGACGGCCGCAAGCATGTGCCGGTGTTCGTGTCCGAGAACATGGTCGGGCACAAGCTGGGTGAGTTCGCGCCGACCAGGACGTTCAGGAGCCACGTCAAGGACGACCGGAAGAGCAAGCGGCGATGAGCACTGAGACGCAGACCCCGACGACCGCTCGGGCGACCGCGAAGTTCGTGCGGGTCACCCCGATGAAGGCGCGCCGCGTCGTGGACCTGGTCCGCGGCAAGCGGGTCGAGGACGCACTGGCGATCCTGAAGTTCGCGCCGCAGGCCGCGAGCGAGCCGGTGGCCAAGGTCGTGGCGAGTGCCGCGGCGAACGCCGAGAACAACCTCGGCCTCAACCCCGCGACGCTGGTCATCTCCACGGCCTACGTCGACGAGGGAGCCACGCTGAAGCGTTTCCAGCCGCGGGCCCAGGGCCGCGCGTTCCGGATCCGCAAGCGCACGAGCCACATCACCATCGAGGTCGAGAGCGTGCAGAGCCTTGCTTCCGCCCCTCGTAGCCGCCGGAAGGGAGGGGCGAAGTAAATGGGACAGAAAATCAACCCCCACGGCTTCCGTCTCGGTATCACTACCGACTGGAAGTCCCGCTGGTACGCCGACAAGCAGTACGCGGATTACGTCAAGGAAGACGTCGCGATCCGCAAGTTGCTGGCGACCGGCATGGAGCGTGCCGGCATCTCGAAGGTCGAGATCGAGCGCACCCGTGATCGCGTCCGGGTGGATATCCACACCGCGCGTCCGGGCATCGTGATCGGCCGCCGCGGCGCCGAAGCCGACCGCATCCGTGCCGCGCTGGAGAAGCTCACCAAGAAGCAGGTGCAGCTGAACATCCTCGAGGTCAAGAACCCCGAATCGGATGCCCAGCTCGTCGCCCAGGGCGTGGCCGAGCAGCTCTCCAACCGCGTGGCGTTCCGGCGCGCGATGCGCAAGGCCATCCAGTCGGCCATGCGTTCGCCGAACGTCAAGGGCATCCGCGTGCAGTGCTCGGGCCGCCTCGGTGGCGCCGAGATGTCGCGCTCGGAGTTCTACCGCGAGGGGCGGGTGCCGCTGCACACGCTGCGTGCCGACATCGATTACGGCCTCTACGAGGCCAAGACCACCTTCGGTCGCATCGGTGTGAAGGTCTGGATCTACAAGGGCGACATCGTCGGTGGCAAGCGCGAGCTGTCCGCCGCCGCTGCCGCGCCGGAGCGTCCGCGTCGTGAGCGGCCCAGCCGCCCGCGCCGGTCCGGGTCCGCCGGTACCACCGCGACCAGCACCGAGGCCGGACGTGCCGCGACCGCTACGGCGGTCGCCGACGCTCCGGCGGAAACTCAGGAGGGCTGACGCATGCTGATGCCTCGCAAGGTCAAATTCCGCAAGCAGCACCACCCGGGCCGCAGCGGAATGGCGAAGGGCGGCACCGCCGTCACCTTCGGTGACTTCGGCATCCAGGCACTCGAGCCGGCCTACGTCACCAACCGGCAGATCGAGTCGGCGCGTATCGCGATGACCCGCCACATCAAGCGTGGCGGCAAGATCTGGATCAACATCTACCCGGATCGCCCGCTCACCAAGAAGCCCGCCGAGACCCGCATGGGTTCCGGCAAGGGTTCGCCCGAGTGGTGGATCGCGAACATCAAGCCCGGCCGCGTGATGTTCGAGATGAGTTTCCCCAACGAGGAGATCGCTCGCGAGGCCCTGCGCCGCGCGATGCACAAGCTCCCCATGAAGTGCAGGATCGTGACCAGGGAGGAGCAGTTCTGATGGCTACCGGAACACCGGCCGCAGAGCTCCGCGAGCTCACCGAGGACGAGCTCGTCGCCCGCCTGCGTGAGTCGAAGGAAGAGCTGTTCAACCTGCGTTTCCAGATGGCGACGGGTCAGCTCGATAACAACCGTCGCCTGCGCGTCGTCCGTCACGAGATCGCGCGCATCTACACGGTCATGCGTGAGCGCGAGCTCGGTCTGGCCACCGGACCCGCTGGCAAGGGAGATGCGGCATGAGCGAAGAAGTGACCACCGAAGAGCGCAACTCGCGCAAGATCCGGACCGGCTACGTCGTCTCGGACAAGATGAACAAGACGATCGTCGTCGAGCTGGAAGACCGGCACCGGCACAAGCTGTACGGCAAGATCATTCGCACCACCTCCAAGGTGAAGGCGCATGACGAGACCGAGTCCGCGAACGTCGGCGACCGCGTGCAGCTGATGGAGACCCGTCCGCTGTCCGCCACCAAGCGCTGGCGTCTGGTCGAGGTGCTGGAGCGGGCCAAGTAGGTCCTGCTTTCGCACGGTCAGAGAAAGGGCCGCTTCCTCCGGGAAGCGGCCCTTTTGTTTTCGTTCTAGCTGGTCATTGCGTAGGTGCGGCTGAGTTTGTGGGCCGCCTGCATGGCCTGGTCGACGACCGAGCGGGGGAGGCCCATTTCGGCGCCGATGCTGGCGGCGCTGCGGGAGCGGTCGGCCATCTCCAGGATTTCGGCGAGCTGTTCGACGGGGACCTTCGACCAGCCGCGGGCGACGATCGTCTTCGCGGCGGCCCAGGCGCCTGCCTCGTCGGATTCCATGACGGGGTCGTGGTCGGGGAGGGCGGGTTCCGGCTCGCTCGGGGTGAGGGCGGAGGTCAGTTCCTTCAGTTCGGGCTGGGCCGGGGCTTTGGCTTCGGGTTCCGCTTCGGTGAAAGGCAGGGGTTCCTGCTGCGGCGGCTCGGGAGCGGTGACGGCGCGGAGGTGGATGCGGGGGGTCGCCGGTGGGAGCTGGTCGGGGTCGGTTTGGGCGGCGGGGGTAGCGCTCGGCCGCTCCCGGGGAGGCTCCGGCTGTTCCGCGGCGGCGGGCTCGATCTCCTCGTGAGAGGGTGGCGGTTCTGCTTCGGCAACGACCGGTGCGGGCTCGGGCGGGCGGGAGTAGGCGGGCTTCTCGTCGTGGGCTGCGGGGAGCTTGGCATCGTTGCGGGGCAGGCCGCGCTGTGCGTCGGTGGCAGCCGGGTGCGTGGGGCCGTTGTCCGGTGAGGCGGACGGCTGCGGTGGAGTGTGCTCCTTCGGCGCCGCTGGTGCGGGTTGCGGAGTCGGCTGGTCGGCCTCGGCGATGGAACTCTGCGGTTGCGCTTCTTCGGGCTCGGCAGTCTTCGAGGCCACGATCAGCGCGTCGTCGGCGTCCACCTGCGGAACGGCGGGCTGGACAACAGGGTGTGATACGACGACGGCGCCGGTTTCCGCAGTAACCGCGGTATTGTGGGCCTCGGCCCGCCCGGGGGCCGCGATCTTCTGCGCGGCCGGAGCAGCGGGGGAGCCGGCAACTGCCTCGCTCGGTGCGGCTGCGGACTGGGCAACGGCCCGATCCGGAGCCGGGGCAACGGAATCGCTCTCGGGACGAGCAGGCTCGATCCTCGCCTGCTCGAACTCGGCATGCGCCCGAGCAACCAGCTCGGCGAGATCCACCTCGCTCTGCGGAGCCGGATACCGCTCGGCGAAGGCATGGGTGCGGGCAGCGGGTGCCTCGACCATGGAATCGATGGGCAGGTCGACCGAGGCATCGTCGATGAGCTGCGCGTATCGGGCGGCGACCCAGGAGTGCAGCCAGATCACGACGCCGACCATGATCGGGGCAATTGCGAACTCCGCCGCCCGGCCGAGTTCACCGGCGGCCAGGTGCGGCCCCGCATTGAGCCCGATGGTGGTCCCGAGCAGTGCGAGTTCCACCAGAATCACCCGCCCGCGGGGCAGCTCCCGCCCCCAGCGGGCAGCGGTGGTCGCCGTGATCATGATGATGATGATCGGAATCGAGATCATCGCCTCGATGCCGTACGAAAGCCAATACAGCGGGTCGGCCATATTTCCGCTGGGTACCAAGTTGCGCTGCACGTTGACCCCGGCCCACACCATGCCGAGCACAACGACCGCGATGAGCGCCCGCGACGACCACTCCGCCCGCTGGTACAACTGCGCGATTCGCGCGTCCTGCGAAGCCACCCGCCGCCGCGCGGCCAAGGCCTTGCGATGCCAGCGCGCATCGGACTCCTCGGTCCGCCGCAACGCCGCATCCGCCCGCCGATCCCGCTTCTCGGCATCGAGCTCGTCCTGCACGGCCCGCCGCCGCTGCCCTCGCCGCTGAGCCCGAATCCACTCTGCGAGCTCTCGCTCAGCCGCGACTTCGCTGTCGGAGAGCACATCGAGCAGGGCATTGTCGTGCTGCAGAGGCAGTTTTCCCCGCGCCGTCGCCACCTGGTGGGCCAGGGCGTCGATCTCGGCACGGCCGGTCGAGCTGTCGTCGCGCATCGCGAGCCTTCCCGGGCCGGGGCCCGGGGACAGCGGCCGCCGATCCGATGGTTCGAACGTATGTGTGATCGGTGCGAGGCTAGTCTGTAGTCTGGCTTCGGTCAATGCGGAGCGCGGTGTTGTGCTTCCCGCGTGCGCGGGGATGAGCCCGTTCAGCGGAAACTGGTGCCGAGCAGGGATATGTGCTCCCCGCGCACGCGGGGATGAGCCCGCAGCGCAAGCGGATCGCAGAATTCCAATCCGGTGCTCCCCGCGCACGCGGGGATGAGCCCGGTGCGCCAGCGCGGCGACGGTGTACTGCTCCGTGCTCCCCGCGCACGCGGGGATGAGCCCGCCGGGCAGTTGGTCGCGCTCGGCGCGGGCCTGTGCTCCCCGCGCACGCGAGGATGAGCCCACGAGGTCGCCGCGCTGCGGGGCGCCGGTGACGTGCTCCCTGCGCACGCGGGGATGAGCCCGATCGGGGTCCAATAGCCGAGTGTCGGCAGTTGTGCTCCCCGCGCACGCGGGGATGAGCCAGCTGACACTTGAGCACCACGGCACAGTTGACGTGCTCCCCGCGCATACGGGGACGAGTCCCCGTCCGCTGAACCTCGTGGTCTACACCTCGCGTACTGGCGACCCCGCTCATCGCCGCGAGAGCGGGGGTTGTCCGTCGATCACCTCGGCCACCAGGTCGGACCACTGCGTCGCCAATCGGCCGACATCGAACCAGGCGGCGTGCAATGGCCCGGAACTGGCCGGCGGTTCGGCACACAACAGCCGCTCGGCGATGACGTGCGCAGCGGCCATGTCATCGATGACGAGTGCGCAAGTCGCTGCCTCCACGGCACCTACTCCGGCATGGCCGACAATCCATTCCGCGATCTGGTCCCGCAGCACGCGGCGACTGTTGTCGCGCAGCTGATAGTGGCCGGGATAGCGCGCGCGGACGCGATGCATCTCAGCAAGCGCTCGAGCGCACTTCAGCAACAGTGTGACGTCGTCGCGAACGGGAACCCGGAAGGCGGTGGTGAGCTCCCGCCAGTGCGGGAGTCCGGGGCGCGACGCGGTCATGACAGCGGCGTGGACAGGCGGGCGAGCGCGGCCGCATAAGGCAGACATCGAGCCGGATCGTGACCCGCATGCCGGGTGAGTACGCTCGAAGCGTCCCAGCGCTGCAAGTCCGGCGGCAGCTCGTCACACCGGTAGGTGCGAATCCCGTCGACCAGACCGCGGTACCGCGCCGGGGCGACATCGCTCTGCTCGCTCATGAATGCTTCCCTGCCGCGGCTGCGCGCACTCGCCGAAGACCGCGATCGGGCGTCTGCGCAGTGCCAATCGCCTCCCGGTCTGCGGGAACCATGCGCTTGGCGCGAACCAGCACGTCCTGCGCGGCCTTCTTGCGCGGGCAGTCCGCAGCGCGGCACGCTCGGTGTCGCCGCATCTCGCGATGCGCCTGTTCGACGGTGAAAGGCTGCTCTGGAACGGCGTGTAGCGCGTCCTGTCGCTCGGCCTCCACCCGGCCGATGATCTCGGCAGAGGAGGGACCGACATCCCTACGGCGCTGTGCAAACCAGTCTTCGAACCCCATTTGTGCGTCCCCCTGCGGTCGCGTCCAGATTTGGAGGCACCTACCACCGCGGTCTGCGATCAGGTCGCGTGGCTGATCGATTCGGAAGCCAACGCGGGCGGCAGGGCCGGATTCGACGCTATGACCTGCGTAACACCGCTCCTGTCCCGAAAGGGCAGGGCTCATGCCCGAGCCGTCCGGCGTACCCTCGGCGGTGCATGGGTTGCCCGAGCGCGGAGGAGACGGCCCGATGTCCGACCTGCCACCGAACGAAATCGGCCGCCGAATCCGGGAGATCCGGTTGTGGCGGGGTCTCAGCCTCGAAACCGCAGCTGGGCTGGCTGGCATCTCCTACGGTTACCTCGGCCGCGTCGAGCGCGGAGAGCAGGCCCTCTCCAAGCGCCGCACCCTCGAAGCGTTGGCGCAAGCGCTGCGGGTCGCGCCCTCCGAATTCAGCGGCCAACCGTGGGAGCACGGTGCCGGTCAGTCCGCTGACGCCTACGCGGGCCTGCTCGACATCGAAAGTGCCCTCGAGCGGTGCAAACTCGGCGATGACCCTGGCGGCTCGGTGCGGGAGTGGCCCGTCATCGACGCGGATCTTTCTGTGGCAGAACGCTTACGGGAAGACACCGACTATCCGGCGGTGTGCACACTGGCTCCGGGGCTGCTCGTCGAACTCCATGCCGCCTACGTCCGCCGCCCAGACCTACGTGCCGAAGTGCTGGCCGGCCTCATTCGCTGCTATTACATCCTCGCCGCGACCACGAAACGCTTCGGCGTGCGCGGATTGCCGATCATGATGGTGAAGGCTGCGCAGTCGTGCGCCGAAGAACTGGAGTCCCCCGCGTGGATCGGGTTCACGGTCTGGCTGCGCGGGTCGATCTCCGGGTCCATGTCGCGAAGCCGGCAATACGAACGATGTGTGGCTACAGCTGATCGGATCGCCCCACACCTCGATGACGATGAGGTGGTGCAGGCGTACGGGATGCTCAATCTCTCGGCAGCCTTGGCGGCGGCCGTCCAAGACGATCGGTCGACGGCCGAGACTCATCTCGCCGAAGCGGAAGCCGTGGCTCAGCGGATGGAACGAGACGTGGGCGGTTTCGGGCGGCTGTGGTTCGGACGCACCAACGTGCACATTTGGCGGGCCTCGATCGGGATCGAACTCGGTGACGGCGTCGCGGCGGTCGAGCGCACGGGCGGCATCCCTGTCGACTCGATCCCGTCGGCGTCGCGGCGCGCCAACTTTTACTCGGAAGCGGCACGCGTGCTGCTGGCAGAGCCGCCTTATCGTAGTCGAGGGTTGGACATGCTACTGAAGGCGGAATCTATTGCGCAGCTGCAGGTTCGTGGTGATTTTTTCGTTCGCGAAGCTGTGGCCGACCAATTGCGGACGGCTCGGCGTGATGCGGGCGGGCGGAACCTGCGTGGTCTCGCGTGGCGGTTGGGGATTGTGCCGGAACAAGGAGCACACTTCAACTGACTGCCTAGTGGCGCGGGCGGTGTCGTGCTCTTAGTGCCTGTGCCCACTGGTGCGTTTAGTCCGGCTAAGGTTCGGGCGCGCGATCTATTCTGGCGTGGACGCAGTATCGGTGGACTGGGCGTAGAGTCCACCCGCCCATGCCGGGTGTGGGTGGCGGGTAGGGGAAAGTGTCGCAGTCGGTCAGATGTCCGATTGAAAGGAGGGGCGGATCGAAAGTGAATGGGTAACTCTGTTACCCGACGTTGCGCCGCAGGTCAGGAAGTGTGCTCCCCGCGCACGCGGGGATGAGCCCTCTGCTCTACGCCGTAGAACACTTCCCCCTCTGTGCTCCCCGCGCACGCGGGGATGAGCCCCCTCCGATTGCCTCGGCCGCGGAGCCCATCTTGTGCTCCCCGCGCACGCGGGGATGAGCCCACGAGGGTGTGCACGGCCCCGCCGAGGTCGAAGTGCTCCCCGCGCACGCGGGGATGAGCCCCCATCCGGCGGCGGTGGCGTGGTCGGCGGTGGGTGCTCCCCGCGCACGCGGGGATGAGCCCCCCTTGCTGCCATCCGCGAAGATGCCCGTGCCGTGCTCCCCGCGCACGCGGGGATGAGCCCCGTTCCTTGTCGACGACGTCGAGCTCCAGGTTGTGCTCCCCGCGCACGCGGGGATGAGCCCGGTCGCACGATCGGCATCGAGGCGGCCAACGAGTGCTCCCCGCGCACGCGGGGATGAGCCCTCGGCCGGATTCGCCACCAGCCTGGACACCTAGTGCTCCCCGCGCACGCGGGGATGAGCCCGTCGAGAGCAACGGCAGCGACGGCGTGGTGATGTGCTCCCCGCGCACGCGGGGATGAGCCCCGTGTCGGCCTCCGCCAGCGCGGCACGAGCGGGTGCTCCCCGCGCACGCGGGGATGAGCCCTCGCTCTTTCCGAGCCCGACCCCAAAGAGGACGTGCTCCCCGCGCACGCGGGGATGAGCCCCGCTCGGGGTACCACCAGCGCAGAGCGTGGTGGTGCTCCCCGCGCACGCGGGGATGAGCCCCTCGGGATGCCCGAGCCGCTGGCCGCCGCTTTGTGCTCCCCGCGCACGCGGGGATGAGCCCCCCGAGAGGCCCGCCCGCCATGCCCGACCTTCGTGCTCCCCGCGCACGCGGGGATGAGCCCGCCAGCGAGCGCCGGTCGCTGGCGCACATCCGGTGCTCCCCGCGCGCGCGGGGATGAGCCCTCATCCAGGTCCACCCGGTCGTCCGGCTCGACGTGCTCCCCGCGCACGCGGGGATGAGCCCTTGTCCACCAGCCCATCGATCTCGACCAGCTCGTGCTCCCCGCGCACGCGGGGATGAGCCCCCGGCTGCCTTGGTGGCGCACCTGGTCACCGGGTGCTCCCCGCGCACGCGGGGATGAGCCCCGGGCCGCCGGCCGCGCGATCAAGTACCTGACGTGCTCCCCGCGCACGCGGGGATGAGCCCGCCGTGTCCCCCTCGGTCGGTACCTGGATCGGGTGCTCCCCGCGCACGCGGGGATGAGCCCAGCCCACCCCACGAGCCCGCGGCGAACGGGTCGTGCTCCCCGCGCAGGCGGGGATGAGCCCATCTCCTGCGCCTGCACGGCGGTGCCGACGGTGTGCTCCCCGCGCACGCGGGGATGAGCCCTCCTGGTGGGTCTCGAGGAACGAGTCCTTGTCGTGCTCCCCGCGCACGCGGGGATGAGCCCGCGGCGCTGCGGCACCGGCCCGGCGCGCTGGAGTGCTCCCCGCGCACGCGGGGATGAACCCGGCTGGCTGGTCTCGCTCAACGGCAAGCTCACGTGCTCCCCGCGCACGCGGGGATGAGCCCAGGGCCTTGGCTTCGGGATCCCGGACCCCGACGTGCTCCCCGCGCACGCGGGGGATGAGCCCCGGGATCGCTCGCCCGGCAATGGCGGCGGCGTGTGCTCCCCGCGCACGCGGGGATGAGCCCAGGTCGGCGAGGCGGGCGTGGGGGCTGGTGGCGTGCTCCCCGCGCACGCGGGGATGAGCCCTCCGGCGGCAATGAGGCCGTGGGCCTGCTGCAGTGCTCCCCGCGCACGCGGGGATGAGCCCTGCCGCAAGGTGCCCAAGCCCGACGACAAGTCGTGCTCCCCGCGCCTGCGGGGATGAGCCCTTGTGCGGGAACTGGGAGTCTTCGGCTTTCGCGTGCTCCCCCGTGCCTGCGGGGATGAGCCCGAGTAGATCCTGAAGGTCTACAACGGCGACGTATGCTCCCTGCGACTGCGGGGCAAAGCCCGGGCTAGACAAGCATCGCTGCGGTCCGGGTCAGGTGGCTTCTCCGCCCGTGGGACGACAGCTCGCGCGCGACGCTGCACCGGATCGCACTATCGCACGGGGCCGACAGCTCGCATGGTTTGCGTATCAACAACGGTCGTGTCGCAGCGCGTGCCAACATCTCTGCGATATCGGACATTTCGCACCTCGGGAAGCGGTCATTCGATGGACAGCCGTGATCCGTGGCGATTGCTACTCTCACCGCTGCAGAGCACCGCGAATCGCTGGTCTCCGCACTTGTCGGTGGTGGGCTTTATCGTCGCGACCATCCGAAGGGGGGATAGATGCTGAGCAGCGCAACGATGTCGGCGTGGGCGAAGACCGACCGTGACGGCGGTCGGCTGTCGCTCGTCCGTCATCTCGCAGACTCCGCCGAGGTTGCGAAGCTCGTATGGGACGAATGGCTACCTCCACATACCCGCCGTGCGATGTCCGCGAATCTCGGTGACGAGGAGGGCCGCGCCGTCCTGTGCTGGCTCGCGGCCGTGCACGATCTCGGCAAGCTGACCCCCGCCTTCGCGTGCCAGGTGCGCGATCTGGCCGAGACCATGGCGGATCGCGGTCTGAAGTTCCCAGCTGCTCTCAGCAATCGAAAAGCGTTGCCGCACGGTCTCGCCGGGCAGGTAGCAATCACAGCGGTGTTGGTCGAGCGGGGTTGGACGAAAGCAGCAGCCGATTCGTTCGGCGTGGTGGTCGGCAGCCACCACGGTGTCCCGCCGACCGAGCGGGAGGCAGACAGCGGCGCGAACCAAATCGACCTGCTCGGCCGCGCCGAGTGGGACAAGTCGCGGCGCGAACTGCTGGACTTCGTGACCGAGCGGACGGCGGGCTGGGACCGGGTGGACCGGTGGCGGCACTCCCCGCTGTCGCTGACCCAGCAGGCGCTGTTCACCGCGGCCGTGATCGTCGCGGACTGGATCGCAAGTAACCAGGACCTCTTCCCGCTGGACGAAGCGCGGGCTTCGAGCACCGCGGCCCCGCTGGCCTGGCAGGTGCTCGGTCTGCCGCCGCCGTGGTTACCGCAGCCGGTGCCGTTGCAAAACATTTCGGAAGTTCAGCGTTTCGTTCGAAGCAGGTTCGGGTGGCCCGAGTCGGTGCAGGCGCGACCGCTGCAAGCGGAGTGCGTGCGGCTCGCGGCCGCGCTGCCTGAGCCGGGGCTGATGGTGGTCGAGGCGCCCATGGGGGAGGGGAAGACGGAGGCGGCGCTGGCCGCGGCAGAGCTGCTCGCGCAGCGGTTCGGATTCGGGGGAGTGTTCGTGGCGCTGCCGACGATGGCGACCTCGGACGCAATGTTCGGTCGCGTCCACCGCTGGGTGGAGAATTTGCCCGATACCCCATCCACAATGTTCCTGGCGCACGGCCGCGCGGCCCTGAACAAGGACTTCGCCGAGTTGCGCAGTGCGGGATTCGATTCCATCGGTGTCGACTGCGTCGACAGCGGGGTCACCGCCCACGCCTGGTACGTGGGTAAGAAGGGACCGCTCGCCGATATCGTCGTCGGGACCATTGATCAGGTGTTGCGCGCCGCACTGAAGACGCGGCACGTCATGCTTCGCCACCTCGGGCTCGCGAACAAGGTCGTCATCGTCGACGAGGTGCACGCGGCCGACAGCTATATGTCGACCTACCTGTGCCGGGCACTGGAGTGGCTGGGTGCGTACCGGGTCCCGGTCATCCTGCTTTCCGCGACACTGCCGCCCGCCCAGCGCGATCTGCTGGTGCGTGCCTACCAGCGCGGTCGGGGAGATGTCGAGTGCGCGATCGAGGCCGAAGCCGGCTACCCGGCGGTCACGGTATGGCCGCATTCCGAACTCGGTGGCCCTGTCGCCGCCTCCGGTCGATCGATCGCCGGCATCGCGATCGAGCCGATCGAGGACGACGCGAGCGGGCTTGCCAACCGGCTCCGCGCCGAGCTGGCCGCCGGTGGCGTCGCCGGAGTCGTGTGCAACACGGTGGCGCGGGCGCAGGAGACCTATACCGCCCTGGTGGACGGCGGATTCGAGGAGGCGGAGGTGCTGCTGGTGCACTCCCGCTTCGTCGCGGGGCACCGCGCCGAGCTGGAGGAAAAGTTGCGGGCGGCGCTTGGGCCGGCGGGCGGCGGTGCGCGGCGACCGGCCCGGTTCGTCGTGGTCGGTACCCAGGTGATCGAGCAGTCGCTCGACATCGACGTCGACCTGCTGGTGACCGACCTGGCACCGGTCGACCTGATGTTGCAGCGGATCGGGCGGCTGCACCGCCATCGCCGCGACGGTCGGCCGACCGCGGTCGCGCGGCCGCGCTGTCTGGTTCGCGGCGCGGACTGGAACGCCGTCCCGCCCGAGCCGGTGCGCGGTTCGGAGGCCGTCTACGGACTGTCCCGGCTGCTGCGGGCTGCCCTGGTGCTGAGCCTGTCGACGGGCCGCTCCGTCACGGTGCCCGATGACGTGCCCGGTCTGGTCGCCGCAGCGTACGACGAGAAGGTCGATCCCCCGATCGAATGGTCTGACACGATCCGCTCGGCGGACGAGGCTTGGGCCGATCACACCGCGAAACAGCAGCGGAAGGCACGTGACTACCTGCTCCCGGGACCGGCGAGCGAGAACCCCACTGTGGCCGGGTGGCTCGCGCACGCCATCCCCGACGACGCCGAGGGCGTCGGCGGTCAGGCACAGGTCCGGGACGCCGAGGACAGCCTGGAGGCGATCGTTGTGCAGCGCTGCGGCTCGGCGGTATGTGCCCTCGAACAGGTTCCCAAGATCGGTGGCACCCCCGTGCCGACCGAGACCGAACCACCGTCATGGCTGGCGAAGAAGCTCGCCGCCTCCACGATCCGGCTCCCCGCCTACCTGACCCGATACGGACGGAAGGAGCGAATGATCCGCGCACTCGAGGACACCTGGTATCCGGGCTGGCAGCGGAGTCACTGGCTGGCCGGCGAGCTGGTGCTGGAACTCGACGCGGACGGCGTGGCGAACCTGGTCGGGTACGACCTGCGCTACGACCCGCTGCTCGGACTGCTCGCCGTCCCGGCGGCCGAGGATCGGAGTACGCCGTGACGGACGAGTACCGGTTCGACCTCCTCGATGAACCGTGGATTCTCGCCACCGACACCGCGGGCAGGCTGCGTGAGGTTTCGCTGCGACAGGTGTTCCGCGACGCCCACGAATTGAGCGCCTTGGCGGGAGAACTCCCCACCCAGGAGTTCGCGATCCTGCGACTGCTCCTGGCCATCCTGCACCGCAGCATTCACGAACGAGCCGGAACCGCTGTCGAGGTCTGGGCCGGGCTGTGGCAGGAGTGGCCTGCCGCCGAGATCGACGCCTACCTGCTCCGTTACCGGCACCGCTTCCAGCTCTTCGACGCGAACGAGCCGTTCTTGCAGGTGGCCGAGCTTCGGTCGAGTAAGGACGCAGTCAGTTCGCTCGACAAAGTGATTGCCGACATCCCCAACGGCAGCAAATACTTCACCACCCGCGCCGGGCGCGCGATCGACCGCATCGGAGCAGCCGAGGCGGCCCGCTGGCTGGTCCATGCGCATGCCTTCGATCCGTCCGGGATCAAGACCGGCGCAGCCGGCGACGACCGGGTCAAGGGCGGCCGCGGCTATCCGATCGGAATCGCGTGGGCAGGTGGGCTCGGTGGTGTCTACCTGGAAGGCAGTAACCTCCGGCAGACGCTGCTGCTCAACCTCGTCCTGACCGACCCGAGCGGGGAACGCCACCAGCAGATCGGTGTCCCGCCCTGGGAGCGCGCGGCCGATGGCCCCGCCGTCCGGAAGGACCCGGGCCCGCACGGCCCGGTCGAACTGTTGACCTGGCAGAGCCGCCGGGTGCGCCTCGTCCGGGACGGCGACGAGGTCACCGGTCTCGTGCTCTGCAACGGAGACGCGCTGGAACCGTTCAATCAGCAGCTGCTCGAGCCCATGACTGCGTGGCGCTACAGCGAGATCCAGTCGAAGAAGGCAGGCAGGGCGCGGCACTATCCGCTGCTGCACGATCCGGATCGCTCGCTCTGGCGCGGGTTGCGTTCCCTGTTGAGCGATGTAGCGAACTCGGCCCCCACCGCCGGGCGCGGAATCGCACCGGGCGTGGTCGAGTGGGCGGGGCTGTTGACGGCACGGGGCGTGATCCCGCGAACCCATCCGATTCGCCTGCACGCCACCGGGATGCACTACATCAACAATGTCTCGATCGTCGGCGACATCATCGACGATGCGATCGGGTTCTCCGCCGCGATGCTGGCCGACAACCCCGCGCTGCGGACCTGCGCGGTGAACGCCGTACAGCTCGCCGAGGACTGCGTCTACGAACTGGGACGGCTCGCGGCGAACCTGGCGATCGCGGCCGGTGGTGAGACGGACGGGCCGACCGCGCGGGCGAAGGAGCTCGGCTACTACACCCTCGAAGATCCTTACCGGCGGTGGCTGCGCGGACTCGACCCGCACGCCACCGACCTGTCGGACTCCGCCGTCGAATGGCAGCGCGTGGTCGGGCGCATCGTGCACGGCCTCGGCGATGAACTCATCACTGCGGCCGGGCAACCGGCATGGGTCGGCCGCGAAGCGAACAAGCGGTGGGTCGACTCCGGGCAGGCTGATCTCTGGTTCCGCGACAAGCTCCGCGAACTGCTGCCCGTCGCGTTCACCGCACCGGCCACCCCCGAGAAAGGAAAGGCGACCGATGACGAACGTGTCGATGTCGTTTGGTGACCGCGAGAAGTTGCTGCGCGACTACGTTTCCGGCCGGGTCTCCGTCTTGCAGAGGAGGTACCGCGAACAGGACGCCGACGCGCGGGCGGCACTGGCAGAGCTGCGCCGCGGTGTCGGCGGCGCCCCAGGAACCGATCCGCTGCTGTGGAAACTGACCGTCGACGGCTTCCCGGCCGAACTGAACGCGCCGGAAACCCTGACCCGTGCCGAACACGACGGCGCCGCGACGGTGTGGGAGCGCGCGGCCTTCGACGCGATCACGCTCTTCGCGCTGCACCAGCAGTCGCGGACCAGCGCCATGCACCGCGCGGGCATCGGGCTCGGCGCGGCCGTGCGCGTGCTCGGCACCCGCGCCGGCTCCGAGGACGCCGTGCGCGCTCGCTTCCACGCGCTGGGGACAGCACAGGATCATCCCGCGCGGCTCATCCACCTACGCGGCCTCATCACCCAGTGCCGGGCCTTCGACATCGCCCTCGACTACGGCAGACTCGCCGTCGACCTGGGCAGGCTCGACCGCAACACCTACGCCGACCGCGTACTGCTGGCCTGGGCTCGCGATCTCCATCGCCGCCCCCGCGAGGCCACCGCGGACACCCCTGAGACAGGAGAGAAGCGATGACCAGGCTCTTCATCGACATCCACGTTCTGCAGACCGTGCCGCCGAGCAATATCAACCGAGACGACACCGGGCGACCCAAGACGGCCTACTACGGCGGCGTGCAGCGCGCCCGCGTCTCCAGCCAGGCATGGAAGCGCGCGGCCCGCACCGAATTCCGCACACTGGTCGATCCAGACACGCTCGGCGTGCGGACGAAGCGCATCGTGGAACTCGTCGCCAAGCGAGTCGGTGGCGCGATCCCCGACTCCGAGGCGCGTGACACGGCCGTGGCGACGGTATTCCGGGCGGCGGGCATCGGTCTGGAGAAGCCCAAGAAGAAGAAAGAAGAGGAACTCGACCCGACCGAGCAGTCGAAGTACCTGCTTTTCCTCAGCGCGACTCAGATCGACCGCCTCGCCGAACTCGCGATCGCCGCGCACAATGGTGCCACGGTGGACAAAGCCGCGGCCAAGGCGGCCGCCAAGGGGGCCGACAGCATCGACGTCGCGCTGTTCGGGCGGATGGTCGCCGATTCTGCTGACCTCAATGTCGATGCCGCCGCCCAGGTCGCGCATGCGATCTCGGTGCACGCGGTAAATACCGAATTCGACTACTACACCGCCGTCGATGACCGCGCACCCGAGGACAATGCGGGCGCGGGCATGATCGGCACCGTCGAGTTCAGCTCCTCGACGCTCTACCGGTACGCGACCGTGAATGTCGCCGCGCTGCAGCGGAACCTCGGTGATCCGGACGCCACCGTGCTCGCCGTCGAAGCCTTCGTGAAAGCCTTCGTGCGGAGTATGCCGACCGGCAAGCAGAACACCTTCGCGAACCGCACTCTGCCCGACGCGGTGGTGCTCAGCCTGCGCACCGACCAGCCAGTCAATCTGGTCACGGCCTTCGAGGAGCCGATCGCCGCGGCCGGCGAGGCACGGGCCGCCGTGGCCGCGAAAGCACTCGTCGCCCGCTATACCGCCGTCGAGTCCGCTTACGGTGACGGCTCCACGGTCAATTACCTGGTCGCCGCCGGTGACGGTGCCGACGTGCTCGCCGAGATCGCCGCACCCGGCTCGCTCGCCGCGGCGGTGGACGGCATCACCCAGCGAGTGCGCGCCGCGCTGGCGGTGACGCCGTGACGGTGCTGCTGTTGCGGTTGGCGGCTCCCCTGCAGGCATGGGGAGTCGCGAGTCGCTTCGCGCGCCGGGAGACGCAGCAATTTCCCTCCAAGAGCGGAATTCTCGGACTCATCGCCGCCGCGCAGGGGCGGCGCCGCACCGATCCCATCGAGGAGGCACTGCAGGGGCTCGGCTTCGGCGTGCGGGTCGACCAGCCGGGGCGATTGATCCGCGATTTCCAGGTGGCGCTCAGTCTGGACAAGAAGCAGTCGTTTCCGCTGTCACAGCGCTACTACCTCGCGGATGCGGCGTTCCTCGCGGTGATCCACGGTGAGCGCGAGCTCATCATCGGTATTAGAGACGCGCTGCGCCGTCCTGAGTTTCCGTTGTACCTGGGGCGTCGATCCTGCCCTGTCGCCGAGCCGCTCGTCATCGGTGAGCCGACCGAGCAGCAGCTCGCCGACGCGCTGCGGGGTACGGAATGGCAAGCGGCTAAATGGTATCGGGGAAGGCAACCGGACCGGCTCCGGTTGCCGATCTATCGCGATCTGTTGCCGGGTGATCCGGAAGGACAATTGCGTGAGCGGGTGCGCGACATGCCGCTCAGTTTCGATCCCGAGCGTCGCGAATACGGCTGGCGCACCGTGGTGGAGGATCACGTCGATATCGACAATCCGCTGGGGCGAGCCGGGCACTCCCCGATGGCCGCCCTGGGAGGTGAGTAGCGATGTTCCTGTCTCGTGTGCCGCTCAACGGCGCCCGCACCGGTGCCCGCCGAATATTCGAATCGCCCCAGGTGGCGCATGCCGCGGTCCTCGCTGCGTTCCCGCCGCAGCCCGACTCCGGCGCCGGCCGGGTGCTGTGGCGGATCGACCGTCGCGACCATCAGGTCGACCTCTACGTGGTGAGCCCGGCGGAACCGGACTTCACCCATATCGTGGAACAGGCCGGATGGCCGACCACGACGGCGTGGACCACACGCAAGTACACGCCGCTGCTCGATCGACTCGAGGCCGGCCAGCGATGGCACTTCCGGCTCACCGCCAACCCCATTCGCGCCGCACTCGATCGCAGCGTGGACGCTCCGCTGGAGCGCGGCAAGCCGACCGGCCTCACTCATACCGATCAGATTCACTGGCTGCAGAAACGGGCCGCACCGAACGGATTCACGCTCGGGGCGAGCGATAGTGCACTCGATGTCGTGGTTTCCGATCGGAAGACGGTGCGATTCCGGCGCCGGGCGGCCACGGTCACCGTCTCGACCGCGACCTACGAGGGCACGCTCGCCGTGGTCGACGCTGATCGGCTCAGGTATGCCCTGACCAGCGGAATCGGCCGCGCCAAAGCTTATGGCTGCGGCCTGCTCACTCTCGCCCCCACTCAGTGAACGACCAGCCCTCCGCTCGGTCGATCGGGATCGGCGAGCTGGTTCGTGCCAAAGACCGGCTCTCGTTCCTGTATCTGGAGCGGGCGACCGTCCATCGGGACGGCAATGCCATCACGTCCACCGACGAGAACGGCGTCGTGCATATTCCCGCGGCGACCATCGGTGCGCTGCTGCTCGGCCCGGGCACGCGCGTCACCCATCAGGCGATGCTGCTGCTCGCCGAGAGCGGGTCGACCGCGGTATGGGTGGGTGAGCGCGGCGTGCGGTACTACGCGCACGGGCGATCGCTGGCGCGGAGTTCCCGGCTGCTCGAGGCGCAGGCGGTCGCGGTCACCAATCAGGCCCAGCGGCTTCGGGTAGCGCGCCGCATGTACGAGATGCGTTTCCCGGGCGAAGACGTCAGCGCGTTGACCATGCAGCAGTTGCGCGGGCGCGAGGGCGCGCGCGTGCGGCGCTTGTACCGGGACCACGCGGAACGCACCGGAATCGCCTGGAGCCGACGCGACTACAACCCCGACGACTTCGGCGCGAGCGACGACATCAATCGCGCGCTTTCGGCCGCGACCACCTGCCTCTACGGCATCGTGCACGCGGTTGTCGTCGCGCTCGGCTGCGCGCCCGGACTCGGTTTCGTGCACACCGGCCACGAACGGTCCTTCGTCTTCGACCTCGCCGATCTCTACAAGGCCGACTTCGCCATCCCACCCGCCTTCGAAGCCGCCGCGTCCGGCGCCGACGACATCCCCGCCACCACCCGCCGCGCCGTCCGGGAGGCGGTGCACACCGGACATCTGCTCGAGCGCTGCTGCACCGACATCTATGCCCTGCTGCTCCCGGAAGAGCCCGACGGTGCGGCCGAGTGGGATACCGACATCGTCGAGCTGTGGGACCGCGGGGGCAATGTCGCGGCGGGCACCTCCTACTCGGACTCTGGCTCGGATTCGGACTCTGGCTCGGACGAGGCTGAAGTTCCGTGGTAGTGCTGGTGTTGACGGCCTGTCCAGCGGGCCTGCGCGGGCACCTCACCCGCTGGTTCCTGGAAATCAGCCCCGGAGTGTTCGTCGGTGTCGTCTCCGCGCGGGTCCGGGAGCTGGCCTGGGAACGCGCCGTCGAGCTGGCGCGGGACGGGCGCGCCATCATGATTCACAGCACTCGCGGCGAGCAGCGGCTCGCTTTCAAGGTGCATCGGCATGATTGGGAACCTGTCGATATCGATGGACTTCAGCTCATGCGACGGCCGCACACCGCCGATGCGAGGGCGGGGAAGGCGCGGGCCGGCTGGAGCAAGGCGAGCCGCTATGGACGTGCGGCGAAGCGCCGTAAGCCGTCGACTACCGACGAATAGGTGCGTGGCCATAGTGAAGTCCCTTGGCACCTGGTGGGATTTGCATTGACGGCATGACCGCATCGGTGTGTGAGAGCATCGCCGTGCCCGGACATGGGTGCACGCGTGCGGCTCATCCCCGTGTGCGCGGGGAGCACACTTACTGACCTGCGCTTACTTTGGCAGAGGCCGTTGCTCATTCACTTTCAATCCGCGACTCTCCCAACCTCCGATCGCTAACGCTCTACCACCCCGACGGTAGCGAAACTCGCGGGGAGCAAGATCCGAATCGAGCCGACACCCGTCAAACTCCCGCTCGCTCCAACCGCCACCCGCTCGCCCGCGACCGCTCCCCCCAGAAAGCCGCGTATCGCCCACCGAGTTGCAACAACTCACTGTGCGTCCCCCGCTCGACAATCGCCCCGCCCTCGACGAACAGGATCTGATCCGCGTGCGCGATCGTCGACAGCCGATGCGCGACCACGATCACCGTCTTCCCCTGGGTCAGCTCGTGCACCCCGCGCACCACGACCGCCTCACTGTGCGGATCGAGCGCACTCGTCGCCTCGTCCAGCAGCACGATCGGCGCCTCCTTGAGCAGCGCCCGCGCGATCGAAACCCGCTGCCGCTCACCGCCGGAGAGCGAAGCACCGCCTTCACCGACCCTGGTATCCCACCCGTCCGGCAGCCGCGCGGCGATCTCGTCGACGCGAGCCGCCTCGCCGACCCGGCGCACCTCCTCGTCGGTGGCGTCCGGCTTGCCGATCCGGATGTTCTCGGTGACCGAGCGGTCGAACAGGTAGACATTCTGGAAGACCAGCGCGAGCTGGTCGAACAGCGTCTGCGACGGCTGCTCCCGCACATCGTGCCCGCCGATGGCCACCCGCCCGGAATCCACGTCGTAGTAGCGGGCGGCGAGCCGCAGCAGCGTCGTCTTGCCGGAGCCGCTCGGCCCGACGATCGCGGTGGTCGTGCCCGCGGGCACGGTGAAGGACACCCCGGAGATCACCCGCTCGCCCGCGCGGTAGCCGAAGCTGACGTCATCGAAGCGCACCTCGGGCGCACCGGGGGTGACCTCGGCCGCGGCCTCCGGCAGCACCGGCTCGGCGAGCAGCTCGGTGACCCGGTCGAGGGAGTTGCGGGCGGTGCGCAGCCCGTTTCCGATCTGCGCGGCCTGGGTGAGCGGCTCCACGAACCGCGCGCTCACCGCGATCAGCGCGATGGCGACGGCGGCCGAGACAGAACCGCCGGTGACCAACGTGATCACCACGTACACCAGGACCAGGAACACCGCCTGAACGAACAGCTCGAACACGATGAGGCCGGGCACCGAGGTGAACACCGTCCGGGTGGTCTCCGAGCGCTGCCGATGCAGCGCGCCGTCCAGCGCCTTGTTTCCGCTGCCGACCGCGCCGAAGGCCCGCAGCACCGGCTGCGCCTGCGCGAACTCGACCACCCGCGCGTCGGCCTCGGCCGCGGCCGCGTGCACCCGCTTCTCGGAGGTGGAGTAGGCCCGGCTGGCCATTATGTTCACCGCGTACAGCACCGGCGCGGCCACCAGCATGGTGAGCGAGATCCGCCAGTCCACGAACAGCATGCCGACGGCGACGGTGACCGGCACGATCACCGCGGTCAGTATCTTGGCGACCAGGTAGGCGAGCGCCCGCTGCACCTCGAGCACGTTCTCCGTGGCGAGCCGGCCGATCGGACCCGCGCCGTGCGTCTCGAACCAGCCGAGCGGCATCGCGTTCAGATGATCGCCGATGCGCAACTGCAGGTCGCGCTGCATGCCGAGCGCGATGCGCAGCGCGATGGTGGTCTGCAGGTAGCTGAAGACGGCCATCACCGCGACCGCGACCACCATGGCGATCGTCCAGGTCCAGGCGCGATCCAGGCGATCCTCGAACAGGGCCTCCAGCACGGGAACCAAGAGCAGGTAGCCGATGCCCTGCGCGACCGCCTGCGCGACGATCACCGCGAGCAGGATCGGCAGCCTGCCCCGGAACTGCTCGGGTACCAGCCCGAGCACCTTGGCGATCATCGGACCTCCTCGCTTTCCACCAGCGCGACCGCGCCGAGCGCGGCCTCGTTGATCTCCCAGAGTCTCTGATAGGTGCCGCCCGCCGTGCACAGCGTCTCGTGGTCGCCCTGCTCGACCAGGGTTCCGTTCTCCAGCACCAGGATCCGGTCGACGCCGGTGAGGGTGTGCAGCCGGTGCGCGATCACCAGCACGGTGCGGCCCGCGACCAGCACGGCGAGCGCGTCCTGCACCGCCGCCTCGGATTCCGGGTCGGCGAAGGCGGTGGCCTCGTCCAGGACCAGCACCGGGGTGTCGGCGAGCAGCGCCCGCGCGATGGAGAGCCGCTGCGCCTCGCCGCCGGAGAGCGTCGCGTCGACGCCGATCTCGGACTCGTAGCCGCGCGGCAGCGCGACGATCCGGTCGTGGATCCGGGCGGCGCGGGCGGCGGCCTCCAGGGCCGCGTCGTCGGCGTCCGCCCTGGCCAGCGTCAGGTTGTCGCGGATACTGCCGCGGATCAGCCGGACATCCTGCAGCACGAAACCGACGGTGCGGTACAGCTCCTCGGTGCCGTAGTCGCGGATGTCCCTGCCGCCGATGGTGATCCGCCCGCCGGTGACGTCGTAAAACCGGGGCAGCAGCTTGGCCAGCGTGGATTTGCCCGACCCGCTCGGCCCGACCAGCGCGGTGATGGTGCCGGGCGCCAGCTCCAGCTCGACCCCGCGCAGCACCGGATGGCCCTCGCGGTAACCGAAGGTGACGTCCTCGAACCGCACCCGCCCCCGATCGGCGTCGGCCACCGCGGGCACCGGATCGCCGGAGCCGGCCGCCAGCTCCGGCGTCTGCTGCAGCTCGTGCAGCCGCACCGCCGCCGCGCCGCCCTCGCGCAGCGCCTGCCCGCCGTACCCGAGCCCCATGAGCGAGCTGCCGAGACCGAGCCCGACCAGCAGGAACGGCAGCACATCCAGCGGAGCCAGCCACTCCAGCCCGACCCCCGCCAGCCCGGCGACCACGATCACCACCATGACGAAGACCGGGGCGATCACCACGTCGGTCACCGACTGCGGCCGGATCTGCGGCGTCTTGAGCCGGTCCAGCGCGGCCACCTGCTGCTCGATCGCGTCCCGGTAGGCGCTGTGCGCGCGGCCCGCCTGGCCGAAGGTCCGCACCACCTGGATGCCGTCGACGAATTCGATCGCCGCCTCCTGCACCGTCCGCGAGGTGCGGGTGTAAACGGCGAGCCGATCCCGGCCCGCCTGGTCCATCATGCGGCTGAGCCCGATGAAGTAGATGACCAGCGGAATCAGCAGCACCAGGGTGAGCCGCCAGTCCACCGTGAACAGGTAGCCGAGCGCCACCAGCGGGGCGACGACCGCGCCGACGAACTCCAGCCGCGCATGCGCGATCAGGTAGTGCAGCGCCTCGACGTCGTCCTGCAGGTACTTCTTCACCTCGCCGGAGCTGCGGTCGGAGAACCAGCCGAGCGGCACCCGGCTCAGCTTGGCGGCGAGCGCGCGGCGCACGGTCAGCTGGAAGCTCGCGTCCACCAGGTGCGACCAGGTGAGCGCGGCGGCCTGCAGCAGGCCGCGGGCGACGAGCACCGCGATGGCGATCCAGACCAGCCGCCAGACCCGGTCGGTGTCGGTCTGCGCCGCGAGCAGCTCCCGGCTGGCCTCGACGATGAGGATGAACGGCACCACCGTGCCCAGCGAGGCGACCGCGACCACCAGGCTCGCGAGGGTCAGCGTGCGCTGCACCGGGGCGAGGATCTCGCGCCGCGCCAGCGCCTCCTGCTGCTTGCGTTCCTTCAGCACCGCCTTCGGCGGCCGGTTCCCCGGCTCCGCCGTCGGCGGCGCGGTCTGCACCGTCATGCGCCTCGCCTCTCGCCCGTGGTCGTCACGCAGCGGGAGTCCCCCCGCCTCGGAGATAGGTTAGGCTAAGTTTTGCCATCGCGGTTGATTGGTTCGAAGTTGTCCGAATAGTCGGAATCCTCGGTGGCGCAGCGCTGTTGTGACGGAGATGACCTCCTCCGTCGTCGATCCCGACACCGAGTTCGGCGCCCACGTCGCCGAACGCCTCGACTCCGATCAGATCGCCTGGCTCACCACCGTCGGCCCGAGCGGCACCCCGCAGCCGAACCCCGTGTGGTTCCTCTGGTCCGACGGCACCCTGCTGATCTTCAGCAGGCCGGACCAGGCCAAGATTCGCAATATCCGACGCAACCCACGGATCTCGGTGCACCTCAACAGCACCGAGACCGGCGGCGACGTCGTGGTGTTCACCGGCACCGCGCATATCGAGGAGGTGCCGCCCGGCGACGCCGAGACCGGCGCCCTGCTCGCCAAGTACGCGGAAGGGCTCGAGAGCCTGAACCTCACCGGCGCGGAGTTCACCGCGACCTACTCCGCCGCGATCCGCATCGTCCCGGACCGGTTGCGCGGGTTCTGACCGGCTAGGGTCGGGCCGGTGCGACGCCGTCAGCGGCCGCCGCTGCCCAAGCGGCACGGGCTCGACCCGGCTCGATTGCGGCTGCCCGAGGAGGGCGCGTGGGGTTCGCTGCGCGATCACCTCGTGGAGCGGCTGCCCCGGGTGCCCGCCGCGCGGATCGACGAGATGCTGGCGGCGGGGGCGATCGTCGATCTGGACGGTCCGCTGTCGCCGGATGCGCCGTACGTGCCCGGCGGGGCCGTGTGGTTCCACCGGGATCTGCCGGTCGAGGCACCGGTGCCGTTCGACATCACCGTGGTGCACCGGGACGACGACATCCTGGTGGTGGACAAGCCGCATTTCCTCGCGACCATTCCGCGTGGGCGGCACATCCTGGAGACCGCCCTGGTCCGATTGCGCCGCGACCTCGACCTGCCCGAGTTGATTCCCGCGCACCGGCTGGATCGGGCCACCGCCGGGCTCGTGCTGTTCGTGGTGAACCCGGCCCGGCGCGGGGCCTACCAGACCCTTTTCCATCGTCGCGAGGTTTCCAAGGAGTACGAGGCCATCGCGCGGTACGACCCGGAGCTGGCGCTGCCGCGCACGGTGACCAGCCGGATCGTCAAGGAGAAGCACATCCTGCCCGCGTTCGAGGTGCCCGGGGAGCCGAACTCGCTGACCGAGGTGGAGTTGCTCGAGCAGCGCGATGGACTCGGCCGCTATCGGCTGCGGCCGCACACCGGGCGGACCCACCAGTTGCGGCTGCATATGAACAGCCTCGGGGTGCCGATTCTCGGTGACGATTTCTATCCGGAAGTCACCGACAAGCCGATCGACGACTTCACCCGGCCGCTGCAACTGCTCGCCGCGCGGCTGGGGTTCACCGATCCGCTCAGCGGGGTGCAGCGGGAATTTCGGACTACCCGGCGGTTGCGGGCATGGGACGATCCGGTCGGCTGGGCCGAGAATTAGAACCGGTTCAGCGGGGTAAGCGCTGATCGATGGCTCTTTCCTCGCACTCAGGCAGCATCCGTACACTTGGCCCGGTGCGTGAACCGGATCTGGGCGTCAGTGGCCCCGCGGCCCCTTCTGTCCCCGACTCGGAGCCGCGGCATCGCGTGCACGCCTACCTTGATGTAGCTGTCGTTGTCGTCGTGCTCGCCTGCACGAATCTCATCGCCCACTTCACCACCGCCTGGGCCAATGTGGTCAGCGTCCCGGTGGCGGCCGTCGTCCTGCTAGCGCTCATGCGGCGCCGCGGGCTCGGATGGCACGAGCTCGGGCTCTCGCCTCGGCACTGGCGGCGCGGCACGCTGTACTCCGTTGGCGCCGTCGCCCTGGTGCTCATCGTCGTCGCCATCGGTGCCGCGCTACCCATGACCAGGCCTTTCTTCCTCGCCGACCGGTACGCCACCGTCTCCGGCGCGCTGATCGCCTCCATGATCATCATCCCGCTGCAGACCGCTATCCCGGAGGAGTTGGCGTTCCGCGGAGTCCTGCACGGCACCCTGGATCGGGTCTATGGGGTGCGCGGCGTCTTCTTCACCGGCTCGCTTCTTTTCGGGCTGTGGCACATCGCCTCCTCTTTCGGGCTGACCAGCGGCAACGCCGGGCTGGGCGCGGTGCTCGGCGGTGGGTGGGTCGGGCAGGTGCTCGGCATCGCGCTCGCGGTGCTCGCAACTGGTGCGGCGGGGGTGGTGTTCACCTGGCTGCGGCGGCGGAGTGGGAGCTTGCTCGCGCCGATCGCGCTGCATTGGTCGGTGAACGGGGCTGGGGCGCTGGCGGCGGCAGTGGTGTGGCATGCGACGGTTGGGTAGAAGGTTTGAAAGTGAATGGGTAACGGGGTTACCTGTTGCTAAGGTGCTGGTCAGGAAGTGTGCTCCCCGCGCATGCGGGGATGAGCCCTCCCCATTGTTGTTGATTCGCTGGACGCGTGCGTGCTCCCCGCGCATGCGGGGATGAGCCCACGGATTTGTCGCCGGTGCCGAGTGCTGCGGCGTGCTCCCCGCGCATGCGGGGATGAGCCCCGGGCCCGGGCGGTGGAGTCGAGGCGGGCCAGGTGCTCCCCGCGCATGCGGGGATGAGCCCGGCCTGCCCGCGGTCGACGAGCCGCTGGAGTTGTGCTCCCCGCGCATGCGGGGATGAGCCCGGAGAGGGAATAACGCCGAGCGGAAGCCTTCGGTGCTCCCCGCGCATGCGGGGATGAGCCCACGCCGTCGCGGTCGAGGTGCAGCTGCGAGCAGTGCTCCCCGCGCATGCGGGGATGAGCCCCGCGCTCAGGTCCGCGATGCCCCAGCCGTAGACGTGCTCCCCGCGCATGCGGGGATGAGCCCCTGCGGCCGGGCACCCGGTACGTGTGGTGGGAGTGCTCCCCGCGCATGCGGGGATGAGCCCTCACACGGATGGTGTTCGTGATCGGGGTGTTGGTGCTCCCCGCGCATGCGGGGATGAGCCCTCGACAACCTGCGCCGACTCGGGCTCAGATGCGTGCTCCCCGCGCATGCGGGGATGAGCCCGGGCCGGTGAGTCTCGGGACGGTGCCTAGGGCGTGCTCCCCGCGCATGCGGGGATGAGCCCGCATGTGCGAAGAATTTCCGGCCGAATCCGAGGTGCTCCCCGCGCATGCGGGGATGAGCCCGGGTCGTCCGGCAGGCTCCAGAGGTTGCCCTCGTGCTCCCCGCGCATGCGGGGATGAGCCGCTGAGCCAGAACAGGGCCTCGCTCATGTCCCCGTGCTCCCCGCGCATGCGGGGATGAGCCGCTGAGCCAGAACAGGGCCTCGCTCATGTCCCCGTGCTCCCCGCGCATGCGGGGATGAGCCGAACGCCTTGAGTCGCTCCTGTCCCTCGGTGGAGTGCTCCCCGCGCATGCGGGGATGAGCCCTCTCCGCACCCCTCGCCTACGCCGGCCCCTCCGTGCTCCCCGCGCATGCGGGGATGAGCCCTCGACGCCGCGCCGGTCGAACTGCTGCCCGCCGTGCTCCCCGCGCATGCGGGGATGAGCCGCGCCCGGCCCGCGCCCGCGCGTTGCTGACCGGGTGCTCCCCGCGCATGCGGGGATGAGCCGGGCCCGCGAATCGCCGCCTCCTACCACCTCAAGTGCTCCCCGCGCATGCGGGGATGAGCCCCCGCACCGACGGCACCTGCTACACGCAGGTCCGTGCTCCCCGCGCATGCGGGGATGAGCCCTCGGTGGCGCGGAACCCGGTTGCCGCGACGATGTGCTCCCCGCGCATGCGGGGATGAGCCGATGTCGATCGCCGCGCCGCCCATGACGAGTACGTGCTCCCCGCGCATGCGGGGATGAGCCGAACGGCGAGGCCACCGTCCCGACCCTTCAGGCGTGCTCCCCGCGCATGCGGGGGATGAGCCGCTGCCGCCCCGGGTGGAGACGGTGACCAGGCGGTGCTCCCCGCGCATGCGGGGATGAGCCGTCGAACTCGGCCGCCGGCGCCCCGTCCAGGAGTGCTCCCCGCGCATGCGGGGACGGGGTGCACCACGGATAGTGGCGTCTGAGCGCGCTCGACTGCCAGAGGCTGTTGCGCTATCGCCTTCCTCTGGGTGGATCGGTCGACCTGTGACTCCCATCGAGCAGCGCGTTGCCGCGAAAATGGAAGTGCCTTGCCTTCTACACTGCTCCACCTGAGATTCCGCCGTACTTGTTTGCGACCTCACTCACAACAATCGGTCGCTCACCCAGCGGTGGACCCACTATTGCGGTGATCAAATCGGCTGTGACCCTGCGTGTTTCGATCGCACTTCGAGTCCCGCCGAACCAGCGCCCGATGAGCGTGCGCACCGGTGGGGCGAGGAACAGCGGGGCGTCGGTGAACGCGAAGTGGTCGGTTCCGCCGACGGTGTAGTGATACCCACCGGCCCGCAACCCGTCGAGCAGCTTGCGGTTGCCCTCGACGTAGGCGGCCGAGTGCCCGGTGAGCGCCGGGTCGCTGTCGATCAGCAGGTACGGGCCGGGGAGGCGCTGTTCGGGTAGATCACCGTAGAGCGTCCCGTCGATATTGGCGGCAGCGATCACGCGCTGGTCATGGGCCAGCGCGGAGGCGGCTGCGGCGCCGCCGAAGGAGTGGCCCGCGGCGGCCACGCGGGTGGTGTCGATGCGGCCGGTGAGGACACTGTCGGCGGTACCGATCCGGTCCAGCGCGAAGGACAGATCCGCGGTGCGGACGGCCAGCTGGGCGGCCATCTCGGCATCGGAGCCCGAGTTCGGTACCCCGTGCGCGACGGTGCCGTCGGCGAGTTCGGTGACGGCGACCTCGTACGGGTGATCCACCGCGAGCACCACGAAACCGCGCGAGGCCAGCTCGGTGAGCAGCCCGGTGTAGACCGCGCGCGGCGCGCCGTAGCCGGGGGAGAAGAGGAGCACCGGCCAGCGCGGGCGATCGTCGGCGAGCGGGACGTCGGCGCCCGCGTGCGTGTCGATCAGGTGGTAGCGGGAGAGCAGCACCGACGGTATTCCGGAGACCGTGGCGGGCAGGTCGCCGTGGCCGTCGAGATAGAGGTATCGCCGTGGCACCGAGTCGAATTCGGCCGGATACCACGCCTGGACCACGACATTGCGGTGGTCACCGGAGTCGGCCGTGGCGGGCTCGGGCCGGGACTCGTCCACCCAGCGCAGTACGGTGCTGCCGACCGGATGGGCGCCGTCCGGCGCGGGCAGCCGCGGCACCGGCGGCAGCGCCCAGACCGCGGTGGCGACCGGGACCAGCACGCCGACGAGCAGCGCGGCGGGCAGGGTGCGTCGCGGGGTGCGGACGAGCAGCCAGGTAGCGACCCCGAGTAGCAGGTACGCGGGCACCCGCTGCCAGACGAAACCCTCGAAGAGCAGCTGAATTCCGGCACTCGCGAAGAGCAGGGGGAGCAGCACCGGCGCCGCCCAGCGCGCGGTGCGCGGCACGACGGCGCCGCCGACCGCGAGGAGCAGAGCACCCACCACCAGGACCGCGTCCAGCACCGACATGCCTTCAGCTTCCCGGTGGCGGCGAGATTTCGCATCGGCCGCTGGATGGCCGCGATGTACGCCGCAGGTAGGACAACCCGGTGTGCAGTTGGGAAATAAGGGGAAAAGCCGAGCAGAGATGATGTGCGGGCACCCGACCCCGCAATAGCGTCGGCTACGCGCACGCGGCACCGGGTGGGATGTCCCCGGTGCCGGGTGCGTGCGACCGACAGGGGGAACGATGGCGGGACCGGGATGATCGAGCTGGGCTGGACGATCGCCGTCGGATTGCCGCTGGTGGTGCTGATCTCGGTGATCCTGTGGCCGTCGGGACGGCCTTGACCCGGTGCCCACGGGGGGCACCGGGGCCGGATCAGGAGATCAGCAGGAGACCGAGGCGTAGTAGCCGACGGTGCAGACCGATTCGCTGGTGAGCTTCCAGGTGCCGTTCACCTGCCGCCAGGAGACCTCGATCAGCGGGAACGGGGCGTACCCGGAGACTGTTGTCTGCAGGTTGGCCGTGAGGGTGTCGCCCGCGACGGCGACCGGGCCGGTGACGTACCACGCGAAGCTGGGCACCGAGGAGATCACGCTGGTGATCTTGTCGATGGTGGCGAGGTCGGATTCGCCGCCCTCCAGCTCGGCGGCGCGGGCGCCGCGGCCCGCGCCGGGGTTCAGCACCAGCTGCAGCTTGGCCTGCAGCTCGCCGACGGACGGCGCCGCGGTGTGCACCACGGCGGGCGCGGCGGTGGCGGGGGCGGCGATCGCGACGCTGCCCCCGCCCAGTAGAGCGCCTGCGGCCAGGGCGATCGCGGTGCGGGTCCTGAGGTTGATCATGTGCGTATCCCATCGTTTCGTGCGGGGTGTGCCGTACACGTCGGCTTCGACGCGGGGGCTTGGCACCACCCAGCAATATAAGGTAAGCCTATGCAAACATGAAGGGCGACCGGTACCGCGAGAGTTGGGAGCACCCGGTGGACAGACTTCTGGTGATCGGGGCGGGGCCGAAGGCGATGGCCGTCGCGGCCAAGGCGCACGTGCTCCGGCAGCTCGGTCTGCCCGCCCCGCACGTGACGGTGGTGGAGGCGCACGCCGTCGGCGGCAACTGGCTCCCGGGCGGCGGCTGGACCGACGGCAGGCACCGGCTCGGCACCAGCCCGGAGAAGGACATCGGCTTCCCGTACCACTCCACCTTCGCCCGCGGCCACAACCGCGCCATCAACGAGGCGATGCACGGCTTCAGCTGGACCGCCTTCCTGATCGACCGCGGCGACTACGCCGAGTGGGTCGACCGCGGCAGGCCGAGCCCGCACCACTACGTCTGGGCCAAGTACCTGCAGTGGGTGGCGCGCCGCTCGGAGGTGGAGGTGGTGCTCGGCACGGTCACCGAGGTGGCGGCGGCCGCGGACGGCTGGCTGGTCACGGTGCGCGACGGCGACGGCTCGCTCGCCCAGCTGGACGCCGACGGGCTGATGATCACCGGCCCCGGCCGCAGCGGCCGCGCGCTGGCCGAGCACCCGAAGATGCTGAGCATCGCCGAGTTCTGGGAGCTGACGGGGAAGCGGGCGCTGCCGCCCTCCTCGCGGGCCGCGGTGATCGGCGGCGGCGAGACGGCCGGCTCGGCGATGGACGAGCTGGTCAGGCACGACGTGCTGACGATCTCGGTGATCTCGCCCGCGGCCACCATCTACACCCGCGGCGAGAGCTACTTCGAGAACTCGCTCTACTCCGATCCGGCCAAGTGGCGCGCGCTGAGCGTCGCCGAGCGCAGGGACGTGGTGCGCCGCACCGACCGCGGCGTCTTCTCGGTGCGGGTGCAGGAGACGCTGATCGGCGACAACCGGGTGCACCACCTGCAGGGCCGGGTGGTCCGGGTGGCCGACCACGGCGACGGCATCGCGCTCACCCTGCGCAACGACCGCCGCCCGGACCAGACGCACGCCTTCGACCTGGTGGTCGATGCCACCGGCGGGCAGCCGCTGTGGTTCACCGAGCTGTTCGATGCCGACGCGGCCGACCTGCTGGAGCTCGCCGTCGGCGGTCCGGTCACGCAACCTCGGCTGGAAGCGGCAATCGCGCACGACCTCTCGGTGAGCGGTCTCGGTGCGAAGCTGTACCTGCCGAACCTGGCGGGGCTGTCGCAGGGCCCCGGCTTCCCGAACCTCAGCTGCCTGGGCGAACTCTCGGACCGGGTGCTGGCCTCGGCCGCTTCCCGGATCTCCACTCCCGCCCGGGCTGCCGCGCGGCGTAGCGAATAGGCTAGGCTTGCCTTACTTATTGTCGATGGCGAGGTTCGGTTCATGCGTATCGTGTCGTTCGGTTTCCAGACCTGGGGCCGCCGTACTCTCCAGGCCCTGATCGATTCGGAGCACGAGGTGGTCCTCGCGGTCACCCATCCGGCGAGCGAGCACGCCTACAAGGGCATCTTCTCCGACTCGGTCGAGGAGCTGGCCCGCGAGCACGGCATCCCGGTGCACCGCACCGAGCAGGCCGACGCCGCCACCATCGACCTGGTGAAGCGGGCCGAGCCGGACGTCATCGTGGTGAACAGCTGGTACACCTGGATGCCAGCCGAGCTGTACGCGATGCCGCCGCACGGCACGCTCAACCTGCACGATTCGCTGCTGCCGAAGTTCACCGGCTTCTCCCCGGTGCTGTGGGCGCTGATCAGCGGCGAGTCCGAGTTCGGGCTGACCGTGCACCGGATGGACGAGCAGCTCGACACCGGCGACATCCTGGTGCAGCACCGGCTGCCGATCCCGCCGGGCGCCACCGGGACCGAGCTGGTCGAGGCGGGCATGGAGCTGATCCCCGGCGCGGTGCACGAGGCGCTGGACGCGCTGGCGAACGGCACCGCCGAGTGGACGCCGCAGCGCAGGGAGGAGCGCACCTACTTCCACAAGCGCGCGGAGCGGGACAGCCTGATCGACTGGAGCTGGGCGGCCGCCGATCTGGAGCGGTTCGTGCGCGCGCTCTCCGCGCCGTACCCGCGCGCCTTCGCCTACTACCGGGGCGAGCGGGTCGAGGTGCTGGCGGCGAAGGTCTCCGCGGCGCGCTACGGCGGCACCGCGGGCCGGGTCATCGTCCAGGAGGACGGCGGCGCCGTGGTCTGCGGCCCGAACCCGGTTCGCGGCACGAACCACGGATTGGTGATCACCGCCGTCCGCACCGCCGACGGCGTCGAGCACTCCGGTGCCGAATTCTTCCGCCGCGGCGGCTATCTCACCGATTCACCTGCCTGAGCGGAGCTCTGCCGTGTCGATCCTCGCCGATCTCGTCGTCCCCGCCGTCGCGGGCGATCCGCGCAGGCCGCTGGCCGACGGCAGGCGCCGGGCGCTCTTCCTGCAGACCAGGGAGCCGGAGGAGACCGCGCTGAACGTCGCGGTCGCCTACCGGGTGGACGGCGCGCTCGACCCCGACCGGCTGCGCGCCGCGCTCGCCCAGGTCGCGGCCGAGCACGAAATCCTGCGCACCACCTACGGTTTCGATGCCGAGGGGGAGCCGTTCGAGGAGCTGCGGGCCGACACCGCGCCGAGCTGGCAGGTGCAGGAGATCGCCGAGCTGCCGGAGGCGAGCCGGGCGCGCCGGGTCGAGGTGCTGGCGCGGCGCGAGCTGGCGCGGCCGTTCGACCTGGCCGTCGAGGCGCCGCTGCGGGTCACGCTGATCCGCACCGGGGCGGCGGAGTTCGTGCTGGTGCTGGTGGCGCACGCCATCGCGTGGGACGAGGAGTCGGCGGGCGTCTTCGGCGCCGCGCTGGAAGCCGCCTACCGTTCCGGGGGTGAAGAAACGGCTGCCGTCGGTACGCCGGGGCGAGCGATCGTGGCCGGAACGGGGGAAACGGGCCAGCCGGGCCGGGATGCCGCAGGACCGGAAGCCGTTCGGGCCGAGCCGGGCCGGGCCACCGCGGTCCCGGACGATCCGAGCGACGCGGCCCTCGACTTCTGGCGCTCGGCGCTGACCCCGCTGCCGGACCCCGTCGAGCTGCCCGCCAAGCCGGTCACCGGCCCGGCCCGCCGGATCCGCCGGGTGACCCGCAGGCTTCCCGCCGGGTTGCTCGATCGGGTGCCCGGCGCCGAAACCGGCCACCCCGACCCCGCCTTCGGCGCGCTCGGCGCGGCCTTCGCCGCCCTCCTGCACCGCTACACCGCCACCACCGACCTGCTCCTCGCGGTCCCGGTGAACAACCGCGACGCCGCCTCCGCCGACCGGATCGGGTTCTTCGGCAACACGATCCTGCTCCGCACGCGAGTGCGCTCCGCCGAGCCTTTCACCGAGCTGGCCGCGAGTTTCAGCGAAGCCGCGAGCGCGGCCTTCGCGCACGCCAACGTCGGCATCGAGCACGTGGTCCGGGTGCTGAACCCGCGCCGCGCGGGCGCACGGGACGGCCTGGATCGGCTGGCGCGCATCGCGTTCAGTGTGCGCACGGCCGAGTCCGGTTTCGCGCTCGGCGCGGCGACCGCGACCCCGCTGGAGCTGGGCAGCCGCACCGCCGCGGTGCCGCTGCGGATCGACGTCGTCCGGGACGGCGCGGACGCGCGGGTGCAGGCCGAGTACCGGGACGGCCGGTTCGACGACGGGCTGATCGCGCAGCTGCTCACGCACTACGTCCGGCTGCTCGCGGACGCGGTCGCCGCGCCGGAGCTGGCGGTCGGCGAGCTGGACCTGCTCGGCGCCGACGAGCGCGAGCGGCTGCGCGCGCAGTCGCACGGCGAGCTGGTCCCGACCCCGCCGAGCACCCTGGTCGCGCTCTTCGAGCACCGCGTGCGCCAGGCCCCGGCCGCCCCCGCGCTGCTGGCGCCGAGCCGCACCGGCGACCGCACCATCGGCTACGCCGAGCTGGACCGCAGGGCCAACCGGCTGGCCCGCGAGCTGATCGCGCGCGAGATCGGCGCCGAGGACCTGGTCGCGCTGCGCCTGGCGACCTCGGTGGAGTATGTGGTCGCGGTCCTCGCGGTGCTCAAGGCAGGCGCCGCCTACCTGCCGATCGACCCCTCGTACCCGCAGCCCCGGATCGACTACGTGCTGGCCGACGCCGCGCCGCGGCTGATCCTCGACCCCGAATCGCTGGCCGCCGTCGAGCGCGCCGCCGCCGCGCTGGCTTCGGAGCCGCTCGCCGACACCGAGCGGGCCCGCCCGCTGCGCCCGGCGAACCTGGCCTACGTCATCTACACGTCGGGCTCCACCGGCAGGCCGAAGGGGGTTCCGGTCGCGCACGCCGCGATCGCGGAGCACCTGGACGGCTTCTGCGCGGAGTGGGGGATGACCGCCGACGACCGGCTGCTGCAGTCCTCCTCGATCGGCTTCGACGCCTCGCTGCTCGACATCTTCGTGACTTTCACCGTCGGTGCCTGCCTGGTGGTACCGGAGCCGGACGCGCTGCGCGACCTCTCCTACACGGCCGAGATCATCGCGCGCTGCCGGGTCACCGTGCTGCACATGGTCCCATCGACGCTGAGCACCCTGCTGCTGCTGCCCGAGGTGAGCGACTGGCGGGCGCTACGCCGGGTGCCGGTGGGCGGCGAGGCGCTGCTCGGCGAGGTCGCCGACCGGTTCGCCGCGGTCTTCGACGCCGAGCTGCGCAACCACTACGGCCCCACCGAGGCGGTGGTCTGCGCGACGCACCAGGTGGTGGCCGGGCCGCAGGGCGCGGGGATCGTGCCGATCGGGGTGCCGAACCGGAATGTGCACGTGCACCTGCTCGACGCCGGGCTGCGGCCGGTGCCCGCCGGGGTGATCGGCGAGATCTACCTGGGCGGGGCGCAGCTGGCGCGCGGCTACCTGAACCGGGCCGGGTTGGCGGCGGAGCGCTTCGTCGCCGACCCGTTCCTGGCGGGCGGCAGGCTCTACCGCACCGGCGATCTGGCCCGGCGCAACCTGGCGGGCGAGATCGAGTTCGTCGGCCGCGCCGACGACCAGGTGAAGGTGCGCGGGCACCGGATCGAGCTGGGCGAGGTGCAGGCCGCGATCGCGGCGCACCCGGCGGTGGGGCACTGCGCCGTCGTCGCGGTCGGCGATCCCGCGCGCGGCACCACGCTCGCCGCCTACCTGGTGCCCGCGGGCAACGGGATGGTGCTGGAGCCGGAGCAGGTGCGGGCCCGCGCGGCCGTGAGCCTGCCGGAGTACATGCTGCCGAGCAGCTTCACCGTGCTGGAGCGGATTCCGCTCACCGAGCACGGCAAGCTGGATCGGGCCGCGCTGCCCGCGCCGGCCCCGGTGCGCTCGCCGGTCTCCCGGGAGCCGGCCACCGGCACCGAGATCCGGCTGGCGGCGCTTTTCGCCGAGATCTTCGGCGCGGAGCGGGTCGGGGCCGACGACTCCTTCTTCGAGCTGGGCGGTCACTCGCTGCTCGCCGGGCGGCTGGTGGCGCTGATCCGGGCGGAGTTCGGGGTCGCGGTCGATGTGCGGGCGCCGTTCGACACGCCGACGGTGGCCGGGCTGGCCGCCGCCATCGAGGCGGCGCCGCTCGCCGCCTCGTCGCTGCCCGCGCCGACCAGGCAGCTGCGCAGGCCGGAGCGGATTCCGCTCTCGGTGGCGCAGGAGGTGCGCTGGCGCGCCGCCTTCCCGGCCGGGGCGGGGGACGGGCAGCCGCTCGCGGCTCGGGCCGGCGCGCTGGATCCGGCGCCGAGGGACACCGATTCGCTGGCAACGGTCGACGCCGATTCGCTCGGTTCGTTGCCGGAAGAGCCGCAGCTGCCGGCGGCGCGGTCGTGGTCGCCGACCGATTCGCGCTGCGGGGTTCCGTTCGCGGTGCGGTTCGAGGGTCGGCTGGATCGCGCGGCGTTGCTCGGCGCGCTTCGGGACACGCTCGCCAGGCACGAGATCCTGCGCACCCGGTTCGCGCCGGGGCCGGGGGGAGCGCCGGTGCCGCGGCGGGTTCCGGTGGAGGAGATCGAGATTCCGGTGCGCACGGTCGGCTCGGCCGCCGAGCTGAACACCGCGCTGGCCGAGGCCGCGGCGGCGGTTCCCGACCCGGTGGCGGGGCCCGGCATCCGGCCGGTGCTCGTGACCACGACCCCCGAGACGCACGTGCTGGTGCTGACCGCGCACCACCTGGTGGCCGACCACTGGTCGTTCCGCACGGTGCTGCGCGACCTGGCCCCCGCCTACCGCGCCCGGCTGCGCGGCGACACCGCGCACCGCCCGCTGCCCGAGCTGAGCTTCACCGACTACGCGCTCTGGCAGCGTGCCGCCGCGGGCCAGCTGCACGCGCAGGCCGAGTACTGGCGCGCCGCGCTCGCCGGCCTCCCCGCCCCGACCGGGCTCGCCACCGACCTGCCGCGCCGCGAACCGTCCGAGACCGGATCCCATACCGCCCGCTTCACCATCGACCCGGTGCTGCGCGGGCGGCTGCGCGCGCTCGCGGAGGGAGTCGGCGCCTCGGAGTTCATGCTGTACCAGGCGGCGGTCGCGGTGTTACTGCACCAGCACGGCGCCGGCACCGATATCGCGCTCGGCGCCGCCATCGCCGGGCGCACCGACCCCGCGCTGGCCGACCTGGTCGGCCCGGTGGCGAACACCCTGGTCCTGCGCACCGATCTCACCGGCGACCCGACGCCGCGCGCGGTGCTGGAGCGCTCCAGGGCCACCGCGCTCGCCGCCTACGGCAACCAGGACGTCCCGGTGGAGTGCGTGCCCGGCGCGGCCGAGACCTTCGGCGCCACCCTCGATTTCCGCGAGCAGGACTGGTCCGCGGAGGCGCGGTTCGGCGAGGAGATCGCCGCCGCGGTGCTGCCGCTGCCCGGCGATCCCGCCCTGCGCGACATCGGCTTCGCCTTCCACTGCGCCCAGGACGGCGGCTTCGACGCGGCGATCACGGTGCGCGCGAGCCTCTTCCGGCCCGCGTCGGCCGAGCTCTTCGCCGGCCGGGCGCGCCGGCTGCTCACCGCCTTCGCCGACACCCCCGACCGGCCGCTGAGCCGGCTCGGCGTCGGCACCGGCGAGGAGCGCGAGCGGGTGCTGCGCGAGTGGTCCGCCGGGGTCGAGCCGCCGTTCGGTCCGGCGGCGCCCGGACTGCTGTGGCGCGGGCGGATGTTCCCCGGCCAGCGCCCGGCGCTGCGCTGCGGCGGCGAAACCCTGGACTATCAAAGCCTTTTCCAGCGCGTCGACGAGTCCGAGGACACGGTTCCCGCCACCGGGATAGCAGCGGCGGACATCGTGCGGCTGCTGGTCGCCTTCGATGCCGCCGCGCAGTCCGACACCCCGATCACGCTGGCGGCCGGCTGCACCGGCACCGGACGGGTCGTGGTCGCGCCCGCCGCGGTGGCCGCGGCGGTGGCCGATCGCCGCGCGGTGGTCACCGACTGCGCGCCGGGCAGCACCGACCGGGCCCGCGGCTCGGTGGACGTGCGGCTGGTGGTCGCGCCCGCGCCGACGGTCGCGGTGCTGGTCGAGGTGCTCGCCGGGTTGGTGGACGGCGCCACCGTCGTGGTCGCCGAGCCGAGGCGGGCCGCCGCCTTCCTCGATGCCGAGCGGGTGACACACGTGGTCGCCGCGGCGGGCACCGTGCTCGGCCGGGACGGCGCGCTCCGGGACGGCCCGAACCGCTGGGCCGAGGTCAGGCGCTGGGACCTCTGGGGCGAGGGCGGTCCGAGCGAATCCGAGTGCGCGCGCATCGCTTTCGACACCCCGGCCGAGTTCCCGGCCAGGGCCGCGGGGACGGTCGGGTACGCGCCCGCCGTGACCGTCGGCGCGGTGGCGCGCGGGCCGGTGGACGGCAGCGGGCGGGTCCGCCCGATCCCGGGCGCGCGGGTGTACGTGCTTGATCCGGCCGGGCAGCCGTGCGCGCCGGGCGTGCCGGGTGCGGTGTACGTCGGCGGTGCCGCGCTCGGCGTCGCCGACGCCGCGGACGCGCGGTTCGAGGACGACCCGCTGCAGCCGGGGGAGCGCCGCTACCGCACCGGCGACACCGCGCACTGGACCGTCGACGGCTGGCTGAAATTCGCTTAGCCTAACCTTTGAAAAAACCGACCGTTCGATTCGAGGAGCTGACCCATGCCGTCGACTACGAGACGCGGCCCGGCCGCCAGGCTCGGCTTCGCGCTGCTCGCGCTCGGGGTCGCGCTCGGCGTGGTCGCCTGCGGCGACTCCGGTGCTTCCGGCGGCGGCGACGGCGCGGTGACGATCACGCACAACTACGGCGAGACCGTGGTCGACGGCACCCCGGAGCGCATCGTCACGCTCGGCAACCAGTGGCTCGACGCCACCCAGGCCTTCGGCATCACCCCGGTCGGCTACGCGGACAACATCTCCATCGGCGCCAAGACCAAGGTGCCGTGGGAGCCGGACTCGCTGAGCCAGGCCACCGTGCTCAACGCGGGCGGCGACATCGCCGAGCAGATCGCCGGGCTGGAGCCGGATCTCATCCTGGTGCCGAGCTACCTGGTCGACAGGGCCCTGTACGACAAGCTCACCAAGCTCGCCCCGACCATCGGCGCGGTCACCGCGAATGCCCAGGTGGACAACTGGACCGACCAGGTGACCGCGCTCGGCAAGATCCTGGACCGGGAGGGCGACGCGCAGGGCATCATCGACGGTGTCGACGCCAAGGTCGACGGGTTCGCGCAGAAGTACCCGAAGCTGTCGGGCAAGACCTTCCTGACCTGCATGCTCACCGGCCCGGCCCAGCTCATGGTGCTGGCCGATCCCAAAGACGGCTCGGCGGCGCTCTTCGAGCGGCTCGGCATGAGCATCCCGCGGAAGATCGCGGACGAGGCGCCCGCGGGCGGCAGGCTCGCGCTCTCGCCGGAGCGGCTCGGCGACCTGACCTCCGACATGCTGATCTGTGGCGCGCTGCCCGCCTTCGAGGAGAAGTTCAAGCAGCTGCCCGGCTATGCCGAGCTGCCCGCGGTGAAATCCGGCGGCATCGCCTTCATCGACGTGATGACGATCAGCGCGCTGAACACCCCCAGCCCGCTGAACACCCCGTACGTGCTGGACAGGCTGGCGCCGACCTTCGAGGCGCTGAACAAGTAGCGGGCCGCGGTTGGTACCGAACGAGCGGTCTGTTTAGGATAGGCTAACTTTGGTCGCGCGGTCCGTCGGGCAGGCGATCGGTTGTTCGGACTGAAGCCGGGCGGTCGTCGATTCGCCGCCGCGGCGCGGAAGGATCGCGATGCCAGACTCGCTCGTGCAGGACTCCACCGGCCGGAACGGCTCCGCGGGCCGGGCGGCGCGCCCGGTTCCGCTCGCGCCCGCCCAGCAGGCGGTGCTGCTCCCGGAGCGGCTGCGCCGCACGCCGGCCGCGAATCTCTTCCTCGCGCTGGAGTTCACCGGCGAACTCGGTGACGATGCCCTGCGCCGCGCGGTCACCGCGGTGCTGACCGGGCACGAGATCCTGCGCAGCGTCTTCCCGGACGACCGCCGGGTGCCCTACCAGCGCGCCGACGAGCTGCCCGGCTCGGTGCTCGAACTCGGCAAACCGGATGCCGGGCACGTCTTCGACCTGGTGCGCGAGCTCCCCGTCCGGGTCACGCTCGACCGCGCCGGGGAGCGCGCGGTGCTGGCGTTCGCGGTGCATCCGGTGGCCGCCGACGACGTCTCGCTCGAGCTGCTCGCCGAGGCGCTCTTCGCCGCGCTCGATACCGGCGAGGTGACCGGGTCCAGCTTCCGCGCGGCGGTTCCGGCGCTGGTCAAGGGGATGGCGGTGGATCCGGCGGCCGACGCCGACGCCGGGTACTGGCTGGACCGGCTGGCCGACCTGCCGGAGCGCGCGGTGCCGGTCGAGCCCGGCGCGGCCGCACGGCACAGCTTCCGGATCGCGCCGGAGGCGCTGGCCGATCTCACCGCGGGGCAGGAGCCTGCGGCCGCCTTCGCGGCGCTGCTGGCGAAGGCGCTCGGTGCCGCGGGGCTCGGTGCCGATCCGGCCGTTGGGCTGTTCGACCCGGCCCGGGACGAGGCCACCGCCTCGACCATCGGCCCCTTCGGCAACTACCTGGTGCTGCGCGGTCTCACCGGCGCCGAGCCGCCGCGGCAGGCGGTGCTCGGCGCGGCCGAGGTGCTGGCGGCGGCGCGGGCGCACGGCTCGACCCGGATCGAGTTCCTGACCCACCGGCTGCGCGGTGCGGCGGCGGTCTCCGGCGGCGCGCTCTTCCAGGCCGCGCTGGTGGTGCGGTCCGGGAATGCCATCGCGCACAGCGGGTCCGGGTACACCGCGCGCGAGCTGGAGCGGCGGCTCGCCCGCCCGCACGGGGTCGAGCTGCTGGTCGAGGTGCGGCTGGACGACGACGGCGCGCTGGTGATCGTCGACTCGCCCGCCGCCCCCGCAGCGCTGCCCGAGTTCGTCGCCGAGCTGGAGCGTCGCGCCCTGGCCTGGGCCGACGGCCGCGACGGTGGCGCTGCCGTCCCGCTGTTCCAGCCGCCCGTCGCCACCGCGGGCGAGCTCGGCCCCGGCCTCGGCGGCCCGCCGCGGACCGCGGCGGAGCACACCCTCGCCGCCGCCATCCGCACCGTGCTCGAGCTGGACGAGGACGACGAGGTTGGCCGCGAGGACACCTTCTTCTCCCTCGGCGGCGACTCCATCGCCGCGCTGCGGCTGGTCACCGTGCTGGCCGAGCAGGGCTTCGCGCTCGACGTGCAGACCGTGTTCGGCTTCCCGGCGGTGCACGAGCTCGCCGAGCAGCTGGAGGCCGCGCCCGAGCAGGTGGCCGCGCCGGAGCCGCAGGCCGCCGCGCCGCTCAGCGCCTCCGGGCTTGACCCGGCGGTGCTGGCCGCGCTCGGCGCGAAGTTCGGCGCGTGAGCACCTCCATCCTCGACGTCGTCGCGCTCTCGCCGCTGCAGCGCGGGCTGTACTCGGTGAGCGCGACCTCCGGCGATGTCGACCCCTACCTGGTGACCTTCGCGGTGCGGGTGGACGGCCTCGCCGACCTCGGTAGCCTGCGCAAGGCCTTCGACCAGGTGCTGGAGCGGTATCCGCACCTGGGTGGCGCGGTCGTCACCGACGGGCTGCCACACCCGGTGCTGGTGACCACCTCCGCGGGCCGGATCGGCTGGCGCGAGCTGGATCTGCGCGGCGAACCCGATCCGGCGGCGGCCGCGCGCCGGCTCTACCTGGACGAGGGGCGCACGCGGATCGATCTCGACGCGGGGCCGCTGTTCCGGGTGGTGGCGGCACGGGTGGGGCCGCAGGAGTACGAGCTGGTCTGCACCGCGCACCACATCGTGGTGGACGGCTGGTCCATTCCGTTGATCTTCGCCGACCTGCTCGCGCTGCACCGGGGCGAGGGCGCCGGGCTGCCCCCGGCCCCGCCGCTGCGCGAGCACGCGGCCTGGCTGGCGAGCAGGGACACCGAGGCGTCGGCCGGGGCGTGGACCGCGGCGCTGGCGGGGCTCGCCCCCATGCCCATGATCGCCGGGCCCGCGCCCGCCGACATCCCGGTGCTCGGCGAGGCCAGGCTCACGCCGGAGCGCACCGCCGCCGTCACCGGCTGGGCGCGCGCGCACGGGCTCACCCTGAACACCGTGCTGCAGCTGGCCTGGGCGCGGGTGCTCTCCGCGCTCACCGGGCGCGACGACGTGGTGTTCGGGCAGACCACCTCCGGGCGGGACGGCTCGCTGCCGAACGCCGACCGGCTGGTCGGGGCGCTGGTGACGACGATCCCGGTGCGGGTCCGGCTGGACGGGCGGGCGCCCGCCGAGATCGGCGGGGAGCTGCAGAAGGAGGTCGCGCGGCTGCGGGCGCACGAGTACCTCGGCATCGCGGAGATCACCAAGCGGGCCGGGGTGGGGCAGCTCTTCGACACGCTGCTGGTCTTCGAGAACACGCCGATGGGCGACATCACCGCGCGGATGCCGCTCGGCGACGGCGCCACGCTGGTGCCGCGGCGGATCGACTCGCCGAGCCACTACCCGATCGCGGTCGTCCCGGTGCTGGAGCAGGGGTCGCTGATCAACCGGGTGGAGATCCGGCCTGATCTGGTGCGGCGGTTCGAGCCGGATGCGCTGGCGGAGCGGGTGCTCGCGGTGCTGGAGCGGATCACCGGCGCCGCGCGGGCCGCCGATGTCGCGGTGCTGCTCGACGGGGAGCCCGCCGCGCTGGCCGCGCCGGACGCCGTCGCCGTGCCGGGGGATGTGCCGCACACGCTGCTCGCGGCCGTCGAGCGGTTCGGCGACCGGAGCGCCGTCGTGGACGAGGTGGGGGAGCACTCGTACGCCCAGTTCGGCGCCGCCGTCCTGGCGCTGGCCGCCGGGCTCGCCGCGCGCGGGGTCGGGCCGGGGAGCGCCGTCGCGGTGGCGCTGCCGCGCGACCGCCGGGTCCTGCACGCGCCCTTCGCCATCGGCCTCACCGGCGCGACCTGCGTGCACGTCGACCCGGCCACCCCGCCCGACCGGCTCGCCTACATCGCCGAAACCTCCGGCGCGCGCCTCGTTCTCGCCGACGCCGCCCTCGCCGACGTCCTAGCCGAGGCCGGCCTCACCCACCTCGTCCCCGACAACGCCGGAAACCTGCGCGAACTGCCCGCCACCCCCTCGTCGGCAGCGTCCGCCGACGCCACATCGCGCTCCGCGGGCAACACCGCGAGCGCCCCCCTCACCATCGCAGGCCGCAGCTCCGCCGCCCAAGGCGAACCACCCGCTGCTCCGGGCGAGTCACCCGCTGCTCCGGGCGAGTCACCCGCTGCTCCGGGCGAGTCACCCGCTGCTCCGGGCGAGTCACCCGCTGCTCCGGGCGAGTCACCCGCTGCTCCGGGCGAGTCACCCGCTGCTCCGGGCGAGTCACCCGCTGCTCCGGGCGAGTCACCCGCCGCTCCGGGCTACGGGTTTCCGCCGGTCCCGGCGGAGAACCCGTTCTACGTCGTCTTCACCTCCGGCACCACCGGCCGCCCCAAGGGCGTCGCGGTGCCGCACCGCGCCCTGCTCAACCACTGGGGCAACCACGAGCGCCGCATCTTCGCCCCGGAGAGCGCGGCGGCGGGCAGGCCGCTTCGCATCGGCCACGGCTGGTCCACCGGCTTCGACGCCGCCTGGCAGCCGAGCATCGCACTGCTCTCCGGCCACACCGTCGTGCTGCTCGGCGACGACGAGCGCACCGACGCCGAGCGGATCGTCGCGGCCATAGCGACCAACGGCATCGACATCTTCGACACCTCACCCTCCATGCTGAACCGGCTCGTCGCCGCCGGGCTCCTCACCGCCCGCGACGGCCGCGAGTACTGCCCCCTGCGCGTGCTCGCCCTCGGCGGCGAGGCCATCAGCCAGGACACCTGGAACCGCCTGCGCGGCCTCGCGGACACCAGGGTGATCAACTTCTACGGCCCCACCGAGACCACGGTCGAGGCGCTCATGGCCGACGTGCACGAGCACGAGGCCCCGACCATCGGCCACACCTTCGGCGGCATGACCGCCGAGGTGCTCGACCACCGCCTGCGCCCGGTGCCCCCCGGCGGCCAGGGCGAGCTGTACCTCTCCGGCGCGCAGCTGGCCCATGGCTACCTGCGCCGCGCGGGGCAGACCGCCGCCACCTTCGTGGCGGGCCCGGCCGGAAGGCGCTACCGCACCGGCGATCTGGTGCGCCGCACCCGGGCGGGCACCGTGGTCTACGAGGGCCGGATCGACAGCCAGGTAAAGATCAACGGCTACCGGGTCGAGCCGGACGAGGCCACCGCCGTGCTCCGCGAGATCCCCGGCGTGCGGCACGCCGCCGCGCTCGCCTTCACCGCGGGCGGCCGCACCCGGCTCGGCGCGCTGGTGGTCGCCGACCGCCCGGCCACCGCCATCCGCGCGGCCGCCGCCCGCAGACTCCCGCGGTTCCTGGTGCCGACCCGGATCGTGCACGTGGCCGAGATCCCGCTGAACCGCAACGACAAGCTCGACACGCACGCCGCGACCGCGCTGCTCACCGCCCCGGTGGCGACCGGCGCCGCGGCCGAGCCGGGCACCGAGACCGAGCGCGCGCTGCTCGGGGTGCTCGCGGAGATGCACGCGGGCAGCGCCGGAATCCTGGACAGCTTGGTCGATCTCGGGATCGACAGCATCGGCGTGATCGACCTGGTCTCGCGTTTGCGCGGCGCCGGCTACCGGGTCGCTGCGCGGGATGTGCTCGGCGCCGCCGACCTGCGCGAACTGGCCGCGCTGCTGGACGGCGCCGGGGAGCCGGACGCGGGTGGCGAGGTGCTCGCCGCTGGCGCGGTGCTGCCGCTGACCGCGCTGGCCCTGGAGATCATCGGACAGGGCGGGTATCAGCACCTGACCCAGAGCCAGGTGCTGACGCTGCCGCCCGGAGTCGACCCGGCCGGGGCCGAGGAGGTGCTGCGCGCGCTGGCGACGGCGCACCCGGCGCTGCGCTCGCGGCTCGGCGCGGTCGACGGCGTCCCTGCGCTGATCGTGCTGGCGCCGGAGGAGTTCCGGGTCGAGGTCGCCGTGGCCGCGCCGGGCTCGGCGACGCCGCGCGAGCTGCTCGCCGCCACCGTCGACCGGCTCGACCCGGCCGCCGGGCGGATGGTCGCGGCCACCGTGCTCACCGGCGCGGAGCCGCGGTTGCTGCTCTCCGTCCACCACCTCGCGGTGGACGTGGTGTCCTGGCTGATCCTCGCCGACGACCTGCGCGGCCTGGCCGACGGGCGCGCGCCGCTGGTCGAGTACGCGCAGCCGGGAGCGGTGGTTCCCGCTGCGGCGGAGCCGCTTCCGGTGCTCGGCACGCCGCTCGCCGGGCGGCTCACCGACCCGGTGGTCGACCGGGCCGCCGACGCGCACCAGCACCTGGTCGAGCTCGACCCGGAGCGCACCGCCGCGTTGCTCGCGCGCTGTGCGGCGAGCGACGTTCCGCTGGAGGAGGCGCTGATCGTGGCCTGCGCCCGCGCCTTCGACGGGCTCGCCGACGCGGCGGGGCGGGTGGCGATCACCAGGGAGTCGCACGGGCGGCCCGCCGACGACGACAGCAGGCGGGTTGGCTGGTTCACCGTCGAGGAGACGGTGACCGTGCCCGGCGCGGTGGTCGCGGAGTGGAGCCCGGCGGCGGGGCGGCCCGCGCTCGCTGAGCGCTCGACGGCGGTGCGGGGGCAGCTGCGGTTGAACCACCTCGGCCGCTTCGATCAGCTCACCGGAGGTCGCGGGCCGTGGGCGCCGGTTCCGATGGCGGAGTTCACCGCCGAGTTCGGCATCGCGCAGCATCCCGAGCTACCGCTGCGCTTCACCGTCGACATCACGACGGTGGTCGTCCAGCGGGAAGGCGCGCCGGTGCTGGTGGGGCAGTTCGACATCAACGGCGCCGTGCTCGGTTCCGCGGCCGCCGCCGAGTGTTCGGCTCGCTGGCGTGCGGTGGTCTCCGCACTCGCGGAGTGAGGCCGGAACCGGGCAGCGGGGGATACGCGACCCCGCTGCCCGGACCACCGGTCGCGCGCGACGGAGCCCACCGTCGGCGCGCCGTGGCACAGCACCCACTCGGCAACCTCGCCGATGAGTTAGCATAGGCAAAGTTAGGCAAGGCTAGCCTACATCAAATCGGACATAGCGGTCAAGTCGGGCCGCGAAGTTCGACGTGGGCGGCTGTATCGGGTTAAGGAGTCGGATGCTCGGCAAGGCGGAACTGCGCGACATCGTGGCGGCGGATCTCGGGGTGGCGCCCGAGGCGGTCGGCTTCGACGACGATCTGGTGAGCCTCGGGATGCACTCGATGAAACTCATGCGGCTGGCCGCCGGGTGGCGCAAGCGGGGGTACGACATCCGGAGTTCGGCGCTCGCCCTCGAGCCGACGATCGCCGCCTGGGCAGCCCTGCTCGCCGCAGGTGCCCCCGAGGTTCCCGCCGTCACCGGCCCGACGGCCGCCGCCTCCGCTTCGGCTGGTTCCGCGACTGCCGCCGGTCCGGCCGAATTCCCCCTCGCCACCATGCAGCACGCGTACTGGATGGGCAGGCGCGGGGATCAGGCGCTCGGCGGCGTCGCGGCGCACCTGTTCGTCGAGTTCGACGGCAGCGGCGCCGATCCGGAGCGGCTGCGCCGGGCCGTCGCGCGGCTGGTGCGCAGGCACGAGATGCTGCGCGCCCAGTTCCTGGACGCCGGCACCCAGCGCGTCCTGCCCGAGCCGCTGGTCCCGGTCTTCGCCGCGCTCGACCTGAGCGCCGAGCCCGCCGACCGGATCGAGGCCGAGCTGGAGCGGGTGCGCCAGGAGAAGAGCCACCAGCGCATGGACGTCGCCGCGGGCAAGGTCATCGACGTCGCGCTCACCGTGCTGCCGGACGGCGGCCACCGCCTGCACCTCGACGTCGACATGCTGGCGGGCGACGCGCAGAGCTACCGCCGGGTCCTGGACGACCTGGCCACGCTGTACGAGGCCGACGCCGACGCGCTGCCGCCGCTCGGCATCACCTTCCGTGAGTACCTGGCCGCGAAGGAGCGCACCGCCGGCGACACCGAGGCGGATCGCGCCTGGTGGGCCGAGCGGCTCCCCGAGCTGCCCGACATCCCCGCGCTGCCGGTGCTGCCGGAGAACGAGCGGCGCGACCCCGCCCGCAGCGTCCGGCTGCACCACTGGTTCGACGCCGAGGCGAGGGCGAATCTGCACGCCAACGCGCACGGGAACGGCGTCACCGCGGCGGTCACGCTCGCCACCGTCTTCGGCGAGGTGATCGCGCGCTGGTCGGCGCGGCAGCGCTTCCTGCTGAACGTTCCGCTCTTCGCCCGCGAGCAGCTGCACGACGAGATCGACGCCGTGGTCGGCGATTTCACCAACTCGGTGCTGGTCGAGATCGACGCCTCCCGGGTGGAGTCCGTGCTCGCCAGGGCCCGCGGGTTGCAGCGCGAATTACACACCTGCGCGGCGCACGCCGAGTACGAGGGGCTGGACGTGCTGCGCGACCTGGGCAGGCTGCGCGGCGCGCCGGTGACGCCGTCGGTGGTCTTCACCTCCGGGCTCGACCTCGGGGAGCTGTTCTCCGAGCGGGTCACCCGGGTCTTCGGCAAACCGGTGTGGATCATCTCGCAGGGCCCCCAGGTAGATCTGGACGCCCAGGTGGCGGAGCTGGACGGCGGGCTGCTGGTGAACTGGGACCTGCGCCGCGACGCGCTGCCCGACGGTATCGCCGAGACCATGTTCGCCGAGTTCCGGCGGATTCTGGCCGCACTGGCCGCGCCGGGCGCGGATTGGTCGCAGCCGCTGGCGATTCCGCTGCCCGCCGAGCAAGCGGCGGTTCGGCGCGCGGTCAACGACACCGCCGAGGAACTCGGGGCGCGCACGCTGCACCACGCCTTCTTCGAGCTGGCGGAGCGGCATCCACAGCGGACCGCGCTGCTGCGCGCGGGCGGGCTCACCACCGGTTACGGCGAGCTGGCCGGGCAGGCGCTCGCCGTCGCGCGGGCGCTGGCGGACGCCGGGGTGCGGGCGGGCGACACCGTCGCGGTGCTCGTGCCCAAGGGGCACCGGCAGCTTCCCGCCGTGCTCGGCGTGCTCGCCGCCGGCGCGACCTACCTGCCCATCGGCACCGACCAGCCCGCCGCCCGGCGCGACCGCATCCTCGCCCGCGCGGGTGTCGACGTTGTGATCACGGACGGTGCCGCCGAGCCCGCCACCCGGGTGACCGCCCTCGACCTGACCACAGCGCTGACCGGCCCCGCGCTCGACGCCCCGCTCCCGGCGACCCCCGACAGCACCGCCTACGTGCTGTTCACCTCAGGCTCGACCGGCGAACCGAAGGGCGTCGAGGTGAGTCACCGCGCCGCGGCGAACACCGTCGACGCCATCGCCCGCCGCTTCGGCATCGGCGCGGGCGACCGCCACATCGGCCTCTCCGCGCTCAACTTCGACCTCTCGGTCTACGACATCTTCGCCCCGCTGAGCGTCGGCGGCGCCCTGGCCTGCCTCGACGAGGCCACCGAGCGCGACGCCCAGGCGTGGGCCGCGCTGATCGCCGAGGCAGAGGTCTCCGTGGTGAACGCCGCGCCCGGACTGCTGCAGATGCTCGCCGATATCGCCGCCCCCGCGCAGCTGCGCTCGATCCGCCTTGTCCTCACCGGCGGCGACCGGGTGCGCACCCGGCTGGCCCGCCGCTTCCGCGCCGCGGTGCCCGGGCTGCGCTTCGTCGGCCTCGGCGGCACCACCGAGACCGCCATCCACTCCACCGTCTGCGAGGTCACCGACGACTTCCCGGCGCACCGGGACAGCGTCCCGTACGGCACGCCGCTCGCGAATGTCGCGCTGCGCGTGGTGAACCAGCGCGGCGAGGACTGCCCTGACCTGGTGCCCGGCGAGCTGTGGATCGGCGGCGCGAGCGTGGCCGACGGCTACCGGGGCGACGCCGAGCGCACCGCCGACCGTTTCCTCGAGCACGAGGGGCTGCGCTGGTACCGCACCGGCGACCTGGCCAGGTACCTGCCGGACGGCACCGTCGACTTCCTCGGCCGCGCCGACCACCAGGTGAAGATCCGCGGCTACCGGGTCGAGCTCGGCGAGGTGGAGTCGGCGCTGGCCGGGCTGCCCGGCGCGGGCGAGGCGATCGCCCTGGTCACCGACTCCGGCAGGCTGGTCGCCGCGGTGACCGCGGACGGCTCCGGCGCCGCCATCGACCCGGCGCGGCTGCGCGACCAGCTGCCCGGCTACATGATCCCCGAGCACGTCGAAACGCTGGCCGAGATCCCGCTGACGCCGAACGGCAAGCTGGACCGCGCCGCCATCCGCCGCCTGCTGGCCGCGGGCGACCCGGCGGCCGCCACCGCCTACGTGCACCCCGCCGACGAGGTGGAGGCCGCGCTGGCCTACATCACCGCGCAGGTGCTCGGGCTGGACCGGATCGGGGTGGAGACCGACTTCTTCGACGTCGGCGGCAACTCCATCCTCGCCACCACGCTCACCGCCAAGGTGCGCGGGCTGCTCGCGGTGGACGACTTCGGCGTCAGCGCGGTGCTGGAGGGCCGCACGGTGCGCCGCATCGCGCGCGGGCTGCTCGGCACCGAGGCACAGCCGGGGCGGCTGGCGCAGGTCGCCACCATCCTGCTCGAGCTCGCCGAGATCAGCCTTCCCGACTCCGCGAGCGTGGTGTGCAGCCGATGAAATCCCTCGACGACCTGCAGGAGGCCATGCGGGCGCGGCTGGCCCAGGCCGGGCTGGACACCCGCTCCGGACCGGTCGAGCGCCGTGACCCCGAGCGCGCCGCGCTCTCCTTCGGGCAGCGCTACGTCTGGGCGCACCAGCAGATCGCCCCGGAGAGCACCGCCTACAACCTGTGCCTCGCGCTCACCTTCGCCGGCGAGGTGGACGACGCCGCGCTGCGCGCCGCCTTCCTGGCGCTGCCGGAGCGGCACGAGGTGCTCCGCACCACCTACCACAACGACGAGCAGGGCGAGCCCTACCAGCGCATTCACGCCGAACTGCCGCCGCGGGTGCTGCTGGAGGACCACACCGGCCTCGACCGGGACGAGGCGGAGCGCAGGCTGGCCGCCGCGGTCGCCGCCGAGGCGCAGGACACCTTCGATCTCGGCGTCGAGTCCTCGCTGCGGCTGCGCTTCGTCCGGCTCGACCCGCGGACCCTGGTGGTGGTGCTGGTGATCCAGCACATCGCCTGGGACGGGATGACGCTGCCCGCGCTCTCCGCGGACGTCGAGCGGTTCTACGCGCAGGCGCGGGCGGGCGGCATCACCGTCGAGCCGCTGCGGCTACAGGTCGCCGACTTCGCGGAGTGGGAGCAGGAGCGGTTCCGTGACGGCACGCACGAGGCGGCGGCCGAATTCTGGGCGAGCCGGTTCGACGGCGAGGTGCCCGAGCTGGCGCTGCCGCACGACCGGCGGCCGGTCGCCGTCACCGAAACCGGTGCGCGGCTGGACCGCTCGCTCGGCACCGTGGCGGAGGCGGCGCTGCGCGCGCTGAGCTCCGAGCTCGAGGCGACCCCGTTCCAGGTGTTCCTCGCCGCCTACGCGGTCGCGCTGCGGCAGCTCACCGGGCAGCCGGACGTGGTGATCGGCACCACCGTGGCCAACCGCGAGGAATGGGGGATGGACGCGCTCATCGGCAACCTCAGCACCATGCTGCCGCTGCGCATCCGCGGCATCGACGGTGGCCGCGACTTCGGCGAATTCGTCGCGTACGTGCGCGCGGTGACCACGGAGGCGTTCCGGCACAAGCAGTTCCCGCAGGAGGAGATCGTCCGCGCGGTGAACCGGGCCACCGGCAATGTCGGCTCGAAGCTCTTCGACACCATGGTGCTCTTCCTGCACCAGCGCATCGACGGCCCGCGGCTGCCCGGCGTGCGGACCAGCTGGGAGCTGGCCGACCACGGCGCCTCGCTGCTGCCCGTCGCGGTGGAGGCGTTCATGCACCCGGACCGGGTGGATGTGCAGATCACCTACCGCACCGACCTCTTCGACGCGGCGACCATCGGCAGGCTGCACGAGTACATCGACCACACCCTGGCGCGCGCGGCCGCCCGCACCCCGCTCGACGCCCTGCTCACGCTCGCCCCGGGTGATCGGGCGGCGCTGGCGGCGTGGTCGCGCTCGGAGCGGGTGCCGATCGTCGCGGAGACGGTCGACGCCATGATCCGGACCTCCGCGCTGGAGTACCCGGAGCGGACGGCGGTGGTGTTCGGCGAGATCGAGCTGAGCTACGCCGAGTTCGACGCGCGGGTGAACGCGTTCGCGCGGCTGCTGCGCGAGCGCGGGGCGGGCGCGGGCGATCGGGTCGGGGTGTTCGCCGAGCGCAGCGAGCGGCTGCCGGTGATCTTCGCCGCCATCCTGCGCACCGGCGCGGTGTACGTGCCGGTCGACCCGAGCTACCCGGCCGACCGGATCGCCTACATGCTGGCCGACGCCGAACCGGCGCTGCTCGTGCGCTCCGCGCCGCAGGCCGTCGCGGCGGGCTCGGTGCCGGTGCTCGACGTCGCCGACCCGGCCGTCGCCGCCCGGCTCGCCGAGCTCGACACCGCGCCGCTGACCCCGGCCGAGCTGGACCGGCCGATCCACCCGCTGGACGCCTCGTACCTGCTCTACACCTCCGGCACCACCGGCCGCCCCAAGGGCGTGGTGACGCCGCACCGCGGCGTGGTGAACCACGTGCAGTGGATGCGCGACTACCTCGGCTTCGCCGAGGAGCGGATTCTGCAGAAGGCGCCGATCGGCTTCGACGTGTCGGTGTTCGAGCTGGTCAACGCGTTGTGCACCGGGTCGGCGACGGTGCTGCCGCCGCCGGAGTGGTGGCAGGCCGACGTGGAGGCGCTGGCCGGCATCATCGACCGGCACCGGATCACGCAGATCTCGCTGGTGCCGAGCGTGGTCCGGGCCTTCCTGGACGCCGGGCCGGACCCGGCGCGGCTGGCCTCCATGCGCTTCGTGTACCTCGGCGGCGAGGCGGTGCCGCCGACGCTGGTGGCCGAGGCGAGCCGGGTGTTCGGCGGCCGGGTGCTCGGGCTGTACGGGCCGACCGAGGCGTCGATGGACATCATGCACGAAAATTTCGCCGGTGCGCTGGCCCGGCCGGAGTGGTTCCGCTCGGCGCTCATCGGGCAGCCGGAGTGGAACTCCGACGTGCACGTGCTGGACGACCGGCTGCGGCCCGCGCCGATCGGGGTCAGCGGCGAGCTGTACCTGGCCGGGCCGCAGCTGGCGCAGGGGTACCACCACCGGCCGGGGCTGAGCGCGGGGACCTTCGTCGCCTGCCCGTTCGCCGACGAGCCCGGCGCGCGGATGTACCGGACCGGCGACGTGGTGCGCTGGCATCCCAGCGGCAGCCTGGAGTACCTGGGCCGCGCCGACGACCAGGTGAAGATCCGCGGGCACCGGATCGAGCTGGGCGAGGTGGGGTCGGTGTTGCGCCAGGTGCCCGGCATCGGCTCGGCCGCCGCGGTGGCGCACCGCAGGGACGCCGATGTCGCGCTGGTCGCCTACTACGTGGCGGAGCCGGGGTCGGTGTATGCCGGTGGGGCGGCCGAGTCGCACGCCGGTGCGCTGCGCGCCGAGCTGGCTGTCCGGCTGCCGGAGTACATGATTCCGGCGGCGCTGGTGCGGCTGGAGGCACTGCCGCTCACCGCCAACGGCAAGCTCGACAAGCGCGCGCTTCCGGTGCCCGAGCTGGGTGCGGGCAGCGGCCGCGGGCGCGAGCTGCGCGGTGCCGCCGAGCAGGTGGTCGCCGCGGTCATGCGGCAGGTGCTCGGGATCGCCGAGGCGGTTCCGCTCGCCGCCGACGACGACTTCCTCGCGCTCGGCGGTGATTCCATCAGCGCCATCCGGATGGCGTCGGCGCTGAAGAAGCGCGGGCTCGCCATCACCACCAGCGCGCTCTTCGAGGCGCGCGGCATCGCCGCCATCGCGGCCGCCACCGGGGTGGTCGCCGAGACCGGCGGGAACGCGCTGGTCGAGGTGGGGGACGGGACCGGGTGGATTCCGCTGCAGCCGATCGCCGCGCTGCTCACCGAGCAGTCGGCGGCGTACGCCGGGTACAGCCAGGCAACGGCCGTGGTTACCCCGGCCGACGCCGACCTGGAACGGCTCACCACCGCCTGGCACCGCGTCGTACGCGCGCATCCGCTCCTCCGCGCCCGCCTCGCTTCCGCCTCGGCGGCGTCGGGGGACGCGGACTCGGTGGCCGCGATCGCCGGCCACCAAGCTGTGGCGCTCGCCTCGCCTTCGGATACCGACCCGCTCGGGTACCTGATCCCGCCCGCCGACACCGAGCTCCCGCCGGTTCTCGACATTCCGATTCCGGCCGGGGACTGGGACACCACCGCGGGTCCGACCCTGCACGCCCGGCTCCGCACGCTCAGCGCCGATCTCGACCCGGCGGAAGGCCGGATGTCCGCCGCCGCCTGGGTGCACCCGGACGACGGCGGCCCCGGCCGCCTGCTCCTGGTCCTGCACCACCTGGTGGTGGACGGCGTCTCCTGGCGCATCCTGCACGACGACCTGCGCACCGCCTGGCGGGGCGACCCGGTCGACTCGGAAACCACCTCGGTGCGGAGCTGGAACACGGCGCTCCTGCGGCACGCGAGCAGTACCGCCGTCACCGCGCAACTCCCGTTCTGGCGCAGCGCGATCGAGCCGGAGCCACCACTCGGCTCCCGCCCCTACGACCCGGCCGTCGACCGGGTCGAGACGGTCCGCGAGGTCACCGCCGAGCTGGACACCGCCGACACCACCTTCCTCATGACCACAGCCGCGACGGCTTTCGGCTGCGACTTCCTCGACATCCAGGTCGCCGCGCTGACCGTCGCCACCGACCGCTTCCGCCGGGCCAGGGACCGCGGCACCGACACCCTGCGGCTCACCATGGAGCGCCACGGCCGCGCCGAATCCCTCTTCGCCGGCGCCGATCTGGCGAACACCGTCGGCTGGTTCACCACCACCTACCCGGTCGCGCTGCGGGCGGGCGGCGACATGGTCGACGCGGTGCGCGCGGTCAAGGAGCAGCTCCTCGCGGTGCCGGAGAGCGGCATCGGCTGGGGCCTGCTGCGCCGGCTCGACCCGGCGACCGGGGCAGAGCTGACCGGCCCCGAACCGCAGATCGCCTTCAACTACATGGGCCGCTTCGAGGTGCCGGCCACCGCGCGGGACTGGGACGCCGCGCCCGAGTTCGGCTACCTCGGCGGCCACGCCGACCCGGCCATGCCCGCCCCCGCACTGCTCGACGTGAACACCGTCGCGCTCGTCGACGACGCGGGCCCCGCCCTGCGCGGCTCCTTCCGCTACGCCTCCGGCGCACTGACCGAGCCGGAGGCGGGCGAGCTCGCCGAGCTCTGGGCGGGCGCGCTGCGCGAACTGGCCACGGCGGTCCGCGCGGACCCGCGGCGCAGGCTCACCCCGAGCGACGTGCTCGCCGCCGAGGTCAGCCAGGCCGACCTGGACCGCTGGCAGGCCGGGTACGGCGATGTCGCCGACGTCTACCCGCTGGCCCCGCTGCAGGCCGGGCTGTACCTCACCGCCATCAGCACCGCGGGCCGGGACGCCTACACCGTGCAGACCACCATCGGGGTGCGCGGCCCGCTGGACGTCCCCCGGCTCGGCGCGGCGCTGAACCGGGTGCTCAACCGCTACCCGAACCTCCGCGTCTCCTTCGCGGTCGCCGCGGCGGGCGAGCCGTACGCCGTCGTCGCCGAGCGGATGGAGTTCCCGGTCGGCGAGCTCGACCTCACCGCGAGGCCGGAGCTGATGGAGACCTTCCTCGACGCCGACCAGGCAGGCGTCTTCGATCTCGCCCGCGGCGCGCTCATGCGCGCCACCGTGGTGCACCTGCCCGGCGACGAGCACACCCTGGTGCTCACCTCGCACCACATCCTCACCGACGGCTGGTCCGGGCAGCTGCTGCCGCGCGAGATCTTCGACGAGTACGCCCGCCCCGGCATCGCCGAGCCGCTCGGCAACCCGGCCACCTTCGCCGAGTTCCTCGCCCTGACCAGGGAGCGCGAGGCCGCCACCGAGGCGGTGTGGGAGCGCTACCTGGAGCCGGTGCGGCCGTGCCTGGTCGCCCCGGCCCGGGTGCCGGGCGGGAGCGCGCCGGTCATGCACCGCTTCCCGGTCGAGCCGGAGGTCGCGGACGGGCTGGCGGCGCTGGCCGCCGAGGCGGGCAGCACGGTCAGCGTGCTGTGCCAGCTGGCCTGGTCGAGCGTGCTGCGCGAGATCACCGGCGAGCCGGGCACCGTCTTCGGCGAGGTGGTCTCCGGCCGCCCGGCCGACCTGGACGAGGTGGACCACGCCGTCGGCTGCTTCGTGAACACCGTCCCGGTCGCGGTCCGGCTGGACGGCGAACGCAGCTGGCGCGAGCTGCTCACCGGCATGCAGCGCAGCCGCATGGAGCTCATGGAGTACCAGCAGTACCGGCTGACCAGCGCGAACCGGACCGCGGGGGCGCGCAGGCTGTTCGACAGCATGTTCGTGTTCCAGTCCTACCCCTCCGGGCGCGACGAGCTGGTCCGGCTGCTCGCCGAGCGGCAGCTCGAGCTCGTCTCCTTCGAGGGCCGCGGCGCGACCGACAACGCGCTGCTCGTCATGGTCTTCCCGGCCGACCTGCTGTTCCCCGGCGAGCCGCTGCAGGTCGTCCTCTTCTACGCGGAGGACTCCTTCGACGCAGGCGACGCCGAGATCATCGAAACCGCGTACCGCAACACGCTGCGCGCCATCGCCAGCACGCCGGACCGGAGGGTTGCCGACACCGCGATCCTCGACGACGAGGACCGCGCGGTCCTGGTCATGCGACGGATGTGGCAGTGACCGCACCGCAGGTGCTCCCCCGAGTAGGAGAAGACTGATGGCCATCGCGCCGGGCTGGATCCGGAAGTTCCACAAGCCGCGCAGCGCGGACGCCACGCCGCTGGTGATCTGCCCGCACGCGGGCGGCGGAGCCGCCACCTACCGTCCGTTCTCCAAGGCGTTGAGCGCGAACTTCGACGTCGGGCTGCTGCAGTACCCGGGCAGGCAGGACCGCGGACACGAGCCGGTGGCGACGTCGATCGAGGAGCTCGCCGCGGGCGCCTTCGCCGAGTACCGCGGCTCGCCGCTGAACACCGGCGCCCCGCTCACCGTGTTCGGGCACAGCATGGGCACCATGGTCGCCTTCGAGTTCACCCGGCTCGCCGAGCGGGCCGGGCTGCCGGTGCGGCTGCTCGGGGTCTCCGGGGCGGTGGCGCCCTGGCAGGTCGCGGAGATGCCCGCGCACCCCACCGAGGACGAGGAGCTGCTCGACCACCTGAGCGGGCTGGACGGCACCGGCGCCGAGGTGCTCGGCAACCGGGAGCTGATGCGGATGTCGCTGCCCGCGCTGAAGGCCGACTACGCCGCCTTCGACGCGTACACCTGCGACAAGGACGTCACCGTGAGCAGCCACATCCACGCCATGGGCGGCAGCGACGACGAGTTCGTCACCATCGGGCACCTCTACTCCTGGCAGCAGCACAGCGACCGGGAGATCGAGGTCTCGCTCTTCGACGGCGGCCACTTCTACCTGCACGACCACGTCGCCGATATCGCCGAGGCGCTCACCGCCGAACCGGGCGACTCGAGATGACCGAGCACGATCCGGTCGTGGTGGCGGGCATGGCGGTCGAGGCGCCGGGCGGGGTGCGGACCCTCGGCGCCTACTGGGCCGCGCTCGCCGAAGCCCGCGACCTCACCGGCCCGTTCCCGCGCGACCGCGGCTGGCGGCTCGGCGAGCTGCTCCGGCTCGGCGAGCGCGAGGGCTGGGGGAGCGTCGCCGACGCGGGCGGGTTCCTGGACGACGCCGGTGATTTCGACGCCGGCTTCTTCGGGATCACCCCGCGCGAGGCGGTCGCCATGGACCCGCAGCAGCGGGTCGGGCTGCGGGTGGCGTGGCGGGCGCTGGAGAACGCCGGGATCGACCCGGCGAGCCTGGCAGGCGCCGAGGTCGGCGTCTACATGGGCGCCTCGCACACCGACTACGGGCCGCACGCCGCCGAGGTCAACGACTACACCGGCTACCGGGCCACCGGCGCCGCCTACGGGGCGATCCCGGGCCGGATCTCGCACGCGCTCGGGCTCATCGGGCCGTCCATCCACACCGACACCGCCTGCGCGTCGTCGCTCACCGCGCTGCACCTGGCCGCGAACGCGATCCGCGCGGGGGAGTGCGAGCTGGCGCTGGCCGGTGCGGTCTGCGTGCTCGGCTCGCCCGCCGGGTTCTACGAGTTCTCCAAGGCCAACGCGCTCACCCCGGACGGCCGCTGCATGCCGTACTCGGCCGAGGCCAACGGCACGCTCTGGGGCGAGGGTGCGGGCGTGCTCGTGCTGGAGCGCGAATCCCGCGCCCGCGCGGAGGGGCACCGGGTCTACGGCCGGGTGCTCGCCACCCGGGTCAACCACAACGGCGCAGGCGCCC